>CAVPSN010000031.1:0-170623 GCA_963708385.1 Bryobacterales bacterium | reverse complement strand
GGTTGGGAGCAGTTCGGCGCTTCCGGCGGCGTCAAACATTTCGCCCATCACGCGTACCCCGAAATCGATTCCGCTTTCGCAGGAGAGTCTCACCAGCCAATTCCAGGTTCTCTCCACGGACTCACCGTAGATCGAATCTTTGTCGCGGCTCCGCTTCGACATCAGAATCGCCGCCCGTGCGCTTTCAAGGCGTCCGACTCGGTTCAGTCGCCCGAAGCGCTGGCGTAGCGAGTCAATCGGCGCCGCCTCCGTCACTAAGCCATCGAGATCGAGATCGGCGCCAACCTCGATCGTTTGCGTTGCAACGACAAAGAGCCTCTCGCCGGTGGCACGCTTGCCGCCCACCTTCATTCGGTCCAAATGCTTCTCGATTAGCCTGTCGCGATCGAACGGGCGAATGCGCCCAGTCAAAAGAATACAGTCGTGGCCCTTACGGCGCAGTTCCTCGAAGGCTGAGCGGGCGGACGAAACGGTGTTAAGCACTATGCCGATTACGCCATCCTGCGCCGAATTTCATGGCCTCTGTTCCAGCGGTTTCTGGAAGTTTGGTCACCTCCGCTAGTTGCGCCATCTTTGTACGCTCTAGCCGAGGTCGCAGAGCATCGCAAGTATAGTCGGCCTCGGTAAGAGTATGAGACTCACTCCTATCTCGCCGGCGTGTCGCGGACATCTCGACGAAACGCAAGCCTGGTGCGGAACGCACCACCCATTCTTCGCCCTGATACCTGCGCACGCTCTCCAGAGTTTGTACGAATGGCTGGGAAAGGTGAGCTTCATCCACAATCAGCAGCGAATCGTTGCCGGTCAGCGCTGCATGAATTGGACGGCTGGAATCCGTCACCCCATAGCCTCGAAATAATAGCCGTGATCCAGCTTTTGATCTACTGTCGAAGCGCAAACTAGCGGCTGATTCGGTCGGTCTGCCCAGGTGTTACTCCGGTACATCCCACCACGCATAATCGCGGCCTGAAGGGGGCATTCGCCGCCGAAAGTAAGTAGCCGTTGACGCGCCCATCTCAACGGCTCGGCGCTCCCCTCTTGAATCGCGGCTGCCAGCCGTCTCGCATGCGCGAAGACGTCGTCCACCACAAGACGCCGGTCCACGATAAAGAAGATGCGTAGTGGCGAGCGGTCGCCCGGAGGCAATTCTGCCTGCACGGCAAGAGCATAAACCGCGATGTCGATAACGGATGTCTTGCCGCAACCCGTCGGAATGTCAATCGCTGGCCAAGTGCCTTCTAACACCCGCGCCGTCAACCGTTCCTGCCACGGGAACGGGACGCAGGCCATGCACGGCTTTGTCGAAATCGCCAAAACCGGGAATTGTCATCGCGCACCCTCCCACGCGGGACGCATTAGGCCAAGTCCGAAAAACCGTCCGGCGCCAAGCAGCACGGGGCCTCGAACTCGCGCATCGAACGCAAAGCTTGCATGAACGCCCCATCGCGGCCGCGTTTCTCCAGACCGCTGCAAACGAAATGCGGGAACCGGCGGCACACCTTGGACTTTCGAGTACGGCCCTTGCTCAATCGAGTCAGGTTCCGGAAGCCCCACGTTCCTGCACGCTGCTCGGAGAATGGCCTCGACCGTCGGCCCTTTACCTTTCGGGAAACGGTCCAGCAGAATCGGAGTAACCGTGCGCCAAACCCGGGAGGGTCGCGTCCACGTGTGCGGTCGAAGATTCTGATACGGATTGTCCGCATCCATCGCTTCGATCTCCCATTTGACAAGATTTGAGACATGGAGCCCGTTGTTCTCGAGATACTGCACGGGCGGCCGCAACTGCGCGCCGCGCTCCAAGATCAGCGCCTTGTGGGAGAATCACCGCGAGTCCCAAGAGATGTCCGTCAGCGTGTTCACGATCCACAAAGGGGAGCGCCGCAATCGCGCAGTGGGGACCGCTTTCGTGTCCGTTAATTACCCCTGCGATCTCCCCACCCTTGCCGGCATTGGACAGGAGCGCCTTGCGCACCGCCTCCGTGAGCGTCAGTGCAGCCTCAATCGGCAGTCCGGCCCCGGCTGCCCTTCGGTAAACAAACATCACTCCAAAATTTGTAGCCTTTGGCTCCAACCGTAGATCTCGATTCAGATGCGCATAACGTTGCTGAGCTCCCGGCGACGCTGTTTGATCGGATTGAAAGAGCCACTCCAGTTCCTTCAATCTGCCACGCGAGGGCACGCGTAACACTTCGCCGCCTTGGGGATCTGGCGCGTAGTTTGGCTCCGGCGGCGACTTCGCGATCCGCATTTGCACCATCGGGCATGCCTTACCCAAATAGGCAGCGCGAGACGCCATCCGGTCGATCGCATCGGCCACCCCGGGCGGCGGATCCGGACTCCAAATAAAATGCACCTTGGCATCCGACGGCCCTTGCGCCGGAAAATAGCGCGGCTGTTTTCCGCGTAACGCTGGCACGTTGTCGCCTGGGTAGTTGGTAGGTACATAGGCCATTGTGAGCGCCCCTTCGCCCGGAACGCCTGCGCAAATTGCGGGTGGACTCTGCTGCTCCAGCCACTCGAGCGCTTGCCGCTCCGACGTGTCGCTGCCGCCGCTCTCAAAGAACGCAGAGACGAGCGCCGAAAAGAGTCTCCCGGGATGCGGCGGCCATTCCGACTGGGTTCGATCCTGAAAACTTCCCGCGAAAGACCGGCCAAGTAAATATTCGACCTCAAGCGCGAACACGGCTACTCTCCTTGGACTGCGGCAACCGCTCTGTCGCTATAAGCGACGAGCTTCAGCAGGTCTTCTCGAGGCTGAAGATCGATCCGGCCTACGTGCCATTTCAGCCCGTGCTTTTCCGCCTCGGCGAGCGCTCCGTCAAGTGCTCCGGCGGCGGCGCGGAATCGATCCCAAAGCTCTCGCGCTCCTGCTCGGTTCGGCTGATCGCTTCGAATTGCGATGCTTCAGATGGCACGAGGTGGCATCGGGAGCGTAGCTGATAGCCCTCTTCTTGCTGGAGCAACACCGCCAAGATCCCCAATGCCGCGATGACGGCCCGCCCCGCGACATCGCGATCCGGGGAGATGGAGCCATCTGCGTTTGGAAAGCGCAGCTTCCGTAATTGCGTCAGCGAAAGGACCGTCGTCTGAACCGCTTCGCGGAAAGTGACGCCACCTGGTTCCTTCTTCTCCACGCTCGATATTGTGGGTGTAACATTCCCATGATTAATTTCGGAGGGCTTTAGAGTGCCCAGCCTTCTTATCCGGAGCATCCAGAAAGCGCCATTGCGAACCATCGTCGGTCTTGGCGATCACGTTTTGCACTGCTTTAATTCCCAAAGGATCGATCCGCGAAGAGGTCCGCACCCCGGGAACAACATCAATCGCGATGATCTCCGAAACAAGCGAACGCGCGATCTTCGCGGAATTTACCCCACCCCCTCCTTGCGAATCCCACGTTCCGAAGAGCAGGACGGTTGGTGCAAATTCGAAGAATGCTGTAGCTTTGCCTACGCGCGCGGAAATCAGACGCTTACCGTTCTCGGATTCCCGGAAGGGCTGGCCATTCCAAAGCGAATCTCGCAAAATCGCGTCGTGGATTCGATGAGGTGCTGTAAGTGATGTGATCTCGTGCTCGCCCACCTTGAGTTCGAATACCGGCATCGGTAGACGCCCACAGCGATATGCGTCCGAGCAAAAGCTCCTCATAGCGGTTGGACATGCTTTGCACGCTGTCCAGAAGGACGGTCTTAACTACCCGGCCGCCGATCATACGATCTTCAAACGCGTAGGCGCCAGACTCATATGTCGGCGGAAAAACCTTTCCGCCGGCACCGTCGGAAGGCTGGAGCTTTGTAATTGACCGGATTGCCGATAACCCGCCGCGGCACCCGCGCATAAGAACCTGCAACAACTCGTCGGAATGCATGAGAGTCCTTTATCCAATTGAGCCGGCGGTGTGGACCACCGCCGGGTTGAGCCAACAATCTTATAGCAAGATTAGATTGAGGGGTTAGCTATTTGTATTGCGAACTGGAAGATAACCTTTGAGTTTTCCAGCCGCTAAGCAGAGGCGGTGTCGGTCCGAGCAACCGGCAATATATGCGGGTGTACGAACCCGCCTGCGTTTGAGAGACATGCTCTCTCCTCTGTAGGAAAGCGGTCATGGTAGACTTTGGTCGGAGTTGGCGTCACACGCCGCGAGGCTGTGCATGGTGTTTCGAGCCCCATGCACAGCTTTTCCCGCTTTAAACACTACCACTCTTCGTTTTCGTTGGCAAGCATTATATTTATAATATTGCGTTACTGCTATTATCCATAGCAAGAAAGCTAAGTCCTTTGACGGTGTCGTGGCCAAGACAGCCATCATGGTAGACTTGCAGTAGCCCTTGCTCTTATTGGGCAATTCATTGAAGCTTGCTTTGGCTCATCGCCGAGGGACCCAAAAGACGGCAATTCCGCGATCAAATTGATCGCGGCCTCAGTGAAACAAAGCTCCGACGCCGGCGTTGACGCATTCTCCCGGATTTCGGAATCAACCAGCATGCGGCCTTTTCGCCGCATCCAAACTTGGGCGCAAGTTATCATGGGGGAAGGCCGCCGATGCCGACGGTTAAGGGGATTCCGGGTCCCCTACCGGTTCTTCTTTTACAATTTCGTCGAACTTGAACCGAGAGCACGTTCACGTACAGCGCGAAGACAGAGTATGCAAATATTGGTTGAGGCCTGTCGCTTTAGCGGATAACGAAGGATTCAGTTTCCCGCGTGCACTTCGCATAATTCGCGACGAGGTCGCTGCAACTTAGAAAGGATACTGGAAGCTTGGCATGAGCATTGTGGTTAGTGCAGAACCCCGCCTCGAATCCGTCTCCGTCACCGACGACGTGATATCTGTCTCAACTGACCGACGGCCGAACAATCTCTGTTCCCCTCGCGTGGTCCTGGCGGCTTACGGAAGCGACAGAGGCGCAACGCCAGCATTTTCAAATCATCGGCCGCGGGACCGGCATCCACTGGCCCGACATCGATGAAGACATCAGCATCCATGGGATGCTGCACGGCGTCCCTGCGAGAAGGTCCCGATAAAGCGGCCTCGGTTCCCAGACCTCGCGAATGTCTCCGAGCGAATAGGCGCACAGATTCCGGGAGGAGCTGACGGCCCCTTCCCCCCTTAAGCGTTATGCCGTCTCCTCGACGCCACCGTCCGCACCACCCCGCCGAAGAATTTAAAGTGCACCGGATCCGCCGCAATCGCGGGTCTCAACAGCCCCGCCAGGCGCGCCAGCCCGTCCAGTGTCAATCGCCGCCGCCCTTCGCCGCGTTCAGGCAGCACCACCGTCGCATCGAACGCCAACCCCCGCGTGTGGTCCGAAACCGCCACCGGATGCTGCGTCTCGATCAGACGGTGTCTGGTGAACTCCTCCCCCACCTGCGCACGCAACTGCTGACACCCCGGATCGCGATTGTCGCGAAGCTCGTCCATCCACTTGTACCAGACATTCTGCAAGTGCTTCTGATAGGGCGCCGGACGATATGCCGACTTCAGAACGATCGTCCCTCCGACGCCTGCCACCTTCGATTGGAACCGGTCCAGCGCGCGGGCCGCGGCCGGAACCATGTGCTGCACATCCACCACATCGCTTCCCATAGACGCCTCGAGTTGCTCCGCGGCTGGATCCGTGATCGGATCGAGCGGCGATACCGCGCACGGTCCCAGCGATTCTGCCGGCTGCCTCAAGGGAAGTTGCTCCGCATCGGCCTGTGGAGACACCGGTTCAAAAAGCTCCGTGAAAAAATGCTGCACCGGCGCCACAGCGCCTCCCACGACCATAAGAAACTTGAACTCGAGTTGGCGGCGGCGAAGCCAGGGGACAAATCCGCGTTCTGGGGCGCCGGTTGGGAAAGCTGTCCATATCCTGCAAAAGCGTTGGCGAGCGCAAACGCAATCGCGCACACGAATCGAATGCGGTGAGGCAATCAGGGACTCCTGTGGTTTGTTGGTGGAACTCATTCAGTAAGACGTTTCTACCTTTGTAGAAGTTACGGATACTGCCACAGATGCCGCGTCCCGCTGCGGTACACGGGCAAAAAACCCAGTCACAACGTATTTCATCAATACTTTCAGCAACTTACGGGTTTTCGCTTGCGGCCGCGTAGTAGGCTGGTACGTGGAGGATGGATTGTTTACTCGCGCTTTGACCCCCCGCTGTCCGTATTCTGTTCACACCGTCATTCGGCGCAATCTCCGGCCTTGCGTTTCTGATCGCGCGCGGCGATGCCATGCCCCTCCTGCCGCCATCGCGACCTCGCCTAAGTGGTTTGTTACCAAGCATCTGTGTCCAGCAAATCGTTTTTGCCAAACGAACCTAGTCCCGAATTCGAACACTTCGGCGAGCCCCGCTCACGCCGATTCGCATTATTGCCAAACGAACCTAGTCCCAAAATCGGACACTATATCCGCCGCCTCATCAGCCTCGCCCAGTTACACTAAAGGTACCTACCCCCATGGCTGAAATGAGCGTATTCTGGCTGCGCGTCGCCGCTGCGTTCTATTCCCTGGGACTTCTGCATGCGATCCTCACCCTTGTTCGCCGCCGGGAACAGATCTTCCGCGTAGCCATCGGCGCGTCCGCCCTCGGAGCCGTCTTCCACTTCGTCTCCATCGTCGAAGACGGCCTGGCCACCGGCCAGTGCCCCATCACGAACTTCTACGAGACGCTCTCCATGTGCGCGTTTCTCATCGTCCTGCTCTATCTCTTCGTCGAGTGGCGCTACAAATTGCAAAGCATGGCGTTTTTCTTTTCCCGCTCGTCTTCGTCATGTCGCTGATCGCAACCTTCGGCAACCCCGTGGGGTCGTGGCCCAATCCGGTCGTCGGCGGCGCGTGGCTCACCGCGCACATTGCTCTAGCGCTGCTAGGCTATGCGGCGCTTGCCCTCATGGCCCTCGCGTCGCTGCTCTATCTGGTGCAGGAACGCGCGCTCAAAAGTAAGAAGCCGCGCAAGTCTTACCCCTGGCTCCCGGCGCTCGGTATGCTTGACGAGTTCATCGCCAGGTCCATGGGCGTCGGTTTCGCGCTGATTACGCTCGCCGTCGTCACGGCAGCATCTGGGCATTTATCGAGCACAAAGCCGCCTGGATCAGCCAGCCCGGAATCCCCATCGCCTTCTTCACTTGGGGCGTGTATCTCGTGCTCATCTGCCTCCGCACCACCGTAGGATGGCGCGGCCGCAAAGCCGCGTTAATGACCGTGATCGTGCTCGGATGCTCCGCCGCCACCTGGGTCGCGCACGCGCGATTGGGAGCGCTTCTGGCGGGGCGGCAATGAAGCTCGCCATCGTCGGCGTCAGCCACAAGACCGCGCCGGTCGCCGTCCGCGAATCGTCTGGCCTTCCGTGAAGAGATCGTGCCTGCGGCCCTCGGTGAATTGAGAGCGAAGTCCGGCGTGCGCGAAGCAATGATCCTATCCACCTGTAACCGCGTCGAGATCACCGTCGCCTCCGAAGACGAAAGTGACCTTGATGCCCTGGTCGATGGCTTTCTCGCCTCCCAGAAGGGCATCGACGCCGCGGCTCTAGGCCCGCAACTCTACCGCCACGAAGGCCGCCAGGCCATCCATCATTTATTCCGCGTTGCCTCCAGTCTCGATTCCATGGTCGTCGGCGAACCGCAAATCCTCGGCCAGTTGAAGTCCGCCTACGGCGCTGCCAAAGACTGCGGTGCGATTTGCGGCTGGCTCGATTCCCTCGTCTCCCGCGCCTTCAGCGTCGCTAAACGTGTCCGCTCCGAAACCGGCATCGGACACATGGCCGTCTCCATCAGCTACGCCGCCGTCGAGCTCGCCCGCAAAATCTTCGGCTCGCTCAACGGCCGTACGGTCATGATCGTAGGCGCCGGCAAAATGTCCGAGCTCGCCGCTCGCCATCTTCGCCGTTCCGGATCGGCGCACGTTTTTGTCGCCAACCGCACCGAAGAGCGCGCCATTGAAATGGCCAGGCTTTTCGATGGCACCCCGGTCGAGTATTCGCGCTTTGTGAGCATGCTGCCCGAGATGGATATCGTCATCACCTCGTCCGCCGCGCCCCACTTCATCCTCACCCGCGATGACATGCAGCGCGTCATCTCCGCGCGCCGCAACAAGCCGATGTTCCTCATCGATATCGCCGTGCCGCGCAATATCGAGCCCGCCGTGAATGAAATCGACAACGTCTTTCTTTATGACATTGACGATCTGCAGGACGTCGTCACCGCAAACCTCAAGGAGCGCCGGAAGGAAGCCGAGCGCGCCGAGACTCTTGTCGCCGAAGAGGTAGATCGCATGATGGCGCGCCTCCATGTCGCCGAAGTGACGCCGGACATTGTGCAGATCCAGGCGCAGCTCGAGCAGATACGCGCCGTGGAGATCGAGAAGGTCCGCCGCAAGTACGGCCCCTTCACGCCGCGCCAGGAAGAGGCCATGGAGGCCTTAACACGCGCCATTTTGAATAAGGTCGCGCATGGGCCCATCTCCCAGCTTCGCCATCACGCCGGTAAACCAGAAAGTGCGCACGTCGTCGACGCCATACGAAAGGCCTTCCACTTACAAGACCAATGAACCTGACTATTGCGTCGCGCGGCTCGCAGCTCGCGCTCTGGCAGGCACGCTGGGTGGAAGCTCGCCTCGTCGAGCGAGGCCACCAGTGCCACATCGAAATAATAAAGACGACCGGCGATAAAATCACCGATACTCCCCTCGCCCAACTCGGTGCGGCCACCGGCGGCAAAGGCCTGTTCACTAAGGAAATCGAGGAAGCCATTCTCGATGGACGCGCCGATCTTGCTGTGCACAGTCTGAAAGATCTGCCAACCGAACTGCCCGCAGGCCTCGCCATCGCCGCCATCCCTCAACGGGAAGATCCCCGCGATGCAGTTATCGGCCGAAGGCTCACAGAACTTGAGGCCGGCCAGACCGTTGGAACCAGCTCTTTGCGCCGCGCCGCGCAACTCCGCCGCCTCCGTCCCGATCTCCGCCTCGAATCCATCCGCGGCAACGTCGATACGCGCCTCCGCAAGCTCGATGAAGGCCAGTACGCCGCCATCGTCCTCGCCTCTGCCGGACTGCGCCGCCTCGGTTGGACAGATCGCATCGCCGAGATTCTCGCGCCCGAAACCATGTGCCCCGCCGTGGGACAGGGCGCCCTTGCCATCGAAACCCGCGCCGATGGCCCAGCCCGCGAGGTGTGCGCCGCGCTCGATCACGCCGAAACCCACGCGGCAGTCGCCTCCGAGCGGGCATTCCTCAGCGCATTAGGCGGGGGCTGCCAGCTCCCCATCGGAGCTTACGCACGCCTGGAAGGCGAAATCCTGCGCCTCCGGGGGCTCGTCATCGCGCCCGATGGTTCCCGGTGCGTCGAAGGAGACCGCACCGGCGCGGCGCAATCCGCCGAGGAACTCGGCGCAGCGCTCGGCGCGGATCTTCTGGCTCGGGGCGCGCGCGCCCTCCTGGACGCTCATGAATAAGGTGTATCTCGTCGGCGCGGGCCCGGGCGATCCTGGACTCATCACCGTGAAGGGCCGCCGCGTCCTCGAACAGGCGGATTCGGTCCTCTTCGACCATCTCGCGAACGATTCGTTGCTCGATCTCGCGCCCGCCGCCGCCGAGCGCGTCTACGTCGGCAAGAAGAAGTCCGCCCACGCCTTCACCCAGGAAGAGATCTGTGACATGCTGATCGAGCGCGCGCGCCGCGGATGGAACGTGGTCCGCCTCAAGGGCGGCGATCCATTCATCTTCGGACGGGGCGGGGAAGAGGCCGAAGCGCTCGCCGATGCCGGTATCCCCTTCGAAATCGTTCCCGGCGTCACCACCCCTCTCGGCATCGCCGCCTATACCGGCGTGCCGCTGACCCACCGCGAGCACACATCGGCGGTCACCTTCGTCACCGGCCACGCGGTCGATGAGATCGATTGGGATCGCGTCGGCATGTCCGAAACCCTGGTGATCTTCATGGGACTCACTACGCTCCCGCAGATCGCTCGCGAGTTGATTGAGCGTGGCCGTGCTGCGGATACGCCCGCCATGGCGGTCCGCTGGGCCACACGCGCCGATCAGGAGACGCTCGTAGGTACGCTCGCTACGCTTCCCGGCTTGATCGAGTCACGCCGCATGAAACCTCCCGCCACCATCGTCGTTGGCGAAGTCGTCCGCCTTCGCGAGAAGCTCGATTGGTTCGAGCGCCTCCCCCTCTTTGGCCGGCGCATCGTAGTCACCCGCGCCCGCAGCCAGGCGGAAGCGTTGTCGTCCAAACTCGCCGCGCTAGGCGCAGACGTCATTGAATTACCCGTCATCGAAATCACCAGTCCCCCAATGTCCCAAGAGTCCCTCGACCGAGCCATCGCCGATCTTGAGAACTACGACTGGCTCATCTTCACCAGTGCCAACGGCGTCAAATTCTTCGTCGAAGCGCTCGACCGCTCAGCCTCCGACCTGCGCAAGCTCCGCGCCCGAATCTGCGCCATCGGCCCTGCCACCAGCGCCGCCATTGAAGCGTTGCACTTGAAAGTCGACCTCATGGGCAAAGAGTACGTCGCCGAAGGTCTGCTCGCTGCGTTCGCTCCTTACGACGTCGGTGGAGCCCGCATCCTCCTTCCCCGAGCCGCCGTAGCGCGCGACGTAATCCCGTCCGAACTGGCGCGCCGCGGAGCAACGGTCGATGTCGTAGAAGCCTATCGCACCGTCGCTCCCGAGGGCTTGGCCGCACGTGCCCACGAGGTCTTTTCCGCCCCGCGCAAACCCGATTGGGTGACGTTCACCAGTTCCTCCACCGTCCAAAATCTTGTCGCCGCCGTGGGAGTAGAAATGTTGCGCGGCGTAAATGTGGCCTCCATCGGTCCTATAACATCAAGCGCTGCGCGCTCGGCGGGAATTGAAGTCGCCGTCGAAGCGCATGAGTATACAATCGATGGCTTAGTCGCCGCGCTCTGTATGTCTCTTCACTTACCTTCTCGGGATAGTGCATCGACAGGATAGCTAGCGTCTTTCGCCAGGCTTGTAATTTAGGTAAGGGAGGAAGATAAAAATATCATGAGAAACATCATGTTGCCGGTGTTGGCAACAGCGGCCTTGGCGCTTGTACTGGCAAGTCCGTCGATCGCGGCCGACAAACCCACGGCAAAGACCAACCAAACAGCGATGAAAAGCTCGGCGAGTCACGGCGCTTGGGCTTCACAGCAGCTCTCCGGGACTTTAATGATCGTAGATGCCGATAAGAAGCTGGTTGTAATTCAAACCTCTGACGGCGTCCCCTATGATCTTGATATCACCCGCGCAACCCGAATCAAAAACGGCGATCAAACCATCTCTCTCCGCGACTTGAATCAAGATATCAATAAGAACGTTTTTGTGAAGTTAGTTCCGGAGCGCCACGGAGATATTGCGACATCGATACATATCGGAGCCTGACTACCGCGCAAACACATCATGCAGTCGTAACAGCCCGAGAGATCTCCCGCCGGCATCGACCACCGGCAGAGCTGAAATCTGCGATGTGCGCCGCTCCATCAGCTCCAGCGCTTCGCCGAGCGTGGCATCCGGCCCGATGGTAACTGGCCGCCCCGTCATAGCATCGCCGGCGCTCAATTGCCGTATATCGTCGTAATTGGTAAGAGCGCGGCGAATATCGCCGTCCGTGATCAATCCCGCGAGCGAGCCGTCGCGTTCCACTACGCACGCGGCGCCAAGCGGGCAGCGCGTCATTGCGATGATGACGTCACGCAGCGAGGTTTCCGGCCGGACACAAGCCACTTCGTCGCCCGCATGCATCGCAGTCCGCACCGAAAGGCGAAGGTTGCGGCCAAGTTGTCCCCCCGGATGGAAGTCGCCGAACTGTTCCGGAGTGAAGTTGCGCGCCCGCATCAGCGCGACGGCCAGTGCATGGCCAATGGCTAAAGCCGTGACGGCGCTCGCGGTGGGTGCTAGGTTATGCGCGTCGGCTTCGCGCTCTACGGAGGCGTCGAGCAGCACATCCATTTCCGCTGCAAGCGGTGACGCAACCGAGCCTAGGATGCCGATCAGCGGCGAGCGGAAATGCCGAAGTAAGGGGCACAGTTCGAGTAACTCCTCGGATGCGCCGTTTTTGGAAAGGAGGATAGTAGGGTCGCCGGGAGTATAGATGCCGAGATCGCCGTGGACTGCTTCAGCGGGATGCAGAAAGACCGCGGATGTTCCGGTGCTGCAGAGCGTGGAAGCGATCTTCCTAGCGATGTGGCCCGATTTACCGATGCCGGTGACGATAACCTTCCCAGTGTGCGCGAGGATTAGCTTCGTCGCGCGAATGAGCGAGCCGTCCAGACGTTCCGCCGCGCGGGCAATCGAAGTCGCTTCGATCTCCATTGCCGCGCGGGCGGCTGTTAGCCAGTCGTCTTGGTCGGATTCGGAAGGCATTGAAGCCTTCATCATCGCATGTAGTGGTGATGCCGCTAGCTCTTGTTACTCGACAAATGAAAACGCCGGCAGGAAGACCGCATCGTATCCGCGCTGCAGCGCGCCGGACCACGCGAAGGGCCGGGGCGACGAAAGGCTCAATGGCCAACTTTCTCCCGCGGCATCTGGCTGAAGCCAGAACGTAATGCCATTGGTAGGCCGGCCGGCGGCGATCACGCATAGGCGGCGCATTGGTCCTAGCGAGGCGGTTACTAGGAGATCTTCCGCGGATGTATCGTTCGGAAGGCGGTGAAAGTTCAGATAGAGCAGCGCGCCTTCCGGAAGATCGCGAAGGGAATCGATGCGGCCTACGGGAGTCTGGCGGCGGGCTGCTACCGGCGCCTGGCCCAACACCAGCGGCTCATCGAACTTACGGTCTCGGTCCGTAGCTGGATTAGCACACACGGTTTGTACCGATGTTTCGCCGTCGACGTCTTCCACCACGAGGTCTTCGGTCGGTTCACCTTCCTTCCACACATTAATGGTAAGGATAACCGTGAAAGGCGCGGTCAACGTCAGTACAAACACATCGTCTGCGGCGATGTTGACCGGCAGCCTGAGATTAGTTACGTAGCTGCTTAGTTGAGGAAGCAGACTAATCTGCCGGCGCGAACCGCACCAACTGAAGCTTGCGGCCGCGCCAGGACCGGATGTTTCCATTCCAAATCCGATGGAGTACTTGCCGGTGAGGTCCCGCTGGGGACGGAAGATGAAAGACTTGGTGGGCAGTTGCCCGGGCTTACGTAGGCGCATTAAGTCCCCGTTAGTCCCAGGATAGCGCATGTGCCATAATCGCCGCTTGTGACAGATGGCTCGAATCGTACCATTGGCTGGCGCTTTGTGACTCGGTCGGCGGGCAGCAACAAGTGTTGGTCCTAGGCAGGTAACTACTCCGCCGTGATGTGGATGGCGCCTATACCACCCTTCACATCGACGTGAATCTTTACGCCGGGATTCCGGAACGCATCGTTAACCCAGCGGCTGCCCTCTTTCGTGAGACCGTTCACAGTAATCTCCCCGATGCCTCCCGAGGCCGTGGCCTCGATTCCCGCCGAATTGGGCAGCTTAATCTCCGCCTCGCCTACGCCGCCCTGCACGTTGACTGTGTAATCGTGTTTGGGAGCCCCACGAAGATCCAACTGTAATTGGCCCACGCCCATTTGGACGCCCAAACGGCGTAGATCCAGGCTGCCGATATCGAGTTGCGCTTGTCCTGCGCCAAAATGGACGTCGAGATCGAGCGGGATGTCCTTGTTCAAGCGGAGATCCCACTCATATTTGACGTGGCCGAGGTGCGCGTGCGATTCCGGCTGGTCGATAGTGAGATTCGCCACGCCGCCGGAGGTGGAGTAGCGAACGTCGGGCTTGAATTGCGGCACGTTGTAAGTAAAGTAGGCGCGTAGGAACTTCTCCGTACCGCTGCTCACTTTAAGGTCGCCGGCTCCGAGGTTGAGGTTAACGTGTGCGCTCTCAGAGGCATCGCGATCGATGACCTTCGAATCGTATTGCACGGGACCGGTCGGCACATTCGAGATCATGCAGCCCGTGAATGTGGCGGCTGCGGCAAGTATGATTGCGATTTTGGTCATCACGGCTCCTCTCAATGCAGTACGCGGCGGCGGGTCGTGGAGTTCGCGCTAAAACTGGAAATAAATGAACGGAATGGACGCATCGATCACGCCAAAGAGTTCGAGACAGAATAGCATGGCCGCCAGCGCGGCGGCGTAGGCCCAAACAGGCGCGGTCATCAGACGCTCGACCGCTTCCCACCGCTCTTCGACCAACGCGATACCAAGCGCAACCGCGGCTAATCCGACGTGCCATGGCGACAAAAGGCTCTTCCCATGCGGACCGGCGAACATTTGCCTGATTATAGCTGCGCTCTGGTGAAGATCCGCGGCGCGAAAGAAGACCCAGCCGATGGTCACCAGAGCGAAGGTGACGATGGCCCGCAGCGGGTCCAGCGTTCTCCAGTGCGGTCGCGGTTCACTCCCGCCGGTGGCCCGTTCCACGCTCAGTAAGGCGCCGTGGTAGCCACCCCAAATCAGGAAGTTCCAACTCGCGCCATGCCAGAGGCCGCCGAGCAGCATCGTGATCAACAGGTTGCGGTAGGTCATCCATCGGCCGTGGCGGTTTCCGCCGAGGGGAATATACAGGTAGTCGCGCAGCCAGGTGGATAGCGAAATGTGCCACCGCCGCCAGAAGTCCGCGATTCCTCGCGCGAGGTACGGGCGCCGGAAATTCACAGGGAAATGGAAGCCGAACAGTGTCGCCATTCCGATCGCCATATCCGTATAGCCGGAGAAATCGAAATAGATCTGCATGGCGAAGGCGAAAGCTCCGCTCCACGCGGTAAGACGGCCGGGGTGCGCTGCGACATCGCCGAAATAAGTGTTGGCGACCGCGGCGAACTGGTCGGCGAAGGCCATTTTCTTGGTGAGCCCGAGCGCGAGAAGGAAGATGCCGCGCGAAACGTCGTCCCCCGACGGAGGGCGCCAGTTGTAGAGGTCCGTGAAGAAGTTGCGCGCGCGCACGATGGGCCCTGCGACCAGCTGCGGGAAGAAGCTGATAAAAAGCGCGTAATCGATAGGATCGCGGATGGCCTTTTGTTGGCGGCGATACACATCCACCACATAAGAGATGCTCTGGAAGGTGTGGAAGCTGATACCGAGCGGCAGCACGATATCGAGCCAGAACGAATGCGGAGATTTGCCGAGGACGCTCGCGAGGTTGGAGGCCAGAAAATTGTAGTACTTGAAGAATCCGAGGAAGCCGAGATTGGCTACCAGGCTGCCAATCAGAATCGCGCGGCGCCAGCGCGGGCTCTCCGTGCGCTCCAGCCAAAGTCCCGCCGTGAAGTCGATTGCGGTGAGTGTGAGCAACAGCGCGATGAACTTAGGATTCCAACTGGCATAGAAGAAATAGCTTGCCGCAAGCAGCAAGTACTTACGAAACCGGCGCGGCAGGGCGTAGAACAGCGCCAGAACCACGGCCAGGAAGACGAAGAAGCGTGTCGTGTTGAAGAGCATCGTCTATCTGGCCTTTGGCAGGCTCAGCATCCGCCCGATTTCGCGAGCGAGCATAGTCGAAAACAGCGCCACTCCCGGCTTGTTCATGTGCATAGCGTCGGCGAAAAACTCCGGGTGTTCGATTAGTTCGAAGTAGCGCTCATCCATCAACAGCACGTTGGGCCGCGAAGCAAATTCTCGAATCACGCTGCCGGCGGGGCGCGCGAGCCAGCCGGGGCGGGGAATTGGTCCGCGCGGAAGACGAAGAAAAACGATCTTCGTGTGCGAGTTGCGATAGCGATCGATGATGCGTCCGAACCATTCGTGACGGAATGCGGCCAACCGGCCGGTCTGCGGTTCGGGCTTGCGGAGAAGAAAGCTCTCCACGGTTTCACGCTGATTCGGCGTTGCGCTGGGAGGGAACTGCGCCGTGAGGTTTGGCCAATCGATAGCTAGGCCGGCCATGCTGCCATCGGTTCCGAGGAAGTCGTACGTCCATTGCTCGAATCCTCCGCGCTCAAACTTCACTTCGCGAATGCGTTTCTTGGGGCTCACCAGAAACTCGTGCAAGTCTGCCTGATAAACAATTCCTTTCAGCAGCCCTCCGCGCAGCGCTTCCAGTCTCTCGCCGAAGCTGTGGAACGATCGCGCGAAATCGAAAACATCCGTTACCCTCAGGCGGGCTATGCAGTAGTGCAGCGCGCGGATGTCGTCGTCGGGCTCAGAGGGAAGGTCCTCATCGCTGTAATCGTCCACGCCGAAGACGATGGCGCGGTAGCGATCGGCCGCGGGATCGAGATCACGCAGCATGTAATACCATGAGCGCGCATCGGTCCCCGCTACGCCAGCGCTGCGAAAAACGTAACCGGTTTCTGGCGCAAGCGCATTTGAGATCTTCGGGACTATGCCGAAGCGCGAATCGCCCAGCGTGACCACCACATTGTCGCCGAGCGTTTTTTGCGCCTGTTGCTCGCGCCAGAGGATGAGTTCGAAGAGGCCGGTTGTGGAATCCGGCTTGAGCTTCGAGGCGTAGTAGCGGGTGCGGAAAGCCAGTGCGTCGAGCCCGAAGACCCCGACGCAGCCGAGCACAAGAGCGAGGATGCGGCGGGCAATAGGCGACACGCGAAACTATATCGTACTGCGCGGAAGGCGCCGCCCGGCGGATGCTGGATCGCCGCTACTTGATGCCGATCACCATCGAGTCGGGACCAACCAGCGGTTCTACTCGTGTTTCGCGGAATCCGGCTTCCTTCATCCAGCCCGAGCAATCGGCGCCTGTGTAGTCGAACCCGCCCGGAGTTTCGATCAGCATATTCAAACTCATCATCAGTCCAAAAGCGTTCGCAGAGCGATCGTCGTCGATGATGGCATCGTATGCGATAAGCGCGCCGCCATCCGGTAATGCCTCCCAAGCCTTGCGGATTAGCATTCGCTTTATTTCAAGGTCCCAATCGTGCAAAATGTGGCCCATCATCACGACATCGGCCTTCGGCAGCGGATGGTCGAAGAAACTTCCGGGGGAAAACTTCACTCGGTTTGAAAGTCCGTTCTTTTCGACGTAGTCTTCGAAAATAGGCGCCACTTCCGGCAGATCGAAGCCAATTCCCGCAAGATGAGAATTCGCCAGTGCCACCTGTGTAATCAGATCGCCCTGCGCGGTTCCGATATCCGCCGCGCTCCGGTAATCCTTCCAAGGAAATTTGCGAGCGATAGCCAGATTGGCGCCATGGCTAACGCCGGTCATAGCGCTGAGGAACTCCTTCAGGCGCGCAGGATCGGCATAAAGAGCTACGAAAGGGTTGCTACCGTCTTTGGTTTCGTTTTGCGGAAGTCCGGTGCGCAGCGCCGACGTGAGGCTTCCCCAAAACGGATAAAGCCGATTGTTAGCCATCACGAGTATGCCGCCAATGTAAGACGGCTTGCGCTTGTCGAGAAAGAACTCGGTGGATGGCGTGTTGTGGTACTTGCCGTCGCGGCGTTCGAGAAATTTCAGCGCCACTAGCGTATCCAGGAAATCGCGCGCGGATCGCGGGTGCAAGCCTAGCCGGCCTTGCAGAGTTTCCAAATCCTCGGGATGCTTAGCCAGTTCCGTGAAAAGCTCCATTTCCACAGCGCTCAACA
The DNA here is from genome assembly GCA_963708385.1 of Bryobacterales bacterium. Lineage (GTDB taxonomy): Bacteria > Acidobacteriota > Terriglobia > Bryobacterales > Bryobacteraceae > PALSA-243. The sequence continues at coordinate 153,097 of CAVPSN010000031.1, read as the reverse complement.
GCGCTTTTGAAGGCCAGAAACCCAGGCCCACTTGCAGAATATGATCGGGGTGTAGTTCGCTCATGTGTTGTTTTGTGCTCGGAGAATCGAAGAGTATAGCAATCCGCGCCAATTGTACAATTGATCTTCCGGCTATGCCGATCAAGGCGTTCCTCAGCTCGACTCGTTCGGACCTCGATCCCGATTGCCGCCCAGCCGCTTTGGACGGAATCCATCACGGCGGAGCCACCGCGGTCGCGATGGAGACCTGGGTGGTCACTTACGGCGACCCGGTTCAGATCTGCCGTGAAAAGCTGAAGTCCGACAGCACCCACTACGTGGGCGTCTTCGCTTACCGCTACGGATCGCGCGTTCCCGATAACAGCATGTCCATCACGGAGGCGGAATTCTCCTTCGCGCGGGATACCTTCGACTCGCGTCGCGTCGCGGTTTTCGTTCCCGATCCGAAATGTTCCTTTGCCGCCGTTCTGCTAGAACGTGCGCGTGACCAGACCCCGGAAGAAGACAAGGCGCAGCGTGCTTTCCTCGAAGCCATCCGCCGTTCGGGCACACACACTTCATTCACCGCCTCCCACGACCTCTACCAGCGCGTGAAGACGATGGTGGAACAGTGGAACGAGGGCCCGCTCCGCCAGACTCGCGTGGTTGCCGCCGCGCACGATCAGCCCGAAGAGGCCGATATCTGCAAACTCGGCCGTGATGCCCAACAAAAGGAGTTCGAAGCAAGCTACGCCTTACTTGCGGCGAAAAGCGGACCCGAGGTGGCGGCGTTCGTCATTCAAGGATCGCCGGGAATGGGCCACCGCGAAATGACGACCCGCCTCCGCAACTCCTTCGAGCAATCGACCCACAACACCGTGATGGAGTACGCCGCTTCCGTATCGCCCGTCTGGCGCGGCGAGGGATTACGCGCCTTGCTCTCGGTCCTCGGGCGCGCGCTCCGGCCCGGGTTTTCGCCAATCTCCGTTGACGAGTACGCCACGGTTCTCATCGAGCGTTTGAAGACATCGCATGTAATTCTCACTATTCACGACGTTCAACGATTTGCGAACTCCATTAAGGGCTTGCAATCCGCTTTCTGGTCGCCCCTTGCCAGGCGCGTCGCCGCCGAGGCGTCAAACTCGCTGATCTGTTTCATTGGCGTCGAAAGCGCCGTGCCCATGACTGGCGTTCGCGCGCCACTAACTGACGAATCGATTGACGCTTGGCCGTACGACGCGATGATAGGACTCACGCCTTTGCAGCGCTTCACGCGAATCGAAATCATCGTCTGGCTGCGCCGTTGGATGTCAAAGGAGAGCGCCGCGCAAACCGCGGAGACTCTTATCGCCGAAACCGACGGCGAGCCCCGCCTGATCTATACTCAGTTTCGCGACCCGGGATTCTGGGATTCCTACAGCGTGTTCGATTGATTTGTCTGACTGACGCCTATGCCTGAGCAACGCTTCAAGCCCGTCCATGATGATTTAGACGATGGATTTCGCTACATCCCGGGTCAAGGCCTTGTCGATGCAGTGAATATGACGCTCGTGCTGCACCGCCCCCTCCTGGTGAAGGGGCCGCCCGGCTGTGGCAAGACCAGGCTGGCCAAAGCCATCGCCGATCAACTGAGCGTGCCCATCTACAACTGGTATGTGAAATCAACTTCGCGCGCGCAAGACGGCCTCTACTCCATCGATGTCGTGCGCCGCCTGCAGGACGCGCACCTCGGTAAGGAAAAGGCTCAGTCGTTGATTCCCTACTTGCGTTTTGGAGCGTTGGGACAGGCCATCCGATCAGGCGAAGAATGCGTAGTGTTGATCGACGAGATCGATAAGGCCGACATCGATTTTCCTAACGACCTGCTGCGCGAGCTCGATCTGATGGAGTTCACCATCGAGGAGCTCGACCCGGCATCGCTCACCGAAGAGGAGAAGCTACAAGGCCATCGGCGCGAATACAAGGCCCACAGGCCGCCGATCGTCATCATCACTAGCAACGATGAAAAAGAGCTGCCGGATGCTTTTCTACGGCGCTGCCTTTTCTGCTACATCGATTTTCCCGAGCCGCGGCAGTTGGAGCGAATCGTTCGCGCCAATCTCGATCGCGGGCAGGTGGATGCGGCGTTGATCTCGAACGCTGGACAGCTTCTAAGCCGCTTCCGCTCGCTCAAAGAACTTCGCAAGCTTCCCGCCACCAGCGAGCTGATCGATTGGGTGCGCATTCTGCTGCACTGGGACATAGCGGCGGAAGCCCTGCAATCCGATATGCCGCTGGCGGCAGCTCCGTTTTGGCAAGTGCTCTTCAAATATCGGGAAGACCAGCGGCGCGTGGAGGATGAGAGCGCTGCGACGACGCCGTGAAACCTCCGCTGCTGGACGTCTTCCTGGAACTCCGGCGTCGCGAATTTCCGCTCGGCATTCCGGAATATGAGGCGCTGCTGGCGGCTATGGAAGGCGGGCTGGCTTCCTCGCGATCCAAGTTGGAGTTCCTCTGCCAGACGCTGTGGGCTAAATCGCGCGCCGAGCAAGCGGAGGTGCGGGAGGTCTTGAGCCACTGCTTACCACCCCTGCCCGACGACGGCGGCATCGAACGGGCGTTGGGCGAAGTGGAAAGCGAGGCCGCGAGCCAGCCTCGCAAAGGCGCCCGCAAGGTGGCCGAGGAGGTGGGTGAGAAACTCGGCCACATGGTGCGGAGCATCCGTCGCAGACAGCCTGCCTCAACCGGCGAGCCATCGGCAGCCAATGCCCTACAACCCGGCGGCCCCATCATGCTGCCGAAGCTGGATTACTCCGCCGGCCGCGACATCGATTGGGCTGGATCGCTGCCCGTGACACGGCGCCAGATGAAGCGCGCGTGGCAATATTACCGCCGCATGGCGCGCGCGGGACCGCCAGTCGAGATCGACCTGGAGCGCACTCTTCAGCGTGTCGAACGCGAGGGCGTCCTCGTGCAGCCGGTGCTGCGGCCTCGGCGCATCAATCACGCGCGTCTGCTCATTCTCGCCGATGAGGGCGGCTCGATGGCGCCCTTTCGCGGCGTCATTGCGCCCTTGCTCAGCTCCGCGCAGACCGTTGGCTTCGCGCGCACCGGCGTCTTTTACTTCCATGACATTCCCGAAGCCACGGTATTCGCGAAGCCGTGGTTGGGCGATCCGGTCGCGCTGGGGGCGGCCTGCCACCCGTTTCACGGCGCCGGGATATTGATCGTGAGCGACGCCGGCGCCGCGCGCGGCAACCGCGATGCGGCGCGCGTCGCCCGAACCGTCGCGGCGCTCGATTGTCTACGATCCTTCAGCCCGCATGTCGCCTGGCTCAATCCCATGCCGCAGTTACGTTGGGCGCGTTCGAGCGCGGCCGAGATCCGCCAGCAAGGCCGCATTGCCATGTTTTCCCTCGATCGCCAGGGGTTGGATCGAGCGGTGGATGTCCTGCGCGGAAGGCGGACGGCATAATGCGGGAATGGCACGCGCGCGATGAAGCATGGCAGCGGGCGCGTTCCTTCGCGCGCCGCTTCGGCGAGCCGCACGTCCGGCTGGCGATGCATGGCGCCGTCCCCATTGGATTGACGCCCGAATTACTCCACCTCATCCGCGTGAACTTCGTAACGGCCACGCCCTGGGTGGCCGAATCCGATCTCCTGCTCTCGCCGCTGTGCCGCGACGTTGGGGGCGGGTTCTTCGAGATGGATGAAGAGTTGCGCGGCCTCCTCGTGGAAGAGTTGCAGCGCGATCCCGACTTCGGACCTCGCCGGCTTCGGGATGTCGCCGATTTCCTGGGCGCATGGGCCGATCGCGTGCGCGAATCGGCGTCCGACCAAGAGTGGAGCGACTTCGTTGAAGGCCAGGCGTTGACCGCGCTTTCGTACCGCAAGCCCGAAGAGGCCGCCGAGGCGTTGGCACGGAGCTTGAACACCCCGCAACGGGGACGCGCCGGCATCGACGCACGGGTCATCAAGTTGACGCAGGGTCTCAGCTCGGCGTTGATGTCGCAGGTGGAAGTGGTGACGTATGCGGTAGCGCTCGACAAGCTCGCTGCGGGCGACGTGGAAGCCGCGCTTGAGCGCTTCGGCGCATTGGGGCCGATAGATCAGCCGGTGAAGATCGGCAGAGTCGAGTTGCCTGCGGCGGTTGAATGGGCTGTCACGGCGCAGGGCGGGAGCGCCGTTTGGACGACATCCGAAGGGGTGGCTGAAGCGAAACAGGACCCGGAGGATGTTGAGCTGATCGGCGAGAGCGAAGCCATGCGGCAGGTGCGCGCCGTCATCGGACGGATCGCGCATACCGATAGCTCCGTGTTCATTCTGGGCGAGACCGGAGCGGGAAAAACTCTGGTGGCGCGCGCGATTCATCAAGCGAGTAAGCGGTCGGGAAACCCGTTTGTCACGATAGACTGCGGCGCACTTTCCGAAACCCAGTTGGAGGAAGAGCTATTCGGGACCCCAGGGTTGAGCGGATCGTTGGCGCGCAAGGCGAACGCCTTTGAAGCGGCCCAGGGCGGCACACTATTCCTTGACGAAATCGCCGAGTTCCCTCAGGCTTTGCAGCCGAGGCTTCTCTCTGTATTGCAGGAACCCGAGCTGACGCGAGTGGGCAGCTCGTTTGTTCCGGTCAACGTACGCATCCTGGCGGCGACGAATCGGGACCTCGAGGGCCGAGGGGACGAGAGCGGGTTCCTAAAAGAACTTTACAGGCAGCTCAACGTGGCGAGCATCAACATGCCGCCTCTGCGGGAACGCCGCGAAGATGTCATGCTTCTGGCCGAACACTTCGCGTTCAAGTTTTCCCGCAAAGCCCAACGTCAACCCCCGGGCATCCCACCGGAAGTTCGCGAGAGACTGCTAGGTTACAAATGGCCCGGCAATGTTCGCGAGCTGGAAAACGTCATGGAGCGCGTCGTCATCCAGGGCTCGGACGGCGAAATCTCAGTCAAGGATTTGCCTCCTGAAATCAGAGATGTTTCCGACGCGCGTGGTCGCATTTTGATTGCTTACAGTTCGAACATCGGGCCGGATCGAAATGTTTCGGCGAGAATCGCCGAATCTCTCAGTTCTGGCGGCTACGCTGTTTTTGAAGCGCCACAGGATCTCGTGGACGATTCCGGCATTACGCGGATGATTCTGTCGCGGCTTCGCGAATCAAAAGCTGTAATTGTGGTATACAGCGCCTTGTCTAAGCGCGGCGAGTGGCTCTCGCTCCTCGTCGATTTCGCGCTTCGAGAGAACGTTCCCCTCCTACCGGTTGTGACGCCGGGGATTTCCGGGGGAGAGATTCCGCCGCCGTTGGTGGATATAAATCACCTTCTTTGGAAGGAGTCTGACCCGGAAAGCTCTCTCCGTTCGTTGAGATCCGCTCTCGATAACATCAGGCAACCAGTCGCGCAGCGGCCGGGAATCCCAAATATATATATTTCCTGCGCGCGAGAACGTTGGCTGGGAACGATGATCCGCGAACATTTGGAAAAACGTGGCGGCAGCGTTTGGTTGGAGGACCGTAATGTTCCGCCGCGCCAGCGAGGGGAACCGAGTCTTGAGGTTTTATTAAGACCGGGAAATCTCATGATTGTGATCGTCTCCGAACGTGAGCCGAGAAATGAGTGGCTACAGGAAGAGGTGAGCGCGGCGCTGGAGTTTGGGGCCCGGATACTACCGATTCGCATAGGTAACGCCAGAGCGCTGCCGCCACCCCTGAACAGGTTGGCCAAGCTACCGTGGATCGACGCGGGAGCGCGACCGGTGCCCGATGTCTTGGCGGACATTGATCGCTATATCGCTGCCTTCGACCCTCGTTCCCTTGAATCGACCGATGACATCTATATTGAAACCGCAGCCGCTCGTGACGCGCGACGGTCGGTCCTCTCTGGCTCGAGCCTAATTGTGACGGGGGCCCGCCGCTCAGGGAAGACCGCCTTGCTCCGCTATCTCCAGCGCTCTCTCGCAGAGCAAGGTATTGTGGCGCAATATGTCGGGCAGGACCAGAAATATGATGTAACTTCGAATGCCGTCTTGCTGGTTGACGATGTCGAGAACCTGAAGGAAGTGGTCGATCGTTTCTCTCGTAGTCAGCGCCAGATTCAAACTGTGCTCGCCACTCGGGCGGCATCGGGCATCGGCGAGTTATACAAGCGTGGGCTCATCGTCGAACTACAAGATCTCACGCTGGACGAAACGAACGAACTCAATCGAAGGCTCGGCTTTCCGTTGCGCCCGCATCAAGTCGAAGAGCTTTTCGATCTGCTCGATGGTCATCCCTACCTGACGCGTGCCGCCATAACGGCAGCCGCACGGGGTCTGCCGGTCGAGGTGGCGACCGCCTCCAGGTTTCAACCGATTGAGGAAGAGCTTGATCTTCTCGACCACGAGCTGGGCGCCGAAGATTTGCGGCGTGCATGGGAGAGCTTACTGTCAGGAGTCAGCCTGGACAAAGAGGCGCAGAACGCGCTCCTCGCGCTCGGCCTCGCGAAAAAGCGCAAAGGCGAACTCGTTCCGCGCAATCGGCTCTATCGCGAGTTCTTCGCCGAACCGCGACGGGATCTCCACACCGTGCTGATCTCCACCCCGGACCGGAACCTGCCCTGTGCCCGCGCAGTTCGCACGTGGCTTGAGAACCACAATACCGAAGTGCTGGAATTCGACGAATTCGGCTCGCCGCCCGAATCCTATGACCCGCATGTGGAACATCTTTTGAACCGCGCCGAGTTGGTAGTGGGCCTAATCGCGGAACCGTTTGGAGGCCGCGGCAATCTCGCCGAGATTGAGATGGCCTTCGAACGCTATCGCCGCGAGGGGCGGCCCAAAGTCTTTGCAGTCCTGGTCCAGCGTGGCGGACCGCCATCCGAATTGCTAGGTGAGATCCGGTTCTCTCGTTGGGATAGTGACGCCGACACGCCGATCCTTCTACAGGAACTAGCGGCGCTATTGGGCGAGGATGGGCCGTCACCGTTCGAAGAATCGCCTGGCGCAGCTGAGTGAACAAGCGTGTCCCGTGCGTGCGCGAGTACTGTTGTTATGCGATCCCGCTTACAGCCACTTTGCGGCGAAGCGGCACATCGCAAGCCCGTCCATCAGGTTGAACGGAAACTGGCCGGTCGTGTAATGTCCGCAAGGCAGTGTGAAGACCTCGTGCGGCAGATCCATCTCGCGAAACGTCTTCAGCACCTGCTTGGAATATACCGGCAGAAAGCTCGAATCGTGCTTCGCCCAAATCAGCAGGCTCCGCATGTCGCGCCCCTTCATGCGATGGAGATAGCTGGCCGGGCTGATCGGCGCCCAGTAGCGGCGCAGATCGTCCTGCGTTACGGTGTCGCCGAATCCCTTGCGGACGTGCTGCGTGGAAAGTCCGGTCCACACCACGTCGGAGAAGTACATCGAGACGTGATTGAAGATGCCTATCTTGACGCGAGGGTCGTGTGCGGCGGCGATGAAGGCCACACACGAACCCAGGCTCGTACCCAGGATGCCGACTCGCTCGTACCCTTGTTGATTGAGCCAATCGAGGCAGGCGCGTACGTCGATCGCCGATTGCCGCGCGGCGTGGATCGTGCGGCCGATATTGCTCGAGACGTGATAATCGGCGCGCTCCAACTCCGCGGGCATGCGTTCCGCATGATATGCCATGGTCATGCGGAGCGCGCCAATGCCAAATCTGTTGAGAAGCTTGGCGAGACCCACGTGGCCATCCGGTCCCGAGTTCCATTGCGGCAGCACCACCAGTGCGCGGCGCGCCTTTTTCGCTTCCGCCGGGAACCAAAGGGCGTGAACTTCGTCGTTTTTCGGAACTCGCGACGGCGCGGGGCTGGTGAAGTTCAGGCGGTTGCCGGTCAGTCTGTAATCGCGGACAGGTTGATACGCGTAGAAGCGGTCGGAATCGGCGAGTGCCTCGGCGACGAAATCGGAAAGCCGGCCGGGCGCGTCGCCATTCACTTCAGCCGGAATGGCCGGATGTCCGATGGCATTGAGCCACTCGGCGCCCCATTCGAACGGGCGCACGACGCGATTGGTATCGCGAGTGGCGAGCTTACGCTCCCAACGGTCCATATGACGGCTATAGATTCCAAACATTTGGGGAAGGACTATTCTAACAGGCCGTAGTCGACACCCCTGCCTTGTCGCGCAGCGTTGTATTCGAACCGACGAGCTCAGTCTCACGAGCGGCCGCAATCGCCGTGTTGGACCGGCATCGATGGTATGCGGCAGAACGCGGCCGCTAAGCGCGAAATGGCGCCGGATTGGTTTGGCGGCCGCTCTCCGAGGGCGGCGGATTATGCGTGTGCCGGAACGCTGGCGCTCTCAAAGCTGAACTGCGGCGTGGCGCCTGCCTGGATCAGGGTGACGCCCGCGCTCTTCAGTGTGAACATCGTGCCAACGGCAGTGTCGATACTGAAGCCGCTGGTCCAGCACGATTCCAACTGCGTCAACAATGTCGTGAAGGCGCCAATGAAGGTTTGTTGATCGGACGCATTGGGCGGTTGCGGCGCGAAGTTGAACACCGACGGCATGGAGACAGGGTCGCCCGCATATTGAAAACCGTTTCCCACCTGTTTCACCATCGCGCCGTAATAGACTTCAGCGAACGTGTAGTAGTGAGCCAGTTCGTTGGGGTCGAATGTTCCTTCATCGGGTGAGGCATTTGTTCCCTCGCCCTGGTCGGTGATCTCCGTGATGGCGTTCAATGCGTCCGCGACATTATTGATGGCGAACAACTGGTCGGAATCGATGCTGGTAACCACTTGGTTCAACGATGGATTGTTCGGCAGCGACCCGGTGGGAAATACGGTATTGAACCCGGTGGCAATCGTCTGGTAGAACTGGCCGATGGTCGGCGGAGTGGGCGGCGCGGGTGGAGGCGGCGACGCAGGCTGTTGGACCGCCAGCGCGCCCTCGGGGTACTCGATCGACATAAAGGTCTGCAGCGCCTGGCTGCTTGTCGGAACCAGAGACACGACGAGCCCGGGGTGTACGCCGCCAGGCAATCCGTCGGTCGGATAGGTAGGTACGAAGTCCGGTGTCGCAATTTGGCCTTTGAGCGACCCTCCGATGGCAGTATACATATTGCAGGCAAGGCCAAAATGCAGCATTTCCTGCAGCACGACGTCTTGAATCATGCCGCTGACCTGGCTGGGATCGTTATTGATGGACCATTGCGCGCATAAGTATGGCGGAATGGTCGAAAACTCGAGTTGGATCGCAGTAAGCAGTGCGTCCTGAAGTTCCACAAGGGTGCTGATACCGTTTTCGACCGTCTCACGAATCGTTCTTCGATGGTACATGCGAATTACCTCTCTTTATCTACACGTTCTTCGTCCCGTGGCCCAATGACGATGGTTCGTACCTATTAGACCGCAAATCCAGGGGCGGATTGTCGCCGTGTCAAAGTGCGGAGATGGGGCGGCGAAAGTTTGTCTCTCGGAGAGCCGCTAACCCGCGAGGCAAGGCGCCGGGGCATAGCTGTGGTGCAGCCATTGGCCATGGAGACATCCGCCAACGCCGCGCGTGAGGCGGCTCTCGAAAGCTATCTTTGAGCCTGATTGGGCATCGAGTAAGCCAAAGGCTAATAACTCTCCCCTTTGTGCCGACGAAGTGATATGGTACGTAAATGACCGCTGACCTTCCGCAGTATTCTCTCGTCCGCCGGCCGTCGACGCCTGACGGAACGCTCGGGATCTGGTTCAATCGGGACGGAACGGAGCTTTGCAAAACCATCGAACTGCCCTGGCTCGACAATCATCCCGAGACCAGCTGCATACCCGCCATGGTGGTTACGTTCGAGCGCTTTATAAGTCCGAAACATGGGCAAGTGTGGGTCGCGACAGATGTTCCGGATCGCTCGGAGATCGAGGTGCATAATGCGAACCTGGCCAAGCAGCTTTTGGGATGCATCGGTGTGGGAAACAGCTTTGGAACGCTCGAAGGGCTTCCCGCGGTGCTCAATTCAGTCGATACGCTCAACAGGCTGCGTGCGACGCTGCCAGGGAGCTTCCGTCTGAACATCACTTGGGAGACGCCGCTCTCCACCTGATTCTCAGTGGCCTCGCGAGTAACGCCGGCGATGTACGCGTTGCGGCAGTATTCCGCCTTCGATAGATTTATTGCCTGGAGGACACGAGGATGGCTTGCCTCGGCGGAAGTTTGACGAGGTGTTACCACTTCTAGTGAGCACTTACACTCAAGGGCGGTTGGTTCCGTTTTTGGTGCTGGGATGAGCGCAGGCCGGCTTGCGTTGTGGAATGAATTCGTCACGAATCTCGAGGTCGATGCAGGTACGGACGTCTAACGAGACGTCAGATGGAGCAACGATGTAAGGGCCCAGAACGCGTGCACAAAGATAAGAAATAGCCGCGGCCATGTTTGCTTCCTGGAGGCCGTACGGAGGGCCTTAATCCCGAAAAACAGAATCGGGGGTACCGTTTCAAACCACGGCCCTGGCCTTAATCCAATGGCCGTTGGTGGGGTCGACGAATTATGATGACCCTGTATCTTGGCTCATGCCTTACGGGCGGCTCGCGGGATACTTCCCCCGAGGAACGTGAAGTTACAGTGCTCAGGCGCTCTCCCAGGGACTGCAAAGCGGTGCTCTCCTCGCTTCATGGTCCGTTCGATCGTCGTTATATTTGGCATATGCAAGGCTTGCTCGGCGTGGTTCATCTTCAGTTATCCCCTAACGCCGGAAACGTGCCTCCTGTCTTCGCGTTCATGAGAGTGGTTCGCGCATTTGGAAGATGAGCGGGAAAAGGAGGCTCTGAGAAGCCCCCGTTAACCCTTTTCTTACATATTCAAAATGAGGTTGAGTTCAACCTGACATCCGGCCGGATTAATGTTCTGGAGTTGCTTACTTCAGAGTGGATTCGCTTTTGGGCATTGGTGTCATCAGGCAAAGACCGAGAGCCGGTGCGCCGAGTCCTCATGTACAAATGGGACGCCAGGGTGGAGCACGTTTTGGCCGATCTTGGCGTCCCATTCGGCAAGCCGTCGGTGGAGTGGTCGCTCTCAGTCTGTCCTGCGCCCCGATCGCACTCGAGCAGCGTAAAGAATACGACCTGGCAGATGGAGGGCTCCCGGCCGACTCTCGTCAGCATCGGCGTCTTGTTCGGGTCTGTTCTTTCTCTCGATTGCGTCGCCGACCACTGCCAAGTCAAGGCCGCCGTGAATGCGTGATCGTTTGCGGGCGCGATGCCCTCACCTCTTCGGCAGCACCCAGTCAACAGTATCGGCGGACTGCAAACCGGCCACATCCGGTTGATAGTGAGATTGTGATAGACCCACAGCGCGCCTTTCCCGGATTGCGTCAGTATATTCGTGCCGGACGTGATCTCCACGCGATCGCCATCGAATGCAGGGCCGCGCATCAGCGCGAGAAAACATTCCTGCGTCACGTCTTCGGCGGTTTGCGATCCCGTCAAACGCCACGCAAACTGAAATACCGGCGAGCGATGGCAATGGTAGATCACGAGAAAGGATTGCTGGACGCCCTGGCGAGCGTCGCGGACCAGGTCCGCCTCAGCCATCGCTTCGGTTGGTGATGTGCCCATAGACTTGCATTGCCGCGAAGGCGTAAAAAGATACGCGGACGCCCAACATCTTCACAAAGGACGCGTGGTGGATGCTCCCTCGCCGGGGCGACCCCGTGCCCCTGCCCCTCGCGAGCGAGCCGCGTAGTCACAAATGTCACCATAAGTTGTACCAACGCATCCGTGTGCCGCGGCGTCTGATAGTCGAGGAATTCATATGCGATCGTTGTATTTCCTGGCGCTGTCATTGGCGGCCGCGCGCTTCGGTTCCGCTGCCGCTGTCGAAGCCGGCAAAGCGGCGCCGGCTCTCAACCTGACGCAAATTCTGCAGGCTCCCGCGGGCAGCACTGCAACCTGGGAGGCTTTCCACGGTAAGGCCACCGTGCTCGAATTTTGGGCGACATGGTGCGCGCCTTGCGTGGAGGCGATTCCGCATTGGAACAAGCTGGTGGAGCGTTTTAAGGATCGGCCTATCCGATTTCTCTCCATCACAGACGAATCGCCCGAGGTGATCGCACGATTTCTGAAAGCGAAGCCGATGTCAGGTTTGGTCGGACTCGACGGCCAGGGCAAGACGTTCGATTCCTTCATGGTAGAGGTGCGGCCCACTACTGTGCTGGTGGACGCCGACGGGATAGTGCGCGCGGTCGGCCATCCGAAAGGATTGACGGAAGCGGCGCTCGATGATCTTCTTGCTGGGAAACCGGTCACGATTACGTTCGAATCCGGCGGCGCAGATACGCAGGCGTTACCGCAATCGATCTTCGAGATTTCGATCCGTCCGGCGTCGCCGATCTCAGTGACAAAGACGTCGCCAGGCGGCCGCGTCAAATACGGCAAGGGCTTTATTACTTACAGCATCACGTTGGCGAGCATCCTCAGCCAGGTGTACGGCGTTCCAGCATCGCGCGTCATAGGCGAAGAATGGGTGGGCCGCGACGCCTATGACGTAGCGCTCGTGCTGCCCGGACCGGCGGTGAAGGAGACCGACGCGTTGAAGATCGCGCTCGAACTCGGCTTCCGCGCGCAAGTACACAAGGTCAGGCGCGATGTTCCGGTTTACGAATTGCGCCGCATTGAGGGCAGGGAATTGAGGGCGACGCCCGCCGCGGGGCGCACTCACACAGAGGGCACAGCCGGCAACCGGGAGGTTCACGCGCTGCCGCTGAGCTGGATCGCGAATCTGGCGCCGCGTGATCTCGGGCCGATTTTCGACGAAACCGGCATCAAAGGGAATTTCGACTACTCATTGAAGTGGAATCCGTCCGATCCGCAATCGTTCCTCGCCGCGGTGCGCGAAGGGACCGGTTTGGAACTGGCCGCTACGCATCGGGAACTGGAGTTTCTGGTAGTGGATTCCGCCGTGCGGCCCGCCACCTGGTAACTCGCCTACCTCAAACTTGAAGAAGGGCGGCCGGTTGTCAAGCCGGACGCCCCGAGGTGGCGAGATCCCCGTATGCATGGGGATGCCTGAGGGTTACGTTGCAGGAGTTGGCACTTGCAGGTTGTTGACGATGGAACCGAGAGTCAAGCCAGCGGTCTCGGCGCGCAGCGTTGAGCCATCCTTGTCGGACTGCGTGGCCACAACGCCTGCGAGTGTGACCTTGCCGTTATCCACGAGAATATGAATCGATGGATTCGTTCCGGTTTCATAGCGCGAAAGCGAAGGGTCGCGGCGGATGGACGCCGCAATCTCAAGACGCAGCCGGTTGTCACGATCGGAGAAGGGCAGCACCTGGATGTTGTTCGTCACGCCTTGTACGCCTGGAACCTTGGCGGCGATATTCTGCATTTCCGATTTCTTGAAAGGCTCGGTCACTTCACCCGAGAGGAGGACCTGCCCGTTCTGAACCTGGAAATTGACTTCGTCGAATGCGCCATAGTTTGAATAGCTCAGCAACTTGTGCTGAACGTTTTTCGCAAGATCCGTGTCAGTGACCGGAAGGTTCGTTTTGGATCCGCCAGCGGCCAGAGCCGAGCCGGCCAGCAACGTGCCGGCCACCAGAACTTGTTGAAGCAGCTTGTATTTCATTGGTGTCCTTTAACCTCCGATTGAATAGGCGACAGCGAAACGTGGCGGCGCGAAAAGATTTGTAAATAGAGCGCCCGGCGGTATGCGCGGCCTTCAGCCTTTGCAACCGACGACTATGCCAGAACTATCTGGAAGCGGATATATCTAATGCTATTGGGCTCGTACAGGGAGGCGCACATGCTACGAAATGTGTTCATTCGGAGCGCAGTTCTGCTACTGGTCTTAGGCCAGGGCAACGGGCGCGCGGCGGGCGGAGATACTGTTCAAATATTGATAGAGGGCGGGCAGTTATCGAAACCGATCGGTATCGCGGAGCGGGCCGTCACGGCTCGTTTCAGAGTGGGTACCGGACCGGGAACGTTTGAGCTGCTGCAAGACGGCACGCACCTGACAAACATGTCACCGAGCTTCGTCATTAACTGGGGCGGCGGTGTTGCCAGTGTTCCCAAAGGTCTTCCGCGCTACCAGGCGTCGTTCGTTACTGGGCGGCGCGACGGCGGCGTTTACGTCGTGACGTATGCCTTTGATCCGTCGACGCAACTCGGCTATTTATACATTCCAGGAGTTCAGGATCGACAGTATGCAAGTAACACACGATTAATCGTACGCGGCATCGAGGGCAACTGGTTTCATGCCTGGAGCGCCTGGGAGCATGTGGCGAACAGCCTCATCGCCCAGGCGTTAGGAAGCCACTAAGCGGTTTGCACCGGCGGTTGAACGGCGCGAGTGGGTCGCCAGTGGGTGCGTCGCGGCCTCAGAGTCGCTGCGTCACATCGCCGGTTGCTAGCATGTCTCTATGATCCCGGTACTGGAATCCGAACGCTTGTTGCTTCGTCCCTTACAACTCGCCGATGCGGAGCAGGTACAACTAGGGTGATTGGCCAGGTGTCACTCATGAAAGACGAAAACAACAATCGCGGGTTCTGGCTGGGGTTGCCGTGGCAGCGGCAGGGCTACATGAGCGAAGCCGCTGAGGTAATCACCGAGTATTGGTTCGAGACGCTTGGTTTCCCCGTCCTCCGTGCGATCAAAGCGATTGCGAATACGGGATCGCGGAGAATTTCCGAAAAAGGCGGCATGCGGGTAGTCGAGTTGCTCGAGAGAGATTACGTCGCGGGGAGGCTTGCGGCTGAGATCTGGGAAATTACGGCGGAGGAATGGCGCCGGCGGCGGAAACACGCGAGAGCATAGTTATGTTCGACAGGCGCCACGGCTGTGGTTGGTCATCGTTTACCGCGTTTGTTATTTTCTGCCGCGCTGTCCGCCACCAAAGGGGGCTTCCTTTCGCGTGCCTTTGCGTTCTGGTCGGTCCGCAATTTCCAGGCGGCGTCGAGTGCGCCGGCGAGTACATCCTCGTTCGCCGCGGCGAGACGAATGTGAGTGTGTCCCATCCTCCCAAATCCGCCGGGAATGGGGAGAAAAACTTCGGGCATCTCCTCGACGAACGATGCCTGCTGCTCCGGCGTCAGCATCAGGTTTCCATAGCCCTCCGCTTGCGAGGCCAGGGATGCAAACTTCCTGCCGCCGACGCGGAAAGCAGGCAACGACGCATGAGAGTACTCTTCCACGCCGGGCAGGCTCAGCGCTCTCCTCCGAAAATCGGACGCGGTCATCGCACGACTGCCATTTCCTGAGAGTATGCCACGTCGCTGGCCCGCATCAGGCGGTGCGAAGGGCGAGGGATTGCCACATTGCCTTCATGGTACGGAAAGGACGAGGGTCGCTCAACGGCTTTCGGTCCATTTTGTTGGCTGCGTACGCAAACGCGGTGCGGGCGTCCATGTCGATGAAGATCCAGGAGCAGCCTCCACCTCCCCAGTGAAGAGTGTTGGGGTTGGGTAATTCCAAGTCCAGGATAGGCCCCGGAAGACCAAAACCCATGCCGAAGCGCGCCGGCGGCATGTGGCTCATGATCAGGTCGGTTCCTTCGATCTGCAGTTCGAGAGCTTTGCGGCAACCCGCATCGGACATGAATCGCTTTCCCTTGGCCACTCCTCCATTGGCGAGGATGGAATGGATTTCGGCAATGGAGCGGGCGTTTCCATGGCCGTTCACGGCGGGAATCTCAGCGGCGCGCCACGCGCGGGTCTGGGTGGTAGTAGCCGATTCGAACGGCATGTTCATGAACGTGAGTTCCTGGATCTCGCTAAAGACGGGCTTGGCAGTGCTCCGAGGCAAATCCCACGGAATGATTCCCGCGACTCGGGAATCCTCGGAGGCGGGCAGGCCGATGTGGAAATCGGCGCCTAATGGTTCGGCGATTTCCTCACGGAATACGGCGCCGAGAGACTTTCCGGTTATTCTCCGCACCACTTCGCCAACCAGAAATCCGAAAGTGACAACGTGATATCCCGACGCGGTTCCGGGTTCCCACAGCGGGGCCTGCGCGGCGAGTAGAGATGTCATCCTCTCCCAGTCATAGAGATCGTCAGTCTTGAGCGGCTCTTTCCAACCGGAAAGCCCAGAGGCGTGGCTCATCAGATGGCTGACCTTGATTCGTTCCTTGCCGTTCGTTGCGAATTCCGGCCAGTACTGAGCGACAGGCGCGTCGAAATCCAACTCGCCCCGGTCTGCGAGCAGGAGCGCGGTGAGCGCGGTCATTGTCTTCGTCGTCGAAAAGACATTGACGATGGTGTTTTGATCCCAAGGCCGCGTTTTCGCGGGGTCCGCAAAGCCGCCCCAAAGATCGACTACGGTTTCGCCTTCCAAAGTGATGCAGCACGATGCGCCAACGTCGGCGGCGCTGGCAAGATTTGCTTCGAAGGCGTCGCGGACCCGGCTGAACTTATCCGCCACGAAACCTTGAACTGCGCTTTCTGGCATGAAAATGCCCGCTCCTCTTTTTTATGGTCGGCGAATCCCCGGCCTCAGTGCAATACGCTCGTTTATCTAGAGTATCGCCGCGGCTGGAGGGACCGTCCATAAGCTGTTTCAACCAAAGAAGGCGTAACGTGGGCGCAAAAAAAAGGCGGCCGGTTGTTAAGGCCGGCCGCCAGGGTGGCTCAATCCCGATAAGGAGTGGGACGCCTGAGGTTTACGTTCGCGAAGGGGAAACTACTTGCAGGTTGTTTACGATGGGCCCAAAGCTCAAGCCAGCCGCGGAAGCGCGAATCGCCGCAGTGTTCTTATCGGCTTGGCTATCTACGACGCCGGTCAGAGTCACATGGCCGTTATCGACGATGATGTGGATTGACGGATGGGTTCCCATTCCGTAGCGGGAGAGCGAGGGGAAGCGGTAAATTGACGCCGCGATCTGACGACGAAGCAGGTTGTCGTTATCCGAAAGGGGCAACACCTGGACGTTATCGTTCACGCTCTCCACGCCAGGCACTCTTGCGATGATGTTATGCACATCGGATTTCTTGATCGGCTGCGTTACTTCGCCGTAAAGCGTAACCTGCCGGTTTCTTACCTGGAAACTGAGATCGTCGAAGATTCCGTAATAGGGGTAACTCAATAATTCGTGCTGAACGCTCTTGGTGATCTCCGCATCGGTTCGCGGAAGGTTCACATTGGCCTTATCCGCGGCCATCGCCGCGCTGGCGAGCAACGCGCCAGCGACGAGAACGTGTCCAAATAGCTTGGATTTCATTGACTCTGCATCCTCCGCCTATATAGATGCGCCGACGAGAAATGGTTGCTTAAGGATTTGTAAAGAAACGATTCAACAGGTGGCCGCGACGCCTACTTCGGAAGAGATGTGCTGGGCAATGCAAATCGTACCTGCGGCGGCGATGGCAGCGAGCGTCTTTATCGAGGCCGATCCGCCGGCGTTCGATATCGTTTCGATCAAGCCAAACCGGAGCGCATAGCAGTGCGTCATTGGACCGGCCGTTCAGGCGGCCGAGTCGAACTGGAAAACGTATCTGTGGAGGAGGCTTATTGAGGTTGCGTACCGCCCAATTCATTCGATAGCCTCGAAAGATTCGGGAACGCGCCGTCCCGCCTCTTCGTCTTCACGCCAAATGGAGGCTCTATGCGTCGCCTACTTTTCGTTTTCTCTATCCTTACCGTGGCTGCAATCCCGGCATCCCCGCGAGTAATGGTAGTCTTCCGGCTCAGATGCAGCAGGATCTCACGGCGAACGGCGGATTCGCCAACTACGCAGGAGCTTTCGGGGCTTATGGGCGGCAGGATTATACCGGCTACGCCAATGTGATCGGCGTACGCGTGGGAGGGGCGTGGAGACTTTACGCCCAACAATCGAACGATATGTTTAAAACGATTACCGCGGCCGCCCGGATTTATCCCGGGTCAGTAATGCCCCTGTAGCTGCCTGGCAGCGCACCCACTTGACTTCAGCCCCGCAAGGGTGTAACCCTACCGCGTGTGAAGGCCTTATTTATACTGTCTCTCGCCGGTTTCGCTACGGCGCTTTCCGCCCAACCCCGCATCTATACCGCCGCCGATTACGAGCGTGCCGAAAAAGCGCTCGGCGGCAACGTCAATTCCCTGATTTTCCGAACCAACATTCGCGCTAACTGGCTGCCCGATGAGCGCTTCTGGTATCGTGTCACCACCGCCGATGGCAGCGAATTCATTCTCGTCGATATCGCCAAAGGCACGCGCGCTCCCGCTTTCGACCACACGAAACTCGCCGCGGCGCTCTCCAGCGTGACGGGCTCGAAATACGATGCCAACCATCTGCCCTTTACTGAAATCGATCTAGCCGCCGATGGCGTCTCTTTTAATGTCTCCGGTAAGCGCTACAAGTGCGATCTCGCCGGTAACGCCTGCGCGGATGCCGGCTCGGCAACCGCGGGCGGAGGGGGACGTGGCGGACGCGGCGGCAGAGGCGGACGCGGCGGAGGTGGTGGCGGCGGTCGTGCCGAAGCCGATGTCGCCCGATGGCAAACACGCCGTCTTCATCCGCGATTACAACCTCTGGGCGCGCGACGTCGCCAGCGGCCAGGAAACGCAGCTCACCAAAGACGGCGTGAAGGATTTCGGCTACGCCACCGATAACGCCGGCTGGCAATCGAGCGACCGCCCGATCGTCGTCTGGTCGCCCGATTCGAAAAAGATCGCGACGTACCAGCAGGACCAGCGCAAGGTCGGCGAGATGTACCTGGTCGACACCAAAGTCGGGCACCCCACTCTGCGCGCGTGGAAATATCCGCTGCCCGGCGACGACGTCGTCACCATGATCCAGCCCGTGATCATCGACGTTGCGGCCAATCAAGATGGTGCGTCTGCAAGATCCCGCCGGAGCAGCACCGCTCCACGCTCTGCGACGATATCGCCTGCCGCGGCGGCGAATGGTCCGACGTGCAATGGAGCGAAGACGGCGCCACCTGGCCTTCGTTTCGCACCTCGCGCGATCACCGGCAGGAGACGCTGCGCCTTGCCGATGCCGCCACCGGCGCCGTGCGCGACGTCTACAACGAGAAGGTCTCGACCTTCTTCGAATCCGGCAATGGCGCACGTCAACTGGAAGTATCTCTCCGGCAACCAACGAGTTCATCTGGTTTTCCGAGCGGGATAACTGGGGGCATCTCTATCTTATACGACCTGACGACCGGCGCAGTTGAAGAACCAGATCACCAAAGGCGATTGGAACGTCACGCAGATCGCTCGCATGGATGAGAAGGCGCGCACTCTATTTGTCTCGGCGTAGGCCGCGAAAAGGGCCGCGACCCCTATTTTATTCACTTCTATCGCGTCAACTTCGACGGCAGCCACTTCGCGCTGCTCACGCCAGGCGACGGCAACCACGACGTCGCGCTCTCGCCCTCGCGGCAAGTATTTCGTCGACACTTATTCCAAGCCCGACGTCCCGCCGGTGGCCGAAGCCCGCGACGACAAACGGAAAGCTGATCGCCACTCTCGAGAAAGCCGATATCTCGAAGCTGCTGGCCACCGGCTGGAAGCCGCCGAGCCCATCACCGTCAAAGCGCGCGACGGCGTCACCGATCTTTACGGCCTGATGTTCAAGCCCTCCAATCTCGACCCAACCAAGAAGTACCCCATCGTCAACCACATTTACCCTGGACCGCAGACGGGCAGCGTGGGCAGCCGCAACTTCTCCGCGGCGCGCGGCGATTGCCAGGCGCTGGCCGATCTGGGATTCGTCGTGGTTGAGATCGACGGCATGGGCACGCCCTGGCGCTCGAAGAAATTCCACGAAGCCTACTTCGGCAACATGGGCGACAACACGCTGCCGGATCAGGTGACCGGCATGCAGCAACTAGCCAGGCGCTATCCGTGGATCGATATCGATCGCGCCGGCATCTACGGCCACTCCGGCGGCGGATATGCCACAGCGGACGCGATGTTCCGCTACCCCGATTTCTTCAAGGTGGGCATCAGCGAATCCGGCAACCACGATAATCGCGAATACGAGGACGATTGGGCCGAAAAGTGGCAAGGCCTGCTCGAAAAGACCTCCACCAGCGGCGCGACGAATTACGATAACCAGGCGAACCAATTAGTCGCCAAGAACCTGAAAGGCCACTTACTGCTCGCGCACGGCACCATGGATAACAACGTTCCGCCGTATAACACGCTGTTAGTCGTAAACGAGCTGATCAAGGCCAACAAGGATTTCGACCTGCTGCTCATTCCCAATGTCGCGCACGGCTATGGCGCCGCCTCCAACTACATGATGCGTCGCCGCTGGGATTATTTCGTGCGTTATCTGCGGGCGGCGAGCCGCCGAAGGATTACGAAATCCGCACCGGCGGCGGGCGGGGCGCGCCGCAGTAGATAGGCGCCCTACACTGGAAGCATGGCATCTCTAAGCGGCGGCGTGATTCACGGTCCGCCGCCCCCCACCGATCGCGGATGGGGCGGCGGCGATGGTCCCGATGGCCGCGGCGCAAGCCGCCGCACCTCGTTCATCGGCCTCGTTATTCTGCTGGTTTCCACTTTCATCGTTTTTACCGCGTTGCTGACCGCATTCCTCGCTCGCCGCGCTATGGGCGACGATTGGATCTCAATGCACAAACCGCACCTGCTCTGGGTGAATACGGCGGTGCTTATCCTTTCAAGCCTCGCGCTCGATAAATCCCGCCGCGCGCTGAAAGCCCGGGATCGCTCGCGCTTTAATCTCTGGTGGACCACGGCGACAGCCTTGGGCGCCCTCTTCCTGGCGGGCCAATTAGTGGTCTGGAACCAGTTGCGCGCCGCCGGAATCTACGTAGCCACCAACCCCAGCAGCAGCTTCTTCTATGTACTCACCGCCGTTCATGCTGCGCACCTAATCGGCGGGATGACTGCGCTGATCTGGGTAGACGTGCAGGCATGGCGCCTGCAACTGGGTCCCGCCAAACGCACCGCCATCGATATCTGCGCCATCTTCTGGCACTACCTCGATGGTCTATGGCTGATTCTGATGGCCAGCTTCTATATCTGGGGCTAAGTGGGTTAAGTGCGATAGGACTCCCGGCCTGTCGATGCGCCGAAGGCGCAGGCGTCGCGATCCTACGCGCTCACGCTCACCGACTCAATTTCGTGTTCCCGATGTCCGATGGCAAACTTCTCCTTGACAATCTAGGAGAGAAGCCGTATTCTCCTCCTAGGCAATCTAGGAGACTATGGGAAAACAGGACGTCCTCCAAGGCACTCTCGACCTCTTAATCCTCAAGGCTGTCTCGCTCGAGCCGGTACACGGCTATGGCATCCTGCTGCGCATCCAGCAACTCTCCGGCGGCAAACTGCAAATCCTCCAAGGCTCGCTTTACCCGGCCCTTTACCGCCTCGAAACCGGCGGATTGATCGCCGCCGAATGGGGGGAAAGCGAAAACAACCGCCGCGCCAAATTCTATAAGCTCACCACTCCGGGTTGCCGCCGCTTGCAGTCCGAAACCGAAAACTGGAAGCGCCTCAGTTCGGGCGTCACCGGCGTACTCGACGCCCAAGCGGAGCAGCTATGAGCCTGCGCGCGCGATTCCGTGCTTTGTTCGAAGGCCTCTTCCGCCGCGACCGCATGGAAAGCAACATGGAGGAGGAACTGCGGTTCCATCGCGAGCGCTATGCCGCCGATCTCGTCCGTACCGGCACGGCGCCCCGCGATGCCGAACTCCAGGCGCACCGCGAATTCGGCGCCATCGAACCGCTCAAGGAAGAGTGTCGCCAGGCACGCGGCCTGCGCCTGCTCGATGAAACCGCGCAAGACCTTCGCTATGCCCTCCGCAGTTTTCGCAAGAGCCCCGGCTTCACCGCTGCCGCCATTCTTACTCTCGCCATCGGTATCGGCGCTAACACCGCCATTTTCACCCTCGTAGATCGCTGGATACTGCGCCCGCTGCCTTATCCCGATCCTGACCGCCTGACCGTTATCTACACGCTTGATACCAAAACTGGCGAGACCGGCTCCACTTCGTCGGCCGATCTGCTCGATTGGCGACACAACCCCGGCTCATTCGAAATGATCTGTGGATGGAACCACGTCTCCCTCACCGTTACCGGCGGCCCCGAGGCGGAGGCTGTTTCGGGCGTCTCCGCCAGCGCCGAGTTCCTGCCGATGCTTGGCGTCCAGCCTCAATTGGGACGTAGTCTCACCGCACAGGATGAGGCGCCCGGCGCCCCTCGCGTCGCCGTGATCGCCGCCGGATTATGGCGCAGGCGGTTCGGCGCGAACCCCGACGCCATAGGGAAGACATTGCTATTGGACGGCGCCCCGGTGACCGTAGTCGGCGTTCTCGCTGACGATTTCCATCTTCCGCTCGTGGGGAACGTCGAACTTTGGATGGCCCCGCATTGGACGGAGGCCCAGCAGGCCGACCGGCGCGAACGCCACTGGAATGTGCTCGCTCGCGTCCGCCCTGGTGTGTCTCTGCAGCAAGCGCGCGAGTCTCTGCGCGCCGTTTCTGCAAGCATCGCCGCTGCGAATCTGGACACCAACCGCTACCGGGGCATCGAGCTGCGCACGTTGCGTGAAGAGGTCGGAAGGGCCGCCGGCAGCGAGCCGCTGCTCGGCGTGTTCGGCCTGGTGGGCTGCGTACTTCTCATCGCATGCTTCAACGTCGCGAACCTCCAGTTGGGCCGCTCCATTTCGCGCCAAAAGGAAATCGCCGTCCGTCTTGGAATAGGCGCCGGTCGTGGGCGGCTCATGCGGCAGCTCATAACCGAAAACTTCGCGCTCTTTCTGGCCGGCGCAATCGCCAGCGTCATCGTCGCTGTCGGACTCACTCGTTGGCTTGCCGGCGCCATTCCGCCCATCGTGCGCCAGTATCTGCCATATCGTGCCGATCTCACGGTTGACTCGCGCGCCTTGGTCTACACGCTGCTGGTCGGCTCAGTAACCGGTCTGATCTTCGGTCTCGCGCCCGCGCTTGAATGCCGCGGTTTCGATATCAATCGCAGCCTCAAGGAAGGAGCGGCCCGATTATCCGGCGGCCGGATTCGCAACGGGCTGATCGTCGTCGAAATCGCCCTCGCCATGCTCGTCCTGGTTTCCGCCGGTCTGCTTGTGAAGGGGCTCGTGCGGATGTACGCCGGCGCTCTCGGATTCGATCCCCGCGGCGTGACCACGGCCACCGTTTTCACCAGCAACTACGGCTCCGCCAAATCCCGCGTGGCCTTTTTCGACGACGTAGTAAGGCGCCTCGCCGCTACACCCGGAATCGATTCGGCTGCGGCGGCAACGCAGCTCCCATTCTTCGATGGCGGCGATTCCTTCCGTTATCGAATCCTGGGAGCCCCGGCGGCAGCCACGCGCATAGCTGATTTCTCGGTGATTGCGCCCGCTTACTTCCGCACGCTTCGCATCCCGCTGTTGCGCGGCCGCACGTTCTCGGATGCCGATCGTCCCGGAGAACCGCTCGTCGCCGTGATCAATCAGACCATGGCGAATCTGGAATGGCCCGGCCGGGACCCTGTCGGCGAACGTTTCGCGCTCGGCCCCGATTTCAAGCGTGTGTTCACCGTGGCCGGCGTGGCGGGCGATACGCGAGGGCAAAACAACCTCGATAAAGCTACGCCCCAGATTTATGCTTCGCAGTGGCAGTTCCAGTCGCCCGCGATGACAATTCTCGCCCGAACTCAATCACCCGATCGCTACGCGGCTGACGAGATCCGCCGCGCCGTGAACGCCGCCGATCCCTCCGAAGCTGTTGCCGTGACGATGACGATGAGTCAGGCGATGACGGCGCAGCGCAGCCAGTTCACCGTCGCCGGACAGTTGACTGCGTGTTTTGCCGCCATCGCGCTTCTGCTCGCCGCCATAGGCATTTATGGCGTCACGGCCTATGGGGTGAACGCGCGCCGCCGCGAATTCGGCATCCGCATCGCGCTCGGCGCCGCGCGCCGCGATGTAATCGCAATGGTATTGCGCCGCGGGTTCGCGCTGGCGATAGCCGGTCTGGCGATTGGCCTCGTAGCCGCGCTTGCCGTCACGCGCTTCCTGGCTTCCCTGCTTTACCACGTAAAGCCCGACGACGCGGCGACGTTCATTTCTACCGGCGTCATGCTGGCGGCGGTTGCGTTATTCGCCTGCTATCTGCCCGCGCGCCGCGCCGCCGATGCGGACCCGGCGCGGGTGTTGCGTGACGAATGAGTCCCGTGAGCTTTTCTGGATCGGCCGCCGCGCCGTAGTCGGGCCAACCAGTCCGGCCGACCGCGAAGCGCATTGGCGCCAGGACCTGCAGTTCTTTGTCGAGCATTTCTCAAACGGCCACTGCGCGCCCGCCGATCTGTTCCAGAGCCCTCTCACCGCGCTCCAGCCTGACGCGCTCTACCCGGATATCGCCGCGCCACGCACGCTCGGCGATTTCCTCCCCGGCCGCGACCCGGCACTCGATGCCGCGCTCCACAGCCAGGCTCGGCGCGCAAAATAACCTGGCAATCCTGATATCCTGAGCGTTCACCAAACCCACTCAGGAGAAACAATGGCAGTCAAAGTTGGAATCAACGGTTTCGGCCGCATCGGAAGAAATGTTGTGCGCGCCGGGCTTCATCGCGACGACATCGAATTTGTGGCCGTTAACGATCTCACCGACACCAAGACCCTCGCTCACCTTTTGAAGTACGATTCCGTTCTCGGCCCCCTCCACGAAGAGGTTAAGTGCGACGAGCATTCCATCACTGTCGGCGGAAAAAAAATCAAGGTCTTCGCTCAAAAAGATCCCGCACAACTCGATTGGGGCTCCGTCGAAGCTGACATCGTGGTCGAATCCACCGGCCGGTTTACCGACGCTAAGGACGCGTCCAAGCACCTGCAAGGCCCGGTGAAAAAGGTCATCATCTCTGCGCCTGCCAAGAATGAGGACGTCACCATCGTGCTCGGCGTCAACGACGGCGTTTACGATCCCGCGAAACATAACATCATTTCGAACGCATCCTGCACCACCAATTGCCTGGCGACCGGTGGTGAAGGTTTTGCACGAAAAGTGGGGCATCGTGCACGGATCGATGACCACTATCCACAGCTACACCAACGACCAGAACGTACTCGATTTCCCGCACAAAGATCTGCGCCGCGCCCGCGCCGCCGCCATCAACATGATCCCCACCACCACCGGCGCCGCGAAGGCGATCGGCATCGTAATGCCCGCCCTCAAAGGTAAGCTCGATGGCTACTCCATGCGCGTACCCACGCCGGATGTTTCGGTAGTCGATCTGGTCGCAGTGCTCGATAAGGCCGCGACGGCCGAAGAGATCAATGCCGCTCTGAAAGCCGCGTCCGAAGGCGAAATGAAAGGCATTCTCGGCTTACACCGAAGACCCCGTAGTCTCAAGCGACATGCTGCACAACCCGAACAGCTCCATCGTGGATGCCGACCTCACGAAGGTGATTGGGGGAACGCTCGCGAAAGTGGTCGCCTGGTATGACAACGAGTGGGGCTACTCCTGCCGCGTGGTCGATCTGGCGCTTTTCCTTGCCGCCAAGGGACTCTAGGAAAGCCGCCTCGCGTTCAGTTGCATTCTCCCGTCGTAATCGCCCAAAATACCCACAGCGCCGTACAGATTCCCATCGCCAGCATGGGGCTGAACGGCGCAGCCGCGGCCGCAAGCAGATAGAGACGGCGGTCCCAGGCTGTAATTCCTGCGGAACCGCCGAATGCTTCTCCGGCGGGGCATGCGGATCGCACACCGATGCGCGCACCGCCGCAATCATCACGACGTAAAACGCGATGGCTGATCAGACAAAAAAGTCAGCGTAAAACTCGCAAGCTGCTGGCGCGGCCGGCGTGGCGAGATATTCCGCCACTACGGCCGTTGGGAAGGGCACCACGCTTACCAGCAGCAACAAAAAGCCATTGGCGAAAAGCAGCTTCGCATCGGCCTTCCGCGCCAGCTTGAATAAGATGTGGTGGTGCACCCACATGATGAGCACCGTGAAGAAACTGGTGACTAATGCCAGGTAGCTCGGCCACTCGCGGAGCAAACTCTGGCCCAGCGCCGAAGCCGAAATCTCTCCGCCCTCCGACGGCGTGAGGCACCTTTAATTCCAGCACGAGCAGTGTCATGGCGATAGCAAATACCCCGTCGCTGAAGGCCTCCAAGCGGCCGGTCTCTTTTTCCACTCGACCCATCGTAGCGCAAGCTCCGCGATAGTCCGGTTGCTACAATCGAGGTCATCCGATGCCCACCCAGGCCCGTCCCGCATCCGCACATCAATTTTTCGGACGCCACGGTGCGCTCTCCAAATGGCATCCGAACTACGAATTCCGCGCCGGGCAGGTCGAAATGGCCGAAGCCGTGGAGTCCGCTCTCAGCCGATAAACGCCACCTGATCGTCGAAGCCGGCACCGGCACCGGAAAAACCCTCGCCTACCTTGTTCCGGCCCTGCAATCCGGCAAGCGCATCGTCGTCTCCACCGGCACCAAGAATCTGCAGGAGCAGCTTTTCTTCAAAGACGTCCCGTTCCTGCAGCAGCATTTTCCCCGTCCCCTCAAAGTCTGCTACATGAAGGGCCGCAATAACTACGCCTGCCGCCAGAAGATTTACGATGCCGATAAGGATGCCGTACTCACCGGCCTGGAAGAAGTGGCCGATTTCCAGATCATCCAGCGAGTGGGAAAAGACCACCGAATTCGGCGACCGCGCCGAAATCAAGACGCTGCCCGAGGGCAGCGCCGCCTGGGCGAAAGTCGACGCCCGGAGCGATCTCTGCACCGGCCAGAAGTGCCCGAATTACGAGCGCTGCTTCATCACGCTGATGCACCAGCGCGCCGCCGAAAGCGACATCGTCATCGTCAATCACCACCTGTTCTTCGCCGATCTTTCGCTCAAGGACGAGAACTACGAGGGCGGCATCCTGCCCGATTACCACGCCGTCGTTTTCGACGAAGCGCACGAAATCGAAGACGTCGCCGGTGCAATACTTCGGCGTCTCCGTCAGCAACTACCGGCTGTCGGACCTGCGCCGCGATATCGCCGTTATCGCGCGCATGAAGAAGTTCGGCACGCCCGAACTCGACCGCGTCCTGCAGCGATTGGACGAAATCTCCGTCCAGTTCTTCGCCCTCTTCGGCGAGGCCGAGCGCCGCGTCGCTTTCACCGGCCGCGACGCCTTTCGCGAAGATAATGAGGAGATTTACGGCGACTTACTCGCCGTCGCTCGAACTCATCGGCTCGCACCTGAAGCTACTGCAAAACCCGCCCGAAGAGATCCTCCCGCTCTACCGCCGTGCCATGGAACTCTCGATGGCCCTGCGCTTCATCATGGAAGAGGAGGACGACGAGCGCTACGTCTTCTGGATGGAAAGGCGCGGCCGCGGCACATTCCTGCAGGCCACGCCCATCGACGTCTCGAACATTCTCACCGAACGTCTTTTTGACAAAGTAGAAACCGTCGTTCTGGCATCGGCCACGCTGGCCGTCGCCGGAACTTTCGAATATGTCGAGAAGCGCCTCGGCGTCTCCGGACGCCCGCACGCTGGTCGTCCCCGGCCATTTCGATTACCCGAAGCAGGCGCTGCTCTATGTGCCGCAGCGCCTGCCCGATCCGCGCGACCCCGCCTTCACCAAACTCGCCGCCGAAGAGGTCGTCACGCATCCTCGAACATAGCCGCGGACGCGCCTTCGTCCTCTTCACCAGCTATCAGCAGATGCGCCTGGTCTACGATGCGCGTGTCCTTCGAGTCTCGAATATCCTACCCTGCTGCAAGGTACGGGCCCGCGCAGTGCGCTGCTCGATGAGTTCCGCTCCACGCCCAACTGCGTCCTCTTCGCCACTGCGTCCTTCTGGCAGGGCGTTGACGTGCCGGGCGAACAGTTGAGCTGCGTTATCATAGATAAGCTGCCGTTTGCGTCGCCCACCGACCCGGTAGTGAATGCGCGTATCGAGAGCATCCGCAAAGCCGGCGGCAATCCGTTTTACGATTACCAGATTCCGCAGGCGGCCATTGCGCTGAAACAGGGCTTTGGCCGGCTGATTCGCAGCAAGATCGGATCGCGGCGTATTAGTCCTGCTGGATAACCGGATCACGAAGCAGCGTTACGGCCAGGTATTTTTCGACAGCTTGCCCGATTACGCATTTACCACCAACATCGATCGACGTGGAGAAGTTTTTCAATGTTTGAAGTAACTATCGAAGAGACATTCGCCGCCGGGCACGCGCTGCGTAACTACCGCGGTAAGTGCGAAAATGTGCATGGCCATAATTACCGCTGCCAGGTTACTGTAGAAGGCGCCGCGGTAGACGAGAATCGGCCTCTTGGTAGATTTTGTCGAGCTGAAGAAAGTCGTTCATGCCGTGCTCGACCGCCTGGACCATCAGTGGCTGAACGAGTTCCCGCCCTTTGACAAAATCAATCCCTCCGCCGAGAACATCGCCAAGTACATCTTCGATGAAGTGCACACCGGATTCGGCGCCCGTGACGGTGCCCGCCTCGGCCAGGTGCGCCTATGGGAAACCGATACCGCCTACGCCGTCTACCGGCCTTAGTAGGACAGGCCTCCTGGCCTGTCCAGCCACGCACTGTGCGGGAGACTGAAATCTGCCGTAACGTTCTTGATGCATTTATTGGATCGCGCACCGAAGCTTCCGGCGTAGTTGAGAGGGAATAGCGTCCGACTCCAAGGCTTGGAACGGGCTGTCAGGAGTTCTGGGAAGTCGATTCCAACCTCTTCCAAGTCGACGTTTCCACGCCCAATGGCATCACGACGACATACCGCCGACGCCAATCGATTCCATTGCCGGTCTTCGGCGGTGGCGCGCTAACGGAAGACGAAATCTTCCAGGGATTGAGCTAACGCTCAATCATCAGCGGCCGTAAAACGCCGCGTTCTTCTCCGAGAAATGGGCCCACTTTTCGGGCAGATCGTCTTGCGCGAAAATCGCGGAAACCGGGCATACGGGTACGCACGCGCCACAATCGATGCATTCCACCGGATCGATGTAGAGCATGTCTACTTCGCCGTGCTTCGCCTCGTCTTTTTTTGGATGGATGCAATCCACCGGGCAGGCGTCCACGCAGGCCGCGTCTTTGGTCCCAATGCAAGGTTCAGCGATTACGTATGCCATGTATTGTCCTGAGTCCCTATACATAGCACACGTGCCCGGCAAAATTCAAACGCATCGAAAATCGCGGCGGAAGGAGCGGTTCGTGAACCGCCGCTTCCGCCGCCATCAATCGGGCAACACGCCCGTACAACAAGGCCGCGTCGTCCCGTCACCGATCCGCTACACCTAATGGATCTGCTTAATGACCACCAGATCGCCATTCGCGGTGCCAACTACCCGCACCTTGACCGGCTTGTGGTTCACGATGTAGTCATTCCAGTCTTTGTTGGATTTGACCATTTCCTCGATCCGCGTGTTGCCTGCATCGTCGAATCGTACAAATTTTCCGTCCGGTGTAATCATTCCGAAGGAGGTCGTTGAAGTAGTCACTGGGCACTCCGTCGTGTACTTATTGGTCACCGTTTGCGTGGAGTTGCCGTTTCCATCCGAATTGGAGTCCTTTTGCTGAACGTGAGTCGTGTAACAGTTTTGGTCAACCAGCGATCCATTCCATGTATTGGTCTTGGTCGTTGTAGTTGTGGTCGTGCTCTCCGATTGCTGAGCCATCAGAAAGCCCGCCAAAAGTGGTATTGCCGCCACTACTGCAAACTTTTTCATGTTTGCCTCCTGCCTTCCGGGTGTTGCATCTTCCCTGCCTATGTGGAGCGGCAACGGACCCTGGAATTGTAACCAGTTGCCAAGTCGGATGGCAGCAAACGACACTGTAAAGGATGCCCGCTAAAGTTCGCAAAGCCGTTTTCCCCGCCGCCGGGTTGGGAACGCGCTTTCTTCCCGCCACCAAAGCCCAGCCTAAGGAGATGCTTCCAATCGTCGACAAGCCCATCATTCAGTATGGCGTCGAAGAAGCGATGCACTCCGGGATTCAGAACATCATCATCGTCACCGGGCGAGGCAAAGCCGCCATCGAGGATCACTTCGACGTCAGCTTCGAACTCGAGCACCTCCTCGAAAGCCGCAAGAAAAAGGACCTGCTGGCCATTGTGCACGGCATCTCCGACATGATCGACGTGTCCTACGTGCGCCAAAAAGAGGCGCTCGGACTCGGCCATGCCGTCCTCCGCGCCGTCGAACTGGTGGGCGGCGAGCCGTTCGCCGTAGTGCTCGCCGATGACGTGATTGAGGCCGAAACCCCGTGCCTGCGTCAGTTGCTCGATATCTATAACTTCTTCAGCGCGCCCGTGCTGGCCGTGATGGAGGTGCCCAAGGAAAGCATCTCCGCGTATGGCTGCATCGATGCCGAACCGGTGACGCATAACGGCCGCGACAATCGCGTGTATCGCATCCGCGATCTTGTCGAAAAGCCGAAGCCAGCCGACGCGCCATCCAACCTCGCCATCATCGGCCGCTATGTGCTCACGCCCGAGATCTTCGAGTCGCTCCAATCCATCGACCCCGGTTCAGGCGGCGAACTCCAACTCACCGACGCTCTGCGTCACCTGCTCCGCAGCCGCCCCATTTACGCCGTACGCTTCGATGGCACGCGTTACGACGCCGGCGACAAGCTCGGTTTCCTCAAAGCCACCGTCGAATACGCCCTGCGCCGCCACGACCTTGGCGGTCCGTTCCGTGAGTATCTGAAGAGCCTCAAGCTCTGATCCGCAAGTTATCGGATAATGAAATAGCGATGTCGACCGTCCCCATCACGTATCTCACGCCGGAGCAATACCTCGAACTCGATCGCGCGTCCGACACAAAACACGAGTATTGGTATGGCGAAGTGTTCGCAATGGCGGGCGGCTCGCCGCCGCATAGTTACGTCATAAATAGAATTCAAACGGCCCTGACGAATCGTCTCGAGGATCGGGACTGCGGGGTTTTCAACGCCGATCTGCGCGTATCCGTTCGCTGGGACACGCTGATCGCGTATCCCGATGTAACCGTCGTCTGCGGCGAGCCCAAGTACGTCGGCGTGCGCCCGCGTTCGCTACGTCTGTGTTTGAGCGACGGGGACGTGGTGGAGTTCCATCTGGCAGAAGGAGAATCGGCGGACAGAACGGTCCTTTGTAGACTACGGACCTCCACGCGCATTTGACTGCTTAAATGGACGCAATCCCTAGCGGGAGTTTACTGCGAACTACGTCACTCAAAAATAACGAAACGGCAAAGTCATTACTCCTGAATAAAATGGCCTGTGGATTATTCTCGAAATGGTGTATTACCCTATAACGGGCAGGCAAAACGACATAAATCACGGCAAGTGCTTTAGAAACATGAGTTTGTTTTTTTTGCGCCCGCAATCTCGCAGTAAACGCCCGCTAGGCGCTCTGCCTCCCGCAGGCAGACGGCGCCACAGGCTATGAGATCCACTACGCACTGGAGTATGCGCTCACGTGGGAGCTTCTCCTCGAACGCTTGCAGCAGCTGAGCTACGGTCGCGTGTCTCGATCGGAAGACCCGCTCCACTACTGGAAACACATCGCCTGGGAACCGAATGGGAGACACCCCAACGAAAACATCGAATGCGTCCTCGTCCGGGCGGCGTCTGACGCAGGCGTCCGGAAACCGCAATAGGGGGACGAGGTGGTGGTCGTGCGGCGGCGGCATCGGGACCTCGCCGGCGCTCCAAGGCAGGCAAAAGCGGACGCGTGGATCCGCGACCATCTTCATTTCGGCCAGCGACCCGCCGAGGACGCCCGCCTTTCCAACGGTCTCCACGACTTCCCTTTGGAAAAACGTCAGGTAGTCGCTCAGAACCTGCCCGCCGTTGAAGCGCGGTATGTCGGATTGCAACTTCCCACCACTTAGCTGGTGGGCGATCCAACTGACGATGTCAAGCCCGGTGGGCTGCCTGAACTTCGCCGCGATGGCCAGCGAAGGTCCACCATCTGGCTCGTCGCAGTGATACCAGCCCTTTGGCAGATAAAGCGTGTCGCCGTCATTCAGCGTCCCGCTCCAAGTGGTACCGTCGTCGACCTGGCCCGGCTGAGGCTGAGACTCTGCGCCCAATTCGTCTGCCCTCGGGGCTCGCAGCCGCCATTTTCGCCGGCCTTCGGCCTGAAAGATGAAAACGTCATGCTCGTTTGGGAGCATCGCTGGCACAGCAGGCTCGCCCCAACTCGCGAACAGGTCCGCTTGGACGGGTACCGCGGTTATCTCCTCCAGGGTCTCGCACATGTCCGACACGGGCTCGCGAATCTCATCGATGCCCTCTATCGCTAGCGTGGCTCCGCCACGTAATGCGGCCGTGAGTTCCCTGACCAGCAATCTCGATGAGCCGGTCTGACTGACGGTCGCATACGTTTGTTCGGGACGCTCGACGCCGCGCCTAAAGAGACGGAGCCGTGGGTACCGCAGCCCTCCGAAGCTGAGCAGCTCGTTCAACGTACGCCACGACGCTAGCTCAGAGAACCTCCCCGGCGGTCCCGTGACGTGAAGCGCAGCCCGACCCATCACCTCAGCCAAGAACATCTGCGGAGTATGAGGAGCGATAAGGGCCTCAAACGTCAAGACCATGTCTCAGCTCCCGAGCCTCGGATCCTTTGTGGGTGGCCCAAGAGCGCGCGGTAGGGCTCCTCCGCCCATCGTTTGATGCTCCTCAGCGTCGCGGCATCGGCAGAAGCCCTTTTCCTCTCGCCGTCCGGCTCGAACACCGAAGTCGGCCGCTTTGCGTGCGATCGAAATACCGCAGCTAGGCCGTTGCTAAAGTCGGCACCCGGTGTCAGACCGAATAGCTGCGCGATTCGAACGGCAATGTCGGGCACAATGTCTGCATAATCAAGGATCCAGCATGGCCCGTCGATCGCCGCGAGGACTTCTGAGCACCAGCGGCCTATCACCCATGCGCAGAAGCCGGCGAACCCCTCCGCCAGAGCGGCCTTGGGCGGGCTTCCAAGGCGCCGCGGTCGGGGCATCTCGTACCAGTCTACCAGCCAGCGCGGTGGGTCGGCCATATTTGAGGCTAGAACCTCAATAGGGTTCCGGATTACGATCAGAGAGGGAACCGTCGCGAATCGCACTCGGAATGCCCGTAGCGCGGTGACGGCTCCGGGGGTGCATTTGGCGACAACAGAGAGCGCGCCTTGCCGCTGATAATTCGCGTAGATCGAGGTCAGCGCGGGTATGACTGCGGCACCGAGCCCCGCCCAATACGATGAGGGCGACCCGATCCAGTCCAATGCCGTTTCAAACGGCATTGCCTCCGACAGCACTACGATGCTAGGAGCCACCGCCTTAAGCGCGTTCGCTATCAGGGTGGAACCGCAACGTGAGACGTGGAGAATCAGGCCTGTCGGATTAGCCAAGGCCCATTCGCGCCCGACACCTAACGCCTCAAGCGATGTCTCCCGTTCGCGCATGGGCGGATTTTTGCTGCGGAGATCCAGAATGGAGTCCCTGAAAAAAGGGCCAGCCAGCGAACCGTCCGCCGCATTAATCCACCTCACGACAGGATTTCCCGCCGAGATGTCAGCAGGTATCCAGCCCCCGGGAGGAGGTCCGGCTTGCCAGCCGTCGATTGAAATCTCCGCCCCTGGCGCGCGCCATAGCCGACGCTTCGCAACGATCGCCACCGCCGTCTATCCTTCCGTCCGCTCGGCGAATCGTTTTTTCACAGAGCGGCTCAGATTCGTCTTTTTCGGTGGGCGTGGTCTGCAGGAGACACCGCGAACCGGTGCTAGTTCTCGGTTGGAGATCTGTCTACATGATCGACAATCAGCACCCGAACAGGCTCCTTCCTGGCCACGAGCTTAAGGCCGAGTTGTTCCTCTAGGGCGTCGGCAAGGGAAGGCCCCCGTACCGCCTGCGGGACTGCCGCTCCGGCGTTCTCGGTGGCTCCACTCAGCGGCGTCCCTGCGACAACATCGTCCATCTCCCAGTACACCGAAATGCGGTAAGCGCTGTCCAGCCCGGTGGCATTGACGACCGGTCGCGCGAGCCGGACAGCCAGCATATCCACGAGTTCGTCCATGGTGCCATGTGGTAACTGGAGCCGCGCCCGCGCTCCCATGAAGACAGCCCCCCGAAACTCGGGCGGAAGCTCGGGATAGCCGTTGCTACCCACGCTCATTCGAGGGGCCTCAGCGCCAGCCACGCCCGTTGAGTCATCGGGCTCCGGATTCTCCTTAAATTTTAGACCGGCCCGCGAAACTGCCATCTCGTACACGGGCATCTCCTTTGTCTCCGAGTGGTAGGCCAAGTGAAACCGCTCCGCAAGGAGATCCTGCACCATCAGCAGGAACTGCGCCTTCGTAACGCCCACCCGCAGCTTGGCGCTGATATCGAACGGGCCCGCCCCGCAAGTCAGATGGCCCAATGATTTGAAATGTCGCCAAGCCATAGGCAAGCTGGATCAACATCAATGGATTCACCTTCTCACACACCCATAAGGACGGGTCCGACGTACCTGGCCCGCCCCTGCACCCGACGCGTGGCACCGTCCTGCGGCGCGACCGGCTGGGATGGTCTGACCGAAGTCGCCTCGAAGACATTTTCGCGTTCGACCTGGGCATCGGCGCAGGCGGCCAACAGGGCTGATAGGAAAATCTGGGGTGCTTTCTTCACTCTGCTTCGAGCCGGTTTAGGGCTGCGCCTCCTTTACTGCGCGTATCAGGTCCGCCTGCCCCCCCTGCGACAGCTTGCCGACCCAGGTATGGACGGTGCGGCCGTCCGCTCCGAGAAGCATAAGACTAGGCGTGGCGCGAACAGCCATGCCGACCTCGCTAGCGGAGAGCACGGCGTCGACTGCCAAGCCGTTCGATTCCATGTAGGACTTATTCACGCTCGGCTCCTCCGGGGTCACAGCCACTATGTATGTGTCACGGCCGCGGGCGATTGGAAATAGAGAACGGTAGAAGGGAAGGCTCTCCCGGCAGAAGTGGCAATAGCTTGCTGTTACTACCACTAGTGCTCGCCGCCTGCCATCGACGATCCGCTCGGGGTGCTTGATCACGACCTGCTGGCTGGCGCTCACGATCGGGTCTTCGTAGCTGTGGAGACGTGCGCCAACGCGCTCCGAGTTGCCAAAGAGCTAGCACCACGGCCACAATCCGCAGGATCTCTATGATGGGCTGGCGCATGACTCACCTCGGACTCCCGACCGGCGTACTAGCGCAACTGGAACCGAGAATGCCTGCGTCGAATACCCATATATCTTTGAAGCCCATGTGAGACAGGAGCCGAGCGTTGCCTACACATTCTGCCTCCTTGATAACAGAACAATCAAGCACGACCCGCGAGCCGTAGTCGGGAAGCTCTATCTCCACCCTCGCAGGAAGCTCGTCCTCGGGTATCCTCAACGCCTTCGGCAATTCGGATCCGGCACCGTTGCCTCTCTCCTGTAAGTCCAACACCTGGGCGCCCGCTAAGGTTAAGGGAATAGCGGCATCCGGTAATTCGAAGACATCAGAGAAGGAGCCGTCTTCATTCCGGAGCTTTTTTATTGTGTGAAGCGACGGGTCCAGGCGGCTCGTCACTACCTGCTCCTGAGACGCGCTAAGTTGCCCCGTCCACCGGCCACGCACCCTGCCATTTTCGACTAGCAGGATTGTCGGCGTGGAGTCGATACCCAACGAGGCTAGGGGAGCGCTCGTTGTGGGAATACCGAACCAAGTGGGCGAGCCACCTGCCGATGCAGGCACCGAAGAGCGTTCCTCGACGACTATTGACGGTATGCCTTTGACCCGCGCGGCCTCTGCCAAGCCCTTGTGAAAATCGCGGCTGTCCCGACTGTATTTGCAGTTCGCGGAGACCGCGATCAATAAGAACCGGGGCGAGCGGCGAACGGCGGGGTTCTCTGGGAACTGGTCGCCGACTGCGAGTGTCTTCACCTGCGGCTTGTGCGCCTCTAAGGCATGTAGGCAG
Organism: Bryobacterales bacterium; assembly: GCA_963708385.1. GTDB lineage: Bacteria > Acidobacteriota > Terriglobia > Bryobacterales > Bryobacteraceae > PALSA-243. The sequence goes on along the minus strand of CAVPSN010000031.1, from coordinate 117,370 downwards.
AGGCTCACGATATAAGCCACGATTACAACCGTCGCGCCCTCCCGCGCAATGTGGGCGAATTTCATCTGTGCCCCCCAGAATCCCTCAGCTCTTGGAGCAACTCAGTCTTTTGATTAAGGTCGTTAAGCTCAAACACCCTTGCCTCGCCACGCGCGAGAAGGAAATAGTAGAGAAGCTTTCCCCGCCTTAGCGGAATTCGGCCGAAGCGGGAAGGGCCGAGGCGGAAGCCGCGAACGTACGCCGCCATGCTGTTAGAAATGGCACTATCGGGCGCCTGCAACACCGAGAATTCGCGGACGGTCCCGTCGGCCCTAATTTCAAGCTCCATGACGGCAAGGCCTTGGTGGCCAGCCGCGATTGAAGATCTCGGGTAGTCAGGTAGCTGCTTGTTGTTCGCCTCCCGCCATAGCAGCACAAGTGGATAGTGCTGCGCGCTGGTTGCGCTGCCTGGAGACAGCCACGCAGAGGCGACTATCGCGCCACACAGTGCCGCTGCATTGATTAGCCAACGCCGGTCGCGCGCAAGAGCCATGGCTTTCATCAGAATGAGACGCACCCGCCCCCGGTCTCCCAGCAGCCGTAGCCGTAACCCGTACTGATACAATCGTTGCTACCTATGGAACTTGGCCAGCAAAGGCCTGAGTTACAAAAAAGGCATATCGCATCCGTCGGCGCAGGATCGACTGCTTCTATCGCGTATCCGAGAGGGATGGCCAAAGCGGCCACTCGGGCAAATCTGGAAAGGTTTGTTTTCATGATACCTCCTATGCGAGATTCTATCCGGCCCCTTCCTAGCCGCCAAGAACGAATGCTTATCAAATCAGGCACATTTCTTATCGACTTCACTCCTGGCCGTCATCCCGCGGTAGCGATGCACCGAACTCTACCGGCGTGCGTACGCCCAGACGGTTGTGGAGATCCCGCCTCATTCCACCGTTGCACCTCGAGTGGGCCCGCCGAACGGCTCGCCCCATACAGGAGGTGCGCTGTATGCCCGCCGGTACTCCTTGGGCGACATGCCATAGCATCGCCGAAAATCGCGGTCGAAGTTCGACGGGGCGCTATATCCGACTGCGAACGTCACTTGTTTCACAATTAACGCTGTTGAGCATAGCAGGTCCGCCGCTTTCTCCATGCGCTTTCTTTGGATGCACTCTCGGAGGGTCGCGCCCGTCTCGCGCCTGAACACAGCCCAAAGCCGACGCTCGGAGAGGTTCGCTGCCAAGGCTAAGGCAGGGACAGAGCACCGCTCCGACCAGCCCTGTGCGAGAAAGGACAGAACAACTCGCACACGAAGATCGCCGGTTATTACATAACCACCATCAACCGGACCGGGAACCCAGGATACGCGCATCTCAATACCCCCAGAAGCGTACCAACACCCAGTACTAAATATCATACGGATGGCGTTACGTCAATACCGAAACGGCAAGCGCCGCGGGAAGGGCGTGGCTGGGCAACCGGACAAACGCGGGCGCGGAAGTGCGCAATGCCCGGCGCGCACGTGGATGTGTATCTCGCGCATCAGCTCAAAGCCGCGGGTGTTTCGCAGCCGCTGTTTGGCGATACGGCGCGCCAAGCTCGGTATCAGGCTACCAAGAGCATTCAACGCAAGGTGAGAAACTGAGAGACATACGGTTGCATCGACGCCGAACCGGTGACGCATAACGGACGCGCCGACCGCGTCTATCGGATCCGCGATCTGGTCGAGAAACCGAAGCCCGCCGATGCCCCTTCCAACCTCGCCATCATCGGCCGCTACGTGCTCACGCCCGAGATCTTCGAATCGCTGCAATCCATCGATCCCGGCTCCGGCGGCGAACTCCAGCTCACCGACGCCCTCCGCCACCTGCTTCGCAGCCGCCCCATCTATGCCTTACGCTTCGACGGCACGCGTTACGACGCCGGCGATAAGCTTGGCTTCCTCAAAGCCACCGTCGAATACGCCCTGCGCCGCCACGATCTCGGCGCCCAGTTCCGCGAGTATCTGAAAGGCCTCAAGCTCTGATCCGTAAGTTAGCGGATAATGAAATAGCGATGTCGACCGTCCCGATCACCTATCTCACTCCCGAGCAGTACCTTGAGCTGGATCGCGCCTCCGATGTAAAAAATGAGTATTGGTATGGCGAAATGTATGCCATGGCGGGCGGCTCGCCGCCGCACAGTTGTGTCATCAACAGAATTCAGACAGCGCTAACAGTTCGTCTCGACGACCGCGATTGCGTGGTATTCAACGCCGACTTGCGCGTATCCGTTCGCTGGGACACGCTGATCACGTATCCCGACGCAACCGTGGTCTGCGGCGAGCCTCAGTATGTCGACGATCGTTTCGACACGGTAACCAATCCCATTCTCGTCGCCGAAATACTTTCGCCATCTACCGCGATAAAGGATCGCGGCGCTAAAGCCGTCCTTTATCGCCAAGTCCCGTCAATGCGCGAAATCCTGTTGGTGGAACCATCTCCCGTGTTTATCGAGCACTACTGGAAGCTGGCCAACGGACATTGGGAACTCGAAACCATAACCGATCAAGCCGCGGTGATCAAGTTTCCCAGTCTCGATTGCGAAATCCCCGTCGGCGAAATCTACCGTAAGGTCGAGATGTTTACGCGCGCTCAACAGCTTTAATCGCCTGCCCGACCCACCTAAATCCAATCCGTTCCTGCTCCAGCCTCACCCGCTCGCCCAGCCGGTTGAAACGAAGATCGTCGTATAGCGTCTCTTCAGCGGCGTGAAGACGGCCCAACTCGCCCACACACGGGCTGCTCTCAGAACCCACAGATGCGAGTGCGCTTCGAGCGTGCTGCGATCCATCAGTAACGATTGCACCGCCGGAAAGATCGCGCGCACGCGGTCGAGCATCGCGAACCCATGGGTATCGATGTCGCCCCAATAGTGCATCGGCCGCTGCGTGAGCCACTCGATTTCAGATAACCGGTCCAAGCCGTATCCCAGACCAAAGATCACTACAGCGCCTGGCACGTCCGGAAACGCCAGGCCATTGATCTCGTTCTCCGTAATGAATATGCGCGACGCCCCGATTTCCAATCTCGCGAACTCCAGCCGCCGGCACGATCAAATCCGTCAGCCCGCTGATCGCCAGACGCGGGTCCAACACGCGAAAGCGGATCGTATTGGGCTTCGCGCGCAGCGCGTACCTGCGCTCGAAACTACGCCATCCCGGCGCTCGGCGTCGATCGCCTCCGGATCCAGCGCGAGATCGAGTAATTCCGCCAGCAAGCGGTTTTCGCTCTTCAATAAATTTCGTATCCACGCCCGGAATGTCGATCTGCCGCAGATACAGTCCGCAACGCGGATGATCCCGAAACCACGTCACTACATCGAGAATCCGCGTCCACGCCGTGCGCTGTTCGAGAGCCGTAAGCGGTCTTCGCGTCAACCACTCCGTCAACCCTGGCGCCCGAGAGGCCGTCTCCGCGGCTATCTCGCGGAATTGCGCGGCATCACTCCGACTTGCCGATCATGCGCAGGCCGTCCTCTTCGCAAACCACGGACGCCGCCGCCGGGATCCGATTGCGGCCCAATACGCGATGGTTGATCTCGCTCCACTCCAGTTCGAAGCCGCTTCCGCTTTCCCATTCCGAGATCCACGCACGTACGCGCTCGAACTCCTCCAAAATCTCTCGCGCGCTTGGCCCTCGCAGCTTCAATCGAAATGGAAATAGCTGTTCGCCTCGCAACGGCGCCGCCAGAAGACTACCGCTCTCCCAAAGCCTCTGCAATTGCCGCCGAAGATCGTCCGGAACCGTCCACGCCATGCGTCAATCCGCCGCCGCTTTCCCATCCGGCGCCGCTCGCCTGTCACGCTCCGCGCGATACTCCTCGATGGTCAGGTTGCGCAACATCGAAAGCCGTCCTTCCTCGCTGTGCACGAAACCCACGCTCGCGATGAACGGCTCGATGATATGGATCTTCTGCAGCGGCGTCACAATAAGAAGCTGCAAGTCGAGACTCGCGAAGAGCTTCAATCCGTAGCGCGCCGATTCGTCCGAACCCCTGCCAAACGCTTCGTCGATCGCCACGAAACGGAACGACCGTGCCCGCCCCGCATCTCCTCCCAGCCCGAACTGATAAGCCAGACTCGCCGCCAGCACCGTGTATGCGAGTTTCTCCTTCTGGCCGCCGGATTTGCCGCCCGAATCCGTGTAGTGCTCGAATTCGCGATCATCCTCGCGATATCGCTCCGAGGCTGAAAACGTAAACCACTGGCGCACGTCGGTCACCTTTTCCGTCCATCGCCGGTCCACTTCGATGGCTCCTTCGCGTCCGCGGAAGCGCACGATCATCTGCTTGATCTGCTCGAACTTCTTCTCGGAATATTCTCCATCCCCAGACGCTCCCAGCGTGCCTTCGGTACAACTCCGAAGCGCATCGCGGAACTCGCGAACCTCCTGGTCCGGATTGGGTGACGCCTCCAGCCGGATGTACCGCCCTGGGTTGTAGTCGATAACGCGCAAGGAACCGTTGATGGTTTCGATCCGCTCGCGAATGGTCTCGCGCTCGCGGTTCAACTGCGATTGAAAATTGGCCACCTCACGAATCGTATTCTCATTCAGCAGGCTCTTGAAGCGCTGTTCGAAGCTCGGCAGATCGTCGTCTTGCAGGCGCTTCAGCATGACCCGATATTCGCCGGCCGCCTCCACGCTGGCATCCACTTCCTGGGTCTCCACGGGAAATCGCGAGCGATAAGTCTGCATCGCCCGCACGATCTTCTCCTCCAGGGCGCGAATCTTCTTGTCTTCCGCGTCGATCCTCGCTTGCAGCCAATCGCGCACGTCGCGTTCGCGATGGTCGCAATTCTCCACGGTCAACGCGCGGTCTCCCGGCGCCTCCGCGACCGCGCTCTCGACCGCCGCGAAAACGGCCCGTTGCGCCTCGGTCGCGTGCTCCAAGAGCGCCGCGCATTCCTCCGCCAACCTCACCGCGGACTCCCGGCGGTCGCTCAGCCGAGCCCGTTCGTCCTGATCCGCGCGAAGCTTGTTTTCGATCTCGACCAGAGCTTCGTCGATGGCGGCTAACTGCTTCTGCAGCGTACGCAAGATGTCACTGCCTTCTTCCAGCGCGCGCCGCTCGCGATCGAGCCTTTCGATTTCGCCAGCGAGCGGACGCCAATCCAACTCGCGAAAGCTCTCAAAGACGCTCAACTGCGTCAGCCTGGTTTTCCGGTCTCGCGTCTCGGCTCTGCGCCGCTCCTCCGTTGCGATGCGGGCCATCAGCGGCTTGCGCCGCGCCTCCAGTTGTTTTCTCGAACTCTCCAGCGCTTCGATCTTGCGCTCGTTCGACCAACCCAACACGTATCGCGAACGATCCTCCACCGCGTGGCGGTCGTCTTTCTCGTGCCGTTCTCCGCGCGCCTTGATCTGCCCCGCGCGCGTGATGGCCTGCGGCTCGCGCCGGAATTGATCGAGCGAATCGCAGCAGATCAAATTGAACCGCAGCGCGACCTCCGCATCCAGCCATTCGTAAAAGTCCGATTCCGGCTTGATCGCTAGCTTGTTGACCAGCGACGACGCCGCAATCGGCGTGCGGTCCACATGGCGCGCCTTCAGCACCCGGAAATAAACTAGCCGTCCATGGAGATGCGTTCGATCCACCCAATCCGCCACTCGGGAATAATGGCTGTCGGGCGCCAAAATCGAGAGTCCGAAACCGTGCAGCAGCCGCTCGATGGCCCCTTCCCAATCGCGCGCCTCCTGCCGCACTTCGAGCAACTCGCCGGCGAACGGCAATTCCGCCTCGCGCAAACCGGCCGCGCGACACAACTCAGCCCGCATCTCCAGCATGTGCCGGGGAATGTTCGATAGCCTCTTCCGCAGCGATTCCAATTCCGCCGCCAGCTCGTCATACTGCTCCTGCAGAGCGCGCAGTTCCACTCCGGCTTCGGTAAGAGCGTTCTGCGCTTGCGCTTCGGCCTGTTCCGCCGCGGCTATGCCCGCCTCAATGGCGCGCCTGTTGGCGAGGAACGTATCGGCATCGGCCGCGGCAGGAAGTCCAGCTTCCCGAGCATGCTCGTCATAGCGTTGGGCGCGCCGCGCGAGATCTTCTTTCCGCGATAGCGTCTCCGTTATTTCCTGTTTGATGCGTTCGATGCGGTCGCCGCCCTGTTCGGCGATTGCCTGGCGCAGCCCATCGCGCTCGCCTCGCCGGCGCGAACGCGTTTCCTCAAACGATCCGATCCGATGCGCCAACTTTTCCAATTGCGCATCCAGATCGCCAAGTCTCTTTTCGAGCAGCGCTTTCTTCTTCCAGGTGAACCACGGCCGCAGGGCATCGCGCCGCGCGCGCAACTGCTCCACTTCGGCGGCGAGTGCCGCGCGCTGGTCGCAATCCTCCACCATCGGCCCTAGAAACCCCACCTGAAACTTCGCCTTTAGCACCAACTCGTGGGCGCGATCCAAATCCTGGTAATGAGCCACCAGCGCATCGATGCGCTCCTGCGCGGCGAATGCTTCTAGCATGTGCTCGCGCACGAAATCTGTCAGATTGCCCACCGATTTCATGGAGACGGTCTGCTGGAACAGATCCATCGCTTGTTCGTTCTCGATTCCGAAACGATGCCGGTAGGCGGAGGCGTACGGAGGAAACGTGTCGAAGGTCTCCGTCCCCGGCGTCGCGCGCAGCCGCTTTTTCAGGCGATCGATGTTCGAGCCGAAATTCGCGAAGTGTTCGCGAATCGAAAGGGCCGCATCGGACACCAGATACATGCGCGCAGGCGGACCCTGCGGCGCCTTCGCCCAAAACACCTGCGCCAAGGTAACGGTTTGGCCTAGCGCCTCATTGTGAAACCGCGCCAGCAGCACGGAGTAGCTGCCCGCATCGCGTAGCGACACCGGCTTCGACGCCAGGCCCGGTTCGCCGCGTTCGGCCTTATAGCGCCCGAAGAAGTAACTCTCCAGACTCCGCTCGCCCGGTGAAGCGCCGGCGGCCTTGTTGAAGCTCACGCGTGGAACCAGCAAGGCGGAGATCGCGTCCACCAGCGTGGATTTGCCCGACCCGATATCGCCGGTAACAAGCGCATTGTTCCCACCCGCGTCCAGGCCCCACACTTGTTTGTGGAAAGTGCCCCAGTTGAGTACTTCCAACCGCATCAGCCGGAACCCGGGCCGGGGAAACACCGCGCCGCCCTGTAGTTCAGGTGTCAAGCGCGCCCGCCTCCGCTGGAACCGCGCCCGATGCGTGGTCCTTATACTCGCTCAGACGTTTCTCGAATTCTGCCAACCACTGCGCATCCACGAACGATTTCAACATACGCCTCACTTCGTAGCGATCTTCGCTCCCGCGCAAGCGCCGCAGGAAGCCCATTTCGACAATCTTCTTCACGTCCGTTTCTACGCGATCCATCAGTTTCGCTTCGTTCGGCGTATCCGCGAAAAACATCCGCGCCACCTCGGTGATCTGAGCGCCTTCCAGAACTAATCGCGCATCGCCGCCATCCGCGTCGAACTCCGCTAGCTTTCTGCGCAACAGCGCGAGCAACAGGCTCACCGAATATCCCAACTGCCTCCGCGCCACGAGGCGTGGCAACTCCGTCTCGCCCGGCGCAGCCTTTCGCTGGCGCAAGTAACCGTACCCCTCCGCTTCATCGACGATCAACTCCAGCCCCATCGCCGCCACATATTCCGTCACGCGCGGACGCAGATCGAGCAGGCGCTGCCACATGGCAGGATGATCTTCGCGATCCACAATGCCGCACATTAGCGCGATCAGGGCGGCCGAGAAGTCAGGATCAATGGGCAGGCTCAAGCGCTCCTCCGCAACCGGCTAAAGATTACGAGCGGCAGCGTAGCCTGCCGCCGGACGCCGGTCTCATCCGTCCACTCCAATGTCTGCTTTGTGCGGTCGTCGATCGCAGCCTCCTCGTCTTCCGCCGCCAGGCTCAGGTACGCCACCAATTCGGCCAGTCCCTTCTCGATCGGAAAGCGGTCCACCAAATCCGCCAGCGAGATCTGCGCGCGCGTCTGGAGCGCCTGCCGGATACGCGCTCGCAGAACTGTTTTATCCACGTAGACTTGGTTGAATAGGGCTTCGGCCTCGATGGATTCATCCCCCGCGTCCACCGCCAATTGCAACACCTTCGGCTTGAACGGCGGCGAATACAACGGACGCTCCAGCGGCAGATCGATCTCGGGCGCGGCTTCGTCTAATTCCATAAACGCGCCGGCCGGCGGGTTCTCGCGCACGGCCAGCGCGCCCTTTTCGACGCCGCGGATCAACTGCATGATGCGCCGGTTTTCGTGCCACGCCTGATCGTCCAGATACCGCCGCAACTGTTCGGAGAGCCGCGCGACCGTGCGTTGCGCGACCTCGCCCGCTTCGAGCCAATCGTAATGGATTCGGCGCAATCGCCGGTCCGGCGCCAGATCGCTCACGGCGGCAAGCGCAAAAGCCGATTCGAGCAGCGACGAGAGTTGATCCTGCCGGTCGGCCGACATCAGGAAATCCCAAAACGCGCGGAAGCTTCGGCCCTGATCCGAACTCGCGATGGCGTCACGGTTTGAGAAGACCTCTGCGAGGAGCGCGCCCTTGCTGCCTTCCCAGGTCGCTACACGTTCCCGGACCGCGCGGTCGAGCGCCCGGAAGTTCTGTTCCACCTGGCGAAAATCACTCAGCAGGCCGCGCGCGGTGGCCGCCATCTGCAGGAACCGGTCCTTCACCTGCGTGTCGTCAAGCAGACGCAGATCGCCGGCGCGTGCCCGCTGAATGTCGCTCTCGATGGCGGCCTTACGGCGCTCCAGTTCGGCGATACGGGTTGCCGGGTCGGGGTTAGTTCCTTCCACGATCTGTTCCAGGAGATCGAAGACCATCATCAGACGGGATTCTGCAGCGACAAACTGTCGCTGCTCGAAACCGGCCACCCAGTCGATCGCGCGTTCAGTCTCCGGCGTGAGGTCGTAATGCGGTTCGTCGCTGGCGGCGGGATAGTACTTCCGCAGCCAGCCTTTATCGTCTGAAGCCCAATCGTCGAGATATTGCTCTGCGCGTTTGGGAAAGGCTGCTTCGCCTTCGCTTTCACGCAAGGCGTAGAGATGGTCGGCCAGTCTTGCCGCGAGTTCAGGCAGCGCCATGGCGCGCACGTTCGGTTGCACGAAGGTCTTATGCAGAAACGAGATGACCATCGGGGCATGATCCGCTTGTAAAAGACGCCAGGCGGAATTGGCGCGCTGAAGGCGATTGAGGGTGCGATAGTCCAAATTCGTTTAGGCCTTAACCTTTATGCTAATGCTACTTGCCGGGCAGGCTGACACACTTCGGGTTTTTACTGGCTGGAAGCGCTGCTATTTATTATTCGACGAAGATTCCATGCCAAACGAGTAGCAATGGCGCGCGCGCCGATAAAAATCCTCGCGCCATGTAACTCCCGCGGACCAAATCGCCCTTCACCTCACACCTTTTGTCCCGCTACGAGCACATCGTTGCCGAAACCGCCCTGAAGGAATGGCCAGTTGATCCAGCGGTCCCGAAACAGAATTGCGTCGGACAGATTTCGCGGACCCAACGCGTGAAAACAATGCACCCGCAAGAGTTCGTATTCCGTCAGTAGCCGGCGCAGACCGGGTAGCCCAAAGGCGTGGATAGGGAGCGCATTTTTCCGGCGGTCATCCGCCAAGATCCTGTGGAATTCATCTGCGGCAACCTCTGTTTCGCACGCCGTGCTAGAAGCTCTCCATATCTTGAAAGAGTCGCTATTACACCGGGAGTGGGCGGTCAGCAAGATTATCATTCCGCCGGGAACCAGCGTCGCGTGAATTCGCTGCATTATCGGTTTGACCGCCTCGACGGAGAGGTGTTGGATTACGTGACTACATAGAACTACGTCAAATTCGCCGAGGCCAACGCAGCCCTCAAAAGGAGCGTTGATGAACCGCACATTGGTAAGTCCAGCATTCCACACGTTTGCGGCTGCCTTGGCAATTCGGAAGGAGTCCGCCTCGATTCCAACTACTTCGTCGAACCACCCGGCGTATCTCACAAGCAGCCTGCCGACCCCGCACCCCAAGTCCAGGAGGCGGCCCCGGCGCGACCGTATGCTTGGGTCAATGAGTTCGAGCGCAAAATTCTCCGACCGCGCCCAATAGCCGGGGAATGGCTCCTTCGCGGCGATAAAGCGCGCAACAATTTCGTCCCACTCGTCGTGATAGGTTGGGGGAGCCATCGGCAGTGGTTAACGTCTCGGAGGTAAATTCTTCGCCTTGAGATCGTCCCTGGTGACCTCGATGAGCACGGGTCGCCCACCCTTGCTAAACCGATCCTGACATAATTCTCGAAAAGCTGTTTCGGCGTACATGCGCGGATTTGCCGCGATGGTAGCGGCGATTCTGCTGTCCGGATCCTTAACCTTCTCAATCGTGCTGCTCAAGCCATCGAACCCTATGACCCACGTCGTCCGCTCACTCTTGCCGATATTGTTCTCAGCCCAGTATTGAAACAGTGCGGCTTCCGCTCCGTCAGCCATCTTGTCGTTCGCGGCAACAATCACGTCGTAACGGTTCTTGAGTTTTGATTTCCGCAGCTTGCGAAGGACAGCAACGCGAGCGTCTTCCTCCTCCCATGAGGGGATTGGGATAGAGTGCGTCTTGAATCGCATTGCTTTCAGCTTGCGTTGGTACAAATCCTTCCGCTCCTTGGCAACTCGAAATTTCTGATTCGCATGTACCAGCAAAATTTCATTCTGGGGTGCGAGATGGTCGCGGATGTAGCAACAGAGCAAATCGATTGCCGCGGCGACGTTGACGCGAATGAAGACTGTGTTCGCAAAGAGCCGCCTGTCCGACTGCTTGATGGTTGGGAACTCATTTATGAATGCGATCCGGGAACCATCCTTCGCCAACCGGCGCAGGTTTTTGAGCACGACGCTCTTGTCTTGTCTCGCTTCGAGCAATGGCCAGATCAGCAATAGGTATCGTGGCGCGGACCCGTTGTCCACAAGTTGCTGGATCTTCCTTCGAAATCCAACAAGCGTCTCGGCATCCGGCTTGCCTATCAGGGGGCAGGCGTCTACCATCTTGATTCCCCGTTGGGCAAGTTCATCCGTCAAGTGGTGCTTCAGTTCATAGTTGAAACCCTCGCTTTCGGCATGGTGCGAGGGTATGCAGAGAGCGAAATCCCCATGGCGCGCCCCATGCTGCAAGATACTTGCACGGATTAGAGCCGCGGCTTTGCTTATTGACCGCGGCTGGGCAGAGCCGTCGAAACTGCGAATCGGCGCCAACGTCACGCTATCAAGATCGGAAGGCAGTTTCAGCTTCGTGGGATCGCAGACAATGAAGGTTCTGTCCCGGCCCAAGGAGCCCAGAAAAAGCCCGAGTTCGAAGACAACGTTATCCCGAGGCGTTTTGTAGCCGTGTGCGCGCGAGACGATTTCATCGTCCGGCGTCAATACCAGGATGGCGAAATCATAGGTAGTGAGGGATCTGAGAAGGGCCTCGAATGCCGAACGCATCATCCCGAAAACGCCCTGGGTCCAGATCGTAACCGTGCAGTGGTCACCGCGAGCAACCTGTGCTTGAATCGCCTTCGCGATCTTGAGTCCTTCGGTGGAAGAACCAATAAACACCCTCGGTCGCGGTGAAAGCGTTGCCATAGTCACGCTCGCGGAGAAGCCCTCAATGTCGTCCGATTCATGTAGATTACCAGCATTCCCGGCCACGAAATGAACAGATCTTCCGGCCAATGGGACCCATTTTCCAGACGCAAACATCATCCGAACGATTCACCTCACGGGCAACGCAACGTAGCGCCAAAAAGTAGATCGGACGCCTCTTTAACTCGCTCCGAAAAAATAGGCGGCGGGCAACAGAGGCCAAGCACTGATAACGCGAAGATGCGCACATTCGTGAATCGAAAAGGAGTACGCCATGCGAACACAAGCGAATCTGACGGCTGCGGGTCTGCTCGCCGCCGGCGCGCTGGCCGGGTGGCTTGCGACTTCCAGCGGACTGCCTGGCAGCCTTCGCGCACAGGACGCGACACAAGAGAAATCGGCGGCATGCGGTTCGAAAGTGCTCCCCGTTCCAGACGCGCCCTTTCGCGGCGTCATGGGAGAGACAGTCAAGGAATCGAGGCCCGATTTCCCCAAACAGGTGACAGCGCCGGCGGGCGCCCCAAACGTCCTGCTCGTCATGACCGACGACACTGGGTTCGGCGCCGCTAGTACATTCGGCGGCCCGATCCCAACTCCCGCAATGGATCGTCTCGCCAAGAGCGGGCTGATCTATAACCAGTTCCACACCACCGCGCTCTGCTCGCCCACGCGAGCCGCATTGCTCACGGGGCGCAATCACCAATCGGTCGGCTTCGGCAACATTACCGAATTCGCATCGGGATATCCGGGCTATGACTCTGTCCTTCCTAAGAGCGCCGGCACGATCGGCAACATTCTGGTGGACAACGGATACAACACCGCGTGGTTTGGCAAGCACCACCTCGTCCCCGAATGGCTGCAGGGACCCTCGGGGCCGTACGACCAGTGGGCCGGCGGCTTAGGCTTTGAGTACTTCTATGGGTTTCTGGGCGGCGACACAGACCAGTGGCATCCGGCGCTGTTCGAGAACAACAGACCGGTGCTTCCGCCTTTTCACGACCCGAACTACATCCTGATACACGACCTATCTAATCGCGCGATAGAGTGGATTCGCACGCAAAACGCGGCGGCTCCCGATAAGCCATTCTTCCTGTACTTCGCGCCAGGAAACAGTCACGCGCCGCACCACGCTACCAAAGAGTGGATTGCCAAGTTCAAAGGGCAGTTCGACCAGGGGTGGGACAAAGTGCGCGAGCAAACTCTGGCGCGCCAGAAAAAAGCGGGCATTGTTCCTCGGAACACTGTGTTGACTCCGCGACCCAAAGAGATTCCGGCATGGGACTCGTTGAGTGACGAACAGAAGCGAATCTACGCGCGGATGATGGAGGTCTACGCCGCCACGGTTGCCGAAAGCGATTTTGAAGTGGGGCGCGTCTTCGACGCGTTGGACGCGTCCGGCCAGCTCGATAACACTCTCGTCATCTACCTGATGGGCGACAACGGCGCCAGCGCCGAAGGCACGCTTCAGGGAACAACGAATGAGGTGTCCGGACAGTATGCCCCCGAATCAATCGAGTTTCTGTCTTCGATGATGGATCAATTGGGCAGCGACCGCACTTACAATCACTATCCCGTCGGGTGGGCGCACGCCATGGACGCGCCCTTCCAGTGGACGAAACAAGTAGCGTCGCATTTCGGCGGAACGCTGGTGATTTCGTGGCCAAAGCGGATCAAAGCGCAAGGGCAGATTCGCTCGCAGTTCCACCACGTCATCGACATCGTGCCGACAATCTTGGAAGCGGCGGGTGTTCAGACTCCCGACGTGCTGAACGGCACGAGGCAGAAGCCGCTCGAAGGCGTCAGCATGGTTTACACGTTCGACGACGCGAACGCCCCTTCGCGCCATAAGACTCAATACTTCGAGATCACAGCCAACCGCGCTCTCTATCAGGATGGCTGGATCGCCAGCACTACGCCTCTGAGACTTCCCTGGCAGACTGTCGGAAAGGCGCCCGACCCGAACGATTTTCCTTGGGAACTCTACAACATCAATAAGGATTTCAGCCAGTCTAAAGACTTGTCAAAGCAGCAACCCGATAAACTGCGCGACTTGCAGGCCCGTTTCCTGGTGGAGGCGCGTAAATACAATGTGTTGCCACTGGATTCCAGCTTCGTCGAGCGTGGAGATCCGTCGAAGCGTCCGAATCCTCTTCGCGGCGTGACCGATTTCTCGTATTATCCCGGCATGATTCGGATACCGGAAGCGAATTCGCCGGACATTAAAAACAGGTCATTCCGCATCACGGCAGATGTGGAAATTCCGGCAGCCGGAGCCGAAGGCGCGTTGGCGACGCAAGGCGGCCGGTTTGGCGGCTGGGCGCTCTTGCTGCTTGACGGCAAGCCGGAGTTCGTCTACGCCTATTCGAATCAGGATGGTGCGGTGTACCCACACCAGAGAAACGATAAGACCCGCATTGTGGGCCAGGACAGACTTGCGCCTGGCAAGCATACGATCGTTTTGGATTTCGCCTACGACGGCGGCGGCATCGGCAAAGGAGGCCTGGCCACAATCGCGGTGGATGGCAAGAAATTCGCCGAAGGACGGATCGCCCAAACCACACCGATTCCTAAATTCTCACTTGACGAAAGTTTCCACGTCGGCGAAGATGCCGGTTCGCCGGTTATCGACGAATACGACGCGAAGATGCCATTTCAGTTCACGGGCAAACTGGAAAAGCTGCAGATTCATCTCAGTCCCAGAAATCTCTCTACCGCCGAGGTGAGAGAACTCCAACGCCGCGCGGGAGAGTTTGCGCTCTCGGTTCAGTGATAACGATTCGGCGGGCGGGGAGACCGATTGCGCTTGGTAGACTGGTTGAATCTCGATGGCGCTCTCCGCAGGCGAAAGGCTTGGTCCCTATGAACTTCTTTCGCTTCTCGGCGAAGGCGGAATGGGCCAGGTCTGGAAAGCTCGCGATACCCGCCTCAACCGTAACGTTGCAATCAAGGTTTCGAAGGAGCGTTTCACCGAACGGTTGGAGCGCGAGGCCCGCGCCATTGCGGCGCTGAACCATCCGCACATCTGCACCCTCTTCGACGTCGGCCCCGACTATCTCGTAATGGAGTACATTGAGGGCCATCCTGTGAAAGGCCCGCTTCCCCTCGAAACAGCGATGCGCTATGCGGCCGAAATCGCTCAGGCCCTGGACGCCGCGCATCGCATCGGCATAGTGCATCGCGATCTCAAGCCCGCCAATATCCTGGTCACGAAGGGCGGTATCAAGCTGCTCGATTTCGGCCTTGCCAAAGCCGCCGTCGCCACCGCGGCAGCGGCCATGCAGGAGACGGTCACCAGGGCGATCACCGAGGAAGGAACGATTCTCGGCACCCTGCAATACATGGCGCCCGAGCAACTCGAAGGCAAGGAGGCAGACGCGCGAAGCGACATATTTGCCTTCGGCTGCGTTCTCTATGAAATCTTCGCCGGCGCGCCAGCCTTCCAGGGGGGAAGCCGCGCCAGCGTCATCGCAGCCATCATGGACCGCGAGCCTGAGCCGCTCACCGCGGCGCCATCGGCGTTGGCCAGGCTGATTCATCGCTCGCTGGCGAAAGATCCGGACGATCGCTGGCAATCGGCGCGCGACGTGGCGGGCGCCCTCGAAATGACGTCTGCTCCAGTGTTGGAGACCGCTCCGCCCGTGGCCCAGGTTCCGATGTGCGCGGTGGCCGCTCTCATTGCCCTCACGGTTGCCGTGATCGCCGCTGCCTTCTGGTTCGCACCGCGCAGCCCTGACGAACAACTCTGGACCGGACAATCACTCGGGGGCCCGGCGCAGGCCCTCGATCCGCGCGTTTCTCCCGACGGGCAGACCATCGCCTTCCAGGCGATGGTGGATGGGCAAACTCAGATCGCCATCATGAAGCCCGAAAGCGGCAACTGGGCGGTGTTGACGCATCAAAAAGATCTTGGGCAGGTCCGCGATATCGCGTGGTCGCGCGACGGTTCAAAGTTGTATTTCGATCGCGTCACGGATAATCCCCGGGGCGTCTTCAGCGTGTCGATATTGGGTGGGGAGCCCCGCGCGTGCTCGAGGACGCGAGCGGGCCCTGCGTGCTGGCGGATGGGAGCCTGCTGGTACACCGCATCAACGCGCAACGCGATACGCAGCTTTATCGCTACTGGCCCGAATCCGGCAAGATCGCACCGCTTCCCGCAATCGCCAACATTTCCTTCAACACCACCGCCCGCGCCACGCTCAAGGGCGATGCGGTCGTCTTTTTCGGCAACCCGCTGAATGCCAATGGAGCCAAAGGACCGCCCGGCATCTACCTGTTGGAACCGGCAACCGGTAAGCTGGTCAATGTCGCTCCAGGGCAGAGACTCGGCGATCAAGGAATTGCCCTGGCGGTGGCGCCGGACGGCCAATCGGTCATTTACTGTCTGTTTGGCGCCGGCCTGAACCGGGTGATTTCCGTCCCTCGCGACGGATCGGGGAAAATGCGCGAGCTGTTCACGCTGACCAACGACCCCTGGTATCTCGATGTTGCCCCCCGATGGAAGCATCTACGCCGACCAGGTTAGCCAAGCCAATGCGATTCTGCGTTTCCCGCCCTCAGGGGGCGCTCCGGAACGGCTAGGCCAGACGCAGGACAGCGCCGCCACGCTGGCTCTGGCACTGCCTGACGGCCGGCCGCTGATCTACACTGCCGCCGGATTCAAGCGCCGCTTTCAGATTCTGCAGCGCGACGGCTCTCTATCGCCGTTGACTGAAAGCAGCGAGGAATTCGGTATGCCTGCGGCGCTGGCTGGCGATGGTTACGTCGCCGTACTTACCGACCGCAAGCCGGCGGGGATCGCAATAATCTCCATCGCCGATGGGCGCATTGTGCGGCGTGTGCCCGTCAAAGCGGAACGCATCTCATCGTTGGCTTCGCCACCCGATGGCAAGACGTTCTACTACAGTTCGGCGGGTTTCATCTGGTCGATGCCAGGCGCCGGAGGAGAGTCGCGGAAGCTGGCGGCCGGCGACAGCGTCTCCGCCGTCGCGAACGGCCGCGATCTCATCCTTTCTCTTCAGGATAAGGACTCTATCCGCCTGGCGCGGCTCCCCGTAGAAGGTGGCGACCCTCAGCCGGTTGCGCTCCCTGCCGACACACGGATTCCCGGAACCCGGCTCGCTTCGTCGATTGGCGGCCCCGGGGGAGCACTCGTCTTGAATACGGCGTCTCCCGCGGAATGGGCATGGCGAATTAGCATGATCGATCCAAGTACGGGAAAGGTCAACCCGATTCGTCTGAATTTCGATGGCGAGGCTCTGACGCCTATGTGGACACGCGATGGAAACCTTATTGCCATGGGCACGAGCTTAGGCTTCAATATCTGGCGGTTTCACGCGGCGCGATAGGAGTATCTCCGCGATAGCGCACAATAGAGATAGCCGATGTCCACCGCTCTCATAACGCATCTCACGCCTGAGCAATACCTCGAGCTAGACCGTGCCTCCGATGTAAGAAACGAGTATTGGTACGGCGAAATGTATGCGATGGCGGGCGGCTTGCCACCTCACAGTTTCATTATCAACAAAGTGCAGGCGGCACTCGACAATCTTCTCCGAGGCAAAAGCTGCCATGTTTTCAACGCCGATTTGCGTGTAGCCGTCCGCTGGGACACGCTGATCACGTATCCCGATGCGACCGTCATATGCGGTCCACCCAAGTACATCGATGATTGCCGGGATACCGTGACCAACCCGACCCTTGTCCTCGAGGTGCTTTCGCCATCCACCGCAGCTAAGGATCGAGGCGACAAGGCCTTCCTCTACAGGCAGGTATCCTCGATGCGCGAAATCCTATTAGTGGAGCCCGCCCCGGTCTGGATCGAGCACTGCTGGAAGCTGCCCAACGGACACTGGGAACTCGAAACCGTGATCGACCCCGCCGCTGTTCTCAAGCTCCCCAGCCTCGATTGCGAACTTCCAGTCGGCGAGATTTACCGCGACTTCGAAATCTTCACTGACCCTCAGCCGTAGAACGCTACACTGATTCCATGCCCGCGTCGAGCATCGCGCCTCGTCTCACCGCCCTCCTCGGCGAGCGCAATCTGCTCCACCGCCCCGAAGACCTTGCACTCTACGAATACGATGGCGGCGTAGATAAGCACCGTCCCGATCTTGTCGTATTCCCCCGCTCCACAGAAGATGTTGCCGCCATTGTCCACCTCGCCCGCGAATTTCATGTTCCCCTTACCGGCCGCGGCGCCGGCACCGGACTCTCCGGAGGCGCCATCCCGCGCGAAGGCGGTATCGTCATCTCCTTCGCGCGCATGAATCGCATTCTCGAAATCGATCTCGAAAACGAACGCGCCGTGCTGCAACCCGGCGTCGTCAACCTCGACATCACGGCCGCCGTCGATGCCGCCGACTACTTCTACGCGCCCGACCCCTCCAGCCAGCGCGCTTGCACTATCGGGGGCAACGTCGCCGAAAATGCAGGCGGGCCACACACCCTGGCCTACGGCGTTACCACGAATCATGTGCTCGGTCTCGAAATGGTTCTTGCGGACGGAACGATAGTCGAAACCGGCGGCAAAGAGACTGATCTTCCCGGTTACGATCTCACCGGCCTCCTCACCGGATCCGAAGGAACCATGGCGCTGATAACCAAGATCACCGTGCGTCTGATGCGCAAGCCCGAGCTTGTCAAGACTATCCTTGCCATTTACGATTCGAGCGAAGCAGCCGGACAAACCGTCGCCGAAATCACTGCGTGCGCAATCACGCCGGCCGCCATCGAGATGCTCGACGGGGTCATGCTACGCATGGTGGAGGAGGCCACTCACGCCGGCTATCCCATGGACGCGGCGGCGGTTCTCCTCATCGAGCTCGAAGGGCTCCGCGAGGCGGTTGAGCAGCAGATCGAACGGGTCCGCGCCGCTTGCGCCCAGTGTGGCGCGCGCGAAATCCGTATCGCCCGGTCCGACGCTGAGCGCGAGTTGCTCTGGAAGGGACGAAAGAACGCCTTCGGCGCCGTCGGCCGCGTGAGCCCTTTCTATTACGTGCAGGATGGCGTGGTGCCGCGCACCAAGATCGCACCCACGCTCGAATTCATCGGCCAGGCGTCGCGCCGCCATGGCCTCGCTATCAGTAATATCTTCCATGCCGGCGACGGCAATCTGCACCCCATCATCCTGTTCGATGCGCGCAAGCCCGGCGATCTCGAGAAGGCGCGCGCCTGCGGCGACGAAATTCTACGGTATTGCGTGGCTTGCGGCGGCTCCATCACAGGCGAGCACGGCGTAGGAATGGAGAAGATCGATCTCATGCCCTCGCTCTTCACGCCGGAATCGCTCGAAACCATGGCGCGACTCAAAGGATTATTCGATCCGGACAGCCTCTTCAACCCGGGGAAGGTGCTCCCTACGGGCAAAGGCTGCATGGAGATTCGCCAGCCGCCGCTGCGTGACGGCACACCGGTTTACTGACCAAACGCTGCGGCCAATGAGCGCCGAAGCCGGGCGCACGCTATAATGAAAGTTCCCCTTTCGTATTCGTATATACAGGAGTTCACTTAACAATGTTCGATCTGTTTCGTAGCCGCGATAAAGCAGTGCGTCTCATGCTGGGAGGCCTGCTGGTTGTTGTGGCGATTTCGATGCTGACCTATCTGGTGCCGAATTACGACACCAGCGGCCCCACCGGCAACCTGGTCCTGGCCACCGTAGGCGGCGAGGATATCCACGCCGATGAGGTCCAGCGTACGGTGCAAACCGCTATGCGCGGCAAACAACTCCCTCCGGATATGCTGCCCATCTACATCCCGCAGATGGTGGACGACATGATTATCAATCGCGCCATGGCGTATGAAGCCGCGCGTCTCGGTTTCGAAGCCACGAACGATCAGTTGCGCACTACCATCATGCAGATGGCGCCGGCTCTGTTTCCAGATGGCCGCTTCGTCGGCAAAGATCAGTACGCCGCCATGCTGGCCCAGCAGGGCATTACCATCGATCAGTTCGAAGGCGATTTGCGCCGCCAGATCCTCATTGCCCGCCTCCGCGATGTCGCCGTCGAAGGCACCGTTGTAACGCCGCAAGAAGTCGAACAGGCGTTCAAGACGAAATACCAAAAGATCAAAATCCAGTACGTTAAGATCCTCCCCGATAAGTACAAAGCCGAGGTCACTCCCTCCGATGCGGAACAGCGCAGTTACTATCAGGCCAACATCGCGAACTATCAGACGCCCGAAAAGAAGAACCTGGTACTCTTGATCGCCGATCAAGCCAAGATCGAACAAAGCATCAACGTCCCCGACGACGAACTGCGCAAGGCGTACAACCAGAACGTGAGCCAATATCACGTGCCAGAGCAGTCCACGGTCCGGCACATCCTTTTCATGACTCAAGGCAAGCCGCCGGCCGATGAGGCGAAGATCAAGGCTCAAGCCGAAGACGTGATGAACCAGATCAAGAGCGGTAAAGCCAAGTTCGAAGACATGGTGAAGAAGTACAGCGAAGATGGCGGCTCGAAGGATAAGGGCGGGGAATACACCGTGCAGCGCAACGGGCAGATGGTCAAGGAATTTGAAGACGCCGCGTTCACGCAAAAGCCGGGCGACATTGGACTGGTAAAGACTAGCTACGGATACCACATCGTGCAAGTGGTTTCGCGCCAACCGGCGCATCAGCAAAGCTTCGATGAAGTCAAGGATGCCCTCGCCTCGCAGGCCAAGAAGGTTCGTGTCAATGACATCCTGCAGCGCGCCTCCGATCAGGCGCAGCCGATGTTAACCAAAGACCCGACGCACCCCGAAAAGGTCGCGGCGGATCTTGGCATGGAAGTAGTACACGCCGATAACATCGAACCCGGCAAGCCCATCCCCGAAGTCGGCCCCAACCCCGATTTCGATCAGGCGGTCGCCGCGCTAAAAGTCGGCCAGGTGACGCCTGCGGTCGCGCTGGCGAATAACAAGGTTGTCGTCGCGGAACTCACCGCCATCACGCCTCCCAAGCCCGCTCCCTTCGAGGAAGTGAAGGCCAAGGTGACGGATGCCATGGTGAATTTCCGGCTAACCGCCAAGGTGCGCGAGATGGCGGATGAGCTGGTCAAGAAGGCCAAGGCCAGTGGCTTCGAACAGGCTGCCAAGGAGATGGGCTACAAGGTCGAATCCACCGACCCCTTCCTTCGCACCGATACCGTGGCGGGCTTCGGTTCGGCGAACTACGCGGCACAAGGCTTCGGCAGCCCCGATGGCGCTATTCTCGGGCCCATTCTCATGCCTGACTCCACCGTGGTGGCCAAGGTAGTCGAACACGTCCCGGCCGATATGTCGAAGTTTGCCGCCGAGCGCCCAACCATCCGCGACCAGATCAAGAGCCAGAAAGCGGGCGACCGCGATACGCTCTTCCGCGAGGGCCTGAAGGAACGGCTCATCAAGGAAGGCAAGATCAAGGTCCACCAGGACGCGATCAACAAGCTGATTGCGGGATACCGTAATAGCTAGCCCGCGGTCCAGCGGATGATTCACGCCTTAATCGATTTCCTGAGGGCTCTGACCTCGCCCGACGGGCTGCGTCACCTCCTGAGCCAGGTCTTTTCCGGCTGGTTCGGCTACGCCGCCCTGTGCGGTATCGTGTTTTCCGAGACCGGACTGCTAGCCGGTTTTTTCCTGCCCGGCGATTCGCTGCTCTTCACCGTAGGCGTGGTAGCGGGCGATGGCGTATTGAATATCGGCCTCGTCATCGTGCTGCTTTCGCTCTCCGCCATGATCGGCGATTCCACCGGCTATTTTCTTGGCCGACGGACCGGACAGGCCATCTTCAGCCGTCCCGATTCACTGCTCTTCAAGCGTGAACACCTGCTCCGCACCAAGGCTTTCTACGAACGCTACGGAGGCAGGACCATCGTATACGCGCGTTTTGTTCCCATCGTGCGGGCATTCACCGCTTTCGTTGCGGGCGTCGCAGAGATGCCATATCTCCGTTTTCTGCCCTACAGTATCTGCGGCGGATTGGGGTGGGTCACGCTCTGCACGGTTGCGGGATACTTTCTCGGCAAGCTCCCGTTTGTGCAACAAAACTTCGAGAAGGTGCTCCTCGGGATCATTGTCCTTTCGCTTGTGCCGGCGGTGTTGGAGTTCCGGAAGTCCCGCGCCCGCGCGGCAAGCTTGTAACGGCGCGGCCGTTTTCGCGCGCGGGCAGACTCAAGCTGTCGCGGGATCTGCACAACGGAATGCCAGTACCTTCCGCTCTAACGGCGGCGGATTATCTCGCCCTCGACTGCGTTCCTCATTTGTGCAGGTGTCTTCGGTCTACCTTTAAATCGCAGCCCCCCGACCACTTCGTCGAGGCGGTTTGCTCGGTGGAGCAGTATGCCGTCGCCGGTATCCTTAACCGTTGACGTTGTTCCCGGTCCCCAGGCATGGGAAATACAAATGCTCTTTGGCAGCACGATCCGCTCCTTCGCAGAAAGCCGAGTGAACTCCATTGGTAGGCCTGAACAAGATTACCAGATGATCGAGCCGTGTTTCGAAAGCCCGATGGTCACCAGGAATCGGCCAATCAACCCGACGCGTAGCTCGGTTTCGTCGCCGATGACCCGCCGGTCACCCTAGCCCCAAATAGCTACCTGCCAGCGGCTAAGGCGCGTCATCCAATCCGCAGGGCGGTTCGAATATCATATTAGATAAGTCCCCAAGCCCTCTGAAGTTTCTATGTGGATAGTCCGACTCGCCCTTCGGCGACCTTATACCTTTGTTGTGATGGCGTTGCTTATCGCCATTCTTGGCGTCTCCGCCATCCTTTCGATGCCGGTGGATATCTTTCCTTACATCGATATCCCCGTCGTCAGCGTTGTCTGGAACTACGCCGGCCTCGCGCCCGACGAGATGGAAAAACGCATGGTCACCATCTTCGAGCGCTCTATGACTACCACGGTCAACGATATCGAGCACATCGAATCGCAATCCTATAGCGGCGTTTCCGTCACGCGCGTTTACTTCCAGCCCGACGCCAAAATCGAAGTGGCCCTTTCCCAAATCACGGCTATTTCGCAAACCCTGCTCAAGATCTTTCCGCCAGGCACGACGCCGCCCAGCATCATCAAGTACGACGCTTCGAGCGTACCTATTATCCAACTCGGCCTCGAAAGCAAGACTCTCAGCGAGCAGGAACTCTTCGACCTCGGTCAGAACTTCATCCGCACCCAACTCGCCACCATTCAGGGCGCCGCCGTTCCCCTTCCATACGGCGGAAAGTTCCGCCAGGTGATGGTCGATATCAACCCCGATCAGCTGTATGCCAAGCAGCTTTCCCCCGTCGATATCTCGAACGCGCTCGCCTCCCAAAACCTCATCCTGCCCGCCGGCGACGCCAAGATCGGCGACATGGATTATCAGGTCAAGCTCAACAGCAGCCCGCGCGTGCTCGCGGACATGAACAAGCTGCCCATCAAGATTGTCAACGGCGCCACCGTCTACCTCGGCGACGTCGCACAGGCGCGGGACGGCTATTCGGTACAGACTAGCATCGTCCGTACCAACGGCAGCCGTGGCGCCCTGCTCACCGTGCTGCGCAGCGGCAAGGCGTCCACTCTGGCGGTTGTGAACAACGTAAAAGCCGCCATGCCGAAAATCCTCGCCGGCATCACGCCTGAGCTTCACGTCCGCGAGCTCTTCGATCAATCCCTGTTCGTCCGCGCCGCCATCAACGGCGTCGTGCGCGAGGCGGTCACCGCCGCCGTCCTTACCGGCCTGATGATTTTGCTGTTCCTTGGAAGTTGGCGCAGCACGATCATTGTCTGCATCTCAATTCCGCTATCGATTCTCGTGTCTCTCATCGTGCTTCATATGATGGGGCAGACTACCAACGTGATGACACTCGGCGGACTCGCGCTTGCAGTCGGCATTCTGGTCGATGACGCCACGGTGGAAATTGAAAACACCCACCGCAACATGGCGATGAAGAAGCCGCTAGTGCGTGCCGTGCTCGATGGCGCGGAGCAGATCGCCGCGCCGGCTTTCGTTTCCACCCTCTGCATCTGCATCGTCTTCGTGCCTGTGCTGCTGCTCACCGGCGCCGCCAAGTTCCTCTTCACCCCGCTCGCCGGCGCCGTCGTCTTCGCCATGTTGGCTTCGTATCTCCTCTCGCGCACCATCATTCCCACTATGGTGCATTACATGTTGAAGCCCGAACTGAAGATCTATGCGGCTGGCGAAGAGGCCGAGGCCGGCAAGGGTCTTATTTGGCGCGGGCACTACATATTTAACCGCCGCTTCGAGAGGATGCGCTCTTCTTATACTTCGCTGCTCCATTGGTGTCTTGACCACCGCGCTTCCGTCCTCATCGCATTCGCCGTATTCGTCGTCCTGTCGCTCGGTCTCGCTCCCTTCATCGGACGCGATTTCTTCCCCACCGTGGATTCCGGCCAGATGCGCCTTCACGCCCGCGCGCCCTCCGGCACCCGCATCGAAGAGACTGAGGTCATGTTCGCCAACGTCGAAAATGAAATCCGCCAGGTAATTCCAGCGCGTGAAATCGATACGATCATCGACAACATCGGAATCCCCAACGGCGGCTTCAACCTGGCGTTCGGCGATAGCCCCACCATCGGAACCGGCGATGGCGATATCCTCATCTCTCTGAATCCGGAAGAACATGGACCCACAGCGGCTTACACCGATCAGCTCCGCAAGCGCCTGAACCAGCGCTTCCCCGACGTAGTGTTCTTTTTCGAAGCTGCCAATATCACCAACCAAATCCTGAACTTCGGCCTGCCCGCGCCCATTGACGTGCAGGTGGTAGGACGCAACGCCGCAGGTAACTACCAGATCGCGCAGCAGATCCGGGAGAAGGTCGCTCGCATCCCAGGCGCCGCCGACGTGCACATTCACCAGGTGGTCGATTGGCCCGAAATCGATGTCAACGTCGATCGTGACAAGGCCGGCCAAGTGGGCTTAACCCAACGCGATGTCAGCAACAGCCTGCTCGTCTCGCTCGCCTCCAGCGGCCAGGTTGCCCCTACCCAGTGGCTCGATTGGAAAACCGGCGTCAGTTACTTCGTCGCGGTGCAGACTCCGCAATACAAAATGGATTCCATGGCGGCCATCCTGCGCACTCCAGTTACGCCGCCGTACGGCGCCATCGGCTCTGGCGTTCTGCAACTTCCGGGGGCCGCGGGCCCCAGCCAGTCGTCCACCAACTACGGCAATCCCGGAACCGGATCCGGGGCTACCCAGCTTCTTGCCAATATGGCGTCCGTGTCCCGCAATGTCGCGCCCGAGATTGTCAACCACTACAACGTGCAGCCCGTTTTTGACGTCTACTCGAACGTCGATCGCCGCGATCTTGGCTCCGTCGGCGCCGCCGTCGAAAAGATCGTGCACGATGCGCAGGCGAAACTGCCGCGCGGAACCACTATCGATATCCGCGGCCAGCTCGTCACCATGCAGAATTCGTTCTACCGTCTCGGCGCGGGCATGATCTTCGCCGTCGTGCTGGTCTACCTCTTGATGGCTGTGAATTTCCAATCGTGGCTCGACCCCTTCATCATCCTGATGGCCCTTCCCGGTGCGCTCGCCGGAATCGTGTGGATGCTCTTCCTCACCCAGACCACCTTCAGCGTCCCCTCTCTCATGGGAGCCATCATGTGCATCGGCGTGGCCACCGCAAATAGCATCCTGATGGTCGTATTCGCTAACGATCAGCGCCTAGAAGGCATGAACTCACGCGAGGCCGCTCAATCGGCGGGGCACACGCGTATGCGTCCCGTCATTATGACTGCCGCCGCAATGATCATCGGCATGCTGCCCATGGCTCTTGGCCTGGGCGAGGGCGGCGAGCAGAACGCCCCGCTCGGCCGCGCCGTAATCGGAGGATTGTTGCTCGCTACATTGACTACCCTGTTTGTAGTCCCCATGGTGTACAGCCTGCTGCGCACCAAGCCCCCAGTAAATCACGAGCATGAATTAGAAAAAGAAGAGCAGGACTTTTTACAGGAACAGATGATACTCCACGGGGACTTGCAATGAACCAGACTTACTCCACCGAAGACCAACTCCGCGCCGAGGTCGAAAGCCTGCGGCATCAACTGGAAGACCAGAAAAAACTCCACGGGCAAAAATCGCCCTCCGGCTGGACCGGCGTCACCGTCTTTGTGCTCTTGCTGGCCCTTGGGCTCGCCGGCTATTACTTCGGTTACCTGCCACGTCAGAAACGGGAGATGGTTCTCGCCGCCGAATCGCAGAATCAGTCCGATGCGCTTCCTGTGGTGAACGTCACCACCGTGGTGCGTTCCCCCGGCACATCGAATCTCGTTTTACCGGGCAACATTCAAGCCGTGACCGAAGCCCCCGTCTTGGCCCGTGCCAGCGGATACATTAAGAAGCGCAGCGCCGATATCGGCGATCGCGTCAGCGCGGGCCAGGTTCTCGCCCAAATCGAGGCGCCCGAGCTCGAGCAGCAGATCCTGCAAGCGAAGGCCGCCGTGGAGCAATCCGAAGCCGCCATGCAGCAATCGCAGGCGGGCCTCGAACAGGGACGCAGCAACGAAAACCTCGCGCGCGTCACCAAAGACCGCTTCCAAAAACTCGCCGACAAGGGCGTCATCTCCAAGCAGGATAACGACACCTACAATATGCAATGGCAGGCCCAGACGGCCAACGTACAAGCGCTTGAAAAGGCCGTTAATGCCGCGAAAAGCAACACCGCCGCGGCCGAGGCCAATCTCGCGCGATTGAACGATCTCCAGAGTTACCTTACGGTGCGCGCTCCCTTCGCCGGGGTGATCACCCTGCGCAACATCGACGATGGCGTCTTGGTGACGGAAGGCAATACCTTGCTCTATCGGATCGCGCAAACCGGCCGCCTGCGCACTTATTTAAGCCTTCCCCAGGTCGATGCCGGTTCCGTACGCGTGGGACAGAAAGCGACGCTCACAATCCCGGACCTTCCCGGCCGCAAATTTGTTGGCACGGTAACGCGCACCGCGAATGCCCTCGATTCCAGCACTCGCACCTTGCTCACCGAAGTTCAGGTATCGAATGAGACCAACCTGCTGATGCCTGGCATGTATGCGCAGGTGGATCTCGCCGTACCGCGCAAAGATCCGCCGCTCGCAATCCCGGGCGACACGCTGGTGGTTCGCTCCAACGGCCCGCAAGTCGCGGTAGTTGCCGCCGATGGCGCGGTTCACTACCAACAGGTGCAGCTCGGCCGCGACTTCGGCGATAAGCTGGAAGTCCTTTCCGGTCTCCATGAGGGCGATCAACTGGTTGTCAACCCCAGCGACGCCATTCGCGAAGGGGCCAAGGTAAAGCCCGCCGCTAAAGAGAAGGTCCCCCGCTCGTGATCCGCACCACTCCCGAGATTAACTCCGCGTCCGTGGCGGCTAGTAGTCGTATCGCCGGCGTCGTTTGCCGCCGGTTCCCTTACCTCCGCGCCACGATGGCCCTCCTTTTGGCGACCACCCTCACGGCTCAGCAGTTACCGCCGATGCAGCGCGTGGTCACGCTCGACAACTCCGCGCGCATCCGCGATCTCCTTCGCGCCGGCAGCATCTATCTCTCCCTGCAGGACGCCCTCGCCCTAGCCATCGAAAACAACCTCGATATCGAGTTGCAGCGCTTCACCATCCCCCAAGGCGACGCAGAATTCCTGCGCGCCCAAGGCGGTGGCGTAGTACGCGGTCTGAACTACACACTCTCCGAAGTCCCCACTGGCGTTGGCGGACCGCTTAGCCCGCTCGTCACCAACCCCGCCGCCACCGGCTCGGCCACTAACGGGACGTCGGTTCCGAGTAACGCGCTCGAACTCGGCACGCTCGGCGAGCCCCAAACCAATTACTCGATGCAGGGCACAATCCCGCAATCTAACGGAACAGTTGTGCCGATCTTCGATCCCGCGATCGTTGGCCAAGTGAACTGGAACCACCAGACCACGCCCGTGACCAACCCAACCGCTTACGGGACCCCATCGCTGGTGACGCAGGGCTTCACCGCCAATGCCGGCGTCCAACAGGGTTTCATGACCGGCGGCCAAGCCAGTCTGAACTTCGATAACAACCACCAGTCGGCCAATGCTCTCAACTCGGCCTATAACCCCTACACCGGTTCGAGCCTGGGGCTCACCTTCACCCAGCCTCTGCTGCGCGG
This sequence comes from Bryobacterales bacterium, assembly GCA_963708385.1. Taxonomy (GTDB): domain Bacteria; phylum Acidobacteriota; class Terriglobia; order Bryobacterales; family Bryobacteraceae; genus PALSA-243. The sequence goes on along the minus strand of CAVPSN010000031.1, from coordinate 89,685 downwards.
CTTCGGCCGCAGCCTCAATAACCGCTTCATCCGTATCGCCGCCAATGAGCGCCGCATTACCTCGATGCTGTTCCAACAGCAGCTCCTCGCGACGGTGTACGGCGTAGTGCGCCTCTATACCGATTTCGTCGCTCTTTACGAAGACGAAAAGGTGAAGGAAGAAACCGTCCGCGCCGCTGAGAAACTCCTCTCCGATACGAAAGCCCAGGTAGACGAGGGCACCCTCGCCCCCGTGGAAGCGACGCGCGCCAATGCGGAGGTCTTCTCTACCCAGCAGGATTTGATCAACGCCCGCGGCCTCCTCGAAGAGGAAGAGGCCATCCTCAAAAACGTACTGACCCGCAGCGAGGACGAAGCCATTCGCTCCGCCCGCCTCATTCCCACTGCGACTCTCGAAATCCCCGCCACCGATGAGATCCGCCCCGTGCAGGACCTCCTCAACGAAGCTACTGCCAATCGTCCCGATCTGGGCCAGGCGCACTTGCAAGTGGAGAATAACCTCATTGGCCTGCAAGGCGCCAAGAACGCTACTCTCCCCGAGGTTGACTTAATCGGCATCGCGCAAAACAACGGACTCGCTGGACCCACCACCGGCTTTTTGTCCGGCCCCAGCCAACCTTTCTCCGGCGGATATGGCAGCGTGTTAGGTCAGGTGCTTGCGCGCGATTACCCCACTTATGGAATCGGCGTTCAAGTTACTATTCCCATCCATAACCGCATCGCCGAAGCCGACTTGGCCCGCGACGAGCTAAACACCAAGCAAGCGCAGATCCGCGTAGCGCAGCTTCAGAATCAGGCGAGGCTCGAGGTTGAGGATGCCCTGATAGCCATTCGCCGCGCGCGCGCCTCTTACGACGCCGCCGTGCAGGCCCGCAAATTCCAACAGGAATCGCTCGAAGCCGAGCAGGCTAAGTTCGAGGTAGGCGCTTCAACGGCGTTCTTTGTCATCCAATACGAAAGCCTGTTAGCCCAGGCGAGATCCACGGAAGTTGCGGCGAAGAGCAGCTACGTCAAAGCGCGCGCGGCTCTGCAGCGAGCCACCGGATCGATCGTCGGCGATTACAACATCTCCTTCGATAACGCCATCAAAGGCAAGATGTAAGCCCCGCACGTGTCCGCGCAGCTCAAGGACACACTCAGTACGTCCCGCAGGCTTTTGGATCGGACGGCGTGACCTGCTGCTTATTATTGTTCAGCTTTTCCAGGAGACCCAGGTACGGCCCGGCGGCTGACGCCGGCAGGGCGGCGATGCGTGTCACCAAAGTATTCAATGTCGGCCAGTCATGAGTGACCGGATCTTGAACCGTAGCTTTGCCGTCTTCACTTCCATAGGCGATATTCAGCGCCAGCGCGGCGAGTTCCGGCTGACTTCCCGGTTTCGATAGCCATTTCTTAAAGTCGTTGTAAGCTTGGTCGGATTTGCCTGCCAGATTCAGGTGAAGTGTTGAATTAAGTAGTTCAACCCACGCTGGGTCATGCGCATTGAGAACAGCTTTGCCCTTGCTGCTTGACCAAAACTTCGCGGCTTCGCCGCCGCGATTCGGAACTGTGCATGCCGCGCCCAAATTGACGCCGCCGACGCCTGCCGGGTCGGCAATCGAAATCGTGAGCGGCGCGCCTGTCGACGTCCATGCGGCGCGCTTGGAGGGCTGCGCATTGAGTGTGTAAGTTGGGGACTGGTAGAGAGGATCTGCTGGCACCTCGCCGCCAAAGTCGCCAGCGGCATCGGCGGTGAAAGTGCCGGACTGCCCGCCGGAATAGGCGATCCGGACGCCGGCGATCCCTGGCTCGCCCGCGTCGCGTTTGCCGTCGTGATTCAGGTCGAAGAAGGCTGATCCGCTGAGACGGGCCTGCATGCAGCCAGGCAGCCGGAAACCGCCGATCTTGGTTGTTAGAGCCGGCGCGTCCTTCTTGAAGTAGTCGCCCACATACCAGAAGGTGCAATCGTCGGAAGGATCCATGGCCGTCGTCGGATAATCCTCCCACCGATTACCTCGCATCTGGGATCCCTCGCCGGTCGCTAGCACGGTCTCGTGCAGAGTGAGCTGTCCCAGCGGGTCTCCGGCCAGGCGCGCCGCGAACCGCTGTCCCACATAGTTAGGCGGGCCGCCGAAGGAATAACCGATCCCGATATCGCCCATACGATCCATTGCGCCGCTTCCCATCCAGCGGAAGAACTCGTCCGGTGCGTATGTGCTCTGTTGGTAGAGCGAAGGGTCGCCTTTTGAATCGATACGGAATTCGTACCAACGAACACCGCCCGCTTTGCCCGGTGAACTGTTGATGGAGTGTACCGCGAGAATCGATTGATGATCGCCGAAGTTGCGATAGACCAGCCGCTGCATAAGCTTGTCACCCTGCGAGTCCAGCCGGGTCTCGGTCCCGGGCTGCGGCACGCAGTTACTCAATTGCCCGTTGCACAAAAAGTGATAGGGAGCGACAATTATCTTGGTCGGACCGGAAGCGGCTGTGTTCTTGGGATTCTCCCAATCCACCTTGACCTTCCAGTAATACATTCCATCGTCCTGAAAATATTTATCGTCCTTCTCGCTCATGCCCTTGAGCTGAGTGCCTCCGTCGGCAAACATGATGTTCGGGCGCCCGGGGGAGGAAGTTTTGTTCCGTCGATGTCGGAATTGTTCAGGAAATTGACCCCATCGATGATGATGCACTGCTCTGTTGCGTCTTCGCCTTTGAGCATCTTCGCGCGGTCCACAATACAGTCGTGCTTTTGGATTACGGTGTCGCCGGTCGAGGTGGGGACATAGTAGCCGTCGGGCCAGATGGCAGGCCGCGGGTAATCGGGGAACAGCTTGCGGCGGAATTCATATCGATAATACTCGCCCAGCGGATCCGGCGTTTTGCTGAGCGCGTAACAGACGGAGTAAGGCTCTTCGGGACGGTTCGGGATTCTCTGAAAAATGGGCATCACGTAGAGCCAGCGGTCGGCTAACTGGTCGTAACGCGCCACCACGTCGCCGAAGTTTGCGGTTTCGCAAGGGCCTCCGAAACCCTTGAATACGGTTCTCGATGGCACGGCCCCGTACAGAACCTTTCCAGTAGTGTCGAACAGCGCGCCCTTCTTGGAGTAAACCGCGATGCCGGCGCCATTAATGACCTGTACGATGTGGTTCGGCCCCACTGCCAGACTATTGTCGAGGGCGGCGTTGCGGCCCGGTCCTTGCGGCCCGTTAAAGCCAAAGCCCAGGCCATCGAAACTGGCAACGATGACGGCAGGCGGCCGATTGCCCTGCGAGTGCTGCTCCACCGCGACGCCCGCGGGAGGGATAGGCGGAGGCGGAGTTATGGGTGGCGTTCCCGGGTTGACGCGCGGGGCGCCACCGCGGGCAGCGCCCTGTGCCGCTCCCTGTTGCGTGGTCTGTGGAGTGCCCTGTTGAGCCACCTGTTGATCGGCATCGGCATCGTCGTCGTCGGGAGAGGTGCCGCAGCCGTGCTCCGTACCGGCGCAGTCGGGCAGGGCGGCGGGAGATTCGGATACGCGCAGTGACGCCAGAGGCGCGGAGACATCGTGCGCCGCCGGACGATGCACTTCTATCGCGCCCGAAGCCTGCCGGCGATGCAGGGTAATGAATGCCGCGCCGGCTAAAATCGCTACCAGGGTTAAAATGCCCAACATCTTTTTCATAGGGGACCATTTCATCTCAGCACAAGTGCTGATTTCGGGGCAATGAGGTCCATTGGCGAGCCCGCCAACACCACCATTGGCTCGCCCTGTTCGTTTGCCATAACCAAGCGATCGCTTCCTGGCGCCTGCTGGCTACCACGCGGGAGGCGCATGCTAGCGTAACGAATACCATGCTTGAGTCACCCTCCTCGCAGTCCGGCCGCATAGCAGGCGAGAGCGATCCGAGTCGCAAATCCGGGCTTCTCGATGGATCGTTCAAGAAGGGGGGGCGCTCAAGATCCGGAATCTTCTAGGCGCGGCAAGGAGCTGGTAACTGCGTTCATCGGGCAAGTACTTGAGGGCGCCATTAGACTCGGCAGAGATGCAGTCGCGATGATCAATGCCCGAATCGCCCAGATCGATTGTTTGGTATCCATTCAATTGAATGAAGTTCTCCATCATCCGAACTTTCAGACGCTCGAATCCTCCTGGAGAGGTCTGTTTTATCTGATGGAAAGAACGGACAGTTACCCAAGGGATCAAGATCCGCGTATTGAATGTGAGCAAACGCGAACCTGCCCACGATTTCGATAACGACGGCGTGATCCGGTCGGCGCTGTCCACGAAGGTGGTGAACGAATGCTTCGATACGCTTGGCGCTGAGCCGTTCAGCCTTCTGGTCGGTAACTACTCCTTCGGAAACCAACTCGAAGATAGCTTCTTGTTCGTGCGCACGCGCCGTTTTTAAGTTCGGCCGAGGCAGGACTGTTTAACTGCGATTCGTTAGTTCAACTCCTGCGTAAGCCTGATCTGACACAGATCTTCGAAACATCGGATCACGCGAGGTGGAATAATTTGCGGCTTGACGCCCTGCGCAAGAATTCGATAAAAATCACTCTTACTTATTTTTCAACCAAATTCTACCCAAAGTCGATTTCAATTGATATAAATTTGCTTTCTTTAGTAGAATTCGATACAATTTTCGGGCATTCGGGTTTTTCCCTTTAAAACAATGCAACGGATCGGTGGTCTCTTTCGGCTAGCTGTAGAAATTCTCTGCTTGGTTGCGCTGTCATCGGGCGCGTTCGGGCAGACGCCTGTCATCACCACGGTACAGGTCGCCGCGCCAATGACGGCTGCCAGCGGCAATGTGGCGCGTGGCGAGCTCGTCACGATCTACGGCTCAAACCTTTCAAATGGCGCCGTTCTGGCCGAACCCCAATCGACATCCGCTACCAGCCTCGGCGGCGCGACGGTTCAATTCGGCAACTTGCAGGCGCCAATCGTATATGTAAGCCCGAGCCAAATCAATGTGCAGGTCCCATTTGAAATTCCAACGGGGACGCCCTCGGTTAATGTGACGGTAGCGGTGGGCGGCCAAACCAGCGCGCCAATTATGGTAGGAATTGCAACCGCGGATCTGGGCCTATTTGCGGTGACCAGTTCGAGCGCCGGAGCACCCAGTTCAGCCAATACGGCCGTGGTTCAGGCCGCGCCCGGATCGACCATCGTCTTGACCGCCACCGGGCTGGGAGCCGTCACCCCCGCGGTGCCGAGCGGACAGGCGCCCGCGCCCGGCGCCGCGCCGAGCAGCGCCATGGCGGTGCCGCCGATTACCGTGAACGGATCTCTGGCGCAAGTTTTATCGGCGTTCTACACGGATTTGGGTGTTTATACGATCATCGCCATGGTGCCGCCAGACGCGACGACGGGGAATGTGACCGTAGTATTGGGTGGCACGGTGGGACCGCCGGGGCCTGCTGGGCCAACTGGCGCACCGGGCGTAACCGGCGCGACCGGGGCAACCGGCGCCACCGGGTTAACAGGCGCAACAGGCATCGCCGGATTGGTGGGCGCGACAGGGCCCGTAGGATCAGCGGGGCCGCAGGGACTTGACGGCAACTCTGGACTTCCCGGCGCGCCAGGCCCTGCTGGCGCTACAGGACCGGCGGGCGTGCTGCCGCAAGTAACCGTTTATTCGGCGACGGTCAATTATAGCCAAGGCGCTGTTGTCTTCTATTCGGGCTCCGCTTATCAAAGCAACGCCAATAATAATATCGGCAATACGCCATCGAACGGCGGCCCGTGGACGATGATTGCGCAGGCGGGCGCGCTTGGAGCAACAGGAGGAATTGGAGCCGCGGGTGCGACAGGGCCCGCCGGTCCCATCGGAGCGACGGGTTCGCAGGGCATCCAGGGGATCACAGGCCCGACTGGCGCCCAGGGCGCTCAGGGCATACAGGGCGTCACCGGTTCCACCGGGTCGCAAGGCGCGCAAGGCATACAGGGCGTCACGGGCGCAACGGGCGTACAAGGCAGTCAGGGTAGCCAGGGCATCGCAGGACCAACGGGTGTGACGGGGGCGCTGGGCCCAATGGGTGCGACGGGAAATCCGGCAACGGCTGCGGGAACGTGGACGTCAGGGGGTGGTACCGGCGCTGACGGGACCTATAATGCGGGGGACATCGTATTCTACGCTCTGACGCAGTCTTCCTACATCAGCGCATCGAGCAATAACTCGGCTACGCCGCCGGCGGCGCCTTGGCAGTTGATCAGTCCGCAAGGGCCCACCGGAGCTACGGGAGCGAACGGAGCAACCGGGACCACCGGAGCCGGCACAACGGGTGCGACAGGTCCTACCGGGGCCACGGGTGTGACCGGAGTAACAGGAGCAACCGGAACTACAGGAACAGGTACGGCGGGCGCGACGGGTCCAACCGGGGCCACGGGCGTGACCGGAGTAACAGGAGCAACCGGAAGTACAGGAACAGGTACAACGGGTGCAACGGGTCCAACCGGTGCCACGGGCGTTACCGGAGTAACAGGAGCAACCGGGAGCACAGGAGCAGGCACGACGGGCGCAACGGGCCCCACCGGTACAGGCTCGGCAGGCGCAACCGGACCCACAGGTCCAACGGGTGCGAGCGCAACTGGAACAGTCACGTTCCAGGCGGTGCGTAATATCGGTGGCTTTAGCAGCCCTGAATATATTCAGTTGAATGGCGCCGGAGGTACCACCAGCTATGGCTGCTTCAACACAGCCGCCGGCCAATGTTCGCTTGCCGTAATTCCGGCAGCCTGCACGACGATGTCGAATATGCATGTTCAGGTAATCGATAGTCCTGGCGCTTCCATCACCTGGACTCTTATTACCAGCATCCCAACCACTCCCACGACACAAGTAACCGGTCCGAGTTGCACGACGACGAATTCAGCCGGCAGCACCTGCACGCCGAGCGGGACGACAACGGCTTCGGTAACGGGGCTGGGGTATTTCTCCATCGAAGGCACTTGGTCGGGGACTCTTTCCACCCCTGCGAAGGTCGCCGTTTACGTGGAGTGTAACTAAGCCGGTGGGCCATTGGTTCCAGTAAAGCAAGGCCGGCCCGCAGGTTGCCTGTGGGCCGATCAATTCACATTCGAAAAGGAGCACCTCACGTATGTCTACTGACGCTTATATCGGCGCCATCTTCATGTTCGCCGGAAACTTCGCCCCCAATGGATTCCAGTTCTGCCAAGGCCAAATGTTATCCATTTCGCAGAACGCCGCGCTGTTTTCTCTCCTGGGAACGACCTATGGAGGAAACGGCCAGACCACCTTTGCCCTTCCCGATCTGCGCGGCCGTGGACCGGTCGGCACTGGCACAGGCCCTAGCTTGCCCAATGTCGATCTGGGACAATCGGCCGGAGCGGCAAGCGTCAGTATATCGATCTCCAACATGCCGCCTCACAACCATCTTTTACAGGCCAATAACAATGGCGCCGGCATTGGCGATCCCACCAATAATGTGCTTGCGAATTCGGGCAATGCGCAAACCGGCGGACTCCCCGTTTTTCTAAGCGGCGCCCCCAACGTTTCGATGAGTCCTCAATCGATCACCATGGTCGGAAGCGGAACTCCCATTAACACGCAGGATCCCTACCTCGGCATCAACTTCATCATCTGCGTTCAGGGAATCTTTCCGAGCCGTGGCTAGCTCGCTTCCATCCGTTCCACAGGGCATGCGTTCGACGCATGCCCCTCCAAGGATTTCTCATGTATCGGATGCACCGTATATTCTTTGCCACGCCATGGGAACTCGAGGCAGAGCGCCTGCGGTTCTACAAGGTGCTCGGAGCCTTCAACGAAACATCCGCAATGCCCCAGGGCATACTCTTTGTCCCTGTAACCCTCCTGAACGTTCGCGACAAGCGGCCTGTTCAATATGAAGTCGATGACAATATCCGCCATTGCGGCTATTACATCCTTGCTCTTTCCGAAGATTGGGGACCGGTAGAACGAAACTTCAAAAACGATTATCATCTCGCCTTACAGTGTGCCGCCGAGCCTGCCCTGCCGATGCAAAGCGTCGCCATTCTCGCAAAGCGGCAAGCCTCAGGCGATCCTCTGGCTCCAAACATTCCTGCCCCCGCCGCAACATTCTCCACTGCCCCCGAATTCGACGCCTGTCTACACCAACTGCTGTCCGCCTACCTCGAATCCGTCGCCCCTAAATCCGCGGCGGCGCAATGAACGTTCGATTGAGGCTGGAGTCTGCTTCGGACGAGCTCTTCGTGCGGCGCCTGATCGTCGAAACGATAGCCCACGAATTGGGAGCCGCAGCCTGGCCCGAGCCCATGCGCAGCCATCTGCTCGGCATTCAATATAACGGACGGCGGCAATCTAACTGCTCGAAGTTTCCGGAATCCGCCAGCTACATCGTTGAAGCCGATGCGGAAGACTCCGGCTGGCTCGTCACGACCACACTGCCCGATGAGATACGGCTGGTCGAGATCATGGTCTTGACCGTGCTTCGCGGCAACGGAATCGGGACATCCGTAATTCGCGGCATCCTTGCAGATGCCGCACAAAAGCAAATACCGGTGCGCCTGAACGTCAACAAGACGAATCGTGCCGCCATCCGGCTATACGAACGCCTGGGTTTCCGCGCGATAGACAGCAATGAGGTCCAGCAAGTCATGGAATGTCCCCCTCATCCTGAGCACGCCGGCTCCAACTCTGCAATTTCCACCACGGTCAACCGCTAATAATCGCCGTCTGGAATTCATTCCCGCGTAGGAGAAAATGGACAAGTACGGATTACTGTGATTTGAATTCTCACTCCCGAACCCGCCGCGCAAAACCGATCGCGCAGTTCTTACGCCGCGCCGCCCGCCGAGGCTTCCTTTACGGCCTGTACGTCCAGCGTGATCTCCACCTTATCGCCGACCACTACGCCTCCGCCATCGAGCGGCATGTTGAAGGTCAGTCCGAAGTCTTTGCGGTCAATCGCCGTCTTGGCCGAGAACCCCGCGCGCTCGCCGCCCCACGGATCCTTCTGCCGTCCAAAGTGCTCCACGTCCAGTGTCACCGGCTTTGTTACGCCGCGGATCGTCAGGTTGCCGATCACCTTGAAGTGCTCGCCATCCACCTTCTGCACGCTCGTGCTGTTGAATGTGAGCGTCGGATGGTTCGCCGCATCGAAGAAATCGGCCGAACGCAGGTGTTCATCGCGCGGCGGCTCCTTGGTGTCGATGGACGCGGCCTCGATGGTCGCGGTTAGCTTCGTGTTTTCGGGATGCGCGTCGTCGGTTTCCAGGTTGCCGCTCCAGGTCTTGAAGACGCCGTGAACGCGCGAAATCATCAGGTGCCGAACGGAGAAGCTTACGTTCGAATGCACCGTGTCGAATTTCCATTTTTCTTGGGCCATACTGCACTGATGCCACCGTTCTTAATTGGGATTCGCCCTTTCAACCCGCATAATTAGATAAGTGTCCGGTCGCGTCGCTTTTCAATACCCCAATTTCCGTTATTTCATGATGGCGCGTTTTCTGGCCACCATCTCCTCCGAGATGCAGGCCATCGCCGTCGGTTGGCAGGTGTACGGATTGACACACCGTCCGCTTGATCTGGGCTTGGTGGGGCTGGCCCAATTCCTCCCCGGAGTCTTGTTGTTCCTTGTATCGGGACAAGCCGCCGACCGCTTCCCGCGCCGACGTATCGTGATGGCATGCTATGCCGGTTTCGCCGGCTGCTCGTTCGCGTTGCTCGCGCTGACCCTGAGTCATAACCGTCAGGTCTGGCCAATTTATGCGGTCCTACTGGGAAACGGCGTAGTGCGGTCGTTCAACGGCGCAGCCGGACAATCGTTCCTCCCGTCGCTGATCCCTGCGGAACATTTTCCGAACGCCGTGGCTTGGAGCTCCTCCGTCTTTACCGGCGCCACCATCCTGGGTCCTGCCATCGGCGGTCTGCTCTATGGATTAGCTACCACTCCAGCGCCGGTCTACGCCTCGGCCGCGGCTGGGTGCCTCAGTTCTCTGCTGCTTGCTTCTGCCATCCGCGTAGCTGTTCCGCCGCGCAAGGCCGCAACCATGCGAATGGTCTTCGAAGGCCTTCATTTCATCCGCCGCAAACAATTGGTGCTGGGGGCGATTTCGCTCGATCTCTTTGCAGTTCTGCTCGGCGGCGCAACCGCCTTGCTGCCCGCCTACGCTGACAGTATCCTCAAGATCGGACCGTCCGGTCTCGGCATGCTGCGCAGCGGACCGGCGATGGGCGCGCTGCTGATGGCGACCCTTAATGCCTATCGTCCCTTGCGCCGCCGCGCCGGCGCCGCGATGCTCTGGTGCGTCGCCGGCTTCGGCGTCTTCACCGTAGTCTTCGGTTTTTCGAGCAGCATCCCGATCTCGATGGTCTCGCTGATCCTGTTAGGCGGCTGCGACATGGTGAGTGTGATCGTGCGTCACACCTTGGTGCAGCTCTCCACCCCCGATGAAATGCGCGGCCGCGTGAGCGCAGTGAACATGATCTTCATCGGCGCATCGAATGAGCTGGGCCAATTCGAATCCGGTCTCACCGCGCAGTGGTTCGGAATCGTCCCCGCTGTGGTAATCGGCGGAATCGGCACCATGGCGGTCGTTGGCGCCTGGGCATGGCTGTTCCCCGACCTAAGAAAAGTCGATGAGCTCACCACCGTAGGAGAAAAGCCCAGTTCACCGCAGAGACGCTGAGGCGCAGAGAAAATCCTATTCTTCTTTTTCTCCGCGCCTCTGCGTCTCTGCGTCGAATTTACTGCTTCCTCGCCTTCACGAAGTCCATCTCAACCTGTTTGGGAATGCCCGGCTCGAAGCATCGCCGGCAGCGCGCCTCGTACATGTCGGATGCGCCAACCACAATCAGATCGTCCGATCCGCGCAGGCGCTGCGTGTGCTTGGCGGGGTTGCCGCAGCGCACGCAGATCGCGAGCGTCTTGGTGATCGATTCGGCCTGCGCCAACAGATCCGGCATGGGCGCGAAGGGCCGGCCTAGATAATCGGTGTCGAGCCCGGCGATAATCACCTGCTTGCCACTGTCGGCGAGGCGTTCGGCCACTTCCACTAATTGCGGGCCCATGAAGTTGGCTTCATCGACGCCGACCACTTCCGCGCGCCAGTCGATGCGCTGCAGGATCTCCGCAGCGTTCGTCACCACTTGCGAATGCATGCGCAGGTCGCCGTGCGAAACGATCTCGTCCGCCGAATAGCGGTCGTCGATCACCGGCTTGAATACTTCCACCCGCTTTCGCGCGATAATCGCGCGGCGCAAACGGCGGATCAGTTCCTCGCTCTTGCCCGAGAACATGGGCCCGCAAATGACTTCGATCCAGCCGACATTGCCGGTGATAATGTCCATCGTCCGATGTTAACCCGCGTCTCCCGAAATAGCCGATTCGGCGGCTTCGAACACCCGCTCTTCCAGTGCCTCTAGCGCGCCGGCAAAGAAGTGGTCCGTCGCTTCGATCCAAATGAGCCGCTTCGGTGCCGAGACGCCCGTGTATTGCCGTTCGAAATCGATGCGCGGTCCGTATTCGTCGTGCGTGCTATGGATGAAGATCTTCGGAATCGCGCACTGCCCCAGAAAATCCCACGGGCCCATGCGCGTGGAGAATCCCACGGCCATCAGAAACTCTGCCGCACCCAGTTCACAACCCAGCGTCATGATGGCGCGCGATCCAAAGGAGAATCCGGCAAGCGCGTAGGGCAGATCGGGATATCGCCCGCGCAGGTAATCCAGCGCGGCGCGCGCGTCTTCTATTTCGCCAATCATGTGGGCATGCGCGCCCTCGCTCCTGCCTACTCCGCGGAAATTGAAGCGCAGAACCACGATGCCGGCCCGGCGCAATCCACGGGCGATGCGATACACGACCTTGTTGTGCATCGTACCGCCAAACAGCGGATGCGGATGGCAAACCACCGCAGCCATGCGAGGCTCTCGATCGTCAGGCTCTTCGAGCAGCGCTTCCAGGCCGCCCGTGGGACCGGCGAGCGTAAGAGATTCGATGTGCCGTGGCATCAATTCACACAGTGTACGAATTTTTTCCGCCAAAACCACAGCACGCGCCGCGTTCGTTCCTGACTTGCTTAACTGCGCGCAAGGATATCAACGCGAAGCCCTGGCAGGGACACTCCGGATTTCGCGTTTCAGCCGATAAAGACCATGTGAGGGGCAGGAATGTCCCAGCTCCGCCACCCGTCGAAGCTTTCCCGATGCCGGAACGGCGCTCGTCGTCAAGCCCGCGCGCAACTACGCCGCGCCTTGGCAACTGCGCGCCGCTCAGGCGAGGGCTCACCGCGACGGGGGGCTCCGGCGGGAGTATGAAGCCATTCTGCGAGAAACGCGAAAAAAACAAAGCCAGGCCCCTGAAAGCTCGACAAGGCTGCTCCATATCAGTTCTCCGTCGGGACCCTTTCTACGTGATCCACTACCACGGTCTGGGTGGGAAATTTTCGCGGCTCGAGTCTGAGCCCAAGCTGTTCCTGTAAAGCCGTGAAGATCGAGGGGGGCCGGTCGTCTGGAGCCGTAGACGTGTTATCAGCGCCCGCGAGGACCTTATCTTCAGGGGTCCACGTCAGATTGAACTCGTAATAACCGGAAAGACCTGTCATGTCCTTGACTGGCCTGCCAAGGGTGCCCGCCACCGACGTCACAATTTGCTCTATTGGGGAACTCATGGACGTAATACTCCCCGCCGCAACCATGCCTCCAGACCGGAGCGCCTCAACGCGACGCATTTTCGGACCCCCAGGCGCGACCACGAGTGCGTAGCCAGGGATGGCTTTTTCCTCTCGATGGACCTTCAGCTTGAAACGCTCGGCCAGCAAGCCCTGCAGCATCAAGTTCGTCATGCTACTCCGGTCCGTCGGAGACAGTTCAGCCGCCGAGGCAGGCAGTGTCGCAACGAAATCCAGCACGACGGAGGCCAGCCAGTCGGGCCCGGAAAGGGACCAGACGCTAACTCGGTAGGCCCTGCAGATGAGTGTCTTCAGCGGGACATTCCTCATCTCAATCCGGTCAGGACCGTAGTAGAAATGTGGTGGGCTACCGGTGTTTAACCTAAGGGAAGCAGCCTCGAAGGCAGGCGGAGATTCTACCGTCTGTCCTAGCTCCTGGGCGCCCACATACGTCCTCATCGAAAGCAGTCCTGCGCTCAGCACCACTAGCTTCGCCAAACCCGTGAAAGTAAATGCAAATCTAGACATTCCCTTCTTCCTTTCCAAACTCCTGTGCCTTTAAGCTCTGCGCCGATAATGCCGTGGCCCCGGGCTCAAGCAACGGAGAAAAACATCTTCGACCGCCCGAAGATCAACCTCTGGCTACCGGCATATAGACGCACCCTACTCGCGAAAAGTCGGCGGGGGTAGGACACAGTTTCTTGCTCGCCGTTCCGGCGAGGGCTCATCGCGACGGGCGGCTCCGGCGGGAGCGTCAAGCCGGCCTTGCGGGAAACTCCCCCAAAAAAACAAAACCAGGAACGCGGGCATGTCATCGGGCGTCGACCTAAGATTGAACTCGTAATATCCAGAAAGACCCGTCATGTTCTGCACAGGCCCGCCCAAGGGACCCTGGCCGACGACACAATCTGCGTCAGGTTGATACTCTGGGCCGTAATACTCACGGCATGATAGTGCATAGTTCGATTGCGAGACGACGAGGTTCCGTGCGTCGCGAGTTCGGAAGATTAAATGGCGACAGCTTCTGGGAGTTTTTCAAAGTGTTCCGAGAACCCAGCACGGTTTACCCGTCGCCGCGTGCTGACCATCACCGAAAACGCGAAATACCTCGATCCAAACTGCACTTGGACTGACGCCTCCGGTAACTCGGAATACTCCGTGTGCCCTCAGATGATGTCTAATATCACAATCGCCAAAAAACCGAAGCCACAATGACTCTCGGGCAGGGACGCGCCAAGGAGAGAAACGGTCTTAACTGTCAGCCGGGTCGATTCGATTTTCTGTAGTCGACTCTCGGGCTGACATAACCATCCCGCGGGGATGGTGGGCTGCTGACTCCTGACGTCAGTCTCCTGACTTCTTATTTAATTCGTACGGTAGTTGATGAACTGCATGTCGATCCCGAAATCGTGCCCGCGCAGCAGCGCGATCGCGCTTTGCAGCGTGTCGCGATCCTTCCCCGCAATGCGCACGAAATCGCCTTGAATCGAAGCCTGTACCTTGAGTTTGCTGTCCTTGATGGTCTTCACGATCTCGCGCGCCTTCTCGATCGCGATCCCCTGCTGCAGCGTGATTTCCTGCTTCACGCTCGATCCCGCGGAGGGAACGATCTCGCCGTAGCTCAAACCCTTGAGCGGCACGTTTCGCTTCACCAGCTTGGATTGGAGAATATCGATCACCGCTTTGAGCTTGAACTCGTCCGAGCTCGCGAGCAGGATCTTGTTGTCTTTCTCCTTAAGCTCGATACTCGATTTCGAATCCTTCAAGTCGTAGCGCTGTTGGATCTCTTTCGCCGCCTGCTGGACGGCGTTCATCACTTCCGGCATTTCGATTTTCGAGACGACGTCAAAACTGTTGTCAGGCATATTTTATTGGGAGTCGGGGGGCCGGGATTCGGGCGATGATTCATCCTTCTCGGATCCGCCCGATTCCATTCCCAGTATAGAGGTTCGTATGCGTAGCGGGTTGATGCGGCGGACGCTTTCGGGCTTTTTGAGAGTCGGCTCGGGCATTCGCACCGGCGCTGGGGAAGGCGCCGCCGCAGCGGACTTGGAGGCCTCTGGCGGATACGACTGCAACGCTGCCACCACGCGGCGCGCGATTTCGCTCACGATCGCATCCATTCCCGCGTCGAGCGCCACTGTTACCGCCGCCCGCACCTGCTCCTCATCCACGACCGCGACAAATGGCGCAAGCGAAGCGTGCAAGCCCACGCGCCCCGGCCCCAGATCCCTGACCCCCGACCCCTGCTTTTCGATCCTGCGCCGCCGCCTCCGCCAACGGACGCACGGCCTGGATCAGGGCGCTGGCTTCGAACGGTTTCTTGATCGACGCATCGGCCTCCACGCGCTGGGCGTGGGCTTCATCGATCGGCTCGAGCACTCCCGCAGTCAGCATCACGCGTACGTGCCGGTGACGCGGGCTCATCTTCAGGTACTGGCAGATCTCGTAGCCGGTGCGCCCGGGCATGACGGCGTCGGCGATGACAACGTCGGGGTCGACGTCTTCGATGCGTACCAGCGCCGTGTCGGCGTTGCTGACGGTGACGACTTCGTAGCCCTCCTCCGAAAGGATGCGCTCGCCGATGCGCTGCGCGTGAGGGCTATCGTCCACCAGCAGGATTCGGCTCATTGCTTGGGCTGGTCTTGTTTGCTCGCGTCCGGTTTCGTCGAATCCGGTTTGCTGGTGGAATCGCTGTTCTTCTTCTTTTTCGAAGGCGATTTCTTCTTTGGCGTTTTCGCAGCCTTAGCCGCTTTGCCCGTATGGTTCTGAGGCGTGTCCGTAGTGGCCGCAAGCGGGCTGGCGGCGTCGGGCTTCGCAGCTGTCACCGTGTTAGCTCCCGTCGCGCCAGGAGCGCCGGAGGCTCCGGCGGGAGTCGAGGTCGTACCGGCCGCCGGCGTTCCACCTGCCGGGCTAGTCTCGTTCGGAGCGCCTGGGGCCGACATGCGCGCGTCGGGATTCTTGTCCAGCACATTCGGATTCGCGGGCGTTTCAACCGTAATCGTGTTCGTCAGGCCGCCGCCGTTTCCAGCAGCCGCGGGCGGTACGCTACGCGGAACCGTGGGACTCAGCCGCCCCATCTGCGGCGTGCCCGATTTCGCCGCCTCGTTCAGATTGGGGTGCGAGCTGAAAGGTCCCCAGACCTTGCTCATCATGCTGCGCTTCTCGCGATTTTCCAGCTCATACTTCATCCGGTTCTCGGCCACCGGATCGGCCGCCGGGATTACCCGCTTCATTTCCTGCAGGCGGGCCTTGGCGTCTTCCACGTGGGAACTCAACGGATAATCGCGGACGATTTTGGTATAGGCTTCGGCCTGCTGGTCTTCGAAGCGGTCACCCATGCGCTTGTAGTCGTCGGCCTCCAGCCACAATGCTTCGTCGGCCTGGCTGTAGAGCGGATACTGATCCGTAAGTCCTTGCAGGCGATTGGCGGAAGCGGGGAAGCTGCCCTTCTTGTGATACAGATCGCCAACCTTGAACTCGCGGTCCGCCAGCACTTCCTGAATATCGCGCAGCTTCTGCGCGGCCGCGGGAGCGAACTTGCTGTTGGGGAACTGCGTCAGCAGGTTGCGGCATTCGTCGTCGGCGCGGAAGGCATGCGTGGGGTCGCGGTCGCTCTTGTCCATCAGCTGAAACTGCATGTCGCAGATTTTCTGCTGGGCCTCGGCCGCCTCTTCCATCTGCGGGTAGAACAGAATGAAGTCTTTGTACTCTGCCTCGGCCTGCGCGAAGCCGTGCGTGCCGCCTTCGCGGAACCAGCTATCGGCCACCACCAGCTTGGCCTTCGCCAGATACTCGCTGGTGTCGTAGGTGTTCATCAGCGTCTGTAACGTAAGGCGCGCGCGCTCGTAGCGGCCGTGCTCGATGTCGTTCATCGCGCTGTCGAACAGCACCTTATCGGGCTGCTGCGTGTCCTTGGCGATAGGATTGTCGTACTTTTTCTTGCCGCATCCAATGCCGAACAGCAGCATCGCCATCGCGGCCAAGATCCCCGTGTTGCGAATTACTTTTTGAACCATGTTTAATTCCATTTCAGATGAACTTCCGCGGCGTACCTTAATAAACCCGTCCTTAACAAACCACCGCGTTCGCTCCGGCCGCGATTTTTTGCATTTCGCGCACCGTCGCTTCCGGATCGCCACTGTGAAAGATGGCCGACCCTGTGACTACCCAATCACACCCCGCGCGAACCACTTCGGCCAGGTTATCCAAATGAACCCCGCCATCGATCTCTATCGGCAACGCAAACGCCTCTCCCGCCTCATTTGGTCTAGCTCACGGACCTTCTCGAGCACATACGGAATCAGTTTCTGCCCGCCAAATCCCGGATTAACGCTCATAAGGAGCACGTAGTCCGCCACTTCCAGAATATCTTCCAGCACCGCAACCGGCGTGGCCGGGTTCAACACTACGCCCGCCATCGCGCCCTCTTTCTTGATGCGCTCGAGCGTGCCGTCCAGATGCCGCGCGGCTTCGTAGTGTACCAGCACCGAATTTGCCCCGGCGTGAACGAAATCAACCACATAGCGTTCTGGGTTCTCGATCATCAAGTGTACATCGAGGTGCGATTTCGTCGCCTTCCGTATCGATTCCACTACCGGCGGCCCGATCGTGAGGTTCTCGACAAAATGGCCGTCCATTACGTCGAGGTGCAGCATGCGAGCCCCGCCCCGCTCCACACGCGCGATCTCATCCGCCAGGTGCGCAAAGTCCGCCGACAGGATTGAGGGAACAATTTCAATCATTTGCGGGTAATCTCGATTTTATCATGGCTTGGCTAGGATTAGCGCCGCGAAGAACCCATCCCCGGCATCGCGTCCCGGGAGCCGGTGAAACGTCTCCCCAACCAGTTCGGGCGGCGCCGTAGCGACGATTTCCTCGTTCTCCTCCGCCTCGAGCGAGCAAGTCGAATAGACCAGCAGCCCGCCCGGTGCCGACGCCGCGCGGGCATTGGCCAGAAGCGCGGTTTGGCGGCCCGCCAGATCGGCGAGGTCCTCCGGCGTCAGGCGCCATTTGATCTCGGGATTGCGCGCCAGGGTTCCCGTGCCGGAGCAGGGTGCGTCCACCAGGATGCGATCGAAGCGCCGCCCGAACGGGAGCGGCTGCGTGCCGTCGAGCACCACCACCGGAATACCGAGATTCTTCAAATGGACGGCGCGGTGAAAGTGCAGATCGGCGGCGATAGCGTCGATCTCCGGTCTCGAGCGCCTGCGCGGTCTTGTTTCCGGGGGCGGCGCAGAGGTCGAGAAACGTGTGCCCCGGTTCGAGGCGCAGCAGCGGCACGATGGATTGCGCGCCGATATCCTGGATGCGCCCGCCGCGTGTGTAAGTCTCTGGTTCCTTGAGCGCCGCGCGCGCGATGCCCGCGGCAGCCTCGCCGCCGTAGCGGCGTTCCCAGCGGGCGAGCAGCCATTCGGGACAGGAGAGCTCAATTTCGCGGGTGGGCCACGCAACGGGCTCGCGCGTGACCTTGCGCAGGACGGCGTTGACGAACCCCATGGCCGACGTCTTCCGCGCACGCTTTACCAGTTCCACGCTCTCTCCCACGGCCGCATGCGCCGGAACGCGCTCGAGATGCCGAAGTTGATAGATCCCCATCCGCAATGCCGTGCGCACTTCGCGGTCGAGCTTTTGGCGGCGTCCCGAATAATGTTCGATTAAGAAGTCCAACTGCGCCCGGTAGCGAAGCACGCCGAAGACGATCTCGGAAGCGAGGCCGGCATCCCGCGAATCGAGCGCCGCCGTTCGCGTAAGCAACAGGTCCGAAGCGTACCCGCCCGCCTCTACTTTGAGCAGGATCTCGAACGCGGCGATGCGGGCTGGGGATGGCAATGTCTTGTCGCGAACCACTGCAAGAACCATTTAGACACAGATCGCGCCGGCCGCCCGTTCAAAAAAACCTGTTCCGCGCACTTCCCGTCCGATGTCTTAATAGTTGTGAAGGGCGGAAAGAATATCCCCAGACCCTATAATGGTCTCGTCCATGGAGCCGCTTTCGGACGAAGACCTCATTTCGTGCTGGCGCGCGAAAGCGCCATCGGTGGAATCGCAGAGCCTCCTCAACGAACTGTTCCAGAGACATCATGCCCGAGTCGCCTTGTGGTGCCTGCGCCTGACGGGCGATCGGGAATCGGCGGCCGATCTTGCGCAGGAGGTCTTCATCAAGGCGTACGGATCGCTGCAGCATTTTCGGGGGGACGCGAAATTCTCCACATGGCTCTACACTATCGCGCGAAATCATTGTTACAACCAGATCAAAGCTCGCGCCAAGGCGCCGGAACGTACTGCGGAGCCGCTCACCGACAATCTTGCCGAAGAGCGGGAAGGCCCACTCGAGCGTTTGGAGCGCGAACGCTCTTCGCAACTTATCGGCGAGTTGTTTCAGCAGTCGCTTACCGCGCTCGAATCGCAGGTGATGACGCTGCACTATGTGGAGGAGTTGCCGCTCGACGCGGTCACACGGCTGCTGAAACTAGAAAACCAAAGCGGCGCCAAGTCTTACATCGTGAGCGCGCGGCGCAAATTGGCCCGGGCTGTGGAACGCCTGAAGGAACGCGGCCAGAAGATCCATCTATGAGCGTTAGCGAGAATTGCCGCTATGTCTGATATGCAACCCGACGAACGGGCGCTCTTGAAAGCCGCCCTCTCACCGTCCCGGGACTGTCCCGATCTTACGGCGCTGGCGGGCGCTGATTTGAGCCCAGACATACAGCGTCACTTATCCGGCTGCAGTCGCTGCCGCACGGAGCTCACCATGCTCCGCGAATTCGAAAATGGTTCGCCCAACCCCGAAGAGGCGGCCGGCAGTCCAGTGGATTCAGGATGAACTTGTGCGCCGCGCGCCGAAGTTCGTTAGCCCCATTGCCTCCCCGGCGCCCACGTCGATTTGGGAGAGGTTAGCCCACTGGATGTCGGATCTGTTTTCACCGCGCCGCCGGTTTGCGGTCGCGATGGCCGGTGTTTCGCTCTTGCTGCTGATAACCGCCGGAATCTATTCGCGGCGTGGAATCGAGACGCCGCTTGCCAATCCGGCGCAGCCCGCAGTCTGGAGATCGGGACAGTTTGCGCCGCTCTCGCCAATTGGCGACATCACGCAAATGCCCGCAAGTTTTCGATGGGAGAGTGTTCCCGGCGCCATCAAATATGTCGTTCAACTGAGCGGGGTAGATGGTGCGGAGCTATGGCATGGGGAGTCTACTGAAACCACCATCCATGCCTCCCCGCGAGATCCGGAATATATTGATGCCTGGCCGGGCCTTCCATTGGAAGGTAGATGCGCAAAATGCCGCTGGCGAAACCATCGCCTCCACGGATTCACAAACTTTTCACATCGTCGCAACCACTCGCTAGTTCGCTGGCGAGAGTCTCTAAGAACGGAACCCTATGTTAGCCAAATCTATTTTTCTGTCCCTTTGCGCGGCCGGTTTGCCGCTGGCTGCCCAGACAGCGCTGCCCACCATTCGCGTTTCCAGCGAGACTGTGCCCGCCGGCGGATTGGCACAGATGAAGGTGCAACTTACCTCGCCTAAGCCCATCACTAGCGGAAACATGGATATCGATATGTCCGACGTTTCGTTCGATTCGATCGACGGCATCGCGCTCTTCGACAGCTCAGGCGGCGTGGGCGGGGCCGCCGTGGTGAAGAACGGGAAGATCAACGTCCAGTTCACGTCGCCCAAGGGGACGTTCGGCGTCGATGATGACGACTATCCGCTACTCACGGTGGCTCTCACGCTTAGCAAGTCCGCCACCCCTGGGCAGTCCTTCCCGGTGACGCTCAACCCTTCGGCCTCGATATGGGACGATCTGCTGGGCGCTCCCATCGCGTTCGAGTTTCAACAGGGAAAGCTCACTGTCGGCGGCAGCGTGTCGATTACCAACGTGATTCCGGGCGGAGGAACTTTGCCCGGTGGAGCGACGTTCAGTGTTTTCGGCACAGGCTTCACTCCGCAAACAAAAGTGAGTCTGCGGGGCATAAATGCCTCCAACATTCAATATGTGAGCCCCACGCAGTTTCTGGTTACGCTGCATGAAACGGGAACGCTGGACGGCGCCTTGATCACGGTGCAGAACCCGGACAACTCCATCGACACTTACTATTCCTATCTGCGCGGCGTGCCGGTGGGGCAGAGTACGCGGCCGCTTCTGGCGCAGACCACGCCGGTGTTTTCCATCGCCACGGCTAATCAGGCGATATTACCGCCCACGATCTCCTCCCAAGTCAACCCAGCCTATTTCACAGCGCTAGCCCTGCAAAACCCCAACGCGGCAACCGCAAGCGTGACCGTAGAGGCGCTTGCGGCGAACGGAGGCCTGATAGGTAGCAGGGTGGTGACGCTGCCTTCCGGAGCGCGAATTTCGCGCGAGGTGTCCGAATGGTTCGGCGTCGCATTGCCTACCGGCGGCTACCTGCAAGTGATCTCAACCCAACCGGTGCAGGTGTTGGGATTGTTGGGTAACGACCGCACGGGCGTAGTGCTCCCGGTTATGCCTACCATTGTCAGCGGTCCGGCGATCGGGACGTCATCGGATTCGGGTACATCCGATTCGGGCGGCGGCGGGAATAGCGGTGGGGGAAATAGCGGTGGAAACAGCGGCGGAGGCGGTGGCGGAAACGGCGGCGGGAAAGGAAACTGATCAGCGCCGCCGCGGCCACGGCTGGAACTACGAACCACATCCACGAAAGCACGGGGCGTATCGGCGTCTCCGCGTCGCCGGTAATTACAAACGCAGCCCAATATTCCGGCAGCGCTAGCTCCGTCCCGGAGTGTAGGAAATTCAATTTGGCGGCGCGCAGACTTTCGGCTTTCGTCTCTCCGCGCGCCAGATGACTGTAGAACAGCCGCATGAGATCGGCCGCCGGGCCATCCGCGACGCGCCAAAGCGTAGTGACAGTGGAACGTGCGCCGGCCGCCAGGAAAGCTCGGCTGAAACTCTGCAAGCCTTCTCCTGGCTGAAGCTTGCCGCGCTCGGTATCGCAAGCGGACAACGTAACCAGATCGACCGAGGCGAGTGGCAGCGCTTGTACTTCGCTGCGAAATAGATATGCCGAGCCTTGCCGCCCCGGCTCGGGCGTAAACAGAATGCGCGAAAGGTTCGGGTCCGTGAAATCGATGGAGGCGTGGGTGCTGAAGTGGAGCATCGGAACGCCCGCGAGTCCGTTGAATAAGTAGCGCTTGAGGTCACCCTCGCCCGAATGAATTTCGCCGCCGCCCGGGAGCACGCGTCGAATGGATTGTAGCTCGCGCGCGGAATCCGGCAGCCGGCTCCAATGTTCGTCGTTAGGCAGCACGTCCTTTGCATTCACCACGGGGTTGCCGAAACCAATCCACCGGCGCTGCCAGGGCAGCAAAGGGCGCTCGCGCATCGGACTGCGCAGCAGCAGTGCCGCTGAAGGAAGGTAGCTCACGGCGAATCGCTCCAACAGCGCCGGCTCGCCGCCACTCACGGACAGAACTTCGAAAGGCGCCTCCGACAAAATGCCATCGGGAACGATCAGGAGTTGCTCGATGCTCCGATTCAGCGGCACTCCGCCAAGCAGCAGTTTCCCGACGTCGGCAGAGATCCCCCGCCAGTGTGAGTCCGTCGTATGCTGTAAGGCGTCCGGCAATGCGGAGAGGGCTTCGATGTCCCTCGCGGTGAGTGGCCGGGTAACCAACCCACTGGCATCTTTGGCGATCCACAGAACAGCCACGCGCCCGGCGTCGAGCCAGTATTCGAGCAGCATAGAACGCGGCGGCAGTGCGGATTGGACCTCCGACATCCGCAGCTTCACCTTACCCAGCGAGTCCTGCAGATTGCGTGAGCGGGCCTCTTCGAACATGCCGAAAAGTTTGTCGGAAGCGCCGCCCGTATCACGCAGCGTGAGGTCGATCATGGCATCGTAGACCTGGCGTTTGTCCGCGAGAAAATCCGTCTTAAGCGATGAGTGTCCCATACCCGTGCGTATGGATTCGATGATGGCAATCGCCTCGCGAAAAGCGGCAGCGGCGCGGGCATCGTCGTCTCGACTACTCGCAATGCGGCCAATGCCGTAGAGCGCCGTCCACTGTTCTTCCCGCGCGCCGATCTCGTGCGCGGTTCCCAGCGCAGCAGCGAAATCGCGGCCTGCCGCGTCGTCCTTCTTCATCCGGTAGAACGCCTCGCCGCGAAACAAGTGCGCCAACGCGGCTTCTCTGCGATTGGCGCTGGCTTCGGCGGATGCGAGCGCTTTGCTGAACGCGGTAACGGCGCCGTTCAGGTCCTGAAAATCGAGCGCCAGTGCAATGCCGATGTCTTGCAATACGTGAATTTCGCCATCGGAGAGATGTTCACGAGCATAAAGAGCTTGCGCGGCCCGATAGGTTTCCAGCGCCTTGACGGCATCGCCCAGACGGCGATAGAGAGTCCCGGCGTTCGAAAGCAACTGCGCGCGTTCGCTGGGCCCCATCTGCTGCGACCCGGCCAAGGCGCGCTGGTAATACTCCAGAGCCTTTTGGTATTGCCCAAGCTGCTCATAGAGCGTCGCTAGATTGGTGAGCACCAGTTCCCTGCGGTTCGCATTCCAAGGCTTGCCGGAGGTCTCTTCCACGCGCGCCAGCGCTCGCTCATAGCTGCCCTGGGCGTCGAGATATTTGCCCTGAAAAAAATAAACGTTGCCGATGTTGCTGAGACGCGTGATTTCGCCTTGCGCATCGTGCAGCCGCCGGTCGAGTTGCAGGGCGCCTTCAAACGCGTGGATGGCCCCGTCGTAGTCGCCATTGTAGAGTTGCGCGGATCCTGAGACATTGTCCGCCTGCGCCTCGCCTCCGGCATCTTTAAGATCGTGAAAGATGCGGACGGCTTCCTGCGCGGCGCCCAAAGCGCCCGCGTAATCGCCGGTCGAAAGAGAGGCCTGCCCATACTCGAGAAGCGCGTGCGCCAGAACGCCGCGGTCGCTGCCGGATCGCAGTGCCGGCAAGACTGCCCGATATGCCTGCGCGGCGGCCTGAAACGATCGTTGCTGTTTGAGGCGGCGCGCGGATTCCAAACGCCGGCTTGGCCCTTCTTCCTGCGCCGCCGCGACAATAGCCAGGAGGGCGGCAAGAAGAAAAGCCCGGGGCATCGACTCATTCTACCCGGAGGAGCAGTTGTTCCATTGACGCTCGCAATGCCCTTGTTCTTGTGGGGCAGGTCTTCGGGCCTGCCGCCGGGCTTCCCGCGAAAAAGGCGGTTCCCACTCCATTGTGCGAAGCCCGATATGCTGGGACTTCGCATCAAAATAAACGCCGCTTCGCGCGAAGACAACTTACGTCTCCGCGCGAAGCGCCGATAGTTCTCTCGTGGCCCCTCCGAGTTACTTGAAGTTCGCCTGGGCGGTGGTGTCCTTGTTGATCGTAACGGTGCAGGTTGGCGCCGTGCCGCTGCAAGCGCCGGTCCAGTTCACGAAAACATGTCCAGCCAGCGGAGCAGCCGTAAGCGTAACGGCGGTTCCAACGGGGAACTTCGCCGAGCAACTGCTGCCGCAACTGATGAACGTTCCGAAGGCGCCGTTGGGCGCTCCCGAGATCGTGCCGTTGCCTCCACGCCCCACGGAAAGCCCAAAGACTTGCGTAAAGGTCGCGGTGACATTGGCCGGTTTATTCGCCGTGAACGCGCAGGTGGATGTGGCGCTTACGCAATCGCCCGAGAAGCCGCCGAATTCCGCATCGCTCGGGGTATTGGCGGTAAGCGTGACTTGGGTCCCCGCCACCACCGGCGCGGTACAGGTTCCACCGCAGTTGATCTTTGCGTTAGAGGCGGTGACCGTTCCGGAGCCGACCTTGGTCACTGTCACCGCCGGTATTTCAAGATTCGCTGCGGCCATCTGCGCGCCAATGAAATCGCCGAGTTCGCCAGGCGCCGGCGAGGCGCAATCGCCCGCGCCGGCGCACAAGGCTTCATGCGTCGACGGGTCGAATGCGCCCGTATACTTATAAAACTCATACCGGCGAACCACCGCATGCGATCCGTTCCCTAACCCGTGCTGGTTTTGCAGCACGCCGCTATTGGGGTTGTTAGGATTGGACTGCAGAAGCTTCCAAGGGGTCTCCGCCTTGGTCTCATCCTGTGGAACAGCGGCATTCCCACCCACAAGGTCGTTCACATCGACTTCGTTATCCAGCTCTTGCTCGAACACTTTCACCCATTTCGCATCGCCCCACTGCGGGACCACGCGAGGAGGTTGCGGCGGCGCCGGAATCTGAATCTGAAATGCGACTACAGGTGCGCCATTCGGCTGTGCCGGGGGAATAAGATTGATGACCGGCTGCGGAATTGCCACCGGAATCGGCGGCGCATTTGGGACGCCGGTATTTCCGGAATAGTACACCAACTGGCCGGGATTGTTGGGATCTTCCACAAGCCATCGGTACACAACTTTCGTTGGGTTGCGTGACGAACTGATGCCGAAATGTTCGCATCCCGCGGCGGGGTAACGATTGCCCAGCGATCCTGTCCAGCAGCTTTCTCCCGATGCCACCGTTCCGTTGGGTAACGGCGTACCCTGCGTGAACTGCCCCGTGGCGGAGTCATATGGGCTTACCCAGCGGATGTAAACGCCGCCAGCAAATGGCACGATGCTGCCTGTGCAATACCGGATGAAGCAGCCCGGTTGAACGCCACCGAAGACCCGCGTCATATCGGATGGCTGCAGCCCATCGGCTTCGATTTCGAATCCGTGCGTGACTTGGCCGGTGTCGTTTACGGTGTCAAAGTTCACTGGATAGCCGACAATCGTTGCTGTCTGTGCGTGCAGTGCGGCGGGAATTGCCATTGCCGCCACGCCAAGCGCCGCCACCAAAGCGCGTTTCAACCCTACGCCAATCCCTCGTTCTTTAAATTGCATGATTTTCCTCTTGCCTTTATGTTTCTCGCGAGGAATGCTGATTGCTCATTCCTGTTCGCTGAAAGCTGGGACAAGGCGGGATGGGCTGCGGAACAAAGAAAGCGCGTAGTAGTTGTAAACAATCGGCGGAAGCCGATCGCCAGCGCGTGCGGCGCCATCGTCCAACTCCAGCGCGTCCGTGTTGAGGATGTGAGCTACAGCGAATTTTTATTGGCGGCGGCTCTTATTGGTGGGAACTGGCGACGGTAGACCACTTCGATTCGAACGGCGGAACGGCATTCTGGCTTGGCCGATGAGCCTCGAACACCATCGCTTCGGCGTCCTGGTTGTCCGGAGTGGCCAATTGGACCCTCCGCCGCAAGCTTCCTGGAGCTTGCAGTACCGGCGGCGGGTTCGAGAATTCCGCCGCCGCCGTCAGACGGCGCGGCGTCCCGGCAATCTCCACCGTCTCCAGTTTAAATATCAGTCTCACCATCGGCTCCGGAATATAGAATCGACGTATTTGAACAATCCGGCCCGTTACGGCCGCCCCCTTGGGCACGAAGGTATGCCCCGTCGCATCGCGAATCGGAGCCGTTAACGTGGCGGCGAGCCTGTCCCCAGCGGCCGCAGTCGCCACATCGATGCCCTTCGTGAGCGCAACTGTGAATGGTAGGTCTCCAGGCAATTCATCCTTGTTCTCTACCGTTTCGCGTGTGGCCGGGGCGCCCGGTTCCGGCGGCTCATCGAACCTTAGCGTCGATTCGCCAAGAAATTCGTGGCAGGCCGAGTACGCCGCGTTGTTCTCCAACTCGAAACCGTCCATGTTAAGGATGTGAAGGCGCACGCGAGAGGGAAGCAGAAAATCTGCATCGTTCAAACGCACTCGGTTATAGGTCAAATCGGTACTCGACTCGCACGCCCCGGTTTCGGCGGGCAGTCCCTCCGTTTGCACCAACAGCCGGACCAGATCGGCGGAGGCTGCATCGACGAAGATGCTCCCGAAATAGCCGGTGATGACCCGGCTGCCCCCGCCCGAAAAAAGGTAGTGGCTGCTTGGCGCCGGGACGTGGAATTCGAATTCCGCCACGCGCCTCGACGCTTCGGTGGTCTCGCCCTTGTAGGAAAACACGGCTGCATCGTCGCGGAACACCACCGCCAGCAACGATGCGAAAGCGCCCGTTGAGACTGCGCCGTTCTTCACCAGTTCGAACAAACCGCGGTCTTCGAAGCGCCCTTCTCCAACCCACGAGTACATCTCGCGTCCCGCCGACACGGCGACATCCAGCCTCAGGCGATCCGAAGTGGTCAGGCGCAACTGCTTGGCGTTGGGAGGCTCGCACCGCCGTCCAGCCGTGCCTGCCACCGGCTCCAGTTGCGTCCTGTCGATAGTCTGCGTGCACATGTACTTCGGAAGCCGGCCCACCGTATCGAGGACCTTCGCCGTGACGCGCCGGAGTAAATCGGCGGATGAGGGTTGCGCGTGCAGTGACGCGGCCACAGCGCAAACAATCGCGGTGCGCAGCAAGAGGAATCCGGGCCTCATGGCGCAAGTATACTGCGACAAGCCGCCGGGTCGCGGCCTCCAGCGCAGTGCACGTATACCCAGGTCGCTGGAGCGAAAACTACTTCGGTAGGCAGGCGCCGCCGGCGCGTTTGCCGATCTTCTTTACGATGCCGTTCACCATGGATTCGATCTCGTGTTCGACTCCCAGCGGTAGCACCAGCGGACTTTTGGACTCTTCATCCCACACCTTCTTGCCATCGACGAAGCAACTGCCCACGATGTCCCCCCGTGCGGAATCGGACTTGGCGTCGCGCGGGCTCTGGAGCGTGATATACAAAAGATTGCGATAGCCCTTCTCCTTCATCTCGTCCAGCAACGCCGTACGGGTACGCGCCTCGCCGGAGAAGATCTTCACCTTTACTCCGGCCGCAGTCAGGTTGTCGGCGATCTTGTCGAGCGCTTCCTCGAAGAAGGGTGCTGGCCCCGCGCCTCCCAGGACGACCGTGGAACCCTGGGCCTGATCGGCATTGATGGCCACGATCGACACAACCCCGAGCAGTCCAATCTTCAGCAGCCACATCGTTAGCTCCTGCCTGAACAGGCGAGTCAGGCGACAGGGTCGTTACTGGTACATAGGGGGTCAGTGTGGGAGCTCGATAAAAACTTTTCGCCTCTACCGAATAAGCCTCGGAACCCGCGCATAAGGTCAAGCCGAGGCCCCAATGCGGTCGATTCGCCGGATTGTATGCTTCACCGATCCCGAACCAAAAGAACGCCGGCTGCTCGTGCTCCCGGGCAGCCGCCGTATGGTCCGGCGCGGCGCCCGGTTCCACAATGGATTTCAGCGCCGATTCAAGCCGCCGAGGAAAGAATCCGTTGCAGCGCCGCATCCATGGCAAGCGCCATCGAATAGATTTGTTCTACCTATTGCCAGCGAGTTGGAGACACTGCGCTAAATCACCGGTCAGTTCGCGATGCAGCTAGGGCCGCGCCAGGTTCCATTTGTTCTTCACCATTGCGAGCGAACCCCAACCACGGAGTAGCGTAACTCCGAATTATCCTCTGCCAAAAGCGCCGCCTGACGCGGCCGTTTTTCATCCCCGCTAGTGTCAGACGTAGACGGCTGAAATTTTGGGTCACAAGACTTGCAAATAAATCCGCTTCAATCCCCACAATCGCTTACAAGCATTTTCCGCACTCCGCCGCCCGTTCCCCCGAACCTCGCCCGCTAACATTGAGTCGGAGGCGACACTTGATATCTCAAACGAACGAAGCACCACTTACGGAATCCCCAGCTCCCTGGGCCCAGAAACCGCGCGACCGACGGGCCCTCTCGGCATATCGTCACGGCCTGACAGGCCAGATTATCCTACTTACCGACGCCGACCGCGTCGCCTACGAGAAACACTGCCAGGGCTATCATCTTTCCTTCGCCCCCAGAGGACCCGTCGAAGTAGACTTAGTCCAAGCCGTGGCCAACGACCGGTGGAGACTTAACCATGCGGCCTGCCTGGAGTCGAGTATCTTTGCCGACGGAATCACTCAGCCCGATGAAGTCACTTCCGGCAACGCCGAAGTAGACACTGCGCTGGCGCAAGGCAGAGTCTGGGTTTCCAAAGGAGGCAACCTGCAACTCCTCGGACTCTACGAAAGTCGCATCCAGCGCCGCTTCGAAAAGAACATGGCGGAGATCCGCATCCTCCAGGCGGATCGCAAGACCTCACTGGAACAACTCCTTGAAGAGGCCGACCTGCTCTGTCAACTCGCGGAAAGCAAAGGGGAAGAGGCCGATCCGTCGCAATTCGTGGTGCTCACCCGATTTGATTTTTCAGGTCCCGATGTCCTTCGCCTGGTGACGCGCCGCCGCGCCCTTCGCGAGGCCCGAAAGAAGTTCCAGGAGCCCCGCAAGCCGTCGAAAATCGCCGCATAAGTGGCGCAGGCCTCCCGGCCAGCGCGCTTTTCGATGAAAAACGACCTCGGTCACCGGCTCAAGTCTCATCGTGAAGCCCTTCGTATGTTCATTCTCTGCGCATATCCCAGCGCCTCGGCGTCTCAGCGTCGAAAAGACGATCCCAAGCACCACGACACCATTGACAACCACCCCCCCGAAATGGTACTCAATAGCAACGGCAGTCCAGGCGACGTTTGTTTTCGCCTTATGAAGCTCTCGCCCAGGTCGGCGCGCCCGGTCCTCCTCGTGGACGTTCTCATCCAGGTTGGAAGGTTTTCGAGCTGACTTATGACCTCTACACCGTCGCGCGCGCTTTTGGCAATTTCTGCTGCTGCCCTGGCCGCCTTCTCTTTCTATGCGCTCGCTCAGACGCCCGAGCCGGCTTCGGCGCCTAGCGCAACTCCGGCCTCCGTGGCCGCTTCACCCGATTTCTTTGAGTCGAAAATCCGCCCCGTTCTCGCCACCAGTTGCTACCCATGCCACACGCAGAGCGCTCTCGGTGGTTTGCGCCTCGATAGCCGCGAAGCCATGCTGCGCGGTGGCGGACGTGGCGCTGCCATCACCCCCGGCGATCCCGACACCAGTTGGCTCATTCGTGCCGTGCGCCAGAGCGACCCCGGATTGAAAATGCCCGCCGGCAGCCCTAAGCTCACCGACGCCCAGATCGACGATCTCTCCGCGTGGGTAAAGGCCGGCGCCGTTTGGCCCGGCACGCCCGCCCCGGTCGGGGGAACCGCCGCTCCAGCCAAAACCGGCGAAAGGTATGTCATCGCGCCCGAGCGCCGCGCATTCTGGTCCCTTCAGCCGCTCAAGGAACCCGTGCCGCCCGTCATCAAAGATCCGAAGTGGTCGCGCACCAACATCGATCGCTTCGTCATGGCGTATCTCGAAAAGGAAGGCCTCAAACCTGTAGCTCCCGCCACCCGGCACGATCTCATCCGTCGCGCCAGTCTCGATCTCACCGGTCTCCCGCCCACGCCCGAGGAGATCGCCGCTTTTGACAAGGATCCCTCTCCCAACGCCTTCGCCAAAGTTGTTGACCGCCTCCTCGCGTCGCCCCGCTACGGCGAGCGCTGGGGTCGCTTCTGGCTCGACGTAGCCCGCTACGGCGAAGACGATTACCGTAGCCTCAACCCCAATCCGCGCGGCTACCATCCCTATCCCAACGCCTATGTCTATCGCGATTGGGTCATTCAGGCCATGAATGATGACATGCCGTACGACCAGTTCGTGCGCGCCCAAATCGCCGGCGATTTACTCGATGAAAAGACGCGCTATCAAACCCTGCCCGCTACCGGCTTCCTCGGTCTCGGCCCGTGGTATTACGATAACGGCGCCGTCGAAGTAACCCGCGCCGATGAACGTCACGACCGCGTTGATGTCGTAACGCGCGGCTTCCTTGGCCTCACTGTCGCCTGCGCGCGATGTCACGATCATAAGTACGATCCGATTCCGCAGACGGATTACTACTCGCTGGCCGGCATCTTTCTCAATACCTCCTATCATCGCTATCCCTGGCGCCGAAGAGCGTCGTCGATAAGTATGCCGCTGTGGAAGAAGAGGTCGAAAAGAAACAGAAAGCTCTTCAAGAGCTACAGACTAATCTGGGAAATCAGTTATCCGAGTCGCTGGCGTCTTCCAGACATCGAGTTATCTGCAAGGAGTCTACGAGGTCGCCGGCCAGAAGCGAGACATCGAGACGGTCGTCGAAAACCGCAAACTCGATTACGAGACTCTCGAGCGGTGGATCCAGTATATGGAGAAGCCCACCGATAAGTACAAATACAAGGAAGCCTGGCAGGCCATGATGAAGAAAGCGGTTCCTGCTGCGGGCGGCGGCGGTGGACGCCGTGGGGGCGGTGGGGCAGGCGCGACCGGCGGTGGCGGAGGAGCGGCCGGCGGAGGGCGCGGCGGACGGGGCCCTGGCGGCGGAGCAGGCGGCAACGCCGAAGTGAAGAAGCTTGCCGACGAATTCCAGGCCAACGTCGTCAGAGTCATGCTGCTGCGCCGTGAACTCGATGAAGAGAACGCCGTGATCAAAGCGAAATCGCTCGAGGGCACCAAGACAAAGAAGCGCGCCAATGAGCCCAACGAATTCATCACCAACGACGATTTCTGTCCCGGCTGTGGCCTGCGCCTCAAGAACATGCCGGAGGAAGATAGCAACTTCTGGACGGAGATTTTCCAGCGCGAAATGCGCGATACCGACGATCCCGCGGCCATGATGGCCATGGGCGGAGGCCGCGGCGGCAAGCCTGGCGTGCTGCTCTTCCGCGGCTGGGGCCTCGAGAGCCGCACTGGCGCCACCGCGCAGACGCAGATGGCCTCCATCAAGAACGATATCGATGACGCCCGTAAGAAGTTGGAGCCCATACCCGTTCCTTCACGGCGTCGAAGACAACACAACCTCGGTCAATCTGCCGCTCGCCATCCGCGGCAATCCGAATAACTTGGGTCCGGAAGTGCCGCGCCACTTCCTCAGCATGCTTTCCCAGGACGATCCGAAGCCTTTCACCAAAGGCAGCGGCCGTCTGGAATTGGCGGACGATATTCTCAAGCAGCCCATCGCCATGCGCGTCATCGTCAACCGCATATGGAAGGGCCATTTCGGAACCGGCATCGTCGATACCCCGAGTAACTTCGGCCAGACCGGCGAGCGCCCCACTAATCCCGAGTTACTCGAATATCTCGCATCCGAATTTGCCAGGAACGGCATGTCCATCAAGAAGCTGCATCGGGAAATCATGTTGAGTTCCGTCTATCAGCTCGGCTCGGACAACGACGAGGCCGATTACGCCAAGGATTCCGGCAACCGCTTCTATTGGCGTTTCGGCCGCAAACGCTTGGACGCCGAGCAGTTGCGCGATTCCGTGCTGATGGTCGCGGGCAATCTCGATAACCAGCTCGGAGGACCGAGCGAGGATCTTACTCCGGGTTACACCCGCCGCACTGTATATGGAAAAGTAAGCCGCTACAAGCTTGACGAATATCTGCAGCTCTTCGATTTCCCGACGCCCAGCATCAGCGCCGAAAAGCGCTTCACCACCACCGTTCCGCTGCAGCGGCTGTTCCTGATGAACAGCGATTTCATGCAAGCCGAAGCGGAGGAACTTGCGAAGCGAGTGGCCGCGGAGCCGGATAACCGCTCGCGAATCCGTAAGGTTTACCTGCTTGCCTACGGCCGCGATCCGAGCGAAGAAGAAATCAAGCTGGGCTTGGAGTATCTCCACGCGGAGCCCTTGCGCGAGTACGAAGAGAACAAGAACAAGCCGCCCGAAGGCGGTGCTGGCCGTGGCGGTCGTGGAGGCCGTGGCGGCGCAGCCGCGATGCCGCCCACCGAAGCGGCCGCGAAACCGGATGCTGAAGCGGGTGCAGATGACGCAGCCGCGGGCGGAGCGGAGCCGCCCGCCATGGGAATGGGAATGATGGGCGGCATGGGGTGGCGCGTGGCGGTCGCGGCCGCGGCGGCGCGCCCAGAGGTAAAGTATGAGCCAACCGCCTGGGGCCGCTATGCCAAGGTATTACTCAGTTCAAGCGAGTTTTTGTTTATTAGTACGATTTACGTGAGGCCTCCCGGCCTGCGCGAGGCCTGCGCCACTAAGTAACCTAACAGGTAAGAGAGACCAATGTCAGATCACAAACTTCCAATCCGACCACTCGTCGGGAGGCTCTCCGCCGCGTAGGCAATGGCTTCGGCATGATGGCCTTCGCCGGTATGCTCGGCAAATCCCTGGCGCACGCCGGCGCCGCTCGCTGGCCCCGACGGCGAATCGTCGGCGCCGCCAAGCTCGATTATCCGCAGCGCATCAAGCGCGTCATCTTCCTCTTCATGAATGGCGGCTCTCCCACGTCGATAGCTTCGATCCCAAGCCCGTGCTCGATAAAGTACGATGGCCAGCCCTTGCCCGGCGGCACCATCAAGACCGAGCGCCGCACCGGCGAGCTGATGAAATCGCCCTTCAAGTTCAAGAAATACGGACATGCGGCATGGACGTCAGCGAACTATGGCCCCATCTCGGCGAAGTAGCCGACGATATCTGCTGGGTCCGCTCCGTCTACACCGATATCCCGAACCATGAGCCCTCCTGTCTGATGGTGAACACCGGCGCCAACCAGGCGGGCCGTCCGTCCATGGGCGCCTGGCTCACTTACGGCCTCGGTACGGAGAACCAGAATCTCCCTGGCTATGTGGTCCTCTGTCCCGACGTCCCCACCACCGTTGGACCGCCGCTCTGGAGTAACGGATTCCTGCCCGCCATCAACCAAGGCACTTACATCTCGAACCGTGTGCAGACGCGCGGCGGCGACAATCCGGATGCCGACCCGACGACCGAGGCCGAATGCCCGGAAGAACGAAGCGGATCCGAAAGACAAAGGCGGCAAAGAGAAGCCCAAGAAAGTCGTCGTCGAGAAAAACTTCGATCCGAAGAAGCTGGTCAGCTACGTGAACAATCCGAAGTTCTCGCTGGCCGAACAGCGGCGCGAACTCGATCTGCTGCAGAAACTCGAAGGTATGCGCGAAGCGGCCGACCGGCACCGATCAGCAGGTGGAAGCGGTCATCAAGTCGATGGAAATCGCCTACCGCATGCAGACCGAAGCGCCCGAAGTGTTCGACGTCCGCAAGGAATCGCAGGCCACGCTCGATCTGTACGGTCCGGGCCCCGTGGCGCGCGGCTGCCTCACGGCGGTCGCGCCTCGCCGAAAAGGGCGTCCGCATGACGCAGGTCTATTACTCGCAAGGGCGACCCGTGGGATGCCCACGGCGATATCTTCGCCCACAAGACCAACGCCAAGAATTCCGACCAGGCCTTCGCCGCGGTGATCAAAGATCTCAAAGCGCGCGGACTCTGGAAGGACACGCTGGTGGTCTGCGGCTCCGAATTCGGCCGCACGCCGGTGCGCGAAGTCGGCGGCGCGGGCGGCAACGTAAAGCGCGGCCGCGACCACAATCCGTTCGGATTCACCATGTGGCTGGCCGGCGGCGCGGTGAAAGGCGGCACGATCTACGGCGCCACCGACGATTTCGGCTTCAAAGCGATCGACAAGCCCGTCCACGTCCACGACATCCACGCGACCATCCTGTATCTGTTCGGCATCGACCACACAAAGCTGACTTACCGCTACAGCGGCCGCGATTTCCGCCTGACCGACGTCGCCGGTAACGTCCTGCACGACCTGATTGCTTAGTACGACACGCCAATCACCAGAACCAATCGCGCAAATAGCATAAATTGATTTGACCCGGAGTTAATCTACCACTAGACTTATCCAAAGCTCATTTCTTGGGGGTGATCGCTAGCTACAAATTAGACCCGCTACCCGTTTAGCCGCTCGTCTCTTCGTCGAGGCAACTAGCCCCTGGAATCTCGTTCCACCTACTTAAGGAGACTTCCTATGACTCGATACGCGATCGCGGCTCTACTGACGGCCCTGCCACTGGCGGCTCAGACCACTTCGGTGCAAGGCTTGGTAACGGACAGCCTGGGCGCGGCAGTACCCGAAGCCATCGTTACCGCGAAGAACCTCGACACTTCGGCGGAACGCAAAACCTTGACCAGCCCGCTCGGCGAATACGCCATGCTGCAAATGCCGCCCGGCGCCTACGTGGTCTCGTTCGAGAAACCAGGCTTCCGCGTCTCCAAATCGGAAGTCGTGCTGCAGGTCGAAACGCCCTCCACTCTCAACATGAAGTTGGAAGTCGGCCAAGTCAATGAAACCGTGAATGTCATGTCCAGCGCAACTGTCGTGAATACGGAAAACGCCTCCGTCGGAAATCCCTTTACGGAAGCGCAGATCAAGGATATTCCGCTGCAAACGCGAAACGTAGTCTCCCTCCTGAGTGTCGAGCCTGGAGTGACTTCGGGGGGGAACGTGATCGGCTCGCGTCCCGATCAGAACAATGTCGTGCTCGATGGCGTGGACGTCAACGATAACTTCGGCGCCAACGGTTTCAATTCAGTGATTCCAATTCC
Source organism: Bryobacterales bacterium (assembly GCA_963708385.1). Classification (GTDB taxonomy): domain Bacteria; phylum Acidobacteriota; class Terriglobia; order Bryobacterales; family Bryobacteraceae; genus PALSA-243. The sequence goes on along the minus strand of CAVPSN010000031.1, from coordinate 54,833 downwards.
ACTCGATTCTGTTCAGGAGTTCCGCACCACCATCGCCGGGCAGGGCGCCGATCTCGGACGCTCGTCCGGTGGTCAGGTTGCGATCGTAACCAAAGGCGGATCGAACCAATTCCATGGCTCGGCCTACGAATACAATCGCAACACCTTCACCTCCGCCAACACCTGGACCAACAACCGCGCGGGAGTGCCGAGAGCGGCCCTTGTGCGCAATCAATACGGCGCTTCTTTGGGCGGCCGCATCGTCAAGAACAAGCTCTTCTTCTTTTACAACTACGAAGCCCGCACGGACCGCAGCGCGTCGTCGCAGAAGTCGAACGTGCCTACGGCCAATTTCGCGCAGGGCAACGTCGCCGTAGCGTTGAAAGATGGCCGCACTGTGATGTTGACCCCGCAGGACGTCGCTAACATCGATCCCCTGCATATCGGGGAGAGTCAGTACACTCTCAATTTGATGAAGCAGTTGCCGGCGGGCAATAACCCGTCAGGCGGTTTGGACAAAGGTCTAAACTTCAGCCAGCTCGTCTTCAACACGCCTTCGCACCTGGATAACCACGTTCAAGTGGCCCGCATGGATTACAACATCGATTCCGCCGGCCGCCACTCGCTGATGTTACGCGGCACGTTGAACGGCGCCGGCCAGGACTCCACCCTCGCGCCGTATCCGGGCCAGCCCGCCGCCTCGCGGTCGCTCGACAACTCGCGCGGCATGGCTGTGCGCTACACGGCCGTGATCTCTCCCACCTTGGTGAACACCCTTACCTACGGCTACACGCGGATCGGCAACGCTTCCACTGGCAATTCCACCGTTCTTCCAAGCATTGGATTCACCAATCTCACGGCCACTCCCCGTGCCTCGCAGCGCGTCTCGCCCACCAGCAACGTCGCCGACGACCTCACGTGGAACAGCGGCAAACACACCTTGCAATTTGGTGTGAACATGCGATTCATGGAGAACGACGGCCTCTCGTTCGGAAACCTGCCATCGTACTCTTTCAACCGCAACACGCTGCTCGGCCTTGGCGCCGATATCGACGCTGATGTGCAGACCTACATCCAGGGCATCCCCGGTTACGCAGGCGCCGTTCTCTCCTCGACTACCAACGTCACCAACGCATTCGGAGCGATGTTCGCATTGCTCAATAACGAAAGCGCAACATATCACTATCTGGTGAACGGGACCATCATTCCCTTCGCCTCGCCCGTCACCACGGTCTACTCGGATAAGGCTATGGAGGGTTATGCGCAGGATAGCTTCAAGTGGAAGCGGAACGTCACCATCACCTATGGCGTTCGCTACTCGCTCTATGGAGTGCCGTATGAGAAGAACGGCCAGCAAGTGGAGCCGACCGTTCCGCTTAGCAATTACTTCGCCCAGCGCGTCGGCGCCATGAATGCCGGAGTCTCCGGATCGTCGGTGCCGGATTCGATGATCACTTACGCTTTGGCCGGCCCTCTCCACAACGGACCCGGCTATTACCCTCTCGACAAGAATAACTTCGCTCCTCGGTTGGGAGTCGCCTATTCGCCGAACTTCGACGATGGCTCGGCGCTTCAGAAAATCGTCGGTAAGGGAAGCGTGATTCGTGGCGGCGCGGGCGTAGTCTACGATAACTATGGCACAGCCATGGCGCTGGCCTTCGGCTCGGGCGGTTCGCCGGGCTTAGCCAGCACGGTTGCCCAGCCAGTCAATACGAATTTCACCACCGGCTTCCGCTACGCCGGCAACGGATATCCGGCACTTCCTATTGTTCAGGGCGGCCAATTTCCTTATACGCCACCGGTCATACAAGGCGGTTTCACCGACTTCAACGCGGTTGCCGGCGACCTCAAAGCGCCATATGAATATACGCTGAGTGCAAACTACTCGCGTCCGCTGCCGCACAAGTTGAGTTTGGAACTCGGTTACGCGGGACGTCTGAGTCACAAGGCGATCGTGCAGCAGGATTACGGACAGCCGCTCACCCAGTTCAAAGATCCGAAGTCCGGTCAGACCTGGTCCCAGGCCAGCACCGTGTTCGCGCAGCTTTACGATTCGGGCCTCACCGCTGCTCAGGTGAAGGCGAACCCCGGTCTGGTGCCCGGACAGCCGTTTTTTGAAAACATGTTCCCTGGCGCCAAGAACCTCTATATCAACGGCGGCGCCAGCGCCAATTACTATTACGACTTAGTGGGTAATTACTCCGATAGCGATTTGGACGCCCTCAACGACATGGATCGTATCCGCCAGCCCAACGGCGGCTGCATCTCGCTCTACGGATGCAATACGTTCTATCCGCTTCAGGATTCGGGCGTCCTTGCGTACGTCAACGCGGGCAAGGCCGCCTATCATGCCGGCACGATTGTGTTGCGGCGTGCTGTGAGTAGGGGCTGGGGTTTCGACGTTAACTATACGTTTAGCCATGCGATCGACAACGGATCGGCCTCGGAAACCAGCGGCGGCGCGGCGTTGCAGGATGCGTTCAATCCGAATGCCTATCGCGGACCATCCGACTACGACGCGCGCCACGCAATCACCGCGGACGCCGTGGTAGAAATCCCCATCGGCAAAGGGAAGGCCTTGCTTAGCGGGATTCCGAAGTGGCTCGACTATGTGATCGGCGGGTGGACGGCTTCCACGTTGTTCTCGTACCATTCCGGCAATCCCGTGAGCGTAACGGATTCGGGTGTCTACAATGTGAACTATCTCTACTCGGCCTTCGGAATTCTGCGACCTGGGTCTACCTTGCCGGCCAGCGGACTTACTTTCGATCAGACCGGCCAACCGAGCATCTTCACCAACACGAACGCGGTTAACTCGTTTGTGGGAGGCTACCCGGGAACAGTCGGCACGCGCGGCATTCTGCGCGGGCTGAGCACGATGAACGACGACGCCGCGCTATTTAAGTACTTCAAGCTTCCGAAGGAAGGCATGAGGTTCTCGATTCGTGCCGAGGCATTCAACTCTACGAACCGGGTCAACTTCGGCACGCCGAGCTTGAGCCTGGCGACCCCCACGGCGTTCGGCGAAGTAGCAACCCCCACCACGGCGCGGGTGATGCAGTTCGCAGGCCGGCTCGACTTCTAGCGATAATGGGCGGAAGACAATGATCCCGTTACGCCGGTTCTTCTGCCCATTGACAATTCTCATCGCGGCGTGGGGCCAGACCTCGCCCCCTCCACCTCCCATTGAGACTGGGACGCTTCCCGCGGCATGGATCACTGGCGGTCCCAACTGTCTCGAAGTCCCCGATTGGCAGGTACATGAATACAATCCGAGCTTTTACATTCTGCGCGAATCGGGTTGCACCAATTACGAGAAGCCGTTCCTCTTCCTGATCTTCGGACGCGACAAAGCGCTCCTGGTCGATACCGGCGCGGGCGAAAGCGACGCCGGCGTGGTCACCGGCAAGCTAATCGCGAAGTGGCTCAAGCGCGAGAAGAGGCCATCCATCGCGCTGGTAGTGACTCACTCTCACGGGCATGGCGACCACGTGGCGGGCGACAAGGGCTTCATAGGACGTCCGGACACGAGGTTCATTCCCGCCCAGCCGGAAGCGGTCAGCAAGGCGTTCGGTATCGCTGACTGGCCGGAGGCCAATGGCTCAATAGATCTCGGCGATCGCATCGTCGATGTGATTCCGATTCCGGGCCACCAAGCCGCGGCTGTGGCCTACTACGACCGCAAGACCGGCATGTTGCTCACCGGCGACAACCTCTATCCAGGCCGGCTCTACATCTCCGATTTCCCGGCGTACCTGGCCAGCACGAAGCGCCTGGTGGAGTTCACGGAGTCGAGGCCGGTGGCGCACATTCTCGGCAACCATATCGAACAGTCCTCGACGCCTTTCGTCGATTACCCCATCGGCACGACTTATCAGCCGCGCGAGCACTGCCTGGAACTCGGACGCGCCCATCTTGTCGAGCTACTCGACGGATTGGAGAAGATGAAGGATCACCCCGTGAAACTGGCGTTGCGCGACTTCACCATATTCCCGCGCGAGCCTCGTCCAGCGGCTCAGAAGAAATAAGCGGCTCCGATGCCGAGACGTTCTCCAGCCGCCGCACCAATCGCGGAATGTCTTCTTCGTGGCGGCCCTCCGGCAGGGGCAAATCGAGCGCAATGCGCGATCCGCCGTCTCCGTTCCTTCGCCAGCACGATCACGCGGGTCCCAAGCGCAGCGCCTCGTGCGTGTTGTGCGTCACGAAGAGGATGGTGGTGCCGGTTTCGCGCCACAGCTCGCGGATCAGCCGCTGCATGTCGCTGCGCGTTCCGGGATCGAGCGCGCTGAAGGCTTCGTCCATCAGCAGGATTCGCGGCTTCGTCATCAGCGCCTGCGCGATCGCGACGCGCTGCTGCATGCCGCCCGAGAGCTGGTCGCGGATACTTGCAGGCGTCCGATTCGCGCAGCCCGATCCGTCGCAAGTAGTCGAACGCCTGCGTCGCGAAATTCGCGCCGGCGCCGGAAGAATGCGCGGCGTCAAGCGGCTCGAACGAGGCTGAACTCGCTCGACCTCCGGCCCGAAAGTGATGTTGTCCAGCACGGTCTTGTCCGGGAACAGCGAATACTTCTGCGGCACGTAGCCGCGCGATGCGGTCGGGCTGAGTGATGCTCGCGTCCATCGATCAGCATGCGCCCGCGCTGCGGCTGCTCCGCGCCCAGCACCAGGCGCAGCAGTGTCGATTTGCCGCAGCCCGTCTGGCCCAGCACGCAGACGAATTCGCCCTCTTCGATTTCAAGATCGATCGCCGTCGAGCACTGGTGCGCGGCGGCGATCCGTACGCCACCGAAACGTCTGCGATGTCGAATCAGCGGCATCGCGTTACGCCTCCTGGAACCAGGGATGCAGTTTGCGGTTGAGCAGGCGCATCGCGAGATCCACCAGAAACAGCAGCAGCGCCACCCACAGCACGTAAGGAATGATCATGTCCATCCCCATGTGGCGGCGCAGCAGCGCGATGCGGTAAGCCAGGCCGTCGGTGGAGGCGATCATCTCGCCCGCGAACAGGAACAGCATCACGGCCTTCAGGTTCAGCCGGATGCTGTTCAGCACGCGCGGCAAGATCTGCTTCAGCACCACGCGGTAGGCCACGTCGAAATCGCCCGCGCCCAGCGTGAAGGCTTTCACCATCTGCTCGCCGGGCACGCCGCGCGTCAGATTGAACGTGTCGAGAATGATGGTGGGCGTCACGCCGATCACGATCAGCATGATCTTCGACAGTTCGTCGATGCCGAACGCGATGAACAGAATCGGCAGCAGGGAGAGCGCGACGATCTTGTCGAAGAACAGAACGAAGCGCAGGAAGAACGCGCCGACGTAGGGGAACAGTCCCATGTGCAGGCCCAGTATCACCGCCGGAATCAGCAGCGCCAGGCTGTAGAAGAAGCGCCGCGCCGGTGGCTCTGGTGTCTTTCCACAGCATGCTGTTGCGGAATCGTGCCAGCGAAGCCGCTCGCTGCGGCTGCGGCTTCGTCCTCTTCGGCCGGCTTCAGCGCCGCGTCGTACATGCCCGTGCGCCATCTGCGCGATCGTCGGCATCACGCGGTCTTCGGGATTCTCGCGATGGCGCGCGTCGGCGACGTATAGAAATAGCCGCCGATGCCGCAACGAACAGAGAACCAGGAAAGCGTCAGCGGCCGGAAGCGGCTGCGGTTTGGCGTGAATGAACGGAAGCCGGCTGTCATGCGTACCCTACAGCTTTCCCTGCGGCGGCCATCTGCATGTAGTTCGACGTCGAAGACCAGGCGCACGCGATCGGCCTTGCCTTGCACGCGAGCCGTCGGGATAACGGATGGCGACATCGTCCACCGACTTCGTGTTCGCGCCCAGCAGGCCGTGATCGAAACAGAACTGCCGCACCAGCGCCATCTTCTGTTTGAGCTCCGGCGACGCGCCGAAATCCGCGGCCGACTTGCGGCGTGTAGAACATCTTTGTGGTGCTGAGCTGCTCCTTGTAGGATGCCAGCGTGTCCTGCGAACCTTCGGCGATCGCGGCCAGCACCTTGTCGCTGCCGGGCCCTTGCGACATCTGCGCCAGCATTTCGTACCACGCGCCGGCCAGCGCCTTGGCGAACTTCTGCCCGGAGCCGTCCGGGCGGTTCAGCACGTCGGTGCGCACCACCGTGAGATCCAGAATCTCGCCGGGAATCTGCGACGAATTGAACAGCGACGTGACGCCCTTCTGCTTGAGCGATCTGCGACACCATCGGCTTCCACGTGACCACGGCCGAGGCGCTGGTGTCGCCGATGAATGCGGTGGCGATATCGGAATCCGAGGTGTTGATCAGCCGCACCCGCTTGATCTGATCGCGCAGGCCGTTGATGGTCATGGCGCGGTCGAACAGATATTCCGAAACCGTCTTCTCCACCAGCAGCATCTTCTTGCCGGCGAGATCCTTCATCTGCAGGCCGTTGCGCACCAGCAGCGCGTCGTTGCCGTTGGAGTAGTCGCCGATCAGGATGACCGTGGTCGGCACGCCGGACGCCGCCGGCATGTCGAGCGCCTCCATGTTGGTCATGGCGCAGGCGTCGATATTCTTCGCGACGAAGGCGTCCAGCGACGGCGCGTAGTCGAAGCGCTGAACCTTGATGGTGATGCCGTACTTGTCCGCCCACTTCCGCAGGATGCCGGACTTGTTCATGTAGTAGTAAGGAGTCCAGCCGGCGTAAACCGACCAGCCCACGGTGAAGGCAGGCTTTTGCGCGACGGCCGAGAAGCTGGCGAGCAGATAAGAAGAATAGGCAGAGCTTGCGAGAGCATCGTCGTCCACCAGTATGTCTGAAACTCTGTGGCGACGGGGCCGCTGTGGTATTCGAGAGTAGTCTATCATGGCGGATCGCGATGCCGCTGTGAATTTCGTTTATGGCGCCGATCTATCTTTTTGATGCAGCGCCTGTGACAAGGTAGCCTCGCCATCCGCCGAACTGCGTGATTTCCGCGGCGTCGGCAACCGCGTACGGCTCGCAGATGAAGCACTTCACCACTTCGCCCGTCTCCAGCGCGGCGTTGCCGATGCCGAGCGGCGGCGGGACCCCGGCGACGAAGCCGCCGAACTGGTCGTTCGGGAATGGCCCAGACTTCGACTTCGATGCCGGGACCGCTGAAACCGCTGGCTCGCGCACCAGGCCCGGTTTGGGCGGCATGGTGCCGCCGAGCGCATAAAGTCGATAGTCCGGCGCGGTGCGGCAAGTGCTTGACGAGCCGCGCGCCGATGCGCAGTGAGCTGTCCAGTTCAGCGGCTGGCCGGTGAGATGCGCGCCCACCACGGCGACCGGATGCAGCCCGGCGGCATGCGCCGCCAGTACAGCGGTCTCGCGGCTGTGCACGATGGAAACGATCGGCCAAGCGCCAGCAGCGCTTCGTCGGTGAAGGCCGGGCCGATCAGCGAGATCCCGAACGGCAGGCCGTTCGGGCGGAAGCCGGCGGGAACGCCACGGCGGCCAGATCCAGCAAGTTGACGAAATTGGTGTAGTAGCCCAGGTTCGTGTTGAGCTTCACCGGATCGGCGGCGATCGCTTCGTGGGTGTAGATGGTGCCGGTGGTGGGCAGCACCAGCACATCCATGCGCGCCCACTCAGCTTCCGCGGCGCGGCGCAGATTCGCGCAGGCGGTACTCGGCGTGGAAAGCGTCGACCGCGGAGTAGCGCCGCGCGCCCTGCGATGATGCCGCGCACCACCGGGTTCATTTCGTCGGCGTGGGCTTCGAGAAAAGGGCGGATGGCGGCGTAGCCGCTCGGCCACCCACGGTCCGGAGTAGAGCAGATCGGCGGCGGCGCGGAAGATGCGAGAAATCGATCTCGACTCTTCTCGCCGCCGATCGCTTCCAGTTCGGTCGATCGCGCCTCGCATAGAGCTGCGGCCGCTTCGTCATCGCCGAAGAATTCCAGTTGAGCCGCGGGCGGTACGCCGAAGCGAAACGCCCGGCGAGCCAGGGCGCCGCCTCATCGCCGGCGCCGGGGACACGCGAATAGGGATCGCAGCGGATCGAACCCGCGCGCCGACCTCAACACCGTCGTGCGCGTCGTCGCAAGTGCGCGCGAAGATCGAAACGCAATCGAGCGTGCGGCAGGCCGGAACCACGCCCCGCGTGCTCAGCAGGCCGCGCGTCGGCTTGAGCCCGACCAGATCCGTTGAACGCGGCGGGAACGCGGCCGGAACCCGCGGTATCGGTGCCGAGCGAAAAGCTCACCAGTCCGGCGGCCACCGCCACCGCCGAACCCGAGCTCGACCCGCCCGAAATGTAGCGCGCATCGAACACGCTGGAGCACGCGCCATACGGCGAGCGCGTGCCCACCAGTCCGGTGGCGAACTGATCCAGTTGGTCTTGCCGATCGGGATCGCGCCGGCGTCGATCAGGCGCTGCACCACCGGTCGCGCTGCGTGCGGGCGAATAGGCGTACGCGGGACAGCCCGCGGTGGTGGGCAATGCCGGCGAGATCGATATTGTCCTTGATCGCGAACGGCACGCCGTAGAGCGGTAGAGCGGCGGCGAGCGGATCGCGCTTCGAGCTCGCGCGCGCGCGCGAGAGCGTTCTCGCGCGGGACCAGCGAAATCCATACCGGCTCAGCGGCGCGCTCTCGATGCGGTCGTAGACTCGCGATGACGTCGCGGGCAGATGCGCCGTTGTCACTGCGCAAGGACGTCGACTTGACGCCGCTACCTCCTGCCGCAGGGTGACCAGATGCTGGCCCGCCGTGACCAGGGCGCCGGGAGCGCAGTTCAGCCTCTCGACGGTGCCGGCGCTGGGCGCGGCCACGGCGATCTCCATCTTCATGGCTTCCAGCACGATCAGCTTCTGTCCGGCCTGCGACGCGCTGGCCGGCTCTCCACGGCGATATTCCAGACGCTGGCCGTGACGGGCGAACAGACCGGGCGGCAGCCTTCGGGCACTGCGTCCAGCCGGCGGCGGCTCGTCCGGCGCTCGATTGCGGCTGCGACGAACTGGTCTGCTGCCGGCGGCGCCCAGCGTTCGCGCTCGGCTTCGAATGCGGCCTGCTGGCGGCGCTTGAATGCCGGCGGCCTCGGCTTCGATGGAATCGAGGAAGGCGTGATAGTCGCGCAGGCGGAAGTCCTGTGCTTCGATGCGCAGCGGATAGCCGCCGTGCGGGAAAGCCTCGCGGATCTCGAGCAGTTCCGCCGCGCTGACCGGATAGAATCGGATCTGATCGAAGAAGCGCAGCAGCCACGGCGTGCCGGGTCGAATTCGCGCGTCGAGCGCCACGTGTTCCACATCTGCACCGTGCGGCCGACGAACTGATAGCCGCCGGGACCTTCCATGCCGTAGACGCACAGGTAGGCGCCGCCGATGCCGACGGCGTTTTCCGGCGTCCAGGTGCGCGCCGGATTGTACTTGGTGGTGACCAGGCGATGGCGCGGGTCGACCGGCGTGGCGACCGGCGCGCCGAGGTAGACGTCGCCCAGGCCGAGCACCAGATAGCTGGCGTCGAAGACGATGCGGCGCACGTCGTCGATCGAATCGAGCCCGTTGATGCGGCGGATGAATTCGATGTTGCTCGGGCACCAGGGCGCGTCCGGCCGCACCGACTGCATGTACTTGCGGATGGCCAGCTGCGTGGCCGGGTCGTCCCAGGAAAGCGGCAGATGCACGATGCGCGAGGGCGACGTCGATGTCGTCGAGGTCGGGAATGCGGCGCTTCGCAATGCGTCGAGCGCTTCGAGCAGCGCTTCGCGGCGAGGATGGCGGTGTCGTAGTGGATCTGCAGCGAGCGGACGCCGGGCGTGATGTCGAGGATGCCGGGCAGATCCGGCTGCGCGCAGCTGCGACTTCGAGCGCGTGAACGCGGAAGCGCAGGTTGAGATCGAGCACGTTGGGGCCGTACTCGACGAGCAGATAGCGGTCGCCATCGGCGCGGCACGTCAGCCACGGAGTGCGGCGCAGAATAGCTGGCTCGCGGAGATCGTACATCGGGCAACTTGGGAAGTCGCCGGAGAGCGTGGCGATGGCGGAATCGAGTCGCGCCTCCATGCGCGCGGCCTGCGCGAGTGAGACGGCGCGAAAGCGGACATGGTCGCCGGGCCGCAGTTGGCCGATCTTCCACAGCTCGGCGTGCGACGATGGTAGCGGGACAGACGAAGCCGCCGAGGCTCGGGCCGTCGGGGCCGAGGATCACGGGCATGTCGCCGGTGAAATCGATGGTGCCGACGGCGTAGGCGTTGTCGTGGATGTTGGAGGGGTGCAGGCCGGCTTCGCCGCCGTCCTTGCGCGCCCACTGCGGGCTTCGGGCCGATCAGGCGCACGCCGGTGCGGTCGGAATTGTAGTGCACCTTCCAGCCGTGGCAGGAAGAACGTCGTCGATGTCCGCTGGCGTGAAGAAATCGGGCGCGCCGTGCGGGCCGTAGAGCACGCCGATCTCCCAGTCGTGGGAGTAGTTCCGGTGGCGCGAGCATCCCGGCTTGTGCACGCGCCCCTGCGCAGGCCGGCAGATCGTGCAGACACGTCGCCGGCGCGCAGGACGCGTCCGGCGTGGCCGCCGAATCCGCCGAGGATGAAGGTGCTCGCGCTGCCGAGATACTCCGGGACTCGAAGCCGCCCGCGATCGCGAGGTAGGCGCGCGCGCCGGGGCCGTGCGCGGCTGCCGATCTCGAGCAGTCGATCCTGCCGGCGACCGGCGACCGGCTGCCAGCGCGGGATCGGAGCGCCATCGAGCTGCGCGTTGAAATCCGCGCCGGTGAGCGCGATCATGGCTGTCGCAGCGCGAAGCGCAGCGTCGGGCCGATGACGGTGATCTCGAGCGCCGGCAGCACTCTCCGGATTGCCGACCAGACGATTGGCGAGCGGAACGCGAGCGCGTCCATCGGACCCGAAGGCGGCACGCCGACATGCCAGTAGCCGAGGCGGCCGGGATAATCCTGCACGGTGGTCTGCGTGCCGGGCTCGATCACTTCGATGGCGTCGCGGCTGATAATCGAAGGCGCGCAGAAACGACGTGGTGATGCCGCCCGCGGCGAATGCGGCGTCAGCGGCGACCTGCCGCAGGTACTCGAGGTTGGTTTCGATGCCGGCGATGCGGGTTGCGTCGAGCGCGGCGCAATCGAGCCAAGCGCTTCGTCGCGCGATCGCGCCGTGCACGATGATCTTGGCCAGCATCGGGTCGTAGAACGGCGTGACCTCCGTGCCCGCTTCGACCCAGGTTTCGACGCGCGCGCCGGTCGGCCAGCGCGACGTGCGGTGAGCCGCCCGGCGCTGGGTTGAAAGTCCTTGCGCCGGGTCTTCGGCGTAGAGGCGCACCTGGATCGAGCAGCCTGCGCGGCGCGAATCTGCAGGGCGTCGAGCGGCAGGCAGCTCGCCCGGCCGCCTGGCGCACCATCCACTCCACCAGATCGACGCCGGTCACTTCCTCGGTGACGCCGTGCTCCACCTGCAGGCGCGTGTTCACTTCGAGGAAGTAGAACTCGCCGCGTGTCGCGTCGTAGACGAACTCGACCGTGCCGGCGGATCGATAGCGCACCGCCTTGCCCAAGCGCACCGCGGCGTCGAACAGCGCGGCGCGCAGTTCGCCGGCAATGCCAGGCGCCGGCGTCTCCTCGATCACCTTCTGATTGCGGCGCTGCGCGGAACAATCGCGCTCGCCGAGCGCGATCACGCCGCCCGCGCCATCGCCGAAGATCTGCACCTCGATGTGGCGCGCGTGCGCGACGAACTTCTCCAGATAGAGCCCGGCCGATGCCGAAGTTGGCCTGGCTCAGACGCGCGACGGCGTCGAAGGCCTCGGCGCAGTTCGGCCGCCGATCCGGCACAGCCGCATGCCGATGCCGCCGCCGCCCGCCGTGCTCTTGAGCATCACGGGATAGCCGATGCGATGCCGCCGCCGTCGAGCGCTTCGTCGACGCTCGGCAAGCAGCCCGGTGCCGGGCAGCAGCGGCACGCCGTTGCTCGCGCGCGATCGCGCGCGCCGTGTGCTTCAGGCCGAAATGCGCGCATCTGCGCCGGCGTGGGTCCGATGAACACGATGCCCGCGGCTCGCAGGCCTCGGCGAAAGCCGGCGTTCTCGCTCAGGAATCCGTAGCCGGGATGGATCGCCTCCGCGCCCGTGCTGCGCGCCGCTTCGAGCGATCGCGGGAATCGAGAGATAGCTCTGCGCGGGCGGCGGCGGCCCGATGGCGACCGCTTCGTCCGCCTGCCGCACGTGCAGCGAGTGGCGGTCGGCCTCGGAGTAGACGGCGACCGAGCGCGACGCCCATGCGGCGCAGCGTGCGGATGATGCGGCAGGCGATCGCGCCGCGGTTGGCGATGAGGACCTTGCGGAACATCACGAGGCATCCGTCACAGGGTGCATCCCAGATCGATGACCTCGACCGGCGTCGGGTTGTACGCGTTGCAGGGATTGTTCAGCTGCGGGCAGTTGCTGATCAGCGCGAGCACGTCCATTTCGGCGCGCATCTCGACGTACTTGCCGGGCTCGGAGATGCCGTCCTCGAACGTCAGCCTGCCCTCCGGCGTCACCGGCACGTTCATGAAGAAGTTGATGTTGCCGGTGATGTCGCGCTTCGTCATGCCGTGGTCCCACTCGGTGATCGCTTTCAGAAAGCTGTTGCGGCAGGCGTGCATGTAGCGCTTCTCGATGGCGTAGCGCACCATGTTGCTCTCGTCGGCGCAGGCGCCGCCCAGCGTGTCGTGGCGGCCGCAGGTGTCGGCGACGATGGTCAGCAGCGCGTTGCCCGCCGTCGAGATCAGGCGCGTGCCGGTGGTGAGATAGAGGTTGCGCTGCGCGCGGATGGTGTCCTGCGCGCTGTAGCGGTCGCTGTAATCGTGGCGTTGTAGAAGAGCGTGTCGACGGCCTGGTTGCCGCCGAGATCGACGATGCGGAAGATCTTGGCCGCGCCGGATCTCGTGAATCCACGGTTCGCCCGCGGGAATGACGTGCCGGTAAACGCGCGCGGTTCGGATCGAGCGCGCTTTCCGCGAGACGAGTGTCCGCTCATAGGAAGTACCGCTCGGTGAGGGTGAAGCCGCGCGCGTTTTCGGGGCGCGAGAGGCGGCACGGGTCGTCAGGGCCGGCGCGGCGTATCGCGGACGGATGGAGAGCTGCACCGGCTTGGGCTGCGTACGCCGGATTCGGATCGAGCGGATGCTGGCAGGTGTTGAGCATGACGAGCACGTTCATCTCGGCGCGCAGTTCGACGTAGTCGCCCGGCCTTGAGTTGCCGGCGTGGAAGCTCATGCCGCCATCGGCGGCAACGTTGACGCGGCTGAAGAAATTGACGTTCGCCATCAGGTCGCGCGGGCCCAGACCCCACTTGCCCAGTTCGACAAGGAAGCTGTCGCGGCCGTTCACGTGGTACGCGTTGCGATGCATCCTGATAGCGACGCCTCGCCGTACTTCTCGCGCACGAGCGCGGCGTTGGAGCATCCGCCGAGCGGGTCGTGCCAGCCAACGGTGTCGGCGACGATGGAGCAGAGGATGCGCCCCATGTCGGAGTAGAGCACGCAGCCGGCGGTGAGCCGCGCGATGTGCTGCGCCTTGAGCGTGTCCGGCATGTTGTAACGCTCCACCGGGCATTCGAAGTTGTAGAAGAGCGCGCCGACATTGGCGCCGCCTTCGATATCGGTGATGCGCAGCGCCGTGCCGCGCTTCAGGACGTGCGACCAGCTTGCGCCGGGCTGCACCGTCTCCTCCCAAAGCGAATCGGGGACGCTCATGGTTGCCTTTCTTTCTGTTGTGACTCGGTTCGGTAATGGCGGCTTGCGCCGCCGTTGCTCTAGTGGGCAGGAAGGGAGGGAGGGCCGCAGCACACATCCATCGCCGTCAGGCGCAGGAATACGCGCAATGCAATGCGAGCGCGTGAGTTTCCCGGCAATGCGGTGAGAGACATGGAAGGGAGAGAATAGCAGAGACGGACTCGCGCCGCGAGAAAAAAGTTTCTATGGGGCGGATTAATAGACGTTCAGCGCATTCAATCTGCGATTTTCAGTATCGTGAACGGCGTTTAGTCGACGGCGCTTCCGTATCGAACTTCAGGAATCTCGCCACCCTCCAGCACCACCTAATTCCGTACGATCCGAATCGCCCCGTTCGAACTCGACAGATCGAGCAGCGGGCCGCCCTTGCCGATCGATCCTTCGAACTCGTTGCGACGCAGATCGCCGTGCATCACAGCATCGAAATCCGAACTGATCGAGGAATTGCTGGTCCGTGCCGAGACACGTACATTTGCCGGTTCGGCGAGCCGAATGGTGACGCTACTGTTGTTGGTATGCGCGCGGACATCCGACGTCAGACCGGCCGGCAGCGCCAGATCGATCGACCCGTTATGCGTTTCCGCACGGAGGTCGCGATCCACGCGCAACAGCGCGGCTTTGATGCCGCTGTTGCTGGTCTGGGCGTCGAGAGATCCGCGAAGCGCCTCCACCTGGATGTGGCCGTTTGAGCTGTGGGCGGTGACGGCGCCCTCCACTTCATCGAGCTCGATCGGCCCGTTGCTGGTTTGAATATCGAGCGTGCCATTGAACTTCTCGACCCGGACAGCGCCATTCGAGCTTTTGAACCGTGCCGGGCCAACGCCTTCGAGCGTGTGGATGGAGCCGTTCGAAGTCACGATTCGATCGAGCGCCACGCCGCGCGGAACCTTAATCGAAAAGCGCACGCCGTAGTTGCCGTGGGAATCGTACTGCCGGGAGGCATGGATGGATACGCTGTCGGACGTGTGATCTACGTCGATCTTCAAGGCATCCACCTGCGATTCGCTGCGGGCGTGCTTCGTGCCGCTGATATCGACGGTGGGTTGATCCCACGGCGTAATTTCAATGTTGCCATTGAAGCCTTCCACCGAGACATGACCGCCGCGGTTTAAGGGAAAGTTGAAATGGAAATCACGGCTGTAGCGCGCAAAATCGCCAACATCAATATAGATACAGGCGTTCGTCGCGAGCAGGGCGGGCGCCAACAAAGCGGCGCAAAATAGACGCATAGCGTTCCTCGTTGGAGTGGATACGCAGCGGCGCGTCGATTTGTTCCGCGTAGGGCGGGCTATTGTGCGGGGATGGTGACCGTGTTGTAGACAGTGGCATCATCCCATCAGCGTTTCCGATACGATGGAGTAAATGAGTCCTAACCCAGGCGGCCAAGCGCCGCCCAAATTGCCGATTCCAGGCGTAAAGAATCTGATTGCTGTCGGATCGGGAAAAGGAGGCGTGGGAAAAACCACGGTGGCCGTGAATCTTTCCGTGGCGTTGGCTTCTCTCGGACATCGGGTAGGACTGATGGACGCGGATGTCTATGGTCCCAACGTGCCCCTGATGATGGGTGTCAACCAGCCGCCCGAGGCGCATGGTGAGCGCATCCAGCCCCTCGAGCGCTACGGCGTGCGATTGATGTCGATGGGCTTTCTCAGCCCCGGCGACCGTCCGCTGGTCTGGCGCGGCCCGATGTTGCACAGCGTGATCCAGCAGTTCCTGCGCGGCGTAGATTGGGGCGCGCTCGACTACCTGATCATCGATCTGCCGCCGGGCACCGGCGATGTGCAGCTTTCGCTGATCCAAACTGCGCCGGTCACCGGCGCAATTGTAGTAACCACGCCGTCCGATGTGTCACTCGAAGACGCGCGCAAGGCAATCCACATGTTCCACCAGGTGAAGGTGCCGATCCTGGGCATCGTGGAGAACATGAGCTATCTGATTTGCCCCCACTGTAAAGATCGCATCGACGTCTTTTCCCACGGCGGCGGACGACGTACGGCGGATGAGATGCAGGTCCACTTCCTGGCTGAGTTGCCGCTGGATCCGCAGGTCCGCATCGGCGGCGATACCGGGAACCCGATTGCGCTGCGCAAAGGCGAAGGCGGTCCGTTTCTCGATCTGGCGCAAAATGCCGTTGCCCGCATCGAAGAGGTTTCGAAACAGGAAGGGCCGAAGATCGAGATCACGGATTAGCGCCGGCCTTCTTCGCCAACTTTCACGCGGTAAAGCGCGGGCAAGCCCAGTCCTCGGCGGCAATCGCTGGTAAACACAACGGCGCGTGAATTCGCGTCCCACGCGGGTGATTCGTTATTGCAGACGCCCTCGGTCAAACGGCGCCGCGCGCCGGAGATCAAATCGAGAATCCACACTTGGTGCGCGCCCGTTTCGGCGGCGGTGAATGCCAACAATCTGCCATCGGGCGATACGGCGGGGTCGAACGCATCGCCGCCGGCGACGAGCGTCTGCATGCCGTCATCTTCCAGCGATAGAGCGCGGATCGTTCGACGTCCGGGCGAACCTTCGGCAAACACGATGCGGCGCCCGTCAGGGAAAAACGCTGGTTGGGATGAGTTCTGACGAACTCGCGGCGAATTAATGCCCCCTTCGCGGACGAACAGCGATCCGCGCGACACAAATGCCAGGCGTGATCCATCCATCGAGACCGCCGGCTCGGTTGGATCGAGCTCGGTTCCCACGATGGTTTCAGTTCGTCCGGTCGAGAAGTCATAGGAACAGATGCGCGAATGTCCGCCTGCCACGAGTTCGAAATATATCGGACCGGCGCGGGCGAGAGCGGGATGCAGCGCTTCGCCATCGAATGCGAAATCGCGGCCTGCCGAGCGGAGCAGATAACGCTCTTGTGCGATCGCCTCGTATACCAATGCGCCTTCGCGGATTACGGGCGCCGACGCAAAGATATTGTTTCGATCCACTACAACATGTGCTGCCGTTTGCGGCGGTTCGACGCGCCAGGAGCGCATGCGGCGCCACGCGTCTACCGCCGCGAAGGTAGCGATCAGCGCTAGCGCAAACGCGACACGCCGGCGCGGCAGGGCGCGGAGTTGCTCCCATCCGGTGTAAAGGAACAACGCGATCAGCAGCCATGCTCTGGGGAACAACCGAGCGTCCCATTGGTAGAGCGGAAGTTCCACCAGGGCAAACAATGCGATCCATCCCACAGCCCATTTCGTCGTAGCGCCGCGAAGTAACAGGACCGCGGGAACTAACAGCAACAGGAAATGATACGCAGCCGTGTTCGGCGAAAGGGCGAATAATACGATGACGAACCAGGCGAAAGCTCGCCGTTCGTCGCGGGGCGCAGCCATTAACGCCAGCGCCAGCATGGTGAGGGCGTATACGTCCCGCAGGAAGAAAAACGCGCCGGGGAAAACGATCCACGGATGAGGGTTCAGTTCGGCTTCGGGAACCAAAGTCCGGCGCAGAAAGGCGGTGAGGGAACCCCAAAAAGGATGGTAAGGATCATTCACCGAGCCATCGATTTCGCGTGGCAATAGAGTCGTTGTGAAATACCAGATGCCATCGAATCCGAAGATCGCGATCGCGATGGCTGCCATGGCCGCGAAAGCGCCAAGCATTCCCGCCAGCGCCTTCCACTGGCGCCGCACGGCGAAATAGACGGCGAATGGCGCAGTGTAAAGCTTCAAGGCGAAGACAACGCCGATCAGCGCGCCGCCCGCGATGGGCTTTCCACGCAACAAACACCAGGCCGCGCATGTCAGCAAGAAGAGGAGAAAAAGATAATACTGCCCCAGTAGGAAGTTCTCAGCCAGGGCGCCCCAACATAGCGCGGCTAATGAGGCAACTTCCACCAAAGCAAGGCCTGAGAGACGCGAAAGAATCCCTATCGAGGCGCCTAACAGAATCAGCCCCACCGCTAACCACACTTGCTTGGCGTGCTGCTGAGAGAGGCTTGCGAGTGGGATCGCCGGCAGCATGGTGAGCGGCGTGTTGGGCGTATATCCACCCAACTGACGCTCAATCCCCGCATAATTCATCTGACGCTGAAACCAGGTCCAGTTATAAAAGTTTTCGAGCGCCTGCCCCTGACGGGTAAGTACCGCAGCGGTGTAATAGTTAGGAAAATCGGTCTCGACGCGCGTCCAGCCATTGCGGAAAGAGATAGCCAGAAGCGGCGCGGATACGAGGGCAATCCATGCTCCGAGTACCGCGCGCCGCCGCGAAGTCATGCGAACCATTATCTCGATTCGTGACGAAATGTCTCGTAACGCACAACGCCGGGATGCCTTTTTTACAAGCCTTTTACAACTTTGGGGTACCAGCGGGCGACGGCGCTTGGTATGGTTGTCCACGGACCATGCGGCGGCATACCCTCAATTTCCCTTCCGCCCATGTAAAGGATGCAATCGATGACCACGTCAAATCTCGCTTACAGATTACTGCGCTCTAGCGCGCTCCTCGGTTCTTTGGCGGGGTGTCTCTCGGCCGCCGCCACAAACAATTACCTGGTGCATAACCTGGTTGCGGATCAGGCCGGCGTGGCGGACCATACCGACCCCAACCTGGTGAACCCCTGGGGCAACGCCTTCAGCGCCACCAGCCCGTTCTGGATTGGCGACAACGGCACCGGCCTCTCCACTCTCTACGACGGAACTGGGACGCCGAACGCGACGACCATCGTGTCGATTCCCGCCGCAGGGGGGAAAACGACCCCGGGGCCGGTGACAGGCGTGATCCAAAACAGCGTCACCACCGCGTTTCTGGTGCAAGCGGGTAAGCAATCGCAGTTCGCTTTCTGCTCCGCGGATGGCGCGATCACCGGCTGGAACAGCTCGGTGAATGCCAAGGCAGCTTTGATCCTGCTGGATAATTCGAAAAACAATGCGATCTATTACGGCTGCGCGGCCGCAACTCCAACCGGCGGCACGCCGCAGATGTACGTTGCGAATTTCAACAGCGGCAAGGTTGAAGTGTACGACCAGACCATGAACCCCGTCTCGGCTTCCTTCGCGAATCCGGCCATTCCGGCTGGATATGCGCCCTTCAACGTGCAGATTCTCGCCGGCCAGGTTTGGGTGGCATATGCGCAGCAGAATTCGGATAAGACGGGATGGGTGAACGGCGCCGGCAAAGGGTACGTGGCGGCATACGATCTCACTGGCAAGCTGGTCGGGCCCACGATTTCCGGCGGCAGCCTGAATGCGCCGTGGGGCATGACGATCGCTCCAAGCTCGTTCGGCTATTTCGCCACCGCGCTGCTGGTGGGAAATTTTGGCGATGGTACCATCAACGCCTATAACGCCACCACCGGCAACCCCGTGGGGGCGCTCGACGACCTTAACGGAAATCCGATTTCGATCCCCGGTTTGTGGTGGATCGGCTTCGGCAATAACGGTAGTCATTTCGATCCGCAGACCCTGTATTTCACCGCCGGAACGGGGAATCAGCAGCATGGATTGCTGGGCAGCATCCAGTCGGCGCCCAATTTCTCCAGCTCTAATCTCATGAACGGCGCGAGCTTCAGCACGGCGTTGGCGCCGAATACGTGGGTGAGCATCACGAAGGGCGGGGAATTGGCCACCACGACGCGTGGGTGGGCGGCTTCGGATTTCAATGGAGCCACGATGCCGACCACGCTGAACGGCGTTGGCGTACAAGTCAATGGCGCAGCCGTTCCGGTGAGCTATGTTAGCCCGACGCAAATCAATTTTCTGACGCCGGCGAATCTGTCGACCGGAACGGTGCAGTTTACGACGACCAATAATGGGCTTACCAGCGCGGCCGTCTCCGCGACCGTAGCCGCCACGGCGCCGGCCTTCTTCACGATTGGCGCCGTGGATGCGGCAACTGGAAACAGCTATATCGCCGCCGAACACGCGAATGGCTCTATCGCGGGGCCGCCCGGTCTGATTACCGGCGTGACGACCGCGCCTTATAACGCGGGCGAAACGATGGTGCTCTATGGAACTGGATTTGGAGCTACTACCACGCTGCCGCCCGCCGGCCAGTTACTCACTGCCGCGATCCCGCTCGCTGTCGCGCCGACGGTCTCCGTAGGCGGTCAGCCCGCCACCGTAAGCTTCGCAGGACTAGTTGGGCCAGGGTTGTATCAATTGAACGTTGTTCTGCCCGCGGGAACCGCAACCGGAGCGACGGGAGCGAGCGCCGAAGTTCCAGTGGTAATTACGGCGGGCGGAGCGCAATCGCAGGCGAAGGTTGTAGTGGCCGTGACTGCGGGACAGTAGAAGGCCGGTGAGGTTAACAGCGCCGGCGGTGAAAACCGCCGGCGCTCAGACTACGGAGAATCGCGCGCGAATCTAATGACCCTACGCTACGCCGACGCCGGCTGGTGAGTTCCCGTCATCTGAATGATCGAAAACATCGCGCCTTGGCCATCCGCGAGCATCGAGAAGCGTCCTGTGTTTGGAATATCTCTCGGCGGTACGTGGATCTTCCCGCCCAGCGAAACGGCATGAGCGGCGCGCTCGTCGCAATCGGCGACAGTAATATAGATCATCCAGTGGGGCGGAACGCCGGCCCACATGTCGCCGCGCATGGGCAGGATGCCGCCGATGCTACGGCCGTAGTTGACCCATTCGGCATACTCAGCGCTATCGAGGCCGGTTTCAGGCTTGGTCTTCCAGCCGAGCAGCCCGCCATAGAATTTCACGGCGCCTTCCGGATCCGGGGTTGAGAGTTCCGGCCACATCACCTGTCCCAGGGCGCCGCCATACGTCGCGCCGATCTTGTCCTTTGCCTGCCATAAGGTAAAAGGCACTCCCTGCGGATCCTTAATGATCGCCATGCGCCCAGGAGGGCCAATATCGGTCGGCGGCATCACAATCTGGCCGCCCAACCCCGGAACCTTGGCGCTGGTTGCGTCCAACTCCGGCGCCGAGAAGTAAACGCCCCAATTTGGCGGCATGCCGGCAGGCGCCGGGTAAAGCGCGGCCGTCTCGTCGCCGTCGAGCTGGAAGATGGTGTAGACGCCCGCGGGCGTCGTCATGTCGACATGAGTCCAGCCGAACATATCTCCGTAAAACTTCTTTGCCGCCTCGGGATCGCTGCTGGCCAGTTCCGACCAGACGAAGGAGCCGGGCTTGTAACTTTCGATTCTTGCCATGGATTGCTCTCCAAATCGACGATATCGGGTTCGATTATAGCGGAAGGCCGGCCGCAATTCGGTTAATCTTTCGTGTCGAGCTCTATAGGCTCGCAGCGCCGGCGCATTTACGCTACAATTCCCTTTCGGATGCTGTGTAACAAAATACACAATCTACCCTCCGAGGGCCGGTTGTGAGGCCCGCATTCTTCACGTCTCGCGTTTTCTGTTTTCTTGTTTCTGTCATTCGCGGCTTGCTCGCGGGCTCAATTGGCGCCCTGTTACGCTGGATTTGAAATCTCGTCTTCCTGCATTACTGCCCGCGGATTAGATCGGAAAGCCGCAGCCTATCAAGAGAAGATCAATCAGGCGTTGACCACCTTGGGCGCGAGCTACAAGATCAGCCTGCGGTTAGTCAATAACCCGGTGGAAGCGGGGTATAACGCCGAGACTGTCGGCGATGTGTTTACCGACGTAGTGCGCAACCAGGAGATGCGCAATCAGTCCTTCATCATTAATGTGACCGCAGACTTTCTGGAAAGGCAGCCGGAGATTCTGTTTGAGGCGTCATCGCTCCATGAAGTCTGCCACATCATAAACGACGATCTCACTAGCTATCACCGCAACGGTCCAAATATCGAAGTCGCCGAAGAGCGCTGTGTCTTAGACGCCATTGGGGAGTCACACTACCGGCGGTATTTGGAAGCGTATGCGACCTACCGGCATTGGGACGCCCAAACCTACGAGGAGTTTCTGCAGAAAGTGAAGAACGTTAGACTCGTGCCGGCGCCAAACGAAGCCGATCAGGCGGACGCCCTGGCCGCGGCGTACTTCAAGACGCACTGCGACGGCAAAGAACATCTCCTCGTATACGACGGCGAGTTGCACGACATCAGCCTCTCTTCGACGCGGAACACAGTGCGCCACGACCCCGAAAAGCTGGACGCCGTGATTGCGGCCGCGAAGCCACTGATCTTCTTCCATAACCACCCCACGGACCAAGGCCGTTCCGCGATGTTTCCGAGTCAAGGCGATTTCGAAGTCGCAGCGCTGTTCCTATCCATGGTGTACAGACAGAATCCCGAACTGTCCGTTGAATTCAGAGTTGTTCAACCGGGTGACGAGAACACCGTGGTGTCGTATGGATTCAAGGGTTCAGCCTTGGGTGAAATCAAGAAGCTTGCTCTGGAGTATCGAACCGCCGAAGCGAACGCAACTTCATCAGACGCGAAGCGGGACGTTCTCGATGAGCGCCTTGCCGAAGAAAGCTTCAACGACTATTTGCAGTACGCCTGTCCGGTGGATTTAACCCGCAAAGACGCCGAAGTATGCCGGACGCTTCCGCAATACTTCCTCTGGCCAAGCGAGAGGTTCTTCGTCCACGATCGCCCGCAACACTTAGCGCTTTAAACCGGCGCACGCACGCAGCGAAAGCCGAGGTGATTCGTGCCGGTATCGAGTTCTCCCTTCCCTCGGCCGCCCGCGATATATCGTTCGCAGTATTGATCGGTGCAGAGAAACGAACCGCCCCGCTGCACTCGTTTCGGCACGCCTGGTTCGCCGGGATCGAAACTCTCGGCCGGCCCTTGCGGATTCCTCGCGATTTCGCCGGTGGCAGCCAACGTCTGATAGTAGTCCGCGCGATACCAATCCGAAGTCCATTCCCAAACATTCCCCGCCATGTCGAACAGGCCGTAGGCATTGGCCGGGAACGTTCCGACGGGAGCCGTTCCCTTATATCCATCCTCTCCTGTGTTGGTGTCCGGAAAATGTCCCTGGAAGGTATTCGCCATGTGCTTGCCGCCTGGCATGAACTCATCGCCCCACGCGTAGCGCTTGCGATCGAGACCTCCGCGCGAGGCGAATTCGAATTCCGCCTCCGTGGGAAGGCGTTTGCCGGCCCACTTACAATATGCCAGTGCATCTTCATACGCGATCTGCACCACCGGATGATTCATCCTGCGTTTGATATCGGAGTCGGGACCCTCCGGATGCCGCCAGTTCGCGCCAGCCAAGTAGTTCCACCAGCGGAAGTGATTGTCGAGTTCCACCGCATGGTCGGGCGGTGAGAAGACAACCGAGCCCGCCACCAGATTTTCCGGCCGTGCGTTCGGATAGTCTTCGGCGCGTGGCTTGCGCTCCGCGACCGTTACATAGCCGGTGGCTCTCACGAACCGGGCGAACTGTTCGTTCGTAACTTCCGTGGTGTCGATCCAGTAACCGTCGACGTAGACGCGGTGCCACGGCCGCGCATCCGCCATCTGATCCGCCGCGGTTCCCATCCAGAATTCGCCGCCAGGAACCCACGTCATTCCATCGGGAGCCGCTCCCGGCGGCTTGTTGTCGTTGATTTTCGGAGCCCAGGCGGTTTGCACCGGCCGATCGGATGGAAGGGACGCTTCCGGCCAGCGCCATGGCGGCGTGACCCTTGGCGGCTGCGATGCCGTTATCGCAATAGGCTCCCTCGGGCGTCAGACTCGACGTCACCGCAAGGCGGTGTTGCCGATAGGTCAACGCTCCACCGAGCCCGGCGCCTGCCAGGACGCCCGTCAGGACCCACATCCACTTGCGCTTATAAGCTTGCCGGAATATTAACATTCGATCTCCTGAGCCACCGTAACTAGCCTCGGATACGGGAATGGTGTTTCATTTTCTTGGCCTAGCCAATCCCATGGATTGGTCGAATCGGTTGTCTTTCACTGCTGTAATCGAATGACGCGGAAAGCGAGGAAGGCATTTCCCCTTCCTCGCCTCCACGTTCAGCGGTAAGCGCTAGTCGCTCGGGTGCGCCTGGGCTTTCTTAACCTGTTCGATGACCTGAGTCAGGTTGTAGGACGCCGCCTCCTGCAGTGGCGGGTAAGTTATGTACGACTCCAGGTGCTTCAGCCACAACTGCTGGCCGATAGGCAGCATGTTCCAGTCGTACTGAAATGCGGTCATGGGGGCGGCGAGCGCGCCGCCAATACTCATCGCCGACTTCTGGTCAATGCCGACCGCCTGCTCGAAGGGATCGCGCTTGATGTTCTGGACCAAAGTGAAGTGGAACGGAATGAGCGGCATGATCCAGCCCGGCTGGCCCGGGCTGCGACATGGTGTAGTACATCTTCCAGTTCTTGTAGCGGACCGCGGATGGCGTCGCGCCCGAGAAGTAGAAGAAGTAGTCACGCGCCGACTGGTCCGATGTGCCTTCGAGATAATCGCGCTGGTCCACGCCGTCGAGCGTGGTTTTGACGATGCCTGGATACTGCCCGCCTCGATCTGCTTCTTCAGCCCTTCGCCTTTGGGACCGCCGGCGATATCCACGAGTGTCGGCATCCAATCGAGAGCCGCGAACAACTGTTCTTGAGCACGGTTCCGGGCTTGATGTGCCCCGGCCATCGAACCACGCATGGAGCGCGGTAACCGCCCTCCCATGCTTCGCCCTTCTGACCTTTGAAGGGAGTAACGCCGCCGTCCGGAAAACTGATTGCCTCGGCGCCGTTGTCGGTGGTGAAAACGACGATGGTGTTATCCAGTTGACCCATCTGCTCCAGCTTCGCGAGCACCACTCCGATGTTGTCGTCCATCTGCTTCATGCCGGCTTCGTTGACGCCCCAGTCCTTGCCGCCCTTCGTGCCCAGCATGGCTTCGTACTTTGGCGACAGCATCGTGGTGACGTGCATGCGCGCCGGGTTGTACCACACGAAGAAGGGCTTGTTGGTCTTCTTGGGGTCGTTGCGGTCTAGGAAGTCGACGACCTTGGCGGAGATCTCCTCGTCAACGGTTCTCGAGCGATCGAGAGTCAGCGGACCTTCATCCTTGCAGGTCTGGTTCTTTTCCGTGCCGTCAGACGAGTGGCACCAGAGGACCGGGCGGGGCGGCGTCAGGCAAGTTGTCGTCTTCGGGTCCACGGCTCCCGGGACTTCGGGGACGCCGGGGATTGGCGTGTTCTTGCACGGTGGAGCTACCACCTGCTTCGTCGGGGAACTGTTGATGTCGGGAAAACTCACTCCCTGCATTGCGTCCAGATGGTAGAGGTAGCCCCAATACTCCTGGAAGCCGTGCGCCGTCGGCAGGGACGCGGTGTGGTCGCCTAGGTGGTTCTTGCCGAACTCGCCGGTGGTATAGCCGAGATCGCGCAGGAATACGGCCAGCGCCGGCGTACCTGGCCTCAGGTAGGTCGGGCTTCCGGGAAGCTGCGGCGGGATCATGCCCGTCCGCAGCGGATACATGCCGGTGAAGAAGGCATTGCGTCCGGAGGTGCAACTCTGCATGGCGACATAGTCCATGAAGATCGCGCCTTCATTACCGATCCGGTCGATGTTAGGTGTCTCCCCAACCATCAAGCCGCGATGGTAGATGCTCGGCTGCATCCAGCCGATGTCATCGCCCATGATAAACAGGATGTTCGGTTTCTGCGCGGCCGCCCCTTGCGCGTGGGCGGTCGTACCTCCACCGATGGTTAGTCCAGTGACGATGGCCAGACAGCCGATCAGCATCCCGCCTGTCAGGCACAGAGAATTCGTTAAGCGGTTCATCCTAGACCTATGCCTCCTAGTCTGCCTGATGCCGCCTGGCTGTCTATGGTTCGTTTTGTGCCGATTCCTAGGGTTATCTCTTGACCGTGACACCCCAAAAGATAATGCACAGCTCTATTGAGAGCGCGACGCCGTTCCAGTCTGCGCCGTGGCGGGACTCCAGCCGTCTGCCGGGTTGACGTCCGTCATCGCCAAAGCTACATCCCCCGTCTTTTCGCCCAGATCCTTTTGATAGACGGCTCCATCCTTACCGACGAGGAACGTCATGATTCCGGAATTCTGGTATTCCGCGGGGTAGGCTAGAACGGCGAAGTCGCCCGGCTTCGGGACCACTCGATAGTAATAGCCGTTGAACAGCGCTGGGTGATCCCCGGTGTTGGAAGCCACGGCTTTTGTGAAATCGCCAAGATCGCCGAGCGGGCTCGCAGCGTGGCCTTCCGCGACCGGCCAGTACAAGCCGTTCTGCTTTCCCGGGTCGCTGACTAGCTTATCTGCATACTGGCGGGCCGGGCCGCGTTGATGTGCCTCGCTGAAATATTGTTTTTGTGCGTTGGCCGTCGCTTCGCAGGCCGTGATTGCCGTCAACTCGTTCTTGCCGATCCGGCGGGCCAAGACCTCGTCTTTGCCGGCTGCGGTATCGAAATACCATTGGCCTGACGGGTTCTGGCCCAAGGGAACTGGAAAGGCGGAGTTATCGGCGCCTACGTGAAGTACCTCGCCGCCCGCCTTGATCTTCTCCCATCGGTTCATTCGCGTGTAGGCCTCAACGAATCCACGTAGATTGGCCGCATCCTGCGCCGCGTCCCCCGTGAAGAGGACTTCCCCTCCATCCGGGCCGAAGATCGCGAGGAATGCGCTCCGATCGCCGGACTGAGCGGCCGCCAATAGTGCAGCGCCGGCATCGGACGGCGATGCGAAGGTCGTTGGAACTGCGTTCTGCGCCGAGTGCTTGACCGGCTTAGTACACGAGGTGAGCGCCATGAGCATCACGGAGAGCAGCACAATCTGGTGCGAAGTCGAATGCGACATAAGTATTCTCCAAATCGGCCCGTCTAACGTCGAAACCCGCCATGGAAGCCGCCGAAGTGCCCGCCCCCGAAGCCGCCGCCGCCGAACCGTCCTCCGCCGAAGCCTCCGGCGCGCATGCTTCCCCAGCCGCGGAAGCTGTTGGCCCGGGATGCCCAACCGCCAGAGCCCCCGGAGCGATCGCCGAAGCCGCTGAAGGCGTTCGATTTTCCGAATGCGTGGTCATCGCGTGCCCAGGAATCGGCACGGCTGGCATTGAGATTCCGGGCCTCTTCGCGGTTGAGGGTGTCTACGCGGTTGGCGCTCCCCTTGAAGTTATCGGCTTCGGCGCGGTTGTAAGCGTTGTGATAACCGTAGCCATTGTGGTAACCGCCGTTGTAATAGCCGCCGTGCCAGGCGGTATTGCCGTAGAAGTTGTTGTGGTTGTAGACTACGGCTCCGCCGCTCCAGTTGCAATTCCAGGAATTCCATCCCCATCCACAACAACCGCCGCCGGCCAGAGCGCCGAGAGCGATTCCAGCGCCGAAGCCGATCACGCCGGCAGCCGCCACATCTCCCGCGGTGTATCCCGGAATAACATAGGGCGTGCCATAGATCGTCGCGGGGTTGTATATCGGGACATAGACGACTTGCGGGTTTGCCGGTTCAATGACGATCGTCTGCGGCGTTTGTTGCTCGACTGTGATTTGCGAATTCGATTTGAGGCGCCCCGCAGCCTTGGCTTTGGCGCGCAATGTCTGAATGGCAGACATGACTTCGGATGGCTGTTTGTGATAAGCCTCCCCCAGCGATGAGGTCCAGGTGAGATTTTTCGCCAGATTGTCGAGCACAGACGGAAATTCGGTCAGCGCCTTCACGCTCGCATCCCATGATTGTCTGTCTACTGTCTGTATGAGAGACGTTCCCGTCAAGTGCCGATTCTGATGGAGCCAGTAGTCGGCAACGGCGACCTGATCGGGAAAAGTGGATGCGGCAAGTATTTGAGCCACAAGCGCATCGGGATATAACGCAATCGGCGCCAGTAGACCCTGGAGTTCACTGGCGCTCATAGGCGCCCCGTCATAGGCTCCGCCGGCATCGGTATCTGAAGCCGCGCCAGCGTTGGGAAACGAGACCGCAATCAGAACGAGGCTCAGTCCGATTGACAAGCACTTCTTAATGTCGTTCACCTTCATGTAACCACCCCAATTCGCGATCGCTCAGCTGCTGTTTTTTTGAAGCGTCGCGGCGTTGGCGGAGACGCCGCCACCCCGCCGCCAAAGGGTCCACCAGCAATTGAGGGATGCTCGGATGTCGATTCAGCATAGGCGTTTCGCGAGCGTTGTCTACTTCACATCGCGTGCTGTACAGCACGCCAAGGCTCTCACTCTGCCAGATGCCGTCAGGCCGGTTCCGACTCTTTCATTTGGCACTGCAAGCTTCAGGCCTCACGACTTCCGTGGAAGCGCACGTCCAATCGAATCAATCTGCACGTTGCCCCAGGCCGCCGCTTCGACGCGGCGCCGGTCAAGGATCGGTGCGTGGCGTGTTCGCGGCATTGGCGTCGCGCGGGCTACCCAGAGGTCGACTCTTTCGCTTGCCCGATGCAATTTCGCGCGCCAGCGCCTACGCCGCGAGCTGTTTACCCAATATGTAGCGGTTGCTGCCGTAAAGTCTTAAGCAGCGCCTCGCGATGTGCCTGCGGCAACGTGCAGCGGGCCGTGATCGTCGCAGTGTGCGCCATGGCCATGATGCAGGTGGCCATCCACCAGGTAATCGACGTGGTTCCCGTGTGGTACGGCCTCGTGGCCGCATTTCGGGCCGTGAGTGTGGCTCTTATCGTGTCCGGAACATTCGTGGGTTGGCGTGCATTTGTCGGGATTCATCGAGTTCACCGCAATGCGGTGGTCCTCCACGTGTTCCCCGTGGAGATGGTGTAGGTGGCCATCCTGAAGATAGTCCGTGTGGCCCTCGTGATTCACAGTGGTATGGCCGCAGTTTGGGCCATGCTTGTGGGCGTGAGCGCCGGAATGCTTCTGGTGAGTCTCAGACATAAGTTCGTCCTTTCAGAAACGCGGCGCCGCTGCGATCGCGCGGACAGGCCGCCTCATGCGCTTTGCGATTCCAAAGTTCGATTTCCCGATTTATTAAATTTCGTTTCACCGATGAACGCCGGCGTTGGCGGGTGGAAGCGCACCCTTATGAAGGGGCGCCGCACGGCCAGCTTGTTATCATAATCACGACGCGTGAACCGATACCCCTTTCTCGATTGGATGCGAGGCCTGGCCGTGGTGATCATGATCCAGTGCCACACCTTCAACTCCTTTGCGCGCCTGGACGTCCGCCAGAGCGGCCCCTACGTGCTCTCGCAATTCATCGGCGGGATGGCTGCGCCTTTATTCCTCTTTATGGCGGGCATGACGTTCGGCTTCCAGATGGAGAGCCTCGAACGCCGCGAGCCGAGCCCCTGGCGCCGTTTCCTCGTCTCGATGAAGCGCGCGGGGTACATCATGGCCATTGCGTTCGCTTTCCGCCTGAGTAATTGGATCGCGAGTTTGCCGCGGCCGGATTGGCAGGAGATCTTCAAAGTAGACATTCTCAACTCTATGGCGTTGGGGATGGCCGCGTTCGCCGGTATCGCCGCATTGGGCCCGCGCGCCCGCCTGCGATGGTCGCTGGCCGGCGCGCTGGTGGTGGCTTCGCTCGCGCCCGTGGTCGGCAATCTGGATTGGAACGGCGTCCCGCAGCTTGTGCAGGATTATCTCGCGCCCGGCGAAACTCGCGGCAGGTTTCCGTTCTTCCCGTATGCCTCGTATATAGGCTTCGGGCTGGCCGCCGGCGCCATCGTCAAGCGCACTTCCGCCGACGGACTCGACCGACTCATGCAATGGTACGCCATCGGCGGGTTCGCGCTGATCTTTTCGGCGCAGTATTTCGCGAACATTCCGTCCACCATTTACCCGGCAGTCGATTTCTGGCGTAACAGTCCTTCGCTAATCTTCATCCGAGTGGGCGTTACCCTCGCCATGCTAGCCGGCGCCTACCTCTGGACCGTATATCTCGCCGCTCCGCGCTGGAGTTGGATGCAGGCCTTTGGCAAGACCTCGCTCCTGGTTTATTGGGTCCACATCATGCTGGTCTACGGCAACATCGTGAAGCGCCTCAAGCGCACCATGCCGATTCCGGAAACCGTGTTGGCCGTATGCATCGTGATCGCCCTCATGGTGGCGCTGGCGGCGGCGCGTCTTGCATGGAAAGATCGTGCGGCGCGTAAAACGAAAGCGAAAGGCATTCCCGCTTATGAACCCCGAAGTCCTGCCGGAGCCTTGGCTCCGCGGTCCAATTGAGGGCATCCATCCACTGCTCGCGCCCGTGCTCTATGCGTTTCAGCAGGCGCGCGAAGATCTGTCTCGCTACACCACCGGCTTGAGTACCGCTCAACTCTGGGCGCGGCCGCACGGATTCGGAGCGGTAGGTTTCCACATCCGGCACATCGCCGGAAGCACAGAGAGGCTCCTGTCGTATCTCGAGGAGCGTGGGTTAACGCCGGAGCAACTGGCGGCTCTCGAGTCTGAGCACGAACCCGGAATGGATCGCGAGCGATTGCTCGCCCACCTCGATCGTTCCTTGCGCGAGGCGGAGGCCGTTGTGCGCGGCATTGACCCGCCGACGCTCGCCCAGCCGCGTTATGTCGGCCGCAAACGTTTGCCCACAACTGTGATCGGCTTGTTGACGCACATCGCCGAACACACGCAGCGGCACATCGGACAGGCCGTCAGCGCGGCCAAATGGGCCGCACTGGAATCGTGACGCTACAATAGCTCTCCATGCGCCGTCAGATCGAAGCCTACTTCGAATTCGAAGCTCTGGGCGCCACGTGGAAGACCGAGATCCTCGCCGGGTTCACCACCTTTATGACGATGGCGTACATCGTCTTCGTCAACCCATCGATTCTGCATGAGACGGGCATGCCGCTGGCCGGCGTAACGGCGGCGACGTGCCTTTCCGCGGCGGTGGGCAGCTTCCTGATGGGCGGTTTCGCGCGCTATCCGATTGCGTTAGCGCCCGGCATGGGCCTCAACGCCTACTTTACGTACGTGGTGGTCAAAGGAATGGGCATCCCTTGGCAGACCGCGCTCGGGGCCGTGTTTGTTTCCGGCCTCGCATTTCTGCTGCTCACTGCACTTGGGCTGCGGCAACTCATCCTCAAAGCAATTCCGCCGGAAATGTATGCCGCCGTCGCAGCCGGCGTAGGGCTTTTCATCGCGCTTATCGGCTTCCGCAATTCGGGCATCGTTGCGCCCAACTCCGCCACCATGGTCGGCTTGGGCAACCTTGCGAGCCCATCTACTGTGCTTGCCATGTTTGGCCTGATCCTGACCGCCGCGCTGCTGGCATGGCGCGTTCGCGCAGCCATGTTAATCGGAATCCTCACCACCACCGCCGTGGGACTGATTGCCGGAGTTGCCAAGTGGACGCCGCAGCATTATGGATTTAGCGAGATGACTTCCACCTTCGGAAAGCTCGACATACTGGCGGCGTTGCGCATCGGATTCCTCGAGATCGTCTTCGTGTTTCTGTTTATCGATCTCTTCGATAACCTCGGCACGCTTGTGGCGGTAGGCAAGAAAGCGAATCTCTTCGACAAGACGCACCGTATCCCGCGTATCAATCGCATCCTGGTGTCTGACGCGGCGGCCACCGTGGCGGGTTCGCTCGCGGGCACATCCACCGTAGTCAGTTACATCGAAAGCGCGGCGGGAGTGGCGGCCGGCGGCCGCACGGGAATCCCGGCGATCGTCACGGGCGCGCTGTTTCTCGCTTCGTTATTTGTAGCGCCTTTGGTGGGCGCCATCCCTGCCTCCGCGACGGCGCCGGCGCTCATCCTGGTCGGTAGCATGATGGCGAGCGTCGTCACCGAGATCGATTGGCAGGAGCCGGAGGTAGCCATTCCCGCGTTCCTCACCATCATGGCGATTCCCCTGTCGTTCAGTATCGCTAACGGGCTCGCGTTCGGCTTCACGGCGTACGCGTTGATCAAGTTACTGCGCGGTAAGTTTCACGAGGTGAATTGGTTTGTGTACCTACTGGCGGGGTTGTTTGTCTTGCGATTTATTTATCTGTCGGCGGGATAATCTATGACGTTGGAACGCTATACCGCCTTGCGATCCACGACGGCGGCCGGGCGGGCCGACGATTCGCGAATTACCAACCGCGTTCCCAACCGGTACTCACGGCCGCCCGCGGCGGGATCACTCATCATGTCCCACAGCGCCTGAAACGCCACTTTGCCGATCTCTGTGCGCGGCACGGCCACCGTAGTCAGCGCCGGCTGCGTATATTCGGCGAGCAGAATGTCGTCGAATCCAACCACCGACAAATCGTGAGGTACGCGCAATCCGCCGTCGTATGCGCTATGCAGCACGCCGATCGCAGTCAAATCGTTGCCGCAAAGAATCGCCGTCGGCGTACGGCCATGCAGCAACTTCGAGGTTGCGAAGTAGCCGCCCTTCACTGTGAAATCCGCGTCCACGGTCATAGCCGAATCGATGCCCATCTGGCCGGCACGCTCCAAAAACGCCTTCTTGCGCTGCTGCGCCGAATGCAGATGCGGCGGCCCTCCAATATAGGCAATCTGGCGGTGCCCCAGATTCTTCAAGTGCTCCAGCGCTTCAGCGATGCCGTACTCGTAATCGAGCAGGATATTGCCGATCAACTTATCTACGCGGCCCAAGTCGAGATAGACCGCGGCTACGCCATGTTCGGTCAGCATATCGATCACGCCGGGGTCGATCTGTGAAGTCAGAATGGCCATTGCCGGCACCTGCAATCCGATCAGGCGTTTCACCGAATTGAGCGTACGCTGTGCGTCGTAATTGGTGTTCAGCACCAGCGCTTCCATGCTGTGCAGCAGCGCCTGGTCCTGAAATGCGGCAGTGACGTCCGGGAAGAAGGGATTGCGGATATCCGAAATGATCAGCCCAAGCAGCGTGCTGCGCCCCATGGCAAGGTTACGCGCAGCCTGATTCTGAGAGTAGCCAAGCTCTTGAATCGCAGCCAGGACGCGCTGGCGCGTCTGGGGCCTGGTTTCGCGCGTCCCGTTGAGCACATGCGAAACCGTGGCAATGGAAACGCCCGCGCGACGGGCTACATCTTTGATGCTTACGCCCAACGCATCTGCTCCGTCCCAACACTATAAACGCTTGCTCCCGAATTGTAAACTCCTACAAAACCGTTACTAAGCCCGTGGTGTACAGCGCTTTAGTGCGATAGGCTTCCGGCCTGTCGATGCGCCGAAGGCGCAGGCGCCCCTGCTACGCTAGATCGCATGACGCAATCAGCCAAATTCGCCATCGTCACCGGCGCCGGAAGCGGCATCGGCCGCGCAGTAGCGCTGGCGCTACAATCCGCCGGATACTCGGTCGCCCTGGCCGGCCGCCGCGCCGCCGAGTTGGAGGCCACGAAAGCCCAAGCAAACCCGGACGGCGGCTCCATGCTACCTATCCCAACCGATATTGGCGACCCGTCATCCGTCGCAGATCTGTTTGCCCGCATCGAGCAAGCGTTTCCGCGGCTCGATCTGCTATTTAACAACGCCGGGAAAGGCGCACCTCCGGTTCCGATGGAAGAGATCACGTTCGAGCAGTGGAATTCGGTGGTGGTGGTGAATCTCACGGGAGCGTTCCTCTGCGCGCAGCACGCCATCCGCCTGATGAAGAAGCAGAGCCCGCGCGGCGGCCGCATCATCAACAACGGCTCGATTTCCGCGCACACCCCGCGCGTCAATTCGGCTCCCTACACGGCGACCAAGCACGCAATTACAGGCCTGACGAAATCAATCTCGCTCGATGGCCGGCCATTTGACATCACCTGCGGTCAAATCGATATCGGCAATGCAGCCACGCCGATGACGGAAAAGATGTCGCAAGGAGTTCCGCAAGCGAACGGCGCGCTTATGCCTGAGCCGCGCATGGACGTGCGCCACGTAGCGGACGCCGTACTGTTTATGGCCGGTCTTCCGCTTGACGCCAACGTTCCCTTCCTGACTATCATGGCGAATGGAATGCCGTTTATAGGGAGAGGCTGAGTTGGCCCGAGGAGGTTTCGCTTATCGCGCTGCCAGATCTTCCACCTTCAACGCCCCCGGCATGCCGCTAATGTGGAGTTCCTTGGGGCCGTTCGTAAGAGTGAGTAACATGCGGCCTCCATCCTGAGTTCCGCCCTGTCCCGTGTAAATGTCATCGCCAGTGCGCAGGCTCAGGGCAGTGAAGCGCACTCTTGGCGCAGCGCCCGCCCAAACCAGGTTGAAGGCGCCGGAGACGCAGCGCCAGGGAAGTGCGGTGCCGAAATCGAGCGCCGCGCCGCTAACGGAACCCTCGGCCTGCAGGTTCGTGAGGAGTTGCGGACCCATTCCCGCGGTATCCGCGGTAACTTGGGCATCGAGTCTGCCGGATTGCCAGTCCCAACCCTTTACTCGCGCGACTAACTTGTAGGCCGGCCGCGAGCCACGTAAGTTGACAGCCAACCTTCCGGTAAGCGGCGCGCCATCAAGCATTGCCTGCAGGTTATCGAGATCGATGCGCGAGACATCCCATGCCAGGTGCGCCTTGATATTGTCCACGCGTACGGCGGCAAGATCGAGGTGGTTGACGGCAATGGTTCCTTCTACGCCGCGTTGTTTCAGCCAGTCCGGCAGCGTGGAGCGGCCAAGGGCGCGCGCCAGGAGATTTCCGTCGCGGCGGAGGGTGGGCCGAAATTCGGCCTCGAGGTCGGCTGCGTCCAGCGAATCGGCGCGCAGATGCAAACGGTGCGGACGCGCGGCATCGGGCTCGTATTGGTAGTCTCCGCTAAAGGCCATCTTGCCGGCCTGGGCTTCGATGCGATCGAGCGCCAGCCGCGGTCCATCGATACGCGCGTGGGCGGCGGTCAAGACTAAGGGATCGGCGAGGCCGGGAACCGCGATCTTCGCATCCGTCACCTGCAAATCGCCCGACCAGGCGGACTTCTTTGGCTCGAGGTGGTAATTCAAGTGGCCGCTCCAAACACCGCTTTGAAGACGTTCGAGCCACGGAACGGCGGCGAGCGCGACCTGCGATCGAAGCGCTGCAACGTTCATCGAGTCGGTGACGATGGCGAGGTCAAGCGTTTCGGCGTCGATGGCGTAATCTGCTTCCAGGGTTGCCCGCTCCCCTGCGGTGGAGAGCACCGAAGCCGGCGAGAGGCGCACGTGACCGTGATCTGTTACCAGGTAGGCGTTTTCGAAACGCACTGGGGGCGAATCGGGGATAGTGACGGCCGCGTCGTGAAACCCGAGCGTTCCTTGAAAGCTGCCTTGGCCGGAGTACCCGATAGCGCCATCCACCGTGCCGCTGAGTTGCAGTTTGGGCGGGAACTGCGCGCCCATATCGCGCGCCAGTTGCATAAGCGGGCCTGTGGGGAAATGGTTCCAGTTGATACCTACTGCCCAGTGCGGCTGCGAGAGGTAATCGGACACGCGGAGGCGCACGGAGAGTGGCAGCGGAACGTCGCGCGCGGAGTTCGATTCCAGATAGAGCTGCTGCTTGATGAGATCGAGCCGGCCGCGAATGTCGAGCGGCAATCCGTTGCCCTTGGTGGGCAGAAGATCCCATCGGTGTACGTCGGTGATGTTGAGCCGGCCTCGTATGCCGATGCCGTTCACTGGCCCTGCGAGGTGCAGTTGGGCCGAGACGTCCCCGTGAATGCCGCCGGGCTCGCCGCGCATCAGTTCGGTCAGTTCGCCCAAGCCGGCATCGGAGACGGCGAGGTTGAGATCGACGCGTTCGGGTTCCACGTACCAGCGGCCTTCGAGCCGGAACGCGCCGAGGCCGGTAGCGGGCCGATCGGTGCGGGCGAGTTGCGCCGAACAATCGACCTTCCATCCGCGGCCGATGGCAACCGGCGGAGAGATATCGAGATCGGTTTCGGTCAGATAGAAGGTGGTCTTATCGTTGCCGAATTTGAAGTTGATGCGGCCGTTGCGGACTTGCAGCGCAGGGAGCACGCGCATCATGGACGGGTTGACGACGGAGGCGAAGTTCCAACGGCCCCATTCGGAGGCCGGACCGGATTTCGCGAGATTGATGCTGGCGTCTTCGAGGCGAATGGAGGAGATGACGAACTTGCCGAACAGCAGGCGCCATAAGTTGGGCCGGACCTCGAGAGCGCCGACGTAGGCAATCGGTTCGGCGCCAATGGCTGGGTCTTCATGGATTATGACGCCGGAGCCGCCATTGCCGTCAACGCGGAAGGCAGGCCCGTGAAGCAGGCTGAAGGTAAGCTTGGCTTTGAGATCGACGCGTCGGCCGAGCGACCGCTCGAGCGACGCTCTGAGCCGCTCGCCGTACTCATCGGCCGCGATGTAGGGAGCAATTACTGCCGTTACCAGAAGCGCTACCGCGATGTAGCAGACGAGTTTGAACCCGCGGACCGCGATCATGCGCGTTCCCTTGTGGAGGAGGCAAGCAACTCCTGGTAAGCGGCGGGGTCATCGATATCGGCCACCACGCCCGGGTCGGAGACCTCCAGGAATTCGGTTTGAGCGCGATGAGCGCGGACCACCTGGTTTGCGGCTCCGGTTGCCGGCAGCGCGAGAAATTCGGGGATGAGATCGCGCCGGAACCACACGGGGTGACCGCGTTCTCCCACGAAACGCGGGATGCGAATCAGCGGGAACGGAGGTTCGAGCAGGGCCTCGATGGTTTTGGCGGCAACGGACGGGTGATCGACTAGCGTGAAGAGGACGCCATCGGCATCGGCAGGTACGGCGCGCAGTCCGACTTGTAATGAGCTGGTTTGGCCGGAGCGGTAATCTGCGTTGTAAACGAAAACTGCATCACGATGCGTGCCGGCGCGGATGGTCTCGGCGGCGGCCCCGAGCACAACGATAACGGTTGAGCAACGCGTCGCGAAGAGAGCAATTAGAGTGTCGAGAAACGTCTCCCCCTGAAAGTCGAAGGATGGCTTTGGGCGAGCCCATGCGGCTCGATTCGCCGGCGGCCAGGATTAGACCAGCGATGCCGAAACCAGCGATATTGGGCGGCGTGCTCACTTTGCGAGCACAGCGGGGATGGATTCGCCCGCATAAATGGATAGCGATAGCGCGCGCCAGTTGGATGGGGAATTGCGGCGCACGGCGATCATTTCGGCCACGACGGAGATGGCGATCTCCTCCGGCGAAACCGCCCCGATATCCAGGCCCATGGGAGCGAATATGCGCTCGAACTCGCCGCGCGGAATGCCTTCCTTTTCCAGCTCACGAATGACATTGATGACCTTGCGCTTGCTGCCGATCATGGCGATGTAGCGCGCGGTGGTTCCGATGGCCCAGCTTGAGCACGCGCATATCGTCGCGATGGCCGCGCGTGACGATGATGACGTAGCTGGTCTCGTTGATCGTGAGCTTGGGGAAGACGTCTTCGTACTCTCCGGCGTAAACTTCGGCGGCTTCCGGGAAGCGCTCGCGGTTGGCGAAGCTCTCGCGGTCATCCACGATAACGGTGGCGAACCCCGCCAGGTCCGCGACCTTCGAGAGGCTTTTCGAGATGTGGCCGCCGCCGAAGATGAAGGCGCGCGGCTGGGGAGTACGGGCTCGACGAAGACATCGAGTTGGCCGCCGCAGATCAGACCATTGTCGTAAGCGGCGTCCTGCCCCAGGTTGAAGCTGAGGTGCTTGGGCTTTTCCGTTTCGATGACTTCGCGCGCGGCATTCCACACTTCGGCTTCGACGCAGCCGCCGCCGATGGTGCCGATCATGGAGCCGTCTTCGCGCACCAGCAGCTTGGCGCTTTCATAGCTGGGGATGGAGCCGCGCACCTCGACGATGGTGGCGAGCGCACATTTCTGGCCCAGGTTGCGCAGGCGCAGAAGTTCTTCGTAGATGTCCATCTTGCAATAAGCAATTATAACGTCCGTGGAGGGCGGCGGAGCCCGCACCGACAAATGAAGTAGGCATCCGGCGGTTTGCAGGCTACCTAATCTCAAAGACCCCGAACGATAGCCCCAAATCGCGCGGGTCCCCCGGCGGCCGGAACGTCTTGTTCACTTGGATTGCCACTTGAATTTCGCCCGTGCCCACGACGCTATCCGGCAGGGCGAACGACGCTACGAACGGGCCGGAATGCACGGAGGCGCTGGGCAGCGCGATGTCATTCACCGAAACCGTCACCTCCGCTAGGCCAAGCGCCTCGGCGGAATATCCCGTGAGGTAAAGTTTGCGTTCCGGTTCGGTGGGCGCGCCCATGCGCAGGGTGGCCCGCTTGCCCATCCATCGGTGGTCTATATCCAACGTGTACCATCCGGGGCCAAGAAGATAGGCGGTGAGGGAATCGGAGACGGAAACCCGCAACGGCAATCCGACGGCGGGCAGCATCAGGCGATATCGCGACGTGATGTTTCGCAGAGTACCGCCGCGGACATCGTACACTTGCAAGTTGCCATGGTCGAGCGCTTGCGCGACAACCGATGGGTCCAGAATGTAATCTTCGACCCGGCCCCATTCCGCATCCTGAGTCAACCGTTTTTCGCTGCCGGGCGCGAGATACACCTGCTTGGCATCGATTAGCGCGAAGGCCTTATCGCGGACGGCGTTGAGAAATTCGTCTTCATCTACGTCCTCGAGCAGAATCGCTTTGCCCGGGTGCAATTGGCGCGCGCGGGCTACGCCTGCCACGAGATCCCTGGCTTTTTCGGTCAAGCCGTAATTCCAATTGGACGCGCGCACGGTTCGCGGCAGCACTAGGCAAACGTATAGCGCCGCGAGCGCGACCGCGGCGTTGCGCGCCCCGCCTCCGCGCCGCCACGCTTCGACCAATCCCCAAGCACCCAGCCAGGCAAGGCCGATGACCGGGATGTAGGGATAATATTCCGTGATGTGATCGCGCAGCGGCAGCGTGGGCGCGAATGTCACCACGTACCAGACGATGCAGAAGAGCACCGCTGGATAGCCCGCGCGCAGTTTCCTCACAAGAAAGAGGAGCAGGCCGAGCGAGACGAGCGCAATTGCAGCCAACAGCATCCATCGGCGCAAGTGCGGCGGCGTTTCGAGATATACCGGTCCGACGGACCACGTCCAGTAAACCCCCAACGTTCGGAGGAGCGAGGGGCCGAAATGCATCGCGTAATCGCCCGTGGCGGAAGGCGGCGCGGCCAAGGTATGGATGGCGGTGTAGACGATCGAGACCGCGAACATTGGGAGGGCCTGCAAAACGCGCCTTCGGCGCGTCGACAGGCCGGGAGGCCTGTCGTACGTGCACAGAAGGATGTATCCGGCCGCGAGGGCGGGATAGACCACGTTCAGTTCCAGCGCGCCGAAGCCGAGCAGGAACACCACCCATTCGCCGATTTTGTAGCGGCGGTCGCCGGTTTCGATGTAGCGCATCAGCATGTACAGCGCCCCCAGCAGAAATGCCGCGCACATCACCTCGTTGTAGACGCAGACCCAGCCGAGCGGCTCCATGGTGGAGCTGTTGATAGTCCACAGGATGGCGGCGCAGAAGCCCGCGGCTCGACTGCCGGTGAGCCGCGCCCCAACTGCCTGGGTCAGAGCCAGCCCCGCAAATTGCGTAGCGAAGATTACGATGCGAAACGGCAGCGCGTTAAGGCCGAAGAGTGCGTAGCCCACCATGAAGAACGCGCGCTCGCTCCACGGACGGATGGTGCCCTGCGCCTTCGGAACGGAACAGCGCGCCGAGAAGATCGGGAAGGCTGTGAATGTGGCTGATAGAGGCTGAGCCATGCGAAATCGTCGGCGCGGAACCAGGCTTCGAAACCACGCCAATGCACCGCCAGGCAGATCAGCGCAGGGACCGTCCAATAAGCGACGGCCCGGGCGCGCGTCATTTTCCTTCCAACGCCACGCTCCGCGCCATTATCCCGAGCTGACGCATGTCGCCATTGGCGGGCGGCATGGCTTTATCCAAGTGGAAATCGACGCGCACCAGATCGCCCGTAAGTAAGTTGGGCGCGATCTCGCGCTTGTAGTCGGCCTCGCCTTCGTGCGAATAAGTCTCGGGCGCAAGCGCAGTTCCGTTAATGGTGGCGGAAAGCGTCACGCTATGCAGTTTCTCGATGGCGATCTGGGGCACGGAAAGCGCGAAATCCAGCGTCGCGCCTTGCGCAGCGGAGCCCGTTGGCGGGCGCAGCGCGACGGAAAAATCCCTCGCGGTCCAGCGCCAGGCGTTGGCCTCGATGGCGTAGAATCCGCTCAGAAGCTGCTTCTCCGCTTTCGGGTCGCCCATGTTGACGGCGGACAGCAAGCTTGGGCGCGCTGGGCGCCTCTTCCACGGTCTCCTTGAGGGGAACCTTCTTATCGTTGGAACATCCCGCGCACCATAGCGCGCGCCAGCCGCCAGCGGCCGCGGCGGCGCAAACCATCGAACGTTGCTTCATCAGTCTCCGATTCTCTCCACTTGCACCAGGCAACTATAAAATGTAGGGCCGCCGCCGGCATCGGTGAGGCGCTCGGATGTGAGCGCGTTGACGTTGCGCTTGCCTGGCGCGCGTTTCGCCCAGCGCACCGACGGCGCGCAGACCACGCCGGGCCGCACCAGCGCCATCGATGGCCGCGATCAGCATGCACGACCCGCGGTCGTT
Organism: Bryobacterales bacterium; assembly: GCA_963708385.1. GTDB lineage: Bacteria > Acidobacteriota > Terriglobia > Bryobacterales > Bryobacteraceae > PALSA-243. The sequence goes on along the minus strand of CAVPSN010000031.1, from coordinate 14,942 downwards.
GTACACGCGCACCTGATCGTTATCGCGAATGCCCGCGCGCACGGCATCGGCGGCGCTGAGATGCAGCGTGGCGGTTTCGCGGTCCACCTCGTCGCGATGGCCGAAGGTGGAGTTCATGCTGTCGTCGTTTTTCGGCGAGATCAGCTCCAGCGGATACTTGCGCGCGCAGTTCACCGTCGCCGTGGCGCGATTCGACGGGCGGCGTGTAATCGAGCGTCTCGGCGTGGAAGTGGCACTTGCCGTCGGGCGTGCCGAAACCGCCCTCGGCGAACGGCAGGAACGGCTGCGGGATGCGCAGGCGCACGAAGTGCTCGCGCTCCAGTTCCTCGAGCGTGATGCCCTTGACGAACGGGTGCGCCGAATCGAGCAGCGTGCGGATCATGTCGTCTTCGGAATCCTGGAAGCAGCGGGTCGTCGAAGCCCATGCGTCTGCGCCAGCAGGCGGAACACCTCGACATTCGATTTCGCCTCGCCCGGAGCCGGCAGCGCGGGCCGCGCCAGTTGCAGATAGTAGTGGCCGTAGGCGAGGTAGAGATCGGTGTGTTCCAGGAAGGTGGTGGCAGGGCAGCAGGATATCGGCGTAATCGGCGGTGTCGTTCTGAAACTGCTCCAGCACGACGGTGAACAGGTCCTCGCGGCGCAGGCCGGCGAGCACGGCGTTCTGATTGGGCGCGATCGCCGCCGGATTGGAGTTGTAGACCACCAGCGCCTTCACCGGCGGATCGTCGAGCGTGGTCAGCGCGGCGCCGAGTTCCGTCATATTGACGAGGCGCGCCTCGCGGCCGAGCGCTTTCTGCTGCAGGTCGGCCCGCTCCAGCCCGGCGCGATTCAAGTGGAACGCCTGCGAAGTGGAAAGCTGCATGCCGCCGCCGATGTCTCTCCACGAACCGACCAGCGCCGGCAGCAGCGCGATGGTCGCGCACCGCCATGGCGCCGCGCTCGCTGCGCTGCACGCCGTAATTCAGGCGGATCGCCGCCGGCCGCGTGGTGGCGTACTCGCGCGCCAGGCTGACGATCTCTTCCGCGGCGATGCCGGTGAGTTCCGCCGCGCGCTGCGGCGTCCACTCGCGGACGCGCTCGCGCAACTCGTCGAAGCCTTCGGTGTAGTGCGCCACGTAGTCCGCGTCGTGCAGGCTCTCGCCGATGATGACGTGCATCATGGCCAGCGCCAGCGCCGTATCGCTGCCCGGATTGATGAAGAAGTGCTTGTCCGCCGCCGCGCCGGTGCGGTTGCGGTGCGGATCGATGACGTAAAACTTCGCGCCGTTGCGCCGCGCCTCCACGATGAACGGCCAGAGATGGACGTTCGTGCCGAGATGTTCGCGCCCCAGGCGATGATCAGCCTCGAGTGCCGGAACTGCTCCGGCTCGGTGGCGTAGCGGACGCCGAGCGCCGCGGTCATGCCGGCCATTCCGGCCGTGGAGCAGATGGTACGGTCGAGCCGCGAGGCGCCCAGGCGGTGGAAGAAGCGGCGATCCATGCCGTTGGCCTGCAGCAGGCCCATGGTGCCGGCATAGCTATAGGGCAGGATCGCTTCCGGACCCGAACTCTTTCGCGATGGCGAGCAGGCGGTCGGCGATGGTGTCGAGCGCCTCGTCCCAGGAGATGCGCTCGAAGCGGCCTTCGCCCTTGGCGCCGACTGCGGCGCTGCGGATAGAGCAGGCGGTCGGGATGATACTCGCGCTCCAGATATTGCGCCACCTTGCCGCACAGAAATCCGCGCGTCACCGGGTGCGCCGGGTTGCCGCGCAGCTTCGAGCCGCGCCCGTCCTCGACGTTGATCAGCAGCGAGCAGCTGTCGGGGCAATCGAGCGCGCACACGGAGTGGCGGATTTCGGGCATCGAATAAGGACGATTATAGCGTGCGGATGGCGATGGGCCGCGAGTTTCAGGACTGCAAGAGATTGTCTGGGAGGGTACCCGGCTTTACGCAGCGACGACGATGGTATAGTCTCGCCGTTCGTTGGTGGTCGGCAAATTCAGCGCGCTTTGACGCTCGCGATGGGCGTCGATACGCTTTCTGGCGACATCGTGGGCTATGTCGAGCGCCTCAGCGACAGTCTGACCCTGAGCCACGAGTCCGGGTAGTTCATTCGAAGTGGCTAGAAACAGTCCTTCCGGCAACGCCAGCGTATTGTGCGCAGGGGTTTCGGGCATCGACGCCGGCGTCAGTTTCCGATGCATCGCTTAGGCGCCAACCGCGGTTCCCGCGAGACGAATCCATGATGCATTGCGGCACACTGAGCGCAATTGTCCGGAAGGGGATAGCGCTGCCGACGGTTTCGCAAGCTTGCGTGATGGGCGGGCGGAAGTCCGGGCGCCGATCCGGCAAGATACACTTGGCGCGCACCCATTTCGCGCCGCAGGCAAACCGTGACCGCCAACCACGGTCTGCCGAAGAGAGGTTGCTCCCCGAGCTCGAGCGGGGAATATTCGAATTTCAAAGAACTGCGGGACGTCCCTGTAACTGCTTGATGGCGCAGCCCCGACTACTGAAAGTGCACGGTGAAAAAACGAACCCAAACTGGAGTTCGCGCGGAAAGAGACCCGGATTCGCGAATTTGAAAAAACGAACCCAACTCGAGCAGCGGCGCCCTGGGCGTGGATTCGCGGACGAGCAAACGAAATTCAAAGAACCGCGGGGCCGTCCCCGCACCTACGTGATGGCGCAGCCACCGACTGCTAAAAAACTACCGGCTGAAAAAACGAACCCAATTGCGATTCGCCCGGAAAAGAGAGCCGGATTCGCGAATTTGAAAAAACGAACCCAACTCGAGCAGCGGCGCCCTGGGCGTGGATTCGCAGACGAACGAACAAACCCAACCCGGAGGGAACGGCGCCGCCGGGCAGCTTCGTTTAACGAAAAAACGAACTCAAACCATAGCTATACGGCGGCCGTAGCCGCGTTGTTGGCGAAATGAAAAGAGCGAGGCCGCTTCTAGACTCGCTCGCCCTACTTTAGTTTATAAGTTGAAGGGAGGAAACCGAGGCGCCCAGGGGCCGGGGATCGGCGCAGGTGCTTGAGGGGATTGGGGTAAGGTTTATTTTGCGGACTTGTCACCCAAAATTTCGGCTCCGACGGGGTCGACGCTAGCGGGAGTGAAAACGTCCGCGGCGGGCAGTGCGGCCGAACCTTGCGCGGTCGCACGACTACTTCGATACTCTTCTTTTCGGCACTGAAATGGGCGCACTGGTAGGCGAAACCTCGGAAGCGATGGCAGCGGTTTAGAATCGTGATCAGTTCCGTGGCGCGGAAACGGGCGGCTGCGAACCTCTACCACAAACCGCTCCAGACCCGTGATCCGCGGGATCGATAAAACGCTGCGCGACCAGGGAAGACGAATCGCTCAGAACGCTGGAGTTGGAACCACCGGGTCGCGCCAAAGTCCGAGGTGGCGACAAATCGGCAAGTTGGGCCGCCGGACCGTGACTGCCCCTCGGTATACGCCGCGCCGCCATGATGCCGCCAGTTCGTTGCGAAAAAGATGCTTGATCTGGCGGTCCGGCCTCAGTGGTCGCGTGAAGGTGCTCCCGCGCCTAGTCTGGCGGGTCTCATGCCCGCTCAAATGTTGGGCAGCAGGTCGAAGTACTCGTCGTCCTCGTTTTTGCCGCCCTCGCCCAGGCCGACCTGCTTCTCGGATTCAATGAACTGGATGCGGTCGATCCACTTCACCATCTTGTAGCCAAGTTGGTTCTCGACGCGCAGGCGCAGCGGCGCGCCATACACCTCGGGCAGCGGCTTCCCGTTCATCTCGAAGGCCAGCAGGCATTCCGGCTTCAGCACGTTCTCCATGAGCTTGGGTGTCGTAGTATGCTCCGCCATAAAGCGACTCGCCAAATGAAAAGAAGGCAACCACTCGCGCCCGTGGGAGTGGCCGCACCAGCCTGATCAGTTCGCGCATCGGAATGCCGCCCCACCTGGCGATCCCGGTCCACCCCTGGATGCAATGGTGCATCGTGGTGTACTCGATCTTTCCCAGCGCGTGGAGATCGGAAAGCGACAACTCGACCGGATTTTCCACCAGCCCCCCGACTTTCAGCTTGTAGTCGCGAAAATTCCTCTCCGCCAGGCGCCTCCAATCCTCGCGCACCGTGGCATTTTCCCGTTCGGCCAGAAATACGGGGAGATGTCCCGATCGCTGTAGCGCTGGTGCGGATTCAGTTGATTCAGAGTCACCAATTGCATCGGGTAAGTCACGAGTTGCAAGGCGTGCTGAATTGCGCGCGGACGATTCCAGGACAGGTAATGCGCCGCGATCCACACCAACACCACCACCCCGATACCCACGAATCCCCAAATGCATGCCGGATGTGCCGGATCGTCAGTCCCCATTACGATGTGATTCATGTTGCGCGCGAAACCGGTCATCACGACGAGCGTTACATGCACGATCAGAAATGCCACAAATCCGAGCAAGTTCAGAAAATGAATGGAGCGCGCCGCCTGTCTGCCCCCAAACAGCCGCGCGTACTTCGGGAAAGTGTTCACCACGGCGGGCGACATCGCGATGCCGGTCAGGATCGCCACCGGCCCGAACACGAACACCACTGAGAAGTAGGCGATCTGCTGCAATGCGTTGTAGCCGTAAAATCCATTCGGCTCGGCGGGCAGGTGAAGCGTGGCATAGTGAACCCACGTGTTCCAGGCCTGAAGCACAACGCTCCAGGATGCCGGTACGATGCGTTTCCATTGGTCGGTAGTAAACAGAAGAGTGCCGAAGATACCGCCGGTGATCAGAAATCCGTGAACCGTAATGAAATGCCAGGCGCGCGCAATGCCGACCGTATGCCGATAGCCGGGGGTCGCGATCAGCGGCGAAATATAGCGCGCATCGTCCTTGGCGGTCCAGATACGGTCGCGGGGAATAGCGATTGGAGTGAACTTGATCCATTCGCTGCCCGGGGTACAGTGGTCGTTGAAATATAAGCGCGGATGATCGGCCAGAATCGAGAGTCCGCTGCGAATCAGCATGGTGAGGAACAGGAAATTGAAAAAGTGGCAATACCGTACCCACAGGGGAAATCCGTGCGGGCCGGCGAAGTTGTTGGGGTAGATCTGTGGGAGCGGGGCGATGTAGGGCACGCCCCAGAAAGCCGCTTCAATCCATGCCGCCACGATCGGCACAGCGAGCAGAGCCGCCGTCATGATCAGCACAGAAGGCCGGACCCAAATGCGAAGGCGGCGATCCGGCGGATAGTGAACCGCAGCATGGGCTGCGTCAAACGAGACCATGTATTCGGCCTCCCATACCATCATCGCTGAGCGCGGTGGGAATGGTCGAACCAGGAGACTAAACCGGGCCGGCCCGATGGTTCATTGGAGAGCCATTGCTGAGTCGCCAGTAAGCGAACAGATGCCTACGCCAGTTCATGCGATACCAAGGCTTCCCTTGGCTGGGAAACGCCCGTTCCGCGCTCTGGACATTTTGACGCCATTGTGCCAACCAGAAATCAGCGTCGGCGACAAACCGTCAAGTGACTGCCCTTGTCACCGAATTGCCCTGGTAGCGATTTCGGCGCTTGGGATGCTGATCAAAACCAGAACCTCGCCCGCGTCCAATTGTCCGGCATGGTCGCAACGCATCTTGCCAGCGGCTCTCGACTTCGCTACGCTGAAGCAGAACAGATGAGAAATGTTTTCAGCAGGTACAGCCGGTGATTTCATGTGTGATCTTGGGTGAACCGAGGTGATCATGCGCGCCGACAGACATTCTCTGCGAGCTGAAATCGAAGAGATACTGCAAAGCATGCCGCCTAGGGCCACTATCCGCCATCGCGACAACCCCGATAACGTTCATTGGTTTGGCAGGGCGTGCGCCGCGATTAGCAAATGGAATCCGTCGAAGAGTGCATTGGCTCAAGAATGCATCGATCTGTTTTTCAGCAATCGCCATGCCCGCGAGGCGGGCACGGGCCTCAACAGCCTTTTGATCCTAATCAACGAGGCCAAAGCCGAACTGCAGTCCGAGAACGAGGGAGTGGACATGCAACGTCATGCGAGAGCAAAGGTCTTCATCGGGCATGGCCGGTCCTTGGTATGGCTGCAGCTGAAGAGCTTTTTGACGGACCGGCTGCAGCTTGCCTGTGATGAGTTCAACGCCGAGTCGGTAGCTGGGCGCACGACCACGGCCCGGCTGGAGCAAACGCTAGACGAAGCGGCGTTTGCCTTTCTGGTCATGACCGCCGAGGACACGCACGCGGACAGCACCGCTCATGCCCGTGAGAACGTGATTCACGAAGCGGGGCTGTTTCACGGCCGCCTAGGATTCGAGCGCGCCATCATCCTGCTGGAGGACGGCTGCGCGCAGTTCTCGAACATACATGGCCTAACGCATATCGGCTTTCCGAAGGGTAATCTTGAGCCCGCGTTCGAAAAGATCAGGTACGTATTGGAGCGCGAAGGCGTCCACCCTGCACGGGTAGAGCCCTCAGTGCGCGCGGCCCACCCTGGGGGCGAGTCGTGCCCGAAATGCGGCAAGCCAGGATGGCAAATCGAATCCAGCGCGCCAGATGATGTGTTTGGGGACCTCGGTGTTTCTAAGCGGGTGTACAAGTGCGCGTTCTGCGGATTCACCGAGAGCAAGCTATCGAAGTGAAGCCGTCGCGTACCGCAGCGTTGGACGGATTGAAATGGACAAGATCAACCTTGACGGGTTTCCGCCTGAAGAGCGGCAGTGGGTAGTCGAATTCCGGCAGATTCTGGAGAAGGTTGATCTGGCGCACTTAGCTAAACACGAGGCAATGATTGAGTCCGTTCCGCATTCAGCGACGGAGGACGACATTTGGCTACAAGAGCCGTGTGTCTATACGCTGTTTGCTTATGGCGTGCCAGGCGTGGAAGCCATCCATAGGGTGGCGGTCTCGAACTCGCGCGGTCTGTTTGATGCTCGGCGGGCGTTGATCGCGGTCGCGGACGGAGATCTACGGTTGACGTTGGAGGTCGTCAGCCGGACAGAACGGTACATGGATGATGGGGCGCATCAGCGACTCGTCACGAGCGTCAACGCGACGTTTGCTGATGACAACGCTAAGTCACTGGCGCTGCGACTGCTCGGTGACTCCATCAGAGCCATCGTCACCGACCCCCAACGCCGCCATGAAATAACAACTTTCATCGGGACTTAACCGGCCAATCTCTGCCTATTTTTCGGGTGGGTTGAGTTTCCGGGTTTCGGTAAGGATCTTCAGGATGCGATTGGCAAGGCGGTCGAGGAGTCGGCGTGCAGATTTATCGTCGACGTTACGGCGGTACATCTCCAGAACGTGCTGGGCAGCCATCAATGAAGCAATCAGGCTCGACAAGTCTGGGCGCGGCGGGAGACTAGACGAGGTGGTGTGAGAAGGAACCAAGTGCCTGGGATGGGAGAGGGCAAGGTGGAACTCGCGCTGGAGATCTTGCTGGGTGATCTCGATATACTCCAAAGTCATGTGCGGGCTCTTGTGACCGAGGAGTTTTATAATTGCCGCAAAGCTGACGCCTGCGCGCAGCATCTCAGTTCCGTAGGTGTGTCGAAGTTGGTGCGGGACAATGCGGACGGGAATTCCGACCGCTGACACGACTTCCTTCAATGCAGCACGGAGCCTGCGAATCAACGTGTAACGGCCGCGAGGTCGAGGCAGAAGCAGACGACCGGCTTTGGGCGCCGTCGGCGGTCGCAAAGAACAAATGCGTTCGACCAATTGGCAGACCATGGAATCCACGGGTACCCATCGTTCCGTTTTCAGTTTGCCGAGTGGCACATGGATGGCCCACCGATCGGGACCAAGAGGGCGCAAACAGTCGAAGGAAAGATCGACACATTCGCCGATGCGCATGCCGGTGTGACGCAGAAGCAGCAGGGCGTTACTCAGCAGATCATCGCGGCGCCTTAGCTCCTGCTGGATTAATTGATCCTGCTCCGGAGTTAGCGGGCGTGGGAGATGGTGTTCCCTGCGGGGCACGTCGTCACGACCAAGCAGATGAGCGAGAGCCGGGAGTTGCTGGGTCCAGGCGAGTTCTTCCAGCATGCGGCGCAGGTAGATCACATAGTTGGAACGCGTGATCGTGGCCAGTGGCGGATTTTGCGAACGCAACAAAGCCAGCCAAGCGAGGATATGGGGGTCGCGGTGCAGGTGATCGAGAGAACGAACCTCAGGATATTGAGCGGCGAGATAATTCAGAAAATGGCGAGCGGTTCCGCGATAGCTGGTGATGGATGCATCACCCAGCGAAGTGGTAACCGATGCCGCCGCTGGCTGGAAGAACTTTGTCAGAGGGTGGTTGGGAAGCGGAAGAATACGTTTTGGATTCATGATTGCGACGGCGGAGTGTGTCGGGTGAGTTGGGCAACCGCGCGAGCGTATTGCTCCCAGACGTCTTGTGGAGTGAGTTGAAGGTAGATCATGGTGGTTTGAATCTGCGCATGACCCATGAGTTGCATCAGCGCTGGGAGGCTGACGCCTGCCCGGAGCATGTCGGAAGCGAAGGTGTGTCGAAATCGGTGTGGGTTCGCCTTAGTCACGCCGGTGTTTTTCCGATGATGACGAAACAACGAACGCAGGCCGGCTGGTGTCATCCGAACGCCGCGGGAAGGCCCTTTGAGACAGACGAATAAAGCTTGGCCGCAATGAGGAGGCCGTTCCAGGCACAGGTAGTGATCGAGTAGTTTCACGGAATCGTGATCCAGTGGCAGCATACGGATCTTTTTTCCCTTGCCTGGGACCCGGATCTGCGAATCAGGAAACTGGATGTCCTCGCGGTTGAGTGCAAGGACTTCGCATGACCGCAAGCCATGCAGTAACATCAGACCGACGATAGCCAGGTCACGCGAGGTGCGGAAACTGGACCAGAAGCGCGCCACATCATCGACCGACAGTGGCTCAATCAAGCGTTTGGGTGTCTTCACCCGCAACTGCGTCAGTGCGGGGCGTAGCCGTCCATAGCCAAACCGCGATTGCCGCCAGTACCAGTTCTGAAAGCCGGGTGCAAACAGGCGCGGGGCGTCGGGAAACTCACACCGCATGGCACGCTCAGCCGTTCCTACTCGACGGTTGACGCTTTGGGCGGCCGGTGGGGGATTCTGATCGACCTGGAAACGAATGTAGTCGAGGAATGTTGACTCGGTCAGGGCTTGTTTGGTTATGGCGGTGGTCTTATACGTGGCCGCCCACCAGCGAAGGAAATGCAGCAGATCGTGCGCATAACTGCGGAGGGTGGACTCAGCCACGCCACGGACTCGCTCTTGATCCAGATAACGATTGACCCAATCCACTTCCCGGCCGGTCTGCTGGACCACTCGAAACGGGCTGTGGGCATTGCTCAGTCCGCGCTGCTGAGTTACACGGAATCTCACAGGCAAGCCTCCTCCAACAGACGGTGAAACTCTTGAGCAGTGCCACCGCCACCGACGAAGAAGCTATTGGGATCGTAGCCCTCAGGCAGCGAGACTCTGCGAGCGTTGACGCCTTGCTCTCGGAGCCGGCCGGCAAGCGATTGCGCCGCCTGCTGACCACTGCCATTCGGGTCGGCGTCAAAGGCCAGATAGACGGTTCGCGGGCCATCGCAGAGTTGCCGAAACTGACGTGTATTGAGATGAGCTCCCAGCGAGCAGGTGACATTTTGAAATCCGGCTTGCCACACCGCGGCGTAGTCGAACAGCCCTTCGACGAGGATGACTTCCGGATAGGATTGGACTTGCTCCCATAAGTACAAGCCTCCCTTAGCGCCCGGCAAAAACCGGTGAGCCGGCGCCGAATCCGAAAGGCTGCGGCCATAGAGATTGCCCTCCAGTGGGAAGACGATCCGGCGGACATATGCGTCGTAACCGGCCTCAGTTACCAGACCGGTCTGACACAGAGCCGGTAAGGAGTGACCCAACTGTGTCAGCCAACCCCGCAGGCAACCGCCGGGCGCGTAACCAATCCGCATTTCCTCGAGCAGAGCCGCCGAGCGGATTCCGCGTTGATATAGATAAGCAAACGCCTCGTTGTGGCGGTGTAACTGCATGCGATAGAAACGTGTGGCTTCTTGCAACACAGGTTCCACGCCGCGCCATTGGCATAGCAACGCCACGGCCTGCGGGAACTTCACCTGGTGATAGAGTTCAGCAAAGCGAATCACGTCACCGCCGCGGCCACAGCCGTAACAGTAGAAGAGGTTTTTGTTGTCATCCACCAGGAAGCTTGGGTTGTGATCTCCATGCAAAGGGCACAGCCCCATCCATCGTCCACGGCTGAGCGGCCGCGCCGGGCGCCAATCCTGTGCGTGCAAATAGCCCATCAAGGGAATCTGTTCCTTCAAGTCGTCGAGAGCTTCGCGATTCACGGACTTCTTGCCTCGATGGGCAGAATACGGCAGAGTGCGCCCAGATCCCAGGCAACGATGGTGGGCGGTCGAAAAAAGTAGGCGGCAATCGCGCCGGCCTTCAACCAGCAGCGCACGCTGAGCAGGCGCCGATGTGCCCATCGGCGCAGCGTAGACGGATCGGGCAAGCGCGACGAATCTTTGCAGTGTGGCGCTGCTTGCTCGACGGAAAAGCCTGCGGCAATGCTCTCACAGGCCTGTTGCCGGCACTGCAAGCTGAAAGGCGCCGACGGGGCGAGCCAATCGGGCAAGATGGTGAACGTCTTCCGGCACGGATGACAGATTCCGCGCCGCACCCAAATGTGTTCGTGGTGTTCGTCGTGGGCCTGGCGAAACCGCCGTCCATGGCCAATGATCGTGTCGTTGCAGCAGATTGGACAGCGCCGCGGCAGGTGATCAAATGGGATCACCCCGGGTCGATGTTGTCTTTCGCCTCTGGCAGTGCGATAAAGATAATCACGGCTGGCGTGAAGGCCCGCCGCTGACCGTTCTCTGGCAAAGCGTCGATCTGCTGGCTGGGCCTTCACCCTCCGGCAAAGTCAAGTTCGAACGAAAAAAGAATACTGCTTTCCATCGGTGGCCGCCAGCCCCTTATTCTGAATATTGGCCGGTATAAAAGGACATTTGGCACGAATGAGGACTTGGTCTGGGACCTACTGACGAAGTCGGTCCTAAACATAACGAATGCCGACCTGCAGCGACTTCAGGAACTCGTCAACCAAGACCTCGACGAGCGGGAATATCAGCACTTCCTAGAGACTCACCCGGTGATCTTGGACCCTGTTGCGTCCTCGATTGTGCCGCGTCAGACGCTAGCCGATATCCATGGCACCGACTTTGTTATTCGCCGTCTAGATGACGAATACATACTTGTAGAAATCGAGAAAGCCAGGGATCGACCCTTTACTGACTATCCCCAACCGTCAGCCCCGCTCTCGCATGCGCTTGCCCAGGTGTTTCAGTGGTTTTCATGGGTCGAGGACAACATCGCATATGCTCAGACACACGGCTTTCCCGGTATTCATACGCCTAAAGGCATTGTAGTCATCGGGAGGAACGCCGATTTGGATAAAGAGCAGCGGCGAATGCTGAAGCAAATGAATGATCTGCTCTATCCACGCATTCGAATCATGACGTACGACGACGTCATCGCTTCTGCGCGCCACGTGCTCAACAATCTGACGCAACGATGAATGGGCTGCCGCGAGTGCGAGCGGCCCGAATCGCTCCGCCGTTCGCGCGAGTGCGAGGCTGCCCGCGCCACTTGGCCGTCTAACGCCCGTTGCTGACACTTGCGGGCAGACAGCGCGATAGATCCTCCCTGACTGCGCAGTGTTTACCGGAGAGGGCAAACTGGTTCGAAGGCAACTGGCTACGAACGGGAAAAAGCTAAAGCCGCCTGTTCCACATTGGGTTCGCGGGCTGCGCGGGCCGAGCTTCCGGCGCCCTATTGGAGCGTATCGGCGACCCACAGATTTCTCGGACGAGTCTTTCATATCGAACTTGACTCGCGTCATCTCGTCGCCGTAAGCTAAGAATTCTTGGTATGGGACGCAAGGCGCGAAAGAACGATTCGTTGCCCGGTTCACTGGACATGTTGATCCTGCGGATATTGTCACTGCGCGATCTCCACGGATACGGCATAGTCCAGTTCATTCAACAATCGTCCGACAATGAGCTCCTCGTCGAGGAGGGCTCGCTGTACCCCGCTCTTCAGCGGCTAGAGCTAAACGGCTGGATCGGCGGTATCTGGGGCGTGACATCGAATAATCGGAGGGCGAGGATCTACAAGATCACGGCGGCTGGGCGCAAACAGTTGGCCGTTGAAACCCGGAAGTACGCCAAACTCACGCTGGCGATCGCGCGCGTGATGGGAGCGGAGTGATGCACGTGTTACGACGGCTGAGGTATTGGAGAGAAAGCGCCAGGCGCGGCGAAGCCCTGCATGAGGAAATGGAACTCCACCTTGCGGAAAAAGCCGCGGAACTGCAGGCAGAGGGTATGACGGCGAAGCGCGCCCAGGCTGAAGCGCGCCGGCGATTTGGCAACGTCGGACAAAAGCAGGAAGAGTCACGTGAGATTTGGATGACACGGTTTTTGTCGGAACTTGGCCAGGATATCCGCTATGGCTGCCGCACCTTAGCCGCCAACAAGGCGTTCAGCGCCCTGGCGGTCTTGTCACTGGCGCTTGGCATCGGCGTCAATACTACGATCTATAGCTTCATGGAGTCGATTCTGTTGCGCTCGCTGCCGGTGGCCGATCCCGAATCGCTGGTGGTCTTGAATTGGCATAGCCGGCCGCCCCAGAACGCCAACAAAGAATGGGTCCACGTCATGCACGGGGTTCAGGGCATGGCGTGGCCGGGAGATAAAGGCGCCATGGTCAGCGGGATGTTTCCGTACGGGGCATTCAAGACGCTTGGCGAGACGCTTCGCGAGGAGAATCCCGTCTTTTCCACCCTTTTCGGATACTTCAACGGACTAAACCGTAACTTGGCCGTCCGAGGGCAGGCCACGAGCGCCAGCACGGAGTACGTCACGGGCGAGTATTTTCGCGGCCTGGCCGTGTCGCCGGCCGCGGGACGTCTGATCGACTCCGAAGACGACCGTCCAGGCGCAGCGCCGGTTGCGGTCATCAGCTTTGCGACCAGCCAGCAGCGCTTTGGGGGACCCTCGAGTGCGATCGGACAACCGGTTCTCGTCGATAATGTGCCCTTCACGGTGATCGGCGTGGCGCCGCCGGAATTCTTCGGAGTCGATCCGGCGGCGGCGCCGGACCTCTACCTTCCGTTGCATGCGAGTCTGCTCGTGGACGGCGCCCGGCGGCTCGCATGTATGGCGACGGGAACTTCTACTGGATCGAAATGATGGGCCGCCTGCGTCCTGGCGTAAGCATGGCCCAGGCGCAGGCAGCGCTGGCTCCGCGTTTCCATCAATGGGTTGCCGCCACCGCGACGACCGAAGGTGAGCGCGCCAAATTGCCGGCGCTGATGTTGAATCCCGGCGCCGAAGGTCTGGGCAGCCTGCGCCGCCAGTATTCGAAGCCTCTGTATGTACTCCTGGCGATGGTGGCGTTGATCCTGGCGATCGCGTGCGCGAACATCGCCAATCTGCTGCTGGCAAGGGCCGCCGCGCGCCGCCGCGAAATGGCTGTCCGGCTCAGCCTGGGGGCGGGACGGTTCCGCGTCGTGCGGCAGTTGCTTACAGAGAGTGTGATGCTGGCGTCTCTCGGCGGAGCGCTAGGGATCTTGTTTGCGATCTGGGGTATGCGAACGCTGACGTTTCTGCTCTCCAACGGGCAGGAGAACTTTACGCTGCACGCGGAATTGAACTGGAACGTGCTGGGCGTGACGGCGGCGCTCTCTCTGATTTGCGGCGTGCTATTTGGCCTCGCTCCAGCGATTCAGTCGACGCGTACGGACGTCATGCCCGCGCTAAAGAATGGACGCGGGGGCCGACCGCGCCGCCGCACGCAGAACGTGCTGGTGGTCGCCCAAATCGCGATCTCTTTTCTTATCCTGGTCGCCGCCGGTCTGTTTGTCCGGACACTCAACAACCTGCACTCAGTCCAACTGGGGTACGCTCGCGAGAACATCCTTCTGTTCTCGCTGAATGCGCGCCAGGCCGGGCATCGCGACCCGGAGATGGTCACTTTTTACGCGGACCTGCGCAAGCGCTTCGAATCGATCCCCGGCGTGAGCAGCGCGACGCTTTCGCAATCCTCGATCATCGAAGCCGCCCGCGTCGGGCAGCCAATCAGGGGCGCTATGAAGATCGGCGCTGTTACCATCGAAGACGCGCGCGTTCTGGCCGCAGGACCGCGTTTCCTCACGACGATGCAGATTCCGATCCTGGCCGGGCGTGAGATTGACGACCGCGACCAACCGGGCTCCAGGCCGGTTGCAGTGATCAGCGAGCGACTGGCGCGGACTTACTTCGGGAACAAGAATCCGGTGGGCCGGCGCATCACGCTCCCGGACGAGAAGCGCGATCTCGAAATTGTCGGCGTGTCGGCTAACGTGAGGTACGGTGGTCTGAAAAATGAAGAGGAGAGTGCAATGACCGCGTTCGTAGCGGTCAGCCAGTTTTCTCCGGACCGAATGACCTACGCGCTGCGCACTGCGGGTGATCCGCTGAGGTTTGTTCAGAGTGTGCGTGAGATCGTGCGGGAGGCAGATTCACGCATACCCGTCACCAACGTGGTCACACAGGCTGCGGAAATCGATCGGACGATCAGCAGGGAACTCATGTTCGCGAAATTGTGTACGGGTTTCGCGGTTCTGGCTCTGCTGATGGCGTGCGTGGGACTCTACGGGACGATGTCCTATAGCGTAGCGCGGCAGGCCGGCGAGATTGGCATCCGTATGGCTTTGGGGGCGCAACGCGGCGCCGTGGTGTGGATGGTTCTGCGCCGCGTTCTACTTCTGGCGACGGTAGGACTCGCGATCAGCGTTCCTGCCGCGTTAGTCGCGTTCCGGCTTGTCAAATCGCTTCTGTTTGAGACCCAGCCCAATGATCCGGGGACTCTGGCGCTGGCCGGTGCCGTCCTCCTGAGCGCCGCGATTCTCGCTGGCTATGCGCCAGCGAGGCGAGCGTCCCG
>CAVPSN010000030.1:0-39859 GCA_963708385.1 Bryobacterales bacterium | reverse complement strand
AATACGAACTCTGCGCCTTGAGGCTTCTAGCCAGATAAAGGAACGTCCATACGCATGACCGGCCGCTTCGGCGGCCATCTCCAACACGCGCCAGGCCATGTCGATGCCGCAGGGCGCCCCAAATCTAGCCAAAGATGTTTGAAATTTCCGATCAACGCAGTTCACCAAGTAGGTAAGCGGGTGAACCACCATCTTGATGACATGTGTGAGTCAGCTATGGGATGACTGCCGGGTGCAGAGGCCGGGGCATCTCTGCAAAGTGGCGGCAATGCGCCGCTCTGAAACGCGGCGCGGCAAATACCGGACAGTCGTGATACGAGATGGCCGCTCATAGTACTACTGGGTCATAAAAAGAACATTTTGATGTAGAATTGTTTTGTGGGATCACGCCTCTCCGCGCCAGGCCCACAAGAGAAGCGCTTCGCGGCATATATAGAGGGCCTGGCGAACGCCGCGGGGCATGAAGACCGGCATGCGCCTTTGAAGAACTACTGCAAGGGATTGCTGTTGCCGGGAGAACGCAAGAGCATCGAGCCGATGGCGGCGCGCTTGGCTCCGGACAATGTTCAGTCGATGCACCAGTCGCTGCATCATTTGGTGGCCAAGGCGCCCTGGAGCGACGAAGCGCTGCTGGAGCAAGTGCGCAACCAGGTGCTGCCCGCCATGCAGAAGCAAGGACCAGTGGTGGCGTGGATCGTGGATGACACCGGCTTTCCGAAGAAGGGCAAGCATTCGGTCGGAGTCGCGCGGCAGTACTGCGGACAAGTGGGCAAACAGGAGAACTGCCGGGTCGCGGTGAGCCTGTCGGTGGCGACGTGGAATTCGAGTCTGCCGATTGCGTATCGCCTGTACCTGCCGGAGGAGTGGGCCAGGATGCCGAACGGCGGGAAAAGGCGGAAGTTCCCGAAGAGGTTGAGTTTCAGACCAAGCCGGAGATCGCTCTGGAGCAGATTCGGCAGCGGTGGCAGCGGAAGTGGCCCGTGGGGTGGTTCTGGCCGACGCGGCCTATGGCATCAACACCGAGTTTCGCGACGGACTCACCGAACTCGGACTGCAATATGTAGTGGGCGTGCAAAGCTCGATGACCGTCTGGGAGCCGGGCAAACAGCCTTTGCCAGCCAAGCCACGAGGAAAAATGGGACGGCCTCCGCGACTGTTGCAGCGCACCGCGGACCATCAACCTGTCTCGGTGAAGCAGTTGGCGATGAGCCTGCCCTCCACTGCCTTGCAGGACATCACTTGGCGGGAAGGTACGGAGCGGAAGTTGCGATCCCGCTTTGCCGCCGTTCGCGTGCGCCCGGCTCATCGCGATTACGAGAAAGCGGAACCTCACGCGGAGGAATGGTTGCTGATCGAATGGCCGCGAAGCGAAGCGGAACCCACCAAATACTGGATATCGACGCTGCCTCCGAACACCAAGCTCAAAGCTCTGGTCAAGATGGCCAAACACCGCTGGATCATCGAACGGGACTATGAGGAACTGAAACAAGAGTTGGGGCTGGGGCACTTTGAAGGCCGCAACTGGCGCGGGTTCCACCATCACGCCACGCTATGCATCGCAGCTTATGGGTTCCTGGTGGCCGAGCGGAACCGTTTTTCCCCCTCTGCCCGCGCCGGTCATCTTGGATTCGTTGCCCCCGGGCCGGCGCCGGACTTCCGCCCGCGCGGGTCGCCGCGTACGCCCCGAGCGGCATAATCCGCACTCGATCGCGACGCTTGACGCATGATTCTGGCCCGCCTGTTGCTGCGGCAACTGCCTCACTGTCCTTTCTGCGGATCTTCGCTCCGGCTGAGCGTCGGCGTCGAATATCGATTTCATCGACGCAAGTTTGCCGGGCGCGAATGTTCGGCTCGGTGTGCCATGCGCTCCGCGCACAACTCGACTTGGCTGAGTTTCTCCACGCGCCAGGCAGCGCCAAACGCCCGCGATCCTGCCGGGCCGGCAGTCCGCTCTTACTCTTCCTCCGAACTGATAGCAGAACGCGGAAGCCGGCCTTGCCGATTCCGGCCCAACACATGGGGACAAAGCAGTCGAGGCCGTCCTTCATAGATGGCTTCTACCGGCTGCCTGCGAGCCACAGCCGTCGCAGACAGCTTATAGATCTCCTCCACCGACTGAATCGGCGCCTGGACAACTCTCATCTCCACTTAATTAATCATGCCGTGGCTCGGTCTTCAACAGCCGCTATTTTATGACCCAGTAGTACTAGGGCCAGCGCGCTAATCTGTGGCAAGGAATAACTACGCTCGAAGGAGAAGAACGTCCGCGCCCCAGTCTTTACAGTCGTGGCACACGAGCACTGCGAGCGGGCCACAAACGCCAGGCCCGCAACGCCCATCGCGATTTTCAATATATATGCAAGTCGCATTCCTCGGCACACTCCATGCAAGATAAGATCTAACTCTCTTGGACAGGTTTCGGCGTAGCGGCCCCCCCCGGACGAGGGGAGGGCCGCTTGACGCCGATCCTCACGGGTAGAACGTGACTAGAATATATTTACGCAACTTCCGCCCTGCCCTGACACAATGGCAGGGGGGCCGCCATTGCAGCCGTTTCCGTCGCAGCACCAAGCGCCGCCCTCGGTTGACTGACCGGTGACGCATGACGTTCCGGAGTTAGCACAGCCCCACCCGGCGAACAGGCTTGGAGTGACCGTGAGGGTTAACGCAGCAAGCACGCCGCTCTATATCTACGTCGTACTATGCCCTCTTTCACCTCTTGGTTTCGGAAACGACGTTGAACTGGAGCCGGGTTGAGACCGATCCGTGCTTGGCCGCCTGTTTGAACATAGGAAGATGAAGGGCGCTTGCGCGAGGAAGGTTGACGAGATCGAGAAGCTCTTCAAGCAGAAGCAGCCCGACAGCCCTGAACTGGCTAGCTCTAAACACCTCTACGGAATTGCCACAGCTTTCATCCAAGCGTACGGGCTGCGTAACAATGCCGATTATGAAACCGCTACTAATTGGGACAGGACCGCCGCGCTGTCGCTAATCGCGGCTGTCTCGGCTGCGTTTGAAAGTTGGAAAGCAATCAAGCACGAGCCGGTAGCCCAAGCGTTCCTGTTCTCCTTGCTGGAGAAGGATAGGTGAGTCCGCACTCACGAGATAATCCCTTTCCGCACCGCGTAAAGAATCAATTCCGGAATGCCGCGCAGATTCAGCTTCTGCATCACCCGGGCGCGGTGCGTTTCCACCGTGTAAACGCTCAGGTTGAGCAGATTCGCGATCTCCTTGCTCGACTTGCCCTCCGCGACCAATTGCAGAATCTCCCGCTCGCGCGGCGAGAGCAAGTCGTAGGAATCCTCGCCGCCGGTGCGCTGCAGCTTGCGCACGTAGTCTTCGAGCAGCACGCGTCCCACCGCCGGGCTGAAGAACGATTTGCCCTCGGCCGCGGCGCGGATGGCGCGGGCGAGGTCGGTTTCCGCCGAATCCTTCAGCAGGTATGCCTTGGCGCCGGCCTTGAGCGCGCGCAGCACGTAGCCTTCGTCGGAATGCATGCTCAGCATCACGATCTGCGTTGCCGGCAGCTTCTCGCGCATCTGATGCGCGGCCTCGATGCCGTTGAGCCTGGGCATGCCGATATCCATCACCATCACGTCGGGCTTGAGCGATTCCGCCATGGCGACGGCTTCGCGTCCGTCGCCGGCTTCGCCGACAACCGTGAAATCGGGCTGCGCATCCACCACCATGCGCAGGCCGGCGCGAATCAGCACATGATCGTCGGCCAGCAGCACGCGGATTTGTCGCGTCATGCAGCGGCCCCGCCTGGGCGGCAGCGGCAGCTCCGCCAAGATCGCCGTGCCGCGGCCCGGCGCCGAATCCACCGTGAAATCGCCGCCCAGCCGTTTGACGCGCTCTTCCATGCCGAGGATGCCCAGGCCGCGCGTGCGCTTCGGGTCGAAGCCGCGGCCGTCGTCCGAAATGCGAACGCGAATGCGGTGGCCGGATGGTTCCACTTCCACCTTTGCGCGTCTTCGCGCCGGAATGGCGCACGGCATTGTTGAGAGCCTCCTGCACCAGGCGATAAATGCATGGTGGCGTATTCGGGCGGCAGGTCGCCTGGCACGCCTTCGGCGTGTACTTCGACTTCGATATCGCTGCGGCGCGAAACTTCGCGTCCCTGCCATTCGAGCGCGGGTCCGAGGCCGAGATCGTCCAGCATCGACGGGCGCAAGCAGCAGCGCGATGTTGCGCACGGCTTGCACGGAACTTTCCGCGACCGATTTCATGCGGTCCACCTGCTCCTTGACCTCCGGGCGATCCGGCGGCAGCGAAGCCGAGAGACGCGAAAGATCGACCAGCAGCGCGCCCAGGGATTGGCCGATTTCATCGTGCAATTCGCGCGAGATGGCGCGGCGTTCGGACTCCTGAGCGTCGACCAGGCGCGACGAGAGGCGCTGCAACTCGTGGCGGCTGCGATCGAGATCAAGATAACGCAGCTGCGTCTGGCGCTCCAGCCGCAGAATGTAGATCATTCCTGCGATGACCAGCAGCAGAGCGCTCGCGAGGGCGACGATGAAGGCGTGGGCAAGAGATCCATCCACCTTGCCGAACTCAAGCAGCAACGCTTCGTCGTCAACCCGCATGCGTTGCGCGTTCCATGCGTCGGCGTTGTGCGACCACTGAAGCAGGAGCGCTTCGAGCGGCGCGGATTGCTGCATGGTGAGTAGCGCGCCGCGGCGTTGCCGGTCCATGTAGAGCGCCTGCTGTTGCGCTACCAGGTCGCGGATGGAGGCGAGCAGCAGAGTTTCATCGGAACGATTGTCCGCGGCCAGACGGTCGACATCGGCGCGGATCTCGGCGGAAAGGCTGTCGAGCTTGGAACGCGTGGCATCCGAGAAATCGCCATCGCGCGCGGTCAGGTTGTACACCTGAATCGAAAGGCAGAGGTTAGAAATTCCCGTCTCGCGCTCGGCGAAGGCGTGACGCACGTTCTGCTGCTCGGCATACATCTTGCGTAGATCGCCGAGGGCAGCCATGCCGGCAGCGAGCATGATGCCGAGCAGGACGGCGAAGAGGATCAGCAGCACCCAGCGCAAAGGGCTGCGGCGGGGATCGTCTTGCGGAATGGCGGGAGCGGCCATGACGGATGCGGACGACTCCATTATCGAATAGCATACGCTCCCCCGGATAGGAAGAAGAGCCCCTTTCCGCAGGGGTTAAATTCTTGCCGTATTTTAATGAAACGCGCGCGGCATTTTAATGAAACCCGCGCAGCCGTCATCGCCATCCATGGGTTTAGGTAGTTGTTGGAAGAATACGGAAAACATGCGCACATTTCATGTTCTGGCAGGTTTATTGACGGTAGCGGCGGCCGCCTTCGCGCAGGCCGATCCACCTTCGCGCGTGGCGCGTCTCAATTTTATGCAAGGCCCGGTCTCATTCCGTCCCGGCGGCGTGGATGAATGGGCCGCGGCGACGCTCAATTTTCCTCTGAATACCGGCGACTATCTGTGGGCCGATCAGGGCGCGCGGGCGGAATTGCATATCGGCTCCACTGCCATCCGCATGGATCAAACCACCGCTATCTCAGTGGTGAATCTCAACGATCAACTGGCACAATTCAGCCTGACAGCAGGCTCGCTAAACGTACACATCCGTTATCTGGGCCCGAACGAGAACTTCGAGGTCGATACGCCCAATGTCGCCATCATGCTGCTCCGGCCCGGCGACTATCGCATTGTCGCCGATGCCAATAACGCCGTCTCCACGCTTGTTGTGCGTGCGGGCGAAGCGGGTGTAAGCGCCGACGCGTCCGGCGCCTTCAATGTTCGCAGCGGAGAGATGGCGCGGCTCACAGGCGCGGACAACGTGCAGCAGGAGGTCTCCGGGGCCCCGCCGCTCGACACCTTCGACGGATGGACCAGCGAGCGCGACTCGCGTGAAGACCGCGCGACCATCTCGGCCCGCTACGTGCCGCGCGAAATGATCGGCTACGAGGACCTTGACGCCAACGGCCGCTGGGTCAACATCCCTCCCTATGGAATGGTGTGGCAGCCGAACGTGGCCGCAGCGGGATGGGCCCCCTATCGTCAAGGACATTGGGCTTGGGTCGATCCATGGGGCTGGACTTGGATCGACGACATGCCGTGGGGCTTCGCGCCCTTCCACTACGGCCGTTGGGCCTATGTCGGCACGGGCTGGTATTGGGTGCCGGGAGCGGTAGCCGTGCGGCCTGTATATTCGCCCGCGCTGGTAGCATTCGTGGGCGGCGGCGGAATTGGCGTGGGCGTGGCGGCGTGGTTCCCGTTGGGGCCGGGCGAGGTTTATCGTCCGGCTTACCACGTGAGCGAAGTTTACGTGCGCAACGTGAACGTGGCCTACGTGAGCAATGTATCGGTAATCGCTGGGGTAGGTCCGGCGGTCTACGTGAACCAGCGGGTGGTGGGGGCGGTGACGGTTGTACCACACGAAGTCTTCGTGGGTGCTCGGCCGGTGGGCGTGGCAGTGGTTGCGGTGAGGCCGGAAATGCTCGTCTCAGCTCGGGTGGTGGGATACACGGCGCCTATCGCGCCGGAGCGCGTGAGCCTGCTGGCGCGTCCGGTTGGCGGGGCCGTAATAGTGCGGACGCCTCCTGCCAATTTCGTACAGCGAACAGTGGTGGCGCGCACGGCCCCGCCTCCGCCGCCTGTCAGCTTCGCCGCACGTCAGGAAGCGCTGCGCCAGAATCCGGGCCGCCCGCTGGATGAAGCGCAGTTGAGTTCTTTGCGTACCGCGCAGCCACCGCGTCCGCAAATGGTGCGGACGTTGGGCCAGTCCGGGAATAGCCAGCCGATGGGATTCGGACGATCGCCGAATAACGCGCCCGCGCGCAACGATCGTCCGCCGGGAGCGATGCAACCTCGCACTACGCCCGAACCCGCCGCGCGGCCCGCCGAAACCGTGAATCGCCCGGAAGAGGGGCGTCCGAGTGCGGAAGCGCCGCGCAATGAGCGTCCCGCTGCAGAGCACAGGGCTACCGAAAAAGGCAAGAACGCGAAGAAGAACGACAGGACTGACAAGAAGTGATAGCTTGGCGAAGGCGCTAACCCTGGAATGTTGCGATTTCAGCCTGCAACTCCACTAGCACCTCGCCAAGCGCCGCCAGCGACTCTTCGCAACGGCCAAACTCCGCGGCTCGAGCATCGTGTTCGATCCGGCGGAACACCTTCGCCGCCGCGCTTGCGCCTACATTGGCGCACGCGCCTTTGGAATAGTGCGCCAGCCGCACACACTGTTCCATATCGCGGCTCCTCACCGCCGCTTCCAGTTTCGGCACATGCGCCGACGTATCGTCCCACAATACGCTCAGCACCTCACGCATGAGATCCTCGTCGTTCATGGTGACCTCGCGTAGCTGTTCGAGGTCCAACGCAGGAGTAACTTCTATGGTCTCCACGATTTCATTCTGGGCTGCCAACCTCGCTCGGGAAATCGGCGAAATCGCTTAGATGGCCCAGAAAATTACCGTGGACGCATTCCGCCAATCTCCAGCCACGTGCGCAACACACGGCCGCTCGCGTCCTCGAGGGCATTTGCGGCCCAGCCCATGAAGCGCATATCGGTTGCCGACGCCACCTTAGAGTTTTCCCGTTCCTCGCCGGGCGATACCGACCATTCGGGAAACTGAGAAAACCGCAGGAAAACCTGAAACGTGTCGGTTCGTTTCGCCGCGTCAATCGCCGGGTCCGCATCCGCCTTATGCACGATGCGCGCCCGCGCCGGGTCGAACGTCCCCGCCAGGTTCACGTCCGCCAACGCGTAGAAATCCTGCGTCTCCACAATCCCTCGCCACCGCAACGGATTCGCAGCTTCCGGGACTGCCGCGGTGCGCAGCGGCTCCGCATCCTGATAGATGCGGCTTTGCAATTCGCCGATTGCCCGTGCGTGCAACACGCCCCGCGCACCGTTATAGAGCATCAAAAAGACCAGCGCAAAGACCGGCCAGCCGCGACCGGGGTATGGCGCCCGCCGCGTGCTCGATGTGATCTCAGAACCTACCAGCCGCGCCAAGAACGGAGCCGCTATCGCGAGCAGGCACGCTGCCCAGATCCACAGATCGATTACGCTGGTCCATTCCAGCCGATAGAAGTCCTGGGAAAACGGAAGCAGCAGCCGTATGCCGTAGCCGTTCGTATAATCGAGCGCCAGATGCGATGCCACCCCAATCATCGCGGCGGCAAACGCGCCCAACCATCGCACCGGCTTGCGCGAAACGACGCGGACCAGCAGCACGCACAAGATTGCCATTAGAGGCATTGCAATCAATGAATGCGTCAGATGCCGGTGATAGTGCAGGTAGCTAACCGAGCCGCCCGCCGCACTTACCACGTCGATATCCGGCGCATTCGCAGCCAGCATCAGAATTGCCGATGCCTGCGGGGTCCACCGGTTCAATCCGGCGCGGCTCAGAAAGAGGCCTGCGGCCGTGTGAGTCAGATTGTCCATTGCGCCTTAGAGCAGCTTGCAGATTTCGTCGAACTCAAAGCGCGGGTTGCGCGGGTAAAGCTTCGATGGATCGCCGTGCCCCAGGTTGCACAGGAAATTCGACTTCCACGATTGCCCGGCAAAGAACTCCGCATCCACCTTTGGGTTGTCGAAGCCGGACATCGGCCCGCAATCGAGGCCTACCGCTCGCGCCGCGATGATGAAGTATCCGCCCTGTAGGGAGCCATTGCGGAACGCGGTGGTTTCCGCCAGTTGCGTGTTCGAGGCGAACATCTGGCTCATGGCGGGCATTTGCGGAAACAGGCGGGGGACATGCTCGTAGAACTTCGAATCGTATGCGACGATCGCGGTGACCGGCGCCGCCATTGTCTTATCGACATTGCCCGGCGCAAGCGCGGGCTTCAGGCGTTCCTTGGCTTCTTTCGTGCGCAGAAACAAAATTCGGGCTGGGGTGGTGTTCGCGCTAGTGGGACCCCATTTCATCAAATCGTAGAGTTCGCGAAGAGTGTCATCGGAGACTGGCTGATTGAGCCAGGCAGTGTTCGTGCGTGCTTTGAGGAACAGCAGATCGCGCGCATCGGAATCGAGTGTATGAGGCATGCTCTACCAGTTTGCCCCATTTCAGTCAGGATTGGACTACTTTACGCTTATCCGGGCAGAGCATTTCGCGCGCCGGTTTAGGCGATGACGGGGACAAGTCCCGAATCGATAATTCGCCGATCCGAGGTCAGCAGACGCAATCGGCAAACCCGCGCCGTGCAGACAATTGCGCGATCGGATGGATCGCGCAACACATCGCCGAGGGTGGCCACCTCTTCAGCCAACTCGATGGTAAAGGGCTCGATTTGAAAGGCGGGGCTCCTACCTAACTCGGCCAAAATCCGGTCTGCTGTAGACTCCCCTCGCCGAGTGGCCCGACCAAACACAACTGCGATTTCAAGCAATGAAACCGCACTCAAAGCTACTGGCTCGCTCTTTCGGATCGCCTCCCGCAATATGCGAATCTGGTCGTCCGAAAGCTTCTTTGGCGCGGTAATCCATCGGACGGCCACGTGGGTATCGAGCAGAAACCGAGGCCTCACTTCTTCCCTCTTCGGCGCCCCGTCACCGCTTCCCAGAGATCCGAATGATCCTGTAGGAGAAGATCGTCATCAATGACGACTTTCCCCTCCAGAATCCCTTCCGGCGACTTCCACGCCTTTCGGCGCGCAGGGCCGACGGTAGCAAGCGGGCGTCCGCGTCTCGTAATCGTAAGCGTCCCGCCCCGCTTGCCGATATCGTCAAGCAACGACAGGCACTTCGCCTTGAACTCGGTAACAGTTATAGTACGTTGCCCCATAGGTTCACCATAGCATCCACTGGTCATCTGACCAGTTGCGGAGGCCATCGATCCATCGCGATTGCCCATTCGGCCATCCCACAACGAGTTGGGCACGTACGGCGTACAATATCTCTTCATGGAACTCCCCGCGCGAATCGGCAAATATGAACTCGAAGAGTTCCTGGGCGGCGGCATGTCGCATGTGTACAGGGCGCGCGACACCGTTATTGGCCGGACGGTGGCCGTCAAGATCCTCACCGAGGCCGGCTGTCAGGATGCCGAGGCCAAGGCGCGCTTCCTCGCCGAAGCCCGCATGGCCGGCAACATCTCACACGACAACATCATCAGCATTTACGATTTCGGCGAGGACGAGAAGCAGCATCCCTTCATGGTGATGGAGTTCCTGCGCGGCGAGGACATGCGGCACGCCATCAAGAATGGCCATACAGGCGATCTGCGCAACCGGCTCCGCCTCGCCTTGCAAGTGGCGCGCGCGCTCGAATACATCCATTCGCAGAAAATCGTGCATCGCGATATTAAACCGGAAAATGTTCACGTCACTACCTCCGGCGTCGTCAAGTTGATGGACTTCGGCATCGCAAAAACCGAGGGCCTAGCCATGACTCGCGCCGGCTACGTGCTCGGCACGCCGTATTACATGGCGCCGGAGCAAGTCACCGGGCAGAATGTCACCGAGCAGGTGGATGTCTACGCTTTCGGCGTGATGCTGTTCGAACTGGTTACGGGCGCGAAGCCGATATCGGGCGATACCGTCGAGCGCATCTTCTATAGCATCCTCAACGAGCCCCTCAATCTCGATCCCATGTACAAAGCCGGCGCGCCGCAGCCCTTATGCGATCTCGTCGCGCGCTGTACCGCGAAGAGCCCGGCCGACCGGCCGCAGGGCTTCGCGCCCGTCTGCGCCGAACTCGAGCGCCTGATCGCTGCGGCTGAAGTGCACGCCGCGCCAACGATTGCCGTGCCGCCACCCGCGCCTTTGGCCACTGCTCCAACTCCGGTGGTTCGCACTCCCGTACTTCCCGCCTCCGCGCCGGCGACTTCGACTCCTGTTTCGAAGCCGCCACGCCCCGCATGGATCATTCCAGCGGCGGTTGGAGCGCTTGTCGTCATCGCAGCGGGAATCTATTTCGCCACCCGGCCGAGCCCAGCCTCAACAACCGCAACAACAGCGTCGTCGGCGCCGGCGGCCGCCGCCCTCGCCCCAACTCTCTCCACTTCCTCCGGCGACATGGTTCTCGTTCCCGCCGGCGAATTCGAATTCGGGGAGAAGAAGGCCAAGGTTACGCTTCCCGCCTTCTACATCGACAAGACCGAGGTCTCGAATAAGGCCTACGCCGAGTTTTGCAACGCCACCGGCCGCCCGCTTCCCAAGGACTTCCCGCAAGACAAGCCCAATTACCCTGTGGTCAACGTCACAGTCCTCGACGCGCATGCGTTTGCCAACTCGGCGGGCAAGCGTCTTCCCTCTGCCAAGGAATGGGAAAAGGCCGCGCGCGGCGTTGACGGCCGCGCATTTCCCTGGGGCAACCAGAGGGACGCCGCCCGCGCGAACGTAGGAACGCACCAGCTCGAGCCCGTCGATTCTCATCCCGATGGCGCCAGCCCCTATGGCGCGCTTAATATGGTCGGCAATGTTTGGGAGTTTGTAGAACAGCTAGCGGTTCCCAGCGCGCAGGCCATCGAGAATATGCGTATCCAGTTAGACCCGGCGCCGCGCGCGGACGAGCCGTGGTATCAGATCCGCGGCGAATCCTTCGGCGATCCTCTGGCGCAGGGCGTGATCTGGGACTCCACAACGGTTCCGGCGCGCTGGGCATATGGAAACATCGGTTTCCGCTGCGCCAAGGACACGCATCAATGAGACATCTGATAACGGCCCTGTGCGCCTCCGTTCTCGGACTTTCGGGGCAGTCGTCCGATCAACCTGCGTACCTCAATCCCGATCTCCCCGCCGAACAGCGCGCGGCCGATCTGGTCTCGCGCATGACGCTCGACGAGAAGGTGCTGCAGATGCAAAACTCGGCGCCGGCGATCGCGCGCCTCAACATCCCTGCTTACGATTGGTGGAACGAAGCCCTTCACGGAGTCGCGCGCGCCGGAGAGGCTACGGTCTTCCCGCAGGCCATCGGGCTCGCCGCCACTTGGGATACCGATCTGATGAGCCGCATCGCGGACACCATCTCCACCGAGGCGCGCGCCAAGTATAACGAAGCCATCCGCAACAACAACCACGGCCGCTACTACGGGCTCACCTTCTGGTCGCCGAATATCAATATCTTTCGCGACCCGCGATGGGGCCGCGGACAAGAGACTTACGGCGAAGATCCCTATCTTACGGGCCGCATCGCGGTAGCTTTCATCCGCGGCATGCAAGGCAACGATCCGCACTACTACAAGGTGATCGCGACGGCCAAGCACTACGCCGTACATAGCGGCCCTGAAACCACGCGCCACGAATTCGACGTAAAACCCAGCGAGCGGGATCTCAACGATACCTATCTCCCAGCCTTTCGGGCCGCCATCGTGGAGGGCAAAGCCGACTCGCTGATGTGCGCCTACAACGCCGTGGATGGCGTTCCAGCATGCGCCAATACCGATCTGCTGGTCAAGCATCTTCGCGAGGAATGGGGATTCAAGGGATACATCGTCAGCGACTGCGGCGCTATTAGCGACATCTTCCGAGGCCACAAGTACAAGCCCGATGCGGCATCGGCTTCCGCGACCGCCGTTAAGGCCGGCACGGACCT
This sequence comes from Bryobacterales bacterium, assembly GCA_963708385.1. Classification (GTDB taxonomy): domain Bacteria; phylum Acidobacteriota; class Terriglobia; order Bryobacterales; family Bryobacteraceae; genus PALSA-243. The sequence continues at coordinate 27,343 of CAVPSN010000030.1, read as the reverse complement.
CACTTGCGGCAACGAATACCGCGCGCTCGCCGACGCCGTGAAGCGAGGCCTCATCGAGGAATCGGAAATCAACCACTCTCTCGAACGCCTGTTCACGGCGCGCTTCAAGCTCGGCATGTTCGATCCTCCGGAACGTGTGCCGTTCTCCAAGATCCCCTACGCGGAGGTCGATTCCGAAGCGCACCGAAAGATCGCGCTCGAAGCCGCGCGCAAAGCCATCGTGCTGCTGAAGAACGAGAATGCAACGCTGCCGCTCAAACCTTCTGTCCGAAGCATCGCCGTGATCGGCCCTTCCGCCGACGACCCTATCGCTCTGCTCGGCAACTACAACGGATTCTCCAGCAAGCACGTGACGCCGCTCGAAGGCATTGAACGCCATTTCGCGTCGAAAACGAAGATTCACTATGCGCTTGGCGCCACTTATACGCCGATATCGGCGGCCCTCATTCCATCTACGGCGCTCGAACCACCCACAGGCGGCGGTCACGGGTTGTTAGCGGAGTACTTCGATAACCCGGAGATGCAGGGACAGGCGAAGCTGACGCGCGTGGAACCGCGCCCGTTCATCCAGGCCGGCGTGCCATCGGCCGCTGTCGCGGCGGCATTTCCAAAGGGCGGATTCACCGCGCGCTGGAGCGGGTCGCTGCACGCTCCGGTGACCGGCGATTACGTCATCACGCCGGCCGCCGGCTTCGGCCGCCCGTCAGTCAAGATCTTCCTCGACGATAAGGAACTCGAGGCCACTCCATCGCCCACAACCCCCGCGCCGGGCCGCGGGGCGCCGGTCACGCTGAGTGTTCATCTGGAGGCGAATCACGCCTATCGTCTGCGCATCGAATATCGCCCGCAAGGACCGCAGACTGCTCTGCAGATTTCATGGATGCCGCCGGCCGCGCCCCTGCTGGATGAAGCTGTCGCCGCTGTCAAGAGTTCCGACGTGGCGGTCGCTTTCGTCGGGCTGAATCCCAACCTCGAAGGCGAAGAGATGCGCGTCTCCATTCCCGGATTCTCCGGCGGCGATCGTACCGATCTCAACCTCCCCGAGGGCCAGGAAAAACTCATCGAAGCGGCGATTGCGACGGGGAAACCGGTGGTGGTGGTCTTAACCAGCGGCAGCGCCCTCGCGGCCAACTATCCCGCCGAGCACGCAGCCGCTCTGCTGCAACTCTGGTACGGCGGCGAAGAAGCGGGCACCGCCATCGCCGATACGCTGGCAGGCCTGAATAATCCGGCCGGACGGCTGCCAGTGACATTCTATCGCGGCGTGGAGCAACTTCCTCCCTTTGACGATTATTCGATGAACGGCCGCACTTACCGCTACTTCACCGGCGAAGCGCTCTACGGTTTTGGCTTCGGACTGAGCTATTCGAAATTTCAGTACTCCGGCGTCCGCGCGCAACGCACGGCGGCAGGGGCGCAAGTCACAGTGCGTGTGAAGAACGATTCCACGCGGGATGGCGACGAAGTGGTTCAGATTTATGCCAGCGGCATCGATGGCGCGATACGCGACCTGCGCGGCTTCGAGCGGATCCATCTCCGCGCGGGCGAATCCCGCGAGGTCCGGCTGGCGATCGCGGGCATTCCGCAAGGGAAGACGACGCTGACGGTAGGCGGCAGCCAGCACGGGGTGGAAACGGTCGTACAGTAGGCCTGAAGCCGCCTGCGTCCTTTATACTTGTTCTCAATGCCTGCCATCCCTGTCACCGAACAGCACGCCCTCGTTCAACGTCTCACAGCCGCGTGCGGCGGCGGATATTCGCCGGAAACGCGCCGCAAATATTTCATCTCCGGACCTCAATGGGCGGCCGCCTATCAGGGCCAAGCCTTGTTCCACGCGCCGACGCGGCCTCCGATCGGCTTCGAGGAGATCATCCGCAAGTACGGGGAGATCGGCATCGGATATTGGTGTACGCACGACACCGATGTCATCCCCACCGAAGACCTGGCCACGGAGCGCCAGGCCGAAATCGTGAGCCGTATCGCACGTGCTCTTTCCGAAAACGGGCTGCAATGCTCGATGGTTACCACTGAGACTTTCTACCACGCCGTGTGGGCCGGTGGCCCCGCCGCCGAGGCGCCCGAAGTGCGCGAGTACGCCAAATTCCGCGTGAGCAATACGGTTGAAATCGGACACGAACTGGGCGCGCGTTTTGCGGTGTATTGGCCGGGTTCGCTCGGCTATTATGTGCAAGGCGCGATCGACGAAACCGATACGCTGCGCTGGTACGCGGAGGCGCTCAACGCCGCCTGCGAGCGCGATATCGAATGCGCCCGCGAGCGCAAGCGCGCCACGCTGAAGCACTGCCTGGAGGCGAAGCCCTTTGAGCCGCAAGCCGAAATCCTGCTGCCCACCAGCGACGCGATGCTGGCATTCATCGCTTCCGGTTTGCTGACTCATCCCGAGATGGTAGGGCTCAACCCCGAGTATCTCCACGAATTGATGTGGGGCGGCGCGCCGCGCGCTGCTTTGAGCCGGGCGCTGCTTGCGGGCAAACTGTTCCACTTCGACATCAACGACGGCTATCGGCTGAAGCACGATGTCGATATCGGCGTGGGCCTGGTGAATCCGCTCGATTGGCTAAACGTGCTGGTGCTCCTGCGCAGCCACGGATTCAACGGACCCTTCAATCTCGACTACAAGCCGCCGCGCACCACCAGCGCCAACGGCGTCTTCGAAGTCAGTTTCCCCACGGCGGTGGACCGGTTCATCACACTGTGGGAGATGGCAGGCGAGGTGATCGCGGACCCGATCATTAAGGAAGCCACCGACTCGTTGAAGCGCGGCGGCGGTGCGCCCGATCCGCGTGATGCCGAGGGCGTCACAGCCGCCAATCGAGAACTTCTGACCTTGCACGAACTGATCGCCCACCGGCTGGTGCAGATCCTGCTCGGCCTGCATCGCGGCCGAACGTTCTCGCTTCCGCGGGAATCGTGATGCTCTCCCTAACGCGCTGGTAACGGCCTTCGTGGCGCCTCCAACGCGCCATAGAGGTATCGGCCCGAGACTCGTTACACTGGGTTGGGACAGCCAATTTGAAGAAGCTCCTCCTTTACCTGCTGCTCGTTCTCGCCGCCTGCGCCGTCGCCATCGCCATTCTTCATAAGGGCGCGCCTCCTCCGGTCAAGTTCACGCGCGTGAAGCGCCAGACGCTGATCAGTTCCGTTCCCACCAACGGCAAAGTGGAACCTTACCGCTGGCAGGCAGTGCGCGCGGAAGCGGCGGGCTTGGTGAGCCGCGTCCCCGTCCAGAACGGAAGCCGCGTGGCGGAGGGCGCGCTGCTTGCGGAACTTACCGACCCTGAAGTTCAAACCTCCATCGATTCGGCCAGCGCCCGCGTCTCCGAGGCGCAAGCCAATTTGCAACTGCTTCAATCGGGCGGGAAACCGGCCGATTTGAGCGAGATCGAAAACAGCCTCGGCCGCGCGCATTTCGACCTCGATACCGAGCAGCGGGAACTCGATGCCGTGAAGCGCCTGGTTGCCAAACAAGCCGCTACACCAATGGAAGAGCGCGCCGCCGCCGACAAGGTGCGCGCCACGCAAATCGAAATCGCCGGCCTTGAAAAGAGGCGTAATACGCAAGTCGCCAAGCCCGATGTCGAAGCCGCGCAAGCCCGTCTCGATGCCGCCCAAGCCGCACTACGCTTGGCCAAACAGCGTTCCGCTCTTACGGTTGTGCGGGCGCCGATTGCGGGCGAAATCTATGAGCTTTCCGTGCGGCCCGGGGCGTACGTCAACGTAGGAGACCTGGTCGCCAACATCGGTACGCTGGATCGCCTGCGCGTGCGCGTGTACGTGGATGAGCCGCTGCTCGGGCGCGTGAAGCTCGGCGAACCGGTGGCCATCCGTTGGGAGGCGCTGCCGGGCAGGACCTGGAACGGCGCCGTGGATCAAATGCCCGCCTCCATCCAGACGCTGGGATCGCGCCAGGTGGGCGAGGTAGTTTGCGCCATTGAGAATCCGGGACGCGATTTGATCCCAGGAAACAACGTGGATGCCGAGATTCGGACGGCGGTGGTGGGGAACACTCTCGTTATTCCAAAAGAGACGATGCGCCGCGATGCCGCGGGCGACTATGTTTTCCTGCTGCAAGACGGCGCGATCGAGCGGCGGGCGATCAAGACCGGGATTTCGAATGTGACCCAGGCACAGGTGGTCGAGGGGCTGGCAGAAGGAGATGACATTGCGCTGCCAAGCGATCTCGAACTGAAGGCGGGGGAGCGGGTGCAGGCCGATGTAGTGAGGTAGGCGTGCTGCCGATGAGGCCCCAAAAAGCCACTCAAGGGACGGCAGGCGGCAGAAGCGCGCCCGCCGGTGACGCAATGGCTCATGATGCGAACCCGACGCTGGCCGCCGCATTGCCGGTCTCGGGCGCGGGACCCTCGATGACCCATCGGCACCCGCATTCGGTGAAGGCGCCGCTTATGTGCGACAAACAAGCCACGCTATGTTGAGTGCTCTATTGTTGAAATTGGCGTTACTTAGTATCGCCGACAGGCGTACAGGCTGGCCTCCGTCGGAAACTCGAAAAACCATTACAGTACTGCCCGTGAGCGTTGCATTGTTGTGATAAGCCGTGCCATTGAGCGCGGCGATATTTGTTTGGTTGGCCAGCGTTCCAAAGTTCGCGGGAAGCCAAGGCACCAAATTGCTTGCCGCAGGTTGGGTCGGGTCGTGTAATTCGTGGTCTGTTACCAAGGTCCCGCCGATTCTGCTGGCGCGTTCCTGAGCCCATCCGATCGGGATGGCGCCTGTATTCGCGATTATAGAGTTCATTACCTCGTCGTATACTTTGGACGGCCTCGATTCCGCGGCCCAGAAATATATTCTTGAGGCAGTCGGCGCCGAGCGTCGAAAATCGAAGGTAGTTCCGGAAACAGAGGCTCCGTGCCCAAAGAGCATGAGAGTAGCCATCGCTTCACCTTTCTTGTTTGGGAATGCGGACCAACGGAAAAATTCAAACGCCAAATTGTAACGCAATGCCGCCACCGTCCCTGGCGGTGAGCCGATTGTCGGGATGAGCCGATGGAGCCGCCGCAGGCGCAGAAATCGACGAACGCCGGCGCGCAGGCGGCATGGGAGAATGTCGAGTATTAACCGCACGGGCGGCTTCGAAATCGAAAATGCGCTATTACGACGATCAAGAGGGAATGGCTACTCTGAAACTTGCGCTTGCATCCATGAATGTGGACGATCTCAAGGGGCTTGTGGCGTTGACGGGCGAGAAGACGCCCACCCGGAAAGACGACATCACCACTCTCCTTATGAAATACCTCGCGGGGGATCGGTTGCGATCGGTGTGGGATCGACTGGACGATTTGCAGCGCGCCGCCGTTTCCGAAGTTGTCCATTCACCGACGTCGTACTTTGATGCGGGGCGTTTCCGCGCCAAGTACGGCGGCGATCCGAATTGGGGCTCCGGCGACAGATACCGCCGTAACCAAAAGCCGTCCGCCCTTTGCTTTTTCATCTATGGAGGCCGGGCAATGCCAGACGACATCAAGACACGACTCAGCGCCTTTGTTCCGAAGCCTCGAAAGACGACGATCACCGTGCTTGAACAACTCCCTGCGGTTTACGGCATTCCGTTTTCGCGGTGGAATGCCGCGACAAGAGTGCAAGAGGAGGGAACCGAAGATGTGCCGCTCACGGCGCATGAAACCGAGCGGTCCGCGCAGCGGGAGTTGCTCTCTGTTCTGCGGCTGGTGGATGCGGGCAAGCTCGCGGTGAGCGACAAGACACGGAGGGCGTCGTCCTCCACTATTGAAGCCATCACTGCGATCCTCGATCGCGGCGATTATTATCCGCGCACACCAGTTGAGAACGAGTGGGCGGACGAGAACGCCGGACCTATCCGCGCCTTCGCATGGCCCATGCTCATCCAGGCGGGAGGGCTCGCGCAATTATCGGGAAGCCGCCTTCAACTCACCAAAGCGGGCCGTAAGGCGCTTTCCGATCCGGCCGCGCAGACTATCCGAGCTTTGTGGAAGAAGTGGTTGGATACCACCCTCATCGACGAGTTGGCGCGTATCGAGTGCGTTAAAGGGCAAACTGGGAAGGGCAAGCGCGGTCTCACCGCCGTATCGTCGCGTCGGGAAGCGATTGCCGAGAGTCTTACCGAGTGCCCGGCCGGAGCCTGGATCTCAGCCGATGAGTTCGAACGGTACATGCAAGCCACAGGCAATGACTTCTACGTAACGCGCGATGCGTGGGATCTATATATTTGCGACCAACAGTACGGCTCGTTTGGTTATGAGGGTTACAAAGGTTTTCTCGATCGGGGCTACCTTTTAAGCGTGCTGCTGGAATATGCGGCCACCCTCGGCATGATTGACGTCGCGCTCATCCCGCCCGCAGGGGCTCGCCGCGACTTCCGCAATATGTGGGGAACCGACGAGCTCGCCTTTTTCAGCCGCTACGACGGGCTGATGTACTTCCGTCTCACCCCGCTTGGAGCTTATTGTCTTGGCGTGGAATCGGACTACCAACCTGCGCCGGTGGAAGTAAAACCGGTTCTACAGGTACTGGAGAACCTGGAAATTGAGGCGACCGGTTCGGAACTCGATCTGAGTGACCGCCTGGCTTTGGATACGTACGCTGTCGCTGTTTCGGATCTCGTCTGGCGTCTGGATGCTGTTAAGTTGCTTGCGGCCATCGAGGCGGGCGCGCGAATAGACGAGGTGCGCGAGTTCTTGGCGGCGCGTGGCGGTCCGGCGATTCCCGAAACCGTAACTCGTCTGCTTGACGATGTGGCCGAACGAACAACGAAGTTCCAAGACCGGGGATTGGCCCGCCTGATCGAGTGTGCCGACGCCACGCTAGCCGCGACGATTGCCCACGACGCGCGAATCCGAAAGCACTGCCTGCGAGCCGGAGAAAAACATCTGGTGGTGACGGCCTCCTCGGAAGCGGCATTCCGGCGTGCGTTGCGGGAGGCCGGGTATCTCTTGGCCGAGGGAAATCATCGGCCACAGAGACGCGGCGGCAAGGCCAAATAACGCAATGCCCCTCGGCTGCACAGCCCGCGTGTGCAAGCCCTTTGCCTGCCGGCATCTGATATGCTTTCCGAAGACCAGGAAGTTAACTGCCAAGGCGCTTTTGGCGGAGTTTGAAATGCAAGCCTGCTCGTCGGCGAGCCTGGAATATGCCGAATGGCGGAGGGTGTAAGTTATGTACCTACTGTCGCGCTTTAGTATCTTCGTCTTACTTTTGACGGCAGCGGTTTCAGGTCTGACCGCTCAGGAGGACTTACCGCCGGCGGGCCGCGGCGGCAGAGGCGGCGGCAACACCAGGGAGTTCCTGGGGCTTGGGCCGCCGCCCGATGCCGCCGCTGCCGCCGCGGAGAAAAGCTATACGCTCCGAATTGCGGCTTCTGCCACGGGGAAAAGGCACGCGGCGCGGAGGGCCCGAACCTGGTGCGCTCGCCGTTGGTGCTGCATGACGAAAAAGGCGAGCTGATTGGCGCGACGGTCACCAAAGGGTTTCCCGATAAGGGCATGCCGGCATTTCCCAATTTTACAGAAGGCCAGCTTTTCGATATAGCGCAGTTCCTACACATGCAAGTGGAATTGGTGGCCAACCGGGGTATTTATAAGCGCCTCAATGTAGTAACCGGCGATGCCAAGGCGGGCGAGGCTTATTTCAATGGCGCCGGCGGCTGCAATGCCTGCCACTCGGTGACCGGCGATCTGGCCCACATCGGCAGCAAATACCAAGCCGAGCAGCTGCAAAACCGCTTCATCTGGCCCGGCGGCGGAGGAGGAGGCGGCGCGGCGCAGAAACTCACGGTCACGCTGCCGTCTGGAGAATCCATTACCGGCACGTTGAAGCCGATGGACGATTTCAATCTATCGATGTATGACGCAGCCGGCAACTACCGCTCCTGGCCGCGCGAAGGACTGAAGGTCGAGATGGAGGACCACTTGGTGGGACACCGGCAGTTACTTGAGAAGTATACCGATGCGGACATGCATAACCTTACCGCCTATCTGGTGGGGCTGAAATGAAAGTTCGCTCGGCGCTCGCTTTGACCCTGACGCCTTTGGTCCTAATAGCCCAAGGGTTGGATCCGAAGACGCTATCACAACCTGCCATCGACTCCTGGCCCACTTATAACGGCGATTATTCGGGCCGCCGCTTCAGCCCGCTCACCGAGATCAACGCCACCAATGTCGGCAGGCTCTCGCTGGCATGGTTCTATCGCATCGCAAACGTCGGCGCGCAGCGCGGCGTGGGCAATCCGCACATTTCATCGACGCCGCTGATGGTCAACGGCGTTCTCTACTTCACGATTCCCGACCATGCCTGGGCGATCGACGCCCGCACCGGCGAGGAGATCTGGCACTACAGTTGGCAGGACAAGGGCGGCCACCTGGTAGGCAATCGCGGCCTGGGCATGTACGGCGACTGGCTGTACTTCATGACGCCGGATTGCTGGTTCATCTCGCTGAATGCCAAAGACGGCAAGGAGCGGTGGCGGAAGAAGATCGCCGACGAGAAGATGCAGTATTTCTGCACCATGAGCCCGCTCGTGGTGAAGAATCACGTTCTGGTCGGCGTGGGCGGCGATGCCATGGATGTGCCCGGCTTCCTGGATGCGCGCGATCCCGAAACCGGCGAAGTGCAATGGCGCTGGAACACCACGCCGCGGAAGGGCGAACCCGGCGCCGAGACCTGGCCCAATCCGCAAGCCATGGAGCACGGCGGCGGCATGACCTGGATGCCGGGCACTTACGATCCCGAACTGAACCTGATCTACTGGGGAACCGGCAATCCGAACCCGGTCTTCGCCGGCCAGGGCCGCCCGGGCGCCAACCTCTGGACCGCTTCGATCGTGGCGCTGAATGCCGATACCGGCAAACTCGTCTGGTATCACCAGCCATCGCCGCACGACACGCACGATTGGGACAACGTGGAGACGCCGGTACTGTTCGACGGACTATTCAACGGCCAGCCGCGCAAGATGCTGGCGCAGGCCGCGCGCAACGGCATCTTCACTCTGCTCGACCGCACCAACGGGGAGAGCCTGGTAACCAAAGGCTACGTCGGCGTGAATTGGATGAAGGGCATCGACGCCAAGGGCCAGCCGATTCCCGATCCGGCCAAAGAACCGAAGGTCGATGGCTCGCTGATCGATACTCCCGGCGGCGGCGGAACCAATTGGCCGCCGCCCAGCTTCAATCCGGAAACCGGGCTCTTCTATGTCAATGCCAAGCAGGGATACAGCGTCACCTATCTCACCGATACCGACCCGGAGCCGCAAGGATACGGCGGGGGCGGCGGCGGCGGGCTCTCGCGAGCCGATTCTGGAGGCCATCGACTATAAGACCGGCAACGTCGCGTGGAAGCACAAGTATCCGAGCGGCGGCTTCGGCAACGCGTTTCCCGGCATCTTGAGCACGGCGGGCAAGCTGCTGTTCACGGGCGATCCTTCGGGGAATTTGCTGGCATTCGATCCGGTCATCGGATCGCATCCTATGGCACTTCCACGTGGGTCAGATGGTAAGCAACGGCCCATCGACTTATATGCTGAACGGCAGCCAGTATCTCCTCGCGGCGGCCGGCGACACGTTGTTTGCCTTTAAGCTTGTGAAGGGCGGGAATTGACCGGAACCCTCCCAGCCGCGATTGAGTGCGCCCGGCATATGCGCGAGGGTCCGGGTTTTGACGTATCTTAAGAACTGAGGACTTGCTGATGCGCTCCCCCTTTGCTTTTAGAAGTGTCGCGCTTGGATTACTGATCGCGGCCTGCATGATGTCTGCCGCGCCCAATCCCCCCATCCCGCCGCCCGCGAACGATGTCGCTCTCGCCAAGGCGCCGGGAAAAGAGACCGCCGTTTTCGCGGGCGGCTGTTTTTGGGGCGTGCAGTCCGTCTTTCAACGCGTGAAGGGCGTCCTTTCCACCGCAGCGGGATATTCAGGTGGAGAGGCAAAGACCGCGACCTACCAGCAAGTGGTTACGGAGACGACGGGCCACGCGGAATCGGTGCAGGTGATCTACGATCCGTCGCGGATAACCTATGGCCAACTGCTGCGGATTTATTTCTCGGTAGCGCACGATCCTACGCAACTAAACCGGCAGGGACCCGACGTCGGAACGTCTTACCGGTCGTCGATTTTCTATACGAACGAAGAGCAGGCGCGCCTGGCGAAAGACTACATCGCCCAGCTCGATGGACAGAAGGTGTTTCCAGGCAAGATCGTAACCGTGGTGACTCCACTTAAGGCGTTCTATCGCGCCGAGGATTATCATCAGGACTACGCTTATTACAACCCTGACAATCCGTACATTCAAGTCTGCGATCGGCCTAAAATCGAGGCGCTAAAGCAGCAGTTCCCGGAATTGTTTGTAGATTATAAGCCTGTGAAAAAGCGGTAGGCTTTATTCTTTTGATAGCGGCATCGTCCGGGACTGCTCGCCTGCTTGTTCCCGCTCAACCCAACACCGGCATCACCGCGCCGAACGCCACAAGCGCTATTTAGCCCTCGCGAAGATTTCGGCCGATTATCACCAAAGCGAGCGGGTCATTCCGGCATCTGTTGCGACGATGTACCGACGGGTAGACGAAGAAGGTTCGAAGCCTTCGATAAGCCCTTGCATGTAGATATCTACATAGGTATAATCCGACCGTGGCAGAGCTGAGGGATTGCTTCCGTTTCCCGCGCAATCGCTAACCTGGTTCGCGCATCAAGGCGATAACCGTGAAGAACCTTCAATTTCGCGTTCTTTACCGCGAGTTCCTCTTCCGGATTGTCGATCTGGAACTCCTCTCGGTACACGCCGCAGGCGACAGCCGCACACTGCTGGGCCAATTCGCCTCGCTGCTCATTTCCTGTAGCGTGATCCTAATGGGATACGCCGGGTTGTGGGCCGCAGGCATGAGGACCGCGCCTCCGCTAGCACATGTGATCAGCGCCTGGACCATGGAGCACTTTCTGGTCGCGACCACCATGCTGGTGGTCGGTCTCTTCGCGGTGCTGAGTTGGGAATCGACATTTCCGGACCGCCGCGACGTTCTTGTCCTTGGCGCTCTGCCCGTTCGCGCCCGCACGATGTTTCTTGCGAAAGTCGCCGCCGTAGCCACTGCGCTAGGTCTCACGCTGGCGGCCCTGCATGTGCTGGCGGGTATCGCGTGGCCCCTCGCGCTAGCACAGAACGATTCCACGCCTGCTCCAGCGCTGGTTTTCGATCCGCCGCTCCCGCCGGTGAGCGCCGCGGATTTCCCCGCGGTGATGAACCGCGATATCGCGCCCATGTTGCGCCGGCTCAACCTTGTGGCCAAAGACGGCGGTGCGGGCATTGTGATCGGCGTCTCGGAACACGGCTTGCGGCGCGTCATGACTTACGGCGCCGCGAGAGCCGATTCCCTGTTCGAGATCGGCTCCGTCACCAAGACATTTACGGGCTTGTTGTTGGCACAAATGGCCGTGCAAAGAAAGCTGGACCTGCGCGATCCCGTGCGTGACCTTTTGCCGCCAGGCGCTGCAGCGGCGCCCACTGGCTTTGAAATCACACTGCTCGATCTGGCTACCCACCATTCGGGCCTGCCGACTAGGCCCGATAACACCGGTCCCAGCAGCGAGAGCGAGTCGTTCACCAATTATCACGTCTCCGATCTCTACGATTTCATCAAGCGGCACGGCCTCTCAAAGCCAACCAACCCACAATTTGTATACAGCAATCTCGGTTTCGCGGTCCTTGGGGCAGCGCTCGCCAATCGCGCGCGAACCAGCTACGCGGAGCTTTTGCGGCGTGGGATCACAGGCCCGCTTGGGATGAACGACACAGTCATCTCGCTCCTGCCCGAACAGCGAGGCCGCTTCATGCAGGGGTATGGCTACTATGGGCGCCCAACTCCCGGCCTGGGACCTGGACGCTTTCGCCAGCGCGGGCGGCGTCCGCTCCACGGCCGGGGATATGCTCACCTACCTTGAGGCGCAACTGCATCCCGAGAGGGCGCCGTTCTCCGCTGCGTTGGTTCAATCGCAGCTGCTTCGCGCCCGCGGAGCCGCTGGAGTGAGTATCGCGCTTGCCTGGGCGTATGACTCGGAGACCGGCGTCTATGCGCATGATGGCGCCACCGGCGGCTTCACCAGTTACGCATGCTTCGACCCGCGCCGCGATTTCGCCGCGGTCGTTTTGCTGAATGCCCACTCGGCCACATTCCCGATCATCGGATTCCTGGGCGAGCATGTCCGGCAGCGCCTCTCGGGGGAACCGGCCTTGTCGCTCACGCCAGTCTCGGTGCCCGCCGCCGGCCCCATTCGCTCGTTCTTTGCATATTGGATCACCATGCTCGCGGCCGGCGTGTTTACTTTCTGTTGCGTACTGAGCCTGCAGGGTTTCGCCGCGCAGTTGCTTCCCAGGCGATGGTTTCTGCGCACCTCAGCGTTTCTGCAACTCGGGGTGTTCTGTCTTCTTGTGTGCGGCTATTTCTTACAGCGATCGCCGGCCTATGTGTTGGTTGCCGGGCCGCGGCAGCCCTGGATTTCCTGGATTCCGTCATATTGGTTCGTTGGCCTGTACCAGCAGTTGAGCGGATCGCTGCATCCGGCGCTGGCCCCATTTGCGCGGCGCGCATGGGTTGGTTTAGCCTTAGTAATCTGCGCGAGCGCCGGCTCCTATGCGGCTTCGTACCTTCGCACTCTGCGCAAGATCGTGGAGGAACCCGATATCGCCGCCGGCTTCCGGAGTGCTCCGGTTGCCGCGCTTCCGAGGCTCATTCGAAAGCGCGATCGCGCAATTCAGCATTCGAAGTCTGTTCCGCAGCCGCCAGCATCGCATGATTTTCGCTTTCTATCTGGGAGTCGGGTTCGCCTTCGCGATCCTGTTTCTGACTGCGCCCCCGTCGGTCTCGGGTTCAACGGCCGGCGATCCCTGGCATCGGCCCTCTGTCCCGATGCTCGCTTCCACAATCCTGCTCATGGGATTCTGGGTCGTAGGCGCCCGTGTGGTCGTCTCCCTACCACTGGAACTGCGAGCGAATTGGATTTTTCGCGTGATGCCGTTCGGCGCGGGGCGACAATGTTTGAGCGCCAGGCGGCGCTCGCTTTTCCTTCTATCTGTGGCCCCAGTGTGGCTACTTTCGGCCGCGTTTCTTTTATGTCTCTGGCCATGGAGGCCAGCCACGGTGCATCTTGCTGCTCTCGCATTTCTCGGCATTATCCTGGCGGAGTTCGCGATAGACGGCGCTCAGAAGATTCCGTTTACCTGTTCCTATCTGCCGGGGAAATCGAATCTCCATCTCACTTTCTGGCTTTGGGTTTTCCTCCTCGTTGTTCTAATAATCGGGGCCGCCGTGAACGAACTCAAGGCCCTTGAGAGCCTCGCAACCAGCGCAGCTCTTCTGGGCGGCCTCAGTATCGCAGCCATTTTCTGCATTCTCCGCAACAACTGGTTGGCCCATCCCAGGAATGCAGAACTCCGTTTCGAGGAGATACCGCCCGACCAATTGCTAAGCCTCGATTTGTTCTGTTAGACCAGGCCTGTCTACTTCTTCCCGGTCAACCCCAGCACGAGCATCACCGCGCCGAACGCCCCAATCGCCATTCCGCCGATCCGGTTCATCCACAACATCGACCGGTCGTCGAACTTATCGCGGAAGTAGTTAATCATTCCGATCAGAATCAGCCACCATACCATCGATCCCACGAACATTCCGCCGATCATTACCAGCGTATGCCGCGCCGAACGGCTTCCGCTCAGTCCCAATACCGCGAGCACAGCCAGGAACGATAAAACCGTCGTCGGATTCGTAAGGTTCAGCAGGAAAGTAGTGACGAAGTCCGAATGCGTGCCTCCCCGTCGCCATCTTTCGCAAGCGGTTGCGGCCGCCGTGAAGTAATACCAGATGCCAAGCAGGATCAAGAGAATTCCGCCGAAGAAACGCAACTTCGATTCCTCGCGAATCAGGAACCCGATCACGATGCTGATGGAGAATCCCGCGATCCCGCCATAAAGGGTGTCGGCCGCGGCGCCGCGCCAAACCCGACACCAAACCCGCATACCATCCCTTGGTGAGCGTTCGCGACGCACACAGCACGTTGACGGGTCCCACGGGCGCTGAAATAGCGAAGCCGGCCGAGGCGCCGCGCAACAACAGTTCGATGGGGTGCATGGATGGCAAGCTATCGATCCTCTCGATCGTGCATAATCCAGAATAGAATGCCCGGCGCAGCCGATTTGTGGATTCCGCGACTTCTCTTTCAGCGCGGCCTCGGCCTGGTCTATTTCATCGCCTTTCTGGTGGCGGTGAATCAGTTTCGCCCGCTGGCTCGGCGAGCATGGCCTTCTGCCGGTTCCGCTCTTCGTATCCGCCAGTCCCATTCCGCAGACTCGCCCAGCCTCTTCTATCTGGCGCCCAAGGATTGGGCCTTCACGGCGGCGGCGTGGCTTGGGCGTTAGCGCTTTCCTGCGCCGCCATCTCGCGGCTCTTCCGACCGCTTCGGCACGCCGGTTTCCATGGCCGTGTATGGGCCGCGATGTGGCTGCTCTACATTTCGTTCGTCAATGTGGGGCAGACGTTCTACGCGCTTCGGCTGGGAGACCATGCTGCTCGAAGCCGGTTTCTGCGCCATCTTCCTGGGCAGCTGCGTCACGCTCGCCGAGCGCGATCCCGCTGTGGATCTTGCGCTGGATGGAATTCCGCGTCATGTTCGGCGCCGGGCTCATCAAGCTGCGCGGCGATCCCTGCTGGCGCGATCTGACCTGCCTCGACTATCACTACGAAACCCAGCCCATGCCGAATCCGCTGAGCTGGTATTTCCACGGGCTGCCGCGATGGGCGCTGCACGGCGGAGTCGCTGTTCAACCACTTCGTCGAGTTGTCGTCCCGTTCGGCTTCTTTCTGCCGCAGCCGTTCGCCAGCATCGCCGCTCTGCTCACGATCCTGTTTCAGTTGCTGCTGATGCTAAGCGGCAATCTGTCGTTTCTGAACCTGCTCACCATCGTGCTCGCGATTCCGATGCTCGACGGGCGCTGGCTCGCGAAGTGGTTGCCGGTCACGGTGCCCGTCGCTTGCCGGAGCCGCGCGCGCTGGTTCGAATACGCCACCATAGGCTATGCGGCCGTGGTGGTGCTGCTGAGCATCCGGCCGGCGCTGAATCTGATCCCGCCGCGGCCAGCTCATGAACGCCAGTTTCGAGCCGCTGCATCTGGTGAACACCTACGGCGCGTTCGGCAGCATCAGGCCGCGACGCGCGACGAAGTGATCGTGGAAGGAACCGGCCGACGCACGCCCTCGGAATACGCCGATTGGCGCGCCTACGAATTCAAAGGCAAGCCCGGCGACCCGATGCGCATGCCACCGCAGATCGCGCCCTACCATCTGCGCACTCGATTGGCAGATGTGGTTCGCCGCCATGTGCAATTACGACCGAGGAGCCGTGGTTCGTTAATTTCGTCGCCAAGTTGTTACAGGGCGACCGCGACACGCTGCTCGTCTGCTGCGCGTCAATCCATTCCCCTCGGCGCCGCCGAGATATGTGCGGGCGCGGCTTTTTCGCTATCGCTTCAGCACCGCCGAAGAGCGTAGGCGAACCGGCGCGTGGTGGCAGCGGGAATTTGAAGGCGAATGGTTTCCGGCTGTCTCGCTGGATACGCCGGGATTGCAGAAAGTCCTGCTGGATCAAGGCTGGAAATAAAGCCCGGCTCGCCGGTCGCCCGCATCCCGAGGGACGCCTCGGCATAGAGTAGAAATCTTCGTTGGTCGCAACTTCACTCGCCTCGGGACTACTCGTTTGGACTAGTTAATAGAGATCCTGTCCCTCCAGTATGTCTTTGTGGTAACTCATTTATTCGGAGATCTGTTTCATAAAACGTTCTCTGTTCCCGCTCCGCAATCGTTTCCACAGTTGAACGAGGCTCTTTCATGAAGCACGAATCGAGGCGAATGGTGTCATCCGGCCCGCGAAGATTCGCTTCGGGATCGTCCGCGAATGCCCTCTCGACCACGGCCAGGGGCCGGTCTATTCCAGGCAACGGCACGAATCGCCAAGCGTCGAAGAACCGTGCCAACCTTACACAGCTATTGGCGGCGCTTGGGTTTCGGAATCTTGCGTACGGAGCTTTGCTCCTCCTGGTGACCGTGATCGCCTATGTGCCGGCCCTGAACGGCGGCCTGCTCTGGGACGACGACGGGCATGTGACAAAGCCGGAGTTGCAGTCCCTCCACGGCCTGTGGCGTATCTGGTTCGATTTGGGTTCCACCCAGCAGTATTATCCGCTGCTCCACAGTGCATTTTGGATGGAGCACAGGTTGTGGGGCAACGCGGTGGTGGGCTATCACCTCATCAACATCCTCCTGCACGTAACGGCGGCGTGTCTGGTGGTATTGATCGTGAAGCGCCTGTCGTTGCCGGGGGCTTGGCTGGCAGGTTTTGCTTTCGCCCTGCACCCGGTGTGCGTGGAGACCGTGGCGTGGATCTCCGAGCAGAAATCTACGCTCTCGGCTGTCTTCTATCTCGCTGCGGCGCTCACATACTTACATTTCGACAAGACGCGCCGGCGATCTCAGTACTTCCTAGCCCTGACGCTGTTCGTGCTCGCGCTGCTGTCCAAGACGGTTACCGCGACTCTGCCGGCAGCGCTATTGGTTGTTCTTTGGTGGCAGCGGAAGCACCTCACTTGGAAGCGCGATGCGCTGCCGTTGGCGCCCTGGTTCATTCTGGGCGCAACCGCGGGGCTTGTAACCGCGTGGCTGGAGCGGCGATATATTCACGCGGAGGGAGCGAGTTTCGCGCTAACGTTGGGCGAGCGGTGCCTGTTAGCCGGCCGGGTGATTTGGTTTTACCTGGGTAAGGTGCTGTGGCCTGCCAATCTGATGTTCACATATCCCCGATGGAAAGTGGATTCGTCGGCTGGGTGGCAGTATCTGTTTCCGATCGGCGTGCTGGGACTGGCCGCGGGCCTGTGGCTGCTGTCGCGCCGGCGTTACCGTGGGGCGCTGGCTGGTTTTCTATTCTTTGCCGGTACGCTGTTTCCCGCTTTAGGCTTCTTTAATGTTTTTCCGTTCGTCTATTCCTATGTAGCCGATCATTTTCAGTATCTGGCAAGCCTGGGAATTCTCGTACCGGTGGCCTGCGGCCTTGCGATAGCGCGCGAGCAACTTCCGGGCCCTCGGCTTGTGGTTCCCACAGTGGCCGGCATTTTGTTGGCGACGCTATTTGTGCTTACGTGGCGTGAGAGTGGGATGTACCGAAACGCAGAAACACTCTACCGGGAAACGCTGCGGCGAAATCCGGCAAGCTGGATGGCGCATAATAATCTGGGCTGCATCCTTGCCGATAGGCCAGGCAGGTTGCCGGAAGCGATTGCCGAGTTCGAAGCCTCGCTGCGGCTTAATCCCGATAACCGTCAAGCGCAGAACAATTTGGGAAACGCACTTATAACCACTCCGGGCCGGATGCTGGAAGGCATCCCCCATTTACAAGCTGCGCTGGCGTTGAACCCCAATTTCCCGGAAACGCACTATAACTTGGCCTTGGCCTTATCGCTGACCGGGCGAGTACCGGAGGCAATTACCGAATACAAAGCGGCGCTTCGGTTCAGGCCTTACTACCCCGCGGCGCGCAACAACTTAGAACGCCTCCTCAATAAAGTTGGCGGATCCGCTGCAAGCTCAAACCAGCGGTAAAGCCGGTAGAGGTTCCCCTTGTTGATTAGCATGACGGCCTTGCATCGCCACCCTGCCTTCCCCCGATGCCCCAAAAAAAATCGGCGCTCCAGCTTGCGACCGGCCGGAGCGCCGTGACCAAAGAAAGCTACCTGCAAATCTTACTAAGGAGACAAACGCAACTACTTCGCGGCGACGGCGACGATGTGAATGCGCCGATTCTTTTGCCAGCACGCTTCATCGTGCTCTTCGCAAACGGGCTTATCTTTGCCGTAACTCACCACGGCGAGCTGTGCGTCGGGAATACCAACTTGGACCAAGTACGCCTTCGCAGCCTTCGCTCGGGCATCGCCTAGCGCCAAGTTGTACTCTTCCGAGCCGCGCTCGTCGGCATGGCCTTCGATGCTCAGGTGGTAATCGGGGTACTGCACGATAATGTCACGCAATTCGGTGGAATCGGCCTGGAGCGCCTTGATCGCGTCAGGCCGCAAGTTATGCTGGTTATAGTCGAAGTAAGCGTCTTCGATGCGAGCCAGAAGCTGATCGATCCGGGCGCGCGTAGCGGCATCGGGCAAGCGCGAAGCAGGCGTGGTTGCTGCCCGCTCTTGTGGCTGCTGCGACGATGTGCGCGAAGGAGTCGACGGTTGCGGCTGTTGTCGCTCGGTAGCAGTCGTGGGTGTTGGGGCGGCAGGCGTGCTCTTTGCGACAGTTTTCTTGGTGCAGCCTGCCGCGAACAGTACTAGTGCGGCGGCGGAGATAAGGAGAAGTCCGCGGGAATTCTTCATATCTCTTTGATACAACTTTTCGGCTGGCGGATGCCATCCTGTTGGGACAGGATTTAAAAAAAGCGTCAAATTTTGCGCCCGCGCTTGGCATGGGAGCAATACGCCAAAAGCATCAGGCTAGAATTAATCGACGCCCCTTCGGTTCGGGAACGGGATCGCCAAACTCCATCGCCGTTTCGATCCACAATCGAATCGCATCCTGAGCGTTAACGAGGGCGCTCTCCTGCGTGGCGCCGTGCGCCGCAACCTGGAAGTTCAGGCACGTCGGCTACGAATGCTTCGTCTCTCGCTCCAGTAGATAATGACTTCGTACTTGATCATTGTTTGGAACCTAGCTTCGCCTTGAGAATTGCTGCCCGGACCTGTTTGACTTGTACGGTTTTGCGTTGCCGTCGTCGCGCTGCAAGTTTATTTTTTCTCCACGCCGCTCTTCCGAAACAGGTGATGGCTCCCTCGCACACGCTTTTCGAATCCAAAGCTCTCCAGCAATTGGCACAAGTCGTCAAAGCGGATGACGGCATCCGCCCCGCCGCTGGGAATCCGCTATAGCGTTTTCTCAGCTCCCATTACGCCACTCTACACGCCCTTCAGCGGGTCAAACCCTTGCAATTACTGAAAAACCTGTTCCGCCGGGACAACCTTGATCGCATCCGCCTTCAGATGGAGCGGCCATTTCTCCACCACCTTGTCCACATCCAGAATCTTCTGCGGCTTGGAAGTGTTATACGTCATGGGCGATGGATCGTCGCTTGCCAATTGCTGGCGCAACTCCTCGGCATGGTCCGCTACGATGGCGATCGAAAGCTTGTCCGTTCGCAGATACCGGCGAACCGCTCGCGTCACATCGGCGGCCGTCAGCTTGGCCAGCCGCAGTTTCAACGTATTCATGAAGTCCGGGGAGTCGTAGAAAAGCGAATCCACGGCGTACCCCAGTTGCGCGCTCTGCGTCCGCATCAGCAGGTTCCCGTATTTGGAGACGAAATCGCGCGACATCTGAAACCCGTCCTCGGGGATGCCGTTCTTAATTAAACGATCGAGTTCATAGAGCGCCAGCCGCAGCGCGAACTTCGCCGTCGCCGGTTGTACCGGGCGAATCCAGATCTGGAAAATCTGGTAGCGGCGGGCCAGGTTGGGGCTGGGTTCCATGCGGTACATGCCGAGCGGAAAATACTCAATGTAGGCGTAGTCGCCATAATTCAATCCGCGTTTCTCGCGCATCTCGTCGTAAAGCACGCTGCCGCTCATGCGATGTTGGCCCAGGTACGAGGATGCCACCAATAGCGCCGCGTAATCGGCGTTCTGCCGCGTGCATGAGATGGGGAATCCCAGCGAGATGGCGGTCGCGCGCGCGTCTTTTTGTACGATCGTGGCGCGGTTGTCGTCAATGATCCCCGGTTCCGCATGGCGCACGCGAAAGCCGCTCACCTGCGGCAAACGCCGAAAGTCGCCTTTGACGCGCTCGAGGAAAGCAGGTGAAAATCCACCCGAAATCCCCAAAATCAGATTGTTCTGTGCGTAGTGCCTCGAGTAGAAGCGCTTGACGTCGTCGAGCGTAAGCGCCTCGAGCGAAGTCACCGTTCCGCCGTTGTAGCGCCCATACGACATGCCTTGATAAATATCGCTGTAAAGCACTTCCTTCGCGAGTTCCTCGTCGTTGTTGCGAAGCCCCGATTTGATACCGTTGATGCAATCGTCCTTCACGCGCTTGAAATCGTCCTCGCGCCAGCCCGGTTCGAGCAACATGCCGCGAATCAATTTGTAATACGCCTCGAGGTTATCCACATGAGTCGATCCGGAAAACGTGGTCATCTCCTTATCTACCTGCGCATCGAAATCGGATGCCATGGGAAACATCGCGTCTTCGATCTGCTGATAGGTGAGCGCCTTGCTGCCACCGTTGGCGATCATTTGCGCCGTGAGATATGCCAACCCCGGCGACGAAACGGGATCCGCCGCGGCGGCCGCGGTAAACACAATCCGGAACGTCACCAGCGGCGAATGGTTCGGTTGCGCCATCACCCGCATCTGAGCCGAAATGCGGCGCGGCACCGGCGATGAGGGCCGCAAGAAGAAAGAGACGCGCCCTCATTTCGCCGCCTCCGACGTGCTGCAAGGTCACGATGGTTCGCGCGTTTTCCGTGAGGTATTTGGCCGCCGCCTCCTGCACATCTTTCGGCGTCAGCGCGGCATACTGATCGAACAACTTGTTCATGGTATCGGGCGTCCGCCGCAACGAAACGTAATTCGCCACAATCTGCGCGATGGTCTCGCTATTATCCATGCCAACGCCAACTCGTACCGGATATGCTGCCGGACAGTATCGAGCCGCTTCTCATCCACCGGTTGCTCCTGCAGCCCGTGAATCGTAGCTAAAATCTGGTCGCGCACGTATTCCACATCTTCCGGCTTCTTGACGCGCGCCAGCACTTGAAACAGACCGGCGTCCACCTGTTTCGGCGCCGAGGCGAACAGCGCGTCCGCCTTTTGCTCGCGAATAATCAGCTTTTGGTAAAGCTCCGAGTTTTCGGAAAACGCCAGGTACGAAAGCGCATCCAGCGCCGCCGTGTCCTTCGCCGAATCGGTATAAGCCGGGCTCTTGAAGGCAATCCCGATCAGCGGCAGCGTAGCTCCGGCCATGCCACCTCGCGGCTGCGCGGAGCGTCCTGCGGCGGCTCCGCGGGGATCTCCGCCTTGTATTCGCCACGCTTCCACGCGCCCCAGGACTTTACCACCAGATCGTGCACTGGCTTCGCGCTTCACGTCGCCGGCGACGATGATCGTCGTGTATTCGGGCCGGTAATAGCGGTCGAAAAACTTGCAGGCTGTAATCATATTGGTTGGGCATGTCCTGCACGTCTTTCAGGAAGCCCATCGTGGTGTGCTTGTAAGTGTGCGTGGTATACGCCGTCGTCGCGCAGCGCTTCGTTCAGCTTCACGAACGGGCTGGATGCGTTCTTGTTGTACTCACCCAGCACCGCCAGAGTCTCGGTCTTGAATTCGCTCTTCGGTGTACTTGAGATTCTGGAACCGGTCCGCCTCCATGGCGAGCGTGGCCGGCAAATCCTCCTTGGAAAACACCGTTTGATAGCAGGTGTAATCGTCGGTGGTGAAGGCGTTGGATTCGGCGCCCATGCGCTTGATGGCGTCGTTGTACTGCTGCTGCGAATAGCTTCTCCGTCCCCTTGAACATCAGATGCTCGAAGAGATGGGCGAAGCCGGTGTGACCAGTCTCGACTTCATTGCGCGAGCCAGTCTGCACCACGATGTACAGCGCCACGATGTTCGGATAATCCGTCGGCACAGTCACCAGGCGAAGCCCGTTCGGCAGGTCCTCCTGCGTATAAGGGTAAGGAAAAATCTTCTGGGGAGGCTGCGCGGCAAACGCTGCCGCTACCGTAAAAACGAGAAAAATCAATCTGAATAGCATGGATTTCGTTACGACCTTTTCCTATTTTGGCCCACTCCAAGCTCCGCGCGCCTCTTCGAGGTGAATCGCCAGATCGAGCAACAGTTCGTCGCCGTACGGACGGCCCATCAACTGTACCCCCAAAGGCAACCCTCCTGCCGATAGCGCGATGGGAACGGTGACCGCCGGCAGGCCCAATACATTCGCGATCACCGCCGGCATTGTGGCCTGAAAGAGCCCGATCGATTGGCCGTCGATGTTCCACGAACGCTGCCGATGTTCGAATGCCGGCACGCCGCAAACCGGCATCAGGATCGCCGAGAGCCCCTCCATCTGGCGCAGCAGCCCGGCCCTCATTCGGTCTCGCGAGGCCAAATGCATTAGCGCCTGTTCGGCGGTGGGCGCCGCGTTTGTCCAAAACTCCGAGAGCGTCCAATGTACGTCTTGCTCTCGCCCCTCATACATGCGCCGCGCCGCAACCTGCGGCCATTGCGAAAACAGAAAGCCCCACGTGTTAGGCGCGCGCTCCAGCCCCACGGGCGAGAATTCCTCCACACGGAAACCCGCGTCTTCCAACAAAGCGGCCGCTTTCGATACGGCGCCGCGAATCTCCGCATCCACCGGAGTTTGATAAAACTGCGGCCATACGCCGATCCGGGCGCCGCGCGCATCGGGCCCGACCAGCGGCGCCGGAACGCTGAACGGATCGCGCTCGTCGAACGACGCCAGCGCCGAAAACAGCAACCGCAGATCCTCCGCCGTGCGCGCCATCGGCCCCACGACGGAAGTCAGACCGCCCGGATATCCCAGCGATGGAAAGTGCCCCGTTACCGGAATACGCCCCGGCGTCGGCTTCAACCCAGCGATGCCGCAAAAATGCGCGGGTATGCGGATCGATCCGCCGCCATCGCTCGCAATCCCTCCCGGCGAACAGAAGGCCGCGATAGCCGCCGCTTCGCCGCCGCTCGATCCGCCCGGCGTGCGCGCCAGGTCCCACGGATTGTTGGTGCGGCCGGTGATGAAGTTATCGGTTTCGTAGTTCGCCAGCATCTCGGGCGTATTGGTGCGGCCCAGCAGAATGGCGCCTTCGCTGCGCAACCGCGCCACCGCCGCAGCGTCTTCGGCCGCGCGGTGCCCGATGCGCAACCGGCTCCCGGCGAGCGTAGGCTGCTCCGCGATGTCGAAGCTGTCTTTGACCGTGACGGGTACTCCGTGCAGCAGCCCAAGCGGTTCGCCGCGCGCGATCGCCAACTCGCTGCGCGCGCGCCGCTTCCAGCGCCGATTCCGCGAACACGCTCACGAACGCGTTCAGATCCGGATTCCTCGCGTCGATCTGCCGCAGATGCGCCTCGACTAACTCGGTGGGAGAGACGGCGCCATCGCGCACCATGGAAACCATTAAGCACAGTGAAGATCGCAACAAGTCCAAAGGCTCCTGAACTGCCGGCGCGTGAGCGCGCCACTTCCAAGCATAAACACAATGTCCGAAGCACCAGGGCAAAGAACAGCGCGGCGATTCATTTTCACCGCAGACGCAGAGATAAAACATCGGATCGCGGCTCAAGTTTATACACTCCGGGCTTCGCGATGACGACTTGCGATTCATTTGAGGCTCCGGAACCGCTAAAATCGCGGTCAGAACCAGGAATTCGCCGGCCGGCGCCGCTTATGCGGCGATTTTCGACGGCTTGCGAGGCTCCTGGAACTTCTTTCGGGCCTCGCGGAGGGCGCGGCGGCGCGTCACCAGGCGAATGACATCGGGACCTGAAAAATCAAATCGGGTGAGCGTGACGAATTGCGACGGATCGGCCTCTTCCCCTTTGCTTTCCGCGAGTTGGCAGAGCAGGTCGACCTCTTCGAGGAGTTGTTCCAGTGAGGTCTTGCGATCCGCCTGGAGGATTCGGATCAGGGCCATGTTCTTCTCGAAGCGGCGCTGGATGCGGCCTTCGTACGTTCCGAGGAGCGCGAGGTTTCCTCCTTTGGAGATCCAGACGCGGGCTTGCGCGAGGGCAGTGTCCACTTCGGCGTTCCCGGAAGTGACTTCATCGGGCTGAGTGATCCCGTCGGCAAAAATCCCCGACTCCAGGCAAGCCGCATGGTTAAGGCGCCAGCGGTCGTTGGCCACGGCCTGCACCAGATCGATTTCCACGGGTCCTCGGGGCTCTAAGGATTGGTGATAGCCTTTGCAGTGTTTCTCGTAGGCGACGCGGTCGGCGTCGGTTAACAGGATGATTTGGCCGGTGAGGCCGTGACGGTACGCCGAGAGGGCGCGGCGGTCGCGCGGTTTCTGGGCCCAGGGAGTTGGGGCTTCGGTAAGTTGTGCTTCGGTAGTTTGAGACATCGAGTGTCGCCTCCGACTTGATGTTAGCGGGCGAGGTTATAGGGAACGGGCGAAGGAATGCGAGAAATGCTTGTAAGTGATTGTGGGGATTGAGGCGAATTTTTTTGCAAGTCTTGTGACCCAGAATTTCAGCGCCTACGGCTGACACTAAGCGCGGATGTAACGCACGATTTTCCTGGCCAGCTCTTTCACCGAGCCTCGTCGGAGAAATCTCCGATACGCTCCAATGGGAGCCAGTTGCCTTTCGAACTAGTTTGCCCTCTCCGGTAAACGCCACGCCGTTACGCAGGACCTTTCCTCTCCTGTGAGTGCGGTAAGCCGCACTTTCCGTCAAGTGAGATGATTCCCGCTTCACAACCGTCACCCAGATGAACCTTTCTTCGAGTTGCCGATCCGCTCCAAGCCGGCTGTGGCGCTTGGGAATTAGAGGGAGCGATAAAGGTCGAGGCGCCTCTCCGAGGCTTACCTTCGATAAACAACGACAGCTCCTCAACGACAGCTCCTCTTGACAATCTAGCTGAGCTATGGCTAGATTGTCTAGAGGAGAAAAAACTGTGATCGTCCAAGGCACCCTCGACATGTTGATTCTGAAAACGCTGGCGCTTGAGCCGATGCACGGCTACGGCATCTCCCAGCGAATTGAACAGGTCAGCCAGGGAGTCTTCTCCGTCAACGCGGGCTCGTTGTTCCCGGCCTTCCGCAGACTGGAGCGCGAAGGGAGCATCAAGGCTCTCTGGAAGCCCACAGAAAACAACCGCCGAGCGAAGTATTACGCCCTTACTGCTCGCGGCCGCAAGCAATTGCAGTCGGAAGCCGACGAGTGGAGCCGTCAAAGTATGGCCATCGCCCGCATTATGGAAGCGTGCTGAGGCCATATGCCGATCTGGAGCAAGTTTTCGGGTGGCCTAAGAGCGCTGCGTGACCGGCGTAAGGCGGAGCAGGAGATGGACGAAGAACTCGGCGCCTTTCTTAATGCCTCCGCCGAACGCAAGATGCAAGCCGGCATGAGCGCCTCGGAAGCGCATCGTGCAGCGCGCGTCGATATGGGAAGCATCGAGTCCGTGAAAGAGGAAATCCGCGGCGCAGGATGGGAAAACACTGTCGAAGCCCTATGGACCGATGTTCGGTATTCCGTTCGCATCCTCGCCAAAGCCCGGCTCTTCGCGAGCGTGGTGGTGCTCACCCTGGCGCTCGGAATCGGCGTACCCCCCTTACCATTCTTTTTGCCGGAAGCGGCTAAATCCGTGGGCATTGGCACGCGGCCCTCGATAGTCACCTCGCCGTCCAGGTACGTCATGCGCAGCTCTTCGAAACCGTCAAGTATACTGCGGCGACGTTCCACGGTTGACGGTTCGGGACCGCGCCGTATGCGCCCCACGGCGGCCTCCGCGACGTGACGGGGCGGTAAAGGCGCCACCCGCCGCGACGACCCTAATTCCGCCGTTATAGCCGCAATGCGCGCCTTTTTCGCCTTC
Organism: Bryobacterales bacterium; assembly: GCA_963708385.1. Lineage (GTDB taxonomy): Bacteria > Acidobacteriota > Terriglobia > Bryobacterales > Bryobacteraceae > PALSA-243. The sequence continues at coordinate 1,724 of CAVPSN010000030.1, read as the reverse complement.
ATATCGGCAGAGGTTTCCGCCGTATATTCCATGTTGCCGTCGGCAAGCGCCCGCTCGACGTTCCTTAGTCCGGTCGTCAGTTTCTCTAGCTCGCGCTCGGCTTTTCGGGTTACCGCGTTATCCGGTTGCTCCATCGCCGCGTAGTATGCTTCGGCCATCTTGAGCAACCGTTCGGGAACCAGCACGTCGTTCCAAATCGCGTCCCATACGACCCGCTCGAAGAGGTCGCAGCGAACCTGCGGGACATGGCACCGCCGCCGATACGGCCGGTACTCGATATTGCCGCAGATATAGAAGGGGTATGCGTTGCCGCTGCGCATGACGCCGGGACTCGTTTTCCAACGGCGACCGCAACCGTCCGCACCGCACCAGAGCAGACCACGCAGCAGATAGCGGTTTGGCAAGGCCGGTCGCCCCACGAGCGCGGCCTTCGTAACGTCCATCTTCGCCTGCACGCGGTGAAAGAGCGCCTCCTCGATTAACTGATCACAAAGGAACACGCGGCCAGCGCAAGAATGCCTGCCGATATAGGTGGGGTTGCGAAGCAGCTGCCCCACTGACACCGTGCCCCACAGGCCAGCCTCATGTTGCCCAGGCTTTCCGGCGGTGAGGATCCCGGCTTCGTTCAAATGATTCGCTATCGAGTAGAGGGATCGCCCCTGGTCGGCCAATGCAAACGCCAAATGCACCGCGGCTTCCATCTTGGCGTCGCCGAGCAACAGAAGCTGCGGATGGCGTTCGTTGGCTGGCGCCGCGACGCGCTTGCCGTTCTCTAAGATCCACCGCGGACGGCTGAGCCCGGTCAACACCTCTCGCTTGCTCAGGCATTTATACCCGTAGCATGGGGTCCGGTGTGGAAGCCATCCCTCGTCCATTGCCTCCTCGCGTCCGCGCTTCGAGTCGGTCACGATCTTTTCGCCGATCAACTCGGCGACGGCGCTCATCTGCGTAAAAGTAAACCGGCCATAAGCCGAATCTTCGTAGGGCGTCTCGACGAAATCGAGCTTGGCGCCATAGCGCTTGAACTCGGTCGCCAGTGTAAGCGCGTCCAGCGTTTTGCGCGCCAGGCGATCGACGTTGTAAATAAGCACGGCCTTTACGCCGCCGCGCTTTACCAGCGCCTTCATTGCATCGAAGGCGGGACGGTTGGCGATCTTGCCCGTGTGCGTGTCGATGAAAATGTGGTCGCGCCTGACGCGATAGCCATCGCGCGCGGCCTTGAGGAGAAGCTGCCGCAACTGCGTACTCGGACTGTAACGCTCGCCCTGGTCCGTGGTGGAGACACGGACGTACAGCGCGGAGAAGCCGACGAAGTCCGCATCGGCGACAACGGGAACCTGCAGCGACGCGAGGATAGCGTCGATATCAACGTTCAGTTTTTTCGGGATTAGGGCCGGGGACGCCATTACGCTCTCGCTCCTCCTCTTCTACCGCCCGCAGAATCCGCGCGAACAGATCGATTGCGCCTGCCGTGTTGGGCGTTTCCGTCATGTTGTTTCTTACCGGATTCGCGGCGGCGCTTCCGCCGGCTCCGGCCGCGCTGGCTTCGGGCGTCTCACGGACGATCTCCCGCAGCGCTCTCACCCGCGCTTGCAGATTTACCAACGCACGCTTGGCCAGCAACCGCCGCGCTTTGTCGCGGTCCGTGGTGCGCGCGTTCTCCTGAATCGTCGTTCCGTCCACGTCGCGGTAGATCATCCACCAGACGTTTCCTCGCTGTTGAA
>CAVPSN010000029.1:0-93017 GCA_963708385.1 Bryobacterales bacterium | reverse complement strand
TCTGTTTGCCGTCCGGAGACCATTTCGGATTGCTGTTGGGACCTTGCGCATCGATCAGCTTTCGGACATGCAGATCGGCGAGATCGAGCACGTAGAGCTGCTCCGTCTGGGCCGATTCGGGGTCGGGATCGCGGCTGGCGCTGAAGGCGATCTTCTTGCCATCGGGCGACCACGCAAATCCGGCGACGCTGAATCGGTCCCCTTTGGTAAGTTGTTCGGCTTTCGGGAGCTTCTTCGTATCGGATGGAAGCTCCGCCGGAATCTTGACCTGCCACAACTGGTTCAGAGCATAATCGCCGCCGATGATTTCGAAATCGCCATATTTCTCCTTTCGATCCTTCTTGGCCTTCGACTCCGGCCCGCTGGAAGTGAACGCAATCGACGCGGCGTCGGGCGCCCAGGCGATACCACCGACGCCGTTGTCCTCTGCAGTGAGCTGCGTAGCTTCGCCGCCGCTTGGTGATATGAGATAGATCTGGCGTTTGCCGTCGCGATCGGAGGTGAAGGCGATGCGGCGGGAATCGGGCGACCATTGCGGGCCGGTTGCGGATTTCTTGCCGCTGGTGAGCTGGTAGCGCTCTCCCGTGGCGGTCACCGCGATCCAGATCTGCGAAATGAAATCGTTGTCGTCCCAGTTAGTCTGAGTGACGGAGTAGGCTACGTAGCGACCGTCGGGCGAGATCTGCGCTCCAGCGACCGACTTCATGGAGAGCGATTCATCGATAGTGGGAACCGTGGCGCACGCAGCCGCCGAAAGCACGAGAGCGAGGGCGAGGCGGTTTCGATACATGGCAAGATTATAGGCCAGCGCGATACCCTAAAGCTTCATGCCTCTGATTCCCGTAGACACCCTTACGCGATTTGTGGAAGCGATTTTGACGGCGACCGGCGTTCCCGCGCGCAAGGCGTCGATTGCGGCCTCGTCGCTGGTGGGCGCAAACCTGCGCGGGGTCGATTCGCACGGCATCCTGCTGGTTCCGCGCTATGTGGACAAGATCCGCAGCGGCGAGATCGACGTAAAGGCGGACGGCGCCGTGCTTTCGGAATCGGGCGCGTGCCTGCTGTTCGACGGGCAGAACGGCGTTGGCCAGTGGATCTCCGAGCAGTGCTGCGGCCACGCCGTGCGGATCGCGCAAAACATCGGCATCGGGATGGTAGTGGCGCGCGATTCGAACCACTTCGGCGCGGCGGCATGGTGGGCGCAGAAGATCCGCGACCACGGCATGATCGGCATGGTGTTCTGCAACGCGTCGCCACTGGTACCGCCGTGGCAAGGCAAACAAGGACGCATCGGGACGAATCCGATCTGCATGGCGGCGCCCGGCCCGTGGCTGCTGGATATGGCGACCACCACGGTTGCGGCGAACCGTGTCTTCAAAGAGGTTGTGAACGGGCGCGAAGAGATCCCGGCGGGATGGGCTCTCGATTCCGATGGCGTTCCCACCACCAGCGCGGCCGCGGCGGTGAAAGGCATGCTGATGCCATTGGGCGGATACAAAGGCAGCGGGCTGGGAATGATGGTGGAGATTCTGTGCGCCGTGTTGGCGGGGTCGGCGATGGCGAACGAGGTCGGGGGCATTCGCATCGGCGGTAAGCCTTCGCGCACCAGCCAGACATTTCTCGCGATCGACATCGCGCGGTTCATGCCGGTGGCGGAGTTTACGGCGCGGCTGGAGAAACTGGTGGGGATGATCAAGGCGACGCCGGCGGCATCGGGATATAACGAAGTGCTGGTAGCGGGCGATCCGGAATGGCGCACGGAAGCGGACCGGCGGCTTCATGGGGTTCCAGTGGAGGACGGCAACTGGAAGGAACTGTGCGAGACAGCGGCGGCGCTGGGCGTGGAGAAGTAAGTTGAGTAGTGCTTTCTCAAATGGCTCGATTGTCGTCGTTACAGGGACGCAATAAGATCCGCCTCTGATTTTCATCCAATCCCCGTTCTCTGTAATCGTGTCCCGGTCAATTCCGAATTGCGCGGGATAGCCAGCCGTTTTTCCTCGTGCCGAATGACATTTCCTCAAATGGAGTCGACGAGGACGCGGCCCGTCCGGGCGGATTATACTGCGTGCATTCATAGAGTAGATCCCGATTTGGATGGATTGCAGTTTAGAGCGTCGACGCGAAGGTCACGACTTTTGGCCAAAAGGCAAGGCTCGCTGGATCTCCGGAAACCAGACTTCGGTTGGCCATTGTGAGAAAATCGAGGCGTGCGGAACTACGCTGTTGTCATTCACGAAGACCCGGAAGGCGGCTTTTGGGCAGAGGTGCCCGCGCTCCCGGGTGCTATTCTCAGGGGGAAACTGTGGATGAACTCAAGTACAACATCCGCGAGGCCATTGCCGGGGTATTGGAAGTCCTGAAGGAACAAGGACGGGAGCCGGACTCGAACGTTCAGATCCTGGATGTGGCTGTTTGAAATCGGTCACTGGCCGGAATTGTGCCGGCTAATTGAGGCGAACGCTTGGTCGCTCCGGCGCATCAATGGAACTCACTATATCTACTCCAAACCTGGGGAGCGAAAGGTCATTTCGATTCCCGTGCACGGAAGCAAGAATCTGAAGGCGGGGCTTGCCCTTCGAATCGCGCGGGATGCAGGCATCGACATTTAGCTCCGCCCGCCAGGATTCAAGATCGGCCTTGGTGACAACACCGCCCAGGCGAATTTCCTAGCTTTGCGGGCTCGATTTGCAGGCAACGTTGCTTGTCCGTCGATCCAAACTTTCAAGCTTTGCGTCGTTGGCGTATTGCCAATATTAGTGAGCCATTCCTTTCCCACAAGTTCACAATTGAGGTTGCAGCCATCCGGCGAGACGATCTCTGCGACCTGTCGGGTAATCGATATAAGATCTGCATGGATTGGTCATCCGTTCGAGTGGTTCTGCGCCAAGTTCACAGAAAGCTCCTAACCGTGGCGCGCTTAGAACCCCAACACTAGCGGCGCCGCCGCGTCGCTGACGCTGAAGAAGGGATGCTGTTTCCACCCATTGGCCGCGGCATCCTGTTCTACGTGCGCCTTGACATACTCGAATATCTTGTCTATTGGCGCGTCCTTCCGTTCTTTCATGCCCTGTAGCAGATAGTAAGTGAACAACCCATGCCCGTACTTCGGGCTCTCATATGAGCTCTCTTCCACCTGACTCGCTCCCATCACTACCCGCCCCGTGCCTTCACGGATGCGATCCACCATCTGCGGCGATATCGACGCCGGAACGGCAACTGTCTGGCTGAGCGCGCCCTGGCTGTGGCAGGTATCGAGAATCACTACGGCCTTCAGCGCGCGCAGCCGCGTCCGCACCACGTTCGAAACCTCCACCAGGGGAATCGCCGTCGAATAAAGCCCGTCTTGCGATTTCACGTCCGTGTCGAACGTCACCATGTAATTCGTCCCGGCCGTGTCCTGGTCGCGCGAGGTGCCGTGCGTCGCGATGTAGATCACCGCCAGATCGTTTTCCGCAGCTTGCCGCGCTAGCCAGTTTAGGCCCGCGCGTACATTGACGGTGGTCGCCTCGGCATCCGCAATCAGCTTCACGTGATCGGGCGCGAACTTCCCATAACCCGGATCCTTCAGCAGCGCGGCCATGGACGTTGCGTCCTTATCCGTGAACTTCAGATTCAGACGCGCATCGCTGAAGGTTGCGATTCCCACCACGAGCGCCCATTTCTGCGAGGGGCCGGCGGGACGCGCCTCGGGCCCTCCCTGCGGCACAATATGAACACCGCGCGTCATGGGCGTCGCCAGGTGGAACGGATCGTCCTCGCTCTTCAGCCCCGCGCTGTGGCGCTCGCGCGCCTTGCCCAATGCGTATTGCGGGTTTCCCTGCCCCAGTTTGCGCTCGAACAGCGAGCGGTAATACCACGCGTCGCCGTTTTCGTCGCACGCCTCCGCAGCCTGCTTGAGCAGCAGAATGCCGTTGGATAGGTCGTCGCGCGCGGGCGCCGCAGAAACCAGTTCAAGCGCGCGCACAACCAGGTCTTTCGATACCGCACAGCCTTCTTGTCCGGCCAGCGGCGCGCATGCGAGTGCTGCCGCCACGGCGCCTGTCAACAAACACCGCGCCCACCGGCGGCATAGGTTCATTTGCCGGTCCCCTTCTTTTTCGCGGCGGCAGGCGCGGCGGCTTTTTTCTCCGGCGCGGCCAGTTTCTTATAGTGCTCCAGCGCGATCTCAATGCGATTCACGGGGTCGATGAAATATCTCTCGTGCGGATAGGCCTCGCCCGCCTTGCGGTAATCGATCACCGCCTTCTCGAAGTAACTCTTGGCCGATGCCGGCGTTTCCGCCTTATACCCCAACGCCTCGTTCCCTACCCCGATGTTAAACAGACGATAGGAATCGTCCTCCGCGTTCGCAAGCGGCGTCATGGTTTCGAGCGCTTCCACGTACTTTGTCCACTGCCCGGCCTCGGCGTAGCGATTTGCTTCCTCAAACGGCGAGCCCCGCGCCAGATAGACCTCCACGCGCTCATTGGTATTCACCAGCCGCGCCGCCACGCGGTCGGTCAGTCGGTTGACCAGTATCTCGACCACATCCTCTTTGGTATGTGGCTCTTCGGCATCTTCCTCGGCCTGGCGCTTTCGACCGGGGTGCGGGATCTTGCTAATAATCTTCTTCGTCTCAGTGATGGCCGCGGCGACATTGTTGAATTCCTGGTTGTACTTCACGTCGAGAGGCTCGGCGTCGATGAATCCCCCGCCCCGCGTGCGGGCTTGATACGACGCCACCAGGTGTCCGGTGACCTTCACGCCGCTCGGTTGCTGCTGGCCCTTGTTCTTTCCCGCGATCACCGTGGTGTACTCCTGCCGGGCATCGGCGTTGCAATCGAGCACACGAACCGATATCAGGGTGTCCGGTTTTTCGGGATTCAACTGAAGGGCCGTGTTATAGCGGATCAGCGCAGTCTCGATAGTCGATTGCAGCTTGTCCGCCGCGAGTTTCTGGCACCAGTCGGCGGGACGCTCCGCCGCGGCCTTGACACTGAATGAATCACCCGGCAGCTTCACCGCCGCAGGCAGGCGGCGTTCCAACACAATCGTCGTCTTGGTTCCGAATTTCCCTGTGAATCCCTGCCCAAAAGCGGCGGCCGAAAGCGCCGCCAGCAAACCGATTGCCGACCCTAGCCTCATGCTCGAACGTTACCCCTTGGCCTTGGCGGCTTGAGCCTGGACGCCCACCGATAGCGTGATGTAACTGACCCCGGGCGCCGCCGATGGATAAGCATCGTACACGTCCAGCGCCTTCGCTTCTTTCGGCACGAGAAACCCGTCGAGGATTTTCAGTTTATCAAGCTGCGTTTTAATCGCATCCGACTGCTCTTTAGGAATCAGCACATAGTTACCCGGGGGCAGTCTCAGCGCATCGGGCGAGCTCTGCGCCGCCGCCTGCGTGGTAGCAACATCGGTGGGCGTGCTCATCATGATCCACTGCTGGTTCTCGCCGTGCGCTTGCAGATTCGCCACCAGCGACCGCACCGCGTTCAACGTGGAGGCGCCTACGGCGGGCAGCGAAAGCATGGGGAGATACGAGAGCATGGGCGAGGCCGCCAGTTCGCCGAATACGTCGATGAACTTGCCGAACAGCGTCTTCTTGCGATCCTTGGCGAAACATGCGAATGACGTTCGGCCGACGCCATTCGGCAGCGAGATCGATGTCGCCTGCTTGGCTTGTTGCAGAGGGACCGCAGTTGCGCCCGCTCCAGAAGATGAAGACTGAGGGCTCGGAAGAAAATTATTGCCCTTGCCGCCCTTCTTGGCCGTTGAACCACCGCTCGCGCCTTTGCCGCTTTGCGGAAAAATAGCACTGAAAACCGACGATGCCAGGGTTTCGACCTCCGGCATGAAACCGGTTGACGCCGCTGGCGCCGTTTGCGCCAGATCCACATAGATGCCGCCCGACGAGTAATCTTTGAACTTGATGTTATCCGCGTCGTTCAGCCGCATGCGGACTAACTGAAAGGTGACGCTCGTTGGTCCCGTAGCCATCAGCTTATCCGGACCGATCTGATCGGGAGTAAGTAGCGCGTTCTCCTTTGCATCGTGATGCAGGAACAGCGGTTCCCGGCCGTAATCGCTCACAGAAGGACCATTCGCCTGCCGGCCTCTGGTACGCGCGCCGCCGACCACGGTGTTCGATGGCACGCCCATTCCATGTACCCAGAAGTCAATGACCTTGGAATCCACTGGCGCCCCGCCCTGCCCTTGTGCGCGAAGCGCCTCGGCTATCTGGAAACCAAATAATGCGGCGGGCCCGTTAAGTAGCAAGTCGCGGCGATCGAATTTCATTTGAAACCTCCGTGGCTCAGCGGACATGGTATCATCGTGAACAGTTCCGTTGCATGACGGGTCTCGGCAAATACTTTTGGCTCGCTGTTTTTCTGGTAGTTCCCTTTACCTCGGGCGCACAATCGCGCCGCGCGATTCTGGTCGGAATCGACGATTACAATCCGAATAGCTCGGAACGCGCGCGCCTCGGACGGCAACCCGTCTCCACCGCGATCCAGAGGCCGAAAGTGGAAGGTGACGCCACTTACTGGCGTTTCGAAAACCTGGACGGCGGCATCAATGACATAGCATTGATGAAGAGTACACTTACCGATCTCGGCGTCACCGATTTCGTGATCCTGCAGAACCAGGACGCCACCGCCGCCGCAATTCTCGGCGCGCTCCGTAAGAACCTGATCGACGATGCCAAGCCGGGCGACGTGCGCATCTTCTATTACTCTGGCCACGGCAACCATGTTCGCAATCTGGCGAGCGCCGAGCAAGGCGGCGAGGACCAGACCATCGTGCCCGCCGACAACTGGCGCGACGTGCCGGACGTGCGCGATAAGGAGATTTCGCGCATTCTCTGGCAATCCGCGCGCAAGGGCGTGAAGGTGACATTTATCGCCGATAGCTGCCACAGCGGATCGCTCTCGCGCGGGGCTTGGAACGCCTCCGGCAAGGCGCGCAGCAGTAGCGGCCGCCGCGGCGGAAGCGGCGCGAATGCGCCCCGCGAGCCTGTGGCTAACGATCCTCCCGAAATCGACCCCGCGACGAAACGACCCATCGATCCCGAGAAGGCCGGCGTGCTCACCTTGGCCGCCGCGCAATCGAGCGAGGAGGCGCGCGAAATCGATACCGAGGATGGTCCGCACGGGGCCTTCACCTGGGCGCTGGCGCATGCCCTCAAATACGAAGGCGAGCCAATGGATCGGGTGTTTCAGCGCCTGGCCGCCCAGTTGCACTCTTCCGGTGTTCCGCAGCAGCCCGTGATGGGCGGCGCCGGGCGGGCTGCGGAGGATTTGTTCGGGCAACCCGCAAACGATTCGGCCGGACTGCGTCTATTGGCGGAATCGGTGAACGGCAAGGACGTTCGCCTGCGAGGCGGAAAGGAACTCGGCCTGTATCCTGATTGCATATTGAAGAGCACGGCGAAGCCGCCGGTGAAACTTCGGATCACCGTGTCAAGTGAGCTTGGCGCTTCCACCGCGCAAATCGTCGGCGAGGGCGCGGTGAAGGCCGGCGATCTGTTTTCCGTCGAACGTTGGGTGACCCCTTCCAAGGCCAATCTGAAAGTGTTTCTGCCGCCCTCCGCCCCGGCGGAGACGGTTCGCGCGACGGTAGCCGAGATGGCGAAGTTGCGATCCGATGCAGCCGTCGAATGGCTCGCCGATCCTACAGCGGGTCAACCGACGCACATCATGAGTTGGAACGGCTCTTCCTGGATTCTCGAAACCAATCCCGCACAGGGGAAATCCGCCGATCTCGGCGGAGCCCCGGCCGCCGGCGCCGTGAAGGCATTGCTACCCGCGCACGCTCGCTTCTTGTTGATTGCGCCGCCCACGCCAGAGATGATCGCGGCTTTGACTCCAGCCACAAGCGTGGAGAGAGTGAAACAACGCGCCGATGCGCACTATTGGCTGTGCGGCCGTTCTATTGGCGAAGCCCTGGAATACGCGTGGCTGCTGCCCGATGCCACCGAAGAGACTGTACGCCAGATGGCTGGCCGGCTACCCTTGCCGCTGCGTAGCGATTGGGTCGCAAATTCGGCAGACACGTCTGCCAAATTGAACGAAAAGGCGCGCGCGCTGGCGCGCATACGCGGCTGGCTCACGCTCGAATCGCCGCCTTCGCAGGGCGCTTTTCCTTATCGTCTGGCGCTGCGCAACGCCGATAGCGGCGAGTTCCACACCGCCGGAGACGCGCGCGATGGAGAAAACTACAAGCTCTATCTCAAAGCGGACGAAGCGGAGCTAAAGAGCGCGAAGATCCTCTCCCGCCGCTGGGTTTACGTCTTCACGATCGATAGTTTTGGAGAGTGTACGCTGCTTTATCCCGAGACGGGCCGGGGCAACGAAGGAAATCTGCAACCTTATACGATGGTGAATGAGCAGCCTAAGTTCGAGCCGCTAATCGAGTTGCCGGGCGCTAACTTCTCTATCGCGCCGCCCTTCGGCGTCGATAGTTACTTTCTGCTGACTACGCAGGACGCGATCGATCCTTCGGTCTTCACCGCCGAAGGCGTGCGGACGAAAGCAGGGACTCGCGGCGGCGCGGCCACCGACGCCCTAAGCCAGATGTTGTCGGATGTGAACACCGGTACGCGCGCCGCGAAGAGAGTGGAAACTCCGGGGACGTGGTCGATCGAACTCTTGACCATCCGTAGCGTCGCCAAATAGAGCGAGGCGCCGGTCCGGCACGTGAGGCGCGGTCTTGCGCGGGTTTACGCGGACACGAGCTGCGGAATGTGCCGGAAGTGCCTGTCGTGCGTGATGAGGATGAGATCGTGCTCTAATGCTTGGGCGGCAATCCAGAGATCGTTATCCGGTATTGGCGTGCCAGCACGCTTGAGCTGAACAAACAGGCGCGCATAATGTTCCGCAGTTTCTCTGCCGGGCAGTAAAACACTCGCGGTGGGACGACTGAGAAAGCGCTGCAGAAGTTCTTTCATTGCGCCGGCGCTGGCTGCCTCAGTAAAATCCGGCCTTGAGTTCAGCCAGCGTGACAAGCGAAACCCAAACCTCTTCGCAACCTCCCAGTAAATCGGCCACAGCGGCGCCCCGAAAAAGATCCGTCAGGCGATTGGTATCGACCGCTACCCTCATTTCCACTTCTCGCGGTCGATGCCGCGCTGCGATTTAATTATTTCGCCGAACTGCGGATCCGGCGTCCACTGCCCTACGAGCTCCCTGAAATCGGCCTTTTGCGTTCTTCCGAGCGTCGCCGCCCACAGCTCGTCCAGGATCACCTGCTTCAGACTCTGTTTGCGCCGCGCCGCTCTCTTCCGTAATACGCGATCCACCTCGGCGGGAATTCCACGAATCGTGTACTGACGAAAATCCGCCTGGGCTTTCATGCCTACACGTTAGCATCTCGTGCAGGCATTACTTCAGAGCCACCGCCGGAAAATACGCTCCCCGATCCTCCCGCGTCCACCAGCCGGTCTGTCCGAAGTGGGTGAAATGGTATAGGTACAGCTCCGCGCGAATATACTTGGGCGGCGCCTTGGGGAATGGGTTGTAACTCAGCAGCCGCAGCACGGCCGGCTCCCCCTGCATCAAGCGCAGCATAAAACCTACGAACCACCGGTTCTGCCGGTAATTGCCCAGCGCCGCGAACCACATCTGCCAATCCAGGCGCGGCTGGTGCGGCGCTACTAACGGCGGCGCGCGCCTCAAATCGCCTGGTTTGTAGGGAAACTCGTAGGCCAGCCACGTCTCGCCGTCCTTCGACCCTTCCACGACAATCTCTTGGCGCTCCGTGGTCATCACCGCGAACAGCCCGTAAGAGTTCACGATGCGCAGCGGTTCCGTATAATGCAATATCATTTGCGTACCGGGCGTCGCAATCGAAAATAACTGCATTGTCAGACAGGCGCTGACGAAAGCAACAAAGCCGGCGACCAGCGCGCTCACAGCCCTATGACCGCGTCCGCGCGGCTGCTTGCTCGGCTCGATAAACAAGAACAGCGTGAGAACAATGGCGAGTAAGTTGAAGTAAGTGTAGTTACCCGTGACGATAATCAGCGCCTGCAAGGCAAGAACGATCCACGCGCCGACGTGGCGCGCCTTCCGCGGCCCGAAAAACGCGAAGGGCGCGACCAGCTCCGCCGCGAAGGTAAAAGCAGTGGAGGCCTTCTGAAACCACATCGGCAACTGCGCCATGTACCACGCAAGAGGGGTCGGCAGCGGCTGCGTTTCATAGTGAAAATGGAGCGCCGTGAGGTTCCTCCAGTTCGGATCGCCGCTCGCCAGCTTCACTACCCCGCTATAGAACATCAGGCGGAATGCCAGCCAGCGGAAGAGCCAGATGCGCACCGGCGTATCATCGGCGAACAGCGCCAGGAAGCCGGCCTCGCTCAGCAGAATGTCCCATTGGAAGGAAAGAAAATCCTGGCCGGCCGAGCAGAGCGAGAGCCAAAGAACCAGGCACAACAACAACGCCATGCGCATCGCCCATTTCGACGGAGCGAACATCGCGGCCAGCGCGAATACGGCCCCGGCGATCCAGCCCGCCGTTAGGGCCGCGTCGCCCGAGTTAAGCCAGAAGAGCGATGGCGCATACCAATACGCCGATTTACCATATTGTTCGAACGCCGCCTGGAAAAATTGCGCCGCCGGCAGAATGCCGTGCGAGCCGATCAATCCCGCAGCCTGCACGCCCCACGACGTGAATGCGATGAAGTAGATAAACCCGATCAGACCGCGCGCAAAACGCGGCGTTGAGTTCGGGCTTCCAACGATCGATCCAATGCATGCGCGTTCCGGCCTACGGTAACACGCCTTCGACGCGCTACTGCGAAACCACCGGCATAGCCACTGGATTGCTGACAAACGCTCCCTGCGCGACCGTAAGAGACGTGTTCGTATTCGACGATAGACCCGGGCTCAGATGCAGCACCACTTCGAATAAGCCCACCGCGCCGGGCATCAGCGTCGCCTGAATCACGTCCGCCGTGCTGCCTCCCGCAAGCGCATTGGCGAACTGCTGCGGCTGAGTAATAGGCGCGCCCATCGGGTACTGCGGCCGGTGACGATGTATGGCTGATTGCCGCTATTGAGCACCGGCAAACCCATGCCGGTGGTATAAACCACGATCAGTTCGCCGGCCTTTGCCGGGATTGTCTGCCGTGATCATCGCGCCCGCGATATTCGAGCAACAGGTCGCGTTGTCGAACGCCGTGATGGTGATGTCCGCGCCGGAGCTCGCGCTCGCCCGTGATAGGAATCCCCTCGCCTTCCGGGCCTGCAATCCGGGCAGTGATGATGATTCGGTCGAAAACGCCGGCGGGCGTCGCCGTGACTTCAAGTCCTGTTGCAGTTGCGCAACGAGCGCATCACGCACGGTATCCAGCGTGTCCGTGCTTTGAACGGTGTAGTTGTAAGACCGCCCGCGCAATCGTACCGTCGCCACGTCGCCCGCGTTAATCGATCCATCCACCGAGACAATCGCCGTCGCGTTACTCGAATAGTGGGTCGCGATTCCAACTTCAGGATTCGATGTGCCGGGTTGACCATAAACGCCCGGGTTGGCGGCGACGATGGTCACAGCCACCGGCGACGTGATACGTCACGCCGCCATTCATTTGCGACACGGACGTATGCATTGATGCTGGTGGTGCTGGTAAATTCCCAGGGAATCTGCGCGTTGATCTGCGTCGGCGAAACGTAAGTCAGCGGCGCGGGAACGCCATTGAAATAGACCTGCACGCCGCCCAGTGTGGTGGGCAGCTTCGGCTGCGTGAGATCGGCCGCATACGGTTTGGCTGGACGAGATTCGTGCCGAGTGATGCTGACGATCGTGCCCGGCGCCACCGATGCCGCATTGCCGCCGCCGTCCAATTGCGCATCGGCTGCCGTCGCCGTAATCAGCGCGTTGGTTGAAACCGTTGCCGAGTAAGTGCATGTTGTCGCCTTGCGGCCCGGAAGCAGCGCCTGCAGCTTCACCTCGGAATCCGCATCGTCCTCGATCGCGAGCACGTTCGGGTCTCCGCTGCCCGCGTTGATCTCAGCCACCAATGCCGGATCACGGTGACTGTAGGTATCTGTCGCCTTGACCGTGTAGGCGTACTGTGTCGTATCGATCGTGATGGTGACGATGTCGCCATTGTTGATTGTTCCGCCGATAGTCACGGTTCCCGTGGCATAGATATTGGGGTTCGCCGTATTCACGACGGCCTGGTAAGGCAGCACATTCGGCGCAACCGTATAGACCGTAATGCGGCGGTTGTAAGGATCGGCCAGCGTAAAGATTGGTTCCATCGAACGCGAGCGAGGTGGGCGTATTCATCGAATCGGCGGCGTCCGTCGCCTGGTCCACGCTGCCGCCGATCTGGCCGAGAATCGTGTCGGCGCGCGGCTGCGTTTTGCGTGGGATCGTTAGGTATTCCAGTATCGCGGTCGTTGCCGCCGTCCGCCACGAACAAGCGCGTCCCATCGGAAAGCGCAAAGCGCGGAAAATTCAGCGTGAAGTTGCAAACCCGTCGGATAAGTGCGGGTTGCCGTTGCTGTCGGTTCCGTTCGACACCGTGCACAACACCGGGCTTTCGATGAAAGTGGTGGTGGAATTGGCAAGCGAATCGGGAAAGGTGAGTGTGAACGCGTTGTTCGGAACTGCCGCTGTTCATGTCGGGCTGGCCGATCTCCACATCCGCCGCGTGCATCGTTCGTGGTCGGGAATCGAGTTCCAGATCAGGATGCGGTTGTATCCCAGATCGGTGACGAAGAGTCGCGTGCCATCCGAAGTGACGCTCACCGGATTCAGCATATTCTGACGCGGTTGCATTGGTATTCTGCTGGGCGATATCCACCTGGACGAACGTCGTGAAGTTCGGCTGGCCCAGCACGACGTCCGCCGCCGCGCCATTTGTAGTTGGGATCTTGTTATAGATCAGGACGCGGTTGTTCTGCGTATCGGCGACATACAGCCTGCCGTTTTGGATCCATACGCCCTGCGGACCGTTCATTGAAGTGGCGCTGGGCGTTCCGTTGGTGGGCACGGTTCCGGTATTGAAATTTGGCTGGCCCACCACCACGTCCGCGTTGGCGTTATTCGTGGTGGGAATGTGGTTCCAGATCATAACGCGGTTATGGTTGGTATCCGCCACGACCAGGTGCACGCCATCCGAGGCGATCGCCGTAGGCAGGCGTATATTGTTCTGAGTGGTGGTTAAGTTGGTGGTAGTGGTGTTGAAATCGGGCTGCCCGAGAACCACCGCAGCCGTGCCGACGCAAATGGGGCACAAGCGAGTTGTACGCCAACTGACGCAGTAGGGCTGGGAAGCATCCCCGAAAGATTTGGCAAGATCAACACGCGGTTGTTGTCGGGAACGGCGCCGATGCGGTTATCGTCCGCAATGAATAACGTGTCGGCCGCATAGGCCACCCCGCTGGCTCCGCCAATGATCGTATTGGTCGAGTTCGGATCGGCAGCCGTAAAACTGGTCTGGCCAATGACCAAACGCGCCGCTTGTCCGGTGGTGAAATCCGAGGCGAAACACGCCGCCGCGATGAGAAAAAGTACGCAGATCCACTTCATGGGGTCGATTTGATGGCGATACTCGTTTGCCGGTTTAAGTGTCGATTATAGCAGGCGTTACGGCCGGTCTCCGAGGTCGCTCTGACGCTCCGCGGCCACAGCGGTGTGACGGAATGGCACGCAGCGAGATAAGGCGAACCGTCGAAAATAGCACGGCGCAAGGAGATAACGTGACGCCTGAATGCACGAGGCGGGAAGATGCACGGCGGGCGCCGTTTTGGCTGGCAGCAGCGGCGGGCGCAGAAGGGGGCGCACCAACAAAAAGGGTAGGCCGAAGGCCTACCCTAACTTGCCAATCGATTTATTGCGTCGGCTTACTGATTGTTTCCGTTTCCGTTACCGCTTCCACTGCCACTATCGCGGCGTTTCAGCGTTGGGCGATCGTCGTCGCTCGTTGAAGTGCCGCTCGGACTGGTGGAATCCACCGGGCCCGTTCCGTTGCCTGTGTTACGGCGCAGCGTCGGTCGGCTCGGGATCCTGATTCTTGTCGACCAGGCGGTGATTGTGCATCATCGCCAGGCGAGCCTTCACATCGTTGAATTCCGACGTGGTGACCACGTATTCCGGCTTCGGCTTCAGGATCGTCTGGATCTCTTCCTGAGCCGCCTTGATGCGGTCGTCCGTCATCGGATGCGTGGAGAATACCTTGGAGATCGTTCCGGGCTTCTTCTTTTCGAGTGTCTGGACCTTCTCGAAGAAGTCCACGAAAGCCGTGGGATCGTACCCGGCCTTGTACATGTACTGCAGCCCGTAGTAATCCGCTTGCCGCTCGAAAGCCTGCGAGAACTGCAGGAAGCCCATCGGGATCGCGAGACCCATGCCCTGCCGGATCGCATATCCGGTCCAGCCGCCCGAGACGATGGAGGCCGCAATCGCGCCGATCTGCATCATTTCGCCGCGCGTCGCCTGCCTCGTTCCGTGCCGGCATGCCACGTGCGCGATTTCGTGCGCCATCACGCCCGCCAGTTCCGCTTCGGTATCGGCCTTCAGAATCAGCCCGGAGTTCACGAAAAAGAAGCCGCCGGGAAGAGCGAACGCATTCACTTCTTCCGTATCCAGCACCTTAATCGTGAACGGCACCTTCGCGTCGGAATTGCGGACGATGTTCTGCCCGACGCGGTTGACGTACTCCGCGATCACCGGATCGTCGATGATCTTGGCCTGCCGCTCCACTTCCTGCGCCAGCTGCTTGCCCAAGCGCGATCTCTTTTTCGAGCGAGTAGAAATTGACTCCGCTACCGACATCGCGATCCCCGATCGCATCGGGATCCTTTTTGGGATTTTTGTCGTCGCCCGCGAAGGCGTAGAACCCAGTGAGGTTCAACGCAATCGCCGCGGCCAAAACACGCGCCAAGGGATGCCGGGCCAATGGACGATTCATGCTGCACGAACTCCTAGGTAATACTATACGCCTAATTTTGCAGGCGAGAAACACTGTTGAGATAAACGCACAGGACGGCGGCGTGGTTTCAGTAAATCCCGAGACTGATTACGCTTCCGGAGGCATCTACCAGCACGTCCAGGCGGCGGTTCCGGTAGGAATAGAAGGTGCGGCCGCCGCCTACTAAAGACGTGAACACACCCGATCCATAGACGCGCCGGCAGTCACGCCAGCTCATTTTCAGGGGATAAACGAAAATCGAGCGCAGCTTACCAGAATCGCCCTCGAAATCGGGCTCGAACTCCCGGTAGCGCCGCAGCGGATCGGAATAGGCATAGATCATCCCGTTGGCTTTGCCGTCATCGTCCACTGAAGGCCGCTGCCTAACGGACGCGCCCAGGAGACCGGCGGCGTCGGGCTGCCGCCATCGATCGAGACGGCTTTCCAGGTATGCAGAGCTATCCTTTACAAACTCGGCGGGATATACCGGGGCGGCGTGGCGGAGAACCGGCGGCGGTCCGCCCAAGATCTTGGGCGGAAGGGGCAGAGTGAAGATCGCCGTCGGCGCGGTTCCCGCTTCGCGCATGACTGGGGGGACGTATGCCTTGGAGTTATCGAGCGGCGCGTCGGATGCGTTCCCAACCGGGAGGACGATCGCGGCGACTACCGCTAACAATTGCAAATTCTGCATGTGTACCTCCCATGAAGAATTTAGCGGGGATTCTTCCGCCGCATCAGCCTGGATTTGGTCAATAGCCGACCCCTGCCAAAGGTAAGTGGTGCGATTCGCCGGCTGACGAAGTTCGGGGGTGGCGGCACCGACAGTTTTCTGCGCATTCACCTTGTTGGGGATGCGGCTATAAATCGCCACGCCCGCCGGGGTGATTTGCACCGGCTTTCCGCCGCACCAAATTATAGCCCCCGACTGCAATTACCATATAGTCTGCATAGTCTGCCGGTCGAGGCTGGCTTTAAGGAGATTTCGAATGCAATCGAACCTGGGACGCATGCTTGCCGGCGCGATTCTGGCCCTCGCCGCCGTGCGGGCATCGAGCGCCCAAGAGGGCGTCACCATAAAGCGATCACTACGCCCGATAGCCGCTTCTCCTCTGCAATCTGGGCCGGCGACACTCTCTACGTATCCGGACAGATGGCGTCGCCTGCCACCCCTGCCGATACGGCCAAGGGCACGCCCCCCATCTACGGTGACACCAAGACGCAAACCCTGAACGTGTTGTCCAAAATCCAGGCGATCCTGAAGGAGCAGAGCCTCACGTTGGCGAATGTTGTCCAGATGCATGTCTTCATGGCTGCCGACCAGGCAACCGGCAAACTCGACTTCGATGGCATGAACCAGGCCTACGACCAATTCTTCGGCACGCAGCAGCAGCCCAACAAGCCCACTCGCGCCACGGTCCAGGTGGCGGCGTTGGTGGCGCCATGGGGGCTGGTGGAGATCGAAGTAGTTGCCGTGCGCTCAAAAGAAGTAGTTGCCGCGCGCTCAAAATAGGCCACGCCTTCGAATGCTTTCCGCAGCGATTCCGTCAATCGGCCTTCACTCGAACTGAGACTTCCGGAGCCGGCACAATCTGTGGCTCAGAGAAAAATCGGTTGTTATTCACCACTTTTGGTGGTATACAGCCATAAGGTTCGCCATTCCAATAAGAATTAAACTGAGAAATCGTAAGTTTACGATTGGCGCATCGCGTGCCCCGGACTTAGTGACGAGGGAAAGGCTTTATGAATGTCCCGTCTTCGCTGCTGGATAGGTTGGCTCAGTTACTAGTATTGTACGAGCACCTTCGGATCGAGATCTTCGCCGTCACGGAATCTGCCGAGGAATCGATGGCATTCGATGCACTCGATACACGATATCGCATGCGGAATTCTATCCAGCGCTTCGCCGATGCGCTCCTCGAGTTTGACTGCGCGCTCTCCTTACTTTCGCAAACGGACGAATACAAGTTCGCCGCAATTAATTCCGAGGATGACCGAGAGATGAAGACGCTGATGGCGACGGTCTCTAACGCGTCGCGGCGTCTTGACGGACTCCATGAGGCACTGCGGTCTTTCGGGAGTTCTATCGAAGAGCAGCGCGGCGATGATGATGCGAATGTAGAGTTCCATCCGGCCAGAGCTGGCGGCGCTCCAACGAGCGATGCCGGTCAAAGCACTGCTCCCGCCCTTGCCCGAAGCCTCCCCGCCATCGAGGTTTCGGGAGAACAGATCAAGGACGGGCTAAATACGATTCGCGATGGCTACGCGCACGCAACTGAAGCTATTCACGCTCTTGTGGCTGCGTTTGTCCGCGACCAACTTTAAGGCGCGTCGCGCGCGCTGGAGCAAAGCCCGCACCGAATAAATTCCTTACTTGGTGATTGTTCCGCAGGCGATGCGATCACCGGCATTTCCGGAGGGATCGCTCATCAGATCGTCAGCCTTGGCGTGGATCACGAGCGCCGTGCCGCCGTTGGTGAATAGAGAATTGCTTCCGTCACCCAGCGTTACGTTCGCGTCTTCCACCGTGAGCTTGGCGGTGCCATCCGCTTTTACTGTGAAGTTCGGCATGTCGCCAGCGTGAGGCTTGGGAGACGTCGGGTTGTTAATGCCATGGTGCGCATTGGTTGGATTGAAGTGGCCTCCGGCGGTGGTGAAGGCGGGCCCTTCGCATTTCGCGGCCGCGTGGATATGGATGGCGTGTTCGCCAGGAGGCAGATCCTTGAGGTTCAGCGCGATTCTTACTCCCTTGCCACCTGGCCCATCGGAGATTCTAGCCGTTCCGACGTCCTTTCCTGTTCCATCTTTCACGGCTACAGTCACGGGCTTGTTAGCCGCAAATAGCGTAGCGCCTAACAGCCATGTTGCGGCGGCAGCAATCACTCGTCTTTTCATTGGCAGCATCCTTGATTGAAATCGAAACCTGGTACGCCCGGTCATTATATGCCCATGTGAAGCGGTGAGCAATCGGCTTTGCGCGATTACTCACGATCACAGCAAATCGAACCAGCGTAAGGAGACTGTTTTGGATGCCAAGCAAGGACGGCACAGTAGTCGAGGCTACGAATTAGCCTGGATTTGCCCCGCGCCGCGTAGTCAAACTCTACCGGTAAGTTATCTGCGTCCGCCGCCGCCGCCCGCGTGGCCGCCACCACCGCCGGCCCCACCTGCGTGGCCACCACCACCGCCAGCGCCACCGCCTGAGAATCCACCGCCGCCGCTACCGCCGGAGAAGCCACCGCTGCCGCTTGCAATTGCGGATGTAGGTCCACCGACCCGCCCTGCACCACCGCTATTAGAGAAGGCGCCGCGCGCAGTCCCGAGCGACGCTGCCGGCGAATTCGACCGGTTGCTCGCGGTTGCCACCGGCCGCGCCAAAGATGCGGATCCGGAAGCCGAGGTTCCCGTTCGACCCGCTCCACCGCCGTAAATCGGCGGCGCGAAACCGTTGTACCGGTAGATCGTGTAAGGGCTATAGAAGCGATATCCATATGGGCTCCACAAGCTTCCGTAGCACGGCATGTACGTCATCATGTTGTAGTACATGTTGAATGCCCAGGCAGAAGAGCAGCCCGCCGCGCCCCAGCCGGACATGCCTAAGCCATATCCACCCACACCATATCCACCGATGCCGTAAGCGCCCGTGCCGCCGCCCGAACTGACCAACGAACTCGCGGCCGAAGCATTTGCCATTGCCAGATAGCTGCCGCGGCGATGGCTCCAACGATCGAGACTATCGGTATCTTCGGTATCGAATTTGTTGAGTGAAGCTGTCTCACCGCCCAAAGCCATCAGGTGTCCGGTGGAAATCGTTTGAGTATTGCCGGCCATTTCCACATCGGCATCGCCCTTGAATACCTTGAGTTGCGCCGGCTCGGTATTGAACCGGTAAAGGCCCGCCTTGGGCAACGTGACAACCGCGTCCTTGCAGACGATGGTCACATTTGTATCCTTCGCGATCTGGTCCGCTTCTACCACGGCCGAGCCCGTGAGCAGTTCGAGGCGCGTATCCACCAAGCGATTGGTGATCATGCGCAGCGAGGTATTCTCACCCATGCGCAACACAACCCCGGGCGTCAACAGGACTTCAGCGCGTCCATCCGCAGTGCGTACGACCCCATTCTCCTTGATGTCCGAGAAGTGAACGCCGGAAAAATCCACCGGCTCGCCGTTGAGCGTGACCGCTCCCTCAACATAGGAAAGCAGACCCGATTTTGCGGATATCACCTGTTGAGCGAACGACGGCAGAGTGGCGGAGAGCAGCGCGAAGGCAAGCAGCCCGAGCGGTTTCATGAGAAACCCCTTTCTATGCATATAGAGTGAACCTAAACCACACTGTTGTCAAATAGCTATTTCGGCCCCTCTATCAAGTTTCACATTTTGCGCTTCCGGTTCGTCGCGCACAATGCCTTCCCGTGCGCCCTTGCCGGATGCGGTATACCGCGCCTAGCATGGTTTTGGAACGGCCCTCGTTTGGCCGTAACTGATGTTAGGAGGCAACATGGCAGACCGTAACGATTGGGACAAGAACCGCGAGCGGGAGCAGGAATTCGATCGCGAACGAGGCGGACAGCGCCTGGATTATGGGCGTAACCGAGAGGGGAAAGGCTTCGATGCGGGCCGTTGGGAGAATGAAGGCGGCCGCTATGAAGGCGAACGGGAGGGCCGTGGAAACTTCCCGCGATATGAAGACCGATCCCGTGATTATCAAGACGATTACCGGCGTGAGCGCGGCGAATGGTCTAGTGGATCCCGCCCAGCCGATTTCGGGCAGCGCGGAGATTGGGGACGCCAAGGTAGTTGGGGAACTTATGGCAATCGGCCCAGCTACGAGCGGAGCGAAGAACGAGGCCCATACGGCGGATCAAACCGAGGCAACAACCAATATGCCGGTCCATATGGACAGTCTCATGGCCCATACGGCGGGCAGTACGAGGGTCAGCATAGCGGCGGGCAGTACGGCGGCGGCGCTAGTTCCTACTTCGGCGGTCTCGGAGGATTCGGAGAGCAGGGACGCCACGCCGGGCGCGGCCCGAAAGGCTGGCAGCGCTCGGACGACCGCATCAGAGAAGACGTCAACGAGCGACTCACCGAGCATCCTCAAATCGACGCCACCGAAATCGATATCCAGGTGCGCAACGGCGAGGTAACCGTCAGCGGCTCGGTGGAAGACCGACGGATCAAGCGCATGGTCGAAGATTTGATCGAGGGCGTATCGGGCGTGAAGGAGGTCCACAACCAGTTGCGCGCCAATGGCGCTTCACAACAACAGGGCGCTGAGATGGGCACGTTCGCCGGATCGCAGGCTGCTGGCACCCAAAGCCGCAATAAAGGGTGAGGCGGTCTTTCGTTGAAGCGCCGGCGGTTGCCAGAGCCGCCGGCGCCGTTCGGTCTTTATTGAAATACAGCGGCTTTCTTAAAGTCTCCAGCCTTCACAATTGCCAACCCATCCACAGTCACGTGCCGGCGCAAGGCATCGTTCACCTGCTGCGCGGTCAGCGCCGCGATCTTCGTTTCCAGGTCTTCATCGTACTGATAAGTAATCGCAAAACGCTCGTGGCCCATTAGCCCGGCGAGCAGCCCCTGGTCCTGCGAACGGTCGACGGCTTGCTCTTGGAGCCACGATTTCCGCGCGGCCGCGACTTCGTCGGCGGTGAATCCATCCTTCAGTGTGCGCGAAAGTTCGTCCAGTATACCGGCTTCCACCTTGGGGCTATTCTGGGATTGCTGATGGCCGTGATGGTGAATGTCGCACCTTCTGCCTTAGTTAGCGCCGTAAAGAAGGAATTCACGCCGTAGCTGAGGCCTTCTTTGTCGCGAATGCGCTTAAACAGGCGCGATCCACCCGATCCGCCGATCATATAGCTGGCAAGCTGCATAGCAGGATAATCGGGATCGCTGTCGCTCATCTTCGCTTGCAAGCCGGCGTAGAAGTACGCGTTCTGTTTGTCCGGCGTTTCGATCTTGCGATTCATTGCCTCGGTCTTTTGATACCCGTTGACAACGCGCGCGTAGACGCTGGGGCTTTTCCATGCGCCGAAAAGTTCGGCGGCCAACTTCTGCACCGCCGCCGCATCGCACTGGCCGTTTACGACGAGTTTGCCATCGGCCGCGCCGTAGAATTGCGTGTAGAACTGGCGCACATCAGCGATCGAGACCTTTTTGACCTCCTCGAGCTGTTCTTCGATCGTGCCCGTATAGCGGATATCACCGCGGGGATAGGGATTCAGGCGGCGCTGCAATTCAATGGATGCCAGAGCGCCGGGTTCGCTCTTGTTAGCCTCGATGCCAGCGATTCGCTGCTGCTTGAGCTTTTCGAATTCGTCCTCCGCGAGCAATGGCTCCCGTAACACCTCGGCTACCAGGCGCAAGGCGCCGGGAAGGTTTTCTTCGGTGGTCTCGATGCTGGCGCTGACATACGCGCCTGTGGCGCCCACATTAATGCGCGCCTTGAGTTTGTCCATTTCATCCTGAATCTGCTGGCGCGATTTGTTCTTCGTGCCGCGAATCAGCGGAGCGCCCAGCAACTGCGCCGTCGGATTTTTCCCGAAAAGCGATTTTTCGTCGCCGAAATCGAGCCGAATCTGCGCGTATACGGTTCCACCGCTCGTCTTCTTGGAGAGAATCGCCAGCCGCATACCGTCGGTGAGTTTGCTGCGTACCACCCGGCTCTCGATATTGGCCGGCGTCGGATCGAATGTCTCGCCAGCCGCGATGACAGCGCCGCCCTTGTACCCCTTCATTAGTTCAGCGGCGTCGGGCGCGGCGGAGATCTCGGCGCGATCTGGCGTCTTGGTGGGAATGAATTCGCCCAGCGTGCGGTTCGAGGGCTTGAGGTATGCTTTGGCCACGCGCAGAACATCCTCGGGCGTGACAGTCTTAATATCGTCGCGCTCGCGATAGACCAGCCGCCAGTCGCCGGAAGCGGCGTATTCACTGAGAACCAGACCGAGGTTCTGCGAATCCGTCATGCTCAATTCGATCTGCTTGAGCAGACGCGTCTTGGCTCGATCCACTTCCTCTTTCGAGGGCGGCTCTTTATAAAACTCTTCGATGGTCTTGAGCGCGATGTCGCGCGCGTCGTCGAGGGATTGGTCCTGCCGCAGACGCACGAATGCCATCGCGAATCCGGGATCGTGCATTTCCTCGACGAATACATTCTCGCCGACGGATTTCTTGTTATCCACCAATGCCTTGTATAACCGGCCCGAAGGGTTGTCGCCAATGATCGTGGTAAGCACGTCGATCGCGGCCATATCTGGATGCGTGGCGGCAGGAACGTGATAGAGGATCGCCATTTGCTGGTCGTCGCCTACGCGGCGTAACGTAACGGCGCGCTCCCCATCCTGTGTGGGCTCCTCCGTGTATGTCTTTTCGAGCGCCCGCGTGGGGCGTGGAATGGAGCCGAAGGCTTCGGCGACCCACCCCAGCGTCTTCGCGTCGTCGAACTTTCCTGTAATGGTCAGGATGGCGTTATCGGGCTGATAGTACTTATGGTAGAAGGCGTCGAGATGATCGATGGAGACGTGCTCGATATCCGAACGCGCGCCGATGGGCAGTTTGCCGTAGTTGTGAAACGTATAGGCGGTCTCAAGGGTGCGCTGCTGGAGCATGCGAGACGGGTTGTTCTCACCCATCTCGAACTCATTGCGGACAACCGTCATTTCCTTATCGAGCAGTTCTTTTTCGACGCGCATGCCGGTCATGCGCGTAGCCTCGAGTTGAATGGCCCACTTGAGGTTTTCGTCGCTGCCGGTGAGGACTTCGAAGTAATTGGTGCGGTCCCAGGAAGTGGTGCCGTTCCAGAGCGCCCCGTGATCTGTGATCTCCTTCTTTACGTCCCGGTTATCTTTCGTGCGCAGGAACAGGATGTGCTCCATTAGGTGCGCCATGCCTGTCTCGCCATAACCTTCCATCCGCGAGCCAACCAGATAGGTGATGTTGACGGTAACTTTGGGCTGCGTTTGATCGGGAAAAATCGGGAAAGAGTAATATGTGGAGGCCGTTTGGCAGGGCGTATTCGGTTATGCCTTCGACGGACGTTACTTTCTGAACGCCGGAAGGGATTTGGGCGAATGAAGCTTGCAACAAGGCGCACGCAGCAAGTGTGAAATATAAGCGGTAACGCATAAACAGCTCTTCGGTTAGACGGGATTGTAGCAGTTCCGTGCCGGGGAAAAGCTATTCATATCTCACGCAAAACAATGGAATCGAGATTGGCAGCGCGATTGGCGGGATAGTATCCGAAGAAAGGCCGCCTACGGAAATCGCGGCGCCCATTACTACCCAAAACGGCGAGATCCTTTGCGGGAATGGAAGCCAGGGCGCGGGCGGCCGCCAGCTCGAAGGCCTGCTGCTGAGCGATCTTCTGTTCGACGTCGAGGTTCGCCCCCTGCATCAGCGTCATGACGGTGATGAGCGTGGCGACGCCCAAGTCCAAGGATGGTGAGCGCGGCAAGGAGCTCGGATGGAGTCCACCGCGAACGTGATGTTATCCGCAAGGTGGAGCAAAGGCTAATTTAGCATCGGACGGCGTTCATAACCGCTGCGCGCCCTCGACCCTGCCGAGAGCCCGATCGAAAGTGCCGAGGGGGAGATGGCCGGCTTTGCGCGCGAGAGACAAGATTAGGCAATCGGCGAATCCCAGCGACGGCCGTGCGCGAAACTGCTCAAGCGCGGACGCGACCGCGTCGGAGTCCTGTAAGAGCAGACGATCATGGCTTAACAGCATTGCCACACGGCACAGTCGATATCCGCCGCGCTTTGGCCATACTTCGAAGATAGAATCCATACCGTCTCCGCAAGCACCACACCCGATATCCAAGCGCCCTCTTCTACGAAAGCTTCGGCCAGTTCGCACTGCCGCGGGTCGTCGCCGGTGAGAATACGGACGAGGACGTTAGTATCGACCGCGCGCATGCTTCTTCCGCATGTATTCCGCGATTCCCTCGTCCATCTCCTTGAGGCTTCTCCGCTTCGGTGGTCCGTTGGGAAAAAGCGCGTTGCGAATGTCCGCCGACGTATACTTCTTCGCCCGCGTGACGACAATCCGGTCGCCGTCTTCCTCCCATGCGAGAGTCGATCCCGGACCCACGCCCAACTTGCGCCGAACTTCGGCGGGAACGGAGATCTGTCCCTGAGAAGTTATCTTGGATTCAGCCAGCGCCATACCCTTACATTACCATGGTAATGCACCGTCACTCGATCGCTCCCGCTCGCCGCAGTGTCTCGTCAATCTCCGGCCGCACCAGCACGCCGCGCGCGATCTCCTCCAGTCGCTTCCGCTCTTTGTGAACGATCTCCATCGCCAGTCGCGCAACCTCGGCTGCGTCCTCGAGCGGTACCACCGCCACGCCGTCGCGGTCGGCAACAATTACGTCGCCCGGACGCACCGCCACGCCGCCACAGGCGATTACTGCGCCGACCTCGCCTGCGCCATCCTTATTACACCCACTCACTGCAAGACCGCGCGACCATACCGGAAAGCGCATGGTTTCGAGCGCATCGATGTCCCGCACCATGCCGTCGATAACCACGCCGCGAATGCCAGCCCTCATGGCGCTGGTCGCCAGTAGTTCGCCCCATCCCGCGTTGCCCGAACCCTGGGTGTTGATCACCAGGATGTCGCCGGACTGGGAGAGCGAAACCGACTTGTGGTACATCACGTTGTCCCCGGCGTGGCACCACACGGTGACGGCGGCCCCGATGGTGCGCGGCACGGGCCATTGGGCGCGGACACTGAAATCCATGCCGCCCAGGCGCGACATGGCGTCGGCGACCTGCGAACTGGCCGCATCGCCGAACGATGCCAGCAAATCCGGAGATGGCCTTGGCCACCCCGCATGTACTCGAAATCCGGGCCGTCCCGCCATTCTTCCTCCTCTGCGAGACTATGGTAGCCGACAGGCGAGTAGTTTGCGAACCAGGATTGAAAGCTTCATCGAGTTCCGCCATTCCATTACACGGCTAAATCGTTCCCTTTCATACGCCTAGAAGCGCATTCGCGGAAGGCGGCGGGATGCCCCGTTCAACCCCGCCTTGCGCCAATCAACCAAATATTTCAACGTTTTAATGCCAATCCATAGCTCGGGGGACGGCGCGGCCCGTATACTTCCGTTAAGCGCGAGGGTCCGCCCTGGGATGGTCTTCAAGCGCCGGGCTATTATTTGTAATTCACCGGATAAAAACGGAGCCTCAGGAAAGGTTATCGAGATGCACAAGCCGATTAAATACGCTGAAAAAGCAGTCACTTACGCCGCCGGCGCGGCTTGGTTCGTCTTCGATAAGCTCAATCAGATCAATCAGAACCCGGGCTTCGTGCCGAAGTGGTCGGATAAGCCTCTGCTGAAGTCCTGGGAGAAGGTCAAGCCGCCACTCGGCTGGCCGCGCGAAACCGATTCCCTGTGCCCCCGCTGCGTGCCCGAGATCCGCCAGCAGATTCTGGACGGCAAGACTCCGCTCGATGTCCTGTATACCAGCGACCCGGGCGAGATCAAGGCACAGATCATCGAGCGCGACGGCAAGATCCTGATGGTGAAGGATTGCCCGATCCACGGCCACTTCGAAGACGTGATGGCCATCGACTCGGCGTTCTTCAAGCATCTGGAAGACGTATTCCCCGGCCGCGACATCCGCGCGCACAACGACGACAACCTGCACAAGCACGGCTCCAGCACCATCACCCACGGCCGCGGTTCGGTGCTGACGGTCGACCTGACCAACCGCTGCAACATGATGTGCGACCCGTGCTTCATGGATGCCAACCAGGTGGGCTTCGTCCACGAATTGAGCTGGGAAGACATCAAGACGCTGCTCGACAACGCCATTACCATCAAGCCGAAGCGGCAGATGTCGGTGCAGTTCTCGGGCGGCGAGCCGACCCTTTCGCCGTACTTCCTGGATGCGGTGTCGCTATGCGCGCGAAGTGGGCTACACCTCCGTGCAGGCGGCCACCAACGGAATCGAGTTCGCCAAGAGCCCCGAATTTTGCAAGCAGGCCGCCGACGCGGGTCTGCGCTATGCCTATCTGCAGTTCGACGGCATCGGCAACGCGGCCAACGAGCATCGCAAAGTGGGCAACCTCTTCGATGTGAAGCTGCGCGCCATCGAGAACCTGTACGCGAACGGCGTGGACATCATGCCCGGTGATCACGATCATCAACGGCATCAATAACGAGCAGGTGGGCCGCATCGTTCAGTTCGCGCTCGACAATCCCAAGAAGATTCCGTTCCTCTCGTTCCAGCCGGTATCGTTCACCGGGCCGCGACGAAGCCGTCACCGACGATCGCCGCGCCGCGCAGCGGTACACGCTTTCGCACCTGGCGCACGACGTCAAGAATCAGACCGGCCTGGGCGAACCGGCGCGCGACTGGTTCCCGATTTCCTTCATGTCCACCTTCTCCGACTGGAGCGATCTGTGCCACGGTCCGCAAGCCGCTTGGGGCCAGTTGAGCTGCGGCTGCCACCCGAACTGCGGCGTCGGCATGGCGGTGATGGTGGACAAGGAAACCAAGGAATCGGTCCCGTTCACCGCGTTCCTGAATGCCGACCGGCTGGCCAAGGACGTCGCGCGCGTCAACGATGCCGCGCGCGGCAAGTGGCTGTTCGATCGTCGGCATGGCGCTTGCGCTGGCGCGCAACTACGATCCCTTCCAGTCGCCCACGCATTTCAAGCTGACCGACATGCTGAAGAAGTTCGACAAGACCTTCGGCGCCACCGGCAAGAGCTACGGCAAAGTCGGCAAGGACCGCACGATGGACGACATCGAGAAGCGCCGCGCGGACCGCTGGAACTTCCTGTTCATCGCCGGCATGTGGTTCCAGGATCTGTTCAACTACGATTTCCGCCGCACCGAGCAGTGCATCATTCCGTACGCCACGCAGGAAGGCGAAATCTCCTTCTGCGCGTACAACACCGGCGTGGGCTGGCGCAACATCATCGAGAAGATGCACATGACGGCCACGCTCACCAAGTGGTACGAAGAGAACGGCCGGCACGAAATCTTCGCCGGCGGCAAGAGCGTTCCGCTGAACAGCGCGACCACTCCTTGGTGCTGCGCGAAGAGATCGTGACCAAGGAAGTCCAGCACGATCTGGACCGCCTGGGCATCGCCAAGAACGCGCGCGAAGAAAAGATCCGCGCGCGCGACGCTGAAGCTGAAGCAAACGCAGGAAGACGCGCGCATGGCGAAACTGTATCGCCAGCACGTGCTGAAGGAGCAGGCGGGTCCGGACCTGGTGCAGATCGGATCGATCGCGCCAGCCCCCGCGCCAGCACCTAAGGTGCAAGTGGAAGAGCGCGAAGAAGTCGGCAGCTTCGGCGACTAGGCCGGCACGCGAATTTCGCAACGCATCGTCTTTTCATATATGGCGCTGGCGGCAACACCGCCAGCGCCATTTGTATAAATGCGGCTCTCGGCTACGCGTCCACGTGATCGCGGAAAAATCGGTCAAGCGCAAGCTTATTCTTTTGCGAAAGATCCCCGCCAAGCGTAGCATTTCGGCCGCCGGAAGCGGACAAAATGCCTTCACCATGCGCACGTTGTCGTCGATGTGCTCGAACCGAGGCATCCCGATCACGGCCGCTGTCACCGCAGCGAAAGCGTGTAGTAGAGCAATTTCTCGGGAGCAGCCTTTCCCAGCAGGTGTTCCTGCGCGTAAATCTTGATCGCCAGCACTCCCATTCCTTTGCGCAGCGCCACGAGCAGCGCCTCGGTTTCGAAGCTGGTTTTGATTTCCGGATTGGGGACCATACCGAGCCTGCCGCCATTCGCCATCGCCACCTGGCCCGCGTTCAACGCCATCTGCACGCAGTCGAAATCATGCCGTTCGATGGCGGTTTTGAGCACCGGTTCGGCGTGGCTGCTGATACTGATGAAGCGGGTCATCTTCTGGTCGCGGAGTTTAAGCACCTGCTCCAGTACGCCGTCTTTGGCTTCGATACCGGCGAGGTCCATAGGTGTTGTGAGTGCGTGGATGTGCAGCAGATCGACTTGATCGACCCCAGCGCCTTCAGACTCCGCTCCACGCCCCGCTCGGTTTCGGCGCCGTTGCGGCTGGTGACTTTCGAGCGATGAACAGCCCCTCGCGCCGACCCTGGATAGCCTTGCCGATGCGCCGTTCCGAGAGGTGGTCCTGGCCATAGTCGTCGGCGGTGTCGATATAGGTGATGCCCAAGTCGAGCGCTTTTTGGATCGCAGCCGTCGCCTGGTCTTCATTCGGATAGCTCAGAAAGCGACTGCCGCTTCCAAATGCCAGAATCGAAACGCGCGCACCGGTTTTGCCGAGCACGCGGGTGGGGAGTTTCTCGGTATCCGCGGAGAGCGTTCCCGCCGCGCGCCGAGAACCGCCGTGGTTCCAATAAATTCACGCGGTGAGATGCTCATTGCCGCTCCTTGGGCTTTGTGCCAAACTCATTGTAACCAACCATAGGCCCGCATCCATCTAATAGCCTACAGGTCTCGTTACAGGTCTAACCGATGAAAAGCAAGTGTGTCTCTTTATCTGCCATTTTTTGCCTTTTTTCCGCCTCGGGCTTCGCTCAGACAACTTCCTACACCATTTCCACTTATGCCGGATGGGGCACCCCCGGGTTCTTCGGGGATGGCCTTGCCGCAAACGCGGACACCGTCGAATTGAATACGCCGATCGCGGTCGCGCTCGATTCGTCGGGCAATCTCTATATCGCCGATAGCGCCAACCAGCGCATCCGCAAGGTTACCAAGAGCACGGGGAAGATCTCGACCATCGCGGGCAATGGTACGCCTCAATATTCGGGCGATGGGGGCGCCGCCACCAGCGCTTCCTTGGATACGCCCTATGGCGTAGCCGTGGATTCATCCGGAAACGTATACATCGCCGACTTCCTCAATCACGTCGTCCGCAAAGTGAACACCAGCGGCACTATTTCCACGGTCGCCGGGACCGGAATTTTCGGCTTCTCGGGCGATGGCGGGCCGGGGACCAGCGCCCAGTTAAACCGGCCCTTTGGCCTGGCCCTGGATTCGGCGGGCAATCTCTATATCGCCGACAGCAACAACTACTGCATCCGCAAGCTCGATACCAACGGAAACATCTCTACCGTGGCGGGCGTGGCAACCAATCTGGGATTTTCGGGCGATGGAGGCCCGGCTACTTTAGCGAAGATGAGTTCGCCATACGGCATCGCAGTGGATAAGGCTGGAAATCTGTACATCGCCGATAGCGGCAACAACCGCATCCGCAAAGTCTCGAACGGAATCATGACCACCATCGCGGGAACGGGCTCTGCCGGATTTTCCGGCGATGGAGGACTCGCCGCAAGCGCGAAGCTCAACCGCCCGTTTGGCGTTTCGGTGGATTCAGCAGGCAACGTCTTCGTCTCCGACTACGGCAACTATCGCGTGCGCCTAGTGTCCGCTAATGGCGTGATCAACACCCTCGCCGGATTCGCCGCGGGTTACGGCGGTGATGGCGGGCCGGCGATCAATGCCACGCTGGCGTTCCCCACAAGTACGGTTTCCGATCCCTCCACCGGCAACGTCTACATCGCCGATTCCGGCAACAACGTCGTCCGGCAGATGGCGCCCAGCGGGCCCTCGGTGGGCGGGGTAGCGAGCGCTGGGCAGTTCGGCGCTCTCCCGGCAATGGCGCCCGGATCTTGGATCGAAATCTATGGCGGCAACCTGGCGACCAGTATCCGTTCCTGGACCGGAAGCGATTTCACGAATGGCGGTCTCACTGCGCCTACCGCCCTCGATGCCAACACGGTGACCATTGGCGGACAAGCGGCGTATATCGATTTCATCAGTGGTGGACAGATCAACGCGCAAGTCCCCTCCAATGTGGGAACAGGCCAGCAGCCTCTCATCGTCACTAACGCCAATGGCGGCAAAGCTACGTTCACCGTTACCGTGAATGCGGTCGAGCCGGGCCTTTACGCGCCGCCGTCCTTCGTGATCGGCGGCAAGCAGTATGCTGGCGCGTTGGCGAACGACGGCGTTACGTTCATCCTGCCTCCAGACGCAATATCGGGAATCACTTCGCAACGCGCCAACCCAGGTGACAGGATCACCTTTTATGGCGTCGGATTCGGACCGGTTACGCCGTCGATTTCGGCGGGGCAAGTGGTTACGTCGCAAAACGCGCTTCCGTCGTTTCAGATGCAGATTGGCGGCACGCCTGCTACCGTGCAATACGCCGGCCTCGCGCCGGGCGCTATAGGGCTTTATCAAATCAACGTATTCGTGCCCACTAGCGCGACGGCCAACGACCTGACGCCGGTCACCTTCACGGTAAACGGCACAAGCGGGACACAAACGCTATATATCGCGGTCCAGTGATCGCCTGGCCGGCGGCAACACCTTCGCGGCGCCAGTAAAAACCTAACGGCTGCTAAACTATATTCTTCCGGACGGTTTTATCTTTGTATCGATATCTGTTTCCAGCCTTACTGGCGGCCGCGAGCACGGCCTTTGCTCAACAACCTGAATTAGGGCAGCTCGATGCCAGCCCAACGCTTTTCACCGTCATGGCGGCGGTAAATGCCGCGGGCTACGACGCGATGATCGATTCGCCGAGCAATTCACCCCTTCGCAAGAGGGTGCGCGATTCGCTGGCGAAGATGAATATCCCTTCGCTGCCCGCGCTCAAGGATTTCTTCGCCAAACACAACCAGATCAGTCCCTATATTTCATTCGCGCTCACCTGCGAGGGCCCGCCGAACTTCGTCATTCGCAAACGCGATATCGAAGTGCCCCCCGACGTGACGCAAATGACCCGCCTGACGCCGCTGCTGGCCGCGTTCTACAAAGAGGCGCACATCGAGGATCTGTGGCAAAGCGCGCAGCCTGAGATCAATCAAACGCTCGCCCGATACCACTCGCCGGTGATCGACGCCGTGATGAAGGTCAATCTTTATTTGCGGCAGCAGACTTCGGGGGGAGCGAATCGCGCCCGCTTCCAGATTCTGGTGGAGCTGCTGGGCGCGCCCAACCAGGTGCACACGCGCAGCTATGGCTTTCAGTACACAATCGTGGTGACGCCTTCACCCGAGATCCATATCTTCGAAATCCGCCACGCTTACCTGCACTATTCGCTCGATCCGCTTGCCACTCACTACGCGGACATCCTCGAACGCAAGAAGGGCCTTGCCGATCACGCCTTCCGTGCCCAGGCGTTGGACGAATATCTCAAGAACGATTGGCTGGGGCTCGCCGGTGAATCGCTGGTGAAGGCAGTGGAGTCGCGCCTCGACCGCAATCCCGCAGAAGTGCAGAAGGCGCTACGGCAGGGCATGGTGCTCGCTCCGTATTTCGCCGAGAATCTTCCTGCTTACGAAAAGCAGGATCTGGCGATGAGCGAGTACTACAAAGACATGGTGCAGGCCATCGATGTGGTGAAAGAAGACCAGCGGCTCTCGCAGGTGAAATTCGACGTGCAACGCGAATCCGAACGCACGGTGCAACTGGCCGCTCCGCCTCCACCGCCGGCATTGACCGGCGCGGCGAAGACGCTCGATGACGCCGAGAATCTCTATGCCGCACGCGATCTGGAAAAGGCCAAGGAAGCATATCTCGCCGTTCTGCAACAGACCGACCTGAAGAAAATGCATGCGGCGGCCTATTATGGACTGGCGCACATCGCTGCGCTGCAGAAGGATCCCGAATCGTCGCAACGCCTGTTTCTCAAGACATTGGAGTTGGATCCGGAGCCGCGGATAAAGGCCTGGACACTCGTCTACCTGGGAAAGCTGTCGCTCGCCTCCGGCGAGCGGGACGAAGCCGTAAAATATTTTCAACAGGCGCTCACAGTCCAGGGCGCCCTCGAAGACAGCATCGCCGAAGCCAAACGATCGCTACAACAGATTTCGAAACAATAAGGAGTTAGTCAGAATGACACGAACGATTCTCGCCGGCACGGCCCTGATTGCGATCGGCGCCGCGTGCCTCCTGGGCCAGGGGAAAAAGGTCTCAAAGGGCGAAGCCGACGCCTACAACGCGATGGTCCACGCCGCCCAGAGCGGCGATAACGACGCGACGATTAAAGCTGCCGACGAACTGACGACAAAGTTTGCCGATACGCAATTCAAGAGCGTAGCGCTGTTGCTCGAAGCCCGCGCGTATCAAGGCAAGGGCGACGACGACCGCGCGCAGGTCTACGCCGAACAATGCATTGCGGTCGATCCAAAGAACTATCAGGCGCCGTTGCTCGTTGGCGAAAGCATCGTTCAGCATACCCGCGAAAACGATCTTGACAAGGACGAAAAACTCGCCAAGGCCGAGAAGGATTTGAATCTCGCTATCGAGAACACAAAAGCAGCCGAAAAGCCCAACCCCAATCTCACGGATGCCCAATGGGAGGAGGCGAAGAAGTTCTCGACCGCGGAAGCGCAAGCCGATTTGGGGCGTGTTTTCATGCTTCGGAAAAAGTATGCCGAAGCCATCGTACCGCTGCAATCCGCCGTGGAAGCCGATCCGCAACCGGCATATTTCGTATGGCTGGCGTCTTCGCAGCAGCAGTCCGGCAAGAACGACGACGCTATTGCTACCTGCGATAAGCTCCTTGCCCTGCCTAATCTCGACCCGAGGTTCCGCCAGGCGGCGACCGCGGTCAAGCTCGACGCCGCCAAAGCGAAGGGCGGCAAGTAGCGGTTTCGCCGATGCAAGCGGAGCTGGCATCGCTCGAAACTAGAATTGGCTACCGGTTCACTCACCCGGAGTTGCTCCGGCGCGCGCTGACGCACAGTTCGCTCGCCAACGAGACGCGCACGCGCGACTCACCGCTCACCGACAACGAGCAATTCGAATTTCTGGGCGATTCCATTCTGGGGTTCCTTATCGCCGAGGCGCTGGTGGCCCGCCATCCGGAATCGCGCGAGGGTGAGCTTTCGAGATTGAAGGCGCACTTGGTCAGTGCCGCACACCTGTATGGCGTGGCGCGCCGCCTCGATATCGGCATCCATCTGGAATTGGGACGCAGCGAGGAGATGAGCGGAGGCCGCACCAAGAAAACACTGCTCGTGGATGCGCTGGAGGCTGTACTCGCGGCGATTCATCTGGATGGTGGAATCGAGCCTGCGCGCGTATTCGTCGCCGGCCATGTACTTGACGCTCCTTATTCAGGCGACGCGGATGCCGATACCGATATCCAGCCGGCGATTACGAATTTCAAGAGCGCGCTGCAGGAATTGTCGCAATCGATGAAGCTGCCAGCGCCGCGCTACGCGACAGTTCGGGAGCGAGGACCGGAGCACTCGAAGACGTTTACCGTCGAAGTCAGCGTGGGCAAGGAATTCGCCTCCCAAGCCGACGGGCGGACGAAGAAGATCGCCGCGCAGCGGGCCGCGCGAAACGTTTATAGCCAGATGCGGCAACAGTTGGGGGAAGTTGCAGCGGCCACGGAAGAGCATGCTGGGTGACCTCACGGCGTGTTCAATGCGGCAACCCCAGACGAAAGCGCGTGCGGTCCAGCGCGATCATCGGCTGAAAGAAAGCGGGTTCGGCCATGGGCCAAACGCCTACGTTTGCCGGTGCGCCCGCCTGCTTGAGGATTCCGTTTACCGCTCTCCGCGCAGCCTCGTTGGCGGCCTCCATGCACGCCAGATCCGTGTAAGTCTTGACATAGTCGGAAGCCAGGAAGAAGTTCGGCAGCGCCGTGGATGCGTCCGGCCGGTATTGCAGCGAACCCGCGGTGTTGATCATTAGCGGTTCGGCGTTGAACGATACGCCCGCGGGGTTTGGAAACTGGATGTCCGGATCGAGAAAGTAGCGCACCTGGTTTGCATCCCGAAGCAACTCCCCGCCGACGTTCAATTGTTGCTTCAACTGTGCCCACGTTTCCGCCGCAATCTCGTCAGGAGTACACTGCATTGCGCTCTTGCCATTGATCCCATTCGCGTTCCAATCCGAAATATCCACCGACAGTATCCCGCCGATGCTGCCATCGCCAAATCCGGCGAGCGGCCTAACCGTCCAGAATTGATTTTGGGAAATGGATGTCAATGCCCACGGCGAGTCCGAATAGAGGGTGTGCCCGCGGTTCAGCGGCACATCCGTCTTGAGATAAAACTGAATACCGTTCATCCATGCGGTAGTAATGTTTTGTATGCCCGCCAATGCCGGAACGTATTGCTTCAGCGAGCCGGTTACAAGCGCCTGCATCACCTCGACGGGCAACGCCGCAACGTAATAATCCGCCGAAACGGTTCGCGTGATCCCATTCTGGCGGATCGCAACGCCTGTCAACCCCAGTGCGCTCGCCTGAAACTCGGCGACCTCCACTTCTGTTTCGATCTGCGCTCCCCGAAACTGGAGATAATCGACCCACGGCGTAATCCAGACGTCGCTGGTTGGCCCGGCGAGCGACCGGTCGAATCCTGTCGGCGAGAGAATGCCGTACAGAAGCTGCAGCAGAATGTACCCCACGGTTCGTGTGCTTCCGCTTTCCGCCTTCATTGCAACTAGCGAACGGGTTAGACCCTCGGCGAGCAGCGTTTGATATTCCCGCGAGCGCGTGGATGCGCCGACGAAATTCCACCAGGTTTCGTTCTCGTATTCGGTATCGCGCCGTTCCTGACAACTGGTCGCCAACACCAACAGCCGGTCCAGAAAGAAAGAGACCTCGTTCTCCGGAACGCCGATGCCGCTGAAGAGAAAGTGCAACGCGGATACCCAATCCTCAGGCGCTTGCGGATACTTCGCCGGAAGTTCAATTCGCGTTTGTCCCGCCCGTGTGACCCAGATTCGCGTAGCTTGGTTGAGGTTGTCGGTCACATGCCCGGCGCCATACGGAATCCGGCTCATCGTGTCCGGCAGATGCCGGTAGAAGGACGGGAAGAACCGAAACCCGTGCTCGCCCGGGTAGCCCTTGGCGGGGTCGTCCGGCACGGAAATGCTGCGTGCTTTTCCGCCACAAATCTCCCGCTTCTCGTATACCGTGACCTGAAAACCGCGTTCCACAAGTTCGTGCGCGGCGCTGAGCCCGGCCACTCCGCCGCCAAAAATCGCGACTCGATTACCCATTTCGCATCTCCTGTTACTGCGAGAGGCTACCATACTTTCCGCAAAGGATTTCACATCCTAGGCCTGCCGAGGGTAACCGCCGTTCCCAGGGGTAGCTAGCACCCGGGTGAGGTAGCGTCTTCCCCGAAACGCTCTTTGTCTACGAGGATCTGGGACTGCGAGTACGTGCGTACTACGAACCGTTGCAATTGGAAAAAGTTCCATAAAATCTTGCTAGCCGCCATGGAAGTTGGTACAAATATTTACTATCCGCGCTGGGGTTAGGGGGGAAATGACCTCTAAGTATAGCGATTCCAAAGTTCTAGTCACGGGTGGGCTCGGCTTTATCGGAAGTAATCTGGCGCTGCAGCTTGCGGCGCACGGCGCCGAAGTGACAGTAGTGGATTCCTCGGTTGAAGGATGCGGCGCAAACCCACGCAATCTGTGCGGCGCGGCGTCGCACATCCACGTGATCCCGGCCGATATTGGCGATGTAGCGGGTTTCGCTTCGGCAATCCGCGCCAGCGACGTGATTTTCAATTTGGCGGGCGAGGTCAGTCATCTGCAAAGCATGAAGGATCCGGGCCGCGACATGGAGCTAAACGCTTCGTCGCAGTTGCGGTTCCTTGAGGAATGCGCGCGGCAGCATCCAGGCGTTCGCGTGGTCTACGCCAGCACCCGCCAGATTTATGGAGCGCCCCGCTATTTGCCGGTGGATGAAGCCCACCCCATTCAGCCGCTCGATTTCAACGGAATTCACAAGTACGCCGCCACCGCCTACCATCGGGTTTTGACCGCCTCGGGCGGGCTGGACGCCGTAGTGTTATGCCTGACCAATGTCTACGGACCGCGCATGGCGCTGAACCTTCCTGCGCAGGGTTTTATGGGCGGTTTCTTGCGAAAGGCGATGTTGGGCAAACCGATCACGGTTTTCGGCGATGGCCGCCAGTCGCGCGACCCGGTATATGTAGACGACGTCGTGGCTGCCTTCATGCTTGCGGGGGCGGTAACGAAACCGCCGAACCGCTTGTGGAACGTAGGCGGCGGGCAGGAATTCCAACTTTCGGCTATCGCAGCCGCGGTGTCCGCTGCGGCCGATTCGCCGGCGCCCATATTTCAGCCGTTTCCCCCGGAATTGAAGCGAATCGATATTGGGAGCTACCACAGCGACTCAACCCGCATTCGTAACGACTTGGGCTGGTCCCCAAGCGTCGACTTGAACCGCGGAGTCCACCGAACCGTTCAGTACTATCGCGAGGAATTGGGATATTACCTTCATGCCGCAGATTACCAACCCGGCGCAGCCTGCCCCGGTTGGGAAGCAACCGAAGCGCAACCCGTGGCCGTCTGATTCTGGGCCCTCTGGCTTCGACGTCGCGGATCGTTTCAATCCGGCCGAATTCGCTACCATCGCGCGCCACGAAGAGAGCTTCTGGTGGTATCGGGGCATGCGCGCGATTCAACTTGGCGTGCTCGTGCCCTATCTTGAAAAGCGCCGCGTGCGACGGGCTCTGGAGGCTGGATGCGGCACGGGCTATTTGGCGCGCCGTCTGCAACAGGAGCGGAATCTGCCTTTGGTGGCGATGGATTACAGCGCTCAAGGTCTGCGCTACGGAATGGGAGAAGGACTCGAGCGCGCCACACAAGGCAGCGTTTTCGATTTGCCCTTTGCATCCGCCACCTTCGATCTTGCGATGAGCTTCGACGTCCTGCAGCAATTCTGGCCGGGCGAGGAGCGGCGCGCGCTTGCCGAACTCGCTCGCGTTGTCAAACCGGGCGGGCTGCTGGCGTTGCGCGTTTCGGCATTCCGCGCATTGCGCAGCCGCCACTCGGAGTTTGTCCGCGAGCGGCAGCGCTACACGCGTCCACAATTGCGGCGCCTGGTAGAAGACGCGGGATTTCGCATATTGCGCGCCACCTATGCGAATACGTTGCTCTCGCCGATAGCGCTGTTGAAATTCCGTCTCGTGGAGCCGCTGCAATCGAAGCGCGCAGAAAGCGGCATCCAGCCCGAACCGCAGTGGCTGGATCGCGCGCTCTACGGCGCGCTCGCTGCCGAAGCGGCGTGGCTTCGCGCTGGTTTCCGTTTGCCGTTCGGCCAATCGCTTTTGTTGATCGGGGAACGCATTTGACCTTTCCTTCGCTAAGCGTTTTCTTTCCGGCCTATAACGACGCTCCATCTCTACCAGCGCTGATCGCGAGCACATTCGAGACGCTCGCCGGGAATGTTGCGGATTATGAAGTGATCGTGGTGAACGATGGCAGCCGCGACGAAACCGGCGCGTTGTTGGAAACGCTCGCGCGCCGTTATGCGCCCTATTTGAGAATCGTGACGCATGAAAACAACCACGGGTACGGCGCGGCGCTCAGATCCGGCTTCGCGTCCGCTCGCAAAGAATTCGTTTTCTACACCGATGGCGATGGCCAGTACGATCCGGGCGAGTTGCCGCTGCTGCTCGAACGCATGGGGCCGAAGACGGGACTGGTGAATGGATACAAGATCGAACGCAACGACCCTGCTCATCGCGTGTGGATTGGCGGCATTTACAATTTCTGTGCGCGTCTTCTCTTCCGCATTCGGATACGCGACGTGGATTGCGATTTCCGGCTCATCCGCCGCGCGCTGCTCGAGGGCATCGGTCTTACATCGACCAGTGGAACCATTTGCGTTGAACTGGTGCGCAAACTCGAGCGGACCGGTTGGGAAGTAGAGGAAACTCCGGTGCATCATTTCGCGCGCATTCACGGACAATCGCAGTTTTTCCGTGTGCGTCCGCTGCTTGCTACGTTTGGACAACTCTTCCAGCTTTGGCTGCGGACCGTGGCGTCGCGATGAGCGCGAGCGGCGGCGTGCCGATGGTGAACCTCGCCCCCATGCTATTGGCGACGCGCGCCGCGTGGGCAGCCAATCTCGCGCGATTGTTCGAAGGTGGCCAATTCATCCTGGGCGAACAGGTCGCCGAGTTCGAACGCGAATTCGCAGCGGCGTCGGGCGCGAAGTACGCGGTGGCGGTGGGGTCGGGGACGGCGGCGATCGATCTCTGTTTGCGCGCAGCGGGGCTGGGCGGTAGCAGCGCGGAGGTTCTCACGTCCACGCTCACTTCGCCCTTCACCGCGCAGGCAATTCTGGCCGCCGGTTGCAGGCCCCGCTTCGCCGATGTAGGCGAGGAGCATCTGTTGCTCGATCCCGCCCGCATGAGCAAACGGACGCGCGCCATCATGCCGGTTCATCTTTATGGACAGCCCTACGATTGCGGACGGCTTCCGAGCGGCGCGGTGGTGATACAGGATGCCTGCCAGGCGCACGGCGCCGCACAATTCACTCGCGATTCGCCGTTTGTCGCATTCAGTTTCTATCCGACGAAGAACCTGCCCTGTTTGGGCGATGGCGGCGCCGTAACTACCGATTCCAAACGCGTCGCCGATGCGGTTCGCCTGTTACGCGACGGCGGGCGGCGCGCCGATCAGGTGAGCCGCCTCCGCGCTGTTCATTCGCGGTTGGATGAAATGCAGGCCTGCTATTTGCGTGCTTTCCTGCCCAAGCTTGCCCTATGGAACGACGAGCGGGTACGCACCGCGGCAATTTACGATTCGCTGCTTGCAGGCTGCGATGGCATACGTCCCATTGCGCGGCGGCCCGGATCGGTTTGCCACCTATATGTGATTCGCGCCAAACGCCGCGAGCGCCTGCGAACGTTTCTGCGGGAGCGTGGGATCTCGACAGGAATCCACTTCCCTATCCCATTGCACCTCCAGCCCGCATTTCGCGAGTTCGGCCCTGAGCGCGGCCGGTTG
This sequence comes from Bryobacterales bacterium, assembly GCA_963708385.1. GTDB lineage: Bacteria > Acidobacteriota > Terriglobia > Bryobacterales > Bryobacteraceae > PALSA-243. The sequence goes on along the minus strand of CAVPSN010000029.1, from coordinate 54,349 downwards.
CCGATAGCCGAGCGCGCGTGCCGCGAGATTGTTTCGTTGCCGCTGTGGCCGGGCATGACGGAAGCGATGGTGAATGAGGTAGCGGGGAGGGTCCGCGAGTTCTACCGCTGAAACCGCTGTAACGATACGGGGATGGTAACCTGCGAATAACCAACCAACATGCCTATTCGAATTGTCACTGTCGATGCTTTCACTAACGTCCCATTCGCCGGAAATCCGGCTGCCGTCTGTATTATACAGGAACCGCGGCCTGAGGACTGGCTGCGCAATGTAGCGCGCGAATTGAACCTTTCCGAGACCGCGTTCCTTTTGCCGCGTGACGGCGAATTCGATCTGCGTTGGCTCACGCCGGCGGTCGAAGTCGATCTCTGCGGCCATGCCACCGTCGCCAGCGCGCACGTGCTGTGGGAAGACGGTCACTTGCCGCCCGGCAAACAGGCACGCTTCCACACGCGCAGCGGGCTGCTTACCGCCGACCGCCGCGGCGATTGGATCGAGCTCGATTTTCCCGTGAAGATCGCAACTGTCGCAGAACCGCCGGCGGAATTGCTGCCCGCGCTCGGCGTGAGTTCCACGGTGGCCGTGGCGAAAAACGCATTCGACTACATGGTGGAGATCGAATCGGAGGAGGAACTGCGGGCGCTGAACCCCGATCATTCGACGTTGCGAAAGATTCCCGTGCGCGGCATCATCGTTACTGCGCGCTCCACCACAGCGGAATTCGACTTCATTTCGCGCTTCTTCGCGCCGGGATCGGGCGTCGATGAGGACCCGGTCACAGGTTCGGCGCATACCGCGCTCGGCCCATATTGGGGCTCGAAGCTCGGCAAGGCGGAGATGACGGCGTTCCAGGCCTCGGCGCGCGGCGGAGTAGTGCGTCTGCGGCTGAACGGCGACCGCATCATCCTTGGGGGGCAAGCGGTCACGGTGATGCAGGCGACGCTGCTGGCTTAGCGCGATACCATCGAACTTGGTCCTCGTCGAAAACGTTTCCAAGCTGTATCGTCTTTACCGCAAGCCTGCCGACCGCCTGCGTGAGCTTCTGCCCGGTGCACGGCCGCTGCACACAGATTTTTGGGCGCTGCGCGATATTTCGTTTCACGTCGAGCCGGGCGAGACGCTGAGCCTAGTGGGACCCAACGGATGCGGCAAGAGTACACTGTTGCAGATCGTCGCGGGCATTCTGCAACCTACCGAGGGCAGCGTGAAGACTAGCGGGCGTATCGCGGCGCTTCTGGAACTCGGCGCCGGATTCAACCCGGAATTCAGCGGACGCGAGAACGTCTATCTCAACGGCGAGATCATGGGACTGAGCCGCGCCCAGATCGAGCGCGCCATGCCATCCATTGAAGCGTTCGCCGAAATAGGAGAGTTCATGGAGCGGCCCGTCAAGGAATACTCGAGCGGCATGTACGTGCGGCTTGCCTTCTCCACCGCGATCCATGTCGATCCCGAAATTCTGATTGTCGATGAGGCGTTGGCGGTAGGCGACGCCGTCTTCGCCAACCGCTGCGTGCGCAAGTTTCAGGAACTGCGCGAGCGCAAGATCACGGTATTGTTCGTGTCGCACGATCTGGGGCTGGTGAAGCAGCTTTCCGATCGCGCCATTCTACTGCTGCATGGCCGCATTGAAGCCCAGGGCGAGCCGAAGGATGTCATCAATCGCTATATCGGGCTCGTGCTCGAGAAGCAACCGGCGGATAGAAAAGAGGAGCGGCTGCGGTCGAGCTTTCGTCACGGAGATGGAGCGAGCGAGATTCTGAGGGTCGAGATTCTCAACGCACGCGGCGAAACCGCGGAATCGATCGCGAGCGGCGAGCCTGTGACGGTGCGCGTGCGCTCGCGCTTTCAACGCCCGGTATCGGATCCGATGGTGGGGATTCTGATCCGCACGCGCATCGGCATGGATGTGTACGGGACGAACACGCGCATCGAGCACGCGCCGCTGGGCGCCTTCGATGCCGGCGACGAACTCGAAGTCGATTTCCGTATCGAGTGCTGGCTGACGCCGCAATCGTACACGCTCACTGTGGCGACGCAGAGCGCCGATGGATCGAGCCACGATTGGCTGGACGATGCCATCGCGTTCGAGGTGGTGGACACGCGCGTGGCGGCGGGCGTCGCGAATCTGAGGGCGAAGGTGGAATGGCGCGTATCGCGGTAAAAGCGCATCCACGCGCCAGGCGCACCGCGATCACGGGGCGCTTCGGCGACGCGTATAAACTGGACCTCGCCGCTCCGCCTGTAGATGGGAAAGCGAACGCGGAGTGCGTGCGGTACTTTTCGGACTTGGCAGGCGTGCCCCGAAGCAACGTGACGGTCATACAAGGCGCGAGCGGGCGGATGAAACTCGTGGAGATTGAGGGACGCAGCCAGGAAGAGATGGAGCGGATTATTGCGTTGTCCGATAGTTGAGGATCGCATTCGGTTAGACTGAAGGTTCATCTTATGGACCTCGCCAAAATCCAGCAGGAAATTCGCAATCAGAAGCTCGACGGGTGGCTCTTCTTCGATCACCATATGCGCGACCCGCTAGCATATCGCGTGCTTGGCTTCGAGCCGCCGCGGACGCCGACCCGCCGCTGGTATTATCTGATCCCGGCGTCGGGCGAGCCACGCGGTCTGGAACATCGCATCGAACGCCACATGACCGGGCCGCTGCCGGGCGAAAAGTTCCCATACTCCAGTTGGACGGAACAGGTGGAGGGGCTGCGCAAGATTCTGGGCGGCGTGAAACGCGTAGCCATGCAGTATTCGCCGCTGTGCGCGATTCCGTATGTCTCGATGGTCGATGCAGGCACCGTGGAACTGGTGCGGAGCGTCGGCGTAGACGTCGTGAGTTCGGCTGAGTTGATCCAATATTTCGAAGCCAAGTGGCCGGCGGAAGCGCTCGAGATGCATTTGGAGGCCGGGCGGCGTGTGGACAAGGTTCGTGGAGGCGCCTTTGCGCTGATCCGCGAGCGGTTGAGCAATGGCGCGCCGGTAACCGAACTCGACGTGAAACTGTTCGTGCGCGACGGGTTCGCCAAGGCGGGGTTGTTCACGGACCACGGACCGATTATCGGAGCCAATGCAAACGCCTCGAATCCGCACTATGAGCCTACGCCGGAAAAACACGAGGCGATCAAGCCGGGCGATTTTGTGCTGATGGATATGTGGGCAAAGCTCGATCAACCGGGCGCGGTCTATTACGACATTACGTGGACCGGTTACTGTGGGACCAATCCGCCGGAGCGAATCCGCAATGTCTTCGCGGTGGTGACGGGGGCGCGCGATGCGGCGATTGCGAAGGTGAAGGAAACAATAGGAGCTGGGCGCGAGTTGCACGGGTTCGAAGTGGACGATGCCTGCCGTGGTCATATCCAAAAGAACGGGTTTGGCGAATACTTCACTCACCGTACAGGGCATTCGATCGGGCAGGAAGTTCATGGCAATGGCGCGAACATGGATAACCTCGAGACCCACGACGAGCGGCGGGTGATTCCGGGGAGTTGCTTTTCCATCGAGCCGGGAGTATATTTGCCGGAGTTCGGCGTCCGCTCGGAAGTCAATATGTATGTGGGCGAAAGCGAGGCGATGGTCACAGGCGAGATTCAGCGCGATCTCGTAGCAATGTAACTTCATCATGACCCGTTTTGTTTTTTCACTCTTTCTCGTTATTCCCGCTCTGGCCCAAACTACGCCTGCCTCGGTGCAGGCGCAGGGCAGCGCGACCATCAGCGTGCAGCCGGATCAAGCGCAACTCACCGTGAGCATCGCTACCAGTGGAACGACGGCGCAGGAAGCCGGCCAGCAGAACGCCACGCTTACGGCGACTGTGTTGGCGGCGTTGCAGAAGCTGATCGGAACGAACGGAACCATCGCGACGAGTTCCTATACTATTTCGCCCCGCTACAGTAACGGGACGGCAACGCAGGCTCCAACCATTGTGGGCTACTCGGCGACGATTACGGAACAACTGACGCTAAACGATTTGACGTTGATCGGACAGGCGATCGATAACGCGAACCAGGCAGGCGCCACCAGCGTAGGGAATTTGACACTGGGATTGCAGAATCCGGAGCCCGTGCTCGAGACCGCGCTGACGGCGGCGGCCAAGCAGGCGTTGACGCACGCCGGGGCGATCGCGAGCGGCCTCGGCGGAAAGACGGGACCGGTGATTTCGGCGCAGCAGGCGGCCACATACGCTCCGACGGCTACGCTCCTGGTGGGAGCGCCGGGCTCAAGCGCGGCCACGGCGGTACAGCCGGGGCCGGTTTCAGTTTCGGCTACAGTGACCGTTACGGTGCAACTCCAGTAGGCGCGCCTCCCTGAACCTATACTGGCCGGACGTGAACCAGCGTATCCACACCCGGCATTACACGTACAACGTTGCGTAGCGGCTTTCCGAAGCCATCGAATCGAACCTGCATCGTGTCGCCATTTTCCAGGCGTATGCCTTCGCCGAAACTGAATGCATCGGCGCCGAAAAAGTGGATATGCACGTCCCCCGGGCGGCGATGCAGTTCGAATTTGAAATGGTGGTGCTCGATATTCGCGAGGCTATGACACATCGCCCGTTCCCCGGTCTGAATGGGTTTCGACCAAACTGGCGTACCCTCACGTTCAATCGATACCTCGCCGGTCACGCTCCGGAAATCGGGATCGGCCACTAACTCGGGGCCGAGCGCGCACGTTCGCAGTTTGGAAGACGCAAGGTACAGGTAGTTCTTCTTCTCGAACCGATGATCGGAGAATTCGTTGCCGGCCGCCATTCCAATTCGCCGCGGTTGGCCAGTGGAATCGACGATGTAGACTCCGGCGATTTCGGGTTCTTCGCCGCCGTCTTCGGCATACGGCGGAATATCGAGCGGCTGGTTGTGCGCCCGCAGCGCAGTCCCGTTGCCTTTATAGAACCATTCGGGCGAGACGCCTGGCGTGCCGGACTCGGGCGGCCGCCGCTCGAGCCCCCATTCATACATGCGCATGCTATCGGTGATCTGGTCGCCAGCGGCATGCATCGCCTGCCGGTTAGCGGCGCTCCGGATATGGCTCAGCCCGGTGCCGCTCACGATGCAACGCGCGGGCTCCGCGGGATGATCCACTGCGGGCAGAATACACCACGGCGAATCGCCTTCATAAACGGGCGGATAGTCGAGCGTTTCATCGCCTATATCTTGCGCGGCAGCTTGGGTAAGCGGCGCCCCGTCGGCCAGCGCCGCCAATGCCAGTGCATAGACAGAGTGATGCGACCGCAGCAGGCGGATGCGCTCGTCATCCACCACGCCCAGCCTTCGCCCATTGGCGCCGGAGAGTTGAATCAGACGCATGAAGTTATGCAGCCCCTTTCACCACGAGCGGCTCGACACGTCGCACGGTCAGCAAGATCACAAGAAACGCGATCACATGCAGCGTGCTGACGATTGCGAATACCACGCCATATCCGAATCCATGATCCAGCAGATAGCCAACCACGAGGCCGAAGACCACGCCGCCCATCGCGCCGCCGAATCCCACTAGTCCCGCCACCGAACCTACGGCGGAGCGCGGAAACAGATCGGCCGGCAAGATCATCACCAGCGTTGACCAGGATTGCTGGCCGAAGAACGCGACGCTGAACAGGACGATCGCGAGTTCCACCGGCGTCCTGCGTCACGAAATACGCGACCGGCATGACAGCCGCGCTCAGACCCAGCGCGAGTTTGCGCGAATAGTTGAGCGAGCAGCCGCGCTGCAACAGGCGGCTGGAAAGCCAACCGCCGCAGAGACAGCCGATGCCGGACGCCGCATAGGGAATCCACGCATAGGCGCCCACTTGCTTGGTGTCGAAGCCGCGCGCGTCGTACAGATACTTCGGGCAGCCAGAACAGATAGAAGTACCAGGCCGCATCGCTCAGAAACTTGGCGAAAACCAGGCCCCAGATCTGCGACGAGTAACGTCAGGCAGGCGAACTCCACGGCGTGTGCGTCACCTCGGCCTTCGCCGCGCCGGCCGGGCGATTGGAGTAATCGCGCAGCCACCACATCGCCCAGAGCAATCCGACGGCGCCCGAAAGAAAGAAGACCCAGCGCCAGTTCAGAGCGCCGAAGCGTGAGAGCGATCAGCGGCGGCGCGCAGACCGCGCCCACAGCCGTGCCGGCGTTGATGATGCCCATAGCGGTGGCGCGCTCGGCGCGGAAACCACTCGGCCACGGCCTTGGTTGCGGCGGGAAATCCGCCGCCTTCACCCATGCCCAATAGGAACCGGCTCACCGCGAGTAAGCCGAAGCTGGCGGCGAGCCCGTGGCTGGCGCAGGCGAGCGACCACCACACCATGATCAGCAGGAAGCCGCGTGCGCGTTCCCAACGTATCCACCAACTTGCCGCCGCCCGCGTACATCGCGCATATGCCGCAGAAACGCCGCCTGCAACTGCGAGAACTGCGTGTTGGAGATCGGGATTTCCTCGCTGGATCGCCTTGATCGCCACGGGCAGCGTTTGCCGGTCGAAGTAGCTGATGGCGATCGCCGCGCAGATCAGCAGCGCGATTCTCCAGCGGTTAGCGGTCATCGGCTACCAGGTCACCGCGGATCAGCGAGACGCCGTGCAGCGGCAGATCGAACGTGAGGTGCAGCCGCGCCATCCGGCGCGGTCAATCCAGCGCGGCGATTCCAGCATCTGCAGTTGGCCCGCGGCTTCCAGTTGCGCATATTGCGCCGGCGTCGGCTGCTGCGGCGAGCCCATCTTCTTCCACGCTTCGTAAGAATTGCTGTGGCTCTCGTCCACGCGGAAATGCTGCACCAGCAGGCGGCCGCGCGGCAATCCGGCAATCGTCAGATCGATCGGCGCGGCGGGGCCGGGCTTCGCGGAATCGTGATAGTTCGATACCAGCACGGCCGCCGAATGCGCGTCGATGCTCGCCATGGCATGTACGTCGGGTTTCTCCTTCACGCCCGTTCGCAGCATGCTCGTCCAGCGGATGCGGCATCGGGATTCTCCACCGCCGACGCGAGTCGCCGGTCATCATACCCAGCATGCGGAAGACGTTGAGCACCGGCTTATCGACGCCGTTGGTCGCCAGGTCGCGGAAGCCGTCGAAATACGGCTGGTCTTCGAATTCGAATGCCCAGGTGACCGCGCCCAGCAGGTTCACGCCATGCCGCGCCGCCAGGTCGAGATGGCGCGGCATGACAGCGGCCGTGTAGCTCGGATACATCAGCACCGTTGCGGTACGCATTTTGCGGATAGACGCGCGAGGAGCAAGCGGCGCAGCCTTCGGGGTCGGATTCGCCGATGATGATCGGCTTGTTCTTTGAGCTTCGGGGAACGACGCGATGATCTCGAACCCTGCGTTGAGATCGCGCAGCTGATTCTGGATTCCCATCACCACGTCGCCTTCGACGAACCGCGGCGCGCCCTTGGCGTGGAAGCTGACGAAATCCAGCGGCGAGCCGGTCTTGCCGGTGACGTAATTCTTGCCGCGCAGCGACGTGTTCCAGAAAATCGCGCAGGAACGCGGCGGCGCTCGCGCCGGCCGGGCCGGTGGAATCGTCGCCGCCCACGCGCGCCGTGGGCAGCGCGCGCTTCACGGCGTCGGCGGAGTAATCGTAGAGCTTGTGGTATTCCTCGCGGCGTGCCCTTCCAGTAGGCGATGTTGGGCTCGTTCCAGACCTCCCACAGCCACGACTCTCACTTCCGGCTTGCCGTACTTCTCCACGCAATGGCGTCGCCCACTGGTAGACCAGTTCGCGCCCACTTGGCGTAGTCCTTTGGCGGATAGGCCCAGCCGGTGTAGATGTCGTTGTAGTTGTCGCCGGGCTTCCAATGATGGCGATAAGGCTCGGGATGCGAGTCGAGAGCGCCTGCGGCATGAAGCCGATCTGCACCAGCGGCTTCATCTTGCGCTCCATGTAGGTGTCGAAGATGCGGTCGGTGATGGTCCAGTCGTAGACCGGCTTGCCCGAGGCATCTTCCGTGTAGGCGTTGGTCGAGCCCCACTTGAGCGCCGCCTTCCCATCGCCCGTCACCAGCAAACTGTGGACGCGCATGTAGACCGGCACGGGGCTGAGCGCGGCAAGTTCGGACAGCAGCTTCCGGCCGTCCTTCATGTAGGTGTAGTTCGGCTCGTCGTGGCCGAAGAAACTCCAGATCGGCTGCAAGGGGCCGCTGGATTGCGCCAGATTGACGCGGATGACGGCTGGGGCTTGCGCCAGTAGGGCGGCTGGAATGAGCGAGATTGCAGCGAGAAGACGCATGAGGAGTCTGCATGAAAACGATACTACATTTGAGGCGAGTGTGAAAGCGCTTGCAAGATAGGTAGGACAGGTATAGTTGAGATCTTCACGGCTTGACGCAGCATTACCATGAGGGTCTGAATCGAAAGGATCTACAGTTTCTGACCCGCGCCAGGCTGGCGGAGGCAAGAGCGCTATTGGATGCCGGCCACCCGGACGGCGCTTATTACCTGGCTGGCTACGCAGTCGAGTGCGCCTTGAAAGCATGCATCGCAAAGGCAACGCAACGTCACGAATTCCCAGACAAAAAGAGCGTGGACGCGAGCCACACGCACAATTTGAAGGACCTTGTTAGACTTGCTAAACCTGGAGTTGCCGCGTTCAGAAGAGGGGAAGAGAGATCCTATTTTCCTCGACTATTGGGATTTTGTACAGCTTTGGTCGGAGAACAGCCGCTACAGAAAAAATGATTCAGAATCCGCGCAGAAACTAATTGAGGCAATTGGCGACCGACTGGAAATTGTCCATGCCCTGGATTGCGCCTCCCTGTCTATCAGCGTAGCCATGTGGCTATACCTTTCGGAGTATGAAGACTGGCGATTCCTCCTCGCATCGCGCCGCCTGGACGCAGCCAAGGGATCGAGCCCGTACAGGTTGGTCCGCGATGCGCTTGCAGCTTCGGGGATTACGCTCGAACGAACTCCAACGCTGTTAATGCTTGACATGTACGATCCTTTTATCCGCGCATTACGCCGCATATTCGCGAAAACGAAGAATGTTGAAGGTATGCGCTTGGGCGGCCAGTTGATCGGCGATCGCTTTGTGGAGGACGCCCTGGTGTACCGTATTCGCTGAACTACATTCTCGATTAACGGGTCCTCACCATAGCCAGTGCCCGTGCCACGGAATCGTCCGCCGCACAGGAGGGCGGGCGCGCGATCCACACCTGCTCCGCCAACTCTACATTCGCGTCTGCTGCGTCGCTGAACGAGGTTGGGCGGCGCTTGCGAGCCAACTCCGTCTTGGCGTCGCGCATTGCATCCGCCATCGGCGACGGGAGTTTCTCGGCGCCGCCAACGCAACGCTCCACCGCATCGAGCGCGGCTCCCAAAAGGGTCCGGCTGCGCGCATATCGTTCGGCAGGGGTTAAACCACGCGCTGCCGGGAAGAGCTCCAGGATTTTGCCGCACTCCGCGGCGCGCTCGGCCGCTGTCGCGTTCGCGGGGTCGAGGGCAAGCAGGCGCCGGTACGAGTCCAAAGCATCGGCGTACTCGGTGTTGATAAATTCGGCGTCCGCAAGGCCCTGCAAGGCTTCGGCATCCCGTGGATTGCGGCGCCCGAGGTCACGGAACAGGTCCTCGGCGTTCTTTAGAATGCCCAGATCGATCAACATCCGCCCCACGCGCTTGGCAGCCGCGGGATTGCCCGACGGAATCGCCGCGGCGGCAGAAAGCCATTCGGCCTTCGCCTGCGGTGTGCGCCCCGACTTTTCCAGGTAGCCAATTAGCTCCAGGCGCGCATTGAAGCGGCTATCCACCTCATCAGCCGGCCAAGATCCATAGATCGCGCGCTGATAGTGCGCCACCGCGTCTTCCGCGCGCGATTCCTGCCCAGCCACGCGCGCCAACGCCAGATTGGCGGGGCCGCTGCTGGGTCTCTCGCGCAGATATTCGTTGAGGTAAATCGGCGCTTCGGCCAAATTTCCGGCCTGCACCAGGGTTTCGCCAAGCGCCAGACGGTATTCGGCGCTGTGCGAAGACGAGAGCGCGTCGCGATAATGCGCGATGGCCTCCTCGTACCTGCCGGCCTTCACCAGTTCCTGCGCCTGTTCGAAATTCGCGCGCGCGCGGCTGGTGCGCTGGATGCGCAGGAAGTAATTAAGAAATCCCATCAGCAGCGCGAGAGCCGCCATCGCCGCCATCACGCCGGCGAACAGCCGCGGAGAGGCCTGCTTTTCCACCGCGGCGGCCGGCTTGCCGAGGGCGTAAGCGTCGAGGATATCCTGCACCGAAATCGTGCCGCGCAGTTCGCGAATATTGGTGCGGCTGACGACCGGCAGCGCGGGAAGTCCGCTCTGCACGATGCGCCGCATGGCTGAATCGAGCGAGTGGTCGGGATGCACGTGCGGGAAGTTGCCTTCATTCAGCTCTTCGGCGGGACCGGGGTCGGCCACCAGATCCGCCAGCGTCTGCTCGCCGAATCCAGCTGAGGCGGCTCCTTCAAGATCCTTAGGCGCGACCATCCCGCGCAATCCGCCTTCATCGGTAACCGGCCATGCCTTCCGCTCGGGATCCATAGAAGACAGGGCCTGAGCCACGGTCAGGTTTGCGGGCAGCGGCTGCGATTCGCTCTTCATGGCAAGCGCTACTGTGACCAAGTCCTCGCGCGCGCGGGCGCCGGAAGGCAGATGAACGCCATCCTGATGCTGCAGGGCTTCGTAGATGGGCTCTTCCTGCAGGCGGCTGGAAATGAAGTAGCTGATCAAATTCGCGATCATCAGCGGCACGATGATGGAATAATCGCGCGTGATCTCGAAGATCATGATCACCGAGGTCAGCGGCACGCGGACGATGCCGGCGAATGCCGCGCCCATGCCCACCAGCGCATAGGCGCCCACGCTGCCGGTGTAATCGGGCAGCAGCAGGTGCGCCACGCCGCCCACCGCGCCGCCCATCATCGCGCCCATGAAGAGGCTGGGGCCGAAGATGCCGCCGGCGTTGCCCGAGGCGTAGCAGGTGGCGGTGGCCACCACTTTCAGCACCACCAGCAGCGCCATGGTCGAGATGAGCATCTGGCCGTTGAGCGCCTGACCGACGAATCCGTAGCCCACGCCGAGCACCTGCGGCACAAACCATCCGAAGATGCCCACAACCAGACCGCCAACCGCGGGCTGCAGCCCATGCGGTGGATTTCGGCATCGCCATGAATTTCTTGCGCTGCCACAGCAGCAACTTGACGAACGCAACCGAGACCAGCCCGCCTGCCACGCCCAGCACGGCGTAGAACACGAATTCCACGGGATGAACCAATTGATATGCCGGGACGTGGAACAGCGGCTCATCGCCCAGCAGAAGGTGCAGCACCATCCATGAAGTCGCCGAGCTGAGCACGATGGAGCCGAGCACGGGCGCGTGCATATCGCCCATCACTTCTTCGAGCGAGAACAGCACCGCGGCGATGGGGGTGTTGAACGCCGCCGCAATCGCCGCCGACGCGCCGATGGGAACGAGAGCGCGCACGCTGCGCGGCGAAAGCCCGAGCTTGCGGCCCAGCACCGACGCGATGCCGGCGCCCACATGCACCGACGGGCCTTCGCGCCCCAGCGCGATGCCGCTCGCCAGCGTGATGGAACACATGCTGAACTTGCCGATCACGGTTCGAAGGCTGATATAGCCATCGCGCAGAAAGAGCGCCGCCTTGGTCTGCGGAATGCCGCTGCCGCGGGCGTTGGGGAAATAGCGCGAAAGAAAGAAGCCGGTAATCAGCGCGCCGGCGATTGGGATGAAGATACGCGCCGCCACGCGGCGCCGTCGGCGGGATAGAGCTTCGAGCCCAGATTTTCCGTGAGCAGGATGAACGCGACTACCACTAATCCGGCGACTGCGCCAATGATGAGCGTCAAAACCAGCAGTACGCGGTCTTCGCGTTGCAGGGAAGCTGGATGAAAGGAACCGAAGGAATATCTGGCTGGAGTTGCTGGGGGACTGCCGGATGCCTGCAATTCTCCTCCGTAAAATCTCAGTGTAGCGCGCCGGTTCCTGCGATCGTCTATCGCGCCCTGCCCCAATTCGCGAGATTGCCAATTCTCCTGCAACGAAACGGAGCGTCCGCACTCCGTATGAAGGGATATATCCGCGTAAACATGAAGTTGGCTGTAGAAGCCATATAACAAGAGAAAGGATCTACCATGAACAAGTTTTTTGCCACCGCCGCACTGATGGCCTTCCCGCTCCTGTGCAGCGCCGAGACCTGGAAGAATGTTTCGATCGTCGATGTAGACTGCTCCGCGAAGGTCAAGGCCAGTCCGGATACGCACACAAGGGCCTGCGCGCTTACCTGCGCCAAGAGTGGATTTGGCATTTTGACCGCAGACGGCACGTATCTGAAATTCGATGCGGAAGGCAACGAAAAAGCCACTGCGGCTCTCAACGCGTCGCATGCGACCGATCACTTGCGCGTTACAGTGACGGGCGATCGCGATGGCGATGTTATTAAAGTAAAGTCCCTGAAGATGTAACGCGAGTCTGAAGAGAGGCGCACGCGTTACAGGCGCTGAAGTTCTCCGGCGTGGGGGCGGGTTTGCGAAGCGGCACTCCGCCCTTAGCTTTTGGGGACAATCGTGGCGAGATAGCGAACGGACACTTTAAACCGACACGAGGGCGACCCGATCAGTACTTCGGCGGCAGAAGACTCCTGCGGCCACCAGGGAGTACGAAATCGGACGCGGAATGCCATTCCTTCTGGGGCGAGGCATTAGGCTGGCTTGCCTTCGCAAATTGCCCGGCGGACTTCTCGATCTTGACGCCGTCGAAGCAGTAGCAGACAACTCCTCCCAAAACCCAATGCAATACGCCGAATATAAGTACTAGCTTTATATCTACCGGCGTAAGATCGCGGAAAAATATGTTAACAAGCGCAATTACGCCACAAATTACGCCGAGATAGAACCACCACATAACCCAGTGGTGAATCTTTACGTGGACATGCATAATGACCTCCTGACTCTTGTCTGAGAACACTGATTTGAAGCTGGAACAAATTCCCATAGGCCAACGCGGATGGGATCGTTTTTGGGTATGGAAAATCGTGTAGGGCGGTAAGTTGACGGGTGGACAGTGCTTCCGCTTATGCTTTGAGCGATCCAAATGGACCGAGCGATTCCGTCAGTCCGGCAACCCATAACAGGGGTTTCACGCTTCAACCTGGCTCAGGCGTTTCGTAGACCTGTGGTTAAGGTCAAGCGGTGATACTTTAATTCTACCTCTCCGCGGCAGAAGCAGGCGGCGATGCGCATGCTGTCGGCCATTTGGGTAACGGCAATTGGGCACAAGGCCCTCAGCACGGCCAGCCTGCCAACTTACTACCGCTCGATGCCCAATTCGTCCGACACGCGCACCAGCGTCTCAACCAGGCGCTCTACATGCCGCTCGGTATGCGCCGCTGTGCAGGAAATTCGCAGCAGGTTCTGCGCCGCGGCTGGACGCAGCACGGGATTGATGTAGATCCCCTGCTCGAGCAGTGTCTTGCAGAGGCGGCACAAATCGATCTCTTCGCGAATCACCACCGGCACGATGGCTGTTTCGCCCGGCAAGCACGGCGAAGCCGCGCGCCATGAGTTCATCCCGCAACAGTTGCGCGATGCGCAGCAGGCGTAAGCGACGCTCCGGCTCCTTGCGCATGATCTCGAGCGCCTGCGCCACCGCCGCAACCGAGGCCGCCGGCAGACTGGCAGAGAACACAAAAGGCCGCGCCGTATGCTTCAGGTAATCGACCACCGCTTTTTCCGCCGCGATAAAGCCGCCCACCGATGCCAGCGACTTGCTAGAACGTGCCCATCACGATATCGACATCGTCGAGCACGCCCAGGTGCTCTGCCGCGCCCGCGCCGGTAGGCCCAAGAACGCCGATACCATGCGCTTCATCCACGAACACGCGGGCGCCATAAGGCTTGGCCACGCGCAGAATGCCTTCGAGGTCGGCGATGTCGCCTTCCATGCTGAAAACGCCTTCGGAGACGATGAAGATCTTCTCTTCGGGCGGGCAGTTCTCGACGCATCGCTCGAAGTGGTCCATATCGTTATGCCGGAAGCGCACGGTGCGCGCCGGCGAACGCAGGGCGCCTTCGACCAAGCTGGCGTGCAGGTTGTGATCGCAGATCATTACATCGCCCTTTTCGGTGAGGGCCGAAAGGGTGGCGTAATTGGCCTGGAAGCCGGTGCCGAAGATCATGGCGGCTTCCTTGTGGACGAACGAGGCGAGCTCCGCTTCGAGCTTCAGATGGATGTCCAGGGTGCCGTTGAGCAGGCGCGATCCGCTGCAGCCGCTGCCGTATTTCTTGATTGCCTGAACCGCCGCTTCCTTGACCTTGGGGTGCGGGATGAGGTCGAGATAATCGTTCGACCCGAACATCAACACTTTACGGTTACCCATGCGGACTTCGCCCGGTCCGCAGCCTTCGCGGTCGCCGAAGACCTCGAAGTACATGTACAACCCCGCCGCCTGCAGATCGCCCGGGCGAGTGAAAGTTCGGCACTTGTCGAAGATATCGCTCGATGCGTTGCCTTTTTTCTTGCCGCTGACGACGCTATTGGATGCGCGCATGGTTTTCAATTCCATTCATAAATTCGGTAAGTCTTATAGCGTTTGGCTCCCATCAGCTCGATGGAGCGGTTCATCAAAATGTTGTCTTCCAAGATCCACGACATCTCGGTTTCGCCGAAGCCCAGCTTGCGCGCGTTCCGCACCAGAATGGCGTAAAACGCGGCAGCCAGACCCGTTGTACGGAACTCCTCAACCACCCCTAATGCGATGACCCGTACACTTTTTACCAAACGTTGATAATACAGGATTTTTAACAGGCCGAGGGGAAAAAGATGGCCCTTGGCCGGCTTTAGCGCCTGATTGACGTCGGGAAGCGCCAGCGCGAAACCCACCGTGCGGCCCTCTTTTTCGCCGATCAACACCAAATCGGGCTTTAGAATCATCTTCATGTCCTTGCCCATGAGCTCAAACTCCTCCTTGGACATCGGCACGTAGCCCCAGTTCTTCTCCCACGCGCTGTTATAGACGCTCCATACCCGGGCCACCTCGCCCGCGAAATTCTTCATATCGATGGTCCGGACGGTGACGCCGTTCCGCTTCAGCGCGCGATCGGCCACGCGCTCAATTTTCTCCAGTTCGATCTTTTGCGCATGGCTAGCATATGCCAGCAGATCTTTGGCCTTCCGCAACCCCGCCTTTTCCAGGAGCGCCGGGTAGTAACGCGGGTTGTAAGTCATCATCACCATTGGGCTCGAATCGAACCCTTCGACGAGCAGACCGCTCTCGTAGTTAGTCGATGGGTTCACGGGCCCGCGCAGAAAGGTGGCGCCGCGGCTCCTGGTCCATTGCCTTGCGCGCTCCAGCAACGCGCGCGCAGTTTCCTGATCGTCTATACTTTCAAAGAATCCAAAGAAACCCGCCTTCTCTTCATGGAAGCGGTTGTGCGCGCGGTCGAAGATGGCGGCGATTCTTCCCACTGTCTTGCCGCCCTTGCGCGCGAGGAACAACTCCATTTCGGCGTTCTTATAGAACGGATGTTTCTCGCGATGAAGCAGGTCTTTGACCGCGATGCGAGGCTGCGGAACGAAATACGGATCGTCTTTGTAGAGGGCATATTGAAACTCGATGAAGTCTTTCATCGCCCCCTTACCGTCGACCGTAACGATTTCCAGGCCCCCCAAATCACACCCCTCGCTTGAAATTCCCGCATATGAGCGGGGCGGCCGCGATCAGCAAGACCGCAAGGATGGCTCCCGCGAACACGTCGACCGTGTAGTGATATCGAAGATAAACTGTAGCAAAAATGATGCCCGAAGTGTAGGCAAAATAAGCGCCGAACCAAACCTTGGAAAGCTTTCGGGTTGACCACATTGCCAATATCGTTAGCTCAGTGTGTCCGCTGGGAAAGGCGTCGTACGCCACCGATTCCAACTTGTCGAGCGCGGACTGCATCCCCTGAAAGAGCCACATTCCGTGTAAAGGCAAGCTTTCGAAGTCTTTAAGTAAGAAGCGCGGGCCCCGCGCGGGCCACAGCACATATCCCAAGTAAGATACGAGATAGCCCAAGCTGATTAAAAAAGCATAATTTTGGAACTCGCCGTAGCGCTTTTGGAGCCAAAAAACAAATGCGACTAATAGGACCGCAGGCACAAAAGCTGTGTAAATCCATTGCACGGCTTCGGTGAGGGCGGGAGTTTGAAACCTTGCCAACCACACGCCGGGCTGGAGACCCCAAATTCGTTGATCTAGATTGGCGAACTGTAGATCGAAATTTACTCCGCGCGCCAGCGGCAGGACGTTCGCCATTTCCTTGTAACAGGCAGCCACGTAGATAAGTGGATACCAGTTCCGGAAGAACCACGTTGTTGGGTTGGGCCGTTTAATCTGAAATATCACCAACGCCGTGCCCGCGATGTGCCATACAAGAAGCGGGGCCGCATCCGGAATCCGGTTCCACCAGACGATCAGCATGACCGAGATGAGGCAGAAATAGCCGAGAATCAGCTTGTCGACGGGCCAGAGGCGAGTATCGGGTTTCAATACTTTAACCAACCGGCCTCCTTATACCAGGCAAGGGTGCGGGTAAGACCCGCGGTGAGGCTAGTGTGCAAATGGGCGCCCAATTCGGCGGAAGCGCGCCGCGAATCGCACACCCAGCGCGCGCGCGTCGCCTCTGTGATCTTTTCGCGCGTGACGAAGCCGGGTCGCCGCGTGAGGCGCCCCCACGTCTCCCCGAAGCAACCAACGGCGTAGGCAGCGGGAATGGGCACGCGGACTATGAGCGGCTTTCGTCCCATGATGCGGGCCGCTTCGGCGCCGAGAGCACTCCAATTCAAAGGGTCCGGATGGGAGATGAAGTACGTGCGCCCGGCCGCCAGGGGCGTGCGGACCGCGGCAAGGAGGCCATCCACCAGATCGTCCACGTAGACCATGCTGAACCACCGCTCTCCGCCGGCGATCTGTAGCATGATGCCTTGGGAAACGGACTTCAGGATACTATAAACTCCGGTGTCGCGCGGCCCGTACACGACGGGTGGGCGCACAATTACAGCGTCAGGAAGGTGCGTGCGCGCCGCCTGCTCGCCTTCGAGCTTCGATTTGCCGTAGTGCGTGATGGGGGCAGGCTCGCACTCTTCGTTCAACGGCGTCATGTCCGGGCACGGACCGCACGCGGCGAGCGAACTGACGTGGACGAAGCGGATTCCCCGCCCTCTCGCGGCGCGCGCCAGGTTTTCGGTAGCGCGGACATTGCCACGGTAGTAATCGGCGGGCCGAACTGCCTTGACTGCGCCGGCAATGTGGATAATCACCGTAACGCCGCGAAGAGCATTACTCAGTTCGGTGTCTTCCGCCAGATCGGCGTACGCCGCTTCGACGCCGGCGGGCAGCGCCGACTTACGGCGGACGAGCGCGCGCACGGGTTCACCGGCGGCTGCGAGGCGATCAAGTACATGGCTCCCGATGAAGCCGGTTCCACCGGTGATCAGAATCATTTACTACAGCGCGCTGCGGAACGTGACATCGCCGAAATAGCTCTCGGCGACGGTTCCCGTGTGCTGCGAATTGATTTGGATGCGCAATCCCTTGATGCGGGGCGCCGGCTTGCCGTAGGCGCGCTGGTAATCGGCCGCGACGTTGCGGCTTTCCGCGATCCATTGGTTAAGTTCTGAGGCGCCGGATTCACACACAAAACCGAAGACGTGCACGAAGGGGATATAGCTGGCATTGTCGATTACGCCTTTGGGGGCGCTGGAATCCCAGATATAACTCACTACATGCCGGTCGGCGAAAGCAACCAGCACCTGCGCGGCCTCATCGTCCGTGGACGCGTGGCGGAAATCGCCGCCAGCAGGCAGTTGGGTAGCTTTCCAACTCCAGTTCAGGAAGGGCATTTGCGAAGAATCCACGTCTACTTCGCGTTCCAGGCCGAACGAAGCTTTTACACTTTTCAGGTGCAGGCACGACCCAGCGACATTCGCGCAGACGGAAACATCCGGCCGGCCGTGATTGACTTTTACCTGCCAACCCGGCGGGATCTGGCCCGGATTCAGCGTAGCGCTATTGAGCGCCACAAAAGCCAACGGCGAGGTGCTCGCTTGGACGATAAACATAACAATCCCAAGCGCAACTAGGGCGCATGCAAAGATAAATTTTTTCAAATAACCTCTCGAGGACCCGACGGCGTTCAATTCTAATATCGCATGAACGCGAAGCGATTTGCCACTGTACCGGCGCAGCTGGGGAGGCCGACCGCAGCTTGTAATTCGCCTCGTAAATTGGGGGCGATTTCGTGAGGCCGACTAGACAAAATCGTACTACGGCGGAGCCATATTCTTCCCGCGCCGGAGAAATCCCAAAGCAATACTCAAGCCGGGTTAATCAAGCCTCCCAACCGGCCCTTTCGTCATTCCGGACGGCAGTTAATGGCCGGCGGTTTTGTTCGCGACCTTTGAAGATGCTTTGTGGACGGTGTGTTGGGTCTTATGCTTGACCGTAACGGCTCCGTGCTTTGTAGCCCTCCCCGTCTCCTTAGCTGCTTCTTTGGTATCGTGTCCGGCGGTCTTCATGTCCTGCTTCACGGTTTGGGCGAAAACAGGCGTAAATAGTAGTGCCACCGATAGGCAGAATCCAGTAATAGTAGCCTTCATAACTCAATACATCGCATGCGGCTAGCCAATGACGGCAGCATCACCTTACCTGCAATAGTTGCAAATATTCCTGGCGCGGCCGTGGGTCGTTGTTGTACGGATGATCTAGATATAAAGCGAGATTTCGCCGGGCGCGCGCACGGTCGCCCATGCGCAGGAAAAGATCGCCCAGGGTACGCGCGCAGAGCGAGAACTCGGGGTCGCGCGTCACATGCAGCGTGCACTCGGCCTCGAGGTGATCGGGTATACGCGATTTGTCCAACACCGGGATGTCAGGAGCGGGATTGCGGAGAAAAACCATGGCGGCTGGATCGTCATAAACCAGCTTCCAATCCGATTTCGCAGGGTCAGCCAGGGCCAGCACCAGTGGATAGACGATGCCCGAATTGTATTCGAATGCGTTGAGCACGATCGCGTCGACGCCATAGCGGGCAAGCGCGGCGTCGCGGCGCGGATCGCCCGCGGGGGTGCCCATGATGAGACGGTAGTCTTGAAATACGTTTTCACTCAGCGAGCGGCCGTCGATGAAGACCGGCAACCCGCGCCAGATGAGGTAACCGCCGTCCTCGTAGGTATTGAAGAGCCTCCGGGCGACCTGGTGGTCGCGGAGGAACGTAGCCGCCCCAGCCGGGAAACGCCATTCGGCAGCCCGCAATTGAAAGAAGGCGCCGGTTACGATGCCCCAAATGAGGGCAGCGACTAAGGCTGCTGCGCCGGCATATTCCGCCAGCGGCGGCAGCGCGGTCTTCCATGGGAAATAAGTCGCGATCAGAATCGGTGCGAGCAGCCCCACGAGCGGCAGATTGCGAAACGCCGTCAGGGACGCCGCCGCGAAGGCGAGGAAGAGCAGCCAATCGGAAATGCGCACGCGGCGCCAGGAGACTGCGAGTACTGCCGCCGCCGCGTAAAGCAGGACAAAAAATGCATACGGCTCACCCCACAACCCCGGGCGCGACCA
Source organism: Bryobacterales bacterium (assembly GCA_963708385.1). GTDB lineage: Bacteria > Acidobacteriota > Terriglobia > Bryobacterales > Bryobacteraceae > PALSA-243. The sequence goes on along the minus strand of CAVPSN010000029.1, from coordinate 34,789 downwards.
TTCCAGCAGGGTGGCGGTCATGGGACTCTGGCGGTAACTGGCGAGCGTGGTGACAACACCGAATCCGTTCGGGTTGATGCCGGAGATCAGGATGGCGGCCAAGCTCCAGGCGAGAACCTGCTTCCGATCCGGGTCACGGCGCAGGAGTGCGCCGGCACAATAGGCGCCGCAGATCAGCCAACCGAGGAAGAAGCCGCCATGGCAGTTCGCCCAGATGAGAGCGAGCGGCGGCAGGAGCCACAAGCGACGGCGGTCTTCAAAGACGGCGATGAAGACAATGGAGAACAGGTAGCTCAGGATGCTGGGACGATCGTGCGCGAACGTGACGACGACCGGCGAGGCCGCGAGCATTGCGGCAAAACCCCACAGCATCGAGCCGGTTCGCAGCCTTGCGATGTGACCAGCGGTCGCACAAGCAAGGGCGAGCAGCAGGGCCTTCCATAGGACGACCGCGCCCAGTCCGCCGGCGGCTTCGATGAGATACATTGCCGCTTGCGCCAACCATTCGTGAGTCAGATTGAATCGCTGCGTGGCTGCTTCGCCGGGGTACGACGGCTTCGCCATGTCTGTGGTGTAAGCGAAGGGATCGGGGTAAGGCAGGCGGTGTTGGTGAACAATGTACTCGCCGGTCTTCAGGTGCCACCAGGCGTCCGTATCCGCGAGTTCCGTGGAGAAGAGGCCGAGCAGGAAGAGCGCGGAGAGAGCGCCGAGCGCGGGGATGAGCCACTTAGGCGCTGGCGGAGCGACTGGCTTTTTCGGCTTGGGCGAAGGCATCCCGGCGAGGATTTCAGGATAACAAGCTTTGAGGGGAACAAGCTTTCAGCGATCAGCTTTCAGCGGTCAGCTTCGCCTGAACTATTGCGAGGCACAGAGCTTTTAGCGTCCATTACGCCACTGCGCAGGCTACCGCCCTGGACCGGCCGGAGGACCGTCCTACGCAGCCGGCATTGGCCTCCTCCAGGCGGGCCATTCGACCGATGCCGTTACTGCGATAACTGAGGTCGTCGCGTGTCGAGATCCCAATAACCGTACGGGGTAAGCTTGGGATAGCTCAGGTGAGTCACTTCCCGCACGTGCTGAAGGGCCCGAGGAGGATGTAAGACAGGCTCTTCGGTATGTGATTGACGGGCCGCCGCCGCATCCCGCAGTGCCCGTCGCCAAGCTTATCGCAAGCTTATATCGATTCCGTACACGTCAGCGGTTGAGTGCGCGATCACTACCAGCGGCGCATCGTCCGGGGTGAGCGCGACCAGGCTGAATCGCGAGACATCCGGCCGCAGGAATGAGCTGCGATCGGCAATTTTCGATTGCCGCCATGTCTGCCGCGAAATACGATAGACCGGCAACTCCTCGCCCTTCGCCAAGTCCTGATAAACGATCGATCTCCCGTCGTGCGACCATTGCGGCGCGTTGATAAATCCGCCTTGCGCGATCTCCGTCCAGGCGTTCGTATTGAAGTCGAACAGCATCAGTTTACGGAAATCGCCCGATTGCGCGGCAACATAATGTCCGTCTGGAGACCAGGCGGGCGGCCCCATCGCGGTCGATCCGGGGAGGACCGAAAGTTGGTTCGTCCGAAGATCCAAGATGACTGTCCGTCCATTCTCGCCGGTGGCCGACCAGCGATTCTGTCCGAACATCAGCCTGTCGCCGTCCGGACTCCAGTTCGGCACGTCCTCGGCCGTGGACGAATCGCCAAGCAACACCCGCACCGCGCCGCTGTCCGCCGGGACGATGCAGATCTTTCCCGGCTTCCCCGGCCAAAGCGCGTGAAAAGCAATCTGCGAGGCGTCCGGCGACCACGCTCCGCCGAATGCCTGCATTGGCGGAAAGGTGAGCTGGATCCGTTGCCTGCCGTCCGCGCTGACGCGCCAGAGGCAGCGATCCGGAAAGCTTGTATAGATCGCCCATTTCCCGTCGGGGGAAGGTCTCACCAGAGCCGCAGAAGGCGCGGGAGCATAGGGCACAAATTGCTCCGCCTTCGCATTGTACCAGGCCAGTTCTCTGCTCTCCTGATGGCCTATCACGAATATCCGTTTGCCGTCACGGTTGATTACCGGCCCGCTCAAATCCATTCCGCTCGAATAGATCTCAATGGGACGCCCGCGATTGCCGCGAAAATTGGCCCGCTCCGGCGTCGCCCAAATGCCGGTTCGCGGAAAAAACGCTTCGCGGTAAAGAAAGTAGTCGCCGCCCGATGTCCAGCGTCCGCAGCATTGCCCCTCGCCCCAAAGCGCCGTTTGACTATGGCCAGTGGCCAAAAGCGGCCGCAATACCGAACCATCGGCGCCTACTTCCCAAAGCGACGACCCACCGTTCACCGGATCGACCGCGGAAAACCTCACCACCCGGCCATCCGGACTCCAATTCAGATCCCCGGGCTCACGCGCGGCGCGCTCCATCCCCGCCAACTTCCTCTGGTTCAACCCGTCGGCGTCGATCACGCCGACTTCGAATCCCCGCGTGAAGGCGATCCTTCGGCCATCGGGCGACCAGGCGGCAGATTGCGCTCCATTGACCTCAAGCCGCTGGGGCGCTCCGCCGATCAACGGCGCAATCCAAAGCGACGGCTCGGCGTTTGCGTTCTCAGAGCTCGACACCAGGAGCCGCGTGCGGTCAGGCGAAATATCCAGGATTCTCGGATTCGCCAAAAGAACGGGGAGCAACGCCGGGTCTCCGCCTGTAACCGGCGCTTGCACCAGGCTAAATTGGCTTCCGGCCCTGCGCGTGATGTAGAGCCGCGCGCCATCCGTTACGACATTTTCCGCCTGGCCGAAATGGGTTAGCTGCACCGCCGAAGACGCATTCATCGCGGGGCCGCGCGAGGTAAGGGTCCAGGCCAGCAGACTGAGCAACCCAATACAAGTTGCCGGCCAAAGCGACCTTAAGAGCCGTTTCCCGCTGCGCCCGTGGCCGTGCGTCTTCATGCTAATGGCGGTGGCGGGGAGCGACGGCGCCGGCAGAGCGGCAGGCTCCACGATATCGGCGATAAAACGGTAGCCTCTACCTGGGACTGTCGCAATGTACTCGGGCGCGTTTGCCGATTCACCCAGCGCTCGCCTCACCACCCAAATGTGGTAAGTGAGATTACCCTCCTCCACGCTGACGTCGGGCCAGATCTCCGCCAGAATCTGCTCTTTCGTAACCAACTCGCCCGCATGGTCCGCCAGGCATTGCAAAACGTCGAACGATTTTGGGGTAAGCGCGATGCGCTCGCCATTCCTGGTGAGAATCCGCCGTTGCGCGTCCAGTTGGAACTGGCCGAATTCGATCTTCAGGTTGTCCCGCTTTGCGCCCATACGAGTGAAGACCTAACATTATACGTCGCTCTTTCGGCCCGGCATCCTATCGGTTACCCACCTTCTAATAAGCTCAAAGAACTTCTAATAGCTGTTCCATTGACGATTCCGGCGAAAACTGGCATTCAAAGAGTGCGCTCCTTGCACTGGCGCGAAACCGGAGGATAGCCATGCACCAAATCGCCGCTCACTTGACCCGCACTCTCGCCCTACCGTTGACCCTGGTAATGGCCAGCTTAGTACCGTTATCCGCCAGCACCATCCCGATCAGCGAGGACGGCCCCGGCTTTAGCCTGTTCCCCGATTTGAGGTTTCTGAGCACCGATTCCAGCGGCAATCTCACGCCCATAGCAATGAGTTATCTGTCGGTCGGCGCCACCGCGCAAACCGGCAGTGTTGTCCAAGCCAACAACGGAACCATTCAGATGGGCGCCGGGCCATACTCTGCGACGTTCAACAGTTATCCGGCTCAGCCCGGAACCTTCAGCGGCGGTCTTGCCTTTGGCTCAGGCGGGGTGGATGAGGCCAACTTAATCTTGAAAGCCGGGGGCGCCGGAGCTACCGCAAGCGTCCAGTCAACCGCAGGCGGCGGAGCGCGCGCCATAATTACGGACATTCTGAACCTTAGCGACACCGACACCGTGACCATCTCAGGCGTTTTGGACGGAAACCTGTTCGCGAATAACGGCGGAGACGCAACGCTGAATCTGTCCCTGGCGTTCTACGATCCATCGTCCATCTTTCTCAGCGACCAGGACGACGAGCAGCCGTTCATCTATGAGTACGATGGCCTGTCGATAGTGGACGACCTAATCAGCAAACCTTGTACCGTGGACCCGACAATGCCTTGTACTCAGGTCGAATCGATTGACAACCCCGCGGCCCAGACCTCTACACCCTTCTCGCTGAACGTCGATCTGCCCGCGGGAGATACCCTCCTGTATTTCGCGCTCGACGTAAATGCAAGGTCCCCTCTCAACGCTCCCGGCGGCGGCGCATCGGCGGATTTCAGCGACACTCTTCATTTGCATCTCTCGTTGCCTGACGATGGCACGGTCGCGACCTCGCAAAGTGGCCTGCTGCCAGTCACGATTGAGTCGACCGACACTCCCGAACCGGCTGGCGCCTATCTTTCCATACTCGGCCTCGCGGGAGTGGCCATCGCAGCGTGGAAACGCCGGAACGCGGATAAAGTGAGAATATCGGCGGCTCATATTTCCGCACCCAAGTTTGAAATCGGCCGGCGCAATATTGAATAGCGAAGGCACCCCGGATGGCTCGCTGGACGACCTTGCGTCACCATGCTTATTGAGGAAGTCAGAGGGGGTTTGATTTTCGCCGATCGCGGCAGGCCGAACTTACCGGCCTGTTATGATTATTTGATCCTATATGCAAAGCATGGAGCGACGGCGATGCGTCCGCTCTGGAACACCTGACTCCGGTGGTGTACGCCCAACTGCATCGGCTCGCGCGACGTAACCTGGCTGGTGCGCGAGAGGGCCGCCTACTGCAGCCTTCCGCCCTGGTAAACGAATCCTTCCTCCGCCTTCTTGGCAATGCGCCGGCCGAGTGGGCCAATCGCAGCCACTTCTTCGCTTACTCAGCCCGGCTCATGAGGCAGATATCGATCGATTTCGCGCGCCGAGGATGCAGGCAAGCGCGGCCGCCGCAGCCCCACGTTTCGCTTTCCGGTATCCGTGGCTTGGCCGGCGGAGCGGCCGACCCGCGCGACTTCATCGATCTCGACGCTGCGTCAGACGAGCTTGCAAGGCTCAATCCCCGGCATGCCCAGGTGGTCGGGCTGCAATATTTCGGCGGACTCGAAGACTCCGAGATCGCGACGATTCTCGGTGTCTCGGAACGGACGCTCATCCGCGACTGACGCATTGCCGGCGCGGCAGCAATGACGCCGGACGGCCTCGCACTCACTGGCGACCGTGGCAACGCCTACAAGGACCGAACCTAACGAGCATCGATCCGGAAACAGGCATGGGAGTGGCATTGGTTCAACCCGCGTGAGGGCGTGTGGGGAAACACTTTGCCATTCGAGGCGGACTCATTCTGGGCCTTACGCCTACGGGTCGCACGACGGCTCGCCTCCTCAACATGAATGCCCCTCGGCGCCTCGAACTCCGCAAAGAATGCCAGCGGGACTCGGGCTGCCCCACGGCTTTACGAAACTTAACGCTGAGGCGCGTTTTTACCATTTAAGCTGGATTCAAGGCGGTACTTGCGCGGCAAAACAAGATCACCACCGTGGGACGTCGAATGACTGCAAAGAACTCGAAGCTTCTCCTCTTGACCGTCGCGACTGCTGTATCCCTGTCGGTTACGGTATCGTCGGTTGCTCAGCAGACCGCGACATCGGCCCGGATTGTGAGCGCCGCCGATGCGTTCCTTTCGTCGCTCGACGCAGATCAGCGTAAGAGCGTCCTCTATGACTTCAACGACAACGAGCAGCGAGCGCGTTGGTCGAACTTCCCAACGGGAATGGTGCCCCGAGGCGGACTGAATTTCAAGCAAATGAGCGCTCCGCAGGTGGACGCGGCGATGAAGCTCCTCGCCATTGTTCTCAGTCCCATGGGGCTCGAGAAGGTGGAGCAGATCCGGCAGGCCGACGATGATTTCAAGGCAAATGGCTCGAAGCGCGGCCCGGGGGGACGAGGCGGGCGGGGCCCGACGGGTCCACCACCCGGCGGTCAGAATGGGCCGCCCCCTCAGTTTGGTAACGCCAATGGGCCGGGCGGGCGTGGCGGACGCGGACGCGGGGCCGGTGGCGGAGATATGTTTGGAAGCGACCTTTACTACATCTCATTCCTCGGCAAGCCTTCGGCCACCAATCCCTGGATGCTTCAGTTCGGCGGCCATCATCTCGCGTTGAACATCACCATGGCGGGAAGCAAAGGCGTGCTAACGCCCACGCTGACCGGCGCGCAGCCGGCCACGTTCCAGTTGAATGGAAAGACCGTGCGCCCTCTCGGAAGAGAGAGCGACAAAGCGCTCGCGCTAGTACAGTCCCTGGATGAGAAGCAACGCAAGCAGGCGGTTCTTAATTACGCTGTTCGCGACTTGGTGCTGGGCCCGGGCCAGGACGGCAAGAAGATCGCTCCGGAGGGACTCAAGGCTTCAGAGATGAGTGCCGGGCAGCAGGCTGCGCTGCTGGGCGTGATCGAGGAATGGGCGGACATCATTAACGAAAATTCCGCCAACGCCCGTATGGCCGAAATGAAGGCCGACCTGAAGGAAACGTGGTTTGCATGGAGCGGGCCTGTAACTGGCGAAGCCGGCAACAATATCACCGCATACTATCGTATTCAGGGCCCGCACCTCGTGATTGAATATGCGCCGCAGAACGACGAGCCTACCAATCACGTCCACACGATGTATCGCGATCCGACGAATGACTACGGACGCACGTTGATGCAATGAGAAGAACGTCCGCAGCTTTCATCGCCGGTTGTGTTCTTCTCTGCGCAAGGGGCGCGTTCGCGCACCGAATCGACGAGTACCTGCAGGGGACAATTCTCTCGCTTGAAACGAATCGTGTTCAGGCGTCGATGCGGCTCATCCCAGGCATACTCGTCGCCCCGTCCGTGATTGCCGGTATCGACACTAATGGGGATGGAGCTTTCTCGGAGAGTGAAGAGCGAACCTATGCTCGGCGCGTGCTCGGCGATCTCGCGATCGCGATCAACGGAACGAGCTTGCAACCGGCGCTCGTCTCATGGAGTTTCCCGGAACCCGCGCAGATGAGGGAGGGACTTGGGGAGATCCACATTGAGTACACGGTAGAGTTGCCGTATGGCGGTCAGAATCGGAACCTGACGCTTACGAACCATCACCTGAACCACACGTCGGTTTACCTCATGAACGCGCTGGTCCCTCAGGACCCAGCCATTCGAATCGTGGCGCAGAAGCGCAACGAACAGCAGTCATTCTACGAATTGGACTATCTGCAGGCGGGGGTTCCGGGTGCGGGGCCGCGCATGTCATGGGGCAGCGCCGCCGCATGGCTGAGCGGGATGCAGTTCTCCAGTCTCTTCCGTCTGGGTATGCATCACATCGCCGAAGGGACGGATCACTTACTATTCCTATTGGTATTGCTGCTTCCGGCGCCGCTTCTTGCCTCGAACCTGCGCTGGGGCGGAGCCTCCGGTACGCGCCAGAGTCTCTTCCGAATTCTGGGAATTGTGACTGCATTTACGATCGGCCACTCCATCACACTTACCCTGGCTGCGTTCAACGCCGTGAACGTCCCAAGCCGACCGGTTGAAGCGCTGATCGCCGTATCTATCCTGGTTTCGGCGGTTCACGCCTACCGTCCCCTTTTTCCTGGTAAAGAGGCTCTGATCGCCGCCTTTTTCGGCCTGATTCACGGCCTGGCCTTCGCAGCTACGTTGAGCCGGTTGGGATTGGGGCGCTGGGATCGAGTGGCCGGCATTTTGTCCTTCAATCTGGGCATTGAAGCGATGCAGATGATCGTGGTCGCAGCCATCCTGCCATCGCTGATGCTCATGAGCAGAACACGCGCGTACACAGTTCTAAGGATTGGCGGAGCGGTTTTTGCCGGATGTGCCTCTACTGGATGGATGATTGATCGGCTTTTCGATTTGGCGACTCCCGTCGATACGATCGTGAATGCGTTCGCGCGGCATTCGCTTTTGATTGCGGTCAATCTTCTGGTGGTAAGTCTTGCTTGCAGACTTCTGCTGGCTTCACGGGTTCAGCAAACGGCTTAGTCCGAACTTGCCTTTCCTGCCGGAGGCATCGAAGGGCCTGATGCGGTTCAAAACCGCGATCAGCGGCCTGCGCAGACGGGAGGTCTCTGCAAACGTGTTTAACCCTGGGGGAGCATCTTGGCCAGATCGTTGTAGATTACAAATGCCACCAGCATCATGATGAAGACGAAGCCCACCTTGAACATGGCTTCCTTCACGTTCAGACTCAGGTCGCGCTGCATTACGATTTCGATCAATAGCATCAGAATGGTGGCGCCGTCCAGAATCGGAATCGGCATCAGGTTCAGAACCGCGAGTTGCAGGCTCACCATCGCCATCAGTGACAGGTATGCCATGGCGCCTTCGCGCGCTTCTTGGCCGGCAATCTGGCTTAGGCCGATAGGTCCGCTGAGGTTCTTGGTGGACATGCGGCGCTCGACCATGCCTTCCAGCACGTTGACGAAAAAGAGCGCGCCCTTGGCGTTCTGGCGCACGGATTCGGCTAGCGCGTTGGGAAAGGAAAGCTTCGTGTCGATGATGTCCAGCTTCGTCTGCGGAAGCACGCCGATTCGCCATTGCGCCTGTCCATCGAGCTTCGAAAACATCGGCTGCACGATGACGGTCTGTGTCTGCGAACCGCGCTGATACTCGATCGACACCGCCCGGCCGTTGCTGTTCTTGGTAATCTCGCTTAAGCGCGCCGCGGCATGGATTGGCGTACCGTCCACGGCTACGATCAAATCGCCCTTTTTCAGACCGGATTTCGCCGCTGGATAGTCAGGCGTCAGTTCGCCGATCTCTACCGCTCCTTTCGCGTCCCAACCGGCATAGCCCATGCCGCTAGCCTTGCTCAATGTGGGCTCGACGGTAGTGGTGATGCGCCGGCCTGCGCGTTCCACTGAGACGGACATGGGGCGGTTCTCGATCTCCTGCATCATCACGGTTTCCCATGTCGGATTAGGCTGGCCGTTAAGCGCTACGATTTTGTCGCCATCCTGTATGCCCGCCTTTGCCGCAGGCGATCCCGAGACGACATGGCCAATCACCGGTTCCATATTGGCGTCGGCGATCTTTTCGTATTTCACCATGTAGAGGCCCGTCAACAGGCCGACTGCCAGCACCAAGTTCATGAAGGGCCCGGCGAACGAAATGATGAGCCGCTGCCATCGGGGCTTGTTGAGCAGGTTGCGTGGATCGTCGCCCGCCATCACCCGCGCATTCTCGACGCCTTCCGCGCCCAACCGCGCGGTCACAATTCGTTCGGGCATTGATGCCGTACTCGGCGGAGTGTTGTCCGCGCCCGGGGCTGTCATTTCTGCGAATGGTTCGCCCGCCATCTTGACGTAGCCGCCGAACAGGATCAGTGAAACGCGGTAGTCGGTTTCGCCGCGCCGGAAGCCGAAGAGGCGCGGACCGAAGCCCAAACTGAACGTCTCCACCTTCACATCGAAAAAACGCGCCGCCCAAAAATGGCCCAGCTCGTGGATCATGATCATGACCCCGATCAGAACCAGCAGCCACAAAATATTCTGCGCCAGTTCCAGCATATAAATCCCCTAAACGGTTACCGCAGCCGCGCGCCCCGTCACCAGTTCGCGCGCGCAAGTCCGCGATTCCCTGTCGATTGCAAGTATCTCACCGATGCTCGCCGGCTCTGCGAACCGGCATCCTTGACAAGTGTCTCTTCCACCATTTCGGCGATGGCGGAAAACGGAATCCGGCCGTCCAGAAAGGCTTCCACTGCTATCTCATCGGCCGCATTTAGCGTACACGTCGCGCGATCCGCCGGCTTCCAGGCAGGCATAGGCCAGCTTCAACAGCGGAAACTTGTCGAAATCCGGCGGCAAGAACTCCCACTGCCGCGCCTGCCGCCAATCGATCTTCGGCACCGGCGCTTCGCGGCGCTCGGGATAAGTCAGCGCGTATTGGATCGGCATTCGCATGTCGGTCGCCGAGATCTGCGCAAGCACGCTGCCATCGCTGTATTCGACCATGGCATGCACGGTGGATTGCGGATGAACCACCACGTCCACTTGCGAAGGCGCGAAATCGAACAGCCAGCAGGCCTCGATCACCTCGAAGCCCTTGTTCATCAGGGTGCGGAATCGATCGTGATGCGGTTGCCCATCTTCCAGGTTGGATGATTCAGCGCCTGCTCCGGCGTGACGTAGGCCAGCGCTTCGAGCGGCGTATTGCGGAACGGACCGCCCGAAGCGGTCAGGATCAGCTTCGAGACCTGGTCGCGATTGCCGGCGCGCAGACACTGATGGGCGCCGTTGTGTTCGCTATCGACGGGCAGCAGTTCCGCGCCATGTTTGCGCACCGCCTCCATCACCAGTGCGCCGCCCGAAACCAGCACCTCTTTATTTGCCAGTCCGACGCGTTTGCCCGATCCGACCGCTTCGTAGGTAGCTTCGAGACCCGCCACCCCGACAATGGCGGAAACCACCGTATCTACCTCGGCAGCCGTGGCAATGGCCGACCACGCGCCGCGTCGCCCCGACGCCGATTCCGGCCATTCGTGGCGCGGCAGCCCGAGATTCTGCAGAATCGTAGCGATCAATTCGTCGGCGCTGCCAGCCGTCGACCGCCACTTTCGGCCGGAATTCCAGGATTTGGGAGGCAAGAAGCCCGGTATTGCGGCCCGCCGCCAAGGCGTACACCTGATACAGGTGGCGGTTGCGCCGGACCACGTCCAACGTGTTGGTTCCGATGGAGCCGGTCGAACCCAGAATCGTCAGTGTTTTCATTCGGACGGCGGCTAGTGCGGGACGCAACTCCCATGATATCACGCGTTGGGGTTGTGCTTATCAGGACGTTACAAGGAGAATTTCAGTTTGGAAGACCCGAACTTCCTTTTGCGAGACCCTAACCCTTTCGGGCGCCGGGGAGGATTGCTTCAGGGGTCTTTTTTTAGAGGTTAGTCTCGCTTTGGTGGGAGTTGCCTCCCCGGCTTAATTCCAATATTAGTAGATTCCGATTTTGGAATCAACAGAAATTTGTATTTTTTTATTCGGATTGTACGCTTACGCCCGCCAACTCCTCTAACACCTTGATTGTAGAGCAGATATCTTCTTCGCCGTGTCCCGCCGCGATGGCCGTCTGGAAAAGCTGGTGGGTCAGGCCGGTCAAGAGTAGCGGTACTCCTAGCTCTTGGCCGCTGTCCAGCATCAGGCCGATGTCCTTATGCATCCATTTGTCGCGAAAGTTGGTGGTGAAGTCCCGCCGGAAGACAAACGGCGCTTTGTAGGAGATCAGTCCCGACTTGGCGGCGCTGTTGTCCAGGATTTCGAGCATCAGTTTGGGATCCACGCCGCCCTTTACGGCCAAGACCATGCCTTCGTTGAACGCCATGCAAGATGTTGGAAAGGATCAGGTTCTGGGTCAGCTTGGCCTGCAGACCCATTCCGGCGGCCGCCGCAGTAGTAGAGCCGCTTGCCCATCGGTTCGAGGTAGGGCTTGATCTTTTCGAAGACGGCCTGGTCGCCGCCGATCATAAAGGTCAGGGTGCCGCCATTGGCGCCGGGAGTTGAGCCGGTGCAGGGCGCGTCCAGGAAATCGATGCCTTTGGCCTGGAGGGCCTCGCCGATCTTGCGGCTTTCGTCCGGGCTGATTGTGCTGGCATCGACGATTACCGTGCCGGATTTCGCCCCCTGAATGACGCCGTTTTCGCCGAGGATGACTTGCTGCGACATCTCGGTGTCGCCGACGCAGAGGAAGATGCACTCGGCATGAGCGGCCGCCTCGGCTGGCGTGGCGTAAGCCGTGCCGCCTTTTTCCTCGGCAGCAAGATTCCGCGCCTTATCGCCGTTGTTCGACCAGAGCGCGACCTCGTGTCCGGCGCGCAGCAGGTTGCGGGCCATGGGATAGCCCATCAGCCCCGAGTCCGAAAAAAGCCAGTTTTGCCATGGAATTTGGATTTTAGCAAGGATGGACAAACATATCTCAACTAATCCCTCCCAACCGTCGTCTAATTCATGTTCGATCAGCAGGAGGATTCGTGCGAATTTTCACCCTAATCTTCATGGCGGTCGCCGGCCTTACGCCGGTTCAGGCATTCGCGCAGAAGACGGACGGCGGACCCACGTTCGAAGTTGCCAATAAGTGCCGCTTGGATTACCTGATCGAGCAGGCGTTTGATCTTCAGAGGTTCCAAATCGCCGGGCGCCGGGCTGGGCACATGCCGACCGGTTCAATATCGAGGCGAAGCCGCCAGCGTCGTCTCAATCGAGCCAGTCCAATCCGAACAATCCGAAGTTGCCGCCGAACCGAGACCAGCGGCAAATGCTGCAGGCCCTGTTGGTGGATCGATTTCACTTGAAGTACACCATAGAAAGCAAAGGAAGGTCCGGTGTATTTACTGGTGAAGACCAATCGGGAATCAAAGCTCACGGAAGCGAAGGATAAGAACGATTATCCATGGGCGGGCAGCGTCGGCGGAGGCGCCATCTCCGGAGACGGGCTGGCCGGGACCAATGTCACGATGGCGCAGTTGGCCGAGCGCCTAAGCCCTTACATGGGGCGGCCAGTGATCGATCAGACAGGGCTCACAGCGGCGCACGATTTTAAGTTCGAATACCACGGCGACGATCAAACGAACGATCTCATTTCGACGATCTTGACGTCCGTGCAGGCGTTGGGTCTGAAGCTGGAAACCGGCAAGGGGCCGGTGAAGACGCTGCTGATCCATAGCGTGGAGAAGCCGGCTGCGAATTAGCGGTCATTGGCCGAATTTGACACGCATGTTCTGCATGGGCAGCGCGTTTTCTTTCTTGCCCGGACTGCGGCCACTCAGCAGTTCGAAGGAATCGATGAGGTAGGGCAAACCCTCCGCGCCGAGCCGCGACGGCCCATCCATCACCTGAAAGTGCAGGTGCGGTTCGGTGGAGTTGCCGGAGTTTCCCAAAAGCGCGAGCGCCTGCCCGCGCTTTACTCGATCGCCGGTCTTCACCTTCAAGCTTCCTGGTTGGAGGTGCGCATACATGCAGTAGTTGCCGCCGCCTAAATCCAGGATGATGTGGTTGCCGGCGATTGTCTCCATCGTGATCGGTACCGCGCGCGACTTCTCTCCGGGAACGTTTTGAGGAATTCCATCTTTCGTCGTTACGACCGTGGCATCGGCGACGGCCAATACCTCCGACCCGTAGGCTTTGTAGCTCCTGTTGTCCTTGGGGTCGCCCGTGAAGGTGGCGTCTTCCGTCTTCAATTGCACCCAGTCGATAGCTAAGCGCTGCGCGATGAACACGCGGCCGTTCAGCGCCATAATTGCGCGGCGGTGTATGGAATTGTTGTTCGGCCCATTCGCCGCCAGCCAATCCGATCCGCGCAATGGCGGGCCTATCACGATGGCATGCGCCGCCCGTAACGCGACCGGCGAGAGATCGAAGGTGGCTCCGCTGACGGTCAGGCGATGGCCTAGTTTGGCAGGCGCCATTCCATCCCTTAGCGGAATGCTCAAAAAGGCCACGGCCCGCCGGCCGGGACCAATCTTGCGCGCGTCATTTGTCTTATTCCCCGGTTGCATCAGAGTATCGAGCAATTCCTTGCCTTCGAACGACGCCATGGATCCCGTGTCGCCGAGCACCTCGACGCGCGTCAGGTTTTGAGTTTCGGCGGAGAAGTTGGTGATGTGTAGCTCGTACATCAAATGGCTTTGCCCGGCGGCCCCGCGAAACGGAATTGGCGGCGCGGGAATGATCACCTCGACTGGTGCGCCAAACGGCGAGGGAGCAGGTATAGCCGGCGGCTTTGGAGGCTGGTAAGCCGGCGCTTTGCCGGTGCGCTTGAAGGTCAAGGGCAGAGGCTCACCTTGCGTCCACGTTCCCACGACCTGCGAACCATCCGCGTTCAATTCGCCCCTGAAGTTCCCGTTCACGAGCTGAAATTCAAGAACGACGGAACGCCCGTCGACAGTTGCCTTTCCCACGGGAATTTTCGCGTTACCCTGATCGATGGTGACCAGCGTGCCGAGATAGAGCCCGTCGCCAGTTTTTACGATGTGCATGCTAAGCCGCAGTCTTCCGTCCCCGGTATCGAGCGTCCCCTCCCACTCGCCTGCCAAGCTCGCGGCGGGCGCCTGGGCGCGCGCGATGGCGGCGCATGCTAAGGCCAAGACGGCAAGGAGCTTACGTTGACGCATGCGGCTATGCTGCCAGAACGAGGGGCTGACTTCAAGCGCAACGCGCCTGTTCGCGGCTTGACAAGAACTTCGCAATTTGCGAACGTAAAAATGACTGGACGATGCACGTTATTAGCCGCAAGAAGCTCTTGGAGGCCGATCGAGAGCACCGCGGCGTAGGCGTACCTCTCGATGCCTGGTACCGCACGGCGAAATCGGCGAACTGGAGGAACCTGGAGGATATCGGGCGGACTTATGCTCATGCCGATGGCGTCCCGGTGAGCGAGAAAGTGTTCACGGTCTTCAACATCTTGGGCAACAGATATCGTCTTATTACCGAGATCTTTTATGAGGATCAGACAATCCTGCTCAGACACGTGTTGACGCATGCCGAGTATGACAAGGGGGACTGGAAAAGATGAACCTTACCGCTGAGATTACCGACCGTCACGCGTACGCTCACTTGCTGAGTGAGGCGCTGCCTCATGTCATCCACAGCGAAGCGGAAAATGAAAGATGTACGGCGACGCTGGACGCGCTTTTGCGCAAGAAGAAACGGACGGCCGAGGAAAAGCGGCTTGGGGAATTGCTGACGCTACTGATCGAGGAATATGAGGAGAAGCGGTTCGCGGTCCGACATCCGGCGCGGCCGATCGATATCCTTCGCCATCTGATGGACGCGAATGGACTCCGCCAAGTGGACCTACTGGACGCGTTTGGCACCGCAAGTGTCGTTTCCGAGGTACTCAGCGGCAAGAGAAATCTGTCGAAGGCACACATCTCGAAGCTCAGCCAGCGGTTCCACGTCTCGCCGGCGTTATTTTTCTGAATACCAGCGCACCGAACGCGTCTGATATCGTCACCCCAAGAACGCACGCCACACCGCTACCGCCAGCGCATGCGTCACAGTACTCGCTCCAATGCTCCCGGCCTGATTGCGGGCACGGCCGCAAAACCATCCGAGCGTGCCCGACACCAGTGCCCATCGCCAATTGGGAAACGGGAAGCCCGGAAAGCTCAGGTGTACGGCGCCGAAGACAACGGATGCGATTGCGAGCGTGGCCGCGCGATTGGATGTCCAATCTTCCAGCCACCGCCGCAGCACTCCCCAGACGAAAAATTCCTCGGAAAGAGCGATCACCCACAGGAAGCCGAGAAACGTGCCCGCGATTTTCCAGAAGGGCGCGATGCTATGCGGTTTGAATGCATGCAAGGCAAATCCTAGGGCCGCACCCACAGGCAAGAAATAGACGAAATGCAGCACGCCGATGCGCCATTCCGCGCGCGTGGGCGCGAATGTGAATCCGGTCTCGGCGACGCACCGTTCGAGCATCAGCGGCAGAATCGCCATCGGGAGAAACGTGATATGACCCAGCGTGACTAGCTTCTGACCAAGATAGACGGGATAGATCGAATTGAAGAACCCGCCGAGAATTACGGCAGGAATAATGGCCAGGAATGCGAGATCCGTGAGCGGGCTCGCAGGCAACACCACAAACCACAAGCTTGCCGCGAGCGCAAGCGCAGCTAAGCATGCAAGGCTCAGCCAGTGAAATTCGATGGCGCCGCAGCAACATACGAGATACGGGAGAGCGCCCAACGCGAGCAGGAACCATGGAAGGCGGCGCCCCGCCAGACGCTCACGCACGTCGGGGAATCCTATGGCTAGATAAAATGGATAGGTGACCAGGAAAGCGGTAATTACGGGCAGCGCTGCGGCGAAGCCGATGCCTTTGGCGCGCGCATACAGAAAGCCCGCAGCCGCGAGGACCGCCCAGCCGATTCCCAAAGCCGCTCGGAACCCGGCGGGCGTCTGCTTCATCGCGCTCATTCTAGCATTCGGCCTTTTCGTAACTGCGCGCGCGGCCGTTTCCATTTCGACCGACGATCCTCCAACCAACATTGCTAAACTTGCCGCTCATCGCGAAACCGAAACCGAGGCCGAACGGAACGAATACACCTATCACCAGACTGTCACTCTCGACGAACTCGATTCGAACGGCGGCATTCGCGGTAGCTATAGCGAAGTGCGCGACATTATCTTTTCGCCGAAGCACGAGCGCACCGAGCAACTTATCGGAAAACCACGGAATGGGCTCAAATACCTGATTCTTACCGATGAGGATTTCACCGACATCCGAGATATCCAGCCTATGGTATTGACGGAGGATCGCCTGTGGAATTATCAAACCGTTTTCAAAGGTGAAGAGACGGTGGACGAAGTGGATTGCTGGGTGCTGCAAGTGAAGCCCCGCCAGATCCTCACGGGGCAGCGCCTTTTCGACGGGATGATCTGGCTGGACAAGAAGGAATACAACGTGGTGCGCATGGAAGGGCAAGCGGTTCCGCAGATCCGGACGATGAAATCGGAGAACCTGTTCCCGCGCTTTACCACTATCCGCAAACCGATTGACGGCAAACATTGGTTCCCGGTCTATACCTATGCCGACGATACGCTGCAGTTTAAGTCGGGGCCGCAACGCGAGCGGCTGAAAATTGCCTATAGCGATTACAAGCGCTTCGGCGCCGAATCGACATTTACCGTGAAGTAGGGGATTAGTTAATCACCGGTACGTTGCCGCCGATCGCGGCCAACAACTGATCGAGGCTGCGCTTCAGGAGTCCGAGCACTTCCTGTTGGCTCTTCTGCATCTCGAAGAGCTGCTGCTGGTTTTCCTTCAGCGCTACAGCTGCGGTGTAGCTCGCCTGGTTGGCGTCTTCAAGCGCTTTCACACGGCCTGCCAAATCGGACATCCCCGAAATGGCCGTTTGCAACATCTCCACGACTTGGCGAAAGTCCTCGAAGCTGATTTCGGATGACATGGACTTATCGTACTCCCACTTTATGCGAACTTTTCGCGGCTGTTTTGCGTTGCTTACATGCGAACAGGCGATCTCGAAACTCGCTATGCTGAAAGCAAAGGTTCAGTCGTGAAACATTACATTTTTAAAGCAAGTCTTGTGCTGCCTATCGTGGCGCTCGCTGCCATGGCGCAGACACCGGCCGCTCCGCTGGCGTTCGAAGTCGCCACGATCAAGCCGTCCGAGCCGATCACTCCGGCGATGGTACAGGCTGGGAAGATGCACGTCGGGATGTCTATCGATGCCGCGCGCGTCGATATTGGGTATCTTTCGCTTTACGATCTCATCGCTGCCGCCTTCAAGATCAAACCCTACCAGGTGGAGGGTCCCGACTGGATGCGCGTGCAACGCTTCGACATTTTGGCGAAAATGCCGGCCGGCGCCACGAAGGACGATGTGCCCGTTATGCTGCAGGGCCTTTTGAAAGAGCGCTTCAAACTGGAATACCATCGCGGCACGAAGGAGCATCCAATTTATGCGCTGATCGTAGCGCCTGGCGGACCAAAGATGAAAGAGGCGGAACCCGATGTTCCGGTAGATCCCGCCGCCGAGCCCAAGCCCCTTGGCAAGGGCGAGATAGCATTCGGCTCAGGCGATAACGCCGTGCGCCTTAAACAGGGCGCCGACGGTACCAGCGGCACCGCCCAAACAGCAAAGGTGGGAGCGGTGAAGTATTCGGTGGGACCCGATGGCACCATGCATTACGAATACGAGAAGCTCGAAATGTCGCTACTGGCCGATGCACTTTCGCAGTTCTTAGGCAAGCCCGTGATCGACATGACGGGGCTCAAAGGCAAGTATCACGTCGCTCTCGATATATCGCGAGAGGATTTGTTGGCTGTGGCTCGCAACAACGGCGTTAACATACCGGCGGGAGCAGTGCCCGGCGGTGGAGGGGGCGGCACGCCCGCCGAGGCCGCATCCGACCCTGGCAGCAGCACAATCTTCACCGCGGTGAAACAGCTCGGCCTTAAGCTCGATTCGCGCAAGGCGCCAGTTGAGACTATCGTCGTCGACAAAGCGGAGAAGATGCCGACGGACAATTGATTCGTGTTTTCAGTTGATCGGGACGCCGGGCGAAAGCCGGCGAAAGCCCTGCCGCGGCCTCAAAGCCACTCACAGCGATTAGTCGTCGCGTAACGCTTCCAGCGGGCGTGTCACTACCGCCGGTGCTCCAAGGGCGCGCACGATACCGATGGCAGAAGGCGCCAGCCTATAGCGCGAGAACACCACTTGGGGCCAGTATTCGCCGAGTTGCGCGTGCAATAGTACCCGTACTAGTCATCGCCGAAACTCGAAGGATCCTTCCGGTCGGAGGCGCATCGGGAAGACCGTGGATCGCTTCGCTAAACCAGTCCGGCTTTGCACTGCCCTTGTCGATTAGATGTGCCCACTGGTGATGCGAACAACTCTCAGATGACATTAAGTCCTTTGACTAGCACGTTTGGATAATAGCGTTCTAGGGCTAGCCTCTGTTAGTCTGCCCAAGGGAGAAATGAGAGATAAGCTACAGGTAACCGTGGGCCCTCCTGATCCCCGGGATGACTGCGCTTGCTCAACCCATCTAGCGCAATCGCCAGGCCAAGGATCTAAACATCCGTTCGGGGAATAACCGCTTCGCCTGCTCCGCGAAAAGAGAGTTACTATGCGATTCCTATATACCGTGGCAGTTGCGTTTGCCCTGTGGGCGCCGGGTCCATCTATAATGTTTGGTCAAAGCTCGGGCCTGTCCATAGCGGCAAGCCCCGGCAGTTATGTGCTGGTAAGCCAGACATTCGTTACGCGGTCGCAGTCCTATTACACCTACCAGGCGATTTTAGTAAATAACGGCCCCGCGCTTGCCGGCGCTACCGCGACGGCGACGAGCCTGTCTCCCAATATAACGGTCGTTCCCGGCCAGGGCACGCTGCAATTCGCTCCCGTACCCTCGAACACCCCGACGAAAAGCGCCAATACGTTCACGATAATGACCAGCGGCGGCGTTCAGTTCGATGGCTCTCAGATCAGCTGGTCGTTCAATAGCCCGTATGCCAGTGCGGGACCGCCTCAGACGGTTCCCGTTCTTAGCACCGTGACGCTAAACGGCGGCGGGTCGACAAATCCCGCGGGCATTGGCGCCCTCACGTATAGCTGGTCGATTCAATCGGCTCCGGCCGGCTCCACGGCCACGCTATCGAATGCAAACTCCGTAACGGCGACCTTTGAGCCGGATTTGGTCGGGACCTATACCATCGCACTCACGGTAAGTAATGGCTCCCAATCGGCTACCGCGACTGTCATCATCAGCACTACGGATGTTCCTCCGACCGCGAATGCCGGCCCCAATCAAACCGTGGCAGTAGGCTCGATGGTAAGCCTAAATGGAACGAAATCGTTCGACCTAAATAGCCAACCTCTAGCCTATACGTGGTCCCTGATCTCCTCTCCGGCTAAGAGCGCGGCTACTATCTTTAGCCTGCGCTCACCGATTGCCAGCTTTGCGGCAGACGTTCCCGGTACCTATATTGTTGGGCTCGTAGTTAACGATGAAACGCTGAACAGCGCAATGTCTACGGCTACGGTTTCCACGGGCAACACGCCTCCGGTTGCGGTCGCCACGGCTACGCCTCAGCTAGCAGCGATCAATGACCTAGTGCAGCTAGACGGGTCTAAATCGACGGACGTAGATGCCGATCCGCTCAAATACATGTGGAGTTTGAACACGACTCAGGCGCCGGGAAGCAAAGCGGCGCTCAGCAACCCGAATATCGTGAACCCCACCTTCACGGTGGATGTCATGGGAACTTATATCGCGCAACTGATCGTGGAAGACGGGACGACCTCCAGCCAGCCAGTGACCGTGACTATCAGTACCAATGCGGCGACTCCGCCCACGGCGAATGCCGGCCCGAACCAGAGGGTTGTCGTCGGATCTACCGTGCATCTACAGGGCGCGGGAAGCGATCCGCACAATTTGCCCTTGAATTATATCTGGTCGCTGCCCACAGTCCCGCAAGGCAGCACTGCCTCATTGTCCGCGACCAACGTTCAGAATCCTACTTTCGCCGCCGACTTGCCTGGGACCTACACAGCACAACTTATAGTTTCCAATGGAACGCTCTTTAGCTCTCCGTCATCAGTCACGATCACGAGTACCGTTACTCCACCCGTAGCGGTTCCCACGACGAGTACGCCAAGCGTCGCTGTGGGATCCCCGGCGCTACTCAGTGGAAGCTCATCATACGACCCTGATAATGATCCAATCACCGCATATATTTGGTCCCTCAGCGTTCCGGCGGGAAGCCGCGCTTCCCTCAATAGCGCGAATGGAGAATTCCCGAACTTCGTACCCGATATACCTGGCACTTATGTGGCGCAGCTTATCGTCAAAGACGCATTCGGAACGAGCACTCCCGCAACGGTCTCGATTTCGGCCGGATCGATGGCGATTACGATGAATCCAAATCCGCTGACTCTGGGCCAGGGCCGAGAACCGTTGACGATCACGCTAACTCCGGGAGCCGGGTCCGAGTCTATCGATGTGACGCTGGGCGGCTATGACCAAACGCTCATTTCGCTGCCGTCAAACACAGTCACCATTCCCGCGAACTCAAGTTCCGCTAATGTTATGGTGACGCCATTGACCCTGGGTCAGACGTCGTTGACTGCTAGTGCGCCCGGTTACCAATCGAGCAGCATTCCGGTGGACGTCATTACCCCAACCATCACCGTTACCTTTCAGAACAATCTAACCTCGATTGCGGTGGGCCAGACCATTACCGCCACGATTACGCTGAGTTCGCCGGCCCCGCAACCCTACGGAACCACGGTAACCCTTTTCGATATACAGGATCACGACGCTTTCAATTTGCCGGGATTGGTCACTTTCAACTCCCCCACCGTGTTGATTCCAGGTGGCAGCACGACCGGAACCTTCACGCTGACCGGCGCCGAGGCCGGCTCAATCGAGATTTTGCCCGCCTCGCCCGGATATTCGCGGGTGCACGTGATTTTGTTCGCGGTAACCGCGCACTGACGCGGCGGCCCGAAAGGGCCGCCCCACAAGATCAGTCGGCGCGCAGAGCTTCTAGGGGGTCTACCGTTGTCGCCCGCAAGGCGGGGAGATAGCTCGCGAGCAGGGCGGAAGCGATGAGCGCCGCCGGGGCCAACGCAAACGTCAGCGGGTCCACCGGCTTCACCTCGAACAACAGCGATTTCATGGCGCGCGTCACTACCGCAGCGGATGCAAGACCGCATGCGATACCGATGGCGGAGAGCGCCAGACCATGGCGCAGGAACATGCCTGTCAAAGTACCGCGTTGCGCGCCCATCGCCATACGTATGCCGATCTCGCGCGTGCGCTGCGCCACTGAGTAAGAGATTGTCCCGTAGAGGCCTATCATGCCCAGCGCAAGCGCCATGCCACCGGCAATCGCCAGCATGACTAGCGTGAACGAAGTGCGCGCCAGCGACTTCTCATAGATCTCTCCCATGGTTCGCACGCTTGCCAACGGGAGATTTGGGTTCACCGACCAGACTGTGCGGCGCAACTCGCTCAAGAGACTTTCCGTGCCCGCACGCCTGGTGCGAATCATCAGCGCCGTTGCGCGCGAAATGAATGTTTGGTCGCCGCCGAACCCATCCATCATCACGGGCCAGTAGGCAGACGCCGCCACGGGCCGGTCGATGCCGTCATCGCGTAGGTCCCCCACCACTCCAACCACTTCGCGCCACGGGCTCTTCATGTCTTGGCGAATGCGCTTGCCGAGAGCAGCCGTTGGAGTCTGCCACAACTCACGCGCCACGTTTTCGGAGACCATCGCCACCGGTCGTTTCTGATACACGTCGGTCCAACTAAAATCGCGGCCAGCCACGAGCGGCGTCCCCATGGTGGCGAGAAGTCCCGGGGATACGAATTTGAAGCGGCGAATCGGCGGCAGGGTAGATTCGGCGTACGTCTTGTCCTGCGCGATAGATGGGGTCGTGCCAGCCCATACCATCCAACGGGACCACAGTCGTGAGACCAGCTGACGAGACCCCGGGAATCGCGGCTATCCGGTTCAGAATCTCCTGCTGCTGGCGCACCACCTCGACTGGTTCTTTTATTTGGGCTTGTGGAATGAAGATGCGCAACGTCTGGATCTGCTCCGGGTGAGTGAAACCCGGTTGCACGCCGTGCAGCGCCTGGAATGAACGGATGGTCAGTCCAGCCGCTATCAGCAGAACCATCGCCAGCGCTACCTGCGCGATCACCAGAACATTGCGTGCGCGATGGCGTTCGCGGCTCTGGCTGAGCGTACGCCCACCCGCCGCGCAATTCCGAGACCAGGTGTCGGCCCGGCGTACTTCAGTACCGGAATGGCGCCGAAGAGCGCGCCCGCAACTGACGAAACAACCAGCGTGAATAGCAGCACGGGACCATCGATCGAGATGTCGTCAAGCCGAGGGAGATGCGCCGGCGCCATCGCCACCAACAGCCGCAATCCGGCATAGGCGAGCCCGAGTCCGAACATGCCGCCGAGCGCGCCGAGGGTCATGCTTTCCGTCATCAACTCGCGCGCGATCTCACCCCAACTCGCCCCCAACGCGGCGCGTACCGCCAACTCCTGTTGACGCCCGCCGGCTCTCACCAGCAGCAGGTTGGCGACATTGGCGCAGGCGATGAGCAGCACGATCCCGATTGTGCCCATCAGGATCCACAGAGTGTCGCCGATATCGCCGGTGACGTCACGCAGCAGCGGCCGTAAGATGGGAGCGATGCCGTGCCTCCGAAAACATCTTGGCGCTGTAACCCGGGCGCGCGGGAAGCTCGACATGGCGATGGGGATCATGCGCGCCGACGTCCCCGCTCGCTTGCGCTATCTTACGCCCGGCTTCAGGCGGGCCATGCCGCTGAAACTGAACTGCCCCAAGTGCACATTGGCGCGGTCGAACTGATAGGGCAGGATGAGCTGGCGGCTTGTAATCGAGGAAGCGAAAGCTTTGCGGCAACACTCCGACGATTTCACGCGGCCTGCCATTGATCATCAGGCTTTGCCCAATTGCCGATGGTGCGCCGCCGAAGTGCGATTGCCAGTATCCGTAGGTCAGAATCACGACGCCGGGGCCGCCGTCCTGGCAATCCTTCAACGAAAAGAGACGCCCCAGCGCCGGTCGCACGCCGAGCAGCGGAAGCGTGCCATCGGTCACATCAAGCGACGGCGTCTGTTCCGGCTCGCCATGCCCGGTTACGCTATCGGAATCGGTGTCCCATAGACCGACGTCCTGGAAGCTATGGCTTTGCTCCCGGTAGGTGAAGTAGAGCGAGGGCGCCATGTTTAGCTCGGCGATATGGACTCCTGGCGCGGTGTGCCACAAGCCGATCAACTGCTCGGAATGGGGATAGGGCAGCGGCTTAAGCAGCACGCCTTCGATCACGCTGAAGATTGCGGTATTCGCGCCGATTCCGAGCGCGAGCGTTAGAACCGTAATCGCGGTAAACCCGGGAGTGCGCGCGAGGCGGCGCAGGACATGGCGATATCGCATAACTAAGATATGCCGACCAGCCGCAAAAGTTGGCGTTTTCAGCGGGTTTTATAAAGGAATGTTGCCGTGCTTCTTGCGCGGCATGGTATCCACCTTGTTTTCCAGCATGCGCAGGGCGCGGATCACCCGCGGACGCGTCTCGTGCGGCTCGATCACGTCGTCGATGTAGCCGCGCTCGGCCGCCACGAACGGATTGGCGAAGCGTTCGCGAAACTCCTCGATCTTCTCGCTGCCGCATCGCCTCCGGGTCCTCGGCCGCCGCCAGTTCGCGCCGGTAGACGATGTTCACCGCGCCCTCCGGCCCCATCACGGCGATCTCCGCCGTGGGCCACGCCAGATTGATGTCGGTGCGGATATGCTTCGATCCCATCACGCAATACGCTCCGCCATATGCCTTGCGCGTGATTACCGTGATCTTCGGGACGGTGGCTTCGGCATAGGCGTAGAGCAGCTTCGCGCCGTGGCGGATGATGCCGCCGAATTCCTGCTCGGTGCCCGGCAGAAAGCCGGGCACGTCTTCGAACGTCAGGATCGGAATATTGAACGCGTCGCAGAAGCGCACGAAGCGCGCGCCCTTCACCGACGAATTGATATCCAGGCATCCGGCGAGAAATGCCGGCTGATTGGCCACGATCGCCGATGGGCCGCCCGTCCATGCGCGCGAACCCGACCACGATGTTCCGCGCCCAATGCTCGTGCACTTCGAAGAAATCGCCGTCGTCCACCACGCGGTGGATGACGTCCTTGATGTCGTACGGCTGGTTCGATTCCGCCGGCACGATGGAATCGAGCGCGGCATCCATGCGGTCCGCGGGATCGGACGTCGGCCGCCGCGGCGGATCCTCGCGATTGTTCTGCGGCAGATAACTCATCAGCTCGCGGATCATGCGCAGGCATTCGGCGTCGTCGGCCGCCGATGAAATGGCCCACGCCGCTGATGGAGTTGTGCGTCATCGGCGCCGCCCAGTTTTTCCTTGGTGACGTCTTCATGCGTCACGGTCTTGATGACGTCCGGACCGGTGACGAACATGTAGCTGGTGTCTTCCACCATGAAGACGAAATCCGTGATAGCGGGCGAATAGACCGCGCCGCCGGCGCACGGCCCCATGATGGCCGAGATCTGCGGAACCACGCCGCTGGCCAGCGTATTGCGCAGGAAGATATCGGCGTATCCGGCCAGCGAAACCACGCCTTCCTGAATGCGCGCGCCGCCCGAATCGTTGAGGCCGATGACCGGCGCGCCGGTCTTGAGCGCGAGATCCATGATCTTGCAGATTTTCAGCGCGTTGGTCTCCGAAAGCGAGCCGCCGAAGACGGTGAAATCCTGCGCGAAAACGTAGACCGGGCGCCCGTCGATGCGGCCGTATCCGGTGACGAAGCCGTCGCCGGGAACGATCTGGTCTTCCATGCCGAAATCGCGGCAGCGGTGCGTGACCAGCTTGTCGAGCTCTTCGAAGGAGCCCTCGTCGAGCAGCAGCTCGATGCGCTCGCGCGCCGAGAGCTTGCCTTCTTTGTGCTGGCGCGCGCGGCGTTCCGGCCCGCCGCCCTGCTCGGCCGCGGCATGGCGGCGGCGCAGTTCTTCAAGCCGATTCATCGGGACTATTGTAGCGTGGGCTCTAGCTTCGGCGGAGAGTCCCTCAGTTCAAAGCGCCCGTCCGGCAGCAGATAATACTTACGGCCGCGCCACAGAATGGTGTTCCCGAAGAATCCGCCGATCCACACCAGAAAACTCGCGTGTCCTGAACGGCACCAGCCACCAGAATCGCCACGTCAGCCGGTCGCGCAGCACGTAGATTCCGGCTGCCCACTGCCGCGGCGACGCGCAGCACAATCGCCGCGACCGCAACCGGCGCACCACCCCGGCGCCGCGATCCACGGCGATGCGCCGCCAGCGGCAGCGGATGCGTGAACAGTTGGCCGAAGTATCCCAAGCGGACGCGAGCGCCGGGTGCTGCGGTTCCACCGCAGCCGGTGGCGCAAATTCGCCGTCCAGTCGCTGCGCGCCGATGCGGTGCTCGATCACGTACGACGAAAGAATCACGCCGATGCCGCGCTCCGCCGCGAGCTTCCCCATGCACGAAATCTTCCGCCAGGTAATCCTTCACCGCGTCGAATCCGCCGATGGCCTCCAGCGTCCCGCGCCGCGCCGCGATGGTTGGACCGAGCGCGAACTTCATGCCGTCGAGCATGCGCGCCACCAGCACGCCGCCGATGAATTCCGTGTTCAGCCCAAGCGCCTCCAGGGTCGACCAGAGGCTGAAACCCGGCACCGCGCGGTAGGGGCAGGTTGCCAGGCCGACTTTCGGATCCTCGAACTCGGCGGCAATCACCGAAAGCATGTCCGGGGTGACGCGCATGTCGCTGTCCGACATCACGATCAGATCGTGCCGCGCCGCCGCCAGCATCGGTCGCAGGCTGTATACTTTCGCGTTCGGATACGGCGGCTCGCCGGTCACGATCAGCCGCGACGGAACACGCGGGATACTCGGCGCGCAGCCGCTCCACCACGGCGATCGCCGGATCTTTCGGCGAGCGCACGGCGAATAGAATTTCGAACTCGGCGTACTCCTGCTCGAAAAAGGTGCGCAGGTTTTCTTCCAGGCCCTCGTCCACGCCCGCGAGGGGCTTCAGCACGCTGATGGGCGGCGCGTTTTTCCTGCGCGATGGACGAGCCGAACGGTAACGAAATGCCGCGAGCACGGTCAGGACGCTATACGCGGACGAACCCGCGGCCAGCGCAGCAAAAATTAACCCAAACAGACTCATGAAAAGTTACGACGCGCCCCGCGCCGATACTATGCCGGCCCCTATCCGGTTACATCTTCGGCGCGTAATATCCCGGGCCGCACCCGCACGATCAGCTCTTTGTGGCCCTTCACGCGGAGCGCGATCGGATGAAACTGGCCGTCTGTCACCAACGGGTCGGGCCGGTACAAAATGATGTACTGGTGGCGCAGCTCGTTCGCGATGTTTTCGAACGATTGCTCCAGGTCTTCCACCTTGAATGGGAAATAAGCCTGGCCGCCGGTTTCCTGCGTGAGATACTTCAACACCTTGTCGCCATCCGGTCTCGTCGCGCGTGACGTTAGTGGAAATCGCGTAGATCGCGACTTCGGCCTTCTGCGCCATTTCGAGCGCCTGGTCGCGCGTGTAGTGGCTGAAGTTGTCGTCGCCATCGGTCATCACGATGATGGCGCGGCGGAACTTGTATTTCGGCTGATCCAGCGCCAGCTTGTCGCGGCAGGCGTAAAAGATCGCATCGTAGAGCGCCGTGCCGCCGCCCGGACGCAGCGCGCCGATTCCCTTGACGATCTCGTTGCGGATCGTCGACCAGGTCGGAAACCATTTCCGCCGGGCTGTCGAAGCTCACCAGCATGGCCTTGTCGCGGCTCGGCCGTCATCACGCTGTGGACGAACTCGGTGGCCGCCTGCTGTTCGAACTTGAAGCGGTCGCGAATGCTGTTGCTGGTGTCGATCAGTATGCCCAGGCGAAGCGGCAGGTCGGTTTCGGCGGTGAACTCCTGAATGGCCTGCGGACGCTTGTTCTCCACCAGCTCGAAATCTTCTTTATTGAGGTTGGTGACGAACCGCCCCTTCTTGTCCATCACGGTGAACAGCATGTTCACGCGCGTCACTTCCACCGTGATCCGCGTGGGGTCCCCGTCCTTCATCACGGGGGTTTGCTGCGCAAATTCCACCCCGGCGCCGAGCGCGCCAAATACGGCGAGCCCGCTCCTATCGCACAAAATCGCATATATCCCGATTATACCGTTGTGCGATTATACCCAAATCTAAAGGCCCGCCATCCAGTTTCCAGCTCTTCAGGCAGGGGCGAGACGATATCTTTCGGCTCCCCGTTCGGCAGCCGGAAGCGAATGCGGTGGGCGTGGAGGAAATAGCGCCCCAGCGGCGGCATCCCCGGCGTCACCGCCGGCGCGCCGTAGAGCGTGTCGCCCGCCACTGCATGGCCGATGCTGGCAAGATGCACGCGAATCTGGTGCGTGCGGCCCGTTCCGATGCGGACCTCGAGCAGCGTGAATTTCGCGAACCGGCGCAGCACGCGATATTCCGACCAGGCGGCGCGCCCGCGATCGAGCCGCGCCGTCATGCGCGTGCGGTGCACCGGATCGCGCGCGATGGGGCGCTCGATTCGTCCCGATCTCGCACGCCACCTTGCCATGCACCAATGCCAGATATGTCTTTTCAACCTCACGGCCTGCGAACTGCGCCGCCAGGCTCCGGTGCGCCGCGTCGTTCTTCGCGACCAACAGCACGCCGCTGGTAAACCGGTCGAGGCGATGCACGATCCCTGGACGCATCGCGCCGCCCACTTCCGAAAGCGTCGCGAAGCGGTGAAGCAGCGCGTTGACTACCGTGCCCGCGTGAACGCCCGCTCCCGCGTGGACGACCATCCCCGCCGGTTTGTCGATGGCCACGATGTCCGCATCTTCGTAGAGCACGTGCAGAGGAATGTCTTCGGCCGAAGCGCGTAGCGGCGGCGCCTCGGCCGGCTCTACCTCGATGGCGTCCCCCGCTCGTACCAGATATGACGATCGAGCCGCGGCGCCGTTGACTTGAGCGCGCCCCGCTTTGATCCACTGCTGTATGCGTGAGCGGCTATGTTCGGGTAGGCGCTGGTGCAACAGGAAGTCAAGGCGCTTCCCCGCGTCGGATGTGTCGGCGGCAAATCGCAAACTGTATTCTACTGTGCCAACCTATAACCATGTCGCTGCCCCTTGAATCGAAAACGGCGATCGTCACCGGCGCAAGCAAAGGTATAGGGAAATCGATCGCTATTGAACTGGCGCGTCGTGGCGCCGCGGTCGGCGTCAATTATTTCAGCGA
This sequence comes from Bryobacterales bacterium, assembly GCA_963708385.1. Classification (GTDB taxonomy): domain Bacteria; phylum Acidobacteriota; class Terriglobia; order Bryobacterales; family Bryobacteraceae; genus PALSA-243. Next base: position 6,443 of record CAVPSN010000029.1, on the reverse strand, counting down.
CGCCGCCGGGGCCGATGCTACCGTGCGCGAAATCCATGCGCTGGGCCGCGAATCCGTTGCAATCCAGGCTGATGTCGGCATTTCCTCCGAAGCGGACGTCTTTTCGACGAAGCGATCACACGGTTCGGGCGCGTCGATATCTTGGTAAACAATGCCGGCGCGCAGGTATGGAAGCCGATTATGGAAATTACCGAGGACGAATGGGACCGCGTCATCGCGACTAACTTGAAGGGTTGTTTTTTGTGCACGCAACTGGCGGCGCGACATATGATCGGACGCGGCGGCGGAGGCCGCATCGTCAATATCGGCTCAGGGTGTAATAAGATTGCCATTTCCCAACTTAGCGGCGTATACAGCGAGCAAAGGCGGCATCGAGATGTTCACCAAAGTTGCCGCCGTAGAACTCGGGCCGCACCGCGTTACGGTAAACTGCGTGGCGCCGGGCGCGATCGAAATTGAGAGAACCCGCCATGAGGCCGCGGACTACGCGGCTACCTGGGCTGCGGTCACCCCGCTTGCCCGCATTGGCCAGCCTCTCGATGTTGCCCAGGCCGTGGCGTTTTTCGCTAGCGAGGAGGCTGCGTTTATCAGCGGGCAGACGCTGTGGGTGGATGGCGGGTTGTTTACGCATCCGCGGTGGCCGTACGTGGAAAAGGCGGCGGTATGAACCCAAACGAACCGCACAAAACCTGGTTTACTCGCATGCCGTGGGGGCGCCATGCAAAGCATAGCCAGAAGCGCGTGGAAAGTGGGCTGGATGCTAGATTAGGTTGGATGAGGTATACGGCACATGGTTACGATTACCTTTGCTGACCGCGAGACTGAAAGGCGGGCGCTCGCGTTCCTGCTTGGACGCTTTTCGGGCAGAGTCTTCGATCCGGAGAACACCTGATCCCCGAAGCCGCCTCAGAGGCATTGGCAGATCAAGGCATTCCATTCACGGTCAAAGGGAAGACGACCCTATGAGCAGCAGGTGGCGGCGATTCGAGGTCCGCTCCCACTCCAGTTCAATGATGGACGAGACGTTCCCGCACAGTAGCTTGCGGATGCCGTTCTACAAATCGTGGATCGATTCGGCGCGGCAAGCTATGAAACTCAAAAGCTTGAAGACCACTGGCGTCACGGCAGCGTGTTGTATCGCGATAATCTAGTGAAGTTAGTGGTTGACGTTCATGATACTGCCGCCAATCGGGAATGGATGCGGAAGTTCAGTGCGCTGGAAGGACCGTTTGAACAACTGGACCTCTGGCTGGTGAGCTATCGCGTCGATGTGGATTGAACATCAGCCGCACATTATCATGAAGGTTAACCTTCATGACCACCACTTCACTCGATAAGGCGAAGATCAAAATCCTCTTGCTCGAAGGCGTGCACCAGAGCGCCGTCGATTCTTTTCGCGAGGACGGCTACACCAACATCGACTATCATCCGAAGTCGCTGGCCGAACCCGATCTCTTCGCGGCGGCGGCGGACGCGCACTTTATCGGCATTCGCTCGGCAACGCATCTTACCGCCGCTTTCTTCGAACGCGCTACGCGGCTGGCCGGCGTGGGTTGCTTCTGCATCGGGACTAACCAGGTCGATCTTGAAGCCGCGCAAGACCGTGGGATTCCCGTCTTTAACGCACCGTTTTCCAATACGCGCAGCGTGGCGGAACTGGTGCTCGCCGAAATTATCATGTTGCTGCGTGGCATTCCGTACCGCAGCTCGGCTGCGCAGCGCGGCGGGTGGATCAAAACCGCGGCGGGCTCGCGCGAGGCGCGCGGTAAGAGACTCGGCATCGTGGGGTACGGGCACATCGGCTCGCAGATCAGCGTGCTGGCGGAAATGCTGGGAATGCAGGTGCTGTTCTACGACATCGAGCTCAAATTGGCTCTAGGAAACGCTCGGCCTATGTCCTCGCTCGATGCGCTGCTCGAAGCGTCCGACGTAGTGACCCTGCACGTCCCCGAAACGGCGCAGACGCAGGGCATGATTGGCGAGGCGCAGATTGGGCGCATGAAGCAAGGCGCTCATCTGATCAACGCCTCTCGCGGATCTGTAGTGGATATTGACGCGCTGGCGTCGGCGCTCGAGTCGAAGCGCCTGGCGGGGGCGGCCATCGATGTCTTTCCTGTCGAGCCAAAGACAGCAAAGGACGAATTCATCTCGCCACTGCGCGCTTTCGACAACGTGATTCTGACGCCGCACGTGGGAGGCAGCACGGAGGAAGCACAACAAAATATCGGCTTTGAAGTGGCAGGCAAGCTGATCAAGTACAGCAACAACGGTTCCACCATGACGGCAGTGAATTTTCCTGAGGTATCGCTGCCGGAGCATCCGGGCAAGCATCGCCTGCTGCACATACACCGCAATCAGCCGGGCGTGCTATCGCAGGTCAACGCAATCTTCTCCGAGCGCCGCATCAACATCGCGGGCGAGTATTTGCAGACGAATGCGCGCATTGGCTATGTGGTGATCGATGTCGAGGATGGCGGGCGCGGCGAGACACTCGAGGCCAAGCGACTGTTAGACGAAGTCGAGGGTACGATCCGCACGCGAATCTTGTACTAGCGGAGGCCTTTTTTTCGGAGGTACCCGATCAGTTCAGCTGGGTCGTCCGAAATGATAGCGTCCACTTTCGCGGCAATCAACTTATCCCAATCGGCGGGCGTGTCGGCAGTCCATGGAACTACCTGGAGCCCGGCGCGGTGGGCCGCAGCAACTTTCTCCGGCGTCACCAGGTGAAAGTCAGGAGAAACGATTTCGGCGTTTGCGGCCGCCGCCGAAACCGCGGTGAAATCGCGGGAATCGTTTTCAATTAACGCCGAGAGCCGGATCTGTGGCGCGAGTTTGCGCATGGCGATCAGCGTGCGGAAATCGAACGATTGCAGAATGGTTCGCTTTTCCAGATGGTAATGACGGATCTTCTCCAGCACCATGCGCGAAAACTCTTCCGGCGAGGGGGTGTATTCCGGATGATCGGGGAAGCTCTTGGTTTCGATGTTGTAGTCGAATGTGCCACGCGAGGCGAGTTGGAATACATCGTCGAGCGTCGGCATGCGCGTTCCGGGGATGGTTTGTTGCGTTTCGAATCGGGGATTGCGCACCGCGCCGCAGTCCCATTGGCGCACTTCGGCGAGCGTAAGTTGGTGGATGACCGCTTTCGGAGACGGTCCGCTGCACACGGGCGGCTCGAGGATGGGGTCGTGCGAGATGACGATGACATTGTCTTTCGTCACCCCCATATCCATTTCGAGTGCGTCTACGCCCTGCGCGATCGCATATTCGAAAGCCGGAATTGTGTTCTCAGGACGGCGGGCCCGTGCGCCACGATGGCCGTGGACTAAGATGCGCGGTTGATCCGCTGCGCCTAGCACAAACGAAGCGAGCAGCATTACTGCCACAGTGTATCTGGTCATGGAATTCAGTGGCGCAGGCTTCCCGGCTCGCGCGGTACCTTCACGTGAACCTACCACGGATACCCGGAGGCCTGCGCGGTCCCTAGAAAATCGCCTTGAGCGCGAACTGAATCTGCCGCGCCGGATACGTCGAACGAATCGTGCCGAACGCCGAAGCGCCGAAATTTGGTATTCGGAATTCCGAAGTTCGTATGGTTCGGGAGATTGAAGAACTCCGATCGGAACTGTAGCTTGGACGCCTCTCGCGGATGTGGAATGTCTTGTCCACCGCCATGTCCCATTGCTCGAAGCCCGGGGAACGAAACGCGTTGCGTCCCAGATTACCGAACGGTGCGTTGGCGGGCGGAGTAGTGAAGGTATATCCCGCAAAATAAGTGTTGACTAACTGGCGACTTATTTTGACTGGTCGAGCTGCCGGAGACGTTGGGACGCAGGAACGGCTGGCCGCGATAATCGTTCGAAAGGCCGCTCACCGCATTGGCGGTGGCCGGCGTGTAATAGACGTTTAGCGGAGTTCCGGTATGGGCGGTGTTGATGGTGTTCAGTTCCCAGCCACCGAGTAAGGCGTCAACAGCCCAATTCATGTTAGATCCGTACTTTCGGCCCTTGCCGAAGGGAATCTCGTACACCACGCTGGTGACGTTGTTGAAATTTACGTCGAAGCTGGAAGGTCCGGCTTCGGCGGAGAGATTGTGTATGTTCTGCGGATTGGCCTCCACGTAGCCGGCGTAGTACTCGAGCGCCTGTTCGGAATCGCCGATCGCCCTGCCCCACGTGAACGAATTCAGGAAATAAAGGCCATGCCGCGAAACGATGCTCCAACCGCGCGGAGAGGCCGTTGTAGTGATTGTTGCCGGCCGGATCGACCCACGTGATTGGGCCGAAGCCAGGAACCGGGGCGCGCTGCTGATAAGTCAATGTTCCGCCCGGCTGATTGGGAGCCGCTTGGTTGTAATCGGCGATGATGGGCAGGCGGGTACTGTGATTGCCGTTATAAGCAATCTCGAGCACGGTGTCTTTGGCGAGTTCGCGCTGCACCGAGAGGAACCAGTTCTGGATCATAGGCCATGGCGAATTGGCCGGGATGTAATCCACGTTCGAGACCAGCGGATTGAAGTTGGCCGGGTTCGCGATTCCCGGGAGAAGCTGTTCACGGTGGTGAGGAACGTCGCAGGAACCGGGCCGCCCGCCGGTATGGTCTGGCTGAACACGCCGAATAGGGCCTGCGGGAGCGTTGATGCCTTCGATCGCGCTGCCGACGCGGTTGAAGAAAGTCGTAGCTGATTCCGTACCCGCCGCGGAGCACCGTTTTGGGCATGAAATTGTAGGCGAAGCCGAGGCGCGGACCAAAATCCTTGTAATCGGGATTCACCAGCGAGCGGTTGTACAACTGCCGCCAGTGGCTTTGATCATGGTATTGGTGGCCGGATTGAAATTCGGACCAGTTGTTGTCGCGGTCCACACAGCGGCGACGCGAACTCCCAGCGCAGACCGAGATTCACGGTGAGCTTGTGGATCACGCGCCAATCGTCCTGCACGTACAGGGAATGAACGTGCTGGCGGAGATTCGAAACGAAGTTAGTTGCCCAGGTTGACGCTGCTCGGCAGCCCGAAGATGAAGTCGGCGAGGTTGTAGCTGGTGGCATCGGCGGCGACGGTGCAGCCGGCGGCCTGGCCTAGCTGCGCGCAGGTAGGCTTGCTGAATTGGCCGGTGTAGGTGTCCTGGCCGTAAAGCGGATTCACGTCCAGCACTTCGGTGTGAATCAGAGAGAGCTCATAACCCATCTTCAGAGAGTGGCGGCCGAATGCTTTCGAGAAATTCAGCTTCGGATCGAACGAAGTGGGATTCTGGAATTGCGGATTGCTGGTCTGGCGGCCCAGCGACGTGGAGAAGCCGCTGATGCTCTGCGTATTCAGGCCGCCGGTAAGATTCGACGCAGTCGGGAGGCCCTGAAAGCCGAACAGCGATTCGCAGGCTCGGGCCGCCGAGATAGGGCGGCTGCTTGCCGGCTAGTACGTGGGTAAAGCCGAAGCGGACTTCGAAGATCGAGGACGGCGTGACGCGCCCAGGTATAGCCGAGCGCGGCGTTCTGCTCGATGCGTGTGAATGTAGCCGTTGCCGTCGCCGCCGGAGGGTCCGGAAAGATCCGGCTGATAATACTGAGGTCTTTGCGCTGGCTGAAGCGCAGAAAGGCGACATCCGGTCGTTGATCTGGTCGTCGACCTTGGCGTCGTACTTATCGCTGTAGTCGCGGATCAGCAGCAGCGCTTCATCGTTGTTGGAGCGGCTCGAGGCGGCGCCCGCGTTGGTAGGCGGCAGGTTGCTCAGCGCATAGGCGGCGAACGGATTCACTTGCGCGATCGGAATCTGCGTGCCGGCCGGATAGACTACGTCGGTCAGGGGGTTGACCACGGTCACCGGCAGAATCCCCGAGCGATCGCTCGCGATTGGGAATCGAATCGAAATTGAGGTAGCGCTGCAACTGCCGGTAGCCTTCGTAATCGGCGAAGAAGAACAGCCGATTCTTGATCAACGGGTCCGCCGATGGCCGCGCCGAACTGGTTGCGCTGCAGAGTGGGCTTCAGAAATACGGTAGGGCTGAACTGAAAGCCGACCGCGTTCAGGTCGGTATTGCGCAGAAACTCGTAGGCCGCTCCGTGAAATTGGTTGGTGCCGGATTTCATCACGGCATTCACTACCGCTCCGCCCACGCGGCCATATTCGGCGCTGTAGTTGACTGGTGATCACCTTGAATTCGGCGATGGCGTCCGGCGAAGGGCTGAGCACCTGCGCGGAGTACCCTTGATTGCTGGTGCCGTACGCGTTGTTGTCCAGGCCATCCAGCAGGAAGTTGTTATAGGTGCTGCGCATGCCGTTCACGTTGAATGCGCCTTCGCGCGGCGTCCCGCTGGGCGAGAAGGACACCGCCATGGGCGACTTGATCGTGTTCGTCGAGAGCAACGCCAGGTCGGCGTAGTTGCGGCCGTTGAGGGGGAGTTCGACGATCTGCTGCGTGTTGATCACCTGGCCGTGCTCGCTCG
>CAVPSN010000028.1:0-85719 GCA_963708385.1 Bryobacterales bacterium | reverse complement strand
AGGTGTAGAAGCTGTGCGCCGGGAGGGGAGGACCATTTCCATTCTCGCCAGCCGCAACCCGGATGCAATTGTTCAACAGGCCCGGTCGCTGGCAGGCGCCTCCGTGGAACGCTTTCCAGTCAATTTGAAAGAGATTTTTTTGAACATGTGAGGGGTAACTGAAATGTTGCTAATGAAGAACTGGCTGGAAACGCGCTGGCGGCTGACAGCTATGCTCGTTTATTTGATCTTATTCCTGGCGGTTAATTACCAACGTCCGGGCGTGAAGGCGCAGAGTCTATTGATCGTGCCCTTTATGATTCTTACATTCGGCACACTTACACTCGCAGGCGGCGGCGTGAAAACGCAATCTGCGATTGGGTTCCCTCAAGGTCTCGCTGAATCGACGCAGTTCACGCTTGCACTGCCGGTTAGCGCCGGAGACTGATGGCGGTGCGAGCCATACTCGGCCTGGCGCAGATGTCAGCCGCGACAGTGATCGCAGCCTACCTGGCGTGGAGTTTCTTTCCAGAATTGCGAGCCAGTACGACTCCTCCGGATTTTCTGCGAGCCGTTCTGACGACCCTGCTATGGCTGCCCGGACCTTATAGCGTGGCGGCCTTGTTTGAAACCGTGCTCGCCGAGCCACTCTCATTCGTGCTGCTGGTTGGACGTTCTGCCTGCTGCTGTGGCTGTTGCATCGAATCGCCCCTGCGGTGGATATTATCCGCGCGTTCGGCCAGGCTTCACCCCTAATCACGCATAGGCTGCCGTGGGCCCAGTTGGCGACATCAATGGGCTTAGCGTCGATTCTTTTTCTTGTGGCTGTCTGGATTGTCCAAACGCGCGACTACTGAGCAACGAGAATTTCGCACGAACCGATCCATCCGTGCCTAGAGTCTATAGCGGCCCGCTGCCGTTTCCGCGCCGCGAGCCGCTTTCCTCAAACCTACTTCACCGTAAACGGAACCGAGGCCGCAACGTTCTCCCACGCCACCGACAGCTTGCCCCGATTTCCGCCCGCGTGCGATAGCTCGATCTTCAGCGTCTCCACCGGGCTCGGCGTTTTCGCCATCGTCATTGCCGTCCGGCCCAGTTCGTCGGCGGGCGCGTCCGTCGTGGTGCCGTCCATGTTAATTCCCCATTGCCCGGTTTTCTTATTCACGATCAGCTCCCACTTCCCCTTATCGAGGGAAATATACAAGCTGTAATCGCCCGCCGGAACCGCTAGGCCGTTAAGATCGAGGTTGGCGCCGGTATGTAGAACCGTGGCGTAATCCGCGCCTAGCCGCCAGATGCTGTCGTCCGGTTGCAAGGCGCCCGCACCGTTGAAGATCTTGCGCGATCTCATCGACGGCGCGTGGTAATAAATCCAGATCTGCTTCCCGCCGATGGTCGTCGCGGTCTCCGTTCCTGGGCTCTGCGAGTTCTCCTTCATCAGTTTCTTCTTATCGATGCCCTGACCTTGGCCGAACGCCGCGGCGAGAATCATGCCCGCCATCAGTGAGTATGTAACAAGTTGCTTCACGTTGGTTTCGCTCCTCAGGCGAGTATATAACGCCGCCTCAGGGAAATAGACGTTTTCGTCAACGTTACGGTGCGTAATATCCCGCGCGCGCATAGATCCGCAATGGCGGAAGGCTCGCCGGCAGCTTCAACTGTACTGTGATCTTGTGGTATTTCCCGCTCTGCGCGATCGAGGATGGATAGTAACCCAGCACGTATTGATTGCGCAACGTTGTGCCGATCTTCGCCAGGGCGTCGGCGATCTCATTCACACTCCTGATCGAATAATGGATCCCGCCACTCGCGCGCGCCAACGTGCCCAAAAGTTCAGGTCCGTCGCGCTCTTCCACTATGTGGCCGGGCTGAGGTGCAGCCCGATAGAGAAAATCTCTGTGTCGGATTCCAGCGCGATCTTTTTCAACTCGCCTAATGTATAACGGCTGTTGTTGTCGCCTCCGTCCGAAACTACAATCAGTGCACGCCGCGGATTATGCGCCTTCCGGATGTGTGCAAGCCCCAGATACACGCCGTCCAGTAGCGCGGTCGATCCGTTGGGATTCGTGAAAAACAGCGCATTCTGCAACTCCGCAAAATTCGATGTGAGCGGCTGGCGCAAATCCGGTCTGTCGGCTACCGTGATCAGAAAGCTCTCATCGCGGTCGTTGAGCTGCCGGTAAAGTTGCGCCGGAGCTTCGCGCGCTACCAGGAATTTATCCGACATACTGCGGCTGCAGTCGAAAATCAGACCAATCGTCACTGGCTGGTCTTCGCGGCTGAAAGACGCGATGTCGCGCGCTTGTTTGTCGTCCAATAGACGAAAGTTTTCGCGCCGCAGACCCGTCACATTGCGCCCGTTCGTGTCGGTTACGCTCACCGGTACAAGCGCCATGCTTACACTCACTCGGATCGAGGATTCCGCTTCCGAACTAGATCCGTTGCCATGTATCGATGGTGAAGGCTGCTTCGAACCATTGCTTGCCAGAGCCGTCGCGGCCAGCGCAAGCAGAAAGTAAAAATTAACGGATCGCATCCTATGTCCTCCAGTAGCAGATCGCCGCTGTTGGGACTGTGTGCAAATCGCTAACCTTTGTGTGAACGTGCGCGGGCTGACCCTGGGAGTGTTGCGGCAGTTACGGCCGCTAGCCGCGGCGTTCGCGCGCGATCTATTTCCCGTCCAAAAATTCCCCAGCCACCTTCCATTCCGGGCGATGCTCCACATCCACTTCGTAGTTCAACCGGCGCATTTTTTCATCGGAGATTTTGCCCGATAATTCCTGGAGTGCCGCGCGTAGTCCCGGCAGGCGCGCCTCCGCGGCTTCGCGTATCACAACCGCGCATTGATATGGCGGAAAGTAATGTTTGTCATCCTGAAGCACCGTGACATCCATCTTGGAGATCTGGCCATCCGTCGCGCTGGCTGCGATCATATCCACCTGCTTGCTTTGGAGCGCCGTGTACAACAACCCCAAATCCATCGTCTGGGGCGCGGCCGCCATGTGGATGCCATAGCTGGAAAGCAAACCGTCGAGCCCATCCTGCCGCCCGGCGAATTCATATCCCACACCCAGACGCCAGGGGTGAGCTGCCGCCGCATCGGTGATCGTCTTCAAGTGGTTAGTCCGCGCCTCTGTCCCATTGACGATCATGGCGAATGTATTGTCGAAGCCCAGCGGGTCCAGCCAATCCAGTTTCCACTCGCTGGCATACAACGCTCTCACTGCGTTCAGAACCCCCGCTGGGTCCTGCATCGGATGCTGCTTCAGGACCGCTGTTAACGCCGTCCCTGTGTACTCGGGGTATAAATCGATCTCGCCGTTGACTAATGCCCGATGCGCCAGCAGCGTCCCTCCGAGGTTGAGCTTGCGGCCCACTTTGACGTGCAGCCGCCGCTCGATCTGCTGCGCCATCAGCTCGCCCAACAATGCCTGTTCGGTAAAATTCTTCGACCCTACTACCACCGAAGGCGCCTGCCCGCACCCGCTATCTAGCGCCGCCGCAGCCAGGCAGAGAACTACTAAGCCGGTGAGAGTTTTCGTTCGATCCATTCCAGCACCTCGTCCGCCGCGATCGCCAGGATCGCCGCCGGAACCGCTCCTGCCAGAATAGTACGGCTGTCCACCATTGCGATGCCGCGGAAGATAAAAACGCCCAATCCGCCGCCGCCGATCGCAGCTGCAATGGTCGCCGTTCCAATCGTAGTCACCGTCGCAATACGCACCCCCGCCATAATCGAAGGGGCCGCCAGCGGCAGCTCCACTTGCCACAGAATTTGCCGCCCCGTCATCCCCATGGCGACGGCCGATTCGCGCACAGCGGCGTCCACCCCCACGATGCCCGTGAGCGAGTTGCGCAGAATCGGTAGCAGCGCGTAGACGCACAAAGCGACAATGGCCGTCCGCTGGCCGATCCCGCCAATCAGTGGAACCGGAATCAGAAATCCGAATAGCGCGAGGCTCGGGATGGTCTGCCCGACGTTGGCGAACCACAACGCCCACCGGCGCACCGCCGGATGCCGCGCCAGTATTGCCGCCCCTGGAATTCCGATCGCAGCCGCAATTACAACCGTGATCGCAACCAGCTTCAAATGTTCCAGCGTGAGCGCCAGAATCTCAGGAAACATCGTGTCTCCACGTGTCCTCTAGTCCCGCCAGAAACGCGCGCGCTTCCGTGGTTTGAGTTTTGAGGAACTCCTTCGGCGTCGTCAGCACGTCGATCGAGCCATCCTTCAGAAGCGCTATCCGCGTTCCTAGCATCAAAGCTTCGCGCACGTCGTGCGTCACGAACAGCGCGGATTGGCGCGTCGTGCGCCGCAGTTCGAGAAACTGCTTTTGCAAATCGAAACGCGTAATCGGGTCGAGCGCGCCGAACGGTTCATCGAGCAGTAGCAGCGGCGGATCGGCCGCCAGCGCGCGCGCGATTCCCACGCGCTGCTTTTGTCCGCCCGAAAGCTGCCGCGGAAAGCGTGTGCGCAAGGTCTCCGGCAACCCCACCGCGGTAAGCAACTTACGCGTGCGTTCCTCGATGCGCGCGGGCTGCCAGTTTTCGAGGCGCGGAACCAGTCCGATGTTCGCCTCCACTGTCCAGTGAGGGAACAGCCCGGCGTCCTGAATCACATACCCCATGCGACGTCGAAGCCGGATAGGGTCTTGTGTCCGCGCCGGCGATCCCTCGAACAGAATTTCGCCGGAATCGGGCTGAACCAGCCCGTTCACTGTTTTGAGCAAGGTAGTCTTACCCGACCCGCTGCGGCCCAGAAGCATGACCGTCTCACCCGCTTCGACCGATAGCGAGATGTCGCGGAGCACGGGACGCCCCCCCAAAGCGCAGGAGATTCCACGAAGCTCGAGCAGAGAAGCCAAGATCTATCTTACGCGTGCCGGACAATAAAAAAGCCGGCGACTGGCCGCCGGCTCTTTAGTGAATCGCACTTCTGCTCAAAGTGAACTAACGCTACCGGCGCCAATAGCCGCCGTAGAACCTTCCGCCGTAATAGCGAGGCGCCACGAAACGTGCGCCGGCAAAAGGCCGCGGCGCCCAGTATCCGGCGTGCCAAGCCCAGCGAGGTCCAACTGGGGCGTAGTAGCCCGCGATCCACGTATAGCCGGGTCCGGGGGCCGGAGGCATGTACGCCGTCACCACGGGCGCCGGAGGGGCCACATAAACAGGAACGGGCGTGGGAACTCCGAAACCGAATCCGAAAAACACGCGAGGGCCAGCCATCGCGACGCCGCCGGCCATCAACACGAGAGTGAGCAATCTGGTTTTCATTTCTTTCCTCCTTCCGACTTTGCCGCGATCCCTTGCGGCTTTCGTCCCCAACTTATGCAACGATGGCGCCACTGCTAACTAATTGAGAACACGAATGCCGGAGGATGCCGGTGGTGGTACACGGGCAGACGGCTGGTGGATTTAGGCCATGTGCGTCGTGAGCCGCGATTTGCGCAGACGCAAGTAGAGAATCCGTACCAACGCCAACACCGGCACGGAGAGAAAGGTTCCTGCGATGCCGGCGATTTCGGCCCCCGCGAAGACGCCGAATAAGATCAGCAGCGGGTGCAACTCCACACCGCTCCCCATCAAGTGGGGAGAGAGCACATAATCCTGCATCACGCGGTAGATCAGCAGGAAGATCAGGATCGTCAACACATGCGCGCCGGCAATACCTGCTACCGCGAGAATAATGACGTCCGCGGTCAATGGGCCGAGCATGGGAATGAACTCGAGCATCGCGGCGGTGGCCGCCAGCAATACTCCATACGGCACGCCCATGATCGAGAAGAAGATACTGTATGCCGTAAAGGCCGCAAGCGATAACGCAAATAGCGCACGCATGTAGTGAGCCAGTAAAAGGTCGATATCTGCCAGGATTTCATCCAGTAGTTCGCGGCGCGGGCCGCGATCGACGAATTTCGAGGATGTGCGCCCGCATGCCTTTCCCGTCTTTCAAGAAGAAGAAGGCGAGGATCGGAATGATCACGAGATAGACCACGTCGCTTGCGACAGTCAGGAACCTGAGGCCGAACTGCGGCAGGAGCGAAACCAGATCGTTGGATCGCTTCGCCACCTCCGCTCGCGCTCTACCCACCAAATCGCCCTTGAGAGAGTTCACCCCCGGTGTTGCGCCCGGCGTCGGCTGCTGCCAAATGGCCAACATGTCGGGGAATTTCTTCGTCAGGGCCGTAGCCTGCTCCACTACGGTAGTGCCGATCTGAATGGCCAGAAAAGCGGCCAAGCCGATGAAGATCAGGTACGACAGCGTCAGCGCCGGAGTGCGCGTGCGCCCCGGAAGGAAGCGGTCCAGTAGATTCACCAGCGGCGAGAGCAGGTAGGCTAGCAGAAGCGCAATAACGAACACGAAAAGCGTGGAACGGACCAGATACACCAGGTACAGCAGCAAAAGAACCATGGCCGCGCTGTAGGTATAGGTCGCGGCGCGGCGGTTAATGCCTAACATAGTGGCGCCATCGTTTGCATGGTTCTGCCAATTCTACCCCGTCGCGGGCGCCTGTGCCGGTACGATTTTCTCTATACGCACGCGGGCGATGCGGTTACGTTCCATGTCGAGCACTGTGAACCGCCTGCCTTCGAAATCCAGGCTGCGCCCGGCTCGCGGAATTTCGCCGAGCTGCGCTAATAGAAATCCGGCCAGGGTTTCAAATCCGCCATCGGTCGGAATGTCGATGCCGTATTCGCTCTCCAGGTCGCGAATTCGCGTCGCGCCGTCCAGCTCTATCTCGTCTGCTTCGGCGGCGCGCGGCTGCATCTTTTCGTCGTGCTCGTCTTCGATGCGCCCCACGAGTTGTTCGAGAACGTCTTCCACCGTCAGCATGCCGGTAATCGTGCCGAACTCGTCCACCACCATCGCCATGTGGGAGCGGCCGGCGCGGAACTCCTCGAGAAGTTGGGAAAGCGGTTTGGTTTCCGGCACCACCAGCAGCGGCCGCAGCAGGCGCCCCATGCGAAAAGCGCGGCTCGGGCGGCCTGTGCGGATTGCGATGCGGCGCTCTTCCCAAACCGGCAGCAGATCTTTATAGTGCAGAATGCCGATGATCTTTTCCGGCTTCTCTTCCCACACCGGCAGGCGCGAATGCTTTTCGTGGATCATGGTGCGCAGCACCTCGTCGAGCGAGGCGTTCACGTCGATGGCGACGATATCTTTGCGTGGCACCATGATTTCGCGCGCGATCACGGTTTCGAGATCGAGCACGCGGTGGATCATATCCTCCTGCGCCTCGGGAAGAAAGCCCAGACCGCGGCTGGAACTGACGATCAGCTTCAGTTCTTCGGTGGAGTGCCCGCCGGCATGGCCGGCCGATTTGGGAGCCGCTACGCGCGTGAGTGCGGAGGCAGAGCGTTCGATCACCGCCACGAAGGGAGCTGAAGCGCGGTAGAAGACCAACAGGACGGGAGCGACCAGCGCGGCCAGGCGGTCCGCCTTGGCGATGGCGAGATTCTTGGGCACCACTTCGCCGAGCACCACGTGGAAGTAACTGATCACCAGAAACGAGGCGACGAGACACGCGCCGTGCAGCACTTCGGCGGTGGCCGGGGTAATCACCGGATGCAGCGCAGAAAGGAGAATCCGGTAAAGGGTGTCTTCGCCCGCCCAACCCAGCCCCAGGCTGGCGAGCGTAACGCCGACCTGTGTTACGGAAAGCAGCCGCCCCGGATTGGATAGACAGATTGAGCGCCGCCTGCGCGCCAGCCTGTCCCTCTTCCGCCATCTGGCGCAGGCGCGAGTGGCGCACCGAGAGCAGCGCAACCTCGGCGCCGGCGAAGAATGCGTTGATCGCGATGAGGAATACGACCAGCAGAAGACGAAATAGGGAATCGGTCACGGTCCGACAACAATTCTATCGGAAACCTCTAACCAATTCCCCATTGCTGCGTCATAACGGATAACCAACTAACTCCGTTACGTAGGTGGGCGCACTCTATAGTATCCCAGGAGGGCGCCCATTTTTTTGTTGAGAATTATACCTCACGCGGAACTCAAAAGGAAGGCCCTGCCTTCCGGCGATTGCCGGATACACTATCTTTGGCACTCAACTCCTCAGTCTGGGCCGTGTTCAGCGGGGCGAAGACGCGAATTCTGGCTGCCGGAGCCGCCTCCCCTCACGTCCGCTATCATTGAGTTACGCCCCGCTCATGAGCCATTCCGCGATCCGTGTCCTGGTAAAGCTTGTAAATCTTCTCATTCGCGCTCGCCGTGCTGGCCGCGGTGGGAGTGGTCTATTGGTTCGTGTGGCGGCCGCTGCCGCAGCGCTCGGGTTCGATCGCGGCTGAAGTTGCCGCGCCCGTTTCGGTAGCTTTCGATGCGCGCGGCGTGCCGCACATTCGCGCGGCCAATCTGGAAGACGCGCTATTCGTGCAGGGCTACGTGACCGCGCAGGACCGGCTGTGGCAGATGGATGCTCTGCGCCGCTATCGCGGCGGGCGAACTCGCGGAGATTGTCGGCCCGTCCGCGCTCGAGAGCGACGAGGAATCGCGCCGCCTGCGGCTGCGACGCATCGCGGAGGAATGCCTACGCCACACTGCCGCCGGCCGACCGCGCCGCCGCCGCCGCCTACGCGCGCGGCGTGAACGCGTTCATCGCCTCGCATCTGAATAACCTGCCGCTCGAATTCACGCTTCTTCACTATCAGCCGCGCCCGTGGAGCGTGGTGGATACGCTGCTGATCTGCCTGCACATGTTCCGCGATCTTACCACCACCTGGAGGACCGAGTCTGATCAAGCGCAACATGCTGGCGGGCGGCGAGCGCCGCCAAGGTCAACTTTCTATTTCCCATGCGCGTGCAGGCGGCGATGTGCAGCCGGGCTCGAATGCGCTGGGCCGTTTCGGGCGCGCACACCGCGTCGGGCAAGCCGCTGCTCTCGAACGATATGCATCTGGAGTATTCGCTGCCCGGCATCTGGTACATGACGCATCTGGAGGCGCCCGGCCTCGACGTTTCGGGCGTTGCGCTGCCCGGCGCTCCCGGCATCATCGTCGGGCACAACCAGCGGATCGCGTGGGGCATCACCAATCTCGGCTTCGACGTGCAGGATCTCTACATCGAACAGATCGACGAACGCACCGGCCGCTATGTCTATCAAGGGCAGCCGGAGCAGGCGCGCGACGGAGCGCGAAATCATCCGGTCAAGGAAGCCAAGCCAGTCGAGATGCAGCATCTGGGTCACGCGGCACGGCCCGATCTTTGCTCGCGAAGGCAACGGCGCGCATGGCGCTGCGCTGGACGGCCGCCGAACCGGGCGTGCTGCAGTATCCGATTCTCGATATCGACCGCGCGCAGAACTGGACTGAGTTCAACGCCGCGCTGGCCCGATTTCCGGGGCCGGGCTCGAACTTCGTCTACGCCGATGTGGACGGCAACATCGGCTATCACGCCGCGGGCAAACTGCCCATGCGGCGCGGCTTTTCAGGAGGCGTGCCCGCTCGATGGCGCATCCGGCAAATTCGAGTGGGACGGCTTCATTCCCTTTGCCGAGTTGCCATCCGTTTTACAATCCGCCCAGCGGGATTGTCGTCACCGCCAACCAGAACCCGTTTCCCTTGAATTACACCTACAACGTGGACGGCAACTTCGCGCCGCCGTATCGCGCGCGGCAGATCCGCGACCTGCTCGCGGCGCGCCAGGGATGGCGCGCCGACGGACATGATGGCCGTGCAGAAGGACGTCTATTCGGCCTTCGAGAAATTCCTGGCCGGACAAATTGTGGCCGCGTACGACAAGCGCCAGGCACGCATACCCCGGACATGGAGGACGCCATCGCGCTGCTGCGCAAGTGGGACGGCCAAATGGATAAGGATTCCGCCGCGCCGCTATTGGCGGATCTGCTCTTCCACTATGTACGCACCGCCGCCGCCGAGCGCGCATCGCCGGGGAATGGGGCGCCGTACGATATTCAGATTTCGTCCGCCGTGGTGGAGACGCTGCTGCGCCAGCGTCCGGCCGGCTGGTTTCGGGATTACGACGAAATGCTGATGCGCGCCTTCGTCGATGCATTGGAAGAAGGCCGGCGCATGCAGGGCGGGAAGTGAAGAAGTGGCGCTGGGGAAATTATCTGAACGTCACCATCGAGAATCCCGTGGTGCATCGCATCCCCTATGTCGGAAGGTATTTCGACATCGTGGCAACGCCCATGAGCGGCGGGGGAACGACCGTGAAGCAGACTACGAAGAAGTTGGCTCCTTCGATGCGCATGACGGCGGATTTGGGCGATTGGAACCGCTCGACGATGAATGTGCAGATCGGCCAATCCGGACAGATCCTGTCGAGCCATTATAGGGATGAGTGGCTGGATTGGTATTACGCGCGGACAGAGGCGATGGAGTGGAAGACAGCGGGTCGCGGCCTGCAGTTTCGGCCGAAGTAAGCGACAGGTGAGTAGCGCCGGCGGTGTTATCGCCGGCGCTACATGCCGATTAGAACGTGTACAGCAGCGTCCCTGGCGCGGGCTCGGCAGCCACAGTGGCGGGTACAGTCTCGGCGGCAGGTTCGGCGCTCGCCTCGGTTCCCAGCACGCGGTAAAAGATGCCGGTGTCGCCGAGGTAGACTTCGAGTTCCGAAGGCCGCGGCAGCGAACCCTGGATCAGCGCTTCCGAGAGCGGATCCTCGATGTACTTCTGCAGGGCGCGGCGCAGTGGCCGCGCGCCGTAACTGCGGTCGGCGCAGGTCTTCTCGAGGATGTACTTCGAAGCTTCCTTGGAGTCAGGCGAATCTTGACCTGCTTCGCCACCAGATTCACGTTCACCTGCTCCACCAGCAGTTCCATGATCTGGATCAGATCGTCGTCGCTGAGGGCGCTGAAGAGAATCACTTCGTCAAGGCGGTTGAGAAATTCGGGATTGAACGCCTTTTTTACTTCGCTGCGAACCATCTCCTCGATCTTGGCCGAGGTGCCTTCGCCCTGCGGCGCCGAGAAGCCCAGGTGGCCGCGCTTTTCGAGGAAGCGGGCGCCCAGGTTCGAGGTCATGATGATGATCGTGTTCTTGAAATCGACCTGGTTGCCGAGGCCGTCGGTCAACTGGCCATCTTCGAAGACCTGCAGCAGGATGTTGTAAATATCCGGGTGCGCCTTCTCGATCTCATCCAGCAGAATGATCGAATACGGGTTGCGCTTGACGCGCTCCGTGAGTTGGCCGCCCTCCTCATAGCCGACATACCCGGGAGGCGATCCGATCAGCTTCGAAACCGAATGCTTCTCCATGTACTCCGACATGTCGAAGCGAATCAGGCTCTTCTCGCTGCCGAACAGGAACGCCGCGAGAGCGCGCGCTACTTCGGTCTTGCCAACGCCTGTGGGGCCCAGGAACAGGAACGATCCGGCCGGGCGGCTGGTCGATTTCAACCCGGCGCGCGAACGGCGGATAGCGCGGGCCAGCGCCGAGATCGCTTTCTCCTGGCTGATGATGCGCTTGTGCAGCTCTTCTTCGATGCGCAGCAGCTTCGCGATCTCTTCCTCTTTGATCGCCGTCATCGGCACGCCGGTCCAGCGCGCAACTACTTCTTCGATATCGTCCTTGGTGACGCAGCCGGTGGAGGAATCGTCCAGATTGTACTTCTCGCGCAACTGGCGCATGTTCTCGCGCTCTTTGCGTTCTTCGTCGGAATAGAAACGCGCCTTCTCGAACTCGTGGTTCGCGATGGCGTTTTCCATGCGGTGCACGATGAACTTGATGCGCTTTTGAATGTCCGCCAAATCCGCCGGAAGCGTCGTCTGGCGCAGTTTCACGCGCGCGCCCGCCTCGTCGATCAGATCGATAGCCTTGTCCGGCAGGAAGCGGTCTGGAATGTAGCGGCTGGATGTGAAGACGGCGGCTTCCACCGCTTCGTCGGTGTAGGCCACGGCGTGGAACTTCTCGTAGCGGTCCTTGATGCCGAAGAGGATCTTTACGGCATCGCTCTCGGTCGGCGGCGGAACCTTCACGGCCTGGAAGCGCCGTTCGAGCGAGCGATCCTTCTCAATCGACTTGCGGAACTCGGCGGGGGTGGTGGCGCCGATGCACTGAATTTCGCCGCGCGAAAGAGCCGGCTTGAGGATATTGGCGGCGTCGAGCGACCCTTCGGCCGATCCCGCGCCCACCAGCGTATGCAACTCATCGATGAAGATGATGGCGTTTTGATTCTCCATCAACTCTTTCATGATGGTCTTGAGGCGCTCTTCGAACTGGCCGCGGTACTTGGTGCCGGCGACGATCAGCGAAAGGTCGAGCGCCAGAATGCGCTTATCGGCGAGGAACGAAGGCACGTCGCCATCGGCAATTCGCTGCGCGAGGCCCTCCACGATAGCGGTTTTGCCGACGCCGGGTTCGCCGATGAGCACCGGATTGTTCTTGGTGCGGCGGCAGAGAATCTGCACTACGCGCTCGAGTTCATAGTCGCGGCCGATCAGCGGGTCGAGGTTGGCGTCCATGGCGGACTGGGTGAGATCGCGGCTGAATTCGGTCAGCAGAGAGCTTTCCTTTGGACGCTGCGCCACCTTCTCGCTTTGCGAGCGTACCAGCTCTTCGCGGATAGTCGAGAGCCGAAGTCCCCGCTCGTGCAGAATCTCGGCGGCAAAGCATTTCTCTTCGCGCAACAATCCCAGCAGCAGATGTTCGGTGCCGATGTGCTTATGGTTCAGCCGTTCGGCCTCCTCCGCGCCATAAGCGAGCACGCGCTTGCACTCGTGGCTCAGCGGCAGATCGACCGAAGTGGAAACCTTCTCGCGGATCGTGGTATGCCCTTCGATCTGCTTGCGAATGGACTCCACCGCCGCGTGCGACCGCAGGAATCGATTCGCCAGAGCCTTATCCTCGCGCAGCAACCCAAGCAGCAGGTGTTCGGTCTCGATGTACGGGCTGCCGAACTGGCTAGCCTCGTAACGCGCGAAGAAGATTACTCTCCTCGCCTTCTCCGTATAGCGCTCAAACATAATAGAAGTGACGCTCCCTATAATTCAAAGATACTCCGGCCCGCCTCCAGGTTGCGGAATCCTGGTACTGGAAGCGAACCCGCCCCGTTCTAAGTTCAAAACCCGGGAACAGCGGCGCGCGAACGACAAATTGTGCGTAACGAATACCGACGTGAGATGGTGCGTATGGTGCAGGCCTTCGAGCAGTTCGAAGATCATCTCGCCGGTCCGGAAATCGAGGTTGCCGGTGGGCTCGTCGGCCAGCAAAACCGAAGGCCGCCCCACCAGGGCCCGCGCCAGCACGACCCGTTGCTGCTCGCCGCCCGATAATTCTCCCGCGCGATGATGGGACCGCGCGCCCAAACCAACTTCATCTAACCTCGCCAGCGCCTCCGGCGCGGCCTCCGCACGAGGGATGCCCCGGATCAGCAGGGGCATGGAAACGTTTTCCAATGCCGTAAATTCCGGCAGCAAATAGTGGATCTGCCAGACAAATCCGATTTCCCGATTGCGGAATTCCGCCCTCTGCGCATCCGCGAGCCCCGAAAGCTCTTTACCACCGTAGTATATCGTACCTGCCGAAGGGGTGTCGAGACCGCCCAGCAGATGCAGCAGCGTGGATTTGCCCGCACCCGATTCGCCGACCAGCGCCAGCATCTCACCTTGTTCGACGTCGAGATCGAGATTGGCGAAAACCGTAAGATCGCTTGCGCCCGAACGATACATCTTCGAGAGCCCGCGAGCGCGAATATAGGGCTCGGACATTCTACGGATACGATAACGCGCTTTCAGTTGCGCGAACGCCGAGAATTGGCTAGCCGCTCATCGAGGCGAGGAACTCAGCGTTGCTGCGGGTCTTACCCAGCTTGTCGAGCAGCAGTTCCATGGTTTCCACGGGCGAGAGCGGGTTCAGCACGCGCCGCAGAATGAACACGCGGTTGAGCTCTTCCTTGGGTAGCAGCAATTCCTCCTTGCGCGTACCGCTCTTGTTGATGTCGATGGCGGGGAAGACGCGCTTATCGACGAGTTTGCGCTCGAGGTGGATTTCCATGTTGCCGGTGCCTTTGAATTCTTCAAAGATCACGTCGTCCATGCGGCTGCCGGTGTCGATGAGCGCGGTGGCGATGATGGTGAGCGAGCCGCCCTCTTCAATGTTGCGAGCGGCGCCGAAAAAACGCTTGGGGCGCTGCAGCGCGTTCGAATCGACGCCGCCCGAGAGCACTTTGCCGGAGGGCGGGACGATGGTGTTGTAGGCGCGCGCGAGGCGCGTAATGGAATCGAGCAGGATTACCACATCGCGCTTGTGCTCGACCAGGCGCTTGGCCTTTTCGATGACCATTTCGGCCACCTGGACGTGGCGCGTGGCGGGTTCGTCGAAGGTGGAACTGATCACTTCGCCGCGCACGCTGCGCTGCATGTCGGTGACTTCCTCGGGGCGTTCGTCGATTAGCAATACGATCAGCGAAACCTCGGGATGATTGGTGGTGACCGAATTCGCGATGCTTTGCAGCAGCATCGTCTTACCGGTGCGCGGCGGCGATACGATGAGGCCGCGCTGGCCTTTGCCGATGGGCGTAAGCAGATCCATCACGCGGCCGGAGAAGCCATCGCGCGAAGTTTCGAGCTTGAGACGCCCGTTGGGATAGAGCGGCGTAAGATTGTCGAAGAAGATCTTGTTGCGCGCTTCCTCTGGCGGTTCGAAATTGATGGCGTCGACTTTGATCAGCGCGAAGTAACGCTCACCCTCTTTCGGCGGGCGGATCTGGCCGGAGATGGTGTCGCCGGTACGCAGATCGAAACGGCGAATCTGCGACGGCGAAACGTAAACGTCGTCGGGGCCGGGGAGATAGTTGTACTCAGGCGCGCGCAGGAAGCCGAAGCCGTCCGGCAGGCATTCGAGCACGCCTTCGGAGAAGATGAGGCCGCTCTTTTCGGCCTGCGTCTGCAGGATCTTGAAGATCAGCTCTTGTTTGCGCAGTCCTGCCGCGCCGGCGATTCCCATGCCCTTGGCGACCTCGTTCAGGTTTTGGATGCTCATGTCTTTGAGCTCCACCAGATCGAGCGTGGGCGTGCCGGCTTTGGCGCTTTGCGCGGCCTGCTGCTTGCGGCGCTGGAAGCCGAGGTTCTCGTGTGGGCCCGCGGGGGGCGGCGTCTGTTCGACCGGCTTGGGTTCCACTGGCGGGGGCTCGGCGGGCTTTACCGCCTCGACCTTCGGTGGTTCCGGCTTCGGCGGTTCCGACTTTGGCGGTTCGAACTTGGGGGCCTCCGCTTTCGGAGCTTCTACTTTTGGGGCGTCTGCTTTTGGAGCTTCCGGCTTAGCGGCTTCCGCTTTCGGAGGTTCCGTTCTGGCCGGTTCGGTCTTGGCCGCCTCCGCCCTAGGAGGTCTCTCGGCCCTGGGCGGCCGCTCGGGTTTTTCGGCGTGTGGTTTCTCGTTGACCGCGACGGGCTTTTCCGTCCCGTCTTTTTCTGCGCTGTCCTTTACCATGGCATCCTTGAGCACTGATGGGGCGGGCGATTTCTCGGCGGGCTTTTCGTTTTTTTCTTGCGGGGTGTTTTCTACGGATTGATTGTCTTCGTAATTGCTTGCCAAATTTCCCTCACTCCCCGGCCGCTATGGGCCGAGAACGGCAACGGTTCTACGCCTTCTTCGCGAATGTCGCGTAGACCGCGCTCTTGACCGGACTGATTCAACTTATCGGTCTTTGTGGCGACTACTAAATAAGGCCGGCCTCGATGCTCCAGCCACCGTTTCAGATCGAGATCTTTCTCCATCCATCCACGGCGGGCGTCGAGAATCAGGCAGGCTAACTTTAGCGTCTCCCTCTCTTGCAAATAGCTTTCGATCAAATTCTTCCATTCCGCCATGATTGCGGGCGGAACCCGGGCGTAACCATATCCTGGCAGATCGACGAAATAGAACGCTCCGTCGATACGATAAAAATTAATCGTTTGCGTTCGACCCGGGGTATTACTTGTGAACGCCAGCCGTTTCTGCCCGGTGAGGGCGTTAATCAGACTGGACTTGCCTACGTTACTTCTCCCTAGAAACGCAATTTCGGGGAGCCGGTCCTTAGGGAAAGAGTCCGACTTTCCTGAGCTTACTACAAATTCGCAATTCACGGCTTGAGACTACTATCTTCACCGCAGAGACGCAGAGACACAGAGAAAAACAATATTGCTCTCCGCGCCTCTGCGTCTCTGCGGTGAATTCATAATCTCTAGTGCGCCACGATCTCTTCGGGCGGCTGCACATCCACTACGGCCTGCGGGCCTGGGATGGGGAGCGACACGATTGCGCGCTCCAGCGCGATTCGCAAAACATCGTCCATCGAGTCCACGAAGTTCAGTTTCATCGTGCTCTTGATAGCGTCGGGGATGTCTGGAAGATCCTTTTCGTTATCCCGCGGCATAATGGCTTCCATGATGCCGTGGCGATGCGCGGCCATCAACTTCTCTTTCAGGCCGCCAATAGGAAGCACTTTGCCACGTAGCGTGATTTCACCGGTCATGGCAACATCGCCGCGCACCGGAATTCCGGTGAGCGCGCTGCAGATCGTGGTCGCCATGGTGATGCCCGCGGAAGGACCATCCTTGGGAATCGCCCCTTCAGGAATATGGAGGTGGACGTCGAGATTGCGGTAGAAATCGCGTGGCAATCCCAACTTCAGCGCGCGCGAGCGGATATAACTCATGGCCGCCTGCGCCGATTCCTGCATCACTTCACCGAGTTTCCCCGTAATGGTGAGCTTGCCTTTGCCCTCCATCAGCGTGCACTCGGTGGTGAGGATCTGGCCGCCGACTTCGGTCCATGCCAAGCCCACGGCCGCGCCGACTTCGTTCTTCTTGTCGGCGATGAGGTCGCGGAACTTCCAGGGGCCCAGCAACTGGCTCAATCTGGAGCCGTTGATGACGACCTTGGCGTGCTCCTTCCTGGGGTTCGCTTTGTCGTTTTGCGCGTTCACCACCTGCCGCGCGATCTTGCGGCAGACGTTGCCTACTTCGCGCTCCAAATTGCGAACGCCGGCCTCGCGCGTGTAGTACTGAATCAGGCCGTTGACGCCTTCGTCGGTGAATTCGATGCGCTCGCCCGTAAGTCCGGTCTGCTCCATCTGCTTGCGGATGAGGAAGCGCTTGGCGATCTCCATCTTTTCGAGCTCGGTGTAGCCCGAAAGGCGGATCACTTCCATGCGGTCTTGCAACGCAGGCGGGATGGTATGCAGTACGTTGGCGGTGGCGATGAAGAAGACCTGGCTGAGGTCGTATTCGACATCGAGGTAGTGATCCATGAACATGAAGTTCTGTTCCGGATCGAGAACTTCGAGCAGCGCAGCCGACGGATCGCCGCGGAAATCGGTGGACATCTTGTCCACTTCGTCCAGCATGAAGACCGGATTCTTGGCGCCGGCCTTCTTCATCATCTGAATGATCTGACCAGGGAGCGCGCCGATATAAGTGCGGCGGTGGCCGCGGACTTCGGCTTCATCGCGCACGCCGCCGAGCGAGAGACGGACGAACTTACGGCCGGTGGCCTTCGCGATCGACATGCCGAGCGATGTCTTACCGACGCCGGGAGGCCCGACGAAACAGAGAATCGAGCCTTTGGGGTTCTTGACCAAACGGCGCACGGCGAGAAATTCGAGGATGCGCTCCTTGATTTTTTCGAGGCCGTAGTGGTCGGCTTCAAGAACCTTTTCGGCGAAGCGGAGATCACGGATTTCTTTGGACTTCTTCTTCCACGGCACCGCGAGCAGCCAATCGAGATAGTTGCGCGAAACGGTGGATTCGGCCGACATGGGCGGCATGTTCTCGAGCCGCTTCAGCTCCGCCATGGCTTTTTCGAGCGCGTCGGGCGTCATGCCGGCGCTTTCGATGCGCTTCTTCAGCTCATCGATTTCGCTCTTCTCACCGCGGCCGAGCTCCTTCTGGATGGCCTTGATCTTCTCGTTGAGGTAATACTCCTTTTGCGCCTTCTCCATCTGGCGTTTCACGCGGCCCTGAATGGTGCGGTCGACGTTCAGCTTCTCGATTTCGATATCGAGCATCTCAGCGACGCGCGTCAGGCGGTCGATGGGATCGAAGATTTCGAGCAGTTCCTGCTTCTCTTCAATGGTGAGCTGGAGATTGGCGCCGACCGTATCCGAAAGCTTACCCGGATCGTCCACGCGGATGGCGGCGATCATGGTCTCGTAGTTCAGATTCTGGCTGAGCTTGACGTATTGCTCGAACAGGCCGGTAACGCGGCTAATCAGCGCATCGAGCTGCGGGCCGGTTTCGATTTTGTAGTTGGCGGTGCGGACGATGGCG
This sequence comes from Bryobacterales bacterium, assembly GCA_963708385.1. Lineage (GTDB taxonomy): Bacteria > Acidobacteriota > Terriglobia > Bryobacterales > Bryobacteraceae > PALSA-243. Next base: position 67,531 of record CAVPSN010000028.1, on the reverse strand, counting down.
CGGAAGAAGCCTTCTTCATCGGAGACGGAGACAACTTTGGCGCGCTCGACGCCTTCGACCAATACTTTGATGTTGCCATCGGGCAGACGCAGGCTCTGCACGATGTTCACGATGGTTCCTACCGTGTAAATTTCGTTGGGTTCGGGCTCATCTACGGAGGCATCATGCTGCGCGGCAAGGAAGATTTTCTTGTCGCCGGCCATGGCCTCTTCGAGAGCACGGACGCTCGATTCACGGCCGACGACGAATGGCGTCATCATATACGGGAAGATGACTACCTCCCGGATGGGCATCATCGGCAGACGTTTTGTATCCGATTTTTCCTTAGAAGTTAGCATGTTCTTTCCCAGGGCTCAGGGTTCCCCTGGACCTTTTTGGCCGGAATGAAACAACTGGACTGCGACTCTAACCGGCCTTTTCCAATAGTGTAAGACTGATCTTTTGCGAGAGCACCATCTCGCGGGTGACCTGGAATTCGCGAACTTTTTTGTAGGAGGGCAGGTAATACATCAGGTCGAGCATCAGATCTTCGAGGATCATGCGAAGACCGCGCGCGCCTACCTTGCGCTCCATGGCCAGTTCGGCGATGGCTTCGAGCGCATCGTCGTTGAACTTCAGACGCACGTTTTCGAATTCGAAGAGCTTCTGATATTGCTTGACGATGGCGTTTTTGGGACGCGTCAAGATCTGAATCAACGCAGAGCGGTCGAGATCTTCGAGCACCGCGGTGACCGGCATGCGGCCGATGAATTCGGGGATGAAGCCGAACTTGATCAGGTCCATCGGCTGCACGTGCGAGAGCAGGTCGAGGTCGCGGCGCCCGCTGGTAGTGCTACCGTGGCGCGGGCCCTTCTCCTCTTCTTGCAGAAATCCGATCGATTTTTTGCCGGTGCGCCGCGCGATCACCTTTTCAAGGCCTACGAAGGCGCCGCCGCAGATGAACAGAATATTGGTGGTATCGACCGGGGTGAACTCCTGGTGGGGATGCTTGCGGCCGCCCTGGGGAGGGACGTTGGCTACGGTGCCTTCGAGTATCTTGAGCAGAGCCTGCTGAACGCCTTCGCCCGAGACATCGCGGGTGATAGAGGGGTTTTCGTCCTTGCGGCAGATCTTATCGATCTCATCGATATAGATGATGCCTTGCTGGCACTTCTGCACGTCGCCATCGGCGGCTTGCAGAAGCTTGAGAATGATGTTCTCGACATCTTCGCCCACGTAACCGGCTTCGGTGAGCGTGGTGGCGTCCACTATGGCGAAGGGAACGTCAAGGATTTTGGCCAAGGTCTGCGCCATCAGCGTCTTGCCGGTTCCCGTGGGGCCGATGAGCAGAATGTTGGATTTCTGCAACTCGACCTCGGTATTGCGCATCCGGTTCATGTGGATCCGCTTGCAATGGTTGTAAACGGCGACGGCCAGCTTCTTCTTGGTGGGGTCTTGCCCGATTACGTACTGATCGAGAAATTCCTTCACTTCGAGCGGCTTGGGAATCTTGTTAGGAGACCCGGCGGGAGCCTCGACCTTATCGTCTTCCAGGATGGAATTGCAAACGGCGATGCACTCGTCGCAGATGTACGCCCGCGGATAGTCGCTGGGCGAAGAGATCAACTTGCCGACTACGTCCTGGCTCTTGTGACAAAAGGAACAGCGTAAAGCATCATCGGATCCGGTGCGCTTCAAGCAATTTTCTCCTGGTCCGCCTTCGGAGCGATTCTCCCCGGATCCGCCAGCGGGGCAACTCCTCCCGGACCCAGCGGATTACCTGCGCGGTGGCGGAGAAGATCCATGGATTTCGTTCCTATTATCACCTGAACTCGCATTCTTAGCAATTGCACGTTAACCTTCGAAAATAAATAAGGTACTGAGGGAGGCAATCCATACCTGTTGACCGGACTCGATTTATGCCGTTTTGCGCGCGTGTTCGAACAGGAAATTCAGTGTTTTTGCGGTTTGAATATGATTGGCGATACGGTTCATGGTCCCGTCTTTTTCAAAGCGCATGTGGACTGCGGCGACGGGTTCACGCTGCTGACGCGCAACGCGTTCGACTTCCTTATCGACCTCGTCGCGGGTGGCGTGAATGGACTCCTGGGCGGCAACCTTAGATAGTATGAGCGAGGCCCTCACCTCGCGCTCCGCCTTGTCTTTTTGAGACTCCATCACCTTGGCCCAATCGATCTGCAGGTTGCGCGGATCGACGCCGTTGCCGGCCATGGAGCGAAGACTCTGCTCGACCCGATTGCGGACCTGACGTTCAACAAAGGTTTGGGGGACCGGGAACTCATGGGCATCGACCAGTTTATCGACGATGCGGTTCTTGGCCTCCTCCTGAGCCTCATGCTGGCGCTGGCCCTGGATGCCTTTGCGGACAGCGGCGTGCAGTTCCTCGAGATTGCGATAATCGCCAAGATCCTGCGCGAACTCGTCGTTTAACTCAGGAAGTTCCTTGCGGCGGATTCCCTTGAGCGCGGCGCGGAAAGTGACGTGTTTACCGGCGAGACGCTCAGAGCCGTAGTCCTCAGGGTAGGCGACCTCGATTTCTCGCTCCTCGCCGGGATTCAGGCCGCGGAGGTTCTCGGTGAATTCCGGGAGCGTGTCGGCGCCCCGACCTCCAGCACCATTTCGTCCGTCTTAACCGGATCGCCCTCGATGCCGGCGATGCTTTCGAGGGCGACGACCGCGTAATCGCCATCCTCAACAGGGCGGGGATCGATATTGACGTACTCCGCCTTCTGCTCGCGGAGCTCAGCGACGCGCTTGGCGACGTCTTCATCGGAAACATCGGGTTCGGAGTACGGGACTTCGACGCCTTTATAATCCTTAAGCTCGATTTCCGGAACGACTTCGAACTCCGCTTTGAAGCGGAGAGGTTCGCCATCGTGGAGGTGGACCTCGGTGACATCGGGGGTGCCAACCACGTTGAGGTTCTCGGCTTCGAACTGCTTCTGGAGGTGCTTTGGTATCAGAGCTTCGATAACCTTCTGGCGGATATCGGAGGCGAAGTGCTTGCGAATCAGCGCCGCCGGAGCTTTGCCGGGACGGAAACCCTGGAGGCGAGCGCGCTTTTGAACCTCCGCAGTGACGCGGGCGGTTTCGCTATCCACTTCCTGAGCGGGAACGGTGAGCTCCAGGGCGTGTTTGCAACCTTCAACTAAAGCCAAATGGGTTTGGACCTCTGGGAAGAAATCAGATGGATTACAGTTTCTAGAATAGCACGGGTGCGAGGGGGTGTAGTCGTTTGGGGGCGCCATTTTGACGCAGAGACGCAGAGACGCAGAGATAAGCGCGGAGTTTTTGGGCATGCGTGGGTCTTGCGGGCTCGAGAGGGTTCGGTTTTGGGGAAAGGAAAGTCAAAACCTGAGGTAACGGAGGGGGCGGAGATTTGGAGGGCTGGCTTCATGCGGTTTTTGGGCTTGGGTCGTGAGTGTGGGTTGCGAGTTGGTGAGCTTTTTCGATCAAATTTGCGGTTAGGCGGCCTTCTTCGGGAACGTGGGAGGGCGCTTGTTGACGTCATACGAGCGGCTGAGGCGGGCGGCGCGGTCGATTACGCGGAGCAGTTCGGGGGACGAAAAAACGAACTCGCCGTGGGCCGAGGCGGGCAGGAAATCCTCGCCTGGGTCGTAATCTTTCCCTTGCGATAGCGCCAGTTGCAGGAGACGGATGGCTTCGTCTTGGGCGCGGGCGTAGCTGGCCTTGCGCTTCTCCTGCAGGACCTGTAGCGCCGCCATGTCCTTTTCCACGGCGCGGCGGAAACGGGTTTCGTAGAGAGAAAGGAGGATGAGATTTTTGGCTTGCTCTTTCCAGACCTTGCCCTCCGCCAGGCAACTGTCTACCGCCGGATGGCCGCTTTGCATTTCATCGGCGTAATCGAGATGCCCCGACGAAAAAATCGAGTCTTCCACCGAAGATGCCCTCTTAAGGCGCCACTTCAGCTTGGAGATCTCCGCGACCAGTTCTGTCTCCAGGATTCCGATGGGGGCGAGGGCTTCTTTGTAGGCTGCCATGTGAGCGTCGAACGCCGGTTGCTCTTCCGGTGAGCAGAGGTGGATTTTGGAAGTGACGAGTGTCCGGCAAGCGTTGAGCGAGGAGCGGCGGCGGCCCTCGGCTGTCTTGGGTCCGCCGATGCCTTTGCGCGAGGGAGGGGCTTCGGGTTGTTGGTTGGGCGGTTGTTGGTCAGACATGGTTATCTCTTTCGATATCTCTTTCGTTAGTAGGATCCGGGGCGCCGGGGGGAGAACTTTCTTCCCCGATTTCAGATTAACTGGAGGCGCCTATGGCTCCGTGCCGGGGTTTCCGGTAAGTGATTGAGGGGCGGGGAAATATAAATTTCAAGAACTTGTGATTCACTTTTCGGCCCTTTGGCAGGCTGTTACTGGGCGGATGAAAAATGGCGGAACTTCACGCTGATGGATGCCGCGCAACATACGGCGCAACTTCGCCCCGATCGGTCCACTCTAATTAGTGCCCGTTATTTCGATGCAATGTGTCACAAGGAGTCAATATATGGCAAATACCCGAAACGACACCGATGTCCTCATCGTGGGCGCTGGGCCTGTCGGCCTATTCCTGGCGAATGAGTGCGCCCGCCGGGGGCTTAAGTGGCGGCTCATCGAGGAGCGATCCTCCCAATCGGAACATTCCAAAGCCCTGGCGATCTTTCCCCGGACGCTGGAGATTTTCGATATGGCGGGAGTGGTCGCTCCATTCCTTGAGAATGCCAATCGCGTTACATCCGTAGCCGTTTTGACACAGGAACGCACGCTGGCGCGTTTGCGATTTGAGCCGGAAAACAGTCCGTATGCATTCGTCGCAATGGTTCCCCAGAATGTCACGGAACGCCTGCTCGTACAGGAGTTGAACCGTAAAGGCGGAGTTGTGGAGTACAACACAAAATTCGTTTCCGCGGAACAGCGGGATGACAGCGTGAGCGTAACCGTGAACCACAACGGCGAAGTGTCGAATGTAACCGCTTCTATTGTGGTCGGCTGCGATGGAGCCCATAGCCAGGTGAGGAACGTATTGAAGCTGCAGCTTGAAGGAGGAGAATACGACACGCCGTTCATGCTGGCGGATATCGAAACGAACACATCCCTATCCGCGGACGAGTTGCAGTTATGTCCGAGTGAATTCGGACCCGTCGCTATCTTTCCCATGAGCGCGGATCGGCGCCGCATCGTAGCTACCGTCGATCAGATGGAGGGAGATGCTCCTTCTCTCGACCTGGTGCGGAGAATCCTTACGCAACGGGCCCCGCATGGCATTGAGGCGCACAGTCTTCACTGGAGCAGCTACTTTCATATTCATCACCGTCATGCCAAGCAATTGCGCGTGGGACGGATGTTCCTGGCGGGCGACGCGGCTCACATTCACAGCCCGTTCGGAGGGCAGGGAATGAATACCGGACTGCACGATGTTTGGAATCTGGTCTGGAAGCTCGAGCTGTTTCTAGAGGGCCACGGCAACCAACAACTGCTCGACAGTTACAGCGTGGAACGCCTCCCCATAATTAAGAGCGTCATCGATACCACCGATTTTCTGACGAGGGCGATGGGCACGCCGAACAGGTTTGCGCAACTCCTCCGCGATGCCGTCATACCCATGGTTTCGCGACTAGCTCCCTTCCAGCATGCTTTCGTGCAGCGGCTCTCTGAACTGGGTATTTCCTATCATGGAAGTCCGATCGTGGAGGGGCCTGGGGAGCGCTATATGGATGACTCAATGCGCGGCGGGGCGGGCATCGGCGGCCGCTTTCTGCTATTGGTAAGCGATAAAAAGGAGACTCCGGTCATTGAAGCGGCCAGGGAACTTAGCCGATCGTATAAAGATATTCTGGAGTTGCGGCTTTCGGAATGGCCCGGCATCAAACTCGTTCGGCCAGATGGCTACCTTGCGTACTCCGCCCGTGAGGGCAATCGCGCGAGCGATTTGCAAGCGGTGCGATCGCTGCTGGAGCGGCAGACAACTCAATAGCGTTGGGAGGCAGATATGGTTCCTCTGATAGCTCTCCTGATTTCGTTTGCGGTTCTTCGGCTAGCAGGGTTCACAGGGATAGCGTGGCTTGACAACTGGGGCCTGCCCCTCCGCATTGCTCTGTTCCTTATGTTCATGCTGACGGCGTCCGCGCACTGGGGGCGCGGCCGGGCAGATTTGATACGAATGGTTCCCCGCGCATTTCCGGCGCCGGAAGCGATTATCACGCTGACGGGTGTTCTCGAAGTTTTAGGGGGCGTGGGGCTGCTGATTCCGCAGACGGCTCACGTAGCGGCGGTCTGCCTCGCCATTCTTTTGATTGCGATGTTCCCGGCGAATATCCGCGCCGCCCGCGAAAGGTTCACAATTCGTGGGCGGACCGCAATGAGCGTGGCGGCTCGCGGCGCGATTCAAGCGATATTCGTGGGATCGCTGGTGAAGGTCGCGGTGCTGCAGTGACGGGGAAGCTGTCAGCGAATCGGCATTCAGCGATCGGCTACAGGCGGTACCACTGCCGTCGCTGGGGACGTACGATCGAAGGCGGAGGATCGAGGAATGGGTAGCCGCGGTTGATTGGTCAATCCGTAGGGCTATTCGTGTGGGGAGGTGGCCGTGTCGATGGACCGCCACAGTCAAGTAATAGCCTTTCGTTAGGTAGTGACGCCGACACGCCGATTTCGCGGTGTATCGCGGGCATTCTATGCGCCCGGGCTGCCCCACATCGTCCAGGCGAATGTTTGCATGCTATGCGAATCGGACGAGGAGTGGGCCGAGAATGTAGGCGGTGAAGAAGCCCACCGTATACAATCCAGCCGAACACCAAAGAACAATCGTACTGAGACGACTGGCCGTTTGGCACGCGCCGGGGCTGTTTGGGTCGCAAGCCCCGCTTCTCAGTTGCAGTTTCGGAGCTACGACGTAGACGTAAGCGAAATTGCCGGCGATTAGCAGTCCAGCCACGATAAACACCCAGTGTTTGTGGCGGGACAGGGAAACCAACCAGGGAACCTGAGAAAGAATGGTCGCGACCGTTGCTCCTAATCCAAATAAGACTAGCAGCGAGGGTAAGGCACAGCAGAGCAGCGTCCCTATAGACGTAAATAGCGACAGGAAACTCAGCGCTCCGGCGCGTGTCCGCGGTGGAGCATTTGGGAATGGTTGTGACATGAGATTTTTTTCCATTTACTTCAACTGAACCAACTGCAAAGGTACGGTTGCCTTCAGATCTTTGCCTGGCGTCATTGTTCCCTGCGCAATTACGGTCTGGCCGAGTTTCTTTTCAGCCTCGGCGAAGGCCTCCGGGTTCTTTGGATCGGCCACGAGCGGCAGCACGTCTCTTGTCCCCGAAACCTTCAACTGAATTCCCCCGTTCCCGTTTGCCAACTCGCCCCGAACTAACACCGAAGTTGTTTTCGGCGTGTATCCATTTTTATGAATGAGCTCCCACAATTGCGGAATCGCGACCGTATTGCCCGGCTTAAGCTTCACCGTCGCCAGACCTTTGTTCAAGCTCACTTCCACCGACTCCACGCCGTTCACTTTTCTCAGTGCCACGTCGACCACGTGGGCGCAGGTCATTCAATCCATGCCGAAAATCGAGAGATCGACTTGCAGCAGTTGGGCGCGTACCGGCAATGCGGCCATGAGGACCGCGCAAGCCAACACAGACAGTTGTTTTCGCATCGTTGGTTCCTTTCGTTTCAAAAGAAATAAGCAAAGTTGACGGCAAAGCGATAGCGTTCCTTCGGATAGAGTGGCCCGGCATCGCGATAGACTGGAAACTGCATTCCGGCCTCGATTCCAATGGCCCGATACACCCCGAGCAGACTCGGCCCGAGAAACATCTGGTTCGCTCCACTGCCCGGCAAATCCAAATTCTGCCGCTGAAGCGTGCCGGTTCGCTCGCCGGTGAACTCTCCAAAAACGCGCCAATCCCACCGCGGATAATCGGTGCGCCAGGAGAGCGGCCGGTAACCGTAAACGGCGGTGTAGGTCAGGAGGTCAGGGCGACGGTCGCCTTTCGATTCGGCATACCGTTGATAGCTTGTTCCCACCCACACATATTGGCTCCGTGAGGCCACGCCGGTCACTACGCCGACGAGGTAACCCGGCCCGCTGTGGAGACCCCGATAGATCCCAGCCTCTTGCTGCGGGCCGGGGAAAAGCGGGCCTGCGACCGCTGTGCTTTCGATACGCTTTCCGGCGAGATCCTTCTTGTGAAACCGCCACCACGCCAGCCCGCTAAAATCACCGCTGATCGGTGTGTTGGCCGTTACGGAGGAGTGGGGCAGAGGGTCAGCCTGAAAGACTACGGGGCCGGAGACAGCCAGCTTGATGTTTTGGGTGAGCCCGTACGTCAATTCCGCTTCCAGGGTGGAAGTCACCCCGCTTCGGCCGTTTACGCCCAAATCGAAACTCCATCCGCCTTGGGGATTGGTCGGCGTTGCCAATCCAAATACCGGGCCGTGATCGGCGGCCTGGATAGTTTGCGCCATCATAGCGAGCAGAGAGGCGAATGCCAGGGCCCGCTGGCGTGTTTGTAAGCGATGCACTTCAGTTCTCCTTTCGTCAATTAACCAACGGCGCGAGCGCGAATAGGCGCGCCAACGCACAAGTGCGGGAAGACCCGTTAATGAAAGGGAACTAGATCAAGAAAATCGAGTGGAGTACTTGAAGATCAGGTGGAGATGGCTCGACCGTGGTGACGCCGTGCCAGCGTTCTACGCTCTCGATTGCGGAAGGAAGAGCATCCATTTCCGCCAAATCGACGATCGGGAGATCGATGTGGTGATCGATCGATTTGTGGTGGTCGAAGGCAATTTGAGCGCACGCGCGTCCGGGATTCTGTTTAGTTGGCGGTGTTTTCGTTTTGCAGTGGCCATCGGGAGCGCAGCAACTCTTCTCCCCTCCGAACATAAAGTACTGTTCGCAGGAGATGCAGCCTCCTCCGACAAGAGTGACGAGGAGAAGCAACGAGAGAACCGAACTGGCGAAAGCCCTACGCATCACTCTACTCAATAGTAATACCAACGGTGCGATAAGCAGAGGCTCAGATTCCCAGGTACGGGTTTACAATACGGCTTGACAAATGGCAGCTATTTCCTCTATTTTGTAGTTGAAATGCCCGCGACGCCCTCGTTAGGGGAATTCGAGCAGATCGTCTTGCTGGCAATTCTGCGTTTGCCCGACAATGCCTATGGCGTGACAATCAGCGCTGAAATTAAGGCGTGTACAGGCCGTGAACCAGCACCCGGCGCGCTTTATACCACTCTCGATCGCCTGGAGGACAAGGGGTTGGTTACATCGCGATTGGGCGATCCAACACCGCAACGCGGGGGACGGGCGAAGCGGTATTTTGTTCTCAGCTCGAAGGGTCTTGCTGCGATCACGCGCGCACAGCAATCCTATAGGCGGTTGCTTGAGGGCTGCGAACTCCCAGGACTTACCTATGCATAGCGTCAACATCGCAGAATGGATTCTTGCTCTGGTCACGAGTCATGATCGTGCCGCGTCCACCGTCGGAGATCTGACGGAAGGGGCGGCGACGCGCGGCGTGGTCTGGTTCTGGTCCGGCGTCTTACGAACGGCGGCCTCACTTCTGTGGCGTGACGTTGCGGGGCGGCCCGCGCGTCTCATAGGGTTAGCGGGCCTCGGGCTCGCCGTCAACATTGCGATTGATTTGGTCTTTGCCGGCCTCACTGGAGTCGTGTTCTTCGGTGCAACGATTGCGAACGGGAATCCACTTCATTGGGGGCCGATTGGGTGGGACCTCTGGTGTGCCTTGCCGGCGCTGATTAGTTCGCTGCTGATCGGCCGATTGCTGGCTCACTGGGCGCCTGGGCGGGAACTGGCTGCATGCGTGGTGTATGCGATAGTCGCCACGATCTACAATCTGGCGCCGATGCTAGGTGATAATGGCGCCTTCTTGGCATTATTATGCGTTCTTATTGTTCCGACCGGAGCAGCGTGGGGGCGCAACCGCAGGCCTAGTGGAACATAGGCAAGGCGGGTAGGTTTGGCAGGCCCGCTGATTTCTGCCGCTCTGTCCCCGACTCGCGACTGATAGCGTTCTGCGAACAGCATGGGGAGGCGTCCGGTCCGCGGAAAGCCCCTGACGGGATGGCTAGACAAGTAACATCGCGGCAAGAGTTTGGCATTACCGAGCCACAATAGCGGAATGAATCTGCGACTGATTCTTGCCGATTTTGTGCTTTTCGATCGACGCTCAGAGCTTTGATGTAGTGTCTATCCGGCCACTCCAGTCATCAAGCCAACCCCCGGTATTTCGTTTCGATAGACTGCCGGGTAATCGCAAGGTTAGGGCAACTGCGCAACTGAGTACTCTGATCCGGATGGCGTACAATGCTTCGTTCGACTGTGTTGTGGTTAAGGCGAAGGGGGCTTCCTGGGTTAACAGCGATTGGTGGAACTTGGATGCTAAGTCTGAAGCAACCATTCACTGAATCCCAAATGATAGCGAGGTTGCAGAATCTCTTGGTCGACACATTCAAGCTCGAGATTGACAAAGAGCAAAAGCCGGGAACGATCTACGTTTTGACCGTTGATCCGGGCGGCCTAAAGATCAAGAAGAACGGAGACGCCACGGCTTACCTACGGGCTGAATTCGCTGTCGAGGGCAGGGGGGAGACGGCAAAAATCTTTGTGAATGCAACGGCCATTACGATAAACCGCTTAATATTTACGGCGCCGTTCTGGAATCTGCGAGGAGCGCCTGTCCTCGATGCCACCGGACTGGTTGACCGTTACGATATCCATTGGATGCTTGGCGAGGCTAGCGACGCAGATCGTCCTCCCCTGGAACCCACCTCCGTCATCGAGACGTGCAAGCGGGAGTTAGGTCTGCAACTCGAAGCGAAGAAGGGCCAAGTCGACGTTATCAACATCACCCGCGCCGAGAAACCCACTGAGAACCGATATTGCTTTCTTGGTTAAGACCGCCAGCCAGCGCGACATTTAGGGCTCAAGAAGGCCGGCTGCGCCAGCCATAACTCAATGCTCGCTATCCGCCAGCACATACTTGCTGCCATCCCACGTAAAGAAGTAGGTATCTACCGGCAATGTCCTCTCGAACGGGTCCAGGAGGATCGGGACCTCTAAGACGATTCGGCCATCTACCGTCGCGTGAGCGCTCGGTGGGCGAGGCGCTTGCGTGCAGATTCCGCGGCTAGGACGGGTCGCTGCCGGGCCGGATTTCCATGCCGGACGTGGCAGTTCGCTGAGCGACCACACCTCGGTGAAACCGCTGCCGCCCCGCTCGATGACATGCAGCTTCACACATGGGCCTTCGACCAACAGAATATGGTTGCGCCGCTTGAGAGAGATCGCGTCGATATTCGAGATTCGCGAGCCCTTCGTGTCATCGGAGATGCCGGCGGCAATCCGGATTGCTCGCACCTCGCCCACAAGGAGGCCGGTCTTCTGCGCCCACTTCCGGTCCTCGTCTTCATGTTGCGCTTTGATCCCGTCGGCGGAATATACCTGAGCGAATGCGGGGCTGAAACGCGCCAGCAGGAGAAGTTCAAGCGCCTTGCGCCACATGCCAATGTCTCCACCTCGAAGAATAACAGGGCCCGACTGCCTGGGGGGGCGTGGTCTCGAGGAGCCGTCGAATTTCGTTATGACAATATCGCGCTAACCGGCGACATCGCGCGCAGTTCCGCGACCGCGGCGCAAACGCGCGCGCCCGCGTAATCGATTTCTTCCGCGGTGTTGCCGCGGCCGATGCCGAAGCGGACGGTGCAATCGCGAAATTCGGAAGGCGTGCCGAGAGCCTCAAGCACATAGCTCGCATCGCTGCCGGAAGTGCAGGCTGAGCCTGCCGATACGGCGATTTCCGGAATCGCAGTGAGCAACGCGTCGCCATCGACGCCGGCGAAGCTGACGTTGAGGTTGCCGGGCAGGCGATGCTCGAGGCCGCCGTTGACGCGTACGCCGCCCACTGTTTGAATCAGCGAGCATAGGCGGTCGCGAAGTGCGCGGATGCGCAGGGCATCCGGCTCCATTTCGTCCGCCGCAAGCTCGCAGGCTGCGCCGAAACCGACGATGCCGGGAACATTGAGCGTGCCGGAGCGCAAGCCGTTTTCGTGGCCGCCGCCATAAATCTGCGGCGCAAGCTTCACGCCGCGGCGAACGTAGAGGGCGCCGATACCTTTGGGTCCGTACATCTTATGCGCGCTGACGGAGAGCAGATCGATGGCATCCGCTTTGACATCGATGGGGATCTTGCCGAATGCCTGCGCGGCGTCGCAATGGAAGAGTACGCCGCGCTCGCGGCAAATGGCGCCGATGGCCGCGACGGGCTGGAGGGCGCCGATCTCGTTGTTGGCGCACATCACGCTAACGAGGATGGTCTCGGGCAGAATCGCGGCGCGGAGACGGTCGAGATCGAGGCGGCCATCGGGTTCGGGCGGTAGGATCGTGGTGCGAAGGCCGGTTGCTTCGAGGTGACGGACGGTATCAAGCACGGCTTTATGCTCGGTGGCCATGGTGACGAGATGGGCGCGGGTTCCGTCAGGCGCGCCTGCCGCAAAAGCCGCGCCTTTCGCAAAAGTGGCTCCTTGCAGGGCGAGATTATTCGATTCGGTTGCGCCACTGGTGAAAACGATGTCGCGCGGCTCCGCTCCCGCGAGGCGAGCAATCTGGCCGCGGGCGCGCTCGACAGCGCTCGACGCTTCCCATCCGAAGCTGTGGCTGCGACTGGCGGCGTTGCCGGGTCTGGCGGTGAAGTAGGGCAACATCGCGTCGAGCACGCGCGGATCGACGGGGGTTGTGGCGTGATGATCGAGATAAATACAGCGCATACTAAGGCCCGGCGTTGCGATTACCGGACGTGTACTTCGCGGACAAGCGCAAACGTGGCGGCGGACGATTCGATTGCGAACTGGAAAGGCACGGAGGTCTTCGAAGCGATGTTCTTTATCTCAGTGCTCACGGCGCCCTGGCGCGACCCATTCCTGTCGGTGAGGTCGAAAATCAGTTCGGCTGTGGAGATTGGACGGTCGGTCGTGTTCTTGGCGATGCCAACCAGATGGCTCGGGGCGCCCATGACGACGTGGACATCCTCGACATCGAGATCGTGCTGAGACTCGATATGAATGTCCTTGTTCAGATCGGGCAACATCTTTTCGGCCACTTGCGCGTTGGTGAGGCCCGCCGGCGGCGGCGCGATGGGCGCATCCTTATCGAAAAAACCAAATAAAACTAAACCCAGTCCGCCGAGAACTACTAAGGCTGGTATTCCGATGATCGACCATGCCGTCAGTTTTTGACCCAGGGTGCGATTACTGAGATATAGGGGATCGGAGGGGCCGCCCTGCGGTTTTAACCCCGCGTAGGCCAAGTTTTCCACGAACTGTTTAATGCGTTTGAACATAGCCGATTATTTCCGGCGGCAGTCTTAGATTATAACTTTGCGCGGAGCTGAGGAGCTTTGGTCGCGGCGGGGTGTCCGATCTTTCTATGTTGCGTAGGCAAGGGCCGCGGCGTAATGCGATTCCACGTACTGGTCCAAGATTGCGATAAATTCGGCGACGATGCGATCGCCGCGAAGCGTGGTCATCAGACGGCCATCGACATAAACCGGCGCCACGGGCTCTTCGAACGTGCCGGGCAGCGAGATGCCGATGTTGGAATGCTTGGATTCACCGGGGCCGTTAACAACGCAGCCCATTACGGCGACTTTCATGGTTTCGACGCCGGGATGCGTGGCCTTCCACTTAGGCATCTGCACGCGTAGATAGCTCTGTATCTGGTCGGCCATCTCCTGGAAAAACGTACTGGTGGTGCGGCCGCAGCCCGGGCAGGCGGTCACTTGGGGAGTGAAGCTGCGGATGCCGAGCGATTGCAGGATCTGTTGCGAAACGAAGACCTCTTCGCTGCGATCGCCATTGGGCTGCGGCGTGAGCGAGGCGCGGATGGTATCGCCGATGCCTTCCTGGAGCAGCGGCGCCAGCGCGGCAGTGGTGGCCACTACGCCTTTGCTGCCCATGCCAGCTTCGGTGAGGCCGAGATGCAGGGCATAATCGCAAGCGGCGGCGAGCGAACGGTAAACGTCGATCAGATCCTGCACGCCGCTGACTTTCGCGCTGAGGATAATCTTGTCCCGGCCCATGCCGTAGCGTTCGGCGGCGCGCGCGGATTCGACGGCGCTGGTCACGATGGCGTCGAGCATGACGTCGCGGGCGTCTTTCGGTTCGGCGGCGCGGGAGTTTTCATCCATCATGCGCGTGAGCAGCGCCTGGTCGAGCGAGCCCCAGTTGACGCCGATGCGCACAGGTTTATCGTATTCGAGCGCGGCGTCGATCATCACATGGAAGTTGTCATCGGTCTTGCGGCCGATGTTGACGTTGCCGGGGTTAATGCGGTACTTGGCCAGCGCGCGGGCGCATTCGGGATACTTCTTCAGAAGCAGGTGACCGTTATAGTGGAAATCGCCGACGATAGGTACGCGCACGCCGAATTTATCGAGCGCATCGACGATGCGCGGCACGGCCGCGGCGGCCGCTTCGGTGTTCACCGTCACGCGGACAAGTTCGGAACCGGCGCGCGCGAGAGCCATCACCTGGTTGACGGTAGAGGGCGTGTCCGCCGTATCCGTATTGGTCATCGACTGCACCACGATGGGGTGCTCGCCGCCAACCTTGACTCCGCCGACGTCCACTACAACCGCCTTGCGGCGGGGCTTTACGGCCATCGATCCTCCTGGGAAACCCTCATTTTACTATCCTGTGGAGTTGGAACGTATTCCCTTTCAAGCTACGCACGCCGGGGCGGCCTACGATCACGTGGCGCGGCTGCCGGTTTCGATTCTGCTGGATAATGTCCGCAGCCTGTATAACGTGGGCGCGTTCTTTCGCACGGCCGACGCCGCGGCGATCGAGAAACTCTACTTGTGCGGCATCACGGGGCATCCCCCGAAACGCGCGATTACGAAGACCGCGCTGGGGGCCGATGAGACCGTGCCGTGGGAATTCGCATGGGAACCGGGGCCGCTGCTGGATGCGATTCGCGCGCGCGGATGCGAAATTGCAGCGATTGAAACGTCGGTTCATGCGGTGGACCTGTTCGATTGGGCGCCGCGATTTCCGGTGTGCGTGGTGTTTGGGCACGAGGTGGATGGGATACGCCCGGACGTATCGGCGCGCTGCGATACGCACGTACGCATACCTATGTTGGGAGTAAAGCATTCATTGAACGTCGCTACGGCGGGCGGCGTGGTGATGTACGAGTTGTTGAGAAAGTATCGCGCGCTTGGGGGCGCGCGGTGACGCTGGTCGAGACGCCTACGTTCCGAAGACGCCACTGAACGTCCGATTGTCCTGGTCGAGGATGATCCCTCCTTTCGAACTGGAGAATTGAGACCCATCGCTCGCGGTGATGGTCACTGTGCAGTCGAAGATCCAGCGGTCGTGGCCATTAGGGTGAATAGTGATCGCGTATGTAGGCAGCAGGAGTTCACTTACCTTAACGCTGGTCGATGTCAGCGGTAGCACGAAAGTATTCGTGGAAGCGGGCTTATCGCCGAACTCCTGGTTTCCGGCGAAATTATCCAGCCGCGCTAAGTCCTGGCTGAGAAAGATGCTGGTTTTGTTTTGAACATCCACTGACACGGACGTGTCGTGGTCCTTGTTATCGTCGTGCGTGACAAAGGTCACGCTGACTTTGGTGATTGTCGCATTCGGATCGGCCATTTTTTGTCCTCTATAGGTCGAAGCGCGAAGACAGCGCAAGAAGGGACAAATATATGGATATTTCCGAGTGAGACGTCATTGCGAATTCAGGAACAGGCGCACGTTTACGAACTGGTTGGGAAAGAGCGCGGCGTCCTTGTTGTCGAACACGGCTTTGAGTTTCGCCATGCCGGTTTCCGCGTCGATCTGATTGTCAACTGCAATCAAGCGGCCCGTTGCGAGCTTCCTCGAGTTGTCGCGGTTCCACGCTTCGGCCCGCACGTTCGCTCCCAGCCGCAGTTGTGCAAGCACCTGAGGCAGGCTGTCTTCCGGAATAGTAAAGAGAACCGCGATTGGCTGGAGCTGAGTAATGATGACGATGGCGTCCGCGGCGTGGACGATGTTGCCGGGGTCGACCAGACGTAGGCCGGCGACGCCGGTGATAGGAGCCGTGACGTGCGCGTAACTCAACTGAAGCTTCGCGCGATCGATCTCTATCTGGTCCTCTTTTATCTTGGCTTCGAGCTTCGCGATCGCAGCTTTTTGTTCGGAGACTTGCTCTTCGCCAAGCACTTTCTGCAACGCCAGTCTCTGGTATCGAAGAAGATTGGCGCGCGCGTTATCGAGCGCGGCCTGGTCCTGCATGAGAGGGCCCTGAGCCTGAGCGAGTTGGAGCTCATACGGCTGCGGGTCAATGGACGCGAGCACATGGCCGGCCTGGACCATTTCGCCCTCCTTGAAACTTACAGACATTAGTTGCCCGTCGACGCGCGGCTTAACGACCACTGTAGCTGACGGGGCGACGTTGCCAATGCCGCGCAATTCTCCGGACGCGGCTTGCGGTTTGGCGGTGTTTTGCCTGGGCTGAGGCGGAAGCGGCGAATCGAGAGCGGGGCGCGGCGCTTCGTTCCTCTGAACTGGCGGCGCCAGAGCGGCCGTAGCTTGTGCTTGTGGAGCGATCTGCGGATGCGCTGCGGCTGTCACGTATGCGAGCGGTGAACCGATCGCCAAAATCGCCGCTACGCTCCATCGCGTGACTCCGAGGGAGAGGCTCGTTCCATCCAGGATGCGATGGATGCGGTCATCCGGCCGGCCGTAGCGCGCCATCGGCACGCCGAGCCAGTTCGCAGTTCGCACGCCTCGCTGCATGAAGTCCAGCAGGATCTCGGCATACGTGGCGCGGTCTCGGGTGACGGTTAGGGCCGCATCGTCACTGGCCTCTTCCGCTACGCATACGATGCGGCTGTGCAGGAACCAACTGAGGGGGCTATACCAGAGCAGGGCGCGGTGAATGGCGGAAAGCATCTGTACGGCCGGATCGAAGCGGCGGATGTGTGAGAACTCATGTGCCAGCACGGCACCCAGCTTTGCGGCGCTCCATTGGCGCCAATCGCCGGGTAGCACGATCACAGGGCGAACGATCCCGAGCGTAATGGGCGCGGCAACGCGGACCGATTCGCGAATCTCGACTCCTTTGGCCGACTGTCCGGTTGCGTGGCTGCCGCGCCGCAAGCGCCGGCTCATGGCGAGTCCCACGCACACGCGCAGCAGGAGCGCGGCGGCGCCCAACATGTAGATTGCCAGTGCGGCGGAGGCCCAATCGAAGCGTCTGGGAAGGGCAGGGGAGCGCTTTGCGACGCTTGTGACTTGTGCGGACGGCAAATTCGGCGGAGCATCGTAAGTCCTGCTTGGCGCTTGCGCCGCGCGTTCGGTGGCGTGCGGGACAATCAGCGGCATATTCGGAAGCGACACGGTGAGCGCCGGGATCGCAAGAGAGCCGAAGAGCATCGCGGTCCACGCAGCCAGGCGAATCGACGAATCCTTCACACGGAGCGCTCGCAGCAGCGCGGCCCCGCTCAAGATCAGAATCGAGGAACGGAGCGCCCATTCCGCCAGGAACCATATCGCGGTCATACCGTTTTCTCCTTGCGCGCCGCAATCTTCTCCGCCAGCCGCCGCAACTGTTTCGGTTGCAATACCTGGTTATCTACCAGCCCAACCAGCAACTCTTCCACCGACCCGCCGCAGAACCGATCGATCAACTGCTGCGCCGCCTGCACGGCAACGTTACGCCTGGTGTCGGCCGCGCGGTAGACGAATGTTCGTCCATCGACGTTGTGGGTGACATAGCCCTTCTCTTCCAGGTTCCGCAGGATCGTGCGGATAGTGGAATCCTTGAGCTTGCGCTGGGCAGTCAAGCCCTCGCGGCATGTCTCGGCGGTGCAATCGGGATGGGCCCAGACGTAGTCCATGACAATCTGTTCCAGCGGCGTGGGCGGCTTGCGATTTTGAGTGTTACTCATGCTAGCGTTATAGTATATAGCACTTGAGGCCTTCTCTGTCAAGGGTCGATGAATAGCCCTCGAGAGAACTGGTGATGAGTCCCGCGCGGATCGCAGGGAGAGGAAAGTGCCGCGGCTGGATCTTAACGGTTGTTTATCGCTGACCGATCCTTTGAAGCATCTCGTTCGCAGCGGCTCGAATATTCGGATCGATATCTCGGGCGGCGATCCGGAAGTGTTGCGCGGCGCCGGCGGAATCGCCGGTTTGGGCCAAGACGACCCCCAGTTCGTAATGCGCGCGGCCTGACGCAGGATTGGCGCTGAGCGCGGCATTGAGTTCGCGCGCTGCTCCGGTTAGATCGCCTTTTGCCGAGAGAAGCGAGCCGAACAACTCATGGGCCGGGCCTAGCTTGGGATCAAGAGAGAGAGCTGCTTGCACCTGCTGTTCCGCTCCATCGAGATCGTTGGTATTCGCGAGCACGCGCGCATAGTTGAGGCGCGCGAGAACCGACGCGTGGTCGATCAGCAGGGCTTGCTCGAATTGGTAGCGGGCCTCAGGCATTTCGTTTCGCGACGCCAAGAGCATGGCGAGGTTGGCGCGCCAATCGGCGACGCCGGGGTCGATGGCTATGGCCGCGCGGAACTCCTTCTCAGCGCCCGGCAGGTCGCGCGTTCCTAGTCGAAGCGAGGCCAGATAGTTATGCACGCCCGGCGCGTCCGGATCGAGCGCGATCGCCTTTTCGAGATTGCTCTTCGCCTCGGCAGTTTTATCCTGTTGCCAGAGTGACCAGCCGAGGAGTCCCCAAGCGGCGCCGTCGCGCGGGTTGAGCCTCGCAGCCGCTCGAAACGCGACTTCGCCTTTAGCCCAGTGTTTCGATTCCATGAGCGCATTGCCCAACTCCAGTTGGATGATCTCCGAGTTTGGCGCGCGGGCCGCCGCTTCTTCGAGCGAGGCCACCGCTTTGGGGTTATTGCCCGCCGAAAGGTAGCCTTCACCGAGGCCAGAGTAGAAACCCGCCTGCGTGGGATGGGAGCGATCGATCAGCGAAGCCAGGCGGGGGAGGCCGACGGTCAGGTTGCTGCGGTCGGAGATTTGGGCAAGCGCGGAGTAGAGTTGGTCGGTTGCGGTAGGTGCAAGCTTCGACGGGTAATAGGGCACGACTTCACCGCGGTAGGAAGTCGCGGGCGATTCGTGGACTTCGGCCTTTTCGGCCAGAGGGTCGCCGGTGGGCAGGCGGCGGACAATTTTGTGGTCGGTCATGACGATGTGGACAGCATCGTCGGTGCGGCGCTTGCCCATGTGACAGGCGACGCAATTGGCGCCGGCGGCGTGTTCGACGCAGGTTTGGGACGAGATCTGGTGGCAGCTTTGGCAGACGGAGTTGTAATGCGCGGTGGCGCTTTCGCCGCGCGGAATGTCATGCGGATCGTGGCAGGTGGTGCATCTGAGCTTTCCCGCGCTCTTCAAAAAACATTGGGACTCGCGCAGCCGGTAGCCTTGATGAGCGACCTGGAAATGATGAGCGACCTGGAAATCGGAGTTCTTGCCCTGCGCCATGTCGAAGGAGAGGCGGAAATCGGCGAGAGGCTGGCCGGGTATATAGGAAAAGGGTCCTCGATTGAAGCGCTGCAGAGAGTGAGGCAGAAGCCGGCTGGTGGTTTCGAGATGACATTGGAGGCAGACTTCGATTTCGCGCTCGGGGGCGAGGCGGGCAGGGTTGACGATGGCGGCGCGGATCTGCGCGGGACTCGCATCTTTGCGCCTGGCGGCTTCGATGTGATGCTGGCCGGGCCCATGGCACCGCTGGCAATCGATACCTTGAGGGAGGGGGTCGAGGTATTGGGCTTCGGCGCCGGTTTCCTGATGACCTTGGGGAATACGCGGGTAGCCGTTATGGCAGAACATGCACTCGTAATGGATGACGCGAGTGGATCCGCCGTAATCGGGCCGGTCATAGCCCGGGTTCATCGCCCATGTGCCGCCTTTTTCGGCGTACCAGCCGAGTGGAAGTTGTTGGAGCGTGCCGCGAGGAGTAAGATGCAGATAAGTGCGGCCGTGATTGCCCGAGCCCATGATGAAATCGATTTGCTTCTCTTCGATGTTGGTCTCACGGCCGTCGAAATCGATTTGCCAGCGGCGCTGGAAGTATTTGCCGTCGCGCTGCAGCATATTGAAGTAGGTGGCGGACGCGGCGTGAAAGAAGGGAAGACCGGACTTGAAATTTTCCACCGCTTTATCCGCGGTGAGCCGGTAGAATGACCGGCCCATCCCGGTCTGGCTGAATGTTTGTGCTTTGGCGGCGTGGCACTGGGCGCACACGGCGGGATTGACGTAGGCGTTCGGGGGCGCGACCTGCGCAAAGGCTGCCCGCAAAGGGATGCAGATCGCAATGGCCAGGATTGCGGTGCGTGACAAGCCATTAGTCTGTCACAAAAGCGCAGGGCGGCGCGCGGGCAGGCCCTCTGTCCGAGCTGCCGACGATACGGACAGAATGGCCGCACGCCGTGTCCGATGACCCCGTTCCTGCGCGCTTCGGTGCAACCGAGCTGTCGGTTTACTATGAAAACATGACTCCCGCCGGAAGACTCGTCTTTGGTCTGCTAGCCATTGCTTTTGGGGGCGGCGGGCTCAAAGCGCAATCATGCAGCGCATTCGACCTAGCCTCGATCAAACTGAACACCAACGGCGTTGGGGGTGGTTATCCGGAGTTGGCTCCGGGAGGCAGACGCTTCACCGCCGCAAATCAGCTTATGCTCGAGCTCATCATCTTCGCCTATGATGTTTCACCACGGCAGATCTCCGGTATCCCGGACGCTTTTTTCCAGGAAAGATACGATATCGAGGCTACGTGCGAACAGCCCATGTCGAAGGAACAGCTCCCACACATGCTTCAGGTGTTGCTGGCGGAGCGCTTTCACTTATCCATTCATCGCGAAACAAAAGAGCAGCCTGTTTATGCCTTGATTCTGGGAAAAGGCGGTCCCAAACTCCATGAGACTTTGCCTGAAGGCGGTAAGCCAAGCGTGAGACAGAGCGGCTATAGCTTTACGTTCAGGAATGCGGCGATGTCGAATCTGGTCGGCGTGCTGTCCCAGTTGACCGGTCGAAAAGTTCTGGACAGAACCGGACTCCGCGGCCAATACGATTTCACGCTGAGCTACGCTCCCGATCGCGGCGGTACGGGCCGCGAAAGCGTCTCACTAGCAGCCGATAGCCTCCCTGATTCGGTCTTTACTTCCGTCCGGGAGCAACTCGGTCTGAATCTCGAAGCCCAAAAGAGCCAAGTTGAGCTCATTATTGTCGACCGCCTCGATCGGCTGATTCCGAATTAACCGAGACATAACCCTCCGGCGCTCATGGGAAGCGTTTGCCCGTCGAACCCATCGGGTATGAGCGCCTATAGTTCGACGGTAACGGCGAGGTGTTTACACAGGTCCGGACCCAATGGACAAAAAGTCCTAGCGCTATATCGGAAACGCTCCGGCGTTCAGATTTCGCCTGGTCCTAATGAGTTTTGCACTTTTTCGCGCTCGATCTGTTCTGTTGACTGAGGGGTCCGGGTCCAAACATTTCCATTTGAAAATGTAGCTTTTCCGTTGACATCGCATTCGTGTTCGGATATCTTTCAGTTATATGGTGAAAGATAAGACCGAACGAATTATAGAGGTACGCAAGCGCCTCGCTCAACAGGTACCCGACCCCACCATTGCTCTCGCGGGTTCGCTCATGAAGCGCATGATCCGCTGCAACAAGCCGGGTTGCCGATATTGCGAGAAGGATAAGGGCAAGGGCCACGGCCCGATCTGGATTCTCTCGGTCGGCGCAGGCAACCGGCGGGTGCGCCAGATCCCTGTGCCCGCTCATCTGAAACAGGACGCCGAGGAGGGCGTACGCCGCTATGCCGAGATTCAGAAGTGCCTGAAACAGATCTCAGGCCTGAACGTGGAACTACTGGAAGAACGCAAAAAGCGCTGACGCGCTTTTTTTGATTTCCTTATCTTTCAATACAGTGATGAAAGAGTGACACGCCTATGCCCGATCTCCTCGTCCGCTCCTTTGCTCCCCTACTGTTCGCCTTTCAGCCGTGCTTTACCCGGCCCGGCTTCTCCTCCTTCTGGGCGCTGACCTGTGCCTGGATCCTTTGCTCGGGCCGCCGTTCCCTCACACGTGTCATTCAGTCCGGGGAACTGGGCCGCTTCAAGCACTTCTGCTCGTTTCACCGTTTCTTCAGCCAGGCCCGCTGGAACCTGGACGACCTCGGCCACTGCGTCTTCCAACTGCTACTGCCTTTCTGTCCCGAAATCCTCACCGGCGCCGTCGATGACACGCTGGCGCGCAAGTCGGGACGCCACATCTGGGGCGCGGGCATGCACCACGACCCGCTCCGTTCTACCCAGAAACGGCCCGTCTTTTCCTTCGGCCACAGCTGGGTCGTTCTCTCCCTGCATGTCTCGTTTCCGTTCGCGCCCCAAAAGACATGGGCACTCCCTGTCCTCGTCCGCCTCTATCGCAAACGGAAGAACCCGAAACTGGCGCCCAGCCGCAATGGAAGGCCGGAAAAGAAGCAGACCGGGCAGGCGACCGAGAAGCAGTATCGAACACGTCCTCAACTCGCTCTGGAAATGATTCAGGTCGTCGCCCGCTGGCTCGGCCCGCGTAAACTCCGCGTGTTGGGAGACAGTGAATATGCCGGTGGTTCTATCAGCCGCCATCTGCCGGCCAACACCGAGTTGATCAGCCGCATGACCATGAACGCCGCCCTGTATCAGTTGCCTCCGCGCGGAACCGCCAGTCGCGGGCGGCGGCGCAAGAAAGGTGTGAGGTTATCGAATCCGCTCCAGATGGCACAGGACTCCCGCAGTTCCTGGATCAAAACCACCGTGTGCCTCTATGGACGTAAGGTCAAGGTTTGGTATCGGTCCATCGACGCACTTTGGTATTCCAGCGCCGGGTCGAGACTGCTGCGTATCGTTGTGGTCCACGACCCCAGTGGCCGCCGCCGCGACGACTGCTTCTTCTCCACCGACCTCACTCTGAAACCTCCACAAATACTGGAAACCTTTGCTCTGCGCTGGCCCCTGGAGGTCTGCTTCCGCGACGTCAAGCAGTTCCTCGGCTTTGAAGACCCCCAAAATCGAGTCTCCAAAGCTACCCAGCGAACCGCTCCCCTGATCTTCTATATCTATGACCTTGTACTGCTGTGGCACGCCAAGTCAGGCCATCTCTTTGCGCCGCAGTCAGCTATCGGGCGTCCTTGGTACAAACGCAAGACCTCCGTTTCTTTCGAAGATATACTTCGAAATCTGCGGCAAGCCACATGGCAGGAAAAGATTTTCGGCGACCCCAGACTGGACGCGCACACGCGAGAAATCCTTCAACCCCTTGCAGAGTGGGTCAAAGCTGCTGCATAAATGTGCAAAACGCTAGCCTAGAAGCTCATCGCGCTGGAGCGCTTCCGATATAGCCCTAGGACATTTCGGCCACTACCTTTTCCTGGGTAAGGACCGTCTGGCGGGAGCAATCTGGAGATTGAGAATCAATTTGGTTTTGCCGTGCGGTCCACTTGATCTATCACAATGCTCGGAACCGTGATCTTCCTGGCTACCAGCTTCAAGCCCAGCTTCGCCAACGCCTGCCCAGCCGCGTATTCCTCGGTGTCGTCGCCGAACCTTCGGATGTCGATAGTGAAATCGTACTTGCCCGGAAGACTAGTTGCATCCACTACTGGCCGATCGAGGAGCGGCGTCAGCCAGTCCGCCAACTCCGGCAACGTGGCGGATGCATGCCAGCTATTCGTGCTGAAACCACCTCCGGCGCCGTTTGCCGTGGCCTCTTTCTGCATCTTCTCCATGCGTTTCTGCAGCTCCGCCCGCATCTTCTCTGTCGCGGCCCTGCGGTTTTCTTCGCTCACCGGAGCCGCCGCCGCTTCCTCGGTGGCCGGCGCGGCTGGAGTTAGCTTCGCTCCGTCCTTGATCTCAACCAATGCAAACCCAGCCTCCTCCTTCTCGTCGCGATGCGTCTTCAAACTGAATCGCTCTTCAAGCAATGTCCGCAGCATATCGTTCACAGCCTCGTGTGGCGTATCGGCCGGGAATGTCGCCTCGACATCGTACCGATCCTCCGTTGTCCACGCCGGACCTGACACCTGCCATATCCGCACCCGATACGCGCTCGCGATCAGCCCCGCGAGTTTCTGATTCTTAAGGATCAGCCTCGTTTGTTGGATCGGCAGCCAACCGAGCGGATGACTGTCGAACATGCGGTCCTGAGATTTAGCCATCAGCTGAGCGATCCTCGGATTGGCAGCCGTGGTAGGGCTGCGACGGCTTCAACGATGCCACCTCAAACGCCGGCTGCGTAAAGGCCGGCATGGCACAGAATGCCAGCCCCGCGACGCAGTCAATGAGCCTGCGCGCCGCCGGTGATAGGAAGTGGTATTTCACGCGCATCATGTCCCTCATTGTATTGTAGACACCAGCTTCCGTTTAAGGTTTCCACCATGGACGCCAACCTGCTGTTTATTTCCTATAGAAGTGACCGGTTCCGGTCAAACGGCGTTTCTGGAAACTGATCCGACGATCCGCATTGGGCTCACTGGAAGGTAACCCCACATATTGGGAGCTTGCAGCAGTAGCGTCCTAATCGGCATTCCACGGTGTCAGCATCATCGCCGTGCTTAGGACCGATCTAACCAAAGCAGTCACAGTAAGGTTCAGGCTAACCAGTTCCGATATGTTCATGGCTTTAGCCCGGCACGGCTTGCGAAGAATGTGGTTTCTGTTGCTACTGCCGATTTTGGGTGGCGCTTCAGTTGTATGGGCGATCCTAGATCCGAACAACGGGGCCGTAACCTTGGGCGCCGCATGCTGAGTTTTCTTCGTCGGTGTTTTCCTCTTTGGTGGTACGCCCTACCTTCAGACGCGTGCAGCCATGAAGAACCCAAATTTCGGCGGGCTGATGACCTTCACTGTCTCCGAGAAGGGGATAGATTTCACAGGTGAACACTCGAATGGAAGCATCGGCTGGTCCATGGTAAAGGGCGTCTCAGAGATGACCCACGCGACACTAATCAACCTGAAGCCCGCTGGATTCCAGATCATTCCCAAGTGTCAACTTTCCCAGTCTGATGTGGCGGCGTTCAAGACCGCCCTCAGGCGGTATGCGCCCGGTGCGGCCAAGTTGGCCTAGCGAAATCCGTGCAGAGAAGTTTAAGCCGAGGCAAAAATATTTCGCGATGTTCGCTTGGCTTTTTACCGCTCCGCATCAGACACTCGATGCGAAGAGGTCAGAACGGATTTATTTTTTTTCGCTGGTTTTCAAGACCCGATGACGAAAACCAGTCGGAACGCGGCGCCTTCTCTGTCATTTCCTGGGAGGATAGAGTCAGGGGTTCCAGAATGGACGAAGACTATAACGCTGGCGACAAGTGTGGTCGATGCGGTTGCGCGCGACGTGATCACGCACCGGCTTGCATAAACCATCCGAAGTGCAAGGGTTTCTCAGCGCCGAAGGCTCACAAGGCCAAGAAGCGTTGAGCCGGCAGCCCTCTGCGACACTCGGCGGTTGCTTTCCCGGGAGATGGCCAAATGCCTGCGTTCGGCCCGCGCGGCGTATGATGGATATAGGCATTGGAGTTCGATACTTTGGTTCTTTCGAACTTGCAGCAGCTTCAGTCCGCCACGCGGCCGGAAGGCCGGCTTCCGATCAACGTGGCTACGTACAACGCAGCCACAGAAGAATCAGGACTGGCGATTCCCATTTTGCCGTTTTGGCGTCGATGTCAGAACGAGGAGGTACTCTAACAATGGCAACGACTACGAGTCCACTAACCGATGTTTTGCATTCCGAAAACCACAGTAAGCTCTCTTCGGAAGAGATCGCGAAAGCGTTGGCGCACCACAATAAGAAACACCCGGCTGCAAAAGCCGAGAGTGCGTCTTTGAAAACCAAGAAAGCAACCAAGAAGTAAAAGCCAAAAGCCCCGCGGCCACGGGATCGAACCGAATCCTGCTGCCGCGGGGTTACTTTTAGATCATCTGCCGACGTTCCTGATAAAGGAGCTTTAACGCAGTTTTGTGCGCGGTTCGGCCGCCGGCAGTCCGTTCATCCGTGTACGCCTCAAAGCGCTGGCCGAAACCCCACGCCGTTTGGGAGTTTCCGTGGCTGTATCCCTCCCTTCCTTTTTAAGCGACCCTTCTTGCGGGAACCGGGGTTAGCATGAAGAAAGGAGTACCTCATGCGATTGCCGGTTCTGGCTTTCATCCTCCCCTTATTCTGCGGCGCCGCCGAGATTCCGCAGGGCAGCCATGTCTTACTCAAGATGGTCAATTCCGTCACCACTCGCACCGCCAAGGAAGGCGACTACGTCTACATGCAGACGGCCACGCCGATCGTTTCGGGAGGCCAGGTAGTTGTGCCCGAAAGCACCTATGTGCAAGGCGTGGTCTCGCACTGCCGCGAGAGCGGACGCGTGAAGGGCCGCGCCGAGCTCGGCATCCGTATCGAAAAGATGACGTTCGCCAGCGGCAAGGTGATCCAGGTAAATCCAAATCTCAGTTCCGTCGATGCCGGAGGCTCCAGCCAAAAAGTGGATAAAGAGCAAGAAATCAAGCAGGGCAGCGATGTCGGCCGGGACGCCGCGCGGGTGGCAACTCTTTCCGGCGCCGGCGCCGCCGTCGGCGGCTGGACCGATCATAGCTGGACGGGCGCCGGCATCGGCGCTGGCGTGGGCGGCGGTGTCGGCCTCGCGGTTGTAATGTTGACCCGCGGCCGGGAAGTGACTCTCCACCAGGGTTCAACCATCGACGTCGTCTTCGACCGTGCTGTGCCAGTCAACTAATCTACAAACTGGCTTGCCGAGTCCGCGATTGGGCGGCTTAATGGAAGATAACGCCAAATATCGCCAACAATACCAGTTCCGTGTGCCGAATCGTTGTATCTACGGTCGAGCACCGGTCGTATCGCTCTCAAACTGGCCAACGATCACCCGTATCACTCCCGTCAAGGAAGGGGGCATCCGCAGAGACAGGAGCACCAAATCCGGCCCGTCGCGGACATTCGGTGGGTCGCCAGTAATGATCGCGGCACCACTGATTGGGAGGTCATTTTTCCGAAGCCATGAATGGAAGTTGCCCAAACCATCCGTTTGCGCCGGAGTGTTGTACTCGACGATCTTTTGGCCTCGGTGCGTGAGCGTGTCTTTTGGATAGGGGCTCGCCGGGAGTTGGAGATCCATGAATTGGAAAACCCTACTTGCGAATGCTCTGTATGCTGGAAAAACTCGCGCCATCACCTCAGCAATTTCATATGCTCCTGAAGCGCCACTGGTCATGTGGTTAACCTCAATCGCCGGTCCATCGAGGCCCTCCCAGTCGGAACCGCGATTTTGGATAGGCTTCGGACTCAGAAAGAGGGAATAGCCACCGGATCCTGATGCTCCCTCACAGTACCAACCCCGTGGGGCCAGGATGCCAATTCCGTCAGCCGATCTGTAATAAGCAAGCACCAGGGCGTCCGTGGACTTTATCGGCACAGCTCTACTCGTACCTTTAGGCGCTTCGAGTCTCTCGATTTGGCCAAACGATTTACACCCCACGAACGGAACGGAAACAGCAGCTCCTCGTTGGTTCGCAGGATTCGGTTGCGAAGAAGCCATAAGGGCGGTTGCCACGAATGCCAAGAGTGCAGCGCTGATACGACTCATCAGCTCATGGTCGCATAGTGAATAGGAATCGGCCAGCAAGGGCTTCAGCGGGAGAGCGTTGTGGCCGAAACACGGCGTTATCGTACAAGTGGATTCCGCCCGGATCGGCCAGCGGTACTTTTCCGGTAACGCCACGCGACAAGTACCCCAATGGTTCACCGTGGCAACAGTAACCACGGCATGCTGTTTTGCCTCATTGGGCCGTCAACCTCGCACGTCCAGTCTAGGGGATGCTTGTCTCTTATGCGAATCGCTTCGAGCCCCATGGTCTGTCGCCATGCCCCTGTCGGGGCACCAAAGGTGATGAAGCCTCCCTGTCGGCCGTTCTTTGTTTTCAGTGTCTTACGAGAGGCTTTCAACGGTGCGCGAACGGTGAGCTGGATCGAAAAGTATCTGGCCTCGGCGGGAAGCGCGCCGCCTGGTCTCTAATCAAGCTGGCTGCCGCCGCCTCCAAATACCTGCACGGATGGGGTAGCGGTTGCGTCTTAGCCTATGATCCATCAATGTGGCTACTGAAGAGAGTCCATGCTTACGCCGGATTGCTCACCTTCGTCAATTTAGCCGTTTACGGCGTAGTCGGACTGTCTGTGACGTTCCTGCGAGAATCCCAACCTTCGGCGCCAGTCGTTAGTTACCAGAATTTCTCCCTGGAACCGAATCTCACCGACCGGCAACTGGCGCAACGCGTCCGCTCGCGATTGAACCTCTCCCTCGCTACGCCGCTAAACAACGCTGCGATTGAGTATGACGCCGCTAATCACCTGCGTCTCGCTTTCCACGATGTCAACGGCAGCCATCGGGTCACCGTTCTTGAAAATCAGGGCCGGCTTCGGGTCGAAACGATTCACAACAGCTTTGGGATTTACCTCGATGCTCTCCACGGACGAACCGCTTCGTTCCATGCGTCGGATTGGCGAATGCAACTCTGGGCAGATTACAACGAGTTCGCCATGTGGTGTCTGCTAGCGATGATCGCGTCCGGCTTCGCGATGTTCCTGGCCGCGCGCGCCCGGTCCAGGCTGGCGCAGATTTCGTTCGCCGCCGGCTGCTGCGTTTTTGCCGCGCTGTATTTCTGGAACAGATGAGCATGCGTCGGAGACTGCGATCTATCCATCTATCGACGGCGCTTTTCTCGATGCCATTCCTGCTGATCTATGCGATCGGCGCGGTGGAGTTCGCCCACCGCAAATGGCTGCCTCGTTCCGAGCGTCCCACGGAGGAGACCCGCAAGCTGGCATCCGGTATCACGGATGCGAGGATTCTGGCCCGCCAATGGCGCGGAGAATTAGAGTCGGTGGAGAATTCGCCGGGCGTACTGAAATTCAGCATAACGACTACGTTGGGCAGGTCATTAGATGTCACCTACTCCATCGCAACCGGCGACGCGACGGTCAAGACATCGGCCAATAGCTTCCTGAAGACTCTCGCTTTTATCCATGCCTCACATGGAATTTGGGCCTTTACCGCGGCCCTCGTTTCTTTGGCACTGGTGACGCTCGGAAGCACCGGGCTCTATTTGTGGTTCCGCAATCACTCATCGCGGTGGATCGGGGTGGTGGCGCTGCTGGTTGGAGTCACGACCGCCCTGGGGCTCATCCTTTCGATGCGGAGCGGATGACGTCTACATGACCCTCGCCGCCGACCGCGCATCCTTGTGTAGGTGCTCGACCCCGATAGTGGGCTCAATTTCCAGTAGCGCCGTCGGTATTTATGCAACCGCGTCGACTAATTGCATAAAGGATCCCGGTCGAAATACGGGGTTATAGTACAAGTGGAGTCCGCCCGGATCGGCCAGCGGTACTTTTTCGATATCGCCACATATCGGGAGCTACGCTTGCGTCCTCTTCGGCAAAAGTTAACAGCGCCCTCATACGGGTGGACCATCTGCTTCCGACTTTGTCCGAATCGTAGAATTCACGTTAGGGATTGATCTGGTTTGCCCCGGTCCAAACTGATCACGTTACTACTTGCGGTGGTGGCGACTTCGCCCATCGCAGGAGTCGCTGTATGGTCAATCCACCGAACCGCTGCGGAACTCGTCGATCCTTGCGCAAGGTGGGAAGACATTGCGAATGGCCAGATGATCACGAACTTGATCGCCGCCAATGATGTGTGTCATGGGGTGACTGTCCACTCTGGATCGAAGAGCAGGACGGCAATTGTGGCGGCTCTCGTGCCGGGCGGAATGCTCACGGTCGCATTTCTTGCCGTAGTCGGTGTAGTATTGTCGTGTCGGCGTCTCGTGTTGGCTGCAGCATTGGGGATGTTTGCGGAAACAATTCCGACGGTCTTCAGTGTTGCCCCGCTCACTTTTGTCGTAGGAATGACGCTGCTGTTCCTCGCCCGCCGAGTACAGCGTGATTCGGGAACGGTTGCGATTCAAGGCCCACAACTGGAAGGCGTGTAGCTCAGGTGACGTGTGGAGTTTCGAAGCACCGCCGGTCAATCGAGGACTGGATTAGTCTGCCACAAAAGGCTCTGTCCGGCGCTTTCGATGTCATATACTGAACGCTATTCGGATCTGGAGTGAGCCTTATGAAAAACCGCTTCAGCTGCCGCGCCCAGATTGCATCCGGAGCGGCAATGCCATTTGTGCTCGACGTGCCTGCGGCAGCCGCGCCGGCGCCGCCCCCTTACACGCTTTCGATCAACATCGAGATCATGTTTCCGCGCGCCATGCCCAGACCGGAGCGGATGAAGATCGTCGCCGGGCAGGGCTTCACGGCATACAGTTTCTGGAACACTACGGAAGAAGAGCAGGAAGCCATGCTCAAGGTGCAGCAGGAAACGGGCTTGAAGTGCGCGAGTATCACCGGTCCGGGCAATTCGGTGAGTACGACCGGTCTGACGAAGCCGGGCATGGAGAAGGTCTTCCTCGACGATATGACTGCAAGAGTGAAGATGGCCGCGAAATTTGGCGGACCGATGCCAATTATCTTCGTCGGACGAACACAGCCGGACGTGCCGTGGGAGCAGCAGCGATCGCAGATCGTTAGTGGATTAAAGAAAGCCGGAGACATTGCGGCGGAACGGGGCATCACGCTCGTTGTCGAGCCGCTCAGCACTGGGAACGGCCAGGCCCGGATGGCGCTCGATACGGCCGCGGCGGCTTTTCCGGCTATTCAAGAAGTGAATCACAAGCACGTGAAGATCTGCTTCGACATGTACCATCTGCAGCTAATGGAAGGTAACATCACCAGCCATTTGCGGGACGGGCTGACGAAAGGGTCGATCGCGCTCGTGCAGATCGGCGAGGTCCCAGGGCGCAAGGAGCCGGGACGGGCGAAATCGACTATGCCTACATGATGAGAGTTCTGCGGGAACTGAATTACAGCGGCTATCTCGATACGGAAATGGATGCAAGCACGACCCCCAAGGCCGCGATGCAACTGGCGAGGAAAATGTCGTTGGAGAATTAGAGCGTGTATACGGAGCGCCCACCGGCTTGCACGGGTAAGCGCTTACAGATATGCTATTCCCAGTGCATTCGATGAAAACCTTCAATTTTGCGTGCATAATCGCCTTGTTCGCGGGAATTGCCACCGTCGTGGCTCAGACGCCGCCGCCGCAACCTCCGGCCGGCGGGGCAGGGGGCCGCGGGGGGCGTGGCGGCGGGACCAGAGGCCCACGATTCAAGATGTACTCCGCGGAAGCGATCAACCGGGGGCTTCCCCTTTACAATTCCACGTGCGGCTACTGCCACGGGGATCGGGGGAAAGGCGGAAAGGCCGGCCCGGACCTGATTGCCTCGCTAGTCACTTTGCATGACGAAGACGGCGTCCAGATAGCAGCGTTTGTGCGAGAAGCGGCGCACTCGAAGATCGTCAAGATCGATTCCACGGATGCTCAGATTGGCGATATTGCGGCCTATCTGCATTCGCGCGTGGTCTATGCCTCGGGGCGCGGCGAGGTGCACCTGTCGGAGGTTCTGGTGGGTGACGCCAAGGCCGGGCGACAGTATTTCAACGGCGCCGGCGGGTGTAACAAGTGTCATTCCCCCACGGGCGACCTCAAGGGCGTCGGAGACAAATACGATGCGGCGACCCTTCAGGAACGAATGGTCATGCCGCGATCGGGACGCGGCGGATTCGGCCGCGGAGCCGCGAATCCGAACACGCCCTACGCGACGGTCACCTTGGTTTCCGGCGAAAGCTTTAAGGGCGCTCCGCTGCGCGTTACGGACTTCGATGTCACCCTCCGATTCGCCGACGGATCGACCAGAACCTGGGCGCGGGATCACGGGATTCCTAAAGTTGAGATGACCGACCCGCTGCAGGCCCACGTCGATCTGATGACGAGGCTCTCCGATACGGACATGCACAATCTGACTGCCTATCTGGCCACGCTTAAATGAGGACCATGATGAACACGAAACTTCGAGCTTTGTTGACTGTCTTTATGGGAGTGGGAATGACGGCGTGGAGCCAGGAACTGCCGCCGGACGCGATCGTGCATCCGAAGCCCGACAGTTGGCCGACGTTCCACGGAGACTATTCCGGACGCCATTACAGCCCACTCAAGGAAATCAACGCGGAGAACGTCCATAATCTTTCGCTCGCGTGGGTGAATCGCGTCGATATCTCGCCCGGCGCGAATATTGGCGGTCCCGCTCCTGCGCCAGCTTCCGGAGGCCTGGCCAATACGCGATGCGCGCCCCTTATGGTCAACGGCGTGCTTTACATCACCGAACCGAATACGGTGGTAGCCATCGACGCGCGCACGGGCCGGGAGATCTGGAAGTACACGTGGAAAGGCTTGCCGGCCTTTGCTCTCGGCAATCGCGGCGTGGGAATCTACGGCGATTGGCTCTTCTTCGAGACCTACGACAATCACCTTGTGTCGCTTGACATCAAGACCGGCAAGGAACGTTGGAACAAGCAAATGGCTGACGTGAAGCGCGATTACTTCTCGTCGGTGTCGCCGCTGGTGATCAAGAACCACGTGATCGTCGGGGTGGGCGGCGATTTTCTGGACGTCCCGAATTTCGCGGAAGCGCGCGACCCGGAAACCGGCGACGTACAGTGGCATTTCTGGACCACGGCGCATGAAGGCGACCCCGGATTTAAAACGTGGCCCAACGCGAATGCGGTGGAGCATGGCGGCGCTGGGGTGTGGTACCCGTCCACTTACGATCCCGAACTGAATCTTCTCTACATTCCCACCGGAAACGCGAATCCGGTAATGGCCGGGCAGAGCAGGGAGGGCGACAACCTTTACACGGCCTCGGTGGTCGCGATGAATCCCGACACTGGCAAGATGGCTTGGTATTTCCAATATTCCCCTCACGATACGCACGACTGGGACGCGGCGCAGACGCCCATTCTCTTTGATGCCGTCATCGATGGAAAGCCCCGCAAGCTTTTGGCGCAGGCGCATCGTTCGGGGCTGTTCTTCGTTCTTGACCGCACCAATGGAAAAAGCATACTCACGGCTCCTTTCGTGGAAGGGCTGAACTGGTACAAGGGCATTGCGCCGAATGGCCAGCCCATTCGCGATCCAATGAAAGAGCCACAGGTGGCCGGCGCGCTCACATCGCCGAACTCCAGCGGATCGACTGGATGGCCGAATCCCGCCTACAACCCAGACACTGGTCTCTTCTATGTCGGTACCACGCAGTCTTACACCATCTTCTATAAGACGGACACTGATCCTCAGCCGGAAGGCTACTCCGGCACCGAGCGCGGCGGGGGCACGGTTAAAACGGAGCTGCGGGCTATCGACGTA
This sequence comes from Bryobacterales bacterium, assembly GCA_963708385.1. Taxonomy (GTDB): domain Bacteria; phylum Acidobacteriota; class Terriglobia; order Bryobacterales; family Bryobacteraceae; genus PALSA-243. Next base: position 34,165 of record CAVPSN010000028.1, on the reverse strand, counting down.
AAGACGGGCAAAATCGCCTGGAAACACGCGACGAATAACGGCGCCCAACCACTGCTGACCACGGCGGGGAATTTGCTTTTTGGCAGCAACGGTTCCGGAGACTTCATCGCGTTCGACGCGCGGAACGGCGAGCCTCTTTGGCACGCCGGATTGATCTCCAACCCGAGCAACGCCCCGATTACTTACATGCTCGACGGGCATCAGTATGTGCTCGTGGCGGGTGGGGAAAATCTGTATGCATTTCGTCTTCAGTAGGCAAGTTGCCGGGACGATGAGCCGGGTTCTTGTTGCCGTCGCCATTGCCTGGGGGTTAGGACTTCACGCGCCGGCCTATGCGGCGGGGCCGATCCAGGTGATGCTGCTGGATGGCGAAAGCGGCGGACCGTATCACGCGTGGAAGGCCACCACGCCGGTGCTCAAGAAGGAGTTGGAGGAGACCGGCCTGTTTCAGGTGGATGTAGTGACGGCGCCGGCTGCCGGAGGCGATTTCGGCGGCCTTAAACCGGACTTCGGCAAGTATCAGGTCATCGTCATGAACTACGATGCTCCGGATGAGCGGTGGCCCGATTCGCTGAAGGCCGCGTTCGAACAATACGTACGGGGCGGCGGCGGCCTGGTGACGGTTCACGCAGCCGACAATGCGTTCGGGGGATGGCCGGCGTTTAACGAGATGATCGGCATTGGAGGCTGGCGGGGACGAACCGAGAAATCGGGCCCGCTCTGGTTTTTCAAAGATGGCAAACTAACGTCGGACGATACACCGGGCCGCGCGGGAAACCATGGAAATCGAGTGCCATTTGCGATTACCGTGCAGGACGCAAATCATCCGATTACCAAAGGACTGCCGCACGTCTGGATGCACCAGGGCGATGAGTTATATAACAGTCTGCGGGGACCGGGCCGGAACATGACCGTGTTAGCGACGGCGTATTCCGATCCCGACAATCACGGTACCGGCCGAGACGAACCTATGCTGATGACTCTGAGCTTCGGCAAGGGACGCGTGTTTCACACCACGCTGGGTCATGACATCAACGCTCTCAGTTGCGTCGGCTTTATAGTTACCTTCCAGCGCGGAACCGAGTGGGCGGCGACGGGGAAGGTCACTCAGAAGATTCCCGCTGTATTTCCATCCGCAAATGTAGTCGCATACCGCAGCGATATTGCAGCGATGGATCCGAATTATAAGTACGGTCTGAACGCACTAAGCAACCCTCCGGGAGCAGGGCGCGGAGGCCGTTGAAACGGCGAAACACATCGACCTCAATGACGCCTTAATTGCCCCTTCCGTGACGTTGGTTGGGTGCGCCGGGGGTGGGAGCGCCGCTGACAACCTGCGCCCCGCCGGCATGCGCCTTGGTCAGTGCGTGGGTTAGGGCAATGCCAGTGCCGGAGACCTCCGCGCCTGCCGCGTGCGCATGAGTGATCGGCTTGGCGACGGTGATTGTGGCGCCGCCTCTGCCGCCGGTGGTGGAGACGACGACAGCGGTCTCATGGTTCGCGCCACCGTCAATAACGATGGGCTCGCCGGCCGCAAAGCCGATTGCGTTGGCGACTGGGATAACGGTTGCGCCCGCCTCGGTAGCGGCGCCCACCGTCGTGGCTCCGGCGGCGCCAACTGTCGCGATGACGGCGGTCTCGAGATTAGCGCCCGTATCGATTGCTATCGTCTGGCCGGAGGCAAAATCCGCCACACTGGCAACTTTGATATTGGTTGCGCCGGCAGTCGATCCGGCCGGCAGGATGGTTGCGGGCTGTAAAGCGAAATCGGTGCAGTTGCTGTCGGTATCGGCGCCGTCCGGGAAGCGGCCGGCGCTGCGATTGATCTCGGCGACCGCAGCAGCGGCCGGGCCACGGCCGCCTTGCGGCCCCGGCGAAGTTACGCGGCAGCCACCTTGCCCCGTTCCCGAGACAGCCTGATAACCTTCGGCGGCCCATGGGTCGACGAGGAGGCCGTAGTTGAGACTGTCGACCACCAGGCCGGCGGCGTCGCGCAGCACCATGCTGCCGGCGCTAGAGGAGAGGGCGGGGCCGCCGAACCACTGGTTAGGCGCGGGCGTCCCTTGGTACCCGGCCGTTGTGACCGTGGCGTCACGCACTACCGCGTCGATCGCGTGGTCCTTGGCCAGGGGGCGGTCGAGCGTGATGCCAGAGCCGAGCGGCAAGACAGGTTCGTTGCTCGAGTGGGAAGAGGCCGTTTCCGGAGCGAAGGTGATTCCTGTTCCCTTGACGCTAAACGGCAGGTTGGCCGCATGGCCGAACCGCAGTGGGGCGGCCAAATCGAGGCCTGTGCCCGGATTGACCGCCGCCTCGCCGCTTGGATGCGGATGGGCGAGGGCCGGCGTAAAATCGATGCCTGCCCCAGCCGGACCCATGGCGCCAACGGCGGCGATGGATACCGTTTCGCGGTTCGCGGGCGTGCCAACAATGATCTTGTCTCCCACCACGAAAGGAACCTGGCCGCCGCCACCCCTCCCGCCGCGGACTCTGATGCTCGTGGCGCCGGCGCTCGCATCGGCTGCGAGAGCCGTGCGGGCCGACTGCGTGCCCACGCGCGTGACGGTGACGGTCTCAATGCCATGGCCGACGCTGTCGATATCCAACCGAATCTTGTCACCGGCCGAGATGTTGGCGACCGATGTCACCTTGATGTTGCTTGAGCCGGCGGGAGCGTCCGCCCCAAGCAAGGCTTGCGTACCCGGCTTGCCGACTGTAGTAACCGTCGCCACCTCGTACCGTTCCCGGTCTCTTGCTACCGCAGGGAAGGTGGCCCCATAGCCGATAGCGATCTTCTCGCCGGCCACGAAGCCGGCCACGCTAGTCAAAGGCATGTTGGTAGAGCCGGCGGCCACCGTCATCACCGGGCCTTCGGGGAGGGGTTGCCAGACCGTCGTTGGGTTGCCCGCAGGCGTCCCGACACGAGCGATTTTGCGAGTCTCCACGCTTGATCCATCGTCGATGGCGATCGTATCCCCGGCCGACATGCCAGTCGTGCTCCTGACGTGGATGGTGGTTTCGCCCGCGTGCGCGGGGATCGCCAGCCCAGAATCGGAGAGGCCGAGCAGGTAGAAACCGCGAGCTGCGAGCTTAGTGCCGGCCGGGATCTTTACCGCTGAGAAGATCGCCTGCAGGTTGGAGTGTTCGGTCAAGGTCCAGTTGGAGATGTCGGCGTCACGAGCGCCCGCATTGTAGAGCTCGATGAACGAGTTCGTCGAGTTCTCCGGGGAGCCGATGCGGAACTCATTGATTTTGACCGGGCTGACATTGCGCACCTTCTCCGCCGTGGTTTCGGATTGCGTCTTGCTTGTGGTCTGGTTCGTCCACGAGGCATTGCCAACGAGGTCGCCATTAAAGGCCGCGGCCGCCGAGGTTACCTTGAAGGTCGCGCTCCCGCTCGCGCCGGGCGCGATAGACCCAGCGAGGGTCTTCGACGCGCCGGTGGCGTCTACGGCCGAGACAATCCACCCTCTGGGCGCAGCAATGCTCAACTTGACCCCCAGGGCGGGCGCCCCCGTTGTATTAGTGAACGTGACTGTCGTGTCCTGCGAGGTGCCCGGTGAAAACGTCTGGAGTCCCGGTGGAGTGGCGGTTGCAGACGCGGGCGTGAGGCTTAAGCGCGGCGCGTCGTACCTGGCGGCCACGACGTTGGCCTGAACCAATTGATCGGTGGCATCCGTGGGGAACGTGTTCGCGGCAGTCATGGCGCCTTCATAGAAGGTTCCTTGTGAACCGACGCTGTTGTCACCGCCGTTGCCCAAGAGGATCGCCCCCTGCTTGCGCATTGGATCATAGGTGGAGTTGACACGCGGCCCGCTGAACATCACCGACAGAGTTCCCCGTTGCGCATCGCCGCCCATGGAGGTCCAGTGATGCGGTTCGCCCTTAGCCATCGCAGTTACGAATCGCCAGCTGATGTCCGGCAGGTTGGCGCAGAGTTTGGTTCCATCCGGGTTAACACAACCGACCAGGTTGTTCTCCTGGTCCGTCATGACCCAGGGGCCGGGGGCGTTCCCGTGGTACCAAGCGGTGGCGTTGCCATAGTAGGTGGTCTCCATGGTGCCGTTATCGTCGTCGCGGCTGTCGATCTCGGCATTCCCGTAATCGAAGCAGCAGCCGGAATTGTAGTGACGCCCGTTGATCACCCAGTATTGGCCCTCGGCCTGGTCGTCGACCGCGGTGCCCTTCGGGTTGTCGTTGCGGATGCCCATGCCCGGCTCGATGAAGAGACCGTAGGCCTTGTGGCCCATGATCGTAATCGGCGCCATGTCGGCCACTGGAACGTTGTTAAACCCGCCCATGGCCGGGCCGCTGAATCCGCCGCGGGGGGCCTGGGTGAGGTCGTTGTGTTTGGGGGATTGGTCGTAGACGATGGTGATCCAGCAATAGGTGTTGGCGCAGAACGCGTCCTGCGCGGCGGCGTCGGCATATCCGCCGGCATCGGGGATTGGCGACGCGGCGGCCCGGACCACGCCGATGACCAGGGTCTTACCGTCTGACTGGCGCAGGACTTGGTAGAGCGGGCCGTTGTAGGAGGCGTACAGCGCGCGCGTGGTGCTGTGGGCGGCCACGCAGGGGTCGCCGGCGGCGGCGTAGATGTCACATGGGCCTTGCGGCCTGGCCGGAAGCGCATTGGGTGAGGCTTGTTCCGCCATTATGAACGTGGCGCCAATCAGCGTGATCGCCAGTGATACCGCCAGCAGAAGATTGATTCGCGTTTTCATGTTGCTCCTCCTTCACTTTACGTTTAGCTCACCTTGGTCTTCAACATCGTGTATGAGTGCGCCGGGAAGACGTAGTGCAGCTTATGACCGTCGGACGAGGCCGATTTATTCACGGTCTTTACGACTGTTTTGCCGAAATCGTTTTCGGCTTTGATATCGGGCCCGTTCACTTCGGACACGGCGACTGGCCCCGCGAATTGTTTGTCCTGCAGCTCGAACTCGGCTTCGATCGGCTGGTCCTGGTGGCGGTTCACGACGTTCAGCACCAGCGTGCCGTTATCGATACTGGCGGAGGCGTCCAGGTACGGAACATCGTCGAAATGCGTGCTCTTATATTTGGGGCCATCGACGAAGAGCTCGAGCGCCTTGCCCTTGGTATTTGCGGCGAACAGCTGCAGCGGATAGTAGATCGTCTGCAGGAACATGCCTTGGTCGTTGGTGAAGATCGGCGCGATTACGTTGACGAGCTGCGCCATGTTGGCGATTTTCACGATGTGGGCGTGATTGACGAATGAATTGAGGAAGGTGGCGACGACCAGAGCGTCTTCGAGGTTGTATCGCTCCTCCAGGATGCGGCGTCCGCGCTCGGCAGCGCCGCGCGCGCGATACCAGACGTTCCATTCGTCCCAGGCGATATAGATTTGCGGCGCGGCGTCTGTCCGGCGATGGCGCCATCGATCACGCCTTCGGTGGTCTTGATGCGTTCGCTGAGGTCGACGGAGCTTGCGAGGAAATCGCCGAAGTCGTTGTCCGGGTTGCCGACGTACGGATGGATCGCGAGGTAGTCCGCGTGGTCGCGAAGAAATTCGAGCACGGTGCGGTTCCACGCCATCCAATCGACGCCCGGCCGGAAGTTGGACGCGCCGGCGGCGATCAGCTTAACGTTCGGGTCGGTCCATTTCATGAGCTTGGCGGCCTCCAGCGCGAAAGCTTGCCGTACTCGTCGGCGCTGCGATGACCCATCTGCCAGGGCCCATCCATTTCGTTGCCGAGGCCCCAGTATTGGACCTTCCAAGGCGCGGCGCGGCCGTTCTGCTTGCGCAGGCGCGTCATGGCGGTGTCCTCGGAGGAGTTGCAGTATTCCACCCATTGCTGCGCCTCGGTCCAGGTGCCGGTGCCGAGATTGCAGCAGACGTAAGGCTCGGTCCCCACTTTCTCCGTGTAGCTAAGAAACTCGTGCGTGCCGAAGCGATTGGATTCCACGGTTCCCCATGCCATTTCGAGGCGTGGCGGGCGTTTGTCGCGCGGGCCGATGCCGTCCCTCCAGTGATAGTTGGAAGAGAAATTGCCGCCCGGCCAACGAAGAAGGGAGACGTTGAGATCGCGCGTGGCGGACATCACGTCCTTGCGATAACCATCCGGATCCGAGAGCGGCGAGTGCTCGTCGAACACGCCGCCATCGATACAGCGGCCGAGGTGTTCGATGAAGTTACCGTAGATTTTGGGATCGATTTCGCCGATGACGCGTTCGGTATCGATCTTGATGCGCGCACGGAGCGGGCCGGATTGGGCGCGGAGGATGAATGGCGCGGCGGCGAGAGATGCCGCGAAGGTTCGTCTGGAAATCTGCATCGTGAAGGCTCCCCGAAAACGCTTACATAGCGGTTCAGTCGATTGTATAGTGCGAGGAACAATCGGTCAACACGGGGCTTACCTACCATTGTCCGCCAGCGCGGGTCTTAGCGCCGCGGGCCGAACTGCTCTCGCGAAACGATACCGGAGCCTTCTCGAATCACAACAAGCTGATCGGCCGGCACATCCGCAATCCGTTCCGGTTTCCCGTTCGGCCAGCGGATATCGAGATTGGCCGAGCGTTCCGCGCCGAGGCCAAAGTGCAGGCGGCGATCGTTGGCGGAAAGATACGACGATTGCGCCAACACGGCCTGCATCTGTTTGCGTTCGCCATAGGTGGCGAGGACCTGGGCGCCGATCGCGCTGCGATTCGATTCGACGCCGGCGAGCAGCACTTTCAGCCAATGATTCGTTCCGCTAACGTCGTTGCGGAGGAGCGAGGGCGGCTCATTCATATTCATGATGAGGATGTCCATATCGCCGTCGTTGTCGAAATCTCCGAATGCCGCGCCCCGGCTGGAGTGCAGTTCGGTCATCGCGGGACCGGCAAGATCGAGTAGCTCTTCGAACTTTCCACCACCGAGATTGCGGAAAATCACGCTTGGCGTTTTGTATGGTGCGCTGCGGTCGGATGCCTCGACTTCCGGATAGACCATTCCGGTGGTGAAGAAGATATCGGGAAGCCCGTCGTTATCGAAATCCAGAATCGCCGCGCCCCAGCCCACGAAGCGGGTCTCCACGCGCAGACCGGCTCGTGTGGTGACGTCGCGAAAGATGCCTTTGCCGTTGTTCTTGTAGAGGACGTGGGTGTCGGAGCTGAAATGGGTTTTGAAGATATCGAGGCAACCGCCGGAATCGAAATCGCCGATCCCCAAACCCATGCCGCCCTGCTCGCGCCCGTCTTCGTTCAAGGCCACGCCGCTCTCGAGGCCTCGCTCGGTGAAGGTGCCGTCGCGGTTGTTTCGAAACAGCAGGCTCGGCGTGGTATCGCAAGCCACATAGATATCGGGCCAGCCGTCGCCATCGAAATCGGCCGCCACCGCGGTTAACGGATAGTTCGGCGTTACGGCCAGGATTCCCGACTTTTCGCTCACGTCGGTGAACGTGCCGTCTCCGTTGTTGCGATAGAGACGGCAACGCTCCTGAGGAAGACCGCCGGGGCCGCAAAAGACTGGCACGCCGCCGCGATTGCATGTTGGGTTGACGCCGCGAATGGGAACTTTATCCGGGTCGAAGGCGACATAATGATTGACGAAAAGATCGAGCTTACCGTCGCGATCGTAATCGATCCAGGTACACCCCGTGCCGTAACGCGCGCCGGGATGGATGAGGCCGGCTTTTTCGGTGACGTCGGTGAATGTGCCGTCGCCGTTGTTGTGAAAGAGAATGTTCTGGCCCCAGCAGGTTATAAAGAGATCGTCGAAGCCGTCGTTATCGTAATCGCCCACGGTGATGCCGGCCGCCCAAACGCTTCGGCCAATGCCCGAGCCGGCGGTTGCATCGCGGAATGTACCGTCGCGATTGTTGCGATACAGGCGGATGGTGGCGTCATCGGGCGTCTTGCCGTTGCGCCGCCGGCCGGTAAGGGTCACCACATCGAGCCATCCGTCGTTATCGTAATCGATGAAAGCTACGCCGCATCCCATGGCGTCCAGAATGTAATCGACGTGGCCTTCGTTGCCGTAGACGATGGGCGCGCGCAAGCCCGCCTGCGCCGCGACATTGACGAATTTTGCGTTGAAAGGGAGACCGGAGGGCTTCCCGCGCGGCGCCGGGGTGACGCCATGCGATGCCATCCCGCTGTATTGTTGCGGAAGCGCGATGCGTGAACCGCCAAGCCCCAGAGTGACCGCGGAGAGAAGTTGCCGGCGTGTCATGTCGCCCGAGACTTGAGAATATCAGAACGAACTAAATCGGATAGAATCGCTGAGTATGTGGCGGCTTGCAGGCCTGGCGGCGGTTCTTTGTGTTGCGGCCGCGCGAGTTCACGGGTGGCAGCCGACGGGCGCGCAGTTGGTCAATGCTGGCCGGTTCGAAGAAGCGCTGAAGGCTTTCCAGACGGACCTGGCAGCGGATCCGAAATCCGTCACGGCCAACAACGGCGCTGCGGTCGCGCTCGATCTCCTGGGCCGGTATCCGGAAGCGCGTCCGTATTTTTCCGCCGCGATCAAGGCAGCCCATGCGCCGCTCGAACGAGCGCTGGCGGAACGTGCGATGGTGGTGGGGTACGGTTTCGCGGGAGACTGCGGCAACGCCGAAAAACTGGAGAGGCGCCCATTTCAGTTCTACGTGGAGACGAATGACTTTCCGAATGCCGGCGATGTAGCGGACGAGTTGGCGCGAATTTGTCTCGATGCAGGCGATCTGGACCGCGCCGCGGAGTGGTATCAGAGGGGACACGATACCGGAATGCAGGAGCCGAAGATCCCACCGGCGCGAAGCGATCTGTGGGATTTCCGGCTGGCGCATGCAAAAGGGCGAATTGCGGCACGGCGAGGAAAGCCTACTGACGCTCGCAAGCAGATTACAAAGGCGCACGAGATTCTGGATCGCGGCCGAATCCCAGATCAAGAGCCGTTTCTTCCGTACCTCGAAGGCTACGTCGCATTTTATGCTCACGAGTATCCAACGGCTTTGGGAGAATTGAAGCGCGCCTCGGAGAGCGATCCGTTCATCGAATGCCTGCTGGCGCAGACGCGAGCGATTGAGTTCTACCGGAAGGCTGCGGCCACAAGGGCGCATAGCGTGGCGGCGGCTTATGCGCAACCTTTTGCGAGAAAGAAGCTCGCGTCCTGGAATGCCGGCGGGTTGTAGCCGCGGCTCCTCTACCAATCCTGAGGCGGGCGAGTGAAGAAGAGTTTCGTTTGATCGGATGGTGAACCCGCTTTGACGCTGGCGAGACACGCCGCCACTTCCGGGCTGTGCGCCCCGAGCGATATGGCGGTTTCCAGCGCCCGCCGCGACTGTTCCAAATTCCCGTGGGCGGCCAGAATTAGACCTTCGGCCACCCAAACCGCCGGCGCTTCCGGCCAACGGCGCCGCGCGTCTTCGAGCAACTGCTTCGCTTGTTCCGTGCGACCGGTCGAGTGGAGTAACGCCACGCGCAAGACCGGTATCGATGGCTCTTGCGGTAGCGATTTCGCACCGCGATCGAGGAGATCGAGCGCGTCCTCAATGCGCGCGTTTTTTTTCAGAAAGACCACCTTCTGCCAATAGATCTCTCGGCGATCCGGCGCCGCTTGCAGAGCGCGGTCGAGGGCGGAAAGGGCGTCGGCGCTCTTACCGTCCGCATCGAGCATCTGCGCGAGCGCGAGGTAGTAATCCGCGTTGCGCGCGGATTCGGGCACGCGCTCCATCTGCGTCATTCCATCGGCCGCCCCACTGGAATAGAAGACGGCGAGGGCGAGGGGCAACTGCGTCCCGGCGGCGGGGCCGGCCGCCGCGGCCCTCTCCAGGAGTTCCCGCGCGACTGCATATTGCCGCGCTTCGAGCAGCGCCTGGCCCGCGTCCGCGAGAATCGCCGGATTAACTTTCAGGGACGCAATGGTTCGCGCGGCCGCAATGGCTTGCTCCGTCTGACGGTCTTCGAGCGACAGTTTGAGGTAATGCAGTTGCGCATTGGCATCCGAAGGATTATCGTGGATCGCCTTTTCCACGCGCGCGCGGTAGTCGGCGCTCTGCTGCTCCGGCGACAGGCTGAGATAACGCATGAGGTCGCGCGGCGCTTGCGTGGGGCGCATCTGACGGTACCTCCCCATGAGCGTTTCCGATTCCGAATCCTTGCCCGCCTCGGCGAGCGCGTTCGCAAGATGGAGGATGATAGTCGGTTCATTGGGAGCGAATTGAACCGCTTTGCGCAAGGTCCGGATGGAATCATCCAGGCGATCAAGCGCCCGATATGCCTGGCCAAGCCGATCGAGGATCAGCCCGTTATCCGGTTGGCTCGCGGCAGCGGCCTCGAGATCGGGCACAGCGGCTTCCGGCTTGCCCTGCAGATAGTAGAGGGCTCCTCGAGCCGAGCGCGCTTCGACAAAATCGGGCTTGAGTTGAAGAGCTTTATCGAGGCTGGAGAGACCCTTGGTGGGGTCGTTCGTGCTTTGCCCCAATCCGAGTTCATAATAGCCAACGGGGTCATCGGGATGCTTTGCGATGTACCACTCCAGGTCCGCGATTCCGGTATCGAATTGGTGCATGTGGATGCGGGCAAACCCGCGCTCTCGCCGCGCAGCATCGTCATTTGGCGCCAAAGCGGCATAGCGATCCCACGCGGCGGCCGAATCTTCGTTCGCCTGAAGTTCACCGGTGGTGACGGCGATCAACCTCTGCACATCGGCGCGGCGCGGGGCGATTTTCGCAGCTTCGGCAAGAAGGCGCAGAGCGGACTCCGGCTGCTTGAGAGAACTATAGACAAACGCAAGGCTATACAGAGCGTCGTCGTTCCGGGGCTGTTCGTGAACGGCTTTCTCGAGGACTTCTCGCGCGCGGTCATAGTGCTGCGCATACAACGAGACAACGCCCAGGTCATACAGGAGCTGAAAGTCGGACGGGTTGGCAGCTAGCGCGTGGGTGAGAAAGGTTTCGGCCTGTGCGAACTGGTCCGCCCGTGCGAGGGTCCAGCCAATCGAGGAGCTGAGCTTCGGATCGTTCTCGGTGGCATTCGAGAGCTGCGTAAAGAGAGCCTCGGCCGCCTTTGCGTCACCGGCGCGGTCGAGCGCGATCAATCTGGGGACGGCCGCCGTGGGCGCATCGCGCAGTTGCGCAGGTAGCCGATCGAGATAACGCAGGGCTTCCTTGGCGTGCGCCGCGTCCTTATTTTTTAACTCGATGCGCGCGAGTTCGAGATTGGCGTATGAGTCCGCGGGGTCGATCGCCACAACGCGCTCAAAGACGTCATGCGCGCCCTTTTCGTCACCGGCCGCGAGCAGATGATTCGCGTACCTGCCAAGCACGGGCGCCGAGCGGGGCGCCGCCGCAACCGCTTGGCGATAGAGCACATCCGCCTCGGAAAATTTCCTCTGCGCATCAAGCGCCATTCCCAAGGTGCTGAGAACGTCCGCGTCGGCAGGATGGATCTTCAATTCCGCGCGTAGCATCGATTCCGCGCCGGCAAAGTCACCGTGCTGGAGCGCCGCCGCGGCATTGCGCAAGGCGGGATTATCTGCCGCGCGCGCAAACGGCAAAAACAGGGCCACTGCCATGGCTACGAGGATGGAGGAAGCCCGGTTCATTCTTTACCGCCTATTGTATGTCCGTCTCGTCTCTTGTATCCGCGCGCGCCGCGCTGATATTCTCAACGAGGCAGGCATGACACGACGGCAACTACTGTCGATTCCGACGCTCGGGCTTCCGCTTTCGCATGTCGCGTGGGCGCAGAGTTTCGGGGGCATGGCCGCGCGCAACGTGAGCCCCGCGCCGCGCGGGAAGCCATCGGGATTGCCCTTTGACGCGAAGTTCGTCAACGTCGCCGCACAGGCGGGGCTGCGAGAGCCAGTGATCTTCGGCGATGAGGGCCGCGCGGACTACATTCTCGAATCGATAGGATGCGGCGTGGCGTTTTTCGATTACGACAATGACGGCTGGCTCGATGTCCTGCTGCTAACGGGCCGCCGCCGAACGGGACCGACGCCTTCCAGCGCGACCATTCGGCTATATAAGAACAACCGCGACGGAACGTTTGTGGATGTAACTGCCGGCTCCGGACTGGGCCGAAGTGCGTGGGCTTTTGGAGTAACGGTAGGCGACTACGACAACGACGGCTACGAAGATCTTTTCATCACGTGCTGGGGCAGCAATATTCTGTTTCACAACAACGGGGACGGAACGTTTTCGGATGTCACGGAGAAGGCGGGCCTGCGCCGTCCAGGCGTTCACTTCGCGACCGGTTGCACCTGGATCGATTACGACCGTAACGGCAAGTTGGATCTCTTTGTGAGTCACTACGTGGTGTTTGACCAGGAGAAGATTCAGCCTCGCGGGAAAAACCCCGCCTGCAACTGGCGCGGCTCGCCGGTTTATTGCGGACCGATGGGCCTGCCTCATGAACCGTGCCGGCTATATCGAAACAACGGCGACGGTACCTTCACCGATGTCAGCGAAAAGGCCGGCATTCTTGCGCCTTCCGCCGGGTATGCGCTGACTGCCGTTTCAGCCGATTTTGACGGGGATGGCTGGCCCGATATCTACGTCGCCTGCGACAGTTCCCCGAGCCTGCTTTTCCGGAATAACCATGACGGCACGTTCACGGAACGCGGTCTCGAAAGCGGTGTCGCAATCAACGAAGACGGCAAGGAGCAGGCTGGTATGGGGCTCGGGGTGGGCGACTTCGATGGCGACGGGCATCTCGATATCTTCAAGACGCATTTTTCCCTCGATACGAATATCCTTTACCGCAATAACGGCAGAGGCGCGTTCAGAGACGTGACTACCGTGTCAGGCCTGGCGGTGGAAACGCGCTTTGTGGGTTGGGGCGCGGCGATGCTGGACTTCGACAACGACGGTCTGGCCGATTTGTTTTACACGACCGGAATGGTGTCTCCGGAACTCGAACGGGATTTTCCCGATACGCCATTTAAAACGCCGAGCGTGATATTTCGGAATCTCGGCGCGGGTAAATTCGAGGAACTGTTCGACATGGCAGGCCCCGCCATGAAGGAGCTGCATTCCAGTCGCGGCGCCGCCTTCGGCGACTTCGATAACGACGGCGATATCGACATACTCGTGATGAACATGAACGAGCCGCCTTCGCTTTTTCGGAACGATCTAAGTGGAACACACCACTGGCTGAAGGTGCTGCTTGAAGGTGTAGAGTCTAACCGATCGGCGATCGGCGCGCAAGTAACTGCGGCGTATGGCGGTTACAAGCAGGCGCAGACAGTACTTGCGCAATCGTCTTATCTCTCCGTGAATGACCGCCGTCTGCATTTCGGTCTGGGATCCGATACGGCGGCAAACCTCGAGATTCACTGGCCGAACGGCCGGGTGGAACAAGTCAACCAGGTCGAAGCGAATCAACTCGTAGTTATCCGGGAAGGGTCGGGGATAATCGCGAAGCGGACCTTCAGGAAATCCCCTGAAGACTAACCGCAAACGCGGGCAGTCTAAGTCCCGGTCTTATTCCCTAGCCAACGAAAGATTTCGCGCTGCTCTTAGATTTTCCATGAAAGCGATTGCATTTAGCGCGTGGTTAGTATAGTATTCCAACCAATTGCGACACCTACACAATTAGTGTCGTTAAATCCCAGGGGTGGAGGGTTAAGCGAACCATGACGCGTTCGAGCATCACTCTAACAATAGCCTTGTTGCTTTCCTCAAGCGCAAACCTGATTGGACAGACCGTCACTAGTTCCATTCTTGGAACAGTGGTAGACCCGGCCGGCGCCACGGTCGCGGGCGCCGAGGTTCAACTTTCCAATCAGAGCACCGGCGCTGTGAGCCGCACTACGACGGACTCTCAAGGATTATTCCGCGTCCTGAACCTCCTGCCTGGAACCTACTCCGTAACCGTTCAAGTGAAGGGTTTCAAGAATCTGAACGTGAAGGATATTGTGGTCGATGTGAGCGACGCGCACGATTTGGGCAAGCTTCAGTTATCGTTGGGCGAAGTCACCGAATCGATCAGCGTCACCGCCGAGGCTGCTCAGATCGAAACGGCGAGCAGCGAAAGAGCGCCGCTTCTCGATAACAGCCAACTCAACGTCGACGCCATCAAGGGCCGCGATCTGATGAGCTACATGAAATTGCTTCCAGGCGTGATTGACACGACTACCTCGAGAGACATCAGCGGCGGATCGATCCTCGGCGGTCTGACTTTCAGCGGCAATACCGGAATCACCGGATTCTCGGTCGATGGCGCAACGGACATGGACACCGGCTGCGCCACGTGCTTCGCGCATTTTGAGCCGAATATCGATGCCATCGGCGAAGTAAAAGTGTTGACTTCTAATTTTTCGGCGGAATACGGTCGTAATTCCGGCGCGACCATCAGCGTTACCACCAAATCGGGCACGCAGAGCTTCCACGGTTCGGGCTGGTGGACGCACCGCCATGAGGACCTGAACGCGAACCAGTTCTTCAATAACCAGACCGGTCTGCAGATTCCGCGCTACCGCTATAACATCGCCGGATGGAGCCTCGGCGGACCCATATATATCCCGAAGCATTTCAATACTGCGAAGACGAAATTTTTCTTTTTCGCCTCGCAGGAATATACAAGGTCGCTGCTGAACGCCGCAAACCAGTACCGCACCATGCCGACGGCGCTCGAGCGCACGGGCAACTATTCGCAGAGTTTTAATTCCGGTAACCCCGCGCCGCTGATCGTCGTCAACGATCCGACTACCGGACAGCCTTTCCCCGGCAACATCATCCCGCAGAACCGCATCAACGGCTGGGGGCAGGCGATGCTCAATTTCTTCCCGCTTCCTAATACGTTTTTCGGTCCCGCCACCTCTCAGTATCAAATAGACAATTTCCAGTCAGAGGCGTCAGGTTCCCACGCGAGGCGGGACGACATCATTCGCGGCGATGTCATCCTGACATCGAAGCTGAACGGATATTTCCGCTACGGCCACGATTACGATTTTTCGGATGCGCTTTACGCAGGCCTTCAGTTCGATTCCGCGGTTCAGGGCCACCCCAATCCTGGAACCGGTCTGGTGGGAACCGTAAACTATACGTTCAGCCCGACGCTTGTTAACCAAGCCACTTACAATTGGAGTTACAACTACTTCTCGTATTATGAGGAAGTTCCTGCGCAAGTCGCCCGTTCACTGGCCAACGGAACCACTGGAACGCCCCAAGCCGGCCAGCCGCTTCCGAGCCTGTTCCCGCTGCATCCTCTCGGACCCGGTCCCGGCGGCGATTTGCTCGAGGGCCCGGCGGCCTGCTCCAACGGCTATTGCCCCTACCTTCCGGGATTCAGCTTCGGCACCACGCCACAGAATGCCGCCAGCTTTGGGGAATCGAACGTCGATTACGTCAATACCAACCGCATTTACCAGTTTTCAGATAACCTGACGAAGATTTGGGGCCCGCACACGATTAAGGCCGGCATTTACATCGAGCGCAACCGCAAGCTACAACCCGGCAGCCCGACTTACACGGGGGCCTATAACTTCCAAAAAGACGTCAACAACCCGCTTGATTCGGGAGATGGTTTCTCCAATGCCCTATTGGGCAACTACGATACGTACAACGAAAACAGCGGTCACTTCGTCTACGACGTCTATTACTGGAACCGCGAGTTCTATATTCAGGACGACTGGCGCATTCTGAAACGCCTGACTTTGAACTACGGCATACGTTTCTACAACATGACTCCACAGGTCGACACGCTGCACGAATTCTCGTACTTCGATCCGAGCCAGTATAAATCGGGGGGGAGCCCCTTGATTTATTCGCCGTTCTGTAAGAATGGCGCTAATCCGTGCTCCGGCGCGAATCGTGTCGCAATTAACCCGGCCACGGGACAACAGGCGCCGGCTTCGTATATCGGACTATTCGTTCCCAATAGCGGGAATCCCGCGAATGGGATGGTGGTTGACGGAGTGAACGGCGGCCCCTTAGACACCTATACAACCCGGACGATCATGCCTGCGGTGCGCGTCGGTTTTGCGTTGGACGTTTTCGGCAACGGGAAGACAGCGTTGCGCGGAGGTTGGGGAATGTTCTACGACCGGCTCGACGGCAACCAGGTTTACTCGATGTCGGGCCAACCGCCCGTGGGTTACCAGCCCACCGCCTATTACGGCAATATCAGTAATCTGGCCAGCGCCGGAGGATTGATCGGACCGCCTGGTCTCACGCAGTGGGCCGGGAAGACGCCCACTCCACAGAACCGCAGCGCCAGCTTGGGCGTACAACAGAATATCGGATTCAGCTCGGTGCTCGACGTGTCGTATCAGGGGACTTGGGGGCTGAACCGGAACCTAAACGCAAACATCAACGCGGTTCCACTGTTTGCGGACTTCGCCCCGCAGTATGCCGACCCGACTGCGGCGACAACGAATCCCCAACAACCGCAGCATCTTACCTCCGCATTCCAGAGACCCAACTACCCCGGATTCGGCGATATCAACATACATGCGTTCATGGGCAAGTCGTCCTACAATGCGCTGCAAGTTACCTTGAATCATCGCTTGAGGCACGGCTTGACTTTCGGCCTTTCCTACGCTTGGTCCAGGTTTATGAACCTGAACGCGTACGATCCGCTAGTGGCGGACAACTACGCGCGCAACTGGGGACCGGCGGGCGCGGACCGGCGCCAAGTCGGCGCCATCAACTACTCCTACGATCTTCCGAAGCCGGGTCAGTTGCTGCAATCGAAATTGCTCGGAGCCTTTACAGACAACTGGACGCTTTCGGGCATCACCGGCTTTTCTTCGGGCGCCCCATTCACGCCCAGCTTCTCTACCACGAATGCTCTTGATATTACCGGTTCGGCGAGCGAGGGCGCGCGTATCAACATCGTGGGAAATCCGTTCGCAGGCGTTCCGCAGGGCGCCCAGGACTTCCGCACGGCGAAATCTATTTCAATCCCGCCGCTTTTGCAGAGCCTGCGATCGGAACAATCGGCAACGCGGGCGTGAACGTGATGTACGGACCGTCGTATATCAACTGGGATATGAGCATCGGCAAGAGGATTCCCCTCGGACGCGAAACCCGCTTCCTCACACTCAAGGTTGAAGCTTTCAATGTCTTCAATCATGTGCAGTTCACAGGCGTCAATGCCGCGTTCAGTTTCAATGCTCAAGGCGTGAATACGAACGCAAACATCGGCGCGTTGACCGGTGAGCGCGGGCCACGCGTCGTCGCTCTGGAACTCCGCGTTGCATTCTGATCCCGAGACGGCTGGGCCGGTGATCGCGCGGCCGTCTCATTGAGATGCCTCGGGATTGCCCGGCCGTTTAGCGGCGCTTACCAGAAAGGCTCTTCGGCGGGCACAAACTGAATGGGAACACCGCGGATAAAAGTCCGTAACCAATTGCCGTAATCTTCCATGCCGGCCTGTTCGGAAATGACATGGCCTAGCATGATGACGCCCTTCGCCATGCCGAGTGAAGCCGCGTCCATCACATACTCGACATTGTCGAAGCCGCCGTCGGCTTCCTGCTGTTCGCCACCGATCACGACGTCCGCTTCCGCAGTCATGCGCGGCGTCGCGTATCCGGGCCCTACGAGGATCTTACTCACCTTCGCGTGCGGATCCCCGACGCAGCGAAGCGCTCGCGCGCCCGACGTCCGCTTCACCTGAGCTGCGAATTCTCCGAGCGTCGTTTCCGGAATCGTCCAGATGCGCGGCGCCATCGCGGCGTTCTCTCCGCCCTTGATGCCAACCGAACGAAGTTCCCCCACAACCGTGAAATCGGGCTTCATGGAATGCATGTGGTCGTGGTCGCGCCATACGACCATGCCGTGATCGAGGACAAATTTGGTCTTGAGTTTATAGAGCGAATTTTCCGTCAGGTCCTTCGTATCGTCGCGGTCGTTCCAATAGGTGTCCTCATGCGAGATCACCATGTTGAGACCTGCTGCGTGCGCGCGTTTAAGCATGTCGAAGGTCACCATCATCGTGGTGGCGATACCCTTGACGGCCGTGTCCGGATTCCCGACTTTGAACGTGTCGCGATACGAGCGCTCGTTCCACGGCGCTCCCGCGTTTTTCTTGATCAGTTCGACGACTTCACGCGCGGTCATGAGGCCCTCCAGTAGGGATCGCCCGCGCCAATCCAGATTGCGGGAACTTCCTTCACGACGGTCTTCAGCCACTCGGCGCAGGCCCGCATTCCGGGCTCTTCGGACACGACGCGGCCCACCGTTACCAGGGCTCGCTTCTCACCCGCGGTGAAGATGTCAGCGGCGTAAAGGGTGTTCTCCCACTCGCGAACTTCTCCGGCGACGATCATGTCCACTTCGGAGTAGCGCTGCCACATGGTTGTGGGCGTCATCGACCCTGGGAAGAGGAGCACCCGCCGAATTGTGGCTTTACGATCCCCGACTGTACGGAGTCCGCCTCGAAGGTTCAGTTTGTTGCGGATCAAGGCTACCGTCTCCTCGGCCGTGGCCGCGGGGATTTCGTAGAGTGCGTCATCGGGCTTCACGCGGCGCGTTGACCAGTCGAGAGAGCCGGCGAAGCCGGTCAGCATTTCGTTCTCTTTGCGCGCCTGCCAGTGGTCGCGCAAGCGAAAGACTACCATGCCGGCCTTTTCGATGAACTCGCGCTTGGCTTTGACAACGGGATCGTCGGCTGTAAGCCCCACGGGTCCGCGTCCACCTGGAGGCGCGGCGGGCGTTCGACCATCCGCGCGTCCGTAGAATGTCGGTTCGTAGCTGAGAATGAGATTCGCACCCGTCTTAGCTGCCTGCTTCAGGACGTCCAGCGTTGCCATGGCAGTGGTGGCGATTCCCTTGACCACAGTGGATGGGTCTCCCGCTTTGAAGCCATCCGGACCGTTGGATGGCCAATCGCCGCCGAGTGCGTCCTGAATACGCCTGGCTGCCGTTTCGGCGGTGAGCGGCTCTGCTCCTCTAATGCCGGGTGACGCGATGCCTGCTGCGCCTGCTACCAAGGCAAATCGTCGGCGCGAAATGTTCCGGAGTCTCATGGTTGCGATCGATGGTACCCGATTGTCATTATTATTGAGCTTCGCACAATAGGGGCGATTGCCTTTTCCCGCGGGGCGCCGGGCCGAAGCCCGGCGGCAGGCCGGAAGGCATGCCCCACAAGGGCCGCTTCGTTGCGAAAGCGGCTTGAGTTGTCGCTGGACTAGCATGTATCGTTCCCTCGATCATTGAGGCGTGCAATTGACTTGCGCACGGCGCGATGAGCGCGTAGACTGGGTCCGACGATGAATCGGCGTGCCTTCGCCCAGACTCCGATGAACCGATATTACATAGCGCTGACTTTGGGCGTGAGCGTGTTGGCGCTTCTGCCGGTTGCGGCGCGCGAGTCTCTGGCGGCGCGTATCGCGCATAGCGATCCTTCCACATACCGTCATAGTCCGGCAGTGCATGGCGGCGCGGGAGCGCTAGATTTCACGG
Organism: Bryobacterales bacterium; assembly: GCA_963708385.1. Classification (GTDB taxonomy): domain Bacteria; phylum Acidobacteriota; class Terriglobia; order Bryobacterales; family Bryobacteraceae; genus PALSA-243. The sequence goes on along the minus strand of CAVPSN010000028.1, from coordinate 14,834 downwards.
CTTTGTTCGATGCCCACGCCGTCGAACCGAACCTCCAGTTTCTGCACCGCGGCGTGATTCAGCCGAAGAGTGGAATCGGCGCCCACTTTCACAACCAGTGCGAAGAGATGTTCGTCATCCTCGACGGCGAAGCCCAATTCACCATCGACGGGCGCACCTCATTACTTAAAGGGCCCGCCGGCGCGCCATGCAAATTGGGCCATTCGCACGCGATCTATAATCCGACCGACAAGCCGGTCCAGTGGATGAACATCAATGTCTCGATGGCTAAGGATCAATACGATGCCTTCAACCTGAACGATCCGCGCCTGGACGTGCCGCTCGATCCGATTCCGCAGTTCATCACCATGCGTCTCGACCGCGCGCTGTTGCGACCCGTCGACGCGATGAATGGCGGCAAAGGGACCGTGCAATACCGCCGCGCGCTGGACCCATCGATCTTTACGACGTCCTGGGCGTACGTCGATCATGCGGTGCTGCCGGCCGGAGCTTCGATAGGCCCGCACATGCACCACGAGGTCGCGGAGTTTTACTTCGTGATGAAAGGCTCCGGAATCGCGTCGATCGGCGGAGGGCGCGGCAGCCCGGACACTGCCCCAATCAAGGAGGGCGACGCGGTGCCGATTCAACTGGGAGAAGTTCATTCGTTTGAAAACACCGGCAACGAACCGCTCGAGTTTATGATTGTCGGCGTCGCCCGCGATTTGGGCAAGCACATCGACAGTATCGATGTGGGCAGCGGCCGGGGCGGGCGGCGCGGCAACTAGGGATTCAGCGTTTATCGTCGCGGGCAGCCGCACCTCTATTCGGCGGAAGAGCTTCTCGCGCGCCGTCACACGGCGAGCGCCTCTTTGAAGATTTCGCTCGTCGGCTTTAAGATAATCAAACCTATGCACAAGACAAACAGGCTAACCAGGAAAGCGAAGATCTACGGCGTACTGACAGCCGTGTTGGGGTTTGCGATCCCAGTGGCGGCCCAGGTGACTACCGAAGTGCCTCCTGTCATGCCGGGGGCGAAACCGGTTACGGTGGAACGCATCAAGGTACACGGCGCGGCGCTCGAAGGCAATCTGGAAGGTAACGCTGTTGACCGGGACGTCATCGTCTTCCTGCCGCCCAGTTACAACACTCAGAAGAGCCGGCGTTTCCCGGTAATTTACGCGCTGCACGGCTACTCGATCGGCGCCGATCAGTGGACTCACGAAATCCATGTGCCGCAAACCATCGAGGGCGCTGTCGCACTAGGCGCCCAGGACATGATTGTAGTGCTACCCGATTCCAAGACCGTGCACAACGGGTCGATGTACTCCAGTTCTGTTACCACCGGCGATTTTGAGCAGTATATCGCGCACGACGTGGTCACTTATATAGACGCTCACTACCGCACGATTGCAACGCGAACGAGCCGTGGACTGGCCGGCCACTCGATGGGCGGTTATGGCGCCAGCCGGATCGGCATGAAGCACTCGGATGTCTTCGGCAGTCTCTACATTATGAGTCCCTGCTGTATGTCCGCCCGGCAGGCCGGACCTGTGAATCCGGCCAACGAAAAAGCCCTGGAGGCCGTGAAGACAGCCGCGGATTCAGCCAATCTTCCATTTGGGTTGCGAGCGCAGCTTGCCTCGGCCGCCGCATGGTCGCCCAACCCGAAGAATCCGCCGCTGTATCTCGATCTCCCGACAAAGGACGGCGTGGCGCGGCCGGACATATTGGCGAAATGGGCGGCCAATGCTCCGCTGGCATTCGTCGATCAGTATATCGGCAACCTACGGCAATACCGGGGAATCGCCATCGATGTGGGCGACCAGGACGGTTTGCGGATCGATGCGGGCAAGCTGCACGATATCCTGGACAGTTACGGAATTCCCAACAGCTTCGATATTTATCACGGTACGCACACCAGCGCCGTGGCCGACCGGTTCCAGAACCATGTCTTGCCGTTTTTCAGCAAGAATCTCTGTGCGACGGCGAAGTGCAAGTGAACTCGCGAGAGATTGAGGATTGTCACTATCGTTAACGTGATTACGGCCTAATCCCGTTTGGTCTGAACTCGCCGTCATTCACTATAAGATCGAGTATTTCCCGCGTTCGGGCGGGACAGGCGCTGACCTTCTGTGGCGTCAGATTGTCATGCTCGGATTCGATCAGTGGGAGCGGTTCTTTAGGGCCGGGAATCTGATTCAACGCCGTCCAGATGCCGGCCGGCGGCGCTATGGTGTCGATGAAACCCATACCTGCCATCACCGGCGCCTTGATCCGTGATGTGAAGTTGACGGTATCGAAATAGAGCGCGGTTCTCATCACGTCTGGGTTATCCGATGGCCAGTTGGGGTAGCCTGCTTTGCGGCCGTGAAGATCTCCATTAGAATCCGCTCCGGCCGGCACGCAGACCAGAACCGCGCTGATCTTTTCCGGCCGAAGGCCTGCGAGCACGAAGCTCTGCTGTCCGCCCATACTGCCTCCGGTCAGCACGATCGTCTTGCCATCCCAATCGGGGCGAGTGAGCAGGTAATCCAGTACTCGCGAGTCACGCAGGTACATATTCAGGAAATACGATTTCTCACGATCGGTGTTGCCGATGGCCTGATAGTTTCGCGGGATATTGCCGGATGCATCCGATGGCAGCTTGTCATGCGAATCGACATTGAGGAACAGCCATCCTTCGGCGGCGCGCTGCGCGGCGGCATGCGCGTTCAATGCGTAGACGCCGGCATACTGCAATTGGATGAGCGCGGGAAACTTTCCTTCCCGGAGCGGTTTGGCGATATACCCATGAGCATGGGAGCCGAGCGAGTCCAGAGCGAATATGCTTAACTCAACTCCCGGCACATCGGTTTCCACTGGCGTCAAGACGGGGTTGATCGGGACCTTGGTCTGTGCGTTCAGCTTGCCCTCCCAAAATGCATCGAAGTCATCGGGACGGGGCGCCGACGGCCCGATCTTCGCCGGCGCGACAGCCGCGCCTACAGCGTAGAGTCCGTTATTGCGACCCGTGTTGCCTCCCACGTAAGCGGGAGCGCCGCCGGAGCCGGCTACCGAAGGGGACTGGCCGGAACCTGCGGCGCCGGCAGCGGCATCCGGCGTTGGCGCAACCGCTGCGAGATTGGCGTACGGCTCAATGGCGACGTAGACCATTTCGGGTTGGTCGCCGGTGATTTCGATCATACCCTTGCCGGAAGAAATATCGAGCTTCCCTTCCTTGAGGACCACTGCGTTGTTGCGGCGGATGGTCCACTTGTAGGCGTATGTGAGCGTCGCCGGCCCTGGGGTTATCGTCCAGCCAACGGTTTCACCAATATCGTAAATGCCGCTGGCGTGATATGGCGTGAAGGTGAGTTGCTGATCGATTGGGCCGCGTTGCCCGAAACCGGACACAGCGCCGGCCAGCATGACGAATAGGAAGCTTGCACGGAGGCGAATCATGGCAATCATCGGTTCCTCATTTTACGGTTTCAGCCAGGCTCATGGAAATCCCCTTCAGGGGTCTGTCTTCGGCATCGAGAAAGCGCTGTGAGACGAGCATATCTCATGAAGGAACTACTGCGTGAACCGTGCGCCGCAGGCCGGCGTGACAATCGAGCGACCATCCAACCGATCACCGCGAATAGTGCGACAATTCTGTAAAATGGCGTCTGCACCAAACGGCGCCGGTCCCAGAACCTGTCTTGATCTGGAGGACTCTATGTCAACAATTCGAAACTCACGCGCGCCTGCAATGGTCGCCGTTACCAGCCTGATTGGCCTTGCCGCCGGCGAACTGCTGTTTCGCGCCGCCGCCGCGCCGGCCGGAACGACACCGCCTGTAAAGATGACCAAGCAAGAAGATCACAAGCGAACTATGGATCTTCTCCACATCACTGAGCTGCGCCGCGGCAAGGCCGGGAGAGATAAGGCCGATCCGAACTTCGCCAACTATGACGAATCGAAAGCGAACCCCTATCCCGACCTTCCCGACCCGCTGACTCTCAAGAACGGGAAGAAGGTCACAAAGGCGGCGGATTGGTGGAATAAGCGCCTCCCCGAGATCGTGGAGGATTTCGATCGCGAAATTTATGGGCGCGTTCCCAAAGTCACGCCGAAAGTGACATGGGAAGTCCTCAGCACGACTGCCGGTAAGAACGGCGACGTCGATATCGTCACCAAGCAGTTATCGGGCGTAGTGGATAACTCCATCGATCCTGATATCGAAGTCAAGATTGGGCTCAGTCTCACTACTCCCGCCAATGCTAGAGGGCGTGTGCCTGTCGTCATGCAGTTCGGCGGCTTCTTCCCCGGGTTGGGCGCCGGACGCGGCGCGGAACCCCCGGAGGGACCTCCTTACGGGCCAAACGCTTTCACGCCCATTCCCGCTGGTCGCGGTCCTAGTCCAAGCGCCGCCATCGGGGCCGCTGCCCCCGGCCGCGGTGCGCTGGCCGGAGCCGGTCGCGGGCCCACTGGGCCGACGTGGCAAGAGCAGGTTCTCGCGAGCGGTTGGGGATATGCCACACTCAACCCGGGCAGCATCCAGGCGGATAACGGCGCCGGGCTGACGCTCGGCATCATTGGCCTCTGCAACAAAGGTCAGCCGCGCAAGCTTGACGACTGGGGCGCCTTGCGCGCGTGGGCTTGGGGCGCGAGCCGCGCCATCGATTACTTCGAGACCGACCCGGCAGTAGACGCAAAGCACATCGCTATCGAGGGTCACTCGCGATACGGCAAAGCGGCGGTCGTCGCGATGGCCTACGACCCGCGGATGTGGGCTGCCTATGTCAGCTCCTCGGGTGAAGGCGGCGCGAAGTTGCATCGGCGCAATTGGGGCGAGATCGTCGAGAACGTAGCCGGGATCGATGAGTATCACTGGATGGCGGGCAACTTTCTGAAATACGCCGGTCCCGTGAACTGGAACGATCTGCCGGTCGATTCGCACGAACTGATCGCCATGTGCGCGCCGCGGCCGGTCTTCCTCAGCGCCGGAAAGGGCGGATATGACGCCGAGCCGGGCGGGGACAGTTGGGTAGATGCGAAAGGAACATTCCTCGCGGGCGCCGGCGCCGGACCCGTGTACGAGCTGCTCGGCAAGAAAGGCCTGGGCACATCCGAGTTTCCGCCCATCGAAACCCTAATCGCGACCGGCGACATCGCCTTCCGCCAACATTCGAGCGGCCATACGGATCAACCGAACTGGCCCTACTTCCTCGATTTCGCTGCGAAGCACATGGCTTTGAAGTAGTCGACGCTAGAGTTTGCATCGCCGGATTTCCGCGATCGTTCAGAAGTCCCAGACTGCCGGCAGCCGACAGCTGTGTCCCTTCAGCCCTGGCGCTCCCGGTTGCATCGGATAGCCTTGCGGCCACGCAGCCTCCGCTGAGGCCACGTTCCGGCGTCGTCTAAGGCTAGGTCAACCGTTTCCGGCTATCTGTGTTTCACTTAAGCGAAGACGTCGGGGAGGCGCTTCTCAGTGTCGCCGAAGCGGTCCTGCTTTACTCCCATCTGATCCATGATTGAAAGGTACAGGCTGCAAGCGCGCCGGTTCTCGACGCCTTTATCGAGGAAATCAAGCGCTCTTCCGCCCTTGAGCGCGCCGCCGGCTCCGCCCGCGAGCACGATGGGCAGTTGATCCGCGCCGTGGGCGTCGCCGTCGAACAGGCTCGACATGAAGAGCAGGATCGAATTATCGAACAGCGAGGTCCCGCCTTCGTCGATGTCTTTTAAGCGCTGGATCAAATACGTGAACTGCTTCACGTGGAACTGATTGGTCTTGAGATACATCGCCTCCAGCTCGGGAACATGGCCGTTGTGAGTGAGATCGAGATGCAGCGACCCATGGCAGCCTTCCAGAAACTTCATGTTCATCTGCGAGAGGTCGTTGTTGAGCATGCAGGTGGCAATGCGCGTCTTGTCCATCTGAAAGGCAAGCACGATCAGGTCGAGCATCAGCTTCATGTGATCCGGCACATTCTGCGGGATCTCATTGGCCGGCCGCGGCATGTTTGGCTTTTCCAGCGTGGGCCTCCATCCTTCGATCCGCTCCTGCTTTTCCTGCCGTATCGATGCGCTTCTCGATCGACCGCACGGATTCCAGATACTCGTCGAGCTTCGTACGATCGCTGCTTCCGAGCTTGGGCTGAAGGTCGTGCGTTTCCTGCAGCACGGCGTCGAGGATGCTGCGGTCGAGCTTGCGGCCCTTGCCGTCGTCCACCAGGGAATCGAACACGCGGGCGGGATAGATCTCCTTGGTCGCCGGACGGGTTGGCGTCTCCCATGAAATGTTCGACGCGTAGATCATCGAGAGGCCGTCTTCCAGGCGCAGCTCGTTCGGCTCGATGCCCAGCGCCATGCTCGGGCACGGCGGTGCGGTTCCCGATCGCCTTGGCCAGCAATTGATCCATCGATGTGCCCTACGCGGATGTCGCTCGGGTCGGCGCTCACCCAAGCGCCCGAAAGCAGATTCGCATTGCGGCCCTGGTGCGGGCTCGGATTCTTGAAGGCCTGCTCATTGAAGAGGCCTTTGAGGAACACAATGTCGGAGGCGTGCGGCGTCAGCGGGGCCGCGCTCTGGCCCGAATTCCATTGCCGCGCCGCTACCCTTCGCCCACCAATGCGCGGGCTTGATGCCGTTCGACCAGTAAACGGTCGCGAACCGCAAAGGAGGCTTATTCGCAGCAGGCGTATCCGTGGCGCCGAAGGCGGGGAGCGATTCCATCCACGGCAGCGCCAGAGCGACGCCCGCCCCGCGCAAAAAATGCCGCCTCGATTTTCCTTCGCTATTGTTCATCATCTGCCTGCCCCCTTCGGTTCGCTAGGAGTTCAAACTCGCGCGTTTCACGGGCGCCGCCGCCGGCGCATCGCCGTCCTCTGCGCGATTCAAAAACTGCTTGCTGGTTACGATCTGGCCCACGAGCGCCGACAAGCCCGACTTACCCCCGGTGGCTGCCAGGCTATCGATCAGCGGCTGATCGGAAAGTTGAATGGTGCGGCCCAGCGCGTAGCCAACCAGCTTTCGTAGCCATCGTCCGCTGCACCTGCTCCGCTTCTTTGGTTTTGAGATACTCCAACAGGCCGGTGATGCCGTTGATCCGGCTATTGTCCTTCAGCTCGCCATAATCGTCGATCGGCTTGCCGTCTGCGTATTTTTCGCGCCAGCGGCCGGTCGAATCGTAGTGTTCCAGCGGAAAACCCAGCGGATCGATACGCGTATGGCAGGTGGCGCAAGTGGCGTTGCGCTTATGCACCTCCAGGCGTTCGCGAACGGAGAGACCGCCGAAGAGTTTATCGTCGGCCGGAATGGAACCCGCGTCCGGCGGAGGCGGCGGCACGGCCGTGCCCAGGATGCGCCGCAGCACCCAATCGCCGCGCCGCACCGGGCTGGTACGGAGGGGCGCGGAAGTGACCGTTAGAACCGCTCCGAGCCGTAGGATTCCGCCCCGATTGAAACCATTCGCCCCCTCCACCAACTCGGGTTCGTTGCCACTCTTGATGGGTCGCGTGACGCCGTAATACTTCGCCAGCGGGGCATTTAAAAAATCATAATCGGCAGTGAGAAGTTCGCCGATCGGCCGGTCCTTGCGAATGATGTATTCGAAGAACGAAATGGCCTCGTCGTACATCGATGACTTCACTTCCTGCGTAAACTCCGGAAAGCGGGTGGTATCGACGCCCTTAAATTTATCGAACTGGTAAAACCCGAGCCACTGCCCGAAAAACTCCGTGGCCATGCGGCGCGCCTTTGGATCGGCCAGCATGCGCCCGGCCTGTTTCCGAAGCTGCGACGGATTCGTCAACTCGCCCGCGGCCGCCGCCCGGCGTAGCTCGTCGTCTGGAATGGACGACCATAGAAAGAAGCTCAACCGGCTTGCGATCTCCCAATTGTTGAGAGCGCCGACGCTCGCGCCGCCTCCCGTTGCCGAAACCGTCTTCACCGGCGATGCGGTGGCTGCGCCGCCTTTCTCCAGCTTGTAGAGAAAATCGGGAGCCACCAGGATCCGCGCAATCAGAGTCCTGATGGCGCGTGTGTGATCATGATCCTCAGCCAGCGTCTTCTCATAAAATGCGCGCAGGGTGAGCTTCTCTTTAGGGGTAAGCGGCCGCCGCCATGCGCGGCTTGCGAATTCAAGACAATCGTCCACGTGCCGCGGCTGCGCGGTCTTCTCGGCGGCGCGCGCCTCGTCGTACGTTCTGCGCAGGGCGGTCGAGTAACCGCGAGCTTCGGCAGGCATCGCGTCAAAATCCGCTTTGGTCAGTTCGCCGATGTGCTTATTGCCGAGATTCAGCTTATAGTGCGCGTCGAGCAGTTTCCAGTAGTGATCGTGATATTCGAACGAGCTGTAGAGATCGTCCCACGCCTGGTCCACTCTGCGCCGCGCTACATCGTCCAGGATGTAATTGTAGATGAACTTGTCATCGCGAATGTACTTCACGTCGTTATCGAACGCGTCGTGCTCGGGAACGTTGTAGGTTGGGTCGAATGGTTCGGGCGGCGGATCCTTATCCGCGGGCGTCTCCGGACCGTGCGAATTGGGTGGCAGAAGTTCCGCGAGTTGCAGCACGCCCGCCTTGAACCTCTGGTATCCGGCGCTCGATGGATCGCCGATCAAGGCGCGCAGCGGAATGCCGCGCGAACTGCCATCTTCGCGATCGGTGATGATGGTGCGGAAGACCTGGTCGTGATCGGCGCCCACTTGGGCATCGGCCTGGAAGTTGATCGTGGTCATGCCGGCCGGGAGTTTTACTTCGATGGCCGTGGAGGCAAGGTCCGAGGCAAAATCGTCAGGTCCGATCGCCGTTCCATCCGGACTGGTTCCGAAGTGAAGAGCTTGGGCGCATTCATCCGTGACGGCGTCGCGAAGACGTATACGCGCCGCCGCCGGCGCGGATCCGCGCCCACCCGCAGGGGGATTTGCCCCGGTCCCCGCAGCGGTCGTATTCAAATCCTGCGCCGCCTTGGCACCGGCAGTCGTAACCGGCGCGCGCCCGAGTCCCGCGCGGAAACTTACCGTCGCGTTACGCCAGATCACAACTGGCTTGCCTTTGGCTGCCGGATTGACCGGCGATGAGAACAAATAGAACTTGAGTGCAGTCGCCGACTGCGGTGACGCCCCGCCGGGCGCAGTTCCTCTTCCGCCGATTGGTCCCCTGCCGACGCGGTTATAGACGAAGTGATGTGCAGCTTCCACGCTGAGCGATTTTTCGTTGATGATGAGCGGGCTCTCATCGCCCGCCCCGCCGTAAGCGGAATCGCCGCGCGCGAAGAGCCACCCCGGCCATCTCGTGAGATATTTCTCTAATTCCTCAGACTTAGCTCGCCCCGCTGCGATGCTTGCCGCGATGTCCGAGGTGGGCGCCGGGAATTCCCGGAATCGCGCAGCCATTTCTGAGGACGGATAGAGCAAGTCGGGCCGGTTCATCGTTCGATAGATATGTTCGGCGAATCGCGCCGTGACGCCTTGTTCCGCCGCGAGGCTCGCGAAGGTTGCGTTCGGCTTTCCTAAGGCGGCGCGATGCTGGTATTCCCAGGCCGCAAACAGCGCTTTGTCGTACTTCTCGAGCCCGAACGAAAATCCGCCTTCCCCGGAGACCATTCGAAAACCGTAGGTGGTGTAGATGTCCTTAATGCGGTGGATGGCCGACATCTCGAATCCGGTCTTACCGGGATCGACATAAAACTGAAGCGGCCCAACGCCCACCACCGCGTGATCGGCCACGTTCTTTGCCGCCTCCAGATAACGCTGCAGGTTGGCATCCTGCATGAACTGGACGTCGCCGAAATTGCTGAATCCCTCGCCCCCCACAGAGTCATTCGATGCGTCGATGCCAAGATCGAGATCGAGCCCCGTAAGATCGTGAACTGCGTAGTTATACTCGCCGCTGGTCAAACGGCGGACCGTGACCCGTCCTGGATCGCCCGCGTGGGTCTTCACATAGCCATCGAGCTGCGAGTGGATCCACGCAGCGGCGTGCGTCCGGTCTTCATCGCTGGGCTGGGGCAAGCCTTTGGGCGGCATGCGTTTCTGATCGAGCGCCGCGAGGACTCGCTGCCACGTCTGATAATTTTCGGCCACCGAAGGCGCGGCGGTTAGCTTTTCCAGGCTGATGCCGGCAGTCGATAGGTTGTTGCCGTGGCAGCCGAAACAATATTGCTTGAACATGGGCGGCGGAGTCGCCGCCGGCTGATCGGCCCCTCGAAGCGCGCACACGCAAGCAAAAACCGCAGCCGCGCCAACTCCGATCGTCAACGCCGAATGAGATGACAGCGCACGCCAGGTTCGATGCATCAGGGAGCGGTCCTCTACCGGCCGGTCTATAGTGCGGCCGGCAGGGATATTCGCATTGAGTTTACTTTGTTTTGTAACCGAAGTAAACCGGGTTTGCCCTCTAAGAGATGCCCTGGGCTGAGCGTATTTAAGCCACTTACAATGTTCTCCCAACGCGCGAACGCGGGGAATACTTTCCCGTACAGTCTGCGCGCTACAACCACCGTCACCAAAACCGCCGCGTTGGACTATGCACTCATATACCTCGATATGAAGAATCCTTTTATAAGGATAATTCATCTCATATGCAGGCAGGCGGGTATAGGCCGCCGCGATTGGATCCTCGAGGGGGAGACTGCAAGATGATACGCAAACTGTTTTCTACTGATGGCGACACCGCGACGGCCATCCTGAGGCTGGTGTTGGGGGTTATCTTCTTCGCGCATGGCGCGCAGAAAATGCTGGGCTGGTTCGGAGGGTTTGGCTTCTCTGGAACAATGGGATTCTTTACGGGCACGATGCATATCCCGGCCCCGTTCGCCTTCCTGGCGATCGCCGCCGAGTTCTTCGGTGGCCTGGGGCTGATTCTGGGACTTCTCACTCGAATCGCAGCCTTTGGCATCGCGGTCAACATGCTGGTTGCAATCGCGATGGTTCATCGCGGCTTCGGGTTCTTCATGAATTGGAACGGAACGCAAAAGGGCGAGGGCTTCGAATATCATCTTCTGATCCTGGCGACGACGGCGTTCCTGATGATTCGCGGAGCGGGAGCGTTCTCGTTCGATCGCGCGATCGCGAAGGCGGCGCCTTCGCGTATAGCGCAGCCAGGTTTGGCCCACTCATGAGTAGCAATAGTCAAGTGACCGCACCACGTCTGTGGCTCGTGCTTTGGAGGTGCCATCGCGCGCTGAGCCAAATCGCGGTGAGCAGTATCCAGGAGGCCGGACTGGGCCTGAGCGATTTCGCGGCGCTCGAAGCTCTTCTGCATAAGGGGCCGCTCACGATCACAGAGATCCAGGGCAAGGTGTTGCTCGCGAGCGGCTCGATGACCGCCGCCGTCGATCGCCTGGAGCAAAAAGGTCTCATTAGGCGTGGCCCGGCGCCGAGCGACAGACGAGCCAAGGTTTTGCACCTGACGCCGGAAGGAAAGCGCGTTGTGGAGAATGCGTTCAACCGCCATGCAGCCGAACTTGAATCGGCGATGGCAGTGTTGAATCCGAGCGAGAAACGACAGCTTCACGCTCTTCTGAAAAAGTTGGGATTATTTGCGGCCGGAGACCGGGCAGAAACGGGCCAGCCGAAGGAGATTTCCAAGTGATACAAATTCGTAGAAATGAAGAGAGGGGCCACGCCAATCATGGCTGGCTCGACACACACCACACATTTTCGTTTGCCGATTATTATGACCCGAAGTTCATGGGTTTCCGGGGCTTGCGCGTAATCAACGAAGACCGCGTCGCTCCGGGGGCTGGATTTGGAAAGCACGGCCATCGCGACATGGAGATTCTCACCTATGTCTTGGAAGGCTCAATAGCGCACGAGGACAGCATGGGGCATCGGCAAACCCTCGGGCCAAACGAGATTCAGCGGATGTCGGCGGGGACAGGCATCATGCACAGCGAGTTCAACCCGTCGAAGAGCGAGCGGCTGCATTTCTTCCAGATCTGGATTGAGCCGGCAACGAGCGGAACGCAGCCGAGTTATGAGCAGATCCGTTTTGATGAAAAGGAGAAGCGGAATAGGCTGAAGCGGCTAGCGGGACCAACGAATGGCGACGGAGCAGCCCGAATCAACCAAGACGCGCATGTTTTCGTGGCGGAACTGGATAAAGGGATGGAGATTCCTTATCGTCTCAGCTCGAATCGCGGCGCGTGGGTGCATGTGATCCGAGGAGAGGTTACCGTGAACGGCGCCGCCTTGCATACCGGCGATGCTGCCGCCATAACTGGTGAGGAGCAACTGGCGCTAACCGGCGGAGATGCTAAACCTAGTGAGATACTGCTGTTCGACCTTGCCTGACAAGGACCTTCGATAGCCTCGGCACTGAAAGCGCAAAGCGGTAACCAGTCCGGCGGAAGCCGACATTTCCGTCCGCTTGGCTGGGTCTGGCCCTGGTGGTCGTCCTACACCCAGGGCGAAACGGAAACTGACGATCCACAGAGCTCCGAGATCAGAGTAATCGTGGCGGCTTGTGGGCGTGACCGAATATCTGTTGTCTCGCACTGCCTCCGGATGCCGGCCGTCTCGCGAGGACGTGAGCGAATCTACTCGATCGCGTCTGGCCGGGTAGAGGAGGATGCAGGTTTGGCGAGCTCGGCAATACGGTAAACGACCCGCGGGGCGATTAGGAAAAGTCTGCCGAGACGAGCATTCGCCGAGCCGTTGGCTTTGGTGTCCAGTTCGAATTGCCGCTCCATAGTCTCATAATCCGGATCGCTCGGAGGAACTGACTGCAGGATACTCGCCGCCTGCCGGCGTGCAGCTTGGGAAGAGCCGGCGGAATCCAGGAGAAAGTTGAATAGTTCCCTGCGATAGTCCAGCCGGCCGGGCGCGAGTTCCGTCGCCTTCGTCAGGTAGGTCCGCGCCTTTGACGAGTAGTTGCCCGCGAATGGAAAAGCGGCTCTGCGCAAGAAACCGGCGAAGTGCTAGCCTGACGGGATTTCGAAGGGGCGGTCATTTTCGCTACACTGCTCGGATTGAAGAACAACGACTGGACTAGAATTTTGGGCTGGCCGGGCTACCGGGTTTATCGGAGCGAGATCGAGGAGCAGGCCAAGACATTGAGGCTGTGGGTGCGGAGGAAACCGGGCAAGTTCGTGTGCTCCGGTTGCGGCCGCGCCGTGAAGGAGATCGCTGAGGTTTACGAACGGGAAGTGCGCGACCTGCCGTGTTTTGAGTACCGCACGACGGTGGCCGTCGAGTTGTATCGCGTCCGCTGCCCGGATTGCGGCGTGAAGACCGAGAAGATCCCGCAGTTGCCGAGCAAGGCCCCCTTCAGCAAGCGGTTCGAAGACGCGGTCGGCGAGTCCTGCGAGAGCGCGGCGGCGCGGCGCGTGGCCAAACAGTTCGGGCTGGCGGCGAGCACGGTGCGGTCGATCGATCTGCGCTATCTGGAGCGGTGGGCCGCGCAGCGGCGCAAGCCGGCGCTACGGCAACTGGGGGTGGATGAGATTCACTTGGGCAAGAAGGAGAAATTTCTGACCGTGGCCAGCAACCTGGAGAGCGGCGAGCCGCTGTGGTTCGGACGGGAGCGGAAGAAAGAAACCCTGGACGGCTTCTTTGAAAAAGAACTGAACTCACGGCAACGCAGAGGTATCGCAGCGGCGTGCGTGGACATGTGGGCAGCCCTTCCGGCAAAGCATCGAACAATGGGCGCCGGAGTGTCGCATCGTGTATGACAAATTTCACATCATGCAGCACGCCAATCGGGCGGTGGACGAAGTGCGGCGCGCGGAATTTTTCCGCAAAGGCGGATCACTGCGCGGGCTGGTGAAAGGGAAGCGCTGGCTGCTGCTGACTCGCTGGGTGAATCTGACGGCGGGGAAGCGGCGGCAACTCAACGAACTGTTCGCGCTCAACCGCCAGTTGTTGAAAGCCTATCTGCTCAAAGAGAGCCTGGACCGGCTGTGGGACTACCGCTACGCCGGAGCCATGACGCGGTACTTCAAGGGCTGGATGGATCAGTTACGATGGCAACGCCTGAAGCCTTTTCAGAAGCTGGCAGACATGCTGCTGGAACACTTCGACGGCATCCTAAACTATTGCCGACACGAAAGTCCCGCTGGGAGTCGTCGAAGCGATCAACGGGAATATCAAAACCCTGCTGAGCCGGGGCCGCGGGTACAAGAACCTACGATATCTCCTGCTGAAGGCCCAGCGGATGGCTGCCACCAGAACCGAATTCGTGGCCTTCGAGAAGGCCGCATGAATAACAGAGCCCGCCGGTTTCTTGCGCAGAGCCGAAAAAGCTGGGGCGGTCGCAGAATCGGAGAACTGCACGGTGGATACCTATGCAGGTAAGCTGCGGATCCGCTGGGACGACTCGGCGGCGGTGACCGCCATGGGTCAGATGCCAGTCTTCATCGATTTTCTAAAGACCTCCGGCCTATGGGATGGTTTTGTAGCCGATTGTCCGTTGCGATATACGAGCCCGAACGCGCCGAGCCAGGTGGATGTTCTCGGCACCTTGTTGATGAGTGTGCTAGCTGGGCAGTCGCGTTATGCGCACATCACCGGTCTGCGTGGCGACGGCGTCAATCCGGAGTTGCTCGGAATGCGGAAAGTGATGAGCGAAGACTCGGCCCGGCGCGCGTTCAAACAAGCCTCCCCGGAAGAGACCCTGGGATGGCTGCGGCGGCATTTGCGCCGTACCTACGAACCCTTGCTGGAGCATGCTTGGGTGATGGACCTGGGATAGCACGGTGAAACCGTTGTATGGGAAGCAAGAAAAAGCGGTCAAAGGCTACAACCCCACCAAGCCGGGACGGCCCTCGCACGTGGTACACACTTACCTGATCGCACGGTTGCGCTTGGTGTTGGGCGCGGAGGTACAAGCGGGCAATGAAGCGGCATCGAGCCACGCGCAGCCGGGCTTCTGGGCATATT
>CAVPSN010000027.1:0-1255346 GCA_963708385.1 Bryobacterales bacterium | reverse complement strand
GCTGGGTGTGCTTCCAGACCGCGTACTGGCGGTCGTCGATGTAGACCGGGCAGCCGCCGACCGATCCGAGCAGCACGTCGCCGTCGCCGATACGCAGGTCCCCCTGCTCCAGGCAGACCGGCAGGCTGCCGTCGCAGCAGCCGCCCGGACTGGTAGAGGATGACCGCACCCCGCTGCTCGCGCAGCCGCGCCAGCGCGGTCAGTGCCGCTGGCGTGGCTGTCACCCGGTCGACGCGAGGCTGGCCGCCCATCTCTGCCATCTCTGCCTCGTTCCGTGAGCCTAGAAGAAGCCCAGGGCCTCGCGCTGTAGCTCACCAGCAGGTTCTTGGTCTGCGAGTAGTGCTCCAGCATCATCTGGTGATTCTCCCGGCCGACGCCCGAGATCTTGTATCCACCGAACGCCGCTCCGGCGGGATAGAGGTGGTAGCAGTTGGTCCAGACCCTGCCCGGCCTTGATCGCCCGGCCCATCCGGTAGGCGCGGCTTCCGTCGCGAGTCCAGACGCCGGCGCCGAGACCGTAGAGCGTGTCGTTGGCGAGGGCGATCGCTTCGGCCTCATCCTTGAACGTCGTCACCGCGAGCACCGGGCCGAAGATCTCCTCCTGGAACACGCGCATCCGGTTGTTGCCCTTGAGCACGGTGGGCTCGAAGTAGTACCCGTCCGCGATCTCCGCGTCGACGCTTGGGCGCTTGCCGCCGATCAGGCACTTCGCGCCTTCCTCGCGGCCGATCTTCACGTAGGACTTGATCTTCTCGAGCTGCTGCGCGGAGTTCTGCGCGCCCACCATCGTGCTCACGTCGAGCGGGTTGCCCTGCTTGATCGCGGCGATCCGCGCGAGGCAGCGCTCCATGAACCGGTCGTAGATCGACTCCTGGACCAGCGCGCGCGACGGGCAGGTGCACACCTCGCCCTTGTTGAAGGCGTAGAGCACCAGCCCTCGATCGCCTTGTCGAGGAAGTCGTCGTCGGCGGCCATGACGTCAGCGAAGAAGATGTTCGGCGACTTGCCGCCGAGCTCGACCGTCGATGGAATGAGGTTCTGCGCGGCGTACTGCATGATCAGCCGGCCGGTGACGGTCTCACCGGTGAACGCCGATCTTGGCGATGCGCGGGCTCGAGGCCAGCGCCTTGCCGATCTCGCCACCAGGGCCCGGTCACGATGTTGATCACGCCCGGCGGCACGATGTCCTCGATCAGCTCGGCCAGCTTGAGAATCGACCAGGGCGTCGGACGACGCGGGCTTCAGCACCGTGCAGTTTCCGGCCAGCCAGTGCGGGAGCCATCTTCCACGCGGCCATGAGCAGCGGGAAGTTGAACGGGATGATCTGCCCGACCACGCCGAGCGGCTCGTGGAAGTGATACGCGACCGTGTCCTTGTCGATCTCCGTGCTCGGCCCTTCGAGCGAGCGTGTCGCCCCGGCGAAGTACCGGAAGTGGTCGACGGCGAGCGGCATGTCGGCCGCGAGCGTCTCCCGCACCGGCTTTCCGTTGTCCCAGCTCTCAGCGACTGCCAGCATCTCAGGTTGGCCTCGATCGCGTCGGCGATGCGGTTGAGCACCTGCGCGCGTTCGGTCAGCGAGGTCTCGCCCCAGGCGTCCTTGGCGGCGTGCGCCGCGTCGAGCGCCAGCTCGATGTCCTCCTTGGTCGACCGCGCCACCTCGGAGAACTGCCTGCGTTACCGGGTGACATCCTTCATGTACTCCCGTGCACCGGCGCCACCCAGCGCCCGCCGATGAAGTTCTCGTAGCGGGCCTTGACCTACACCGGGCTGCCGGCTTCACCGGGCGCCTGGTAGACCTTGGCCCCCGCCGCAGTTGTCACGCTCATTGCGTACTCCGTTCGTCCTGGCCGCACCGTTGCGGCCTCCTCCCCAGGTCACCCGCGCCGTACCTGGGAGGTGAGAGCCGAACGCCCGCCGATACCGGGACCAAGGTCACCAGGCGGCGGGCGCTCAGCCGGGCTGGCGGGCTAGCTGGCTGGACGAACGCGGTGGTGGCGGCGAGCAGGCAGCAGGGGTGAGGATTCCAAAGAGCTGCGTTCCGTTCACTCCCGCCCTAGGTGCTCCGGGGGCAAGATAAGGCGAAGGGGCCCGTGCGGATGGGTCCCTTCGCTCTTGGTTCGGTCCCTTACCCTTCAGTGCCTCCTACCGCGGCAGGTGGGCGTAGTCGGTCCAGGTGTAGTGGGAGCCGCCCCACGGGGTCGGGGCAGCGGTGCCGCGCAGTTGCGCCCCGGTGCCGTTCGGGCTGACGACCAGACCGGTGGCGACGTTCTTCAGCGTGCCGTGCGGCTGCGGGATGAACTGCTGCCACGGACCGTTGTTGGACACCGCGAGGATCAGGCCGTCAGGCAGCGGATCGGACGCCCAGCCGCCGCCGGGATCCGACACGCACAGACCCGATGCCACACCGTTTGGCGCGTACTCGAACTTGTACGCTCCCGGGACAGTTCCGGGCAGGCGGATGAAGTGGGTCGCCGGGTCGGCCTGGGTCGCGGTCCAGCCAGCGATGATCGCGCCCGGGTACTGGTGCTGCTGGTAGACATCGAACCCGTTGCCGAATGGGTTGACCATGTTGCCGTAGTTGCCCGGCGCGTAGACCGGCTGCGCCTTCACCACCAACTGGAACGCGGACTGCGTGCGCGCACCGTATTGGTCGGTCGCGGTGACCCCGACACTGCCGTAGGTACCGGGCGCCGCGGTCGACCCGGCGATGGTCGCCCGGCCGGCGCTGTTGCTTATGATTCCGCCCGGCAGCCCGCTGTACGCGAAGCTGTAGGCCGGTGCCGGCGACAGAACCGGGCTGGTCCCCGCGTTCGGAATGACGGTGCTGGTCTCACCGTACTGCACGGCCCCGACCGGATAGCTGCGCGTGATCGCGCCGGGCGTGTCGGAGTAGTGGTAGTCGGTGACCAGGCCGGCCGGTGCCCGCGGCGCACCCTGATCGAAGACGACAATCCAGGCCACAGCGCATCCAGACGCCGACGTGTCGTCGACCACCAGCGTGCCCTGAACGGTGCTCGCTGGCTGAGCCTTCAGCCCTGCCACCGTTACGGTGCCGCCGGCGTTGCTGACTGTCATACCGTGCGGGATTATCGACATGGCCCAGTCGACGGTCAGCGTATCGCTGGCCGAGGCCCGCGATACTGTGACCGTGCCCGCCTTGTTGAACTGGGTCGGCGCTGGGGCGATAGTCGCTGGCCCGGGAACGGTACAGGTCGAATGCAGGGAATTGACCTGCAGCGCTGTGTCCTGCCACGCTTGGGCGCCGGCTGGTGATGCTGCCGCGCCTGCCACAAGGACACCTCCGAGCAGCGGGATCACTGAGACTCCCGCCGCCTTCTTGAGATTGAAGTGCATTGCTCATGCCCTTCTGTGTCCACCCTCTGCGGATGTTGCCAGACCGTCTGGCAGGGAGGGCCACCGACGGGAGCCCGAATTACAGCGCCATAGCCGATGGCCCCGCCAGCCGGATGGTTCATCACGCGGCGTTAATGGCAGCAGGTGGAATCAGTGCCTGTTTCGCCCGGCTCCCTTTCGCCCTTTCGTCCATCACCCAGGAATGCTTCGCGCCCATAACCAGTCCCGTCTTTTTGTCCTGCTTTCAGTACATGGCCAGCCGCCGCGTGAGGGAGAGGCAAAAGTCAGATATCGGCGGACCAAAGTCACAGTCCGTCGCTGATCCACCAGTAGGCTGCCGGTACCGGTAGCCAGCCTTCGGTCCCGGATTCAACAGGACGATCGGCACTTGGCCGCCGCAGCGTCACGCGGTGAACGTGAAGGTGAGGTGATTGATCATGGATGCGTTCTTCAGGCTCATCGCGGCCGGTCCGATGTTCTTCGTCAGTGCCTGGCTCTTGATGCTCTTCGCCGGCATCGTCGGCGCTGACGTCGGGATCCGGCCTTTCGGTTATCTCACCGCGATGGTGGTGACCATCGGCCTGTGGCTGACCCTGGCTCCCGCCATCGGCGCGGCCGGACGCCCCGGGGTGAGGGCAAGAGCTGACCGTGGCGACTCCGGCGCGGGCATCCGCCTCGCGGGCAGTCGTGCCTCACCAGTTCTCCGGGACGCGGACTGATCGCCGTCCGCCGGAGTGGCCAAGGCCCGGCCAGCAGTGACTTAAGTACCTACCTCCGCTGGCGGCATCTGCCTAACCTCGCGTTAGGAGGGACGCCATGGCTGCTGAAGTTTCCCGGAGAGCCGGCGCTGGCGTCGGCGGACCGGGCGGGTCGGCTCCGGCCAGGAAAGGCTGGACCGCGGGTCGTCTCGCATCGCTGGCCGCAGGGTCGGTCCTGATCCTGCTCTCTGCCGTCCTGCTGGCCGGGGCCGGGGTCCTGACCTGGGCAACCAGGAGCAGCAGGGCGGCTACCTGACCACGGGCACCGCCACGTACTCCACCGGCGGATATGCCCTGGCCAGCGATCCGGTGAATCTGCACGGCTGGTGGGGATGGCTCGGGTCGTTCGCCGGGGAGGTCCGGATCCGGGTGACCGCCACGCGTCCCGGAACGCCTGTCTTTGCGGCTATCGCGCCAGCCGGCGCCGTCTCACGGTATCTGTCCGGGGTCAGCTATACGAGCGTGACCGCACTCGGCGATCACGGCGTCACCCAGCATCGGGGGAGCCTGGTTCCGGCGTCTCCCTCCGCCGCGCTCGGCTGGGCGGCGCAGGTACGTGGGGCAGGACCTCAGACATTGCGCTGGGCGGCGCGCAGCGGCGGCTGGACGGTGGTGGTGATGATGAATGCCGACGGCTCACCGGGAGTCACGATCCGCGCCGATATCGGCGTCACCTCTCCCGTACTGCCCTGGCTCGCGGCTGAGCTGCTGGCCGCCGGGCTCCTGGCCGACCTGACCGGGGCCGTGCTCGTCGTCGCACCCGTCCGCCTGGCCACAGGATCCGCGCGGCAGGTACCGGCGTGACGCCGCCATGATGCTGGAGCAGCCGACCACCGTGACCGGCCTGGACCAGGCGGAGGTCCGTGCCCGGGTGCAGGCCGGCCTGGTCAACACGGCGCCGCCGATGCCGGGCCGGACGGCGGGGCAGATCTTGCGGGCCAACGTGTTCACCCGGTTCAACGCGATCCTGGGTGCCATGTTCGTGGTGGTGCTGGTGGTCGGGCCGGTGCAGGACGCACTGTTCGGGGCCGTCCTGGTGGTGAACACCGGGTTCGGCGTGATCCAGGAACTGCGGGCCAAACGCGAGCTGGGCCGGCTGGCGATCCTGACCGCGGCCCGGGCACGGGTCATCCGCGACGGGGCGGCCGCCGAGATACCCGTGGAGCAGGTGGTCCGGGACGACGTCCTGGGGCTGCGGCCGGGCGATCAGGCTCCGGTCGACGGCCTGGTGCTGCAGACCGACGGGCTGGAAGCCGACGAGGCGCTGCTGACCGGCGAGGCCGAGCCGGTGGCCAAACAGCCGGGCGAGCAGGTGCTGTCCGGCAGTTTCGTGGTGGCCGGGACCGGCCGGGTACGGGCTACCGGGGTCGGCGGGGAGGCTTACGCGGCGCGGCTGCAGGCGCAGGCCCGCCGGTTCAGCCTGATCCGGTCTGAGCTGCAGCAGGGCATCAACGGGATCCTGCGCCTGGTGACATGGGTGATGATCCCGGCCGGGCTGCTAGTCGTACTCAGCGAGTTCTTCCGCAGTCACGACTCGCTGGGCGATGCGGCCCAGCCATGCGGCCCAGCCATGCGGCCAGGTCACTGTTGTACCAGCGCGGGCTATTACGCGGGGAGGATTCAGGCTTGCGGGAGCCGTTTGTGCACCATAGACCCCCCGCCGCGCTCCCGGACGCTGAAATACTCCCAGATATCTGTTCGATTGTCGCTCGGCGGCGGGGCTGGTGTGGCACCAGCTCACAGTGATGTCAGGGAGAACACTTCTACTGGACGCGCTCTAGCCCGGCTTCAGCGGGCGGTCCCGGATGCGCTCGGCGAAGAAGGCCAGGACCCGCTGCCAGGCGTCGGCGGCCGCGACGGGCTCGTAGGTGCGCCACCGGTCGTTGAAAAAGGAGTGCTTGGCTCCGGGGTAGACCTTCAGGTCGTGCGGGACGCCCGCGGCCGTCAGTTCCGTTTCCAGCACCCCGGCGGCTTTGGTGGTGAAATCCCTGCCCGGCCATGACCCGACGACCGGGCACAGCCGACGGATCGCCGCTCGCGGCCTTGGTGCGGCCCCGTAGAACGGGGCGATCGCAGCGAGCCGGGTATCGGTGCAAGCCCAGGTCAGGACGATGGACCCGCCCAGGCAGAAGCCAATGGCACCGATCCGGGTGGCATCGACCTGAGGCTGGCCCGCCAGCCGCCGAGCGCGGCTTTCAGCTCCGGAATGCCGTAGTGGTCGAGGTTCCCGGCCATCGCGCCCGCGAACATGCGCGCCATGCACACCACCCGGTTCCGGCCCAGGAACAAGTCAACCCGTGGACCGGCCAGCCGCCCGCGTTGTGGTACTCGGTGGTGGCCCAGATGACCACCAGGATCACCATGGCGATGGCGGACCAGGTCGCGGTGATCCAGAAGCAGCAGCCTGGAGGCTTGATCTGCCTGATCGCCTGCTGGCGGGCCAGCTGGTCGCCGTTGGCCGGAGCATCCGGGCTATGGTCGGTGGGCAAGTCGTGGATTACGTGTGACATCGTGACCCCTCCTTGGCTATAGAGGCTGAGTTTCGGCCTGGCGGGCGAGGTCCTCGGCGCGCTGCTTGATGCCCAGCAGCATCTTGCGCTCCATGATCAGGCTGCCGGGTTCCATGACCAGCGGTTGAACAGGCGGCCGGGCGGCGGCGCGCCCGGCGTGCGATCCGGTTCCGGCTGATCAGCCTGGTGCCGCGTCCGTCGGGGACTCAGCGAGAAGGCCCACACCCAGTTACCGTCGTCGGACCGGAGCACCAGGGATCGTTCGGGTTCGAGCACCGCCACCCGCAGTACGGGTCCGTGCTCCGAGCGCTGGGCGTCTCCCACCTTGAGGTCCTGGAACTGCGGGAGGATCTCGTCCGCGCTGTGCATCCCAGGCCGAAAGGTTCTCGATCCAGTCGTAGGTGTAGCGCTCCGCCTCGCCCGGGCCCATCTGGACAGCCACGGCCAGATCGCACCGGCCGGGGCGTCAACCCGACGGCGCGGGTGGAGACGAGGCCCGGCTCGGTCAGCAGTTCGTCGCCCGGCAGCTTCACTCGATACCTCGCCGGGCCACACGCCCCAGGTGAGGCACCAGCGCCGGAAGAACAGCTGGTACGCGATCACTCCGCCGCTGGCGGCCAGGACGGTCCCGGTCGCGATAGAAGTGCTCTTTCTCATTGCGCTCATCCCCTCGCCTCTGCGCGGCAGGGCGGCCGGGCGGCCGCTGCCGCGAGCGCCGCACCCCATCGGCGGGCCCGTGAGGATTCCCCGTCGGCCAGGGTGTTCAGCTTGGTGACCAGGAAGCTCTCCGGCGGCGTGACGAGGCGGTAACCGTGCCGTTGGAGCAGCCTGCTGATGTCGCGGCTGGCCGGCCGGTCAACGCGGCGGCGCCGGCCAGCCGGGTATCGAAGGCGGCGGCCAGGCTGTGCCCGGCCGGCCAGGCCGGCCGAGCCAGTCCCGCAGCGCCGGGCCGCCGGCATCCGGGGTCCAGCGTCAGCCCGCTTCCGGCTTGGCGGCCGCCTTCCTGGCGGCCCGCCGGGACGAAGCAGTCGGCAGTCCGTGCATGTGGGTCGGCGCGCCGACCACCAGGAGGTCGGCCTCGGCGACAAGTTCCGCCGTTGCGTTGGCCACCGAGACGAGAGTCACCTCGTGCGTATCGCGCAAGCCTGCCGCGATGTTGGTGCGTCGACCACGACGGCCAGCGCCGCGCCGGTCCAGGCCTCGACCAGCCGGGTGGGCTCGCCGTCGGTGACCACCAGTTCGCACGCCGGGCGGCGCCAGGTCTTGCAGCCGGGCGATGACCGCGGGCCCGGCGCCGTCGTCACGGCGGAACTCGTTACCGACGCCGATCACCACGGCAGGCACCCTGTCCGTCAGGGCTGGGCCGGTCAGGGCTACCCAGCGGGGCGGGGCGGGGCGGGACCACGAGGATCATCCTCCGTTCGTCATAAAGATCTTTCTACGGTCAGGTCGAGGAAATGGGCCGAGCACGAGATGCACGGGTCGTAGTTGCGGATGGCCTGCTCGCACCGGCGGGTCAGCTCGGCGTCGTCCAGGTCGAGGTGCGCCTGCGACGAAGCGCGCAGGTCGGCCTCGATGGCCGCCTGGTTCTGCGAGGTCGGCGGCACGATCCGGGCCGTCGGCGATCAGGCCGTCCGCGTCGATCTCGTACCGGTGGTACAGGATGCCCCGCGGCGCCTCGGTCACGCCGTAGCCGACGCCGGCCCGCGGGCGGCACCTCGACGGCGGGCGGGCCGGGCGGCTCGTAGGCGTCGATGAGCCGCAGCGCCTCCTCGAGCGCGTACACCATCTCCACGGCCCGCACGATGATGCTGCGGAACGGGTTGTCGCAGGTCGGCGCCGAGCCCGGCGTCGCGCGGCGGCCTCGCCGCGCGAGCGGCGACAGCCAGCGCGAGCTCAGCGAGTACCGGGCCAGCGGGCCGGTCAGGTAGCGGCCGCCGTCGGCCAGGCGGGCGTGCAGCGCGGTGGAGTGCGGCACCTGCTCCTCGATGACGTGCTCGTCGAACCCGGCCGGCGCGGAACGCCGAGGCCCGACCGGGTGGCGCACGCGTGCCCGCTCGATCGGGTACGTGCCCGGGTGGCCGCAGCGCGAGCAGGTCGTGCGTCGCACGCGTGGTCGGGGAAGTCGAACCCGGCCACCCAGCGCACGGTGTCCAGCGCGTCGTCGAGCGCGCGCCGCAGCGGCTCGGCGAGCGCGGCGCAGCTCGGCCCGGGCCGGGGCCCGGTAGAAGCCGCCGAGCCGCACGTTGACCGGGTGGATCGCCCGCCCGCCCACCACCTCCATGATGGCGTTGCCGGCCTTCTTCAGCGCCAGGCCGCGCTCCACGACGTCGCGGTGGTCGCGCGGCCATCTCGATCCCGCTCGCGGTAGCCGAGGAAGTCGGGCGCGTGCAGCAGGTAGATGTGCAGCGCGTGGCTCTCGATCCACTCCCCGCAGTACAGCAGCCGGCGCAGGTCGCGCGATCGGCTCCGCGACGGTGACGCCGCAGGCGTCCTCGATCGCGCTGGCACGCGCTCATCTGGTAGGCGACCGGGCAGATGCCGCAGATCCGGGCGGTGATGTCCGGCGGCTCGGTGTAGGCCGCGGCCGCGCAGGAACGCCTCGAAGAAGCGGGGCGGCTCGTAGATGTCCAGCCGGGCCTCTTCGACCCGGTCTCCGCTGGCCCGCATGTACAGGGCGCCCTCGCCTTCGACCCGGGCCAGCTCTTTGACCGATAGGACCCGGTCGTTCTTGTGTGTCATGTCAGCCGCATCTCGTCGTCCGGATAGTTCTGTCGAGCGCGGCATGCCGAAGCGCGGCCTTGGCCGCGCCCGGAGAGCGCGGCCAAGGTCGGCGCCAGGACCCTACTTGCCGGTGGCGACCTCGATCTTCTTGGCCGAGGCCTTCTGCTCGGTCTTCAGCCCGACGGAGATGGTGAGGATGCCGTCACGGTAGCTGGCCGAGACCGCGTCCTCGTCCGCGTTGGCCGGCAGCGCCATGGTGCGGCTGAACGAGCCGTACCGGAACTCCGACCGATGCTTGCCCTCGGTCTTGTCGGACCGCTCGGCGCGGATGGTCAGGTACCCGGATCCGACCGTGACCTCGACGTCCTTCTCCGGGTCGATCCCGGCCAGTTCCGCCCGGATCACGTAGTGGTCGCCCTCGACGTACTCTTCGACCCTGATCGGCTGAGCCAGGTAGGGACGTAGCGTGAGGAAGGGCTCCTCGAACCAGTCCACCAGGTCCGGGAAGATGGTCCTGGGGTCCCTGTGTAGCAAGTTGCTCATCTGGTCTGCCTTTCTCTGCTGGTTCCGATAGCTGCGGCGGGAAGAAGCCCATCCGGCTCTCGCGGATCCCGATTGCGCGGTGTGCGGGCCGCCGTGCGGCCGGAAGGCCGTGCCGTCGGCCCAGTTTGCACTCTGCGCCTTTCGTTACGGGGTCCTTCCCGTCGCTTCCCATGCCACCGCGCCGCTACCGCCGCCGGCAGGGCCGATGGTCCCGTCAGCGAGTGACCGGAGACCTCAGTACCCGTGGTGCGCTCGGCCTCGCGCTCGAGCTCGCCGGCCAGCCGCATCACCCCGTCGGTCACCTCGACCTGCACCAGGGCCCGGTTGGTACCGAGGTAACCAACCAGGACGTCCTTGACGATCTTCGGCTGGATCTCGTCATCGGGCCGGAGGAAGCTCCGTAGCAGGTTCCGCGGGCCGACGACGCCGACCAGTTTCCCGGTCTCGTCGGTCACCAGCAGGCAGGTGACGTCGTGCAGGCCATGGGCCGGGACCGCTCGGCCACGGTCGCGTCGGGCCGGACCGTCACCGGGGCCGTGCTCCATGATCTTCCCGGCGGTCTCGGCCGTGGCCAGGTCCCGCCGCCGGGTGGTTCGGTGAATCCCATGCCTAGTCCGGTACAGCTGGAGCTCTTCCTTCCTTGAGCAGGTCGGTCTCGGCGACGAGGCCGAGGATCTTGCCCTGCAGGCTGAGCACCGGCACCGCGCTGACCTTCTGATTGATCAGGAGGTCAGCCACGCGCTTGAGCGGTGTGGCCGGGGTGACCGTCACCGGATCGGCCGTCATGACCTCTCGTACCTCGTGATGACGCATCATGCGCTCCTTAGCGAAACCCGAATCGTTACCTCAGGCCATCACCGATGACATGGGCTTGGTAGAGCCGCACTTCCTCCGCCGGGCGGACGAACAGCCTGGCGGAAGGGCCCCGCAACCAGGACCGTCGGGCGATGCGGACGCCAGTCCGCCGCTTATGGTGCGGCGCTGACCCGCGCGATCCGTAAACGGCGTCCTGCACCGCCCAGATGGCCGAGGTCAGCGCGTCGAACCTGCGCAGATGCCGGCGCATCTCGCCAGAGTCCCCCGCCCGTGCCGCGGCGATCGCGTCGTCGGCCGCGGCCGCCAGCCGGTCCAGCCTCACCCGGAGGAATGTCCCATCCCCCGGATGGTCGCTGCCGAACCGGCGGCAGCGAGCTCGGCGCGGCGGGCGGCCTCGGCCTCGGCGAGCACCGTGCTGGTCGCCTGGGCGACCTCGACTACGACCCAGCGCGGGAGGGGCGCTCCCGCCTCGCCCTGGGCCAGCATCCGCAAGCTGATCAGGGGCGCCAGGCACGCGTTCCTGATGCTCCTGTATCTGGTCGGCGACGGACATGGCAGCTGAGAACCTTTCATGGGTGCGACGGATCTCATTTCATGGCGGACTCCGGCCCGCGCCTAGGGACCAAGGTCCCCGTGTTGCGCGTACCGGCCGCCTGGTAGCCTTGGCGATAGGCGGCGAGGGCTCAGGATGGATACTTGGCGAGGATCTCCTTGAGCTGGGCGACGAGCCGCAGCGAGTCGTAGTGGCC
Organism: Bryobacterales bacterium; assembly: GCA_963708385.1. GTDB lineage: Bacteria > Acidobacteriota > Terriglobia > Bryobacterales > Bryobacteraceae > PALSA-243. The sequence goes on along the minus strand of CAVPSN010000027.1, from coordinate 1,243,892 downwards.
GCGCTGGAAGACGTTGCGGCCGAAGATCAGGCCGGTGGCGCCGGCTTCCATCGACTGGCGCGCCTTCTCGAGCATGGCCTCGTCGCCGGCGTGCTCCCCGCCGGAGACCAGCAGCAGCGTCCGGTTGGCCGACCGGACCACGGCGTCGATGGCCTGCTGCGGGAGAAGTCCGGCGGTAGGGCTCGGGTACGCCCGACTGCTTCGCAGGCTGCGGGAAGTTCACCTTGACCACGTCGGCGCCCAGTTCGCTCGCCGTCCGGGCGGCGTAGTCGACCGCGTAGAAGGAGTCCCGGCCGCCCTTGGCGTCGATCGCGGCGCCGCGCGGGTAGGACCACACGATCAGCGGCATCCGAACCGCTCAGCGTCCTCGCGCACCCGGAGGTACTGCGCGAAATCCCGCTCCTGGGCCCCGGAGCCGACGTACAGGGTGTAGCCACGCGTCCGCGCCGAGGCGGACAGCCTCTTCGACGGAGGCGTTCACCGGCGAGAGCGGGTCGGGGGGCGCAGGGATGTCGGTCTTGCCGTTGAGCTTGAGCACCAGCGGGACCTCGCCGGCGTACTCCCAGTAGAACTTCTGGCCAGGCCGATCTGGATGGCGATGCCGTTGAAGCCGCCCTCCAGCGCGAGCTTGATGATGCGCTTGGGGTCGCCCGACCGGGGTCGCCAGGAAGTCCCGCGGGCCGTGCTCCAGCCCCTGGTCGTAGGGCAGGAAAATCGCAGTGCCGTTCCCCAGCCCGTGCCGGTAGAGAATCCGGTGCAGCCGGGCCTTCTTGCCCGCGCTGATACCGGTCTGATCCAAAGAGGGTCGATACTTCATGGGTGACCTCCACTATCGATGCTCATACCGGTCCAGGCTCTAGCGCTCGCCCGAGTAATGCACCAGGCGATCGGCCTGGGCAATGGGGACTTTCGGCCCTTTCGCCGTGCCTCCCGACCGATCGGGTGGTCCAGTTCACGCGGACCTGACCTTTATCCTGCCCGGGCCCGACCAACGACCCTGCCCGCAACCAACGGCCGGAACGAGGCTGGTAGCTGGAGAAACGACTAAGGCGGAGTTGAGTCATGATGAAAGCCGTCGTCAGGGACGTCATGTCCCGTCATCCGATGTCGGTGCGGAAGACCGCCTCGTTCAAGGAGATCACCGCCAGGCTGCGGGCGTACCGGGTCGGCGCATTTCCCGTGCTCGACGACGACGGGACGGTCATCGGCGTGGTCTCGGAAGCCGACCTGCTGGCCAAGGAGGCACTGGACGGCAAGCGCTACGGCATGGCGGGACTGCTCACCTGCATCGTGCATCGCAAGGGATTCCGCAAGGCCGCCGCGGTCACGGCGGGTGACCTGATGACGAGCCCGCCGGTGACCGTCGGTCCAGAAAACACGGTCGAACGCGCTGCACGGCTGATGTACAACCGCGGGCTCAAGCGGCTGCCCGTGGTCGACGCGGCCGGCCGGCTCGCCGGGATCGTCAGCCGTACCGACGTGCTGGCTGTGTTCGACCGCCCGGACGAGGAGATTCGCCTGGCGATCACCGGCCAGGTGATCCCTCGGCTCTCGGAGCAGAGCTGGTACTCGGTCCGGGTCCAGGACGGCATCGTGACCCTGGAAGGGACCCCCGAGACGATTTCGGTCGGCCACGAGGTTCTCCGCCAGGTCCGCCGTGTGCAGGGCGTGGTGGCCGTGCGAGATCGCCTCGTCCACCCGCTCCCGCCCACCCCAGCCGCTCCGGGCCCCTACTTCTAGTCGTACCGATGCCTCCCGGCCGGTCGCCAGGCCGTCTACCGGCTCAACCGGGAGACGGCTACCTCGGACAACGCGGAAAGGCTCGCGTGAAATGAACGTGCATGATGTACGGCCACGCCGTGCGGCGGGCAACGGCTGGGGCCCGCGGGCATCCGGACCAGGGGTCCCGGAGGCTGCCCGGGACCAGGCTCTGGCCGATCCGCTGGAACCGCTGGAGAATCTGTTCCGGGATCTGCGCACCTCGGCCGCTGGCCTATCGGCCCGGGAGGCGGCGCGGCGGCTGGAGGTGTCGGGTCCGAACGAGCTGGTCCGCCGGGGCGGGCGGCGCTGGCCCGGCGAACTGGCCCGGCAGTTCACCCATCCGCTGGCGCTGCTGCTGGCCGCGGCCGCGGTGCTGGCGTGGGCCAGCGGCACGCCCCGGCTGGCCATCGCGATCGCCGCGGTGATCCTGCTCAACGCGAGCTTCTCCTTCGCCCAGGAGCTTCAGGCCGAACGGGCCGTGGTTCCCGCCACAGCCTGCTGCGCGGTTGCCTGGTCGTCGGCCACCGCGAAGCGGCAAGCCTCCACGGCATAGTCCGCGCGGTCCGCGGCCGTCACGTGGATCGACCCGCCCGAGCCTCCATCGATTTGCACCGAAGCGCCCTGCAAAGTGAATTTATCCACAGCTTGCGCCAGCGCGCCGTCGGTTTTGACGCGCAAATCGGCGCAGGACGCCGCCTCGCCGTCGAAATTCACACTCAGATTGTGATGTTTGGATTGCGCCTGTGCGGGTGCAATGGTCAGAATGGTGGCGACGGCAGCAGCGCCGGCTAGACGAAGAGCGGATAGGTTCATGGACGGGCTCCTTGTAGCCCGATAGACGAACGGCCGCCGCAAAGGTTAGTGGATGATCGCCGGATCCTTCACATCCGTACCCAGTCCGGCATACATTTCCTTCACTTTGATCACCTTGTCGCCAGTGAAGGTGACAAATGTGATCTTGCCGGGCGCGGCGCCGTAGACCCAATCTTCCATATCGAGTCCATCTTTGGTTTCGCGGGATTTGTGCGCGGGGCGGCCCATCGCCAGCACTACCTGGTCGTGCGTCATGCCCTCGATTACGCGTTTGTCGGCGATGGCCTTCTTCGTTTCCGGCGGTAACGTATCGGCAAAGAGTTCCGTGGCGGAGTGCTGGTCGAAATCGAGCACCGCGGAAAGCATCTTCTTCACTTCGGTCGCTTTGATCGGCTCAAGCGGCTTGTGGAACAACACTTCTATCGTTGTGCCGCCGGGGGCGTTGGCATCGCCGTTACCGACCGGTACCTGGGCTGGGTTGGTGGTTGGTCCCATGCCGATCGAAACGCCGCGATACCAATGTTGGCCACCTTTGAATCCGCCATTTAGCTGCAGGGTAATGCGGTCGCTGCCGATCTCCACTTTGGTGATCTGGATCAGGTCGCCCACACGCGCGGCAGGGCCGCTTTCCTTAGCGGCGTTGGACCACGTCGTCTTATCGTATTTGCCGTCAGACTCGATTTCCAGGTCTTTCTTGGATCGCGGAATCAGCACCCTCGCCTTGCCGTATTCGGCCATCAGCCCGCGGGTGATCTCCACGCGGTCTTCAAAGGTTAGTTTGTCGGCCGCGCGCAGACGGGGCAGAAAGGGCGGGATAGCAACCATCAAGACGGCAAAGGCAACGGCGGTTCGCATACTGCGTTCTCCACAGGCGGGTCAGTCAGCGGCGAGGATTGCCGCCGGGCCGGCGCTTTTCGAACGTAAAGGAACAGCAGAACCAACACCGCAGTGGCCAGTGGGCTGGCCTCCGGTCCGTAGGCGCCACCACTCCACAACGCGCCGGCGGTCCACGACATCTCGTAACCCGTCACATTCATTGTAAGCCCGCTGACCTTCTCTCCAAAAAGCGGCAGCGTAAAGTTCCAGGCGAAATGCAGGCCAATGGGGAGCCAGAGATCGCGGCTGCGCAAGAATGCATATCCGAAGACCGCCCCAAATCCTATGGTGTTTGCGATCCCCAGCCAATTGGCTCCGGGATTTCCCAGATGCAGCAGGCCGAATAAAATCGCACATATGGCCACGCTCGGCGCTGCGCCAAAAGCTCCCAGAAGCGTTTGAAAACCGAATCCCCTAAAGAGGATCTCCTCGGAAGCCGACCCCACCAGCAAGAAGACTCCCAGAAAAATCGCCGCGCCAATAGTTGGTCGATCGCCCTGCGCATGGGTGAAATGCGCCGCGCCCACAAGCAGCGCGGGCACAAGCGTGGCGCACGCCGCGCCCATGCCGCCCAGCAAACCGAGCGCGAAGTTGTCCGCCGAGGCGCGGTTCCACCAAAGCCCTACCGCCGCCACCCCCATTTCCCTGTAAATCTTCAACGCCAGCCAGTTGGCAAAAAGCGCGGCCGCGAGATTCGCCAACGTCATTCCCGCAAAATTCCCCGCCAGCGCCTGCATGAGAAAGCCGAAGCCCAGGAACAGGGGCGCGACGTAAAACACCGCATACACAACCACGTGCGAAATTTCACGCACGGGGTCTTTGCGGGAGGGCATCGGCTTACCTTACCATCATGTTTAGCATGCCAGCGCGCCGCATTCTGCAACTCGGAGATCCCACTCTGCGAGAGATTTCCGCCCCCTCATCGTCCATCGAGGCGTCCGCTGTTTTCGTCGATCTGCGCGACACGCTGCACGAATTCCAGCGCACGCACGGCTTCGGCCGCGGCATCAGCGCGGTGCAGATCGGCGAGTTGAAGCGGCTGATCTACATCGAAATCGGCGGACGCGCCTATGCGCTGCGCAATCCGGTTTACGAATTCCAAAGCGACGACAAGTTCGCGCTGTGGGACGATTGCTTCTCCTTCCCCGATCTGCTGGTATGGCTCGAACGGCATCGAACGGTGCACATCCGCTACGAGGACGAAACCGGCGCCCTACAGACATTGGAGGCCTCGGACGCATTCTCCGAGCTCTTGCAGCACGAGATCGATCACCTGGATGGCGTCCTCGCTATTGACCGCGCGATAGGCCCCAACGGCTTGCGCACGCGCGAGGAACACAATCGCCGGCGGGCAGCCGCCTCTTGAGATCCGAAGCACATCCCGAATCGTTCCCGCTCCGCCGGCCGCTCTTTCGCAACCTGTGGTTGGCGGCGCTGATATCGAACGTCGGCGGCTGGATGCAGGATACGGCGGGCGCGTGGCTGATGACGGCGCTTACGACGTCGCCGTTGCTGATCGCGCTGATGCAAACAGCGGCGAGCCTGCCTGCGGTTGGATTGGCGTACCCGGCCGGCGCGGCGGCCGATATCTTCGATAGGCGCCGTCTGCTGATCTTCTGGCAATCGTGGATGTTGGCAAGCGTGGCGATTCTGAGCGCGCTGACGCTAGCGGGCGTAGTGTCGCCGGGAACGCTGCTTGCGCTGACTTTTCTGCTGAATATCGGCTCGGCGTTGAATAATCCCGCGTGGCAGGCGATCGTGCCGGAGTTGGTCCCACGCAACGAACTGCCGGACGCGATTGCGATCAACAGCGCGGGCTTCAACCTGGCGCGCGCGGCCGGACCGGCGCTGGGTGGGCTCGCCGTCGCCGCATTCGCCACCGCGGCGCGCGGCGCGGGAGTCGTTTTCTCGGTGAACGCCGCTTCGTTCGTGGCCGTGATCCTGGTGCTTGTGGCCTGGCAGCGGACGCCGCCGTTCAAGAGCGCGCTGCCATCGGAGCGCATTTTCGGCTCGATGCGGTCGGGCGCGCGCTACCTGCGCCATTCGCCGCCGCTGCAGGCTGTCTTTCTGCGCGCGTTTCTTTTTACGACATTCGCCAGCGCCATCTGGGCTTTGCTGGCCGTGGTCGCAAGCCAGGATTTGCATAAAGGCGCGATGGGCTACGGTCTCTTGAACGGATGCCTCGGGGCGGGCGCCGTCTTAGGTGCGAGCCTCCTGCCCAAGGTGCGGCGGATGGTATCGGCGGATGCGCTCACCGCCACGGCGACCATGGTCTTTGTTTGTTCGCTCGCGGCGCTCGGGCTGTCCAAGTCCACACCGGTATTGGTCTTTTTTCTGCTCGCCGCGGGGTTCGCCTGGACCAGCACCACCTCAACATTTAATGTCACCGTGCAACTTTCCGTTCCCGGCTGGGTGCAGGCTCGCGCGCTGGGGGCTTATCAGACGGTGTTCTGGGCCGGGATGGCGTTCGGCAGTTCGCTCTGGGGATTCATCGCAGAGCACGTTTCGACGACGAAATCGCTGCTGGCGGCATCGGTGGGCATGCTGCTGACGCTGCCCTTCGCGCTACGTTTCCATCTGCTGCGCGGAACGCCGCCCGATCTCAGCCCCTATCAGCTTAACCGTCCGGGCCCACAGGTTGCGATCGAACCGAGCCATGAGGATGGACCGGTGTTGGTGAGCGTCGAATACCGGATCGGCGAATCGGATTATGCGCAATTCACGCAGGCGATCCATCAGTTGCGCGCGGTGCGCATGCGCGATGGGGCGATCCGCTGGGGCGTCTACCGCGACACGGGCGCGCCGGAGCGCATGGTGGAAACCTTCGTCGTGGAATCGTGGTTGGAGTTCCTGCGGGAGCGAGAGCGGATGACGAAATCGGACCGAGCGATATTAGATCGGGCGCGCTCGTTTCATCGGGGCGAAGGCCTGCCGGTGGCATCGTTTATGATTTATGCCCGGGAGGCGGGGGAGTAGCGGAGCGAGAACGAAATGCCGCTACGCGTTCGGCATTGTCTTCAACCCGCCGCACGCGAGTAACTGCTCGTCCGCGGTAACCAGCGTCATGCCAAAATGAGAGGCCGTCGCCGCCAGGAATACATCGCCAGGATCGCTCTGAGGGAGTTCCAAACCAGCAGCCTCGACCGCCACCGCGAAGTTGAGCGGTGCCTCCTGAAACTAGGGCCGCGCTAGCGCGTACTCAACGCAAGCGGTAAAACTCGGCTTAATCTTGAGTCGTCCACGGCGGGCCATTTGACCGGCCTCCCAAATCGAAACCGGCGACAGATAGAACTCATTCTTGGGATTTTTGATTTCGCGGCTCACAGCGCGGCTTAGCTTTTGTGGCTGGCTGATCAACCAGATCCAGATATGCGTGTCCAGCAAAAGCTTCATCGATCTTCGTAAGTCCAGCCGTCCAACGCGCCCACGGGACCGACGATGTCCCCGCAAATCTCAATCTGGTCTCGCATACAGCCGAACAATTACTGTCTCGAAAGCGGCGCAGCGGGCGGAACGATTTCCGCCACAGGCTTTCCGAAGCGGGTAATGCGTACAGGTTTCCCCGTACGGCGGACGTTTTCCAAGACTCCGAGGCAAGTTGCCTTGAATTTGGAAATCGCGATCTCTTGCATATCCAACCTGTACCATGGTCAATAACCATAGTCCAACTTCTAAGCAACGCGCCGCCGCCCGGTGCGCGTCGAGCAGCAGCTTCATCGATCTTCTCCGGTCCACCCGTCGAATGCACCGATAGGCCCAACAATATCCCCGCAGATCTCCGTCGAGGCCAGCATGCATCCAAGCCACGACTTTCTCGAAAGCGACGCAGCGGGGGGAACGATTTCCGCCACGGGCTTTCCGAAACGGGTGATGCACACGGGTTTCCCCGTACGGCGGACGTTTTCCAAGACTCCGAGGTAAGTGGCCTTGAATTTGGAGATCGCGATCTCTTCCATATTCCAACCTTACGACAGCCCCCTCACCGGAACCGCAGCCTGAATCCCGTCCGCTTCCCCTATAATCAAAGGAAAGTGAACTTACGAGGAACCCGCATCGATGTCTACGCTTGAAGTGTCCCCCGCCGACGCCGAGGTTGGCCAGCGTCCCGGACCGATCGTCAACGATTTCAGCATACAAGTCGCCACCGTCAATGGATCTGGCAGCCAGACGGCCAATAATGTCCTGATGCGCTCCATCTTTCAGATGGGCATTCCGGTGTCGGGGAAGAATATGTTCCCGTCGAATATCGCCGGCCTGCCGACCTGGTTTACCATTCGCGCATCCAAGACCGGCCATGTGGCGCGGCGCAAGGAGATCGATTTCCTGATCGCCATGAACCCGGAGACTGCGCGCGAAGACGTGATGAAGCTTCCCTCCGGCGCGGCCGTGATCTACGATGAGCCGCTTAAGCTCAACGATCTCCGCAGCGACCTCCATTTTTATCCGGTTCCGTTCGATAAACTCGTGGGCCCCGTGTGTCCCGAGGCCAAGCTGCGCAAGTTGGTGCGCAACATGATCTACGACGGCGTAGCGGCGTGGCTCCTCTCCATCGAAATGGACGAGATGCGCAAAGCGCTGGTACGCCAGTTCGGCAAGCGCAAGGCCAAGGCCGCCGATCTCAATTGGGGGGCCGCGCAAGCCGGCTACGATTTCGCCGCCAAGACCTTTACCAAGACCGACCCGTTCCGCGTCTCACGGATGAACTCGACCGCCGGAAAGATCATCATCGACGGCAACGCCGCGTGCGCATTGGGCGCCATGTTCGCCGGCGTCACCGTAGTGACTTGGTATCCGATTACGCCCTCGTCCTCGCTGGTGGAATCGCTACAGGTTTATCTGAAGAAGTATCGCCACGATCCCGAAACCGGGAAAGCAACCTATGCCGTAGTCCAGGCCGAAGACGAACTCGCCTCGATTGGAATGGCTCTTGGCGCCGGATGGGCGGGCGCGCGGTCCATGACCTCCACAGCCGGCCCCGGCATCTCGCTCATGAGCGAATTTATCGGCTTGGGGTATTACGCGGAGATCCCAACTGTAGTTTTCGACGTGGAGCGCGTGGGGCCCTCCACCGGACTGCCGACGCGTACCATGCAAGGCGATATTCTTTCGAATGCGCTCCTCTCGCATGGCGATACCCGCCACCCGATGATCTTCCCGGCCTCGCCCGAAGAGTGCTTCTCGCTTACCATCGACGCGTTCGAGTTCGCCGAAAAATTTCAGACTCCGGTCTTCGTCATGACCGATCTGGACCTCGGCATGAATAGCTGGATGGCCGATCCGTTCCCCTATCCGGAAAAGCCCATCGATCGTGGAAAGGTGCTGAGCGTCGAGGATCTCAATCGCCTGGGCGGCTTCGGCCGCTATGAGGACGTGGATGGCGATGGAATTCCCTATCGCACGCTCCCCGGTACAAAACATCCCAAAGCTGCCTACTTCACACGCGGCAGCGGCCACAACTCCAAAGCCCTATATACGGAACGCGAAGACGACTACGTGAACAACATGGACCGCCTGGCGCGCAAGTTCGAAACCATGCGCCAGTTCGTGCCGCCGCCGGTGGTCACGGCGAACCCCAAAGCCAAGATCGGCTATGTCGCTTCGGGGACGTCGGATTACGCGGTGCGCGAAAGTATCGAACAACTTCGGGACGAGCATGACATCGCAAGCAGCTACCTGCGCCTGCGGGCCTATCCATTTACCGCCGAGCTGATCGATTTCATCCGCCGCCACGAGCGTGTATATGTGGTCGATCAAAACCGCGACGCGCAGTGGTTGGCTCTGATGCGCCTCGAACTTGACCCGGAACTGATCTCGAAACTGCGCAGCGTGCGCTATTACGGTGGTTTGCCGTTGGACGCGCGCACGCTTACCGATGAAGTATTGGCCCAGGAGGGCAAATGAGCACCGCAACTACCCCATTACCCAAGAAGACCAATCGCCTTGGTCTGGAAGTGATCAACTATAAGGGCGGAAAGACCACGCTCTGCGCGGGCTGCGGACACAACGCCATCTCCGAGCGCGTGGTGGAATGCTTCTACGAACTGGGCATCGAACCCACCAGCGTCGCCAAGTTCAGCGGCATCGGCTGCTCTTCCAAATCGCCGGCGTATTTTCTGGGTCTCTCGCACGGATTCAACAGCGTACACGGTCGCATGCCCTCTATCGCTACCGGCGCGCTGCTCGCCAATAACTCTATGCTTGGTCTTGGCGTTACCGGCGATGGCGACACAGCCTCGATCGGTCTCGGCCAATTCATGCACATGGTGCGGAGGAATGTGCCGTTGATTTACATCATTGAGAACAACGGCGTATACGGTTTGACGAAAGGGCAATTCTCGGCGACCGCTGACGTCGGTTCCACCGCGAAGGGCGGCGCGCCTAATGAACTTCCCCCGTTCGATTGTTGCGCGCTTGCCCTTAAGTGGGGGGCGACCTTCGTCGCGCGATCCTTCAGCGGCGACAAGAGGCAGCTTCAGACAATTCTGAAAGCCGCTATCGGTCACAAAGGATTAGCCGTAATAGACGTAATCTCTCCCTGCGTGACATTCAACGACCACGATGGTTCAACCAAGAGTTATGGTTACATGAAGGACCACGAAATGGCATTGCACGAACTGGATTTCGTGCCCTTCTTCGAAGATATCGCCGTGGAAATTCCTGAAGGAGATGTGACCGACGTCCGCCTGCATGATGGCTCCCATCTGCGCATCCGCAAGCTCCACCGCGATTTCGATCCGAGCAACCGGCTGGCCGCGCTAACCACCTTGGAAGAGGCGGAAACCAAAGGTGAGGTTCTCACTGGCATTCTTTACCTAAACACTTCCAAGCCAACCTTTGCCGACCTACTAAATTTGTCGGACGAGCCTCTAGCTACGCTCCCGCAAGCCAAACTCAGGCCGTCCCAGAACGTACTAGACGAAGTAATGGATCAATTACGTTAAGTTTTGATGACGAATGGCCTAATTCGGCCTATCTTCTGGATTGATTTGTACATTCTGGAATGCTAAGATCAATGCCGGTCTGTCATCCTCCGAGACAGATTGCAGTAGACCTTCATGCTCCACGCCTTATGGCGTGGGGCTTTTTTTTGTCTACGTAGCAGCCGGGGACATTCCGCGTCCGTTCCCGGCTGAATATCTCTGGGGAAGCCAGCATTGGGTGGCGGCAAGTCTGGTCGATTCGTCACGCGGCCGAATCGAAATCGGCAACCGCGCCTATCTAGTATCATGAAATGAATGCCCCAACGGGAATCGATGCTCGCCACTATGGCCGACTTCCCGGCGCGCCTGATCGCCAAGTTACGGGAACTCGAAGCAGCCGTAGGCGAAGCGGTCCTCGGAAAGCGCGACGTTGTACGCATGTCGCTTGCGGCGCTTCTGGCGCGCGGACACCTGCTCATCGAAGACGTTCCGGGCGTGGGTAAGACCACGCTGGCGCAAGCTCTGGCGCGATCGGTCTCCTGCCGCTTCCACCGCCTCCAGTTCACCAGCGACATGCTGCCCAGCGACGTTCTCGGTGTAACTATTTATAACCAGCAATCCGAGATCTTCGAGTTCAAGCCCGGCCCCATCTTCACCAATTTTCTGCTGGCCGACGAGATCAACCGCACCACTCCGAAGACGCAATCCGCCCTTCTCGAAGCCATGAATGAAGGACAGGTGACTGTCGACGGCCATTCGCACTCATTGCCTCGGCCTTTCATGGTGATCGCCACGCAGAATCCGGTGGAGCACCACGGCACTTACCCTCTTCCCGAATCGCAGCTCGACCGGTTCTTGATGCGTCTGCGCATCGGGTATCCCGATCCTGCGAGCGAGCGCATCATTCTTCGTCAGACCGAAGCAGTGAGGCCACAGCCGATCCACAGCGCCCTCACTTCCGACGACCTGCAACGTCTTCAAGAAGCAGTTCACTCAGTGAGCGTCGACGAATCACTGGTGGATTACATGCTCGCCATTGTCGAGCGGACCCGTAGTCACGAAGCGCTGGCTCTGGGCGTGAGCCCGCGCGCTTCGCAAGCGTTGTATCGGGCCGTTCAGGCGTTAGCGCTACTCGAAGGGCGCGAATACGCAATTCCCGACGACGTGAAGCGACTCGCCGTACCGGTATTCGCGCATAGGGTGGCCATTAATCCCCGCGCCACGCTGACGCCGCGCCAATCGGGCGCGGGCGAGCGCATCGTCGAAGAGATCCTCAGTCAGGTGGAAGTGCCGTTGTGAGAAGAAAGCTGTCAGTCTTGGAATCGCTTTTAGCAGTCAGCATTCAGCTCGCAGCTAGAAACGCTCGGCGCCGGGTTTAGCTGATCGCTGAGCGCTGAAAGCTCCTTCAAAATATGAAAACAGCCATTATCGGCCTGCCCATGGTAGGCAAGACTTCGCTCTTCACCATTCTTACCGGCGTACACCAGGAAACGCGCATGGGTTCCACAGCCGCGCGGACCGGCATTGCCAAGGTACCCGATGCGCGTCTGGAGGCGCTTGCCAAGCTTTTCGAGCCGCCCAAAGTCACCTACGCCACCGTGGAATATGTGGACATGCCATCCATCTCGAAAGAGAACTTGCGCGATCCCGGCTATATGGCGAGCCTCCGCGTCGCGGATGCGTTCGCGCACGTGCTGCGCCTCTTTCCCGACGAGACCGTGCCGCACGAAAAAGGATCGGTAGATCCACTGCGCGATCTCGAAGACGTCGAGACCGAACTGATCCTCAGCGATCTGGTGGTGGTGGAGAAGCGCCTGGAACGACTCGACAAAGACCGCAAGAAGATCAAGAATCCCGAACTCGACCGCGAGTTCGAATTATTGCAAAAGTGCAAGTTGTTACTCGAAGAGAATCGATCGTTACGCGAACTCGAGATTGAAGCGGCGGACGAGAAACTGATTCGCGGATTCCAGTTCCTTTCACAGAAGCCGATGCTTTACGTGTTAAATCTCGGTGAAGGCGATGCGGGCAAACTGCGCGACCGCGAACGGGAGTATGGAGAAGGCTCGCTCGCCGGTCGCCGCAACACGGCCGTGACCGCGGTGTGCGGCAAGGTGGAAGCGGAACTGGCCGAACTGCCGCGCGCCGAGCAAGCCGAATATCTCGCCAGCTATGGATTGCAGGAATCTGGACTGGAGCGCTTGATCTCGGCGACGTATGCTCTTCTGGGTGTGATGAGCTTCCTCACCGCCGGCGAAGACGAGTGCCGCGCGTGGACGATCCCTATGAACAGCACCGCGGTCAAAGCGGCGGGAGCGATCCATTCCGATTTCGAAAAGAAGTTCATTCGCGCGGAAGTGGCAAACTGGAAATCGATGGTCGATTTAGGCGGTTACGCCGGACTGCGCGAAAAGGGATTGCTGCGTCTCGAAGGCAAAGAGTACATCGTCAAGGACGGCGATGTGCTCGTCATTCGACATGGATAGCCGCGGGCCGGAAACGCTCCGGCCCGCGCTGGGCTAGAACGTCACGCGCAGAGTGAGATTGATGCTCCGCGTTCCGGAGGCGCTCGTGATCTGGCCAAAGCTGGTGCTATCGATATTTAAGTTTGGGTTGCCCCAGATCGGCTTGTTGAGAAGGTTGATGGCGTCGCCGCGGAACGTCATTACAATGTTCCGCTCGCGATTCAACACCACGGGCTTCGAGAGCTGCAAGTTCAGAGTAAAGCTGCCCAAGCCACGGAAATTGGTGGGACTCAGGGAACCTAGGCTTCCCGGGGGCGGATTCTCAACCAGGATGTTCCCACTCGGACCCTGTATCGCAAACAGCGGCTCCAAGCTTTGTAGATTGGATGGCAGATTCTTCGCGGTGGGATCCGGAACCTGCGTCAATCCCGTAAAATAGAGGACATTGTTTCCGCTCTTGTAAACGCTGCCCGTGGGTAGCGGCCCGACTTGCATTGGCATCGGGGTAAAGTTGTTAAATGTGCCTCCCGAACCGACCGTGCCACCGGTCACCGCCGGGTCGCTAAACCCAGTGGGCGTGCCCGACGTTTTGTAGAAGATTACGGACGTGGTCCACCTTTCCACCGCATGTCCGACTACGCCATGGCTCGATCCGAGGAAGCGCTTCTGCGGTCCAAAAGGAAGTTCCCAAATGCCGCTCATGCGCAGCACATTGGGTTCGTCGAAGCTGAGCAGGCGCTTATCCAGATGTTCGTTGCGTATCGTAATGAAGTTGGCGACTTCGCTCTGGGCCGTACCGTCATAGTCGCCGAGCGCCTTGCTGCGCACGTAACTTCCTTGAACCTGGAATCCGCTGCTGAAGCGTTTGTTGAGCTCGATCTGCAGCGAATGGAAGGTCGAATTGCTGAAATTGCTAACCAGATACGCGGACCCGAACTGCGGGTTTGCCACTACGAAGTTCGGGGGTAGACCGCCGTTCTTCAATAAGCCGCCGCGAATACCGGTGACGAAGGTGTTATAACCCAGGAAGTTCGCGAACCCGCCGACGTTGTTGTTGAGCAAGTATGCGTAAAGGGTGCTGTTAGTGCGCATGGCTTGAGAGCCGGTGATATTGACTCCATCCACTACTCCAACGCTCGGAATGTTGAGCCCTTTGAAAATCTGGTTTAGTAACGGCGCGTTGCCGCCCGCGTCCGTGGTCTGGAATGCATTGAGAATTCCGTTCTCGAAGATGTTGTTCTCGTTGATATTGGTGCCGCGCAACATCTTGGTACCCTTGCTGCCAACGTAACGCACGTCGAGAAGCAGCCCTTTGCGAATCTCGCGACCCAGCGAGGCGTTCCAGTTTTGAATATAGGGTTGTCTCAAACCGCTATCGGCAACAAGGATTGTCTGAGCGCTCGAGTTATTATCATTGATCGGAACCGTCGATAGCGGCACGCCTGTAGGTGCGATGGGCAGGGTAGCATTGGTCAGATTCTGGTAGAAAGGCGGAGCGTAGCTCTGCGCCTGTCCCAAACCGGGAGCGCTGTAACCGTAAAGCTGGTCGAAAAGCACCTGTGTGAAACGCTCGTAGGCGATTCCGTATCCGGCGCGAAAAATCGTCTTGTCCTTGCCAAGCCAGGGAAGAGACCAAGTCAGGCCGATCACCGGCGCGAAGTTGTGGTATTGCGCGTTCCACGGTTCGGTTCCCGGATGCGGCGAATTCTTGCCGATCAACTGCACCTGCGTCAGGTTATTGAGATTCTCCACGCCTGGGTTGAACAGCGCACCGAGGTTGGTTCCGGAAATGCCGAACAGGGCTTGCGATCCCCCGACCACGGTGCCGAGGCGGCCGTCGCCTTCCCACGGCACGCCGTAATAATCCCAGCGCATGCCCGCGTGCAAGGTGAAGTTGCTTTTCAACTTGATATCGTCCTGGATGAACGTGCCCCATTCGTGGTTATGCCAGGTGTGCTGCGCATTCTCGTAAGGGATCCATTGCGGATTCGCGCCGCCCGGAGAATAATATTGCTGGGCCTCGCTCGCGACCGAGCCGGCGAGCGTGGTGAGGATATTCTGCGCCTGGGTAAGGTTGGCGCCGATTCCAGAGATGCCGCTCACGCCAACCACGCCGGCGCTGGCGGCGGCGCCAAGCGTGATGCGGGGAACCACGTTGAAGGATACGAAGGAATTCGAAATGATATTCCGGAATTCGACGCCCGCCTTGATCGCGTGGCGGCCCTTCAGCCACGTGACTTTCTCTCCATAGACATAGCTCGATTGCATACGGCCTTGCGGATCTTCCGAAGTGCTGGTGCCGAGGGGGCTGGTAACCTCGCTGCCGAGGTTCAAGATATAGTTGACGCCTTTGTACGAAGGCAGAACGGAGGCCTGGGACTGTCCTTCCACTGTCCAGGGCGCGTGAAACTGAGTGCTATTGCGCGAGACGCTGCCGAAAAGCTCGTTGACAAGATTCGGCCGCAAGGTGGAAGTAAGCTGAACCGAACCTACCGTACCGGTATCGGTGTAGACGCCGATGGGCGAAGTGGGATACGGCTGCCCGTCGAAGCCGTTGGGGTTGTTTTCCGTATCGTGCGAGTAAGTTACGCTCAAGCGATGCTTCTCGTTGAAATTGTGATCGCCGCGCATCGTCCAGGAATAAATATCGTCCGATCCACCACGCCGCCAAACGTAGGCGCCCGTATTCAGGCCGTCGCCGGCGGCGAGAAAATTGTTGGGTAAGGGCAGCAGAGCCAGGTTCTTCGCCACAATGCCCGTGGAATCGGGCGTGAGACGGTTCGGATCGAGTCCGAAGAGGCTGACCGATTGCAGCGAACCAGTGGCGCCTCTCGGCGTAACGGGGTTGCCGTTCAGATCCACCGATGGGTTGTTGGCGCCGGCATTGGCATCCTGCACGCCGGGGAAATAGCGGAAGATGCCGTCCCGTGCGGTTTGCGTCAATGTAGTTGAGGTCACCGAACTCTTGGTGCGGTCGATATTCGCTTCGAACAGACCAAAGAAGAATGTTTTATTCTTTCGCACGGGTCCGCCAACCGAAGCGCCCGTATCGTTTTCTACCAGCGTATTGCGCTTCGTGCCATTGCGGTTGTTGGCCCAGCTATTGGCGTTGAGATCGGTGTTGTGAATATTGTCGAAGAGTGAGCCGTGAAACTTGTTGGTGCCCGATTTGGAGATCAGTTGCACCTGGCCCGATCCTCGGCCGTATTCGGCGTCGGCGGGCGATGTTACTACGCGAATCTCGTCGACGCGGTCCACGCTGGTGAAGATCTGCGTGGTGCTTAGCCCTTCCGTGATGAAGTTGTCCTGAATGTTGGCGTGATCGAGCGAGATATTCAGCATATCGTTGCGCGCGCCATTGAAGTTCGTTCCGACGACGCCAGGCTGAGTAAGCACCAAATCCATGGCGTTGCGCCCGGCAACGGGCAAATCCTGAAGACGGGAATTGTTCAGCAAGCCGCCCTGCGAGCTATTTAGGTAATTCACCGCTTCGGAATCCGCCACCACCTGCACGGTTTCTGTCGATCCGCCCAGCTGGAGCGGCAGGTTTTGTTCGACGTGATCGCCAGTGCGTAGCGTCAGCCGCGCGAGTTCATATTTCTTGAAGCCATCCTTTTCGGCCGTGATGGTATAGTCGCCCGGCGGAAGCGCGGGGAAGAGGTAAACGCCTGAAGCGTTGGAGGTCTGCCTGGTGGCGACTCCCGTATTGATGTTAAGCGCCATAACGGACGCTTGTGGAACTACTGCCCCGGTCGAATCGAGAACGCTACCGGTCAAAACGGCGTCAGTACCTTGCGCGGCGGCAAGAGACGCGAGTAGGAACACACCCACGATGAGTTTCAATGGAATCTCCCCCTCTGATAAGTGACCGAGGCAACTTGGTCGCATCCCCCCAACCAACAACGAGTGAGACGATCATACTTTCCTACTTTCGCGCTGTCAAGAAATTTTCCCGACGCGGGCGGGCAATTACTTTATCTGGGCGCCTAACTTGGCATGTAGCTTCAGTAACTTAGCAGATTCTTAGCGGTAAGAGCGGGGTGTTTACCTTATGCGGAATTAAATTAAATCAGATTGTTATGGGATGCAGTTCCTGTCGGTTAACGTATGCCACCGTACACTTGCCTGGTACCGATAGGGTGAACGCCCATCTGGAGGATAAGGATGCGATGGCAGGCGCTCGACGGTCTGAAGCGATAGATCGCGCGGCACGTTATACAGCCAACAAAGCGCGTAGATTGTGGCCGCGATGAGTTGGGAGACGTTGACCCACGGCGATTGCGGCGCGGCGGGGGCTGTCTCCCGTAAAGAACCGACTCTATTAGCTGGCAGCAGCCGCTTTGCGGTACGCAGCCCAACGCTTCTTGGTGGCCTCTATGATTCGCTTGCGCCCCTCGGCGCTAAGAACGCGCTTCTGTTTCGGCGCCGCCGACACGGATGCTGGTTTGCTCTTCTTCAGAGCGGCCCAGCGCTTGCGCTGCGCCTCAGCGATCCGCTGTCTGCCAGCGTCACTCATTGCGCCACGGTGGCCATGAGTCGCCGCGGCTTTTCGTCCTCCGAGCTTCGCTTCAATTCCGGCAATCACTTGCGTCAGCCGGTTTCTCTCCTCTTTATATCCGATCAACGCCATCGCGTAGACCTCATTATCGTGCTGCATTAGTTGTGACAAGCTTGTAGCTTCCTCCCCACTTCCATCATAACCAGTATTTTGGCCCACGGGTGGGAGAAATTAAAGTTAGTCTTCAGAGGTATAACCCCTAAACACCTATCGCAGGACAGGCTCACTGCGAGAGTAGCGAGTCCAAGTATCCCTTCAGGATGCTAAACACCGGGTACTCCTGTATTACTTGACGCTTGCCTTTCGAGACGACAACAAGCGTTGGCGTATGCCCGATCTGGTCTTTCTGCGCCATGGCCATATCTGCGGTGACTGTGTCGTCCAAATGCGAGTCGATAGCCACGGCCCGTTGAACTGTCTTCATCTCATCAGGCGTCAGTGTCTGCCTTAAGGCGCTAGCAATATCGCCGCCCTTACTCCACTCTTCCTGGGTCCGAAAGAGACGGTCGACTACTACGTCGTAACGTCCGATCTCTCCGGCGGCATTGGCATATCTCGCCGCAAGACGCGCATAGGGGTGCTGAGCCAGGGGGAAATCCCTGTGCAAAATCTTGATCTTGCCGGTCTTTACATATTGGGCATCTAACAGAGGCATCGTTTCCTTAAAGAGTTGGGCGCACGAAGGACACTCGTAATCCGAATAGACCTCAATAGTGATAGGGGCGCGCGGGTTGCCTGACATCTTGAAGCCGGTCTTAGCCGGAACCGCCGCGGCAGGCGCCGCCTGTGGCTCTACACAGCCGCGAGGGTTGGCGCACGCGCTTGGCGCCATATCCCCCAATACGATCAGAGACAGGGTGGCGGCCGCTCCCACAAAAATCCAGTTTCGCTTTCGCGCACTCGCATGCCGGCGACGGCGAAAGCGCCCCAACGCGCGCGCAACGTCAGGCCGCAAATTAGCCTCCGGCTCGAGAGACTTCATGCGGGCATTCACCCAACGGTTATCGTCCATCCGATTGATCTCCATATCGACTCACATACTCCTTTCGAAATTCCCGCTGCGCGCGGGCAATCAGTGTTCCCACGGACGCCGGATTCAGTTCCAGCGCCTCCGCGACTTCGTTGTAGCGAAGACCGCTGGCGCGAAGAAGCAGTAGTTCCGCATCGCGCGCGTCCATATCGGCTAACACGGCGCGAACCTGGCCGCGCTCCTCCGCCGCGGCGTGAACTTCCTCCGGCGTAGATACAGCCGCGTCCGAGACAGACAGTCGCTCATACTGCCCGCGGCGCTGGCGCCTGCGCAATTCGTTCAGACCCAGGCGCACAGCGGTGGTGTAGAGCCAACCCGCCGCCGATTCGCCGTGGGCTTTGGGCGTGCGCCAAAGCTTCCATAACGCTTCGGCGGCGAGATCTTCGGCGCGCGCGGAATCGCCGGTGACGCGGGCCACAGCGCGCGCTACGCGTGCGTAGTGGGTCTGGAAGAAAGTCTCAAAATCGAAGGAGAGTGATTCCATTCCATCCAGCGCCTGGCTAGTTTTAAGAGCACCGCGTGCGTCCACAATACCTCAACACCGGCCAGCCGCATTTTGTGACAGCCGGAACGAGTAAACTAAAGGTAGACTTCTATCCTCTCAATCATGCCCGACTATTGCAGCTGCGGTGCGCAACTTCCTGCCGACGCGCTTTTCTGTCACAAATGCGGAAAGCCGCAGCGCGAGTTGATGCCGGCGGCGTCCATCATAGAACCCGAAGCCGCGCCGCTACCCGCACCCAGTAACCCTGCGCCGGTGTTCGCCGCGCCGGCAGCGCGATACGCGATGCCAATGAGTTTCCGCAATCCGGCGGCTGCGCGCACGGCGCTGTTCGTGGGGATCGCCGGCGGCCTGATCAGCAACCTGCTACCGCTGATCTCGTGGCTTGCCGCCGGCTTCTTCGCCGTCTTCTTCTACCGGCGGAGAACGCACGACCGCCTGAACATTGCAGCGGGCATGCGGCTGGGATGGCTCACCGGACTTATCATGTTCACCATATGGGGCATTGCGTTCGCCGCCATGGCTTGGAGCGGGGCACTGACTGCGCAACTGGAACAACGTATGAAGTCGATGCCGTTCTCTAGCAACGACCCCGCCTACACGCAATTAGCGCATGCCATGACTTCCGGTCCCGGCCTGCTTCTTCCGCTGGGCTTCGGGTTTATCGTCATCATCTGCCTGAGCGTGGCCGGGGGCGCGCTGGGAGCGAAATCGGTGGGCGGCAATTAGGCTCAGTGCTTCGCCGCCGGCTTTCGAGAATACCTCTTCACTAAGGCGACGCTCGAGAAGATGATCGCCATCGAGAACGCCTCTGTCCATCCGAACGGCTCACGATAGAACAGCCAGCCCAGCGCTACGGCGACTACCGAATTGACGTAGGGGTACACCGACGCGATGGCTACCGGCAGGCGATCGAGCGCGTAGATATAGGCGCTGTAGCCGACAATCGATCCGAACATTACCAGATAGAGGATGGCGCAGATACCGCGCGCGCTCCAGTGAATGGGGTGCTGGGGGATGGCAAGCGCGAACGGCGCGAGCAGCAATCCGGCGGCAAGCTGTTGCACTCCGCCGGCGACGATGGGGTGGGTCTTCCCCGTGTTGCGCCGCTGATAGATGGAACCGAACGACCATCCGGCCATGCCGATCTGCAAGATCAGGAAGCCGTAGAGCAAGGTGCGGTCGATTCCATGCGCGCCCAAATCGCCCGTGAAGAGCAACGAGGCGCCCACCAGACCCACTGCCATCGCGCCGACGGTGGGAGGATGCAGCCGCTCGCCGCCAGGCAACACAGCTTCGGCGGTAACCATCCAGAACGGCGACATGGAAACGATGAGACCTGCGATTCCACTGGGGACCGTGACCTCGGCAAACACCAGCGCGCCGTTGCCTATGCCGAGCACGAGTAATCCGCTGAAACACGCCGCGGCCAATTCGCGGCCTCGCGGCAGCGGCATTCCGCGCAACAGCGCGAACAGCACCAGCAGTCCGCCCGAGATGGTGTAACGCACGGAGATCAACGTCAGGGGCGGAAAGGTCTCCAGCGACATGCGGATGCCAAGATACGTGGTTCCCCAGAAGAAACAGACCGCGGCTAAAGCGACGTAGGGCTTGAAGAGGGGGTGTCGCGACAAGTTTCAGAGTAGCATCGGCGACAAGGGCGGTTCGGCACTGCTCGCCCCACAATCTAAGCTTCCGTTTTTAACCAGCACCGCAGGACCTCGGCTACGCTCCATGCTTGAGCGATGCACCCCCGGGGGGTATAGGGCGGCTCGGCGTCGAAGACCTCGCTGATGGAGCCGATGCATTGCTGGTTCAAATGGGGCTCGAAACCGGACAGGAATTTGCGGGCTTCGGATTTGTCTTCCGGATGCAGTTTCAGCCACGCATCGACATACGGGCCGATCAGCCAGGCCCAGACCGTGCCTTGATGGTACGCGGCATCGCGTGAGCGCAAGTCGCCGTAATATTTCGCCTTGAAATCGGGACTGCCGGGGGCGAGCGATCGCAAACCCACCGGGGTCAGCAAGCGTTCTTTGACTACGTTCATCACCGCAGGCCAGCGCGATTCGTCGAGCACCGGATGATCGACCGATATCGCGATCACCTGGTTCGGACGGCACTGCGAATCATCGCCGCCGCCTTCGGCGTCCACTACGTCGTAGAGATAGCCGCCCTGCTCGTACCAGAACCGGCGATTGAACGAAGCATAGGTGCGCGTCGCGATGGCGCCGATCTCATCCGCACGCGGGTGGTTACCGGTTTCACCCAGCCACGTTTCGAGCAAACGCAGTGCGTTGTACCAAAGCGCGTTAATCTCGACGGCCTTACCGCGGCGTGGAGTGACTACCCAATCGTCGACCTTCGCGTCCATCCATGTGAGTTGATATCCCTCAGCGCCCTGCTTGAGCAACGCGTCTTCCGGATCCATTCCGATACCGAAGCGCGTGCCGTGGATGTGGTGATCAATGATGTCAACCAGCTTCGGAAGAAGCAGTTTGAGAGTGGTGCGATCACCCGTTAGCGCAAGGTAGCGGTGGATGGCGTGGAAGAACCAAAGGGTCGCATCGGCTGTGTGGTAAAGGCCTTCCTTCTGCCCTTCCGGAAACATATTGGGGATAAGTCCATCGCGAATGTAATAGGCGAAGGTACGCAGAATCCAGCCCGCTTCGTTCTTGCGGCCGGTAGCGAGCGTCAAGCCTTCGAGGCTGATCATGGTATCGCGGCCCCAATCCGTGAACCAGTGATAACCAGCGATCACGCTGCGGATCTCATCGCCCGAAGCGCGCGCCCTTGCCGCATCCTCCACGCGGCCGACCGGGGTTATGAGGAACTGATCGGCGGCAAGGGTCAGCTCCGCGCCGAGGGCTTCCCGCCCGGCAGGGGGCGCGGCGGCCAGTAAGAGTGCCCGGCGATTGAGCTCGGATTGAAGCGCTTCGTCCGGTCCGAGAGCGCGCACAGTCTCCCAGCTCTCGGTCGATGCGATCAGCGTGAGAGAATCGCCGACGCCGAGATCGGAACGGAAATAGCCGGGACTCCAGAGCGACCCGCGCCAATCGTAACCGCGGCTGCGCTCCGTGGGGTAGGGCAGGGACTCGGTTTCTTTCCTGTCGAAGGTGAAGGCCTCCGATGGGCCCCGCGCCATCAACCGCAGCGTTGGAAAATCCGGTTTGTAAACGATCTCGAACTGGTCTTCGCACACCGTGAGCACATACTTCTGGTCACCGCCCGCGCTTACGGGCTCATCATGGCCGCGAAAGTGAATCGCAGGGCGCAGGCCAAGGCGCAAGCGGCCGGTGCCGGCCAAGAGACGATACGTCACGTGAACCGTATTCTGCCGGTAAATCATCCATAGGCGCTTCTCGAGCGTAAAACCGTCTATGTCATAACGCCATACCGGTAATCCCGCTTCTACGCGGAATTCGGAGGCCGCCAGCGTGCTCTCCGGCGCGACGCCTGCCAACTCTTCGGCGCCGGTGTACACTACACGGCGATCCGGAAGTCTGAGACGCTCTGAGAGCCCGTTGAGCATCATCATGCGGCCCAGCGGATTGGGCAGCGCCGCGATTAACAGCCCGTGATAGCGCCGCATGATGGCGCCGCTCACTGTGCCGGAGGCATAGCCGCCCAAACCATTGGTCACAAGCCACTCTTCATTGAGGTGCGGATCGGCCTCGGGGTCTTTGAGAGCGCGCTTGGGCAGTATGCGAGCCATTGGCATGGCTAATCCCATGGGTTGACTCCGTCCGGGCCCATGACGATGGCGGATTCAGCGGGGAGCCGCCAGCCATCCGGCCCATCGGGTTGTTGCGTGCCGCAGCCACCGTATTTGAAGTCTTCGCTTGTCCAGAACGGCGACCACAACCGGTTGTGGGGCGGCGCAAGCAGCGGTTCGGGCGCAATATCGAGATGGAGATCGGGGCCCAGGTTGATTAACAGAAGGCGATCGCCGGCTTTGCGCCCAAAGAATCGCAATACGAATGCGTGGTTGCCGAGCACCGCGCCCTCCACCGGCGGACGGGTTCGAAAGACGGGGTCGTCGCGGCGCAAGCGGAGCAGATCTTTGTGGAGCTGATAAATGGGCGCGTGCGTTTCGCGCTCCGAAAAATCGAGCTTGCAACATTCGAACGTCGCGGGATCGCCGGGGTCCAAATGGCAGCGGCGCATGTCCGGCTGCGCGAGGCTCGGGAACTGCGAGAGAAACTGGAGGCGGCCTTCATTTACGAGTCTTCTCAACTCGTCATTGTGATCCGCAAAGAAGAGAAATGGCTTGGACGAACCGAACTCCTGACCCTGAAACAGCATGGGCGTTCCCGGCGCGAGCAGGAGGAAGGCTGTAACTGCTTTGAGGCGCCCCGGGCTCGTGATTTGCGCGAGCCGTTCACCGCGGCCCGAATTGGCTATTTGATCGTGGTTCTCGATGCAGGTGACGAATCGCCAGGGCTCGAGCCCCCACGTGGGTTCACCGCGGCGCTTCGATTGCCACTGGTAGTGCTGGCCTTGATAAAGGTATCCGTGCTTCACCGCCGAGATCAATTCCTGTGGTTTGCCGGCGTAGTCGCGTGTAGTAGGCCTCGCGACGGCCGGTGAGCGCGACGCGCACCGAATGGTGAAAATCGTCATTCCACAGACCATCAAGGCCCAGACCGCCCTGCGCAACCGGACGCGCAAGACTCGATTGCTGCGATTCGTTTTCCGCGACGATGAAGACTTTGCGTTTGCCGGCGGCGGCGCGCATGCGATCGGCAAGCTCGGTCATGATGTTACGGGGCGACGAATCGAAGATCTGCTGCGTAGCGTCGAGACGCAGTCCATCCAGGTGAAACTCTTCGGCCCAATAGGCGGCGTTCGTTGCCACCAGCTCGCGCAGAGCGCAGGCATTTTCGCCATCGAAGTTGAGGCTTCGCCCCATTCGTTGGCATAGCGGGTGGTGAAGTAGTCTTCGGGAAAATTCCTTGAGATAGTTTCCGTCGGGGCCAATATGATTGTAGACCACGTCGAGAATGACGCCGACGCCGAGGTGGTGCGCTTCATTCACAAACGCGCGGAAATCGTCGGGACGTCCGTAAATCGCGACTGGGGAGAACCACAGCACGCCGTCATAGCCCCAACCGAAGCGGCCGGGGAAATCGGCGATAGGCATGATTTCGAGAACCGTGATGCCGGCTTCGGCAAGCTCGGGCAACTGGCGCTTCGCACCTTGCCACGTGCCCTCCAGTGTGAATGTACCGATGTGCATCTCGTAGATGACCTGACCTTCGAGTTCAACACCGGGCCAGGACGCGTCGCGCCACGGGAACGTGGAAGGGTCGATCACCTCAGAGGCCGCATGGGGGCCGTCGGGTTGGAAGCGAGAAGCAGGGTCGGGAAAGAGGCCTGCGCCATCCAGCCGAAATCGATATCGCAAACCGGCCTGCGCGCCTTCGGATCAGCCCGGAAAAGTAGCCGGACTCTTCGCGCTCGAGTTCCACGGCCGTTTCCGCGCCTTCGACAACGACCTGTACGCGACGGCGTTCCGGCGCGCAAACGCGAAAGTGGACGCCATCAGGCGCCGGTTCGGCTCCAATTGGATAGCGTCGCTGCATGGCGCCTAGATCCGTCAACTCGCGTAGGAGCGCGGTTCCACTGCGCGCGAAGTCAGTTCATAGGGCTCGCCGGATTTAATAATCGGCTTTTCCTCGCGGTTTGGATTTGCGGAATCGATGGTCAATTCCCACGCGGTCCCCTCGTCTTTCGGCATGTAGAAACGAATGGGCTCGTGATGGCGGATTGAGCAAGATTAGAAAGGTCTCGTCGCGGATGGGCTCGCCGAGGCCGTTGACTTCGTCGAGGGTGCGGCCGTTCAAGCGCAGACCGATGCAACGCACCCAGCCGGCGTGCCATTCCTCGGCCGCCATCTCATTACCATCGGGGCGCAGCCACACGATATCCCGCTCGCAGCGGCCATCTATATCCCGGCCCGGGCTCTCGCCGGGGGAGATGCTACGATCCTGAAAGAATTTCCGGCGGTGCAGGTTGGGATGCTGACGACGCATTTCGACCAGCTTCGCGGTGAAGGCAAAGAGCGATTTGGCGCGATCGTCCAGGTTCCAATCGAACCAGCTTGTGGCATTGTCCTGCGCATACACGTTGTTGTTGCCATTCTGAGTGCGGCCGATTTCGTCCCCGCCGCAGATCATGGGCACGCCCTGCGAGCACAAGAGAGTGAGCAGCAAATTGCGTTTCTGGCGTTCGCGGGTTTCGAGGATTTCAGAATTATCGGTGGGGCCTTCGGCGCCGTTATTGAACGAGTGGTTGTCGTTGGTTCCGTCGCGATTTTCTTCCCCGTTGGCCTCGTTGTGTTTCTCGTTGTAGCTTACCAGGTCATTCAAGGTGAAGCCGTCATGAGCCGTAATGAAATTGATGCTGGCGGTGGGGTGCCGGCCGTCGCGATGGTAGAGGTCGCTCGAGCCGGTGAGGCGATAGCCGAGTTCGGCGAGCTGTCCCTCGTCGCCCTTCCAATACCGGCGGACGATGTCGCGGTAACGGCCGTTCCATTCGGCCCATAACGCCGGGAAATTTGCCCACCTGGTAGCCGCCTTCGCCCACATCCCATGGCTCGGCAATCAGCTTGACCTGCGAAATGACCGGATCCTGATTAATGATGTCGAAGAAGGCGGAAAGGCGATCGACCTCGTGCAATTCGCGGGCGAGAGCGGCGGCGAGATCGAAGCGAAAGCCATCGACGTGCATCTCCTGCACCCAGTAGCGGAGGCTATCCATAATCAGCTTCAGCACCTGGGGGTTGCGCACATTGAGCGTGTTACCGGTGCCGGTGTAATCCATGTAATAACGCGGGTTGTCGTTGATCAATCGGTAGTAAGTGCTGTTATCGATGCCTTTGAAGCTGAGCGTGGGGCCGAAATGGTTGCCTTCAGCGGTGTGATTATATACAACATCGAGAATTACTTCGATGCCGGCGCGGTGGAGCGCCTTAACCATAGCTTTGAACTCGCCGATCTGTTCGCCCCGGTCGCCGGATGAGCTGTAACGCGCATCGGGCGCGAAGAAGTTGATGGAATTATATCCCCAGTAGTTACGCAGCCCCTGATCGAGGAGGTGCTTATCGTCGACGAATTCATGCACGGGCATAAGCTCGACGGCGGTGATGCCTAGCTTTTTCAAGTACTCGATGGCGGCGGGATGTGCAATTCCGGCATAGGTTCCGCGCAATTCCTCGGGAATTTCCGGATTCTGAGCAGTGAATCCCTTGATGTGGAGCTCATAGAGCACGGAGTCATGAACGAGCGTAAGCGGGGGCCGATCGTTCTCCCAATCGAAATGGGAAGTCGTGACGACGGATTTGGGAACGCCCCAGGCATCGTCCTGTTCGTCCTTCGAGAGATCTTCAGCAGGGTCGCCGATCTTGTAGCCGAATACCGGAGCATCCCAATTGATGCGGCCGGCGAGGGCTTTGGCGTAAGGATCAATGAGAAGCTTGGCGGGATTGAAGCGCTCACCGGCCTCTGGATTGGAGGCGCCATGAACCCGATACCCGTACAATTGGCCCAGCTTCACGCCGGGCAAGTAGCAGTGCCATGTGTAGGCAGTGCACTCGCGGACGGGGACAGTTTCGGCTTCTTTGGAATCGACTTCGTCAAACAGACAGAGTTCGACGGCGGTGGCCTTTTCGGAATAGACGGAGAAATTGACTCCGGTGCCATCCCAAGTGGCTCCTTGCGGGTAAGGTTTCCCGGGTAAAATTGTGCGCGGCATCGTGGCGGCAGGCTCTCTTCGCTTTTTGACGGTAGCAAGGCGGGGGCCAAAACGGCTGTGATGAGAATTACGTTTCGGAAATTTGGTAATTGGCGGCGGGAAGGTAGTCACCGGTGGCTGGGTGGCGGGCATATTGGGTGGCGGGCATATACGGTTGGGTGTATGAATTGGGGGCGTGAATTTTGACGCAGAGGCGCAGAGACGCAAAGACAACGCGAAGTTCATTGGGTTTGGTAGAGCGAGGATCGCCCGACATAGCCTCCGTTAAGGCCGGTGATCCGATCCACTTTCGGCGAGCAACTGGTCCATGGTTTCTTGCAGGTAGTGAAAATTAGTCTGCTTGATCCGCTCGAAGGCGTCGGCAAGATTGATGAGACCGTGCTCGGCGGCCATGGAAAAATGCCGAGAGTGCCCGCGACCCGAGGCCCTTTGCCTAACCCGCATATCTCACGGACCTTTAAGGAACTGAGCACGGAGGATATCGCGAGTAGTTTTGGCGGGGCTATTTGTCCAGCTAGGGCTTTTATCCTGAAACCAAGGGCGAATGGCCTTCGGAAGGGGTCGGAAGAGGCCAAAATGACTTTTCCCGTCATCCCGTTTTCGATTTCACGCGCGGCTCCGCAGGCCCTGCCGTGGAGCTCTTCACTTCAAGGATCGCATTAGCTTGCGCGCTGGATTCTAGCAGCGCAGGTTCGCCCATACCTGCTGGTAAAGTCCTTGCCATGGATAACTGGACGCCATCGAAACCCAAAACCTTGCACACCGTCACCCGGATCTGCGCGCCGATCTTCAGTAGCTTCGTGCGGATCGTGGAACCTCGCGCTTGAGCCAACTCCGTCGCCTTCAAGCCCAGCCGGCGCAGTCCGCTCATCAGAACATATGCCATCGCCGACAGATACAGCCGCCTCTGATTCGCTCGCATCGCCGTCGAGGAAGCACCCGGCCAAGCGCGGCAGCGGATTGAGGCGCAGGTCGGTCTGGCGCAGCAGGAACGCGCCGCCATCGGAACTGATCATTCCGCCGTCGAACCGGGCCACGACTTCCCGCGTTCCCAGGGCTTCAAATCCGAAGCTGGATTGGCCACACTCTGTCATAGCGAAGGCCGTCCCTTTCTTGGCGCTAACTGTTGTGTGGAAACTCAGTTGGCCGCGGCTTCGGTAGCGGACGGTGGAGAGGTCGATACCAACACGGCGGTTCGTCACTCATGCCTTCATCGTCCGAAATGCGTCGCGCAGAGCTGAAGGACGCGAAATCGCTGCTAGCGAGTTGCCCATCGATCCGCCTCCGTTTGATCTGGCACTTGCCGCTCCGGTTGCCTCATTCGTCATTCCCGCGGCTTGGTCGGCCGAAGCTGGCCCGTTAATTGTTTAGTTTTCCTGAATCATTCGTTCAAAAAAATTAGCTTGACGCAACGAAGGGCAAGCACTATTATTCTATGCCTTCTTTGCTTTATCGTTAACTAAGGTGAAATTTGCGGGCAAATATAATCGCACGTGCAGCGTCTGCAGCGCGAAGAAAAGAAGAAAGTTGTTGCAAAAAAGTACAATTCGAAGGACAATCCTCCTAAAGGAGTTTCGGGTGGTCTTATGATCTGTGTCGATCTTCGTAAAATTGCGGCTGCGCTTGCGCTCGCCGCAAGTGCTTGTCTTTTTCTTCCTACCGGGCTGCATGCCCAAGCGGTAGCCGTCGCCGAAGTGGACGGCGTGGTTTCGGATTCCTCCGGTAAGGTGATACCGGGCGTGGGGGTCACCTTGACCCAAACGGAGACGAAAGCGGCGCATGACGGCGTGACGGATGGGGAGGGCCGTTATGCAATTGGAAATCTTCCTCCTGGGCCCTATTCCCTCGAAGTGAAATCAGCCGGTTTTAAGGATTACCGGCAAACCGGGATCATCCTGGAAGTTGGACACACGAGCCAAATCAACGTCACGCTTAGCGTAGGCTCGGTGACCGAGACAGTAGAGGTTTCAGCGGACGCATCGATGGTGGAAACCAAAGATAGCGCCATTGCGCAGGTCGTGGAGCAGCGGAAGATTGTCGACTTGCCCCTCAACGGCCGCAACCTGACTCAGTTGCTGACTCTGGTCGGCGGAGGCAGCACAGCCCCGGCAGGCGATTTAACGGGCAGCAAGAACATACAGGGGTCGAATGGATCAGGGACGTTCTCGCTGGCCGGCGGACAAGCCAACGGTGTTAACTATCTGCTGGATGGAGGCGATAATAACGACTCCTTCAGCAACGTCAATCTCCCGATTCCTTTCCCCGATGCGGTACAGGAATTCAGCGTGCAAACCAACGCCATGCAGGCTCAGTTCGGTCTT
The DNA here is from genome assembly GCA_963708385.1 of Bryobacterales bacterium. Classification (GTDB taxonomy): domain Bacteria; phylum Acidobacteriota; class Terriglobia; order Bryobacterales; family Bryobacteraceae; genus PALSA-243. The sequence continues at coordinate 1,214,891 of CAVPSN010000027.1, read as the reverse complement.
CATCCGGGCGGCGTCGTCAACATCGTGACTAAGTCGGGAGCGAACGCGTTCCACGGCGATCTGTTCGAGTTTTTCCGCAATTACGAACTTAACGCGCGGCCCAAGGGCTTGGTGCTGCCATCGGGTTCCGTCTCTCAACCCGCGCGGGACTCTCTGAAGCGCAACCAATTTGGTGGCACGGCGGGCGGCAGGATCGTTCGCGATAAGTTATTTTTCTTCGGCGGATATCAACAAACGGCGCAGCGCAGCAACCCATCGAGCAATACAGCGCACGTCCCGACGGCTTTGACCGCGCAGGGAAATTTCTCGGTGGAGGACGCCGCGACGTCGGCTGGCGGCTGTCAAACGAAAGCCATCACGCTGAAAGATCCGTTGACCGGAAACCCATTCCCGGGCAGCATCATCCCCGTCAATCGCTTCGACCCTTCGGCGGTAAAGCTGCTTAAATATATTCCGGTTTCCACCGACCCATGCGGGCTCTATCTTTATGGACAGCCCGCCAACAATCCGGATTGGCAGTACATCGCCCGCGTCGATTACGTACGCAGCGAAAAGCACACCATTTACGGCCGATTCTTCAATTACAACTACACAGCGCAACGCTTCTTCGACGGGACGAATGCGTTGACCACGGGTCCCAACCCGGGCAATCTCGATAATACGGTCACCGCAACTCTGGGCGACACCTATGTCGTTAGCCCGACTATGGTGAACTCCTTCCATGCCACGTTCGATCGGCGCTCCGATAACCGCGGATCGGCGCCGAACCTCTTCGGCCCGCAGGCGCTCGGCATCACCAACTTTGCCGATAACATGCCGGACAATTACATCCAGATCACGGTCAGCAACTACTTCAACGTAGCCTGCGGCACCTGCGCTCCGGGATACTTCAATGTGAACAACTATCAGCTTTCCAACGATTTCACGATCACCAAGGGAAAGCACCAGATTGGTTTCGGCTTCGACGGCCGCAAGGAGCAGTTCAATTCCCTGAACAACCAACAGGCCAACGGACAGTGGAGTTTCACTGGCAGCAGCACGGTCAACAGTGGCGATTCGCTGGGGGACCTGTTACTCGGAAAGCTGGCAGGGCTTACGGATGGAAATGCTCTTTCCGATTACATGCGTCAGACGGTATTCGCCTTCTATGTGCAAGACACTTTCCGGGCCACTTCGCACTTGACGATCAACGCCGGCCTTCGCTGGGAGCCATACCAGCCAGCGGTGGACAAGCAATGCAGGGGCAACGAATTCAATTTGGCTTTGTTCCTGCAAAATTACCATAGCAGCCAGTATCCCAATGCTCCGGCGGGATTGTTATTCGGTCACGATTCAGCCAACCCCAACGGCTGTGCATTCGCCGATAGCCATTGGCTGGATGTTTCGCCGCGCCTTGGCCTAGTCTGGGATCCCAAGGGCGACGCTAAGCAGACGATCCGCGCCGGGTTCGGCCTTTTGCACGATAATCCCGAGCTTTTTTACCCCGAACGCTGGACCACCAACCCGCCCTACGCTTCTTCGATCGCGCTGGGCACCAACGCCGGGCCGTTCTCCAACCCCTACCTTGGTTATACGTCGCCGACAGGCGTCCCCGGGGATCCCTTTCCTGGAGCGGCAATCTTCCCAGCTCAAGGCACGTATGTAACCATTCCGTCGCAGGTACCGGTGGAATACATTCTGCAGTGGAATGTCAGTTACCAGCGGCAATTTGGAAAGGACTGGTTGGCAACTGCGACTTACATCGGCAATCATACAGTCCACATTCTGGGTTCCAACGACATCAACCCCTCGCAGCCCAGTCCGACCGCAACCTCATCGAATGAGTTCAATCGCCGCCTTTTGACGGAGCTAAATCCGGCGCAAGGGGCTTTCTACTCCGGCATCGATCAGACCGACGCCGGCGCCACTGCGTCTTATCAAGCCCTGCTGCTGAAGGTCGAGCACCGCTTCTCACACGGCTTCACCTGGCTGGCGAATTATACGCGGTCACACTGCATCAGCACGTGGGATTTCGGGGGCGAACTGGCCGGTAACGACTATCAGAACCCCAACAACCGCGACGCGGAAAAAGGCGATTGCAATTTCGATCGGCGAAACATTTTCAACACTACGTTGGTCGCCACCAGCCCGGGAATAGGCACGGGCGCGCTCCACTTGCTTACGGAAGGATGGCAGGTCGCGCCAATCGTAAGCCTCAACTCCGGCCAACCCTTCACCGTTACCGACGGAACCGACGTCTCGTTCAGCGGCGAAGGAACTGGAAGCGACCGGCCGAATGTCGTGCCCGGAGTGAACTCTCTTCCGCACACTCTGGTTCAATACTTCAATCCCGCCGCCTTCGCCGGGAGTTGCGCGCTATCCCAATACGCAGGCAACCCGTATTGCGAAGCGCCTGGAACCTTTGGGAACGCCGGCCGCGATATCTTCCACGGACCGGGTTCGATCCAGTGGGATATGTCGATGAGCCGCATCTTCCACTACAAGGAGCGTTGGAAGTTGGAATTCCGCGGTGAGTTCTTCAACATCATGAACCACGCCAATTGGAACGGTCCGTCGGCTTCCATTAGCAGCTCGACGTTTGGGCAGGTCACCGGTTTCTCGGGGCCTCGTTTGATCCAGTTGAGCACGAAGCTTTACTTCTAAGTCAAAGCGGGTTGTACTCACAGAGGCGCGGATGACAAGGAGGAATTCCTCCTCGTCATCCGCGCCTTTCGTATTTTGGAACTCGGATTACTGCGCAACCCTCTGCAGTGGTATACTAGGCGGCAAACAACGGGGCCTGGTTGGAATTTCAGCAGGGGATTCAATCAATGAAAATTCGTTTAGTGGTTGGCGTGTGCTGTTGTCCGTGTTCGCGGGCATAGGCAGCGCCCAGGTTGCGGCGCGTATGAGCGGTTCAGTTGTGGATCCCACGGGATTGCCGGTACCGGGCGCGACAGTAGACGTCCTTCTACTCGGCGGCGCCAAACCGATTCTCGATCGGCGACGACAACGCCGGAGGGCATCTTCGCCTTCACCGCAGTCCCAGCGGGCACATATAACGTAGTGGTAACCGCCAAGGGCTTCCGAAAATCTACCGAGGAGAATGTGGTCTTGGCCGCTGGCGCCGAAACATCTATGCCAGCTATCAAGTTGGAAGTTGGATCGGCGACGGAAGTGGTTGAGGTGAAGGAGAACGCAGAGACCATTCAGACCACCAACGCCGAAATCGCCACCAGCGTGGGAAAGCAACAGGTCAAAGATCTCCCAATTCTGAGCCGCAGCCCGCAGGGTTTCGTCGATACTCAGGCTGGCGTCAATATGTCTCGCGGCGGAGACAGCGTCATCAACGGCCAGCGCACTACCTTCACCAATGTCACTCTCGACGGAATCAACATTCAGGACAACTACATCCGGACCAACGCGGTGGACTTTTCGCCCAACCTGCTACTGGTGGATCAGGTATCCGAGTTTACGATCTCGACGTCCAATACCAATCCCGCGGCTGGAGGCGGCGCGTCGCAAGTAATGTTCGTCACGCCCTCGGGCACCAACAGCCTCCATGGCGGAGGCTTCTCGTCGAACCGCAATAGCGCTCTCGCAGCCAATACCTGGTTCAACAATCAGGCGGGCGTAAAGAAGCCATTCCTCAATCAGAATCAAACCGGCGGCAACCTGGGCGGGCCCATCAAGAAAGATAAGCTGTTCTTTTATGCCAATTACGAGCTGTTTCTGTTGAAACAGCAATCGGCACAGCAGCGGACCATCCTTACGGCGGACGCCGATCAGGGCATCTTCACTTACCTGAATAACGGCGCGCCGCAAAAGGTCAACATTCTTACCGCGACCGGCCAGAAGATCGACCCGCCATCGCGGCGCTCATCGCGAAAATCCCGCCGCCAAGCGCGATCAATAACTTCAGCAGCGGCGATAGCTCGGCCTCGCTCTTACGCAATACCGGCGGGTACCTTTTCAATCAGCGTTCCAACCGCACGCGCAATAACGTTACCGGCAAGATCGACTATGTGATGTCGACCAAGAGCACCATCACAGGTACTTATGCCTGGAACAGCGACCTCCTGGACCGGCCGGACGTCCAATCCGTGGGATATCAGCTTGTCCCGCCGGTGAACAACAACGACAAAGTTAACCTGCTATCCACCGCATGGCGCTACAATCCAACGCCGACGTTGACCAACGAAGTGCGATTTGGCTTCAACCGCGCGCCCGGCGCTCTTTATTTCCGACGAGAATTTCGGCAACGCGATCATCGGCAGCACGCTGTTCAGTACGCCGGTGGCGACGTTCCGCAGCCAGGGAAGGTTTACCAATACTTACAACCTGGCGGATAACGCCGGCTATTATCGCGGCAAGCACAATGTTCAGTTCGGATTCCAGATGCAGCGCGACTACACCGAATCCGTATAACGACGCGGGCATCACGCCCACTTATAACGTGGGAATCAGCACCGCCAACGCGTTTGGCTTGACCAACGCCCAACTGCCCGGCGCGAGTTCGAGCGATATTTCATCCGCCAATAGTCTTCTGGCTACCCTGGCTGGCTTTGTCAGCACTTACTCGCAGACCTTTAACGTAAAGACGAAAGACTCCGGCTTCGTCAATGGGTATACGCAAAACCGGCATTGGGAGTTCACGAACTATTCCGGCTTCGTCGTGGATACCTGGCGAGTCAAGAATAACCTCACGGTGAATCTTGGCGTCCGCTATGAATACTACAGCCCGGTTACGGAACAGAACGGCCTGGTGCTGCTGCCCCAGCTTGTCAACAATAACGTCCTGACCACTCTGTATTCGAATGCGACGCTGAATTTCGCTCCGGGCAACACGCTCTCCAGGCCGGACCGCAATAACTTCGGCCCGAACATCGGCTTGGCCTGGACGCGCTCGCGAGGGCGGCAAGACCGTGATACGCGCTGGCTATAGCGTACAACTACGTCAACGACGAATTTCTGGTGGCCCTCACCGGCAATGCCAACACTAATGCGGGCCTTTCGCAAACGGTTACCAATCCCACCGCGCTCGCCAGCTTGATCAGCGCCGGCTTGCCGGCGATCACGACGCCCGCGTTTCAAGTTCCGCGCACGTTTCAGGATAACTATAACCTGAGCCCGACCACCAGCTTCGGCATGGCCGATCCGAATCTCCGCACGCCCTATGTGCAGCAGTGGAATATCGGCGTGCAGCGCGAATTGAGGGGCGTAGTGCTTGAAGCGCGCTATGTGGGCAACCACGGAACCAAGCTGCTCCGCGCGATCGACATGAACCAGATCAACATCAACTCCGGAGGCTTTCTGGCGGACTTCCTTCGCGCCCAGCAAAACGGCAAGCTGGCGCAAGCGGCAACCGGCATCTTCACGCCGGCTTACAATCCGAACCTCGCCGGTAGCCAGCAGCTCACGGTGTTTCCGCTGATGCCGAATGGCGGTAATCTCACCAACTCCACCAACATCACTTACCTTCAGCAGGGCGCGGTGGCGGATATGGCGTATAACTACCAATCTACGAAGGCGAATGGCCCGATTAACTTCTTTGCCAACCCATACGCTACCAGCTTGCGCTTGATGACTAACTACAGCAATTCCACTTACAACGGGTTGCAAGTCGAAGTCCGCACGCGCGAGCATCGCGGTTTGACGCTGCAGGCCAACTATACATTCTCGAAGGCGCTGACAGACGCGGCGAGCGGATCGGACAACAACAACCAGGGGCGTTTCGAGCCATTCATGGACAACAACAACCCCGGTCTGGCGAAATCGCGCGCCCTTTTCGATGAAACACAGGTGATGAAGGCCAATTTCGTTTACCGGCTGCCGATTGGCGCAGGCCATCGCGCGAGCTTTAAACCGCTCGACCGCGCCCTGCTTTCGGGATGGCAGATGAGCGGCATTTTCAACCGCCAATCGGGCTTCCCCTATTCGGTGTGCTCCGGCCTGGGTACGTTCAACCGCAACAACATCCTGGGCACCAACGATTGCAACACTGCGAACGCGGCAATGAACCTCAGCCAACTGGACAGCCTGATGTCATTCCGCATGACGGGCAGCGGTCCGTATATGGTGGCCGCCTCCGCCGTAGGTTCGGACGGACGCGCCGGCGTTGCGGGCTCGGCGCCCTTTGCCGGTCAGGTGTTTACTTTCCCGGCAGCGGGCACGATCGGGACTCTTGGGCAGCGAATCTTCACGGGCCCTTGGGACACCAACCTCGATTTCGGACTAAGCAAAGCCACGAAGATCACCGAACGCCATGAGATCCTGCTGCGGATGGACAGCACGAACTTCTTGAACCATCCGGCGTTCTCGATCGGCGATCAGACAGTGAGTTCTACGACGTTCGGCAAGATTACCAGCACCTTCAACTCCCGCCGGCAAATTCAGTTCACCCTGCAATATCGCTTCTGACAGACTCCGGCCGCGCGAATTTTAAGGTTCCGCGCGGCCGAATTCCCCGCGGCTTCAACTGGTTCCAACCACTCTGCTTCTTCTCTCGAACAGCAACGTGTCGCGCCAGCGCCCATCCATCCGGCCGATGCGTTCGCGATGGCCTACTGTGCGAAAGCCTGCCTTCGTAAACAGAGCGACGCTTGCAGTGTTCTCCGGGAAAATGCCCGCTTGTAAGGTCCAGACGTCGGAGGCCTCCGATGCCTCAATGAGCGCCGCAAGAAGCGCTGTTCCCACGCCCGACCCGCGCGCCGCCGCAGCGACATAGACGCTGACTTCGGCTACGCCCGCATACACGCACCGGCTCGAAACCGGACTTAGCGCGGCCCATCCCGCGATCTCTCCTTCGAGGGACGCCACCAAGCGGTATTCCCCGGCATGCGTGGCGCTCCAAGCCTCCCATTCCGGCGCCTCTGTTTCGAAGGTGGCGTTACCGGTAGCGATGCCTTCCAGGTAAATCGCGCGGGCCGCCGGCCAATCGGCGGGCGATAGCGGATGAATCGCGACGTGCATGGCGATAGTTTACGACGCCGCGATGGTCCTTGCGTTTCGCATTCCAAAACTGCTAAAACAGAGCCGGTGAAAAGTTCTAACCATACGCGCTATATGGTGAAGTCGCTGGTTCATGCATCGCGCGTGCTGGAATCGTTCCAATCGGCGGGCGATGTTCTTCGCCTGCGCGACGTTGTGGCTCGCACCGGATTCAACAAAGGCATGTGCTTTCGCCTGCTCTACACGCTTCACCAGTGTGGCTTTCTCGAAAAGGTTGGCGAGAACCACTACCGGCTCGCTTCGGAGGTTCGCCGTCGCCGCCTCTATCGCATTGGCTATGCCGCCCAAGGCCAAGACACCTCGTTCGACCGCGAGGTGCGTCTTGGTTTGGTTCGCGCAGCGGAACGCGAGCACATCGAACTTCTCGTTGTAGATAACCGCTATCAGCCTAAAATCGCCCTGCGCACTGCCGACTATCTGATCAAGGAACAGGTGGATCTGGTGATCGAGTTTCAAACCGACGAGGTGATCGCCCCTGCCATCGCTTCGAAGTATCTGGAGGCGAGCATCCCATTTATCGCCATCGATATTCCCCATCCAGGCGCAACTTACTTCGGGGCGAATAACTACCAGGCTGGTCTGATGGGCGGTCACTACCTTGGCCGCTGGGCCAAGCGCCACTGGGGCGGCGAGGTGGATGAAGTGCTCCTGATTGAGCTTCACCGCGCCGGTTCTCTGCCCAAGGCCCGAATGCGCGGCATGTCCACGGGAATCGCCGAAGTGATCCGTTTGACCGAACGCTGCCGCACCGTTTCCATCGATGGCGACGGGCAGTTTCAAACCGCGCTGGAGCGGGTGCGCAAGCACTTGCGCGAATCCAAGGCGAAGCGCGTGCTCGTTGGCGCCGCCAACGATTCGAGCGCGCTGGGAGCGTTGCGCGCGTTCCAGGAAGCGGGGCGGGCGGCGGAATGCGTGATCGTCGGCCATAACGCGGAGCCGGAGGCGCGCATCGAACTGCGTACGCCGAATACGAGGCTCATTGCGTCGGTGGCCTTCTTTCCTGAGAAATATGGCGACGGTTTGATTCGTCTCGCGCTCGATATCCTCGGCCGCAAAGCCGTTCCTCCGGCGGTGTTCATCGGACACCAGGTGATTACGCCTGAAAACGTGGACCATCATTATCCGAACGACAGCCTGCTCACGATTCCCGCTTAGGCCCTCGAACAATTTCGAGCGCCGGATCGCATTGAAGTTGCGATCGCGATGCCAGACCGGCACGCGATTCTCGATTACGAATCGCTGCATTCCTCGCGGCCCGTCGCGTCTCATTTCCGCGAGTTCGCCCTCCCAGATGCCCGATCCGAAGAATCGCGGAATGCTTTGTATTTTCCGCAGCCGGATGACCTCTTCCAACGCGGTATTCACGGTTGGTGAATACGTTCTCGCCTGCAAGACCCCCGGGGACCTCCTCAAGGAGGTGTTCATCCGGTACAACATTCGTGCGTTTGATGAGTCCCGCATAATAGAAGCAGATGATTTTTTTCAGAATTACCGTCGCGGCTGCCCTGATCGCAACGGCAGGTTTCGCGCAGGAGGCGCCGCCAGCGGCCGATACCAGCGAGCGGCTCTACCAGTCCTTTCAGATGGGCGTGCTGGCGATCCAAAATCACGAATGGGACGATGCGGTTACCGACCTGAGTGAGGCTGCGAAACTCGATCCTACGCGGGGCGCTGCATGGGCGCGGCTCGGCGAGGCGTATTACGGCATGGCGCGTTCGACGCGCGGGGCGGAATCGGGCGCGGCGTTGGGCAAGAGCGTCGAGGCGTATGCCAAAGCGGTGGAGAGGACGCCCGGAGACGCGGGCTATCATCACGGCTACGCGTTGTCGCTGGCGGCATCCGGCCGCTTGGATGAGATGGAGCCGGAAATGGAAAAGGCGGCGACGCTCGATCCTACCAAAGCGGCGCAGTATTACTACACTTTCGGCGGGATTCTCTTGAGTTCCGGGCGCGCCGAAGCGGCCGCGAGCGCATTCGGAAAGGCGGCGCAGGCCGCTCCGGGCGTCGCCGAGATCTATTTTCAATACGGCAGCGCGCTGGCATCGCAGGCGCGTATCACCGAGGAAGGCAAGGCGGCCTTGCCCGCCGCCGCCATCGACGCTTTCCACAGTTACTTACAAACCGCGCCCAATGGACCTTTCACGTCCGTCGTAAAAGAAGCGCTTGCCATGGATGGCTCCCGAGTCGAGACGGCATTTGGTGAACCGGTTGGCGATAAGCCCGGCGCCCCGCGCGCAGTTTCCGTCGGCGGCAGCGTACAGGCAGCCAAGCTCTCCGCCAAAGCGCAGCCCGCTTACCCCGCGCTCGCCCGCCGGCTGCGGATCGCGGGCGCCGTAAGCCTGAACGCCCTCATCGGCGAAGACGGTACGGTGATTGGGCTCTCCGTAGATAGTGGAAATCCGTTCCTGGCTAGCGCCGCAATCGACGCCGTCAAGAAATGGACTTACAAGCCGACGCTGCTGAATGACAAGCCTGTGCGCATCCGCACGCGGATCGATGTGGCGTTTTCGCCTGCCGGAGGAAATCCGCGGGCGGCACAGTAGTCAAACTCGCGCCGGCGCGTGCGCAGGCCCGGGGGGCTCTATGCCACTTACTGCTCTTCCAGCTTGTCGAATACCCGCAAGATGGAGTCAATTGGATTCGCCGCGAACTCTGCCTGCTCTTTCAACTCGAGCAGCAGCGGGAACTGGCTGTCGCGGCTGCGCAGCAGGGCCATCGCGGTCTTCCAATCGACGGTCCCGCCTTGCTGCAGCACAGGCCAAAGGTGCTTATCGTCCACGCCGTTGTTGTCGTGGATGTGCGTCGAGCGAATGCGATCTTTCATCAGATTGAACGCCGTCTCCACGCCTTCATTCATGTGTGCGTGCCCCGTGTCGAAGACGTAGTTCAAACCGACGTGCGTCAGTTCTTCGAATTGCAGTAACCGCTCCGCGCTCGAAAGCTGGTTGGGGATATTTTCGAGGAGGATCTCGACGCCGCGGTGGCGCGCAAAGAGAGTGAGCTCTTCCAGCGCCGAAAATGCAGCATCGAACTTGCGCATATCGAACTCTTCCCCGCCCACGCCAATGTGCTGGATCAGGTAGCGGCACGGAATCATCTCCGCTACTTCCAGGGCGCGCTTGATTTCATCCACCCAGCGCAGGCGCAGCGATTTTACCTGCTCGGTGATGGTCACTACCGAATGCGGCCCGGATTTCCCCCAGATCTCGTCGGTGTACATGGGCGAATGGAGCGAATGCAACTGCAGCGTGGAATCGCGGAACCAGTGGCCGAGTTCCGCCACCTGTGCCTTGTTGCGATAATCCAGATGCTGCCGCGCGCAGAAGATTTCTACCGCTTCGATACCCGCCTGCTGCATGCGGCTAAGGTTCGCCACCGTGAGCCGGTGGTTGACAAAAAAATGCGTGGAGACAAAATGCTTCATTCGAGAGTCAGCGCCCGGCTGCTGTCCCTTCCGTGCGAGGGTCGGCCGCGCCTTCGAGCCATCCGTTTGCGAACGCAATCGCTGCGACTTCGCCCTGGGCATTCGTGCGGCGAATGGTATAGCCGTTCTTCTCGAGTATCGCCACCGTATCGGGCGAATAGCCGGGTTCCACGCGAACTTCGTCCGGCAAGTGCTGGTGATGAAAGCGCGGCCAATTGACCGCATCCTGCACGTTCATGTGAAAGTCGATCACGTTGACCATCACTTCGAGCACGCTGTTAATGATGGTGGGGCCGCCGGGTGAACCCAGAGCCAGGAATGGTTTGCCGTCTTTCATCACAATAGTAGGAGTCATCGCCGAAAGCGGCGTCTTGTGCGGCGCAATCGAATTGGCTTCGCCCTGCACCAGGCCGAACATGTTGGCTTCCCCGGGCTTCGCCGTGAAATCGTCCATTTCGTTATTGAGCAGGAAGCCCAGACCCGTCGCGGTGACCTTGCTGCCATACCCTCCGTTCAATGTGTATGTCAGGCTGACAATGTTTCCCTCTTCATCGGCGACGGTGAAGTGCGTGGTTTCGAAAGACTCAGGTCGCGTGAACGAGCCGGCTTTGACCTCAGCGCTCGGCGTAGCCCGCACCGGGTCGATGGAGGCGCGTAGTTTCTTGATGTACTCCGGATCGAGCATGCCCTTCACCGGTACCTTCACGAAATCGGGATCGCCCATCCACTGGTTGCGATCCGCGAAGAAACGGCGCATGGCCTCGGTCATATAGTGGACCACTTCGGCCGATCCGGCGCCGCCTTTTTCATAGCCGGTGCCTTCGAGGACGCCAAGCATCTGCAGAATGCCTACGCCGCCTGAGCTTGGCGGTGGCGCGGTGATGATGTCGTAGCCGCGATACTTGCCTGCGAGCGGTTTGCGTTCAATCGCTTTGTAGGATTCGAGATCGGCGAGCGTAAGCGTACCGCCGTGCGCCTTCATATCGGCGGCCAGCATGTGGGCGGTTTCGCCGTGATAGAAATCCTGCGTGCCCGATTGCGCAATCCGCGCGAGGGTCTTCGCAAGATCGGGCTGCACGAAGATATCGCCGGGTTCGTAGAATTTTCCGTCGCGCTGGAAGATGCGCTTCGATTCGGGAAAGGCGCCCAATCCGCCATTGCGCAGTCCATTGGCCTGCGCGTAGGAAAGGGGGAAGCCCTTGGCCGCGAGGTCTAGGGCCGGCTGTACCAGCTCCGCCCACGGCCGCGTGCCGAAATGCTTGGACGCGTATTCCAGGCCCGCAACGGTGCCCGGTACGCCCGAGGCGCGGTATCCCGTAATGCTGTCGCGCGTCAGCTTGCCGCTGGCATCCAGATACATGTCGTGCGATGCCGATCCGGGCGCGCGCTCGCGGAAATCGATGAATGTGGTTCGTCCGTCGGCCAACCGCACCAGCATGAATCCGCCGCCGCCGATATTACCTGCGCTCGAGTGCGTTACGGCCAGCGCAAATCCCACCGCAACCGCGGCATCGATGGCGTTCCCGCCCGATGCGAGAATTTTGAGGCCCGCCTGGGTGGCGTGAGTTTCGCGCGAGACGACCATGCCATGGCGCGCGCGAACGGGCTGCGCGGCCCAAACCGGCACGGCGGCCGCAATCAGAAGCAGAATGACGATGCGCCGCATACTCCACGTATTCTACTATGCGGGCGAGCGCCGCTTCTTTCCTCTTCCAGTGTACAAGTAGTTCTGCGGCGGAATTGCCTGAATCGGAGACTGTGCGGCCGCCCAAACTCGGGCGTTTCATTAGAGACTTTCGCGGCCGACTGTTCGGCGCTGGGCAACGGCCTACAAAACGACATCCATACCGAAATCGCGTTTGACAGCGGCAACCCAGGCCTTTTCATCCAGGGCACCCCAGTCAACCCATTGCTCATCAGTTAGAGAGGCGCGCCATCCGAGGAAGGGCTGCGCGTCTGGGCTTGCCGCGTGGCGGAGTTGCCATGTACCGCTTTCGATGACTTCGCGGATTTTTTCAGCGACCATCCCCGGTGTGGCAGCGCCACCGGCGAGGGAGGCCTTGAACAACGCCGCGATGCGCTTCGTATGAGGATAGACGGTAGACGATGGGAGCGCCTCAATGTTCCGCGCCATTCGAGTGTCGATAATTCCTGGTTCGACAATCGCCACGCGGACGCCGAATGCCTTCATCTCCTGGGCCAAGGCTTCGCTCATAGCCTCGATGGCCGACTTCGAAGCTGCGTAGGGCGCCATGGGCGCAACGCTGATCTTGCCCGCCACCGAGGTCACATTGACAATAGTCCCGTGGCCGCGCGAGCGCATGCCCGGCGCAACAGCCTGAATACAGCGTATGGACCCGAAATAATTTGTTTCCATGCACCTCCGGAATTCGGCCAGAGGCGTCTCTTCCACCGCTCCGAAACGCTCGACGCCGGCGTTGTTCACCAGCCCATCAACCGCCACCTGGGAGTGGATGCGTGAAAAGCAAGCGTTGACGCTCGCGTCCGAGTCCACGTCCATCGCCTCGATGCGAATGGGAAGGCTGTCTGTCTCGGCAATCTGACCAAGCTCCGGGCTGCTTGCCGGGTTCCGCATGGTGGCGATGACTTGGTGACCCGCACGCGACAACTCTAATGCAGTGGCCAATCCGATTCCGCGGCTGGCGCCGGTGATTACGATATTCGCCATCGGTCTCCTCCAGAATTGAAGTTTTGAACAGCCTTCACACTAACCCAAGAATCGAGTGAATTAAAGCGCAAGAAGGTTAATTTTGGGTTACCGGCACGCTGCCCTACCGCGGATGCGTCGCGATCCTGTGGCTGTTCACCGGCCCGGTACCGGCGGCTGCCGGCGTTTCCACTCGAACAAAACCACTCCCGCCGCAACTGATACGTTGAGCGATGAGATCTTCCCCGCCATCGGAATTCGCACCAGCATGTCGCAATGCTTGCGAACCAGTTCGTGCAGGCCCTTCCCCTCGCCGCCGAGCACGAAGGCCGTTGGCGCCGCGTAGTCGACTTGATCGTACGATTCGGTTGCGCGCTCGTCTAGGCCGTAGATCCAGTATTGTTTTGCTTTGAGATCTTCCAGCGCGCGATTGATATTAGTCACTCGCACGATGGGCAGATACTCGAGCGCGCCCGCAGCGGCTTTCCCGACTACGTCCGTCACGCTGGCCGCCCGGCGCTCCGGAATGATCACCGCGCCTGCGCCAGCCGCGTGGGCGGTGCGGATAATGGCGCCGAGATTGTGCGGATCCTCCACGCCATCCAGCACGACCACGAGTTGCGCGGCGGCCGCAGCATCAAGATCGACGTACTTACTCGCCGCGCCCATGGCGACCACGCCCTGATGTGCCGAACTGCCCGCCAGACGGTCAAGCGAAGCGCGCTGCTCGAACCGCACCGGGACGGCCGCCCGCCGCGCCAGATCGATGATCTCTTGCAGACGCGGTCCGCCGGCGCCTTGCGCCACCACGATGCGGTCGAGCGGGCGCTTCGCCCGCAGCGCTTCCGCCACCGGATGAATTCCGCTGAGAATCGCCATCAGGCTTCCGGCTGGATGTTCAGTCCGTTATTGAACCGGTTGTTGAGGTTCGCGAGGCCGGCCAGCAGCGTAATCTCTACGATCTGTTCGCTGGTGAAATGCTCCGCCAGCGCCGCGCGCGTCTCTTCGGCGTCGGCCGTTTGCGTGAGCTCCCGCGCATAGCGTATGGCGGCGCGTTCCTTCTCGTCGAAGTTCTGATCCTGCTCGGTCTGAATCCACCGCAACTCTTCTTCCGTAACCCCGGCCTTTTTCGCACCCGCGGCATCGGCCGCGATGCAGAACGCGCACTCGTTGGCGTAAGCGCATGTGACGTCCACCAGCGATTTCACGCGGCGGTCCACCGACCCGCGGCCCACCACGGAGATATAGAACGGTACGTAATTCTTGAGCGCCTCCGGGCGATTTGCCATGGCGCGGAAAAACGCATTCGGGCGTTTCGCTTTTGCTTCCAGCTCCGCGAGAAATTCGTTCTGCAACGGATCGATCAGTTTTACGGCAACGGACATGCCTCTATGTTGGCATAGCTCCGGAGGTTGTTCATTGCCGGGCAGCGATCTCTCAGTAATCCACGCCGAAGCAGTAACTCTCGTTGGAATTGAACGGGCTCATTGAATACTCGCCCGGATACAGACGGCGTGCCGGAGTGATCTCGTAAACCGAATCTCCGGTTTTGTTGATCGTCAACGGTAGCGAGGGCGGCGTGCCGCCCATGGTTGGCTGGGTTTGCCGGTAGCCCATTCGCGGTTCCAGACGGTAAAGCTGGAATTGGCGCGGATCCGCGCCCGGGCTTAAACGCACTACGAAGACAATGCGGTCCGCTTGTCTGACCCGCACCGGCGAGTACGAACCTTGAATCCGGTACACGGTACCGCCCATCCCGTACATGCCGCCGCCGCTGCGGGTCATCATGCCGATCTCTCTTTCGAGCGGAATCAGTCCCGACGCGCCGCGCAGGAAAGGCGCGCCCACAACGTCGGGTCCCGCATCGACCTTCGGCGCCGGCATCGCGTCGGGGCCCTCGATTGAACTGAAGATCACCGCAGCTACATCCGCGCGCGGATAGTGCTGCACCTGGTCGTCCACCATGAACCGAACTTCGTCCGCGTTTCCGCCGAGGAAGCTTCCCGTTACGCTTGCGCCGTTGCGCAACCGCAGCGTATCCGCTTGACACGCCATCGCCAGGGCAAGGGCCGTTATTGTCAATCGCGCGATCATAACTACTCCATCAATTCGCTGGGTCGATGCCGAAACAATAGGCTTCACCAGTACCGGGGCGGATAAACGCGTATTCGCCCTCAACCAATTCTCCCACCGGAGCGAGTCCGAAGGAATCGCCCGCTTTGGTCACGCTCAACGGCGCCGTTCGCCAGGAAGTGTTCCCGGAGTAAGGCTTTCGAGTGCCGTTACCGGTCAAGCGGAACAGTTGGATCTTGGCCGGATCGGCGCCATCCGGCAGCCGCACCAAAAACAGTAAGGCCGGACCGCGTTTGATCCGAAACGCCGATCGTGCGCCCTTGATTTCCCATGTGGCGGGCACGGCGGGGCCTGCGGAAACGGAGATCACCGTGGCGCGCTCCAGTGGATTGATGGAACCTGCGGCGTCCCAGAAATGGACGACGCCCGGTGGGACGCGTATCCGTCGCTGCGAAGGCGCCGAACGAGATAAACATCGACACAAGAACAAGGGATCTGAATAACATGAGTGACCTGAGGAATGATTGAATTGAAGCGACCGTTGCCGGCTAATGTCCACAATAGCATGGACGCGCGGACCGCCTTATCGGTTCTCGCGTCCTGAACCCACAATCCAATCGCGTACCATTGTCGCGAAGCTGCGCGCTTCGTCGTTGGACCGCAGTTCCTCCACGGTGAACCGCATCTTTCGGCCCCAATTCGGGTATTGCCATGTCGTCCCGGGCAGATTTTGCTGAGCCGGTTCCTTGGTGACGTCCTCCTGATTAATCGCGAGCAACTGCGAGGGCGTCCGCGCCAGGAAACCGATCGCCGCATGATGCAGTTCGCCGGCCCATTCCGGATACGCGGACGCCGCGCGCGGCAGATCCGGCCGCAGCAATCCTTCCGCGAACAGCCGGTCGAGCATTCTCTGCTTGTCTCTCGATCGCAGTTCCCACTGCTCGCGCCACGCCGCTTCGTCGATCGCTCCCGTGCGTCGCCGCGCTTCGATATCGGCGCCAGTCCAGAACCCGGCGAGCGTAGGCAAATCGTGCGTGGTGGAAGAGACCAGAGCTTGCGCCGGATATTGGCCGGCGGCGCGGAACTCGCCGTCTTTGTTCTTTTCGAAGAAGAAGACGCGGTAGCTCAAAATGCCGAACCGCGCCAGTGTTTCGCGGATTGCAGGTTCCACCGTGCCCAAATCCTCACCCACAATAGTCACGCCGTTTCGCGCGCTTTCGAGGGCCAGCACGCGCACGAAATCCTCGGAGGTCTCTCGCACATACGCGCCCTGCGTGGCATCGCTGCCATCGGGAATCCAGTAGAGCCGGAACAGGCGCATCACGTGATCGATGCGGAGCGCGCCGCCGTGGCGGCAGTTCTTGCGGATCGATTCCGCAAACAGCCGGTAGCCATCCTCGCGATGCTTTTGCGAATTGGGCGGAGGAAAGCCCCAATCCTGGCCCTGCGGCGCGAAGTCGTCCGGCGGCGCGCCCACGCGGCAACCGCCGACGAAGAACGGCCGGTGGGCCCAGAGATCGGAGCCGAAACGGTCGGTGGCCAGCGCAAGATCGTGATAGAGTCCAATCGACAGGTTGCGTTCTCTCGCGCGCCGTTGCGCGGCGGACAATTGCCGGTCAATCTGCCACTGGAGCCACTCGAAAAACATCACTTGCTTTGAATGTTCGCGCGCGAATGCCTGCGTCTCTTCCGAATCGGGATTCTGCAAGGCAGCCGGCCATTCCGTCCACAGCCAAATGTTCGGATCCGCTCTGTGCAAATGGAAGTCGAGTGCGCAGTAAATCGCGAAGCGCCGCAGCAGGTCGCCCTCCCGTTGGCGGAAGGCGTCGAACTCCTGGCGGTGCGCGGCGTTCCTTTTGCACTCGCGCAGGAATTGTACATAGAGGAGACGGAGGAAGCGGAGCTTGAGCGCCGCGACGCGCTCGTACTCCACGAATTCGGCGGCGCGGAGTCTTCGATCTCGCGCTCCACCTCTGGAGAGCGCCGCAGCCGTTGGGCGTGGCCGCAGCGGCCATACTCGTCCATACCCTCCACATCCAGATACAGAAAGTTCTGGTAGAAGAGGCAATTTGGCAGGTAAGGGCTGGTGTTAAAGGGGCGCCGGTTGTGGATGGCGTGCAGCGGATTCAGGCCGACAAAGCTGACGCGCAGGTCGTCCACCGCCCAATCGATGACGCTCCACAGATCGCGGAAGTCGCCGCAGCCCCAATTGCGCGTTGAGCGCAATCCGTAGAGCGCAATCGTAACGCCTGCCCCGCGTCCGCCGCGCGCGAGTTCCGGGTGGGTGAATGCCCGCGCAGGCGCCGCGATGTAGCGTGTAGTGGCCTCCGCCGCGCTGCATTTCACGGCGATCTCGTGGTATCCCGCTGGCAAACGGATGGGGAGGCGGACGCGTGCTTTGCACCCACGTTCGACCATCCATATCGATGGATCCGGTTTGCGGGAGTTCGCCTGCCTGAAACGAAAACGCCTCCGTCGCGCCATCTTCACGGCGCAAGGTGACACTGACGGCGTCGCCCAGGTTTTCGGCGGGCAGGTGCAAGGGCAGATCGACATCGTCTGCTTCCATCGCTACGATCGTTGCCGGCGCCAGCCGCCGCCATTCGCGACGCGCGTGATCGGCGAGCGATTTTTCGAGTTCGTCCGCGCTTCCCGCGGCCCACCCCATGGCGCGCAGGATCGCCTGCTTGCCCTCCAGTGGTCGTAACGTGATGGCGCCCGAAGATATCCCAATATTCGGGTTCAATTCCGCATAGCGCGGCGGCGCGGTCGAGCAGAGCTTCGAATGATTGGGAGTCCATTTGGGGAGGCGCACTTCGATTTTAGCGGCAAACGTCATGCGAGAATAAAAGCATGGAGAAACCCCTAGCCAGCGGACCGCCCGAACTTTTCGCGCGCATCGATGACGAATCGGTCGTCAACGCGCAGTTCGCCGAATCGGAAGGCATCGTGTTCACCACGCTCGATACAGCGATAAACTGGGCGCGCAAGAACTCCATCTGGCCGATGAGCTTC
Source organism: Bryobacterales bacterium (assembly GCA_963708385.1). GTDB lineage: Bacteria > Acidobacteriota > Terriglobia > Bryobacterales > Bryobacteraceae > PALSA-243. The sequence goes on along the minus strand of CAVPSN010000027.1, from coordinate 1,196,721 downwards.
GGCTTGGCGTGCTGTGCCATCGAGATGATGTCGATGTCGGCCTCGCGGTTCGATATCGCCCGCTTCGGCGCCGAAGTCTTTCGCGGGTCGCCGCGCCAATCCGACCTGATGATTATCGCCGGCCGCGTATCGCAAAAGATGGCGCCGGTGATTCGCCACCTCTATCAGCAAATGCCCGAGCCCAAATGGGCCATCTCGATGGGCGCGTGTGCCACTTCCACCGGCGTATTCAATAACTACGCGCTGGTGCCGGTGAACCAGGTGATCCCGATCGACGTGTATGTGCCCGGCTGCCCCCCGCGGCCGGAGCAGTTGATCTACGCGATCATGATGCTGCAGGAAAAGATCAAGGGATCGAGCGGGACTACGAAGCAGGTTTTGAATCTGGCGTAGCCCATTCTCGAAGGCTGCAACGACTGCTGTCTAAACCTTCGCCGCCACGCTCTTCGCCTGCAAAAACAGCAGCAGATAATCCGGGCCGCCAGCCTTGGAATCCGTACCCGACATATTAAATCCGCCGAACGGATGGGCGCCTACCATGGCGCCAGTGCACTTGCGATTCAGGTAGAGGTTGCCCACATGGAATCGTTCGCGCGCCTCTTTAAGGTGCTTGGGGTCGTTCGAGTATACCGCTCCGGTGAGCCCGTATTGGGTGTCGTTTGCTAGGTCCAGCGCATGTTCGAAATCCTTCGCCTTTGTCACAGCCAGCACCGGACCGAAGATCTCTTCCTGGAAGATGCGCGCCTTCGCATCGACGTCCGCAATGATCGTGGGCGCAACATAATACCCGCCCTCCGGCGCCGCGTCATCACCCACTACGAGGCGGCCTTCCTTCCTGCCGGTTTCGATATATCCGAGGATGGTCTTGCGCGCGCTCTCGCTGATTACGGGGCCCATGTAGTTCGCCGCGTCGTCGGTGGGACCGACTTTGATCGCCTTCGCCTTTGCCGTGAGCTTTTCGAGAAACTCGTCATAGATCTTGGCGTCTACGATGGCGCGGGAACACGCGGAGCATTTCTGGCCCTGATAGCCAAAGGCCGAGAACAATACGCCATCGACAGCCTTATCGACGTCGCTATTTGCGTCTACGACAATCGCGTCCTTGCCGCCCATTTCGGCGACTACACGCTTGATCCAGATCTGTCCCGGGGCCGGTTTCGCGGCCAGTTCGTTGATGCGCAGGCCGACGTCGCGCGATCCGGTGAACGCTACGAAGCGCGTCTTCGGATGCTGGACGAGCGTATCGCCAACGGCCGCGCCGCTGCCGGTCAGGAGCGTGAACGATCGTTCGGGGAAGCCGGCCTCAAGCAATATCTCGGCAAACTTCGCCGCGATGGTCGGGGTCTCGCTCGATGGCTTGATGATCGCGGTGTTGCCCGTGACTAGCGTCGCCACCGTCATGCCCGCCAGAATCGCCAGCGGAAAGTTCCACGGCGGAATCACGATGCCTACGCCGAGGGGAATGTAAACCATTTCATCGTGCTCCCCGGGCATCTGCACGACGGGTTGCGGGCCCGCCAGGCGCGACATCTCGCGCGCATAATATTCGCAAAAATCGATCGCCTCGGCCGTTTCGGCCTCGGCTTCGGGGAACGTTTTACCGGCTTCCAGGACCAGCCATGCGTTGAACTCGAACCTGCGGAGGCGCAGAATGCGTGCGACGTCGAGCGTCATGCGAATGCGTTCTTCCGCCGGCGTGCGGCTCCACTGCGGGAAGTAAGCGTAAGCCTCTTCCACGGCGCGCTTCGCCAGCGCGGCGGTGGCCTTGTGATGCACGCCCACCACTTCGGCGGTCTTCGAGGGGTTCAGGGAGGTCAGCTTGTCGCCGGTTGCGATCGATTCGCCACCAATGCGCAGTTCGTATTCACGCCCCAATTCGGAGCGGACTTTATTGAGTGCGAGCTCCATTGCGCGCCGGTTCGCGGGCTCGGAGAAATCTGTATATGCTTCGTTTCGGAATTCGGTTAGGGTAGCGGTTGCCATCACTTCTATGTTGGCATAGGCTGACCTTCAGATCACGCGCTGGCCCGCGGGTTTCATATCGTATCCGCCGATGCTTTCCAACTCACGCCTGAACCGCGCACGGTTCAGGGTATCGAGCAGAGCCTGCACGCCAGGCAGATCGAGATGTTGTCGGCGGATCGCGAGATCGTAGCGCTCGCTCACCAGAGGCACGAAGCTCAGTCCGTAAATCCGCGCGGCGACGCCGGTGGCGATGCAACAATCCGCCGCCCCGCTGCGCACTTGCCAAGCCGCGGCAAGATGACCCGGTGCGGTACGCGCGTACCCGCGCACGCGCTTGGAATCGATGTTCAGCCGCTCCAGCCGCGAATCGAGCAGCAATCGGCTCCCGGCGCCCTTTTCCCTATTGACCATCGCGACGTCGCGACGAGCCAGATCTTCGATGCCGCGAATGGACTTGGGGTTGCCCGCCGCGGTGACGATGCCCTCCTCCCACAGCGCGAACGAAATTATCGCCACCGTGTTCTTGGGGAACAATCGCGCGATCGCCGGGACATTGGATTCGCCGCTCGGCTCGTCCCGCAAATGCGCTCCGGCGATGTGGACGCAGTTCTCTTTCAGCAGATCGAGCGCCTGCGAGCTATTGCGGTGCGCCAGCACCAATTCCGCGCCGGCCGCTTGCGCGTGCCGCGCCAACACAGAGATGCCCGGGTCGCATCCGGCGATCAGAATCCGATTGCGAAAGCTTGGGTCGTCGAAGTGGATCTCGACATTCACTTTCCCGGAATCCGCCGGTTTGCCTGCTGCAATGGCATCGCTCGCGGGGATGTACCACGGTACCGGCGACGGCGCCGAGGCCAGCAGGCGATTGCCGATGCGGCCCAACTGCACCGGCTGTCCGGCTTCAAGTTGGCCCGAGCCTGGCAGCAGGAGTGCCTGCTCGCGCCTGAGGGTTGTCGCAGGCGCGGTATCCGGTAACGCGAAGAGGTCTTCCACGCTCAATTCCAGGGCGCGTGCCAGGCGCAGCGCCACAGCCGTGTTGGGGACGTAGCTGCCGGCTTCCATTGCGTAGATGGTTTGCCGGGTCACTCCCGCTGCCTTAGCCAGGGCTGCGGCGGAGATGCCGCGCTGCTGACGGCGCGTGGCCAGGCTATTTTTCACGTCCACAGGTCTCACGCTAGCACGAGTGGCACAGCCCTCCTCGCCAACCCTCCTGGTCTGTGCGGACCCTTCGTAGAAGGCTCGGGCACCACACCAGGAAAGCGGAGAGGGCGACGAACGTTGCGATACCATGGTCGGTCGCTAGGCTTTCGGCGCTACCTCATGTGGCATTCTTCATTGCAACGACGCGACTTCCTTAGAATCGCCGGCTTAGCGGCCGCAAGCAGCCCGCTGACGGGACAGCAACAGCCGTCCTTTCTGGCGCCCTCCGGTTCGCAAGACGTCGCCAAGACCGATTTCACGCTGCAGATCGCGCCGGTCACCGTAGAATTGGCGGCCAATCGCATTATCAGCACCGTCGGCTACAACGGCACGTCGCCGGGTCCGCTGCTGCGTATGAAGGAAGGCGTACCGGTCACGGTGAACGTAGTCAATAACACCGACGTGCCGGAGCTTGTACATTTTCACGGATTGCTCATTCCCTCCGAGGTGGATGGGTCTGAGGAAGAAGGCACCCCGGTAGTGCCGGCGCATGGCAGCCGCCGCTATCAGTTCACTCCGAGGCCTGCCGGCACGCGCTGGTATCACACGCACACCATGTCGATGGACGACCTGCATCGCGGCTCTTTTACGGGCCAGTTCGGGTTTCTGATCGTGGAGGGAGCGAATAATCCCGGCAACTTCGATCAGGAGCACTACCTGGCATTGCGCGATTGGGAGCCCTATTTCACCAATCAATTGATGGATACTGACGATCTCGACCCGGTAGGCGCTCAACCGGAAAAGCCCGCGGTGTTGGATACGCGGCAGCCGGGGCTTGAGGTGACGGCGGATATTTATTCCATCAACGATAAGGCATTGGGCGCGGGTGAGCCTATCCGCGTGAAGCCGGGCGAGCGCGTGATGTTTCATTTTCTGAACGCGAGCGCAATCGAGAACCGTCACCTGGCGCTCCCCGGCCACAAGTTCAACGTGATCGCGCTCGATGGCAATCCGGTACCCACGCCGGCGACCGTGGATGTGCTGATGCTCGGTCCGGGCGAGCGCATCGATGCTGTGGTGGAGATGAACCAGCCCGGGGTTTGGATACTGGGCGCACCGGAGGATCCGGTTCGCGAAGGGGGCCTGGGCATAGTGATCGAATACGCTAATCAACACCGCACGCCGCAGTGGACTGCGCCGGCGAAACCCAGCTGGGACTATACCCTATTCGGCACGCGGCCTTCGCAGCCTGCGCCAACCGAGCGGTTGGACATGGTATTTGAAAAGATTCCACGCGGCGCAGGCAAATTCAACAGCTTCACCGTGAACGGCAAAGACTATCCCCACGAAAAGGAGTTTCTACTCAAACAAGGGACGCGCTACCGTCTGACGTGGCATAACCGCACCGATGATGCGCATCCCCTTCACGTCCATCGGCACCAACTCGAGATCGCGGAGATTTATGGAAAAGCCACCTCAGGCGTGATCAAGGACACCGTTGTCGTCCCCACTTATGGGCGCGCCAGCGTTGACTTTACCGCCGACCAACCGGGTCCGGCGTTATTTCATTGCCATATCCAACACCACATGGATTACGGCTTTAAAGCGCTGCTGCGCTACTCGTGAGAAGAGTCGCGGAGCCGCCGTTAGAGGAACAAAGACAGCGCCCGTTGCCGAATAGAAGAACTAACGATCGCGGCCTACAAGACTGCCCTCAAAATTTTTGAAAGTATTCGCCGCCTGGTCCCATTTCTCCATTGAGAGATCAAAAGGGGCTGAACACTGAAACATTCTTGGGTCTTCGTTGCAATACCTGTGCTTGCGCTCGCCGGAACGGCTAAGGCTGCTTCCACCGTCTATGCGGCCACCAAACAGGGGCCATTCAAAAGCACGGACAGCGGCATTACCTGGAAGCAGTTAATTGTGACGTCGAATGATTCGTCGCTACCGGGCGAGCCGAACACATTGGTGATGGTGGTCGACCCGCAGACTCCGTCGACCGTATATGCGTTCGCAAGGTTTACCAGCCCGAGCGGCCAACCGCTCGCCTTTCTCAAATCGACCGACTCGGGGGCCACGTGGTCCGTGGTTTCGAAGCCCACGTTTTCCTACACATTCGCCGGCGGAGCGTTGCTCACAATCGATCCGGTGAAAACCAATGTCCTCTACACCATGAACGCTAGCGATGGATTGGAGGTAACCACAGACGGCGGCGTCACCTGGATCGCGCCAACGATTCCCAAACCGGTAGGTGCGCCGGGCGGAGGCACGCCGAACCAGCCAAGCCTCGCCGGGACTGCCGTCGATCCGAATCATTCCGGAGTGGTCTACGCGATCGGTGGTAATTCGGCCTTCCACCCCGGTAAAGGTCTCCTCTTCAAGAGTACGGATTTTGGGAACACGTGGACCCTTCTCACGTCGACGGCCGGCTTTGGCAGCAGGATCTTTATCAATCCGAAGAACAGCCAGGAGATTTACGGCTCGAGCCTCAGCAATATTGGGTGCACGGATCCTCATGGGCTGTGCGGAATCTACAAGAGTACCGATGGCGCCCAGAGTTGGACGGAGTTGAATATTCCAGAGGCGGTGGTGCAGAGCGTGGCATTCGACATCACCCCGAACCTACTCTATGCAGCGGCGTACGACGGTCTCGAAGACGCGAATGTGTACCGCAGCGCGGATGGCGGAAATACGTGGGCGACGGTTTTTCCGGATAGTACGGCCTTAGTCCCCAATTTTGGAATGGAGGTGGTCCGCGCCGACCCGAACGCCGCATCCACCGCCTACGCGATTGGCCCCACCGATACGAGCACGGTGTCTAAGACTACCGATGGGGGCGCCACCTGGACTGCGGCCAAAGTGCTCGAACCTTACCAATGCGGCTCGCAGACCTGCACGCTTCCGACCGTCATTTACGATCTGGCGGTGGTGGCGCAGGCGCAGGGAGCGCCTCCGCCCCCCGCCTCGACGCCCGCAATCGCGAGTGTGGTTAACGCGGCCGGTTTCCAGCCGGGCATCGTGGCCAATTCGTGGGTCACTATCCAGGGCGCTAACCTGGCGCCACAGACTGACGATTGGAGCCACTCGATTGTCAACGGAGCCTTGCCTACCACGCTTGACGGCGTGAGCGTGACCATGGGCGGGCAGCCCGCGTACGTCTATTACATCTCGCCGAGCCAACTCAATGTGCTGACTCCCAATCTTCCAGCCGGGCCAGTGACGGTGACCGTGACGACGTCCGGCGGCACGAGCACAAGCTTCGCAGCCACCGCAAGCCTCTACGGTCCGGCATTCTTCATGTGGCCAGGCAGCCAGGCAGTGGCGACGCGTCAAGACTATACTTACGCCGTTAAGGCGGGCACCTTCGCGGGCGCGACGACCGTCGCGGCCAAGCCCGGCGAAGTTCTGATTCTGTGGGGAACCGGATTCGGCGCAACGACGCCGGCAGCGCCATTGGGCGTTTCGGTGCCCGCCAGCGGCGGCTATTCGACGGCATCCGCGCCCACTGTAACGATCAACAACACGCCCGCAATTGTCTATGGCGCCGCGCTCGCGCCCGGCTCGGCCGGCTTGTACCAGATCGCCATCCAGGTCCCCAATACCCTGGCCGATGGCGACTGGCCCATCCAAGCCAGCATCGGCGGCGTCGCGTCGCCTGCTGGGAATATCCTCTCGGTCCACCACTAGCGCCGAAATGGAGAAGCTTATGAAAACTCTCTTGAAATCCACTTTCGTCGCGCTGGCGGCGGTATCTGTCTGCTACCCCCAAGCCGTAATAAACACTGTCGCCGGCAACGGAACCTTGGTGTTCTCCGGCGATGGCGGCCCCGCCACCAAGGCCGGGATTGGCATTCCCCCCGACATGGCGGTGGACAGCGCCGGCAACCTGTACATCGCGGACCGGAATAACAATCGTATCCGCAAGGTGGATACGTCCGGAACCATCAGCACTTTCGCGGGCAATGGAACGGCAGGCTTTTCAGGGGACGGCGGCCCGGCGACCAGCGCCGAGCTTTTTTCGCCGACAGCCATAGCGGTGGACGGAGCGGGCAACGTTTATATTGCGGATGGAGGCAGCAACGGTCTACGCAAGGTGAACACGTCAGGCATCATCAATTCCGTGCCGGTGATCAGCTCCTCCCTTTCCAGAATCAGCTCACCGGGCGGTATTACTGCGGATTCAGCGGGAAACCTCTACATTTCGGATTTGAACGGATCCGCGATCTACAAACTGGATAAGACCGGGACGCTAACCACAGTGGCAGGCGGCGCGTTTGGCTTCTCCGGCGATGGCGGCGCCGCGACCAAGGCGGCGCTGTATTTTCCTTCCGGCGTGGCAGTGGATAGCTCGGGGAATATCTATTTCGCGGACAAGGGCAACAATCGCGTGCGCAAGGTAGATACGAAAGGGATCATCACGACCTTTGCGGGCACGGGCACAGCCGGCTTCACGGGCGACGGCGGCGCCGCCACCAGCGCCAAATTGGGGTTGAACCTAACGGTGGCATTTCAGGGCGTGGCAGTGGATAGCGCGGGCAACGTTTACATAGCAGACCCACAGAACAATCGGATCCGCATGGTGAACCCTTCCGGAATTATCAGCACCTTCGCGGGAAACGGAACGGCATTCGCAACAGGCGGCCTCGGAAATGGCGACGGCGGCCGGCCAACTGCCGCGAGCGTACTGCAGCCTAACAGCGTCAAGGTGGATGGCGCAGGCAACGTTTTCATTGCGGATACCAATCACAATCTGATTCGCAAGATTACCGGCGCGGTGGCCACTGGCGGTTCGGCGCCGGTCATTTCCGGCGTGGTGAACGGGGCCAGCTTCCAACCAGGTATCGTCGCCAATTCCTGGGTGACCATTCAAGGCGCGGGTCTCGCCACCAAGACTGATGACTGGAGCAACTCGATCGTCAACGGTACGCTGCCCACGTCGCTCGATGGCGTGAGCGTGAGCATGGGCGGGAAGGCGGCATACATTTACTTCGTCTCGCCGGGTCAACTCAACGTCCTTGCGCCGGATGTTCCCGCCGGGCCGGTCAGCGTGACCGTAACCACCGCCAGTGGAACCAGTGCGGCCTTCGCGTCCATCGCCAGCGCATATGGCCCGGCGTTCTTCGGTTGGCCTGACAACCAGGTAGTCGCAACCCGAACCGACTACAGCTATGCGGTAAAGGCCGCCACCTTCGCCGGCGCGACCACAGTTGCCGCCAAGCCCGGAGATGTGATCGTCCTTTGGGCCACAGGATTCGGCCCCACCAATCCCACGATTCCCACCGGCGTCGCAGTTCCCAGCGACCAAACCTACGCCACGAGTTCTCTTCCCAGCATCACCATCGATAACGTGTCAGCTACGGTTTATGGCGCAGCGTTGGCGCCGGGCTCGGCGGGCTTGTATCAGATCGCCATACAGGTTCCCCCCTCGCTTGCCGATGGCGACTGGCCTATCCAGGCTCTCATCGGCGGAGCGATGTCTCCGGCGGGAACCATCTTGTCGGTCCATCATTAATCCCACGGTCGGATTTCCTTTCGCTAAACGAGCCCCTGACATCGCCCACGTTGCGCAATTCCAGCACAAGGCGCGGCCGTTCGCGGATTTTTGAGCAATTACATTTGCGCCGCCCGCAGCGCTTCCACGCGGCCCTTTCCGGCCCTGATCTCTCTGTAAAAACCATCGGCGCCTCCTCGTTGGCATCGGCGATTTTCCACATGCTGGAGTCCGGACTTTCGTGGCCGCGTACGCCCCACAATGTGCAGCAGCGCGGGGCGATGCAGTTGTCTATGCGCTCTAATGTATACTTGTATAGAGACATTTCATGAATGCCAGCATAGTCGATCTTCGCTACAACATGAAGCGCGTCCTTCGCGCGATCGACCGCGGGGAAACGGTCACGGTCCTCTATCGCGGAAAGGAAAGGGCCAAGCTGACCCCTATCGCGCCGACGCCATCCAGCCGCGCACCTAAGATGAAGGATCAGCCGCTGTTTGGCCTCTGGAAAGACCGCGAGGATCTAAGCGATCCGGCTTCCTATCTTCGCCACTTGCGCCTTCCCCGCCGGGCGCTCGCTCAAACCAGCACCGAGAAGCAACTGCGCTCGCGAAAGTCGAAATGATCTTTGATACCGATGTTCTGATCTGGGCGTCTCGCGGGAGCGAAAAGGCAGCCCGGGCCATCGACGCCGCAGCGGATCGCGCCCTGGCCATCGTCTCTCTCATGGAGCTTCTTCAGGGCGCGCGATCGAGGCTGGAGGCGCGCCAAATCCAGCAGTCGCTTCGCCAACTCCAATTCCGAATCCTGCCCCTTTCCGAAGCCATCGGGGGTGCAGCCGCCGCCCTCATTGAACAGCACGCGCTCGCCCACGGAATTCAACTAGCCGATGCTCTGATCGCAGCCACAGCTATGGAGTATGGACTTCCCCTTTGCACGGGGAACTTTAAACACTTCCGTCCCATTCGCGGTCTTTCCCGTGTAGCGTTTCATCCGTAACGTCTCTGGCGGAGCTCTTGGTCACTTCGCAAACAGCGCGCGCGGTAGCGGGCCGGAGTCGCCCGAGAGAATTACCGGAGCCCATTGAAGAAAGCTGGCGGTCCGCGGGTTGTGGAGTAATCCCAGTTGCGCCGCCCGCAGCGCTTCCGCGCGGCCCTTTCCGGCGCTGAGCTCTTTATAGAAGCCATCCATCAGCGCCTGCTCCGTGGCATCGGCGATCCTCCATAGTGGCGCGACGAACGTACGGACTCCCGCGATGGCGGCTGCGCGGCGCATGCCAAACACCCCTTCGCCCGACGACGGCACGCCATCCGCCATGCGGCACTGTGAGAGCACCAGCATTTCGGTGCCTTGTAGATCGAGTGACTGCAATTCCAGGGCGGTCAGCAGGCCATCCTGGGAAGACTGCCCGCCGCGGCCGTAAGCCTCCTCCAGCACAATGGCCGATAAGCTCATGACTCGCGCGGCGGGATCCATGCTTCCGAGTTGGCAAGCCGGGCTTGATGGGTTCAGCTTGCAGTCTTCATTGCCGCGGACGATTCCATGGCCTACGACGTGCAGCAGAGCGGGGTGATGCAACTGCTTGATGCGCTGTTCGGTGGCCTCACCTTCGGTCAGCAACCGCGCTCGCGGAATCCACTTCTTCACATCGTGGGCTTCCACTTCAGCGTCATCCAATCGCTCCAGGAGCTCGGCGCGGAATGCCCCGCCGGACGAGACGCCGGCGGATTTCCGGCTCGCTCCAGGACTTACCGCGACGACTGCCGATGTCGCCGCCGCGCCGGCGGAAACATCTGCCAGATCGCGGCCCGCCGAGACGTAGCTGATGACGAAATGTTGGATCAGGAAAGCGCCACGCGTATCGGCCAGCGCCGCGAACGGCACTAGATTGAGCATGCCATCGGGCGCGATCCGCAGGCGCGCGACGGTTTCTCGCCGCGTCAATCCGGCGATCACGGGACTTAGTTTCTGCGATAGCGTGCGCAGGGCGTCCTGCGCCGTCTGCTCCGACGTTTTCGCGCTGGCGGCCTCTTTGCCGGCGAGGGATACGCTCCAATCGTTGGCCGCGGCGATGAGATCTTGCACCGGCCGGTCGATTGCGCCGGCGGGGCCCAGATCCACCCAGCGCAAATCGCCGGTGCGCGTCAGCAGAAAGGCGCTGTACCGGTTGGAGTAGGCGACGAACTCGATCAAGGTTTCGTCGGGCTGAAGGCGTGCGCGGATGTCCTCCACGCGGGTTGGAAGGATGGCGGGAGCGAATTGCGGAACGTCGCGGCTCAGTTCAGCTTCGAGTGCGTCGATGCGTTGCCGCAAAGCGGAAACGGCTTGTAGCGCCTGCTTTCCCAAACCATCGGTCCATCTGGTGCGCAGGTCGTGGAGCAATCGCTCGTAACGACCTTCGAGTTCGGTGCCAGGTAGGGCGCAGGTGCCGATCACGGCCGGTTTCAAGTCGCGATACCCCAGTGCGATGGTCATGGAGGCTTGGCATTCCAGCATCGCTTCCCGCTGATTGAAGCGGGCGCGGATGAGCGGATTGGGATTCTCGCGCAGACTGCGGCCCCAGTCGTGGACTTCGTCGAGGAGACGGCCTTTGCGGCGTGCTACGGCCTCAAACGCCAGCGCCCGGGCAGAGGGCAACTGATCGCCGGCCCTTTGCTGGAACGCCAAGAGCAGCGGAATCGGGTCCTCCAGATTCGAGAGCACGGCCGCTTTGTTGCGCTCCGATCCCACGGTCAGCATGTCGGCCAGGGCGCGATCGGAAATCTCCATACTGCGGCGATAAAGTGGCTCGGCGGCGCGAAAGTCGCCCGCTTCGTCGTAAACAGAAGCCAGACGGAGAAGGTAGCGTGCCAGGTCCGGATGATCGTCTCCGTGCGTTTCGCGAACGATGTCGATGGCTTGCTGCAAAGCCTGTTCGGCCTGCGGATATTCACGCGCCGCCTGATGGACCAGGCCGAGATCGCAGAGGACAGCGGCATATAGCGGATGCTTCGTGCCCAGGCCTTTGGCAGCCACATCGGAGGCGAGTTGCAGAGTGGCGCGAGCGGCCGCCAGATCGCCGCGATTGCGCTGCGCTTCCGACAGGCCGAGTAAAGCGCTGGCGTAATCGAAGGGCGGGGCCTTGGGATCTTTGGCGTACAGGTCGACAGCTTCCTGGTAGAGTTTCTCGCCTTCAGCGCGATTGCGGAGGGAGACGAGGTGCGCCAGGTTGCGCAGCGATGCGCCGACGGTGAGCGCGTCGGGACCATAGATCTTGCGTTTCAGCTCCAACGCTTTGCGGTGGTCGGCTTCAGCCACCGTGAAGTTTCCCAGCGCCGTGTACAGGGCCGCGCGATTGTTCAAATACGTGGTATAAACCGGATGCTGCTCGCCCAGTTGTTCCAGCAGCAACTTGCCGCTTTCGTCGTAGAGTTTCTCGGCCACTGAATAGTGGCCCAGGTCGGCCTGCAAAAAAGCATACGCCACGAGGCTGGCGGAATAGCTTGGGTGATTGACGCCAGGTTTCCGGCGCAGGACGTCGAGACCCTTGGTAAAGAGAGCTTCCGCCTGCGCGTACTTTCCGGCGCGTTGATAGGTGCCTGCGAGATTGACGCAGAGCGTTCCATACTCTTCACCGAGGCGGGATGGGTCGGTTTGCGCCTCGTGTATGGCGCGCGCTTCCTCGAATTTAGATATCGCCAGATCGTAATCGCCCTGGTATGCGGCAACGCTGCCCAGCGTATCGAGGCTCTCGGCCACGCGTAAATCGCCGGCGCCCAGCAAGCGCGACCGGATCGCAACAGCCTGCTCGGCCAGCGTTCGGCCTTCGAGTAATTTATTGGAGTCGCGGCAGAAGAGCGCCAAGTCGTTGGCGCTCTCGGCAAAGTCGATTGTATCGGCGCCCAGATTTTTGCGAAGTTCGAACGCCTGGCGCAGGTGCCGCTCTCCGTTCTTGTAGTCCCCGGAAGTATATTCGAAAAAGCCCAGCCGATCGATACTGTGACCGGATTGTTGGAGACCTGATGCGGCATCTACGGCTCGATTTGCCACACGGGTCGCTTCCTTAAGATCCCCTTTGGCGTAGAGGTCCTCGGCCTGACGGTCGAGGGCAGCCCAGTCTGGCGCGGGTTGATTCTGGAGCAATAACGCGACGGCAAAAAGCGCTGGAAGGGGCACGGTCTAGCGCAAGCCCCGAACGCGCACGAGATTGCGTTCCACGGTTTGCCGTTGGTCCCCGGGGGAAACGCCTAGCGCGTCGTTATAGCGCGCGGCGGCTGTTTGGCGATCGCCCCGCAGTTCGGCCAGGACACCAAGATTGTTCTTAATTTGACCGTAGACCGGGTCCGTTTTGGATGTAGCGGAAGCGGCGCGAAGAAGGTTCGATTCGGCCTCGGCGTAGTCGCCGCGCAGCATCTGTAGAACAGCGAGCTGGTTCCGCGAGACGGCCATCGCGCCCGGGGGGACGGCGGCGGATTCGCCCCATCGAGCCGCCTCCCCGGCCAGTTTGATAGCGGTGTCCGCGTCGCCACGATTGAACGCGGTGTCCGCTTGTTCAAGTAGCGCGTTCAGGTGATCCAAGCGCCCCACGCGGACTTCATCCTTCACCCGTAACTGCTTGCCTCCCATCACGATGGCACGGGCGTGATCCCGAAAAACCGCTGTCACCTGCAATCGTCCGATGGAGCCGGAACTGCGAAACACTTCAAGCTCGCTGCCTTTCGCCAAGCCGTCCAACGAGCCAAGATCGATATCCGCCGTACCGTCTTCGGTGGAGACGATCGCCCCTGCGGCTTGCGGCGCGCGGCTGTCAGGCTCGCCGCCGCGAAAGATTGGCGCATTTGCGGGGTGCAGGCCGTTTGCGAGAAGCACGGGTTTGCCCGCATTCGCCGACAACTCAAGCACAGGCTTGAGGTTTGGCCTGGGCAGTGATGCAGGATGGGGCAACGAGATTAAAACGAGGGCGGCAGCCGCTGCCAAGCCTCCGGCTATGACCGCCGTCTTGCGTCGGATGCGAATCACGCTTGCGGCACGAAGCGTGCGCGGATTCAATGCGGCTTTGGCCAGGGCGGCGTCGGTGAGTTCATCGAAAAGGTTCGGCGAGTCAAGGGACGCCTGCGCTAGCGCGCGCGCTTCCTCAGGCGACAATTCGCCCCGCATGTAGCGGTCGACGCGATCTGTCATCGTACCCCCAAGCGTTGCCGGACATGGCGGCCCAGTTCGCGGATGCCGCGGCTAATCCACGTGGCCACGGTGTTCTCATTGACCCCGAGGCGAGACGCGATCTCGCCGTATTTCAATCCGTCGACCCGCATCGTCAGGACTTGGCGCTGCTCGCGATCGAGCTTGGGAAAACAATTCACTATGATAGCCCGCAGTTCTTGCTCGATCATGGCCTCAAGCGGACTGGCCGCCGGATCGGCTGGGTCCAGATAGCTTTCGCTTGCCGGCGCCTCCCGCTGGAAACCCGCGCGGCTGCGTTCCTCGCGAACAACGTAGCGGAGCACGGCATGCAGCCAGGCCAGGAGATGGTCGAGCGGCCAATCGGGAACATGCAGAGCGCCGGGCGGGTCCTGCCCGAAATAGTATTCGACCGCCAAATGGGAAACGGGATTCTCGATCGAGCGGGTGAGCGTTTCTTGTGCCGCGCTCTCGGGATCTCGCGAACCAAGCCAGCGGGCTTTGGCTGCAAGCGTGGCCAACAGTCGCCGGTACTCGCTTGCGGCATCCCTTGCCGGCGGCTTGGGGAGCCGCTCTCCCGCGACGGGAGGACCAGCCTGAGGGCTCATGCGACAGATTCATTGTCCCGCATGCCTCTCCCGAATGCAAAGCAGCGGTCAGTGATAAACGGGCGGCGGACTTCTTCACTTCGAACCAGGAAATGCCAACGTACACATCGGCATCGATATGCTGCGTAGCCCCATACAAAGCAATGGGGCGTAGAGCGTATTTCTTTCAGGTGAATGCGGAGATTTCGCAGGGACGTTCCTCGGGGCCCGACGTTCGGATCCCGCGAGATCGGCCCGGTACTTCACAAGCCAGTCAGGCCCGCGCGGCCGGCCTACTTCTTTTTCTTCAGCGCCTGCCGCTTCAGTGCCGCAATCTTCTCCGTCGTTCCTTGGTAGATGTGGCTGACCGCAAGCGGCGATTGCGTCGAGAAATTATGACAGCCGAAGCAGTTCTTATTTGAGGTAGGAGGCGCGTTCTGTTCGAAGGTCTCCATGGTCGTATTGACGAGTTCGAGCGATCCGCGCTGGTTGGCGGTAACGGAATCCTGTCCGCCGTTCGTCCAGATGGAGCCCTCCATCTGGTAATGGGCAAACACCGCCATCGGATTGGAAGCCGGCAACTGCGTCAGGATGCCGCTCGTTCCCACCAGCTGGTCGTTCAGCGTGTCGATCGTAAAGTCATTCAGGGCGTTGCGATTGCCATTTGGCCCCACTTCCGGCGGTACGGGGTCGGTCCCATTCGGGTAGGTTCTGCAGACTTGCGTCGGCGGGCCTCCGGTCGGGGTGGATGGCTTGGCGCCGGTGTTGAACTTGTACTGCGAGCAGCCCGAGATACCGCTATTGATGAGGCATTGCGCGGCGGCGGCGCTGGTAAATGACCAGCCGTCTGCGGTCTTGGGCTTGTTGCAGTCCGGTGCGTTGGTTTTGTGCTCGAAGGTCACCCAGATAAACTCGGGGTGGAGCGCGGTGTTGATCGCCATGTGGAAGCCGACCAGGCCGAGGATGAGGTTCTTCGGCCCGGTGCTGAAGTTGACGGTCGCGGTCATGGTGTAGTAACTGGGGTCCGGCGCAGCAAGGACCTTCCAGGACGTTTTGACTTCGATGGTATTCGGGGCAAATCCGGCAGGCGTTGCCTGGCATTCGGTATTGTTGTACAGCATCGCGTACAGGACGACATTTCCGTTCTGATCGTACAGGGCATCGCCTGAACCTGCCTGGCCCATGTTTGCGGGGAGGACAGGATCAAAATCGGCGGTTGGCGGCTTGTTGACACGGACAAATAGAGACTTCCGCAAAGCCGCTTTGCCCGTCAAACGCGCGCTGGTGTTGCAGTCCGTGCTGCCGGAGTCCCCAACCACGTTGAAGGTTTCGTAGATTCTGGTATCCGGGGTCGACGATTGCGAGACTAACTGGAGGAACCACTGCTCGGCGAACTGGTAGAACTGGCAAAAGGTCTCCTGGCCGACGGGCGGGGGCTGGATTCCTGGTCCTCCGCCGATCTCGGCCGGCGGGTTAGGCGCGGAGACCCAAGACGCCGAGGCAGCGCATGCCGGGAACGCCGTCTGCGCGGTAGGCGCGGATGAGCTCCTGGCCTGCTCTTGGCTTTGGTTAGTGTTGCTGCCGCACCCTGTGACAATCACGGCTGCGGAGACGAAGATGGCCGCTGAGATACCGCTTAGGCGTAATTTCATAGGTGCTCCCGATATTGGAATCCTTAACCGTTCAGGCTCACGTACTCTTAGTTGGATAGGCCCCCGACACGAGCGATACTAAGCCCGGAGAAAAATCCGGCTCGATATCTATGGTCGGCTCGGAATAGTATATCGCGTTCAATCGGATTAGCAATAGATTTAATTAAGATAAAACTAAGATTTTTGCATTATCCGGTAATTGCTTGCGGGCCGGCCACGCGTCAGCCGGAGACACTCTGTAATCCGGCATGTTCCCACCAGTCATGTGGCAATGGCGATCTCGGTGAGCAGTTCTGTCGGAGAATTCTCTCTGAGCTGCCCTCGGCTCTAGGTTAGTTCTCCGCATCTTTACTTAACCGAGAACTGCCCGATTTTTTGAATGCCGGCGTCAGGCCCCGAACGCATCGTCGACATGCAATCCGGCAACCCACCCGATACTCAACGTCATCCCGCCCTGTGCCACCCACCCCATCTTTGGTACAACTTTCTTCATGAGAGTGCTCTTCATCGGCGGGACCGGGATCATCAGCACCGCCTGCACCGATCTCGCCGTCTCCCGAGGCGTCGAGCTCACGTTGCTCAATCGCGGGCGCCGGATCGGCGGTATCCCGGCCGGTGTCCGAAGTGTCACCGCTGATATCGGCGACACCGCCGCTGTCGCCCGTGCCCTTGCTGGCGAGTCCTTCGATGCCGTCGTCGATTGGATCGCCTTCGAACCTTCACAGATCGAACGCGACCTTGAGCTCTTTCGCGGCCGCACTCGGCAATTCATCTTCATCAGTTCCGCCAGCGCATACCAGAAACCCGTCGGGCACTATCTCATCACCGAATCGACGCCCCTTGTCAATCCCTTTTGGACCTATTCCCAGCAGAAGATCGCCTGCGAAGACCGGCTAATGCGCGCTTACCGCGAAGAGGGTTTCCCTATCTGCATCGTCCGTCCTTCCCTCACCTACGGCGAGTCGCAGATCACGCTTGCCATTAATAGTTGGACCCGTTCGTACACCGTCGTCGATCGCATGCGGCGCGGCCGGAAGGTCATCGTTCCAGGTGACGGGTCCTCCCTCTGGGTCATCACCCACAACACCGATTTCGCCAAGGGACTGGTAGGACTCCTCGGCCGCGAACAGGCCATCGGCCATGCATTTCACATTACCAGCGATGAAGTGATGACCTGGGACCAGTGGTATCGCATCACGGCTGAAGCCGCCGGCGTCGAGCCGCAACTCGTCCATATCCCGAGTGATTTCCTGGCCGCCTGCATCCCCGATTCGCGAGGAAGCCTGATTGGCGACAAGGCCGTCAGCGTGGTGTTCGACAACTCCAAGATCAAGCGCTTCGTCCCCGATTACTGCGCCACCATGCCGTTCACGCAAGGCATCCGCAAAACCATCGCCTGGTTCGATGCCGATCCGGCGCGCCGCGTGATCGACGACGAAGCCAACACGCGCTGGGACCGGCTGATCGACGCCTGGGACCGCGGCGCCGCCGAGGCGCTCCGCATCTTCCGCGAATCGGGCGGGGCCGCTACGGATCTAGGAGGACGCGCTTCCACTCCACCTTAGGCCGTTGAAAATTGATGAGCAAAGCCACCCGCAGACCAGAGGCCTTCAGGTAGTTGATGCACTGGGCCAGATGCTCATCGGCAAAGCGCTCCACACATTTCAATTCCACGATGACCTTTTCCTCAACCACGAGATCGGCCAGATATTCGCCTACGTACTTGCCTTTGTAGCAAACCGGAAATGAAACCTGCGCTTTGGCGCCGACCCCACGCAACGCGAGTTCCCGGATCAGAGCCCATTCATAGACTTTCTCCAAGAACCCAGCGCCCAGAACATTCGCAATTTCGAAGGCGGACCCAATTATCGTTTCTGTCAACTCCGATTCCAATCCGTGTGCATCCGTGTCCATCCGTGGCCCCATAGAATAAGTGGCCCAAGGGCACAAGAACTCTCATAAACAGATGTCGAACTGGCCACGGCGAGATCTCCCAATCACGGAACTTCGAAAATCGCTAACCTTCATCCCCTCAATCACCTACAGCCGCCGCCCACCCCGCCGCCTTTTCCCCGCCCGCTACCATGAGATAGGGAAAAGAATTTCCCCCGAAACGGATTCTCAATATGATCGCTACCAACGAAATCGAAACCAACGAGACACCTGAGCCAAACGAGCCCGCGCCCGCCAAAAAACCCATCAGCGAAGCCAAACTGTTAGCCAACCGCCGCAACGGCGCCCTAAGTCACGGACCGGTGACTGCTGAGGGCCGCCGCCGTTCCAGCTTGAATGCTTATAGGAACGGGTTGAACGGGCAAATCGTCTGCTCGAGTCCCGAAGAGCTCGCGGCCTTTAAGTCCTTCTGTTCGGAGATCCAAACCGAACTCGCCCCTGTGGGCGCCATCGAAAGGTTTTACGCAAAATCCATTTCGGAGAACATGTACAGGCTTGAGCGGGCTCGCTCATTAGAAATGGGGATGTTTTCAAACGGGCACCGCGACCATGTCGACGAGATGCAATCCGGACATCCCGAAGCCGATACCGCGCTGGCCGCCTCTCGCACCTTCCTGGAGCAAGCCCATGAGTTTCACTTGCTTACAGGTTACGAAGTGAAGATTCTGCGGGCTCTGGAAAAGCATCAGGCCCACTTGAAGGCCCTCCAGGACGCACGCAAAGCCGCTCACGAAATAGCCGTCGAACAGCCACGCAATTCGTCGAACTGGCTGAAGCCATGGAAGAAACCTACGAGCCGGGTGAAGACTTCATGCCCGCGTCCGCGCACGGTGGGTTCGTTTTTTCTCAGACCGAAATCGATCGCCTCCGCGTGCGCGCCGCGCACCTTCGCGCCGCCCGGATCTACCATTTTCAGGGCAAATTGCCGAAAGGCGGCCCCAAACCGGATGACAAAACCGAACTTCGCGCCGCATAATCGCCTTCCGTGAGGTCAAAATTGATGAGCCAGCGACACCCCACGCCCCACGTGTCCCCGTACGACGGGCTTCCTAGCCTGTCGATGCGCCGGAGGCTCAGGGCTCGCCCCGCCGTCAGCGCCAACCGCCCAGTACATCCCCGAGCTTTTGCTAACCGGTTTTGCCCACAATAGTCTAAAGGACAGACCGGATGGAGCCGACAGATGCAACGTTTGTCGCCAGGGCGCGCACCGGGGATTCCGACGCGTTCCGGGTGCTGGTGGAGCGTCACAGCCGTGCTCTGTTCCGCCTCGCTTTTCGTATGACTGGCAACCAACAAGACGCTGAGGACGTGGTGCAGGAAAGCTTCCTGCGCGCGTACAAGCAGCTCGCGAAATTCGATGAGCGGGCCACTTTCGGAACCTGGCTTTACCGTATCGCCGCCAACTGTTCGCTCGACCTGGTGCGTTCCCGCAAGCGGCGTTCGGAACATGTAGCTACCGTGCGGCGAGTGAAGGCGCCGAGGAAATAGTACTCCAGCTTCCCTCGCACGATCCCACGCCGGAGCGCGATGGCCTTGAGCGGCGAGGTCCGCGAACGCGTGCTCGGAAGCCATGCAGGAGCTCAGCGCCACCGAACGCACGGCCTTCGTGCTGCGGCATTTCGAAGGCATGTGTATCGAGGAAGTCAGCCGCGTGCTGGAGTGCCAGCCGGGCGCGGCCAAGCACAGCGTGTTTCGCGCCGTGCAGAAATTGAGGCGGTCGCTAGAGCCGCTAGTGAGTGCAGCAAAATGAACCATCTTAACGGAAGAAGCAATTGATTTTGCATTATTACGGCGAAGAGGGAGACACTCTCACCGCCGAGCGGCACCTGGACGATTGCCAGGAATGCCGTGAGATTTACAGCTCGCTCCAGCGCGTGCTGAACGTGGTCGATTCGTTGCCCGTTCCGGAACGCGGTCCGGAATACGGCGCCGAAGTTTGGCGTCGCGTCGCACCAGCGATTCCCGCGCGGCGCAAATGGCTTGGGCTCTGGTCGCCCATGCCACGGTCGTTTGAATGGCGCTGGGCGGCAGCCGCGGCCGCAATGGCTTGTCTTCTGGCGGTGGCATTCTACACCGGGCGCCGCTATCCGCAAGTTTCGCCTTCCCGCACGGCGCCTGTAACGGCCGCGGCCGATCCGCAGGTCGGGGAACGCGTGCTGCTTGTGGCCGTTGGAAATTACCTGGAGCGCTCGCAAATGGTGCTCATCGAGTTGGCTAACGCCGATCCGAAAGGCAAGCTCGATATCTCCAATGAGCAGGAACGCGCAGCCGACCTGGTGAGCGAAAGCCGCCTCTACCGCCAGACCGCCGAACACACCGGCAATGCGGCAGTGGCCGGTACGTTGGATGAGATCGACCGCGTGCTGTTGGATATCGCTCGTGGGCCTTCGGAAGTCTCCCGCGGGGAGTTGGAGAGCCTGCGCCAGCGGCTCAGTGCTGAAGGGATTCTGTTCAAGATTCGGGTGCTGGGATCGAAAGTCCGCACCCAAGAAGGAAAAGATGCGCCGCCCGCCGCCAATAGCGGCAGGCGTGCTCTGTAAAAGGTGACCATAATGAACTACTCACGACGATTCACGATGATTTTGTGCCTTGCGGCAGGCGTTACCACGAGCGCAGCGTTCGCGGCGCAGGATGCGGCGCCGCCCGCTCCGCCAAGCCCGGCCACTCCGGCGGCGATGCCCGCTCCGGCCGTTGCTCCAGCCCCGCCCGCACCGGTCGCCGATTGGCCGTTCCCTCAAGCGGCGACGCCGGTTCCTCCCGCGGCTCCCGCGCCGCCTACACCGGCCGCCGCGCCGATGCCGCCGGCGCCGCCAAGATGCGATCTATCTGGAAGATCAGGACGACTATCGCAACTTCGACCGCGTTTACGCCGACCAGGCGCGGGAGATGGCTCAACAGGCGCGAGAACAAGCCCGTGATATGGAGCAGCAAGCGCGCGATCAGGCCCGCCAGGCAGCGGAAGATATGCGCCTGAACATGCGCATCCCGATCGGCCCACTGGGCAATCTGAATCTCGACTTGGCGCAGCAGATCCGTGCAGGTGTGCAGGCGCCAATGCCGGCGAAGCTATTTCGCGGCAATGACAACTCACTCTACGGCCGGGGACAGAACGCGCTCGACGATCACAAGTACGATCAGGCTCTCGACTACTTCACTGAGGTCGTTGCGCGCGGCGGACCCAAGGCGGATGGCGCTCTCTACTGGAAGGCCTACACGCTGAACAAACTCGGACGCCGCGATGAAGCCACCGCCGCCATCGCGCAGCTTCGCACTTCGTTCCCTTCGAGTCACTGGCTGGATGACGGCAAAGTGCTCGAGCTCGAGGTGAAACAAGCGTCCGGCAAGACGGTTTCGCCCGAGAGCGAATCCGACGACGACTTGAAGCTCATGGCGCTCAACGGCCTTGCGCAAACCGATCCCGCGCGTGCATTTCCACTGCTCGAAGGGCTGCTGAAAGGGCCGGCCTCGCCCAAACTCAAGAAGAATGCCATCTACGTGCTCGCCATCAACACCACCCCGCAGGCGCAGCAGCTCCTGGAACAGATTGCGCGCGGCAACGGCAACCCCGATCTGCAAATCACCGCGATTGGCTACATGCTGCGAAATAAGCAGTTCCCCAATCGCACCCAGACGCTGTATGAAATCTATAACGCCACCAGCGACACGCAGGTAAAGCGCGAAATCATCAACGCTCTTCGTAGCAACAGCGATACCGATCACCTGATGCAGATCTACAAGGCGGAGAAGGATCCCGACCTTCGCCGTAGCGCCATCGCCGGATTGGGCGACAAGCCGGGGAACGCCGAATTGTGGCAGCTTTATCAGGGCGAGACCACGCCCGAGGGCAAGATCGCCATTCTCGACGCCATGCACGACAACGGCAACACCGAGAAGCTCACTGAAGTCGCCCGCACCGACAAAGACCCTAAAGTCAGGATGAGGGCAATCCAGGTGCTTTCCTCTTACAGAGCCGTCAACCTGGGAGATACGCTTTCCAGTCTGTATGGCTCCGAGCAGGATCCGCAGGTGAAACGCCAGATCCTGAACGAGATTTCCAACCACCGCAACGCCAAGGCGCTGGTCGATATCTACCACAAGGAATCGAACTTCGAGATGAAGAAAGCGATCCTGTCGCACCTTGGCAATATGCGCACGACCGAAGCCAACGAGCTTTACATGGAGATCTTAGGCAAATGAAACAAGCGCTGTGTTTCCTGGCCGTGGCTGGCGTCCTGGCGGCGCAGCCCAAACTGCTCGTGAACGCGAACCTCGATACGCACCCAGCCGGCGGCGGCCTGCAAGCGGCGTACAAATCACAACTCGCGGCGCAGCCGCAGCCGGCATGGATTGGCTGGGCCGTCCCATCGGTGCGCAGCTACAACATGGGGTGCGAGTATGTCTTCCGCGACGGCCAGTCCATTCAGGGCCAGGGCGTAGTGCATCTGGAGCCGCCCGATCACGCGATCATCCTCATCCGCGCCGACCAGGGCGCTGTAAGCCGCGTGCGTTACCTCTCGCCCGATTGCGAGATTGACGCTGGCGGCGCCCCATTTCACTGGCTGACGGACGTGCAGCCGGCGCAGAGCGTGGCGCTTCTCTCGACATTGGTGAGCGAGCGCGAACCGGGCAACTCGAGCGCCATGAGCGCGATTGCGATGCACGCGGACGCATCGGCCGATCAGGCTCTCGACCGTTTCGCTGGCGCGCAGGAGCCGCTCTCCATTCGCCAGCGCGCGGTCTCTCTGCTCGCTACTGAGCGCGGGCATCACGGTTTCGAGGTGGTCAAGGGCCTGCTCGCCAACGATACGGATGAGCGCGTCAAAGAGCGCGCTGTTCAGGCCCTGGGCAACAGCAAAGACCCGGGAGCGCTCGATCTGTTGCTCGAGACGGCGCGCCGCAACAGCGACCCTCGGCTGCGTGCGCAAGCTGTGGGAACGCTTTCTCGCCGCCCCGAACCGAAGATTCTCGACACGCTCCGCGCCGCCATTGACGACCCGGACGCCAACGTTCAGCGTCGCGCCATCTCAACGATTAATTCCCTGCCGGATGGCGACGGCGTCCCGCTGCTCATTCAGGTGATCAAGACCACGAAAGATACCCAGGTTCGCAAACAAGCGATGAACGCCCTGCAAAATTCCCGCGATCCACGCGCGCTCGCGTTTTTCGTAGACGTCTTGAAGTGAGCGCGAGTTACCCCGGAAACATCCATATCGGGAACTTGTACGGGCCCCGTGGTTGGCGATAGACCTGCTTCTCCAACCATGGAGGTTCATTCGATGCCTGCATGGGAAATTGTGGCGATTATCGCCATCGTGGTCGCCATCGCCTTGGGTGTAGTTCTAGTCGTATCCCGCCGGCGAAGCGATCATCTGAAATCGCGTTTCGGTCCCGAGTACGAACGCACGCTCCGCGAGAGCGGCGACCGGCGCCGCGCCGAGCACGAACTGGAACGGCGTGAGAAGCGTGTAGAACGCCTGCACATTCATCCGCTATCGCCGCGCCATCGCGATCAATTTGTCGCCGCATGGCGCAACGATCAGGCGCGGTTCGTAGACGACCCGTCCGGCGCCGTCACTGAGGCCGACCGGCTGGTTCAGGAAGTAATGAAGTATCGCGGCTATCCGGTCGCGGATTTCGACCGCAGAGTAGAAGACATCTCGGTCGATCATCCCCACCTGGTACAAAATTACCGCGCGGCGCGCGACTTCGCGGAGCGCAACCGCCGCGGCGAGGCCAACACAGAGGAACAGCGCAAAGCATTGGTCTATTACCGCGCGCTGTTTGAAGAATTGCTTGAGGCACAGGAGGTAACGAGATGAGCGACGGAAAACTTTCTACTTCGGATTTTGTGGCCACCGGCCAGGTGAATTCCCGTGGCGCGGCCGTGCTGGAGAACGAAGAAGCGGCGTACGACGCCGCGGTCGTTGAAAACACCGGCGGCGCGAAAATGGTTCGGGAGCCGGCAGCACAAGCCGCTCTCTTCCCCGATAAGGAGTGCCACGACTTTCGATCGAACTGGGACGAGATTCAAATCCACTTCGTCGACGACCCGCGAAAAGCCGTCGAGAAGGCGGATAATCTGGTGGCCGAGACCATGAAGCGCTTGGCTGAAATCTTCTCCGAAGAGCGGAAAAATATGGAAACCCAATGGTCTCGCGGCGAGAACGTATCCACGGAAGATCTTCGCTTGGCCTTGCAGCGTTACCGGTCGTTCTTCAATCGCTTGCTACTGATATGACCAAACCATGCGGCTGGAAGGGGCATACTGCTATCGGCCCGCCCAGCCGCGAAACTTTTACTGCTTATACACCACCCCGCCCTTCATCACGAACTGCATGTGATCCAGCGCGGCGATATCGGCGATCGGGTCTCCCGCAACCGCCACAATATCGGCAAACTTTCCCGCTTCGATCGATCCGAATCGGTCCTGCTGATCGAGCAAGGTAGCGCCCCCAAGAGTAGCGGATTGAATCGCCTGCATTGGAGTCATGCCCCACTTCACCATGTAGGAGAAGTCGGCAGTCTCTGATTCCGTCCAGGCGTAGCCGCCGATGTCGGTGCCGTAGACGATCTTCGCGCCCTTCTCTACCGCGAGCTTGAAGTTGGAAGCCCGCAAATCGGTCGCTGCCGAGTTTCGGCCTCCCCGCGAATAGATGTAAATCGTCGGGCACCATGCGGCGCCTTTTGCGATCAGCAGGTCGATCAGAGGAGCGTCGATGCCGTTGCCATGCTCGATGGAATCCACCCCGGCCTTGAGCGCCTGCTCGATGGCTTCGCGGCCTCCTGCATGCGCCGCGACCTTGTGGCCCAGACGGTGGCTCTCGTCGCAGATCGCTTTGGCCTCTTCGTCGGTGAAGTTGGGACGCGAATGGATGCCGCCGTCGCGGAACTGCGTGCCGCCGTCGGCATAGAACTTGATCCAGTCGGCGCCGTACTTGATCTGCTCGCGCACGGCTTTACGAATCTCGTCCGGGCTATCGACGAACTGCGTGCCGGTGGGCATGTTCGGCAGTTCCCAGGAGAACCGCGTTGGGTTGTACATCCCCGTAGGCGCAAGCGAGCGTGTCGCCACGAACATCCGCGGACCGGGGATCACCCCGCGGTTCACCGCGGTCTTCACGTCCACATCGGCGTACATCGCGCCTTCCGTCTCCAGATCGCGTATAGCGGTGAAGCCGTTTTCGAGTGCGATCTTCGCCGAGACCGTGGCGCGAATGGTGCGGTAGCCTATCGATTCCTTGATCAGTTGCTCATCGTAATCGGCGGGAGTGGGGTGTGCCTGCAGCAGAACGTGCGTGTGGTTATCGATCAGCCCGGGGAGGACGGTGGAGTGACTGAGATCTATGACACGCGCGCCAACCGGAGCCGAGATATCGGGCCCAACCTGCGCGATGCGGTCGCCCTGGACGAGGATACTCTGATTGGCGAGCACGCGTCCGCCGCGGACGTCGATCAGTTTGCCTGCTTTGATAAGAGTCGTTCCTTGGGGAACCGGAGCTTGCTGGCCACCGCGCTGGGCGAGTAACGGAGAGGCTGCGAGGACGGCAAAAAGGAGACCACGGTAACGCATAGCTCACCATTGTAATGGAAGAGAGCATGCGTCCTCGGCGCGTCGGTTATTGTAGCCGGGCGCGGTCGTCTTCGTTGAGGATAAGGCCGTCGAAAATGGCTAGCACTTGCTTGCGATAGGCGTAGACGCGCTGCAGGTTTTCCCTGAAATTGGCCTCGAAGTCGCGGGCGCGCATCCACTTATCCATCATTCCGCGAGGGATATCGATGTCCTGCCGCAGGGCGTCCACGTCGTGCCCACGCAGAAAAAGTCCGTAAAAAAAGGCGGCTTCCCGTTGGGGAGCTAGGGGATCGTATTCTTCTCTCGCCGTCATACCGATTACTCAGCGAAAATGTCAGTATAGCGGTGAAAGTCGGGTTTCGGCAAGTGCTGTAGACGTTGCCGGCAAGTGTCGCGCACGCCGCTCACACCAAATGGACGCCCGTGATGGCCATGAAGCCCACCAGTGGGCGCTAAAGTCTTTGAAATATTTTGGTGGACCTGGAGAGATTCGAACTCTCGACCTCTTCCATGCCATGGAAGCGCGCTCCCAACTGCGCCACAGGCCCACATCGAAACGAAACTGCCTGCCACGGAACCAAGCCGCAACTTTCCTTATCGGACGCGCACCTCAGATCCGCAGAGCGGTGATTTCCTTCACTATAGCACGGTAAAGCACTTCCCGCCATTGACATGCCTCGCGCGCCCCCGCCTACAATGAAGGGAATGATCTTCAGGCGCCTCCCCGTTTCTGTCCTGCTGATCTGCCTGATTTTCTGGGGACTTAACTCGTGCCTTGCGCGCCGCCGCCTCATCACGCGCAAGGCTACGGGCGGCAAGACATCGCCCAACCTGCTGGTCGCCGACCAAGCATCGCTGATCGACAGCATCGCCAAGCAATATAACGCCGTCCACGATTTCAGCGCCACCGTCGATATGACTCCCGCCCTGGGCACGGCCGAGAAGAGCCAGATCACCGAATACAAGGATGTCACCGGCTACATCTCTTCCGTAAACCCGCGAACATCCACATCATCGGCCTGTATCCGGTGATCCGCTCCAAAGCCTTCGACATGGCCTCCAACGGGCGCCGATTTCAAGCTTTACATTCCGTCGCGAATCGCTCTTCCTCACCGGCAGCAACGATATCGGCAAGCCCTCGACCAACAAAATCGAAAACCTGCGCCCGCAATACTTTCTCGACGCCATGCTGGTGCGGCCCGTCGATCTGCAAAACAATAAAATTCTCATGATAACATGACCGATGAAGACAGCGCCTTCTATATCCTGCAGGAACTCCACGAGGCCCCCAATGGCGATCTGCAAGCTTCACCGCACGCGTATGGTTCAACCGCATCGACCTGCTGCTTGCGCGCCAGTTGATCTTCGACGCCGCCGGCAATATCCTCACCGATGTCCCGCTATAGCGAGTGGAAGCCTTTGGACAACGTGCCCTTCCCCAAACACATCGATTTCAACCGTCCGCAGGACGACATCGGCGTCGTGATCGACGTCGAAAAGATGGACATCAACAAGGGCGTGCCGGATGATAAATTCGTGCTCACGCAACCGGAAGGAACCAAATTGCAAACCGTAGGACAAGCCTGCAAGGACCGCGGTAAGTGACAGGCAAACTCGTTCTCGAAAATCTCAAGCATCGGCCGCTACGCAGCCTGCTCAGCACGCTGCTCATCGGCGTCTCGGTGATGCTGATCCTCACGCTGGTGGGTCTCAGTTACGGCCTGTCGGAGGATTCGCAGCGCCGCCAGGCGGGAACGGGCGCCGATCTTATCATTCTCGGATCCGACGGCGCCTCCGTTCTGAGCGGCAGCAGCGCGACGATTCCCGAAGCAACTGGTTGCCGAAGCTCGAACAGCAGCCGCACGTCAAGGCGGCCCTCGGCGTGATGACTCACTCCATCGAATTGCCGCTGGTCGCCACCGGCGTCGACCTCAAGCAACTCCAGCGCTTCAACGGCGGATTCAGCTATCTCGCTGGGCGGCCCGTTTCAAGGACCGCATGATGTTCTGATCGATATCCGCTATCGCCGAGCAGAGGCATCTCGGCGTGGGCGATACCGCCAAATTCTCCAATGTCCCAGGCATGTGGCGCGTGGCGGGCATCATTGGCGAAGGAAAACTGGCGCGCGTCGCGCTGCCGCTTGCACGTGTGCAGGAAATGGATAGCGCGGAGGGCAAAGTCACCCAGATCTATGTCCGGTTGGACGACCCGGCCAACTCCGACGCAGGTGATCAAAAATCTGCAGGCGCAACTGCCGAGCTATAGCATCGACGACTATGTCCGATTACATGGCGTTGTTCGGAGTGAGCAACATTCCGGGCGTGACGCCCTTCCTTGCGGTGATGGTGGGAGTGGGCGTGTTCACCGGCGGATCTGCGTGTGCCTCTCGATGTATATGGCCGTGTTGCAGCGCACGCGCGAGATCGGAATTCTGAAATCGCTGGGGGCATCGAAGGGTTTTATCCTGGGCGTGATCGAAGCCGAGGCGGTCCTGCTCGGGCATCGGCGGCACCATCGTCGGGATTCTGCTGAGCATCGTGGCGTGGTGGCTTATCAATACTTTTGTTCCGGCATCGCTGCCGATAATCCTCAAGCCCGCCTGGTGGCCTATCGCGGCGGCATCGCCATCGCATCGCGCCCTTCTCGGCGCGCTCTACCCCGGCCTCAACGCCGCGGCGCACGATCCCATCGAGGCGCTGGCGTATGAGTAGCGGCGCGGCCTGCATCATACGAATGCGCGATCTGCAAAAAACCTATCGCGTTGGCAAGTGGATGTACACGCTCTGCGCGGCGTCGATCTCGACGTGAAGGCCGGCGAGTTCCTCTCCATCATTGGACCTTCGGGATCGGGCAAATCGACGCTCTTCCACATCATCGGCGGCCTGACGCCGCCCACCGCGGGAACAGTACGCGTGGCAGGACAGGATCTTGCCGCTCTGACCGATGCCGGCCGCACGCGCATGCGCCGCCGCACGGTCGGCTTCGTTTTTCAGAAGTTCAACCTGCTGCCGAACCTGACCGCGCGCGACAACATCGCCGTGGCCCGCTATCTCGGCGGCATCGGATTCGGCGCCCGATCCCCAATTCGAAGAGGTTCTGAGGGTGCTTAGGCATCGCAGCGCCGGCTCGATCACAAGCCGAACGCCCTCTCCGGCGGCGAACAGCAGCGCATCGCCATCGCCCGCGCCATCGTGAATCACCCTGCGATTCTGCTGGCCGACGAGCCTACCGGCAATCTCGACACCGAGAACTCCAAAGCCGTCCTGGACGTGCTGCGCGATCTGAACGAGCGCCTGGGCCAAACCATCCTGATGATCACGCACAATCCCGAAGCCGCGGCTTACGGGCATCGGACCGTTCAAATGCGGGATGGAAAAATCGTGAGTTGAGGAGTTTGTATCTACAGCCCTTCTGAGGTGAGATTCGCTAGCTGAGTATCTTAGCCCTGCCGCGCCGAGCTTAGCTCCAGGCTGCGCGCTTTCAACCACCGCAGGTGGCTCTGGTGCTCTTCATAAAGCGTCCCGAAGCCGGCCCAGAAATAACCCAACACAAAGAGCATCAGAAACGGAACCGCGAAGAAGTTGAACGTCTCGACGGCAAATACGACCATGCCCACGAAGTAACGCCCAACGCCGATCTCCGCATAAGGCAGCCATCCACTGCGCCGCTTGTACTTCTTGTTCTCCAGATTGACAGCCCCGCCGGAGATGTTATACTTCGGCGTCCGCGCAAACGCTGTCTGGACGCCAAAGAGCGCCTCCAGCACCGCGCGCGTGTTGATGATCGTCAACCCGACACCCACCGCCATCAACATCGGCAGCAGCAGAACGGATCGCTTCCAATTCTTGGGATACAACTCGCGCTGGGCCACCACGTAGAACAAGGATATCGACCAGAACGACGCCGCGATCAACGGCAGGTCGATGTACAACATCTGCGAACGGCCCCATGTAAAATCGCACGATCATCACCGGCAGCATCAGCGCCGAAACCACGATCATTAGCGGATATGAAATGTTCGGCGTCAGGTGCAAAAACGCCTCGAGCTTCTGACGCCGCGTGATATCTGACTTCAGGATCGCAGGCAAAAGCTTCTTTGCCACCTGCGTCAGCCCCTTGGCCCAGCGCGATTGCTGTACCTGGAAGCCGTGCATCTGCACCGGCAGTTCCGAGAGACAATCGAGCCCTGGCAGATACACGAACCGCCAGCCCTTCAGTTGCGCGCGGTAGCTCAGATCGGAATCTTCCGTCAGCGTATCGTGCTGCCATCCGCCGGCATCGGCGATCATCGATTTGCGCAGAATCCCGGCCGTGCCGTTGAAGTTGAAGAAATATCCTGCGCGCGACCGGGCGCCGTGCTCCAGAATAAAGTGTCCGTCGAGCAGCATCGCTTCCACTTCAGTGAGGAAGTTGTAGTCCCGGTTCAGATAACTCCAGCGCGTCTGAACCACGCCCGACTTTGTCATCGGCAAAATGGTGGATTGTGCGCAATAGAAAATCGGCTGGAGGGCAGAAATCGGCGTCGAATACCGCCACGAACTCGCCCGTCGCTGTTTCGAGGCCCGCCTGCAGCGCGCCTGCCTTGAACCCGTGACGGTTACTGCGATGGTGGTATTCGATGGGATACCCCATGTTCTTGTACCGCTCCACTAACGCCTCGGCAAATGGCGCCGTATCGTCAGTGGAATCGTCCAGCACCTGGATCTGAAGGAGACCCTTCGGATACTCCATCTTCAGGTCTCTTCGATCAGCCGCTCCACCACGTAACGCTCGTTGTACAGAGGAAGCTGAATAGTCACCGGCGGTAGCGTTTCGAACCGCTTGGCAGGCTCTCCGGTGGCTTTCTTTTTATACTTGAAATAAGTGCGGATGATATCGTAGCGGTGCAGGCCGTAAACCGAAAGAATGATTAGAACCGTGAAATACGGAATCAGCATGGCCCAATCGAACCATGCCATCTGGTGGACGTTCGAAAAGGTATCGTCGAACAGACCGCGGATCACGCGCGTAGTCGCGCCCGGAGCGGCCAGAATTGCCCAACAGTAGCCAACGGACATATCGAGAGGAAGCCGAAGAATAGCGGGGTGGGTTCAATTTCCCGGCTGCCGTTCCATAATTTAACACGCTGCGGAGGCGACGTTTTGGCCTCCGCCTTCTTCATTTGCGATCATTCTTATAAATCTGGCCCTCTTTCATGACGAAAATCGCCTTTTGAGTTACCTTGATATCGTCCACCGGGTTGCCCGGCACGGCGACGATGTCCGCCAGCTTGCCATTCTCCAGCGTCCCCGTGCGATCGGCCACACCGATCAGTTCGGCGTCCACGGATGTTCCCGCTTTCAGCGCATCAATGGGCTTCATCCCGCAGCTCACCAATTGCTCGAACTCGCCGGCATTCTTGCCGTGCGGGTAGACCGCCGCGTCCGTACCCAGCGCAATCTTGAGCTGCATCTGGACGGCCTTGGCTACCGTATCGTGCAGGGACTTCATGGCCAGCCGCGCCTTCTTCTCGATGGGAGGAGGCATGTAGCCGTCGGTGAGGCTCTGCTTCAACCCTTCGGCAGCCATCATGGTGGGAACGTAGTAGGTTCCCCGCTCCTTCATCATCCGCATGGCCTCCTCGTCGAGGAACGTTCCATGCTCGATCGAGTCGATCCCGGCGCGGATGGCCCGTTTCGCGCCTGTCGCCCCGTGCGCATGCGCGGCGGTTTTCCGGCGGAGCGCGTGGGCTTCATCCACCAGCGCGTCAAGTTCAGCCTGCGTCAACTGCGGCGTATCCACGTCGTCGGTGAGCGAGAGCACGCCGCCGGTTGCGCAAGTCTTGATCACATCGGCGCCGTACTTGATGTTGTAGCGGACGGCTCGGCGCGCCGCGTCGGGGCTATCGATGACTCCATCGGCGATTCCCGCCTCGTGCCCGAACAGATCGGGGATAAATCCGGCCTGAGGGTCGCAATGGCCGCCGGTCGCGCCCAGCGCGCGCACCGATACCAGCATACGCGGCCCGACGATTTTGCCTGCATTGATCGCATTGCGCAGCCCCACATCAATTAGGTCTTCCGAACCCACATCGCGCACGGTGGTGAAGCCGGCCATCAGCGTGATGCGTGTGATTTCAGATGCGATCAGCGCGCGCTCGGCCACCGACTTCTTCAGCAGATCCATCTCGCCCTGCCGGTAATCCGCGTGGTAGGGATCGGAAAGGTGAGTGTGCGCATCCATGAAACCCGGCAGCAGCGTCGCGTCGCCCAGATCTATAGTCTGCGCGCCCGCGGGGATTTTCGCGCCTCGCCCCAACGGCCGCGATCTTTCCGGCATCCACCACGATCAGACCCGGCGAGACAATGCCATCGCTCTTGCCGTCGAACATGCGAGCGGCCTTGATGACGATTGGGCCATCAGCCGCGGAAAGGGCGAACGCGAGCGGCATCGCGAAGGCCAACGCGCCCAAGGTCGGATTCTTCATGAGGCTTATCTTAGCGTGGCATCAACCAGATGCGAGAGCTTTCAGCCGCTCTAGCACGATGCCAATTCTCGACTGGCTTGCTGAGTCTGGGCGCAGGTATCCGGGAAGCGAGTCGGTAAAGGCGCGGCTCGTGACCAAACGCTTAACTTCATGCTGGATATAGACGATGAGATCGCTCCTCTCCGCGCGGACCTCGGTTAACAAGCTTTCGCGGCCATCGACGACCGACACGAAATCCTCCAGGTCATGGCTTTCAAGGAAGTCCTCTTTACCTCGGCCCTTGAACGCTTCGAGCTTGGTCCCAACGAAGAATGGGGCAGTGATCATGCGAATCTCGAGACCCGCCGAAAGCGTTCTCGTTTCGGAGGATTCCATCGCCGCCTTATACCAGCGGTTCGAGAAGCCCAGAATAGCCGCGTCCAGCGGCATGACGTCGAGAATCGTTCGCCCGTGCACCCACCGGCACATAGGCGCACCCTCTCTGTTGTCCTCCGAAAAGCCGAGGGCATGTAAACGCTCGCCGAAAGCCGCGTACTGAGCGTACGATGTGATTTCCGCGATTGCGTCCACATCCAGCGTTCCGCGCACATCCCCGGCGGCATTGTCCGTGATTAACAGGCCGGTTACGGAGCCGCCGACGAACACGAGTTCACGCAATAAAGGTCGCAGCGCCTCCGCGGCAGCGATAAGTTGTCCGCGATTCGGATCCGTCATTTGCTTTCCCGAAGACGGCGATGCAGTTGTTGCTCCGCGTGCTTTCGCTCTCGGGCTCGTCCATCCCTCAGCGCATCTGCTAACGCGAGGTATTCGTAAAACTCCGGATCGTGGAGGGCAGCCCTCGCCGCGGTCTTATACAGAGGTTCGAATGCGACGCCGCGCTGCTTGCCTTCAGCGTATGGCCATACCGGAATCGGCTCACTGCCCTGTGCGATCACGCTACGAAGTGGTTCCGCGGCATAGGACGTGGGAATGCCGCGGGTAAATTCGCCACGGTTGGCTGGAAACGCGTACTTCAATCCGTGAATCAAGAACTCTTCGATGGCGCCAAGATTCGGACGGTTCTCTAGTTCTGATCCGTGGAGAAGGCCCGCGACTTGGGCTCGCTTCACCGAGGCGTGCACTTCCGATGAGCTCATTGCCAACTGCTCGGCAAGTTGGGCATAAGGCTGCCGATACTTCGCGGCCACAATCTTCAGTGCGACGTAGATGTCCTGTGGCTTTAACACCATAACTCATTCTATATTCGCGAATCGCGAATGCCAAGGACCGTCGGAAAAGCTCGTTACTTCCAAAGCCGGTTGATCACGCGAATCAACACCGCGGAACTCACCACGAAGATCGCCAGCAATCCGACCGCGTAGCCCATCCTGCCATACAGAAAATTGCCCACCATGAAAAGCCCCGCCCAGATTGTGGTACAACCGGCGAACCAACCGAGCAGCGCCATTGGGAAGTGGCGCGCGTCGGCGTCCTCCGCGCTTGGTACGCCAGCCTTTGCGCGGATCGCAGTCCATCCCGGTCCCGCGGGATGCACCTTTCGATAAAACGCGATTAGCGTCGCCTCATCGGTCCGCGGACCCAGGTACGCTGTCGTTATCCAGCAGACTGTTGTGACGGCGACAGTGATGACCAGGGCCGGAGCCGCCGCGATAGCCACGCCGTTTTTCGCCATTATCAATAGCACGATCGAAACTACGAACGAACTCACCATCGCCACGATTTCGCACCACGCCGTAACCCGCCACCAGAACCAGCGCACCAGATACAGCAGCCCCGTGCCCGCGCCCACCTGCAGAATCATATTGAAGCTGTCCTGCGGCGGTGTCGAGCGCGAAAACCGTTGCCGACGAGGCAACGAACAGCATCACCGTCGCCACGCGGCCGGCCGTGACGTAATGGTGTTCGGCTCGCCGTCGTATTCAGGAAGCGCCGGTAGAAATCGTGCACCAGGTACGACGCGCCCCAATTCAGGTGCGTCAGAATCGTCGAGGAATTGGCGGCGACCAGTCCGCCCAGCATCAGCCCAATCCACCCCACCGGCAGGAAGCGCAGCATCGCGGGAAATGCGATGTCGTGCCCGATCAGCCGCGGGTCGAGGTGCGGAAACGCGCGTCTGGATGTCGGACAGTTGCGGGTACATGATGAGCGACGCCAGGCCGACCAGAATCCACGGCCACGGCCGCAGGACGTAATGCGCGACGTTGAAGAAGAGCGTGCCGCCCAGCGCGTCCTTTTCCGATTTCGACGCCAGCATGCGCTGCGCGATGTAGCTGCCGCCGCCCGGTTCCGCGCCCGGATACCAGACGGCCCACCACTGCACGGCGATGGGCATGATGAACACGGCCACCGCGAGATCCCAGTTGTTGGTGAAATCGGGCAGCATGTTCAGGTAGTTGACGCCGCCCGGCCCGCGCACGTTCGAGAGCTTGTCCACCAGCCCGCTGCAGCCCGCCCACCTGCGGCAGCTTCACCGCGAAATACGCCGCGGCGATCACCGCCGACATCTTGATGAAGAACTGGATCATGTCGATCACCAGCACGCCCCACAAGCCCGAGTGCGCGGCGAAGACCACGTTCAGCACTCCCACCGCCAGCAGCGTCTGCCAGCGTTCGAACCCGAACAGCACGGCCGCGATCTTGCACGCAGCCAGGTTCACCGTCGCCATGATGATGCAGTTGAAGAACAACCCTAGATACACCGCGCGGAAGCCGCGTACCGCGCTGGCCGCCTTGCCCGAATAGCGCAGCTCGTAAAACTCGAGGTCGGTAAGCACCCCCGAACGCCGCCACAAACGCGCATAGAAAAACACCGTCGCGACGCCGGTAAGAGTGAAGGCCCACCAGCGCCAGTTTCCCGCCACGCCTTCGGTGCGGACGAAATTCGCCACCAGGTTCGGCGTGTCGCTCGAAAACGTTGTGGCCACCATCGAGAGTCCGGCCAGCCACCAGGGCACGGACCGGCCGGATGCGAAGAATTCCGCCGTGCTCTTGCCAGAGCGTTTCGCCACAAACAAGCGCCGGGGCGAAACAGATGAGAATGCAGATGGCCGCGATGATCCAATCGATCGTATGAAGCTGCATGGGTAAAGAAGCAGTGTACGCCTTTTTGAGCGTTGGAGAGCCAGAGCCCTTCACCCAGTGGCATTTGCTACGGCAGCACACGCGAGACCAACCCGTGTCTCGCGTAGGTTAAGATCCTACAGGAGGCTACGAAGTGCGGCCTTGTATCATTCAGAGTACTCGTCCCATTTGCGCATTCTTAGTGTTCGCTGTTTGTGGCGGCGCGGCTGTCCTCCGGGTCGGTCCGGATCAGCGGTATGCGACGCCCTGCCGCGCCGCGGCCGAGGCCGCCGCCGGGGATACGATCCAGATCGATGCGGCCGGCAACTACGATGGTGATGTATGCAGTTGGACTACCAACGGCCTGACGATCATCGGCGTGAATGGACGTCCGAAAATTGATGCAGCGGGCCAAAGCTATCGCGGAAGGGCGACTTGGCTGATCTCGGGCAACGATACGACTGTGGAGAACATCGAGCTTACCGGCGCGCGGGGACCTTATGACAATGGCGCGGCCATCTGGCAGATGGGAACTAACCTGACGGTCCGCAAATGCTACATCCACGGAAATGAAGATGGCATTCTTGCAGGTGACAATCCAACCAGCCATATTCTAATCGAGACCACCGAGTTCGCCGACAACGGATACAGCGACGGTCAATCGCACAATATTTACATTAATCACATCGCGCAGTTTACTCTGAGGTTCAGTTACTCCCACGACTCAATCTCCGGTCACCTGGTGAAGTCGCGGGCTGTGCAGAACTTCATTCTCTACAATCGGCTCACAGGCGAAACTGGCACCTCGAGTCTTGAGCTGGACCTGCCCAACGGTGGTCTTTCGTATGTCATCGGAAACGTAATTGAGCAGGGTCCCTTGACCGAGAACTCAACCATTGTCGCCTATGGGTTGGAAGGATTGACCAACCCTGTCAATAATCTCTATTTTGTGAACAATACCGTCGTAAACGACCGCTGGAACGGCTTTTTCATCAAGGTGGCGCCTGGTGCGCCGCCCGTCCTCGTCCAGAACAACATTTTCAGCGGGCCAGGGGTGATGATCGACCAACCCGATGCCCGGCTCGTGAATAACCGAAAGTCCGGGGCTCTTTTCGTGGACGCGGGAGAATACGATTACCATCTGCGGTCCGGCTCAATGGCACACGACGCTGGATCTATTCCCGGAACCGTGAACGGCTATTCCCTCGCACCTAAGTTCCAGTATGTTCACCCCACTTGCTTCGAAACGCGCACGATGAGGGGCGCTATGGATGTGGGAGCCTTCGAGATTGGCGGTGGCGGCGGCGTCGACGCCTCCTGTGCCGCGCCGTTAAATCTTTCGAAGCTTACACTTTCACCCGAGAGGGTAGACGGTGGTCAAAACGGCAAGGGGACATTACACCTCAATGGGCCGGCTCCGGAGGGCGGCGTCTCCATAACCTTATCCAGTTCCGATGCGACGGTCGGCTCCGTACCGGCGAGTGTAATCATCCCAAAGGGCGAGTTGTCAGGACAGTTCAAGATCACAACATCGAAGGTAACCAGTTCTACTCAAGTTGCCATATCGGCAAGCCTTGGGACGACGGCGAAACTAGCCACCATTGACGTTGATCCCGCAACAACGGCCATCTCGTCCTTAACGCTCTCAGCCAATTCCGCGGATGGCGGGAAAACGATTACGGGGAGGGTTACGATCCTGAATCCGTCTTCCACCTCCGCAATGAATGTCATCCTGATGTGCATCCCACCCGATGTGGCGGAGGTGGCCTCCAGTATTACCGTTCCGGCCGGCTCCAGCACGGCGACTTTTCCAATCAAACTAGCGAACGTCAAAGCGAGTACTCATATTACAGTTGGCGCGATGTATAACGACGTCACACGGATGGCGAGCCTTACCGTGACGCCGCGGAAGCCCTAACGCAGAGAGATAAATTCGTCAGGCGCGCCAAGCGGCGGGTCAAAATATTCCATCGCTGTAATACGAACGTAACGCTGTTTTGTTAACCTCCGAAAACACAGTCCACAGGAGCGAATGTGAAGAACCCGAAATACGGAGAAGGACGTCCCGCGTCTGAAGGGCGCCACGGTAAGTTGGCTTTAGCCGTTCTATGCCCGATCGCCGCGCCGGCCTTCGCAGAGAGCACGCTTTTTACTCCAGGCAACCTGGTAGTCGCCGTGGAAGGATGCGGCCTCCATGGAAATACGTGCACGTCAGTCCCGCACGGCACGGGCGCCGGCGCAGGTAACAGCTCCGTGGGCGGCTATGGAGACAATCAGGGCGCGCCTCTTACGCTCTTTCAATACGCGCCGAACGGCACAACGAGCGTTACCTACGTGAATTCTCTGGTGTTACCGCAAAATGGTTCGGGCGCGAACTTTCCCGTTTCCAGCGAGTACGGCTCATCGTCGGAGGGCACGCTGCAGCTTTCAGGTGGCGGCCAATTCCTCACGATTATGGGTTATGGCATCAACGCCGCGACTTTCGATGCTGCCTACCCTCCAGGATCACGATGGACCCATATGGCGCGGCGCCCTCGGGCGCGCTGGCGCAATCAGGCAGCTTGACGGGACAGAGCTACACCCCGGTACCGCGTGTGGTCGCGCTGATCGACGCCAACGGCAACGTCAATTCTTCGACTGGACTGTTCAATATTTTCAATACCAACAATCCACGCAGTATTTATACCTTGGATGGCATCAATGCCTGGGTTTCAGGCCAAGGCAGCGGAAGCGATGCGACGGGCGGCGTCTTCTATGTCCCGCTTGGCATGGTCAATAGCACTCCTGTGGCGATCACCGGTCTTGACACCACCGGCAAGACGATTGCCCAGGACACGCGAATCCTCCAGGTATTCAACAACACGTTGTATGTCTCAGTCGATAGCAAAGATGGCTCAGGTTCGAATCGCGATTTTATCGGGACTCTTGGTATGCCTCCCTCAACGATGCTGTATAACAACAGCAACGGCCCGACTCAACTCTCCGGTTTCGCAACCAGCGGCGCCGACAAGTTAAATATAACCTCTGGAGCGAACAGTAACGGCAATAACTTGAACGCCGGTATGTCGATCAACCTGAGCCCGGTGAGTTATTTCTTTGCCAGTCCCTCGGTCCTCTACGTGGTGGACGGCGGGAACCCGAAAAACGATTCCAATGGCGACACTAATTGCACACACACTGCCAATATCGGTAACGGCGGACTGCAAAAGTGGACCAACAGCCATGCCGATGGCTCGGGAAGCTGGAGCTTGAAATACACGCTTTATCTGGGATTAAATCTGGTGAACAATGGCGCCGCAAGCGGCACGACTGGTTTGTACGGGTTGGCGGGCGTCGTGAACGGCGATTCGGTCCAGCTCTACGCGACCAACTTCACGTTGAACGATCTCGATCCCACTTATCTCTATGGAATCACCGATTCTTTGAGCAACACCACGCCCCCGGGCACAACGTTGGCGTTTACCAAGCTCGATACCGCTCCGCCCGATTCCAACTTCAAAGGAGTCTCGTTCGCACCCACGATTCCGAACGGCAGCGTGGAGATCACGAGTTCGCCCTCAGGCATGGCCTTCACCTCTTCGGGTACAGGTTGCGCGCCCGGAACCTACACGACGCCACAAACGCTGGCCTGGACGCCGGGAGGCTCCTGCTCATTGAGCGTCGTCACGCCGGAAAGCTATTCGGGCACCCAATATGTTTTCAACAAGTGGGAAGACGGCTCAACCGGCACGACGCACATGGTGACCGCCCCCACGACTACGGCCACTTATACCGCGAATTTCTTCACTACACCCACTATTGTTTGGCCCACGCCGGCGGCCATCGCTTTCGGCAGCGCACTCTCATCGAGCCAGTTAGACGCGACGGCGAGCGCCCCAGGCGTCCCCAGCCTTGCGGGCGTTTTCACTTACAGTCCCGCGCCTGGCGCCGTGCCGCCTGTCGGCAACCACCAGCCGCTTTCCGTAAGCTTCACGCCAAGCGACGGAGCGGACTACACCTCGGCAGCAGGCAACACTACGATCACCGTCAATCCTGCGGTCGCTTCTGGTCCCGCCAATCTTGTTGTAACGAGAACGTTGACACGTAACGGCGCCAATGTGCTCGTTCAACTCACCATAGCCAACACGGGCGGGACCGCCGCGGCCAATGTCATGCTCTCCAGCGTCAAAGTGGGCGCAGTTACCGCGACGCCGCTGCCGCAGAACATCGGAGCCATCGACGCGGGAGCCTCCGTGCAAGCGACAGTTACCGTACCGGGTTCGGTCGGCGCTTCGGGCGCTGCCAGTTCGCTCACCGTCAGCGGAACTTACACCGGCGGCGCATTCAATTCCAACGCGCGCATCACGCTGCCATAACGAAAGTGAGACAATACGAAACTAAAGAATTCCGTTATGAAGACCCTACTTTGTACTCTGATCCTTGCGACCCTCGGGACCGCCACGGCAACGGCCAGCGCTCTCATGATTACATTCGACCAGCCGGATCAGATCGGCATGCCCGGTCAGTTGCTTGAGTTCAGCGGCACGATTACGAACCTCACCGGGGGCCTCGTGTTTTTGAGCAGCGACGATCCGAATCTTGCCGGTCTCAGCATTGCCGTGATTGACCCGTTCTCTACCACTGTTCCGGAAGTTCTCGCGCCCAGTGGACAACCGGGAGATTCTTCCGGAGATATCAACCTATTATTCGTGGATGTGCGCGCCCCCCTGCTCGACGGGCCGGCAACCTATCTCGGGCTTTACACGCTTGTCGGCGGCGCAAGCCCCGATGCTCAGGATATCTTGGGGAGCGCGGGCCTCACAGTGACCACGGCGACGCCTGAGCCTTCAACGATGTTTCTCCTGCTCGCGGCGATGTCAGCGGTTTCGATCCGGGTCTTGAGAGTCGCGCGCAAACGGGCGTCAGCCCGCGTCATATAGTCAGCGCGCCATTCCCCGGCTCCGCCTCGAATACGCTCCACCGCTGGCCCAGAGCCTCGCGGACGGCAGCAGCTTCTTCGCGCCTACACAGCGCCACTACGCTGCCGCCGAACCCCGCGCCGCTCAGCCGCGCACCCGATGCGCCCGCCGCCATCGCGCACTTCACGATGCTATCGAGTTCGGGATGGCTCACGCATAATCCATCGCGCAAGCTCGCATGCGATTCCAGCATCAACCGCCCGAACGCCGCCGCGTCGCCGGCCTCCATCGCAGCCACCGCATCGCTCACGCGCGCCGTTTCGCCCGCCACGTGCGCCGCGGCCCCTGGCGAATTCCGCACAGCGTTGTAGCGCTCGCGCGCCGCGCCCGATTTCTCCGCACGCACGCCGCTATCGGCCACCAGGAAAATCCAATCCGCGGGGATCGGAACATGCCGCACGGCGACGGGCTGGAAGCTCACCAGCGAAGCGTATCCCGTTCGCGAAGCAAGCACGGCCGCGTGATCCATCCCTCCGCCACGCGTGCCGACGAACCGCTCGCCTTCGGGCAGAATCTCCATCAGATCGTCGAATTCCGCGCTCCACCCGTTAACGCGCAGCAGCGCCAGGGTAAACGCCACGATCAACGCCGAGGACGAAGACAATCCGGCGGCGGCCGGCAAATTCGAAGTCACCGTCGCATCGATGCCGCGGCCGGACCCCCATTTGCCAGTCACTGCCATCGCCGCCGCGCGCAGGTAGTTTTCCCAATCGCCGGCGGCCACCGGCTCGAGACTATCGCGCCACTCGAATTCGCGCGCTCCATAAGGGTTGCTCGATGCGCGAATTAGCCGGTCCTCGCGCGCTTCAAACGTCACTTGCACGCGCTGTCGCAGCGCCATC
Organism: Bryobacterales bacterium; assembly: GCA_963708385.1. GTDB lineage: Bacteria > Acidobacteriota > Terriglobia > Bryobacterales > Bryobacteraceae > PALSA-243. The sequence goes on along the minus strand of CAVPSN010000027.1, from coordinate 1,155,880 downwards.
GGCAGGACCGGCAATCCCAGATAATCGATGTGCTCGCCGATCAGATTTACTCGCCCCGGCGCCCAGACCTGTTGCATTTCGGCTCGCTCCCGATCACCATACCACTATGAGCATCCCTCGCCACTTGGCGTTTCTCGCAACGGCCGCCGTTTTCGCGGCGCCCCTTCTTGCCGCCGATCTGCCTCACCCGACGCTGCTCGCGCTCAACAAAGAGGGTACCCTGGCCATCGTGAATCCCGTCACGAAGCAGGTACTCGCCAAAGTCCGTGTCGGCGAAAGCCCGCACGAAGCCGCCGCCACCGCCGATGGCAAACTTGCCTTCGTCAGCAACTACGGCAGCGCCACGCCCGGCAGCACCATCTCGGTCATCGATCTCGTCGCCCAGAAGGAAATCCACCGCCTCGATCTCGGAACTCTTCGCCGCCCGCACGGCCTCGCAGTCTTCGATGGCAAGCTCTATTTCACCTGCGAAGTCAACAAGATCATCGGCCGCTACGACCCCGCCACCAACCAGATCGATTGGCTACTCGGCACCGGTCAGGACCAGACCCACATGATCGAGCTCAGCCGCGATGGCAGCCAGATCTACACCGCCAACATCGCCGGCAACACCATCAGCATTATTGGCCGCACCGGCGAAGCCAACTGGCTGGTGACATCGATCCCCGTCGGCAAAGGGCCTGAAGGTTTCGACGTCACGCCCGATGGCAAAGAGCTCTGGGCCGCGGGCTCGCGCGATGGGTCGGTTTCCGAGATCGACATCGCCAACAAGCGCTTGATCCGCACCTTCAACGTGCAGACCAAGCGTTCCAACCGTCTACGCTTCACTCCCGATGGCCGCCTCGTCCTGATCTCCGATCTCGACGCCGGCGACCTGCTCATCCTCGATCGTGAAACCCGCAAAGACCTGAAGCGCATCAAACTCGGCAGCCAACCCGCGGGCATTCTGATTCCGCCCGATGGCGCGCGCGCCTACGTCGCCGTAACCGGCGACAACAACATCGCTGTAATCGATCTCAAGACTTTCGACCTGGTGGACCGCATCTCCACCGGCCAGAATCCCGACGGCATGGCTTGGGTAAAGTAGAGGGCCGAAGAGCAACCTTAACCTTCTTAACGTACATCGACGTAACACCCGCGCGCCGCAAGCCGTAATCTATAGAGTGAAGCCTTTTAACCTTCGCGCAGGCGCCCGGACAACGCTGTTTTCCTGGCTGTTTTTGTGCGCGCTGGTAACCGTCTGCGTCACTCTCGGCATTTTTCAGTACCGCTGGATCTCGGAAGTCAGCCAAACCGCGCGCGAGCACCTAACCGAAAATCTGCGAGCGAACCTGCTGCGCCTCAGCCGGGATTTCAATACTGAGATCTCGTCCGCCACCTCATCCCTTGCGCAGTTTTCCCGCGAGCGCGATGGGCAAGCCGTGGAATCGCAACTTGCGGCTCGTTTTGCTCAGTGGAAGAACACCGCGCGCCACCCTCGCATTTTCGATCGCATTGCGCTCGCCATTCCGGGCGCCGGGGGCGCTACGTTGCGGATGCTCGACCTTGACCGCGGCACGCTGGCCCCGGCGGAATGGCCCGCCGATTGGAGCGCAATTCAAAGCCATATCGAATCAAACGCCAGCGGCATCCATGGAGGTCGCGGCCCCGGGCCGCCTCGCGGGAACGACGGCCTCGCATTCGAGGTCCCCGTCTTCGGCGCTCCCGAAGATGATGGAGGTCCTGACCGGCGCTTCGGTCCCCGCCAGCGCGAGATCGCATGGGTGGTCTTCAATCTCAATCTGGGCTACGTGCGCGAGACGCTGCTTCCCGAGTTGTTGCGGCGTGATCTCGGATCGAATGGCACGCTCGATTATCAAGTAGAAGTAATTGCCCGCAACCACTCGGATTCAGTCATTTTCCAATCCGGTTTGCAGCACGCCTCGGCGATTGGCGAATCGGCCGATGCTTCGATCAGCCTCTTCGAGCCGGGGTTCGATTTCTCCGCGCGGCGCGGCGGCCCCGGCGGCTCTCCCGAAGATGCCGGCCGAGGACCCGGACGGCACGGTCCGGCCCGCGGTCCCGCGCCCGATATGGGCCGCTGGCAGATGTATGTACGGCACCGCGCCGGATCGCTCGAAGCCGTCGCGGACCAAGCGCGCTTTCGCAACATGAGCGTCACCGCCGGGGTGTTGCTGCTGATGCTCGCCACAGGCGTCGCGCTGCTGCGCTACACCATCCGCGCACAGCGCCTTGCCAACATGCAGATGGATTTCGTTGCCGGCGTCTCCCATGAGCTGCGCACGCCCCTCACGGTGATTCACACCGCCGGATACAATCTGCAAGGCAGGCTGGCTCACAATCCAGCGCAAGTGGAACAGTACGGCGCCATGATTCGTCGCGAAAGCGCCCGCTTGCGCGATCTGGTGGAGCAGGTTCTGCAGTTCGCCAGCGCAGGCGCGGGACGCGCAATCCACGAACGCGAGCCGCTTTCTGTGGCGCGCGTGATCGAAGAGACTATGGAAGCCAGCCGTTCGGCGCTCCACGACCGCGCCTGCGTTCTGGAATCGAGCGTGGACGATGGGCTTCCGCCCGTGCTCGGCGATCCCAAAGCTCTGCGCCAGGCGCTCGAAAACCTGGTTGGTAATGCGGTGAAATATGGCGCCAGGGACGGCCAATGGATCGGCGTCTTCGCCTCCAAAGCCGAAGGCGGCTCGGCGGCCGTTGAGATCCGCGTGGCCGATCATGGACCTGGCATTCCCGAGCATGAGCAGCCCCACATCTTCGATCCGTTCTTCCGCGGCGCGCGCGCCATACAAGACCAGATCCACGGCACCGGCCTCGGATTGAGCCTGGTGAAGAGAATAGTCGAAGCGCACGGCGGCAGCATCCGCGTGAAGAGCGCGCCCCTGCGCGGAACCGAATTCATTGTGCGCATCCCAGCTGCGCCGGAGGCCGCATGAGCCCGCGCATTCTCCTGGTGGAGGACGAGCCAGGGTTGGTGGTCACCCTCTCGGATCTGCTCTCGGACGAAGGCTACGTCGTGGAAATGGCTCCGGACGGCCTGACCGGATTGAAGCGCGCCGCCACGGAGCCCTTCGACCTAATCATTCTCGACGTCATGCTTCCTGGCAAGAACGGCCTCGAGATTTGCCGCGAACTGCGCCAGCAAGGCAAGGACGTCGCCATTCTGATGCTCACCGCCAAAACGCAGCTTACCGACCGCGTAGTGGGTCTCAAGCTCGGGGCCGACGATTACGTGACCAAGCCCTTTGAGCCACCGGAGTTGCTAGCGCGGGTCGAAGCCCTCCTGCGCCGGGTGAAGAAGGAAAAGCTTCCGCCCGTTTCCTACTTCCATTTCGGCAACGTGGATATCGATTTCGAAAAGGGCTTAGTGCGTAAGGGCAATATGCCGGTGAATCTAGCGGGTAAAGAGATGGAACTGCTTCGCTACTTGATCGACCATCGCGGCAAGGTGGTTGCGCGCGACGAATTGCTGGAAGCAGTGTGGGAATATCAACCGGGCGTCTCATCGCGAACCATCGACGTGCATGTCGCGTGGCTGCGCCAAAAGCTGGAAGAACGCCCCGCCCAGCCGCGGCACATTCACACCGTGCGCGGAGTCGGCTATCGATTCGCTTCGTGACGTCGAACCTTCAAGTCCGCGACCCCAAAACAGTGAACAGAGCTAAGTGTGCGAAGATAGCGGCGGTGTCCACGGCGTCGCAAAGTTGGCTGTCCCGAAAAACTGCGGCGGCGCTTCCGAGCGCGGGGCGACCGCGCTCTCCTTCTGATAGTCGCTCTACAGAATATCTACCGCTCCCAAGACGGCTGCGGCGCCAATTCCGGAATGCTCCGAATCGGATCGCGCGCCACCATAAATATCAATGGCGATAGGTTCGGAGTTCAACCCTCGGTGGTCCGCCTTTACCAGTAGTCTGGCATCGGCGGACATGCGAACCCGAACTGCGAGCACACAACGCCGGTGTCCGGGTTTACCAGCCGTTTAGCGCTGGCCGGGCGCGCTCCCTGTCGGCCAGGAAACCGGCGCGGCCTTAGCCGGCGGCGCTGCAGTGCAGGGGTTGGGACGTTCGGGCGCAGTCACCCCGGCGGGCAAGGCGAACGGCGCCACCGGCGTCACTGGTACATTACCGCGGCCCCGGCCCCCGCCACCGCGGCCCGCGGGAGGCGGTGGCATGGTGGCAACCGAGCAGCGCGGCACCATCTGATCGGCGTTGGAGAGGGAATAGAGGGTGAGCGCCTCTTCCACCGCCGCTTCGCGCATGTCCGGCTCGTAGATCCGCTCGTAGGTGTCGAAGTTAGTGTGGTGCGTGTAGGTGTTGTAGTCGAACGGATCCTGGCTGTAGCCCACGCCGGGTAGCCCGGCGTTGTTGAAAGAGGTGCTGTCGGTGCCGCCCGTCTGACGTCCGACGGTGGGGTTGACGTGATAGAAGCCCCAGTCCTTGAAGTTGTCCATCGCATTCTGCACCATTGCGGCGGCCTCGGGCGGCCCGAACACGCTGGCGCCGCGGGGTTTGCCGGTACCGTCGTCGAGGTTTAGGTAGGCGTCGAGTTTGAACCATTCCGGCTTGGGGTTCTCTGCGCTGCCGAAGTGCTGCGCCACATAAGCGATCGAACCATACAGGCCTTCCTCCTCGCCGCTCCACAGCGCGACGCGTAAGGTGCGGCGGTGGGGCAGGTTGAGCGTGTGAATCAGCCGCAAGGCCTCCACCGCCACCGCTCCGCCGGCAGCGTTGTCGGTGGCGCCGGTGGCCGGATTCCAGGAGTCGAAGTGACCTCCATTCATCACCACTTCATCCGCTTTGTCAGTGCCGGGCAGCTCGCCTACCACGTTGTAGACAGTGCGGCCGGTAGGATAGAACTCGTTGTGCATGTTGATCCGCAAAATGACCGGGATGTGGTCGATGGTCGCGGTGCGGTATATGCGTCCGTAGTCCTCGTTGCCCATGAGAAGCGAGGGCAAGTTGGGGTTCTCGGGGTTCTCATTGTAACCCGCCGAGGATTGCTGCGCGATCACACCGTAGGCGCGGCCGGCGTCAGTCACCTTGACCAGGGCGCCGTTCTCGATCAGGAATTTGCTCACCTGCCCCGCAATCTCGGCCGCGGTGAGGCCTGCGGGGGCCGCGCCGCCTGCTGCTGCTCCACCGCCGCGAGCGCCGCGGGCCGCCGCCGCCGCGGCCGGACCGCCACGGCCTCCGCGGCCGCCGGGCTGCGACCAGGAATCCTCAGCGCGGCGCAATGGCGCCGGCACGAAGTTCTCTTCCACCTGCACGTGCGGGCCGTAGAAGATGATGGCGCCGCGAACTTTGTCTTTGATCGAAGCCAGGTAAGTATCTAGATCTGCTTGGGTGACGGGCTTCCTCTCGCTCGGCGTCACTACCGGCATGGGCGGCGCTGCGGCGCCGGGGTTCTCGATCGCCGCCAACTGCTCGGGCGTCATGCCTCCGCCGCGTCCGCCGCGCCCGCCTCCGCCGCCACCCCGCCCGCCGCGTCCTGCCACCGCCGGCGGCTGGGGAGGCTCGACCACCAACACCGGACCCTGCACCGGGCCGTTGGTGCCGGGCGTCCAGGAGACCGCGCGCACGTTCAGCGGTTGCTGAAATGGCGAAACCGCATTGGCTTCCAGATCCCAGTTCTGCCAGCCGGGATGGTTGAAGTTCCATGCTTCGAGGTGGACATTCGAAAAGCCCCATTTCTCCATCTGTCCCACCGCGAAGTCCTGCGCTGTGCGCAGGCCCGGCGAGCCAGTGAGGCGCGGGCCATAAACATCGGTCACCTCGTGCAGCCACCACATCAGCTGCGAATCCTTGGTTTCCTCCGCCCGTAACTGGGTATTAATATTTGCCAAGCCAGGCGCCTGCGCCAGCGCCGGGAGAATCGCCATGCAGAAGGCCGTAAGCGTATAAGCAAAACGTGGGGTCATATATGTTTCCTCGATCTGAAATTTGCGCAAAAGCGCTCCGATTGTACGGAATCGCTCTTTGATAATGGGTTCGCCGCCTATTGTACACCCGCCCGTGGGACGGTGAGCGCTACTAGTAGCTTTCAGCGATCGGCGGTCAGCTTTCAGCTCTGGTGGCGCGTCGCGGCGTCTTGGTCTGAGTGCGAGCTGACGGCTGATTGCTGTTTCATTTGCGAAGGCCGCTCCACTCTTCGGCGGCGACTATGGAGTTTGCGGGGTTGCGCGCATCGTACTTCACGGAGACGGGACCCATCGATGGGAGGTCGTCGGGCAGCCGCTCGCGCAAAAATCCGAGGTCCTGCGAAGCGGTGTATTCAACGCCGCGCACGGCGTATGAATAGAAGATATGGCCGTCGCGAAATTCCACCAGAAGGGCATCGCCCATTTTGCCTTGCATCACGAGGCCCGCGCGGCGGCGGCGCTCCGCTTCTTCGGGCGTAATGCGCGAAGATTTCCAAGTGCGGTATCCAAGCGCGGCCGCCAGAAGCACCAATAGAACGCCTAGCGCAAGGCTGAGGTACTCGACGGGCGCGTATGTCAAGGGCGTGGCTACCTTTATCGATCAGCGGGAGAGAGCGCGACGCCTCGGCGGATGCCGTTTAGCTTTGCGGCGTCAAGATAGAACTTCACGGCGGATGTACCCCACGACTACCATTAGTCTAGCACTTGGGGGAAGGCGTCCCGGCGCTATACAAGCAAGGGGCGCACGCTTCGCGCGGGCCCATCAATTACAATGACGGAGAGCAACTCCCATGAAGATTCAATCTTACTTGAAGGCCGTTCTCCCGCTGGCAGCCGCTTCCACGGCGCTGGCATTCCAAAATACGGATGCCGCGCGCCAGGACCGCGAGGCGCGCAATGTGACGATCGTCCGCGACGATTGGGGCATCGCGCACGTCCATGGCAAGACCGATGCAGACGCGGTGTTCGGCATGATCTACGCACAGGCCGAGGACGATTTCTTCCGCATTGAGAGTAACTACATCACGACCCTGGGACGGCAGGCGGAAGCCGAAGGCGAAGGCCGGCTGTATCAGGATCTTCGGATGCGGCTCTTCCTCGATCCGGAAACGCTGAAGAAGCAGTACGCGGAATGCCCGGCATGGCTGAAATCGCTGATGAACGCGTGGGCCGATGGGTTGAATTACTATATCGCGAAGCATCCGGATGCGAAGCCGAGGGTGATTCAACGTTTCGAGCCTTGGATGGCTCTGAGCTTGACGGAAGGCAGCGTGCCGCTGGGCGGCGATATCGATAAGGTAAACGTCGACCAGTTGCAGGCCTTCTATGGGAAGCCGGCGGTTGAGGCGCCGGTGCAGGAGGATGAAAAGCCAGTCGAGCCGGGCGGGTCGAACGGCATGGCGGTGGCGCCTTCGAATACGACGGGGCATCACGCGCTGCTGCTGATCAATCCGCACACCAGTTTCTTCTTCCGCTCAGAGCTGCAGATGACGAGCGACGAAGGGCTCAACGCTTATGGCGCCTCGACGTGGGGCCAGTTTTTCCTCTATCAGGGATTCAATGAGCGCGCGGGCTGGATGCATACTTCGAGCGGCGTGGATGCGGTGGACGAGTATCTGGAGACCGTGACGAAGAAGGGGAACGGCTTCGTTTATAAGTATGGGAACGAGGAGCGCCCGGTCACGTCCTCGGAGATTACTCTCAACTACAAGACGGATAGCGGCATGGCGCAGCGGAAATTCACGGTGTACCGCACGCATCATGGGCCGGTGGTGCGGGAGGCCGGCGGGAAATGGGTGGCGATACGGATTATGCAGGAGCCGATCAAGGCGCTGGAGCAATCGTACCTGCGCACCAAGGCGAAGGATTATAAGTCGTACTTGAAGACGATGGAACTGCAAGCGAATTCGTCGAACAATACGATTTTCGCCGATTCGGACGGCGACATCGCTTACTTCCACGGTAATTTCATTCCGCGGCGAGACACTAAGTTCGATTGGAAAAGTCCGGTGGACGGCAGCAATCCCGAGACCGAGTGGCATGGGCTGCTATCCGTGGAGGAGACGCCGCACGTGCTGAACCCGAAGAGCGGATGGATTTATAACTCGAACGATTGGCCGTGGGCGGTGTCGGGGCCGGACAGTCCGAAGCGGGAAAGCTTCCCGGCTTACGTGGAAAACGGCGGGCCTTCGGCGCGCGGCCAGCATGCGGTGCGGGTGCTCGAGAACAAGAAAGACTTCACGCTGGATGGGTTAGTCGCGGCGGCGTATGACAGTTACTTGACCTGGTTCGAGAAACCGCTGCCGGCGTTGATCAAGGCGTGGGATGCGACCGCGGATTCGAATCCGCTGAAGGCGAAGACGGCGGAACAGATCGCGGTGCTGCGCAAGTGGGACTTGCGGTGGGGCGCGGATTCGGTTCCGACATCGCTCGCGGTATTCTGGGGCGGCGAAATTCAGCGGAGCCTTGGCGGTGGTAGGAGAGGCGGAGGCGGTGGTGGATCGCGTGAGAGCGCGATCGAGAGCGCGCCGGCGGATCAACTTTTGCAGGCATTGGCGGCGGCATCGGATAAGCTGACGGCAGACTTCGGAAGCTGGAAGACGCCGTGGGGCGACATCAACCGCTTCCAGCGCATCAACGACGATCTGCAGCAGCCGTTCAACGATGCGGCGCCGAGCATTCCGGTGTCGTTCACGGCGGCGACGTGGGGGTCGCTGGCATCGTTCGCGGCGCGGGCGTATCCGGGGACGAAGAAGTGGTACGGCACGAGCGGGAACAGCTTCGTAGCGGTGGTGGAGTTCGGGCCGACGGTTCGGGCGCGCGCAGTGACAGCCGGGGGAGAGAGCGGGCACGTGGGGACGAAGCACTTCAACGACGAGGCGAAGCGGTACGCTACCGGCGATCTGCGCGAGGTTTACTTTTATCCGGCGCAGTTGAAGGGACATACGGAACGGGAATATCATCCGGGAAATTGAGGGGTAAACTCAAGTTGAGGGAGTATGTCAGTCCAAGAGCTAGTCGATGATCGTCTCTTTGACACCCACGGAGCGTGAATCCGTGCGTCAATTTGTGGATTTTCTCAAGCATAGGGAACAACGTTTACCCTCGCCATTCCTGGTGGCAGCCGATGAATTCATCGATCGGCATCCGGAACTTCTGCGCCGCCTGGCACAGTGACCTTTTATCCAAAGATTGACCAAGTGATCGCCGTGCACGCGCGCTTGATCGTGGCGTTTTGGAGGATCGCTCGGGATTAGGGATCGTGGGGCGCTCGAGGCGGCATTGGCGCGCCCGCAGGGCGGCTATTACAGCGATCTCATTCAGGAAGCGGCGGCGCGGTGGGAGAGTCTTTCTCAAAACCACCCCTTCCTCGATGGAAATAAACGAACCGCCGTTACGGTTACCGCCGGATTCCTAAAGGTGAATGGCTATCGTCTCGAATTCGACGATCGACAGGCGTTCGCTTTTCTCATGAATCTTTATGAGACAGGTCGAATGAGATTCCCCGAAATTGAGACATGGCTGCGGCAACACGCCGAGGCCGATGCGTGAGCACTTTTACTCAGGCTTGCAGGAGGGCAGTTTCACGGAAAAAGCAGCCGCGGCGGTCCATTGATTTCCAACACGGTGTTCGATGCGGTAGGAGCGGGTCGCGGCGTCGGCGCGTACGCGCCAGGTGGGTGCGGGCGCGGCAGGGCGTTTCAGTTGCAGCGGCTTCTTGTTTTGTTCTTTGATGGCCCAGGTTTCGCCGCCGTCGGAAGTTTCGAAGCGCGCGTAGCGCTCGAGATCGCTGCCCGGGCCGTTGTCCACAATCAGGGCGCCGGTACTCTTTGAATCGAAGGCGAATTGCTGGATGGAGCCGAAGTGGTTATCGGTGAAGACCGGCTTCATCCGCCAAGTGTTTCCGCCATCGGAGGTTAGCAGGAAGAATGGATCCTGCGGGATGGGGAACAGGGTTTGGCCGCCTACCCAACCGGTGAGGGCGTCGAGGAATTGAATCCGATCGAGGCCGGCGCCACGGACGCTTTCAGGCCCGAACTGCCAACTATGTCCGCCATCGGCGCTGCTCAGAAGGACCGAGTAGAGCGTCACGGCATCGGAATGGATGTTACCTGCGGCGAAGACGTGCCCGCCCACGGCCTCGGCGGAGGAGAGCTCAAGATAAATCGGGCAGGGCTCGTCCTCTGAACAAGTCAAGCCCGCCCAACGGATGTCTTCCACAGAGCACTTGTAGGGCAGAGTAATCGGCTTGCCTTCGTAAGTGAAAACGGGAACGGGAGGCGGGGATTGCTGCGGAACGCCCTGGTCGGGCGGGGTTTGTTGGGGAACGGTCTGCGGATAGAGGGCTAGGGAGACAGCGGCGACGAAAACGAGGAGCCGCGAAGTAGCTCGAAAGGGCCAGTTAGAGATGACTCTATCGATGGCCATAAATTTAGTCGCCCCCTGTAACATCGCACGGCTAGGTGGTCGTCTACTAATTAAATCCCCGTTACGACAGCGGGCGCACTCACCCCTATCACCCAAACTGCGCCCGCTACTTAAATTCCACTTCCTCAAGCTCACCGCTCCGTTCGCCTCAGAATACTAGTCCTCGAACATTCCTTCAAATAAGCTGCCCGTAAGATAGCGTTCGGCCGCATCCGGTAATACGGTCACGATAGTTTTCCCGGCGAATTCCGGGAGGTGCGCCAGGCGCACGGCGACGGCAGCGGCGGCCCCGCAGGAGATCCCCGCGAGAATGCCCTCCTGTTTGGCAAGGCGGCGGGCCATCTCGATGGATTCCTCGTTGGTGACGGTTTCGAGGCGATCCACCATGGCAAGATCAAGCGTCTCTGGAATGAATCCGGCGCCGAGGCCCTGGATCTTGTGGGGGCCGGGACGCAGAGGCTCGCCGGCAAGACGCTGCGCCACCACGGCGCTGTTGGCGGGTTCTACACCGACGGAGAGAATCTCTTTTTTGCGCTCCTTTTTGATATAGCGCGAGACGCCACTGATGGTGCCGCCGGTGCCGATGCCGCTGACGAAGACGTCGATGGCGCCATCGGTATCGTTCCAGATCTCGGGACCTGTGGTGCGGAAATGGATCTCGGGGTTGGCTGGATTGTTGAACTGCTGCAGCATCACGAAACGCTTTGGGTCGGAAGCGACGATCTCCTCGGCACGGGCGATGGCGGCGGCCATGCCTTCGGCGCCATCGGTGAGTTCGAGCCTGGCGCCGAGAGCCTTAAGCACCTTGCGGCGCTCCATGGACATGGTCTCAGGCATGGTGAGAGTCACGGGGTAGCCGCGTGCGGCGCCGACGTAGGCGAGGGCGATTCCGGTATTGCCGCTGGTGGGTTCGATGAGTTCTTTACCGGGCTTCAGGACGCCGCGCTTTTCGGCGTCCCATACCATGGCGGCGCCGATGCGGTCCTTGACGGAATACGCGGGGTTGCGGCCTTCGATTTTGGCGAGGACGATGGCCTTGGCGCCATCGGTGACGCGATTGAGGCGGACGAGCGGAGTGTTTCCTATGGCGATGGAGTTGTCGTCGAAGATGCGCAAGATCAGATCTCCCAGGTGTGAACGTGGCGCTGTTGGCGTTCGCTCCACGTGCGCGCAAGGTCGGCAAACGTGGTTTTATCGATGACGCCGGAGACGGCACGATCGACCTGCTGCCACATGGACGAAAATGGTGTTTCGGCTTTGCGGCGCGGGCGTCCTTTGGATGTCTGCGGACCCTCCACGAAGCGAAGCACTTCACCCACAGTCAAAGAATCCGCGGGGCGGGCGAGGAGATAACCGCCTTCGGCGCCGCGGCGCGATTCGACGAAGCCGCCTTGCTTGAGCCCGGCGAGGATCAGCTCGAGAAATTTTTGCGGAATCTTCTGGCGGTTGGCGATGCCAGCGATTTTCACGGGTTCTGAGGGGCTTTGCGTCGCAAGATCGAAGATGGCCTGGAGCGCGTACTCGCCTTTAACGGAGATGTTCATGGGGGCCAGCCATTTATTAAAGCAGAACGCGCCGGCCGTTGTAGCGGCCGGCGCGTGTGTGACTTGCGGGTGAGATGGCGTTTAGAAATTCAGAGAGACCGACATATCGAGGCGCCGGTTATTGGCACTCGACCCCATGCCTCGTCCGCCGCCGCCGCCGAAGCTGGTATTGGCTCCAGTGGGCAAACCAAACAGCGTCGAAGTCAAGGTTCCGTTGATACCGGACGGGTTGTAGTGGTTCAGAAAGTTGGTGACATTGACGCCCACGTTCAGGTTGAAACGGTGCTCGGTGTTTCCACCGCCGCCGCCGCGTCCGCCGCCGCCACCCATGCGCATACCGCCGCCGCCACGAGCGCCGCCGCCACCACCGCCGCCGAAGCCGCCGCCGCCGCCGCGGCCCCCACCGGGGGGACCACCACCGCCGGGACCACCCCTGCCGTTAGCACCGGCGTCGGGATTGGCGCCGCGCTTGGGCCCAAAGCCAAAAATGCGATAGACGTGGGCGTTCAGCGAGACGAGTCCGGGCTGCGTGAGATAGTTGCGCGGAACCAGGGTAGAGAAGTTAGTCGCCGATAGCGCGGTGCTGAAGTTACCGAACGGCGTGCACTTTACGTCGCCGCCGCAGGCTGCGCCGGCCGCCGCGAACGCTGCGCGCACGTTGGTGTAGGTGTCGCCAAATAAATCCTGGCCTGCCAACACGTCGTAAGGCGCGCCGGAAGAGAGCGTGACGAACGGCGCGACCCGTATAGCGAACGGCGCCGTAATGTTGCCGAACAAGCTGAAGTTGTTGCGCCGGTCGAGACTGGAGCGGCCATAATCGAGCATGAAGTCATAGGGATCGGTGGGAGTTCCGGGCAGATCTTTCGCGTACTGCAACTGGTAATTGGCGTTGATTGAGAAATTACGCGTAACCTGCGTGTTGAGAGCGAACATGACGATGTGCTGGTTAAATTTGCCACCGGACTCATACTCAAAAATGTTGCCGGCATTATAACCGTAGGGAAACTCGCCATTCGTAGGACCGAGCGGCAATTGCGGATTGAACGTTCCAGGCAACGGCGTGTTGATAGGCACCGTTTGGGCCAGGTGCTCCGCATGATCGTAGGTATAGGTAACCGATATGCGCGAGTTGCGAGGCAGTTGGCGTTCGACGCCGATAGCGGCTTGCGAACTGTAATCGGAGCGCAGCTTGGGATCGACTTTGTAGGTGGCGTTCTGGCCGAGGCTAAGCGAGGAAAGCGACGGAATGTTCGGATAGAACGTGGGGTTATAGACTTGGTACTCCAACTGAGCGGAGCCGTTGTTCAGTGCGGCTGTTTCGAAATCGCCAAAGCCCACGCGGTCATAGAAGATGCCGAAGCCGCCACGAATTACAGTCTTCTGACGCCCGTTCTTCGGGTTCCCCGGCGCCCAGGCAAAACCGACGCGAGGCGCTATGTCATGGTGCTCGCCGATCAGAGTTTGTACCTCGTAGCGAAGACCCAAACTCAACGTGAAGTTAGGCTTGACGCGCCAATCGTCCTGAATGAAGGGACCCGCATCCCAGCGGGTGAAGCTGACATAAGACTGACCGGCCTGGATGCTGAAGCGTGAAGGGCCGCCGCCGAGATTCTGAATGGTGGCTTCAGACAGCCCGAGGGCGGTCAATTGCAAGTTCCGGATATATTGCTGCGCGGCGGTCAGCAGCAAAGTCTCTGGGTTGCCGTTCACATCGTAGACGATCTGGTTATTCGAACCCAACACCGGCTCGTTACCGCCCAGGAAGGTAAAGGAGCCGTTGAATCCTCCCGGTTGATTGCTCTGGTCGCCTTCCCGGCGAACGCGGACGCCAAAGCGAATGGTGTGCACCCCGTGGGAGATGGATGTATAGTTCTGAAGTTCGAAATGCTTAGAGATATCGTGCGTATCGCCAACGCCGTTTCCGCCGGTGGAGAACTCGCCGGCGACGCTAACCGTGGGCAACTGATTGCCGTTCGAGAGCGAATAGCTGCGCGTGAACTGGAAGCGCGTTTCGTTGACCACTTTCGGAGTGATGATGTTGGTTTCCGTCACCATCAAGTTCTGATTGTTGTTGTTCGTGTTGTAAGCAAACTCGGACGGAACCGGAAAGGCGTTGAAACCCGGGGGCAGCTTGGTGCCGCCGAGACCGGCGTTATCGCGCGAGCCAAAGCGGTCTTCGAAGCGAACGGTCAGCGTATTGTTCGCGCCAATCTGCTGATCGAAGCGCGGAGAGATGGTGGTGTTGGCGTTGGGCGTGACGACGGCCGTGGTGACTGGCACAATGGCAAAGGTTTGCGGATCGACATATTGCGCGTACGTGATCGCGTTGTCGTTTACATCGCGCCGCGAAACATCGAAGAAGTAAGACGATTTCTTGGTCGCCGGTCCGCCAATGTTAAAAGAATAATTGCGCACCGAATAGGGCGGCTTGTTGCTTTCGAACGGATTGCGCGAATCGAGGGCTCCTTCAGTATCGTTGAAGCGGAAAGCTCCGTGGATATGGTCGCTGCCGGGCTTGGTGAGAATCTCGATGCGTCCAAAACCAAGCCGGTCGTATTCGGCCGAGAACGGGTTCTGGTTGATGCGGATTTCGCGGATGGATTCCTTGGGGGGAAGCTGGCCGCCGCTGAAGCCATCGATATAGATCTGCCCGCCGTTGGGACCGGCGCCGGGCCCGGCGAGCGCTTGGAGCGCGTCGGCCAGATCGTCGGGGTCGTCGGGGAGCGAGGCAAGATCTTCACCCTTGATCACTAGAGCGGTAGCGTTGTTGTCGGGCTCCACGCTCACAGTGACGGTGGACTCACCCTTCACTTCCACGGTGGTCTTCTCGCTCTGAATGGAAAGCTGGAGTGGAGTGGTCGCTGTCTGTCCGGCCGCTACAGTGACAGGCGTGCTAATCGGATTAAAGCCGGGGAAGTTCACCTTAACAGTGAAGGGGCCTGGTTTCAATCCGGCCAGCGTGTAGCTTCCATCGGCTTGCGTCTGGATAGTCTTGCTGAAGCCGCCGTCCCCGGTGACGATGACGCTTGCTGCCGGTACCGGAGATCCGGAATCGTCGGTGAGAACTCCCTTGATGGTACCGGTTCCCGGTTGCGCCGACGCGCAGGAAACAATCAGCGCCGCCGTTAGAAGCCACAAAAAAATCTGTCTCAATTTGGCCATACTTCCTCTGTTTAAAATTTAGCCGTCAGCGATCAGCTTTCAGCCTTCAGCTTGAAAATCTTGCCCCGGTACCGCAGGCCAACTGCAAAAACTCACACTCAGCGCGAACAAAACAACTTAACCGCCAGCGTTAGCCGGCTGCCGAACGCAGAACGCTGAGAGCTTCGAACTTAATTGCCCTCTCCACCGCCGCCTCCACCGAGGTTCCAGCCCGACATGATGTCGCGAGTGGAATTCGGGGCCGCGGTCAAGATGGGCTCGACTCCGGCGATGAGCATTACGGCCGTACCCGGCCCGGAACCGCTGCCGGCAGTGGTTTTCACCATGACGGCGTCGCCCGCCTTCAGGTCGGTCAATGTAATGGCCGGAGCATGGTCCAGAATCTGGCCGATGTCCCCGCCGCGGCCGCCACCGGGACCACCTGGACCGCCGGGTCCGCCGAATCCGCGGCCAGCGCCTCGGCCACCAGCTGCCTCGCCGCCTCCACGCGCCGCGCCATAACGCCGCGCCAAGGCCTGAGCCGCCATGTCGGGCAGTTTCCGCATAATCGAATCGGGGATGACGCGGATGGTTACGGGCTTTTTGGTGGCGAGGTCGGTTACGACCAATTCGTTACCGGCCGCATTGACCGATTTGATGGTCGCCGCGATCTGTGGGAAGAATCCGAAGACCACTTTTTCGGCGCCGATTTCCGTACCTTCGGGGTTCTTATTGCCAAGCACGTGAACTTCGTCGCCTGCTTTGAGTTCGGCAAAGGAGCTGAGCTTGGCATCGTTGCTCTTGGCTGAATCGGGCGAATAGCGGAGGTATTCGGTCTTCTCGCCCGGCTTCACGGTGATCTCTTTGGATCCGCTCTTGATGGTGAAAGTCTTCGCCTCGGCGGAGATGGCGGTCAGATTGCCGGTGGTTCCACGCTTGCGCCAGTCTTCGTCATCCTTCTTGGCCATTTCGTCGAGATCGGCCTTGGTGCGAACGTAGATGGTGCGGACTTCCTTCACTTTTTGGTCGGCAGAAAGCTGGTAGCTGGCCACCAGTTCTTCACCGGGCGCCAGATCGCCGATGGCAAGCTTAGCGGCCTTCGTCCGATCGGTTTCGCCGATCGGCAGGTGAAGAATGAAGCTATGGGGCGTGACTGTCAAATCCACCGTCTCGCCGGCGGTGGTTTTGACGGTAACGAGGTTGGACGAAGCATTCACGGCGGTAATTGCGCCACTGATGGGAGGCTTCGGAGCGGCAGTCGTCTGTGCGAGCCCGTTACTCGCCAGAAGGGCCACCGAAAATAACGCAAAGAATTCGGACTTCATATGATTCAACCTTGGAAATGTGACGTTAAAGCCTATGATCGTTAAACAAAGGGCGTGCTTTACGCGGGGAAGGTTACACAAGTCGAAAGTTCTGGAACTGGGCAAACCTGCTGGAAATGGAGGGATTAGCTATAAAAGGGGAGATGGGAAAGGGTTAAAAGGGGAGTAGGAAGGCAATCCGGGAAAGCCGCGCGTGCGTTCCGCGCAAGCGCGCGGCATCCCAGCAATGGAAAGGACTAGCGGGAGACGTTCTTCGAGGTGTCGTCGCCCTTCTTCTTGCCACCCTTTTTGCCACCCTTTTTCTTGGCGGTGCTGTCGGACTTGGTGTCTTGAGCGAAGGTCACGGCCACGGTTCCGGTCAAAAACGCGAGGCCAAGCATCAGCGTCATTAGTTTCTTCATTGCGGTTCTTCTCCTTGTTAGTGAGACGATTTATTCGTCTGTCGGCTATCATAGCGAACCATACATGAAGTGTCCCTTAATCGACAATTAAAATCGATTCATCTGGCGGTCACAAGAGATTGCAAATTTTATCTAAGCTGTTATCCGGTTTAATTTCAGTGGAATAACGTCAATCGGCGGGATTGCGCGGCCGGGATTTGGCACGCGCAATTGATACCGTGAAAACAGGATGAAGAAGGCGGAAATTGCGCGCCGGTTGGCGCGGGAATCGGGCGTGACGCGAGCGGAAGCAGCCGATCGCTTGGATCGGGTAGTCCACGAGATCCTTTCGAACTTGCGGCAGGGGCGGAAGGCATCGCTGCCGGGATTGGGTACGTTTACGCCAGGTGACGGCGGAACGCGGTTCGAACGGGAGGGGAAGGACAGCGATGCGGCGCGAGATTAGCCAGGCAGAAGCGGAAGTCCGTCACCAACGCCTGGCGAATGCGGAGCAACTGGCGAACGTGGTGATCCGCGGGTTGGCGGCTGGGCAAGCGGTGGAAATCGATGGGCTGGGAACTTTTCATCCGGACGCGCGGAGCGGGTTTCGCTTCGAGCCTCGCCGGCAGCCACAGGTGTTTTTGGCGTACGTGACAGAGGACGCCGCGGAGGCGGGGCGTTTGTACGATGCGCTCGAAGCGGAGGGCTTCAGCGTGTGGATGGATGTACGGAAGCTGTTAGCCGGGCAGAACTGGCCGCGGGCGATTGAGAGCGCGATCGAGACGTCGGATTATTTCGTGGCATGTTTCTCGAGCGCGTCCGTGAACAAGAGAGGCGGATTTCAGGCAGAGGTGCGCTATGCGCTCGATTGCGCGCGGCGGATGCCGCTGGACGATATTTTCGTGGCGCCGGTGCGGCTGGACGACTGCCGGGTGCCGCGCTCGATTCAGCGGGAACTGCAATACGTCGATCTGTTTCCCGATTGGCAACGCGGCGTGCGGAGACTTTCGAATATGCTGAGGCGTGGGCGCGGGTGGCGGAGTTGGGAGGATTAGGCGGTGCGGCGGGGAGTGCGGTGGGCTAGAATGGGAAGGCACGGCATGTCGGGGCGTAGCGCAGCCTGGTAGCGCACCTGCCTTGGGCGCAGGGGGTCGGGCGTTCAAATCGCCCCGCCCCGACCAACCTAAACTATTTAGATTCATATCGGTGCCTCTTGCCAAGATTTCCTGATCCTGCCCAAAAACATCAAAAACGTATCACAACCGTATCAAAACCCCTCTACTCCTTTCGAGCCGTATCAGAACTCTTCGGAGGAGCGGACTCCGCCGCATGACGGTTCAGACGCTCCAAAGCCTCACGGTTCATCTGGAGTTTCGTCTGCGCATACTTCTGGAAACCTTCATCCCTGCTCCAATCCTCGCCGGTTTGACCCTCTCGTCCATTACATCTTTCCTCTCCACGACTCGACCTTCGAATGCGTTGCGGAATGTAGGGTTGAAAACGGCGGCCTAGGCGAGGAACACGTTCGAACGCTGCAATTGTTCAGGGGTTGGGAGTCTTGCCGCTAGCCGGTCTCGCGGTCGGGGCTATGATCGATTTCTATCCCCTCGCGACATTGCAAAAATGCAATAATATGACTGGATGGCTTGGTCGGTAGAGCTGCTCGACGATCATGTTCGAGATGAACTCCAAGCGCTGCCGCCCGATATGTAGGCCCGTTTTCGCCATATCGTCGAGCTGATCCAAGGATACGGCCTCCAACGAGTTCATGAGCCGCACATAAAGCACCTGAAAGGCCCATTGTGGGAAATGCGCATGAAGGGCAAGGACGGGATAGCAAGGGCCGTCTACGTCACCGCCAAGGGCCGTCGGGTTGTCGTCGTCCGCGTGTTCGTCAAGAAAACGCAAAAGACGCCCCGGCGAGAGATTGAGATGGCGTTCCAAAGAGCCCTGGAGGTACAGGATCAATGAAGCGCACAACGGTTGATGATCTCCACAAGAAGTGGATGAAGAATGCGAAGTACCGGCGCGAATATGAAGCGCTGAAGGAAGAATTTTCGCTTGCCGCCGCGCTGATCGAAGCCCGGGCCCGCGCAGGCCTCACTCAGGAGCAGGTGGCGCAGCGTATGAAGACCACGCAGGCCGTGGTCGCCCGTCTGGAGGGTGGCGGAAGCATGCCCTCGACCCGGACTCTTGAAAAATACGCCAAGGCGACCGGGACGCGGCTCAAAATCAGCTTTGAGCCGTAAGTGGCGCGAGCGTAATCTCAAAATCGCCCCGCCCCGACCAATAGAGTTAGTTGGCTACAGCCATTTTGCCCAATGAGAAACAATCGCTGTAGTGATTCTTATAGCCTCACCCAGTAAGGCGAGTTCGAACTCAGCAGGTGCGACGTGGCTGAGTGAAATCACTAATCCGAGCGAGAGTCCTTTTCAATACGGACCAATCTGCGCCGACCCTGCCCCCGAGCCACCACCCATCACAGCGATGGACTGGCGCACGGTCAAGCCCCCGCTGTTCAGTATCCGGCCGCCAAAGACGCATCAAACGTTGTCGTGGTATTGTTCGACCAGTCCTGCTATGCGGATCCGGAAATGTTCGGTCGGTGCATCTAACTTTAAAACGGCTGGCCAAGCACGGTCTGACGTACGCGAACTTCCACGTGAACGCCCCGTGCTTGTGCCAACCCGACCCGCTCTGATGACCGGCAGGAACAGCCACCAAGACGGCATGGCGGGCAACTCAGATCGGTAGCAATCCGACGTGAGTACCCGACAACTCGATTTCCCGATCTTGATTGACGCGTTCTCTTAATAGTCTCAGGTTAGGGTTTTGCGCTCCGGCCGATTCTCGAAAAAAGGCTGCGCGATTTCGGGCAGTGTGTCTCCCAGGATGGAAAACCGGAAGTCCAGACTGACTCGCGTCGTTTCCGTGTCGTTGGTCACCGTCCCATGTTCCAGTAAGCCTCCATCAAAGAGCAACGCCTGCCCATACCGCACCTCCACCGGCCGGTAATCGCCAGTGCCGTAATCGCTCTCAATCCACAGCGAGTTTCCTCCGAAAGCGTTGGTGAAGGGAAGCCAGACGTTGATCTGGTCGAAGCGGCCGGTGACATCCACGTCGCGGTGCCATTTGCTCACCGTTGGCGTGCCGGCTAGATGGACACGCATTTTAGGGTGGCTCGAATACGCAATCTTCCGCCCGAACTGCGCCGCAATCACATGCACCGCGAATCCGTTGTAGAGCTTGTAAAAGGGCGAATCGTCCTTCAATCGCTGCATGAGATTGCGCAGCCGGAGATTGTCTTCGTACGTAAGGCTATCGGCTGGCGCGCAGGCGTGCTCGTGCAGCTTGTCCAGGCGGGGCGTCTTGTAAATTCGAGCCGCCAGCCATTGGGCGAAGGGAAGCGTTCGCGTATCGTACTCCAGCAAACGCGCGGTGCGCACGCCCTCCACATCGGTCCACATCATCGCAAAGGCTCTCTAAGGTAAACGCCGCGCCAGCAGGTTGTGGATGATGTGCGCAGCCTGATTGGATTTTTCCGCGGCGTGCCATAGTAGCAAACCCGCCGGCAGATCCGGGCGAGCGGTCAATGCAACCAGTTGGTCCCAAAGCCGCTCGGAAAGGCCGAACTCTGCGGGACGCCGCAGCAAATCGGCGGACGGCGCTACCAATCCATAGCAGCGCCCACCGTCCACTGTTCCGAACAGGGCAGGAAAGAGAGTAATCGGATCCAGCACTAGTGTCACCTGGCCGCTTGGGGCCTCGATGGGGCCGCCGGACCAGTGAATCTGTCTGCCAACATATTCCACCGAAGCCGGCTCGGCATCGCCAATTTGAATGCGCTGCCCGTCGATATCCAGCGAGAAAGCGTCCTGACCGGTTGCAGTCCAGACCCGATAGGCGCCGCACAGCGCGCCGGGCAAACCGCCCTCCTGGCGCCAATCGGCCGAAAGCGGGCTTTCGGCCACCGGCTGCCCATTGAGCAGGAATTGCAAATGCCGCCCCTGCGCGGCCGTCGAAGCGACGCCGATCTCCAGGGTCTCGTGCACGGCGCCGGTCATTCGGCAATACGCGCCCGCCAGACTCGCCGCGTGCCGGTGGCCGGGCTGTACTTCATTAGCTACCAGCTTGTGATCGGCCGGCAGGGTTCCGGATGGCCAGATGGCGCCGATCAATCGGCGGCGGCCAGCGCCGTCGAGATCCACGCGCACGAAGCCCGAATGGGGACAACCTTTGCCCTGCGCCCACTTGAGGACGCCCCATCGGAACGAAAAGCGGCGCACCGGTTCGCCATCCACGCACAGCCGTTTGACGGCTCCGGTTCCCGTGATCACGATCAGCCGTTCCCCGGCGCGATAAATGCCCGACCAGGCGAAAAGGTTGTCGCGTGAGGCAAGATCGATGTCTGTGCGCATCTGAGCCCAATCAGCTACGTGGCCGTTCGCCTTCGACCATTCGGCTAGCGCGGGCAGTAAGCCGTCATCCGGCGTCCCGCGCAGGCATTGGAGCAGTGACGTCTGCAAGTTGCGATTGCTGAAGAGCGCGGTGAGCAGAGCCTGGTTACCCTCATTAGCAATGCCGACGCCCTTGGCCGCCACCTGTATGGCGCCAGCGTTACGCGTGGCCAATTTGGTCTGTTCGCGAGTTGAAAGCCCCTCGAACGAGGTCACTGCGGCCTGGGGATCGCTGAGGTACTGTTGGCGGAGCGCCGCGTCTTCTTTGAGCGCGATCAGGAAGCGGCTGGCTCCGGTATCCTCCTGCCACTGATAGCCCTTAGGCACCCGGAAACGAGCAAAGGCCGTGAAGGCCTTGCGCTCGCGCGGGCCATAGAGGCCGATCTCGCGCAGCGGGCGAACGTTGGCGCGCACCGTCTGTCCCGGCTGCGCCATGCCGAGTTGCTGCAGCATCTCCACGTCCGGCTCTGCCACGTCCTTGGGCGCCAGATAGAAAGTGGAAATCCCCGTCACCAGCGCCTGCACCGCCGGGTCGTGGAGTTTGCTCAGGGGGTAATGTTCGATCACCGGATCGATGGTGGGGTAGCGCGACGCCACATAGTGAATCACCGGGTACTCATCGCCGTAGTGTTTTTGCAGGTAAGAGACGAAAATTGAGAAGTTCTGGTTGATGTAGCCCTTGCGGCGGTAGCCCATCTCACCGATCAGCCCCACCTGCCAGAGCACGACGTGCAGCGTGGTGTCGGGCACGCGGGCGCGGATTAGCATATCGGTAGCCTCGTGCGTCTGCATTCCGGGTTGGGCTGGATCGACTCCCAGGTCGGCGCACAGGCAATCGAGCGCGCTGACATTGGCGCGCATGGTGGCACGATGGCCCTCCCGTCGCGCAACCAGAATTGCCCGGTGAGTGGAGAGCACGAATACGCCGGGATGTCCATAGAAGATCGACACCACCCGTTTGCCCCGGCGGACGAAATACAGCATCGCCTCCGCCATCTGCATGTATGTCGTGTAACGAACCTTGCTGTCGTCGTAGAGCACGTAGAGATCGAAAGCGTCCGGTCGGATGGATTTAATCCACAGCACCGTAGCCGGGTCGGCCACGCAGTAGAAGACGGCATCCGCTGCGCGGATCAGGCCCTCGTCGCCTAACGCGAAGCCGACCGTTTCGATGCCCGACCCGATCACCGTCAGCTCGCCCGGCTCTGCGGGCGGAGCCGTTGGCGGAGCCTCCACGATGTGGGGAGCGATGTCGGCGATGGCGCCCGCCAGTTCGGTCCAGGCCCGGGCATGGCTGTCCCGGGTGGGTATTGTATGTTGGGGATGCATGTAGTCTCTCTAGTATCCGCGGCCCTCGGAGTCGCGCCTCTACCGTCTCGGGGACTCGCTTGGTTAGGATTTGTTCGCCGGCTGGGTCGGAACGACGGTATCGACGACATCGACGGTGTCGGTGTCGATGACGCTGTCTGTGTCAGTGACCACGTCGGTGTCGACATCCACATCTACGTCCACATCCACGTCGATTACAGCCATCACGTCGTCATCCACGTCTACATCGACGTCAACGTCCACATCTACGTCGGTGTCGGTGACGTTATCGGTATCGGTTACTACATCGATGTCAATATCTACATCTGTGTTGGGGGGTGCGGGTGTGCTCATGCAGGGTCTCTTTTCTTTAGGATGGAAACTGGTCCAAATATTGTTGTGCAACGCCGCAAGCCTGAAGCATCGGCAACGCCGCCGGCGCCGGCGCTCCGGACACCGTGAAGTTAGCCAACGCCAGGTAGGCCTGGTACATGGTGGCGGCGGAATTATATACCGCCATTTGCGCCACCAGGCTAGAGGCCGATTGACCGGAAGGCCAATTGAAGGCATTCGACGCGGATTCCGCAGCCGAGTCCGGCGTCATCATTATGGAACTGATCAGCATCTGCTGCGTGGCCACGTCCGGACTGGCCTGTTGCACATAATCGGCGAAGGTGGTCCACTGCGTGACGTAGCTCACGGCCGGATTCAGCATGTAATTGATCAGCATGCCGAGGCCGGTGCTTTGAGCGGGCTCGTCGTTCAAGTAGTCTTCGGCGCCCTGCTGCCAGACCGCGAGCAACTGCTGAGCCGACGTCATTGCTACGATGATGGCCAGGTTCTCGGCCAGAGCCGTGAAGCCCGTGGTCATAATCCAGTTGCCGAGACTGCCGATCAGGCTGTTGACCGAGCCCGGAGGCACATCGAGGTCGGTATCAATATCCGTATCGACGTCGGTATCCGAGTCGGTATCCGTATCCGTAACGGTATCCGTATCCGTGACGTTGTCGGTGTCGCTGACGCTGTCGGTGTCGACATCTACGTCCACGTCCACATCGACATCAATCACAGCCATTACGTCATCGTCCACGTCTACGTCAACATCCACGTCGACATCAACGTCGGTATCGGTGACCGTGTCGGTGTCTTGGACTACGTCGGTGTCGACATCCACGTCCACATCCACATCCACATCGACATCGACGTCCACATCGACATCAACGTTAATCGGCTCGATGGTTTCGCCCACACCTTCGGCAATCGGGTCGGCGACGTCTCCAGTGGCATTCAGCGCGCTGGTGCAGGAGGTGATGAAATCGCCGATGTTGGCTGAGAGGTATGAGAGCGCGCTGGCGGTTCCCTCCAGCACGGTCAGCGCCATGTCGAGCGCCATGGCCAGTTGCACGGTCTCGAAACCCAGGTACGCCATGTTGTATGCCACGGCCCACCACGGCATGGTAGGGTTCTGGTACGGCTGGCCGACGCACTGCTCGCCATTCAGCGTGCCCACAAGGCAGAGCACGATCTGGCTCGGCTGTCCTTCCCAAGTCAGACTGCGGGGAACCGCGGTCAGGTACGTTCCGACAGTTGCCGAAGCGCCGGCGGAGGAAAGCGACCCGTTGACGAAGGTCAGCGGCACGGCGGCTTCGCTCGACCCGATCGCATTCATGGCCGCGCCGTTTTGGATGGTGATGGTTGCGGCCGCCTGAGTGGGCACTACCAGGCCATTCGAGGCCGGCGTGGGCAGGTAGCAATAGTAAGTGCCGGTCCAGGCATAGAGCGAGTTAGTCGCCCAATAGGAGACCGAGGAAAACAGACCATAAGTGCAACCCGACAGTCCGTTGTCGTTGAAGAAGGTGTCCACGCTGGTTTCGAGCGTAGATACATCCGTGCAGGTCACGAACAGTTCGTTGAACTGGAGCGCCTCAGGCGAGTAGGGCTGCGCCATGATCTGCTGGTAGAACGCCCAAAGGCTTTGCGCGTTGGCCTGGTCCGTGGCCCCGACAGTAGTGGGGGCGGGGCTGGTGAACATGGGCGG
This sequence comes from Bryobacterales bacterium, assembly GCA_963708385.1. GTDB lineage: Bacteria > Acidobacteriota > Terriglobia > Bryobacterales > Bryobacteraceae > PALSA-243. The sequence continues at coordinate 1,131,336 of CAVPSN010000027.1, read as the reverse complement.
AATGAACTGCTGCAACGGAAACTGGTTGCTGGCCTGGCAGATTACGAGCTGGCTGATGGCCGATGGGTTCGCGAAACTGGCCTGTCCGTTGGCCGGCACCGTGGCGATCTGGGTATAGACCGGCAGATAATCGGCCTGGTTGGTGCTGGGCGGATTGGTTACCGGGACCGGCGTGACCGCGTTAAACACCACCAGTTCGAAATCGAGCTGGTTGGTCACTTCGATAGTTTGTGTGCTGGAGGGCGGAGTGGTATTGGTTCCCATCGTGTTCACCTATACGTCGAGGTCGTCGTCGTCTTCCAGGTCGTCGTCGTCATCGCCCGCAGCTTCGTCCGCTGCGGCTTCCTCGTCGGCTTCCTCGTCTTCCTCGGCGTCCGTTTCGGCAGCCTCCGATGAGGCGACGGAAGCCTCCTCGCTGCCGCTCATCTCGCTTGCGTCCTCGGCGTCCAGCTCATCCAGGCTTTCGCTGGTTGTGGCGATCGAGCTGCCGACCGTGGCGTTGGTGCTGTCCAGGTCGCTTATGTTGCCGGACGATTCGGCGCTGACTTCGCTGGCCATGTCCGAATCGACGGTTTCCGCGTCGGTCTCCAGCGTGGAATTAACGCTGACCGCGGCGTCGCCTTCGATTTGGTCGGCTTGGGCGCCGAGAGCGTCTTCCTCGGCCTCGCCCTCCTCCTCTTCGTCGACCAGTTCCTGATCGTCGGTCAAGTCGGACTGCACCGAGTCCAAGTCGTCCTGCGACACCACCTCGACTTCGCCGTCGCCCAAACGGTTGGCAACCTCCTGCTGGCTCGCCTCGGATTCGGACATCTCCTCGTCCGTATCGCTTTGCGCGTCGTCCACCTGTTCTTCGTTCGGATCCGCGCCGTCGTTCTCCTGTTCGGCGCCATTGAACTGTTGCCTTAAGTAAGCCAGTCCGTCGTATAGCAGCTTCAACCCCATTAGGAAGCCGGTGATCTGCATGAAATCCGCGATCCCGCCAGCGTTGAAGAAATCCTGAATGCCTTCCTGAATCTGCGTCAACAGGCCGGGGTTATCGGCCGGTATCTGGTAGTTGAGCCCGATCATTTGCTGGCCGTTGACCGTACCGCAAAGCACGGGGACCAGGGTGGCAGCGTCATTGGTGTTGCCGGTGAACTGGCTGAGTTGCATGTAGCTACACTGCACCGTAATCAGCGGGAAGTCCTGGTCCGTCGCGGATACGAATTGGCCGGCCGAAAATGTCAGCGCCGTTGGGCTGCCGCCGGAAGGCGTGTACTCGACGTTATAGCCGCCGTTGGGATCGGTGAGCGATGCCGGGTTAGGAGCCGATGCCGATTGAGTCAAGCTCACGGCGCCGGCTGCTGTCGCGGCTGCCGGCGTGCCGCCCGACGATTGCTGCCCGCTGCTCTGATACATGTAATACGTGTAGCTGGCGGCGAAATTCGCCCAGGCGAAGGCGAAAGCGTTCAAGTAACTAGAGACTGCGACCCAATTCTCGAAGGTGACATTCTCGTACCCCTGTGTGCCCGCGAAAAAGGCGTTCACGGCCGAGTCGATGCTCGAGGACGAAGTGGCGCTCGAATACGTGGCGTTCAACACCTGCTGGAACTGCACGGCCACGGTGGAGCTGGGAAAGGCCATGATGTTCTGGTAGAACAGCCATGCATTGGCGCAGGAACCGCTGGACGCGCTATCGACGGTAATCGGCGCGTAGGCTCCGAAGAGGTCCATCGCGGAGGCTTGTCCCGCCGGGAAAAGGTTATTGGGCTGGGCAAAGATCAAATCGTACAGCGTCATTTCCGTGGTTGTCCCCGGCATGGTGGCATCCATGTCGAGCGAGGCGGCGCTTCCTGCCGGTAGGGTGTTGCCGGTGCTGAAGGGCATCACTTGTAACGTGTCCTGGCCGTACCCTTGGCCGGTCGAGCTATCGCTAGAGTTGAAGGCGTTTATCGCCAGAATACTGCCATCCCAGCCCGTCTGGGCGCTGCCCGTGTCGGGAACGGGAAGGGTAATGCTGTTGGTAACTTCGCACGTAGTAGCGGTAGGTGACATCTTGACTCCTGAAGGATAATCGCCGAGCATCAGCCCGAACACTAATCGAACATTGGCGCTCTTTGCTTAGGTAGTGCGGGCAAGAGGGGGAGATTCTCAAGAATTTCTTAGCCGAATAATCTTCGTCCACACGCAGCCACGCATGCGGGCGGTCGTAGTTGCTGCATCTCCGCCATGGCGTAAGGCTGAAATCTGCGCGTTGCGTCGAGGTGCTGCAGCCGAACGTCGTGAGATGCCGCTGCCTCCCGCCGCGGTTTGCGCTACGGAACATTTTTTCAATGTAGGTATCATTCAGCGTAATGCTGAATGGTTCTATGTTTGGTCCTGGCCTGTTTCTCAAAGGTCGCTTGACATGGAAGTTTTGGAGTCGGCTTTGCTGCTGCGCTTGTAATACAGTTTGGGATCTGAGATACCAAGCGGGATTGTAATCAGGGTTAGATACACGGGCCCAAATTGCGACGCTTCAAGATACGGCTCTTTGTCGGCTAACGTTTATAATGCCAGCCAGTGACGGCGAAGATATCAAATATTCTCGCGTTATCGCAATCCCGCGGTTGAATTTAATATCCGAATAGACGGCTTCCAATTCGACAGGGCGCTTCAGCTCTGGACAAATCAGACGTGCAGAGCTACCTTTGATGGCTAGAGTATCCCGTGATCGAGCGACCTCTCAGGATAGCCATCCTCATTTATTTATGGGGCGCGTTGGTGGAGGATACAAGCCTCTTCCTGATGGCTTGGCTTCACCCCGGGGTCTGGTTCCGGCTCTTCCATGGCGTCGCTCCCACCGGTCTGGACATTGCACTCCTCCGCCGGGCAGGTGGGCAATGGGCGGCATTTGCACTCGCCCAAGGCATCACGCTCTGGTGTTGGAGAAAGAATCCGGTCTGGCTTGTCATCGTTGCCGGAGCGCGTTTTTCGGACCTGTTCACCGACATATCGTACGTACTGGCCGTACCGTCGCTAACGACACTCGGATGGGTTTGCCTGCTGCCTCCGCCGCTGCTCAACCTTCTCGGAGTGGTGATCATGCTTCGCGGCTATAGGGATTCGCGGATAGCTTCCGAATCCAAGGGTTAGCCTCCGCGTGAGGTGGCATCGTTTCGGCGGGTACGCATCGTCCCGGCAATTCACACGCCGGCATGTAGTGAATATGACTGCGTCGTCCGAGCGACTGACGCCGCGAGCCAACAGACGAAGTGGATTGTTCGGCGGGTTCCGGAAATCCGGATAGCGTCCGAATTACCGTCCCGCCGGCTTGCCGTGAAGCTAAAAACGCCGCGACGGCGGCCGCCGCGATCAATCAATGGAGGTCAGATTCGCGGAAGATGCGGAGCGCCTCGGCGGCGCCGCGGTCCCAGGCGTCGATCAGCCGGTCCCAGCGCGTGTTGGCTTCGTCGTCGATCACGCGGCGCGCCGGATCGGCATCGAACCAGGCGATGGTTTTGCGGATGCCTTGCGTGAACGGCATGGTGGCGCAGTAATCGGGGACGAAGCGCTTGATCTTGGAGTTGTCGAACACTACGCTGACGGCCTTGTCGCCAATCAAGCTGCCTCGCGAATCGGGGATGCAGGCGGCCAGGAAATCACTCGGGATATGGACGATTTGCGGCTCGACGCCGGCGGCCTCAGCCGTGATCCGATACCACTGGTCCCAGGTCATCACTTCATCGCTCGTAATGTGAAATGCATGGCCGATGGCCTGTTCGCGGCCGAGGAGTCCCACCAGTCCCTTGGCGAAATCGGTGTTGTGGGTGATGACCCAGAGGGAGGACCCGTCACCTGGAACGATGACCTTCCGGCCGCGCCGCATGCGATCGACGGCCGTGTAAGAACGGGTCCAACTGTTAATGGCAAGCGTGATCTGCGACTCGCCGTAGGTGAGGGAAGGACGGACGATGGTGATAGGGAAGCCTTCTTCGCGGTAAGCGCGCATTAGCCGGTCCTCGCAGGCGATCTTCTGCTGGGAATAGCTCCAAAAGGGATTGACGAGGGGCGTAGATTCGGTGATCAGATAGTGCCCGACGGGTTTCTGGTATGCGCTGGCGGAACTGATGAAGATGAATTGCCGAGTGCGGCCGCGAAAGCGCTCAAGGTCGCGTTCGATGTGTGAGGGTTCGAAGGCGATCCAGTCGACGACGGCATCGAAGGCCTCGCCGGCAAGGGCACGGGCGACAGCGGCGGTGTCGCCGATATCAGCGGTGACACTTCGGACGCCCGTCGGGATACTGCTGATCCGGTGTCCGCGATTGAGCAACGTGAGCTCGACGCCTCGGGAGATGGCGAGATCGGTGCAGGCGGTGCTGATGATCCCGGTGCCGCCGATGAAGAGCACTCTCATGAAGAAAGTTGTACCAAAGATGCGGTGAGGAGGACAGGGCGAGATGCGGAATTGTTGATGCGTCGCGACGTTGAGTATCGGGTGTGCCGCCGGATTGCAGAGGCGCATTCCTACGTTTGATCTACCGCCACGGCAATTTGGGTCGGATCACGCGCTGCACGGAGAATGCCCCGGAACGCTGATCGGATCAAGCTCTGTACGGAATGGCGATTCGCCCCAAGCCTAGCTGCGGGAGAAGAGGAGCCTACAGATGGTGTGATCTGTTAGAATCAAACGATTTTTGACGTTTTGGTGTTCGCGCATGCAAGCCGAAGAGGCCCTAAAGAAAATCGAAAGCTTGGGAATCGAGTTCTCTGTTGACAGTTTTTTCACGTCGCTGCGAAACGGTGATCGCACGGTCGTTGAACTTTTCCTCGCCGCGGGTCTGTCGCCAGACTCCCGCGACCGTGAGGGGAATGCCGCAGTTCTCGTCGCGAGTAGGTTGGGACATAGCGAAATTGGGCGACTGCTCTTGACCCAAGGGGCGTCACCGGAGCCGCTGCTGGTTAGAGAACTGAAGGAAAAGGACAAGTGGGATAAGATACAAGCGAGTTCGTCTATTCTTAGTTTCATTTCGGGTCTGTTGATCGCTGGCGTCGGAGGATATTTTACCTACTCGTACAATCAACGGCAGATTGATCTAAACCGGATACAAGCCGGACACGAAGCGGATGTCAAAGAGGAAGGGGCTCGGGTTCTAGAACTGGATGCCATCCAGAAGTTTATTCCCCTCTTAACCTCGACTGATGAAAAAGGCAAGGCAGCAGCCTTAACTGCAATTCACGATTTAGCGCACCCTACTTTGGCCGAACATCTGGCGGAATTATTCAAAGGTCAGGGTTCAGTTCAGTACCTTCAGCAGGCGGTGGCGTCCAGCGACTCCAGAACACAGCAAGCCGCGAAGAAAGCACTATCAACCATTGCAGCCACCGGACATGGGCTAGACTCGCAACTCGCTTACCGCGCCCTCTCTCTAGAGCAGGTGCGCGCATCGGTTGTGAGGATTTCACCACGTCTGGATTCTAACGAGTCCGCGTCGGCTTTCTTCGTCACTGGAACTGGATACCTCCTAACGGCAGCACGCCTATTTCGTGAGAACGTTACGAAGGTACAAGTTATACTTGGTGGTCGTTTTCTGGCTGGAAAGCTCATCGATATTAACAGGACTCTGGATCTGGCGATCGTCAAGGTAGAGGAGGATGATTTTAACCCGATTCGCCTATCGACGTCTTCAATCGACGTTGGGTCGGAGGTAAGTGCGATAGGATACGCCGCCGATATACCCGGGCGAGTGACGGCAATTGATGCGCAGCACATTTCTTTTAACGTGAGTATGTCGTTAGGAATATTAGGCGCTCTTTTGCATGACGCCGGCAATAATGCTATCGGAATCGTTATTGGGAAAGAAGGGATCGCGGCAACAGCGATTCGTAGCGAGATTGTCGTTGAATACCTTCAAAGTAAGCAAGTCTTACCCCATGCCATAAACAGGTGATATGGCTTTGTGCGTTCGGCTGATGCTCCATCCTTGCGGGACAGGCTCCCTAATCTGGCATCGCAGGCCCAAGGTCACGTTCTGGGAACCTCCGGTCGGAAGACGCGCGATATGGAAAATGGTCCGGCGCGGCCCAACTCCATAGGGAATGCCGACGATCCTCCCGGAGCGCCATCGATGCACTCCCACGGGTGTTACCGTCAGGTTAGCGGCTCCCACTCCACTTCGATGCGGCGGCTCGTAGTTCGCCCTGCAAAAGTTTGAACGATCATAGAGAAACTCAGAATGGGGCGAAATTCAGCTACAATGGCGGCCGCCCTGTGTCTTGCCGCTAGCCATGTTTGAATCCATCTGCATCAGGCACAATCGAGACAGCGGGAGTCCGCTGGATCTAGGATTTTTAGCAGAGGCGCTTCTGTATTACCGAAGTGTCCATGTTTGCGGGGACCGTGGTACGTTAACATTCCTCGCACGTACGCTTGGACCTGACGTCCTCTTGGAACTGCTCCAATCGAACCACCTGAAGTTGGATTATTGGGAAAACCTGGCCGTTGTCATTAGTCGTACAGACCCCGGCTACGGCGAACGCCATCGCTTCGAAACGGCAGACATGCCCCACGCGCATCTGCAGCACGTTGCGCCCGAGTTGTTTCAGGACCTCCTAGGGAAATCAGGCAAGGGCCGCCGGATGGCCAACCGCTTGATGTCGCTCATTAGACCGCGGTTGTTCAGTTCTGATCGAGCCCAGCAGCCTCCGTACGAACTTACGGATGAACAATATCTCCGGGACGCTGTGGCAGACGTGCTAAGGGCCTTCGTGCCCGAGTACAGGTTACCTTCGCCCTTTATTTATAGAATAGCCCAAGAACGGCTACGCCCCGGCGTACTGCCGCCCGATCCGCATGGATTCGACTCGAACCCCGAATGGCCGTATTTTCGGATCGAAACCAATATCGACTTCACAGCTGCTAATGCTCTTCTACATCGGCGCGTGCCGGCGACGGAAATGTCTCTTTCGCCAGCATACTTAGTAAGTTTTGTGGATGGTGCGAAAATTGACCTGTTCAATGCATCTGAGTTGTCGGCTGAGACCGCTTTATCTCCGATACGTTCGGCAGTCCTGAAGCGTCGGTTCGCGGGAATCTTGCAACGCAGGTCAGGCGGCGGGGAGAATATTGAAGTTTTTCACGAATTCGCCTTGGGTGACGCCCCTTCGGTTCGCGAAGCGGTTAACAGTGGTGCCAGACACTTCGGTGACGTCATGCGCCTGCTAGAATCTGCGGAAAAGTTCAAGGATTGGGTTCACGGCAGACCCGAGGATGCTGATCTGAGACGGGAGTACTGCCGGAGCATTTCACACCTGGACTGGGCCGATATGCTCCCGGCGAAAAGCATCCGATGGTCGGTCTTCGCGGCAGCAAACGTCGCATTGGCGCTGGCAACTACCTCTCTAGCTGGCGTCGTCGGAGGCATCGGTCTGAGCGTCCTCGATTCTTTCTTGATAGACAAGATCGTCAAGGGGTGGCACCCAAAACCAATTCATTGAGGGCGAACTACGGCGATTCGTTAAACCCGATTAATGGCGTAATCGGATCGCCTGTACCCGTCGTTTTCCCAGCCGCGGCCAACTCATCCGCGTACCCGCCCGCGACCCACATGTCCGTGAAGTCGCAAAATCGCGGAGGTGCTACCTTTGGCGGAGTACGGCAGTGAGCATACCGATCCACGACGGGCGAGACATCGGTCCGCCACTGTTCAACAGGATTCTTCAGCAACTCGGAATCAGTCTGGAAGCGTTCCGAAGGATTCGATAGGTCTGGAGACGATTCGAACATGCAGGCACATTTATCGGTACTAATCTCTTCCGGCCGCCGCGCCGCAGATGCCATAACTTACACTCAAACTACATGCTCAACCGGGGCTATGCCTACACGACCATCATCGGCAGCAAATACCCCGGACAAACCCTGCTCTCCCACCTGGCAAGCCTTTACCCCCACTCAACCCCACAAGCCTGGCAACAAAAACTGGACAACGGCGAAGTCACCCTCAACGGCGTCACCGCCACCGGAAGCGAATCGGTCAGTTTAGGCCAGACCCTTGTCTGGAACCGTCCACCTTGGGTGGAACCAGACTCCCCTCAGCACTTTGAAGTCCTGTTTGAAGACCACCATCTGTTGGCCGTCAACAAACCCAGCGGGCTGCCCACCCTCCCTGGCGGCGGCTTTTTGGAAAACACGCTCCTGCGTTTGGTGCAAAAGCAAACCCCCAACGCAAACCCTGTCCATCGGTTGGGCCGAGCCACCACCGGCATCGTCCTCTTCGCCAAAACACAGCAGGCGGCCTCTAATCTATTCGCAAACTGGAACACACCCAAAATTCAAAAAATCTACCGGGCGCTGGCTCAAAACATTGCACAGCACGACGTCTACGAAATCCTCACACCCATCGGCCTAGTACCGCACCCGCTCATCGGTTCCGTGTGGGCCGCCAACCCAAGCGGCAAACCGTCAAAGTCATTGGCAAAGGCGATCTCGCGCACCGCCAGCACCACAACATTTGAGGTAAGCCTGAATTCGGGCCGTCCACATCAAATCAGAATCCATCTGGCGTCCATCGGCCATCCCCTGGTCGGCGATCCTCTGTACGGCTTAACCGGCCGGCCTCTGGAAAATCTCCCCGGCCTCCCCGGCGATGGGGGATATTTCCTGCACGCCCAATTTCTGAAATTCCACCACCCCATCACCGGAGAACAGATCAATCTTGAGGCAGCATTGCCGTCCGGATTCTCATTGGATCTGTAGGTTCACGGCGGGGATCATAGCAGGGTGGCGGTTGAAACGTGCGCGATCCCGAAGCCTAATGAAGCGGGTTTTATGCACTCCGATAATGGCGGTTAACGGAGCTCTTTACGAGCAGCGCGTAATCCACTCGGAACATAATCCCCCGGCCCGTTGATGCCGGCGCCTCAACCTTGCCGGCTCGCGCTCCCGCGCAGGGCGCTCATGGGGAAGTATGAGTTAGCTCGGGTGTCAGAAATCAAGAATCGCAAAATTCGCACTTGACATTGGCAGATAATCCACTACCATATGGTTGTGGATCAATTGAGTACAACATTCGCCGCTTTGTCCGATCCGACCAGGCGGGGGATGATCGAACGGCTCTCACATGGTCCTGCCTCTGTGCATGGATTGACGGAATCGTTCGCAATTTCGCAGCAGATGATTTCAAAACACGTTGCCTACCTGGTGCGGGCGCGGATTGTGATCAAGACGAAGCGTGGACGAGAGAGTGTGTGCACGCTTAGGCCAGAGGCGATCAAGAAAGTCAACGACTGGGCGGCTTATTATCGCCGATTCTGGGAAGAGAGTTTCGACAAGCTGGATGTGGTTTTGAATCAAATGAAAAAAATGGAGCTCAAAGATGGCAAAAAACACGGTTAGCGAAACAGAGCGGATGGTTGTCACGAGAGTTTTCGATGCCCCACGCGAATTGGTTTGGAAGGCGTGGACGGACCCGAAGTATGTAATGCAGTGGTGGGGCCCGAAGGGTTTTACCGCGCCCTTTTGCAAGATGGATTTTCGCGTGGGAGGAAAATTTCTCTGCTGCATGAGAACTCCAGATGGCCAGGAGTTCTGGAATGCCGGTGAATACCACGAGATTGTTCCGCACGAAAAGATCGTTTCCTCCATGTACTTTTCCGACTCGCAGGGAAACAAGGTCGAGCCTGCGCACTATGGAATAGAACATGAGGCCATAGACGGTGCGCGCGATGTGACTACCTTTGAGGATCTTGGAAACGGCCAGACGAGACTCACCCTCATTGGAAATGAAACCATGGAGAACGCTAAAAATAGCGGTCAGGTAGAGGGCTGGAACCAGACACTCGATAAATTTGCCGCAGTGGTTGCAGGGCTGGGGCACGCGAAATAAGAAGTGAACGATTTGATGATCGTCATGCGCGAAATACTGAACGCGAAGCAAACGCAGGTCCAGCCCGGAAACCGCAGCGGATAGGTCGAACACGGCACAACGAAGACAGGGAGAAGGGATACGAGATGCCCGGTGAGATTTGCGGCTTCCGGGCGGACCGTTGGCGACTCGGACAATAGACCGAAACGGTCGGGAGGTAATTCACGAATGGCGCAATGCGGGGTTGAATGTGCCGTCGACGATTCGCGTTCATAAGCTGGCAGGTATTGGCGAAGGACGAGATTGCGCGCCGCCTCGGTGAACTCGCAGAGGCCGAACGTAGTGCGCTGAACCTAAATCCGGCAGTTCGGCAGAACGCGCGCCGGGCGGAAGCCCGGCGGCAGGCCGGAAGGCCTGCCCCACAACTGCTTGAAGGTTCACCCAAAGGGGTGAGCTGCCCAGCAGTTGGAAGTGCGGCGGCGGACTCAATGCCGAACACGCGCTACAAGCTAGGAAGCCTGTCGCACGGCCGCGGTCTCCCAAACCAGGGGCAGCTCGATACAAACCTGCAATCCCGGCTGCGCGTTCTTTGCCCAAAGATCGCCGTGATGCACGCCGACGGCTCGTCTTGCGATGGCCAAGCCCAAGCCCGTGCCGCCGCTGGCGCTGTCGCGCGATCCGTCTACGCGGAAGAACGGCTGGAAGATCTTTTCGATGGCTTCTTCCGGCACACCGGGACCGCGGTCGCGCACGGAAATCCGGGCTGTGTCATTCGCGCGGTCGATTCGGACATCCACCGCCGTTTCGGGCGGCGCGTATCGAATGGAGTTGCGAACCACGTTTTCGATGGCCCGCCGCAGCAGTTCGCGGTCGCCGCAGACTTCGAGTTCCCCGGAATCGGAGAGCGCGATTTTGCAGCCGCGCGCTTCGGCCTCCATGCGGCAATCCTCCACCACTTCGTTTACGAGCTCGTCGAGACGCAGCTCCTCACGGGCGGCGGCCGATGGATCGCCCTCGGCGCGCGTGACCTGCAAGAGCGCGCCGACGAGATCGGTCAATCGCCGGATCTCCTTTTTGAGGCGGGCAACGGCGGCCTCGCGATCTTCCGCCGTGCGCACCAGTTCGGCGGCGAAGCTCAAGCGGGCCAGCGGCGATCGCAACTCGTGGGAAACATCCTGCAGAAGCCTGCGCTCGGCCGAGAGGAGCGTCCCGATGCGTTCCGCCATGCGGTCGAAGACGCGGCTCAGGTCGCCGATTTCGTCCTTGCGCGACGAATTGACGCGCGCCGCGAGATCGCCCGCGCCGAAGCGGTCCACGGTGCGCGCCAGCGCCCGCAAGGGTGAAGCGATGTTGAGGGCCAGCAGCCAGCAGACCAGCGCAACGGCACCGAAAATCAGCGCATAGTACGGAAGGTAGCTTTGCAACTCTAGCGGCGGCGGCTTCATTTCGACGAGCCAGCGATACAATCCGTCGGGGGATTTCGCCATCAGGATCATGGGTCCGTTCGTGTGGCGGGGCCGCGCACCCTCGGGCTCGGCCGCCGCCAGCATCTTCGAACGATCGTCACCGGTCAACACGTCAATGCCCTTGGCATCGGTGAGATAGTGTTCGCCGGGAACATAACGGTGCAGGCGGTCGATGAAAGCGCGCAGCTTTGCCATGCCGCCCGCCTCGTACGCTTCGCGCGCCTCTTCCAACTCCATGCTCTGGATCTGTCCGAACTGGCCAGTCCGATGACTCGTCTGAAACGAGATCACTCGCGTGACGCCGAGAAACGCGATGAGCGAGAGCACCAGCGTGGCGAACGACCATAGCGAGATTTTGGCGTATACGGATCTCATGCTTCTTCTCTACGCTTGGGTTTCACCCTCCGCGCCCGAGGCGAACTGGTATCCCACGCCTCGCACGGTTCGGATCAGAACCTGATTTTCGCGTTCCAGCTTTTTGCGCAGGTGGCTGATGTGAACGTCAAGCGAGCGCTCGTAGGGAGTGGAAGGGCGTTGATGCACGGCGCCGGTCAGCTCATCGCGCGAAACGGTTCGCCCCGCGCCGCGCACCAGGATTTCGAGGATGTCGAACTCCAACGCGGTAAGCTCCAGCGCTTCATCCAACTGCCACGCCTGCCGGCTTTGCGGATTCATTCGGACACCGCCCGCCTCGATCATGCGCGGGGCCGCTTCGGTTTTCCGCACGCGCCGCAACACCGCCCGAATCCTTGCCAGCAGTTCTTCGGGTCCGAACGGCTTGGGCAGGTAGTCGTCGGCGCCTGCGTTTAACCCCGATACGCGATCCGCTTCCGCGGTGCGCGCAGTCAGCATAATGACGGGGGTGTCGCTACGCTTGCGAATCTGGCGCAGCACTTCGAAGCCGTCGAGAGCGGGCAGCATCGCGTCTAAGATGATCAGATCGAACACGCCCGCAAGCGCGCGCGCCAGTCCATGGCGGCCTTCGTGCGCACTTTCGATGCGGAAACCCTTCTCCGCGAAGTAGTCTCGCATCAGACCGCAGAGGTCCGTATCATCTTCGATCAGAAGAATCGATCTCGGCGTTTGCTCCGCGTCCTGCATTCACTTCCTGTTTCCTTTTTAGCGCAAACGGCGGTCCTCAAGGCCGACTTTACAAAACTTAAGACTATAGCGACGTCCTCGTATCGTCTATTAGTCATGCAAGTTCGAAGAGTTGATTGCGATGTCCAGCTGCGCCCGAGTTTGCGCGAGCGCCGTCTCGCGCCCCCAGCCTTATTGTCGTTATTATTCGCCGCCCTCTTTCTTTCCACCGTTTCCGCTCAGCAACCGGCTGGAAGTATAAAAGGCGCCCTGGCCGACAGCTCCGGCGCCGTTATTCCCGCCGCGGCGGTTACGCTGACCGGCAATGGGCCGGCGCATAGCGTTCAAACGCAGGCCGACGGATCTTATGCCTTTTCCGCGATCGCACCCGGAGCTTACAAGATTTCAGTCTCCATCCCCGGTTTCACGCCGTTTTCGCAAGCTGTCACGGTGAGTTCCGGAAATGTTGCGCAGGTTCCGATTCAATTGGCCATCGCGGCCGAAACGCAGCAGGTGACCGTGGCCGCAGATGCGGCGCCGCAGATCACGGTTCAGCCGGACGACAACGCCACGGCCATGGTGATCAAGGGCGCGGATCTCGCCGCGCTGCCCGACGACCCCGACGATCTCGCTAGCGCCCTGCAAGCTTTGGCCGGTCCCGGCGCCGGTCCCAATGGCGGACAGATCTACATCGATGGTTTCAGCGGCGGGCAGTTGCCCCCGAAAGAATCGATCCGCGAGATTCGCGTCAATCAGAACCCGTTCTCCGCAGAGTATGACCGCCTGGGCTTCGGCCGTATCGAGATCCTCACTAAGCCCGGCACCGACCGGCTTCGCGGCTCTTTCATGCTCTCGGACGGAGATGGCATTTTCAACTCGCGCAATCCGTTCTCGACCAATAAGCCCGATTTCTCGACTCGCATGTGGAGCGCAAACGTAGGAGGATCTATCAGCAAGAAGGCCTCCTTCTTTGTCGATTTCAACCGCCGCGACGTACAGAACAATTCGCTGATTGTCGCGCAGTACTTCGATCCACAGGCCCTTACTCAATCGAGCATTAACACATCGGTGCTGTCGCCTTCTTCCTTCATGGTTATCGCCCCGCGGCTCGACTATGCCTTATCCGCAAATAATACTTTGACCGTGCGCGTGGAAGAGCGTTTGAACTCCGCGCAGGATCAGGGCCTGGGCGGGACCAGACTGGCAGCGCCCTATTCCCAACTCGCGTATAACAGCAAGGGGAATGGGCAAAACGTGATGGTGACCGAAAGCTCCATTCTCACTAGCAAGATCGTGAACGAGACGCGCTTTCAACTCTTCCGTAATTACAATGCGACACCGGGTAATTTACTGCCTCAAATCAACGTGTCTGGCGCTTTCATTACCGGAGGAAACGGCCTGGGAGATACTCACGACTTGACGCGTCACTTCGAGTTGCAGAACAACACCAGCATGGCTCATGGAACGCAAACCATTCGCTTTGGAGTACGCGTGCGCCGCGATGGCGATCAGAGCAGTCAACCGGGCGGTTTCAATGGAAGCTTTACTTTTCTAGGTGGCGTTGAACCCATGCTCAACGCCGCCAACCAGTTGGTCTACGACTCGAACGGCAATCCTCTAACGGTCACCCTGACCTCGTTGCAGCAGTATGAGCGTAACGTGCTGCTTACTCAAGCGGGAGTCGGCCAAGCGCAAATCCAGGCTCTGGGGGGCGGTCCCTCGCGATTCAACATACAGGCCGGCCAATCGTATATCAGCGCCGAAAGGTGGGACGTGGGGCCGTTCATCCAGGATGACTGGCGCGCGCGCCCCAACTTCACGCTCAGTCTCGGGCTTCGCTACGAGGTACAGACGCTCGCGGGCGGCGGACGCGATATTGCGCCGCGGCTCGGCTTCGCCTGGGCGCCGGGAAAGCCCGGCAGAGGGCCGCAAAAGACGGTGATCCGCGGCGGCTTCGGCGTTTTCTATGACCGCATTGGATTGAATTTATTCGAAACCGCGGCATTAAACAACGGTGTCAATCAACTCCAGTACACCGTTTATAACCCCACCTTCTATCCCAATATTCCGGCGATCTCGACTCTGACAGCGGGACAGAATACGATTTACAGGGTCGATCCAAACTTACGCGCCGATTATAGCCTGCAATCCGCGTTGGGCGTGGAACGTCAGTTGCCGCGAAATACCACCCTGGCGGTGACTTACTCGTTTAACAGGAGCGTTCACCTGTCACAGACGATTCCCGTTAATACGCCTTTGCCGGGCACGTTCAATCCGGCGCTGGCTTTAAGCGCCACGAATGGCGTGTTTCCTTACGGCTATGCGGCTGGAACCATCCTGCAGGACGAATCGGGCGGCTACATGCGCCAGGAACTCGTGATGGTGAACTTCAACACGCGCTTTAGCAGTAAGGTATCCCTGTTCGGCAATTACTCTCTCAATTACGCCAAGGACCTGGGTTCGTCGCCAACCGATCCGTATGACTTCCGGTTGGATTGGGGCCGCTCGACCCTGGATAGGCGCCATAACTTTATCCTGCTGGGCACTATCACGGCGCCGGCGAAGATCCGGTTCTCTCCCTTCGTCACTCTTCGTTCGGGACAGCCGTACGACGTGCTCTCGGGTGTCGATCTATACGGAGATACGTTCACTAATGCTCGCGCCGCGTTCGCATCGACTACGGCCTGCTCCGCCGTAGTTCGCTCTGCGAATACGGTATGCTCGCCCTTCGGCACATTCACGACTAATTACAACGTTCTCACTCAGTCGGGCTTGGTGCCACGAAACTATCTCACGATGCCCGGACTGTTCTCGGTGAATATGCGCGTGGAGCGCACGTTCGGTTTTGGCGGCCATCCGAAGACCGCTCTGGCTAACCAGCCGGGAGGAATGCCCTCGGCCGGCGTGATGGGCATGGCCGGTGGAGGCGGGGGTGGTCCCCGTGGCGGTGGTGGCGGCTTCGGCGGTCCGGGCGGCGGGGGCCCTCCCGGCGGCGGTGGGCCGATGGGCATGTTCGGCGGCGGCGGCGAGCATCCCTACAACGTGACGCTTTCCCTGAACGTGGAGAACGTGTTTAACCATCTGAATCCGGGCGGGTATCAGGGAGTGATTACGAGCCCCTATTTCCTGCAGGCGACGTCGGTCAATACCGGCTTCGGAGGGGGCGGGCCTGGCGGCTTCGGCGGCGGTAACGCGGCGGACAATCGGCGGATTCAGATGAGCGTGCGGTTTTCGTTCTGAGTCGCATTTCTGACACGCTTCTGCTGCGGCGCGTGATAGTACCGCGTACTTCGCGTGCCGCACTTAGTGCAAGCGGTCCGAAAGAGCAGTGAAGACGCACCTCAAGATGTTCGTCACGGCTTCCGCCGGCGCGATGCCGCACAAAGTCGCGAACGCCTGCATGCATCTATGCGGGATTCAATCCCAGGCTTTTCAGCGCGTTCAGGCACAGCAATGCCACAAAATCGGCCACATTGACAGCGGCCCCCTACCGCGAACGCTCCTCTTCGGTTAACAGCCTTTCGTTGGCTTTCTCGGCAAGCAGATCGATACTGGCCTGGACCTTGGAATCGACATGAAACTCCGCGACTCGGCAGGCCGATTCGGCATCGAGGCACTGGCTCAACGACTCCAAGAGACCGTCGAGGGGAGTTGCGATAGCGTCGGTCATGTCCTCAAATTAGTGCGCCGGTAGAGCAGCCATCCGCTGGCGACCGCGCCAATCGTGCCCAGCGCAATCTTCCCTTCGAAAAGCCACACGTTCGATGTTTCGCGCGTTGGGATGACTGAGCAAACCATCGCCAGCACCGTAACTCCCGCGCCCGAGATTGCGCTTAGCCGCTTGCCTGCTTTCCACGCGCTTCCGAAGATGTACAGGAATGGGAAGAAGCCGGTTAGCACCATGAGCGAGACCAGCGCCTGGTAAGCGGCGCGCATGGTGTCGCCTAATTGCGTCGCCAAGAGCAGAAATGACGAAACAGTGCCGAAGACGATGATGCACACGTGCGGTGTCCCCCAATCCGGATGCACTCGCGCAAAGGCCTTCGGCAGCAGGCCATCTACGCCGGCCGCGAACGGCAGTCGCGAGACGGCGGTCCCCATGCCGCCGAATTGGCCGATCGCGCTAGCCAGCACCAGCAACGCGATGACCGGCGAAATCCACGCTGCGTGTAGAGCGGCGCCGGCGGAATCGGCGACTTCGGCGAAGCCGTTGAGTTCGCTGATCCCCTGCGGCCGCAGGATCACCAGCATCGCGGCTGTGCAGATGATGTAGTAGACCGTGATAAAAGCGGACGCGATCCATCCCGCGCGCGGCAGCGCGTGCTTGGGATCGCGAATCTCGCCGCCCATCATGCCCGCAAGCTCCAAGCCGGACATGGCATAAGCGATGGTCGACCAGAAGTTGACCGTATCCCAATCCCAACGCGGCGCGATGTGCATCGGCGTGGCGCTGCCGCGTTTTGCGTAGACTATCGCTGCAATCGCAGCGAGCAGCCCGCAGAGCACCCACGACGACGCGCCGCCCAGGTTTTCCGTCCACTTGCCGATCTTCATGCCGATCATGTTGGCGCCCAGCGCGATCCAGATCGCCGCCAGTGAGATGCACACCAGCAGCGTGCGGTCGTCGCCGAGACCGAGGATGTGAAATGCCGCGCTGCAATAGAAGATGGCGGCGCTCGGAAACCAGAACGCAATGCCCAGCCAGTAAAGCCAGAAGCCGAGGAAGCCGCGCCCAAGGGCCGAAATCGGCGCGCGTCCAGACATAGAGGCCGCCGGCGCCCGGGTACTTCACGATCAGCGCGCCCACGGCGATAGCGAGCGGCACGACGAAGAACACGGCGCCTAGCAGCCACAGCGTGATGGAGCCCGGACCCGCGTGCGCCGCTGCGGCGATCCAGCGCGTGCCGACGATGCAACTGATCGCGAAGAGCGTGATGTCGCGCAGGCCGAGTTCGCGCCGAAGTTCCCGTTCAGGCATGCAGTTCGAGGCCGATGCGCCGCAGACCTTCGGTGAGGAATTCCGGTTTGCCGCCGAGCCAGAGGCGCAGGTAGCCTTCAAGGCCCAGGTGGGCGCCGGGCACGATCAGCACGCTATGTTTTTCGCGGATGCGCTCGGCCAGCGCATAACTCGGCGTCGCGGCGTGGTATTGCACGAGGCAGAGCGCGCCGGCTTTCGGCTCGCGGAACGTCAGGAATCCGTCGAACCCGCGCGCCCACTCGCGCATGATGGGCAGGTTCTGCTTGCAGGATGGCGCGCGTGCGAGCGTAGAGCTTGTCGCGGTTCTGCTACGGCCACGCGCGCGACAATGTCGGAGATCTTGTTGGGTCCGATGGTGAGGTAATCGTGCTGTGTCCAGCAATCGGCGATGACATCGGTTGGCCCCACGATCCACCCGATGCGAACACCCGGGATTCCATACGCCTTCGAAAGGCCGCTGGTGACGATGACGCGATCGCTCATGCCCCAGAAGCTCCGGGTGCGTTCGCAATCGATCTCGGCGCCGAGATAAACCTCGTCGGCGAGCAAGTATGCGCCTACCTTCTCGCAGCGCTCGACGATGCGCCGCATGGCGTCGTGTGAGAGCACCGAGCCCGACGGGTTATTCGGATTCGAGAGATAGACCAGCCGCGTCTTTTCTGTGACCGCACGTTCGAACTCATCCCAGTCTGGCTCCCAATCGCGCTCGATTTCGAGCGTGAAGCGCCTCACGGTGGCGCCGAGGCTCTGCGGCACGCCACCGTACTGCATGTAGTTAGGCACCTCGAACGCGACTTCGTCGCCCGGCTTGATGAGCGCCAGCGCCAGCAGGTAATTCGCCTCGGAGGTGCCGTTGGTGACCTCGATGTAGTCGACCGTTGCGCCGGGGTAAATAGCGGCCAGCGATTCGCGCAGCGGGATGGTTCCGTTCGACTGGCTGTAGCCGAGGGGCATGTCGAGAAGCCGGTCGAGATCGAGCCCCATTTCGCCCAGTTCGCGCAAGCTGACGGGACGCACGCCGCTCTCGCTCATATCCATCTCGACGACGTTCTCCCACGTCGATTGCATCCGCTCCATTTCAAATTTTTCGATTTTCATAAACGTATTCGGCGATATAAAGATCTTCTACTCCAAGCCCAGTGAAATCGGCGACAGACCACGGCGCGTCGGCGCTGCGCTCGCTTTGCCGAATGTGCTGAAATTCGCCAAAGCGGGCGCATTGTTCAGGCGAATCGAGCCACAGCGCGCGGGCGCGGCGCACGATTTCAGGATCGAGCTCCTGCTTCCCAGGCGAATCCGACCCTACGGCGGAGATGTGCGTATCCGGCTGCAAATCGCGCGCGAAGAGTAAGGGCGCACGCGAGGACGTGGCGGTGACTATCAGGTGAGCTTCGCGTGCGACATCCGCCGGCGTTGCCGCGATTGTGACTTCAACCTCGGGCAATGAGGCTGCGACATCTCGCCGGCAGTTCTCCGCACGATCGGGGGTTCGTCCCCAAATAACGACGCGGCGCAGCGGCAACACCTCGGCATGCATCCGTGCCTGCAAACGCGCTTGCACTCCTGTCCCTAGGATGCCGAGCGAGGTATCGTCACGCCCGAGATCCTGCGCCACCATCGCCGCGAGCGCGGCGGTTCGCACATCGGTCAAATGGCCTTCATCTGCCAGCAGCGCGACCGGCTGTCCTGTCGCCGCCGAGCACAGCAGCATCATACCGTTGCTGGTGGAGACGCCGCGCGCCAGATTATTCGGAAACGTGCTCGCAACTTTCAGCACAAAATATTTGCCGCTGCGCCGGTAGCTCGACTTGATGTGTACCTCGCCGCGTTCGGGCGCGATCTCGAGGTGCATAGGCATCGGCATATCGCATTCGCCCGCGCGGTAAGCCGCGATAGCTTCGCGCATGCGCGCAATCACAGTGCGGTAATCGAGCGCGCGTTGGATTTCGGCGAGCGGGATCGCTTCCATGCAGAGCGTCTCATTCTATCCTGTTTATGTGCATATCTCTGAAATCGATACGCCCGCAATGGTGGTGGATCTTGACATCTTCGAACGAAACCTCCAGCGCGTGGCGAACTACGCGCGTGAGCACAATCTACGTTTGCGCCCTCATGCGAAAACGCACAAGGCGGTGTGGATCGGCCGGGCCAGCTCGACCTCGGCGCGGCGGGCCTGACTTGCGCGAAAGTGACCGAGGCCGAGGTGATGATGGGCGCTAATCCGCACGATTTGCTGCTGGCATATCCGATTCTGGGGCGGGTGAAGCTCGATCGCCTGATGCAAATCGCGCGCGGCACGCGCGTGACGGTGGCTCTCGATAGCTTGGAAGCTGCGCGCGGACTCTCGGAAGCGGCGACGGAAGAGATCGGCGTGCTTGCCGAGGTGGATGTGGGTCTCGGCCGAGTGGGCGTGGCGCCGGGCGAACCGCTGCTGGCTCTAGCGCGCGCCATCGAAAGCCTCCCGCGTCTCAGCTTCGAAGGCATCACTTTCTATCCCGGACACATCAAGAGCCTGGACGCGGCAGGACTGGATGCGCTGGCGAAGCTCTCGTCGCTACTGCGCTCGATTCTCGACGATTTCTCCCGCGCCGGCATCGAAGTGAAGATCGTAAGCGGCGGTTCGACACCTGCGCTTTTCCACTCGCACGAAATCGACGGTCTGAACGAGATACGCCCCGGCACGTATGTATTCAACGATGTCAACACGCTGCGCATCGGCGCGTGCGTGATTGAAGATTGCGCGGCGAGCGTTCTGGCGACCGTGGTTTCGACGGCGCGCCCAGGACACATGATCATCGATGGCGGTTCGAAGACGTTTTCCTCGGACCGGCCCGCGAATTCATCGGACGTGACGTTTGGCCATCTCGTTGAAGCGCCCGCCGCGCGATTTCACAAGATGAATGAGGAGCACGGCTTCGTGGATCTAACCGATGCAGGCCGTGAGTTTCGGATTGGCGAGCACGTGCGGGTGATTCCGAATCATATTTGCGTGGCGGTGAATTTGCACGAGAAGATGTACGGCCTGCGCGGAGAGACAGTCGAGCGCGTGTGGCAGGTGGATGCGCGAGGGAAGCTGCAATAGCGTCGCGCTTGACATTTGCCTATACAATTGCCTATCTTTCCCGCTTTCATGAACTTTGCGCGCTAATGGTTTTGATTGGGATAAGGGTAATCGCGCCAAATGCGAAAAGCACGGGCTTCGACTTTCGTCATTGAAGGCCTTTTCACCCGTCCGCTTGCCATTCTCCCCGATGCGGCCCATTCGCAACAAGAGGGCCGCTTCCGGGCCGTAGGGCGAACGGATAAGGGGCGGGGCGTTTTCATCGTCTTCACGCTCCGGCCCAAAGGTGATGAACTGCTGATCCGGCCCATTAGCGCCCGGCATATGCACAAGAAGGAGATTGAAGCGTATGAAAAAGAAAAATCCCGACCTTTAAGAGCGACCATGCACCGGCCGCATTCGTTGACAAGGCCGATCTTACGCACTACGACCTTTCAGGTGCGAGGTTGACCCGCTTTGAAATCAAGCCGAAAGATAAGTCAATCAACCTGCGTCTCTCCGGGGAACTTTACGACGCCGTGAGAAAACGCGCCGCACGCGCAGGCGTACCCTATCAGCGGTTCATTCGCTTGACGCTTGAACAGGCTATCGCACCAAAATAAAACGCCCGCTCAAAATGGGTACATTCTGACGAAAACTGTCGATAAAAGCGACCTGACGCGATACAACCTTTCAGGCGCATGATTAATGCATTTTGAGAGCAAGCCGAAATCTATTAACCTCCATTTGGCTGAGGATTAAGGCGAGTTGCCCCCCTTCACTTCCGATACGTCACCGTGAACGACCCCTCGCGCCAATCCCCGCCCTCGCAATGCAAACACACCACAGTGCAAGGTGGCCTGCTCACTGGCTGCCGATATCGCGCCGAAGCGTTAGTTACGTCCGAATGCATGAACAGCACGCCAGGCCTCGCCTCTCGCAGCAAAGCCTCCAGCGGATACTCCAATTGGAAATGCGTGCTATCGATCCCCACGACTTCGCAATTCGACTTCTTCAATTCGTCCACCGTCCCCCAATAGGCAGGCCAATCCTCTTTCCACTGCACCATGTCTGAAAAGTATTGCTGGTCGCGCGGCACGGTGAACACGCTCCGCGGGCCGCGCAGCGGGCGCACCCAATTTTCGATCGCCGGCCGGCGCGCGCCGTCGAGCAGGAGGAAACATAACGCCGCTTGCAGCCAAAGCGGGCGCACCATCGATGCCAGCGGCGCGCCCAAAACGAATAACGGTAGAAAGAGCCGCGCCATGAACGGCTGCCATTTCAGATACGCACAAAACGCTACGAATCCCACAACCAGCGAGAGCGCATAGAGCGCCAGCAACCGGTCGCGCCTGCGTGCCGCGCGCCACAATAGCACGCCGAACAGCGCGGCCAGTATTGCCAAGTGCACGCGATTGGGCGCATCGGCCTCGTGATTCGCATTGCGCGGTGGAGCGTAGGCGCTCCAGCGCCAAGTCGTTCCGGGATCTGCAGGGTCGATTCCCAAACGCTGGTGCGCGGCGATGACCGCGTTGTACACGCCGCGGTTCCATGACTCGCTGCGCGCGCCCAGTTGTTCCGACGCGTTGCGAAGCATGTTCGAGAGCGTCGGCTTCCATCCCAGCGTCTCATTACGCCAACGAAACTCGGCTGTCCCGAATGCGGATCCATATCCCATCGGCGAGCCGCTCAGATCCCAATTGCGGATGTACTGCGGCAGATTGATCGCAAGCGCGCAGGTCGCCATTAAAGCCGCGGCGCGACCGAAGCGACGCCCCGTTTGCAACGCGGGACGCGCCAGAATCGCCGCCAGCGGCCACGGCGCGAACAGGTAGGCCGTCGCCTTCGTCAGCAGCGCCAAACCCAGCGCGCAGCCCAGCAGCGCGGCATTTTCGGTGGCTCGCGATGCGCGCCAGCGAAGCGCGAAATAAACCGCTGCAGCCAACCACAGCGCCAACATGTAATCGTTCTTGGCGCCTGAACTGGCGAGGATGCCCGATGGGATTGCCACGCAGAAGAGCGCCGCGAAAGCTTGCGCTCGCGCCGGCGCACCGAATTCGCGGGCGACCGCGGAAACGGCGACCGCGCTCAACGCCGCGGCGATCCACTGGACAAAATTGACAAAATGGTCGCCGCCCGACAGCACGTAGCTCTGCAACATGCAGTATTCGGCAAACGGCTGCAGCATGATCTGGTTGAGATATTGCGTCGGGAAGAAACGGACGCTGCCCTGTTCGGCCCAGTAAAGTACCCGGGGCATGTGGTACGCCATGGCATCCGCGCTGTTTGGCGGACTGAAGGCGGCGGCGACCGCCGTCAGCGTCAGGATCGCCGCGCAAGCTACACAACACGCCGCTACCACCCAATCGATGCGGGGCAGGCGGACGTGAGTGAAATGACGGCGCTTCCATGCCAATCCATACGCCGTGGCCAGCACCACTACCCAGGCTATCGCCAGCGGGGCGCGCCGGACCTCACCGAACAGGCTCAGAATTTCGGTGACGGCCCAAATGGCCGCGCCCATTAGAACAGTGGCGCGCAGCACAAGATCGCGAGATTTCACCTTCCGACAATAATGCATGCGCGCCGCGATTGGTAACATGAGAGCTGGAAGCTAGGTATTAGCGTCTGAAGAATCTTGAGATGCGCACGCTTCTGATCGCCGCTTGCTGCGCGCTGCCGCTGCTGACGGCGGACGGTCCCAAGGCGATCGCCCCGATCACACCGCAGGAGATGGTCCGCCGGGCGCTTGCGGCTTATACGCGAGACGAGGCCGCTGAACGCCAATATACTTACCTGCAGCGCGACGATTTTCGCATGCTGGATGGCGCGGGCAACGTGAAGCGCCGCGATCTTCACACTTTCGACGTTACGCTGCTTGAAGGCTCACCCTACCGCCGTCTGGTGAAGCGCAACGACCAGCCGCTGCCACCCGAGGAAGAAAAGCAGCAGCAGGCGAACCTGCAAAGAAGCATCCAGGAGCGCCGGAAAGAAACCCCCGAGCAGCGCCGCCAACGCATCGCCGAATGGGAACGGAAACGCCAGGAAAGACAAAAGGATATAGACGAGGTGCCCGACGCCTTCGATCTGACTTTGGCGGGCGAAGACGTTATCAATGGCGTGCCCGTGTGGATCGTGGACGGCATTCCGCATCCCGCCTACAAACCCAAATCTAAGACTGCTGGTTATTTCACCAAGATGAAGGGCCGTATCTGGATCGCCAAGAGCGATTTCCATGCGGTGAAGATCGATGCGGTAACGATGGATACCATCTCGATCGGCGCATTCCTGATCCGCTTTGCTAAGGGCGGCCATGTCGGAGTGGAATTTGCGCATGTGAACAACGAGGTCTGGATGCCGAAACATGTGGTGCTGACTGGATCGGCGCGCGTTTTGTTTGTGAAGGGCTATCATGTCGATGCCGATTTCACGTTTTCGGACTATAAGAAGTTTTCAACCGAATCGCGCGTCATCGCCGTGAGCCAATAATTCATATTTCGCTTTTTCTTTGCCCTACGATAAAATAGTCTGATGCGTCTGTTCACTGGACCGCCGGGCTCAGGCAAAACGGCGGTAATCCTTAACGAATTGCGTGTGGCTCTTCGCGCAGGTGAGGCTGGCTCGGTGCGTTTGCTCGTGCCCACCGCTACGCTAGCTCAGCACATGCAAAACGAACTGGCGCGCGAGGGCCTCGTCTTTCCGCCCAGCATAGTGCAGACCCTGAAACAATTCATCGCCGATTGGTGTAGGGAGGCGCCGGAGGTTTCCGAAACCGTTTTCTATTGGATTGTCGAGGCGGCCGTACGACGTCTCAATCGCACCGAGTTTGCCGCGGTGATGGAGTTTCCCGGATTCAGCGCATCGCTGGCCAGAGACGATTGCGGAGTTCGCGGCGGCGGGATGCGATAGCGCACGGCTCGCCGCTCGTCTTCCCGACGCGCCCCTCGCCGATGCGTTCCTCGCCGTCTATCAAGAAGTGGATCGCGAACTCGCGCGGCGTGGCCTCGCGTTGCGAGCGCGCCGGCTTGAGATCGCCGCCGCGCGCATTGCCGCGAGTGGGCCCGGTGCGGTAAGAACGGTATGGTTCGATGGATTTCACGCGCTGCCCGAGCCCGAGTTACATCTCATCGCCGCGCTTGCCAAGCACGCACGCGTCACCATCACGCTGAGCGATTTCGCGGCCGAGGGGACTCGCGAGAATCTGGAACGAATCGGCTTCCTGAATGAGCAACTGCCATCGCGCCGCATCCGCGCGGCTACGGTATTGGTGAAGGCCGCCAATATCGAGCGCGAAGCCGAGGAGATCGCGCGCCGCATCCTGGCGCAGGCCGCCGATGGACGGGCATTCCGCGAGATGGGCGTGATCGTGCGCGCGGCCGAAACTTACGCGCCTGTGTTGCGCTCCACCTTCGCGCGTTTCGGCATTCCCGCGCGTTTCTATTTCGATGCGAAGCTAGACGAACATGCAGCCATCCGTTTTTTGAGCGGCGCACTCGACGCGCTGCTCGCAGGTTGGGATCACGCCGCCACGCTGGCCGCCATGCGCCTGGCGCCGCGCTTTGCCGATTTGAATGCCATGGATCGGTTTGATTTCGCGGTCCGCGAGCAAGTTCCCAATACCGGCTTGGAAGCTTTGCAAATCCTCGCGGCCGATGCCGAACCGATGCAGCGACTGATCGCATCGTTCGCTTCGCTCGACGAATGGCGCAGCTTGTCGCTCATTCCGCGCGAATGGGCATCGCGCTTCCAAACGCTGCGCAATCTTTTTCGCACGGCGCAACCGGTGGATACGGCGAACCATGAGTTAGCGCTGCT
The DNA here is from genome assembly GCA_963708385.1 of Bryobacterales bacterium. Taxonomy (GTDB): domain Bacteria; phylum Acidobacteriota; class Terriglobia; order Bryobacterales; family Bryobacteraceae; genus PALSA-243. Next base: position 1,106,136 of record CAVPSN010000027.1, on the reverse strand, counting down.
ATATCGAAGCCAGGCGGCCGCGCTCGATTTGTTCGATGCGGCCGTGACGGAATCGGCATCCATACTCGACGCGCAAACGGCGTTGTCCTTGGCCGAATTCTGGCGCATGGTGAAATCCGCGCTTCGACTCACGCCTTTGCGGGTGCGCGATGGCCGCCGTAACACGGTGCAAGTGCTTAGCGCGCATGAAGCGCGCCAGTGGTCGCTGCCGGTTGTCTTTGTTTGCGGCCTCACCGAGCGGCAGTTTCCGCAGTTCCATCATCAGGATCCATTCTTTCCGGAACACGCGCGCCTCCGACTGATTGCCGCCGGAATCCGCGTGCGCTCCGCGGCTGGATTCGAGAGTGAGGAGCGTGCTCTATTCGATGCCGCCATCACACGCGGTTCGTCGCTGGTCACGATGACTTACCCCGAATATGACGTGCGCGGCGAACGCACCCTGCCCTCGATCTTTCTCGACGATCTGCATGCGCCGCTCGAGGAAAGCCGCGCGGCGCGCCCACGCCCGCGGGCGCAATGGATGCCGCGCGCTCGTACTGCCATCGCGGCCCCCGCGCTGCTCGATTACTTGCGCGAGCGGACGGGCAGGGTGACGCCCAGCGGCCTCGAATCGTACTTGCAATGCGCTTTTCAATTTTTCGGGTCACGCACGCTGCGCCTGAAGACCGCTCCGAAACGGCCCGAGCAGCGGTTGAACGAGAATTATCTTCTGCAGGGGGAAATCGTACACAACGTTTTGGCCGCAGCGTACGCCGAACCGGATCGTATCGAGCAAGTCTTCGAGGAGGAATTCGAGCGCGTGCGCGCCGAGCAGGGTATCCCGAAGGGCTATCATACGGAGCGTTTGCGCAATGCCATGCGCGAAGATCTACTCGCGTTCGCCGCCGATGCGAAGTGGCCGCGTGCGCAGTTCCAATCGCGAACCGAGGAGAAGTTTGTGTTCGCGCTTGATCCCTCTCTCGATGTCTCCGGCCGAATAGACCGCCTGGATGTCGGCGCGGACGGCAAGTCATACGTCATCGACTATAAATACAGCGCGGCGCAGCGTACCAAGAGCCGCCTCAAGGACGGAAACCTGCTGCAAGCGCCCCTGTATTACATGGCCGCGAAACAGCATTTCGGCGTGGAACCCGACGGCGTCTTTTACGTAGGCTTGAAGAGCCTCGATCCGAAGAAGGGCGTGGATTACATAGGTTGGAGTCACAGCGGCTTTCGCGAGAGCAACCTCATCCCCGAGGATTGGCTGGAAAAAGCGCGCGCGCGCACGCTGCAAGCCGCACTCGAGATCCGCGCCGGACGCGTGGAAGTGGCGCCAGCGAATCCCGCTAGTTGCCGCTTCTGCGATTGCCGCGACGTCTGCCGCGTGACGACCCGTATAACAACCCGTGTGACGACCAGCGCGACAACGGACAGTGTGGGGACGGAGGGCTCATGAAGGCGACGCCCTTCACTCCGGCGCAACTCGAAGCCATCGACATATCGAAGAGCCATCTCGATACGTGCGTAGTCGCCGGCCCGGGTTCCGGCAAGACGACGGTTCTGGTTGAATATTTCGCGCGTCTGGTGGCTGCAGGAGTCGACCCACTGCGGATTCTCGCGATCACATTTACCGAGAAGGCCGCAGCCAATATGCGCGCCAAGCTTGCCGCGCAGTTCGAAGGGGAGACGGGAGTTCGCGCGCAGTTCGAGCGCGCCTGGGTCTTCACTATTCACGGTTTTTGCGCGCGCCTGTTACGCGAGCAAGCGGTGTGGGCCGGCGTCGACCCCGAGTTCACCATCGCCGACGAACACGAGGCGCTGCGCTTGCAGCAGGAATCGCTGGGCGCGGCGATGGAGGAAGTGTTTGCGCAAGATGCCGAAAACGTGCGCGCTCTGATTCGCGGTCTATCCTCCCCCGATTTCGAAGAGCATGTCCGATCCGCTTACGACGCGATGCGTTGCAGCGGGGTAAGCCCGAACGGGATAGCCCTCCAGGCACGTTTAGGCGACGAAGGCGCCCGCACCGCGGAGATCGAAGCGCTTATCGAGTCCCTGCAAGCCCAGCCGCTCACCGGCTGGAACTACCAACAAAAGCAGCACCTGGCGGAAACGCTCGAATCCGCGACGCGGATCCTCTCCGCCGAAACCCCGCGTGAAGGCCTCGTTGAACTCGAATCCTTTCCGCTGAATCTCAACAAGTGCAAAAAGTCATCCGAGGCGGCCGCCATCGCGAAAGAGTTGAAGAAGGCGATCGGCGGTTACAAGTATGTCCTCATTACGCGCCACTATGCCCCACAGCGCGCGCTGCTCATCGAGATTCTCCATCGCTTCGACCGCATCTATCGCGAGCGCAAACGCCAGGCTGGCGTGCTCGATTTCGCCGATCTCGAAGAATACGCCGTGCGCCTGCTCGAAACGCATCCGGAATCGCAGGCTCGTTTGCGCGCCCAGTTCGACCATGTGCTGATGGATGAGTTTCAGGACACGAATCCGCAGCAGGCAAAGCTCATCGATCTGGTACGTCCGCCCAATTGCTTCTACGCGGTAGGCGATATCAATCAATCCATCTATGGCTTCCGCCACGCGGAGCCGCGCGGATTCGCCGAATACCGCAGCCAGGTCGAAAGCGGCGGCGGCCATCTGGTCGAGTTGGTTGACAATTTTCGCAGCCGCCCGGAGATGCTCAGCGCGGTCGAGACCATCACTAGCGGCAAGGAAGGCATCGAGCCGCGCAATCTGGTCGCGGGCCGCACGTTTGCCGACGCGCCCGATGCCGCCGTGGAAATCATTGGCGTGAATGCGGAACCCGCTGATGTCGCCGCGCGCATCGAAGCGCAGCACATCGCCAGGCGCGTCGTGGAGCTTGCATCCGGCGAATGCGAGTTCAAGGATATTGCCGTGCTAGTGCGGAACACCGAGGTGTTGGCAGACCTCGCCCCCGCGTTCGATGCAGGCCGGCATTCCCTATCTGGTAAATCGCGGCAAGGGATTCTACGAGACGCGCGAAGTGAACGACCTCGTGCACCTGCTTCGCGTCATCGCCAATCCGCTGGATGAGATCAGCCTCGCAGCCGTGTTGCGGTCACCGTTCGCGGCGGTCTCCGATGAGGCGCTCTTGCGCCTGCGGATTCTGGGCGGAAATATCGGGGGCGCGCTGCGGCGCGTCACGCCCGAGACCGCCGCCGATTTTGGCGAAGACTATGCGCGGCTCGCGCGCCTTCGCGATCGCCTGCACGACTGGCGCGCGCGGCGCGAGTATGTCTCGTTCGACCGCTTGTTGCTCGAAGCTATGGACGAATGTGGCTACCGGCCTGAGAGTGGCTCGCGCGGCGCTGCGAATATCGACAAGCTTCTGGCGCAAGCTCGCGCGGCGCGGGCGAATATGACCCTCGATCAGTTCGTTGAGGAGTTGGAGCAAATTCGCAAATCGAATCCGCGCGAGGCGGATGCGCCGCCGGAGGATTCAGCGAACGCGGTCAAGGTAATGACGGTGCATGCCGCCAAGGGCCTGGAGTTCCCAGTGGTCTTCGTGGCGGCGATGCAAAAGGGCATCGATAGCGATGCGGGCGTGGTGGCGTTCTCGCCTCGCGTCGGGCTGGGTGCGCGCTGGCGCAATCCCGCGGTGAGAGAAGACAAGAACGACGTTTTTCAAGACGCCATTCGCGAAGAGCGAAAAGCGCGCGAGGCAGAAGAGAGCCACCGGTTGCTCTATGTAGCGATGACGCGCGCCGAGAAGCGGCTGATTCTCAGTTTTTCCGGCGCCAAGCCCAAGGAATGGGCCAAAGTAGCCGTCGAAAATCTGCGTCTGGATATGGAAACTGGCCGCGAGGAAACGGTGGAACACGTCGCGCCCGATGGCAAGCGCTGGAACCTGCGCGTCACCATAACCGATCGCGCGCCGGAACTGTTACGAGCCGCCGCACCCGCCGATTCCTCGGAAGACGAGACTGCGCAGTTGCTCGATGCGCCGGCGCTAAACGGACAGCAGGACGCCAACGCGACGGTTACGGCGCTTGCGAAATTCGCGAAGTGCCCACGCGAATATTATCTGGCGCAATATTTGGGCTACGAAGGGCGGCGGAGGGTGCAGGACGAAGATTCCGAAACCGAGAGTGATTTGCCCGCCGACGAATTCGGCGTTCAGGTTCATGCGATGCTGGCCGGGGCAGTGGTGGAGCAGCCCTCTCGCGAAGCGCAACGTTTGGTACAGGTTTTTCGCGACAGCGCGCTCGGGCAGCGCGCGGCCAAAGCCATGAGAATCGAGCGCGAATTCGATTTCCTGATGTCTGTGGAAGACCTGGTAATTCGTGGACAGGTGGATCTTTGGTTCGAAGAATCCGGGGAATTGACGATTGTCGATTACAAAACGGACGCGGTCACCGCTGTGGAGGCTCATCAGCGCGCGCGAGATTATGAGCTGCAGTTGAAGCTCTACGCGCAAGCGGTGGAACGCGTGACCGGCCGCGCGCCGGACCGCGCGTGGCTGCACTTTCTGCGTCCGAATGTAGCCATTGAGGTGGATCTGACGCCATCGCTGCTCGACACCCCGGAACAGATTGCCAGAGATTTCCAGGACGCGCAAGCGTCACTCCAATTTCCGATGAATATAGCGGAGCATTGCCGCCGCTGCCAGTTCTACCGGGATCTATGCCCGGCGCAGTTAGGTGGCTCCACTCAGTTATGAAAAGCAAAAAGGGAGATGGCCGAAGCCATCTCCCTTTTTGCTTTACCTCAAAGCCGATTTCAGCGTCGACTACTTCAACGTCGGCGGAATGCCGGGCAGCAGATAGCGCAAGTTCCAGAAAACCATGTTCACGTTGGCATTTGACGGTTGCCCAGTCGCCACGTACCACGGATTGCGCTGCAGATAGGAATACTGAAACATCAACTGCAAAGCGCCGTACTTGGGGTCACGCCAAAGAGTCTGCGTCATACCAAACGTAGCTTCCTGAATGGTGCGGTTATTGGTCGCGGCCGAGCCCGTGTACCCATAGCCGACCAGGGTCTTGCCGTTGGCGTCGAGCGCCGAGTTCCGCTGCACATAGATGCCACCGTAGTATGCATACACGAAGGTATTCTTTTGCGTATACTCGAAGCCGCTGACGGTGGAACCGGCGTGAATCAGCGAGAGGCTTCCATCGGCGCGCGCGATCAAATCAGGGACTTGGCCAAAAATGTAGCGGCCGCCGCCATCGCTCCAATAGTTGTTAGTTACGAGGCGAAGGCCCTTCACCACTTCGAAGTTCATATTGAGAAAGCCGCCCGCGCTCTGCGCCGAATAGTGCGTCTGGTTATTGGGATTCCACACTTTGAAATTTCGCTCGACGCCGCCGAACTCGATATGCGCACGCTTCGACGGATCGAGGGCCACTTTCGCGATCACGTCCGGCGCCACGTTGGGAACGCCGGTCGTATTGGTTCCATTGTTCAACTCACCGCCCGGATATGTGGTTAGCGCGGCAGGAAATGTAGGTACCGGTCCACCCGAGGAACCACCAACGTATTGCTCGGGGTTATCGAGCGCAATGGCGATAGCCGCCTTGTCCCCAGCGTGATAGACCAAACGGAACTCCGGGATACGGCCCCAGACCAAGCCGGCCTGGTAATTCACGTCTATGTCTTGCGTGTAGAAGAGATTTTGGGGCAAGGGCGAGATGCCGGTACGGCCCGGCGTAATCAAGCTCCAGGTCTGTCCGCCAAGCACTTCCCAATTATTCTTGGCGATGTCCACCCAGTAGACGCGGGAGCGCATCGTGTTGCTGTCGCTGCTCACGAGGACGTTGGGCGGGTTGTTGCCTAAAAAGTCGGCTTCCATATATCCGATCACGTGCGCGCCCTTTACCATGGCATCCACGCGGAAACCCACGCGCGAGTTCTGCATGCTAAGGCGGAATTCGCTCAGGTTCGTCTGGTAGACGTTGCCGTAGGCGATGGAGCCGAAGCTGGTGCCGATGCTTCCGCCATCGTTCTTATTGCGCCACACGCCCGTGAAATCCATGAAGCCGATGGGTGTGATGTAGGCATCGCCAATTTTGATCTGCAGCGGCGATTCGGGTATTGGGTTTTGGTACGGCATTGGTCCGGCCGCCGGCGGTTTAAGTGGTGAAGCCGAAGGCCGCGTTACCGGCGGCGGGGGCGCAATCATCGGCGTTGTACTGGCAATCAGCGGACGTACGGGTTGCGGCGCCGGGTTAGGCGTGATGGCGTCCGACGCCCCGTTCGCCGTCGCTGTAGTCGCGGCCGGCGCGGCGTCAGCGCTCTTCGCAGTCGTCACCTCATCCAACTTCTTCGCCAAGGTTTGCAGTTGTTGCTGCAGTTGTTGAACCTGAGCCTTGAGTTGCGCGATATCGTCGGGGCTCTGCTGCGCCATCGAAGCGCCGGCAAACAATACCAGCACTGCGGCCGCTGTCCCAGAACGTGCCAATCCTCTTTTCATCGTTCGGTATCCTCTCCTGATTTCCGGTCTCCCGGATGGAATTGCCACTGCTAAACTTGCATCAGCCACACGCGCTAAGGCCGCGCGCGAAGGCGCATTTGTACCGCGTCAACAGAGCATATTTGTGCTTTTCTCCAGGAGCGTATCAGCCCGACCTATACAGAAAAATGAAGGTTGCGTGACAGTTTGGTGAAATAGAGTTAAAGGGGGTTTATCCTTCGATTGAATTTTCAGAGCGCGCCGTTTTCGAGGCGCTCTTCGCTCGATAATGTGTAGGTGTGGAAAGGAACCAGTCTTCGTCCCAGCATTGCGGTTGGCGCTGGTCTAACCGCGTTTTCCTTGTTAGCGCTCAAGGTCTTTGTGCCGGAATCCACTCCCTGGGGCACGATAGCCGCGGCGGCCACCATCGGGGTGGCGGGCGTAGTTGGTTCGAACCTTCTGTTCTCCTACTTTCTCGAGCAGGCGCGTTCGTCCTCTGAAATCGCAGCGGAACGTCTGCAGGAGGCGGTCGATAATCTCCAGCGCGAGAGCAACCGGCTCGAAGCGATTCTCGGCAGCATGGTGGAAGGAGTGGTTGCGGTCAATCCCCAACTCCACATCACGTTCCTCAATCGCGCGTTCGCCAATGCGATGGAGGTGCGCCTGCCGCTGGCGCCGCGCACGCCGCTGGTGTCGGTAGTACGCGATCACGAACTGCTCGAGATGTTCAACGCCGTATTCGCATCCGGCGAACCCACTCAGGGGCGCTTGACCCTCTCCATAATGGGCGCGCGCACCTTCGCGGTGCAGGTGACGCCGCTGGCCGGCGGTCCCACTCGCGGCGTGATTGGCATGTTTTACGACATTACCGAGATCGAACGGCTGGAACGCATCCGCAAGGATTTCGTCGCCAACGTCTCGCATGAACTGCGAACGCCCTTGGCCGCAATCAGCGGATACGCCGAGACGCTGCTCGAGGGCGCTCTGGAGGATCCGCTAAACAGCCGCCGCTTTACCGAGATCATCTTGAACAAAGCTCGTCAGTTAGCCAACATCGTTTCGGATCTGCTCGTGCTTTCCACCCTCGAAGGCGGTAAGCCGCCCTCGCCGGAACCGGTGTCACTACGCGAGAGTATTTCATCCGCCCTGCGGACAGTGGAGCCGGTGGCAAAATCGCGCGGCGTGACTCTCGTTTTCCACAATTCGGACGACTTCCAGGTGCTCGGTTACGAGATCCGCTTGGAACAGGTCTGGGTGAATCTTTTGGACAATGCGATCAAGTTCAACCGGCCCGAAGGCGAGGTCCGTGTGGAGATGCTGCGCGAGAGCGACCGAGCGGTGGTACGCGTACACGATACCGGCCTGGGCATCCCTTCGCGCGACCTTCCACGCATCTTCGAGCGTTTCTATCGCGTTGATAAGGCAAGGTCGCGCGCCACTGGCGGCACGGGGTTGGGTTTGGCGATTGTCAAACATGCCGTGGAGCAGATGGGCGGATCGGTTGCAGTGGAGAGCCGGCTTGGACAAGGCACGGTCTTTACCGTGGCGCTCCCGCCGCTAAACGATTCCAACGGGACATATTGACGGCATTGTCATAATTCTGTCATTCGACTCTAACGCACCGCGCACTATACTCGCTTTTCACTGTGAGCTCAAGCGATGGGGAGGCGGAGTGTGCCAGTCGGAGCAACCTCGCCGGGACCGCTTCGGGCGTTTCAATACAGTGACGCGGAGCGGTGAAATTTATCGCTTTGCGAACGCGTAGCAGCGGCCCTCTCCGTATCGGACCCCTAACCGGATTTAAACCGAACTGTAACAATTCCGTGAGACGGTAGAAAGAGGAAAAATAAATGAAAATTACAGTGAGACTGGCCCTGATGGCCATGGCCGCCCTTTGCGCGGCCGGGATTGCCGCGGCGCAATCGATCAACGCCGCCGGCGCGACGTTCCCCGAGCCGATTTACAAGAAGTGGTTCAGCGATTACAAGAATGCCCATGCCGGCGTCGAGATCAACTATCAGGCGCGCGGTTCCGGGGCTGGTATCACACAGCTCACGGCCGGAACGGTGGATTTCGGCGCCTCCGACCGCCCGTTGACCGATGCGGAAATGGGCAAGCTGCAGATCAAGCCGCTTTACTTTCCGACTGTGATGGGCGGCGTGGTTCCTGCGTACAACCTGCCGGGCGTCACACAGCAGCTCAAGTTCACCGGCGAAGTTCTCGCCGATATCTTCCTCAACAAGATCACTAAGTGGAACGACAAGGCTATCGCGGCCGTAAACCCCGGCGTGAAACTGCCGGATACCGATATCAGCGTGGCGCACCGCTCCGAGGGCAGCGGCACCACATTCTGCTTCACCGAGTATCTCTCGAAGGTCAGCCCCGCATGGAAGGACAAAGTGGGTGTTGATCAGAGCCCCAAGTGGCCTACCGGCTCCGGGCAGCAGGGCAACGAGGGCGTTGCCGGGTTCGTCAAGAATACCCCAGGCGGCATTGGCTATGTCGAGGTAACTTACATCCTTTTGAACAAGGGCATGCAGTATGGCGTCGTTAAGAACTCGGCGGGCGCATACATCAACGCTACGGTTCCGTCCATCACGGCGGCGGCCGCCGCCGTCACCAATTTCCCGGTATCGCTTACCAATACCGATGGAAAGGCCGCCTATCCTATCGTCACTATGACCTACCTGCTGATTCCGAGCCACATCGCGGATGCCAAGAAGCGCGATGCAATCAAAGGATTCCTTGCCTGGATGCTGACGGACGGACAGAAGACGGCGCCGTCGTTGGGTTATGCGCCGCTGCCGAAGGTCGTAATCACCGCTGAACAGAAGCAACTCGCCGGTATCAACTAGTCATGTCTGCTCCGGCAATCACGGCAGGCGGATCCGGGCGGACAAAGAGCATTCTGTCGAGCCTGCGGGGGGGCGATCTGATCGCGCATATGGTCGCCCTGCTCTTCGCTTCCACGGTAATTATCGTTACCGCGTTCCTGGTGTGGGAGCTTTGGATTCACTGCGCCCCTTCGCGCCAGAAATTCGGATTTAATTTTTTCGTCACGCAGGATTGGGACCCCTCTCATGGCCAATTTGGCGCCCTGCCATTTATCTACGGCACGGTAGTGACTTCGATATTGGCTCTAATCATCTCGGTTCCATTGGGCGTGGGAGCGGCGATATTTCTGGCGGAGCTTGCCCCGCGGAAACTCTCCGAATGGGCTACGTTCATGGTGGAACTGCTGGCGGCAGTACCCAGCGTGATCTATGGATTGATCGCTATCTTCACGCTGATTCCATTGATGCGCACTTATATTGAGCCATTTCTGAAGCACACGCTGGGAGTGGTGCCGGGAATCGGCCCCCTCTTTAGCGGTCCGGCGTCCGGCGGAGGTTATTTGACGGCCGCAGTGGTTCTTGCGGTAATGACGTTTCCGTTCATTATTTCCATCTCACGCGAAGCGCTGCTTGAAGTGCCGCGCGATCAGCGTGAGGCCGCCTTAGCGCTCGGCGCTACACGCTGGGAATCCACCATTCAAGTGGTGGTGCCCTACGCCCGTCTCGGAATCTTCGGATCGATCTTCCTTGGCCTGGCGCGCGCTCTCGGCGAGACGATGGCGGTAACCATGGTGATCGGGAACGATAGCAACCTTCACGCGTCGCTCCTGGCCAACGGCTACACGATTGCCTCCGTAATCGCGAACGAATTCGCCGAGGCGAGCGATGACCTGCATTTGAGTTCGCTCATCGAGATCGGCCTGGTGCTGTTCCTCATCACCATTGTGATCAATGCCTTGGCGCGCGTTATGGTCATCGCGACCGCCGGGAAAGGAACGGCCAAAGGCGCATGAACCGACTGGCTTATCGCAAGTTGGTGAATATGGTCATGCTGACGGCTACTGGCGTCTGCACCTTCCTGACCGTGTCGATTCTGTTCGTCATCTTGGGATATCTGGTATTCAACGGCGCCACATCCATCGATTGGGCATTTCTAACACAGTTACCTAAGCCTACCGGCGAAACCGGCGGCGGCATGGCGAATGCTATTGTTGGCAGCGCTCTCATGGTGGGCATTGCTGCGCTGATAGGGCTGCCTGTTGGTTTTCTGGGCGGAGTTTATCTATCTGAATTCAGCGGCAAGACGTACGGCTTCATCGTGCGTTATGTGACCGACCTTCTTAATGGCGTACCCTCCATCGTTATTGGCATTTTCGCCTGGACTGTTGTTGTGGTCCCGATGCATACGTTTTCGGCGTTAGCGGGGGGATTCGCGTTAAGCCTGATGCTGATTCCAATCACTATGCGCAGTACCGAGCAGTTTCTCATGAACGTGCCGCGCGCCTTGCGCGAGGGCGCGCTGGCGTTAGGAGCTCCGCAATGGAAAGTGATTGCAACAGTAGCCGTGCCGGCCGCTATGCGCGGCATTCTCACGGGCATGATTCTGGGCGTCGCGCGGGTTGCTGGTGAGAGCGCTCCGCTGCTGTTCACCGCGCTCAATAACGAATTCTGGCCCAGCGGCATCAAGCAACCCACGGCAGCGCTTCCGGTTATGATTTATAACCATGCGATGGCGCCGTTTGACGATTGGCATCGCCAGGCATGGGCTGCGGGGTTGGTCTTGCTGACCATGGTTTTAATAACCAACGTTACCGCGCGCTATATCGCATCGCGCGGAATCGCAGTACAGAAGGGTTAAGGTTAAATAAGAGATGTCCTCGGAATTCGCTCCGGCCGCGCATGAATCCAGCATGAAACCGATCGAGGTTCCGCAGACGGCGTCTGCCGCCAAGGCTACTTCGATGGTGACCAAGATCTCGGTCAAGAATCTAAACTTCTACTACAGTTCTTTCAAGGCGCTGCACGATATCAACATCAATATTCCGGAGAAGCAGATCACCGCGCTGATCGGACCGTCCGGCTGCGGGAAATCGACTTTCCTGCGAACCCTCAACCGCATTAACGAAATGATTCGGGGCGCGCGCGCCGAAGGATCAGTCACGCTCGATGGCGAAGACGTGATGGGCGTAGACGTCACGAACCTGCGCCGCCGCGTGGGCATGGTGTTCCAACGGCCGAATCCCTTCCCTAAATCGATCTTCGACAACGTTGCATACGGCATTCGCGTCAACGGTCTCAGGGGCAACGGGTCGCTGCACGATAAAGTGGAGCACAGTCTGAAGGTGGCCGCGCTGTGGGATGAGGTGAAGGACAAGCTGCACCAATCGGCCTACTCACTATCGGGCGGCCAGCAGCAGCGGCTGTGCATCGCGCGCGCGTTGGCGGTGGACCCGGAAGTGTTGTTACTCGATGAACCCTGCTCCGCTCTCGACCCGATCGCGACTGCCAAGATCGAAGACTTGATGTTCAGCTTGAAGAACGTAACCACGCAGGTGATTGTGACGCACAACATGCAGCAGGCTGCGCGCGTGGCGGAGTTCACGGGCTTCTTCCTCATGGGCAAGCTGATCGAGTTCGACCGCACGCCGATCATCTTCAAGCGCCCGGCGAAAAAAGAGACCGAGGATTACATTACGGGCCGGTTCGGGTAAACGACGGAGGACGGTTTCGGGCAAAGCCGCAGTGCACCGAAGGGACGGGGAAATGCTTCATTTTCGAGAAGAGTTGGAAGAGTTGCAGAGCAAGTTGCTCGAAATGGGCGGCTTGGTGGAAGCCGCGATCCACAACAGCGTCTATGCACTAGTAGAGCGCGACGAAGACCGCGCCAAGGAAGTGATGTGGAACGAGGCTCTGGTGAACCAGAGCGAGATGGAGATCGACGAGCTCGCGACGCGCCTGCTCGCGCTTTTCCAACCAATGGCTCGCGATTTGCGCTTCATCACCGCCGTTATCAAGATGAACAGCGACCTCGAGCGTATGGGAGATCTTGCGGTCAACATCACGGAGCGCGCGCTCTCCCTGATGAGAGAATCCCCGCTGCGGCCGTTAGTGGATATCCCGCGCATCGCCGAACTCGCCGAGAGCATGGTGCACCGCGCATTGGACGCGTTCGCGCATAGCGACGCCGATATGGCCCGCGAGGTACTGCTGGCCGACGACGAGGTGGATAATCTGCGCGATTCCGTTTATCACGAGTTGATCGCCTTCATGCAGGAAGAGCGCACCACGATTAACCGCGCGATCGACATGCTGTTCATCGTGCAGCATCTGGAGCGCATCGCCGATCACGCGACGAACATCGCGGAAGACGTACTGTTCCTGGTGAAGGGCATCGACGTACGGCACCATGCCGAGGCGCGTGAAGCGTCCTGAGTGGGGCGCGCACTTTCGGGCTGAGACCGGCCTTTCCCCCGGCATCTTCTTGAGCCGCCTCCCGCCCTTGGCCGGCGCACCCATCCACCTGGCCCGCGCACACAATCTGCGCGACCGGCACGGACCGGTGCATGGCGGCGCTTTTCTGCGCGAACGCCGGATCCTGTTCGATTGTACCCGGGCGGAATTCCCACGCATCTTCGTTCATGAGCTTTTCCATTTCGTGTGGCTGCGCCTGGGTAATCCGGCGCGACTCTTGTTCGAGCGCCTGATCGCGGATGAAGTTCGGCGCGCGCCTGGTGAATTGGGTTGGGCAGCGGAATCGCGAAAACGCAAATTGACCCGCGCCGATGGGCAACTGCGCACGCGGCGCTGGCGCGAGTATTGTTGCGAAAGCTTCTGCGACACCGCGGCGTGGCTCTATTCGGGCGCCGTCGCGCATCCGGAGTTTACACTTGGAAGGTTCTGGCGGGAGCGGCGGCGCAAATGGTTCGACCGTACACTCGGCGGGGGGAAATTATCGATATAATGAAATACGGGAATATTTGTGTCTGCCATCCGCTATTGCACCGCTTTTGCGGCCGCGCTGGTTGTGGGCTGCTTTTTTCAAGGCTGCTCGTCATCTCCCACGCTTGTGAGAGCGGCGTCGGTCAAGCCCGAAGACAAGCGTCACGAAGCGCCGGATTTCTCCTTGAAGGACGCAGACGGCAAGACCGTGCGTCTCACGGACTATCGCGGCAAAGTGGTCCTGCTCGATTTCTGGGCAACGTGGTGTCCTCCCTGCAAGCTGGAAATCCCTTGGCTCATCGATATCGAGCGAAAAAATAAGGATCGCGGCTTCGCAGTACTTGGCGTTTCCATGGACGATGAAGGATGGGAAGTGGTCAAGCCGTTCATGAAAGAAGTCGGGATGAACTATCGAGTAGTGATCGGCAACGACGCCACGGCCGAGATGTATGGCAACGTGGAGTCTCTGCCGGAAACGTTCCTGATCGACCAGGCGGGCAAAATCGCCGCGATCCATATTGGGCTCGCGAGCCGGAAGGAATTTGAGGATGAAGTTGCGCAGTTGTTGGATTCGAAATCTCGCATTGTCCCTGATGTCGGCTTCTATCTGCATCCCGTGCAGCTTGGCCCAAGGTAGCGGGCACTTGCAAGCGGCCGCGCCGCAAACGGTAGTAGGAAAGCGCGGCGCCGCGGTGCAGGCTAAGATCCCCGTTACGGTGGACCCGGGCTTCCACGTGAACAGCAACAAGCCGAAGGAAGAATTTCTGATTCCCCTCAGTCTGACGTGGACATCCACCGGCTCGCTCGAACCTGGGGCTGTGATCTACCCCAAGCCGACCACCGAGACGGTTGCCGACCAGCAGTTGTTGGTTTTTACCGGCAAGTTCGATTTGATCGCAAATTTCAAGATTGCGCCGGCCGCTTCGGCGGGGCCGGGCTCGGCTGCTGGGAAGCTGAAGTATCAGGCTTGCAACAGCACTACGTGCTTTCCCCCGAAGACGGTCGAGATTACTGTGCCGTATCAGGTGCAGTAGGCGGAAGCAATTCGGCGACGCGGATCATTTCCGTGCTGTCTTCGAGCGATAGAGTATCGCTCTCGTTGAAGAGCTGGATGGACCGATAGCCCCCATCTCGGGGCTGGCGGTGGACGACCAGGCGTCGGCCCTTCAAGTCCAGAACCCAGTACTCGCGCACGTCGGCCCTGGCGTATAAGGCGGCTTTACGTGTCAGGTCCAATCGGAGAGTCGTGTCGAAGACTCCAGCCACAAGCAGGCATTCTTCACCACGGGGATGATGATCCAGGTAATGAGTCTTGGCGCGCTCCGTGACGACGATGTCCGGTTCGGGTTCGTTACGCTCGCGGTCGGCATCCGAAACGTCCAGTGAAGACTGGCTTCGAACAAAGCCAAAACCAAAGATTCGCACTAGAACTTCAAAGAAAGTTTGAATTGCGAAAGGATGCGGAGGTTTCTGCCCCCTCTTGTCGATCAAGTCTCCATCAATGAGTTCGTAGCGCTGCCCCTCGAAGAAACCCTCCGCTGTGAGGTGTTCAACTTCTTGCCTCGTGAATTTCTTTCGGGGCAGCGTCTCGTTGGCCGTATCGAAGGGAAATAATAGTGCGGCGGACATTGCTTCTTCCTGACCTTGTTATTGCAGATTTGATCTCGGCCGGAAATGGGCTTACGGTTCCGATTTCAAAAACTCCCCGATCCGTCCCGCCGCCTCGCGTAACCGCTTGTCGCCCTCGATCAGCGAAAACCGCACGTGTCCTTCGCCCATCGGACCGAAACCCACGCCCGGCGATACCGCCACATGCGCCTGTTCCAGCATCCGCATGGCGAATTCCAGGGAACCGAGGGAGCGAAAGCGTTCGGGAATCGCTGCCCACAGAAACATCGTGCCGCGCGGCTTCTGGACGGGCCAGCCGGCCTGATCGAGCCCTTTCACCAGCGCGTCGCGGCGCTTCTGGTAGGTTGCGCAGATCTTGCGGGTGTCCTCTTCGCACTCCTGCAGAGCGGTCGCGGCTGCAAGTTGGATGGGCTGGAACACGCCGTAATCGAGATAGCTCTTGATGCGCGTCAATGCCGCGACCAGGCGGGGATTGCCCAGGCAGAACCCTACGCGCCAGCCGGCCATGTTGTAGCTCTTCGACATCGAGAAAATCTCAACCGCGACTTCCTTGGCGCCATCCACCTGCAGAATGCTGGGCGGCTTGTATCCATCGAATCCCAAATCGGCGTAGGCGAAATCGTGGATGATATACGCGCCATGATGGCTTGCCAACCGCACCACCTCGCGGAAGAATTCGGGGTCGGCGCAGATGGTTGTCGGATTATGCGGAAACGAAATCAAAATGAACTTGGGCTTTCTAGGAGAGGTTTGATAGAGATGCTCCAAGTGATTCAGGAACGTTGAAGCATCTGGCATGGGAAGCATGCAGGCATGGCCTTCCGCCAGTACGACGCCAAACTGATGGATGGGATAGGCCGGATTCGGCGAAACCACCGCGTCGCCCGGGGCGAGCACCGCGAGCAGCAGATGCGCCAATGCGTCCTTGGCCCCGATGGTGACGATCGCTTCATGATCGGGGTCCAATTCCACGCCATAGTTCGCGCGATACCGGCGCACGATCTCGTGCCGCAGCGGGACAATGCCCCGCGAAGCCGAATACCGATGATTGCGCGCCTGCCGCGCCTCTTCGATCAGCTTTTTCACTACGGGACGCGGCGTGGCGCCATCGGGATTCCCCATGCCGAGATCGATAACGTCGATCTTTTCGGCGCGCGCCTGCGCGCATTTCTCGTTGAGAACGGCGAAAACGTAGGGAGGCAGCTTTTGAATACGATAAAACTCTTCGGTGTTATCGGGCATTGACTTCTATTCTACGGGATGCCCCGATAGCCTTGGGCCCCTGCAAACCGTTGGGAATTACGAAGCCCATCGCCCGCATGCTAACCTGATTCTCTATGCTCATTTCGGACGTGTACCGCGGATTGGGCGAGGAGAATTTCGCCAAACTCGTCCGCGGCATTTCCATCGGCAAGTTGAAGACGTACCAGATCTACGAAGGCTTCAAGGTGCGCGCGCATCTGCAGAAGATCAATACCGAGATCCTGCGGAAATCGGCGCCGAAGTTCTGGACGCGCATTATGGGTGGCGACGAGGATTTCGGCAAGGACCTCGGACAATCGGTTCTGGTATCGCACCTCGACCTGATCGCGGCCGCGCTCGATTTCCTTGGCGTGCCACACGAGAACGGATTTTTCGCCAAGGACATGGACCCCAAAACCTACTTCACGGAGGGTTGGGAGGAGCGGGTCTATAACGAATTTAAATCGAAATTTCCGGAAGCGATTTTAGTTTTTTATATCAATCACTTGCGATGGGAAGCGTTGGGTGCGGAGGACGTTTTCCGCCCTGGGCCCCAAGCGGCGGCATGAGATTTTGCGGTACAATGTTACATCTAACACAATCCTTTCGGGTTCTTGAGCCGCTTCTCAAAATTTTCTGAGAAATTCGAACGGCTCGCGGGACTGTGTAGGTATAAAGCCAAGGTGCAGGAATGAATCATTGCGATTTTCACTATAGCCATCTGCTGCCCAAAAAGCCCGGGATTCTCCCGCTTGAGGAGACCATGACGAAGCAGTGCCGCCGCTGCGGCGCTCAGTTCGTCACCAAGTCTCGTATCCGAAAGCGGTGCGACGCCTGCCAGGCCCTGGTTTCCGCTGAAAAGCAGAAGAAGGCAAACGAGCGCTTGAAGCAACGCCGCGCCGCCCGCCGTGTCTGCGTAACGAACTAAGCCATCTCTACGGCGCCTCAGGCCGCTGGCATAGAATAGAGGCGAGAGCGTTATGGACGTAGATCAGCGCATGGACCGGCTGATGGAGCGCCACGTGGAGTTTTTTTCTTTCTACGCGCGAAAGGTTGAGCCGCTTCGAACGCGCTGCCGAAGAAAGCGACAAACGCCTCATTGCCCGAATGGCGAATCTCACTGGTCGGACGCCGATCTCACAGATACTATGAAACGCCTCGGCCAAATCGTTATTTCACACGAAGAAGGCAAATCCTAGCTCATGGACCCGCTGCTCCGCTGGCGTTCCGAATTTCCCATCCTCGCAAAAACCACCTACATGATCAGCCATTCGCTGGGCGCCATGCCGCGGCGTACCCACGACACGCATGCGTGAGTACACCGACGCATGGGCAACGCGCGGCATTCGCGCCTGGGAAGAGGGCTGGTGGATGATGTCCGCCACGGTCGGAAATTTGGTCGGCGCGATTATTGGCGCGGGCGAAGGCGAAGTGGTGATGCACCAGAACGTCTCGGTGTGCCAATCCCTCGTGACCTCTTGCTTCGATTGGTCCGGGCGCCGCAACAAGCTGGTCACGGACGGTTTGAATTTCCCCTCGAACGAATATATCTACCATTCGCTCGAACGGCATGGCGCGCGCGTAGTGACCGTCCCGGCCGAGGGACTGACCATGCCCACCGAGCGCGTGGTGGAGGCGATTGACCACGAGACGCAGCTTGTCTCCGTCTCTCACGTGGCGTTCCGCAGTTCATACGTCCAGGATCTCGCCGCTATTGTCGAGCGTGCGCACGCGGTGGGCGCGATGGTTGTCGCCGATCTTTACCAATCGGCGGGAACCGTGCCAATAAACGTCCGCGAGTTGAAGCTCGATTTCGCGACCGGAGGATCCGTCAAATGGCTGTGCGGCGGACCGGGCGCGGGCTATCTCTACGTGCGCCGCGATCTGTGGCCGGATCTCCAACCGGGCAATACGGGTTGGGTGGCGCATGAGCGTCCATTCGAGTTCGAAGGCGGCCCAATCGAATACGCCTCCGGCGCCTACCGTTTCATGAACGGCACGCCTAACGTTCCCGCGATGTACGCGGCCCGCAGCGGATACGAGATTGTGGGCGAGATCGGAGTGCCCGCGATTCGCGCGAAATCGCTGCGCCAAACCCAGCGGCTGATGGATCTTGCCGACGAAGCAGGCATTTCAGTGAACACCTGCCGCACACCCGACCGCCGAGGCGGCGTAGTTACGCTCGATCCGCCCAACGGCCGCGAAGTCGCTAAAGAATTAGAGCGCCGCGAAGTAATGGTGGATTACCGGCCTCGCGCCGGCATCCGGGTAGCGCCGCATTTCTACACGACGGAAGACGAATTGGAGCGGACCATCGCCGAGATGCGTTCGATTGTCCGCCCCTGATTTATCGCTCCTGACGTTCGCCGCCGCCACCGCCGCCACCCGCGTGACCCGGTCCGCGAAAAACGGCGTTGACAAAGAGCAAGTTCAGCCCGTCCATATAGCCGCGGTAGTTGGGATCCGCGGTGAAGCCGATCTCATTGCCTCTGCCATCGCGCTGCACGATGACGAATGGCTTGTAGGCGAGTTGCTTGCGAAACTCCTCCCACGAGTAGCCGCTTGCCATTACGGTATCGGCGCCGGCAAAGACCACGGCGTTCGCGCCGCGATCCACCTTGATGGGCGTATAGATTGCGGAGCCGCTTACCAGGGCGTAGACGCTTTCAGGGACGCCCGCGCAGATCCACTGCTCGGGATCCACCTTCGCTTTCGCTAGGAACCCGTGTGCAGGCCATGGCGCCTGAGTGTCGGGCTGCGTTGCCTTCTCCAGATCCGCTTCAGACGCGTAGGTGCGCCCGGCTACGCGTTCTATGTTGCCACCCCCTCCGGCCCCACCGCGTCCGCCGGCTGCGGTCTCTGCGGCCGCTGGAGTAGCCGCTCCGCCACGGCCTCCCCGTCCGCCGCCAGCCGGGGCTCCTGCCGCGGAAGTAAGGGCGTTCTCTTGTTGGACGGCCATCATGCCGTTGCCGGCCATGTAGGAGATCGCGCTTCCCATACCGATCAGCGTGCCACCCGCCTGCACCCACTCATGCAGCCGGCGTGTGCCGTTTGCCCCCAGGGATTCCGCGTAGCCGTTGCCTTCGGGAAGAATGATCACCTGGAACTTGGCCAAATCGGCCCCGCCAATCTGCTGCGTGCGGATGACCGTTACCGGGTAGCCGAACTGCCGCTCGAGCACCCAACGCGTTTCGCCGGCGGAACTGCCGTTCGTCGGACGATCCCACGCCATGAGAATCGACGGACGGCGCAGATACGCTACGCGCCCGCTGCCGAAATCGGGGCCGTCGTCCATCCAACTGGAATTGGTCGCGACGACGTCGGCGCCCGAACTTGCGGCCAGTCGCTCCAAAGCTTCGTGAAGGTTAGCGGGGTTCTCCTTCACCATCAAGATCAGCGTCCCCGGCGGAAACACCCGCCCACTCTGCGTGAATTTCTTGTCGGCGCTGAGTATGCGCAGGTTCTCGCGCAATGCGCCAGTGAGCAGCCTGGCAGCCGCTGTGGTCCCCCACGGAACGAGATACGCCACTGTCGCCTGGCCTGAAACCTTGCCCGGCGGCGTATCGCCCAATTTTACCGGGCTGAAATTGCCGGCGACCTTGGCATTCGTCGTCGAGACCGCAACGTTGAATTGCAGGGGCAGAGACCAAGCCGTGACATCGTAGATCTCGCTGCGCTGCCGCTCTTTGCGGCGCTGCTCCTCGCCCTTGAGGAACGCCTCGTCCATCGAGACCTGCGGATCGAGTACATCGCGGATCAATCGCCGTTCCGGCTGGGCCAGCGAGATCGCATACGATCCGGCCGGGTACTCTTTGCCCGCGACGTTGAACGCCGCCGACGCGCGATTCACCTCCACGCCTTGCAGAGCCATCAACTGCGCCAGCTTATCTACTGCCGAGGTATTTCCGATGCGCGGTACAACGAACTCTTTCAGGGGATCTCTCGCCGCGTCTTCCAGCGCGGAAGTCTGATAGCGGTAAAACATATCGAGCAGCTTCTCGCGGTTGTGCCCCACCACTTCGCAGCTTGAAATCGAGGTCACGAAGTGCCGCCGGACGGTTTCGCGATAGGTGACGGTAACGTCGTCCGTTTTGCGCACAATCAAGCCACGCGTCGAACCGTTCTCATACGTCATCGCCAAGCCGCCGATATAGAACGGCCAACTGGCGCCGTAACCGGGATAAAAGGCGTCGTAGTTCTCACGCGTGAAGTAGCGGAAGCCGAACTGGTCGAAATATTTCGCATTGTTCTTGCCGAACCAGTAGAGATCGTCATGCTGCTCTTTGGTGAGGTATGGATTGTAAGGGTCGGATTCCGGCGTGAAGTAATAAGTGGCGTCGGTGCCCATCTCGTGCAGATCGATGAAGACCTGGGGATTCCATTCCAGCAGCGCTTTCACGTGGCCGATGGTCTCGGGCTGCGTGATTCCCAACCAATCGCGATTGAGATCGAAGTAATAATGGTTGGTGCGTCCGCCCGGCCATGATTCGCTGTGCTCGGCGGCAAGGGGGTTCGCGTCAGGCTCGAGACCCTCGGCCACTTCGTAATCGTGAATGAAGCGGTTGCGGCCATCGGGATTCTGTTCCGGCACGATGATGGTCAGCGCATTTGCCAATGCGTCGGAAACGGCTTTGTCACTCCGCGCGGCGAGCAGATGATACGCAGTGACCAGCGCTGCATCCGATCCCGAGATCTCGTTGCCGTGCACCGAATATGCCAGCCAGAGGATGGCCGGCATATTGGCGATGAGGCGCTGCGCTTCGGCGGGGGGCGTCTTGCGGGGATCGTGCAGCCGTTCCATGGCCGCGCGGATTTCCGGCAGCCGCTTGATGTTCGCTTCGGACCCGATGACGGCGTAGATGAGCTCGCGGCCCTCCCAAGTCTTGCCATACTCGAAGATCTTGATGTGGCTCGGCTCCGCGGCGGCGAGGGCATTCATGTACTTGACGATGTTGGCGTGACTAGAGACCCGATCGCCAAAGTCGTAACCCAGGACCTTTTTGGGCGTGGGCACAGCGGGGTCGTAGGTGGCGCCCGGCCACATCTCGAATTTGGTTTGCGCACCCAGGAAGAGGGCCGAAGCAAGAAGCAACGCGGCTATTCTCATAAGCAAAATAGGATAACAACGGTTGGGGCAGCCCGGCGGGGAGGGTGCCAAGGAGGAGGAGCATCCCGAGAGCGCCCGCGCCTTCGGCGCGTCGACAGGCCAGGAGGCCTATCGCACTGGGACCTCGCGAGTGCGTATCAATTTTGACTGCGCAGGGTAAATCGTTACAATTGGTTTGGGAAGACTAAAGCGGTCTTCTTGAAGGTTGTGTTATGAGCCGTGATGCAATAATCGCCCGGTTGCGGGAAAACGAAGCAACGCTCCGCAAGCGCGGCGTGGCGCACGCGGCGTTGTTCGGCTCGCGGGCGCGTGGCGATCAAAGCCCCGAGAGCGACACCGATATCATGATCGAATTCGACCCCACGGCACAGATCACGATTTTTGACTATGCCAATTTGAAGGATTATATCGCCGCGTTGTTCGACGGGCGCGTTGACGTGGTGAACCGCGATGGGCTGAAGCCTTACGTAAAACCGGCCGCCACCCTTGACGCCATCTATGCCTTCTGATTCCGCCACTGCGGCCTTACGCGACATCGGACATCATACGACCTCGCAAACCAATTCGTCACGGGCCTTGATTACGGCGCCTTTTGTGACGACGCGCGAACGCTCTTTGCCGTGACGCGGTGTCTGGAAATCATTTCCGAAGCGTCGCGGCGCATCCCCGCTGGGATAAAGGCGGCTACCCATCAATCGCGTGGAAGGACATGGCGGGAGCAGGAAATATTTACGCCATGATACGAGGACGTTGCAGCGAAGCTGGTATGGGACACTGTGCGGCTGGCTCTGCCGCCATTACGGGATGTCGTTGCCAGCGAACTTGCGGCTCTCGGATGACGGATCGAGTCTCCGGCTCGCGATGGCGTAATGGTTAGCGTCAGTTTCGCATTCAGATCAGCCGCAGTTCCTTGCTGGTTGGCGTCAGTACCTCACAGCCGGTCTGCGTCACGATCACCGTATCTTCAATACGGATTCCGCCGAAGCCTTCAAGATACACGCCGGGTTCAATGGTGATGGCCATCCCCGCCTGGAGCTTCGCTTTGCCGCGTTTGCCGATACGGGGTGGCTCGTGTATCTCCAGGCCCAAGCCGTGGCCGGTGGAATGAATAAACGCGGCGTCGAGGCCATACCCCTTGAGCACTCCGCGCGCGGCGGCATCCACCGCCGAGGCTCTCACACCGGGCCGCACCATGTCGATCGCCGCCAGTTGTGCTTCGAGTACGGCGCGGTAGGTTCGCTTCACCTTCGCATCTGGCGTTCCCAGAAACAGCATGCGCGTCATGTCGCTCGCGTAGCCATCTTGCATCGCGCCCATATCGACAATCGTCAAATCGCCGGGCTTGAGCGCCGCGGCGGTTGGTTGGGCATGCGGCCATGCGGAGCGTGCGCCTCCCGCGACAATGGTTTCGAACGATGGCTTTTCCGCGCCCAGGCGGCGCATGCGGTATTCCAACTCCGCTGCAAGATCCGATTCCTTCATTCCAGCCTTGACGCGCGCTACAGCCTGTTCGAACGCGCGCGAGTTAGTTTCCACCGAGCGGCGGATGCGCTCAATTTCATCGGACGATTTGACCATGCGCAGCTCTTCGATCCAGCCCGTCGCCGGCTCCTTCACGGGCTCCAACGTTGCGCGCATGGGCAGTTTCGATTTCAGGCTTTCGAACAAATCGCACGTCATGCGCGCAGGTTCATACCCAATGCGGCGCAGTTTCATACGGCGGATCGTGGCCGAAACGGCAGCGGCCAGCGGGCCCTTGGCGATGCGCACCTGACACGCCGTCTCGTTCGCCGCTTGCATCGTATAGCGCGGATCTGTGAAGAGGATTGCGCGATCCGGCGTGATCAGCAGATTTCCGTTGCTGCCTGTGAAGCCGGTGAGGTAGCGTAGGTTGGGACTGAACGCCACCAACATTGAGTCCAGCTTGCGCCCGGCTAGCCCGGCAGCGACAGCGTCTCGTCGTGCGCTAAATTCGTCGCTCCGGGAAGGAAGCCCGGCCTTATTTGGCACCGCTCAGCTCCCGGGCAAGGATGAGGGCGCGCTCGGCGAGTGCGTCGGCCTGGCGCATGTCGCCATGCTTTTCGACATCGTCGGATTGCGCGAGCAGCGATTGAACCCGCTTGACTTCGCGGTTCGCTTCGGCGCTGAGGCGATGCGATTTGATTTGGGTGAGCAACTGGCGGACCTCTGTCTTTCGGGCATCGGCCGAATCCTGAAGACGCTTCCGTTCGGTGGGCGTCAGCACCTCCTGGACAGGCGCGAGTCCGGCATCCGCCGGCGCGGGCGCGGGTGCGGTAGGCGCGGGCGCTTCGGGTTTGGGTGGTGGCGGCGCGGCCCTGCGCACCGGCCGCGAGGTTGCAGGCGGTGGAACGCCCCCTTCGGGCTTGGGCTCCGGTAGCGCAACCGCATCCGGATTCACGGGTTGCGGCGGAGGCAACTGCACTTGGGTTTGCGGAACGGAAAGCTTCTCAGCCGGCGGGGCGGGTTTGGCGGGAGCGGGTTTGGGCGGCGGCGGGGCGACGGCGGCGGTCTTCGGCTTTCCGGTTAGCACGCAGGCGGATTGGAAAAGCGCTAGTGACGACGCCAGCGCTACGGCAACACTCGCGTGCACTCGTCTCATCGGGGGGCCTGCCTTAACTCGCGATGGGCAGCCGGATGGAGAAGGTTGTGCCTTTCCCTGGCTCGCTCGTGAAATCGATCGTACCATCGTGCAACTGAACGATCCGAAAGGTCATGGCGAGGCCGATGCCGGAACCCTCTTTCTTGGTCGTGAAATACAGGCGGAAAATCTTGTCGCGAAGTTCCGGTGGAATTCCGGCGCCGGTATCGGAGATACGGATCTCGGCGAACTCCTCGCCCGCGATAGAATCGAACCGCAACTCGCCGCCTTCCGGCATGGCCTGCATCGCATTCACCACGATATTCAACATGGCCTGCTTGAGCAGATCGCGATCGATTCGCACCTCTACGCCATCCGCTTCTTCGCCCACAATCACACGGATCTTCGCGGCCTCCGCCTGCGGCCGCGCCAACTCCAGCATCTCCTCGAGCAGCCTCCGCACCGGAACGGTTTCCAGCCTCAACTCCACGGGCCGGGTGAAATCGAGGAACGTCTTGACCACCCGGTCCAGCCGCAGGATCTCGCTCGAGATGATCTCCATCTGCGGGATGACGTCGGTATCGCCGCGCGCCAGCTTGGCTTTGGCTACCTCCACGTGCAGCAGAATCGCGTTGAGCGGGTTTTTTACCTCGTGCGCCACGCCACCTGAAACGCGGCTGATAGCGGCCAGCCGGTCGGCTGTCTGCAATTCGTGTCCGAGCTTACGCTGCGCCTCCGGGTCGCGCAGGCGAACCAACAGGCCCGATCCGGTAGCGCCAGGGATCGATTCCAGCATATCCACCGAAAGCAGCACCACCGATGCGCCGCCGCCCAGCGCCGTAAGGGGAACGCGGCGGTTGCGCACGAACCGTCCGGTCTGCGCCGCCTGCGCGATGAGCAGCCCGAGCGTGGTATTCGGAGGGAAGATTGCCGAGAGCGACAATCGGACCAGCTCTTCGCGCTCCTTGCCGAGGAATTTCTCCACCGATCCCGATGCGAACACGAGGCGCATTTCGCGATTGAAGATGAATACGGCGTCTTCCAGATCATGCAGCAGACGGTCGATATTTCCGCGCAGGTCGGAGACTTCGAACTGGGCGCCGCGCAGGCGTTCGCTGAGCAGGCTGACCTTCGATGCCATCACCGAAAGCTCGTCGTTGGCCGGCGCATCGGCGGTATTCTTTTCGGGTTCGTATTCGTCCGCTGGCCGCCAGGTCCAGCATGTGGCCCAATTGGCCGAGCCGCCGGAATGCGATCGCCGATATGACAAAAATCAGCCCTACCGAACCGGCGAACAATAACATGGCGGTTTCGGCGCTGTGCCTCAGGGCGGGCCAGATGAAGTGGCGCATAATCAGCGAGGGAAAGACCACACGCGCACGTAAACGAGGGGGGTGGCGGCGCGCTTCCCGCGCCAAGGCTTTTTCCATCTGATAAAAGGTGTCTTCGCGGCCGCCGAGCAGTTTCAGCTTTTGTATCCAAGCTGGTGCCGTTCACCAACTCGTCGAACTCGTGGTAACGGGGCGAGATCACGCCGACGCGGTCCGCGTCGCTGTCGGCCAGAATCTCGATTTTGTGGATCGACGACAGCGATTTCTATCAGCTCGTTCGATTCCGTCATCATCTTTCGCAGACGCCCCGGAAGCGCCGGATCGCGCAGCGCTTCCCGCAGCGGCTGCGGAGGCTGGCGGTTGAGAATCTGAGCGACATACTCGGTGGCGACGTCGCGCACCAGTGCGGCCCGATTTTCCGCGCTACGAATTCGATCTGCATGACGTTGCCGAGATCGACAGCGGAGATTACCGCGACAATCACGGTCTCGAGCACTACCGCCCCGAGCGTCAGCTTAGCCTGGAGATTCATGCCGCTTTACGAGACCGTCAGCAGCAGCTTGCCGGCGGTATGACGGCCTTCCAGATCGCGGTGCGCGGCGGCCGCTTCCGCCAGCGGATAGGTGCGGTCGATCCGCAGTTTCAGCTTTCCTTCCGCGATCCAGCCAAGCACATCGCCCGCGCGCCATTCCAGTTCCTGCCGTGTCAGCAAGTGGTGCGCCAGGCTCGGCCGCGTGAGGAACAGCGAGCCCTTTGCGTTGAGAATCGATGGGTCGAACGGCGGCACGGCGCCGCTCGATTGCCCGAACAGCGCCATCATGCCGCGCGGTCGCAGCGAACTGAGGCTCTTCTCGAAGGTGGTTTTGCCGACCGAATCGTAAACCACATCGACGCCGCGGCCATCGGTCAAGCGCCGCACGTCGTGTTCGAAATCCTGCGAGGTATAGAGAATGGCCTCGTCCACGCCATGGTCGCGCGCGATCCGCGCCTTCTCCTCGGTGGACACAGTGCCGAATACCCGCGCCCCAAGCATTCTGGCCATCTGCACGATCAATCCGCCCGCGCCGCCGGCGGCAGCGTGCACCAGGCACGTTTCGCCGCTCTTCAACGGATAAGTGGAATGCGTCAGATAATGCGCCGTCATGCCCTGCAGCATGGCCGCGGCGGCAGTGTTGAAATCCATTTGGTCAGGAATCTTCACTAACATGCGCGCCGGGAACCACGGCGTACTCGGCATAGGAGCCGCGCGCCATGGCGTAGGCCACGCGGTCCCCCGGCTTGACTTCGGTGACATCCGGGCCGACGGCTTCCACCGTGCCCGCGCCTTCGTTGCCGAGTGTGACCGGCGCCGTCGGCTTTGTAGAGCCCGGTGCGGAAGTAAACGTCGATGAAATTGACGCCGGCGGCGGCGATGCGCACCAGCGCCTGTTGCGGACCGGGTTGCGGCGTCGGCGCATCCACCAGTTCCATTTTTTCCGGACCGCCGAGTTCCTTTACTTGAATCTGTTTCATGGATCAGCCTCTGCGAAAAGCCCGCCGGGCGTGCACGACCGATGCATAGAGTAGCAGATAAAACAAAGTGAACGGGAAGGAAATCGCGCGCGCCAGGGTGCGGACCGCGCCCGCGCCCGCCAGTCCTGCGCGGAAAAGCACAAAGCGCCGGATTTGCCGTGAGTGAGCGAGATCGAGCCAGAAATAGTCGGCGTTTTCGTTGACGATGAAAACCTTGGCGGGGATCTGCCAGGCGAGCGCAAGCTTCCATTTCGTCATCAGCGGCTCGCCGGAGCAGACGATCCCAACGACCGGGTAGCGGTTGGCGACGAGCTCGCGATAGAGCTTGCGGCGGCCGTCGCGGCCGCGATAATCCGCGACGCGGAAGACGCGCGTGCGCTCGTCAAAGCCCTCCGGGCGCGCGGCGAAGCAGGAAACCAGATCTATACGAACGTCATCGCCGTATCCGCGGCGCAAGCTGGAGACCACGCGCTCGACTATAGAGCGCGACCCGCTCTCTATCAGCAGGATGGAAGATACGGCGGGACAGCGGCCGCGGAGAAAATAGCGCACTAATCTGAATATAGCGGGTAAGGGGCGCCGCTCGTCTTTTACGCGCGCGTGAAATCTCGACCAGCGCCGCCGAAACGGCTTCCGCTGTTTTTGCCGCGATTGCTCCTAGTTTTGCCAAGAAGGCGGTGCTTATCCATTGCCCCGCATCCGGCCCAGGGCAATTTTGGCTACGCTTTCCCCGGAATGTCGAGGACACGCGAGTGGGAAAGTTCCTATCGACTGATCGCGGCGGGGAAAGACGCGCCGCCCTTCCAGATTCGATACGTTACGCTAGGAAGAGAACCTTGCTTGAGAACCTTCTAACCGAACAACCTAACCCCGCTTCCGCCGCATATCGACACGCTCTCCACCGAGGAGATGTTGCGCGTCATCAATGCCGAAGACCGAAAGGTGGCGGAGGCAGTGGAGCGCGAAATCCCTGCCATCGCGCGCGCGCGTGGATGCGATCGCTGCAGCCTTTCGGCGCGGCGGCCGGATGTTTTATATCGGCGCCGGAACCAGCGGACGGCTCGGGGTGCTGGATGCATCGGAGTGTCCGCCCACATTCGGCGTTGCGCCCGATCTGGTACAGGGAATCATAGCGGGCGGAGAAGCGGCCTTGAGCCGCGCAACGGAAACCACTGAAGACGATCCCGCGATCGGCGCGCGCGATCTCACGGCGCGCGCCTTTACGGCAAATGACGTTCTCGCGGGGATTGCGGCGAGCGGCAGGACGCCATACGTGCTCGGCGCGGTCGCGGAAGCGAAGCGATTAGGGGCGACAACCATCGGCATGAGTTGCACGCCCGATTCCGAACTGGCGCGCGCCGTGGATATCGCGATCACCCCGCTTGTAGGGCCGGAAGTGATTGCAGGATCCACGCGCATGAAGGCGGGTACGGCGCAAAAACTGGTCCTCAACATGCTTACGACAGGTGCGTTCGTCCGGATGGGCTACGTTTATGGGAACCTGATGGTAAACGTACAGCCGAAGAATTCCAAGCTGCGCGATCGGGCGAAGCGCATCATCGCCCAAGCGGCGGGGGTAAGCTACGAGCGCGCCGGCGAATTACTCAGCGAAGCGGGCGATAAGGTGCCCGAAGCGATCCGGAAAGGTCTACGAGATACCAATGGATAAGTTTGTAATTACCGGCGGAACGCCACTCAGCGGCGAGATTCCCACCAGCGGATCGAAGAATTCCGCGCTGCCCGCGCTGGCGGCAGCATTGCTTACCGATGAGCCGGTGACGCTTGCGGCGCATCCCGCGCGTGCGCGACATCCGCACGATGCAGCGCCTGCTGGTGGATATCGGCACGCAGGTGGAAGAAACGGAAGGCGCCGTTCGCCTGCATACACCGCACATCGTTTGCCCGGAAGCGCCGTATGAATTGGTCAAGACGATGCGCGCGTCCAGCCTGGTGCTGGGCCCGCTGGTAGCGCGTTCGGGGCGCGCGCGCGTCTCGCTGCCCGGCGGCTGCGACATCGGCGCGCGGCCCATCAATCTGCACATCTTCGGCCTGGAGCGACTGGGCGCGAGGATCAACCAGTCGCATGGATACATCGAAGCGGAGGCCACGGACGGACTACGCGGCGCAGTGGTCAACTTCGAGCGCATCACGGTCACCGGCACCGAGGACCTGTTGATGGCGGCCGTGCTAGCCAAAGGCGAAACCGTCCTGCGCAACGCCGCGCGCGAGCCGGAAGTGACCGATCTGGCCGAGTTGCTGGTGAAGATGGGCGCGCAGATCGAAGGCGCGGGAACATCCGAGATTCGCATTCAGGGCGTGGAAAAGCTGAGCGGCGCCGAGCACACTATCATTCCGGACCGCATCGAGGCCGGCACATTTGTGATCGCAGGCGCGATCACCGGCGGCGACCTTACGGTGACAGGTTGCGAGCCCGGACATCTCGATGCGCTCGTGTCGAAGATGCAACAGGCCGGCATCGACGTGACACAGGCGGGTCCGGATGCGTTGCGCGTCCGCGGCAACGGCAAAGTACGATCCGTCGACATGACTACCGAGGAGTACCCAGGCTTCGCTACCGATCTGCAGGCCCAATACATGGCGCTGATGACGCAGGCCGAGGGCATCGCTATCGTGGTGGAGACCATCTTCGAGAACCGCTTCATGCACGCGCAGGAACTGGCGCGCATGGGCGCGAACATCCGCATCGATGGACGGCAGGCGATCGTGGCGGGACCGCGGCAGTTGACGGGCGCGGGCGTGATCGCGTCCGACTTGCGCGCCAGTGCCTCGCTGGTGCTGGCGGCGTTAGTGGCCCGCGGCGAAACGGTGATCGACCGCGTCTATCATATCGATCGCGGCTATGAGAAAATCGAGGCGAAACTGGCGCAAGCCGGCGCCAAAATCAGCCGCATGGAGTAAGAGATGAAACACAGCCCGGAATTTCTGAAGCTGGTGAACGACGCGAAGTCGCGCGTCAAAGAGATCGATATCGAAGGATACAAGAAGATGCGTTCAGCTGGCGAAGACCACCTACTCATCGATACGCGCGAGGAAAGCGAGTGGACCGCGGGTCACGTGAAAGGCGCGGCGCATCTGAGCAAGGGCATCATCGAGCGCGACATCGAAACCAAAGTTCCGGATAAGGACGCCACTCTCGTGCTCTACTGCGGCGGCGGATTCCGCTCCGCGCTGGTAGCGGACAATCTCCAAAAGATGGGCTACCGGAACGCGATCTCGCTCGATGGCGGCTGGCGGGCACTGAAGGAATCGGGCGTGGAGTTAGAGTAGCGTTTCGCACAGGCGTCGTGGGTTTTTGCTGAGAATACTTTCAGGGTTTTCCTACTATCTCAGTGAATGCCGAAGATTCGAAGCCATTCCGTTCCGGTGGAAGCGGTGGCGCCCCGTGTTTACCTTTTCCGTGGAAAGCGCATCATGCTGGCCGCGGATGCCGCCACGCTGTATGGCGTCCCCACTTTCCGTCTCAACGAGGCAGTGAAACGGAATCGCGATCGCTTTCCGGGCGACTTCGTGTTCCGATTGAACGCGGAAGAAGCGGCGGCTTTGACCTCGCTTCTTTCGACGCCTGATATTGGGCGCGGAGGACGTTATTCGCTCCCTCTGGCTTTCACCGAGCTGGGGGTGGCGATGCTTTCTTCCGTCCTGAAGAGCGAACGCGCCGTCCAGATGAACCTCGCCAGCGTGCGTGCGTTGTTATACTCGAATTTCCGTGTTTCATTCCATCGAGAAACAGATCTCCAACGCATTTCGTACGCACATACAGGTTCGCTACGGCATCGACCTTCCCGTGACGATCGAGCAGCCGCGTCAGAGCGATTTCGGTGAGATCGCTATTCCCGCGGCGTTTCAACTTGCCAAACAGTTGAAGCAGGCGCCGAAGAAGATCGCGGCCGAATTGGTGGAAGATATCGGAACGCTGCCCGGCGTTCGGGCGATGGAGGTGGCCGGCAGCGGCTACATCAACATCCGGCTCGACCGCGCCGCGTACGCGCTTTCGCTGTTTCGCGACGATGCGGAACAAGCCGGCGCGCCCGGCGAGAAGATCATCGTCGAGCACACCAACATCAATCCGAACAAAGCCGCGCATATCGGCCACCTGCGAAACACCACCCTCGGCGATACCTTTGTTCGCATGTTGCGCTCGCGCGGGCAGATGGTGGAAGTGCAGAACTACATCGATAACACCGGCGTGCAAGTGGCCGACGTTGTAGTGGGCTTTCAGCATCTTGAGCACAAGACGCCTGACGATGTGCGCGCGCTACTCGACGACCCTGCGCTGCGGTTCGATTACTACTGTTGGGACCTTTATGCCCGGATCTCGGCCTATTACAAAGAAGAACCGGAATCGCTGAAATGGCGCGGCGCCACTCTTCATGCGATCGAAGCTGGAGTGGGCGACGTGGCGGAACTGGCCCACCTTGTCGCCGATGCGATCGTGCGCGCTCACCTCGCTACGATGGCGCGGATCGATGTGGAATACGACGTTCTCCCGCGCGAGAGCGAGATTTTGCACTTAAAGTTCTGGGCAGCGGCATTCGAACAATTGAAGCAACGCAACGCGATCTACCTTGAGACGGAAGGCAAGAATTCCGGCTGCTGGGTGATGCCAGGGCTCTCGGAAGAAGGCAAAGTGATCGTGCGGTCCGACGGCACGGTGACTTACGTGGGCAAGGACATCGCTTACCAGCTCTGGAAATTCGGCCTGCTCGGAAAGGACTTTTTCTACCGGCCGTTTCAGACTTATCCCGATGGGCGCACGTTGTGGATCACCACCGATGAGCCCAACCAATCGGGCCAGAAGTTCGGGCACGGTACGCGCGTCTACAACGTGATCGACGCGCGTCAATCGTATCTGCAAGACGTAGTCGTCGCTGGTTTGCGCGGCTTGGGGTACAACGAGCAGGCGGATCGATCGGTGCACTTCTCCTACGAGATGGTTGCCCTTTCGCCGCGCTGCTGCGCCGATTTAGGCATACCGCTTTCCGAGGAGGACAAGAAACGGCCGTATGTCGAGGTGTCGGGCCGTAAGGGTCTCGGCGTGAAGGCGGACGATCTGTTGGATACGCTGATCGCGAAGGCGCTCGAAGAGGTCGTCTCGCGCCACGCGGAAGCGCCGGTGGAGGAGCAGCGCGCCGTCGCGACGCAGATCGCCATCGCGGCCCTGCGGTATTTTCTGTTGAAGTTCACGCGCAATACGGTGATCGCGTTCGATCTGCAGGAGGCGCTCAGCTTTGAGGGCGAAACCGGGCCGTATGTACAGTACGCCGCGGTGCGTGCGCGCAAGATTCTGCTCAAGTTGGAGGAGCGCGGCGAAACCATCCCCGATTTCGCCAAGGAGCTAGGCGCGGCGGCGATGTCGCGGCAACTCGAAGAGGAAGACTGCTGGCAGATGCTGCTGGCGGCCTCGAAGGCCGATTCGGCGCTCGACGCGGCGCTTACCGCCGGCGAACCGGCGCACGTGGCGCGATATGCGTTTCAGCTCGCGCAGGCGTTCAGCAACTTTTACCAAAAATATCCGATCATCCACGAGGAAAACCGCGAGAAGAAGGTGTTTCTACTGTGGATGACCGATTTCTTCCGCCGGCAACTGGAAAGAACGGCGGGAGTCCTGGGGATTCAGATTCCCGCGTACATGTGAGCGCAGTCAACTGACGCTTCCTTGCTAGTTCTCGCTGGGCGCATGCTCCGCATGATCGACAACGATCACATCCAACGGCGCCTTGCGGGCTTCCAGCTTAAGCCCCAACGCTTGGAGCCCGCTGGCGAGAGACTCGCCAATATCCGCCATCGCCATCCGCTGCACCTCGGGCTGCAGAACCACGCCCGCGGTGATCGCCGACCGAATCAGCATGCCGCGGTAATCTTCAGGCGTAACCGTTATGTCGTAATCGTAGATCCCAGTCAGGTTAGTCATATCCACTACTGGACGGTCGACAAATCGCCCCAGCAGATCCGCGAATCGAGCGGTAGGCAAACGCTTGACCTGCAGTTTGTCGTCGGCGAAGGTGAAAGACGAGCCCCTGCCGAGATCGACCGAAACGCCGGCGGCAGAACCGCTCGCCGCAACGCTGTCCGGCCCTTTGGCAAAATCGCTGGCGGACATGCCCTTCAAATCCGATTCTTTCAGCTTCGCGCCGCTCTTGGCTACGACGAGCGCGTAAACCGGAAATTCCTTCTTCACGCGATGGAATGTGAGTTTGAAACGATCCACCAACAGGCTTTGCAGCATGTCGTTAACCTGCTCGCGCGCTGCGCCAGCCGGCAGCTTAGCCGCGATGTCGAACCGCTCCGAAGCGATCCAATCCGGACCCTCGACCTGATAATCCTTCACACGGTAAGCGATGCGGATGTAGTCTTTCAGCGAGAACGCAGTGAAGTAGACCTGCGCGCCATCGATTCGCATTCCGATGTGGACGTTGTCGGTCAACGGCGGCGATGCTTTGATGGACGCTACTTCGAATTCGAGCCGCGGGGGCGATTGCGCGAAAACGGCGCAGGCGGCCAGCGTTAGGGATAGAAAGCGTAAGACCTTCATGATTTGGTATACGCAAATGCGACGAAGAAGATCCGTGATTGTTAGCGATCGGGAAGTTTTACTGGCGCCAGCGGATGTTAGCAAGCATACGTGTGATTTCAGCGTATTCTTTTAGCTCGAGCGGCGTCATCGGCGCGAAGTTGCGAACCGGAGGCGGCTAAACCACGCCTGCTGCTTGACGAGACCGGAGATCGGCGGAGATGGAGCGTCGAGGTTAACGCCGTCGTCACCAAAGATCTGGCGGATCGCTTCTTCGGTGTCGACGTGTTCGATCTCATGTCGCCGGATTTCGGCCAGTTCTTCACCGGCTCGCCGCCAAGTCTCCACCCAGCGGCGCTCAAGTTCGCGATCGCGTAGTTCCAACGGATCGGCCATGCTAGTTCGATCGTACCAGCGGCGTCGACACGGATGTCTCGGCAGGTAACGAAACCGCTCCGCACTGGCGTAAAGACCGCCGGCGGCTCCAGTTGAGACGCCGGTTAGCTAAGACGTAATCCTCGAAGATACCGAAATTCCAATCGCCGCCTTACTTCATTTCGCCCTTCAGGACTTCGATTGCCTTTTCCACTTGCCGGTCGTGTCCTGCGAGGAAATCGGGCGGCGTGTTGTCGATTACGAAATCGGGAACCACGCCGTAGTTCTCCATGTCTTCCTGGCGCTCGGTCTTGACCAGCGAGCCGGGGGTGCGCAGCGTTTCGCCATCGAGCAGCGTGTACGAGCCGGTGCCGATTACCGCGGCCATGGTTGGCATGCCGACCAGCTTGCCGAGGCCTAGCGCGCGGAAACCATCGGGGAACATCTCGGCGTCGCTTGCGGAGCGCTCGTTTTGCAGTACGACCATCGGACCGAAGAAGGCCTGCGCGGGGCGCTTCACTTCGAGCGAATCGCGGTTGCGCGTCGATTGATACGACTTGCGCTGGTTCAGGATTTCCAGCAGTTCCTGATCGATTCCGCCGCCGCCGTTGAAGCGTTCGTCGATGATTAGCGCTTTCTTGTCCTGGTTCTCCAGCAGATCGCGCTGGAACTTAGCGAGTGAAGGAGCATCCATCGCCTTGATGTGCAGGTAGCCGATCTGGCCGCCGGAGAGCGTATTCACCATTGCCGAGCGGTCGTCTACCCAACGCGCATACTCGAGATCGCTATGCTGCGCGGCGGTGAGCGGATCGAGCGTAACCGTCCACGAGCCATCCATCGAAGGCTTCGAGTTCACGACGAACTCGAATTTCTTTTCGGGCATGATGTTGAATAGCTTCCAGTAGTTTTCGCTGGTCTTCAATTCCTTGCCGTTCACAGCGAGAATGAAGTTGCCGGGCGCGAGTTTGACATACTCATGATCGGCCGGGCCTTTGCGATAGACGTACGAGACTTTGTAATATCCCGAGGAATCGGCCGCCATATCGAATCCCGGATAACGCGTGGCGATGCGCTCGGGCCTGTTCTGGTCGCCGGGGAGGCGCGTACCGCCGGAGATGCCGGTGTGTGAGGAGTTGATCTCGCCGATCATCTCCATGATCACGTTTTGCAACTCCTCGATATCCGCGATGTTGCCGAGCAGCGCCTCGTACTTGTCTTTCGCCGCTGCCCAATTCGCGCCATGCATCTTGGCGTCGTAGTAGCGGTTCTTCATCACGCGCCAGGCTTCTTCGAAGACCTGCTTGCGTTCGGCCGCTACGTCGATCACCATGCGCACGGAGAAATCGATTCGGCGGGGACCCGCGCCGGTGGATGCAGTCGTCGTAGCTGCCGCCGCACCGCCACCTCGTCCGCCGCGGCCACCGCGCCCACCACCCGCCGTTGCTGCAGCCGCCGGGGCCGCACCGGTATCCGCGCCACCTCCGCCAACGGCCAGCGAATAGAGGCTGCCGCCTTGCATGAAATAGATACTCCGGCTATCGCGCGACCATTGCGCTTCATTTCCGCCGCCGCCTGCTCCGCCACCGCCGCGGCCGCCTCGTCCGCGGCCCGCAGCGCCATCGGTGGTCGTGGTGTTCAGACGGGTGAGACGGGTTCCATCCTCCGCGATGGTGTAATAGGCTGGACCTGCGCCTGCCCCGGCGCCCGCTCCCTCTTCGGCCGCTCCGCCAGTGGCCTGGAAGAGATAAGTGCGGCTATCGGGGGACGGAGCGACGTTCGATACCGAACCGGGCATGCGAGTGAGTTGCGTGACGCGCCGGTCCAATCCATCCCAAACGATTTTCACCTGAACATTCGGAACGGCTCCAGCGCCCGCTCCCCCGCGGCCGCCGCGGCCGGTTCCGGCGGTATCTGCCGCTTCCGCCTGCGCTTCCGTGT
Organism: Bryobacterales bacterium; assembly: GCA_963708385.1. GTDB lineage: Bacteria > Acidobacteriota > Terriglobia > Bryobacterales > Bryobacteraceae > PALSA-243. The sequence continues at coordinate 1,070,704 of CAVPSN010000027.1, read as the reverse complement.
CGATATCGGCCGAGTTCGGGTCTTTATCCATCGGGACGAGCGGCACGCGAATATAGTTGGGATGAGCCGCGCCCCGATGTGGAGGCGATGCTGGCCACGCTCACGCCGCCGAGAAAGAGCAGCTTCTTGCCGTCGGCGGTCCATTTGGCGCCGCTGGAGGAGAGGAAGTCGCCGCCGCCGATCCGATGCTCCTGGCCGTTGGCGAGTTCCCTGACCCAAACATGCTGGCGCAACAGGTCGTCGGGTTTGGAGTACGAAATGAACGCGCCATCGGGTGAGAATTGCGCGCCGCCGATGTTTCCCGCATTGCTCGATTCGAGTTCCTCCGTCTTGCCGCCATCGATATCCACGCGGCGCAGCTTGTGATCGGAACCCGCATACATCAACGATTTCGAATCGGGCGCCCAGACGATGCCGTTCTTGTCGGAATCGACGTTGCTCAATTGCTTGACGTTTTTGCCGAGTTCGTCGGAAATGTAGACCTCTTCCCGGCCGGTGCGGTCGGAGACGAAGGCGATCCATTTGCCGTTGGGCGACCAGCGCGGGTCCTGTTCCTTCCACGGAGTATCGGTGACGCGCTGAGTCTCGCCGCGCTCGGTGGCGATGGTGAAGAGTTCGCCGTGCACTGCGATCGCGGCGCGCCGGTTAGAGGGCGAAAGATGGAAGCCCGAAGCTTCGTTGGCCAGGGTGACCAGTTCTGTATCGTTCTCTTTGCCGTCAGACTTGATGTCGACGCGGATCTCGGTGGACTTTCCGGTGGCCACATCGAGCTTCCATATGCCGAAGTTCTCTTCGTACACGATGGTCTTGCCGTCGGCCGAAATGCTGGGGAAGTAGAGGTTGCCATCGCCGTGCTTGGTGACCTGCACGGGCCTGCCGCCCTTGTCGGAAATCTTATAGATATTGTTGACGCTCTTCATTACTTCAGGGCTACCGGGCTTGACATTCTTTTCATCCGGCAGTATGTCGGCAACAAAATAGATTTCGTTGCCGGCATACATCGGCCAGAGCATATTGCCTTTGTAGTCGGGATCGCTGAGCTTCGTGAATTTCTTCGAGGCCAGATCTTCCACCCATAGATCGACGGCGTAGCTACCGCGATAATGCTTGCGCGACCACACGCCGGGATGCCGCGAGAACGCCATCTTCGCGCCATCCTGGGAGAAGCTGGCGGAAGAGCCCCAATCGCTAGCAATAGGCGTCTCGATGCCGCCATCCACTGGGATTTCCCAGAGAGTGGCGACTGAGGGGAACGCGCCAACGCCGCGGGTGGAGGAGAATACCACGTACTTGCCATTATTGGTCCAGCCGACGACGTTGTCAGGCGCCGTATGGAACGTGAGTTGGCGCGGCTTACCACCAGTGGAGGGGACCACGAATACGTCGTAATTGCCGTCGCGGTTCGACGAAAAGGCAATCATCGAGCCATCGGGCGAGAAACGCGGGAATTGATCGCGCGCCGCATTGTCAGTGAGGCGCTCCGCGCCAGTGCCGTTTTCGTTGGCGATCCAGATGTCGCCCAGGTAACTGAACGCAACCTTGCCTTTGGAGTAGGTGGGGTGTCGCAGGAGCTTCACTTGCGCCTGTAACAGAACGGGCAGCGTGAAGAGCGCCGCGGCGAGCAAGAGCTTTCGCATGGTTGAAACCTCCAGGTGCGGGATATTGAGATGGTACAACACGGTAGATGGCTTACGTGGGCTTGCGGGCATCCGCGCACGACCTTCGTCATGGGGGCAAAAATGCGCTATGTCGGGATCGACAGGCCGGAGGCCTATCGTACGAAGACACAAGTAGCGTGGGATGTGGCCGGCTTTTCAATTTTGGCCTCCGCGGAGGGAATTATGCGGCGCGGCGCGGGGCCTCGACGTCCGGTTTGGGAGCGCGATTCGGTAATTTGCCATGAATGTTGTAGTCGCGGGCGGCGCGGACGAGTGCTGCACGCTCGCGGCGACGGGCGATCTCGGCTTCTGAAAAAGCGAACCCACCGTAGGCGGAGGCGGGCGTGAAGTCTTCGCCCGGCTCGTAGGTTCCGTCCATGGCTTCAGCCAGTTCGACGAATTGCGTGGCTTGCTCGATCGCCTTTTCGTATGCGGCCTTGCGCTCGGTCTGGAGCGCTTTCAACCGGGCCTCATGCTTTTCCAATGCCCGCAGGATCTTCGACTCGTAGCCTGATAGCAATTTGAACGCGTTGGCTTGCTCGAGGAAGGTGCGGGACGCGGCCAGGGCGGTGTCGGCTTCGGGATGTCCGGATTGCATCTCGTCGACATGCTCGCGGTGCCCATTTGCGAACATCCCCATTTCCAGGGAGCGGGCTTTTTCGAGCCTGTACATGTTCTCGGCGACGGATTTTGCGTAGAACTTTTCGATGGCGCCTACTGGGGCGAGTTCGCTTTGGATCTCCGAGCAGAAGGATGTATAGGCCGCGAGCTCTTCGGGAGTGGAGCAGACGATTTGGCCGTTCAGCCCGTTCCCTATATCCGTTCAGGCTGGACCGGCGCTTCCCCTCTAATGTCGTGGGTCCATGACTTAGGGCGCCGTTACGGCGGTTGGCGAGCAGTTTGGCTTCGCTGATGGGCTTCTTGGTGGGAGCCGGTTCGTTGGCTTCAGGTGTTTCAATGGTTTCGATTTCGTTTGTAGCTATCATAGTGAGAATCCGTTTCGGGGGAGTTTTTCCCCGCTTTTATGGTATCGGGCGGGGAAAAGGGGACGGGGTGGGCGAGCGCTGTAGGTGGTTGATAGGATGAGGGTTGGCGATTTTCGAAGTGCTGTGACCCAAAATTTCAGCCGCCTAGGCTGACACTAGCACTAGCGGGGATGAAAACCGCGTGTGCAAGCGATGGTGCACACTGAAGTTAGCCCCACACGACGTAGGCCGGCTTCAGTCTCGATCTCGATCCGTTTGTGACCCTGGCAGGGATGCTCTTCTGCTAAGCAGCAGGAAGTGAAGCGGCCGGTTCGCAAGAACCGCCAGCTCGGGCCGTCTCAGGGAGTGGAAAAAGCGCTGCACACCTGAGCCATCGTTCATCGGGAATTGCCTCTGGGGTAAGTTTCACCGATTCAGGTGCCGAATCGAAGTATGACGAGACGGCTATTTTCTCAAACCTAGCTATTTGCCTTGAATGACACCAACCAGAAGTTCGGCTATTCAAGGCACCCCGAAGGCTAACACCTCGGCGAAGGCAACCGCAATGCTTGCCTCGCCGACACTTCATCGGCGATGCGATATTCGACCATTTTGGCGGATACCTTGGAGCACGGTTCTGCGCGTGTAGTGTTAATACGCAGTTTTGCTGTAAGAACGGTCCTTGCTCCCGGTGCCGTCCTGTTTCTTTCCTGGCTTGCGCTTCTTAGGAACTTTTTTCCCGCCACCGGCACTGGTATCCTGTACGAACGTCATCGCCGAGGCGCCGATGCTTAATCCTACAGCAATGGCAGTTAATAACACACGCTTCATCGTGGATTCTCCTTTACTAAACCCTTGGTGTTCTGAACTTGCTCGAAATCAGCGCACAGCTGTAGCAAAGGATCATCCGTACGCCTTAGACTTTCGAGGACCCGCAACTTCTGCGGCGGCTCGTAATCATTGATGAAGTCCAACAAGCGTCGGACTTGCGCATACCACAGCATCGGGCGGCGACTCCGCATCTCCATGCCCGTCGAACTCGTGATAAAGCGAAGAAAGCTGGCGGATGCCCGCGATTCTGAAACAACCTTTGGCTGATTCGAATAATAATCCCTCAAATATTCATCGCCGCTGGGGCTCCTGGTCGATTCCGGCATTTCGATCATCGTAAGAAGGAGCGTCGTCTTTTCGTAATAGAAGGCATCTAGCGCCTCACTATTAAGAGACCAATCGTCGATCTCATTCAAAAGGGCCGTATAATCGGAAACCCAGACAGGCGAATCCTTGCCGTGCGCGTAATTTCGAGCGGATTTTAGATCGGACACCCGCCTGATGAAGTTCGCGGCCGAGAATCCCGCCAGTAGGAACGCGGCGCAGTAAGACGGGAGTCGGCCATTCGCCCCTCACCCTCGTTGGGCACAACCTCCCTTATCGTCGGATCCGAAGCGCGCGGCAATAACTCGGAATTAAAGATGGCTAATGGCGCAGGGCTGGCGATACCGAGGACGCCACGCCACGGCACACAGCCACTCAATCCCATATGGCGCATCACAAGTGTGCGGGCAGTACGAACGATCTTATTACGGGTGGCTTCGTCTGTTTTGTCTGCCAATGCCCCGAGCGCCTTTGCCACCATCGAAAAATCCGCACCAAATTGACGGGAGTCAAGCACGCAAAAGGAAATCCCTGCCAGGAATGCGTCGATCAATCTCTGACGCTCCTGGGCACTCAATGTAATCCGCATTAGAACCCGCGCGAGTGGTTGGATCTGCGCAGGGCTCGATAAGTAGAGTAGATGCTCTCGAAAGCGCTCGAATAAGGGATCCCGCTCTCTTTGCGGGGCCACCCTCGCCGAGTCCAATACCGCCGCCCAAGCCTCGTAGTAGGGGCTTACATCGTAAACTAAAGCATCGTCGCAGCTCAAAGGTTTCAGCGTTGGGAAATTAATCTCGGCCCATAGTTCACGCGCACGGCGAGGATCTGCGACGACGAGCGCCCTGACTGCGCGCGACTGGAGGGAGAGCGCGTCTGTGCCGAGATGGAACGCCTCGTTTTCAAAGGTCGAAAGCGATTCAGCCGCACCCTCCGCGAATCGTTTTGCGACAGGCTCGGCACTACGCGCACCCCCCTCAAATGCCGCCTCAAGTAAAGTATCCCTCAGCTCTCGGTTCAGAACGTTTGGGCTCGACTCGATGCGAAGTAGGATATCTGCTCCCAACTCAGCTGGGGCGAGCCGTGCGTAAGAAAGCCAGCGCTCGATCTCCTTACTTCGGGACGCAATCTCGGTCTTCGGTTGCGAATACAACACAAGCGTACATGCCGAAAGAAGAAGACAACTCGACCGCATTTTACCTCGCCGTTCCAGGAACTAAGCCGGGCAATTTCGTTCCGAAGAAACGTTCGATTTCAATCTGCGAATTGTGCTCGTAAGCCCCAATCCAAACGCGTTGCACTTCCCCGTGCGCACCCAGAACAATCGTCGTAGGCGTTCCCTGAAGCTTCCAGGCGCGACGAACCGTTTCATTTATTGAATATATGGGGAAAGTAATCTTTGCATTTTCAGCATAGGCTCGCAGTTCTGGGCTGTCGAGTGCGATTCCAACAAGTCGATAACCATTGCCGACAGCAGAACTGAGGGCTTTCACATTTTGTCTATTCTTAGCGCACCATGGACACGATGGCGAAAACCAATAAAGGATCTTTCCGGACGTTGACCATGGAGCCGCCTCTGCGCGTAATCCTGCGGGATACACGGGTACAATTGGCTCCGGAGAAATAACGTCTCCCAATTTAAGTGCTGGGGGAGGACGCCTAGGCACTAGTGATCGAAAATGAAGTGCAACCGCAACGTTTAGCGCCGAGGCAACCAACAGTGAGGCAGTCCCGATCCTCTTGAGCCACGCAGGTTTCGTCATAATGCCCTCTGCACGTCATACTAGGTGAACAGATACTAGGTGAACAGACACCAACCCCAGTCTGGAGCCGGCTGGTTACAGACCGATGGATCATCCCAGCAACACTCGCAATAGGCACCTTTACAGCACTGCGCCGAACCAGTGCAGTCTGCAACACTCTGGCAGTCGCACGAATCGCCCGATTGAGCTAACGCTCGTACAGATGTAAAGGTCGACATCGACAAGGAAATCGAAAAAACCGCTGCCGGTACAGATAAAGTGTTCAAGGTCTTGCTCATTAGCTATTCACCTCAGACCGAACACTACTCCGACCGAATTCTATTGTCAATACTTATTTCGGATTCTGTTAAAGCAAAATAGAAGTATGGCCTTCTCCCCATGGTTGCTCCGATGTGTGTTATCCTGCCGTCGCCCGTGAAGTGGGAGACGGACTATGTAGCGACCGACTTGAATCGAGGCCGCCCGTGCGGAACGTTTCCCAGCAGAGGACGAATACCCTCGCTTGCGCGATTCGGCGGGAAGATCGGGTGCCTATGCCGGATCTATGAACCTGGAACGCCTCTGATCACGGACGTCCCAAAGTGCTGGGGGACAGGCTGGGGCATAGGTAAATGCGGCGTAAGACCATGGCGCGATTAGCTGTGTAAGCGGCTTGTTATCATGAGCAGCCCTATGTTAAAGACTATTTATGCAAGGTCTGATTGGCGCCCTTTATCTGGAGCCGAACGCCGAGTCATTGCCGCTATGCTGCTATCTTAATCCCCTGCCGTCTCGTAGTGAACGAGTCAATGGTTCCGCCCCCTGTTCCCTATTGGGGTGGTGGGCGAGCCGCTTACACGCGACGCAAGCATTCAGCCGGATCGTGGTCGTCTGCCACAGCCGGCGTGAGGCCGACGCGATCAGCGTAGCCGTTCCCGACGGCATCGTGATTTGGCGCACCCGTTATTTTTCCAAAATCCACGCGCTGAGCGAACTGACTTCGGCGATGGATCTTGAGCATCTTGCCGTCGTCGGCATCGGGGCCGCGTTTGGGTTCAGGGATCTCCCGGGCAAGCTCTACGAACATCACATTAATACTGGAAATGACGTAACGCTCGTAAATGCCATACCGGACGGCGCATTTCCAGCAATTTTTCGCGCCACCTCGCTCGCGAACTTAGCGACGCTGTCAACGGCGGGCTTACCCTCTGACCCAGTTGTATTAGTTCAGCAGCTGGTCGAAGCCTCAAAAGCGGCCAACCAGGCACTCGATCTTCGGGTCGATTACTGGCAGCCGATAAACTCCTACGAAAGCGGATTCCAGGCTCCATGGAGCGTCACAGTAAACACCTCAAATGCTGGTTTCTCAGCAAAGGTCGCTGGATCGCTCGATCCCGGCTACGCCCTTGAGGGTCCCACGGAGGGCATAAAGCGTTGGAAGGAATTCTCCATGCGTGAATCCCTGGAGAGGCGTCGTGCTCTCAGGTCGGCGGTCTGTCGCGAACCGCCAACAGTACAAGACTCACCGCGCCGCGTTCTCTTCGTGTCGAATCCCGCGGCTTTCTCTGGCGCCGAGGAGAGTCTCTGCCAATTACTGGAAGCGATGGATCGAAAACGCTATCTGCCAGTTGCCCTCGTATCGCTCGAAGGGCACTTTGCGGCGCGGCTGCGGAAGGTCGGCGTGGAGGTTATTATTCGCGGAGAGTCGTTCGGTGAGCCGACCGTCAATGACGTCCTCTACCTAACATCCGTCCTGCGCGATGTCCGCCCAGCTATTGTTCACGACAACAGCGTCAGCGGTTTACCTGTTTTGATTGCGGCGACGTTTTGCAATACGCCCTTAGTTCAACACGTGAGAAATGGAGTAATGGCTCCGTATACCGAAGCGCTACGGAACGCCGACGCTGTTATCGTCATCTCAGATTTTCTTAGGCGGGAAGTTCTTCGGTTCGATGTGGAGGCATCGAGGATACATTTAGTTCCCGATGAGGTAAACACCTCCTACTTTAGACCTGGCGTCTATAAAAAATCGGATGCGCGACAGGAACTCGGTATACCGCAGAACTCGAGCGTTGCCGTTATGATTGCGCGCCTCGCGCCAAACAAGCGGCACGATTTGATGCTTCGGGCAACGCCGATCATTAAGCGCGCGATTCCATCTTTTCATCTGCTGTTAAAAGGGGAGGTTTACCGCAGTACGCACGAGTTTGCACTTTGGAATCGCCGCCTGGCCTCTCCGGAACTGCGGGACTCAGTAACCTGGATACCGTTTGTGCCTGACATTCGGACGGTCCACGCTGCCGCTGATTTGTTAGTCCTCTGCTCCGACCGAGAGGGGTTGGGCCGGTGCATTGTGGAGGCGATAGCGATGGAGGTGCCGGTTGTCGTCACCGACTCTGGCGGTAGCCATGAGCTGCTTGGGCCTGGACTCCGCGGTTTCGTGACGAAGGCCGGGGATCCAGAAGCGCTGGCAGCCTCGGTTATTGAAGCCCTTAGTAGTCCCGAGTTGTGTCGGACGTATGCAATGGAAGCCCGAAAATTTGCGGAGGCACGCTTGACGGCATCAATCACTGCCGCTCAGGTCGCGGACGTATATGATTCAGTGCTCGCCCAGGTAGAGAATCCTGATTAATACGTCATTGCAGAGCGTCTAACGGATCGCAATGGATAGGAGCCGGTCGAGTTTGAGGTTCCAGGACCGGCAACGCCCGGCTTCTCCGGATGTTGGTGGTGTACAATCCCCTCAAGGAACTCCTTTTATGCCAGACAACGATCTCACTCGCCGGGATTTGATCAAGAGCGCGGGCGCGGCAGCCGTGGTTGCGGCGCCGTTTATCCAGACCGTGAAGGCAGCCAACGATCAGGTGCAGTACGGCATGATCGGCACGGGTAGCCGCGGCAGTTATCTGCTGAAGCATCTCAAGGAGATCGATACACGGGCGTTGCGTGGCGTTGTGCGACATCCAGCCTACGCAACTCGACCGTGGCGTGGCGACCATCGGCAACAATCCGGCGAGATACTCGGACCATCGCGAGATGCTCAACCGCAAAGATCTCGACGCCGTGTTCGTGATCACGCCCCTGTTTACGCATTTCGGCATCACGCGCGACGTCCTGCAATCGGGGCGGCACGTGTTTTGCGAAAAGTGTCTGGTGTTCAAGCCGACGGAAGTTCACGGACTCCGCTCGTTGGCGGAGGAGCATCCCAAGCAGATTTTGCAGACCGGGTTGCAGCGGCGCTACAGCGATTTTTATCAGACCGTGAAACAGATGGTGGACAAGGGCATTCTGGGCAACGTTCACCATATCCACGCGCAGTGGCACCGCAACATGATTAACCACCCGAGTTCGCTGTGGACGATGAAGCCGGGCGGCGAAGGGAACATCAATAACTGGCGGCTGTATCGTTCGATGTCAGGCGGTCTCACGGCCGAGTTGATGCTCGCACCAGGTGGACATTTCCGATTGGATGTTGGGATCCTCGCCCGAATTCGTCATGGGGCTGGGAAGCCTCGATCTATTGAAGGACGGGCGCGATGTAAACGACAACATCCAGTTGATCTACAAATACCCTAACGGGCAGAAGATGACTTACTCTTCGATCAGCACGAGCCAGTTCCTGCCTTACTTCAATGCGTCGCGGCCGGAGATGGGCGAGATCATCATGGGCACGGATGGAACGGTGGAGATCACCGTGGGGGACGACAAGAATCCTGCGATTGCGTGGTGGTACCGCGAGCCTCCGAAGACCGCTTCGGTTCAGCCGGCGAAGAAGGAGGACCACTTCGTGGCCGGCGCCACGATGGTGGCGGCAGGCGGCGGCGCGATGGGTCCGATTCCGCTGATGACGAGCGATATGGATATCACGGCGAACGATGGCTTCCTAAGCCGCGAGGTGAAGTTCGCCCGGCGCTGGCTGTATCAGAGGGGCGTGTTCGTGCAGGAGGAACCGGTGAACCCGGTGGATACGGAACTGCGCGCGTTCTTCCAGAACTGCCGGGACGGACAGCGGCCACGCGCGGATCTGGAGGTCGGGCTCGCCGACGCAGTGGCGGTGATGCTGTCTAACCAGGCGATGGACGAGGGCCGCAAGGTTTACTTCAACGAGATCGAGAAGATGGGCCGAAGCGAGACGCCGGGGCATAAGACGCTCTAGCGGGTTTCGCGAGGAGGTTGGCTATGCATGTCGCGCCGTTGGAATTTGTCGCGTTCGTGGGTTCTCTTTGCTGGGCGGGGACGAAATGGCTCGGCCCGGCGATCAACGAGCTCTTTCGAGGGGGTCCGCGGCCGCCGACCCATCCGATTCCAGGACACGATTCAAGATTCTTGACGCGGCGGCGCACGAGGGTAAATTAGGCCGGCGCGCTACCAGCCCGCGCGCCTCGAAACATAGGTCTTCACGGCCAATCCCGCCATCAGCACCCACACGGCATCGCGCAGCTTATCGCCATCTAGCGTGAACGCCGCCAGCAACGCAATCGCCGCGTAAGCCCCCATGGCTGCAATGAGTTTTTTATCCATTGCCGGCTACTGTTTCGGCGCGTTGTAGGCGAAGTTGAACTGCACTACAATCTTCTCGCCCCTGAACTCGGGTGGCAGCGGCGGAAACGGCTGCGACATGCTGACCCCGGCCACCGCCGCCTTATCCAGCGAATCCGTCCCCGATTGTTCATTGAAAACCAGCTTCTCGATCTGGCCGTTGCGTCCGATCGATAGCACCACCGATACTTTTCCTCGCCTTCCCAGGCGAACGCTTTCCGGAATCACCGATTGCCAGTTGCGCTTCACCGTCTGCAGAATCTGGCGCAAATAGGAGGTAAAGTCCACGCCTTGCGCGTCCGACAATAACTGCGGCAATTGTAGCGATTGGCTGTTCTCCGTACCCGTTGGCGGCGCCGGCGGCCGCGACGGACCGCCTTGAATGTTGCGTTGAATCGCCCCATCCACGGACGTATCGGGGATCGGAACACGTCGCTGTTCCGGCGGAATCACCGGCGGCGCCGCGGGGCTCAGGTTTTGCAAAGCCAACTTTGGTTGCTCCTGAGCCTGAATCTTCGGTGGTGGAATTGTGCCCATTTGCGGCAGATCCACTTTCGGCGCGTTCACCGCGGTGTCCACCTTCGGCGGTTCCGGCAACGGCTGCGCATTTTGCACGGGCTTGGGGGGGGGCGGCTGCGGAATCACGGCCTTTCGTGGAGGAGGAGCGGGCGGCGGAGCGGATGCGCGCACGGGCGCTGGCGCCGGTGGCGTGGGCAGAACTGCCGGATGAGGACGGGAGCCTCTCTCTTCAACGCTGAACTCTTTCGACGCCTTGGCTGTGTTCGGTGTCTTCTGGGTCAGTGGCGTGAGCGGTTCGAAAATGGGAGTGATGTGTTTCTGAGGCTCCGGCAGCGGCTTCTTATTTTGGAAGAAACTTTCCGGCAAGAGGAATAAAACCGAGACTCCCACGACGTGGAACAGAGCCGTGGCGATGAGGGCTTTGCGGCGCCGGTCCGCGTCATCCGGCTGGCCCCAGGTCGTAAGTAAATTTAGTTCGGGCTTAACCGGAGGCGAGACTACGGTTTCCATCCACGTTCCACAGCATGCGAGACGGTTTCGGAATGCTCCTTGATCTTATCAAGAATAGCGAGCGCCGCCCCTAAACTTAGACGTGCGCGCGGGCCATCGCATTTCGACAACTTTCGCGTCTCCACCGCGTCCAGAAAAGCCTCGAATTGCAGCTTAAGTGGTTCTCCCTTAGTAACTTGCGCCTGCTCGAATCCGATCTGTCTATCTCCCTTTACCGAAAAGATAGCGAGATCCTGTCTGCCGTAGTCGAGTGACAGATATTGCTTCGGCTGAAAGAGGCGGAGCTTCCTTACGCGCTCCGTGGATACGCGACTGGCCGTCAAATTGGCCACGCAACCGTTGGGAAATTGAAGGCGCACATTGGCGATATCCACTTTTTCCGACAGCACCCGAATACCCGCCGCGCGAATCTCCTCGGGTTCGGCATTTGCCAAGGCAAGCACTATATCGACGTCGTGAATCATCAGGTCGAGCACCACGTCCACATCCAGGCTGCGCGGGCTGAACACGTTCAAACGGTGGATTTCGAAAAATAGCGGCAGCGTGGCGCGCCGCTCAAGTTCAATGACCGCAGGGTTAAACCGTTCCAGGTGCCCCACCTGCAGGATTCGTCCGCGCGCTTCGGCCGCGTCGATGAGCCGTTGTGCGCCCGCCAGATCGGATGCGATCGGCTTCTCCACCAACACATCGATCCCCGCATCCATCAGCAGCGCGCCGATCTCTTCGTGCGCCGTGGTTGGCGCCGCCACAATCGCCGCGCTCACCTTCCCGGCAACTTCGCGCGCATCCGTGAACGCCGTGGCGCCGTATTTCGCCGCCGCCTCCTGCGCCCGCGCCGAATCGATATCCACCACCGCCGTCAATTCCGCCCGCTCCGATTCGTGCACTACGCGGCAGTGATTCGCGCCAAAGGCGCCGGCCCCAATCACGGCAACTCTATGTTTCGGCATTTCGCATTTCCATTCCCACGATGGCAATCCCTGCTTCGTTCGCCGCCGCGAGCATCTCATCGCGGTCGAGCAGCAGCGTGCGGCCTGCCTCCACGGCCAGCGCCGTCGCGCCCGTCTCGCGCATCACGGGGACCGTGCTCGCGCCCACCACCGGCACGTCGAACAGCAGATGCTCTCGCCCGCGCGCCACTTTCACCAGGGTCAGTGGCCGTCCGTTTACCAGCGCTGCCGCGCGCCGCAGCATAGCGTCCGTGCCCTCCATCGCCTCGACAGCTACACACGCCCGCTCGCAGATGGCTACGCTCTGCCCTACATCGAAGCCCGCGAGCGCATTGGCTACACGGCGGCCATATTCGATATCCCCGTTCTCTTCTTTCCTCGGTTTGCGCTTCGTCAGGGTGCCGGCCGCCGCCAGCAGTGGCTTCAACAGGAATGTCGATTCGCGCAGATGAATGCCTTCATCTTCCAGAATCCTCACTACCCCGCGAATCAACCCATCCGTATTCTTCGATGGCAACGCGGCCAGAAGTTTCACCAGCCGCCAATCCGGGCGGATCGACGAAAAGATCTTGGCGTGCTTCACCTGTCCGCACATCACCACTTCGGCGATGCCTTCGGCCTTCAAAATATCGATCAGCTTGCTCAGTTGCCCCAGCGAGATCCAATGGCAGCGCGCCGCCAGCGATTCAATCTCTCGCGGCGCCTCCTCTTCGATCCCGATGGCAGTTACGTCGTGGCCCAACCGGCGCGCGTTCTGCAGCGCAAGCACAGGGAAGCGCCCGTTTCCTGCAATGAGCCCGTAGCGCATCTACTTAATGAACCCGCGCTCCGCCGATTGAATGAATACGATCAGTTCATCGACCTCCGCGCACGGCGGGACCTCGGCGCGGATGCGCTCGATCGCCTGTGTGGTATTAAGTTGGCCGCGAGTCAGCAATCGTAGCGAGGTTTGCAGGGATTCGATCGATTCCGTGGTGAACCCGCGCCGCTCCATTCCAATGCGATTCGCGCCGAATACCTTGATGGGCCGTTCGCTCACCGTATTGGAAAATGGCAGCACGTCCTGCGTGATTACGCTATAGCCGCCCACAATTGCGTGCCGTCCGATGCGGCAGAACTGATGCACGCCGCTGTATGCGCTTACGACTGCCCAATCGCCCACCGTCACGTGTCCGCCGAGGGTCGCCCCGTGTCCTAAAACCACGTGATTGCCCACCAAGGCATCGTGCGCCACGTGCGTGTAAGCCATCAGGAGATTGTCGTCGCCCACGCTCGTAAGAAGGCCCCCGCCTTCGGTGCCGCGATGAATCGTCACAAATTCGCGGATTTTGTTCCGGTCGCCGATGAGCGTCTCGGATCGCTCGCCGCGATATTTCAAGTCCTGCGACGCTACGCCGATGGTGCTATATGGATGAAAGACATTGTCCGAGCCGATTCGCGCGGGCCCCTCGACGAAGATATTCGCCATCAGCCGCGTCCGCGCGCCGATCTCAACCTCGGCGCCGACGATGCAGAAAGGTCCGATCTCCGCCGTCTCATCGACGCGCGCCGCCGCATCCACAATTGCCGAAGGATGGATCAGTAGGATTGGCCTCCTGGCCTGCGGTCTACGCACGCAAGCGTGTCCACGCGCCGAAGGCGCGCGCCCCCCGCCGAGACCACAAATCTCGAACCTTGCACCTAAGCCCCCGCGAGTGCAACTGACGGAGGTAAGGGCTCCGCAACCTTATCTTCGAGCTTGCACATCACTTCGGCCTCGGCCACCAACACGCCATCCACCGTGGCCCGCCCGGCCACCTTCACTACGCTACTGCGGCGCTTGAGCACCTTCATTTCGAGTCGCAGCGTATCGCCCGGAACTACCGGCTTGCGGAAGCGCGCGTTTTCAATCGCCACCAGGAGAACGAGCTTGCTATCGCGGTCGGGCATCCCTTGCAACGCCAGCACACCCGCCGTTTGCGCCATCGCTTCGACGATCAGCACGCCCGGCATCACCGGAAAATCCGGGAAATGCCCTATGAAAAACGGCTCGTTGACCGTAACGTTCTTGATGCCGACGATCCGCTCCGCCTCCAATTCGACGATGCGATCCACCAGCAAAAAGGGATAGCGATGCGGCAGAATCTTCCGGATTTCATTAATGTCCAGAATGTGCATGGAAAGGGGTATTATCGCATGTGGATATGGGTTCCCGCCCACATCCGGCCGTCCCTATCCGCTATCGCCGCCTTTCACCTAAGCCACAATATAGCCATGGACATCAATCGTTTCACCGAGAAACTCCAGGAAGCGATCCGTTCCGCGCAATCGAAAGCTGTCCGTTATGGCAACCAGCAGATCGATGTCGAGCACCTCCTTGCCGCGCTGCTCGAACAGCAGGGCGGCTTGGCGCCGTCTATTCTGGCAAAGGCCGGGGTTGCGGTTGAGCCGTTTCAACAGCGCATCGAGAGCGAGTTGGCGCGGCTTCCAAAAGTTTCCGGCCCTTCGGGCTCGCCTGACCAGATCTATGTCACCAACCGTCTCAATCAACTGCTGGCAAACGCGGAAGACGAAGCCAGCAAGCTTAAGGACGAATACATCTCGGTGGAACACGTGCTCCTCGCGCTCTTCGATGACCGCGGCGCCGCCGGAAAAGTGGCAAAGGAGTTCGGACTCACTCGCGAACGCCTAATGCAGGCGCTGCGCGATGTGCGTGGCAACCAACGGGTCACGTCACAAAACCCCGAGGCGACTTACGAAGCGCTCGAACGGTACGGCCGCGATCTCACCAAGCTCGCCTCGCAGGGCAAGCTCGACCCTGTAATCGGGCGCGATGAGGAGATCCGCCGCGTCATCCAAGTGCTCTCGCGGCGCACCAAGAACAATCCCGTACTTATCGGCGAGCCGGGGGTAGGGAAAACCGCAATCGTCGAAGGCCTCGCTCTGCGCATCGTGCGCGGCGACGTGCCCGAGGGATTGAAAGACCGCAAGATCGTCGCGCTCGATATGGGCGCGCTCATCGCCGGCGCCAAATATCGCGGCGAATTCGAAGAGCGCTTAAAGGCGGTGCTGAAGGAAGTTCAGGAGGCGGCGGGCAGCATCATTCTGTTCATCGACGAGTTGCATACCGTAGTCGGCGCAGGCAAGGCCGAAGGCTCTATGGACGCCGGCAACCTGCTCAAACCGATGCTGGCGCGCGGAGAACTGCACTGCATCGGCGCCACCACGCTCGATGAATACCGCAAGCACATCGAAAAGGACGCCGCCCTTGAACGACGCTTCCAGCCGGTGCTGGTCAACCCGCCGTCTGTTGAGGACACGATTTCGATCCTTCGTGGCCTGCGCGAACGCTACGAAGTACACCATGGCGTCCGCATCAAGGACGCCGCGCTGGTGGCCGCCGCCGTCTTCTCCGACCGCTACATCACGGATCGCTTCCTGCCCGATAAGGCGATCGATCTCGTAGACGAAGCGGCCGCCCGCCTGCGTACCGAGATCGATTCCATGCCGGCCGAGATGGATGAAGCGCGCCGCCGCATCATGCAGCTCGAGATCGAGCGCGAGGCGCTGAAGAAAGAGAGCGACGCCGCGTCCAAAGAGCGGCTCTCGAAACTAGAAAAGGAACTGGCCGATCTGCGCGCCGAATCCGACGCACTCACCGCCCGCTGGCAGGAAGAAAAGTTAGCCGTGCAGCGCCTGCAGCAGATCAAGCGCCAGGTGGAAGAGACCAAGAGCGAGATTGAGCAGGCCGAGCGTCAGTACGATCTCAACCGCGCCGCCGAACTGAAATATGGCAAACTGGCCACTCTCGAACGCCAGCTGCAGGAAGAGTCGGATAAGTTCGCGAAACAACAGGCACAGGCCAAGCTGATCAAGGAAGAGGTAGACGAGGAAGATATCGCCGAAGTGGTAAGCCGCTGGACCGGAGTGCCGGTTACCAAGCTTCTCGAAGGCGAAATGCAGAAGTTGCTCAATCTCGAGAGCGAGTTGCACCAGCGCGTCATCGGCCAAGATGAAGCGGTCACCGCGGTCGCCGAAGCGGTGATCCGCGCGCGATCGGGGCTGAAAGACCCCAACCGGCCGATTGGCAGCTTCATTTTCCTCGGGCCCACGGGCGTCGGCAAGACCGAACTCGCACGCGCACTGGCGGAATTCCTATTCGATGACGAGCACGCCATGATTCGCATCGATATGTCCGAATATCAGGAGAAACACAACGTTGCGCGCCTGGTGGGCGCGCCTCCGGGATATGTCGGCTACGAAGAGGGCGGCCAGTTAACCGAAGCCGTTCGGCGGCGGCCGTACGCCGTCGTGTTGTTCGATGAAATCGAGAAAGCTCACCACGATGTCTTCAACGTCATGCTGCAAGTGCTCGACGACGGACGCCTCACTGATGGGCAAGGCCGCACCGTCGATTTCAAGAACACTATCGTAATCATGACCTCCAACATTGGCAGCCAGCGGATCCTCGATTACCGTGGCGCATTCGATGGCGAGCCCTACGAGCGCATGAAAGACGCCGTGCTCGAGGAGATGCGCCATCACTTCCGGCCGGAGTTTCTCAATCGCGTTGATGAGACTATCGTCTTCCACGCGCTTTCCGAGGAGCACTTGAAGCAGATTGTCGAGATCCAGCTCGGCCGGTTGCGGGAGCGGCTGGCGGACCGTCACATCTCGCTTCAACTCACCGAGGAAGCCCGCGCGAACCTGGTGCGAACCGGGTACGACCCGCACTATGGCGCGCGTCCGCTGAAGCGCGCGATTCAAAAGAAAGTGGAAACGCCGCTCGGGCGTCTGCTGGTGAAGGGAGAGGTTCGCGACGGCCAGACAGTTACGGTCGACGCCGAGAACTTGACCAGTGAGCTGAAATTCTCGACCGGAGGGCAATTAGCCCACGCATGACAGAAGCGCCGGCGCAGCTTTCGTTCAAAGAGACATTAAGAATTAAGCCCGTTCGCCGCCTTTGGCTCGCGCAGCTAGTCAGCATCTTCGGCGATTTTCTGGCGGTCTTCGCCGTATTTAGCATCGTCACGTTCGACCTGCACGGTATGCCGTTCCAAGTGAGCATGATTCTGGTAGCGTACTTCACGCCCATCGCCATCATCGGCCCGGTGGCGGGGGTATACGTCGATAAGTGGAACGTGAAGTGGACGATGATTGCGAGCGATACGACCCGCGGCTTGCTGGTGATGATTCTATTTTTCGATCATAATCTGCTCGCGATTTATGGGACGCTGTTCGCCATCAGTTGCGTTTCGAGCTTCTTTCTGCCGGCGCAGATTGTCGCCATCCGCGCGATTACTCCTCCCAATGCGCTGGTGGCTGCCAATGGGTTGATGTCCCAGGCGCAGCAGGGCGCCCAGATCGTGGCACCGGCGATCATGGGGCTTCTGACTCAGTTCTTCAGCGCTAATATCTGCTTCGGCATCGATTGCTTTGGTTATCTGTTTTCGGCATCCATGGTGTCAACCCTCGCCATCCATCGCGCGCCCGGCGAGAACGCGGCCGATTCCACCGTGATGCAGGCCCTGAAGGAAGGCTTGAAGTTCATCTTCACGCACAAGGCGCTCACCATGGTGATTCTCTCCATGACCGCGGGGATGTTCGCCATTCGCTGCTTCGGCTCGCTGCTATCGATTTACGTCCGCGACGTGCTGCACGGCGGCCCCACCATGTTCGGCGTAGAGAACTCGCTGATCGGATTCGGCATGATCGGCGGAGCGCAGTTGGTGCCCAAGTTGATGAAGCGGAGTTCGCATGAGCACCTAGTCGCGTACGGATTGAGCGGCATGGGAGTGGCGGTGTTGCTCAGCGCGGTTTGGCCGCGTCTGGTTCCTGCCACGGCGGCAATGTTGTTAGTGGGCTTTTTCGCGGCCTTCGTAATGGTGTGCGCGCAGGTGCTGATCCAACAAGAGACGCCGCACGAATTATTGGGTCGCGTCACCAGCACCCTGTGGTCGCTGCTTTCCATCGCGCAAGTGGTTTCGCTGCTGGGCGCCGGCCCAATAGCCGGCCGGTTCGGCGTGATCGATCTCTATTAGTTTAGCGCCGCGGCGCTAATAGTTACTGGGGTGGTGGGCTATCGGAAGCTGGAGATCTGGGAGCGGGAGGGTTAGGACTTGGCCCCCTATTTTGCGTGACACGCTTATGCCACCAACCACTTCAGCATGTGCGGATAGGGCGTCACTCCTCGCGCCCCGTCACCGGGCGGGCTAGCCGCAACCCCAGCCACTCCAAGATCGGCGCCCTAACTTAATGGGGTCGCCGCGAAGTTCTCCATAATCGCCCGCAACAAGCCTCGATAGCCGTCGCCGTGGAACATGATCGCCGGCTCAAGCCCGATATGCAGTGTCGCCGCATAGGCCATGTTGCAGCCCCCATCTCGCACCCCCGTCATCTCCTACCTCGCCCGTGATCGCTGCACGCCGCTCCGGGAGAAGAAGCGCCGGGCGTCCGGCTTCGTGCAGCAAATCGCCCGCGTAAAGCAGCTGCGATTCATCCCCCAGCAGTTGGCCGCGTTCGATGCGGATTCCTGGAAGAAAGGTTGCCTCGGATATGTCACCGAAGCGCACGGGCAAGCCGATCTCATCGAGGAAGGCGACAATGGCCGCGGTGGATGAACCCGCCAAGAACCGATTATACTGGCGGCTCATGTCCCTTCCTGAGATCACCGACACAGGCTCCCTCGGCGTATTTTATTTGAAGCGTTACTGGGCCCGCATGGCGCAGTCGCGGAATGGCAAAACGGCTGGCGGCGGGAACTGGGTCCGCGAAAAGACGCTCTTGTGCGGCCTCGGACTGGGGCTGCATGAGACGATGCAGTTCGTGAATGAGAGTTCTCCTTCCCTGGCCGAGCTGGAACGCTGGATCCTGGAACGTAACGGCGGCTCTCTCGACCCTGCGCGCGTGGCCCGGCTCAACGCGGCGCTCACCGGGCAGGATGCAAGCGATCCGGAGATCGAACAAGCTGCCGACGCCCTGACCGCGCAAGATCTCGCGTTTTGGGACGAGCACGGCTACGTAATTCTGCACGACGCCGTGCCGCCTGGGAACTGCCGCGCTGCCGAAGAGGCGGTCTGGCAATCCATCCGCGGCGATCCGCGCGACTCATCCACCTGGTACAAAAGGCGGCAGGATGCCACCATCTGGCTCCCCCTCATTCATCACCCCGCGCTCAATGCGAACCGGCAATCGCTCCACATCCGCAAGGCGTTCGCGCAACTGTGGGGGCGCAACGATATCTGGATCACCGTGGATAAGGCCGGGTTCAATCCGCCGGAAACGGAGCGTTGGAAATTCCCAGGACCGCATCTTCATTGGGATGTGAGCCTGGCGCCTCCGGTTCCGTTTGGCCTTCAGGGCATCCTGTATTTAACGGATACCGCGGCAGATCAGGGCGCCTTCCGCTGCGTGCCGGGCTTCCACCGCAAGTTGAACGATTGGCTCCGCGGCCTGCCGCCCGAGACCAATCCGCGAGGGCAGAATCTCGAGTCTCTGGGCGCTGTTCCGATAGCGGGGCTAGCCGGCGATCTGATCGTCTGGCGGCAGGAACTGCCGCATGGAAGCAGCCCGAACCGCACCGCCAAACCGCGCATTGTGCAGTATATTTCGGGCGAACCTTCGGAATGGGAGATCAACCCGGTCTGGCTGTAGGACGGGCCTCCGGCCGGTCCAGCGCGAAGCGCGCTAGCTTCTTCGGCGCGCAAACAATTGCGCCGCCAGGCTAGTGCAGCGTGTTCAAATACTCGCCTGTGTTGGCGTCAACAAGCACGGACACTATCGCCGTGCTGACCGATTCGCCCCACACGATGCGCCACGCTGGATCGGGAAAGCGGCGGTCCATTTCCAGCAGGATCAAAACCGGCTTACCGGCGTTGCGCGCCTCGGCTTCCTTGCTTAACTTCGCCACGGCGGTGCGATATGCCGCATCGCTATCCACCTTCACCGCCGCGATCAGGAACGGCGAACCGCTCGGACTCTGCTTTGGGCCCCCGAAGACATCCTTGTGCAGATCCGGAAGCTGTTCGACGATCGAATCGGTGTACGAGCGGGAACTGGCCAAGCTGGGCGAATTGAAGACGGCTTCCCAGGCGTTCGCCTTGCCCGGTGGCGGGTCGGGTACACCGTTGACGCGCATGCTCGACATCTTCTCCACCATCACGTCGCGCGCCCAGGCCGAGCGCGCCACCTGATACATCCGAAAGAGCGCGGTCTGGCCGGTAAGCGGCTCGGGCGGCGGCTCAGGCTTCTTTTGCGCCACCGGCTCGCTCGCGCAACTGGCAAGCAAGGCTACCGCGCAGCCAGCGGCAAACCCCATCCATAACCTGAATCGAATCATTGCGCCCCCCAATTGTAGCGTGCCGCCGTCACGCTGCATCAGGCTACCCAGGTATCGCCTTTAACATCTTCCGGCTACCGCTGTGTGACATAATTACGATCAGTATCGGAGACTACATGACTCCTCGAGATTTTGCCCGATTGGCAACTGGGGTGGTTGCTGCCGGGCTACTGATTTTTCCAGCATACGCGCAGAAACCAGGCGGCGCGGGCTCGGTAGGAACGGGCGCCGGCGCAGGAACTACAACCGGAACCACCGGCACGCGCACTCCCACTACGAATCCAACTAATCCCACCACCGGCACGCCCTCCAACAACACGTCGCCTACCATCACGTCGCCCGTATTCCTAAGCGGGCATGTAGCCGTGGATGATGGATCGCCGCTGCCAGGTCCGGTGACCATCGAGCGAGTTTGCAATGGCGTCACGCACACTGAGGGATACACCGATACCAAGGGCAATTTCGGGATTCAACTCGGCAACGAGCAGGGCGTGTTTCAGGACGCCACTGACGGTGTTGGCGGGGGCGGCATGAACGGTATGTCCGGAACGTCAGGCGGTCATTCCGGAATAACCAGCGGCGCCAACATGGGGCAAAGCTCGCAGGAGCGGTTGCTTAGCAACTGCGAGTTGCGCGGACGTCTGGGCGGTTACCGTTCGCAATCCATCATCCTGGCGGGACGACGAGCCATGGACGATCCCGACGTGGGAACCCTTCTGCTGCATCGCGAAACTGCCGGCGAAGGCAGCACGATCAGCATTACCACGCTGCAAGCTCCCAAGGATGCGCGCAAGGCCTTCGAAAAGGGCCTCGAATACATGAAGAAAAGCAAGTATGCCGAGGCGCGCACGGAGTTCGAAAAGGCCGTGCAGATCGATCAGAAGTTCGCCGCGGCGTGGTGCGAGCTGGGCAAAATGCAGGCAGGCGCGGAGGATTTCGACATGGCCCGCGGTTCGTTCCGCATGGCGATTCAGTCCGACGCCAAATTCCCCGTTCCGTACATGGAGCTCTCCAGAATTGCGGTAGAGCAGAAGAAGTGGCAGGAGGTTTCCGATCTCACGGCAACCGCTATTAAGCTCGATGCCTTCGATTACCCACAGGCCTTCTTGTTCAACGCTGCCGCGCATTACAATCTGCGGGAAACCGATGCGGCCGAGAAGAGCGTGAAGGAAGCTGACCGCCTGGATTCGCGCCATCAGTATCCGCAGATTGCGCATTTATATGGTTTGATTCTGGCGCAAAAGCAGGACTACACAGGCGCCGTAACGCATCTGCGCGACTATTTGACGCAGTTCCCTGGCGCGAGCGATGCCGCTGCGGTACGAACCGAATTGCAAAAACTGGACCAGGTGTTAGCGCAGAAGTAGGACGGGCTGGTCCGCGCGGCGAATGCGCCTCAATCCTTCTGAATCATCACTTCGGTGGACTTCACTACCACCCTTACCGCATCGCCCTTCTTTAGTCCGAGTTCCTCGGCGCTGTTGCGCGTGATCACGCTTTCAATTAGGTTGTCGCCAACCTTGACCACCACATGGGCCATGATGTCGCCGATCTGAATCTCCTCGATCGTCCCAGGAAGTTGATTTCTCGCGGATAGCGCCATGGACCTGTTGTAGCACGGTCCGCTCCCCTACTTGCGCAACACCAGCACGGCGTTCAACCCGCCAAACGCAAACGAATTCGAGAGCGCATACTCCACCTGCGCCTTTCGCGATTCGTTCGGTATCACATCGAGGTCGCATTGCGGATCGGGCTCGTTGAAGTTCGCGGTAGGCGGCAGCACGCCGTCGCGCAGAGCGAGCGCCGCGGCCATGCACTCGATCGCCGCCGCCGCCCCCAGCGCGTGCCCATGCATCGATTTCGTCGAGCTCACCGGCAGCCGGTCCGCGTGAGCGCCGAATACAGCCCGGATAGCAGCGGTCTCCGCGATATCGTTGGCTAACGTGCCTGTGCCGTGCGCGTTAATATAGCCGATCTCTTCCCGCGCCAGTTTGGCGTCGCGCAAAGCCGCCCGCATCGCGCGCGCTGCGCCCTCCGAAGAAGGCTGCGTGATGTGGGAAGCGTCGGCGGACATGCCGAAACCTACGATTTCGGCGTGTACTCGCGCTCCACGCGCCAACGCTGCGTCAAGCGGTTCGATAACCAGCATCGCCGCGCCCTCGCCCAGAATCATCCCCCGCCGGTCCTTCGAAAACGGCCGGCAGGTCTCGGGCGAAACCACGCGCATCGCCTCCCAGGCTTTCAGGATGCCGAAACTGAACGGCGCCTCGCTACCGCCGGTCAACGCGAGATCTGTCTGGCCCGTACGCACCATTTGCATCGCTTGGCCGATGGCGTGGCCGGCCGAGGCGCACGCCGTCGAAATGGTAAAGCTGGGTCCGGTAATACCGAACTCCATCGAGATATGGCTAGCCCCAGCGTTCGCCATGGTCTTGGGAATTGTCAACGGATGCACGCGGTTGTGGCCAAACTTGTAGACTTCCTGGAATCCGATGTCCTCCGTGCTCTGCCCGCCCACGCAGGAGCCGGTTACAATGGCGGTGGTCTCGCGCAACTCGGGCGTCCATTCCACCCCTGCATCGGCAACCGCCTCACGCGCGGCGATGACGGCGAACTGCGCGAAACGGTCGATGAAATCGGCCCGGCGGTCGTCAAAGTAGGGCTGATGCGAATACCCGCGAACTTCCGCGCCGTTTTGAAAGCGCACTAATGACATGTCGCAGGATTCCACCGGCGCGATACAACTACGGCCCTGCCGAAGCGATTCGGTCGCTTCCGCGACGTTGCGGCCCAAGGCGCAAATCGCGCCCATTCCAGTGATGGCGACCCGGCGCATTGGCTACTGGCCAGCCGTGCTCGCGGCCTTCGCGGCCACTAATCTCTCGACGCCTTCGCACATCTGTCGCACGTTGCGGACGTTGCGCACTTCATCGTCGGGAATATTGATTTCGAATTCGTTCTCGAGGGCGAAGAGGATCTCGACGGCGTCCATGGAATCGATCTCTAGTTGCTGAAACTCGCTGTCGATGGTGACGGTTTCGAGGGGAATGCGTTTGGAGGTTGCGATCGCTTTGAGAACGCGTTGAATCAGGTCTTCTGACATAGCCGGCTTACCGTTTCGAATCTATACCCTCGGTCGAGCAACATCGGAATCAATTGCTCCACGGCGCGAATGGTGTTCCGGATGTCCGGATTAGCGCGCAGCTCGCGGCCGTCGTGAAGGCAGATGATCGCTCCATTCGAAACGCTTCCGGATATCCGGCGGACAATCCCTTCCACCGCCAGATTCCAATCATAGCCGATTACGGTCCACATTACGCCGGTCAGTCCCAAGCGCCCCTGGGCGGAGCCCAGCCCCGGCCACCGGACACCGTACGGCGCGCGAAAGAGCGTAGGACGCGCGCCCGTGTTTGCTTCGATGGCGCGTTGCCCACGCTCGAGTTCGCGCCGCATGTACCCGAGTGAACGGAAGCAGAACATGGGATGCGAGTACGAATGATTGCCGATTTCATGCCCCGCTTCGCGCGCAACCCGGGCGATGTGCGGCACTCGCTCCACGTTCGCGCCGCATTGGAAAAACGTGGCGCACACCTTGTGGCGCGCCAGCGCTTCCAGAAGCGCGGGCGTGCTTTCGCTAGGACCGTCGTCAAAGGTAAGCGCCAGCGCGCGGCAGTCGCGAGGGCCGCGCCAGATAGAAGGCGCGAACATGGCGGAAGACCGTCCGCGGACGGCCCAGGCCGCGCCAGCGATAGCGGCGGCTCCGGCGATGGAGACAGCGGCGCTCCTCATCATGGGCTGTTCTTAGATTACAGTGGCATAAGTCGTTTAGGTGGGAACGCGGTACCGTCGGCGGTTTTGCCGCCGGTGTCATGTTCATGAAACGAGGCACTTAGCCGGCGCTCGTCAACAACTCCGCCGCCGGAGAAACCCTCGATCGAGGATGGTCCACTGCAAGCAACGGAAACACGATCTTGAAAACGGATCCCTCGTTCTCTCTGCTGTCAACCGAAAGAGCAGCCCCATGAACGCCGGCCATCCACATGGCGATGGAGAGGCCCAAGCCGAAGCCCTCCACCTGGCCCCTGGATGGATCTGCGCGATAGAATCGCTCAAAGATGTGCGGCAGATCCGCCTCCGGTATGCCGATTCCGTTGTCCTCCACCGTCACCGTGGCATTCGCCCTTGCAACACCCAGCGTCACCTTGATCGTTCCGGGCGCCGCCGTATACTTCATGGCGTTGTCCAGAAGGATCCAAAGCAACTGCTGGAGACTGGAGTAATCGCCCCACACCATGGCCGGGCGTTCGTCTTCGGGGCCGTCCTCGAAACAGTACGCGAGGGTGTGTCCATTCTCCTTCGCGGCCGGACGGCCTTTTTGGCAGACGGCCTTCACCACTTCGGCTAGATCGATCGCTTCGAAGGCAAGACGCGGATTGCCGGATTCGGCGCGCGCCAGGGTCAGCATATCCTTCAGCAGGCGGCTGGCCTTTCCGCATTCCACGACAATCTCTTCGAAAGCGCGCCGGCTGGCCGCATCGATTTGCCTGTTTCGCAGCGCCAGCTCCGCAGTGGTTCGGACGAACGACACCGGGCTGCGAAGCTCATGCGAAGCGTCGTCCGTGAATCGTTTGATTTCCTTCACCGCCGATTCTAGCCGCGCGAGCATTTCGTTCTGCGTTTCAGAAAGCCGCTGCAACTCGTCCCGCGTCTCAGGCACCGGCAGTCTTGCGGAGAGATTCGTAACGCTGATCGAGCGCGTAGCGGCGACAATCTGGTCCACCGGCCTGAGCGCGCGGCGGCTGAGTGCGTACCCGCCCAGTGCGGAGATCGCTAGCAAAGCCGGTATGGCCCACAGCAACCCTACGGAAAAGGCGCCCAGCACCAGACGGTTGTTTTCCAATGGCGCCGCGGCGTACAGCACTAAGCTTTGCGAATCCAGGGAGAACGGGTGAGCGAGGATGCGATAGGTCTGTCCCTGGAACTTGACCTCGCTGAACCGGTCGATCTTCATCGGAGTGATGTGCGGCCAGGGGAAAGCCTGCGCCGCGGTCGGGGAGGGAAGAGCGCGCGTCCCGTTCGCGTCGAAAACCTCGATCAGGCCGTTTCCGGTCGCGTCGGCGAATGCCTGAAGTTTTCGCGCGCGCAGGCTTGGTGGATCGGCCTGCGTCTCGCGCAATAAGTCGCCCAACCGATTCGTCCGCCTCTCCAGCGTCCGCGATCGCCCGGACGTCAGAGTATCTTTCAAATCGAGCCACATCACGGCGCCAAACAGAACCAGCCCAGCGAAGAATACGGCGGAAAACCAAATAGTGAGCCGTAGCGATATGGAACGATAAGCGATCAACAGTCTTCGCTCCGAATGGAATATCCCACTCCGCGTATCGTATGCAGAAGTTCCGTCTCTCCCGGCTGCGTGATCTTCGCCCGCAAGGAGCGCACGAAGAAGTAAAGGTTCGCGTCGCTGACTTCCGATTCGTTGCCCCAACCCTCTTCGATCAGCACTTCCCTTGGCACCACCATGCCGGCGCGCCGGATTAGCGTTTCGAGGAGAGCAAACTCGGTACGTGTCAAAGACACCGTCCGTTCGCCGCGCTGCATCTGGTAGGAGCCCGGATGGAGTTTCAAATCCCTGAACGTCAGTTCCGCCGGCTGCGCCGCGGGGACCCTCCGGGCAACGGCTCTGACGCGCGCAAGAAGGATATTCAATTCGAAGGGCTTGGTCAGGTAGTCGTCCGCGCCGCAATCCAGTCCGTATACAATATCGGGGCCCGCGTCGCGCGCCGAAACGATGATCACGGGCGTGTGAAGACGCGCCTCCCGCAAACGCCTGAGGACGCTTAACCCATCCATGCGCGGAAGCATGACGTCCAGCAGAATAACGTCGAGGTCGGCGGCTAATCCGAGCTTCAGAGCCCGCTGTCCGTCATAAGCAAGCATGACGGAATGACCCTCGGTCTCGAGCGCTCTGCGCACCAGATCGGCGGTATTCGGCCTATCTTCTGCAACCAGTATGCGAATACCTTGATCTTGACTTCTGCATGTTAATATCTGATGACGATTCTTTGAAATTCACCCACCCCCGCCGGTTCCTTAGATTCTCCTCAGACTCGCCTGCTCTAATTCGGTTTACCCATTCCGAAAGGAAAACAGGAGGCCTATTATGCGCAGGCTCAAAGTTCTTGCATGGATAGCTGTATGCCACTTGGCCGTAGCCCTGGGTCCGGGCTATGCTTCATCCGCGGCGGCCGATGCCAAAGGCGTGATCGCTGGAAAAGTAACCGATAGCTCCGGAGCGGTATTGCAAGGGGCCCAAATTGGTTTGGCATCCCGTAACGAGAAGATCTCCTCCGACTCTCAAGGCGATTTCCTCATTCCCGACCTTCCTCCAGGAGACTACAGAGTCACGGTCTCTTATGTCGGCTTCACCAATCTGGAGATCCCGGCTACTGTCAAAGCCGGGGAGACCTCGCGCGTTGACGCGAAGCTGACCGTCAGTTCCGCGAACGAACAGGTCATCGTCACCGCCGAGCGGCCGCACGGAGAGGCCGAGGCGATCAACCGCACGCGCATGGCCGACAATCTCCTCCAGGTATTGCCCGCGGAGGTGATTACCTCGTTACCTAATGCCAACGTGGCCGACGCTCTCGGCAGGCTTCCTTCAATCACCCTGGAACGCATCGAAGGCGAAGGCGTCTACGTGATGGTCCGCGGCACGGAGCCGCGGCTGACCAATGTCACCATCGATGGCATCACCGTTCCTTCGCCCGAGCCCACTGTCCGCCAGGTACGTCTCGACGTAATGCCTGCCGATTTGGTGGAATCCGTCGAAGTCAATAAGACTTTGGCGCCGAATATGGATGCCGATGGCATCGGGGGCTCGGTCAACATGAAGACCAAGACAGCCGGCGAGTTCCCCACCATTACCCTCCAAGGTCTCGGCGGTTACAACAGCATCCTGGGCGGCCGCGCCAATACCGAGGAAGGCGGGACGATCGGCCATCGGTTTGGAAAGACTCACAAGCTGGGAGTTCTCTTTGGCGGATCGTTCGATTACAACGGCCGCGGCATCGATAACTGGCAGCCCGCCATCGATCCCGCGTCCACTTTCGCGCAACCGATCTACGATAACAACACCATCCGCGAATATCGTTACTATCGCAATCGCTGGGGCTTCGCCGGCACGGCCGATTACAAATTCAGCGACACTAGCAGCATCTATCTTAAAGGTCTCTACTCGAATCTCCAGGATTACGGCGACAAATGGTATTACCAGCCGGTTTCGACCGGCGCTCCCAAATTCTATACTTCCAGCAAGCGTCCGGAAGCCTCCATCAGCAGTTACACTCTTGGAGGCCGAAAGCAATTCGGTCCATCGAGATTCACTTGGGAGGTTTCGGCGTCGAACTCCTATGAGCTCGATTCCGCCGGCAACCCCAAGGCCGACTTCTCCTGGATCGGCTCATCATTGACCTGCGGCTACGATCCCAATGCGCAGACAAGCCCCACGGTAATGCACTTCGGCAACAATTGCGACGGCCCCAATTCCCCCCTTCAAGTGGCGACCAATTGGGGCTTCAAGGACATCACCATCTCCTCCGGACGAAGCGCTCAATTGAACCTCACGGCCTCCGGTTCGTACGCCACTCTTTACCACCTTGGCTCGCACTACGGAGTCTTCGAATTCGGCGGCAAGATCCGCAACGGACACAAATATCAGAACTCCACCGAAGACGTCTACGACGGCTGGAAAGCCGCTAGCTATCCGATGACCCAGTTTTTAAGCACGTTCAGCAGCAATAACTATCAAAGCGGCGATTACTTCGGAGGGCACTACGGGCCCGTGTCCGATTTCAATCAGCTTCAAACCTATACGCTCGCCAATTTGTCGAGCTTCCTGGACGGCTACAAAACCGCCGCGGCCGGTTATCCCAACATCTTCAATACTATCGAGCGGATCTCTGCCGGTTACCTGATGAACACTATGGATTTCGGCAAGCTGCATGTGGTGGCCGGCGTCCGCATCGAAGGTACTCAGATGAACACCCTCGGCTACAACGTGATCCTGTATCCCGCCGGCAGTAAGAATTGTCCCACCGCAACGGGCTGCGGAACACCGGTTCCTGTCTACAACAACCCTTCTTATGTCGACGTATTGCCTAGCCTTTCGCTCAGGTATGCTCTGGATAACTCATCCGGTTTGCGCCTGGTTTATGCCCGTGGAGTTGCGCGTCCTGATGTGTATCAGTTAGTCCCATACGTCACCGAGGACGATTCCACTAATCCTGCTACCGTCGCCCTTGGCAATCCCGCGCTGAAGCCCGAACACGCCAACAACTACGATCTTCTTTACGAGCGTTACCTCAACCCGGCAGGAATCTTACAGGCCGGCTTCTTTGCCAAGCAACTCTCGGGCACGCTGATCAGTACTTCTTACAATGCAGCCAGCGGTCCCTATCAGGGCGACCTGGTTTCTCAGTGGCTCAATGTAAGCAACGCGGAGTTGTACGGCTTCGAAGTCTCCTACCAACAGCGTCTTTCGTTTTTGCCCGGCATGCTTGGCGGCCTGGGAATGCTGGCCAACTACAGCTGGACGGGCTCCAAGGTCTTCCATATTCCCGGCCGTACCGATAGTCCACAATTGCAGCGGCAGTCTCCCAACACCTGGAATATCAGCCCCACCTTCGACCGCGGCCGCTTTTCGGTGCGCATCGGCCTTTCTTACAACGGCCCGTCCATTTATCAATATGAGTACCAGAAATCTTCGGATGTGAGTGGTTTGGGTCCAGCGGGACCGAGCGGCGACGTCTGGACCTTACCTCACCTGCAACTTGATGCGCAGGCGAGCGTCCGGCTCAGCCACGGACTCTCCCTCGTGGTCTACGGTTTGAACCTCACGAACGAAGTGTTCGGTTACTACACCGGCAGCCCGATCTTTGTTAATCAACGCGAATTCTATAAGTCCGACTATGCGGCCGGTTTCCGGTATAACCTTAATCGTGAGAAGTAACCGCCTTTTGGCGGCTATTGCTTTCGCATGGTTGGCGATCTCGCCATTGCTCGCCGCGCCGCGGCTGAAGTATGTCGTGATCGTGAGCCGCCATGGCGTCCGCTCGCCTACATGGGAGAAAGCGCGGCTCAATCGATACTCCGCCCAGCCATGGCCGGAATGGGGCGTCGCGCCCGGCGAGCTAACCCCGCACGGCGCCGCTCTGATCGGCCTGATGGGAGCCTACTACCGTGAATGGCTGTCGGCAGAGCACCTGATCGATGCCCATGGGTGCCATGACGCTGGGCGCGTCCACATCGTCGCGGACGCCAGCCAACGTACTCTCGAAACCGGCCGCGCCCTCGCTGAGTCTCTGATGCCCGGCTGTGGACTCTTAGTTGATTCGCAACCGGGCGACCGGAAGGACCAGCTTTTCTCGGGCGCCGGAACGCCCGATCCGCAAATCTCACTCAGCGCGGTTCGCGATCGCATGGGTCCCGATCCCCAGAAGCTCCTTGCCGAACATCGCGCCGCGATCGACGCGTTGCAGTTCATCCTGACGGACGGCCGAAGCGCCGCGAGCGCGCTCTTGGAGCCGCCTTTTCAGATCGGCGTATCGCTTTCCAGCAAGGCCGTGGAAATGGTTGGACCTTTCAGCGCGGGTTCCACGTTGAGCGAGGACCTGCTGCTCGAATACGCCAACGGCTTTAAGGGAAATGAACTCGGCTGGGGTCGCCTGACTCGTGAGAACCTGTTGGAGGTTCTATCGCTTCACGCCGTTTATGCGGACCTCATGCGCCGCACTCCTTACCTGGCGCGCGCCCGCGGCTCGAACCTGTTGGATCACGTGCTGCGTTCGATGACGCAGGCGGCCGCAGGAAAGCCCGTCGAGGGAGCTCTCGGACACCCAGGCGATGCACTGCTGGTGCTGGCGGGTCACGACACCAACCTATCGAATCTCTCCGGGATGCTCGGCCTATCCTGGCGTCTGCCCGGCTATCAGCCGGACGACACTCCACCCGGAGGTGCGTTGATCTTCTCGCTTTGGCACGGCGACGCCGAAGGGGATAGCGTGACGGTGCAATACATCGCGCAAAGTCTGGATCAAATGCGCAACGCCGATCGGCTCACCAAGGCTTCACCGCCAGCTAGCCAGGAAGTAGTCATCCCAGGTTGCAAGGCCGCGTCGGGAACCCCCGGATGCTCATGGAGCAGCTTCAAGCTCGCTCTCGAGAAGGCGATCGACCCCGCGTTTGTGTCAACTCACTGACACTTACTCCTCCCGAATGGCATCGAGCGGATTCATCCGCGCCGCCACCCTCGCTGGATAAAGTCCGGCCAACACCGTTACTCCCCACACCAGCGCCAGCGCGCCGCCCAGGAGTAAGTTAGGCGGGTGAAATTGAATGGTCCAGCCGAAGCTCTGCTTGTTCACCACAAAAATCAACAGCAGCGAAAGCGCGAAGCCCAACGCCACACCGGCGGCCGAGGCCAATATCCCGAGCAGAGCCGCCTCGCTCAGAATCATCCCCCGCACCTGCCGCGCCGATGCCCCCAGATAACGCAACATTCCCAGTTCGCGCCGCCGGTCGAGCACTACAGCCAGTAGCGCGTTTGCCGCGCCCAGCATCGCCACCGCGATGGCGACCGCTTCGAGAGCCCATGTAATGGCAAATGTGCGGTCGAAGATTTCGAGCGATACGCGGCGCAGTTCGGCATTGGGCGCGATCATGACGCCGAGCCCCTCTGTGCGCAAGCGAATCTCATGCAGAACGTCGTCGGCGCGCCCGCCCCGCGTGACGTAAACCGCTACGTTAGTGGCCGGCTGCTCCGGCAGATATTTCAGCAGCGTCGAGTTATCGACTATCACTATCCCCTGGCTGCTCGAATAATCGTAGTAGACGCCCGCGATGGTGAGCGCGACGTTCCCCGCGCCAAGAGGCAATTCGATTTTGTCGCCCGCATGCACCCCAAACCTATTGGCAAAAGGCTCGCTGACCACAGCACGGTCGCGGTTCGGTAGAGAGCGGAGAATAGCGTCCCGGTCTTCACCGCGCAAGAAACGCAGGCGGCCATAGCGCCGTACAATCTCGAGATTGCCCGCTCCGAGCGCGGTCCGCTCGCCGCGGAAGCGCAGTTCAATGCCGTGAAAGAGGTCGACCGCAGCAACGCCAGGTGTCGCCGCAAGAATCTCGGGGATGACTGACGGCAGTGGCGGATAAAGTCCCGCGGCCGCGGGCGCGTCGGGACGCACGTAGATATCGGCGCGCAATTGTGTATCGAGCCAAAGCGCAACCGTCTCTCGAAAGCTTCCAACCATGATGCCCACGCTCGCCATCATGGCGATCGCCGTGGCTAACGCGGCTACCACAACCGAGGTTCGCGAAAGCGATCCGGTCAAGCTACGAGAGGCGAGCATCGCTTCGATCTTGTGGTGAAACAGTCCGCGGGATGCGCGGTTGGCCGCCAGCACTAGTCCGGGAGTAGCCAATGCTACAGCGCCAATGGCCAGGAACGCCGCGGCGTATCCACCGGCCGGAAAATGGTCCCACGGCGGGGCCTGTGACGCAGCAACCGCAAGTGCGCCCACTCCCGCGGCCCAAGCCAGCCCGCGCCGCCATCGCAACCGCGTGGAGTGCTCATGCAAACCGCGGCTCATCGCTTCGGTTGGAGAGACGCGCGTGGCTTCCCGCGCCGGAGCGAACGCGGACACCAACGCCGCGATGGCCCCGGCGGCTATGCCGAGCGCAGCTTCCCTCGCGGTGAGTTCGATCGCGCCTGGCTGGCTGGTAGTGAAGAGCGCATTTACCGTAGCGGCGATCACGTTGACGATCGCCCCTGCCAGCAGCCGCCCTAGCGCCACGCCCGCGGCCCCGCCAACCACACCGAAGCAGAGCGCTTCGATGAGGAACACGCTGAAGATCGTGCGGTGGCTCGCGCCAAGTGCCCGCAAGATACCGATCTCTGCGCGCCGCCGCACCACGCTGATCGAAATTGTGTTGTAGATGAGAAACGCGCCCACCACGAGCGAGATGTAGCTCAGCACGCGCAAGTTCCAGCGGAAGGCGCGCAGCATGCGTTGATTCTCTTCGCCGCGTGCGCCAGGCTTCTGCATGAAATAACCCGCCGGCAGAATCGCGCGGATGGCCGCTTCGGCCCGAGCGAAATCCTCCGTCGGCGCAACGGTCACATCGATGCGGTCGAGCCGCCCGAAGCGCCTAAGTAGCTGTTGCGCATCGGCGATGTCGATCGCCACGAATTCCGTAGGCGATTCGACTACTCGCGCCACCCGCAGTTGGCGCTTGTGGCCAGCAATCAACGCGGTGAACTCCTGCCTGCGCCCTGAGCCCAGTCGCGCTGCCAGCGGCTTCGAAATCACTGCATCGCTCGATGCCCGGGCGCCATTGTTCGCGCTCTCGAATTTAGCCTCCGCGACGAAATCGAGTCCGTAGAGGGGTAACGAACCCACGCCGGCGATCTCGATTTGCGCCTCCACTAGCGGAGCGAATTTGGCGTCGATAGGCAACGATGCAAGGCGCCCGATCCAGCGCTCGTCGAGGCCCCCATTTGCCGAGATCGCAAGGTCCGCCTTCCCCGCGAGCGTCTCGAGCGACGAACGGAACGATCCCGTGGCCGCCTCGCCCGCCAGATCGATCGCCACTACCACCGCGATGCCGAGCGCCACCGCAAGCGTCGTTAGCGCCGTACGCAAAGGATCGCGCAATAGCGGCCGCAGGATCAGCGTGCGAAACAGCTTCATTCGACCGTACGCCCGTCGCGCAGTTTCACCCGCACATCAGCAATGGCAGCCGCTTCCGCGCTGTGCGTGGCCATCAATACCGCCGCGCCGAATTCGTCCGCCGAGCGGCGCAGCAGCGCCAGAATCTGCGCTCCGCTCGCGGTGTCCAGATTGCCCGTGGGCTCATCGGCGATGACGATCTCAGGTGCGTGTACAAGGGCGCGGGCGATGGCCACGCGCTGCATCTGTCCGCCCGAAAGCTGATAGGGAAAGCTCGCGGCTTTCTCTTCAAGATCCACCCAACGCAACCGCTCTCTCGCCATCTCCGCCGATTTCGGCGCCCGCGCCAGCAACAGCGGAAGCCCGACATTTTCCAACACGGTAAGCGTCGGCAGCAGTTGAAACGATTGGAAGACGAAGCCGACGCGCGTACGGCGCAACGCCGTCAACTCAGCGTCGTTGAGCGAGCCGGTGGCGCGGCCGCCGATCAAAACCTCGCCCGACGTAGGGAAATCCATCGCGCCCGCCAGATTCAGCAGCGTGGTCTTGCCGCAACCGCTGCGGCCGAGAAGCGCCGTCACAGTTCCAGCATGGGCTTCGAGCGAAATATCGTGCAGGACTTCAGCTGCTTGCCCGCCGTTTTGATAGGTCTTGGAAACGGCGCGGAACTCCACGCGCGGGGCAGGCATTGATCTTAGTCTAAGTCATTGACCGCGTGGCTTCGCCAGGCGGCCGCCGCCCCAGTCGGAGTCGCGAGCGTCAGCGAGCGGCATGGCGAGGAGTCAAACTAGGTTCAAAGAACTACTGCATTCCATGCGAGATCGTGCCACAGACCGAGACCCATGTCCGCGAAAGCTTCCAGCCACTCCGCCTCCACTGATAGAGAAGCTCCCAGGGTGGGTTGAATTGTCCCATGGCGGGGATCGCATCAATCCTCGGGGTCGAGCCCGGCTCTGGGCGGTGATTCGGACCATTCTGGTTCCCCACCCGCTGGGGCCCAAGCAGGACGGCGACAGTCCCGGCGTGAGCGCGAGCGAGATGTTGTGCAGGACTTCCGCCGCTTGCCGTCGCGCCCAGAATGTCGCGGCCAGAACAGGGCGGTGAATTCAACTCTGATAGAATGTCTCCGCGCGATGGACGCCTTTCGGCGCCGCACGATGCTGGAGGCCGTTAGGTGCAAGCGCTCGCCCCCAAATCCGAGGAGAAGAAAGGCAAATCGGTCCAAGGTCCGCTGATCGCCGGAGAGGGAACCGAATTTGCCGTGGATGCCTCCGGTGCGCCAGCAGGAATGCCACTGTTCCTGGAGCGGACATCATCAAAGAGCGGCGGATGTTCAGGTGGCGGGCCTGGGATAGATGATCGGGTGTGAGAGTCTCGCAATCGGGTTAAGGACCTGGGGTGGCAGCCGATCTTCATGCGAGGCGCCCTGAACAGCGTTATGCGGAAGGCTCGCACTGTTGTACCGCCTACAGACCCTCTGGAACGGGAAGCCGATCTCGTGGCAGAGCAACTCACTGGCGGACCGCCCTGCCCGTGCGCGCTTGAAGGTAAAACATGCTCTAAATGCGCGGGGGAGATTCATCGGAAAGGCGCATCTTCAAGCGGTGAGCCGCCTGGGAATGGAATCGCGCCATCCGGCGGAGGGACTCCACTCGGGAGTGATCTGCGCAAGCAGTTCGAGGCTCCACTGGGCATCGGCCTTGGAGGCGTACGGGTCCACACCGGTCGCGAGGCATCGAGGATGGCCGCCGATTTGGACGCTTTGGCATTCACTGCTGAGAACCATATTGTGTTCGCAGAAGGAGCCTGGGCTCCGGGAACACAATCGGGCAGGCGGTTGCTGGCGCACGAACTGGCTCACGTACGCCAGAATCACTCCGATCGCATTCTGCGCCAGCCTGCTCCCGCCCAGACTGAACCTGCGGAGCCCGAGCCCAAGTATCAGCCGCCGCCCGCTCCGGTCTTTCCGGCTAACGCCGATGTGCTACGGTTCGGAGCCAGTCCGATGTTGGAAGAAGTTTCTCCCCTTTTCTTAACGGCCGATGAAGAGTATTTGGGGGCGTTCGTGCGCCATCTGATCGCGCAATATGGAACGTTCCGCGCCAACGACCTTGCGTCCCAACTCGGCTCGGACTGGCGTGATCAGGAGAAAGGACCTAGCTGGGCTGCGAAGCGCAAAAAGATCTATCTGATTTACTCCGATGTCCTCAAGGATATCGCGAAAGAACAAGAGGAATTCTGCGACCCTCTCGAAGAGGAACTTCGCGCCAAGGCCTACCACACGCTCGATGACAGCGCGCTCCGCCTTCACACGGAAATGATCCGCTATGGCGTGGTCTCCATCCCGGGCGCGATGGCCGAGGAGATTTATGGCGGTGGCGCCACGATGCCCGAAATGGCATCTGAAGGAGCAAGCGTTAACCTTGCGGCCGCCGCCCAAATGTTGCTCACACGCCGGGAGGAGATCGATCACCTTTCAGACCGCTTCCAGAACGATGAGGATCCCGATGCGTATGCGGAGGACGACTATGCGGAGGACACGCAGCGATCTCTTATTTCGGACGAACGCAAGAGGCTCTCGGATAACTACAACAGGCTCTACGCGTTTTTCATTCAGCGGTTTCCTATTCTGGGCGATTTCGGCGATCTCGACAGTTCCAAAGCTGGACTTCGACTGATCGCAAGCGGCCCCTCCCCACAGACTGCGGAACTGATTGCTACGAGAATCGCCCAACAACTGGATGACATCGAGACAACCCGCCGCGGCCTTGAACCGGGCGGGGAGGGCGATGTCTGGGCGCTTGATCGACTGGTCAAGTGGGTTTCCGCCGAGGAGGGGGTGGGCGAGTTCAGTATTCAGGCGCGATGGATCGAAGAGAAAGTGGCTGACGAGCACTCAGGATTTTCCTGGAAGAACATTGCACTCGGCGTGCTCGGTTTCGCTGGAGCTATTCTCGCGCCGGTCACATTCGGGCTTAGCCTCGTTGGTACCGCTGCGATCAGCACTTACCAGGCATACGAAAGCTATCGCAAGTATAAGTTCGAAATGGTGGCCGCCCACACCGACCCTGATAGGGCCCGCGCCATCAGTGCCGGAGAGCCTTCCTTCTTCTGGGTTGCTCTTGACATCCTCTTTGCGATTGCCGATGTCGGAATGGGAGCCTTCGAGGTAGCCAAGGGCGGCGCCCAGGCAGCGCGCTTGCTGATGGCGCAGCGCATCTACAAAGGCGTCCTGCCGGAGGTTCGCGCGGTTCAGGCGGGGGAAGCGCTTACCGAGGACGCCAAAAATGCCATCCGGCAGGCCGCGGGCGAAGGCGAAGAGGCGGCAGCGGCTGCGGAGAATATCATCCACCACCTCGAGAGCGGGATGAACGAAGGCGGAGCTCTAAAGCAGGCCTTCGGGCTATCAGACAAGGAGGTGGAAGCGCTCTTTTCCAAGAGCGGCGCTGTGCGCAGAGAGATTGCAGAGGAGGAACTTGAAACCATAGGAACCGCCGCTGCCGGTCGCGTCAAAATTACCAAGAGCGGGCAACTCTGGGTCTGCGCTTCGCCCTGTATGCTGCTTCGGGAGAAGTACGCCGATGTGCTGGCTTCAAATGAGTTTGGCGGATACGGTGGCGCGCTGATCGAAGAATCGCTAGGCGGCCTGGAGAAGCGGGCGATGCTGGCGGCCGAGGCGGGGGACGCGCAGGAACTGTTCGAGGTTGCGAGAGACGCATCGAGCATGGAAGCTGCATTGCGAGCGGGACGCACGGCCGAACGCGCCGCACTCCTGGAAAAAGTCGGAGAACTCAGGAAACTGCACCCGAAACTCGGATCGCTCAGCGACGAGGCCTGGGAGCGAATCCTGGCCAAGGGCGCCGACGAATCTCAAATCAAGGGGCAGTTGCACGAAGAACTCCAGAATCTGGCATTGACGGAAGATCCCGCAGCATTGCACGAGTACGTGCCATCCGACGTGGTGGAGCAGGCTGGGAAAGGCAATATCAAGCTGGAGTACATCCCCGGCCATGCCGTACTCGACGCCGAGGGCAACATGTTGACGGATGGTCTGATCGGTTATTGGAAGGACGGTCGTTTCCAGGTCGTCACGTTCTTTGAGGCGAAGGCCGGCCGAGCATCTTCACGTGCATTGCGGCGAAAGTTCACCGGGCTCACCCGGACCGAGATGGGCGAAGCGGTAGCGCTGGCTAAAAAGGATGGCATCGTGGCCTTGCGCGATGCCGACGCAGAGGCGGCGAATCTGATAGACACCGCGGCTGAAGAATACGTGTTCG
This sequence comes from Bryobacterales bacterium, assembly GCA_963708385.1. Taxonomy (GTDB): domain Bacteria; phylum Acidobacteriota; class Terriglobia; order Bryobacterales; family Bryobacteraceae; genus PALSA-243. Next base: position 1,033,350 of record CAVPSN010000027.1, on the reverse strand, counting down.
ATAACTGGAAGAGGGTATCCAATGAATCGATTGATCGGTTTCGTCGGAGAAATGCGGAGAGCATTCAGGCCCTGGTGAACGGAGGAGCGAGCCAGGAGGCAGCCATGAAAGAAATCATGTTCGATGAACTCAACGTCGGAGCGCGAAAATCAAATACGCCGACCACAGACTGGCTGTTGCACAACCACCAGGCCGGTGTAGAGAGGGAAATGCGCCAGTTCTCGCAGTCCGAGGCCGGACAGATTTGCAAGTCGAAAGAACGATTATGCATAGGCGACGAACTCGTGCTCTACGGTCAGCCTACACCCATCGGATTGCACGCTGGCGGGACGCCGCACGCCGTGGAGGTTTTGCCTGCCGGAGTGTCCCTCTCGGATGCTGCGAAGATGCTGCAGGAGGGCGGGCTCAGAAGCTTTCAGAGCCTGCCTTTGAGTTTGAGCGCCGCCGAATTGAACGAGATGGCCGCCGATATCGCGCAACTTGCTTCAAAAAGGTAGAGTTCCCGGTTCGCCAAAGGGCGCCGCCATGTCATTACGCCAACGCTTTGCTCATATCGATAAAGTGACACGGAAGCTTGGTCTCGGCGTCGGGCGGAAACGGCGAAGTACCGGTTTCCGAATAACCTAGCTTCGTGTAGTACGCCGGCAGTTCTTCTCGCAGATTCACGATGCGCAGGTCCATGAAGCGGCATCCGGCATCGCGGCAAAACTCCTCGGCCTCGGCGATCAGGCGTCTGCCTAAACCCGCACGCTGGCGAGTTGGGTCCACCGAAAGCAGGCCGAAGTATCCACGTTCGCCGCGGAACTCCACGTAGACGCACGCCGCCATTTCGCCGCCGTCTTCGGCAACCAGAAACGCGCCCGTGTGAAAATACTCGCGCACCTGCGGCAGAGAGATACGGTCGCTCTCGATGAAGAACTTCTCAACCTCGAATGCAGCGTTGATCAGGCGCGTCAACGCTCCCGCGTCGGATTCGGTTGCCCGGCGAATCATATGACCGCAAGTTGTCCCGATGCAATGAGTCCAGCGAGCGCGGCAATATCAATATAAAATGCGCGATCGCCCTTAATCGGGGCCGAAACCCCGCGAATGCGTGTCCGTGCCTCTTCCAGCACGCGGCTCGATTTCAATGGCGCCAGCAGATCCAACGCGCGCGCCGCAGCCAGAGCTTCGATGGCCAGCACGTTGCAAGTGTTACGCACGATGCGCTGCAGTTTCACCGCGCTGGTCATTCCCATGCTGACGAAGTCCTCTTTGTTGCCGCTGGTGGTGATCGAGCCGGTGGATGCCGGATGCGCCAGCACGCGATTCTCCGCCACCAGACTGGCGGCCGTGACCTGCGCCATCATCAGTCCCGATTCCAGCCCCGCGTGGCCCGCAAGAAACGGCGGCAGTTCTTCGTTAAGCGCGGGATTCACCAGTCGGTCGATGCGGCGCTCCGAAATCCCCGCCAGCGCGGAAAGCGCGACCGCCAGAAAATCGAGCTGGAACGCCAGCGATTCGCCGTGAAAATTGCCGCCCGAAAAAATCTCCTCGCCGAAAACGAGCGGGTTATCGGTGGCCGAGTTGATTTCGATTTCGAAGACGCGGCGCGCCTCGGCCAGGGCATCGCGCACTGGCCCGTGAACCTGCGGGATGCAGCGCAGCGAGTAGGCGTCCTGCACGCGCTGGCACCCGATGTGCGATTCCCGAATCTCGCTGCCCTCAAGCAGCGAGCGCAGCCGCGCCGCGGATGCGAGCTGGCCGGGATGCGGACGCGCTTCGTGAATGCGCGGATCGAACGCGCGCGGCGTGCCACGCAACGCATCGAGCGTCATCGCGCCCACCACTTCGGCGGATTCCGTCAGCGTAACCGCGGCGTCAAGCTCGAGGCATCCGATGGCAAGCATCGCCTGCGTGCCGTTGATCAGGCTGATGCCTTCCTTGGGATGCAGCGCGATCGCCTCGAGCCCGGCGCGTCGGAGCGCCTCGCCGCCCGGCAGAATCGCGCCCTCGAACTCCGCCTCGCCTTCGCCGATCAGCACCAGCGCCATATGCGCCAGCGGCGCGAGATCGCCTGACGCGCCCACGCTGCCTTGCGACGGGACTACGGGCGTAACGCCGCGGTTGACCAGATCGCACAGCCGCTCGGCGACCAGCGGACGGATGCCGGAGAAGCCCTTCGCCAGCACATTGGCGCGGATCAGCATCATAGCCCGCACTACTTCGCGCGCCAGCGGTTCGCCCACGCCGACGCGTGCGAGCGGATCACGTTGCGCTGCAGTTGATCGAGATCCCCGCGCGGAATGCGCACATTGGCCAGCAGTCCCACGCCGGTGTTGACGGCGTAAATCGGAGCGTCGCCTGCCGCGAGCCGGTCGATGAGCGCGCGAGATTCCTCCATACGAGCCCGCGCCGCCGGGGCGAGTGCCACCTCCGCGGTTCGCGCGCGCGCCACCGCGCAGACTTGAGCAAGAGTGAGGGTCCTACCGTCGATGTGCAGTCACCTGGAGTAGGCCTATCCGACTTTTCTTGCGCGTGGAAACCAATTGCTCGATGTTGACCAGTTCGGTCGGATAGTCGCCGGTGTAGCAGGCGTAGCAGTACTCGTGATTCTCGTCCCCCACGGCTTTGCGCAGCGAACCCAGCGACAGTAGCCCAGCGAATCGGCTTCCACGAATCGGCGGATCTCCTCGATACTGTGATTGGCCGCGATCAGTTCGCTGCGCGTCGGCGTATCGACGCCGTAGAAACAGGGCGAAATCGTCGGCGGGCAGGAGATGCGCAGGTGCACTTCGCGCGCGCCGGCCTGCCGCACCATGCGGACGATCTTGCGGCTGGTGGTGCCGCGCACGATGGAATCGTCCACCAGCACCACGCGCTTGCCTTCGCAGCAGATGGCGCACCGGGTTCAGCTTGAGCTTGACGCCGAAATCGCGAATCGCCTGCGAGGGTTCGATGAAGGTGCGGCCCACGTAATGGTTGCGGATCAGCGCCTGGCGGAACGGCAAGCCGGATTCGGCGGAATAGCCGATGGCCGCGGCGACGCCGGAATCGGGCACGGGCACCACCAGATCGGCATCGGCCGGGCATTCGCGCGCCAGCAGGCGGCCCAGCTTCTCGCGCGATTCCTGCCACCGGCCGGCCGAAGACGATGGAATCGGGACGCGAGAAATAGACGTGCTCGAAGACGCACTGCGCGCGCGGCCTGCTCGGGCGCGCAGCGCTCGCGCGTCACGCCTTCGGGACCGACGATCACCATCTCGCCGGGCTCGACGTCGTGCAGATAGACCGCGCCGATCAGATCGAAGGCGCAGGTTTCCGAGGCGAAGACGTAGCACTTGCGGCCGCCCGAGACTTCCATCTCGCCCATCGCCAGCGGACGGAAGCCGTGCGGGTCGCGCGCCACGATGATGCGATCCTGGCCAGAAACACCAGCGAAAACGCGCCTTCGAGTTGCAGCAGCGCATCGCGCAGCGCGCCGGCCAGCGTGCGCTCGCGAGGAGTGCGCCACCAGGTGCAGGATGACTTCGGTATCGCTGGACGCCTGGAAGATCGAGCCGCGGCGCTCCAGGTCGCGCGCGCAGTTCGGCGGCATTGGTGATGTTGCCGTTGTGCGCGACCGCGATCTGGCCCTTGTTGCAGGCCACCGAAAACGGCTGCGCGTTCAGCAGCACGGTATCGCCGGCGGTGGAGTAGCGCGTGTGGCCGATGGCCAGTTCGCCGGGCAGCGTCGGCCAGCACGCGGCTGGTGAAGATATCGGCCACGTGGCCCATGGCCTTGTGGCAGTGGATCTCGCTCGCCGTCGCTGGTGCAGATGCCGGCGCTCTCCTGCCCGCGATGCTGCAGCGCGTAGAGGCCCAGGTAGGCCAGCTTGGCTGCTTCGGGATGGCCGTAGATGGCGACCACGCCGCACTCGTCGTGGAATTTATCGAACATGATCAGCATTCGTTCGAGCGCCCCGTCGTAAGCGTGCTTTCAAGCGCCGCGATGTCCCAGGAGCCGCAGCGTGATGGTCCGCTGCCGGATCTCGATCCCCTTCTCGATTGTAACGCCCATCACCGGAGCTTCCACTCCGTGTTTCGCGGCGATCGCCGCCACCCGCTTCGGGTTCGGCCGTCGAGATCAGGATGCGCGACGGCGCTTCGTGGAACAGCCAGAATCTCGGGGCGCAGGTCGCGAATCGAGATCGATCTGCGCGCCGATTCCGCCGGGCCGAAGGAGCACTCGGCCAGCGCCACGGCCAGGCCGCCATCGCTCAGATCGTGCGCCGATTCCGCCAGGCCTTCGGCCACGATCTCGCGGATGGCGTCCTGCACGCGCTGTTCGTACTCCATGTCGAGCGCGGGCGGCAGGCCCCAGAGCTGCTTCAGGATCTCCTTGGCGTATTGCGTGCCGCCGAAACGGACGTCGTCGCACGTCGCCGACGCCGCCGAGCAGCATCACGGTGCGGCCGGCATTCTTGAACGGGATGGTCACCGGCGCGCGCGGTCTTCATCAGGCCGACGATGCCGATCACCGGCGTGGGATAGATGCCTTCGCCCAGCGTCTCGTTGTACAGGCTGACGTTGCCGCCGGTGATCGGCGTCTCGAAGAAGCGGCAGGCTTCGGCCATGCCTTCGATCGCTTCCACCAGCTGCGCCATGATCTCGGGCCGCTCGGGATTGCCGAAGTTCAGGTTGTTGGTGGCGGCCACCGGCACGCGCGCCCACGGTCGACAGATTGCGGCAGCACTCGGCGACCGCCAGCTTCGCGCCTTCGCGCGGCGAGAGGTAGCAGTAGCGGCCGTTGCCATCGAGCGACATCGCGACCGACGTGCCGGTCTCCTTGATGCGGACGATGGCGGCTTCGGCGCCGGGCCCGGCGACGGTGTTGGTGCGGACCATGTAGTCGTACTGCTCCCAGATCCAGCGCTTGGAGCAGATGTCGGCGGAGGCCAGCAGCGCGGCAGAGTCGTCCTGCAGATCGGCGCTGCGGAACGTCGGGCGCCTCGAGCGGCGCGCGGCGCAGCGGTTGCGGTGTGCGGACGGTCGTAGAGCGGCGCTTCATCGGCCAGTTCGCGGTTGGGAATCTCGGCGACGATCTCGCCGTGATGCCGCACGCGCAGCTTGCCGTCGCCGGTGACGACGCCGATCGTCGACCGCATCCAGTCCCCACTTGCGGAAGACGCGGAAGACTTCGTCCTCGCGGCCCTTTTCGGCCACCAGCAGCATGCGCTCCTGCGATTCGCGAGAGCATGATCTCGTACGGCGTCATGCCGGTTTCGCGCTGCGGCACGCGGTCCAGCTCGATCTCGATGCCCGACTCCGCCGCGGCTGCCCATCTCGCAGGTGGAGCAGGTGAGCCCGGCCGCGCCCATATCCTGAATGCCGACGATGGCGCCGGTCTTCATGGCTTCGAGGCAGGCTTCGAGCAGCAGCTTCTCCATGAACGGATCGCCCACCTGCACGTTGGGCCGCTTCTGCTTCGATTCCTCGGTGAACTCGGCGCTGGCCATGGACGCGCCGTGGATGCCGTCGCGCCCGGTCTGCGCGCCGACATAGATCACCGGATTGCCGACGCCCGGCGGCCTTGGCGTAGAAGATCTCGTCCTTGCGGCAGACGCCGAGCGCGAAGACGTTCACCAGCGGATTGCCGTCGTAGCAGGGCTCGAAGATGCACTCGCCGCCGACCGTGGGCACGCCGAAGCAGTTGCCGTAGTGCGCGATGCCGGCGACCACGCCGCGAGGATGCGGCGGTTGCGCGCGCCGGTTCGCGGATCGTCCAGGCGGCCGAAGCGCAGCGAATCCATCACCGCGATGGGCCGCGCGCCCATGGTGAAGATGTCGCGCAGGATGCCGCCCACGCCGGTGGCCGCGCCCTGGAACGGCTCGATGAAGCTGGGATGGTTGTGCGATTCGATCTTGAAGGCGATCACGTAGCCGCCGCCGATATCGATGATGCCGGCGTTTTCGCCCGGCCCCTGCACCACCAGCTTGCCGCGCGTGGGCAGCTTCTTCAGATGCAGGCGCGAGCTCTTGTAGGAGCAGTGCTCGCTCCACATCACGCTGAAGATGCCGAGTTCGGTGTAGCTGGGCTCGCGGCCCGAGAAGCGAGACGATCTTCTCGTACTCCGCGGGCGTGAGCTGATGCTGCGCGATCAGCTCGGGTGGTGATCGGTCGTCTGGTCATGCGCGGCACCGCCACGCGCAGCATCGATTCGAAGATCGCCAGCCCGTCGGTCGAGCCCATCAGCGGCTCGGTGGCGCGCTCGGGATGCGGCATCATGCCCATCACGTTGCGCTCGCGGTTCAGAATGCCGGCGATGTCGCGCAGCGAGCCGTTGGGATTGTCGAGGTAGCGGAACGCCACGCGGTCCTCGGCTTCGAGTTCGTCGAGCGTGCGCTCGTCGGCGAAGTAGCAGCCTTCGCCGTGCGCGATCGGGATGCGCAGGATCTGCGCCCTTGTGCAGCCGCGGAGGTGAACGGCGAATTGGTGGTCTCGACGCGCAGCTGCACGTCGCGGCAGATGAACTTCAGGCTCGCGATTGCGCAGCAGCGCGCCGGGCAGCAGCCCGGCTTCCACCAGAATCTGGAAGCCGTTGCAGATGCCCAGCACCAGGCCGCCATCGGCGGCGAACTTGCTTCACCGCCTTCATCACGGGCGAGAACTTGGCGATGGCGCCGCAGCGCAGATAATCGCCGTAGGAGAAGCCGCCGGGCAGAATCACGGCGTCCACGTCGCCGAGCGATGGCGGAATCGTGCCAGATGAATTCGGCCTGCTGGCCCGAGATTGCTGCGACACGGCGTACCACGCGTCGTGATCGCAATTGCTTCCGGGAAAGACGATGACGCCGAATTTCATGATTTCTGGGGGGCTAAGACTATTGTAGCGGAGTTTCGAAGACTCGCGCCGTCTCCGCATCCTGCGGGGCAACTATCCGCTGAGAGTCAAGACATCGATCACACTGCCTGCGGAACTGCTGGGCCGTCTCGACCGTTGGACAAGAACCGCGCGGCCGTGTTCGAGAAGGCGGCGCTAGCTTACCTCGCCAACCTGGGAAGGCACGGACGCGTTAACTTCGCCGCGCTTTAGCCATGCCGCCGGAACCGACGGCTTTGAGACGCTAGCCCGGAAATCTCACCCGCTTTGGCAAAAGGCCGTTCTTCATGGCATAACTCGCCAATTATATGTTTCAGCATGACAAACATAGCGCCGAAACAACTCTTTCGACCTGTCATTGATTCCGGGCCATTTATAGCGTTGATCGAGCCGTTTAGGATGGCTTGCCCGTTTTGCGATGAATAACGCGCCCAGAGGTCTTCGAGACGCTATGATCGCCATGCACTTGATTGATATACTCGCCACAAACCCTCCATGGAGTATTCCTCTGGATTGCCGTTCGACGAGAAGAACCCCGCCGGACACTCGGTAGCGTATTTGCCCGCGGGCGCCGGATGCTACCGCAAGCATTTCAACTTGCGGCAAGCGACGCGCGGCGGCGTGTGTTCATCGACTTTGACGGCGTGAAGGCGAATAGCGGGTCTGGATCAATGGCTTCCACGATCGGCATGGTACTGAGCGGGAATGCGACGGTTGCGGCAGCCCCTAGCGCGGACAACACCAGCCATGAACCTGTTCCAGGGAAAGAAACGCCGGGTTTACGATGCCTCCTCAGTAGCAGTAGGTGCATTCGCCACCGGTTTGGCAGCACGGTCGGTTACCATCGAGGTTGGAGCCAAATGAAACCCAAAGTGGCGCGGGCCTTCTGGTCTGCGCAGAGGCCTTACGTAAACATCGCGCGCAGGCCGGGAGTCCTGCGCCACGTGCTGTGCCTGCTAGTGATTTGGACGTCGGCATCCGCTGCTGAAATCTCCGTGAATTCGTTCGGCGCCAAGGGCGACGGCACCACGCGTCGATACAGCCGCCATTCAAAAGGCGCTGGACGAAGCGGCGAAATCGACATCGGCACGGTCGTATTCAAACCAGGCACGTATCTGACCGGCGCGCTCTTCGTCAAATCGAACACGCAACTTCGCATCGATGAAGGCGTCGAACTGCGCGGCGTCGCAGGATCTGGCGGCTATCCCGTGATGCCGACGCGCGTCGCGGGCATCGAAATGAAGTGGCCGGCCGCGCTGATCAACGTCTACGAGCAATCGAACGTGCAGATTTCGGGCAAAGGCGTCGGTGGATGGCGACGGCAAGATCTGGTGGGACAAATACTGGAAGATGCGGCGCGAGGAGTATGAGCCCAAGGGCATCGCGCTGGGCGGTGGATTACGATTGCCAGCGGCCGCGGCTGATCCAGATCTATAAGTCGTCGAACGTGCACCTGCAAGGGCTGACGCTGAAGCGCTCGGGCTTCTGGACGGTGCATATCTGCTATTCGCAGGACGTGAACGTCGACGCAGCTGACCATCCGCAACAACATCGGCGGCCGGGGCCCATCGACCGACGGCATCGATATCGATTCCTCGGCGAACGTCGACGGTGGAGGACAACGATATCGAATGCAATGACGACGCGATCTGCCTCAAGGCCGGGCGCGACGCCGATGGGCTTGCGCGTGAACCGGCCCACGGAGAAGATCCGCATCCGGCACAACACGGTGCGCGGCGGGCGCGGCGGGCAGTCACGATCGGCAGCGAGACTTCGGGCGGCATTCGCGATATCGAAGTCGAGCGGCTGACCGTGATGACGGGCGTGCCCAACGGCATCCTGTTCAAATCGGCCAGCACGCGCGGCGGCATGATGCAGAACATCCACATTCGCAACGTGGAGATGCAGGGCGTGGCGCATCCGATCAGCATCACGATGAACTGGAACCCGGCGTACAGCTACGCCAAGCTGCCCGAGGGCATGAAAGACATTCCGGATTACTGGCGCTGCTGCTGGCGCCGGTTTCGCCGGAGAAGGGGCTGCCGCATTTCCGCGACGTTCATATTTCCGATGTCGACGGCGACCGGCGCGCAGCAGGCATTTACGGTGAGCGCGTATCCCGAAGCGCCGCTGCAGGATTTCGAATTCAAGAACATTCATATCGAAGCCAAGACGCGCGGGTTCCATTCAGAACGCGCAGAACTGGAGCTTCACGGGCGTCACTATCAAAACCGCCGATGGCAGCCACGTGCCGTGAAGAACAGCAGCGGACGTCAACGGCACTCAATCTGACGGAGTGGTGATGTCGCGCAACTAATATCTGCACTGAAACACGTGAACTATCTCTGGGACGACGCCAAGGCCGCGAAGCTCTCTCCGGCCGAACACCTCGTCTACCGCTCGAACCTGCTCGGCTCCGACCAGCGCATTACCAACACCGGCGGCGGCAACACCTCGGCCAAGCTCATGGAGAACGATCCGCTCACCGGCAGAACGGTCGAAGTGCTGTGGGTGAAAGGCTCGGGCGGCGACCTGCGCACCAGCAACGCTGGGCAATTTCGCGTCGCTTTATCAGGACAAGCTGCTCGGCTGCAGCCGATCTATGCGGCGATGAATCCGCGCGGGCCGAAGACCGAAGCCGAAGACCACATGGTGGGCTGCTATCCGCACTGCACGTTCAACCTCAACCCGCGCGCGTCGTCGATCGATACGCCGCTGCATTCGTTCATTCCGGCGAAGCATGTCGACCACATGCATCCGAATTCGGTGATCGCGGTGGCGGCGTCGCGCCGCTCGCAGCATCTGACGCAGGAGATCTTCGGCGACGAGGTCGCCTGGACGCCGTGGCTGCGGCCGGGGTTCGAACTGGGGCTCGAGCTGGAGCGCATGTGCAAGGCGAATCCGAAGCTCAAGGGCATCGTGATGGGCCAGCACGGGCTGATCAACTGGGCCGACGACAACAAGGAATGCTACGACCTGACGCTGCGGCTGATCGAGAAGGCGGCGGAGTTCATCGAGGCGCGCGACAAGGGCGAGAAGACCTTCGGCGGCGCGAAATACCAGACGCTGCCGGAGGCGCAGCGCAACGAGGTGCTGTACGAGATTCTGCCCTGGCTGCGCGGGCAGGTTTCGAAGACGAAGCGCTTCATCGGCACGGTGCAATCCGACGCGGCGATTCTGCGCTTCGTCAACAGCCACGACGCGCCGCGGCTGGCCGAGCTGGGCACGTCGTGCCCCGATCATTTCCTGCGCACCAAGATCAAGCCGCTCTACGTCGATTGGAATCCGCAGACCGAGGATCGTGGCCGCGCTCAAGGCGAAGCTGACCGCCGGTCTGGAGCAATACCGCAAGGATTACGCGGCCTACTACGAGAAGTGCAAGCGGCCGAACTCGCCGGCGATGCGCGATCCGAACCCGACGGTGATCCTGATCCCCGGCATCGGCATGATCGCGTGGGGCAAGGACAAGAGCGAATCGCGCGTGACGGCCGAGTTCTACAACTGCGCGGTGGAAGTGATGCGCGGCGCCGAAGCGATCGACGAATACATCGCGCTGCCGCAGCAGGAAGCGTTCGACATCGAATACTGGCTGCTCGAAGAAGCCAAGCTGAAGCGCATGCCGCCGGAGAAGGAACTGGCGCGCAACGTCGCGCTGGTGGTGGGCGCGGGCAACGGCATCGGCAAAGCGGTGGCGCATCGCCTGGCGAAAGAGGGCGCGCACGTCGTCTGCGCCGATCTCGAGCATGGAAGCCGCGCGCGAGACGGCCAACGAACTGACCAAGATCTACGGCCTCGGCATCGGCGTGGCCGGCACGGGCATTTCCGGATGCGGCCCGGCCATCGCGCTGCAGGTGGACATCACCAACCGCGAGAGCGTGCGCGCGATGCTGAAGCAGACGGTGCTGGCGTATGGCGGCATCGATCAACATCGATCGTCACGGCGGGCGTCTTCGTCGCGCCGGACCGCGACGGGCCACGTCACCGACGCAGCAATGGAAGACTCACGTTCGACGTGAACGTGATGGGCTGCTACCTGGTGGCGCGACGAAGCGCGAGCGCTCTGGGCGCGGCAAGGGCTGCGCGGCAGCCTGGTGCTCACCACCAGCGTGAACGCGCATGGTCTCGAAGAAGGGCTCGCTCGCCTACGACGCGTCGAAGGCCGCGGCGAACCATCTGATGCGCGGGCTGGCGGTGGAACTGGCGCCGCTGGTGCGCGTGAATGCGCTGGCGCCGGCGACGGTGGTCGCGGGATCGACCATGTTCCCGCGCGATCGCGTGATCGCGTCGCTGACGAAATACGAGATTCCGTTCGAGGAATCCGAAGACGACGGACGCGCTGCGCGACAAGCTGGCGGATTTCTACGCCAAGCGCACGCTGACCAAGGCGGCGATCACGCCGGAGGATCAGGCCGAGGCCGTGTTCTTCCTGGCGTCGGACCGTTCGGCGAAGATCACCGGGCAGGTGATGCCGGTGGACGGCGGCTTGCAGGACGCGTTCGTAAGATAGGCCTCCGGCCTGTCTACGGCGCGCGAGCGCCGCTCTTGGTCCGTCTCGCCTACAACGACGATGTATACTATACATCATGCGTCGTACGCAGATGTATCTTGAAGACGACCTATGGAGTGCTCTCCACGCGCGCGCGCGGGCGGAGAAAACCACCGTGTCAGAGTTGGTCCGCAGTGCCATTCGCGAACGTTATCTCGGCAATCTGGAACAACGCGAGGCGGCAATGCGAGCAGTGGTAGGCATCCGCAAACATCGCGCGAAAGAACCCAGCGCCGTTGAAGAAGTGCGAGCGCTCCGGCGTGGAAGCCGTATCGATCGTCTCGGCCGGCGATGACCATCCTGATCGATTCGGATATCCTGATCGAGGTCCTGCGCGGCAGAGACACGCGCATCGTGGAAGATTGGTTGAAGTGGAGCGCCTCGACGGATCCGATACTTTATTCTCCGGTTAGCCAGGCTGAGCTATGGGCCGGCGCCAGACCGAGCGAACACGATGCGATCGCCAACCTGTTCCGGGCGCTGCAATGCGTGCCAATTGACGGCGAAATCGGCCACCTGGCCGGAGACTACCTCCGCCAATATCAGAAGAGCCATTCTCTTGAACTCGGCGATGCCCTAATCGCCGCATCTGCTGTGCTGCGAAACGCCACGGTTTGGACACGGAACCGCAAGCATTACCCAATGCGCGCCTTGTCTCTGTTGTAGCAACGGCAGACGCAGAGCATCGGCCATCACATCCTCTTCAGAAAAATATTGCGCGTAAAATAAGCCCCGGTCGATTCCACTTCCAGCCCGATCTTGCCACTAGCGCGAAAGTAGTTCGGGTCGTTATCGATAAACACTGAGATCAAATGCCCGTTCATGAACATCGTACTTACGTTGCCCTTCGCAACAAGCAGAAACTCGTTGTAGTCGTCCTTCTTGAACCAGGAGTCGAGCGTCGCTTTGTCGGCGACGGTCGCCAGCAGGCGGCGCTGCCCCGCTTCGGCAAGCACAATTGAACCCGGACTTGCAGCGATACCGCGGCTTGAGGCCTGCTCATAATATTGTCCCGGATACATGTTATTGGCGTCGAAATCGAACTGCGGCCCCGCCATGTCCCACTTAGCCTTCTCCGCCGCGCTTGGCGGAGTGCCGGGGTTCGCGCACTGCGGACCGCGGCCGCCACGCCCGGCTCCCCTTCCGGCAAGCGCTCCTGGACCGCCAGGCCCACGGCCGCCACCGCCCGCGCCGCCGCGCCCTGCTGCGGCCGCGGCCACCAGCGACCCGCCGCCGCCACGGCCCGGATACCTCAGCGCCACGTTTTCGTCGGCCGTCATGTAGCTGCGGAATTGAACGCCGCCGTTGACGTTGCCCGTGCCCTTGGACTCGAACTTCAACATGAAGTCCGATGGCTCGCCGCCCTTCCAAATCAGATAAATCGTGCCGGTCGGCTTCTCGCAGGTAGGCTCGACATAGATCGCTCCGTCCTTGACGCTCCAGAATCGCGTGTCACCGTCCCAGCCATTCAGAGTCTCGCCATCGAACAACGAGATCCAACCTTCGTTATCGGAATACTCGAACGGTAGCGCTCCGCGCCCAAATCCGCCGCGGCCTGCTGCCAGAGCGCCGCCAGGCGGCGGAGCAGTCTGCTGGCGCCGTTTGCTGCGATAACGCCCAAGGAGCCAACAGAAATAGCGCGCCCAGGCCGCCAGTGATCATTCGGGTGTTCGTCCGCTTCATAACTTAGTCACCTTCTCTGTATCCGCGCTTAAACCCCGAAACCGGCCGTGTATGCAGCCTCAAGCCGCGCGTGCGCCGGGAGCCAACGGTAAGTAGGCTCGCCGAAGAGCGCGCCGCGATCGATCATTTGCCTGCGCGTCTCAGGGAACGGAGATACTCCGAACTCCAGTCCACAAGCGACCGCACTGCCATTCCACGGAGCGTGTGTCCGGCCCCGATTCTCTTCCCACCTGCCGAGCCATGGAAATCGGCGCGCTTCCACGAGTAACCGAAGGAAAGGTTCAGGCCGGGATGGTAAGCGCTGAAAAAAGCATTTTCGCGTAACGGATCCATCAAGTGGGCGGTGAATGCGCTCGACACGGCCGCGCTGTTAAAGATGCTTAAGTCCACGACGCCTTCACCGTTTCGCGGCCCCAGCGGCCATTCAAATGTCGCGCCAGGCTCGAGATAATCGGCCGCGCCGAAGGGGCTTTCGAAAGCCTTGGACTTAGTGGCTGACATCTGAAACCGGGTTATACCGCTTTCTAGGAATGGAGGCCCCAGGGTCACGTGCTGCGTCCAACCGATGGGCCGGTCAAAGGCGGCGAGGCTTTCAACAACCTCGCGAATCTCGAGGGCATACTCGCGTAAGTTAATGACACGTTCGAGACGGATCTGCGCGAGCGGGAAACAAGCTGTCATAACAAGCCCGCCATCGGTCTTCCGAACATCATACGCCGCGACGGAGCCTTCACCATGCGCGCCCACTCCGGCGGCCGCCTCCTCGTCCGATGGACCGCCGAAGATATCCAGGCAGAGGTTGTGCCCCATAATGCCAGCCAGTAACCGCGCCTCGATGCTCGAACCATATTCCGGGTGTTTCGCCGCGCTGTAAGTCGAAGGCTCAATGGAATCCCATGGCGGCGTCCACAGCGGATTAATCCCGGTGGGCTTGTGCAGGATCTCCGCGATATGGCCGCCCTCGCGGAGAACCGTCACCCGAATCGTTTCGTTTTCAATGCTAGCGGCGCGCCGTCCGCGATAAGTTGTCAATCCCGCACACCTATTCAACGCTTATCCTCGAACGTCAGCCGGTCTTTCTTCGCCTCGATCTTGGCCACATCGATGTTAGGAACCTTCTCCAAATCCGCGATGGATTTGAACGGCCCGTGTTTGGTTCGATATTCGATAATTGCCGCCGATTCGGACCGCCGCAAGCTCAGGCCGCTTTCCAGATCGATGGCGCGAGCCTTGTTCACGTTGATCCGCGGGATCTCTTCGGCCGCATAGTGGGCTGCCAGATAGTCCGTAATGCTCTTGAGTTCGGCATCGCTCGCGGTGGCGCCCAGGCCTACCATCTTATTGACGGTCGCTTCCCAGCCGGCGTGATCCTGCCGCAAGGAAATGGATCGCGCCAGCTCGTGACATTGGCTGCAAACCCTCTCGGTCTCGGCCTTCCCGGGACCATCCGGAAGTTGGCCCCAGGCGCCGCCGGCAAAGACAGCAAGCAGCGCGGCAGCGCCGCACGCGTTCCCGTACGATAGGCCTCCGGCCTGTCGATCCCGACCTACGGAATTCAATACGCGGCAGATAAGTCTTCCCAGACGCCTAGTGCTCGATTGGAAACCCAAACGCATAGATCGTTCCATCACTGGTTCCTAGATAGATTTGACTGCCGCTGCCCGATAGACCGCCGATACGAACCGCCGCTGTCATCGTTTCCCCGCTATTCCATAGCTCTTTACCGGTCGCTCCATCGAGAGCATGAAGCACCGCCGAGGGCGAGTTGGATACCGCGAATACTACGCCGTTCACCACGATCGGCGCTAAAGGCGAAGGCATCTCGGCCGAAGTCCAGCCCGGTTGCATAGCAGCCGTGTCTCCCTGTTCAGCTACCTTCCACGCGGCGACAGAATCTCTGGAAGGCGCGACTATCCAACGTGTACCCGCCGCGTCCTGCCAACTGGCCAACTCACCCGCAGCGGAACCGGGAAACCCCGCGCCGGTCAGCGCGGCCGCATCCACTAAGTGAATCCGGCCGTCTTTAGTAGGCGCAGCAATCATTGTCTTGGTCTTATACTCGAACACCACGGGCGCCGCGCTAAAAGCCTCGTTAGTAGCTCGGTAAACGCCTTGCACCTCCAATTTCTTAGGATCGAGTGCAACCAGGTCTCCGCTGGTCGTAGCCGCGTAAATCTTCCCATCGGGTCCGAATGCGAATCCTTCGCCTGCGATGTCGCCGGCCGGAGGCGTCCAATGCGTTACCTCTTTTGTCGGGATGTCCAGCGCCCATACGCCATTGGGTGCGCCACCACAGCCGTGAGAGGTAGCCGCGTAGACGACATCATTTATAACGGTCAGCTGCCGCGACTTGGCGTTGGCCGGAAGAAAAGTGATCGGCGGACCTGGTTCCTCGCCATTCGAAATGTACAACGCATGATACATTCCGTCGCTCGAAACCGCACTCAGGAAATCGGGCTTGCGCGGACCCCGTCCCGGGCCGCCCGGCGCTCCCGTCGCCGCGCCGCGCCCGCGTGCTGCGGCTGCTTCTGCGGCCGTGGCCGCGGCCTTAATCGTAACCCCACCTTCGCCGGGTTCGCCCACATCGCTCTTTGCCGCTCCGCTACGCCCGCCTCCGCCACCCCGCCCACCGGGAGCTGCCGGAAAAGCTACCGCGCTGGGACGCGCCACATTAGCCGTCATCCCACTTTGACAAGGCCCGGAGGTTTTCGCCAAGGATCCGCCAGACAGCTTTTTCTGCCACTCAATGCGGCCGAGATCGGTATCGATAGTGGTGAGCTCGCCGGACGCGCTGCCAAGAAACGCGAAGGAACGAAATCCCCGGTATCCAATGTAGCTGCTCAGCGTGGATGCCACACTCGGCTCCTCGCCCAGCTTGATCTTCCAGGCGACGGCAAAACCCGGTTTCGCGATCCTTTCCACCGAGATTTTCGGGTCCGAGCGGACCCACGACGATCGCTGCGCATCCCCGCCGGTCGTCGTCCACTCCTGCCCTCCCCGAAACTGCGCGTGGGCCGCTATGGTCCAAACGAAGGCGCAGCCAAACAGGGAAACGAAGCCATTGAACGTTCGCATCACCTACTCCTTTTACATTTCATTTCCCGGCCAGCGCCTGGGCGATGGCTTGCTCGGCAACCGGAACCATCGCGGCATAACCCGCCTGATTCGGCTGCAGGCCGTCGCTCGTCAATTCCTTCTTGAAATTCCGCCCTGCGGCAAGCGCCGAATAATAATCGAGATAAACGGAGCCGCTCTGCGCGGCGTAACTCTTGATCGCGCCGTTCAGCGAGATAATCTTTCCCTGCGGCCGGATCGCGGTCTGGTTCTTGAAGCAATCGCAAACGGGCAATACGGAAGCGAGCACTACGCGGATGCCATGCACCTTCGCAAGTTCCGCCATGGACATGAAGTTCTCGATCATCATGCCTTCTGTTACAGGGCCTGTGAGCCCTCCCAGATCGTTCGTTCCCGCCTGAATCACGACGACCTTGGGTTCCAGCTCGATCACATCCTGGCGGAAGCGAACCAGCATCTGCGCAGTCGATTGATCGCGGATGCCGCGGTTCAAGTAAGGTTTCCCGGGAAAGAATTCGCCGCCGGCGCCCCAGCCTTCCGTTACCTGGTCGCCTAGAAACACTACTCGATTTTCGCCGGTCTTGGGCGGCCGGACTTCGCTATCTTCGCTGCCGTAGCGCGTCAGGCTGGCCCAATCCAGGAGTAACTGGCGCTGCCGTTGCAGATGCGCCGCCTCGGTCGACTCGTTCGGCTGTGCGAGGGCGGGACAAAGTAAGATCGCCAGGCATAAAGCCAACCGGCATAGATGCAGGTTCGACATGGGGTGTTACTTCTTAATTCCGAAGCAATACAGATTGCTGTCATAGGTGCCGATGTAGACACGCCCATTGGCGATCGAAAGACCGCTCCAATGGTTCCATGACGCGATCTGGTCCCCGCTAGACCATAACTCTTTACCAGTCTGCGCATCCAGAGCGTAAAGCACGGCGTGAGTCGACCCTGGAATGCGGCGCTCTGCGACGTCGACCAGCCCCAAGGCTGGGTCTGCTTGATCCGTGTCTTCGCCGTTGCCGTAGGCGTAGATAACTCCATTGGCGATCACCGGTGGCTCGGCGCGGTTCATATCGCGCGAGATCCAGGCAGGAGTCAATTGCCACTTACCGCCCTTTTCCTCAACTTTGAAAGCAATCACCGCGCCGTAAGTCACTTTGCCATATTCGATCGGCGCTTTGAAAGCAGAGTGTTTCGGACCCCAGATCGGCGTCAATACCCACCGCACTCCCTTGGAATCCTCCCAGCTCGCGAGCGATCCCCAAATTCCCGCAGACGCGAAATTGACGTCTTCGTTGCAGAGCAGCGGACTGCGATAGAGCGGCGTGCGATGATCGTCGCCGCCGATCGATTTCGTATCCATCAGGTACAAGCGGCATTCCTTGCCTGCATCCACCATCAACTCGTGACCCTTGTAGTTAAAGATCACAGGAGTAACCTGCATATCCAGATCGCGTTTGACCAGCCACTCGGCGTTCGTCGGGCCGTAGTAATCCACCAATTCGAGCGACTTAGTTTCGGGATTCTGCTTCAATCCCACAATGCCGTCGCCATAAGTGCCGGCTTCCGGATCGAAACGCCCGTCGCCCGTTCCCGTGTACATCGTCCCATCGGCGCTGATGGCTGGACCCGTACGGCCCCACATACCGCCGCCCGCTGGCCCCCAGGTGCCAACCTTGTTGGTCTTGAGATCGTAAGAATAAGCGATGTTCGGGTTTCCGCCACAGCCCTGCGCGGTATGCGTATAGAGCACGTCCTTCCAGAGATTCAACGCGTAAGGCTTGCCGTTCGGTGGCATGAACTTAGAGGGTCGGCGCCACGTCTTCGCCATCGGACACGTTCAGTTGATGCAACATGCCATCCCACGATGCCGCATAAATGATGTATTTGCCGGGGGTGCTTGTGGGGGCGATCACAGGCGTCGCTGTGATACCGCCGGGACATAGGATGCCGGCTCCGCGGCCTCCATTGGCAGGCGGCGTCCACGCGCTGGTGAAGTGCTTCTTCCACAACAACTCGCCTTTTTCAACGTCGATAGCGTAGATGTTGTCCGAAACGCCGGCGACGATCGCAACCTGCTTGATGCCGGCCGGGGTATTCGCGCGATCGACGATCAGCGGTGGAAACAGCGAGTGCATCTGGCGCGGTTCGTTATCCAGGTGAAGTTTCCAGAGAAGCTTCATATCCTTGACGGAAGACGTGGAGAGAATCTTTTCATCCCTCTGCCAAGCCGTACGCTGCGGGTTGCCGCCATCGGTAAGCCAGTCCGCTCCCCAAAGCGAAATCAGGCTCACCGCCGAAACTGCCAGAAGTCTTCGCATAGTTACCTCGAATAAGCCTATAGCCGGCATTCCTGCGGCATCCCGCGTGTTAGTTTCAGCGGGTCATGCGTGATTTCATCGGGATTCACGTTGCCGCAGTTCGTATTGTACTGCTCCGAAACTTCCCGCAGCCGCTTGCCGGCAGCAACGCAAATTCACCGAAGCGGCCATGCGCTAGAAGCGGATTCTCGCAGAGAGTGCTATGTGCCGTGCCTGAACCTGTGCACTTTGGATTGTGCCGAAAGCCGCGTTCGTGTTCGCACCGGTGGCGAAGTTCAAGGTGAGCGACGTATTCGGATTACTCGGGTTGAAATGGTTCAGCGTGTTAAAGGTTTCCACCCGCATTTCCAGAGTCACTCTCTCCTTGATGCGGGTCATCTTGGCCAAGGACAAGTCCATATTCCACAGCCACGGACCGTAGAACAAGGTCGGCGGCGTATTGCCGATACCTAAAGAGTTCGCAGATGGAAGCGTAAAGTTGGCGGCATTCAAAGGAACCTGCAAGTTGGGGGTTACCGTCGCCGAAGGCTCTTGCCCGGCAGGTAGGAACAGGCTGTTCCCCATCTGGCAGCGGAAGGGCAGGTAGGCGGTTGGAGTGCCGGTCCAATACTGCGAAGGCTGGCCGGTGGCGCTGCAACCCACGGTGTAAGGAGTGCCCGCGTACACCGAGCCGTTGCCGTTCAGATACCAGCCGTCCAGCACCAGCTTGGTGAAGGCGTTGCTCCAAAGTCGGCTGCCGCCCGGGATGTCGTACGAAAAGTTGAAGTTGACGGCATGGCGGCGGTTGAGCACATTCTTCGTCAACTCGGCGTTGACCATCTGCCACAGCGTCGTGTTGCTGTCATTGTTGAAAACGATCGTTCGTGAGAAGGTGTAATTGAGGTTCCACTGCACCCTTCCGACGCGGCGGTTCAACTGCATCTGCAGCGCGTTGTAGTTGTTTGTGTAACTGTTGGTGAAGTCGATGATATTGCCGATTCCGGCATAGCCGGTCATGGCGCGGACCAGGTTAGACGAATAGAAGCCAGGATTGACGGGATTGCTAGTCGGGTCGATGAACTGCGCCTGCGGGCAGCCGCCCTGAACCGGGTTGGCGCAGCCGGAGGGCTTCCATGTGGTCAGCAGCGGGACCGCGTTGCTGTCGTACATCTGGCCGTAGCCGTGGCGGAGCGCATTGCCGACATAGGAGATGTCGGCGATCAGACCGCGAGTAATTTCATGCTGAATACCGTAAGTCCAGTTGTAGGTGGACTGGGGAATATCGTCGGGACTGCCGCCAATGAGGTTCTGCGGCGTGTAGACCGACTGAGCGCCGGTCAGACCCTGGAAGCTGGTGTAGACAATGGTAGGCGCCAGGAAAGTCGGCGGCACCATCATCGGGCCCTGGCCGGCGGATTGCGCGCCAATATAGTCCGTCGTCCAGTTGCGGCCTACGGTGATGCCGAAGCCGCCGCGCATGGCCGTTTTGCCGTCTCCGAATACATCCCACGCAAAACCGACGCGAGGCCCGACTTGAATGGGGGCTACGTTGAAGAAGTGGGTGTTGTAGTATTTGATGCCGGAGTACGGTAAGTTGCTGGAGGAATAGGAACCGTCAAACGTGCCTTGCCGGACGTATGGAAATATCGCGCCCGTCTTTGGGTTGATTGCAATCTTGTCTGCGGTGGGGCAGGTGGCCGTGGTCACTGCAACGGAGCAGGCCGGATAGAGTAACTGCCCAACCTGGCTCGCATTGTACGAGGCGGCATTGAACAATCCCAGAGTGGCGTTCTTGGAGTTCAGGTCACCCACGCGGTAGAAACGCGCGCCGTAGTCGAACGTCAGGCGGCGGCTGGCCTTGAAGGTATCCTGCACGTACCATTCAAGCTGGGAGTAGTGGGAGTGGTTCACGAGTTTCGTGTTATCGTCCCCGTAAGCGAAGATGCTGCCCAGCATGGCATTGGCGTATGGGTATCCGGCGTCCAGTGGGTTGGAGCGGTCGGAACCGAAATAGTAGGTCCCGGCGGCATTGTAGACTGAGTACACGCTCACGTTGCGGGCCTGTCGTTCGTAATAGAAACCAGCTTTAAAAGTGTGCGAACCTTTGACCCATGTGGCTTTATCCTGGAGGGTCTCCAACTGGTCGGTGCCGGTGAAGGGCCATCGGCTGTCCAGACTGAAGGTGGGGGCGGCGGTGACGCCTTGGCCGGAGGACTGGGCGCTGAAGCCGGAAGGAAGGCCGAAGTTGACCGCCGGCAACAGGTTCAGTAAGTTGCTGTTCTGATTAATGCGCGGCAGCGTCAGCGAGTTGCCGCTGCTGTCCTTCAACGGCAGCAGGCTCTGCGCGTAGGTCTTCGCGCCGCCGGTCGCAGTATCGGCGCTGGCGTCGCTCAAGGGTTCAACACCCTGCTTTCCGCGGTTGATACCCCAACTGACTTCGTTGATCAGAGTCGGACTGAACGTGTAGACAAGCGTGGCCACTGCGCCTACAGACTGAACGTGGTAACTGTCCGGAAACTGGCCCCAAGCGCCGCCGGGAGGGCCCACCGTGGTGTTGTAGCCGTTCTGCGCCTGGTAGTCCTGCAGTAGGCGCACGTAGGTCACCGCTTTCGGCGAGAAGTTGTAGTCCACGCGAAGGATCTTATCGTCCAGCGGGCGGGACTGCGGCACTACGGCGCGGAAATTGTAGCCGCGGTTTCCTGTCGGATCGAGCGCCAATCCCTGAGGCGCAGGCATCGGGAAAAGATTGAGCATAGCCTGCCCCTGCGGGCTGATGCGGTTGGCGGGAATGATGTTGCCGGGAAAAGGCGTCTGCGTGGTGGGGTCGTAGACCGGCACCAGCACGCCGGTGGTCGTTACCGTCTGGGAGAAATTGCCCTGGCGCTCGAGCGCCGATGGCATGGTGTAGGTATTGTTAGTTACCGTGGTGTTGAACAACTTATCGTAGGAGAAGAAGAAGAAGAGCTTCTGGCGAGCCTTATTGAACGGCGTTCCTGGGATGACCAGCGGGCCGCCGATGGTGCCGCCGAAATTCTGATAGCGGTATCGGGGTCGCGTCACGTTGGTCAGGTTATTGAAGAATTCATTAGCGTTCAAGCTCTCGTCCCGATAGTAGTCGTAGGCGGTGCCGTGAAACTGTGCGGTGCCGTTCTTAGTGGTCAGCGTCAACTGTCCGGCCGTGCGCCCGCCGTACTCGGCGGTGTAGTTCTCAATCAGCAGTTTGACTTCGCCGATGGAGTCCACTGACGGGTTAATGTAGCCGGTGTTGAGATTGCCGG
Source organism: Bryobacterales bacterium (assembly GCA_963708385.1). Lineage (GTDB taxonomy): Bacteria > Acidobacteriota > Terriglobia > Bryobacterales > Bryobacteraceae > PALSA-243. The sequence continues at coordinate 1,011,635 of CAVPSN010000027.1, read as the reverse complement.
AGTCCTGGCTGGCCGCGCCATCCATGTTGAGAATAATCTGGCCCTGCTGCCCGCCATTGACGCCGGGTACGCCCCCGCCGTTCCAGCCACGATAGTCATACGACTGGGCTAACGATTGAACGCCAGGCAGCGTCAGGATGAGGCTCACCGGGTTTCGTCCGCGAGTTGGCGTGTCTTCGATCTGCTTGAGGTTGAGTGCAACTGAGCGGTCGGAGCTATCGGTCGCGACGTGCACAGCGTCTGCCTGAACGGTAACCGTGCTGGTCACTTCGCCAACTTCCAAGCGGACTTCATGCAGATCGACGCGTTCCTGCGCCGCGACGATGATGCCCTTCTGATCGGCTGCCTTGAAGCCGGCATGCGTGACATGCAGGCTATATGTGCCTGGAACAAGGCCGGTAAAAACAAAAGAGCCGTTGTTCTCAGCGGTAAAGCTGCGCACGGTTTGAGAAAGATCGTGAGTTAACTGGACCGAGGCGCCGGGCACAACGGAGCCGGCCGGATCGACCACGGTCCCCGATATTTGGCCCGTAACGCTTTGGGCACTGGCAGTTGGCAACAAAGCCAGTACACTCAAAAGAGCGATCGCAAGAAGACGAAGTCTATCCACCCTAACCTCCAAAGCTGAACTTATTGACTCAAAGCCCGGGGATGCGATTGGTGCGAGAATGAAAGTCGGCAGGGATAAGCGTTAATTCGGAGCGAAAAGCGCCGAAGACCCGCCTTGGGGCCGCGACTTTCATGGTCGCTTTCATTGCATTCTTTCCAGCCTGAAACGTATCAATGCTGCCAGTGGGAGTAGAATATATCCGAATCCATTTGCGTGTCAAGGGAAAATAACTGAGGGATATACCCGGCGTGAGCTTAAGCGCTGCAACTCGAAAATTGTCTTGACAGTAAGTTCTGAACGCGAGTACGCTACAGAAGCCGAAGAAAATGGTTCCCCAGACTGCAAGCGAACCAGTCGCTGGTTCGGCGGCCAAATTCGAGTTGATTCGAGCGGCAATTTCCGCCGGCGAAGGAGTCGTGAGACTAGCCCCGTGCTGGGTGCCTCGATCCTTCCTCATGCCAGGCGGCAGGCTGAAGTTAGATCCCCGCGATCTCTATATTTTGGGCTCTCACCGGGGCGGAATCGATGAACGCTGGTTTTCATCGACCACCAAGGCTGCGAATGGACCGCTCACTGCGCCTGATGAAGGGCTGAGCTACGTCGCGTTCCAGGGCAAGAGCGTGCTCCTGAAAGAAGCGATCGAGATAGCTGGCGATCTCTTTCTCGGAGCCGAAGTCATGAGTCGCGAAGGCGGCTGGAATCTGCTTTGTAAATTCTTCGATAACTTAGGCCCCATTCCCCACCACCTTCACCAGACGGATGAATTTGCGGCCCGCGTCGGGCAAAAGGGAAAACCGGAAGCGTATTATTTCCCGCCACAGTATAACTTCAAAGACAACAACTTCCCCTACACGTTTATGGGCTTGGAGCCCGGAACGACCAGGAATGACGTGCGGGCCTGCCTTGAACGCTGGAATCAGGGTGATAACGGAATCCTGTATCACTCACGCGCGTACAAGCTGAAGCCAGGGACCGGATGGCAAATCGATCCCGGCATTCTGCACGCGCCGGGCTCGCTCGTGACTTACGAGCCGCAAGTGAACTCGGATGTATTCGCGATGTATCAGTCGTTGGTGGAAGGCCGTAGCGTGCCTTGGGAATTGCTCGTGAAGGACGTCCCGGAAGATCGTCACCACGACCTCGACTATCTGCTGGACATGTTGGATTGGGAAGCGAATACCGATCCCAGTTTCCAGAGCAATCGCCTCTTCGAACCCGAGCCTGTATCGCCAATCGGAGATATGGCCGAGGCAGGTTACTGCGAACGCTGGATTGTATACTCCACGCCGTATTACTCGGCGAAGGAACTAACTGTTTACCCGGGCCGCTCCGTAACCATTCGCGACGAGGCGGCTTATGGTTTAATTCTGACGCAGGGTTACGGTTTGATCGGCGTGCATGAAGTGGAAACGCCAACCTTGATCCGATACGGGCAAATGACCAAGGATGAGCTGTTCGTATCCGCCGAAGCGGCACGGGAGGGCGTCAAAATCATCAACCGCAGCGACGCGGAGAACTTAGTCCTGCTCAAACATTTCGGCCCCGGAAACCCACAGGCGCCCCTCAACCGGACGTAAACGCGGAACGTTGACATCTACTTATCGCCGATGTACTCTACGGTAAGCTTGAGACGTTTCAAGCCTCTCCTGGAGTGCCCATGTCAGACGCTCGAACGAACCGTTATCCGGCGTTGCACAACGCCATGTGGCCGGGCTTGGTTGGCAAGGGCCCCGATTCGGAGCCTTCCATCGACCTGGAAACCATGCTGCGACTTACGGCCGCCGCTGAGGTGGATGGCGTTCGCTTCGAAGGCGTCGATCTCTTCCTGTCTCTTCCTCACACCGATATCGATTCATCGGACGACGATCTCAAGCGCCTTACTGAGAACCTGCAATCGAAGGGGCTTCGCGCGGGGTCGTTAGTGGCGCCGGTGTGGCCGCCCACGGGCGGTGGGTCCGCCATGGGAGGAGACGAAGACCGAAGTCGCTTTCTGACTCAGGTGAAGAAGGCTTGCCGCATCGGACGGAAGTTGCGCGATTTGGGAATCCGGCAATATGGCGTGATCCGGATCGATTCGGCGTCGAGCGCGGCCGAGTGGGCCAAGGACCCCGCAAGTAACACCAAACGCATCGCAGAGACATTTCGAGAAGCTTGCACCATCGCCGAGGATTTTAGCGAGCGGCTGGCCGCGGAAGGCGAAATCTGCTGGGGCGGCATGCATGGCTGGCGGCACAACGTGGAATTGCTCGAAATGGTGGACCGGCCAAAGACGCTCGGCTTTCAGGCGGACATGGCGCATACCATGCTTTTCACCATGGGCTACAACGCACCGGAAGACCGTTTGCTGCCGGAAGACTTCGACTGGGACCAATCGAAACTCGCGGCGGCCTACCGTAAGATGGCCGATGCCTTGCGGCCTTGGACAATCGATTTCCACGTGGCGCAGAACGATGGAAGCGTGAAGGGATCGGGCTCGCACGATAAGACCGGACGCCATTGCCAGCCGACCGATCCGAACGGCAAACTCGATATTGTGCGGGACGCCGGCGCGTGGCTGCGCGACGGAAACAACGAGCCATCGCGTGTCTTGCAACATATGTGCTGGGACGGCTGCATGTTCCCGAACGCGGTAATGCTCGATCCGAAGACGTGGAGCGATGTCCTCGCCGTCATGGTCGCGGTGCGAGATGCGCACGGATGGAACTGACATGAAGAAGATCAACATTGGCTTAGTAGGTTACGGATTTATGGGCCGGACCCATTCCAATGCCTTCGCGCAGGTAAATCATTTCTTCGACTTACCTTACCGCCCAGTCCTCAAGACGGTTTGCGCCCGTAACAGCGCGCGCGCGGAAGCTTTCGCGGCGAAATGGGGATACGAGTCGGTTGTGACGGATTGGCGGAAGCTCGTGGAATCGCCAGAGATCGATCTCATCGACATCGCAAGTCCCAATGACACCCACGCCGAAATCGCCATCGCGGCGGCCAAAGCGGGGAAGATGGTCATGTGCGAGAAGCCGCTGGGGCGCAACGCCACGGAAGGCGCGGCCATGGCGGACGCGGTGGATGCCGCTAAAGTGCCGAACTCGGTCTGGTATAACTACCGGCGCGTTCCCGCGGTGACGCTGGCCAAACAAATCATCGACGAGGGCCGTCTGGGCCGGATCTTTCATTACCGCGCCAAGTTCCTTCAGGATTGGACGATATCGAGCGATCTTCCGCAGGGTGGTGAAGGTCTATGGCGCCTGGATGCCGAGGTTGCGGGAAGCGGAGTGACAGGCGACTTGTTGGCTCATTGCATCGATACCGCCATGTGGCTGAACGGCGGCATCGCTGAAGTTTCGGGTATGACCGAAACCTTCATCAAGAGCCGTCAGCACAATATCTCGGGCAAAGTCGAGCCTGTGCGAATCGACGATGCCAGCGCGTTTCTGGCGCGGTTCCAGAATGGTTCATTAGCCACGTTCGAGGCTACGCGCTATGCGCGGGGACATAAGGCGCTCTATACCTTCGAAATCAATGGAGAGAAGGCGTCCATCTTCTGGGACTTACACGACCTGCACCGGTTGCAGTATTTCGATCATAAAGACGAAGGCCGCACCCGCGGCTGGAAGAACATACATATCACCGATAGCGACCATCCGTATATGAAAAGCTGGTGGGTGCCCGGTTTGCAGATCGGATACGAACATACTTTCATCCACCAGGCCGCCGATTTTTTGGCTGCCCTTGGCAAGGGTAAGAGCGCATCGCCAACTTTCCGTGAAGCCCTGCAGACCGATTACGTCACCGATGCGGTACTGCAATCCGCGGCTAACCGAAGCTGGGTCCAGGTGCGGTCGGACCATGCGGCGCACGCAGGCTAAGAGCGATCAAATTCGTTAAGCTGTAAAGTAACATGCCCAGTATCAAGAAAGTCGCCGAAGTGGCCGGCGTCTCCGTGGGGACCGTCTCCCACGTGATTACCGGATCTGTTCCGGTAAGCGAGACACTGCGTAATAAGGTGCAGGCAGCCATCCGGCAGCTCAATTACCACCCCAATCATGTCGCGCGCAGTCTTAAGACGAGTAAGACGCGTACTCTCGGGATTATCGTTCCGGACATGACCATCCCGTTCTTCCCGCAGGTTATTCGCGGCGCCGAGGAGGCTGCGCAAAAAAGCGACTATTCGTTGATCGCGGTCAATTCGGATGACGATGGCGAGCGGCAAAAGAATCTGCTCTCCTTATTGCGCTCGCAGTGCGTCGAGGGCATTTTGCTGGTAGTGGCAGCGGCGCCCACTCCTTTGAATCAGATCTCACTCATTATCGATGCTGGGATACCAGTGGTCTGCCTCGACCGCATTCCCGACCGCGTTCCCGTGGATTGCGTTTCCATCGAAGACCTCGGTGCGGCCGAGAACGGTGTGAGCCATCTGCTAGAAATGGGGCACCGTAGAATCGCGATCGTCACCGGCCCTTTAACGCTCAAGAACGAGCGGCGGCGGGTGCAGGGCTATCGGCAGGCGCTGGAAAAAAAGGGCATCCGGGTGGACGAAAAGCTGATCTGGACGGGGAATCTGCGCGCCCCGGAAGTGGCATCTATGTGCCGTGAGCGGCTCGCCGACCCCCGGCGGCCAGACGCCCTCTTCTGCACGAACGGGCCCACGGCGTTGGGCGTACTTCGCGCCTTTCGCGATTGCGGCCTTCGCACCCCCGAAGATATCGCGTTCGCGACCTTCGACGAACTCACTGTGGCGGATCTGTTCACGCCATCCATCACCACGGTCGTGCAGCCGGCTTACGATATCGGCTTCCACGCGGCCGAGATCCTTCTCGATCGGATCAATGGCACTGCTGAAGCCGACACGATAACGCTCCGGTTGCCGGCTCACCTCGAGGTGCGGGCGTCCTCCGGACGTCCGACGAGAGAGACGCTCCCGGAGGCGCTGTCGGGAACTTACGCGCGCGTCCCGGTGGTCAGTTCAGCTTCTTAAGCCAGATATTGCGCACGGAAACCTTGGTCGTAGCTTCAATCTCAATCCCGAAGATACCCGCCTGATTGTTACTCGATTCCGGGTCGTCGTCCACCATCACGGCCATCAGTTGCCCGTTGACTATATGTATGAAGGTTCCCCCGCGCGCGATCACGGTATATTCATTCCAATCGTTTACCTTGACTAGATTGCCGAGTACGGTCCGGTCGCCGATATTGCCCATCAGGCGTTTCGCGGCCATACCTGCGCCCTCCACCACCTGGCCGCGATAGGCCATAATGCCCATCGGCGTATTCTCCGAATAGAACTGTCCGGTATAGATCCGGCTTGGCCAAAAATCCGCCTGCGGTCCCGTCATCATCCAGTTCAGATTCACCGGCCCGACATTGGCGGTGACGTTGGCCGGAATAGGCCGAGACCACGGAATACCGGTCTTGCTGCGATATTGTAGACCGCTCCCGCCCGTGCCTTCGACCTTCATTTCGAACTTGAGAGTGAAGTCCTTCGCTACCACATCGCGGTACGCGATGTAGGTATTCCCGCTGGGGTTTTCCGGCGTGGATTCGCCGACGATGGCCCCGCCTTCCACGCGCCAGAATTTCGGATTTCCGTCCCAACCCTTGAGACTGACCCCATCGAACAGCGTGATATACCCGCGATGGTCGTTGAAGTTCATCGGCTCAGGCTCGGTGAAGCCGCCCTGCCCAAACGTCCCGCCGCCCGCGACGAGCCACGCGAGTTGCTCGGCATCCAGTCTGTCCGGAGTCGATTGGATCTTCGCCAGAGCATCGGCCCGCGCATTCGCCAGCGCCTGCTCGGCCGCGGCGACGTCGTCAACTCTCGCTCGAATCGCGTCATCATTCCGCGGCAAAGCGAGAGCCGCTTGGATCGCGACGGCACGCGCGGCGGCCAGGGCCCGCGATCGCGGCGCCAAGCCGGACGTCATCTCTGTGAGCGCAATGGCCTGCTTCGCCGTGACGTGCGGCATGCTGCTTCGGGCCGCGCCTCCTCCTCCCCCGCCCCGTCCCGCCACTCCGAACGACGCGGCGACCGCGGCAATCTGAGCGGCAGTAAGCTTATCGGGAGAAGCCTGCAATTTCGCAAAGGCGTCCGCCCGCGCGTTTGCCAATGCGAGTTCGGTAGCGCGGACGGCATCCACTTTCGTTTGAATAGCGCCAGCGTTCCGCGGCTGCGCGAGGGCTGTAGCGATCAAGTCCGTGCGCGCCTCGCTCAGGCGCCGGGCCGGTAAAGCAAGATCGGCGCTCATTTGCGTGAGCGCCGCGGTTTGCTCCTGTGTAGCGTTCGGTATCCCGCGGCCCTGCGCGATCGCACATGCGGGTACAAGATTCAGAATCGCAATTGCCGCGAGCGCGGCGCGCTTGAAGGTCATGCGTGCTCCTTAGCTATCGCCAAGGATACTTGAAATCTGCGCGGCCGGGGGTGTGTTTGAACCGGCCGCGCAGACCAGGATGGCGGCTCGACCTAGAACACGAACCTCGCGCCAAGCTGGATGGTACGCGGCCTATTCGCGACAGCCGTAATTACGCCGAACGCGCTGCTGGTCGCGCTTAGCGTTCCGGGAGCGGCGAAATTCGGGTGGTTGAGCATGTTGAAGAACTCGAAGCGAAGCTGCAGGTAGGTCTTCTCCGTGAAGCTGATTCGCTTCAAGATGGAGGGATCCCACTCATTGATCGCGTCCTGACGAATGTTCGGGAACGTGGTTGAGAAGGTCCGGATGTGGTAAGCGAAGGCGTTGGTGGAGCTGGTGGCAAAGAGCGAGGTATTGAACGCCGGCAAGGCCGTTCCCGCGGCAGTGGTGTTCGCCTGCTGGTTATTGAGGCTGGCAGCCAACGCTCCCGGGCCGCCATAGTATACGTAGTCGCCAGGAGTCGTGGTGCTGCCGTTGTCCCAATTGAGGGGCTGGCCGATTTGGTAGATGTAAACGCTATTCAAATGCCAACCGCCGATGACGGCATCGAGCGCGCGCGAATGGATGTTGACTAACTGGCCGCGGCCTACCGGCAAATCGTAAGCTGAGCGCGAGCACGATGCGCTGCGGATGGTCGAACGGCGAAACGCGCTTCTCGGGCTGCCCATCGCTGTCATTCAGCCAGCTATCCTGCTCGATCAGTTTCGAGTACCCATAGTTGACGATAGTCGAGAGACCTTTCGAGAGACGCCGCTCGAGGCGAATATTGAGACTGTGATAATACGACCTCCCCTCGTCCGCAAGCTGTTCCAGAACGCCGCCGGAGCCGCTCCAGCCGCCGGAGCTATCGCCGACGGGAAATTCAGGATACGGAGCGAGCAGGTTGACCAATGCGGTGGTGGAACCGTTCAGATTGCTAGAGTTGGGCAAGAGACCCACGAAGGGGTTGGCCACTGTCCCGGTGAGCAGGCTGTTCGTGGCGGCGTCGCGCGTGGGAAGGGTGCTGAGATATTGCCGGGGGATGCCATTGATCTGAGTCACCGTGATCGGCGTGTGTACAGAGTGGTTGCCGATGTAAGCAACTTCGATCACGGTGTTCTTCCCCAACGTGTGCTGAATGCCGAGGTCCCAACGCAGTGAGTAGGGGTTCTTCATCTGCGGATTGATGTAGCTGATATTCTGCCCGTTGAAGGTGGCAAGACTGAGCGACGATCCTGTTGGTTGAAGAATGCCGCCAGGGAACGGATTGGCGAGGGTCGCCGCGGGACTCACGAAGTTATTGTTCGTGACCGTCATCGCGGTAGTTTGGCTGAAACCTTCCTGCGCGAGAACTGGCGTGGTGGAGTAAGCTCCCGTCACGGCAAGGCTGGCGATGGTCACGGGGGCGACGAACATGCCGAAGCCGCCGCGAATCACCGTGCCTTTCAAAGCCTCGGGACTCCAGGCGAAGCCGACGCGCGGACTTACCAGGTGCGACGTATTTTGATAGATCGCATTGTTGCTCGGGCTGGCAAAATCCAGGCCGCCGGGTACTTTGAAAGCGCCCACCGGAATCTGCGCGATGGGATTCTTGGCGTAATTGGCCATCGCCGCTGCGGCGATCGGATTGGGATCGGTGGAATCGAATCCGTCCACCGTGCGGCCGTATTTTTCATGCACGGCGCCGTCGTGATCGTAGTGCAGACCGAAGTTCACGGTAAGGTTGCGGCTGACGCGCCAATCGTCTTGAACGAAGAGGGCCGCGTAATAGTTGTAGAAAGAGCCAAAACTATTAACGTCGAAAGATCCGCTGGTAGGCAGGCCAAGCAGGAGCGACGCGAGATCCTGGCCCTGAGCCACGGTGCTCGTAGCGCTGCTGGAGGCGCGGACCCATGTGTTGGCGAACGAGTAAGTACCTGTGGAGTTGCCATCCACAATAAAGTTCATACGGTACTGACGCGCATCGGCGCCGAACTTAATGGTGTGGTTGCCGACGGTCTTAACCACGTCGCCGAATAACTGCAGCGATTGCGACGGGTAATTGCTCGCGCCGCTCGCGCCCAGGCTTTGGAAGGTGGAGAGATCGCGATGGGCATTTGCAGATATTGCGAATCGCCCGAGATGTATGACGGGAAGCCGAGCGAGGTTGGGATCGAATCCGGTGCTCGGCAACGCGTGGGTTTCGGCCAGGCGCGTGAAGTTCAAGCGCACATCGGCAACCGTGGTGGGATTGATGACATACACGTCGTCGACCGTCGTCCCAGTGGCTTGCGGTACAAGAGCGAGCCTTCGGCGGGATTGGCGAAGTAATTGTTCTTCTGCTGTGTTTCGGTCGCGGTGCGGACGTCGAAGAACATGCGGTTGCTTGTCGCTCATGTTATAATCCAGGCGGCCCAACTGGTTGTTGTAATTGTCGGTGGTGGTGGCGGTGCTCGAATAGTTATTCGTCTCCGGTGGCGCCGACGCCCACGGTTACGTTCGGCTCGGGATAGAACTTCATGTAATTGAGCGCGATTGGGCTCAGCAGGTTTGGCGGGAATGATGTTGCCGGGAAACGGCGTGCGCGTGATCGGTGGTGCCGTTCAGCACGGCCGAGTTCGGATTGTAGAGCTGATATTGCGATCCCAGCGGCGAGCAGAGCGGAGAAATTACCCTGTCGTTCCGCGTCAGTGGGTACGGTGACGAAGGTCGGGATTCGGCTGGCCATCCTTGAAGCCTTCGTAGGCGAAGAACCAGAACAGCTTGTTGCGTCCGTTGTAGACCTTCGGCATGCACCACCGGTCCACCAACAGTGAGACCGTATTGGTTGAAGTGGGTGATCTGCGGATCCTGGCCCGACGGTTGCGGAAGAAATTGTTGGCGACCATATCGGAGGGCTGATTGAACTCCCACAGCGAGCCGTGAAGGCCGTTGGTTCCGGTCTTCAGAACCTGGTTCATGGTGCCGCCGCCGGTGTGGCCGAAGGAGGCGTCGGAATCGAAAGCCTTCACGCGCACTTCCTGCACTGCGTCCACGCGGCGGATTGTAGGCCACACGTCCGTCCCATGTTTCGTCGGGAACGCCATCCATTAGCAGTTCGCTGGTCTTGGGAAGGCGTGCCGGCGACGCTGAAGGCTGCGGGGCCGCCGAGGTCGAAGGGATGCACCAGGGTGGGCGATGCCGGTGGGGATGACGCCGATGGCAAGCTCCGCCAGCATCAGCGGCGTGCGTCCGTTGAGCGGTATCTCTTCGATCTGCTTCGTTGTGATGGCCTGGCCAACTGAGGCATTGTCAGTATTCAACAGAGGAATGTCGGCGGAAACCGATACGGTGGTGGAGACATCGCCCACCTCAAGCCTGAAATCGATCACCGGGCGCTCATCCGCGCCCAGCGCCAGGTCGGTGCGTTTGGCTTCCTTGAATCCCTGAGCTTGCGCGGTGATTCGTATTGGCCCGGCGCAAGGAACGGCATGGTGTACTTGCCAGCGGCGTCGCTCACGGTAGGCGTTTTGACGCCGGTTCGGGTTTCGGTGGCGACCACTTTAGCGCCGCCGATTGGCGCGCCCGACGGATCCGTCACCACTCCGCTGATTGTGCTGCGAAATTCCTGAGCGAATAGCGTAGCGGAAAAGATAGCCGCTAATACAGCAACTCGGCTGAAATGCATCGATGAACTCCTGAAGCGAATCTAGCGAAACTAACTAATGTGCTTCCAGTGTAACTGGAAACGGCACGAATTTACCTTCACAAGTGTTCGGGAGCTCCCTATCCCCGGATTCACTTGCGGTACTTACGGTACTAACATCGTCACCCGAAGGGCGAAAATTTGCAGACCCTGGGCCGAGCGAGATAGCGGCGTGGGTTCCGATGATCTTCACACCCTCGGGGTTGTCGAGAAACACGTTGTCGAACCGCATTCCGAGACGGTGGGCCGAATCGAATCCATCGAGCGTGATTTTGCCGGCGCCCGCGATGCGCACGTTGCGCAGGGTTATGTTCGTGAACATCGGCAGCTTATCGCGCGCCTCGCCGAAGTACGAATAATTCGAATCCATGTAAATCGGATTCTTGGTATTGCGGATGCAGACATCGTCGTAAACCACATCCTGGACGAGGCCGCCGCGGCTGGAATTGGATTTGATGCGGATGCCGTTATCGGCGCCGTCGATGGATAAGTCGGTTACGCGGATGGCGCTTGCGCCTCCATCCGTTTCACTGCCGATCGACATGCCGTGGCCGCTGTAGAAATGATTGTGCGCGATGGTCATGTGCGTAGTGGGCGCGCCATGGCCGGCTTTGATAGCGACGTTGTCGTCACCGGCGCTGATGAAACAGTGGGTAATAGTGACGTTAGTCGAGTTGCCCGGATCGATGCCATCGGTGTTGCGCGAGTTCTTAGGCGAATCGATTGTGACGCGCCAGGCGGTGAATCCGTTTCCATTGGAGTAGGAAACATGGAAGTTGGGGGAGTTACGCAGCGTAATGCGGTAGAGGGTGAAATCGTCGGCGTGAGAAAGGACCAGGATACGCGGGCAGTTTTGATTCTGATTTTTCACCTTGGCTTCCTGCGCGAGATCCCACCAGGAAACATTTTGGCCGATGAGTTTCTCGCCGCCGCGGCCATCGATTGCGCCGTCGCCCATCACTGCGGCGTGGGCTACGTTGACTCCTGAGATGACTGGCTTGCACCCGTGGCCAGTTTGATTGACGATGCCGCAGCTTCCGGGGGTGACGTCATAATCGCGCGGGTTACGGCTAGCGTACAGGGTTGTCTTGGCGTCGATGAGCAGAGTCACGCCGGCGCGGAGTTGGATAGGGCCGGTAAGAAAGGCCGCCGCAGCGCCTTCCGACTTGAGTTCGACAGCGTGGCCGGGGGTGCAACGTTCGAGGGCGGATTGGATGCGGGCGGTGTCGGGGTGGGCCTCGTCGGGCGCCTGAGAGTGAGCGGTTAGCATGATGCAGGCGGGCGGGATGACGGGTTCGGTGACGGTGCGTGTATCTTGCGCGTAAGCGGCGCCTCCTCCGAGAAGCGCGAGCGCCAGCACGTAGTAGGATAGGCCTCCTGGCCTGTCCACGCGCCAGAGGCGCGGGCCACGCGCCGGACAGACGCGCATCCCACCTACTCGAATAAGTGCGAGGCCAGCCACTTCACGTATTCCTTATTACGCCGCCGCGTCTCTTCAATCACCGCGCGCGGTAACTCATCCAAATGGTTCTTAAAAAAGCGCTCGTCCTCGTCCTTACACCCAACCATGTTTCCCAACCAGAAAACGAGAAACAAATTGCCGTCGACGCGGCCCGCGGATGCATTACCCAGGTAAGCCCCGTGACCGGAAGCGCGGTATTGCGCGGCCAGCACGCTCTCCTCTCCGAATGCGCCTTGGGCCGCAAAACGTTCACAGGCGGCGACCATTCGGTCATAAAGGGCGCGCTCAGCGGAACGCTCCGGCGATTCGGAGAGCACGTCGAATAACTGAAGCTGCAGCTCGCCCGAGATCTTGTAGTTCAGACGGCCGTCGGTAGCAGAGCCGATGGAGCGCAGCACTTCGGGCTGCTTGCCACTGCCGGAATGGATGCTCAGGGTGCCATCGAAGTAGCTGGCGACGTCGGCGAGTTCGCGCACGCGGTCCTTCAATTCGGCCACGGGGTTGCCGGCGAAAGCGCCATCAACGCGCGGCATCACTTCAGGCCACATCTTGTGGTGCGTGTATTTTTCGAGCGCAGGGCGCGACTCGGGATAGGCCTGGCGCTTCTTGAAACCGAGATTGGGCGGCACCAACTGCGCCGGTCGGCCGCGTTCCTTCAGCCAGTGCATATAGAAGATGAGCTCTTTGGCGCTGGTGAGGGTATCGGCTTCATCGAGCGACGGCTCGAAATCGAAGGCGGCGCCGTTCCGGGCTTTCAGAATCGCATCGAAAAGGTCTTCGTTGAGCTTGAGACTGGGGGCGAACTTCACCGAGAGGCGTTTGATCTCGGCAGGATCGAATTGATAAGAAGCCTCTTCACATTCGAATGGTTTTGAAAAGGCGTGTTGGACCCAATTTTGCTCTTCGGACGTAAGGCGCTGCGCGTAAAGCTCTTCGATTTGCGGCTCGGAAAAGGGATGCGGATGGCGCAGATCGGCGCGGAGGTCGAAGACCTTCGACGTATCGGTGGTGAATTTGGTGTAGCCGGCCGCGTTGCGGATAGCCTCTTTGACCCATTCGACGGATTTGGAAATGGCTGCGTCATCCGCGCCGCTGACTATGAAGTGATCGGCCTCGGCCGTATATCCGCCGCGGTAGCCGGCGCGGATGGCGGCCCACAATCCGGCGTGATAGAGATCGAGAATGCTGACGCGGGTGTGGCCGGGGGCGGTGGGGTTCGAGCCGTCGCGCGCGGCGATTTCGGCATCGGTGGTCATTTCGCGCGTGGCGGAAAGCTGCACGGTGCTGGCGAGATTGAGCCCGGTATCATGCTGGATGTCGCGGAAAGCGTCGAAGACAGCGGGTAAGCTGACCTCGGGATGGCGGTTTCCCACAGCGATGGCAGGGAGCGCGCGCTGCGGGCGGGGAAGGAACGAGGCGTCGATCTGGTGAGCGAAGGTGGCGATGTTGGCACGGTCCTTCGAGCCGAAGGGATAGAGATAAACCGTGACGCCGTTGACGGTGCGGGTTCGGGCGCCGGTGAGCCCGAAGGCTCCGGCTTGGCCGCCGTGTTGCAGAAGCAGAGGCGCGCCTTGTTCCTCCAGCGCGATGAAGAGTGCTTCGGCGGAACGGGTGAGCGAATTGGGGAACCAAACCGCCTGGGGACTGTGTTCAGCGATGCCGGTCAACACGGCCGGAATCTGGGCTGTCTGCGCATTTATGGAATTCATAGACCTGGAATTCATTCTAGACAATAGGCGGATTCTATCGTTGAGTCAAATGTGGAAATTTGAACGATTAGTTTAGCAAAACTAAATTGTGTAGTGAGTTGAGATCGCCATTTTGACGCGGAGACGCGGAGGCGCTGAAACGGCCCGGGTTCAGAAACAATAGCGACCGTTGTTTGACTGAAAGCTGAAGAGCGAGAGGTGCGACCGGGATTAGCCGATCACCCCAGTGCACAGTCTCGAGGCAACGGGCGGCCACGAGACCCTGCTCATGCGGCGTCGGCTCGTCAACCTCCGGATGGATCCCTGCTCTCCACTCGAAGAGACAGCCAGCATAGGCTCTGGCGCCGCAATCGGCAATCCAGCCCTTCATTGTCGTAACAGGCTCCACGAGCGCATCTTCGAAAATCCTTCCTGCAAAAGAGGCCTCGTTAATCTAGAAATCGAGGTCACCAGGTTGGACGTCGAGGGCAGAATTTCCCCCACTCGTGATAACTACCCTCACGGGAACCGTCAATCCGGAAATGGCGTTTCGGTTGACATGGGGCTCGCGCGCTACCGCCCTCACGGGAGATAATGGGGATGAAGTGATGGTCAAAGCGAACACATCGCAGCTGTCCGCGGAGCTTCAACAGAAGCTCGACGACATCGCCCGCGAGCAGAACCGCAAGCCGTCCGAGGTGCTTGAAGAAGCCGTGCGGCGCTATGTCGGCGTGCAAGCGCTTGAACGACTGGCGCAGAACGGTGAGAAGTATGCACGGGCGCGCGGCATCAAAGAGGAAGATGTTCCACAGCTCGTGAAAGAGGTACGCCGCGAAAACCGCGAACGCGGGCGATAGTGCTGAAGGCCACCGCAGATAGCAATGTCCTCGTCTCGGGCCTGATGTTCCGGCGCGGAAATCCGTTCGACCTGCTCACGATGGCACTCGAAGGCGAAATCAGCCTGGCCACTTCTCAGACCATCATCGAGGAAACGCTCGACGTCCTAGGACGGAAGTTCGGCGCGTCCCTCTGAAGCGCTTCCGCCATATGAAGCCGTGATCCGCCAGGCGGCGCGCATCGTGACTCCCGCCGTGCGGTTGGATGTCGTAACGGCAGACCCGGACGATGACAAAATTGTCGAATGTGCGGTCACCGCAGGTTCAGACTACATTGTGACTGGCGATAAGGATTTGCTACGGCTGGGTAGCTATGACAGCATAAGAATCGTGACGTGTCGGATTTCCTGAAAGCAGCACGTGGGAAATCCCAAGAGCGGTAGTCTGGTGACGATGCCAGCGGAGTTCATCGAGCGCCGATGGTTTATTCCCGTTTGTGCCGTCGCTTTCTGACCGGGGTGCGTTAATCGCTGTAGTTTTGCACGTAGGTATCTCGTGGCAGTCCACGGCTGCGCGCTTTGCGTTGCACCCGCGTCGCCTCTTCCCGGCTCATCCCATCGCCCAGCGCAACCAGATAGTATCCCCGACGTCCTTTGGGCGCAAAGACCTCGGCGCGAAGATCCGGCCACTTGTCGTCGATCTGTTTTGCCTTCTTCGCCGCCATGTCCCGGGAACGGAACGTGAATGCGATCACGCGCCATATTCCCCGCGCCGATGGAGGCGTGATCTCAGCCGGCGGGGCAACCGATCTATTGGCGGCTTGAGGAGCAGGCGCGGCCGGTGCAGCGGCGACCTGAGGGGCAAGCGTAACAGGTGCGATCTCCGATTCGGCCTCCGGCTTGCGCCTCAGATTAAAGATCAGGATTAAGAAGATCAAAATCGCCAGCCCGGCAATGATCCATTTCGGAAAGGCTTTCGGCGAGCGCGCATCCCCTAAGTCCCGACCGGGCGGAATGCGCTCTGGCATAGAGGTCTCAGTCTCAACAGAAGTTACAACGGGCTTAAACGGCTCCGGCATCGAGGGTTCAACAGAAGTTACGACGGGCGAAACCAGGCCCGGCATCGTCGGCTCTACAGGAGTTACGGCGGACGAAACCGGCTCGGGAATCGCCGGCGTCGTCGGGACGACGGCAGGTGGCACTGGCGGCGGCATCGCCGGCGCAACGGGCGCAACGGCGGGCATGCGTTCGATCACCCTGGCGATCTCCGCCAGCGTCCAGCGCTGCCGTCCATCCGCGGCCGTAGCGTGCCGCACGATGGTTGCAAGCGGTTCGCTCAGCGGTTCCGGGGCTCGCAGGCTGCGCACTAGTTCGCCCAGCTGCCGCACATCCTCCGGGTGCCCTTCCAGATCATCCGACTCGCGCAGGGCATCGGTAGCCAGCTTGACCTTCTCGCCGACCGCGACGATATGATCGGGATCCACCGCGCCGTGAATCAGTCCCTGCCCATGAAGGTAACGCAGACCGGCTAGCACCGCTTCCAGCACGCCGCGCGTCTCCTGCTCGCTGAGCGGGCCCTGTTCGAGCGCGGGGGCGAGAACGTCATCCGGATACTCGAAGACGGCGTAAATATAACCGATGCCTGCCAATTCAGCGCGACCCACATCGCGCAGGTACAGCAGATTTGCATGGCGCAGATGCCGCGATCGCTGCCAGGTGGCAAACTGCCGTTCGGCCTCGGGGTCCTGGTCGAGCATCAACTTCATGAGCAGCCGTTCGCCGTCTCCGGTCAAGGCTGCAAAGAAGGCCCCGGCCCGGTCATGCCGGATACATTGTTCAAGGGTGTAGGCGCCATCAACGGATACACCCTCCTGCAGCGTTTCGAAATCGACCATGGATATTCCTCTGTAAAATTCAGGTTGTTCCGGCGGCGTAATTTTGTATTCATGATGAAGCATCGAACCGGCCGTAGCCGGTAAAACTTACCAACCCCTGCTCATAAGTGCGTGTTTCGCCGTCGTAAATCGGGTTGGACCCGAGAATGCAAGCGCTTCAGGTTCCAAACTCAGCAGTCATACAAAAAAACTAGGGAGAATGCCCCAGTGTGGAATAAACAGAAAGATGAATTCATGACCCGGCAACAACCAGAACCCATCAACCAAGGTAGTACGCTTCCGCCGGCCGCTCCACAAAGCCCGGCGCCCGTGCAGACAAGTACTCGCGTACCTGTGCCCACAGCGGCGATTGGCCCTTCGATGCACATCAAGGGAGAAATCCGCTTACGCGAAGAGCTAGTAGTGGAAGGCGATGTGGAGGGGCAGGTTGAATCGGAGAGCCTCCTCACCGTCGGTCCGAACGGCAAAGTTCGAGCCAATATCAAGGCGCGGGAGGTGGTGATTTTCGGCAGTGTCCGCGGCGACGTAGAGGTCGTCGGGAAGATTGCAATCCGCGGGCAAGGAAGCCTGATCGGCAATATCAAGAGCGCCGGCATCAGTATCGATGACGGGGCCTACTTCAAGGGCAGTATCGACATTACGCGGTCCGATCCAAAGACGGCCGCCAAGGCGGCGCACATCGAGCCGAAGATCGCCGCCCAAGCGAGTTAATTTAGCGCCGATTTCGGGAAGGCGGCAAGGCGCGCGACAGGCAACTGGAACGCAATCGCGATTCGACCTCGAGTTCCGCTAAACCCGTCGCGAGTGTCTCTGCGGACTGTACGCGCCGACCTTAGCGCACCCCGGACGGCATTCGTCCTCAGCCATTCGGGCAGCTACCAACCGGGCCCGCGCTGCGGAGAGCCAGCAGATGGCTACATCCCGCTAATTCTCCTAAAGAGTTTGGGAACAAAACCGCGTGGCTTTCGTAGAAAGGTTTGGAGAACCCGCATATGTTTTGTGACCGCTGTGGCGCGCAGTTGCTGGAGACGAACCGTTTCTGTCCCACCTGTGGGAAGCCGGTCGTAGGCAATATGCCGTTGATGCCGGTTCAGAGCCGTATCGCCGGCCATGTTCGGATGCTGGGCATCCTCTGGCTAGCGCTGTCCGGTATGCTGCTTGTCGGCGGAATCGTGATGCTTACCATTTTTCGAAGCAGGGGTATGTGGGACGGAGGATTTCCGCCCGGTATGCCGCCATTCGTGCATGATATCCTGAGTTTCGTTGGCATCTTGCTGCTGGGAGGTGGAGCGGCGGGCGTTTTTGCCGGATGGGGATTGTTGGATCGGCAAGCATGGGCCCGTACGCTGAGCATTGTGCTGGCGTGCTTCGCCCTGCTGTTGTTCATGCCGTTGGGAACACTGCTTGGAATCTATACGCTCTGGGTGCTCTTGCCTGCGCAATCCGAGGAAGACTATCGCAAAATCTCGCGCGCCGCTTAGGGATGTCGCGTTACTGCGCTGGCGTGGGCCCGCGTGTCGAAACGGGCGCTTCCCGGCTCCCTGTATAATGTTCTGGTGAAAGTAGCCTGTTTGCCGACGGCCGCGCTTGCCCTTGCGTTTTCTCTTTACCCGGCAGCCCGCGGCGCAACGCTCGATGGGGCAGCGGCCCCGGGCCGAAATTACGCCAAGGCCGAATTCCGTCTCTGGTATCCGGACGATGCGGGACCCTTCCGCGCCGTAGTCGTGCTTGTGCCCGGTTCGAATGGGGATGGCCGGCCGATGGTGGATGACGCCGCGTGGCAGGCATTTGCCGTGAAGCACAAACTGGCGTTGGTGGGCTGCCACTTCACCGATAAGCCGCACGATCAGGGCTTCCTCGAAGACTACGCAAATGTCTCGCAGGGCAGCGGACAAGCTCTGCTGGACACGCTGAATGAATATGCATCCCGCGCCAAGCACCCGGAGCTTGGCGCGCGCCGTTGCTGTTGTGGGGCATGTCGGCAGGCGGCCAGTTCAATTACGAATTCGTGGCCTGGAAACCGGAGCGAGTGATCGCGTTCGTCGTCAACAAGGGCGGGATTTACTATACGGCGCTCACCCCACGAGCGTCGCGAGAGGTCCCGGGCATGCTCTTCATCGGCGGCAAGGATTTGGAGTCCCGCATACAGACAATCACGGGACTCTTCGCCGTCAATCGGCGCGCGGGAGCGCTTTGGTCGCTTGCCGAAGAACCCGGCGTCGCGCACGTGGTGGGCCGCTCGCGCGATCTATCGTTGATCTTCTTTGAGGATGCGCTTTCTTTGCGGCTCGGAGAAAATGGCGTGCTAAAGCCTCTCACGGAGAAGAGTGGCTTTCTGGGCGATCCCAAATCGAAGAGCTTTCATGCTCTCTCTGAGGGAAGCGCGCCGAACTATCCCACTTCGTGGCTGCCTACGGAACGCGTGGCGCGCGCTTGGGCAGCGATGCTGACCGAGCAGCCATTCGATCAGTAACGCAACGCTGTTACGACTCTGATTGCGCCCGTTCTTCAATAGTCCTTCAGACAGGATCTGTCTTTTAGGCGATCCAAGATGAGACCGGTGTGCCAACCTATAGGACAGAACCTGCGCACAGACTGCCGGGTCTAGAGATGACTCCACTTGGCCAGTATCTAATTTCGTTGCCCGAACGCGTCGTGCGGTCGGCGTCCGCACTCTCCGCCGGCCTGATTCGGGAAATTGGCAATGTCACTCTTCCAAAGGCGGTGCGGCGAACCAAGCTTTACCAGACGATGGTTGAAAGCACCCTGCGCTTTCTGGTGGAACAGGTCGGTCAAGTGGACGGCGTGTATGCGCAAGAAGAACAACTGACGGAGAATTTTCTGCTCAAGCGGGCCATTGGCGATGGGATCGATCTGGCAGGCATGTTTGCCTTTCACGCCTCTCCTGTTTGGATCTTCGCCGCTCTCGCTGATATCTCCGGAACCGGCCGGCAATTGATCGAAGAAATCTCATTGACTCTCAAGGAGGAAGGCCTGCTGGATCGCAGCACGAGCTTCGAGAATGTTGACCAACTCCTGGATGGTCTGGAACACACCGCCGGTCGCCTTGCTACTTCGATCAGGTTTCCGCCGCTCGATGTTCCCGGCTTGCGCAAGGAATGGATCGCATTGAAAGAGGCCGCTAAGACCATTCCGCCGCCCAGTCTGCCTTCACCCGGCCTTGTACGAGAGAGATGGGAGGAACTGAAGCAGGAGTCCGCAAACCAGCATCGGACCGTTCTGGAACTGTCATCGCTTATGGCGCTAGCGACCGTACGCGCCGTTCCTTCCAACTTGACATGGCTTTCCAAGTGCGCGCGCACGGCGACGGTACAGACGGGGCAATTCTTCGCAGCAGGATTATTGGCGCATTACCGGTCAACCCTCAATGAAATTCGCGAGACGGGATATCTGGCTTACTGGAAGCGGGAATTTCGACCTTACTTACGCGCGGCAGCGGAGCAGTTCTCGCCCGCGCACCAATCGGTGACAGAACGCTACTTGCGGAAGCGCCAACCATAAGTCAAATTAGGCGGAGTTCAACGAACTTGGTATTGAGTCTGCCGCGTTGTACTACGTTTCACCCCTTCGCAAGTCTTACTTTTTTCAGTAATCATTCCTCGTAAGTGGTTGATGTTCTTGACCAAATAACGATTTCTATCGATATGTGAAAATATTCACCTTCGATGAGAGTGTTAGGGAAATTACGCTACAATGCGTTTGTGTTCAAGGCGCAAAAGACCGATACTCTAACCCCTATCTCGGATAAGAGAACTTGAAACGTCTGAATAAATTCCTTCTAAACAAATTAATTACAACTGTCGCGTTTGGCTTGATCGTGTCGGCTGGCGCAGTCGCACGGGCGGAAACTCCCTTGCCAACATGTTTTGTTACCAATGGGTCGATTATTCCAACCATCCGCTTTGAAGGAATGACCGAGTTGATCGGCGACATTGTCATCGTTTGCAGCGGAGGCGTCCCTGTTGCTACTGGCAATGCACTACCGCAAATCAGCATTTCTGTTTCCTTGAATACGACGTCGATAACGAGCCGGCTGGAGTCGAATGGCACGGAGGCCTTAGTAATCGTCGACGATCCCGGCGCGGCACTTCCCACCTCTCCCGCGAATCAGCTTGCCTGCCCAAGCGTGGACGGGTGCGCCATCGTTTCCAATGGCGACGAGCCGTATGACGGTTCCGCAGGACACCCCAACATTTTTCAAGGGATCCCGAGCGCCAATGGGATCATGTTTCCAGCCATCCCATTCTCAGCGCCCGGCGATTCCCGGATGCGGACTTTTCGAATAACCAATATCCGCATAGGCGGGTCCAGCTTTTTCTCAACGGCCGTCCCCGTCCAGGCTCTTGCGAGCGTCGCTATTTCCGGCGATTTGCTGCTCACTAATAACTCGTCATTGACAGTCGCTTGTCTTCGGACAGGTCTTATCTACACTACTCGGAACGCCGCCAACACGGCGGCGATCAATGCAGCCGATCTGAGCACATGCTCGGCTGGCAGCCCTTGCGGAGTAGCTCAGCTACAATTTCAGGAAAATTTCTCCCCCGCGTTCGCACGCCGGCTGCAGGGAACCGCACAGAACATTCCCGGGACCATTTACAATTCGGAGTCGGGATTCTATAGCCCTGGGCTAGTCGCGTCGAATCCCGATTTCTCTACCATAGGACTTGCGGATTCGGGAACACGTCTAAAAGCCAATTTTCACGGAATTCCACAGGGCGCGCAGCTTTGGGTTGGGACGGTGGGGAGTGGGCAGGGAGTTTTGACGGCGGATGAGAAGGGCCCGTTCAACCCGGTTTCGGCAACTGGCACGATCAGCGGCATGCCGGCGGCGCAGCTGGCGGTTGCCGGCGGGAAGGCCTCAGCGGTTTGGGAAGTTACCCAAGCGAATCCTCCGGCGATCGACACGCTGACTTTCCCGGTGTGGGTTGTTTTTCCAGCCGGATCCACACCCTCGGGATCGTTAACGGTTAACGGCTCTTTTGCCCCGAATCCAGATGATGGGGCCTTTCCCTATTCCGGCGCGAACACGGAGCAGAATTCCAGCTTTCCTATCCCGCGATTCGTTTCACTCACTCCCTTGGTCCAACCGGCCAATCTGACCCTGCAATATACGAAAGCTGTCGCGGGCGCCTCACCAACTGGTCCCGTAACGGGAGTCGTGTCCGTCAGCGGGTCCGCCCCGGTTCCTTTCAACGCAGTCGCGTCGTCAGCCGGACCATTTACCTGGTTATCGGCTAGCCCGGCGTCCGGGTCGGCCGGCGACTCAGTGACCGTGACAGCGGATGGGTCGGCCTTGCAGCCAGGGACATACACCGGGGCAGTGACTTTTACTTTCAGCAATGGCAACATCACCACCGTGCCAGTGCAGTTGGTCGTGACGACGGTTGGTATAGCCGCGTCTGCAGGCTCCGTACAGACGAGCCTTGTCAACAACAGCTATGGGACGCCTCTCTCGGTAATCCTAACCGACCAAAATCGAAATCCCGTCGCTGGGCAAACTGTAACCTTCACCGCTCCTTCCACCGGCGCCGGAGTCACCTTCCTCGGCGCAAGTCAAACGAATGCGAACCTTGCAAGCACCGCCAAAGCGAGCCGTCCCGTGCCGTCCCATATCAGCTCGGGCGTAAGCGCGACGGCAATCACCAATGCGCAAGGCATCGCCAGTGTCAGCGTGAAGGCGAACAGTATCAGCGGAACCTTCACCGTGACCGCGACGATCGCCGGATTGACGGTTCCCTTCAATCTGACCAACCTGGCATCGGCTCCAGTGTCGCCGGCTCCGCCGCCGGTTCCTTTAAACCCTCAGATTGACCCGGCGTATCTGGTATTGCAATACGTTAAAGCCGCGGCGAGCGCGGCGCCTACCGCTCCCACGGTGGCCACACTGAACGTCAACGGGGCATTCTCGTCCTCATATCGTGCGACCTTCACCGCACCGTGGTTAGCCCTTACGCCAATCGCGGGATTCACCGGTGGCGCTACGAGTCTGTCTGCTAATGGATCGGCTCTGCAGCCCGGCATATATAGCACAACCGTGACCTTCACGTTTGGCGACGGAAGCACGGTTTCAGTCCCGGTGCAATTGACGGTGGTCCCTCCGCCATCGTTCAAGGCGAGCGTGACTGCTCTTGCGTTCGTCGCCCAGGCGGGTTCAACCACGGTTCAGACGCAAAGCTTCAACATACAGAGCGCGGGCCCAAACTTCACCGCGGCGCTGACAGTCGCCGACGTCCAGGGAAGCGGCGGAGGTTCGTGGCTCACGGTATCGCCGTCTTCGATTGCTACGGCTGCGGCCGTGCAGGCTACGGTGAATCCCACAGGCCTGGCGGCTGGCATTTATCAGAAAAACATCGTAGCCACAGCGAATGGAGTGGGAAACAGTCCGTTCGCGATACCAGTGACACTTACAGTGACCGCGCCGCCGCCGGCGATTAGTGTGACCAGCGTGGTCAACGCCGCCAGTTTCGCGACCGGTCCCGTCGCGCCAAATACAATTGCGGCGGCATTTGGGACTTTCCCGGGTTGCTCCTCCGACGCGCAAGTTACGGTAGATGGGATGACGGCGACTGTTTTCTACTCGTCGCCGGCGCAAATCTCATTCCTGATTCGCGCCGCCGTTGCAGGAGAGAGTACAGCGCAATCGCAGATTTCGTGTGCTGGTCTTTCCGCTACCGTGGCGATTCCGATCGCAACAGCGGCGCCGAGCTTATTCTCTGTCTCCCAAAACGGAACGGGGGAGGCCGCCCTAGTAAATCAGGACGGTACAGTCAGCACACCATCACTGGCAGGAACAGTTGTCCAGCTTTTCGGAACCGGCTTTGGCGCGTATGGGCCAGCGGGTTCTGACGGATTGACGTGGATTTCGAAGCCGGTGACGGCGACGGTCGGAGGTGCTGCCGCACAGGTCATGTTTGCGGGCCAAGCTCCGGGTTATACCCCGGGCTTGCAGCAGATCGACATTCTGATTCCGGCGGGTTCGCCTAAAGGCCAAGCGATTCCGATCCAGCTTTCGACGGGTGGGGCGACCACTCAGGCCGGAATCACCCTAATCGTGCAATAACAGGTAGCCGCGACCGCGGCAGCGAGCGCGTTTGGGGGTCCCAGCGTCCTCTGATGCTAGGAACAAAGTTCGCTCGCCCACGTCTTAACCTGCAAGGCTTGCCGCGACCGGCCCAGCCCGTGGTGTGCAAAAGCCCGAAGGGAGCACGATATGAGGACACTATTGCGCGATACCCGCTTTGCCTGTCGTCTGCTTTGGCAGCACAAAACTTTCACCGCGATCGCCGTGCTGGCCCTGGCGCTCGGCGTGGGACCGAATACCGCTATATTCAGCGTGATCTACGCTACCCTTTACGCTCCCATGCCCTACCCCAATGCCGACCAGCTCGTCATGGTCTGGTCGAAGATTCAAGGGAACCGCAACGGCATCGCCGCCGGAGATTTTCTCGATTGGCAAAAGCAGAGTACCTCGTTTCAGGGATTGTGGGCATGGTCCGGCTTCGACGCGAATCTCGGCGGAGCGGAAGGGCCTGAGCAAGTGCCCGGAACCCAGTCGACTCCCGGCCAGCTATCAGGACTCGGGACGCCCCCGATTATCGGCCGCGATTTCCGGCCGGATGAGGATCAAACGGGCAAGAACCACGTGGTCATTTTCTCCAACCGTCTGTGGCGGCGACGCTTCGGCGGCAAACGCGAGATTGTGGGCCAAACCGTTCGCATGAACGGCGAACAATACACCGTGGTGGGAATCATGCCGCCAGGTCAGATGGACCGCATGCCCAACCAGCTTTGGGTACCCCTCACCATAAAGCCCGAACAGATCAATCACGATTTTCATTGGCTGCTGGCCATGGGCCGCTTGAAACCGGGAGTGTCCATCAAACAGGCCCAAGCGGACATGGACGCCGTGACCAAGCACATCGGCGAGGTTTATCCGAGCGATAAGGGATGGGGCGCAAGCGTGGAACCGCTGCGCAATGACTTCCTGTCGAAAGACACGATCACCGGCCTGTATTTCCTCATGGGCGGCGTCGTCTTCGTGCTACTGATCGCCTGCGCCAATGTCACCAACCTCCTGCTGGCGCGCGGCACCGCACGCGAGCGCGAAATCGCCATTCGCTCCTCCATCGGCGCCGGCCGGGCTCGTTTGTTTCGGCAGATGATCAGCGAAGGCCTGCTCCTGGCGTTAATTGGCGGAGCGGCCGGGGTGGCGCTGGGCTGGGGAATTCTGAAGCTTCTCACTCACTACATGCCCGCCGATACCCTGCCCTCCGAAGCAGATGTCAGCCTCAACATTCCTGTCCTCCTCTTCACTCTGGCCGCCACGTCTGATCGCCGGTGTTCTGGCCAGCAGCGCACCCGCGTTCCAGGCGGCGCGCCTCAACCTGAACGCAGTCCTCAAACAATCGGGACGCTCCGTCGGCTTCGGAAAGCATTTCGTGCGGCGCGCGCTTGTCGTGAGCGAATTTGCACTCGCGCTAACCTTGCTGGCCGGCGCGGGGCTGGCCATCCATAGCTTCGTCAACATTACCCGGCTCGATCTCGGCGTTCGCACGGACCACATCCTTACCTTCTACTTGCCCGTACCGCAGGGCCGTCTCACCGAACCCGATAAGATCCGCCGCTTCTATCGCGATGTCCTGGCCAGTGTGTCCGCCGTCCCGGGCGTCCGCGACGCCACGGCGACTACCGGGATGCCGCTTCAAGGCGCAGGATTCGGCATGCCCTTTACCATCGCCGGCCACCCCGTCGCCGATGCTTCCGCGCGGCCAAATACGGGCTTCCAAATGGTTACGCCGGGCTACTTCCGCACGTTCGGCATTCGGACTCTGCGGGGACGCGAGATCGATGAGCGCGATCTCCCCGGCTCTCCGCGGGTTGCTATGGTCGATGAAACCTTCGTGCGCCGCTATCTGAAGGATGTCGATCCGCTGAAGCAGCGAGTGCTCATCGAGGACCTGATACCCGGCGTCACCAAGCTCGGCCCACCGGTGGAGTGGCAGATCGTCGGCGTGTTCCACACAGTCGTGAATGGCGGTAGACCGAGCGAATTCCCCACCGTCTATGTGCCGTTCTGGCAGAGTCCTTGGCCATCGGCAGGCCTGGCAGTGCGCACCGGCGGCGACCCAGGCGCAATGACGAAGAGCCTCGGCGCGGCGATCCGCTCGCTCGATCCAGATCTGCCCATGGCGGGAACGGAAACGATGGAACAGGTGCTGGCCGATTCTCACGCGGGCGACCGCTTTTCTACAGGCCTCATCGCCGTCTTCGCCGCCGTAGCGCTTCTGCTGGCGGTTCTCGGAATCTACGGCGTGATGGCGTTTCTGGTGGCGCAGCGCACCCACGAGATCGGCCTCCGCATCGCGCTTGGCGCAGGCCGGCTGGACGTGCTCCGCATGGTGCTTGGTGAGGGCGTACGCTTGAGCGCTATCGGTCTGGCTTTGGGATTGGCAGGAGCATACCTGGTGGGCCGCGGCATGCAGAGCATGTTGTACGGCGTCAAGGCGCTCGATCTCACGGCGTTCGGAGCGGTAGCGGCGCTATTGATGGCGTCGGCGCTGCTGGCATGCTGCATACCGGCACAGCGCGCCGCCTGGGTGGACCCGGTGATCGCGCTGCGCGAAGACTGAGCCGCCAAAGTGGGCTCCCTCTGGCAGAGCCAAACGGCGTATGCTCTGAACGTGAGCTATCTCAGAGCAAACTCAAACGTGCGGAAGCCGGCCGGCATCCTTCTCGCCGCCTTAATGGCCGTTGCAGCCGGATGCAAGACGGTGCCGCGTCTCTCGTCGGGAATTGACGTTGCGGGTATGGACAAATCCGTCACTCCCGGCGACGACTTCAACGCGTACGCCAACGGCGGATGGATCAAAGCGACCCCCATCCCTGCCGACAAAGCCAGTTTTGGCATCTTCACCGTTCTGGCTGACGAGACCCGCAAGCGGCTCCTCGCGCTGATTCAGGACTCCGCCAAAGGCGGATCGGCGACAGACGGCGACGTCCGCAAAGTCGGCGATTTCTACTCGAGTTTCATGGATGAAGCGGCTATCGAAGCGAAAGGCATCGCTCCCCTCAAGCCGAAACTCGACGGTATCGCCGCCATCAAAGACCGGAAGGATCTTGCGCGCGTGCTCGGCTCCGAACTCCGCGCTGATGTCGACGCCCTGAACAACACCAACTTTGAGACGCCCAACCTGTTCGGCGTCTGGGTCACGCAGGGCCTCGCCGATCCGTCCCGGAGTTATCCCTACTTGCTGCAGGGCGGCCTTGGCATGCCCGATCGCGACTATTATATTTCCGCGAGTCCACATATGGCCGAGCTGCGCAAACAATACCAGGCGCACATCCAGGCCATGCTCCAACTCGCCGGCTTTGATAAGCCAGCCGACCGTGCGGCCCGCATCTTTGCGCTCGAAACGAAGATGGCCGGCGTGCATGCGACGCGCGTCGAATCGGAGGACGTGCATACGGCCGTCTCCTGGAAGCGCGACGAGTTTGCCGCCAAAGCACCCGGTCTCGATTGGCCCACTCTGCTCACCGCGGCCGGCCTGAATGACGCGCCTGTCTTTTATGTCTGGCACCCCAAAGCCATTCCAGGACTTTCCAAACTGGCGGCAACGGAATCGCTCGATTCCTGGAAGGACTGGCTTGCATTCCATGCCATCGAAGGCTCCGCCGCGTTCCTTCCCAAGGCTTTTGTAGACGAGCGCTTCAACTTCCGCGGCAAAGCGCTCAGCGGAATTCCCGAGCAGCGCCCCCGCTGGCAGCGCGGCATGGATTTCACTAGCGATGCCCTGGGGGAAGCCATCGGCAAGCTCTACGCGCAAAAGTACTTTCCAGCCGAGACGAAAGCAAAGGTGCAAGCGATGGTCGCCGACCTGATCGCCGCATTCGGCAAGAGGATCGATGCGCTTACCTGGATGTCTCCCAACACCAAGACCCAAGCCAAGGCGAAACTGGCCACGCTCAAGGTTGGCGTGGGTTACCCCGACCATTGGCTAGATTACTCCGGCCTCGAAGTTGTCCCGGGTGACGCGCTCGGCAACGAGCAACGCGCCGAACTCTTCGAGTATCGCCGTCAACTGGCGAAACTTCATCAACCGGTGGACCGCAGCGAATGGTGGATGACCCCGCAGACGGTCAATGCAGTCAATCTGCCTTTGCAGAACGCGCTGAACTTTCCGGCGGCGATCATTCAGCCGCCATATTTCGACATCAATGCGGACGCGGCGCACAATTACGGCTCCATGGGCGCCATCATCGGGCATGAAATCAGCCATAGCTTTGACGACCAAGGCAGCCAATTCGATGCCGAGGGCCGCCTCGCCAACTGGTGGACCAAGGAAGACCTGGAGCACTTCAAGGCTGCCGGAGAGGTTCTGGCTGCGCAGTTCGACGCCTACAAGCCGTTTCCGGACCTCTCCGTCAATGGCCATCAAACCCTCAGCGAGAACATCGCCGATGTAGCCGGCCTGCTCGCCGCATATGACGCCTACCGGCTCTCCCTCCACGGAGCCGCCGATGTTGTAAAGGATGGCTTTACCGGCGATCGGCGATTCTTCATCAGCTTCGCCCAAAGTTGGCGCGATAAAATCCGCGACGAGGAACTGCGCCGGGAGATCGCCACGGATGGCCACGCACCCGACCAATACCGGGCCGCAACCGTCCGCAACCTCGACGCCTGGTACGACGCATTCTCGGTGCGGGCTCCGCAAAAACTGTATCTGGCGCCCATCGATCGGGCGCACATTTGGTGACGCCTCCGACTCGCGATTCCGGCGGCAGGGCGGCAGGGGCGCTCCTTGAGTATTCATCTAATTGTTTTACAGTATTGTTTTGTTTACTCGCCCGCGTTACTCTTTCTGAAATTCAATGTCTCGTATTTGATAGAAAGGGTTTTCCGTGCGGCGATTCGAAATAACTACAGGAAGACTGATGGCAGTGGCGGCGGTCATCCTAGGCGGCTTTACGCCTCTGAGATTGGCGTTGGCTCAAGGTTGCATAGTCTCGCGTTCCGGTCTGGAGACAAACGGCGCGGAAGGTGGCTACCTACGGCCGGGTGACTGGACTACCAGCATTGGCTTTCGTCATGTTTATTCCCACGTGCATTTTAGCGGGCCAACGGAAAACTACTCCCGCGCCCAATTGGGTACCGAGGTTCAGACAAAGACCAACCTCGACGATCTCGTGCTGACTTATCAACTCACCGATCAGCTCAGCCTTACCGGGACGCTTCCATTCTTGTATGCCAGCAGGCGGTTGCAGTCGCAATATGCGACCCTGCACACGTCGGGGATTTCGGACGCCAGTCTCGGGGCGCAATATTGGTTGCGCAGTCCGAGGAGCGAGAAGGCAGGCGCGAACAACATTCAGATTGGACTAAGCCTGCTAATGCCGACAGGAGATGACCGGCAGAATAACGTTGTGGCAACGACGTATGGCGGGGCCACATCGACCCAATACCCTGACTACTCCGTTCAACCTGGCGGAGGAACCTGGGGCATGATCATGTCTGGGCAGGCTTTCCAGAACTTGGGGAATAACACTTTGGCGTTCGTCGATGGCAACTACGTGATGACGCAAGGCGGTTACCACAATTTTTGGACTTCTCATGGAGGTACGGCCAGTGGTCCTCCGGCTGCTACTCCGGGCATGACGCAGTTCGATTCGATTCAGGATCAATACATGATCGAGATCGGAGGATCTCATCCTGCTCCCGGAATCAAGGGGTTGGATTTGAAGTTGTCGATCCGCGACGAGGGTGTTCCGGCTCGCAATTTGATCGGAAACGATTTGGGATTCAAGCGGCCCGGCTTCGGTATTGCCTTGACTCCGGGGTTCACCTACACCCACGGATTCAACACACTCCAGTTCAGCTTGGGTAGGCTCATTATCCGCGATCGTACAAAAAGCGTTGCCGAAAAAATTAACGGGACGCACGAAGGTGACGCGGCATTTGCTAACTATGTGTGGATGGCGGCTTACACGCTACGGATGCCGGGCAAGAAGCATTCTGAAGAATCGTCGCAGGCTGCTCCGAAAGTTGGCGGCGCGGCGCAGTCCACGCAGGCCAATTTCGCAGGCGTTGGAGATATATTCAAGCCATTCGTCCTGAAGAGTCTGGACGGGAAAACGATGACGTTGAAGAATTTCGCCAACAAAGTTATCTTGGTCAACTTCTTCTTCCCTCGCTGCCCGTATTGTAATGTCGAGCTTCCCGAAATCCAGAAGATTTACGATGAATACAAGTCCAAGGGTCTTTCCGCGGTATGGATCAACATCCTGCCGGATGAAGTGGGTCTGATTGCGGGCTGGCAGATGGCGAAGAATCTTACCGTTCCGGTTCTGATTGGAGGGTCCCAGGACGCATTGCAGAGGGACTACCGCATCGAATCGACGCCGGCCACTTACCTTCTCGGCGAAAACGGGCAAGTCCTGTTCCACAAGGATGGCTACGCGTCCGGCGACGAGAAGATCCTGCAAGCGAAAATTGAGGCGGCGCTGAACGTAGCCGCCGCGCCCGCGCCGGATTTGGCCCCGGCCGCGACGTGCCCTCCGCCTGCTAGCGAACCGGCTTACGCCGCACTGCCGCCGCTTTTCAATAACCGGCCCAGAGAGTGAGATGGGCCGGACAGCCCGTGGGGTGCTAACCGTTTTGGGGAATTCCGAGGAAATCATTTGGACACGGATGGACACGGATTCACACCGATTCAAACAAACAGTTATCCATGTGTATCCGTGTGCATCCGTGGCTAAAACGGCCTTTTTCCCAAAACGGCTAAGCAACCCAGCCCCTTGACATCGACTTCCGGTTGCCGTAACTTTATCTTCATTATTCCTGCGGCGTGTTTCCGTATTTCGCTCTCCGTGTCGAGCAGGCTGGGCATCATTTTTTCTTGAGGAGACTTGACGAATGTCGCTCGCAACCGAACAGATTGAATCTCTCGTAAAGAGAGGCTTCACACGCCGTCAAATGGGACGCATCGGCGCCCTGCTTTCGGCCGGCGCCGCGCTTCCCTTCTATAACGAATTCGCGATGGCGCAGGATGCCGCGCAGCAGCAGCGTCCCGGCCGCGGCGCGGGCGGCGGCATGCGGCGCGCGATCGATCCGGACGCCGTGGTGATCAACCAGAACGAGAATCCCATGGGGCCCTGCAAGGAAGGCCTCGAAGCGATTGCCGCCGTGGCCCCGCGCGGCTGGCGCTACAATCCGGGCAACGAGTCCTCCGATTTCCGCAATGCCGCGGCCGAGCAACTTGGCATCAAGCCGGAATATATTCTCTCCACCGCCGGTTCGAGCGATCCGCTGCACGCCGCCACCTGCGCGTTCACCTCGCCTACGCGCAGTTGGGTGATGGCGAACCCTGGCTATGGCGGCGGCGCTCCCGCGTTCATCGGGTCGAAGGTGGTGCGCGTGCCGCTGGCCGACGATTACAGCCACGATGTTCGCGCGATGCTGAAGGCCGATCCCGATGCCGGCGCTTATTACATCTGCAATCCGAATAACCCCACTGCAACCTTGACTTCGCGCAAGGACATTGAGTTTCTCCTCGCTAATAAGAACAAGGATGCCGTCGTAGTGGTCGACGAGGCCTATATCCACTTCACCGAGAAAGCGGTATCCGCCGCCGATCTGGTCGCTGCCGACAAGGACGTAGTTGTATTGCGCACCTTCTCGAAGATCTACGGCATGGCCGGCCTGCGCGCCGGGTTCGCCGCCGCGCGCCCGGAGCTGCTGCAGAGGCTGCGCGCGTTCTCCAGCAGCAGTTTCCTCCCGGTTACGGGAGTCGCGTGCGCGGCCGCCAGCATGAAGGTCAAGAATCTGGTTGCCGAACGCCGCGGGCAGATGGTGCAGGTGCGCAACAGCGTCTTCGCGTATTTCGAAAAGAAGGGCATCTCCTTCGTGCCCAGCGAGGGCAATTTCTTCATGATGGAAGCGAAGCGGCCTCACGCCGAATTCGCGCAGGCAATGGCGGAGCAAAAGGTGATCGTTGGCCGTCAGTGGCCGATTTGGCCCACCAAGGTCCGCGTGACCGTGGGAACGCAGGAAGAGATGAACAAGTTCATGGCGGCAGTCGACAAGGTCTGGGCCTAGGCAGGACAGGCTACAAAACGCCGCCGCACTTCTTGGCCTCCGGACTTTAACGCTAAAATCGTTATTTCCGGAGGCGTTTTCGTTGTGAAGAGAGTTTTTGTCCTGCTGGCGTTGTCCTTGGCCGCGTACGGCCAGAAGCTGAACTTCGATCCCGATTGGAAGTTCATCAAGGCCGATCCGCCCAACGCCTCCTCAGTCGATTTCGACGATAGTTCCTGGTCGAATGTCTCGCTTCCGCACACCTTCAACGACGTCGATACCTTCGACGATTGGTCCACGCCCAATCACGTCGGCGAGATGAACCTGTGGGCGGGCCGCACCTGGTACCGCAAGACCTTCACCCTGCCCGACTCAATGCGCGGCAAAGAAGTCTTCATCGAATTCGAAGCCGTCCGCCAGGTGGCCGAGGTCTATCTCAACGGAAAGTTGCTCGGCGTCAGCAAGACCGGCTTCATCCCCTTCGGCTTCGACATCACCCACGGCATTCGCTGGGGCGCAAAGAACGTAATCGCGGTGATGGCGGACAACACCTTCACCAAGGAGACCGACATGGCTAAGATCGTCGGGACCGATCTGCCATGGAACAGCCCACACTGGCATCCCGCGCACGGCGGCATCTATCGCAACGTGTATCTCCACGTGACCGATGGCCTGCACATCACGTTGCCCCTCTATAGCTTCCTACAGACCGCCGGCCCGTATGTTTACGCGACTGATATCTCCGACCGCGCGGCGCGCATCAACATGGAAGTCCCCATCGAAAACGATCGCGGCTTGCCGACGAACGTGGAAGTGGTAGCACAGGTACTCGGACCCGATGGACGCCTCGCTCGCGGAATGGCGCGCGCCGGGGCCGATGGCCGCGGGTGGAACCACTACCGTCAAGCTCGGAGGCGTGATGAGTAATCCGCAGCTTTGGGAGCCCGCTTACCCGTATCTCTACACTGCCGCGCTTCGCTCGCGCGTTGGCGGCCAGGTGGTCGACACGCAACGGATCCCGTTCGGCATCCGCACCGCGCGTTGGGATGTTAACAGCGGATTCTACATCAACGGCCATCACCTAAAACTGCACGGCTGGGGCCAGAAGCCCACCGACGAATGGCCCGGACTCGGCGCGGCACTGCCCGATTGGATGCACTTCTTCACGCTCTCTCTGATGAAAGACGCGGGCGGCAACTTCATTCGCTGGGGCCACTGCGCCGGCGCGCCCGGCGCGCTCGACGCCGGCGACCGCCTCGGCATCATCGCCGAACAGCCGGGCGTCGATGGCGAAGGCGACGCCGTGGGCAACGCGTGGACCATCCGCGCCGCCGCCTGGCGCGACATGATCATTTATTACCGCAATCATCCCTCGATCCTGATCTGGGAAGGCGGCAATCAAAAGGTCTCGCACGACCATGCCAAGGAATTGCGCGGCTATATGGATCAGTACGATCCGCATGGCGGCCGCGTCTACGCGCATCGCCGGGCCGACGAAATGACGGCCGAGTTCATGGATATCGGCATCGGCACCGAAGGCGGCCGCGAAATCGCCCGCCTTCCGGTTGTCGAAGGCGAATACGATCGCGAAGAATCGCCGCGCCGCGTGTGGGACGATTATTCGCCGCCTAACTTCGGTTACCCCGAAGGTAAGGGCCAAACTTACGATCTGACTTCAGAACAGTATGCCGTCAACCAGGTATCGCAATATGTGACCAAGCTCGGCGCACCAAATCACTCCGGCGGCGCGAATTGGATTTTTTCCGATTCCACCAGCGGCGGACGCGTGGCCACCGAAGTGGCGCGCGCGGGCGGCGAAGTCGATGGCGTGCGTCTGCCCAAGGAAGCGTACTACGTCTGCCAAGCGATGTTCCGCGACGATCCGCAGGTCTACATCATCGGCCATTGGACTTACCCCGCGGGCACAAAGAAGACAGTCTACGTAGCTTCGAATGCCGACGAGGTCGAGTTGTTCGTCAATGGCAAATCGCTCGGCCGCGTCAAGCCGAAAGACCGATACCTGTTCACGTTTCCCGATGTCGCCTGGGAAGCCCGGCGAGATCAAAGCCGTAGCCTACACGAACGGCAAAGCCTGTCGCGACCACCAGTAAACACACCGTCGGACCGCCGGTTGCGTTGAAGATGACCCCGATCACCGCGCCCGGGTGGTTGGCGCGCCGATGGATCGGACATTTTGCTGATCGATGTCGAGGCGGTGGATGCCAAAGGCGAGCGCTGCCCCACTTTCCAGCAGCGTGTCGATTTCGAAACCACCGGCCCCGCCGTCTGGCGCGGCGGCTACAACAGCGGCAAGATCAAATCGACCAACAACACGTACCTCGATCTCGAATCCGGCATCAACCGCGTCGCCGTACGCTCCACGCGAACGGCGGGAGCGGTAACGGTGAGCGTGAAGGGCGCCAATCTTCAGCCCGCAAGCCTTACGGTCCGTTCGAACGCGATTCCCGTGCAGAACGGGTACTCTGTTTTGATGCCGGCAATGGAAACGGTGAATCCCGTCCGCCCCGCGAGCCTTGGGGGAGCGGCAGGCCCCGTATCGCAATCGCCGGTCGCCTCGCCGGCCGGTCAGTACATAACCTCGTTCTCCTATTCGGGACCTGCAACGGGCGTCCGGGTCGAGCCGAACGCCGCTCCCGGCAAGCGCGTCTACGTGGAGGGCGGCCCGCCATTCGGCGCCCTGCCGCCGGATTTGGTGGGCGCCGACTACGTGGAATCGGCGTTGATGGATCAGCTCTATATTGCGGTGGATCTGATGGAGGTCGCCGTCAAAGCTGGAACCACGATCACGATCGCGCACGACGATCGCATCCCGCCGCCCAGCTGGCTGGGACAGTTTCAACTAACGGCGCGAAGCATCATCGTCGGGGGGGCTCCGATGCATCTTTACCAGCACCGGGCCGACCACGCCGAGAGCTTGACGCTCGGCCACAACGGCGACCGCGGCGGCAACATGTACATCGTGTTCGTGAAATAAGACAGGCCTTGCCTGTCCTGAAGGCGAGATGTACGCGCCGCCGACCCGGGCGGCGTCTTTGGCCGAGCCGCAGCGCCTGCGCCCGCTGATCCCAAGGATTCGAGCCCGCATGAACGAGTTGCTGGGAGAGGCGGTGGAGGCGGTCCGGGCGCGGTTCGGCGGGAAACTGAGCTACGCCTCGGTTCCGCTCGATGGCGTTGATTGGACGCCTTTCGATACCATTTCGACGGACGCCGGCTATCGGACGGCCCAGATGGCCGCGCGCTTCCGCGAGGATATCCGCGCATTTGTCGCGCAAGGAAGAGCGCAGAGCAAGCCGGCTGCGATCACGGAATTCGGGTGCGCCGCCTTCCGAGGTGCGGCCGACCTGGCCGGTCGGGGATATCGGACATCATCGAGTGGGACGATCGCGCCCGGCCGGTCCGATTGAAGGGCGAATACACGCGCGACGAGGACGAGCAGGCCCCGTACATTAGCGAATGCTGGACATTTTTGATACGGGGGGCGTTGACGCCGCCTTCGTGTACACGTTCGCCCGTTACGACCTGGCGAACGCCAGTGCAACACACGAAGGTTTCGACTTGGCAAGCGCCGGCCTAGTTAAAGTGCTCAACGAGGGGCGCCTGGTCAGCGCTACCCCGACATGCCGTGGGAGCCCAAGGCTGCGTTCACCGCGCTCGCCGAATATTACCGCGCGCTCGATCGCTAGCCGGCGATTGACTCCGGCGTTACCGGCGTGTTGGTCGGCCATCCAGACGTGGATTCCCGCGTTGTGGCGTGGTTAGCTCCTCGCTGGTCTAAAATAACCGGCCCAAATCTGCTTGCACCAAGTTAAGCGTAAGCGATTTAGAATCCGGCAGTTTGGCCGGTTATTTTCGATTTATCTGGTCCAATCTCTGCACGCGCAACATTCCGAAGAAGTTAACGCCGCACGGGCACGAGCATTGGCCAGATAAGTCGCCTAGGCTTAGCGTTGAGCGTGGTGCCCTGCCGAGTTTCTTTAGCGAGAGGCTCAACTGAGCCAACATAGCCCATTCATTCAACGGGGTAGCCTAATGCAGTGGCGTTTTCTCGAACGCGGAGGTCACGGGTGACGATGATCACCAGGGCTGGTGGGTCGCCCAGGGCTTCGGCGGTCGCCAGATGAATGGCGTCCAACGTGCGGATCGGTTCCACAGGGAACGGGCGTCCGGCGCGGGTGAGGATCGTTTCAGTGACGCTCACAATGTGGCAACGCCTGGCAAATCTCTGGAGCGTGAGCAGTGCTGCGCGATGCTGTTCGGCCGTGATCCTCCCCGAGAGGCGCGCGCGAAGAACGGCGCGGGTCGTTTCGGCAATCGTGAGAGCGGATGTGACCCGCCGTCCCTGGGCGCGGATTGAGGTTTTCCCGGCCGCATCCCCCTCGAGCATTGCCGCAACCAACGCGCTTGATTCGATGTAACGCCAGGCAGGCGCACCCTTAGCAGCCGCAGACGAACGGCCGGGCCGGGTACGGCTGTGCGGAACTGTCTTACCTTTCGCCACGGTCGCTGTCAATTAGGGCGGCTGCCGTACCCGGAGGAAGCCGAATCTCAGGGCAATCTTCCAGCGGGTCACCGTCCTCAATGGGTGGCGTGATCACGCCAGACGCCACGAGTCGGTCCAACTGACTAATCCTGCCGTGACGGCTCGCGGCTGGCGGAACGAGTTCGGCGACAACCCGGCCATGAGCAGTGACTACGATACGCTCCCCCGCCTCGATTCGCCGGATGTACCGGCTGAGGTTGTCCTTCAATTCGCGTACGCCAGTCTCCATGTTTGTATTATAGCCACATGTGGCCACATTCCGAGCGAGCGGGCGAAGTGAACTGGCGGCCGTCTACCAGCGTCTCAGCGACAGGTTCGTCGCGTTGATCCAGGCGCACCAGTAGAGGACGAGTCGCGAAGCGTTTACCGATGTGTTGGCTTCATGATTGGCTTCCAAATTAATCCGCGAAGTTCGGGTCCGACGAGAATGCACGGTATAACCCCAGCGCGCGCATTTCAAGCGCGGCGGGGAAGGGCTGTCTGTGTTGCAGGCACGGCCGGCGCGGTCGTGGACTCCTTCGATGCATGATCGCCGCGCCCGTTTCATCCCCGGTTGTGGCAGCCGCCATGAGGCATTCACAAACTTTCCATAAATATTTTCCAATCGGTTCCGCCCAATCCCGCCAAGAATTTGCAGCGAATCACGCTCCCCGCGCACGCCTCCAAGCCACCGGCTTTCCCCCGCCCGCCTGCTACTCTGAAATCGAAAAAAGGCTGCCTCGCGCGAATCGCGCGCCAGGCAGCTTTTTTATTTTCGATACGCAAAGGAGAAAACGAAATGTCCAGCCCCGCTCAAATCGCCGCCAATCAGGCGAATTCCAAGCTTTCGACAGGTCCAACCAGCGAAGCCGGCCGTAAAATCGTAAGTGCGAATTCTGTAAAACACGCCTTCTGCGCGAAGGTGCACAAGCTGCTGCCCGGCGAAGAAGAGCCGTTCGCGCAACACCTTCAGGAATACATCAAGGCCTATGCGCCCATAGGCGCCCCCGAAGAAGATCTGGTCCGCAGCCTCGCGGATAGCAACTGGCGTTTGCAAAAGATAAATGCTATGGAACGGGTGCTGCTGATTCGCCTCGAAACCGTGGAACCCGAGGCCTTCGAGGACACGCTGAAAGAGCTGCGACGCACCTCCAACTACGGTCACAAAACTCAACGCACCATCGAAAAGACCCGCGCCGCCTTGAAGGAGTTACAGTCCGGACGCAAGTCTGCCTATGACAAAGCTCAACAGGAAGCCATCCTCCTCACCCAGCTCGCTCATCTGAAAGGCGAACCGCCCGACCAGTCCAAGGAATTCCCGTCCCCGGAACTCTGCGGTGGCTTTGTTTATTCACTCATAGAAGTCGCTCGTCTCATCGGTCGCGCCGCCCGCCTGGAGGAGGCCAAGTTCCGCGTAGGACAGGCTTCCTAGCCGGTCCAGCTAGTTTCCACGCAACTCTGTTCCAGCAGTCCGGACCGCCTCCCTCGCCCGCAAGGCCTACGGAGCCCACGGCCCGCCGATCTTTCTCAACTGAATAAACCCGGGCGGCGTCAACGCCCGTAGTGTATCGAGGATGCCCCAGGTGGGCAGTGACCCCACCTGGGTAAGGGTTCGATAATCTCGGTCGCTACGCTGTCGCCGTTGCTTCCTTTACTGGAAATTCGATCACCACTTCCAGCCCCGGATGCGCGTTCTGTGCCCGAATCCTCCCCCGATGCAGCTCGATCGCGCGGCGCGCGATGGAGAGTCCCAGGCCGATGCCGCCGCTGGCGCGGTCGCGGTCGGGCTCCACGCGATAGAAGGCGTCGAACAGCCGCGGCAAGGCTTCCTCGGGGACGCCCGGGCCGGTATCGCGAACATCCACTACGGCGTGCCCATTCTCGCGCGCCAGTGAGACGTCGCACCGCTGTCCTTCACAGGCGAATAGCGGATGGCGTTGCGAATGCACGTTCTCAATGGCGCGGCGCAGCAGTTCGGCATCGCCAGCGACAGTGACCGGGCTCGGCGTCTGGTATTCAATCTCGGCACCCGCGCGCCGCGGCTTCGATGCGCGGCATCGTCCACCAGTTGTCCACCAGTTGATCGAGACGCATAGGGTCGCGATGCAGCGAAGCCGGGTCGCCCTCGGCGCGAGTCACCTGCAGCAGCTGGCCGACCAGCGCATTGAGCCGGTCGGATTCCTTTTGGATGCGATTGAGTGCGCGATTCGGTGTCGTCGCCGGAGCGCGCCAGTTCCACCGCCACGCCCAGGCGCGCGAGAGGCGACCGCAGTTCGTGCGAAATATCGAGCAGCAGGCGGCGCTCGGCGGCGAGCAGCGTTTCGATGCGCGTCGGCCATCGGTCGAAGGCGCGGGCCAGTTGGCCCAGTTCGTCGCGGCGCGTGGAATTCAGGCGCGCGGCGAGATCGCCGTGGCCGAAGCGCTCCACGGCCTTTTGCAGCTCGCGCACCGGGCTGGTGAGGCTGAGCGCCAGCCAGTAACAGAGCAGCAGCGCGACGACGAGCCAGAATATATGCTCGGGCGTGAGGAACCACGACGCCACGGGGCGGCGCGGCACGACGAAGAAGAACCAATAGCGTCCGTCTTCGGACTGGCGCGCGCAGCGGTGGTGTCGCCAAAACCGAAAAATGGCATAGCGGGTCGAGTGCGAATGCGCGGCTGATCAGGTCGCGACAATCGCTGCGTTCGGTGAGCAGGTCGCGTCCCTTTCGTCGGTCAGGATGCCGCTGCGCGCCATAGACGTGTTGCAGCGTCGTCCAGGAAGGCGGAGAGCGCCGGACGGCCGCCGCTTTCGTAAGCCGCGCGGGCCTCTTCCAGTTCGAAATGCATGCGTAGCGCTGCCGGGGAGTCGGCTTGCGGAGTAGTTCTGGTTGACGTTCAGCGCCGAAATGAACGCCGAGCCGACCAGGGTGATGGCCAGCGTGCACCAGAACCACAGCAGGATCTTGGCGAAAAGCGAGTTCATTCGGCCGCCGCGTCTTCGGGCGTGCGCGCAAACTGATAACCCACGCCGCGAATGGTCTTGATGATGGAATCGCCGCGCTCCAGCTTCTTGCGCAGATGGCTGATGTGCATGTCGATGGAGCGGTCGAAGGGCGTGGCTTTGCGGTTGTAGAAGTTCTCCATCAGCGCGTCGCGCGAAAGCACCCGCCCCGCCGAACGCATCAGCATTTCGAGAATGTCGAATTCGAAAGTGGTCAGTTCGACGTGCTTGCCGTTGGAGATGACCTCGCGGCTGCCGGGGTCGAGCGCTATGCCGTTGACTTCGATGCGGCTGGAGGGCGCCGCGGCCGGGCGCGCTTCATAGCGCCGCAGAATGGCGCGGATGCGCGCGGCAAGTTCGCGCGGGTTGAAAGGCTTGGCCAGGTAATCGTCGGCGCCGATTTCGAGACCGATGATGCGGTCCACGTCTTCGCCGCGGGCGGTGAGCATGATCACCGGCACTTTGCTGCGGGTGCGCAGGCGGCGCAGGATCTCGAAGCCATCCAGGCCGGGCAGCATGACGTCGAGCACCACCAGGTCGATGCCAGGCTGGGAGGCGCGTTCGAGCCCGGCGTTGCCCTTCATTGACGCACTCCACGTGAAGCCCTTCGCGCTTAAGGAACTCGCCCAGCAGCGAGCACAGCTCGACGTCGTCATCCACCAAGAGAATGTTCACGGCTAAAAGTTAACACAGAAAGGAATGGGTTTGCGCCGCAAGTCGGGTGCGTTTACGCGGGAATTACAGAGATTTACGCCATCCACAAATGCGGATTACAGCCGCCCTTTAAATTTGAAATTGGAGAGGTAAAGAGCCAATGAAAAGGCAAATCGTACGACTCGCGGCGGTAGCAAGCATGGCCGCCGGAATGATCTTCGCCCAGGCGCAACCGGCCCAGCCGGCGCCCCAAGGGCATAACACCCAATCGGGACAGGCCGCCCAAGGCCGGAAAGGGACTTGGAACCACCGCTTTCAAGCGCGGCAGCGCATGATGGCGGCGCTCAACCTGACGCCCGATCAGAAAACAATGGCAAAATCGATCTTCGGACAGGCGCGCGAGACTTCTAAGCCGGTACGGATGGAGTTGCGCCAGAATCGCGACGCCATGACGACCGCGGTGAAGGCCGATAATCAGGCGCAGATCCAACAGCTTGCGGCTGAACGCGGAAAGCTGACGGCCAAATTGTCCACCAACCGCGCCGAAGCGATGGCGAAGTTCTACCAGGCGCTGACTCCAGCGCAGAGGACGAAGGCCGACCAGATGCACGCGCGGTTTCAGGCGCGGATGCGCCAAATGCGAAGTGAGCATCGTGGCACGCGGACCAACGGCTAAGTGACTCGAACATAATTAGCCACGGATACACACGGATAGACAAAAGACTTAAATTCTGTTTTTGCTTATCCGTGTGCATCCGTGTCCATCCGTGGCTATAATTTAGACCGCCAATTCGATCCATCCCTGCTGCGGAATAGCATCCATCGGCAAGCCAGTCTCCCAGACCGATAGCTGAAAGCGCACGGGCCGCCCCGGCACAACGCCGAGAGAACGCGATGGAAGCTTTAACTCCAGCACGCGCGCGAAGCCGCATTCGGCTCCTTCTATCCCTCGCGCGATTCCGCCGGCGGGCGTGAACGAAACAGTCAAATGGCTGGTCTCCCCGCTGTCCACCGCCAGGGCCGTGAGGCGGAGTTCCATAGCCGTTATATTTTGGGTGAATCCCTCATGGAAATCGACGCGCACAAAAACGTTGGCGCCGTCGCTTCCATATTGCACCTCATCGATCAGGAACTTCTTGCCGTGCATGGAGCCGGAGCGCTCTTCGGCGCGGTAGACGCCGGCGCCCATCCATTCAAAATAGGATGTGACTTCGCCATCGATGGTGGGCGAGATCGCGGCGCACGGTGGAATCTCCACGGCCTTCACCGCGATGCGCAAAATGGGCCGTGAAAGCTCCTCGGGAGGCATCAGGTTCAGGAAGCGGTAGACGTTGGCCAGATGGCTGCGATAAAGCTGATCGAATTCCGGACGGTTCGCGGAATCGTGCTCCGGGCCATACCACCAGTTCCAATCGCTGCCCTCGGCGATGAGCAACTCCTCAAAAGCGAGATCGCGCTGCTCGTCGGAGGAACCGAATCCGCCGATGCGTCGAATGTCTGGCGCGCGCGCAGAAGCTGCGCCCAGGCGTGGTTATCTTCCTCGGCGCCGATCCAGACATCGAAATTGGCGTTGATCCAGGAACCGGGGAAGATGTGGTCGAGACGGTCCGGTTCGAGCAGGCGCAAGCCTTCGCTGACGGTGACGGCGTTCATCTGCGCGTCGTCGTGAAATGCCGCCGGTAGAGTTCGCGCAGGAACGGGCGGCCGTTGCGGTCGTAATATTCCCAGGCATTTTCGCCATCGAGAATGATGGGCACCAGAGCATCGCGCCCGCTGCCGAGAATGCCGGCGCAGTTCTCGCGGATGCGGCGCAGAAAGTCGTCGGCGGCCGCGCCGGCGTCCATCCTCGAGTAGACGAAACCGATTAGATCGCTCAGAAAGTGATCGCGGAAAATCACCGAGATGGTGTGCCCGTTCTGCTCGCCATTGGTAGGGACGGTATAGCCCTGCCACATCTACGGAACGCGACCGAGCGTCCGGTTGAGCACGCCGCTATCGGTGGCGGCCCATTCGAACCCCAGTTCGGAGGCGATCGGGAAGACTTCGTCGGACACCGACCCCTCCGACGGCCACAGTCCTGCCGGTGCGACGCCGAAGTGGGTCTCGACGTATTCGCGCGCCATGGCTAAGCTGGCGGCGGGCGTCCTGCGGGTAGCGGAAACGGGGCGGCAGCGGCACGTTGGGATGCGCCATGCTCGCGATATTGGTGTCGCAAAGCAGCGGCAGGATGGGGTGGTAGAACGGCGTGGTAGAGATCTCGATCTGCCCGCTTGCGGCGAGTTTGCGTATTCGGGAATCACCGGCGCCGACGATCTCGCGCTGCTTTTCGCCCATGCGGCGCCTGGTCGGCAAGCGTGAAGTTGCGGCCGCGGCGCGATCCATTCGTGAACCTCCGGGTCGTGCTCCTGAAACTCTTCGTCGAACCAGGCGAGTTGCGACCACATCTGCAGATCGCGGAATTCCTGCGGGCCGAAGAGACTGCGCGCGCTGGAACTCTCTTGCGCCTGCCATGCGTTGAAGAGTTCGCCATAGCGCGGATAGCGATAGATCATGCGCTGCGGGTCGGAATAGAAGGAGTTTTTCGAGGATGAACGCTTTCTCGGCGTCGGACAACGCTTCGGCGGGTTTCAGAGCGAGCTTCAAGGAACGGGTCGCGCGCCTCGCCGGAGGCGTACTCTTCCACCTGCGCCATCATCGAAGGCACCAGGTTGAAAGTCTGGCGCACATTGGGAAATTCCTCGAGGATCTTGACCATGCCGTAGTAGTCCTTGAGGGCGTGCATGCGCGTCCAGGGCAGTTTGTACTCGCCGGATACGAGGTCCTTGTAGAACGGCTGATGCATGTGCCAGAGGAAGCAGAGATGGATTCGCGGCATGAACTCCTAGTTTGGCAGAGAGCGCCATTCGCGGCGGCGATCAATCGCGCGCAAGTGGCTTCATAGAGGCGCGGGCAGCGGATGCCCTCACGCCGCTTCCTGGTCCCTATATTGCAACTGGTACAGCTTCCAGTAAATGCCGCGCAGCGCCAGCAATTCCTGGTGCGTGCCGGATTCGCGCAGCTTGCCCTTGTGCATCACCAGAATCCGGTCGGCGCGCTGGATGGTCGAGAGCCGGTGCGCGATCACGATCGACGTTCGGCCCTCCACCATGCGCGCCAGCGCGTCGCGCACGCGGAATTCGGTCTCGGTATCGACGCTCGAAGTGGCTTCGTCCAGAATCAGGTAGCGCGGATTGTGCGCCAGCGCGCGCGCGAAGCTGATCAGTTGCTTCTGCCCGGTGGAAAGGCCGCTGCCGCGCTCGCGGATGCGTGGCGGAAGCCTTCCGGCAGGGTGCGGATGAAGTCCAGCAGGTTCACCTGTTCGGCGGCCTCCTCCACTTCTTCGCCGCGGATCGATCTCCGTGCCCAGCCGGATGTTCTCTTCGAGCGTGCCCGTGAACAGGTACGGATCCTGCAGCACCACGCCGAACTGCCGGCGCAGTTCCAGCGGGATCGAACTCGCGGATGTCGACGCCGCCGATGCGGATGGCGCCCTTCTGCACGTCGTAGAAGCGCAGCAGCAGGCTGATCAGCGTGGTCTTGCCCGCGCCGGTGTGGCCCACCACCGCGATGGTCTCGCCCGGGCGCGATGGTGAAGCTCACGTCGCGCAGCACCCAGTCTTCGTCCTTGTAGGCGAACCAGACGTGGTCGAATTCGATGCGTGGCGATCGCTCGGCGACGGTTCGGCGGGCGCGACTGGCGGCGAGAATCGTCGCCGGGCGTATCGAGCAGCTTGAAGATGCGCTCCGACGACGCCATGGCGGATTGCAGGATGTTGTACTTCTCGCTCAGATCCTGAATGGGCCGGAAGAAGCGCAGGCCGTATTGCAGAAACGCCACCACCACGCCCAGCGTGAGCGCCGCCGCGCTCGCACGCGGAAGCCGCCGTAGCTCAGAATGGCGGCCAGCGCCAGCATGGAGATGAACTCCACCACCGGGTAGAACCAGCCGTACGCGATGATGGCGTCCTTGTACGCGTCCATGTGCTCGCGATTGACGGCGTCGAATTCGCGCGCGCTGCGGCTGTTCGCGGTTGAAAAGCTGCAGCACCGCGATGCCGGTGATGTGCTCCTGCAGGTACGAGTTGATGCTTGGCGATGGCCACGCGGATGCGGCGGTAGCTCTGGCGTCACGCTGCGCCGGAAGATGCAGGTCGCCAGAATCACGAACGGCATCGCCGCCAGCATGATGCAGCGTCAGCATGCGGGCTCAGCCGCAACATGATGACAGACGATGAAAGCCAGCACCAGCACGTCGCCCAGAGATGGTGACCAGGCCGGAGGCGAACAGGTCGTTCAGCACGTCCACGTCGGTGGTGACGCGCGTCACCAGGCGGCCCACCGGATTGCGGTCGTAGAAGGCCAGGTCGAGCGTCTGCAGGTGCTCCATCAGCTCGCTTGCGCAGATCGAACATGGCAAGCTGGCCGGTGTACTGCATGAGGTACGTCTGGGCGAATTCGGTGACAAAGTTGCCGGCCAGCACCGCCAAGATAGAGCAGACGCGATGCGCGCCAGGCCGTCGGCGGCGTTGGAAGGAAGCCATGCATCGAGAATCGTAGGCGGTTGCCGGCCGGTTGCAGATACCTGTCCACTGCGATCTTGGTGAGCAGCGGGCCGAGCACCTGCAGCAGCGATTGCAGCAGCAGAAAAGCCAGCGAAATGGCGACCAGC
Organism: Bryobacterales bacterium; assembly: GCA_963708385.1. Classification (GTDB taxonomy): domain Bacteria; phylum Acidobacteriota; class Terriglobia; order Bryobacterales; family Bryobacteraceae; genus PALSA-243. The sequence goes on along the minus strand of CAVPSN010000027.1, from coordinate 967,122 downwards.
ATCCGGTAGGGACGCATGTAGCCCAGCAGCCGCCGCATCAGCCGGCCGTCATATGCTTTGCCGAGGACCTCTTCTTCCACTCCATCCAGTCTAGCCCGCCTTTCTCGCAAGGCTTGCCGCGCGGTGTAGTTGAAAGTGTCGGAAGGAAGGCCCGGAGTCAACCGATGGGTCGAACGGGCTCGGAAATGTGCGATCCGAGCCATTCAGCCGGGGGTTGCTATGATAACAAATAGTCATTTTATGAGCCCTGCCATCGAGGCGCGGGTAAAGCCTCAATTGCCATGGGTGAAATTGGCGTGGTTCGGCGCGCTGATCTTTGCCTGTTATCTGCCCATCCTGAGAGCGCTGGTTGCTCAATGGAGCACCGATGAAGACATGAGCCATGGCTTCTTTGTGCCCGTGGTTGCAGGATTTATCGTGTGGCAGAGACGCGACGACTTGATGGCCACCAAGGCGAAGCCTTCGCTCTGGGGATTGTTGCTGGTGGGCTGGGGCGCCTTGCAGATGATTCTGGGCGTGCTCGGAACCGAGCTCTTTACTTCGCGCACGGCATTTGTGATCACGCTGATTGGCGCGGTATGGACTCTAGGCGGCAAGCCATTTCTAAAAAAGCTGGCCTTTCCGCTCTTCCTGCTCTTTCTGATGGTGCCGATTCCCGCGGTGATCTATAACCAGATCACATTTCCTCTGCAGATCGTCGCGAGTAAGTTCGCGGAGTGGGCGCTGGACGCCATGAGCGTCCCCGTGTTGCGCGAAGGGAATATCCTCGATGTGGCCGGACACCGTCTTTCGGTGGTGGAGGCTTGCAGCGGAATACGCTCGCTATTGACGCTTACTTTTCTAGCCCTGGTTTATGGCCATTTCTTCGAGCGGCGCCTCTGGGTGCGCGTGGCTCTGTTTCTTTCGGTGATTCCCGTGGCGATTCTGGCGAACGGCAGCCGCGTCACCATTACCGGGCTGCTGACCATAATAAAACCGGAACTTGCGGAAGGCTTCTTCCATGAAGCCACGGGCCTGTTTCTGTTCCTCGCGGATTTTGTGATTTTGATTTTGGCGCATCAGATGTTTTCGCAGGCCGCCAACTGGATCGATAAAAGGAGAGCCGCATGAGTTTCCTGCGTAATCGGTATGCCCGCGTGCTAACGGTGTTCCTGTGCCTCCAGTTATTTGTGTTTTACGCGCTCGCGTCGCGCGCCGGAGAAAACGCCTATGGTGGGGCCGTTGGCGAATTTCCCGACCGCGCTCGATGGCTGGATGGGCACGCGCGACTATCCCATCGAGCAGGATACCCTGGATGTCTTGCGCGCCGACGACACGCTCGACCGTTTATATGTGGATACGCGCGTGAACCGCAGCGTGATTCTCTTCGTGGCCTTTTTCAACACGCAGCGTTATGGCCAGTCCCCGCATTCGCCCAAAAACTGCCTCCCGGGTTCCGGCTGGGAACCGGTGGCTGGGATGTCTAGCCGCCCTGCGTTGACCGAGCCTGGCGAGGCGCAGCCGATCGTAATCAATAAATACGTGACGGAACACGGCGACGAGCGAAGCGTAACGCTCTATTGGTACCAGACGCACGGGCGCATCATCGCTAGCGAATTCGCCGCCAAGTTCTGGTCGATCGCCGATTCCATCCGCTTTCACCGAAGCGATACGGCGATCGTGAAGGTGACCATACCGGTGAGTGACGGGGATGTAGACACCGCTACGCGAACGGGGTACGACTTTACGCGGGCGATGTTTCCCGCATTGCTTCGCCAGCTTCCCGAGTAAGCTGCTGGATAGATCCGCCGGTAAATTGCATGGGCCAACCTTTGCGCGTATTGCTGATCGGGGAAATGGGCGCTGACGCCATTAGGGCGGAACTGCGCGGCGGCGGATACGATCCATTTTGCCGGACGGTGGCCGATTGCAGCCAGCTGCGCACGGCCATCGGCGAGACGTGGGACATCGCAATCGCCGATTTTCAATCGCGCTGTAGCGCGATCGAGGCTTTGCGCATCGTGCAGGAAGCAGGCGTCGATCTACCGCTGATCGTCGTTTCCGGCAAGGCCAAGGACGGCGACGTTTTGGCTGTTCTTAAGGCCGGCGCCGCCGACCACATGGCGCGAGGCAACCTGATGCGTTTGAATGCCGCGGTGGAGCGCGAACTGCGCTCGGCAAAGATGCGCCGCGACCGCAACGCGCTCGAGGAACAGTTCCGCCAGGCGCAAAAGATGGAAGCCGTGGGCCGGCTGGCGGGCGGCGTAGCGCACGATTTCAATAATCTGCTCACGGTGATTACCGGTTACAGCGATCTGCTGCTCTCGGGCTTTGACTTGGCCGATCACCAACGTTCGGCGCTGGAGCAAATCCGCCGTTCCGCCGAGCGCGGCGGCGCGCTCACGAACCAATTGCTGAGCTTCAGCCGGAAGCAACCGCTCGAAACTCGCACGGTGCGCATCAACCAACTGGTGATGAATACCGAGAAGATGCTGCGCCGTTTAATAGGCGAAGACATCGAACTGGTAGTGATACCCGCGGCAGGCACGGACACGGTGGAGGCGGACCCGGGGCGACTGGAGCAGGTAATCATGAACCTGGCCGTCAATGCGCGCGACGCCATGCCCGGCGGCGGCAAGTTGACCATCGAGACCTCGGCGGTGACGCTGAGCGAGAATTTCTCCGCGCGCCAGATTGGCCTGGAACCCGGGCGATATGTGCTGCTGAAAATTTCCGATACCGGCGTAGGAATGGATGAGGAAACGCAGAGTCACCTCTTCGAGCCGTTCTTCACGACGAAGAAAGTTGGGCGGGGGACGGGTCTGGGCCTGGCGACGGCGTATGGCATTATCCGCCAGAGCCGGGGCGCGATTCGCTTTGACAGCGAGGCCGGCAAAGGAACCACGGCCGCGGTCTATCTGCCGCTGGCGCTCGATTCCTCGCCCGGAAAAGGAGAGGTATTAACCGAACGTTTCGCGCCCGGCGGCGCCGAGACGGTATTAGTGGTGGAAGACGAGGCCCGTGTCCGCAAGCTGATCGTAGACGTGCTCGCCTCGCAGGGCTATACGGTGGTGGAAGCGACGCGCGGCGAAGAGGCTCTGCGATTGTGCAAACGCCGCAGCGGCGCCATCGATCTGGGCGTGCTCGACGTGGTGATGCCGGAAATGAGCGGGCCGGATCTGGCGCGGCAGATTTTGCCGTTGTGCCCCGGGATTCGTTTGCTGTACATCTCGGGCTACACCGATGAGGCCGTGCTGCATCACGGCATTCCGGAATCGGGTGTTGCGTTCTTGCAGAAGCCCTTTCTTCCTGATGCGCTGTTGCGCAAGGTGAGAGATGTGCTGGATGCGCGAAGCAATGCAGCGCCGGACTAAGATGAGCTTCACCGCAGAGACGCAGAGGCGCCGAGAAACAGAAAACAAAAACCTTGGTTTTCTCTGCGTCTTCGCGTCTCTGCGGTGAACCAGTAGCCTCTATTTACCGAAATAACTCCTGGTTGGCGGCGGTGGCGCGTCCTTGCGAATTGCCCGCCACAGGATGTCGTTAAGCTTGTCTTCGTCAATATCGTCGGCTTCGGCGAAATCCATTTTGGCTGATTCTTTGGCGCCCGGGGCGCTCTCCGGGTTGCGGTCGGTGAGAGAGATGCGCGGCTTTTCGAGTGTGTAGGGGGTGGCGTCGGCCGTCTGCTGGAATGGCGCCACGATCGGGCGGGCGCCCGCGTCGAAGTGGGTCATTGGTTTCAGACCGAGCAGGAACTCCATCGTTCGCAGCACCGAAGTGGTGTTGTACATAGTACCATCCACCGTATGGCGTTTGATGTAAGCCGAGACGACGAATGCCGGAGAACGGTGTGAATCCACGTGATCGGGGCCGTTTTGCGCATCGTCTTCCACAATAAATATCGCGGTGCTGGTCCAGAATTTCGATTTGGAAATGCCTTCCACAACCATGCCCACGGCTTGATCGTTATCCGCGGCGTAAGATAGGGGCGAAAGCTTGCCGGGCATTGTGCCATTGGTGTGATCGTTGCCGAGGCGCATCACCATCAGGCGCGGCATGCTGTTGTTGCGGTCGTAGTCAGCCAGTTCTTTGAGGAAGACGTTGGCGCGCTCGACATCCGGGTAATCGAGATCGAAGCTGCGGAAGAAGCGGTTGGTGTACTTGGCAAGAATAGGGTCGTGGACCTTCGAGATCTGTTCCTCGCCCACTTTGGCGCCCTCCTTGTTATCCGCCATGTAGCCGAAATTGCGTATAGAAAGACCTGCGGCGTTGGCGTTCGTCCACAGGTAGCCGGCCGGCGGAAGCGAGGCGGCGTCTTGCTCTTCGAAATCGTAGGTGCTCTTGCGTTTGGCGTAATTGCTGGGCCAAAGCTTGTTCACGTAATCCGGAGCGATGGCGGCAGTGGACCAGTTGTGGCCATCGGCGCTGACATCGGCGTTGACGTAGAAATTATCGAGCAGGACAAACTCGCGCGCGATCTTGTGGAGGTTAGGGGTGATGTTCTCTCCGAAGAGCGTGAGATTGCGATCGCCATTGCCCTCTTTGATGTCGCCAAGCACCTGGTCGTACGTCCGGTTTTCCTTGACGATATAGAGCACATGTTGAATGGGCGGCAGCGGGTCGGGTTCATCCAGCTTGGAATCGCGATAGGGGCTGTTTGAAAGCGCATTTTGTGACCACTGTGTGAGTTGCTCGGTCGTGAAAGCATCGATCCACGAGGCCGTTCCCGTTTGCATGTGGCCGACATACTGCGCCGCCTCGACGCCCTTGTGAACCGGCGACTCGCCAACCCGCGGGCTGGGCCCTTCGGGATTTGGATACGACCGGCCGCCCTTGCCGTTGATGGCAACGACGCCTCCCGAGGGTAGCGCGCGCACCGCCGTCGGATACCAGCCGACGGGGATGAATCCTTCGACGCGGCTACGGTCCATCGAAACGTCGATTACGGCCAAGGCATTGGCGTCGGAGCAAGCCACGAAGAGACGCTTCTTATCGGCGCTCAGGGCTAGCGCGCTGGGCGTCATGCCCAGGGGCTGGCGCGGCGTCATCGATACGTTGATCGATTCAACGACGCTCAATTCCTTAGCCGGAGTCACCCCAACCGCGTAGACGTTGTTGGTGTTGGCGGCGGCGACGAACAGGCGCGCGGTATAGGGCGGCTTGCCCTCTTCGGCCTGTTCCGGCGCACCCGCGCGCCAGAGCAAATCGGTGGGGTGGGCGCCGATGCGCGTCGCCGGGCCCATGGCGTTGCCGCTCGCGGTATCGTACTGGCCCACTGTTCCATCGGCCCAATGCGACACGAAGAACGATTTTCCGTCCGGATGAAAGAGAATGCGGTAGGGGCGGCGTCCAGTCTTGATGCGTTGGATCGCCGTACCCGATTGCGGATTCACCACCACGACAGCGTCGTTATAGAGATCGGCCGCGTAGAGCAGGTGCCCATCCGGCGCAAAGGTCACATCGCCGATGAAATCGTGAGCGGCGCGCGTGGGCCCAAGCGACGCGGGAAACTCGCGAGTCTGTTTCAGGACGCCATTTTCCAGGCTGAATTCAAAAATAGAGGCGCGCTGTCCGCCGCTGGTGTAGACGCGGTCGCCCTTGGGAGAAATTGTCATGCCGAACCACGCGTCGGGCACGGAGGTCGTACTCTTCAGGGAACCGCTCGCCACATCGATGACGCTGATGGATGGCGGCTTGTAGCCGCAATTCAGCACCAGTATGTACTTGCCGTCCGGGGTGACCACGGTCGACATGGGGAGCGTGTCGAGCTGGATTTGTTTGCCCGCCGGATCGAGACGCCATCCGCTGTTGAGGAGGAATCCGCCGCCGGCAAGCGGGCCAACCTGCTCGCGAGGCGCAGTCTGAGAGCCAAGTAGAGCGCACAGCGCGAGCAGAACAAAAGCCAGCGCAATACGGCTGCGGAAGGAAGCGGCAGTGAATCTCATGGCGATGGGTACATTGTATCGCCGGGGTTGGCGTGCCGATGCGACGGCAGCGTGAAGCACAGGCTATCCGGAGCGCCTGCCCGCATCTTATGCGAGGGACTGGCCAGAGTTTGGTAGGGCTTCAAGAACCTTTACCGCTCGGGCAGTGGCTGCCGTCTGGGGATGGTTTTCACCCAACATCTTGCTGCGGCCAGTGAGACATCTATGAAGGAGCCGAAGGGCGCCTTCGCGGTCGCCGGGCGAGAGATAGGAGACCTGCCAAATTGTCGATGGATGTTAGTGTGTCCGGATGCTCCTCTCCTAACACGCGCGTCATCGCATCAATGGCCCGTTCCTGTAGCCGCCCGGCGCCAGCCAAATCGCCCAGCTTAGCAAGCGTTAGCGCAAGATTAGTTGTGTATGCTAGCGTGTTCGGGTGTTCCTCACCCAATACTCGCGCACTCGCATCCAGCGCGCTCTCTTCGAGGCGGCGCGCGCGCTCGAGATCGCCCTGTTCCTGAAGGGTCTGCGCTAAGTTGTTTGCGGCCGTCAAAGTGTGCGGATGTTCGTCGCCCAGTACGCGCCTGAAGGTATCCAACACACGCTCCTGTAGCCGCCTCGCCCCTTCGAGATCCCCTTGAGCGCTGAGGGTCGCCGCCAAGTTACCGGCGGAAGTCAGCGTGTCCGCGTGATCCGCTCCAAGTACTCGTTCCCGAGTATCGAACACTTCCTCCAGCAGTCGCCGCGCACCTGCATAGTCACATTGGGCAAAGAGAGTGAAAGCCAGATTTGCCATTGCCGATATAGTATCCGGGTGGTACTCTCCCACCGTACGTTTGTTCGCTTGCAAGACTCGCTCCTGGAGTCGCCGGGCGCCCATAAGATCGCCCCTCGCCCTCAAAAGGCGCGCCAATCGCAAAGAGAGCGTAAGTGCTCCGGCATCCTTCGAGAAAGCTCCGTTCTCTCGGATCTTGCGCTCCAAGGCCTCCCTCGCATCGGGCATGCGCGCGAGAATAACTTCCGCCTCAAATTCGAGCCCAGCGGAAAGCAGCGCATCCAGGGCAGGCTGGGCCAATTCCGACCAAATCCGCTCTTCAGGAAGATTCCGGGATCGTGCGGATTCCAGTCCCTCCCAGAAGCGCCGGGCGAGGGCTCGCGCCTCTACGACGCCTATCGTCCTCCGCTCGGTATCCAACATTTCCCTGCCCGCATCCGAGAGGCGTGGAGGTATCTCGGTGAGATGGAGCTGCAAGCGGAACCAAGAGTTCAAATCGGGGATGCCAAGAACGAAGCGCTCGGCAAGAGCGGAGGGCAGATTTGACGCACGGGAAGCGCCCCAAGCAGCTCTCGCTTAAAACTAAGAGCTACCAGGGTGTCCAACCGGCTCTGCCCGGTGCGGAATGCCCACTCGACGCCAGTGATCGAAGCCACCGCGCCCGGCACGCGCCGGAGACTCTCGATTAATCCGGAAGTAACTGCTTCCGCCGCTTCATCCGGCGGCAGCTCAATCTCGACGAAAGAGATACCGGAGGAGCCAAGCGAGGTTTTTAGCCGAACAACTACCTCTTGACGCGCGTAGACCGAATCCCAATCCACCCGCGCAAGGCCCCGGTCATTCTGGAGGCACCAGGATTTCAGGCGCTCGGATACTTCCTCGATCGATCCCTCAATCATTTACGAAGGTTCCACCAGGATCCTGCGGCTTGAGGTGGTCTTGCTCTTTCAGGATATCCACGACGAGCGGATGCACGCCAAACCATCCCTCACCATTGAACTCCTGAACGGCGCGCCCGCATAGAAGGGAGTACAAGGCCGCATCCGGTATGTCACTCTCAGGCGAATCGTTATAAACAGCCAGCAGCCGTTTGCATTTTTCAAGATAAGGAATTGGGTTCAGGTCGTAAGGGCTCGCGCCGAGTTTCATGCGGTATTCGCGACGCATTTTATTGATAGCCGCGCGTGCGTCCTCCGCTCCAATTATGGCCGCTCGCGAATCTCGCGAGCGCGCCCCTTCTCCCGCGTCTAGGACCAGGGCGAACAGATCCCGCAGATTGCCGCCAGAAGCCACTATCAATCTCGTCAGTTGGCCTTCCGCAAAGAGCTCGGGCGAAACGCGTGCTTCCAGTACTGTTTGAACCGCCGCGCGGCCAGTCTGATGGGGAAAGTGCTCCTGATCGTACACCGGCGTGTCGTGAATCATGTGCCGCTCGAAGGGTAGCCTGTTCGCCTCCGGAGAATAGGCCAGCCAAACGGGAATCGTGAAGATTATACTGATCCTCAGATCTTGAAACACTGTCCCATATTGAATAAATAGATCCTGCAGTTGCGTCGGCGAGATCCCGGTTTTATCGAGATCTTCGATTACTAGCATCCACTCCTGCCCGTTCTTTTCCAACATGGCTTGCGTGCATGCGTCGATAAGACGGTTACAGAGATCGACCAGCTCGGGAAATCTCTGAAGACGATACTCAACGGTCTCGGTTTTTCGATCGGCGGCGTACTTCATTTCCGCTTTGGCGGATGCGAAGAGTCCCAAAAGCCCGGCCCACAGAGAGTCGCCCCTTATGCCGCGCCAGCTTCCACACTCGCAGAAGTAGATTCGCCGCGGCTCCTCTTGACTTGTTCGGTTCCAAACCACTGCTCGATGTCCGTAATCAAATATTCGGAGAGCGCGTCCGCGAGCGGAACCGCCCCCATCCGATCGGCATCCTCTGCCAAACGGGCAAGCATGAGGAGGAGTACGTCAAATACTTTGAAGCTCGCCGGATTCAACTCGGTCGCGATGCTCAATCGAACCCCGACATGCTGCTCTTTGACTCGTTCTAGAAGCCGGAAATTTCCGTCGACTTCCCCACGCCGGGGCGCCCATCACGAATGCTTTAAAGGGAGCGCCTTGTAAGCCTGTTGCAACTTGAGCGAAAGACGAGCGACCGTATCTTCGCCGCGGACTCGGTTCACCTGCTCCCTGTAGTATTGCTTGAATTCCTCGGCGTCTATCAGTGGCTCGGGCCGCAGCGTCCGGTAGAGGAGGTCGAGGCTCGTAGCGGGCCCGGAAATAGTCGGAAGCATACTATGACCAGTGTAGACTCCGCGCCCAATTCGGTTAAGTCTATTCCGGGCCGCTCTCGCCTTCGATAAGATCCGTCAGAGAGTAGGGGCACTCGGCCGGCAAGTCGAGGGCGGCGCGTTGCGCCGTTAGGCCGGCTTCGGCGAGCGCATCGCGAACCGCGCGGCGGTAAATTTTCTGCAAGTTCTCTTCGGCGTAGCGGCGGAGACTAGGCGAATCGTCGAAACGATATTCCACCTCTTCCCGGCCATCAGTGATGGAGCGGCGCCAGCTTGTGCCGTCCCGCTCAGGCTGGATGCGTTTCTTAGCGAGATGCTTCAACATGCGATGCAGCTGCGACGCTACCGCCGAACGCTCGCTGCGTCCCAAGTCTTCGATCTCCTCGGCGGCGTGCTCTATGTCCGCTTCATCAAAACGGCCAGCACGCAGAAGCGCGGCAGTGCGCTCCGTCCATTCGACGAAATCGGTCTCGTATAGCGTTTTCGTGACCGCGCCCATGCCTCATCATACCGCCATGGGCGCGATCACCAGAGTTGTCTACTGCAGTTGCGCCGGCTTCGCGCTGCCGTAATACAGGCCGTTGAACAGCAGCTTGAAAGTGGCGTGCGGCTGGTCGCGGAAGTCGACTTCCGGTCCGAGCAGCACCACTTTGCCTTCGCCCACCGACGCCTCGGCGACGGCCGTGCCGCCGTCGAGATATTGCTGCCCCCAGGCCCATCCGCTATCCAGCACTTGCGGTCCGCTGGAACCAGCCGACGGCCGAGGTCTGCTTCATCTCGGCGGTCGGCTCCATGCGGAACACGGGGCTGTTGTCGATAGAACACATCCACCTGCTTCGGCATGCCGTAGGCCAGCGGGATTGGTGTTGTCGATGTTCATGCTGAGCAGCGAGCCGGGAATGTAGAACTTCTCGCGCGGCAGCGCGTGTTCTTTGCCGTCCGCGCCCATTTCGGTGAGGATAGTTCTTCACCGGAATGCCGAGTGCTTCGGCAATGCTGGTGGAGCTGCCGATGGTCACGATGGAGCCGCCCGATTCGACGAATTTCTTGAGCTGCGGCATGGTCTTCTCGTCGGTGATGCGGCCCACCTCGTCCTGATACTCATCGGGTATATTGGCGCCGCGACCGCCACGGCCGCCGCCTCCACCGCCACCGCCACGTCCGCCGAACCCGCCCGCGCCAAGCCGCATCGGTCTGCCATCGGGGAAGACGAGCACGTCGAACTTGCTCTTCAGATCGCCCGCATCGAGCGCGGGCGGGTAGACCACCTGGAAGGGGAATTCGTACTGCTCGAAGAGCCACGTGTCCAACCGGAGGGCATGCTGCCGCCGTACTGGTCGTAGAGGCCGATGCGGATCGGCTTCAGCTTCAGCGCCTCGCCGGCGGGAGCCTTGGCCACCGCGTGCGCGGGCACGCCGAGCTCCTTCGCGCTCTTTTCGAGCACCGGTCTTGCGCCGCGGCGGATGCCGGCACCCAGATGGCGCCGGTGCGCCATGATCCTTGCCATCGACCGTGCTTCGTTCTTCAGCCAGTAGACATCGGCCTTGGCCTTGAGCAGCCGGTTGATCAGCTTGAACGAATTGTTGATCTCGTGGCTGATCAGATAGCCCGCCGGGCTCGCTGGACCGCTGACGGCATCGGCAGGCGGCGGCAGCAGACCGTAGCCGATCTTCGTGAACGGCCCGTCGAAACCGTCGAGGATGCGGTCGAACTTCACGCCCATCTGCATAGGCGAGCGTCCAGCCGGTGATGTCGTACGGCGGATTCGGGCGGGCCGCCGGGATAGCGGAAATCGTTGGGATGATCCTGCGGCTCGAACATGTCCATGCACGTGCGGGCGGAAGGCCTGCGCGGTCTTGACGACATAAGATCCGGCGGGATACTCCTTGCCGTGCAACGGTGAAGCCGGCGGTGGCGCGCTGAACATCGATGCCCGTTCTTCAACAGCGCGTTGACGAACTCGGCTGCGTTGGCGAAATCGGCCTGATCGGAGGGAATGATGTAGCCGCGCGGATCGCGCATGCTTCGGGATCGTGCAGGACCGTTTTGTAAAGCTCGGCCGGGAAGCCCGCCGCGTCCGCCGAACCCGCCACCGCCGGGAACGTCGCCGCTGGGAGCTACGTCGCCCGCGGCGCTGCCGCGCCGCCTCGTCCACCCACGTCCGCGTCCGCCACCGGCGGCGCCGCCGCCGGTCGGCAGGCTGCGGCCGCTGCTTCCAGCGCCGCGATGCGTTTGGGCGTGACCGTCCAGTTATCGCGGCTGCCCTTTTCGATGGAGTTCTGCCCATGCGCCAGATGTTGTAGAGCAACGTCTCGCGATAGCGCGAAGCCAGATCCGCGATGGCGCGATTGTTGGTCATTTCATATTCGATGGACTGCCGATAATGCCATTCCTGCGGCGCAATGGGCATGGGCCAATCGCCCTGGGCAGCTGCTTATCGGCAACCAACGGGATGCGTCATCGGCGTCGGGCTGCCGATGATTTCAGTGAGGATGCCGATCATGTTGTGGAAATAAGTGACGGTGCGCAGACCGCCGTTCCACCACGTGGAATAATTCGCGCCCGCTGCGCATGGCGCTGCCGCCCTTGCCCTCGGCGACCAGGCGGCTGTGCATGGCGCGTGCCGACCATCTTCGATTCCGAGCGGAATCAGCGGATCGAAATTGTAATTGAACGGATCGCGGAACGGCGGCATGAAAATCACGGCTCCGGCGGGACCGGTCTGGTGATGGTTGTAGATGATCTGCGGAAACCATTCGACGAACATGGCGCGATTCATGTTCGTGGTTTCCTTCATGTTCGACATGTAGAAATCGCGGTTATCGTCATGGCCGATGTACTTCGCCCAAAGACGCGGCAACCCGCCCATATTGCGCGCCTGCGGGTCCTTCAAGGCGCTTTCGGATTTTCCGAACCGCGCATGTACCAGTTGGCGACCAGTTCCTGGCCATCGGGGTTAGCCTGCACGTTGATAAAGATGCAGTCGTTGAGAAACCGCATGGTCTCGGGGTCCGTGCGGCTCACCATCTGATAAACCCACTCCATCAACTGCTGTGAGCCGACAGTCTCGGATGCGTGGAGACCGCCATCGATCCAAATGATCGCCTTCCCTTCACGCGCGAGCGTATGGGCTTGTTCATCGGTGAGGTTCTCGGCGCGAGCGAGGCGCCGCTCGATGTCCTTGTAGTGATCGAGCTGCTTGATGTTGGCGGGGGAGCTGATCACGGCCATGTACTGGCGGCGGCCCTCTTCGGTGGGACCCATGTCGACCAGCTTCATGCGGTCGGATTCCTTCGCCAGAGTGTGCCAGTAAGAGTCGAGCTGGCTGTAGCTCGCCATTTGATAATCGTCGCCGATGTTGAAACCGAGCGCGTCCTTGGGGGTAGTAATTTTGGGGGCCGGCTGCGCGGCGAGGGTCCAGGCGGAGAAGACCGCGAGGACCGCCCACGCGAAGCGGTGCATCCTTCGTAAAGTCATGCGTAAGAGTTTACTACTGTTTGCGCGTGACCTGGGAGTGACGCTTGGCCGCATTCAAGGGAGCGCGTATCTGGGCGAGACCAAGGACAATTGCGGGAGTCCCCCACCGCCTAGGCGGTACGGCGATAGCCCTTTTGGGGGGGGCCGGCCCCCGCCTTCACGGGTATAATATGAAGCAAGTCAAAGACCTCGGAATTCAAATTACATGAAGATACTTGTACTCGGAGGAGATGGTTACTGCGGATGGGCCACTTCCCTTTACTTATCCGCGCGTGGGCATGAGGTTACGGTCGTCGACAGCCTGGTAAGGCGGCAATGGGACCGCGACCTGGGAGTGGAGACGCTCACGCCGATCACCTCCATTCAGGATCGCCTGCGCATCTGGCAGCGGATTTCGGGGAAGGAGATTCCGTTCTTTGAAGGCGACATCACCGATTACCAGTTCCTGAGTTCGGTTATAGAGGCGGCCGAGCCCGAGGCGGTGGTGCATTTCGCCGAGCAGCGTTCGGCGCCGTATTCGATGATCGACCGCGAGCACGCCGTCTCGACGCAGATGAATAACGTGGTCGGCACGATGAACCTGCTGTTCGCGCTGCGCGAACTGGCGCCCGATTGCCATTTAGTGAAGCTCGGGACGATGGGCGAGTATGGGACGCCGAACATCGATATCGAGGAAGGGTATATCGAGATCGAACACAACGGGCGCAAAGATGTGCTCCCCTTCCCGAAGCAGCCGGGGTCCTTCTATCATTTGTCGAAGGTTCACGACAGCCACAACATTATGTTCGCGTGCCGCATATGGGGGATCCGCGCGACCGATCTGAATCAGGGCGTGGTCTATGGGACGTCAACCGATGAGACCGATATGGACCCCCGTCTGATCAATCGCTTCGACTACGACGAAATCTTCGGCACCGTGCTTAACCGCTTTTGCGTCGAGGCGGCAGTTGGACATCCGCTGACGGTTTACGGCAAGGGCGGCCAGACGCGCGGATACCTGGACATTCGCGATACCGTACGCTGCATCGAGATCGCGTGCCTTTCGCCGGCGAAGCCGGGCGAGTTTCGTGTGTTCAATCAGTTCACCGAACAATTCCGCGTGCTGGAGTTGGCGCGGATGGTGAAGGAAGCCGCGAAAAAGTTGGGGTTGAAGGTGGAGATCGATCACCTTCCGGCGCCGCGCGTGGAACTCGAAGAGCATTACTACAACGCCAAACATTCGAAGCTGGTGGATCTGGGGCTCGATCCTCATAACCTTTCGGAATCCCTCCTCGATTCGCTGTTGAATGTGGCCGTGGAGTATCGCGACCGCGTGGATTCGGCGCTGTTCATGCCGAGAGTGAACTGGCGGAACGCACGAAACGATCGAAAGCTGCATATGACCGCGGCGACGGGCGTAAGCAGCTAAGTCTTCTACAGATCCTTCATGAACCTAGGCGCGGCAAAGCATCCGCTCGAACGGCGGGGCCGCCTAGTTTTATGGCCAGCCCAGGCCGGCGTAACAGCCTATTTGCAATGCTCTGGTTAAAACGAAGCGAGTGCCCCTACGCTCCGCGAAGTCTCGCAAGTCTATCCCGCCGAGTTTGACGTTAGTCAGATGACGGAGGGCCAGGACTTGCTTCAACAGAATTGCTGACTTTTCAGTGCGGGGCGTGCTGGGGTTTTGCTGCGCGTAAGGCCTTGAAAAAACTGGCGGAGAGGGAGAGATTCGAACTCTCGGTACAGCTTTTGACCGTACGACGGTTTAGCAAACCGCTGCTTTCGACCACTCAGCCACCTCTCCGGTTTTAACTCGCTTGGTTTCAGCGCGTTCTGGTCGATGTTCTTAGATTATACTGCAATTCGTTCCCGCCTTGCGCGACAATTGCCGCCCTCAAGAGTCCCGTCCCCCGCAAATTTTCCCAGGCTTTGTCGATTTCCAGAAATTCGTGCGTCGTCTCATAGAAGGAGCGAACCATGACAACGAATATCGTTGAGCAGCGTGCCGCAGTGAATCAGCCTCTGACAACTTCCGAACTGGAGCGCGCACATTTGTATCTGGAACAGACGCAAAATGGAATCGTCGGGGCCATCAAGTATCTTTCTGAGCCCCAATGGAAGTTCAAGCCAGCGGCGGACCGATGGTCCGTCGCCGAAATCATGGAACACATTGTTCATGTGCAAGAGCTTGTGCTCGGGCCTATACGCTGCCAACTCGCGGAGGCGCCGTCGTCTCCTGCGCATCCCGATTACGAGCGCATCGACGAGATCGTGATCGCCAATTTCCCGAACCGCCTGAGCAAGTTCCCGTCGCCTCAGCAACCGGCCGGCGGCCTCGCTCCTCAAGAAGCGCTCCGTCGTCTCTCGACGAACCATGCCCGGCTGAACGAGTACCTCGAGACCACACCCGATCTGCGGCATCATACAGTGGAGGCGCGTCCGCTGCGAGCAGTTTCAAAAGGCGCCTTCGAATCGATGGACGGCTATCAGTGGATTCTCGCTACGGCAGCGCATACCGAACGCCACACCAAACAGATTCTCGAAGTAATAGCGGAAGCCAACTTTCCCGCAAGGTAAAGAGCGCCAGTCTGTACGACGATGAGAGAGACGACAATGCGCTACATAATGTTGATTTATTCCAAATCTTCCCCGGACGGCCCGCCGCCGGAAGAGGCTCGGCAAATCCGCGAACGTCACCGAGCGCTCATAGAGGAAGCCGCTCGGAGAGGCGTCTTGCGGGGAGTCGAACCGTTGGCGCCGACGGTTACCGCGACCACGGTTCGCGTGCAGGACGGCAAGACCCTCGTCATGGACGGACCATTCGCCGAAACCAAAGAGCAGCTCGCCGGATACTACATCCTGGAGTGTGAGAACCTGGACGACGCGATCGAATGGGCGGCCAAGATCCCGACCGCCTGTCAGGGGACCGAGGGGTGTATCGAGATTCGGCCGATGCCGGGGCTGAGCTCCCGTTCCGCAACCGAGGCCACCGCCGTTTCCACGAACTAACATGCAGGATATCCGCTCCGTGGCCGAATCCGTCTTCCGGCAGGAGTCGGGACGGATCATCTCGAGCCTGATTCGCATTTCCGGCTCTTTCGATCGCGCCGAGGAGGCTATGCAGGAATCGTTTGCGTCCGCGCTCGCCTCCTGGCCGATCAAGGGAGTTCCCGAAAATCCCGCGGCCTGGATCGTCACGGCGGCGCATCGTAAGCTAATCGATGCCGCCCGGAGGGAACGCACCCGCCGGGAGAAGATGGATTCGCTCACGTATGAAACGGAGTTGGCCGGCATGGCGCCTGAAGACGCGTTTGAAGATGCATCCATCGACTTTCCGGACGACCGGTTGCGCCTGATCTTTACCTGCTGTCATCCCGCCATCAACGTAGAAGCGCAAATCGCGCTCACGCTTCGCACACTCGGCGGGCTTAGTACGCCGGAGATAGCTAAGGCCTTCCTGTTGCCGGAACCCACGCTCGCGCAACGCCTCGTCCGCGCGAAGCGAAAGATACAGGAAGCGCGCATTCCGTATGAAGTGCCGCCCCCGAGCCACTTGCCGGAACGGCTCTCCGCCGTACGGGCGGTGATTTACTTGATCTTTAATGAGGGATACGCCGCGAGTTCGGGAGCCGAACTGATTCGAAGCGATCTCTGCGCCGAGGCGATTCGCCTCAGCCGCATGCTTCGCAATCTGCTGCTTCGCGATGCCGAAAGCATCGGTCTCCTCGCGTTAATGCTCCTACAACACTCACGGCGGAGCGCGCGCGTTATCGCCGGGGAACTCGTCACGCTCGAGGAACAGGACCGCTCCCTGTGGGACCGAGACGCCATCTGCGAGGGATTGGGCTTGCTCGAAACGGCTTTGAGCCTGAGATCGATCGGGGCATATCAACTGCAGGCGGCCATCGCCGCCTTGCACGCGCAGGCCTCTACCGCGGGGGAGACCGATTGGCCGCAGATCGCGGCGCTTTACGAAAGACTGCTGGGTCTGAATCCCTCGCCTGTCGTCGCGCTGAACCATGCTGTCGCCATCGCCATGAGCGGATCCATCGCGGAAGGATTGAACCGTATCGATGAGCTCGGCCGCACAAGCGCGCTCGATCGTTACTATTTGTTCCATGCCGCCCGCGCGGATCTCCTGCGACGGCTGAACAAGAAAGCCGAAGCCGCGAAGGCGTACCAAACGGCGGTATCTTTGGCCGCAAATCCGGTCGAAGTGGACTTTCTCAACCGTCGATTACGGCAGTTACAGCCGGATTAGTGAGAAATGTTCTCCGGCCGCGCGGCCGCGTAGGATAACAGGATGATGGTTCTTCGACTCGTTCCGCTAACGCTCTTCTGCTTCGCCGCATTCGGCCAAGCGCCGCTCGCCGGCGTGATCGATATCCACGTGCATAGCGACCCGGACAGCATGCCGCGGTCGATTGACGCGGTGGATTTGGCGAAGCTGGCGAAAGCGCGGGGCATGCGTGGGCTGGTGCTGAAGAATCATTATGAATCGACGGCGGCTTTGGCTTATATGGTTCGCAAGGCCGTGCCGGGAATCGAGATTTTCGGCGGGATCGATCTGAACCGTACGGTGGGCGGCGTCAATCCCGCGGCCGTGGAGCGCATGATCGCTGATGAAGGGCGGATGGGGGCGCGTCGTCTGGTTCCCGACCTTCGATGCCGAGAACCAGGTGCGGGATTCGCATGAGAGCCGGCCGTTCGTATCGGTATCGCGCAGCGGGCAACTGCTGCCGGAAGTCAAGGAAGTGATCGCGATCGCCGCGAAACACGGGCTGACGGTGGAGACCGGGCACTCGTCGGCGGCGGAAGGGCTCGATGATCGTGCGCGAGGCGAAGCGAGCAGGGCGTGGCAGCACATCGTGGTGACGCACGCGATGCTGGCGCCGGTGCGGATGAGCGTGGCGCAGATGCGCGAGGCGGCGCGCGAGGGCGCATACATCGAGTTCGTCTACAACGGCCTGCTGGGCGCGAATAAAGCCGCCGCCGCGCGATTATGCGAACGCTATCCGCGCGGTGGGCGCGGCTTCGTGCATTCTGGCGAGCGATCTGGGCCAGGTGGGTAATCCGCTGCATCCGGATGGGCTGGCGGCGTTCTTCGCGGCGATGCGGGCGGAAGGCATTTCGCAGGCGGATATCGACCGCATGTCGAAGACGAATCCAGCGCGGGCGCTGGGGCTGCATAGCTCAGCAGGGACGGAGGCGCGCGGCGATGGCGCCGCCGATCCAACCGGTGGCCGCGCCGGCGACCGCGAGCCCCAATGGCCATCAAGATGTGGCGACGTTGAAATCGGCGCAGTGGCTTCGAGAATCGCCATGCCGGTGATGCCGCCCAGCAGGCCGGCGAGCGCGCCGGCGGCGCGGGTCGAGCATGACGGCGCCGCGGCAAACCAGAATCCAGACGATGCCTCCGGCGAAAGCGTCCGGAAGCCATGCCGATGGGCAAGCAGCGGCCGACATGCGCGACCAGAAGGCGGCTTCTGCGCGATAGGGAAAGAGCGCGGCGGAAAGCACGGCGAGCCCGAGGAGAACGGCGGCGACCAAGGTCCACGATGGCATGAAGCGGCGGCTGCCGGGCGTCATTTCGCCGGAGAGCGCGAACGAGACCAAGCCGATGCAGACGGCGAGCGAGCCGAAGGTGATGATGACGGCGCTCCAATTGAGGCGCGCGAAGCCGAGATGGCCGAGCACCATGGCGGCGAGCAGCAGGATGGCGGCGGAGATGAAGGCGAACGCCGGCGGTGATGCGTCCGGCGGATGGAAGCGGGCGCACGGGCCGAAGATCTCCGGCCATGCGGCCGACGATGGAGTGGGCGAGATCGGGACGGAGCGGCGCGTTGCTGGGACCGCGGCCATCATCGGGGGCGAGGAGCTTATCGATATCGCCGGGTTTCATTTGGCGCCCTCCGTCAGCAGCGTGCGCAGGCGTTCGTAGGCGCGGTGGGCTTTAATTTGACGGCGCCGGCGGTAGACGAGGTAGCGCGCGCCACTTCGTCGACTGTCATCCCGACGGCTTTCAGCATGGTGACCACTTCGCGCTGGGCCTCGGGCAGATTGCCGCCACGAGCGATTGAAATTGCAGCGATCGTCGAGTTCGGTGTTGGCGGCCGGGCGGGCTCGGGCACCGGATCGAGGGCGGCTCTCGTGGGCGGCGATGCGGCGGCGGCGGCGGTAGCTATCGATGCGGACGTGATGAGCGATGGCGTACACCCAGGGCAGCAGACGCTCGCCGGGGCGGTATGTATGACGCATGCGATGGATCCGAGCCAGGTTTCCTGGAGCAAATCTTCAGCCGGTTCGCGCGAGGCGGAATTGTAAGCGGAAGAAGCGCAAGCAGCGCGGGGCCGATCATGGCGACCAAAGCCGCCGGGGGCTTCGGGATCGGCCTGTTGGTAGAGGCACATCCAATACTCGGGAGTTCCTGAAGCCGTCGCGGGCGCGGCCACCCTATCTGGTAATTCGGTGGAGTGAGGAGAACGGTTACGCGCCGAGCGCCAGTATTTTCCTCTGAAAGGCCATTAGTCCGCCGAGCGGCGGACGAGATTGGAGCGGGGTACGGGATTCGAACCCGTGTAAATCAGCTTGGAAGGCTGACGCCCGACCACTAGGCCAACCCCGCACCAATCTGGTCCGGCAGAACTTATTCTAGCAATGCTCGAACCGCAATTCTAGTGATGGCTGCGCGCAATGACAATCTGCACGCGCGCCAATGGCATGGCAGGAAGCTATGGCATCGGCGGTTGCGGCCTCCCGCGCAATCCGCGTAGAGTGGGACGGTGACCGACTTCCCTCCGCTGAACGCTTTGATTTTCGCCGCGCTTGGCGTAGCAGTGTTCTTCGCGGCTTGCGCGCTGGCCGTAAAGCTTGCGCCGTTCGAGGCGTGGAAGCAGGTGGTGGAAGAGCGAAACGTAGCGGCGGCAATTGTAGTCGCCGCAGCCATGCTTGGAATCGGCTGGATTATCGCGGCGACGATGCACTAACGAAAGTGTGCAATCGCCGGCTGTTTACCGAACCTCGGCGGATCTGCGCCGTCTTCCGGCCATTAGATAGATATTTGCCCGGGGCTCAAACAGCGGATCCGCCGAGGCCTCGATGCCATCCACTCGCGGGATGGGATCGAAGATGATGTGCTGCTGCTCGCTCGCGTTGTTCGGCGCAATCTCCGTCAAACTGATTTCGCCGAACGCGAGCTGCGGACGATCCTCCGGCCAGCGGACGGTGGCGTCGTCAACGGTGTCGCCATCCTCAGCCAATTGCACCACGATGCGAAACTTAACCGGGCCCTTCGCGACCCGCTCCTTGATCTCGTCGAAGAGGAAGTTCGGCGTCTGTGCCGCCGCCCCCGCCTCGTCCAAATATTCATTGCCCGCCACCGGCAGCACCCGATAGCGCCCGTAGCGGCTCACGCCCTGCGCGTTGGTGAACTTGAATGCGGATACCGCGAAAAACGATTCCCTGGCGAAGCTGGTCGGGATCGGCTTGGGAGTCTGCACAAACGTCAGGGCCGCGGGATGTGCACCCAGGAACTGCTCGATGGCATTCGGATGCGGCCCCGCCGGATCGGTGGCAATCAACGCGTTGAGGAAGTCCAGAAATCCTTCCGCGGTGCGTGCCGGGAAAGTGTCCACCGAATGAGCCACGATGTCGGTATGAACGTGCTCGGCAAGGTGGAAGCGGATCGCGCAACCGCGAGGGCTCGCATTCTGCGGATCATTGTCGGAAACGGTCGGGATTCCCGCGAAGTCCGAGAAGCGCACTGTCACCGGCGTGGAATCCCTCATTGATATGTGGCGCGCGCGTAAGCGAAGAAGCGTCCGGCGAAGGCGTAAATGCGCCTGCCAGCAGAATACCTTTCGCATGAGCAGGTCTGAAACCTGGATGAATACCACCGTCCACTTTCTCGAATGCGTTGAGCACGTCGCGGCTAAGGGCCAACAGTTTTTCGTCTGTAGTCAGGGGCAAAATCAAGTTCTCCGTTCAATCGGATTCTACCCTGAATGCATCCAGGAAATTGCACGCTCCGCCTAGGTGTGATTAGTCCGCAGTTCTTTCGAAGCGTGCGTTGTGGCTCCGCTTCGCGATACTTCATGTGCGAAGATATGCCCGATGCGTCTCCGCGCCTTACTCCTGCTGTGCGCGTTCGCCCTTTCCCTACGGCCGCAAGACCTTCCCTCCGGCGTTCGTAGCGGCGTTCATCCCGTCACGGGCCGCGTGTATGCGAAACCCATGTCCGCCGATGGCGCCGATTGGCTCTCACGCCCGGACCGCGATGAAGAGGAGCAGCCAAGACTCGCCATCGACGCGTTGAAAATCCCGAAAGGCGCCACCGTAGCCGATATCGGCGCGGGCTCGGGTTACATAACCGCGCTCCTCGCCCGGCAAGTGGGACCTACCGGCAGGGTGTATGCCAATGACATCCAGACGCGGATGCTCGATTTGTTGCGGCGCAACATCGACCGGCAAAAAATCAATAACGTGGAAACCGTGCTGGGGACGATCGACGATCCGAAACTGCCCCCCGGCGCGATCGATCTGGCGTTAATGGTGGACGTCTACCACGAGTTTTCCGAACCCCAGAAAATGCTTCGAGGCATTCGGGCCGCATTGAAGCCAAACGGGCGAATGGCGCTGATCGAATACCGCGGCGAAGATCCAAGCGTTCCGATCCGCCCTGAGCACAAGATGACAGTTGCCCAGGTCCGCGCCGAGGTCGAACCGGAAGGATTCCGATTCGTCAAGACGATTGAGACGTTGCCGCGACAGCACATCGTCGTCTTTGTGAGATAGCCGGGGTTAACGCGATGTGCGAGCTTCCGATGAAAGCACTGGCGATCGCCCGCCAGCCAATCGCCCCGATCTGCTACAACTGAACACAACATGTCCTCCGCGATCGAGACCACTTCCCATCTGCGAGCGCGAGAGACTCTCATCCGCCGCCGGTGGTGGATCGCCGCGCTGCTATTCTTCGCCGGGCTGATCAACTACTTCGACCGCACCATCGTCTCCGTCGCGCTGCCGGCCATCGCCGCCGACCTGCACCTGGGACCCACACGCATGGGCGTTTTGCTTTCGGCCTTCTTCTGGTCCTACGCGCTGATGCAGGTGCCCATCGGATGGCTCTCCGACCGCTTCAACTTGCGCTGGCTCTACGCCGGCTGTTTTGCGCTGTGGTCGATCACCTGTGGGCTCACGGGGTTCGTCGCGAGCCTTGGCTTCCTGCTCTTGCTGCGCGTCTTGCTTGGCATCGGCGAATCGATCTATCTTCCCGGCGGCATGAAAATTGTGAGCATCCTCTTTCCGCCCAAGGATCGCGGTCTAGCTTCCGGCCTGGTCAACTGCGGCACCCGCGCCGGTCTCGCCTTCGGAGCGCCGCTCATCGCCGCCGTGGTGGTCGCGTTCGGCTGGAAAAACGCCTTTTTCATACTAGGCTTCACATCGCTGGTTTGGCTCATCCCGTGGGTCGCCGCCTTTCCGCGCGGCGCCAGTACGGCCGAATACGGAGAGCCCAGCGCGGCGAAAGCTACCTGGGGCAAGGTGGATCGCAACCTTCTCGGCATGAGCATCACCAACATCGGCTACGGCTATTACTTCTATCTCATGGTCACATGGCTCCCCACTTACCTGGTGCAGGCGCGGCATCTTCCGCTCAAGGTTGCCGCCGCTTATGTCGTGGTTCCGTACGTGACATTCGCCGTGAGCGAGCCCATTGGAGGCTGGATCGCCGACCGCTTGGTCGCAATCGGCTGGGAGGAGACCTTCGCGCGCAAGACGATTGTCACCGCCGCGTTCCTTACCAGCATCCTGCTCATTCCCGCCGGTCTGGTGGCCGACACGAATTCGGCCGTGTTTCTATTGGGCGGCGCCTCGTTGGTGGGTCTGTCCTCAGGCAACCTTTACGCCACGGTGCAGCGAATCAGCTTCGGCCGCAACGTTGGGTTTTCGGTCGGGGTCTTCAATCTCGCCGGTAACATATCCGGCGTCGTTGCGCCGCTTGTAACTGGGCTAATCGTCGATGAGACAGGATCTTACTTTCCCGCGTTCGTGCTTGCGGTGACGATCCTGCTCGCCGTACTTCCCGCGTATTGGTTGATGGTCAAAACGGCGAGGCCGCGAACTGCATAGAAAGCCGCGCTGCTTAGGAAGAAGCGCCTTGTCCGGTGTTTGCATCGGGGCAAGTGCGGGCGCTTGACGGGCGCGGTAGAATTGTAAATACTTCCCAAACAGAAAGGCCGCTAGAAACCGTTTCCCATGGACACCCTTACCTTTACTCGCGCACAGGAATTCCGCGATCAACTTTCGCGGCGCGTCATTGTGGCCGATGGCGCCATGGGCACCATGCTCTATGCGCGCGGCGTCTTCATCAACCGCTGCTTCGACGAGCTGAACCTTTCGGCGCCCGACATGGTGCGGCAGATCCACCAGGAGTACGTCAAAGCCGGCGCGGAGATCCTGGAAACCAACACCTTCGGCGCGAAGCGCACGCGCCTGGCCGCTTTCGGGTTGGCCGAGAAAACGCTGGCGATCAATCAGGCCGGCGTGCGGCTGGCGCGGGAAGCGGCGCGCGATCACGGCCTTTGTGGCCGGCGCGATGGGTCCGCTGGGCGTGCGCATCGAACCGCTGGGGCCCACCTCGTTCGCCGAAGCGCGCGCGGCATTTCCGCGAGCAGGCCGATGCGCTGGTCGAAGCCGGCGTCGACCTGCTGATCCTCGAAACCTTCGCGCAATCTCGACGAACTGCGCGAAGCGATCTTCGCCGCGCGCGAAGCGGCCGGGCCGGACATGGCGATCGTCGCGCAGGTGACCATCGACGATTTCGGCCACCTGCCCGGCGGCACCGATACCGGAGACCTTCACGCGCGAGCTGGACGAATGGCCGGTGGACGTGATCGGGCTGAACTGCTCGGTGGGCCCGAAGGCCACGCTCGAAACCGTCGAGCGGATGATGCAGTACTCGACGAAGCCGATGAGCGCCATGCCGAACGCCGGGCTGCCGCAGCGCGTGGAAGGCCGCAACATCTATCTCTGCTCGCCGGAGTACATGGCGCAGTATGCGCGGCGGCTGCTGTGGGCGGGCGTGAAGATCATCGGCGGCTGCTGCGGCACCACGCCGGAGCACATCAAGCTGATCCGCTCGGAAACGCGCTCGCTGCAGCCGCTGCAGAAGAAGCTGGCGCGTCACGGTGGAAGAGCCGCAAGGTCAAGGCGCAGGCGCTGACGCCGGTGCCGGTGGCGCGAGAAATCGCAAGCTGGGCGCGAAGCTGGCGGCGGGCAAGTTCGTCGCCTTCGTGGAGATTCTGCCGCCGCGCGGCGTGGATGCCTCGCGCGAGATCGCGGGCGCGCGGCTGTGCGCCGCAGCACGGCATCGACTGCATCAACGTGCCGGACGGGCCGCGCGCCAGCGCCCGCATGAGCGCGCAGGTCACCTGCCAGCTGATCCAGCAGCACGCCGGCATCGAGGCCGTGAACCACTTCTGCTGCCGCGACCGCAACATCCTGGGCATCCAGTCCGAACTGCTGGGCGCGCACACGGCGGGCGTGCGCAACCTGATCTGCATCACCGGCGATCCGCCGCGCATGGGCGCCTATCCGGACGCCACCGCGGTGTTCGACGTGGATGCCATCGGCCTGGTGAACATCGTCAACAATCTGAACCACGGGCTGGATATCGGCGGCAACCCGATGGGCTCGCAGACCGCGCTGCTGATCGGCGTGGGCGCCAACCCGGGCGCGCTGAACATGGACGAAGAGATCCGCCGCTTCGAGTGGAAAGTGGAGGCCGGCGCGGAGTACGTGGTCACGCAGCCGGTCTTCGATCTCGACCTGCTGGAGGAGTTTCTGAAGCGCATCGAGCACGTCAAGATTCCGGTGATCTGCGGCATCTGGCCGCTCACCAGCTTCCGCAACGCCGAGTTCATGGTGAACGAGCTGCGCGTGCCCGTGCCGGAGCATTTCATGGAGCGGATGCGCCGCGTGGACAACGCCGAGAAGGCGCGCGACGAAGGCGTCGCCATCGCGCGGGAGATGGTGGCGCGGGTGCGCAGCATGGTGCAGGGCGTGCAGTTGAGCGCGCCGTTCGGCCGCTACCAGATGGCGATCGACGTGGCCGAGGCGATCGGCCCGCGCTAAGATCGACATAATCCGATGGCAACCGACCTGGTCGAAATCAATCCCGAACGAGCCGCAGCCGGAAGCGCTGGAGCGCGCCGCCGCCGCCGTGCGCCGCGGGCAGGTGGTGGCGATCCCCACCGACGCGCTCTACACGCTGGTGGCCGACCCGTTCAACCTGCAGCGCCGTGACAGCCGGTGTTCGAGGCCAAAGGCCGCGAGCCGCACCGCTCGCTGCCGCTGCTGGTACGCGACACGCTGATGGCGGAGGAACTCGCCGGCGAGCTGAACAACCGCTTCTTCCTCCTGGCGCGGCGCTTCTGGCCGGGGCCGCTGACGATCATCGTGCCGGCGTCGGCCAAGGTGCCGCTGCAAGGTCACCGGCAACACCGGCCGGCTGGCGCTGCGGCAATCGCGCTCCGCAGTCGCCAACGCAGCTGATCGCGCTGCTCGAATCAGCCGCTGATCTCCACCAGCGCCAATATTTCCGGCCAGCCGACCTGCCGCAGCGGCATCGAGGTGTTCGGCATGATGGACGGCCGCGTCGACCTGGTGCTGGACGGCGGCGCGTGCGCGGGCGCGGGCGCGACCACCGTCGATATCACCGAGCCGTACTGGAAGGTGATCCGGCAGGCGCGATCGACGAAAAGGAAATCGCGGAGTGCCTGGCGAATTGAGCGTCTAGGGGCGCGCGGCTAATCGAATTCCAACTCCATTTGATCCACATAACACCAGCCCCAGTCCTCACCGGGTTCGATAGATCGCATGATGGCATGCTTGGTGTGGTGAAAGTGCTTGGTGGCGTGCTTGTTCTTCGATGAATCGCAACAGCCTACGTGACCGCAAACCAGGCAGAGGCGCAAGTGAACCCACGTATCGCCCATTTTGAGGCACTCCTCACAGCCATTGGTGTGAGGCTTCACGTCGTGAATTTGATCTAGATGTGTACATTCGGCCATAAGTTCTCCTGTGAATTGGTTCTAACTTCCAGCTAAATAGCGATGCACGAAGGCGACCGCCATGGCCCCTTCGCCCACAGCCGACGCGCATCGTTTGATCGATCCGTGGCGCACATCGCCCGCGGCAAACACGCCGGGCATACTGGTTTCGAGATAGAAGGGATTTCGGTCGAGCGGCCAGTTGGCGGGCCTGCCGTCGCCATTGCGCAGCAGATCGGGGCCGGTGATGAGGTAGCCGCCCTCGTCGCGCTGGATTCCCACTTCCTCTGCCCACGTGGTATGCGGCACGCCGCCGATGCAAATGAAGAGATGCCGCGTAGGAAAGGTTTGCCTATTGCCGGTTTCGCGATGTTCAACGGTGATGGAGCTGAGCACTTCGTCGCCATCGATGGCGACCGCCTGGCTGTTCGTGAGCACGCGTATGTTAGGCGCCGAATGGATGCGGTCCACCAAATATTGGGATAGCGTCTCTTTCAAGCACGCGCCGAGCACCACCAGGGTGACCGAGCGGGCGGCGCGCGAAAAATGAAGCGCGGCCTGGCCGGCGGAATTACCGCCTCCGATAATGAAGACATCGTCTTCGGCGGTGCAGGCTCCGGCTTCGCTCGCTCCGGCGCCGTAATAGACGCCTGCCCCGAGCAGCCGGTCTTCGTTGGGCAAGTTCAGGCGGCGGTATTCGACGCCGGTGGCGCAAATGGTGGCTCGGGCGACGATCTTCGTACCATCGGTCAGATGTCCGACGCCTCTGCCGGGAATGAATTCGCCGCGTACGCCTTCGCGCGCGATCAGAATCTCGGCGCCGAAGCGGCATGCCTGGTTGCGCGCACGTTCCGCGAGTTCGGCGCCGGTAATCCCGTCGGGAAAGCCGAGATAGTTCTCGATCTTTGAACTGCTGCCGGCCTGACCCCCGACCGCGGAACGTTCGATGACCACGGTCGAAAGGCCCTCCGAGGCGCCGTAAACTGCGGCGCTCAAACCGGCCGGTCCGGCGCCGTAGATCGCAAGATCGTATTCGGCGCGCGATGGGATCACGGAACCAGCCGAGCTTTTCCGTGATCTGCCGTAGCGTGGGCATTCAAGCCGCGTGCCATCGGGAAAGATGCAAACGGGCAGACGCGCTATCGCGCACGTGGTCAGACGCCGGCTTGGATTCGGGCGTCTTCGTCGCTCGTCAAGTTCGATCCATTCGAAAGGTACGTCGCTGCGATGGAGGAAATCGCGGATCAAGTAGCCCGCGCGAGGATGCGCCCCTGCCGAGAATTTTGACCGGGCGCTGCGCCACTGGTGCTGCATCGTCGCCATACGTCTATCATCGCAGGCTGGGTGCAGCCAAAGGACCGTCCGCCCGACCTGCCATGAGATATTATCGACTCATGATCAAATTTCGTACAGTAGCCGCGGCGGGTCCCGCGCTGCTGCTGATTTTGGCGCAATCCGCGCCCGTCTATGCGCAGGGACGACAAGCGGCGGCGCAGACGCCCGCAGGCGCCCGCGGCGCAAGCAAGGCTCCGGGCGGACGCGGCGGACGCGGCGGAGTCGCCGGTCCCGGACCGGCGATCGGCGGCGAGATCGATGAAACGCCGGTGGTCACGCAGCATTCCATCAACGTCGGCGGCAAGACGCTTAACTACACCGCGACCGTCGCGCAGATGCCGCTGAAGAATGCCGTCGGGCGAGACCGAAGCGCACATTTTCTACATGGCGTACACGCTGGATGGCGTGACGCGACCTCAGCAAGCGGCCGCTGACGTTCTGCTTCAACGGCGGCCCGGGATCGGCGTCGATGTGGGTGCACATGGGCGGCATGGGGCCGCGCAGCCCAAAGCTGGAGCCGAACGGCAGCATGCCGCCGCCGCCGTATCAGATGAAAGACAACCAGGACACCTGGCTCGACCAGACCGACCTGGTGTTCATCGACCCGGTGGGCACGGGCTACAGCCGCGCGAAGACTATCGAAGTGGCGCGGCGCATGAACGGCGTGCAGGGCGATATCCAATCCGTGGGCGAGTTCATGCGCATGTACGTCGCGCGCAACAGCCGCGAACTTTCGCCGCTGTTCATCGCGGGCGAAAGCTACGGAACGTTCCGCGCGGCGGGCCTGGCGGGCTATCTGATCGACCGCGGCATCGCCTTCAACGGCATCGTGCTGATCGGCACCACGCTGAACCTCGAAACCATCTGGAGCCGCAGCGACGATCTGGTCTACGAGTTGGAATTGCCCACTTATGCGGCCGACGCCTACTATCACAAGAAGGTCGCGCCGGACCTGCAAAAGAAAGACCTGAAATCGTTTCTGAAGGAAGCGGAAGCCTTCGCGATGGGGGATTACGCGATCGCGCTCAACAAGGGCGACGAGCTTACCTCCGGCGGAGCGCAAGGCGATGATCGAGAAGATGGTCGCGCTACACCGGACTGGACCCGCAGTATCTCGACGAGACCAATCTGCGCTTCGACGTGGCCCACTTCACGCGCCAACTGCTGCGCAACAGAGCGTGAGACGATCGGACGCTATGATGGACGCCTCACGTCGGCCTCCGCACTGAACACCGGCGAGACCAGCGAATTCGACCCTTCGAGCACGCTGATCACGCCGCCGTTCACCGCGGTGTTTACCAGCTACATCCGCGACGAACTGGGATACAAGACCGACATGTACTACTATCCGAGCGGCGGCGTTCAGCCGTGGGACTACGGCGTGCAGAATCAGCTTCGGCGACACCACCGCGATGCTGCGCAACGCCATGGTGAAGAATCCGTACATGAAGGTGATGGTGGCGGCGGGCTATTTCGATCTCGCGACGCCGTATTACGCCGTGGAGTACACATTCAACCACATGGGGCTGAATCCGGAGATGCACAAGCAAATCATCGTGGGACTTCTACCAGGCGGGCCACATGCTGTATATCGATAGCGATTCGCACGCCAAGCTGAAGCACGATTTCGGCGAGTTCGTATCCAGTTCGCTGCCTAAGGACGTCCGCTAAGTTTAAGTGGCGAGGGCCTCCACGTGACGTACGGACGCGGAGGCCAGCCCGCTCAGGTTATATCCCCCCTCTAACAGAGACACGACGCGCCCACTTGCGTGCGCGTCGGCAATTTCCATCACCGCGCGAGTCAGATCGGCGAAGTCGTCGTCCGTCAAAGTGAATTGCCCGAGTAAGTCGCCAATGCGGCTGTCGAATCCGGCCGAAATCAATACTAACTCAGGGCGAAACTCGCGCGCTGCTGGCATAAGTGAGTTCTGCACAGCGCCCAGGATTTCCGCTCTACCCGATCCAGCGGGAAACGGGAAGTTCATGGTGGTTCCTTCGCCCGATCCTTCACCGGTTTCGTCGCGGCGGCCGGTACCGGGGTAGAGCGGCCACTGGTGCGTGCTGAAGAAAAAGACCGAGCCGTCCGCGTAAAAGATATCCTGCGTGCCGTTGCCGTGGTGAACGTCCCAATCCACAATCAAAACGCGACCGATTCCATATTTCCGCTGCGCATAGCGCGCTGCAATCGCTACGTTGTTGAACAGGCAAAAGCCCATGCCGCGGACCGCGTTGGCGTGGTGACCGGGCGGGCGAACGGCGCAGAAGGCGTTGCGTGCGCCGCCGGTTATAACGGTATCCACCGCGTTCAACACGCCGCCGACGGCATGCGCGGCGACCTCCCATGAGTTCGGGCCGATATCGGTATCGCCTGTACTGAGAAAGGGGCGGCCCGATTCGACGTCGTGGCGGGCGATGCGGAGGTACTGCGGCGTGTGACAGAGCAGTAACTCGTCTTCCGTGGCGGCGCGTGAAGGTATGCGTGTGAGAGCGTTGATTAGGCCCGATCCTTCAAGCGCGCGGACGACGGCGTCATAGCGCTCCGGACGCTCGGGGTGATCGAGGCGTCCCGCCAGGTGCTGGCGATAAATGGGGTCGGCAAGTAGCGCTGACTTCTGTGAGGCGGGCCTTCCGGCCTGCCGCCGGACTTCCGCCCGGCGTTCCGCGGGAAAAGGCAATTGTCTCTCCATTTTTCGAACCTCTAATACTTCGCGAGATCCTCGAAATCGACATTCCCACCCGAGAGCACCACGCCGATGCTGCGGATCTCCGGCTGAACTTTGCCGAAGAGCACCGCGGCGGCCCCGACGGCGCCGCTGGGTTCGACGAGAATTTTCATGCGCATCAACAGGAATTTGACCGTGGCGCGAATTTCGTCGTCGCTCACCAAGATGATGCGCTCGACATTCTGTTGCAGCACGGGGAAGGTGAGCTCTCCGGGGCGCGGGGAGCGCAGGCCATCGGCGATGGTATTGGGATGAGAAACAGTCACCCGCTCGCCGGCCGCGAAAGACAGGAAAGTGTCGTTGGCGCCTTCCGGCTCCGCCCCGAAAATTCGGATGGCCGGGTTCATCGCCTTGGCGATTACCGAGCAGCCGGAGAGCATTCCGCCGCCGCCCACGGGCGTAATAAGCGCATCCAGTTGGCCCGCATCGGTGAGAAGTTCGAGCGCCGCCGTTCCCTGCCCCGCCATGATCATCGGATGGTCGAATGGCGGTACGAGTGTTCCGCCGGTCTCGTCGAGAATCTTCGCCGCGATGGTCTCGCGCACTTCCGTCTGGCGATTGTAGGTGACGATCTTCGCGCCCTGGGCGCGCGTGGATTCCAGCTTCGCCTTGGGTGCGTCCTCCGGCATCACGATCGTTGCCTGCGCTCCCACGTGCTTGGATGCAATCGCCACGGCCTGCGCGTGATTGCCTGAGGAGTACGTCACAATGCCGCGCGCTATAGCGGAATCAGGCAGCGACAAGATCAAATTAGACGCGCCGCGAATCTTGAAAGCTCCGCCGCGCTGCAGGTTCTCGCACTTGAAGAAAACGCTTTTGCCGGCGGCGGCGTCGAAATCGGGCGAGATCATGACGGGCGTGCGGCGGGCAAGAGGGCGAATACGCTCCGCGGCGGCGCGTACGTCTTCCGGTTGAATGGCAAGGGGCATTTCTTTGAGTGTACAAGCGGGAGCCCGCCGCGGCGCTCGAAACCTAGTCATCCCTTCAGAAACTTCAGCAGCTCCCGATAGAAGATCTCCGGCGTCTCCAGATGAAGTACATGGCCGGCCTTCGGAACCACCACCAGTTGAGCCCCGGGAATCGTGTCCGCAATATGCTTCGCCAACTTTGGAAAGTCCTGGCCATCCAATTCCCCGCCTATCACCAGCGTCTTCGCTTTGATGTGAGCCCAGTCGTAAACCACGGGGTCGAGATAAGTGATCTGCTGATAAATGGCGCGGACCATCGCCAGCCGTGGCCAATCGCCGCTGAGCGTCGGAGCGTAAAGAATGCGCGCGTACTTTTCATATTCGGGCTTCCACGCCCCCGGCCCGGGAAAGTAGCGCCGGATGTTTGCATAGAACGCTTGATAGCGTTGGTCGTTCGTCTGGGCCATTGTGGCCTTGTAGGCTTCGTCGGCGGTTCGCCAGGGGCGCTCGAAACGCGGATCGGTGAGACCGATCGGGTCGTATAGGACGGCAAGCTCGGTCATGTCCGGATACGATGCGGCGAAGCGGGCAGCCAGCATGCCGCCCATTGAATGGCCCACGATGGCGGCGCGCGCGATACCGAGCGACTGCAGGAGCTTCCGGCTGTTCCACGCCATGTCATGGAAGTTGTAAGGGATCACCGGCTTTGACGATCGGCCGAAGCCGATCTGGTCGGGCGCCACCACGCGGAACCCCTCTTTGCGCAGCGCCTCGATGGGGCCCGCGAAATAGAAGCCGCCGAAGTTCATTCCATGAAACAGCACCACGGTGCGGCCGTTGGGCGTTCCCGACGGTGGTACGTCCATATAAGCCATTCGGACGTCTTGACCGTAGACAGTTAGCGGGAGGTATGCGACGGGGTACGGGTAAGCGATGTCCTCATATGTGATGCTGCCCGGCTTGATGCCGGCGGGCGCTTTGGGAAGAGGCTCCTGCCAGGAACGCAACGGAACAACCGTCCCAACAAGCAAACAGAGAGCGATCCGCAAGGTCCGCATCGGAAAAACCTCGCTCTCATCATAAGCCAGCCGTTAGCCGGTCTATAATAATCCCCAATGTTCCCTTACGACGCGCAACTGGCCGCCGCCACACAGGTCCCGCCTCAGTCGATCCCCGGCGTGCTCGCAGTCATGCATACCATCGACAATGCCTGCGCCGATATCGACGGCCTGAAATGGTTCAACTGGATCTACCTTCAAGTGACACAGGCGGTGGAAAATCGCGTCGCCGCCGGAGGATTTAACGACTCTGCGTGGCTAGCGGAGCTCGATGTCCGGTTCGCGGCGCTTTACTTTAATAGTCTGCATGCCGCCCTCACCGGCGCGCCTTGCCCTGGCTGCTGGCAAGCCGTCTTCTCGCGCCGCAATCAGATCCGTATCGGGCGGATTCAGTTCGCGCTGGCGGGCATGAACGCGCACATCAACCACGATCTTCCATTCGCCATCGACGCGACGTGCAAGGCGAGAAACGTGGTACCGAGACACGGAACGCCGCAATATGAGGACTACACGGCGCTCAATACTACACTGGACGGCCTCATTGACGCCTCCAAGAACGCTCTTAACGTTCGCCTTCCCGGCGACCCGCTTCCCGTGGTATCGCACCTCGAGGATCTCATCGCCGCGTGGAAAATATCGGACTTCCGCGAGGTGGCGTGGACGAATGCCCAGATGCTTTGGAATGACCCTGCAATCGCCGCGACGGTACTCGAACACGCCATAAACAGCCTCACTACGTTCGCCAGCGAAGCCTTGCTGGTTCCGGTTCCTTGATCTGCGAGAGGATTGCCTTGTGTCAGCACTCTGTCTCGCGGTGCGGCTTTTTCAGCCGCGCCGTTGGTGATCGAAGCGCGCTCGCCGGCGGGTAACCCCGATGGCGAGGTGTCCGGTAACGCCCCCTACATCGGCTGCGTCCACACCAAGCGGAGACGTCGTGTTTAAATTAATCGTCATGCCGGGATTGGCGCTTCGCACTCTGCTGTTGCTCTTCGCCGCCGCCAACTCGCAGGACGATTCATTTCGAGCCGGTCTCATTGCCCTTCAGCGGGGCGACCTCGCCGCGGCGCAAACCAATCTGGAGGCGGCAAGCAAGCTCGCACCGCGGGATGGCCGTGTTTGGGTTGCGCTTTCACAAACATACTGGCGCCTGCACAAGAACACCGAAGCGGAGGGTGCTGCCGCTAGGGCGGCATCCCTTGCGCCGGAGAATGCCGCCGTACTGCAGAGCCTTGCGATCTACTACTCCGAGACCGGCCAAACCCTGAAGGCCGCCCAGGCGGCGGCGAAGTACTCGGCTAAGGTTCCGGCAAACCGCGATGCTCGGGAACACGCCGCCAGCCTGTATTTCGAGGCGGCGCAGCCACTATTAGATCAGCAGAAGTTCTCCGAAGCCGCCGCCATTCTGCAAGAAGCCGTCGCGCAAGTGCCTGGCAGCGCTCAATTGGAGTTGGCTCTGGGGGTTAGCGATTACGGCCTGCGTCGCTTCGACGAGGCTGCCGAGGCCTTTCTGAAAACCATCGAAATCGCGCCCGAAACGGAACAGCCCTATACGTTCCTCGGTAAGATTCTGGATCAGATCCCCAACCGACTGGCGCCGGTGACCGCGCGTTTTGCCGAATATGAATCGGCCCATCCCGGTAGCGCCACGGGGTATCTGCTACACGCCAGAGCGCTGGATGCGCAATCGCTCGAACCGGAGACGGCGCTGCGGCTGCTTCAGAAATCTATCGCGATCGATGCGAAGGACGCCTCCGCGCACTTTGAAATGGGTACGGTGCTGGACCGGTTGCAGCGCTTTCCGGAGGCGGCGGCGGAATTCACGCGGGCGGTGGAACTGGCGCCCTCGGACGCGGCTGGCCACTATCGCCTGGCACGCGACTACGACCGCATTGGCAAGCACGAAGCCGCGCAGGCGGAGCGTGAGAAACACGCGCAACTGGTGAAGGCGCAGGAGGTCATTCGATGACGCGGCGCGAGTTCATCGCCGCCGTGAGCGCTGCCGGGCTGGCGCCTTCGCGGGCTTCGGCTTCCACGCCGTTTCCCGTGCGCTACGCCAAGCCTGCACCGTACAGCGCCGTGCTGAAGTTTATCGATCCGGGCAGCGACGAGTTCGCGGGCGAAAAGGACGCGGTGGAGTTGGAAGCGCGTCTCGAACGCATCTTTGCCGGCAAGGAAGCCGCGCCTTCTGGCCTCGGCGCGTGGGTGCGGAGGCGGGGTGAAATTCGCGGCGCGCGATTTTACGCCCTTCCCGATAAACGGGTCCGTTACGAGATCAAAACCGCCGCCGAGTACCACAACGGGATCTGGAGCCTGCCGGATTTCAAGGCCGTCTCCGAGCAATCGGTGACTGCGCAGAAGCCCTATTTTCGAGATGTGACGGAGCATGTGTTTGGCGCCGTGGATTCCTTCCGTGAACAACTCGTCCCGGGAAACCCATACTGGCGAGCGCGGCTTGATTCGGCATGCGGCATCGACGTTTACGGAAACCAGGGAATCGCCGTCGCCGATATCGATCACGACGGCGTGGATGAGATCTATGTGTGTCAGCCGGGCGGTCTGCCGAACCGGCTATACAAGATTCGCAGCGATGGGACCGCAGAAGATATCACCGAACGCTCGGGGCTCGGCGTGCTGGATGAAACGACCTGCGCCCTGTTCGCCGACTTCGGCAATTCGGGATTGCAAGACGTAGTGGTTCTGCGATCCTCCGGGCCGCTATTCTTTCGAAATCGCGGCGATGGCACATTTGTGGAGCAGCCCAACGCGTTCGAATTCAAGACCACGCCACAGGGATCGTTCACCGGGATGGCGGCGGCCGACTTCGATCGCGATGGCCGGCTCGATCTCTACCTCTGTTGCTATATCTATTTCCAAAGCGAGGACCAATATCAATACCCCGCGCCCTATCAGGATGCGCGAAACGGCCCGCCGAACTTCCTGTTTCGCAATCGCGGCGGCGTGCGGGAGGCCATGCGATTCGAAGACGTCACCGCCGAAACTGGCATGAGTGAGAACAACGACCGGTTTAGCTTCGCGCCCGCGTGGTGCGATTTCGATGGCGACGGCTGGCCCGATCTCTTCGTCGCGAACGATTTCGGACGCGGCAATCTCTATCGGAATCGGAATGGCCGCTTCCACGACGAGGCGGCGAAGGCGGGTTTGGATGGCGCCGGACCGGGCATGAGCGCCGCATGGTTCGATTCCAACGGCGATGGATTGCCGGACCTCTACGTCTCCGACATGTGGACCGCGCCGGGGCAGCGGATCGTCTGCGACCCCGCATTTCAGCCGGCAGCGCGGGATGCCGAGGCTTTCCGGCGCCACACGAAGGGCAATTCGCTTTATCGCAACAAGGGCGACGGCACGTTCGGGGATACCGGCGCTGCGGAGGGCGTGGAGATGGGCCGCTGGGCTTGGAGTTCCGGCGGATTCGATTGGGATCTGGATGGCAAGCCCGAAATTCTGGTCTGCACAGGCATGGTTACCAACCCTTCCAGCAAAGACCTGAACGGCTTTTTCTGGCGACAGGTCGTGGCGAAGACTCCCGAGAAACCGCGCGCGGCGATCGATTACGAGAACGGATGGAATGCGCTGAATCAGTTGATCCGCGAGGACTATAGCTGGAATGGCCGCGAACCGAATGTGTTCTATGTGAAAGAGAACGGTGGCTATCGCGACTCCTCAGGCGTGAGCGGGCTCGATTTCGAGGATGACGCTCGAACCTTCGCCGTCACCGATTTCGACGGCGATGGAATTCCGGATCTTGTCCTCAAGAACCGGCTGGGTCCGCAAATACGCGCCATGCAGAACGATTGTTCGGGTGGGCGCAGCGCGATCGCAATTTCCTTGCGGGGCACGAAATCGAATCGCGATGCCATCGGAGCGCGCGTCGAGATGAATGGTCAGGTGCAATACCTCAGCGCGGGCAGCGGATTTCTGTCGCAACATTCCAAGAAGCTTCATTTCGGGCTGGCCGGGCAATCGCTGGCTCACGTGAAGATTACATGGCCGTCGGGCGCGGTGGAGGAGGCGAGCGGTCTCGAAGCGGGCTATGCATATACCATCGTCGAAGGTTCAAGCGAGCGGCTGCGTCAGGCATTTCGCCCGCGAAGGGAGCTCCCCGCGTCTGCACTGCGCGGGAAGAACGATCCTCAGTTCGGCGATACGTGGCTGCTCGAGCCGGTACCCACGCCCGACTCGCGGACGACCAAGGGCGAGGCCGGATTCATCGTGCTATATGCCAGCGTGCGGCCGAACTTGCCGCCTGGCTTGCCCGTCCGATGGATCGATCTAAAGGTCGAGAAGGACGACGTAGCGGCTTCGTATTCGTTGTTCCGGCGATATCTGTTCGAATACCGCGCGGATCTTTCGCTGCCGCTGGTTTTGCTGGTGGATGACGGCGGCCGGGCTCGCAAGGTTTACGCCGATATCCCCTCGCCGGACGCGATGCGCCGCGATCTGGCGCGCATTGGCCAGAGCCATCTGCTTGCGCTGCCCTTCCCCGGTAAATACTATCTGAATCCGCGGCGCAATTACTTCAAGCTGGGCGCGGCTTTTTATTGGGCAGGCTATCCCGACCGCGCGCTGCCCTATCTCGCCGAGACATTGCGCGCCCGCCCGGACAACTGGAAAGCGTTGCAGGCGATGGCGCGTATTCAACTCGAGTTAGGACGGAACAAAGAGGCGCTGGCATCGTTCCAGCAAGTCGCCGCTCTGAAGAGCGATTATCCGCCGGCCTTTGTGGGGGCAGGCGAGGCTTATGCGAAGCAGGATGACCGGGCGAACGCCCAGCGGAGTTTCCAGCGCGCCCTGGAGCTTGACGCGAAGTGCGCCGACGCTATGAATCAGCTCGGACTTCTGGCGGCAGGCGCCAACGATCTGCCGGGCGCGCGGCAATGGTTCAAGAAGGCTATGGAAGCGCAGGCGGATCATCCCGGCGCGATTAACAACCTCGGCGTGCTCTATGCAAAGCTGGGCCAACCCAACGATGCGATTGCCGCTTTCCAATACGGCATTCGCACGAATCCCGATGACGACGAGCTGTATCTGAATCTGGCGCGAATCTACGTTACGATGGGCCAACGGGACAAGGCTCGCGCCGTGCTGAACCAACTGCTGGAGCGGAAGCCGGGAAATGCCACGGCTACCAGGGCGCTGGCGGAATTGGAGGCGAGATGATTGATGTCATAGTTTTGTTGATCGCGGCGATTGCGTTATCGGGGCGCGTGGTGAACATAAGCGAATCGCCCTCGGAAAGGCTGGCGCCGCAGGCGTTGATTGCGCCTGGAGCTCCGCCGGTGTTGAGCTTTCGCTATTTCGATGCGACGGACCGGGGGCGCTTCGGGAACCTGGGACTGATGACGGACGATGCGGGGCACTAGTGGGGGGTGTCGCGGTAAGCGCCCGCGCCTGCGGCGCGTCGACAGGCCGGGAGGCCTATCGTACTTTGCAGTTGCATCATTGGCAGTCGCATCGCTTTGTGCCCAAGGCAATCAGGTGGCTGATGGCATCGCGGCCTTTCATCGTGGGGACTACAAAGCGGCGCGTGCGATTCTGCAGCGAATCCCTAACGATCCGCAAGCCCGGCTGTTCCTAGCGCTGACCAGGGCCGCAAGCGGCGAGTGCGAAGCGGCGGTTCCCGATCTAGGTAAGGCCTTTTCCAGCGGAACCGAGCGTCGACTGGCGGGAATCGCCCTGGCGCAATGCCATATCGCCGCTAAGCGCTTCACCGAAACGGGCGCGGTTATCGCGCAACTCGAGAAGGATTTCCCTAACGATCCGGACGTGCTCTACGTATCGGCTAGCTATCACATGAAGGCCTGGAACGACGCCATCTACCGCATGTATCAGAAAGCGCCGGCGTCGTACCGCGTCGATCAGCTCTCGGCGGAGGTTTTCGAGACGCAGGGGAAGTACGCCGAGGCGGTCGCCGAATACCGTAAGGCCATCGAGAAAAACCCCAAGGCCATCGATCTCCACTATCGGCTGGGACGCGCACTGTTGTTGCAATCGCACGATCCCGCGAATCTGGAGCAGGCCCGCAAAGAATTTGAAGCGGAACTATCGTTGAACCCTTCCGACGCAGTAGCCGAGTATCAGGTGGCGCAGGTTCTCATCGCCGAACAGAAGAAGCCAGAAGCCGCAGCGCACTTCGAACGGGCGGCGGAATTGCGTCCCGATTTTCCCGAGGCTCTCATTGCGGTGGCGAAGCTGCGTTCGGACGCCAAGCGATATGCCGACGCCATTACGCTGCTGGAACGCGCCGTGAAACAACAGCCGCGCAACGAGACCGCGCACTACAATCTCATGTTGGCCTATCGCAACGCGGGAAGGCCGGCCGATGCGCAGCGGGAGAAGAGCGGAGATCGAGAAGCTGCAGAAGCCACCGGAGGGCGAGTTCACGGATTTTCTGAAACGGTTGGGCGACAAGAAGTGAAGAAGGCTCTCGCCCTAATCGCGGCGGGAATCGCCGCCGCGCAGAACCCGGACTTCCGCAACGCAGCGCAAGAAGCCGGATTGACGTCGCCGATCCCCAACGGCGGTACTGTTTCCAAGCAGTTCATCGTGGAGACAACCGGCAGCGGCGTAGCGTTCATCGACTACGATAACGACGGTCTCGCCGATATTTTCATCGCATCCGGCCCCGGCTCTCCCAGCCGCATGTACCACAACGAAGGCGGCGGCAAATTTCGCGACGTCACCCAATCCCTGGGCTTCAAACGGGAAGGCTGGGCGCAGGGAGTCTGCGCCGGCGATTACGATAACGACGGCTTTACCGATCTGTTCGTCACCTACTGGGGGCAGAATGCGCTCTATCGCAACGTGGGCGGGCGGCGCTTCGAGGATGTCACAGCGCAAGGTTCATCTTACTCAGGATCGCGTCCGTTATAACACCGGCTGCGCATTTCATCGATTACGATAACGACGGAAAGCTTGACCTCTTTGTCGCGAATTATCTGAAATTCGATTTCGATACTACGCCGAAGCCGGGCGCGAATCCCTACTGTTTCTATCGCGGCATCGCCGTGAATTGCGGGCCGCGCGGGCTTGCCCTTCGATCGCAACATCCTCTATCACAACGAGAGCGGCGTATTCCGCGACGTTTCCGACGAAAGCGGCGTTTCGAAGCCAGACGCCAATTACTCGCTTGGCGTGCTCACGGGCGACTTCAACGGGGACGGACTGACGGACATCTATGTGGCCTGCGATCAGACGCCGTCGATCCTCTATATCAATCAAGGCAACGGGAAGTTCGTGGATGAGGCTTTGATCCGAGGCGCCGCGCTCGACGATAACGGCAAGGCAATGTCGGGCATGGGCGTGACTGCGGGAGACTATCTGCACGAGGGAGTCGCCTCGATATTCCGAACCAACTTTTCGGATGAGTTGGAAACGCTGTATCGCAACCGGGTAAGGGAGAGTTCCAGGACGTCAGCGTGGAGGCCGGCATGGGCCGGAACACGCGCTTCGTCGGCTGGGGATGCGGCTTCTTCGATTTCAACAACGATGGCTGGCCCGATCTGCTGTTGGTGAATGGCCACGCATTCCCGGAGGTAGACGGCCTCAAGATCGACATCCAATATCGGGAACGGGCCATCCTCTATCGCAACGATCATGGGAAGTTCATCGATATCTCGGAAGCGGCCGGGCCCGGCATTCAGGAGAGGCATTCCTCGCGGGGGCTGGCTTTTGCAGATTACGACAACGATGGCTCGGTGGAAGCGCTCGTGAACAATCAGAACGAGGCGCCGTCGCTGTTACGGCATGGCGCGAAAGCCATCCAATCACTGGATTGAATTGAAGCTGGAAGGGGTGAAGTCGAATCGGAGCGCAATTGGGGCCCGCGTGCGGGTTACGGCTGGCGGATTCGTTCAGACAGCAGAAGTAAGAAGCGGAGGAAGCTATCTCTCACAAAACGATTTGCGCCTCCACTTTGGACTGGGCGGCGCGACAAAGGTAGATAAGATCGAGATCGCCTGGCCGGGCAGTGGAATGCAGACGGAGACTGGTCTCGCCGCCGATCGTATCGTTGCTATCCGCGAGCGATAATCCGGATTTCACACATACTTTCCTTGCTGCGCGCGACACGCTTACTCCTCATCGCGGGCGATTGCCCGGAGTGGGGAAGCGA
Source organism: Bryobacterales bacterium (assembly GCA_963708385.1). Classification (GTDB taxonomy): domain Bacteria; phylum Acidobacteriota; class Terriglobia; order Bryobacterales; family Bryobacteraceae; genus PALSA-243. Next base: position 927,493 of record CAVPSN010000027.1, on the reverse strand, counting down.
GGCGGACGGTTTCGCGGCATTCGGCAGACCGTGGCCGCCAACCACGGTCTGCCGAAGAAAGATTGGTCCCCCCCGAGCTCGAACGGGGAATATTCGAATGTCAAAGATCCGCGGGCTACGCCGGCAACTGCCTGATGGCACAGCCCAAACCACTGAAACTGCCGGTTGAAAAATCGAACTCAAATTGCTGTTCGCGGAAAGTCGAGCCGAATTCGCAAATTTGAAAAAAGGAACCCAACTCAAGTAACAGCGCCGTGGGCCTCGATTCGCGACGAACGAACGAACCCAAACCGGCAGTTATACGGGGGCCGCAGCCACGCTGATTGGCGAAAGAAAATCCAGGCCGCGACTCGGCCTCGGAATCCCGACTTAAGTTTATAGGATGAATGAAGGAAAGCGAGGCTGCGAGGGGCCGGGGATCGGCGCAGGTAATTGAGGGGATTGGAATAGGTTTATTTTGCGGTCTTGTGAATGACAGTTGACGCCACAAAAAACGGACGGCCCGCCGAAGCGGGCCGCCGGTGCTACGTTTGGATGGTGCGCGCCGATTAGAACATCAATCGGAGCGAGAACTGCAGGTGGCGCTCGGTTCCGGCGACGCTGCTTGTGATTACGCCGAAGTTGCCGTTACCGCCGTAAACCTTGGAATCGCCAATGCTCACGTCAGGCTGGCTGAGCACGGTGAAGTTGGTGAGATTGAGGGCCTCACCACGGAACTGAACATGAACCCGCTCAGTGACGTTGAAGGTCTTGAAGATCGAGAAATCCATGGTCTTCGTAGGCGCGCCGGTAATCGATTGCAGGCCGACGTTTCCACCGGTTGCGATGCCCAGGGCCTGATTCGAATAGGCCTCGACAAAGGCGCTGGTGTCGAAATACTCGTTAGGAGTACGCCCGCCAGGAGGGGGCGTGTTGCCATTGCCCACGTAGCCTGGCGCATAGTCAGGCAAGCAACGGTTCCAGACGCCGTGGCAATTGGCTCCTGCCATGGTGATAGGAACGCCAGTCCGCAGGGTCAATATGCCATTCATCTGCCAACCGCCGACAATCGCGTCGGCAGCTTTGTTCATGCTGTTGCCGAATTGTTTGCCCCTGCCTATGGGCAATTCGTAGTTGAAGCTGGTAGTCATGCTGTGCCGGATATCCCACGATGCGCTGGAATATGCGGTAGACCAGTCCGTGTTCGAAATCGGGTTGAGATTGCTCGAACCGCTTAACGGAGTGCCGCTGTTGGCCAGCGCGTGGCTCCATACGTAGGATGCCAGGAATTGCAGGCCGTGGCTGAACCGTTTTTCCACCTTCGCCGAGCCGGCCGCATAGTTGCCGTAGCCGAACGAGGTAGTCATCGAAAGGCCATTGCCGACGGATTGGCAGGTCGAACACGCAGGTTGAATTTCCTGGAGACTCGCGCCGCTGATCGAGGTATTGAAAGTTCCCAGGTTCGGGTTGGTATCGGTGTTCGCGAGGATCACCTGATGGGCCTGATGGTTGCCTTCGTAACCGAGTTCAATCGAGGTACCAAACCCGAGTTGGCGCTGAATGACGAAATTCCATTTGTGCACCAACGGGTTGTCGAAATCCGTCTGCACGCCGCGCATCGAAACGCCGGCGTTCAGGGTGAAAGGACTCAGCGGATATCCACCCGAGAAACCGCCCGGCATGAAATTGCAGTTGAAGCATTGCGGCTGACTGATGCCGACATAGTTGCTATTGCCCTGATATCGCGTCAGGTTGACCGTTTCATTGAAAGGCACGCCCTCACCGCGGTTAGGGCTGCCGCCCTGATTCTCTTCACCGCCGTAGAAGATGCCATAGCCTATGCGGATAACCGTGTTCTTGGCAACCCTGTATGCGATACCAATCCTCGGTCCGAAATCCAACTTGTCCCATGGAATCATGTAGTTCGAAACATGGCATCGGTCTACCGTGACCGTGGGGAAGAGGGTTCCGAAGTTCGGTGGCAGGGCGGCATTGCAGTTTCCGCCCTGAGGGATGTAGAGGGTATTGCTCTGTAGGTCGTAATTCGCCTGCCGGCCCCATTGCTCGCCGATTGGCGACCACAATTCATACCGGACGCCGAGATTCACGGTCAGTCTCTCGTTTATCTTCCAGTCGTCTTGCGCGTAACCCGCATATGCAACCTTCTGCGACGAAACAAAGTTCGTGGTCGAAATGGCTCCGCTGTCTACGACGCCCAACAAGGCCGAAGCCATCGCATCGCCGGTCAGACTGCTGACGCTGTTTCCGTTTGAGGCATTGTTCCCTGATGGGAACGCTGTCTCGTTGTTGCTGAAACCGAGATTGCCGTGGGGATCGGGAACCTGAAAGAAGGGGAACTTCACGGTGCGCGCTTCGAAGCCGAATTTATAAGCGTGCGCGCCCTTGCTAAGTGCGACGTTCTGGACAAAATCCCAAACGTTGTTGTATTCCTTGGTCGGAACCCAGTCCGTGGCTCCGACAGTCGGATAGCCATTGGAGAAACCGATCTGAGGAAGGCCGCCGTTATTGGCCGCGGCGCCTGTGGGGTCGTAGCCGCCGATACCGAACTGTGTGAACAGGTCGGCGCCGGGGTTCGCTCCGAGGCGAGACGTAACCAGGCGGGTGAAGCCAAGACGGGTTTCCGTTACTACGGTTGGGCCCCAAACGCGTGTATAGCTCATCTGCGCATTGCGAGCGAGATCGATTTCACCAGAGCCGTTGAAACCCGTATCGTCCAGAGCTCCAGGCAGCGGAGCGCCATCGGACTTGGAAGTGTTCGACCAGCTCAAAGATCCGAAGAGGCTGTCCTTATCGCTGAGGCGGTAATCGACGCGCGCGTCTCCCTGATCCGTGGTCAGACCGCCGCTGGTGTTGTAGTAATAATCGTTGGTCGGAGCGTTGCCTGTAATGACCGCCTGATTGGGATTGGGGTAAAGCTGAATGATCTTGGCCCACGCGGGGTCCATTCTGTTGACCGGGATAATATTTCCGGGGAACTGCGTCCGCGACACAGGGATCTGGAAACCATTAGTAGTTTGGTAAGTGGTCGACTGGGGATCGTAGATCGCGCCCTTTTGGATTGAGATCGGGTTGCCGTTGACGTCGGTGCCGGTATAGGACGGTCCCAGAAGGCTGGCGAAATTGCCGCCCTTCATCGCCGCCGTGGGAACTGTGGTGTATCCCGAATATCCCAAGTTGGGGACGGAACCGCCGGAATCGGCGATGCGCGTTCCCTGATAGTCGCCAAAGATAAAGAGTTTATTCTTCCGGATCGGGCCACCGGCCGTCGCGCCGAACTGATTCTGGCGGAAAGGTCCTCGAATCGCGCCGGCGCGATTGTTCGTCCAGGTATTCGCGTCCAGATCTCTATTCTGCAGATATTCGAACAGGCTGCCGTGGAGTCCATTGGTGCCGGACTTGAGAGTCACGTTAATGACGCCGCCGGCCGCGCGGCCGTATTCGGCGTTGTAGCCGTTGGTCTGAATATTGATTTCACTGACCGCGTCAATAGCGGGCCCAATGGCATAAGAGGTCTGATTCAGGAAGTCGATGGTGTTGATGTTATTGTCGACTCCATTCAACAGGAAGTTATTCTGACCGTTCGAACGTACGCCATTGGCGGAAAAGCCGCCGTTCGCGGAATCGCGAGCGCCCGGTTCGGCGGGCAGAACCCCGGGCGAGAGCCGCGCAAGATACGTCAAATTTCGCGTCCCGCCCAAGGGAACGTCGGTCACTGTCTTGGAGTCCAGTGCCGCGCCCACTTGAGTGCTTTCGGTCTGAAGCTGGGGGGCCTGGGCGGCGACTTCAACAGTCTGAGTCATGTCGCCGATTGACAGCGTGATATTCACGCCCGTGCGTTCGCCGGGAATCAGCAATACGTCCTTCTGCTGCGCCGTCTTAAATCCAGTTGCGGTGACGCTTACTGTGTAAGTAGATGCCTTCAATGCCGGACGAACGAACTCGCCAAGACTGTTGGTGGTGATTTCATAGACTTGACCGGTGCCAACTTCGGTAATGGTTACCTTTGCATTGGCGACGACGCTTCCCGAAGAGTCGGTGATCGTGCCGGCAAGCGTGGAAAGATCGCGCTGCGCAAACATCGCGCTCACGCAAGCAAGCGCCACGAGAACTACACGTATCGACCTGAAGAAACAATACATTTGCCCTCCCAATTTTCTGCACACCTGGCAGGTAGACTTGGGTTGGATAGTATCACCCTACTAGAATGGAGTCAACAGATTTCACCTTGATTCGACGTTAAAAGTAAGCGCTTTCGTTTTGCGTAGCGAATTCTCGATTAATCGACCTTAAAATATGAAATCCGGAAGACGGTTTCGTGACTTGCAGGTCGAGAATGGGCGTAAAATCGGGATTTGATGGACCGCATTCCATTGTCTGCATTTGTGCTGTTGCTAGTCCTTCCGGCATCGGCAGCGCAATCGGATTCTAAGACTGTCTCGGGGAATGCATACGTAGATTCAAAGGTTTGCGCCACCTGCCATCGAGACGTCGCGGCGAGTTATGAGCTTACCGGCATGGGCCGCTCTTTTTTTAAGCCGGCAGCGGAAAATACAGTCGAAGATTACTTGAAAAACCCGCGATATTATCACGCTCTGTCCGACAGCCATTACGCAATGACAATCAAAAATGGCGAATATTTCCAGCGCCGCTGGCAGCTGGACGCGCGCGGCGGGGAGATGAATGTGGAGGAACTCAGAATCGACTATGTCATGGGTTCGGGGAACCATGCACGCTCTTACCTACACCGGACTGAGAACGGAATGCTGATTGAACTTCCGTTAGGATGGTACCCCGATCACGGTGGAGAATGGGCGATGGTTCCCGGGTCCGATACGCCCCATCCACAGACTCGCAGGTTCATCTCTTACAAGTGTATGTTCTGCCATAACGCCTATCCGGCTATCCCGACAGCCAATCGGGCGCCGGGTAGCGACCCTGTTTTTCAAGGGGAACTTCCGACGGGGATCGATTGCCAGCGATGCCACGGTCCAGGCGGCGACCATGTGCGGAGCTCCGGCCGCGCCGCGATCGTAAACCCGGCAAAACTGAGCGCCGAGAGGCGGATGGAGGTGTGCATGCAGTGCCACCTAGAAACCACCAGTGGCCGGATCCCGGCTGTGCTTCAGCGATTCGACCGCGCCGCATTCTCATACATCCCTGGGCAGCCCTTGGCGGATTTCACCATCTCCTTCGACCATGCCCCAGGCACCGGGCACGAAGGCAAATTCGAGGCGGTGAGCTCGGTTTACCGGTTGCGGCAATCGCGGTGTTTCCTCGAGAGCGAGGGTAAATTAGAATGCGCCACATGCCACAACCCGCATCGGATTCCACGCGGCGAGGAGGCGGCGCAGCATTACTCCGCCGTGTGCTCGCAATGTCACCCTTCGGCGCATCCGGAAGGAGTAACGGCCACCGCGGGCGGCTGCGTTACCTGTCATATGCCGAAACGGCGCGCGGACGACGCTCCGCACGTGATCATGACCGATCATCTGATTCAGCGGCGCGCACCCGCTAACGCGCTTGCCGAATTCCCGGAACGCCCGCCCGAGGAGTATCGCGGCACGGTGACGCCCTACTATCCTTCCCCGTTGCCGGACACGCCGCAGAACGCTTTGTATCGCGCGGTAGCACAAGTGGGGTTGGGAAACAACATAGAGGCCGGGCTGCCGGAACTGGCGCGGCTGATTGACGAGACCAAGCCGCGGGAGGCGGAGTTCTTCATGATCCTGGGCGATGGGTGGAAGAGCATGGCGAAACCGCGCGAGGCCGCCGCGGCATACCAACGGGCGTTGCAGATCGATCCCGTTTCGGTGCGGGCGATGCGCGCGCTGGCGGAGGTGGACACGTCGCAGGCCGAACAGATCCTCGCGCGGGCGGTTCAAATCGCGCCTAAGGATGCGGAATCTTGGTTTCGATATGGCGTACTTACATCTTCCGCGGAGAGGATTCGCAAAGCCATTGCGCTCGACCCATGGCTGCCCGATCAATCGCGCCGGCTGGCGGAAATTACTCACGAAGAGACGGCGCTGCGGGATGCGCTTCGCACCGATCCTTTCGACGACGCGGCGTGGGATTTGGGCGGGCGGATCATGGCCGAGAAGGGAAAATTCGCCGACGCTTTCTTCGACTTCGAGCGTGCGATCAAGCTTCGTCCAAGCGGCGCTTACTTTTACGATTACGGCCTCGCCTTAGCGCGCGCCGACAGATTTCAAGATGCGCAGAACCAGGCGGAAATGGCGATCCGCGCAGACTCGAGTCTGGCCGAGGCGCACGAGTTGCTGGGTGGACTGCACGCAAGGAAAAAAGAGTTGCCCGAAGCGGTGCGGGAATACCAGGCAGCGCTGACGCTGAAACCGGACTTGGCCCGAGTTCACTTGCGCCTGGCAAGCGTGCTTTTGGCCGCCGGAGATAAAGAGGGAGCGGCAGCGCAATACCGCGATGCGGCAAGCGGTAATGACCCTGGGATTGCGCGGCAGGCGTCCCAGGCGTTGCGGGACATGGGAATCCGATAGCCATGCGGTTGCCGTTTGTCGCTGCAATGCTAGCAGCAGCGCTGGCGCCCGGCGCGGAAACGCCGACCATCCGCTTCATCGATATCGCGGCGCAATCGGGCCTTACCGTTCCAAATACCTTCGGAGGCCGCGACAAGAAAGATTCGATTCTCGAAAGCACGGGAACGGGTGTCGCGATCTTCGATTTCGATGGCGACGGCGCGAACGATGTCTTCATTGCCAACGGGCCGCCCTCACGTTCCGAGTTATATAAGAACGATGGCGCCGGCCACTTTACGGAGGTGGGGCAGCAGGCGGGCTTGACGCGAGTTGGTTGGGCTCAGGCGGCTTGCGCCGGCGATATGGATAACGACGGCCATCCCGATCTCTTCGTGACTTATTACGGGCACAACAGTCTTTACCGCAATCTCGGAAACGGCAAATTCCAGGACGTAACCGAGCGAGCCGGACTGCCGGTTACCGGCACGCGTTGGGGATCCGGCTGCACTCTGGTGGACTATGACCGCGATGGCCTGCTGGACATCTTCGTAGCCAACTATGTGGATCTCGATCTATCCCATGTGCCCAAGCCCGGCAGCTCCAAGACGTGTGAATGGAAGGGGCTCGCCGTCTGGTGCGGGCCGCACGGTCTTCCGGCCGGGCATAACGCGCTTTATCACAACAATGGAGACGGCACGTTCACCGACGTCTCCGGGAAAGCCGGCATTCTCAAGGCGGGTGGATGTTACGGTTTGGGCGCGGTCGCAGCGGATTTCAATAACGATGGCTGGCCCGACATTTACGTCGCCTGCGATCAGACGCCAAGCCTGCTCTATGTGAATCGGCACGACGGAACTTTTCAAGAGCGCGGCGACGCCGCGGGCGTCGCCTACAATGCCGACGGTCAGTTACAGGCGGGCATGGGAATCGCCGTGGCGGATTACGATGGCAACGGTTTTCTGGATATCGCCAAGACGAATTTTTCGGGAGACCGGCCGTCGCTTTACAGGGACGAAGACGGCTCGTTCTTCGAGGACGTTTCCGAAATGGCCGGCATCGGCCGCAATCAGCTTCTGGGCTGGGGCATTGCGTTTCTCGATGTGGACGAAGACGGATGGCCGGATCTGGTGATGGCGAACGGACACGTATATCCGGAAATCGACCGTTCGTCCATCGGCGAAACCTATCGCCAGAAGACGCTCCTCTACAGGAATCTCGGCAACGGACACTTCGCCGATATCACAGAATCGGCGGGACCCGGGTTCGCCCCACGTAGACCATCGCGCGGCCTGGCCGTGGGCGATCTGGATGGCGACGGCCGGCCGGAGATCGTGATCGTGAACATGAACGATAAGCCCACGCTTCTAAAAAACGTGGGGCCGCGGAAGAATGCAATTGCGATTGTGTTGACGGGGAGGCGGTCGAACCGCAACGCCATCGGGGCGCGCTGCACGATCGAAGCGGGAGGACGAAAACAGGTCGCGGAAGTGGTAAGCGGCGGCAGCTACTTCTCACAGAACTCTCTGGCGCTCTATTTCGGACTGGGCGGATCGGAGAGCGTAGATCGAATCGAGGTACGCTGGCCGGCGGGCGAGACACAGGTGTGGAACAAGGTGGATGCAAATCGGACGGTTGAATTGACCGAAGGCAGCGGAACGGTGGGGAGCCGCGCGTGGGTTAAACACTAAATTGGCAGGACGACCGCTGGAACGTAACTTCAGATCGGCATTCAGATTGTCGCGCTTGCTATGATTTCCACGTATGTGCGAGCGGGGGCCCTCTCAGGACTTCGGGTCGCTCGGGACGATTCCGCTCGAGCGGCTTCAGCTTGCCGCAGATCTGCATGGTCTCGGCCGCGTGCTCGGTACCGAATTCCTCGGCGGAACATACGGGAACAACGTCGGGATCGCTACCGAGAATGGCGAGTGGGTTCTCCGCGGCGCTATCGTACCGATTGAGTCCGAGGCGCTGCGGCGCGAGCGATTTTTTGCCCGCGTGGTGCATGAGCAATCGTCAATCGCTTCTCCATGGCCATACTTGATCGACGAATCCTGCACAATTTTCGGGTGGCCCTTCGCGCTAATGCGGCGGCTGCCGGGAAAGGTGCTGCGCCCCGCCCTTGATGTGAACTGGGCTGTTATTGGACGCGCGCTCGGACAGGCGGCCGCCAAGCTTCACGGCATCCACTTTCCTCGCGCCGGCGAGTGGCGCGCCGATCTGGACGACATTGGCTCTCCAGAGGTATCCGCTACGGAGTGGTTTGAGCGCCGGGTCGCCGATCTCAAGCAACGCATCGCTCACACATCCTCGACTCTCGATGCCACAAGCACCGAGTTAGTGGACAGGCTCGTAGCCGGCGCCGTGCCGGCCATTGGAGAGTTTGAGCCAATCTATGTACACGGCGACCTCGGCATAGGAAACCTCACCGGAGAGCGGACATCTCACGGTTTCAAGTTCACAGGCGTCTTCGATCTGGGCCGCGGGTTTGCCGGCGATCCGGACGAGGACCTCGCGACGCCCATATGGTGGCCGTTGTATTGGGGGAATAAGGCCGCCTCACGGGCTTTCCTTGACAGCTATCGGATTCAGAGTCCACCCCGTCCAGGACAGGCGGCCCGGCTTCCCGCTTATGTAGTAGTGAGCATGCTCGCGAATTGGGAACTGGGACGACGTCGGGGCTTCGCCTGGTATGGCGAGTCCCAAAGGTTCTGTGACTGGGCCCTACCGCTGCTGGACCAGGTGGACGCGATTATCGGCTGAGCATTATCGGCTTATCGAATTGCAGCTGTTGTGCTGCTGTTTCTCCGCCTCAACGCCATTGCAGACGCAGTGGTGGACCTCGGCGGGCCCGAGGAAATTGGCGGCGGCGTGATTCAGAGGTTTGACAGCGCGATCCTCGCAGCCCGTCGCCAAGTAGACACGGCTCGCTATTGTGACCATGTATCATTCAAAGCAGCTTGAGGCGTTTACTCGTTTGCCAGTTTTAAATATCCGCCGCAACCGGTTCACAGGCAGTGAATTCCGAGCTCCATAGCCGCATCCCGCTGAGGCTGGTCTAGAGTTGCAAATGGACATTTCTTGCGCATGGCGAGGTCGACGTAAAGGGCGTCATAAGGAGCAAGGCGATGATCCCGGCAGAGTTTTTGTACCGGGCCAATGACCTGATCCAACGATGCGTTGTCCAGTGTCGGGCGCAAGGCTTGAATGCTCCGGAGAAAGGTCTGCGTTTGTTCCGGGGAAATCCGTCCCCTCCTTTCTCCTACCAGCAGCGAATTGAGAACCTCGACCGGCCAAAAGGCTGGCACGACCGCGGAGTCCCCCGCCTTCAGACGGTCAAGCACCGCCAGGGATGAGGGAGTTTGTTCATCGGGAAAACACCAAGATAGCGTTATCGACGCATCGACGACGATCTCATTCACGGACGTGCCTCATGGCGCAATTCGCGGATCGTCATTCCGCCAAGTGAGAGGCCATGCTTTTTTCCAAAAGTTTTGAGGCACTCAATTGCTTCGTCGCGCTGCGCGGCTGGTTGCTGCGACTCGGCGCCTGACATTTCGAGCGCCTGGAAAATGACATCCTCAGCATCCTTGAATTTGCCGCTTTTGAGACGCGTTTGGATAAGCGCCTCGACTTCAGGCTTGGTTATCTGGATTGTCATGGGTTGCCTCCTTCTTCATTTTCCTATTTTCCGCCGGACTATTCGGCGACCGCGAGGTAGGCCAGCGCGCATACCCATAATAATGGGAAAGTGTCCTTTTGCTTAACGCAAGCCCCTGCCCCTATGCGGGGGCGTTGGTGAATGCCTCTTGCAAGCCCTGCGGGGACAGCCACGAAGTTGTCTTGTCGTCCGTCGGATTTGGGGTGTTCGTAGCATGTGACCGTTGCCGAATACGAACAGTGCTGCGCCGCCAACAGAACTCCTTGAGAAGCGAGGAAGTTCAGGACCACAGCAAGCCTTCGAAATCGCAAATAAGTGGCGCAGACCTTCCAGCCTACGCGCTTTTGGGCGGGAAACGACCTCGGTTACCGGCTCAGGTCTCATCGTGAAGCCCTTCGTATGTCAATCTCACCGCTTATCGGTGCGCAAGCCGCAAACGGGCGTCTCTGCGCCTATGCATCAAAATGGCGGTCCCAACCTCCACGAATCCACTGGCGCCGGAGTCCGTAAATCCGGCATCCTATTAACAATGCGGACTTTCGACAGTCTCACGGAGCGCGAGATCCTCGCCCTGGCGATCGCCATGGAGGAAGAGGACGAGCGCGTCTATGCCGATTATGCTTACGACCTGAAGCAGGACTTCCCATCCACGGCGGCGGTGTTCGACGGCATGCGCGAAGAGGAATCGTCGCACCGGCGGCGGCTGATCGATCTCTATCGCGAGAAGTTTGGGGATCACATTCCGTTGATCCGCAGGCAAGACGTGCGCGGAATGCTCGAGCGCAAATCGGTGTGGTTGACCAAGCCGCTGCGACTCGATGCCGTCCGCGCGCAGGTGGCGGCGATGGAGGTCGCGACGCGGCGCTATTACGAGCGGGCGGCAACGCGCACGCAGGATGCCGCTATCAGGCAACTGCTCGACGATCTGGCGCAGGAAGAGCGGCATCACCAGAATCGCGCCGAGGAACTGGAGAAGGGCAACCTCGATCCCTCAAGCAAGGCCCAGGAAGATCAGGCCAACCGGCGCCTGTTCGTGCTTCAGATCGTGCAGCCAGGCCTCGCCGGATTGATGGATGGTTCGGTTTCGACGCTGGCGCCCGTTTTCGCCGCGGCATATGCCACGCACCAACCGCACGACGCGTTTCTGGTGGGCATCGCCGCATCGTTGGGCGCGGGCATTAGCATGGGGTTCGCGGAAGCGTTGTCGGACGATGGCAGCTTGACGGGGCGCGGGCACCCCTGGGTCCGCGGCGGCGTCAACGGATTGATGACGACGCTGGGCGGAATCGGTCATACGCTGCCGTTTCTGTTGCAGGACTTTCACGTCGCCATGACGGCGGCGATAATTGTGGTGATAGTAGAACTTGGCATCATCTCATGGATTCGCCATCGCTATATGGATACGCCGCCGCTTTCCGCCGCGCTGCAAGTGGGGCTGGGCGGCTTGCTGGTGTTCATTACAGGGATTTTGATCGGAAACTCGTAACTTTTTCCGGCGACGGCAGTATAACCGTCGATGGCCGCTATACTGCAAGATCTCCGTTATTCCTTGCGCATCTCTGCGCAAGTCGCCTGTTTTTCTCGCGGTCGCTGTGCTTTCGCTCGCCTTGGGCATCGGCGCCAACACGGCGATCTTCACGCTGATCAACCAGCTCATTTTGCAGCCGCTGCCGGTGCAGCAACCCGGAACAACTGGTGATGCTGGCGGGGCGCGGCAATCATTACGGCGGCAACAACGGGCGCGACAAGCTTTCCTATCCGATGTACCAGGAGATCCGCGACAAGAACCAGGTCTTCAGCGGCATGTTCTGCACTTATCCGAGCACTGTGAGCGCCACGTTCCAGGGCCGCACGGAGCTGATCGGCGCCGATTTTGTTTCCGGCAACTACTTTCCGGTGCTGGGCATCGGCGCGGCGGCGGGCCGCGTGTTCACGGCTCCGGACGATCTGATTCAGGGCGGGCATCCGCTGGCGGTGCTGAGCTACGGCTATTGGCGCGCGCGGTTCGGCGCCGATCCGGACATCGTCGGGAAGCAGATCGTGGTGAACGGCCGGGCGCTGACGATTATCGGCGTGAGCCAGGCGGGATTCGACGGCGTGGAGCCCGGCCGCGCGCCGCAGATTCGCATCCCGATCACGATGAAGGACGACCTGCCGCATACCGATTTCAGCCGCCTGAACACCGACCGTTTCCGCTGGACGGAGGTTTTCGGCCGGCTGAAGCCCGGCATCGACGATCGAGAAGGCGCAAGCCGGCTTGCAGCCGCTTTTTCACCAGATCATCAATCGCGAAGTAACGGAGAAGCCCTTCGCCAAGGCCTCGCCATTCGTAAAACAGCAATTCCTGAAGATGTGGATGGAGGTGATGCCGGGGTCGAAGGGCCGCTCGAATCTGCGGAGGACGTACTCCAAGCCGCTGTTCGCGCTGATGGCGATTGTCGGCCTGGTGCTGCTGATTGCCTGCTCCAATCTGGCGAACCTGCTGATCGCGCGCGCGTCGGCGCGGCAGAAGGAGATCGCCGTGCGGCTGGCGCTGGGCGCCGGACGCGGGCGCCTGATCCGGCAACTGCTGGTGGAGAGCCTGGTGCTGGCCATGGTGGGCGGAGCTGCTGGGTATCGGCCTGGCCATGGCGATCGATCAGGCGCTGATCGATTTTCTGCCGTCGGGGCACACGCCGCTTTCGCTTTACGAGCACGCCGGATTGGACGGTCCTCGGATTCACTTTCGCGATTTCGCTGCTCGCGGGCGCGCTTTTCGGACTGGTTCCGGCGCTGCAATCCACGCGGCCGAGGCTGGCGAATACGCTGAAGGATCAGGCGGGCGGCGTGATCCGCGGCGGTTCCGCGGGGCTGCGCAAGGGGCTGGTGGTGGCGCAGGTTTCGCTCTCGCTGCTGCTGCTGATCGGGCGCGGGGCTGTTCCTGCAGAGCCTGCGCAATCTGAAGACGCTGAATCCGGGCTTCGAGGTGAAGAACCTGCTTGCATTCGATGTCGACCCCACCATGAACCCGCTACGACTCAAGGTTGGGCCACGGACTACTACCGCCGCCTGCGACGACCGATTAAGCGCGCTGCCGGGCGTGGAATCGCATACGGCCGCGGTGATTCCGGTGCTCGAGGACAACGAGTGGGATAACTGGGTCACGATCGAAGGCTACTCGGCCAAACAGGATGAACGGCCCGATCCGCACATGCAGTATTGCATGCCCGGCTTTTTCAAGACGCTGAAGATTCCGGTGCTGCTGGGCCGCGATTTCAACGAGCGCGACGTGGATCGGCGCGCCGAAAGTGGGCATCGTCAACCAGAAATTCGTCAAGCGATATTTCGGAGGCGCAAACCCGCTGGGCCGGCACGTCGGCATGGGAATCGACCCGGGAACGAAGACGGATATACAGATCGTAGGCGTGGCGGGGGACACGAAGTACGAAAGCATGCGCGACGAGATTCCCTACGAGCTGTATATTCCATATCGCGCAAGCCGGTTTCGTCGAACGGCCTGACGTTCTACGTGCGCGCGCAAGGCGACCCGACGCACGTGTTCAATACCCTGCGCGCCGCGGTGCGGGAAGTGGATGCCGAGCGTGCCGATGTACGACATGCGCACGCTGGACGACCAGATGGAGATTTCGCTGCTCACCGAGCGGCTGCTGGCCACGCTTTCGAGCGTCTTCGGCTGCCTGGCGACGCTGCTCGCCGCGCTGGGGCTGTATGGCGTGATGGCGTTCATGGTGGCGCGGCGCACGCGCGAGATCGGCATCCGCATGGCGCTGGGCGCGGGGCAGGGCTCGGTGGTGTGGATGGTGATGCGCGAGACGCTGATGCTGGCGGGAATCGGCGTGGCGATCGGGCTGGCGGGCGCGTACGGCGTGACGCGGCTGATTCAGGCGCAGCTATTCGGCGTGCAGCCAACCGACCTGCTGACGATGGCCGCCGCGTCGCTGGGGATCGCGGCAGTGACCGCGCTGGCGGGCTATATCCCGGCGCGGCGAGCTACGGGGATCGATCCGATGACCGCGCTGCGGTGGGAGTAGCGTAAGTTATCGAAGCATGCAGTTGACGATTCGACGATGCGCATATCTCTGCCGGCTGATAAGCTTACCGCGACTACCGATGACGGATGAGGAATTCGCGGCATTTCTGTACGGAGTATCCCGACTACTTCATCGAGATGACGGCGCAGAGGGTGAGATCGTAATCATGCCGCCTCAATTATTCGCTTACTGGCGCTGCAGAACGCGGACGATCATGGCACAACTTAGAGATTGGGCCACTGGCGACGGGCGTGGCATTGCAACCGATTGCTTCCGGCGGGTTCCTGCTGCCCAATGGAGCGCGGTTGGCCCCGGACGCGGCATGGACGCTGAAGAACCGTGTCCGCGAATTGAGTGCGGAAAGCCTGCGAGGTTCTGGCATCTCTGCCCCGATTTCGTGATTGAACTCCGATCGCATACCGACCGCCTGCCGGTCCTTCGCGCCAAGATGCAGGAGTGGATCGATAACGGCGCCCGACTGGCGTGGCTGATCGATCCCGAGCGCGAAGCTGTGGAAATCTACCGTGCCGGACAAAAGCCCGACTGCGGATCGGAATCCAGAGCATCGCGGGTGAAGGGCCGGTCGAAGGTTTCGTGCTCGATCTGCGCCGCGTTTGGGATCCCCTCGCGGATTGAAGCTCTATTTCGGATACACCCTGAAATCGTCGAAGTAGGTCACCGCATCGCCCTTAGTCCACAATCCGACTTTGCCGCTATTCTGGAATGTTTCGTCCTGCGTCTCCAAGACTCGCCGATGATTCACGTAGACCTGAAACTTGCGGCCGCGCACGGAGACTTTTAAAATGCTCCAGGCGTTGGCGGGGATTGGGTGACGCACGTCGGCGCAGAGCGGTCTGAGTTCACCGTTTTCCACCTTGAACACAGCGACTGTGTTATCGAGCGCATTGGCTCGTGCCAGATAATAATTTTTGGAGTCACGATAGCGGAAAACCAAACCTCCGGCCTGATCGGTATGGCCCGTCAGCGGCTTTAGAGCGTACGCTGATATCGCCGTCGCGAACGGCAACGGCGTCAAAAATGGCGACGGGGAATGGTTCGCGGGGTCGTTCGTGTCGCGCGAAAACGTACGGCTGCGTAGGGGCGGAACCGTCCTCTAAGCACCTGCCATTTGGGCGCGGAGCCGCCGCTGGTCATAGCCGCGCTCCATCCGGGAGGCATCTTGCCCAAGGTCGCAGCTATCGAAATCGATGATCTTTCCGGTGGGGCCAATTAACGAGAAGGAAATCACGAGCAAACGGCTTCATATGTCCCCATTCAAGGGCGACACACTCCTTTTGTCATATCCGGCCGCACGACGGCGGGCCCATGGGGTTCGCGCTCGCGGCCGCAACGTACGGCCGCTCCTGATAGAATGAAATGTCCCGTACAACTTATGGCAATTGATTCCACGCCAGGCTCGATTCCACCGAAGGATCGCTGAAGCAGCGTGGCGTCCGGCTCACGCGGCAGCGGCAGATCCTGCTCGACCTCATCGACAAAACCGGCGAACATCTTGGACGCCGAGCGCCTGTTTCCGATGGCGAAGGAGAAAGACCCGCAAGCTCAACCGCGTCACCGTGTACCGCACGCTGAAAATGCTCAAGGCGGGCGGCCTGGTGGACGAGCTGGACCTGATGCACTACGGCGGCGACCAGCACTACTACGAGACGCGCCTCAAGCAGGAGCACGCGCACGTGATCTGCCTGCGCTGCGGCAAAGTGGAAGAGTTCTTCGGCGAACCGTTGCAGCGGCTGCGCAAGCAGATCGAAACCCACTTCGGATTTCAGATTCTGCTGGCGCGCACGGAGGTGGGCGGCTATTGCGCGCACTGCCAGACGCTGCGTTCGCGCGAAGTGGACGAGGCGCGCGAGGAGCGCGCCGGAATCGGTAAAGCCCGTGAAGCCAGCCAAACCGGTGAAGCGCACCGGGCGCGGGCACGCAAGTAGCATGGAGCGTCGCAAGCGCTACGGCCACGGCAGTAAATGGAGCCCGCATCGCTGGTGGTGATCGACCCCAGCGGCAACCGCACGCGCGTGCCGCTCGACCCGCTGCCCTTCCACATCGGCCGCCAGCCGGAAAGCCACCTGATCGTCCGCGATAGCCGCGCCTCCCGCACCCACGCGCGCATTCTCGGCGAAGAGCGGCGACTACGTGATCGAGGATTGCGGCAGCCGCCACGGCACCTTCGTCAACGGCACGCGCATCTCGCGGCACGATGCTGGCGAACGGCGACCGCATCGAATTCGGCGTCCCCGATTCCTACCAACTTGCTGTTCGCGCTGGATGGCGCGGAGCTGAAGAACCTGATGGAGCAAATGGGCGCGGCGGAGAGCCCGGCATCGGCGCCACACGGGGTGGGCGGCAACCTGGCCAAGCTGCGGGCCATTCTGGATCTGGCGCGCACGCTGCAGAGTTCGTTTTCCGTGGACGACGTGCTGGCGCAAGTGGTGGACGCGGCGCTCGCCATTACGGGCGCCGAGCGCGGTTTCCTGATGCTGCGCAAGGGCGAGGAGCTGGAAACGCGGGTGGCGCGCAACCGGCACGGCCGCACGCTAAAGGACACCGAGCTGCGCGTGCCGCGCCACGTATTGCACCGCGCGCTGCAACACCGGCGCGAGCTGCTCTCGATGAACTTCGATCCGCTGGGCAACGACCGACACCGCGCCCGACCGCAGCATCGCCGATCTGGAACTGCGCAGCGTGATTTGCGTGCCGCTGGTGCGCATCCGCGCGGGGCAAGGCGACGCGACCAGCGTGCATCGCCGCGGCCAACGAGACGGTGGGCGTGCTTTACATGGATTCGCGCATTTCCGCGGCCGATCTGGCGGGCGGCAACCGCGAGCTGCTGCAGACGCTGGCGATCGAGGCCTCGACGGTGCTGGAAAACGCGCGGCTGCTCGAGGAAGAGCGCGGCAAGCGGCAGATGGAAGAAGAGCTGAACCTGGCCCGCACCATCCAGCAGAGCTTGTTGCCGCGCGAGTTGCCGTCAGATGGATGGCTGCGCGCGTGCGGCAGCAGCATGGCCTCGCACGAGGTGGGCGGCGATTATTACGACGTCGAATCCGGTGACATCACGAACTGCTGGTCGGCGGTGGTGGCGGACGTTTCGGGGAAAGGCGTGAGCTCGGCGCTGCTGGCGTCGCTGCTGCAAGGCGCGCTGATCGCAGCGAGCGACCATCCGAATGCCATGGCATTACGGATGCAGCGGCTGAATCGATTCCTGCTGGAACGAACGGGCGGCGAAAAATACGCGACGGTTTTTCAGGCGCTGTTATGCCGCGACGGAAAGCTGAGTTACGTGAACGCCGCGCATTGCCCGCCGCTGGTGATCCGCGCCAACGGCGCGCTTTCCGAATTGGAAGTCACGGGAATGCCGGTGGGACTGATGGAGGGCGCGGAGTTTACGCTCGCCGAAGAACAACTGGCTGCCGGGCGACAAGTTGCTGATCTATAGCGACGGGGTGACGGAAGCGCAAAATTCGGCGGCGAGTTCTTCGGAAAGAAACGACTGCGCGAAGCGGTGACGGCGCACGCGGCCGAAAGCGCGGCGGCCGTACACGAGGCCATTCAGGAGGCGGTGACGGCGTTCACCGGCGGCGCGGCGCAATCGGACGATATTACGGTGCTGGTGGTGGAGTACGGAGCGTAGGGTTATAGAGTTGTTTCTGAGTCAGGCTTGGCCGTCCTGAAGTGCGGAATTCGGACGCCATCCGGTCCACGCGAGACCCATGGTGAGCGCTTCTACGCAGGCGATCAACGCCACACAAGCTGGCCAACCCCCGTGGATCCAGAACCAGCCGGGCACGGCCGATCCGAGCGTTCCGCCCGCATAGTAGAAGACGGAATAGATGCCAACCGCGGATGCGCGCGCGTGACTTGTTGCGATGCCGATATAGCTTGACGTAACGGCTTGTGCAATGAAGACGCCGCTTGAGAGAAGCGCGAGTCCCGCGATCACGGCGGGGAGGCTTTGGATGAGCGTGAGCGCGATTCCCACCATGCATCCGGCGAACGCAACCATGATCGCCAGACGATGGCCCACGCGGTCGATGTAGCGCCCGCTCGCGGGCGTTACGACCATACCCAGCAGGTAAACCGTGAAGAGCAGACCGAGCGCTTGTGTCCCCAGGCGGAACGGCGGAGCGGCGAGATAGAAGTTGACGTAGGTGAAGGTCGCAAGCAGCGTGAAGAGCACGCAGAATCCCACGGTACAGGTCGCTAGCAGGCGGCGGTTTCGGAGGTGGGCTGCCATTGCGCCGTGCGGCGGCGCGGGGTGGGGCGTGCGACGATCCGGCGGCAGCCAGATCGCCATGGCGAACGCACCCGCGGCGTTGAGAATCCCGAGCGAAGCGAACGCCCAGCGCCATGAAGCGTGAGAGGCGATCAGGGCGGCAATCATGCGCCCGCTGAAGCCTCCAAGTACGGTTCCGGTGACATAGGCGGACATGGCGGCGGCCGCGCCCGATTCCCATTCCTCGTTAATGTAGGCGATAGTGACCGCGGCAACCCCGGGCGTAAAAATACCCTGCCAGAAGCGCCAGAAGAGCAGAGAGTGGAGCCCCACAGCAGTGGAGGCCGCAGTCGCCGGAATAGCCAGCAGGAGCGCAGCAGGAACAATAACGCGCTTGCGGCCGATCCGATCGGAAAGCATGCCGATGAATGGCGCCGCCAGGGCAACGCCAGCGGTGGTAGCCGTCATCACCAGGGCAATAGCGGCAGCTGAAACGTGAAATTCAAGCGCCAGGGAAGGCAGCAAAGGCTGCGGGGCGTAGATAGTTAGAAAGGCGCAGAAGCCCGCGAGTACGATTGCCGCGGTGCGCGACCTTGGGGTATGCCCGGCCCTACTTTGAGCAATGGTCAAACTGAAAGCATAGACTGAATCCGCAAACGGGCGGGCAGCGTTGTTCTGCTAAACTAGAGGAGTTATGGGAATTCCGAACGTAAAGCGGTTTCGGCCGTATTGCCCGACCTGCAACGATAGTTTCACTTTGATGGCGGTCCTGCCCAAGGACGCGAACGTCGATAAATACCTCGAGGATGCCGTGGCTCGACACGATCACAAGGCATTCCAGGATTCTAAGACGCAGCAGTTCAAGATTCGCGTCGGCCAACAGAAGCAGAAGAAGGCGAAGTAGTCTCCGTTATTTCGTTTGCAGATTGCGAACGGCGGTCAAGGCGGCTTGAGCCACATCCGGATCCGGATCGGTGGTGAGCTTTTGCAGTTGTGGAACGCTCGAAGGGCCGCCGCTCAACCCTAGCACGTACGCAAGTCCGATTTTTTCTTCCTTCGTTCCATTAGCAAGCGGCCCATAGAGTAGCTGCCGTACAGCTTCTTTGCGCGCCAATTCCACCAGGAACGGGCGCGCGATGCCGTTAAAAGCGGACGAATTCAGGTTGTTGATCAGGAATTGCAGCGGGCTGAATTCACTCAGCTCCGTTCTTCCCAACGCAACTTGGGCGAAAGCCAGCGAGAGCCGCGGGGAAGTCTTCGTTTCCTCATCCCAGGCCTTTTTCACAACCGGCAGATCGGCCGGATCTCCTAATCGCGCAAAAGCTTCGGCCGCGGCGGCGCGCATCTTCTCATCCTTGTCGGCGAGATACTGCGTATACAGCGGGCGATTGGAGGGATCGGGGAGCATGGCAATGGCTTCGAGCGCCGCGTGGCGTACACGCGCGTCGCGCGCATGGTTGAGATCATCGACTAGAGCGGGAAGCGCCTCCCTATTCCGCAGCACGCCCGCGGCTTCGATGGCGGCGGCTTGCACCTTGCTATCGGGATCGTGCAGCAGGAAGGAGATGCGCGGGCCGGCCGATTCATCGCGGATCTTCTCGAGCGCCACCACCGATTCATAGATCAACTGCGAATTCTTCGAATGCGCCGCCTCGATCAGATCGGGCACGGCCGCGCGGCCGCGAAGCACCCCGATAGCGCGCGCCGCGTTGGCGCGGACATCCATGCTCACGCCACCCCGGACGAGGGCGCTCAGGGCGGCAATAATCTCGGGACGGACCGTCATGTAGGGCGGGACGATTTGATCGTTCGTGTCGGTGAAGCGGCCTTTGATGTCCGTTCCCACGCGCCGCAGCGAACCGCCGAGACCGGTCTTCATATAGCCGGGTATATAGAAATTCACCAAACCATCGGTGGCGCGAATCTGGATCTCGGAATCGGCGTCGTGGGTGGCCTCGACCAAGGGATCCAGACTGGGTGCGGTACCGATTTCAGCGATTTGTTTCGCGGCCTCAAGCCGCACATCGCGATCCTGGTTCTTGAGGTAGCCTGCCAGTTTAGGTATGGCGGGCGCGCCGGCTTTGGCCACGTCCCGGACGTCCTTCGGGCGCACGGGCTGCTGCGCGGCCGCGGAAAAGACCAGAGAGCAAAAGAGGGAAGCGGCGAGATAGCGCATAGTTCTATGCTATCTCGCCGCCGCTCGCTAATGCTATCGTTGCGCGCGCCCCGCGCGATATAACGCGACGCCCGCGATGTTAGTAACCAATACGACGCTCGAGATCTTCGCCGCGTAAGCCATCCGGCTGACGACGTCCACTACCGGGTAGACCGCAATGAAGAGCGATATGGCGCTTGCGCCCATTCCCGCGGCGGCGGCGATTTTTAGCCACGCGGGAAGCGCCGCGCGCAGACGCCGGTTGCCGAACACCGGAATGGCGAAGAGCGCCACGTAGGCGATGGCATAGTGAACGATGGAGGCGTTGGTGAGTAGTTGGCTGGCCTCCTGCTCGCGCACGCCCAGCATGCTGAGGAGAATCACCGCCATGACGATAGCAGTGACGAACAAGATCGAATTGACCGGCGTACGCCGCTTTGGGTCCAGCCGGGCGAACCACGCGGGCAAGAGGTTATCCCAACCGGCGGTCATCGGCAGCCGGGTTAGCCCTGTGAGCAGCAGACTGGCGGCGGCAATGGCTCGGGCGATCAAGAGCGTGATGGCGAACGGCACGGCCTGGTTGGCCAGCGGCGAATTCCCAGCGGCCGCGCGCAGGGTCTGCGGGATGGGCCCAATCACATTGATCGGCTGTCCGCCAAGGAAGGTAAGCACGGAACTGGTGCCAAGGATGAACATGAGGCAGATGATCGGCGCGGAGATCATCACCGACTGCCCAATGGTTCGCGCCGCGCTGCGGGTTTCGCCGGCCAGGATCGCCACGTACTCGAATCCGCTGAGCGCGCCCACGGTCATCTGTCCAAAGATGGCGATGCCGAACCAATTGAGCTTAGGCATCTGCCATGGGACGGGCTCGTAATAGGTAATTCGGCCGCGAAGCAAAGCCCAAATGGGTAGCGCCAGCAGAATTGCATAAGCCGCGAGGATGAGGATGCTGCCGATGTTATGCAGCCACTTGCCGATATCGAGGCCATGAATCGCGACCATCGCGATGGCGGCCATCACCGCCCCGGTGAGACCTACGGTCGCGAGCTTGCTGGCAGGAATCCACGCGGCCGATGGGCCCAGCATGTAATAGAGATCGGTGGGGATGACAAAGACGATGGCCCCCGTGCTCACAATGGCATAGACCCACAAGTTCCACGCGGTGAGGAAGCCCGCCATTTCGCCGAACCCCTCCTTCGCCCACTGATATAGCCCGCCTTCGAGCGGCATCATGCGATTGAGGTAGATGACGACAGCGGCCAGTGGCAGGTAAAACAGCGCCATGGCGGCGAGCCAAAAAGCGGCCTCGGAGCGCCCCAATTTTGCGGCGACGCCGACCCACGTGGACCCGACAACGCAAAGTACCTGGGCGAGGACGAGATCGCGCAGGCCGAGTTCCTTGCGAAGGGCGGACTGTTGGGAACTCGCGGACTTCACGGTTCAACGATGATGACACATCGGGCGGCGAAATACGAAGAGATCGGCGGCAAGAAAATTTGCAATGGCCCCGGCCGCAACGCACACGAGATTCGCGGCCAGATAGGGCATTCTGTATGCACCCACCAGGACGCGCATTCCCGCCACGTTGCAGACGAGCGAGACCAGGCCCACGCTGAAATTGAAACGCAGCAGACGGGCGACGGTCGAGCCGGGACTGGCGCAGTCGCTCCACGTCCAGCGCTCGTGCCAGGCGAAATTATGAAGGATGACGCATTCGACTGCGAGCGCCGTGCCCGCCAGATAACCGAGCCGCAAGGCGCGATGGAAGAAAGCGAGCGCCGCTAGTTGCGCGCCGATGCCAATGGCGCCTACGGTATTGAACTTCAGCCATCGGCGTAGGCCAAGCCGCTTGCTCATGGCAGGCGCTCGGCGCGATAGAGATGAGAAGTATGTGCGGCCACGGCGACTATCAGCATCGCAGTCATACCTGTAACACCGGCGGCGCCGCCGACGTCAAATAGTTGGTAGGTCTTACTGCCTAACTGCACCACCGGGCGGTAGAGCAGCGCCAGGTTGCCAATCGCGAGTAGCACTCGCAATTCCGTCGGGCTGAACTTCCAGAATGATAGGTGGAACGTTCCGATGGTGTAAGTAGCAAGATACACTTCGATGGAAAGCATAAAGTAAGCAATTAGTAATCCGGCCGCTATCCCGATGCTCATATAACCCGATAATGCGAGACCACCTAACAGAAAGAACGTCCCGAAGGCGTCGACGATGTGATCCACGTAGAATCCGTACCGGGGCCGCTGGCGATTTCGAACGCGCGCCAGCGTGCCGTCGAGGCTATCCCCAAGCCAGTTGAGCGCCAGAAACGCGGTTGCGAGCGGCAAGCCGGCATGGCTGTAGCTCGCATACCAGTAACTGATACCCGCGCCGAAGAGCGATAAGAGCCCAAGCGCGGTAAGGTGATCGGAATTAATCCACGTGGGCGTGCGGTATGCCAACCAAACCAATAGTCTCTTCTCCATGGGCGCGAGAAAGCTGACTTGCTCGCGCTTCGCTTCCTGAAATGCGGCTGCCGGCATATTGCCTCCCGTCCGTACTTATGCAAACGGAAAACCAATTGCGAGTAAGTGAGCCATGAGCATGCTAAGGTCACTCGGCTGCGCCGGCATCCTTCTGTCTACTGTGCCGGGTGTGACTACAGTGGATCTTCAGCCGCACACCGTTGCGGCATTCGATCGATACACTCGCGACGCCGAGGAGAGGCTTGACCGGCAGGCCCACGGGCCGGCGTTTCTCTGGGCGGATGGCTCCGCCGGACGGAAGAATCGCATGAGCAAAGGCGAAGCGGCCGTCGAACCCTTCTCCGGCAATGGAGACGTGGACGTCCCGGATGGCGCCATCCACGATTGGGTAGGCGCCGTTTTCATTCCCCGCGTCACATTGGCCAAGGCGATTGCGCTGGCGCAGGATTACGACTCGCACAAGGCTCTCTATGGCCCCGAGTTGCAGGACTCGAAGATCATCCACCGCGACGGCGGCGAGTTCGACATCTATCTTCGGCTGCTCAAGAAGCAGGTGATCACGGTGGTGTTGAACACGAACCACCGAGTGAATTATTCCCAGATTGACGGCGCGCACTGGTACAACGTCTCGCATAGCACGCGCATCGCGGAAGTGGAAAATCCGGGCGAACCGGACGAGAGGGAGATGCCGCCCGGTCACGACCACGGCTTTCTATGGCGGCTCAACTCGTATTGGCGCTTCGAGCAACGGGACGGCGGGGTTTATGTGGAGTGCGAAGCAATCTCGCTGACGCGAGCCGTGCCTGCCGGATTTGGATGGCTGGTGAATCCTATCGTGCGTACGCTGCCGCGGGACTCGCTTGCGAATACGCTGCGCTCGATGCGATCGGCGGCCATGGCGCGTTGAAGCCGCGGAGAAGAGTATTGCATATCTCGAGGAGGCTTCGTGTTCGAGGCGGCCTTATTTGCCTGATGAAGGATTTCCACGCTTTATCGCCGATCTTGCGCCGGTCATCGCGCCGTCACCCAATCTGAGGCCGTCCCGAATCGGAATCACGAAGTCGTCTCTCGCATCCTCGAACCGCGCGAACCAGAGATTCACTCCGAGCGCCGAAAGAGGCCCCAGGTTGACTCCGCGTTGCGCCAGCGCCCGCGCCGGTTCGGTTGCGGCGCCGGTCGGGCGATGCGTGCCGTAATGGGCCGGGAGCCACCCGGCGACGCGAGACTCTCCAGCCGCAGCACGATTTCCACCCTTGCTGCCGGCTCGAACGCTCCTAACTCGATCCGATCATGCACGTTGTAATAGCGCCGGATTCGCTGGATGCTGCAGGTGAGCGCCGTCCCCTGCGGAGCGAGGATCTTCCGGCCATCGGCGAGATCGGTCGCGAGCACTGCCTTCACCAGGTCTCCGGCGGCCGCGGTCGCAACTGCGATGTCCTGGGCCAGTTGCACGGTGAACGGCATCCCAGCCGAAAACGCCGCAGCAGCAGGGGCCTCCCCGCCTTCGACGGCACGCTGCTCTCGTGCTCGCCCGATCCTTCGAAACGCAGCATCGATTCGCCTAGAAACTCGTGGCATCCGGTGTAGACCGACTCGTTGCGGAATTCACGCCGTTCAGCATGCGGATGTCCATCCGTGTGTGCGCCGGCAGCAGAAACGTCGCGCCGTTCACCTGCCATCCGGTGTACTTCATGCTGGTTGAGGTTTCGCAGGCGCCGGTCTCCGTCGAGAGGTTGCAGGTCCGCACCGTCAGGTCCACCAGGTTCGCCGTCTCCGAATCGGCGGTGAGCGTTCCCTCATAGGCTGTCGTGTGGGGGTGGCCATCGCCCCAATACTCATAATGGCTCTGGCCCAGCGGCACTTCGAACCGGTATTCCATGGGTACTGTTTGCGGGGTTTTGTCTCATGCTTTTGGTAGCGCCAATGTGGCGAATACAACTGACGCGCGCGGCGGCGTGAAATCGAGAGCTGTCGATATGAGTTGCAATTGAGGCAGGCAGGAAGCGGGTGCTGCTGGCGCAACTCGGAGAACGGTCGCGATCTGACCCGGGTCCATCCAGTGGGCGCCGAGAGCGGGACTCGCGATTGTTTTGACCGACCTCGGAAGAAGACTGCGCGTTCAGCCGGGTCGATATCGAGGCGGACATGAACTATGCTGGCGAATTTCGCCCGGGTTTGGCGGACATTAATAAGCGTTTCAGAAAACGCCAATTTGCGGCAAGAGTAACTGGCGGGTGGCCATCGTT
This sequence comes from Bryobacterales bacterium, assembly GCA_963708385.1. GTDB lineage: Bacteria > Acidobacteriota > Terriglobia > Bryobacterales > Bryobacteraceae > PALSA-243. Next base: position 902,207 of record CAVPSN010000027.1, on the reverse strand, counting down.
GTACCATCTGGGTTATGCCGCAAGGCCTCCAAGTGGACAAGGTTCGTTTTGGTGCGTTCGAAGCGGATCTGCGCGCGGGCGAGTTGCGTAAATTCGGGGTCCGGATCCACCTGCAGCGGCAGCCGTTCAAAATCCTCGCTGCACTGATTGAGCGGCCCGGCGAACTGGTCACCCGCGAAAGCTTGCGGGAACTCATTTGGGGACCGGAAACAGTAGTCGATTTCGACCATTCACTTGGTACCGCGATCAACAAACTTCGCGAGGCTCTCAACGATTCCGCCGACAGTCCTCAATTTATCGAAACGCTAGCCAAACGTGGCTTCCGTTTCATCGCCCGGGTAGAACCGATAAGGACCGCAGCAGAAGAGCCGGAACGACGGCCTGCCGCGCCGGTTCCGAGCTTTCCGGAGCAGCCTGCGCTTGTCGCGCCACCGTCCGTTGACGCCGTTCCCACTAGCGTGGTTGTTTCCGGCAGCGCTTTTTCACGCAGGAAGCTCCTCTTTCTATCGGCCGCTGCGATCGCCATGGCCGCGGCTGGAGCGTGGCTATTCCTGGCCTCGAGACCCGCCGCCCCCTCTGTGGTGAGGTTCAAGCAGATCACTTCGGACTACGGCATTTATCCGGGCCGGATCGACATCGAGCGTTTCCCGGGGGTCGCGACCGACGGCGTCCGCGTCTACTTTCCGGGTTTTCAGAACGGCCGCGTCGGGCTCGCCTACGTGTTGATCGGCGGCGGCGAAGTACATCCGTTTGTCACGCCGCCGGAGATTTCGCGGCCCTCGGTGGCCGATATCTCGCGGGATGGCGCCGAATTGTTGATCCGGAGCATGATGTGGTCCGAGACCGAGCAACCGTTGTGGATAGCCCCGTCCACCGGCGGTTCAGCGCGAAGATTATTCGATGTTTTAGCTCACGATGCGGCCTGGACGCCCGATCGCCGGGGTGTTCTCTATGCGTCCGGCCAGGACCTGTTTGTTTTAGAGCGCGATAACGGGAAAACGCGCAAGCTCGCTACCCTTTCCGGACGCGCCTACTGGATGCGCTACGGACGGGATGGATCGATTATCCGGTTCACTGTCCTTGACCCGAAGACCCGTACCACTTCGCTATGGGAGATCTCCGCGGACGGCAAGAACCCGCATCCCATACTCGAGGGATGGAGCACGCCTCCGGCGGAATGCTGTGGAGACTGGACGGCAGACGGCGCTAACTTCGTATTTCAGTCCGCGCACAATGGAGGGTCTAACATATGGGGTCTCAGCGAGCCCCGATTCCTGCGCGCCGGACGCGTTCCATTCGAAATTACGGCGGGGCCTTTGGAATTCCTGGCGCCCGTTCCGTCACTCAGAGGCGACCAGATATTTGCCATCGGCGCCAATACGCGCCGTGAACTATTTCATTTCAATCTGACAACCCACAAGGCCGAACCCTATTTGGGCAACATTAGAAATGCCCGCCGATCGGAACACGCGCATCTTGCCGATAGAATCGCCTGGATCAGCACCTCCGACGGCTCCCTCTGGCGAGGAAAAGAGGACGGGTCCGATCGGATGCAGCTCATCGGCTCTCCCACCTCGGTGTACATGGAGCGGTGGTCGCCGGACGATCGCTGGCTGCTCGTCATGGCGAAGCAGCCAGGCACGCCATACAAGATTTATACGGTTTCATCGGATGGCGGCGACCTTCAGCCTCTCTTGGATGAGGGCCGCAACCAGGCGGATCCCGATTGGGGACCGGGAGGAACGTCGATCATATTCGGCAGACTCCCCGACTATGCGGCAGAGGCGACCGCTCCAAAGGACATTCGGATTTTGGATCTTGCCACCAAGAAGGTAACCATCCTGCCCGAGTCGACCGGAATGTTCAGCCCGCGCTGGTCGCCGAATGGCCGCCACATAGCGGCAATGACCCTGGACCAACACCGGTTGATGGTTTTCGATCGGGATACGGCGAAGTGGGCTACGGTTGCCGAAGGTAGAATCCACAACCCGGTTTGGTCGCGCGATGGCAAGTCTCTCTATTTCCAAGCCCTGCAAGAAGATGAAGTTCCAATCATGCGCGTCTCCATTGCCGACCGACGCCTCGAAAGAATCTTCGATCGGAATGTGGAGAGTACCGCCGATAGCATCGAGTTCTGGGGGATCGCGCCCGACGAGGGGCCTATTGGTTCCTTCGTATTCTGGGCCGCCGATATCTACGGTCTGACGTGGAACCGGGGAAGGTGACGCCGGGTGAGGACCTGATTAAAGCTTTGGGTGATCTTTATTCCCGGCGGGCGCGCCGTCAGTCAATCTCTTCAGCAAATCTGCCGCGCCATCAATCGGTCCAGCGAGGGCGATTGGCTTCTTGCCACTGGCGTCGGCTGCTGTAAGATCGGCGCCCTTGCTTGCCAGAAAATCGATAACGGCACAGATCTCCTCGGGAGTGGCCGATTGAATGGTTCCCGTCAACGCAGAATGCAAAACTGTCTGCCCGCGATCCGTGGCCGCTTTGATATCCGGAACTAGTTCGTAGGCGTACTGCACTACTTCAACGTGTCCACTGCCGGCCGCGGCGATCAGTAGCGTGGTTCCGTCTTGAGCTTTGAGCTTGGGGTCGGCGCCAGCCTCGATTAAGGCATGCATCATTTCCAAGTGGTTGCCCTTTGCCGCGAGCATCAGCGGCGTCTGCTCTCCCGGACCGGCGCCGCGTTGACCGCCGCCGCCGCGGCCGCCTTGGGACTTTGCCGTTTTCGCGTTCACGTCCAGACCCTTTGCCAGCAGACTCTTCATCATCTCCACGTCGCCCAGTTGCGCGGCGCTGTGAAGGAGCGTATTGCCGTTGCGATCTTTGGCTGTCGGGTCGGCGCCTTTTGAAATCAGCATCTCGGCGACTTGAGCTTTGCGCGCCGCCATTGCAACGAGGAGCGCGTTCATGCCCGCGGGAACGGCATAGTTCACATCGGCTCCGGCAGCTATTAGGCTTGCCGCGGTGTGGGCATCGCCCTTCTCCGCGGCGAAGATCAGCGGCGAGAGCCCAGCCTTGGACGTAATGTTCGGCTTAGCCCCGGCCTTCAGCAGAACTTCTACAGCTTCCGCATGTCCCTCAGCGGCCGCCCACATCAGTGCGTTTTGACCTTTTGAAGATTCCACCGCATCCACTTTGGCGCCGTGCTCGAGCAACAAGCTCAACACCCGCGGGTTGCCCGTGCGGGCGGCAAACATGAGAGGAGTCTCCCCATTCCAATGGGCGGCGTTAGCATCGGCGCCAGCCCGCAAGAGTTTCTCCGCGATGACGGCATTCCCGTTTTGGCAGGCTAAGGAGAGAGGAGTTTCGCCGTACTCGTCGGCGGTTGCGGCTTTGGCATTGGCGCCGAGCAACAATTCCACCGCAGCGTTGTTGTCTTCGTAGGCGGCCCAGGCCAACGCAGTGGAGCCATCGGGCAGCGGCGTATTTACATCCGTATGCGCTGCAATCAACGCGCGCAGCGTCTGCAAATTGCCATCGCGAATGGCATTGAGTATGGGCGAGTCACTGGCCCAGCATAGGGAACCAAGCAGGACCGTCGAAAGTCGAAGCCAAAATCGCACGCTACACCCCGGCAAGTTGATCCATTTTTCCCGTGCTGTCGCCGAGCTTTTCAACAGTAACTCCCAGCCGGTCGAGCATCGTGGTCAACAGATTCGTCATGGGAGTACCTGCGCTGGATCGGATATGACGTCCGGATTTTATGCCAGCCGACTTTCCACCCGCGAGAACAAGCGGCAGATCGATATGATCGTGGGTATTACCGTCACGGATGCCGGCTCCGTAAAGCAGCACCGTGTGATCAAGCAGCGTTCCATCGCCGTCTTCGGCTTCGCTCATCCGTTTCAGCAGGTAGGCGAAAGACTTTGCACGGTGCTCCTCGACAATCTGAGCTTTAGCGATCTTAACCGGATCGTTCTGGTGATGCGTAACGACGTGGCAGCCTTCCGGCACGCCGAGTTCGGGGAATGCGCGGTTCGAGCCCTCGCGAGCGAACATGTAAGTGATCACGCGCGTCATGTCAGTCTGGAATGCCACCACCATGAGGTCGCTCATCAATCGCGCATGCTCGTCGAAGACTTCCGGTATTCCGACAGGTCGGGCCATGACGGGGGTTCTGAAGGAGGTCTGCTCTTCCGCTTTCTGAATACGGCGCTCGATATCGCGAATCGATTCGAGATACTCGTCGAGCTTACTCTTGTCGCGGGCTCCGAGCCTCGGTTCCAAACGCGCTACATCTCCGTTCACGTAGTCGAGAATGCTGCGATCCTGTTGCATTCGCTTCAGGCGGGCCGCGGGATCGGTGCTTTCGCCGTCGCCGAACAGGCGTTCGAAAACGGTTCTCGGGCTGATCTGGACGGGGTTGGGCGTGGTGGGACCGCGCCACGATATGGTGTTCGTGTACGCACAGCTATAGCCGGAATCGCATCCGCCTGCGAACGAAGGCTCTTCGAGGCCGAGTTCCAAAGAAGCAAATTGCGTCTGCTTGCCGAGTTCCTGCGCGGCGATTTGATCGGCGGATATTCCGGCGTGTATCTCCGAACCCTCGGTCTTTTTCGGATGAACACCGGTGAGCCAGGTCGCGCCGGCGCGCGCGTGATCGCCGCCGCCATCGCCCAGCGCATCCGCGGTGCGCTGCGTCAAATTACTCAGCACGAGGAGGTTCTCTCGAAACGGCGCCAAGGGACGCATGGTCGGCGTAATCTCGAATCCCGTGCCTTCTATTTTGGGGAGCCAGCTCGCTGGTATCATGCCATTCGGCGTGTAAACGAAACCCAGCCGGATAATTGGTTTTGCCGCCGCACCTGCCCGAGCGGGAATCATGGAATCAAGCAATGGAAGAGCGAGCGCGCCGCCTAGGCCGCGCAAAAGCGTGCGGCGATTCAGGGTCTGATTGAAGTTGATTCTCATAACTCTTTGGTTCTCCTCATCTGGAATTGGGGGCTCCGAACGATTGCATCGATCAACGCGGCTACCGTGACATCCTGTTTTCCGGCTTCACGCACGATTGCCCGCAAAGCCGGCTGGTCCGAAGGCTCTAGGCCGCGGCCAAGGGCATAAGTCATCAGCTTTTCCGAGAAGGTGGAGAGAAACTCTTCCCGATGCTGCGTTAGTAACAGTTTCTTGAGCCCGGCCGGCCCGGAAAATTCCTCGCCGTCCGGCAGCTTACCGGAAGGATTGATTGCAACTCCGTTGTCGCTGGTGCGCCACTCGCCGATGCCGTTGTAATTCTCAAGGGCGAAGCCAATAGGATCCATACGGGCGTGGCACGAAGCGCAAACCGGATTGGCACGGTGAGCCTCCATCGCTTCGCGCATCGACAATTGGCGCCCCTTGCCGTGGAACTCGAGCGCGGGCACGTTTGGAGGCGGAGGCGGCGGCGGAGACCCCAAGAGATTATCCAGCACCCACTTGCCGCGGAGGACTACCGATGTGCGCGTTGGATACGATGTCGCCGTTAGGATACTTCCCTGAGCCAGCAGACCCCCACGATTGGGGTCGGTCAACTCGACTCGCCTGAACCTGGAGCCATAGACGCCCGTAATTCCGTAGAACTCGGCAAGGCGATCATTGAGGAATGTGTAGTTGGCGCTCAATATTTCAGTAACTGGCCGATTCTGGCGCACAATCCAGTTGAAGAGCATTTCCGTTTCCTGCCGGAACGCTCGACGAAGGCTCTCATCGAACACGGGAAATTGTTCCACGTCGGGTTTGATTTGATCGATGTTTCGAAGGAGCAGCCACTGGCCCGTGAAGTTGCCGACGAATGCCTTGGACTTTGGATCGTCGAGCATCCGCTTCACCTGCTGTTGAAGCACCTTGGGGTCCTGCAACTTGCCTCGCTCAGCCAAGGCGAGAAGGTCTTCGTCTGGAATACTCGACCACAAGAAGAATGAAAGCCTGGAGGCCAACTCCAGATCGTTAACGTGGTAAACGCCGCCGGCGCGAGCGGTGGCAGGGTTGCGTTCGACGCGAAAGAGGAAATCAGGCGAGACCAGCATCGCACGGAGAGCCATCTCGATGCCTTGATCGAATCCTCCTTCCTTGCGGCCCTCCCTGTAGAAGGCCATAAGAGGAGCCGTATCGGCAACAGTTAGGGGCCGGCGGAACGCACGGCGGCCCAGATCCGTCAGAATCTTTCGCGCGCACGGCTCTTCGTCAGACGCCGAACTGGGTTTGCACACGAATATCTTCTGCCGGCTCGGCGAGTTTCCGGCGCCCGTGATGTTATAAGGTCCGGCGACCGACATTTCGTTGATTTCGCGGCCGCGCTGCCCTTCAGGCACGTCGTATAGTTTGAGGCGGACGCCGTCGAGGCGCAGATCAAGATGCGACATGGGCCTGTCCGGTCCGGCGCCTCTTCTGCCGCCGCCACCGCCCCCGCGGCCGGCTCCTCCAGGGAGCGTTTCCGGCAAAGCATCGGACCGCATGAAGGTAAGACCGACATGGCGAACTCCGGCTTTTACCGGAAGCCGTAATTCAAGAATCTGACCTACCGGCGGCGCCGTCTCGCCGAAGCCCGAATTGGGCTTGGCCACTTTGATACTGAAGACATACTCTGCATCGACGGGGAAGGTATAGTCAAACGACAGGCCGCCGACGGAATCAAACGGAAGATCTTCGCTGATACGATCGTTGCGGCCAGCGCGCTGTCCCTTGGCTCCGGTTCGCACCTCACGCAAACCATCGAATACATCAATGACGGGTTTTAGGTCCGTATCGCCAACGGCCAGACGCGCCACTTGGCGAGCTACCGACAAATATCGTTCGACAAGCACCGGCGACATGGAAAGAACATCGCCGATATTGTCGAACCCATATCCCGAATCGTCGGGCGGTAAGCTGTCGCCCGGGTGAACGTCCAGGGCTAGCAGGTCTCGGATAGCGTTGCTGTATTCGGCACGGTTCAGGCGGTGGAGAGTAGGACTCCCTGGGTTGGGGTGAGCGGCGGCTTGGCGGTCCAATTCGGTTTCCAGGTACTTAACCAGGGCCTGCCTCGATTCGGCGGACGGTTTTGGCAACCCGGCTGGCGGCATCTGATTGGTTTCGAGTTTGCGCAACGCCTTTTCCCATAAGGCCAAATCGGTTCCGATCTTGGCCAAGTCCGCACCTTGGAAGGAGACATTCGCTGTTTTCGCGGTGTTGTTGTGACACCCGCTGCAATACTGCTGGATCAGTGCGGAGTGAACTGCGAGAGGAGACGGTTGTTGCCAAGCTGAGGCGCTTGTGGAAATCCCCAGACCCAAGATCGGCAGCGTGACCGATGAAATGGAGAGGCCGAGTGCACGCCTCAGCCATCCGTTTAAACCCAGCATGCTTTTCGATGCCCTCCAGGCAACCGGGAGGAGGGATGTCGAGTACACCTCGCCGGGGCGCCGCAAGTAACGCTCGCAGTATATCGCTATGGGAAAAATAGTCCAATCCTCAGGTGATTGTTTATCGTTCAACTCTAGATCAACAGGTAAACCATTGCAAACTAAATAGTTAACTAGTATTGCCAACCGCGCACGGATTACGGCTAGAGTTAGGAATCGGGAGTTGAAAGCCAATCCAGGCAGGTTGATCTGCCGGTGCGTATAATACCAACCGTGGTTCTTCGCCGCTCACTCTGGTTTGCGCTAGAACTGGCTCTTGCCCTAGCTGTTCAGGGTCGAGCCAGGTCGTTTTTGTCATCGCTACGATAGATCTCTACCAGATACAGCAACACTTCGACGTCATTTAGCGATTCGGATTCCCCGACTTTATACGAACGGGCAATCACCCTCGATAAAGGTCAGGTAACGGCATCGGTTGGCCTGGGTGGAATCATGATGGAGCGCGGTCAATACCCGGAAGCGATTCGGCTCTGGAACGATGCCCTTTCGAAAATGGCGGGCTGGAACTAGTACGCCTAAATCTCTCGCTTGCCTTGCTCAAGATTGGCCAGCGCACTGGCGCCGAACTCAATCTCCGTAAAGCACTGTCTCTGACTCCGGCTTTTTCCCCTGCGCGCGAATTGCTTCAGAAGTTAGACCCCGCGCCGCCTAAATAATCGTTGATATTTACATTTGCAAACCGCACCGCATAGCCTACAGGAGGTTCTTGCCAAGTGTAGTATGGATTCAACTTGTTTATTTTCACATATTTACATAGTGAGGTAGATTTGAGCAACAAACGAGCTTCCGTGGATTGCAAATCTTGTGAGAAGGGTTACCCTTGGCGAAACTCAGTTTCTCTCACAGTTGCGTTACGGTGGCTGGGGACAGATTTGTTTCAGGAGTAATGTGTGAAATACAAAACGAACCTTGTACGTTCAGCCTTCCTTGCGCTGCTCGGCGTCGCGCTGGCGATGGCGCAAAGCGATCGCGGCGGCATTACCGGCACGGTAATGGATCCTGCGAACGCGGTCGTTCCGGGCGCCAAGTTGGTCCTACGGAACATCGAAACAGGCGCGGTGACGCAGGCAGAAACAACGCCCACCGGAAACTTTACCCTCAGTTCGCTTCCCGTTGGGACTTACGATCTCACGGTCCAAGCGGCGGGATTCAAAACTGAAGTCCAGACAAAAGTTACGGTCCAGATCGACCAAACCGTTCGCCTCGATATCAAATTACAGGTCGGCCAGACGTCGGAATCGATAACCGTGTCGTCGTCGGCCGAGGTACTGAAAACCGACAACGCCGAACAGAGCATGGTCGTTTCGGGTGAAAAACTGAATGAACTGCCGATCAACTTCGGTGGCTCGGGCACTGGCGGCGGCATCAGAAACTGGCTGACATTTACCTATCTCGCGCCGGGAGTGGCCGGAACGGGCGCCGGATCTGAGGTGAATGGCTTGCCTGGCGGCAACTACAAAGTCTATTTGGAGGGTCAGGATTCGACCAGCCCCGTCGCCGTTGGCTGGACGAGCACCGTGCAATCCGCCTCCGTAGAGGCGATTACGGAATTCGCGGTGCAGTCCTCGAACTACTCCGCGGAATACGGCCAGGTGCTGGGCGGTCTGTACAACTTCACGACAAAAAGCGGCACCAATCAGCTCCACGGCTCGGCGTACGAGGAGCTAACCAATGAAGCCCTCAACGCCGCTCAACCTTGGAACCACGTCTTGAATCGAGACCGGCAAAACGATTATGGCTTCTCGGTTGGGGCGCCGGTTTGGATTCCAAAAATCTATAACGGCAAGAACCGCACCTTCTTTTTCTTCAATCTAGAGGGATACGGGACCAATTTGACCAGCATTACCAATACAACCGTTCCCACCGCAGCATACCGGCAGGGCGATTTTGGTTGCGCACTCTACGTTACTTCAACAAATTGTACCGGTCCCACGGTAAGCCTGACCGACCCCACCAGCGGATACCAATACCTGCAGAACCAGATTTTCGACCCCAACACCACCTTCACCGATTCGAAAGGCCGTTTGGTTCGAACTCCGTTCCCCAACAATGTAATCCCCGTTAACCGCATGGATCCGGTGGCTCTGAAGATCCAGTCCTTCATACCCGCCCCCGTGAACGGCCAGACCACGTTGAACTTTAATCCCACGATCCTGACAAAAACCAAGCAGCAGATCCTGAGCCTCAAGCTGGACCATAATTTTGGATCCCAGACGAAGGTGGATTTCTTCTGGAACAAAATGGGCACCAATTCACCGGCCTTCGCTGACGGACTGCCTTTCCCAATCACCGGAGTGCGCAAGACAGTGGGCGGCACCGTAGGGGGAAATCAGTTTCGCGTGAATGTGGACCGCACAATTTCTCCGACGCTTCTGGCGCACTTTGGAGTGGGATTCTGGCGCTTCCTGAACCCCGACAGTTCGCCGCCGGATATCTTGAATTACGATGCGGTGAAGAACCTGGGATTGGTTGGCAGCGCGACGGGATTCGGCTTCCCGGAAATCTCCGGACTGACCTATAACAACGAAGGCGGCATGTCGGATACCTTGGGAATCCAAAACTCGGTCTTTCAGCAGACCGATATCGCATCGACGACTGGCAGCTTGACCTGGGTGCGCGGCCGGCATACTTACAAAGCCGGCTTTGAAATCAAAGACTCCGTTTATAGCGATCAAAGCAACAACCAAGCCTCCGGACAATACACCTTCAGCGGCGCTCAAACCGGCATTCCGTTTCTAGGCACAAGCACCGTCGGCGCTGGATCGATTGGAAGCGGATACGCAAGCTTCCTGCTGGGACAGGTGCAAAACTATAGAGTCACCCCGCCCCAAGCCGCGCAGCAACGCGCGGTACAGGAAGGTCTGTATGTGCAGGATAACTTTAAGGCAACATCCAAACTGACGCTGGAGATGGGCTTACGATACGACCGGACGCCATTGGGCCACGAGGAGTGGGACAGGCAATCGGAGATCAGTTTCAGCACGCCAAATCCGAACGCGGGCAACCTGCCCGGCGGCACGGTCTTCGCAGGCTACGGTACGGGACGGTGCAACTGCGAATTCGTGAAAACTTATAACTTTGGATTCGGGCCGCGCCTCAGCGCAGCGTACCAACTCAACAGCAAGACCGTTCTCCGCGCCGGTTGGGGAATCAGCTACAGCGCCTCCGACCAGTGGAACTATCTGAGCAACAACTATCTCACCAATGGTTTGGGCTACACCACGCTTAGCCCGGGAAACAACCCGCAGTTCGGCTATGCCTATTCCGAGTTGCAGAATGGAATCGTCTATGCCCCGTCGGCGCTCCATGTGTTGAATCTTAATCCGGGGATTAACAGTCCCGTGGGCGCGTTGGGGAGTCCCAGCGCCAGCGCGATTACCTACGACCCGAGCGGCGCGCGCCCAACGCGCGTCAATCAATGGAATGTCACGCTGCAGCGGAAGCTATCTTCGAACATGTCGATCGAAGCGGCCTACGTAGCCAACCGGGGCGTTTGGGAACAGCAAGGCGGCCTGGTGAATCCCAATGCGGTTACTCCGGCGATCTTAAAGGCCCATAACATCGATCTTACGAACGCCAACACAAGAACGCTGATGACGTCCCAGATCTGTTCTACCGCGGCGGTGGCGGCGGGCTTTACCCTTCCCTATGCGGGCTTCCCGTGCACCGCGACCGTGGCTCAAAGCCTGCGGCCATTTCCCGAGTATTCCGTCTCCCTTGCGCCGCAGTTCGCCAACCAGGGCGACAGCATGTACGATTCGCTCCAGGTGAGATTCGTGAAGCGTTTGTCGCATGGTATTGATGTCACTTCCAACTATACGTTCTCCAAAACAGAGAACATTGGAGGCTATATCAATGCCGATCCGAGCAATCGTGCTATCCAGAAGGGCCTCGATTCAAACGATTTCCCCCAAATCCTGGTGACGGCGATTACTTACCGGACCCAGAAAGCGACATCCAACAAGTTTATCCGCGCCGCCACGGGCAACTGGACCTGGTCATCCGCGCTGCGGTATGCAAGCGGAAGCCTGATTGCGGCGCCGCAATCGGTCGCCAGCAAGTACAGCACCTACACGTTTGCGTCGGGGACGCCTATGATTCGGGTTCCAGGCGTGCCGCTTTACCTGACCAATATCGACTGCCGCTGCATCGACCCCAACAACATTAATCAGCGGGTGCTAAACCCGGCCGCGTGGGTGGACGTCGGTCCCGGAGCGATTAGTCCCGGTTCCGGTTACTACAACGATTACCGGGGCCCTCACCAGGTCAGCGAAAACATGAATATCGGCCGCACGTTCCAGTTCAGGGAAAAAATGACGCTGAACGTACGCGCCGAGTTCTTCAACGTCTTCAATCGAGTAACGCTGGGGAATCCATCTTCGAGTAACCCGTTGCAGACGACCACAGTGAACAACGCCACGGGCGCTATCAGCGGCTTTGGTTATTATTCCATTGGAAGCTCGAGCAATGCAGGCAGCCCGCGTGTTGGGTTGGTTGTAGCGCGCTTTCAGTTCTAGATTACCCGGGAGGGTCCGGCTTCTTCCGGACCCTCTTAATTAACTTCAGGGATAACCCTTCTCCGAATTGCATGATCATCATTCATTCAAAATTAAGACATAGGTTATCCCGCCGATGGGTTCTGTGTATTGTTATGGCGGCCATCGGCGCGTGCGTGAGCGGTATCGTCATCGCGGCGGATACCACCGTGGATGTGCCCGACAAGACCCCCGGGTTCTATTTGCATCACTTCGAATACGATCCACCAACGGGGGTCCGGCCGCAAGCGGTTGCCGTCGGGGGAGAGTTCAACAACTGGTCGCAAACTGAGTTTCCGATGAAACAGGATGGCTCCGGAAACTTTACCGCGGACGTGAAGCTTTCGGAAGGACCTCATTCTTACCGGTTCTTTGTGGACGGAGCATGGCAGAACGACAACGCACAGCACAGCGAAGCCGACCTGGAAGAATCGAACGGAATTCGGGGTCATAATTCCGCGGTAGTGGTTGGGCCCGATGGGCGTAGCCTGCCCAAGCCTGAGCCCGGTCGAATCGCGGTGGAGGGCTTGCACTATGTTCCGGGCAATATTCGTTATTTTGACCCGATATCTACGCACGAAGCGCGGCTAATGTTCGGCGCGCAGGCCGGCAACCTCACCGGGGCGGCAGTGTACTCGTTGGCTGGACAGAACTGGCGGCGCGATGCCCTCTACCCTGTCGAAAGCCGATCGGGAATCGACTTCTTTGGCGGGGTAGTAGTCAGTCACGCTGCGAATCTGACTTACTTCTTCGAACTCGCAGACGGTGGCGCCATTGGTTATTACTCGGGTGGCAAATACTTCTCCCGAATTTCCGATGCCCGGCGCAATGCCTGGCAAAGCCGTATGAAACCGGCCTTCGAAACGCCGGGGTGGGCCCAACATGCGGTTTGGTATCAGATATTTCCCGAGCGATTCCGCGATGGCGCCAAGAACAATGACCCGGCGAATGTGGCGGCGTGGACGGCAAAATGGAATGCCCCCGCCCCTGCCTCCCCCGCGGGAACCACGGGCGCACGCGGCGGGCGAGGCGGCCCGGGCAATCGCCGGTATGGCGGCGATATTCAGGGCATCCAAGAGGAACTGCCGTACCTGCGAAGTCTTGGCGTAAACGCTATTTACCTCAACCCGGTTTTCCAATCACCGAGCATACACAAATACGACACGACCGATTACCGTCACGTCGATGACGGTTTCGGCTCCGGAGAGACGGCTGACGTATCGGGAGAGACGGAAGATCCCGCAACATGGAAATGGACTAAGTCCGATAAGATCCTGCTGGACTTCATGGCCGAGGCCCATCGCCAGGGTTTCAAGGTGGTGCTGGATGGCGTGTTCAATCACGCCGGGTCCCAATTTGGGCCGTTTCTCGATTTGCGGAAAAACGGCAAGGCGTCTAAGTACGCCGACTGGTTTACCGTAAGCAAGTGGGATCCACTTACCTGGATCAGTTTTGGCGATCGAGCCGGCGGTAACATGCCGGAGTTTAAGAAAGATCCGGTTACCGGGCTTGCCCCCGGTCCGCGCGATTACGTTTTGAACGTCACGAAGAGATGGCTCGCGCCAGACGGCGACCCAACTCGCGGAGCGGATGGATTCCGCCTCGATTATGCGCAGAATGTTCCCCGCGGTTTTTGGGCAACCTACCGGACCGTGGTCAAATCCGTAAAGCCCGATGCGTATATTACGGGCGAAATCTGGACTCCTGCCGCCAGTTACCTGGAGGGCGACGAGTGGGATGCGACGATGCAATATTCGTTTTCCAACGCACTGCAGGCGTTCTTCATCGGTGGGTCGCGCAAAGCAATCACGGCGAGCGTATTCGCGAAGAACCTGCAGCAATTCACCACGATTTATCCGTTTCAGGTATCGCTGAACCAAATGAACCTGCTGGACAGTCACGATACCGACCGATGGGCATCGCGGTTTGTGAATGCGGATCATCCACCCGCGCCCGAGGGAGGAGCGGGCCGCCGAAGTTATAACTCCTCCAAGCCGACGGATCTGGAATGGCAGCGGATGGGGCAATCCGTGGCGGTGCAGATGACTTACGCCGGCGCCCCAATGGTCTATTACGGCGACGAGGTGGGTATGTGGGGCGGCACCGATCCCGACGATCGGCAGCCCATGGTCTGGAAGGATCTGGAACCGTACGACGACCCGGAAGTGAAGTTCAATCAGAGCCTCTTTGACAACTACGTCCGGCTGATTGCGATCCGGCGCCGGTTTGCGGCGCTGCAAACCGGATTTCCTCACACGATATTGGCGGACGACGCGCGGAACGTGCTGATTTACAGCCGCGATCTGGGCGACTCACACGTTTATGTACTGGTGAATCGAAGCGCTGCGGAACAGACGGTCGATCTGCCAGTCGACAAGTCCACCACACTCATCGATTGGCTCGATCGGTCCGAGGCAGCGGTTCAGAACGGCTCCCCGAAGGCGCCGGATGGGCGGCCATCGATTCAAGCGATATCCGGCGCCAAGCCGGCGGTGGCGCCCCACAACGGAAAGGCCGTGGTTTCGTTGAAGCCTTGGGGAACGATGATCCTGGCCGGAGCCGGCGCAAATTGATGGGTGGGTGAGTCTTAGGGCGTGGAATTCATCATGAAATCATTTTTCGCAACATCACGCAGGATTTATCGAAAGGCAGTCCTGCTTGGCATACTCGCGCTGCCGGCCGCAGGCCTGATCACTGGCGCGGAAGCGCCGCCAATCCGGATTCTTCAGGGCTCCGACGCGATAGAAGTGCAGGCGATTACCGCGAATATCGTTCGCATTCATTTGCAACCCAACGGACAGGCTACGCCGCGGACACAGATGATGGACCCGTCACTTCAACCGATCACCTCGGATGGCGTTCGGGTCGAGAAGACCGGGGCAGTTCAGAAAATCAGTTCGGGCGAGATGACGGTAGTGGTGAACGACGCCACGCCATTTTCTGTGGAAGTAAAAGACGCCAGCGGGCGGACCCTGGTCACGGTGAAGAACGACGCCGGCGGCCGTGGTGGCGGCGGCAGGCAAAGGGGCGGCGGCCCGGCGATCATTCACGACGGGAATGAAAATATTTGGGGGATCAAGGGTCTGGGATTGGAAGACACCGGACTCGGCGTTCTGCGGAACACCGGAGGCGCAGCCGCCGCGGGCATTCAGGGTAACGCCGGCGGCCCGTTCTTCTTCACTGAGCGTTATGGAGTGTTGGTGGACTCCGACGGAGGCGTCTTCCAGACGCAAGACGAGACGATTCATTTTCAGAAGGGATCGAGACCGGACGCCGAGTATTTCGTGATTGTGGGACCGCCCTTGAAGACGATGGCAGGTTTGGCATTGCTGACGGGACGGCCACCGATGCCTCCGAAGTGGACGCTTGGGTTCCTCAATTCACAGTGGGTGTCTACCGAGGAGGAGTGGCGTCAACTGGCGCAAACCTACCAGGAAAAAGATATTCCGGTTAGCGGCTTCATCTTCGATTTCGATTGGAAAGCCTGGGGCGAGGATAACTATGGCGAGTGGCGTTGGAACAGTACGTCAGGCGAGGGGAGTTCGGGCCCGAACAAGTTTCCGAACGGAGCTTCCGGAAAATTCGCCGCCGATATGCTGGCCAAAGGCATTCATCTCTCCGGCATCCTGAAGCCACGGATCCTCCTGAATCGACCGGACGGTAGGCCGACCGAGGCCGCCGAATATGCTACGGCGCACAATTTCTGGTATCCGAACGAGGTTCGCGGGAACGACTATTTCACGCACCGTCCGGCCGCAAACATCGACTTCGGCAAACCAGAAGCCAGGAAATGGTTTTGGGATCATCTGGAGCCCACATTTCGCGCGGGAATGATAGGGTGGTGGAACGATGAGGCCGACCAGGACGGGCAGAACACGTTCAATAACTTTGAGTTTATGAACATGGCGCGCGCCATTTACGATGGGCAGCGATCTGTTTCGTCCGAGCGTGTATGGACAATCAACCGAAACTACTACCCAGGCGCGCTTCGATACGGCTATGCGGAGTGGTCGGGCGATATCAGGACCGGGTTTCAAAGCATGGCATACCAGCGCAAACGCATGATCGCCACGCTGAATATCGGCGAGCCGGAGTGGAGCATGGACACCGGCGGGTACAACGGCCATCCTACACCCGAGAATTATGCCCGTTGGATGGAGTTTGGCGCATTCGTGCCGATCTTCCGCGTGCATGGCGGAAGCAATCAAAAACGGCAGCCCTGGACGTATGAGCCCATCGCCGAAGAGGCCGCCAAGAGAGCAATTCGCCTGCGGTACGACTTGCTTCCCTATATCTACTCAAACGCACGGGCCACAACGGAGACCGGAATCGGCATCGTGCGCCCGTTGTTGTGGGAGTTTCCCGACGACGAGCGATGCGCCGATGAGACCCGGGGTTGGATGTTTGGCGATGCGCTGTTTGTATCACCGATCGTAGAGCATGGCCTGCCGGAGCATCGTTTTTACCTACCGGAGGGGAAGTGGTTTGACTATACGTCGGGTAAGCCAGTTACCGGAGGCCGCGACGTGAGCGTTCCCGTAGATTCGAAGACCTGGCAGGATGTTCCGGTCTATGTGCGCGATGGTTCCATATTGGCAACTCAACCCACGGGGAGCTGGAATGATCTGAACCCAAAGACTCCACTGCTGTTGGACGTCTTCCCGTCAGAGGCCCGAGCCGCAAACTTTGTAACGTATGACGACGACGGCCATACCTACGCGTATGAGAAGGGAGAGTACTTCAGGCAGGAGATGACTGCCAAACGCCTGGGCGCCTGGACTGAAATTGCCGTTGCGGCCGCAACCGGCACGTATAAGCCCCAGTTTTCGAACTACGTGATCCGGGTGCACCAAACGGCCGGAAGCGTGACGAACGGGGGCAATAATATGAAGATGTTTACTTCGGAGAGCGCATTCCGCTCGGCAAGCGAGCCGGGGTGGCTTTCGACCGTAGATAAATTTGGCCCAGTGACAGAGATCCGGCTCCCCAACGACGGCAAAGAACATACGATGAAGCTCTCGATGCGTTGAGCCGGGATGCCATTGATTGGAGATCCGATGACGCACACTTTTCCCGACCGCCAACGCCTACTATCGGCAATATTTGCATGGGCAATACTAATCGCCGTTTCCGTTCCGCTTTCCGCACAGCAGGCGACTCCGCCCCAAGGCGCAGGCAAGCAGGCTGCACGAGGGAACCCGAAAGACACGGAAGTGTGGCAACCGGAACCTAAAGTAGTCACGCCGGGCGCGAACAATGCTGCGCCGCCATCGGATGCTATCGTCCTCTTTGGCGGCAATAACCTGGATGAGTGGGTGTCAACCCGGGACAAGTCACCGGCGCGATGGACTGTCGGCGATGGCGTGTTGACTGTCAGCAAAGAGAGGGGCGTTGGGAACATCGAAACTAAACGCACCTTCCGGAATTACCAACTCCACGTTGAATGGAAGATTCCCGAGAACATTACCGGCACTGATCAAGCGCGCGGCAACAGCGGCGTATTCCTCGCGTCAACCGGTCCAGGCGACGACGGGTATGAGTTACAGATTCTCGATTCGTATAACAATAAGACGTACGTCAATGGGCAGGCCGGAAGCATTTACAAGCAAGGCATCCCGCTCGCCAATCCGAACCGCAAGCCGGGGGAATGGCAAAGCTACGACGTGATGTGGACAGCGCCTGTATTCAATTCGGACGGTTCGTTGAAGACGCCCCCATATGTTACGGTCGTTTTCAACGGCGTGCTGGTACAGAATCATTTTGAGTTGAGCGGCGAAACGCTATATATAGGTAAGCCATTTTATAAGAAGTACGATACGGCGCCTATTAAGTTGCAAGCCCATGGCGACGCGAGTGCGCCTATCAGTTTTAGGAATATCTGGGTTAGGGAACTGAATTAATGCGGGAAGGCGCTCGGGTAGCGGGCTGGCTCCGTGTCGCGCTGGGCTGAAGGCGGACACATCGTCTGGTCGGGCCTGCAAATTCTTCCAGGCAAAATGGACGACGCGAGACACGCTTCTGGATGCGCTCACGCCAATTCCTTATCTCGTAATTCGCTCTACTGCAAGCGGTCTTAGCCTCGATTGTGTTATCGGGAGTGCGGGGCTACGGCTTCCGCGCACTGGCTCGACCGGAAACCGCGGGGTGCTTGGTAACCCCCAGATCGTTAGTCGCTTTTCGTAAGCGTCTCGTGAACAGATTCTCAAACGCATACGCTTTTCTGCTTCCCAGGCCCGAGGACAACGGGCACGGGGGTCGGTTGGCATTTTGGAGGGATCCCACCCGATCGGCGGATCTGAACAAGAAAGCCGCGGCCATCGTACTTCCGTGCAATCGGTTTCCGATGCCACGCGACCAGCATCTCCGGCGTGACGGTAGCTGCGGCCTGGGGCTGTCCCAATCCCTTGGCTTTGCCGCCAAGCGCCGACGCTGATTGTTGTTGAGCCGCAAACACCTCCGCCGAGTTATTACCTAAACTTCGGTCTAGAACATTCAATGGACTACTAAGACCTCTATATATACCGACAGGTTTTATCGAACAATTGGACTTCGTGACAGACCGTTGGCGGCACTGCAAATTGGACCCGCGCTCCGGCATTTTGCGTACCTGTTGTGTACTCGCTTTCGGGATGTGACGGCTAACTGCTTTGGAACCTGTCGGGGCGCCTAATGGAATGTTTGGATTTTTTGATCAAGAAGCAAATTGATCAAGGTTCTTATGCTTCAAGCAACCAATTGATTTTAAAGGAGTTTGGTACGCCCGAGTGGATTCGAACCACCGACCTTTTGCTCCGGAGGCAAACGCTCTATCCAGCTGAGCTACGGGCGCACATGATGATGCACCTCAATTGTATGCCTCCGCGAGCGGAAGGGTCAAACTATTGTTGCGCCGCGGAGCGTTTCGCCCTAGATCATCGGCGGCTTTTTGCGTGGCCGCGTCGTGCGCTTCTTCGCCCCATCGCCCTGCTGCTGTTTGCGCGGAGCGCGGGGCCGCCGCTGCGGTTTCGGGACAGGCGCGGGCTCAGGGATCTCACCGGTTGCGGTCGGCTGACCGGGTACGATGGGTTGCGGCTCGTCCTCTTCCTCAATCACTTCCGGTTGCTCCGGCTCGGGCGGCGGTGCGGGCGGGTGGAATTCGGCGCCCAGAAAGACGCTGAGGCCCTTTTCTTCATCGGCCTGTATGCGCACCAGACCTTTGTCCTGCGCGTAGTTCAGTAGCTCGCTGAATACCTGGAAACCGTAGTCGCTCCAGTTGAACTCCGGGCGGTCCTGGCGCACCCAATCGGCCAAATCTTCGGCCGGCGCGCCGTTGTCAATCTCCATGCGGTGCGTTTCGAGCACATCGCGCAGCAGCGGAATTGCATCCTCCGGCTTTGCCCCCGGCTTTTCCGGCGTGGCCCCGCCTTTCATGCGGATCATGTAGCGGCCCTCGCCGCCCGTGACCTCGACGTAATCCGCCTTCTGCAGCTTCTCGACAAAATCGGTAAAGTTGCCTGCTCCGTAGGCCCGCTCATTGAACGCCGAATCGAGCTGCAACATGGTCGATTTCAGCAGCCCAAGCTGTGGCCGGACCTCGCGCCGTTCGAGCACGCTCAGGGCGCGCTCCACCAGCGGCATCGCCTGATTCAGGTCGAGCGTTTGGCGCCGGTTCTGCGGGCGCTGCTGCTGTTGCGATTGCTGCTGGGGCGGCCTATCGGAGTGTTGCTGCGGCCGCTCCTGCTGCGGTGCATGATGGGCCGGACGCGATGGCCGGTCATCGATCACCGATTCGTAGGCGATGAACTCGTGGCAGTTCTTCTGCAGGATCGTGCTAGTGAAGGCGCGACCTCCCACCACGAAGATACGCTTATCGTATTGTTTGAGCTTGTTCACCAGCGCGATGAAATCGCTATCGCCGCTCACGATGCAGAATGCATTGATGTGGTCGTGGGTGAACGCCATTTCCAGCGCATCGAGGGCGAGATTGATGTCCGCGCCGTTCTTATCGCCACGCGGCGAAGGGTCGCGCTGCACCATTTGCACGGCGTGCTCGGAAAGCGCGCGCGTCGCCGATTCCTGTCTGCCCCAATTCGCGTAAGCGAACTTGGTGACGATTTCGCCGCGTTCCTTCAGCGCGTCCAGCACCCCCGCTACGTCGAACTCGCGGTGCAAGGTTGACTTAACGCCGATCTCGATGTTATCGAAATCGATGAACACGGCGATCTTCAGTTTTTGTTCCATTCAGTAATTCCTTAATGCCGGCAATGACGCCTCGGACCATTAGGTCCGCCGCATCATCGAAGCCGAAGGCCCGCCGGCTGCAAGGGCTACGCAAGTAGCCTACGGGTAGTGTACCGTAATCTCGCGACCCGTTGGAACGCCGCCGCGCGGCATCTTTTCCGCTGTACACTGAATCGAGTGAGCCATCCCGGTCCCGCTCCTCATCCAACGGAACACGAGCACGTCTCGCGTCATCCCATTGCCCGCGCGCTTTTCGCCATCCATTCACATCCGCGGCTGAGTTGGATTTTATTCCTGGCCTATGCCGCCGCCGTTACGTTTCCTCATGAGAACGTGCAATGGTTCGTAAATGAAATCGCGATTCGCATCACTCATCCGAACCTCTATCGTCTCTCCGCCGCAATCGCGCTGGCGCTGGGCGCGCTTTGTACCGGGCTGCTCTTGCACGGCGCGCGGCGCCAACCGCAGAAGCGGCTCGCGATCGGCCTTTGGCTCCTGACTATCGCACTGATCGGCGGCGCGTGGGGCTCGCTAACCGCCAATAACGTGGAACTGGTTCACTACCCGCAATACTTTCCCGAGGGGATAGCGCTCGCGGCGCTGACTCTCTCTCCCATGGAAGCGCTCTCGTGGATTGTCGTCTTCGGCGGGCTGGATGAGAGCTATCAGTATTTCGTACTCTCGAAGGGCCATCCGACCCTGTTAGACTTCAACGACATTTATATGGACCTGCTCGGCGGCGCCGCCGGAATCGTATTCGCGATGGCCTTTCTGCATTGTGTCCGCGACCCGAAGGCGCGCCGATGGATGAGCGACCGGAAGAGGCCCGGCGCGATCGTAATTGCATCGCTTCTTGCGATCGGCATCGTGCTCTGGGCTTTGGGTTTGATGTTAGTGGTGGAAGACAAAACAAACCCTCACTATTGGTTCGCCCTGGGACGGTTCCGCGCGCCTTCATTTTGGGCCCACATCGTCGCCAATGGGCCGAATCATTATCACACCCTGACGCCGGTCGAAGGCGTTGTGCTGATTTTATCCACCATCGGTCTCTATGTGGCGTTGACCCGCAAGTATGTTCTGGGAACCTGGACGCGTGGCGGCGCATTGTAGCCCGGCGGTATGATTGGCGTGAATGTCCACTGCGACCGCAATCCGCGCGCCCCGCGGCAGTGAAATCACCTGCCGGGGCTGGCATCAGGAAGCCGCCCTGCGCATGATCCACAACAACCTCGATCCCGAGGTTGCCGAGAACCCCGATCAACTCATCGTCTACGGCGGCACTGGCCGCGCGGCGCGCAGTTGGGATTGCTTCCACGCCATCGTGCGCGCGCTTCGTTCGCTGGCTAACGATGAAACGCTAATGGTGCAATCGGGCAAGCCGGTCGGTATCTTCCGCACCATCCCGGAGGCTCCGCGCGTCCTCATCGCCAACTCGAATCTGGTGGGCCATTGGTCGAACTGGAGCGAGTTCAATCGGCTGGAACGCCTCGGCCTCACGATGTACGGGCAAATGACTGCAGGCTCGTGGATCTACATCGGCAGCCAGGGCATCGTGCAAGGAACCTACGAAACTTTTGCCTCGCTCGCTCGCAAACATTTCGGCGGATCGTTGGCGGGCAAACTCGTCGTGTCTGGCGGCATGGGCGGCATGGGTGGCGCGCAGCCTCTCGCGGCGACCATGAATGGCGCCTGCTTTCTCGGTATCGATGTCGACCCCGCGCGAATCAAGCGCCGCCTCGACACGGGCTACTGTGACCGGCTGGCGCGCGATCTCGATCAAGCCCTCGCCGCGTTGCGCGAGGCCCAATCGACAGGCGAGGCCATCTCTGTCGGTCTCGTCGGCAATTGCGCCGACGTGCTGCCGGAACTTGTTCGCCGCGGCATTGTTCCCGACGTCCTCACCGATCAAACCAGCGCGCACGATCCGCTGAACGGTTACGTGCCCAACGGCCTCACGCTCGAGACCGCACGCGAATTACGAACTCGCGACGCCGCCGAATATGCGCGACGGTCGATTGCAGCGATGGGGGTCCACGTCGGAGCAATGCTGGCGTTGCAGAAGCTGGGCGCGGTGACCTTCGATTACGGCAACAATATCCGCTCCTATGCTAAGCAAGCGGGCGTCACCAACGCCTTCGATATTCCGGGTTTCGTGCCGGAATATATCCGGCCGCTGTTTTGTGAAGGCCGCGGTCCGTTCCGCTGGGTAGCGCTGTCAGGCGATCCACGCGATATTCATCGTACCGATCGGCTTGTGCGCGAACTCTTTCCGCATGACGAAACACTGGCGCGGTGGATTCCGCTCGCGCAGAAACGTATTCAGTTCCAAGGCCTGCCCGCGCGCATCTGCTGGCTTGGCTATGGCGAGCGCGCCGAATTCGGCGTCGCCATGAACCGCCTGGTGCGCAACGGGGAGTTGAGCGCGCCCATCGTGATTGGGCGCGATCATCTCGATACCGGTTCGGTGGCTTCTCCCTTCCGCGAAACCGAAGCCATGCGCGACGGCTCGGATGCCATTGCGGATTGGCCGCTGCTCAACGCGCTCGTCAACACCGCAGCCGGCGCGTCCTGGGTCTCCATTCATAATGGCGGCGGAGTTGGAATCGGATACGCGCAGCATGCGGGCATGGTCGTGGTGGCGGACGGAACCGAAGAGACGGAGCGCCGCCTCGAGCGCGTGCTCACCACAGATCCGGGCATGGGAGTGATCCGTCACGCCGACGCGGGGTATGACGATGCGATCCGCTTTGCCCGCGACCACGGTCTGAAACGGCCCATGGAAAGCGGCGGTTAGACGTAGCTAATCAAGCGAAGCCGCAGCCTCCCGCACATCGCCGAGCAACCTCTCCATATCGCGCTCAGTAGTCCGGTAATTCAATACGCACCCGCGCAGGGCGAACTTGCCGGCAATCGCGGCATTCGACAGGTAACTTCCACCGGCGCGTTGCAGTGCGACAAGGATGCGTTCGTTCAACGCGTTGAGATCGCCAGTGAAGCCGGGTGGCCGATAGCGGAAACAAAAGATCGAGAGCCCTACCGGCGCCAACATTTCGAAATCGGCGCTGGCGTGTACGAGTTTTTCCAGATACTTCGCACACGCGATGTTCTGTTCAATTGCTTCCGCGATGCGCGCCGAGCCAGCGAACTTGATCAGCATCCATAGGTCTAGCGCGCGCAACGGACGGCTCAGTTCCGGACCGTAATCCCAGAACGCGAAGGCCTCGTCTTGAGTCAATCCGATGCGGCGGATGTAATCGGCGTCATGGCTGAAGGCGGCCAGCGCCGTCGCCGGATCTTTGTAGAGCACGCAACCGCAACCCATCGGCCCGTAGAGCCACTTATGCGGATCGAGCGCCACGGAATCGGCATCCGCGATGCGCGCGAAGTGATGCCGCGCGCTGGGCGCGAGCGCTGCGAAGCCTCCATAGGCGGCGTCCACGTGCAGCCAGAGGTTCTCGCGGCGGGCGAAATCGGCTAATTCACCGAGGGGGTCGAAGGCTCCTGTGGCGGTGGTTCCGGCGTTGGCCACCACACATATAGGTAGGCAACCGGCGGCGCGATCTTCCGCTACGCGGCGCGCCAGATCCGCCAAATCGATACGCAGACCGCTATCGGTTTCGATCTGGCGAACGTTCGCCTCGCCTAGGCCGAGCAGGCCGGCCGCTTTGGTTACAGAAAAGTGGCCCTCGCGCGAAACGTAGACGCACATTCGCGGCGCGCCGGACAATCCATCGCGCACGGCGTTGCACGGCGCCTTGGCGCTGCGCGCGACGGCGAGCCCGGCGAAATTGGCCATCGACCCGCCGCTCACCAACACGCCCGCGGCGCCGGACGGGTAACCGAGGATTTCCTTCATCCAACGGATGACCGTAAGCTCCATCTGCGTGCCCGAGGGCGCGGAACGCCAGCAGGTCACGTTGACGTTCATCGCGGCCGCGATCATCTGGCTGATGGCCGTGATGGGCGCACCGGGAGAACACACATAGCCGAATAAGCGCGGATGGGCGCTGTGCCGGTTATAGCGCGCCACCACGTCGCGGACTACGTCGAGCAGTCCGGCGAGATCGGCGCCATGCTCCGGCAGCGGCTCGTCAAGCGCCAGGCGCGTAGTTTCTGCCGTGGTGGGTACAAAGACCGGCCGCTCGTCGAGCGAGCGGTAGTATTGCGTAACGAAATCGGCGCCTTGGCGAGCGAGTTCGGGGAATTCTTCGGGCGGTAGCTTCAAATGGTCGGACATATACGTGCGATAGGCCTCCTGGCCCGTCGATGCGCCGAAGGCACAGGTTGGCGGTTGGGGCCAAGCAAAATCATATACACACTTCGCCCTCCGCCGCAGTTATTCCCAGTAGATGACCCTCATGGCGGCGGCGATGCCACTGGACACTCCGGAAGCGGGCCAGTCCACCATTGCCGCCGCTCGCTCCGGCGATCTGGCGGCTTTCGAGTTGCTGATGCGCCAACATGAGCGGCTTGTTTTAGCCACCGCGCTGCGCCTGACGGGCAATATGGAAGACGCGAAGGACATTTCGCAAGAGGTCTTCCTCAAGCTCTACCGGAACTTGGCGAAAGTAGAAGCGCCGGTTGCCTTGCCCGCCTGGCTCTATCGCGTGACGGTGAATGCGTGTCACGATCTGCGCCGCCGCCGTCCAGCATTCGCACCGGTCGAAATGGCGGAAGAATTGGTGGCCGCCGGCGGGGATCCGCAAGCCAGCGCCACCGAGGCAGAGCGCCGCCGCGTGCTGGAGTTGAGCCTGCGCCTGCTTCCCGAGAAGGAACGCGCGGCGCTGGTGCTCCGCGATCTGGAGGGTCTTACCACCGAGGAGACGGCGCGTGTGCTCGGGTCGAGCGAAGCCACTGTGCGGTCGCAGATTTCGAAAGCGCGGACGAAAGTGCATGATTTCGTCGAGCGATATTTCTCGCCAAGGAAAGGGGGGCGCGTATGAAGCCGGATGAAGCGATGGATCTCTTGCGCGAGGCGCATCGCGAACCAATACCGGAGGCGCACTTCGCGGCGGTGCGGGCGCGCGTGTTGTCGCAGATTGCGGTGGAGCGAGGCGCCTCGCGGCGGCGGATCTGGTGGTATGGGTTTGCGGTTGCGGCGGCAGCGGCGCTTTTGCTGATATTTTGGCCGAGACCGGCGGCTAACAAACACGCAGCAGCCAGGATTCCTGCACCCATCGAAGAACCGCTCACGGCCGCTCGCGGCTCCGTCGATCATGGACGTGAGGGGCCGGTGTCGGGCGTCCGGCCGCGCAGGCGCCGAAAACCACGTATTACCGGGGTGATAGGGCCGCCGAATCCGACTCCCCTGGTGGTCAAGATGCTTACCGACGACCCGAACGTTGTCATTTATTGGATTTCCGTAGGAACAGGAGAATAGTCATGAAAAAGTTTTGGATGGTTCTGCTATTGGCAGTTGCCGCGATGGCCCAGCAAGATACGAAGGCGGAAAAACCGGCGAAGCCGATGGAGCAAAAGCTCTTTATTTTGAAATACGCCGATCCGGGGCAACTGCGCGAGCTGTTCACGGTTTTCGGCGCATCCGTGCGCCAAAGTCCGGAATTGCATGCCATCACCGTGGAAGCCTCGCCCGAAGCCATGCGCGCCATTGAGGATGCCATTCAGAAGTTAGATGTGCCTTCCGCGACGCCGAAAAATATCGAGATGACGGTGTTTCTGGTTGCTGCTACCGATTCCGCCGCCCCAGGCGGCTCTCCGATTCCGAAAGACCTCGATTCCGCCGTCACTCAACTGAAGAGCACTTTCCCGTTCAAGAACTACGGACTCTGGGACGTCATTACTTTCCACACGCGAACCGGGCAAATGGTTCGCACTACCAGTTCGGGTGGTTCCATACAGATAGGAAGCAGGCCGATTCCCGTTATCACGCAATTGTCCATTAATTCGATTGCTCTGCAAAGCGATGGGAATACCCTGCGGGTCGAGCGCCTAAACGCGCAATTTAGGGTTCCACAGCCAACCAACGGACCGGGCAGCGATGCTTTCCAATACATCGACCTCCAGATGCAAACCGACCTGGATATTAAGGACGGCCAAAAAGTGGTGGTAGGCCGCGTGGGCCTCAGCCACGACCAGGCGCTCTTCCTGGTGATGATGGGAAAGGTGTTGTAGCGCTCAGGCGCCTTTGGCGGGTCGATAGGCCGGGAGGCCTATCGCACGCGTACCTCTGCTACCCTATCCCATGTGAACATTGATGAAATCCGCGAGCTGATCGCGCTCGCCAACGAGAGCGGAGTGGCGGAACTGGAGATCCAACGCGGCGATAACCGCGTCCGCATTCGCCGCGGCGGTTCTTCCTCTTCGCCTCAGGAGTTCGTCGTCTCGCCGACGGCGGCTCCCGCGGCCGCCCCGCAATCGAGTCCCGCTCCAACTCCGGTTGTGGAATCGACCAAACCTGGGAAACCCGCCGGTCCCGACCCGAACCTCACGCTGGTCAAATCGCCCATCGTCGGCACGTTTTACGAATCGGCTTCGCCTGGCGCTTCTCCCTTCGTGCGAGTAGGCGAGCGCGTGCAGCCCGGCAAGGTGCTCTGCATCATCGAATCCATGAAGCTCATGAACGAGATCGAGGCCGAATGTTCCGGCATCGTGGAGAGTAAGCTCGTCATGAACGGCCAGCCTGTAGAGTACGGGGAGGCTCTGTTTGCCATCCGCGCGGTTTAAGAAGGTTCTGATCGCCAACCGCGGGGAAATTGCCGTTCGCGTCATTTGCGCTTGCAAGGAACTGGGAATCCACACCGTCGCGGTTTATTCGGAGGCCGATCGTTACAGCTCGCACGTGCGCTTCGCCGATCAAGCGATTTGCATTGGACCGGCCAAGAGCGCGCGCAGCTATTTGGATATCCCTTCGATCATCAGTGCGGCCGAGATCACCAACGTAGATGCCATCCATCCCGGCTACGGCTTCTTGAGCGAGAACGCGAATTTCGCCGAAGTCTGCGAGGCCTCCCGCATCAAGTTCATCGGCCCCAAACCCGATGTTATCCGCCTCATGGGCATCAAGGAACGCGCCCGCGCCTATATGCGCGAGGTGGGCGTGCCCGTGTTGCCGGGGTCGCCGGGCGTGATCACCTCGCCGGAAGAAGCGCTGGTTAC
Source organism: Bryobacterales bacterium (assembly GCA_963708385.1). Classification (GTDB taxonomy): domain Bacteria; phylum Acidobacteriota; class Terriglobia; order Bryobacterales; family Bryobacteraceae; genus PALSA-243. The sequence goes on along the minus strand of CAVPSN010000027.1, from coordinate 874,954 downwards.
GGCGGACGAGATCGGCTATCCGGTGATTTTGAAGGCTTCCGCCGGCGGCGGCGGACGCGGCATGCGCGTCGTCAATCAGGCCGAGGAACTCCCCGGACTCTACGCTCAGGCACAATCGGAAGCCGGCGCGGCATTCAGCTCAGCCGACGTGTATCTGGAAAAGTTCATCGGCGCGCCGCGGCATATCGAATTTCAGGTGCTGGCGGATGAGCACGGGAATGTCGAGATTCTGGGCGAGCGGGAATGCAGCATACAGCGCCGCCATCAGAAGCTGCTTGAGGAATCGCCCTCGCCGGTGGTTACCGATGCGCAGCGCGCCGAGATCGGCGCGGTATTGCGCAAAGCGCTTTCGAAAGCGGGCTACACGAACGCGGGCACAGTCGAGTTCCTGATGGATGAGCGCGGCAAGCTTTACTTCATCGAGGTCAACGCGCGCGTACAGGTGGAGCATCCGGTCACAGAATTCGTCACGGGTATCGATATCGTCAAGAGCCAGATCCGCATCGCGCAGGGCGAGCCGTTGAAAGAGGTGCTGCCCGGCCCGATCGAACTGCGCGGCCACGCGATCGAATGTCGCATCAACGCCGAAAACCCGGAGACATTTGTACCGTCACCTGGACGCATTACGGGATTCCATGTGCCCGGCGGCATTGGCGTGCGCGTGGACACATGGGCATACACCGATTGCGTGATCCCGCCGTTCTACGATTCGCTGGTGGCGAAGTTGATCACTTACGGGAGCGACCGCGGCGAAGCCATCCGCCGCATGCAGCGCGCGCTGGGGATGTTCATCGTGGAAGGAATCTATACTTCCATTCCGCTGCACCAGCGCATTCTGGCCGATGAGGATTTTCAGGCGGGGCGCTTCGACACGAACTTCATCAAGCGATTCCTGCACGCTCCGCAACCCTCCAAGCCTGTGGAGTAGCCGCCTCAGCTCATATTCAAGAATCCCAAATTCGCCGTTGGGAAATTCGATACATATGGGAAGATCGACGCGATGTTGGCAGTGCTGACGCCGAACCACTGCGCCATTGTCGCCGAGTACTGATCCACCGAGGTCGTGGGCACCATGGTCCCCCGCGTGTTGGCGTCGTTCGCGCCGCCGAGCGCGAGCGATGGGAACTGGCCGTAGAGTTGGCCACCGTAGAGCGGGCCTCCGGCCGCGGCGTTGCTTGCGACGATGAGGTGGTGCGAGCCCCACGCGTGGTCCGTGCCCGCGTTGCCGTTGGGCTGCAGCGTGCGCCCGAATTCGGAGGCTGTGAAAGTGACTGTGTTCTTATCCGTGCCCACTTCCTGCAGCGCCAGATAGAACTGGCCGATCGCCTGGCTGAGTTGCTGCAGCAGCGGATCCTGCTGCGAAGCTTGCGCGCCGTGCGTATCGAATCCACCGAGTTGGCAGAAGAAGATCTGCCGCCCTATGCCAAGCACGCCGCGAACGCTCATCACCTTTGCCACCGTCTGTAGTTGCGCTCCCAACATCGTGTTCGGGAACGCCGTTTTTATGCTGGCCGTGGTTAGCGCCGCGTTCAACGCCTGCGAGAAGCCCACGCCACGGTTGAAGGTCGCATTCGCAGCCTGGACCAGCTTCAACCCATTGTCGAAGCTCATCAACTGTTGTACCGCCGTCAGACGGGAGGGCGTCGTCGCCCCAAGCAACAGCGAGGCGCCGCCCACCGGAACGGTGGCGGCGAAAGTCTGCTGGCCGGTGCAAAACAGACCGCAACCGGAAGTCGATGTGACCGGCGAGAACTGGGAGCCGCTGTTGTACTGCGCCAGCAAATTGTCCTCTACGCGGCCGCCCCAGCCCGTACTCGCCGTACCGTTGGGAATTGCCGCCTGCCACTGACTGACTTGGTCGGAATGGGAAAAGAGTTGCGAGGGCAGCTTCGCCAGGTTATTGCTTTGGAAAATCGCCGGCGTAGTGGGCTGAACCAGCATTCCGACGTTGGTCAGAATGGCTGCGTTGCCGTTATTATAAAGGGCTTGAATCTCCGGCATGTTTGGATGCAGGCCGTAGGTTTCGCTGCCGTTCTTGATCGGCAGCAGCGAGCCCTGCGCGATCGCCAAGCCCTGCCGTCCCTGGGCGTAGAGCCCGTAGCTCTGTTGCGCTGTGACGATCGGAATCACCATATTATTGCTATCGTTGCCGCCCGCAAGAAAAATGCAGACCAGCGCCTGATACGGGGCCGTGGTGGAGGCCAATGCATTCATCTCGCCGAACTTGCCAATGGCGCCGATTGAGCCGATCGCGCCGGCCGCAGTCTTTATGAAATCCCGTCTGGAACGGATCAACATTGTGTTTTCCTCTCTTGTTCTTCTGGTTTAGTGCCAGACGTTGTAGTAGCTCGACGTCAGGATCAAGTAAACACCGGTCTGCACTTGGTGCAGAGCCCCGGCGTTGTCCGCCGTAACCGCAGTGGTGATAATTTGTTTCATCGCGGCCGGCATCGTGCCGTGAGTCAGAGTAAGATCGAGAGCCGCAACCAGCGTGGCGGGGCTCGCGGCCAGCGGGAGAAAGGCTGTAAGGTCGATCGTGGTTCCGGGTCCGTAGCTCTGCACCGGATTCGAGTATTGATTGAACAGCGTGGCCACCAGGTTCTCGCGCACGATGGAGTTGTTCGGGTTGTCGATCTGGAACTCTCCTCCCTTGAGCCCGCCCGTCCCGCCCACTGTGAAATTCGGCGAATAGTAATTGAAGACGCTGGGTGGATTGTAGATGTCCTGGCCCATATCCGCCATGTTCGAGGTGTAATAATTGGCCGGCGTCATCTGTCCACCAAAGGCGCGGACCAGACCGGGCAGCATCAGAGCCGGTTCCTGCAGATGGCCATCGGTTGCCTGATCGTTGCCGCCGGCATCGTTGGCGCGAGCTTCCTGATCAAGCAGGATGGCGGTAATCACCGTCTTCATATCTCCCTTGCTCGATGTGAAAGCCGAAGCAACCCGCTGGACGTAAGCCGGCGATGGATTGCTCTTCACCAGATGCTGAATCAATTGCTTCGAAATGAAGGGCGCGATGTTGGGATGGTTGGCCAAGTTATCGAGCGCTTGCGATAGGTCGACATCCGGTGAGAGATTCGCTGCGGACGATGTGGCCGCCCAACAGCGTCTTTGAACCGTAATCGTGCTCCGGCGCATAATATACCATCGGACCGTTTTCCGTGATGTACGCGCCCCAGTTAACCGGCGCACCGGGCGGCGGCGCGTAGGTCCAGCCTGTCATTACGCGGGCCAACTCGGTAACGTCGGTTTGAAGATAGGTGGGTACGGGATTGCCCGAGCCATCGAGTTGCAGCGTGCCATCCTGGTTCAGCAACACGTCGCCCGTGCTCATGAGCTGCATTACCTCGCGGGCGTAGTTCTCGTTCGCCACCGTGCCGGCCGCCGGATTCGCCTTGGCGTTGTTCGCCATGTTGAGATACTCGCCCATGGCGGGGCTTAGCGTCACGTCGCCGAGGATCTGGCGGTAATTGGTAAAGGCGTCGTTGATGAGCATCTGCTGATACGGAATCATGTCCTGATTCCAGATCACGGTGGTAATCGACGTGACGAAAATCTGGCTGAGCGCGAACGCGACGCGCTGCCGCAGTTGATCCGCATTCGTCACTGCGTTCGCCAGGAAATATGCGGGCATACCGCTCTGGCTGGTGTTCAGCAGAGGGTTGTAATTGGAGACCACAGGCATGGCAAACTGCTCGTTGAGCCATGCCTGGAAACCGATGGTCTGCACGTGGGCGGCATCGGCGGGCGAAGGTCCGAAAGCGGCCTGTTCCAGAAAGCGCCGCGACGCGGAAGGCGAGACCAGCGGGTTGGGAACGCCGACATTCACGGGAAAAGCTTGGGACGTCACAGACCCGTTGGCTACTGTCAGATTGAGCGAGCCCCCTGTTCCGGCAAAGCCGGCTACGGTTAACGATGTCGGAAGCACACTTGCCGTCACCGGCAACGTGAGGCCTCCCAGTTGAACCACCGATTTCGCCGTGAACCCGGCGCCGGTGATTGTCGCCGAGAAGACGCCGAGAGGCAAAGGATTGGCCGAGATCGATTGTATTGTCGGCGAAGTGTTGCTGACTAGCGTAACGGTTGCGGTTCCCTTTCCGCCCGCGCCGGTCGCGGTGACTGCGTCGGTTCCGGTCGCGGGTATCGCCGAGGGCGCAGTGTAGAGGCCTGTAGCAGTCACAGTTCCGTAAGTCGCGGACCAACTGGTGACGTTCGACGCGGTGAACTGCTGCGTGGCGCCCAGGGCGAGCGTAACGGACGCCGGCGTCACCGCCGGCGCCGCCGTCCCGCCCCCTCCTCCGCCGGTTCCGCCGCCCGAACTACCCGTTGCCGTCACAGGCACGACGACCGTCTTGCTAGGACTCGTACCAGGATTCGCCACATAGTAGGACGCAGTGGTTACGCTGGGTCCCAGGTAGACGCTCGTGGTCAGCGTGGAAGAACTGACGAACGTGGATCCGTACTGGACGCCATTACATATGATCTCTGCGCCGGATTGATATCCGCTGCCGGTAAGCGTCACCTTGGTTGTGCCAGTATGCTGCGGGTTCGGCGAGACCGAGGTGAGAGTCGGGCCGTTGGGCAGGAGGTAAAGATAGGTCACCGCGCTCAGCGTTGGAGTGGAGACCGATTTCGCAGTAATCTGTATCTGCGTGTTCGAGGGCAGGACGGATGGCGCGGTGTAAAGCCCGGTGGAACTGATCGTTCCCAATCCCGTATTCAACCCGGGACGGCCAACCGACCAGGTAACCGCAATATCCGTCGTGCCGGAACCCATCGAGGCGGAAAGGCTCGCTGAGAACTGCTTGGTCCCTCCAAGACCGGCAGTGATGTACCCAGTAGGGGAAAGTACGATGCTTTGCGCACCAGCGAGCCGTATGCCCCCGGCGCACATCGCCAGGGCGAGCGCCGCTTGAGCGGTGTAATTCAGACTTCGCTGCATGCCAATCCTCCAATTTTTCCCAGGGTTGTGCGCAACGCGCGTCCAGGCGGGAATCGTGCTCCCAAAAATAACTCAAACCGCAAAGGTTATTTCTTATCGCCCACTATCGCGATTCGAATAATTGTACGATTAAGAGCAATAGAATTGAGCGCTTCTTTTAGTTATCGCGAGGATCTAGTTTGTTATTGGGAAGGCGCCGCGACCGCGAGGGTAACGTTCGTGGCGCTGAGTTGTCCGCCCATGGCGATCTGAATTTGCGGATTTGCGGGGCAGTCCCCCGGCAGGTAGAAGTTGATCTGGTACAGGCCGGCAAACCCCGGCGTCAACCCGGCATAAGGAACCGTGAGGGGATTGAGCGCCTTTCCGTTCAATAGCACTTGCACCGCGCCTGTGGCAAAGCCGTTGACGAACCCGGCAAACTGCGGTATCTGCCCGATGCCGGGAAGAGGTTGGGTTCCGCCAAGACCGGTGGCGTATAGGACGATCAGGTCTCCAGGTTGCGCCGGAGCGCTTGCGGTGGCCACCGCATAGTTGTTGTTAAAATCTTGCGCCAGGGCGGAATGATCGGCTGAGACGAACAGCGCGGGAGCGCCGGCGACCAGGGAGATGGTCACCGCCGGCCCCGCTACGCTCTGCCGCACCACTTGCAGCGTAACGTTGCCGGAGATCTCATTGGGCGGAATCATCACGTTGATCTGCGCCGGAGAAACATAAAGCAGGGGCGCCGCCGCGTTATCGATGATCACCTTGACATTACCCAGCGAAAATGGAAGCGTCTCCCCGGTAGTATTGTCTGCGTTCAGCGTGGCGGTGTTGAATGAGAGATTGGTCCCGAAAATCGAGATCAGGCTACCCGGCGCGAAGGGTCCCCCCGAAAAGTCCGATGCGTTGACGATGCTGGACGAAGCATAGGACGGCGCCTGCGCCATGGCGATGCCGCCACAGAACAAAACCGCGAGCGCACTCCAAGCCGAAAACATCGACAATATAGGGTACGTAGTGTAGCTGGAGGGCGCAATTACACCCTGCGACCGTGAGGTGGTATATCGGGTCAACCGATGGCGGCTATTCGTCGAGCCTGCGCAAGTAATGTTATCCGCTACGCGGTGATCGCATAACGTTTCAACTTGTTAATCAGCCCCTGCCGGCTCAGGCCAAGCAACCGGGCCGTCTGCTGCTGATTATTGCGGGTAGAGGTCAGCGTTTCCTGGATCATCTGCCTCTCCAGGTCGGCAATCGCCTTTTTCAGCGATTGCGGTTTCACTCCGGGAGGCGGTTGCGGCGGCGCGGAGCCTGCCACGAAATCGTCTTGGAAGAGATCGTCCTCCGTAATGGTATTGCCTTCCGCGCAGGCCGCCAGGCGCATCACTTCATTGCGCAACTGCCGCACATTGCCCGGCCATGGCGATGACATCAGTTTGCGCAGAATCGCGGGTGAAAACTCCATCGCCTCACGGCCCATCTCGCGGCAATATTCTTTCAAGAAGTGACGCGCCAGCAAGGGAACGTCCTCGCGCACTTCGCGCAGCGGCGGCATCTGGATGTGGACCACTTTGATGCGGTAATAGAGATCCTCGCGAAAGTTCCCCTTGGCGATCTCCACATCCAAGTCCTTATTGGTCGCCGCGAGCAGGCGCACATCCACCGGCACTGGGCCGCGTCCGCCGACGCGTTCTACCATCCGCTCTTGCAGCACCCGCAAGATCTTGGCCTGCGCCGTCATGCTCAAATCGCCAATCTCGTCGAGGAAGAGCGTCCCGCCGCTGGCCTTTTCGAACTGGCCGATGCGCTGATTCACACCGGTTGCCACGCCCTTCTCGATGCCGAAGAGTTCGCTCTCGATCAGAGTTTCGGGCAGCGCGGCGCAGTTCAGCGCCACAAACGGCTTGCGAGCGCGCGGGCTGGTGAAGTGTACGGCGCGCGCCGCCATTTCTTTGCCGGTGCCGCTCTCGCCTGTAATCAGCACATTGACCAGGCTGTCGCGGATGCGCTCGATCAGCCGGACGACGTGCTGCATGCGCGCGCTTGCACCGATGATCCCATGGCTCGAAACCTTGCCCTCCACTTCTCGCCACAAATGGGTGTTTTGCGCAACCAGCTCGTCCTGGCTGCGGCGCAATTCGCCGATGAGCTGCGCGGTTTCAATGGCAATGGCGGCGTGCGAGCCAAGCATCAGCAGGGCCTCCTCGTCGCCGCGGTTGAATACTCCCGCGTGCTTGTTGAGCACTTCGAAGGCGCCGATGATCTTGCCACTCTGGTTGCGCAGCGGCGCCACCAGGACGGTGCGTGTACGATAGCCGGTTTTGGAATCGATGCCGGTATAGAAGCGGGGGTCGCTATAAGCGTCGAGCACATTCACGAGGCCACCGCCGGTTACGGCCGCGCCCGCTATTCCGCTCGAGGCGTCGAAGCGGAGGATCTCGTCGCTTCCTAGCGCCACCTTCGACCACAATTCATTGCGCTCCCGGTCGAGCAGAAAAATGCTGGCGCGATCGCAAGCCACCAGTTTGATCGCTTCGCGCGCGATCAAATCGAGCAGCGCGCCCAGATCGCGCTCCGAATTGATGCGTTGGCAGATCGCTAGAATATCGGCGAAATTGCCGCCTTGATCGAGCTGTGCCATCGGCGTTCCCAAAGCCCGTGCTCCGTTTGAAGTTTACAGTCTAACCCAAACACATCCTGGTGTCTATGAAGTATACATCTGTCTAGTGCGTAGACATCATAGATACCTATATATCAATGAGTTAGCGTTGGTCCTCATCTTGCACATGTCCAGCATGCACGGAGGATGACACGCTCTCGTGGGGGGAGCCAGTGGTGGTCGGAGGAGTGCCGCTGGTTCCATCTTAAGATGTGAAGAGATGCGTGACCGGCAACATCACTACAAAGTTGCGACGTGCTGGACCGGCAACCTGGGTTCCGGCACGTCGGCTTATTCCGCTTACAGCCGCAATCACGAATTGAGCGCGCCGGGAAAGAGCGCGCCAATCGCAGGCTCTTCCGATCCAGCCTTTCGCGGCGATCCCGCACGCTATAACCCCGAGGAACTCCTGTTGGGCGCACTTTCCGCGTGCCACATGCTTTGGGTGCTACATTTGTGCGCCGACGCGGGAATTACAGTCACCGAATACCGCGACGAATCCGAAGGCTTCGTGGCGGAGCACGCTGATGGCTCCGGCGAATTCACGCGCGTAGTGTTGCGGCCGCGGATGACCATCACGGACGCCACGCGCGCGAACGACGTCGCAGAGGTTCACCGCAAAGCCCATGCGTTGTGCGCGCTGGCGCGGTCAGTGAAGTTTGAGGTGGCGTGCGAGCCGGTGATTACTTCACGGTAATCAAGGCTGAATTGCTGGATACGCCGCCGACCGAGACGAACACAGGCTGGTCGCCGGGAGCCAGTCCAGAGGGCACAATCGCGTTGATCTGTGCGAGTCCGGCAAATCCCGGCGCTACCCCTTGAAAAGTCACCTGCGCCGTTCGGCCGCCGATGCTCACCTGCACAGGGGCATTAATAAGCGACAAAGGACTCGCTGGCGCCGCCGTCCCGTCGGGCAAAGGCGGAGTAACCGGACCCTCGCCCGTAATGAAAAGAATCACGTACCCACCGGCCGGAATGGGCGTCGCTGGCGTGTGTGTCGACAGGTCTGCATTGAGGGCGGATGCGCGGTTGCCCCCAGCGACAAACAATCCTGGAGCCACTACCGTTAGAGGGGCGAACTGTGGCCGCGATGCACGCTGGGCACGGTTCCCCGCCGTCGCCTCATTGTTGACGACCACTTGCGCCAAAGATGCCGTCACAGAGGCCGGCATTTGGAAATTGATCTGTGTGGGGCTGGCATAGAACAACGGCGCGGGCGTTCCATTGACGGTCACCGACGATGGACCTAACTGGGTAGGCAGCGGGTAGGTAGTTGCCTCGTAGATCGCATCGGAAAGGTTAGTTCCCAGAACCGTCATAATTGCACGAGGCGCGCCACCGGGCTGGAAGCTTGCGCCGTTGACCACAGCGACGATCTCCGGCTGAAGCTGGCATCCCCCTTGTCCACATCCGACGATCAAGGTTACTGGAACCGCCACCGAGTTCACCGTCTGATCGGTGGGGGTGAAGATCACGGCGCCGTCATACACGCCGTTGCTCAGGCCTTCCGGATTAGCGGTCACATCGATAGTCCCTGTGGTCTGTCCTTGCGTAGGAGAGACCTGTAGCCAGTTGCCACCCGCCGGCGTGCTGACCTGGGTCGAAACGGAATAGGCAACGGTGCGCGACGTGGAGTTCGCCGTTAATGTTTGGGCAGGCGGAGTAACCGACGCGCTGCCGGTAGTAAACACCAGCACTGGATGGCGTAATCACCAGGGCCGGCTTCGATGTAATCGCTGTAGCTCGCGAATATCGGAGTTACTCCACCGGTCGAATCCGTCATGCTGATTGTGCCGGTGTAAGCGCCCGCGGAAAGCCCCGCCGGATTGATGCTCACCGTGATCTGCCCGTTGCCTGCGCCACTAGCGGGAAGAGCAGTTAACCAGGAGGCCGACGACGCAGCCTGCCATGTCACTGTGCTGCTGGCCGAAATCTGTACGGTTTGCGCCGAAGGCGCCGGTTGATTAATCTCGCTCGCGAAAGTGAGGACACCGGGGGTTGCGATCACCCCGCCAGATTGAGACGGCAGATTGGTCAGGGCGAAGACCGCCGGCGAAGCTACTCCCGCCGCCGTGGCGGTAACCACGAAATTACCGGCTGTGCTGTTGGCCGTCAGCAGCGGCGCCGTAGCGATGCCGAGTGCGTCCGTCGCGACCGTCGTTGGTCCGGTGAAGACGCCGCCTGCACCGGAAACTTCGGGAACCGCGAATGTGACCGAAACGCCGCTGATGCTGTTACCGCTTGTATCGGTCACCCTCGCCCTCAGCGGCAGCGGGAACGGCTGCGATACTATGGCCGCCTGCGGAGAGCCGCTGAAAGCCGCGATACTCACCGCCCCGCCCGCCACAATCTGGAAGGGTTGGCTGTCCGCCGGCGCCTGCTGGGGAGAGGCGGCGCGGAGAGTCTTGGTTCCCACCTGGTTGAAGCTGAGATCGTTGAACGTTGCGATACCATTTGCCGCCGTGAGTTGCACTGCCGTACCGGAGAGCGCGCCCGATCCGGATGAAAGCGATAGGATCACCGGAATGCCTGGGGCCTGTGCCGGGCTTCCGGAGCCATCCCGCACCTGCACCGTTACCGGTGGAATGACGGTTTGTCCAACCGCGGCATTGCTCGGCTGCTGGAGGAATGCCAGCGAGCCGTTCCCCGCTGGTAGATTGGTCAGTGAGAATAACGCGCTGCCGGTGACGGCCGTCGACGAAGCGGTCACGCCAAATGAGCCTGCGACGTTGTTCGCCGTAATCACGGCTACCGCGTGCCCTGAAGGATCGGTAGTCGCTGTAACGGAAGCCTGTCCGCCAAAGGAACCGCTCGGCCCCTGTGTAGGAGCGGAAAACACCACGGGTATACCGCTCACGGGATTGCCTGACGCATCGCTGACGGTCGCCTGCAAGGGTGCTCCGTAAGCTGTCTGGACGATCGCACTTTGCGGGGTTCCGCCAGTGGCCTGGATGGATGAGGGGATGCTAGTGGAAATTTTGAATGTCTGGCTGGTGGCCGAAGCTACTCCGCTGGAGGTAGCCAGGAACTGGTAGGTTCCCACCAGCGAGATGCTGAGGTCGGGGAAAGTAGCCAGGCCATTCGCGTCCGTGTTCTGCGTTGCAGTTCCAGAGAGCAGATGCAGGCTTTGCAGCAATACATTGGACTGCAGAGTGACCGGTACGCCTGCCATCCGCACCGGGTTTCCGGAGGCGTCTTCCAACTGTGCTGTTACAGGCGGGGCGATTGTCCCCCCAGCCAGCGTATCGGTGGGTTGCTGGATAAACTTGAGCAACGCTTGCTGAATCGTCGACAAGCCGGTATTCATGAGAGTGAAGAGAGCCGGCGATGTAACCCCCGCTACCGCGGCGGTGACCTGGAAAGCGCCGGTTGCGCTGTTGGCGGTCATCGCGGGCGATGTGGCAATGCCGTTGGCATCCGTAGTCACCGTCGCCGGTCCTGAAAACGTGACGCTTGCGCCGCTGGTGGGCGCGGTGAAGGTCACCTGCGCGCCGCCAATCGGATTGTGATACAAATCCTCCACGAGCGCCTGCAGAGGCGCGCTGTATGCCATGCCCCCGACCGCTGTCTGGCCGCCGCCGGAATAAGCCAGAATAAGTCCCGAATCCGTTGTCGCCCTGATCGTGAAGGTGGCGCTGACATTGGAAGCGTTGCTGCTTGTTGCCACCAGTTGATAAGTTCCGCTGACGGTGATACTCAAATTACTAAAGGTGGCTTCACCGCCGGCGCCGGTGGTGACGGTTAACGTCCCGCCCAATGCCGCCGTTCCCCCTGCGAGACTCATGGTGACCGCGGCGCCGCTAACGGGATTGCCGCCGCCATCCAACAGTCGCACAACGACCGCTGGAGTGATTGGCGCGCCCGCCGGCGCGTTCGTTGGCTGTTGGATAAAGCTGATCTGGCTGGCGCCGCTCGCTACATTCGTCAGCGCGAAGCTCGCGCCGGCGGAAACGCCGGACGCCGTAGCCGTAACGACGTAGCTTCCCGCCGTGATGTTTGCGACCGCAGTGACCGAGGCGCGGCCACTGGCATCCGTCATCGCCGACGACGGGCTCAACGTGGCCGAGGCGCCCGACGCGGGCGCTGTGAAGTTCACGGTTACCCCGCTGACCGGGTTGCCGGCCGCATCGCTAACAGTAGCCAAAAGCGGTTCGGGGAATGCCGTAGCTATGGCGGCGTCTTGCGGGGCGCCTCCGGTAGCCCGAATCGTCGCCGGGGCGCCGGCCCGTATGTTGAAGGTCGTGCTGGTGGCCGAGGCGACGCTCGGCGATTCGGCCAGCAACTGATATTGCCCCGCCGTCTGCACCCTCAGATCGGCAAACGTAGCCAGGCCGTTAGCGTCGGTAAGCTGTGTAGCAGTGCCGGATAATGACTTCTGGCGCATTGGCGCCTGGAGTTGTAGCGTGACCGGTACTCCCGGGGTGGGCGTCGCATTTCCAAGACTGTCTTGCAATTGAACCGTCACCGCGGGTGTGATCGTCGCGCCCGCTGAGGCGTCAACCGGTTGCTGCACAAAGGCGAGCGTGTGTGAGGCGCCGGGAAGGTTAGTCAGATTGAAGAGCGCCGGTGAAGCGGCGCCCGGAACCATGGCGCTCACTTGGAAAGCTCCGCTCTGTGCGTTCGCAGTGATCGCGGGCGATGTGGCGATGCCGTTGGCATCGCTTGTAACTGTAGTCGACCCCACGAACGAGACGCTCGCGCCGCTGGAAGGCGGGGTGAATGTTACCTCAAGGCCGGCGAGCGGATTTTGATACGCATCCTCTACGATCGCCGACAGCGGCGAGCTATAAGCAAGTCCCACGGTCGCGCTCTCCCCATCGCCGCCGTTGACGAAAATGAGGACCGAAGCCGTTGAAGGGCTGATTACGAAGCTGGAGCTGACCGTGGAAAGAGACCCGCTAACGGCCATCAATTGATAGGTTCCGGCGGTATTCACGCTTAAGTCGCTGAAGGTGGCGTGGCCAGTGGCGTCGGTAGTAGCGGTTAGTGTTCCACCGAGCACAGCCGTTGCGCCCTGCAGGCTCACCGTGACCATGGCGCCGGCGGTCGGGTTGCCCCCGGCATCCGACACCCGCACGACTACCGCTGGGGCGATGTGCGCCCCGGCGAGCGCGTTCGACGGTTGTTGACGTAAAGCTCATCTGGCTGGCGCCGCTTGCTATGTTCGTCAGCCCGAAATTCGCGCTGCTGGAAATGCCGGACACCGCGGCGGTGACCAGATAGCTTCCTGCTGTGGCGTTTGCGACCGCAGTGATTGAGGCGTGGCCACTGGCATCCGTTATCGCCGTTGCTGCGCTCAACGTGGCAGAGGCGCCCGACGCCGGCGCTGCGAAGTTCACAGTTACCCCGCTGACCGGGTTGCCGGACGCATCGCTAACAGTAGCCACAAGCGGTTCGAGGAACGCCGTAGCTATGGTGGCGTTTTGCGAGGCGCCTCCGGTAGCCTGAATCGTCGCCGCGGCGCCGGCCCGTATGTTGAAGGCCGTGCTGGCGGCCGATGCGAAGCCCGGCGATTGGGCCAGTAACTGATATGTCCCCACCGCCTGCACGCTCAGATCGGCAAACGTGGCCAGACCGTTGGCGTCGGTTAACCGCGTCTTAGTGCCGGATAATGCGTTCTGCTGTTGCATTGGCGCCTGGAGCTGTAGCGTGACCGGTACTCCCTGGGCGGCCGCTGCATTTCCAAAACTGTCTTGCAATCGAACCGCGATCGGGGGCGTGATTGTCGCGCCCGCTGCGGCGTCGGCCGGTTGCTGTACAAAAGCGAGCGCGTGTGAGGCGCCGGGAAGGTTAGTCAGATTGAAGAGAGCCGGTGAAGCGGCGCCTGTAACCGTGGCGCTCACTTGGAAGTCTCCAGTTACGCTATTGGCCGTCATCGCATTCGATGTGGCAATGCCATGGACATCCGTAGCCACCGTCGTCAGGCTTGTAAATGTGACGCTTGCGCCGCTGGTGGGCGCGGTGAAGGTCACCTGTGCGCCGCCAATCGGATTGTGATACAAGTCTTCCACGAGGGCCTTCAAAGGCGCGCCGTATAACATGCCCGCAGCCGCTGTCTGGCCGCCGCCGGAATAAGCCAGAATAAGTCCCGAAGCCGTTGTCGCCCTGATCGTGAAGGGGGCGCTGACATTGGAAGCGTTGCTACTTGTTGCCACCAGTTGATAAGTTCCGCTGACCGTGATGCTCAAGTCGCTAAACGTAGCTTCACCGCCGGCGCCAGTGGTGACAGTTAACGTACCGCCCAATGCCACCCTTCCCCCTGCAAGACTCATAGTGACCGCGGCCCCGGTGACGGGATTGCCACCGCCATCCAACAGCTTTACAACAACCGCTGGAGTAATTGCCGCCCCCGCCGGCGCGTTCGTTGGCTGCTGGATGAAGCTGATCTGGCTCGCTCCGCCGGCCGTATTCGTCAGCGCGAAGCTTGCGCTGGCGGAAACGCCGGACGCTGTGGCGGTGACCACGTAGCTTCCTGCCGTGATGTTTGCGACCACATTGACCGAGGCCTGACCACTGGCATCCGTCACAGCCGCCGACGGGCTCAACGTGGCCGAAGCGCCCGACCCGGGCGCTGCGAAAGTCACGGTTACCCCGCTGACCGGGTTGCCGGATCCATCGTTAACCGTAGCCACAAGCGGTTCGGGGAATGCCGTTGCGATGGCAGCGTTCTGCGGCGTGCCTGCGGTAGCCTGAATCGTCGCCGCGGCGCCGGCCCGTATGTTGAAGGTGGCGCTAGTGGCCGACGCGATGCCCGGCGATTCGGCCAGCAACTGATATGTCCCCACCGTCTGCACCCTCAGATCGGCAAACGTGGCCACACCGTTGGCGTCGGTAAGCTGCGTCGCAGTGCCGGATAATGACTTCTGACGTTGCATCGGCGCCTGGAGCTGTAGCGTGATCGGTACTCCGGAGTTGGGCGCTGCATTTCCAAAACTGTCTTGCAATCGAACCGTCACCGCGGGCGTGATCGTCGCACCCGCCGAGGCGTCGATCGGTTGCTGGACAAAGGCGAGCGTGTGTGAATCGCCGGGAACGTTAGTCAGATTGAAGAGAGCCGGCGAAGCGGCGCCCGCAACCATGGCGCTCACCTGGAAAGCTCCGCTCTGTGAGTTCGCAGTCATCGCGGGCGATGTGGCGATGCCGTTGGGATCGGTCGTCACCGTCGCCGGCCCCACAAACGTGACGCTCGCGCCGCTGGCGGGCGCGGTGAATGTCACCTCGAGGCCGGCGAGCGGATTTTGGTATGCATCCACAACGATCGCCGCCAGCGGCGAGCCATAGGGAAGTCCCACGGTCGCGCTCTGCCCATCGCCGCCGTTCACGAAAATGAGAGCGGAAGCCGTTGAAGGGCTGATTACGAAGTTAGAGCTGACCGTTGGAATAGACCCGCTAAGGGCTCTCAATTGATAGGTTCCGGCGGTATTCACGCTTAAGTCGCTGAATGTGGCGTGACCCGTGCCGTCGGCGGTAGCGGTTAGTGTTCCACCGAGCGTGGCCGTTCCGCCCTGCAGGCTCACGGCGACTATAGCCCCTTCGGTCGGATTGCCACCGGCATCCAACACCACCACGACGACCGCTGGGGTGATGTGCGCCCCCGCGAGCGCGTTCGACGGCTGTTGAATAAAGCCAATCTGTCTCACCCCGCCGACCGTATTCGTTAGGGAGAATCCGGCGGAAATCCCGGCCGTGGAGGCGGTTACCATGTAGCTCCCGGCCATTCCGTTCGCCGTCGCCGTCACTGAAGCGTGGCCGCTTGCGTCGGTTGTTGCCGACGCGGCGCTCAACGCTGCCGAAGCGCCCGACTTGGGCGCTGCAAAGTTCACGGTTACGCCGCTGACCGGGTTCCCGGACCCATCAGTTACAGTAGCCAACAGTGGCTGAGCGAAGGCCATGAGTATCGCAGTGCTTTGGGGCGTGCCCCCGGTGGCCCGAACACTCGCGGGAGCGCTAGCGGTGATACGGAAGCTATTGCTTGATGCCGACGTGACGCCGGCCGATTCGGAAAACAGTTGATATTGCCCCGCCAGGTGTACGCTGAGATTGTCGAACGTCGCCAGGCCATTCACATCGGTAGTCCTGGAAAGCGTTCCGGACAGGGTCTGTGCCGGTATGAGCTGTAAGTTAATCGCAACGCCTCCCGTTCTTACCGGGTTGCCGACAATGTCCTCCAACTGGACGGTAACCGGGGGAGTGATTGTCGCCCCGGCGGATGCGTTAGATGGTTGCTGTACGAAAGCCAATTTGAAGGCGGTTCCGCCAGTAATCGTAAGCGTGAAAGCCGCGGGCGTTGAAGCGCCGGTTGCGAAAGCCGTTACCTGAAAAGTGCCGGACTGGCTGCTTGCAGACATGCGGGGCGCCGTCGCTATGCCGTTTGCATCCGTGGTGACGGTTGCCGTGCCACTGCCACTGAAGGTCACGGTTGCCCCTCCTGCCGGGGCGGTGAATGTGACCGACGCGTCTGGAATTCCATTTTGGAATGTGTCCTGGAGGCGAGCCTGAAGTTGGAGCGGAAATGCGGAGCCGGCCGGAGTGCTTTGGTCGCCTCCCTCAAAGGGCGTGATCGAGATTGACGATCCAGCGGTGATGTTGAAAGAGCTACTGGGCAACGAGCTTAGACCGCCGTTACTGGCCAGCAACCGATATGTTCCGGCTTTTGTGATGTTGATACCGGGGAAGATCGCGAGACCGGTCGCATCGGTGTTCTGTGTCACTGTTCCGTTCAGAGTTGCGGCGCCGCCTTGAACGCTCAACGTGACAGGCGCGCCGGCGATGGGGTTGTTGTTGGCATCTTTAAGCGATACAGAAACAGAAGGCGTGATGGGAGCGCCGGCCGACGTGCCGGTAGGCTGCTGGACAAAGGCGACGCCTTGCGCCGATCCCGCCGTATTAGTGAGATGAAATGTGGCCGGAGTACTCACGCCGGAAACGCTCGCGGTAACAGAGTAAGAGCCGGCGATCGCATTCGCTGTCGCTACCACGCTGGCGGCGCCGTTGTTGTCGGTGACGCCAGTGGTGGACAACACATGAGCCGACGCTCCCGATCCTGGGACCGTAAAAGTTACCGTAACGCCGCTAACCGTGTTTCCCGCTGAATCGGTCACCGTTACCGTCAGAGGCTCACCGAAAGCCGTGCCAACCGCGGTGCTCTGCGGCGTCCCCCTCACGGGTGTGATCGTGGCTGGCGAACCCGCGCATTTCAGATTCAGCTTCGAGACAAAAGAAGCAGTGTTTTTGGGGTAATCGGACTGAAAGGAGCCCGGAGTCGTGGGAAAGTCTGATGATGTAGTGTAGCCTGTTACATAAACGGCGCCGGTGGAATCGAGCGCGATCGCACGGATCGTATCGTATCCGTTACCGCCCAGAAACGTCGAATACGCCAGTCCGGGTCCCCCCGCCGTGAGCTGCGTTATGAACCCACTCTGGCCTCCGTGAGGCGTCGTCTGAAAAGCGCAATTGGTAGTGGGAAAATTCGAGGAATTAGTATAACCGGCCACCACGGCGGCGCCCGTCGAATCCACGGCAATGCCATAGGCGTCGTCGTTTCCCCCTCCTGGCAGAAGAGTGGAGTACGCTAGACCCCTGCCATCGGAGTTCAACTTCGTGACAAACACCTCGTTGCCGCCAACATAAGGAGTTCCGCCCCCGGCGACCGGAAAGTTGAAGGATTGCGTATAGCCGGTAACGTAGATGGCGCCTGTCAAATCTAGCGCGATCGCGTTGGCATAATCGTTGCTATATCCCCCCAGATAGGTTGAGAACACCAAAGCGGAGCCGATTGCATTTAGCTTCGTAATGAAGACGTCTACCGATCCATCCGAAAAGACCGTTTGATATGCGCCGAGAGTGACCGGGAATTTTCCGGAAGGGTTATAACTCGAGCCAGTGAAGCCGGTCACCACTGCCTCGCCCGCCGAATCCACCGCAATCGCAGTGCCTTGGTCGTTGTTGTCGCCGCCCAAATAGGTTGAGTAGGGTAGGCCCGTGCCATCGGGACTGAAAGCCGCGACAAAGGCGTCCGTCATTCCTGCGTTAGACCTCTGAAATGCGGCTGATGAAACAGGGAAGTCGTTCGACTGCGTATAACCCGTGATATATGCCTGGCCGGCATTAACCGCAATGGCAGTTCCTACGTCGTTACCTTTGCCTCCCAGGTAGCTCGAGTAAACCAACTGGTTGCCGGCAGGGCTAAGCTTCGCTATAAAGGCATCTCCTCCGCCGCCGTAGGAGGGTTGCACCGAATTCCGCATAGTGGGAAAGTCGTTACTGCTTGTACTTCCGGTGATGTAGGCGTTCCCGGTATTATCCACGGCAATTGCGGCGCCCTGGTCAGTACCGCTGCCGTAAATATATGTGGAATAGACCAGAGCAGTTCCGGTGGAGTTGAACTTAGTTACAAAGGCAGCCGGGTGTCCAGGATTTACGGCTTGTAATGGGTTGGCTAACGGGAAGTCGGAACTAGCTGTACTCCCGGTCACGAAGGCTTCGCCGGCCGAATCGACTGCGATGCCGTAGCCAAAATCATCGGCCTTGCCGCCGAGATAAGTCGAATACTCGAGGATTGGATCGATGATTAGTTCGCGGTTCCGGTCCCACGCGCCCAAGGTGAACCGAATCTTTCCCTCGCGAACGGAATAAGACGCCTTTACCTCCCGGCGCTTCCCGCCGATTTCCTGATAGGCAACCGGTTTTCGTTGTGTCAGACTTCCCAGGGGCGTTTCGAGGATGAGATCTCCGTTAGCATCCACTGCTGGGGCCTTTGTGCCCGAATAGAGTAACCGAATCTGATTCGGATCGGCGCCGGGCTGGACACGGAAGTCATATTCCAGTTGACGGTCGTTTCCGTAGTAGACCAAATCGATGCCGGGATAGATCGCGGAGGCTCGAATCTCCCGAAAGCGCGGTACGTTGGTCACCCATTTCGAGGGATCGTTGCCGATAAAGTAATTGGAAATGCCTTGCGACTTCTCCAGACCTTCGAAAGTCTCCGACGGCCGGGCGCCGTCGAGTTTCAGTCTGACGACGGTCTGCTCGGCGGGTAGCGGTTCTCGGGATTGGGCCGATTGAGCGCGGCGCGACAGGACCATCACGTTTTCGGTATCGCTGAGGAACGACGTCAGTCCCGCCCCTCGAGTGATATATCGGACGCGTGGATCGGTTTGACCGATATTCAACTCGAATTCCAGCGGGAGGGCCGTGAGGAGATTCCCGGCCTGGCGCTTCGTCTGCTCCGGCGAATTCGCCCGTTGACCAGCGGTTTCCTGGGTGGATTGCGCCGACGCAAGCCAGCCAGTGAGCAGCAAAGCGGTCCAGATCACACGCCCATTCGTAGACATAACTCTCCTTTTGCCGCTGATTACAAGTTGACAGCCTGCGCGAAAACGCATCGAGTGGCCGCGAGGGGTCTCGTATTTTGCAATCCGCCGATTCTGCGAGGAAGATAGGCACCCCTCGCCTGTCGATCACGGATTCACGGGCTTTTTTTCGCGAGCTGTCAGGCTCTTTGTTGGGCGTCTGTTCCCGACGGATTCACTTTGTTGAATCTTCGACTCTTTTTCTTTTCAGGCTGATGGAAGGATTGATGGGATGGATTACGTCGAACAACGGTTCACGACCTGGCCGATGCCGTGCATTCGCGAGATCGACAGCGACGCGTGTGCCATCGCCGCCGCGTCACTCTGAAGGGACAAACCGGAGCCTATTTACGGAATTGGAAACGAAATCGATGGGTGTAGGGTGGGCGGTCCTGCAAACTACTGAAAAAATGGTGGCCAGGGACGGAATCGAACCGCCGACGCCAGCCTTTTCAGGGCTGCGCTCTACCAGCTGAGCTACCTGGCCGGGGAATTTTCAGTTTACCAAATCCCGAGACTGCCTGCTTTTAGCGTCTGAATTCCGCGTGTCTTCACCGGCAGCTTACTCACCAACGCCGGTGTCTGGGAGAAATTATCTTCCAGCAGTTGCGAAGGGTTTCCCCCAACCAACTCGCCAGCGAAATCTCCTGGTACACGCCGCTGTTGAACAGAATCAAAACCTCCACCGGTTCCGGCCCCACCGATTCGACGTAATGCCCCTGCCCCTGCGGAATGAACGCGACGTTACCCGGGCCGAACTCCTCTGTACGCGCACGGCCATGCGATCCGAAGACGCCGACCCGCGCGCGCCCGCGAATGTAGTATTGCCATTCGTCGGCGTGCGGGTGCCAGTGCATTTCGCGCAACGCGCCCGGTTCGAGATCGAGCCGCGCCGCCGTCAGCGTGGTCTGAATGGGAAACTCGCGCGACGATACTACACGCTCCATCCCCCCGTCGAACTTCACCGGAGGTTGGTCGAGCAGCCGATACTTGTGCGAGAACTGCGCCGGCTGCAAATCGCCGTTGCGGAATGCAGGCGGCGTGGCCGGTGGGACCCGCCCCGTGCCGATGTATACCTCTTTGCGCGGGAGTTTTGCCACTTCCGCCGCTGAGAGATTCAGATTCCGCGCCACGATATTGGGCGGCGTGCTAGCAATCCAGTCCGTCACGCTGAATGTGCCGAATTCCGAAAAATGCCCGTTGTCGAAGCCCAGCAAAAAGTGGCATTCTCCGGGACCCAATCCCTGCAAAGAGTGGCCGTGCCCTCGCGGGAAATACCAGGTGTCACCCACTTCGAAATCCGCGACCTCGGATTGTCCTTCGGGATTTATCACGGTGACCCGGCAGCGCCCGGCCAGCATGTAGGCCCACTCCGCGGCCAGCGAATGCCAGTGCAACTCGCGCATGGCGCCGGGCTTGAGCCGCATCGAGACGCCCGCTATGCTCTGCGAAATCGGAAACTCTGCGACTGTCGCCTCCTTGGCTGAGCCGCCCTCGCCGGTCCAATGCGTCTGCGATTCCAGATCATACTTGAAGTTCGGCAACTGCCCGCCGCCGTGTTCGTCGTTGTCCCGGCCGCGCTTTTCCTGCGCAGCTTGCGCGGCGGTCGCCGCCATTCCGGCCAAGGCCATGTTCTCGAAAATTCGTCTGCGGCTGATCGCCATGGGTCGTCCCTTTCCGCGCCTGCCTCCACACGATATAAGGCAGTCGATCAAAAATCAGGATATCAAGTCGCGTCCGCCAAGTCTTAGTCCTATGGCGATTCAGCCGAGCGGAGAGCGGACAGGCGCGCGCAGTTGACGAGAGTGACAGCCACCGGTTCTCATACAATGGCTGAATGACCATCGACGCCAGCGGCATTCGCCAAGCCGAAAAGCTGATCCGGCCGCACATTCGGCGCACCCCCGTGATCGAGGTCGATGCCGCTGATTTCGGTCTACAATGCGCGCGGCTCTGGCTGAAGCTTGAACTGCTGCAGCACACCGGATCGTTCAAGCCGCGCGGCGCATTCACCAATCTTCTGATGCGTGAAGTCCCGCCGGTAGGCGTCGCCGCGGCATCGGGCGGGAATCACGGCGTCGCTACGGCTTACGCGTCGCAAGTCGGCTATCAAAGCCCGCGCGCATCTTCGTTCCCACCGTCTCTTCGCCTACGAAAATTGCGCGCATTCGTGGTTATGGCGCCGACCTCGTCATCACCGGCGACCGCTATGCCGACGCCCTGGAGGCGAGCGAACAGTGGATCGCCGAATCCGGCCGCGCTCCCCGTGCATGCCTACGATCAGCCGGAGACGCTGCTCGGCCAGGGAACTGTCGGGATGGAGTTCGAAGAGCAGGCGCCCGACCTCGACACCGTGCTCGTGGCCGTGGGCGGCGGCGGATTAATCGGCGGCATCGCCGCCTGGTATGCCGGCCGCGTCAAGATCGTTGGCGTCGAACCGGAAGCGGCGCCCACATTGTGGAACGCCTTGCGCGCCGGCAAGCCTGTCGATTCCGAAGCCGGCGGAATCGCTGCCGATTCGCTGGCGCCAAAACGCGTCGGCGAGTTGATGTTCCCCATAGCGCACCGCTACGTGGATTCCGTCGCCCTAGTTTCGGATGAAGCCATCGGCGAATCACAGCGTATCCTCTGGCGGTCGCTGCGAATTGCCGCCGAACCCGGTGGAGCGGCGGCCTTTTCCGCGCTGCTATCGAAGCGCTATGTTCCGAAGCCGGGCGAGCGCGTCGGCGTATTGGTGTGCGGCGGCAACACGGACGCGGTCGATTTCGATAGGCCACGGTGAACGCACGCGAGCTACTTCGCCGGCGTCGCCAGCGGTTCCGATTTCATGCCTTGCGCCGAGAGCACCACCAGATCTACGCGCCGGTTGTGCGCGCGTCCCTCCTCGGTATCGTTGGTATCGGCGGGCGCGTTCTCCGCGTATCCCGCCACCGCCATGCGGTCGCTCGAGATATGGAACCGGCCCTGCAATAACTCCAACATGGCGATGGCGCGCGCCGTTGAGAGATCCCAATTGCTGCGATAGCGCGAGTTGTGAATCGGGCGCGCATCGGTGTGGCCTTCGAGACGCATGGAATTCGGCAGATCGGCCACCACCGAAGCAATTTTCTCCAGCGTAGGCAGGCTTGATGACTGCACCGCGGCATCTCCCGAGGCGAAAAATGCGGCTTCGCGCAGGCTGATGGTGAGGCCGCGGTCGTCCAGTCGCACCTGCACTTTTCCGCTATTCAGCTCGCTCGACAGACTGCTCTGCAGCTTCGCGAGAGATTTCGCTAGATCGGCCTTCGGCGAGGACGCGGGAGGCGTGGGAGTTGCGGGCGGCGCCGTCTCATGCGTCAGATGCGGATCCGGGTTCACAGCCGCCTTGTTCGCTTCATGTTTGCCGCGACCTAAAGCCGTGGAAATGGCGGCGCTGAACTTTCCTTCCTCCAATGCCGAGCGAACCGAGGCCGATACCTCGCTCGCCTTATTTCCCTGCGACGATGCGAACATCACGACAAAGAAGGCGAACAGCAGCGTGATGAAATCCGCGTAGGAAACCAACCAGCGCTCGTGATTTTCGTGTCGATGCGTTGGGAGACGCCTCACGCGGCCTCTTGGGACCTATTGGATGCGGCGGCGGACGCATTGGCCGTCGCGGCCTTCGCCTTTTTGGGCTCCACCACCGGCGGTACGAACGATTCAAGCTTGATGCGAATCAATGTGGGATTCATCCCTTGAGCAATGCCGGAGACGCCTTCGAGGACCATCTCGCGAACCAGCATCGCGTCGCGCAGGCGCGCTCGCAATTTGGCCGCTATTGGAAGGAAAAAGAGGTTGGCCGATCCTACTCCGTAAACTGTAGCCACGAATGCCACCGCGATGCCGTGTCCTACTTCGCGAATGTCTTCGAGGTGCTTCATTACCTGGATGAGCCCCAGAACCGCGCCGATGATGCCGATCGTGGGCGCGTAACCGCCCGCCGCCTCCCAAACCCGGGCTTCGGCTTCGCCATTCTGCTCCATTATGCCGATATCGACCTCCATCATGCGGCGCAGATCCTGCAAATCGGCGCCGTCTACTGCCAGCGACATCGCCTTGCGCAGAAACGGATCGGAAATGGCGGCGGCCGCTTGCTCCAGGCTGACGATTCCGTTCTTGCGCGCTTCGCCGGAAAAATAGATCAGCTTCGCCACAATCTCGGCGGCCCCGCCCCTCTCTTCGAAGAAAATGGCGCGCAGCGACCGAAGAGCCCGCAATGCCACAGGCATGGGCGTGGTTACCAGCACCGCGCCGCATGTCCCCCCCAGAACGATCAACGCCGCTGTGCTTTGCGCAATATCGGCGATGTCGCCCTTCTCTAGAATCAATCCACCGACGATTCCCGCCAGCGCGATCAGGATTCCGGCCACTGTCGCGAAGTCCAGCTTCGCGCTCGCGGGCTTAGAAGCTTTCTTGTTGGTTGCGGTTGGGGTGGCCATGGGTTCGGTTAAGCGGATTTTGGAAACGGAGCTGGAAAGCGGTCTGGCGCATAAATACTGCGGCGAAATTCCACAATTCGCTGAACGACTTCTTCCGCCGATTCGCGCACGCGCAAACTCTGGCCGGTGGTCAGAGTGATCACGGTATCCGGCGTAGTTTCGATGTGTTCGATCAGATCGGAATTCAGAATGAGAGGCGACGAATTGAGCCGCGTCACGCGAATCATGAAATTAAGGCTGCTCCAGTTCCTGCTGGAGTATATCGGCGAGGGTGATTAAAAAGTTGAGAGGAAAACGGCCGATAAGAGAAACAACGGTCCCTTTTCTACAAACATCTGGAAGCGCAGGTCTCCCGGCCTGCGCTCTGGCTCCTCCACACGCAGGCCGCAAGATTTACCGATATAACCGTGAATACCTCACTGCGGAGGGGGCGGCGCCGTCAACGGCATTGGCGCGCCGCGGTGGCAGGTGTAGCAGGAAACGTGTACCTTCCCATCCGGGAACTTGGCATTGATCTCATTCACCATCTGAATCATGTGCCGGGCGGTGATTTTCTTGGGGTTCTCATCGCTTGCGAAATCCGGGCCGCCGTTAGCGCCTGTTGCATGACAGAACAGACATTGTTGTCCCAACGCCCCGGCATATGCCATCATCGTCGCGCGAATATTGGTATCTGGCGGCAGCACTTTCAGATTCTTCGGAGCCGGCGGTCCCTTCTTTTGAGGAGGATCTTGCGGCTCGCGGGCGAGCAGAATTAGCGGCACTACCATTAGAAGAACGGGTAAAAGTCGGCGCATTGGCCGATTTTACATCGTCACAAGGAAGTTTTGGACGTAAATTAACAAAAAATGGAAATTTCTTTGAGGAGGGTTAAAAACAGAAGCGAACAGGGCTGACGAAAAGGTACTACTTCCTCTCCGTCGCCCTGTTCGCTCTTATGTTTAGGAAAAGACGAGTGCCAATTTTGGCATCCGTCATACTGCGCGGCGGCCGGCGATAAATGCGATCAGCCAGATCACCAGGAAAACAAAGAAGAGAATCTTGGCGATGCCTACGGCTGTTCCCGCAATTCCACCAAATCCCAAAATCGCCGCGATAATCGCGATCACAAGGAAAACTAAGGACCAGTGCAGCATTTCTATCCTCCGCTGTAAGGTGTTGCAAGCTGGTTACCAAACTCTTCTGCCCGAACCAATAAGCAACCTTCCCTAGGAGAACTGTTTGGACTTAAGATTTGGGGCCACACTGAGAAGCGGCGATATGCGGTTCGTTAATATACTTTGCAGCACACGAACTCATAAGGTATTTAAACTGCCGATGATAAACTGCCCCCATGAAACGAATTGTTCGCAAGTATATGAGCCTGGTGGCGCCGATAGCCTTTCTAGTTCTGAATGTGCACGCCGGCGGCAGCGTTCGGTTCTTGCGTGTCGTGACAGAGAACATTTCGCAGGCTTTGGCTAGTCTGCCAACGTGTCCATATTGCCGGATTAAGTCTTGGCCGCTGATGGCAATTAAGACCACATGGACATCAAAAGACCGGCGCTCATGCATCGCTTGCAATTCGCGCATCGCACGCAACAAGATGATGCCCACCACGATAGGATGATGCGACAGATGCCTGGTTGATGGCGGCGCCTACCCAGCAAATGTCCCCCCTCCAAAAACCCAGTCACAAAACAATTGCTCAATCAAATCATCCACTTACGCAAATTCCCGCAAGGTGCCAAAGTATAATGTGGCCAGCAGCATGACACGTAGCAAGGGTGCCTGGAGGGCTGCGGAAGCTGGAGTTCGTTTTTTCAGCCGGCTGTCCAAGCGGGTCAAGCCGTTTCAGGAAGACTGCCAATACGCGGCATTAGAGGAAGCACAAGCTTGATCTCCGTGCGTTGATGCGCATCTTCAGCCTGAGGGACCATCCGTTATGAGATATGACTTTCTGATCGACACCTATGAAACCGAGCGCATCAAAGTGATCGGCGCGTGGAGCATGTTCACGGATAACGACCTCCCGGTGCGACCCAACGCAACCGATACGCGCGGCCGTAGTCTCCATGAGCATATGGTGCATCAATGTGTCAGTGAGGATATCTGGTTTCGAACCATGCTCGATATTGATGTCGGCGCGCCGCCGCTGCCGAAAGAAGAAGTCCGGCTGCAGTTCATGCGGCGGTACGAGGAAGACAGTGGAAGGCGTCTCGCCGCGCTGCGGAGCAAGAGTGAAGAGTGGTGGGAAGGCGAAACGACATTTTTCGACGTACGGCGATCGCGGTCCTGGGTGATGACTCGCCGTATGACCCACACCGCTCACCACCGTGGGCAGCAACTTGCGTTGCTGCGCATGCTCGGCCGGGAGGAATACAGTAATTACGGGCCAACCGCGGATACCGGTGGTCTGATGCAAAATCACGCCCCAACCATTTATGCGTACCCGAGCGCGGAGGCTCTGTTCGAAGGAGAAGCTATCGGCGGCCGGAAGGCCAGGCTGCCGGGTCGTGGCGACAAGCCGGTTACGGAGCGGCCGGATGAATAACGATAGCTGCCCGGCATCCGTTCCGCGCTGATCACTGGGAATTGGCCCTCTCTAAAAACCCAGTCACAGCACAATCGTTCAATTGAATCATTGACTTATATCAAACTCCGCAAAGCACCGAACTACAATGTGGCCGGGAGGGTCTGAGGCAACGGGGCGCCTGGAGCGCCGGGAAGGACTAGAGTTCGTTTGTTCATCGACCCGGCCTCCCGGAATTTCCATCCTCGCACCGCTAGAAAGGAAGGGTCCGTTCCATAACTAACTTTTAATGTGTGATTCCATTCAGTAGGAAACGGTACGCTCTCGAATCCGGTCTAAAATTGAGTAACGCGTCCATTCGGCGGGAAGCAAAGCGAGTACCCGCCGCTCTTTGCTGTACCTGCTCGCAAGGAGTGTAAGTACCGGCATGGCGCAAACCGGATCGAAGCTACCCCCCACGCGGATCGGCGGACAGACAATTGTTGACGAACTGATTCGTAACATGGAAAGCGGGCGGCTGGAGATGGCTTACAGCATCCTGTTGCCCTGTCTCTTCAGCGTCTATCTTCATCCCGAAGATTATCGCGCGGCTTTCGAGCGTGCAGGATCTCATCAAGGAAGACGCGCAACGCGCTCTCAACGCGCGCATGGCGGAATGGAACGCGAACAAATCGGGCAAGACGCTGCTGCGGCGCGGCGCGCCGCGCAAGGAGTTCCGCATCGCGCCAGAACGATTGGTGGATCGAGTTTTCCCCGATACCGAAGGTTCCGTGCCGCCCGGGCGACGTGGAGATTCACTCGGAGCTGAACGATGTCGCCGCAGCCCGGCTATCGTGGCGCGAAG
Organism: Bryobacterales bacterium; assembly: GCA_963708385.1. Lineage (GTDB taxonomy): Bacteria > Acidobacteriota > Terriglobia > Bryobacterales > Bryobacteraceae > PALSA-243. Next base: position 848,201 of record CAVPSN010000027.1, on the reverse strand, counting down.
ACCACGCTGATCGAACGCGAGCCCTCCGTTCCAGCGGAGACCGTAGTGCGCGACCGGCGCAGCACGCGCCTGAACGCCGGTAAGGTCTTTGCCGAAATCCGTTACAAGGACGATTCCGGTCCAGCAGACCTATTTCGTGACGCAAAACGAGATCAGCATAGGCCGCGGCGGCGAGGACCTGTGGGTCGATCTGCCGCTCTACGCGAGCGACGAGGTCTCGCGCGAGCACGCGAAGTTGCGGCGCGACCCCTCCAGCGGCGGCTTCGTTCTGCTCGACAACAGCCGCAACGGCACTTGGCTGAATGGCCGGCGGCTCTCGCGCGGGGTCGAGGAGAAGCTTCCCGATCGCGCGGAAATCGGCATCGCGGAAGCAGTGAAGCTGGCCTTCGAGGCGCGCAAATGACCGAACTGTATACAACTGCACACGCCATTTGCGATCGCGTTTCTGGCCTTTGTAGCTTTGTTTGTGGTATCGCATGTCCGGCCGCTAGCGCATCTCTGGACCGATTCGTTCTGCCGCTGCCACCGATACCGGACTGCTGCGCGACCACAACGAAGACCGCTATTGGATCGATACCGAGCGCGGCGTGTTCCTGGTGGTGGATGGCGTGGGCGGCCACGCTGCGGGAGAGCTTGCGGCGCAAACCGCGGTCGAAACCATCCGCGAACTCCTGATTGCGCCGCTGGCGACGTGCGTCCGTCCCGGATCTTGTCGCCGGTTCTTCTCCACGCCGCCCGAGCAGCGCGTCCGCGCTGCTATCGCCGCCGCCAATAACCGCATCTTCGAGGTCGCCGCGCACGATGTCAAACTCAAGCGGCATGGCCTGCGTGCTGACGCTCGCGATGGTGGAAGACGGCCAGATCACCATCGGCCATGTAGGCGATTCTCGCCTGTATCTGATTTGGAACGGCGCCATCCGCAAAATGACTTCCGATCACTCGCCGGTGGGCCAGGATGAAGACGCCGGAGAGCTCACCGAACAAGAGGCCATGCGGCATCCGCGCCGCAACGAAGTCTTCCGCGATGTAGGAACCGCTTCGCGCGCTCCCGGTGACGAGGGCTTCATCGAAGTCCGCCAGTGCCGCTTCCACCGTGACGCGGCGATTCTGATTTGCAGCGACGGGCTCACCGACCATCTGAGCGCATCGCGCTGTACGCGAAATGGTGGAGCGCTACGATGGCGACGCTGCCCGCGTGGCGAACGAACTGGTAGAAGCCGCCAACCAGGCTGGAGGCCGCGACAACATCACGGCTGTTTTTGTCGCCGGCCCGGAGTTTCGCGGGCGCTCCGGCGCAACGCGCCCGCGCATCGGAACCACGCGCATCCGCGTGCCGCGCCGCGCCTTCACCGGACGCGCGGCGTTCCTGATATACGGCCTGCTGATCGGCATGCTCATTTGGATGGCGATGAGGGTACTCGGATGACGGCGGCTCCCGCGCGGATTGGCCGCTACGAAATCGTGCGCCGCCTCGGGCGCAGCATGACCGACGTCTATCTGGCTATCGACACGGTGGAGAACCGCAAGACCGCGCTGAAGCTTGTGAAATCGAGCGGCGATTCCGTGACGAAGCTGGTGCTCGAGGCCGAGCGGCGCGGCGCCGCCATTCAGCGCGAAATGCACGCCCTCGACCCACGCGTGGTCGAGATCTACGATTTCGGCGATGTCGAAGGCTACTTCTTTGTCGCCATGCAGTACGTGGAGGGGCGCAACCTCGCTGAAGTGCTGCAGGCGGAGCGGTCCATCGACCCCAATCGCGCGGCCGTGATCGCGCTTGAGATCTGCGAGCAGCTTGCGAAGTTTCATTCTTGGCAGTCCACAGTAGTGCACGGCGATATCAAGCCGTCGAATATTCATATTGGGGCGAACGACACCGTGCGCCTGCTTGATTTCGGCATCGCCAAAACGCTGCGCGCCGATCACGATGCCACGGCTCATAACTTTGGCAGCCCCGGTTATTGTTCGCCGGAGCGCTTACAGAGGAGCGAGGTAGATCAGCAATCGGACCTATGGGCAGTAGCCGCCACGCTCTATGAAATGCTGGCTGGCGCGCCGCTCTATCAGGCGGACGACACGCGCAAACTGGAAGCGCTGATTCGCTCTAAGCGCCCGCCGCGCGCGCTGCCGGGTAACGTGCCGAAGCCGCTGCGGCTGATTGTTTCGAAAGGTCTGGCGCGCAACGAAGCGCGGCGCTACCGCTCCGCGGCCGAGTTCATGATCGATCTGCAAGCGTTCCTGGGACACAGGCCGACGCTAGCGGAAATGGAGCGCCGCGGTTGGAATCCGAACGCCACCATCGAAGCGGCGTGCGATGTCCTGCGCCGCGCCACTCATACTGTGAAACGCGCGGGGCGGCGATGGAAGCTGGTCGGCGCGTTCGGATGGTTCGCGGCCGGAATGGCGTTGTGGATCGGCACGGCATTCGCGTGGCAGAGTTGGCAGACCTTGCACGCGAAGCAAACGGCCACGGAAGGCGCGGCGAGGAAACGGGAGCAAATAACGAAGGCATCGTTCAAAGGGACGCCGTCTGAGAGGCCCTCCGTAACAACCAACAAGCCCGATTCGCCACCGCGTATCGACTGGCTGGAGAAGCACGTCGCGGAAGCCGACCAGATTTTCGGCGCCTATCGCTCCGGCTCCGATCCAGCCTTGCGCCATTTCGATTGGCGCATGGCGGAAATCCGCTTGCAAGACGCTGTGGATCAAGGCCGCGTGGACGATGAAACGCTGGGCAAGCTTGCGCTGGCGAAGGGATATGCGGCCCTGGAACAGTTGAGCGTCGGCCTGTATAGCGACAAAGAAGCCGCTGCCACAAGGGTGGAGGCTCGCCGCGACTTCGATGAAGCCGAGCGCCGCATGCCGCAAAGCGCCGATGCCCATCTCGCCATGGCGCGCGTCTACGTCTACTCCATGCCCGATCTTGCCAAGGCGCGCGCCGAGTTCGCGGCTGCCGAGAAGCTCGGCGCGAAGTTCGGGCCGCGCGAAATCGAAGAAGAGGCGGATGCTTTCCGCATTCGCGCGCAACAACTCACATCTTCAAACCCGCATGAGGCCTGGAACGCGGCGCAAGAGGCGCGTGTCCTCTACCGGCGGATTCCGGGATTCGATAGAGCCAATGAACACTTGAACGAGCTGACGCGGATCCATCAGCCCGGGGCGAAAAGAACGTACACGCAAAAGAGCAACGCGCACAGGAGCCGGCGATGGCAGTAACGCGAAGCTGGGCGGGCGCTGCTCCAGCCCTGATCTCCATGCGCGAGCCCAGCCCGGCGCCGCGGGGCCAATGGCTTTGGCTCGTGGCCGCGTCGTTGTTCGTCGCGGGAGGTCTGGCTTCCGTCTATGCGGCGAAATCACTCCAAATGGAAGGGGCGGAACGACTGGTCAATCTGAATACCGTTGAGAGCGCCGATCGATTGCTCCCCCTGCTCGAACCGTTCCCCAATCGCGAGGAGCGCGAGTTGGTCGCGCAGAAGACGTTCGACTATTTAGAACGCGTCCGCCCTGTCCGTAACGTCGGCGCGCTCGCGGGATTGCGCGTGACCGCGGACGAAATCGAAAGCGACCCACGTTGGGACGCCGTACGCAAACGTCTTCGCGCTCAGCCGGACGTTCGCCGATTCGCTCTGCTTCCGCTCACGAAATTGAAACCCCTGATTTCGGTACGTACGTCCCGCCGAGTTCCGCCGCGAATTCTTCGAGTGGGCGGCGCTCTATTTCGCGGGCTTCTATCTGGCCGCGCTGGCGTGGAAAGCGGCGAAGTTCCGCGGCGATCGCTCGTTTCTTCCCGCGCTGCAACTGCTCACCGGCATCGGGTTCGTGCTCATGGTGAGCATGCGCGATCCCTTGCGCGACACGCTCGAGTTTCACAAGTTCGCCATCGGCGTGTTTGCCGGATGCCTGCTGCTGGCGCTGCCGGCGTTGCGCCTCTTCGATTACCGCCGCCTCTCCGATTGGTGCTACACGCCGCTGTTCGCCGCCCTGGCGCTCTTCGGCTCTGCTGCATGAAATTCGGACGCGGCCCCGCGGGCAACGACGCCAAAGTGAACCTCGGCCCGTTCCAGCCGGTGGAAGCCATCAAGATCCTGCTGGTGCTCTTTCTCGCCGGCTACTTCACGCGCAACTGGGAACGGCTGCGCGATCTGCGCGAAAAGCGCCTGCTGCCGAAATTCTTCGGCCGCATCGGCTTGCCGCGCCTGGAACATGTGCATTCCCGTGCTGTGCGCACTGGCGCTGGCGCTCGGGCATGTTCTTCGTGCTGAAGGATCTCGGCCCGGCGCTGGTGACGTTCTTCGTGTTCCTTGCGATGTTCGCCGTGGCGCGCGGACGGCCGGTCTCGCGCTGGCGGGCCTCGCGCTGATGGTGGCTTCGGTCGCGATCGGCTATCGCATCGGCCAGCCGCACACGGTAGTCGAGCGCATCGACATGTGGCTCGCGCCTTGGGACAACGACGTCCACGGCGGCGATCAACTGGCGCACGGCCTGTGGGCGCTCTCGACCGGCGGCCCGCTCGGCTCGGGCCCGGCTGGGGCGATCCCGCGATGATCCCGGCTGGCAACACCGACCTCGTGCTGCCGGCCATCGGCGAAGAGTGGGGCTTCGTCGGCGTGTGCTCCGTCTTCCTGCTCTTCGCGTTCCTGGTTTCGCGCGCGCTGCGCGCGGCGCTGCGCGCCGCACCCACTACGGCTTCTTTCTCGGCCTGGGCCTCGCGTGCCTGATCGCCTACGAGATGCTGCTGATCAGTTCGGGCGTGCTCGGCGCGCTGCCGCTTTCCGGCGTGGTCTCGCCGTTTCTCAGCTCGGGCAACACGGCGATGCTCGCCAACTTCCTATCTTCGCGCTGCTGGCTCTCCATCTCCGCAGACCCTCGCGACGAAGGACCGCACGAGTTGCTGCGCGCTCCCACGCGCTCCCTGAAAGCGGCCATGGCCTGCGCGGGCGTGTTTCTGGTTGCGATCGCGGCGCGCTACCAGGTGCTCCACGATCGCGGACTACCTCGCGCGCGAGGCGCACTCCTTCGAAGAGGACGGCGTCAAGCGCCCGCAGCGCAATCCGCGCCTGAATTCGATTGCGCGCGAAATTCCGCGCGGCACCATTTACGACCGCAACGGCCTGCCAGTCGCCACCAGCAATTGGGCGGAACTCGAGAAGCATCGCGCGGACTACGAAGCCCTCGGCATCTCGCTCGACCAATGCTGCTCACGCTTCGATACCCGCCACTATCCGTTTGGCCGCGCGGCCGACGCACGTCGTGGGCGATCTGCGCACCGGCGAGAACTTCCACGCCACCAACGCGTCGCTGGTGGAGCACGATTCCAACTCACAACTGCAAGGCTACGAGTTCGCCGAGCTGGCGCCGCTGGTGCGCTATCGCCATCAGCCCGGCAATCCCGATATCGCGCGCGTTCTGGCGCGCGACCGCAACGTGCACCTGACCCTCGATATCCGTCTGCAAGCCCGCGCGCAACAAATCCTCGAAGACCACCTGCGAGCCACCGGCAACCGCAACGGCGCGGTGGTGGTGATGGATGCCGCCACGGGCGATGTGCTCGCGATGGTGAGCGCGCCCACGCCCGATCCGCCGGGCTCCCGCACCGCCGCGCCGACGCCGCGACGAATTGCTCGACCGCGCCCGCTACGGCCAGTATCCGCCGGGCTCGACCTTCAAGCTGGTGACCGCCATCGCCGCGCTGAGTCTGGACCCCGAACTCAAGCACCGCACATTCTCTGCCACGCACTTCCCGACGGCCGCGCAGGCGACGTTATCCCCGGCTGGAACCGCGCCATCAAGGACGATGTCGGCGACCACGCGCACGGCACCCTCGACATGGAGCGCGCCATCGCCGTCTCCTGCAACGCCTACTTCGCGCAGTTGGGCGTGCACGACGTGGGGCGAAGGCGCTGGCGGATACCGCCGCGAAGCTCGGCATCTCCACCGGCGATCCCGTCAGTCTGCGCCGCGCGCTGCCGTTCGCGGCGTACGGACAGGGCGAAGTGCTGGTCTCGCCATTCAAGATGGCGCGCGTGGCCGCGGCCATCGCGGCGGGCGGACGCATGCCGCGAAGGCCGCTGGGTGACCGACGCGAGCAATACGCGCACCGATGCGGCGGTGGAAGTGCTTCCGCCTTCGCAGGCGGCTTTCATCGCGGGCGCCATGCGCCGCGTGGTGACGGAAGGCACCGCACGCGGCGCGATGACGGGCGAGGCCATCGCCATCGCGGGCAAGACCGGCACGGCGCAGCTCGACGTTGGACTACCGCACGCCTGGTTCACCGGCTTCGCGCCGTACGACGCAACCGCCGAAAAGCGCCTGGCGTTCGCGGTGCTCGTGGAACATGGCGGTTACGGCGCGCGCGCCGCCGCGCCGATCGCGCGGGAAGTGATCGAGGCGGCGGCGCAACTTGGCCTGATCGCTAGGAGGAAAGCACGAATGAACGTCGGCGATTTTCTGGAAAGATGGGGCAAGACGCTGTTCGAAGCGCCGCTCGGCAGTGGCGTCGAAGACAGACGAGCCGCCGGAACTGGCGGAGATTCGCCTCGCCGTGCTCGACCGCATACGCGAGAAGAGCTACCGCGCCGGCGGCAAGAAGGTGTTCCCCTACGATCTGCTGCGCGTCGAGATGCGCGGCGTCGAAGAGAGCCGCCGCGATGTCTTCGCCGGCCGCTTCTTCCGCAAGTACCTCGAACAGGAAGTACGCAGCGCCCTCCGCGATGGCGGCTGCCGCTTCCCCGACAATCTCCGCGTGGATGTGGAACCGGTTGCCGGCCTGCCGAAGCCCGGCGAGGATTGGCTGCTTGTGGAGGCCGCCTCGCAGGAGCGCGTCGACGCGGGGACGAAGTCCGTTGGCAAGCTCATCGTGCGCGAAGGCGACGCCAACGCGATGGAGGTCCGCCTCGATAAAGCCCGCACCAACATCGGCCGCGTGGTGGATGTGTACCGCTCCGAGGGCCTCTTCCGCCGCAACGATCTGGCTTTCGAAGCCGACACCGAGGTCAACCGCTCCGTCTCGCGCGAGCACGCGCACATCCAATACGACCGCGCCACCGGCGAATACCGCCTCTTCAACGACCGCTGGTACGAGCGCGGCCCGCACGGCGAATGCGGCACCTGGATCGTCCGCGACGGCATGAGCCAGGAAGTCCACCGCACCTCCCGCGGCTCAAAGCTCGAAGCCGGGAGACGAGATCCGCTTCGGCAAAGCGGTAGTGATGTTCGAGTGGGAAGTTTAGCGCTACGAAACACTTAGAAAATCGGGGTTATATATTTCCCTGTAATAGTAGTCATGTTACTATACACTCGAGACTGTAATTCTACGGTTTCGTATCCCATGGGCGTTTTACAGGTTCGCCGGTCTCGCTGTTCGGCTTCGCAGGCGCAGTCGAATGCACTTAGCGCAGCCTGCAATATTTCCTATTGGTCGCAGCTTTTTAAGCTTCGCACCACTGAGCAAGCAGGGCCAGGCGAGATATTGCAAAACCGGCGGACCAGCTCGACTGACATGTTCCTGGTCGCCCGCGGCATCATCAAACTTATCAGGACCTCTGGCACGGGATCTGAGGTCGTACTATCGCTGCGCGACCCAGGCCAATTCGTCCATTACTTCAGTGAAGACGGCGGTCCGTCACAGGAGTTTGTTGCCATGGCAGTCGTGTCTAGTGAGATATATCGGATTGGCGTCGAGCAATTGCGTGCCTTAGAGCAACAGGAGCCCGATATCTGGCGGAGCTTGGCGACGATGCTCTCTCGGGATCTCCATGAGTTGGTCTATCGGTATATAGAAATGAAGACGCTGCCTCCGGCCGACCGGCTTGAACAGATGCTCTGGAGGCTCGCAGGTATGGTTGGGGAGACAATCTCAGACGGTAAGATTCGCCTGGTTCTGCCACTCGACAACGGCGCTATGGCCGCACTCTGCGGTGTTTCAGAAAGCCACTACAAGGCAGCCCGAGCGGAACTTGAAGAGAGCGGTAGGGCCATTCGCGAAAATCGGTTCCGTTGGGTGTTAGGCGGCCACTAAACATCGCACTTCGGCGCTGCTAACGGCCGCCTCTTGTCATTTTTCAGCTACGGCCTTCGGTTGACACCTCGCCGGCCGGCGCCCCCAACCGTGCTCGCAGGGGTATTATTGGTGGCCGGAGCCGTGGATTGTCCGGTTACAGAAGCATGCGTCGCGCCGGTGGCAGTATCGAATGTCGCCATGGAGAAGTTCACCACACACGGCGGGACGTCCCCCCCGTATATGCCACCGTCAGCGGTAGGGCGGTAAGCGAAATCTGGGCGCTGGCGACCCCGTTCAATCCAGTGCCGCCGGCAGTGGCGAACGTCAATTCCGCGGCGTTTATCGATTGCTTTTGGCCGACATCGAAAACAGCCGGGGCACCAATTGGCGCGCCGGTTACGTCGTAGAACCCGATGGTCCCCTTGCAGGCGACAACGCTCTGCTTGTCGCCGGCCGCCGCGCTGGTGACCGCTACCCGCAGGGTCTCGCTGGGGGCGATCGTGACCGGGGGCAGGACTAGCAGTTGGCTTGGCAGATCCCCATACAGATAAAGGGCACATCCATACGCATTCGAGATGCAAGGCAAGGGGGAGATGGAACCAACTGCGACTTGGTCTGTGCCGGACGCTTGGCCGGCTGAAAAACTGCGAACGGCGCCGGTGGTGAAATCGACGGCGGCCAGTGAGTAGGATATAGTGCACGGGGGAATCGGCGGCGAAAGAGCGCTCACGGAGTAAGGCTCCGCGGCGAGGGCAATCTGCGCGGTTACCAGGGGCCTGGAGATAGTAGCGCCAATGGAAGAGTAAGGCAGTTGGGCTGAAAACACTTGCGGTTTTTGCCCCAGGGTAAACTTTGTGGAATTGCCAATGACTGCGCCGCTGGCATCGTAAAACGTGACGGTGGCTTCGCAGTTAGCCAAATACGTCCAGCCAACATAGCCGACTGCCGAACTCATCACATTGACTTGGGCGAGCTCGGTCGCACCAACATCAATGGGCGGTAGAACGATTATCTGATTTTGGCCGTATGAGAATGCCGTGAACAACGAAATGAGGCACGCCAAACCTGCAAGTTTGTACAGCGGGCGAACAACATTCATAAGTCCTCCTAGCAGAAAATTTTATCAAAGTATGAAAAACACTCCGTTACAAAATGCGTTGGGCCGGTCCTCGGAAGAACCGGCCTTGTTCGCAGATCTCTTGTCTTCAGAATCCTAATGTAGCATGCTCTTCTTCCCACCACTGGTTCCAGAAGGATAAGTAGTATGCCTCGTTGCGGGAAATAGCCTGCGTCCCCAAGGCAAAGTGCGCCTTGGTGTCTTGCGTCATATACGGGGCACTCCCCGGAAATTGGAGGTATGCCAGAGTTGCAGTATTCGCCGGCGTCTGGCCGGGCAGACCATTCGCGAACGAACCGATGCCGCCTATGCCTTCGGCTCGAATCGTCGCGTCCTGGTCGTTCAGTAGCGCCGCCAAGTAGGGAAGGGTAGCTGTGGTATGAACGGATGCGAGAACGTGACCGAGGGCTTGGCGCAGATTTAGCGCGACATTCGTCGAATCGATCGCTGCTTTGCCGGCAGCAGTCAGCGTCGCCGTGTCGCTGGGGCGGAACACGTCACGGATGCTTGAAAGTAGGATGCTGTTTTGCTGGGGAGTGGCTGCAAACGACGACGCCGACTTAAGAGCGGTACTGAAGGCGGAGGCGCTGCCTGATCGGATCAATCCGCTAAGGCCGACGATCTGCTGCGCGGGCAAGTTGGATGTGGACAGGCGGTTATAGGCCAGCGTGACGTAGGTAGAGTTCAAGCTGTCCAGCAGGCCGTACTGCAACGCTGTAATTAGAGGATTGTTCGTACTTCCGGCAGCCTCTACCGCCGAGCCCAGTTCGGCTGCCAACTTATCCACCCCGGCCGCTTCGGCGGCATACGAATATGCACTGAGGATTGGTCCGGTGGATACGGGATAGTAGACCATGTAGAATGGCGCGTTGCCTTGAACAACCGGAAGCAGCGTCCACCCGGAAGCGGACTGCCGGAGGAACCAAATGCCTTCGCTTCCGCCAGTGGCTTGAGTGGACGCGATGGCGTTTTCAGCGACGCCGGCGGATGGCGTTTCCCATGCTACGGAAATGCTGGAGATCGTGCTTAAGTTGGCCTTAATGGTTCGGTCAACTTTCAAAACGAAATTGATAGTCGCGCCCCCCTGAGTAACGGCGCTGGCCGCTCCCACGACTACAAGGTCCGCGGATTGTAAAAGCTCAGCGGGCGACTGTGGCGCAGTCAAACCATAAGCGGGCGCGGCGGCTAACAAAGCGGCCGCGGATATCGAAATGTAATTTTTGGTCATGGCTTTTCCTCTAGTGGCATTGATCTCGTCTGGGACTACTGGTGCCGACCGCAATCGGTATAGTATTGGAATGTGTTTGTCAAGACCGGGGCGCCGCACGTGCCGCCGCCGCAGCCTGAGGTACTGGTGCTGCCGACGTAGGCCGTCCACGTGGAATGCATCACTGCAACGGTGCAGGGGGGCGTTTGGGGCGAGAATGTGGCTGGGGTAGAGCTACTCCGCCTCCGTGGGCCATGGCATCGAAGAAGTATATACCGCTTTGCAGGTAGGCGCCGCCAGGCAAAGGCGCGAACCAGTTATTGTGCACCCCGTGGCTGATAAAGAAGTCGTCCGTCCAAGAGCCGAAAGATTCAGCTTGATCGATTCCGGTATCGTTGTTGCCGCAAGAATCGAATATGTTCCAGAGATAGTCCGTTTCGTAAGCGCCAGGGTCACTGTTCGGGTCCATATCGGTAGGGCCGCTTTGAAGGGTAGTGCTCGAAGGCGTGACGAGCGTTAGACCATAACCGCTCGATTGGAGGCCATTAAAGGTTGCGAAAATGGAAACATCCGAGCTACACCCGCTGCTGGCATGAGTGGCTGTGACAGTCACACTGCTGGAACAGTTCGTGGTGCAGCTTAAGGTTACATTACCTGCCCCGCTCCTAGAAACGGACCAACTATAGCCGGATCCGGAGCTCGGAGATGCCGTGAGAGTGGATTGAGTGAAGTAACAAGGTCCCGAGTGTCCCGAACACGTGCCCCCATCGGAGAACACCCCGGAGGGCAAGTTGCCAAGATACCAGAAAGCGCTAGTGCCAGAGATCGTAGGCGTTTGCGCCTGAGCCGAGGGTAGTGCGGCGAGTGTCAGGATTGTGCATAAGAGAGTTCGGATGAGCATGGCAGGATCATGCCATGTGAGAGTGTCATTATAAAAGCCAATTTCAGCCGATTTCTTGCTAAGCCCTTGTTGCCACGGCGAAATCTCTTATTCGACGGGCTGATAATTGTTCGGGTAACAGGCGAGTGAGCCTTGTGCAACCTCGCGAATTTCTGAGAAACGGCTGGCGATGCCTGCTATAGCCACCCTCAAGGGGGGTCCGAAGGAATCAACATCCACGTGCTATGCGAGCGGACCGTCGAAATCCGCTGCTAGTAAATGCACGAAACCGCAACACCTGCTTCTGCCGTAAGCCTCGTCATCTGAAAGGGTGCGTTTGGGCGAATCGCTCGTCGTGCGCCCAAACCACCTACAGCCGACGCCAAATTTGGACCCTGGCAATTGTTACAGTATTGATCTTTTAATAATTGTAAAGGATGAGCTTTAAAGTGTCCCGTCTAGCGTTCACCGGAGTCGTGTCACGTAGGCCTCTCGAGCGTCCATGCGAGCATGCATTAGCGTGCGCAGTTGTCCTCAAGGGATGGAGCGCCTAGTCGAATGCCGTTCACGTCGCGCGGCGCAAAGCTCGAACAAAGAGACGAGATCCGATTCGGGAAAGCGGTAGTGATGTTCGAATGGGAAGTTTAGAATGAAGACATGACGCTCGAAATTCTGCGCCGCGACAAGAAAGAGGGCATTCTGCAAGCCGCGCGGAAGTATGGCGCGCGCAATGTTCGCGTTTTTGGCTCTGTCGCGCGTGGAGAAGCCGCTGCTGGCAGCGACGTCGATTTTCTGGTTGACCTGGAGAGCGGGCGCACCTTAATGGATTTGGGCGGCTTCCTGACAGCGCTTCAAGAATTGCTGGATACGGAAGTAGATGTCGCAACCGAAAGGATGCTGAGACCAGGTGTCCGCGAACGGGTCTTACGGGACGCGACTCCCCTATGAGGGATGATAGGGCGCGTGCCTCAAGCCCTGCTCTGCTAAGATGAGTCGCCAGAATCTCATGCGCAGACTCACCCTTTTCCTCCTACTGTCCTCGGCGCTTTTCGCCCAGCCCGCCGCGAATCCGGCGGGAACGCCGGAGCGTCACGAGTTCACCATCGCCAATTTCAAGACCGAGAGCGGCGTCACGCTGCCCGTGGCGCACATCGTCTACGGCACCTACGGACATCTCAACGCCGCCCGAAGGACAACGCCATGCTGCTGCCATCGCACTACATGGCGAACCTGCGCGGCTACGAATGGCTGATCGGCGCCGATCGCGCGCTCGACCCGTGCGAAGCTCTTCCTGGTGACGACAGAGCTCTTCGGCAACGGCCGCTCCTCCTCGCCCAGCAATACGCCCGAGCCGTTTCACGGGCCGCGCTTTCCCGTGATGACCATCCGCGATAACGTCGAGGCCGTCCATCGCCTGCTCACCGAAGAGCTCAAGATCACGCATCTGCGCGCCGTCGTCGGTTTCTCCATGGGCGCGCAGCAGGCGTTTCAATGGGCCGTCAGCTATCCCGACTTCGTGGATCGCATCGTCGCCACCTCCGGCACGGCGAAGACCTATCCGCACGGCGTGGTGCGCCTCGAAGGACAGATCGCCGCCATCATCGCCGACCCCACGTTTCAGGACGGCGACTACAAAGCTCCTCCGGCCAAAGGGCATCGAGGCGTTCGGAACGGTGTGGGCCGCGTGGCTCTATTCGCAGGAATGGTGGCGCAAAGAGCTGTGGCGCACTACGGCGGCCCCAGGGACCACCTTCGAACAGACGCTCGACCGCTTCCGCAAGCGCTTCATTCCGGGCGCGGATGCGAACGATCTGATCCTGCAGATGCGCACCTGGGAGCGCCACGACGTCGGCGCAACGCCCGGCTTCGGCGGCGATACGGAGCGCGCGCTGCGATCGATCAAAGTCCCGCTGCTCTACATGCCGTCGGAGACGGATCTCTACTTCCCCGTGGGCGATGCCCGCTATGAGGCTGCGTTCATTCCGGGCGTAACGCTGATGCCGATTCCGTCCCTGTGGGGACACACGGCGGGAGCCGCCAGCAATCCTGCGGACGCGAAGTTCCTCAATGAGAACATCGGGCGATTTCTCGCAGACGTCAAGTAAGCGGCGTGGCGCCCAACGTGCCCTTCCGTCGACAATGCGCGCGAACGCCCTCTTGCTTCTGATGGCTGTTCCTGCCCTCGCGCAATTCAAGACCACCATTCCGCTGGTAATTTCGCCGGTCACTGTCACCGATACGGAAGGGCATGCGGTCAACGGACTCACTGCCGCCAATCTGGAGATCTTTGACAACAGCGTGCAGCAAAAGGTACAGTTGCAGGTCGTCGACGAAGCGATATCGCTGTCGGTGCTGATTCAAGTTAGTCCGAACGCGTCCGCGGTTCTCGATAAGCTCGGGCGTAGCGGAAACCTCTTTTCCGATCTTCTGGCGGCCTATGAGGGAGAAACCGCAATTCTCACCTTCAGCGATGCCGTCAACCTCGCGCAGGATTTCACGCCGGATTCGACGAAGCTCACGAAAGTTCTGAAATACCTGCGCCCCAAGTACGATGGCGCCGCCTTATACGACGGTATTTCCGCCGCCCTCCATTTGCTCGATAAGCGTGCGCCGTCCCGCCGCCGCATTCTGCTGGTTATTGCGCAACAGCACGACCGCTCGAGCAAGACTAAACTGGATGTTCTGCTGCACGACCCCACGCTGCAAAACACGACGATTTACTGGCTGACTTACTCGACGTTTCTAACTCCATTTACCAGTAAGACGAAAACCAAGTGGGATCGGATGACAGACGAGGAGAAGCACGACCCTCTTCGCTTCCAGGGCGATCATCCGTTCCCTTTTCCGGAGGAGGAAGTAGGCTTACCGCCCGACATAGCGCCCGGCAGCCTGTTCGACATCTTCACTTCGCTTGCTCGGCAGACCAAAGTGGATGCCGCGGCGCTTCTCTCGCGCACGACCGGTGGGCGCACGTGGGGATTTCTGAAACAGAGCGGTCTGGAAGAGGCAATCCATGCCGTCGCCGATGAGGCCCATCAGCAATATATCGTCAGCTTCGCTCCCAAGCCGGATGCCCCGGGAGTGTTTCACTCTCTTCGAGCGGAGGTGAAGGGACGGCCGGATTTGAAGGTGAGAACGCGGACCGGCTATTGGAGTGTGCGGTAGGCCGCGCTATTGGCGGTCGTAGACCATCCTGATCTTCTCGTTCGTGGCCGCGGCGCCGCCGGTAGCGGTCAGCGTTTTTCCGTCCGCCGAAGTCGAGTAAGCAAACCGGTAAAACGGCTTGCCATCCTTTTGGACCGACACCGTCAACGTCGTTACGCCGGATTTGGTCATCGCAACCGTCCATCCCCGCGGAAGAGTCGGCCCGCTGCAAGGGTAGTTCTTGCCATCGAGCTTCGCATCGCATGTCATGCCGATCGCGGGGACCCGGTAAGCGAGGCCATTATGGTCGCTCGCGACAAATTCCATGACCTCAGGCGAGGCGGATTTCACATTCTTGGTCTTCCATTTTCCCGCCAAGCCAGGGCCGCCGGAGATTCGCTGAAGAGTAGTGGTGTCGTTGGTAACTTCGCCGTTGGGCTTCGTGCCCTTCGTGTTCACCGTGAGGACACCATCGGTTCCCACCGTTAACGTGTCGGTGGTCAGCGTCCTGCCATTCACTTTCCAGGTGGTCTGCCAGGTCTTCGCGTCGATGCTCTTCCAGGCGGCCATATCTCCCAGGCCGTCGGAATAGTCGCTGCCATCCATCTTGAATTTGTAGGACTGTCCATCCTGCATTGCGCGCCACTCGCCTGAGGGCAACATCGTATAGGTGACTGTGGTCTCTCCAAAGTCGCTCTTGTCGTTGTTGATCTTCCACTTGCCGGCATACGGCAAATCGGCGGCCGCCGCAATCGCCGCGGCAAAAATGCAAAGAAACAAGATCCGTACGCGCATAAAGAATAGTCCTCTATCGCCCGTTATTGTATGCCGATTATCTCAGACCTGCTACCTCTTCGTATTCAGAACCTTCTTGAGGCGATTTACAATATCGGAGGCGGTGCGGTCCATTTCCTTCGAGTCCGAGGCTTTCGGTGGATCGTACACCGACCACAACACCTGGTGTGACTTCGGATCCACCAGGAACAGCGTGCCTTTGCTGGAGCCAAACGTGCTGCGCACCGGTGGTAACTTGGTCTCCGTGTCGATAGGCAGCAGCGGTGCGGCCGGTTTATCTTTATCGTTTGCAGGCGGCGGGGCAACTTTCTTTACCGGTTCGGGACTGGGCAGCAGGGTTTCCAGTTGCTCCTCGAACGTTTCGCCGATTTGGTCAGTCAACATAGCGTCCGCTCTTTTCGGGTCGGTAACCACCAGGAAGATGTGGTCGTTCGTCAGCCGGTTCGCCAGGTATTGGTCCATGCCATGAGGCATGCGTAGAATGTATACCGAACGCACGCCCGTAAGATCGGCGGCGGCCGACGGCAGCGATCCGAACGCTGCCGCAAAACAAAACAGGAGAAAGCTCACGCGCCTCATGGGTTCCATCATATCAACCGACGCTCCCGGCCCTGAAAAAGTCTGCGGGAACGTGCGCGTTTCCCACGCCTGCGAGGCCCGCCGGCGATCCCACTTTCATGTATAAAGGCCAATCCATCACCGTCATCATCCCCTGCCTCAACGAAGAGCAGGGCATCGAGAAGGTGCTGCGCGCGCATGCCCGAATTCGTCGACGAAATCATCGTGGTGGACAACGACTCCACCGACCGCACCTCCGAAGTGGCCGCGTCGCTCGGCGCCAAAGTGATCCGCGAAGAGGTGCGCGGCTACGGCCGCAGCTACAAACGCGGATTCGCCGTCGCCACCAGCGACCTGATCATCACGCTCGATGGCGACCACAGCTATCCCGTCGACGCGCTCTCCTACCTGATCGAAGCCTTTCTCCACCTGGATGTCGATTTCCTCAACGCCTCGCGCTTCCCGGTGCGCGACCGCGCGCGCCATGAGTTTGAAGCAACAAGTTCGGCAATCTGGTGCTCTCGATCGCGTTGTCGGTGCTGTTCTTCCGCTGGGTGCGCGATTCGCAATCCGGCATGTGGGTCTTCCGCCGCTCCATTCTGAAGGACATGAAGCTGGAATCCGACGGCATGGCGTTCTCCGAAGAGATCAAAATCGAAGCCGTGCGCAACCGCAAGATCCGCTTCGGCGAGATTTCCATTCAATACTCGTCGCGGCTGGGCGAGACCAAGCTGAACGCGTGGCGCGACGGCTTCCGCAACCTCTCGTTCCTGGCGAAGAAGCGCTTCTTTCGATGAGCTGTCGCCGTCGTCGTGCCGGTGTGGAACGGCCGCGACTTGCTGGCGCGGCTGCTCGCAAGCCTGCGACGCGCAGACGCTGCGCGGCCGCGCGAAGTGATCGTGGTCGATAACGGATCGACCGACGGCGCGCCGGAACTTGCCGCGAGCGCGGGCGCGCGCGTCATCCCCATGGGACGCAATGCCGGGTTCGCCGCCGCCGTGAATCGCGGCATTCGCGAGTGCCGTCAGCCGGACTGGATCGCCGTGCTGAATAGCGACGTCGAACTTGCGCCCGATTACTTCGAAAAGCTGGCGGCGGCCGATGCATGGTTCGCCACCGGCAAGATCCTGCAGCTCCGATGCGCCGATCGGATCGATGGAACCTTCGACGCGATTTGCCGCGGCGGCACTGCGTGGCGCGTCGGCATCGGGCCGCCCGGACGGCCCGCATTTCTCCGCAACGCCAGACCATCGCTGTCGGCGCCCTGGACCGCCGCGCTGTTTCGCGCCGAGATTTTTCAGCGAGTCGGACTGCTGGAAGAGCGCTTCGAATCGTATCTGGAAGATGTCGATTTCGGCTTGCGCTGCGCGGCGCAGGGGATCGCCGGCGTTTATGAACCGGCCGCCGTCGCATGGCATCGCGGCAGCGCCGCGCTGGGCCGCTGGCATCCCGAAACCGTGCGCCGCATCGCGCGCAACCAGGTCTTCCTGTTGGCGCGCCACTATCCCTCGTCGCTGCTCGCGCGCTGGATGCTGGCCGATTCTGGCGGCGCAATCTACTTTGGGGAGGCGTGGCGTTTCGGCACGGCGCCGGCCTGGCTTGGGCGCGTGGCGCGGCGCAAGGTCTCGCGGGCTTCTCGCGAATGCGAAAAACCGGCGTCCGGATCGACGAAACAACGTTGCGTGGCTCGTTGCAATCGCAGGAACGAGTGATATCGCGAAGTCCAGGCATCCTACGGGCTACGATGCCTACTGGCGGCTGTACTTTTTGATTGGCCGGTGGGGCATAATGACACATGGCCGAGTATCGGCATCGTCATCGTGACCTATAATTCCGCCGCGGAAATCGGCCCGTGCCTGGATGCCGCCCTCGCGACGGGCGCCGAAGTGGTCGTTGTCGATAACGCCTCGAGCGACGGCACCATTGCCGAAGTGGCGCGGCGCGGCGCGCGCTTAATCGCCAATCCGGATAACCGCGGCTTCGCCGCCGCCGTAAATCAAGGGTTTCGCGCCTTGAATTGCCCCTATCGTTCTGTTGTTGAATCCCGACGCGGTTATGCAAACCGGCCTCGAATCGTTGCGCGAAGCATGCGAATTTCCAGAGCGCGGCAGGGGCTGGCGGACTTCTGCTCGATGTCCGGAGGAATCCCCCAGATCGGCTTCATGGTCCGCCGCTTCCCCACGCCGGCCGCGCTGATTTTGGAAGCTCTCTTGCTCAACCGGATCTGGCCGAACAATCCGGTGAACCGGCGCTATCGCGCTTTGGACCTGAACGATCGATGAGCTTGCTCCGGTGGAACAACCGGCCGGCGCTTTCTGATGGTCCGGCGCGCGGTGTGGGAGGAACTGGGCGGATTCGATGAAGGGTTTTATCCCCTTGTGGTTCGAAGATGTCGATTTCTGCCGTCGCGCGGCGAATGCGGGATATCTGTTGTATTATGTCCCCAGTGCTGTTGCGAAACATACGGGAGGACACTCTATCCCGCAGTTGACAGTAGAGATGCGGCGGTTTTATTGGTATCGTAGTTTACTGAGGTATTCAGCCAAGCATTTCCGTCCGTTAGCCTTCCGGGCGGTGTGTCTGGCCGTTGTAACGGGCTCGGTTCTGCGAGGCTTCATGGAAGCGGCGCAGCAGCCGCAGCCTGAAGCCCATGGCAGCATACGGGAAAGTCGTGCGGCTCGCCAGCCGGTGTTTGTTCTCCGGCTGGCGGGACGAGACCGGTTGCGTCTCGTCCCAATAAGGTTAATTACACGGATGTTGAGCGGAAGTTCCGGGCACTCAGGTTCTTGTTCATGGCGCACAACGACTTTGTATCCGTCACGATAGTCACCTACAACAGCGGCCGCTTCATCAAGCGCTGCCTCGAATCGGTGCTGGCCCAGCGGTACCCGCTGAAGGAAATCATCATCGTCGATAATGCCTCGACCGACGGCACGATCGACATCCTCGAACAGTTCGAAGACCGCTGCCAGATCTACTACAACGACGAAAACGTCGGCTTCGCGGCGGCGCAGAATCAGGCGATCAAGCTTTCGAGCGGCGATTGGGTGCTGACGCTGAATCCCGACGTGCTGCTGCTGCCGAACTTCATTCAGGCGCTGGTGGATGCCGGCCAGTTCGATCCGAAGATCGGCACGGTGTGCGGCAAGCTGCTCACCATGACCGCGCACTTCGAGATTCCCGAGAAGCCGGTGGTGGATTCCACCGGCATCTACTTCAACCCGATGCTGCGCCATCTGGACCGCGGCAGCCAGGAAGTGGATAACGGCCACTACCTGCAGTACGAATATGTGTTCGGCGCCACCGCCGCGGCGGCGCTCTACCGCCGCGCGATGATCGACGATATCTCGCTCGATGGCGAGTTCTTCGATTCCGATTTCTTCGTCTACCGCGAAGATGCGGATGTCGCCTGGCGCGCCCAGTTGATGGGCTGGAAGTGCCTCTACGCGCCCTACGCGCGCGGCTATCACGTGCGCAAGGTGCTGCCCGGCAACCGCCGCGCGCTGCCGCCCGAGATCAACATGCACTCGGTGAAGAACCGCTTCCTGATGCGCATCAAGAACATCTCGCCGCGATCTTTACCGGCGCAACTGCGCTCTCCATCACCGCGCGCGACATCATGGTGGTGATGTGCTGCCTGCTGTGGGAGCACAGCTCGCTGAGGGCGTTCTGGTTTCTGGCAAGAACTTGCAGCGCGTGCTGGCCAAGCGCCGCCTGATTCAATCGCGCCGCCGCGTGGACGACGAATACATGGCGAGCTGGTTCCAATACGCGCCGGTCAGCAAAGCAGGCGCCGAAGAAGATGCCGCGCCCTGCGCAGTGCGAAGCCGCGCGCGAAGCTGCCAAGATCCGCGCGAATGTACAGTGCGCATCGCTCTTCTCGGCACGCGCGGCATTCCCGCCAACTACGGCGGATTCGAAACCTTCGCCGAAGAGCTTTCCACCCGGCTGGCAGCGCGCGGCCACGAGGTCACCGTCTACTGCCGCGAGCGGCATTCGGAGCCGCGACTACCGCGGCGTGCGGCTTGCAGTACCTGCCCACCATCCGCCACAAGTATTTCGACACCCTGGCGCACACGTTTCTCTCCACTCTGCATCTGCTCGCGCATCGCGTCGACGTAGCGCTCTACTGCAACGGCGCCAACGCCATCTTCACGCTTGCTGCCGCGCCTGTTCGGCATGCCGGTGGCGCTGAATGTGGACGGCATCGAGCGCAAGCGCAAGAAGTGGAATCGCGCTCGCGAAGGCCTGGTATCTGCGTCTCGGAATGGCTGGCGACGTTCTGCCCGACCGTCGTGGTCACCGACGCGCAGACCATTCAGGACTACTACCGCGAGCGCTACGCGCAAAGCGAGCGTCTTCATCCCGTACGGCGCGGATACGGGCAAGGTGGCAGACCGCGAGCGTGCTGGAGCAGCTGGGGCTGGAACCGGGCCGCTACTTTCTTTACGTCAGCCGCATGGAGCCGGAGAACCATCCGCTCGAAGTGCGGGAGGCCTTCGAGAGAGTCGCAACCGGCCATGAAGCTGGCGCTGATCGGCGACGCGCCTTACGCGCACGAATACATCCGCCGCGTGCGCGACACGCAAGACCCGCGCATCGTGATGCCCGGCGCGATCTATGGCGAGGGCTATCGCGAGCTCGGCTCGCACTGCTTCGCCTACATCCACGCGACCGAAGTCGGCGGCACGCATCCGGCGCTGATCGAAGCCATGGGCCGCGGCGCGCTGGTGCTCTATCGCAATACGCCGGAGAACGCCGAGGTCGCGGGCGACGCGGGGATTCCGTTTGAGCCGGCCGAATTGAGAGTCAAGATCGCGGGCGTGCTGAATATGAGTGAGGCGGAGCGCGAACAGTTTCGACAGCGGGCGGCGGCGCGGGTTCGGGAGCGCTATTCGTGGGAGGCGGTGACGGATGAGTATGAAGGGTTGCTAAAAAGGCTTATAAACCGCTAACCACCAGATGCTGATTGGCAAAAAGCTCCACGCATTTCAATTCCACAATGACCTTTCCTCAACCCCGAGATCGGCCAGATATTCACCTACGTACTTGCCTTTGTAGCAAACTGGAAATGAAACCTGCGCTTTGGCGCTGATCCCTGCGCAACTCGAGCTTCTCGGGTCAGAGCCCCGTGCATAGACTTTCTCCAGGAATCCAGCGCCAGAACATTCGCAATCTCGAAGACGGACCCAATTACCGTTTCTGTCAGCTCCGATTTCGATCTGTGTGAATCCGTGTCCATCCGTGGCCCCATTTGAATGAGTGACCCAAGGGCACAATGACTCGCATAAATAAATAGGCGAGAATTGGCCACGGATGGACACGGATTCACACGATTCCATTGTCCAGGCATTTCGTGGACTCTCCGCTAGCGAACTTATTCAGGCAGATCGAAGGGCAACCCCGCATAGTTCTCGGCAAGGTAGGTTGCCGCCGCGCGCGAACCCGCGATGTTCCCCAGCTCCGCGATTTGTCTGCGATGTTCGAACTCGCCACCCTCGGGGAACCGGTGCAGCATCGACGTCATCCACCAGGAGAAGTGTTGCGCTCGCCAGACCCGCCGCAGGCATATCTCGGAATAACGGTCGAGCAGAGAGGCGTCATTCTTGCGATACCAGCCCTCGAGCGCATGCGCGAGAACATAGACATCCGCGGCGGCGAGGTTGAGGCCTTTAGCGCCGGTTGGCGGCACGATATGCGCCGCGTCACCCGCCAGGAAGAGGCGGCCGTAGCGCATTGGCTCGGCAACGAAACTGCGCATCGACGTGATCCCTTTTTGGCGGACTGGCCCCTGGTTGAGGCGAAAGCCATCGGTCGTTTCGAACCGGCGGTGCAGCTCGTCCCAAATGCGGCCGTCGGACCAGAGGGCTAAGTCTTCATGCGGATCGCATTGGAGGTATAGGCGAGTAATGAAAGGCGTCCGCATGCTCAGGAGCGCGAAGCCGCGTTCATGATTCGCATAGATCAATTCGCGCGAAGCGGGTGGCGCGTCGGCCAGGATGCCGAGCCATGCAAACGGGTACGTCCTCTCGTAGAAGACTAAGCGCTCCCGCGGGAATGGAGCCACGGGAAATTCCGTGAAAGCCGTCGCATCCACCGATGAAATCGCACGAGATTTCGTAAGCCTCGCCGCCATGTTGAAAGGCGATGCGCGAGGACGAACCCGCGAGACCGTGCAATTGGACGCGCTCGGCCCCGAAGAAAATCCGGTCGCCGGCGTGTAGGCGGAGACCGATCAGATCCTTCACGACTTCGTGCTGGGCGTAGACCGTGATGGCGCGGCCCCTGGTCAACTCATGGAGATCGATGCGGTGGCGGCAGCGGTTGAAGCGTAACTCGATGCCATGATGGACCAGCCCTTCGCGCCGCAAGCGTTCGCCCGCGCCCGACTGGTTCAGTAGATCCACGGTCCCTTGCTCGAGGACCCCGGCCCGGATGCGCGTTTCGCAATGTTCGCGGGTTTGTGTGTCGATTACGATGGACTGAATTCCTCGCAAGTGTAAGAGGTGAGAGAGAAGTAAGCCGGCGGGGCCGGCGCCCACGATGCCGACTTGGGTAGTGAGATTTCGTGACGGCTCCATGAGGTTCCATTCAACCACACACAGAAACGCCCGTTTGCTTTGGGCAGAATAGTCGGAACAAGTCACGGTAGTTTTCCACAGTTGCTATTGCCGTCTCTTCTAAGTCTTTGAAAAATCTAAAAGGTCCTCTAATTGCATAGGGCTTGTTCGCTCTTCAGGTTTTCACCTTAGCTCCAGGGCTTTGTGCCTTTAGACATGGAAAGGTATTCACATAAATGCAAATAGGCCTAACAACGGGTTTCAGATCTGCTTTTGCCATTGGCGCTATCGCTGCCGGGATGATATTTACGGGAAGTGCGCGAGCCGATGTCTTTACTTTCGACACCACTCTTGCCTCGCCCGATACGAACGCGCCGACGAACGCTCTAAACAGCTCCACCAATAACGCCAGTTGGTACGACGGCAATGGCAATCCTCAAGGCGGATGGACGGTGGATAATTCCAACGGAATCGAGGTCGGACTTCGAGCGAAATATCGGCAGAATCCCGGTGTTATTGACACTCCCAATGACGTCTATGTCGTGGCTCCTGGGCTTCAAAGCGGAACTAGCGATGCGGCTTGGAATTACGAGTTTTCCATTGATCTCCGGCCCAACGGCGTCGGCGCGCTCACGCTCGCGGATATCCTCAACTCGACGCTGACAGTCACAGATATTACGACGGGGAAGACGAACACGGTTCTTCTATCGAGCATTGCGGGGGATGACTCCGGTTTTGGAACCACGAATGGCATTACGGGGCCAAACAGGATCAGCGAGGCGGGGAATCCAGCCGCGTTTGCAGCCGGATGGGGAGCGCAAAACTCCGAAAACGCCACCTTCGGTAATTGGCCGTTAGCCGCGTTGCAGGGTTTCAACCCGAACGCCGCCGATACATACATGTTCCAACTGCAGGTCATCGATAACGCGGGCTTAGTTCTGGCTACGAATGATATGGAGGTTCAAGTCACTCCCGAACCTTCCGCTGTCATCTTGCTCGCCACGATGATCCTCGGGGCTTTTGTCCTGGCACGTCGTCGCCGGGCGACACAGAACTAAATATGCCGTTTGGCAAATTCGACAGCGTCACAAGATAACCATCCTCGAGCTTGCGGCTCGACATTGAGCCGCAAGCCTCCATCATCTCTCCCTCCGAACCTCTCATCCAAGACCAAATGGATCCTCCGGCCTTGGGCTAATCCCTTCGTTATTGCTTTTCACCCGTAGACCGCAACGGTCACCGCGAGGGAAGCAGCGCCACCGGCCGTATCGGAGATCCTGTCCCACCGCGGATCTTCAGAGGCAAGGCGATAAAAATGAACTCGGTCACGCCACTCGCCGATAACTCTTCCAGGTTCAAGCATTCGATGATATGAATCCCGCTCTCGACCAGCAGGTGTACATGGACGCTCATCTCCGGACTCGGAGCGAACTCGAATGGAGCCGTGTCAGATCCGGCCGCGAAAACACGCCGTTCGCTCAGCCACTTCGCGCCTTCTAACCCGGGACCCGGGCTATGAACCTCCGCGATGAACTTCACTGCATCGTCCCAATACTTTGCCCAGCCCGTCCGGATCAGCGCGACATCGCCTTCGTAGACCTTCGCGCCACACTTCTCGAGGTGTTTCGGCTCAATCGCAAAGTCCTTCGGCAGAACATCCGCGCCTTCCGCCTTCGCAACGTCCAACAGCACGCCACGGCGCATGAGGGGCTCTACCCGATCGATGGTGTGCCGCTCTACGCCGCCGCCGTAGCTCTGCACGCCGGCGGCTTCGATTCCTCCGTGCAGTTGGCCATTGCATGAGAAATGGCAAAGCGCGTCGATATGGGTGCCCACATGCGTTCCGAGCGCGATAGCATCCGCCGCTGAACTCGCGCCGCCCGGATTCACAAAGTCGCCATGCTTCTTATTGAGACTGTACAGATAGGCCGGGTGCGCAGGATGATGGGGCACACCCACATAGTAGGGTTGCGCTAAATCGATGGTACGGCAAGCCCGTAGCGAGTCCAACAGATCTGAGGTCGATGGCACCCCCACAGTGTAGCGGCTCGACGTGAGGCTTTGCGCGGACCACCGCTCACTAAGCGTTCACCGAACACCGAACAGCCATAGTTTGATCGGCTGATAGAGCAGATAGATCGCCCCGGCCGCTAACCAGATCATTGAGCTGACGGAGAACATGCGCACGGTGGTTCGCACTTCCGGCGTCCGATCCAACTGCAACAACGGACCACTCTCGTTGGCCGCGGTCCTGTCATAGAGAAACAAGGGAGCGCCCGCGAAGAGCAAAAAAACCGGGAACCATGTTGCGGTAATAACAAAGTTCGCCTGCGTGATCGGCCCCTTTCCCAGGAGAAATCCGATGGATTTAATCGCCTCGCCAACGACGAATGCCGCCATTGCGAGATGACGAATCGCCAGCGCGCGTCCTGCCGACCGCAAGCCTGCCATCAGCTTGCGCGAACGCTCAAGCGCGGGCTTCCCAGATAACCTTTCGACCACGCAGATCACGGGCCAGAGACAGTCGCCAACTACCCAGCCTGGTCCGAAAAACACCAGCGACTTGGCCTGCGTCGCCGCGAGGGCCGGTATCATACGAATCAGCTTCCAAAAGACCCGGAACGACAAGAACCTCCGGACGCGGACTTGCTCGTCCAGAGCAATCAAGGCCGCAGTAGCGCGGAGCAGGTTGTCCGCGAAAATGAAGAGAATCGCGGCGATTAGTGGGACCAACACAATTCTGACCGCCGTAATTGGCATCAGTGTCCGGCTGAAACCAACCACTAACCCGGTTATCGAAAGCAGAACCGTGTAGATCGGCATGAGCAGCAGGATATTTGCCGCCAGATGTTGCAGCAGGAATGCCTTCGATCGCCGAAGCGCGAAAAACTCGGCGTCTACCGCGTTGTGAAATCGCCGTGTAAACTCGGTCGCGCACGCCGGGCGGTCCGTGGGATTTCGCGCCAGCCCGGCTACGACGGCGTCCGATACGTCGGGCGGAATTCTGCGAATGCTCGCCGGTGAGCGCGGATAACCGCTCTGATGATAGTGGAGCAGCTCGTTAGACTTGCCTGTAAAAGGCAGTTGGCCACACACCAGCGAATACGCCACCACGGCGAGACTGTAGATATCCGCGCGGAAATCGATCTCCATTCCCAATGCCTGCTCGGGTGACATATACGCGGGCGTTCCAAGCAAGCTACCCGGTATGGTTTGAGCGCTCGCGCTGCTGTCGAATGTGCCGGAACCCAGATCGTAGGGAGTTCGGGCGATCGCGACTGTCTCGATTTCTTCAGCTCGGAACTGGGCGTTCGACGTTCGCGATTCATGCGCGACTTCGATTAGCGCCGTTTCCAATTCGCCTCTCAAAGCAGCCGCGCCCCGAGCGACAGTCGCCGGGCCGCCCATCGGCGCAGGTTCTTGCGGGGATTGCGGCCAATCGCCGAGCAAATTCACCTTGGCCACGCCAAAATCAAGCACCTTTACCGTGTATCCGCCGCGGCCGTTTGGTTCCAGCCATATGTTGTCCGGTTTCAAATCGCGGTGGATGATTCCATGCCGGTGCGCTTCCGCAAGGGCCAATCCAATCTGGTCCAGAAGGTCGGCGATAAGCGGCAGACTGACATCCGGATTCGATTTCTGGAAGTCGGAAAGCGTCTGCCCATCGAGAAACTCCATCACCAGATACGGCATGGCGCCGGCGGGGACGTTCGCAATTCCGAAATCCGTGACATTGACGATGTTCGGATGACGTAACCGGCCGCACGCCTGCGCCTCGCGCTGGAATCGGTTGAGAAACTGCGGTTCGGCGGCCCACTTGGGAGCGATGACCTTAACGGCGACCACGCGCGTGGTTCCCAAGTGCGTCGCCAAGTAGACATTTCCCATTCCGCCCGCGCCGAGCTGCTTGTCGATCCGATATTTAGCGTCGAGAATTTCGCCGATCATGGGATGGGCCCAATGGCCCAGCCGCCATCATAACAGCGCGGCCTGTTGCACCCGTTCGAAGGCGCCTATGTCCAGCGGCGCAGGCGACAGGAAGGCTCGGGAGTTAAACTAAATCTGATCCTCTCTCACCGACAACGGAGATCCTTTACTTGACCAAAGCCGTCCTCATTATCGTTGCCGCCACGCTTGCCCCGTCGTTTGCCGTCGCGCAAGCCGGCAATCCCGCGCTCGATTTCGAATCGCGTCTTGTGAAGGCGCGTGCTTTGCCGCTCGAGAGCGTCCGATTGACCGGAGGCCCGCTCAAACATGCGCAGGATCTCGAACTCGAATACCTGCTCGCGCTGGAACCCGACCGAATGCTGGCGTTTCTGCGCCGCAGCGCCAAGCTCGAGCCGAAAGCGCAAGGCTACGGCGGTTGGGATGGGGACGGGCGGCAGTTGACCGGGCACATCGCCGGGCACTACCTTTCGGGCGTCAGCCTGGCATGGGCGGCTACCGGTGACCCGCGCTTCAAGGAACGCGCGGATTACATCGTCAGCGAGCTGAAGCTCATCCAGGACGCGCAGGGCGACGGCTATGTGGGCGCTCTGATGGACAAGGACCGCGTCGACGGGAAGTCGCTCTTTCAGGAACTCACCAAGGGCATCATCCGGTCCGGCGGCTTCGACCTGAACGGCATGTGGTCGCCGTGGTACGTCCAGCATAAGATCTTCGCGGGACTTCGCGACGCCTATCGCTACACGGGCAACCGCACGGCCCTCGATGTCGAGATCAAGTTCGCGGCGTGGGCGGAAGGCATTCTGGCGCCGCTCAGCGATGAGCAGATCCAGCGGATGCTGGCCACCGAGTTTGGCGGAATGAACGAAGTGCTGGCCGATCTATATGCGGATACGGGCGACAAGCGCTGGCTGGCGCTCGCCGGCAAGTTCCATCACGTGGCGATCATCGACCGGCTGGCGCAGATGAAGGACATTCTTCCCGGCGTCCACGGCAACACCCAGATCCCCAAGCTTTATGGCGCATTGAAAGTGTACATGTACACCGGCAACGAAACCGAAGGCGCGGCGGCGAAGTATTTCTGGGACGAGGTGACGCAGCACCACACCTTCGCCACCGGCGGCAACACCAGGAACGAGTACTTTGGACAGCCGGACCAGCTGTCGGACATGGTGGACGGGCGCACCGCCGAGACCTGCAACGTCTACAACATGATCAAAATGGCGCGCACGCTGTTCTCCATGCAGGAGGATGTCCGGTATGCCGACTATCATGAACGCGCGCTGTTCAATCACATCCTGGCGTCGCAGGATCCGGACGACGGCCGCGTCTGCTACATGGTGCCGGTGGGCCGCGGCGTGCAGCACGAATATCAGGGCAAATTCCAATCCTTCACATGCTGCGTGGGCTCGGCGATGGAGAGCCATGCGCTGCACGCCGACGGACTTTACTACGAATCCGGGACGACAAGCTCTGGGTGAACCTCTATGCGCCTTCCACCGCGGATTGGAAATCCGCCGGCGTGAAGCTCGAGGTCGCCACCGACATGCCCATCGGGCAGACGGCGACCATCAAGGTCACGCCGCAATCGCCGAAGAAGTTCACGCTGGCGCTGCGCCGTCCATTCTGGGCGGGCAACGGATTCGGCGTCAAAGTCAACGGCAGCGTGTTCAAGACGGCCGCTCCGCGGATTCGTACGTCGAAATCGCGCGGACCTGGAAAGCCGGGGACACGGTCGAACTCGTCATGCCCAAGACTCTGCGCAAGGAGGCGCTGGCCGACAATCCCAACCGCTTCGCGGTGATGTGGGGACCGCTGGTGCTGGCGGGCGATCTCGGACCGGAGGCAAGGCGGCGGCGGCGCGAACGCCCGACGCGGACGTGCCGGTATTGGTGGCGCCCGAGCAGCCGGTCGCGAACTGGCTGAAGCCCGTTGCCGGCAAACCGGGCACGTTCCGCACCACGGGCGTCGGACTGAAACAGGAAATCGACTTCGTCCCGTTCTATCAACTCCCTCGCCGCCGGTACGCCGTCTATTGGGACATGTATACGCCGGCGGAGTGGACCAAGAGGGAGACCGACTATCCGCGCCGCGAGGAAAAGCAGAAGAAGCTGGAAGCGGCGACCGTCGGCTTTGCGCAACCCGGCCAGATGCAGGCGGAGCGCGATGCGAACCAGCAAGGCGAAGACAGCTCGCCGGTGCGGGTGGAGGACCGCTTCGGCAGAGCCGCGACCAAATGGTTTTCCTTCGACCTGCCTGTGGATCCTGCGCACCCGCTGACGCTGATTGTGACTTACAGTAATGAGAATCGCGGAGCGAGCGCGTGCGACGTGCTGGTGGACGGCAAGAAGGTCGGCGAACAAACCGGGCTGCGGCGGAGTCCCGAGCAGGATAATCCGTTTCTTCGATGTCGAGTATCAGCATCCCCGCCGATCTGGTCGCGGACAAGAAGAAAGGTCACGGTGCGATTTGAAGCCACCAACGGGCGATCGACGCCATCGGTATTCGGCGTGCGGATCGTCCGGGCAGGAGCGGAACGCTAACTCCGCAGCGATTGCAGGTTTTGCAAGCGGCGCGGGTCTCGGCGCTTCGCGCGCTGACGGCTCCATTCCCCAGACTGGTACAATTCTGTGCGGTGCTCGAATCGTCCCCGAAAACCAGTCCTGATGCCTCTGCAACCGGACCGTCGGCGCGAATCGTCGCGATTCAGCGTTGGTCAATTATCCTCCTCGTCACCGGTGGCGCGCTGAACTATGTCGACCGGGCTACCTTGTCCGTAGCCAACAAGCTCATCCAGGATGACCTCGGAATTCCGGTGGGCAAGATGGGCTGGCTGCTTTCCGCTTTTCTCTGGGCCTACGCTATCGCTCAGCTTCCCATAGGTGGCCTCATCGACCGTTTCGGTCCGCGTAAGCTTCTCGGGCTGGGCCTCTTCAGTTGGTCGCTGGCCCAAGCCGCGGGTGGGTTGGTTACGGGCTTCGGGGTCTTTATCGCGGCGCGTGCCGCGTTGGGCATCGGTGAAGCGCCTCTGTTCCCAGGCGGCGCGCGCGTGGTGCGCGATTGGTTCGGCGTTCGCGAGCGCGGGTTCGCCACCGGTCTTCTGCAATCCGCTTCGTCCCTCGGCAATTTCATCGCAGTCCCGTTACTTACTTTCATCATGCTGAGATTAAACTGGCGCTGGATGTTTGTCATCGTGGGCTCGGTGGGAATATTACTCGCCCTCGCGTGGTGGAGCATTCACCGCGATCCGTCGGATGTTCGTCTTACCCCGGCCGAACGCGCCTATCTGACGGAAGGCGACGAGAATACCTCCACGAAGCCGCCATCCTTTGCCGAGTGGAAGCGCCTCTTCGCTCACCGGACCACGTGGGGCATGATCGCCGGCTTCTTTGGCACGGTCTATGCGCTTTGGGTTTATACCGGTTGGCTGCCTTTCTACCTGGAGCACGAACGTCACATGAGCGTCGCGCGCGTGGGTATAGTTGGCGCAATTCCTTACTTCTTCGGCTGCGCCGGAGCTGTGGCGGGCGGCTGGCTCTGCGACTTTCTCACCAGACAGGGCTGGACACCCATGGGTAGCCGGAAAGTGCTAGTCTCGTCTGCTTTGTGCGGCATTTCGCTTTGCATCGTCGGAACCGTGTTTTCGGCCTCGAACGCAGCCGCCATCGCCTTCATCTCGGTTACGCTCTTCCTTATCTATATTGCCGCCAGCGCCGCCTGGGCGACCGTCCCCATTGCCGCTCCCAGCCAATACACCGCGTCGTTGGGCTCGATTCAGAACTGCGGGGGCTATCTGGGAGGTGCGCTGGCCCCGGCGGTGACGGGGTTGATCGTGCAAAACACCGGCAGTTTCTCGCAGGCCCTGCTATTGAGCGCCGGATTGAGCGCCCTCGCGGCGGCTGCATATTTGTTGCTGGTCGGGAAAACGATTCAGCCCGATCCTAACCTTCTGTAAGCGCCCGCCAACGCGGCCACTTAGTCACTGTTCGTTAAAAATCATTCCACCGATCCGAATGATGCTTTGTGGGGCCAAGGCTGCTGCCTTGCCGCCGGGCTGCTGCCCGGCGTTCCAGGGCGAGGCCATTGGCTCATCAACTGGCACCGTTATTTCCTGGACGACTCTTAGTCACAGGCCGAGCCCAAATTGCGAGTATCTTAACTACCGCCTCCACTCAGGGGGCCACCCCAGTACTCTATCTCGCCTCTTGTGGGAAACGTTCCTGCCATGAGACGCACGATTCAGGAGGCAATGGTTAATTGCTCGCGTTATAGCTGGTGAACGGTGAATGCAATGAAAGCTAAATTGTATCTTCGACTTTTTTATCACGTTATTGTGTTACTTGCGCTTGGAGCGGGACTACCCCCGCGGCCTATACTGGCAGACATGGCTGTCGATATAAAAGCAAACCTGAAACTCGCAAAGGAATACTTCACTCAGCGGCGATACGATCAGGCGTTGCCGCTTCTCCAAACCGCCGCGGACGCCGGCGATCGGGAAGCCATGCGATATCTCGGGCTCATGTACGGCGGCGGCCTGGGGGTAGCGAAGGACGATACGCAGTCCGCGAGTTGGTATCGAAAAGGCGCCGACCACGGCGATGCCGCCAGCATGAACGGTTTGGGCGTCTTATATGCGAGCGGCGCGGGCGTGCCGAAAGACGACGCTCAAGCCCTGATCTGGTATCGCAAGGCGGCCGATGCCGGCGATCCGGGCGGCATGAGGAACTTGGCTATTCTCTACGAGAAAGGCCAGGGCGTGACAAAGGACGATGCCGGGGCGGCGAAATGGTATCGCAAGGCTGCGGACGCGGGTGATGTCGCCGCCATGGAGGCATTGGGTGCGATGTTTGAGACTGGCCGGGGCGTTTCTAAAGACGCGGGCCGCGCGGCGGATTGGTTTCGCAAAGCCGCCAATGCGGGCGATGCCGCCGCCATGAGAGATTTAGCGGATATGTACTCCACTGCAACAGGCGCGCCTTCGAATAATGCGCCGGCGAGCGGCTTGAAGGTAGAGTTCCGCGTCGGCATTTTTGGCCACACCGTTGTTGATAAGACGTCGGGCGTGCCGAAGGACGACGTCCAGGCGGCGGTCTGGTATCGAAAAGCGGCCGATGCGGGTGACCCGGTTAGCATGAGAAATTTGGGAGCGCTTTGCGAAGAGGGACTCGGCGTTTCAAAGGACTATGCACAGGCGGCCGAATGGTTTCGCAAAGCGGCGGATGCGGGTGATGCGGTCAGCATGAGGGCATTGGGGGCTCTCTACGGGGAGGGACTGGGTCTGCCAAAGGACTCTGACCAAGCAGCGGCCTGGACCCGCAAGGCGGCCGATGCCGGAGATGGAGTGGCAATGAGGAATTTGGGAATTCTGTACAGGTCGGGATTGGGTGTGCCGCAGGATTTTGCGCAATCGGCTGAGTGGGATCGCAAAGCGGCCGATGCCGGCGATGTCGGGGGCATGAACAACCTCGGCATCATGTACATGAATGGTCTGGGCATCCCAAAGGACGAAACTCAGGCATTGAATTGGTTTCGAAAGGCCGCCGATACCGGCGATGCGGGTGGCATGAACAATCTGGGCGTCATGTATATGAGGGGATTGGGAGTGCCGGCAGACAATGCTCAGGCGTTGAACTGGTATCGAAAGGCCGCCGATGCGGGGGACGCCGGCAGCATGAATAACCTCGGCGATATGTATTGGGCCGGTGACGGCGTGTCAAAGGATAACACCGAGGCTTTGACTTGGTATCGCAAAGCCGCCGCCACGGGTGACGCGTTAGGCCTGCGGAATGTAGCTGAAATGTACGACGAAGGCTTGGGCGTACCCAAAGACGAGGCCCAGGCTGCGGGCTGGTACATCAAAGCAGCCGGCGCGGGTGACGCCCGCAGCATGAGGGTATTGGGCAACATGTACTCGGACGGACTGGGCGTCCCCAAGGACGATGCGCAGGCTGTGGGCTGGTACATCAAGGCAGCCAATGCCGGTGACGCTGGGGGTATGAACAACCTGGGCGTCATGTACATGAATGGTCTGGGCGTGCCGAAAGACAATGCTCAGGCATTGAGCTGGTACAGAAAGGCCGCCGATGGGGGTGATGCCGATGCTATGAATAACTTAGGCGGTGCATATCGGGCAGGTAATGGCGTGCCGAAGGATTATACCGAGGCTCTGACTTGGTATCGCAAAGCCGCCGCCACCGGTGACGCGCTGGGTCTGCGGAATGTAGCTGACATGTATTACGGAGGCCTAGGCGTTCCTAAGGACGATGCCCAGGCTGCAGGCTGGTACATCAAAGCCGCCGGCGCGGGTGACGTCCCCAGCATGAGGGTAGTGGGCGTCAGGTACATGGAGGGACAGGGAGTTTCCAAGGACTGCGCGGAAGCGCTGTCGTGGTCTCGCAAGGCGGCCGATGCCGGCGATGCCATGGCGATGACAAACGTGGGGGTCGCGTACAAAGAAGGCATGGGCGTCCCAGTCGACTACGCACAAGCGCTGATTTGGTATCGCAAGGCAGCCGATGCCGGCGACGCAGCGGGCATGAACGACCTCGGCGTCATGTACATAAATGGTCAGGGCGTGCCGAAAGACGAGGCCCAAGGGCTAGTCTGGTATCGCAAGGCGTCCGACGCGGGTAATGGCATCGCCATGCGAAACTTGGGCGAAATCTATGGCGGCGGCATTGGCGTACCGAAGGACGATGTCCAGGCGGCCGCTTGGTATCGCAAAGCTGCCGACCTGGGCGACCCCGTGTCTATGCGATACATGGGGAACGTGTACGAGACCGGCACGGGTGTCCCCAAAGACCTCGATCAGGCCGTCGATTGGTACCGTAAAGCCGCAAGCGCGGGAGACACAGCGTCGGCGGAGGCGCTAACGCGATTAGGCAAGTAGCGCCTCGCCCCCGCGAGGCCTCACTCACTCCGATTTGAGGGAGGCCATATCGATGGAGAAGCGGTATCTCACATCGGCCTTGAGCAGTCTTTCGTAGGCTTCGTTGACCTTTTGAATGGGGATGACTTCAACATCCGAAGTAATGTTCCGCGCGCCGCAGAAATCGAGCATCTCTTGCGTTTCGGGGATGCCGCCGATAGGCGAGCCCGATAAGCTGCGGCGTCCCATAATGAGACCGAATGCCGCGATGCTCAGCGGCTTCTCGGGCGCGCCGACAAGCGTGATGTTGCCGTCGCGGCGCAGCAGTTCGATGTAGGCTCCTATGTCGTGATCGGCGGCGACGGCGTCGAGGATGAAATCGAAGCTCCGGGCATGCTTCTGCATCTCGTCGGCATTGCGCGAGATAACCACTTCGTCGGCGCCAAGGCGCTGGGCATCTTCCTTCTTCTTAGGCGATGTCGTAAAGACAACCACGTGAGCGCCCAGCGCGTGAGCGAACTTCACGCCCATATGGCCGAGCCCGCCAAGGCCCACCACGCCTACCTTCTTGCCCTTCGTGACGCCCCAATGGCGCATGGGCGAGTAAGTCGTGATTCCGGCGCAAAGAAGCGGCGCCGTTCCGGCGAGATCGAGGTTCGAAGGGACGCGCAGCACGAAGCGCTCCTCCACAACTACGCTGTCGGAATAGCCTCCGTAAGTGACGCCCCCGAGATGCTTGTCCGGGAAGTTATAGGTTAGGGTCAGGTTCGGACAGAATTGCTCGAGCCCGGCCTGGCACTCGGGGCAGGTACGATCGGAATCAACCATGCACCCGACCGCCGCAAGGTCGCCGGCCTTGAACTTGGTCACCGCCGAGCCAACCTTACTCACGCGGCCTACGATCTCATGCCCTGGGACGCAAGGGTAGACCGTTGGCATGACGCCGCTCCACTCGTTACGGACCTGGTGCAGGTCGGAATGGCAGATCCCGCAGAACAGGATTTCAATCTGAACGTCGTGTTCCGTCGGTTCCCGACGCGCAATGGTTGTGGAGGCAAGCGGCGATGTCGCACTTGTGGAGGAGTAAGCTTTCGCGTTGTACATGATTTATGCTCCTATTATTTTCCCTGGTATTGTTCGTCGGTCACGTGTTCCAGCCAGTCAGCGGCTTTGCCGTCAAGCTGCTCCTGAATGGCGATATGGGTCATCGCCGTGGTTGGCGTGGCCCCGTGCCAGTGCTTTTCGCCGGGCGCAATCCATACAACGTCACCCGGCCGGATTTCCTCGATCGGTCCGCCCCAACGTTGTACCCGGCCGCAACCCGCCGTCACGATCAGGTTTTGGCCGAATGGGTGTGTGTGCCACGCTGTCCGAGCCCCAGGCTCGAAGGTGACAGCGGCGCCGCGAACGCGCGCGGGTTCGGGAGGGTTAATCAATGGGTCGATCCGCACTGTGCCGGTAAAATACTCTGCCGGACCTTTGCCGGAAGGTTGTGAACCGCTTCGTTTGATTTCCATGATGAAGTTACCGTCCCGTCATCTGCTCCAGCCTCTCGGGATACCTGTCCCCCTGCACCGTGATCTGTGAGGCAGCCTTCTCGATATCCCGCAAATCGTCCGGCGTGAGTTCGACTGACACTGCCCCGATGTTTTCGTCCAACCGATGCAGCTTTGTCGTGCCGGGAATGGGCGCCAGCCACGGCTTCTGCGCCAGCAGCCAGGCGAGCGCGATCTGAGCAGGCGTCGCTTTCTTCCGTTGTGCGATGCCGCCAAGCAGATCGATCAGCGCCTGATTCGCCTTCAAAGCCTCCGGCGTGAAGCGAGGCAGCGTGCTCCGGAAATCGGAGCTGTCGAACTTTGTGTCTTCGCCCATCTTGCCCGTCAGAAAGCCCTTGCCCAGCGGACTGTAGGGGACCAGGCCGATGCCGAGTTCCTCGAGCGCCGGTATTACCTCTGCTTCGGGACGTCTGAACCACAGAGAGTATTCGTTTTGCAGAGCGGTCACCGGCTGCACCGCGTGTGCGCGGCGGATGGTTTGCACACCGGCTTCCGACAGGCCGAAGTGCTTAACCTTACCCTCGCGAATCAGGTCCTTCACCGCTCCGGCGACGTCTTCAATTGGCACGTTCGGGTCGACACGGTGCTGATAGTACAAATCGATGACATCGGTCTTGAGGCGTTTGAGCGAGCCCTCCGCGGCTTGCTTGATATGCTCTGGCCTGCTGTTCAGGCTCGGCAAACCCTTCATCGCCCGTGGATCGAGATCGGGATTGAGATCGAACCCGAACTTGGTTGCGATCACGACCTGCTTCCGGACGGGCGCGAGAGCTTCGCCCACCAGCTCTTCGTTAGTGAAGGGGCCGTAGACCTCGGCAGTGTCGAAGAATGTGATGCCACGCTCGACGGCTGCCCGTAGCAGCGATGTCATCTCGCCCTTGTCCTTGGGCGGACCGTAAGAAAAACTCATTCCCATACAGCCGAGCCCTAGAGCCGAAACCTCCAGGCCGCTGCTTCCCAGCTTTCGTTTCTGCATTTGTTCTCCTGTGTCTAATCTCCAGATTACGGTTGCGTCCGTTCGAAACGGTATCCCGATCCTCCGGATTTCTTGCCTATTCCTCTGGCACTGTCGATCCACGTACAGAGCCGGAGAATCCGCATGCCTAACCGCGGTGCCCGGCATGCCGAGCGAACGATTTTTCTGAGCATACTCCGCGAGGCTCAGTAGAATAGAGGCAGACCGTGACTATGACAAATCCTAACGGAGCTGTGTCTCAGTTACCAGATCGGGCGATAGAACTACGGCGCGCTCTGGCTCGCAAGATTGCCTTGTCCATCGGCTCCGCAGAGAAGAAGGCAACGGACATTCCCGGCCTGACGCTGCACCGCAGGACGGCCCCCACCGCGCCGTGCTCCATGACCTATCAGCCCGGCGTGACCGTCATCGCCCAAGGTCGAAAGAGGGTGGAGCTCGGCCGCACGACCTTCGTTTACGACGCGTCGCGATTCCTTCTCACGTCGATCGATTTGCCTGTCGTCAGCCGGGTGATCGAAGCAACCGAAGCGCAGCCCTGCCTGGCCTTATCGCTCCAACTCGACATGCCCCTGGTCCGCGAGGTTCTCAGCCGCGAGGAGATTCAAGTGGCAGAGGCGCCCTCCGACACTCCCGGCATGGCGACGGGTGAGACCACTGTCGAATTCCTCGGCGCGTGCTGCCGGCTCGTGGATCTTCTGGACACGCCAGGCGATATTCCCTTTCTCAGCAACCTGATTCAGCGCGAAATTGTCTACCGCATCCTCCGTAGCGCGGAAGGTGCGCGTCTTCATGCCATTGCAACGCTGGGCGAGCAAAGTCACCGCACGGCCAAGGCGATTGCCTGGATCGGGGCGAACTACGCCAAGCCGCTGCGCGTGGAAGAACTCGCGGACATCGCGGGCATGGGCGTTTCCACGCTACACCAACACTTTCGCGTGCTGACCGCAATGAGTCCTCTTCAATATCAGAAACAGCTTCGCCTCCAGGCAGCTCGCGGACGCATGCTCGTGGATGGTCTGGACGCCGCCACCGCGGCCTTTGAGGTGGGATATGAGAGTGCCAGCCAATTCAACCGCGAGTACAGCCGCCTCTTCGGCCAGCCGCCAATGCGCGATGTGCGGGCCTTACGTTCGCCGGGCGCTCCGCAGATGGAGTTGCCCGGCCGCCAAGGCTATATTTGACCACCCGCTGCGTTAAAGATGCAGCCAAGACGTAACGTGGATCGCGGTTGCCGCGTATAAGATAAGACGCTGGGCCATCCCTGGCCTATCGATAAGGAGAAGACTCATGGCTACACTCGCAACTGCGCCGGAATCCTCCACCCTGCAAGTAAACATATTTGACGGAACCCGGCAAACTATTCCACCGGCCACAAAAATCCTTTTCACCATCAAGGATGGCAACCAGAATAGATTGATTTGGGACTCCTACGCCTCCGGTACCACGTTCAAGGTTCCCTTCTACGACAATCTCGGAGACAACTATACCGTTGTTGCGTTCACCGATGGCTACGAGCAAGCCGGATTCACGCCCGTAAAATGCTCGCCGCAGGTCCCGCAGCGTCTGGATCTCATGCTTCTCAAGAAGAGCTCCGGCTTTAATTTCGCCGCGGCGCAATGGGACGCTCTCGCCAGCGGCAGCCCTTTGCTTCACGGCATCTTGGCGCAGGGCGCCGCCAGTGATCCCGCAGCCCGCGACCGCTACACCCAGTTGATGGAGGATCGTCCGGCCGTGCTGGCGTGCCTCCTCAATATCACTACGGCGATGCAGACAATCCAGTTGCCTGTCGGAAATCCTTTGCAGTATTTCAAGGAACTGATATGGGACGACACCATGGCGCAAGACCGGTTTTACGGCTATGCCGATCCGGAGCTATACGATCAGGTAAAACTGGCCGCCACTCACGGCGAATTCTCTCGCGAACCCGGTTTCGACCTCTTCCATGCCGGCGCCACCGACAGCTATAAACAGATCCAGTTCGGCGAGGCAAACGTTCAGCTTACGTTTCATGCCAACGACACGAAGATGATCGATGGCGTGCAGTGCATCAAGATGGAGCCGGATATCGACTATTACAAGGACCTCCTCGCACACGCTTTGCTGGAAGTCGTCGTCAACGGCATCAGCGGCTCACTAACCGATCCCCGCCAGGTCTACGTACTGAGGTGGATAGCCGGCCGCCACGCGGGAGTGCCTGAGTTTAATCCTCCGTATGTGATTACGTAATGTACATAGGCCTCCCGGCGATTCGGCGGCGACGTACATAGGTTTCACGGATATCCTTCCAGCCTCGCAAAAAGCCCTCTGCAGGTCATAACTGTCGCGAAAGTACACACCGCAAAGGGGGTCACGCTTCCTCTGTTGCAATACCGTTTTCTATTACTTCTAGTGCCACTTACGTTTGTCGGACCAAAAAACCGTTTGCTTGAAGGGTTTCAGGTGTCTAATTACGTTCCCTAAGACGTGTCAATGACCTTTCGCGGTTTTTTTCTGTGCAAGGTTGTCCCTTTTTGGGGCGAATCTCCGCTCTTACGAGTATAGACAGCATATTAGGATGGCCGAGATCATGATTACGCCTATAAAGTCCCGCATATCGTTTGTCCCCATTGGCCTGCTTTGCGCGTTCGCAGCCTCGGCGCAACCGGCCTTTAGGTCTGGCCCGAATTACGGAACATGGCCCATCGGAGAGGTTAATGCGCAACTCGTGGCTGCCGGCGGAAGTGGAAGCGGCTATACATTTAGCGTCACAAGCGGGTCTTTGCCCCCTGGGCTCGCGATCAGAACCGATGTTCCCACTTACTTTCCGGCCAATGCGACCTCCGGCATGCTGGGTGTGGCGACAACGCCCGGAACCTACAGCTTCACATTGAAAGTTACCGACAGCGTCGGCAGTTCAAGTACCCAGAACGCCACCTTTACCGTTACCAATCTGACGGTGATGGACGAATACACGCTACCGCCGGCTTTTCAAAACGTTGCCTATGGACCGCCAGGTACTTCGAGCGGATATACGTATACGGCCCTGAACGCTGCCGGGCCGGTGAATTGGAGCGTTCAAAATGGCTCTGGGTCTTTGCCTCCGGGTATGAATCTCAGTTCCGCTGGGTTGGTTTCCGGCACGCCCACTACTCCAGGAGTTTATAACTTTACTCTCCAGGTAAACGACGGCATACACACGATTTTTCGTGGCGCCCAGATCAATGTCTATGCGATTAGATTTACAAACGATGCACGGCTTCCGAACGGCGCACAATACCATTCGTACACCGCGACGATCGGCGCTAGCGGAGGAGCCGGCGGTTATACATTCACCACGCCGAATGTGCTGCCAAACGGGATTACGCTTACACCGGACGGAACAATCTCAGGAATCCTCAATGCGGGCCCAGGCCGTATCCCCTTTAGCGTAACCGCCACAGATGCGAACAATGTATCGTACACGGAAGAGATGTCCATCGACGTGATTCCGGAGTCTCCCGTTCTCCCTCAAATCTATCTTGTCCAACTTCAGTACAACGCTGCGACAATCGGTGTGACCTATTCCCGAACTGCCAGCGTGGTTAGTGGAGGCGTCGCGCCCTTTACCTGGAGCGCCACAGGTTTGCCGCCAGGCATGGGCATTCGCACCTATCAGTTCACCCAGGCAGCGACATACATGAGTCCCGACGATGCTGAAATCTGGGGCACGCCAACGCAATCAGGAACCTTCCCGGTTACGCTCACGGTCACGGATGCCAACGGGGCGACGGCAACGCAACAGGTGTCATTTCAGGTATCCGTGATGATGATGGATTACGGTCAATCCGGCCTGCCGAACGGAACAATCGGCGTCCCTTATTCGAAAAAAATGAACGTCCTTGGCGGAACTGCGCCATATACCATGAGCCAGGTAAATGCCTACTACAATCCCTTGCCGGACGGCTTGGCGCTCAATGCAAGTACCTTCACAGTTGCTGGAACCCCTCTTGAAAACGGCAGCTTCTTCCCGGTTTTTCAATTCAATGACTCG
Source organism: Bryobacterales bacterium (assembly GCA_963708385.1). GTDB lineage: Bacteria > Acidobacteriota > Terriglobia > Bryobacterales > Bryobacteraceae > PALSA-243. Next base: position 808,590 of record CAVPSN010000027.1, on the reverse strand, counting down.
GCCGGGAATTCGACGCAGGCGTTGCCCGGTTTCACAATTTCCAATGGCGCTTCAACCCTGCTGATCAATCAGAACTTCCAGTTTGGCACGTCAACCGTCGGCACGTTTTATAACTTTCAGCTCTCCGCATGCTGCGCCCCCAGCTATGTATGGTCGTTCGCCGGAGGAACTCTTCCTCCAGGCCTGAACATCTCAGCCGGCGGCGACCTCAGCGGAGTTCTGACGACAATCGGAAACTACACGTTTCTAATTAAGGCCGCCGATGCGACAAACCCCGGCAATACCGCCTTCCGCCAATTCAATTTGATCGTAACCCCGCTCTCTCTTTCGGTTTCCACGCTCCTGCCGGACGGCAACGTAGGCACAGCATATAGTCAACCGATTACCACTACCGGGGGCATCGGAACCGTTACGTGGAGCTTGACGCCTTACAATAACCTGCTGCCTCCGGGCTTTACCTTATCGCCCAGTGGGATTCTCTCCGGCACGCCAACCCAACCCGGCAATTTTGGATTCGACCTAACTGCCACGGACTCAGCCGGCAACACTCTCATCCGCTTCTTCAACGTTCAAATCTTCCCTGCGGGAACCGTTCCTCCGCTAGGTCTACCGCTCGGTCCGAACCTCGGACCATTTGTGATTGGAGGCGTGAATCTGCAGTTGAATGCCTCCGGCGGAAAGCCGCCTTACAGCTATTCATTCTCACCTAGCGCGGCGATAGTCCCTGGCTCGCGCGTAACGAATCCGCCGCTGATACCGCCTAATTTCCCCAATACGGTCGGGGCCTACCTTGCGGTATTCAATACGCCAGGCGTCTACAACACCTCCGTTCGAGTTACGGACTCTGCCAATTCCACATTCGATTGGCCCATAACCCTTACCGTATCTCCTCTCGATATCTTGTTCGCAAACGGAAATCTTCCAAAGGCCGAGTTGAACACCGCCTATTCATTCATCTTCCAAGGTTCAGGCGGAAGCGGAACTTATTCCTGGTCCGCAACCAACCTGCCTCCCGGAATCACGATCAATTCTTCGACGGGGCAGTTGTCGGGCATCGCAACTACTCCGGGCACATACTTTCCTCAGGTTATGATCACGGATCTGGTCAATTCCATATCCGTCACGCAGGGATTCACGCTGATCGCGGATCCCTTTGCCATCACGACTGCCGGCGCTCTCCCGGCGGGAACAGCGAATGTGTCTTATACGCAGACTCTTGGCGCGCCGGGTTGTGGTTCGGGTTGCACCTGGAGCATCGTTTCGGGGGGATTGCCTTCCGGACTGTCTTTGAGTTCCGCGGGCACGCTTTCAGGAACGCCGCCCGGAACGACTGACGGCAATTTCTTTATGGTCCAGGCCAGCGGATCCAATGGCACAGTGCAGAAGGAATTCTCGATCATGATCTTGAATTCGGTCCCGCAGCCGGTCTCCATCACGATTGGAACGAATGCTTTTACCTGCTGTATCGCCGGCGTGGGCGCAGGTTTCGCAAGCGCGCTATTCGCGCATGGCGGGACTCCTCCCTATGCCTGGTCGGTTACAGCCGGATCGCTCCCGCCGGGAATGAGCCTCCAAGGCCCTGGCGAGACATTGTCATCCCAATTCGCGCCCGGATTCACATATTTCGCGGGTAAAATGCTGCAAACCGGCCAGTTCAATTTCACGCTCACCGTGAAAGATTCCCTCGGCGCTACCAGCTCTCACGCGTACACCATGAACGTGGGCCCATTGTGGCTCGGAAATAACTACAACAATCTCCCGCTTGCCGGTACGACTTTGGTTTATGGAACACACTATACGCAACAACTCCTGGTCTATGGTGGATCGGGGAGTTACACCTCCTGGCAGACGATCTCCGGCATGCCTCCCGGGCTGATGTTGAATTCGACCACCGGCGTGATCAGTGGGACTCCATCTAACACAGGATCGTTTAACCCTGAGATTCAGATAACCGATTCCGCGGGGAATGTTCTCACAGGTTTCATTAACATGAACATCGCCAGTCCCTCTGGGGTTGCGCTGAACTTCGGGACAGGCCCGAACCTCGGAGACTACCAACAGGGATTCCTCGGCATTATCAATCTGAACCCAAACGGCGGCAGTGGGCCATACACCATAACGCCTGTTGGCGGCCTGCCCGCTGGCTTCTCTCTGGAAACCGGGAACTCTTTGCTTTCGAACGCCAACGGGATCTATGACCTGGCTTTCGAGGTGCAAACTCCGGGAACCTACACGTTCACGCTTCAGGCTACGGACACGAGCGGCAATATAGCCGTTCGGACCTTCACGATCAACATCGTGCCCTTCACGCTGTATACGACCACCGCGCTGGCAAACGGATCGGTTGGAGTACCGTATTCGCAACAGCTCATAACGTTCGACAACAGTTCCTCCACAACTTGGTCCCTGACGCCCGGATGGGCATATCCACCTGGACTCAGCGTCTCGGCCGGAGGGCTCTTCAGCGGTACGCCAATAACGGCGGGTAGTTACACCTTCCAGTTGACCGCAACTGACGCGACTGGTCTGCCCGTCAACTATAACTTCACGCTTCAAATCTCGAATATCACGATTAACGGATCCTCGAATCTTCCCGTCGCCGTGGTAGGCGTCCCGTACAGCTTCTCCTTCTCGGCGATGGGCGGGGTCGGGATGTTGTCTTGGTCCGCTACGGGTCTTCCAAGTGGATTGAGTCTTTCCACCTCCGGAGTCCTTTCCGGCACGCCGAATTTCACCGGCAACGCCAATGTGCTCATTACTGTCACGGACGGGACGATATCCTTCACCAAGCGTTACGTGATATTTGGGCGCGATACGAACCCGACGGAGTTGGATATATCGATTGGCGCCGCCGCTCTCGCGGACACCACGGTCGGCAAGAGTACCTCGTATACCCTTCCCGCGGATGGCGGACTTCCCCCCTACACCTGGAGCGTCGCTTCGGGTTCCGCGTTGCCTCCCGGTATGAATCTGATTTCAGGCGCGTCACTGCCTCCGAATGTCACGCCAGGGTCAACCCAGCTCGTCGGTGTCCCCACGGTCGCGGGCGCCTATACATTTAACCTGACAGCAACCGATTCCATTGGAGCGCGGGTTACCAGGACCTTCACTCTGCGTGTGTCCCCGGTCAATGTGTTTTCGGGGAATCTGCGCAACGCAACGGCGGGCGTCTTCTATTCAGAGCAATTGACGGCGGTTGGCGGGACGCCTCCTTACACATTCTCGATGAGCCCGGCCAGTCTCACGCAAGATATGCTGCCTCCCGGGATTACGCTTTCGGCGGGCGGCCTGCTCTCCGGCACTACTTCGAATACAGGCAATTACGGATTTAAGCTGACAGCCGTGGATTCCCTTGGAAACCGCTACTCCACCACATACTCCTTCGCCGTGACCAACGCTTCGGGGCTCGAAATTACGAGCGTCAACCCCGTCGATACCGCCGTTGGCATCGGGTACGGAAGCGTATTGAGCACCAATGGAACATCGACGTATACGTGGAGCGTGGTCGCCGGCTCGTTGCCGCCTGGCTTATCGTTACAGCCTGGATCGAACTTCGGAACCACCGGGACTGTTCTCGTCGGTCAAAGCACTACGCCCGGCGTTTACGTCTATACTCTTCGCGCCACAGACAATTCGAGCTCCGGCAACTCCGCCGATCACCAATTCACCATGCGTATTTCGCCCATGCAGGTCGTAGCGCCGAAAGAGCACTCCTCGGGTTACAACGCCAGGGCGGCGGGTGCGGTGGGTTCGCCTTATGGACCATTCACCTTCGAGATCGCGGGCGGTGTCCCGCCTTATAGCTTCACCGAATCGCCGTTTACGCCCCTTCCTCAAGGGATCGCCTTGAGCGCGGCGGGCGTTCTTTCCGGCACGCCCACGCAAGGCGGCAGCTTTAGCGTCGCTCCGATCGTGACGGATTCCGCCGGTAATACCTACAATGTCCCAAGCACCTCGTGGACTATTACTCCCGCCGGCACGCCTCCGCCGTTGATTGCTTCGTCTCAAGGCTTCGACACGGGAATGATCGGCGTCCCAATGGCGAACTACCTGTTTGAGTTGAATCGCAACATCCAATACGGGACCGCCCCATTCGTCTGGACCTTGGCCTCAGGCTCCGCGCTCCCGCCCGGCGTGACCATATTAAGGGGAAGCAACGGCGTCTCGGATTATCTGGGTGGAATCCCCACGTCGGCCGGAACATTTGGCCTCTCGTTAACCGTTACTGACGCGACCGCGCAAACTGTTACGGTCCCGTTCTCAATGGCCGTCTCGCCTCTCGCTATTACACCTGGGCTGCTTCCGAACGGAAAGGTCGGTGTGGCGTATCCATCGACGACGCTCGTTGCATCTGGCGGAACCGCTCCATACGCCTTCGCTGCTAGCGTGCTCGACGGAATGCCGCCTGGAATGGCGCTCAGCGCCGGCGGCGTTCTCTCCGGAACCCCGGCGTATCCGGGATTCTTCCAGATCGGGATCGTGGTCACCGATCGCAACAATATAAGTCTCACGAAGGTGTACGATGTCACGATCGACAATCCGGCTGGACAGTCTCCTGCGATCGGTTTGAACAGCGCGAGTGGCGTTCCGATTCAGCTCAGCGCGGCGCCGGGCGCGACCACAAGTGTATTTGCTAGCGTGACCCCGCAATCGAGCACCGGATCTTTGCTCTACAGTATGGCGCTGGAAGGTTTCTCCAACGCCACGTTCCCCGCCGGGGCCTCCACTGGAGCAATGCAGTCGTTCTTTATCACCGTAGGAGCGACAACTCCGCCCGGCGTATACACCGGACTCCTTGCGGTTGACTCCGCGACGGCAACCAATCGCACGGCATCCATTCCCGTAGTCCTGACGGTTGCGGCCCCGCCGCCTTGTACATATTCTTTGTCGCCAAACTCCACCAGCGTAGCGGTGAGCGGCGGTGGCGGAAGCTTTACTGTCAACACATCCGCGGCATGCGTCTGGAGCGCAACCGTCTCCGCGCCCTCGTGGATCTCGATCACATCGCCATCGCCCGCGAGCGGCATGGGAACCGGGTCCATCACGTTCACCGCGGCTGCAAACGGCACTGGCAATCAGCGCACCGGCACGATCACGGTCAACGGGCAGCAATACACCATCACGCAGTTCGGTCCGAATTGCTCGTTTGCGATTAATCCATCGACCATTAATGCGTCCTCCGCGGGCGGCCTCGCAACTGTGAATGTGGTTTCGTCCTGCCCGGCAAGCAACCCAGACTCGGCTTGGACGGCGAGTGGCTTGGGCGTCGCGCCCGTTAGCGGCTCGGGTAGTGCGCCAGTCACGGTGACAATACCGGCGAATACCACTGCATCCACCGTTGTCTTAAATGCGGCGATCGCCGGTCAGACGCTGACGGTGAATGAGACGGGCGTAAATTGCATGGTCACCCTTGGCGCCTCCAGTGGTTCGTACGGAGCGAGCGGGGGCAATGGGGGCGTAGGCGTCATCATCCCGGCTGGCTGCACCTACAATACGGTCCCTGGGCCTAATTGGATCTCAGTGACCTCGGGAGCCTCCGGCTCCAGTTCAGGCAACCTCCAATACACGGTGAATCCAAACAGCACCACCACGCCAAGAACCGGTTCTATTTCGATCGGCGGTCAGACGTTTACAGTCGTGCAATCGGCCCTGTCCTGCAGCATCACTGTCGATACTTCCGGCCTCGGCAGTCCATACGCGGCAGTAGGCGGCTCCGGCTCAATCGGGATCACGGCCAACGCAGCAAGCTGTGGCTGGACGGCCTCCAGCAGTGCGCCGTGGGCAACGGTCGGTACGTCGTCGGGAAGCGGAAGCGGGTCGGTTGGCATCACGGTGGCATCGAATGCAAATTCGAGTACTCCGCGATCGACCACCCTGACAGTCGGCGGTCAAAGCATCAACGTCACGCAGTCCGGAACAACATGCATGTATAGCCTGCAATCCGCCACCGGCTCCGCGCCGGCCGGCGGGGGCTCCGGAAGCGTTGGAGTAATCGCTCCGGCTGGATGCATGTGGAACGCATCGAGTAACGCGCCGTCATGGCTGACGATCACTTCTTCCGGAAATAGCGGGACATCGAACGTCTCGTTCGTTGCCGCGCCGAACACAGGTGCGAGTCCGCTTACTGGCACGCTTACCATAGCCGGCCTCACTTACACCGTCACGGAAGCGGGCGCGGGCTGTTCCTATACTCTCGGCACGTCTTCGACTAATGTCTCGTCCACGGGATTGGCCGCCGGAACGGGATCCTTCACTTTGTCCACGGCCACGAACGGCTGTAGTCCCTCGGCACTGTCCTATGCGAGCTGGATCTCCGGGGTATCCACGGCATTCAGCGGAACTTCGGGAACCGTGACATTCGGAGTCACGCCAAATGTAGGCGGCGCGACGCGGGTTGGAACCATCGCGGTTGGCAACTCCGTCTACACCGTAACGCAAACTGGCGCTGCTTGTTCCTTCAGTCTGAACTCGACGGGCCAGGCCATTAACGCCCTCGGCTTTGTTGTAGCGCCTGCGGGAGCGCCCGAAAGTGTTTCGGGTTCCCCATCGGCGCAAGGGTGTCCGGCTCCTCAGGCGGCGACGAATCAGCCCTCAACCGTTATTCTGGGGCCTCTATCCGGCCCAGACAACAACATCTATATGCTGCCTTATAGCGTTACCGGTTACAAACCTCTTGATTTACTGCCGCGCTACATGCAGATCGTTTTTGGCGGCCAGCTATTCACGGTGAAACAGTATCCATGGTGAGGAATTCAGTCATGAACACCTTCAAAACATCCATCTTCCTGGCGGCGCTCGCGTCCGCAAGCTGGGCCACGACCAGAGGCCCCGATGCGGGCGGATATACCGCAACCGACGCTGCAGTGTACAGCTTCGTCGATGTCTCCGGAACAGGCGCGAGCGTATTGGCGGGAGTGGACGACGGCGCCGTGCCGCTTACGGTCCCATTCTCCTTCGTCTTCTATGGAAGCGCCTACACGATGGTCTGCGCCAGCTCGAATGGGGCGCTGTACTTTATCGCCAGCGCCGCTGCCTGCACCGGAATCAACGATTTCGCCAACGCCGATCTTACGGCCGCTTCGCCCGCGGCGGCTCTGCCGGCGGCGCTTCCGTTCTGGAGCGACTTGAGCTTTCAGATAGCCGGCGGCGGCGCGGTTTTCTACCAAACGCTGGGCGCCCCGGCAACCGCCGGTTCGTCGTGCAGTGGAACAACGCGTACCCTGCGGGATCTCCCAATCCCGTCACTTTCGAAGTCGTTCTGTTTGAGACCACGAATCAGATCCTCTTTCAATACCAGACAGTCAGTCTGGGAGCGGGGAATCCAGCATCGGGCGGCGCGGCCGCAACCGTTGGAATCGCGAACTCCGGAGGTCCAACCGGCGGCAGGCAGATCGAGTGGAGCTACGACGCAAACGTCCTGAATAATAGCGAGGCTCTTTCGTTCTCTGTAGCCACCGCTTCCTCTTGCGCCGGAACCGTCACTTCGCAGATAACAATCACCCGCGGTGGTTTCGCATACAACGCCGGAACCCAGCGCTTTTTACAGACGGTAACCCTTGCCAATGGCGGATCGTCTCCGATTTCAGCTCCCGTGTATTTAGTTCTGGATTCGCTAAGCTCTAATGCCAGCGTCGCGAATGCAACCGGCGTGACAGCGTGTACATCGCCGTCTGGTAGTCCTTACATCACGGTAGCGGCCTCCGGCGTTCTTGCCGCGGGTCAATCGGCTTCGATTCAACTTCAGTTCACTAACCCGTCCAAGGCCGGCATCACATACGCACCCAGAGCCCTGGCTGGCACGGGAACACCGTAATTTGTTTGCAAATAGAATATGAGGCTATCTACTATGCGCATTCCGATCCTGTTAGGGCTATTGGCGGTAACGCCCGCGTTTTCCAATACCTTTTCTTTTTCGATCGACACATCGAGCCTGATCGCCAATCCGAATGGCCCATTCACTTTGGATTTTCAATTTATCGATGGCGGCGGAACAGGCGATGGGAACAATACGATCACGCTTTCAAACTTCTCCGACCCGGCATCTCTAACGATAGTGCCCTCGTCGGAAACAGCCGGGGTGACTCTCAATGGAAGCCCATTTGGCCTGACAATGACAGACAATTCGTTCTTTAACGAAATCAGCTTCCTTCTCGTTCCGAGCTCATCGCTTAGCTTCAGATTTGATTCCACGGATAATCCCGAGGCCGGCACACCGGACACGTTTATCGTGGACCTGCTTGATAGCTCTCTCAATAACATCCCAACAACCAATCCAAATGGGATCGCGCTAATCGAGGTCGATTTACCTACTACAGACCCAGCCTCTGGAACGCAAGTGATTACGTCTGGTTCCCTCGCCAATAGCGATGGCGTGGTCTTTGCTGCGCCGGCCGAGTCTTTCGTTGCTACGCCTGAACCATCGACGATTGCCATGATGACCATCGAGGCGATGATTGTTTTGGCAGGACTTCTCCGTAGGCGTTTTCAATTAAAGCGTGCCGCCAGGTAGTGGCTGTCAGACCGGTTGCGGCGCTGCACCCGTGATATCTTGGCAAGCATGAATCTTCGCCAATGCGCCGTTTTCGCAATTGCCGGCGTGCTTTTCGCCACCGAACCCAATAGCGCGACACGCCGCTGGTGGGCGCATGTCACGGCGCTATCCAACGATTCGCTGCAGGGGCGCGACACGGGAAGCGAAGGCTATCGCAAAGCCGCGGCCTATGTGGTGGCGCAGTTTGAACGCAACGGGCTGAAGGCCGCTGGAGAGCACGGGTTCTACCAGACGGTTCCGTTGCACGAAGTTCGCTTCCGCGCCGATCGATCCACCGTAGAACTCGCGCGCGCCAATGGGTCCGAAAAGTTGGAGTGGCTCCGCCAGATTTCCATTCCGGCGCGGCTCGGAACTCCGGAATCCATCGATGCGCCGCTCGTCTTCGCGGGGAGTGGCGAAGCTCCCGATGGGCTCGACCTGAAGGGTAAGATCCTGGTGCAATTGAGCGGCGCAGGAGGCGCGGGACGAGGGGGCCGCGGCAACGCGCACCCTGGAGTCGCCGGAACGCTTTCCATCGATACCATCGCTGGGCCCGAGCCGCCTCGTTGGCCGGTACAGTACGCCGTGCAGATGACAATCGCCGATGGCGCTACGCCGGCCGGACGCGGCGTAGGAGGGGCTGGCGTGGCTTTGCGCTTCAATCCCGAGTTCGCGGACAAGCTGTTTGACGGCTCTGGACACGCCTTCAAGGAGCTGACCGCCCTGCGTGAGCAACAGAAGCCGCTGCCGTGGTTCGCCATCGGAGCCACGCTCAAGGCTCACCTGATTTTCGAAAGCCGCGATCTGCAATCGGACAACATCATCGCCGCGCTACCTGGCGCAGACCCCGCCTTGTCGAAAGAATACGTGGTGGTATCGGCGCATCTGGATGGCTACGGCATCGGCTCGCCCTGGGGCGAAGACAGCATTTACAATGGCGCGTTCGACGATGCGGCCTACGTCGCCACTCTAATCGATATGGCGGAGCGGCTGCACGAATCGGGCAAGAAATTGAAACGCTCGATCCTATTTTGCGTCGTGACGGGCGAGGAGAAAGGGCTGTTGGGCTCGAAATACTTCACAGCGCATCCCACGGTACCGAAAGAACAGATGGTGGCCGACGTCAATCTCGATCAGCTACGTCCCATCTTTCCGCTACATACTTTGACGATGCTGGCGATCGACGAATCGACTCTGGGCGATACGGTGAAGAGCGTGGGCGCATCGATGGATATCAAAATTCAGCCCGACCCCGAGCCCGGCCGAAACCTGCTGCGGCGCTCCGATCACTACAGCTTCATGCAGATCGGCGTGCCTTCCACCGGATTCATCTTCGGCTACGTGCCCGGCACGCCGGACGAAGCGGCCTATCGCGAATGGTACGCCAAGCGCTACCACACGCCGCTCGACGACCTCAATCAGCCCTGGGTCCCGGATGCCGCCGCCAAGTTCAACGATTTCTTCAATAAGCTGGTGGAGACGCTGGCGAATGCGGATGAGCGCCCGCACTGGAAGCCCGGCAGCTCGTTCGCGAAATAACTGCGGGCCTCCGGTCTGCGACGGCCCGACGGGTCACACCGACTTCACGCGGATCCATGTCTCGGCGGCCGCGAGGCTGAGGGTGAAGCCGAGCCAGAAGGCGATCCCAAAGAAATCGTGAGGCGAGAGGTGAGTGATGCGGCTGGTCGCGAAGAAGACTCCAACGATGGGACGGACCGCGGCAACGCCGAGGCCAATGGCGTACGCGCGGATCATCCATCTGCGGTGTTCGGCGATGCGGCGGGCGCGGATGGCGGCGAAAGCCCGGCCGAGACTTGCCAGAAAGAGAACACCGAAGAAAAACGTGGCGGCGCTCTCCAAAGGGCCTCCAATCGCCATTTGCGGACTCATGACCAGGGCGGTGACGCCGATCAAGAACGAATCGGCGAGAAAGACGCGGCCCATCCAGCGGTGCAATGCCGGGCGGCGCCGGCGCAGACCGGCCATAAACTGAAAGGGGCCGAGCGCCACGAAGAGAATCCCTGGAAGAATGTGCGCCAGCGTGAGGACCGGGTGGCGCGCGAAGGCGGCCTCGAAGTCCATGGCGGGCCGGGATAGATGAAGCAGGCGGCGCGTCGCCACCGCGATCATGATCAGGGACAGAAACGCGATGCAAGCCCAAAGCGCACGGACCATCAGACCTGCCTTAGCGCTGCGAGCGGATCCACGCGCGTAGCTCCGTGGGCCGGAAGGTAGCAGGCCGCTAGCGCGACAAGCGTGAGCACGACGGCGGCGGCCCCGAGGCTGAGCGGATCGGTCCCGCTGACGCCGTATAACAACTGGCCCAAGACACGTCCGGCGGCAACCGACGCCATCAGGCCAACGGCGATCCCGGCGAATACCGGGGACATGCCCTGTACAAGAATCAGACGGAGGACGCTCATCCGGCTGGCGCCCAGGGCCATGCGGAGGCCGATCTCGCGCCGTCGCTGATTGGCCGCATAGGCGAGGATTCCGTAGAGCCCGATGCTGGCGAGCCCCAGCGCCAACAGGCCGAAAACGCTCAACATCGCTACTCCCATGCGCGCTGAGAACAAACCGCCGTCGATGATCTGGCGGCCGGTGCGCGGGTTCGTGACGACCACCTGCGGCGCGACGGCGTGGATTTCGCGCTCGACCGGCGTGATCTGATCGAGCGGATCTCCCTTCGTCCTGATGTAGAGGGCCATCGTATCGGAGTAGTTCTGCTCGAGCGGCAGGTAGATGCAGAATTGCGGGGGCTCGCCCCACGCGGTGTAATTCGCGGTGCGGGCGATGCCGATAATCTGGCGGAGCTGCGTCTCGCCGGGAAGTTGGATCCGGCGGCCCAAAGCTCCTTCGGGCCACAACGCGTGGGACATAGCCTGGTTGACGATGACGACCGGAGTGGAGGTATCGCGATCGAGATCGGTGAACTCCCGGCCGGCGCGAATTTCAATACCGGCGGTCTCGAAATACATGGGCTCGACGGTATTGATGACGGCCCGAATGGCGTCGCTCTTCGATCGCCTCGCGCGGCCCTCGACCTGAATGCCGTTGACCGCACGAGCCCACAGCGGCATATTGGACGACCAGGCGGCAAAGGTGACGCCCGGCATGTGGGCCACGCGGTCCCGCGCCTCTTTATAGAAGGACTTGGTTTTGGCTTTGTTGTAGCCTGCCTGGCCGGCATTCGTAGAGAAGACGGCGAGATGGGCGGTTTGGAAACCGGGGTCCATGTCGTACGCGCGGCCGATGCTCCGCAGGAACAGTGCGGCGGCAGCTAAGAGGAGAAAAGAGAATGCCACCTGGCCAGCCAGGAGCACATGGCCGAGGCTGACCGCGCTGCGGTTTCGTCCCAGGGCGCGCCCGGTTTCCTTGAGCGCTTCGGCGAGGCCAGCGCGGGAGGCACGGAGCGCCGGCGCGGCGTCGAATAGGAAACCGGTGGCAAGCGAAAGCAGGAAGGTGTAGGCAAACACCAGGCCGTCGAACCTTGGAGTGGCGAAATTGGCCGAGCCGGGAAGCGCGCCGAACAGCAGACGAAGTCCGCCATAGCCCAGGAGCAGCCCGCAGGCGCCGCCGAGCAGACTTAGAAGGACAGCCTCGGTGAGAAGTTGGCGCACAATGCGGGCGCGGCTGGCGCCCATTGCGAGGCGGATCGTGATCTCATGGCGGCGGGCGGCGGAACGGGCGAGCAGCAGATTGGCTACGTTCGAACATGCGATCAGAAGAACGATGCCCACTACTACCAGTAGCGCTGCGCCTGCGAAGACAATCTGCCCGGACGTGCCACCGCCCGCATTCGCCAGGACGGCATCGCGGATGGGGCGCACTATAGCGGTATGACCCTCGTCGGTGTCCGGATACGCGCGCGCGAGGGCGGATGCGATGGCGGCGATGTTGGCCTTCGCCTGCGCCTCCGTCACCCGCGTCCGGCGCCTTCCCACGCCCAGAAATGCCGCCTGTCCGCGGTCATGGATCGCATTGCGCATTTGGGCGGGCCAGACGCGCTCGGCGGTAGTGGCAGGCAGCCAGAAGTCCGGGCCGAAAATCGCATTGACTCCGATGAAGCCACGGGGCGCAACTCCAATCACGGTGAAGACGACGTTATTCAGCCGCACAGTCCGGCCGATGATATCCGGAGCGCCGCCGAACCGGGTCTGCCAGGTGGCGAAGTTGATGACAGCGACAGCCGGACGCGAGGGAGTGTCTTCCTCTGGCAGGAAAAAACGGCCGGCGGGTGGGGCGAGACGGAGCGTCGCGAAATAATTTCCGGTCACCAACTCGGCAAATAGCACCCCCGTACCGTTCGCTTGTTGCCATGTCAGTGGGCGCGGGGAGGTATAGCCCGCCAGCGAATCGAAAGCGGCGTTTTGCGTGCGATAGTCCTCGAGGTCCGGATAGGAAAGCGGGAAGAGTGCGCCGCCCTTGGAGGGGTCCCCTTCGGCGCCCGCAATTCCGCTAAGCTCACCGGGGTCGCGGGCGGGTAAGGGGTTCAGGATTAAGGTATTCAGCACCGTGAAAACGGTCGTGTTGGCGCCGATGCCGAGGGCGAGAGTCAAAACGACGAATGCCGCGAAGACGGGACCCTTCCGCATGGAGCGCAACGCGTAGCGGAAATCGCGCCAGAGGCCGTCGAGGAGCCTGCTGAAACGGGCGTCGCCCACGGGCACGGCGTCGCGGCGCGGTAGGCGTTGTTGGGAACGGATGGCGGCTTGGAGTGGGCCGACGCTCTCGAGCTCGGCGACGACTTGCCGGTAAGCCTCATCCAGAGCCGTGCCCGCGGCGGTCAGGTCGCGGTAGCGGTCTTCGAGGTGCTGCGCAACTTCGTCTGCGAGGTCGGATTCTGCGGAAGCGGTGAGGTTCAGCGCAGTAAGGCGATAGCGAACGAGATTCTTCCAATCAGGCATGTTCGATTCCCGTGACGCGGCCGATGGCGGCCACGAAGTCTTTCCAACTCTGTTGTTTCGAGCGCAGCACCCGGCGTCCCACGGCGGTGAGGCGGTAATAGCGGCGGCGGCGCTGGTCGGCTTTTTCCACCCACTTGCCGTCAATCCAGCCCTGGCTTTCGAGGCGGTGGAGCATGGGATATAACGAGGTGACGTGAAAGCTCAGTACGCCGCCGGAGCGGACCTCGATCAGCTTCGAAATGTCATAGCCATGCCGCGGCTGGGCCTCTAGCAGGGAAAGAACGAGGATCTCGGCGCTTCCTTTTTTCCATTCCGCATCGGGCTTTATATTGCGCTTGTCCATATATGGGCTTCCCCTATATGGACGCCGGTCGTCGCCTGGTGTTAGCAGGTCGATGTGAAGAAAGGCGGAAAGCGCGGTGAAGGGATTCCGAGCGGATCGGGCAGACTAGCGATGCTGGTTTCCGGGAACCGATCCACTTCAAAACCCTTCCCACGCGTAGGCCGAAAACCGCCGTGCCGTGTGAAACCCGACGCGTTCGTAGAGCGCCACCGCGTTACGATTCTCCGAGGTCACCGTAAGGCTGGCCGAGACGCATCCCGCGTCCTTGAAAGTTTCGAGTGAGCGGCGCAGCAAGTCGTGCCCCAAGCCCGTGCCGCGCATTTCCGGGGAGACGCAGATCTGCGTGATGTGCCCGCTCTCGGGGGCCACCAGGCTGGCGAGCGAGATGCCGCACAGCCGGCCAGTGTCTTCTGCGAATGCCGAAAACGAGGCGGGACGGAAGAAGACGCCGCAGCCCGGAAACTGAACGATGTTGAAAAGGAAGCGGCGCGCCCCCATTACACTGCGGTACTGATCGTTGATGCGGCTATCGATGTGCTTCTCATATGCCGCGGCGATCAAATGCGCCGCCGCCTCGTGATGCTGATCGCTCCACCGCTCAATGCGCACGCGGCGGCGCTGCGGGCCCTCTGTCAAATCGGCATCCTTCAGCACTGCGCGCATGAAGTTGCGATCGAAAGTGGAGGAATACTCGGCCAGCGGAAGGCGTCGTTCGGGAGCGTGCGCCAGCATAAGCAACTGCGATTCGATACGGGTGATCTGCCGGTTCTGTACGATCGCCTCCAACGCCGAACGCAGCAACTGATCCTCGCGCTCCACCGTGCGATAGCCGCGTCGCAGGTACAAATCGCCAATCAACGCCTTATTCTCTTCCAGCACGTAATAGAGGTAACCCGTGGGATGTCCGTGATCGAGCAGGGCGCATCCATTGAGGGCGCGCAGATCGACGAAACGCCGCACCAGACTGGCGGATTGATCGAACTGCCACTCCAGCTCATCGCGCCATGCAGCGATCTCTTCGTTGAGCAGAGGCTCCAGATCGCGCGCGTTAAGCGTGCGTAGATCGACCAAATCGGGAGGCCGTAGGTCGGCAAAATGGAGCCTGGACGCCATTTGAGGCGATTAGTATTGTAGCGCGGGCGGGTCTGTTCGGGCGCGAACAGCACGTCCCAGGCCGCACACTCTTGCGGCATTGCAGCGGCGCCTGGTCACGGAGGGTTCCGCCTCGATCAGTCGCGGCGCAGCATAGCCTCAGTCGCGTCAGTGCGTGGCAGATCAAATCACAAACCGGCTGTGGGCGCTGAAGACCGGCTCAGTGCTGAAGAACCGAATAATCAAGGCAAGAATGTTTCGCGCTTTTCGCATGGCCTTTTCGCCTCCGCCGCTGGGGTTTGATGCGAAGTGTTCATCAGGAATTTATTTTTTGCACTGGTAAGAGGCTAAAACCTTCCTATCTTTACGTCCGGCCCGCGCGGCGCCCAGACTGCCGGATCGCTTGGCCCGAACAAGGCAAGCACCGGCGTACCGACCGCTGCCGCAAGGTGCGTTATGCCTGAATCATTGCCCACAAACAGACTCGCCTTTGCCAGCCAGCATGCCAATTCGTAGAGATTCTCGATGCGCACAGCCTCATCGTCTGTCGGGTCGTTCGGGCCATAGCACCAATACACCGGCATCGCCATTTCCAACCGGCGCGCCAGTTGTCCGAAGTTTTCGAGCGGCCAGTTCTTGCGGGGGCTGCCGGAAAAGGGATGAATTACAACGAAGTTTTCGGTCTCGCCTTCCTCATCGCGTGGGCAGGGGATGCGTGGTATGCCATCGCTCTCACAAGGGCCGAGCGTGCGCGCTTGCTCCAGGTAGAAATCGACGGCATGAACTCCGGTCCCTTCCGTTGGCAGGGCCGGGAAGAAGGTGAACGGCAGGCCGAGCCTCTCGGTTTCCGCGCGGAACTCGGGCCGGTTGGCGCCATACCAGGAGATGATCGAATCGAACCCCCTCAGTTCCTCGATGAGCCGAACAGGCGGATCGGTGACTGCTAACAAATCGAGACCGGTGGACGCGATTGGCCGCACGCGATCCGCGAACCGCACCAGTGGAGCAGTTTCCGAACGCGTCCAGACCTCGAAATAATCGGTTTTCAGGCACTCCAGCGCCGGCAGGGAAACGATGAAATCGCCGATTCCGCCCGGCCGTATTGCAAGCCTTCGCATCTGCCCCAGTATCGCAAAACAGAAGGGCGAATCCACGTTTTATCCACAGGAGATGCACTTCTTATACCCTATAACTGTCTGGAAATACGAGGGAAATAAGCTGTTGAAAACGTATTGTAACAATCACAGACCCATTGACCTTAAACGAGGAAAGGCGCATATTATGGTTGAGGTTCCAAGAGGTTTGAGGAACAGCAAGTCTCTGGAAACATAGCGGATCGTGGACGATGATCCGGAGCCTATACTAGCAATAGACAGGGCATCGGGGAGCGAACGAAGATCGGGTGAATTCAGAAGACGAACCGGACAGCGGCAACGCCTGTTGAACGCTTTGATCCCGAAGGAGCGAAAAACTCCTGAAGGGGAGTGGAGGCAGGGAAAGCAGCTGTATGAGTTGGCCGGTGAACGCGCAACGGGCATGAAACTGGGAAGCTGCGGGGATTGGGGCTAACCGATTCCGGCGGTGGAGTTGAAAAGCCGAACGGGCGTGGTAACCGGGCAACAAGAGAGCGAAGGAGCAGGCCGGGACCATTGACCCTGGAATGGAGTCCGTGAAAGCGGAAGCTGTTGTGGGCGAGGGAAAGGCCGTTACGAGCGAACGGTTCCGTTACGAAAGAGACTGCGGCGCGCCGGAACGTGAAGAAGGGAAAGCCGAAAAAGCGGTTTTCGTGGAGTGAATCGGCAAGGCGCACGGTACTTCGGAAACGCAATGTTCAGTGCGGTAGCATGCCCGCGGTGAACAAGGCTGGAAATCGGGTCACTTGGGACCTCTTCTTCTTTTTGTCGGCGCAGGCTCAGCCTGCGCCACTTACTCCACTTACTGATCCCTCATCAGCTTTCCGACGCGTTTCAGGTTTGCCTTCATCTCTTCCGTCGCTTCCGTGATCTGGTTCGTATCGTAGATCACACGCGGCGTCAGGAAGATGATCAGCTCCGTGCGCGAGGTGGTCGTGTTCTTAGCGCCAAACAGCATCCCGATGAGAGGAATATGGCTCAAGCCCGGGACACCCGCCGTGCTGTCGGTATGCTGCTCGAGAATCGCGCCACCGATCGCGATGGTGTCGCCATCGTTTACCGTGACCTGAGTGCTGACGGAACGGTTGGAGAACGAGGGCGATTGAATTGCGGCGCTTGCCGCCGGCGCGATCGGGGCGCTTACCTGCTGGTTGACCACCAACGTGACGATGCCGCTCGAATTGACATGCGCCACAATCTGGAGCGTCACGCCTGAGCTCTCATTGCTTACCGTGTTGGCGAAGACCGAACTACCGCTCGTTTGCACCCCCGGAACCACCGCCTGCGACGAAAGCGTTGGCACCTGCGTGCCGACGTTCATCGTGGCGGGAATGCTATCCGTCGCGATGATGCTGGGAGCGGAGATGACGCGCGATTTTCCGCGGCTTTCCGCCGTATTCAAGAGACCGATCAGTTGGTTGTTCTTGGATACCAATGCCCCAATCGTGAGGGCCAGGCCACCGGGTCCGCCGGCGTAGGTCAACGCAGTACTCGGGGCAAGCCCGGTGATGCCGGTTGTGCCATTGTTGTTGCCGGTCACGCCGGTGGCCGAGGAGGAGCCCACTTTTTGCAGATAGCTCTCTACGCCTCCCGCGAATTCGTTGTCCAAATCCACTTCGTAGATCTTGGCGTCGATCAGCACCTGGCGCGGCGCCACATCGAGCTGAGTGACCAACGTCTTGATCTGTTCGATATCCTGCGGCGTCCCCATCACCAGTATGGTGTTGTCGAGTGGGTTCGGAATGATGTGCGGAGCATTGGGAGGAAGCTGCCCGATACCCTGGCTCAAATAAGATCCCGTTTGACCGGCGCCGCCAGCGGCTTGTGGGGTTTGCATGAAGGGCGTAGAGGCCGCGACTCCGGTGGCGGAAACCTGAGGTGCGTAACCACCGCCCCCGTATCCACCGCCTCCATAGCCTCCACCTCCGTAACCACCGCCATATCCGCCCCCATAACCACCACCTCCATAGCCGCCGCCTCCGTAGCCACCACCTCCGTAACCTCCGCCATATCCGCCGCCGCCCATCATTCCCATACCGGCCTGCATCATGCCGTTAGTCATGTTCGCCGCCAAATTCATCAGGGCTGTCGGGTTTCCGGAATAGAGCGCCATGATCGCCGTGGCCACGATTTCCGCGCGCCCGTACTTCATGCGATAGGTCCACACCTGTGTCGCGCCCGCCGTTACCTTTACAGGAATATCGAGCTTGTCGATATACTCCTTCACCTTCGGAAAAATTCCCGGGTTGGGCGCCACCGCTATCAGAGTGTTAATGCGGTCCAGGGCGATGAAATGAACGGCCGAGTTTTTGTCGGAAAAGGCGAAGGCCTTGAACACACTCTCCAGATCTTTCACCAGATCGCTGGGTCGGCTGTTGGCCACGTCGAAGAGCTTCACGCGCTGCCCGGCGAAGGTATCGCTATCGAACATCCCCACCAGTTCCATGGTCCGCTTCATGCTGCGGCTGTTATCTTCAATGATCAGTAGATTGGCCGGGGCATAAACCGAATGCCTGGCGCCCTCGCCGAAAAATGGCTCGAGAAGCTTTTCCATCTCGTCCGCTATCGTGTACTTGAGGAAGATCAGGTTCAGCACCATGCGCTCGTCGTCGGGTAGGGTCTTCGGGTCGGCGTTGGTAACCGGGTCGGTCGGCAGGTTCGAAACGGTGTTGATGGGCACAATGTGGTACAGGTTGCCCACCTGCACGATCGCGGCGCCGTTCACCCGCAGAATGGTCTGCAGCAGAGGCATCAGGTCCATATCCGGCATAGCCCCATAGGTGTGGATGGTAACGGCGCCCGTTACGCGGTGATCGAGAATGTAATTGATCTTCAGGCGTTTGGCTAGCACGTCGATCATCTCAACGAGCGAGACGTTGTCCATGGAAAAAGGATCGGTCTGACTGAGGCGCGCAGGCATGGGCTGGCCAGTGCCCTGTGTCGACTGCGTTGCGGCGGGAGGCTGTTGCGCCTGCGCCGGAGGCGTTGGCGGAACGTACTGAACGGACGGAGCGACGCCCGTGGGGCTGATGATTTTGGGCGGGGCCTGCTGCTGTTGTTGGGCTGGCGGAGTCTGTGGCGGCGTCTGAGCGGGTCGAGCGGGCGGCGTCTGAGCGGGCGGCGTCTGCGCGGCGGCGAACAGGCACACGGCCAGCGATATCGCGATCGAAAGAGGCGTGAAGTGGCGCATCGTGCTTATCGATCCTGCTTCGCGGCAGCGGTCTTGGAGGTGGCCGTTCGGTCGGCCTTCTCTTTAGCGCCTGGCGTTTTTTGAAGCTCCCATGCGGCCTTCTCCGCGTCCGTGAGATCGCT
Organism: Bryobacterales bacterium; assembly: GCA_963708385.1. Classification (GTDB taxonomy): domain Bacteria; phylum Acidobacteriota; class Terriglobia; order Bryobacterales; family Bryobacteraceae; genus PALSA-243. Next base: position 789,273 of record CAVPSN010000027.1, on the reverse strand, counting down.
CTTCTTCTTGGACCACTTGTAGGTTCCGAAGGGACCTTCACGCTCGAACTTTAGGCTGTCGCCATCTTCAGCGATTTTCACGCCTTGCATGGTCTTGACGTCTTGCTGCTTCTTGCGCAGCGGTTCGCCGTCATCTTCCTTCTTTGCGATGCCGAACGGGGTCTGGAAGAGAATCCACTTCTTGCCTTTGGCATCGGTATAACGATAAGCACCGGGCTCAATCTGTACCGCGCTGGCGGGGATCTCCGTGAACGGCTTATCCGGCGCCTCAGCCTTGGCGCTCTTGTCCGCCGGTTTGGCGTCCTGCGTTGCGGCAGGCTTGAATACGATCGTGCCGCGGCCGAAAAACACAATGCAATCAGTAGCTTCATAATGGCTCCAACTCTCGTTATTTGCCTACCGGATCCCAAACACAGGATTTACCAAACGGCGTAGTGATCGTTACTTTCTTGAAGCCGTCCACCACCGTGCCGTCGGGCGTACTGTCGTTGGACTGGCATGTCTTGAAACCGAATGTGGTGGCTTCTCCCGGACCCTTTTCGCGCGGGCGTCTCCGCTCGCTTCGGTGGAGGCGCGGCCTGTTCGCGTGCGGGCGACGTTGGCCGCTGGATCCGGCCCTGGCAACGAGCGGTTCTGCAATTCCCATAACTCCTTGCGAACCCGTTGGCCGTTCCATTCGAGCGTCAGATCTTCCCGCGTGATATCGATCAGTTTGAACGGTCCGATCATTTCTCCCGGCTTCAGCGCCTCGTGACGCGACGTCGCGGTCACGCTCATGATGACGAGAGGGCCATCGCCGAAATTCATGACGCCGTGATACGACGGCAGTGCCGGCATCGGCGGTGGAGGGGGAGGGGGAGGCGGAGGCGGGGGCGCTTCTACCGGGACATCCGGGTTGCGCGAGGGATCGAACAGATCCTTTTGCGCCACATTGAGGTAGTTCGCCGGCAGCACGGCGGAAGGCGCCGCATCCGGCGTGAACGGAGGAGCGGGTATCTTTGGCGCCGGCTTGTGCAGGTGCGCCGCGGCGTGCGCCTTATCCGCCACCCAGCGACTGCGCCACTGCAAGCCGGCGAAGACCGCCAATGCCACCAGCGCCAAATTCAAAGCCCAAAGCTTGCGATTCAAAACGAGGCGGCTCCTTTCTTCGGAATCAATTTGCGCTCCACAATTGCCGAAACGCTCAGTCGCACTTGAATCCCCTTCTTCTTATCGCGGCCGCCGTTCACGTGGATATCGTAAGTAGCCAGAATTTGTGGCTGGTTTCCCAGGGCGGTCAGAAAATTGACCAGTTGTTCGATGCTGGATCCGAATTGGACGGTGGTCCAGATTTCGCCGTAGTCGTCGCCGATCGGTGCGCCGCGAAGCTCTTGCATGCCGCGCGCATCGATTCCGTTGGCTTGCGCGATGGCATGCACCAACTCGAGTAACTGCGTCTGTGCCTGGGCTTCCGTATCGGCTTTCAGCACGCCCTTTTCACGCTCCGCCAATTCGGCCTTCGCCTGCTTGAGCAGTTCCTCTTTGCCAGGAACGGTTGCCGCGATCTGCCGCACTTTCTCCAATCGCCTTTCGGCGGCCGGAATGGTATCGGTGGCGGCGATCGCCGCGGGCGTGGCATCGGCGAAGAAGACGAAGCGCACGATCAGAATCGCCGCCACTCCGCCGGCCAGGGCGAAGATCGAGCGCCGGTCGAGAGATCCGGTCTGCATCAGCGCTTTCTCCGCGAGGCGTGAATCTGGAAGACTTCGCCAGCGCCGCCCTGTTTCGCGTTTTCGGAATCCGGCACGCTGTTCTCGAAGTAAGGCGATGAATCGAGAATCTTGATCAATCCAGCGGCCTGCGGCGCTTCACCCATCAGGCGGACGGTATCGCGGTTCAGGTCGAGATCGGTGGTCCAAATTGGCGGCGTGAGCAGCTTGGTAACTTCATTGAGCGCGTCGAGATCGGCATGTGTTTGCCCACGGTACCGGTCGAGCAAGCGCACCTGCGCTTCCACATGATCGAAGTCACGGTCAAGCCTGGATGCGCGCTCCGCTTTCGGCTGGAATCTCGCAATCTCCGTTTTCAGCGCGGCTAGATACTTGCGGTCGGCGTAAACCGAGTAGCCCCAGAATCCACCTACCAGCAGCAGAACAACCGCCGCCAGCGCAATGGAGGGAATCAACATGGCGCGCGAATTCAGCCGCCGGTGCTCGCGCGGCAAAACGTTGGCCGCGGGGGCGAACCGCGGGCAGGCGCCTGCCAGCGCAGTTGCGTACGGCAGGGCGTTGCGTGAAAGGTCGTTCTCAACAGGATTCACCGACGGCTTTGGCAGCACTTCCTCGAGTTGGGAGGCGGCGGTATCCGGCGGAAGCCGCAATTCGGCCAGCGCCAGGAGCGCTGCGCGCTGCGGCGCGAGTTCAAATTCTGCCGAGAACACGGGCCGCGCCACGCTTTCGCCATAAACCTCGATGCTGCCCGAAGCGGTGCGGCTGAGTGCAATGAACCCTTGTCCCTCACTGTGCCCGTTCAGCCGGATTGCGGCGTGGATTGCCGCGGCCGGGAACGTGAAGCTTGCGACCGCGATGCCGGCCTCCGAGAACATCTCGACGTAGCGATCGATGGCTGACTTTCGCGCCATTCCCACCAGCGCGGCGCCCTTGCCTAGCGGCGACCAACCCCAACAGATCTCCTCCTCGCCGTAGGGATGCAGCGAATCGAGATCGAAGCGGATGGCGTTTTCCATATCGCCCGGCGCGACGCCAGGCAGAGCCACATGCCGCGCGATGATGTCGCGCCGAGGCAGCAGCACTGTGGCGCTGACATGCTGCAGGCCCAGCGATTTCAGGAAGCGCGCATACTCCATGCCCCACTCGGCGGCCGGCCGCGAAGCGAAGTTCGCGAGCGTCATGCGGCCGAGGACGTGGATGCTGGAAGGCCGCACGCGCGCGGCGGCGATTTCGAGATCGATTGCGCCGATCTGTATGCCGACGCCCGCGCCGAAGGCGAGCAGCTTCCGAATGTCCTTGGGAAATGCAGCGACTGGCATCGGTTAGTTGCCCCCGGTGGGCGGCGGCGCGGCCCCAAAGGGAATCGGCGTCGGCGCGAGAGCCCAGCGCGCATCCGAGTACGACGTATCGTACCAGCGCAGCACATGTATGGGTGAATCGTAGCCTGAGGGCATGTATTTCACCATGGCCGCGACGGTGCGCTTGACGTCGGAGAATCCACCGTTCGGCAAACGAACCTGCGCCGTTGCGCGAATGGTCACGATGGAGTTGCCTTCCGCTACGAACCGGATGCCGCCCGGCGCTGGGACTGACCCGATGTCCTTAGGCGTGAAGGGCATCTGCCGCCGCCGTTCGACTATTGCCTCAATGGTGGCAGGAGGAACGCCTAAAGCCGCCAGCACGGCCGGCTGCGCAGTGTTGATGTCTACCGTATCCTTCGCGCCGAAGACCGAGAGGCAATCTACCAGACCTGGCCGCGCTTCGAGACGCGGGGCGCCGGCGGGCGCGCCTTCCGGCGCCGGCAAATAGGTTCCGTAGAAGATCTCGGGCGTAACCCCCTGTATGTTCAACATTTCTTCGATACCTTGAAAAGACGCGTGAGGGGTCTCAAAAGTCGGAACCCCAAGATTCATAGGCACAGCTAAAGTGAAGACTCCCGGTTTGCGCCAGGCGATGGTGGTGGCTGTGATGACGGCGGCGCGTTGCGGCTCGACCCCAAGGGCAAGCAGCAAGCGGTTTAACTCTTCGCCGGTGATGGTGTTAGCGTTCAATTTACCGGCTTCGGGCAGGAACTCGACATGCGCGATGCCGGTTTCGAAGGCGTAATCGATGAAGTTGGAAGCCTGGGGGATCAAGCGCCGATTGGGGGGCATTGTGACCGACCAGAGAAGCTCCACGGAAGCACGTTCGATCGCGCCGCTGGCGATGTAGTAAGCGCGGAGGCTGTCAAGATCGGTGGAGGCTCGCTCGATTTCGCCGCGAACGGTGGAGGCGAGGGAGAAGCCGAAGGCGGCTAGCGCAGCGGAGAGCCACATGACGGCGAGCAGGGCGCTGCCGCGGCGATTTTTTTTCACCGCAGAGACGCAGAGGCGCAGAGAAAAGAGCTTTAGCCTTTCTCTGCGTCTTTGCGTCTCTGCGGTGAGAGCTTGCCTAAAAATCGCCATAGGGGATTGTGGGTGACAAATGCAGATGCAGCGCCGCTGTCACCGTGAGCGGCTGCAAAGTTCCGGGATCCGCTTCGAGCGGCGCCATCTCTACCCTTATGGCTAGCGGCCAGCCATTGTTAATTGCCGTGGGACTCCAGACCGGCGGCGCCGCCGGATCGGCTTTTGGCTGCTGCCACAGGTAGTTGAAGTGGCAGTAAGCCAGCTTGTCCGCCAGCACGAACGATTGCGGGCCTGCGTTGACAGGCAAGAACTGCGGCATACTTGAGCCGGATGCGGGGTCGGGGATCATCTTGATACATAAGCGGCCCGCTGCCAGCGGCCCGTAATACGGCAGTTCGTTAACCACCAGGCGGACGCCTGGGCCGTCGTCCCGCGGGATAACGAACAGCTCCAGAATCTGCGGGCTGCCGCGCCAGGCCTGCTGCAATGAAAATGTGGACACCAGGCGCATCTGGGAGGGCGCCGCTTGAAAGAAGGCGAACCAGTTCGGATTAGGTTGCTCGCTGGGCGGCGTGTGCGGTCCACACGGCGCAACCGACGGAAGGATGCCCTCCAGTTCCTCTTCCAAAATGCGCTGCGCGCCAACCACGCGGCGGTTCTCCATCAGTTTGCTGCTGGTCTTCTGATAAGCGTTGATGCCGATGCGCAGCGCGAACGCCATCGCCACCGATAGCAGGCTAAGCAGAGTCACCGCGATCAGGACCTCGATCAGCGTGGTTCCCGCCTGCCCGCGATTTCGCCTTGCCGGGGACTTCATTGCGGCGCCCCGCCCTCGCCTTTCAGGAGAAGGCGCTTGCGGAACCCCTCGAGCTCCAGTGTGCGCCGATTGCCGGTGCGGTTCCACCAGACTTCGAGGCGAATACGGTCGAGCGCCAATTGTCCCGCGCCCGACGGAGGCTTCTCGACTGTGGAGAGCTGCGCGCGCCACCCCGCTTCGATGCCGCCCATCAATGCAGGGTCGAAGGCGCCGCTCACCGGCGCATCGCGCGACAGGGAATAATCCGCCAGGAGTTCGTTCATCCGTTCGCGCGCGGCCATTACGATGCGGTCGGAATCCCGCAGGCGCGCCGCGTTGCGTGTCGAGCCCGTTATGCCCGACATCAAGCCCACCACGGCCACGCCGAGAATCGAGGTGGCGACGATGAGTTCGAGCAGCGTGAATCCGCGGCGTCCCATTATTTGTTTGGCACGCTTTCCACCCTCGGATAGCCGGTCATGGGGTCTAGTCGCACGATGCGGCGAGTTCCATGTTCATTGGCGAGCACGATGCCGATCGCCGGCGCTGTTCCGCCCGGCATGAGGATCAGTTGCCGCGGCTGGTCCGGCGTTTCGCCTTCGAGCGCCGGGAGGACGGCCTGAATGGAGACGCCGTCCGGCAGTTTGAGTTTGCGTTCCGAGCCGGGCTCATTACCGTACATGGCGATCAGGTTGTCCTTTACCGAAATAGCCAACGCGACCGGCTGTTGCTTTCGCTCTGCACGATTCACCGCGGAATTCAGGAACGCGGAAACTGAGCCGGTGGCCGAGGACATGCGGACGCTATCGAGGCCGGCCGTAACGGAGGGAAACGAGATTGCGATCATCAGGCCGATGATGGCGACCACCACCAGCATCTCGATGAGAGTGACGCCGGAACGGGGGTCAGGGGCCTGAAACCGGGGGTCAGGGGTCAGGGGTCGGGGGTCGGGGGTAAGCGAGTGGTGGCCGACGCGCGCGACCGATACGAGCGGCGCACCCGTACGCTGCGTGAGGACGATACGAGGGGCTTCGAGGCCGATGGTTAGGGATCGTGTGAGGACGATACGAGAGGCTCTGGGATGGTGGACGGCTTCATCGCCCCGACCCCCGACCCTTAACCCCCGACCCCTTCTCCTACTGTTTCCAACTGACGATGTCGGCATTGATTCCATCGCCGCCGGGTTGTCCGTCGGCGCCGAAGCTGACGATGTCGGGCCGTCGCTGTGTTCGCCGGGGAACTTGTAGACGTAATCGTGACCCCACGGATCTTTCGGGATTTCTTTGTCCGTGTACGGGCCGTCCCACTGAACCGCGTCCGCGGGCTTCACGCGGAGCGCTTGCAGACCCTGTTCGGTGGTGGGGAAGTTGCCGGTGTCGAGTTTGTAAGGTGCCCAGCGCGTTCATGAAATCCTTCGATCTGCGGCGCGCGCTTTTGTAATCTTCGCCCGGTCGACGTTCGACCAAAGCTTGGCCCCACTAAGGCGACGAAGAGGCCGATGATGGTCACCACCACCAGCATTTCGATGAGGGTGACGCCGGCTTGAGAGTGTTCTTCGATGATTGACTTTTCGCTTCATTTTATACCGCCACGTCGTTAATGCTCGTGATCGCGAGCAGCATGCTCAGAATCAGCGCGCCGACTATGATGCCCATCACCAGAATCACGACCGGTTCGAAGATCGCAGTGAATCGCTTGATGGCGGCGCGCGTATCGTTTTCGTAAATATCGGCCATGCGGGTGAACATGCTGTCCAGCCGGCCGGTCTCTTCGCCCACGGTCAGCAGGTGGGCGGCCAGGGGCGGAAACACTCCCGCCTTGCGCATTGGGCCGGCGATGCCTTCGCCGCGTTTCACGCCCTGCGCCACGCCTGTCGAGCGCAATCGAGATACTACGGTTATTGAGCGTCGCCGCGGCGATGCCGAGCGACTGCACCAGCGGCACCGAGTTGCCGACCAGGGTGGACATGGCGCGCGCGAAGCGGGCGGTCTCGGCTTTCAGCAGCGCATCGCCCAGCAGCGGAAGTTTGAGCCGCGCGCGGTCCCACCAGAGCCGTCCGGCTACGGTACCGATGTAGAAGCGGAAGGCGATGAAGGCCACGATCAATCCGGATGCGACCATCCACCAGTAGGTGTTCACCAAGTGGCTTGCTTCCAGCATGATCATGGTCGGCGTGGGATCTTCATGCTCGACTCGGTGAAGATGGTGGCGAAGCGCGGCACCACGAAGTTCAGCAGGATGATCACCGACGCCGGCGCCCACGCAGGCCAGCAGAGCCGGATAGATCATCGACGAGATGATGTAGTTGCGCAGCTCGTCGCGCGAGCGCTCGAATTCCGCGAGACGCTCGAAGATGACGGCGAGCGAGCCGGAGGCTTCGCCGGCCCGCACCATGTTGATGATACAGATCGGAGAAATAATCCGGATGCGTGCCCAGGCTGTCGGCCAGCGACCTGCCGCCTTTGAGGACGCGCAGGATGTCGAGAACGATGAAGCGGAAGCTGGCGCGCTCGGTCAGTTCGGCGGTGATGGTGAGCGCGCGATCGAGCGGGACGCTCGGTTCAGCAGCGTGGAAAGCTCCTGGGTGAAGAACAGGACGTCGCGGCGCTTGCGGCCGCCGAAGGACGGCAGTTTGATTTCGATAGACGTTCCCTTGGGCTGCGACGCCGACGTAGACCGGCGTCAGGCCCTGTTTGCGCAGCTCGCGCGCGATGATCTTTTCGTCGTCGCCGGTGAGGCTGCCGGAGCGCATTTTGCCGTCGGAGGCGACGGCGCGAAAAAGAAGGTGGCCATCTATTTGGGGCCACGGATGGACAGGATGCACACGGATAAAACCGAAAACCAAATGTTGTTTTATCTGTGTGCATCTGTGTCCATCCGTGGCTAATTAGAATTCCTGGGTCACGCGCATGACTTCTTCCACGGTGGTCACGCCGTCGCGGATCTTGCGCCAGCCGTCCTCGCGCAGATTGCGCATGCCGTTGCGCGCGGGCGGCCTGAGTTAGGACGCCGGCATCGGCGTTGTTCATGATCAGGCTTGCGGATCTCGTCGTTGATTCCATCATTTCGAAGATGCCGACGCGCGACGTGTAGCCGCGGCCGTTGCATTCGGTCGCAGCCGGCGCCGCGATAGACATCGATGCATTCGCCGTCGGGCGAGAGCGCCGTGCCGTCGGGCTGCTTGCAGTGCGCGCAGATCACGCGCACCAGGCGCTGCGCCAGCACCGCCACCAGCGACGAAGTGATCAGGTAGTTCTCCACGCCCATGTCGGTCAGGCGCGTGATGGCGCTGGGCGCGTCGTTGGTGTGCAGCGTGGAAAACACCAGGTGGCCGGTGAGGGCGGCGCGGATGGCGATATCGGCCGTTTCGCGGTCGCGGATTTCGCCGACCATGATGACGTCCGGATCCTGGCGCACGATGTGGCGCAGGCCGGCGGCGAAGGTCAGCCCGATCTGCGGATTGACGTGGATCTGGTTGATGCCGTCCATCTGGTATTCCACCGGGTCTTCGATGGTGATGATCTTCTTGTCCGGCAGATTGATGCGCTTCAGCGCCGAATAGAGCGTGGTGGATTTGCCGCTGCCGGTGGGGCCGGTGACCAGAAAGATGCCGTGCGGCAGGCCGGTGAAATGCTCCATGCGCGTCGAGCATGCGGTCGTCGAAACCGAGGCGGCGCAGATCGTAGAAATCGCCCGCGGAGCGGTCCAGCAGGCGCATGACGACGCTTTCGCCGTAGAGCGTGGGCAGCGTGGAAACGCGCAGGTCGACTTCGCGGCCGAGGACCTTGATCTTGATGCGGCCATCCTGCGGCAGGCGGCGCTCGGCGATGTTCAGCTTGGCCATCAGCTTCAGGCGCGAAATGATGGCGGCCTTCAGTTCGCGCGGCGGCGGTTCCTGATTGAACAGCACGCCATCCACGCGGAAGCGGACGCGGAATTCCTTCTCGAACGGCTCGATGTGAATATCGCTGGCGCGCTTCTCGATGGCCTCGGCGATCATGGCGTTCACCAGGCGGATGACCGGCGCTTCGCTGGCCATGTCGCGCAGGTGTTCGAGATCGGCCGAGCCTGCTCGTCGTCGCCGATCGGCGCCAGCGATTGCGCGCTCGGTTTCGCCGTAATGCTTCTCGATGGCGTCGAGAATTTCCTGCTCGGCGGCCAGCGCGGTGCGAACCTGCAGACCGGAAAAGGCGCGCACGGCGGCGATGGTTTCGAAATCCAGCGGATCGGCCATCGCGATGGTGAGCGTGGAGTCCGCCAGCGCGACGGGAAAGGCGCGGCACTGGCGCAGGAAGCGCTGCGAGAGGCCTTCGATTTCGGGCGCGGAAGGCGGCGGGCCGTCGACGGTGACCGAGCGGCACGCCCAGTCTGATCGGAGAGCGCCGCCAGCACGTCGCGCTGGGCGATGAGGCCCATGTCCACCAGGATCTTGCCGAGCTTGTCGCCGCGCTCCTGCTGCAGTTCGAGCGCGCGCTCGAGATCTTCGGGTTCGATCTTGCCGCGCTCGATCAGGATTTCGCCGAGGCGCTGGTAGGGTGAGCCAGACTCATCGGCGGCAAGATCCGGTGCGGACGCGGCGCTGCCGTCGATACTTAGGTCATGTGGAATGGTGGTAGCCACTACTCGATTTCCGTCTTGACGTCGCCCAATTTGGCGGATTTCTTGTCGGCGCTCATCACGATCTGCGCCGGAAGCCCGGTGGTATCTTCCTCGGGCAGATAGCGTACGCGCACCGCCAGCACAATCCTTTGATCGTCGGGCATCGGCGCGCAGAGTCAACGCCGTCATCTTCACCATCTCTTTCATGGCTTCTTCCAGCTTGGGCAGGCGAGCTAATTTGCGCTGGCGTACTTGCGCTTTGAACTCCGGCGTGTACCTTGATGTTGCAATCGGGAAATTGCCGGGCGTCACGATGAGGCTGAGCTCGGTGGTAAAGACCGTCCCATAACCCGGGAGGTAGAGAGCGCGCGTTCCACCCAACATGTCGATTGGGTCCATCGGATCGAGCGCGACTAAGCGGCCATCGATCCCCTTTTCGAGGCCGGTGAGCATGCCCTCTGGGATGTGTGTTGCCGCTATCGGCGCAGCTGCGATTCCCGCGCGTTGCGCGGTTTGCGAGCCTACTGGCGTGCATGCCAAAACCAGGAGCAGGGCAGCCAGTCTCATTGCCGATCCTCCGAGCGCACCGGCGGCCCATAGTTCGATGCGTGCTCCAACATCACTCGTTTCGTGGTCATCTCGTAGCGGTCTGAAACCACCTGTAGAGTTCGCTGCGCCTCGCGCAGCTCTTTGGCCATCGCGGCGGTCTTCACGTCCACGGCCTTTTGGACAGCCGTCTGAATGCGGCGCTGGATTTCGTCTTCCGATACCGCCGTCACTGCCGATGTCTGCGTCAGGCTTGCGGGAGCCGGAGCAGCTACGGTGCGAACGATGGTAACCGGCGCGGGAGCCGGACGGAAGGCGAATACCAGAAGCGACGCCGACAGCATAGCCGCACACGCGAATCCGAGGCGAGCCCCGGAGTTCCAGAACGCGGCCAGCCGGCGACGCCAAGGAGAAGGTTCGAAGATTTTGTCGGAAACGAAGGCGATGCGCTGCGGGATCTCCTCATCGGGAACCGAGCGCAGCGCAGCGCCCATAATGCGCAGCCGGTCCAGCTCTTCGCGGCACGGCCGGCAGGTTTTGACGTGGGCTTCCACCTGCCGCTGCTTCGGACCCGGCAGTTCCTTGAGGAAGTAATCGTTCAAATCGAATGGCGAGCAACTCATGATACGCCCCTTCTTACTGGAGCCAGTTCCGCTTTCATTAATTCCAAAGCGGTATATAAACGGGATTTGACGGTGGAAACCGGGCAGGACAGAATCTCTGCCATCTCCTCAAACTTGAATCCCTGATAGATCTTGAGCACCACAGCCTCGCGCTGTTCGGGGGTTAGCCGTTCCAAGCGCGGTTGCCACGGCCAGACTCAGTTCGACGGGAAAAACCGAGCTGCCGCCTACTGTGATGCCGTGATTCCGTGGCTCTCCGGCTCGATCTCATCCACATCGGTTTCGGGCCTTCGCTTGCGGAACATCGAGTAGGCTTCGTTGTGCGCGATGCGGTAAAGCCAGGGCGCGAACCGCCCCGGGTCGTCGAGCTTGCGGAGATTCTGATAGGCCTTCAAGAACACGTCCTGCGTCAAATCCAGAGCGTCTTCACGGTTGGCCGGTGATGCGCAGGAGATAATTGTAGACACGTTTCTCCCAACGGGACACGAGGAGGTTGTAGGCCTCCACGTCGCCCTGCGCGGCTTGGCGGATCAGGTCGGCATCTTCGACCGCCCGAAAGATCAATCTCTGGCTCCTTGCATAAAGACGTAGCGGGTTCGGGAAAAAGTTGGACGGGTAAATCACTATTCTAACTGGGTTTGAATGGGCGCCATTCGCCGGCAGGCTGGCTGGGCTTGCCGCTTTTCGACGCACTTCCGGCTCAAGCGCCGGCACGAGAGTTCAGATTTTCAGGATCTCGCGTCCAGAGACGGTACTGCGCAGGCTGCCGCCCGCGTTGGACCGGCCGGAGACCCGTCCTACGCAGCAGCGAAGAGGATTTTGGCATCCCCGAGGCGGCTGGCGCGGGCGATGAGACGTGCGATTTCGGGCGCTGCATAAACAAACTCCCCGGCGGTTCCGGTAGAGGGGAAATCGGGCGCGGGGTTGTAGGTTTCGCCGTTGGCTTCGGCGAGTTGGGTGAGCAGGATGGCTTCTTCCTGCGCCTGGGCGTGAGCGGCTTTGCGTTTGGCTTGCAGCGTTTCCAGATACGCGGTGTTCTTTTCGACGGCGCGCTGAAGGCGGTTGGCATACGTGGCGACGCTTTTGAGGCCTTTGGAGGCGTCGAGCCAGGCGTCGGCCAGGGCGGCAGCGGGATCGAGCGGGTCGGACTGCTCCTTTGCGATGCGGGAAAAGAGAGCGTTTTCCATCGCGCGGGCACGCTTTAGGCGCCAGCGGTCACCGGCTATGTCTTCGGCGACGGACTGTTCCACGATGCCGACGGGGGCGAGAGCCGCGATGAATTCGTTGCAGAACTGCTCAAAGGGGCCTTCTTCGCCGGGAAGGCAGGCGTGAGTGCGGCCGCTCAAGCCGTGAACTAATGCATTCTTGCTGACGGTTACCTTACCGGCAGCGCTGGTGGGTCCCGTGGATTTGTTTTCGAAATGGCGTGGGGCCATCATGGGCGTTTTCTCCTTCTACTCGCTCTGAAAATGGAAAAGGCCGCTTCGCGGTTGCCCGCGAGCGGCCTTCTCAATTTCAGGGTAACAGGCGGTGTTATAGAGTTGGGGGTGTGGGAGGATGGGTTGTCGCCTGTAAGCGGTTGAAAGGATTGGGGAAAGATGGGGGCAAAATATATTTTATTTTCTTGTGACCCAAAATTTCAGCCCCGGCGGACCTTGCCCGGGCGACCGGACGATGGCAGCTCGCTTCGATGCCGAGAGGCTGCGACTGACTGCTGTCGCGGATGATATGCCGAAGTGGATTCATCGATCGATTTCAGCAAACGGTGGGTAGTCGCGGCTTTCTATGTCTCTCGCCAAGACGCAAAGACGCAAAGAACGCTGAATCTCCCCGTTAGAGCTCTTAGCGTTACTGCCCTTTCGGGCATATCTTTCAGACAGACCTTTTAGATATGACTCTGTGGCAGGAGGTTAGTACTGGGCAGTGGCATCTTATTAAAGTTGATTAATCAAACTCGCGACATAGCCGGCGCCGAAGCCGTTATCGATATTGACCACTGTTACGTTACTCGCGCAACTATTCAACATACCGAGCAATGCGGCTAAACCATGAAAGCTGGCGCCGTAACCGATACTGGTTGGTACGGCGATGACTGGACAGGACACCAACCCGCCGACCACGCTGGGAAGCGCTCCTTCCATCCCGGCGCAGACCACGACGACGCGCGCTTCGGCGAAGCGCTCGCGATTCTGCATGAGGCGGTGAATGCCGGCGACGCCGATATCGTAAATGGCCTCGACTTCGTTGCCCATGGTTTGCGCCGTCAATTGCGCTTCCTCGGCGACTGGAATATCGCTGGTTCCGGCTGAAATCACCACGATCTTTCCCTTGCCGCGAATGGTCTTGTCGCGCCAGAAACGAACGATGCCGGAAAGCGGATGATACTCGGCATCGTTAAATTGCGCACAGACGACGCGCGCGCATTCCGCATCGGCGCGAGTGATTAAGACATTACCCGCATTTTCGATCAGGGCGCCCGCAATTGCGGCCACTTGATCTGAGGTCTTGCCCTTAGCCAGAATTACTTCAGGAATGCCATGGCGCAGGGCGCGGTGATGATCGACCTTGGCGAACCCTAGATCTTCAAAGGGAAGCCGCCGGACACGCTCCATCGCGGTGTCGATATCCGCCGCGCCGCTACGTACGTCCTCGAACAGTCGCCGCAGATGTTCGCGATCCATGACGCAAGCATAACAAACGGACGAAGAAGATTTTTTTTCGATAAAGCTTCGAGTGGATTTCCATATATCAGGGTTAATTTCGAGGTGAGTATGGTGAACTGTACCAAGGTACCAGTGATCTTTCGGGTAGATTCAAACCTTCGGACTATTGTCGCGGCCACAACTTACGCTGCACAATGGACAAGCTATGGAACTGAGTGAGTACGACTCGCGTGTAGTACACGGAGGCGCGACTGATCGAAGACGCACCACCAGATTCCCCGTTAACGAGGATTTGAAGTATCGGGTATTGCATAAATCTTCGCGAGTAAGTGGATCGGGGAAAACTCTCAACGTAGGCAGCGGCGGATTGCTATTCACCACGGAAGAAAGACTACCGATTGGCCGCCAAGTCGAGATCTCGATGAACTGGCCGGCCCGACTGGGCGGTACCTGTCCGCTCAAATTCGTCGCGTCCGGGCGAGTGGTCCGGGCGGAGGCAGGGAGGGCAGCGGTGCGCATTGAGCGCTACGAATTCCGGACGCGCTCGACTGCCGGAGAGGCGGCGATGAGGGCGATCGCTTCGTAAGGGCCGGATTCCGGCGACGGCGCGATTAACTGTCGCGGTGGACCGTATCCATGGAAAACGCGGGCAGGCACACAGCGATGTATTCGGCGCCTTCGGACTCGGGAGTCCCGTAGCGGACCCACTCGCCGCGGTGTGCGATCACTGCCTGTCCCGCGCGCACATCCATCGATCCTCCGGCATGCTCCACGCGGAGGACTCCTTTCAGAACAATCGTGAATTCGTCGAACTCGGGCGTTTGGCCCGGCTCTTGCCATCCTCCGGGACTGCGCATGTGGGCTACGCTGGCGGCGGGAGTGTCGGAGTTGACGCGCCCGACGTATTCGTCAATCAGTTTGGGCTTGTTGCCCGCCGCTTCGACGCGGGTGGGCGCGGTGATTAGTGTCGGCATGAGTTTGGTTGGCTATTAGACCAAATCTTCGGCGCGCATCGGCAGCCGTCGAAGGCGCTTTCCGGTGGCGGCGAAGATGGCGTTACCTACCGCGGCGGCGACGGGCGGCACGCTGGCCTCGCCGATTCCGCCGGGCGCGCCGTGGCTTGGCACGATGTGCACTTCCACTACCGGCATCTCATCGATGCGCAGCACATCGTATTGATGGAAGTTGGTCTGCTGCACGCGGCCGCGGTCGATGGTGATGGCGCCTTTCAGCGCGGCGCTCAATCCGTAGACGATGCCGCTCTGAATCTGCTGCTCGACTCCGGCGGGATTCACGACCTGGCCGCAATCCACGGCGCAGACCACGCGATGCACGCGCAACTTGCCTTGCTCCACCGAAACCTCGGCCACCTGCGCGGTGAAGCTGCCGATGTTGTTGACGACGCGCGATGCCGCGTCCGCGGCCTGCGGGCAGCGGTTTACCCCATCCGGCCTTTTCGGCGACGAGTTCCAGCACGGCGAGCGAGCGCGCGGATTCCGGTTTTGCCAGCAGGGCTGCGGCGGAACTCGAATGGATCTTTGCCCGCGACGGCGGCCAGTTCGTCGATGAAGCTTTCGGCGAAGAATGTGTTCTGCGAGTAGCCCACGGAGCGCCAGTAGCTCACCGGAATGCCCGGGATCGGCCGCGTGATAATCCACCAGGAAGTTGGGGATTTCGTAGGGCGTATCGACGATGCCTTCGATGCCAGTGCGCGCGATGCCGTTGCGCACGCCGCCGAACGGCGGGCAGACGACGCGGCTGTGCAGCGCGACGGGCGCGCCGTCGGCGTCAGTCCGCCGCAGAAGCGGGTGTAGGAGGCGGGACGGTAGGCATCCTGCTGCGTATCGTCTTCGCGCGTCCAGGTGAGCTGCACGGGCGCGCCGAGCGCTTTCGAGATCTCGACGGCGTCGGCGATGTAATCGGAGCGCGCGCGGCGTCCGAATCCGCCGCCCATGTATTCGGTGTGGATCTGCACTTGTCGGGGCGTAGACCGGTGATGCGGATGGCCTCCTGATGCGCGGTGCTCTGTCCTTGCGTGGAGGCCCAGACTTCGCAGCTATCGGCGCGCACATCGGCGACGCTGTTCAGCGGCTCCATGGGCGCGTGCGCAAGATAGGGGGCCTCGTAGACGGCCTCGATTTTCTTCGCAGCGCCGGCGAGCGCGGACGGCGTATCGCCATCCTGGCGGCCCACGGCGCCGGGCTGCTGCGAGAGCGCTTCCCACTCCTTGCGAATGCCAGCGCTGTTGACGTTGGCGTGCACGCCTTCGTCCCATTGGATGGCGAGAGCATTGCGAGCCTGCATGGCGTTCCAGGTGTTGTCGGCCACCACGGCGACGCCGGACGAGATCTGCACCACGTGCTTCACGCCGGGCATGGCCTTGGCTTTCGTGGCGTCGAAACTTGCGACCTTGCCGCCGAACACGGGGCAGCGCGTCACAACCGCGTACAGCATGTCGGGCACGCGCACGTCGATTCCGAATGTCGCTCTTCCGTTGACCTTATCCGGCGTATCGAGGCGCTTGCGCGACGTGCCGATGATCTTGTACTGGCTCGGCGTCTTTCAGCGGAACGCCGGTTGGGGGCGGTGCCAGCTTGCGGCAGCATCGGCCAGTTCGCCATAAGTCAGCCGCGGCGCCGGTAGCGGCATTGATGACAACGCTGTTTTCGGCGCGGCATCTGCGAGCGATCCGCACCCCACTTCTGCGCGGCGGCCTGAATCAGCATCTCGCGCGCGGATGCCCCGGCCTGGCGCAGGGGCTGCCAACTAGCTGCGGATGCTCTGGCTCCCGACCACGCCCTGATTGCCATAGGCGCGGTCGATACCGGGAAACTCGGTGCGAATTTTCTTCCAATCGCATTCCAGCTCTTCGGCCAGCAGCATGGAAAGCGACGTCACTGTCCCCTGGCCCATTTCGGCTTTGTGAATAAACAAGGTGACGGTGTCGTCAGAACCGATGTGGACCCACGCGTTGAGTTTGGAATCGGTGGCGGCGCAGGGCGGGCTTCGCGCGAGAGAGGTGGAAGCCGAGCAAAAGTCCGCCGGCGGCCGATTGCAGGAAGCTGCGACGATCGATTCTCGAGGGCGCTCATTTGCCGCCTCCGCCAGCCGGCTTGGCGGCAGCGGCCTGGTATTGCGCGGCCAGATGCACGGCGCGGCGGATGGATTGATAGGTTCCGCAGCGGCAGATATTATTGCGCATGGCCTCGTCGATATCGGCGTCGGTAGGCGTGGGGGCTTTGGCGAGCAGCGCGGCGGCGGTCATGATCTGGCCGGACTGGCAATAGCCGCATTGCGGGACGTCGGCATCGATCCAGGCGCGCTGAACAGGATGGCTGCTATCGAGGGAGAGACCTTCGATGGTGGTCACGCGCTTGCCGGCGACGCTCGAGATCGGGGTGGAACAGGATCGCATCGGCTGTCCGTTGATGTGCACCGTGCAGGCGCCGCAGAGCGCCATGCCGCATCCATATTTGGTTCCGGTGAGGCCGAGAGTGTCACGCAAAACCCAGAGCAAGGGCATCGCGGGAACGACGTCGGCGGATTGCGGCTTACCGTTCAGGATGAATTGAATCGCGGGCATAGAGCCTTCCAGAGGGGACAAGTAGAGTATACCGCTGGCGCCAGGGGTATCTTGGCTTGTGGGCGGCCGCGCAGGCCTGCGCCACACAAAAAAGGGCGGCAGTTCCCGCGTCGCACACGGGAATCTGCCGCCCAATTTCAAGGCCCGGCTTCTTGCCGGCCTAGTCTATATTTAGGTGGTAGCGCGCTTTGCGGTGGCCGTTCTCTTCGTCGGTTCGGCGCCGCCGCGGCCCGGTTGCATCCACTCCAGCTTCAGCGAATCGCCGTCGAGGGTTCCGGTGTACTTGGTGGTGACTTCGTTCCCGCCCATACTGCGCGTCACCGAGAAAGTGACGTTGTTTCCATCCACTTTGCCGTCCTTGATGTCCTGCGCACCGCGGCCGCCATCCAGACTACCAGTGAGGTTGGAGCCATCGGCCTTCAAGGTCAAGGTCGAGGTCGTACTTCCGTTCCGGCCCTGTTGTTCCCAGGTCCACTTGCCGCTGACGTCCGCCGCCATAACGGCGAGAGTCAGGGCGCACAAAATCGCACCTACAAAAAGCAGCTTTTTGGTCATAGTACTAGTTTAGGCGTAACCTCCTCGATGGATGTTACCACCGAGCCACACTGTGGTCTATCCTCCCGGACGACAAATGTCCGATTTCCGCTATCCAAAAGATTAGGGAACTTAGTCGAACGGGCGCGGTGGGGCTCCTGCGTTGTAAAATAAGCATAAAATAAGCCTTTGCCGGACATTCTCGTCTCCGTGATCATTCCCACCCTTGCCGCGGACGCGAGACTCCGGGAGTGTGTCGAAGCGCTCGAATTACAAACTCGCAGGGATTTCGAAGTGATCGTCGTAGATAACAGCGGCCGCGGATTAGCGAAACTTAACCAAGCGACCGGCAACGTCCGCGTTATCGAAAACGCGCGTAACGCGGGTTTTGGCGAGGCTATCAATCAGGGCATTCAAGCTTCGTCGGCGCCATATGTCGCTTGCCTGAACGACGACGCGGCGCCGGTTCCGGGATGGCTCGACGCGCTGGTGTGCGCGATAGAAGCGCGGCCGGAGATCGGGATGTGCGCGTCGCAGGTGCGCCTGTTCGGCGAAGACCGGATCGATTCAGCCGGGATGCTGATCTGCCGCGACGCCAGCAGCAAGCAGCGCGGCCACGGACGTTCGCCAGAGGATTTTCCGGTAACCGAGGAAACGCTTCTGCCCAGTGGATCGGCCGCGCTATACCGTCGCGCGATGCTGGAAGAGACAGGCGGATTCGACGGCAGCTTTTTTCTCTATTGCGAGGACACCGACCTGGGTTTGCGCGCGCGATGGGCAGGGTGGAAATGCCTCTATGTTCCCGCAGCGGTGGTGGAGCATCATTACTCGCATTCGGCGGGGCGGGCTTCGCCGCTGAAGGCCTACTACGTGGAGCGTAACCGGCTGTTCGTATTGGCCAAGAATTTTCCGCTGGGAATGGTGCTGGCAGCGCCGTGGGTTTCGCTAGCGCGGTATTTGTGGCATGCCTGGTATATTCTCGAAGGACGCGGCGCGGCGGCGCGATTTCGCGCGGAAGGAAATGCCGGTCCGAAAATGCTCTGGTATCTGGCGCGGGCGCACGTCGCCTTTCTGGGAGCGCTGCCGCGGTTATGGCGCGAGCGGCGGCGGATCCGGGCGCGCGCGCGCATCACACCCACGGTGTTTCGCCATCTGTTGCGGACGCATTCCATAAGCGCGCGGAGGGTGGCGGCGCTTTGACCCGGCCTCTGCTCACACCCGTTGCACAGGGTGGCGGCGCGGGGGCGCTGCTGGTGATTATTCCTGCGTTCAACGAACAAGGGGCCATCGCGAACGTGGTGGCCGACGTCCATCGTAGCGTACCCGGCGCACCGGTGCTGGTGATTGACGATTGCTCGACGGACAGCACGATGGTTGCCGCGCGATCGGCCGGCGCCGACGTGCTTCCTTTGCCGCACCATCTTGGCCTGGGCGGCGCGGTGCAGGCGGGATACAAGCTAGCGTTCGAACTCGGATACGAGTACGTCATCCGCGTGGATGGCGACGGGCAACACAACGCCACGGACATCCCGCGCATTCTGGAGGCGCTGAAGACCTCCGGCTGCGAGATGGTGATCGGGTCGCGTTTCGTGGAGGCGAACGGGTGGAGTTCGAGCTTCCTGCGTAAACTCGGGAGCCGCTTCTTTCGCGGCGTGCTGCGGCCGATTTTGGGACAGAAGGTACACGACCCTACGTCCGGCTTCGTGGGGGTGAACCGCAGCGCGCTGCAGGTGTTCGCCAGCAGCTTCCCGCTGGAGTATCCAGAAATCGAGGCGCTGGTGGTGTTGCAGCGCCGGCGGTTTCGGTTTCTGGAGGTTCCGTGCAAGATGCGGCCGCGAACGACGGGACGGTCTAGCATTACCGCCACGAAATCGTTCTACTATATTGCGCATGTGCTGCTGGGCGTATTCGTCAACGTTTTGAAATACGAGCGCCGGCGGCGCCAAGGCCGCGCCGGAAAATAGATCCGAGCGAGAGAGAAGAGAATAGATAAGCGCAAGCGCGCTGGAGGAGAGATGGAGCGCCTCTTAAACGTAACAACTGTTGTCGCCATAATTCTGCTGATATTAGTTCTGTTTTCCCTGCGCCGCGCGCATATCCGCGTGGAGTATTCGGTTAGCTGGCTGGCCGCGGCCGTGGGGCTGATTGTGCTCTCGCGGCTGCCGTTCGTCATGCAGTATGCCGCCGAGCACGTTGGATTAGGCAATGACCCGCCGCTCGCGCTGTTTCTGACCGGGGGCTCAGTCTTCCTGATTATGTTCTTCCGGTACTCGGTGATTGTGTCGCACCTGCGAGACGATAACATCGCGCTGGCGCAGCGGTTGGCGATTCTCGAATTCCACATTGGGCACTTGCGCAACCAGATTTCGGAGAGACATGAAGGCTAAGAAAACCGAAGCGGCGCGCGTAATCCGCAAACCGGCGGTTTCGCAAAAGCCGCCGCTCTGGCCGCTGTTTGCGGCGATTGCGGGCGCGCTGATTGCCGTGCTTTGGGCTTACGGCCCATCGATGCACGGGCCCTTTCTCTTCGACGACACCACGCTGCAATTCGCTTTGCCCGGATTCGCCGAACCGCTGCGCGCCTGGGTGTCACACCTCCGCCCGTTGCTGATGTTCACTTATTGGGTGAATGTGCAAGTTTCCGGCAGCGATACATTTTCTTATCATGTGGTGAATGTTTTGATCCATCTTGCGGCTGCCGTTTTGATTTACTTCATCGTGCGGCGGCTGGTGGAGTGGGGCGGTGTAGAGCCCGGCATGCGCACGCCGCTGGCGGGATTCTGCGCGTTGTTGTTCCTGTTGCACCCGGTGGAATCGGAAGCGGTGGCGTACCTTGCCGGACGATCGGAATCCTTGAGTTCGACGATGGTGTTCGCGGCCTTCGCGGTATTTCTCTACGCCAAGCCTGGGGGCATCACATGGGCGAGATCGGCGGCGGTGATTGTGCTGTTTCTGGCAGCGTTGGCGTCGAAGGAGCAGACCATCGTCCTTCCCGCGCTGTTGTTGCTGACAGACTACTGGTGGAACCCCGGCTTTTCCTTCCGCGGCATTCGGGAGAACTGGAAGCTGTATGTGCCTTTAGCCGTGGGCGCGGCGGCAGGCCTGGTGCGTTTCGCGCCGCTCATTTTCAACGCGCAAACGGCCGGCTTCGGCATGAAGGACCTGACTTGGTATCAGTATCTGTTTACCGAATTCCGCGCCATTTTCGTTTACATCCGAGAGTTCTTTCTGCCGTTCGGGCTCAACGCCGATTGGGATTTTCCGATTTCGCATTCCATCTTCGATCGCGGCGCAATCGTCGGGTTAATCGCGCTGCTGGCGCTGATAGCCGCGGCATGGTATTACCGGAAGCGCTTTCCGTTGGCATCGTACGGGTTCTTCGCGTTTCTGGTGTTGATGCTGCCGACGTCATCTATTCTGCCGATCCGCGACCCGATCGCGGAGCGCCGCTTGTACTTCG
Source organism: Bryobacterales bacterium (assembly GCA_963708385.1). Lineage (GTDB taxonomy): Bacteria > Acidobacteriota > Terriglobia > Bryobacterales > Bryobacteraceae > PALSA-243. The sequence goes on along the minus strand of CAVPSN010000027.1, from coordinate 768,373 downwards.
CCAGCGTGGGTTTGTTGTTGGTCGTGGCCGATCTGGTACGGCGCGTAAAATTGCCGCGCGCCACGCTGACGGCGGCGTGCGCGGCGCTTCTTCTTTTGGCTGCCGTGGTGACTCACACGCGCGCCGAGGCGTGGTCTTCGGAGTTGGCGCTGTGGGAGGATTCCACGGCGAAATCTCCGGATAAGCCGCGCGACCACTTCCAATTGGCGAATGCCTATCTCGACGCCGGCGATTGCGCGCGCGCGGTTACCGAGTTTGAAAAGACGTCGCGGTATCCGGGCGACAACTTTCCGCGCTATAACCTGCTGGTGGATTGGGGGCTGGCGCTCGATTGCACAACCCAGCAGGATCAGGCGCTTGCCAAATTTCGCGAGGCCGCGGCATTGGAGCAGACCGCTCACGTGTACACACAGATGGCCAAGGTTTACGGCGAACGCGAGCAGTGGACGGAATTCGACGACGCTCTGAAGAGGGCGCAAGCTATCGACCCGTCGTTCGCCAGCATCTACGCCTATCGTGGAATCGAATATGTGAAGCTGAAGCGTTGGGCCGACGCGGTGCGGGAATATCAGCACGCATTACAACTCGATCCATCGCTTGAGCCAACCATCCAGCCGGGACTCATCACCGCACGGCAGCAGCTTGCCCGGCAGCCGGTGTTGCAGCCCGCCGGCGGACGCTGACAAGAATGCGCATCGGGGTCAACGCGCTCTATTTGATTCCGGGCGGCGTGGGCGGAACGGAAATCTACCTGCGCGCGTTGTTGAAGGCGCTGGCGGCGATTGACCCGGTCAACCGCTATTTCGTCTTCACCAATCGCGAGACTGGCGCGGATTTAGTGCCTAAGGCGCCGAACTTCACTCGCATGCCGCAGGGTGTGCGGGCGTCCTTTCGTCCGGCTCGGCTGCTATGGGAACAGACGGCGTTGCCGCTGGCGGCGGCGCATTTGCGGCTGGACGCGATGTTGAACCCCGGATTCACGGCGCCGTTCTTCTCGCCTTGTTCGCAGACGACGGTTTTCCACGATATGCAGCATAAGCGGCATCCGGAGTATTTTCGCTGGTTCGATCTTCCGTTCTGGCGATTCTGCCTGTATTGGTCGGCCAGGCGGTCGCAGCGGTTGATCGCGGTTTCGGATGCCACGGCGAGCGATGTGTTGCGGTTCTATCCGCGCACGCCGAAAGCAAAGGTCCGCGTGATTCCGCATGGCGTCGATCCGGAATTCGCGCGCGTTCGAGAGCGGCGGCGCCCGGAGAAGTTTCTGCTGGCGGCTTCGACTCTGCACCCGCACAAGAATCTGGATGGCTTGATGCGGGCGTTTGCCATCTTCCGGCGCGCGCATCCCGAGTTCCGCCTGATTGTGTGCGGGATGCATGGGTTTTTCACGGGGCCGCTGCAGGAGTTGCGTAGGCAGTTGGGCCTGGAGGAAGCGGTGGAATTTCCGGGGTGGATTCCGCGGGACAAAGTCTACGATCTTTTCGCGCGGGCGTGGGCGTTCGTATTTCCATCGCGCTTCGAAGGCTTTGGGATGCCGATACTGGAGGCACTGGCGGCCGGGATTCCTATGGCATGTTCGGACATTGAGCCGCTCGCTGGCCTGGCGGGCAAGGCGGCCGTGAAGTTCGACCCCGCGAAGCCGGAAGAAATGGCGGCCGCGATGGAGCGCATTGTCACCGATGAGGATTTGCGTGCGCGCCTGGCGGCTGCGGGGCCGGGACAGGCGGCGAAGTTCTCGTGGGAGAGGGCCGCGCGCGCTACTCTTGACGCGATGGTGGGATAGGCCTCCGCGCGAGCCTGCGCCTATCGGCGCATCGACAGGCCAGGAGGCCTATCGCACGTTGAGCGGCGGGCGAGGCGGCGTAGGGTTCGACACTGCGAGTCCGGGAGAATATGGCGGTTGCGCGCGAGCTTGCGCCTGGCGGCGCATCGACAGGCCGGAGGCCTATCGCACGAAGAATTGTTACTCTAGGAACAAATGCGACTGCTGGTTGTCGAGGATGAGAAACGCATCGCCGACTTTCTTTGCCGTGGACTGCAAGGCGCGGGCTATGCTGTCGATGCCGCTGCCACGGGTGGGGCGGCGCTGGAACAGATTCACGGAACCGATTACGATCTGGTGATCCTCGACATGATGCTGCCCGATATGGATGGGCTGCAGGTGCTGGAGAAAGTGCGTAATCGGAAGGTGGGTCCGCCCGTGCTGATTCTGAGTGCGCGCGGCGGGCTGGACGATCGCGTCAAAGGTCTCGAGACCGGCGCGGACGATTACCTGACGAAGCCGTTCGCCTTCGTTGAGCTGCTGGCGCGCGTGCGCGCGCTGTTGCGGCGCGGCCAACCGGCGCCGGAGAAGCTACAGGTATCCGACCTGGCTCTCGACGCTCTTCGCCGCAAGGTCACGCGCGGCGGCGAGACCATCGAACTCGCGCCCAAGGAATTCGGCATCCTCGAGTATATGATGCGGAATCGCGGGCGCCCGTTGAGCCGCACGATGATCGTGGAGCATGTGTGGGATATGGATTACGACGGCCTCACCAATATCGTCGACGTCTATATCCGGCACCTGCGCAGCAAGATCGACGACCGCTTTCCGCAGAAACTTATTCAGACCGTGCGGGGCATCGGGTATATGATCGAGGCGCCGGAAAAGCCGGCCGGCACTGCGGCGGAGCCGGTAGTGGAGCGGCAGGTGTAGCATGCTCCGCCGGACCGATCTGCGGCGGGTTGCGCGAGGATTGCGCTTCCAGCTCACGGCGAGCTATGCGCTCTTTTTCGCCGTCATGCTGATCGCCTTCACCGGCTTCTTTGGAGAGCGGCTGCGTAAGACGCTGAACGACCAATCGCAGGAGTTGCTCAACGGCGATTGGGCGACGATGAAGGGCTACCTGCACATCGACCGCGCCACCTATTCAGCGCCGTTTAAGGCCAACTGGAACTACGATCCGGACGATCTGGATGAGAGCGCCAGCGTGTCGAATATCCAAAAGGTTTACCTGATTGCCGATGCGCAGGGCCACGCCTTAGACGAAGTGATTAACGGCGCGGATTCGAAACTGCCTGCCGAATCTTCGGTCTACGAGGATCTGGGCGTCGATGCGCCGCAAGTGATCGCGAAACGCGTCCACGATGCTCTGGCGTCGGGCAAACCGAATACGCCTGTTTTCGTGAAGCGCAGCAGCAAGCACGGCGAGCTGTTCCTGATCCGTTATGGCGTAGTCTACGACGAGCCGCATTTCACGACGCAGCGCACACCGTTTTACGTGGCGATAGGCACGTCGCTCGAGCCGAACACGAAAATTCTCGCGGGTTTCACATGGATTTACGCGGGCGTTTTCCCCGCATCCTTTATCCTCGGGTTGGTAATGGGGTGGATCGTCGCAGGCCGCGCGCTCCGTCCGGTACGCGACGTGGCGCAGACGGCGCAGCGGATTTCAGGATCGAACCTGAGCCTGCGCATTCCGTCGCGGCGGGCGGGTGACGAGTTGGATTACCTGATCCTCACGTTCAATCGAATGATCGAACGTCTCGAAGCATCCTTCCAACAGATCAAGCAGTTCTCCACCGACGTTTCGCACGAGCTACGTACGCCCATCACCGCGATTCGCGGCCAGCTTGAAGTGGCGCTCTTTACCGCGAAGACGACGGAGCACTACCGCGAAGCGATTTTCAACGCGCTACAGGATATCGATAGGCTCTCGCAGATTGTACGCGCGCTGCTGCTGCTCTCGCAGGCGGAATCGGGCCAACTGGCGCTGCAGAAATCGCAGCTGAATCTGTGCGATGCGCTGGAGGATCTGGTGGAGCAGTTTCAGATTCCGGCGGAAGCGGCGGGGATCCGTCTCACAGCCGATCTGCCGGGCGACTGCTACGCCGAGGTGGATCGCGTACAGATCGAACGTATGGTGACGAACCTGCTTTCGAACGCGATCAAGTTCACGCCGGAGAAGGGCAGCGTCTGCGTCCGGCTGCGGTCTTACGAAGACCGGGTGGAGATCGTGGTGGAGGATACCGGGCGCGGCATCCCTACCGAGCATCTGCCGCACATTTTCGACCGATTCTATCGAGTGCCCGGATCGGGTACGGCGCCAAGTCCGGAACAGGGACTTGGTTTGGGATTGAGTTTCGTGGCTTGGATCGTGAAGGCGCACGGCGGCAAGATCGAAGTAGAGAGCGTGGCGGGCAAAGGGACGCGATTCACGATTACGCTGCCGGGCGCAGGCGTAGCAAGCGGGGCTCTGGAAGAGGTGGTGGGGCACGCGTGAGCGGCGGCGGTTACTATTTCGGGAGGGGCAGGTACTCCGAGAGTACGCTGAGAATTTGCAACTCTTCCGGTGAGAAGCGCTGCTGAAACTGAGGCCGCGCAAGACGAACTGCGCGATCTTCGGGGGTCATCTTGCTGAGGTTGGCGTAGGCGGCCCGGACGGCGATCTTACGGTCATCGGGCAAGGCGTTGAAGGCCTTTCGCTGCTGCCTGACCAGCTGCTGTTTATCCGAGGGGAGCTTGTAGAATTCGTCAAGCTCCTGCAACTGGCGCTGCTTTTGGGCTTCGTTTTGTTTATCGAAATTCTCGAGACCTTTGCGGATCTGCGCCTGGCGGTCGGGCGGGAATTTCTCTAAGGCACGTTCGCGCTGTTCGGGAGTCATGGCGCGTAACAGCTCGATGGGGTTGCCCGGAACAGGCAGATTGCGCGCCTTCGGCGCTCCGCCGCCCACTGCTCCGCGTCCTCCAGGAACGCCACCTCCGCCTTTCCAGGATTCGGCCTTCGCCGCCGCCTGTGGCGGGGCTGGTTTCGGGGGCGGTGGATTCTTGGACTTGTTTTGATCGTCGGCTACGCCGACGGCGGTGAATAGCCACACGACTCCGGCGAGTTGGATGGCGCGTTTCATGCTAAACACCAAAGCAATACACTACTACATTTTCGATTGAGCGGGATCGGAAACCACGGGGTGGTTGAACTCGCGCAGCATTTCCATGTCGTCTAGCGCACGCTGCACCTGATCGGGCTGTAAGGTTTGATCGGCTTCAGCAGAAAGCGGGGCCGGCTGAGCGGGGGGAGCGGGCGCGGGGCGCTCCCAAACGATCACGGCGGCGGTCAACACAGCGGCGGCGGCCACCAGCGGAGCACCTTGGCGAAGGAATGCCGGGGCGCGGACCGGAACGCTCACGGATGCTACCAAACGATCCCACCAGGAGGTCCGAGAGATGCGCTCGTAAAGATGGCGATCGAAAGCGGGCGAGACGGGCGCGGGCTCGAAGAGATCGAGCGCTTCCCAAACGGCCTTTTGACCCGCCACGAATTCGCTGCAAGCGGCGCAGGTTTTCAGGTGCTTCTCAAACAGCGCGGCATCTTGCGTATCGAGCGATCCGGAAACGTAATCCAGCAACTGTTCTTCCCGGTTTTCGATTGAGCAACTCATTTCCAGCCTCTTCCCCAAAACGCCGGCGGCCAGCCGCGGCGTTACTTCACGCCATATGGGCCAAACGGGCGCGCAGAGTTTCGTACGCCCTAAAAAGCAGAGACTTTACCGCCGATTCCGAGCAATTGAGCGCCCGGGCGATCTGCGAGTATTCCATCTCTTCGTATTTGTGCATCAGGACCGCTGCTCTCTGTTTTTCCGGCAGCGTTTGGATGGCCTTTTTTACTTCGCCCAGCCTCGCCTGATACAGCATAGCCTGTTCGACTGTCGGCCGGTTATCGGAGACCTGACGTACCGGCTGATCATCGATCATGTCATCAAGGCTTTCCTGTTTTCTCGCGTTCTTCCCATCGCGCAGCGAATTCAGCGCCAGATGGGTTGCGATTCGGAACAGCCACGTTGTGAACTTCGCCGTTGGTTCGTACGAAGCGCGCGAACGGTACACCCGGAGGAAAACCTCTTGCGCGAGTTCTTCCGCCACAGCCTGATTCTGCACCATGCGATAGAGAAAGTGAATTACGGGATTTCGATGCTTTTCGAGCAGCACGCCAAAGCTGGCGTCATCGCCACCCTTGACCCGGAGCATCAACTCGGCATCGTAATCTATGGCAGCCGCAAGTCCCGCCATATCTTTCTTAACCCGTTCTTGCATCCGAGGTTGCGCTCTCCGAGGGCCTTTTTGGTGTCTTTAGCCCGCGCTTTACTCCTCTTTGAGCGAGCGGTCCATAAGGCGGCGGATCGCTTCCCGAGGTGTTATGCCGAAGTGTAGCATCTGAAACATCTGTTCCGAAATCGGCATTTCCACGGAGTGGCGGCGCGACAGATCGACCGCAGCATTGGTGGTTTTGATGCCTTCGGCTACCATTTTCATGGAGTTAACGATCTCATCGAGTTTGCGGCCGTGCGCCAGTTCGATACCTACCTGACGGTTGCGGCTGAGTTCGCCGGTACACGTCAAGACCAAATCTCCTAGCCCGGCTAGGCCGCTCAGCGTTTGCGGCTTACCCCCCATGGCGACGGCAAGGCGGGTCATCTCGGCCAAGCCGCGGGTGATGAGCGCGGCAGCCGCGTTATGGCCCAGCCCCATTCCATGTAACACTCCGGCGCCGATGGCGACGACATTTTTAATCGAACCGCCCGCTTCGACTCCGATGGGATCGGTACTCGTGTAAAGGCGGAAGGCCGGTCCAGAGAGTGCGGATTGGACGGATTGAGCCAGAGCGGCGTCTTCGGAGGCGACGACCAACGCAGTGGGTTCGAACGTCGCGACCTCGCGGGCGAAGGTGGGGCCGGAGATGAGGGCAATGCGGGGAGCGAAATGCGGTTCGAGAGTCTGGCGGATCACTTGGGACATCCGCAAGAGGGTTTCGTTCTCCAGGCCCTTGGTTGCGCTGACGAAGAGCATTCCCTCGTGCAGGAACGGCGTCATCTGGCCGAAGAGACTTCGCACCAGGTGTGAGGGCATCACGCTCAGAACGATCTCGGCGCCATCCAGCGCGACCGCGAGGGTACTGGTGGGTTCGACGTGGGCGGGAATCTCGAAGCCGGGAAGGTAGACATCGTTCACGCGCGTTTGGCGGACCCGCTCGGCGAGATCGGCTTCGTAGACCCAGAGGCGGATGCGCGCGAATCGAGGGCCGAGCGCGATGGCGAGAGCCGTGCCCCAACTCCCGGCGCCGATGATGGCGAGGTTTTTCACCGCGCCGTTCCGGAAGGGGAGCCGAACGTGAACGGGTGTTCCGTGCCTGTGTTGAGGCGCTGGATGTTCTCGCGATGCCGGTAGACTACGAAGGCGCCCGCGATCAGCGAAGCGAAAAACACCGGCAGTTGAGGATGCTGCACGATCCAGACGGCTAGCGGGAAGGTGGCCGCGGCGCAGATGGAACCGAGCGAAATGTAACGGCTCCAAGCCACTACAACCAGGAAGACGACCAGGACGCAGACAAGCGCGAGCGGCGTCAGGCGCAGGAACGCGCCGATGAAGCTGGCCACGGCCTTGCCGCCTTTGAATCCGAGGAACACGGGGAAGGCGTGTCCGGCCATCACGGCGAGTGCAGCGAGCGACGTCCAGATCGGCTGATCACCCGTCAGGCGTCCGGCGATCCACACAGCGGCATAGCCTTTGGCGATATCGAGGAGCAGCGTGGCAATGCCGGCGGCGCGGCCGGTAGTGCGTAGCACGTTGGTCGCGCCGATGTTGCCGCTTCCGGAAGAGCGCACGTCGGCGCCGGTGGTGAGGCGGACCAGGAGATAGCCGAAGGGGATCGCGCCGAGCAGGTAGGCGATGAGCAAAGCGAAAAGCGGAGTCATGTATGGGTGAGCGGAAATTCCGCAAGTTTAGTGTACACGGAACCGGCAGGCTTCAATTGGCTGCGATAGAGAAAGAAGGCGCCGGCTTCGAAGCGGCCTAACTCGAGGGCTTCCTCGGAGATTCGGTGATGCAGCGGACGAAGATCGAGCCGGTCCTTGATGCGCGCGAGCGTGAGGTGGGGAGAGAAGGCGCGCTTCTCGCTGGCGATGCCGAGCAGGGTTGTGGCGGCGTCCGTATCGGCTGCCAGTTCGGCAAGGCCGGGCGCGTCAACGCCGCACCAGAAATTGCGCGGCGATTTCGGGTTGGGAAAGAAGCCCAGGCCGTGCATATTGACGGCAATTGGGGGGCGAGAGGGGATTGACGCTAGCGCGTTCTTCAGTTCCTCGAGGCGCTCTTCCGGCCATTCACCGATGAACTTGGTGGTGACGTGAAGATTGGCGGGCGGGCTCCAGTTGATGCGCGCGGCGGGTTTGAGCCGGGCGATCAGTTGATCGAGGCGAGTTACGATTTCAGGCGGCAGATCGAGCGCGGTGAAGAGGCGCATATATTTGGCGTGGCCTCGCGGCCCAATGACATATAGTATTCCCGGGCGGGAAGCCTGCAAAAGTCGCGAGGCCGCAACTGCCCGCGACCGGCATTCCGGCCGGTTGGACCCGCTGGAAAGCGGGTCCGCGGCCCAAAAGGGCCGCCCCACAATTTTGTTCATCGCGGCGTAATGAGGCCGCCCAGCTTATCCTGCTCGCCCGCGGCGGTGCCGCGGGAAGCGCGTGGAATAGGCTTCGGGATATTTCAGGCCCGAGCCGGTGTTGTAGATCACGATGCGGTCGCTGCTCTTGAGGAATCCCGAAGCCAGCAGTTTCTCGAGCGCCGCGACGCAGGCCGCGCCTTCGGGCGCCGCGTAGATACCTTCGTCGGACGCGAGTTGGACTCCGGCATCGAGCATCTCGTCGTCGCTCACTGCGACGGCCGTGCCGCCGCTCTCGCGCACGGCTTCGAGCACCAGGAAATCGCCCAGCGGCCTTGGGCACGCGCAGACCGCTGGCGACCGTGTGGGCGTTTTCGAAGAAGCGTGCTGCGGGCCTCGCCATCTTCGAAGGCGCGCACGATGGGCGCGCATCCCTCGGCCTGCACGGCGATCATCTTGGGCCGCCGCGCGCCGATCCAGCCGAGCTTCTCCATTTCGTCGAACGCCTTCCACATGCCGATCAGGCCGACGCCGCCGCCGGTGGGATAGAAGATCGCGTCGGGCAGTTCCCAACCCATCTGCTCGGCGACCTCGTAGCCCATCGTCTTCTTGCCTTCGATGCGGTAAGGCTCCTTGAGCGTGCTGACGTCGAACCAGCCTTCGCTGGGACCGCGCTCGGCGACGATCTTGCCGCAATCGCTGATCAATCCGTCCACCAGCGTGACGTGCGCGCCGTAGGCTTTGCACTCGAGGTAGTTCGCCTGCGGGACGTCGCGCGGCATGAAGATGTGCGCTTCGATTCCGGCCGCCGCGGCGTAGGCCGCCATCGCGCTGGCGGCGTTTCCGGCCGAGGGAATCGCGACCTTCTTCACGCCGAGTTCAACGCACATTGAGATGGCGCAGGAGAGACCGCGCGCTTTGAACGAGCCGGTGGGATTGAGGCCTTCGTCTTTGACCCATACAGATTGCGCGCCGAGACGTGCGCCGAGACGGTGCGTGCGGATGAGCGGCGTCCAGCCTTCGCCCAGCGAAACGATGGCATTTTCCGATGCGGGCAGAACCGGCGCGTAACGCCACATGGTGGCCGGGCCATTGGCGACGTCACGGCGGCGCCAGCGCACGCGGATGGTATCGAGATCGTAGCGGACCAACAAGGGACCGCCGCAGGAGCACAGATTTTGCACAGTTCCGGCGTCGAACCGCTGTTTACACAGGCTGCATTCCAGATGCGTGGCTTTGGACATGGGAAATACGAGTCTAGCACCCACCATCCGGCAGGATGGCAATGCGTTAGACTGCGGAGGAATGCTGACGGCTGAGGAATTGACCGCGCTGCTGACGGATTTGGAATCGGACAGAGTGGAGAGGAAACAATCCGTCTCTAAGGCTGACCGAATTGGGGAAGCGATCTGCGCGTTCGCCAATGATCTGCCCAATCACCAGGCGCCCGGTGTGGTGTTCGTTGGCGTCAAGGACGACGGTTCCTGCGCGGGCTTAGAGATCACGGATAAGCTGCTGCGTGTTTTGTCTGAAACGAGAGAAACGATTCTGCCGTTCCCAACAATGTACGTCGTGAAGCGCAGGCTGAATGACTGCGACATCGCGGCAGTGATAGTCGAGCCTTCCGACGCCACGCCTCTTCGTTTCAATCAGCGCGTTTGGATTCGCGTGGGCCCGCGAAGAGCCGTTGCAACGCAAGAAGAGGAGCGGCGCTTGTCCGAAAGGGGAAGAGCGCGTAATCCGGCCTTCGATCTTCGCCCGGTTTTCAGCGCCACGATTGCCGATTTGGACCTCGATCTCTTTAGCCGCACTTACCTTCCAGCAAGCGTCGCGCCGGAAGTCCTCGACGAAAACCAGCGAACCGTTGAACAGCAATTGGCCTCGCTTCGATTGATCAGCAGCGGGATTCCGACAGTTGCAGGGGTGCTCACGGTTGGCAAGGATCCGGTTTCATTCCTGCCCGGCGCCTACGTGCAATTTCTTCGTCTGGATGGCGTTGAGTTGGCGGACCCGATCCGCGACGCTGCCACGATCGGCGGTCCGCTGCCTCAATTGATTCGCGCGGTGGAGGACAAAATCGAAGCTCACATCGAGACTGCGCGCGACTTTGTTTCCGCGCGTCTAGACGTGCAAAGGGCGGATTACCCGATTTCGGCACTGCAGCAACTTGTGCGCAATGCGATTCTGCACCGGACGTATGAAGGAACAAACGCGCCCGTGCGCATTTCCTGGTTTTCCGACCGAATAGAGATTCAGAGTCCGGGTGGGCCATATGGCCAAGTCAGCAAGGCGAACTTCGGCCAACCCGACGCGACCGACTATCGGAATCCGACTTTGGCTGAGGTCCTTCGAAACTTAGGGTACGTTCAGAAGTTCGGGGTGGGAATCGCAACCGCAAGAAGGGAGATGGAGAGGAACGGGAACCCTCCACTCGAGTTTCGGGTTGAAGATACCTATGTTCTGGCGCTTCTTCGGAGGCGACCATGAGCATCCCCGTCATCGCTTTCTTCAATAACAAAGGTGGAGTCGGCAAGACATCCCTGGTCTATCACCTGGCTCATATGCTTTCGGATATGGGGGTGACGGTTCTGGCCGCCGATCTCGATCCCCAGGCGAACTTGACGGCAATGTGCCTCGATGAGGACGTACAGCAATATCTTTGGGATGACGAGGACGCTCATCAGATTACGATTTACAATTGCATCGTTCCATTGATACGGGGTACCGGCGATATCGCGGATCCTTTTGCGATGATAGCCGGTGACGAGTTTTGGTTAGTGCCGGGCGATCTGCTGCTTTCAGGCTTTGAGGACGAATTGTCAGCGGCGTGGCCGGCTGCGCTCGACCGTAAGGAACGCGCGTTCCGGGTACTGTCGGCTTTTTGGCGCGTCACGCAAAGGGCTGCGTTGGCTTACGAGGCGTCGGTGATCCTTCTTGATCTGGGGCCGAACCTGGGTTCCATCAACCGTGCCGCACTAATAGCCGCTGACTACGTTGTAGTACCCATGTCGCCGGACTTGTTTTCCCTCCAAGGGCTGAGAAATCTCGGCCCCACTTTCGAGCGATGGCGACAGGAATGGCAGGACCGCCTCAGTCGAAAGCCAGAGATCGAGATCGAACTGCCGCGAGGGAGGATCCAACCCCTTGGGTATGTCGTACAGCAGCACAGTGTTCGTTTCGACCGGCCAGTAAAATCCTATGAAAAATGGATTAGTCGCATCCCAGGCGATTACCGCAAATATGTCTTGAACGAGGCCGGAAGCACGCCTCTCTCCGTTCAAGACGATCCGCATAAGCTGGCTTTACTGCGCCACTACCGCAGCCTGATGCCGATGGCGCAGGAAGCTCGTAAGCCGATGTTTCACCTGAAGCCCGCCGACGGGGCGATTGGCGCGCATCTGCAATCGGTTCACGATGCTTATCGCGATTTCCGCGCGCTGGCGGAGTCGATCGCAAGTCGGGCGCACCTCAATCTTCCACCAACGTAACATTACGGCAGTTACTGTGGATCGGGGCCCTCGGTTACCTGGACGAAGTCATGCGGTCGAATCCACCTGGCGAACGCGGCTTGCACTTGTTGGGGAGTGAGATTGGCATATATATTTGCAGCCATCAGCGACTCGTTCAGCGGAAGGCCGTTCGTCGCGCCGGAGAGCAGACCTGCCGCGATCTTGTCAACACTGGATTCTGACAGGGGAATTTGCTGGAGAAGCAGGACCTTGGCCTGTTTCAGCGTTTCTTCCGACACCGGCGAACTCTGCATCTCCTCCAAATCGCGCTCTACAATTGAACGGACTTTGGATACATTGCGAGGGTCACAGCCGTAGCTAAGGGTGTAGAACGCGCGAGTCGGATCCGCGTCAAGCGTCGAGGAAACATCGTATACAAGCCCGGTGTTCTCGCGAAGATCGCGCGACAAACGGCTTGCGTAAAATGCGCCACCCAACACCTGGCTTCCGAGATTCAAAGCGTAGTAGTCCGGATCAGATCCGGGTCACCGGCAAGGTTTCCGCAAGAGTGACTTCGGCCTGCTCGCGGCTGGCATTTGGCACTTCCGTGCTCGATGGCTGGTTGGTCGGGACCGGAGGCAGGAGAGTGCGGGGCCTCGGCCCATGAGATTTCCAGCTCCCGAAGTTGCGTTCGATCACGTAGCGGGCGCGTTCCGGGGTGATGTTGCCAACGATAACTATCGTGGTCACGTCGGGCTGAAACACGCGCTTGTAATAATTGCGGACGTCGGCAAGAGAAAGCGAGGAAATACTTTTGGACGTGGGGCGCCGGAGATCGGGATCGTTTTTCGGAAGGAGCGCCGATTGCAAGGCGTGTTCCCTAACGTAGGACGGGCTTTGAATTTCTCCCGCCATGAGGTCGGCGAGCTGACGCTGGACGATTTTGAACGCGCTGGCGGGCAGAGCCGGATGCAATTCATTCTCTGCCAGCAGCGCGACGCCGCGGTCAAAATCGCCGGCAAGCACTTCGAGCGAAAAATCCGTGCCGGCCGACTCGTTGGCGCCGATATTGTCCAGCGCTTTTTGAAACGCGACGCGGTCTAACGACACCGTGCCATAGGAAAGCAGTTCATCCAGTACTTTGTTGACGCCTTCTTGACCCTTGGAGATCTCCAGACCGGAGTTATTCCGGATATGGCCGAAGACGCTGACCGTGTCGCTGACTGTCTCCGGCTGCACGATCAGTTTCAATCCATTCGACAGTGTCGTGATTTGCGGATGTACATTCGAAACTGGTATGGAGAGCTGATTCACCTTTTGCGCCCAAACAGGAAGCGGAGCGGCTGCGTTCTCGGTAGTCGCAAAAGATTCAGGTTTGCCGAATGACGACGATGAAATCGGCTGACCGGAGGCCTGGGGCGTCAGAATGGCCGATATCGATTCCTGCTGGACTCAGAAGCCGGCGCGCAACACGTTCTACGTCTTCCACCGTGACCTTCTGAATCGCCTCGATGTCGTCGTTCGGGGAGCGCCGGTCTTCCAATGCCAAGGCCTCCGACCAAAACATAGCGAGATCCGATATGGAATTCTTCTTGAACTCCGCGTCAGCGACCTCGTGCCGCTTTGCAGCGTTGACCAATTCTGCCGGGACTCCGCTCTTGGCGACATCCTCGAGAATTTCCCGAACTTGATCGGAGGAGCACTGTGCCATCCCCACCCGCGGGAAACGCAGCCTGAGCGTATGCCAGGCTCGCTTCGGGGAAACTATCAAACGAGAAGCCGGCATTCAATGCCTCGCCTCGCGCACGAGATCGCGGAGGCTGCTGCGCTGGCTGTCGAGGACGTCGGCCAGAAGCTGCGCGGCCGCGAAGTCCGGGCTATTCGAGCCGGGCCAACGGAATGCAGCCACGGCAAGCCCGTACGGCAGGTCTGTGGCGAGATGTAAGGTCTCTGGCTTCACGGGTTCGAGTTCAATCTGGGGACGCGCGGGCAGTATCTTAGCGGGGATGGCGCCGAACAGATCTTTCACTGTGGCCATGGTCGCGGCGGGATCGACATCACCGGCGATCACCAGGATCGCGTTGTTCGGCGCGTACCAGGCGTCGTGGAATTTCTTGAGCATGGCGCCCGTGGTCGCATCGAAGGAGGGGCGCGTGCCCAAGGCATCGTGCTCGTAAGGAGTTCCACGGAACATGGCGGACAGCAGCTTGGTGTAAAAGACATCCTCGGGATCGGAAAGGTCGCCTGCGACCTCCTGCTCGATCGCGCCGCGCTCATGATCCCAAAGCGCGTCGGTAGCTAGCAGATCCCGCATCCGGATCGATTCGATATGCAGGGCCACGTCCAAGTCTTGCTTCGGCACCGTGAAAAAATAGCGCGTGACGGTTTGCTGCGTGTCGGCGTTGAAGTCGCCCCCCATCGCCGCAGCGATGTTGGCTAGCTGATCGGCGGACAGATCCGGACTGCCGCGGAACATCATGTGCTCCAAAGCGTGGGCCGTACCCGGGAAGCCCTGTGGCGCTTCGTTCGATCCAACCAGGTAGTTCACTACCGTGGTCACCACGGGCGCAAGCGGGCTGCGAACGATCACGACTCGCAGACCGTTGTCTAGCGTAGCTCTCGACACATCTTCGGCCAGCTTCGGGGCTGCCGTCAGAACGAGACCGGACAGAATGACGGCGGCTAAAAAAGCGCGCGAAATCGGGTTCGCCGCCAGGTGCGGAATCCCGAACACTCTGGACCAAAGACTTCTGGCCGTGGCTATCATATGTCTTCAGATTTGGTTGATAATAAAGGTCTTCCAGGCTACCTCGCCGGAAGGGCGCGATAGGAATAGAGCGCTGAGAACTCTCAGTGGAATCATGTCGCGAAATAAACTAGACGCAACGGCTGGGAAATGGTGTACTTGTCCGGAGATAACTGCCCAGGCCGGATGTCAGAAGGCGCATCGAGAGGCATATGGCCATTGGCTCTGACGCGGAGAACCAGCGCCTCTGGTCTGACGGCGCGACTGCGCGGCAGCGGCACGTCACACTGCTGCACCGTGAGGACCTTCGCAACGATTCGCCGCTCCTCCTGACAATCGAGATATCCATGGCTAGATTAGAGGAGATCCCGTGCGAGAAAAGCAAGGGGGCGTGGTGCAAGGCAACGCTCGATATGTTGATCCTGAAGGTCCTCGCGCCTGAAGCCATGCGCGGCTACGGCATCGCTAGGCGCATTGAGCAAATCAGCGAGGGAGTGTTCGCCGTGAATCCGGGCTCGCTGCTCCTCCCTTCCGCGGTCTCGAGCGCGAAGGCTGGATCAAGCCGGTCTGGAAATCCACCGAGAGTGGCCGCCAGGCGAAGTTCTACGCTCTCACCGCGCGGCCGCAAGCAACTGCAGTCGGAAACCGGAGAGTGGGGTCGTTCCGGATTGCTGCTGATCGTCGCCGCGCATGAAACAGTCATCGCCCGAAATGTTCTGGCGGAAAAGGGCTTCCCTTACGGGTTTTTCCACAAGCTCCTAGTCTAGATCTTCAGCCGGCGGCTACTGCTCCGGGATAGCTAGTACCTAGTTCGGACAGAGTTAGGGGAGGCCCGGTGTACTATGGATATCCTAAGAACTCGAACCCGACGAAATGGCCTCGCTGAACAGGGCTGATCGCAAGTGGTTCTCAGAAGAGATCGACAGAAAGGCCGATGCCGCTCTTGAGGGCAGCGACTATATCGAAAGAAGATAGCCTACGCGGCAGAGCTTCGCCCTTCTCGTCCGCGCTCCAGTGCCGGCGTTCTTTCTCAACTGCCTAGCTCCACATGTTTCTCTTCGGCGAGACTTCAATTCCCTTGCATCGTTAGCTCACCTTCCGCCTGGACCGGCACACATCCACCTTCATCGTGCCGGCCCTCAAGCAGCCCAGCTAATTCTCGATTGGTGTTTTCTCGATGCTTTCGATTACGACGACATCGCACGGCAAGTTTCGTCGATCGAGCTTGAGACCAAGTCGTTTCACTGAGGAGAAGATGGAATCGCCGGGATCCTCTATGGGATCCGCCGCTGCAGCCGGGTCGCTGGCCTGAGATCGCGCCAAGCCGGAGTTCATTACGGCATTCTTTGCCATTGCCATAAGATTAATTTCGTAGGAAACCTGATAGGCGCCCTTTAACCCCGTCTGATCCACCACAGGATGGTCCAGAAATCGGGAGAGCAAGCCCACAAATCTCTCCATGGTAACGCTGTCGTATTCGAACCGAACCCGACCGTTCTCTCGCGCTTTACTGCGAAAGCCGCCTTCAGCCGATGCGGGTCCGTCCACTGCTTCTGTGAGCTTGGGCCCACCGTTGGCAACGGTCAGTGCGTACACCGAAGTATTCCTCTTCTCACGATGAGCGACCAATTTGAACCTCTCCGCCAGCAATGCTACCAACATCTCCGGTACCTGCTCTCTAGTGGCACCGTGCGGCATCTTGGCGAGGACGTCGAATCTCTCTGCAGTCAGCCTCGATAGCCATCCCGGACCGTCTACGACTTGATTGCGGCTTACGTGATACGCTTGGCAGACCAGTTCCATCAGGCTCGCATTGATATGCACCAGAGCGTTGTCGCCTGATATGCCGGGCACCACCTGGCCCGACCCGATGGCTATAGGATCGAGCGGTCCCGCGGGCTTAATGGAAGCAACTTCAAAGGATAACAGGGGCTTGGATGGCGTTGTAACCTGTCCAAACGCCGCTCCCGAGACCGCCAGTCCAGCGGCAAATCCAATGATATAAGTTCTAAGCATACGACCAGTTCCCCGTCAAAGCATGATACACCATTTCACACGGGTTCCCCAACGCCCGGCGATCCCTGAGAAGCGCGGTGAATACCTTATCGACAGGTGAACGCCTTCCTGTTATAACAAGGAAGTTTCTAGCAGACTGTGACTGAAGAAAAATTGGAGAAACTTATGGCTACGCGCAAGAGAATAACGGTTGTGTTTTTTACCTTAGTTGCGTCTCTCGGCTTCGGGGTCTTCGGGATGGGTCGTGCCCATGCCGATGGCTGTACCGGAGATCCTAATGGCCTCTACTGTTGCACGTCATCCGGATCTGGTTGTGGCAGTGTGAGTTGCACGGTTTGTAACGACGGCTCTCAGGGTTGTTCTCCGTTGTACTGCACGATGAATCGGAAGCAAGTCAAGCCAGAGGTCGTTCTTGCCGGGCTTCTGGCAAAGGATTCCGCAATTGCTAATGCAGTGAAATCTCTCAGGTAACGTATCGATTTGGTAACGGCGCAAGAGTGCCGCAAAGTGCACCTTGAGAGGTAGCTTTGGTAATGTCTATCGTCATGCGAATACTAGTCCGAGGTCTGGGGTTGGCGTTGCTCTTTGCCCTGGGGGCATGCCAACACAAGGAAGAATCGGCGGCCTTGTCTCCTCAGCAAGGCCGCCGCGTTGAAGTGCTTATTCGATCGCAATACGATATCCCCTTCGATTACCAGTTAACGCTTGGCCGGAAAACCCGTAGCGAGTTACCGGGCTATAACAATCTTGCCGTCACGTTTTCGCACAATGGAAAACATGTAGATTTTAGTTTCCTGCTGTCGCAAGATGGAAAACGTCTGGGGCGGCTTCAGGAGTCTGATCTGACCAGCGAGCCGTGGAGGGCAATCCAAATCAAGAGCCAGCAAGCCCAAGGAACCCCGACTGCACGGGTCACGATTATTGTCTTCAATGACTTGGAGTGCCCTTTCTGCGCGCGGCTATACACAGAACTGTTTCCTGAAACACTTAATCGATATAGGGGTTTGGTGAGAATTGCCTATAGGGACATGCCCCTTATCGGGGGACATCCGTGGGCGCTGCATGCTGCTGTGAATGCCGGCTGTTTGGCCGAGCAGAATACGGCGGCATATTGGGATTATGTGGGCAAGATCCACACACACTACGCGGATTTCAGCGGAGAGGCGTTGCGTTTGCCGGCGTCTTTGCAAAAGCTCGATCAGATAGCGGAGCAAGAAGCGGGTATTGACAAACGAGTACTTAGTCCGTGTATTAAAAAGCAGGACGATAGCGGTATTCGGGTTTCCATGGCGGAAGCGGAAAAGCTAGGCGTGCAGAGCACGCCTACTATATTTGTTAATGGCGAGCGGCTAGTTGGCTCCCCGGGAGTGGAATGGCTGTGGGCTGCCATAGATCGTGCCCTCAGGAGCCAGGGACTTGAACCGCCTGCATAAATATGGCCGCTCCATTGTAAACATCACATGACCCCTCTGGCATACCTACCAGCCGCGATCTTGGGCTTGTTTGCATGTGAGCCAGCGCGGATCGTCGTATCCACGCTGCAGGCCAGTCGCCATCAGATGAATCGCGTTTCCACCGCGGTATGGCCATGTCGGTGGTGGAATTCATTGGCATGCCGGAAGAGCCGACTCCCGCTGTCACGGCGCCACGCTATGGGGGTGTTGGCCATTTGCGGCGGGCCTGTCTACGTAACTATCGCGAATTTCGACAGGGTGCGGGAAGCGGATGGTCAGATCGGGAATGGCACAAATTTGGGACTGCGCTCTCTATTTCCATACCATGCGAACTCCTCTCCTGTCGGGTCGCAATTACAATAGCAGCGATTCCGTCGACGCCCAGCCGGTTGCCATCGTCAATCAGATCTTGGTCCGGAAATTCTTCGTGGGAGTGAACCCATCGGCCGCACATATCGCGCCATGGGGGACTGACGCAAACTAGATCCGCCGGTGGAGGTCGTCGGTGCCGTGAAAGATGCCAAATACGAGTCGCTCCGCGAAGAGAACGCTTCCTACCGTCTTTCTTCCTGTCGCTCAAGCTCCCAGCTTCCACTCGGAGAGCTTCGCGCTTCTTACGCCGCTTCCGCAGGCCGCCATCGCCAAGGCGATCCAATCCGCCATTGCCTGCCTGAACGGCGCAATTCCCATCGAAGTCCACCTGCTCGCCGAACAGGTGGAGGCGTCGATGACTCGCGAGCGCGTGCTGGCCGTGCTCTCGGCCTTCTTCATGTACTTGCTCTCCTGCTGGCGATGGTTGGCTTGTACGGTACTCTCAACTATCTCATCACGCAGCGGCGCGCCGAGTTCGGCATTCGCATCGCGCTCGGGGCAACGCCAAAATCGATTCTCGGGCTCGTTATGCTTGACGTCCTGGCGGTTCTTGCGACTGGTATTGCCGCGGGCGTTGGACTCTCGCTTGCGACTACTCAACTTCTCCGCCCTGCGACAGGCTAGCCTTTAACCACTATTCGTGCAAGCCGATGTGGCTGATGCGTATGACGGTGATTGGAGCGTATCGTACTGGAGATCTGGTGGTTCGTGTTTCGGGAAATTCACTCCGAGGGGGTGCCACCGCGGCTCAGTAAAGCTGCGGATACGCCTTGCGCATCTCCTCAGCCTGCTGCTGAGCCGTCTCGATTTGAATCAGCGGGCCTTTGCCGATGCCGGGACAATATTGCGCCGCTTTCTTCCACTCGCTTTTGCTTTCGACTAACTCCGGCCAATAGGGAAAGATACGGCATTGCGTCGGCTTCGCCGGATGAATGGTGCAGCCGCCATCGCGCAGGAAAAAGCAGCGCGTCTCTTGCGAGATCCGCAACCGGCGGAGATGCTTGCTGCGGAAGACGTATTTCTGTTCGAAGGCGCCGGGCGTCATTTCGAGAAACGCGGCGGCGCGCTCGACATCGGCTTCGGTGAGATAGACAAAGCCGCGTTGCGTGCAGCATTCCGTGCAGCCGGGCTGGCACTCGAAACGCAATCCCTGGGACATTGGGACAATCCTAACAGAGCTAACGGACGCCAGGAAGCAGATGCTTTTGTACCTTGCCGAGCGCATTGTGGCGCAGCTTTGGCCTGCGGGACGTCGCGCGGCATGAAGAAATGGGATTCGAGGCCGGCCGCGGCCGCATAAGCCACACGGCGTTTCCGGCGGGAAGGCATTGCGACCTCTTTACGCCGAGTTCGAGGGCCCCGGCCGTAGGATGATATTAGGCGTGCGGTTTTTTAAGAATGGGTGAAAAGGATCTCATTATTTCGCTCCCCAAAATGGTTCATCGCGATCGCTATCGCACTCTACTGGATTTCGGGCGTCATTTTAATCGCCCAGAAGCCGGGGCTCCAGGACGATGAAGCGCTTCTCGTCGCGGGCGCCGTGCACATGGCGCACTCCGGTACTACATTCGAACTTTCTCAAACACCAAATTCATGGGTCATGCCCGCTGGGCCGCTGCATTCCATTAATGTCGGCGCTGTATGTCGGCGCCGTGAAAGAGTACGCCGTTCTCCCGTTGTTTGCATGGTTCGGTTCGCGTATGTCTTTCATCCGGATCGCTTCTCTGATCCTTGGCACTCTCGGCCTCTGGGGCATCTATCGTGTTGCCGCCGAGTTCTTTGGCGTCCCCCTCGCCGCATTAACCGCCTTCGTGATCGCGATTAATCCGGCGTTCGTGAACATGACCGTCTTCGACAATAACGCGGTCGGCGTCGCTATGGCAGGCCTCGGCTTGAGTGGCGCCTGCCTTGCGCACTACCACCAACGGAACGGTTTCTGGGCCGCCTTCGCTTTCGGTCTCGCGATGGGATTCGGCGTATGGGGCCGAGCCAATTTCGTTTGGGTATTGATCGCGGGATTTGCCGCAGGCCTGATTGTCTTCCGGCGCCAACTTGCCATTCCGGCGGCCCACTGGCTCGCTGTACTTCTCGGGGGAGTTGTTGGCGGCTTTCCTTTTGTGCTGTTTCAGATCATATCCGGAGGAGCCACGTGGAAAGCGCGAGAGGCTTTGTCCGTCGCCACGCCGATGGGGACGCTGCTGCGCGACCGAGTCTTTTGGTTCGCCGATATGTTGATCTCCGATGGCGAACATCGGCAAATGTGGTCAGGGCCTGCATTACCCGAATGGCAATTGTGGTTCTTTCCGCTTCTGGTTATTGCGGGGTGTTTCGTCTGTCTGTTCTCTACTCCGGCCGAAGGGCCTCGGCGGCGATCGTTCGCTCGGGCTGTAGTCATAACGTTCTTTATCACCGGAGCATTCTTGTTGTTCTCCAAACTCCCGGTAGCCGAACATCACCTCATCATATTGTTTCCTTTTGCCGCTGTAATTGTAGTTGCGGCCTGTTCAGTTCTCGAAACCACATTCGCCTGGGGGCGGGTCGCATCCATCGCGGTGTTCTCGATCTACATTTTCTCCGCTATCTATTGGCAGATAGCAGGAATTCGGGGATTGAACATCACGAGAGGGACCGGCATGTGGTCGGATGCGGGACTCCAATTGGCCCGCTATTTCGATCAACGCCTTCGCGGACAGGAGATCAAACTTCTGGATTGGGGGCTTGAGTACAACATGTACGTTCTCACCGACGGCCGTCTAAGATTCACCGAAATTTATAGGGCTTCTTCGGAAGATCGCAGCTTCGAAGGCCGGCCATGGGCGGACGAAATTCGCGATGGGGGAATCTTTGTATTGAATGGGCCCGAGAATCGGTCATTCCCAAAACCTTCAACCGGGTTTCTCCATGCTCTAGCAGTTAGCCGCCCAATAATGCATGAGCAAAGGATTTTGCAAAGAAACGGCGAGACCTATGCCGAGATACTCGAGATCACGCCGAACAGCATGCGCGGGCCGGCTGCACAAAACGAAGAAGCCATGGATCGAATCGATATGGGCGATCTCCGATTCGAGAATCGGCTGACCGGTTTCTATCCGCCCGAGGAAGGCCGTTTCCGATGGACCGGCCGCGAGTTCTCCGCCCGCCTGGACGTTTCCCAGTTGGACACGACCGGAGGCCAACTGCTGGCGCACATCTACATTCCCGAGAACGTAATTCAAAAGCTTGGCTCGATTACTCTGCATGCATCCATTGCCGGGCACGCGCTTGCTCCACAGACCTGGTCCGAACCGGGGAGCTATGTATACCGGCGGGAATTAGACGCGAACATGTTCTCTCCAGGTTCTGTACAGATCAACTTCAGTTTGAACAAATCTATTCCTCCCTCCGCACAAGACAAGCGTGAATTAGGAATCATAGTGCAAGAACTCTCCATTGAACCGCTCTGACGGGGTAGTGGGGGCTTCGACACGGAAAGCGGAGATTCTAGCGGCCTGGCAGCAGGTGTTTCTGCACTTTGCCGAGCGCGTTGCGCGGGAGCTTTTCGAGCACGTGAAAGGCGCGCGGGGTTTTGAATGACGCCAGTTTTTCGCGGCATCGGCGCTCGAGTTCCGCGGAATCGACAGGCGAATGCAATACCACGTAGGCCACCGGCACTTCCCCGCGGACCGGATCTTTGCGCGCAGCCACGGCCGCTTCCGCCACTTCCGGCTGTTCCATCAGGAACTCTTCGATCTCGCGCGGATAGATATTGAAGCCGCCGGAGATGATGAGATCGCTGCGGCGTCCGCACAGCGTGTAGTAGCCGTCGGGTGAGCGCTCGGCGATATCGCCAGTCCGGAACCAGCCATCCACGAATGCGTCGCGCGTGGCCTGCTCACGGCGCCAGTAGCCCGCGAATACGTTTGGGCCGCGCAGGTAGATTTCGCCCTCGCGCAATTGCGCCTCGACGCCGGGTAAGGGAAGGCCCACGCTGCCGGGGCGGCGCTCGCCGACGTAGGGGTTGCTCATGTTCATCAGGGTCTCGCTCATGCCGTAGCGTTCGAGGATCGTGTGGCCGAACAATGCGCGGAAATCTTCGAGGACCTGCGCGGGCAAGGGGGCCGATCCGGAAACGAAAAGGCGCGCCGATCGGCCGATTTCGGACGCGACGGCCGGTGGCGTTTCGAGCAGGCGGACGTAGATGGTAGGTACGCCGAAGAACATGGTGGGGCGGAAATCGAGAAATTCGGCGGCGGCCTTTTCGCGCTCGAAACGCTCGAGCAAGCGCATGCGGAATCCGCCGATGAGCCAGCAGTGCAGGCCATTGCCCAGCGCGTGGACGTGGAAGAGCGGCAGCGCGAGCAGCAGCCGGTCGGCCGGAGTCATCTGCCAGCATGTGAGCAGATTGATGGCATTGGCGGCGAAGTTGTTATGGGTAAGGATTGCGCCCTTCGAAGCGCCGGTGGTTCCGGAAGTATAAACCAATGCGGCCGGCGCATCGCCATCCAGCGCAGCGCGGGTGGCGAGCGGCGGCGCATCGCCCGGAAGTTCTGAAACCTGCCACACGGGCGCGCCGGCTTCGAGCGGCCCGCGCGTCACTATCGCCTTCGGTTCGGCATCGGCTACGATGTGCGCGATTTCGCGATCGCGATAGAGAATGTTGATGGGTACGAAGATTGCGCCGAGCTTCAGACACGCCAGGTAGAGATCGACCATCTCGACGCAATTGGCGAGATAGACGCATAGCCGGTCGCCGGCGCCGATGTTGCGGCGTCGAAGCGCTTCGGCCGTGCGGCTGGAGCGGTTGTCGATTTCGCCGAATGTGAAGACAGCGCCTTCGAATTCGAGGGCCGGTTCATCGCGCCGGCCGATCAGGGAGAGATCGAAGAGGTCGAGAAGATTCATGGCAGCGGCTGCCCTTTGGTTTCCACGCCGAATGGAATCAGCGCCAATCCGGCTACGAAGGCGATGGACGTCAGCGCGATCGGCATGCCAATGGAATGGTAACGTTCGACGCCGGCGCCGACTAGAAATGTTACGCCGGCTGCGGCGAAGCGTCCCAAGGATGTAGTGAACGCAAATGCGCTGGCGCGGCAGCCGGTGCGATATTGCTCCGGCAGCCATAACGTATAAATCGCGAAATTCGCGCCACCGACTCCCAACGCGAACAGACATACCATGAACCAGCGTAGGGCGTGTTCGCGCAGATAAAACGCGTAGCCGAAGCCAAGCGCGATGGATGCCGCCATGAGAGCGAAATAAAGCGCCAGCGCGCCGCGGCGGCCGAACCTTTCGGCAAGCGGAGAGGCTGCCAGGCATCCGAAAATGGTGCCCACGGCGAGAATGGCTCCCGCCCAGGAAGCGAGTTGCGCGGCGCGCGCGGCATCGCGCCCCGATGCTAGCGCAAGTTGCGTGACCGACGCGGGTACATACACCGAGCCGGCCCAAAGACCGACGATCGAGATGAAGAGGTAGATGGAATTCAGCGCTGTGCGCCCCCGATATTCGGGCGAGAAGATCGCGCGGAGCGGCGCTAGCAGCGGAGCCGGCTTTCGGGTCTTGCTCCAGCGCTCCGGCTCTGCGACGCCGTGCCGGATCCACCCCACGAGAAGCGCGGGCACGCCGCCCACGAGGAACATGGCGCGCCATCCGTGGTGCGCTCCGATTGCGTAGTTCGCGACCGCCGCCAGGAAGAAACCGAAGTAATAGCCAGTGTGCATGTAGCCGGCGCCGCGCGAGCGCCGGTCCTCAGGCCACGCTTCGGCAACATACACGCCTCCCAGACCCCACTCGCCTCCGATGCCGATCCCGGCCATCAGCCGGAACGCCGCCAGCCACCACACGTTCTGCGCCAGAGCGCCGCAGAACGTGAAAACGGAGTAGCAGAGCACCGTGAGCATGAGCGCGCGCAGACGGCCGATGCGATCGCCAATCGGCCCCCATACGAACGACAACCCCCAGCCCGCAAGGAAAACGGCGAAGAGCAATCCGCCGTAGTATCCGACGGCGCCGGTGGTGGCGACGATGCCCGAACGCGGAAGCAGTTCGCGCAGCGCGGGAACCATCACCAGCGCATAGATGAACGAATCCATCCCATCGAGCGTCCAGCCGGCCCATGCCGCCCAGAAGCCGCGGATCTGATCGCGAGTCAGCGGGGTTAGCGCGCGCGAAGGCACGAATTACTTCGGCTGGCGCGCGATCCGCATATACGGTTTCGGCGTCTTCCAGCCTTCCGGCCAGATCCCCTTCGCTTCGTCGTCCGATATGGCGGCCCCGATTACCACATCCTCGCCGGGCTTCCAATTTACGGGCGTGGAGACTCTGTGTTTGGCGGTGAGCTGAATGGAATCGAGGGCGCGGAGAATCTCGTCGAAGTTCCGGCCCGTGCTCATGGGATAGCTCAGCATCAGTTTGATCTTCTTGTCGGGTCCGACGATGAACACGGTGCGAACGGTGGCGTTGGTGGCAGGCGTGCGGCCTTCGGAAGTCTCGCCCGCGTCGGCCGGGAGCATATCGTAGAGTTTCGCGATCTCGAGTTTGGGATCGCCGATCATCGGATAGTTCACCCTGTGACCCTGCGTCTCCTCGATATCCACAGCCCACTTGCCGTGGCTGGTCACGGGATCGACGCTCAGGCCGATGATCTTCGTATTGCGGCGCTCAAATTCGGGCTGCAGGCCCGCCATGTAACCGAGCTCGGTGGTGCAGACGGGAGTGAAATCCTTCGGGTGGGAAAACAGAATCGCATATCCGTCGCCGATCCATTCGTGGAAATGGATGGGGCCCTGCGTAGTCTCGGCGGTGAAATCCGGTGCGGTGTCGTTGATACGTAACGGCATGATTATTCTCCTGTGCTTTGTTTGGATGATGGGCCTGTGATCTTCGATTCTACCGTGACGGAACGAGGGAAACGGTTGCACCCCGTCATGCCCATGCCCCATCCGGCGTCTCCGGATTTTATCTGCGCTTATCGGCGGCTAAAATCCGTTTTCGCAATCGTACTTCACGGCTGCGCAGCCCCGGACTCTCACCAATCGCGATCGCCTCGAGCGTGGTTTCAAGCGCCGCCGCGTAGTTCTTTTCGCGGCGCTCATAGTGCTTGGCTAACTCAACTAGCGATCGAACGCGAAACGGATTGCGTGAGCCCGCGAGATCGCGCCACACCTCGAGCGCGCATTCCATCGAGCCGCGCCGCCGCTCCTCCAGCCCAATGTCCCATAGCGTTCGAAACAACAGCGGATCGGGCAGGCCCATCTCCACCGCGCGGCGGAGCAGGCCGAGCGCTTCCGCATCGCGCCCGGCGTCGCGAAGCCACCTGGACAGCCCAATCAAATCGGCCCCGTGCCGCAGACCCGCTTCCTCGGGCGAGCGAAATATCCCAGCCACGATTGGTGTCAAACACGCGAGCGTGAGAATGTCGAGCGCATTGTGGTGAAAGATCGGAACCAGCCGCAATGCCTGATGCGTGCGCTGGAATTCGAAATAGTAGTAGGGAATCAGATCTCCCGGCAGATCGCCCTGGCGTTCCACGCCCAGAATCCGCGTCTCGAGATCGATCAGCCGGCAGGAATCGAGCCGCAGCTTCCAAAGCCGGCGCGCGCCAAACAGCAGATCGAGATGGGGCAATCGCGCGAATGGATGCGGCGTGCGCGCCAGGCGGTACCGGCCTTCGAGCAAGGGCTGATCGAAGGTGCGGCCGTTGTAAGTGATGAGCGCGTCGAACTGCGACAGATACTCACCCAGCCGCCACAGCAGCGAGGGCTCGTCGCCATAATTGCGCAGGAAGAATTGGCGCAGCCGGAAGCCGGTGGAATCGATCGACCCAACGCCCGCCAAAAATGCGCACGCGCCGGCGCCCAGACCCGTGGTTTCAGTATCCAGGAAAGCCCACTTTGCCGGCGCCGCGTTCGAGATCGCTCCGCCGGACAGCGAATCGAGCAGATCCGCCGGCAGATCGTTGAGGTCCGCGATGCCGACGCTCCCATGCCGGCGATGGCGCTCCCAGAGACGCTCGGTCTCGAAGTGGCAGCCATACCGTGTGCGCACCACCTCGCCCGAGAGCAGCTCTTCGATGGCTTGGCGCGCCGGCCGTGGCGCATGTTTCAGAGCCGCCGCGCCGCGCGTTCCCGCGTACTTCCGGTCGACGCGGGCGATGCGCCGGCGTAGCGCGGCGAGCTGCAGCTGGACGTCCTCCATTTATTTCGCTTTTTCTTTGCCCACTATACCCGATATGCTGGGGAAATCAAAACCGCGCGCATCCCACTCTTCTTTTCGGCTTTGGCTCTCCTTCTCGTCGCATCGCGCCTTTGCCATGCCGGAATCCTGTGGGAAGGCGACTCCCTGCCGCTCGCCACCGCGCGGCAGATGCTGTTCGGCAGGACAATTTATCGCGACATCTGGAACGACAAACCGCCGCTCGTCGCCATCTTCCACCTGCTTAACGGCGCGCGCGGCGGCTGGCCGCTGCGGTTGCTCGATGCCGCCTACGCATGGCTGGCATGTTGGGCCGCGTATCGTTTCGCGCGGGACGTGTGGTGGGAGCGCGAAGGCCTCTGGGCGGCCGCGCTCACAGGGTTCTTCCTGATTTTCGATTTTCCGGCGACCGCGATTCCCGTCGCGTCCGATCTGTTATTGGTGGCGCCGCATCTTGCCGCGGTGTGGCTCGCCTGGAAGCGCCGCCCTTTCGGGTGCGGCGTCGTATTGGGTATCGCATTCTGGGTCAGCCCGAAAGCGCTGTTCGTCCTCGGGGTTTGCGTGCTGTGGGACGTCTCGGGAGCGCTAGTAATGTTCATGGGCTTCGCCGCGGTGGTTGGCTTGGGCGGCGTTTGGTTGTGGCTGGCGGGCGCGTTCGGCGCATATTGGACCGAGGTATGGGAGTGGGGACGCGCGTACGCCGCCAGCCCATTCGTATCGAATCCGTTGTGGAATGGAGTAGTCCGCTCCGGAAATTGGCTGGGCTTCCACGCAGCGGCGGTGGTCGCGGCGCTGGTCTTCCTTTGGCGAACGCCCGCGCAGCGCTGGAAATGGATTGCGTGGATTGCGTTCTCGCTCGCGGGCCTCACGGCGGGGATGCGCTTCTTCCCCCGCTATTACTTTCTGCTGCTGCCGCCTCTTGGCATCATGGCCGCGCGCGGTTTTACGCTGTTGGGCCGCCGTGCGATCTTGGTCGCGCTTTTGCTGGCGATCCCGCTCGCGCGCTTCGCGCCGGGTTACTGGAGCGCCGTGCATGACCGGCAATGGCGCGACACCGCGATGGACGCCGACAGCCGTTCGGCCGCCGCCATGACACGCGCCCTGGCCCACCCCGGCGACACGCTCTTCGTCTGGGGCTACCGGCCCGAGCTGTACGTCTACACGGGGCTGCCGGCGGCGACCATGTATCTCGATTCGCAGCCGCTCACCGGCGTTCCGGCCGACCGGCACCTCACACAATCGAACCCGATCGATTGGCCCTCTGCCGCGGCGCGGCGCGTGGAACTGGCGAAATCGCGGCCCACCTTCGTGCTCGATGGCTTGAGCCTGTTTAATCCACAACTCGCCATCGATCGCTATCCGGAGTTGCGCGAATGGTTCATGCCATACCGCGAAGCCGGGCGCAGCGGGGAAACCATCATCTACCAGTTGCGTGCGCGCTGACTACTTTCCCGACCAACAAGGAGCGCGCTTCCCGAGAAACGCCCCGATACCCTCCTGCGCATCCGCCGCGAGCGCATTCATAGACATCACCTCTTTGGCGTACGCGTAGGCCTTCGGCTGGTCGAGATCGATCTGCGTGTAGAAAGCCTGTTTGCCGATGGAGACCACCAGCGAACTGGCTTCCGCCACTTTGGCCGCAAGCCGGCGCGTGGCGGCGGCGAGTTCCGCGGCCGGCACGGCCTGATTGACGATCCCCCAATCGGCCGCCGTACGCGCATCCACCGGGTCGCCGGTCAGCAGCATTTGAAGCGCCCGCTTGCGTCCGATGGCACGGGTCAGCGCGACCATTGGAGTGGTGCAGAAAAGGCCGATTTTGACGCCGGGCGTCGCGAACCACGCGTCCTCGGCGGCAACCGCGAGATCGCAGGCAGCGACGAGTTGGCAACCGGCGGCGGTAGCGACACCTTGCACTTCGGCAACCACGGGCTGGGGAATCGCCTGGATCTTCATCATGAGCTCGCTGCAAACGTCGAAGATGCGGCGGTACTCGTTGATATCGCGGCCGGTCATTTCGGAAAGATCGTGGCCCGAGCAGAAGACCTTCCCGGCCGCCGCTAGAATGACGGCGCGCGCAGATCCGATTGCGCCCGATTTCATCGAGCGCCGCGATTAACTCCAGCATGAGCGCGAGCGAAAGCGCGTTGCGGCGCTGAGGCCGGTTTAGCGTTATGACAGCGGTAGGACCCTCATAACCGAGGGTGAGGTGTTCGTAGGGCATCCGGTGTGATTTTACTGCACGGCGAATACGAACCAAGAGCCGCCGCGGATTCAGTTAGGAACGGTCCATACGCAGAAGATACGCCGCGCCGGTAGAACCCTCATAGCAAGGGCAAAGTGTTAGGATGCACCCGATGTGATCCTACTGTAACGTCAGGGGATATGTTTAGGCCGGTTTACTCACAAACGGTACTTCAAACCAGTACCTCATACCCTATTCAGCCGCGCAAGGATACTCTACACTGACCAAGAATGGGACGTTCTCTCGGCGCCGGGTTGGCGATCTTCGCGCTAGCCTCTTGCCTCTCCGCCGGAACGATTGACGTCACATCTCAATCCTCGGAATTGCTGCAAAGCAGTGATTTTCTGGAGTTCCTCTTTTCGGGGCGCAGCTACGCCATTTGCGCCTCTGGGATGGGAATGTCGCCGTACCCCGATTCCATCGACTTCACCTTCGCTTCGATGCCGGTGAGCGTGGCCGGCCAGTTCACTGCAACGCTGGAATCGGCCGATGGAACGGTTGCCGCCGAATTTCCTGACGCGTTGAGCTGGAGCGTTGGATACGCGAATAATTCCGGCTACAGCGGCCCGGTATCGACGGTGGTCGGGTCTCTGTCGCTTTCGGATGCGCTCTCGCAGGCAGTCTTTTCGAATTCCGACGCCGAGCTAATCCTGACTTACACGGGTCCGGACGTCGAGGTAGGAATGCAAGGCAATACACTCCGTCAGGATCTGGCGGTGAGCCTTTCCGGCGGTCCCTTGAGCATCGGCGGAATGGTCTACAGCGTGGGATTCGATCCGCCGTCGGTTGCAGCGGAACCAAATTCAAGCGTGCTGATCCTGGCCGGAGGGGTGCTCTGTCTAGTGGCAGGAGCGCTGAAGCGCATCAGGCGGTCTGACCGCGTGGACCGCTAATCGCCACCGTGTAGCGCTTGCCCACGCTCCTGGCGAAGCGCCTCCAAAACCTTCGCATGCAGCGCCGGATTCGCCGACGCAACCAGACTCGGTTGCCAAACCACATCCTCATTGCCATCCAGTGAACTGAGCGCTCCGCCCGCTTCGCGTATGCAAGGCGCCAACGCCGCGATGTCCCACGGATTCATTCGCGGGTCGAGCGCGACATCGATGCGCCCCTGGCACAGCAACGCATAGTTGATGCAATCCCCCGACCAGCGAAAACGCCGCGCGCGCTTGTACAACTGCGAGAGGCGGATTGACTGCTTCGGATCGCGAGGGTTGAGATCGGTCTGTTCGAGCGAGGTCGAAACTACAAATGCAGCCGCCAGATCGGTCACCGACGAGGTCCGCACGCGCTGTGGATCGTGTCCGTCCCGTTGACTCCAGCAGCCTTGGCTTGCCGCCGCATATACGGTCTCGCCCAGCGCGTGCGCCCCGATCACGCCCACGCAAGGTTCGCCGCCGCGCAGATATCCGATCAGCGTCCCAAAGAGCGGCAAACCGATGGCGAACGACGCCGTCCCGTCGATAGGATCGAGTAGCCATAGGTGCTTCGCATCGCGCTTCCGCTCTCCGCCAAATTCCTCGCCCAGAATCGCGTGATCCGGGAAGCGCTCGGAGATACGGCGGCGAAGTAGTTGCTCCGCGCCCCGGTCCGCCTCGGTGACTTCCGACCCGTCGGCTTTATGATCCACCGCGGTATTTTTCCAAAGTGGAAGAATGAGGCGTCCTGCCTCCCTGGAGAGCGCCAATGCAAACTCGAGGATCTCGTTCAAAGACGGCTCAGACATTCGGTCCTATTTTAAGGTTAGTGAAGAGACGGCCGTATCCGCGGGGCCTTCGCTCACAGTTTGCCGTAGTCCAAAACCCACTTTGGTGGATCGGGTTCAAGATGGCCGTCCACTTTGACCTTCAGTTCACTGGCCCAGCGATATCCCCACATCGGCCCGAATTTCGTGATGTATGTGTCGGGAGTCCGATAGGCGGCGTCGGACTGTGCTTTAGCCAAAGAAACAAACTTGTAGAGCTTCTTGCTAAAGAGCTTTAGAAGTTGCTCAATCACATCGGCGTTCAAGTGGTTGTCATGCAAGAGCATGACTTGAGGCGGCTCATATCCGAAGACTTGCCTGTTCAAGCCGGCATAGTAATCGATCTCCGAATCCGTATAGGTAAGATATTCATTTCGAAGCCGCCGAGCGTTCACGGCATCGTGGTTCGCAAGCATTCGTACATATGGCTGGTTAAAGAGATAGTCGGAGTTATCGATGGTGCAGGTAGCCAGCGTATAACCGCGCCGCAATAGGAATTCCGCGAGCGCGTCGTGCTTCGCTTTCGTGTCGCCGATATGATTCATGGGGAAGCGAAAGAACTCAAGCTTCTTTCCGGCTTCCTTCATGAGTGGACCTATAGTGGACTCGCCGCGCGCGATTTCGTCCTCTATCTGCTCGATTGAAAGAGCGTTGATATCGGGGTGCGAGTACATGTGATTTCCGAGATCGTAGCCTTCACGCGTCCATTGCCGGAGTATCTGGGGGCCCGCCTGGCCAAGCGCCTCAACCCGCTTCTGGATTACAAAACCTGTTACCGGCACGTGATAGGCGCGAAAAGCAGCCAATAGCCGGCGATTGGCGATCCCGGCTTGGGATGCATCTCCCGCGACGTCCGGCGCAGCGCTCCCGGCAGCGTAGGGAAGATCGTCAACCGTTATCGCGACAGTACGATTCTGAGCGAGTGTACCTGTCGAAGCGAAAACGGCAAGCCCTGCGCACGCGCACAGTGAGCGGAAGATATTCACGTTCTCGAATATTGTAAGCGGCCTTCGGGCGGTGGGAAACTTCTCTGTCATCGGGTGCCTTTGTTCGTTCAGATGACGGCGGAAAACGCCGCAAGAGCGGCCTCGCGCGCCGGGAGGGCAGCCGCGCGTAATACGCGGCGGCTTTTTCGCCGATATGATTCTTTGGTGGAGGGCCGGCCGTCCTGGCTTCCGCGCGTCGTCGTTTGCTTTGTCAGATCGCTTCGCCATAGAATCGTATATTGACCCCCTCCCCCCGAGCCGGTTAAAACATTAACTAAGATTTTGTTTGATGAACGGCAACGGAAAAAGACCTATCGGCGTCGATTTGTTCGCGGGAGCGGGCGGAATGAGTCTCGGCTTCGAGCAGGCGGGATTCGACGTGGCCGCAGCCGTGGAATACGACCCCGTTCACTGCGCTACGCACGAATTTAACTTTCCCGATTGCGCGGCAATCTGCCGTAGTGTCGCTGACATCGACGGCAAATATATCCGCGAGCATTCCCGGATCGGAGATCGCCCGGTAGACGTATTGTTCGGCGGGGCGCCCTGCCAGGGCTTCAGTATGATCGGCAAACGCGCGCTCGACGACCCCCGCAATTCGCTCGTGCATCACTTCGTGCGACTCGTGGTCGAACTTGACGCGTCGTGTTTTGTCTTCGAGAACGTTCGGGGGCTCACAGTAGGTGCGCACCGGAAGTTCCT
Source organism: Bryobacterales bacterium (assembly GCA_963708385.1). Taxonomy (GTDB): domain Bacteria; phylum Acidobacteriota; class Terriglobia; order Bryobacterales; family Bryobacteraceae; genus PALSA-243. The sequence goes on along the minus strand of CAVPSN010000027.1, from coordinate 736,082 downwards.
CGAAGAGATCATCGTGGAATTTCGCAAGAACGGCTACAAGGTGCTGGAAGACTACCAGGTGCTGAATGCCGCCCACCACGGTGTACCGCAGAACCGGCAACGCCTGTTTCTGATGGGTGTCCGCAAGGGCTTGCCCCTTCCGGAGTATCCCGAGTCCACGCACGCAGTGAACGACGTCGCAGTCGCCGGCAACCTGTTTCGTCTGTCGACGCCGACCGTTTGGGATGCGTTGCGAGACATTCCCGAGGCCGACGACTATGAGGAGTTGCTGCACCGGGATTGGGTGAAGGCCCGTTTCAAGAAATCCACCGACTACAGCGCTCCACTGCGCGGGGTCACCGGCGATCCGGAGGATTACTCCAAACCCCGCGAATTCGATCCGACGTTGCTTACTTCCAGCATGCGCACAGTTCATACGGATCTGTCGAGAAAGCGATTTCTCGAAACGCAGCCTGGCGAAACAGAACCTGTGAGCCGCTTCCATAAGCTCGATCCAAAGGGCGTGTGCAATACGATTCGCGCAGGGACCGCCAGCGATCACGGCGCGTTTACGTCCCCCAGGCCGATACATCCCTATTCGCCTCGCTGCATAACCGTTCGCGAAGCCGCGCGCCTACACTCGTATCCCGACTGGTTCCGCTTTCACGTGACGAAATGGCACGGCTTCCGGCAGATCGGCAACTCCGTGCCACCCCTTCTTGCCAGGGCGGTCGCAGCGAAGGTCCGCGAAGCTTTTCCGGCCCCCAGAAAGTCCGACCGTCCCGTCGCGCAAGGAGAGGTCGGTCTGCTGTCGTTCGGCATGTCCGAAGCCGCGGCGCATTACGGCGTGCCGTCGGACGTGGTTCCGAAGCGTACCCGCGCGGGACAGGGGGACGAAGCCGATGGCTAAAAAAGACGCCGCTGACGGCCCGAAGAAACAGAATCGCTACTCCGCTATCATCGGCGCCATCTTCAAGAACCACTACAAGCGCGGCAAAACCCAATTCGAGTTTTCGCGCGACGAGTTCTTGGAAATCGCCCGTTCGCTCAACGTCGCACTACCGAAAAACCTCGGCGACACTATTTACTCTTTCCGGTTCCGTACGGCCTTGCCGCCCGAAATCGTCGCTACGGCCACCAAGGGAATGGAGTGGGGAATCGAACTTGCCGGTAAAGGCCAGTATCGTTTTAAGCTCGGCAAGCTCGTGCGTATAGTGCCCCGGCCCGATCTTATCGCCATTAAAATACCGGACGCGACGCCGGAGATCATTACGGCCTATGCGCTTACGCACGAGCAATCCCTTCTCGCCAAGGTTCGCTATAACCGTCTGATCGACATCTTTCTCGGCATGGCCAGCTATTCGTTGCAGAACCATTTGCAAACCTTCGTCAGGGACATGGGGCAAATCGAAATCGACGAAGTGTATGTCGGAGTGAACCGGCACGGCCAGCAATTTGTCGTGCCCGTCCAGGCTAAAGGCGGCAGCGATCGACTCGGCGTCACGCAAACCCGCCAGGATATAGCCTGCTGCGTCCAGAAATTTCCGCGCCTTACGTGCCGCCCTATTTCCGCCCAGTTCATGACGGACGACACGATCGCGTTATTTGAGCTTGCGCTTCAGGGCGAGAATGTGAAGATCGTGGAAGAGAGGCACTACAAACTCGTCCCGTCCGATCAAATCAGCGCAGACGATCTTAAGCTCTACGGGAAGCGTTAAAACCGGGTATGGTGCTGTATGGACCACGTTTCGAAGGAAGTCCGGTCCAGGATAATGGCGGCCGTTCATTCGCGCGGCAACACGACGACCGAGTTGCCCCTTGCGAAACTGCTCTGGGCGGCGGGTCTACGGGGCTATCGAAAGCACTGGCCTGTTACCGGTAAGCCGGATTTCGCGTGGCCGGGGAGGAAGGTCGCTGTCTTTGTCGACGGCTGTTTCTGGCACGGATGCCGCTGCAAGTACCTGCCGCGAACAAATACGGAATTCTGGAGGAGTAAGATTGAAACCAATAAGCGCCGAGACCGCCAAGTGACTAAGGCGCTTCGGAGCGAAGGCTGGACCGTTATCAGAATCAAGGAATGCGCCGTGCGTAAGCAAGCGACGCTTACGCGGATTGCAAAGGCCGTGGATGCCAGATGACGAGTTCGGGCGAATGCGCTACAGATCGTTCAGGCGAGCGCCATTCGAGATAAGCTTTGCTTTGGGAAGATATTCACGTTCTCGAATATTGTAAGCGGCCTTCGGTCGCCCTTATCCGTCCCTCGCCCCTGCCCTGCGGTGTTAAAGTGTATGGACATCACGATGCACCACCGACGATGAATCTCTAAACGGCCCGGCGTGACCGGGCGCTATATGCCGGCTGCCAGCTCGTAGCGGCGCAGTTCCCCGTTCTACGACGCTTGCCGCCGTAGATTGCGAGGAACATGAACACTGCCGCTGAAACCTATGAAGCCGCGCTGGAGCAAGCTTGCAGCGCCATCGCCAATAACTCCTCTGCTGTCGATCGCGACGGCGCTTTCCCATCGGCATCCATCGAAGCGTTGAGAACGAAAGGGCTGCTCGGCGCCCTCAGCGCGACCGAATCGGGAGGTCTCGGCCTGGGTTTGGCCGGAGCCGCGCGCGTGGTTCGTCGAGTTGCCGAGGAGTGCGGATCCACGGCCATGGTGCTTACCATGCATTACTGTGGCGCCGCCGTTCTCGAAAAATACGGAAGCGCCGAGGTCCGCCGCGAAGCCGCGGCAGGCTCTCACCTGAGCACTCTCGCCTTCAGCGAAACCGGGTCGCGCAGCCACTTCTGGGCTCCCTCGAGCACTGCGGCGCTCAGCGAAGGACGCATCACTCTGAATGCCGACAAGAGCTGGGTGACATCGGCTTCCCGCGCAACAGCATACGTATGGTCGTCCAAGCCGCTCGCGGCTGAGGGCCTCAGCACCATATGGCTCGTGCCCGCATCGTCGCCGGGCATCGCGGTGCGGGGCCCCTTTGAAGGGCTGGGGCTCCGCGGGAACGATTCGTCGCCGGTAACGGCGTCGAACGTAGAGGTGGAACGCTCTTCGATGCTTGGCGCCGATGGAGAAGGTTTCGCCATTATGATGAGCGTCGTTCTGCCGGTATTTGCCGTGCTGAATGCCGCCTGTGCGAATGGATTGATGGCCGGGGGCCTGCGGAGAACGATTGAGCACGTAGGACACACGCGGCACTCCGACACTGGAACCTCGCTTGCCGATCTGCCCACAATCCGCAACTACATCGCTCGCATGCGCGTGAAGGCCGACATGTCGGACACTCTGCTCTCGGACACCGTCGCTGCCATCGCCGCGGGACGTCCGGACGCCACCCTGCGCGTGCTCGAATGCAAAGCGGCAGCCGGAGAGACCGCTAACGAAGTGCTCGATCTCGCCATGCGCGTTTGCGGCGGCGCGGCTTTCCGCAAGGAAGTGGGAGTGGAGCGATTCTTCCGCGATGCCCGGGCGGCCGGCGTAATGGCGCCCACCACTGACGCTCTCTACGATTTCATCGGCAAAGCTGTTTGCGGCATGCCGCTATTCTGACGGAGCAAGCTATGAGCGATACCCCTCTCCTGCTTGGCGCGGTCGCCTACGACCCGAAGGTAGTTACCATCTGGGACGGTTTTCAGCAATACTTCGCAGAACGCGGTCTGCCATTCGATTACATCCTGTATACCAACTATGAGCGCCAGGTGGAGGCGCATTTCTCCGGGCACATTCACGTCGCCTGGAACTCCCCGCTCGCCTGGCTCCAATCTGAAAGTCTCGCGCGGAGAGTGGGACGCCGTGCCGAAGCAATCTGCATGCGCGACACGGATCGCGACCTCACCTCAATCGTGATAACACGCAATGACGATGCTATCCGGACGATTGCCGGCCTGAAAGGCCGAAAGGTCGCGGTGGGCGCGAACGACTCGCCCCAGGCGTCTCTCATTCCGCTCCACTTTCTGGCGCAGCAAGGGCTGGACCCGCGGCACGATTTTTCGGTGGTTGAGTTCGATCTGTTGCGCGGGAAGCATGGCGACCACATCGGCGGCGAGCGCGAGGCGGTGCGAGCGCTCCTCCGCGGCGAATGCGATGCCGCCTGCCTGATCGACGGCAACCATCTGCTCTTCACTCAGGAGGGCACGATTCCCGCCGGCGCTACGCGCATCATCGCGCAAACGCCTGTCTACGACCACTGCAACTTCACGGTCCTCGACGGCGCTCCGGCCGCTGCCATCGTACAGTTCCGCGAGATGCTGCTCGACATGTCCCACGCAGATCCGCAGGTCCGGCGATTGCTGGATCTGGAAGGATTGAAGCGCTGGCTGCCCGGCAGGACGGAAGGATACGCGCTCCTTTCGGCGGCTGTCGAGAGATTCGGGTATCTGGAGCCGTTTGTGACCTCTGCAGCGGCACGATGCACGTAGATCTCCAGGGCCTCGGCTTCGATCATGGCGCCGCGCTCCTCCTCAAACGGGCTTTGCGGACGGCTGCGCGAGGCGAAGCCGTCACCGTTGAGGGCACGGCTCCCGAACTCTTCATCCATCTACGCGCCTGGTGCCGGGCGGAGGGACACGGCTTCAGCGTGCCGGATGCCTCTGCGGATAGTGCAGTGATTGTGAGAGGCCCCGCGGCCGCTCAGCGCTGGGCTGGAGCGGAACGCGCCGGCCACGCCGACCCTCTGAACCCGCAGGCGATTTCCGAAGGCCCGTCTCAGCGCTGGGGCCTTGCCGCCCGTGGGGCCCTCGTCGAATCCGGATCGCCCGATTTCCACTTCGCTCTTGCCCGCAAGGAAGAGGTGTGGTCGCCCGACGCGGCTCGCATCTACGCCCAGGCCGCTGGATCGCAGTGGGATCCGGCCACGGCGATTCCCTGGAACGCCGAGTTCGATCTGCCCGCCGACGTGGAAGACGCCGTTGTGCAGATTATGACCTACCTCGTGGAAAACGAGATGGCGGCGCTCATCGTGCCGAGCCGCTTTATCGCGCAACTCCATCCGCATTTCCGTGAGGTCATGCAAGTCCTTGCGATCCAGGCGGCCGACGAAGCGCGGCACGTCGAAATATTTACCCGGCGCGCTTTGCTCAAGCGTCGCGAATTCGGCCTCTCCACCGCGGGAGGGCAGGCCTCTTTGCAGACATTGGTGGACGAGCCGGATTTTGCCATCGCCTCGTTCCTGCTATCGGTGCTTGGCGAAGGAACCTTCCTCTCGCTGCTCTGGTTCCTCGAGCATTTTGCGCCGGACCCCGTTACGGCCGCCGTTTGCCGGCTTGCCGCACGCGATGAAGCGCGCCATGTCGCATTCGGAATGTCGCATCTCCGCGAGCATATCAACGCCGATCCTTCCGTTCGCGAGCGGCTCGCCAACGCCGTTCGGCGCCGCCATGAAATGCTTCGCCACACCGCCGGACTGAATGCCGAGGTTTTCGATTCGCTCGTTCTCATGGCCGCGGGATCCTGGTCGGTTGCCGACGTGGCACGCGGACACGATCGGGTAGGCGCTTTGATTCAGGAAATGCACGCCGCCCGGAGCAAGCGGCTTCTCCAACTTGGTTTCACCGCCGCCGAGGCGGAAGATCTGTCTTCTTTGCACACACGAAACTTCATGTGAGTTTGCCAGGGTCGGTTTTCGAGTTGCCCTTCCCCGCGCCGTCGCGGCCCCTTTTGTCCGCCATTTACGCTTAAGGTATCAGAGAGGAGCTCAGCCCAAACGTGCCAGACACTGCTAACATCGTCGTCAATGCTTATGACGGCGCTCGCCGGCTCTTTCCGAATTCGGTAAAGTGGTCGGCGCAGACCCAGGACGGCAGGGCGCCGTCCGATGGACGCCAGACCCTCCAATTTCCGGATCTTCTGGGTGCGTCGCAAATCTTTACCGTGCCCTTCTTCGATAACTTCGGCGACCTCTACACCGTTATCGCGAACATTGATGGATTCGGGAATTCGGCATGGTATCCCGTCCACGTTTCTTCCGCCACGCCGGTCACTCTCGATCTGATCTTCTTGGCAAAGGATGCCACGCCGCACTTTGCGAATGCGACCTGGAGCAGGCTCTCGCAATTCCGGCCCGATCTGGCCAAGATCGTCCAACGCGGCTGTGAAAGCGCCGCCGCCGCGGCGGACAAATACAGCGTGGTCCTGGAGTCCCGCCCGGAACCTCTGGCTTGTTTCCTGAATATCATGACAGCTCTGGGCCAAATGCGGCTACCGTCCGGTAAGTTCGCTTTGGACTACTACTGGAACGTCAATTGGCCGCAAGGAGATGCCAAGGATCCCAATTGGGTAAAGTCCCTTGACAGGGTGATGCATCAAGATCGCCTTTTCTGCTACGTTGACCAGGCGATTCTCCCCGACGTTCGGGCAGGCAAAGGTCACGGCTTTTCCCAAGAGGCCGATCCTCAGGCGTGGGGCCACGGCGATGCTACGGAAAGCTACAAGCAAACCCAGTTCGACGTCGCCAATGTCCAACTTACCTTCCACGGAAACGATGCTTACACCTTGCTGGACGATGACAACAAACCAGTCAAGTGCGTGAAAATCGAACCGGATATAGATTATTACAAGGACGTTGCCGCCCACGGATTACTCGAAGTGATTCCTAACTGGATCGAAAAGAAAGCCGCTGGCCCGGCAAAAGGCTTGACCGATCCCAGGGTCGTGTACGCCTTACGATGGATGGCCACCAGACGGGAAGGTCTTCCCGATTTCAATCCGTTATATACCGTCGAGGCATGATGTTTCAGGAGGTGTGACATGGCTATCGAGCATTTTTATGTGCTCATGCTGGAGAACCGATCGTTCGACCACATGTTGGGATTCTCTGGAATTACCGGCACCGACGCAGTAACTGGCCTGAGGTCCGCGATCGATGGCCTTACCGGAGCGGAATCCAATTCCTTTAACGGCTCCCCTTTCCCAGTGACCCCTGGCGCTGACCGCGTCATGCCAACCGATCCGGCCCACGAATTTCCGGCGGTAGTAGAACAACTGTGTGGGAAAGGCATACAGTACCCGCACGGTGGTCCATTCCCATCAATCGATAACAGTGGATTCGTGGCATCGTATGTGGAAAATGGTGGACAGGATCCCCGCGAGATCATGAAGTGCTTCACTTCAGCTCAACTGCCGGTGCTCAACGCCCTGGCTCGTGAGTTCGTGGTGTGCGATAACTGGTATGCCTCCATGCCGGGACCAACGTGGCCCAACCGCATGTTTGTGCATGCGGCGTCCTCGGGCGGGCTCGATCACAGTCCGACAGTTGTGGAGGTTGCCGAATGGGAAGGGATCAGCGGTTTTCCGTTGCCCAATGGAACCATCTTCGATCGTCTCAATTCAGCATCGATTCGGCGGCGACTTTACGGTGGCGACGATTTTCCAATGGTTGCGGCGCTCAAGGGCATCCACCTGAGTGATATCCGCCACTACAGCCTGTTCGCGGAAGATTTACAACAGACCGGCTACGCGGATCGCTACATTTTTATCGAGCCTGCTTATGATGTGCTGAACAAGTATCGGAATGGCTCCTCTCAGCACCCGCTTGGGGACATCACTCGGGGTGAGGCGCTCATCAAACAGACCTATGAAGCTATCCGCAACTCGCCGGTTTGGAACAACAGCCTGTTGATCGTCACCTGGGACGAGCACGGCGGATTCTACGACCACGCGCTGCCCGGCGCTGCTCCATCGCCGGCCGACGGATCTCCAGGTAGATTTAATCAAAATGGCTTTACATTTGATCTATATGGTCCACGCGTGCCGGCCATAGTGGTTTCTCCATTGATCCCCAGGAACCTGGTGGACCATCGGCTGTACGATCACGCTTCGATTCCGGCGACGGTGGAATCGCTGTTCGGGCTGGCCCCTCTCACGGCCCGAGATCGCAACGCAAGAACCTTAAACGCTTTATGCACGCTTCCAACCGCGCGGACAGATGCTCCGGCGACCTTGCCCGACCCGGCAACGGGTGAACCTGCGGCCCCGGCAGATCTTGTGACCGCTAGCGTTGTCGCGCCTGCCGAAACAGTCAACGAGGGCAATTTGCCGGCGATCATACACTCGGCGATGCGGCAGGATATGGCGCTGTCTCCTCCTGAAGCGCGGCCCGCCATCATCGCACGAGTTCGCAATTTGCAGACCCGAGCCGATGCCGCGCAATACATGGCGGAAGTGCAGCAGAAGATTCGGCCCGTTCGTCGGCACGCCGCCGCTCAATAGAGGCAACCGCGCCGAAGGAAGAGTCCATCGACAGGTCCCTTATACCCGAAGGCTGGCGCGCCTATGGCAACTGTGGCAGATTGGGTCGACTCGTTGATCGTCACCGATGTCTCGGTGTCGGTCCACGCAAGACTGCTGTCCACTTTCAGGCCCACCAAATCTGCCAAGGAGATATTGAAGCACGCCGAAACGGAAAGGCCGTAGCCCTGGAAGCTAGGTTATTTTGGGCTTAACCACCACCTCCCGGTGCCGTTGACGCTCCCTATGCCGCATGTTACGCTGATTTGTTAATAGGGCCCCCGTTCGCTTCCGCTGTTTTTCTCATGGACAAAATAGTTCACCAGTTGGGCGAGCTTCTGCTGACAGCCCTGCCTACGTTCCTGCTCCTGATTTTCCTTACGCTTTATTTGAAATCGATGTTCTTTGCACCTTTAGAAAAGGTGCTGCGGCAGCGCTACGACGCAACGGAAGGCGCGCGTAAACTTGCCGAGGAAAGCATGCGGCGCGCGGAGGCGAAAACGGCTGAATACGAGGCTACCCTCAGCGCGGCGCGCAGCGAAATCTATCAGGTGCACGAGAAAGCGTTCAAGGAATTTCAGGAACGTTCAGCCAGTCAGATCGCGGAAGCGCGCACACGCGCCGATGAAGCCATTCGCGAGGCCAAACGGCAACTGGCCGAGGATGTGGAAACGGCGAAGGCGTCACTATCGAAAGATAGCGATGCGCTGGCAAACCAGATCGCGGATTCTATCCTGCGCCGGAGGGCGGCGTGAAACGGCGCATCGGTCTCACGGTACTCGCTTTCGCTCTTTCGGCAGCCGCTTTGTTTGCACAGGAAGAGCGCCAGGTAGAAAAGACCGGATCCCATCTGAGCCCCGTCACAGAGACCGTTCTCCTGTGGGCCAATTTCGCAATTTTGGCTATCGGCCTGGGTTATTTGATCAAGAAGTACGGCGGACCGTTTTTCGCAGCGCGCAGCGAGCGCATTCAGCGGGAAATCGTAGAAGCCGCCAAGGTGCGCCAGGACGCGGAAGCGCGTTCGGCCGAGGTGGACCGCCGGCTGGCTAGTCTGCAAGCAGACATGGCAGCCTTGCGGACCGAATCGAGGCAGGAACTCGATTCGCTCGAACGCCATACCACGTCCAAAGCGTCGGCTGAAATTGCGCGGATTCAAAGCAACGCGGAGCAGGAGATCGCCGCCCTCGGGAAGGCGGCGCGCCTGGAATTGAAGCGATATTCGGCCGAACTGGCCGTGCATCTGGCGGGCGAAAAGATTCAAGCGCGCATGACGCCCCAAGCGCAGGACGCCTTGGTGCGCGACTTCGTAACGGAACTCGACGGCCGCGCCCCTCGCGCGCAGGCCAACTAAAAGACAACCATGACTCTCTCTGCCGTAGCCACGCGATACGCGAACGCCCTGGCGGACGTCGTCACGGTGCGCGGCTCTTCGCTCGCGCCCGAGACCGCGCTGGCCGAGCTGAGCGCGTTCGAATCCACCATCCGCGAATCGCACGAATTGGCGGCGGCGCTCGAAACTCCCGCCATAGCCGCCAGCCGTAAGAAGGCGGTGGTCGGGCGAATCGTAGATAAGTTGCAACTCTCGCCGGTCACGCGCAATTTTCTATTTGTGCTCACGGACCGCCGCCGCATGGGCTCTTTGAGCGAGATGATTCACGCCTTCCGCACGGTGCTCGATGAGCGTACTGGAATTCTGCCCGCGGAGATCGCTTCGGCGGGTGAGATGAATGAAGCAGAGCGCGCGGCACTCGCGAATGAACTGGAAAAACTCACCGGCAAGCGCATCCGCATGACGTTCGCGGTGGATCGGTCGCTGATCGGCGGCGTCGTGGCAAAGGTCGGTTCCACGCTGTACGATGGCTCGGTGCGCGGCTCGCTCGAATCGCTCCAACGGCGGTTGAGCGCGGAAAGCTAGGCGGCGATTGAGCAAGCAGGCCTACCGCCGATTGAGCAGAAAAGGTTAATTGGGAAAGGAATTATGGCTCAGATTCGAGCGGATGAAATAACCAGCATCCTGCGCCAGGAGATCGAGAATTACGACAAGGCGATGGACGTGTCCGAGACCGGGTCGGTCATTTCGGTAGGCGACGGTATCGCGCGCGTTCACGGCCTGGAGCGGGTCATGGCGGGCGAGTTGATCTCATTCCCGCACGGTGTTTCCGGCATCGCCATGAATCTGGAAGAAGACCAGGTGGGCGCGGTGCTCTTGGGTGAATACACGGAAATCAAGGAAGGCGACGAGGTCAAGCGCACCGGGCGCATCATGTCCGTGCCCGTCGGCAAGGCGCTTGATTGGGCGCGTAGTGAACGCGCTCGGCGTACCCATCGATGGCAAAGGCGCGATCCACAACGACGGATTCAACCCCATCGAGCGGCTCGCTCCAGGCGTAGTCGACCGCCAGCCCGTTAAAGAACCGATGCAGACCGGCATCAAGGCTGTCGACGCCATGATTCCTATCGGCCGCGGCCAGCGCGAATTGATCATCGGCGACCGGCAAACCGGCAAGACTGCCATCGCGCTCGACACCATCATCAATCAAAAGGGCGGCGACATGATTTGCATCTATGTCGCCATCGGGCAAAAGCGCTCCACCGTCGCCCAGGTGGTGAAGACGCTGGAAGACTACGGCGCGATGGATTACACCATCGTGGTCTCCGCTTCCGCTTCCGACCCCGCGCCGATGCAGTATCTCGCGCCGTTCGCGGGCACCGCCATCGGCGAGTACTTCCGCGACCGAAGGCGGCCACGTTCTTTGCATCTATGACGATCTTTCGAAGCATGCCGCGGCCTATCGCGAGATCTCGCTGCTGCTGCGCCGTCCGCCGGGGCGCGAAGCGTTCCCGGGCGACGTGTTCTATCTCCATAGCCGTCTGCTCGAGCGCGTCGCCAAACTGAACGCCGAGAACGGCGGCGGATCGCTGACCGCGCTGCCGTTCATCGAAACCCAGGCGGGCGACGTTTCTGCCTACATTCCGACCAACGTCATCTCCATCACCGATGGCCAGATCTTCCTCGAAGCCGATCTGTTCAACTCCGGCCAACGCCCGGCCATCAACGTCGGCATCTCGGTCAGCCGCGTCGGCGGCAACGCGCAGACCAAGGCGATGAAATCGATCGCCGGCAGCATGCGCCTCGATCTGGCGCAATACCGCGCCCTCGCGGCCTTCGCCCAGTTCGGCTCCGATCTCGATAAGGCTTCGCAGCAGCAGCTCAACCGCGGAAAGCACCTGACGGAGATCCTGAAGCAGGGCCAATACCAGCCGCTGCCGCTCGAAAAGCAGATCGCGATCATCTTCGCCGGCACGCAGGGCTTCATTGACGATCTGCCCGATGGAACACTGCCGCAAGTTCGAAGAGGAGCTTTACCGCTTCATCGAGAGCGCCCACCCGACCATCTTCGAAGAGATCCGCAACAAGAAGGCGCTGGACGACGCGCTCAAGGGTAAATTGACGGCGGCGATTAAGGAATTCAAAACCCGCTTCGTAGCGGAACACAAGCCGGTAGCCGCGCATGCCTAGTTTGATCGATATCCGGCGGCGCATCCGCTCGGTGAAAAACACGCAGCAGATCACCAAGGCCATGAAGATGGTCTCGGCGGCCAAGTTGCGCCGCGCGCAGGATCGCGTGATTGCCGCGCGGCCGTATGCCGCGACGCTGCGCAAGGTGATCTCGAACGTGGCCGCCGCGGCGGCGGGCGAAGACCGCGTGTCGCAATCCGCTCCTGGCGCAGCGTCCGGAGGAAAAGGCGTGCTGCTGGTGTTGGTTTCCGGCGACAAGGGCCTGGCCGGCGCGTTCAACAGCAATCTGATCAAAGCGGCTGTACGCTTTCCCGCCGAGCACAACGGCGCGGAAATGACCTTCGAACTGGTGGGCCGCAAAGGCCGCGATTTTTTCCGCAAGCGCAGCGCGAAGATTTCGGGCGACCAGATCGATCTCGCCGCCGAAGCCGAGTTACGACGAGACGGCCGCCAGTCGCGCGCCGCGCCATGAAGTTGTTCGCCGAAGGCGAAGTGGACGCGGTCTATCTGCTCTATAACGAGTTCAAGAGCGTGATGACGCAGAAGGTGACGCTCACGCGCGTGCTGCCGGTACGAGGTAGAGGCGCAGCAGGCCGCCGGTCGATTACATCTTCGAGCAGCCGCCCGGCGAAATGCTGGAGAGCCTGCTGCCGCGCTATGTCGAGATGGAGTTTTACCGGGCGCTGCTCGAATCTTCCGCGGCCGAACACGCCGCGCGCATGACGGCCATGGACGCGGCGACCTAACAACGCCGCCGACGTCATCGACACTTTGACTTTGAATATGAACCGCGTGCGCCAGGCCAGCATCACCAAGGAAATCATCGAAGTGGTGAGCGGCGGGCCGCCGCGAAAAGTTAGCGGAGCGCTGGGTCTTGCCACCGGCCCTGGCTCGCGAGGAAAAGGAATCTTATGGCAACCAGCAACCGCAACCGTAATGGGGAAAGTGGTCCAAGTTTCCGGACCGGCCGTGGACTGCGAATTTCCCGAAGGGCAGATTCCCCTGGTTTACACCGCGATCCGCGTGACCAGCGAGGGCTTCGACGTGCCCGCAACCGATCGATATCATTTGCGAAGCGCAGCAGCACATCGGCGAAGGCCGCGTGCGCACCATCGCGCTGCAGCCCACCGAAGGCCTGGTGCGCGGCATGAAGGCGGAGAGCCTCGGCCATCCGGTGGAAGTGCCGGTGGGGCCGGAGACGCTCGGCCGCGTGCTCAACGTCATCGGCGAGCCCGTGGACAAGATGGGCCCGGTCAACGCCAAGAAGCACTACCCGATCCACCGCGAGGCGCCGAGCTTCGAAGAGCAATCGACGCGTCTTGAAATGTTCGAGACCGGCATCAAGGTCATCGACCTGCTGGAGCCCTACCTCCGCGGCGGCAAGATCGGCCTGTTCGGCGGCGCGGGCGTGGGCAAGACCGTCATCATCATGGAGCTGATCAACAACATCGCCATGAAGCACGGCGGCGTCTCGGTCTTCGCCGGCGTGGGCGAGCGCACCCGCGAAGGCAACGATCTCTGGCTCGAAATGCAGGAAGGCGGCGTCATCGATCCGCACGATTACACCAAATCCAAGTGCGCCCTGATCTACGGCCAGATGACCGAGCCGCCCGGAGCCCGCCTGCGCGTCGGCCTGACCGGCCTCACCGTCGCCGAGTATTTCCGCGACGAAGAAGGCCAGGACGTGCTGCTCTTCATCGACAACATTTTCCGCTTCACCCAGGCCGGTTCGGAAGTTTCCGCGCTGCTCGGCCGCATGCCTTCGCGCCGTCGGATATCAGCCCAACCTCGCCACCGAAATGGGCGAACTGCAGGAGCGCATCACCTCGACCAAGAAGGGCTCGATCACCTCCGTGCAGGCCATCTACGTGCCCGCCGACGATTACACCGATCCCGCGCCGGCCACGGCGTTCGCGCACCTCGACGCCACCACCAACCTCTCGCGCGACATCGCGGCGCTCGGCATCTATCCCGCGGTCGATCCGCTGGCTTCCACCTCGCGCATTCTCGATCCGCGCATCATCGGCGACGATCATTACGACACCGCGCAGTTAGTGAAGAGCGTGCTGCAGCGCTACAAGGATCTGCAGGACATCATCGCCATTCTGGGCATCGACGAACTTTCCGACGAAGACAAGCTGACCGTCGCGCGCGCGCGCAAGATCCAGCGCTTCCTTTCGCAGCCCTTCCACGTGGCCGAGCAGTTCACCGGCATCCCGGGCAAGTACGTCAAGCTCGCGGACACCATCAAGGGCTTCCGCGAGATCGTGCGAAGGCAAGCACGACGATCTGCCCGAGCAGGCGTTCTACATGCTGGGCACCATCGAAGAAGTGCAGGCAGAAAGCCAAGGAACTGGCCGGTAACTGACGCATGGCGGAAACCATCGAACTCGAAGTCGTCACGCCCGAGCGCCAGCTCGTCAAAGAGCCGGTGACCGAGGCGCAGATTCCCGGCCAAGGCGGGCTACATCGGCGTGCTGCCGGGCCACGCGCCGCTGCTTGAGCCTGCTCGGCAGCGGCGTGCTCAGCTACGCGCCGCAGTCCGGCTCACGCAAAGTCTCATGGCCATCCATCGCGGATTCGTCGAAGTGCTGCCCGATCACATCCGCGTGCTGGCCGATGTCGCCGAGCGCGCCGAAGAGATCGACCTTGGAAAAGCGCGCGTCGGCGGCTGAAGACGGCGCGATCACCTGCTGCTCAACGATCATGCCGCCGCCACCGATCCGGCGGTGGCGCTGGCGGAATCGGAACTGGCGCAGGCGCGCGTGGCGGCGGCCGAGCAGAACGGCCCACAAATAAAAAGAGGGCCCGCGTAGGGGCCCTCTTTCTTGTCGGGTCTTGAAAGTCTCGTTATATCCTGTTCACGTTCTCCGCTTGCAGGCCCTTGGGCCCCTGCTTAACCTCGAATTCCACCTCCGCGCCCTCATCGAGCGAACGGTAGCCGTTCGCCTGGATGGCTGAAAAGTGAACGAACACGTCATCGCCGCTCGATCGCTGGATAAATCCATAGCCTTTGGCGGCGTTAAACCACTTTACTGTGCCTTTTTCCTTCACTACTCTATCTCCTGAAATTGTTCGTCGTGCTCTTGGGACTCCCAGACAAGGAAAGCGGACTTTCGAGGCTTGCTAGAAACTTACGAGGCGCGTCCAAACAACACGTATCAAACTGCGTCCGGTATTCTCTCAAATGCGGTTAGCGGATGCAAGCGCGTATCCTGCACCTCTTGCGCGCCGATGCGAGGCTATTTCACTGCCGCTGGCATGGCTGGGCTGATCTTCCCCGCCGCGTCGATCTCGAGCCCCATCGCCAGGACGCTCCCACTGCCGGTCACCACCAGCGTGCCCTTCTTGCCGCCAAATAGGCTCGTAGCGTTGGTAACGACAAAGGATGCCGCCTGTTGCATAGGGATCGTCAACGGAGCGGATCCGATCATGGTTCCGGTGGCGTCATAGCCCGTAACCGTAAGATTTGCTGTGCCCCACCATGCATTGTTATATGCGAAGAGCTGAGTGGATCCGGATGCGCTCGCATCAAATGGGATTGAGAAGGGAAGGGCAACAGGGGATGCGGGAGATATCGGGTTCCCGTTTATCGAGAGCACGCTCTGCAACTGCTTCTGAGTGTCGGGGGTCCAGGCCAGGGCCATACCCGCCCTCAGAGGCGCCACTGGAGCCGTTGCGAAGCTCGCACTCCCGCCGGCGGGAAGCATCGATTCCATGAACGTAACGGGATATCCATCGGTAAGCGCGGGAGAGCTTACTGCCGCAGCGGAAGAGATCCCAGCCGGGTTTACGGGATAGAATTGGGCGGGCTCGACAATGAGCGCAGATCCATCGAGATTGTTGAACGAGAGAAACGCCGTCGTCTCGGAGCTGTAGGAATTCGTCAGCGTAAAAGAACTCGTGAACCCCGGCCCCGCCTCGAAGAGAGGAAAGACCGTAACCTGCGCGCTCAATGACGGCTGGAACGTCGCGCTCACAGCATTTAAACTGACAGCGATCGATGCTTGCTGCGTGCCGGCAGTCAGCGTGATCGCTCCGTTGAGAAGGCCGCCATTGGTGATGCCAGCCGGATTCAGCGCGACGCGGAGAAAGCCAGGCGAGGCCTGGGATATTGTGATTGTCTGGTCAGATAGTGAGATCCACGGCTGATTACTCCCGACGCTGAGCGTTACCGCAGTCACCGACGACGTGCTGACCTGGACGACCGAAGGCGCGGTTTGGCTCGGATTTGCGACCGCCCAATACCATGAGAGTGAGGACGGCGAGGGGGTCACCGTTACTCCTGCGGGAAGACTGGACGGCGTTCCGCTGCCGGATGATGGCGCAGTGGTAATCTGTTTGCCGCTCGCACCGAGATACGGTTGCAGAGCCGAGTAGGCATTCGAGAACCGGCTGTACTGAACGACGAATGGATCGTACTCGCAGGCTTGGCCCGCCAACTCAACTGGATACGGCATCGCGCTAAACGTCCCGATGACCGTGCGATCGGCCGTGAGAAGCGGCGCTCCCGAAGAGCCTGGCTCGACTCGCCCCGACGCGCTGCCTGCGAACGACACCTCATAAAACTTGGTGACCGGCAACGACGCGACTATGGGACTCCAGGTTGCGTCGGACGCGTCTGGCATACGGGTCGCAAATGCAACACGCTTAACTTCGCCCTCGGGATGATGGATGGTAATCAGGGAGGCGCCCACCGGCGCCGCGGCAGGATCGGGGCTCCACCCGTAGAATACGAGATCCATATTCGGCAGGGAACTGAGCCTGAGCAGACTGAAATCGCTGCTGGCCGACGAGGTATTGGGAAACGGGTTGGCGCTCACCAGGTAGGTCGCGCCGAGCGTGCTCGGCAGTGTCGCTGGATCGGGCTGTGCGCCATTGCAGGATCCCGTCTGGTATTGCCAAACCACCTCCACGGTTTGCGCGGTCGCGGCGTCCGGGATGCAGTGACCGGCCGTCAAGAAGTATGGCGTGTAGTCGTTGCTGGCATCGTTTATGAGCGCGCCAGTGCATTGGCTCATCTCGCCGCCGCTGACGAAGTTAATCATTCCGATGCCGCTGGCGATGCCGCTCCAATCCGAATAGCAGCTGACGTCGAGCTCGCAGGGGGAGACGACATTCGTGATGCCGCGGTCTACCGAGGCCGTCGCATGGCCGACTCCGGGAATGTCGAATGGCACGCTTCGGTCTGACCCGCTCGGCTCGTATTCAATCACCGCTGTGTCGCCGTGGATGGTGTTGGTCCAAAAATCACCTGTCCCATTGACACCGGCGCCGGTGTAGGGGCCTCGGACTTCGGCGCGATCGGGGCTATAAATCCACAAACGGCCGTTACCGGCGGAAAAGTTCGCGAGATGAATTCGCATGGCCGCAGCCCCGTTCGACCGGATGGCTACCCGATAGACGCTACGCACCGCGTCAATTTGAGCCCATTCGCCGCTATGGGCTATTTCAGAGGCTACGTGCCGCTGGACGCCCACCACACGCCGCTGCGCCATGGGCTGTGTCATGGAACGATGGGAGGCAGCGGTTTCCTCGGCCCGGATGGAGCCAAGTTCTTTCGGCGCAATCGCGGTTGCGCTGGCGGCAAAGCTGGGTGGAAGTTGAGATGCATCGGAGCCGATGCGCTTTGGCGGATGATAATCAATCGCGGCGACCTTCTGTAAGGTCTGAGCGTCAAGAGAGGCCACTATGCAGGCAATGCCGATGAGCGCTCGCAGTACTGTATTCCGTTCCATGCATTCTCTTTATCGGCCTTGGGGGACAAAGATTTAAATGGAACAAGAATGTGGCTATGGGGTAAAGTTTTTGCCGGAAACCGTCGAAGATCTTCTATTGGACAGTCGATCAGCGGAGGAAGATCACGCTGGGTCGACGTGCCCGAGAGACAGCGGATGAGTCCGGACTGCAGCCGTTTGTCAGGGCGCGAAGTCCCTGCATGCCCTCGCGAATGCTTTCGTTGTCACTGCGAAGGCCGCTAGTTTGTACCCGCGGCCCCGAATGCTACCGTTCCTACGTTAGAGGTTTGGCCGTCCACAGTGATGGAAAGATTCACCTGGCCCGCGCTCGCCAAACTGGCCGGCAGCAGTACATTGACTTGATCGAGGCCGGCGAAGCCGCCTTGCGGGCCGAAGTATGACGGGGTGAAGGTCTGACCGTTGATGCTCACAGTGACCGTCTTCGCAGTATCGAATCCGGTGCCGTAGAGCAGCAGGTAGAATGTGTCGGCTGCAGGCAAGAAAGAGACCGGCGCGTTGATGAACGTCGTACCACTTAAGGCTGCGGTATTCGTATACGTTTGCCGACCCCCGGGCGCGACCGCTACTACTTGCGCGGCTAGCGGACCTGAACCGTTATTATTCGCGGTGAACAGGGCTGCGGTGGAAGCGGAGATGTTAATGGTCGTCGTCAGCGAGCCGCTGGCAGTGTTCACCGTAATGGTTGCCGGGCCTGTTGCCGTTCCGGCGGGAATGAGGAGGTTGATCTGTCCGGGCGAGACGAAGAACAATAGCGCCTGACGCGGGATGCCGGCGCTATCCGTCACAGTAACCGTGATGCCTCCCAAAGTGGATTGCAGCGGCAGCGTGCCGCTGACCGTTTGTTGGGTTAACGCGGAGCCATAGATGCTGACGATGGTATCGGCCGAAAACGCCGCAATGTCCGACGCTGCGTTGAGCGCCGTGATTGTAGCCGCCGTGGCGCTCGACGAGGTGCTCGATAGGAAGTTGGCATCGCCCGAATAGACCGCGACAATCGCGTCCGAAGTCACTGGAATCGTAACCGAGGCAGAGCCGCCGGAGACGGTCGCCGTACCGAGAACAGCGCCCGTCACGGTGTCAATGAACCTGACGGTCCCGGTTGGCGTTCCCGATCCAGGGGAGACAACTGCTAACGTCGCGGTCAAGGTCATCTGGGCGCCGCTGGTCGTAACAGCGAGAGTGGTGGTTACCTGGGCCTGGCTAACAGTAACCGTGCCACCGTTCACGGTCGAACTAGAATAACTACCGTCGCCGGAATATTGTACGGCAATAACGTTCGCTCCGGGCGGTAGCGAGGAGGTCGTCAGAGTAGCGACGCCGTTGACGAGCGTGACGGGGGCGCCCAGCGTGACCCCATTGGATAAGAATTGAACCGTGCCAGTAGGCGTCGGCAGCCCCGTCACGCCCTTGAGCGTCGCGGTGAATGTCACCGGTTGGCCGAACACCGAGATGCTATTACTCGAGGTAAACGTCGTGGTGGGAGCCGGTTTGACAACCGTCAGGCCGTAGCTGGCGGTCGCGCCGGGATAGATTGAATCGCCGCTATAGACCGCGATTATTGTGTGCGAACCCGGAGCCAGTGTAACGCTAAAAGTCGCAACCGCGGCAAGAACCGGATTGACGCCGATTACGACGCCATTGTCGGAGAGGGTTACGGCGCCGGTCGGGCTTGATGTGCCGCCGTTAGTTCCCAGGACGTTAATCGAAATCGTGATCGGCTGATTCACCTGCGCAGGATTCGGACTGACAGTCACGATGAGCGAACTGCCGGCTTGGATCGGGCTGGTTTGCGAACCACTGCCGGGCGAAGAGCTGCCGAGGAAGTTGCTATCGCCGGGATAGCTGGCAACGTAATTGGAAGCCGAGGGAACCAGCACGGTCGCCACGGCGCATGCCGCGGCCAAGCCGTTGCAATTGGTGCTGGGCGCGAGGGTCCCTGTCGCACTGGACGAGCCATTCGTAACCTGTACGGTTCCTGTCGGGGCGCCACTTCCCAGAATGGAAGAGTTGTAGACAATCACTTGCAGGTTGGGTGCACCGGCCGGAACCGAAAGAAGCTGGATCGCGGTTTTGGTAGCCGCCTTGTTTACGGTGAAGCTTACCTGCGTCGCCGAAGCGCCGTAGTACGGGTCCGCTTGGGCCGTAGGATAGCTCACGTTCACGGTATATGCCCCGGTCGCCGGGGGCAGGAAAGGTACGGCCCACGCGGCGGTTCCGCCGGTTGTTGTGGGAACAATTGGCGTAACGAAGTTCAGCCCGCTGCCATTAAACGTTACGCTGGCGCTCGGCTGATATGCAGCGCCGTCCGCCGGTAGAGTTGTATCCGAGGACAGGGTGCTGGCAAAAGAGATTGTCTGTCCATACGTGTAGACATTGCCGGACGCACTGCACGGCCCGCCCGATGCTGAAACACACGCTGCCAAGCTTGTGCCATCGAGGACCGTACTGAACTGCGTGGTGTTGAACTGGGTGGTAAGCCCCCTGCTAGCCGATAGGGGCATTGTCAGCGAATCGCCGTTATAGACAACGCTGAGTGGATCCACGCTTAGCGCAGCTGCCGGCGACGGAGGAAGAACTGTGAAGCTGCAGGTTACGGTTGCAATGCCAACGTTCCCGCCTCCGAGCATGAACGGCGTAGCCGAGATATTCGCTGCCGTTGGAGTAACCGTGAAGCTATTACCGGATTGCGTCCCGCACGAGGGATTCAGGAAAGTAAGCGCCGGCAGGGTAAACGTGAAACTGCCTGTCGGGGCGATGTCCACGCCGGACCCATTCGTCAGCGTCGCCACCTTTGCAGTCAGCGTGACCACACGGCCTAACTGCACGGCGGTTAGGGGATCAGGGCCCGCCGATACAGTCAGAGTGGTTATTGTGATTGCCTGCCTGACCGGGATCGCAAGCGCTGGCGCGGTACTCGCGGACGTCCCACCAGTGGTGTCACCTGCATAGCTTGCAGTGGCGGTTACGGTGGCGGGCGTGTTCGATGGAAATGGGCCTGTGACTACGAAGCTGCAAGCCACCGTTACGCTGGTAGAGGTCGAAGATACAACTGGGAGGTTGCTCCCGCAGGTGTTGGCGATGCCAGCTAGTGAGTTCCCCGGCGGAGGCGTAATGGTGATCGCGCTGGCCTTCGGCTGCGCGGTGGACCCTGGCGTGGTGTTTGTAACGACTGCCGTCAAAGTGATCCTGCGGCCGATCTCGGTGGGGTTTGGTGAATCGTCCGATGTCGCCGCGAGCACGATGCTAGTAGCGGCTGTTGCCGGATTAATGGTGGTGGAGATACTCGCGGCGCCGCCATTTGCGGATGTGCTGGGGGAACCGGCGTTGCCGAGATCATTGCCATATGTTGCAGTGATCACGTAGGGGCCGCCGACGGCTAACGGAGGATTGGGAATGAAACTGGCCGTTCCTCTGCCGGTGTTGCTGCCCGTGGGCACAATCGAAACCGGGCTACCCGAAGCGACGCCGTTGACAAAGAATCGCACGTTCCCCGCAAGAGCGCCCGAGCCCAGGCAAGCTCCACCCGATGTCGTCGCGATGCAGACGTTAGCAACGTAAGGAGTTTGCGTTCCGAAGGTAGCGGGCGAGGCAGGACCGCCCGTCAGGTCGGTAACGGTAAAGTTCTGCGCGGTGTAGTTGACGACAGGGGAGCCCGGCGGCGTTGCGCCCGAGACTGGCAACTCGAAGTTATAGTTGGCGTCGCCGGAATACTCGACGCTAAAAGTCGTGGTACCCGCCGGAAACGATATGTTGAAACTTGCCGTGGCGGTGTTGCCCGCGCCGGGGGATAGAGTACACAGCGGGGTGCTATTGCAGTTCGCGCCGCTGACAGTCAGCGTGGTGGGACAGCCCAGAACCGGGGAGCAAGGAAGAATGCCACCGGTCGGCCTGGGATTCGCGGGGCTCGGGGGTGTCAACGTGACGGTTACCGTCACTGGCGTCCCAGGGGTAGCCGTGCCGCTTGGGGGATTGAAGGTATAGGAAATAATAGGATCGACTTTGCCAATAATGGTGGTGGAGATGCTCGCGGCGCCACCATTTGCGGCCGTGCTGGGGGAACCGGCGTTGCCGAGATCATTGCCGTAGGCCGCGGTGATCACGTAGGGTCCACCGATAGCTAACGAAGGGTTTGGAATGAAACTGGCCGTTCCCCTGCCCGTGTTGCTGCCCGTGGGGACAATCGAAACCGGGTTACCCGATGCGACGCCGTTAACAAAGAATTGCACATTCCCTGCAAGAGTGCCCGAACCGAGGCAGGCTCCTCCCGATATCGTAGTGATACAGACATTAGCAACGTAAGGAGTTTGTGTTCCGAAGGTAGCGGGCGAGGCAGGACCGCCGGTCAGATCGGTGACTGTAAAATTCTGTGAGGTGTAGTTGACAACGGGCGCGCCGGGCGGCGTTGCCCCCGAGGCTGGCAGCTCGAAGTTATAGTTTCCGTCGCCGGAGTACTCGATGCTAAAAGTCGTTGTACCCGCCGGAAACGACATAGTGAAGCTGGCGGTAGCGGCGTTGCCGGCCGTGGATAGAGTACACAGCGGGGTGCTAGTACAACCGGCGCCGCTGACAGTCAGCGTGGTGGGGCATGCGCTGCCGGTACACGGAACGATCGAGCCCGTTGGCGTGTCGTCTGCGGGGCTTGGGGGTGTCAACGTGACAGTTACTGTCACTTGCGTGCCAGGGGTAGCCGTACCGCTGCCCGGACTGAAGTTATAGGAAATTACTGGATCGATGCCATCGGTGAAGGTCGCCTGCGCTTGCGACTGGCTCCCCACCGCTGACATCAGGAATTTCATTCCCAAGTGACTCTTGTCGACCGCGAACCCCGGTAGCGAAATATTGCCCGCCCCATCCGCCACGGCCGCCCCGGTGAACTCGATGTGGTGCTGATCGATGGGGAACGCGGTGAGCGTCACTAAAACCTGTTCACCGGGAACCCACCCGCCGCCCGAGATTTTGACCGCTGTACCTGGAGCGTAATCGCCTTTATCGGTTGCTATCGTCGAAAACTGAAACAGCTCGCTGCCACTCAAGAAGCCCGAATCGTTGCGGCCGCCTGCAATCATGTAACTGCCGGCGCGCAACCCAGCCTTGGCTTCGTCGCGACGCGCACTGTTGAGCGCGCTTCCCTGCGCGATACTTCCGGTCCAGGGCGCGTAGAGTTCCGTCGTACTAAGGACGCCAGAGTTTCCGACTCCGCCATAAATCAATACGGAGCCGTTATGGGGCATGGCGTATGCGGAGTGGAAAGCGCGGGGCGCAAGTAGGGATGGCCCGCTGGTTGACGTTCCCTTAACCGGGTCGAAGATTTCAGTGGAAGTAAGAGTCGCGCCGTTGAGATCGACCCCACCCGTCATCAAAATGGTCCCATCCAAAAGCGACGCCGCGGCAAAATCTTTCCTGGCCTGCGACATCACGCCGGCGACAGTGACCGTACCCAGCGAGCCATCGTAGATCTCAACGGAGTTCAGCGTGTTACTTCCATCCGTGCCGCCCGCAATCACCAGACTGCGTCCCACTGGCGTCATTGCGAACTCGGCGCGGGCGGTGTTCAAAGCGCCGACAGCTTGAAACTGTCCGGTGTTCGGGTTAAAAAGCTCCAGCGTTCCCGTGATGGCGCCGTTGCTTTTTCCGCCGGCTACCCAAGCAAAACCCCAAGAAGTCATGGCCATCCGATGGCCTTCCCGCGCGACGGTGAGGTTTCCCGTAGACTGCCACTGGTTCGTGGAGGGATCGAAGATCTCCGCGCTATTTAGCGAGCCGCTGCCATCGCTGCCGCCAGCCACCAACACCCGGCCGTCTCTCAGCGTCACGCAGGCCGCATGGGCGCGCGCGTGAGCCATCGGCGCGCCGGCTACGAATGCGCCATCGGTCCCGTAGATATCCACTGCCGCGACGGAACCTGAGTCTCCGAGGCCGCCGGCCACCAGCAAGCGGCCATCGTTCAAGACCGCGGCGCAGGCCGCGGAACGGGCAGCGCTGAGATCACCCGTGCGCGTCCAGCGGTTTAACGCGGGACCGGAACTCTGAGCGTTCGCCGTTACCGGCAGACTGAGCGTGAGTAGGACAAAGTTAGCGAGAAAAATCAGGGTAAGTCGGCGCACAAAACCTCCCGCTGGCCAACAGCGGCTTAAAAACAAAAACTACATCGGTTCAAGAGAATGCAAAGCCGCACGAGTGCGGTAGAGAGATACAGATAATGTAATTATTTGGACGGCAAAAACCAGTTGCCCGACATCGAACCGCGGGCATTTGTCAATCCCGCGCCGTTACAACCGACCTACGCCAGAAGATAAGTTGCTTACGCTTTGCAGCCCAGAACATAAGCAGCAGTCCGAGCGCAACCAAACCCGCTGAGACGGGCTCAGGGATGGGCGCCACCATCAACTCGTCGATATAGACGCCGCTGAAGTCGTTCGTCATAACGAGTTCGACGCTGGCGATGCTTACCGTCGGATCGTAAAACTGGATCAACGGCGCATCGTCGCACGGCTGGGGAGGATTATGGGAAAGGCCCGAGCAAAGGCCGCCGCCTCCGGTATCGGTCACTTGATACGTGCCGATCTGTTGTCCCGCCGCATTGAAGGCAAGTAATTGAGCTGTAAAATTGGGATTACTCGCAGAACTGACTTGGAAAGCAACGTAGGAGAGCGCTGTTGCAAACTTAAGCGTAATGGTAGGCGGACCATTGTCACCACCCGAAGGTGCGAGCGCTCCTAAGAGATTGTCGCCAAATTGGGGCTGCGAACTGGGCGCACTAGGCGCATTGAAGTGTCCCGCGACGTAGGTGTTGGAACTATTCACAAACACCGCCGGCAGCCAAGCTGAACCGTTCCACGCCAACGCCGTGTTATCCGCCCGTATCAACTGATCGTCGGAGACGATTGTGAAAGCATCCCCATCCACGGCGGCATCGAGCGTTGTACCCACGGGTTCTGGCCAAACGCCTCCAGCCGAGGAGCGAGTATCGGCGCCTAATCCACCCATATTGGATCCCATGGGCCCCGTAAGACTGCCATTTACGGCGCTTCCCCAATCCAGCACCGAACTAGCGGTAAACATGGGGGAGCAACTCGGAAGCGTTGTGAAAGACGAGGAACCCCCAGTTGCGGAGGCACAAACCATAGAAGAGGCTACGCCGCGGCCAGCGGTGACGAGTATGAGCGCAGTTATGAGGTACAGGTATCGCCTGAA
Organism: Bryobacterales bacterium; assembly: GCA_963708385.1. Lineage (GTDB taxonomy): Bacteria > Acidobacteriota > Terriglobia > Bryobacterales > Bryobacteraceae > PALSA-243. The sequence continues at coordinate 711,406 of CAVPSN010000027.1, read as the reverse complement.
CACAGCCGTGTTTGCCTCTAGGGGTTCAGTTTAGAGGTTTTTAGGTAGCTATACAAGTACAAATCGCTGGACGAGGGAAGAGAAAGCACTAGTTGGGGCCCTGCCGGGGACCGGAACGAGTTTATTTTTCAGTAATTTAGAATACCGAAAGGCCATTCGGTACAATGGCGAGGCGTCTAGTACTCTCATAGTACTTTCAAGGGACTATAGGAAGTGAAAAAAGCACCCACGGCAGGGATCAAAATTGGCCGAATGGGGATCCCTCGCGCCCGGTGGCACGAAACCCAAAAAAAGTCTGACCCCCGCCCGTTGCTGCCAACGCCGCGCGACCTATTGGTCGTCGGCCCGGCGCTCACGCTGGTAAGGGGTCTTCAAATATTTGGTGGCCTCTTCCTGCGCGCCGGCGGTATCGTCCTTGGTGCGGATGGCCAGGTTGTATTGATTGACGGCGCGATCGCGCTGGCCGCTGATGTCGTAGATCTTGCCCAGATTGATGCGCGCCCAGACCTCAGTCCATTTCGGCGTCAGATCGCCGTCCAGTACCGCGCGGAACTTGTTGGCGGCTTGCTGGAAGGTTCCCTGGAGGAAGTAGACCTCGGCGATGCGGAAGTTCGCCAGCGAACTGGTGCGGTTGGTTTCGAGCGCCTTCTCGTATTCGCGCAAGGCGCATCGGCGAAATCGGCAAGTTGGAAGAACTGCTCGCCGCGCCGGATGGCCACCGCCACGCGGATATCGGAATCGTAGCGCAGGAGCTGATTGTCGGGATCGATGACGATGTTCTTGGGCTTGCCGAAGGTATCCACGGAGAACTCCGAGGAGGTTCCCATCACTTCGACCGTTTGCTGTTTCGGGATTGCCTTCGGTTTCGATCTTCGAGATCCACGGGCATGCGGAACGTGTCCAGATCCTGCGCGATCTTGCCCATCACGCGGAAGTTGCCCATCTTGCCACCCTCTGGTGGTACGGAAGACGGTGTATTCCAGCTTGAACTCGGGAGCGCCGCTCGATTCGATCCACTGGATGAAGAAGTAGCCCAGGTCCTGCCCGATACGCGGCTTCGGCGGCCTTGCGGAAATCGTCCGTGTTGACCGTTTTCCAGGTGTTCTGCTGAGTGAAGCTCTTGACAGCCTGGAAGAACTTCTCGTCGCCCATGACGTAGCGCAGCATCTGCATCACGGACGCGCCTTTGCTGCCGGTGAGCGCCCACAGTTCGGGCGAATAATCTTCCAGACGCGCGGATTGAATCACGGGCACGTTATCCACGGTCAGCGCGCCCACCATCTCGTCGTGAAGCTGCGTCTCCATGGCGCCCTGGCCGATCGTCGTGCTCGGTCCACAGCAGTTCGGAATAGGCCGCCAAGCCGTTTTCGAGCCACAGGTGATTGCGCGTGGTGGGCGAGACCAGCTCCTCCCACCATTGGCGCGACGACCTCGTTGGCGAGTCGCCTTGGAGTTGACGCGGCTGCCAATGGTCGCGCGGGGCCAGGAAAATCATGCCCGGCGCGGCGTAACCCGTTGGGCGCGCCGCTTCGGTTTCGACCACGGTCAGATTGGCGGAGGGCGGCAGGCCGAACACGCCGGTGAAATAGGACAGCTGCCTTGCCGATTTCGTCGCCGTAGCTCTGCGCCATGGCGGCCTCATCGCCGCGGAAATAGACCGCGGTGCGCGACGCCTTCGGACTGCACATTCGGCGGGCTGCCGCCTTCACGACGGCGATGCTGCCGGGGAAGGACTGGCGCTCGAACTTGAACTCGTACATGGTTCTTGTCGCCCTGCGGCTGGTGCGAATCGAGGCCGCTGCCAGTCACGGCGATATCCCATGGGCACGGTGATCTGCATATCCGCGGCGAAACGGTCGGTGGTGTAGCCGCTCACCGGGAACCAGCGCGCCGGATATATGAGGTAGGCGAAGTCGGGATGAATCGCGGCGAATTTGACGCCGTGACACGGGCGATTCCTCCTCGCCGGTGAGTCGGCCGTCGTAGAAGAATGTCGCCGAATACGGCTGTCCCTTGGGAAGCGGCGTATCGAAATTCAGGCGGACAGTGAAATCCTATTGGTTGCGCTGCGCCTGCACCGGCTTGCCTTGCGCATCCACCACGCTGCGAGACGTTGAGCGCGTTGTTCAGCTCGAAAGCGGCGGAGGTGACGCCATCGTCCATCGGCACGAAGCGCACCGTGGCTTGGGCCGTAATGGTCTGGGTGTTGGGGGAGATCTCGGCCTTGATGGTGTAGTCCTGAACGTCGATGCGATTGCGGCGTTCCGGCGTCTGCGCTGCGAGCGCGCCGTGCGAAACAACCGGACGAAAAGCGCTACGGCCGATCGGCGCGACTCGGACGGCGGTGCAGCGATTACGAAACATGTGCGGCTTGTCCTTCCAGAATCTCTTGGATGATGGCGGCGGCGCGCTGCGGCGCGTCACCATTGCCGGATAGCTTTTGGCGGACTTCGGCCAGCCCGGCCTGCATTTCGGCGCGGCGCGCGCTCATCGGTGAGCAGGCGGCTGGCCTCCGCGGCGATGCGGGCGCCGGTCATCTGACCTTGCATCAGCTCGGGCACGACGGCGCGGCCGGCAATCAGATTCACCATCGAATAAAACGGCACGTCCACCAGCATTTTCCCGATCACCCAACTGGGCGCGGTCACCTTGTAAAAAGTCACCATGGGCGCGCCCAGCAAGGCGGCTTCCACCGTGACCGTGCCGCTTGCGGCCAGGGCGACGGAGGCGTGAGCCATGGCATCCCAGCTTTCTCCTTCAATCACCGTGATGGGCGAGCCCCCAATGCGCTCGCGAAAAAACGCGGCCCCGGTAGTGGCCGAGGCCGGCAGCACAAAATTTACAGCTGCTCCCGGTCAAGCCGCGCCACGGCATCCAGCAACGCCGGCAGATGGCGCGCCGATTCTCCGCGGCGGCTTCCGGGTAACACTGCAACTAATGGACGGGTCGAGATCCAATCTGTGTTTCCGAAAAAACTCCTCCCGCGAAGCGAGGCGCGTACCCGCCCGGCCAGGGGATGGCCGATATAAGTCGCCGCAACCCCATGATTGGTAAAGAACTCCTCTTCAAAGGGAAAGATGCAGAGCAGGTGGCGGACGACTCGGCGCATGATCTTGGGATACGTCCCTTTCGCCACGCCCAGACCTGCGGCGCCACCAGTAGGCCACCGGGATGTTGCGGGCGTGGAGTTGGCGGGCGACGCGCAGGTGAAAATCGGGGGAATCGGCGAGGATGGCGCAGGTCGGGTTGGCGTTCGGCGGCGGCGGCCAACGAGCTTGCGGTATTCGCCGATGGATGCGCGGCAGGTGGGCAACCACTTCCAGCAGATCCGACCACAGCGAGGCTGCCGGCATCGACGATGGTTTCGCACGCCGGCCGCGCGGAGACGAGGGTCCGGTGCAGCCGAAAAAACGGGCATCGGGCCAGGCGCGGCGGAGTTCCTCTACCACGAGCGAGCGTAAAGGTCGCCGGAGGCCTCGCCAGCCGACACGAGGATGTTCGCCGCATCTAGCTCTTAGTGTAGCGCCCGGGCCTTCGGGCTACCGCGCGGAGAGCGGCGCCGATACGAGACACACGTGAAACGAGCGGGCGCTGCCGGCAAGAAAATACCGAGTGATGCACGCTTGGCGAGGACAGTCTGGGGGACCTACCTTACTGTGTACAATCTAACGACCGGAATGTCAAATGACGCCGAACGGTCCAAAACGACCGTGGAAGAGCTGGCTGCGCGCTTCCGCGGCGAGTTGATCCCGCTCACCAGCAAGTTCTCCTACTTCTCGACGCTGCCTATCGCCGAGGAAGATCTGCGTCACTACCTCGGACGACCCTATTGCGGCCATTTCGCCCACGTGATCGAGGTGCTGCCGCCGATGGGAATCCTGCTGGCGCCGTTTCTCGAGAAGGGCTCCGGCAAGGAGGGAGATTCGGTGGTTTTCGAGCGCCCGGCCGACGGACGCCAAATCTTCGCATCGCGATACGACTTCGACAACCTCGCGCTGATCGCATTCGGCGCCAAAGAAATCGAGGTGGCCGATTATCACTATCAGCTTCTACGCGCGCTTGGCAGGGGTGGTGGCGGAGCGCTGGCCGACGGAGACACAGGAGCGCTTCTATCGCGCCATCCGCGAGGAGCTGAGCGCCGAAATTCACGGCGAAGTGGACGAGCGAAGCTGGCGGCTGAAGCAGGCGCTGCTGCGCCGGCAAACCAATGTCCGCAAAGAGACTAAGTTGTTCCGCGATTATGCGCGCCAGGCGTTCGAAGATACGCTAACCCTTTATTTGCACGGCGCGTGCTGCGATATCGACGTGGAAACCGGCCCGCGGCAGATGCCCAGCCGCTATCTGCGACGGCGGCTCGAACTGATGATTGCACTTTTTCCGCCGCCTGAAGGGTATGCGGTGCTGCCCGAGCATTTGAAAGGTCGCTAAAGCGCGGGATTGCGGAAGAGCGGCGCGTCGGGCTGGCGCGGAAACCGGTGGAAAGACAGGATGCTCTATAAGAGCGCGCTGGTATCGCGAATGAACTCGTAGCGTTCGAGCGTAGCGGCCACCTGATACGCCGCGGGGTTCCCCGCGGGCAAAGAGAGTTGCGAGCGCAGTACCTTTCCCATGCAGCGAAGGCTGACGGCTTGCGGACCCTCGTGATTCAGAGTGATCACGTACTCGATGGGTCCGCCCAGATCGGGCTCGCGCTCGGAGATAAAGAGCACGCCGCTCGAACTGATGTTCTGAGTCTTTCCACTCGTGGTGACGCGGTCCGCCCCGGAGCGAATGATGGCGAGCGGGAGCTGAAGTTGAAATCGCCTGGTGCGTCGCTGGTCCATGAGTGTACTGGTTAATGCTATCCAGGGAATGCTTGTAAGGTCAATAGACCCACAAACTTAAAAAATTAACCGGAGTACTAGCAGGCGTGACTTATGGGTTAGGGAAGGAATGACCGGAGGCGCGGTGAGTTCCGCCGCCTCCGGTCTGTTTGGATACTAAACAACCTTAATAAAGATAATCACGAGCGTGTACAGCGCAAGCGATTCGATGAAGACCAAGCCCAGAATCATGGCCGCACGGATGGCGGCAGCCACACCAGGATTTCGCGCCATGCCCTCGCAAGCGCCGGCGATAGCCTTGCCTTGACCTAGGGCACAGAGTCCGGAAGCGATTGCCATGCCAACGCCGGAGCCAATTGAAACCCACCAATTGCTCTGCGCAGCGGCGGCGCCGCTGGCTTGCGCGAAGATCGGGCTGGCGAACACCAAGAGCGCCAGCAGAAACAGCATCTTTTTCGTCATGTACTTCTCCTCTAATGAAATCGCTCTCAGGAGGTGGTTCCACGCCAGCGTTGGGACGAGACGGGCTCACACTGAAAGAGCGGCATAAAGCCGGTATTAATGCTCGTGGGCGACCGCGGAGCCGACATACAACATCGCCAGCACCATAAAGACGTAAGCCTGTATCAACGATACAAACACGTGCAGGCCCATAAAAACGGCCGGAATCGCGAAATAAGTAAGGCCCAGGAATACCATGGTGATCTGCTCGCCCGCATACATATTCGCGAAGAGACGAACGGTGAGCGAGAGCGGGCGCGCGAAATGGCTAATGATTTCGATGGGAATCATCAACGGCGCGAGCCACCATAACGGACCGGCGAAGTGCTTCGCATAGTTAATGGGGCCGATTTCCTTAACGCCGACGATGTTATAGAAAAGAAAAACTGCCATCGCGCATCCGAGCGGAACCGCAGGAAACTTGGTAGGCGATTCGAAGCCGGGTATCACGCCAATGAGATTGCTAAACAGGATAAAGATAAAAATTGTGCCGAAGAAGGCGATGTAGCGATCGGAGTGATGTTCGATCTGCTCTTGGCCCTGCGAGTGAACGAAATCCTGCACCAGTTCAAACGTCTGCTGAAACTTGCCCGGCTTCTCTACGGAGAGCCGCGATTTCAGCACCGCGAATACGACAACTATGATCGCGGCCACCAGCAATTCCATGCACACATAGTTGCTCCATGGGCGCGGCACGGAGGGCCAACCCACCAGATTCACCGCGGCATTGCCCAAACCGGCGAGGTGGTCGTTGAACAGTTTAGTGATCCAGATCTCTTCGTTCATACCTTAGTTGGATGAGGACTTCGACGATGACGGCCGCCAGCGGTACAAATAACCCCGAAAGAGCCGCAGGCAGACTCAGTTTCGAATATTTCAATATAACATAGGCGCCGGCGGCCAAAATCAGGTACCGAAGGGCGAAAAACACGGCGAAACGCCCGGGTTTTCCGCCGGGCCCGAGTCCGCCAACAAAGCCCTTCAGCCAGCGGAAATTGAACCACGCGGCGATGGCCCCGAGCGCAAACCCGAAGCCGGCCCACCATCCAAGCCAGGCGAAAGCCACGATTGCGCCGGCGAATCCCACCGCGAGCATGGTGCGAGTGACGCTGGCGGCGGTGCGCTCGAAAATGTCCGGCTCAACCGACATCAGCCGCCATCGCCAGGATCGCGCATCAACTGGCGAACCACCTGGAAAAGGCCGGCGGCCGCGCCGAGAACCAATCCGAAAATGTAAAGCGAATGCGTACCGAAGCGGCCATCGAGCCAGCGTCCGGCGAAGTACCCTACTACGACACCCGCCGGAATGGTGAAGGCCATCTCGGAATAGCGCGCCACGGTAGCCATGAGAGAATCCTTGCGGGCGGCCACATCTACAGTGTACGCCGCGTGCACGCGGGCACACTGTAGGATGAGATTCACGCGTAACGTCCAAATACCCGTCGGCGTCAGGTCAATATGAGGCGAATTCTCGCGCTGCCGCTATGCGTGTGTTCCGCAGCCTGGTGCGCGGGCGCCCAGATGCCGCGCACGGGAGACATCGATTTTTACGGCCTGCATAAGGTCACTGCCGCGGAAATTCTATCAACGACCGGCATTCAAACGGGTGGCCCGCTACCGCCTTCAAAAGGCGATCTGGAAGACAGGCTGGAACAGATGTCGGGCGTGATTCAAGCGCGTGTAACAGCGGTTTGCTGCGAAGGCGACCGCGCGGCGCTATTCATCGGCATCGAAGAACGCGGCGCACCGCATGCGGCGTTTCGTTCCGACCCCTCAGGCGAAGCTTCGCTGCCCCAGGATCTGCTCGACCATTACCAGCAGTTTCTGACGGCTGTAGCGCGAGCGGCGGTACACGGCAACACAGCAGAAGATCTTACCGCGGGGCATTCGAAGATGGACGACCCTACGGCCCGCGCTTTCCAAGCCGGTTTCGTGGAATTCGCCAAGACGCATCTGGATGCGCTGCGCAATGCGCTACATAACGGCTCCGATCCGGACGTACGAGCAGCCGCGGCGGCTGTAATCGGCTATGGGCCAAAGACGCAAGCGGTGGTGGACGAACTGCAGTTCGCGCTCGACGATCCGGAGCCCGCGGTGCGGTCGAATGCGATCCGCGCTTTGGCAGCCTTCATTGTCTATGCACAGAAGAATCCGGCGGTTGGGTTGAAAATCCAACCCACCTGGTTCGTAGAGCTGTTGCATTCGGTGGAACTGGGCGACCGGGAGGAGTCGTCAAAAGCGTTGGTTCTGCTGACCGAACGTGAGGGGCAATCCAAGATGAGCGAGGCCGCGCTCGATCTGCTTCGCGAGCGTGCTCTGCCCGATCTTGCGGAGATGGCGCGGTGGCCGACGCTGCGCTACGCGCTACCACCGTTCTTGCTGATGGGCCGCATGGCCGGTCTGCCGGACAGCGAAACGCAGGACCGATGGGCGAAGGGCGATCGGGAGGCCGTAATCGAGAAAGGTCTGGCGACTGGCGACGCGAAATCCAAGCGGCCGCCGAAGTGACTACACTACTAGCATGAGCATCGCGTTGCGCGGCATCACGCGTCGAGGAGCCATCGCCGGTCTGGGCGGCGCATTCGTTGCCGGCCGCGCGCAAGCCCAGAAGAAGGGCGGAGGGCCGATGCCGCGCGCTACTCCGTCGCTGTGCCTGTTTTCCGAGGCGATCAAAGTCGATTACAACGACGCGGGCGGTTTCCTGCAAATGATCGGGTTCGATGGCGTCGAATTGAGCGTACAGCCGGGAGGTCATATTCCGCTGGACGGCGATATCGATCTGCACCTGGAGCGGGCGATCGAAGCGATGACCGGTTCGGGCCTCGATGTTCCGGTGTTGAGCACAACGATAACCTCGGTGCAAAGCAAGGAAATGCGCACCATCATGGGTTGGGGCAGCGAGATGGGCGTTCCGATTCTCAGCCCCGGTCAGTGGCCGAACAGCGGCGACGGCATGCGAAGCACGGCGATGGCGCAGCGGGAGATTTCGATGCTTGCGCAGATCGGACGCGCAGCCAAAATGCAGATTGCGCTGCACAATGCGACGCCGAATTTCGTGGGGAGTTCGGTGGCCGATCTCGACGCCGCAATCCGTCCCTTCGATGCAACAGTTGGATTCAATTTCGACGTGGGCTACGCGGCGGCATATAGCAATTCCACCGCGCTGCAGGTAGCGCTACCGCGCCTAAAGATGGTTACGGTGCGCGATTGCAAGTGGACAAAGGGTCCTGACGGCTCGCAAACGCTGACGCAGTGTCCTTTGGGCGAAGGCATGGTCGATTGGCCTCAGGTCTTCGGCGCCCTGGCGAAAGCCAATTTCATAGGGCCGATTACGCTCCGGATCGAGTATGCGCCGCAGGACGATCTGGCCGCGGTGCGCAAGGACCTCGCATTTCTCAAGAAGCAGCGCGCGGCGGCTTACAGCGGCTGAGGGCTCGCCGGATACGAAAATGCCGCCAAACCTGAAGACGCCGGGCAGAAGTCCGGCGGCAGCCCAAAAGGGACTGCCCCACTTGGCAACTACAGAGCATTCGCCGACGCAATACCTTCCGATTGCAGCGCCACTGCCATTTTTTTCAACGCCAGCTTGTGGATCTGCGAGATGCGGCTTTCGTTGACGCCCAGCATATCGCCAATCTCCTTCATGGTGAGCTGGTTGGTGTAATAGAGGAAGACGACTTTCTGGTAACGCTCGGGCAGCCCGCCGATGGCGCGGTCCAGAGTGGACTTCAACTGGCGCCGCTCGCAAATACGGTCGGGCTGTCCGTCGGAATCGGCAGGAAACTCTCTTTCGGATGCGTGGTCGAGGTCTTCGCGCGGCGTGGTGGAGACCAACCCAACGTTGCGGAGTTCGATCGCCATGCGGCGCCATCGGTCGGTGGAGATGCCAAGCTCGGTGGCGATCTCGTTCTCGGTGGGAGTGCGACCGAACTTCGCGGTGAAATCGCGCGCCAAGGCATCGACCTTCTTCTGGCGGCGGCGCATGTCGCGTGATGCCCAATCGGCCTGGCGGAGGCTATCGAGAATGGCGCCCTTGATGCGGTGCTTCGCGTAGCTCTGGAACTCGACATTCTTATCGGAATCGTATTTTTCGACGGCGTCGAAGAGACCCAGCACGCCGGCATGGATCAGGTCGTCGAGCTCGACGTGTACGGGCAGATTTTCGTGTACCCGGATGGCGATCGCCTTGGCGAGCGGAAGATGATCGAGCACGATTTGATCGCGAACTTCACGCGAAACCTTTTGTTTGCTGGCAGACACACTTCGAGCGGTCATATTCTTGGTCCTCTTTTCGATTTCTTTTTGGTTGGCCGCCGTTATCGGCGACGCACTTGAAAATGCACGGGAAGCGCCAAGACTTTAGAGCTATAAGTGGTTTTATTTCAGTAAGTAAGTAGAGCTAGAAGCGTTCCGGAATGGAACGTGTTTCAGAGTGGAACATAGATGTGTTTCGAATGGAAGATTGGAGCAGGTTTCCGGGGGGCCGTTGGCTCGAGTGACTTCGGAACGGCCGCTTTTCGGCCTTGGTTCGCTTATCTCCAGTTGCCGGAACCTGCCGGGGGTTTCTGGAGTAGGTACACAACCTGGCCCACGAGAGCGGGCGCCATTCCGGCGATAAGAAAGTAGAACGGCCACGCGTGGCGTGACACGAACCGTCCCAGAGGGGGAATGAGCGCTCCGCAGCTCCGCGCAACCAATTCGGTTTCGTCTCCCACACGGAAAAGCCGCCGGACTTCTCGCCGCGTGAGCGCCTTGTAGTTCGGATTCCCAGGGCGAGGGGTTCGCCAGTCGGTGAGAACGAGATATCCTCCCGGGCGGCAGACCCGCAGCATTTCGGAAGCGATAGCGGTGCGCAGTTCATCCGAGATCAGCGAAACAAACAGGGTGGATTCCGAAACTACGTCGAAGACGCTGTCCTCAAATTCCATATTCGAGGCGTCCCCATGCACAAATCGCGCGTGGGGGCATGCGGCACGCGCGCTCTCGATGCGCGAGGCCTGCACGTCAAGGCCGGTGACGTTGGACTGCTTGAAGCCGAGACGAATGTATTGGTAGAGACCTGCCGCCGACCCGCAACCAACGTCGAGGAGCGTGGATCGCGCCGGGTCGATGTCGATATGAGCAAGCGCTCTTATCAGGGAGAACTCGAATGCGAGCGCCTGGAACCTTGCGCCGGCATTGATGCGGGGATCATTGCGGTCTGAACCGAGAGCCCGATAGTAGCGCGCATACCACTGCTGCTGCAGTTCCTCCTGCGTCATGCACATCCATCGGGCGCGCGCCGAGGAAACTTTATTGTGGGCGTCTGCGCCGCCCCGAAGCGCTACTTTTCCACGCCGAGCGACTTGAACTTTTCCTGAAATACCGCATACGGCTGTGCGCCGACAATCAGTTCGCCGTCCACTCCATCCGGGGTGCTCTTGCCGACGACAAACGACGGCGTGCCATCCGCGCCGATCTTCATCGCTTCAAGCAGATCGCCTTTGACGGCTTCTTTGTACTTTTCGGTTTCGACGCATTTACGGAAGGTATCGGGATTGATCTTCACCGCGGACGCATCGGCCACAAGGCTAGCCAGATCGAGGGCTTCGGGGTGGCTGGACATGATATCCCGTAGCGCCCAGAACTGTCCTTGGTCGCCGGCGCACCGAGCCGCTTGGGCCGCGCGCGTAGCGTTGGGGTGCAACTGATCAATAGGCAAATCACGACTGTAGAAGCGCACCTTGCCGGTGTCGATGAAATCCTTCTTCAACTCGCCATAAACCTGCATATGAAATCGCTGGCAGAAGGGGCATTGGTAGTCGCTGAATTCAACCACGGTCACGGGAGCGTCCTTCGACCCGAGCATCGGCGCGCCTTCCATGTGTAAGCGCGCGCGGGCGGGTCCAGCCGGCGTTCCAGGCTTGGCGTTAGCCTCCGTTTGCTTTTCGAGCAACTGGCGAATCTGGCGAAGCTCGTCCAGAATTTGATCCGCCTGCTCATGCGTGATGGTATCGGCGGAGGCGTCCTTCTTCTTTGTGTCCTTAGGTTTATCGGCGGCTACCAGCGGAACCGCGAGCGCGGCAACGCAGGCAAAACTCAACAACTTCTTCATTTCGTTTTCAACTCTTTTCCAGAATCAGCATGTACTGCATATTCTTGGCGTACTCTTTTTCCTCGATCAAATGGAAGCGGTTGGCTTCGAGTTCCTTGATCATTTCCGGCAGGTCGAGCCGGATGCGCGTCAGCGCCTTTCCATCCGGCATGGCCGATTCCCGCTTGTAATATTCCACGATGACCAATCTGCCATCCGGACGCAAAGCTTTATAGAAGGCGGCGAGCATTTTTTCCGGGCTGCTGAAGTGGTGGTAAACGTCGAATGCGAAGACGACGTCCACCTGGCTCTCTGGAAGCTTGGGGTCCGTATTCGTACCTTTGATGAAGGTCACGTTTTCGAGGTTCTGGTTCTGCGCGGACCCTTTCGCCGCGGCCAGCAATTCATCTTCGGTATCCTCGGCGAGTACGCGTCCCGTCGGACCCACGCGGCGGCTCAGCAAGCGGCAGCATATTGCCGATACCCGTGCCAATGTCGGCTACAGTCATGCCCGGCTCCAGTTTCATTTCGCGGATCAGGACGCCGGGACGTTGCAAGGAATCGTTCGGGAGGGGCGCGGGGGTCGGGGTCTGCGCTGCTGCGGCGGCAAGAGCCCAAAGAGCAACGGATCCCCCACGACTCATAAAGACGTTTCCATCGGAAGCGCGAGCGGCGATTCCCGCATGAACTCGAGCTGGGACATCTCCTCAATCGCCTCGCGCATGGAATGCTCGTAAGTGGGCTCGGCGATGATGACGAACGGCAGGTCGTGCCGGGTATCGCAGGGCTCCTGCAAAACCGCCTCCACGCCGATGTTTTTGCGCATCAGGATGCCAGCCAGGGTGGCGATGATTCCCGGCCGGTCGTCCACGCGGAAGCGCAGATAGTAGGCGCGCTTCTGGAACATCACCGAAACCGGCATGTTCTCGCCCAGGCGCTCGTGGGCGAACGGCGAGACGCGCTCGGGACTGCCGCTGCGGATCTCGCGCGCCACGCGCATCAGATCGCTGACCACAGCGACGCCAGTGGGCCGCGCGCCCGCGCCCCATCCGTAATAGAACGTGTCCTCGCCGTATTCGCCGCGCACCCAGACGGCGTTGTACGCGCCCTGCACGCCGGCCAGAATGGTCGAAGTGGGAATCAGCGCAGGGCGCACGTAGAGCACCAGCCCTTCGGGAATCTTGCGCGCGCCGCAGATCAGGCGGATGGTGTGCTTCAACTGCGCAGCGTAGCGGAAATCGACGGGCGTGATGCGGCGGATGCCTTCCAGGAAAATATCGGACGGGGTGATCTTCTCGCCGAACGCCAGCGCCGCCAGCAGCACCAGCTTCGAGCGGGCGTCGTAGCCATCGATATCGGCGCTGGGGTCGGCCTCGGCATAGCCCAGCGCCTGCGCTTCTGCCGAGCACGGCAGCGAGCGGCACGCCGCGCTTTTCCATCTCCGTAAGGATGTAGTTGCAGGTGCCGTTGAGGATGCCGTAGAGCGCGGTCACGTTGTCGCCGGAAATGCCTTCGCGCAGCACGGCATGAATGGGAATGCCGCCGCACACGCTGGCTTCCATCGCGAGATTGATGCCGGCGCGGATGGCGCGGTCCCAGATCTCCGGGCCGCAGGCGGCCATCAGTTCCTTGTTGGCGGTGACTACGGATTTGCGGTTTTGAATGGCGGCTTCGACGATCTCCGAGGCCACGCCTGTGCCGCCCAACCAGTTCCGCGACGATCTGCACATCGGGATGCGTGACCACTTCGCGCCAATCGGCGGTCTTGAAAACTCCGTTGAGCTGCGGCGGGAAGCTGCTTCGATTGCACCGACCGGCTGCACACCGCAACGACCTTGAGACGGAACCCAAGCTTTAGAGCGATCTGATCGCCGTTTTCGGCGAGGATCGACAGGGTGCCGGAGCCCACGTTTCCGAGACCGATAATGCCGACGCGGACTTCGTCCATGGCGTTATTCTAACGTAGGTACTACCCCCGGCTCTCGCATGGATCTGCAGACACCCCTAACCTACATCAAAGGCATCGGCCCCGCGCGCGCCGCCATGTTTGAGGCCAAGGGGCTCCTCACCGTAGAGGATCTGCTAGCCTACGTGCCGTTCCGCTACGAAGACCGAAGCAACATGAAGACCATCGCCCAGCTTGCGCCGGGGGAGATGGCGACCGTGATTGCGGACGTCCGGTCAGCGAAGCTTTCGGGATTCAAGCGCCGCAATCTCGGCATGTTTGAAGCGCGTTTCAGCGATGCGTCGCGATCGATACTGGTCGGCAAATGGTTTCACGGCGGCTATCTGGCGAACGTGTTGGGCGAAGGCGTGAAGGCGGCTTTGTTCGGCAAGGTCGAGTTCGACAGCTATACCGGCGAGCTGCAGATGCTGCATCCGGAGTTCGAGATTCTTGCGGACGACGATGAGGACGGCGAAGCGGCGCTGCATGTGGGGCGGGTGGTTCCGATTTATGAGGCGATAGCTAAGCTCACGACGCGGCTGCTGCGCACGCTGACGCATCGTATTTTCGCCGAACTCGCGCCGGTGGAAGACCCGCTACCCGAATTTCTGCGCCAGCGGCTAAAAATGCCCGACCGCTGGACCGCGTTGCGCGAGACCCACTTCCCTCCAGCCGATTGCGATCTGCGGCTGCTGAACGCCTTCCGCTCGCCGGCGCAGTTCCGGCTGATCTTCGAAGAGTTCTTCTGGCTTGAATGCGGCGTGGCGCTCAAGCGAAGTCAAGGCGCGCACTCTGCCGGGAATCGGCTTCGAGCTTACGGCGCGCGTGCGCGAACAGATCAAGGCGATGCTGCCGTTCAAGCCGACGGATGCGCAGAAGCGGGTGATCCAGGAGATCGCCGACGACATGAAGGAGCCTCGCCCCATGAACCGCCTGCTGCAAGGCGACGTGGGAAGCGGCAAGACCATCGTGGCAGCGGAGGCGGCGGTGATCGCAATCGAGAACGGATATCAGGTGGCGGTGCTGGCGCCCACAGAAATTCTGGCGGCGCAACACGGCATTTACTTCCGGCAGATCCTTTCGAAATTGGGCTACGTGACCGTGCTGCTAACCGGTTCGGCCACCAGCCGCGAGAAGGCGCAGCTCAAGAAGCTGCGTCGCCGAGGGATTGGCGCACGTGGCGGTCGGCACGCATGCGCTGCTCGAGAAAGATGTCGAGTTCCACAAGCTCGGCCTCGCGATCATCGACGAGCAACACCGCTTCGGCGTGATGCAGCGACTCGGACTGGTGCAGAAGGGCGTTCATCCCGACGTGCTGGTGATGACGGCGACGCCGATTCCGCGCACGCTCGCGATGACGCTTTACGGCGATCTCGACGTTTCCGTGATCGACCAATTGCCGCCCGGACGCAAACCGATCGTGACCAAGCACGCCACCGATCGACCGCATCGAGCAGGTCTACAGCTTTGTTAAGAAGCAGGTGGATGAAGGGCGGCAGGCGTACGTGGTGTATCCGGTGATCGAAGAATCGGAGACGCAGGCCATGAAGGCGGCGCAGCAGAGTACGAGCATCTTTCGCGCGAGGTCTTCCCGTACCCTGAGCGTCGGGCTGATGCATGGGCGCCTGGGTTCGGAGGAAAAAGAAGCGGCGATGCAGCGCTTCAAAGAAGGGCGAACACAGATTCTGGTTTCGACCACGGTGATCGAAGTCGGCGTGGATGTGCCTAACGCCACCGTCATGGTGGTCGAGCAGGCCGAACGCTTCGGCCTCGCGCAGTTGCACCAGTTGCGCGGGCGCGTCGGCCGCGGAGCCGCGCAGAGCTATTGCGTGCTGGTGACGGAGAAGATGAATGACACGGCGCGGGAACGCATCCGCACGCTGGTGGAATCGACCGATGGATTCTATATTTCGGAAATGGATTTGAAGCTGCGCGGCCCCGGCGAGTTCTTCGGCACGAAGCAATCGGGCATTCCGTCGCTGCGCATCGCGAATATCCTGCGTGATACGGAGATTCTGGAGGTCGCCCGACGCGAAGCCGTAGATTTCATCGCGAAGCCGCCATCGGAGGAGGACCTGCGGCGGGCGGTGGCATACATCCGCGACCATTGGCAACGGCAATATGGGCTGGTGACGGTGGGGTAATGCGGCTCGACGGAACGGAGCACGCGTTCCGTTTTACGATTGAAGAGTAAACTCATGAATCCCTTGCTGGCTAGGATGTCCGTCGACCCCAACATCTGTTTTGGGAAGCCATGCATTCGGGGCACTCGAATCTGGGCCTCCCTGGTACTCGACATGTTGGCTTCAGGCGTTTCAATAGGGGAGATCCTTTCAGATTATCCGTACCTGAAGCCCGAAGATATTCTGGCGATGATCGCTTATGGCGCGGAAATGAGCCGTGAGCGGTTTGTCGATCTGCCGGTCAGCGACGCTGCGTGAATGCGTGTAATCGCCGGAGAGTTTCGTTCCCGCCGCTTGAAAAGCATCCCCGGCGCCGCCACTCGGCCGACGTCCGATCGTTTGCGCGAAACCCTGTTCGATATCCTCGGACCCCGCGTCGAGGGGACGACGTTTGTCGACGCTTACGCAGGCACCGGCGCAGTCGGCATCGAAGCGCTTAGCCGCGGGGCGTCGCATGCTTATTTTCTGGAGCGCAATCGGGCGGCGCTCGATGCGATCCGCGAAAACCTGGCTTCGCTCGGTTTGGAAGCGCGCGCTACCGTCGTGCCCGGCGGCGCGCTTGCCAGTTTGACGCAACATGCATCCGCCATCGTCTTTCTCGATCCACCATACGAACTGGAGCGCGAATACAGCGCCGCTCTCGATGCTCTTGGCGACGCGCCGCCGCAGTTGACCGTGGTTCAGCACGCGGTGCGGTTGGCGCTGGCGGAATCTTACGGCCGACTCCACCGCAGCCGGCTTGTGCGGCAGGGGGATAACGCGTTAAGTTTTTACGTAGAGCAATCCGCCTGAGGTGAAGCCGCTTGACCCGCTGGATCTTGCCGCTTATTGCGTTGACCGCCGCGATCGCGCAGGCGCCAAAGTACTCCGGCCCTATCCCGCCCTCGCCCGACCTGCCGTTTCTCAAACACGCCAGTAATTTGGTGCCCGCGGAAGCAGTCGAAGTTAAGGAGGAAAAGCGAAAAGACGATACGGTCTACGTGATCGCAGGCGATGGTTCGCCTTCGAAGACCCCGCTCGAACTCCCGGTCTTCCTGCTGAAGACGGAGAAACTCGATCCGCTGAAATTGCAAATGTATCGGCTTCAGGCGGTCGATGGACATCGTGAGATCAGCGCGATGGGAATGAAGAATGCCGAGCCGATACACGTGATCGTGACGCGCGTGGCCAATGGCGTATTCAAGCTCGAGGTTGGCGATTCGCTCGACAACGGTGAATATATGTTGAGCCTGGAGGGTACAACCAAGGCGTTCTGTTTTGCGATCGACTGAACCGTTTTTGCCGGTTAACAGGGCGTCGCGAAACTCCGTCTAGTCTCGCGTCAGGAGCATCGCATTATGACGCAATTTCGCACCGCTCTCGCCGTTCTATTGGCCGCCCCGATCTTTGGCGCGGACACCCTTCCGCCGAATCAAGGCCTGGTGGCCCACGAATGGGGCACGTTTACCTCGGTCGCCGGGGTTCATGGGGAGGCTCTCAATTGGATGCCTTTGACTGGCGCATCCGACCTTCCGTGCTTTGTCCACCGCCTGGGCCTAAACCCCAAAGCCTCGTCTGCCCTGGAACGCATGGAGACTCCGGTGGTGTACTTCTACACCCAGAGGAAGGCAGCGGTGTCGCTGCGCGCCGATTTGCCTTCTGGCACAATCACCGAGTGGTATCCGCAAGCCGCTGCGAAGCCGAACACCGGCCGCTCGGGCGGGACTATCGAATGGAACCTCGAACTAACCCCTGGCGCGACGCCCGATCTGCCGATGACGAAGCCTTCCGATCGTTATTTCGCCGCGCGTGAGACCGACGCGGTCCCGCTGCGTGCGGCAGGCGAAGCGGAGAAGATGCTCTTCTACCGTGGTCTTGCGAACTTCCCCAGCCCGCTGTCAGCCGAGTTCGCGCGCGATGGACGCCTGGAGATTCGGCCCAAATCCGGGCCGGTGTCTTTCGCGATGTTATTCGAAAATCGCGGCGGGAAGGTGGGTTATCGCATCGTGCGCGACGTTCAGGCTGGGCAGACCATCGCGATGCCAGAGCTTTCGAGCGATGCGGCAAACGTGCAACGGGAACTGGCGCAGGCGTTGATCGCAGCCGGATTATTTCCTAAGGAGGCGGCCGCCATGGTCGCGACGTGGCGCGATTCGTGGTTCGAGGAGGGCATGCGCGTCTTCTATCTGACGCCGCGTAGCGTGGTGGATTCCGTGCTGCCGCTTCACATCGCGCCCGCACCGGAAGCTGTGGCGCGCGTGTTCATAGGACGGATCGAGCTATTGCCCGAGTATTTGAGAGAGACGTTTGCGGCAGCGGTGGCGGCTACCGACAGAAAAGCTCTGGACCGGTTCGGCCGTTTCTATTTCCCGTTCATGGAAATGGCCCGCACCATCGCACCGGCTGGGACGCAATCCTATATGGACGCGAGGTTCTCCCGCGCGCTGAAGGAAAGTGTGGAGGGGGAATGTAAGTGAGTGAGGTTGGGGGGCAGGGCTTCCGCGCTGCCCCCACATAGAACCGAGGCTACTTCGCCTTCAGCTTCTCGCGCTGTTCTTTCAGCACCGCCTTGCGGCTCAGCTTGATTTTGTTGCCTTCGAGCGCCAGCACCTTCACCAGGATCTGGTCGCCTTCCTTCAGCTCGTCGCGGACTTCCCGGATGCGGTTCTCGGCGATCTCGCTGATGTGCAGCAGGCCGTCGGTGCCGGGGAAGATCTCGACGAAGGCGCCGAAATCCACCAGCCGCACCACCTTGCCCAGATAGGTCTTGCCCACCTCGGCCGTGGCCGTGAGATCGGTGATGATCTGGATCGCCTTGTTGGCCGACGCTTCGTCGGCCGAAGCCACGTGAATCGTGCCGTCGTCTTCCACGTCGATCTTCACGCCGGTCTGCTCGATGATCCCGCGGATCACCTTGCCGCCTGGTCCGATGACGTCGCGGATCTTATCGGTCGGAATATGCAGGGTGTAGATGCGCGGCGCGTACTGCGACATGTTGGTGCTCGGCGCCGGCAGCGCCTCGTACATCTTGTCGAGGATGAACAGCCGGCCGCGGCGCGCCTGCTCCAGCGCTTCCTTCATGATGGCGGTGGTCACGTTCGGCACCTTGATATCCATCTGCAGGCCGGTGATGCCGTCGCGCGTGCCGGCGACCTTGAAATCCATATCGCCGTAGTGATCTTCGGCGCCGGCGATGTCGGTCAGGATGGCGTACTCCTTGCCTTCCGTCACCAGGCCCATGGCGACGCCGCCCACGTGCGAGGCCAGCGGCGCGCCCGCATCCATCAGCGCCAGCGAAGCGCCGCAGACGCGTGGCCATGGAGCTCGATCCGTTCGATTCCAGAATGTCGCTGACCACGCGCATGGTGTAGGGGAACTTGCTTCAGTCGGGAATCAGCGCGGTCAGCGCACGCTCGGCCAGCGCGCCGTGGCCGATTTCGCGGCGGCCGGGGCCGCGCATGAAGCCGACTTCGCCCACGCTGAACGGCGGGAAATTGTAGTGCAGCATGAAGCGCTTGGTGGCCTCGCCCGGCTCCAGCAGTTCGATGCGCTGCTCGTCGTCCTTGGTGCCCAGCGTGACCGTGACCAGCGCCTGCGTCTCGCCGCGCGTGAACAGCGCCGAGCCGTGCGTGCGCGGCAGCACGCCGGTCTCGATCGTGATCTGGCGGATCTCGTCGAACGCGCGGCCATCGGGACGGCGGTGCTTCTTCAGCATCTCGTCGCGGAAGATGCGCTCCTTGAGAGCGTCGAAGCACTTGGCCGCCTCGTCGCTGCTGCTCTTCCGGCGTGGCCTCGATCACCTTCTTCTTGATCGGCGCGACGCGCGCGTAGCTTTCGAGCTTCGGGTACTTCTTGCGTATTCGAGCGCGTCGGTCAGATCGACTCGCGCCGGCCTTCTCCACCGCGGCGTAAATCTCCGGGTCGAGCACGGGCGGCGTGAACTCGCGCTTCGTCTTGCCGGCCAGCTTCGACCAGCTGGCGGATGCCGGCGGCGATCTTCTTGCAGCACTCGTGGCCGAATTCGATGGCGCCCAGCACTTCCTGCTTCGGAAACCTGCTGCGCGCCGGCCTCCACCATCACGATGCCTTCTTCGGTGCCGGCCACCACGATGTTCAGCTTCGATTCGCGGCCTTCGGTGTAAGTCGGGTTCGCGATGTATTGGCCGTCCTTCATGCCCACGCGCACGCCGGCCAGGACATAGGGGAACGGAATATCGGAAATGGCCAGCGCCGCAGCCGCGCCGACGATCGCGAGCGAATTGGGATCCTGCTCCGGATCGGCCGACAGCACCATGGCGATGATCTGGGTTTCGTTCAGGAACCCTTCGGGGAACAGCGGACGAATCGGGCCGGTCGATCAGGCGGCTGGTGAGAACTTCTTTTTCCGAGGGACGTCCCTCGCGTTTGATGAAGCCGCCCGGAATCTTTCCGGCGGAGTAAGTGTATTCGCGGTAATCCACCGTGAGCGGGAAAAAGCCGGCATCCGGTTTGGGCTCATCGGCCATGCAGGCGGTGACCAGCACGACCGAATCGCCGGAACGAACGACAACCGCGCCGTTCGCCTGTTTGGCCATTTTGCCCGTTTCGAGGGTGATTTGCGGCCGCCCAGATCAATTTCAACTGTGTGAACCATTTTGTTTTAAAACCTCCAACCTCGGCCGGGAACCGGTCCCGGCCAGAGCAATCGGCTACGAGACTTGTGGAGTTGACAGGTAGGATGGCGAGGTCCGCCGCAACGCGACGATACTCAGCCGATGCGAACTGACCTTGGAAGCGACGCTTTCGGAACCACGTGGCGCATCTCCGTCGAATGGAACTAGCGGCGAATGCCCAGCCGCTGCAGGACCGCCTTGTAGCGCTCGGGATCCGTATCGCGCAGGTACGTCAGAAGCCGGCGACGCTTGGCGACCAGAGTCAGCAACCCCTTGCGGGAGCCGTGGTCCTTTTTGTGCGTCTTGAAGTGCTCCGTCAGCATCGAGATCCGCTGGCTCAACAGAGCAATCTGTACTTCTGGCGACCCGGTATCGGATTTGTGGCGCTGATTGGTGGAAAAAATCTGCCGCTTTGCTTCAATCGCCAGTGCCATTCTAGGGGTAATGCTCCTTGTCTTCTCTTAATCTCGTTTTGGTACGGCTATCAGGATAACACAGAAAATGAACGCGGTTGGAGACCCAACGCGGCCTGGCGGACCAGCCCGGCCATCGCTCTTTCTACCGCGGTCCCATCCGCGGCGTCAGTTATAAAAAGCCCCGCGCCACTTCGAATCCGCTACAATGGAGGGGTAAGGAGGCCGTATGGATCCAAATGGCATCATGTATGCCGGTCCGTTGGGCCTAGGATTTCCCGAGTTGGTAGTCATCGCTGGATTGGCGCTGCTGTTGTTCGGCGGCAAGAAGGTGGGCGACTCGGGAAAGGGCCTGGGCGAAGGGATCCGCAACTTCAAGACAGCCTTGAAGGCGACGAACGACGAAGGTCGAAGAAAAGAAGCAGGCGTAGGCTTCGAGGAGCAGCCCGCAAGTTGGGCCTAGTCGTCTCGGCTTCAAAAGATCCCGTAAACAACAAAACCCCGCGCACCCGATGGGCATGCGCGGGGTTTTGTTTTTATGCAAATCTCGAGCCGGAACTGACTACTTCTTCTTCGGCGGAACGATCGCGTCCTTCGCGGCCTTCGCCACGCGGAACTTCACGACCTTCTTGGCCGGAATCTTGATGGTCTCGCCGGTCGCCGGGTTGCGCCCCGTGCGCGCCTTGCGGTCCACGCGCACCAGCCGGCCGATGCCGGGCAGCACGAATACGCCGTTCTTCTTCACTTCCGCGATCGCCATGGCGGACAGGTGATCCAGGAACGCGCGCGCCACCTTGTTGTTCACTTCGCAGTGCTCCGCGAGCGATCTTACCAGTTGCGTCTGGGTCATTCTTGTTGTCGCCATAATTCTCCTTTGAAAGTCTGATTCCCCACATACGTCGCGATTCCTTGTCGAACCGCGCGTTAGATCGATTTCAATCATAAGGGAAGGTTTGGATGAAGGCAACAGAAAAAGGCCGATTTTTCGAGGTTTTTTTGCATCGAAGGCGCTGGAAAGCCCCATTTTACGGGGTTTCCGGACGAGTCTCCCAGCCGTTTCGAAGCGCAAACCGCCTTCGCGCAGCAGGCTGCCGCGAGCCGGCTTTTGCAGAATGCGGAAATGCGCTCCGAGGCCCATTCCAGGGGCATCCAGAGCGATCCGCACCGCGGCATGAAGTTTCACCGCGGGCCCGCCCGCGCTGGTTCCGGCGCACTCCGCGCCCGCGCCGCTACGTATTTGATTCAAAACAAGAATGGCCGTTTCTGTTCTGGCCGCCGCGACGGCCAAACGGCGCAATCCGGAGGCCAGAACGCGCGCCTTGCAAGCCCGGTCCGCTCTCGCCGATTCCAATCTCGAGCTCAATCGCGGGCGTCAGCGCCGCGGCCGAATCGAGCACCAGCAGATCGATTGCGCCCGATGCGGCAAGCCGGCGCGCGATCTCGAGGCATTCCTCGGCGCTATCCGGGCGCGCCACCGGCAGCGCGTTCGAGACTAACGCCCAACCGCGCGGCGTAGGCGGGATCGAAGACGTGTTCCGCATCGATCCACGCCGCGCGCAGAGCCGCTTTCGCTGCGTGTGCGCCACCATGGATAGGGCGAGCGTGGTCTTGCCGCAAGAAGGACCGCCCGCAATCTCGGTGATGAGGCCGCGCGGCAATCCACCGTCGAGGGCTGGTCGAGCGAGGCGAAACCGGTGAGGATGCGACTGACGTGCCTCGCATCCAAGCGCGCCAGCTTGAGTTGGATGGCGCGCTGGCGCTCGCGTTCGGTCATGAGGCTTCATAACTCACCGCAGAGACGCAGAGGCGCGAAGAATAAGACCCAGAGTGTGTCTCTACGCCTCAGCGCCTCTGCGGTTAACAGGCCTTATCTGCGGGCCGCAGCCGGTCTCGCTATTGGCGCCTCGGCTACCGCGGCCGGTTCGGGCGCCGCCTCGAGCTTGATCAGCCCCAGCGCTTTGCGCAATTCGGTATCGATCGTTTGGCGGATGTCCGGGTTGTCCTTCAGGAACTGGCGCGCGTTTTCGCGGCCCTGGCCGATGCGGTCGCCCTTGTAGCTGAACCAGGAGCCGCTCTTCTCGATGATGTTCTGCGCCACGCCGAGATCGAGCAGATCGCCTTCCTTCGAGACGCCTTCGCCGTAGATGATGTCGAACTCGGCCTCGCGGAACGGCGACGCCACCTTGTTCTTCACCACCTTCACCTTGGTGCGGTTGCCGACCACGGCTTCGCCATCCTTGATGGCCGCGATGCGCCGGATATCCAGGCGCACCGAGGAGTAGAACTTCAGCGCGCGGCCGCCGGTGGTGGTCTCCGGGTTGCCGAACATCACGCCGATCTTTTCGCGAATCTGGTTGATGAAGATCAGGCACGTGCGCGATTTGTTCACCGACCCCGTGAGCTTGCGCAGCGCCTGCGACATCAGACGCGCCTGCACGCCCATGTGGCTATCGCCCATTTCGCCTTCGAGTTCGGCCTTAGGAACCAGCGCCGCCACGGAATCCACCACCAGCACGTCGATCTGCCCGGAAGCGATCAGGTGCGCGGTGATTTCGAGCGCCTGCTCGCCGTAATCGGGCTGCGAAACCAGCAGATTGTCGACATCCACGCCCAGTTTCCGCGCATAGACGGGATCGAGCGCGTGTTCCACGTCGATGAAGGCCGCGATGCCGCCGCGTCTTCTGCGCTTCGGCGACGACCTGCAGCGCGATGGTGGTTTTGCCGGACGATTCCGGTCCGAAGATCTCGTTGATGCGGCCGCGCGGGAAGCCGCCCACGCCCAGAGCGGCGTCGAGGGAAATCGAGCCGGTCGAGATCACCGAAACCGGAACGATGGCGTCCTTCGATCCCAGACGCAGGATCGATCCCTTGCCGAACTGCTTCTCGATCTGGCCCAGAGCTAGGTCTAAAGCGCGCGAGCGCTCTTTTTCGTCCATATATTGTTGCTCCCCGGAAGGCATGCCCCGCGCGTTTGGCCGCGCCCCGCGCCCTCATGTTTGTATGAAGTCCCATTGTAACAGCGGCCGTATGGAAGGCCGCGCCACAATAGGGAAGTATAATCGGGGCAGAGAAATTCTCATGTTTTTTCGCGCGGCAACCTTTATTTTTTTGACGGGGATCATCGCGTGGCCGGCCGGTAAGAAGACTGTCGGCGTGACACGAGGTGAAAACGAAGACCTCATCGTCACCGTAACCCTCTATATTTCCCCCGACGATGTAAAGGAACTAATCGGCAACGATCTCGGGGGCCATTTTGTGGTGGCCGATGTCAAGGTGGAACCCAAATACGGCAAAGAGGTCACCGTGGCGCGAGACGATTTCATGCTTCGCGATCTCGAGACAGTCGAGAAATCGACGCCCTTCGCGCCGAGCCAGATTGCAGGCAAAGCTGCGCTGGTGATCAAGCGCGCCGGGGATCGCGACGACGACACCAGCAAGAAAGGTTCCCGCCGCCCTACGTTCAGCGGAATCGGAATAGGCGCGGGCGGCAGTTCGCCCGGCAACGACAGCGGCGCCAACCGGAATGTCTCCGCCAAGATGGAGAACGCCGACGATCCGAAAGACACAGCGCTTGAGAAGTTGCTCAACGAGAAACAACTGGCCGAGAAGAGTACGGATAAGCCCGATTCGGGCCTGCTCTACTTCGCATTCGAAAAGGTCAAGCTGAAGGACTTACAGCTCGATTACGGCGGCAAGAGCAACCGGATCGTGATGCGGTTTAAAGAGAGCAAATAGCGGGGGCTTCTGCTGCTATTTCCTCGCCAGCGAAACCGTTTGCGGTCATTGACTGCCCGGGGCGTTCCCGCCGAACATTCATGACGGACGAGACGTCACGCTAACGAGGCCGACCCGGACGACGGGGCGAAGGGATTACGCTTCCTTCTTCTCCGGATGCACCTCTAAATAAGCGTCTCGTGTTTGACGGATGCACTCGCGGGCCTCACGCGGCCCACGCCACCCCAGCATGCGGGTCTTCTTTCCTTCAAGCTCCTTATAGATCGTGAAAAAATGCTCGATCTCGCGCAGTTTGTGGGGGTAGACCTGATCGATGGTGTGGATTGGGTCGAAGCGCGGGTTGCGGTTGGGCACGGCCAGAATCTTCTGGTCGGGTTCGTTTTCATCCACCATATCCAGCATGCCGACCGGGCGCACCATCATCAGCACGCCGGTGAAGCTGGCATCGTCCACGATGGTGAGCACGTCGAGCGGGTCGCCATCCTGCGCAAGGGTGCCTGGGATAAAGCCGTAGTCTCCGGGATAGTGGAGGGGCGAATATAGGGCGCGGTCGAGGCGAAAGAGATTCAGGTCGCCATCGTACTCGTACTTATTGCTGGAGTTCTTCGGGATCTCGACGATCATGCGGACTACCTCAGGGCAGTCCGCACCTGGTTCCAAATCGTATAGGCGCGTTGACACTAGCTTATCGTAGCTCGATAACGCTGGTACAAAAGGCGCAGCGCCGCGCGGCGATGGGGATCTCGCTTAGGCACTCGGGACATTTCTTCGTAGTTGGGTCAGGGCTGGCTTCTCCCCGGCGCATGCGCGCCATCAGCGTGTTTACCGGAAGAACCACCACGAAATACACGGCCGCGCTGACGAGCAGGAAGCTGATCAGCGCATTGACGAAATCGCCCACCGGAAAGTGGCTGCCATTGACCGTAAAGCCGAGGCTGGAAAAATCCGGTTTGCCGACTAGCGCGGCGATCAGCGGCGTGATCAGGTCTTTGACCAGTGCGGTCACGACCGCCCCGAAGGCGGCGCCGATGACAACAGCGACCGCCAAATCGAGGACGTTGCCTCGCATAATGAACTGCTTGAATCCGCGCATCATTTAAGCTCCAGCCCGCAGAAACCTGGCAATACGTTCGAGCGCCGGCTCCAGGATCGAGCGTTCAGCAGCATAGCATATCCGTACGGAGCCCTCGCCGCCCGCGCCGAATGCGACGCCCGGGGCGAGACCGACGCGCGTTTCTTCCAGCAGGCGGCGGCAGAAGGCGAACGAATCGGTGAGACCCTCGATGCGCGGGAAAACGTAGAATGCGCCGTCGGGCTTGGGCACGGTCACTCCGCCGATTCCGGCAAGCGCTTCGAGACAAAGTTCACGATTTTCCTTCAGGCGTTCGAGCATGCGCAATAGTTCGCCTTCGCCTTCGGCAAGCGCAGTTTCGCCGGCCTTTTGCGTAAAGCTGGGCGCGTGCGAGACGACGAATTCATTGGTCTGGGTCGTCTTGGCGGCCAAATCGCCGCGCGCGATCAGGTAGCCAAGGCGCCATCCGGTCATGCAATAGCTCTTCGAAAAGGAATGCACCACCATCACTGAATCGTCGCGCGAAGCCTTGCGGAGAATCGAGGGCACGGGTTCGCCCAAATGCGAGCCGGAGTAGTACAGACGGTCGTAAACTTCATCGGCGAGCAGCCATAGATCGTGGCGGCGCGCGAAATCGAGCAAACCCTGCTGCTCCTCTTCGGTCGCCACCCATCCGAGCGGATTCGAAGGCGACGTGTAAATCAAAAGCCGCGTGCGTGGCGTTATCGTGCGCTCCATCGCATCGAAATCGACACGGTAGCGGTCACCGCAAAGAGGATGCGGAATTTCATGCACCACGGCATTGGCAAGCATCGCGTTGGCGCTGCCGTTGGGCCAGGCGGGCGTAAGTGCGATGACTTCGTCGCCGGGGTCAAGCACGCAACGAATGCCCAGGTTCAGCGCTTGTACCCCGGAAGCGGTGACGACGATTTCGGTGGCCGGGTCTAGCTCGACGCCCTGCAGCTTTCGATAGTGGGCCGCAATCGCGCGGCGCGTCGAGGGCAGGCCCGCGTTCTCTGTGTAGAACGTGAAGCCCTCGTTCATGGCGCGGATGGCCGCTTGCTTGATGTAATCGGGCGTGGGCAGGTTGGATTCGCCGAAATAGAGACGCAGTACGCCATCCATGGACATGGCAATCTCGGCCAGTTCGCGGATGCGCGAGCGCGGAACCTTGGCGACGGAGGCGGCGACGGAGGGCATGGGCATATTGTCGCATCGGATTGCGGCGCGGGCCGCCTCTTATAATGGGAGGTCCATGCCCGATCGCTTTCGCATTGCCGCCATTACCGACGAGTTTACGCCCGATTTCGAAGACGCGATTGCCTCGATGACATCCGTGGGGATGACGGGAGCCGAACTACGGATGCTCTGGGGTAAGAACATCATCGATCTTTCGGATGAAGAACTGGAGCGGGTGATCGCAATCGCGCAGCGGCGGGGCGTTGAGATTCTATCGATCGCATCGCCGCTGCTCAAGTGCGTGCTGCCCGATGCGCCGTCTGTAGACGAGCGGTTCCAGCAGGATTCCTTCGCGGCCAAGCATACGTTTGCCGATCAGGCGCGGCTAGCGGCGCGCGCTTTCGAGATTGCCGAACGCACGCGCGCGGGCATCATCCGCGTGTTCTCGTATTGGCGCACGGTCGAACCGGAAGCATGCTTCACACGCATCGTCGAAGCTCTCTCCAGGCTCGCCGAGCAGGGCGCCGAACATGGCGTGATCATCGGCATCGAGAACGAGCACGCCTGTAATATCGGCACCGGAGCAGAGACCGCGCGCGTCCTCGCTGCGGTCAATCATCCGAATCTGAAAGTAGTATGGGATCCGGCGAATACGCTGGTGGCGGGCGAGAGCCCGATGGAGGGATACGCGAAGCTGTCCATCGAGCGCATCGCGCACGTGCATGCCAAGGACTGCACAGTGGAGAACCATAAAGCCACGTGGCTCGAACTTGGGAAGGGCGCGATTCCCTGGCAGGAACAGATCGGATCGCTAGCGCGTGACGGTTACGCCGGCTGGATCAGCCTGGAGACGCATTGGCCGGGCCCCGGTGGCGATAAGCTCGCGGGAAGCGTGATCTGCGGCCAGAACCTGAAGAAGTTAGTACGATAGGCCTCCTGGCCTGTCGGCGCGCCGAAGGCGCGGGTTGCTACGCCCGCGCAGCTTACTTCTTCTTCTCTTGATTCCACAACTGGCGCGACAACGCCCTTCCGCAGAACGGGCAATAGTTCACGCCAACGAACTGATGCCGGTCGTCGCCGAATACTAAAAAATATTCCGTGTCGATCTCCGTGACGATGGTTCCATTCGAGAGTTGATGCGGCTGCGCGTGGCGCGCCAGATCGCGGTCCGTCAATCGTTCGAATTCGGGGCAGCAGGTCATGTCAGTTAATTGTGCTGGCGCCTTGGACGCCCAAATCGGTCGAGACGACGTTCTTGTTGATATGACGGTCGAGATCGATGACGTAGGTTTCGCTTGCCTCGATCAGTACCGGTGAATGAGTGGCGCAGATGATACGGAAATGCTTTTGGTCCACGAGTTCCATCAGCATTTTCAAAATCCGCCGCTGGTTGGAAACGGAAAGCGCCATCTCTGGCTCGTCGAGCAGGAGCGTGGTTCCTTCGGGCAGCTTGGGAAAACTCTCTTTGAACAGCGAGAGCATCACTTGGCCATGGCTGGCCATGTGCAGGAACTCGAGCATCTCAGGCTGGTCCTTGAAGAGTTCTAGCTGCTGGCGCGGGTTATGCTGCTCGGCGTCGAAGAGGTAGGAATCGCCGATCTTGACGCTGCCGGGCTCCAGGCGATAGATGTAGCCTTCGGTCTTTTCCCCACGCAGAGCGAAATAGATCGAATGCAGGAGGGTGGATTTGCCACTGCCGTTTTCGCCTTGCAGCATGATAAGCGGATGCGAAAGATCCACAATCATGGGCATGTGGAAGTTGAGCTGTGGAAAAACCGGATGGGCTAGGATTTTAAGGAACATAGGCGAGGGGTCTTCTGTCATGATACGATAGAAGTTTCCAAGTTTACCTGAGGTTTCCGTGTCGAGAATCACCCGAAAAGAGCTTAAGACAGACAAGTTCGCCCTGGAAGTCGAACATACAGTATCGCTGTTTGAAGAACACCGTCAGGAGATTATCCGCTATGGCGGAATCGCCGCTGTGGTAGTAGCGCTGATCGTAGGTTACACCATTTATGCGCGCAGCCAGCACGCGGTGCGCGAGCAGGCACTGGCCCACGCGATTGAAGTCCAGGAGGCCCCGGTTGGGCAATCCGGATCCGGCGGTATGTCATTCCCGACGCAGGAAGCTAAGGACGCAGAAGCGACCAAGGTGTTCGGCGATTTGAAGAACAAATATTCGGGGAGCTCCGAGGGCCAGATCGCATCTTACTACTTGGCATCGATACAGGCCGACCAGGGCAACATGGCGCAGGCGGAGAAGAGCTTTAAGGACGTGGCGCAGCATGCCGACGCCGGTTATGCCTCACTGGCGAAGATCGCCTTGGCGCAGATTTACTTTTCCGACGGCCGCAACCAACAGGGTGAAGCAATCCTGCACGATTTGATGGCGCATCCAACGGCTTTCGTTTCCACGGACATGGCTACCATCACGCTCGCCAAGCATTACACCGCGGTGAAGAACACGGCGGAGGCGAAGAAACTGCTGGAGCCGCTGAGGTCGAAGCCAGGCGTAGGCCAGGTAGCGATCACCATGCTCGGCGAATTGCAGAATTAGCGCCCGATGCTTTCAAAACTGCGGTTCCCGGCCAGTCGAAGCCGGGGGCGGCGGTATCCGGAACCGGAACATCCTTATCGGAATTGTTTTCAGCGTGATCGTGACCGCGTAATTCATTCGCGCGCGTTCCGGCGTCTGGAAGCCAAGACGCAAGTCTTCACCCCGAGTCTTTCCGACCACTTCCGTAACCGGTTAACGCACACCATTGAAGTAGCGCAGGTCGCGCGCACGGTAGCAAACGTCCTCCAACTCGACGAATACCTGACGGAAGCGCTGGCGCTGGCGCACGATATTGGGCATCCGCCATTCGCACACGCGGGCGAAGAGGCGCTCGACAGCGAGATGCGGCGATTCGGCGAGCGGTTCGACCATAACCTGCACGCGCTGCGCATCGTGGAGAATTTCGAGCAGCGCTATGCGCGGTTTCCCGGACTTAACCTGACGTTCGAGGTGCGTGAAGGCATC
This sequence comes from Bryobacterales bacterium, assembly GCA_963708385.1. Classification (GTDB taxonomy): domain Bacteria; phylum Acidobacteriota; class Terriglobia; order Bryobacterales; family Bryobacteraceae; genus PALSA-243. The sequence goes on along the minus strand of CAVPSN010000027.1, from coordinate 681,829 downwards.
GTCAAGCATTCGAGCGACGAAGCACCAGCCGAGTATCTGCCGGAAATGCGTCCAACGTTAGAGGCGCAATTGATCGACCTCGCCGACGAGGTGGCGTACAACACGGCCGACCTCGACGACGGCTACTCGGCCGGAATGTTCGAAGCGGCTGAAATCGCCGAATTCGTTCCCCGGTACGCTTCGATCTTCGAGGCGGTGGAGACGCAGTATCCCGGCGCCACGGCGCGCGAGCGCTTCAACGAAGGGCTGCGGCAACTGATTGACGCGCTAGTCTCGGGATTGATCGAAGGCGTCGTAGAGGCGGCGAATGCGGCGGGAGTGAAGGACGCCGATGAGGTGCGGGGGCTTGCGAGTCGTCTGGCTGCGTTCACACCGGATACCGCGAAGACAAGCCGCGAATTGAAGCAGTTCCTTTATACGAAACTCTACACCGCTCCCGAACTCAGTCAGGACCGCGCGCGTTCCATGCAGCGTATCGGTGAATTGTTTCGCTTCTTTCTCGATTTTCCCGATCGGTTGCCCGAGGCGTATCGCGCACAGGCTGAGCAGGAGCCGCTGCATCGTGTGATCTGCGACTACATTGCGGGTATGACGGATAGCTTCTTCGAACGGGTGTACGCGGCGGCAGGCTGAACTAACAACATTTGGCCCGTGCGTACTTAGCCGCCATACGCTCTTCCGAAAAACGCCGCCATTCCGCGCCTGAATGCTCGCATCCATGCGCCGCCAGATGCCGCCTATAAGCGTTTTCGTCGCCGATTTCCCGCAGCAGAGCTAGAATCAGACCTGCGAAGCTTCGCAATCGGCTCATTGCCCGGTTCACAGCTCCTCCACGCGCAATTGCGACGCCACGAACGGCGCTTCACCGATGCGCGCCTCGCGCGTTCCCTGCAAAATCCCGTACCACACGCGTAGCGAATCGACCAGAATCACCGCCACCAGCACCATCAACAGCCCGCACAATGCCGCATCCAGCCGCGCGTTGAAGATCAGCGTCGCGGTGGCCGCGGCTCTGCGGGCCCGCTGCCAGCTGATCCGCCTGCGCCAGAAACCCGATCGCCGGAAGCGGCGAGAAGATCTTCTGCCATGCCGCCGTGAACGTACACCATCACCAGCCACGCCAGCGGCACGCACGTGATCCACATGTATCGCGCGCCGTGCATCTTGACCAGAATCGTGGTGCGCCACGCACAGCGCGATCGCCGCCAGCAACTGGTTCGCGATGCCGAACAGCGGCCACAGCGAATTGATGCCGCCCAGCGGATCGCGCACGCCCTGAATCAGAAAATAGCCCCAGGCCGCCACCACCACCGCGCTGGTCAGCATCACGCCCGGCATCCAACTCGTCCGCCCCAGCGGCTCGAGACGTGGCCCAGCAGATCCTGCAGCATGAAGCGGCCCACGCGCGTGCCGGCGTCGATGATCGTCAGGATGAACAGCGCCTCGAACATGATGGCGAAGTGATACCAGAAGCCGATCACCGCGCGCCCGCCGCCGCTGCGCGCGAAAATGTGCGCCATGCCCAGCGCCAGCGAAGGCGCGCCGCCGGTGCGGTAGAACAGCGTCTGCTCGCCGACGTCCTGCGCCAGCGTCCGTCATCTCGCGCGGCCGTCACCGGAAAGCCCCAGTTGCGAGATCGTGGCCACCGCCGCCGCCGGCGTCGTGCCCACGACGCCCGCCGGCGAATTCACCGCGAAGTAGACGCCCGGCTGCAGCACGCACGCCGCGATCATCGCCATGATGGCGACGAAGCTTTCGAGCAGCATGGAGCCGTAGCCCACCGGCCAGCGCGTGCGATTCCCTGCGCGATCATCTTCGGGCGTGGTGCCCGACGAGATCAGCGAGTGGAATCCGGAGATCGCGCCGCAGGCGATGGTGATGAAGCAGAACGGAAAGATCTTGCCGGCGAAGATCGGGCCCGGTGCCGTCGACGAAGCGCGTGAAGCGCGGGCAGCTGCAGCTCCGGCCGCACGAACAGAATGCCCGACGCCCAGCAGCAGCACCACGCCCAGCTTCACGAACGTGCTCAGGTAATCGCGCGGCGCGAGCAGCAGCCACACCGGCAGCGCGCTCGCCAGGAATCCGTAGACGATGATCGCGATCGCCAGCGCCATCGCGCGACAGCGTGAACACCGGCGCCAGCGATCGGCGATTGCGAAACCGCACTGCCCGCCGAAGATGCTCGCCATCACCAGCACGAAGCCGATGGCCGAGCACTCCAGCACCTTGCCCGGCCGCCAGTAGCGCAGATAGAGCCCCATGAACAGCGCGATCGGCATGGTGGCGGCGATCGTGAACGTTCCCCAGGGGCTGCCCTTCAGCGCGTTCACCACCACCAGCGCCACCACCGCCAGCAGGATGATCATGATCAGCAGCACGGTGAGCAGCGCCGTGAAGCCGCCCACCTTGCCGATCTCCTCGCGCGCCATCTGGCCCAGCGATTTGCCGTCGCGCCGCATCGAAGCGAACAGAATCACGAAATCCTGCACCGCGCCGCCCAGCACCGCGCCGATGATGATCCACAGCGTTCCCGGCAGATAGCCGAACTGCGCCGCCAGCACCGGCCCCACCAGCGGACCCGGGCCCGGCGATGGCGGCGAAGTGGTGGCCGAAGACGATCCACTTATTGGTGGGCTCGAAATCGTGGCCGTTGCGCAGGCGCTCGGCGGGCGTGGCGCGCTTGTCGTCGAGCGCCATCACGCGCGCGGCGATGAACTTGGCGTAAAAGCGATAACCGATCGGCGTAGGTGCAGGCCGCGGCCAGCACCAGCCAGAAGCTGTTGATATGCTCGCCGCGATTGAGCGCGATTCCGCCAAGACAGAATGCTGCAACGCCGGCGACCGCGAGCCAGAGAAGGGGACCCAGAATCTTCACGACTCTTGAGTCTACTAAAGTCCGCGAGACGCGCGGACCCGGACGAGGCCGCGCTGTGTTTCTCGCCGGATCGCTGCGTTGCGGCGAGCCACGGCCGTGCGGATCAAATTCGCGGTTGCGACGTAAAGGAAAATCGCAATCGCGACGCGCCGCGCCTACCAACTGAAGACGCCGATTCGGCCGCCGCGGCTCCAAGCGGATGCCGATAACTGGCGCCGGCCCCCGCACTGCGGAGGCAGTGGACGCGGGTCGTTTTCCCCATCCGCTGCCACCGGCATCTCAATTACCCGCCCTTCGTGCGGCAGAGCCACGCCATTTCTACACTGTAATTCGCGTAACAAGCCAACGATTAAAACTGGGTGATCCGTGCTGGAAACGTCGCCCACAAACCGCCGTCGGGATCGATATCTCCTCATGCGTGCGGCTGTTGACCACCACCCAATCCTGCCATGTGGCTTTGCGCAAGAGCCACTCATTGTGCGCGACGCCCGCAATGGCGGGATAGAAAGAAAAAGGCCGCGCCGCCAGATGAAGAAGAGACGGCATGATCGGCGGAGCGGCCATTGAAAAATCATTATCTCTCTACTCGGCGCTGGCCACTTCGCGCGGTCGGCAATCTGGATACCGAACCGAATACCAGTCGAGTTCCGCATTGGAGTCGGAGAGTAGCGATCTAGTTCGTGAATCAGAGGCATCGCTTCGGCAGGCGGCCGCACTTCTCCGCTGAGCAGAATGTCGCGGCCGCGATCTTTCGGCCGTACAGTTCCTCGTTCCAATCGTTGCCCGGACGCAGCGTCGCGCCCTTTACCGAAATGCCCGCGAACAGTCCCTTGGCCCGCGACCAAGCTAGAATTTCCGCGGTCATTTCCGCATCAGTGGCGGCATTGGCAGTACGGCCCACGGGTCCGGCGGCCACCGAAGCGTCCGCGCCTAGCGTGAACTTATCTTCCGTCAGTTTGGTCATGCCATGGCGATTCATCACCAGCAGCACCATATCCGTGTCGGATCCGCCGAGTTGGAAGCCGAGGCTCCCGCCTTCCATGCGAACCGCCGACGGCGCGTCCAACCCACGCCATCGGGCTTACGGCACTCCGCAAAGCCACGGCCATATTCGGCGCCGATGATAAAGGCGCCTTTTTCAACCCTGGAATAATTACGACGCAGTGCGCCTTAGCCAGGAGATCCTGTGGGATTCCTTTGTCGGGCGTGCGCATGATTTCCGAGAAAACACGTGCGGAATCTTCCAGCCGGTCGGTAGCCTTGCCGGCGCCGAACACCGGTATAGTCAAAGCCAAAGACGCCGCGATCGCTAAACCTTTCATGGTTTGTCACTCCGGGGGCTATTGTTGCAGGAGAGTGGCCAAACTCAAATGCGCAAATTCCTCGTGCCAGAAATTGAATGTATGTATTCGAACTACTTGCGGCCAAGCATCCGCAAGCGCATGGTGAATGCCCGTGTCTGCCCGCGGCCATAGGTCAGGAACGCGGGAGTGCCATACACGTTGTCGACGACGTTCGGGTTACCGTTGTTGGTCAGGTTGTTGACCCCCACGCGCCATGCCCAAAATAGCGCAAGGCGTGAAATTGACGCTCCACATGCAGGTTGAGATTGAAGTAAGCCGGGAGGCGGCGCGAGCCTGGGGACCCGATCATGAAGCCTTGCTGATCTACGACGCTGAACGGAAATCCAGTGCGGTATTCCACAAGATAAGCGAGAGTCGTGTTTCGCGTCGTGAACTTGAGAAATTCGGGAAGCGACTTATTGGGCACCGGCGCCCAGCCCCACATGTGAACGCGATTGGGCGCATCCCAGGAAAAAGGTCCGGGGAGTTGCGGGCCGAAGATCGGATTCACCAGGCTGTAATCCAGCGCCGCGTTGGTGCGCGAGCTCGATCGCGTGTAGCCGAGAAACCATTCGTACTTGCCGGCGAACGTGCGGCGCAGCGTCACATCCACGGCGTCGTAACGGTCGTGGCGGCCGTTCATCAATCCGAACTGCGCGCCAGCGAACGTGCCGGGAATGAAAGGCGTGTTGGGCGCCACGAATTCAAACCCGTTATTGCTTTGCCGCCGCATGTAATTCACCTTGCCCATGAAATCGAAAGGCAGCTTGCGCTCGACCCCTAAACTGACGATGCGATAACGCGGCGTGGTAAGCGCGCCGTCGTTGACCACAAACGACACCGGCGCCGGGCCCAGCACCGTTCCGTTCGGCATGTAGAACGTCGAGAGGCTCGTAATCCGGGGTTGCGGGCGGTCAGTTCGAGATCGATAGCGTCGTAGTAAATGCCCACGCCGGCGGAAAACTTCGTGTCGCGCAGAGCGTGCGGCGCCCAGGAGGCGGAAAGGCGCGGCGCCCATTCCAGGTCGCGCACGACGTTGTTCCATTCGGCGCGCAGGCCCAATTCCACGGTGAGATTGTCGCGCGGCGTCCAATGATCCTGAATATATTGCGCGCCCTCGAAGTTCTTCTGGCGCTGGAAGGGATCGCCGGCAAAGGTGACGAAGCGCGCGACCATATTATTCGCTTCGAGCACTTCATAAGGGTGCAGCGACAATTCCTGGTGGAACGATTCCCGCTCGAAATCGATGCCGAACTTTAGGAGATGCGCGCCGTGAAGATGCACAACGGGAAGAAATAAGTTAGAGACCGCCTGCTGCCGGAAGAAATGGCGGTCCATGCCGACATAGTAATTGCCCAGCTCGCCGAACGGAGTAATCTCATACAGGCTGTCGCCCTGGGGTAAGCTGCGTAAGTAACCGCGGGTATCGGCAAATCCAACGTCGAGTAATGCGCCGCCGCTCAGATACTGCTGGTCGCGCACCGTGCTCATGAAGGTGGTCTGGCGCGAATTGGTGGTGGTCTCGGCCGGGCTGAGGAAGCTTAGCCCGTTGCGCGTGTGGTCCATCAGGTTCCACAGGAAGCTGGCGGTGAGGATGTTGGAAGGTGTCACATCGGCGCGGAAGCGCGTGATGTCGTCGGCCGTGAGGCTGCGCGTCCGGTTCTGTCCTTCGGGCAGGCCGTGGATCAGATCCACGCTATAAAAGGCGTCGAAACCGTTGTTGATCCAGGCGCGCTTCTTCTTCAATGGACCGGAAAGATCGAGCCGCGGCGTAAATTTATCGATGTGGAAACCGCCATTAGTGGCGACGCTCGGAATGAAATTGGTGCCGATGAAGCGCCAATGATCGTCGCCGATCTTGGTAGTGAGATCGAGCACGCCGCCGGCCCCGCGGCCGCTATCGGCGGTGAAGCGTCCGCTGGCCAATTCCATGGTCTGGACCGTGTCGATATTGATCCGAGTATCTAACTGACCGGTTACCGGGTTAGAGATGTTAAAGCCGTCGAGCGTGTAGTTAGTCTGGTTGGCCGCGGCGCCGTTGAAATGAAACTGGCCGGCGTTATCGGCATAGACTCCGTTCATTAATTGCAGGGCGTTGCGATAATCCTGCGGCGCGGAATATGGAATCGCTTGAATCTCGGTGTTCGTCAACGAGCGCTTGTCGGCGGGTTGTTGCGGATCGAGCCCAGGCGGCGAGGCCGTCACCTCCACCTTTTCCGGAAATTCCTGCTGATGATTCAACGTGATGGTGAACTGGCTGTGGGCCTCGTCGAAGCGAGCAGCGCGGTTGGTGAAGACGTAGTAGCCTTCGCGCTCGACGCGCAGATCGTATTCCCCGGGGGCGGGAGCGGCCAGGGTGAAATTCCCGGCGAGATCCGAAGATGCAGCGGTATTCCGTGGCCCCGTCGCGAATGGAAATGCGCGCGCCAGAAACGGCGGCCCCGGTTTCATCGACAACACGGCCGGAAACAAGGACCTGTGCCGACGTGGCGGCCGGGCAAAGGGCGATAGAAGCGATCGCCAAAAAATAACCGGATGCTTCACACAAGTGGCGCTGGAGCATCTGGGACGCTCATTGGTTCAGCATACAACGACAGGACTTGCGAAGTAAGGTCGCGGTTGTACGCGATTTCATGATAAACCGGCTTCAGATGAGTGTTGGGTAACGGGAGTGGGTCGTGAGAAGTATGCTGATTAGTGCTCTGGCCGGTTGTGCCGAAGGTCCCCATCGGGCGCGCTCGCGGCGTTTTCTGCAAGGCTTGTCTTCGGACGAGCTGCGGTTTATCGCCGAATATCTGGGCGCCTGCATCCTGGAATCTGACGCCGATAGCCCCCATTCGCGCGAAGAATTCGCAAGGCGCGTGCTGCAGTTTCAAGCCGCGCGGGAGCACCCGCTCTCGGCGGACGAAGAACACAAAATGGTCTTGCTGCTCGAATTTCTCTGCCGCGGCGGCGTGAGCGCGGCACTCCGCGCCCAGCCTTCCTAGGGCCAAAGACCGGCTTGCTTGCGCGCGCGGCCCGGTGTTGTGCGGTTACTTCCCAGCCCTTAATTGCGGCCCGAAAACGCGCGCCGGCGCATCCGGATTTACGTAAATGTCCATCCACTGCCCGTTGCGCTGCCAGTGGACGGTGGCGGGAAACGGCATCGTCTTCCACGAGTTCCTCTTCCGTCACCCATTGGCCGTTCCCGAACAACCAGCCCCATGCTTTGCGCAGCGGGCCGGAGCGCAGCGGATTGAGCGGCGGGTCCCATCGCCGCGAAAACGCCGCCAGCACCTGCACTTTTCGCCAATTCACGCGCGCCAGGGTTTCCGGGGCCAGGTCGGGCAAGGAATCCAAGGCCATCCGCCGTTCGACGTAGCCGATCTTCGGGGCGTGCCAGTTCGCCGTCATCGGCCAGACTGTGGTGATGCGCGCGTCCGGATATCAATGCTCTCAGGTAGTCCGCCGCCTGGGCTTGTAAGTGGACAAAATCGGCGAAGGCTAAGTTGTTTTCGTAAGGAAAGGGATAAGGCGGATTGACGAAAATGCCCGCGATTAGTCCCGCGGCCAGCGGCGGCGGAACAAATGAGCCGTGGCTTTCTTCGGGAAACAGAAATAGGCCGGCGGTCATGGCGGCGTATAAGACCGGGAGCACGGGCAGTAAGTAACGCTCGAGCGTCGCGCCGCCCAGAGCGGTGACGTACCACCACGTGCGCCACGGCGAAGGTTCCGGCGATTCGCCAGTTGCGGCTTCGGAAAATGCGCGCTGGTGCGCCAGGCGAAGAGAATGGCGAAAGCGCCGATCCAATGCAGATTGGCGAAGAACAGATAATAAATGCGGCGCAGCGCGTTGAAGCCGAAGCGCATCGGATGCAATGGATAGAACAGGTTGTAATCGACGAATGCCGGGGCTGCCGGTCCAATGGCCGGTGGCGCGGTACAGGATGGCGATCCAGCCGCCCAGGGCTGCAACCGGCGTCAGAAACCAGGCGGCATCGCGCCAGCGCCGCTCATAGGCCAGCCAAACGGCGAAGACCAGCGGAGCCACGACGCCCGTCTCTTTCACCAGCACGAGTGCGGTGCAGGCGATCGCCGCTGCCGGGATGCGGCCGCGCAGGAAAAGCCAAAGCGCGAGCGTGGTGAAGAGCATTGCCGGCATATCGAGCTGCGCCATCAAGGATTGCGCGAAGAAGACGGGCGAAAGGCATAGCAGGCCGGCGGCGAGAAAAGCCGGCATGCCCGGAATGCGGAAAGCAGCTCGATGGCGAGCAGAACGCCGCCACCGCCACTCCGGCGGCCAGCAGAAGCATGGCGCAGCGCGTGGTTTCCGGGTGAAATCCGGCCACGCTCCAGACGGCGGCCAGGTAGGCGGAAATTCCAGGAGGATGTATCAGCGGAGGAACCGAATGCGGAACAGCGAGCCCCAGTGAAAGAGATCGATGGCCGCGGGAACGTAGAAGCCGGCTTCGTCCCAAAAATAAGGCAGGCCTAGCCAGGGGAGGTGCGACCAGCAGAATGGTGCGGCGAACCGAGCAGAATGGCTAGGAGCGAATAATGGCGCGCGGCGCAGCGACCGTTTTCGGCTTCTGGGGTCGACGCGCATAACGCTACTGCACAATCGCATTGCCAGCGGAAGGTTCGAGCGCGATCTTTCCGAAAGCCGATTCATATTGAGTGACATTCTGCTGCAGCACGTTCAGCAGCGCCTTTGCCTGCTGGGGACTGACGAAGATGCCTTGAAAATTGTGGATGGCGACGGAGTCGGGGGCAGTCTGGCTGATGCGGCCGAAGAGAAGAAAGAAATCCCATAGATTAACCCGCATCTGCACGCTGTTAGCGTAGTTCTCGCGGTATTCGGCGGTATTTACTAGTTGGATTTTGGGCGGCAGCTGTTGCGTCATAGATACAGGTTACCATTGGCGCGTATGCCACCCTCGATAAGCGGGTGAAGGGCGCCAGGGATGTTCCGTCTCTACAATTCTTTACGATTCTGGTACAACTCTTGCATCTATTTGAGCGTCGGATCTAGTGGAGAGCGAGATTATGAAAACGTCCAACGGTGAATCACTGGGAAGGATATGTGCTGTGCCCGATCTGCACTCACACCGTGCCAGCCAGCGTCGAATGGAAGAGCGGCAAAGCGAGGACTGCGCGCGTGACAGCGGGGCAACGGTGTCCGCGGTGCGGATCGTCCCTGGACGTCGCGGTAGTCGTCCAAATGCCCCAGGCTGCTTAGCACTAGCGGGGAATGTGGTTTGATTGCCGGGCGCAGCTTCATCGCGCTCGTTCGTTTGAGGGTAGAGGTTGTGGAGCGGCGCTGTTTCTGCGATAGTGGAATCGGATTAAGTTCCAAATGAAGCGAAAAACGATTCAACCAGCGAAAACGGCGCCGGCTCCGAAAAGAAGCCAGAGCGTGAAAACAGGAGAGCCAACCGTGCCAGTATCCGCTGAATTGTTGGAACACGCCAAACGGTCCATTTCGGCAGACCGTTTGAAAAAACCCGCACACTGCTCGGTTTGCAACGCCGAAACCCTCAGCGCTGACGATGAACCGCTTTGCTGGGTTTGCCGCCGCCTGAAGATCAGCGCTTGGCGCGAAATCGAGCAACAAGTCCCTGTCCAGGAATAGGTTAGATGGTGGCGGCGGGGCGACTCGAACGCCCGACCTAGGGATTATGAGACCCTCGCTCTAGCCAGCTGAGCTACGCCGCCAAGGGGAAACCCAGAGTATAGCGCACGTAATGGCTCCTGTGCGATGCGCATAGCACCCCAAACAACACTACAATTCCGCGAAACATTGTGGAAAAGTCAGCCATGCGCTTTCATCACAGGCGGTCTCGAGCTTCACTCGGACCCTTAATATAAAATTCCTTCTAAACAATTTGCCTGCAATCTGTTAAGCGATATGCTGCCGCATGGTTCAAAGCGTGCTAAGTATCTGTTTTTACAAAAGCTTAACCTGATATCAGTATCGATTCCCTCAACTTTTTCCACAGATCTGTGGATCGAAACTGGGCATCGCAATCGCAGGTGTCCGATGGTACCAAAGGCAACCCGCGAACCGCGGTTCGCACGCGACGATTTTACCTCGCCTGGTAAGGTTAACCCATATAAACAACGTCCTTTGGCGTCTGGAAGGGTCCCTGGAAACCGGCGATCTCTTGTCAACCTTTATCCCAGTACTATCAGACCTTAATTTCGCGAGAAAAATCCTTTACTTCCCTCAAGGCAATCCCTACAATCAATCAAGACGATGGGAAGAGTGTCGGCATGCGCCAGTAGTATCGAATGCGGGATGCCACGTTGGCGGGAATTATGAGAGTGCCCATAACGAACAAGCAGGCGTGCCGGGCGACTGCGTTGCGCGCTGGGGCAATCTTCTTATTAATGTGGAACCTGCAGTTATCCGCAAGCCCTCTTCAGGTCGTCTGGACCGGCACTGGCCCCAATAGCAATTGGAGCACGGTTTCCAACTGGCGGTGTAACGGGGCTGCCTGCTCCCCGCCGATGCAGAATAACTTGCAGGGAGCCGATGTCATCTTCCCTGCCGGTTTGAGCAGTACGCGTCTTGGTCCGGTGCTGACGGGCACCAACAACAATCTCACGCTGGATTCGCTCAGCGTCAGCGGTAGCGAATATACATCGTTCACCATTAATAACGGCCTTAATCTCACCATCACCGGCGGAACATCCACTTTCGACGTGACCGGAAACGGCCTCACCACAATTAATGCGATTACGAACGACGGTCACCTTACCATTAACAGCGCATTGATCAACCAATCGGGCCTGAACAACTCCGGCATGCTGGCTTTGAACGCGAACGTAACGAATACTGGGGGCATCATCAAAAATGGCCCTACTGGGATTGTGAGCATTGGCCCCTCCGCTACATTGACCGGGGGTACTCTGGTCGGCGTCATCTCCAACAGCGGCACGATCAGCGGCGTGACTTACGGAAGCGGCGCGGCCGGAGCCACGATAAACGGTGGAACGATTACCGGCGTCTCCGTGACATCGGGCGGCGGCAGTACAAATACTTTCAACGGCTCAGTGACCAACACAGGCTCACTCACGGCGGGCACTGGCGACACGATCGTATGGCAGGGCGGCACGAACAGCGGAACATTGGCTTCCGGATCTGGCACGCTATCGATTACGAACTCCATGTCGAATACGAGCGGCACGATCAGCGGAGCCACATACGCGAATGGTGTTACCGTCACCGGCGGCAGGATTCAAGGGACTTCGACTATCTCCGGATCCGCTACTTTCAGCGGCGTCAACAATAGTACGACTCTCAACGCCGCGGCCACGGGCGGGGCGCTCAATTTCCAGGGTGGAACCAATAGCGGCACACTTCAGGCAACTGGCGCCGGCGCTACGCTGACCATTACAGGCTCGGTCAACAACACCGGGGGCGCGATTATCGGGGCCATCAATAACGGCACGATTTCTGGCGGGACCGTATCGGGAAACACCACGGGGACGGCCGGTACTTTCAACAATGTCATGTTTTCCGGCGTGAACCTGACTAACGGCACAATTACCGGCGCCAGCAACACGATGACGGGAACGAATACGCTCTCCGGCACAGTTGTCAACAACGGGACTCTAGCCGTCACCAGTGGCACGACGACGGTTGCGAGCGGCGCGACGCTGCAGACTGACAGCGGCACGGTCAATGTCACCGGTGGAGCGCTCAATATCGAGGGCACGGTCGATCCAGCGTCGAATTTTCTTCTGACATCGGGCTCTGTCACTCTCAGCGGCACCTTGGACGTTAGCGTCGCCGACTTGCTCGGCGGAACGATCGATGGGCCCGGTTCCTTCCAAGGTGGCGTCGTCAATAACGGGGATGGCGCTGCGGACAGCGGTACGCAGGGCGTGCTTCTGAACGTCGGCGGCAGCGTGGCTAGCGGAGGCACGGGTACGGGAGACTATACATTCTCGGATTACAACCAGGATCTTGGCGGCTCTCTCGGAATCACGTTTGCGGACACTACCCAAGGCGGCTTGACCGGACATGACGTCCTTGAGGTCACTGGGGCGGGAGCTCTCCTCAATGGGACACTCAATCTGTACAACCCGACAGGCGCTGAGTTGGATACGAACACACTTACAGCCGGCCTGACGTACGAACTGATCAATGATACGGGCGGCGCGGTGGGCGGCCCTGGATTCAGCACCGTCAACGCGATTGGACTGACTGGGCGAGCATTTGGCACGCCCGGCGCCGCCGCAGGCTGGTGGCTGGTTTATAATGGCAGTCTTTCCGCGGGCGAAGGCGACGTTGAATTGGTCGACGTTTTGTCGAGAACCCCGCCGGGTACGCCTGAACCTGCGACGGATATTCTTCTAGGTAGCGCTATCGTCGGCCTCGTCATTCTTCGGAAGAAACTGGACCGCCGCTAGGTTGCTTACTTAATATTGTTTTTGGACTGGTGGGCTTGGCGCTTCACGGCGTTCAAGCCCATTTTTGTTAGTTTCGATATAATCTGAACTTGGCAATAGACGAGGACCGGTTGGATTCAAACGAAGAGAGGGCCGTCCCTGACGGGCCTACTGAGCCGGAACCCGAACCGGTACCGGAACCCGAAGCGGAAGTGCGTCCCCGCCGCTCTAGCCGATTGATTCTGGCCGCGCTCATTATCGCTCTGGCCATCCTCGGCAACGCATGGATGGTTACGCACCCACGCGCCGTGTCCTTCAATCAGACTTATCAAGCGGTTCTGTTGAGTAACAACAACGTCTATTTTGGAAAGCTCCAAGGCTACGGAACCGATAATCCTGTCCTCACCGAGGTCTACTACGTGCAAACGGTGGTGGACCCTGAGACCAAGCAGCAGACCAATGTTCTCACCAAGCGTGGGAAGGAATGGCACTCACCGGACAGGATGTATATCAATCCCAAGCAGATCATGATTGTGGAGCCGGTGGGGCCGAACTCCCGCGTAGCTGAGTTGATCAAGGAATTGAAGCTCCAGCGGTAGCGGGTTCGTCGGCGAGATCGGTCGGCTTTGCTTGGGACCGATTGACCTCCAGGGCTTGGACGCATGGTACTACCTGCGGCAGCTTTGGCACATTGTAAATATTAGATAACTAATCTTTTTCTATAAGCTTGCCGGTACTGAGGGGACAAGAGAACTAGTTCAAATGTCTTGTATGCGCTAGGCGCCTGTGATACTTTTGAAGACGGACTTTCGGGCCAGATTTGGAACCAGGATTGGTTTGCCTGCTTCGAGGAGATGCAAACGAAGATGAAAGTTACTGTTCTGAAGGCTCTTCTGCTACCGATCGCGCTCTTGGCGCTCGGGAGCATCAATCACGCGTCTGCCGCAACCTGCAATTCGAGCTATACGATGGCCGCGGTAACCACTCCCGGCTTTAGCTGCACCTTCAACTTCCTTACATTCTCGAATTTCAACTATCTGCCATCGGTGAGTCTGATGAGCGGCTGTGGCGGGGTGGGCGAACCGGCCTGTCCTCCCGAGACGACGCTTCCCGATCCGGCGTTAGATATCACTGTGAACTTCAGCACGATGACCGGCGGCTCGGATGGCTTCGGCACGCTTGCATCGCCGGCAAACCCGATTACTCAAGTGATTACCGACTTCAGCGCCGGAAACTCGGTTAACGAATTCCAAAATGAGATGGGCGTGGTTCAATATCTGGTTACGGGCTTTGGGAGCTCGGTAATTACCGAGGTCGATGCCGCGATTACCGGATTGGCAACCGAAGGCGCAATGGGCGAAATGAACAATAACCTTTGCGTGGGTATGCAATTTGGCGGCGGTAGTTCGCCGAACGGTTCCTGTCCCGGGACGGAAGACATGGCCGCACAAGAGTTGGCCCTTACCAATCCCGCGGGCGAGCAGGCGGATGGTACGCCGGATTTCCAATCGATTTTGCTTTCGAGCGCAGGCGTATACGACGAATGGGATTTGTCGGGCGGCAACACGGACCCGACGTCCACGGCGAACGTGACCGCGATTGAGAACGATTTCATCAATACCCCTGGTATTCCGGAGCCTGGCACTTTCGCGTTGTTGGGAGCCGGACTGTTTTCGCTCGGCGCTTTTCGCCGCAAGAAAAAGCTTTAGTCTCCGCTTGGTTCAGTAGTTTCTGGTTGCTTCTCCTCGAAACGGGCTGGCAAGTAATTCGCCAGTCCGTTTTTGTCTCCGTAGTCGGCGGCGGCGGCGGACATCGGCGTAACCTTTCCGGGGCCAGCGAGTATAATCCGATATGCCCCGCACTTTCTCGGATATCCGCTTCGCCTTTCGCAATCTGCGGCGGACGCCGCTGTTCACTGCGGTGGCGGTGGGGTCGCTTGCCCTTGGCATCGGCGCCAACACGGCGATCTTCACCCTCGTCGATCAGCTATTGCTCCGGTTGTTGCCGGTGCGCGATCCGCAGCAGTTGGTGATGATCTCGTCTACGGGTCCCCACATGGGCAGCAATCGCGGTCCGCGGGCGTCTTCGTACCCGATGTATGAGGATTTCCAGAAGCAGGCGCAGGCTTTCTCCTATGTTTTCTGCCGTTTCGGAACGCCGGTTTCGATCAGTTTCAGCGGCCGCACGGAACGGATCAATGCCGAACTCGTCTCGGGCAACTACTTCCAAGCCCTGGGTGTCAAGGCCGCTCTAGGGCGTGTGTTCAAACCGGAATGGGACGACCGGGTATATAAGGGACATCCCTCAGTCGTCCTCGGCTACTCGTATTGGGTTTCGCGATTCGCATCCGATCCCGGCGTGATCGGGCAGAAAATCGTGGTCAACGACTATCCCATGACCATAGTCGGCGTGTCGGCGGCAGGGTTTCAGGGGCTCGACCCAGCGACCAGTCCGCAGATTCGGATACCGATTCAGATGAAGCCGCTGATGACGCCAGGATGGGACGATATTGGCGACAGGCGCTCTCAGTGGATTCAAACCTTCGCGCGCATGAAGCCCGGATACACGGTCGCATCGGCGCGGGCGTCGCTGCAGCCGCTGTTTACGCGCATCTTGCAGGGCGAACTGGCGAGGCCCGAGATGAAAGACGCCAGCGCTTATAACCGCACCGAATTCCTGAAGCGCCAAGTGCGCGTGGAATCGGCGGCCGGCGGCTATTCAGATCTTCGGCAAAGTTATTCCACGGCGTTGATCGCGCTGATGTGCATGGTGGGGCTGGTGCTGGTGATCGCCTGTTTCAACGTGGCGAACCTGCTGATCGCGCGCGGCGTGGCGCGGCAGCGGGAAGTGGCGGTGCGGTTGGCGATCGGCGCGTCGCGTGGCCAGTTGCTGTGTCAACTGCTGGTCGAAAGTCTGCTGCTAGCGGCGGGGGGCGCCTTGGCGGGCCTGTTCCTGGCTGAGGCCGTGGTTCGCGCGCTGCTCGGTTTCCTGCCTCAAGGTTCGACCCAACTTACTCTCACGGCGGACCCGGATCTGCGCATCCTGGGTTTCAATGCGGCCGTTGCGCTGATCGCGGGGCTGCTCTTCGGGATCGTACCCGCACTGCAATCGATGCGCCTGAATCTTTGGGGAACGCTGAAGGAGGTCGCAACAGCCGCCGGTGGCACGGGCGGAACAGCGCGGTTGCGCAAGACTCTCGTATCCGCTCAGGTGGCGTTTTCGTTTCTGCTCCTGGTGGGCGCGGGCCTATTTGTAAAGACGCTGGCGAACTTGAAGAACACCGGAACCGGCTTCAGGGGGCTCGAGAATTTAATCAGCTTTCAGACCGATCCGGCGCTGAGTGGATATTCGCTGGAGCGCCTCGATGCCTTCTACATGCGCACGCTCGACGAGATTCGCGCCATTCCCGGCGTGCAGTCGGCATCCTTCGCGGCTGTACCCGTACTGGCTGGCAGCGAGTGGGATTCCACCATGAGCGTGGAGGGCCACCGGTCGAAGGACGGCGAGGACATACAGGCGTTTATGAATGCGATATCGCCGGGTTACTGGAAAACCATGGGGATCCCGCTTGCTGGGGGCCGCGATTTCGACCGGCGCGACGAAGGAAAGAAGTTCACCGTGGCTATTGTAAACCGAAAATTTGCCGGCCATTTTTTCGGCAACGTTTCACCCATCGGGCGGCACATCGGGTTCGGCGACGGCCCGAAGACGAAACTCGATATGGAGATTGTGGGCGTGGCGGAAGACACGCTCTACGAAGGACCACGCGATGGAGTTCACCGGCAGGTGTTCGTTCCATTTCTCGAAAGCGACTTTCCGGCCTCGGCCTCGTTCTACGTGCGAACCACCATGGATTCGAGCGCGATGTCGGCCGAATTGCGGCGCAAAATCGCCTCTCTCGACCCGACGATGCCGGTTTATGAGATGCGTACGCTAGAGAACCAGCTCGACGAAACGCTGGGCACGGAGCGGCTGATCGCTACGCTTTCGGCGGCGTTTGGAGCGCTCGCGACCTTGCTCGCGGCGCTAGGGCTTTATGGCGTGATGGCGTTTGCCGTAGCGCGGCGGACAAGGGAAATCGGACTGCGAATGGCGCTGGGCGCTCAGCGCGGCGTCGTGGTGTGGATGGTGATGCGCGAAGCGCTGATGTTAGTGGCAATCGGTCTAGCCATCGGCATCCCGGCGGCGTATGCCTTGAGCCAGCTGATCGCATCGCAGCTTTACAGCGTAAAGCCCACCGATCTCGGCGCGGCGGCCGCGGCGCTGGCGATTCTCTCGTTAGTGGCGGCAGCGGCCGGATTCCTACCCGCCCGGCGGGCGAGCGCAATCGATCCGATACGGGCGCTGCGTTACGAATAAAGCTACAACTGCCCAGGCGCCGCCGCCGAGTGATGCGCGCGGTTCATTATTTCATCCGCCAGCGCCTGCGGACTATCGATGTTCACCAGCGTGAGCCGGCTGGCCTCTCCGGCCGTTTCAATCGATATGTTGCCTACGCCGAACATGCGCTGCGAAAGGCTTTGATCGACGCGGACGTCCTGCACCTTGCTCAACTGAATGGTCCGCGTCGATTTCGATGTGAACCCGGTTTCATAGCGGAGCCGATCGCCCGTGATGGTAGCCTTTTTCATGCCGCGCTTGATCCACCCGCTCACCGGCCACAATAGAATCAGCGGCGGCAGAATCATAAGCCAGTCGCGGCTGGGGTCGCGCCACTGCGTCAGATACGCAACCTCCAGGCCGATGAATACCAGGGCAGCTACAATCGTTCCGGCCTTGAGAAATTTGGCGGTCGGCTGAATGATGAGATCGGCCACGGTTCTTCTCCTGTCCTGAGCATTGTATCGTGGCGGGTTCGGCGTTTGTTCGGAGTCGGAAGCAAATGACTCCCGAGTTACTTCCGAGTAGTTCAAGCTTTCCACGTCCCAGATAGCGAAGCGGCTCGGAATCTCTCTCACGCGCCGCCCGGATGCATCTTGCGGCGCCCGTCGAACGCGGGCTGGAGTCGGAATCGGCAGCGGACCGCGAGATCCGCGTCGGCGCTACTATCTGGTTCCTCACGATCAATGAGGAGAACTGTCGCGAAATCTGTTAGATACACCCATTCGAATCCTTCATCGGGCGAAAACATAGCGGGAGCCAAAAACGTCAGTCACAAGACTTCAAAATTTCGTTTTTCCCAATCCTATCAATAACTTCCGTCTTCCCACTGCCCCGGACCCCATACCTCGGCTTGTTACCCTGAAATCGAAAAAGCGTTGCTCGCTTGCCGAGAAGCAACCGTTTCGGAAATGTGCCGGGCTCTAACACGGGGGTTGGGGTCTGTGCGCGTTCAACGTTCGCAAGGCAGCTGCGGCGGCGGTCCTCCTGAGGGAGGAGATGGGGAACCGGTTCCCCGCCGCCGCGGCAAAAAAAAACTTCGAGAGACCGATGTATACCCAAAAAAGCGAACCCAATCGACTGCCGGCGGCTGTCTCCGGCAAGACCCAGATCAAGTCTACACCGCGCCGTCCCGGCCAACCCTGGGACGGTCAGACTCTGCACGTTGCGCTGGTCTATACCAACCCATGCCGATGGGAAGCCAGGCGCCGTCTCTTTCTGGAATGTAGGCGCCACCTCGAAAGTTTCCCTCAAGTTGCCGTCCATGCCTGCGAACTGGCATATGGCGATCGCCCTTTTGAGGTCACCACCCCAGCCGATGTGCAGCTTCGCACGCGGCATGAACTCTGGCATAAGGAAAACCTAATCAATGTCTGCGTCCGAAGCTTTCCCGCCGGTTGGCAGTATGGAGCCACCATCGATGGCGATTTTCACATGACGCAGATGAGCTGGGCAGAAGAGGCTATTCAGCAACTGCAGCATCACCCGTTCGTCCAACTCTACTCGAACCTGATTTATCTCTCTGCGAGCCACCGGCCGCATCGTATGATGTCGAGCTTCGCGTGGAACTGGCTGCACAAACGCAGCGTCTGTAAAGCCGATCAGGACAGTCCCGGCGCGGTTGGCGGCGCCTGGGCATTCACGCGCGAGGCTTTCGACTCTGTGGGCGGCATGCTCGATGCCTGCATTTGCGGCAGCGGCGATTGGCATATGGCCTTCGGTCTGGTAGGGCGCAGCAGCGGCAGCCGCGAGCTCAAAGCGACCCACCCCAACTATGCCGCCACTATCCGCGCGTGGCAGGAGCGCGCCAAATCCCTGCATATGGATATCGGTTGCGTGGATCATCTTGCGCTGCACCAATGGCATGGAACGCTGCAGAACCGAGGCTATGGTTCGCGCGTATCCATCCTCGTGGAGAACACCTTCGATCCGCTGACCGATGTGGCCTACGATAGCCAGGGCGTCTTGCGCCTTACGGGAAGCAAGCCGCAGCTTCGCGACGATCTCCGCGCCTACTTCCGCTCTCGCAACGAGGATTCTCTGGAATTGGCCGAGCCGCACCTGGTGGGATAGGCACATCACTCAACAAACATTCACGCCACGTTGATCCTGCTGAAACGTTGACAGCGCAAGCTGTCAATTAGAGGAAGCTCGCATGAGCGCGGAACTTATTCCGGATCCGCCACCACACCCGCTCTCCGTTGGCGCGCTGCTTGGGGAACCGCTGCGCAGCATACTGCGGCCGGCTGAGCCCGCCATCGATAGGCTGTTTGCGCTCGATCGCCTCCGTGATCTCTATCACGCATCCAACACTCCGGAAGATCTGCTGCGGAACCTGCGTGTACGCTTTGAGATCCCGGCGGAGCAACTCGCGCGAGTTCCGCGATCCGGCCCTTTGCTCTTCGTCTCGAACCATCCGTTCGGTCTGCTTGACGCCGTCATCCTCGCCGTGGCGCTTCCCCGAGTCCGGCCGGACCTGCGTATTGTCGCCAACTCCATGCTGCGTGATCTTCCCATGCTGCAGGGGCGATGCATCTTCGTCGATAACTTCGGGCGCCCCGAATCCATTGCCACCAACTCCATGGCGATGCGCGATTGCCTCCGCTGGATGCGGCGGGGCGGCGCTCTGCTCACTTTTCCCGCGGGCGAAGTGGCGCATCTCAAGGACGGCGTCATCGCCGATCCGCCGTGGAACTCCGCCGTTGCGCGGATCGCCCAGATAGCCGGCGCCGCCGCCGTGCCCATTTTCTTTCCTGGCGCCAACAGCGCGGCTTTCCACTTCGCCGGCGCCATTCACCCTTCGCTGCGCACCGCGAGCCTGGGGCGCGAATTTCTCAACAAGCGCGGCCAGACTATCGAAGCCTGCGTCGGACGCACGATAAGCTCCGAAACCCTCCGCCGTTTCGACGATCCGGCCGAGGCCGCCGAGTATCTACGCTGCCGAACCTACCTGCTTGAGCCCGCGTCGCGCCCCGCCGCCGGCGGCCTCCGTCTTCCCAAGCGCGCCGTTTCCGTGGCCGCGCCCACTCCGCAATCTGCCCTCATTCACGAGATCTCGAGCCTCTCGCCTGATCGCCTGCTTTCCGAATCCGGCGAGCTTGCCGTCTTCGTGGCGAAGCAAAGTGAGTTTCCTACCGTAGTCCGCGAGATTGGCCGGTTGCGCGAAATCGCGTTCCGCAAGGTGGGCGAAGGCGCCGGCCGCGAGATCGATCTGGACCGCTTCGACTTTCACTACGACCACCTCGCCTTGTGGAATCGCGAAACCAACGAGATCGCCGGCGCCTATCGCGTCGCCACGGCGCCCGATGTGCTTGCGCGCCACGGCCTCGGCGGTCTCTACACCGGCACGCTATTTCGATATTCGAAACAATTGCTCGAACGAATCGGACCAGCGGTAGAACTGGGACGCTCGTTCATACGTCCGGAGTATCAGAAGCAATACGCGCCTCTCCTGCTATTGTGGAAGGCCATCGCGTCCTACGTGGCCCGCCGCCCGGAGTGCGCTACGCTATTTGGAGCGGTCAGTATCAGTAACGATTATCATCCGCTCTCCCGTCATCTCCTCGTGGAATTCCTCCAAGCCCATCGCGCTGAAGCCTTGGCCGATCTGGTCGCGCCGCGGCGCGCCTACCGCCCGGATGAACGTCTCTTCCGCCGCATGGGAACCTTGCGCCGCGTTCCGGAGGATCTCGACGATCTCTCCGCTCTCATTGCCGATCTAGAATGCGACGGCAAAGGGGTTCCGATTCTAATCCGGCAATACCTCAAGACCGGCGGCCGTCATCTCTGCTTCAACGTCGATCGCCATTTCTCCAATGCTCTCGATGCGCTCATCATGGTCGATCTGCGCGCCGCGCCCGTTCCGCTGCTCGATCGCTACATGGGCAAGACGCGCGCCGCCGCATTCCGCGCCTGGCACGCGGCTCAGGCATGAGGTTTGCCGGGTTCACTCTGGCCGCGTTGCTCGGGGCCTCAGCGGTTTTAAGCGCGCAGACTCCCGCCGAGGATTTGATCGAAGGCGGGCATTGGAAACGCGCCCGCGCGTTGGTGGAGCCGCGTTTGCACGATATGCCGAACGATCCGCTGGCCGCGTTCCTCATGTCGCAGATCAACTTCGCCTTCGGCCGCAAGGAGGCGCCGCTCGAACTTGCCGAAAAGGCTGTGGCACTCGCTCCCGGCGTGGCGAAGTTCCACCGCCAGCTTGCCGAAGCGCTCGGTGTGAAGGCGCAGCGCTCGAATCTCTTCCAGCAGGCATTTCTCGCGCGCCGGTTCAAGAAGGAGATCGATGCGGCATTGGCGATCGACCTCAATGACGTTCAAGCGCAACGCGATTTGATGGAATATTACCTGCTCGCGCCTGGCCTTGTGGGTGGCGATCGGAAGCAGGCGGAGGCGGTGGCGGAACGGATTGGGCGTATTGACCGTGGACAAGGCTTCCTAGCCCAAGCTCGCATCGCGCAGTTCGAACACGATCCCGCGCGTCAGGAATCGCTGCTGCGCAAGGCTGTCGATGCTTCACCGTCGAAATACAAGGTCCGCATTGCGATCGCGCAGTTCGACGCGAAAGAGCGGGTCAACTGGGACGCCGCCGCGGAGAACGCGCGCGCGGCGATCGAGATCGACCCAACCCGCGCCGACGGCTACTCCATCCTCGCCCCGGCTTACGCGGCGCGAGGCAAGTGGCCGGAACTCGAAGCCACGCTTGCCGCAGCCGATAGGAACGTCCCGGACGATCTTACGCCTCACTTTCGCGCCGCCGAAGCCATGATAGCCGCGGGCAAAAACCTCGCCGACGCCGAGGCGGATCTGCACAAGTACTTGTCGCAGGAACCCGAAGGCAATGAGCCGACTCTTGCCGAAGCGCGCCAGAAGTTAATGGAAATCACCCACCCCGCTAAAGCTTCTGCTTTACATGAACATTAAAATCTTTTGAGAGTTTTTTCGGCCGCGGCGCACTATATAGACGCCACAGTATGAAAGCCGCTCTCGCATTGCTATCACTCGCGCTCGCAGCGTCTGCCGCGGGCGATCTCGGGTATCGCGCCCAATTCGTGGGGGGTACGCTGGCAGGCGTGCCGGCGAAATCGAAGGCGCAACTCAACCTCACCGCGCCCGACGGGCTGATTTTCGTGTGCCGCGGGCAGACCTTGAACATCGGCTACTCGAAGATCGACACGCTCGAGTACGGGCAAAACGTAAGCCGGCGCTACGCGGCGGCCCTCCTAATATCGCCGCTGTTCCTTCTGTCGAAATCGCGCAAGCACTTCGTCACCATCGGCTACACGGATGGGGATGGCAAGCAGCAGGCGCTGGTGTTCCAAGTAGAAAAAAACGATATCCGCACCGTCCTGACAACGCTCGAAGCGCGAAGCGGGCGGCGCGTGGAATATCAGGACGAAGAGGCCAGAAAGACGGGCAGATGAGACGGATTACCTTGTTGTTCCTAGCGGCGATGACGCTGGGCGCCCAGACGATAGAAGAGACCGAATTGCTCCAGTTGATCAAGCTGAAGCGCGTCTTCGTCGACCGGTTGACCGGCGGCGAGACGGCGGCGCAAATGCGCGATATCATCATCGCGAGTCTCGAAAGCTCGAAGCTTTTCGTGCTTACCGAAAACGAGGAGAAGGCCGACGCGACTCTTCGTGGCGCGGCGGAGGATCTGGTATACACAGAGCAGCACTCCACTTCGGACGGAGCGAACTCGCACCTGAGCGTGGTGCTTCCGCGCAGCGGCTACGGATCGCGGTCAGGTACCGCGGGGACGGGGTATGGTGACAGCGAATCGGAGCATTCCACCGAGCGGCGCCACGAAGCCATCGCATCGGTGCGGCTAGTGAACAAGGAGGGCGACGTGATCTGGTCGACCACGCAGGAGAGCATCGGCGCGAAGTATCACGGCGCCAGCGCCGACGTGGCGGATAAGATCACGGCGAAGTTGAAGGACGATTTCGAGAAGGCGCGGAAGCTGAAGTAGACGTTAGATTTAGAAATGCAGGCCGCCGCCGCAGATCAGGACTTCGCCGGTTACGTAATCGGAGAGCGGCGAGCAGAAGAATAGGACGGCGCTGGCGGCTTCTTCGGGCGTGCCGGTGCGGCCGAGCGGGCAGGCGGTTTTCGCCCATTCGAGCATCTTGGGCTGCACGCCGATTTTGATTTTGCGGCCCTGCATGTCGATGGACGTATCCTGTCCGGCGGCCATCGGCTGGATCAGGCGCGTCTCGATCAGGCCGAACCCGACGGCGTTCACGTTGACGTTGTAGCGGCCCCATTCCTTGGCGAGGGTCTTGGTCAATCCGATGACGCCGGCTTTGCCGGACGAGTAACCGGCCTGGCCCGCGCCGCCATCGGTGCCGGCGATCGAAGTGATGTTCACCACTTTGCGCATCACGCGGCGGCCTTCGGCGGTTTCGCGTTTGGCGCGTTTCGCGGATCCAATTCGGAGGCGGCGCGCAGGATGCGGAACGGCGCCATCAGGTGGATGTTGAGCATCGCCTGGAACTGCTCGTCGGTGGTCTTCTGGATGACGTTGTCCCAGGTGTAGCCGGCGTTATTGACGATGATGTCGAGCGAGCCGAAACGCTCGATGGTTGCGTTGACCAGCGCCTGCGGGGAAGGCGGGATCGGTGACATCGCCGGCAAGCGAGGCGGCGCTTTCGGCAGCAGTGGATGCGGTTTCGGCGGCAGGCGCGGCGTCGAGATCGTTCACCATTACGGAGGCGCCGTATTCGGCAAGCTTTTGCGCAATGGCGCGGCCGATGCCGCGGCCGGCGCCGGTGACCAGCGCGGTCTTGTTTTCCAGAGCTGAAGGGCATGAAGAAATCAGTGTAGCGCCGGGCTAACGCAAGAAGGTCTTCGAGCTGGATGCGCGAATCGGTCCGCGCTGTCGCGATATTTGACGATCACCGGCGTGTAGAGCGAGATGCCCCAGTCCTTGCCGGGGCCGCTGGTGACGGCGCGCGAGCCGGCGACGACCACGGCTTCTTCGGGAATGACCAGCGGCTCGTCGTCGGTGGCGCGGTAGATCTCGGTGCGCGACCAGATCGTAGACCGGCGTGGAGCGGTTCAGAATCGTGCCGGTGCCGAGCACCGCGCGGCGCTTCACCACGCTGCCTTCGTAGACGCCGCAGTTGCCGCCGACCAGCACGTCGTCTTCGATGATCACCGGCAGCGCGCCCACCGGTTCCAGCACGCCGCCGATCTGGCTGGCGGCCGAGATGTGGCAGTTCTTGCCGATCTGCGCGCAGCTTCCGACCAGCGCGTGCGAATCGACCATGGTGCCGTCGCCCACATAGGCGCCGGCGTTGATGTACATCGGCGGCATGCAGGTGACGCCCTTGCCGAGATAGCAGCCGTCGCGGATGCTCGATCCGCCGGGCACGATGCGCACGCCGCTCTGCGCGGTGAAGTGCTTTACGCGGGTAGGTGGACTTTGTCGAAGAACGGCTGAGACGCGTCGACCGACATGTCGACGATGCCGCCCATGCGGAAGCCGAGCAGGATGCCTTTCTTCACCCAGGCGTTCACGCGCCAGCCGGTGGCGGCGGAGGCGTCGGGCTCGGCGGCGCGGATCTCGCCGCGGTTCAGCGCGGCCTTGAATTGCGTCGAAGAGACGGAAATGCTTCGGCGTGTAGGCGGCGGGCTTGTGAGTCGAAGAGCGCTTCGATCTCAGCTGCATGGCAACGGGCACTGCTCCGCTTCGGCCAGCAGGCCGAGCCGATTCCAGCACCTTTTCGATCTTCGCCAGACTGGCCGCGCTGGGCGGGACCATCGGCAGGCGACAGACCGGCTCGAGCAGGCCCATCAGCGCCATGGCGGCTTTCACCGGGATCGGGATTCGATTCGACGAAGTTGACGTCCATCAGCGGCAGATACTGGCGCTGCAGTCTGCGCGCGGCTGCGAAATCGCCGCGCAGGCAGGCTTGCGCGATCGGCGTCATCTCGGCGGGAATCTCGTTCGAGACCACGGAGATCGATGCCGCGGCCGCCCAGCGCGATCAGCGGCATCGTGATCGCGTCGTCGCCGGAGAGCACGATGAAATCGTCGGGGACTTCGCTGGATGACGCTCGCCATCTGGCGCGATGTTGCCCGAGGCTTCCTTGACGCCGACGATGTTGTCGATCTCGGCCAGGCGGCCAAGCGTGGCGGGCTCGACGTTGACGCCGGTGCGGCCCTGCACGCTGTAGACGACGATCGGGCAGCGGACGGCGTCGGCGATGGCCTTGTAGTGCTGGTACAGGCCTTCCTGCGTGGGCTTGTTGTAGTAGGGCGTGACGGAGAGGATGCCGTCGGCGCCGAGCGCGCTCGAGTTCGCGCGCGAGTTCGATCACTTCGTGGGTGTTGTAGCCGCCCGCGCCGGCGAGCACCGGGACCTTGCCGTCGGCTTCTTCGACCGTGATCTCGACCACGCGCAGATGCTCGTCGCGGGTGAGCGTCGGGCTCTCGCCGGTGGTGCCGCAGGGCACCAGAAAATTGATGCCGGCCTCGATCTGCCGGCGGACCAGCGCGCGCAGCGTCGGCTCATCGAGCGAGCCGATCGCGACGGAACGGAGTGACCAGCGCTGTGCCGCATCCTGTAAACATGTACCACCTCCTGAACGTAAAGTTGAGTTATGAGAGAGGTGAGAGGGAGTTAAAAGCATATTTTGGGTCGGAAATTCGTAAAAACCCTTTTTGCCGATGATCCATTGCGCGGCTTTCAGCGCGCCGCGCGCGAAGCCTTCGCGGCTGCGCGCGGTGTGGCGCAGCGTGATGGTGTCGGCGGCGGAATCGAAACCGATTTCGTGCGTGCCGGGATGCGCGCCGGCGCGGTTGGAGCTGACGTCGATGCGTGCGCTCGTAGCCGGCCTTCTTCATCTCGTCCACCAGCTTCAGCAGTGTGCCGGAAGGCGCGTCCTTCTTGGTCGAGTGGTGAATCTCCCAGGCCCAGGCGCCGTACTCCGGCTCGATCGGCAAGCAGCTGCGCGGCTTCGGCGACCAGGCGGAAGAAGACGTTCACGCCGATGGAGAAGTTCGGGACTCCAGACCAGGCCGATGCCGTGTCGTCTCGACAGCGCGCTTCACTGCGTCGAGATGCTCCAGCCAGCCGGTGGTGCCGACCACCATGTTGACGCCCAGCGCGGCGATGCCTTCCGACATTGCTCGGCGACGGCGGCGGGAATGGAGAAATCGATGGCCACGTCGATGCCGCGGAAATTCTCCGCGGTGATGCCTTCGAAGTCGGCGTTGTTGAACTCGTCGAGCTTCAGCGCGACGTGAAAGCCGTACTCGGGCGCGAGCTGCTCGATCAGCTTGCCCATCTTGCCGTAGCCGACAATGGCGAGACGTTAGGCATGCACGGCCTCGTTGCGTTCGAAGACGTTCGGATCGAGCTCGGAGAAGAATTCGTCGTGCAGCGCTTCGACGGCTGCGCCGAAGGTCGTCCTCGGCGACCACGAAGCTGAGATTCAGCAGCGACGCGCCTTGCGAAATCATGCGGATATTGATGCCGTCGAGCGCGTTGAAGACGCGGCGCGCCACGCCCGGCGTGTAGCGGATATTCTCGCCCACCAGGCAGACGATCGCCTGGTTCTTTTCCATCTCGACCTCGGCGAACTGGCGCAGCTCGCGACTGAATCGCATCGAGACGCTCGACGGATTGTCGATGGTGAGCGAGACGCTGACCTCGGAAGTCGCCACCATATCCACCGGCGTCTCGTAGCGGTCGAAGACTTCGAAGATGCGGCGCAGAAATCCGTGCGCCATCAGCATGCGCGTGGAGTGGATGTTGACCAGCGTGATCTTGCGCTTGCAGGCGATCGACTTCACCACGTTGCCGCAGTGCACGGCCTCGGCGACGATGCGCGTGCCGGGCACTTCGGGCCGGCGCGAATTCAGAATCAGCACCGGAATGTTCTTCTCGATGGCCGGAACCACGGTGGCCGGATGCAGCACCTTGGCGCCGAAGTAGGCCAGCTCGGCGGCTTCGGCGAACGAGATGGTCTTGACGCGATGGCCGCCGGGCAGGATGGTCGGGTCGGCGGTGAGCATGCCGTCGACGTCGGTCCAGATCTGGATCTCTTCGGCGTCGATGCCCGCGCCCGACGATCGACGCGGTGAAATCGGAGCCGCCGCGGCCGAGCGTGGTGGTGACGCCGTCCTCGGTCGAGCCGATGAAGCCGCCCATCACGACCACGCGTTTCGCGGCGAGCGGCGGAATGGTCTTCGGCGAGCCGCGCGTAGGTCTCCGGGAAGATGCGGCGCGGCCTGGGTGTGGCGGCGTCGGTGACGATCACGTCGCGCGAATCGACATGCGCGGCGTTCATGCCGAAATGGCGGAAGGCGAGCGTGACGATGTAGCTCGAGAGCCGCTCGCCGTAGCTCGAGATGGCGTCGATCGAGCGCGGCGTCAGTTCGCCCAGCACGGCGAGGCCTTTCACCAGTTCGGTCAGCTCCTGGAAATGCTCGTCGAGGGTGCGGTCGAGCTCGGCGCGGTCGGCGAGCGGCACCACCTGGCGCGCCTCGCGCGAGTGGAAAGTCGCGCAGGTCGTGGAGCTGGCGGATGTACTCGTCGCGCGTGCCGTCGATGGCGGCGTCGGCGATGGCGAGCAGCTTGTTGGTGGTCTTGCCCATGGCCGAGACCACCACCACCGGGCGGCGCGATCTCGCGCGCTTTGACGATGCCGGCGACGCGTTCGATGGCGGCGGCGGATTCGACGGACGTGCCGCCGAATTTCATGACGATCATCAGTCGAGCATCCCTTCCGAGTGCATCAGCTCGGCGTTGAGCACGGCGGCGCCGGCCGCGCCGCGAATGGTGTTGTGGCCCAGCGCGACGAACTTGTAATCGAGCACCGGGCACGGGCGCAGGCGGCCGACGAAGGCCGCCATGCCGCGCTCGCGCTCGGCGTCCTTGCGCGGCTGCGGACGGTTCGGCTTCCGTCCATGTAGATGCACGGGACGCGGCGGCGCGCTGGGCAGATTGCGCTCCTGCGGCACGCTGCGGAAGGTTTCGAACGCGTGGCGCAGATCGGCTTCGGCGGGCTTCGCGGAGAACTCCACCGACACGGTGACGGTGTGGCCATCCACCACCGGCACGCGATTGCAGTGCGCGCTGACTTTGGCGGCCAGCGGCTCGATGTGATCGCCGCGGAAATCGCCCAGGATCTTCTGCGTCTCCTGCTGCATCTTCTCTTCTTCGCCGCCGATGAACGGAATCACGTTGCCGTTGATGTCCATGGAGGCGACGCCCGGATAGCCCGCGCCGGAGATCGCCTGCAGCGTGGTGGCGATCACCTTGCGTGATGCCGAACTGCTTCAGCGGGCGCGAGCGCCATCGTCAGCACGATCGTGGAGCAGTTCGGATTGGTGACGATCTGGCCCTTCCAGCCGCGCGCGCGCTGCTGGCCGGGAACGAGCTTCAGGTGGTCCGGATTGATCTCCGGCACCAGCAGCGGCACGTCGCGCTCCATGCGATGATTGCGCGAATTCGAGACGACGACGTGGCCGGCCTGGGCGAACGCCCGCTCGATCTCGGTGGCGACGGAGGCATCCATGGCGGAGAACAGCAGCCGCGGCGCGTTGCCGGGCTTGCACTCTTCCACCGTGAGATCGGCGACGGTGTCGGGCGTGCCGCCCGAGATGCCACGTCATGGCGTCGCGGTACTTCTTGCCGGCGGAGCGGTCGCTCGCGCCGAGCCACGTCAGGTCGAACCACGGATGGCCCTGCAGAAACTTGATGAAATGCTGGCCCACCATGCCGGTGGCGCCGAGAATGCCTACTTCGATTCGCGTTTGCATAATTCCTTTACCATGTCGTTGATAGATTTCGACTGCTTCGAGCAGCTGCTGCTTGGGCACGCGCTCTTCGAGCGTGTGCGCGACGTGAATGGTGCCGGGGCCGATCAGAAACGGCTGGCCCCAGGCGCCGCCGAACGCCGGGATATCGGTGGTGTAGGCGACCACGGTGGTCGCGATGCCGTCGACGGCGCCGAGACGCAGCGCGGGAATTTCGAGCGACCTCGCGCAGTTCGGCGCGGCCGTCGACGGCGCGTTCGCAGCGCCGCTTTGGTGGCGGCGGAATCGCCCACCAGCCGGATCATGATCTCGGCGCGCGCCTCGTCGGGGATCACGTTGGGCGCGCGGCCGCCGGAGATCGTGCCGATGTTGAGCGTGCTCGGGCCGAGCAGTGGATCGACGGGCAGCTCGATGCGCGCGGATGTCGGCGAGCGCGTCGAGCAGCTTCTCGATCGCCGATTCGCCCAGCTCCGGATAGGCGGAGTGCGCCATCTTGCCGCGTGGCGTCGACTTCGTAGCGCAGCGCGCCCTTGGAGCCGAGCGCCAGCTTGTTTTCGGTGGGCTCGCCGTTGATGATGTAGCGCGAGCCGCGCGGATGTTTGCGCCGCGTGATAGGCGCCGGCGCTGTTGCGCTCCTCGCCGACCACGAAGAGCAGGCCGAAATTGCGCTCGCCGGCTTCGAGCAGCGCTTCGGCGGCGTTGATCATGGAGGCGATGATGCCCTTGGTGTCGCAGGCGCCGCGTCCCCAGATGAACTCGTCGTCCTCGCGCGAGGGGAAGAACGGCGGCACGGTATCCATGTGCGTGGAGAGCGTGACGATCGAGGCGGCTCGCCCCAACTGCGCGAAGACGTTGAAGCGGCGCGGCTCGACCTCCATCCGCTCGACGCGGCCGTCGTAGCGCGCGGCGAGGGGCGCGAGATAGTCGTAGAGATAGCGGCCGACCTGCTCTTCGTTGTCGGTGATCGATTCGATATCGATCAGTGCGCGCGTCAGTTCGAAGACGTTCATAAAACGACCGTTTCGGGGGAGGCGAAGGGAGAGGAAGAGAACGCGCGACAGGCTGCGTGTCTTCGATCCCGATAGCGCTCCACCCGCTTTGGAACGGGTGACAGTGAGCCGGTTTTAGCCTGACTCCCCAACCGCAAGGGATTGACGCTCCCGTACCGATTTCGGCGGATAAACTCCTCGGCCCCTTTCGCCCGGACTTCCGAAGCGCAATCGGAAAATCCAGCCCGGCTACTCATGGCCGCCGCACCTCTACCGTGAAAATCCAGGATAGCCGAGAGCAGCAGGTCGAGTCAAAGGCGCGGCGATCCAGAAAAAACGAACTCGGGATTCAGCGACGCCGAGAACAGTTTAGCGGCGTCTCCGCTCCTATTCCAATTGTACCAGGGCGTGTTGCGGACCTTCACATAAGTTGATGATTTCATTCGGCAATTCTGTTGTGACTGACTTTTTCGAGGCGCCCGATTTTACGGTAGATAGTATTGACATGAATTATGCCAGAGCGCATCATGATGGCGTGCGAACGACATTAATGCTCGACGTTGATGCGATAGCAGAGATCCAAGCATACGCAAGAACGCATGATGTTTCAATGGGCAAGGCGGCATCGGAGTTGATCCGGCGTGGCGCGAAGTTCCGGTTAAGTGCGCGGATGGTTAACGACATTCCCGTATTGGATGTACCGGCGGATTTCCCGTCGATCTCGCCCGGGATGGGTAACGGGGGCTCAGACGAAGAATGACGAACTGGCTGCTGGATGCGGAGGTTTTGTTGGCGCTGGTGTGGCCGCGGCATGAGGGGCATCGGGCGGCGCACGCCTGGTTTGCGGTGACGGGCAAGTCAGGTTGGGCGAGCAACACGTTGACGCAGCTGGGGGCCTTGCGGTTGTTGACGCATCCGGCGGTATCGAGAGGCGCGGTGAGTCCGGCGGACGCCGTGCGGATCATGGATGCGATGATGGCGCACCCGGCGCATGAGTTCTGGCCGCTGGAGGAGATGCCGCTTAAGGTATGGGGCGACGTTCTCGGCCGGATTCAGGGGCGTCGAGACTGGGCGGACGCGCGGCTGCTGTTCGAGGCGGAGCGACGGGATGGGGGAGTGGTGACGTTCGATGCGGGGATGAAAAAGCTGGCGGGGGAGAGGCTGGGAGATCGGGTGGTTGTGCTGGGATGACGGCCGGCGGTGACTTGCTTGATCGGGCTCTTACGGAATTGGGCTTCCAATAGCGAGCCTTAATGGCTTCATCCCATTGGGCGGTCTGCAGTTCGATACACGGCCGGAGCCAGAAAAGTCGCCGGTTCAGCGATGCAGTGACGAGCAGCTCTACGCGCTCGTCGGGCTTTTCGTCTATTCCTTGCAGCCTCCGCCCAACCCGAACGGGTTCGATGCGACCGCCGCGCGAGGGCAAAGTGTGTTTGAGCGGGAAGGGTGCGCCTCGTGCCACCCTCCTCCGCTTTACACGAACAACGCGCTGACGCCGGCCCTTGGGTTCAAGGTCCCCGTAGATCACCGCGAGAAATATGCGACCTTGGCGGTCTCGATCGTCACCGATCCAAATCCGACGATCAACACGAGACTTGGCACCGGATATTGCAAGATGCTTCACTCAAGGGCATCTGGTACCGCAGGGTACCGCAGTATGTTCGAGCATAGCGGCTCAGTGGCCACGCTCGAGGATTGGTTCGACCCACGCCGTCTCAGCAACGATTATGTACCGACCGGCTTCAAGGGCTATCACGTCAAGACCCGTGCTGTTCCCGGTCATGCGTTTGGCCTCAAGCTTTCTATTGAAGATAGACAAGCCTTAGTAGCCTTTCTCAAGACGCTCTGACATGGGCCGTATCTACCAATGGTGGTTTGTGGGCCCCGTCACGCTTCTGGAGATTGAGGCAACGCATCTGATCGCGGACGGATCATGCCGGAAACGGCGTAGGCAGATGCCTCGCGAGCCGCCTCCGGTGCGCGTTTGCGGGATCCGGGCCGTCTGTGGCATAGCATCATATTCAGGAACGATGGACAGCCTCAAGCGTGATGGCGCATGCCGGTCGGGTTCCTAATACCGTGCGGTACATTGCCCGAGAACGTCTGTCCGGCAGAAGGGATTCGGGACATGCAGCTACTGGCCCTAATGTGCCAACCCTTTTGCGGCCGCCAACCCGCCCGCGCGTTGAATATCCGGCACAAAAAACTGCGATGCGAATTCCTCGTCTGTGCCGCGAAACTCCGAGAGATGGGCTTGCAAGTCTACTGGCTCCGCCGACACCGCGGCCGCAAACAAGCACCAAATCGCGGCTTTTCCTAAACCTACCAGACGAAGGTGCTGGGTATTCGGCGTGTTCGTTTGCAACCATGCCAGTGCGGTCAAGATATCCTGCACGCGGTTGGCGTCGTCAGTCTTGTTGAAGGTCAGAAACATCTTGCCGTCGTGGTTTCGCGGCGCCACGGCGCTGCCGGTCTGAAAGGCATCGATCAACAGCACGGCGCGCCCGGCACGCCGTAAAAGGTCCACTTCGCGCGAGCGGCGCGCCGCTTCGGCGCCATCGGAACTCACCACCAGCGCCGGCGGATTCGAGCCTTTCAGCCAAATTCCCGAAACACGGTCGCCGCGTCCCGCGCGGCTCAGCACGATGTGTTCGCCCGTGGCCTCGCTTAGCACCTGACGCGGCCACTCGGCCGCGAGCGCCGCCGCGAGCCGTGCGCGCGAATCGACGGTTTGAGCTCGGGCCATCCCCTTCCACTCATCGAATACCTGCGCAAACGTTATGGCGTTGCCCGGCAGCTTGCGATTGTGCAACGCGAGCATGTTCTCCGGTTTCTCGACCGTGAAGTCCCTCTCCTTGAGCTTCGCGGCGTCGCCTTCGCCAAGCACGTGCAGGCCAAAAAATGCATACACCGCCTCGCGGTTCGCTTTGTTGTAATTGTGAGGCGCCTCCTGATAGAAAGTGCCTACGTTGTTCGCCGCGCCATAAAGCTGATAGATAGCGCGCACGGCGGGAAATTCCTCTTGCGGCATGTTGCGCGTCCAATCGCCGGTGGAGGCCGTCATGATCATCGGGCTTCGGCGCCATCATGGCCGCGATCTCCACATTGTTTGTATCGAGCCGGAGATTGGGCGCGTTCTCGCACAAGCCCCCCGCCCTGCATCAGCAAAGACACCATGTTGGCAGGCGCAGCGAATTGGATGCGGTCGTCCACCGCCGCCAGCAGCATCGTTTGGGTAGCGCCGCCGCTCGCTCCGGTGGCGCCGATTTTCTTGGCATTCACGTCCGCGAGCGATTCGAGAAAATCTACGGCGCGAATCGAGTTCCATAGCTGCAGACCCATCGGACCGAAGGCCCACAACTCCTCCTCCGGCTTATCGCCGAAGTCATGCGGCGTCTGAATCGTGTCGTCATAGCCGACCATGTCGTAACTGAACACGATATAGCCTTGCCGCGCGAGCGTGATGCATCGCGCCGGAACCGACGCGAGTTCGGTATTCTCCAACCGTCCGTAAGCCCAGTGGCCGTGTGGGCTAACGATCGCCGGGTATCCGCCCGCCGGCGCCGGGCGCAACGGACGATAGAGATTGCCGCCCAGATAATAGCCCGGCAGTGTTTCAAGCAACACCTTCTCCACCGAATAGTCCGCGTGCGCAATTCGCCCAAAGACCTGCGCATGCAAGCCGGTCTTCGGGAACATCGGGAACAATCCCGCAGCCGAAAGAATCTGGCGCTGCAACGCCTCGCGATGCGTCTGCCACTCCGCCAGCGTCGCAAACGATTTTGCCTTGAAATGCGTATCGGTGTTAGGCGCTTCGGTGTTGCGCGAGTCTTGTGCGGGAATCTGAGCCGCCGCCAAACAACAGACTGCGAGTAACGCAACGAATCGCATGGCTTATAGTGTAGTCCGTGGCAATATTTGACGAAGGGATTGGCATGAACAACATCATCTCCGAGTATCAGAAATGGAAGCAGCAGGGAGAGGATCTGCGTATCAAGGCAAAGCAGGCGATGGAGTCGCGCTTCCGGGAATTGCTGGTAGAAGCGATTCAGGTCGCAGAGGAATACCGCTCCGACTTTGGCGCGCCGCTGAAACCCCCTCCTGCCGTGACTTCATTCCGGTATAAATCCTCCGGGAGGCCGAGGCCGAAGAAAAATCAGAAGCCGGCCACCGCGACCAAAGAAGCCAGCATACCGCCGAAGGCCAGTGCGAAGACGAACCCAAAAACTGCCGGCCTTCAGAAGCGGCTGGCGGCGGCGCAGCAGAAGCTGGAGCAGGCCAAGGCGAATGGCGCGTCCACAAAGAACCTCGAAGATAGGATTTACGAGATCGAAGACGCCATTCGCCTGTCTTCACAAGCGTAATAAGGCAGCGTTATTTCGCTAATAGCGCTAGCAATTGGGCGGAGGCCAGAAGATAAAAGATCATCGGCCAGGAGCCAGCCTGGCATTGTCGTCACTTAACAGCCGGGCGGCGGCCTCCGAATCCGCTTGCGCGGACGATTCCTGTCCGAGCAGCTTCAAGACGTGGCTGCGAAGAATATAGAGGTGTGGTTCGTCTGGCGCGAGTCGAATTGCCTCCGTGAAATCCTCAAGCGCGGACTTTGTGCCGTCCGGTTCAATGAGATGTATCTGGCCGCGGTACTCCCATGCTTGCCAGAGACCGGGGTCCAGCCGAAGGGCTTGATCCAGGAGCGCGAGCCCGCGGCCCGTAGCGCCTGTCGACGCCAGTTCGAGAGCCTGACCGAGCATTGCTGCTGAATCGGGGGTTTGTGGCCGGCGATCTCGTTCGACAAAATAGAGATACGCTGCCGCGAGCAAGCACAGGCCCGCTATATCGAGCGCGCCGTCGAATCTCCAACTGCCGAGAAATAACCTGCCAGCCAGTGGCAGACTCGCGAAGACCAACGCCAGTGCGAGCGAAGCTCGACACCATTGGCGAGCCCGTGAAGACGACGCGGCGGCAGGCGACTCCACGCCCTCATCATCCTGTGGAACAGGCATGTTTTCACCATACCCCTTCTCGCTCCACGGGGCGTTAAGACCAGAGGCCGAGACCCGATATCTACTATGATCGCGTTGCGGCTACGCGCCCGCGTCGGCGGGTTCGGCGCGCTCCCGGCGTTGACGCCCAGTGCGCTTCGGCGGAGCTGTCGACGAGGACGAAAGCGCGGCGAGTATGTTAGTTCCATCGGGCGAGCCAAGACCTGTGACAGGATCCCATCCTGGACCCGCGGAAAAGGCGCCGTTATTGCCGCTGGTGATATCGCGAAAGGCATCATCGGCGGCGGGCAGGGCGTATAGCGTGGGTTGAAAAAAGCCGACGGGCTTTCCGAGCTTTTGGTTTAGCAGAGCGACAAGGCCGCTCCATAAGGGCGCGACGGCGCTAGCGCCGCCGATTACAAGCTGTTTGCCATCGACGAGAACGTTGTAGCCGGTGTTGGGATCGGCGTCTCCGGCCACGTCCGGCACGCCGCGGCCGGCGCCGGATGGGGCCTTGATTCTGGCGGTGGTCTGCCAGGAGGGCATGGGGAACTGAGTGCTGAATCCGCCACCGCTTGAGCCGCCTTGGGCGCCATCATTCCAGGCGGTTTCACTGGTGATCACGCCGTTGGCGCTCTCCAGAGTCGTGCCCCCGCAGGCGAGAATGTGGGGCGAGGAGGCGGGGAAATCAACGTGGTTCTGGCCGTCGGTCTCACCGTCGGAAGAGCCGTCGTCGCCCGAGGCGGCCGAGATGGTGATGCCCATCGCGCCGGCATCCTGCGCGGCGGTATCGAATGCCGTCATGGACTGCGCGGTCCAGCTGGATTCGGCGCTTCCCCAACTGATGGAGATCGCGGAAGGCGCATTCTTCGCGTCGTGGATGGCGGTGGTGAGCGCGTCCTGAAATCCGCGGGTGGTATTGGGCGCGAAATAGACGACGATCCTGGCGCCGGGCGCGACGCCGCCGATGACTTCAATATCGAGAAGAACTTCGCCATCGGCGCTATCGGAAGTAGTGGGCGAGTTTGTGGCCTTGTCGACGGAGACGGAGATTACGGTGGGCTGCTTCTTCAGACCCAGAGACTGGAAATAGTTTTGGAGATCCGCCGGTTTATAGCCGCCGCCCAACTCGATAATTCCGACAGTCTGGCCCGTGCCGTCGACGCCCGTGGGGAAGTTGTAGAGCTTCGCCACCTGCGGCGGCGAGTAAGAGATGGCGGGCTGCGCCGAGGCGCGCGCGCTGTTTTTGCCCAAGACGCGGAAGTGCGCTTTAGCCTGAAGGCGGTCGTCGAGCCCGAGCACAGCTTCGACGGAGGGCGCGAGATTGGAGGGGAGCATGATGGGGCCGGTGCGCGCGCGATAGTCGCGGCCGCGGTATTGGCAGCGCTCGAACTGGGTATCGAAGGCCTTCGACATTTGGGCAGCGGTCCCGGAGAGCGTGACGGTGCGGCGCGGGAGCGAGACCTCTTCGACCTTCAGACCATGCTCCCTGGCGAAGGATTCAACGTTGGCGACGGCGGCGGGGTCGGCGCCGTACCTGGCAGCGAACTCCTCGCGGGACAGGACAGGCTCTCCCGCTTGGGCTTGGGGGACTGAGTGTTTCGGTTTGAGGATCACCGAGATTTCGACTATTTCATCCGGCGGCTGACTGCCGGTGCGGTTTCCCGCCGGGCGCCGTTCGCTGCCTTTCAAAGGGACTTTCATTAGGGCCTCCAGACTTATATATCAGCGCGTTAGACGTCGGAACGGAAGGGGTGAGGAGGATGGCGATGTGCGAACTCATTCGTTTGGATCTTGTAATGGAGCTTAGCCGGGCATCTTGAGCGGCCATTCAATTGCGGGCAGTTGCGCGTGCTGATCGAACAACCAAGCGCCACTGCAGCTGGTCCGCGAAGGAAGTGGCTGTGGATCGGCGCAGCCGTACTGGTTGCGATCATTGTGGCTGGCGCGACAATCCTGACGGCAAACTGGCCATTCACGCGTGAGAATGTGCGAAAGGCGTTAGAAGAGGCCTCGGGCCGGCCGGTCGAGATCCGCACATTCTCCAGCTCGTATTTTCCGCCGGGGTGCACCGCGGAAGGCGTTCGCTTCCTGCGCCACAAACATCCGAACCTCTCGCCCATCATCACAATCGAGAGACTTGCGATACAGGGCAGCTTCACGGGACTTTTCCGCTCTCCAAAGCGCCTGGCCGCAGTGCGGATTGTGGGAATGCATCTGATCGTGGCATCCAAAAGGCCGGACGAAGGACCCGAGCATGTGGCGCTGAATGCCGGCGCCGGCGGAAAAGCGCTCGCGATTGCGAAGATAACGGCGGATGGCGCGGTGCTGGAGTTCAAGCGCGCCGGAAGCAACGAGGCGCCCTTTGTTCTGAAAGTGGACAAGCTCGCCCTGACGGACGTGGGCTCGGGCGCGCCGATGCATTACCGCGCTGAACTGACGAATACCGTGCCGCCGGGAGTCATTTGGGCGGAGGGGAAGTTCGGGCCGTGGAGGCCGGAGGATATCGGCGCAACCCCGGTTTCCGGCACGTACTCTTACGATAAGATCGACCTGCGCCACTTCCGCAGCATCTATGGCGTTGGGAAAGCACGCGGCGAGTTCTCGGGACCGATTGCACGCATGCGCACGCATGGGCATATCGAGGTGGCGGGTTTCGGAGTGGAGGGCAGCGGCCATGCGACGCCGTTGACGGCCGATTATGACGCCACGGTGAATGGCACGAACGGGGACGTGCTGCTCGACCCCGCCGTGGCAACGTTCCAACATACAAGAATCGAGGTACGCGGCTGGATCGCAGACCAGGCTGGCGAGCGCGGGAAGACGGCGATGTTCGACCTTGCGGTTCCCCAAGGCCGTGTGGACGATCTGCTTGCGCTATTCGACTCGGGACAGCCGGAAATGAGCGGCCCAGTGACGCTACGCGGGAAGTTTGTGTGGCCGCCGGGGCCAACCGCGTTCCTTCGTAAGATCCGCATGGATCTCGCTTTCGGAATC
The DNA here is from genome assembly GCA_963708385.1 of Bryobacterales bacterium. Lineage (GTDB taxonomy): Bacteria > Acidobacteriota > Terriglobia > Bryobacterales > Bryobacteraceae > PALSA-243. The sequence goes on along the minus strand of CAVPSN010000027.1, from coordinate 644,114 downwards.
GAACGCGGCCGCTTCACCAGCGCGAATACACAAGGCAGTATAGACCGGCTGAGCGAGAGCGCGGAGGGCGAAAAAAGGAGTGAGATCGAGGAAGATCCGCGCACCGTGTTGCTCGATCTGCGGGGCGGCATCCGCGTCCGGAACGGCGTGGCGGCAATCTCGGACGGCAAGATGCAAGTGCCAGGCGCGGATGCCACAGTGCAGGGGACCTACGGCTTAATGGATAAGCGGTTAAAGCTGAAGGGAACGCTCGATACGCGCGGCGACATTTCGGAAGAGACATCCGGGATCAAGGCTTGGCTGCTAAAAGCGATGACTCCGCTGTTCAAGAAACGAGGAAGAGAGCGTATCATTCCGTTCGAGATCACGGGCAGTGACGGGAAGACAACGGTGAGCATCGACTGGAAGCGGCGGCTCTAGCGCGTACGTTTGTGAAGTCGCAAGCCGCATCGCGGTGGACTTAAGTAGCGGCCACAGGCGCGCGCCGAGGCAAAGCAGAGGCTTAGACGGGTTCGACGTCCAACTCCACCGCCGATACCGAGCCCGCGGGAAATCGCCACTTCGGCGAGGGATCGGCGGCAAGCGCAACTTCCCTGGGCTTGAACACATTGGGCTGATCCTGACTCACGCACTGCCGGAAATCCTGCGGTGCGATTTCGTGCACACGGCCGCCGGTGATCTTCATGCCGGTAACTGCGAACTCCGCCTCAACGGATCGCTTGTACTCCAGATTGGCCACATGCAGGTAGACCTTACTGTCGGTACGGCTGGCGGCAATGTCGAGATTCGAAGGCGCGGTCTTCACCTGGACGCCGTGCGTGCCGTTTACTTTCTTAAAGAGACGGGCGATGGAGGCTACAGGCATCAGGTAACTGCCGCCGCGGGGCGTTTGGAGCATGACCGCGACATTCGTCCAGCGAGTGCCGTTGAAGTCGGCGGCGGTGGCGATCTTGACGTGCGCGCCGTGCCGCTGGTAGAGGTTCAACGACTTCGCGTGATACACGGCGGAGAGCCACTCGTAGAGAATCGGATTGGCGTTTTGAGGGGCGAGACTCAGATGGCCTTCGGTGATGGCGATTCCAGCCTTGGATGATTGCGCTGCGATGACCGCTTCCATTTCCTTAAGACGGACCTCGAGGCGGCCGGTCATCTCGCTGAGCTCTTCCCACGCGCGCTCGGGATCCTTCTGGTAGAGCAGGCCCTTCAGCACCGTATCGGTGCGTTTCGGCGACTGCCCCATCATGTGCATGGCGACCATGTCAATCTGGTCGCCGGCGCGTTTGAGCAGTTCGCCCGCCCAGAGAACGTTGCCCGCACCGTGATCGCCCCACCCGATGAGTTTGAGCGACGGGTCGCGCTGGCGCATGGCTTTGGCGAAATCGAGGGTTGCGGCGATGGACTGGTCCAGCGTAAAGGTGCGATTGCCGCCGTAGGATGTCTCGTTACCGAGTTGCCAGACCTTCAGGTTGAAGGGCTCTGCGGCGCCGTTCTGTTTGCGCTCTTTGTTATCGGGATCGTTGGCGTAGGATACCCAGTCGGCGGCTTCGCGCGCGTCGCCGGTGCGATTGCCCTCGGGCGTGGTGAGGAAGCGCTTCTCGCCATCGCTGGCGAAGTTCACGCAATAGAAGGGCTCGGCGCCCACGCGCCGGCAGAGGTCGACGAACTCGTGGGTTCCGACGCGGTTGGTCTCTTTTCCGCCCCAGAAGTAGTTGCGTATGCTTGGGCGTTTGGCGACGGGGCCGATCCCCTCTCTCCATTTGTAGTGGCGGCTGAAGAGGCCGCCGAAGCGCATCGCGCCGGGCGACAGGTCTTTCACGGTGTCAACGAAGTCTCTGCGCCAATCGTCGCGATCGTAATCCCAGGAAGCCTCGACAGAGCTATCGGTCACGCCAAGGGGCTCCATGAACTGCATATAGAGCCACGGCGATATGGCGAATTCCGGGTGTGGATCGATAACGAGAGAGGCTGACGATTGAGCGGCCGCGACCGCCGGCAATGCTGCCATACCCGCGCTGCGGAGCAGATCCCGTCGATTCAATGTGGTGTCGTCCATATGGCTTACCCGTTCAAACTGTACCAGCGATGCCGAAGCCTTCGTGACGCTGGCGCGCGGGCGGAGGAGATTCTGTGCCGAGTTCCAGCAATTCGAGGACGTCGGCGGCTTTCAGCTTAGCGTAACTCTTCGGCCGTAGGGCGAAGAGGGGTGGGTCAATTCCGAACTCTTGGGAAAGACATTCGCCGGGTTCCTGCAAGACGGCTTGCAAGGCGAGTGCATTCAGACGGAGGAACCAATCGCTGAAGACTGGGCATGATGCTCCCAATCGTGAACGAGAAATTCCGGATGTGGATCGGATGTAGCCGTTACCAGGCGTATCCCGACGGATTTCTCTGCTTCATCGAGCCGCACGAATCGTTCGTTCGCAAGGGGTCGCTAAGATCGACACGGCACAAAAGATTGTGGCGCTTCAGCGGGTCACGGACAAAACTCCTCACCCAAGATGCGTATCGTTACGTGAAGACTCCGACCTCCCGACATGGCCAGTTTCCGATAACCCCACCTTTCGTCCACTTGGCCATTCACCAGATCGCGCTCTGGCCTGAGGTACATTGATGTCATGGTGGCGGCTTCCCAACTGCGCAGCGGCATGATCATCCGATTCAATAGCACCCTTTGCCAAGTATTGGTACCCAGAAATCGCGGCCGCGTCGTTCTCGTGACCCTGAAAAACCTCTTTACTGGTGAATCCATGAGGCAGCGATTCCGCACGGAGGCTGAGCTGGAAGAGGTATTGGCCGAAAAAGAAACGATGTCATACCTGTTCGAGGATGCCGACCAATACTGGTTCATGAACACGCGAACTTTCGACCAGATCGCCCTTTCCAAAGGACTCATCGGAAAGCGGAGACCCTTCCTCCAGGAAGGGGTGACCCTGGAAGTTGCGTTCGTCGATAGTAGCGCTGTGTCGGTTGCGTTCAAGAAGGCAATCGACGCGCGTATCGCATTTACGTTCCCACCGGATCGTGACCAGTCCGCGTATAAGTGCGCTCGCCTTGAGAACGGAGTCGAAGTGTCGGTGCCTGTATTCATCGAAGCCGGTGATACCGTTAGCGTGGATCTGGACTTGCTATGCGCCATCAGACCTCTTAGTCGCACCAACAAGTAATTAGAGGGCGCACCAACCCCTTTGCGCTATATGGTTGCGGGGCTTTTCTCTTGGCAAGGAAGCGCGGGCCAAACGGCGGCTTTTGGCGCAGATTTCGCATCGTGGCCGAGAAACGGGGTTGTCGTCCATTAGCAGCGTTCGCTGCCGCTATAAATTTCGCAAATGGACGAGAACGCCACATATCGGGAAGTGCGATACAAAGGTGACTGTGCGGTGGAATTTGGTAGACGGCGCTCCTGGATTAGGATGAGGCATACTCATCGGCAGTACGCGTGGGCCATGGGCGGCTTGTTTTTCTTGATGGTCTGTACGTGGCTAACGAGATGCGGACCCTGGGCGCCACGATTAGTCGGTGCTTGCGTGTTTACAACCTTTTTGATCGGGAAGCTCGTAAGCGTTGCACGAAGATGACCCGGGGGGCATCCGCGCGAGCGTGATGTCCTGCGCGAACGGCGGCCATTCTGGCGGACTGGGGACCAGTTTCCGAAAATCCCACATAACGTCTACTGAGGCGCAGACCACCAGGATTGCTTACGGATCGCCTGAGCCGATAGGAGCCACGTGCGGGCTGTTCAAGGTGTGGCGCATCGCTTCTTCGATTATCCTGATAGCAGCACCGACGAACAGATTCCAGATCGCTATGCTCACTCCGCCGAGTCGACTTTTCTTGACAGCAATTTGTCTGCTTGCTGGCTGGGGGTCTTTCGTTCAAGCGCAGACCGGGACAGGCCGAGCCTTCGAGGTCGCCTCTATCAAGCCGTCTGCCCCTGATGCGCGCGCTACCTCAAGCATTATGCCGCCGGGCGGAAGACTCGAAATAGTCAACATGACTCTGAAGGAGATGATTGAAAAAGCGTACAGCGTCCAACCTTTTCAGGTCTCTGGTGGGCCTGGCTGGTTGGATTCAGTTCACTACGACATCTCTGCTAAGGCGGGAGCACAACGGACGCGTGAAGATGTGCTGCTGATGTTGCAGACGCTCCTCGTGGACAGATTCCAGCTTGCTTTCCGGCGGGAGATACGCCAACTTCCGGTGTTGGCTCTGGTGCTAGCCCAGAAAGATGGGAAACTCGGCCCTCGGCTGATCCCGTCGAAGGAAGGCGCCTGCACGCGGTTCGATCCCGCGCACCCATTCGCCATAGACCACATGCGCTTGTGCGGCACTTTCGAACTCGAAGCGGACGGGATGACCCTGGTCAGTGGGCCAATCAGTTCCCTCACACCGCGGCTGTCGCGCCTTCTCGGGCGCACCGTGATCGATCAAACGGGGCTGACGCGCAATTTCGACATTCGCATCCAATGGAGTTCCGACGAGGCCTCAGCGACGCAGCCCACAAATCCGGGACCTGCCGATACCGTCGGCCTCTCGATGTTCGAGGCTTTTCGCCGCGACCTCGGCTTGGATTTCAAGGCGGAGACCGGTCCGGTCGAAGTCCTCGTAATACAACGAGCTGAAAAGCCTTCTGACAATTAGAGGCTCCGCAGTTTCCGATAACGGGCGAAAGACGGCGTTAGCGGAAACTACTCCGAGGGCGGCTGGAGTTCCGTCGCCAGACGAGGTGCCCCGCAAGAGAATACCCGATTCCTCCGGTCAGAATTGCTGTGAAGATCGTGTACAGGCATTCCGACTCGTTGCAATTCGGTCCGAACATGGTATTGGTGAAGTACTCCCACCACCCCATGTCCGACCATGACGGGTTCCAACTGCGGAGTGGCACCCACAGGCTGCCACGGCGAACAACGCGAACGCGGGGAGCCACGCAGAGGCGGCAGCCCGAGTCGCTTGCTTTCGCGTGGCCAGCCAAGCAATCAGCGCTCCGGCGATCGGTGTCAGACGGTAATCCGCGATTCCGAGAATTGGCGTCACCGCGATGGCTAGAAACCAATGCAGAAGATATTCACGCCAAGGGTGAGCAGACTGGAACATCATGGCAGCGGCGCGATCATAACATCTGGCAAGCCGTACGGTTTCGGTTTAAAAACGGGGTTACCGTAGAATGAGCCGGCGTCCGGCACTGCCCATGAGATCGAGACCTGGAAACATTGTCTCAGCCGCTTGCGGCGGTGCTATACATAGTGCACGGGTCTTCAACAGCTTGGGCTGACTGATCGGGCTTGTCATACCGACCCGGACTAAAGCAGCGGATTGCGCACGATGCGCCGTGGGCGCGTGCGCATTATAGGCGGCGCTTGGGCCAAGCAGGTTGACTTCGACCTCCTGTCCATGATCGCCGCCCTTGGCGGTTCAAAGAATTCTTGCCATTCAAGGCCGGATGGACAGACGCCTTCAAGTACCTGATCCCGTCTTCAGCCGCTCTCAAACCCTCCAACGATGGCTCAGTAACTGCGCAGTCGCCGTCAGAAACTAACCTTCAGCGCGAAGCGCAATTGCCGCTCGTTGCTCGCCGATGTGATCTGCGTATAGCCGTTGAGCGATTTCACGCTGCCGTCCGCATTGAACGTCGCCGAAGAAACCGTTGCGCCGGGGTTCCCGAATTGCGGCGTGTTGGTCAGATTGAACGTCTCCGCGCGGAATTGCAGATGGACTCTCTCTTTGATGGCGAAGTTGCGGAATAAGCTGGCGTTCACGTTGAAGACGCCGGGGCCGCGCAATGTATCGCGGCCTGCGTTGCCGAAACTCACCGTCGTCACTGGAGCAAACGCCGATGGATTGAAGTAAGACGCGCCATTCGCGCCGATGCCGTGGCCGCCGATAATCGCGACGCCAGTCAGAATCTGATTCGCGGTTTGCGTATTGCCCGGCGCGTTGACCGACGTGCCGGACGATGCGACGGTAAAGGGCGTGCCGCTCTCCCGGCTCAGGATGCCGTTCAACTGCCAGCCTCCGGCGATCTTCGCGGCGATGCCGTTCGACAACATCGATTTCCCTTTGCCAAACGGCAGCTCATAATTTCCGTAGGTCTGGAAGTTATGCGTGCGGTCGAAGCCGGCCAGCGCGTAATTACGGCGGTACATGGGAATCCAGGCCCAGGTGAGCCCTGAATCATCGTTGTCGCCATAATCCAGCGCCTTGGAGAAGGTATAAACCGCGCCCACCGTTCCCGCGCCGATGCGCTTGGCCATCTGCATCTGAAGCGAATTGTATGTCGCGGTGTTGAAGGGCGTGCTTTCAGTGATATCCGTGGTTTGGCCGGTGATCGGGAAATACGCCCGGCCCGCATTGCCGCCGCCCGGACCCGCGGCGTTGATATTGATGTCCTGGGTATGTCGAATGGCGCGGCTGCCGACGTAGGCGGCCTGAGCGGTGAAGTTCTTCGCCAGTTCGCGCTCCAACGTAAGGTTGAACGATTCGATGTAGCCGCGATGATAGTTCTGCGGAAAGGTCGTAGTGGTGATGTTCGTCGGGAGAGGAATGGGTCCGGTAGTCAGAGAGGGGCCTATGATCGCCGGGATTCCGGTGGCGAGCGATCCCGCCGCCTGATACGAAGTCGCGCCACTGATCGATAGCGCAATCGTCGCCGGATACGCATCGCGCATCGCGCGATAGCTGTTGGGGTCGATGCTGATGCCATAGCCGGCGCGCACCACGGTCTTTTCACTGATGCGATAGGCAATGCCGAGACGGGGCGCAGCTTGAATTCCGCTTACACTCACACCGCAATCGTGCGGCTGATTGCTCACGCCTCCCAGACAAACCTGCCCGGTCTGCGGATTGTAAATGTCGGCGCCATAATTATCGCGCGTGGCCAGCGGATAGCCTTCCATGCGCAGGCCATAGTTCAATGTCAACTTGCGGCTCACCTGCCATTGGTCGCGCACATAGAACGCGTAGTTGGCTTCGCGCACCGTGGCTGGGTTGATGTACTCGGTGGAGATCCCCATCGTTTGCGGCTCGCCGAGCAGAAAGTCCGCCCACGAGTTATATAGATTCGTGGCGGGGCCGCCGTTCAGCGACGTTACGCCGCCCGAGAATGTGAAACCGCCGCGCGGTCCGAACGAAGTCTGCGGTTGGAAATGGTTAATGGCGAAGCGCTGGTATTCGCCGCCAAAGCGTACCGAATGCGATCCCTTGGTCCAGCTCAGATTAATCGCGCCGACATATTCGTTGTCGCGGAACAGGAACGGATTCGAGACGTTCGGATTCCCTAATGACGAAAAGCCGGTGATGCCGAAATTTGGATAGCCGCCATCGAGAAAGTAAGCGCCGTTGGTTCCGGGGATGTTCAAGACATCCAAGCCGTAATTCTTGCCGATATCGACGTTCTCCGCGCCCAGACGCACGCGCGTATACCCGACATTACCGTCCACTAACAGGTTGGGTGCGATCGAGTAAGTGCCGCCAATGCCCGTGCTCTGTACCCGGCCGGTTGCAGTGCCGGGCTGCCCGCCATCCAGCGTGTTACCGCCCGCCGCGCCGAGACCCGGCGGGTCGAAAATATTGCTGGGCGAAATGCTGTAACGGCCGAAGATGGTGGTCTTGTCGTTTGGGTTGAAGTTGATCTTGGTATCGATATTGTGGTGCGTGGAAGAGTAGTCTCCACTGGCGAAATAGTCGTTGGTGGGAGTCAGCGAGGCTGACGGCTGATTCGGCGAAGGCAGTAAAGCGATCATTTTTTGCGATGCGGAGGCGAACAGGTTCGATGGAATCTTGTCGCCAGGAAATACCGTGCGGCCGGTTCCGTTTGCGGCGCCGGTCCGGGGATCATAAATATTCGTTCCGGTGGCGCTGAAATCGCCGGTGTTTAATGCGCTGGTGGGGACGGTCTGGTAGGCCGAAACGTTGGCGCGCTTGTCAGTGTCTTCCCAGTTAGCGAAGAAAAAGAGCTTATTGCGCTTGATCGGTCCGCCCAAGTTGCCGCCGAACTGGTTGATGATGTTCTTCGGGTTGGTGGCGCCGTAATAGAAGTAATTTCGGGCCTTCAACGCGCTGAGTTGGTTGAACTCCCACGCCGCGCCATGAAATGAATTCGTTCCCGACTTGATCATCACGTTGACGGCGGACCCTCCGGCCATGCCCTGTTCGGCATCGAAGCTGGCCGTCACCACGCTCACCGTTTGGATGGCCTCGGCCGCCGGTACGTAGGCCACGATCTCCGGCAGCCACGGGTACAAATCGAGCGCGCCATCGATGCGCGTAGCGTTGTTGTTGTACGAAGCGCCGTTGACGTTGGTCGCCAGCGAGCCTTGCGGGTTGCCGGCTTCCGAATGCGACGCTGCCGGAGGAGTGAACCCAGGGATGATCACGAAGACGCTCTGGAAATTCCGGGTCGCCGGTTCCGGCAACTGCGTGATCTGCGACGACTGAAGCTGCTGGTTGACGTCGGCGCGATCGGCCTGCACGGCAACGACCGAGGCTTCCACCGTGACTGTCTGTTGAACCGCCGCGGGCTGCAACTGCGCATCCGCGCGCTTTTCGGCGTTGGCTTCGATCTGCAGTCCCTGCTGCACGAACGTACCGAAGGACGCCGCGGTTACGGTGACTTTATAAGTTCCAGGCTGCAGATTGGTAAAGAGGTAGCCGCCGTGGTCGTCGCTGACCGTATCTTTCGTAGTCCCGGTGTTGATGTTTGCGGCTTCGATCTTGGCGCCGATGATTGCCGACGACGACGCGTCTGTAACGGTTCCCGTCAAAGATCCATACAGGACCTGCGCGCTTCCGGTATTGGCAACCAGCAGGAGCGGAACGGTCAACCAAAGCCTGAGTTTCGGAAGACCTTGCCCGATGAGCATCGCGGCTCGTGAGAAATTCATGAAAATCCCCTTCTGACGTGGAGTGAACTTCTTTAGTCCATCTTGACAACTAATTCAAGGGCCCTGGCAACTCGTTAGATTTTGGAGGGTTGGGCGCCAGGTGTCAAGGGGCTAGCCTAGCCCGCCAAATCTGGGGATAATTATAATTCGTGATCCGGACAAATTTATTCCTCGGTCTATTGCTCCTCCCTCTGGGAGCTTTCGCTCAAAATCTTCCGGTCGTGCTGGCAACCAAGGGCCCCGTACGCGCCATGGCTGTTCCGCTCAACGGCATCGCACCCGGCAATCAGTACAGCATCCTCTATTCGCTCGATTCGCTGGTCAACCTAAAGCCTGAAACGCGCGTCACGGTCTCGGTCGAGCAAGGGGGCACGACGCTGCTCTCCAAGACCCTGCATGCCGGGGATGCGGATTTCTATTCGCAGTTTCGGGTCAGCGCCGCGGGGTCTGTAAGGCTGCGCGTTGACGCCACGGCCCCATCCGGCACGTTTCGCTTGCAGGTGAATCGCTGGCCGCTTACCGATCGCGTGAAAAGCAATCCCTCGCACACTTGGCAGAGCGCGCTCAAAATCCCGCTCGGGCAAACGATATTCGCTCATGGCGACGATGCAGAATACGTTCCACTCCCAGGGGCTACGCGTCCAAGCCTGGTCGACGATCCCGAGCGCACCGATTGGTATCGCATCGAGTTTCCCGGTGGTCCGCCCAAGCTGATTTTCTTTCAGGTAGAGGTGATGGAGCGCGATCAGATTCCGGTGAATGTCTCCGTCTACCGGATCGTCGACGGTAAGCCGGTGGAGTTTCACGAAGGCGAAGACCCCGTCGCCTCGCCGCACGAAGTGCAGGCTCTGAATGCCAACAAATTTACGCCGCGCGTGCTGAGAGAAGCGGGCGCGTATTACCTGGCGGTGCGGTCGAGCCATCCCGAATACAAATTAGTGACGCGCGTCTACGCCCCCCCGCCTTATTCCGATCCTCATCAGGCCGTGCGCACGGCTGTGGATTACATCCTCGCCGCCGGCGATTCGTGGCACGCCAATACTCCGCGGCGCGGCGGCGTATTCGACCGCGTTTCGAGCGTACACCAGGAAACATCGCTCTGCGTTGGCTGCCATACCACGCATTTCCCGCTGCGCGCCGCGCTCTACGCGCTTCGCGATGGATATGCGCCTGTGCAGCGCGAAGAGCTTCAGTTTCTCACCGAGAGGTTCTACAACAATCCGCGTCCCCTTTATGGGTTTGAAGAGCAGGGAGCGGTGTGGGCTCGCGTCATTTCCGCGCCCGCCAATGTGCTGAGCCGCATGTCGCACCTGCTGAGCATCTACGAAGATCAAATCACCGGCGCGCCGCGCGCGGGCTACCGCGAGGGCGTGCAAAAGTATCTGAGCCTCTACTATTCCGGCCGCGACAAGTTGCCCCCCGACGAAACCAACGGCAATACGCCGCTGGTGAGCGCGCACGAAGTCGCATGGTACGCGTGGACGGAGACCAAAGACCCCAAGCTGCCCGAGTTAGTGGCTGCGGGTCCGGTGACGAATGTCACCGATCTCTGCTATCAAACGCTCGCGCTGGCCGATATGGACCGCGCCAAATACGGTCCCAAAATCGCAGCTAACGTGGAGCGCCTGCTTTCTCTGCAGCGCCCCGATGGCCAGTGGTCTTACAAGTTCGAAGCCGATCAGCCGGAAGTGGAATTCCAAACCGGCCACGTTCTGTGGGCCCTCCATGAAGCCGGCGTACCTGTTTCCGATCCGCATGTCGAAAAGGCTTTGAAATATTTATTGGGCCGCCAACAGGCATTCGGCGGCTGGTTCGATCCGCTGCAGTCGTTCGAAAATTTCCGCACGCCGTTCCGTGAGACGCAATTCGCCGTCCTGGCGCTGGCTTCCTACTATCCGATGGACAAACGAGCCAAGGGTTGGAACTCTACCAGTGGCGGACTGCGAGAGGATCCAGTCGGCCGGCTCGAAGAACTCGACAAGGTCTGGGACGCGCCTTCCGCGAAGGTGCGCGACCAAATTCGCGCCGCCACGACATCGAACGATGCGCTGATCCGCCAGGCCGCGACGCAGGCTCTCGGCCGCCTGGGAGATCGCGATGCCGCGCTCCTGCCGCTTTTGGGCGACCCGAGCAAGATGGTCCAGCGTACGGCGGCTTGGGCAATCCGCCAGGCTTATAACCGGCATTCGGAGACCCCGTCGTCCGACTTATTGATCGCGATGAAATCGCCAGACGATCGCACACGCTGGGGCGCCGCGCGGGTTTTCGCCCAGCATTTCTCCGAGTTGGGGAAGCGCGCGGATCTCGAACCGGCGCTCGCCGCGCTGGCGAACGATCGTGCTCTCCCGGTCGAGATGATGGGTATCAAGGGGCTGTGGCAATTCTGGTTCTGGAGCCCGGATTCCGCGGTGAAAGGCCGCATCGAAGACGCGTTGCTTGCGAAGATGGCCGCGCCGCAGCCGCCGTGGATCGAGAGCAATCTGCACGATGCCATCTACAACCTTGCCGACGAAAACATCCGCTACCTCTATAACAACTGGACGACGTTAATTGCTCAGCCGGAAGACCGCACGCGCGCCATCGAGGGCAGGCTCGCAGTGGAAGCGCGGCTGGCGAGCAAATTTGCTATGGTTCTCGACCACGCCTCCGACGCCGAGAAGAAAGAATTGCTCCGTTTCCTGACCGAGTTTCCACTGCGCCGCGCCGATGTCTACGACCTTGAAGCCGATCTCGGCAAGCCTTCACCGCCGGTATACAACCGTATTGGCAACGACGTCGAGCAGATCGTATTTTTCGGCGCGAGCGCTGAGCGGCTGGCGCATTCGCTCGCGCCGCTGCTCGATTCCAAAGACCCCGAGATGGCTCATCTCGCTGCGCAGGCCGTGTTGCTGGTGCGCGACTCGCGCTTTCCCGACGTCAACAAAATCGCGGGCCCAATGGGTGCGGAAGTGAAGCTGGTCCGCTTGAAGGTGGAGGCAATGCCCGGCGAGGCCGAAGTGCTGAAGGCATTGAATCCACCGCCTCCCGCCGGACGCGGCGGCTCGGTTCCGACGGTATCGAAGCTGCCCACCGCCAATCTTGACGAAGCGTACTTCACCGCGAACGTCCGGCCGATTCTGGAGCGCAAGGGCAAAGATGGCTATGCCTGCGTGGAATGCCACGCTACGCATACGATCTTCCACGGCGATTACAGCACCGCGATTAAGGTTGTCGACCCGTCGCATCCCGAAGAAAGCCTGATTCTGCGTAAGCCCACGTCCAGTTCGGAATCCGAAGGCGTGGCTGGCGTCATGGCGCACGGCGGAGGCATCCGCTTTACGAAAGACTCGCCGGAGTACAACACAATCTTGAATTGGATTCGCGGCGCGAAGAAGTAGGGAAAGAGTCCGCTACGCCACCTGCGCCTTATACACTTCCACGCAATATACGGCATCGAAGGCGTCCGCCGCAAAAGGAAGCGCCCTGAGATTGCCGTTGCTGATCGGGGGTGCTTAACCGTTTTGGGGAAAAGGCCGTTTTAGCCACGGATGTACACGGATACACCCGGATAACTGTTTTGTTTTGAATCGGTGTGAATCCGTGTCCATCCGTGGCTAAATGATTTCTTCGCAATTCCCCAAAACGGTTAAGCACCCGTGAATCGGGTTTGCGGACGTTCGCGGGCGGCCGCGGAGTTCCTATTTGATCGCCACGGTGACGTTTGCCTGTGTGCTCTGCCCTCCGATGTTAATCACAATGGGAGCATTGCTGCCTGAGGTTACGCCAGCGGGGATTTGCACGTTCGCCTGCAGGGCGCCCGCGACCAGCCCCGGAGCGCCGCCCGCATACTGCACCTGCGCAGGCAGGCCGCCGACCGTTGCGGTAATCGGCTGCGCAACCGGGCGCGGGGCCGGTGAGCCTGCAGGCTTGCCGTCAATACCCGCCGGATTGGTTTGCCCCTCCCCGGTGGCGTACACGGACACGTACGATCCGACCGCAGCGGGATTGCTCGCCGAGTTTACCGTTCCATCCTGGTTCAATATGGAGCCCTGCCCATGTCCCGAGGCGCCGGCCGTGAAAATAGCGGGCATCACTGCTGCGACCGGGATTAACACCAGATTCGAGCCCTGGCCTTGATAAACAACCTGGACCTGCGTCTTCCCAATTACCTCGTACGGAACCGCCACGCTCACCTGTGCCGCTTGCGTGTATATTATCGGCGCCGCCACTCCATCGAACAGCACTCGCGTACCAGCAAGAGAGGTGGACACATACCCGCCGGCGTCCAGTTGCGGGCCGACGACGGTGCTCGGCCCCAAACCCGAACCGAAAATCACCACGATCTCGCCCGGTGAGACACTGCCGCCCGCATAGCTTGCTGCGTTGATTCCCGCGGTCAAAATGGATGGCGCCACGGCATTAATCGTCAGACTGAACTGCCCCGTGGCCGTCGCGTTCGTATTGTCGGTCAACTGCACGGTGAAGACAAACGTTCCCAGTGCAGTCGGTACTCCGCTGAGCAACCCGGTGAGGGCCCCTGCCGCCATTGTTAACGAAATTCCAGGCGGCAGATTCCCGCCCGTGACCGTCCAACCCTTGTACGGAGTCACGCCTCCGGTGGCCGCCAGCGCTTGTGAGTATGAGGCGCCGATCGTTCCTGCGGGCAGTGGAGATGTGGTACTGATAAACAAGTTACCCGCAGAGCTAATTGCAAACAACAGCGGATTCGATGCTGCTCCGCCGGGGCTCGCCACCGTTACGGTCGCGCCACCGACGGTCGCAATAAGAGCGGTTGATACGGAAGCCGTCAACTGGTTCCCGTTCACGTAAGTGGTCGGCAATGCGGATCCATTCCATTCCACCGTCGATCCGTTGAGGAATCCAGACCCGCTCACAGTCACTATAAACGCCGCTCCTCCCGCAGGCGCCGAATTTGGATTCAGACTCGAAATCGTCGCCGGCGGTGGATTAATCGTGAATATCGCCGAGCCCAAAGGGGTTCCGCCGGGGCTCACCGCCGTCACGCTTGCGCTTCCCACGTTCGCAATTAGGCTCGCTGGCACCGACGCCGTTAGCTGCGTCCCGCTGACGTAGCTCGATGACAGCGGCGAGCCGTTCCACTGCACCGACGATCCCACCAGATATCCCGATCCATTGACGGTGAGGGTGAAGGCCGGTCCTCCCGCGGTCGCGGAGGCGGGACTCAGGCTGGAAATGAAGTTGTTAATGGGAAAGGTGACGGCGTTGGATGTGGCCCCGCCGGGCTCCGTCACCGTGACGCTGGCGCTGCCTTGCGAAGCGATAAGACTGGTAGGTACCGAAGCGGTTAGCTGATTAAAATTGACAAAACTGGTCGTTAGAGACGAGCTGTTCCAGACAACAGTGGAGCCGGATTGGAATCCGGAGCCGTTGATGGTCAGAGTGAAACCCGGACCCCCGGCCGTCGCTGAATTCGGAGTCAGGGCCGAAATCGAGGGTGTAGGCGCGCCGATCGTGAAGCTCAGCGTGTTCGATGTTGTTCCGTCGGGGTTCCGGACGCTGATGCTGACGCTGCCTTGCGAAGCGATTAAGTTCGCAGTCACGTACGCGGTCACCTGGTTGCCGCTAAAGTTGGCAAAGAGCGGCGATCCGTTCCATAGCAATGTCGCGCCCGACAAGAAACCGGACCCGTTCACCGTCAGAGTGAACGCCGGAGCTCCCGCTGCCACGGAGCTCGGCCTAAGGCTCGAAAGCGAAGACTCCACCGATTGATTGCTATTGATCGTGAACGCCAATGCATTCGAGGTAGCGCCGCCGGGATTCTGCACGGTCACGCTGGCCGTGCCCTGCGAAGCGATGAGAGCAGCCGATACCGAAGCTGTCAATTGGCTCCCGCCGATGAAGCTGGCCGACAAGGCAGACCCGTTCCACTGTACTGTCGCACCCGACAGGAAACCGGAGCCGTTCACGGTCAGAGTAAACGCCGCGCCTCCCGCTGTCGCGGAGTTCGGACTCAGGCTCGATAGCGAAGCCGCCCCCGATTGATTGCTATTGATCGTGAACGTCAACGCATTCGAGGTAGCGCCGCCTGGATTCTGCACGGTCACGCTGGCTGTCCCCTGCGAAGCGATGAGACCAGCCGATACCAGAGCTGTCAGTTGGTTGCCGACGACGAAGGTGGTCGACACGGCAGACCCGTTCCACATTACTGTTGCGCCCGACACGAAGCTGGAACCGTTCACGGTCAAAGTGAACGCCGCACCTCCCGCTGTCGCGGAGTTCGGACTCAGACTCGATACCGAAAGCGGACCCGATATCGTGAACGTCAACGCGTTCGAAGTGGCGCCGCCTGGATTCTGCACGGTCACGCTGGCCGTGCCCTGCGAAGCGATCAGGGTAGCCGATACCGAAGCTGTCAGTTGGCTGCCTCCGATGAAGGTGGTCGACAAGGCAGACCCGTTCCACATCACGGTTGCGCCTGACACGAAGTTGGACCCGTTCACCGTAAGAGCGAACGCCGCGCCTCCTGCTATCGCGGAGTTCGGACTAAGGCTCGATAGCGAAAGCGTCCCCGATGGATTGATCGTGAACGTCAACGCGTTGGAAGTAACGCCGCCGGAATTCTGCACGGTCACGTTCGCCGTCCCCTGCGAAGCGATGAGGCCGGCCGATACCGACGCCGTCAATTGGCTCGCACTCACATAGGTAGTCGGGAGCGCCGATCCATTCCATTGCACGGTAGACCCACTCACGAACCCGGAGCCGTTTACCGTCAGAGTGAACGCCGAAGCTCCCGCTGCTGCGGAGTTCGGGCTAAGGCTCGATAGCGAAGGCGCCACGGGTTGATTGATCGTGAACGTCAACGGGCTCGAAGCAGCGCCGCCGGAATTCTGTACGGTCACGTTCGCCGTGCCCTGCGATGCGATGAAACTGGCCGATACCGAAGCTGTCAATTGGCTCGCGCTCACATAGGTAGTCGGGAGGGCCGATCCGTTCCATTGCACGGTAGATCCACTCACGAACCCGGACCCGTTCACCGTCAGAGTGAACGCCGCGCCTCCCGCTGTCGCGGAGTTCGGACTAAGGCTCGATAGGGAAGGCCCCAAGCTGCCGCCTGCAGGAATGATCTGGACGCTTGTTGGCGTAAGGATAGTATGACAAGGGCCGTTGCCGCCCGCGTCCCAGTTACAAAAACGGACTACGACATTCTCGTTTGATAAGTCGAATGTCAATGTTCCATTATCGATCGTCGTTGTAATCACTCCGCTGAGAGTGCCATTGAGGACAGCGGTGAAGTCGACAACCGTGCCGCACGCCAGCGCTCCCGGGTCGCAAAGCGTGCTGTGGCTAAAATACGCCAAAGGGTCAATAGGGTATGACAGATTTGGCTGAGCGCAATCCGCTGTTGCAGTGTAAGTCCCTAGTAAAGCAGTCCCGTTAAAAAATTTGGATGTTTGTGTTTGCGTACCCAGTGTTTCATTGACAACTGTGCACGTTTGAGTTAGAGAGCCGATCGCCAGGTCGATCACGTCTGGCGTGAACGACAAGCCACTTGGGACAGAGAAGGTAACTTGAAGAGTGTCACCCGTGTGCAAAGTGCTCTGCGCTAGCGAGGCGCACGGGAGAACCAGCAACATGGCAAGCAGCTGTCTAGCGACTGTCGGCACAACGTGTGGGCGCCAAAGCATAACTAGACTCGCTCCTCTGAATTCGTGGCTCTCAATGTTATCAGTATGCTTCGACCCTGAAAAGTCTTTGTCGTACCCCCGTACCGCCGGCGGCTCTTGAACCGGGAATTGGTACCTTGGCTGCAGTACTTTTGAGCCGCATCGGATTAGATCCGGCAGTACCCCCATAGGTAACTTGCCAATTAACTCCATGGGGTCGCCATGGAGAAGGAAGTAACCACAAGCCAACCGCGTGCAGCCGAAGGCCAGAGAGGCGCGCGCCGCAAGTCATCCGTCCGCAATGCTTAGGACGAGCAGTTCAAAAAATCCTCGAGAAGAAACCGGCAAACTGCATGCCGGCCTGTTTCTCCGCCTGGCCCAGTATCGCAACGGTTCTTGGCCTTGTCTCCCGAGCCGGTATCCCTGAGGCGCGGACAGATCGACGCGCTTCGCCACGATCAGATCGAGGCGTTCGGCGGCTTGCCCGGCGTCCGCAACGAAAGGGCGTCGGAGTCGGCGATCATGCCGCCACAGGTTCTATGGCGTAGGCGACGTGTTCGAGATTGCGGTTGCTTATGCCCTTCACATTGCCGAAGATCAGGCATATTTGGCGGTAAAAAGCGGACGGCCCATTTCATGATCGGCTCCTTTCCACTGGCAAAGGCTCCGGCGGCATGGACAACCTTCTGTCCGCCTATCCGAGCTTGGAGCAGGATGGCGCAGAAAGCACAGAAGACGCGGGCCCCCCAAAATATTTGACAACCGTTACCCCATCTCGCTAATCTGAATGTTTGTAATTGAGAGTGGAGACGTGTGTCGATGAGTACGGAATTCCCTTCCAAGAACGGTGTAGCGCGTCACTGGCATGTGCTGGATGCCCAGGATGCGGTGGTTGGAAAGCTTGCCAGCAAAGCGGCCATGCTGCTGATGGGCAAGCACAAGGCCATTTACACGCCGTTTCTCGATACCGGCGATCACGTGATCGTGATCAATGCCGCAAAGGTCCGGTTGAGCCGGGCCAAAGAAGAGAAGAAGGTTTATCGCCATTTCACGGGATATCCCGGCGGACTGGTGGAGAAGAGCTTCAAGCGCGTGCGCGCCGCGCGTCCCGCCCGCATGGTCGAGGACGCCATCTTCGGCATGCTGCCGAAGACGAAGCTCGGCAAGCAGATGTACCGGAAGCTGAAGGTCTACGCGGGCGACAAGCATCCGCACGCGGCGCAGAAGCCGTGCCGCGCTGGCCTTGAAATAAGCGAAGGCAGGATGTATTAGTGGCAGCGACGATGGTTCAACATCTGGGAACGGGCCGCCGCAAGCGTTCGGTGGCGCGCGTTTTTCTGCGGCCCGGACAGGGCAAGATCACGGTCAACGGCCGCGCCTTTGAGAACTATTTCCCGACCGAAGCGCGCGCGCCATGGTGCGGCAGCCGCTGGCTGCGGCCGAAATGATCGGACAAGTTCGATATCATCATCCTCGCCAATGGCGGCGGCGTCGCCGGACAGGCCGGCGCCATTCGCCTGGGCATCGCCCGCGCGTTGGTGGAATTCAATGCCGAACTGCGGCCGCGGCTGAAGAAGGCTCGGTCTTCTGACGCGCGATCCGCGCAAGCACGAGCGCAAGAAGTACGGCCAAAAGGGCGCTCGCAAGCGGTTCCAGTTCTCCAAGCGCTAAAGTCTTTTTCCGCAAAGGGCCGGGGGAAGTGTTGTCTCCGGCGCTTTGCGTTCGTCATGAAGCCGCTTTCCGTTCCGTTGCGCAGCGCAAATCTCGCTTTGGACCGCGCCGGACGGAACATCGCGGAAAGCGAAAACCGGGGGTTTTCCCCATCACTAATCTAGAGGAGGTAGTTTGCCCGCAATTTCAATGAAAGAATTGCTCGAAGCCGGCGTTCACTTCGGGCACCAGACCAAGCGCTGGAATCCAAAGATGAAAGAATACATCTTTGGCGAACGCAACGGCATCTACATCATCGATCTGCAGAAGACCCTGAAACTGTTCAAGGACGCCGCGCGCTATGTAGTCGAAATGGCCGCGCAAGGCAAGAACGTGCTGTTCGTCGGCACCAAGCGCCAGGCGCAGGAAGCCATCGCCGAAGAAGCCAACCGCTGCCAGATGTACTACGTCAACCAGCGCTGGCTGGGCGGACTGCTCACCAACATGACCACGGTGCAGAAGTCGATCAAGCGCCTCAAGGAACTGGAAGGCATGGCTTCGGCGGAAGGCGGCTACGGCGGCCGCCCGAAGAAAGAAATCGTCCGCCTGGAGCGCGAGCGCAAGCATCTCGATCAGAACCTCGCCGGCATCAAAGACATGCCCGGCCTGCCGGACGTGCTCTTCGTGATCGATTCCAACAAAGAAGCGATCGCGGTGAAAGAAGCGCGCCGGCTGGGTATTCCGGTGGTCGCCATCGTCGATACCAACTGCGATCCCGATGAAGTCGACTACGTGATCCCGGGCAATGACGACGCTCTGCGCGCCATCCGCCTGTTCACCAGCAAGATCGCCGACGCCGTGATCGAAGGCCGCGCGCTCGCCACCGAGCAGGATTTCACCGCCGACAAGCTCGTCGAGGTAACGGACGAAACGCCGGCCGGCGAAAGCATGACGGAGTACGCGCAGTATGTCGATCCGAAGTATGCCGAGCAGATCATGGCGGAAAGCCTGAGTCTGGCGGACGAGCCGGCGCCCGCCTCGCCGCAAGGGACCTGCTTCGGAAACCGCCGCCGAACCGGCTGCCGAGCCGGCCGTAACGGAAAGCGGACTGTAGCTCAGCCGGGCAGGCGCGGCCGCCTACGGCCGCGCCTGCGCAGACTTCTAACGGAACAAATACTATGGCGGAAATTAGCGCAGCACTTGTGAAACAGCTCCGCGAGCGCACCGGCGCGGGCATGATGGAGTGCAAGAAGGCTCTGCAGGCAGCGAAGGCGATCTGGCCGAAGCCGAAATCGTGCTGCGCAAGCGCGGCATCGCGTCGGCCGGCAAGAAGGCCGGCCGCGCCACCAAGCAGGGTATGGTCGGCACCTACATTCACGCCGGCGGACAGCTCGGCGTGCTGGTGGAAGTCAACTGCGAATCCGATTTCGTGGCGCGCACCGACGATTTCCAGGAACTGGTGCACGATCTCGCCATGCACATCGCCGCCGCCGATCCGCAGTTCATCCGCAAGGAAGACGTCACGCCAGGCGCGATCGATAAAGAGAAGGACATCCAGCGCGCGCGCGCGCTTGAACGAAGGCAAGCCCGAGAAGATGGTCGACAAGATCGTCGAAGGCCGCATGAACAAGTTCTACGAAGAGATCTGCCTGCTACGAGCAGCCCTTCGTCAAGGAAACGACCATCACCGTCGATCAGCTCATCAAGACCAAGATCGCCAAGCTGGGCGAGAATATCTCGGTCTCCCGCTTCGTCCGCTTCAAAGTCGGCGAGACCGCGGTCGAGCCGGCGAAGAGCAAGCGGCAGACGGCAATAAGACCGGGCCGATAGCGACCATAGACATGCCGAATACCAGCGCATCCTTCTGAAACTGAGCGGTGAGGCCATGGCCGGCGGCGGCATCCTTCGGCATCGATGCCGGAGCGCGTCAAGGCGCTGGCGCACGAAGTCGCCGATGTCGCCGCGACAGGCGTGCAGGTCGGCGTGGTGGTCGGCGGCGGCAACATCTTCCGCGGCATCGCCGCCGCCGCGCAGAATATGGACCGCGTCACCGGCGATCACATGGGCATGCTCGCCACCGTGATCAACTCGCTCGCCCTGTCAGGATGCGCTCGAACAGATGGGCGTGCACACGCGCGTCATGAGCGCCATCGAGATGCACCAGGTGGCCGAGCCCTACATCCGCCGCCGCGCCATCCGCCACCTGGAAAAAGGCCGCATCGTGATCTTCGCGGCCGGCACCTCGAATCCCTACTTCTCCACCGACACCGCCGCCACGCTGCGCGCGCTCGAAATCAAGGCCGAGGTGATCGCCAAAGCCACGCGGTCGACGGCGTCTACGACAAAGACCCGCTGCAAGTATCGCCGACGCCGTCATGTACCCCGACGGTCACCTATCTCGAAGTGCTGTCGCAAGGGCCTGGCGGTGATGGATGCCACATCGATTGCCATGTGCCGCGACAACAAGCTGCCCATCCTGGTTTTCAATCTGAATACACAGGCAATATAATGCGAATGTCGATGGGCGAACCCGTCGGCACCGTCATTCACTAGGTGGCATCATGAAAACCGAAGCACAGCCAGCAGCACCCGGCCACACGTTCAACAACGTCAAAGAAATCGAAGCCAACATGAAGGCGCGCATGGATAAGGCGCTCACCGATCTGCAGCACGACATGGCCGCCATCCGCACCGGCCGCGCCTCGGTGAGCCTGCTCGATCAACATCCGCGTCGATTACTACGGCACGCCCACGCCGCTCAACCAGGTGGCAATCTGCACGTGCCCGAGCCCGCGCTGATCACCGATTCAGCCCTGGGATGTTTCGCAGATCGGCGCCGATCGAGAAGGCCATCCGCACCTCCGATCTCGGCCTGAATCCCGCCAACGACGGCAAGCTGATCCGCATGCCGATTCCGCCGCTGACCGAGGAGCGCCGCAAGGATCTCGTCAAGAAGCTGCACGCCGTCGCCGAAGATCATCGCGTGGCCGTGCGCAACATCCGCCGCGACGCCAACGAAGCAGTCAAGAAGCTGCTCAAGGATAAGAAGATCACCGAAGACGACGAGAAGCGGGCGCACGACGAGATCCAGAAACTGACCGATTCCTTCATGCAGAAGATCGATCAGGCCGCGAAGACCAAAGAAAAAGAGATTCTCGAGATTCTGTAGCCGTGAAACGCCTGTTGTTTTGCGCCGCAATCGCATGGCCTCTGGCCGCGCAGCCTAGCGCGAACGACATCCTTGCGGTTTCGCGCGCGGCTCTCGGCGGTCCGAAGCTGGCGGCGGTTCAATCGCTTTCGCTCTGGGGCCCGATCGTCACGGCGCCGCATCCACCATGGTCGCGTTCAGCGCCGAATGGGCCGGCAAGTTTCCTCCGGGAGCAGACCGTTCGCTCGCTCGGGCGGCGAAGTGCAACGCACCGTAGTGGGCGAAGACGGCGCCATCTTAACGTGGGCGGCGGCATGCCCGGCGATGACGGCGGCCCCGCGTTTTCCTCCGTCGCCGCCGAGTGCATCAATGGCGACATCTACTGGGCCAAGCTTTCCTCCGGCGTGGTAGCCGGCGGCGACTGAAACCATGTCGGCGACGCGCAAACAGTCTTTCGTGCGCACTGTCGGCGCTCTACATGCTGGCGCTCACGCTCACCACGCCCAGCGACTTTCCCCCTGACTTACGCTTACGCCGGCCAGGTGGAATCGCCCGGCGGCATGGCCGATGCCATCGAAGGGCAAGGGCCCTAACGGCTTCGTGGTGCATCTCTTCATCGATTCCAAGACGCACATCCCGGTGATGCTGAACTACCTGAACGGACGCGCAGAACGTGCAGATGTGGCTGAAGGATTACCAGCCGGAGGAAGGCATCCGCTTCCCGCACGCGATGACCTGGATCGTCAACGGCAACCTCACCGAAGAATTCCAGGCGCAGAGCTTCAAGGTTAATCCAAAATTCAGCCCCGCGAAGTTTCAGCGGTAGCCATCGATGCGGGAATACGGACTTTCGGCGCGATCGTAGATTGAAACTCCAGGAGGCGGGCCGTGATAGTTTTCGCCCCCCGGCGTGATGCTTTCCACATCCCTTCTCGGCACCGGCGAAATCGTGGCAATCCTGGTGCAAGATATCCTGCTACAGGAACAGCTTCGATTGGCGCAAGCCAAAGTACCCAGGAGGCGCCAAGGCATGATGAGAATAGCGCCATTTTTCCACTAAGGAGTTAAACCGAAATGTTGAAGCCAAGAATTCAAATGCCAACGATGAATCTGTATGCCATGTGCTTGTTCACGGTGATCGCCGTTTTGCTAGCGGTGATCGCGTTCCGGCCTCTGGCCAGCCCCGTCGTCGCTTCGGCAGAATCGAATTACGGACACCTCTACATCGAGCCTAGTACGACGATGCTACGGAAGCCCGACGGCACGCAACAAGTGGAAGGCAAGGTTGTCATCGATATGCGGAACGGGAACGTATGGGGATTCCCGACGCTGTCGTCTGCTCCCTACCCTGTGGACACAATAAATAGTGAACCACCCGTCTCGACGCCTATGTATCTTGGGAAGTTCGATTTCTCCAAGATGACAGCCAAGTAATTCCGTCAGCGCCTGAGCGCCGTCCGCTAGTTTTCCTGTTCGACATCGCCCAGCATCCGGCCCTTGTTGAAAAGCGGCTCTTACGGACCATAAAAGCGGAACCAACCTTGCCGGGGACGGTCCTGATCCAGTTCTTTTCGTGGCCTTGAGGCATCCTCCGAAGTCGTCCGCATTGACCAATTGGGCTGTTGTACTTGCTGACCGCGCATGATGGAATCCTAAAACGTCCGGGTCGCGAAAACTACAACGCACCGAAGCCGAAAGTGTCTAACTCCGCGCTTCCCTCCGCCCCTCCGCGGCTCCGTGTTGAACTCTATCCCTGACAGCTCCACCTGGCAAATGCCGCTCGAAGCAACTATAATGCCCTCACGGAGGCCGCATACACCGAATGACCAGATACAGCGCTATGAGGAATCTACCCGCGATTGCGGCCGTAGCCGGAAGCCTCCTTTGCGCGCCCGCGGTTTTTGCCCAAGGCAGAGGCGGAGGGCGCGGAGGCGGTGGGGGACGCGGCGGTGCGGCAGCGCAGCAGCCCGCTGAAGACGGCATCCCGGTCACTGACGCCCTGACCATCTCCAAGTGCGCCAGTTGCCACGCCAAGGACGACAAGGGTAACCTGAGCCGCATCTCATGGATTCGCACCACGCCTGAGGGCTGGGAAGAAGCCATCAAGCGCATGGTTCGTTTGAACGGTCTCACGCTGGAACCAGCCGACGCGCGCGCCGATCGTCAAATACCTGAGCAATTCGCACGGGCTCGCGCCGGAAGAGGCGAAGCCGGTGATGTACATGGCCGAGCATCGCATTCAGGACGAAGTCATCCCCAACGAATCCGTGCGCAGTCACCTGCAATAACTGCCATGCGCTGGGGCGCGCCTTCCAGTGGCATCGCACGCGGGAGGAATGGTCGCTGCTGGCCGACATGCATTCGGCGCTCTATCAGCAAGCCGAAGCCGCGTTCCGCCGCAACGCGGGGCGGGGCGGCGCGGGTGGCGCTGCAACCGCCGCTGCGCGGCGGCCGCGGAAATCGGGGCGGCGTTGCAACTGCCATGGCCGCTGCGGCGGCAGAGCCTGTCTCGCTCGATACCACGCTCGATTTCCTGGGCAAGAGCTATCGGATTGCATACGCCGGAGTGGGCTGCCTGGCGGGCGCGGATGCGCGCTCCCAATATCGCCGGCCGCTGGCTCGTTTCCGCGCGTATGCAGGGACGCGGAAAGTTTGTCGGCGAGATGACCATCACGCAAGGCGCGGCGCCGGACGAGTTCACCACCACGGTCAAGTTGCAACCCGTGAATGGCGGCCCAACCCTCACCCGCACCGGCACCGAGTCTCGTCTATACGGGATATTCCTGGCGCGGCCGGTCGCATGGCGGCGCGCGTCACAGCGAACTCGGCGCCGGACGATCTCAACCGCGAGATGCGCGAATCCATGTGGATCTCGCCCGACCAGACCTGGGCTGAAGGCCGCTGGTTCTGGGGCGAGTATCAGGAGTTCGGCTTCGATGTGAAACTCACCAAAGCCACCGCCGACCCGGCCATTGCCGCAGTCGACCGGTTCTCCCTGAAGACCGGCTCGCAAGGCTCAGCGCGTCCATATCTTCGGCGCTAATCTGCCGGCCCAGGTCGCTCCCGCCGATCTCGATTTCGGCGCCGGCGTGACCGTGAAGTCCATCGTTTCGCATACCGCCGGCGAAATCGTGGCGACGGTGGACGTAGCCGCGGATGCCGTGCCCGGCAAGCGCGACCTGGTTATTGGAAACGCCACGCTCGAACGGCGCCCTCGCCATCTACGATAACGTCGACTACATTAAGGTGCTGCCCGAAGCCACGCTGGCGCGCCTGGGCGGCGATGAGCATTCGTCCGCATCCCAAGGGCTACGAGCAGTTCGAAGCCGTCGGCTACCAGCGCGGCGAAGACGGCAAGCTACACACCGACGACGATGTCGATCTCGGACCGCTGGATGTGACGTGGTCGGTCGAAGAGTTCTACTCCGTGTTCGGCGACGACGACAAGGAGTTCGTGGGCTCTTTGAATGCAGCCGGGCTGTTCACTCCCAATCTCGATGGGCCCAATCCGCAGCGCAAATTCAGCCGCAATAACTACGGCGACGTCTGGGTTGTAGGAACGGCCAAGAACGAAAAAGATAAAGATGGCAAGCCGTTGGTCGGCAAGTCCTACCTGGTAGTTACCGTGCCGACTTACATTCGCTGGGACCAGCCGGAGGTGTCACAATGACAGCAGCCCCCGTTCGTACTTACCGGCTCGGCGAGTTTCATCGCTTCGAAGGTGGCGGGCGCGAGTTTCTCTATCTCGTTCCCGCCGGGGCGATTTTCGAGTTGGATGGCGCGACGTCTGTGGTGTTAAGCCTGCTTTCCGAGCATTCCCTCGAGCACGGCGCATTGATCGATGCGTTGACAGAGCGGGATTTCTCCGCCTCGGAGGCCGCCGAACTGGTGGAAGAGTTGTACCGCGCGCGGGTTGTGATTGCAGGCGATGCGGTCCGTGAACCGATGGAAGCCCCGCCGGCGGATTTTCCCTTGCAGAGTCTGGTGATGAACCTCACCAACCAGTGCAATCTTTCCTGCACCTATTGCTACGAGTTCGGCGCAGACAAAGTCGCCACGCCCGAAGGCAAGCCGAAGTTCATGGATTTCGAGACCGCCAAGGCTTCGGTGGATTTTTTGCTCGAACAGGTCGGGCGGCCGTAGCGCTGTTCACATCACCTTCTTCGGCGGCGAAACGCTGATGAATTTCCCGCTGCTCAAGCAGGTGGTGGCTTACGCTACCGAGCGCGCCGCCGCGCAGAACCGGCGCGTCGATTTCAGCCTGACCACCAATGCCACGCTGCTGACGCCCGCCATCATCGAGTTTCTTTCCGACAACCGCATCGGCGTGACGGTCAGCATGGATGGTCCACCGGAGCTGCACGATCAACTGCGCGTCTTCGCCAATGGCCGCGGCAGCTACGACATCATCGCCCCACGCGTCAAGGCGCTTATTCAGAATCACAGGACCCGGCCCATCACCGCGCGCGTCACCCTCACCAGCGGCGTCACCGATGTCGTCCGTATCTTCCGCCACCTGAAGAACGATCTCGGATTTCATGAGGTCGGCTTCGCGCCCGTGACTACCTCGCCGGACCGGCTCTATGCCATCAGCGAACGCGGCATGGATGGCGTGCTCGAGCAGTTCCACGCGCTGGCCGACGAATATCTCGAATACGCGCTGCGCGGCGAGATGCACGGCTTCTCCAACGTCAGCGACACCATCGCCGAGCTGTACCAGGGCGTGAACAAGTCGCATCCCTGCGGCGCGGCGCTGGGATTGATGGGCGTCGGCCCTTCCGGCGATATCGCGCCGTGCCACCGCTTTGTCGATTCCGACGCGCACGCGCTCGGCAATGTCGCCACCGGCGCGTCGATAAGCAAAAGCAGGCCGATTTTCTCGATCGCGGCCACGTCAACGGCAAGTACGATTGCCAGACCTGCTGGGCGCGCCCTTTGTGCGCCGGCGGTTGCCATCATGAAGCGTTTGTGCGGTACGGAGATACCGGTCACCCCAACCTGCATTATTGCGATTGGATCCGGGATTGGACCGACACCTGTTTGCGGATTTTCGGCGCCATCAGCGCGCAAAATCCGGAATTCTTGGAGCAGTTTGCGGAAAGGAAGGCGTTGAATTGAAACACCTGAAAGCGGTCAACAAGAAGGCTCGCCGCATCGACGGCATGGTTTCGGCGTCACTAGCTGACGCCCCAAAGAACGCCCAGGAAGATGTGGTCGCGCTGCAGAATCCAGCGCAGCGTCCGCACGTTCCGATGGGCTGCGCGCTGGCGTTCTCCCCGGGTTGGGAAGTGGATTCCGCCGGCGGCACGGCGGGACTGTGCCAACCGGTCGAGCGCGACATCTACGATTGCTATGTCACGTGTTTCTGGCCGGCGCAAGTTCCCGATCATCTGAATAATTACCCGGACTGGGCCAGCAAGTGCGCATCAGCCACCAAGGACTGGCGGAATCTCGATCTGGTCTTCCCATAGACCGAGCTACGTGCGACCCCACCGAGCCGCGCGCAAGCAAGCGGTGTTTTTGGACAAAGGCGACTATGAATAAGTTGATTGCGCTATTGGCGCTCTCGTATCTCCCGGCCACCGCCGGCACCCTCTTTTGCGGCGCCTATCCTTACTGGGTGTTGGTAATCGACGAAGGCAGCGGGAAAGTCGTCGACAAGATTCGGATGGAAACCGGCTTACCGGTCGGCCTCCGGCTTTCCAATGACAAGAAGACTATATACGTCTCCACCAACGACCACAGCGGCGTGGAGGTGATCGACGTAGCCAGCCACAAGGTGCTGAACAAGTTCGTGCTGAACGATGCCACGCACCACTTCCGCATGAATGGCGGCGCGCCCGATCCGGAAGGGAAAGTCCTCTATACCACCACCACGCAGATTACCAAGCTGGCGGACCGTTATGAGATCGGCAAGCCGAAGTACACCATCGTCGATCTGACGCAGCAGAAGATCTCGAAGACGGTGGACGAGCCTTCCAACACTGGTGAAGAAGGCGGCTACGGCGGAGGCGGCGGCCGAGGCGGCGGGGCATTTGAAGTCTCTCCCGACGGTAAGTATCTTTACCAGTTCGGCTCGAATATCACCGTACTCAATTCCGCCGACTTCAGCGTCGTAGATCATATCCAGCTTTCCCAGCCCGAAGCTCCCTCGATGGAAGGCATGAGCATGGGCGCGGTACAGGAGACGCTCAGCACTCCCGGCCAACGCGTCTCGCTGTTCAATTTTTCGGACCCCATCATTCACAACCGCGTTTTCGGCCTGGCGCATTTCGATCTGAATACCAGAAAGTTCGATTTCACGCCCATCGGGCCCGCGCCGGCCACTATGGGACAGTTGCGCCTAACTCCGGACGCCAAATCGGCGTATACCATCATCACCAATGGCTCCGGCGGCAATAAGCGCTGCGAATTCTGGGCCCTTGATATGATGACCAGCCGCATCGCCCGAACCGGCGAAGTTCCCTGCCGCTCGCGCTACAGCTTCGGACTCTCAGCGAACGGTAAGAAGCTCTATATTTACGGCGCGGGTTTCGAGATCGAGGTCTACGATGCCGTGACCTTCAAGCGCGAAGCTGTTTGGGACTTGGGCAACGATATGACCGGCGGCGGACTTATCGTCCTGCCGTGATTGCACTCACTCACCGGGCCGCGACCGCACCCACCCACTGCGCAGCAACCGCAGTCACTTACCGACTCTCACCCGTGCGCGCTGCACCCGCCCAGCGCGCCGCGCCGGCTCGCCTGAAGACGCCGGGCCGAAGCCCGGCGACAGCCCGGAAGGGGCTGCCGCACAATCGACGGTGGCTCCCCTACGTTGCCGCGCTCGTCCTCGCCTGCGCCGCACAGGCTCAACCCGACGTCATCCCTACCGCGCGTAAAGCCCTGGACTACTTACTCGCCGAAAAATACACGGAGCTAAGCGCCTTGGCCGCGCCGAGCGCCAAACAAACGTTGACGCCGCAATTTCTGCGCGACCGGCCCGGCGCTGAAGCACGCAGCTTCGGCAAGTTAGGAACTATCGGCGCGCCGGCCATCGCCAAAGACGGCAGGAACACGCTAGTCAGTTTCCCGGTGCAGTTTGCGAGAGTCACAGTTAACGTGCAATTTACGCTCAACGAATTCGGGCAGATCGCAGGGCTGTTCTTCCGCCCTGGCAACGCGCCGCTGCCCGCGGTGTGGCATCGCCCTTCCTACAGCAACCCGGAGGCTTTCCGCGCGCGCGACGTGGTGGTTGGAGCGGACCCTTGGAAGTTGGGTGGTACATTGCTCATCCCCGCCGGCAAACCGCCGTTCCCCGGCGTCGTGCTGGTTCACGGTCCAGGCCCGAATGACCGTGACGAGACCATCTACGCCAACAAAGTGTTCGCCGATATCGCCGAAGGCCTGGCCTCGCGCGGTGTCGCCGTATTGCGCTATGACAAGCGGACCAAGGTTTACTCGGAAAAGATGAGTGAGATGGATTACACGGTGCGGCAGGAGACGGTTGAGGACGCCGTTCGTGCCGCCGCTCTGCTCCGCCGCCAGCCGGAGATCGATCCGGCGCGTATTTACGTGCTGGGCCATAGCTTGGGCGGATATCTTTTGCCGCGAATCGCCGCGCAGGATGGCAAGCTCGCCGGACTCATCTTCCTCGCGGCCAACGCCCGCCCCGTCGAAGTGATGGCGCTCGAGCAGAACGAGTACGTCGCGAGCCTCAACAACAACCTCTCGCCCGAAACGCAGAAGCGCCTGGCAGATCTTCGTGCGGAGGTACTAAAGGTCCGCAACCTCGATCCCCGCAAGTCGAATCCGCCGGTGCTGATGGGATTGCCGCTTGCCTATCTCATCGATCTGAAGGGCTACGACCCATTAGTTGTGAAAAGCCTGAAGCTTCCCACTCTGTTCCTCCAAGGCGAGCGCGATTTTCAGGTGACCATGAAAGACTTCGCGATTTGGAAAACCGCGATGGGCGGACGGCGGGATGCAACCTTCCATTCCTACCCGCCGCTGAATCATCTCTTCATCCCTGGAACCGGCGCGAGTGCGCCCGGCGAATACCGCGTCCCGGGCAACGTGAGCATGGATGTCATTCGCGACATCGCCGATTGGGTTCGTGCAGCCCACTAACGACGCCCCATTAACGATATGACCACCACCATCACTCGCCGGCGCTTGCTGGCTCTGGGAGGCGCATGCGCCGCCGGCCTCGCGGCAGCAGATCC
Source organism: Bryobacterales bacterium (assembly GCA_963708385.1). GTDB lineage: Bacteria > Acidobacteriota > Terriglobia > Bryobacterales > Bryobacteraceae > PALSA-243. The sequence goes on along the minus strand of CAVPSN010000027.1, from coordinate 614,611 downwards.
CCCCGCCGATGTCACGCTGCGCATCGGTGAAATCACCGCCGATATCGGTCGCGGCCACTCCGTCAAGACGCTGGCGTACGACGGTCGCATTCCCGGACCCGTGCTGCGAATGTCTGAGGGCAAGACCGTAGTCATCGACGTCATCAACGAGACCCGCCGGCCGGAGATGATTCACTGGCACGGCTTCCACATCCCGCCCGAAGTCGATGGCGCTCACGAAGAGGGCACGCCGATGGTGCAGGGTCTCGATCGCCGCCGCTTCTCCTTTACGGCAAGCCCCGCGGGCACTCGCTGGTATCACACTCACGCCATGGCCGGCCACGATCTGAGTATCGGAACTTACTCCGGACAGTTCGGAATGGTTGTGGTGGAACCGAGTGCCAATCCCGCGCGATATGACCTGGAAGTCCCCATTCTGCTGCATGAATGGTCGCCTTACTTCGCCTCCGGCGTGGATATGGACGTGAGTTACAAGTTCTATTCCGTAAACGGTAAGATGCTCGGCGCGGGGGAACCTGTCCGCGTGCGCGCCGGGCAGCGCGCGGCATTCCGTATCGTGAATGCAAGCGCCACCTTGCGCCACCAACTCGCTCTGCCTGGGCACGCTTTCACCGTGACCGCTCTCGATGGCAACCCCGTTCCCCATCCCCGCAGCGTTCCCGTGCTCGATATCGCGCCCGGCGAGCGCATCGACGCCATCGTCGAAATGTCCAGTCCCGGCGTATGGGTTCTTGGCGAAACCGACGATGCGCAACGGGCCGCCGGCGCGGGCATCGTGATCGAGTACGCTGGGGCGAAGGGCCCCGCGCAATGGTCGGCTCCGCCGGAGTTCACTTGGGACTACGCCGTCTTCGGCGAGAATGTAGCGGCGCCGGAGCCTGACGCGCGCATCGCCATCGTGATCGAGCCCGGACAGAACGGCAATCTGTGGGCACTCAACGGCAAATCCTATCCACAGACCTATCCCATCCGCCTGCGTGGTGGGGCACGCAACCGGCTGGTCTTCGACAACCGCGGCACGATGGACCACCCTGTCCACCTGCATCGCCATAGCTTCGAATTAGTGCGCCTCACGGGCAGGCCGGTCTCGGGCATCGTCAAAGATGTCGTACTCGTTCCCGCGCGCCAGACCGTGGAGGCCGATGTCGTCGCGAATAACCCCGGTCCGAGCTTGTTCCACTGCCATCAGCAGTTCCACATGGATTTCGGATTCATGGCGGTAATGACATATGAGTGAGCGTCGATTCATAGCCCGCGGTCGCCGTTTGGGTATAATCGCGCCCATGGAAACAGCGGTACGCTTGTGGATCTTCTCGCTCTGCACCCTGGGTCTCTTCGCGCAAACCCCGCGCCATATCACCAGCCCCAAGGAGCAGTTCGGCTTCGATATTGGCGCCGACTATCGCCTGGTCAACTATACGCAATTGGAGGCCTACTGGAAGAAGCTTGCGTCGGAATCCGACCGCATAAAGCTCACCGACATCGGGCTCACCTCCGAAGGCCGCCACACCTGGATGGCGATCATCACCTCTCCCGAAAACCTCAAGAACCTGGCGCGCTATAAAGACATCTCGCGGAAGCTGGCCGCGGCCGAGGGACTCTCCTCCGATCAGGCTCACGCTCTGGCCCGCGACGGCAAGGCCGTCGTGTGGATCGATGGCGGCCTGCATGCCACCGAGATGGCCGGCTCGCAGCAACTCCCGGAGATGGTGTACCAGATGTTGACCCGCAACGATGCGGAGACCATGCGCCTACTGAACGAGGACATTCTGCTGTGCGTGCCGGCGAATCCCGATGGCCAGGAATTGGTTGCTAACTGGTACATGCGCGAAAAGGACGAAATCAAACGCACCATGAACGGGCTGCCGCGCCTGTACAACAAGTATATCGGCCACGACGACAACCGCGATTCGCTCACCTCCAACATGCCGGAAACCGCCAACATGAACCGACAGCTTTTCATCGAATGGAACCCGCAGCTCATGTACAACCATCATCAATCCGGACCGGCCGGCGAGGTGATCTTCATCCCGCCGTTGCGCGACCCCGTGAATCACAACTCGATCCGCTAGTAACACTGGGAATCCAGGCGGTCGGCACGGCCATGCACGAACGCCTGGTGGCGCAAGGCAAGGGCGGAAGCGGCATGCGCACGCAGGCCAACTATGACGGCTGGTGGAACGGCGGCATGCGCAACACCGCGACATTTCATAACACCATCGCTCTACTGACGGAAATCATCGGCAACCCCACGCCGATGGAGATTCCGCTGATCCCCGAGAAGCAGTTGTACATCAGCGATCTGCCGTTGCCCATCGCGCCGCAAAGCTGGCATTTCCGGCAGACCATCGATTACCTGATGGAGACCAATCGCGCGATGCTGGATTACGCCGCGCGCAATCGCGAAACGCTGCTCTACAACATTTGGCGAATGGGGATGAACTCCATCGAGCGCGGCAGCAAGGATTACTGGACCATCACGCCCAAGCGCATCGACGCCTTGCGCGCCGCAGCAGGCGAGACGCCAGGGCGCGGCGCGCTGGCGGCGACCGGCGGCGGAGATGCGCCGGGCGGCGGCGGTTTCGGCGCGCGAGGCGTCTCCGCCGCGCTCTATGAGAAGGTTCTGCACGATCCTGCGATGCGCGATCCGCGCGGCTACATTATCCCTTCGGATCAGCCCGATTTTCCAACCGCCACGCGTTTCGTCAACACGCTGCTCAAGAGCGGCATCACGGTGCTTCAGGCCTCGGCCGCGTTCCAAACCGCCGGCAAGAGTTACCCCGCGGGAACGTACGTGGTCAAAACGGCGCAGGCGTTCCGGCCCATGGTGCGCGATGATTTCGAGCCGCAGGACCATCCGCGCGACGATCTGTTTCCAGGTGGCCCGCCGATCCCGCCGTACGATATCGCAGGCTGGACACTGGCCATGCAAATGGGCGTGCAGTACGACCGCATACTGGACGGATTCGACGGTCCATTCACCAAGCTCAACGGATTGCAGAAGCCGATGCCGCGCAGCGTGACAGGGCCGTCGAATCCGGCTGGGTACCTGATTAGCCATCGCAGCAACTATTCTTTCGTTCTGGTGAATCGCCTGCTGAAGGCGAACGCCGAGGTGTATTGGTTGAAGTCCGGGGCCAAGGCCGGCGCTGAAGATTTGGGCGTGGGTGCTATCTGGGTTCCCGCCTCCGCCGCCGCGCTACCCGTATTGCGCAAGGGCGCGAGCGATCTGGGAGTCGCCGTATATGGCGTGGCGCAAGCTCCTTCCGGCGATGCCTTCCGCATCCCGCGCGTGCGCATCGGCTTGTACGATCAATATGGCGGTTTGATGCCGTCGGGCTGGACGCGATGGCTTTTCGAGCAATACGAATTCCCATTCGAAGTGGTATATCCGCAAACGCTGGACGCGGGTGATTTGAAAAGCCGTTTCGACGTGCTGGTCTTCCCTGACGGCGCCATGCGCGCCGGCGCGGGTGGACGCGGTGGCGGCGGACGTGGCGGGCGGGGTGGCGCAGCAGATCCGCAAGATGTGCCCGAAGAGTATCGCGGCTGGCTGGGACGCATCACCGAAGAGAAGACCATTCCGCAAATCAAGCGGTTTGTGGAATCGGGCGGAGCTGTCGTGACTGTCGGGAGTTCCACCGGCATGGCGGAACTCCTGGGCGTGCCGCTCGCGAACGCCCTCACCGAAAAAGGTCCCGATGGGCAGGAGCGCCCTCTGCCCCGCGATAAGTTCTACATCCCGGGATCGCTGATGAAGGCCCAAATAGACAACTCCAACCCGCTGGCCTACGGCATGCCGGAGACAGTGGATGTATTCTTCGACAACAACCCGGTCTTTCGTCTCCCAGCGGACGCGAAGGCGAACGGCGCCACTTCGGTAGCCTGGTTCTCGGGAAAAGAGACGCTCGACAGCGGATGGGCGCTCGGGCAACAGTTGCTGGATGGCGCCACGGCGGTGGTGGAGGCCAGGAAAGGAGAAGGGAGAGTGTTTGTATTGGGTCCGGAGGTAACCTTCCGCGGTGAGCCCGACGGCACTTTCAAGCTGCTATTCAACGGCCTGTTCTACGGCGCGGCCAAACCCGCGACGCTCCGTTGAGGCGCGCCATATCATGAAGGCGGCCTTATTTATCGCGCTTGGAATTGTCGCCGCAGCCTATCTTGCAATCTGGATCGCGGACATCCGAAAGCGACGGGATCGGTCCGTACCCGACCTGCGCGATGCATTCATCGGACTCATCACGAATTTTTTCGATACGCTCGGTATCGGTTCCTACGCTCCGACAACAGCGTTTTTCAAGTTGTGGGGAACCGTACCCGATGAGCAGATCCCTGGAACGTTGAATGTCGGCCACACAGTTCCCACCGTGATCGAAGCGTTCATTTTTATCTCGGTGATCCACGTGGATGTAACGACTCTCATTCTGATGCTCGCGGCGGCCGCACTGGGCTCATGGTTCGGAGCGGGCGTGGTTGCCGCATGGCCTCGACGCACGATCCAGGTAGGAATGGGAATTGCCCTGCTCGCGATGGCGGGATTCTTTTTGGCCAGGCAGCTTCAGTGGATGCCCGGGGGCGGCGAACTCGTTGGGCTTACCGGGGTGAGCCTGGCGCTCGCGGTGGGGGTGAATGCGGTGTTGGGCGCGCTTATGACGCTCGGAATCGGCATGTACGCGCCCTGCATGATCGTCATCGCGTTGCTGGGCATGAATCCCAAGACTGCGTATCCCATCATGATGGGTTCATGCGCATTCCTGCTCCCCACATGTGGCGTGCGCTTTATACGCAAGGAACGCTATAACCTCAAGGCGGCGCTGGGCCTTGCAATCGGTGGGATTCCGGGGGTCTTGGCCGCCGCATTCGTCGTGAAGGAACTCCCGCTCGACTGGGTACGATGGCTCGTAATCGCAGTCGTCGTCTACACGGCGATCATGATGTTGCGATCGGCCAAGGCGGAGCGCGCGCGTGCCGCCGCCGCTGGCGATCAAGCTATTTGATCTTGAAATTCGGCGCTGTGCCTTCCCGGTGAGCGGCGTGGCAAGGGGCGCAGGTTCCTTGAATCGTCATTAGATGGGCGGCCTTGTCGCCGGAGCCCGAAGCGATCTCTTTGGCTGCATCCCGCGCGGTCTCGGCGGCCTTAACGGCATCGTCCGCGTGCCTGGCTTTCCAAAATTCAGCAACTTTGTCAAAGGTGTCGGCCAGCTTCGTTGCATCGGCGGCCGCCGCTGCATTGTCCGCGGCGCCCCGAATGGCGCGCACGGAAGGCTGGACAGACTGCATCCAGGCTTTATACTGAGCGTCGTCCTGCGCTCCGGCCACAGCCGAGAACAGGACGAAAGCGCTGATTGTGACTAGCGGTCTATACATGGGTGCCAGTATATCGCGACCGGACGTCAATTGCGCAAGATATGTGAGCCGTATCGTGTGAAGCCGCACTCGCATGTTACATGTGCAACGCGCCGCCGGAACATGGCTTATGCACGCGAGGCTCGTGTCAACTCGGTAACTTCGACGCGTCCCAACCTCCACCCAACGCCTTAATCAAAAGGACGCTCGCATCCATTCTTCGCCGCAGGATATCGACTTCCGTCAATTGGTTCTGCAAGGCGATGCTTTGCACCGTGACAACGTCGAGGAACGTCACCAATCCGCCTTTGTATTGGTTCATGGAGAGCGAGAGCGATTCCTGCGCCGATTCTACCGCCGTCCGTTGCGCTTTTGCCTGATCCTCTAATACGCGTAACGCGGCGAGATTGTCTTCCACTTCCTGAAACGCCGTCAGCGTGGCCTGACGGTAGTTGGCAACGGATTGATCGTACGCGGCCTGGGCAGATTCCGTTTGCGCCCTGCGCTTGCCGGCGTCGAAGATAGTCTGCAGCATCTGCGGTCCGACCGCCCAGAAGCGGCTCGGCCAGGCGAGCCAATTTACCAGCGATCCGCCCTCGAATCCGCCGGTCGCCGTGAGCATCAGGGTGGGGAAGAAGGCGGAGCGCGCGATTCCAATCTGCTCGTTGGCCTCGGCGGCGCGGCGCTCGGCGGCGGCGATATCGGGGCGGCGTTCGAGTAATTGCGATGGAACGCCCACGGGAATCACCGGGGGCGGGGTTTGTAGCGGGACTTCTTCCAGCCGAAGGCTCTCCGGAGTGTGTCCCATCAAAACCGCGATCGCATGTTCGAACGACGCGCGCTCCACGCCGACGCCGATATCCTGCGCGCGCGCCGTCTCCAATTGGGTTCGCGCCTGCACTACTTCCGCGCGCGAGCTGAGACCTCCCTCATACCGGTTCTGCGTCAATTCCAACGCGCGAGCATAAATAACCATGGTCTCGTCAAGCAATCGCTTGGACGCGTCAAGGCTGCGCAGCTCGAAATAGTCGGTCGCCAAATCGGCATGCAGGCTGAGGCGCATCGTTTCCAGATCGGCGTCGGTGGCTTGCGCTTCCTCCCGTGCCGCCGTGATCGAACGGTGAATCCGGCCCCAAGCGTCCAACTCGTAGTTCACCTCTACGGGAAGCGTATATTGGCCGAAATCTCCCGCGTGCGTTCCAGCCGGCGCATTGGTCGAGAGGCGGTTGGTGGTGATGGAAGGCGAGGACGCAATGGTGGGAAACAGACCCGCACGATTGATCTGAATCAGCGCACGGGCCTGCCGGTACTGGGCGTCCGCGGCTTTCAGTGTTTGGTTGGAAGCATTAACCTGCTCCTCCAAGCGATTCAATTCCGGGTTGCCGAACAGGGTCCACCAATCCGCGCGGAGTGTTTCATCCGCCGGCTGCGCTTGTTTCCATCCCTTCGATGCGACGAACGATTGCGGAGGCGGCTCGCTAAATGCCGGCGCCACCGACGCCTGCGGCCGCTTGTAGTTGGGACCCACCGCGCAGCCGGCCATCAGCAGGATGCCGGCGACGGCAAGGGCGAGGCCGCCGCGCGTCACGGCTTCCCCCCACTTTCTGGAGGAGGGTTTCTTATCACTCGCACCTCGGCGCCCGAAATCAGCGAGTCTGACGGATTCTCGATTACTTCGTCAGTCGGAGAAATCCCGGAGACGACTTCCACTTCCGTCCCATAGTCGCGCCCGATCGTGATCGTCCGCAACTCCGTTTTGTCATCGCGCACCACCGCGACTTGAAGTCCCTCCGCGCGGAAGATCAGCGCGTTCGCGGGAATCATCAAGCTCACGCCTGGGGTGGGCAGTTTCAGGTGCACGGAAAGGAATGCGCCGGGCAGCAGTTGGCCGCTGGGATTTTCGACATCCACTTCGGTGAGCAGCGTGCGCGAGGCGGGGTCGATGGCTTCCGCATTGCGCACGATCTTGCCGGCGAAGCGGCGGCCGGGATATTCCGCCTGCGTCAGATCCGCCGTGGCGCCTGGCGCAACAGCGCGCGAGTATTGCTGCGGCACATTCACGTAGACGCGCAGCCGATTGGTAGCCGCAATGTCGAACAGTTCCTTGCCCGGCGCGTTGGCGCCGGCATTGATCAATGCGCCGATATCGATATTGCGCGCGGTGATCACGCCATCGAACGGCGCGTATACCTTTTCGAAGCGCTGCATCTCTTCCAGCCGCTGCAGGTTATATTTCGCCGAATCGACGGTGGCCTTCTTGGCATTCAGGTCGCCGACGCGATCGTCCACATCCTGCCTGGCCACGGAATCGCTTTTGAAAAGCGATTGATACCGCGTGGCGGTGGTTTGCGAAAGCTCATAATTGGCCTGCGCGGTGGCGAGATCGGCGCGCGCCTGGTCGAGTTCCTTATCCACTTCCGGCGTTTCAATCTCCGCCAGCAATTGTCCCGCTTTCACGTGCGCGCCGATATCGAAATTCCAGGCCTTCAGATAGCCGTTGGTTCGCGCCCAGACCGGCGTGGCGACGTAAGCCTGCGCGTTTCCGGGCAAGACGACCTCTTCCACCGACGCGCCGCGCCTGGGGTGAAACACAGTGACGGCCGGAATCGAGATATCCAGCGTCCGGCGCTTCAAAGCATCCGCGGCCTCCACGCGCCCACGGATTCCGATGACAACCGCGTATGCAACCCCAGCGGCGGCGACGCATACGAGCAACGCAATACCGATCCAGGACCATACAGGCAGTTTGGGCGGCGGCCCGATGGGAGCGCCTGCGTGCTCACTCATGCGCTGGAACCTCCGCCGGCGAGTGCCGCGTGCGGGCATGGAGAATCGCGAAGACCGCGGGAACGAAGATCAACGTCGCAACGGTGGCAAACAGCAGGCCGCCAATCACCGCGCGCCCAAGCGGGGCGTTCTGCTCGCCGCCCTCGCCCATGCCCATGGCCATGGGAACCATGCCTATAATCATCGCCAGCGCGGTCATGATCACCGGCCTAAAGCGCGTGAACCCCGCCGACATCGCGGCGTCCACCGAATTCATGCCTTCGAGGAGCTTTTCCTTGGCGAAACTGATCACCAGAATACTGTTGGCCGTAGCTACACCCATGCACATGATGGCTCCCATCATTGCGGGTACGCTGAGCGTGGTATGAGTGACGAATAACATGAGAACAATACCGGCCAGCGCGGCTGGCAGCGCCGTAATGATGATGAACGGGTCGAGCCACGATTGGAAATTGACCACGATCAGGAGATACACCAGCACGATGGCGAACGCCAATCCCGCGACCAGCCCGGCGAACGATTTGCGCATTGTATCCACCTGCCCGCGGATGCGGATTTCCGAGCCGCGCACCAGTTTTCCGCGGGCGGCATTGGCGATGCGTTCCACTTCCGCTCCAACGCTGGCCAGGTCGCGCCCGTCTACGCCTCCAAAAATATCGATCGTGCGTTGGATATCGTAGTGGTTGATGGAGGCCATGCCTCCACCGCGCACAATCGACGTCACATCGTTGAGGATTTCCGGGGATCCCGACGGCCGAGATGTCAGCGGTAGATTGCGCAACGCCTGCAGCGATTGCACATCGTACTGCGGCGCTTGGGTGACCACGTTGTAGCTGACGCCGTTTTGCGGGCTCAACCAGAAAGTCGGCTGGGTTTGAAAGCTGCCACTGAGAGAGATAAGCAGGCTTTGCGCCACATCATTTTGCGTGTAACCGCTTTGCGCCGCCTTAATGCGGTCGGTGACGATGTGCAGTTTGGGCATGTCGAAAGTCTGTTGGATGCGGAGATCTGCGATGCCGGGAATGCGGCGCATCTGGTCCATCACGTGGTCCGCCATCTTGCGGTTCGATTCCACGTCTTTGCCGACGATCTGCACGTCAATCGGCGCGGGCAGTCCGAAATTGAGAATCTGGCTGACGATATCGTCGGGCAGGAAATAGAAATCCACGCCGGGGAACTCCTTCGGCAATGAGGCGCGCAGCGCCGCCACAAACTCTCTGGTAGGCCGATGCTCCGGCGTGAGGGAGACCATGATATCGGCGTCCGCCGGACCCACCGGCGCAGAGTTGCTGTAAATCGTGTTGATGCTGCTATAGGGCAGGCCGATCTCATCCAGCACATTCAGCAACTGACCGGATGGGATTTGACGGTGGATCGACCGCTCCACGAGATCGCATACGCGCGCGGTCTCTTCGATTCGAGTGCCGGTCTTGGCGCGCAAGTGCAGTTTGAATTGGCCGGTATCGCTTACCGGGAAGAAATCCTGGCCGAGCCACGGATAGAGCAGAAAGGCGGAAAAGCAAGCCAACAGAAACAGCGGCACGAAGACAAGGCGCCGGAACACCAAAGTCGCGAGAATTGCATAATAGCCATCGCGCAGACGCTCGAACCCGCGTTCGAAGGCTCGCTGCAACAGCACGAACGGATTTCGAGTAGGACCGTGATGTTGCAGCCGCAGCAGATATTTCGCCAGTGTGGGCACAAGGGTGCGCGACAGCCCGTAGGAAGCCAACATCGCAAACACCACCGCTTCGGCTAGCGGCACAAACAGGAAGCGCGCCACGCCGGTAAGGAAGAACATGGGCAGAAACACGATGCAGATGCACAGCGTAGAAACCAGCGCGGGCACAGCAATCTGAGCGGCGCCATCCAAAATCGCCTGCTCGATCTCCTTGCCCTCGTCCAGGTTCCGGTTCACATTTTCGATCTCCACTGTCGCGTCGTCCACCAAAATTCCGACGGCAAGCGCCAGCCCTCCGAGCGTCATGATGTTGACAGTTTCGTGGAGGAGACTGAGTACGATGATGGAAGTCAGAATCGAGAGCGGAATGGAAACCGCGATGATCAAAGTGCTGCGCCAGCTTCCCAGGAAAACGAGGATCATCAGCCCGGTAAGGCAAGCCGCGATCACCGCCTCGCGGATGACGCCCGCGATGGAAGCGCGCACGAACACCGATTGATCGCCCAGGGGTTGGATCTTGAGTTCGGGCGGGAGCGTCGCCGCCACGGATGGCAGCATGTGACGGACGCCATCGACCACCGCGAGAGTGGAGGCGTTGCCCGCTTTCATCACCGTCAGCAATACCGCGCGCCCCCCATCCTGGCGGACGATATTCGTCTGCGGCGAGAATCCGTCGCGCACGTGACCGATATCGCGAATGTAAACCGGCGCGCCATTCACGACCTTGACCGGAAAATCGTTAAAGGCTTCCACGGTGGAGGGGCTGGAGTTCAGATCGACATCGTATTCGAACTGCCCGATCTTGGATGTTCCCGCGGGTATGATCAAGTTCTGCTGTCCGATTGCGTTCGTCACATCGGCGGGAGAAATCCCTTTCGATTGCATCGCGGCCGGATTGATATCCACCATGATCTGCCGCTGCTTGCCCCCGTAGGGGTAGGGAATGGCGCAGCCATTGATGGTGACAAGCCGCGTGCGGATGAAGTTCACGCCGTAATCGAATAGCGCCTGCTCGCTCATCCCCTCTCCGGAAAGTCCCAGTTGCAGGATGGGGACGCTCGATGCGTTATAGGTCAACAGAAACGGGGCCGTGGTCCCGGGAGGAAGCTGACGCAAGATGGGCTGGGAAATCGCGCTCACCTGCCCGACGGCAGCGTTGATATCCGCGTTAGGTTGAAAGAAGATCTTGACGATGGAGCGGCCGTCAATGGCCTGCGATTCGATGTGCTCGATATCGTTCACCGTAGTGGTGAGCGAGCGCTCGTAAATCGAGGTGATGCGCTCCTCCATCTCCTCCGCGCTCAGGCCGGTATAGTTGAATGCGGCGGCAATGACAGGGATGTCGATGTTCGGGAAAATGTCGGTCGGGGTCCGAAGGATGACGATCGGAGCCAGAATCAAAATCAGTAGCGCCAACACGATGAACGTGTAGGGACGCGCAAGGGCGAGTCGGACAATCCACATCCGGGGCTAATCCATGACCTGTTTGGAATTGCTAGACACAGGCGTATCGAAATTCGTTAATATTTAGAATTGTCGCACATCGAAGTTAAGGGAGAAAATAGCTCTCGTGGGCCGGGTCGCCCGCGGGACGAAGGCGCGCGCCGCCGGATCCTCAAGGCCGCGCTCGACCTGATGGACGAAACCGCCTTCGCCCAGGTCAGCATCGAAGGCATCGCCGAACGCGCGTCGGTGAGTAAGGCCACGGTCTACCGCTGGTGGCCCAATAAAGCAGCCGTGGTGATTGAAGCCTTTCGCGACGCTTTCGGCCCCGAGTTGCCTTTGCACGATGTCGGATCGTTGCGCGAAGATCTGGCGCAGCAATTGAAAAACTTCGCCCGCATCCTCTCGGGACGCGGCGGACGAATGTTGCGATCATTTATTGTAGCCGCCCGCAGCGACCCGGAAGTAGCCGCCGTATTCCAATCGATCTGGCGCTCTCCACGGCGCGCGGAAGGCAAACAGATGCTGCGGCGGAAGCAACTGAGCGGACAACTTCGCAAAGACGCCAATCTCGATCTCGTTCTCGACTCGCTTTACGGCCCTCTTTATTATCGTTTTTTGGTCGAGAACGAGCCTCCGACGCAAAAGTACGCGGAATCCGTAGCCGATCTGGTGATTCAGGGTCTGGCTGAGTAGTTAACCGAAACGGGACCGGTTGATGGAGTAAATGGCCAGGAATGTCACGGCCGAGGATGCAATGCTGAAAGTGGCGCCGCTGCCCATCCAGGCAAGAAGGCACCCCACCGCTATCGAAAAAAACAGAGCGACCACGGGGCGCCCGACGAAACCAAATGGTCCTCTGACCACAATGCATTGTTGTGCGCGGGCGGCGGGGATGTCAAATGGATAGCCTCGGCGCCGCGAGCTACACGAATCCGGAATCGAATTCCGATGGCTCGATCGATATTTATTTCGGTCCCCAACCGCGCCAAGCCAAAGAGAAGAACTGGATCCAGACGATATCCAGCAAAGGTTCACCCTTTTCCGCTTCTACGGTCCGCTGGAGCGTTCTTCGACCAGACATGGAAGCCTGACGACATCGAACAGGTGCGGTGAGCGCGGAGAGCGCCCAATACGAACCTCTCGAGAATCTTCGCGATCACAGCCTGCCTTCGTTCAGGGACGCCCATAAGAGGATAACTAAGCGTCGTCGCGCAGGGTCGGAGGCTCTCACTATCCGGCGGGAGATATAATCTGGGCTGTGGCCTTATGCAGGCCGCGTACATGCCGATTTCATCCGGAACTGCCGGCCGTGACGCACGGGAAGCAGAGCGGATTCAAACTTTACTTGCTTCCGTTCCCGAATCCTCAATCGGCCGAGCGTTTTTTGCAACGGCTGAAGCAGCAATCGCCCGGCGGCTACGACCGTATCGTCGGTTCGGCGTCGGCTTTACGTTGCGCGCATCCACCTTTTCTCCTATAGCAACTTCCTCTCCGAGGCGTGCTTGAAAGATCCCGAGGCGCTCTGGGAGGCCTCCCGGCCCGGCAGTCTGGAACGCGCGTTCACGGTGGACGATTACACCGGGCAACTGCACCGCGCGCTGCCGGCACGGCGTGCCCGGCGCCGCTCGATCTGGCGACGTTTCCGGCGGCGGCAGTTGCTGCGCATCGCGCTCCGCGACGTCCTCGGGCTGGCCGTGCTCTCCGAAATCACCGGCGAGCTCTCGAATCTCGCCGACGCCATCCTCGACGTTACGTACCGGCGCATTCGCGACGAATTCGCGGCGCATGCACGGCGAGCCGCGCGCTCGCCGACGGACGGCCTTGCGGTTTCTCCGTGATCTCGCTCGGCAAACTCGGCGGCCAGGAGCTTAATTACAGCTCCGATATCGACCTGATGTTTCGTCTACGGCGGCCCCGGCGAAACCGATGGCCCGTCGCCCGTCACCAACAAGGAGTTCTACAAGAAGGTCGCCAACCGCTACACCGATCTGCTCTCCGCTTATACCGGCGAAGGGCCAGTGCTATCGCGTCGATCTTCGCCTTCGCCCCGATGGCACGCTGGGCGAGATCTGCATCTCGGTCGAGGGCGCGATCGCCTACTACGGACAGCGGGCCCGCGACTGGGAGAAGCAGATGCTGATCAAGGCGCGCGTCTCGGCGGGCGACCCAGGCCCCGGGCGCCGCGCTGCTCGATTTTGTCGAGCCGCTGATCTACCAGACCTCGCTCGATTTCCGCGCCGTGGAAGCGGTCTCCGAAACGCGCCAGCGCATCAGCGAAAAGATGGCCGCCAAGCGCGGGCTGCCTTCCGGGCTCGATATCAAGCTGACGCCCGGCGGCATCCGCGACATCGAATTTCTGACGCAGTGCCTGCAGCGGCTGCACGGCGGCCGCGACCAGTGGGTGCGCCATGGCGGCACCATGATCTCGCTGCTCCGGCTGCGCGACAAAGGGCTGCTCTCCGGCGCCGAATACGCGCGGCTCGCCGCGGCTTACCAGTTCCTGCGCAACCTCGAACACCGCCTGCAGATGGAAGACGACCGGCAGACGCACACGCTGCCTTCCGACCGCGGCGCCTCGAGATTCTGGCGCGCAAGATGCCGCGCCGATTCCACCGGCGAGCGCTTCACGCGCGGAGAGCCTGCGCGCGCGCCTGCAACGAACACCTTGCGGCGGTGCGCGAGATCTATGAGCGCGTGATCCACGCGCACCGGCCCATCTACTACACCGCGGCCTCGCGCACGGGGCCCCCCGACGGCCGAGCTGGAAGAGACGCCGGACGCGCTCGCGCCGCCGAGCAACCTCACGCGCTTCCTCGATCAGCGCGCGCCGCTGCTGGCGCGAGACGGTGGCCGCCTCGACGCTCTATCGCGGACGCGAGCGCTTCGAGCACTTTCTCGAGAAGGCCTTCGCCAATCCCGAGCTTCTCGATAGCGCCTCAACGCTTCGCCCGAGCTCGCCGCGCAAGGCCATCGACATTTTCGAGCACAGCCCCTACTTCGCCGACGACCTGCTGCGCTACCCGGAGTTGCTGGACGAAATCGGCGAGCCCTTCCAGCTCGAATGCGGCTCATCGGCGACGCCATCGGCCCTGCGCCGCTTCTACCGCCGCCAGATGCTGCGCATCCAGAGCGAAAGCATTCTCGATTCGGCGCCCATCTTCGCGACGCTCAAGCAGACCTCCGTGCTGGCCGATAGCGTGATCGGCGCGGCGTACCGCATCGCCGTTTCGGAAGCGCCGCCGCCCTCGTTCGGCTATCTGCCGAGCAATCAGATGATGGTGATCGCGCTGGGCCGCCTCGGCATGAGCGAGTTCGACCTGGGCTCCGACGCCGATCTCATCTTCGTCATCCCCGACGCCGACGCACCCGAACTGCGCTACTGGACCGGCGTGGCCGAGCGCATGATCCAGACCCTGAGCTCCTACACGGGCGAAGGGCTGATGTTCGCCATCGATACGCGGCTGCGGCCCAATGGGCGCGAGGGCGACCTGGTGCTTCCGGAGGCGGCGTACAAAGCCTATTTCGAAGGGCACGCGGAAGCGTGGGAAGGCATCAGCTACATGAAGGCGCGCGCCGTGGCCGGCGATGCCGAGCGCGCCACGGTGTTTCTGCACGAGCTGCAGGATCTCGACTGGCGGCGCTACGGACAGAGCATGCGCTCGCGCCGCGAACTGGCCGAGATGCGCGCGCGGCTGGAGCGCGAGCAGGGCCCGCGCAATCCGCTCAAGGCCGGCGCTGGGCGGCTATTACGATATCGATTTCGCGCTGATGTATCTGCGCCTCAAAGGCGCGGGCATCTTCTATAAGGTGCTCAATACGCCGGAACGCATCGACGTGATCGAAAAGATGGGCCACCTGGAACGCGAGGACGCCATCTTCCTGCGCGAGGCCGCCACCTTCTACCGCGCCATCGATCACGGCCAGCGCATCCTCACGGGCCACGCCGAAGGCAGCCTGCCGGCCTCGCAGGCGCAGCTCGATGCGCTTACCGATCTGGTGAAGCGCTGGACGCCGGAGACGCTTCGCGACCGCCGCATCGATGTCGCGCTGCACGAAATCCGCCAGCGCACGCGCCAGTTCTTCGAGCGCACGTTCGGGCGCGCATGAAGCGTACCGCTGCGAATCGCCGCGTCGCTGCTTGCTGGTAGCGGCGGTGCTTGCCTCTCTGCCGAGCCGCTGCCACGTCAACAACACCACGGTCGCGCTGGCGCTGCTGCTGGCGGTGCTGTTCATTTCCGCGGCCTTGGGGACTGGCCGAAGCTCTGGCGGCGTCGATGGTGGCGGCGCTCGGTTTCAACTATTTCTTTCTGCCGCCGGTGGGCGCGCTCACCATTCACGATCCGCAGAATTTCGCGGCCTTTTTCGGCGTTCCTGGTCACCGCCGTCACCGCCAGCCAGCTTTCCGCGCACGCCCGCCGCCGCGCCGCGGAGGCCGATGCGCGCCGCGCGGAAATCGAGCGGCTCTACGCGCTGGTGCAGGCCATGCTGCTCAGCGACAGCGCGCGCAAGACCGCAAGCGAGTTCGTGCACAACGTGGTGCGCATCTTCGGCTGCGCGGCGGCGGCTTTCTACGACCAGGCCAAGGGCGAAGTGTTCCGCTCCGGGCCCGGAGAGCGCCGCCGTCTCCGACGCACGAGCTGCGCGCGCGAAATCGAAGCTGCCGATGTGGAGGTGAATCCGGTCGCGCGGCGTGGCGCGCTGGCGCCGGTGCGCCTGGGCGGCCACGCGCTCGGGCAGCCTCGGCGCTCATCGGTTCGCCGCCGTCGGCGCAGACTGTGCGCGCCATCGCCAACCTGGCCGCCATCGCCATTGAAAAGGCGCGCGCGCTTGAGGAAGCCAGCCACGCCGAATCGGCGCGCCAGAGCGAAGTGCTGAAATCGGCGCTGCTCGATTCGCTGGCGCACGATATCAATACGCCGCTGACTTCGATCAAGGCGGCGGCGACCAGCCTGCTGGCAACATCGGCGGCGGCGGAGCGCGAATTGCTCACGCATTATCGATGAAGAGACCGACCGCCTCAACCAGCTTGGCCGCGGAAGTGATCGCCATGGCGCGCATCGAGGCCGGCAAGCTGCATCTGGAAAAGCAGCCGGTGGCAGTCGCCGATCTGGTGGCTGCCGCGCTCGAGCGCGGTCGCCTTCGGATGGCCGCGCCTGGCAACTCGATATCCCCGATCGCCTGCCGCTGGCCGATGCCGACCCCGAATTTGCGGCGCAGGTGGTGAAGCAGTTCGCCGAAAACGCCATCAAATATTCGCCGGCCGGTTCGCCGATCGCGCATTTCCGCCGAGCGAAACGATGGGAAGAATCGTGATCGGCGTCGCCGACCGCGGCCCCGGCATCGAAGAGAATGAACGCGCGCGCATCTTCGACCACTTCTTCCGCGGCCGGCGCCACCGTTTCGACACGAAAGGAACCGGCATGGGACTGGCCATCGCCAAAGGAATTGCGGAAGCGCACGGCGGACGCATTTGGGTGGAGAGCGAGCCCGGGCAGGGCTCGGCGTTTTACTTTTCAGCCTCCCGTCAGCGGGGGTACGAAAGCGTGAGCGCCGGAAAGATTCTGGTGGTGGACGACGACCCGCAGATCCGCCGCGTCATGAAGGCGACGCTGGTGGGCCACGGCTACGAAACCATCGAGGCGCGGACCGGCGAAGAGGCGCTCGAAAGTTTGCCGAGCGTAATGCCGAATCTGGTGCTGCTCGATATGAACATGCCGGGGATGGGCGGCCTGGAGACCTGCCGCGCGATCCGCAGCGGTTCCGACATCCCGGTGATCATTCTCTCGGTGCGCAACACCGAGAAGGATAAAGTGGCGGCGCTCGATGCGGGCGCCGACGATTACGTCACCAAGCCCTTCGGCATCGAGGAACTGCTGGCGCGCATTCGCGCCGCGCTTGCGCCGCTCGCCGACGTCGCCCGAAGGCGGGCCGCGCAGCTTTTCACTCGCCGGGGCTGGAGATCGATTTCGAAACGCGCCGCGTGCACGCCAACGGCAAAGACGTCCGGCTGACTCCCAAGGAGTTCGAGTTGCTGCGCTATCTGGTGTCGAACGCCGGAAAGCCCGTGCCGCATCGCGAGTTGCTGCAGGCCGTTTGGGGGCCCGATTACGGCGACGAGCCGGAATATCTGCGCGTGTTTCGTGAATCAGGTGCGCAAGAAGATCGAGGCCAACCCGGCGAAGCCGAAGTACATCCTGACGGAACCCTGGGTGGGCTACCGGTTTGCAGGCGAGTAGGGGGAAGCCCGCTCCTTCTTCATCTGATTCTGCGAGAATAATATGACCTGTTCGATCATAGGCGCTTCAAAATGGATTTATTGCGGCCTTTCAGACAGTGGAATCGCGTTGGTGCGATCGCCGCAGCCGGCGGGGCTTTAGCACTCCTCACGTTTGGCTACTTTGGGTTTCGCACGCCGCCCGTCCTACACCGTCCGCTTCGCATCGGCTTCGAAAACAATCCCCCAGTCCAGATCCGCACCGCCAACGGGTTTTCCGGCCTTGGCGTAGAAATCGTGAACCGGGCGGCCAAGCGGGCTGGAATCGAGCTGAACTGGGTGGAAACAGGCACAAGTTCCGAGGGGTCTTTCCGAGAAGGGCTGGTAGACCTTTGGCCATTGATGGTCGACCTTCCGGACCGACGAAAATATCTGCATTTTCCACCTCCATGGATGCACAGCGGCAACGTAATGCTGCTCCTCGAAAGCACGCCGAACCTCGGCCGCAATTTTAGGGGCCATATCGCGGCTTTCAAGATTCCGGTCAACGTCCGCCTGCTCCACAGCCGGTTTCCCGCGGCGGAGATTGTGGAGACCTCGACCATTCAGGACGTTTTGAAGCAAGTTTGCACCGGGGCGAGCGCGGCGGGCTTTTTCGAGGCACGGGTTGCGCAGGGTCAACTGCGGCAGAAGCCCGCGGAATGCTCCTCGGCGGAGTTGCGCGTTCAGACGATTCCAGACATGAAGCTTCAGGCAGGGTTGGCTTCAACCTTCGAGGCGGCCGGGGCGGCGGATAAGATTCAGCGCGAGATCGACAACATGTTTCGCGATGGCACGTTAGCCGTGTTGATTGCGAAGTACTCGTATTTCGGGCTGGACGATACGTGGGCATCGTATGAGCGGATCGAATCGCAGCAACGTTGGCAATGGTTGACTTGGGCGGCCTGCGGCCTGCTCCTCGCCGTAGGCGTAACGCTTTGGTTGGCTAGCTCTTTGCGGCAACGCAAACGCGTAGAGGCCGCCCTGCGTGAAAACGAAAAGCGCTTCCGAAATCTAGCCAACTCCGCGCCGGTAATGATCGTCGCCTCCGGCCAGGATGGGCGCGCCTCCTTTCTTAATAAGACCTGGCTGGATTTTACCGGGCGCAAAAGCGAACAGGAACTTGGCTACGGATGGATAGAGAACGTGCACCCAGAGGATCGCGAGCGCACCCGGGCAGGCTACGCCTCGTCTTTTACCGCGCGCGGGAACTGCAATCTCGAATACCGTTTGCGGAGAGCCGATGGAGAATATCGCTACGTGATGTGCAGCGGAGTTCCCCACTTTGAACCGAACGGCGCTTTTGCCGGCTACATCGCCAGTTGTATCGATCTTACCGACATCAGGTTGGCACAGGACGAGACTCGTGAGCGGCAAAATCTGGAGAGCCTTGGCGTGCTGGCCGGCGGAATCGCGCACGATTTTAATAACCTGCTGGGAGGAACGCTTGCCTACTCCGAACTTGCGCAGTCGAAAGTCGATGAAGGGGCCTCTCCCGAAGACGAGTTGACGCAGATAGGCAAGATGGCGATTCGGGGGTCCGAGATCGTCCGGCAGTTGATGATTTTTGCCGGCAACGAGCGTGGAGATATCGAGCTGGTGGACGTCTCCTCGCTGGTAAGTGAGATGCTCGAGCTGCTCAAGGTTTCCATTACGAAACATGCCTTTCTCAAAACAAGTCTGGGCCGGGGTCTTCCCACAGTGCGTGGAAATCCAGCGCAGCTCCGGCAGGTGGTATTGAACCTTGTCACAAATGCCTCGGAGGCGCTGGGCGATCGCGATGGCGTGATCCACGTTCTCGCCGAACGCGCCATCCCTGGGTCGCTCTCGGACGTGCTGGCGGCGAAGAATCTACCGGAAGGCGAATATCTGCGCCTGGAGGTCTCGGATAGCGGCTGTGGTATGACTCCAGAGACCCAATCCAAAGCCTTCGACCCGTTTTACACCACCAAGTTCGCAGGCCGAGGCATGGGGCTCGCCGTGGTGCAGCGGATCGTTCGCCAGCTTGGCGGTGCGATCCACATCGTTAGTTCCGTAGGAAACGGCGCCAGCGTTCAGATCCTGCTGCCCTGTGTCGCGGAAGCGGCTCGGGCGAGCGACAGCGGCGGGGCCGTTCGAATGCGGGCCGCCGAACCGAATCGGCCGGCGGCGGGCGTCGTCCTAATTGTTGAAGATGAGGCTCCTCTACTGACGGCGGTGACGAAGGTGCTTCAACGCAAAGGCTTTTCGGTGATTCAGGCGAGCGACGGCTCGTCTGCATTGGACACGATCCGTGGTTATGAGGACCGCATCGATGCCATGCTATTGGATGTTACGCTGCCAGGCGCGTCGAGCCGCGACGTATTTGCGGAAGCCAAACGGCTACGTCCTGGCATGGCAGCGATTCTTACGAGCGCCTACACCCGGGAACGCGCCACCTCCTCCTTCGACGGATTCACGGTGGATTACTTTATCCGGAAACCCTTTGGCGTGGATTCGCTAATGGCATTATTGTGCGAAGCGCTGGCCGCCAATTCCGCTCCGGCGCGAGCCTCGTCTAACGCTCAACACCTCGCCCGATGAATCCGAGAAAGGGACTGAGCCCGGGTACGCACAATCCGGCTTCCATATCGCCGATGCCGGCGCCCAACACTAAGAATCCGCGGACGTTATGGAAGGTTCACGCTCTGCCCGCCCGAAGCTATATCCTCTTTCTGATAAAATAAAGAGGTATTTCAACTGAAATTGAGGTTTGTCTTTGAAGCAGAACGCCGTAGCCGTGTCCGTACTCTTCCTCGCCTCCGCTGTCGTTGGATTGGCAGCCGATCAGCCCTCGCTGCCGCCTGATATGATCGTGCAAAACTTCTGCGCGGCGCAGCAGCAGGCGCCGACAGGCAAGGCCGCGTCAATGGATATTGACATCCAGGCATCCCTGCCAGGCCTCAAGAAGGAAGGGCGGTTTCACGCGCTTCGCAAGATCAATCCCTTTGGACGTATCAGCTATCTCAAAGCCAGCTTCGAAGGCGATAATGCGGTAAAGAGCCAGGTCGTAGTGCGGTATCTGCAAGCCGAGGCCGACGCCCAACAGGACGAGTCGGCTTCGATGGCCGTCACGCCCGCCAATTACAAGTTTCAGTACAAAGGCCAGAAAGACGCCGATGGGCGCGCGGTTTATGTCTTCCAACTGGCGCCGAAGCATAAGAAGAAGGGGCTCTTCAAGGGCGAGATCTGGATCGATGCCGAAACGTATCTGCCAGTGCGCGAAGCAGGCAATCTGATCAAGAGCCCGTCGATCTTCGTGAAGAAGCTGGCATTCGTCCGCACATTCGACATCCGCGATGGCATGTCGGTTCCGCTACAGGTGCAGAGCGTGGTCAATACCGTCTTTGGCTCGGCCGAGTTGACGGTGGACTTCTCGAATTTCGCGCTCGATGCCGGCGACGATGGCGACGGCGAATCCAATATCCGGTAAGCGCCATCTGGAGACTGAATGAGAACACTCTTTTTGAACCCGCCCTCGTTCGAAGGTTTCGACGGCGGCGCCAGCTCGCGGTGGCCAGCTTCGCGGGAAATCGAATCGTATTGGTATCCGGTGTGGCTCTGTTATCCCGCCGGGATGTTGCCCGACAGCAAAGTAGTCGATGCGCCGCCGCATAAGATCTCGATCGAGCAGACGGTCGAGATGGCGAAGGATTTCGAGCTGCTGGTGCTCTACACATCGACGCCGGGATTTCACGTGGACGTGAAGATCTCGGAGATGATGAAGGATTCGAATCCGAAGCTGAAGGTGGCGTTCGTGGGGCCGCCGGTGACTATCGAGCCGGAAAAGACGTTGCGCACAACGAAGGCGATCGACTTCCTGGTGCGGCGCGAGTTCGATCACCAGATTGTGGGTTACGCGCAGGGCAAGCCTCTCGACGAACTGCCGGGCGTGAGCTTCCGCAAGAACGGCGACATCGTTCACAATCCGGAAGGGCCGGCCATCGAGGACCTGGATTCCTTGCCTTGGGTTTCGAAGGTTTATAAGCGCGATCTGGATGTGACGCGCTACAACGTTCCGTTCCTGCTGAATCCATTTATCTCGATGTACACTACGCGCGGCTGCCCGGCGATGTGTACGTTCTGTCTATGGCCGCAGACGCATTCGGGGCACCGCTGGCGGCTGCGCTCGAACGACGACGTGGCGAACGAAGTGCGCTACGCGCTGGAGAATTTCCCGCAGGTGAAGGAGATTTTCTTCGACGACGATACGTTCAACTATCGCAAAGAGCGCACCGTAGAGCTGTGCAAGAAGCTCAAACCGCTGAAATTCACATGGAGCTGCACCTCGCGCGTCACCACCGATTACGACACGCTGAAGGCAATGAAAGAGGCGGGCTGCCGGCTGCTGATTGTCGGGTATGAATCGGGCGACCCGCAAATTTTGAAGAACATCAAGAAGGGCGCGACGGTGGATATGGCGCTGCGGTTCACGGAGAACTGCAAGAAGCTGGGCCTGGTGATCCATGGCGATTTCATCGTCGGACTGCCGGGCGAATCGCGCGAGAGCATCCGCAAAACCATCGATTACGCAAAGCGGCTGGACACGGAGACGATTCAGGTTTCCATCGCGCATCCGTATCCGGGCACGGAGTTTTACGACTACGCCAAGAAGAACGGACTGATCAGCATCGAATCGATGACGGATGAAGTGGGACACCAGCTTCCGACAGTGATCTATCCGGGGCTGGACCGCGCGGAGCTGATGGAGTGGGTGGAACGCTTCTACGGCGAGTACTTCTTCCGTCCGCGTGTGATCTGGCGCATCGTACGCAAGGCGATTTTCGATGGCCACGAACGGCGCCGGCTGACTAAAGAAGCACGCGAATACATGGCGCTGCGGTCGAAGCGGCGGAAGTATGTGGCCGAGCAAAAGGCCGCGAACCCGGCGGTTGTGGCCGGTTCCGGCGACTAGTCGGTAACATGCCGCAGGAAGCCGCACGGTTGTGCGTAAAGACCGAAGCGCCGCGCCTTCGCGTCAAAACATGGACGTGCGCCGCAGTCGTGGTTCTCGCCAATGTATTTGGCAATTTCTTCCTGAAGCGAGGCATGCCGTCCAATTTGCCCACGCCGCTTTCCTATATCACGGCGCTCTTCCAGCCATGGGTCGCGCTCGGTGTAGCCCTGCTCATCCTATGGCTAATGTCGCGCATGACGCTGCTGAGTTGGGCGGATTTGAGTTATGTGCTGCCGGTGACCTCAATCGGATACGTGCTGGTGGCGCTCGTGGGCAGGTTCCTTCTGAATGAACAGATCACGGCGCGGCGGTGGGCGGGTATCGCGCTGATCATGTCCGGAGTGGCGCTGGTAAGCCTGGCGACGACGCCACGCACGGAGAACGGCCCATGATACGGTGGGTCTACATCGGCATCATCGTCGCTGCGACGACCGTAGGCGAGGTAATGCAGGCGGCCGGAATGAGAAGGCACGGCGAGATCCGCGATTTCCGGCCGGGAGCGTTGGGACGCGCGGCGGCGATGTTGGCGCGCAACCAGTTCGTAATCGGGTCCGTGATCGCAATGGCGATTTCATTCTTTGCGTACATGGCGCTGCTGACGGTATCGGAGTTGAGCTTTGCCGTTCCCGCGACGGCGGTGACTTATGTGCTCGAAACGGTGCTGGCGAAATATGTTCTGAAGGAGCGCGTCACGGCGCTGCGCTGGGTGGGCGCATCGCTGGTGATCTGCGGCGTGGCGCTCGTTTCGCTGTGATTCTGCTGGCGATTCCGGCGTTGGCGGCGGCCGCGTATTATTTGCTGGCGCTCGCGGCCGGGTTGCGTGCTCATAAAGGCAGCGGCGCGGCAGTCCAACGCGCCGATCAAGCGGTATCCATCTTAAAGCCAATCCACGGGCGCGATCCGCACCTGTTTGAAGCGCTGCAGTCGCATGCGGAACAGGAATATCCCGAATTCGAGATGCTGTTCGGCGTCAGCGATCCCGCGGACCAGGCGATCGAGGATATCGAACGGCTGCGGGCGGCGTATCCGGCGATTCCGATTTCGCTGCATGTGGTGCAGACATCCGCGCCCAATGCCAAGGCGGGCGTGCTGGCCGAATTGGCAAAACGGGCGCGGCATCCGATATTGCTGGTAAACGATAGCGATATCAAGGTACCTCGTGGGTACCTGCGGGACGTGACGGCGCCGCTCAACGATCCGAAGATTGGCCTGGTAACTTGTCTCTATCGCGCGTCGGCGGAATCGTGGCCTTCGCGCATGGAGGCTTTGGGAATCGCCACCGAGTTCGCACCCAGCGTCCTTGTAGCGCGGTTGCTTGGCGTGGCCGAGTTCGCGTTGGGCTCTACCATGGCGCTGCGGGCATCGACACTCGCCGAGATCGGCGGCTTCAAAGCGATCGAGGAGTATCTCGCGGACGATTATCAACTGGGGCGGCATATCTGCGACCGGGGATATCAGATTCACTTCGCGGCGCCGGTGGTGGAAACGGCGCTTGGCGCGGAGACGTGGACGCAGGTTTGGCGGCATCAGGCGCGATGGTCGAGAACGATTCGCGTATCGCGGCCGTCGGGTTATTACGGATATGCAGTGACACACGCGACGCTGTGGGCAGCGGTGGCTTTCGCGTCGGGCGCGGCGTGGGCCGGCGCACTCGCGCTCGGCCTGCGTGTATTAGCGGGTGTGTGCATCGGGCGCTGGGTACTGCAAGACCGGAATGCGCTGCGGCTGTTTCCGCTGATTCCGTTGCGCGATCTTTTTGGCTTCGCGGTGTGGGTTGCAGGACTATTCGGCGACACAGTGACCTGGCGCGGGCAGGTATTGCGGCTGCGGCGCGATGGGCGGCTGATATCCTGAGTCGTGGAGAGGCGCAAGAATTTCTTCGAGCAATTGGGCCCTGGCCTGATTACCGGAGCAGCCGATGACGACCCTTCCGGCATCGCGACCTATTCGGTAACCGGCGCCTCTTTCGGCTACGGGCCGCTCTGGACTGCGCTGTTTTCATTCCCTCTGATGTTAGGCGTGCAGATGATGTGCGCGCGCCTCGGGATGGTGACGGGGCGCGGGCTGGCCGCCGTTATCCGCCGCAGATACTCCCGCCCGGTACTGTGGTTCGCTTGCACGCTGCTGGCCGTGGCCAATGTGATCAACATCGGAGCGGACCTGGGCGGGATGGGCGATGCAACGCGTATGGTGGCAGGCGGCAATGCGATCGTCTGGACCGTGATGTATGGAATCCTCATTCTTGCGCTGCTGTTTTGGACCAGTTACCGCCAGATTGCGCGTATCTTCAAATGGCTCACGCTGGTGCTTTTCGCATACGTGATTACGGCGTTCTTGGCGCGCCCCGATTGGAGCGTGGTGCTGCGGGCAACGTTGGTACCGGATATTCGATGGTCGCGCGATTATCTTGCGGTGCTGGTTGGGATCCTGGGGACGAGCATCTCCCCCTATCTCTTCTTCTGGCAGAGCGCGCAGGAAGTGGAAGAGGAGCGTTCCCTCGGGCGCACCAGCGTGGGGCAACGGAAAGGCGCGACGGATGAAGAGCTGCACCATTCACGGAACGACGTAGCGACAGGGATGTTCTTTTCGAACTTCGTAATGTACTTCATCATTCTGACCACGGCGGCGACGCTGCACGCGCATGGCGTCACGCAAATCGAAACGGCGCGCCAAGCGGCGGAGGCACTGAAGCCCTTGGCGGGGAACGGAGCGTATTGGCTGTTTACGCTCGGCCTGATCGGTACCGGGATGCTGGGGGTCCCTGTGCTGGCGGGTTCGAGCGCTTACGCGATTTCGGAGGCGATGGCATGGAGAGCGTCGCTAGACAGCAAGCCGCACAAGGCGCCAAGGTTCTACGCGGTGCTGGTTGTCGCGATGGTGTTAGGACTGTGCCTGGTTTACGCCGGGGTCAATGCGGTGAAGATGCTGTTCTGGTCGGCAGTGGCAAATGGCGTGTTAGCGCCGCCGCTAATTGTATTGGTGGTGTTGCTGACCAGCGACCGGCGCGTGATGGGTGATCGCGTGAATCCGCGCTGGCTGCTCGGGTTGGGATGGGCTGCCGCCGCGGTGATGGGCGCGGCTGCGGTGTGCATGTGGGTGGCGCGGTAGCGGGCCGGCGATTGTCTTTATTTCTCGGAAAAATCGGTGAGCCTTAGAAATGGCTTAAACAGTTGGGGCAGTTCTCCCAGATAACGATTTGTGATATTGAGTTTGGCCACGGAGAGGCGGGAGGCTCGTTCGTTGAAATCTCGAATGACTCGAGGGTTGCTTTTCATCGCCGGATTTTCATTCATGGCGTCGATAAACATGATGTTGGCGATAACATCATCGCTTACCTGTTTGCATATCTCGTCGAGCTGGGCTTGAATTTTCGAATCGTCTGCGAGCAAAAACGAAACTTCAAAACGGGCAACGCTCGCCTTTCGGAGTGCGGTCTTGATTTCTGCGTCGGGTTTTTCGGGCAGGCCGAGCAGGAGTTCCTTGAACGCGAGATAGATAGCGAAACGGCGCTCGTAGAGGTCGTGGCGCAACTTTTCCTTGCCGAGGCGGACTTGCCATCTGTTAAACGACAGTGTCACGAACAAGACGGCTATAGAGACAACAACCGGGGCCAAATCTTTCCGCCATTCGAGAACGGTTGCGGCCATATCAGACGTTGACCAGAGAGCGGCGAACAGGGCTGCTAAAGCGCGAAGAAGCCCTTTGAGAAACAGGGCCTGTAGTGCCGTGTGCATGGATGTTCACGGCTTTATTTTATTCCCTGCCGCGCAGTATCGCGGCCATGACGCGGGGGTTGCGCCTTCCGTGCATCACGGCGACAACCCAAAGCGGCTTTTCTTCGGCGCGTAGGCAATCAGATATTCACGCACCGAAATGAAGCGTAGGGGCCGTCCGGTGAGGTCGGGGCGCTTGTGGCCAACACGGGGGAAAGGGATAAGGCATCTATAGCGTCAATTATTTCCGCAATCAGCCAGCCCGCGGCTTCGGGATTATCCACTGCGATGATGTCCCAAATCTCGTCAAGGTCACGACGGACTTCCGGGTGGAAATCATAGGTGATCATTCGCCGGCTGTGTCTGGCGGGCGGCGCTCTTTTCGCGAAAATGGGCAACAATCTCCTCACGCGAAATAGGTTTCACCCTGCCGCTTTTCAGGTCGTCATAGCGGCTGTTGAGCATTTCGCGTGTGCGGGCCAGCTCTGTCGGGGCCGAGTCCGGTTTCGGTTACCCAGCGGTCGAGCTTCGCCTGTAGGTCGGGGTTCGTAGGGTGTACTTCCATGCCTTCAAGGTAAGAGAAAACCGGGAGTGAGGCAACATAAGGCAACATAGGAAATGCAAGCGCCGGAAATCCGCCGTAGCGGATATATCCTCTGCCCGGGCAGGGAAGGCGGTAAATCGCGGGATGCTGTCAAAGTTGCTCGCGTCGTTTCTGCTGCTGGTCTGCCCCGCGAAAGATGCCGCTGATCCCCGTGACCCTGCCCGCCTAGGTCGGCCCAATGGAACGTGTGGGTGCCGCCCACGAGCAGGTCGATCTCGCAAGCGGGCATCGACCACCCTGGGGCCCGTCAGCCATTGCCGGACTATCTCGGGCTTGGTTATGCCTTCGAAACCAGGTTCCGAGGCGTATCGAAGACGCGTCTCATGGCGATCTCCTTACGGCTTGTGGCGGTGTTTGTTCCCCTTGTCTTTCATTTGTTGGAGCATGGAGTCTAGGCGATTGAACCTGTTTTCCCAGAATTGGCGGTAACCTTCCAACCAGCCGGCGGCTTCGGCGAGAGGCTTGGCTTCGAGGCGGCAGGGCTGGCGTTGCGCGTCGCGGCCACGCGTGATCAGACCCGCCTTTTTCCAGCACCTTGAGGTGCTTGGAGACGGCTGGCTGGGTAATCGCGAACGGCTCGGTCAGCTCCATCACCATGGCCTCACCCGATGCTAGCCGTGCCAGAATCGCCCGCCGTGTAGGATCGGCGAGCGCAGTGAATGTGGCATCCCGATCGAACGGATTAGTTACCATGTGGTTATACAAAAACTCGATTATGTACCGGACCGCCCGGCTGTCAAGAGGCGGCGCGTAAATGATCGAGATAGGCCTGCGCCGACCGCTGCACCGCCGCGCCATCGTGGAAAAGCCACAATCGCGTGGCGTACCAATCGATGCGGTATTCGCGTTCGGCGGCCTGATATGCCGAGGGGCGGGCAAGGAAAATATCGAGCAGCAACGCGTGCAGAATCTCATGCGCGCAGGTGTTGACCGAGAGGAATGGTACGCGGTTGCCATGCGCGTAGCGTAGCGCGATCAGACAGAGATGATAACCGCGATCGAGCGTAGTCACTCCCGCGAGAGAACGTGCGTTGTCCCAGTAGAGCGGCAGGCGATCGCTCAGGACGAGATTGAGGACGCCGCGGCGGAGGCCCGTGAAGAGCGGCCGATCGGCGGCGGTGTGGCCCACCTCGCCGGGGCCATCGGTGGTCTGAAGGGCGATGCCCCCGCGGCCCAAATCGATGACGGCTTCCGGCCAAATCGAAGACCAGAAACGCTCCAGGCTGCCGCGTGGAAACCGAGCCTTGGCATCGACGATGCGATGAACCGGCACGGTTACCTGAGCTGGACGCGCGGAAGGGAGCGCCGCGGCGGCCCACAGGAAATCCCTCCGTGTCATCACGCCTCCAGCACTTCAGTTTATCGTCCGGCGAGGGCCGCGGCGAGTGGCGAACGGGCATTCCCTCGTATTTGACGAAGGTCTGGTAGTATCTACTTTCTTAAGGAGTCGCCCATGCCATGCAACCCGGAAGTGCTAAAGAATGTTCCGCTATTTTCTTTGCTCGACGACGACGAGTTGGCCGTGTTGGCGAGCCAGGTCGAGTTGAGGACCTTTGCCCCCCGAGAGCGCATTTATAAAATCGGGCGACCCGCGCCGCAAGCGTATGTACTGATCTCCGGCAAGGTCCGCGTCACCACTGTAGATGAGGACCATCAGGAAGTGGTAGTGGATGAGCCGGAAGTACGTGACTTTTTCGGATTTGCCTCCATGCTGGAACAATCGCCGCATCAAACCAATGCTCATGCGCTCGAAGAGAGCGCGTGCGTCGAGGTGTCGCGGGACGATATCGCCATTCTGTTAGAGCGGAAGCCACATGCGGGAATGGATCTGCTGGCGACGCTGGGCCGCCAGTTTCATGCCTCGCAGACACTCGTGCGCGCGCGCGCCAGCCGCAATCCCAACGACGTCATCGAGGAAGAAACGACGCTGGGCGAAAGAATTGCGGATGGGGTCGCGCGATTCGGCGGATCTTGGATGTTTATCATACTGGTTGGGATCCTTTTGGCGATCTATACCAGCATGAACGTCGGGCTGGGCAAGAATGCCTGGGATCCCTATCCATTCATTCTGCTCAACCTCTTTCTCTCGATGATTGCAGCCATCCAGGCTCCCGTGATCATGATGAGCCAGAATCGCCAGGACGCGAAGGACAGGGTGCGCGGGGAACTCGACTTCGACGTCAACCGCCGGGCGGAATCGGAGATTCAAAACCTGAGCCGCAAATTGAGTCTATTGGACGACAAGATCGACGATATCGGAAAGATGCTCAGGCGGTAATTCGGGCTACGGGGCGAATAGCACCAGCGGACCGAAAAGCCCGGCGAGAGCGCCTGTGTAGCCTGCAGACGGCCCCGTGCGGCCGTCCGGTGTGCTACATTACAGTTCAAGTCCTGTTCTAGCGCTGGACAACGTGTCCCTTCCGCATCACATCACGCGCCCAATTTTCCGCAACAGACGCCTCTGGATACTTCTGTTGCTGGCAGTCACTCTATTTGCGCAATCGTCGGCGCTGGTCTCCGAAAATCACGCTCATCATGCAACGGAACACTGCTGCCTGCTCTGTCACGTGTGCCAGCCTGCTCTTGAAGCGAGCGCACCGGCGGCAATTGCGCCCCTGATCTACGTTCAGTGGCTGGCCCCCGATCCGAGCTTCCAATTTTTCCACGACGTCTTTCGCTCCACCGGCTCCTCGCGCGGCCCTCCCTCTCTCTCTTAAATTCTGGCAACCATGGTCTGGCGCCCGCATAAGCGGTGGCCAGGGTCTTCTTTTTTGTTTGGAATGAGGAGAGCGCACGTGTATCGCGTCCGTTTCATTTTGATCTCAGGAGCCGTTCTTGCGGCTCTGCTTCTTACATCCTGCAAGCGCGAGGGTTCATCGGAAAACGGGGTTTACACCGTGCAGGCCGCACAGCAGGCCTACTTCACGGTTCCCGACGATCAGCTCGCACACCTCCAAGTAGCACCGGTTTCGCATGCGAACTGGGACATTTCGGTTCATACCACGGGCACGGTGGATTGGGACGCCGACCAAACCACCCAAGCCATCACGCAGGTGAATGGTCCCATCTCGCGCATTCTGGTGGACCTGGGTAGCAAGGTGCGCGCGGGCGAACCGCTCCTTTGGGTATCGAGCCCGGACGTGGTGAACGCGCTCGCGACGTATCGTAAAGCGCGGAACCGCGTCGATCTCGCCAAGCGCGTTACAGATCGAAGCAAAGGGCTGCTCGATCACGGCGCCATCGCGCAGAAGGATTACGAAGACGCCGTGGCCGACTACAACGACGCCATGACCGACGTGCAGAACAGCCTGCAGCCGCTAAAGATCTTCGGCATCACGCAACGGGAGATCGACGATGCAGAGCGGCAAGGCGAGCCCGTGAATACCGAGCTCGCAGTGCGTTCGCCGATCGATGGAACCGTGGTCCAGAAGTTGGTGACGCCGGGACTGGTAATTCAAGCCGGACAGACCGCGTGCTTTCTCATTAGCAGGGTCGGCACGGTCTGGGTGCAAGGACACATCTTCGATCAGGACCTGCCCAGTGTGCGCCTGGGCGACGCAGTGGACCAGACCAATCCCAGCTTCCCAGGCACATTTCACGGAAACCTTGCTTATATCGGCTCGCTGGTCGATCCCGACACGCGCACTACCGATGTCCGGATCGTGACGCAGAACCCCGCGGGGCTTCTGAAGAAGGATATGTATCTCGACGCCGTGATCCACACGGGCATCCGCCGGAATCTGCTGGCGCTTCCCGTCTCGGCGATTCTGCGCGATGAAAAGAACGAGCCCCTGGTCTATGTGCAGCAGCCGGGCCAGCCTGGCCGTTTCGCGCAGCGTTCGGTGACGCTGGGGCCGCAGCAAGGCAACTTAGTCGCCGTGACGAGCGGACTTGCGGAGGGTGAGCCGGTCGTGACCGAAGGAAGCCTTTTCCTGCGGTTTGTGCAAACGTCCAAATAAGGAACTCACATGATTGGACGTCTTGTAAGTTTCGCGCTCAAGCAGCGCTTCATGATCGTGGCCGCATCCATCGCGCTGATGGTTTACGGGGCGATCGCTTTCCGCAATCTGCCCATCGACGCCTATCCGGATCTCGCGCCGCCACACGTCGAGCTCATCACGCAGTGGCCGGGACACGCGGCGGAAGAGATCGAGCGGCTGGTCACTATTCCAGTCGAGATCGAAATGAACGGCATCCCGCGGCTGGAATCGCTGCGCTCCATTTCACTGTACGGCCTCTCGTTCATCGAAATGAATTTCGAATACGGCGCCGATCCGTATTTCGTGCGTGAACAGGCCTTCGAACGCGTCGCCAATGTGACGCTGCCCGCCGGCCTGACGCCCAGTATTTCTCCACTCTTTAGCCCTAGCGGGCTGATCTATCGCTACGTGGTGCAGAGCCCCGACCGCTCTCCGCAAGACCTGAAAACCATCGAGACGTGGCTGCTGGAACGGCATTATAAATCGATTCCGGGCGTGGCCGACGATTCCGGCTTCGGCGCCACGGACATGCAGTATCAGGTGCTGCCGGACCCGACCAAGTTAGTTCGCCTACGGCGTGAGCGTGCCGCAACTCCTGCAACAGCTTTCCAACAACAACGCGAATTCGGGCGGCGGCTTCTATTCGCAGGGCGGCCAGTTCTACAACATTCGCGGCCTGGGACTCGTCCGGGATATGGACGATATCCGCAACATCATCGTCGCGGAAAAGAAGGGCACGCCAGTCTATGTGCGCGATTTGGCCCAAGTACGAATCTGGCACGCGGACCGCTCTGGGGCAGTTCGGCTTCGAGAAGCAGAACGAAGCCGTCGAGGGCGTCATTCTGATGCGCGTGGGCGAACAGGCGCAGGTGATCCTGAAGCGCGTCGAAGCGATGACCAAGAACCTGAACGAGCACGTGCTGCCGCCAGACGTCAAGGTGGTGCCGTATTACGACCGTTCGGGCCTGATCGACGAGACTACCCGAACCGTGGAGGGGAATCTGTTGCGCGGGATGGTGCTGGTGATGATCATCCTCGGTTTGTTCCTGTTCAACATTCGCACGGCGCTGATTGTGGCGGCGACGATTCCGTTCTCCTTGTTGTTCGCGTTCATCTGTCTCGACTGGCGGCACATTCCGGCGAACCTGCTCTCCATCGGCGCCATCGATTTCGGAATCATCGTGGATGGCGCGGTGGTGATGGTGGAGAATATCTTCCGCGAATTGGCGGCTCGGCGCGGCCAGCCGTATAACCTGGTCACGGTGATCCGCGAGGCGGCGCATGACGTGGAGCGGCCAATCTTCTATGCCATCGCCGTGATCATCGCGGGCTACATCCCGATCTACGTGCTCACCGGACCTTCCGGCCGGCTGTTTCAGCCGATGGCGGATACGATGTCGTTCGCGTTGCTGGGGTCGCTCTTGTGCGCCTTGACGCTGCTGCCGGTGTTGTGCGCTTATCTCTTGCGCGGGAATATTCATGAGCCGGAAGTCCGGGTGTTTGAATGGATCCGCCGGTCTTATGGTCGGGTGCTGGCGCGTTGCCTGCGGTATCGCTTCCTGACGGTGATGTTTATTTTGGCGGTGTTCGGCGCGTCGCTCCTACTGATTCCTTTCATCGGGGGCGAGTTCATGCCGCACCTCGACGAAGGCGCCCTATGGGTGCGCGCTACGACGCCTTACACGATTTCGTTCGAAGACGCGTCCAAGCTTTCGCCCCAGATTCGCGACATCCTCTCGAGCTTCCCGCAGGTGACGACCGTAGCCAACGAACTGGGCCGCCCCGATGACGGCACCGATCCAACCGGCTATTACAACAACGAATTCTACGTTGGGTTGCACCCCTACAGCGACAAGGCCTGGAGCGGCGAGATCAACTCCAAACCGAAACTGATCGAGGCGCTGAAGAAAAAGCTGCATGCGTTTCCGGGAGTGGTGTTCAACTACACGCAGCCCGCCGAGGACGCGGTGGATGAAGCCGAAACTGGCTTGAAAAGCGCACTGGCGGTAAAGATTTTCGGATCGGATCTGGCCACCCTCGAAGAGAAGGCGCTACGGGTGAAGGAGATTCTGGGCCGCACGCGCGGCATCGCCGAAATCACCATCGTGCGCGAACTGGGGCAGCCGACCCTTTCGATCACGCCGGATCGTGCCAAGCTCGCGCGTTACGGCTTGAACGTCAGCGACGTGAATTCGCTCGTCGAAACGGCGCTCGGGGGCTCGGCCGCGACGCAGGTAATTCAGGGGGAGCGGCAGTTCGATCTGGTGGTTCGCATGCCCGAGCAATATCGCAGCAATGCGGATGAGATCCGAAAGCTTCTGATTACGACGCCGGACGGGCAGTATCTGCCGTTGGACCAGTTTTGCGAGATCAAAGAGGAGATCGGCGCGGCGCTGATTTACCGCGAAGGGAATGAGCGGTACATCGGCGTGCAGTTCAGCGTGGAAGGACGCGACCTGGCGAGCGCGGTGGGCGAGGCGCGCAAGAAGGTGGACGACGCGGTCAAGCTGCCGATCGGCTACAGGTTCGATTGGGGCGGCGAATACAAAGATTATCTGGCGGCGCAAGAGCAGATGAAGATAATCGGACCGCTAACGGTGCTGCTGATTCTGATGATTCTGTTTGCGCTCTATGGCAACTTGAAGTTCCCGGTAATCATCTTCTTGAGCGTCCTGGTGACGGAACCCGTTGGCGGCCTTCTGGCGCTCTATTTTACGCACACCAACTTCAGCGTCTCTTCGATGCTGGGCTTTGTTGCGCTGATGGGCGTGGCCGTGCAGACTAGCGTCATCCTCTATTCATTCATCAACAAACTGCGGCTGGAGGGGAGGGACATCCCGACGGCGACTCTTGAAGCGTCGGTATTGCGGCTACGCCCAATTATGATGACGGCGCTGGTGGCGTGCCTGGGGCTGCTGCCGGCGGCGATGTCCACCGGAATCGGCAGCGACTCGCAACGGCCGTTCGCGATCGTCATTGTGGGCGGGCTGGTTTCGCGCCTGCTGCTTTCCATCTTCCTTTCGCCCGTTCTCTACGCCTTGGTTGCGAAGGAGGGCGATACGTTACAGGTATGAGGGGACCTATGCGATTCATTAGTTCTCTGCTGCTGGCGGGTACGATAGCCGGAAGCGCGAGTGCGCAGACGGCTCTCACGTGGGAGCAGGTAAAGCAGCGGTTCACCGCCGCCAATCCGACATTGATGGCCGGGCAAACCAACATTGACGAATCGAAGGCCGAGGAGATCACGGCCTACTTACGGCCGAATCCGAATTTCACGCTACTTACCGATCAGATTCAACCCCTTCCGACGGCAGGGAATCCCTACCGCCCTTTCACCTACGCGTTTCCTTCGATCGCATTCGACTATTTGCACGAGCGGGCGCACAAGCGCGAATTGCGTCTGCAGAGCCAGAAGGATGCCACGGCGATCGCCGTCTCGCAGCAGGCCGATCAGGAGCGGAATCTGCTGTTCAACCTTCGCGCCGCATTCGTGCAAACGCTGCAAGCGAAGGCGCAACTCGCTCTCGCCATCGCCAACCGCGACTATTTCGATAAGGAATACTCCATCTTTCAGGAGCGCTACCGTTCCGGCGACTTGGCGCAGGTGGATATGCAGCGCTTTCACCTGGAGCGCGTGCAATACGAACAGGACTACGAAAACGCGCTGGTAACGCTACGCACGGCAAAGATCACGATGATCATGCTGCTCAATGAGCGCATTCCCATCGATCAATTCGACGTGACCGGACGTTTCGACTTCGACGAGAACCTGGCGCCGATGGAACACTTCCACGACATCGCGCTGGCGGAACGGCCAGATCTGCAGGCGGCGATCGAAACCGTAACCAAGGCAGAGACCGATCATAAGCTGGCGGTAGCCAACGGATCGACCGATCCGACGTTCAGTCTGGACATTGGCCGGAATCCACCAATCACCCTTTATTTCGGCGTGGGAATCAACATTCCGCTGCGAATCTTCGACCGCAACCAGGGTGAAAAGATGCGGACCGAGATCGATATCAAGCATGCGCGGCAGATGAGGGATGTCACCGGAGCGCAGGTCTTCAGCGACGTAGACTCGGCGTATGTTACGGTGCTGAGCGTATTGAACCAATTGAAACCATATAAGGCTACCTATGTGCGCGAGGCCGGAGAGGTACGTGACAAGATCTCTTATTCGTACGAGCACGGGGGCGCCGCGCTGCTCGATTATCTGGATGCGCAACGCGATTACAGAACGGTTCAACAGGCTTATTTGGGCCTGATCGGATCGTACCTGACGGCGGCGGGACAGTTGAATATGGCGGTGGGGAAAGAGGAATTGAAGTAAGTGCGCCCCGGGGCTCCCGCTGCTGGAGTGGCATGCAAGGCACGCCGTTCTAATTGATCCTTGGTTCCATATATGGGAACATAGGGATTGAGGATCGTGAGCGAGAAACGGATTCGGGAATTCACAGATCGGGAACCGCGTTCTGCTGGGGCAAAGCGGCACTGGGCTAATGCCATTGAATCCGAGTCATGGCGCAATCCAGGCGATCTGAAACGAGCGTTCGCGTCGGCATCCTTTGTTGGCGAACTGACGATATTCAACGTGGGGGGCAACAATTACCGTATCGTTGCGTTCGTGCATTACGCCAGACAGATTGTGTACATCAAAAGGATCGGCGCCCACAAGGAGTACGACAGATGGGAACTTTAACGGAAACCATCGATGAAAAGCGATATGCGAGGCTTCTTGCGAAGGCGGCTCCCCGTGTCATCCGGACTGAAGAGCAGAACAACCGGGCGCTCGCTATGGTGGAATCCCTGATGGAAAAGGGCGAACGGAACATGACCGCCGAGGAGGGAGAACTTCTCGACCTGCTGACAAACCTTATCCGCGATTACGACGCGGCGGCGCATCCGCCGCGGGAGAAGTCCAAACCGCATGAAATGGTGGCGTTCTTATTGGAACAGCGAGGACTTGCTCCCAAGGATCTATGGCCAGTAATCGGCTCCAAGAGCCGGGTATCGGAGATACTTGGGGGCAAGCGCTCCGTGACAAAGGAACAGGCTAAGAAACTCGCGGACTTCTTCCATGTCGGTGTAGCTCTATTCATCTGAGCGAAATAGCGGGAGCGGTTTGCACAAGGCTGGAAGGCGATCGTGACGGACGCGTTCACACTCGTTGACCGATCCGCGCCAGGTTTACGTTTCTGCGCTGGATGGCGAGACGGCATGCCGGAGTTCCCACTTTCAACCCACCGTATACGCTGGAATGCGCTTACCACGATCACGCCGCACGAGGTACGACGCAGGGGCGTGAACGTAAATGGTTGATTGCCGCGCTTCGCGCGGTGGACAGGCCGGAGGCCTATCCCACTTGAGCATGTGTCCCAAGGCGCACGGCGTTTTCCATCAGTTTAAGGCCGTGGTTCCCTTCAGCCGTCAGGATGGATTCCGGGTGGAACTGTACCGCTTCGATAGGCAACTCGCGGTGGCGCACGCCCATGATGACACCGTCTTCGGTCTCGGCCGTTACCTCGAGACATGCCGGCAGCATCTCGCGGCGCGCGAACAGCGAATGGTATCGGCCGACGGTGAACTCTTCCGGCAATCCTTCGAATACGCCTTGCCCGCGGTGGCGCACCGTGGATGGCTTGCCGTGCATCGGATAATCGAGCACGCCTAATTCGCCGCCGAAGGCTTCGACGATGCCCTGCAGTCCGAGACAGACGCCAAAGACGGGAACGCCTAGTCGCACGGCGGTTTTGACCAGATCCGGCACGCCGAAATCGGACGGGCGTCCTGGACCGGGCGAGATCAAGATCAGGCTGGGCGCGATTTGCGCGATCAGCTCAGGCGGAAAGCCGGCGCGGTAAGTGACCACGTCGGCTCCAGTCTGGCGCGCATAGTTCGCCAAGGTGTGGATGAAGCAATCGTCGTTATCTACCAGGAGCAGCTTGGCATCAGCGCCCTCGTTTTTCGGCGCCGTCTTTGCCGGAGTGTGCGCCGGCTCAGCGTGATCCATGGCGCGGAAGAAGCCAGTGGCTTTGAGGCGCGTCTCCCGCTCCTCGAGTTCGGGGATGGAATCGTAGAGCAGCGTGGCGCCGACTGGATAGCGCGCCATGCCGTCGCGTAAATACGTAGTCCGGATGAGGATGCCGGTGTTGATATCGCCGTTGAGAGATATCATGCCCACGGCGCCGCCATACCAGCCGCGGGCATCCTTCTCCAGCGCTTCGATGGTTTGCGCGGCGGCCTTCTTGGGCGCGCCGATCACCGTCACCGCCCACATGTGGCTGAGAAACGCATCGAGCGAATCGTACCCTTGCTGCAGCGTGCCTTCGACATGATCCACAGTGTGGAAGACGCCGGCATAGGATTCGATCAGACGGCGGCCGATGACACGCACCGTGCCGGGTACGCAGACGCGCGATTTGTCGTTGCGATCGACATCGGTGCACATGGTGAGCTCGGACTCTTCCTTGGCAGATTTGAGAAGCTCGCGAATGTTGTCGGCATCGCGCAACGGGTCGCCGGTGCGCTGCGCAGTCCCGGAGATTGGGCAGGTTTCGACGCGGCGGCCTTCGACGCGCACGAACATTTCGGGCGAGGCGCCCACCAGTTGCTCGTCGCCGAATTGCAGCAGGAATTCGTACGGGCTAGGGCTGGCGCGCTGCACGCGCCCGAAAAGGTCGGACGCCTTGCCCGAATACGGCGTGTGGAACGTCTGACGTAGTACGACCTCGTAGTAATCGCCGCGGCCCATGCCCTCGCGGACGGTCTCCACATTGGCCATGTACTCCTCCGGGCGATGATCGCTTTCGATCGGACCGGGATGGGATTTGGGCGGCGCGGCGACCGTCGCGCCATCGCGCTTGAGGCCGCGCGTGGTGGTTTCGCCGAGGGTGAAATCGTACTGAAAGCGCTCGATCTGTTCCTTCTTGCGATCCATGAACCAGATGTCGTCGCAGAGATAGAGGTGCAGGTCTTTGTGGTCTTCGCGCGGGTGTATCTTTTCGATAGGCTCGAACTGAAAAAGCAGATCATAGCCGAAGGCGCCGACGAGGCCGAGGCGCGAATTCTCTTCGCCGCGGAACTCCTCAATGAGCGCTCGAAGAATAGTGAAGACCGAGGGCTGCTTGCTGCGCTCCTCTTCGGAAAAGAGATGCGGGAGGGGCTTCAAACGACCCTGCAATGCGCCATCTGCGAGCGAAAATTCTTCCCAGTCAGGATGGTCGGCGAGCACGGCGTGGAACATCTGGACGATGAGGCGGCCGCGGTCGTTGAGCGGACGGAATTCGATTCGGCGATCCCATGCGACGATCTCGAGCGGCGGGCAGACGGACCCGAAATCCCAGCGCGAATACCGCCCGGGATACTCGTATCCCGAGGAAAAGTAGATGCCCCGGCGGCGGTCGAGTTCGCGCACCAAATGCTTCAACCCTTTGGCGTAATTTACCTTGGAAACGGCGCGCGAAACTTCGATCCCGTGCGGGGTGGTATAGATGTATTCACGCATGGGTGGTGCTCCTTGGAAGTTACTACTCAGGATAACAGAGCAGCGCGTGAAACCGAGTCAGGATATCTGCCGAGAGGCTGGCAGCGCGTTTGAGATCGTGCCTCGCGCCTTCAACCGGCAGCAAATCGGTTGGCGCGGGGATCATGGCGAGGGCTTCGCGCAGTTCGTCGATAGAACCGAACGCGTCGCTCGTTCCGTGGATGAAGAGCGCGCGCGTACGCAGATCGGGAAAATGCGCCGTGCGTAGCTGCGTGGGTTTGCCGGGCGGATGCAGCGGATAGGAGGACAGCAGCAGCGCGTCTGTCAGTTGCGGATTTTCAGCGGCGGCTATTGTGGTTTGCCGGCCTCCGTAGGAGTGGCCCCCGGTGAAGATTTTTCCAGGCGCAATCGAGCGGAGCGCTGCAATGGCGGCGGCTATCCCTTCGCGGTCGCGCGCGGCGCCGGCGGGAAACGGCGAGCCTTTGGGACGCTGCTGACGGAAAGGCAGATCGTAGCGGAGCACCGTGTAGCCTGCTTCGGCGAGCGAGCGCGAGAGGGATGTGAGCAAGGGCGCGTTATGGTTTGAGCCGGCCCCGTGAGTCAGAGCGAAGGCATCTCCGGAAGCGCGGCTGGCGGCGGGCGTATGCAAGACTCCGCTAACGAGGGGAAGCGTGAAAGGTTGTTCCATAGCGCGTTATGGCCTTATTATGCATCTTCAGTCTAAACTCGCTGCTGGAGAAAATGTAGCCGCATGTGCGGTCGGATTGCAGTCCTCATCTTGTTCACAGTCAGCGCGGCTTATTCGCAAATGGGTGGCAATCCCTGCGTGCGACCCCGCGTGGGCGGATTGGCGGTTCAACCCAAAGACCTATACTCCTCGAACGGCATTCTCAAAGTCGAATTCTCTTTCCACACATTCACCGATATCTATGGCAGCAGGTTCTATTGCTACATCGCCGGAGATGGTTCACAAGCTCCCACGCTTCGTGTCAGCACAGGAGACGAGGTCGTAATCAAGCTTAAGAACGACCTGCCGGCAAATGCCGGGGATGCGCACGCGCTCCACGACATGGAGGTTCACGGCCCTTGCGGATCTGGCAAGATGACCGCGTCCACCACGAATCTGCACTTTCATGGATTGAGCATTCCGCCAAGCTGTCATGAGGACGATGTGCTTTCGACGTTGGTCCAGCCTTCCGCGGCCGGGTATGAGTACCGCTTTAGAATTCCGGCCAACCAGTCTCCTGGCCTGTATTGGTATCATCCGCATCCGCACGGCTTTAGCGAAGCGCAGGTGCTTGGCGGAGCGTCAGGCGCTCTGATCGTGGAAGGAATCGAGCGCGCGAACCCGAAAGTCGCAGGCTTACCGGAACGAGTGATCGTGTTGCGTGACCTGCTCGGCCCCGGAACCACCGAAGAAACGGGGGATGTCGAAGGCCCTGAGCCCTCGAAGGACATTTCGATCGATTTCGTCCCCATTCTGCATCCGGAGAACGCGCCCGCGGCAATGGTTGCTAAGCCGAATCGGCGGGAGTTTTGGCGCATCCTGAACGCGGCGGCCGATACGTATTTCGATCTCCAGGTTCTCACCGGTCCTTCCCTGCGAGAAGCACGGATTCCTCTCCCGCTCGAGTTAGTTGGTATGGACGGCGCGCCGTCCGGGCGCGATCCGGCCCCGGGACGCACAGACATTCTCCTGCCGCCGGGAGCGCGGGCAGAACTGATCTTGACTACGCCGCCCGAAGGAGTCTTCGCCCGGCTCGTCACGCTTCGCTACGATACGGGCCCCGACGGAGAATCGACTCCGTCTCGCGTCATCGCGAATTTCTTCAGCAGCAGCCAGTCCCCGGCCGCAGCCTCCCACATTCCCGATTCCGCAGCCTCGCAGACGCGGCCGTTTTCGGGATTAGTGGATATCGCGCCAGCTCGTGAAAGGAAGTTGTACTTCTCCGAGAAGCGGCTCGATCCCAACAATCCGAAGAGCCCTGTGACCTACTTCATCACTTTGGATGGAAAGCAGCCACGGGCTTTCGATATGAATTTCACCAAGCCCGATATCACCGCGCGGCAAGGAACGGTGGAAGACTGGATAATCGAAAACCGCGCGACGGAAGCCCATGTTTTTCATATCCATCAGATCCACTTTCAGGTGTTGGAACGCGACGGGCGAATGGTAAATGAACCGCTCTTGAGGGACACAATCGACCTTCGGTATTGGGACGGAAAGAGTCCCCACTACCCTAGCTTGAAACTACGCATGGATTTCCGCGACCTCAATATCGTTGGAACGTTCCTATATCACTGCCATATTCTGGAACACGAAGATGGCGGAATGATGGGCTCCATCCGCGTGGCGCGTTCCGGCGTCAAGAATTAGCCAAGGCGGAAGCGCAATTGAAAGCAATTCGTGCCGCAATTGTCATTCCCCATTAACATTTTCTGTATATCTTAGAACACGCAACCCCAAATCTCTTGCCGGAATTGTCTCATGGGAGACCAATGACTCTACGCACACGCGTCGCACAAATAGCCTTATCCATCGCCGCCATTTCGCCCACCGTCGGCTTCCTTCAGGCTCAGACCTCCCCATACCCAACGCCGATTAAATATGTAGTAGTAATCTTCGACGAGAACCAATCGTTCGACCATTACTTCGGCGTCTATCCAAGAGCAACGAACCCGCAGGGGCAGCCCCCGTTTAATGCGGCGGCGGGCACGCCCAGCGTGAACGGACTGAGCGGAGCTTTGCTCGAGCACAATCCGAATGGGGTGCAGCCGTTTCGGCTGGACCGTACGCAGAACGTCACCTGCGATAACGACAATCACTACCTTGACGAACAGAACGCGACGCACGGAGGTTTGATCGATAAGTACGCGGCTATCACGAGCGCGGTCGGAACCGGATGCACGCCGAACCTATCGATGGGTTATTACGACGGCAATACCGTCACGGCGCTATGGAACTACGCGCAACGCTACGCGATGGGCGATAACTTTTTCGCCACCACATACGGCACCACGGTGATGGGGCACTTGAACCTCATTTCGGGACAGACGCATCAGACGTCCACGCAGACGGTCGCCGGAAAAGTGGTCAACGGATCCGTAATCGCGAACATCGAAGCGAACGAGGATTGCGAGACCGGCGGAACGGTGCAAATGACGGGCCTGAACGTCGGCGATCTGTTGAACGCGAAGGGCGTCACGTGGGGATGGTTCTACGGCGATTTTGCTCCGGTGGCGATGGTCAACGGCAAGGCCCAATGCACCAGCATCTACAACGATCACTACGATCCGTTCCAGTATTATGCGTCAACGGCTAACCCACACCATCTGCCGCCCAGTTCGGTGGACATGATCGGAAAGCCCGATCAGGCGAATCACCAATACGCGCTGACGGATTTCTGGAATGCGGCAAAAGCCGGAACGATTCCAGCAGTGACGTTCATGAAAGCGACGGCGAATTCGACCGGCCATCCAGCGAACTCAGACCCTCTCTCGGAACAAGAGTTCCTGGTGACCACGATTAACGCCCTACAGCAGTTGCCCCAGTGGAAGGAAATGGCCGTCTTCATCACCTATGACGATTCGGACGGCTGGTACGACCACGTGATGCCGCCGGTGGTGAGCCAATCGAACGATTCGGCGAATGACGGCCTCAATGGCACGAGCGGCCTGTGCGGGACGCCTCAGACCGGAGCTTACCTGGACCGTTGCGGTTACGGCCCGCGCCTGCCGTTCTTAGTCATCTCGCCGTATTCGAAAGAGAACTATGTGGACCATAACCTCATGGATCAAACATCGATCCTGCGCTTCATCGAGGATAATTGGTCGCTCGGGAGAATAGGCGATCAATCATTTGACGCCCTCGCCGGCGAGGTCCTCGGTTCGTTCGATTTCACGAAGGCTCACCCGAAACCGCTGCTTCTCGATCCGAACAGCGGCGAACCGGTGAAGTTGAAAAAGTAGCGTCAGCTTAACACCCAGAGAAATTTCAGGAAACTCAGAGGAAAACATGCGTCCATTCATTTCGATTCTGTTAACAGAGCTGCTGGCGTGCGGGCTCTTCGTTGCTCCGGCGCCCCTGCAAGCGCAAACTCCGGCGCCCACCACGCCCATTCAACACCTGGTTGTGATCTTCGGTGAAAACATCTCTTTCGACCATTACTTCGGCACTTACCCGAATGCCTTGAATCCTACGGGCGAGCCGCAGTTTACAGCGGCGGCGGATACTCCGACGGTAAACGGACTGACCAACGGACTTTTGACGCGCAACCCCAATTACGTGAATGCGACCAACGGAACGGGTATGACGAACCCATTCCGCCTGGACCGCTCGCAAGCGGCCACCGCGGACCAGAATCACAATTACGGTCCCGAGCAGGCGGCTTTTCATGGCGGCCTCATGGATCTGTTTCCGAAGAGTGTCGGCGTGGCCGGCGCCCCTCCCACCGGGTCTTTGGGTCAGACGGTTGTGACCACGACTGGCCTCAACCTTGGCTTCTATGATGGCAACACCGTAACCGCCTTGTGGAACTACGCGCAGCGGTTTGCAATGAACGATAATTCCTACTCCACCGCCTTCGGCCCTTCCACCCCTGGCGCGCTGAATTTGGTCTCAGGCCAACTCAACGGCGTGATTAACAATCAGAACGGGACCGGCGGAATTATTGGCGATGGCAATGGCGGGTTCACCGACATCGGCGATGCCGATCCCATCGGCGACGTCTGCTCCACCACCACCGGCGAGGCCTTCAGCATGTCCGGAAGCAACATCGGAGATCTTTTGAACGCGGCCGGCGTCAGTTGGGGTTTCTTCACCCAGGGATTCGATCTTACAGTTATGAATGGGAATGGCACCACCGGATGCGCCCGCAGCACCACTTCCGCGGTAACGAATACGAACAAGGCGGATTACATTCCGCACCACGAGCCCTTCCAGTACTACAAATCGACTGCCAACCCCACGCATGCCCGGCCCACGTCGAAGACCGCGATTGGGACCGCTTCAGACAAGGCAGGCAACCATCAGTACGATGTGCACGATTTCTACGATGCCATCAACGCCGGGAACTATCCCGCGGTGAGTTTCCTGAAAGCGCCTGGGTTCCAGGATGCCCATGCAGGTTACTCGGATCCGCTTGATGAGCAGGCCTTCGTCGTGAATGTGATTAATTTCCTGCAACAGAATGCCGATTGGGAGCACACCGCGGTCGTAATCCTATACGACGATTCCGACGGCTGGTACGACCACCAGATGGGACCAATCGTCAATCAGTCCGCCACCACGGCCGATGCCTTAACCGGAACCGGCGCGTGCGGCGCGGGCGGCAACTCGCTTCCCGGCGTCAATGCGCCGAACGCGCAGGGACGTTGCGGCTACGGCCCGCGCCAGCCGCTGATGGTAATTTCACCCTGGGCCAGACAGAATTTCGTGGACCACACGCTCACGGACCAGACCTCAGTCATTCGCTTCGTCGAGGATAACTGGCTGAATGGCGAGCGAATTGGGAACGGCTCGTTCGATACCATAGCGAACTCGATCGCC
Organism: Bryobacterales bacterium; assembly: GCA_963708385.1. GTDB lineage: Bacteria > Acidobacteriota > Terriglobia > Bryobacterales > Bryobacteraceae > PALSA-243. Next base: position 570,795 of record CAVPSN010000027.1, on the reverse strand, counting down.
AACATGCTCGACTTCGAGTCAAAGGCGAAGATGAAAAAGCTGATCCTTGACCCGAACAGTGGCATGCCGGCTCCGAAAAATTAGGCCGAATCCATAGCTGTCGACCGAGGCATGGCGCGTTGTAAAACGCGGCCATGCCTCTTCACTTTAATAACTTGACTCAACCTATTTCACGCAGGCTCTTCGTTCAATCCAGCATTGCCTTCGCCGCCGCGGCGCAAGACTCGCCCATGTTGGATCCGAATACGCTCCCGAAATTCGTAGATCCGCTGCCGTTGCCTGGCATAGCCAAGAGCGAATCGGAGCGCGCCGATCCGAGTAATTCGACAACAAAGATTCCTTACTATCGGATCGCGATGCGGCAGACCGAGAGTAAGCTACATCGAGACTTGCCTCCAACGCGCCTGTGGACTTATGGCGGCAGTTGGCCGGGACCAACCATCGAAGCACGTAGCGGTGAGGCTATCTCGATCGAGTGGGTTAACGATTTGCCAGCGAAGCACTTCTTGCCGATCGACCACAATCTTCACGGCGCGGAGGCCGACAAGCCGGAGGTGCGAGCGGTGGTTCATCTTCATGGCGGAAGAACTCCGGCGGAGAGCGACGGGTATCCGGAAGCGTGGTACACGCCCGGCAAGTCGGCTACTTGCCATTATCCGAATCGCCAGGAGGCAACGGCGCTTTGGTACCACGATCACGCAATGGGCATCACACGGCTGAATAATTACGCCGGACTTTTCGGGTTCTATTTGGTGCGCGACCAGTTCGAAGATGAATTGAACCTACCCAAAGGGAAGTACGAGATCCCCCTTGCATTCTGCGACCGCGTATTGCGGCGCGACGGACAGTTATCTTATCCGGCGTCGGGAAAACCGGACGCGCCTTGGATTCCGGAACTGGTCGGAAACACGATGCTGGTGAACGGCAAAATCACTCCTTATCTGGATGTCGAGCCACGCAAGTACCGGTTCCGCCTGCTCAACGCTTCCAACTCGCGCTTCTATCATCTTTCGCTGTCGAACGGAGACAGGTTTCAGATCATCGGTACGGATCAGGGATTACGGCCCGCGCCGCTGGCTATGGAAAACTTCGTCATCTCGCCCGGGGAACGTTTCGATGTGGTGATCGATTTCAAGGATCATGCGGGCGAACGGATCGTTCTGAACAACGATGCCTTCGTGATGATGCAGTTTCGAGTAGGCCGCGACAAGGTGGAGGATAACAGTGCGCTGCCCGCCAAATTGAGACCCGTTCCCAAGATTGCGGAAGCGGATGCAATCAAGACGCGGACGCATCAGATTGTGGAATACATGAATAAGGGCGGCGATACGCATCTGATGCTGCTAAACGGGATGCATTGGGATATGCCGGTGACCGAGAAGGTGGCTCTCGATTCAGTGGAGATCTGGAGCATCGTCAATCCGACCGACGATTCGCACCCGATTCACTTGCATATGGTGCGAATGCAGATCATAGACCGGCGTCCATACGATCCCGAATGGTCACGGATCCTCGGGCAGATGAAGTACACCGGGCCTGCCGTGGAGCCTGAGCCGTACGAGACGGGTTGGAAGGATACCGTGCGCGCGCATGGGAACATGGTGACGCGGTTCATTGTGCGGTTCGAGGGTTATGCGGGCCGCTATGTATGGCACTGCCACTTGCTGGAGCACGAAGACAACGAGATGATGCGGCCTTATGACGTAATAGTGGCCGGGTAGGTCGCCGAGGGCGCGTCTACTGCTTGCCAGGGCGGATATCGGGCGGCCCAGCTTGGCCGAATGCGCCGGAGGAACCACCGCTTGGCGCGCCGGTCCCGGTTGAGCCCGGGGCGCCCTGAGCTCCGCCGGCTCCAGAAGCGCCGAAGCTGGCATTTGTAATGCCGCTGGTCCCCCCGCCCGCTCCGCCCATTCCACCGCCGATATTCGAAACGGGTGTTCCGACCTGATTCGTGATGTTGGGACCCGTCGAGGAGCTGCCGAGCTGTTGGGCGGGCGTACCCACGCTGCCGCCGGTATTGGGATTCGTGGGCGCCACAAACTTCATCGGGTCGTAGATGAACTCCCACTCGCCGTAGTCGGTGTGGTCGGCGTAAACCATAATGGATTCGCCTTCCGCTTTGCTGGCGACGCCTGCTATGCCGCCGCCCATAATAAGGCCGCTCTGACCTGGGAGGCCTTGCATGCCGCCGGGGCGCGGTTGAGTGAGAAGTCCCTGGATCAAATTGGCGGCCGCGGCCTGCGCCTGTGGGCTGACGTTGATTCCTGCGGGAGCCCCTGGAGAAGCATTGCCCGGCGCCGCTCCTGGCATCCCGCCGATAAGCCCACCCATTACACCACCGCCAGACAAATTACCGGGGAGCGCGCCGGGAGTCGGCGCTGGCATGGGCGTTCCGCCGCCTACCGCCGAGCTGCCGCCGCCCAACAATCCATAACTCGGCGCCGAACCGCCGGTCGCGCCGGTGGGAGCGGTCGGTATGCCGAGCAGTCCAGCAATGCCATTGGCGCCGGGGAACGGCGGGGAGCCGCCGGCGACGCCGTTCCCAACGGGGAAAGGCGCGGCCCCCCCTCCGACGCCGTTGAAGGTTGTCGGACCGGTGGCGCCGGAGACTCCGGCCGGGTTTGGAATACCGTTTCCGAAACCGGGCGGCAGAGCGCCCCCGGGGGGTGGAGCGCCGGTGGGGGAGATCGGTTGGCCATCGGGGCCAATCTGGGCTCCGCCGTCGCTGGGACGCCGACGGTTGATCGCGCTTACGTTGGTTTGGCCGGCTGGATCTGTTCCGGTAACTCCAGCCAGTTCCATCACGGCGCCATTCTTGATATGGTCCTGGTCTTGGTCCTTCTTCTTATTGGTGACGGAATCGGTGAGGACGCCGTTGGCGATGTGGATCAGTCGCCATTCGTCCTTACCCGTTAGCGGGTCAATGTAGCGGTGGCGCAGGAAGCGGCGATTGTTATAGTTCTCCAGTTCGTCGATAGAGGCCGGCCAGCGCGTGTTCTTATTAGTGCGCAGGAAGAGGCCAATGGCGCGCTTGTATTGCTCGCCGCGTTCCATCAGCATCTGTTCCTTTTGGCGCTGGGCCTGGAAGGCAAGACGCGGAAGCTCCATGTAGAGATTGATGGCTATAATCGCTGCCATCAGGAAAACGAGGAGCAGCGCGAAGCCCCGCTCCTTTGGCCGGCCGGAACGGCGCCTATCGGCAAGCGGTTTTTCAATACGACAAATCATTCGCCGGTTCCCGGGGCGTCTTCGACAAGCGGAAGAGTCTGCTCGTGTTTGTATTGCAGATCTAATACTACTGCCGAGTTTACGCCGATCCGCACAAGGCGGTAGCGTCCTTTGAACGTAGCGCCTTCGGCTTCAATCAGAATATCGTCACCGTCCATGAAGAAGGCCGTTTTCTGCCCGTTGGCGCGCGTTGTGCAAATGCCATAGTATTTGAGGTTGATCGGCGGAGGTGGAGGAGGCGCCGGCGCCGCGGGTTTTGGCTGCGGCGGCGCGATCCGCGGACCGATCGGAATCCACGCCTGGACCTTCACCACCGGCTCCGTCCCGGTCAGTTTCACCGGTTCCGCCTTTCCGAAGTTGAAGAGGTCACGCCCGCTCCCGGCCGGTGGAACTTCATTCAACTTGGCCAGCAGGTCGAGGCGCAAGGTGGGGTCGGCGGGCAGCGGCTCCGCTTTGTCGCCGTGCTTTTTGTGCAGCACGGGGATAAACTCCTCCACGCGTCCGCGCGAAGATCGCGACCCGCTGGCTTCATCGGACGATGCCAGGTCGGGCTGTCCTGGCGCGGCTTTTCGGGCAGGCGTTGACGTGCGTGAGCCATACGAATCGTAAAAGAAGTTGTAATAGATCACGCCCACCAGCACCACGCCCAGCACGGAGAGCCAGATGACCGCACGCTTATTTTCGGCGCCCAGCTTCATGGGGTTCCCTCCGCTGCATTAACAAAGGTATCTATCTTCAACTGCACATTCAGCGCGCCGCTGCCCTGCTGCGGGGCTGCGGTATTGAGCGATTCGATGATCAGGAAATGCGGCGATTTATCGACAAGGTTAATGAACTTGGCCAGACTGGCGTAGCTGCCTTCGTAGCCTTCTGTGACGGTGAACATCTTGAACGTGTCGCTGCCTTCGATATCCTGCTGGTTAAAGGTGACGGGCAACTGCTTGACGCCTGCTTCGGTGGCGATGCGGATCAGCTCATCGTAGATGGTCGAAGCGCCAAGGCGTTCATCGGCGACATATTTGGCCAGGAACTGGTCCCTATCCTTGCGCGCCTTCTGCATCTTATCTACCAGCATCTTATCGGCGTCGATCCGTTTGCGCATGGCCGAGAGCTGTTGTTGAAGCGAAGCCTCCTGACGTTGGAGATCGTCCGCGCCTCCGCCGAAGGGTTTGAACGCGATGACTGCGGCGACGACATTAGCCAGCAGGAGCGCGCCGATGACGCCGCGCATCAGCACGCGAGGCTCCCTCCACTGCCCTGGCATGCTAAAGTTTTTGCGCATAGTTCACCGTTAAGCGGAAGCGGTAGAGCGGTTCCGCCTGCGTAGGCGGCGATTCGCTGTTGGGAGTCACGGTACCGAACGCGGGCGAGTCTTCCAGGGCACGAAGGGCGTCGAAGAGCGGACCCGGTTTGTCGCTTCCCAAAAGCATTTCCAGGCGCACGCGATTCTGTGAATCGATCGACGGATGGATCTGGACCACTTTCACGTTGTAAGGCAGCGTCTTTTCGAGATCCGCCAGCAGCTTACTCCAACTGATGGCCTTGTGATAGATGAGCGTGTTGATCAGCGCACTCCACTCAAGTATTGAGGCGTTTTGCGGCTGACGCGTGATGCTATCGAGGCGTGCCTGTTCTTTCGAGGCCGCCGCTACCTGGCGGTCGAGGCGCGCGATGCTCTGGCGCAGTCCGGCGAGTTGCTGGCTATCCTGCTGGATGAAGAGGAAGAGACCGACAAGCGTGACCACAAGCACGGCGATAACTGCGAAGGAGGCTGCGATCATGGCGCGATCGCGCCGGAAGGGCTGGCTCGCGAGATTGATTGAGTACTTCAAGCTAGTTGTTCCTCGCGATGGAGCGTAGATATCCCAGCAGGCCGGCGTTGCCTTCTCCGGGCACGCCGAGCGGCGAGCGCATGATCTCCACGGCAAGACCGAATTCCGGTTCGAAGCGGCGTTGAGCTTCCTCGGATTGGGGACCGAAGCCGCATAGAAGCAGGCGCTCCGCGCGTCCGCCGAGATTATCTTCCACGTAGACCAGCGTGGGCGCGAGCACGGCGGAGATATCGTCCAGATGGATGGACGGAATCTCGAGGCAGCGCACCAGCTTGAGCGTGGATTTTTCACGCACCAACACTGTAATGACCCGGCCGGTGATCTTGGCAATAACCGAGAGCCCGGATTCGGCGGCGAGTTCGAGCGCGGCCATCGAAGATGTAGTCACGAGGCCCGGGTTCAGACCCGCCGCGCGGAACGGTGCTTCATAGCGCGCCACGATCTCCTGCGGCGTCAAGACGGCCACCACATCGATGTGTTTGCGCAACGTCGGTTGGGCGAAGTAGCTGAGCGCGGCCGATTCGGCATCGAAGGGCAGGCTTCGTTTCAAGCGGAAGCGAATGAGCGACGCCTGTTCCTTAGGCTCCGAAGGGAAGCTGTCGAAATCGAGCACGGCGATGCGCGTACAGAAATCGGGCAGGATTAGCGCGACTTCCTTTCGCTTTTGGGACGAGATGAGCGATCGAACGGTTTGCGCGAAGGCATCCTCGTCGATCACGTTTTCTTTGAGAGGCGAAACGGCAAGCGCGCCAGCGGGAAGCGGCGCGAAATCCAGTTCGGCGCGAGAGCCAATGCGCGCGGAGGAGATGCCGGCTTCGGAGATCTCGAACGCCATGGCAGGCGGTGGATCTTGCAGCACGGACTTGAGCCTGTCTAGCATGAGGGCTTCTTTCGACGCGGAGAGGCAGAGCCGCGGAGATAAGCGCAGAGAACTGCATTGGTTTTCTCAACGCTTACCTCTGCGTCTCTGCGCCTCCGCGTCAAGTGGACGTCTTCAAACCTCACGGCTCTAACCCTCAATGAACGTCACCTTATTGATCTCTCTCAAAGTCGTCACGCCACTTCGCATCTTCATTACGGCCGATTCCCGCAGGAACGTCATGCCCTCCTCGCGCGCGGCGCGCTTGATCTCCGAACTGGGGCGTCGCTCGAGAATCATGTCGCGGATTTTATCGGTCAAATCCAATAATTCGTGAATCGCGGAGCGTCCGCGGAATCCGGTGCCGCCGCATTCGAAGCAGCCGGCGCCTTCCACGAAATCGAAGTCGCGCCAGTCGTCGGGATTCAACCCGCTTTCAATCAGCATCGCTTCGGGATAGCGCACGTGCTTGCGGCAATGGTCGCAGATCTGGCGCACCAGGCGCTGCGCCAGGATGCAATTGAGGGCAGAGACGAAGTTATACGCCTCGACGCCCATGTTCAAGAAGCGGCCCAACACGTCAAGCACGTTGTTGGCGTGCACAGTAGTGAAAACGAGGTGGCCGGTAAGCGCGGAGTTGATGGCAATCTGCGCCGTCTCCTGGTCTCGGATTTCGCCGACCATGATCTTATCCGGATCGTGACGCAAAATGGAGCGGAGACCGCGCGCGAAGGTCAGTCCCTTCTTTTCGTTGACGGGAATCTGCGTGATGCCTTTAACCTGATACTCGACCGGGTCCTCAATAGTGATGATCTTGTCTTCGTCGTTCTTGATCTCGCTGAGCGCGGCGTAGAGTGTGGTGGTCTTGCCGGAGCCGGTGGGGCCGGTGACCAGCACCATGCCGTATGGTTCCAGAATGTAGCGCCGGAACTTCAGCAGATCGGCCTCATTGAAACCGACTACGTCCAGCGAGAGCTTAGAAAACTTCTCGCTCATCGATTCCTTGTCGAGCACGCGAAGCACGGCGTCTTCGCCGTGGATGGTTGGCATGATCGAAACGCGGAAGTCGATCAGGCGGCCCTTATAGCGCACGCGGAAGCGGCCGTCCTGCGGGACGCGCTTTTCGGCGATATCCAGTTCGCTCATTACTTTGATGCGCGAAATGATTGTCGATTGCCAATCCTTCGAAATGGGCGGCATGGCATAATGCAGAACGCCATCGATGCGGTACTTGATGGCGACTTCCTGATCGCGCGATTCGATGTGGATGTCACTCGCGCGCCGTTCGAGAGCATTGAAGATGGTGGTATCGACCAGCTTGATGACGGGCGCGATGTCGCTATCCACCGACGTGAGCTTGTCGATGGAAAGGTTCTCGTCGGAATCGCCATCCTCGGCGATGACGTCGAGCGTAAACCCTTCGGTAACCTCTTCGAGCACGCGCTGCGATTGCTCGGTCTTCTTGAGCAACTCGGAAATCTGCGAAAGGGTCGCCACCTTGACGCGCAGCTTCTTCTGCAGCAGCAGAGTGAGCTCATCGATCAGATTGAGATTGCGGGGATCGGAAAGCGCGATATCGAGCGTTCCGTTTTGCGCCTGCATCGGCACAAAGTTGTAGCGGAACATGAGATCGACGGGTATGGAGCGGAACAAATCGTGATCGATCAACGATTCGCGCAAGTCGACGAACTCGCAGCGGTAGCGCTCGGCGATGGCTTTGGCTTGATCGATCTCAGTGGTCATGGCGATCATGAAGATTTCTGTTAGACGTTCTCAACCTTTAATGAATCGAATCCGCCAACGAAAAAATCGGCAGATACAGAGCGATCAAAACGAAGGCTACAAAGCCTCCCATCACCAGCATGATGGCCGGCTCAATCAGCGATAGCGTGGCCTGCATGCGGGTGTTTACGTCTTCCTCGAAGAATTCGGCGACGCTATTCAGCATCGCGGGCAGCGCGCCGGTGGATTCGCCTACTTCGATCATGTCGATCGCCAGCGGCGGGAACATCTTTTGCGCCTTGAGCGATCCCGAGAGCGGCTGGCCTTCGCGAACGGCCTTGCCGGCCGTTTCGACGGATTTTTGCAACAGCGGCGAACCCAGCGAATCGGCGGCGGTTTCCATGGCCTGTACTAACGGAATGCCGCCCGTGAGAAGCGTGCTCAGAATACGCGAGAGCTGTGCCACTTGATATTTCAACCAGATATCGCCTGCGATGGGAACCTTGATCTTAACGCGGTCGATTCTCTCGCGCGCCGCCGCGCCCTTCGACCACCAGCGGAATACGAAGATGGCCACAATCAGCGCGCCAACCGCGCCCAGGATATAGCTCTTCGCCGTAGTGCCTATGGCGATCAGCAGTTCCGTCATCGGCGGCAGCGTGGCCTGCATACTGCTGTAGAGCGAGGCGAAAGTAGGGACAACATATGTCACCAGAAAGACCATCAACACGCTCACCAGAACGATAAGCACGCATGGATACATCAGCGAAACCATCACCTTCTTCTTCACCGCGAGAGAAAGCTTCTGGTAGTGGATGTACCGGTCTAGCACCTCGGTCAGGCTGCCGCTTTTTTCACCCGCCATCACCGACGAGACATAAATCTTGGGGAAAATGCTCTGCTGGCGAAACGCCTCCGAAAGCAGCGTTCCGTTGCGAACCTCTTCGCGGACGGCTTTGATGTAGGGTTCGAGCTTGGGATCCGTAAGGCGCTCGGCCAGCAGGTCGAGACTCTTCAGAATCGGCAAGCCGGCGCGGATAAGAGTGACGAACTGCTGGTTGAAGATGAGAAATTTCTCGAGATTGAGCTTCTTGCTCCCGCCGATCGAAGCCAACGCGGAGGTTCGGGGCTTTATCGAGTAGACCAGAAAACCCTGATTGGAAAGGCGGTCGCGAATCTCCTTTTCCGAACCGGCCGTGGCCGTCTGCTGGTGCATTTGCCCGCGGCCATCGGCATACTTGAGAACGAATTCCGCCATGGCGTTCCGCTACTGGTTGCCCTCATCCCATTGCGCGCCGGCCGGGAGCTGGAAGGCGAAGAGTTTATCGCTCATAGGCGGATCCTGTTTCTCGTTAGTGAAGGTGAAATTAAGGACAGCATGGTCCACGGAGACGATTTTCAGCTCCTGGATGCGATTGTCGGGCGCCACCAGAAACTCGATGCTGGAGTAGACTTCATTTTTGGGCTCGCCGGAAATGCGCGTCGCAGCCCCCTCCGGGTGGGCCTGCAAGTTGCGGAACTCCTTATCGAAGTTGAGTTTGCCGAGCAGGAATGCGAGGGGGGCGCGCATATCCTCCGCCAGGCTGTCCTTCAGCTTCATTTTGAGGGCGCGGTTGTCAGCGGGGGTATAAACGTAAAGGTAGGTGCCGTCGGAAACGCAAAGTTTGCCCTTGGGAAATGCATAATCGCAACGCATCCGGCCCGGTTTGCGCAGGTATAGCGTTCCACTCTCCGTGCGCTGGGGGCGTCCGGCTGGCGTATATTGTTCAGTAAAAGAGACTTGCAGGGTTTTTGTGACGTTGTAGCGGTTCTCGACCGCCTTTAGCAGGTTCTTGAGCGGAGGCGTGTCGAAGGGGGATGCGGCGAATGCCGACACCGCCAGCAACGCCATTCCGAGACGGAAAGGGCTCACAAAGATTCTGACGTATGCGGGGGCGGAAACGTGTATTCCGCCCCTCGCATTCGCCAAATGAGGCGTTTACTGGACAGCAACCGTCAGATTAGCCTGACTGGTGTTGCTGCCGATCGTGACCGATACTTGATTGGCGCCCGAGGTTACCGTCGGGGGAATGGTGACATTGAGCTGTAGCACGCCGGCCACAATGCCAGGCGCCTCGCCCTTGAAGACCACGGTGGCCGGTTGGCCTCCGATCATCACGGCAACTGGCAGCACTGGGACGGTAGTTGCGTTCCCAGTGATGGCGCCATCGGTTCCGGACGGGCTGGTGTTGCCTTCACCGGTCATGTAAATCTGGATAATGCTTCCCTTGGTGGCCGGGTTTGTTAGGGTGTTGAGGGTATTATTCTGGTTCAGAATTGCGCCCTGTCCCGTCCCATTTCCGGTAGCGCTGAAGATTCCAGGCGCGGAGGCTTGAACGTTCTGCGTGACTACGTTCGAAGGTTGCGCAAGGAATTTCACTTGAATCGGTACCGTGGAAAGCCCGGATACTCCGTAAGGCACGATGCAATTGATCTGTCCGGAGCTCACATAAGTCAGCGGCGCCGGAGTGGCGCTAAAGAAGACCTGAACGTTGCCCAGCGTGGTGGAGATTTTACCCGTGGAGTCGATTGACGGACCAAGCGGCGTAATCGGTCCCAGGCTGGTACCCAGAATCGAAACGAACTCGCCCGGTGACACGGCGCCGCCAAGGAAGCTTGCCCCGTTCACAACAGTGGTAATCGAGGGCGTTGGAGCCGTGACGGTTAGAGTGACGGCAACAGTCCCGCCGCCGGCCGATCCGGATCCTGGCGTAACCGAAATCGTACCCGTATAGGTGCCGGCCACAAGGCCGGTGGGGTCCACACTCACCGTAAGCGGGGCCGGCGCACTGGCGCTGGCGCTGCCGGTCGTGGGGGTTACCGACAGCCATCCCGAGGGAGTGCCTGTGGTGGTGGCCGCGGCAGTAAAGGTGGCGGCCGCCGAACCGGCTCCCGTTACCGTTACGGTCTGCGCGGTGGGCGCCGAGCTGCCGGCCGAGTAGGAGAAGCTCAATGCCGTCGTCGAAACCGAAATCGTCGGCAACCCGATAACCGTCAGCGTCAGCGGGACCGTCACTGCAGTGCCGCCTGTGGGAGTCAAGGTCAGCGTGCAATTGTAGGTTCCGGAGGCCAGACCGGTGGTGGTGGCGCCGACGTTCAGGTTAGCCAGCGGAGTCTGGTATGCCTGTCCCGCGACAATTCCAAGGTTCACCCAAGCGCAACTTGAACCCGAAAGCGTAGCGGTGAAACTAATCGGAGATGATCCCGAAGCGCTGGTCACGGAGAGATATTGCGATGGAACGGTCGCGCCCACGGATTGCGCCGTAAAGGTCAGCGAGGGCGAAGTTGCAGTACCGCCGTTCGCAGTAACGGTGATATTCCCGCCGGTTCCGCCGCCGCCGCCGACAATCATCGTCACCGGCACGGTCTGAGTTCCCGACCCGGAAACGAGAGTGATCTGTCCGGAATACGTCCCGGCAATGAGGCCTGCCGGATTCGCTGTTACCGTAAGCGTCGTATTCGTGACGCTGCTTCCGGCCGGTGAAACGGAAAGCCAGGTGCTATTTCCGCTGTTGGTGGAGGCGCTAGCGGTAAAACTGGTGGCGCTGGTCGCGCTGACCGAAAGCTGCTGAGTGGTCGCCGCGCCATTCAATGCCGCCTGGAACGTGAGAGACGAGGTTCCGAGCGTTAAGCTGCCGCCTCCCCCGCCAGTGCTGCTGCCGACGACGTTCAGCACCACTGGAACAGTGACGGGGCTATTGCCAGTGGCCGCCGTTACCGTGATGTATCCAGTGTAGAGGCCATTGGCGACATTCGAGGCATTGACAGTCACGGCATAGGCCGCCTGGCCGGCAATGCTTGACCCGTTGGATGTGATCGTTAGCCATGGCGAATTGGAAGGATTGCTAATTGCGGCAGTCACCGCAACCGCTGAATTGTCGCTTGCCAGCAACGAAAGATTCTGGAACTGGGTGGGGCTGGTGGTACCGGCGATGTAGCTGAAGACCAAATCGCCAGGGCTCGTATAGATTGCCGTGGTGCCGGTCACAAGCAGGTTTACGCTCACCACTGCTGTCTGGCTGGTGCTTGTATTAGTGAACGTAACGGCGCCAGTGTAGGGGCCCGCCGCCAGACCGCTCGCATTGGCCACGATCTGGAAGAACTGTGAAGGAAGACTGCCAGAAGTGCTGGAAACGGAAAGCCAGCTCCCGCCGCTAGAGTTTGTGACAGTGGCCGTGTAGTTCCCCGAACCGGCGAGAAAAACCTGCTGCTGCTGGTTGATCTGCATGCCCGAATTGATTTCGTAGACGAAGTTGACCGCCGAGGGAGCGGCGCTGATGCTCCCCGTACCTCCGCCTCCGCCGCTGCCGGTGCCCACGACAAAGCTGACCTGAACCGCCTGGGATACGCCGCCTACCGTTACGGTCAATGACCCGATGTAGGTTCCGTTGGCCAATCCCGCTGGATTGGCCGTCACGGTAATCGCCGAGGTAGGCACGTTTGCCACAACGGTGGCATTGGAAACGGTGACCGACAGACCCGAACCGGTCACACTTGCGGAAAGGGTTCCGCCAGTAACGCTGGTTACGGTTACCGCCTGTTGAACGCTGGAACCGTTTACCGCGGTCTGCATCGAAATCGGATTTGGCGAAACGGTGAGTCCGTTGGTTGTGCCGCCATTTACTGTCAGGTTGACGTTGAACGATGCCTGAGAGCCATCGGATCCAAATACGGTTACGACGCCGGTATAGGCGCCCGTCGCGAGAGAGGCGATGTTCGCCGTTGGTTCGACAGTAATAATGTTAGGCAGATTACCGCTTGTGGGAACGATCGAGAACCAGCTATTGGCGGGTGAAGCAGAGGCGGTAAAGGTAGCGGCCCCTGTTGTACTGGTTACGTTGAGGGAGGTCTGTGGTGGGAAATTGCCTCCGGCGGAATAGCTCCAGCTAACGGAAGAAGGCGAAAACTGTATGGTGCCAGTGCCTCCGCTTCCGCTTCCGGCGTTAACGCCGTTGCCGAACGTCAGCGGGATGCTTAGGGTATTGCCCCCATATACAACCGATAGGCTGGTGCTTAGCGTGGTTTGAGCTTGTCCAAAACCATTGAGCGTAACCTGCACCTGTACCGGATTCCCGCTAACAACCGTCCCCGTGGAGGACGATCCGTTGGTGGTGATGAAGTTGGTTGCCCAGGAGACTTGCGGTGATTGCAAAGTGAATACGAGCGGCGTCGTGCTTGTGGAGACCAGGTTGAAAAATAGGGTCGTGCTGCTTTGGTAAGCAACGCTGGTGCTGGGCGAACTCGGCGAGGCCGACAACACGCCTGACGTAGTGCCGCCGTTCGATCCAGGCGTGTAGTTCACCGTGATGGTTCCTGTCGAACCGTCGGTCCCCGTCAGGGTGATGGTCGCCATGTGCTGCGTGGCCGGGAGCTGCGAGCTGTTCGCGTTTTGGCCAATCTGGAGATACAAGGTATCGGGGGTCACCAGAGACGATACGTTGTCGCATGTGCCGTTGATTGTGCCGGCGGGGCTGGGATTCAAACACATCCATTTGACGCCATTGCTACCCGCGTCGTAGCTGGTCGTTGCCGAGTAGGTGATCTCGGTCGTTGGGGTCAAGGTGCTGGCAACAGACACGGGACTCGGGGTAGTGCCGATCAGCGTTACTGTAGTGGCATTAGTCCCGCTACCGTTCAAATTGAACGCCGCGGTCTGAGAGAAAGCGCTGGCTGGAATCAGCAGCGAGAGAGAAAGAAGTAAAGCAGTTCGCGAAAAAAAGAGTTTTGCGGCGTCCATTTTGATCCTCTGGCAAATCGATCATACAACAGGATGGCCTCGATGCGTAGGTTTTTACGCATTCGGAATGGTCATTCCTATAACGGACGCGGCAACGGTTATGTTACCGCTATTTCAGGATTTTGAAAAGGTTGCTGTAGTCGTCCGTCCACAAACGAACGTTTTTAGTAGAGTGCAAAGGTGTCGATGCCGCCACTAACGCGGAATCGAATTGCGCCGGCGGCGCAACCAGCAGAACCCAGGTGGCGGCGAAAACATCGGTAGCGTCGTCATCGTCCGTGTCCATTTCGCGCGCCGTTTTGCCTAGCGCCTTGGCCTCGCCTTCGAGAACGGGCTCCAGATCGAGATAGCGATTCGAGATGTGTACGGCGAGGATCCCATCCGGTTTCAGATGGTGAAAGTAGAGTTGCATGGCTTCGCGCGTGAGGAGGTGCACGGGGATGGAATCGCTCGAAAATGCGTCAACCGCAAGCACGTCGAAATTCTCGGGCGCTTCCCGTTCGAGCGTAAGGCGCGCATCCCCCATGGCGATTTCAAGCTTGCCGCGGCAATCGCCCACGAAGGTGAACTGCGTCCGGGCGATCCATGGCACCAACGGGTTGATTTCGTAGTAGCGGATGTAATCGCCCCAGCGCCCGTATGCGGCAACGGTGCCGGTGCCGAGCCCGATGACGCCGATGCGCACCGCGCCGTTCTTCTGCTTCTCTCGAATGACACGCCGATCCCAGTGTTGGGGCCGTAATATGTTGTCGGCCAGTCGCGGCGCGTGGGATTGAGAAACTGCTCGCCGTGGCTGATGGTGCCGTGCGTTAGCTGGCGGCGGGCGTCGAGGTCGCTTGCTGGACCTGTGTCGGTGACCTTTAGAGCGCCGTAGAAATTGCGGACTTGCAGGCGCGCATCCTCCGCGGATTTGTAAATCTGCATGCCAACGAAGACGGCGAGCGCGACGGTCGCGGCCATCGCCACGATCGGGGCGGGTTGGGTCCAGCGCTCGAACCATTCAAGTGAGGCGTCCTGCTTCACCACGATAAGGATGAGGGCCGCGCACGCTACCATGCCTAGGGGCAATTCGTAATAGGCGCGCAGCACGTGCGGCGCAACCAGGCCCACGAGGACGCCTCCCAGGGCGCCGCCGGCCGAGATCATCAGGTAAAAATGCGTGAGGTAGCGCGGATGCGGCTTGAGGCGCGCCAGTTCGCCGTGGCACGTCATGCAGCAGAAAAACAAGCCTATGGAAAAAAGCGGGATGAAAAGAATAATCCGCGGGTTTTCCATCATGGTGGGCCCGAGCAGATACGCCATGCTGCCTAGCGCGACCGCCAGCAGTTGCAAGTATGGATTCCGCCAGTACCAATCGCCCTCGAAACAAAGGATAAACGTGAGCAGGTAAATGCTCAGGGGTAGCACCCACAAGAACGGGATGGCTGCGACATTCTGGGAAAGGTGATTGGTGATCGCCAGCAGCAGCACGGAGGCGACGGCGGGCAGCGCCAGCCACATCCAATAGTGTTTCGCAGGCGGCCGAGGCGCTTCGTCCTCCGCCATGGCCACCTCCTGGGGAGCGGCATCCGGCATGGCGGCGCCACGCGAGCGCAACGCGGTGAATCCACAGAGCGCGATGAAGCCTCCGTACGCCAGGGTCCACATGAGGGCCTGCTGATGCGTAGTGAAAACCGGCTCGAACAGGAACGGATAGCTGAGTAATGCGAACATCGAGCCGGCGTTCGAAAGCGCGTAGAGGCGGTAGGGCATCGAGCCCTTGAACCTGCGCGAATACCAGGCTTGCAGCAGCGGACCCGTGGTGGAAAGCAGGAAATAGGGCACGCCGATCTTGGCGGCAAGCAGCGACAAAATTCCCAAGGCGGGATGCACGGAACTGACGGGTTTCCAATAATCGCTCGGATAGATAGGCAATGTCGCCAGACTCAGTACGAGCAACATGGCGTGAACCAGGCCCTGCATGCGTGGCTTGAGATAACGCACCAGCGCGTAAGCGTAAAAGTACCCGGCTAGAAGGGCGAGTTGGAAGAAAAGCAGGCAGACGGTCCAAACGGCGGCGGACCCGCCGAACCAGGGGAGGATGATCTTGGCGATAACCGGCTGCACCTGAAAAAGAAGGAAGGCGCTGACCAGAATGGTGAGAGCGTAGAGAAGCATCGGGTTTTACAACGAAGATTACACTTTAGCGCATGTGGGCGGACAGACGGAGATAGCCCGCGCAAATGGAACCAAGTTCTCAGGCGCTAGAATACCAATCAGAACCCTGAACCGCGAGCAGGCGAGTGTGCCCGCGCTGGAACGCTCTATTTGAAACCAAAGCTAAAGGTCGTATTCGCCTCGGGAACGGACGACCTTAACGCTCGACTCATCGAGCGCATGCGGAACATCTATCCCGGCCTGCCGCTGTGCGTGGTTTCGGAGTTCCCACCCGCCGATCGCGACGTTCGCTGGGTGCGCTACCAGATCGACCGGCCGCTGCGTCACAACCTGGCGCGTTGCCGCGCGGCGTTTCGTGGCAGCTCGATTCGCCTCGCGGCTGTGATGCTGACGCCCAACGTGCCCCTGCGGCGGCTCCGCGTATTGGCTTTGTTGCTTGCGCCGTTGAATGTGCTGGCATTCAACGAAGACCTGAATCATTTCATGCTGCGGCCGCGCTCCGTTCCGGCCATCGTTCGACATGGCCTATGGCGCGCGCGGAATTTCCTGCGTTGGCATCTCGACGGACGCCGGGGTGCGGCGGCGCCAATTCCAGGACCGCCGCTACCCGAGCCATCCGTGACCGTCTTCAACGGACGCGCGGCAACCGCCAAGCCGCGCGTGCTGATTGCAAGCCCCTACGTTCCGTTTCCGCTCTCGCACGGTGGCGCGGTGCGCATGTACAACCTGATGCGGCGCGCAGCAGGATGGATCGATCAGATCCTGGTCGCTTTCACGGAGACCGCCGATCCTCCTCCCGCCGAGTTACTCGAGATCTGCGTGCAAGTGGTCTTGGTGCGCCGCACTGGCAGTCACTTGCAGGGAGCCGGCAACCGCCCCGACGTGGTGGAAGAGTTCGATTCGCCCACTTTCCGTGCCGCATTGCGCCAAGCCGTGAGCGACTGGCAGCCCGCAGTCGCGCAGCTCGAATTCACCCAGATGGCGCAGTATGCCGAGGATTGCGCGCCCGCCCGCACCATCCTGGTGGAGCACGATATTACGTTCGATCTCTACACCCAATTGCTCGCGCTGGGCGAGGATTGGGACCTACGCCAACAGCTCAAGCTTTGGCAGAAATTCGAGACCGCAGCATGGCGCAAAATGGATTGCGTCGTCGTCATGTCGGAGCGCGATCGCGTTGCAGTCGCGAACAGCTACGCCGTAGTGCTACCCAATGGCGTGGATATCGATCGCTTTCAGCCTTCGACGGCCGTGCCCGAGCCCAACCGCCTCCTCTTCATCGGATCGTTCGCTCACCTGCCGAATCTGCTCGCTGTGGAGTTTTTTCTCCGCGACGTCTGGCCCCGCTTGCGGGGCGCCCAACTGCATCTCATCGCCGGCGACCGCCACGAATATCATCTCGACCGCAGTCAAGTCAGGCTCGATCTCGACCAGCCGGGCATCGAGGTCGAAGGGTTCGTCTCCGACGTGCGTGCGGCCTATGCGCGCGCCGCCGTAGTGATTGCCCCGTTACGCGCGTCGGCGGGCACGAACATCAAAATCCTCGAAGCCATGGCGATGGGCAAACCGATTGTGAGCACGCGCGCGGGCGTCAACGGTCTCGACCTTCAGCCCGGCGAGGATTTTATTCTGGCCGAGAACGCCGAAGAATTCGCGCGCGCGCTTGAGGACCTGCTGGCTAGTGACGCGCTGCGTGCGCGTCTCGGCGCCACAGCCCGTAAACGTGTGGAACAACGCTACAACTGGAACGTCATCGCGCGCGCGCAGATCGAGCTCTATGCCGAATTCTGCGAATTCTCAGTCTTGCAGTTGGTCGGCGCGGACGGCCTCGAAGAAGGCCCTCTGCTGCGGCGCCGTTGAATCGAGCGATTCGTCGGAAATGACGATCGATTCCCCGCCCGGCCGCGCCGGGTGCTTGCCTGCAACGTAATCCACCAACCGCTGAGCGTCGCCGGAGCAGTCGAAGAGCATGTGCGGATTGGCAGCCGCCGCTCCCCCCTCGAGGAAATCGACTAGCGGGTCCACTCCGGCCGCACGAGCCTCAGGCCGCTGGCGAAGATAGTACGCCGAATCGAAAAGACGGTGCGGCTTCCGCCCCTCCATCGCACCGTGTTCCACGTAATGCCGCAGGGGATCGAGCCCGGCCGCGCGCACATCGGGGTATTTCTCCAGATAGAAGTCGCCGTCGAAGAGGCCTTCGCGGCGCTTACGTTCTTCTTCGCGGCGCAAAGCCCACGGCAAGCGGCTTGTCTTACTCATTGGTGCAGGCTCGCTGCGCATGTCGCCAGCGACCGGAGGAACCATTGCCAACCGCCGCCGTACCTCTGCGCGCGCCGCGCGCAGCAGCCGGAAATCGAGCAGATTGAGCCGCAACACTTCGCGATAGACTACGCGTCCCGCCTCTTCTCGAAAACGCAAACGCCGCCTGCTAGCGATCCCTCGAGCCCGCGTGAAACATTGGCCGGAGCCGCGGAGAAATCGAGCCACGGAAAGACGGCGCGCATCCGGTAACGCCCCGCCGCGACGCTCTGGTCATACAGATCCACCACTCCGAGAAAGACCGTTTCCCGCATGCGCCGTAGCGCCGGCTCGAGATCCGAAGGCAACGTTTCCCGATCGGCTTCGCCGTTCGCCAGAAGATTGCGTCTGCGGATTATCCACCTGCTCCGGAAATTGATCGAGCAGGCAGCGAATATACGCGGCGAATTGCAGCCGGTTCGCGGCCTCGCTCAACGGATCGCCTTCGGCGGGATGCTGGCGGAAGTAATCGTAAGTGGAGCGCAAACGGTCGATCGGATCGCGCAGGAAACACCAATCGAAGAACAGATATCCGGGCGTGCGGAACCGGATAGTGGATCTGGTGGCTGGAAATAGCTTCGATGGGCGGATGCGGGTCAAGATATTCGACGATATCGCGCTGCTCGATGCGGCCATCGCGGTGTTCGGTATCGAGGCTCGCCAGGCGTTCGCCGAAATTGCGGTCGAGAATATTCTCGATGGTGGTGCCGGCGTTCTTGAGGATGTGGTAGTGGAGGATGATGAAGCGCAAGGGCGCTTAATCCCGGAAAATCTCGTCGCGCGTCAGCTCGATCAATATACTTATACCTTTCTACAGCGCGCCGTCAACATACTCGTATTCGGATGAATACTCCACGTAAGTACTCTTCGACCGAAATCACAATGCCGCCCTACACGTCCAGATTCTTCACGTCCAGCGCGTTTTCTTCGATGAATTTGCGGCGGCTTTCGACGTCTTCGCCCATCAGCGTCGAGAAGATCTCTTCGCTCTGCACCGCGTCTTCGAGCCGCACCTGCAGGAGCGTGCGTTTTTCCGGGGTTCATGGTCGTCTCGGCCAGTTGCTCGGCGTTCATTTCGCCCAGGCCCTTGTAGCGCTTAACGTCGATGCCGTTCTTGCCTTCGGCTTTGATGTAGCTCAGCAGGCCGCTCCAATCGGCTTGCGACGCGCGGTCGCCGCCCTTCACCACCACGAATGGCGGGTCGTTGTAGCGCGCGATGGTTTTGGCCAGCGTACGGAAGCGCCGGTATTCGGGCTGCGAGAGCAGGCCAATGCCGACGCTCGCGCTCCGCTTGCGTCTGGTCTTTGTAGATCACGGCGTACGTGGAATGCTCTTCGTCGCGCCGCATCTCGGGCTTCAAGCCAAGCGCCGTCAGCTTCTCGAACACTGGCTTGAGATTGGCTTCTTCCTGGAAATCGGCTTTGGCGTCGATGCGCAGATCGACGTTGCTCAACGCCTCCACCACGCGCGCATCGCGCAGGCGGCGCTCCACTTTGTGGAACATCTGCTCGAATTCGTCGAGGTTAAGCAGGAACCTGCGCAGCTCCGGTCCCTTCGATCATCGCCTTCGGGCGGCGCCGCTGCCGTTCGAATGGATTTCGACGGTCAGGTTGTCCATGGCGCGGCGCGTGATTTCGCTTGCGTCAGCTCTTTGTCGTCTTTGATGTACTTCTCGCTCTTGCCCTTCTTGATGCTGTAGAGCGGCGGCTGCGCGATGTAAACCCGCTCGCGCAGAATCAGCTCATGCATGTGGCGGAAGAAGAACGTCAGCAGCAGCGTGCGGATGTGCGAACCGTCCACATCGGCATCGGTCATGATGATGATCTTGCCGTAGCGGATCTTGGTGGCGTCGAAATCGTCTTTGCCGATGCCCGTGCCCAGCGCCGTGATCATGGCGCGGATTTCCTCGTGGCCGAGCATCTTGTCGTAGCGCGCCTTTTCGACGTTGAGGATCTTGCCCTTCAGCGGCAGAATCGCCTGGAAGCGGCGGTCGCGGCCCTGCTTGGCGGTTCCGCCGGCCGATTCTCCCTCGACCAGAAACAACTCGCAACGCTCGGGATCGCGCTCCTGGCAATCGGCCAGCTTATGCGGCATGCCGCCCGATTCCAGCGCGCCCTTGCGGCGCGTGAGATCGCGGGCTTTGCGGGCGGCTTCGCGGGCGCGCGACGCTTCGATCGCCTTGGTGACGATCTTGCGGCCCACGGCCGAGTTCTTATCGAAATATTCGCCCAGCTTTTCGTTGACGAACTGCGTCATCTGGCCGCTGATGTCGCTGTTCAGCTTGCCCTTGGTCTGGCCTTCGAACTGCGGCTGCGGAACCTTCACGCTGATGACGGCGGCAAGCCCTTCGCGCACGTCGTCGCCGGTCAGATTTTCCTTGACGTCTTTGAAGAGGCCCGGCCTGCTGGCCGAAGACATTGATGGTGCGCGTGAGCGCGGAATAGAAGCCGCGCAGATGCGCGCCGCCATCCACGGTGTGGATGTTATTGGCGAACGTCAGCATCGTTTCCGAGTAGCCGTCGTTGTATTGCAGCGCCACTTCCATCGTCAGCATGCCGGCGCCGTTGGGCATCTCGCGCTCCTGCTCGAAGTGGATCGGCTTTTCGTGCAGCACCTGTTTGCCGCGGTTGAGATGCTTGATGAACTCGGCGATGCCGCCGCTAGAACAGGAACTCGTCGTGTTTGTCCGAATCCACGCGCTCATCGGTGAGCGTGATCTTGAGGCCCTTGTTCAGAAACGCGAGTTGGCGCAGACGGTTCGCGAGCGTGTCGTAGTTGAACACAGTGGACTGCATGATCGTCGGGTCGGGCTTGAACGTCACCCGCGTGCCGGTCTTGCGTCCGGCCTTGCCGGTCTTCGCCAGCGGCGCCTTGGAGCGCCGCAGGAGTACTCCTGCTGCCAGGTCGCGCCATCGCGCCAGATTTCGAGATCGAGCCGATCGGAAAGCGCGTTCACGCAGCTTACGCCGACGCCGTGCAGGCCGCCCGATACTTTGTAGCTTTTCGAATCGAACTTGCCGCCGGCGTGCAGTTTCGTCATGACGACCTGCGCGGCGGAGACGCCCTCCTCTTCGTGGATGTCAACCGGGATGCCGCGGCCGTTGTCGATCACTGTCACCGAATTATCGTCATGAATGGTGACATTGACTTCGGTGGCATAGCCCGCCATCGCTTCGTCGACGGAGTTATCGACGACTTCGTAGACGAGGTGATGCAGACCCGCTTCGCCGGTGGACCCGATGTACATCGCGGGCCGCAGGCGCACGGCTTCCAGCCCTTCCAGACACTTTGATGCTTCTGGAATCGTAAACTTCATCCTGGCCGCTCTGGCCAGGAGTCGCTTCATTTGGCATAGTCTTCCGTTTCAAATCCTCATCGGCATGACGACGTAGCGATACTGCTCCGCACATTGCTCACCTGCCGGCCGCATTTCGCCGGCGCTCTTTTGATCCTTCAACTCGAACGTCACATGGTCCTGCGGAATCACGCGCAGAAAATCGAGCAGGTACTGCGCATTGAACCCGATTTCGAGATCCGGCCCGGTGTATTCGCTGGGCACGCTCTCTTCGCTCTCACCCATTTCCACCGACGAAGAAAAGACCTGCACTTCGCCCGCCGTGAACCTGACGCGGATTGCGCGCGACCGCTCGTCGGCAAATTGCGCCACGCGTTCGATGGCCGATCGAATCTCGTCTTTCTTCAGCTTCGCTCGTGAGCGTGTGGTCCTTTGGAAGTACGCGCTCGTAATCCGGGAAATTGCCGGTGAGTTTGCGCGTCATCAGCAAGCGGTGGCCAACCTGGAAAATACAGGTGGTTGTCGTCGCCGGAAAAAACCGCTTTCCCTTCCGGACCGGCTCTCATCCGCCAGCTTCGTCAGTTCCGTCATCGCCTTCTTGGGAACCAAGGCGCGGAACTGCTGATCCACTTGTCCGCTATTCGGCAGCGGCGGCCTGCACGAACGCCAGGCGGTGGCGATCCGTGGAGACCATCGTCAAGCCTTCCGGCCGCAGCAATAGCAACGCGCCATTGAGCGTGAAGCGCGATTCCTCCATCGAGATCGCAAACTGCGTGCGCGCGATCATCGAGGTCAGTGTCTTCACCGGAATCTCGGCGATCTGCCGCCGGCATCTGCGGCAACTCCGGAAAACTCTCGCGCGACATCCCCGCGATGCGCGTTCGCGAGCGGCCGCTGGTGATGTTCGCCCAGTGGTTCTCCAGGAACTTCATGTTCACGTCGCCTTCCGGCAAGAGGCGGACGTAATCCAGCAGCTTGCGCGCCGGAACCGTCCCGGATCCTTCTTTCTTGATGCGCGCCGGGCAGGAACAACGGATCCCCAGTTCGAGATCGGTTGCGGTAAGCGTAATGCGGCCATCCGCGGCCTCGAGCAGCACGTTCGACAGGATCGGGATGGTGGTCTTTCTTCTCCACCACGCCCTGCGACAGGCTCAGTTCTCGCACAAGATCGGACTTGCTGACGGTGAATTCCATGTGGCGCGACTCCTACTCTGGGATGGCTGTATAGATAAGCACTATAAGAACCGCATTCATAGGCCTGTGCAAATTGTTGAAGACTACCTAAATTATACTAAATTCAAGCACTTTTGACCACTCTAGGCTGTCGAAATCAGCGTGGGCGAAACGAGCAAAAAGCCGCCTCACGCGGGAGTTTTCACACTTTCCGCAGGCCGGTTTGCACAAGCCGCTGTGAGAAAGCTTAGATAAGTTCATTGTAATGAATCCATTAGGCTGTGGAGCATTTTGTTCAAATCCGCGTCTTTGTGGCGCAGGGACGTCAATTTTCTCGATGGAGTGGATTACGGTGGTGTGGTGCTTGCCGCCGAACGCCCGGCCGATCTCCGGCAGCGAGGCATGGGTCAGCTCCTTGACCAGGTACATGGCGATCTGCCGGGGATAGACGATCGCTCTTCGTGTTGCTCTTTTCCTTGAGCTGCGACTGCTTGATCTGGAATCGTTCGGCGACCGCTTTCTGGATAGCGTCGATGGTGACGCGGCGCTCCTGCACGTGGAGCAGATTCTTGAGTACCTGTTGCGCCATCGGCAGGTTGATCGCGGCGCCGGTCAGATCGGCGTAGGCGATCAGCTTGACCAGGGCGCCTTCAAGCTCGCGAACGTTCGATTTGGTCTTACGCGGCCATGAAGGTCCGAACGTCGTCGGGAAGCTTCACGCCCTCGGCTTCGGATTTCTTGTCCAGGATCGCCATCTTGGTCTCGAGATCCGGCGGCTGAATATCGGCAATCAGACCCCACTCGAAACGGGAACGAAGGCGTTCCACTAGGCCCGGGAATATCCTTCGGCGGCGCATCGCTAGAAATTACGATCTGCTTCTGGTGTTCATGCAGATCGTTGAAGGTATGGAAGAACTCCTCCTGGGTGCGCTCCTTGCTGCCCAGCATCTGGATGTCGTCGATGAGCAGAACATCCGCCTCTCGATAACGCTGATGAAAATTCTGCATGCGCTCGGTGCGAATGCAGGAGATCATCTCGTTCATGAAGCGCTCCGTGGAGGTGTAGATCACGCGCATAGTCGCATAATGATCCATCAGGGACCGCCCGATGGCATGCATCAGGTGGGTCTTGCCCATGCCCACGCCCCCATAGATGAAGAGCGGATTGTAGCTGCGCGACGGATTCCTGGCCACCGATTTCGCGGCGGCGTGCGCAAATTGATTGGACGCCCCCACCACGAAGGAATCGAATGTGAACTTCGGGTTCAGCGGATGATTTGTGGACTCCCACTCCGTGTCCGCTGAAGCCAGCATCGGTGGCGGGCTTTTAGCCGGTGCGATGGCGGATTCGTAGCTTACATGGCGTACGCCGAGGCCGAGTTCTTGAATCGCGGCTCGCACAATCGGCGTGTATTCCGATTCGAGCCAGGCCCGCGTCTCCCGATCCGGCGCCGAAACGAAAACCGTGTCGCCTTCCATCCCCAGAAAGGATGTCCCCCGTAGCCAGTTGTTGTAGCTCTCTGCACTGACTTTTTTTTGTAGATGCTCACGGATCTGTTCCCAAACGTTCATCGCATTCACACACGTCAAGCCTCGATTTTCCACAATCATTTCCACAGGTTTCCAGGGAAAACCCGGCTTGACTCACCCGAGGTTTCGCGCGGGCCTCACATGTTTATAAGCACTGCCGCCCGCGACCGAGACTGTAGTCTAGCATAGGCGACAAGTTTTGAAGCAACAATATAAATGTAATGTTTTCTTCACTCTAGGGTAACATTTGACAGGGCAAATGTTTCTGGAGGAGAATGGGATCTTCCACTCGAGCGGGAGTAACTCAGCTGGTAGAGTGCGACCTTGCCAAGGTCGATGTCGCGGGTTCGAATCCCGTCTCCCGCTCCAATCAAGCCCAAAACATTTACATTGCTGAAGGCATTATGGTGAGCTCGGGTATCACCGCGCGCGCCGGCAGCTTCACGCACGCCAACACCGCTTCCGCCACATGTTCCGGCAATAGCGCGATCGCAAGTTGTTCCGCCGTCGGCTTCACTGGCCGTTTTTTCAGAATCTCGGTATCCACCAGGCCGGGGTTCACGACCGTCGTGCGGATGCCGTTCTCCTTCTCTTCGTAACGGATGGCGTGCGAGAGCCCGATGATCCCGCGCTTTGACGCTTGGTAAGCTGCGCCAGATGCGTCGGGCGTGTGGCCGGAAATCGACGAGATGAATATCAGATGGCCTTGCTTACGCGCGCGCATGGCTGGCAGCACGGCGTGCGCCGCGAAGTATGCCCCGTCTAGATTGGTGGAGATCAAGTCGTGCCAGACAGGCGGCGTCAATCGCGGGAGGTAGCGATCGGGCGAATTCGTGCCGGTGGCGTAGATCATGATATCAATGGGACCGAGGCGCCGCGCGGTCTCTTCCGCAAGGCTGGTCATCTGAGCCGCATCGGTGGCATCGGCGGCAAAGATCTCAGCGCCGCATTCGCGCTGCAATTCCAGGAGACGCTCTTCGCGCCGCGCGGAGGCCATTACCTTGGCGCCGTCAGCGGCGAGCTGCGTCGCGCAATGGCGTCCGATTCCACTCGATGCGCCGATGACGAGCGCGACTTTGTCTTTCAGAGAAATTGGCATGTTTAATAGTAGGACAGGCTTCCCAGCCTGTCCATGCGCCGAAGGCGCAGAGACACTTCGCGATTGTTGCTCCGCTCCCATAACGGACGTATTGTCCAAGCACATTGCGGAGCTAAAGTAGTTAGCTTCATGATCTCCTCAAAGGCGCGCGCTCCCTTGCTGGCCGCGCTGACAATCGGCGGCATCTTTGTGGCATTCGCGGGCGATGGCATTCGCGCCTATTTCACGCCGGACGACATGATGAATCTGTACGTCTCATGGTCGGCCACGCCGGCGGAACTACTGCATAACTACCGGCCGCTCGGCGCACTGGTGTATCGCGGGCTGTTCGCGCTCTTCGGGCTCAATCCATTGCCGTATCGTGTTGTCTGCTTCGCCGTGCTGCTGGCGAACCTGGGCTTGCTGTACCGTTTTTGCCTGAAGCTTTCCGGGTCGCGCGAAGCGGCGGCATTGGCCTGCCTTCTGGGCGCGTACCACGCGCACCTTGCCGATCTTTACTACAGCACCGGAACCATCTACGATCTGCTGTGCTATCTCTTCTTTCTGCTGGCGTTCAATTTCTATTTGAAAATTCGCGAAACGGGCTATCCCTCGTGGCGGCAGACGGCGGGGCTCCTGACGCTGTATGGGTGCGCCCTCGCTTCCAAAGAGATGGCCGTTGTGCTGCCCCTGTATGTAGTGATTTATGAGTGGATTTTCCACCGCACGAGGTGGCGGCGCTTAATCCGAATCCCACTGCTTTGGATCGCCATCCCGCTGACTTTGCTGTATGCCGCGGGGAAAGTTGCCGGGCCGCAGGCCATGGCGGCCAATCCCGACTACGCGCCGCATATCTCCCTGCACGCTTTTCTGGCCGCCTGGAGATGGTATTTGGGCGACCTGTTTTATGGGGTCGTCTCATTCAACACCACTAAGCTCGTGCTGCTGTGGCTACTTCTGGCAGCCTTCGCGGCAATGCTTCGGCGCCGGGAGGTCTGGTTTGCTTGGTGCGTTCTGATACTGGGAGTGCTGCCATTCATCTTCATCGCTCCCCGCGGATTTTTCGTGATGTACCTGGTGCTGCCGGGCTGGTATCTGTTCGCCGCATCGGTCCTGCTGTGGATGGTTCGCCAACTTCCTCGATGGGCGGGTTGGATCGCCGTCCGCCCGGAACAGCTTGCTTTGTTCGTTGTCGTGGCGTTGCTGCTTATACCCCTGCATCGTGAAGAAAAGCCTCTGGGAAACGGGTGGGTCGCCGGTGCGCACCAGCAGGTGCGCACCGTGCTGGGCCAGTTGGAGCAGCGCTTTCCGACGATGCCGCCAGGAAGTAAGGTGCTCTTTCTGAGCGACCCCTACGATGCTCGCGACTGGATTCTCACTTCCATGTTCCGCCTGAAGTATCGCGACCCGGATCTCCGCGTCGATCGCGTGAAGGTAAATCCCTCCCTGGCGTCCAGGACCGCCGATTATGCCCACGTCTTTGAATTAAGTTACGGCGGATTGCGGATAGTTCGATAATGCAAGTCCGCAGGCTTTTCGGCAAATCGCCGATACGAAACGCCGGTCGCCGCGTCGATATCGAAAGATAGCAGGTGGGTTTTTTCTAGCTGGCAGAACCCGGCGCCACTTCCGGGCACCCTTGCAAGCGGCATTAGGCTGTGATAGAGCTTACTCAGCGGGGAGTGCCTCTGTCGCCACTCAACTCAGTAGGTTAATCCTTTGGGGGTTGAAAGTGCTTACTAAAACGTGTTATGCAACTCTATTTTCCTGTCTGGCGCTGGTCCTGTTTTCGACGGACGCCAAGGCGCAGATCAGTTCGTCAACCGGAGCGATCCAAGGAATTGTGACCGATCCGCAAAGCGCCGTCATTCCGGGCGCGCACGTGACGCTTACTAATGTCGATACGGGAACCAGCAGCGACATGACGTCGCTCAATGACGGCACGTTCGTCTTTCCGCTGGCCCCTCCCGGCAACTACTCGATCAAAGTGCAGGCCGCGGGGTTTGAAACCGCCGAGGTTACCAATCTTCGTGTCGACGTGACCAAAGTGACTAACGCCGTCGTCAAGATGACCATCGGGCAGGTAAGCACCGTTGCAACTGTGAACGAAGCGGCGATCGAAGTGGATACCCACACGGCAACCACCGGTGACGTGATCACCGGAACGCAGATCCGCGACATCCCGCTTCCCACGCGGAACTTTCTGGACCTCACCGCAATGCAGGCGGGAACGGCGGCACGTATCCAAAGCGCGGCGACCGTGGGTCACGGCGCGCCGATTCTGGATGTGGCCGGTTCGCGTGCGACGGTCAATAACTTCGTGCTCGATGGCGTGGATGCCAACAACTTCGGCAGCAACACTCTCTCGGGGGTTCCAGTTCCGAGCCCCGACGCAATCGCCGAGTTTCGCGTCAGCACCAGCATGTACGACGCTAGCCAAGGCCGCGGCTCGGGCGGCAACATCAACGTGGTTCTGCGCTCCGGCACGGACAAATTTCACGGCGGCGCATACGAGTTCTATCGCAGCAACGATATGAACGCGAACGATTTCTTCGCCAACCTGGCGGGCAAGCCGGTGCCTGTGCTGCTGCAGAATCAGTTCGGCGGCGAGGTCGGCGGACCGGTTCCCAAGGTCAAGGACACCTTCTGGTTTTTCTCCTATCAGGGAACGCGGCAGAAGAACGGCGTGTCGAGTTTGATCAGCGGTTCTCAGCCTGTTCTGCCGGGCGTTCGCACCGCAGCCAGTCTGGGCGCCGCGTTTGGAGTTAGTCCGGCGAGCATCGATCCGGTGGCGGTGAATATCCTCAACGCAAAGGGACCCTATGGCGGACTACTCTATCCGTCCGGCACCTGCGCTGGCGTACCGACCTGCACGGGTCCGGGAAGCATTGGCTCGCTGGTGATTTCCGAACCGACCATTTACAACGAAGATCAGGAAGCGGTCTCCGTGGATCGCAATCTGTTCCGCAACAATCGCATTTCGGGCCAGTTTTTCTACGCCAACATCTATCAGTACAGCCCAACCGGCGGCAACACTTTAGGTCAAGGCATGAATTCGCCCGCCAAGAACGACCACGTAGCCGTTACAGACACGGAGACGTTCACTCCCAGGCTGCTGAATGAATTCCGCGTGGGGTTTACCAATATCAAGTCGATTGGCGAGGGAGTAGAGGGGGTGAGCGTGGGGGACATTGGCATGCAGAAGTGGGATGCCGCCACCTACCCCGGAATCCCATCCCTTTCCATCAGCGGCCTGCTGGGCTTCGGCGGCATCGGCGTGAATAGTTACGCGCATGGCGGTACCACCACCATCACGATCGGCGATACCGTCTCCTGGACGCTCGGGAAGCATACGGTACGGCTCGGCATCGAGAATCGCCGCTACGGCTGGAATTACGAAAACGATTATGGAACGCGCGGCAGCCTCAGCTTCCCGAACTTCAGTTCGTTTCTCACCGGTACGCCGAATCGTCTGCAAGTGGACGTGGGGTCTTTTCCGCGCAACTATCGCGCGCAGGATATCGCGCCCTTTGTGCAGGATGACTTTCACGTCACCCGTCGTCTGACGTTGAATTTGGGGTTGCGCTACGACTACCTTGGATTCCCGTACGATACGAACGGCAAAGTGGGCAATTTCGATCCGAGCCTGGTGACGCCGGCGTGCGTCGCGGCGGGTGGCGGCAACTGCGTCCAAGCGGGCTTCGTTTCCCCGGCTACCCTGAAAAGTACGTTGGCGACTCCGGGCGTGAGCAACACCACGCTGACCAGCAGCAATAACACCAACTTCGCGCCGCGCATCGGCGCTGCTTACGATCTGCTCGGTAACGGCAAGATCGCGCTGCGCGGCGGTTTCGGCGTTTACTACATTCGCACTTCAGGACAGACTCTGCTGCAGTTGATCGCCTCGCCGCCGTGGGTTGAGCAGTACCTGGCCTCCGGAACGGCCGTCGTGGGCAGCAACGTTCTGGCGAATCCGTGGCCCGCCGGGCTCCCGCAGCCCAGCCAGTTCCCGATTCTCCCGGTGATCGGGCAGTTCAACGGCAAGTTCACAGCTGCAGGAGCGCCCATCTTCGTGAACCCAGACGGCTCGACCGCTGTGTCGCAATCGCTGTATGGTTTCTCGCGCAACCTGACGACGCCTTACGTGGAGCAGTATAACTTCACGGTCGAGACGCAGCTTCCGAAGGGGTGGATTTTGGAAACCGGCTATATTGGCTCGCGTGGCGTCAAGCTGCTGGTAGAGCCTAGCCTGAATCAGTCGCTACTGGTGAACTCCTCCAGCCCGATGACCTACAATAACTCGCTCATCGCGTCCGCCGGATTCGGCAATGGATATTCGGTCACGCAAAACTCCAATGCCAATGCGCCCATCCGCGTTCCAGTGCCCGGGTTTTCCGCGGCCGGCTTGAATCTAGTTACCAACCAGGGCTATTCGCACTACAACGGTTTGGTTGTCGAAGCCCGTCACGCCTTCTCGAAGAACTTCCAGTTCAAAATGGACTACACCTTCGCCAAGTCGACCGATGACGATTCCGGACCTAGCGGCTCCGATCTCGACAGCTTTACCGGCAACCAACTGGCGCCGGCTCTGAACCGTGGCATCTCTGATTTCGATCTCACCCATCGGTTCGTATTCACCGGATTGTGGCATCTGCCGGGTCCCAAGACCGGCCTGCTCGGCGAGACCATTGGTAACTGGCGATTGAGCGGCGTCTGGACCATTCAATCCGGCCTGCCATTCGGCATCTCGAGCACCAATGGCGGCGGACTCGCGGGCTTGAACGGGTCGGTGACCATTCGCGCCAACACAGGTTCCTGTTCGACCATCAAAACACCTGGGTCGGTGAACCAGAACCTGAACGACTATATGAACCCGGCCTGTTTCGCCGCGGTTCCGAATCTTCCGGCCGGTACGGTTCTGAGCAGTTTCAATCCGCAGCAGACCAACGGCACTGGCAGCTATGTGGTAGGCAACAACGGCGTCGCCGGCGATTCTGGCGTGGGTTCGTTGTTCGGTGCAGTAGGCCGCAATACCCTCCGCGGACCGGGGGCGGAGCGCTTCGACCTGGCGCTTTCGAAAATCTTTCCTATCCGAAAGTTGGGTGAGCAGGCAGGCGTCGAATTTCGGGCGGAAGCGTTTAAGGTCTTGAACAATCCGATCTTCTCGAATCCGGCAGCTAATATCAGCAACCCGAATTTCGGAACGATCACTTCGACCGTGGATAGCACGGGGCGAATTCTTCAATTAGCTTTGAAGGTGAACTTTTAGTTTTGGCCGGCTTTGACAACAAACGCCCCTGAAAACAAAACACCCCGCCCGGCGGAAAGCTAGGCGGGGTGATTTTCCAGGAAGATGAATTAGACGCGCCGTTTACGGCTTCGTCATCTTGAAACCGGTCACGGTTACCTCGGTGTTGTGAGCGAAGCGAAGTCCGTAAACGCCGTCGGTCGACTTCAGCTTTCCGGCCGTCACAACAGCATCCTTGTCGTAGCTCGCGACCACCGTACCGTTGATCGAGCATTCCACTTTGCCGCCCTTTACGGACATAGCGATTTCCTGGGTCACCGGCTCGCCAGGGCCCGCCGCTTTGTGTACCGCGGCATTCGCCTCGCCGCGCCTGCCATTCATCTGAAACGCATCGGGGCCGAATCCACGCACGATGAAATTACCATTGCCGTAGGCCGCGCAATAGAGGTAGCTCTGATCCGCAGCTCCCAGATCGTTGCCGGCGATGAAGATTCCGTAAGGATGCGGGTGGCTGTTCAGGTTCATGAACTTGGGCTCGGAGAAGGTCGCCTTCACCGTGTAGTCGCCGCTCGCTTTATTGGCGGGGTTCCAATAGCTCACCGCGGGACCGGTGGTGACGTTGAACATCCCTCCGTTCTCGGCGAATTTCGCATTGTTCAGCGCTTGGCCCTGCTTTTCCTCGCTGGCGTCTATCTTTCCAGTCCAGCCCGGAGCGCTAATACCGCCCCCAGCAATCTTGCGAGAGGTTTCGTCAGCCTGGGCATGGAGCGCAGGACCGATAGATAGGCCGATAGCGGCCGCAAGGGTAACGCAGTAGGTGAGACGCATGGTGTGCCTTTCGTCGTGAATTATACCCCGATTGGCACTCCACCAGTTATCAATTCCGCTACTTCTTGAGCAGCGCGTCCACCGCGAACTGCGCTATGGCTTCATCCACTTCCGACGGCGCCCCGCTGCAGGCGATGGCCCCGATGGTCTGCCCGTCAACGATAATCGGAACCCCGCCCTGGTTGGGGAACGAATCGGGAAATGCCAACACGGCCATATTGCCGCCCGTGAGCGCATCCTGCGCCGATTTCGACGGCTTGCGATAGAGCGCCGCCTGCCGCGCCTTGCGTTGCGCGAATTGAATGGTTGTGAGCGCCGCCCCGTCCGCTTTCTGCAGGAACAGCAGGTTGCCACTCTCATCGACGATGCAGATGGTCACCTGCACTTTGTGCTTCTGCATCTCCGCTTCGGCAGCCGCAGCCATGGTTTTGATGGCGGCGAGGTTGAGGTATTTGCGGCTGGGCAGATCGGCAGCGACAGCGATGAGCGCAATCAGGAGGAAGGGAATCAGCGGAGCCATGGCGTTTATCTTAACAATGGGGAGGCGACGTTCAGCCGTCGGCAAACGCGCCTTGAACGCGGCGAACCCAGAAACGGCGAACCCAGAAACACGGTAAACTAGAAACGTGAAGACGACCACCGTCAAGTCCTACGAGGAGATCATCGATTTCATCGCGGCGGGAAACACGCCTGAGGGCGTGGTTGCGTTTCGGCCATCGCCGACGGTGGTAAAACGCGTCGCCCGTCTGATAAAACGCTCGAAAGCCGATTCGCTTTCGGCCAAAGAGCAGTCCGAGCTCGAAGACTACTTGCAACTCGAACACATCATGATCATGGCGAAGGCCCGCGCCCGGCAGTATACGAACGTTGGCCGATGACATCAGCCGATCGCTGAGACGGTTGGTTGCCGCGCGTGTTGGTCATCAATGTGAGTACTGCCTTCTACACGAGGAAGATGCGTACTCGCCCCATCAGATCGATCATATCGTCAACCGCAAACACGGAGGTGACTCGGACGTTGGAAATCTCGCTTTCGCGTGTCTGCGCTGCAACGCGTGGAAAGGAACCGATATTGGGTCGACGGATCCCAAGACAGGGCGAATTGTTCGGCTGTTCCACCCGCGGCTTGATATTTGGGACCACCACTTTCGGATGCGCGGGCCATTGATCCTGCCGCTTACCGGCGTGGGCAGAGTAACAGCCACTTCTCAAATTCAATGTCGAAGAACGAGTGGCGGAGCGGCGATTGTTGATTGAAGTGGGCCGCTACCCGCGCTGACGGTAGCGCTACAATAAAAGCATCCACCTCCCCTTGGAAGCCCGGAGTGTCTCCGGACCGAGGAGCTAACGCCGCCGATGTCCTTCGTCCACCTGCATTGCCACACCGATTATTCGCTGCTTGACGGCGCTTGCGATATCGACCAGTTGATGAAGATCATGGTCGAGCAGAAGATGCCGGCGGTGGCCATGACCGACCACGGCAACCTCTTCGGCGCGGTGAAGTTCTACAACGCCGCCAAAGCCGCGGGCGTGCATCCGGTGATCGGCTGCGAGGTGTATGTCTCGCAGCAGGGGCACAAGACGCGCTCCGATCAGGACCGCTACAACCACCTGGTGCTGCTGTGCGAAAACCAGGAAGGCTATCGCAACCTCATCAAGCTGGTTTCCACCGCCTACCTGGACGGCTTCTACTACAAGCCGCGCATCGATCTCGATCTGCTGGCGCAGCACTCCAAGGGGCTGATCGGCATGTCGGCCTGCCTGCGCGGGCACATCGCCGAGACCATCCTCTCCGACAAGTACGACGACGCGCGGCGCCTGGCGCACACGTACTCCGACATCTTCGGCAAGAACAACTTCTTCCTCGAAGTGCAGGACCACCACCTGGAGCAGGACAAGAGGCTCACGCCCGAGCTGAACCGGCTGTCGCACGAAACCGGCCTGCCGCTGGTGGCGACCAACGATTCGCACTACCTGCGCAAGGACGATGCGCGGGCGCACGAGATCCTGATGTGCATCCAGACGGGCAAGAGATTCAACGACCCCAACCGGATGCGCTGGAGCACGCCGGATTTCTACCTGAAATCGCGCGACGAAATGATGGAGCTGTTCGGCGA
Organism: Bryobacterales bacterium; assembly: GCA_963708385.1. Lineage (GTDB taxonomy): Bacteria > Acidobacteriota > Terriglobia > Bryobacterales > Bryobacteraceae > PALSA-243. The sequence goes on along the minus strand of CAVPSN010000027.1, from coordinate 537,654 downwards.
GCTGGAAGACGCGGTCGACCGCACCTGGGAGATCGCGCAGCGCTGCCACGTGAAGCTGGAGAAAGTGAAGGAGCCGTTCCCGCGCTTCGACGTGCCGGCGGAGCACACCACCGACACCTACTTCGAGTATGTGGCGCGCGAGGGATTCGAGAAGCGCCGTCCGCGCCTGGAAGCCATGCGACGCGAAGGGCGCCCTGAAGCACGACCTTGCCGGAATACGCGGAACGCCTGGATCGCGAAATCCAGATGATCCAGAACATGAAGTTCTCGGGCTACTTCCTGATCGTCTGGGACTTCATCCGCTACGCCAAGAGCATCGGGATTCCGGTGGGCCCGGGCCGCGGGTCGGCCGCCGGCAGCCTGGTGGGCTACGCGATGGCGATCACCGACATCGACCCGCTGCAGTACGGCCTGCTGTTCGAGCGCTTCCTCAATCCGGAGCGCGTGAGCATGCCCGATATCGACGTGGATTTCTGCATGAACCGGCCGCGGCGAGGTGATCCAGTACGTCACCGAGAAGTACGGCCGCGAGCAGGTGGCGCAGATCATCACCTTCAACACGCTGGGCGCGCGCGCGGCGATCAAAGACGTGGGCCGCGTGCTCGAAATGCCGTTCGCCGATGTGGACCGCTCACCAAGCTGGTGCCCGACGTGCTCAACATCTCGCTCGAGGATGCGATCGAAGCAGGAGCCCGGCTTCGCCGAAGCCGCGAAGAAAGATCCGCGCATCGACGACGTGCTGAAGGTCGCGCTGCGGCTGGAAGGCCTGGCGCGCAACTGCTCGGTGCACGCGGCGGGCGTGGTGATCTCGCCGCAGCCGCTCAAAGAACTGGTCCCGCTGTACAAGACGAACCGCGACGAAATTGTGACGCAGTTCGATATGGGCGGCCTGGAAAAACTCGCAGCTGCTCAAGATGGATTTCCTGGGGCTGACCACGCTCACGCTGATTCAGGATGCGCTGCGGCTGATCGAGAAGCGGCACGGCGTGAAGATCGTGCCGGAAGATCTGCCGCTCGACGACGCCGCGACCTACGAAGTCTTCTGCAAGGGATTCACCAGCGGCGTGTTCCAGTTCGAATCGGGCGGCATGCGCGACATCCTGCGGCGCTACCAGCCGAGCCGCCTGGAAGACCTCACCGCGCTCAACGCGCTCTATCGGCCGGGCCCGATCCAGGGCGGCATGGTGGACGACTTCATCGAGCGCAAGTGGGGCCGCCGCGCGGTGCAGTACGATCTGCCGGAGCTGAAGGAGCTGCTCGAAGAGACCTACGGCGTCATCGTCTACCAGGAGCAGGTGATGCAGATTTCGAACCGCATCGCCGGCTATTCGCTGGGCGATGCCGACCTGCTGCGCCGCGCGATGGGCAAGAAGAAGGCCGAGGAGATGGCGAAGCAGCGCGAGCGCTTCATCAGCGGCGCGCTGGAGCGCGGCTTCCCGCAGAAGAAGGTCGAGAAGATCTTCGACCTGATGGAGCAGTTCGCGGGCTACGGCTTCAACAAATCGCACTCGGCGGCCTACGCCTATCTGGCGTTCGTCACGGCGTATCTGAAGGCGCACTACCCGGTCGACTTCATGGCGGCGCTGCTCACCTCGGAAACCGGTAACACGGCGAAGGTGGTGAAGTACATCAACGAATGCCGCGAAATGGGCATTCGCGATCCTGCCGCCCGACGTGAATCACAGCGAGTGGAGCTTTACGCCCGATGGCGAGGCGATCCGCTTCGGCCTGGGCGCGGTGAAGAACCTGGGGCAGGGCGCCGTGGAGGCGATCGGCAAGGCGCGCGAAGACGACGGGCGCATTCACCTCGCTTCACCAGTTCTGCGAGAAGCGTCGATCTGAGCGCCGTCAACCGGCGCATGATCGAGAGCCTGATCAAGGCGGGCGCGATGGATTCGCTCGAAGGCACGCGCTCGCAGAAATTGGCCGCGGTCGAAGGCGCCATGGAATCCGGCCAGCGCGTGCAGCGCGACCGCGAATGCGGCCAGGTGGGCCTGTTCGGCGAGCTTCTCGCGGGACGAGCCGCACGCCACGCCGCTGCCCAACGTGCCCGATTGGACCGACAAGGATAAGCTGGCCGGCGAAAAGGAGCTGCTCGGATTCTGGGTGACGGGCCATCCGCTAGATCGCTATTCAGATAAGATCGCCGAGCTGGCCACGCACGACAGCTCGACCCTGGAAGGCCTGAACAAAGGACGTCGAAGTGGCGCTCTGCGGCGTGCTGACCGGCGTCACGCGCAAGCGCAACAAGGAGGGCAAGCCGTGGGCGGCGATGGTGCATCGAAGACCGCATCGGTTCTGTGGAAGCGCTGCTCTTCGCCACCAACTATGAACGGCTGGCAGCCCAGGTGGTGGAAGATCAGGCGGTGCTGGTGCGCGGCCTGGTGCTGCCGGAAGAGAATGCCGCGACCAAAATATCGGTGCAGGACATCGTTCCGCTGGACAACGCGCGCATCGATCTGCCGTCGGTGATTTCGATTCGCGTTTGGCTCGGCCGCAACGGCGTAGCGGATAAAGCCCAGGCGCTGGAAGATCTTTTCCGCCGCAAGCCCGGCGACACCCAGGTCCGCCTCCGGCTGGAAGCCCCGCGCGATTTCGCCGTGCTCCTGGACGTCGCCGCGAAAGTCCGCCCCGACCGCGAATTCAAGACCGCACTAGAAGCCATCTGTGGCGCCGAGTGTCTCGAACGCGTAGCAGGGTAGCAAGTGCGATAGGCCGGGGTACCCCCTGGGTCCGCCTGTCGATGCGCCGAAGGCGCAGGTTTATCGCCCGCTCGCCACACCCGTGACCGCGCCCCAGACAAACTCCACAAAGGTGTAGAGCGAAGGCTCCGCCAACCGCTCCACATCGCTATGTGCCCCGAAGTTGGTTATATCCTCACGCGTTCCCGCGGGCCCAATCCCGTAAGATTGCTGCCCCTTGGCCCGCAACTGCGCCTTATCGCTCGCGCCCGTGCTCATGCTGGGGAGCACGGTCACGCCCGGATACACCCGCTTGCTCACCTGTTCCAGCACGCGGTACATCTCGCTATCCAGCCGCGAAGCGGGTGAAGCCGGCCGCGTCGCCGGCAGCGGTTCAATCTTCACTTCAGGATCGTCGATTAACTTCGCCATCTCGGCGTAGAAGTTCTTAATGTCCTCGTCGGGCAGCGCGCGAATATCGAGCGTTGCCTCAGCTTCCGATGGAATCACGTTCGCGCCTACGCCCGCCTTCAGCATGGTTGGCACAACCGACGTGCGCAGCATGGAATACGATGCCGGCTCACTTTGGGCGAGATAACGTTGCGCGGCGTCCGCCGTTGCCGGGTTGAGCAGCGCGTTGTAGCGGGCGGCCTTCTCGGGCGTGCTGATGGTTGCCAGCTTTTCAAAATACGTGCGCGTCGTATCGTTCAGCCGCATCGGAGTCTGCCACCGGCCCACCTTTTCCACCGCAGCGCCCAGATGGATGAGGGCATTATCCATGCGCGGCACCGATCCGTGTCCGGACGTTCCCGTGGCCACCAACCGCACGCGCGCCGGGACCTTCTCCGCCGTTCCGATGTTCACGGAAACTACGTGGCCCCCCTCGATGATCGCGTTGCCGCCCTCGGTCAGCGAATACTCCGCGTCGATCGTGTCATAGTGCTGCTGCACCATGAAGTTGATGCCCACGCCCGCGGTGTCCGCCTCTTCGCCGGATTCGGCCAGGAAGATGACGTCGCGATCGAGTGTCACATGGTTGCGTTTCAACAGCAACATCACCATCAGATTCGCCGTCAGTACCGGCTTATCGTCGAGCGACCCGCGTCCCCAAACGTACCCGTCCTTGAGCGCCGCGCTGAAAGGATCCACCGGCCATTTCTCGGGCTGCACGCCCACCACATCCGTGTGCGCCAGGATCAGCAGCGGACGTTTCGAGCCGTTCCCCTTGAGGCGAGCCACCAGATTGGCTCGCGCCGGGTCGAGCGCGAAAGTCTGCGAAGGGATGCCATCGGCTTCGAGAACCCGCCGGATGTAATCCACCGCCTTGGTCTCATTGCCCGCGCGCGTGTCGATCTGGACCAGATCGCGGTAATGCTTGAGGATTTCGGATTTCTGTTGCGCCCAATCGATGGGCGATTGCGCCCAGCAGGAGCCGGCCAATGCAGTAAATAACAGCCAGGCAGGTTTCATAGTCCGGCTATTATAGAACGTCGCGTTCCGTTGGCGCTGAGCGCGCTAATTCTCAGTGTGGCTCTTCACTCAGGATCTTCGATTCCACTGAGAACTTCTTATAATTACGCCATTGAATTTCCTGGTCCTCGACCAGATGTTTGAGCAACGCAACACGCCCATTGCCGGACATGAAAAGACGCTTGGGCAGCCAAAGTTCGGGGCTCACCGCGGTTTGTTCGAAAATCATCTTGGCGCCGGGAGCGAGACGCGCCAGAAACAAGCCCCAGGAGATGGTAGCGGTGGTCTCGGCTTCCACTTTCGCCCATTGGTAAGTGGCCTTGTCGATCCACATGCGGCCGCGCACCTTCAACAGCACGTTGGCGTCGTGAGTCTTGGGCTGCGCGTCGGGCCGCGGCGCGCCGGAAACCACCCACACGGGCCGGCCATCCACGGTGGACTCGCCCTCTAGCTTCAGGTCGAACAGATCGGGTATTTCGGAGAGGAATGCGAACTCGCGCTTGCGCCGTTCTGTCGCCTGCTCCATCCGCTTCTGCCTTTCGGCTGGGGTTTGGTTCTTGAGCTTATGAGTCTCGCGATCGAGTTTCACCTGCTCGTCACGCTGCTGCTCCGCGCTCAAAGGCTTGCCATCGCGTTCCAGCATGCGGCGGTACGGTTCGCCATCGAGAATTAGCGTTTCCCAGCCTTCGCGCTTGGTCGATTCCACCTTGCCATGGGAATCGAAATGCCGTTCCACCGAGTTCGCCTGCCAGGTGTAATCCTGCATGCGCACCCAGCCGAGTTGATCCTGCGCGATGGAACGGCGCACTAAGTCTTTGGGATCTTGCGCCCAGGCCGTCGCTGACAGGAGGGCGAATAATGCCTTCCCATACGCCCTCATGGTTCAAGGATAACGTTGCGGTTGCGCCGCCTCAAATTCCATACGCTTCAGCGGCGGTTCCACCCATGATCCGATCCTGCTCGGTCGGCGACAGCTTAGCGATGGCGAGCTTTACCGTACGGTACCACCGCTCGTAATCGCCCGCCAGCAGCATCACTGGCCAATCCGACCCGTACATCACGCGCCGTGGTCCGAAGGCCCCAAGCACGACATCGATGTATGGTTGAAGGCCCTCGGGCGTCCAATGTTGAGGGTCGGCTTCGGTGACCATGCCGGAAAGCTTGCAGTAGACGTTCTGCCGTTTCGCGAGTTCGCGCATGTTGCGGTCCCAGGGGGAGATGATCTTGTCCTTGATGCGCGGCTTAGCGATGTGGTCCAGGATGAAGGTCTGGTTGGGATGCCGGTCGACGAATTCGATAGCGGCGGGCAGATGCCGTTCGAATATCAGGATGTCGTAGCGGAGGCCGAACTCGTGGAGCGCGCTCACGCCTTCGTTGAAGTCCTTGCGCAAAATGTAGCGGGGGTCGGCTTCGTCCTGCACCACGTGCCGCACGCCGCGGAGCCGCTTGTTTCCCGCAAACCGCTCGAGACTTCGCTTCACGCCCGCGCCTTCCGTCAGTGGAACCCATCCCACCACGCCGCGAATGAGCGGATGCTTTTCCGCCAGCCCTAGCAACCATGTCGTCTCTTCCAAGGTTTGCCGGGCCTGTACCGCGACGGTTCCCTCGATGCCGAAATGATGCATCAGCGTTTCCAGATCCTCGGGCAGAAAGTCGCGGCGGATGACTTTCATCTCCGGCGTGATCCAGCCGTATTCCGCGGCGCTGTACTTCCACAGATGGTGATGTGCGTCGATGGTCATTGAGTTTTCCGGCCGATAGCAATGGCTTCTTTCAGAGTACGGTGGTAGAGGACGCCATCGGAGAAGCTGGGGGTGTTGAACGTCCAAGTGTCGCCCGAGGGCCCAAGGTCATTGATCGCTACGATGGCGCGCTCGTCGAGCACTTTGGCCTTTGCGTTCACCACGTAAGTAATGCCCGGCATGGTCGTGAAGTAGACGTTGTCATTGATCGCGATCGGGCTGCCCCAGAAAGCTGGGATCTCCCAACCGTCCGTGCGCGAGCGGTCTTCCGCGCCGACATCCTGCCCGCTCGAATTCACCGTGCTGGTCTTCACCGCCACGCCATACACGCGCTTCTCCGCAACGCCGGGCTGCCTAATCACAGTAACCGGCATTTCGAGATACTCCACTTTGCCGGTCTCCACATTCACGCGCGCGATGCAATGCGAGGGCCCCGCGCGGCCCTTGGGAGGCGCGTTGTTGCGCCGGTGTCCGACGGTAGTCATGAAGTAATGGTAGCCATCGATCGCGATATTGCAGTGCCATGCCGGCATAACGCGAATCACTTCCCCGGGCGCGAGCTGGTTGCGCGGCGAAAGCTCCGTCATCTCGCGGAGGTTGACGCCTGTGTGAACAATGTACGCGGCGCGCGCCGGATCCCACTGCCGGTAATCCACATTGCGAATCAGCGACTGTTCGCGTAGTAGCTTGCCGGTTTTGGCGTCGAGCACCAGGTGCGATTCCTCGGGGTTCAACTTGAACCAATATGCGTACCGCTGATCCCAATGCATGGTGTAGAGCGCCTGCCACGTGGGCGCCGCGAGCGATCCCGGTTCGGCCAACGGCTTTCCACTCTGATCCGTCGGCGCGATAAACCGCCACAGCGCCTTCCCCCCTTCACCAGGCGAAAGGCTCAGCAGCGACAACCCCACGGGACGCTCCGGGACATCGTGCCACCCGCCGCGCGCAGTGAGCACAGCCGGTTTTCCGTCAGCGGTTTTGCCGAATACCGAGGTGGTGTAGGTAGTTGTCCCGTCCTCGGCGATCCACTGCGTTTTTCCCGTGCGCTTGTCGATGCCGCGCAGATAGTTCCATCCGCGCTTTTCTGCCGTATTGCCATCGAGCGGCTCGACGTTCAGGATCGTATCGCCGAAGAGAATCGGCTCATGTTGCTTATTGAATGGATAGGGTTCACCCCAAGGCGTGTACTTACGCCGCCAGATTTCCTTACCCGTGAAATCCCAAGCGCCCATCTCGCCGCTCGAGTTGAAGAAATAGACGTATGTTCCATCGGTGGCGGGCGTGGGAGAGGTGGAGTCACTATAGGCATACATCAAGGGGCTCTTTACGGAGCCTTCGAGCTTGACGCTCCATAGCAACTTGCCCGTGTGCGCGTCCAGGCAGTGGCCGAGGATCGTTGCGCTGAACTTCGGATCGCCATCGCGATATTCGTCGAACGTTGTTAGAAAAAGTCGGTCGCCCCACACGGCGATCCCGCTCTGCCCTCCGTTGGGCAGAAGAGTGCGCCAGAGAATGTTCTGGTTTAACGAAACGCTCCACGCAGTGGGTGCATCGGCAGTGTGAACGCGCCAGTTTCCATCGGGCCCGGCAGCCTGCGGCCAGTTGGCAGCCGCCAGAAGGCCGCTGCCGGCCAGAGTTATCCACGCGCAATATGGTTTCACGCTAAGAGGCCTTCCCGTTGGCCTGGGTCCCGAGACCGTTAGCGTTATGGATTATACCCCAGGCTGCGCACTACACGACCGCTGGGATCACATGTGCAGTTGCCCTCGCGCAGATGTAAGCTAAGAGGCGGAGTTTAGGATGGATAGCCAAGTAACGGATGCGATCTATAGCGATGGGGTCTTGAAGCCCTTGAGCGAGATTTCATTGCATGAATCCGAGCGTGTCACGCTGATCATCGAACGCAAAGAACTCTTTTCGGAGAATCGGCGGCTCGCGCTGGAGCGCTTGCGTGCGGGTATAGCGCAGATGGACTTCTCCAGTTCCGGGAGCCTGCCCAGCCGCGATGAACTCCATGACCGCATTTGATACGAATATTCTTATCTACAGTTGCGATCGCGGCGACCCGCGCAGGCAAAAGCGTGCATTCGAACTGATCGAGAGCTCCGAAGATGGCGTACTGCTGTGGCAAGTTGCCGTCGAATTCGTGGCAGCGTCCCGAAAGTTGGCTTCACAAGGTTTTGCGCCCTCACACGCCTGGGCGCGATTGCGCGAATTCATGGACGTATTGCATTTCGTCCTGCCATCGCCAAGGGTTCTCAGCTATGCTCAACCACTGCATCAAGATAATGGCGTTTCGTTCTGGGATGCAATGATCATCGCAGCCTGCGTCGATTGCGGCGTGGAAACGCTCTACTCAGAAGATCTCCCGGGCGGCACCGTTGAATCCGGACCCGAAATCATAAATCCATTCCGCTAGGGTGCTAGCAGCTAGCGAGGGACTTCAAAGAGTTCTTGAAGTTGCTCAACTCGAACCACGTTGAATATCTACTGATTGGCGGATACGCCGTTGGCGTCTAGGGCCACATCCGAGCCACCAACGATCTCGATATTTGGATCAACGGCACCGCAGAGAACGCCTGCAAGATTGAGCGCGCTCTTCGCGAGTTTGGGTTTGGCGCCGCGGGACTGACGGCTAATCTATTCCTCGAACCAGACAATGTCGTTCGCATGGGGGTTCCGCCTATTTGCATCGAGATTCTCACCTCAATCTCGGGAGTTCATTTCGGATTGTGTCATGCCGAAAAGGAACTGATTCAGATCGAGGAGTTGCTGGTTCCCGTCATCAGCCTGCCTGGTCTGCGGGAGAACAAGGCTGCGAGCGGGCGTGCGAAATATCTGGCTGACCTGGAAAGCTTGCCAAGCCGTTGGCCTCTTCCGTAAATCACGGTGTGGCTTCCGGTTTAGCCCCTACGCAAATATCCCGTCGTGCACATTCCCCGCCGTATCCGTCAGCCGGAAATCGCGCCCCGAATAACGATACGTCAGCTTCAAGTGATCCAACCCCAGCAGCGCCAGCACCGTCGCGTGGAAGTCATGGATGTGCATCCGGTTTTCCGCCGCATGATACCCAAGTTCGTCTGTTGCGCCATACGCGAATCCGGCCTTCACCCCGCCGCCTGCCATGAACAGCGAATAGCCATAGGGGTTGTGGTCGCGCCCGTTGCCGCTCTCCGACACCGGCGTGCGGCCGAATTCGCCGCTCCAGATAACGAGCGTGTCTTTCAATAGTCCGCGCGCCTTCAGATCCTTCAACAACCCGGCGATCGGCTTATCTACTTCCGCAGCGTTTTCGTTGTGCTTCTCAAAGAGATCGGAATGCTGATCCCACTTGTAACTGTGCGTGCACTGAATGAAGCGGACGTCAGCCTCGGCCAGACGCCGCGCCAGCAGGCACTGCCAGCCGAAATCGGCGGTCTTCGGCTCGTCCAGGCCGTAGAGCTTCTTAGTCTCCTCCGATTCTCCAGATACGTTGAACACCTTTGCCGCCTCCGCCTGCATACGGAAACCCATCTCGAACGACTGTATGCGCGTCTCGAGTTCATCGTCCTGCTTCCAGAGTTCCTGGTGTTTCCGGTTGATCGCCTGGATCATGTCGAGCTCATACCGCTGCTGTTCGCGTGTGAGCCCCGGGTTGACGAGATACTCGATCGGCTCCTTCTGTATCTCGCTCACCTGCATGCCGGCATTGCCGATCGCCGTACCTTGTACCGAGCCCGGCAGGAAACCCGACGCCCAGTTCTTCGCGCCACCGTGCGCCAGCGCCGGCTTGATTGTGATGTAGCCAGGAAGGTTGCGGTTTTGGGAGCCGAGCCCATAAAGCACCCAGGAACCCACGCTGGGCCGGGTGAAGGTGAATGTGCCCGTGAACGTTTGCAGCAAAGCCGCGCCATGATCCACGCCCTCGCCGACCATCGATCGCACCACACACAGATCGTCGGCGCACTCACGTATCTTCGGAAAGAGACTACTGATCGGCAACCCGCTCTGCCCGCAGTTCCTGAACTGCCAGGGCGATTTCATCAACCCACCAGTCTTGCCCGAAAACGAAAGCGGCTGCTTGATCGGCAGCGGCTTGCCATCGTTCGCGTCCAGATAGGGCTTCGGGTCGAAGGTGTCGATCGACGACGGTCCGCCATGCATGAACAGGAATATGACGCGCTTCGCCCGCGCCGGAAACATCGGCGACTTGGGCGCCAGAGGATCCGCCGAGGCTTCGGCGCGAGCGATGTCGGCCATCAATGACTGCAACCCCATGAATCCGAAACCGCAGCCGGCCGCGCGCAGCATGCCGCGGCGCGAAAGCTGCGAATTCTTGGGAGGCTTGGTCAAATACGAGCGTATGTCCATCTTGTGACCTTCTAATACACAAACATGAATTCGTTCGAAGCCATCAGCGCGTGAGTCAAGCTGGCCCACGCCTTCTCTTCGTCAATGTCGTTCCACTTATGCCGCAAGCTAGTCAGGTAACTCAGCCCCTGATCGATCTCACTCGCATCCGGACGCCGGTCGAGCACGCGCAAATAAATCTCGTCTACCCGCCCCTTGTCTTGCTTCTCCTGCCGAAGCACGGCATCGGCTATATTCTTCGCCTCGCGAATCACCAGCGGGCTGTTCATGACGAAAAGCGCCTGCGTCGCCACCGTCGTCGAGCTGCGATGTCCATCGGGCGTCGTGGCGTCCCCGAAATCGAACAGCGTATAGAGCGTCGGCAAGTTAGATCGCCGCAGCGGCAGATAGATACTGCGGCGGTTGGTCTTTTCTGGATTCATGCTGATGCGTCCCGCGCTGGTCTCGCCGTCGGTGCCCACGCCGGGGTCGAGCGTGCCGCCCATTGTCAGGTCGAGATCGCCCCCCATCGCTAGATAAGCGTCTCGGATCTCCTCGATGCTCAGGCGCTGCCGCGGAAAGTGCGAGAGCAGGCGGTTCTCGGGGTCTTTTGCTTTCGTGGCTTCGTCGTAGACCGCGCCCATCTGGTAAGTCTTCGAGAGCATGATCATCCGGTTCATCTTCTTGATGGACCAGCCGTTCTCCATGAAGCTCTTGGCCAGATAGTCGAGTAACTCGGAATTACTCGGCCGCTCGCCTAGACGGCCGTAGTTATCGGGCGTCCGCACTATTCCGTCGCCGAAGTGTCCTTGCCAGATCCGGTTCGCCATCACGCGCGAAGGAAGGGGATTGCGCGGGTCTACGATCCAATTGGCAAGTTCCAGCCGTCCGCTGGTGGTCTTAGCGAAGGGCGCCGGGGCGTAAAGTTGAAGGATCGAGGGCGCCGTAGGTTCCACTGCGTCGCCTGAGCTGTGATAGTCGCCGCGCACGAAGACCGATTGCAACATCCGCGTGCCCTCTTTGACAGCGCACGCCATCGGCACTTCCTTTGTGGGCAAGGTCTTTTCCATCTCGGCGGCTTGCGCCATCAGCGTCTGCGCTTGCGTCGCCTTTTCAGGCGAGAGCGAAGCCATCTGCTCGTCCTTTGATCGATGGAGCGGGCCACCATCCTGCCAGGTTGCAACGAAGAACGAATCCTTTTCCGCGCTCATCCGCGGACGTGGTCCCGCGATCTTCCCGGCATTGGGAAAACTGCCCTGCGCCTGCTTCCACCAGCTCAGATCCTGATCGTATTGATATGCGCTACGGCGGAAGTCTTCCTGATACCCGGCGGCGACGTCCTTCCTGTTCGCATCCGTAGCCGCGCGCCATTTCGCCAGTTCCGGACCCTTGCCAGCTCTGAGGTATTCCACCCAGCGTGCGAGCTGTCTCTCCTCCAGCTTGGCGGAAGCGGCCACATCGGCCACGGGTTCGCCTTTGGAGTACACGCGGTAAGCTGCCAGCATCGAGCTCGCAATCGTTTTTTCCGCCGCATCGCGATGCTCTTGCGCGTCCTTATCGAAGTCCATGATCCCTGCAATGCGCCGCTCTAATGCGTTGTAAGCGCCCCATTGTTTCCTGAAGGCTTCGAATTCGCCGGGGGCCGCGAGCGGTGTCTGGATCGGGTCGCCGGTCGCCCCATTGGCGTAGCTCAGCGTGGACGCGAAGATGGCTGCCAACTGGTAGTAATCTCTCGTCGCGATCGGGTCAAACTTGTGATCGTGGCATCGCGCGCAAGCAACGGTAAGACCGAGAAACGCCTTCGACGTGACATCGATCTGATCGTCGACCACGTCATAGCGTTTCAGTGGCAGGTCTTTCTGCGCGAGCGCCTTTTTGCCAAGCGCAAGAAAACCGGTGGCCACGATGCCGCGATAGCCTACGGCCGAGTTCGGATCGGCAGCCAATATGTCGCCGGCCAGTTGCTCGCGCACGAACTGGTTGTACGGCATGTCGTCGTTGAAGGCCTGCACCACGTAATCGCGGTAGCGCCAGGCATGCGGATATCGGTGGTCTTCGTCGCTGCCGGTGGAATCCGCGTACCGCATGACATCGAGCCAGTGGCGACCCCATCGTTCTCCGTAACGTGGAGAAGCCAGCAGCCGGTCCACCACCTTTTCGAAAGCGTTAGGGGATCTGTCCGCCAGGAAATCCTGCAGCTCTTTTTCGGTAGGAGGAAGCCCGGTCAAATCGAAAGTGGCTCGGCGCAGCAGCGTGGTCTTATCGGCCGGCGGCGCCGGCTTCAAACCGTTCTTCTCCAAATTCGCAAGAATGAATGCGTCGATTGGATTCGCCGCCCAGTCCTTCTGTTTAGGTGCGGGCGGCGATGCTTGCGAAATCGGCTTGAACGCCCAGAAGTTCTTATCGGCGTCAGTGATCACGCCGCGCAGAGCGACCGGCCGGACGCCCGTCCCCGCTAAAGAATCACCGGCCGGCGGCGTCACCACCGGAATCGGCGCGCCCGCCGCCACCCACTCTCGTACGGCAGCGACGGTTTCAGCAGGCAACTTACCTTGCGGCGGCATCTTGATCTGACCCTCATAGGTGAGCGCCTTGATGATTGGGCTATTCTCGGGCTCGGCGGCCGTGCCAAATATGCCCATCGATGCGGCTTCTTTAATGGCCGCCGGAGAGCTCAGGTCGAAGCCGCCGCTCTTCAGTTTTGCGTTGTGGCAGCCCTCGCATTTTTCAACGAACAGAGGCCGGGCGTTTTTCTCAAACAGTTCGAGCCCAGCGGGAGTTTGCGCGCTGGCGATTGCGGCGCACACGAAGAATATGGCAAGGGGCGGTCGCACCTTACCACGTATTATGACGCAAATGGGTATCAGTCGTATCGCAGCGCGATCAACGGATCCACCTTGCTCGCTCGTCGCGCGGGCACATAGCACGCGAGCAGCGTTACCAGGATTAGCACCCCGGCCATCGATAAAAACGTAGTCACATCCACCGCGCTCACGCCGAAAAGTATCCTATCCATGAATCGCGTCAGCGCGAACGCCCCGATTGCCCCCGCCGTCGTTCCGGCGAGTGCAAGCCGCATCCCTGTCGATCCGATCATGCGCAGTACATCTCCCGTCTGCGCGCCCAACGCCATGCGGATGCCGATTTCGCTGGTCCGTTGCGCGACCGCATAAGAGATCACTCCATAAATCCCCAGCGCCGCCAGGACCAGCGAGAGTGAAGAAAACAAGGTGAGGATCATCGTCAGGAAGCGCGGTCGCGAACGGTCGGCGCTTAACACATCCTCGAGCGAGCGCACGCTCGATACCGGCAGCGCGCGATCGAGCGCTTGTACCTGCGCGCGGACTGCGTTCACCATCGCCATCGGGTCGCCCTGCGTGCGGATCGCGAGATAGGCGGTCGAAAACGTGAATGGGTATTGCTGATACGGGACAAAAAGCTCGGTCCCCGTGGGGCGGTCAACGCCGGCGTTCTTGATGTCCGCAACTACGCCGACGATTGTGCGCCAGGGCGTGTCCGCGCCGCCCACGCGCAAGCGATGGCCGAGCGCGCCATGCGGCCAGAACACGCGCGCCATTGTCTGGTTGATCACGACGACCGCTGGCGCGTCGACGCCATCGTTGGCGTTGAGGGTTCGTCCCTCGATCAAGCGCGCGCCGACGGCATCGAGGTAGTTCGGACTCACAATATTCCAATAGTCGATATTCTGCATCGGTCCATTGGGCACGGGGACAAAGCCCTCGATAGGGGTGTCGTTCGCGTTTATGCGGCGGTTGGGCGGCAGGCCGTTGGTCATCGAAGCATGGGCCACGCCCGGCAGCGAGCCGAGGTTGCCAAGCAGGGAGCCCCAAAAATTGCGGACACGGGCAACATTGCCATAAGCGGTCTGTGGCAGATTGATGCGCATGGTGAGGACGTGATCGGGCCGCACCCCGGCATCCACCTGCTGCAACTTCCAGAACGCCTTTACCATCAGCCCTGCGCCGACAAGCAGCACCATTGCGAGCGCCAGTTCACTGGTCACTAGTGCGAAGCGGAACGCATGAGTGGAGGCATCACCCGAGTTGCGACCGGCCGTCGCCTTAAGGGTTTCCGCAAGCGTGGCCAGTTTCAGGTGCAAGAGCGGCGCGAGTCCGAATGCGATCCCGGTCAACAGTGAGATCGATAGCGTAAATGCCAGCACCTGCCAATCGATGTCGATTTCCCCGGCGCGGGGAATGCTGCCCGCGTTTGTAGCGGCGAGCAGGCGCAATCCTCCGATTGCCAGCAGAGTACCGAGCGCGCCGCCCGCGAACGAGAGCAGCACTCCTTCGGTGATGAATTGCCACACCAGATTGCCCATGCCCGCGCCAACGGCGGCGCGCACCGCGATCTCCCTCCGCCGCCCTTCCGCGCGCGCCAACAGCAAATTGGCTACATTCACGCACGCGATGAGGAGCACAAAACCCACGGCGCCAAGCAAGACCAACATCGCCGGCCGAACGCCCTTGACGACTTCATCCTGAAAATCGGCAAGGACGATGGGATGGCGCTTCGGGTCGAAGGGATGGTTCGCTGGGGCCGTGGTCGCAGACGATTGCGCCGCGTAGCGTGTCATCTCGCTTTGCGCCTGCGAGAGCGTGACGCCCTGATGCAGGCGGGCGAGGATGGAAAGAAAATGGCTACCCCGGCCGCCAGGTCGCGCCGGGTCGATCTGAAGCGGTGTCCAAAGCTCCACCGGGTCCGTTTCACCGGGAGGGAAATCGAAAGAGGGTGGCATCACGCCCACCACTGTGCAAGGCCTTCCATCGAGTTGGATGTCGCGCCCCAGGATGCTTCTCTCTCCGCCGTAAGCGCGCTGCCAGAGCCCAAAAGAAAGCACGGCCGTGGCGGGCGCGTTCGGCGCGTCATCCGTCACCGTGAGTTGGCGGCCAATGAGTGGATTCATGCCGAGCATCGAGAGCAAGCCACCCGTAACAAATGAAGCCTGCGCACGCACAGGCTGTGCCGCTCCCGCGAGATTGACGCCGCCGTTGACCCAGCCTTCAAGATCTTCGTACGACTTCGCTTCGCGCTTGAGCTCGAGATACTCCGGCGGCGATAGCCAGAAATGCCGCAGTCCGCCATTGGGAAAAGTGGGGAATTCCGTAAAAACGCGCACCAGCCGGTCCGCGTGCGCGTAAGGCAGCGGGCGCAGTACTACTGCGTTGACTACGCTGAAAATTGCCGTGGTCGCCCCGATGCCAAGCATGAGACAAAGCACTGCGGCAACTGTAAATCCTGGATTTCTCGCAAACGCGCGTAACGCATAGCGGACGTTCTGAGTGGCGGTCATGACGGGTTGTTAGACGGCGCTGGCGGCGATTGGGTTTGGTTAGCGCGATAGGCCTCCCGGCCTGTCGATGCGCCGAAGGCGCACAATTAGGTCTTGGCGGGAGCCTTCAATCCTTGGTAGGCACGGGCAGATTCGAACTGCCGACCTGTCGCTTAGGAGGCGGCCGCTCTATCCAACTGAGCTACGTGCCCACTGTCCATCCTATTGTAGCTGCGCGCGCAGATTCCCTTCCGCCCGATGTCGTTCCGGAAATGCATTCCGTCGAATCGGATCTTTTTCACCGCGGCGTAAGTATTGCGCGATCGCCGCTTTCAGATCCTCGCCGCGCGCCGTTACACCGAGTACCCGTCCGCCGGATGTTTCGAGCCCTTCCGCGCCTCAGCCGGGTCCCCGCTTGAAACACGGTGGCGCCAGTAGCCTCGGCGGCGTCGATTCCCTCGAATGCGCTTTCCGTTTCGAAAGCGCCCGGGTAACCGCCGGACGCCAGCACCACGCAGACGCTGGGCTCGCGCCGCCACTCAATCCGCGCACCCGCGAGCCTCCCTCAGCGGCGGCCAGCAGCAGCGGCACAAAGTCGGATGCCATGCGATGCATCAGCGGCTGCGTCTCCGGATCGCCCAGGCGCACGTTGAACTCGAGGACCTTGGGTCCGTCGGCGGTCATCATCAGTCCGGCGTAGAGAAAGCCGGTGAAGTTGGTGGCGTCGACGGCTGGATGAATCACCGTGTCCAGATCTGCTGCGTCTGGGCATCGGTCAGGATGCGCGAATCGCAATAGGCGCCCATGCCGCCCGTGTTCGGGTCCGGTATCGCCGTCGAAGACGGCTTTGTGATCCTGCGTAGGGGCCAGCGGGAACCACGTCCCGCCCGTCGCACAGCGCGATGAAGCTTACCTCTTCGCCGCGTAGAAACTCTTCGATCACCAGGCGGCCCTTCAGGTTGTCCGAGCGCGGCCTCGGCCTCGGCGCGGTCTTGCGCGATCACGACGCCTTTGCCCGCCGCCAGCCCGTCGGCTTTCAGGACCACCGGGAAGCCGAATCGGTCGAGCGCCGAGCGCGCTTCGGCTGGCGTTTGTCGACGGTCACGAACCCGGCGGTGGGGATTCCGCTCTGCACGAAAAAGCCTTTGCGAAAATCTTACTGCCTTCCAGTCGGGCTGCGGCCGCGGTTCGGCCCGACGATGGCCGTCCAGCGGCGCGGAACTCGTCCACGACGCCGTCTACCAGCGGCGCCTCCGGACCGACCACGGTCAGGTCGGCTCGACAGCTCTCCGCCGCTTCCAGGAACGAGCGCCTCTTGCCGGCAGACAAGTCGCCACCTGCGCCATCCCCGGATTTCCAGGCGTTGCGAAGACCTCCACGCCGGCCGATTGCGCCAGTTTCCAACACAGCGCATGCTCGCGCCCGCCGCTTCCGATGACCAGAATCTTCATTTCGCTACAATCATAACAATGCGCGAGAATTACGACGTCGTGGTGATCGGCGCCGGCCACGCCGGCTGCGAAGCCGCGCGGGCCTGCGCGCGGATGGGTCTGCAAGACCGCGATGGTCACGATGAACCTCGATCTCATCGCGCAGATGTCCTGCAATCCGGCCATCGGCGGCATCGCCAAGGGCCACCTGGTGCGCGAGATCGATGCCCTCGGCGGCGTGATGGGCGAAGTTGCCGACGCCGTCGGCATCCAGTTCCGCCTGCTGAACACCAGCCGCGGCCCGGCGGTCTGGTCGCCGCGCGCGCAGATGGATAAGAAGCGGTACCGCGTTCGCATGCGCGAGGTCCTGGAGCAGGAGCCGAACCTGCGTATCAAGCAGGCCGAGGTTGCGGCGCTGCGTTCATCGAGGAGCGGCGTGTGACGGGCGTGCATCTGCGCGACGGCCGGACGATCGCTGCGGGCGCGGTGGTCGTCACGACCGGAACGTTTCTCAATGGCCTGGCGCACGTCGGCGAGATCGAAGTATAGCTGCGGGCGCAACGGCGAGGCGCCGTCGCAGTTGCTCGGCGATCAGCTGCGAACGCTTGGGCTTGAATTGGACGCGCCTGAAGACCGGCACGCCGCCGCGGCTGGACGGCCGGACCATCGACTGGGCGCAGTTCGAGCCGCAGCCGGGCGATGCCGATCCGACGCCATTCTCGTTCCTGACGGAGAAGATCGACCGGCCGCAGATCCAGTGCCACATCGGCTACACGACCGAGGAGACCCGGCGTGTTCTGCAGGAGGCCATTCCGCGGTCGCCGCTGTACAGCGGGCAGATCGAAGGCGTCGGCCCGCGCTATTGCCCGTCGATCGAAGATAAGTTCGTCAAGTTCCCGGACAAGGCTCGTCACCAGATTTTTCTGGAGCCGGAAGGCCTCGATACCAACGAGGTTTACGTGAACGGCATGTCGACCAGCATGCCGATCGACGTGCAGGCTGCGATGGTCGCATCGATTCCAGGCCTGGAGAATGCCGAGATGATCCGGCCGGGTTACGCGATCGAATATGACGCCATCGATCCGCGCGAACTGCATCATACCCTGGAAGTGAAGTCGATTGCGGGCCTGTTTCTGGCCGGTCAGATCAACGGCACGTCGGGCTACGAAGAGGCTGGCTGCCAGGGCTTGATCGCCGGGATCTGAATGCTGCGTGCGCCGTAATTGGACGCGATCCGGTGGTGATTGGGCGGACCGAGGGCTATACCGGGATCCTGATCGACGATCTGATCACCAAGGGCGCCGACGAGCCGTATCGCATGTTCACCTCGCGCGCTGAATTCCGGCTGCATCTGCGCATCGACAATGCGGACGAGCGCCTGACGCCGATCGGCCGGCGCATCGGCTTGGTGACGGATGAGCGGTGGGCTCTGTTCGAGCGGAAGCAAAGCCAGAAGGGAAAATTGGCAGCCGCGCTTGAGCGGCATAAGTACGGTCAGTGGTTGAAGCGGCCGGAAGCGGCCATCTCGGAAATCGCCGCCGTGGGTCCAGGAGGCGTTGGGAGAAGAGCCGCTGCATGGGGTTACGACCACCGTCGAGACAGAGACGAAGTACAGCGGCTACATCGGCCAGCAAAACGCCAGATCGAACGGTTGAAAGATTCGGAGCGGCGTCCGATCCCTGGCGATTTCGGTTTTGGCGGAATTCCCGGCCTGTCGCGCGAGGTCCAAGACAAGCTGGAACGGGTACGGCCTGCGACGCTCGGGCAGGCGGCGACGCATTCCCGGTGTGACGCCCGCAGCTATAGCAATTCTCGATGTGTACCTGAGTGTTGCCCGTGTTCGCTGAGTTGCTCCGGCAGCAGGTGGCTGGCATCGTCGATCTCTCGGCGTCTCAAATCACAGCGTTGGAGGCGCACTTCAACCTGATGGTGCGCTGGAACAAGACGCTCAATCTGACCAAAGTGACAGATCTCGCGGAAGCGGTAGGCCGGCATTATATGGAATCGCTTTTTCTAGGTGCGCATCTGCCGGCGCAGAGCCTGAAAATAGCTGACATAGGGTCAGGTGCCGGCTTCCCAGGCTTTCCGGTGGCTGTTTTGCGTCAGGATTGCGAGGTGACGTTAATTGAGTCCCACCAGCGGAAGGCCGTCTTTCTTAAGGAGGCTTCTCGGGGTGTATCTAACGTGAGGGTCCTCGCGAAGAGGGCGGAAGAGGTCGAAGGCGTTTGCGATTGGGTCGTTTCGCGCGCAGTGAGTTATGAAGACCTATCCGAGGCTGTGCGCGCCTTGGCTCCGAACGTTGCACTGTTGACGGGCGTCGAGGAGCCTCCCTTAACGTGGGGTTGGCAGTGGAAGACTGCAATCGCGGTGCCTGGAGGAAGATCACGGTTCTTGCGACTGGGGATGCAAGGCTAATGTAATGTTCCACGTGAAACGAAAGTCTGGAAGTTTCACGTGAAACGACGGAGGAGTGTTAGCATAGCCCCTTGAGCCGAGTTTTCGCGACCACCAATCAAAAAGGCGGCGTAGGCAAAACGACCACCGCCATAAATCTCGCGGCTTCGTTAGCTGCCAATGACCTGCGCATCTTGGTTGTGGATAACGATCCCCAAGGCAATGCCACCAGCGGGTTGGGGGTCGGTAAAGATCACGACCGCCCAAGCACATACGACCTCCTCCTCGCTGAAGTCGCGCCTGCCGACACGGTCGTAGCCACAAGCTTCGAGGGCGTTTCGCTCATACCAGCCGACAAAAACCTCGCTGGCGCCAATCTTGAACTGGTCGATCAGCCCGATCGCGAACTCCGCCTCCGCCAGCGGTTAGCTAATATACGGGATCAATTTGACTTCGTCATCATTGATTGTCCCCCGGCGTTGGATCTTCTCACGCTCAACGCACTCATGGCCGCCGATGCCGTTGTGGTCCCGATTCAGTGCGAGTTCTTCGCCCTCGAAGGAATTTCCGAACTCATGGATACGATCGACCGAATTCGGGAATCCTTTAATCATCCCCTCGCAATTGCTGGTATTCTCCTCACGATGTACGATGACCGCACGAACTTAACCCGCCAGGTTGCCGCCGACCTCCGCGAATTCTTCCAAGACGAGGTTTTCAAAACCATTATTCCGCGCAGCGTCAAGCTAGCCGAGGCGCCAAGCTTCGGCAAACCAATTCTTGCTTATGACCCGCGCTCGAAAGGCGCAGAGAGCTACATTCAATTGGCAAAGGAGATTCTGGATCGTGAGCAAACCAGAAAACACGCGTCGCGTCCTCGGTAAAGGCCTCGGCTCGCTCCTACCGTCGAGAAGTCACCATCCCGTGCCCCCGGAGGTGCGCACTGCCGCTCCAGAGCCAACGAGCGCAATTGCCATCGACCTTATCGACCCGAATCCGCTCCAGCCGCGCCGGCTGTTCCAGCAAGAGAAGCTTGGCGGAACTGGCGCAATCCATTCGCTCTAACGGCATCATTCAGCCCCTGGTCGTCCGTAAAGCCGGTGACCGGTTCCAGTTGGTCGCGGGCGAGCGCCGCTGGCGCGCCGCTAAGCTCGCCGGTCTATCCCAAGTTCC
Source organism: Bryobacterales bacterium (assembly GCA_963708385.1). Lineage (GTDB taxonomy): Bacteria > Acidobacteriota > Terriglobia > Bryobacterales > Bryobacteraceae > PALSA-243. The sequence goes on along the minus strand of CAVPSN010000027.1, from coordinate 517,142 downwards.
CGTCGTCAGTTCAGGACATCCCTGACGACCATCTTCTCGAAATCACGCTTGATCGAGAATATTCAACGGGAGGATCTGAACCCCATCGAAACCGCCGTCGCTTTCCAACGCATGGCCACGGAACTCGATCTTTCCCCGGAGGATATCGGCCACCGCACCGGCAAAGATCGCACGACCGTTGTTAACTCCGTCCGCCTGCTGCAGCTTCCCGCGGATCTTCAGCAACTTGTCGCCGAACGTCGCCTTTCCGCCGGGCACGCCCGTTGCCTCCTGTCGCTTCCGACTCCCGAAATGCAACGCGAAGTAGCCGAGCGTGCTGTCGCCCGCGGATGGTCGGTCCGCGAGATGGAGCGTACGACGCAAAAGATGCTTGAGAGCCGCAATCCGAAAAGCGTCGACGAGATTGAAACCGACCCCAATGTCAAAGCGGCGATCCAGGAGCTGGAAAGAGTTCTAGGCACGAAAGTCCGCATAGTAGAAAAGGCCAAGCAAAAAGGCCGGATCGAGATAGACTACTATTCGTCCGAGGATCTCGACCGTATTTACGCCGCAATCGTCGGCGAACAATAGAAAGAAAGAAATAGCAAAGCAGGCAGCAACCTTTTCGCCGATTGACGCGTTAAATTATTTAGACTAAATACTGTAGGGGTGTGTAATGCGCGTCCAATTGCTAATCTTGCTCGGCCTCGGGGCTATCGAAATACTTGCCGCGCAGGAACCAGCTCCGGCCACAATTTCGGTCGCACCACAACCGTATACGGTAGACGCGGGTGTGAAGATTCCCCTCAGCCTCATCAACAGTATCAGCACAAAACATTCGCAGGAAGGTGATCGAGTCTATCTCGAGAGCGCATTTCCCATCCTTTCGCGCGGTCGAATCGTCATTCCTGTTGGCAGCTACGTGGCCGGTACTGTCACCGAAATTAAAAAGCCCGGTCGCGTTAAAGGCCGCGGCGAATTGTATGTACGTTTCGATACACTAACCCTCCCGAATGGTGTCACGCGCGACTTTACTTCCCGGATGGGTACCATGGACGCGTCTTCCAGCGGCAAGCTCGACCGCGAAGAAGGCAAAGTCGTCAGTGAGGGCAATAAGGCTGGCGACCTGCAAACGGTCGCCGAAACCACCGCCACCGGCGCCTCGGTCGGCGGAATCGCCGGCGCCGTCGCATCCCATGCCGGAATGGGTCTCGGGATCGGGGCGGGAGTCGGCGCAGCGGCTGGCATCATCGCCGTGCTGGTTTCTCGCGGCCCGGACGCCATCTTAGCGAAGGGCAGTACGGTCGAAATGATCCTGGATCGCCCGGTGACTTTCACCGATTCCGATCTTAATTTCGGAAATTACCAACCGCCGCGCATGACGACGCCCGTAGCGCCACTGCCCGAACAGCAGAAGTCCCCGCTTCCCTTGCCCATCCGCAAATGACCGCCCGCTGGCGCTTGGGTTACTTCAAGATTTCCAGGATTCCCGCCAGTTCCCGTCGAATCTCCGGCAATGGATCGTTCGCGAAAAGATCCCGCTGCGCGGTTTTGGGCGCCCGCGTCTTCGAACTCCGCGACTCGTGCAGCAGTTGCCGCGCGCCCTCAATGGTGAATTTCTTCTCGTAAAGCAGGTGCTTGATGCGAAGTAGCAACTCCACATCCTTACGGCGGTAAAGCCGGTGACCCGTGCCCGACTTTTTGGGCGAAAGCACCGCAAACTCGGTCTCCCAATAGCGAAGAACGTACGGCTCAACGCCCAACAATTCGCTTACTTCACCGATCTTGAAGTACAGTTTATCGGGGATTTCTGGCGTGCCGGGCTGTAACGCCACATCCGTCATGAGACATCCGCCATCCTATCACGCATTTCCAGCACGCCGGCTTGAGACGCGCTGCTGCGAATCCTCCGAAGGCCGACAGAGAAGCCAAAATGGGAGAACGTCTCGTGCGCGAGGATATCGCTCAGTCGAAGCTAATTGTCACCGCGTGTTCACCCCTGGGCAGCAGCAGCGTCTTCGGACCCGCCGATTCCGCCGCGAACGCTGCGCCATCCACCAATGTTTGCCGCGGCTGGCGGTCGAAGACCGCGATCGCGTGCGCATCGCTTCGATACGAAAACTCGATCGGGCCGCCCGGCAGCGCGCGCGCCGAGCGCAACTCGCCGTTCAACCGCAGCAGCCGCGCAGGGGCGTGCCCATTCGCCGGTTCCACGGTATGCGCTCCCGCTGGCAGCCAGACGGTCGTATCGTCGTCGGCCGGCCAGAGCCGCCCATCCACCATCGCCCCCCCAATCCACGGAACGCCTACCCCGCTTGGCGAGTCGATCGAAAGCTTCGCGCCCGTGCGCTCGATGCGTGTCACCGCGGCCGAAGCCGATGGCAGCAATGGTAGATCCGGCGTGAGCAGCGAATTCTCGAAGTACAGCGCCACGCGCGAGAAATTCGCCGCGGCGTTGTGGACCAGCTCAAACAATTCCGTCCCCGTCTGTTGTTTAGTTGGATATACATCTTGATAGCGGTCCACGATATTGATATCGACTGCCAGCCGCTCGCGATGCGGCGTCAGCGGTCGGTACTTCTCGGCGATCGCCTGATACCGCTGCGCTCCCAGATTCCAAACCGTTGCCGGATCCTCGATCAGAAATGTAAACGCATGGCTATCTAGCAGCGGCAGAACGCGCGCCGCATCCGCGCCAATGGCATCCCGCATCCCGGCGTCGAACCGGTCGTCGACGTGCGTCAGCACCAGGTCGAGATCCGGCTTCCGCGCCCGCAGCCCTTCCAACTCGCCCGAGCCATTCCTGCTGCATCCGCCGCGCGAGGTCCGCGCGAAAATCGAGAAACGCTCTGCGCGAGACGTCGTCCTTGCGTGCGCCGAATAGCTCGATGGGGTCGAATCCCGCACTCCTTTGAAACTCAGCCCGCACGTCGTCATTCATCGGCGTGAAGCGCGACGGATTGCCCATGCCTTCGAACGATTCGAAGTACAACTCGGCAAGGTTGACGCCATCCCACGCGAAACGTTCGAAATCAATTCCTTTACGCCGGCCGACGCAGCGCGGAAACAATCGCGATTCGTCAGATTCATCAGCTTACGCCAGTCGAGCTGCGCGTCCTGCAAAACGGCCGTCTTTTCGCGCCACTCCGGATGGTCGTCCCAGAACTTCTCGCTCACATGCGGCAGTTCGAGCCACGCGTAGACCAGAATCCCTTCGCGGTGGCAAGCCGCGATAAGCTTTCGCAGATATTCGTCGCGCTCCGCATCGCGGTTCGTAGAAGTGCCACGCCGCCACATGCAGCGCTGCGATGCCCGATTTGCGCCAGCGCTCCGCAAAATAATCCAGATCTACGCGCGAGCGATATGACGAATCGAAGAACGCCCATAGCCTCGATGCCTGAAATGGCGCTTCCAGCCCGAGATCGGTGAGCGCCTCGAGGATATACGGAAACCGCTCGTACCCGCGCTCCCCCGGCGCCGCCGCAACCCACAGCACCGCGCCTGCCCCGCGCCTGACGCCGGCCGTCATCGCCGCGCCCGTCCACCGTTCCCGCGCGAAAACGGTAGCGCCCGTGGGCAGATCCATTACCGGTAGCTCAAGCGCCTTTTCCCAAATGATCGGCAGCGTCGGACGATGCACGTCCTGCAAACTCGTAGTGTGGACAGTGCCTTTGCCGCGCTTGAAACCCAACGATTCCGCCAGCGGGGATTCGCCTTCCAGCACGAGAAAGGCGCCCTTCTCAAGGCGCCCCGGCCAATCGGATGTGGCTGCGGAGCCTGAGCGCGCGACAAAAACGTGCGCATCCGCGTGCTGCTGAAATCCGATTGAGGCAAAAATCTGCGGCCACGACCCCGCGTCGCGCGCCAGAACGTTAAAGTAGGGCAACTCTCCCGCCGAAACGCCAATCGGCAAGAACAACAGAAGGAGCTTCGCCGTCACGCCAGCGCCCCAGGCAGCCAACCTGTCGCACAGTGGAATAGGCCTCCCGGCCTGCGGTCTACGCACGCAAGCGTGTCCACGCGCCGAAGGCGCGCATTCTCCGTTATGGCGCCAAACCTCACCGCGTAAACGCATACCAAACCCCCACTCGCAGATCGTTAAAATTCGGTCCTCGCGGATTTCCCTGATTGATCAGATAAGCCCCTCGCAACAGGTTCACCGTCACGAACATCCCCGTGGGCATCGCCGCCGCCGTGAACCGCACCCCGGGTCCCGTCTCCAGAAAATTCGCCCAATACTGCCGCTGCGTATCCACCGTGGCATTGGCATTGCAGTAAACCTGCACGCGTAGCGCGCGCGGCCCCAACGTGTACCCGAATCGCGACTGCGAGTACAGTAGCGAATCGTTGCCAAACCGGCTGACGAAAATCGCGTCCAGCGTCGTATCCGCAAATGCCCCCGGCGATTCACTCCCGAGCGTCTTCCCTGTGCCTCGCGCCGCGCTGATTCCGCCGCGATAATCCGGCAGCATGTGCCCAGTGATATAGCTCATCGCCGATCCCGCCTCGAACCATCCCGTGGCCCCGTGCCATGTCTCCGTCCGCACCCCCGCGGCCACAATAAATGAGCTTTCTGAAAGATACTGCGGCGCCGCGCCCGCGCTCGATGTACCGATCGTTTGTCGCGAGTCGCCCACAAACCGCACGCTCACATAAGGCTTGATGGGCAATCGCGATCGCAACTCCGTCTTCACCTGCGCATAGCCGAACTGGTCATGCCAACGCGTTGAGAACAGCGGATAAAACCAAGCCGTCGTGCGGAACAATTCCACCGACGGACGGAGGTTATCGCGCGCGTGCGCCGCTTCAGCCGCGACCTTCGAATCGGGACTCCGCCGCGCCAGGTCGAACCAGTGGAACGCCAGCGCATCGCGATGCAAAATATTATTCGCCCAACCGAGCTTCAACATCACCGAGTAATCTCCCGGGTCCTGCTCGTGGGCCATTTCGAAATAGTGCAGCGCGTCTTTCATGTAGCCGGCTTGCAGGCTGCGTTCCGCCATTGCCTTGGCGTCGCCTTCCGATTGCCCCCCTCCATGCGATGGCCCTGCGACAACGATCTTCAGTGGCAGGTGCAGCACTTCGCGCACACGGTTCGAAAGATCCTCATCGTTCGAATCGAGCACACGCTGGAAAAGCGGCGTTGCCTCCGCGCGCGCGCCGCGGCTGTAGAGCAGCAGTCCAAGCTGCGTAACGGAAAGCAGATCCCCCGGCGGCGGTTCCGCCAGCGCGCGGAACTCGCGCTCCGCGTCACCCGCCCGGCCCATTTGCAACAGCAGGAATCCAAGCTCGCGGCGCAGTTCGACGTTCTTCGGATCCAGTTCCAACGCGTGCTGGAACTCGGAGACATACGGATATCGCTGCGGCAACAACTCCCGCGCCATCTCCGCCGCCCGCGTCTCCCCGCCCCGCGAGGCCGCGAGCAGCGCCGCATTGGCGCGTTCCCCCTCCCCCGCGGCCTTCAACACTCGACCTAAATCCACCAATACCGAACGCCGGTCCGGCAGCAGGCGCCAGGCTTTCTCGTAATGCTCAGCCGCCAATGCCAACTCGTCGCGCTGTTCGGCCAGCGTCGCTAGCTCGAAATGCGCGCTGAAATTGTCCGCGCCCATCGAGATGGCGCCTTTCCATCGCTCGATCCCCGCCGCCAGCGGCGCATCGATATTCTGAAACGCCTTCTCCGCCGTCGCATTACCTGTCTTGCGGATGCGGTCGAAGATCCGCCGCGCCTCCGCCTGCTCCTTGGTTTCATAGCAGAGAAAGGCGTACTCCATCGCGACCTGCGTGTCCGCCGGGGTCGATGGTCATCGCCTCGCGAAACTGATCGCGCGCAAGAATGTTCTCGCCGATCTTCAGATAGGTATAGGCCAAATCTTTACGGATCGAGGCGCGCTTCGGCGCCGCCTCGATCGCTTTCATAAAATCGGCGATCGCCGGCTCATAAGCGCGCACGCGCAACGCCTCGTAAGCTCGCGAAAGCGGAGCATAGGCTGGGTCGGGGATCGGATTGGGCGTTTGCGCCCAAATCAGCCCGCCCATAGCGAAAAGTATGGCGGTTCGCATATCTCTCTAGAGGAGTAGTGCGTTCGCGCAGGCATTTCTCGCAAAATTAGTTGTGACCTCTCGCGCCAGCGGCATTCTCCTCCACCCCACCTCGCTACCGGGACGATACGGTATCGGTGATCTCGGCCCCGAGGCCTACCGGTTTGCGGACTGGCTAGCCGCCGCCGGCCAGCGCATCTGGCAGGTTCTGCCTTTAGGCCCCGTAGGATACGGTGAATCCCCGTATCAGCTTTTCTCCGCCTTTGCTGGAAATCCGCTCCTGATCAGCCCGGATCTCCTTGCCGAGCGGGGTTGGCTTGAGCCGGCCGATCTCACCGGCGCGCCGTCCTTCTCCGAAGTATCGGTCGATTTCGAGCGCGTAATCCACTGGAAGACCATCCTATTGCACAAAGCATTTGACCGTTTCCGCACGCATTCGCTGCCCGCCGATCACGAAGCGTTTTCAACATTTGTCCACCGCCACACCGCTTGGCTGCCGGCGTTCGCCCGCTTCATGGCGCTCAAAGAAGCGAATGGCGGCCGCATGTGGACCGAATGGGACAAATCAATCCAGCCCAACCCCACGGAGATGAAGTATCACCAGTTCGTACAATTCCAATTCTTCGAGCAATGGTGCGCCTTGAAAGCCTACTGCGCAAATCTCGGCATCCGCATGATGGGCGATCTTCCCATCTACGTTGCCGGAGACAGCGCCGACGTGTGGGAACGCCCCGAACTCTTTGACACCACCGCCGTATCCGGCGTCCCGCCCGATTACTTCAGCGCCACGGGACAACTTTGGGGCAACCCTCTCTACCGTTGGGACGAGATGAAGGAGGCAGGCTATCGCTGGTGGATCGAGCGCATGCGCGCCGCACTCGCCATGTTCGACCTCGTACGCATCGATCACTTCCGCGGCTTCGAAGCCTATTGGGCCGTCCCCGCCGGCGAGCCCACCGCCGAACACGGCCAGTGGATCAAAGGCCCCGGCGCCGATCTATTCCATGCTCTCGAAGCCGGCCTGGGCAAGCTCCCCGTAGTCGCCGAAAACCTGGGCGTCATCACCCCGGAAGTCGAGGCCCTGCGCAACGAATTTGGCTTCCCCGGAATGGCGATTCTGCAATTCGCGTTCGGCAAAGACGACCAGGCCCGCAGCTTCAAGCCCCACAACTACGTCCACAATCTGGTTGCCTATAGCGGCACGCATGACAATGACACCGTAATGGGTTGGTGGCAAAGCGAGGGCGGCGACAGCACGCGTAGCGCGGAAGACATCGCCGAAGAGAAAACCCACGCCCGCCAATATCTCGCCACCGATGGCGCCGCGATGAACTGGATGCTCATTCGCGCTCTAATGGCCTCCGTCGCCGATACAGTTCTATTCCCGGCGCAGGATATCTTAGGCCTCGGCAGCGAAGCGCGTATGAACACCCCTGCCGTAGCCAGCGGAAACTGGCGTTGGCGAATGAAACCCGGCGCCCTTACGCCGGAGCTAGCCAGCCGTCTCCACGAGATGTCGCAAGTCTACGAGCGGCTGGGCTAAGCACGCCCTATTTCGCGCGATACCCGCGCCACACCCATTCCAGCGCCTCCGGCAGCGTCTGCGCCTTCACGGCGCGGTCCGTATGGCCCGCATTCTTTGCGAATATGAACTGATAGTGGTATCCCTTCGCCGCCAGTACTTTCGCCATATTCTCGTTCGCCAGCACCCAGTCGTGATATCCATCCGCCCGGCCGAAGTTGTCCCGGTCCCCTACCTCCATCCAAATCCGAATCGGCTTCACCTTCGAGTTCGGAATCAAGCGTTCATGAAACTCCCACGCGCCGTGCGGCGTCTCATCGTTCGCCGGCCACTGCTGATTCACATACGTGCCCGAGTAAGTCAGTACCCGATGATATAAGTCGGTGTGATACCATGCCATCTCCAGCGCCGCCGACCCGCCCGAGCTTCCGCCCATCGTCGCGCGTCCGTCCGGGTTCTTTGTCAACTTGACGTTTGCCTCTTTTTCCACCCGCGGAAGCACCTCTTTTTCGACGAACTCCGCGTACAATCCCGACATCGTGTCGTACTCGAGCCCACGTTCGCTTCCCTGCGCATCTCCGCTGCCGTTTGCGATCGAGATCGCGATCATCACCGGTACCTTCTTTTCCGCGATCAAGTTGTCGAGCGCCGTAAACAGCGGCTTATCCGGCCCGTCCGCGCCCACAATGAACGGCGCAACCGTTCCCGCGACATACTGTTTTGGCACGTACACCGCCACTTTGCGCGTATAAGGAGCAGGGTGACTGTCGATGATGAACTTGGTGGGATCGTTCGGGTCCGGCCTTCTGCCGCCGCCCGCCGCTCTCGCGATGCCCGGATAAATTTTGCTGTCCGTCGATTCCATCGTGAATTCGAAAACATTCCCTTGTGGCACGCCATCCCGGACCGTCATCTCCGGTGCCGGATTATGCGTCGGCCCGATGATGAAGTTGCCCTCGGCCTTTGCCGTCGGCTCCTCTCCATCCGGTAGTTCCTTCGCGTCCACATATCCTGCGGTGTGTGCGTCCCGCGTAGGATTCGGCGGCCGCTGCCCCCGCGCCGCTGCGCCAGCGGCCTGCTGCGCCGGCGTTTGCGCGCATACCGCCCCTGCCGCCAATAAGAGAATCAAGCTACGGATCATTGATGAGCCCTCCATACCACCGCCGATATTACCGCATTCGGCGTCGGTCTGAGGATGTGCGATACACCAACCGGTGTTCGACGTATTTCATCTGCTTCACACGTCGCTGTTCGTTACTAGCCGTTCCACCGATCCGAATGGTTCTTTGTGGGCCAAGGCTTCTGCCTTGCCGCCAAGCTTCTGCTCGGCGTTCCCGGGTGAGGCCATCGGCACTGTTTCCTAACGAGCCCTAAGCCGTGACTACATAATTTGATTTGACAACTCAAACTAAATTACCTATACTACCTCAAGATGTCCCGCCTTGAAGTAGACCTCGTTCTCCGCTGCTACCCCCAGATCTACTTCGCCTGCCACCGCCGCCACGTCCGCGACGAAAAAACGCATAACACCATCAGCGCCCACCAGGCGAGCATCCTCGATCACCTCGACGATGTCGAAGGCACATCCATGCTCGATCTCGCCCGCCACATGGGCGTCACCGCATCCACCATCTCGCTCACCGCCGACCGCCTTGAGCGCGGTGGCTACGTTCGCCGCGAACGCAGCAAGCAGGATGCGCGCCGCGTCGATCTCCGCCTCACGCCCGCCGGTGTCCGAATCAAACGCCAACAGAAGGTGCTCGAGCCCGATCTCATCGCGGCCATGCTCGGCAAACTCGATGAGAAACGTCGGAAGAAAGCGTTACGCGGCCTCGAACTCCTCGCCGAAGCCGCGCGTGAACTCGTCGAATCCGGAGACCTGCAACGCATTTTGAAAGGAGCCGCATGAAGTGGGTGATGCTCATCGTCGGACTGGTCGCTCTCGCTGCCGTTATAATTTCTGCCGTCGGCGCGGCGCTGCCCGTAAAGCATCGCGCGTCCCGCAAGGCGCGCTTCCATCAGCCGCCGCAAGCGATCTACGCCGTGGTCTCCGGGCCGCCGGATTGGCGCCCCGACGTGAAAGCCTCGGGCCCGCTCCCCGATGCCAACGGTCGAAAGCGTTGGTGGGAGCGGGACGCCCACGGCGAGAAGATCGGCTACGAACTGATCGAAGACTCGCCCTCGCGTCTGGTTACGCGCATCGCCGGCGACCGCCTTCCTTTCGGTGGGACGTGGACCATCGAGATCGCGCCCGCATCCCCAACCGAATCCGAAGTCCGCGTCACGGAGGACGGCGAAATCTACAACGTGATCTTCCGCTTCCTCTCGCGCTTCGTCTTCGGATACGCCGGAAGCATTGAAGCCTACCTGCGCAATCTCGGCGCAAAGTTCGGCGAAGAGCCGCGAATCGAGGCATAGCATGGGCCAGGAATGCAATTGCACGCTACGCCGCGGCGGCCGATCCTTCACCGGACGCGCGCAACTCGAAACCGATTTTCTCCTCTTTCGCGGCGGCGAGCGGCTGAAAGTCCCCCTCAAAGATCTGACAAGCGTCGCGGCCAACGGCGGTGTTCTAACGTTGCAATTCCCGGGTGGTCCCGCGACGCTCGAACTCGGCGCCCAAGCCGAAAAGTGGGCCGACAAAATTCTGCATCCGCCCACGCTCCTCGAAAAACTTGGCGTGAAGCCCGGACTCGCCATCGGTCTCGAAGGCGAATTTGATCAGGACTTCCAAGACCAACTCGGCCCGCCCGTAAAAGCCAAAGCCGACCTGCTGTTCTACGCCGCCTCCAAGACCAGCGACCTCGCGCGCATCCCGCGCCTGATATCCAAGCTGAAGCCCGGCGGCGCTATATGGATCGTCTACCCTAAGGGCGTCTCCGCCATCCGGGAAGCCGAAGTGATCGCCGTGGGCCGCGCGGCCGGCCTCAAGGACACCAAGGTCGCCCGTTTCTCTGACACCCACACCGCCCTCCGATTCTCCATCTCCAAAGACACGGGAAAACGGTAAGCCATCCAGAACTCGAAGTAGAGTCCACCGACGATCGGGGCTCAGGCGAGGTTCTCATCCCTCGTGAGCCTCGACGTTTCCATCAATTGCCAAGGGGCTCATCGCTACGTAGGGATTGCTTCCGGACGCCTCTTATGACCGCCATAGAAACATTCGATTTGGTTTTATAAACATCCCGGTTTACCCTCGAATTGTAAGCGGATACAACGTCTTACGGAATCAAGCGGGTCCTCAAGCGTACCCCTGTAGCTCGCCCGTCCCGTTCACATAGTTCATTCGAAAAGGTCAAAGTCATTATGAAAATCAACTCGCTTCTGATCGGTGTGCTTGCGCTCGCCAGCATCGCCCTTGCCGGCGGCAAGACCTATAGCATCACGATTTCCAAGGCCGCCAAGGCCGGTACAGTGGACCTCGCCCCAGGCCAGTATCAATTGAAGGTCGATGGCTCGACTGCCGTCTTTACCGACAGCCACCACAAGAGCTTCAGTACCGCAATCAAGGTCGAAACCACTGCGAAGAAAAACCAGTACACCGCCGTCGATTCGTCCGAAGGCGCGGCGAAGGATTTGATCCACTCGATCACGCTGGCCGGTTCCACAACGAAGGTCGAGTTCGAGCCCGTCTCTTCTGGAAATTAACTCGCCACTCGCCTAAAGATAAGGCTGGAGCAGGTTACGCCCGCTTCAGCCTTTCGTAACTCTGAGATATCCACCGTACGTACTTTCCAGCCTAGCGATTCTACAATCGCCGCTGTATGAGGAAAGCAATCGGGCATCAGCGCCACGCCATCCAGCGTCAGCACGTTCGCGGCATGAGGTTCGTCTCTCGCAACCTCCACAATGGTCAGGCCCTCTAGCGCAGCAGCATCGATCCAATCCCGATTCGCTAACACCATCCCTTCGCCCAAGTAGGTGCACCCGCTCTTCAAGTGAAGACAGCCGCGCACGTTCACGGACTTCACTGTGTAATCGAAGGGCCGCAAGATTTCCGCCAACTGCTTTACGCCCTCCGCATTGGAGCGTGCCGATGCGCCGACGTAGAGCGTTTTGTCGATACGCATCACGTCGCCGCCTTCCAGCGTTGCGGGAGCGGTGATTCGTGCAAGTGGGCGCACGTGCGCTAATGCCGCGGCGAGCGTCTCCCCCTCCGCGCGGCGCGATGCGGCGCCGGGACGCGTGATCACCGCGATTTCGTCCAGCAAGATTGCCGGGTCCTCGACGAATACCGAATCCGGCATCCCGGGCTCGGCCGGAAGCGCCGTCACATCCATACCCATGGCGCGCAGACAATCCTCATACGCGCCGTGTTGCGCGTTTGCCTTTTCGATATCGATTTCTACGCGATCGATATACGACAATTCACACTCGTTCATTGTTGGACTGACCGCGCGCGTGATTGCCTTCCACATGGATTTGCTTGGTATCCTCTTAGCTTATGCCCGACAACCAAACTCCCGAACGCGCTCTCGGATTCGCCACGCGCTGCCTGCACGCCGGACATACGCCCGGACGATTCGAGCCGCGCCCGCGCCGTACCGATCTATCAAACCACATCCTTCACGTTCGAGGATTCCGAGCACGCCGCCGCGCTATTCGCGCTGCAGGAGTTCGGCAACATTTACAGCCGCATCATGAACCCCACCACGGACGTGTTCGAGCAGCGCGTAGCGTCGCTCGAAGGCGGCATGGCGGCGCTTGGCGACCTCGAGCGGGCAGGCGGCGCAGTTTCTGGCGCTCACCAGCCTGGCCGGATTGGGCGACGAGATCGTCGCGGCCAGCACGCTCTACGGCGGCACGTACACGCAGTTCGATGTGAGCTTCCGGCGCTTGGGCATCGACGTCAAGTTCGTCGAGCCGGACGATCCGGAAAACTTCCGCAAGGCGATCACTCCGAAGACGCGCGCTGTCTACGGCGAGACGATCGCCAACCCGCGCATGAACGTGCTCGATATCGAAGCGGTGGCGAAGATCGCGCACGAGGCCGGCGTGCCGCTGGTCATCGATAACACCATGGCGTCGCCCTATCTCTGCCGGCCGATCGAGCACGGCGCGGACATCGTGGTCCACTCGGCCACCAAGTTCCTGGGCGGCCATGGCACGTCGATCGGCGGCATCATCGTCGATAGCGGCAAGTTCCAGTGGACGGACAAATATCCCGCGATCACCAAGCCCAGCCCGGGCTATCACGGCATGGTGTTTTCGCGATGTCTTCGGCGACCTTGCGTACATCATCAAGGTGCGCGTGGAAGGCCTGCGCGATTTCGGGCCCTGCATCAGCCCGTTCAATTCGTTCCTGTTCATTCAAGGCATCGAGACGCTGAAGTTCCGCATGGAGCAGCACAGCCGCAACGCGCTGGCTGTGGCCGAATGGCTGACGAAGAATCCGGCTGTGACCTGGGTGAAGTACCCGGGCCTGAAATCGAGCCCCTATTACAAGTCTGGCGCAGAAGTATATGCCGACGGGGCAGGGCTCGATCGTGACCTTCGGCATCAAAGGCGGCACCGAAGCGGGCGCGAAGCTGATCGACAACGTGAAGATCTTCTCGCACCTGGCCAACCTGGGCGACGCCAAGAGCCTGATCATTCATCCGGCCTCCACCACGCACCAGCAGTTGAGCGACGAACAGCAGTTGGAAGCCGGCGTGAGCAAGGACCTGGTACGGCTCTCCGTCGGCATCGAAGATGTCGATGATCTGATCTGGGATCTGGAGCAGGCGATCGCGGCGTCGCAGGTGTAAGGCTTGAGCCTATCGCCTACTCCCCATAACTAATCTCGGCCTGGCGGGCGGTAAACGCGGTATAGGTCAGCACCAACGCCGCGACCGCCAGCACGCCGGGGATAGTGATCCAGGCGGGGATCGGATCGGCCTCGATCGACCATCACGGCAAAAGGTCCGGTCACCGGAATCTCTACCGGCAGCATACTGCGCAGATAGAAGATCACGCTGATCTTTCTGCAGCATCGTAGGCAGAAACGGATTGATGTTCTCCCACACCAACACCACCGCGGCGGGAATCATCGGGTTCTTGTAAAGCAGGCCGCACATCAGAAAGACCGCGCCGTATCCCGCGCAGGCCAGCGCCGCGACCAGCATGTACGAGCCGAGTTGGCGCAAGACCGGGGCCGTGAAAGATTAGTCGTTGTAGGCCGCGCCGAAATGGCGGCCGATGAAGAAGAACGACAGCCACGGCGCTGCCGACGAAGAGGACAAGTGCAACCGTAAGGCCCGCCAGGTACTTGCCGACCACCAGCAACTCGCGCCGCACGGGAGTCAGGATAGTAGTAATGCAGCGTCTTTTCGAGCATCTCGCCGCGGAACAGATTGGAGAAGATGCCCACGCAGCCGAAGAAGATGCGCGCCGCGCAGGTAGAAGAACTGAAACATCCCGGCGAAGACCATTGCTGTCGTCGCCCAGGCGGTGCCCGCGCGAATGGAATCGCGCTGTTCGACCAACCAGTGCAGCACAGTGATGGCGACCGGGCCGGCGGCGAGGAAATAGATCCACCAGCCGCGGCGCGAGAGGAACGTCTTCTTCAATTCCAGGCGGAAGACGCCGGCGATCTGATTCAGAGCTTGCGGCATTATTCGGCTCCTTCGACGCGCCTCATACCGTGGCCCCTTCAGCGCCGATCAGGTATTGATAGACCGAGTTCACGTCGTCGTCGGCCGGCGCGACCGATTCCACCTCAGGCCGGAATCGATAATCACGCGGTTGAGCAGCAGGTAGAAGCTGTCGGCGTCGCGCGTGCGCAGCAGCAGCGCTTGCCGTCGGCGAGTTTGGCTTCGACCACGTGGTCCTTCGAGGAAGAGGCGCGCGGCCAGATCGCTGGGGCGGTCGCAGCGCACCAGGATCTGCATGGGCTGCTCCTTGACCTCGCTGCGCACGCCCTGGATCTGGCCTTCGGCCACCACGTAGCCCTGGCTGAGCAGAATCACCTGGTCGGAGATGCGGTCCACCTCGTGCAGGATGTGGCTCGAGACGATGACGTGGCGTCCGTCGCGTCCCCACTGCTGAAAGAGCGCGATGGTTTCGGCGCGCGCCAGCGGGTCGAGGCCGTTGAGCGGCTCGTCGAGGACGAGCACGCTGCGGATCGTGCGCGATCGCCTGCGCCAGCTTGATCGCGCTGCCGCATGCCCTTGCTGTATGCCGCCACGGGGCGATCGCGCCGCGGCGGCCATGCTGACGCGCTCGATGGCGGTGTTAGTGCGCGCGGCCGTTCTCGGCATCGCTATAGCCGAACAGCCGCAGGAACGAGTAGATGAACTGGTAGCCGGTGAGCCCTTTGGGAAACGCGTCGAACTGGGCGCAATAGCCGACCAGGCGGCAGAGTTGCTCGGGGTCGTCCGGCGGATGCCGAGCACGCGGATCTCGCCCTGCGTGGGACGGATCAGGCCGGTCATCAGGTTCATCAGCGTGGTCTTGCCGGAGCCGTTGGGGCCCACCAGGCTGGTGATGCCGGGCGGGATCGGCGAGGTTAACCTTGTTGACGCCGAGCACTTCGCCGTAGAAGCGCGAGACGTTGCTGAAGGTGATGAGGGTATTGCTTTGCGGGGCGCTCACCGCACCACCTCCGCGCCGCGGATCTTGCGCGCCAGCATGTAGAGGCAGACGCCGCCAGAGCAGCACCAGCGCGAACCAAGCAGCATCCAATAGGCAAGTTCCTCGCCCTGCGGGCATGCGGAAGAAGACGGCGCCGTTGGTGGTGCGCGCCGGCGCCTTCGAAGAGGCTGCACCCAGACGGAGCCGATCAGATAGCTGATGTTGAACAGCGAGCCCCAGTTGGTGCGCTGCACGGCGTTGATGGCCGCGCCGAACGCCGCGGCCGACGAAGAAGACGCCGAACATCAGCGCCCCGGCGGCGGGCTTCCACTTCACCCAGGCGGAAAGCGCCAGCGCCAGCAGCGAGAGAATCAGAGATCCACACCCACGCGCCGAAGAACATGCCCCAGGCGATGCGCGCGTTATCCAGGCCCATCCGCCAGCCTTCCAGATAGCCTTGCAGCACGAACAGCAGCAGGCCGGGAACCCAGGTCATCAGCGACATCAGCACCACCAGCACCGACATCTTGCCGAGCACATATTCCACGCGCGAAAACGGCCGCGCGAGATAGAGCGAGAGGGCGTTGTTGGCCAGATCCGGCGAGACCTGGCCGGGGCCGATGAAGGCGGCCAGGAACAGCGCCAGCATGCTCTGCCATCCCAGCAGACGTTAAGAAGAAGACGTCGAGCGTTGATGGAGATGCAGCGCCGCCAGCGCCGCTTGTGCCGGGCCCACCGAGTTGATGAGCTGCAGCGCGCTGGCGTTGTGCTGCGACGTAGATGAGCAGCGCGCGATACCAGCGGATAGACGAAGCTGAGCGCATGAAGAAGATGGTGAGGAAGCTGCGAGCGGCGCAGGTCTTCGAAGGCGTAGCGCGTGATCACGAACAAGCGCGTGGCAGACGCCGTGAGCGCGCCTTCGTACGGCCGGTAGGTCTTCTTATATACGATCGGCCATTCCGGCGGGCTCTCCATGGCTTTGAGGAAGATGTCTTCGAGCGAATCGCGCTTGTGGATGAGGCGGCGGATCTGCACGTTCTGCTCGGCGGCGATCTCGTAAAGCTGCCGCACCTCGACGCCGTCGGGCAGGATGAGTTTGATGCGGCCCTGCGCGCCGGTGGCGGTCTCGCAGCCGAGGCTGTCGATCGCCTCGAGGAAGTTGCCGTTATTCTCGCCGCGGGTCTCCAGTTCGAGGAAGCGGCGGTTGGCGCGGCGCTCCTCCTCCAGATTGCAGAACGCCGCGATGTTGCCGTCCTTGAGGATCAGCACCTGGTCGCAGCACTCTTCCACGTCGCGCAGCAGGTGCGAGGAGAGAATCAGGTGCAGGTCGCCGCGGTCGCGGATCTCCTGGATGAGCTGGATCATGCGCATGCGGGCGGGCGGATCGAGCCCGTTGGTGGGCTCGTCGAGGAACAGCAGCTTGGGGCCGTGCGCGATGGCCTGCGCCAGCTTGGCGGCCTGCTTCATGCCGAGCGAATAGGTGCCCAGCGGGCGGTATCGCACCTCGCCGAGGCCGACGTAGAAGAACGCTTCGTGGGCGCGTTCCAGAGCGGCTTCGGGCGGCAAGCCGGAGAGCTCGGCCATCATGCGGACGAAGCGCACGCCGCTCATGGGGGCGATGAAGGAATCGTTCTCCGGCATGTAGCCGATCAGGCCGCGAACTTCGCGAGCGTGCGTGCGGATATCGCGGCCGAACATGCGCGCGGTTCCGGACGAGGGTTTGTGGAAGCCGAGCAGGGTATTGATGAGGGTGGACTTGCCGGCGCCGTTGGGACCCAGCAGCCCGATGGCGCGCCCGGTGAGCGTGGCATTCAGCTTGTTGAGAATGGCGCGCTTGCCGAAGCGGACTTCGAGGCCATCCAGTTCGATGACTGGTTGCATTGTTCTATCTATACGCCATTTCGCGCTTGCGTGTTCCCTGGTGCATGAACGGAAGGGCGGAACCCGCTGCCCCGGCGAGATCGCCGCGCATAAGGCTGGCAAGTGCGGGGCCGAGCAGATCGCCGTTGGCGGCGAAGGTAATGCGTTGAGGCTCGGCGTAGGCGGCGATGAGGCTGGGCTTAAGCGACGTGAGTGCGCCGATTTGCGGGGCGTTTTCGCCCGGACGTTGCGGCATCATGCCGCCAAGAAGTCCGGCGATGGGCGCGATGGCGGGAGCGACGTTCTGATAGAAGACCAGCGAGAAGTTGGTGTAGTGGTCACGCGGCATCATCGCGATGACTTTCGATGAGTGCATCAGCGAGTTGGTGGAATTCTTGATTTGCAGTGCGCGAGCAACCACGGCGCGGCTGGGGCCGGCAATCATATATCCATCGGCGAAGGTGTAGTGGAATTCGAGCAGCGGGCCGGCATCGGGCACGGCGATGGTGTAGAACGTGCGGCCCTCGAAGGTCTCCTGCGCCGTGACTAGCGGCTTGTGGCCGGCGTTGGCGGGGTCGTTGGCATAGCCCGCAACGGCCTGCTGGAGTGCGGCCTGCGCGGCGGCGGGGTCATAAACTTCGGCGATCAGTTTCCAGGAGGGGACCGGCATGAGCGGCCCATCTATGGCAATGGCGAACTCGCCGCCTAGGCTTCCGGCGAGCGCTTCGCGGACGGCGCCAAGTTCCCTGGGCGCGATGAGCTTCAACTGATCCACGATGGCGCCGCTACTGGGGACCACCGCGGCAACGGCAGCCGAGGCTTCAGGCGAGACGTAATCGAGCGAGCCCATGGGCGCGGGGCTGGCCAGCGATGCAGCGATGCCCGTGCGCGGTCCGTTGAAATCGAGCGAGACGCGTGCTTCCATTGCGCCGTTGATCTGGGTTTCGTTGAAGATGAGGGATTCGGCGTTGCTACCCGCAAGTACAGGCGATCCGGAGGACGCGGCGTGCGCCATGCCGGCGCGCGCACCCAGGTTGGCGCAGACCAGGAAGCCGGCGCCCTGATGATAAGCGTCTTCCACGCGGCGGTAGAAATCGGTAGATTGGATCGCGCCGTTGGCCGAATCGAGCACGCCGGAAAGCTGCTCGACAGCGTGCGGCGCTCCAAAGAGAACGAGGCCGTTTCGTTCCTGCTCGGCGGCGGGAATGCCCGCCTGTTTGATGAATTCCGCAAAGCCGGGACGCTTGATTTCGGAGAGGAAGACGGGACCGTCGCTATTTGGGACGGCAGCTACGGCGATTTCGCCGCCAAGGTATTCGCTGGCGGCGCGCAGCTTTTCAATGACGGCCGCAGTGCGTCCGCCATGCGATTCCCACCAGGCTTCTAGATCGGGACTTTGCGCCATCTTCTTGCGGAAGACATCTTCGGCTTCGCCCAAATACTGAGCGAGATTAGGAATGCCGGCGAAAAAGATGATGTTGGCGGGTAGCCGCCCGAACAGATGGCTTTCGTACCGCAACTCAGGCTGCGGGATATGGCTCAGCGCTTGGCCGAGCGAGCCGAGAATGGATTCGTAGCGAGTGTGGTTACGGCTCCAGGCAAGGTCGTCGCGCACCGATTCGGGTTCGAGATCGGGGCTGGTGACCGCCTGGTTGCCGGGGTGAAGGATCTTCTCCTGGTTGTCCTGATCGACGTGTACTTCGCCCTGAACAACGGAAACACGCGAGCCTTTGGCGCCGGCGCTGACGCCGAAGATGGTGCCGGTGACGGCAACGCGGCAATCGGCGGTGGCGACGAAGAGGTGTCCGGAGGAGCGATGCGCGGCCTGAACAATAACGCTCCCGCGGCTGAGACGGACGGTAATGTCGCGCGCGCCTTGGCTCGTGGTGAGGGCGGAGCGCTCGCGCAGTTCCACGGTGGAACCATCGCGCAGCTCGAGCATGGCGCTGGAATCCTTGGCGGTCCGGATCTCGACGCCATCGGGCAGCGCGGCGCCGGCGGCGAGTGGATGGAAACCGTCGGCGGAGATCGCGAAAAGAGAGCCGTTCACGGATTGTACGATGGCGCGTCCGGAGTGGCCGCCGAATTGATCGAAGCCGATCCAGATGGAAACGCCGGCGGCGGCAACGATAGCGGCAGCGGCGGCGAAACGGTAGGGGAAGCGGCGGATTGTTTGGGGGCGGGTTCCGGCGATCACGAGCGCAGGCCCGGACGATTGCGCCACTTTGCGGCAGGCGACGCATTCATGGAGGTGGTCGCGGAGCAGGGTGGCGCGGGCGGGGTCGAGACGGTTGGCGCGGAGGTCGGGGATGAGAGCTTGGAAGGCGGCGCAATCCCCGATATGCGGAGCCGATCCGGCTTCGGCGGCCAGGCGGCTCCAGACGCGCGCGGCGGCGGCTTCGACCACGGAATCGGCGATGGGTTCGTTACGAATTTCAGACACGGCTAGATCGAATTCCTGGTTCATGCTACGCCTCCCACATAAGCTCGATATTCTTTTTCCAGGCGGTCCCGGGTGCGGGAGAGGGTCACGGCAACCGTTCCGGGTGTGGTGTGGAGCAACTGGGCAATTTCGGGGTTGTCCTTTCCTTCAAAAAAACGCAGGGCGAACATCTCGGCGATGCGCGGGTTGAGGCGGCCGATGGCGGCGCGGAGCCAGTCGCGAATTTCGCCGGAGGCATGTGCTCGATCCGGCCCGTGGTGCGCGGATTCGGCCAAAACCGGCTCGAGATCGTCGAGCGGGATGTTTCGAATGTTCTGGCGGGACCGCATGAGATCCACCGCGGCATTGACGGCGGCGCGATGCAGAAAGCTTCCGACGCTGGCGACGGGTTCGGCCTCGGGATCGCGCTTGAGGAGGCGGAGGAAGACGGTCTGCAGGACGTCTTCGGCGTCAGTAGCATTGCCGGTGACACGGTAGGCGGCCCGGAACACCATGGCGTGGTGATCGCGGAAGACGCTTTCCAGGTCGGCGGCGGGTTGCATGGCCGATGGCATGTCTAAGGTTTGCGCTTTCATGGTATCAGGGGCGCTTCAATGGGGAGACGAGCGGCGGAGGGCGGGATTAGCGCTTTAAGCTGTCAGCTTAAAGCGATCAGCGGTCGGCTCTAACCCATCGGTCCCCGATTGTCTTACCTAAACCCTGACCGCCTGACAGCTCCTACGGCCATAACCGCTCGCCGTCGCTCAGGCGCGTTCCACCATTTCGCGGCTGAAGCAACCGCCGCCATCGTCAATGAATTCGCAGAGATACTCCTGCGCGAACCGGGGTTGGCCCATGGTGCTCCGCTTTTCTTCGAGAAATTCCGGCGGGAGGCGCGGACCTGCGAGCCGGCCGCTTTTTGGTACTTTTTTTCGGACCGCCTCGGAGAGTCCATCCAGTTGGTCCAGGCGTTCGCCTACGGCGAGCATTCTCACGCGATCCTAACCGCACGGAGCCTTCGACGCTCGAGGACGAGCTGGTACGCCTACGATTGCCGCAGTTTGCCGTCCTGACAAGAAGAGGAGAAGAGATCGGTCGGATGCACCCGGAAACGCGCGGTGTTCCCACGCCCAGCAACATCTCCAAAAAGAATGGCTTCCGATGTTGCCAGATACCAGGCCTTTTATCTGCCCAATGCGAGCCGCCGTGAAGCGAGCGCCGAGAGCGTGATGAACGCATTGAGCTGCGCGTTTAACGCCGCAATCCCCGCCAGGCACAGCTTCGTCAATTCCTCCGAGGAAATCTGTCGTTTGGCGAGCGCCGCGGCGGCTTCGCGCAAACTCCACGCCAGCGGATCGGATGTAGTTGCGGCGCGGTCGATCTGCGCAGCAGCGGCCGCGCCCACTAGCAAGGCGCGACGCGTTAGCCAATTTTCCATTCAATCGGCTTATCTGGAATGCACGAGTGTCACCGGCGCAGGGCCCCCGGCCTACATTTTGCAAGCGTTGCCCTGAACCAGGATATGTAAGTGATCCGCGATCTTCTGGTAGATCTTCATAACGTACGCCGCCGCTTGGGAGCGGATCCTCGCGTAGCTGGTTCAGTAAAATAGCGGCTGGTATCTTGACGCTTGGCGCTTCATTTAACGATCACGGGCCCCTCTTGATCGATGAAGGGCCGCTGCCGATGACTTTGATCGAGTAAGATTGATTCGCCGACCCCGCTCCATTCGTCGCCGTAACGGTGAAGCTATTAATCCCCGGCGTTGTGGGCGTGCCGCTGAATACGCAGCTAGAAGAAAGCGTCACTCCAGGGAAACCGCCCACCGTGATGCTACATGTCGGACTGCCCGTTGTCGAGATGGTGGCCGAATAAGGCCTCAGTATTGAGCCATTGGGCAGTGATTTAGTCGTAATCGTGGGCCCGTCAAAGGCTCCGGATAACGCACCGATGTTCGGCGCGGACACCGAAAACGCAGTCCCAACGCTATCCACCGTCGGGCCGGTGGCTGCGGCTATTGTTCCGGCCCCAAAAGCGGGGGACGCGGATTGAATCTGGAAATTGAACGCTGCCGGTGTAAGATAATACGCCGCGGGGTCCGCAGCCGCAAATAGCGGGTTGCCCTGAATGTTGCCCGCGCTTGATGCGTTCCAGAGACCGGCGTTCAACGCAGTAAAAGCGTGCCCTGTGTAGCCGAATCCAGGGTTTGGCCCCGTTCCGACTACATCGGCGCCTGTATATCCACCGGTCGTCTGAAAATCGTTGTTGACGAACACTGAAGTTGCGAGCGTCGTCTCCGAATTGTCTAACGCGCACGAGCCGCCGCCCGGAAGGTAGGTAGCAATGGTACACATCGGGAAGATCACCGGCGGATAGTTGGCCGTGTTCGAAGAGTTTGAAACGAAGATGTTATTTTTGTAAGTGTTGCCGCCGAGGTTGCCCTGCTTCGCCATGGCGCAGCCGGCGCCTGTGGTCCATTGAGCGGAAGGCGGCGTATTGCCAAGGTTACCGCCGGCTATCGAGGTGTAAACCGTGCCGCCCGTTGCTCCGTAAGGATACAGAACCTGCGCGCCAGCCGTATAGCTTTTGCCGGATGACCATGCGGGCGGACATCCCGTGGTCAGATTCAAAACGATTAATGCCGAGTTGACAGTCGATGCGCCTGCGGAATCCAACGACCCTACATAGGCTGTATTATTCTGAAAGACATTCCCGGTCTGATCGTAGGGGCATATGCCAGTCGTTGCGGAGCCCACGTAGCAATCGCCGTCGTAGTTGGTGATCTGTATCCCGCTGCCAGAGTTATAAGTCACTATATCGCGAATGAACGACTTGCTCACGCCATTTTCGATAGAAAAACCGGCTGAAGATGGAGAACTATAGATGTTCATGTTCTCGAAAAAACCATCGGTTAAACGCCCATTGAATTGGAAGCCTGGATAATCATTGGAGTTGTACAGGATCAAATTCCGCGCCCTGACGTTGCTGCTGGCGAGAGTGCGCGAGCCCATGTAGACGAGATGCTGCCCGCTCACGCCTGCATCGTGAAAAACTGAGTTTTCGAGGGTTATGTTTACCAGGCCGTTGAAAGCTTGAAATGATCCGGCCCCCGAAATTCCGCCCGCGCCTGTGCCTTCAAGATTGCGGAACACGTTGTCATGAAAAGTGGTATTCCCGCTCGATGCGGTCGATCCTCCGGCTATACCGGCCGATCCGACTGTTTTTACTCCGTCTACAACGATCCAACTGACATCCACCGCGTTGATCTGCGCGCCTGCTACGACGCCCGGATCGAAGACTGGAAGCTCTCCAGGATAGCCGAGGAATATCACTGGAGCGCCAGGAGCGCCACTAGGCGTGTTGTACACGTTATCGCCCCAGTTGTCACGCATCATGACCATGACACTGCCTGAAGCCGCCGCAGTTCGTGCGGCTGCCTGGATGTGCGCCCACGTCAGACATGGCGTGGTGACGCTGTCCTCGCAAGAATTCGAATCCGAACCCGTGCAAGCCCCAGAACTGCCTCCGTTAGCCAAGCACCTTGCCGTGGGGGATGCCGGCGCGACATACCAGATATGCGCTGGGCTGTATTGCCGGTAAGCCAAGAACGCGGCCATTGTTCCCCATTTGGCGATGGCCTGCGGCGCCGAATATACTGTAGGGTCGCTGTCGTCCGCGTCCGGCCCCGCCGCGCAGCCAGGTCCGTAGCCGTCGCCGTCCCAGTCGTAGCATGTGGTCGTGCTGTGACCCATCCCGGGAGTCGGATCTACCTGGATCGAAAAGGCGTCGATGTTGGCGTTGGGCGGAATATAGATCATCTGGCCCGGTACGTCCGGAGTGTACAGCAATTTACTAAACACGCCGTTCTGCGTAGCCCCGGAAGGCCAGGACGGGATCGTGGTTCCAACTGGAGATGAGAGGTTTCTTGTCTCGCACTGCATGGCAACAGGGTCGAAGACAATCAACTTCGTCGCATCCGCAAAAGGGGCGAAGCCGATGATCTTACTTGTAATCGGGTCCCATTCAAGTCCCGGCCAGCCATATGTTGCGGCGAAGAGTCCGCCGCACGTCGGCAACAAAGTACTCGATACGTCGGTCCAGTTGTTTGTCCCGTTCAACGTGATATATGCGGCGTCGAAAGCAGTGGACGCTGCCTTGGCCCCAAGAAACCACATCGTATGATGCAGAGGGTCAATAACACGGCTCGTTGCGCCAAAGGTGGTTGGCGTGATCGTTCCGATGTAAGTCGATGTATTCGTTCCCGGAACCCACTTGAAGAACTGACCGTTCGTAATCTTGCCGGTGAATACGTTATTCGTTACCGGATCGTATCGGACAACCTGGCCGCTCGAACTCGCCGATCCGAAATTCAGCGGACTCTGCCCGGCGACAGGGTCTTGCCCTGACCAACTGCAATTTCCTAAGACCCATGCGCCGGTACAAGTAAACAGCCACGTAAATCCGGTTCCTGTACCCGCTGCCCCGCTGGCATTCACGGCATTAATGTTGAAATATACGCTGTTGAGGCTCTGAACGTACGTCACGCCCCCGAACATGTGGAAGCTTACCGGTGTGTTGTCTTCGTTTTCAAAGCAGTCCTTCGGCGCCGAAATCGCATTACATGCGGAACTGAAAATTCCGCCATATGTCGGGCTTAATCCCTGCGTCCCGCAACCTGGGCCGGTATCGTTCGTAAAAGAACTGCCGTTACCGCACCACTGGCTCGGATTCGATATACGACGCCAGCCGGCCGTCGCGGAGTGATAATCCAGAGCGTACAACTCATTGCCGTAATAGTCCGAGTGGCCGCCGCCGCCGCAGAGGATGATGTTCTGCAACGTAATGTGCGTGCAGTCGGAGTATGGCAGAAGGAATGCCGAGTTAGTGGCGCACTTGCCGTGAAAATCGTAGCCGGTCCAGAGATTGGGCGAAGACCCCGTCTGGCTCGGACAGGCCGAGGCTTGATGGGTGCCGCCGATGTCCGTCACCAGGATCCCCTGCGCGCAAGCGCAGAGGGACATGAATGCAACCAACAATATCAGCTTCATTGGATCGATCCCTTCACGACCGAGTCGCGAGGTAACCCCGACACGCAGGCCGGCAGAAAGACGTTACCAACTTTCGCGGAATAACGCTCGTACACCCAATTCAGGTGTTCCGTGATCGTATTGTTTCCGTGCTGTTTTCAGGTATTCCGCGATCGCTTTGGCGTACAGTTCGCTCCTGGAAACGCGGAGCCGACGAGCAGTTGCGTCAGGCATGGATACAGCGGTTTTCCCAACCCAAGTACAACCCGAGTTGGTCTCCACTACCCTTCACATTCCAAAGGAGTTCTTCCTCTAGAGCTACCCGAAATTCCATCCCCTCTGTCATCCTGGGGGTAGAAAAGGAGGTGGACTAATATTTTTGCGCCGCTTATGACCGTCTCGCAATGCCAACGGCCTGCACCATCTCCCACCAGCGCTTTCAGAAAGATACCCCCCCGACCGGGCACTCAGGCGCGTCTTCCTTGGGCGTTGCTGGAAAGGGACGGGGCTAAACCAACTCCCCGATGAGCTCTTCAGTCTGGATCGCGCCATGTTGCAGCATGATTTCGCGCGCCCGTTTTTCTTCATCGGCGTAATTGTATTGCACGGTGACCAGCGCGCCGCCCCGGCGCACGCCCTCGGCATAGAAATCCGCTTCCTCGTCGGAGACGCCGTGATCTTTCAGCAGCCCAATGAGACCGCCCACCCCGGCCCCCACGCTTAAGCCGGCCATCGCTCCGGCCAGTGGCCCAGCCGCGATCAACGGTCCGATTCCGGGGATAAATACGGCTATCATGCCGACGAACAGTCCAACGGCGCTACCGAGAAAGGCGTCCTGCACCAATTCGGTATCACCCTCGACGTTTTTGAACGGTCCCAGGGCCGGCGTTTCGTGTCCGCGGGTGTCCCCTGCGACAAAGCTCACTCGATCGCGCGCAAATCCCGCGGCCAATAGAGCGTCTTGCGCGGCTTCTCCGTCGCGGGGCGTGTGAAAAAACCCAGCAATCGTGTTTGCCATAGCAAAGATAAATTCGCACTCTTAAGGCCATTGCAAGGCCATTGCATGAATGTTGGAAAACGCACTGGCGGAAAGATCGCCAACAAACCTGTGCGCTTTACTGGAGGGCGGACTGCGCCCGATCGAGCGCGCTTTTCGTCTTGCGGATTTGCGCGGCGTCGGGCGGGACTGTAGCGTTGCTCTCCCTCCAGCGTTTTGCCAGCAGACCGGCGGACTCCGCATGCTTTTTGGCGGAAACAAAGCAGGCCCAGATTGTTGCGTGCGATGGCCAGTTGGAAGCCGCAGCCGGGGCATAGTTCCAGCAAGAGGATCGCGCTGAGAGGTGCGCAGGTGTGGTCGAGAGATGGGCCCGCGACTATTGTTCGTCAGCCAGAGGGATCGTCCTGGTGGTCAACGAAACTGGCGCCGACATCCCGGGCACTGCCAGCGCCGGAGGTTCGCCAACTCGTGGGCGCGCCGGTTCCCGCTTGGCTAACTGCTGGGCGTTTGATTCAGTGCCCGGCCAACTCTAGCGGACTGGCCCGTTTTCCAGCTTGAAGATGAGAGTCGCGAATTCAGCGAGGCTCATGCGCCAGACCGGCCATGTATGGGCGCGTCTCGTGGATGCCGGCTTTGTAGAGCGACTCGGTCCGGGCTTTCACGAGCATATATTGAACCGTAGTATCGCTATCTCCGCAAGCGATCCAAATCAGTGGAACTTTGGCATTTGAAGGTCTTCGCGCTATCGAGCACGCTTTTATTGCGCGTATCGAAGTCGCGGATGAGACCGGTGCTGAAGAGTCCGAGCGCGCCGAAAAACTTGGGGTGATCGAAGCCGGTGTAGATGGTGTGGCCGCCCGCCCACGGATAGACCGGCAAGCGCTCGATCCCGCGCCAGCCAACGACATTCTACGGCAGGCTGAGACGAAAGCGGCAAATAGCCATCGAATCGTCTAGGTTCTGTTTCACGCATCATGGTGAAGCTGGTGTCACAAACTCGATAGGTTTATCGAGTCCGCACAACCGAGCCCGATATTCGAGAAGTACTTTGTCATTGCAAGAATCGACTTGCAGGAAAGCAAGGACAAGTAGGAGCTGAATACGCCCGGGGGAGAAGAATTGATGAAACAGCTCGGGGGCCCCGCCGGTCCCCGTTCTTCGCGTTCCTGGATAGCCATGGCAGCATGATTGTAAACTCAATACGACAGGAAGATAATGGCAAGAAGGCCGAGAATATCGGTCATCCAATAAGCCGGAGGAAGTGGATTGGTTCCTCACGATGCTTCATCGAACAGTGCTAGGCATGACCGGAAGTGAATCGACGGCTTTGGAACGCTGGCTTCGGAATCAAAAATAAGCGACGTCAAGGATCCGCGCGATCCTGATCGCGGCAAACCGGCACGTGCTCCACAGGCATATGCCAATGGAGGTTCGGACGTGAAACTCACACATCGTATCGCCTTGCTAATTCTTTTTATCGCGATTAGCTGTTCTACGGTCTCGGCGCTTGCACAGCCCAGAAGCATAGGCGGCGGCCTCACGATACGCTACGCATCAATTTCACCAATCATCGCGTTGCTGGCAGGAATCTTGATATTGGTCATGCCCCGCCTTCTCAATTACATCGTGGCCCTCTATCTCATTCTCGTGGGCCTGATCGGTCTCTTTGGCGTATAGCCGCTCTCGACCTTACATGCCAATCGCCGTGGCTGATCGCTACCGGCTCCAGGCAGAAACTCGCCCGCGATCGTCATCGGGAGACCGTAGGGCAGACTCCACGAGTTGCCGGTGGCGCCGGAGGCATGGAAGGAATAGATCGGTTCGGGAGACCGTCCTTGACGCGGGTTCCGATTTTCCCTACGCTGGACGTTATGGAAGTACATTTTCCTCCGGAGTTGCAGGCAAAGCTTGATCACGCCGCGGCGGACATCCCGAGTGGCTCGGACGAATACGTGCAGCATCTGGTGGAGCACTACATCGACCACGACGTTTGGTTCCGGCAGAAGGTGAAGGGAAGTCTCGACCGACTCGACCGCGGAGAGTTCCTCACCCACGAGGAAATCGGCGAACGCCTGGGAAAGATGTTCCAGCCGTAGATGCAGGTTCGCTGGTCGCCCTCCGCGGCTGAAGACCTCCAACAACTCTTTGATTACATCCGCTGGGATAACCCGGTTGCGTCACAACGCGTGGTAAAAACAATCTACAATCGTGCCGAAAGGCTTGGAGCGCACCCCTATCAGGGAAGGCGAGGCCGTGTCGATGGGACGCGCGAGTTGCCGTTGCCTCCACTCCCGTTCATTGTCGTCTATCGTGTTCTGGAAACCGCGGACGCGGTCGAAATTGTGAATGTAATCCACGGCGCCCAGCGTTGGCCTCCCACGAATTGTTGAGTATTCTAAACAACGTTCTTAGGCGTGGAAAACTTCGCAACTGGAAGCAGCGTACGAGTAGCCGACGAGCCGCTATTCGACGTATTCGCGGCTTGGCCGTCGGCTGCCACGATCAAGATTGACCAGCCCGGCGCTGGCGAGGCTCGCGGGCAGCGGACCAAGATTGATCTGGTCGCGACCCTCATAGGTTCCCTGCGCCCCAACATAGGTTGCCGGAAGGCTCACTCCATGCGCAGTCAGTGGGGCTGCATGGCGAATTCCAAGCTCTAGCCCAAAGCGGACCTCAGGCGCCGTAACCACGATGCTGCATTGCAAGCAAGTGTTCAGCATCCGGCCAAGAGATGGTCAGTAGAAATACCGATTCCGCTGTTGCTTCGACCTCATGTTTGATCGAAGCCCCAAGAGTAATGAGACTTCCGGCCTTCAAATCGTATGACTCCCCGCGCGCGGTATAACGCAAATCCCCCTTCAAAACTTGCAAGGAACTCGTGCCATCGACGTGATGCTCCTTCATCCGGGCGGAAGTTTCCATGCAGATCAGAACTACCCGAAAGTCCGGCTTTTTGTACAGAGTCCTGGCATGGATACCTGAGGGCCAGGGCTTCTGCTGTTCCGAATCGGCGATTTCGCGCGTCAGATCGAATTGTGCGAGATCGGCGGTCATGTTGCCGTCATCGCCTGAACCTTGAATCGACATTAGATGTTTACTCCTAGCTGCCAATATGGCACGTCATTGCCGGTGAACTAAACTCGACTGCTTCATCGACGAATTCGGGTTGATCCCGAAGTCGGCGATCGAATATAAGAGAATTGCGCCAGGCGTACGCACGCACCCTTTCCCGTTTCCTTCCGTGAAGGCCGCCAAGAAGGTTGATGAGGCGGCGCATCCTATTGAATGTTCAAAGTGACCACGTTGGAAGTCTGTCCATCCACCGTCAGGGTCACGTTCGACTCACCACTTCCTTGCAGAGTCACCGGAAGACTGACATTCACCTGATCGAGACCAGCGAAGCCCGGCGCGGGTCCGGCATAGAGCACGGGCAGACCCACGCCATTCACCGCGAGCGCGACGTTGGCAAGCGAGCTCCGGTTGCGAATCGCGCTGCCGTAAAGCGTGACGTAAACGGTCGCGCTGCTCGTGAGCACTATCGGAGTGGCGATGCATCCCGTCGCCCCGCACTGGAAAACCTGCACGGAGTTCTGTGTCTGGGAGTTGGCGGGAACGCTGATCGCGGTCGCAGCCGCGACGCCACTACCGGCGCCGTTCATTGTGAAGAGCGCGGGTGCGACGGCCTGTATGGCGCCTTCGTAGATCTGCCCCGCGCCCCTGCCCGCAAGCGTGATCGTCGCAACGCCTGCGGCCGCGCCGTCCGGAATCTCAAAATTAATCTGGCCAGGCGAAACGTAAAGCAGCGGCGCGTTGCGCGCCACACCGGCCGAATCCGTAACGGTCACGGTGACGCCGCCCAACGCCGTCGCGGGTGGCTGGGACTGCGCCGAGGCAACGCCCGCTGCCAGATTCGAACCGTAGATAGAGGCTAATGCGTTCGGCGCCATCGAATCCACCGGCGCCGCGGAAGATTGAGCATCCGCATCCGCCTGGATCACGCCGTAATAACGCGCCATCCAGTACGGAAGAATGTAGTCGATGCCGGCCGTCTCAATCACCCCCGATCCGCCGCCTGAAAGCTGAAAGGGATCGTCCTGCCAGAGAAAGTCGGCAGGCGGCCGGATGGCAACGGGAACCGGCGCGCATGCCTCGGTGCAAACGGCGACCGTCTTTGAGAGGTCGACGGTAAAATCGCGCGGCGAGCGCTGCAGCCATTCGTCCATCAGAGCGACGGTTTCGGCGTCGCGCGGTCCATTCGGCCCCTCCAGCGCGCGGTCGATGAGATCGAAAAAGGCATTCTGGTGCGCAGCCGTGAAGTTGCGAATCGTTTCGTATGCAGAGCGACTATCGCTGTTGTCCTGAAGCCGGATCAGATTGTAGAAGGTCATGTAATCCAGGTTGAACTTGAAATAGGAGCCGAGTCCGAGTACGTCGATGGCTACGCCCAAGCTTACCGGCGGAGTGTAAAACGGCGCGTTGAGCATACTCGAAGGATTCACGTGGCGCGTCACTTGGACCAACATCTGCAGCTCTTCCGGGCGCACCACGAACGTATTCGAGATGTCATCGTTGGGCGACCATTGGTGTCCGGAGATAAACCCGGAGATCAGCGTGGCCACCGAACTGATACGGCTCTTCACGCCGGCGTCGTCCACGAGGTCATATGCCGCGCCGAGGCCGAAGAAGACGCCGACCACCTGGTCTCGCGACGTGTTATCGACCCAAATATAGGGCGGGCTCTGATGAATTGTATTCGCGGCCTCCTCGCTTTCGATTCCGGCGGCATATGGCGAATTGGCGGGCACGATGCAGCGCGCCAGGCGATTATCGCCGGTGACCTCCACCAGGCTTTCGATGCCCGAGAGAGCGGCTTTGACATTGTTCAATGCGTCCGGCGATTGAGTCACGTTGTAGCGGAATGACTCGGCGGCGAGATAAGCGCCCGTCCAAAGGGCGGAATCGCCGCAGCGGGTGTATCCTATGATGTTCGAACTCGTCGAGGACGCATAGATTGGGTTCAGAATAGTTCCGAACGGCATATGCCGCGCGAGGATAGCGGCGTCAATCGCCAGCGCCTGGGCTTCGGAGGCAAGCAGGCAGTGCGGCATCGAAATGAATATGCCGAATGCCGCGAGACAGACGACTCCTCTACGCATAAATGGATAGTGTGCAGTTTTGGCGCCGCCGTCAATTCACTTCACACGCCGCCGGCGCTTCGTGAAGCATCTCACAGTCGCGACTAGTCCGCACTGCGCCCAAAACCAATGCCCCTCCGCCCGTACCCATCGGCCAGCAACAAGCCTTATGTTATGTTGCGCGGTGCCGTAAAATCCTCCGCAGAGCGGGATGACCAACGCCGCCGTCAATCCCTGAAACGTTGTTTTCGTCCCACGCGTTGTCCGCATGTCGCATTTTTACTATGCGAATCTGGGCTTCCACTATACGCTAGAGTGCCGATATCCCAATGCTCGGCTGAGGAAGGAATAGCCGGATGACGATTCAAAAGCTTCTGACGGTTGCTGTCCGGTGTGGATTTTGGGCCGGATTTCTGATCTGCGGTTCGCCGATGATGGCTCAGGCCACGTTCCGGACTACCACGAAAGGAACGGAATTTACCCTCGAACGGCTGGGCAGCAAGGCAGAAGATGTTCCGGGCGGCCGACGGTTTCGAGGTCAAGCTGGCGCAACAATTACGTTTCGAGGGCCCCTTCACCTTCCGGCATCGAGCGCGGCCGACCTGAAGTTGAACAGACTCATCATTCGGTTTCGTACCAGCAGAGCGGGTGGAAGCCTCACAGGCGTCGAATTACTCTCGTCCCTATCGAATAGCGTCTTTTATCGCCACCTTGGTATCGAGATCAGCGGCGATTACAGCACGCGCGAAGTGAAAACGCCTCCTGGATTGGCGAACGTCTTAGATTTGCAGGGGCTAAAAATCGGTAGCGTCGGCACGACGATCCGGTTGTCAGCAAGTTTCGCCGCTGGGTTCGAAGGCGTCGCAGACCCCGGTGAACTGGTTTTATTGTCTGTCGAAGCGGAATTCCCCACAAAAATAGCGATTACTCAGGGCACAACTCCTCGCACCGGCGGCGCGACTGTGCCGAGCCACGGAACTCCTTCTGCTCCGGCATCTCCCGCTCCGCCAACTCCGGCGCCAGGACCAGCCGGAAAAGCGCAAGCGGCGCCGGGCCGGACCGCAGACATACTTTACGCACTAATGCCCAACAACGATCTATGGTGGTTGCGGCACGATGGGATGGCAGACGGCGCATTCGATCTCTATTCGCCGCCCGCTCAAAAGGTCGGAAATGGCTGGGCGGTGAAGCAGGTCTTTTCGGGTGGCAGCGGCGTGATTTATACGGTGCTACCGAACAACGTGCTGATGTGGTATCGCCACACCGGAATAGGCGACGGCTCTTTCAATTGGGCCGGCGGAAAGGGCAGCCAGGTAGGAACCGGGTGGGGATTCAAGCAGGTGTTCGCGGGGGGCGGCGGAGTTATCTACGCGGTCTCCGACAGCAACGAACTGCTCTGGTACCTGCACACGGGGTATACCGACGGAAGTTTTGCGTGGGCCTCCAAGGATCCGAAGGTGGTCGGTAATGGCTGGAAGTTCAAACAGCTTTTTCCCGGCGGCGGCGGCGTTATCTACGCCATAAATGACCAAGGCGAGTTGTTCTGGTATCGTCACGACGGACGAGCTACGGGCGCCTACCAGTGGGCGGCCGCATCGGGTGCAAAGATCGGCTCCGGATGGAACTTCAAGCATGTGTTTTCCGCCGGCCGGGGCGTCATCTTTGCCGTTAATGACAAGAATGAGATGCTGTTTTATCGGCACGACGGATTCGAAGACGGGAGCCCGCGATGGTCGCCGGATTCGGGCAAACGGGTTGGCGTTGGATGGGAAGTGACTGATGCATTCTCCGGCGCGACCCTTCAGCCGTAAAAGAGCAGCCACCTCAAGAGAACAGCGCGTCGGGCCTCATGTCACCCAAGTGCGAAAGAACGCCGGAAGGCGAGTCGCCGCCGAGGCTCTGAAAGTCTTTGATCATATGCATCTGATCGTGATAGCCGAAGTCATGAGCGATTGTGAGC
Organism: Bryobacterales bacterium; assembly: GCA_963708385.1. GTDB lineage: Bacteria > Acidobacteriota > Terriglobia > Bryobacterales > Bryobacteraceae > PALSA-243. The sequence goes on along the minus strand of CAVPSN010000027.1, from coordinate 484,647 downwards.
CACGAAAGCGCAGGCGTCCTCAACTTGGCATCCATTGCCATCTGGTACCGCGTGATTCGGGCAAAAAGCTTCGGCGTGATTCCAATCTCATCCACAAATCGGCGCTCATACTGTCTAATGCCTAATGACGTTTGACCTGCCAGCGCGCTGACTCGCACCGCGCCCTGCTCCCGGAAGATTTGTTGAGCGCTAGCCATCAATGCCGTACAGGGAGCGGCTCTAGCCGCGTTTCGCATCAGGTGGCCTTCCACCATCCGCACTCGCGCGTTGAAGCATTTATTTGCGGCCATTTGTTCCCAAAGGGGAAAAATACTTTTTCCAATCATGTCGATTGCCGCATATTCCTGGTTGACCATCAACCGTCCAGGTATGCCGAACAGCTGTCCGATACCCATCGGTTGGAAGAAAATACCGAATGAGTCCACCGGGCTTCGCAGTCGAATCCAATGCCTGCGGAACGTGCCCGGCCCAACCACCGAAGCGCGAGTAGCATGCTTCACGCCGCCATTCCAGGATTCCACAATGGGTGGATTACCGAAGTCCAGTTCTATGATGCCCTCGAGCGAAGCTGGCATCGGTTGCACGATATCTACCGAGAAGCCCGTAATCTCACGCTGTGCATACGCACGTATGTAAGGTTGGAGTTCCCGGCAAGGTAGCCCCGATTGAATCGTTTGCACACCTCACCCCCATTCGGCACAACATAAGTTTTGCCGATACCCGTAACGACTGATGCAGATTGTCGCACTTTTGCCAGGAAAATGGGGGGTCGATTGCCGATTACGGCAGCGTGGGAGCCGGCCAAGATTGACGCGATCCGCCGCGGCATCCTGTTCCACCGACCCGGATGATTCTTTGTGGGGCCAAGGCGTCCGCATTGCCGCCGGCTTCCGCCCGGCGTTCCCGAGAGAGGCAATCGGCTCATCAAGTGGCGCTGTTATTTCCTAACGAGTCCTAAACCGAGGCGGTGTAGATCGCGGTGTCGCCTGGGATCCCTTTCCAGACCAGAAACACGCGTCCGCCCATGGCGGCGATAGCCGGCCTGTGTGACGTCGCAGCACCTGGAACCGCCGCCTGCGTACTCCACTCAATTGGAGGAGACCCACCTGTTCCCGGCGCACCCTGTGTATAGAACACACGGTCGTCGCCAGGTATCCCCTGCCAGGTGAGCAATACCTTACCTCCGGATGTGGTCACACTCGGTCCTACACTGCTTGCGGGCGTACCAATCCCAACCGTGCCCGCAGTGCCATTTCCGGCTTCCACCCACTGCACCAGTTGCTGTGGCTGCCAGAACCGCACGCCGCCGGCGCCTGTCTGGCTGGTTGTATAAAGGTTGTCATCGCCCGGAATGCCGAGCCACACCATACGGGGCACGCCGGCGAAATCGACGCAGACGGCCGGCCGGTCGGCGCTTCCAGTTCCCGGAATCGCAGCTTGCGGCGCCCAGGGATTGTTCCACGTCGTGTAGAAAAGCGCATCGTCACCGGGAATCCCTCTCCATACAAGCAGTGGGACGCCGTTGAATACCGTCATCGAAGGCCCTGCCGAAGATCCAACGCCTGGTATTCCGGAGACATTACTCCAATTGTTCCCCAAGTCGCCGCTGGTAGCCCAATACAATCCGTCGTCTCCCGGTATTCCCCGCAGCCCAAGCCATACCTGCCGGCCGTCCCATGCGAGTGTGGGACCATCCGCGCTGGCGGCGCCCGGCACTTTATGTTGAGGTGTCCAGTTCACACCGTCGCCAGATCGCGCGGTCCAGATATCGTCATCGTCGCCGACTCCTCTCCAGGCCATCACCAGCGTGTTGCCGCATGCGCACAGCGCGGGCGATGACTCCGTGCCAATTCCTGGAATAGGAAACGGAGAAGTCCACGAGTAAAGCGCCCGGATAGCAGCGATATCTTCCGGGTCCAGGGTCTCGCCAGAATTCACCGGAAACATGATCGACGCCGGATTGGTGCTGTGCAGCAACCCCAGTGCGTGGCCGATCTCATGGGCGGCTACTGCCAGGTAGCTCGGCCGGCCAGGTAATCGTGTGGCAAACGTAGCCTGGTTGGTGAAGTTAATCGTCGTTCCATCGTCGTTGGTTTTCCCGATTGTCAATCCGGCAGGAGTGAGTGCGCCCAAGTTGGCTACGCCGATCTGGATGTCGCCGCCCATCCTGACGTTCTGAAAGGTAAGGGTGGGCGCCACGCCGGGGGCGGTCCACACATTGAACGCGCTCTGGAGGGTTGTTTGGGCCGCCGCCGGAGACAAACCCGGAGGAGCGCCGGCGAGGCTCCACTGCAACTGCGATTTCCGCGCACCGTCTCTCTTGAGGCCGTAAGATTTGATGCCGACGCCAGGCGATCCGGGAGGGTCGAGGAATCTGCAGATACTCTTCACTGCCGGCTGCGAAATGGCCGGACTCATCCCCAGCGCTATCGCAACCACATCTAGGGTCGACAACCCCTGTAGCGCGCCGCCAAGATGCGTCTGGCCGTCAACCTCGACGATCGCGATGTTGCGTTGATCGTCGTCACTGAGCGTCTTGAGCTGGCTCGCGTTGCGAATACCGCCCATGAGCAGGAAAACCATCGCCGCCCCGGCCCCCGCCAGTTGAAAGTCGTTGAGCGACTGGAAGTGCGCGACCGGTTGGTTGCTATGACCCGCCATCTCCACGATCAGCGTGTTGCGTTGATCGGGCGCCGACATCGCGATCAACTGGTGATGCGTTCTAAAGCCGCCGGCAAGCAGGACGCCGCGAATGAATGACGATGGTTCGAGAGAGACGCCTGGCGGGTTTTGACCCAGCCCGAGCGCGACCAGATCGATGTTGGAATGCCCCTGCAGCGATTTGCCCAGGTTGGTCGAGCCATTGATTTCGACGATCATGATGTTGCGCTGGTCGTCCGCGCTGATTGGCTTGAGTTGCGCTGCGGTACGAATCCCCGCCTTCAACAGGAACACCATCAGCGCGCCGACTCCGCTGAGATCGCTGTCGCTGAAGGCCTGGTAATTTGTCTGATTGCTATGATTCGCCATCTCAACAATGAGCGTATTGCGCTGATCGTCGGCCGACATCGCGATCAACTGATGATGTGTTCGAAAGCCGCCTGCCAGTAGCGCGCCGCGAGTAAAATTCACAATCTGTGTCCTTTCTTGAAATCCTGATTTCTGAAAAGGGCCTGAACGCGAGGATAGATCAACCTGAAGCGGCCGCCTAGTATAAATGCGACATCCGGTGTGCACGAAAGATAGCTGTCGTCCAGCGTGATGGAGAGCGTCATAACTCGGCGGACTTCCATTTCCTATGTGGGGTCATGATCGACCCTGACGGTGACGCGCTGCTCGCAGCCAGCGAGAGTTGCTCGCGCTGAAGCGGCCACGCATAGATCGTCTGGCAAGGCTGACAACGGAAAACCTGCGGCGGCAGAGGCGCCGGCGACGCTCCGATCCTTACAGAACTGCTCGATGAAAATGCCGTTGCGCGCTTGTTCGGCTATCCGCTCTCGTCACTGATCGCGTGCTGGCGGCGGGCTGTTTCTGGACAGGTGTCTCAGACATACGCCCCTATCCCGCGACCGGCAAAAGTTGGAAACTGGGGTTCATCGGACGCTCACTACATATCGGGACAGCAACCACCATACGCGCACGGCGCAACTCTGCATGGATTTCGGCTTATTCACGTGTTATCCGACGATGACTCGCGGCATATTGAATCTGTCTCATTTTCCGACGGGGCATTCGGAGAGTCCGATTAGCGTGGCGCTGCTGGTGGTGCCGGTTACGATGCGGCCACGCTTAATCGAATTGATCCGTAGGGGCGCTCTATGGCTGACTTCGCTTTCATCGTCGCCAAGTTGTGCGTTGCAGCAGCAACGGGAGTCGCTCATTCTTCGCCTAGACAACGAAATCAAACGATAAGAAGCCGATGGAAGCGGCTACCCCTACCAATGCTAGTCAGAACGTCAAATAACGTGTCACCGAACTCATAGGCCTCCCGCATGTAGACGCGGCTACGCTCTTTGTCCATAAACTGGCATACAAGTTCTTCCTCGTTTCGGTTGGTCGTGCAGAGGAAGCGTTCATACTGATCAAGGAGTGTCCGGAGTTCCGTATGCGCCTCGCTCAATTCCGATGGTTCAAGAACACTAGTGTCCGGCAAAGCACTTTGTGTCGTTCAGCAACCCCATTGTCAGTCACCCTTCCCTCTCCCGATATTCAGTTCTCCAACGCCAGACGAAATACACAGCTCCTCGACATCGCTTTACAGAAGGAATACGCCCTTCCGTCCGGCGGGAATTAATCCACATGTCGCCAAAGGGCAGAAGGGAAGCATGACAGGCATATACTGGTGGCGGTGGCATCGAGTCGCACCACAGGAGACCGAAGACATCTTCCTCAATGAGCCTTGTTGTCCGCAGCGATACTCAACATTCGAGGCGGGAAAAGAGATACTACGCTTGGACGAACGGATGACGGGCGATATCTCTTTGTTGCGTTCACCATCCGCAGTACCCTTTTACGGGTCATCTCCGTGCGAGACATGAATCGAAGAGGAGCGCCTATGCCCATCACGAAAAAAAGCCGATGCCTGAGTTCCAATCCGAAGATGAAGAACGCAAGTTCTGGAGCGGCCATGATTCGACGGAATTCATCGACTGGCGTACCGCCAACCGGCAAAAGTTTCCGCAGCTCATGCCCACGCTGCGCATAATTTCGCTACGACTCCCGGTTTCCATGATCGAGGATCTCAAGACTTGTCGAACAAGAGTGATGTGCCCTATCAGTCTCTCCTCAATATTTTTCCGGCGGAAAGGTTAAAAGAGGAGCGGCGTCGCGGGTCGTGATGCCAACGTCGGCTGTGTGCCGCCGACCGCTTTGTGAGTGGACCAGCATTGGGAAGTCTCCTCCTCATTCCTCTGTATCCGCGAAAGTGAGTCACAAACTTTCAAAATAAAGTTTTAACCCAATCCCTTCAATAACTTACACTAGCTTTCAGGTCCTCTCCCACCCCGGAATTTGGAGCCCCTCCTGCTACTCTGAAATCGAAAAGGGCTGCTTCGCGCGCACCGCGCGCCAGGCAGCCCTTTTTATTTTCGATACGCAAAGGAGAAAACGAAATGTCCACCCCAGCCCAAGTCGCCGCCAATCAAGCGAATTCGAAGCTTTCCACGGGTCCAACCAGCGAAATCGGCCGCAAGACCGCAAGCGCGAATTCCGTCAAACATGCCTTCTGTTCCAAGGTCCACACGCTCCTGCCCGGCGAAGAAGAGCCGTTCGCCGAATACCTTCAGGAATACAGGAAGGTCTACACTCCCATCGGCATGCCCGAAGAGGATCTGGTCCGCACCCTGGCGGACAACAACTGGCGATTGCAGAAAATAACTGCGCTGGAACGGACGCTTCTGACAAGGCTTGAAACCGTCGAACCCGAGGCCTTCGAAGACACTCTCAAAGAGCTGCGGCGCACATCCACCTACGCCCACAGAACGCAACGCACCATCGAAAAAACCCGCGCCGAGCTGCGAATGATGCAGTCGGGTCGGAAGTCCGCCTACGACAAAGCCCAACAAGAAGCAATCCTACTCACGCAGCTAGCTCATCTGAAAGGCGAACCTGTCGATCAGGCCAAGGAATTCCCGTCCCCCGAACTCTGCGGTGGCTTCGTTTATTCACTGCCCGAAGTCGCTCGCCTCATCGGTCGCGCAGCCCGCCTGGAGGAGGCCAAGTTCCGCGTAGGACAGGCTTCCTAGCCGGTCCAAGCTAGCGTCCACGTAGTCCTGTTCCAGCAGCACGGCGCCGCCATCCCTCGCCGCAAGGTGTTCGGAGCCCCGGCCCACGGATCTTTGAAAACCTATCAACTGACTTCTCGATCAGCCGCCCGTAGTGTCTCGGCGGGCCAAGACGCGGACTGGTACCGCCGGCGGCGCTGGCGCCCGTCTCGGATCTTGCCGCCGGTGCTTCAGGTGAGCAAACTCGCCCCTACCCCCCATCGAACAGATCCAGCCGCGTCACCGCCACAGGGGCCGCATTCTCGAACACCAAAGTCTCGTCCAATTCCCCGTCCACCCGGGCCTGCGCGATCCGTTGGCGGTTCCACCACACCGCCGCGGCCATCGCCAACGGGACCAGTGGGAAATACCAGGGCCTCCGCAGCAACCACGCATCCAGCCCGCCGCCGAATTGTACGAACAGCGCAAACGCCACAACCTGAATCACCACCAGGACCAGAAAGTTGTCTCCGAAGGGCGGCAGCGGACAGGTCAGCGGAATCTTTCGATACCCGCTCAGCAGAACCTCGCCAAGCGAGATAGAGAGTGCAAGCACCACCATCGTATGCAGCGCCGCTGTGAAGAACCCCAGATCCCGCCATCCCAGCACGAACGCCGGCGCCAGCACCAGCGGAACCAGAAAGCTCAAGATCACGCGGCGCGGCGCGCCCAAGGTGGGGTTCGCTCGCGGATCGAGCGCCGCGCGGAACATCCAGTTCGAGGCCACGCCGGCAGGCAATTCGAAGGCGATGCGCAATCCCAGAATCAAGAGAAACGCGACCGTGAATGGCGCCTCAAGACGCGTCGCCCGGTCGCTCGCCATCGCTTGCTGCATTCCCAGCAGCCATCCCAACCCCACCGCGACCGATATGCACATACGATGCGTCTCGCTGCGTAGCATGGCGCGCAGAATGAACCGATGGCAAGCGCGCTCGAACGCGGCCGCGCGCGCGCCAAACAGATCGAGAAACGCCAGCGCGAGCCGTGCCACGGGTTGCTTCCGCGGAGGCTTGCCCCCTTCCATCACGCCCGCAAAACTGCGCCGGTAACCGAGCGCATATGCCGCCACCATCCAGAAGAGGGCGACCGTGAACGCCTCCAGAGCCGTGTGTGACAAGCGCTCCATGGCGGGAGAGACGTGGCCTTCGAGCCATTGGTAAAGCCCCAGAAACCAGAGCGGCGGAAAGAATCGCGCCCAGGTGCTCGGGTTGCGCGGCACGGAGGGCCCCGCTACCAGCAGGATCACGGAGCCAATCAGGATTGCGCCGCGCACAAATGAAGAACACGCGCGGAACGCGGCGCGCGGCAAGATCGCGGCCAGCGTCCCCAACAGCGCCAGGATCACGCAAAACGTGAAGAGACTCGCCAGTATCAAAGATGCGGCGTGCGACGCCATGAAGCGGGCAATGGCGAGGATGCCCAGATGTCCATACGACGCCGCAACCAGCGGAAACAGCACCGCGGACACGCCGTTGAAATCCACCGCGATGATTCCCACCGCGAAGGCGATGGCGGCGGCGTTCGCTAGGAAGATCGTGCGCGGACGTAACGGCAGGGGCGCGAGGTTCAGGTAATCCTGGGAATCCGGCAGAATTTTGTCCCATTTCAGCGCGGTCAGGATGCCTGCAATCCCCATGGCTAAACAGATAAAGAAATACTTGTCCGGCGCGGAAAAGACGTAGAGATCGGGTTGCGGCCGCTGCATGATCCAGTCGCGGAGCGTGGAATATTTTTGGAAAAGCAGGAAGGAGAAGCAAGCGCCTGGAGTGCAGAGGATCCCGAGCAATGGCCCAGCGCCGAATTCGAACTCCGCGGTCTCCGATTCGTGTCCGCCGCGGATGAGGCGCATTAAGAAGTGCCGCATGAGGCGGAGGAATACACGCGGCGGTGCGTGGGCAGGCGCCGGGCGCCCGCCCCGCCGGAGGCCTTCACCGGACGGGGGCGAGGACCGCGGCGGCGAGTTCCTGAGCGATTCTTCCGACATCCACCTGCTCCGTCAACTGCATGAATCCCGCTTCCAGACTGTTCCCTTCGAAGCCCGCCTGCATCTCGGCGATCGGTCCCGAGGCCACCACCTTTCCGCGCTTCAGGACCAAAAGGTGGGTACACATCTTTTCCACCTGCTCCAGCACCGGCGAGGAAAATAGGATTGCCTTCCCCCTTCGCGCAAGCAGTTCCACCAGTTCGCGCGTTACCGCTGCGGTGGTCACATCCAGGCCCGAAAATGGTTCGTCCAGCACCAGCAGTTCAGGGTCGTGCATCATGGCGGCAATCAAAACGATGCGCTGGCGCATGCCCTTTGAATAAGAGGCGATGGGGCTGTCGCGGTGTGGATAAAGCGTGTAGCACTGCAGCATGGCCGACGCCTTTTCGCGAAGGATCCGCGGCGGAATCTCGCGCAGCGTGGCCGCCAGTTCGAGATATTCCCAGCCGGTCAGAAACCCATAAAGATCGGGCTGCTCCGGGACATAGCCTAAGTTGCGTTTGTAAAGCGTCAGATCCTGGGTAATGCGCTCGCCGCGAAACAGGACGTGCCCTCGGGTGGGCTCAACCAATCCCGTGACCATTTTTACGGTCGTGCTCTTTCCCGACCCGTTAGGCCCCAGCACTCCCAGAATGTCGCCGCCGTGGATGGAAAAGGCGATATCGCTTACGGCCGTTACCGCTCCGTATCTTTTGGCGAGATTTTGCGCCTCGAGCACGGCTGCGCTCATCTGATAGTTGACGCCTTTACGCTCAGAAAGTTCCCGGCGGGGCGCTCCCCGCGATTTTAAGCCCCGGTTGTTTGCAAATCGTGGCAGAATGGTGGATTCGGACCCGTTGCGCAAATCCAGCAAGCTAGCTAAAATCAACGCGTTCGCACGTAATCCCAGGAGGAATCATGTCGGTTGAGCAGAAGGTAAAGCAGATTATCGTCGAGCAGCTCGGCGTAGACGAGAGCCAGGTTGACATGCAACGCATCGTTTGTTGACGACCTGGGCGCCGACTCGCTCGATATCGTCGAGCTGGTCATGGCGTTTGAAGAGGCATTCGAGCTCGAAATCCCCGATGAAGACGCCGAAAAGATCACCACCGTCAAAGACGCCGTCGACTACATCGAGAATAAGACCAACAAGAAGTAGCCGTTGCTCACCAGGAGACCAGTTTTGCCGCGAAGAGTGGTAGTGACCGGCGTCGGTCTGGTGAGCGCCGTTGGGAATCGGGACGGAAGTAGCCTGGGAGGCCATACGCGCGGGCAAGTGCGGCATCGGCCCAATCACCGCAATTCGATGCCACGGCGTTCTCCTGCCGGATCGCGGGCGAGGTCAAGGGCTTCGACCCGCTGCGTTACATCGAAAAAAAAGAGATCAAGAAGATGGGGCGCTTCATCCAGTTCGCCATCGCCGCGGCGGAGTTCGCCCTGAAGTGGCGCGGCGCTGAAGTCGACGCCCGAGATCGCCGAACAGGTGGGCGTCTATATCGGCAGCGGCATCGGCGGATTCGAAGTCATCGAGCGGGAGCATCAGACCCTGCTCGAACACGGGCCGCGCCGCATCTCGCCGTTTTTCATTCCGGCGACCATTATCAATCTGGCGTCGGGATATGTGTCGATCCGCAGCGGCGCCAAAGGACCGAATTCGGCTACCGCGACGGCGTGCACCACCAGCGCCCATTCCATCGGCGATTCGTTCCGCTTGATTCAACACGGCGACGCCGACGCGATGATTTGCGGCGGCACGGAGGCCTGCATCACGCCGATGGGTATCGGCGGATTCGCGGCCATGCGCGCGCTTTCCACGCGAAATGACGAGCCGCAGCGCGCCTCGCGCCCGTGGGATAAGGATCGCGACGGTTTCGTCGTCGGCGAAGGCGCCGGCATCCTGGTGCTGGAAGAACTGGAATTCGCGCGACGCGCGGGGGCGAACATTCTGGCCGAGATGGTCGGCTACGGGATGAGCGCGGACGCCTTTCATGTGACCGCGCCGCCGGACGATGGCGACGGAGCCTATCGCGTGATGCGCAATGCGATCGCGCGACGCCGGCATCGAGCCGCGAGACAGTGGATTACATCAACGCTCACGGGACCTCGACCGAAGTCGGTGACCGGGCCGAGACCATGGCGATCAAGCGCGCGTTCGGCGAGCATGCCTACAAGGTGGCGGTGAGCTCCACGAAATCGATGACCGGCCACTTGTTCGGTGGAGCGGGCGGATTGGAAGCCGGCATTACGGTGTTGGCGATACGCGATCAGATCGCTCCGCCGACGATCAATTTGGACGAACCGGATCCGGAGTGCGATTTGGATTTCGTGCCGAATCACGCGCGGCCAATGAAGATCGATCATGCCCTCTCGAACAGTTTCGGGTTCGGTGGAACGAATGGGGCGCTGGTGTTTAAGAAGTTCGTGGCGTAAGGTGGCGCAGGCCTCTCGGCCAGTGCAGGCGGACTCAGAAGCGCCCCGGCCTAAAACATGAAAATCATCGTCGCAATCAAACAAGTACCCGCGCGCGATTCGCAATTGCGCATCGCTCCGTCGGGCAAATGGATCGAAGAGACCGATCTCGCTTATGAAATCAATGAGCCCGACGCGTATGCGCTCGAAGCCGCTCTGCAGTTGAAGGAGAAGAACTCCGGCGAAGTCATCGCGCTTTGCGCCGCGCCTGAGCGCGCCGGTCAAACCATCCGGGAAGCGTTGGCAAAAGGCGCGGACCGCGCTATCCACATCGAAGAGGATATGGCGGCGTTCGATCCGCTTGCCGCGGCGCGCAGTGCTCGCGGCGGCGATCAAGACCGAATCGCCGGATCTCGTCCTTACGGGCTTGCAATCGGACGACCTCGGCTATGGGCAGACCGGCGTCATACTGGCAGAACTGCTCGGCCTGCCGCACGCGACCATTGTGATGCAGGTGGAGAAGCTCGATAGTGGAATCCGCGTCAAGCGCGAGCTCGAAGACGGCTGGTTCCAACACGTCGAGATGCCGCTGCCGGCGCTACTGACCATTCAATCGGGAATCAGCAAGCTCCGCTACGCTACGCTGATGGGCATCAAGAAGGCCAAAAGCAAAGAAGTGAAACGCGTCAGCGCAGCCGACCTGGGAACAGCGGCGGGCGCCGCTTCCGTCGCGCTCGAGCGTATCTATCTGCCAGAGCGGACCAAGCGCACGCAATTGTTCGAAGGCAATCCGAAGGAAGCGGCGGCGAAACTGGTGGAGAAATTGAGATTCGAGGCGCGCGTAATATGAGCATCCTTGCGGTAATGGAGCAGCGCGGCGGTGCCTGGAACCGCATGTCTTTCGAGACGCTTGCGGCCGCGCAGCAGTTCGCGCGGGAATTCAACACAACGGCCAGCGCCGCCGTACTGGGCGATGTCGTCGATCCGCTGGCTGCCGAGCTTGCCACCAAGCAGCTCGAAAAGGTCCACGCGGTGGAACATGCGCTGTTGAAGGATTACACGCCGGAAGCGTATTCGCTCGCGCTGCGTCAATTGATCGAACAAGTGAAGCCCACGCTTGTGCTGTTTCCCCACACGTATCAGGTGCGCGATTTCATTCCGAAGCTTGCGACGTCACTAGGAAAAGTCGCCGTCAGCGACGTAGTTTCGCACCGCATCGACAATGGCCAGATCGTCTTCGTGCGGCAGCTCTTTCAAGGCAAGGTGAACGCCGACGTCCGCTTTGCGGGTGATGCGCCGCACTTCGCATCGTTGCAGGCGGGCGCATTCCGCGCAGACCAATTGGCGGAAGGGACGGCGTCGGTGGAGAAATTCACGCCGCAGATTGCCGCCAGTGACATCAAAACGAAGCCGCTTGAGCTGTTCCGCGAATCGCAGCGCGCGGTCGATCTGGGCGCGGCCGAGATCATCGTCTCGGTGGGCCGCGGCATCAAAGAGGCGGACAACATTCCGATCGTCCAAAAGCTGGCCGACGCGCTGGGCGCCGAACTCGCCGCCTCGCGACCCATCTGCGATGCCGGTTGGCTCCCCATGGAGCGGCAGGTAGGCAGCTCCGGCCAAACCGTCGCCCCGAAGATGTATATGGCGATTGGAATCTCCGGCGCTATTCAGCACCTGGTAGGGATGAAGGGCTCGCGCGTCGTGGTGGCTATCAACAAGGACGCCAACGCGCCGATCTTTGAGATTGCGGATTACGGGATTGTGGGCGATCTGTTCCAGATTGTGCCGGAGCTGATCGAAGCTCTAAAGCGCTAAGGCACTCTTCGTTAACAACCGTTCCACCAATCCGGATGATTCTTTGCGGGTCCAAGGCTTCTGCCTTGCCGCCGGGCTTCTGCCGCCTTCTGCCCGGCGTTCCCGAGAGAGGCAATCGGCTGATCACCTGGCCTTACTGCACGACTGGACCGGCCGTGGGGTCCTCAACATGCATTCCCATCACCAGCGAACGCAGTACTTCATCCCACACGCGCTCGAGCCCGTTGGCGCGGTTAGCCCAGTAATTCATCGAGATCAGACAGAGCGTCGCCCCACGCGCGATGGCTACCCGGAAACGCGCGTCGCGATTGTGCTCGTCGTCCATATACCGTTGTTCGAGCCAGGCAATCTCCAGGTCGGGCCGCGTGACGTGGTGGATCTCCGATTGTTGATATGGCTTGCGATCGGTGCCGAGCGCGTTCTCCAAAGTCTCTTCGAGAGACAACTCGCGCGCGAGTTCAGGAGGCACGCGGAAGATCGAGACGCCAAGATCGCAGCTTTCGACCGATGGTGTGCGGTCGTGAAGATGCACGGCGCCCTCCTCCGGTTCGACGATCCAGCCGCTGGGGTAATCGAAACGCACCAGACCGCGATCGATCACGCAAATGGAATGCCCCGGTTTGCTCTTCCAGGTGTGTTTGTCTTTTAGCTTGAGTTTTTCGACTGCCACGCTCTTATCTTAGCCGTCTTGTCTCGCGATCGCGGGAGTAGAATCTCAGGGAGAGGACGTTTCCATGAACAAGATGCTTACTATTGCGCTTGGTCTTGGCGCCGGGCTTTTGGGAGGCCTGCTTACTCGTTACATCGCGCCACCGGCGGCTCATGCGCAAGATCAAGCTGCCGTCGCGAAGGAGATTCGGGCGCAGAGTTTCACATTGGTCGATGAATTCAACCATACGGCCGGTACATTCACCTATGAGGCGCCGCCTGCCGCGCGTATGACGATTCCGCTTCCACCTTCAATCAACCAACCCGCACCCCAGCGATTGGGGGCGGGGCGCATCGTCCTCCGCGATGCTAACGGGCGCGAGATCTGGAGCGCGGGCGGCCACGCTCTGATACGGCCAGCGACCGAGAGATAAGACCTGTCTTCGTATTATTCGCCGGTTATCTTCTTCCAGCCGGCGCCGGGATTGAAGCGCGTCATCTGCGCGCGCGAGCGTGTCGTCGTGGGGCCAAGATCCTTCTCATAAACCATGCCGTGATGGCTGACGATGAACGTGTTGACGCCGGTGACGCCGTAGTTGGCGGGCCAGGCCACCAGCGCGAAGCCGCCGATCATCTGGCCTTTGACTACGTAATCCATTGCGCCGCCTTCGGCCGCCGGGCCCTGCGCCTTCAGAATGTGGAAGAAATAGCCGTGATAGGGCTGCGGCGTTCTTGCCTTGCGCGGCGAGAATCACCGCGGCGGCGTCCGCAAACGACTTCGGGACCAGAGCGTCGGATTCTCCTTGCCGTATAGAGCCCGTCGTGCTTACCGGGCGAACTCACGATGCGCTGCGCATATGCCAGCATTGCCATCTCGGGTGCGGTCATGCTGGGCATATTTCATTTGGGCCTCCACGTAGCCGCGGCAAACGTCTATGGCATTCAGTTCATTGCGGCCCACGCGGCGCGCCAGCACTTCCACTTTGCCGGCCGCGGCGTCGAACATCCATTGGCCGTTGCGGCGCGACCAACGGTACGGGAACGGGCCATTCTCCGATTGCCCACCACGATGATGGCGCGATTTGGCGTAGGGCCGCTCGATGGTGAGCTTTTCCCGTGCGCGGCGCGCGAAATCTTCGCGGCCTTCTTTATCGGCGGCAGCGTCGCCGGAAACCACGATGGATTCGCCCGCCGGACCGAGAATGTTGAGCAGAGCAGCGGTATCGTTCTTTCCGGCGGCTTCGGTGAGCGCTTGGGCGGCCGCTTCGGGAGTGGAGAACGTGCGTCGCCGGCGGCCAATAACAAAGCTAGCGGCCGCCACGAGGGCGGCCGCCGGAGCGAGCGTTTAGAACGGATTCAAGCGTTTCTGCATGTGGGTTGGCATCCTGGGTACGGCGGCGCCGAGCGCGCCTCGCCGCCGCCTCTGGCCACGCCGCCGCCACCACCGCCGCCGCGCGCGGCGGAGCGGAGCGCATTCCGCCGCCGCCTCCGCCAGTTCGCTGCGGACCGAGGCTGGAGTAAGCCATGGTCGCTTTGCGTGCGCGGACCGCGTTGCCGTTGCCCATGTTGCCGAACGCGCTGCCATTGCGCGCGGGAGGCTGGCTCTGCGGAACGCGTGCGATTGCCGAATCGCTCGCCGCCGAATTGTTATTCGCGGCCGGGCCGTTCTGCGCCGGCGCCATGTTCTGGCGGACATTGCCGCGGAACTGTTCGTTGAGCCGCGGCGTGGATAGGGCACGCCGGCGCGATGAGCGGGTCGTGCTGCCAGACCGTCCGGCCGTGGACGTTGGCGACATTCACCGTATTGAAGTTGTAGCGGTGGATGAACGTGTTGTTCACGATCACCGTGTGGCTGCCCCATGCGGGATGCCAGCCCCATCCACCCCAACCTCCCCAACCGCCGCCGAAGAAGCCGCCGACACGATTGCCGACACCAAAGCCAAAGCCAAGTCCGCCCACGATGACCGTACGCGGCGGCCAATACCAGTGCGGATAGGGATACCAAATCGGGCGCGCCCCAGATCCAGACAGGGTCGTAAACCGGCACGTAGATCACGTCGGGGTTCGCCGGGTTGATATCAATATATTCTGCCCGTCTTGCGCCTGCGTGGTTACCGTCTCCTGCGGCGATGATGCCAATTTGCCGGCTTGCTGCGCCTTGAGACGCATGCGCTGCACGGCGTCCATCACATCCGCTTGCTGCGCGAGGAACGCGTTGCCGAGATTCGTGGTCCAGGTGACGTCGTCGTTCAACCGCTTGATGACGTCGGGGAAAACGATGAGCGCTTGAATGCTGGGGTCCCAATTCTGCTGCTGCACGGCTTCGTCAAGTCGGCGCCCGTGGAGCCCGGGATTCTTTTGCAGCCATTGGAAGGCTTGCACTACTTCGAGAGGATACGTGCACGCAACCAATCACCTGGCTGAGAAGCGGATCCGGGATACAGCGCGACCGGCGCGACGAGATCGTCGAGTTGATCTGGCGTTAGCTCTGTCCGGGAGGCGGTGGCGGTGGGGCCTGCGGCTCCTGCGCATAGAGCGCGGGATTAACACGGCGCGAGCATGAGACCACATAGAACTACCGCCAAACTCTGTTGGACGGGATGCTGCTGGAGAACCCTCAAAAGCCGCTTCATGGCGTTTCGCCTCCTATTTACTTCAAACCCAACACATTATACGCTTGTTCCGGTTTGCTGGTTACAGCTAGCCGCCGTGAGCACTGGATTTACAGTAAATTACAAAGTCCAATGGATCGCCGAACTTTTCTTGCGAACTTACCTGGCGCCGGGTTGTCTCGCTAGTTTTCGCGCAGCCAGGCGCAGGAAGAAGCGCCGATTACACCCTTCGCATTGGCGCGGCTGGATGTGGAGATCGCACCGCAGCGCATCGTCAAAACCATTGGATACAACGGCGCGTGCCCGGGCCGGTGCTGCGCATGCAGAAGGGCAGCCGGTTATCGTCGACGTCTTCAATGATTCACGGCGCGCCGGAGTTAGTGCACTGGCATGGGCTTTCATTCCTTCGGAAGTGGACGGGTCGGCGGAGGAAGGAACGCCGGCAGTAGCTCCAAAGGGCATCGACGATATAGCTTCACGCCGCGTCCGGTGGGCACGCGCTGGTATCATACACATACTTACGCCGGGCGCAACTTACATCGAGGGACTTACTCGGGGCAATTTGGCGCACTGTTGTGACGCCCGCGTCAATGACCCGGCGCGTTATGACCAGGAAGTTTTGCTGGCGCTGCATGGGTGGGATCCGTATTTCACCATCGATGGGCGATGGTTCGCTGGAGTTGGCGTATAACCTCATACCGTCAACAGCCATTGTTGGGAGCGGGCGAGCCGGTGCGGGTGAAGGAAGGGCAGCGCGTGCTGTTCCGCATCGTGAACGCAAGCGCGCCGGAAGCGCATCGCGTTGGCGCTGGCCGGGCACATGCATACGGTCGTCGCGCTGGATGGCAACGCGGTTCCAACGCCGCGCGCGGTGGATGCAATCGAGCTCGCGCCGGCCGAGCGAGTCGACGTCGTCGTGGAGATGAACAACCCAGGCGTATGGATTCTGGGCGATGCGGATGACGAGACGCGACGCAGCGGTCTCGGCGTTGTGGTGGAATACGCCGGCCGCACCGGCGAGCCGCGATGGATCGGTCGCCGCCGGAAACCGCGCCGTGGGACTACGCATCTTCGGGCGCGATGGCGCGGCCGCGGAGCCCGATGCGCGCGTGCCGCTGGTCTTCAAAGCCAAATGGGTGGGTAACAGATGGGTGGATCATTGGACGATCAACGGCAAGGAGTTTCCACATACGGACCCGATCCGCGTCAAGGAGGGCAGGCGCTACCGGCTGATTTTCGACAACCAGAGCGACGACCCGCATCCGGTGCACTTGCATCGGCACGCGTTTGAGTTAGTGAACGTAGGCGGAAAGCCGACGGCGGGAGTGATGAAGGATGTTGTGATGTGTCCGCCGCGGCGAAAGGTAGAAGTGCAGTTCGTGGCAGATCATCCGGGCGCGACGCTATTTCACTGCCACCAGCAATTGCATATGGATTTCGGGTTCATGACGATGGTGGAGTACGAGGGATACAAAATGCCGGCCATGAGCGGGCACGGGTAGAACGCAGGCGACTGTCGACAGGCCGGAGGCCTTAGTACTATTCCGTTTCGCTTCCACTTCGGGAAGACACGTCGCGTTCGCCGGCAACCCAGACGTACGAGCGTGGGCAGCAGGAAAACGCCGAGGATCAGCGCGGCCACCAGGCCGCCGACGATGACGATGGCGAAGGGCCGCTGCGAATCCGAGCCGATGCCGCGCGACAGCGCCGCGGGCAGCAGGCCGAAGCTCGCCACCAGCATGGTCATCATGATGGGGCGCAGGCGCAGCACGGCGCCTTCGATCGCGGCATCCAGAATAGTGTGGCCGCGCGCGCGCAGCTGGTTGATGTATTCGAGCATGATGACGCCGGTCTGCACCGAGACGCCGAACAGCGCCAGGAATCCGACGCCGCGAAGAGACGCTGAAGTGCGTGCCGGTGAGCAGCAGCGCCAGCAGGCCGCCGATGCGGCGCCATGGCGACGTTGGCCAGAATCAGCAGCACCCATTTGAACGATCTTGAACATGGTGTAGAGGATCATGCAGATCACCAGCAGCGTGAGCGGAACCACGATCATCAGCCGCTTTGACGAGCGCTTCTGCGCTTTCGTATTCGCCGGCCCAATCGATGTGATAGCCGGTGGGCAGTTTGACGCTGCTGCGTCGACTTTGGCGCATGGCTTCTTCCACGGTGCTGCCCAGGTCGCGCCCACGCACGCTGTACTTCATGGCGACGTAGCGCGAGTTGCCTTCGCGATAAATTTCGGACGCGCCGTCGCGCACGTTCACGTGGCAGAGTTGCGCCAGCGAAACGCGCTCGCCGGATGGGCGCCAGCAGCCGGATGTTCTCGATGGCCTCCTTGGTGTTGCGATATGGCGGCTGATAGCGCACCACCAGGTCGTAGCGCTGCTCGCCCTGCAGCACCTGGCTGACGGCCTTGCCGCCGACCGCGGTTTCGATGGCATCCTGCACGTCGGCCACGTTGATGCCGTAGCGCGCGGCCTTGTCGCGATCGACCTCAAATTCGAGGTTCGGCTGGCCGATGACGCGGAACAAGCCGAGATCGGAGATGCCGGGCACCGTGCGCATCACGTTGACGATTTCGTCGCCCTTTGCTTCCAGCGTCTTCAGATCGTCGCCGTAAATCTTGATGGCGAGCTGGCCCTTGACGCCGCTGACGGCCTCTTCCATGTTGTCGGCGATGGGCTGCGAGAAGTTCCACAAGCGCGCCGGGAATCTTTTCCAGCTCGCGGTCCATGGCCGCGATCAGCTCCTCCTTGTTCTGGTGGAAGACCGGCCGCCATTGCTCCTTCGGCTTCAGATCGACGAAGTATTCGGTGTTGAAGAAGCCGGTGGTGTCGGTGCCGTCGTCGGGGCGGCCCACCTGGCTGACCACCTGCGTCACTTCGGGAAACGAAGCCAGAATGCGGCGCGCGTGATTCATGACGCGCGGCGCCTTCGGTGGGCCCGGTGCTGGGCGCGAGCGTGCCGCGCGCCCAGATGGCGCCTTCATCCAGATGCGGCAGAAACTCCGAGCCGATTACGCCGCTGAACAGCAGATAAGCCGAAGCGCCCAGCGCCGCCGCGGCCACGCCAACGGTGATCCAGCGGAAGCGAATGGCCGTCTCCAGCGGCCTGCGGTAGCCGTTGGTCAGCCACAGTCATCAGCGGGTTGTCGCCATTCCTTCACGCTGCTTGCCGAAGAAGAAGCTCGAGAGCACGGGCGCGATCAGCATCGAAAAGATCAGCGCGCCGAGCAGCGCGAAGGCCACCGTCCACGCCATGGGCTTGAACAGCCGGCCTTCCACGCGCTGCAGCGTGAAGATGGGCAGGTAGGCGGTGATGATGATGCCGATGGAATAAAAGACCGGCCGCTGCACCTCATGCGCGGCCTCGCGGATGGCGCTCGAGCGGCGGTATCCGATTCGTGCCGATGGCCCAGATAGCGGATGATGTTTTCCACCATCACCACCGCGCCTTCCACCACCATGCCGAAATCGAGCGCGCCCAGCGAAAGCAGGTTGGCGGGAATGTGGTTGCAGGTTCAGGCAAATGGAGGCGAAGAGCAGCGAGAACGGAATGGTGAGCGCAACGATGAACGCGCCGCGAATGTTGCCGAGGAACAGGAACAGGATGACCGCCACCAGGATGATGCCTTCGGTGAGGTTGTGCAGCACCGTGTGCGTGGTGTAGTGGAGCAGGTCGCTGCGGTCGAGGAAGGGAACGATCTTCACGCCCGGCGGCAGGATGTGGTCGTTCAGTTCGTTCGACCTTTGTCGTGGATGCGCGTCCAGCGTGGCATCGGAGTCGGCGCCCTTGCGCAGCAGGACGATGCCTTCCACCACGTCGGCGTTGTCGATCACCTTGCCGTCTTCGCGGTGAATCGCCTTGCCGATCTGGCCCAGGCGAATCTTCGGGCCCTGCGTCACCGTCGGCGATATCGCGCACGCGGATCGGCCGCGCCGTTCTGCGTCTTGATCACGGTGTTCGCAATGTCGTTCGACGGTGCTGCACCAGGCCGAGCGCGCGCACGTTGATCTGCTGCAGGCCCGCTTCGATGAAGCTGCCGCCGGCGTTGACGTTGTTGTTGGCGAGCTGCTGCTCCACCTGGCCGATGTTGAGCCCGTAGGCCACCAGCTTGTCGGGATCGACGCGCACCTGATATTCGCGCGTGATGCCGCCGAAGCTGACGACATCCACGACGTTCGGGCACGGACTTGAACTGCTTTTCGAGCACCCAGTCCTGCAGCGACTTCAGCTCCATCAGATCGTAATTGGGATTCGTGCTCCTCAGCGTGTACCAGTAAATCTGGCCCACGGGGCTGTAGTCGGTGCCGATCTGCGGCTGCAGATTCGCCGGGCAGAGTGACCTGCGTGAGCCGCTCCAGAACTTTCTGGCGATTCCAATCGTTGGCGGATTCGTCGTCGAAAATCAGCATGACGCTCGAGAGGCCGAAGACGCGAAAACGAGCGCAGATGCTCCAGATGCGGAATGCCGTTCATCGCGATTTCGATGGGAATGGTGACCTGCTGCTCCACCTCTTCGGCCGCGCGGCCGGGCCACTGGGTGATGATCTGGACGTAGTTGTTGGCGACGTCCGGGATACGCTTCCACCGGCAGATTGTGGAACGAGATGACGCCCCAGATCAGCAGCAGCAGCGCGAACGCCGTGACCAGGAACCGGTTGTTGAGGGCAAATCGACGAGACCGCGAATCATGAAGTCCCATTTATTGCTCCGCCGTGTTCTGCAAGACCAGCGCGTTGGAAACCACGCGCTCGCCGGCGTGAATGCCGGAGACGATTTCCTGCAGATTCGGGGGCAGCATTTTGCCCGCGACCACTTCCACGCGGCGGAATTCGCCAGTGGTCCCGTCGATGGGCATGTAGACCCAATCGCGATCGTGCAGGTGCAGGATCGCGGCCGCCGGAACCGTAGCGTGCGCTGGACTTTCTGCGCCCCGTGGAACGTGGCGGTGACGAACATGCCGAGCCGCATCAGGCCCGGGATTCTCGATTTCGATGCGCACTTTCGCGGTGCGGATGTTGGGATCGAGAATCGGGCCGATGTTGCCGATGCGGCCGCGAAACAGTGCGGCCGGGATAGGCATTCAGCCGGATGTCGGCGTATTCGCCCACGCGCACGAAAGGACAGATCGTTTTCGTACACGTCGCAGATGATCCAGACATGCGAGAGATCGGAAATGGTGAACGGCGTTGGGCGACGCGAGACCTTGCGTACCCGCCGGCGGCGGTGACCTGCTGATCGGTAATCACGCCGGAGATGGGCGCGCGGACATCGACGATCGGGCTGGGATTGTTGATGTCGGCGCCCAGCACGCGCAGGTGCTCGAGCGCGGTTTCGATATCCACCTTGGCCTTGTCCTCCACGTCCTGCGCCACCTCCACGTCTTTCGCGGCGATGGCGCCTTTGTCGAGCAGCATCTTGGCGCGCTCCAGTTGGGCGCGCGCCAGCGTCTCGTCGGCCACGGCATGGCGGTATATCGGAAAACGCGCCGGAAATATCGGCGCTCTGCACCTTCATCAGCAGCTGGCCTTTGGTCACCTGGTCGCCGAGGCGGGCATTGATTTCCATGAATGCGGCCCGAGGCGAGCGAGATCACCGGCACGTTGCGCGAAATGTCGGGGCTGACGACGCCGGTGACGTTCAATTCCGGCGCGTGTCGTCGAATGGCGACGGCCGTCGCAATCAGCGAAACCGATCGGGATGATCGACCTTGACGAGACTTGGCGTCCGGTTCCTGTTCCACCTGCGCGGGCGGCGGCGCTTCGGCTTTCGGATCGGGGGTTGCCTTGGAACCACAGGCGGCGAGAAACAGGCAAGAGCAACGCCAGAAAAGCCGCGGCCTTGGAGCGGTGCGCCGCCGGATTCGTTCGGACCGGCGCCCCGCGTCTCAAGATCATTGCATCACTTCCCGTCCCACCGCCATGTTCAATTGCGCCTGCGGCGAGCAGATAGGAGCCAACCAGGTTGAGGTAGCTTGCTGCACGGTCGCGGTAATCCTGCTGCGCCTGCAGGTAATCGAGCAATGCCGCGCCGCCGCGCTGGTAGGCGAAGGCGACTTTGTCGCGCACATCGAGAGCTTCGGCGAGATATGTCGCTTTATACGGCGTGAGCAGGGCGACTGCGCTGACTGAGCGTGAAGTAGGCGGAATCCACGTCGCTGAAGACCTGCGCCTGGGTGGCCTCTTTGAGGCGCTGCGCGCGGCGGATATCGATTTCGGTGCGCAGCTTTTCGCCCTGGTTGCGGTCGAAAATGCGCAGCGGAATGCTGACGCTGACGCCGAAGAGTATGGTGATGGCGCGGATTGCTGAACGATCCGTATGCGTCGATTGACACGAACGTGGGATCGGTCGAGCCGTTGGCGACGGCGAGGCGGTGATCGGTATCGGCCTTTATCGACGGCCTGCACGGCGGCGCGCAGGTCGGGGCGCTGGTCGAGCGCGAGTTCGCGGAAGCGTCCAGCGGCTCGATGCTTTCGTTGAAATCGAAGCGGCCGTCGACATCGAACTGGTCGATGGGCGTGCGCTGGTTGAGCAGGCCATGAGCAGCGTGATCTTGGCGGTGCGCAGATTGACCAGCGCGGTTTGGTAGTCGGACTCGTACTGGACGCGCTGCAGGTGAATGCGCTGCATATCCATCTGCGCGATGTCGCCGGCGTGATAGCGATCCTGCGTGATGCCGTACTGCTTTTCGAAGTAATCGAGCTCTTCCTTGGCCAGCGCCAGCATGCGCCTTGGCCTGCAGCGTCTGCACGAAAGCGGTGCGCAGGCTGAAGAGCAAGGTGCGCTCCTGGTCGGCCTCCTGCATTCGGCGATGGCGGTGGCCTTCTGCGCGCTTTCGAGGCGCAGCTCGCGCTTGTGCTGGCGCTCATGCAGGTAGTCGAATCCGACAGCGGGAAGAGAATGCCGCCGAACGGCCGGTCAGGCGTGCCTGGAGACGGGATGCACCTGAATCTGATCCGATGCTGAACCCGAAATCCGGATTGGGCCGCAGGAACGCCGTGATTTCCTGGGCTTCGACTTCTCGACATTGATGCGCGCCGCCATCAATGTGGGGTTGGCCGCGATGAAGCGCTGCTTCACCTGATCCCATTGAGGCGGCGGTCTGCGCGGCGAGCGGCGCCCGCCGAGCGCGAGCGACAACGCGAAGCGCATGCGCGTCCGGGGAGAAAGGTGATTGGAGCGTCTGAGTTTCAAGATGCAGCTACGCGGATAAGCCGGAATTTTCATTATCGATGAACCCGGCGCTGCGGCTTGAGGCCCGCTGAGGACCTATCTTTTAGGCCGGTGTCAACCTATCTTTTGGGCCGGGTCTATTGCCGCAGGTTTCAGAATACTTAAAATGAAAGCTGGAGCGCCATGAGCATGTTCCTCCGTCGAGCCGGGGCCGCGCGCGTGGCGCCGGCGGCGATTCTGATCGCGGCCATCGCAGTCCTGGATTGGCGCGTGGACGCGCTCCATCGCGTTCGGCTTCCTTTACGTCTTCCCGATGTCTGATCGTCGGCGCGACGTGTCCGCGCTGGGCCGTGTGCGGCGTGCGCTGCTGTGCACCTGCCTGGCGGATTGGTTCGATCCGTATCCCTTCACCTACGGCCACGGCTCTGCCGCAGGACATTCTGGTGTTCACCGCGCTCGCTGGGCGCGGGCCTTTTCGCTTATCGAAGTGACGCGCAGCCGGGCGAGCGCGAGATTGAAAACCTGCGGCGCGTGGAACGCGAAGCGGCGGCGCGGCGCGAAGCGGAAGAGCAACTCGAGTTTCTGATCGACAGCAGCCCGGTCGCCATACTCACCATGACCGTGGGCGGCACCATCATGCAGGCGAATTCCGCGGCGCAACGGCTGCTGCGGAGTCGGAGCCGGGTGAATTGCACGGCGACAAACGTGCGGCGCTTCATCCCCGCGTTGGGCCGCGTTTACACGAACGGCGGCGAGCCGGGCGCGTTTCGCACCGAAATGCAGTGCCGCGGAGAGCGCGCGAACGGCGACGTCTTCCTGGCCAACGTTTTCTTTTCGACCTACAACACCGCGGCCGGCCCGCGCCTGGCGGCGTTGGTGGTGGATGCTTCGGAAGATTTGCGCGACCGCGAAGAAACCAGCCTGCAACAGCTGATGGCCGGATCGCGCATTCTGGTGGGCGCGGTCTCGCATGAAGTGCGCAATGTGTGCGGCGCCATCGGCATCATCTATGAAAACCTGGCGCGCAGCGGCGGCTTGCGCGGCAACAAAGATTTCGAGGCGCTGGGGTCGCTGGTGGAAACGCTGCACAAGATCGCATCGCTCGAGCTGAAGCAGAGCAAGAACCGCGACGAAGCGGCGGCCATCGACCTGGCGGAGACGCTCGACGATCTGCGCATCGTGCTGGAGCCCTTACTGCCACGACGCCGGCATCGAGGTGAGTTGGAACGTCCCGCCGAATCTGCCGCCGGTTTGGGCCGATCCGCACAGCGCTGCTGCAGGTGCTGCTTAACCTGACGAAGAACAGCGAGCGGGCGCTCGAAGACTGCGGCGGTGAAGCGCATCGCGATTTCGGTTTCGGCGCCGCAACGGGGTGGTTTCGATCCGGGTGGCGGATACCGGGCCGGGGATCGCATCCGACGGACAAACTCTTTCAGCCCTTTCAGAAGGGCGCGGAATCCACCGGCTTGGGACTTGTATCTTTCGCGCGCCTTCGTGCGCTCCTTTCACGGCGATTTGCGGTACGATCCGGGAGAGTCCGGCTGCGCCTTTGTGATCGATCTGGCTGCCGCCGGCCCGGAGAGCGAAACACCGAGTCGCCGGCGGCGATCGTACCCTTGAACATGGAACCCATCCGGCTACTGTTGCTTGACGACCATGTTCTCTTCCGGGAGAGCCTGAGCCGGTTGCTGGCCTCCGAGCCGGATTTCGAGATGGCAGGGCATTGCGGAACCGTGAGCGAAGCGCTCGATCTGCTTCGCCGAACTCCCGTGGATGTGCGTCTTCTCGATTTCGACTTAGGCGACGATCTAGCCTCGCACTTTGGCGGCGCGGCGCGGGCGGCGGGATTCGAGGGCAAGATTCTGATGGTGACGGCGGGCATGAGCGCCGCGGAATCGTCGTATCGCGCTCACCACCGGCGCATCGGGCATTTTTCTCAAAGCACAGCTCGCCGGGAATTCTGGCGCAGGCCATCCGCATGGTGGCGAGCGGGCAGATGTGGGTGGATCCGAAGATCGTGCGGATGCTCGCCGAAGGCGTGCCGCAACGCGAAGATCGATCTCTGCAGAGCCTGCTCACGACAAGCGAGCGGCAGGTGCTGCAGGCGCTGTTCGAAGGGCTAACGAATAAGGAAATTGCCGCACAGTTAGGCGTTTCGGAAAGCGCGGTGAAGGCCACATTGCAACAGTTATTTCAGAAGACAAGGGTGCGGACGAGAAGCCAGTTGGTTAGAATCGCGCTGGAATCGTCGCTGGGACCGACGCGGAGACTCTGAGTCAACGCGCCTGAGGTGAGGGTCCGGTAATCACTGAGGCCGGAAGGCCCGACTCAATCAACGGCCGACGTGGTGTCCGTGATGGTGATGGCTAAGCGCCCAATTGTGAAATGCCAGCCAAACGAAAGCTGCTACACCCAATGCAATCAGCACTTCGGGCACATCGAGGTGACCCATTTCCGTTACTCCTTTTGACTGGAGTATACGCTTCATCCGAATGGTTGTAAATCCCATCCGAAGGATAGTGTCCGAAAGATCGACGGGCTTTTGTGCTATCTACCCCACCACTGGGCAACGGTCTCCGGCGGCATCTTTCCCAGGACATACTGCGCCATTTCGCGAAGCCGGTCGGCGGTGGTTCCGGGACCTGTGTAACAGTGGCCGCGCATCGCCCCATAAACGAAAAAGCCTTCGTAATGCGGATCCTTTGTAGTCACCATCCAATTCTGCATCAGGTGGACGGCATTGTTCAGGAAGAAATTGTCGGCGTCGCCCACGAAGACGTGCATCTTGCCTTGCAGCTTGGGGCCAAGCGTATACCAGTTCTTCTCCATGTAATAGCGCAGATCGTAATGTTCCTTCCAATACTGCGCCACTTCCGGGTTGATGACGCCCGTCCTCTTATCGAATAGCGGCTCGAAGTAGCCATCGGCGCCGACGGGACCGAAGACTGCCGACCAGATGTCCAACTGCTCGCCCGAGCGGCCGTGAGTGCCATTGACGAGTTCGAAATGGTTGCGCTGTTCGGAAGTTTGCCGCACCTGTCCGTTGACTTCGCGGCTGTTGATGGTGGGCTCGCGGCGCCACTCGATTTCTTTGTAAAAGGCGTTCTTGTCTTTGTAGACGTCGATGCCTTCGATGTCCGAGAAATCCACCGAATCGGGGCAATAGCCCCACACGCCGCCGAAGAAATCGGGATGGAAGATCTGCAGCGCGAGCGATTCCCATCCGCCGGTGGATCCGCCATCGAGCAGACGCGCCCACGGCTGGCGGATGATGCGGAAACGCTTCTCGATTTCGGGGATCAATTCCTGGAGGATGGCGTCGCCATACGGGCCGACGTTGACGGAGTTCACCGCGTAGGAATCGTCGAAGTAGGGTGTGGGATGTTGCATGGTGACGACGATCATGCGCGGGAAACCGTCCTTGATCCAGTCGGAGTAAATGCCGCGATTGCTATTCGTCGCGTATTGCAGCGGCGCAGCGGTGGAGAAGTGACCTTGCGCGTAGAGCACGGGATAGGAAATGTTCGTCTTCTCGTAATCGCGCGGCAGCAGCACGGTGGCGCCGAAGTAGATCGGACGGCCCCAAAACTTGGTCAGCATGGGGCTTTGCATGCGGAAGCGCTTGACGGAATCGGTGTCCTTGGGCAACTCAATGGGCGGGACGACCTGGTCGCATACGAGCGAAATCTTGTAGCCTTTGGAGGCGTCAAGCGTGATCTTTTTCGGCGTGCTGTAGAGGTTGCCCGGCGAGCGGTTCCAGCGCTGGCCTTCCCATTGATCGTCGTGCATCCAGACCGTATGGCCATCGGCGCGTTTGAACTCCGAGTAGATGTTGAGGAAGGCCTGGACATAGTAATCGCCGGGCGGGATCTGGGCGATGCTCTCGACCGGCGTGCCGAGGTCGGTGGCGTCTATCACGGCGGCTTGTCCCGGCGCGAGCTTTTCGAAATCGCGCCCGAAGAAGGGGACGCCGACGCGGCCGATTTCGAGGCGCGGCTCGCGTTCGGCGTCGCGCGAAATCATGATGAAGACGCGGCCGGTGAGCGGGCCGGCTTTGACGGACACGGGGTACGAGATTTCGAAGCGGGTGTCGGCGGCGAAGGCAGAGGTCGCAAGCGCGAGCAGAAGGACGGGTCGAACCATCTAGCGATTCTATCCGAGGACGCGCGCCTCGCGCTCGGCCACCAGCACGTTTGTGCCGGGAGCGGCGAACTGAGTCCGGAGATAGGCAAGGGCTGCTATAGCGCCGGATTGCGGCGAATAAACGGCGGACGTGATCTCGCCGACTTCAGCTGCGTTGGCGAGAGCTTTGGTTCCGGGCGGCGGCGGCTCCGTGCCCTCGATTTCCAGGCGGACTAGCTTCTTGTTGACGTGGCCCTGCGCGCGGATGCGCTCGACGATCTCCTGGCCGAGGTAGCAGCCTTTGGTGAAGCTGACCGCGTGCATCTGCTGCGTTTCCTGTGGCAGTGATTTTTCGTGGATATCCTCGCCGTAGCGCGGCTTCCCGTTTTCGATGCGGACGATGAGGGCGTCTTCCGCGGATGCGGGCTGCGCGCCTGCGGCTTGCAGTTTCGCGACGATCGCATCGGATTCGGCCGCGCCGCAGTAGATGCGCGCGCCGGGCTGGCCGGTTTGTGTAATGCCCGCGACGGTGTTCTCGCCCCAAGCGGCGAAGGCGTAATCGCCCGGGACCGGCGCTCCGATCTGCGCCAGGATCGCCGCGGCGCCGGGACCTTCCACGCCGATACAGGCGGTGGCGGAGGTGACATCTTCGAGCTCGACCTGATCGGCGATGATGTACCGCTTTATATGCTGCAAGACCTTTTCGCGAAGTTCAGGTTCAGTATCGATCAGGAAATGATCTGGGAAACAGAGCAGGTAGAGATCGGCCTGGATACGTCCCTGAGGGCTCAGCAGGAAGGCATAGACTGCGGACCCGGGCGTCAGTTTCTTGACTTCATTGCTGGTGAGATTGTGCAAGAGACGCGAGCGGTCGCGGCCTCGCGCGAGGATTCGACCACGGGGTGAGAGGTCTAAGAGAGAGGCGCTGTGGCGAAGGGCTTCGTAACCGGAGGGCATGATTCGATTGTATGGCGCATGATACCGTGAGTCAGGGACGATCTCGATTATGAAGCATACCATCCAGGTTCGAATCTTCCGCGGCGAGCGGCGGTATGTGGCTGAATGCCTGGACTTGCCTGTCGTGAAGGAAGCCGCGACGCTCGACGAACTGAGCTTGAATATCCAAGAGGCGATTTCGCTCCACCTTGAGGGCGAGAAGATGGAGGAATTGGGTTTTGCGCCAAATCCAACTATTCTCGCCACTATGGAACTGCAAGCCGTCGCCTAAGGACTCGTTAGGAAATAACAGCGCCAGCTGATCAGCCGATTGCCTTCTCTCGGGAACGCCGGCAGAAGCCCGGCGGCAAGGCAGAAGCCCTGGCCCCACAAAGAATCATTCGGATCGGTGGAACGGTTATTAACGAACAGTTCCTTATCCCAGATTCGGAACTGCGTCCGCACTTCTATTACGAGTAGTGGTGTGGCGGCGTGAACCAACTGGGGTTAACCTCCCCGCCCGCGGTAATCTGAAATTTGCCGCTTCCCTTTCCGATCGCGTACATCGGGCCCGGCGCGGGCTTCGCACTGGGCGGTTCACTTCTTACGCTGCTTCTGGCGCTTCTGGCGAACGTGGCGTCGATCGTCGCGTGGCCTTTTCGGGCGGTGTGGCGATGGCTGCGGTTTCGGCATGCGGCGCGGCGGGCGAAGATCCGCAAGCTGATCTTCGTTGGCTTCGATGGGCTCGATCCTGTACTCACGGAACGCTGGATGGCCGAAGGCAAACTGCCCAACCTCGCGCGTCTGCGCGAAACAGGCGGGTACCGGAGGCTGCGGACGACGTATCCGGCTCTCTCGCCAGTAGCGTGGTCAACTTTCGCAACGGGCGTGAATCCGGCCAAACACAACATCTTCGATTTCCTGACACGCGCGCCTAATAGCTATGCGCCGGAACTGGCGCCCGCCAAGGTCCGGCCGCCCGCGCGTAAGTGGTCGCGGCCACGGGTCGAATCGCGCCGGCGCAGCGAGACCTTCTGGCATATTCTGGGGCGGTATCAGATTCCGTCGACAGTGCTGCGCGTGCCGGTGACGTTTCCCGTTGAGAAGTTCAATGGGCGGATGCTCTCGGCGATGAGCACGCCGGATCTGAAAGGGACGCAAGGGTCGTTCTCCCTCTTCACCACTGCGCCGGACGCGAGTGAGGTGGAAGGCGGCACGCAGTATCGTCTGGAAGCGGCTCCCGGTGGGTTCGCTGGCTCTCTCGAAGGGCCGGAAGGCACGTCGATTCCGTTCCGCATCGTCGGGCGGAAGCTGATCGTTCAAGGCAGACAGTTCGCATTGCGTCCTCACGAATTCACGCGGTGGATCACGCTGCGATTCGGCCGCGTCTCGGGCATCGTGCGGTTCCTGCTGACGAGCGATGCGCCCGATATCCGCCTCTACGCATCTCCGGTTCAGATCGATCCCGAGCGGCCCGCTCTGCCGATCAGCCACCCGGCGGCGTATTCGGTTTATCTGGCGCAGTTATTCGGTTCGTTCGCGACGCTGGGGCTAGCCGAAGACACCTGGGCGCTCAATGAAGGCGCGCTGGGCGAGCGCGATTTTCTGCGGCAGGCGTATTCCGTCTTCGAGGAACGGCGCGCCATGTTTACCGATGCTCTGGAAAATACGCGCCGGGGCGTGGCGGGATGCGTCTTCGACACCAGCGACCGTTTGCAGCACATGTTCTTCCGCCAGATGGAGAAGTCCGACGGCGAGTTCGGCGGGGTGATCGAAGACATGTACCGTCGCATGGACACAGTCGCCGGCGAGGCGATGCGGCACGCGGGCCCAGGCACGCTGCTCGTGGCGCTCTCCGATCACGGCTTCCGCGCTTTCCACTGCGGCGTCAATCTCAATGCCTGGCTCCGCGAAAACGGTTATCTGGCGGCCCGCGGCGGCGGAAAATATTTCGACGGCGTCGATTGGAAAGCTACTCGCGCCTACGCTCTGGGACTGGGCGGTCTCTATCTCAATCTGCGGGGCCGTGAGCCGGAGGGCACGGTCGCGCCAGGCGAGGAGGCGCGACGGCTGAAGGCGGAATTGATCGGAAAGCTCGCGGGGCTGGCCGACTCCGACAACTCCGCGATTGCTATCGCCCATGTCTACGACGCGAACGAGATCTACGCGGGACCGTATCTCGATCGCGCGCCCGATCTGATTGTCGGATTCGCCGATGGCTACCGTACGGCGTGGGGCGCGGCGATCGGCCGCACGGATGGCGCCGTGTTCGAGACGAACCGTAAAGCCTGGAGCGGCGATCATTGCGTCGACCCGCCGCTGGTTCCGGGAGTGCTGTTCGCCAATCGGAAGATCGACTCGGCCGATCCGGGAATCGAGGACCTCGCGCCCAGCATTCTGCGCATGTTCGGCGTGGATCCGCCGGCTTGGATGGAAGGGAAGCCGGTATTCGAGTTGTAGCGATAGCCGTGGCGCTCCTGCTCTCGGCCGCGTGCGGCTCGCGAACGCGGGCGAACTATCCAGCGGTGATCGTGCTCGGCATCGACGGGATGGATCCGGCATTTTTGGAGGCGCACTGGGCGGAGTTGCCGCATCTCGATAAATTACGGCGTGAAGGCGAATTTCAGCGGCTCGCGACCACTATGCCGCCACAGAGTCCAGTAGCGTGGTCCACGTTCATCACCGGAACAAGCCCGGAGCGCCACGGCATTTACGACTTCGTGCATCGCAATCCGCGAACCTTGCTGCCGTTCTCCTCGCTGGGCGAAGCCGCCGCGGCGCGCGGCATCACTCTTGGTGCGTGGCGAATTCCGTTGGGATCTCCTCGAATTCATTCGTTCCGCCGCGGCGCGGCATTCTGGGAGTCTCTAAAGAGCCGTGGAATTCCCGTGACACTGGTCAAAGTTCCCATGGATTATCCGCCCGCGGATGACGCGGACGACGCTCTTGCCGGCCTCGGCGTGCCCGATATGCAAGGAACTTTCGGCACGTTCACCTTCTTCACCGACGATCCGTCGGAAACCTCGCGCGATGTGCCAGGAGGCCGCATCGTACCGGTGCGTATCGAGAATCACCGCGCGATGTTGCGTGTAACGGGACCGCCGAATCCGTTTCGTTCCGATGCGCGGCCAGCGGGGATCGACATCACAGCCGATCTCGATCCCACGCAGCCCATCGCGCGCTTCACGCTGGGGCATCAGGCGTTCATCTTGCGCGAAGGCGAATGGTCAGATTGGATCGAGATCGATTTCCCGTTGCTGTGGCCGTTTTCCGCGCGCGGCATGTTTCGCGTCTATGCCAAGCGGCTCGCAGGCGGATTCGGCGTTTACGTTTCGCCGGTGAATATCGATCCGGCGAAGCCCGAGGCGAAGATATCGGCGCCAGCTTCCTTTAGCGCGCAACTGGCGCGCGCGGCGGGACTCTACTATACGCAGGGGATACCGCAGGACACCGCCGCGTTGCGGCAACACGTGTTCGATCGCGCCGAGTATCTGGCGCAGAGCCGCGCGGCATCGCGCGAGCAACTGGCGCTTTTGATGCGCGCGCTGGACGGCTTCCGTGGCGGCCTGCTCTTCTTTCACTTCTTCGGCGTAGATCAGGATTCGCACATGCTGTGGCGCAAATTCGACGCCGAGCTGCTCGATACGTATCGCATGGTGGATTCGGCAATCGGCGATGTGGAGCGGCGCATGCCGGAGGCAATGTTAGTAGTGATGTCAGACCACGGGTTTACCGAGTTCAATCGCGCGGTGAATCTCAACACCTGGCTCTTGAGCCAGGGCTATCTGAGGCTGCGCCGGCCCCTCTCGGAGGACGCGCACGAGCTGCTGGCGAACGCCGATTTGAAGAGCTCGAGCGCGTATGCGATGGGATTGAATTCGCTCTATCTTACGCATGTGGACGCCACTCTGCTCGGCGAGATCGCGGAGAAGCTGCGCGAATATCGCGACCCGGAAACGGGCGCGCCCGTTGTCACCGCGACGTTCGCGCCGCCGGTGCGCGGAGATTACGTGCCCGATCTGATTGTGGGTTACGCGCCCGGATACCGCGGTTCGTGGGATGCGGCGCTTGGAGGCATCGGGCGCGCGGTCGTCGAGGATAATCAAGATGAGTGGATCGGCGATCACTGCATCGATCCGCGATTCGTGCCAGGAGTGCTGCTGAGCAATCGCAAGACGGGGCTCGCGAATCCGTCACTGCAAAATCTGCCGCAGTGGATCATGGCCAGGTTCGAATGATGTTTGGAACCTCGGTGAAGATCGACAAAGAGATGTGGCGGCGCATCGAGCAATGCGCGGCAAAGGCAGGATATTCTTCACCCGAGGAATTCGTCCGCGACGCGCTGGAGCGCGAAGTGCAGCGGCTGGAAGCGGCGGAAATGAGCGATGAGATGCGGCGGCAGTTGAAGGGGCTGGGATATCTCGAGTGATCGTGCTGGCCGGCGTGCTTTCAGGGGCGATTCTGTTTCTGGCGTTTCGCCGGTTCATGGATGACGCGGCGGTCCGCGCATGGAAGCGCAAGCGACGAGCTTACGTTTTGAGCCTTTACCTGTTCGGCGACGATCCGCTGATTTCGCTACGCGCTTTCGGCCGGATAGCACGCGCCAATGCATGGCTGTTGTTGCACGCGTTGCCGGCATTGGTCATCGCGGCGCCGCTGGTGGGCGCGGCGGCGATTTGGCTTGACCATTCGCTGGCGCCTGCTCCGGCGATCGTGACGGCGCATTGGACAGGCTCGTGCGAACCGAACATCGAAGCGCCGGCGTGGCTGCGCATCGATTCGCCGCCGGTACATGTCCTTGCGCTTCACGAGATCAGTTGGCGCGTGCGTGCTACATCGAAGGGCAACGGATCGGCGCGCGCCGGATGCGGGGGCGAATGGGTGAATGCGCAGATGAAATCCGAGGAACCGTCCGAGCGGTGGGCAGGATGGTTCGGGTTGACCGCTTGGGCGACTGCGTGGCTGCTGGGCGCGGGCGAGCGCCTACTTCGCTTCTTCGCGTAGTTTCTGCAAGGGCCGGCCGCATTCCAGCGATTCGGGCGCGACTTTGCAAGCCCCTTCGATGCGTGCCAGAGCTTCTTTGAACCTGCCCTCGCGTTCGTCAATTAGCCCCAGTTCGAGCTCCGCGGCGAAATCGTTGGGTGCGACGGCCATCGCCTGGTCGAAGAAGCGGCGCGCCTTCTCGTAATCGCCGCGCGCGAACCAGACAGCCCCGATCGCCTCGTCGGCGGGCGCGTATTCGGGGTCATAGGCCAGCGCGGCGGCCCATTCGCGGATCGCGTCGTCGGGTTTGCCGGCGCGAAGGAACACGTCGCCCAGGTAATAGCGCGCCAGCGCATTGCGCGCATCGTGCGTGAGCAGGTCACGGAAGTTGGCGATTGCGGCTTCGAAGCGTCCACTGTAGAGCGCGGCAAGGCCCTTTTCGTAGAGGTTGTATTCGGGCAAGCGATCTTTCGGATCGGCGCCGGCTGCGCCCGCCACGGCGCCGCCGCTCAGGTAGCCCAGCGAGCCAAGAGTGGTACGCATCTGCGGCAAAATCTCGGGAGCGCCGCTGGTTCGCCTAGGCGCGAATTGCGCTAACAATTTCGCTAGTTCCGCTTCCAGGGGCCGCGCTTCTGGTGAGTTGGAGTGATAGAGATTCGTGGTCTCTTGCGGATCGGCCGCAAGATCGTAGAGTTCCGGATGCGGGGCCTGGATGTATTGGATCGATTGCTGGCGCAGGCCGCGCAACGCCGCCCACTGAAAAGCGTCGCGGGCGTACGCGCTTTCGCTATAAATCGGATGAGCTACAGCGTGCATCAGGCTCGTGCCGTGGAAGGCAACCGGCGAGGGAATCTGCAGAAAATCGAGCGCCGTTGGTGCAACGTCCATCAAGCCGGCCGGCTGTGTTACGCGCGCCGGATGCTCGCCAGACCCCGCAGGCCAGTGGATCAGCAGTGGCACATGCAGGGTGCTCTGGTAAATAAAGTAACCGTGGCTCGCCTCGCCATGGTCGCCGAGGCTTTCGCCATGATCGGAGAGCAGGATGACCAGAGAACGATTCCACCATCCGCCCTGCTCTAGCGCATCGCGTAAGCGCCCCATGAGTTGATCGACATAAGCGAGTTCTGCATCGTACCCTGTTGCGCCGGAACGTCCCGCCGCGGCCGGCGCTGAATACGGAGAGTGCAGGTCGAAGAGATGGAGAAATGCGAACACGGGTTGTCCGCGATTGGCATCCAGCCATTGCCGCGCCGCGCGAATCACCAATGCGCCATCGCGCCGCACCCGTACGGAGTACGGGTTTTCGGCAGCGCCGCTCTCGATGTGGAACGGGCTATCGTAGAGATCGAATCCGCGGTCGAGTCCCATTTCGCGATTGAGCAGGCAACTGCCGATGAAGGCCGCGGTCTTGTAGCCGTGGTCGCGCAGAATGGCGGCGAGCGTGGGCGGTCCGCTGGGAACGCGCTCCCCGTTCTCTTCTATGCGAGTTTCGAAAGGGTATGTCGAGGTGAACAGCGCCATGTGCGAGGGCAGTGTGAGCGGGATCTGGGCATTGGCAGCGGTGAAGAGCGTGCCATCGCGCGCGAAGGAATCGATGTGCGGTGTTAGAAGCTTGCGATAGCCATAGGCGCTCAAGTGGTCGGCGCGCAGCGTATCGATGGAGATCAGAATGACAGGAGCTCCGGCGGCGTGGAGCATCGCGGGCAAAAACGCTGCGGCAACCGCTGCTAAAATTGCCTGCCGCATAGGCGTGTTTAGAAGTTGCGCCGCAGCCAGGCCGAGATCAGCAGAATCACCAGGCCGGAAATCATGGTGCCGGTTGCCATTCGCGTGCGGCGCGGGTTGTTCGGCTGCACGATCAGGATAGACACGGCGAACACATGCAGAGCGAGCAGCAGCTTGATGCCGAATAGCATGTGATACAGCTTCGAATGTCCGGGCACCGCGAGAAAGTTGATGACGCCGGAAAACACCAGCCCGGCGATGGAAGCGAATACCAATGGACGAAAGGCGGCGGCGATCCTTTCCGTGAATGCGCCGCGCGTGTCATCTACGCCTGCGCGGGCGAGCACCAGCCGCCAAAAAACAATGCCGCCCAGCAGTGTGGTCATCGAGGCAATGTGCAGCCATCGCAAGGGAATCCCGATTTCGTCCGGCATCACTGTAGAGTATAACTATGATCCACGAAGTGTTGCCGGTCGGCCCGCTGCAGTGCAACTGCTCGGTGTTCGGCGACGAGGAGACCCGCGAGGCAATGGTGATCGACCCAGGCGATGAGATCGAGAGCGTTCTCGAGATTCTGCGGCGGCATGGATTGAAGGTGAAGGCCATCGTGATCACCCATGCGCATATCGATCATATCGGCGGAGCCCAAAAGCTCAAGCTAGCTACCGGCGCCCCGGTATACATGAATAAGAACGATGTGGAACTTCAGGCGATGCTGCCGGTGCAAGCCGCGTGGCTTGGCATGCGGGAGCCAGAAGCGGTGGAGATTGACGCGGGCGCCAAGGACGGCGATTCATTACTGGTGGGCGCGACGGAGTTCCACGTGATGCATACGCCCGGCCACACGCAGGGCAGCATCAGCCTGTATGCGCCGTCGGAAAACAAGCTGATCGCGGGCGACACGCTGTTCCAGGGCAGCATCGGACGCACGGATCTTCCGGGCGGCGATGGGCGGCAGATTCTGCGCTCGATTCATGAGAAGCTGCTGCCGCTGCCGGAGGAGACGATCGTGATTCCGGGACATGGCGGCAATACGACGATTGGGCGCGAGAAGCGGGTGAACCCATTTTTACAGGAGTGAGTCGGCACCCGCGCTTGCTTTGATTCGCGTGCATTCTCACTCGCGGATATCCGTTTGGCTACAGTCAAAATTAGCAACTAGACAAGCCTCCTCATGGTTTAATAGTCCCTGCGCCAAGGGCGCCAAATCGTCATAGAACTGTAACCTGGGAGACACTGAGCATGGCATTTCTGTCGTTCCTCGACCGTGAGCGGTCTATCGCGTATCCGGGTTATAGCCGCTGGCTCGTGCCCCCAGCGGCGTTAGCGATTCATCTTTGTATTGGCCAGGCTGTATGCATTCAGCGTCTTCAAGATTCCACTTTCTCAGGCGTTGGGAATCACGAAATCGATTCCCGGCGATTGGACGCAAGCCGCAACTGGCATGGATATTTTCGCTCGCGATCGTGATGCTGGGTCTTTCCGCGGCAATTTTCGGCAAGTGGCTGGAGGGCGCTGGACCGAGAAAGGCGATGTTCGCCTCCGCCGTATGTTTCGCGCTGGGATTCTTCATTTCTTATTTCGGAGTAATCCTCGCATCAGCTTATGGCTGATTTACTTCGGATACGGATTCGTAGGCGGCATCGGACTTAGGCTAGGCTATATCTCGCCTGTCTCGACGCTGATTAAATGGTTCCCCGATCAGGCCGGGCCTTGCGACCGGTATGGCTATCATGGGCTTCGGCGGCGGAGCGATGATCGGATCGCCGCTTGCGATTAAGCTCATGGCCTATTTTCACACGCCTAGCGACGTTGGAGTCGGACCCACCTTCCTTGTGATGGGCGCGCTGTACTTTCTTGCTGATGATGTTCGGCGTCTTCACCATTCGCGTTCCAAGAGACGGCTGGAAGCCGGAAAACTGGACGCCGCCGGTGAAGGAGCAGAGACTGATTACGACGCACAACGTGGATGTGAACACGGCGTTCAAGACGCCGCAGTTCTGGTTGTTGTGGATGGTATTGTGCGCCAACGTAACGGCCGGGATCGGTATTCTGGAGCAGGCTTCGCCGATGATTCAGGAGTTGTTCAGAGGATCGATCGGTCCGGTTGCCGCTGGAGGATTCGTCGGGCTGCTAAGCCTGTTTAACATGGCGGGACGATTCTTCTGGGCGTCCACGTCCGATTTTATCGGCAGGAAGCCGACCTACTTCATCTTCTTCACGCTCGGCGCGGTTCTCTATTATTTTCCTGCCGAAGACCGGCGCAAATCACCTGAACAGCGTCGCTTTGTTCGTTAGCATCTCCGTAGTGGTGTTGAGCATGTATGGCGGCGGGTTCGCGACGATCCCCGCTTACTTGAGAGACCTGTTCGGCACTTACCACGTCAGCGCGATTCACGGCCGCCTGCTGACGGCCTGGTCGGTGGCGGGCGTTCTGGGACCGGTGCTGGTGAACTACATGCGGGAGTATCGAAATCGCCCATGGGGCCGATAAAGCCAGCGCCTATCAAACCGTGCTGCAAATCATGGCGGGTCTGCTGGTCGTTGGCTTCATTGCCAATCTGCTGGTTCGCCCGGTGGACCGAGAAATATTGGCTGGCTGAGAAAGAAGGCTTAGGTTTGAGGAAAGATTCCAATGTCTGAAAACATCAAGAAATCGTCTGCGGCCACGATTCTTCTGGCCTGGCTGCTGGTCGGAGTTCCTTTGGGATGGGGAGTCTATAATACTCTTCTTAACTCCATGAAACTATTCCAGGCTGCACCGGCATCTATTAGGACGAAGTGATTCTTCAAGGGACCAGGGTTCATCAATGATCAAAGAACTTGCGCTTCGCTGGCCGGTTATCCGGCAGATCCTGCATCGGCGCGGACGGCACTGGCGCGGAGGCGATGAGCGAGCGCACGCGCACGCTGCTTCCCAAGAACAAGGGCGCGCAGGTTGCGCGGTCCGTCTGCCCGTATTGCGCCGTCGGCTGCGGGCAACTGATCTTCCATGAAGGCAACCGCCTGATTTCCATCGAAGGCGACCCGGCCTCTCCGGTTTCGCGCGGACGGCTTTGCCCGAAAGGCTCCGCCAGCTACGAACTGCTGACTCACTCCGAAGCGTTTGACGAAAGTCAAATACCGG
The DNA here is from genome assembly GCA_963708385.1 of Bryobacterales bacterium. Classification (GTDB taxonomy): domain Bacteria; phylum Acidobacteriota; class Terriglobia; order Bryobacterales; family Bryobacteraceae; genus PALSA-243. The sequence goes on along the minus strand of CAVPSN010000027.1, from coordinate 447,366 downwards.
CGCCGCTTTCTCGAAAGAGTGGGAGGAGCTCGAACTGCGAAAAGGCGATGGAAATGATCGCCGACCGCGTCTGGGAAAGCCGCGAGCGGACTTTCGTGGAATCGAAAGACGGCCAGAGCCTGATGCAAACCACCGCCATCGCCCATCTGGGCGGCGCCACGCTCGACAACGAAGAAAACTATCTCATCAAGAAACTCTTCACCGGCGGTCTGGGCATGGTGTGCATCAGCAATCAGGCCCGTATTTGACACAGCTCCACGGTGCCCGGTCTGGGCACAACGTACGGAAGAGGCGGAGCGACATCCGCGCCCAAAGATTTGCTGAATGCCGACGCGATTCTCATCATGGGCTCGAACATGGCGGAGAATCACCCGGTTGGTTTTCAATGGGTGACCGAAGCCAGGGAGCACGGGACCAAGGTCATTCACGTCGATCCGCGGTTCAGCCGGACCTCCGCGCTCGCGATATTTGGATGCCGCTCCGCGCCGGCTCCGACATCATCTTCCTGGGCGGCCTGATCCGCTACGCGCTCGAAAACGAGCTGTATTTCCGCGATTACGTCGTCCACTACACGAACGCGCCGGTAATCATTCGCGAAGACTTCAAGGATACCGAAGATCTCGGCGGCATCTTCTCCGGCTGGAACGAAGACAAGAAGACATACGACCCCGAGAGCTGGCTCTACGAAGGCGCGGAACCGGAGAGCACGGGCGGCAGTCTCAATCCAGGAGCACGCCGAAACGAGAGGCGGCCACGAGCAGGAGGGCGGCAACGCTCCGCCGGAACTGAACAACTACGAAAAGGACGAGACGCTTCAACATCCCCGCTGCGTGTTTCAGCTTCTGAAAAAGCATTTCGCGCGCTATACGCCGGAGATGGTGGAGCAGTACTGCGGCGTTTCCAAGGAATCGTTCCTTCGCGCCGCCCAGACATATTGCAGCGCCTCCGGACCCGAAAAGACCGGCTCCATTTGCTATGCCGTGGGATGGACGCAGCATTCCTCGGGCGTGCAGATCATTCGTTGCGCCGCGATTCTGCAACTCCTGCTCGGGAACATGGGCCGGCCGGGCGGCGGCATTATGGCGCTGCGCGGCCACGCGTCGATTCAGGGGTCCACCGACATTCCCACGTTGTTCGACATTCTTCCCGGCTATCTGAACATGCCCAAGTTCGGCGAGGAATCGAAGACGCTGGCGAACTTTATCGCAAAGTATAAGACGCGCACCGGCTGGTGGAACAACTTCGACAAATACATCGTCAGTCTGCTGAAGGCTTACTACGGCGACGCCGCCACCGCGGAAAATGACTTTGGGTTCAACTGGCTACCGCGCGTGACGGGCGACCATTCGCATCAAGGTTACTGGCTGGACATGATGGACGGCAAGATGGATGGCCTCTTCGTCATGGGCCAGAATCCGGCTGTCGCCGGACCCGAACTCGGGGATGGAACGCCGCGCGCTCGCCAAGCTGAAATGGCTGGTGGTCCGCGAAATGGTGGAAACCGAAACGGCGTCGTTCTGGTATGACTCGCCAGAAGTGCAGCGCGGAGAAATGCGGCCGGAAGATATCCAGACGGAAGTCTTCCTCATGCCGGCCGCCGGCCACGCGGAAAAAGATGGCACGTTCACCAATACGCAGCGTCTGCTGCAATGGCGCGAGAAGGCCAGTCGATCCCCCCGGCGACAGCCGCAGCGAGAACCGCTTCATGTTTCATCTGGGCCGCCTGTTGAAAGAGAAAGCGCGGCAAGGATCCCCGCCCGCGCAATGCCGGGCTGAACGCTTTGACCTGGGACTATCGCACGGAAGGCGCGCATCGAGGAGCCCGTAGCCGAAGAGATTCTGCAGGAGATCAACGGCTACACCACCGCCGATAGAAAGCTGGTTCCCGGTTTCACCGCGCTGAAAGCCGATGGCTCGACTGCCTGCGGCTGCTGGATTTATTCCGGCGTTTTTCCGGAGCCGGGACGAAATCGCGCGAACGAACGCAACTCGAAAGATTTTTACGGCCACGGCTGGGGATTCGCCTGGCCATCCGACCGCCGCATTCTCTACAATCGCGCCTCCGCCCGGCCTGACGGCAAGCCTTGGAGCGAGCGGAAGAAGCTGGTTTGGTGGGATGCGGAGGCGGGTAAGTGGACCGGCAACGACGTGCCGGATTTTGTCGCCACCAAACCTCCAGACTCACACAACCTAAAGCCCGGCGCCGAAGGCGACGACGCGCTCGCGGGCGACAAGCCGTTCATCCTGCATGCCGATGGGCTCGGTTGGATTTGGGTTCCGGCCGGACTGAACGATGGTCCGCTTCCCGCGCACTATGAGCCGCTGGAATCGCCGATTCGCAATCCGATCTATCCGGCGCGGCAGACAAATCCGGCGGCCGATCCGCGCACGCGGCCGGGCAACGAATACGCCAGTTCGCCCGATAGCCGGTTCCCGCACGTACTGACCACCTACCGACTGACCGAACACCACACCGCCGGCGGCATGTCGCGCACGCTGTCGCACTTGGCGGAGCTGCAGCCCGAGCTGTTTCTGCGAATTGTCGTTGGACTTGGCGCATGCAGCTTTCGGTTTCGAACGGAGATTGGGTGACCGTCGTCACTCCGCGCGGAGCAATTGAGGCGCACGCGCTGATTACGCCGCGCATGAAAGCCTTTGACGATCGACGGCAAGACCATTCAGCAAGTGGGTCTGCCGTTTCATTGGGGATACTCCGGCCTGGTGAAAGGCGATATCGGCAACGATTTGATTGCCATCTCCGAAGAACCCAACGTGCGCATAATGGAAACGAAAGGCGTCCTCTGCGCGGTGTTGCCGAGGCACTCGCGCGGCCAACGCGCATAATCTCGCGAAGTCTGCTGCCGCCTTCCGCAGAAAAAGCCCGTGACGAAAAGCGCATTCCTCACCGACGCGACCATCTGCATCGGCTGCAAAGCCTGCGAAGTCGCCTGCAAGGAATGGAATGACGTTCCCGCCGACGGAATGGAATTGGAGCGGCCTTTCCTATGACAACACGAAGAGCCTGGGCGCACTCCACTTGGCGTCACGTTCTTTTTCTGGAGCAGCCGCTCACCGCCGGTCCGCAGGTTGCGGATACGCAAGATCCGTTTCGCTGGGTCTTTCTATCCGATGTCTGCAAGCATTGCGCCAACGCCGGTTGCCTGGAGGCCTGTCCCACCGGCTCCATTATTCGCACGGATGTCGCCTCGGTTTACGTTCAGCCGGACATTTGCAACGGCTGCGGCTATTGCGTGGTTTCGTGCCCGTTCGGCGTGATCGATAAGCGGCCGGGCGACGGCCGCGCATTCAAATGCACCTTCTGTTATGACCGTCAGAAAGTCGGGTTGATGCCCGCGTGCGCGACGGCCTGCCCAACGCAATCCATTCAATTTGGCCCGCTTGACGAACTACGGAGCGCGCGGTAAAGCGCGTGGCGGAACTGCAGGATCGGGGATACTCGGATGCGCGGCTTTACGACGCGCGGGACACCAGCGTAGGCGGAATTCATGCGTTCTCCATCATCCTTGGCGAGCCGGAAAACTACAATTTGCCGCCGGCGCCGGAAGTCCCGACGGTCTATCTGAAAAGCGCGTGGACTTCGGCATTCGTTTCCGCAGCAGTCCTGGTGGCGGTGGTTTGCGCCGCCTTCGCGCTGAGTTTATGACTCCTCGAGGCAACCGGAGAGTGACCGAGGAGCGGTTGCAAGAGATTCGCAGAACCGCGGCGGAAAATACGGCTCGCCCGTCGAGCCATCCACAGATTCAGGGACACGACAGCTACTATGGCCTCCCGCGCTGAAGCCTCCGGTGTGGACGTGGGAAGTGCCGCTGTATTTTTTCATCGGCGGCATTGCCGGAGTCTCTTCCTGCATTGCGATTCGTCGCGCATATTTTTCAGGCGGACCCCGCGCTGATTCGCCTTGCGCTTTGGATCGCGTCTGGTGGGCGCGTTCATTTGCCCGATGCTGCTGATCGCCGATCTTGGCCGCCCGGCCGCTTCCTCAACATGCTTCGCGTGTTCAAGCTGCGGTCCCCCATGTCGATGGGCGCGTGGATTCTGGTGGCGTTTTCCGGCTGTGCGTTCGTGGCGGTTGCGGGCAACGAGCTTGTCCTGCTCGGCTACGGGTTCCCGCTGGTGCGCGGTGTTCGCTGGCTGGGAGAGGCGTCGGGCGCGCTGACGGGCCTTCTGCTGGCGAGCTATACCGGGGTGTTAATCGGCGCCACGGCGATTCCCGTCTGGTTTACGCATCGCAGATTTCTTCCTGCGCATTTTCTTACTTCGGGACTTGGCGGAGCGTCGGCGATCCTGGAGCTTTGCGGCTTTTTCATTCCGGCCACGCAGACGTCTCGGATTTTTTACGGCCGGATTGGAGACGATCTTCGAAATCTTTTTCGAGATTCGCAAGCGGGACACGGACGCTCCGCTTCACCACGGCGGATCCGGCATCGCCTTTCGCATCGCGGGCCTCCTGGAAGGGCCAATCGCGCTGGCCGTCCGCATCTTTTGGGGATCGTCTGCAAGCGGCCGGTGTGCGGCGGCGATCTGTTTTCTGGTGGGCTCGGTGACAAGCCGCTACGCATGGATCTGGGCGGGTCGCGTTTCCGCCAAGCATCCGGATGCGCAGTTCGCGCTGCAACGAAGCGGCGGGGCCAAACCTTAAAAAACCAGCCTTGAGCAACGCGTCCGCCGAGCCGTTAGTTCTCGTGAGGCTTTTCGGCGGAATCGATCACCATTACCTCCACCGGACCTTTGCGCGATTCGAGCTTCAGACCGAGCTGGTCTTCGAGCGCGGCGAAGACGGTAGGTCCACTGGCGGCATCAGGCGCATCGTCGCGGACGTATTTGAGGGAGAGATCGAACTTGCCGGAGAGGCCGGTTGCGTTGGTGACGGTTCGCTTCAACTGCGCTCCGAGCACGGACACGAAGTGGCCGAAGGGAATGTTGACGCCGGAGATTTCGGTGGGGCGGATGTCGATGCGTTCTTTGCCGCCGGCGGCATCGTCCTTCGATTGATGGAACTTGGGACCGTTCTTCGCGATGACCAGGGCGAGCGTGGTGGACTGGCGGGTTTCGGTGTGGAAGCGAAGCTGGAAGCGATCGACGAGGAGAGCGCGGAGCATCGTCAAGTCTTCGCCGAAGGTCGAGTTGGCAGCCGCTTTAGCGTCGATGTCATAGCGATCGGACTGCATCCATCCGCTGACGCCGGCCAGCGAGCCTTGCGGGATGTGAAACGCGGCGTGGATCATTTGTTCGAGCGGGGTATTGAGGACGCGGAGACGGCCTGGAGTGGGAAAGAAACCGCTGGGAGCGGTTGGGCCAGACGCGTTCGGCTTGACGGCGCCGACCTCGAAGGACTGGGTGGCAGCGACGGCGCAGAGGAGCAGGGCGAGGGCGGATGGGCGGATTGCGGTCACCCAAGGTTATACTCCGGCGGCGTGAAAAAGTTACGGGCGGCGCTCGGGGCGGCCCATGCCACTTGGTAAGATTCTCTGCATGGCCTCCGCACCCGCCTATCCGCCCAGTAGCGATTTCGTTAGCCGCGCCCATGTTCGAGGAATGGAGGGTTACCGCGCCCTTTACGAAAAAGCCTCCGCCGATCCCGAGGGTTTCTGGGCTGAGATCGCCGGCAGCGAGCTTTCCTGGTTTACGAAGTGGACCAAAGTCTTCGAATCGGATCACCCATTCATCAAATGGTTCACCGGCGGCAAGATTAACGCTTCGTATAATTGCATCGACCGGCACCTCGAAACGCCGCGCAAGAACAAAGTGGCCATCCTGTGGGAAGGCGAGCCCGGCGATCAGCGGTTGATTTCATATCAGGAACTGCATCGCCTGGTGTGCCGCTTCGCTAACGTCCTGAAAGCGCGCGGGCTCAAGAGCGGTGACCGCGCCATTATCTACATGGGGATGGTCCCCGAATTACCTATCGCGCTGCTGGCATGCGCGCGGTTGGGCGTGATCCATAGCGTGGTGTTCGGCGGGTTTTCGGCGGAAGCGCTGAAGGCGCGTATTCAGGATCTCGATGCGCGCATCGTCATCACATGCGATGGCGCCTGGCGACGCGGCAGGGAGGTGAGGCTCAAGGAGGCCGTCGACGAAGCTCTCACCGAATGCCCGGGCGTGCGCGATGTTATCGTTTACCGCCGCACGGGTGGCGCCATCGAAATGCGTGAAGGCCGCGACCACTGGTGGCACACGCTCGATGAGGGCGTCTCCGAAGTCTGCGCGGCGGAGCAACTCGACAGTGAGCATCCGCTCTACGTGCTGTACACATCGGGCACAACCGGAAAACCGAAGGGAATCGTGCACACCACGGCGGGGTATCTATTGCAATGCACGATGACGATGGAGTGGGTTTTCGATCTACGCGAGGAAGACACCTACTGGTGCACCGCTGACATCGGCTGGGTGACAGGCCACAGCTACATCGTTTACGGGCCCCTCGCGGCCGGCGCGACCACCATGATGTACGAAGGCGCGCCCGATTTCCCGCAACCGGACCGCTTTTGGAGGCTGATCGAGAAATACCGCGTCAATATCTTCTACACCTCGCCGACGGCCATACGCGCGTTTGTCCGGCAGGGCGATCAGTGGCCGAATGGGCACGATCTATCGAGCTTGCGACTGTTGGGGTCGGTGGGCGAGCCGATCAATCCGGCCGCCTGGGATTGGTATCACAAAGTGATTGGCAAGGAGCGCTGCCCCATTGTCGACACGTGGTGGCAGACGGAAACCGGGGCTATCATGATCGCGCCGATGCCGGGCGCCGTGCCGCTGAAACCGGGATCGGGAACGCTGCCCATGCCGGGGATTCTGGCCGATATCGTGGATCTCAAGGGCAACTCCGTACCGGCGAACCAAGAGGGGTACCTCATCATCCGGAAACCGTGGCCCAGCATGGCGCGCACGCTGTGGGGGGATCCGGAACGATACAAGCAGACATATTGGAACCGCATTCCAGACGTCTACATGACGGGCGATGCCGCGCGGCGCGATGAAGACGGCTACTACTGGGTACTTGGTCGCGTAGACGACGTAATGAATGTGAGCGGCCACCGCTTGAGCACGATGGAGTTGGAATCGGCGCTGGTCCGGCATCCGGCTGTGGCCGAGGCGGCGGTGGTAGGCAAGCCGCATGAAATCACCGGGCAATCCGTCGCGTGCTTTGTGACGCTGAAGAAGGGGGATTGGAACCACGATCAACTCGCCGGGGAACTGCGCCAGTGGGTAGCCCATGAAATCGGGGCCTTTGCCAAACCGGAGCAGATCCGCTTTACCGATGCCCTTCCCAAGACCCGCAGCGGAAAAATCATGCGGAGGCTGCTGCGCGAGATTGTGACATCCAATTCGGTAACCGGGGACGTGACCACGCTGGAAGATCTTTCCGTGGTTTCACGGCTCGCGGCCCAGCAGGATGAAGAGTAGATTAAACAACATTTCTTTACGAGGCTGGACTCTGACGTGCCGTCTATCTAGGTGAAGGAGAATTACATGTTACGCAAGGGTTTGATCGCAGGATTTTTCGCGGCGATGTTGTCCGTCAATATTTTCGCCGCCGATGTGGTCGTACGAATTGCGCCACCCAGAGCCATGGTCGAGCATCGAACCGCCGCTCCCGGACCGGGGTATGTGTGGACCCCTGGCTACCAACGATGGGACGGTCACGCTTATGCTTGGGCGCCTGGCGCTTGGGTTAAACCCCCCCATGCGCACGCTCATTGGGTGGCCCATCGCTGGGTCCATCGGAATGGCGGCTGGGTGATGGAAGAAGGCCATTGGCGCTAACGCTATAACTCGCAGGGCAGTCTCCGCTAGAGGCTGCCCTTGCGCTAACTTTCGGTCCCGCCCCTCGTCTCCTAAAGGTTCCCGTTCGATTGTTAAAATAGTCTCGAACAACACACCCTCGTTTTGCGTCTAAGGAATTGAACGGGACAATTTGGAAAGAGGTTTGGCGCCGTGAAGGTTAAGTGGAAGATTATCATTAGCTTGGCTGTGCTTGTGGTGCTCGCCATCGGGCTCTATGCAAGCACGGTCTATAGCAAAAAGGGCTTGGTCTCGGTGCAGACCGGCCAGGTGGTCCGCCAGGATCTCACCAGCATTGTCACCGCTTCCGGCGAAATTAAACCGAAGAACTATATCAATATCGGCGCAAACGCGCAGGGCGATATCACCGCACTCATGGTGAAAGAGGGCGACCGTGTTCGCAAAGGTGAGCTTTTAGCCAAAATCGAAGACGTGCAGCCGGAGGCCGATGTACAGGCGCAACGCGCCGCCGTAAGTTCCGCCGAGGCGCAATCGGCGGCGTCGGAGGCGGCGGTCGGAGCAGCGGACGAAAACATCAAGACGATGCAGGCAGCGGTCGATCACGACAAGGCGGATCTTGACCGGATGAAAGCCGATTACCAGCGTGCCGAACAGCTCTTCAACGAAAAACTGGGCGCCAAGCAGGATTTCGAGATGAAGAAGTATGTCTACGACGCGCAGGTTGCCGCAATCGCAGAATCCCAGGCACGCGTGGTGCAGGCCAAAGCGCAGCGCGAACAGACCGCGGCGCAGCTTGCATCGGCGCAACGGCAGATCGCTCAGGCCAAAGCCAATCTGACCCGTTTCGACGATATCCTTCGCAAGCATAACGCCTACGCGCCCATTGACGGCGTCGTGACCAACCTTCCCGTACGTATGGGGGAATCGGTCGTACCCGGAATTCAGAACTCCGAAGGCAGCACCATCATGACCATCGCTGATATGTCGGTGATTACCGCCGAAGTGAAGGTGGATGAGACCGACATCGTGAATATCCAACTCGGCCAAGTGGCCGATATCACCATCGACGCCATTCCCAACAAGATCTACAAGGGGCACGTCACCGAGATCGGCAATACAGCCATCTTGCGCTCAACGGGCGTTGCAGCTTCACAGAGCGCGATTTCGAGCCAGGAAGCCAAGGATTTCAAAGTCGTCATCGCAATGGATAATCCTCCGGATGAAGTCCGCCCTGGGCTCTCGTGCACCGCGAAAATCACCACCGCCACCCGTGCGAATGCGTTGACGATTCCGATTCAGGCGCTCACCGTGCGGCAAAAGGGCGATCTCGAGCCGCAGCCCGCGCCCGGCGCTCCGGTAGTGGTGAAGAAGTATACGCCGGCGGAAGAGAAGGTCCGCAAGGAAGAAGTGCAGGGCGTCTTTGTGGTGGAAAACGGCAAGGCCATATTCCACAAAGTCGATACCGGCATCACCGGCGCGACCGATATTGAAGTGCTGAGCGGCTTGAAGGAAAACGATCAGATCGTCACTGGCACCTATCAGGTGATTCGCACGATTCGCAATGAAGCCGCGGTGAAGATCGACAACAAGGTTCCAACGCCCGCGAAGACCACGTAGCGCGGCAGAAAGCTCACAACATGGCAACGGCGGTGGCAGAACGGGAACTGGCGGAGCGTGGCGAACGCTTGAAGCGCGAGGGCGTCGTTATACGCACTTACGATATCTGGAAGACCTACGTCATGGGCGACCAGGTGATCAATGCGGTTTCGGGCGTCGATATCGAAATCAGGCGCGGGGAATACGTCGCGATCATGGGTCCTTCGGGTTCCGGAAAATCTACCCTCATGAACCTGATCGGCTGCCTGGATACGCCCAGTAAGGGGCAGTATTACATCAACGGGCATCTGGTCAGCGAATTGAGCGACGATGAATTAGCCCGCATCCGCAACAAGGAAATTGGTTTCGTCTTCCAGACGTTCAATCTGCTGCCGCGAGCAAGCTCCTTGCACAATGTGGAGTTGCCACTGATCTATGCCGGCATCTCGTCGAAGGATCGAATCGAAATGGCGAAGACGGCGATGCGCCAGGTAGATCTCGAGAAGCGCATGGATCACAAGCCGAACGAACTCTCGGGCGGCCAGCGCCAGCGCGTTGCCATTGCGCGCGCGCTGGTGAACAATCCGTCGATCCTGCTCGCCGACGAACCCACCGGCAACCTCGATAGCGCCACGGGCATCGAAATCATGGCGCTTTTCGACAAGCTGCATCAGAAGGGGAACACGATCGTGCTGGTGACGCATGAGCACGATATCGCGGAATACGCCCATCGCGTGATTTCGATTCGCGACGGGAAGGTGGAGAGCGATCGGAAGACGGCTCGGGCGGCGGAAATGGCTTCGAGCTAGCGCCTTTTCACCACACCATCGCGCGCGCCACAATCCACCCCTTCTCGACCGTAGACAGCCGTACGCGCCGCCGGAAAACATCGTAATTGGTGGCCTCGATGCGCTCGAGCAACCGCGAATAGATCGCGATCAGCGCCCACAGCGACGGCCGGCTGCGGGGATGAATCAAATCCAGCAGCGGCGACGAATCGTCGTAGTATTTCCGCGCGCGGGCGGCCTCGAAGCGCATCAGATCGAGGAATGCGTTGTTGCGATTGCCAGCGCGAAGATCTTCGCGAGTCACGCCGAAGCGGCGCAAATCCTCAGCGGGTAGATAGATGCGGTCGAGTTGCGCGTCTTCCCGGATGTCGCGCAGGATGTTCGTCAACTGAAACGCCACGCCACACTTTTCGGCGAGAGGCAGCGCCGTACGCGTATCGAATCCAAAGATGTGTACGATGGTCAGACCCACCACCGAAGCCACCTGATAGCAATATCGGTAGAGCTGCTCGAAGGTTTCGAAGGTGCGCGGCTCCAGGTCGCCAAGCACGCCAGCGATCATTTCACGGAAATACTCGTGCGGGATTCCGAAGCGGCTCACGGTGTGATGAAAGGCCGGCCATACCGGATGGCCGCTGAACCGGCCTTCGAGCGCCTCCTCGAGCTCCGCGCGCCAGCGTTCAATGGCCGCGCGATTGGCGCCGGGGTCGTCGCTGAGGTCGTCGCAATAGCGCATGAAGGCGTAGATGGCGCACATGGCTCGGCGCTGCGGTTTCGAAAGCAGCAAAAACGAGTAATAGAAATTCTTGGCTCGGGTGCGCGCTATGCGCACGCAGTAGGCGTACGATTGATCCACTTCGCGCATCGTTAAGCCGCCCGCGAGAAGGCTGCGCGCGCCAGGGCGCCGGCCAGCAGAACTACCCGCTCCACTTTCGAAATCGATGGCCGCGCCGCCAGCACGTTATAGTCCTGCTCCTCGATCTTGTCGAGAATACGCATTCCACCGCGGTTGAAGAGATCGATATCGAGCGAGAGGCGCCGGTCCACCATACCCACCAGCGGCAGACCCTCGTGAAACAACTCGCGCGCTTTGGCAACAATCTCGCGCATCACGCCGCGAAACGCGCCGTTGAACTCACGCGACTCGATCTGGGCCAGCGTGCAGTTGTGCCGTTCCATCACCGCGAGCGGGATGTAAACGCGGTCCTTCCGCCAATCCACGGTAACGTCCTGCCAGAAATTGGCGAGTTGCAGCGCGGTGCAAGTGGCATCGGACAGCCGCTGCCGCGCGGCATCGGAATAGCCTCCGAGATAAAGCACAAGCCGCCCCACCGGGTTGGCGGAGTTGCGGCAGTACCCGAACAGTTCATCCCAATCGCGGTAGCGCGTCACAGTCTGATCCTGCACGAAGGCGTCGATCAGATTAGAGAACGGCTCTCGCGGTATGCCGTACTTTTGCGTCGTCGGCCCCAGTGCCACAAACACGGGATGCGTCGCGCGGCCCTGGTACATCGCGTCGAGTTGGTCGCGCCACCATGCGAGCAGGCGGAGGCTTTCGGCCGTATCGCCGATCTCATCGCCCAGATCGTCGGCCCAGCGGCAGTAAGAATAGACGTTATAGAAATCTTGATGCAACCGCTTGGGCAGCAGGAAGCTCACGACGTGGAAGTTTTCGTAGTGATGCGTCGCCAGCCAGCGAGTATAGGCGAGCGATTCTTCGAGAGTCCAGCGCTTGGCGAGCGCTTCCTGATTGCGTACGAATTCCGCAGGAGCCAACAAGGCGCGGCCTCCAGCTAAGGCAGAATCGCCGTCTTCAAATGGCCGTTGTGGCTCATCAGGTGGCGCATCACTTCGAGCAGGTTCGCTAGCGGCTCCTCGTTATTGACGAAGAACGAGGCAGTCACCTGGCCCGCGCACACCAAATCGAGCGCCTTGCGGATGTACTCCGGCGTGTGATGGAAGCTTGCCTTGCAGGTGATTTCCGAATAGTGAAGCAGCGACGTATCCAGATCCACCGTGCTGTCGTTGGGGCAGCCGCCAAAGAAATTCACGATGCCGCCGCGGCGGACCATGTTAACGGCCCACTCCCACGTTTGGGGCTTGCCTACAGCTTCGATCGCGACATCGGCGCCGCGTCCATGAGTCAGGTCGCGAACGGCGGCCACGGGGTTGGCGCTATCCGCGCCAATGATCAATTCGTCGGCGCCGAGCGCTGCTGCGCGATCCAGCTGCGTCTTGCGCCGGCCAACGGCGATTACACGACAGCCATAGAGCTTGGCCAGCTTCACGAACATCAGGCCGATTGGGCCCAGCCCGATGACCGCAATCGTATCCCCGGCGCGGGGGGCGGTTTCCTCGAACCCACGGACCACGCACGCCAGCGGTTCCACCAGCGCGGCGTCGTGATAGCTGACATGCTCCGGAATGGGGTAGGTATTCCGCTCCACGATGCGAGCCGGAATGCGGATGTACTCGGCGTAAGCGCCGTTGTTGAACAGCAGGTCTTCGCAGAGATTCTGAAGCCCGCGGCGGCAAAAGAAGCACGCCTCGCAAGGAGCTGAGTTAGCAGCGACCACCCGCTGCCCAACGGAAAAGTTGGCGACGTCTTCGCCGATGGCGACAATGTCGCCAGCCAACTCATGCCCGAAGACAGCCGGCGGCACGATCATGCGCGCGTGATATCCCCGGCGGAACACCTTGACATCGGTCCCGCAGGTCAGGGCCACCTTCACCCGAACCAGGATGTCTCCCTTATCGATCTTTGGCACAGCTACCGGCTCAACCTGCAAGTGTTCCTTGCCGTAAAGCACGGCAGCCATCATGTGGTTCGTCACTATGACCACCTCTGTGGCTGAACGATTATTTTCAACGATTTAGACTCTGGATGCAATGCCAAATGAAATCCTGAACGTATTTTAACTAAGGGAAGGCGATGGGAAATTAATTCTTCCACCGGTAATTCCCCCCCAAACACTAGATGCGCCGATTCCTTCTGAAGGTCCACCGACGCGCTGTAGCAACCGAATAAAGTTCGCTCGCCAACACAAATATCGGCGCCGGACGCTTCGATCTGCTCGGTGGAGGAGGTCTGCGCGAACAAAAGAATCCGGGCGCCTGGGCGCGAACTGGCGATCGCCTGATTGACGATGCCCTTGACTGACGCCGCCACAATCACAATGTCTGCGCCTCGGCCATCCGTCAAGCGCTTCACTTCCGAGGGAACGTCCCATTCCAGTGGATTCCACACCAGTTCCGCGCCGCAGCGGCCGGCGGTCTCGAGACGCTCTGGCATGGTATCCGTTGCCGCCACGCGGGCACCGGTGCGTTTCACCAACATAGTGAACATCAGGCCGATGGGACCTTGCCCCATCACCACCACGAAATCCTCAGGTTGCGGATCGCACTGCGCCACCGCCTTGAGACAAGTGTTAAGCGGCTCCACAAGCGTGGCGCGTTCGAAAGAAATGCCATCTGGAATCTTTTCGACGCCGCGCTCTACAATCCAATCCATCACGCGCACATATTGCGCGAAGCCCCCGCCGGCCGGCTCGAATCCGGCAGTGATGCCGACTTTCTTATATACAGGACATTGCGCATAAAACTTATGCTTGCAGTAAAAGCATCGCAAACAGGGGATGTGATGGAACGCCAGCACCCGGTCGCCAAGTTTGAATTTGGTTACATCCGCGCCCACCGCAGCCACCACGCCCGCAGTCTCATGCCCATACACACGGGGCGGCGTCAGTAGATTGTATTCAATCTTTTTAAGATCGGTATGGCAGATGCCACAAGCCTCGACGCGCACTAGAATTTCGCCGCGCCCAATGGCCGGAGTCGGGATCTCTTCGATGTTAACCATGCTCTCTCCCCGATATACGGCGGCGCGCATAGTTAACGGTACGGCGATCTCAGAACTTGTTGTCGGCAAAGAAATCCCCTAAGGCCCGCGCGGCGAGGACGCACCGTTTCCGCAGCCGTATTAATTCCGGCAAGCGGGTGGCGGGGTGAAGCAAGGCTACCCGTAAGATACTCATTGTATCGAAGTGGCCGTCCGAACGCAGAGCCTTGTTAAAATCGTTCGCCAAGCTTTCGCCTGCAAGGTCGGTTACAGCACGAACACAAGAAAACGGAATGGAATGGCGCAACGCTTCCGCAGCCACTCCAGCAGCTTCCATTTCTACCGCAATTGCTCCTTCCGAGGCCAGTTCGCGCTTCTCTTGGGCCGTATGTGCGACAAACGAGATGGAACGAATCGGCCCGCATAATGGTCCTTTAAGGGGGTGCGCGGCGTAGATCTGACGCGCCGGTTACGATTCGGTTAGCGGCCACCAGATCCGCGATTCCGAGCGCCGGCGAGAGGGCCCCGCAGAATCCTGTGCTTACGATCACGTCCGGCGCAAAGCCGCCAATCCCAGCCTCGGCAGCGGCGCGAGCGCGTTCCGGACCGACGCCGTTTGCCACCAGCAGCGCCTCGTTGCCATTCAGCAGGACCTTGCGGGACCAATCGGCGGCGAGGTCCGTCGGTCTCACCGCGGTGGCGCGCCGCAGGAAGCCGGGGAATTCCATTCGATCGGAAGCGACGAAGAGTATCCTCATGCCGGTTATGCGGGGCGCGCGCGAAACCATTCCACGGCGCGCGAAAGTGCTATGTCGGCCGGTCCTGGATGAAAGCCCAGTTCGAGCCGGGCTTTTTCGTGGCTCACCCACATCTTTTTCCTGGCCATGCGTACCGCATCGATCGGTACGCGCGGCGGCCGCCCTGTCAGCGCCGCCAACGCCGTGCTGAAGACCCCAGCCGTGTAGGCAACGGCATAGGGAATCTGAGTTGTAGGCGCTTTCCGGCCGGTGATCTCCGCCAGCTTGAACAGGATCTCTGCGAGGGTCAGATTCTCCGCTCCCAAGATATAACGTTCGCCCGCGCGCCCTCGGTCGAATGCCAGGAGGTGCCCGCGGGCGCAATCGCGGGCGTCAACTATATTGAGACCAGTATCGATGTACGCGGGCATTGCTCCCGCCATGAAATCCGCGACAATCTTGCCGGTGGGAGTTGGCTTGAAATCGTGATCGCCCACAGGCGCAGTGGGATTGACGATCACCACTGGCAATCCGCCACGCGCATAATCGAGTGCTACCTGCTCGGCCATGAACTTCGAGCGCTTATAACCGCCGGTCATATCGCCGAGAGAGATCTTCGCATCTTCGTCGCCGAGTCCGTCATGCGGAATCCCGATGCAGCCAACGGTACTTGTGTAAACTACGCGTTCTATACCGGCCTTCTTCGCTGCCTCGAGTACGTTTCGCGTGCCATCCACGTTGGAGCGGTAAAGCTCGCTTGAGTCCTTCGCCCAGAGCCGGTAATCGGCCGCAACGTGAAAGATGCCGTCACAACCCGACATGGCGCGTTCGATGGATGCGGAGTCGCGCAGATCGCCGGTCACGGTATCGACGGCAAGTTCGGGTACGCGGCTTCCGGAGCGGACCAGGGCGCGCACTGAATCGCCGCGTTCTACCAGAAGATTGGCAACATGCCAGCCGAGAAAACCGGAGGCTCCGGTTACGAGCACAGTTGGCATGAGGGCTTCTATTTGACGCAGAGACGCAGAGACGCAGGGATAAGCGCAGAGAAGAATCGAAAAGTCTCTATGCTCATTCTGCGTCTTTGCGTCTCTGCGTCAAAAGTGCGGCCTCACTCTACGAATTGGCCTGCGCCTTCACGAACGTCGCGAGCGCCATCAATGGGAAATAGTCCTTATAGAGGTGGTAGTTCAGATAGAACACCTTCGGGAAACCGGAGCCGGTCGCCAGTTCCTCATCCCAGCTTCCATCGCTGCGCTGCGTCTCGAGCAGATACTCGATACCGTGCTGCACGCTAAGGCTCGATGGATCGCCGCCGGCGATCAGACCGAGAATCGCCCAGGCGGTCTGCGATGGCGTGCTCTCGGCGGCCGTGAATAGTTCCTGATCATAGCTGGCGCAACTCTCGCCCCAGCCGCCATCCGCATTCTGAATGGAGCGGAGCCACTCGCCGCCGCGCAGCACGTGGGCTTCGCGATCGCTTTCACCGGCTGCGGCGAGCCCGCGCAGCGCGAAGCACGTGCCGTATATGTACGCGACGCCCCAGCGGCCGTACCAGCTTCCATCGGGCCGTTGGTTACGTACCAGGTAGTCCACGCCGCGAGCGACCGATGGATGGTCCCTGTTCAAGCCGTGCGCGCAGAGCGATTCGAGCACCCGGCCAGTAATATCCGGACACGTGGGATCGAGCATGGCGTTGTGATCGGCAAAGGGAACGTGGCTCAGAAATTCCCAATTGTTGTCAGCGTCGAATGCTGCCCAACCGCCATCCTTCGATTGCATGGCCAGCAACCAATCGAGCGCGCGCTTGTGGCATGACTGCTGCTTGGCGGCATTAGAGCTGCGCGCAGCGCTCAGCGCCAGCATCACCATCGCGGTGTCATCGATGTCGGGATAGAAATCGTTACGATATTCGAAAGCCCAGCCTGAAGGTTCGACGTCGGGACGCTTGACCGACCAATCGCCCTTGCGCCGGATTTCGCGGTCGAGCATCCAATCCGCCGCTCGACGCAAGGCGGTATGGGTGGGTTCGGACTGAGCTAATGCAAACGCCGCGATTGAGGTATCCCAGATCGCCGAATAGCAGGGCTGAAAGAAGAATCGCTCGCCATCGTCTACCATCAGATCGTCGAACTGGCGAAGTGCGCGCACGCGCAACGGATGATCCTTCGCATAGCCAAGGACATCGAGGGCCATCACCGAGTACATCATCGGCGGATAGATAGCGGCCAGCCCGTCGCTGTGATCGAGTCGCTCGATCATCCATTCGGCCGCACGCGCCAAGGCGCGCCGCCGGACCGGCTTTGCGATCGGGCTGCGCTCCCACCATTTCAACCCACGATCAATCGTGAGAAAAAGCGTACGCCACGAAAATAGTTTGCCGTCTTCAAAGAACGCTCCGCTTTCGCCAGGCGTCCAAAGCTCCGCTAAATTAAATCCCGCGGGAACCGGGCTGCGCGGATGAGCCGCATGCACAATGGCCAGCGAAATCACGATGGCGCGGGTCCACGACGACATCTGGTAGAGGAGGTTGAACGGCAGCAGCGCCAGTTCGGGTGGAATCGAGGGACAGTACTCGCGAGGGTAAAGATCGAACAGACTGAGGTTGATCTTGACGTAGCTGTTGGCAGCCTGAATCCCGCCCATCGCCAAGATGCGATCGCGCAACCGCCGCATGCAGCGGATCTTCGGCGGGAACGCCCGCCAATTTCAGCGCAAAATACGCTTTGACGGACGCGCTGACTTCCGATGGCCCCTTCACATAAATGTTGAAGCCGCCGTCTGCAACTGCCTGTCGAGAATCGAGCGCACGGCTTTATCGATCAGCCGCCGGGTTTCGGGCTTCCACACGCCATTCTGCGGCGGATAAAGCCAAAGCTGGAACAGGATGTAGTCGGATTCGAGCGTGGTGTCGGCGGTCAGTTCGGCGCACCAGTGACCATCCGGCTTCTGCAGCGCGGTGATGAAAGCGGCAGAATGCTGCGCCGCCCGCGCCGCCGCGGAGGCGAGCGATTGGCCAAGCTGAACCGGTGCGCTCATCGTATCGATACGGTTAATTCCGCCGGCAGGGAAAAACGCACGTCTTCCTCCACCAGTTCTATCTCTTCCATCTCCTGGAAGCCGCGTTGGCGCAGGAACTCGACCAGTTCCTGCACCAGGTGCTCAGGCGCCGATGCGCCCGCCGTTACCGCCACGTTCCTTACGCCTTCGAGCCACGACGGATCGACATCGCCGCGGTCGTTCACCAGATAGGAGCGGACGCCAAAATTGTCGCCAACTTCCACCAATCGCTTCGAATTCGAACTGTTCTGCGAACCCACCACCAGCAGCAAATCGCAATGTTCCGAGACCCCCTTCACCGCCATCTGCCGGTTTTCCGTGGCATAGCAGATGTCCTGCGCCGGCGGCCCCTGAATGTGCGGGAAGCGCTCCTTTAGGCGTGCAATGATCTCGCGCGTTTCATCCAGGCTTAGCGTGGTCTGCGTCAGATAGCGGACGCGCGTCGGGTCCGGCAACTCCAGACGGTCCACATCTTCCACCGTTTCCACCAGATAGCTGCGGTCGGGCACTTCGCCCAGCGTGCCGATCACTTCGTCGTGATCCTTGTGGCCGATCAGCACGATGCTCGATCCATCGCGCGCGAAACGCACCGCTTCCAGGTGAACTTTGGTCACCAGCGGACAAGTGGCGTCGATTATGTGCAGGCTGCGTTCCTTGGCCTCGCGCCGTACCGACGGGAGCCACGCCGTGCGCGCTGAAAATGGCGCGCGCCCCAGCCGGCACCTCGTTCAACTCCTCCACGAAAACCGCGCCGGCGTCGCGCAAGTTCATCCACCACGTGCTTGTTATGCACGATTTCCTTGCGAACGTAAACCGGAGGGCCGTAAAGATCGAGGGCGATTTTGACGACATCGATGGCGCGTACCACCCCCGCGCAAAAGCCCCGCGGCTTGAGTAGAAAAATCTTCTTTCCGGCGCCGAAATTCGGCACAAAGGGCTTCAGAGGCATGGAGTGATTGGAAATAATTATAACAGGATGATTTGAATTCGCGCTTTCTCGCGGCCAATACCGGAAACTTTTGAAAACAGGTAAGATGATTTTGGCGTAGCAGCAATTCCAATGGTTCGACAGGTCGAGGGCTCCGCGGCGGAACGGTGGCTTAACCGAGTGACGGGCTGGGTCCCGGTGCCGTTGCGCTCCTATGCTATTTCGCTTTTCGCATTGCTTTTGGTGACGGCTGCAGCCTACCCCGTGATGCAGAGCACGCCTCGCGGCGCGCGCGGGCTGCCGGGCGTGATTATCAGTTTGCTGTACTTGCTGATTCTGCTCGGCTCATCTTGGCTGGGTTATGGCGCGGGCATTCTCACCTGGACGTTGATTTTTGTGGCGGCCCGGCTTTTCGGTCTCACGCAACAGCGCCAGATGACGCCGGACACTCTTACCCGCTTCGGCCTGCTCCTGCTGGTTTCGATATTGATCAGCGCTCTCGGCGCCAGTCTACGGCGGCGAGAGGCCGAACTAGTAAAAGCCGCGGACGATTTAGAAAAACGCGTGGAAGAGCGCACTCTGGAAGCTAGGCGCGCCGCGAGCCAAGCGCGCGAAAGCGCGGAGAGCTTGGGCGAGCAGGCTCAATTGCTCGACATGGCGCACGACGGCATTTTTTCGCTCGATTGGGATGGAACCATTCGCTTTTGGAGCCTGGGCGCCGAGCGCATGTATGGGTGGACGCGTGAGGAAGCCTTGGGCAGGATTTCCCACGATCTTCTGAAAACCGAGTTCCCCGAATCGCTGGCGGGCATTGAAGACAAAGTTGCCACTGCCGGACGCTGGGAAGGCGAACTCGTCCACATTCACAAGGATGGCTCCAAGCTGCGCATTTCGAGCCGTTGGGCGATACGCCGTGCGCGTAACGGCGAGTCCCCGGGGATTCTCGAAATCAACACCGACATCACGGAGCGCCGCCGCATCGAAGAGCAACTTCGGCACACCCAGAAGTTGGAGAGCCTCGGCGTACTGGCCGGCGGGGTAGCGCACGACTTCAATAACCTGCTCACCGGAATCCTCGGCAATTCCAGCCTGGCATTGGATAATGTCAGCCCAAGCAATCCCAACCGACCCCTTCTCGAAGAAGTGATGCGGGCCGCCGAGCGCGCGGCCGATCTGACGCGCCAATTACTCGCCTACGCGGGCAAGGGCCGCTTCGTGATGCGCACGCTCGACCTCTCGGATCTGGTGCGCGAAATCGCCGGATTGGTACAGAGCTCGCTGCCTAAGCAGGCGCAACTCCGGCTGCAATTGTCCGACGACCTGCCGGGAATCGACGCCGATCCCGGACAACTGCAACAGATCGTCATGAACCTGGTGATCAATGGCGCCGAAGCCATTGGTCCCGAAGGCGGATCGGTGCTCGTGCGAACCGGCGTGCAGGAAGTGGACACGCATTACATTTCAACCATGTCGAGCGCCGGCGAACTGCTGAAACCGGGGCGATACATCACCTTGGAAGTCCACGATACAGGCGCCGGCATGGATGAAGCGACGCTGGCGAAGATCTTCGACCCATTCTTCACCACCAAGTTTGCCGGCCGCGGGCTGGGCTTATCGGCAGTACTTGGGATCGTGCGTTCGCACCATGGAGCGCTCAAGGTGTATAGCAAGCCAGGCCAGGGGACCACGTTCAAAGTGCTTTTTCCCGCCTCTGCGAGCCAGGTTATGCACCACGCTCAGCCCGTGCGGCGTCAACTGGATGGAGCTGGAACGGTGCTGGTGGTGGACGACGAGGAGATTGTACGCCTCACCGCAAAACATACGCTCGAGCGTTATGGATACCGCACCATGCTGGCGAACGACGGAACCACGGCGCTCGAAGCCTATCGCGACCAATCGGGGCTGATCGGCCTGGTACTGCTCGATCTCACGATGCCCGTGATGAACGGCGAAGAAACGCTTCGCCACTTGCAGACCGTTAATCCGAAGGTGAGGGTGCTGCTTTCGAGCGGATACAACGAAGTGGAAGCGGTACAACGCTTTGCGGGCAAGGGCCTCGCTGGGTTCATTCAGAAGCCCTACACCGCTGCGGGGCTCGCCGAAAAGGTGAAGGACGCACTGCTGGGACGATGAAATGACCCCCGACGAGTTTCGCGCCGCCGGCCACAGGCTAGTCGATTGGATTGCCGACTATCGCCTCCGCGTGGCGGACTATCCCGTGATGGCTAAAACTGCGCCCTGCGAAATAAGGGCTCAGCTTCCCGCCGAACCTCCGAACGAGCCTGAACCATTCGACCGGATCCTCGAAGACCTGGATAAAATCGTGCTGCCAGGACTCTCGCATTGGCAGCACCCGCGTTTCTTCGGCTATTTTCCATCCAACGGTGAACTGGCGAGCGTGTTGGGGGATTTTGCCAGCACAGGTTTGGGCGTGCTAGGTCTCTCGTGGCAATCGAGCCCCGCGCTAACGGAAGTAGAAGAGGTGGTTACCGACTGGATGCGCCGGATGGCCGGCCTTTCAAGCGCGTGGAGCGGCGTGATTCAGGATACGGCGTCCACCTGTACGCTGCTTGCGCTTCTGTGCGCGAGGGAGCGGTGCACCAACTACAGTCTCGGCCGTGGAGGATTGCAAGCCGAGAAACAGCCGATGGTGATATACGCTTCGGCGCAGAGCCATAGCTCGGTCGAGAAGGCGGCCCTGTTGGCTGGATTCGGCCGCGAGAATCTGCGCTTGATAGAACCCGATTGCAATTTCGGCATGCGCCCCGACGCCTTGGACGCCGCCATCGCGCGCGACGAAGCCGCGGGCCTGAAACCCTGCGCAGTGGTCGCAACCACCGGCACCACAGCAACGACCGCTCTCGACCCAATTGAGAAGATCGCGGCTATCACATCTGCGCGCCGCCTCTGGCTGCACGTGGACTCCGCCATGGCGGGATCGGCGATGGTTCTGCCGGAGTGCCGTTGGATGTGGCAAGGCATCGAGGGCGCCGACTCGCTGGTGATGAATCCGCACAAGTGGCTGGGCGTGGCCTTCGATTGTTCGCTGTACTTTGTGCGCGACCCGGAGCACCTGGTGCGCGTAATGTCCACCAATCCAAGTTATCTGTCTAGTTCGGTGGATGCTCAGGTGAAGAATTTGCGCGATTGGGGACTGCCGCTCGGCCGCCGCTTCCGCGCGCTCAAGCTTTGGTTCACGATCCGGGAACAGGGCGTCGCCGGATTGCAGCGGCGGCTCCGCCGTGATCTCGCCAACGCGCAGTGGTTTGCCGAGCAGGTACGGGCGGCCGAGGGATGGAAGGTGCTGGCGCCGGTCCCTTTGCAGACGGTGTGCGTACGCCATGAACCCCCGGGTATGGAGGGTGAAGCGCTTGACCGGCACACTCTCGATTGGGCCGACCGGATAAACCGTTCTGGTCAGGCTTATCTCACGCCCGCCATTCTCGATGGCCGCTGGATGGTGCGCGTTTCGATAGGCGCGCTGCCGACGGAGCGGGAGCATGTCGAAGCGTTGTGGACGTTGATGCGCGAACAAGCGGCGAGGAGCACGTAACCCGTGCTACACTGGTTCCGTGCAAAGGAATTTAACGCTCACAATTGAGGAGGAAGTCCTCCGAGCGGCGCGAAAGCTTGCTTTGGACCGCAACACCTCGGTCAACCAGATGGTTCGCGAATATCTAGTGGGACTGGTGAGCGAGACTACGCGCGGTCAAGCGGCGGCGCAGCGGCTCAGAGAACTTGTAAAGGAATCGAAGGCTGTAGTCGGGCCCATCACTTGGACCCGTGACGATATCTATGACCGTGCGAAATGGTAGCGCGGCATTTGTCGACACAAACATACTGATCTATGTCGTAAGCCCATCGGATCCCCGTTCCGCCTTAGCCAATCGCTTGGTTGACGAATTGCTCTCGACCGAACGATTCCGAACGAGCACCCAGGTGCTTCAGGAGTTCATCGCTGTTGCGACGCGGAAGATTGAATTGAAGTTGTCAATGCGCTCGGCGCTCGAATACCTCGAGGTTTGGACGTCGTGTCGGGTTGTCCTAATTGACTACCCCGCCATTCGCGAGGCCGCCCACCTCAGCGACGATCGCCAGCTTTCCTTCTGGGATAGCCTGATCGTAGTCGCAGCCAAGCGATGTGGCGCTACACGGCTCTATACCGAAGACCTGAATCACGGCCAGATTATCGACGGCGTGGAGATCGTAAACCCGTTCCGTTGAACGTGCCTACACGCTGGCAGGCGAGCCCGCCTTTGCCAATGCCAGCACCTTATCGTCGAAATCGAAAGCGCTTGAGCGAGGCTTCGGGTGGTTGCGCGAGTACCACTTGAAAGCCTCTTTCAAACCGGCTTCAAACGGCGTGAGCTTCATCTTCAGCATGCGCGTCACCTTGCCGATATTCATCGTGATGGGGGGCAAATCGAAGTACTCACCGAAATAGTAGGGCTCTTCCATCACGTTCCCGCCGGCCTGCGCGATGATGTCCCGTGGCACGCGGGCAATCACAGGTTCTACGTTGGCCACTTTGGCCAATCTTTCCACTACTTCCACCTGTGTGAGGGGCTTGGTGTCTCCGATGTTGAACGCTTCACCCACTGCGCGCGGCTCTTCCATTGCGCGCAGCATGGCGTGCACCACGTCCTGAACGTAGGCAAACTGCATCAGCCGGTGCCCATCGCCCGGGATGATCACCGGGCGGCCGGCGCGCAGCCGGTCCCACAGAAACGCCTCGCGATAGAACGGATTATTCGGCCCGTAAACGAAGGGCGGACGGAACGTCACTACCGGTAATCCGGTCTGGGAGTGCATGCGGAAGAGCAGACGCTCGGTAGTGGCTTTGTGACGCACGTAGGGATCTGGGTGATAATCGGGCGCCAGCGGATCGCTTTCCTTATGATTCAGCCCATCGCCATAAGCCGCGACGCTCGACATGAAAATATAGCGTGAGAGGCGGTTGCCGGCGATCTTCACCGTCGCTTCCACCTGCGCCGCCGTGGTGCCTCGCTCCCAATCGTATGCGTTGTCGTACACCACTTCAAAACGGCGGCCGGATAGCGCTTCGCGCAGAGATTCGGCGTCGTTGCGGTCCGCCACAATGTTCTCGACCCGCCGGCCGTAGTCGTGCTTCGGCTTGCGGTGCAAGATGGAGACGTCATGCCCGCCCTTCACCAGCTCCTCCACCAGAAGGCGCCCGATGAAAAGAGTGCCGCCGATTACCAGTACCTTCATACTCTCCTAGATAGTGAACCGTGCCATTGAGCCGCGACGGGACGTAACCCCATTCAGTGCGCCGCGCCCAAAACGTTCGGCCGGATGTTTCGCACAAACTGTGCTGATTACACGATACAGCGGCTAATCGTAATATTCCAGTCCCAAGTGCGTGATGAGGTCCTCACCCCGCATCCAGCGCAAGGTATTCTTCAGCTTCATCAGCTGGATGAAGATATCGTGCTCGGGGTACAACTCCGGCGCATGCATCGGAGCCTTGAAATAAAACGACAACCACTCCTGAATTCCGCGCATCCCCGCACGCTGCGCCAAATCCAGAAAAAGGACGATGTCCAACATCAGGGGCGCGGCCAGGATTGAATCGCGGCATAGAAAATTGACCTTGATCTGCATCGGATAGCCCAGCCATCCGAAGATATCGATGTTGTCCCAGCCTTCTTTGGCATCTCCCCGCGGCGGATAGTACTCGATGCGAACCTTGTGGTAGAACTCCTTGTAGAGATCTGGGTAGAGGTCCTTTTGAAGAATGTATTCCAGCGCCGAAGATTTTGACACTTCCTTCGACCGGAACGAGCCGGGTTCGTCCAGTACTTCGCCGTCGCGGTTTCCCAGAATATTCGTCGAAAACCACCCGTTCAGCCCCAGCAGGCGCGATTTCAATCCTGGCGCGATTAGCGTCTTCATGAACGTTTGGCCGCTTTTATAATCCTTACCCGCCATCGGAACGCTGTTGGTGCGCGCCAACTCGATCAGCGCCGGCATGTCTGTCGTAAGGTGCGGCGCACCGTTGGCATAGGGGATGCCCAACTTCAACGCGGCGTAGGCATAAATCTGGCTAGGCGAAATCTCCGGGTCGTCGTGCTTCAGGCCGCATTCGAAATCCTTCAGCGTGGCATGCACGGGCATGGCCTCGTGATAAACCTCGGTGGAGCCGCACCAGATCATTACCATGCGCGTGACGCCGGTGCTTTTCTGGAACTGGCGGATATCTTCCATCACGGCTTCGGCGTAGTCCATCTTCGTGCCGCCGGTCTTGACATTGGGACCGTTGAGGCGCTTTACGAACTTTTGGTCGAATACCGCCTTCATGGGCTGAATAGCCGCGAGCGGTTCCTTCACCTGTTGTAGTAATGGCATCTCCAAGACGCCGGCCTTGACCGCCGCTTCATAGCCGTTATCCTCGAAGATGTCCCAGCAGCCGATCTCAATATCTTCCAGCTTGGCCAGTGGAACGAAATCGCGGATGGCTGGGCTCCGGCCCTCGGTACGCTTTCCCAGGCGGATCGTTCCGAGCTGGGTCAGGGACCCGATCGGCTTACCAATGCCGCGTTTAATGGCCTCCAGGCCGGCGATGAACGTCGTCGTAACGGCGCCCATGCCGGGAACCAGGATCCCCAGTTTTCCTTCGGCGGGCGCAATTTGGACGTTGTCGGGATTGGGCAATAGAGTCTCCTTAAGGGTCGAAATGCTATAATAGCAAGTCCATGCGCGACCGCGCGACCGCGGCTCTTACTACGGTTGTAATCGATGACGAACAGCTTGCCTGCGACGAGTTGTCGTATCTGCTGAAGGATTTCCCTGATATCGACGTCATCGCTACTGGTTCCAACGGTTTACAAGCAGTGGACCTGATCCGCAAACTGGAGCCGGAATTGGTTTTCATGGATATCCGGATGCCCGGTCTCGACGGCATGGGAGTTGTCCGGCAACTTCGTGAGAAGGCTGGCGACCTGCCGCAGTTCATCTTCGTGACCGCGTATGAGCAGCACGCGGTAGAAGCTTTTCGGCTGGAAGCCATGGATTATCTGCTCAAGCCGGTGGACAAGACCCGCCTTGCCGCGACCATCGACCGGGCGCGCCGTACCATCCAGGAAAAGAAAACTCCCGAAATCGCCCCCGCGAAGGCGTCCGCCTCCACGCCGCGCAACAAGTTGATGGTGCGGGCGAACAGCCGCTACTTCATTGTGGATGCCAATGAAGTGATCTACGCCACTATCGACGACGGTTTGATTACATTGGTGACGACGAATTTCGAAGGTCACTCGAACTATCGAACGATCGAAGACCTGCAGGCCAATCTCGACCGCGATATGTTCTGGCGTGTACACCGCTCCTATCTGGTAAACATTAACCGCATTAAGGAAGTGGTGCCCTGGTTTAAATCAAGCTATCAACTGCGCATGGACGACAAGAAGCACACTGAAATCCCAGTGAGCCGCGTCCAGACGCGGCGATTACGCGAATTGTTTAAGCTGTAAGAGAGGCATCAAATGGCAACCGCCGCCCTCATTTCGCTTGAGGAATATCTCAGAACTGCGTACCATCCCGACTGCGATTATGTAGACGGCGTGCTAGAGGAGCGCAATTTGGGAGAATGGAATCACGGCGATCTGCAGGGCGAGATTGTGCATTACCTGAAGGCTCACGGACGCGAATGGAACATCCGCGCGGCCACCGAGGTCAGGGTGCGCGTTGCGCCGGGCCGGGTGCGAATTCCAGATGTTTGCGTCATTTCCCGCGATCATCCCTTGGAGCAGGTTATAACCACTCCTCCACTAATTTGCATTGAGGTGCTTTCGCCGGATGATCGCTGGTCTCGCGTCGAAAAGCGAATCGAAGAGTTCCTAGCCATGGGAGTGCTACACGTCTGGGTCTTCGATCCCCAAGACCGGCAGGTGTTCGATTGCACATCGAACGGCCGCAGACTCGTCACCGAAGAAACCCTCGAAGCTCTGCCCGTCACGATCAATCTTCCGGAGCTTTTCGCGGAACTGGAATAGTTCGTCAGCGGCGAGCGATACGTGCGCTCCCTCCTCTTCTCGCGGCCGCGCCGCTCTCGGGCGCCGGCGACGCGAACGCCATTGTTGAACGCCTCGCAGTCAGCCACATCCGCCGTTTCTGGCACCGCGCTTTGTGTGGATTATGACAAAATTGCTCTCGATGTATATAGGCAATCCGCCTCATTCTGAGTCGCGCCCTAAAATCGCCGCCGTGCCGGTCGAAATGAATGGCGTGTCCTCTAAAACCAGAAGAGGGGGCCGATGGGCTCCTCGTGGGATATGGGTCTCCTTCGCGATCTTTATTCTTGCCGCGGTAATCCTTCGTCATTGGTTAGAGTTCTACCGTAACCCAGCTAACGCCGGGGCGCCGTCCGTAATGGTTGCAAGCGAACAGGCCTGGCCGAGAATGCAGCGGCATGCAGCCGGCAAATTGGGCGCCGCGGCGCGTAAGAATCCGTCAGCGGCGTTGCCTGGGTTGGCCGAAGTTGCGGCGCAGACCGAAACTGCATTCACGAATGAGCCTTCCCAACGTCAAGGAGAGGCGGTTCTCCAAGCGAATGCGCGATCCGTTTTCGCAAGCAGGGAATCGGGCTTTCCGCGTCTTGGCCCCCCGATCGTCCCGGAAGCCGCCAATCTCGTCGAAGCATGGCCCGGAACTCACGTCGCGGAGGAATTGGCGCCGCCGATTCAGACCTCCAAGCCAGACACGCTTCTCGGAGAAGGCGATATGGCCATCTCCCGGCCGAAACGCACCCCAGTTGTCCCGTTACTGGAAGCGCTCGTCTGCGCGGTCTTTGGGGGTCTCTGCTGCCTCACAAGAAGACTGCGAAGTCCGAACAGGGGCGTCGCCCGGAGGCCACGGGTCTTCACGAGGGCAGCAAAACGGCTTCTGTGGTCATGACGCTGAGTGCGGGCAGGGCTTCACGCCGTTTAGTAAATCATCGAGGCGAAGGCGTGATTCCGGACGTTTTGTTAGGCATCGCCGGGGCAGTAACAATAGAGGCTGGGTTGCGCACTTACTAACCGGTGTAGCCGCCCTCTCTGTAGGGAATCGGCGTCAAGGTCCAGCCCTCGTGTTCGCTGGCGGTGTAGGACCGCGCCTCTCGCTGCACGTCGAGCGAGTTGAAATCCTGGTTCAGGCCTTCGTCCGTAGACTTTTGGGAGTAGATCGCGCAGCGGACGGCTTCGCCGGAACGGCTCCGTTAATCGCGGCTGCCAGGTTTCCTCCCCGGTCTACTGCCCGAAGAACGCGAATCCGTTTCAGGGCGTACCGGTTGCAGCGTGCACTGCCGAGCTCATCGAAGGGTGCAGCTGTCCGGCGTACTCGAATCCGGCATCGCGAACGCGGATGGCGATCTCTCTACCGCGATACCGGGGGACGGGGTCCGATCCGGCTATCCTACCCCGCAGGATCTTCTTTCGATACTTGTGCAACAGATCATGTGATATTTCAAGTCGAAGACCGCGTGCGCGTTATGTCTGGATTCCGCCATCCTCACTATTGTCGTGGAGACCGGCGGCTGAAAGCCGACCGCTGAATCGCCCCGGTATTGCATACTTGGAGTGACAACGCTGCGCCATGGCAGCGAAGAAAGAAAAGGGGATATACATGCCAAGTAATCGCGGAGTTGCTTATGTCAAAGCCAGGCGCCGTCGAAGTAAAATCCATCGACTACCCGAAATTGAAGATGCCAAAGAGCGAGACTGATCCGTTCGGCGGGAAAGACGCTCCCCATGGCGTCATCCTGAAGATCGTGACCACCAACATCTGCGGGTCCGATCAGCACATGGTCCGCGGCCGGACCACCGCTCCGGCGGGGCTCATCCTGGGGCATGAGATCACGGGCGAAATCATCGAGAAGGGCAGCGACGTCGAGATGCTGAACATCGGCGACCTGGTGACCGTGCCGTTCAATATCGCCTGCGGACGCTGCCGCAATTGCCGCGAAGGCAAGACCGGCATCTGCCTGACCGTGAATCCGGCTCGTCCGGGCGCGGCGTATGGCTATGTGGACATGGGCGGATGGGTCGGCGGCCAAGCGGAATACGTGATGGTGCCCTACGCCGATTTCAACCTGCTGAAGTTCCCGAACAAAGAAAAGGCGATGGCGAAGATCATGGATCTGACGCTTGCTGTCCGACATCTTCCCGACCGGTTATCACGGCTGCGGTCACCGCCGGCGTGGGCCCCGGCATCGACCGTCTATGTCGCGGGCGCAGGCCCGGTGGGTCTGGCTTGCGCGGCGGCGTGCCCAATTGCTGGGCGCGGCTGTCGTGATCGTCGGCGACATGATTCCGGAGCGTCTCGCGCAGGCCAAGAGCTTCGGCTGCGAAGTCATCGATCTCCGCAAGGATGCCACGCTGGCCCAGCAGATCGAGCAGATCCTCGGCGAGCCGGTGGTGGATTCGCGCGGTGGATTGCGTCGGCTTTGAAGCCCATGGACACGGCAAGGACGCTGCGACGGAGCAGCCGGCCACCGTGCTGAACTCGCTTCAGGAGATCTGCCGCGCCGGCGGTTCCATCGGTATCCCCGGTCTGTATGTGACCGGCGATCCGGGCGGCATCGACGAAGCGCGCGAAGATCGGCGCGCTCAGCATCCGCATCGGTCTGGGCTGGGCGAAATCCTGCTCGTTCCACACCGGCCAGTGCCCGGTGCTGCGCTACAACCGCCAGCTTATGATGGCGATCCTGCACGACAAGGTGCATCCCGCCAAGGCGGTCAATGCGACCATCATTTCGCTGGACGAAGCGCCGCAAGGGCTATAAGGACTTCGACAAAGGCGCGGCCAAAAAGTTCGTCATCGACCCGCACGGGACGGCGAAGAAAGCGGCTTGACCGCAAAGCGGCGCCGTCGCTGAATGCCTTTGCCGGAATCTGTAGAGGAGTACTGCCGACTCGCCGAGACGGTGTAGACTACGGGCCGAGAACGTTGGATCAGCGGCATCCAGGTGGCGAGAAGTGTGCCAATGCGACAGTGGGCAGACGGCATTCACGATTCTCCCTGGGGGCCAGGTTTGTTTTTTAACCGGCGCCGAAAGGGAGGTGTTTGAGCGCAGTGCAATTCTCTGCAACTGCTGCGGACCTGTGTTCCTCCCGGGCCCCCGAATTGCGCGGAGGCGTTAACCAATTCGGCGAGACACAATCAGAGACGCAGAGAAATGTTACCCGAAAGGTCTGGAACAGGGTTGTGCTTGGCGCTCCAACCTCATCTACCTCGAAACCGAGAGACGCGCAGAGAGGCAAACCGCTCGAAACAATAGGGTTACGGGAGTGGCTGGACCGTCAAGCAAGGTCCACAGAAACATTGCAAGGAAAGATTTTGGCTCCTCAGGTAGGACTCGAACCTACAACCCTTCGGTTAACAGCCGAATGCTCTACCATTGAGCTACTGAGGAGCAACAGGTATGCGTCATTCCATTTAAACAGACGTCCAAAGCCCTGTCAAATCACCTCATTAAGCTGCCATCCTACACGGCGCACCACTCGCAACCGCCTCAATGCGACATCGCGTAAATAATATAGTTCACGCCCATGCGGATGGATTGATCCGCGAATTTCGCCGGATACAGCGGGTCGTCCGCATATTCCCATGAGTCACCGATATCGGAATTGTAGGAGATCGCCACCATCACGCGGCCCTTCTCGTCGCGAATGCAGCGCCAATGCGCGCCGATGCCGGTCGACCCATTCTTATACCCCGTGCGCAGGTGGGCCTGTCCGGGAATCTGAAGCTTCTCGCCGATGTCGTAAACAGTATGGAACAGCGCGTCGCCGTCGGGTACCTCTTCGATGGGGCGGCCGGGAAACGCCTTCGTGATCCGGCTCTCGAACTCACGCCATTCGTCGATTCCGTGAAAATCGTCGGCCATGAAGAAGCCGCCGCGTTCGCAGTATTCGCGCAGTGCCCTGCCCTGCGCATCGGTCAAACCCCACTCGCCCACTTGCACCGCGTAGAGCCAAGGCCAATCGTATGCATCGCCTTCGTCCAGATTGACCAATTGCTCAGAGGAACGCACGTGGATCCTGCTGAGCCGCCGAACGGCCAGGGAAAAGTGCCGGTCCGCACGCGGAAAATCCTGACTCCAGAGCGATATGCCGGTGTGCCAATCGAGATCGCGGCCCTCGTATCCATTGAGCGGGCCGGGCGGATACATCAAGCGGGCGAATGCCCACTCGGTCTTTTCCTGATAATCCGGGGGAAGAGGAATCGCACCTAACCGGTATTCGATGCCGGGCAGTTCGCGAAACGGACGCTGGAAGGCGAAAAGCGCAGTCAAACCGGCTAGGCCGCAAACCGTGCGCCGAAGGGCCTTCCCCAAGAGCATAGCGTTATTCCGAGGATAGCACCGGTGGCTGCCGATAAAGCGCGTGTTCGCGTTTCCCTGCTTCGTGACGGCGGGACGAAAATCCGAAGTATGCTGCAGACCCGTGTGGCGGAGAGATTTAGCCCGCAAATCTCACCGGCTATTGGCAAAAGGCCGTCCTTCATGGCATAACTGAGTTTCCACACAACAGTTAGCGCCCAAGAGAGGACGGCCTTCGCTATGACAGAGTGTAACCAATCGAGTTTCGGATTTGAAGCCCTGGGAGGGCGTGAAATCGTAGCCCGTTTCGACGGCGGAACCATCAGTTCCGACGGCGGCGCGTTCCTGTTGCGCCAGACCGACCGCCGCCTCAACCTACTGCCGCGCCTGGCAGAGTGTTTCCTCGACGGCAGGAATCAGAACCTGGTCGATCATTCAATTCAAGAGATGCTCTCGCAAAGGGTCTACGGTCTGGCGTTGGGCTACGAAGACCTCAACGATCACGAGCAATTACGCCATGACCCGGTGTTCGGCATCCTGGCGGGGCGGAAGGAATTGGAGCAGCCGCTGGCCGGGAAGAGCACGTTGAACCGCATGGAACTGGGCGCCGGCGCAAACGACCGCTACAAGAAGATTACGTTCTGGAAAGAAGGGATCGACGCCCTGCTCGTGAAAGTGTTCCTGGAGTCGCACGAGAAAGCGCCGGAGCAGATCATCCTCGACATCGACACCACCGACCTGCCACTGCACGGCAAACAGGAGGGCCGTTTCTTCCACGGCTATTACGACAATTATTGCTATCTTCCGCTTTATATATTCTGCGGCGAGCACCTGTTGTGTGCGCGACTGAGGGAAGCCAATCACGATGCCAGCTTCGGCAGCCTGCGGGAGATCCAACGGGTCGTCGAGCAGATCCGGGCCGCGTGGCCGGAAGTGAAAATCATTTTGCGGGGGGACTCGGGCTTCTGCCGCAACGAACTGATGAGTTGGTGCGAAGGCCATAGAGTGGACTTCGTGTTCGGCATGGCGCGCAACCAGCGGCTGCGGAAGATCATCGGGGCGGAGATGCATGCGGCCACGCAGCAATGGCAAGAGACGGGCAGGGCGGCGCGGGTCTTCAGCGAGTTCGACTATCAGGCGAAGAAGACGAAGAAAGGCGGATGGGATCGTGCGCGGCGCGTGGCAGCCAAAGCCGAGCATATCGACGGCAAAGAAAATCCACGCTTCGTGGTGACCTCGCTGATGAGCGAGCAATGGGCTGCGCAAGCGTTGTACGAAGAGCTCTACTGCGCGCGCGGCGACATGGAAAACCGGATCAAGGAACAGTTCAGCTTGTTCGCGGACCGGGTGAGCGCGGAAACGATGCGGGCGAATCAGATGCGGCTGTATCTATCGGCGATGGCCTATGTACTCGTCTGTGGACTGCGCCAGCTGGGCCTGAAAGCCACGGAACTGGCGCAGGCTCAGGTCTCCACCATCCGCACGAAGTTGCTGAAGATCGGCGCGCAGATTCGGGTGACGGTGCGGAAGGTATGGGTATCGATGGCGTCGAGTTATCCTTGGCAGGGACTTTACCGGCAGGTTTGGACGAACCTGCGCTGCTGAACGATAGCCGGCAATTCAAGCGTTACTTCAACTCTCAACGTCCGCCAGAGGCCCTGCGGAGCGTTGTCTAAAATCAGTTGGCGGGAAATCAAAAAACGCTCGGAGCGTCGTTCGGCGGCGTCCTGGAGACCAACTGCGCCGCAAATCGGCATCCGGCGGCGGCTCTCGATCCAACCACCCTCCCCAAAATAGCTCTTCAAGCCGCCGACCGGCCGAACCCCGACTACCTGTGAGATAAGCGGGTTAAGGTGGCGGTGCATCGCGAGACGAAGGAAGTCGCGGCATACTCTTTGGTCCTCTTGGATAAGGCCGGCGAGGTCCTCTCGTGATGGATCATGCGGAACACCCTTCGGCAAATTAGACACGCGGACGCGGCTCTTACTGTCGAGTCGCGCGCGTTTTCCTTGCTGCGCGAAGCGCCGCCCCGAGTTGTCCAGTTGTAAAGGGCTTCTGGACGAAGCCCGCGACCGTTCCCTCGAAACGCGACATCACATCGCGCTCCTGGAAGCCGCTCATCACCACGACAACTACATCGGGCTTAATCTTCGTGAGCCGCCGCAGCGTCTCTTCGCCGCCCATCACCGGCATAGTCAGGTCGAGAAGCACGACGTCCACGGCGTCGGGCGCTTGCGAATAGATACGAAGCGCTTCTTCGCCGTTGTTCGCGGTGAGGATTCGATATCCCAATCTCGGCAAAGCAGCTTGTGCAACCCTGCGAACGATCTCCTCGTCGTCAACCACGAGGATGGTACCCTCGCCACTGGCGATCTCAGCAATGACCGGTTGGGGCCGGAGCCGCTGTTGCGCAATCGGAAAGAACACGCGGAACGTCGTTCCCTCGCCGGGCGCACTTTCGACGGTCAACAAGCCCTTGTGGCCGCGTACAATTCCCAGCACGGAAGACAGGCCAAGGCCGCGGCCGGTAAATTTTGTGGTGAAGAAGGGGTCAAAGATCCGTGCGCACGTTGCCTCATCCATGCCGCAACCGTTATCTTTCACCGTCAAGACAACATACTCTCCGGCCAGGACGGTCTGCCGTGTCACGTTTCCCTTTAACTCGTTGCCTACGAGTTCGACGGCTGTCATCACTTCAACAGAGCCGGAGCCAGCCTCCACCGCCTCGGCCGCATTGATCACCAGGTTCATGATTACCTGCTGCAATTGGCTGACATCCGCATCGATTAGAGGGAGGTCATTGGCCAAGGACGACCGGAGTTGAACATGTTTTGGGAGCGACGCCAACAGCAGGCTGGTGATCTGGACCACCTGCTTGGAAAGGTCGGTCAGTTCAACAACAAAATGGCCGCGTCCAGAATATGCCAGCATCTGCGAACTCAGAAGGCACATCCGTTCGGCGGCTTCCGTTAATCCTTGAATCATTTCCGCTTGCCGGGATCCCGGGGGAACTTCGTCGGCGAGCAGACTTGCGTTGCCAATTACGCCGGTTAAAAGGTTATTGAAATCGTGGGCGATTCCGCCCGCGAGGAGCCCAAGACTTTCGAGCTTTTGCGTCTCGCGGAGCGATTCCTCGGATAGTTTTTCCTCTGTCGCGTCACGGACGGTTCCGACGAGTCGAAAAGCGGTATGGCCGGCCTCGCTGGAGTCGGTGACAATCGCTTTGCCATTTGCGGCGACCCACCTGACTCTGCCATCGGGCCTTAGCACTCGAAAATTCCAGTTGTATTCACGTTCCCGGTCGGCGTTGAGGAGCAAATCCGCCTCCTCTTGCATCCTGCCCCGATCTTCAGGATGAATCCTCTCCAATGTCATCGCGAGAGTTACTTCGGTCCCCGGCTGAAAACCGAAGATTTCCCTGTACCGAGCGTCCGATTTCAGCACTTGAGTATTAGGATCGAGATCCCACGTGCCCAGACTAGAAGCCTCAAGCGCCAATCGCAGATGTTCCTGCGCTGCGCGAATGGTAAGTTCGGCCGCCCTGCGGCTGCGCGCCATTGCGATTAGCGAACGCACCTTCGCGGAAAGTTCGCGCGCCGTAAACGGCTTAACCAGATAGTCGTCGGCGCCCGCCTGGAGGCCTTCGACCCGCGCCTCTTCTCCCGCGCGCGCCGAAAGCATGATGATGG
Organism: Bryobacterales bacterium; assembly: GCA_963708385.1. GTDB lineage: Bacteria > Acidobacteriota > Terriglobia > Bryobacterales > Bryobacteraceae > PALSA-243. Next base: position 412,647 of record CAVPSN010000027.1, on the reverse strand, counting down.
GCAAGGTTCGCGTGCGCTCGTTGTTACGAAGGCGCCGCAACAGTTCGAAGCCGTCTATCAGCGGCATCATAACGTCAGTCAACACCAGATCGGGCAACGGGGCGTGCTCCATCAAATTCAGGGCTTCGGCTCCATTGGAAACCACTTCGACATCATGCTCCGTCGCCAAAATCCGGCGGAGATAGTCCCGCATGTCGGCGTTATCGTCGGCAATAAGCACGCGTGCTTTGCCATTCTGTTTGATTGAAGCGGCCTCCGTTTCGCTTTTCGGCGCCTCGGGGCGTTGATTCACTGCCAGTTCATCCGGCAACCAACGAAGCGCTTCGCCTACGAAGGCGGGCGTAATGTTGGTAGGCGTCAACTCCGAGGCTTTGCCGAGGCGCTTCGGGTCAAGGTGAGCCTTGCCCAATGGGATGGTGACGGTGAACGTGGCGCCCTCGCCTTCTACGCTCGCTACGTCGATGGTTCCTCCATGGAGCTTTACCAACTCCTGGACGAGCGCTAAGCCGATTCCGGTGCCCTCGTAGGTACGCCCACGGCTGTTGTCGATGCGATGGAAGCGCTCGAACATCCGCGGCAGTTCCTCTTCTGGAATACCCACGCCGGTGTCGCGGACGGAGAGACGCGCATGGCCGTCAACCGCTTCCAGGCGCACTTCGATTTCACCCTGAAGGGTGAATTTGAATGCGTTGCTGACAAGGTTGAGCACGATCTTTTCCCACATGTCGCGATCGACGTAAGCGGGTTCGTCCGGGCTGAACGGCGCGCAATTTACCATTAGCCGCAAGCCGGCCTTTTCACAAAGCGAATGGAAGTTGCTGGCGAGTTCCGCTGTATGAGCGGCGAGGTCGGCGGGCTGGTAGGAAGCTTGAACGCGCCCCGCCTCAATGCGGGAAAAATCCAGCATCGTGTTCACAAGTTTCAGTAGCCGCAGCGCGTTGTGTTGTGAAGTGGAAAGGCTGGCCGCGGCCTCTTTTGGGAGAATGCCATGAGCATTGCTCAGCACGTCTTCCAGTGGCCCTAGCATGAGGGTCAGCGGCGTGCGGAATTCGTGGCTGATGTTGGCGAAAAACTGCGTCTTCAACACGTCGAGCTTCGCCAACTCCTCGCGCTGGCGGGCAATCTCGCGCTCGTAAGCCTTCTTTTCGGTGATGTCGCGCCCCTCGGCCGCGATAAAAACGACGTTGCCGCGCTCATCCTTCACGGGCATGAGCGAGGCGTCGATGACGATTGTCTCCTTGCCGCCGGAACGCCCGTAGATTTCCGTGTCCCAGCGAACAAACTCGCCTTGCGCGGCTCGCCGGATCGACTCCCTGAGGGTCGCGTTGATCTCCTCGGAGACCTGCCACCAAAAGGTTGTCCAGAACGGTTTGCCTTCGACATCGGACAATTTAATGCCTACAGCATCCAGGGCGACGTAATTGATTTCGAGTACCGTTCCCTGTGCATCGAGAAGGCCAACGAACTGAACCATGGAATCCAGCGTGATTCGCGCGATCTTTTGACGGTATTGTTCGGGAGTATCGGTGGCCAAAAGCTCGGTTCCACGAACCTTGACGAGGTTGCTACGCATCGACGAATTGGCCGTCATCTGAGACCGAGGAGATTTCGCGTCCCGTTGGCTCGTCGAGGCCACCCGTTTGATCTCGGAATTCCATCTTGGCTCTACCGGACCGAATAGTATAGCCCAGCGCCTTTAATGGCCCGAATGGCAATCAAGGCGGGCTTGTACGACTACGAAGTCGATTGGTAAGCCGTTTGCTCATACGCAATGTGGGACGTCAGAGAATGCTGAAAAGCCTCGCTCTAGCTGGGTTATTGTCGCTCTTCCCGCAGGTTGCCCGCGCCGATATGACGTTATTAGTCGAGGAGCCGTACGGGGCGTTCGGCGGCATGACTCCCACAGGACACGCGGCAGTGTATTTCTCGCATGTGTGCGCGGATACGCCGGTTACTTTGCGGCGCTGCCTTCCCGGCGAGTCAGGCGTGGTGATTAGCCGCTATCACCGCATCGATCGTTACGATTGGGTTGCAATTCCCCTGATGGCATATCTTTACGCCGTCGAGCGGCCGGATCAAGTCCCCGGCGCGGCTGGATCCGAGCAAGTGGCCGCGCTTCAAGACCGTTATCGCCGCGCGCATTTGGAGGAGATCGTACCCGATGAGCCCGACGGCAGCACGCCGAAGGGCGACTGGGTTCAGCTAGTGGGCGAAGGCTATTACCGAACAATCTACGCCTTCCGCATGGAGACCAGCGAGGCCAAGGACGAACAGTTAATTCGTGAATTCAACCAGCGGCCAAATCGCAATCGTTTCTCCCTTTTATTGCGGAATTGCGCCGATTTTACCCGCCAAACGATTAACTTCTACTTTCCTCATGCCATCCACCGCAGCTTTATCTCCGATATCGGCATCATGACGCCCAAGGAAGCCGCGGAATGTTTGGTGCGCTACGGCAAGAAGCATCCCGAACTGGATCTGACCGGCTTCATCGTGCCGCAAATTCCCGGCACAATGCCTCGCAGCCATCCAGTCCGCGGAGTATTGGAATCGTTCGCCAAGTCGAAACGTTACTTGGTTCCACTGGCCTCGCTGGCGGTGTTGCATCCGGGCTTGGGGGCCGGGCTGGTATACGCGTATTTTGAGGGATCGCATTTCTCGCCAGGGCGCATGGCTGAAAAGACCAACCCGCCGCTGACCCCTGAAGACGTCGGCAATTCCCTGGACTTTGACACGCGCCCAGCTATCGCCCAAGCGCGCGTGAGCAAAGCGGCAGTCCGTTGAAATCCACACCGCATCCCCGCGAGTGATAGAATTAGCGTTTTGGGGCCACGCCTCATCCTCAGGCTTTCTATCATGCATTTCCGTACTACGCGGCTCGCGATTCCCGCGGTCGTTGCTCTTTTGTTCGCCTGCACAAACGTGCACAGTTTATCGGCGGCTTCCGTACGCAGTAAATCGCCAGGGCTGATCGTCGTCGGGTTCCTCGGCGGGTTTGTAGGCCGCGACAATCCAATTCACCTCGAAGTCCAACTCGCCAAACGCCTCAATCAGGACGCCGGTTCGGGTTTTCTGGTCAGAATGTTCGAGAACCGGCGGGGCTCCGACGCCTATCGCGAGATCGTGCATCTGCTCGACATCAATGAGGATGGGAAGCTCTCGGCCGAAGAGAAAAAGGACGGGCGCATCGCCATCTTCGGGCATAGCTGGGGCGCGTCGGAGACCGTCACGCTGGCCAGAACTTTGGCCCGTGTTGGGATCCCGGTACTGCTCACGGTCCAGGTGGACAGTGTTCGGAAGCCTGGCGAAGACGACACAGTGATACCGGCGAACGTAGCGCAGGCCGTGAACTTTTATCAGCGCGAGGGATTTTTGCGCGGCGAAGACGAGATTCGCGCGGCCGACAGTTCGCGCACGCAGATCCTCGGCAATTTCGAATGCGAATATAAGACCAAGCCGGTGGCTTTGGATGGCTTCTCGTGGTTCGCCCGCACGTTTATGAAGCCCCACCTCGAGATTGAATCCGATCCGACGGTATGGAGTCGAGTGGAATCGATGATACGGTCGAAGCTTCCGAGCGACGCGCCGCCGCGATGAGTCTTCTGGTGGGGAACTGGCGCGCGCGGCTCGCAGTTCTATCCGTAATGAATCGGCGCCTCGCGAATAGCCAACTCACGATCTCGCAACCCCCTTGCACTGCCTGTTAAACTACCTCAGGTACACTCCCGTCGGGAGTGAGAATGGGTGGTTCGGGGTGTTCCGCCCCGCGTAACTCTCTGTATTTATGGGTCATGCAACGCGGGAGCAGATTCGCGGCGAGGCAATCCGGGCGGCCGTTTCAAGGCTGCTGGCGAGTCCCGAATTTGCCCAGTCCGAGCGCATGCAGCGGTTGCTGCAGTACCTTATCGGTGCTGTCCTGGATGGTCGCGGCGGGGAACTGAAAGAGACCGTCATCGGCGTCGATGTCTACGGCAGGGCGCCAGGATACGACCCCAAAATCGACGGCATCGTGCGAACCGAAGCGCGCCGCCTACGGTTAAAGCTTGGAGAATATTACGGCGGCGCAGGCGCGTCGGAACCCATACGGATCGATCTGCCCAAGGGCGGCTATGTGCCCGTATTCGAACAAACAGCGCCCCCGTCATCCGCGAAGCGGAGGCCGGCTTGGCTCAAGATTGCCGCAGTGGCGTTCATTACGCTCGTCATCTTCGGCGTACTGATCGCTCGCAATCGGGACCGGCAAATCGTGGGCGTCCCACGGAAGTTCACAACCAGTTCGGGCAACGCCCGGTCCCCGGTATTTTCGCCAGACGGCTCCAAGCTCGCATTTTCGGTCGATAGCCACGGCACGTCCCGAATTGTCGTCGCCGCTCTCACCGGCGGCGCCGCGGTGGATTGGACCGATGGCCACTCGCTGGATTACGAGCCGACCTGGGGGCCCGATGGGGACCGACTCGCGTTCCTACGCCGGTTGCCTTCAGGGCGCTATGAACTGCGAACAGTTTCTTCCGCTGGCAACTCCGCGCGACTAGCCGAGATTTCGGGCCGCGACAGCCCGGACTGGTCGCCAGATGGCAAATCCGTCGCGGTGTCGGATCAGGTGGCATCCGACGCTCCGAAGGCTATCTTCTTCATCGACCCGCAGACCGGCGCCAAACGGCAGATCACCACGCCCCCGGTCGGAATCCTGGGCGATGCACGGCCCAGGTTCTCTCCCGATGGCTCGCAACTCGCATTCCTGCGCAGCGTCGCCGAAGGCGCCGATGACGTTTACATTCTGCAATTGCGTCCGCTCGCCGCCTCGCCGCGCCGTTTGACGTCAGAGGGGCGGAGCATCGGCGCATTCGCATGGATGCCATCCGGAGATGAGCTTCTGATTTCGGTAAGCCGCCAACAGACCGCGCGCAGTTTGTGGCGCGTTCGAACCTCAGACGGAAATATGAAGCGTGTCGCGGACGCCGGGATTGGGCCACTTACGCCCGCGGCATCGAAGAAGGGCGGACGCATCGCGTGGGCTTCGATCGTACAGGACACAAACATCTGGCGTATCGCGCTGGACGACCCCTCGCGGGAAAGTGAAGTGGTGAGCAGCGGCGCCGCCGACACGAGTCCACGGGTTTCCCCGGACGGCCGCTACCTGGCCTTCCGAAGCGCGCGTACCGGCTTCGACGAGATCTGGATTTCCGATATCGATGGCGACCATGCGCGGCAACTTACTTTCATGAAAGGCCCGATTACCGGCAGCCCTCGCTGGTCGCCTGACGGGCAATACCTGCTGTTCGATTCCCGCGCGACGGGAAACGCCAGCATTTATAAAGTAGCTGCCGCGGGCGGGCGCCCGGTTCGGATGACGCCCGAGAGTTCGAACGACATTTGCCCCTACTGGTCGCGCGATGGGAAGTTCATTTACTTTTCGAGCGATCGCGCCGGACGCTCGCAGGTTTTTCGCATGTCTTTCCAGGGCGGCGCCGCGGAACCACTCACGCGAGAGGGAGGCGGCGCGGCATTCGAATCGCCGGATGGCGAGTATCTCTATTACGCGCGCGGCCCGCAACAGCCGGGGATTTGGCGGATTGCGCTGAAGCCTGCGAATGGCAGGGAAGAGCCGGTCATCCCGGCATTGGATAACTCTCTGTGGGGAAATTGGGCCGTCAGTTCGACTGGCGTCTATTTCGTGCAGCGGGCCAACGGACCGCCGCCAACGTGGCAGATCGCTTTTCTCGATTCCGCGACCGGCCAGACGAAGGTGATCCACGAGTTGAATCGCCAGCCGGTCCTTTGGGACAACGGGATAGCGCTATCACCAGACCAGAAGACGCTATTTTTCACGACTCTCGACAACGCCAGCAGCGATATTTACGTGCTCGAATGGCTTCGCGATTGAAATTTTGCAGAAACCAAGAGCCGCGCCGCCGCATTTGATAGAATTCGCTTCATGCGTTTTCTTGTTCCCTTCCTGCTTGCCGCCGCGGCTTATGCCGGTCCGTGCATTACGGCCGATCAGACCTGTACGGAATGGATCTCGTTCCCGGGCGGCCACTCGCGTTCCATGATCTATCGAACCTTTTCGCTCGATGAGAAGAACGATAAGATTACCCGTGCGCTGGTGGTGATTCATGGCACGAATCGCGACGCGGATAATTACTTTCGCAATGCGCTTGCCGCCGCGTTCCTGGGCAACGCGCTCGAAGACACGGTGGTCATCGTCCCGCATATCGCATCCAATAACGGGCGCGGATGCAGCGACAAGCTTGCGCCCAACGAAGTGAGTTATAGCTGCAATGGCGATAGCTGGCGCTCCGGAGGTACGTCGGAGAACGATCCGAAGATTACCTCGTTCGATTTCGTGGATGAGATCCTGCGCAAGCTGGCGAAAAGGGAGGCGTTCCCCAACCTCAAGGAGATTGTGTTGGCGGGACATTCTGCGGGCGGCCAATTTGTGACGCGCTACGAAATGTCGAATCGCGTTCATGAGACGCTGGGCTTGCCGGTGACCTATGTCGTCGCGAACCCTTCGAGCTATGCTTATCTCGATAACACGCGGCCGGCAGGCGAGAAAGCCGATACGTTCCGGCAATTCGGCGATGGGCGCAACTGCACGACGTACAATCATTGGCCGTACGGCTTGGAAGGCCGCACTGGCGGGTACACGGCGAAAGAGAGCGACGACCAACTGAGGAAGCAACTGGCATCGCGACCCACAACTTACATACTGGGCGAAATCGACATCCTGCCCCTTGGCGGGTTCGATAGTTCCTGTCCCGCGATGGCGCAAGGACCCACACGGCGCGCACGCGGTGAAGCGTTCGCCAAGATGGTGAACGAAAAATATAAAGCCCAGCATGAGGTGCAGATTGTTTCCGAATGCGGCCACAATGCGCGCTGCATGTTCACCTCGGAAGAGGCGCTGCCGATTCTGTTCCCGAAGCAGTAGCGTTCCAGCCTTTCCACGACGAGCTTCGCGGGCCTGCGCACCGGCGGAAAGATATGGAACGGACGCAAGCGCCGCGGGGGGACGGTTCGACTAGCGGGGTATCATGAACTCCTAGAATGCTCTCCCCTGGCACGCAGATTGGACCTTATGAAGTGCAGTCGCTGCTTGGCGCGGGCGGCATGGGCGAGGTTTACAGGGCGCGCGACACGCGTCTCAATCGCACAGTCGCGCTGAAAATTCTTCCTGCGCAGGTTGCGGCCGATCCCAGCCGGCGGCAGCGCTTCGAGCAGGAGGCGCGCGTCGGCCAGCGCGCTCAATCATCCGAATATCGTCTCGGTTTACGATATCGGCGAACAGGATGGCCTCGCTTTCATTGTCTCGGAACTGATCGAGGGCGAATCGCTGCGCGAGGTTTTCGAGCGCGGGCCCTTGCCGCTGAGCAGGCTGCTCGATCTCGCCGGGCAAATCGCCGCGGCCCTCGCGGCGGCGCACGCGGCCGGCATCGTGCATCGCGATTTGAAGCCGGAAAACATCATGCTGACGCGCGATGGACGCGCCAAGATCCTCGATTTCGGTCTGGCGAAACAGACCGCAGCCGGCGGCGGCCGGCGCGCATTCCGAAACCCGTACAGCTACGCAAACATCGGCTGGGTCGGTGATTGGCACGGCGGCGTATATGTCGCCCGAGCAGATCCGCGGCGAACCCGTGGACCACCGTTCCGATATTTTCAGCTTCGGCTTGGTGCTCTTCGAGTGCGTCTCGGCGAAGCCGCCGTTCGAGCGGCCTACAGGGTGGAAATCGATGGCCGCCATCTTGCGCGAGGATCCGGCGGAGTTGCCGGAAACCGTATCGCCGGCGCTGCGTCGAGATCGTTTGGCACTGCCTGGAAAAGGAGCCAGACCATCGCTTTCATTCGGCGCGGGACTTGGATTTGCGCTGCGCACGGTCAGTTCCAGCTCCGCGCGAACGTTCGGGCAGCGTCCATGTCGATTCACGAAAGCAGGCGCGTCCAAGCGGATATGGCGTTTGGCCGCGGGTCTCGGCTGCGCCGCGCTGCTGTTGTGGGACTCGCCATTCCGCATGCTTCTCGAGCGGGCGCCGATCGATCTCGCCAACTACCGCTTGACGCCTTTCGCCACCGATCAGGAGCCGGAATCGAGAGCCGCATGGTCGCCGGACGGCAAGAGCATCGCGTATTTGAAGACCATCGACGGCACTCCGCAGTTGATGGTGCGCGTCACTGCGTGCCTCCTCGCCTATTCAATTGACGCACGATCAGGTGGAGGTTACCCACGCCTTTTGGTCGCCGGATTCGAGCCTGCTGTACTACGTTTCAAGGTTACGTCGAAGGGAACTCGGAGGCGCCGTTTGGGAGATCAGCCCAGCGGGAGGACGGGCAAAGCGAATGTTCAAGGCCTGAGCGCGGCCGCGATTTCGCCCGACGGCAAGGCACTCGCCATCTGGCAGGGACCATTCGGAAGACGGATTGAAAGTCCTCGGATCGGTGGTGATGATCGTCGCCGCCCGGCGCCGAGTCCAAATATATTCGCCAGCGCCATATGCCAGCGCCGAGCTTTCGCTTGCGAACCGGCTCTGGTTTTCGCCCGATGGCAAGTCGATTCTGCTGGCGGTGGGAGACAACTCTACGCAACTGTGGCTGCTGCCGTTTCCCGCGGGCAGTGCGCCGCCGCGCCGGCTCTTCACCAACACCGATCTGGGCATTGGCGCGCGCGCGAGTTGGATGCCGGATAGTCGCCATGCCGTCCTTTCGTTCGGCGCCGTTCTGGGTGGGCCGCACTCCCTGTGGATGGCGGATCTGAAGAGCGAAACCATGCGCCGCCTCACCGCAAGCACGCTGGGCCACGATCAACCATCGCTTTCGCCCGATGGCAGCCGCATGGCGTTCACGACTGTTGCCGACGATTACGATCTGGTGAAGCTGCCCTTGGATGGCAGCGCGCCAGCGCACTCTGACGGCAAACATCCGCAATGAACTTTCGCCTTCCTGGTCGCCCGATGGAGAGCAGATTACTCTACTCAACCGACCGCACCGGCGAGCTCGAGATCTGGATACGGAACCTGAAGGCTGGACTCGACCGGCCGATAGTGACCGCGCGGGACTTTCCACCCGGAACGACAACGGCCCTGGCCGACCCCATGTTTTCACCCGACGGCACCCGGTTCGCGTTCGTGCGCTACTCGACCGAACGAGCCGGTGGAAGTCTGGTTCGAGCCCTCGGTGGGCGGCGCGCCGATCCGCCTGGCGCCGGAACACATTTCAGGCGCATGTCTGGTCTCCGGATGGAACTTCAATCGCCGGCCTGGTCCGCCGCGATAATCCGTGGCAGCCGGCGATCATTGGCGTGGGCGCAGATATGTCGGCTCATTTGATCCCGAAAGCGCCCGTTCTGCTTTACGCCGCTTGATTGGTCGCCGACTGGCGATTGGCTGGCCTGCGAAACATTTGACCGGATTGCGCTGTTCAGTCCGGATGGGAGCAAAGCGAAGGCGCTGCCTAAGGTGAGCGCCTCGGCTGTGGCGTTTTCGAAGGACGGCAAGACGCTGTATGCCGTTGGTAAGCAGAATGGCAGATCGTTTTTGAAAGCTATCGATGTGGACTCTGGCGCGGTCCGCACCTTCGCCGATTACGGGCCGGCATTGACTATCAGCGGCGGCTTGGAATTCCATACGCGGCTGAGTCGCTCGCCGGATGGGAGGAGCCTCGCCACTTCGGCGGTCACCAGTAAATCAGACATTTGGCTGCTGGAAGGGTTCCCGCTGCCGCGCCCCTGGTGGCGTATTTGGCGTTAGTTATAGCTAGACGTAACGCTTTTCGCGCGCCGTGCATCTTCCTATCCGTAGCGCAACCGATATGAACATCACAAGGCGAAGCCTGCTTTCCACGCTGCCCCTTCTCTCGGCGGCGGGCTTTTTGCGGGCCCAACAGCAAGGGGCACAGCAGACGGGATCAGGATCAACCCAAGCCGGTTCGGCGCAGACGGGAGCTGGCCAAACGGCGCCGCCGACCGAGGGTCAGCCGCAAGCGGCGTTCGCCACCGATGTCAAATTGGTAAACGTGTACGTGACGGTACGCGATAAAAAGGGCGCGATCGTCAAGGATCTGAACCAGTCCGATTTTGCAATCGCCGAAGACGAGCATCCGCAGGTCATCAAGTATTTCTCGCGTGAGAGCAATCTACCCCTTTCGATTGGACTGCTGGTCGATACCAGCGGCAGCCAGCGCAACGTCCTGGATAGCGAGCGGACTGCAAGCGAGCAGTTCCTCCGGCAGGTAATGCGTCCGGATCGGGACCTGGCCTTCGTAATTCACTTCGATAGTGAGATCGAATTGTTACAGGATCTCACGGCGGACAAGGTCAAACTGGCGAAGGCTATAGAACTTTGCCAGCCAAGCGCAAGGCCGCAGTTCCAGCAACAGGGCGGACAGCAGGGCGGCCAATATCCAAATGGCGGAGGCTATCCAAACGGCGGTGGGTATCCGAATGGTGGCGGCTATCCCAATGGCGGCGGCGGCCAGGGGCGCGGCGGCCAAATGGGCACAACGCTTTACGATTCCATCTATCTCGCGTGCGACGAAGTGATTAAGAAGCAGCAAGGGCGGAAGGCGCTGATCCTGCTTACCGATGGCGTGGATCACGGCAGCAAGTACACGCTCTCGATGGCCATAGAATCGGCGCAGCGCTCGGACACGATGGTGTATTCGGTGCTATTCGCCGATCCGCACGGATATGGCAATAATAACGGCCCGATGATGGGACCTGGCATGGGACGGCGGCGCGGCATGGGATATCCGGGTGGGGGCTACCCCGGCGGTGGCTACCCTGGCGGCGGGTATCCAAACGGCGGCAACGGCGGAGGCGGCGCGAACGGCAAGAAGGTGCTGCAGCAGATCGCGAACGAGACGGGGGGTCGCTTCTTCGAAGTTACCAAGAAGGAGCCCCTCGACAAGATATACGACGACATCGAGGAAGAGTTGCGCAATCAGTACAGCCTCGGGTACACGTCCTCCACGGCGGCCGATGCCGGCCGGATGTATCGCAAGATCGTGGTGACCGTTCCCAGGCAGAAGACCTACGTCGTGCGGGCGCGCGACGGGTATTACGCAACCTAGGGCTACCCGATAATAGTGGGATGCTGCATCTCTACCTAAAGCCCACTTGAACCACCTGCCGCAAAGCGAAGAGTTTGCTTCGCGAAAAAGGTGTAGCGTTCGAAGAGACCGATCTCAACAAGAAGCTCTCTGTCGCGCAACTGGATCGTTTGATCGGCGAGCGTGATTACAAAACGTTTCTGAACTCGCGTAACGATCTCTACCGCGAGCGCGGCATGAAAGAGAATCCACCGCCGCGCGCCGAGGCGTTGCGGCTCATGTCCGAAAATCCGAATCTGATCAAGCGGCCGATTTTGGTGAGCGGCAATCGGATTGTTCTCGGTTTCGATGAGGCCGCGATTGATGCCACTCTCCGTCATGGCGGCTTCCTATAGTCTCTCGCCAAGCCGCGAAGACACCAAGAACGCAACGGCGCGCCACGGCATCGTGAAAAGGCCAGCCAGTTAGGCATAAAATGCACCCATGACGACGCTGCGGCAGGATCTGCTCTACGCCATCCGTTTGGCCATCAAATCGCCCGGCTTCGCCGTCCATCGCCGTCCTCACGCTCGCGCTCGGCATCGGTGCGAACACGGCGCTTTTTTCTGTCGTCAATGGCGTGCTGCTCAACCCGCTGCCCTATCCGCATTCCGAGCAGCTCGTGGCGGTTTATCAAAGGACGCCTGGATTCGACCAGGGCCCCGTCGCCTATCTGAACTTCCTGGATTGGCAGCGCGACGCACAGACGTTTTCGTCGATGGCCATCTACCGCAATCAGGATTACAACCTCACCGGTGCGGCACAAGCGGAACGCTTGAGCGGTTACATGATTTCCGCGGACTTCTTTTCCACCCTCGGCGTGAATCCCGTTCTTGGCCGCACATTCCGCTCGGATGACGATCGCGTAGGCGCGGCGCCGGTGGTGATTCTCGGCGGAGGTTTCTGGAGCCGCAAATTCGGCTCTTCGCCCGACGTCCTCGGGAAAATTGCTGACCCTCAACGGTGCAGTCCTACACCGTGGTGGGCGTGATTCCCTCGAGTTTTACCTTCTACGGCCATGATCGCGACGTCTACACTCCCATCGGCCAGTGGAACGATCCGTCCTTTCGCGATCGCCGCATCTCGGTCAGCGCGCATGTCGTCGGGCGCCTGAAGCCGGGCGTTACGCTCGCGCAGGCCAAGGCCGACATGGACATCGTCGCGCGCAATCTCGCCGCCGCCTTCCCGGTCGCCGACAAAGACGTCGGCATCAGCCTCGTTTCCATGAAGGAAGATATCGTCGGCAACGTCCAGCCGTTCCTGCTGGTGCTGCTCGCCGCCGTCGGTTTCCTGCTGCTGATCGCCTGCGCCAACGTCGCGAATCTTCTGCTGGCGCGCTCGATGCGGCCGCTCGCGCGAGTTTGCCGTTCGCGCGGCGCTGGGCGCCGGACGCCACGCGAATCATCCGCCAGCTTCTCACCGAAAGCGTCTTCCTCGCGGCTTCAGGCGGGGCGCTGGGACTCCTGCTTCGCATTTGGAGCGACCAAGGCGGTAGCTCAACACTCTGCCCGGCGCATTGCCGCGCGCCGAAGAAATCTCGCTCGATGGGCGCGTACTGCTCTTCACCATGGCGCTATCGCTGTTCGCCGCTATTGTTTTTCGGCCTTGCGCCCGCGCTCGGAGGTTCACGGGTCAATCTGCAGGAGGTCCTCAGGGAAAGCGGCCGCGGCTCGAGCGGCGCGCGTCACCGCCTGCAGCGAGTCTTCGTGGCGATTGAAGTCGCGATGGCGCTGGTTCTCCTGATCGGCGCGGGGCTGATGCTTCGCAGCCTCTCCGCGCTGTGGCGCGTCAATCCCGGATTCAATCCCAGCCACGCCATCACTTTCAGTCTATCGATGCCTTCCTCTCCGCGCCAACCACCTCCGCGGAAACTCGCGCCCGCCTGCGCCAGTTCGACGATAAAATGCGCTCGATTCCAGGCGTGGAGGCCGTTTCCGTCACGCTCGGCTCACGGCCCGATGATTCATGACTCGTCGCTTGCCATTCTGGATCGAAGGCCAGCCGAAGCCTGCCAACGATAACGAAATGCCGCAGGCGATGTTTTATCTGGTCGAAGCGGGTTTCGAGCAAGCCATGGGAATCACCCTGCAGCGCGGCCGCTTCGTCACTCCGCAAGACAACGAGAACGCCCCCGTGGTGATCGACATCGACGATGTTTTTGCGCACACCTATTTCCCGCGCGAAAATCCCATCGGGAAGCGCGTCAATTTGACGCAATTCAATGTGCAAGCCGAAATCGTCGGCGTGGTGGGCCACGTGAAGCAGTGGGGACCCGGCGCGGACTCGAAGTCGGCCGTCGAAGCGCAGTTCTACTATCCCTTCATGCAGCTTCCCGAGAAGCTCATGCCGATGGCGGCGAGTGGCGTCGCCGTCGTGCTGCGCACCGCGGGCGATCCCGCGGCCATCATGAAACTGGTTCGCCGCGGCGTTGCAGCAGACCGATCCTGCGCGAGGTGATCTACAGCGTACAAACCTTGGACGAAGTAGTCGCCGGCTCGCTCGCAGCGCGCCAGACTCTCCATGATTCTTCTCGGCGTATTCGCGGCGCTCGCGCTGGTTCTTTCTTGCGTCGGAATTTACGGCGTGATTTCCTACGTGGTTGGCCAACGCACCCATGAAATCGGCGTGCGGATGGCTCTGGGCGCGCAGAGTGCGGACGTGATGCGGCTGGTGGTCGGGGAAGGCGCGAGAATGGCGCTGCTGGGCGTGGCCGCCGGCATCGCCGCCGCATTGGGATTGACACGCCTCATGGCCAACCAGCTTTTCGGCGTCACCGCGCACGACCCATTGACCTTCGCTACCGTCGCCATTCTCTTAACGCTGGTGGCGTTGCTCGCCTGCTATCTTCCCGCGCGTCGCGCGGTGCGCGTCGATCCAGGGGTTGCGCTCCGGTGCGAGTAGCTTCCGGGGGGCATCGAAACCTTCGGAAAAGCCATTGCGATAAGCCGGAAGCGCCGCGGCCTCCAACGCCGCGGGGTCTCACCAACCTGACGGCGTTCGCGAAGTTATACGGCTACGTACGCTTTTTCCATCCCAGCGATCAGGCCGCCGCGGCAGACTGGGAAACCATCGCAATAGAGGGTGCCCGGAAGGTGGAAAGCGCAGTGTCGCCACGCGGTCTTATTGCGCGCCTGCGAGAGATATTTCAGCCGATCTGTCCCTTGGTTCGCATTTTTCCTACCGCCGCTCCGGCGCGAGCGCCGGCGGTCGTCAAAGCTCCCGAAATCATCCGCTATGAGCATTACGGCATCGGACTGGTTTCTGCTACACCGAATAGCATCTATAAGAGCGAACGCCGCCGGATGCCTGCCGCGGGCGGGACCAAGTCTAAGCCATTCGAAGCGGAATTGGTTCCGGGCGTGACCGTATCCGTACCGCTGACTGTGTATGTGGATTCCGTTGGCACTCTGCCGCACGCCCCACTGTCCGATCCAACCAACCCTCGCGAATGGACGGCCGCCGACCGCGGAACCCGGCTTGGCGCAGTAATCATTGCATGGAACGTCTTTCAGCACTTCTATCCATATTTCGATGTCGTCGAAACCGATTGGCGCGCTGAGTTGCCCAAAGCGCTTCAGAGCGCCGCTACTGATGCAACACCGGCCGAATTTCATAACACGCTTCGGCGCCTGGTCGCCGCCTTGAAGGATGGGCATGGAAACGTGTTCGCCTTCAACTCGCCGCCAATCGTGCAGCCGCCGCTGACCATGAATTGGATCGAAGGCGAACTCCTCGTAACCCGCGCTCAGGCGGATCACTCAGAGGGCGTAGCGCCGGGCGACCGCATACTGAAGCTCAATGGCAAACCCGTCGCTCAGGCCGCCGCCGAACTGCGTGCTCTCACGTCCGGCGCTACGGAGCAGTGGATCCGCTATCGCCTGGCGAACCAGCTCTCGACGTGCAACCCGCGGACTCACCGAATGACCCTCGAGATCGAGCCATTCGGCCGCCCGGGCACAAGCAGGACCGTCAAGTTTACGTGCGCGCCGCCCCGGTACAAGAATAGGGAGACCTACGCTGAACCCAGGCCCGACACCGTCGCGGAACTTGAACCGGGAATCGTCTACGTGGACCTAGACCGCCTCACTGAGCCGGAATGGAAGGCGCTAATCCCGCGCCTCAAGAAGGCCAAGGGAATCATCTTCGATGTGCGCGGCTACCCCAGTGAGGCAGGCATTCAGGCGCTGGCACATCTGACCCGCAGCCCGATCCGCAGCGCGAGGTGGTGTATCCCATCGGCGTCCAGACCCGACCAGCTCGATGCGAGGTACATCGAGAGCGGGTGGGATATTGCGCCGAAGAAGCCGTATTTCACCGCCAAACGGGTCTTCCTCACGGATGGCCGCGCCATTAGTTACGCCGAAACGCTGATGGGTATTGTGGAGCATTATAACCTCGGCGAGATTGTGGGTGGTCCCACGGCCGGAACCAACGGCAATATCAATCCATTCAAGCTGCCGGGCGGATACACCATCATGTGGACGGGAATGAAGGTGCTCAAGCACGATGGCTCGCAACACCACGGAATCGGCATTCTGCCCACCGTGCCAGCGTTGCGCACCAGAAAGGGAGTTGCGGAGGGGAAGGATGAAATCCTGTTGCGCGGATTGGCAGTGGTGAAAAGACGGCGCGCCACAGGCTCACGACCCGGCTCGCAGCCCCCGCGTGCCGCGCGATACGGTATCCTTTAATCTCACTGGAGGACGCATGGAGGCCCTTGGCCTGATTGAAACGAAAGGTTTGGTGGGCGCGATCGAAGCCGCCGACGCCATGGTCAAGACCGCCAACGTGGTGCTGACCGGCAAGGAATTCGTCGGCGCGGGCTTGGTCTGCGTCACGGTGCGCGGCGATGTCGGCGCGGTGAAGGCCGCCACCGACGCGGGCGCGGCCGCCGCGCGGCGCGTCGGCGAACTGGTCAGCGTCCACGTGATTCCCCGGCCGCACGAGGAAGTGGAGAAGGCCCTTCCCGAACAGCGGCCTGAAGAAGTAGGGCGGCATGCTCCGGCATGCTCCAGGATAAAGACCTCCTCTCCATCCAGGAGGTCCGCACCAAGGTCGAAAAGGCCTACGCCGCCTGGCAGAAATACCGCACGTTCTCCCAGGAACAGGTGGACGCCATCGTCGAGCGCATGGCCGCGGCCGCGCGCGCCAATGCGCGCCTCTGGCGGACTCGCCGTCGAAGAGACCGGCTACGGCAACGCCAAAGACAAGTACATCAAGAATCTGCTGGCCTGCGATTGGCTGCCGCGCCGCATGCGCGGCATGAAGACCGTCGGCATTCTGCGCGAACTGCCCGAGGAAAAAGTGATCGAGATCGGCGTGCCGGTGGGCGTGGTGGCGGCGATTCTGCCCACCACCAATCCCACCTCCACCGCGATCTACAAGACGCTGATTTCGCTCAAGGCGGGCAACGCGATCGTCATCAGCCCGCATCCGCGCGCGCATCAACTGCACCTGCGCCACCGCGGCGATTCTCTACCAGGCCGCGATCGAAGCGGGCGCGCCCGAAGACATCATCCAGTGCGTCGACACCGCGACCCTGGAGGCCACCAACGCGCTGATGCGGCATCGAGCGCACCGGCGTGATCCTCTCCACCGGCGGCGCGGCATGGTGAAGGCGGCGTATTCCAGCGGCAAGCCGGCGTTTGGCGTGGGCCCGGGCAACGTCCCGGTGCTGGTGGATACTTCGGCCGATGTGGAAGACGCGATCGCGAAGATCGTCGCGGGCAAGTCGTTCGATTACGGCACGGTCTGCTCGAGCGAGCAGGCGATTGTGGCCGAAAGCGGCCTGCGCGACCGCATTCTCGGCGCTGCTCAAGGCCGAACGGCGCTACCTCTGCAACGAAGCGCAGAAGGAAGCGCTCGGCAAGCTGCTGATCACGCCGAACTGGACGGTGAATCCGCAGTGCGTGGGCCAGGCGCCGGGCAAGATCGCGCAGATGGCGGGCTTCGAAGTGCCGCCGGACACTTCGATCATCTGCGTGCGAAGTGGCCGGCGTGGGCAAAGCAGCATCCGCTCTCGGCGGAGAAGCTTTCGCCGGTGCTCTCGCTCTACTTCGTGGCCGATTTCGCGGCCGCGCTGGACACCTGCTACGCGCTGCTGCACTTCGGCGGCACGGGCCACACCGCGGTGATCCACGCCAAGAACGACGCGCGCATTCGCGAGTACGGCCTGCGCATGCCGGCCATGCGCGTGCTGGTGAACACGCCGGCGCCGCAAGGCTCCACCGGCATCACCACCAACGTCTTTCCGGCGATGACGCTGGGCTGCGGCGCGGTGGCGGGCAACATCACGTCGGACAATGTCGGCCCGCAGCACCTGATCAACATCAAGCGCCTGGCCTACGCGGTGCGCAAGCCGGAAGAAGCCTTCGAAATGCCGCTCGATATCGACGCCGCACCGGCCGGCGTCCGCTGTCCGGGTTCGCATGCGCGGCGCCGGTGGATCGCGCGACGGTGGTCGCGGCGGTGGAGCGCTATCTCGCCGCGCGCGGATTACGCCTGCAACAGTCAACAGCGCCGCGCCGGCAGGCAGCTCGGTAAAGAACGTAGCGGCCGACGTGGTGGACCGCTTCCTGGCGCCAAGAAGAGCCGGCCCAGAGCCTGCGCGGCGGCGGATACGGTTGACTGGACGCTCGCCGCGCCGCCAGAAACCGGCTCCAGCACTGGATCCGCTACCGGCCCGCGCCGCCTCAGACGGTGGATTTCGTCTGCGAAGCCGACGTGCGCGCGGCCATCCGCGAGAACCGCAAGATCTACATCGGGCCGAAGACATCGTCACGCCTTCCGCCCGCGACCTCGCCGCGCCCTGTGATATTCTGGTGTTGGCTTAAAGCACCGTGGATCTGAATCTCGACACACTCAAGCGCGAAATCCTGACAGTATCTGGAAGCCTCGGACTTCGCCGTCTTCCACAGCAGCCCGGGCAGCTTGGACGGTCAGCCGCTGGTCCTGTGGGACACCGAACACCATCCGGATTACCGCATGTTTCTGGATGTGGCGCGCCAGGCCGGCTGCAAGCTGATCTGCTTCGCATCGCGCGAATTCCAGCCCGAGGAAATCGACGACCTGCTGCAGCAAGCTCGAGGATTCCGAGATGGACCGCGACGAGCAGCGCGAATACCAGAAGCGGCTGCGCGATCTGCGCGACCACGAAGGCGTCACCTGCACGCTCGAGCTGGCCTTCGATTACGATTCGCGGCTCTACGTTTACGAAATGCAGCCCGACTGGTACAACGAGTTCCTGAACATCGAAGACGAGATTCTGTCGCACTTCGGCTTGGAGATGACGAAGACGTTGACGACGACGACGGCTCGCTCGGCGGCTACTTCTCCAAGAACTAAGCGCTGGCTGCATGCCGGCGCCGCCGGACCAGGCTGCGCGGCTGGCGGAGAACGCTGCAATCGGCGCTGGGCATCGGCGCGCCCGCCGCGCGCGTGCTGGTGGCGCCGCGGGTTCGCCGAACGTCGAAGCCGCGCGGCGGTTTCCTCGCGCCATCGCTCGCCGATCTGCACGATCCGCTGCTGATGCGCGACATGCCGCAGCGCCGTCGAACGGCTGCTGCAGGCCATTCGCGCCGGCGAAAAGATCCTGATCTACGGCGACTACGACGTGGACGGCACCACCTCCGTCGTGCTGCTCACCAAGGCCATCGAGCTGGCGGGCGGCGCGGCAGCTATCACGTGCCGCACCGCTTGAAAGACGGCTACGGCATGCGCGCCGAAGTGGTGGAAGCCGCGGCGGCGCAGGGCGTCAAGCTGATCGTCAGCGTCGATACCGGCATTCGCGCGGCGGAAGTGGTGGCGCGCGCCAACGAGCTGGGCATCGACGTGATCGTCACCGATCATCACCTGCCCGAAGCGGAACTGCCGCCCGCGGTCGCGGTGCTGAATCCGAACCGGCCCGATTGCGCCTATCCCGAGAAGAACCTGTGCGGCGCGGGCGTCGCGTTCAAGCTGGCGCAGGCGCTGCTCGACCGCGCTGGATTGGCCTCGGGCAAAGCGCAGCGCGTTGCGGAATCGTTGCTCAAGCTGGTCGCGATCGCGACCGTGGCCGACGTGGTGCCGCTCACCGGCGAGAACCGCGTCATCGTGAAGCACGGGCTCGACGGGCTGCGCGACGTGCGCAATCCCGGGCCTGCGCGCGCTGCTCGATGTGGCGGGTTTCGCCGACGGGCACGGCGCCCTCGTCGCGCCAAGTGGCGTTTCAGATCGCGCCGCGCATGAATGCCGCCGGCCGCATGGATACGGCGCGCACCGTGATCGAGCTGTTCCTCACCGCCGACCCGGCGCGCGCCCGCGAGCTGGCGCAGCAGCTTCACGATCAAAACGCCGAGCGGCAGCAGGTGGAAGCGGAGATCCGCGAGATCTGCGAGCAGATCGACGTGCGCCGACGGCGCGGCGGCGCTGGTGTATTACGCCGAGAACTGGCATCGCGGCGTGCTGGGCATCGTGGCCAGCC
Source organism: Bryobacterales bacterium (assembly GCA_963708385.1). Classification (GTDB taxonomy): domain Bacteria; phylum Acidobacteriota; class Terriglobia; order Bryobacterales; family Bryobacteraceae; genus PALSA-243. The sequence goes on along the minus strand of CAVPSN010000027.1, from coordinate 393,101 downwards.
GCCTGGTGGAGCGCTTGCATCGGCCGGTGTTCGTGCTCGGCCGCAATGAAGAGGATGGCCTGGCGCAAGGCTCCGGCCGCAGCATCCCAGCGTTCCATCTGCTGGAAGCGCTGGAATCGATGCCCGATCTGTTCGTGCGCTTCGGCGGCCACAGCCACGCCGCCGGCGTGACGCTCGAGGCGTCGCGCGTGCGAGGAATTCCGCGAGCGCTTCAACGCCTACGCTGCTCGCGCGTTATCGCCGGAAGATTTGCGGCCGCAGCTTGCAGATCGACGCGTTGTGGAATTGCGCGAGATCACGGACGCAGCAGTCGGCGATGATCTTCGCGCTGGCGCCCTTCGGCCACGGCAACCCGCCGCCGCTGTTCGCCGCGCTGGACGTGGAGGTGGCCGGGCCGCCCGTGGTGCTGAAAGAGAAGCACCTGCGCCTGATCGCACGGCAGAACGGCCGCTCGCTGACGCTGAAAGCCTGGAACTTCGCGGAGCGCGCGGCGGAACTCGCGCCGGGTGCGCGCGTGGATATCGCGTTCTCGATTGAAGAAGACGCGTACTCGGCGGCGCGCGGATATCCGGGCTGGTGCGCGACGCTGCGCGATGTGCGGCCGTCGGCGGGTTGATCGATGCCGTCGGCCGATGTATATACATTTGTCTAGTACGGTGGTATGATGGGTTTGCCGGTTAGCGGATTCGATTGGGATGATGGCAACCGGGCGAAATGCCAAAAGCATGGCGTTTCAATTGTGGAAATTGAGGCCGTTTTTGAGCGCGACGCCCGCATTGCGCCCGACCCGAGTCATTCGTATGAAGAGGACCGCTTGATCGCAGTGGGAAGAACAAGTGCCGGGCGTCCCGTGTTTGTGGCCTTCACCATGCGTTTCGTAAACAAACGACGGCTTATCCGGCCCGTGTCGGCTCGGTACATGCACGCAAAGGAAATTGCAGCGTATGAAAAAGAAAGTGCCACGACTTAAAACAGATAAGCAAGCCGAGGAGTTTCTTGCCCAAGATTTGTCCAATCTCGATTTTTCGCAGTTCGCGCCGGCTCGTTTCGAATTCGAAAAGAAGGACGAACAAATCAACATGCGGGTACCAAAGCCGCTACTACTGGAGGTGAAGGCTCGAGCGAGAGCGCGCGGCATCCCCTACACGCGCTTCATTCGGGAAACTCTCGAACGGGCAATCGCGGCGCCAAAGTAACAGATACCTCATGGCGTGATGAAAGGGTATCTCGCGCCATAATTGGGAGGTTATGGATGCTTCACCGCAGGTGGCCGGGCAACTTGGCCTGAAAAGCCTTTATCACTATCAAGATTTCAATCTGACGAGCAGCAATGATCATGTCGGACGGCTAAGCGACATTCTTAAAAACCACCGCATCTGGTGTTCTAATCCTGCGACCTTCAACGATCCGTGGGATTGCAAGCCGTATTTTGATCCGGCTCTTCTCGACGACCCGCTAACCCGCGCCGCCACAGCCGAGACGCTAATATCAACGCGCAAGGGTGGAGTGGAACTGGACCACGTAGACGAGAAGTTACGGAGGGACCCTGAGTTCCTCAAGGCGGCGATTCATCGGTTCTCAGTTGAACTGTTGGACTTCATCGCCTCGCGATGGGGTGTCTACTGCCTTTCCCCAGACCCATGTCTCACGTTGATGTGGTCGCATTATGCTCGTGATCACAAAGGCATCTGTCTCGAGTTCGCGGTCCAGAGAACGAAATTCCATATTGCGCTTAAGGTCCAATATCAAAAGGAATACCCGACACTCCTGCTTCATGATCCAGACTCTCGCTTCACCATGCTCTTGGTAAAGTCCGACGATTGGATATATGAGCAGGAGTTCCGGATGATCTGTCCTCGCTTCACTGACGTCAAAGCATCTCCGCTAATTATGGATGGGAACTATCTTAAGATCGGCCCCAACGATCTGACCTCGATCATTCTCGGATGCCAAATTCAGGGTGAAGCCAAGGCGAAGATCGAGGCGTTAGTGGAAAAATACGCCCCGAACGTGAGATTGCGCCACGCGAGAAGGGCTCCTAACAAATATCGCCTTGATATTGAGGATTGAAATTCTCGGCAGGGCAGAGAACGATGATGGGGCGCTACCAAATTGTGGATGACGCGGATGCCGTGCAAAAGCAAAAGAAACTCAATGGGAAGTGAAGTTCACGGCAGCGCCAGAGGGCGTTGGGATCGGGATGTCAAACTAGAAAAGTGAGCGACGAAGAAATCTGCGAGACGCTTGCCCGTTTTCCGTGCGTGGACGCGGTATTCGGCAACATCCTCAGAGCTCGGCTATGGGGGCACCATGAAAGCTTCATTCTGGATCTCCTCGCCCAGAAGAACGATCGGGTACTTGCTTGGTGGAATCACTGCTGCTGCAGGTACCGCGCAATCATAAGTAACGTCGAGAGTGCACTTGCAGGTCTAGACGATGATTTGCGCAGAATTGCCCAGACATCAGGCCCGTCAATTTTTGACGGTCGACTGAAAGATGCTCTCGCGGAAGTATGCGCAGTGGTGGAATTGTTTTCGCGTGGCGCTTCGGGATTCGAGCGTATTGCACCTCCTCGCGGGCAGGGACACAAAGCGCCGGACTTCCGCTGTTTCATCAATAACGACGCTGGCCAACCAGAGGTCTGGCATGTCGAAGTGAAAAATTTTCGCGCGCCCATCGGGATCGTCGATGTTTTGAAGACGCTTTACGATGAACGAGCCAAAAGTAATCCAGAGATCTTGAATCGCCGCATTGAGGTTTCTCACTATTGGGACAATACGGTCACGGAGGAGCAACGGCGTGCTATCGAGACACTATTTGACCGCATCTCGACCTGTCCGTTGCCATTCGACACCATTCTGCGGATTGACGACGAGGACAAGCAAATTGAGGTCGACGTTCGAGTGCGAGAGGGTATGGGTGTAATGGGCATACGCGGCATTGGAGGTGAAAAGCCTTGGGGACCGTTTACAAAACAGGATAAGTTCATCGCACATGCGGAGGAGAAAATTCTTAAGGGCGTCAACCAATTGAAAGCATGGAGCGACCGGAATCTCCTTCTCGTTCTAAACATCGAGAGCCCTGACGCTATGGTAGAGTCGGACCTCCTGTTGAAGCTTCGCGACATTGCCGACATACAATCTGGCGGTAACGTGGAAGTCAGGTTCCTGCTCTTTTACCACTGGGTGGAATAATCGCGGAGCTCGTGCACGAGATTGCCCCGCCAGCGCATCAAGCCTGCGCATCTGTCATTCCGCCAAATCTCGATTTTTCGCAGTTGGCGTCGGTCCGTTTCAAATTCTTCGAAAAGAAGGATAACGCGCGTGATCGTGGCCCCGAAGTAATTGCAATCTCACGCCGTACACACCAGATTGACAACCTCAAACGGCTCCAGCTTGAACTCGTGCGCCGTCCCCGCTTCCAACGTCACCGCGCTCTTTCCCGCGTCGCTCTTCCACGGACTCACCGCGCGATAGCGATGCGGCGCGCCCGTCGGCAACTCGAACGCCGCTGCGATGTCCACCTTCAGCGCCTGCTCTTTCTCGTTCGGATTCCGTAGCGTCAGGATGCCTGCCGCGGGTGACCACGCCGCCCACCCATACGCCTCCAGTTGCGCCGGATCGCCGCCGATCCAGTGATTATCGATCAGTGTTTGCGCGTGACTGCGTGACCAGCGTGCCGCCTCCGCCAAGTCGTCCCAATTTTCCGTGGTCAGCAATGCCGGCGTGACGTACATCTCCTGCAACTGAGTGCCGGTTCCAAAGTAGTCGCGGACCTCGCTGCGGAAATCGCCGCCCGGGTCGGTGTCCAGGTTCTTGGCCTTTTGCGCGTAGATCAACCCGTGCAGCATGAGCGAATTGATCGGATACAGCGGCCCCGCTGTCACCACCCGGCGAAACGTGTTGGCATCGCGGTAGGTGATCCACTTTTGCCGCCATGAACCCACGCCCGCGAAATCATGGTCCGACCCGCCGCGCCAGATCGAGTCCGCATACTTCAACCAAAATGGCGAAGGATAAGTTCCCGTAGTCAGATTCACGTAAAGATTCGGACTGGTCTTCCGCAAGTCGCCGATCAGCGAGATCGCCGCGTCGAAATCGCTATCGAACAGGCTGCCCGGCGCTACCGTGTTGGCATTTCCGGTGCCATCGATCTTGAACTGATTGACCTTGTAATCCGCGATCATGCGAAGCGCGGTAGCTTCGCGAAAGCGCGCGTAATATTTCGGACCCGAAAGCGCGAACCCGTTGCGCACAATCTCGAATCCCTGCTCGCTGCCATACTTTCAAGCGCTCCTCCTTCGGCGCGCCGTAGCCGCCCCATGGAGACATCCACACGCCGATCCCCGCGCCGTAGGAGGCCGCGGCCTTGGCGGCGTTCGCGAACCCGTTGGGGAAACCCGAAGTGGAATCCCAGAGGCTGGCGGGATCGTCCCAGCCATCGTCGAAAAGAAACGAATCGAGCGTCACGCCGCGCTTCATCTTCAACTCCGTGCCGAAGGCTTCGATCCGGTCAGTACGCCCGCTTCGTCGTAGTGGTTGAAATATCCCAGGTCGTACCAGCTGTTGTAGTGGAGGAAATGTGCGAAACGGATGCGCCCGCTGGTCCTCCACGTAATCGAGGAACTCGCGCCGCAGTTGGCCCTCCGGCGTTGTCCCGATCACCGAGGAGCAGGCCATCGCTTGGCCAGCGCGGACCGGCAATTGCCGCGGCAACGAGCAACGCACGTGAGAACCGGCGACGCGGTCGCGAATAGCGGATGCTCAAAGCCCAGGAAGAACGTGCGGATCGCGACGGGCGATCCCTTCACCGTGCCTTCGGCTTTCGCTCCGGGAGCGTCAAAGTCCCATAGGGCGATATCGCGTAGCGGAACATCGCGATCGCCGGCCGTCACTGCAACTTCCTGCCGCAGGTAGCGCGAATCGTCGAGCAGAATGGCGCGCCATGTGATCGTCGCTCCGGTTTCCGCATCGCGAAAACCAGCCGTCAGTTGCCTGCCAGCGCGCTGGCCGGCCCTTTGAATGGACGCCGGATTTCCCGTCACCCGTTTGGACTCCGGTTTATCCACCAAGTCCATTTCGCTCGATCGCAAAACCCTCCCGCCCTCAAGTTGCAAGCGGAATAGATCAGGACTGAGCCCGATCTTCTGCGCGCCGCGATGGTCCACAAATTCCACCGCCGCCAGCCGTCCCGCTGCGAGCTTCCACGACATCGAGACACTCGAATTCCCGAGTGTGAGCGCTGAGCCTTGCGCGCGGTACTCCGCTGTTCCGCCCCGCGCTGTTTGCGCGCCGGCCAATCCCCCACCAAACGGAAGCGCGGCGGCTAACTGCACTAACTGCCGCCGGGTAAGTGTTCTCATTTGGTCGTCCTCTGCGAGTATTTCTTCCACATAGCCGGGTCCGACAGCATCTTGATAAAGATTCCGCCCACCACGCGCGCGCCTGGAATCCCTGCTGTTTGCCGGTCTCCGTGTCGTACCAATCGGTCAGCGGCACGCGCGTCGGAGTTTCATTGAGCCACTGATAAGCCGGCGCGACCAGCTTCTCGAAATCGGCCTGATCAGTCGCGAGCGTCGCGCGTCCAGACCAGCCAATCGAGTTTCGTGTAAGCCTTCGCGGTTGTCCAGCGGCAATGCCGTACTTGTTCTGCGTCTTCTCGTAAAACGCCATTCCTTTCGCGTCGACTTCGGCGGGAAACAGATTCAGCCCGAGCAATCCGGTCCCAAACCAGGTTGTACTTCTGGCTCCACGTCCCGGCCTTGTCGAACGCCAGGCGGTAATGGTCGCCGTTCGCGGCCAGGTCCTGCCACTTCTTCGCGAACTGCTCGGCGGTCGCGCGATATTGCGCCGCCTCCTGTTTATGCCCGGTCATCTCGGCCAGCATGCCGTAGGCGCCCAGCGCCAGGATGGCCTTGATGGAGAGGTTGGCGTTGTGCGCCAGATGCCCGGCGAAATCGTCGGTGGAAAGCTGGTTCTCCGGGTCGAGCCCCTTCTCTTTCAGATACTCCGCCCACTCGCTGAAGCAGCGGCCAATACTTCCCGGCGAACGCCGCGTTGCCTTCGGCCTTGGCGAGCGCGCCCATGTAGATGAGCATGTTGCCGCTCTCTTCGACCGGCATCTGATTCTCTTCCGTCCGCTCGCCGCCGCCGTAGACCTGGCCATTGGCCAGCGGATAGGTGCCCAGATCGTGCGGCGCAAACGGCCATTTCCAACGGCCCATGGCGGCGTATTGCATCACCGGCTCAAGCTGCGCTCGCAGCCAGCGCGGGGTTGAAGAGCAGAGGAAACGGCGAGCTGGGATAGATCACATCGACAGTCGAGATGCAGCCGTTGCTGAAATTCTCCTTGGGGAAGAACATGGGCGTGCCGTCGACATCCGCCGCGAGCTTGTGCGCAGCCAGCGTCTGCCGGTAGGCCAGCGCGGCCAGCCGGGCATATTTCTCGCCGCCGACTTTGGTCATGTCGGCCATCAATTCCGCATCGAACGCCTTGGACCGCGCTAGCAGCGAATCGTGGTCGCGCCGAGCTGCGGTCAGGAGCGTCGCCGCATCGTCGCCGTTGCGCCGCCACCACGCGTGCTGCTTTCGGTCGAACAACTCGATCGAGTAGAGGTCGTCATACGCGATCATCAGGTAACGCGAAACAGCTCGTCGGACCTACCTTTCCGAAGTCCAGTGCCAGCGCAAGCACCGTTGGGCCGCCGCGTGGCGCCGGACCGCCGTCCGGAAGCTGGTCCGAAGTTGGCAGCGCGCCGCTGGTCTCGAAGGCGCCGCGCACGCGCTGCCGCGTTCCGATGGCGCTGGTGAACCCATCCGAGCGATCCGCCGCGAGATACAGGTAGCCCCAGTCGATGCGCAGATCGTCGCCGCGCTTTCCCAGAATGGGCTGCTCCTTCGACCCCATGCGTAGCGCCGTCTGGCCATCGATCTGGACGCGCGCGGCCTCCGCCGCCTCCTCGGGCACGTTCACCACCATGTCGGGGCCAGCATCGAAGTAGACGGCGGCTTCGTGTTCTTTGCCGTCGGCGGAGGCGATGGTCCATTCGATGTAAGTGAGCGGCCTGGAGAGAACGTCGAGATCGTCAGGCAGCGCCGGCGTGAAGAAGGTAAGCCCGACCTTCACGCCCGCGCCGGTGAATTCATAAATGGTGCGGGTAGGCAGCACCTCGACTCGTGTCTGATCGAGGGCCAACGATTGGCGCTGTTCGCGCCCCATCACGCGATACAGCTTGCCGTCCACGCGCACTGCGGCCGACAGGCTGTTTGGCTTGCCAGTCCAGTGAGTGGGAACGCTATCGGTGAGCTTATCGGTGGTGGACCAGACGCTAAAATATGGATCGTGCGCGATCAAGGGGACCGCGGGTGGGCGCAGGGGTGCGAGATCTTGTGCCCCGAGGCCAGTTGCGACCGCAATCGGAAGCAAGGTTGCCAGAAATTTCATTGCGTCTCCGATTGTATTCCGGCGCGGCATGCGGCCGCAGTCTATCCCAGGAGGCCATTCAGGCCGCCACGTTGCGTGGCTTGACCTGCTCCCGGATCAACCGAAGCCTATTCCGATTAGCGACGCGCAATTCGTAATCAAGCTGGAGGCCCATCCAGAACTGCGGTGTTGTGCCGAGATAGACAGCGAGCCTTAGCGCGGTATCCGCACTAATTCCGCGCCGGCCCCGTACGATGTCATTGAGGCGCGCCGCATCGACGGACAACGCCTTCGCGAGTTGGTTTACGCTCATGCCGAGCGGTTCGAGGACATCTAGCTTGATCGTCTCGCCGGGATGAATGGGCGTCAATGATTTAGCCACGGTCGTCATACTCCTATTCGTTGCGCTAGTGGTAATCCACAATTTCCACGTCTTCGGCGTTGCCGTCTCCGATCCAGACGAAACAGATACGGAATTGATCGTTAATTCGGAGGCTATGCTGGCCCTGACGATCCCCTTTGAGCGCTTCCAATCGGTTACCGGGGATCACAGCAAGATCGGTGAGCGCCCGGGCTTGTATATCGTTAAACGTTAAACAGCAAGAGACCTCAGCTCTCCAGCATTTTCCTCAGAAACATCAATTGCCCCAAGTGATACGCATTGTGATCCGCCACCAGCAGCGCCTCGCGCAACAGCGTCTGCCCTTTGGCGTGTGGGATCGCAGCCAGCAGATCGTGCTTCGTATCCGCAACCAGCGCTTGAAGTTCCTTCAGGTCGTGCTGAAATTGCCGGACGCTCTTTTCCCATGCCTCTTCATTGGGAGGTGCATCCTCCGCCGGCCAATAATCGTCGGGCCACTTTTTCTCTTTGTATTCCGGATTGCGGCTGAAATCCAAAATGTCTTCCTGCGCGATGCGCATGTGTTCTAGCAATTGCCAGGGGGAATGCGGCGCGCCCTTCGGCTTCGCTCCCCGCAGATGCGCCGGGAAATCGGTTACAGTTTCGTGGAATGTGACGTGCGCGCCTTTCATGCGCAGAAGATTGGCAAGGTGTTCGCGCAAAGAAGTCGTTGGCTGCTTGGGCATAGCCCCAGTATCGCGCCGCGGGCTACGCCTTTGCCGGCCGCGTAAAGTTCACTATGTTCTTCCACTCACTTGCGTCTGAGCGCGCCACCACGGCGACCACCGGCTCAGTCTCGCTCATATTGAACACTTCGTGCGGAACACCGGGTTCGATGAAGATGAAATCGCCAGCTTCGTTTTCGAGCGTATGCTCCAGCGCTGGCCCGTACTCATGCCGTACGCGACCGGCCAGGATGTAGAGCATCACTTCGAAATCCACATGGATGTGCGCGTATGCCACGCCGCCCGGCGGAATGGTCGCCACATTCATCGAGAGCTTTTTCGAGCCCACATTCTTCGCCGAAAGGCCTGCCTTGTAGCGAATGCCGTTCCATCCGCGCGCGTCGTCCCCTCCGCCGCGAATCGTCAGGATGCCGTCCGCGCCTTCCACATTGCCGAACTCGGCTTTATTAGACTGGGCGCCGCTTTCCATGAGCCTATCTTCACACGGCGGATTGCGCCAGAGCGCTGGCCGCGCCCAGCGGCGCGCAGCGTTCAAACGCCTCGCGCGCTTCGCGAGCCGTCTGATAGCGCTTCCGGACGTCGGACGCCATCAGTTTGACCACGACGGGTCCCAATTTCGCCGGCAAGGCCGCTATGTTCTCCGCGCCGCGGATCGGCAGCGTGCCCGTGACCAATTCGTAGAGGGTCACGCCTAGCGAGTACAGATCGGCGCGTCCATCCAACGGTTCGCAACAGAGTTGCTCCGGCGACATGTAGGCCAGCGTCCCCAGAACCATTCCTTGGCGCGTGGCGAACATCATCACGGTGGGGGCGTCCTCGCCCATTGGCGTCGCAGGCAGCCTTCGCTTCGCCAAACCGAAATCGAGGACCTTCACCTGCCCGGTCGCCGTGAGAAAGAGATTAGCCGGTTTGATATCGCGATGCACCACGCCGATGGCGTGCGCAGCCTCGAGCGCACTGGCCGCGCCGATGGCGATCTCGATCAGTTGCGGGGCTGGGATAGGCCCCCGCTTGAGCAGTTCGTCAAGCGCCTGGCCATAGAGCAACTCCATCGCGAAGTATGGCCGGCCTTTCCAATTTCCGCTTTCGAAGACGTTGCAGATGTTGGGATGACGGAGCGCTGAAGCGGCGCCGCCCTCGCGCTCAAAGCGATACAGCATCTCGGGATCGCTCGCCAGCTTTTCCGCCAGAATTTTGAGCGCCACGAACCGTCCCAGAACCGTATCCTGCGCCTTGAAGACGATGCCCATGGCGCCACGGCCGATCTCCGCCTCAATGCGATATTTCCCAACCAACAGACCAATCATCGGATCCTTCATGATAACTGGCCGCGCGTCTGCGCGATCATTATCGTATGGCCTCCCTCTTCGATCACGAGCCGACGCTTCCAGCCCGCGAGCCGCTTGAAGAGGGTGCGGTTATCTTGCGCGGTTTCGCATTGCCCGCTACGCCGCAGTTGCTTGCCGACGTGGCGCGCGTCGCGGAGACCGCGCCCTTCCGCCATCTGATCACGCCCGGCGGCTACACCATGTCCGTGGCCATGACCAACTGTGGACGCGTCGGCTGGGTCTCCGACCGCTCCGGCTACCGCTACGATCCTACAGATCCCGATACGCACGCGCCCTGGCCCGCAATGCCGGAAGCGTTCCGAGACCTCGCCCTCCGCGCCGCCGCTGAGGGAGGGTTCGCGGCCTACGATCCCGACGCCTGCCTGATCAACCGCTACGTCCCGAGTTCTAAGCTCAGCCTCCATCAGGATCGCGACGAAGAGGATGCCTGGTCGCCCATCGTGTCCGTTTCGCTCGGCCTGCCCGCCGTATTTCTGTGGGGCGGCAAGCGGCGCGCGGACCCCTTGCGGCGGCTTCGCCTTGAAAGCGGAGATGTCGTCGTGTGGGGCGGCCCCGCCCGGTTCGTTTATCACGGCGTGTCGCCTCTGAAGGATGGCGAACATCCGCTTACTGGCGCTGTGCGGATTAACCTGACGTTCCGAAAGGTGTTCGGCTCCGGCGGCGCTCAAAAGGGCCAGCCCCACAAGGCGTTAAGATGAAAGAACACCCTTGATCGAAACCGTTCCAGACATCCTGGCCCGTATTGTCGCCACCAAGCGCGAAGAAGTGTCCGCCGCCGAGGCCTCGCTTTCGGTGTGGGAACGGCCGCCGAAGCTGCAGATCGCCGGACGCCGCGATTTCCGCGCCGCCCTGCGCGCGACGGCCCCCGCCATCATCGCCGAAGTCAAGAAAGCCTCGCCCAGCAAGGGCATCCTCTCTGCCGACTTCGACCCCGTCCGCATCGCGCGCGCCTATCGAATCCGGCGGCGCGGCGGCGCTCTCCGTTCTCACCGACGCGCCGTTCTTCCAGGGCGGCTCTGCCGATCTCGAAGCCGCCCGCGCGGCCGATCCAGCTTCCCGTGCTGCGCAAGGATTTCACCATCGACGTCCTCGCAGATCCTAGAAGCCGCGGCGCACGGCGCCGACGCCATCCTGCTGATCGCCGCGATCCTCGACGAACGCGAGATCCGCGATTTCCGCGAGACTCGCCGCGCGCTATCGCATGGCGGCGCTGGTCGAAGTCCACAACCGCGCGCGAACTCGATGTCGCCATCGCCGCCGGCGCCGATCTGATCGGCGTCAACAATCGCGATCTCACCACCTTCGAAGTCACGCTCGAAACCTCGCTGCGCTCTGGCGGAGCACATGCCGCCGGGCGCGCTGCTCGTGAGCGAAAGCGGCATTCACGACGCGCGCGGATATCGCCCGGCTGCGCGCCGCCGGGTTCCACGCGTTTCTGGTGGGCGAGCATCTGATGAAATCGGGCGACCCGGCGAGCGCCCTGCGAAAGCTGGTGCGCCGCATGATCGTCAAGATCTGCGGCATCACCAACGCAGAGGACGCAGCCGCCGCCGTCGCCGCCGGCGCCACTGCCCTCGGCTTCAACTTCTATCCGCGCAGCCCGCGCTACATCGCGCCGGAACTGGCCGCGCGGATCGCAACCGCGCGGCGCGCGCCGCGTGGGCGTGTTTGTCAACGAATCCGCCGAGCGCATCGCTGAAATCGCGCGCATCGCCGGCGCTCGATGTCGCGCAACTGCACGGCGACGAGACGCCGCCGATTATCCCGCGCGCATTGCGATCTGGAAAGCGCGCCGCGTCACTGCTGGCTTCAGATCTCTCGCCGACTACGACGCGGCCATGCCGAGGCCCTGCTGCTCGATGGACCCGCCGGCGAGCTCTATGGCGGCGCCGGACGCACGTTCGATTGGACCCTCGCGCGCGCGGCCGCCCTCCGCATCATTATCGCGGGCGGCCTCGATGCCTCGAACGTCGCGCAAGCCATCGCGCATCGCGCAGTCCCTGGGGCGTCGATGCCTGCTCGCGCATCGAAGCCGCGCCGGGAAAAAAGGACCACACCAAGATGACAAGCTTTCATTCAAGTCGCGCTTCAGGCGGCGTCAAGGCGGCGCTGGGCCATGCCTTATGACCCCGCAACCCGATGCCGGCGGACACTTCGGACCCTACGGCGGGCGCTACGTGCCCGAAGTCCTGATGGCGCCGCTCGAAGAACTGGAGACATGCCTATCTCGAAGCCCGCGAGGACCCGGCTTCCAGGCCGAGCTCGCCGACCTGCTGCACAACTACGCCGGACGCCCCACGCCGCTCTACTTCGCCAGGCGGCTCACCGAAACCCTGGGCGGCGCGCGCATCTAGCTCAAGCGCGAAGACCTGCTGCACACCGGCGCGCACAAGATCAACAACTGCCTCGGCCAGGCGCTGCTCGCCCGCCGCATGGGCAAGCGCCGCATCATCGCCGAAACCGGCGCGGGGCAGCACGGCGTGGCCACCGCCACGGTCTGCGCGCTGTTCGGGCTTCGATTGCGTCGTCTACATGGGCGAAGAGGACATGCGCCGCCAGCGCCTCAACGTCTTCCGCATGCGCCTGCTCGGCGCGCAAAGTCGTAGGGCGTCACCACCGGCAGCCGCACGCTCAAAGACGCCATCAGCGAAGCCATGCGCGACTGGGTCACCAACGTCGCCGACACTTACTATCTGCTCGGCTCGGCGCTGGGCGCGCATCCGTACCCGATGATGGTGCGCGATTTCCATAAGGTGATCGGCGAGGAAGCGCGCCGCCAGATCCTGGAAGCCGAAGGCCGCCTGCCCGATGCCGTCTTCGCCTGCGTGGGCGGCGGCAGCAACGCCATCGGCATCTTCCACGCCTTCCTTCCGGACGACGCGCGTGCAGCTGATCGGCGTCGAAGCCGGCGGCCGCGGCGACGCAGCTCGGCGAGCACGCGGCGCGCTTCTCGCGGCGGCTCGCCCGGCGTGCTGCACGGCGCGCTACAGCTACCTGCTGCAGGACGAGCGACGGCCAGATCGCGCTGACGCATTCGGTCTCCGCGGGCCTCGATTACGCGATGATCGGCCCGGAGCACGCCTGGCTGCACGATCAGCGACCGCGCCGAGTACGTCGCCGCGTCGCGACGCCGAAGCGCTCGCGGCGGCCACGCCGTCTCTCGCGCACCGAAGGCATCATTCCCGCGCTCGAATCGGCGCACGCCGTCGCCGAAGCCATCCGCCGCGCGCCGGCGGCGAAAGGGCAAGATCTTCATCGTCAACCTCTCCGGCCGCGGCGACAAGGACATCGATATCTACCGCGAAAATTTCAAGGAACTCGACCATCGCAATGACGCGCATCGGCAAGCTGTTCGACGACTCTGAAGCGCGACGGACCGCAAAGGCCTGATCGCCTATCTCACCGCCGGCGATCCCTCGCCCGACGCGCACGCCGGCCTGGTGGAAGCGCTGGAGCGCGGCGGCGCCGATCTCATCGAACTGGGCGTGCCGTTCTCCGATCCCATCGCCGATGGCCCGGTGATCCAGCGGGCCGGCGAGCGCGCGCTCGAGGCCGGGCACCACGCTCGCAAGGTGCTCGAGATCGCGCGCGCAGATTCGCCAGCGCTCCGAAATTCCGCTGCTGCTGTTCACCTATCTGAACCCGGTGATGCGCTACGGCCTGGAACGCTGGCGCGCGACGCGGCGGCCGCCGGCATCGACGGCTGCCTGCTCACCGACGCCAGCGTGGAAGAAGCGCGACGACTACGTCGACGCCATGCACCGCCACGGCCTCGACACGGTGTTTCTCGCCGCGCCCACCAGCACCGAGCGCCGCCTGAAACTGGTGGCGCGAATACTCCACCGGCTTCGTCTATCTGGTCTCGCGCACCGGCGTCACCGGCGAGCGCGATTCGCTCTCCGGCGCCGTCGCGCCGCTGGTCGAGCGCGATGCGCGCCGTCACCGATCTGCCGCTCGCCGTCGGCTTCGGCATCTCGACGCCGGAGCATGTGGCGCGAACTCGGCCGGCAGGTGGAAGCGTCGTGGTGGGCAGCGCCTTCGTCCGCGCTGATCGAGCAGAACGCCGGCAACCCGCGCGCTGGAGATGCGAACTCGAATCGTTCGCCCGCGAGCTGAAGCAGCGGCTTTGGAGCGCACGCATGACGCACGAAGAGGCGCGCGCCCGAGCTCGAGGAATGCCGCGTGACCGATCGACGACGTCGACCGCCGCCTCGTCGCGCTGCTCAACGAACGCACGCGCGATTGTGGAGAGATCGGCCGGGTCAAGCGCGAAGCGCAGCTGCCGATCTACGAGCCGCAAGCGCGAAGACCAGGTCTTCGCCAACATCACCGCCGCCAACCACGGGCCCGCTCACGCCACGAAGCCGTGCGCCGCATCTTCGAGCGCATCATCGACGAGATGCGCAGCATCCAGCGCGACCGCATGGCAAACCAGCGAGGACAAATAGATGCTAGTCGTGATGCAGCAGGGCGCCACCGAGCCGCAGATCGAAGCGGTGATCGACCGGCTGGTGGAGCTCGGGCTTCGACGTCCACCGCTCCACCGGCGTGATCCACACGGTGCTCGGCGGCGTGGGCGGCAAGCGACGATTTCGACCTCGCCGTCGTTCGAAGTGATGGAAGGCGTCAAGGAAGCGCACCGCATCGTCTCGCCGTACAAGCTGGCCAGCCGCAGCTTCCGGCCCGGCGGCACGGTGGTGAAGATCGGCGACGTCGAAATCGGCGGCGAGCGCATGGTGGTGATGGCCGGGCCCGTGCAGCGTGGAGAGCCGCGACCAGATCGAGCGCTGCGCCGAGATCGTGGCGCGATGCCGGCGCCCAGGTGATTCGCGGCGGCGCGTTCAAGCCGCGCAGTTCGCCCTACAGTTTCCAGGGCCTGGGCGAAGAGGGCCTGCAAGTTGCTGCGCGACGCGGCCGACCGGCACGGCCTGCTGGTGGTCAGCGAAGTGATGGATCAGACGCAGATCCCGCTGCTGTGCCGCAGTATGCCGACATCCTGCAGGTGGGCGCGCGCAACATGCAGAACTTCAATCTGCTGCGCGAACTCGGCAAGCAGCGCAAGCCGGTGCTGCTGAAGCGCGGCATCGCGGCCACCATCGAAGAACTGCTGCTCTCCGCCGAATACATCCTGGCGGGCGGCAACTACGACGTGATCCTGTGCGAGCGCGGCATCCGCACCTTCGAAACCTACACGCGCAACACCATGGATATCTCGGCCATCCCGGTGGTGAAGAAGCTCTCGCACCTGCCGATGGTCGCCGACCCTTCGCACGGCACCGGACGCCGCGATAAGGTCGCGCCCATGGCGCGCGCCGCGGTGGCGGCGGGCGCCGACGGCTTGCTGATCGAAGTGCATCCCGACCCCGATCACGCGCTGAGCGACGGCGCGCAATCGCTGCGGCCGGAGCAGTTCAAGGAGTTGATGGGCCAGCTGCGGATGATCGCGCCGGCGGTGGGACGGACGATCTAGCTGAGGGTCGCTTTCCCGCCGTCAGCGAACGTCGTCGGTTTAGTGTTTCATCGTTTTAGATCACTCGTTTCTCAACTATCAAGCGGTATGCCGACCTGCACCGCGTTCTCGCGCCTTGCT
The DNA here is from genome assembly GCA_963708385.1 of Bryobacterales bacterium. GTDB lineage: Bacteria > Acidobacteriota > Terriglobia > Bryobacterales > Bryobacteraceae > PALSA-243. The sequence goes on along the minus strand of CAVPSN010000027.1, from coordinate 377,654 downwards.
CATTTCACGGTAATCACCCCGGAGTTGCTGGGAATACCGTTGATCGTGATAAATACCGGTTGATCGCCTGGCATGAGACCCGATGGCACAATCGCATTGATCTGCGCGAGTCCAGCGTAGCCGGGAGCCAGGCCCTGATAGGTGACCTGTGCGCTCTTGCCGCCGATGGTCAACTGAACGGGCGCGCTGACAATGGATAACGGACTGACCGGCGCCGGCGTCCCGTCAGGCACCGCAGGTGTGACCGGACCTTCCCCAGTAACGAACAGAATCACAGAACTTCCGGCCGGAATGGGCGTTGCCGCCGTATGCGGTGACGAATCGCCGTTGAGCGCGGCCGCCCGCTTGTCGGGGGTCACGAACAGCCCCGGATCTACAACCGTCAATGCTGTGGAATGCCCCTGCGAAGCTCGGAGCGCACGACTGCTCGTGGTCGCCTGGTTGTTGACCACTACCTGTATCGCGGACGTCGGAGAACTACCAGGCATTTGGAAGTTGATCTGTGTGGGGCTGGCGAAGAACAACGGCGCGGGCATTCCGTTCACTGTCACCGAGGTTGGCCCCAACTGAGTAGGCAACGGATAAGACGATGCTAGGTAAATTGCATCCGACAGGTTCGTCCCGAAGATGGTCATGATGGCACGCGGAGCGCCACCGGGTTGGAAGCTGGCGCCGTTGACGACGGCGATGATCGTCGGCTGCAACTGGCAGCCACCCTGCCCGCACCCCACGATCAGCGTTACTGGCAGTGCCACCGAGTTCAATGTATTGTCGGTTGGGGTAAATATAACTGTACCGTCATAGACGCCATTGGCTAGGTTTGCCGGATTGGCGGTTACGGTCACGGCGCCCGGGGTTTGACCCTGGCCGGTAGAAACCTGGAGCCAGTTGCCTCCCGAAGGGGTACTCACCTGAGTCGAAACGGAATAGGCGATTGTGCGCGAAGAGGAGGTTGCCATCAGTGTTTGCGCCGCGGGTGTGATGGTGTTGTTGGCGGTGTTGAACACCAACACGGACGGTGAGATCACCAGCGCCGGTTTGTCGGCGATCGCGTAGGTCACCAGCACCAGATTCACGCCTCCCGATGAATCCGTGACGCGGATGAAACCAGAGTAATTGCCCACCGAGAGTCCGGCCGGGTTAACGGTTACTGTGATCCTCCCACTACCAGTTCCACTGGCGGGAAGAGCAGCGAGCCACGAAGCCGAGGCCGACGCGGTCCAGGTCGCTGTGCCGCCGGCGACGATTTGCACTCCTTGTCCGGCCGGCGCAGCTTGATTGATTTCGCCCAAAAAGTTGAGACTATCGGGCGTTACAACTGCTGCGCTCGATTGCTGTGGCAGGTTGGTTAGCGCGAACACCGCCGGAGAACCTACTCCCGTGGCCGTTGCCGTTACCACGAAGTTGCCTGGCGAGCTGTTGGCCGTGAGGGCCGACAGCCGTGGCGATGCCATTGGCGTCGGTGACCACTGTCGTCGGGCCGCTAAACGTCCCACCCGGTCCGGCGGCAGTGGGAAGCGCGAAGGTCACCGAAACTCCACTCACCGGATTGCCGGCGAGGTCGGTCACCCGCGCCTGCAGTAATGTTGGGAACTGCTTCGACACGGTAGTCGCTTGCGGCGAGCCGCTAAAGACTGCGATGCTGGCCGGCTGCGCCCGCGGTGATCTGGAAGGGGTTGCTGTTGACCGGCGGTTGTTGTGTAGAGGCGGCGCGCAGGGTCATGGTTCCCACCGTCCCAATCTTCAGATCGTTGAACGTCGCCAATCCGGTGGCATCCGTGAGTTGCACCACGGTTCCGAACAGGGCGCCCGTGCCAGAAGAAAGCGATAGGAACACGGGAATACCGGGGACCTGCATCGCGTTTCCGGAACCACCGAGCACCTGCACGGTCACCGGCGGCGCAATGATTTGTCCCGCCGCAGCATTGCTCGGCTGCTGCACAAACGCCAGCGAACTTGACCCAGCCGGCAGATTGGTCAAATCAAACAACGCGGTTCCGGTGATGGCCGTCGAGGAAGCTGTCACACCAAAAGCGCCGGCGATGCTGTTGGCGGTGATCACTGCCGCGGCATGGCCCTGGGCGTCGGTGTTGACGGTAATCGTCGACTGACCGCCGAACGAGCCGCTGGGCCCCGAGGCTGGGGGCGGCGAACGCCACGGGCACTCCGCTCACCGGGATGCCTGCCGTGTCTGTGACTGTCACCTGCAACGGCTCGCCATATGCGGTCTGGATGATGGCGCTCTGTGGAGTGCCTGCTGTTGCCATGATCGTCGACGCCGTACCGGCGTGGATGTTGAAGGTATTGCTAGTCGCCGAAGCGATACCGCTGGACTCGGCCACCAATTGATACTGACCCACTTGGCTGATGCTGAGACTCGGGAACGTCGCCAGACCGTTGGCATCGGTGAGTTCCGCCGCAAACGATAGCGGCCCAGCATGCGGGCTGCTACGGGATTCACCTGCAGAGTGACCGGGATATTTGCCGTTTGCACCGCATTGCCGAAACTATCTTCCAACTGAACTGTGACCGGTGGGGTGATTATCGCGCCCGCGGCCGTATCAGTCGGCTGCTGGATGAAGGCAAGCTTGTTGGCTGGACCTACCACATTGGTCAGACTGAAGGTTGCTGGAGTCGCTGCCCCTGTGGTGGATGCCGTGACCTGGAAGGCCCCGGGCTGTCCGTTCGCCGTCATAGCCGGCGAAGTGGCAATGCCATTGACATCCGTCATCACGGTGGCCGAACTCCCGAAGCTGACACTGGCTCCGCTGCGGAGGAGCGGCGAAGGTCACCGAAGCTCCTGGAATCGGGTTCATGAAGGCGTCCTGCACCAGCGCCTTCAGCGGCGACGTATAAGTCGTTCCAACTACAGTTGTCTGGCCGCCGCCGCTTAACGGCGTGATGGAAAGCGCCGCCCCCGTGCCGAGCGCGGGGCTGATCGTGAAGGATGCGCTGGGCAAAGAAGTGCAGGCCCCCGCCGCTGGCTTGCAACTGATACGTACCCGCCTGCTGGATGGCGAGATCCAAAAATGTTGCAATTCCGGTCGTGTCGGTATTCGCCGTCGCCCCTGCGACTTCTATTCCTCCGGGGAGGCTTAACGTAATCGGCGTGTTGACGATTGGATTATTGTTGGCATCTTTGAGACTCACGGTGACTGCAGGACGGATCGGGCTGCCCGCTTGCGTGTCGGTGGGCTGCTGGACAAAAGCGATGGCTTGAGCCGGTCCAGCAAGATTGGTCAGATTGAATGTGGCAGGGGTGGTCACACCCGCCACGCTCGCTGTAACCGCATACGCACCAGGGATTGCATTGGCCGTTGCCGTGACGCTGGCTACCCCGTTAGAATCCGTCAGTGACCTGGGTTGGCGACAGTGTCGCTGAGGCTCCCGAGGCCGGAGCCGAGAATGTCACTGTTACTCCTGGAAGATGGGTTGCCGCCCGCGTCTGTTACTTTCGCCTGCAACGGGGCCCCGAACGGAGTACCCACCGTCGCCGCCTGCGTTCCACCGCCCGTCACAGTGATGAGCGTTGGAGGCGGGGCGGGAACGTTGAATTCGATGGCGATGTTGGGGATATTGTTTCCCACGTCGAGACGAAACACTCTTGACTCCACCGGCGCCATTGTCGGCGTAGGTTCGCAGGAATCGAGCTGTTCAGGTAAGGCTTCGGTGCGAGCGGATTGCTGGCCCCAGGAACCGCGTTGGTGTTGGTCGCATTCAGGCCCACATTGAGGTCGTTGTACGGGCCGTCCACTCCCGTAGGAGCTTGACCAGCGCTTTGGGTGTTGTACGCGATGCCGAAGATGACCTGATCGGGCAGAGGCATGTTGGCGAGAGGCTACTGAAGTCGAAGGTGATATTGAACGCCATGCCGTTGTGACAGACGTTCGGCAGCCATCGGTACAGGGGCAGCCGCATGGGAGCGTGGGCTCCGGTCGCCAGGGAATGAAGAACGGCTGCGTGACAGTTTCGATTATGCTCCCCGGGCTGCCGGGTGCCGCTGTTCACGGAATAAAGGTTAAGCGTGATGGGGTAGTTCCATCCGCCAGCTGTTCGGAGCGCCGGGGCTATTGTATTTCGAGAAGTATCCCAGCGTGACCATCGCGACAGTCACCGAGGTCAATTGGCGACTGGTCCCGCCGAACTTAACCTGGTTGCCGAACTCGGAGATGCGCTGGGCTTGAAAACTCTGGTTGATCAAACTCGCCGGAAGGGGTGCAGGGATAGTGTTGTAGATGATCAGCGTCGGAGGCGGCGCGAGAACGGCGAATTCGATGGCGATGTTGGGGTAATTGCCCCCCACGTCGCGACGGAACACTCCGACTCCACCGGTTCCACCGTCCGCGTAGGACGCACCAATCGTGCCGTTCAGGTAAGCTTCAGGCGCGATCGGATTGCTGCCCACTGTGTTGATCGCATTCAGGCCCACATTGAGGTCGTTGTACGGGCCATCGACTCCCGTAGGAGTTTGACCGGCGCTTTGGGTGTTGTACGCGATGCCGAAGATAACCTGATTGGGCAGAATCAATGCAGGCGAGAGGCTACTGAAGTCGAAGATGATATCGAACGCCATTGCCGTTGTGACAGACGCTGTCGGTGCCAACGGTACAGGGGCCCGCCGCACGCAAGTGTGCGGCTCCGGTCGCCAGGGAATGAAGAACGACTGCGTGACAGATTTTATTACGCTCCCCGGGCTGCCATCGCTGTTCACGGAATAAAGGTTGAGCGTGATGGGGTAGTTCCATCCGCCAGTGTTCGGAGCGCCGGGACTATTGTATTTCGAGAAGTATCCCAGCGTGACCATCGCGACAGTCACCGAGGTTAATTGGCGACTGGTCCCGCCGAACGCAACCTGGTTGCCGAACTCGGAGATGCGCTGGGCTTGAAAACTCTGGTTGATCAAACTCACCGGAAGGGGTGTGGGGATAGTGTTGTAGATAGGTGTGGTTTGAGCATGCAATACGCCCCCAAACAACAAAACGACCGCAGGTGTCAAAATCCGTTGCATAAACTCTCCCGTGAACTTCGTGCGTAAAGTTGGGCTGATGGAGGAATAGTCCGGGCGGCTGTCTCTCGGGCTGAAACCGGAATGTCGCTTTTGCCTTCTCCGGTCGGGTAGGCACCCGTGGTAGTGGGGAAGTTGATCGAGCTCGTGCGGCCCATGATATGGGCTGCACGGGTGCTGTCTGCCGCAATGCTATAAGCCCGATCGGCGCCACTGGCCTCAAAGACGAATGTCAACCTATTAAGTGTTTCGTTTTGCATCTGCCTCGGTGGAGCAACCGGGTATTTCGAGGTCGCCGGGCCCGGGGCGCCGTCCGTAAACGGCGTACTAAGATCCGCATACACCAGCGTCGCGAGAGCAATATCCATGAAAGCTCTAAGTGGTCAAGCAATAACAGACTAGGTTAAATCGTCCGCCTTTGAGCAAGATGCAGCCATCGAATGATCGTTGCAATTAATTTGATCGAGAAGAACCCTGGTCTTGCCTGTCGATTTATATGCAGGGTGCCCGTCTACGTCCCGGAACCATTTTGCTGACATCCGGCCTTCCCCCGAACTGTTGCGCGTTTGTACTATTCTGCAGCTTCGAAGCTGCCAGAGACGAGAGTCGCTATGCGGTTCAGTTCAGGACTTCTATACGCGTGGGTATCTTCGTAGGGCGTTCTGTCAAGGCTCAAGTGGTTAGGGAGCCGCGATCAGCACGGCATGTATCAGGCTGAACCAAGATGCTTTGACCCGAGTCACGCAAGCCAGTCCACGGCCGAGACATGCTATCAGTGGCGGATCGCCATGGGACGCTGGTAGCGAGTGAGGCTTCAATAGAGAAAAGCGCCGGTCTGCAGTTTAAGGGTTTAAGGAGTGGAGTGTTTCAGAAAAAGAAAAAGGCGCTCCGGATTCCGCCGGAGCGCCACAAAAACCAATAACCGAACTGCAAGCTAGAAATCGAGCGACCAGCGGAGAATCATCGAGCGAGTTCCGCTGGCGGACGTAATCTGGCCAAAGCTGCTGCTAGTCAAGCTCAAGCTTCCCTGCCCGAAGAAGGGATGATTGAGCCAGTTGGAAGCCTCTGCATAGAGGCGCATGTTCACGCGCTCCGTGAAACGAATATTCTTCGTCAGCGAAAGGTTGAACGTGAACGCAGTCTTACCCACGTACCAAACGGGCGAGCCGATTACGCCCGGCGTTTGAGCGGCTTCGAGAACGGCCGGGTTCACCACGCCGTTCGAAAGCGTCAGGTTCGAGACATTGGTGCGAATGCAGGTGCACGACTTATCGAATGCTCCCTCTTGAGTTGAGGTCGCGTGTCAAAAGCGAGTTGATATTCACGCCGTTGCCGAAAATTACGCCGCCATCGGCCGTCGTATTGAACGTGGCGCGGCCGCCGGTAAGCGCAATCGGGGCGCCGGAGGAAATAGTGTTGACCGTACCGACCGTCCACCCACCGATCGCCGCGTTCAGCGCCCGGCTATTGAGATTGAGTAAACGGCCTTTGCCGATCGGCAGATCGTACGATCCGTAGATGTTCACGACCTGGCGATGGTCGAAGGGCGTTGGGCCATAGCTCAGATGGCCGTTGCGCAGCGTTGCCCAGGTGGTAGTGGCGGTCTGGTCGTTGAAGTTATTGACCGTGCCGAGAGTGTGGCTCCACGCATAGTTGCCAGCCATAACCAACCCATGCGAGAAGGCGTGACGAACATCGATTTGCAGCGCGTTGTAATTGCTGTTCGCGTTGTCATCCTGATAGTTGAGCGTGTTGGTATACGGATTGGCGCGGAAGACGTTCATCGGGTAGGCCGTTTTTGTCGTGTAGCCTTGGGCCGCACAGGGGGCGAAGTTCGAGCCCACCAAACGGCAGTAGTAGCTGTTTGCCGCGGTGCTGGTGCTGGCAAGCGAGCTGGCCAGCGTACCTACCAAACCCTGCTGCAGGTCCGTCACGAAGCTCGTGTTGCCGAAGCCGGAGGACGCCGCCAGCGCCGCGTTGGATCCGTTGGCGCCAAACGCCGTCTGCATGATCGGCAGCGCTACCTGTCCGGGCAGACCTTGATTCGCGAAGTTCTGCGTCTTCAGCGATACATACGGCTGCGCCGTCATCTGAGCGACGCTCAGACCGTTAGCGATCGCCAAGTTGTTCTGCGCCGCCACGAACTCGTTGCTGAAGCCGTTCTCCAACGTGTTCGTCTCGTTCACGTTTTGATAGTGATAAAGGTGCGTCCCCTTGTTCCCGACGTAGGAAACGCCGATGACGGTGCCGCGAATGATTTCCCGCTGGAAGCGTATGTTCCAATCCTGAACATATGGCATCCTCAGGTCGGGGTTCACATACTGCCAGGTCAACCCGCCGTTGAGCACGTAGTTGGTCACAGGGATGGGGAAAGAGAAGGAGGCAGGCGTGGTGGTCAGCGGAGGCGCAGGGCCGCCCACGGAGTACGCGCCCGGGTTCGCGGCGAGGGCCGAAGAAGCGTTGACGCTCTGCGTCGCGCCGGGGCTGCCGCCTTGCAGGTTGGAGATCGCGTTCATGCCTTCGTCGTAGTAGGTGATGCGATACGCAGAGCTGAACACGCTCTTGTTATGGCCCAGCAGTTTAGCCAGCAAACCATCTTCCACCCTTGGATTCCACGTCAAGCCAATATTCGGAGCGGGGTTGACGTAGTCGTTGTGATAGAGAACGTTCTTGATGTTGAGCTGCGGATTCATATCGCCGCCCAAAGTGCCGGGGGCGAACTGGACCGTCGACGGCCCAAAGAGCGAACTCTCTGCCGCGTCGACGCCGTTGGTGCTGTGGGTCGGAGAATCGAATTCCCAGCGCAGGCCGTAGTTCAAAGTCAAGCTGGGAGTGAGGCGCCACGTATCGGCGAAGAACACGCCGAGATTGCGGTGCAGGAAGCGCTGCGTGCCGGGAGCGAATGGCTGATATTGGTGAGTCTTTTCGTCCACCGATTCATTGGCCGAGTAGCTCGAAATACGGCCGGTCAGCAAGGCGTACAGACTCTTCGCGTTTGCGATATCGCTGTTGCTCGAATTAATGAACGGCAGATTCGTAGTCGTGAACATCGCGCTTGCCGGATCGGCGGTAGCGACCCCAAGCCCGATACTGGGGATGCCGGCGCCGCCGTATGAAATTTCGAAAAACGAAGAGTTCAGGAAATTGCCGCCAAAGGACATCGTGTGCTTGCCGTGAACCCATGTCATCGTATCGGTGGCCTGCCAGACCGGATTGTTACGCCCATCCGGGAGGCCGTTGTACATCAGCGTTCCGTTCCAGCCGAATTGAAGATCGGCAAGGTGACAATCTGGCCGTTGTAACCGTAGTTATCCCACATGTGCGGGTCGGCGGGTTTTTGGTAGTATTCGTTGTTCGACTGAATGCCGAAAGTGAAGTGTTCAGTAAATGCGGGGTAAACGTGTAATCGAACGTGTGAGTCCAAATGTAGCGGGTCGACATATAGGCAGCGTTATTGTTGGTATTCCACGAAGGCACCGGCGCGCCGGGGTAATAGGGCTCGCCGACGATGTCCCAGCGATACAGGTTCCAAGTGGTGCTGTAGTTCAACTTGGAAGTGAGATGAACGTCAAGGCGAGCCGTGGGGTAGAGGTTACTGGTCGTTCCCGGCAGGTTCCACTGCATGTTGGTCTCGTAGGGAAGGCCGTTCACCGGAATAAAGCCGATCACCTGCGGGTTCGAGCGGGTAGCTACCATCTGCTGCGCCAGTTTTTGCGTGGTGGCGTTAAGAGTGCTGTTGGAATCCATTGGCGGCCGCCAGACTCAGCAGGTTGACGGTATGATTTTGTCCGTCCGTGCCAAGATACGTGTAGTTGCCGGCAGAGCGCGGCGTCGGTCGGCACCGTGCGGCTGACGATGGAAGAGCCGGGTGACGGCACATCTTCGAAATTGACGAAGAAGAAGACCTTGTTCTTTGAGCGGGTGGATCCAGGGGAGCAGCGGGCCACCCATGTTGCCGGCGTAATCAGCCGAGCGGCTTCTGCTGCGCGCAATGCCGCGCGCGTTATTGAACCAGGAATTCGCATTGAGATCTTCGTTGGAGAACTGCTCGAGGACGTGGAAGTGATACTTGTCCGTACCACGCTTCGTGGTAAAGCGAATGTTCATCGCGCCATCACCCGACTGGTCCGCGTTCATGCCCGAAGTGGACACCGTGACCTCTTCTATCGCATCGAGACGCTCAGGGGCGAATGTGTAGAAGCTGGTACCGCCGCTCTTGAAGCGCTGCGAGTTATTGTTCATGCCATCGAGCGTGATGTTCATCGACGCGTTGGGCAATCCGTTGAAGGTCTGACTGGTGCCGCGCTTGTCGTGGTGCTTACCCCGCCCGCCGTCAACAAGGAAAAGTTGAGAGCATCGCGGCTGGTGTAGGGCAGGTCAGCAATCGATTTGACGTTGATGGTATTGCCAACTTCGTTCGAGGTGGTTTCGAGTTGCGTGCCCGAGGCCGTCACCTGCACGGACTCGGTGGTGGAGCCGACAGCTAATTGGATTGTGACGTCGGTAGTACGGCCGGTATCGACCACGATCGACTCGAGAACCGTAGCTTGAAAACCTGGGGCGGTGGCCGTCAGCTTGAAAGAGCCGGCAGGCAGATTCGTGAATGCGAACGAGCCGTCATCGCCGGATGTCGTCTGGACGGGCAACATTCGTCGCCATATCGACCAACTGCAGAGATGCTTTCGGCACTACTGCGCCGGAAGAGTCCTTCACCAGTCCGTGAAGGCCCGTTACTATTTGTGCGCTGGCTACGAAACTGATTAGTGCGCTTATGAAAACAAGCGATGTCACCGCAAAAAGACGGCGAACGTACGAACACGCCATTCCATGCCTCCCAAAGCTGAGTTTTTACCCTATCCGGACGAGTCTGTCCGGTTCCCGAAGACCCCGTTGTTAAACTTGTATCGATTAGGGGAAGTATATTTCCCGTTACCAAACAATGTCAAGCTGTTTAATTTCCGCAGATTCTAAAAGGCTTATTGGATTTACTGGAGGCCGCTCAGGGCTGTGTTTAACCGATTAACAGAATCTCATCAGATGAACGGCCGGGCGACCTTGATTGGCGCTAGACACTTGAAATAGCCCGCCGCGAAATGCCGTCGGGTATATTTCGGCTGAAGTTCGTTTAGGCGTGCTTCCTTTAGAAAAGGTCCGTATCAGCGGGCTTGAGCTTTTAGGAACTTGACTCCATCAAAAGCGATCGATTCCGGCGTGGGCGCCAGGTCACGCCAGATGGAGGCTGCGGCTGAAAGCTCGGTGATGTTGAAGCCAAAGCTTTCAATCGTTATCCAGCCGTCGTATCCGATCTCGTCCACCGCCCGAAAGAACTCTGGCCAGTTGACATTTCCCGTACCGGGAGCGCCGCGGTCGTTTTCGCAGGCATGCAGGTGCTTCAGATGGCGTCCCGCCCGTCTCAGTGCCGCGCCGATATTCTTCTCCTCGATATTTGCGTGGAAGGTATCCACTAAAAGACCGATCTCAGGACGATCGATGGCATCGCAAAAGGCGGCGCCGTCGGCAACCGTGTTCAGGAAGTAAGTTTCGAAGCGGTTCAGCGGCTCGATGGCTATCTGCAGATCGGACTCGGAGACCGCCGGCGCTAACTCCCTCCAACTCTCGACAGCCCAGGACCACTCGTCCGCCGTTCGCCGTTTTCCCGTAAAGCAACCGACGGGAGAATAGAGGGGTCCTGCCAGGAGCTGAGCGCCTGCCTCGGTGGCGGCCGCAATGCAACCCTGAATGTGCGATTGAGCTTTTTGCCGGACGGCGCGGTCGCTCGATGTGAGGGTCGTTCCGGCGGGCAGGATGGAAACAGCCGTACACTCGAGGCCGCATGTTTCCAACTCTCTGCGGATCGCCGCGGCGTCAAATACCGCGGGATTGAAGATTGGCAACTCGATGCCGTCGAACCCAGCGGCCTTGATGCCGGGCAGCAGGCTGAAGTGGCTGGGCTCGAACGATGCGCCCCAGATCAAAGTGTTCACTCCGAACTTCAATTGGCTGCCTCTCTTACCGCCTTCGACTTGCGACACGCCGCGAACGCGCAGAGGGCTGCAAGCGCCGGACGAAGGAGCAGTGTCCGCAGCGGGCCGCTTCGCCGTGCGAGGGTATTCATGGCTTGATGTTATCGCGGGGCGGGAGAGATTCTGCGAGGGTGTTGAGGACGTCCCTCGCCCATTCGGCTTGATAGTTCCGTATCTGCAACTCGTCGCGACGGCGCCCGGCGACGCGCAACGCAATGGCCATGATCATGAGGCGCGCTACCATTTCGTCCTCGTCCATACTGTTCTTCAACGCCTGAGCGTTATCGTCGGTGACGAGGGCGAACGGGAAGGAACCCACTCTGTTCAAGGAATCCGGATCGGCGAGAGCGGCGTATGCATCGACGCCCCAAGCCCCAGCCTCGATGCCATAGATGAATTTGTCGTAAATGCGGTAGGAATCGTCGCCTTTGCGAAGCTGGATTGAGGTGCCCAGCACCACCCCGGCCACGGGCAGCGCCGGCGGACCTTCCATCAACTTGCGTCCATACGCCAGGGCTTGGCCAGGCTGGCTGCCGGCAAGCGTGGCAAGCATTGGCGCGTACGCATTATGTGGCTCGGTATAGCAAAGCGCGAGAGCGGTCGCGGGCAACAAAAGCTCCATCGCCCGCGTACCGGCGCGCGCCTGCGTCAACGTATAAAGTTCAAGATAGACGGGCGTCAAGGTCTTGAACTCGGCTTCCATCTTCGTCTGGGCGCCGCTGCCACGATACATCAATTGATTTGCGAAGGCCACGGCCGAACCTTCGAGCAAACCTGAAATGGACAGACCATCGGCATTGCGGGCCGCCTCGCGCTCCGCCAGTTCCGCCTGATAACGAAAGAACGCAGGATGGAGCGCGCCCCAAAGAGAATAGTCCCCGGCCTCCGCCCGCGTTTCCAGCATCTCGATGGCGCGATGCGACAGCAGGACGGCTTCTGCCCGGTCGGCGCGGCGTTGCAGATCGGGGTCGTCACCGGCCTCGGCGCGCAGTGTGGCGAGCAAAGATTGGACTTCGGGATCGGCGGCCGGGTCGGGCAACTCGTCAAAAGAGTTCAATACCGCCAACCGCCTCCGCTGCTGATCGAAGCCGTAACCGGAGACCGCGGCCTGCATGGCGTGGTAAGTCTCATGGTTGATCGTGCCGATTAGCGCGACGTCCTCGACGGTGGAGGCGCCGGCCGCGTAGCGCCCGAATGCCGCCTGGTATTCGGACTGGGGCATGCCGATACGCATGATCCCCGAGAGAGGCTCGAACACGCCCCGCACATCCGGATCGAGAGATTTGATGAATTGCCTGATATTGATCGTTTCGGACATCACCGATCAATCCGCGCGTACGCGCCATTGGCCGGCCGCATCCTTGCGGATCAAGGCGACCACGTCGCCATCGCGTGTCTCGACTTCCTGAAGAGTGAGGACGGCGTTATCGATGTCGGCCATAGTCAGGCCCAGGGCGCCGGTTGCCTTCGTCTCGAGGTCCGGAAGAGCGATGGGGCCATGAACTTGGACGAAGCCGAGCACGGCGATTTCCGCTTTCGAAAGCGGAGCGCCTTTGCGCCACGTCTTCCAGCACAAGCCGGCGAAGCTCGAGAGACCTGTCACTACCGCGCCTGCCGCAATGGCCTCCGGCGCGAGCAACGCCGTCGCCGCGGCGGCGGCCATGCCGATCAGTTCGAGGACAGGCATGTCCTGCGTGCGAAGAACCCAATTGCCGATGCGCAGATTCAGCGCCCCACCGGTAGAGCGCGGTTCGCCGCGGTGTTCCGTCTCGCCGCGATCGACGCCCTCAACCAGCGCCGCGCGTACGCTATCCGATGCGCCGGCCGATGTTAGCGCGGCGTCAATCGCGGTCTTGAATTCCTCGTTTGTGGCGAAATCGGGCATGGGAATAGGCTTTACCGCTGGCCTGGCGGCTCGACGATAGTTGTACATTAGCATGCCCGGCCTCACATCAAATCACGCCCCGCGCGAATTTACGACAGGCGATCAACTACACCTGCGATTTCGGGAACTCCAGCGTTCGCGGTAGAAGATCTCCCCGTCAAAGTCGCGCCCAAATGACTACAACCGGCCACGGTAGAATAAGTAGGTTTGCTTCCAATGAAAAACGTCATCATTCTGGGGTCGCAGTGGGGCGACGAAGGCAAGGGAAAGATCGTCGATCTCTTCTCGGAACACTTCGATATCGTAGTGCGTTATCAGGGCGGCAACAACGCCGGCCACACCATCTTCATCGGCGAAAAGAAATTCGTATTGAAGCTGATCCCGAGCGGCATTCTTCGACCTGGAAAACAGGCGGTGATCGGCAATGGCCTGGTGCTCGACCCGGTCGCGCTGCTCGCAGAGATCGATTCGCTGGAATCCATCGGCATCGACGTGCGCAATCATCTCTTCATCAGTAACCGCGCCCACGTGCTGTTTCCGGCGCACCGCATGATGGAAAAGATGTCGGAAGGCCGGCCCGGACGCATTTCCATCGGCACCACCTCGCGCGGTATCGGGCCGTGCTACGAGGACAAGATCGGCCGTCGTGGCGTGCGCATCGCCGATCTTCTGAACACGGAGGCATTTCGCGCCCACTACGATTCGGTGATGGAAGAGAAAGCGGCCATCGCCCGCCTCTTCGGCATTTCGGAAGATATCGATTTCGCCCGCGTGCGCGAAGAGTATCTGCAGTATGCCGAGCGCATCCGTCCCATGGTGCGCGATACAGCGCTCTTGCTGAACGATGCCATTCGCGCCGGCAAGAGCCTGATGTTCGAAGGCGCGCAGGGCAGCATGCTCGATATCGATCACGGCACTTATCCGTTCGTCACCTCGTCCAACGCGACCGCAGGCGGGGCCTGCACGGGAACCGGGGTGGCGCCGAATCGGATCACGGGCGTGATCGGCGTAGCCAAGGCCTACGTTACGCGCGTAGGAGGCGGCCCTTTTCCCACCGAGGCGCTGGACGGCGCGGGCGAGCGCATTCGCGAGCGCGGCAAGGAATTCGGAGCGGTCACCGGGCGTCCGCGCCGCTGCGGCTGGTTCGACGCGCCGCTGATGAGATACACCGCGGCCATTAACGGGTTCGACAGCATCGTCGTCACCAAGCTCGACGTGCTCGACGAATTCGATAAGATCCCGGTCTGCGTTGGTTACCGCATCGGCGGGCGCGAGTTAACGGAAATGCCGCCCACGGTCGCGGAGGTCGAGAAAATCGAGCCGGTCTACGAGTGCATGCCGGGTTGGAGCGAATCCACTTTCGGAATCTCATCCTACGATGAGTTGCCCGCAAAGGCGAAAGACTATCTCGCATTCTTGGAAGAACGCTCTGGCGTCGAAGCCGGTTGCATCTCCACCGGTCCGGAGCGCAGTCAGACCATCGTGCGCAAGGGTTCGAGCCTGGAGAGGCTTCTCGGCTTGGTACGATAGGCCTCCTGGCCTGTCGAGCGCGCGAAGCGCGCCGATCACTACAACATCAACTGTCCGCCGTTAACCTCCACCGTTTCGCCCACCACGTAGCTGGCGGCATCGGAGACAAGAAAAGCGATGACCTTGGCGCATTCCATCGATGTGCCGGTGCGTCCCAGCGGGATGCCTTTGACAAAGCCGGCAATCGTTTCCGGCGTCGAGAAGACCTCGTGAAACGGAGTATCGATTACGCCCGGCGAGATCGCGTTGACGCGAACGCCGTTCGGCGCCAGTTCCTTCGCCATCGATTTGGTGAACGCGATTAGCCCGGCCTTCGCCGCGGAGTAGGGGCCGGCGCCGGGGCCGCCGCCATTGCGTCCCGCGATGGATACCACATTGACGATGGCGCCCGACTTCCGCTCTACCATCGCGGGCGCGGCGGCCTGCGAGCACAGCACGGCGCTCTTGAGGTTGAGATCCATGATTTCGTCCCAGCCCGATTCGGTGATCTTGGGGAGAGGCAACCGCGCCACGAGGGAGCCCGCGTTGTTGATCAGAATATCCAGGTGGCCGAGCGCCTCCGTGGCTCGAGCTACCAGTGGCGCAACCTCGGCGGCGTGGCGCATGTCGGCCTTGAGGGTGACCGCCTTGCCGCCGCCGGACGCGATCTTGGAGGCGATCTCGTCGGCGCCCTTCTGGTTGTTGTGATAACCGATGGCGACGGCTGCGCCCAAATCGGCCAGTAACAATGCCGTGGCAGCGCCGATGCCTGAGGAGCCGCCGGTAACTAGCGCGGTCTTGCCAGTCAAATCGAGGTAATTATGCATGAGTGCTCACTAAGTTTTGCGTTTTCCAGTTAGCGTCGGTCGAACCCCGTACGATAAGTCGGCATTCGAGACAGATTGCAGGCAAGGCTGGGGCGGCGGACCGATTTTCGATCCGGTCAAGCAGCATCCTCGCCGCGGTGCGGCCCTGCTCCGCCGTGGATTGCGCCACCGTGGTAAGCGGCGGCGTCGTAAAGGCGGACTGCGGAACGTTATCGAATCCGGCGATGGCGATCTCCTGCGGCACGGAAACGCCGCGGTCGCGCGCCGCGCTCATCGCCCCCATGGCGGTGAAATCGTTGCGCGCGAAGATCGCGGTCGGTGGTCGCGGCAGCGCGAGCAGGCGCTCCATGGCGGCGTAGCCATCGGCCTGTTTCGAGTAGCCCGGGCCGATTTCGGCTTCGGGGCCGGCGATCAGGTCTTCGTGGACGTCCAAGCCGCGCGCGCGCATCGCGTCCACGTATCCATGAAAGCGGCGCAGTCGTCCGGCCGCCTGAGGCGATCCGCCGATGTACCCGATCCGCGTGTGTCCCAGCGAGATCAGGTGTTCGACTGCGTCGTATGCGCCCTTCCAGTGGTCGGCGGTGACGCGCGCAATGTTGTCCGGTCCGCTGGAGCGGCCCACCAGCACAATCGGCAATCCGCGCCGCGTGAAGCGTTCGAGCGCCTCGTTGCCGGCTTCGGTCTCCACCGTGGCCACCACGATGCCGGCGACGCGATGATCGAAGAACGCCGCCAGCGCGGCCAGTTCGCGCTTTGAGCTCTGTTCGGTGGTGGAGAGAAACGCGGTATAGCCGCTCTCGAGCATCACGTCCTGGATGCTCCCGGCAAGTTCGGCGGAATAGGGGTTCTGAATGTCGGGCGCGAGTATGCCGATCACGTGCGAGCGCTGGCTCTTCAGCCCACGTGCCAGCGCGTTGGGGTGGTACTCGAGTTTATCGATGACGCGCTGGACCTTCTCGCGAAGTTTGGCGCTGACATAGCCCGATTGGTTGATCACCCGTGAGACGGTCATGGGCGCGACGCCGGCGAGTTTCGCGATATCCACCACGGTGGGGTGGCGATGTTTGGACCGCGCGCGCTTGGGCATGTTATTTCCCCGGCGCGAAGGTAACGGCCACCGTGCGAATCTCGTAAGGCTTGGCGTCGAGCGTCAGGCTGCGGCCATCGGCGCCAAGTTGGATGGGGCGCTCGCGCTTCTCCATCAGGTTGGCTTCGGTCGCGTTCGCGGCCTTTTCGGGCAGCTCGAGCCTCACCTGGGCGGCCTTGCCTTCGAATTCGTAGAAGCGGAAGATGAGCGCCGTATCGTCCTCGGCCTTCTTCATCACGGTGAGGATGACGTTGCCGGGTTCGATGCGAGCGAAGGCGTGTTTCGCAGGAAGCGCGCCGGCGTGCGCCTCTGTTTTGAGCGCGATCAGCGGGTAGTTGAGCTCGTATCCCTGGCGCATAGTGTTGCCCTCGCGCCAATCGCCGGTGTGAGCGTAGAGCGCATAAATCATATCGTGGACGCCTTGGTCCGCGACGTGGTTATCGGGGGCGGGCATGTTGGGCGAACGAAGCAGGGAGAGGCGGATCACGTTATCTTTGGCATCGTACCCATACTTGCTGGCATTGAGCAAGCTCACTCCGTGCGATTCATTGGAGATATCGCCCCAACGTAGCGCGGGCACTTCGAACTGCGCTTGCTCGATCGAATTGCGGCGGGTGGTTGGCCGTTGAATCGTTCCATATGGGATCTCGAATGTCGCCTTCTCGCTCTGCGCAGCGGACGGGAAACCGGCCTTGAGCAGGATGTGGTTTTCGTGCCAATCGGCATGAAGGTTCACTTCCACTCGCGGATCGCCCGCGCGTACGATCACGTCGCGTTGAAAGGTGGAGTTTTGGAATTTATCGTTGATGCGAATAACGGCGCGCTCGGGGCCGCTCTCGATTACCTTAACGGATTCGGGTTGCTTGAGATCCCAGCTCTTCTCATCGAACTTGATCTCCCACGCGTCTTGCTGCGCGGGGCGGTCGACAAAGGTTTGCAGCAGCCCGCCGCAGCCGCCGGTGGCGACGGATTCTCTGTTATCCGCCTTCGAGACGAGACTGGTTACGCAGCCGGTTTGTGGATCGAGTTTCATTCGAAAAAATTCGTTCTCGACGGTTGTGCCAGCCACCTTGAGAGAAGAGATCTCCGCACGCGCGGCCGGGACAGTGGCAATGTGGATGGTTTCATAGCCGACAGGGGGAACGTTCTTGACCATCACTTCCAGCGAAATTTCCTGCGTCGCGGACTCTTGGTTCGCAATTTGCGAGAGCAGCGGCTGGCCTGCCGAATCGCGCGCCTCGTAACGCTGGCCGGGGGGCGGCATGTGGAGATCGATGGCGATCGCGCCGCTACGTTCCCATGAGAGCGGATTGTAAACCACTACCGGGATGCCCGCGCCTTGCGTATTGGCGCGCGCGGCGATATCTCCGAGGGCGCCGTCGAGAATCGCGCCGCTATCGCGGCGCGCGTCGTCGAGGTTATTTATGGCGTCGGTGTAGTTGATGCCGATTCCCGATCCGGGCATGATGTCGTGAAACATATCGAAGAGTACGCGTTTCCAGATGTCTTCGAAGCGCGCGTTGGGGTATGAGCCGGTGCGGAGATAATCGATAGCGGCGAACTTTTCGGCGTTCTGCAACTGCTCTTCGTTGCGGCGGATCTGCTTCTTGGTTTCGGATTGCGTGGTGTAGCAGCCGCGATGATATTCCAGGTAGAGTTCGCTGTCCCAGGTCGGGGGTTTGAGATCGCCGCTGGAGATTTTGCGTTCCATGTCATCGAAGAAGCCGCGCGCGGTTCCGAATTCGAGTTTGGGGAAAACGGCGCCGGGCTCTTTCAGACGGACCGCCTCATCGAGCATCTGGCGCGTAGGTCCACCGCCATGGTCGCCGACGCCGTAGAGGTGCATGATCTCGGGGAATTTATCCGCGGGTACGTAATCCGCTACGTCTTGCGCCAACTGCGCCTGGCTGATACCGCCGCTGTAGCCATGAGGGAAATATGTAAGGACTTTGCTGCCGTCGGGGGCCTGCCACCAGAATAACCTGTATGGAAATAAGTTTGTTTCGTTCCATGACATCTTCTGGGTAACAAAGCTATCGAAACCGGAGCGCTTATAGATTTGAGGTAACTGCCAGTTGTAGCCAAAAGAATCGGGGTTCCAGCCGATGGTGGTCGGCTTATGGAACTCCTTCTCAAAGAAGCGCGTGCCTGTGAGAAGTTGGCGGACCAGGGATTCGCCGTCGGGCATGTTGAGGTCGGGCTCCACCCACATTCCGCCCACGAGCTCCCACCGGCCCTCTTCGACGCGCTTGCGGATCTGCTCGAAGAGCGCGGGGTATTTGTCGCGCAGCCAAGCATAATCCTGCACGCTCGATTGCGCGTAAGTGAAGCCGGGGTACTCGCGCATCAATTCGAGCGCGGTGGTGAACGTGTCGCGGACCACTTCCACGGTTTCGGTCCACGGCCAAAGCCACGCCATATCTATGTGGGAGTTGCCGACGGCTTTGACGGTGAACTGCTGCATCCAATCGCGCAGCGGCTGGAGGTCGCGCGAGGCAGTGGCGAGAGAGCGGGCGAAGGCGGGCTGATCGTTACGGTCGAGGGCGGCGAAATCGATGGCTTTCACGGCCGCATCGAGCTGGCGCTCATGATCGTCCTTGCCGTTGGGGAACGCGGCCGCTGTCTCGTCGGCGGCAACAATGTCGCCTCGCAGATCGCCGGGATCGGGCTGGCCGGGGTTATCGATGAGGAGTTGGGCGCCGGAGAGGCGTCCGTTCTCGGCGTGGTAAGGAGTGCGGATGGCAACGTGAATCTTCTCGCCGGGTACGGCGTGTTCGGTGAGGAGGATCGGATCGAGTGTGCGACTCTCGCCCTGCGCGGTAAGGGCGCCATTGAAGAAGATGCGGCCATCGTTAGAGAGTCGAACGGCGAGGCGCACACGCGAGCCGCGGATCTCCCGGCCACCGGCGGTGATTGGGATCTCAATCGTCGTGCGATACCAAGCATGGCCGTTCCCGGGAACCGGGCGCCCCAGCCCCCCGGCCGCCGGTGAGAGTGACGGTGGTCCATTGGGAATCGTCTAGAGCGGGGTCTTCGCCGTGGGGAACGCCATCGGCGGCGTGAGTGCGCCAGGCGGTGACCGGGGTCGAGGTCATGGCGGCCAAGCGGGCGAGAACCGTGGCGTAGCGCTCGGGCGGGCGCGTAGGCTGTGGCGGACGGGTGCGAGGCTGGGCGTGCAGAGCGAGGGCGCAGAAGATTACGGCGCCGGCGAGGGATTGGATTCGGGGCATGATTGACCTCTCTGATAACGTTACCGCATTTTAGCCGTAGGGATCGTTCGCGAGTCCAACGGCCTGCATGTTTATAGGAAATCTGGGGTCCGGTGCAACAAATAGCCCTGATGAATACGCGCGGCAGACGTTGAAGATTGGAACCGCGTGGCGATGCAGGGGTAGGCGTTCGAAGGCCTAAATCATCTCGTTCAACAGTTCCGGGCCGCGGATGGGGAATCACTACCTTGTTCACCAGCATCCCCTTCTGCCCCACCACCTGCGCCGCCGGAGTCCACCGCGCTCTGCACCGCCGCCACGTCGCCCGTCAGCGTCACGAACGCCTTGCCGCCCAGCGCCATCGCCAGGCGGATCTCGATCAGCTCGACGTTCGCCGTCTTCACCGCCGCGTCCGCGCCTTCGATCAGCGAAGCCACCGAGAACGATTCCACGATGCCCAGCGCTTCCAGCGCCTCCACCTTGTTCGACCCGCTGATCGCCGGAAAGACCGCTTCGTGCAGGTTCGGAATCACGAACGAATCGATCACCGAGAAATTGCCCTGGGCTGATGCCCGCGGAGACCGCCGCCTGCACCGCGGCGACGTCGCCGCGCACCATCACCATGTACTTGCCCGAGCAGATGGAGCGCGACAGCACCAGGTCCACGTCCGCCGCCTTCAGCATCGCGTCGCACGCCTGATAACCGGCCGCGATGCTGGTCAGTTCGATCAATCCAATCGAATTCTTTGCCATCTTACGCCACGATCTCCACTGCGTCCGCGCGTCACCGCGCGCACCTTGCCCGCGATGCTGGCGTGCACGTCCGCGCCCAGTTTGCCCTCTTCCACGCGCCCCACCACCTGCCCCTTCTTCACCTTTGCGCCCTCGCCCACCACCGGCGATCGCCGGCTGCCCGGCGTGCTGCTTCATCTTGATGCGCACGCGCGGCTGGCGTCAGCTCCAGCGCTTCGAACGGCGTTTCGCGCTCGTACTCTTCCACGTGCAGCCGCTTGCGCAATTGCGCGAGCGGAACGCGCCGGTATTCCTTCATCGGATGCACTTCCACCGGCTTCTGCTGCACGAACTTCAAGCCGGCCGCGCGGCGGTCGGCTTTCCCCTGGTCGCACGCCTCCTTCGGGTACAGATCCTCCGGGACAGGCGTACAGCGTGCACAGCCCGCACGCGCAGCACAGCTCCGACCACTGGTTCCAGATGTCGCGCGCCGGTCGCGGTGAATCCCAGGCTGCGCATCACTTTGTGCGGCTGCACTTCGTAGCCCAGCAAGTAGCGCGGGCAGAACTCCGTGCAGTAGCTGCACTGGTCGCAGGCCGATTTCCCGATGTGGTGCATCTCCTGCATCGACCGCGTCGTGCGCGTCATCAGATAATGATCGCGCGGCAGCACGATCAGCCCGCCCGTGGTCTTCGTCACCACATCGTCCAGATCGAAGCGTCAGCGTGCCCATCATGATGCCGCTGACGAAGATGCCGAAATCGCTCACCGTCGCGCCGCCGGCCGCGCGCGATCAGTTCGCGGAACGGCGTGCCCACCGGCGCCCAGAACGATTTCGGCTCTTGCACCGCGCCGCACACCGAGAGAAACTTTTCGGTCACCGGCTTGCCCTGTGCTGCGCTGGTCGCACGTTGTAGAGCGTCTCGACGTTGCTCACCACGCAGCCCACCTGCAGCGGAATGCCGGCCGGCGGAATCAGTCGGCCGGTGGCCGTGTAGACCAGCTCGTATTCGTCGCCCGAAGGGTAGAAATCGCCGAGCATCGTGAACTCGATGCGGTCGTTCTTCGATGTGCCGTTTCAGCGCGTCGACCGACTCCGCGTTCTTGGTCTTGATGCCGAACTTGCCCGTCTTCGCGCGCCGGTGGCGTCCATCATCGAGGTCCATGCCCGAGACGATCTCCGCCGGGAAATGCTTCATCATCTCGGCGTCTTTGTGGATCAGCGGCTCGCACTCCGCGCCGTTGGCGATCATGAACTCCACTTGCGATTGCGCCTTTGACGTAGGTGGGGAACCCGGCCCCGCCCGCGCCCACCACGCCATGCGCCGCGCAATTTCTCGCCCGCCATCTTTGCGCTAAACATCAGATGCCAGCATAACGAATACACGGCGATGCTACACTGGTATTTCCATGGCCAAACTGCAGAGCTACACCATCACCCAAGGCAAGAGCCGCGCCGGCGCGCGCTCCATGTTGAAAGCCATCGGCTTCACCGACGAAGATCTCGCCAAACCGATCATCGGCGTCGCCAACACATGGATCGAAACCATGCCGTGCAACTTCAATCTGCGCGAACTGGCTACGCATGTGAAGGCGGGCATTCGCGCCGCAGGCGGCACGCCGATGGAGTTCAACACCATCGCCATCAGCGACGGCGTCACCATGGGCACGGAAGGCATGAAGGCCTCGCTCGTCAGCCGCGAGGTGATTGCCGATTCCATCGAGCTGCTGGTGCGAGGGCCACATGTTCGATGGCATCGTCGCGCTGGTGGCCTGCGACAAGACCATCCCCGGCGCCGCCATGGCCGCGCTGCGCCTCAACGTCCCTAGCGTGGTGCTTTATGGCGGATCCATCATGCCCGGCGAATACAAGGGCCGCGCCATCAGCATTCAGGATGTCTACGAAGCCATCGGCGCCAACGCCGCCGGCAAGATCACGCGACGACGAGCTGAACGGACATCGAAAACCGTGCGTGTCCCGGCGCCGGCGCGTGCGGCGGCCAGTTCACCGCCAACACCATGGCCACCGTGATGGAACTGATCGGGCTCTCGCCGATGGGCACCGCGTCCGTTCCGCAGCCCGACAAGCGCAAGGAGAAGATCGCATACCGGTGCGGCCAGGTGATCATGGACGCCGTGCGCAACGACCTGCGCCCGCGCGACATCTGCACGCGCAAGGCGTTCGACAACGCCATCGCCGGCGTGGCACTCACCGCCGGGATCCACCAATGCCGTGCTGCACCTGCTCGCCATGGCGCGCGAGGCCGAAGTGCCGCTGTCCATCGACGATTTCGAAACGGTTCTGCGCGCGCACGCCCCGTGTTCGCCGATCTCAAACCCGGCGGACGGTTCATGGCCGCCGATGTGGATAAGGCGGGCGGCATTCCGGTCATCGCGCAGCGCCTTCTGGAAGGCAAATTCGTGGATGGCTCCGCCCTGACCATCACCGGCCGCACGTTCGCCGAAGAAGCGGCGCAGGCCAATGAGACGCCTGGGCAGGAGGTCATCCGCCCGCTCTCCAACCCGCTCAAGCCGCGCGGCGGCATCGCCATCCTGCGCGGCTCACTTGGCCCCGGAAGGCTGCGTGATCAAGCTCGCCGGCCACGATAAGAAGCTGCATCAAGGGCCCGCGCCCGCGTGTTCGAACGCGAGGAAGACGCACGCGTTGCCGTACTCGAGGGCAGCATCAAGCCAGGCGACGTAGTAGTCATCCGCTACGAAGGGCCGCGCGGCGGACCGGGCATGCAGGAGATGCTCGGCGTGACCGGGGCCATTGTCGGCGCCGGCCTTTCCGATAGCGTGGCGCTGCTTACCGACGGCCGCTTCAGCGGCGCCACCTACGGCTTCATGATTGCGCACGTCGCGCCCGAAGCAGCGAACGGCGGACCGATCGCCGCCGTGCGCGAAGGCGACTCCATCACCATCGACGTCAACCGCAACACGTGCTCGATCTCGATATCGATCCCGCCGAACTGAAGCGCCGCCTGGCGGAGTGGAAGCCGCCCGGCCGCACTACGCTACAGGCGTTTTCGCCAAGTATTGGAAGCTGGTAGCTTCGGCGTCGGAAGGCGCTGTGACGCGGGTGTAGCAATGCGGCTCGATGTCCCGTATGGCAAGGGCCGTTTACAACTCTCCGTGCGAGGGGAAAGGCTGGCTCCACGGACTGCCGAGCCTATCGCCGACGAGGCGCGCGCGGTTGCCCATGCGCTGGAGAATCCTGTTGGAACACGTCCGATCCGCGATATCGTGCGTCCGGGCGAACGCGTCGCGATCATAGTGAACGACATTACGCGCCTGACGCGGACGGACCTGATGCTTCCGCCTCTTCTCGCCGCGTTAAACGCGGCCGGAGTACCCGACCGCGACATCTTCATAGTGTTCGCGCTCGGCATCCATCGGCGCCAAACGGACGAAGAGCGCAGGTTCATCGTCGGTGAAGAGATTCATCGCCGCATTCGATGCTTCGACCATATCGCCTCTGACGATGCGAGCCTCGTCGAGATCGGCACAACCAGTTTCGGCAACCGCGTAGAGATCAATCGCGAAGTCTGGGACGCCGATCGCATCGTCCTCACGGGCGAGATTATTTATCACCTGATTGCCGGTTACTCCGGCGGCCGCAAGAGTCTCGCGCCGGGCGTCGCGGGGTTTCGTACCACTACGTTCAACCACCGCATGATCTTCGACCCGAACTGCCGCTCGGGAAAGCTGGATGGCAATCCCGCGCACGAAGATCTGCTGGAAGCCTGCCGCATGGCAGATCCGGATTTCATCGTAAATGTCGTGCTCAGCCCTGAGGGCAAGTTGATACGTGTGGTCGCGGGCCATTACGAACTCGCGCACCGCGAAGGATGCCGCACGGTAGACGCAATGATGCGCGTTGAGGTAGACGAGCCTTATGACGTGATCGTAGCGTCTGCCGGCGGATTCCCTCTCGACATCGATCTTCGTCAGGCGCACAAAGGCCTCGAGAACGCCTGCCGCGCGTTACGCCCGGGCGGCGCCATCTTGTTTTATGCGGAGTGCCCGAGCGGCGCGGGCATCGGCGCCTTCGAAGAGTACGTCGCCCGTTATCGCGACGATTTCGAGATGCGCCAGGCGCTGGAGCGCGATTTCGTCGTAGGCGGCCATAAGGCGTATTGGGTAGCGCGCCTGGGCCGCTTGTACGACGTACACCTCGTTTCCGGTCTCGATCCGGAATTCGTGCGCCGGTGCCACTTCACGCCCGTGCGACCGGCCGAGCACGAGATCGCGCTCCAAGACTTGTTGCAGCGCGCGGGTCCGAACGCGTGGGTCGCGGCGATTCCTTATTCGGGTTTCACGCTGCCGGAAGTGCGGAGAAGGCTGGAAGTTTCTGCCTTGCCCTAATGCATCGCGAACGACCCCGAGCGAATACCCGCAGCCCGTGTCTAAAGCAACGAAAACCGTAAACCCCTGATTCGCGCCTCTATCAATCAATAAGTTGCGGGCTGGATTATGTAAACTTTTTGCTTTAACACAGCTGCTAGCGGGCGAACTACTCATGGCAACGTCATCTCCGAGTCTCCCGGCATTGCGGATCTCGTCTCGTGCTCGCGTCAAGGCGCCCAATGCGCCTCACGCCCGCAGACGGTCGCGCGCTTCCTTCACGTAGCCAAGAAAGCGCCTGGCCAATTCGCGCACGCGTTCCGTACTGCGCTGGAGAATCGCGTCGGTGGGAATCAGTTCGGCGCCCACGCCGATGACGACGGCTCCCGCGAGAATGAAATCCATCGCCGTCCTCTGATTCACTCCGCCCGCCGCCATCAGCGGGATTTGCTTCAGCGACGTTTTGAGCGATTTAATATAGTGACTGCCGCCCACCGGCGTACACGGGAAGACCTTGACGATATCGGCCCCAGCACGCCATGCGGCCACCACTTCGGTAGGCGTTAGAGCGCCGGGCAGAGCGGCAAGATCCTTCTGAGCGGCGAACTCCACAATCTCGGCGTCGAAGCCGGGAGCGGTGAGAAAGCTCGCGCCTGCATCGGCACACTCGCGCGCCACATCGAGCGTGAGCACCGTGCCGGCGCCGATTACAACTTTAGGATTGTCTCGCGCTAAGCGGGCAATAACGGCAACGGCGCCGGGCACCGTCATTGTGATTTCGACAATGGGGATTCCCGCCAACGCGATGGCTTCAGCCGCGAACGCCGCATCCTCTGCCGACGACACGCGAATTGCCGGGACGATGCCGATTTCGGTAATGATCCTGCACGTTTCCTTTTTGCGCACGGTTTGACCAAGATAGCAAACGCTTCTAACGGGTACCGCCCTCCCGACTATGTCGCCAGCTCCGTTCTCACTCCTGCAGCGCCGTGTGTATCAAATGAATGGCGATGGAGCCCTTGCCCACGGCCCATGCCCCGCGCGAACGTCGCCCACGGCAAACACGCCGGCAGGCCGGTCTTGAACAACTGCAGGGGCGCGTCAGAGGCCAGCGCGCGATGGTCAGCCGATGCCTGCCCTCCAAGCCTCCCTCGTCTCAAAAAACTCCGTGCTTATCTCTGTGCCTCAACGCCTCCTGCGTCAAATGGCCGCCCTCACCCCTTCTTCGCCCCCTGTTACACTAATATTTCCCATAGAAATTCCAGCGTCTCCCTGTCTCCACACCCATGCAACTAGAGAAGACTTACGAACCCAACCGTTTCGAACCTCACTGGGCGCAGTGGTGGATCGATTCCGACCTTTTTCGCGCCTCCGTCAAACATGGCGCCAAGGTCTTCTCGCTAGTTATTCCGCCGCCGAATGTGACCGGCGTGCTCCACATCGGCCACATGCTCGAGCACACCGAGATCGATGTCACCATCCGCTGGCATCGCATGCTAGGCGAAGAGACCCTCTGGCTCCCCGGGACCGATCACGCCGGCATCGCCACTCAAATGGTGGTGGAGCGCAAACTCGCCGAGGAGGGCATTAAGCGCCTCGACCTCGGCCGCGAAGAGTTCGAAAAGCGCGTTTGGGAATGGAAGGCGCAATATGGCGACACCATCAAGCGCCAGATGGTCCGGCTTGGCGCAAGCTGCGATTGGAGCCGCGAGCGCTTCACGCTCGATCCCGGTCTCTCGCGTGCCGTCCGCGAAGTCTTCGTCCGGCTCTACGAGAAGGGACTCATTTACCGCGGCGAGTACATGATCAACTGGTGCCCGCGGTGCCTCACGGCGCTCTCCGATCTTGAAGTCGCGCACACCGAAACCGATGGGAGCCTCTGGCACTTGCGTTACCCCATCAACGGCATGCCCGGCCAGTTCCTCACCGTTGCCACCACGCGCCCCGAGACCATGCTTGGCGACACCGCCGTCGCCATTAATCCCAAAGACGAGCGATATCTTGCTTTCCATGGCCGGACCGTTCAACTTCCGTTGATGGATCGCGAAATCCCCATCATTCTCGACGAACTTGCCGACCCCGAATTCGGCACCGGCGTGGTCAAAGTCACCCCCGCGCACGATCTCAACGATTTCGAAGCCGGACGCCGCCACAATCTACCAAAAATCCAAGTCATCGATGAACACGGCGTTATGACTGCCGCCGCCGGTCCCTATGCCGGCCTCGACCGTTTCGAAGCCCGCAAACGCATTGTTGCCGACCTCGAACGGGGCGGCGCGCTGGTCAAGATCGAGCCCTACAAACTCAACCTCGGCAAGTGCGATCGCTGCAAGACCGTGGTCGAGCCGCTCATTTCCACGCAGTGGTTCGTTAAGACCAAGCCGCTCGCCGAAAAAGCCATCGAAGCGGCGGAATCGGGCCGCATTGTTTTCATTCCCGCCAACTGGAAGAAAACCTATGACGAGTGGATGTACAACATCCGCGATTGGTGCATCTCTCGACAGCTTTGGTGGGGCCACCGCATCCCCGCCTGGTATTGCGGCGAGTGCCGTGAAATCATCGTTGCGCGCGAGGCTCCCACATCGTGCCCCCGTTGCGGCTCGTCTCAACTCAAGCAGGATACCGATGTCCTCGACACGTGGTTCAGTTCCGGCCTGTGGCCTTTCTCCACGCTTGGATGGCCCGATCAGACCGAAGATCTAGCCGCGTTCTATCCCACGTCGTTGCTCATCACCGGTTTCGATATTCTCTTCTTCTGGGTAGCGCGCATGGCGATGCTCGGCATCGAATTTATGGGCGATGTCCCGTTCCGCCAGGTCTATATCCACGGCCTGGTGCGGGATGCCGAAAAGCAGAAGATGTCGAAGACCCGTGGCAATACCATCGATCCGCTGGTGGTGACGGAAAAGTACGGTACTGATGCGGTCCGCATGGCGCTGCTGCAGGGCGCCGCGCCGGGCACCGATATCGTGCTCACCGAGCAGCGCATGGAAAGCAGCCGCGCGTTCGCTAACAAGATCTGGAACGCCGCGCGCTTCCTCTTCATGAGCATGGAGCGCTCGGGCGTCGAACCCTGGGTTCCCGATAGCCTCGAAGAGTTCCGCCCTGAGCCCGATCTCGCCAGCATGTCCGTTCCTATCGAGGATCGCTGGATCTTCAGCCGTCTCAACAGTTGCGCCGATGAGGTCAACCGCGCCATCGAGATGTACCGCTATCACGAAGCCGCGCAGTTGCTCTGGCACTTCTTCTGGCATGAGTTCTGCGATTGGTACATCGAGCTGAAGAAGCTCCGTTTCCGCGAAGGCTCCGGACTCGATGCCGGATGGCGCAACACGCTCGCCGCCTTCGAAACCGCCCTTCGACTGCTGCATCCCGCGATGCCTTTTCTCACTGAGGAACTCTGGCAGCGCCTCACGGCGCAACGCTCCAAGCGCCCCATTTCGATCTCCATCGCTCCTTTTCCGCAATACCGCGCCGGTCTTACCGATTTCGAAGCCGAACGCGAAATCGGCATCGTGCAGGAGATTGTCACCATGGCGCGCACCCTGCGTACGGAAGCCAAGCTCGACCCCAAACAACAACTCGCGGGCGCGCTCTATTCGCGCACCGCCGGGCTCGATGTCGCTCAACGCCATGCCGATGCGATTCAGAAGCTAGCCAACGTGAGGCTGGAATTCAAAGCTGAGGCCGCGCCTAAAGCCGCCGCCATCCGTTCCTCCGCCCAGTTCGATCTCACTCTCGAAGTCCCTGTCTCGCACGAGGAGACTCAGCGCAAGCGTCAGGACAAAGAGTGCGCGCAATTGATGAAGAACATCTCGAACAGCGAGCGCCAGTTGTCCGATGAAACGTTTCTCGGCCGCGCGCCGGCTCATGTAGTGGATTCCATCCGCCAGAAGCTGGCCGATTACAAAGTACAGCTCGAGAAACTCGGCTGCTTATGAGCAAAATTGTCCGCATTGCGCTCGAAGAAGACATCGGCCCGGGCGATATCACTTCGCGAGCCTGCGTCCCCGAAGACCGCCGCGCGCGCGGCACCTATATCGCGCGCGAGCCTCTGGTCCTTGCCGGAACCGAAGTGCTCGCTGAAATCTTCGATCGCGTTGCGCTGCTGAAGCGCGATGGAGATCTCTGCCAGCCCGGAGAACCCATCGCTACGGTCGATGGCAACGCCCGCAGCCTTCTCGAGCGCGAACGCGTATCGCTCAACTTCCTCCAGCGCCTCAGCGGCGTTGCTACGCTTGCTCGCAAATTCGCCGATGCCGTCGACGGAACCGCTTGCCGGGTGCTCGACACGCGCAAGACCACGCCTGGCATGCGCGTCCTCGAAAAACGCGCCGCTGCTGCCGGTGGCGTCACCAACCATCGCATGGGCCTGTTCGATGCCATCCTGATCAAGAACAATCACATCATCGCCGCCGGCGGCGTCGAGGCGGCAATGAGAGCGGCCCTAACGGCCACCTACCAATCCGCTCCCACGGCTACGCATCCCGTCGGAAAGGCGCTGCCGATCGAAATCGAAGTTCGCTCGCTCGCCGAACTCCACGAAGCTCTCGCAGCCGGCGCCACCCACGTCCTGCTCGACAATCTCACTCCCGCCGAAGCCGCCGTTTGGATCCGTGAGATCGCCGGCCGCGTAACCGTCGAACTCTCCGGCGGAATCACACTCGAAAACGTCCGCGCCTACGCCGAAACCGGCGCCGATTTCGTCTCTGCCGGCGCCATCACCCACTCCGCCCGCGCCGTGGATATCAGTTTCCGGCTTGAACTCCTGTGAACCTCGATTCCCTTCGCCGCGCGCTGCCCGATCGCCGCATCGATTACTACCCGTCCGTCGATTCCACCATGCGCGCCGCAGCAACCCTCCCACGCGGCTCGATAGTAATAGCCGATGAACAGACCGCCGGACAAGGCCGCCACGGCCACTCCTGGCACTCCGCCCCAAACATTGGCATCTATTGCTCCATCGTGCTCGACCCCGCGCCCGCGCTCACCCTAACCATCGGACTCGCCACCGTCGAAGCCATCGCCGAAGCCACCGGCATCGCCTGCGATCTCCGCTGGCCCAACGACGTCATGCTCGATGGTAAAAAGTGCGCCGGCATTCTGGTCCAATTGATCGGCGGCAAAGCCATCGCGGGCATCGGCATCAACGTGAATCACACCGAATTCCCGCCCGATCTCGCAACGGAAGCCACCTCGCTCAGAATGCATCGCCACGCCCCGACCCCCGACCCCCGACCCCTGACCCCAATCCTCGCCTCCCTCCTGCCAGCCGTCGATCGCTATGCCGCTCTTCCGCTGGAACAAATCCTCGATCTGTTCACCAATGCCTCGAGCTACGTTTCCGGCCGCCGAGTAGTCGTAAACGAAATCCACGGCGTCACCGCCGGCCTCGACCCCGCCGGTTTCCTCAAAGTGCGCCAGGACGATGGAACCGTTACCCTGATTCTTGCAGGAGGCGTTCGTGCCGCCCCGTAGGAAAGGCCTCTGGCCTGTCCCCGCGCCGGAGGGGCGCTTCCCAGGAGACTCCCCATGCTGCTAGCTCTTGACGCAGGCAACAGCAACATCACCATCGGCGCATTCGAAGGCCGCCGTCTCCTCTCCAACTGGCGCCTGCGCACCATTCGTGAGCAGACCTCCGACGAGTGGGGCATCCTCCTCCGCAACCTGTTTTCTCCAGCCGGCCTTGATATAGAAAAAATAGACGGCATCATCATCTCCAGCGTCGTCCCGCTCATCGACGCTACGCTCGCCGCAATGACCGAGCGCTACTTCCACACCTCGGCCATGTTCGTGACGCCGCGCACCGATCTCGGCCTCGCCATTCGCTACGACAACCCCAACGAAGTTGGCGCCGATCGCCTGGTCAACGGCGTCGCAGCGTTCAACAAATACGGCGGCCCGTGCGTGGTCTGCGATCTCGGCACCACCATCAATTTCGACGTCGTCTCTCGCGACGCCGAATACCTAGGCGGCGCCATCGCCGTCGGCATTGGCATCGCCATCGATGCGCTCTTCAGCAAGACCGCTCGCCTGCCCATGGTCGATTTCCGACCGCCCAAGGATGTCGTCGGCACCAACACCATCGCCAGTATGCAATCCGGTTTGTACTTCGGGGCAATCGGCGCCATCGACGGCATCATCGAGCGCGTCATCGCCAAGCTCGGTCCTGAGACCAAAGCCATCGCCACCGGCGGGCAGGCCCGCATGATCGTCGATGGCTCGCGCTATCTCAAAATCGTGGACGAACATCTCACGCTGGAAGGACTGGCCATGATATGGGAGCGCAACCGCAAGTGAGCGAAGATAGCGCCTGGACACTCAACTATTTCAACTACTTCACGGAAATCGAAGAGCATTTTCAGCGCGCGCGCGGCACGGGACTGTTCCTGCTCTCACCTCTCGATTGGGCGCTAATTGAATCGTGGAAGAACGCCGAAGTCCCGCTCGAGGCCGTCCTGCGCGGCATTGATGTGGCTTTCGAAAAATGGCGTGGCCGCCGCGTCAAAACGCAGATGGTCAACTCGCTCGCCTTCTGCGCCCAAGCCGTGCTCGCCGAAGCACAGATCATGGCTGGAACCGCGCAGCCTCGCGTGCGTCGCGAAGTGGCCGCCCCGTTCGCGCTCGAAGAATTGCGCGCCTATCTCGAACGTAACGCCGATGCGCTTCCGCCCGATTACGCCGAAACCGTCGCCACCCTGCGGCAACTCGCCTCCGAAGTGGAGCGGCACTACACGGACCTCGAATCGCTCGAACGCCGCCTCACCGTCCTCGAGGAGAAGATGATCGCCGCCGCACGTCTTCGTCAGAGTGAAGAATCGCTAGTCGCCGCGCATGCCGAACTCGATCGCCAACTTCGCCCCTACCGCGGCAAGATGACCACCGACCAATTGGCCCTGCTCGAAAAGCAATTCCTGGAACGCAACTTACTCGAAAAAGCCCGCCTGCCCAGACTAAGTCTCTTCTATATGCGTTAGGGGTCTCACACGTTTCTCCGGAGAATAGATTTCGCGAGACAAGATCCCAGACCAGCCGGCTATTGCTCCGGGCAGGGCACCGCCTCGTGCCGATCGATTGAGTGGCTGCCCAGCAGGCTAATCGCACAAGCGCGTTAAGATGCATGTTGGCTCAACAGTGAAACTGGGAATCGATTTTGGCACTACTCGTATCGTGACCGCGGCGGCGGATCGTGGGAACTATCCGCTGGCCGCCTTTGAATCGCCCGATGGACAGATGCGCGAATGGTTCCCGCCGCTGGTGGCAATACGAGGCGACGAGCGCCGGTTCGGGTGGCACGCCTGGGCGGTGCAGGGAGATCGCGAATGGATGGTGCTGCGCTCGCTCAAGCGGCTGCTGCGAGGCGCGGGTCCGACCACGTTGGTAGATCTCGGCAGCTGCGAGGCGCCAGTGATCGAACTGGCGACCGAGCTGCTGTCGGTATTCCGCCAGCAATTGCGCCACGCATCCACGCTGTCGATCGATCGCGCCGAGCCGCTCGAAGCGATGATTGGCGTGCCGGCCAATGCCAACAGCAATCAACGATTTCTGACGGCGGAGGCTTTTCGCGCGGCTGGCTTCCAGGTCCTGGGAATGCTTAACGAGCCGTCTGCTGCCAGCGTCGAGTATGGCCATCGCGAGCGCGCGAAGAGCAAAGCGGAATCGCGGCGGTTGCTGGTGTACGATCTTGGCGGCGGCACTTTCGACGCCTCGCTGGTCGAAATGGACGGCGACGCGCATACCGTGATTGCGAGCGCCGGATTGGCGGATTTGGGCGGCGACGATTTCGACGAAATCCTCGCGGATCTCGCGTTGGAGGCTGCGGGGCGCGAACGGGAATCGGTCTCCGGCAGCGAGTTTTTCCAACTGATGGAAGAGTGCCGCGAGCGCAAGGAAGCTCTCAATCCCAATACGCGCCGCATCGTAGTGGATTTGGAGCGCGTGCGCGCAGGTTGGGGCGAGGTATCGATCGGCGTGGCGCCCTACTACGAGCGCTGCCGGCCGCTGACGGAGCGCACCACGGAGGTGGTGCAAGAGATGCTGGCGGCGCATCCAGAGCAATCCATCGAAACGCTCTACGTCACCGGAGGCGGATCTGAACTCCCGGCTGTGGCGCGCGTGCTCAAAGAGACGTTCGGGCGGGTGGTGCGCCGTTCCGCTTACATGCGTTCGGCCACCGCGATCGGTCTCGCCATCAGCGCCGGCGGCGGCCAAAGCTATATACTGCGCGACCGTTTTGCGCGCCACTTCGGAGTGTGGCGCGAGGCCGATCATGGCCGCGCGGCGACCTTCGATGTGTTGTTTCCGCGGGGTCTCGAACTGCCGCGGCGGGGCGCTCCTCCCCTGCGCGTGGTGCGTGCGTATCGGCCAGCCCACAACATCGGCCACTTCCGTTACGTGGAGGCTTCACGCATCGGCGAGCACGGCGACCCCTCGGGCGATCTCACGATTTGGGACGATATCCAGTTCCCCTTCGACCCGGCTCTACGCGGCGCAAGCGACCTCTCCCTGATAGACGTGCTGCGGATGCAAGACGGCGCCGGTTGCGAAGCGGAGGAGGAATACGCGTGCGATTCGAGCGGGATCGTCAAGGTGACAATCCGCTCAGCTGCCTACCAGCGCGAGTATACGCTCGGGCGCTGGTCGAACTCGTCGCCGCGCGGCGGCGAGGCGGGCACGATCAAACATGGGTGGAGACATCGCACGCCGCGCAGCGCTTCCTGATGCGCATTGGCGCTGCGGCGCGTCATCGAGCGGCGATCTTGTGATAGTCAAGTGACGCTCCCGCGATTTCGACGTTGCCCTTGAGATCGGCCTTCGCGGGTTGGCCGTTGCAATCCACTTCCTGATGCATGAGCTGATAGGTCCCGTGCTCGCGCGCGGCCTCGATGTAGACGGTGTATTTGCCGGGCGCAACCAGTTTGCCGCTATCGTCCTTGCCGTTCCAGTTGAAGGTATATTTTCCGGGAGAACGGGTCGCGCTGGCGATAGAGTGAGCGAAGTTGCCGGCATCGGGAAAAGCTTCGGCTACGTTATACCAGGCTTTCATTTCGATCAGGTAGCGGTCTTTGCTGTACCAGAGAGCGAGGACGCGGACGGGGGTCATGCTTTCGTCCTCCACCCAGATGGCGAGATAGGGACGGTTGACGTTGCCCGCGAAATGGGCCAGTTCGATGGTGACGGCGAGTTCGAGCGAAGGGTCCCAGGCGCCGGCCACGGCCGGGGTGGGGGCTGCGGCGGCCGGGACAAGAGCCAGTCCGAGCCGGGTCCATGCGGCGCTGGCGAAGCGTTGGCCGGTCTTGGTGACGATCAGATAATCCACGCCGGGAATGGACGCGGCTATGCGCAGCGATTCGGCGGGGGCAAGCACCGAGAAGGCAGTGGCCATGGCGCCGGCGTCGGCCGGCGTCGGCGCAGCCACGGTGGAGCTGATGACGTTATCGGCGGTGAGGCCGGTGCGCGGATCGACAATGTGCGAGAAGTGATGGCCCGCGATAGTGACGCCGCGGCGATAGTTACCGCTGGTAGCGATAGCGCGTCCCTGAATTTCGACAGCGCCCAACGGAGCGCAATTCTCGGCGT
This sequence comes from Bryobacterales bacterium, assembly GCA_963708385.1. GTDB lineage: Bacteria > Acidobacteriota > Terriglobia > Bryobacterales > Bryobacteraceae > PALSA-243. Next base: position 343,451 of record CAVPSN010000027.1, on the reverse strand, counting down.
CGCAGCGCGGGTCGGCGATATCGACCATCTCGGGGCGCGGGCCGCGGACCACAAGATCGCCGCCAATATTCACCACCACGGAGCTAACGCCGGGAACAGCGAGCGCGGCATCGGCGGCGTGCCCGGCGATGTAGCTCTTTGCGAAACTGTTCAGCGCGATGGGCGAGCAGTCGAGATGGGTCGCCGACTGCGCGGCGCGGTTGAGACGCCAGTGCGGCTGGCCAACCTGATTCACGGCGGAGGCGATTTCGGCGGGCGAAGGCTCGCGGTTTTCGCGCTCGCCATTCTTCCAGACGCGGACCACGGTTTCGGCGGAGGCATCTAGCGCCCCGCCGGTACGCTTGCGCCACCGGTCGAATAATGAGAGCGTCTCGAACAACTCAGGTGAAACGTGCACCGGCCGGTTAAGGGTTGCCGCCCAACGATTGAATTCGCTGGAGCTATCCCAGGCGCTGAGAATCTTGGCTTCGCGATCGATTTCGCGGCGTGCAGCCGCGTCAGCCTTATCCGCCTCGGTCTGGTTACGCGCGTCGATTTTCAATTCGAGCGACGTGCCAAGTACGTTCTCATAATTGAAGACAAAGGGAAGATGCGCCCGGTTGGGACCGGGTCCAGCGGCTCTCGCCGCAAGGAGCGCGGTAGCCAGGAGTAGAGCGAGCCTCATGATGTTTATTCATTTTAGGAGAGTAATCCTGGCGGCGGTTGCGCCGAAGGCTTCTAAGGCCGCGGTTGTCATCCGACATTAGAGTTCGTCATGCGCATGTTCCCGGTTTTGCGCCGAACCGGGCTCCGACCTCTTACGGTGAAGATCCGCCATCACCGGGTCGGGAAGAACGTGTCCCGCAAACGCCTGAATTTTGTTCTTGAACGAACCCGCCACGACGTGGTCTTTCCCCGCCATGAGCGCTTCAAATCCCTGCCGCGCGACCTCCGCGGGGTCATCCTTCTCGCCCGCGCCCAGTTGAGTGTCCTCGAGGCCCGCACGGCGGAAGAACTCCGTTTCGGTGGCTCCGGGCATCAGTACGGTGATAGTGACGCCCGTGTCTTTCAACTCATTGCGTACGGCCTGCGCAAACGAAGTCAGGAAGGCCTTCGAAGCGTTGTAAACTGCCTCGAATGGCCCGGGCATAGTTCCGGCGATCGACGACGTGAAGAGAACGCGGCCGCCGCCGGCCTCAATCATATCTTTCAAGATTCGCTTCGCGAGATGTACCGGAGAAACCACGTTCAAATGGATTAGACGCAACTCATCTCGCAAATCCGTTTCGCGCGCGAATTCGCCGCTGATTCCCACGCCCGCGTTGATGGCAATCGCATCCAGGCGGCGGCCGGCATCTTGGATTGCGTCGGAGAGCTTCTCCACGCCCTCATACGTCGCAAGGTCCGCCTGCAGGCTTTCAACCGCAGCGCCGGTCTCCTCGATGGCACGTGCCGCGTCCTTGATATGCTCCTGCTCCGAGACGATTAATAAGTCGAAGCCATGCTCGCCGAACTGGCGGGCCAGCTCATAACCGATGCCGCTCGATGCGCCGGTTACCACTGCAAATTGACGATTATTGTTGTCACGGACCATATCGTTTCTCCTCTTCATGCCGCCATTTTGTGCAGGCCGGTCGCGCCGGGCTTCAACACGACCTTGATGCATTCATCCTGCTTGTCGCAAAACATTTGAAAGGCCTCAGGCGCGCTATCGAGACCCCCGGTGTGCGTAATCACGAAGCTGGGGTCGATTTCGCCGTTCTGGATTTTTTCGAGCAGCGGGCGTAAATAGCGCTGCACGTGAGTCTGGCCGGTGCGCACGGTGATGGCGCGATTCATCAACGACCCGAGCGGAACCTTGTCCACCACTCCCCCATACACCCCAGGAATAGAGAGCACGCCGCCGTTCCGGCAAGCCATGATCGCCTGCCGCAGCGCGATTGGCCGGTCGCTTTCGAGCATCACCGCCTGCTTGGCGCGATCGTACGCGCCATAAAGGCCGGGGGCGTGCGCCTCCATTCCGACGGCGTCGATACACGCGTCGGGTCCACGGCCGCCGGTGATCTGTTGCAGTGCGTCGAGCACGTCGACATTTTCGTAATTGAGCGTTTGAGCGCCCACTTTTTCGCGCGCCATGCGCAACCGCTCAGGGAAACGGTCGATGCCGATCACGCGCTCGGCGCCTAGCATAAACGCGCTCTTCATCGCGAACTGCCCCACGGGTCCGCACCCCCACACTGCTATCGTGTCGCCAGGTTTGATGTCGCATGCCTCCGCCGCCATGTAACCCGTGGGAAAGATATCGGAGAGAAACAGCACCTGTTCATCGGTCAAGCCGTTTTCGATCTTGATTGGACCGACGTCGGCGAACGGCACGCGTACGTATTCCGCTTGTCCGCCCGCGAATCCGCCGAGCAGGTGCGAATAGCCGAAGAGGCCGGCAGGCGAATGGCCCCACAATTTCTCCGCCAGCCAAACGTTCGGATTCGAATTCTCGCATAGTGAGTACATTTCCTGCGTGCAGAAGAAGCAACGGCCGCACGAGATGGCGAAAGGCACGACTACGCGGTCGCCCGGCTTTAGATTCTTCACCGCGGGACCGGTCTCCATCACCTCGCCCATGAATTCGTGGCCCAGAATGTCCCCCTGCATCATGCTCGGCACATAGCCGTTGTAAAGATGCAGCTCCGATCCGCAGATTGCGGTCGATGTGACGCGCACAATCGCATCGCGCGAATTGAGAATCTTGGGTTCAGGCACGTCTTCGACCCGCAGCTTGCGTTTTCCATACCAGCAGTTGGCCTTCATGATTACTCCCCTTTATTGAGCGATACTGTCGAGCCACGTGGCGCTGCTGCGGCGGCCCGCGGGCTGTCCTTCGGTGGTGATGATTTCGCCAACTTCGAGAACCTGCTTCATCCGCCGCAGCGATTTGTAAAGCGTTTGCTCCGGATGCTTACCGAACAATCGCGTCAGCGGCGCGATCGCGCCCACCCCCGGGTGGTCGTAATCGATCTGCACACGCACGAACGTTCCGCGGCCGCCGGGAGCAGCTTCAAATGTCACCGAACCGGACGCGGCAATCAGTCCGCCTGGAAGATGGCGCCATGAAATGCGCTGGGAAGGCTCATCCTCCACGATCTCCACGTCCCATTCGAGTTGGCGGCCGCCAGGGAGTCGCATGGTCCAATGGGCGGCGCGCTCGCCGGTCTCACGCACCGAAACATCGGCCGTGGCGCAGCGAGCAAGGTTGCCCGCCTCCCGCCAGAATCGATAGCATTCCTCAGGCGGACGCGCGATTATCACATTGGCCTCGGCGCGTACTCCCCGGGGGCCGGCTGACGCGGCGCACCTTTGCGCGCACATCACGTCGAGCGCGGTCATGCCTGCAGCCGCGGCCACCGAACTCACCGCCGCCACCGTTTTTCCTTTACGCGCGCCGGCGATTACGAATGCGAGGTCGATGATGTCGCCGCCAACGCGCATCCAAAGCCACGGCCCGGGGTCCCGCCGCGTGAGGAGTCCCACCCCCGCCACAATTTCGCGGAGTCCATTCATGCGGATCAAATTGGGGCTTTTCTTTGTGCCGGAAATCTTCGCGACGGCACGCGGAATCGCCAACTCAGCCGCTCCTAAGCCGACGCTGAACCACCCGAGAAGTCGTGGAAGTGAAGGCGTAACCCCTCGGTTCGCGACACTGGGGAGGCGGTTATTCGCGCCCACATCGGATGAATTAAAAGATTGAAGCGGCGTTTCGGCGGTCATCTTGTCTTGCCTCCGGTGGCTAAATCGCACTTGTTGCTGGCAGTTCGATCTCCGTTGCCTGCATACGCACACGGTCTAAAGTTGTGTGAAGCACGGATTTAAGACATCCAAGCGTCACAACGTGCGCCGAAATTGTCCGCGGGGGTGGTTTCGAAACACCTGGCGATGGCGCGGGAAATCCCGTATCGCGAGTCTTCCGGAGTCCCTTTTCACGCGTCAACCGCATGTAGGAATTGCGCTGGTAAGAAGAAGCTTCCGCCGCGCCGATGTCGTTTCGAGGGGCCCGCGTATTATCCTCAGGTTGCAGCCTGTAATCTTTCTCTCGATCGCTGTTAAAATCGTGTTCAATCGCATGAAGCCTTTCCGCATCGCGCTCTGTCTGCTTCTGGCTCTTACCGCCTTCGCCGTCGAACCGGTCAAGTGGACTCCGGAAGCAGCCAATCTCTGGTATTCCAAGCAGCCCTGGTACGTCGGCGTCAATTACATTCCCGCCAGCGCTATCAATCAGATCGAGATGTGGAACGCCGAGTCGTTCGACCCGGTGGTAATCGATACCGAGCTGGGATGGGCGCAGGCCATCGGCATGAATGCCGTGCGCGTTTTCCTGCACGAAATTCCATGGAACAAGGACCCTAGCGGCTGCGCCAAGCGCATGAACACTTTTCTGCGCATTGCCGATAAGCACAAAATCAAAGTTATTTTTGTTCTGTTCGATTCGGTGTGGAGTCCCTTCCCGGAACCGGGCATTCAGCGCGATGTCCGTCAGGGCGTGCACAATTCAGGCTGGGTGCAGGACCCCGGCGCGGCCGCGCTGGTGGACGAACAGCATTGGACGCGGTATCTGCAATATGTCGAGGACGTCATCCACGAGTTCATCAACGACAAGCGCGTGCTCGCCTGGGACCTATGGAATGAGCCCGACAACATGAACGACGGCAGCTATCGCTCGTCCGAGCCCGTTAATAAGGTGGCTCTGGTAACGCGCATGTTGCCGCAAGTTTTCAAGTACGCCCGCGCCGCCCTGCCATCGCAGCCGCTCACCAGCGCATTGTGGCACGGCGATTGGTCGAGCCCCGATAAGCTCTCACCGGTCGAGAAGATTCAGCTCGAGGAATCGGATATTATCAGCTTTCATAACTACGACAAGGCAGCCGATTTCGAGAAGCGCGTTCAATGGCTGCAGCAATACCACCGCCCCATCCTGTGCACGGAGTACATGGCTCGCGAACGCGATTCGACATTCCAGAACATTCTGCCCATCGCGAAGAAGTACAACGTCGCCGCATTCAGTTGGGGCCTGGTCGCGGGAAAGACGCAAACTTACCTGCCGTGGGACTCCTGGCAACATCCGTATGTCGATCGCCAGCCGGCGATTTGGCATCACGATATTTTCCGCGATAACGGATCGCCCTATTCGCAAGAAGAGATCGATTTCATCCGCCAAATTACCGGGCGCGGCTCGACGCCAAAAGCAAAAGGAAAATAAGCCCGACAAATTTGTGATAATGAAGACCATCGGAGGACGTAGATGCGTTGGTTAGCGCCGGTAGTTGCGGTATTGATTTCGATTCCCTTCGCGCCCGCGGCGCAGGCCCAGAGCGCGGCGCCGATGTTGAACATCGTGATTATCGAAGGCGAGGGCGCGATCAACAATATTAAGCAGCGCACCGCGCGCGAGCCCGTCGTGCAAGTAGAAGACGAGAATCATAAGCCCGTAGCGGGAGCGGCAGTCATCTTCGCGCTCTCCGACCAGGGAGCGGGCGGAACATTCGCCGGGGGCGCTCATAGTGTGAGCGTGGTGACGGATAGCCAGGGCCGTGCGATGGCCCGCGGCTTCCATCCCAACCATGTGCAGGGACAGTATCAAATCCACGTCACGGCTTCGCACAACGGGCTGACGGCGAACACGAACATTGCGGAATCGAACGTAGTGGCGGCGGGCGCGGCAACCACGGCCGCGGCGGCCGGAATTTCGGGGAAATTGATCGCGGTAATCGTGGTCATAGCTGCCGCCGGCGCTGCCGGCGGCGCATATGCCGCTACTCATAGTGGCGGCGGGAATTCGGCTGCGACTGCAAACTCCGCTGTCACGATTACGCCGGGATCGGGCCTTGTAGGACCGCCAAAGTGAACATTATGAAACAACGAGATTTGCTATTAGCCGCGATTTTTGCGGGCGTTGCCTGTGCGCAGACCGGGACTTTCACGGGCCCGGTAGCTGGATACGTGTTCGATGGCAACGCGCACTCGCTGCGGCCCGTCCTCGGGATTCCGGGCGCGGCCACGGTGGGCGCGCCAATCGACGCGGGCTATTCGTTGACTGCGGCCTATGTGGCCCCGGGGCAGGATTCCTTCTTCGGTATTGCATACGACGGCTCGACGCACTGGTTCACAATCACGGCCGGAGCGGTCAAGGAGAGCGGCATCGATGGGGTGATGCAAGCGCCGGAGCGCGTGGTCTTCAGTCCTTCGGGAACGGCGGCGGCGCTTTATGCGAATGGGCAGGCGCAGATTGTCACGGGACTACGCGCATCTCCGGCGGCAGCCGGCAACATCTCCTTGAATGGCGCCAATGCGGCGCACGGCCGGCGGATTGCGCCTGCGCTGGCGGTTAGCGACGACGGCTCCTATCTGCTTGCCACATTGAACGGTTCCGTTCAACTGGCCAGCCAAAACGGCGTGGTGCGTCCGGTAATTCAAACGGGAGCGGACGCGGTGATGGCGTTCGCGCCGGGCGGACACGATGCGGCGATCGCGGCGCGAGGAACCGGCGCAATTCTGATTCGTGATGTCCCCGGGTCGGCTACGCAACATCCGCTCGCGGGCGATGGACCTGCCTTCAATGTACCCGTGGGAATCGCTTTTTCCGGCGATGGATCGCACGTGTTCGTGGCCAGCGCTTCGCAGAAATCGGCGATGGCTCTGGACCTTTCCGGCAATCGCTCCGACATGTCATGCGGTTGTTCGCCGGCCGAGCTGACGCCGATGGGCAGTTCATTTCGCTTGAACGAGCTTACGGCCGATCCGCTATGGCTGGTGGACGCCGGCGTGTCCGGACCGCGCGTGGTCTTCGTGCCGGCGCTCAGGGCTTCGCAGTAGCGTGCGCTTCCTGCTGGTGCTGCTCGGCGGCGGCGTAGGCTCGCTGGCGCGGTACACGGCGGGGCTGGCTCTCGTGGAGCGCTTCGGCTCCCGTTTTCCCGTAAGCACGATGGCGATCAACGTGACGGGCTCGTTCCTGATCGGGCTAATCATGACGATCATCACCGAGCGCTTGCCCGGCGATTTGAACTGGCGTCCACTCCTGGTGACCGGATTCCTGGGCGGCTACACCACGTTTTCGAGCTTCGAATGGGAAACCTATGCGGCGGTGCGGCATGGCGGATTCTGGATCGGCGCCGCGAACGTAGTGGGCAGCGTAGCGTTGGGCTACGGCGCCGTTTGGCTGGGCGCGGCGCTGGTGCGCAAGTGAGCGGCGGGCGCTGATTCCGAATCCTTCGGTGGCTTGATAAGTCCTATGCTACATTGATCTTTCCCATGCGAAATGTAGTGATCATCGGCTCCGGCTGCGCCGGAAACACCGCCGCCATTTATACCGCGCGCGCCAACCTGAAGCCGCTCGTCGTCAGCGGCCACGAAGGCTGGCGGACAGCTCTCGCTCACTACGCTGGTGGAGAATTTCCCCGGATTCCCCGAAGGCATCAACGGTCCCGATCTGGTGGAGAACATGAAGCTGCAGGCGCAGAACTTCGGCGCCGAATATATGCACGGGGCCGTGACCGATACCGACTTCTCCACGCGGCCGTTCCGCCTCAATGTCGAAGGCGAGTGGATCGAGACGCGCACGGTGATCATCGCCTCCGGCGCTTCGGCGCGCTGGCTGGGTCTCGAAAACGAGCAGAAGCTGATCGGCCACGGCGTCAGTTCGTGCGCCACCTGCGACGGCTTCTTCTACCGCGGCAAGAACATCATGGTGATCGGCGGCGGCGATTCCGCCATGGAAGAGGCGAACTTCCTCACGCGCTTCGGCCGCGCAGGTGACGCTGGTGCATCGCCGCGAGGAGTTCCGCGCGTCGAAGATCATGCTGGACCGCGCGCGCAACAATCCCAAGATCAAGTTCCTGCCGAACACGGTGGTGGACGACGTGTACGATGTCTCCGCACAACCTGGTGACCGGCGTGCGGTTGCGCAACCGCATTACCGGACGAAGCGTGGGACGAGCCCGTGGATGGCTTCTTCGTGGCCATCGGCCATATTCCGAATACGCGCGTGTTCAAGGGCCAGATCGAAACCGATCCCGACGGCTACATTCTTTCGAAGGGCGGCGCGCGCACCAATATCCCCGGCGTGTTTCATGCGGGCGACGTGCAGGACCGCGTATACCGCCAGGCCATTACCGCTTCCGGCGCAGGATGCATGGCGGCGATCGAAGCGGAACGTTTTCTCGAAGCGGAAGGACACTGATCACAAACGGACCCACATGATCGAGCGCATCACTCCTCCCGGCGTGCCCGCGCCGCGCGGGCCCTACTCCCCCGCCGTTCGCGCCGGCGATTTCATTTATGTTTCCGGCCAGGTTCCCGTCGATCCCGCGACGCAGAAGATGATTTCCGGCGATGTCGCCACCGAGACGCGCCAGGTGCTGAACAACATCAAAAGCGTGCTCGAAGGCTGCGGCGCGACGATGGACGACGTGGTCAAGTGCCACGTGTATCTCGCCGATGGCAAGGATTTCGCCGCGATGAACGAAGTCTACGCCGAGTTCTTCGGCGACGCCAAGCCCGCGCGGACCACGGTGGCCGTGGCGTTCGCGCTGCCGGGGATCAAAGTGGAGATCGACGCGATCGCGTATAAACCGAAATAGCGGGGGCCGGCCGCGGGCGTGGATTAGGATTTTCGGCATAATCGCGATACTGATTCCACGGCTGATGCTGGCATTCATGCGCATCTATGGACGAGTTCGCATCTGGTTTCATCGCGCTCGGCGTTTCCCTAGCGATCTGGGCGGCCCAATCGGTTTTCTGGGCTCATAGGCGGCGCGCCGGCGATCGTGGGCGGCCACCCACGGGTACCGTCGAAACCGCGGAGGTAAGGGTATATGCAAGCGAAGCGGACTTCGCTCGCCATACGAACCGACGAGCTCTTGCTCTTATAGAGCGGCCGGCAATCCGCGGCGGCCGGAACAATCGGTCCTGAACTGGCTTCCTCTCAGGCAATAGATCAAGGTCCGCAGTAAGATTGAACTGTGGAGGAATTGCGCCGTTTGAGTCCGGAGCATTTGGCTCGCGCGGAGGAGTGGTTGCGCAATCCACCGCCGGGAAGCCGGACCGCTGCGGCCCGCGATTACGGAATCGATCTAACTCTGCTGATCGAGCAATTGCGCCGCACTCCAGAAGAACGATTGCGCGAGCTCGAGAGCTCCGCGAATTCGCTCGAGCCGCTGTGTGGAATCCTTCGTAAGCGGCCACTATGAATCTGGAAAGAGCGCTGCACGCCCTTTGCGACGCAGGAGCGGATTTCGTAATCATCGGCGGCGTCGCTGCGACATTTCACGGGAGCGCTCATGTTACTTTCGATCTCGATATCTATTACTCGAGAGTAGCGCCTAATCTGAAGCGGTTGAAGGAGGCGCTGGAGCCTTTTCATCCGTGCCCTCGCGGATTTCCGCCCGAGCTTCCCTTCGTTTGGGACGAAGCGACTTTGCGGAGTAGTTCGGTGCTTACATTGCAAACCGACATTGGCAATGTCGATCTCTTGGCAGAGGTAACGGGATTAGGGCCTTTCGAAGAGATCAAGGCTCGTTCCAAAACCGCGGATGCGTTTGGGCGCCGCGTAGCGGTTCTCGACATCCACAGTCTGATTCAGGCCAAGCGCGCAGCGGGGCGCGCGAAAGATCTAAACCTCATTCCAGAGTTGGAAAGCCTGGTGGAAGCCGAAGGGACCAGTTAATCTGCGACGCCAAAGCGCCGGGCTGGTCGAGCAGGGCGAGGGTTTGATCGCCGGTTTGCTACCATCGTAAAAATCGGCAATGAACAATCGCCCGTTCCGCAGGCACGCGCGCAAGGCAAACCACACATGATCGTCAGTTTCGGCGAGCTTATGCTTCGCCTGACTCCTCCCGGCTCCGAGCGCTTGCTGCAATCGGCTAATTTCGTGGCGACTTTCGGCGGCGGCGAGGCCAACGTCGCTGTCGCCCTGGTGAATCTCGGCATGCCGGCAACGTTTGTCACGGTTTTGCCGCGCGATAACCCTATCGCCGACGCGGCTATTGGCGAACTGCGGCGCTTTGGCGTGGGCGTCTCGCATATTCTGCGCGGGACGGGCCGTATGGGCATTTACTTTCTCGAGCAGGGCGCCAACCAGCGGCCTTCCAAGGTTTTCTATGACCGCGAACGCAGCGCCATTTCGGTCGCCACCCCGGGTATGATCGCCTGGGACGCCATCTTCGCCGGCGCCAGTTGGTTTCACATTTCAGGAATCACTCCCGCTATTAGCGAATCGCTGGCGGCGGTCGCGCTCGAGAGCGTGCGCAGCGCGCGAGCGGCGGGCGTGACAGTGTCCTGCGACCTCAATTATCGTAAGAACCTGTGGAAATGGGGTCCCGCCAAGGAGACGATGTCGGCTCTCATCGAGCACACCGATATCGTGATCGCCAACGAAGAGGACGTGCAGATGGCCCTCGGAATCCAGTCCGATGCCGATGTCCACGCGGGCCAACTCGATCCGGCGCATTACGAGGCTCTCACGGCGAAAGTTCTGGCGGCGTATCCGAACGTGCGCGCCGTGGCGATTACGCTACGTGAATCGCACAATGCTTCCCACAACGGATGGTCCGCCTGCTTGAACGACCGCGACCAGTTCTTGCTCAGCCGCCAATATCAGATCACGCATATTGTGGATCGCGTGGGCGCCGGTGACAGCTTCGCCGCGGGGTTGATCTACGGGCTGCTGGAACTTCCTACTCGCCAGGAGGCGCTCGATTTCGCTGTCGCCGCAAGCTGCCTGAAGCATTCAACGCCGGGCGACTTCAATCGTACGAGCGCGGTGGAAGTCTTCGGCTTACTGAAGGAAGGCGGCTCTGGCCGCGTACAGCGGTAGGGATCGGGCTGTCACGCCCGCGCTACGCGCCGCGCCCACTATCTCGCCGTGGAGCCTTTCGGCGAACGGTGCTTCAGGACATGATTAGGCTTGGACTTGCGGCTCAACGCCCGCATAGCACCCAAATATTGCCGATAGGCCGCGTTCCACTCCTTCGAAGCGCTCTCGAGACGTTGTCCGGCCCTTCGCAACTCCCTAATCTCCTGGTCCATCCCCTGGGACATAGACCCTCCTGGGCCGATAGATTTACCAGTACTCTGCGACAGGTAGAACTGCTGTCGCTTCGATTCTAAACCCTTTTATCGCTAAAGAGCGAGCGCAAACGAACCAACCGCCTTCTCATATTCCTCGACAGTACTATTAGGACTAATGGGGAATTAAATCTATCCCAGCGAAAATGTTGCATGTGTTCCTCAAACCCACTGTCGCGCCGAGCGTCGAAATGTAATACCATCAGTAAATCAATTTGCTTCTTGGGGGGCTCTACATGCGTGCTGTTGTAACAACCGCTCTGCTTTTTTTGGCAGCGCTATCCGGCAATTCTCAGGTCACAACCACATCCCGTCTCGATGGAACGGTCACCGATCCGCAAGGCGCGTCCGTACCCGCGGCGAAGGTGGAGGTCACTCAGACCGCTACCGGCCAGAAGTTTCAAGCCACTACCGACGATAAAGGCTATTGGTCGCTGCCCAGCCTGCAGACCGGCTCTTACAGAGTCACGGTTACGCATGAGGGCTTTAAATCGGTCACCAACGAAAACATCGTGCTCGATGCCGGCGTGCCCGCCACGGTCAATATGTCCCTGACGGTCGGCGCCACCACTGAAACCGTTGAAGTCACCGCCGGGGCCGAAATCGTGCAGACGAATTCCGCCACCGTCAGTTCCACGCTGCAGGGCCGGCAGATCAACGATCTTCCTTTTACCAGCCACAACGTTACGGAACTGATAGCCACCCAGCCCGGCACCCAGAATCCCAGCGGCGTCCGCTACGCCACCATTAACGGGCTTCCGCAGGCGACGATTAATATCACTATCGACGGAGTCAACGTGCAGGACAACGCAACCAGGAGCAATCCGGACGCGATCTTCAACGCCGTTCAACCTCGCACGCAAGCCATTGAAGAAATGACCATGAGCACGGCTGCCGCCGGAGCCGACAGCGCCGGTGAAGGCGCCGTACAGATCAAATTCGTCACCAAGAGCGGAAGCAACCAGTTTCACGGCGGGCTCTACGAAACCAACCGTAATTCCTACTTCGAAGCCTGCTACTTTTTCAATTGCCTGGTGGGTACCCCGAAGGATCGGCTCAACCTCAACGAATACGGCTTCACTATTGGCGGCCCGATCCTCAAGAATAAGCTCTTCTTCTTCGAGTCGTTCGAATTCTTCGACCTGCCGCAGTCGTTCGGAGAAACAGGAACCTGGATGACGCCCCAGGCGGCCAGCGGCCTTTTCACGTATAACGTCGGCGGGTCTGTCAAGACGGTTAACCTGTTCACGCTGGCGGGGGCGGAAAATCCGTCGCTACCGGCGGGCACGCGCGCATTTCCCACGGCTCCTGACCCAACTCTGGCAAAGACTTACGGGCTGATTAACCAGCTCACGTCTTCGGGCGGCACTATCTTCAGCCGTATTCTCACGAACAACGACTACAACCGGTATAATTTCGCTACTTCCGCCAAGGCGGTCAACAACCGCAAATTCCAGACGGCGCGTATCGATTACAACCTCAACGAGAAGAACCACATCAACTTCGTCTGGAACTACCAGATCAACGATCGCACTCCCGATGGCCTAAATCTCGAATATGCGATTTTGCCTGGCGTGGGAACAACGTTGGGTTCGCAGGATCTGGAAGGCCAATATGGCATTGGTTTCACAGGAAGCATAGGCGTCCGCTCGGTGATCACGCCAAATATCGTCAACGAATTCAATGGCGGCCTCCAAGGCGGCACGAGCGCACTTGGCGCCGGCCTTTCGCCGAACGATTACGGGATTTGGAAGGGATATCTGGTGAACTTTGCCGCGTACACCACCAATCCTTATAACGGTAACTACACGAACTACGCCCCCCGCAGCACCCCGGTCTATCAGGTGAACGACAACGTGAGCTATTTGAAGGGAAATCACCTGTTCAACTTCGGGTTCAACTTCACCCAGATCAACGCATGGCAGGCGGCGGCAAATTCGTCGCTGCTCAACACGGTAACCCTGGCGCAGGCGACTGGCGATCCCGACAATACCGGCGCGACTTCGCTGTTCACCACCACGACTCTTCCCGGTGCGAGTTCCACGCAATTGAGCGACGCAGCGAACCTTTATGCGCTCATCGCCGGCCGCGTCTCGCAGGTGACGAGTTCCGCCGTTCTGAACGAGATCACCAAGACCTACGGTCCGAACTACTCGGTAGACCGCGACCATATGCGCGAGTTCGCTTCTTACGTGCAGGATACTTGGCGTGTCTCTTCGAAATTGACTTTGACCGCCGGTGTACGCTGGGATCGCCAGGGCGCTGTTCAGAACCTGGATAACTTATATACGCGCCCCGGATTTGCCGGTCTGTTTGGCGTCTCGGGCGTGGGCAACCTGTTTAAGCCGGGCGTCCTCGCCGGTTCGGCGCCTGTGTTTTCGCTGGTGCCCCCCGGTGTCGGCGGCTTCGATCCGGGTGTGGGCCATTTCAGCCCGACCATCGGGCTCGCCTATCGCATCTCGAATGGCGGCATTTTCCACTGGCTGACCGGCAACGATGCCGTGCTGCGCGCCGGGTTCGGCGTTTCGACGAATCGACAGGGAATCGGCTACCTGGATGGCGTCTGGAGCGGCAATCAAGGCCGCAGCCTCGCCACCACCGCCAGCGCCAGCGCCAATCCGAATATCTTCCCGGCAGGCGGCATACTTTTCAACGATTCGTCTTTCCCCTCAGTCGTTCCCAGTTCGGTGGACCCCACTTTCCCCAAACCCACCTTCCCCTTGGTTGTACAGAGCGGGCAGAGCGTAGAAGACTGGAATCCGAGCATCAAGCCTGAGTACATCGAGAGCTGGACCGTTGGTTTGCAGCGCCAGGTGAACAAGAATACGGTGGTCGAAGTTCGTTACGTGGCGAATCACGGGGTGGACCTCTGGTCGGGGGTAAACCTAAACGAAGTGAATACCGTCGAAAACGGTTTCGCGCAGCAGTTCCAGGCCGCGCAAAATAACCTGGCTATCGCCAACGGCATTACGCTGCCTCAACTGTTGCTCTCGGCGTCTTCCGGGACGGGAATCAAACTGACCAGCAACAACTATGGCAACCAGGGATTGCCTGGACAGGTGGCCGTTCCGCTTATCACAACGGCGATCGGAAGCAGCACGGACCAGACCACGGTCACTCAGCTAACGCAAGGCGCGGCCGGCTCAACGGCTAATGGCATCGCCACCAATGCTACGCGTATGGCGAATCTCACGAAAGCGGGATATGCCATTAACCTCTTCCAAGTGAACCCCAACAATGGCGGCAACTCCACGGAGTTGACCAACCGCAATTCGAGCACCTACAATTCGGCTCAGGTCGAAGTCCGCCGCCGGCTCGCCTCGGGTCTGCAAGTACAAGCTAGCTACGCGTTTTCCAAGTCGCTGACGGATGCCAATACGCCCACCCTGCGCGATTGGGGCGGGTTCAAGGGCCCGACGAACTTCGATATCCGCCATGGCATTAAGGCCACGTGGATCTATCAACTGCCCTTCGGGCAGGGCCGCCCCATGCTGAGCAGTGCGCACGGCGTACTCGGCAAAGCCGTTTCGGGCTGGGAAATCGCCGGTGTAGGTCGGCTGCAAAGCGGCGTACCGATCAACATCACTAGCGGCCGCGATACGTTCAACCAGAACGATGGCGGCGTGGTTTTGCACAATATCACGGCGAACCAATTACAGAGCCAAATGGCGCTGAACTTCACCAGCCAGATCAATGCCAGCGGAACCGCCACAGGAACCGCTTACTTCCTGCCGCAGTCGTTGATTCAGAACACGCTGGCCTCGGCCGGCATCAGCGGGACCTTCAACCCGAACGCTCCTTATATCGGACAGTGCAATTCGGCTGGCCAGATTTGCGATCAGGTATTCCTCTGGGGTCCGTGGCTCTCCAAGTGGGATGTCAGCTTGGTGAAGCGCACCCAGATCAAGGAGCGTTTGAACCTCGAGTTCCGCGTTCAGGCGCTCAATGTCTTCAACCATCCCAACATCGCCATCGACGGCGGCGGCGCGACCGGCGGCAGCATCAATAGCGCGATCGGCAGCTCGTTCGGTCAAACCACCACGGCCTTCCGCGATCTCAACAACACCAACGATCCTGGCGCTCGTAGCCTGGAGTTTGTAATTCGATTGAACTTCTAGCTGGCGGCGCAGGCGCTCTGCGCCTCCGCAGTGGCTTTGGGTTATTTTCCGGGGTAGGCGTGAGAGCGCCTGCCCCATTTTTATGCGCATCCGCTTTTTCGGCGTCCTTCGTATAATCGTCTTCCGCCCGCGCCTTTGCAGGCGAGACGGCGATCCCCAACCTGGCAAAGGGAGCCCTGAGCGCCACCGGCGAGACGATCATCTCCAAGCAGGACGCCACCCGCTACAACAATTTCTACGAATTCGGCGGCGGCAAGGACCAGCCGGCCATTCTGGCGCAGAAGGGCAAGACGTCGCCCTCGACCGTTTCGATCGAAGGCGAGGTTGAGAAGCCCATCAAGCTTTCAATGGACGACACGCCGCGGACCCTTTCGGCGAACGGTGCTTCAGGACATGATTGGGCTTGGACTTGCGGCTCAAGGCCCGCATAGCACCCAAATATTGCCGATAGGCCGCGTCCACTCCCTTCGAAGCGTTCTCGAGACGTTGTCCGGCCCTTCGTCCTGGTCCATCCCCAGCGACATGGACCCTCCTGGGCCGATAGATTTACCAGTACTCGGCGACCGGTAGAACTGCTGTCGCTTCGATTCGCTGATAAAAGAGTTTGCATCTGTTTTCAAAACAGGGTGCCACGCGCGTCGTCAAAATGTAATATGATTTGTGAATCCATTCTCTTTTTGGGGGGGTAACATGCGTGTTGTTCTAGCAACGGCCGCACTTTTCCTGGCGGCGTTTTCGGGCTTTTCTCAAGTCGCAACCACATCTCGTCTTGATGGGACGGTCATCGATCCGCAAGGCGCTTCGGTACCCGGCGCGAAAGTGGAGGTTATCCAAACCGCAACCGGCCAGAAGTTCCACGTCACAACCGATGAAAAGGGCTACTGGGCGTTGCCCAGCCTGCAGAACGGCGTTTATAAGGTTACGGTGACGCGTGAAGGATTTAAATCGGTAACCAATGAAAACGTCAGCCTCGATGCAGGCGTGCCCGCAACGGTCAATTTCACGCTTGCGGTTGGCGCCACTACCGAAACCATTCAAGTTACCGCGGGCGCCGAGGTGCTGCAAACCGATTCGGTCACGGTTGCCTCCACCTTGCAGGGGGCGCAAATTCATGACCTGCCGTTTACCAGCCACAACGCTACCGACCTGATCGCGACGCAGCCGGGTACCCAGACGGCGCAGGGGCCACGCTATTCGGTAATCAACGGCCTGCCGCAATCCACCATCAACATCACGTTGGACGGCATCAATATTCAAGACAACACCAACAAGAGCACGGACGGCGTGTTCAACAACGTTCAGGCGCGCACCGAGGCCATCGAGGAGCTGACCGTATCGACAGCCAATGCAACCGCGGATAGCAGCGGTGAAGGCGCCGCGCAGGTCAAGTTCGTCACGCGCTCAGGCACCAATCAGTGGCATGGCGGCGTGTTCGAAACCAACCGAAACGATTTCTTCGAGGCCAATTATTATTTCAACAGCGTCCAGGGCCTGCCGCGGGACTACATGAACCTCAACGAATGGGGGTATCGCCTGGGCGGTCCGGTGAAGAAGAACAAATTGTTCTTCTTTACAACCTTCGAGTTCTTCTTCCTGCCGCAATCCTTCCTGACGCAGAATCAAACGTGGCTGACGCCTTCGGCTACAAACGGCGTCTTCACTTACAAGGATGGCAGTGGCGTGGTTCGAACGCAGAACCTTTATGCGCTGGCAGCAGCGGCAGGATTTCCCAGCGCGCCGAATCCCACGTTGGCCAAAGCGTATAGCTTGATCCAACAGCTCACGAGTTCCGGCGGTACCTTATCGAACCGGATCACGACCAACAACGACTACAATCGCAACAACTTCGCTTTCCCAAACAAGGCGACCAATAACCGGAAGTTCGAAACGACGCGAGTGGACTATAATCTTTCGGACAAGCACCATCTGAGCGGCGTCTGGAATTACCAGGTCAATTCGCGGGCTCCGGACGGTTTGAACGGTACGTTGGCGGTCCTGCCAGGAACCGGCACTGTCCTAGGCACGCCGAACTTACAAGGGCAGTATGGCATCAATTGGACGGGATCTATCTCCGTACGTTCCACCTTGACGCCGACGTTAACCAACGAAGCGACGTTCGGAATCCAGGCCGGAACCGATATCCTTGGATCAGGTACGGCAGCCAATGAGTACTCTCTGTTCGGCAACGTCCAACCGAACTTAGGCGGCTATACCACGAATCCCTATCTGGGCGGTTATCTCAGTTATGCTCCGCGCAATGCGCCGGTCTATCAGCTCAGCGACAACGTATCGTACCTGAAAGGGAGCCATCTGTTTACCTTCGGTGGAGGGTTCACGCAAGTGAATTATTGGTCGGGGACCGCGAATAACTCACTGATTCCCCAAGTCACTCTGGGTAACGCATCGGGCGACCCGGACAACACCGGCGCCACTTCGCTATTTACGACGGGCAATTTCCCGGGGGCCAGCTCCACCCAGTTATCCGACGCCGCCAATCTGTATGCGATTCTTACGGGCAGGGTTGCATCCATCGCGACTTCCCAGGTTCTCAACGAGACTACAAAGACCTATGGCCCGAATTATACGGTGGACCGGGACCGGCAGCGGGAGTTTTCGCTCTTCGCGCAGGATACCTGGAAGGTGGATTCCAATCTGACTCTGACGCTTGGCGTCCGCTGGGACAAGCAGAATCCGTTCCAAAATCTGGACGGCCTGTATACCAGCGTGGGGTTAGCGGGCCTCTATGGAGTATCGGGAGTCGGCAACCTATTTAAACCCGGCGTGCTGAGTGGAACGCCCCCGGTATTTACTCCTGTACAGCCGGGCGGCGACAGCTATCAAAGCCGGTTCGGAAACTTCAACCCGAATATAGGCTTGGCTTATCGAATCGCGCATAAGGACGGCCCGCTCTCCTGGCTGACGGGCAAGGGCGATGCCGTATTGCGCGGCGGATTTTCCATCGCCACCATCCGGGAAGGCATGGGTTTCCTCGCCGGGGTGTTGACTCCCAACCAGGGACGCAGTCTCTCAACGAGCGTGGACCCCAACAACTTCCCGGCTAACTTTGGACCTGCGGGAAGTGTGTTCTTCGGCGGACCTTATCCCACGCGCGCTCCAACCAGTATCGATCCGAACTTCCCCAATCCGTCGTTTCCGCTTGCCGTGCAGAGCGGACAGAACGTGGAAGATTACAACCCGGGCATTAAACCGGAATATGTCGAGAGCTGGACGTTCGGTTTTCAGCGGCAACTCGACCGCGAAACCGGCATTGACGTTCGATATGTGGGGACTCATGGCGTCGGTCTTTGGCGCACGGTCAATCTGAACGAAGTGAACACCGTGGAGAACGGATTCGGCCAGCAATTCCAGGCGGCCCAGAACAACCTGGCGATTGCGAATGGGTTTTCGAATATCGCCGCCCTTCAGAACGCGGTTTTCACGAATCCCGCTTTCAAACTGACCACCAATTACGGAAATTCGGGTCTGCCGGGACAGGTGGCAATTCCGATCATTCAAACGGCCATCGGCAGCACGACTGACACCACTACGGCGAACCAGCTTGTGCAAGGTCAAGCCGGCACAACGGCCAACGGCATCGCCACCAATGCTACGCGCATGGCCAACCTAACTAAGGCCGGCCTGGTTCCCGTCAATTACTTCCAGGTGAATCCGCTTGGCGGCGGCAACGCGACCGAGATGACGAATGGGAACATGACCACCTACAATGCGTTACAGGTGGAAGTGCATCGGCGGTTGTCGCATGGCCTGCAGATTCAGGGAAGCTACACCTTCGCGAAGTCGTTGAACAACGTCACAAATTTCACGCTGCGCGATTTCGGCGGTGAGAAGGGGCCTTCACCGTACGATTTCCGTAATGCCTTTAAGTTCACATGGATCTACCAGCTTCCGTTTGGGAAGGGGAGATCCTTCCTTTCAAGCGCTCATGGGGTGTTGGGTAAAGCGGTGGAAGGATGGCAGATCTCGGGCGTTGGACGCTTGCAAAGCGGCTCGGCGGTGCAATTGAATAGCGGGCGCGATACGTTCAATCAGAACGATTCGGGCGTAGTGCTGCATAATATGACAGCCTCGCAACTACAAAGCGAGATGAGCATTTACAAGACCAGCCAAGTCAATGCCAGCGGTGTGGCGACCGGAACGGTTTGGTATTTGCCGCAATCGTTCGTACAGAACTCACTGGCGGCGTTCCAGCTTGGAACGTCAACGCTGAATACCAGCGCCCCTTACGTTGGGCCGTGCACCACGGCAGGCCAGGAATGCGACCGCATATTCCTGTATGGGCCGTGGCTATCGAAGTGGGATGTCAGCCTGGTGAAGGTAACGCGCATCCATGAGCGCTTCACGGCGGAATTCCGCTGCCAGGCGCTCAACGTTTTCAACTTCGCTAATTTCGATATCACTTCGGCCACCAGCGGAGGCGGTGGATTGACCGTGGGCAGTTCGTTCGGCCAGACAACCTCGGCTTTCCGCGACCTGAATAACACGAACGACCCAGGGTCCAGGACTTTGGAGTTTGTGTTCCGCTTGAATTTCTGAGTGCTGGGTGGGATCGAGACGACGCCAGGCGCTCGGCGCCTGCGCGGTGGTTTAGAGTAAAGAGCGGGCCGGCGCATAGCGCCTGCCCGCTTTTTCGCGTATCCGCTTTTTCGGCGTCCGTCGTATAAATAAGTAGAGGGCAACATGCTGATCCGCAAGGGCGGAGATCTCCGTCATTCCGATATCACTCCGAAGAGTTTGTATTTCAACCGCCGGACCTTCCTCGCCGGTCTTCCGGCGGCATTTCTGGCGGGGCGAGAACTGCTATCGCCTTCCGCCCGCGCCTTCGCGGCGGAGACTGCGATTCCCAACCTGGCGAAAGGAACCCTGAGCACCACCGGCGAGGCGATCACCCCCAAGCAGGACGTCACCCACTACAACAATTTCTACGAATTCGGCACCGGCAAGGAGCAGCCGGCCGTGCTGGCACAGAAGTTCAAGACGTCGCCCTGGACCGTCTCGATCGAAGGCGAGGTTGAGAAGCCCATCAAGCTTTCAATGGACGACATCATGAAGGTTGCTCCAATCGAGGAGCGCATCTACCGGCATCGCTGCGTGGAGGCGTGGTCCATTGTGGTGCCATGGGCCGGCTACTCGCTGAGCGCGCTCCTGAAGAAGGTGACCCCCACCCCCAAAGCCAAATATGTGGCTTTTGAAAGCAAGTACGACCCGAGCGTGATGTGGGGTCCCTCACAGGCAGGCATAGAGCTTCCTTATGTGGAGGGCTTGCGGCTTGACGAGGCCATGCATCCGCTGGCATTCGTCTCCGTTGGCATGTATGGCGAAACACTGCCGCCGCAGGATGGCGCGCCGGTGCGCATTACGCTGCCCTGGAAGTACGGATTCAAGAGCATCAAATCCATCGTCAAGATCCGCTTCGTCTCCAAAGAGCCGCCCACCACCTGGAATATCACCAACGCGCGCGAATACGGCTTCTACTCGAACGTAAACCCGCAGGTGGACCACCCACGCTGGAGCCAGGCCACCGAGCGGCGCCTGGGCGAGTTCCGCAAACGTCCCACCCTAATGTTCAACGGATACGGCGATCAGGTAGCCAGCCTGTACCAAGGCATGGATCTGCGCAAGTTTTATTAGGCCGCGGCGAATCGATTCGATGCTGAAAGCGAAGTGGATGAAGCCGCTCGTCTGGGCGCTGTGTCTCGCGCCCCTTGCATACCTCGGCTGGCTCACATGGAAGAACGATCTGGGGGCGAACCCCATCGAGCGGGTGGAGCACTTCACCGGCGATTGGACGATACGCCTGATCATCGCTACGCTCGCCATCAGCCCGCTGCGCAAGCTTCTGCACAGGCCGGAACTAATCCGTTTCCGGCGCCTCGTCGGCCTGTTCGCATTCTTTTACGCCTGCCTGCACTTCATGGCCTACGTCGGGCTCGATCAATTCTTCGATTTCGCCGCGATATGGAAAGATATCGCGAAACGCCCATATGTAACGGCAGGGTTTACGGGTTTTGTGCTCATGATCCCGCTTGCCGTCACTTCAACCACAGGCTGGATCCGGCGCTTGGGCGGCAAAAGCTGGCAGCAGCTACACCGGCTGATTTACGTTACGGCGATCGCTGGCGTTATCCATTACTATTGGCTCGTGAAATCAGATATCCGCCTGCCGGTATTTTACGGTTTTCTGGTGGCGATTGAACTCACATCTCGGCTCATTGTGCGAAAACCCGCGAAAAAGCCGGTCCTCGCATAGCTGTTTCCGCTGGAACCTCAACTTGGGGTGAAACATCTAATTGGTTAGCTATGCAAAATTCCAGGGCCCGATTCTTTCAAGGAAATTTACTGGCTGTCGCCGCGTTTGCCGGCGCGGCGATGTTTGCGACTTCAGCCTCCGCGCAAGTAGCAGGTGTGGAGAATTTTCATCAGGTGAACGACCATATCTACCGTGGCGCGCAGCCGACTACCGCCGGCTTTCAAAGCTTGGCCAAACTCGGTGTAAAGACGGTGATCGATCTGCGGGAAACCGACGGTCGCTCCGCGCTCGAGAAGAAGGCAGTCGAAGCCAACGGAATGCGCTATGTAAATGTCCCCCTGCAAGGAATGTCGGCGCCCCCGTCCGCCGCTGTGGAAAAGGTCATGGCGTTATTTAACGATGCGTCCGCCGGACCGGTCTTCATTCACTGCAGGCGCGGAGCCGACCGCACTGGAACGCTTGTGGCCTGCTATCGCATCGCTCACGATGGCTGGGAAAACACCAAAGCCTTAAACGAGGCCAAGACCGACGGCATGAGTTGGGTTGAGGTCGCAATGCAGCATTATGTTCTCCGTTATCAGCCGACGACCGTAGCCACCAACTCTACGGCCACGGTTACCGCGCAGCAGTAACGTTTTATCCTCCGCAGCTCCTCCGGGCAGGTCTTTATGGCCTGCCCTTTTTTATCGTCCTATTTGACTGGATGCACGTTCAGCTGAAATCCTAAGGGAAGGAAATCAGGTGCGGCGTGGCCGGCGAGAAGGCAGCAGTCGGAGTTCGCAAAAGAATCGACATTCAGGGCGTAGTGCAGGGCGTCGGCTTTCGGCCGTTCGTCTATCGCATCGCCACACGTTTTGATATCCACGGCTGGGTGCTCAACTCGTCGGATGGTGTGGCGATCGAAGCGGAAGGCGGTGAATCCGAGGTCGCGCAGTTCCTTCACGCGCTGGAGACGGAACTGCCGCCGCTGGCGCGCATAGACAGGCTGACGATCTCCGAGGCAGCCGCGCGCGGCGACGGGGAGTTTGTCATCCAGCACAGCGTCCCCGTGCTCGGCCGTTTCGCGCTAGTTCCTTCCGATGTGGCAACATGCGCCGATTGCGCCGCCGATTTAGCCACTCCCGGCAACCGCCGCTTCGAATACCCTTTCACCAACTGCACCAATTGCGGTCCGCGCTACAGCATCATCCAGGATGTGCCGTACGACCGTCCGCTCACCACGATGGCGGAGTTCCCGATGTGCGCGAGCTGCCGGAGGGAGTATGAAGATCCACTCGACCGTCGCTTTCACGCGGAGCCCAATGCGTGTCCGGATTGCGGCCCTTCGCTGGCGCTGCTCTCGCGCGAGGAGCTTTCGGCATGTTCTAAAGCCGACGGCGCGCCGTCCTTCACAGCCGCTCGCGAGAGCGCGGCTATTCTCTCTCGCGTCCGCCAACTTCTGCATGAAGGGAACATTCTCGCGATTAAGGGTCTGGGCGGATTTCATCTCGCTTGCGATGCCCTGAACGAACGCGCGGTGAGCCTGCTGCGCGAGCGCAAGCGCCGCAACGGCAAGGCTTTCGCCGTGATGGCTGCTTCGATGGCCACGGCCGAACGGCTGTGCATTCTCGGCGACGCCGAGCGCGCGCTGTTGGCGGGAGACCGGCGGCCAATCGTACTTCTGCCGCGCCGCAAAGATTCCGCCATCGCTGCAAGCGTCGCGCCCGGGAATGCCAGGCTGGGTCTGATGCTGCCTTACACGCCGCTGCATCATCTGCTCTTCGACGAATCGCTCGATTCGCCGCGCTGGTGATGACCAGCGGCAATATGAGCGAGGAGCCGATCGTCAGCCGCAACGACGAGGCATGGCCACGGCTGAGCATCGCTCGCGGATGCTTTCTGCTGCACAATCGCGATATCCGCACGCGCGTCGACGATTCCGTGGTTCAGATTTTCGAAGGGCGCGAATGATCCGGTGCGGCGTTCGCGCGGATATGCGCCGGACCCATCGCGCTCGCCATGCCACTGGCTGAAGTGCTTGCCTGCGGCGGTGAATTGAAGAACACGCTCTGCCTCACCAAAGACCGCTACGCGATTCTGAGCCAGCATATCGGCGATCTGGAAAACCTCGAGACCATGGAGTTCTTCCGGGAAACGCTGGCCCACCTGCGGCGCTTCTTCCGCGTGACGCCCGTGGCGGTAGCGCACGATCTGCACCCAAACTATCTCAGCACGCGTTTTGCGCTTGGAGGAATCTGGCCTGCCCTGCATCGGCGTGCAACACCATCATGCGCACGTCGCGAGTTGCATGGCGGACAACGGCATCGAGGGCGCCGTGATCGGCGTGGCGCTCGACGGCACGGGCTATGGTACAGACGGCAAGATCTGGGGCGGCGAATTCCTGGTCTGCGATTTTCTGCGTTTCGAGCGCCGCGGACATCTGCGCCACATTCCCCTGGCCGGCGGAGACCAGGCGGTCCGGCAGCCGTGGCGTAGCGCGCTCGCGTACCTGCGCGAGGCATTCGGCAGCCAGGCGCTTTCGCTGCCGCTGCCTATGTTCCGCGAGGTGGCGTCGAAGCACGTACGCGCGGTGGCTTCGATGATCGCGCAGAAAGTCCAGACGGTCGAAACATCCTCTTGCGGACGCCTGTTCGACGCGGTGTCTTCGCTGATCGGCATCCGCCTGGAGACCACCTACGAAGGGCAAGCGGCGATCGAACTAGAAATGGCCGCAACCACGGCTTTAGGCGAGTACCCTTTCGATATCGAAGCAGGCGAGCCTTTTCAGATCGATATGCGGCGGGCGATCGAGGCTATCGTTGGCGATTTCATCGGGGGCGCGGCGCCGGGCGAGATTTCGGCCCGATTCCACTTCACGATGGCCAAGGTCATTGTCACCTGCTGTGAGCGCCTACGCGCGACGGATGGCTTGCGCCGCGTCTGCCTGAGCGGCGGCACGTTTCAGAATCTCCGCCTGCTGACTCATGCGACGTCCTTGCTGCGCGCGGATGGGTTCGAGGTCTTCATTCACCACCGGGTTCCCGCCAACGATGGAGGGCTCGCTCTGGGCCAAGCTGTAATCGCCAGCCACACGATAAGCCGCTGAACCTGCCTGCTACAATACGCCTTCACGATGCAAGTGTTGCAGGCTGGCCCTCACAAACTGATCTATCTGGAGCTCGATGCCGACGCGCTCTCCACGCTGGCGCGGCAGGCCGGTTTCGATATTAAGGCGAAGGATGGCCAGCGCTCGATCCAACTCGACCTCAGCGCGCCCGGGCGGCAGGCGCCGCTGCTGCTGTTCGATGCGGCCGACCCCGCGAATCTCGGCTGGTTCTCGCGCTGCCAGTTTTATGTGGATGGACGCTCGGGTTCCGTCATGCAGACGCCGATCCTACTCGCCAACAAGCGCGACCGCGCTGGCCGCGCCGCTCGCAACGCCGTGCGGCTTGTGATCGCGAAGGAACTGCCCGCCAATTTCCGGCTTCCGGGAAAACAGGCGCTGAACGAGCAGGTGTTCTACATGTTGCTGCAAACGTTCTTGCGGGCGCTCACGGAAATCGGAGTTGCCGTGTGCGGCGCAGGTGCGGTGGAGCCGCTGGCCGGACATACGGAGACGGTGGGACCGCGCAATTGAGCGGGTGCCCACGGCGCCCCTGGGTTATTGTCGTGGGTAAATGAACATGATGAAATTAAACTAGTAGCTGGCATGAGCATCCTAGTTGATCTCAAACCCGAAGTTCAGGAGAAATTGAGCCGTCAGGCTGCGGCCCAGGGCATCGATGTCGGTGCCTATGCTGCGAACGTTCTCGAAGAAGCGGTCGTTTCCGCTGGACGGAAGTCGCGCAGCCAGGAAAAACTTGACGAGGCACTTGAGGAGATTGCGCAGTTTTCGCACAAAATTCCTTTGCTTCCGGATGAAGCCCTCTCGCGCCAGGGCTTTTATCTGGATCATGACTGATGCCGAGCAGCGAAGCTTGTCTGCTGGATACTAACATTCTCTTACGGATCGCCAAGAGGGATGATCCACAGTATCCGGCGATTGTTAATGCGTTGCGGGCACTCGCCAGCCAGGATATCCGGCTTTGCTATACCTCGCAGACGCTGGGCGAGTTTTGGAACGCGTCGACTCGGCCGCTGGAGAAAAACGGTTTCGGTTTAAGTGTTTCCGAGGCAGATCGTTTAGCGCGCGTGATCGAGAATACCTTCGAATTTCTCCCAGACAGCCGCGAACTCCACGCTCGCTGGCGGGCGCTCCTGGTCGCCCATGACGTAAAAGGTGTGCATGTCCATGACGCGAGGCTGGCGGCGAGCATGTACGTTCATGGCGTCAGGCGAATACTGACAATTACTGACAATCAATGTCCAAGATTTCCGCCGCTTTGACAGGATCCTCGTCCTTCGCCCGACCGACCTCGGCTGAGAATCAATTTTTGCGAATTAGTAAATCCCCTTGACGATTCCGCCATCCACGGCGATGGACGTTCCAGTCACATAGCTCGCGCGCTCGGAAGCCAGAAATACCACGACGTTCGCGAACTCGTCCGGCTGGCCTATGCGGCCCAACGGAGCTTGCGAAGCCCAGCGCGCCTCGATATCCTTTGGCGTCACGTTCTGCTTCGCCGCTAGCGCCGACGAAAGATCCAGCAAACGCGCCGTGGCGGTGAACCCGGGACAGACGTTGTTGACCAAGATGTTGTACGGCCCGTATTCGTTGGCGAGCGTCTTGACCAGGCCGCTCACGCCTGCGCGGATTGAGTTGGAAAGAATCAGGCCATCGATCGGCTGTTTCACCGAGACGGAAGTGACGACGATGAATCGCCCCCATTTCCGCCGCCTGCATGAGCGGCAGCGTCTCCTTCGCGAGAGATAGCACTGTGCTCATCAGGTTCAGATCCGCCGATGTTCCAAGCCAATCTTCGACGCCTGGTCTCGGCGAAAGCTCTTGGAAGGCGGTCCGCCGGGAGTTCGCCACGCAGATATCGATGCGGCCGAAATGTTCGTGCGCGTGCGGCGACGAAGGCTTGAACCTCCGCCGCGGATGGTGACGTCTGTGGCGCGCGCGAAGAACATTCGACGCCCGTTTCGACCGCGGTTTCAGACGCCGTCTCGTCCAGTGTTTGCGCCGTGCGGGCGCAAAGGGCCAGTTTCGCGCCCTCGCGCGCCAGGCCCAGTGCAACGGCTTTGCCCAAACCGGTGCTCGATGCCGCCACGATGGCGACGCGATCTTTCAATCCAAGGTCCATATAGTTTTGAGTTATCTTCTGTCGCAGGTAATCGTCGGTCTTGTTGATCCAGTCATAACGCAGAAGGACTGAAGACATCGATATCGAGCGTATCTTCGAGCGCGACCGCCGAATGGGGCACGTTGGACGGAATCAAGAGCACCTGGCCCTTCCCCACCACTACATCCTTGCCTTCGATGTGAAACTGTAATGCGCCTTCCAGAATGTAAGTAATCTGTTCGGCATCGTGCTGGTGCTCGGGCACCACGCCGCCCTTGGCGATGAAGATCTGGGCGAGCATGCATTTTTCGCCGACAATCATCTTGCGCCCTATCAAATCGTTCATACGCTCTTTGGGCATCTCGTCCCAGGTGAAGAATTCCATATGGCAGCCATTATAATGAAAGAATCCCTTCTGGAGAGTAAAACATGAACGGGTTCTATTTCCGCGGCGCCGCGCGGGCTGCGATGGTCGCGGCTTTCGGCGCGGCTTTTTTGTATGCGGCCGACGCCAAACTTTGGAAGGTGGCGCCACCGCCGCCGGCTTCGCGCGATGCCGGCCGGGTGGCCGATCTCGCCGCGCGCCGTAAAGTGATGGCCGAGCAGATCGGCGATAAAGGCATTCTGATTCTCTACGCGGCCGAGCCGCGCAACTACGCGGGCGACGTCGATTGGCCGTTACCGGCAGGAGAACAATTTCTTCTACCTCACGGGGATCGCCCAGACCGGCAACGCACTGGTGATGATTCCCGGCGTGGCGCAATATAAAGAGATCCTCTTCATGGCGCCGTCAAATCCTTCGCAAGAGAGTTGGACCGGCCACATTCTTCTGTCCGATGAGGCGCGCAAGATTTCGGGAATCGACACGGTTTGGGACGCGCGCTTGCTGCCGCAGTTCCTTGCAACGTTGATGCCCGATGCCAAGAGCGTCTTCATGCCGGAAAACACGGGGCGCAGTGGACGCGGCGGCAGGGGAGGTGGCGGAGGACGCGGCATGGCGCCGCCGCCCGTGGCGCCGGTGGAAGATTGGAACGCCCAGTTCAAGCCGGCAATCGATATGATTGCCAAACGCGAGGCGCAGGTCTACATGATCTCGCAGGGCCGCGCGGCGGAGTATTCGCGGGAAGAGGAGATCGCGGGGAAACTCGCGGCGCTGAATCCGCCGATCGCAGTGAAGAACCCCACGCCCATCTTCGGCGCGTTGCGCAAGGTGAAATCGGCGCGGGAGATCGATCTGGTGCAGCAGGCGGTGGATATCACGGCCGAGGGCTTCCAGCGCGCATATGCATTGGGCGTGCCCGGTACGCCGGAGTTCGAGATCCAGGCGCAGTTTGAGTTCACGTTCCTCCGCCGCGATGCGCACTGGGGTTATCCGTGCATTGTCGCTTCGGGTGTGAATGCCACCACGCTGCATTACGAATCCAACAAAGACAGCATGAAGGCCGGCGATCTGCTGCTCATGGATGACGCAGCGGAATTCGATGGTTATAGCGCCGACGTGACGCGAACTATTCCTGTAAGCGGTAAGTTCAGCGAGAAGCAGGCGGATATTTACCGGCTGGTGTGGGAAGCGCAACAGGCCGGCTTTGCGCAAGCCCTGCCTGGACATACCGAAGGCGGCAACAAGCCGGATACAATCAACGGCGCGGTCACGGAAGTCTTCAAGAAAGGGCTCTACAAACTGGGCCTTATCACCGATCCCAATAGCGACCAGCAAGTGCGCATCTGGTTCAATCATGGAGTAGGCCACGGCATCGGACTCAACGTACACGATCTCTCGAGCGGCCAGGAATTACAGCCCGGCATGACGGTGACTATCGAGCCTGGTATCTACATCCGCCCGGATGTGCTCGACAATCTACCAAAGACGCCGGAGAACGAAAAGTTCATCGCCGCGGTGAAGCCGGCATTTGAGAAATACAAGGGGATCGGCGTGCGCATCGAAGACGACGTGCTGATCACGGATGGCAAACCGAAGATGCTTTCGGCGGCCATTCCATCGAAGCTGGAAGCTGTCGAAGCAACGATCGCGGAATTGCGAAAGGCAATGAAGACCTCGCCTCCGCTATAGGACCCCTGGGTGAAGTATGGACGATATTCTGTCTGTCGATTTCTCCAGCACCGTCGGCCTGATTGCGATGGTGCTGTTTACGTTGAATATTTTGATGGGCCTTCTTGTTTCGGTGAATTACAATCCACAGACCTGGTGGCCGCATCGCAAGCTACCGTTTCCGTTTTGGAAGCTGCATAACTGGAACGCCTATCTCGCGTTGAGCATGGCGGTGCTGCATCCTACGATTCTGCTGCTCGCGCCCACAAAGGGTACGCCGTTCCGGCTGGTCGATGTTTTGTTTCCCGTCAATTCGCCGCATCAGACCTTCTACAACAATCTGGGCGCGCTTACGCTTTACCTTTTTCTATTCGTGGTGATTACGTCTTACTTCCGTCCGCAGCTTCGTTACAGGCCATGGAAGAAACTGCATTACACAGCATATGCCGCGGCCGCGGTGATGTTTGTTCATGGGACCCTGATCGATCCGAACCTAAAAGATCTGCCGACCGACTTCCTCGATGGCGAGAAGGTGCTAGTGGAGTTGTGCTTCCTGGCAGTGGTAACGGCTTCGATTTGGCGCTGGAAGTACGGCACGGAAAAACAGCGATACCTTAAGGCAAAGGCGGCGAAACAGAAGAGCGTGGATTCACACGAGACAGCCGGGGCCTCTTAATCCCCTTCCCATTGGAAGCGCATCACGGCGACTGCTCCGAACGCCAGCGCGCTGGCTAGAAGCAGCGCGATGGGAAGCGCGACGCTGGAAAAGCCGAGGCCGCGCCAGGTGACGGCGTCAAGGGCGTCCATCGCCCAGCGCGTGGGGATGACCACCGTTAGAGACTGCAGCCATCGCGGGAAGACGAACGTCGGAACCCAGGCGCCGCCCAGCATCACCATAAACAGAGTGGCGAGAATCGCAACGCCGCGCGCGGCTTCGGCCGTCTTTCCCACCGCGGCGATGAGAAGGCCGAAGGCCGCGGTCATCAGAGAGAACGCCATGCAAACTCCCAGGAATCCCGCCATGCTGCCCTGAATCTTCACGCCAAATACTACGCGCGCGAAGGCGAACAGGATGATGAGAGTCCCCATCGACGTGACCGCCGAACTGGCGGCGCGACTGCCCAACAAAACGGCGCGAGAGAGCGGGGCCGCGCGCAAACGCTTCCACACGCCCTGCTGCCGCCTCAACAGCAAGCTTACTCCGACCTCGACGCCTACCATGAGCAGGAATTGGATGCCCATTCCACCGAAGGAGTGCGCGTAGCCGTTGTATTTGACCCGTGGATCGGAGGTCACGGCGTCTGAGTTGACGACGAATGGCTGTTTGAAACCGCCATCGCGGAAGATATGTTTGCCGGACGCCTCCATCACGGCGCCCGTTACCATCCCTTCGATCATCCGCATTTCGATGGAGCGCGACGGGTCGTAGGCCAGTTCGAGCTGGGGTTTCTTGCCACCGCCGAGAAACGCGGTGACTAGATCTACGAAGAAGTTCTTCGGGATGACGATAGCCGCCGCTGCTTTGCCTTTGCGGACCGCATCGCGAGCGCCCTCGGCGGTGGAAGGCTTCGCTTCGAGCGCCGCGTCCGCCTGCAGCCGGCTCAGCAAGTCGCGCGATAACGCGCTGCCATCCTGATCGGCCACCAGAACGGAGATGCGGCTGGCATCGCCGTTGCCGGCCCCGCCGCCGAAGATGTAGCCGAAGAACGAGGCGATGACTATGGGCGCAACCACGCTCATCATTACGGCGCGGCGGTCGGCGAAGAACAGCCGAAGGTCTTTGCGCATGAGGGCTAGGAACGGGGTCAGCATCAGTCGCGCAGGCTCCTTCCGGTGAGCGAGAGAAACACGGACTCGAGACTCGCGCGCTCGCTGGCCAGGTGTTGGATTGGATACCCGCGCTCCGCCAGCCATTGCAAGACGCCCGCGGAATCGGAAAGATCGCGCATGCCGATTTTCAGAGTTGCGCCGCGCAGTTCCACCGATTCCACCCCCGGCGCCAGTTTCAGGTCCTCCGCCCGCAGCCCGTTCACTTTGCTATCCGCCAGTTCGACAGTGAGCAGATTGGCTACGGGCAGCATGCGATGCAGCCCTTGCAGATCGTCATCGGCGATCACCTTCCCGTGATCGATAATGACCAGGCGGTCGCACAGGCGCTCCGCTTCTTCCATGTAATGCGTGGTGTAGAGCAGCGTTTTTCCGCGCTTGCGCAGCGTTTCAAGATTATCGAAGATGGCGTTGCGGCTTTGCGGGTCTACGCCCACCGTGGGTTCATCGAGCAGCAGTAGTTGCGGATCGTGCAGCAGCGCCGCGGCAAGGTTCAGGCGCCGCTTCATGCCGCCGCTGAAATCCTTCACCCGATCTTTCGAGCGCTCGCCCAACCCGACTAGCGCCAGAGCCTCATCCATGGCGCGCTTCAGGGCCGCGCCGGTCAGGTTGTAGAGCGCGCCGAAGAGATGCAGGTTCTCGTGCGCCGAGATCTCCTCGTAGAGACCGATGTCCTGGGGAACCAGGCCGATGGCGCGCTTGACCGGATCGGTATCGCCGCGCAGGGTCCGTCCGGCGATGCGTACTTCGCCCGAATCCGGACGCAACAGGCCCGCGATCATCGATACCGTGGTCGTCTTGCCTGCGCCATTCGGACCGAGCAGGCCGATGGTCTCTCCCTTGCCGGCGCGCAAGGAAACTCCGTCGACGGCGAGCACGCTTCCGTATGCCTTGCGCAATCCGATGACTTCCAGCATGACCGTTCCATGATACGCAGTTCCGCGGGCGGTTGTTCCAGGCGGGCACGGCAGGCGTAGAAAGTCTAAAACCCGATGCTGTTTGCCTATGTCGCAACTCTGGCTCGCAACCGAATGGTCGGTGACTTACGAATGCCCGGTTGAAGAGCCGCGCCGCTACCGGGGAGTCGAAACGGGGAAATTTCAGGCCGCCGCATGCGCGACATGGAGCGGCGACCACGCATTTAGCACTCTCACAAAGTCACAGAAGGAACGCCCAGATAAAATAACCCTGGAATGTTGGGATCATATCCCCTCATATTGTGATATGCTTTCTGCGATCCAATCAGGGAAAAATGGCGCCTCGTCTTTGACGCCTCCCAGACCGAGTAAATAAAACTAATGACAACAAATCGAAATGCGGCTGTCGTACCAGCGGGATGGATAGGCGGATTCGAACAGTCAAACTCCGCTTTTGCGTATCCACATCCTAACCTTACATCCTTGCCGCTGTTGGGTAATCTGGCCAACATCGATTTACTCCAACGCCAGCAGGGCGCGAAGTGGCCCGAGTTCAGTTGGGAAACCTGTAAGGGAAGCGCCCATCCAAAGCGGTGTTTTCAGATGTTTGCTCCCTACATTTCCAGGCTCGGCTACACCGATAAGGGGAGAGTGTATTCGATCATATGCCCGCAACAAGGCATATACATTAGCGACGTCGGGTACATGAATGTAGAAGTGACCGTTACAGGACAAAGGGGCTGGGTCGACGAGACAACCCGTGAGATGGCGGCTGACATGACCGTTGCAGGGGCGATATGGTTCAGTTCGAGTCTGCACAAAAGTTCTATAGGTTCGGATTTATTGAGTCTGATTGAAAGGGCGGGATACCCCGTTCCGGCAGACAAAGCGCACGCAATAATTGTCACCACTCATTTGCCTGGCAGCCCCGCTCAACCTGTGTTTCCCGTGCTGAGAGGTGAAACCACACTATTTGCAAGTCCTGATTTTGCCAAGCATCCGGAAGCATGGACAACTGCAAACCTGGCCGTGGAGATCGGCCCGATTAATTCGACGGGAAATTCCGATGTGGATTACTTTAATGCGCTTGTGATGAAACTCTTCAACCTGATTTCCGGTAACATGCTGCAAAACGGCAATGTATTGTCGTGGAACATCTGGTTCACAGAACCCGGACTAGTGGATCGGGAGGAGTGGCGGACGCACGCAGAACGCTGGCGGAAATCCATTGATGAGGACCATGGAAGCCCTGATGGTCCCGGAACCGTAGCGAGGTACTTTGATGGTACGCCCTTTTGCCCCGCGCAAAATTTCATCGATCAAGTGCTCGAGGAAATCCGGGAGTTTATAAGTTCTCATTTGCGTCCCATTTAACGATCCGGGGGGCCAAATCTGGGTGCATCGAGGGCGAGCGGGGCCGCCAGTTCTATGAGACGTCGCTGGAGATAGCCGAACGGCTAGTGCGGCAGAAGCCGGACCGCGCCGACTACCAGCGCGACCTCTACTCAGCTCCCGAAATCGCCCGCGTCCGTGACCGCAAAAACCGCCTCAACCTCGCCTGGGAAGTCATCAAGCACCCAGACCGCTTCAAAAAAGCCGCATAGAGCCCAGCAAGTTTGATCGATAACGGGCGAACGCACAGCTCGGACCCAGGACCCAAGCCCAAGAACCGCATGATTACCTCTCAAACCTTCGGTTTCTCCGCGCTTATCTCAGCGGCTCTGCGTCGGCGTGCAACCCGCAAACGGGCGTCAAAAGACGCCCCCAAACCCACTACACCCCCGCTAATCCGATAATGGTAAAGATGCCCCGAACTAAACGCCACCCCGAATCGTCCTCCTATTAAGCGCTCATGCTCATGACCGCCCTCAAATCCGCCGCCCGCACCGATCCCGGACGTATCCGCCGCAACAATGAGGACGCCTTCCACCTCGATCCCGACCGCGGCATCTTCCTGGTTGTCGATGGCATCGGCGGACATGCCGCTGGCGAAAAGGCCGCAGCCATCGCTGTCGAGCGCATCCGCGCCCGCCTCGAGCGTCAGACCGGCGAGCCGGAGCGCCGCATTCGCGAAGCCATCGCCATCGCCAACAATGAAATCCTCGCGGCCGCGCGCTCCAATAAAGAATGGGATGGCATGGCGTGCGTGCTCACGCTGGCGCTGATCGAAAACGGCACGGCATTTGTCGGCCATGTGGGCGATTCGCGTCTGTATCTCATCCGCCGTGGCGAAGTCCGCAAAGCTACGCGCGACCACTCTCCCGTCGGCGAGCGCGAAGATGCGGGCGAGATCGGCGAGGCCGAAGCGATGCGCCATCCGCGGCGCAATGAAGTCTTCCGCGACGTCGGTTCGGAAGAGCACTCCCCCGATGATCCAAACTTCATCGATATCGAGCGCCTCCCGTTCGATGCCGAGACCGCTCTTCTGCTGTGCAGCGATGGCCTCAGCGATCAGGTGTCGTCAGAAGAGATCTTGCGCGCAGTCGAGCGCAACGCGGGCGATCCCGATGCCGCCGTGCGCTCGCTCATCGAGACCGCCAACGCCGCGGGCGGCAAGGACAACGTGACGGTCATGATCGTCGAAGGCGAGCGCTTCACGGCGCCGGCCGCAACGGCCGAGGCCAAACCGCGGCGCGGAAGAGCGGGGCTGATCGCGAGCGTAATCGCCAACCTGGCCCTCGTCGGCGCGCTGGCTTGGGTGTACGTCCAACCACCCAAGCCGCCGGTCGTCATCGAGCCGCGCACGCTCACTGCCGGCGCGGGTAGCTCGTATCCTTCCATCGCCGCCGCGCTCGCCGCTGCCCGCAATGGGGACACGGTAGAAGTGCTTGCTGGCGAATACCCCGAGCATGTCTTCCTCAAAAGCGGCGTTACGCTGCGCAGCCGCGTGGCCCGCGAAGCGCGCTTGATCGCCTCGCCGGGCAACAACACCGCTGTGACAGCGAGCGGGGTGCAACACGGCCGCTTCGAAGGCTTCCTCATCGCCGCCGATGTCCAGAACCCGCTTGAGGTTGGCATTCTGATCGTGGATTCGTCGGTCATCGTCACAAACAATGACATCGAGGGCGCCGCGACCGGCGTCCGCATCACCGGGCCGCGCGCTCCGGAACTTACGGCCAACGCAATCCATGATTGTGCGCTCGCTGGCGTTTCCATGGAGGGTCTGGTCGCACCCTGGCTCTTCCACAACAGCTTTCAACGGGACAAAACCGCCATTGTGGTGCAGGGCGATGCCAGGCCGGTTCTGACCGGCAACGTATTCGAGAAGGCGCCGTTCGCACTGCCAGCCGGCGTGCCGTTCGCTCCCGTGCGCGAACACAACTTCTTACTCGATTTGCGGGCGCCATCGCGCGGAGCGCCCACCGTAACCCCCAACCGGAAAGGCAAGGAACAATGATTCTCGGCGCCAGCCGTAAGCTGGGCAAATACGAAATCGCGCGCAAATTGGGCCGCGGCGGCATGGCCGATGTCTACCTGGCGCACGATGTCGAGACGAATCGTGAGGTGGCGCTCAAGCTGGTGGAACACGCCGCCGATTCCGACACGCGCGAAGTCATCGAAGCCGAGCGGCGCGGGGCGGGCTTGCAGCAGCAACTGGCGGCCATCGATCCCCGCGTGGTCCGCGTCTACGAATTCGGCGATCTAGACGGATTCTTCTTCGTCGCCATGGAGTATATCGATGGCCAGGATCTGGCGGAGCTGATGCGGCGCCGTCCTCTCGAAATCGAGTTCGCCACCGATGCCGCCATCGCGGTAGCCGAAACTCTGGATCATGCGCACAATCTCGAAACCCTCTCCGAGGGCCGTGCCTTTCATGGCATCGTACACGGCGACATCAAGCCGCGGAATATTCGTATCGATGCGCATGGCGAGGTGCGCGTCCTCGATTTCGGTATCGCCAAGGCGCTCTCGCTTTCGCGGCGCTTGACGCGCAACGAATTTGGCAGCGTGCCCTATGCCTCGCCCGAGCGTCTCGATTCCGGAGAGGTGAACGCGCAGTCGGATATCTGGTCGCTGGCCGTAATGCTCTACGAGATGGTGACGGGTATGCAGCCCTACCAGGCCGAGAGCACTGAGCGGCTGGAACGCATGATTCGCAGCCGCATTCCTCCGCCGCCCGCACCCGATCCGTGTCCCGATGCGCTGCGGCGCATTTTGATGAAAGCGCTCGCGAACGATCCGGCAGTTCGCTACCACACGGCGCGCGAATTCGGCAATGAACTGATCCTTTTTCGCACCGGCGCCGCCAGCGGCAACGGTGGCGCGGGTCTCTTCGCCTGCGCGGTCGGTCTCGATACGGATGCCACGCGCCGTACCGCGCGTGCTCCCGGCGCGTCTCCATGGCAGCCGCCTTCCTCCGAAGACGAAACTCGCCGCACCGTCCCGCGCGCTGAGCCCGAAACCGTGGGCGGCGCTCCCGCCCAGGGACGCGCCTTCGGCAAACCGGCCGGCATTGGCAAAAAGAACCGTAGCGCCTTCTCCACCTTCACGCGCGTAGTCGCGGTGCTGGCGGTAGGGTGTCTACTCTACGGCTCGTGGTCCATCTACAGCTACTTGGGCCTGCGCGGGCGCTCCCAACAACTGGAGCGTGAAATCAAGTCCGAACAGCTCACCGATCCGGACCGGGTCTTCGAGAAGTGGAGCGACTTGTCGAAGTCCGACCCCACATCGTGGGCTCTTTCCGGCGCGCGCCACGCCGTTGATCGCAAACTCGTCGACGATGCCAGTCTCACCATCGGGCGCTTCCGCAACGATACCCAGATCGTTTACGAAAAGGATTGGCAGCGCGCCGCCACGCTCCTGGCCCATGCGCTCGAAGTGGACCCCGATGACGATACCGCGCGTGGCGACCTGCGCCTGGCCGAGGGCCACGTCGCGCGAATGGAAGGGGTACGCCATCGTGATGCCGGACAGTTGACCGTTTCGGCCGAGAAATTCACCCAGGCGCAAAAGCTTCTACCGCATACGCCCGATCCCGAACTCGGTTTGGCGCTCCTTTATATCTACGGCCTCAAGGACGTCGATAAAGCCGACGCGGCTTTGCAGCAGGCGGCGCGCTTGGGTTATAAAATCGGCAATCGGGAAAAATCGGAACTCGCGGATGGCTACCGCGACCGCGCCGATCGCCTGTTTTGGGATTCGCGCAACGTGCGCGGATTGCCCCAGGAAAAAGAACAGGTGGGCCGCGCCGCCAGCGATTATAACCGCGCACTCAATCTCTATCAGGAAATTGCGCCCTACGGCAATGCCGCCGCCAATATCAAGCGCGTTCAGTTGAGTCTCGATAGCGTCACCACCCGCCTCCAGGAAATCCAATAATGCCCGTCACCCGTAGCAGAGCCGTCGAGCGCAAGGCAGCCGCTCCCGCCGGTGTTCGCGTGTGGCGAACCAGAGAACTGCTGTGGATGTTGGCCGCGTCGGCCTTTGTTGCCGGCGGACTCTATCTGGTCTATCAATCGCGCCAGCCGATGCTTGCGGTCACTCCCGCGCCGCTCAATCTCAACGCTCTCAACGCGCGTGAAGATCTGTTGCCCGTGCTCACGCCCGTGATTCCCGAGACGGCGCTCCGCGTGTTCGCGGCCCAGAAGATTTACTACGCGACCGGTTCGCTCTCGAACGTCGGCGCCCTGGCGCGGTTGCGTATCCGCGCCGATGAGCTTGCTGCGCGCAATTTGAAACCTCTGCGTGACCGGCTCGGAGATCGGGCGTCCGCGCCGCTTCTTACGTCCGATCAGTTCCGCCAGTTGAAGCCGCTCCTGGCCGTGCGCACCGCGGCCCGTTTTCGCCGCGCCTTTTTTCTCTGGTGCGCGTTGTTCTTCGCTGCATTTCTTGCCGCGCACATCTTCCTCGCCGTGCGCGGTTTTACAGGCGACCAGTCGCTCTTGCCCGCCGCACTGCTGCTTTGCGGCATCGGGCTGATCCTGATGGTGAGCCTGCGCGATCCGCTGCGCGACAATCTGCTCTTCGTCGATTTTGCCCAGGGCGCGGTCATGGGATGCGTACTCCTCGCCGTGCTGGCCAGTCTCGATTTCCGCCGCCTGTTCGGAAACCTCAGCTTCGTTCCACTGATCGCCAGCTTCGTCCTTTCCGCGATGCTGATCGCGTTTGGATCGGGGCCGGGAACCAGCGATGCGAAGGTAAACCTCCTCGGCTTCCAACCGGTAGAACTCATCCGTCTGTTGCTGGTCTTCTTCCTCGCCGGCTATTTCGCCAACACCTGGGATGTGCTGCGCCACGCGCGCGAAACGCGCCCTTCGCTCGCGGCACTCACCCGGCATTTCGATATTCCGCCGGTGGAATACACGCTGCCCGCCGCGGTGTGTGTCGCCCTTTCCATCGCCTTTTTCTTTCTGCAAAGGGATATGGGACCCGCGCTGGTCTTCGCCTGTCTGTTTCTCGCGCTGTACGGCTTGGCGCGCGGTAGCCTTGCTGTACCAATCATTGGCATCGCGCTCGTCGCCGCCGGGTTCTTCGCGGGATACATCCTGGGCGTGCCTCGCACGGTAGGCGAGCGCGTTTCCATGTGGCTTTCTCCGTGGAACAACATGGTTCACGGCGGCGATCAATTGGCGCACTCGCTTTGGGCATTCGCCACCGGGGGAACGGCAGGGATGGGAATCGGCCTGGGCGATCCGCAAATCGTTCCAGCCGCGCACACCGATCTCATTCTCTCGGCGCTCGGCGAAGAATGGGGATTCCTCGGGGTCGCTGCCGTATTCGCGATCTACGCGCTCATCGTTTACCGCGCTCTGCGCATCGCTCTCCGCGCCCGTTCCGACTACGAATTCTTCCTCGCCGCAGGGTTGTCGGCCGCCACCGCCCTCCAGATTCTCCTCATCTCCGCGGGATCGCTAGGCGTGTTTCCGCTCTCCGGCGTAGTGACCCCGTTCCTGAGCTACGGCCGCACCTCCATGCTGGCCAACTTCGCCGTAATCGCCATCCTCCTCTCGATCTCCCAACATGTCACCTCTCAACGTGGTGTTCCCCCGGTCGGCGCCGCCGGCAGTCTTGCCGCCGGTGCGCAGGCCTTGCAATTTCGTCTACCCGTCACCACCCTCGGCGTAATCCTCTCCGTCGCCGCAACACTCGTCCTCGCCAAAGCGGCCTACATCCAAGTCCTCCACTCCGACGCCACCATGGGGCAAGGCACGCTAGTAGTACAGGCCGATGGCGCCCGCCGCTACCAATACAACCCCCGCTTCCAACTCGTGATGCGCGAGATCCCCATGGGCAGCATCTACGACCGCAACGGCCTCCCGCTCGCCACCAGCGATTGGTCCGAACTCGAAAAGCATCGCTCCGACTATCAACAGCTCGGCATCGATATCGACCGCGCCTGTCCGCGCAACGAATCGCGCCACTATCCCTTCGGGGGCCTGCTCTTCGATTTCCTGGGCGACCTCCGCACGCGCACGCGCTGGGGCGCGAGCAACACGTCGTTCGTAGAGCGCGATTCCGCGCGCCGCCTGCGCGGCTATGACGACCGTCCGACTCTGGTCGAAGTCAAGAATCCGAAAACACACGCCACCGAGCGCGTGCTGCGCTACGATTACCGCGAGCTCGTTCCGCTGCTGCGCCATCGCTACGACCCTCAGAATCCGGCCGTGCGGCGAATCCTCGACCGCCCGCGCAACGTGAAGATGTCGCTCGACGCTCGGCTCGAAGTGCGCGTCGCCGATATTCTTCGCAAGCAACTCCAGCAATTGAACCGCGACAAGGGCGCGGCGGTGGTGATGGACCCGGCAACCGGCGATCTGCTCGCGGCGCTCAGCTTTCCATTGCCCGCAACCGATCAGACGCCTGGCTCTGAAGCCAACCCCTATCTCGATCGTGCGCGCTACGGGCTCTATCCGCCGGGCTCCACATTCAAAGTAGTCACCGCCATGGCCGCGCTACGTAAGGATCAAGGTCTGACGCACAAGACCTACGAATGCGTCCGGCTGCCCGATGGTCGCGTCGGGAACTACATCAAAGGCTGGAACCGTCCCATCCGCGACGACATTGAAGACAAGACGCCGCACGGGACCGTGAACATGGAGCGCGGCATCGTGGTCTCATGCAACGCATATTTCGCCCAACTGGGCACGTACGATGTCGGGGCCCAGCCGCTCCTCGATACTGCGACGCTGCTGGGCATCGCCGCGGCATCGCCGAACACAGCAGCGCAACTGAAAAAATTCCTGCCGCAATCGGCCTATGGACAAGGCCAGGTAGTTGCCTCGCCCTTCCAAATGGCGCGCGTGGCGGCGACGGTTGCCAACGCCGGGCAGATGCCGGAGGGCCGCTGGATTGTCGATGAGACCAATACGCGCACCAACGCGCCGCAATCGGTGATTAGTGCGGATCAGTCTCAGACGCTGGCGAAGTTCATGCGCGAAGTGGTGACGTCGGGCACGGGCCGCCGCGCGGCCGGCGCAACTGTTCCGATGGCCGGCAAGACTGGCACCGCCGAATTGCAGGACGCCGATTCGCACGCGTGGTTCATCGGCTTCGCGCCGTATGGGTCGGCCACGCGCAAGATCGCGCTTTCCGTGCTGGTCGAAAACGGCGTCTATGGCGGAACGGCCGCCGCGCCCGCTGCCGCCGTGATCGTTGACGCGGCGGCTAAACTGGGATTGATCCAGCCATGAACCTGTTTTCCGGAATCGAAAAGAGTATCGAGCGCGGCTTCCAGCGATGGACCGAGCGCCTTTTCGGCGCCGCGGAATCGAACGAGTTGCTCTTGACGCACCGCGCCATCCTCGGCGAGATCCAAACCAAGATCGAAACGCTGGCGCGCGGCCGACGCTTGTTTCCCTTCGCGCGCGTAGTCGTCACCATTGTCTCGCCCGACGCCAATCGCCGCGCCATGCTCGAAACGGCGTTTGGCGAGCGGCTGGAAGCCGACGTCCGCGAGGCTCTCGAAGCCGCCGGCTGCGAATTTCCGCGCGATTTCTCTCTTGAGGTGCGCACTACGGAAACGGGCCCGAATCCGTTCGAGATCGAGTATGCCGTCGCGCCGCCGAAATCCCCACAACCGGCGCAGGTTGAGTCTCCGAAAGCGGTGCGCCTGGTTGTGGTCAAAGGCAAAACGGAGCACCGCGAGTATGAACTCTGCGGCCATCGCGTGAATATCGGCCGCATGGCGGAACTGACGGATTCGGAGCACCGCGTCATCCGGCGCAATACCATCGTCTTCGAAGAAGGCGCGGACGAAGCTAGCGCTACCGTCTCGCGCAAGCACGCCCACATTCGCTTCGAAGACGGGGAATACCGCCTGTGCGACGACGAAAGCGAGTTCGGCACCCGCGTCTTCCGCGATGGCCGGCCTATCGACGTGCCGCCCGGCAATCGACGCGGCGAGAAACTCCGCCCCGGCGACGAAATCTATCTGGGCCGCGCCTGCCTCCGTTTTGAATAACACCGTTCACCTCATAGTCACTCGAATAAACGCAATGTTCATGTTGCTGTAACACGAGTTTTGTAGACTCACAGTCCGAGGTGAAGAAATGGCAGCCGCCGCAGCAGCCCCATCGGTATTGCAAGAAAAGATGAACAAGGGTCCCGGCAAGATCGGGATGGTCATCTTTGGAATCGCCCTTCTAGTCGGATTTATCTATGCGGGCTCTCAATTAATCAGCGATCTCTCCGGTGTACACGAAGGCTCCATTTATCCATATATTTTGCTAGGCGTGGCGCTGTTCGTCGCGCTCGGCTTCGAATTCGTCAATGGATTTCACGACACGGCGAACGCCGTGGCGACGGTGATTTACACGCATTCGCTTGAGCCGCACATCGCGGTGGTGTGGTCGGGCGTCTGGAATTTCATTGGCGTACTCACGTCCACGGGCGCGGTGGCTTTTAGCATCGTCACTCTCTTGCCGGTGGAGTTGATTCTTCAGGTAGGCTCGGGATCGGGCTTCTACATGGTGTTCGCGCTTCTTACGGCGGCGATCATCTGGAATCTGGGCACATGGTATTTCGGGCTGCCTTCGTCTAGCACGCACACCATGGTTGGCTCCATCATCGGAGTGGGCCTCGCGAACCAGTTAATCAACGCCAAAACCGGCACCAGCGGCGTCGATTGGGCACAGGCAGCGGGCGTTGGACGAACGCTGCTGCTCTCGCCGGTGGTCGGGTTCGGCGTGGCGGCGATTTTCCTTCTGCTCCTGAAGGCCTTCGTCAAGAATCCGGCGCTCTACCAGGCGCCCGAGGGTGCGGAACCGCCACCATGGTGGATCCGCATTATGCTGATCGGCACGTGCACCGGCGTGAGCTTCGCGCACGGTTCAAACGACGGGCAGAAGGGGATGGGGCTGATCATGCTGATCCTGATCGGCACGGTTCCCACGGCCTATGCTCTCAATCACGCGATCACTCCGGCTCAAACGCAGGATTTCGTCGCGGTCTCGCGCCAGGCGGATTCCGTGATTGACAAGTACGTTCCGAAAGATGCAGTGACGGCCGACCCCCGCGCCGCTGTCACCGAGTATCTGCGCACGAAAGAGATGACGCCTGTCGCGATGGTGGGCCTGGAACGCGAGATCTTCAACCTGGCCAACGCCTCGCAACATTACGGCGATTTCAAGAACGTGCCGCCGGTGGATGTGCCGAATTTCCGCAACAATATGTACGTCGCGAGCGAAGCGCTGCGGCTAATCAAGAAAACCAACAACCCTAAAATTTCACCGGAGGATTGGGCGGTTCTGGATAACTATAAAAGCCATATCGATAGCGCCACCAAGTTCATTCCGTCATGGGTAAAAGTCGCGGTGGCGCTGGCGCTTGGCCTGGGCACCATGGTGGGCTGGAAACGCATCGTGGTTACCGTGGGCGAAAAGATTGGCAAGCAGCACCTGAGTTACGCGCAGGGCCTGTCGGCGGAACTTACGGCGATGTTGACCATCGAAGCCGCCGACCACTTAAGCATGCCCGTAAGTACGACACACGTGCTCTCTTCTGGAGTGGCTGGAACCATGGCCGCGAACCACTCTGGCCTGCAGTGGTCAACCGTGCGAAACCTGCTAATGGCATGGGTGCTTACCTTGCCGGCATCGATCTTATTGGCAGGCGGGCTATTCTGGCTCTTCAGCTCGATTAGTCGTTAGAGAAGGAAAGCCGCCGGCTAAGACCAGGCTGCCGGCCGCGGCTGTTTGCCGGGAACGCGCTTCCCGTTGTGTTTCAATAACCATTCTTGCGCGTTCACGGCCTTCTTGCCGTCTGTCGGCTTCTTGCGCACATACGCGCCAGTGGACGTCATCTGACGTGTTTTGGCGGTATCCGCAAGGTAAAGCGCGAGCACTTCGTCGCGGATGTGGCGGACGATTCCCGGATCTTCAATGGGCGTAATGATCTCGACCCGGTGGTCTATATTGCGCGGCATAAGATCCGCGCTGCCCATATATACCTGCTCATCGCCGCCGTTGAGAAAGTAATAAAGCCGGCTGTGTTCCAGGAAGCGGCCCACCACGCTGTAAACTTCGATGTTGTCGCTGACTCCCGGTACGCCGGGACGCAGGCAGCAGATGCCGCGAACCAGGAGCTGTATCTTGACTCCCGCTTGGGACGCACGGTACAACGCGCGGATCATCGGCGGATCGGCCAGGGCGTTCATCTTGAAAACCAGGCGGGCCTTCCGTCCCGCTTTGGCATGCTTGATTTCGCGCTCGATCAGGGCTTCGAATTTCTGGCGCGCGTTCACCGGCGAGACAAG
This sequence comes from Bryobacterales bacterium, assembly GCA_963708385.1. Lineage (GTDB taxonomy): Bacteria > Acidobacteriota > Terriglobia > Bryobacterales > Bryobacteraceae > PALSA-243. The sequence continues at coordinate 300,284 of CAVPSN010000027.1, read as the reverse complement.
CAGCTTTTTATAGTCGGATTTGTAGGAATAGCCCGTCAGGTAGTTGAATAAGCTGCTCACGTCGTCGGCGATATCTTCGTCGGCGGTGAACAGTCCAACATCTGTATATAGGTGGGCGGTTACTGAGTTGTAGTTGCCGGTGGAGAGATGAACGTAGCGGGCGATGCGATCCTGTTCGCGCCGCACCACCAGCGCCACCTTGCTGTGGATCTTCAATCCGATGAGGCCGTAAACCACGTGAGCGCCGGCGCGTTCCAGCGCCTTCGCCCACTCGATGTTGCTCTCTTCGTCAAATCGCGCCTTCAGCTCCACCAGCGCGGCGACTTGCTTATCTTCCTCGATCGCCTCGAGCAGCGTCTCGACGATGGGCGAATTGCGGCCGGTGCGGTAGAGGCAGATCTTGATTGCAAGCACGCCAGGGTCGCGCGCTGCCTTGCGCAGAAACTCCACCACGGGCTGGAAGGAATCGAATGGGTGGTGCAGGAAAACGTCGCCGTTGCGTATCACGGCGAACATGTCATCGTCATCCGCAATGTTGGCGAGTTCGGAAGGCATTGCGGGTACGAAAGGGGCATACTTCAAATCGGGGCGGTCGAGCTGATACAGTCCGAAGAGACGCTTCAGCGCGAGAGGGCGCGGCTGCCGGTAGACTTCCGCGGGCCCGATCTCGAGGTTATTCATGAGAATCGTGAGCATGGATGTCGGCATGTCCGGCGTCACCACGAGACGGATGACGCTCCCGAAGCGCCGCTGCTTAACGCCTTCCTCGATGGATTCAAGCAGGTCTTCCGCTTCGAGTTCCTTAATCGCCAGATCGGCGTCGCGCGTAACGTGAAACGGGTGCGCCTGGACGATCTCCATGCCGGGAAACAGGGCGGGGAGATTGGCTGCGATGACCTGCTCGAGCCATACCAGCTCTGTACGTTTTGGCTTCGAATCGCGCTTGCCCTTCGGCTTGGCGGCGGGGGAGAGAGGGACGAGTTGCGGCAGGGAATCGGGCACCTTCAGGCGAGCAAATTTCTCCTGACCGGAGTGGTCGCGTATGGTTAAGGCCAGATTCAGACTCAGGTTCGAGATGTGGGGAAACGGGCGTCCCGGATCGAAAGCCAGCGGCGTCAAGACCGGAAAGGCAGTCTCATTGAAGTACTTGGTGGCGCGCTTAAGTTGGGTCTCGCTCAGATCGACATAGTCGAGCACGAAGATGTCTTCGGTTGCCAGCGCGGGCATCAGCTTATCGAAACACTTGCGGGCTTCGTTCAGCAGGCGCTTCAGTTCCCGGCGAATGGCAATTAATTGCGCCCGCGGACCCATGCCGTCGGGCCCGACTTCCATCGTGCCTGCCTCCACCTGGGCGGCGAGGCCGGCGACCCGTACCATGAAAAACTCATCGAGATTGGAACCGAGAATGGAGAGGAACTTCACGCGCTCCAGAAGCGGATTACTCTCGTCTTCGGCCTCCTCGAGTACTCGCCGCTGGAAGGCAAGCAGGCTTAGCTCGCGATTGATGTACAGTTCGGGGTTTTCGAATCCGGCCTCGGCCGCTCCGCGCCTTGCCGGCGTTTCCATGGGCCCGCGCGCGGCAGCCGCGGCAGTTTCTCTTTTCGCCATTTCTCCCATAAAGGATAGCCGATTGAAGCCTTTGCCTTGCATAGTATGCTCAAGCATGGAACTGCCACGTTTTTTGCTGGATGAATGGCTGGAGCAAAAGCACGACGCCGCGACGCCCGTTGACTACGATCTTGGTTCGAGCACGGGTCCGGTATGGACGCTGCGCGAATTGCTCTCACTGGGCGGCGATCTGGAGGAACTGCTCGATGCGCCCATTTCCTATGTGAGTCCGCGCGGCATGCCCGCGTTGCGGGAAGCGATCGCATCGCTCGAAGGATGCGACCCGGAACACGTGCAAGCCACGACGGGCGGGGCGGAAGCGCTGTTGCTGATCTTCTCCGACGTGGCGGCGCCGGGCGCAAACGTCGTATTGCCTCGCCCTGGATTTCCAGCGAACGACGCGATGGCGCAGGCGTTCGGCTTGGAGGCGCGGCACTATGTCTTGCGGCGAGAGAACGGGTTCCGCATCGACGCCGAAGAGATTCGAGGGTTGATCGATGCCAACACGCGGCTGGTCCTGGTGAATTCGCCGCACAACCCGACAGGAGCTACGCTGAGCGATTCGGATATGGAAGGTCTGCACGATTTCTGCGCCGAGCGCGGCGTGCAGTTTCTTTCCGATCAGGTTTACCATCCGATCTATCACGAAGGATCGATGCGCACGGCGGCGCGGCTGCCGCATGCCACGGTTCTTGGCGATTTCTCAAAGGCGCTTTGCCTCAGCGGAACGCGCATCGGATGGATTGTCGAGCCCGATGCGGAGCGCCGCAAGCGCTATCTCAATGCCCGCAGCTATTTCACTGTGTGCGGAAGCGCTATGGCGGAGCGCCTGGGCGCGCTGGCCCTGCGGCAGCGCGAAGCCATCTATGCGCGGGCCCGCAAGGTCGCGTCGGAAAACCTGGCGCGGCTGGCAGGTTTTTTCGCGGATCGGCGCGACCTGTTTCACTATGCGCCGCCACGCGGCGGAATGACGGCGTTTCCCAGCATGGCCGATGGAAGCGATGCGCGTCCGCTGTGCGCACATGCGCTCCGCCAGCGCATCCTGCTGGCGCCGGGCGATTGCTTCGGCATGCCGGCGCACTTCCGTATCGGCTTCGCAGCATCAGGGGAGCGATTCGCCGCGGCGCTCGAGAGGCTGGGGCCAGCGGTAGATGAGTTCGCGCGGAGCGTGGCCGCTCATACGGCGGCTGCCGATTAGCGCAACTTATAATCGAGTAGTGTCACGACTGGTTACGCTGATCCCCGGAGATGGAATTGGACCTGAAGTAGCGGAAGCGACCGCACGCGCCGTTGAAGCGACGGGCGCAGCCATCGAGTGGGAACGCGTCGATGCGGGCGAGCGGGCCCTGGCCATCCACGGAGCGTTGATTCCGGACGACCTATATGCCTCGCTCGAAGTGAGCCGCGTCGGACTGAAGGGCCCGACGGCTACGCCCATCGGCGGCGGACATCAAAGCATCAACGTCGCGCTGCGGAAGAAGCTGGGGCTATACGTCAACTTCCGTCCCGTGCGCATGCTGCCGGGATTGAAGACGCGATACTCGGACCTCGACCTCGACCTGGCGATTTTCCGCGAGAACACGGAGGATCTGTATTCGGGGCTGGAGCACGAAGTTGTTCCGGGCGTGGTGGAGAGCCTCAAGATCATCACGCAGAATGCGTCGATGCGTATCGCGCGGGCGGCTTTCGAATGGGCGCGGCGCGAGGGGCGCAAGAAAGTGTCGGCCATCCATAAAGCCAACATCATGAAGATGAGCGACGGCCTTTTCCTGAAGTGCTGCCGCGAGGTGGCGGCGGGGTTTCCCGACGTTCGATACAACGAGCTGATCGTCGATAACGCGTGCATGCAACTGGTGATCCGGCCGGAAACGTTCGACGTGCTTGTGATGCCGAACCTTTACGGCGATATCATTTCCGATCTTACGGCGGGATTGGTAGGCGGCCTCGGGATCGTGCCGGGGGCGAATATCGGCGACCACCACGCGATCTTTGAAGCCGTACACGGAACCGCGCCGGACATCGCGGGCAAAGGTTTGGCGAATCCAACGGCGCTGATGCAATCGGCAACGCTGATGCTTGCGCATCTGGGCGAGCGCGAGGCGGCGGCGCGATTGGAGCAGGCGCTGCATGAGGTCTATGCGGCGGGCGAACATCTGACGGGTGACGTTGGGGGGAAGGCCTCCACCACGGAGTTCACGGATGCGGTGATCGAGCGGATGAACAGAGCAGCGGATTTATAATCGTATTTTGCCAGCCACCGTCCCCTCGCCCCAAGTCGCGCCCGAGAGCGGCATCCCATGGTATCTGCGCGCCGCGGGCAATACGATGCAGATAGATGACGCCACGCTGCTAAGCGGTATGGTTGGAACCCGTGTTTTCGACGCCCAGGTGGCGCAGTAATGTCCGAATCCGTTGGGGGCTTGCGCGTATTGGTCACCGGCGCCGGCCGCGGAATTGGCAAGCGTCTCGCTATCGGTTTTTCCCAAACGGGCGCCAGGGTAGCTCTGCTCGCGCGTACGGAGGTGGAACTCGACCTGGCCAAACTTGAAATCGAGCAAGCCGGTGGAGTCGCGCTCAAGATCCGTGGAGATGTGCGCGAACCCGACCAAATGACCTCCGCGGTTGAACGCACGCGCGCGAGTTTCGGCGGACTCGACGTTTTAATAACCGCCGCCGGCGTCCCCGGGCCCATCGGACCTTTGCTTTCCCTTAAACCCAAGGCGTGGAACGAAGCCATAGAGACGAACCTGATCGGAGTGGTAAACGCGTGCCGCGCCGCCCTGCCCCCGATGGTGGAGAAGCGTTCGGGAAAGATCATCCTGATTTCGGGCAGCGGCGCCGCTTCCGGCCGCCCCAACTTTTCGGCTTATGCCGCGTCGAAGGCTGCCGTGGCGCGATTCGCCGAGTGCCTTGCCGCCGAGGTGCGCGACCACAACGTGCAGGTAAACGCCATCGATCCCGGCGGCGCCTATACCTATATGACGGACGAAATCTTGCGTGCCGGCGAAGACCGCGCCGGCCCCAAGGAAGTCGAAGAAGCCGAGCACATTCGCGTCACCGGCGGCATCGCGCCCGAAAAGCAGATTCAGCTTGCGCTGTTTTTAGCGTCAGAGCGCTCGAATCACATCAGCGGCAAATTGATTTATGTGACGGACGATTGGAAGCGGTTTGAGAAAGAGAATATGAAGCCCGAGGCGTATACGTTGCGCCGGGCACAGCGGGTGTAATCGTGATCCCGCGCCGTGGCACTCACGCGGCGACACATCGCGCTCGATGGCAGCCTTATCTACGCACGCCAGATCGTATTGATTTTGCAGGTTCATCCAGTATTGCGGCGTGGTCCCAAAGAACCGCGCCAGGCGCATTGCCGTGTCGGCCGAGATTGATCGTCTGCCGTTCACAATGAGGCTGATCCGGTTGGCCGGAACCCGAGTTGCCCGCGCCAGAAAGTCGATGCTGATCTCTTCATCCTTCAGGTCATCGAGCAGTATCTTGCCCGGATGAATAGGCGCCAGCGTCTTCTTACGGGCAGTCGATGATTTCGACATTGCGTGGTCCTTTTTCCCCAGTGAAAACCGATTCGATACCGGTCGTAAATTCGGATGCTATCATGCGAAGTCCAGCTTGGTCTCGGCGGGAATTCCCCCCGTTGCTTCGGCACGAATAGCGGCTCGATTGAATTGGCCGTGTTTTCACTCCGTTCAAACCCCGCCCACGCCCGTTCCCTGACGAATCTTGACTTAAAAGTATAGATTAGCTAACCTTGATATAGAACAACAGCTTACAAGGAATCTGATCGACCGAATGGCACTACTCGAAATCAACGAACTTCGCGCCACCGTTGGCGACCGTGAAATTCTGAAGGGCATCTCCCTAACCGTCAACGCTGGCGAGGTCCACGCCATCATGGGCCCTAACGGCTCAGGGAAGAGCACGCTCGCCCAAGTCCTCGCTGGCCGCGACCTTTATCAAGTTACGGGAGGCTCCGTCACCTATGATGGCAAGGACCTTCTCGAACTCGACCCCGAAGAGCGCGCCCAGGCAGGGATTTTTCTCGCCTTCCAATATCCGGTCGAGATTCCCGGCGTCAGCAATATGTATTTCCTAAAGGCAGCGCTCAACACCGTGCGCAAGGCGAATGGTCAGCCGGAGCTAGACGCGATGGATTTCCTCGATCTTGTCCGCGACAAAATGACGGCCATGAAGATGGATCAGGCGCTGCTCAACCGCCCGGTCAATACCGGCTTCTCCGGCGGCGAGAAGAAGCGCAATGAGATTTTCCAGATGGCCGTGCTCGAACCGCGCCTCGCCATCCTCGATGAGACCGATTCCGGCCTCGATATCGATGCCCTGAAACTGGTCGCTGCGGGCGTGAATCAAATGCGCAGCGCGGACCGCGCCATGATTGTCGTCACACACTATCAGCGCCTGCTCAGCGAGATCGTTCCCGATTTCGTTCACGTGCTTGCCGAGGGCCGCATCGTGAAATCGGGCGGCAAGGAACTGGCGCTGGAATTGGAAGCCGGCGGCTACGCCGCGCTCGGCATCCGCGACGAAGCGGAGGCGATGGCGCGCGTATGACCGCTACCGCCGAACAGACCGGTACCTGGCTCGCCGAATTCACCGCGCAGCCTGCAGCGGAGCCGTGGATTCAAGCCCTGCGCGACAGCGCATTCGAACGTTTTGCGAAGCTGGGATTCCCTACCACCCGCGACGAGGAATGGCGCTTCACCAATGTTGCACCCATTGCCCGTGCGACCTGGAAAGCGGGGCAGGCCCTTGGTCAGCCCATTCCTGAAGCAGCACGGCAGCATCTTGGTAAGCATTCGCCTGAGAACCCCTTCACAGCGCTGAACACGGCGTTTTTGAACCGCATCCATTTCGTAGAAGTTCCGCGCGGTAAGGTTCATGCGGAGACCATTGAAATTACTTACGATGCAGTGCCGAAGGCCAAGCCAATCACCCGCGTACGCTGATCGTAGTCGGCCCGCACGCCCACTGCACCATCGTGGAGACCTACCGCGGCATCGGGCAAATACTTCACCAACGCGGTCACCGAAATCGTTGCGGGCGATGGCGCCGTGATCGATCACTACAAAATCCAGCAGGAATCGCTCGAGGCCTATCACGTCGCCACGCTGCAAGCTACGCTCGGACGCAGCGCCAATTTCTCCTCGCATTCCATCTCGCTGGGCGGCGCGCTCGTGCGCAACGACGCCGGCGCAGTGCTCTCCGAAGGCACGGAGGCCACGCTCAACGGCCTCTACATCGTGAACGGCACGCAGCACATCGATAATCACACGGTGCTCGACCACGCCAAGCCGCACGGCGCAAGCCACGAACTCTACAAGGGCATCCTCGACGGCCGGGCCGACGCCGTGTTCAACGGCCGCATCATCGTCCGCAAGGACGCGCAGAAGACCGATTCCAAGCAGACCAACAAGAACCTGGTTCTTTCCGACGAGGCCGTCATCAACACCAAGCCCGAGCTGCAGATTCTACGCCGACGACGTTCGCTGCACCCACGGCGCCACCATCGGACAGCTCGACGCCGAGTCGCTGTTCTACCTGCAATCGCGCGGCATCCCCAAGCGCGAGGCGCGCAGCCTGCTGACCTATGCCTTTGCGCAGGACATTGTAGACCGCATCAAGATCCCGGCGCTTCGCGATTCGCTGGAACGCATGTTGTTTGAGAAATTCCATGAGCACGGCTAACTAGCCCGGTCCACGACCGCTTTCGACGTTGAGAAGATCCGCGAGGATTTCCCCGTCCTCAAGCAAACCATCCACGGCAAGCCGCTCGTTTATCTCGATAACGCCGCCACCGCGCAGAAGCCGCGCGCCGTCATCGACGCCATCGTCAAGTTCTACGAAGTGGATTGCGCCAACATCCACCGCGGCGTGCATGAGCTGAGCCAGCGCTCCACCAAAGCCTACGAACAAACGCGCGCCAAGGTCAAGCGATTTCTCAACGCGCGCGCTACGGAGGAGATCGTCTTCGTTCGCGGCACCACCGAAGGCATCAACCTGGTGACGCAGACCTGGGGCCGCCACAACGTCAAAGCGGGCGATGAAATCATCATCGCCGGCCATGGAGCACCACTCCAACATCGTTCCCTGGCAGATGCTGTGCGAAGAGACGGGCGCGATTCTGCGCGTCATTCCCATCGACGATCGCGGCGAGCTGATGCTCGATGAATACGCGAAGCTGCTCGGCCCGCGCACGCGCATGGTCGCGATCGGCCACGTCTCGAACGCGCTCGGCACCATCAATCCGGTCGGCAAGATCATCGAGATGGCGCACGCCGCGGGCGCGCTCGCGCTGGTCGATGGCGCGCAGGCCGTGCCGCACATGAAGGTCGACGTGCAGGCGCTCGACGCCGATTTCTACACCTTCTCCGGCCACAAGCTCTTCGGGCCCACCGGCATCGGCGTGCTCTACGGCAAAGCAGCGCTTGCTCGAAGCCATGCCGCCGTATCAGGGCGGCGGCGACATGATCCGCACGGTCACCTTCGAAAAGACCACTTACAACGATCTGCCCTACAAGTTCGAAGCCGGCACGCCCGATATCGCGGGCGGCATCGGCCTGGGCGCGGCGATCGATTACGTCAACGCGCATCGGCATCGAAAACATCGCCGCCTACGAACACGATCTGCTGGTCTACGGCACGGAAGCGCTCTCGCGCATCCCGGGCCTGCGCATCATCGGCACGGCGCGCGAAAAAGCGGCCGTGCATCTCCTTCGTGATGGAAGGCATTCACCCGCACGATATCGGCACGGTGCTCGACCGGCAGGGCATCGCCGTGCGCACCGGCCACCATTGCGCGCAGCCGGTGATGGACCGCTTCAAATCCCCGCCACCACGCGCGCTTCGTTCGCTTTCTACAACACCATGGCCGAAATCGACGCGCTCGTCGCCGGGCTTCACAAAGTGAAGGAGGTCTTCGCCTGATGGTTGACGATCTGTATCAGGAAATCATTCTCGATCACAGTAAGCGTCCGCGCAATTTCCACGCCATGGCGGACGCCAACCGCCAGGCCGACGGCTACAACCCGCTGTGCGGCGACAAGCTGAAGCTCTTCCTCAAGATGGATGGCGACATCGGTGCGAGAGGCCAGCTTCGTCGGCTCCGGCTGCGCCATCTCCACCGCGTCGGCCTCGCTGATGACCGAATGCCTCAAGGGCAAGACGCGCGACGAGGCGCTGCAACTTGCTCGATGAGTTCCACGAACTGCTGACCACCGATGTCCAGGCCAGCGAAGGATCTCGGCAAGCTGGTCGTCTTCTGCGGCGTGCGCGATTATCCCGCGCGCGTGAAATGCGCCACGCTGGCCTGGCACACGCTGAAATCCGCGCTCGAAAACAAGGCGGAACCGGCGAGCACCGAATGACCTTGCGTGACCAGATCGTCGCCGCGTTGAAGAAAGTCTACGACCCGGAGATGCCCGTCAACATCTACGAGTTGGGCTTGATCTACGATCTCACCGTCGATGACGCCGGCGCCGCTGTCATTCGCATGACGCTGACCGCGCCCAATTGCCCGGTGGCCGGATCGCTCCCCGCGGAAGTGGAACGCGCGGCGCGCGCGGTTCCTGGCGTCTCGAGCGTAAAACTCGAACTGACGTTCGACCCTCCGTGGACGAAAGCGCGCATGTCCGAAGCCGCCAAACTGGCGCTCGGCATCGAAGATGTGATCTCGATTCGCAGCCTCTCCGGCGGGAGGCTGCGATGAAACTCAGCTCCAACGAAGAATATGGCTTACGCTGTCTGGTCCGCCTTGCCTATGCCGGCCACGGACTCACCATTCCCGAAATGAGCCAAGCCGAAGGCGTTTCGCCGGCTTACACTGCGAAGCTTCTGCGCGTGCTGCGCAAGGGCGGTTTCGTCAACGCTGCGCGCGGCAAGGAAGGCGGCTACACGCTGGCGCGCGCGGCCGAGCGAAATCGTAATCGGCGATGTCATGGACGCCCTCGGCGGGCGGCTCTTCGAGAGCGACTTCTGCGATTCGCACGCCGGCTCGGCGGCCATCTGCACGCGCTCAGTGGATTGTTCGGTCCGCTCGCTGTGGCGCGCGGTGCAAGTGGCTGTGGACCAGGTGCTCAGCAAGGCCACGCTGCACGACTTGTTGCAGAACGAAGCGGAGATGAATTCCTGGGTACGGTCTATTCCGGGGGCCACGCCGCTCCGGCTGACGCAGTAGGAGCGGCTGCTAGCCTACTGCAGAGCGCTTCCCAGGGTCAAGGCGAAAAATCACTTCTGGTCGTTTATTTAATACCGCCACAGCCAGCGGGCCTTGTCTACCACCTTCGCCGCGTTCGGAAGAAACGCTTCCTCGAGCGGCGGGCTGTAGGGCACGGGCGTATCCGGCGCCGTGACCCGCACTACCGGCGCGTCGAGATATTCGAATACGCTCTCATTGATGGTCGCCGCCAACTCGCCCGCCATGCCACCGGTTCGCGTGTCCTCGTGCAGTAGCAGGACCTTCGACGTCTTTTTCACGCTTGCGCAAACGGCTTCGCGATCCAGCGGAACCAACGTCCGAAGATCCACTACTTCCACCGACGCGCCCTCCCGTTCCAGTATTTCGGCTGCCTCGAGCGCCGTCCAAACCATGGCGCCGTATGTAATGATGCTGAGGTCCTTGCCTTCGCGGGCGATCTTCGCTTTGCCGATCGGCACGGTGTAATCGCCGGCGGGCAACTCCTCTTTGACGCGCCGGTAGAGCCCCTTGTGCTCGAAGAATATCACCGGATCGTTATCGCGAATCGCGGCCTTGATCAGGCCCTTCGCGTCGTAAGCCGTCGCCGGCGCCACCACTTTCAAACCCGGCGTGCGGACGAACCACATCTCTGGGTTCTGCGAATGGAAGGGACCGCCGTGAATCCCGCCGCCCGAGGGCGCGCGCACGACAATCGGTACGGGCGCGTTCCATCGATAGCGGCATTTTGCGGCGAAGTTCACGATTTGATCGAAGCCACAGGTGATGAAATCGGCGAACTGCATTTCGGCCACGGGACGCAATCCGACAAAACTCGCGCCGATCGCCGCGCCCGCGATGGCGCCCTCTGAGATGGGCGTATCCACCACGCGCTTCTCACCAAAATGCTCGAAGAAGCCGGCCGTCACTTTGAAGGCGCCGCCGTAGACGCCGATGTCTTCACCCAGCAGGAAGACGTTCGGATCGCGCTCCATCTCTTCCCATAATCCTTCGCGGATCGCTTCCAGGTAGGTGGTGGGCATCGTTTACCGGCTCTCGTATACGCCGTCGAGCAGGGTAGAGGGATCGGGAAACGGGCTCTGCTCGGCCCACGCGACAGCTTCATCGATCTCGTTGCGAACGCGAGCGTGCATCTCATCGATTGCGTTCTGGTCCGCCCACTCGCGCTCAATCATCTTCGCCTCCAGGCGCACGATGGGGTCGAGCTTCCCCCACTCTTCGAAGAGATGCGGCGGCACGTAATGCGCCGCGTCATGCGCCGAGTGGCCGGTCATGCGGAACGTCTTGCACTCGAGGAGGTAGGGGCCGTTGCCCCCGCGCACGTGGGCGAGGGCCCGCTCCGTCGCGGCATGGACCGCCAGTACGTCGTTGCCATCCACGATTTCGGCCGGGATGCCATAGGCTGGACCGCGATCGGCTACATTCGCGCACGCCATCTGCAAATGCAGCGGCGTCGAATAGGCGTATTGATTGTTGTTGCAGACGAACAGCACAGGGGCCTTCTGCACCGCGGCGAGGTTCACGCCTTCGTGCCAATCGCCACGGCTGGTGGCTCCGTCGCCGAAATAGCTGAACGCTGCCGCGCCTTTCACGCCGCGATACTTGAGCGCCATCGCCGCGCCGGCCGCCACGGGCACCGTCGCCGCAAGCGCGCTGATAATCGCGATCAGGTTGCGGCTCAAATCGCCCATGTGCATGTTTCCGTCGCGTCCGCGCGTCAAACCGCCCTGCCGGCCCATGTATTGGGCGAAGATCTCGCCAGGAGTTACGCCACGGATCAGGAAAACCGCCATGTCGCGATGCGAAGGAAACAACACATCGTCCGGGCGCGCATGCAGGCCCGTGCCCACCGGAATCGCTTCCTGCCCACGCCCCACGTACACGCCGCCGACGACCTTGCCTTGCCGGTAGAGTTTTCGTTCGATGCGGTCTTCCATCTCCCGCATCATGGTCATGTAGTAGAGGCACTTCCGCGCCAGTTCGGCTTGCTCGCTAAGCGCGGGTTTTTCCTTGGGAATGGCCTGCAGCGTACTCATGCTTGTAAGCGTAAAGTATAGCGCTCTGCGCGGTCGAAACCTTGGTCCGTTGGCTGCCGTAAAATCAGTTCATCGCTGGCGCGCTTCGATCCGTCCGTCGCGCAGGCCGAAGGCAGTTCTGCCATCAACAAGCGCCGCGCTACTTCCCCCGTACCCGCCCCGCAAACTCGCTCGCCCGCGCAAACTCCTCTTGCAGCTCGCGCGTGCGCAGATTCTCTCTGATGTGTTCCAACTCCTGAATATAAGCTGCCAGCGCCACATCGATGCGCTCCGCATTAGTCGCTAGTATGTCGCGCCATAAGTCGTAAGAGCTGAGCGCGAGGCGCGTCATATCCTTCAACCCCGAACCGGATATCGCGGCTTGGCCCTCCACCAGTTTTTCTCGCAGCACCGCCGCGAGAGCGGTGGACGCCAACTGCGGAAGGTGCGAGGTGAGCGCGACTATTGCGTCGTGCGCCTCGCAATCGAGAATGGCCACACGCGCCCCGATGCGGGCCAGCCAATAGCGGAATTGGTGTGCGGCGTCCGTATCCATCATGCCGGGCTCGACCGGCGTAAGCACCCAGATCTGGTCGCGGAAAAGATCGGCCGAAGCTTCCTTCGCACCTCTCCGCTCCTTGCCCGCCATCGGATGGCCGCCCAAGAACTGGCAGCGCGTAAGATGCTGCATGGCGGCATCCACGATTTCGCACTTGGTGCTGCCGGCATCGGTAACAAGCGCTCCGGGCTTGGCCAGCGGATCGAGATGACGCAGCGTATCGACGATGCGTCCGATGGTCTGCGAGAGGAAGATCAAATCGGCGGCGCCCGCGGCTTCCGCGAGCGAGACGCCGCGATCGATCGCCCCGGCGGCGGCCGCATCGGCGATCGCGCGCTCCGAGCTCACACCGAGAATTTCGCCGTTGAATCCGGCCTTTCGAAGCGCCAGTCCGAATGAAGCGCCGATGAGGCCGGTTCCGACGATTGCGACGGTTTTCATGAGGAAGGGCTCATTGTATCTTGAGGGAGCGCGCACCACCACATGCGCGCTTATGCGGCGCCGGTTAACTTGGCGAACTTATCCAAATCGATATTCCCGCCCGAAATGATTGCGGCCACTTTTCCCGTTCCGGCGCGGCCGGAGAGCGCCGCGGCGATCGCGCAGGCAGAGGCGCCTTCCACAATGACGCGGTTGCGCTCGGCGGCGAGTTTCATCGCGCGCGCCGCTTCGTCCAAGGTCACCACCAGCGACCCATCGAGCAACTTGCGTGCGTGATCAAACATGTTGGCGAAGACCATTTTGCTGCCGATTCCATCTACGAACGAGGGCGTGTAATCCACGGTGCGCGGTTCGCCGGCCGCGAGCGAAGCCGCCAGTGGCGCGGCCGTCTCCACTTCGGCGGCGTAGATGCGCACGTGTGGCGCGCGAGCTCGCAACACAGCGGCGATGCCGCAGGAGAGACCGCCGCCGCCCCAAGGGATGACGACGGCATCCAAATCCGGCAAGTCCTCTAGTAATTCGAGGGCGATGGTTCCATTGCCGGCCATCACGTCGAGATCGTCGAAGGCATGGATGAACGTCGCATCCACGCCATCGAACGCGCGCGTTTCGAACGTGCGCCACCACTGGGCAAACGGGACCTGAATCACGCGCCCGCCCAGGCGTTCCACGGCGCGGATCTTGGTGGCAGGCGCGGTATCGGGCGTTACCACGGTGGCCGGCACGCCCAAGCGGCGTGCGCAGAACGCCACGCCCTGCGCCATGTTTCCAGCCGATGCCGTAAGCACGCCCCGTTCGAGTTGCGCGCGCGGCGTGAGGGCCATCACGTTCGCCGCGCCGCGAATCTTGAACGATCCGATAGGCTGCAGGTTTTCCAGTTTGAGATAAATTTCGGCGGGCGCATCGACATAACTGCGGACTAAAGGAGCCCGCACGGCGATTCCGGCGATGTTACGCCGCGCATCGTCTACGCGGGCGAGTTCGATCGGCATCTCTCTATTGTGCGTAATTTAGCGCGGTCCCGCGCCACGCCCTTCCATTCACGCAATTGCAACGCGGAAGTTTACCCGATTTTTGCCGTTGGCCCGCGGACGCCAGTTATAATTTGCTCATGGTGCAGGCTACATACGACGACGCTAATCTCATCTTGAAACTATACGAGCTCCGGCGAGAGGAAACCCTTCGCAAGGCGCGCGCGTGGTTCGTGGCTAGCTTCAACGCAACCAGCGCTGAAGAAATGATGCAAAAATATCCGTTCGGCAGCCAGGAGAATACTAACGTCCGGATGGTGATTGGTTATTGGGAAATGGCTTGTTCTTTCGTTACGGCGGGCGTTCTCAATCAGGAACTGCTTTTCCAATCGGCGGGCGAACTGCTTCAGGTTTGGGAGAAGGCACGCCACTTTCTTCCTGGTTTCCGCCAGGCTTCGAAAAACCCGCACGCCTGGCAAAACCTCGAGACCGTCGGCAACGCGTATATCAAATTCCTTGAGTCACGTGGGCCGGAAGCCTATCAAGGATTTCAAAGCATGATGGAGCGCATCACCGCGACTGCGGCAAAGCCCTAAGCCGCCGATGCCCCAGGATAATCCCCACGATTCGCACTCCACCCGCCGGTACGTTCGCGTCCGGCGGGTGGATGAATGTTCCACTTTCGACGAACTCTTCACGCATTGCCTGCCCGCGTTCGGCGGAGCATACTTACGCCGTATCTACCAGATTCTCGACCGCGCCATCGGCATGGGATGCCCGCTCACGCTCGCCATCTCGGGCCCGGTCACCGTATCCGGCCAGCATCAGACGTGGCTGCTGCCGCTGCTCGAAACGGGGTGGGTGGCGTATCTGAGCACGACGGATGCTGTTTGCTATCACGACGGGCACCGCAGTCTTGACGCGTATAAATCTGGCCCGATTCACGAAGTCCCTATCTTTACCGATGATGCGGCGCTGCGCGATGAAGGCACCATTCGTGTGACCGACATGGCCTTCGACGAAGGCGTGCTGCTCGATCAGGATCGCTTTCTCACCGCTGTGCTGGCCCGCCCCGAGTTCCAGCGCAAGATGACGGGCACCGAGCTGCGTTATCTGCTGGGCAAGTTTTATGCCGCGCAGGAGGCGCAAAACGGAGTTCAGACAGGGCTGCTCGCTACTTGCTGGCGACTGGCCATTCCAGTGTTCGTCGGCGCCCCGGGCGACGGGAGCGTATTTCTCAATTCGATGAAGCTTTGGGCTATGCGCCAGGCCGGCCTGCTTCCGGAATATGCTTTCGATCTCGATTTGCACGCGGAAATCTTCGAGGCCTGCGCCTATCACCGGTGGGGATTGTTCGATCACCCCGTGCATGCGCTCGGCACATTGATCTTGGGAGGCGGCGTTCCGAAGAACTACAACTTGCAGCCCGAGCCTGCGCTGGGGCAGGTGCTTGGGTTGCCAAACGTGCGCGGTTACCATTTCGACGTGCAGATTGTGACAGCGCCCGTAACCGATGGATCGCTTTCGTCGTGTCCGCCCGCGGAGGCCGTTACGTGGGGCAAGGTGGACAAGGATACGTACCTGCAGACTACCGAGAGTATGCAGTCGGATTATTCGATCGTGATGCCGTTCCTGGTGAAGGCGCTGCTGGAGAATCGGGCGCGGTATGAGGCGATGGTGAAGGAACGAGGCGAGGAGGCGGTCTTCGCGGAAGAACCGCGGGCGCGCGGCTATTTGAGGCCGGCGGAAGGTTATCGATTGTTCGATCAGCGCGCCGAGCTGTGCGCGCGGCTGACCGCGGATGTGCGCAATAACCGCGAATGGCTGATTGAGAGCCTGGCGTACCCGCTAGCGAAGGCGTAGGCTGTTCGTCACCACCGTCACGCTCGAGAGCGCCATTGCAGCGGCGGCCACCATCGGGGAAAGCAACCCTAACGCCGCTACCGGTATCCCGATTGCGTTATAGGCGAACGCCCAAAAGAGATTCTGCCGGATAACGCGCATGGTGCGGCGCGAGAGATCGATGGCCTCCGCAACGCCGCGCAGGTCGCCGCGCATCAGGGTGATGCCGCCCGCTTCCATCGCGATATCCGTGCCCGTTCCCATCGCGATGCCGAGCGTCGCTTGCGCCAGCGCCGGGGCGTCGTTGATGCCGTCGCCCACCATGGCGACGCGCTTGCCCGCGGACTGCAGCTTCTTCACGGCCTCGACCTTGCCGTCGGGAAGCACCTCGGCGAGTATATGTTCGATTCCCGCTTCATGCGCGATCCTTTCCGCCGTCTCGCGCCGGTCTCCGGTAATCATCCACACGTCAAGGCCCATATCGCGCAATCGCTGCACTGCCACAGGCGCGGAAGGCTTCATGGCATCGGACACTTCGATGATGCCGGCGATAACGCCGTCCACTGTCACTGTGCGCCCAACCTCCACTAGCCGCCCATTCACCATCGCGCGCACGCCGCGCCCCGCGATGGCGGCGAACTCCCGCGCCTCGTCCAATTCGATGCCTCGTATAACGGGCCGCTTCCACAATCGCGGTGCCCACAGGGTGCTCGGAATGCCGCTCGGCCGACGCCGCTAGGCGCAGGAGTTCGCGCTCATCGAAACCGGGAGCCGGCGCGATGCGCGTCATCCGCGGACGCCCTTCCGTAATGGTTCCCGTTTTATCGAACAGCACCGTATCGATGCGCTGAGCGCCTTCCAACGCTTCGCCGCCCTTGATCAGAATGCCGCGCGAGGCCCCGCGTCCCGTTGCCACCATGATCGCCGCCGGCGTCGCCAGACCCAGAGCGCAGGGACAAGCGATGATGAGCACGGCAACCGCGTTCTCCATTGCGGCGCCGAATGAAGCGCGAGAAAATCCACACGGCGAATGTTAGCGCCGCTGCGATCAAAACGCCAAGAGTGAACCATGCGCTGACGGCATCCGCCAGCCGCGCGACCGGCGCGCGGGAACCCTGCGCCTGCTTGACCAGCTCGACCATGCGCTGCAATATCGTGCCTCGACCGGCCTTCGCCGCCGCATAGCGGAAGGCTGCCGGAGCGATTGATGGTCCCGGCGAAGACGGCCGCGCCGGCACGCTTTTCCACGGGCATGCTTTCGCCCGTGAGCATCGATTCATCCACAGCCGATTCTCCCTCGGTGCACGGTTCCATCCAATGCCAGCCGTTCGCCGGGACGCACGGCCACGATATCGCCCGGCATGCACGTCATCCACGCGTACTTCGAATTTCGCTGCCGTCGCGCAACACACGCGCCGTCGGCGGCTGCAAGTCCATTAACTTGCGGATGGCTTCGGATGCTCGTCCGCGCGCCTGCGCTTCGAGCATGCGGCCCGGTGAGGATCAAGAGCGATGATCGACGCCGCCGCTTCGAAATAGACTTCGTGCCCGCCGCGGATGGTCTCGAACGCCGAATACGAGAAACGCCGCGCCCGTGCCTAGCGCGATCAGCGAATTCATGTTGGCCGAGCGATGCCGCAACGCGTTCCACGCGGCAGTGTAAAATGGCGCGCCGAAAGAACATCACCGGCAGCGTGAGAACGAGTTGGAGCCAGGGCGCGGTGTGCAGCCATGCCCAGCAGCACAACGGGCGCGGCGAAGATCAACGCCATCAGCCAGCGGCGGCGGTAATCGGCGCTCGGGCGGCACTCCCTGGAGGAACGCCGTAGCCCAAATCTTCGATGGCGCGCACAAACTGCGCTACGCCGGTCTGCGCCGAATCGAACTCCACTGTGGCTGTGTTGGTCGCGAGATTCACCAGCGCGCGTTCCACTCCCGGAGTTGCGCGAGCTTGCGCTCAATGCTGCGCGCGCAGGCCGCGCAAGTCATGCCGGAGACGGGCAGGTCGATGCGCTCGCCGGCAGTCTTCACGAATGCCTTCACGCGGCTTCGTAGCCTAGGTCGCAAACCGCGCTGGCGATTGCTTCGGGCTTCACCAACTCCGTGTCATACTCGACGGTAGCGCCTGCCGCCGCGAGGTCGACGGTGGCTTTGGTCACGCCGGGCACGCTCGCGAGCGTCTTTCCTCCACGCTGCGAGCGCAGTTGGCGCAGGTCATTCCGCGCACCGTAAGTTTCAGAGTTTCGACTGGCATATCTACTATGATTCTCGCCGATCATGCGCTCGCCCGGCGCATCGAAAGCGCCGAAGCTATGAACGCGCGGGATTGCGCGGCTTCGCGGCCGGGCTCCGCGGTGCTCGAAGCGGGAGGCGGAATCGCGGTTTTTCTCGGCGCCGAATCGCCGCTCACGCATGCGGCGGGCGTTGGGCTCAACGGTCCTGTGCGCGAGGCCGAGCTGGCTGGCATCGAAGCATTCTTCCGCGGCCGGGGCGCGAGCGTTTCGTTCGAGCTTTCGCCGCTGGCGGATCCTGCGTTCATCGAAGCGCTTGGCGAGCGCGGATACCGCATCACGGAGTTCAACAACGTGCTGGTGCGGCGCCTGGGCGCTTTCGAGATTGTGCTCGCTCCGCGCGTGCGGCGCGCGCTTGCCGGAGAAGACGACTTGTGGGCGCATGCGCTGGGCCACGGGTTCTTCGAAAAAGCCGAATTGACCGAGGCGGAAATGGATATCGGCCGCGATCTCTTTCGCGCGCCCGGCGTTATCTGCTATCTCGCCTCGGTGGAGGGCGAAATCGCTGCCGGGGCGGCGCTTGCCATCCGCGAGGGCCTTGCCACGCTTTGCGCCGATGGAACCATTCCGAGCTTTCGCCGCCGCGGCCTGCAGAGCGAGCTCATCGCCGCCCGTCTCAACGAGGCCGCCGCTCAAGGCTGCGACCTGGCTACGGCATCGACGCTGCCAGGCAGCCAGTCGCAGCGTAACTACGAACGCCTTGGTTTTCAGGTGGCCTACACGAAGCTGACGTTGACCGGGTGATGGAGCGATAATCGTTCCACTATGACTCGACGCGCTACGTTAGCCGCGCTCTCAGCATTCGCACTTCCGCTGGCGCGCGCGGCGGCGAAACTGCCCGCCAACCGCAACGTCAAATGGGCTCTCGGATCGAACCTGTGGAACTCCTTTCCGCGCGTGCCGTTCACCGACATTCTGGACGTGATGAAGGACACCGGCTTCATCGGCATCCGCGTGACGCAGTTTCCGCAGATTCTGAACACCTACAACATCACACAGGCCGCAGATGGAGAACGAGGTCACCAAGCGCGGCCTGCACGTAATCACCATCTCCTTCAACGGAGCGGCGCACGATCCCGCGCGGCGCGCCGAGGTCCTCGCCAACGCCAAAACGCGCCATGACGTTCCTTAAGGAATTCGGCGCGGATCAGCTGGTGGTCTTTTCGCCCAACCGCACCCAGGCCTCGGGCGACACGGCTTTCACAAGGCGTGCGAATGCTATAACGAACTGGGCGCGCTGGCCAGAGACATGGGCTTCCGCGCCGGCCTGCACAACCACATGGGCCAGATGGTGCAGAACGCCGACGAAGTCGACCGATGCATGGCGATGACCGACCCCAAGCTGTTTCTGGCTCTCGCCCGATACGGCGCATCTTCATCTGGCGGGGATCGACGTGGTGAAGACGCTCGACAAATATCAAGACCGCCTGATGCTGGCCGATTACAAAGACGCGCGTCACGTGAGCGATAAGCTACAGGACAACATCTTCGATCTAGGCGATGGCGAGATCGACTTCCCCGGCTGCCACCGCGTGCTGAAATCGATGAAGTTCAAGGGCTGGCTGTGCGTCGATCTGGACATTGCGCGCCAGGGCCCGCGCGCCAGTTACGAACGATGCGGGGCGTATGTCGTCGATAAGCTGGAACCGATTTATGTCTGACGTCTCGCGCCGCACATTTCTAGGGGCTGCCGCCATGACCGCTACTCTCTCCGCCGCGGATTACCGCATCATCGACCCGCACGTACACGTCTGGAAGCACGACCCGCAGTTCCCATTCGCCGAAGGAGCGCATCCGCCCGGCGCGCGACGCCACGCCCGAAACGCTGCTCGAACTGATGAAGGCGAACGGCGTGGCGAAGACCGTGATCATCCAGGTGATTCACTACCGGTACGACAACCGCTATCTGGCGAGCGTGCTGAAGCGTTACCCAGGCACGTTCCAGGGCGTCTGCCGCGTCGATCCGCTGGACGCCGCCGCGCCCGACCATCTCTCGCGCTTGACGGAGCAGGGCTTTCGCGGCGTGCGCCTCAGTCCCGGTGCGGGCAACGCGCGGGCGATTGGATTCGCGGCCCGCTGATGCCGCCGCTATGGAAGCGCTGCGAGCAACTGAAAGTGCCGATGACGTTCTCGCGCCGATCGGACGCATGCCGGAAGTCGGTGCGCTAATCGAGCGCTGTCCCGATCTGACGGTCGTGATCGATCACATGGCCGATTGCCCGGTCGATCAGCCGGCGGAGCTGGAAAAGCTGATTGCGCTGAAGCGCTATCCACGAGTCTTCGTCAAGGTCTCGCACACGTGGTCGCTTTCGAAGCAGCCGTATCCGTGGCTCGACGCGCAGGAGCATGTGAAGCGGCTGCACGCCGACGTTCGGACCGGAGCGGCTGATGTGGGCGACGGATTGGCCGATCATCGAGAGCGTAGCTGCGCTACGAACAGGCGCTGACGGTGGTGCGCGACGATATGAAGTTTCTGAATGCGGACGATAAAGAGTGGATGCTGAGCAAGACCATCGAACGGGTCTGGAAGTTCGGGAAGTAAATGGCGCCAAACGGCTATCGATTTTTCCTAATGAACTCGCCGATTGCGCTGACTAGTTTGTCGATGCCCGCGTCAAGACGCTCGCCGCGCCGGAGCGCATCACTGTCCAAACAGGCCTTCGAGGTTTCGGCGGCCATGAACGGCGCGAAGAATGAGAATGTCTTCTCCTTCGACGCAGTAAACGATGATGTAATCGCCCATCGCGAAACCGCGGGACCCTTTCCCGAGATCGGTATCGCGAGCTCGTCCGGCGTAAGGGAAGGCGGCGAGGAAAACGAGGCGGTCAGTGATCCAGTCGACTAACCGCGTGGCGACATCCATGCTGCCGCTTTCTTTTGCAACCTAGAGCCAAATGTCGTCGAGATCGGCTTCGACGATGGCCGCTACACGATATGCCATTACTCGGCGTCAGCCAATTCAGCGATCAAACGAGCACGGCCTCGCGCGATCACTTCTGCCGTCAACTGCCGCATGGATTCCTTCGTGATTTCGCGGCCCTCTCCGCTAGCGAGGGACGCGCGAGCACGATCCAAGGTCGCTAGAAACTCTACGCGACGCCGCTCGCGCTCTTCCCAAACGGCGAGCGCTTCCACTACGGCCTCTTCTTCGCTGTGCAATCGCCCGATCTCGACGGCACGGCGAGCAAACGCCCTTGGTCCGGTGTAAGCTGGATTTCCATCTGCGCGACTCCCTCTTTGAGGATACCGCCTTACACGCCAGCGATTTTCAAGTTCCCTCTCTAGACTTCACAGCTCTTGTGCCCGGCTTGTTGTGCTCGTGACGTTACGACCAGCAGGCGGGACGGTTTGCGCGAATCGTGTTGCACATTATCGCCATTCAAATGCGCGCTGAAACCCAATTGGGCCTTATCCAAACTATGTGCCGAATTTCGGGGCCCGGCGCATCCACGCAATCGCAAACTCGTTTGCGGTTCCTCCGCTTAGAATTGCTGAGTCAGGAATGGGAGGAAAAGGACGCCGCTCCCCGCAATCCCTGAGCATCCCCTGGCGAGCGGCCCGCCCGGACAACCCCACCAGTTCAGCCTGGCGTCAACTGTACCGCCATCGAGGTTATCGACGCCGATCTGCGGATACACAATGAGATCGTTCAAGTGCGCGGCAACCACGGCGTTGGTCTTCACTGCGATGCCAACCGTTTCATTCGTGATTGTGTTACCCGCAATAATCGTTCCCGTGATTACCGCCAGAGGGTGGCCGGACCCGTCGTCGCCGCCTGACACATTGATGCCCGTCGGCCCGGGAGTCGCCGTATCCTCCGTATCCGCGCCGTTCCCGGAAAATCTGATTGCCCGCGATCATGTTGTCCGCAAGGGTCGCACCCGGCGCGTGGGCGTGCATTGCTATACCTGGCAGGCCGTTGCCCTTTAGGGTATTGTTTACGACTACGTTCCCATAGGTCTTGTTAAAAGGGGCGGGGGCAAACAGACCAACTCCCGCGCCGGCCCCAGGCAACTGCAATCCGTTATTCTGCGACGTATTCCCGGTGATCGTATTGTGAAAGACTCCTGCCGCCGTAGGCGGGTTCGCGTTGAAAAGGGGATGCGAAGCGAGCGTGATTCCACAATCGAAGGGGTTGTTCTGAACCGTGTTCCCTAAAATCAGATTGTCGTGAGTCGCGCCGGTATCATCGGTCAACAATATCCCACCGGAATTATTCTCTACGAGATTGTTGGCGACGACCGAATGATCGACACCCGTGAGATGAATTCCCTCGCCGCAGTCTTCTCCTTCACTAGTCTCAAACGGAGGAATGTTTGGGCAAGTGTCATTGCTGATTTTCAAGTTGAGATTGTTCTTCAGGACATGATTATCCGCGATTGTGACCTGAGAGGCGTTGGTCACGAGAATGCCCTCAAAGTTCGCGTTCTCTACCTGGAAGCCGGACACGGTCACACCCGAGAGACCTGCGTTGTCCAGACCGTCCACATAGATGCCATTAGCCAGCCCTGTGGCATCGATAAACACGTCGGGGAGGGAGATGTCACCGATGAGCGACAGCGGTTTCCGAATAATGACATCCTCGTGGTAAGTGCCTTGCGTGACTTGTACCACATCACCGGCTGCGGCCGGATTGACCGCGGCGTTAATGGACGTATAGGGACATGCGGTGGTCGACCTGGTGGCCACGCAGAGAGTCGCGCCTGTAGCGATTTGGCACAGGACGCAAAGGCTTATCACGACACGTGTAACAAGCGTGACAAGAAGGTTACTTCGAACGCACATCGTCTTCTCCTTGCCGGAAGATGGATTTTGAGTGATCCGGTGGGTTAGATACTACACCCGAACAATGCCGTCGTCTGTATCCATGCGCGCATATAAGAACCCCATCGAACCTATTTTTTGGACTAGTCATTCAATCCCGCCTCCGGCGAACCTCAGCGTGAATCCTACAGAAATGTCACGGTGCTGGAGAATTTCTCGAAACCTGCCACTAGCTTAGCCAATGCAGGTTCAGTCGAACTTCCCGGTGGCAGCGCCCCCAAACCGTGCCCGCCCTCGCGTCACGATAGAATAATCCCCATCGAGAGGGGCGCCGATGACGCGAGCCGTTCGACCGTTACTCACGCTGGCCGTAGCCAGCGCGTTTGCTTTTCAAACGCCGCAGTCCGCCAATTCGGGGGCGCGGGTCGCCGATCCATTCGCTATCGGGTGGATGCTCGAGGATACCAACGGTGACGGCATCGCGGATTACATCGCGGGAAGGATTGTTGTGCCTGCGCAGCCTACCGCGGCGGAAAATGCCGCCGCCGCGAATTTCGCGGCGCGTTTCGGGTTACGGAACAACCGGACTCACTCCGCCTGTGGTGGTCGCTGCCAATGAGGACTCGGGTAACGGGCCTCGCATCTACGTCGGCAAAGGCGCAGTTCCTGCTACGCAGCTTCCTAAGGTGACCCTGGGGATCGACGAAGGCGGCGTCTTCGTTGTTGGCCAAAACTTAGCGGTGATCGGTGCGAGCGATGCCGGCCTCATGGCGGCCGCGGATGCTTACTCCGCCCGGGCGCCGTATCAGTGGCGCGTTGCCGGCAAGAAGCTGAGTGAGATTGGCGCGGCGTCTCACCGGCGTCACTTACCTGCGAGGAAAATCCGGCGTGCATCGCGCGTTTTTGGGAGAAGCCGAAGCTCCAGCCACTGCCATTGAACCTGCGCCGGCGCAGCCTGCAGGCAGGGCGGCCGCGCCGGCCGGCGCTGCAGCAGGCGGAACGGCAGCCGACGCCCCTGGCGCCGCACCCATCCGCCTCGATCTCGCAACTCTCTACACCAGCCGCGGCCTTTTCGGCGCGTCCGGACGCATTCCGCTGCCCGGTTCATCCAACGCGCACCTCTTCGTTCCCGCCGGCGCCGCGGGCATCGCCATGGCCAACCTCGCCGCGCGCATGGGCCTCGAAACCACGGGCATCACGCTGCCGATCGCATCGCCGGCCGACACTGCGGCCACGCGCGACGTGCGCGCTCAGGCCGTCGTCGCGGGCGATGCCGCTCTCGCGCAAGACGCCGAAAAGAAGCTGCGCGCGGACGACACCGCGTCTTTGCAGAATCCGAAACGGCTCTCGCGCCCGGTGAAGGCGAGCTGCGCATCGCCGACAACGCCTTCGGCCGCCGTGCCGCGGTCCTCGCGCGCGGCGATGAGCGCGGACAGGCCGCGGCGATCTCGGCGCTCGCCGACCATTTCCCCAATCTCTGGGAGCAGGGCAAGCAGTATCTCTCCATCGAAGAGATCCGCTACGACCTACACAAATTCTTCTCCGTCCGTTCGAGCGTCGGGACAGGCAGCGGCCGCGCTCTATCATCTGGATCATTGGATGGCCGAAGCGGGTTCCGGCGCCAGAGACGTCAAAGCCGAAATCTACACCGATCTCGCCGACGCCCAGCTCGCGGATTTCGCGCGCCAGCAAATCCAAGATCGCATGCACGTCGCGGCCGACGTCGAAGGCCGCCAGCCTGCGCGCCGGAACCGCCTGCTGCGCGCAGACCCCAGCGCTGCACTTCGAGGCGCCGGGCTATCCCTTCCATGCCTCCGCGCCGACCTTCAGCGAAGACATCACCATCCCGTGGGAAGGCAAGCGGCTCGTGGAGGCCGTGCGCCGGGGCTCGGCGAAGATCGCCGCCGGGCGACGAGGTGAAGCTGGTGGCGCGCGTGAGCGAAGGCCCCGAAGAGCGCCGCAAGCTACAGACCGAACTGCGCGACATGCTGCTCAAGGCCGGCGCGGACGCGCACAAGCTGAACGTCGAAGTGCTGTGCGCCTACAAGCAAGGCTATAGCTGGCTGATGGATGAGATCGCTCCGGCGCTTGCTGGCAAAGGCGCGGCGTCGATCAAGATCGATTTCGCGAAAGATATCGACCCCACCGGCATGCGCGCCATGCACACCGAGGCGCGCTGGGTGCAGGAACTCTATCCCGGTGGATGAGATGCTCGCGCGCAAGCTGAACGTGCCGCTCGATAAGATCACGCTCAACGAAATCGACCCGCCCGCCAGCGGCGCGACCTATCGCGTGCACGCCTTCGACGCCGCGGGCAAGGAGATTCTCACGCGCGAGTTCAAAGTCTCCACGGTGATGCAGCCCTACAACGGCGTGGTCCCGCGCTACGAGGACGTGCAGGTGGAAACCGGCTGGGTGCATCTCGAAGCCGCCGGCAAGGTCGCGCTCAACGAGCGCATCAAGACCGACATCGAAGAGTTCTGGGACCACTACCAAAACAAGACGCTGCCGCGCGTCTACCAGTTCGTCATGTCGCAGGCGAAGGGCGAACTGCGCGCCGAGTATCTGCCGCCGTTCGATTCGCTCACGCTCGATATCCACATGAGCGAGCCCGACTACAGCCTGGATCTCGACAAGGAGCGCATCTCCACGCTCGAAGCGCTGCAGGAAGACACGTTTTATTCCACCGACGAACTTCATCAGCATGATCGGCGATCTCGAAACCGGCCGGCCGATCGGCTACACCGGCCGCATCATTCCGATCGTGCACCCCTCGGAAGACGGCAAGGACGGCCACGTGCACATCGAGTTCTATGGGAAGCCCGCCGCCAATCCGCTGGTGCGGCTCTCGTGGACCGATGCCACGGGCGCGCATCACACGCAGGAGCGCAATCTGCCGCCGCTGACCGGCGAATTTCAGCCGCGCCTGATCCAGGCGCGCGTCAAAGCCGGCGAAGAAGGAGTCGAGCGGCTGACCTGGCCTCTGCCCGCCGATTTCGCCAACGACAAATACGAAGACTGGCTGAAGGTGGAAGGCCAGGATCAGGTGGATCGCAGCATCTTCTCCGCCGAGCGCGCGCGCGGCATGCTGCACTGGCTCGACGAAATGCACCGCGCCGGCATTTATCGCGACGAAGTGGCGTATCCGCACCTGAAGCAGATGGCGATCGAATTCGAGCTGCCGCTCGAGTTGAGAGACGAAGCTCGACGCGCCGGCGCCGCGCGAGTTCGCGAGTTGGAACGTCGCGCCGCCCGCCACGCCGCGCCCGATGATCCGCGATTTTCAAGCCATCGCGACCAACCCCATCGTGCAATGGAACGAGCCGATCTCTCCCGCCGAGAACGCGGCCATCCTGGCGCGCCTCGCGCAGTATCCCGGCGTCAACGTTTACTGGATGGGCCGCAGTTACCTGGGCCAGAACCTCTGGGCCGCCGACATCACGCTGCCCTCGCCCGCGCTGCTGCGTTCGTGGCCCAAGGAGACCACGCTCAAAGCCGCGATCGTCTATTCCGGACGCCAGCACGCCAACGAAGTTTCGAGCACCAGCCACATCGACAAGCTCGCCGAGGAACTGGTCACCGAAGCCGGCAAGCGCGAATTGCTGAAGAAGGTGAACGTGGTGGTGCACCCGATCTACAATCCCGATGGCGCGCAGCTTTCGGTGGATCTCTCCAAGATCACGCCCGACAACATGCTGCATCCCGGCTATCACGGCGCGCTGAGCGCCGACGTTTCGACCGGGCAGACCGAGACCGACCCCATCTATCCCGAATCGCGCACGCGCAAGCAACTCGTCGACGCCTGGCTGCCCGATGCATTTCTCAATCCGCACGGCTATCCCTCGCACGAATGGGTGCAGCCATTCTCCGAATACAGCGGCTGGGTGCAGAGCCGCCAGGGCGCGAATCACCGGGCGCGCCTGGTGGATTCCGCGCGGCTGGTTCACCAGCATGGGCTACCTGCGCGACGAGCAGCATCCGTATAGCAAGGTGGTGGCGTACGCGATTCAGGACAAGATCGTGGAGGCCGAGCGCAACGTGCCCGGCATGCTGCCGCTCGAAGACCGCATGAACGCACGTTATGAACGCTTCGGCCAGCGCTGGCAGCCGAAGGATATGTTCCAGCCGATCGTGAACGGCATCCGCATCTACATGGGGCTCAAAGGCACGGGCGGAGGCGGCCGCGGTGGCGCGGCAGGCGGAGACGGCGCGGCGAAGGCGGCGCAGCCGCGACCCCCGGCAGCGGCGGAGTAGCCGGACTCTCGGCCGATGTCACCTGGGACGCCGCCTATACCGAAGCGCCCGACGAAACCGCGCACGGCGATTACATGAAGCTGATGGCCTCCGCCGGCCTGGCGTTCGATTACGTGCACCTGAACTATCTGGCGCAAGGCGATCTGCGCGTGACGCACACCGAGCGCGAAGCCGCGGGCGGCGTGCAGTGGCGCGTGGAGCGCGCGCGGCCGATTCTGCCGCTGGGCATGAAGCCGATTGCGGCGGCTGCGCCGGACGGGCAATAGTCGAAGACTTGCTATCCTACCCCTCGGCGGCGGATTTCCAAGCTTGGTCAATTCGGGCTTTCGGGTTCGGTTGGCCTCTCTGGGGTTACCCCGGGGAATCGTGAATGATTGAGATTTCGTCGCGTGAGCGAGCCTGCGCTCCACGCAGAGAAGCTCACGCAGGGTGGGACTCGTTGGAATTTCCGCCGCCTTGCTCACCATGCGGGACCAGCTTGTGGATGCGCTCGCACGATGCCTTCTCGCCGGCGAGCAGGCAGCCGCGCCCACGTATGGTCGCGCCAGCCGCATGCTCGGGCGCCGGTGGCGGTGGCTGCGACCGCTGGCGCTACGCTATCTCGAAGCGTTCAGCGGCGGCACGAGGCCGCGGCATCGCGATGTAACCGCGTTTCTGAAAGCGGACGCGGGCTTGGCGCAGGCGCGCGCAAAACATCGGCGCGAGATTTCCGTTGCGGAGTGGGTGGAAGAGCCGCCGCGGATGCAGTCGGTGGAGGCGGCGCGAGCGTGGAACATCCCGGAGATAGAAACTCCCGGCGCGCTGGCCGGCTGGCTGGGGATTGAGCCCGGTGAGCTCGATTGGTTCGCCGATCTCAAAGGGCTCGGCCGGACATCGCCGTCACTCGCCAATCTCTGCGCGCGGCGTGTCGATTGCCGGCTCACGGGCCTCGCGGAATCCGCCGGCGCCGCTTACACACGATATGCCGATGACCTGGCGTTCTCCGGCGGCGAAGAGTTCGAACAGCGCGTGGACCGCTTCTCTATTCACGCGGCGGCGACGCTGCAGGAAGAGGGTTTCGCAGTGCAGCACCACAAGACGCGCATCATGCGGCAGAGCGTGCGGCAACATCTGGCGGGCCTGGTGACGAATCAGCGCGTCAACGTGCGGCGTCGCGATTTCGACCTGCTCAAAGCGACGCTCACCAACTGCGCGCGTCTGGGTCCGGAGAGTCAGAATCGCGAGGCGCACGCCCATTTCCGATCCCATCTGGAGGGGCGTATCGCATTCGTGGAATCGATTCATCGTGAGAAAGGCAAGAAGCTGCGCGAGATACTGGCGCGCATCGAATGGCCTCCATCCTACAATTAAAGAGGAGCCTCCATGCCTGAAGCCGTCATCGTCGATTGTCTTCGCACCGCCGTTGGAAAGGCCCCGCGCGGCACGCTGCGGAATGCGCGTCCGGACGATCTTGGCCGCCACCGTGATTCGCGCGCTACTTGACCGCTATCCCCAAGCCAAAGACGGCGTAGAGGATGTGATCCTGGGTTGCGCCATGCCCGAAGGCGAGGCGGGCAACAACATGGCGCGGCAGGCAGCTCTTCGCGCGGGATTGCCCGATTCCGTCCCCGGCATGACCATCAACCGTTTTTGCAGCTCGGGATTGCAGGCTATCGCGCTCGCGGCCGACCGTATACGCAGCGGCGGCGCCGATATCCTCATCGCCGGCGGCAGCGAATCGATGAGCAAGACTCCTTTCGGCGGATTGAAGCCCGCGCCGAACCCCTGGTTTGTCGATCATTGGCCCGAGGTCTACATGAGCATGGGGCTCACCGCGGAGCGTGTGCAGCGAAAGTATGGCATAACCCGTGAAGACGCCGACGCGTTTGCGTTGCGCAGCCATCAGAACGCCGTGGCGGCGCAAAAAGAGGGCAGGTTCGCCGAGGAAATTTTGCCGGTAGAGGTGGATACTACCACTCCCGCGGGCGAGGAGAAATCGGTATTCCGCACCGACGAGGGGCCGCGCGCGGACACGACCCTGGACGCTCTGGCGAAACTGAAGCCCGTCTTCCACGCCAACGGCACAGTGACCGCGGGCAACGCGTCGCAGACCAGCGATGGCGCGGCGGCGGCGCTGGTGATGTCCGAAGCAAAGGCGCGCGCATTGGGCCTCAAGCCGAAGGCTCGCTTCGTGAGCTATGCCACGGCCGGCGTGGCGCCGGAGATCATGGGGATCGGTCCCGTGGAGGCGATCCCGAAGGCGCTCGCCATGGCCGGGCTGAAGCTCGACGATATCGGCGTGATTGAATTGAACGAGGCGTTCGCGGTGCAGGCGCTGGCGGTGATTCGCGAGGCGGGGCTCGATCTCGAAAGGACGAACCTGAACGGCGGCGCCATCGCTCTGGGCCATCCGCTGGGATGCACCGGCGCCAAACTTACGGCGACGATTTTGCGCGAAATGGAGCGGCGCAAGTCGCGCTACGGTTTGGTCACCATGTGCGTGGGCGGCGGACAGGGCGCAGCCGGGATATTCGAATGCCTGCAATAAAGGGCGGCTCGTTCCTCATCGAGGAGCGCGACCCCGGCCTCCGTCTTCACTGCGGAAGATCTCAGTCCCGAGCATCTCGCCATTGCGCGAACTGCCGACGAGTTTTGGGCGAACGAAGTCATACCGCATCTCGATGCGATTCAACATCAGGAACCCGGAGCGGCCGTGCGCGCACTACGCAAATCGGCGGAACTGGGCCTGACGTCGATGGCCATACCGGAAGCCTACGGCGGCCTGGAACTCGACCTCGCCTCGGCGATGGTGGTGGCGGAACACGTGGCGCGCGATGGATCTTATGCCGCCTGGCACGGCGCGCACACGGGCATTGGCACGCTGCCGCTGGTCTTCTTCGGAACCGAGGAGCAGAAGCGCAAGTACCTGCCAAAGCTCGCGACCGCGGAGATGGTCGCGGCCTATGCGCTGACCGAGCCGCATGCCGGATCGGACGCTCTGGCCGCCCGAACACGGGCCGATTTAAGCGCTGACGGAACGCATTACGTCCTCAACGGCCAGAAGATGTGGATCACCAATGGGGGCGCGGCCGATCTCTTCACCGTGTTCGCGAAAATCGGCGGCGAACAGTTCACGGCATTTTTGGTGGAACGCGCTTTCGGCGGCGTGACCAGCGGCGCCGAAGAAAAGAAGATGGGCATCAAGGGGAGCTCCACCACGGCGGTCTATTTCGACAATGTGCGTGTGCCGGTGGAGAACGTGCTCGGCGAGATCGGGCGCGGGCACATTATCGCGTTCAACATTTTGAATATTGGCCGGCTGAAGCTCGGACCGTTTGCACTCGGCGGCGCGAAGAACGTGCTCGCCGTTGCTCTGAAATACGCGAAGGAGCGTAAGGCGTTCGGGTCGCCGATCGCCGCGTTCGGCGCCATTCAACACAAGCTGGCGGAAATGGCGATCCGCATTTTCGCCACGGAATCGATGGTGTGGCGCACGGTGGGGCTGATCGCGCCGGAAGAGTCGCTAAAGACGATTGAAGAGTACGCGGTGGAGTGCTCCATCGTCAAAGTTTACGCATCGGAGATGCTCGATTACGTGGTGGATGAGGGCGTGCAGATTCACGGCGGCTATGGCTACCACCAGGATTATGCCGTGGAGCGCGCCTATTGCGATTCGCGGATCAACCGAATCTTCGAAGGCACTAACGAGATCAATCGCCTGCTGATTACCGGCATGCTGCTGAAACGCGCCGCGCGCGGGCAACTGGCGCTGGTGGCGGCCGCGCAAAAAGTGGTGGGACAGGCCCTCAGCCCGTCTGCGGCGGAGGGCGAAGCCGCCCTGGTCGCTAACGCCAAGAATATCGCCCTGTTGGCGATGGGCATCGCGTATCGGAAATTTGCGCTCGAACTGGAGAAGCAGCAGGAAGTCCTCATGTCGATCGCCGATATCGTGATGGAAGTTTTTGCGATGGAATCGGCGCTGCTGCGCGTCGCGAAGAACGGCGCCGGGCGCGAGTTCTGCGCGGTATTTCTGCGCGACGCGATGTCGCGCATCGAGTTCGCTGCGCGCAATGTGCTTGCGGCGAGCTCGGAGGGCGATTCGCTGCGCATGAGCCTCGCCATGCTGCGGCGCTTTGTGAAATACGATCCGGTGGACGCAGTTGCCATGCGCCGCGAAATCGCAAAGCGGCTGTTGTCCGCGGAACGCTACGTAGCCTGATCACTTCATGGTCAAGGCCGCTCCCTGCGGCTGTTCCCATAGCGCGCGCCTTATATCGTCGATCGGACGCTGCGATGCATCCGTGGATCGAAATGCCGTACGAAACATCTTCTGCGTGATAGTGAACCGGAAGGCGCCGCCGAGTTTTGACCGGAGTGCGTGCTATCGTCTGAAGTCATGCGCCAGGCATTCGTGGCCGTCGTCCTGATCGCATTTGCCGTCCTCTTCATTCGGGCCGCGCGCGTGGGGCTCGCGGGCGATTACCTCGACCCGGTGGCGAAAATCTCGGCGCAGGACGAGGCCCTCTATTCGCACAGCGCGATTCGCATGGCTCAGCGCGGCGATTGGCTTACGCCTCGTTTCCTAGATCGATTCGCTCTCTACAAGCCGCCGCTTGCCATCTGGCTGGCCGGCATCTCAGCGAAGTTGCTGGGCGTGTCGCGGATCGCATTGCGGCTGCCCATGATCTTGATCGCCGCGCTCGGGCTCGGACTTCTATTCCTCTTCGCAGCCGAGATGCGCGCGTGGCAAGCGGGAGCTTTTGCCGTAGCTCTGCTGCTGTCAAACCGGCTGTGGATGGTCCCAGCCTCGATGGTGCTTACCGATGGGCTGCTCGCGGCGTTCGAGATCGCCGCGATGTATTGCTTGTTTGCGGATCCCTGGCTCGAATCAAGGGCGGCGTTCTGGGGCTTCGCCGTCTCTTTCGCCGCCGCGGTGCTCACCAAGGGAATCGCCGCCGCGCCGCTCGCGTTGGCTTTTGCGCTCTATTGCGTCTTTGCGCCAGCGCGGCGCCGTCCCACCGTGCGCCGCGCCCTGGCCGTGATCGCGGCCGCCGCTCTCTTCGTGCTGCCGTGGTACGCCTATCAGGCTGTCGTTCACACACGCTGGTTCTTCGCTGAGCACTTCGGGCTCGAAATCTTCAGCTT
Organism: Bryobacterales bacterium; assembly: GCA_963708385.1. Lineage (GTDB taxonomy): Bacteria > Acidobacteriota > Terriglobia > Bryobacterales > Bryobacteraceae > PALSA-243. Next base: position 268,194 of record CAVPSN010000027.1, on the reverse strand, counting down.
TGGAGCGGGCGCGCCGCCGCAGACTACCGAAGAGAACCATGCGCTGTTTTATCTTAAGCGGCTGGTGTGGATGGACCCTGTGCTGCTGTCCCTCGCTCTCACCGCGCTGCCCGGATGGTTCGCCGAACTGCGCAAGCGCTCCGCCGAGGCCACCCTAGTGGCGTGCTGGCTCGCGCCGATGCTTGCCGCGGTCTTCATTTGGCAGTATCGCAACGGGACCTATCTCATTCCGTGCCTGGCGCCCATGGCCGTGGCCGCCGCCGTGTACGCGCCCCTGCCCAACCGGTCGGGATGGTGGACCGCAGCCCTGCTCAGCGCCTCGTTGGCGATGAAGCTCGCCATGCCCGCCGCGCCGTGGGGACTGTCGTTCGCCGCGGGAACGATTCAACCTGCGGCGTGCCCCCTGCAAGACTACTGCCGCATGGCGCGCGGGAACGAGTTAGTAGTAGTCGACTTAGCCGACGACTTATACGCTTCCACACTCCCACTCGCGAATTTGCGCTACGCGCTAGTAAGCGACAGCATGTCCGGCGGACAACTTACGATGGATTTCCCTAGCATGGGCATTACCATGAGCGCCGGGCAATTCGACGATTTCGGCAAGTGGGAGTCGCACTTCCGCGCAATCCTGCGGCAATGGGGTATCGATTCCAGCGAACCATTGGCGCGCCTGATTGTGGCCGCGACGCCCGCGCAAATGATGGATGTGGTGCGCGCGCATCCGCTGATGGACTTCTTTATGCCGGATCGCTATCGGGCGGCGGCGGAAGCAGCGGCCGGCGCAGGGCATGATTGGGCCATGGCGCCGCCCGGCTACTTCCTGTTGCTCGCGCGGCGCCGTTTACCGCGGGCGAACCCGCCCCAATGGACTTGCGCGATGTAACTTACATAGGACGGCATTCAACGATGCCACGCCCCGAAGCCTGCCGGCCCGCCGCGGTTACCTCAAGGCCCGCTTCGCGCGCCAATTCGCGAAATTCCTCGAACGTCCGGTCCCTGCCGCCGACCAGCACCATCATCAACAACTCGGGCGACGCCTCCTCCCCTGGCGTCGATTTGGTGAAGGCGACCACCCGTCCCGCAGGTCGCGCCGCTTCTGCGCAGCGTCTCAGTATGGCTGTCGCCTCGCGATCCGGCCAATCGCCGAGAACGCTTTTCAAGATATAGAGATCGGCTCCCGCAGGCAGCGGATCGAAAAAGCTCTGCGGTGCGACGGTTACACGATCGGCGACGCCCGCTGCTGCGAAGGTTTCAACCGCCCGGGCGGCAGGCCGTGGAAGATCGACCAGCGTTCCGCGAACATGAGGACGGGCGCGCAGGATTTCCGCCAACAGCGCGCCGGCGCCGCCGCCGACATCGACCACCGTGCGAATCGAACTCCAGTCCGAGGAATCGACCAGGACCCCGGGATCTGGAGTTCCGTGACCGGCCACGCCCATGAGCGCATCGAAGCTGGCCGCGATATTAGGATGTGCATCCAGGTCGTCCCAGAAGCCGCGACCGAAGGCTTCGTGATAGGCGGGCTTGCCGGTCCGGACAGCGGAGAGCATGGTGCCCCAGGCATAGGCCATGCGTCCGCCGATTCCTTCGAGATCGAAGCCGATGCGGCCCGACTCTCCCAAAAGCCCGCGCGCGGTTTCGTTAAGCGCAAAGCGTCCGCGCTCCGGTTCTTCGAAGACGCCCTTGCCCACGAGGTGCCGTAGGACGCGATACAACGAATCGCGATCGGCGCCGGCGGCAGCGGCTAAGTCCGCAACATCGGAGACGCCTGCTTCAATGTGATCGGCGATTCGCAACGTTGCCGCCACGTGAATGCACCATGGCGTACAGAGATCACTCAAGGTCCACAGATCCATAGGACGATATGATGACACGACGGACCATGCCCCATGCTTGACGAAAGCCGTGCACTGTTGCGGCCGAAGCCCCCTCGAACGCCTTGCAGGGGCATTCTCCAAGTGGCCGACGATAGGGACACAGGTATTGTGCATCGACGATAAGCACCGGATATCGAGCTCATCTGACCCTTCGTAGCTTACAGGCGGGACACAGCAGTCTGTCTCCGATGCCCGAATACTCAAGCCGTTCCGCGTCCGCTCCGCGTAGATCAGCTTGCTGCCGCGGTAATAGCCCCTTCCACCCCGTTGTATACTGCCCAATGACGATGAGGATTCTCACGAGGGTTTTTACATCATGACGCGAGTGTCGCGGACGGCATATTCGGTGCTTGTTGTTTCGAGCATATTAGCATCAGCTTTCACTGCAACGGCGCAGATCAAGCCCGATCTCTATGCGGGCCTCAACTGGCGAAACGTGGGGCCTTTCCATGGCGGACGAATTGCCTCCGTCACCGGTGTCGTAGGCCAACCGGGGGTGTTCTATGTTGGCACGCCGATGGGCGGCATCTGGAAAACGACTAGCGCCGGCGTCACCTGGTTCCCCGTGCTCGACCAGGAGAAGAGCATCGATAGTGTAGGAGCCATCCAGGTCGCTCCCTCCAATCCCGATATCGTGTATGCGGGCGCAGGCGACCCCATTCAGGGCAGCCTCGGCAACGGCATGTGGAAGTCGGCTGATGCCGGCAAGACTTGGCAGCACATTGGCCTCGAAGACACAGTAAAGATCACCAGCATCGTTGTCGATCCCGCCGATGCCGATCTGGTGCTCGCCTCCGCGCTCGGCGATACCGCCCGCCACGGCGGCGGCGTCTACCGCTCCACCGACGGCGGGAAGACCTGGACCAACGTCCTCAAGCCCGCCGACTATGACGGCGCGCGCGATCTTCAGTACGCATACGACGACCCCAGTGTGATGCTGGCCGCCACCCAGGGAACCGGCGGCGCCGGTGGCGGTGGCGGCGCCGCCAATCGCGGGGCGAAAAGCAAGCCGCCCCTGGTGTTCAAGTCGACAGATGAGGGTAAGACTTGGACCGAGATCAAGATTCCACCCTTCCCGGGCCGCGTTGCGCTCGCCGTCGCGATGCACACCAAAGGCCAGCGCATGTACATCGTCGGCAATACCATTGAACAGGGCTCGGGACTTTATCGCTCCAACGATGGCGGCGCCACCTGGCAGCACATGGCCGGAAAGGACACGCGGATCAGCAACGGCCAGGGCGCTTACAGCAGCGGCGTGTTCGTGGACTCGCAGAATCCAGACATTGTCTACACCATGAGCACCGCGATGTACCGCTCCACCGATGGGGGCGCCACCTTCCAGCCCTTTAAGGGCGCGCCCGGCGGCGAGGACTACCACAAGCTCTGGATCGATCCCACGGACGGCCACCGCATGCTGGTCGGATCCGACCAGGGAGCCAGCGTCACCCTCGACGGCGGCCGCACCTGGAGCCTTTGGTACACCGAGGTCATTTCGCAGATCTACCACGTAGCCACCGACAGCGCATATCCCTACCACATCATGGGCGCGCAGCAGGACACAGGCTCCGTCATGATCTCGAGCCGCGGCAACTGGGGACAGGTGAATTTCACGGACTGGAGCCCGCTGCCGTCGTCCGAATTCGGCGTCGATACGCCCGATCCTAAAAATCCGAACATCATCTATGGCGTTGGATATGGTCCGGGAGGCGGCGGCAGCGGCCTCATCAAGATTGATATGACCACCGGCCAGTGGGAGAACGTCGCGCCCAACTTCGGAGCCGATGCAGACAAATACCGCGCCGGGCGCGATTTCGAGAAAAAATTCGACCTCGCGTTCGATCCCAGCGCTTTCTACGTTGCCTACCAGTGCCTTATGGTCACGCACGACGGCGCCCATTCCTTTACTGCCGCGAGCCCCGATCTGACCACGCCTAAGGGCAAACCCCAGGTGGCCTGCGGCACTGCCCCGCCGGAGCCGCCACCGCCCCCACAGCCTCCGCAACCGACCCCCGCGCCGCCGGCCGCGGGACAGCCTGAGGCGCCAGCTCCGGGGGCGGGTGGTGGACCGCCCGCGCCCCAACCCTCGATCAGCGACTTCTCCATATCAAGGGCCAAACGCGGCGTCATCTGGACGGTCAGCAGCAACGGACAGATCTACAACACCATGGATCACGGCAAAACATGGACGAACGTCAGCATCGCGGACCTTCCGCCCCACACCAACGTCAACACCATCGAGGCAGGCGGCGACGTCAATACCGCCTTCGTCACCGGCCGCATTGCCGGCGGGCGCGGCCAAACGTTGCCCCCCGATATGAACGCCGACGTCCCCCTCATCTGGCGCACCACCGACGCGGGCAAGACGTGGACCAGTATCGTTAACGGCCTGCCCCGCGACGAGCGCACCGGAAGCTGGATCAACGGTCTGCGGGCAGATCCCGCGCAGCCGGGCTTGCTCTTCGCCGGATCCGAGACCACGGTGTATGTCAGCTTCGATAATGGCGATCACTGGCAGTCGCTGCGCCAGAACCTGCCTACGACCTCCATCCGCAGCCTCGAGGTCCACACCGATCACCACGAGAACGACCTGGTGATCTGCACCTACGGCCGCGGCTTCTGGGTTCTCGACGACATCACGCCACTGCGCCAGATCGCAGCCAACGCCCAAGCCATCGGCGCCTCGTCCGTGTATCTCTTCAAGCCCGAGGAGGCCATTCGGGCACGCATCAACAGCAACTGGGATCAACCCTTCTCCACCGAAGTCCCCCATGCGCCCAATGTGCCTTACGGCGCGATCGTGGATTACTACCTCAGCCACGAGCCGAACGGACCCATCCAACTCCAGGTCTTCGATGCGAAGGGCAATCTGGTCCGCGCCATGTCCAGCACCCCGCCGCCGCCCATCGAGGGCGCGGCGTATCCCCACTACTGGCTGGCCGCTCCCGAGACTCGCATGCTGTCGACGCATGTTGGTCTCAACCGCGTCAACTGGAACCTGCAGTATGAGGACCCGCCCGCGCTGCGGCACGACCTCGAGAATCAGATGAACATGGTGGAGGGCTCCGCCACCCCCGGTCCGCATGGGCCGCAGGTGATTCCCGGCGTTTATACACTCAAGCTGATCGTCGACGGGCAGGTCTATGCGCGCGACGTCACCGTCGTGAACGATCCGCGCGCCGGCGAGAGTCCTGCGCTCATGACTGCCCTTCGGAGTCAGAACAAGCTCACGCTTCTTTCCGTGCAAGGGATGGAGCATAGCTTCGAAGGCCATGAGGAAGTCAATGCAGTGAGGGACCAGCTTGCAACTCTGATGAAGGGCAACCTGCCCGCCGATCTTGCCGATCAGGCCAAAACACTTCAGGCTAGTCTGACCAAAATCGGCGGTGCCACGCAGGGCGGTGGCCCAGGCGGTGGAGGCGGCGGGCGTGGCGGGCGGGGAGCTTCCGATCCCAAGGCTCTGCAATCGTTCGCCGAGTTGAACAACGCATTCAACACCATGGTCAGCATGATGCAGGTTGGCCTCGACATGGCGCCCACCCCCGCCCAGATCACGACTTGGCAAAAGGACTGCACCGGCCTGAACCGTACCCGGACTGCCTGGGATGACGCCCGGAAGCAGATCGCCGACTTCAATGCGATGCTGGTCAAAAACAACCTGCAGGAGATGAAGGTTGCCCCCGCCAAACTCACCGTTTCGGCCTGTACCTTTATGCCCGAACCAGACAAGAAGGCAAAGTAACTTCATCTGGGTCTCGATCGTCTGAAGACAATCAATCCGGAGGCTCGAAAGCGGGTCGAGGTGTTTTCATACCTCGACCCGCTTTCGCTTTCCGGCGTGGGGACAAAGTTATCGCTTTCCCCCGGGTCGTTGCTCAACGGAACGCAGTGCAGCGTAGTGATCGAAGTGGCAGAACGCGCCACAACCCAAAGCTGCCGGAATCGTATTGGCGACTATCCCTCGAAGCAGTATCTTTACCAGCGTACATTCCTAGCTAGTGCCCGAGAGTCGAACAATTGAACCAACGGCGATCCTTGTGACCGGCCCGCCGGAAACGTTCACCTGTTCCGTGAAGTCGTCATCTTGCCAAATGCAGCCAGGGTGCTCCGGTGGGTTGACGCGCCATACGGAGAAAGGCTCTGGCGCGACCGATTGCGGCCGACCTCAGTAGGGAATGCCGAACGATACACTCGGTGGCGATAGTAAACGCTTCGCCGTTAATCGCGGGTTGAGGGGATGCAGGGACGCCGCACATCACGGCAACGCCGTGTCCCGTTCCTTTCGGAACACCGTGTGCATTCAGGGAAGTTGGTTGTTAGGCGCTTTCTGATCTTCGTTGTTCCCGATCTCCCGTATAACGCGGCACGGATTACCAGCTGCGAAGACGCCGTCAGGAATGTCGCGGGTGACGACGCTACCTGCGCCGATAACCGTCTTCGAACCAATCCGTACGCCAGGCAGAATCAGTGCTCCGCCTCCTACCCACACATCAGATCCGACTGTGATCGGCTTCCCATACTCCTGCTTCCGACGCAGGTTGGCGTTTAACGGATGCAAAGGGGTCAGTATTTGAACGGCGGGTCCGAACAGCGTATAGTCCCCAATAGTGACCCGGCAGACGTCGAGCACAACGCAGTTGAAGTTGAAGAACACGCGCTCGCCAAGCTCAATGTTGGTTCCATAATCGCAGTAGAACGGCGGCTGCATCCAAACGGTCTGACCGCCGTTTCCGAAGAGCCGCTCGCAGATGGATCTTCGTAGGTCCTGGTCGCTTTCGCGCGTGGCGTTCAGCACCTGGCAAAGGTCGCGAGCGCGGTTACGCGCCGATACGAGGTGTGAATCCAGAGCATCGTAAAGCTCGCCTGCCAACATTTTCTCCCACTCGGTCCGCGTGTGTTCTCTCCAAAAAGAATTTTCAAATGTTCCGATGGATCCCGACCCTTATCCCAAAATAGCAACCGTTTCTCGTTCTACGGGGTGTTTGCCGGGACCGCACGTATAAGAGAGTCCCTGAAGACGCAATGTGAAGAACGCAGGGGCATCCTTGATGTCCCGCCTGCAATATCCTCTTGCCGGAAAGGAGAGGTCCGGCGGCAGCGCGTATGTTGCGTAGTCGCGAAGGGTGATCTATCCTTCGCCGTGAGGGAGGATCTGACCGGCAAATACCAGCAACGCACGTTATCGGCCCAAGTGGACACAATCACGTTGCACAAAGGTCCTTTGCGCCCATTGGGCCGGGGACACTCCCGGTTGAAACCGTGAAAGTTATACGACCCAGTCACGTTTCGGGTCTTTCACGTATCAACGTTTTACAGTGCCGCAAGAGGTGCACAGGTCAGAAAAAGGGGTCTCCCGTTTCTCCCTTTCCCAGGACCATCCGAAAAAGCGCTTCTTTTTCGCTTTGCAGAGGAGGCCGGGACGTACGTCACCCTGACCACCAGAAGCAGAAACAGTGAGGCCGCTAATGAGTTGTGAACCGCCGCAGTGTTCACATGTATTGTTGGGCATGGCCTATAGCCCATGAGGGTAATTCATGATCCCCCGTACCGTCCTACAAAGGGTAAGTTTTGCATCATTGCCGAAAGCCCTGTAAACATTGGCTTCCGCATGTGGCAAAAGGCAGCCGGCTGCCGCAGCACCGTTGCTGGCGTTGGCCCGTGTTGCAAAACTCTGTTGCAGAAACTCGGGGATGTTTCCTGCCTGCCATTCCGACCCAACGCCGTTTTTGACGGTTTGTCCCCCACTCGGAATTTGTCCCGGCCCCTGGTCCCGGCTCCGGCGTTCTGACCGATAGATCTTCGCTTTTCGCGTAGTGTTTGCCGACCTGTCCGGGCCCGCACGCGAGTGCTCTGGCTCGACTACGCGCGACTCGGAGAGAACGGCGACAAGGCAGATCCGGTTCTGTGAGACGAGGGGTTTACCACGCCGAAAGAACTCCTCGTGGAACGCCTCACGGGCAATCCCGCCTGACCGAATTCACCTGGAAGTGTTCGGCCGACAGTCTTGACCTCAGTCAACCGCATTGCGTGCTAAGCTTCCACTCGTCCGGACCGCGCCAAAAGGCTGAATACCCCGACATACGCTTTTTGCGAGTCACAAGACTTGCAAAAAAAAGTCACCCCAATCCCCACAGCCACTTACAAGCCTTTTCACCGCTAACCGCCCCGTTGCCCGTACCCTCGCCCGCTAAACTCAAATCGGGAAAAAATTATGTTTCCGCCTATCGAAACTCAAGAAACCGAAAAAGAAACACCCTGGGCCCAGAAGCCTCGGGACCGCAGAGCGCTTTCAGCATACCGGCACGGTCTGACTGGGCAAATCATTCTCCTGACCGAGGCCGACCGCATCGCCTACGAAAAACACTGCCGGGGCTATCATCAATCCTTCGCGCCCCGCGGCCCCGTGGAAACGGACCTGGTTCAGGCCGTGGCCAATGACCGCTGGCGCCTTAACCATGCGGCTTGCCTTGAGTCGGGGATTTTTGCCGACGGAATCACTCAGCCCGATGAAGTCACTTCCGGAAACGGCGAAGTGGATACGGCCCTCGCGCAAGCCCGCGTCTGGATCTCCAAAGGCGGAAACCTGCAGCTCCTCGGAACGTACGAAGGCCGCATACAGCGCCGCTTCGAGAAGAACATGGCCGAGATCCGCATCCTCCAGGCCGGTCGCAAAGCCGATCTCGAACAGATCCTTGAGGAAGTCGATCTCCTTTGCCAGCTAGCGGAAAGCAGGGGCGAAGAAGCCGAGCCGTCGCATTTTGTATCGCTCTCCAGATTTGATTTTTCAGCCGCTGATATCGGCCGCCTGCTCCTCCGCCGCCGCGACCTCCGCGAAGCCAAAAAGCGCTTCCAGGAGCCGAAAAAGCCCGTCAAGATCGCCGCCTGACGTTGCTCGAAGCGGTTTTAAGCGGCGTAGGCGTCCAGTCTGCGCTCCAATTGAAAAAAAGACACGCTCATGCCGCTGCACGTGTGCCCGAAGCCAAGGGGTTCAAGCCGCGGACGGAAGCCCAAACAATAACTCTATTAAAACAATTAATAGAGTTGCCCTCTTGCATTTACAAAACTTGTAGGCTATTCTGAAGTCTCGTAGTTCGATGTCTACTTCAGCCTACAATTCGCATATCCAACCGGATCCTCCATGCGATTCCTGTAGGCATTATTATTCTCCCGGTTATCGTAACCGGCCCCGCGTAGGCCGAACGGAACACAAAAGTTCCAGAGGGCCATCGGCGGGGCGAACCAAACCCGCCGGTGGCCTTTTGTTTTTTATGAGCTGAATTTGAGCTGCGATCGATAAGAGAAACGCCATGAGAGAACCCGTAAGGCAAGAACCTATTTCGACGCTGATGAGCGGCGCCAAGATGCTGCTGGAGTGCCTGGTGCGGGAGGGAGTCGATTGCATGTTCGGCTATCCCGGCGGCGTCACCCTTCCGTTTTACGACGTGCTCTACGAGCACCACATCCGCCACGTGCTGGTGCGGCACGAAGAGAACGCCGCCTTCGCCGCCGGCGGATATGCGCGCGCCACAGGCAAGCCGGGCGTCTGCTGCGCCACCTCCGGGTCCGGGCGCAACCAACCTGACTACCGGATTGGTCGACGCCATGATGGATTCCATTCCCGATCGTCGCCCTCACCGGCCAGGTTTCGACCAAGCTGATCGGCAGCGACGCCTTCCAGGAGGCCGACACGTTCGGCATCTACGCGCTCCTGCACCAAGCACAACTATCTGGTCAAGAAGCTGGAAGATCTGCCGCAGACCATCCACGAGGCGTTTTATCTCGCCTCGAGCGGCCGGCCCGGTCCGGTGCTGGTCGATATCCCGAAGGATGTGTTTCAGGCGCAGGGGCACTATACGCCGGTTACGTCGATTCATTTGCCCGGCTACAAAGTCTTCACCGAAGGCCACACCGGCCAGATCCGCCGCGCCGCGCAGTTGGTGACGGAAGCGGAACGTCCGCTGATCTATGCGGGCGGCGGCATCCTCGCCGCTGGAGCGCCTCGGCAGAGCTGCGCGAGTTCGCTGAAAAGGCGGACGTGCCCGCCGTGACTACGCTCATGGGTTTCGGGCGCGCTTCCTGCCGACCATCCGAACTTCATCAGCATGCCGGGCATGCACGGCAGCTATGCCGCCAACATGGCGCTGACCAATGCGACCTGCTGATCGCGCTGGGCACGCGCTTCGACGATCGCGTAACCGGCCGTCTGGCCGCCTTTGCGCCGCACGCCAAAGTGATCCATGTGGATATCGACCCCGCGGAAATCGGCAAGAACCGCGCAGCCCGATGTGCCGATTGTGGGCGATGTCAAGCGCGTGCTCGCGAAGCTGAATCAACCTGCTCGCGGAGCAGCCCATAGCCGCCAACCGCCCGCGTCAGCGCATGGTGGTCGCAGATCCGCGAATGGAAAGAGCAGCACCCGTACGATGAGGCCCACCTCCGAATCGCGAGATCAAGCCGCAGCATCTGATGGCGGAAATCGACCGGCTCTCCGGCGGACATGCCATTGTCAGTTCGGACGTGGGCCAGCACCAGATGTGGGCCGCGCAGCTGATTCGCTTCAACGAGCCGCGGCTTTGGCTCAACTCCGGCGGACTTGGATCGATGGGATTCGGCATTGCCGGGCGCGATCGGCGCGCAATTCGCGCGGCCCGAGAAGCTGGTGTTTGCACTCGTCGGCGACGGCGGATTTCAGATGTCCATTCCCGAACTCGCCACCATCGTGAGCAGCGGCCTGCCGATCAAGATCATCGTGATGAACAATGGCTATCTCGGCATGGTGCGGCAGTGGCAGACGCTGTTCTACAACAACCGTCTGAGCTCGGTGGAACTGGATTGCTTCCCGGATGCCGCGAAGCTTGCGGCGGCCTATGGGTTCAAGGGCCGCACGATCGAAAAGCCTTGGGAACTAGCGTCGGCGATGGAAGAGGCGGTCGCTGAGCCAGGACCTTACCTGCTCAACGTGAAGGTGTCGCCGATGGAAAACGTCTTCCCCATGGTGCCCGCGGGCGGCGCTATCAACGAAATGGTTCTCGGGCCGCCGCAACCGGTGTCTGAGCCAGTGGTGTCGCGTTAGTGCGATAGGCCTCCTGGGCCTGTCGATCCGCCAAAGGCGGAGGCGGGATTATAAGGACGGGATTATAAATATGCTGCAAGTCATCTCTGTACAACTCGAAAACAAACCCGGCGCCCTGATGCGCGTCACCGGCCTGCTGACGCAGCGCGGCTACAACATCGAGAGCCTCACGGTTGCGCGCACGCTCGATCCCGAGCTTTCGCGCATGACCATCGCAGTGGATGTGGAAGCCAACCAGCGCCAGCAGGTCATCAAGCAGATGAACAAGCTGGTCAACGTGCTGCAGGCGACCGACCTGACCGAATCGCCGTCTGTAATCCGCGAGCTGGTGCTGGTGCGCATCCGCATGCCGCAGGAGACGCGCACGGCCGTGCTGAAAGAAGCCGAGATCTTCGGCGGACGCGTGGTCGATTCCTCCACCGAGGGCTTCGCCATCGAAGTGACCGGCGACCCCGAAAAGCTCGACGAATTTATCGATGTGATGCGCAGCTACGGCGAGATCGATGTCACGCGGTCCGGCTCGCTCGCCATTGCGCTCGAAACCAAAAAGCTGCGTTTGCAGCCGCCGGTTCCTACGCGGTCCGAAACCGTGGCTATCCGGCAGGAGAAGATCAATGCCTAATCGCTTTTACGAAAAAGACGGAAGTCTCGAACACTTACAGGGCCGCAAGGTCGCCATCATCGGCTACGGCAGCCAGGGCCATGCGCATTCGCTCAACCTGCGCGATTCCGGCGCGGATGTGATCGTCGGCCTTGTATCCCGGCAGCAAGTCCTGGGCGAAGGCCGAGGCCGCCGGGCTCAAGGTAATGACCACCGCCGATGCCGCGAAGGCCGCCGACGTGATCATGATCCTGGTGAGCGATCACATTCAGGCCGATCTCTATAACAAAGACATCGCGCCGCACATGAAGCCGGGCAAGACGCTCATGTTCGCGCACGGCTTCAATATTCATTTCAAGCAGATCGCGGCGCCGGAGGGCGTGGATGTCTCCATGGTCGCGCCCAAAGCCCCCGGCCATCGCGTGCGCGAGCTTTACACGGAAGGCGTGGGAGTCCCCGCGCTGGTGGCGATTCACCAGGACGCCTCGGGCAAGGCGCTGCCGAACGCGCTCGCCTATGCGTTGGCGCTCGGATGCCTGAAGGCGGGCGTGATCGAGACCACTTTCCGCGAAGAGACGGAAAGCGATCTTATTCGGCGAACAGGCCGTGCTGTGCGGCGGAGTCAGCGAGCTGATCCGCGCAGGGTTTGAAACGTTGACCGAAGCCGGATACGCTCCCGAGATCGCATACTTCGAGTGTCTGCATGAACTGAAGCTGATTGTCGATCTGATCTATGAAGGCGGCCTGAGTTACATGCGCTATTCGGTTTCGGATACGGCCGAATATGGCGATTACACGCGCGGACCGCGCGTGGTGAACGCGGAGACACGCGCCGAAATGAAGAAGATTCTCAGCGAGATTCAGTCCGGCGAATTCGCGCGCCAATGGATCGGCGAGAACAAGGCCGGACGCCAGAAGTTCCTGGCGATGCGCGAAGCGGCGCGCAATCAGCCGATCGAAGTGGTCGGCCGCGAATTGCGCGAGATGATGACGTTCCTGAAGAAGAGAAAAGAAGCCGGCGTGCCGCAAGAGGCCACGGCGTAAGCTTGAAGAAATCAGCCGTCGATGAACGTAGATAAGCACCAATAAAAACAGCCTTTTGCTTATCGGCGTTTATCTGCGTTCATCGGCGGCTAATAGAAGTTGGCTGCTATGAAAATCTCGACATTCGATACCACTCTACGCGACGGAACGCAGGGCGAATCCGTCTCCTTCTCCGCCGACGATAAGACTCGTCATCGCACAGAAGCTGGACGAGCTGGGCATCGATTACATCGAGGGCGGATGGCCGGGCTCCAATCCCGAAGGACAAAGAGTTTTTCCAGCGCGCGGCCGGACTGCGCCTCAAGCATGCGCGAGCTCACCGCCTTTGGGTCCACGCGCTTCGCCAAGAACCCGGTCGAGGAAGACCGCAATGTGCAAGCGCTTGATCGAAGCCGGGACGCCGGTAGTCTCCATCTTCGGTAAGACCTGGGATCTGCACGTGAAGCGCGCGCTCGGCATCAGCCGAAGAAGAGAACCTGATGCTGATCTCTGAGACCGTGAGATATCTCAAGGAGCACGGCAAGGAAGTGGTCTACGACGCCGAGCACTTCTTCGACGGCTATTTCGCCAACCCCGATTACGCTTTGAAGACTCTCGAAGCCGCCAACGTCGGCGGGCGCGGACGTACTTTGCCTCTGCGATACCAACGGCGGAACGCTCACCGGCAAATTGGTCGGATGCGTTCGCCGAAGTGCGCAAGCGATTCGACGGCATCCTGGGAATCCACACGCATAACGATTCGGGCGTCGCCGTGGCTAATACCATCGCCGCCGTGGAAGCCGGCGCGACGCACGTGCAAGGCTGCATGAACGGATATGGCGAGCGCTGCGGCAACGCCAATCTCGCGTCCGTGATCGCCAATCTGGAATTGAAGCTGGGCCACACCACCATTGGGCCGGAGAAGCTCGCCAGCCTGACCTCGCGTGTGCCGCTTCATCGCCGAAATCGCCAATCTGCCGCTGCGCAACGACCAGCCGTTCGTCGGCAAGAGCGCCTTCGCGCACAAGGGCGGCGTGCACGTGAGCGCCGTTTTGAAGGATTCGGCGACTTACGAGCACATTGCGCCGGAAGCCGTGGGCAACCGGCAGCGCGTGCTAGTGAGCGATCTCATCCGGCCGCGGCAATGTCATCTACAAGCTCAAGCAGCATGGCCTCGGCCGACCGGCTTTCGGAAGATGCGCGCCGCGAGTTGCTCGAGCGCATCAAGCAGATGGAGTTCGAGGGCTACGAACTGGAAGCCGCCGAAGGAACCTTCGAGCTGTTGGTGCGCGAGGCGCTGCATCCCGGGCTGCACTTCTTCGAGGTCGATAGTTACGAGGTGTCGACGCGCGCCGCCGGGAGGCGGCCCGTCGCGCACCACCGCGACCGTCACGCTGCGCGCACAGGATGGCGTGCATTCCGCCACCGCCACGGGCCACGGTCCGTTCAACGCGCTGCATCTCTGCCTGCGCAAGTGCCTGCAGCAAGCTGTATCCGCAGATCGCCGACGTGCGTCCTGACGGACTACAAAGTTCGCGTGCTCGATTCGCACCAGGGCACCGCGGCGAAGGTGCGCGTGCTGATCGAATGGTCCGACCATCGCAAGAGCTGGACCACGGCCGGCGTCTCCGACAACGTGATCGAAGCGAGTTGGACGGCGCTGGTCGATGCCATCCGGCTGGAACTGATGCGACTGACGGAGAAAGATCAGCTCGATCGAGAAGGCCGTCGAAGATTACTGCTGGGGCGTGTGAGGGCCGAGCATGGTGCCTTGCCGGCGGGCATGGCTCCGATCGCCGCGACCCTCTCTTTCCGCGGCGCAACCTATTGGGGAGTGTTCACATCGTAGGGCCGAGCCACCAGGGTCGCAAAAGGCTTAAGGCGTCTTCGAGGGGACGGCGGTCATCGCCGTCCGTTACTCTGGTAGATTAAAAACCCACCGGCGAGATTGGCACGGACGCCACCTTCGCCGGGACGTAGAGTCCCTATGCAACTGAAAACGCCTGCGCCTTCGGCGCATCGACAGGCCGGGAGGCCTATCGCACTTGTTCTCGCATGTGCCGCACTCGCTTACGGCCAGACCGCAACCGCTCCTAAATCGGAGCCCGATACGCTTACGCTCTCCAGCGGCGAAAGGCTCATCGGCCACTTCGTCCGCTCTTCCGGCGGCAATGTCGTCTTCAAGAGCGACGGTCTCGGCGAGTTGACCATCGCTTGGGCCAAGGTCAAGGAACTGCATGCGCCGGAGCGCTATGTCGTGGTGGGCAAGGGCGTAAAACTCACGCGCCGCACCGATATCTCGGGCTTGCCAAAGGGCGCGGTAGCCGTGACGGATCAGACTATGCTTGTAGAACCGGCGCCTGGGGCGCCGCCGCAGAGAGTTCCCGTCAGTGATGCGGCCTATGTGGTGGATGAAGCCACTTTCCAGAACGTTCTGTTCCACAATCCGAGCTTTTTTGAGGATTGGAAAGGGGAGGTCACCGGTGGCGCGTCCATCATTGAGGCCACGCAACAGGCCCGGACCTTCACCGGCGGCATCGCCCTCATCCGCGCGGTTCCCGCTGAAAATTGGCTCAGTCTGCGCAACCGCACGCTGATCGATTTCAGCGCGGCCGATGGCTTGATCACCCAGCCTGGCACGCCCAAGATCAAGACGTCGATTTACCACGCCGATTTTGAACGTGACGAATATTTCCGGGGCAAGGATCTCTACGTCTTCGGGGGAGCTGCCTTCGATCACAACTTCTCGCAAGGCCTCGACCTGCAAACCAATACCGGTGGCGGCGTGGGTTATACCGCCGTGAAGAAGGCCAACGAGACGCTCGATTTCAAGGGCAGCATGACTTTCATCAAACAGGAATTCCAGGCGCCCGGGAACAATCACAGCCTGCTGGGGTCGAACTTCGTCGAGACGTTTACCCACAAGAGCGCCCGCGGCATTCTTTTCCTGCAGGATATTGCCTTTACGCCTACCTGGACGAACCTCGACGCCTATTCCGCAGTGGGGGGCGCTTCAGTCTCCGTCCCGGTCTTCAGGCGGCTGGGCTTCACCACCGCAATCTCAGACAATTTCTTGAACAATCCGCCTCTTGGCTTCAAGAAGAATTCATTCCAATTAACGACCGGGCTCACGTACACTCTGAAGTGAGTATGCGCGGCGTCCTCATTGCCGGCCTTATCGTAGCGCCGGCTCTGTGGGCACAGACGCTGATCGACCCCGACCGGCTGCCTACTTCGGTTCGCGATCTGGCTCCGCAGCCCGGCGACCAACCATTGCGATGCGAGGTGACGCCCCTGAAGCCGAGCCTCGATTTCAACTTCCGCTTTCAAACCGGTTATTCGGTTGGGGTGCCCATGGCGCAATATTTCGGGCCAGACCACGGCTGGGTAATCGTCACCCGAGTCACGCCGCAGAACGGCACGCCGGTTTGGCTGGCAGCGAGGGTGCGGCTTCCCGAAGTCCCGCTGACTACGGTGGTCAGCGACACCTTCGGCGGCTTCCTGGTGGGCGCCGGACGATACAAAGTGGATTGGGCGCTGTTCGATGACGAAGGCCGTGTCTGCCGGAAGCAATGGAAAATCGAGGCCAAGCTGAGCTTTGGCGAACGGCACGTGGCGCCGTTAATTCCACCGCAGACCGTCGCCGATTTCGGCGGCACGGGTCTTCCTCCGGAGCTATCGCCGCCCGCCGATGCGCCTCCGTTCCGGCTCACCATCTTGTTGCACGCGGCGCCGGCCAGCCCCCGGCGGCTGCATTTGCGCGCCTATGACCGCATCCTGCTGCTCTCCAGCCTCTCGGCGTTGTTGGAGCGTGGGCAACCGACGTCGGTGCGGTTGGAGGTTTTCAACTTCGATAAGCAGCGCGTAATTTACGGCAGCGACGATTTTACGCTGAAATCCATGGGCGCGGTCGCACAAGCGCTGAATCGTCTGGAGCTCGAGACGATTGACGTCAAGACATTGCAGAACCGGACCGGGGCCGTAGACTTACTGACCTCGCTGATCGGCAAGGAGACCGCGTCCCCCAAACCGTCGGATGCCGTGGTTTTCCTTGGACCCGCGGCGCGTTACATCGACAAGCTGCCGGCTTCGACGATCGAGGGGCGCCTGGAGGGATGCGATTTTATTACTTTCAGTACCGCACCTTCGCGGGACGGCCACAGCCTGCCATTCCTGACATGATTTCGAGCGCGCTATCCAGCCTGAAAGGGCGCGTGTTTCAGATCTATTCGCCTGGGCAGTTCGCGGATGCGATTCGGGAACTGGAAAAGCTGCGTCGGCGATGAACAGTGGAACTACGCGCCCTTGGGATAACAGCCGAGCACGCGCAGGAAATCGGCGATTTCCCGCAAATGGTTTAGCGCATTGATCGCCGCTGGCTCGTCCGTACGTCCGAGAAAATCCACATAGAAAAGATATTCCCAGGGTTTTCCGCGCAAAGGGCGCGATTCGATCTTCGTTAAGTTTAGATCGCGCAGGGCGAGGGCGCTCAACGCACGGAATAAAGCCCCGGGCGCATTACGGGTACTGAAGACCAGCGAGGTCTTCCACTGAGCCTTTGCCGTTCGATGGGATTGAGGCGGGCATGCCGGGGCGTGCGTAATAAGAAAAATCGCGTGAAATTCTGGCGATCGCTTTCAATTGAGCGGCGCAAGATTCGCGCTCCGTAGATCTGGCGGCGACCTCCGAAGCGATTGCAGCGGCATCAGTTAGTCCTTCTTCCATCACCATTTTGGCGCTTCCAGCGGTGTCATAAAAAGGAATCCGCTCAATTTGAGGATTTTTCGCGAAGAAATCCAGACATTGATTTAGCGCTACGGGGTGCGAAAATACATGTTTTATTTTGGAAAATCCTACGCCTTTTGGAACCATTAAATTGTGAACGATCCGAACGCTGGTTTCGCCACGATGGGAAACTCGAAATTGACCAAATGATCATAATTCTCATGTACCGAACCCGCCAAGGTGTTTTCGATGGGCACTGCCGCGCCGGCGGCGCGTCCCTGTTCCAACGCCCTAAAAACATCCTCGAAGCGAGTGCAAGGAAGGACTTCGGTCTTCGTCCCGCCAGTTTTCGCGCAGCCTCCTCGCTGAAAGCGCCACGCTCGCCTTGAAATGCAATGGGCAATTCGTGCGCCTTTTTCATGGGCGCGAACCCTGCCAGCGACGCACGCATTCGTCGGGCAATCCCAATAGATCGAGCACGCGATCCACGCTATGATCCACGATTTCCATTATCGTCTGCGGATTATTATAAAAGCCGGGAATTGGCGGAGCGATAATCGCGCCCATTTCCGCCAATGCCGTCATATTTCTTAGATGTCCGAGATGGAACGGGCTCTCTCTAACCATGAAAATCAGCTTGCGGCGCTCTTTGAGGATCACGTCGGCCGCGCGCACCAGGAGGTTGGAGCTGATTCCGTTGGCGATGGCGGACATCGTATGAATCGAGCACGGCGCAATCACCATGGCGTCGACAGGATAAGAACCGCTCGCCAGGCGGCAGGCAATATCTTCCTCCGGATACGACGAGTCGGCCATTTTTTTGGCGTCGGCAGCGAGTTTCCCTGTTTCAAGGTATAAAGTCTTCTCTCCAGCCCGGCTCAATATCAGATGAATCTCTACGTTGGGCCACCCTGTAGCCGTTCCAGCAGACGCAACCCGTAGATGGCTCCGCTGGCGCCCGAGATTCCGATAATCACTTTCACGCCAAAATTTAACCCCCGATTTCTTCTGTTCCGTTTCCGGAACAAAACCGAGCGCTTTTTCTTGCACTCCCGACTCTCGCGGGCTATAATTTCGAGGCGTTCGTACTGCCGAGGATCATATCATGGACCGTCCTGGCGAAAAGCTGAAGCGGGTTCGGGAAAAGCTGAATCTGACCTTTCGCGACGTCGAACAGGCCAGCCGCCAGATTGCGGCGCGGCGGGGTAACGACGAGTTCATCATTGCGCTCAGCCGCCTCGCCGATATCGAGAACAAAGGCACCGTGCCCAGCATATTCCGCATCTATACGCTCTGCGCTATCTACCGGCTCGATTACGAAGTGGTTTTGCGGTGGTATGGGGTGCCGCGGGACGAACTGGAATCCGAATCCCTCAGAGTGCCGCTGCGTGAAACCCACGTCTTCGCAGTTTTCCGACGAATCCCAATTTACAGGACCACAGCCGCCCGAGGTGGAAATCGATCCAAACAAGACGACCTTCCTGAGCCACGTCGTCCGCCGTTGGGGAAGACTACCTCTAAATTGCCTTAACGGCCTCGATTTGCGCCGGTATCGATACGGATTTATTGGCCTGGAGGATTGGTCCATGTATCCCATACTGCAGCCGGGCGCGCTGGTGGCCATCGACGAAAATCGCCGGAAGATTGCAACGGGTGGGTGGTCGAGTGAAATGGATCGGCCGATCTATTTTCTGGAACATCGCAATGGGTATGCGTGCGGGTGGTGCTCTCTTCTCGAGGGGCGCCTGCTGCTCCAGCCTCATCCCGCCTCGCATAAGGAACCTCAAATCTTCGAACTGCAAACGGGGATCGATATCGTCGGTCAGGTGGTCGCAGTGGCAATGCCTCTCGATGCTCGATTAGGCCGGACCTTACCGCGCGATATGAAGACCCGCATTTAAGGGCTTTTACCCATTTAGCTTTCTCCCGCCACTTTTTCCCAGCCAGCCATCACTAGGGTAAGTCATTTACTACCAAAGAGATATAAGGATAATCCGGCGAGGATCCCGCCGGTACTTTAGTACCTTTTCTAACGTTCTGCTTTTAGAAAATTCTTACGGCAAACACCCTAACCGGCAGTAGGTGCGCCTAGTATGGTTCCAGTTTGTTACTTATTTGTTTGTAGAAAAGGACCTTCGAAAACTATGAAAAAGATCGTGTTTTTGGTTTTGCTTGCTCTCTCGTTCATGTCGACCGTGGCGCTGGCTGACAATCCGGTTCCGGATTGCAGCAATGGCGGATGCAACTGGGTTCGGTAAAAATCGGGGAGATTGTAGGAAATATCAGACGGCGCTCGGTGTTACAATTAAGATCGTTGGCGATTTTAAATGCCGAGCGCCGATTTAAGTAATATCCTTCAATTTATTTCGCTCATTGGGGCGGTTTTTCTCGCCGTCAGGCTGTTCGTAACCGGCCTCTGGCGTCACTATCCTATTTTCTTTTGGTATTTCGTATTCCGCATCCCCAACTCACTTTGGCCTCTTATATTTAGGAACGGCGTAAAGCCGGGCGACTACCTCTACGAAGATCTCTGGATTATAACGGAACCGATTTCCTGGGCCTTTCACGTGCTTGTGGTGGTGGAACTTTGCCGGCTGGTGCTGAACCGCCATCGTGGTATTTATTCGCTGCTACGGTGGGCGATGTATGGCGCCGTAGCGATAGCGATCAGCATTTCTATTGTCAGCCTCCTACCGAAAATCAAACCGCGAATGAGCTTTGATACGCGGCTGGTCGGGTTCTGGGTAGCAACCGCGCGCGGTATTGACTTCGCCATAGCCCTATTTCTCCTATTGATTCTATTTTTTCTAAGCAGATATCCCGTCCGTCTCAATCGCAATATTCTGGTGCACTCCGCACTGTACACGATATTCTTTTTTGGCGGGGCCCTGGCGATGTTCCTACGCACCCTCCTCGGCACTCCGGCAGCGCCCACCACTAACCTAATCCTGGAGTTTCTTTCGGTGACTTGTATCTTCGCCTGGGTGGTCTTTCTTACGCCCAAGGGCGAGCGCGTCCAGGCTTCATTTAGGGCCTTCGGTTCCCATCACGAGCAACACGCGCTTCATCAATTGGAAACCCTTAACGCCACCCTGTTAAAAGCCTCTCGGAAATAGGTAATTATCCTTGGCTAATTTAAGGCGAATACTACTGGCTGGGCGATTGCGTTTGATGTGAATAGTTTGTATGATCGGTTTGGAAGAAAAGCTACGCGATGAATTTGCTGATTGGATTCTCAATATTGCTGGCGTCTGGGATAGCCAGTGTTCTCGCTTATCTCGTGAGGAAAGTCGCTTTCGGCGGAGAGCTGCCCGTCACCTCCGAATGGATCGAGGATCTTTCGCTTGATCGTTACCGGCCCATGCTCCGCATGTTGGATGGCGACGATATAGAGTTCTTACGTTCGCAGCCGGGATTTACTCCCGGCATGGCGACAAAGCTTCGCGCTCAGCGAACGCAGATCTTCCGCGGCTATCTGAAGAGTCTCGAATGCGATTTTGCCCGCATCTGCTCGGCTATCAAATTGATACTGGTGCATTGCAAGAGCGATCGGCCGGAACTGGCAGAAACGCTTATCCGCCAGCAGATCGCCTTTGCGTGCTCGATGTTGGGCGTGCGAGTCCGGCTCCTGCTTTACAGCTGGGGGGTATGCGGCGTGGATGTGGCCCGATTGGTGAAACTCTTCGATTCGATGCGGGTGGAACTTCGCACCCTGGTTCCAGCTACATCGAGCATGACTGCCTGAGACCGTATCGCAGCGGTTTGCCGCGTTGATGCGTTCAAAGGCGCTTTAGCATGGCTTTGGCTTCATTGAAATCGGGAAATTGTTTTTCCGCCGCTTTGAAATCCTTGGTGTGAACGCAGCGGCGCGCTTTGCTATGATCCACCGGAAACTGTAGGTGCAACATTTCGTGAAACATAACGTATTCGAGCGCCAGTAGCGGCGTCCGCGGCTGGTCAAAAATGCGGCTTATTACGATGGCGTTGTGCGACGGATCGAAGTGCCCCAGTTGATGGCGCGATGCGTTCCGGCTCCAACCCAACTGCGGGCGCCCCAGCAACCCATCGAAGAAACGCGCGTTTAGGCGTTCGAAGATCTCTTCGAGGTTGTGTAGTTGCCCTTTGGGCCCGGAGATGAACTTGCGTCCCCGCACCTGCCGCACCAGCTGCGCCTGCCTCCTCATGTCTTTTCGGTTCAGATACAGCCGGTAGCGGTGCGCATACAGCCTTGGGATCGCTTTCCGATAGAGCTTCCCAAGCAGAATGAAAGCCAACGCCTCCATCACTGGAGCGGGCGCTGATTCGAGCAGATCTGAAATCCGTACGCGAAGCCTGCCGTTTTCCAGACGAATGAAGCTATCGGGATTGGCGAAACCGCAGAACTCGACGGCGATCTCCGGCGCCGGCGTGCGCGGTTTCAGCTCCCGAAAGACCCGTCCATAAATCTCCACCGGGGATTCGAAAAACAGGGAGCTTTGCAGGCCTTCAGAGGGCTGGGCGGGACCCGAATCGAACATTACACTTAAGTTTAATCAAGAAGCGTGTAAGCCAGGTAAAAAGAATGGCGAATCGAGCGCAACCGCCACGGCATCTGGTAAGCTGATCCTCGCATGCACTGTAGTTGCGTCCGCCAAACCGAACTTCCTGGTCTGTCCCAGCTCATGGCGGATGTCCTATACCACCCCGATCGCACCGCTTCCTTTTACCGGCATCCCATCCGCGACCTCGCCGCATTCCAAGCCGCGGCTGCGGAAATCAACTTTCCTGCAGACCGCCGTTCGGCTTTGATCGAAGCCCTTCGCGTGCAGAATCCGCCGAGCGCCGCGCTCGACCGCCTCGCTCAACCTGGCACGGTTGCGGTGATGACCGGTCAGCAGGTCGGCCTATTCTCCGGACCTTCCTATACCATCTATAAAGCTCTCCACGCCATCCGCCTCGCGGAATGGCTGAGCGAGAACGGGATTCCCGCCGTGCCCGTCTTCTGGCTAGCTAGCGAAGATCACGATTTCGCGGAAGTGAACCACACATGGGTCTTTGGCGCGGACCATCGTCCGGTTAAGCTCGAAATGCCGCGCACCGTGAACTCGCAACCGGCTGGCGGCCCGGTGGGCGAGGAGCCCCTCGCCGATCCTCCGGTCGGGCGTTTACGAGAAGCGATGCGAGGTCTCCCTTTTGCCGAGGAGATTGCCGGGCTCGCCGAGCGAGCCTACAGCGCCGGCGAAACTATGGGATCCGCGTTCGGAAAGTTGCTGCGTGAATTGTTGGGCCGCTTCGAAATGCCGGTGGTTGACCCGATGCTTCCCGCATTCCGGAAGCTGGCTGCTCCTACCCTTCGCGCCGCCGTAGAGGCCGCGCCGGAGCTGACCGCGCGTATCCTGGAACGCAACCGTGCGCTGAGCGCGGCGGGCTATCACGATCAAGTCCACATCGAGGACCACACTTCGCTTGTGTTCCTGCTCGAAAATGGAAAACGTCTCACCTTGCGCCGCAACGGCGCCGATTTCGGATTGAACGGCCGGCGCTTTAGCGCCTCGGAGTTAGCCGCTCGCGCTGCGGAGCTTTCGCCTAACGCTCTGCTCCGCCCGGTCGTGCAGGATTCCATGCTCCCGACCATCGCGTATATCGGGGGCCCTGCCGAAACCGCCTATCTTGCGCAATCGGCCGCCATCTACGATGTGTTGCTCGGCCGTATGCCAGTCGCCGTTCCGCGCACCGGCTTCACCATTCTAGATTCGCGAAGCGCAAAGAAGCTCGACCGTTACCATCTCTCGCTGCCCGATTTTTTCCACGGCGAAGACGCCCTCCGCGAACGCATCGCGTCGCGTCTAATTCCTCGGCCGTTATCCGGCGCCGTCACGGATGCTACGCACACCGTGGAGCACGCAATCTCTCGTTTGCGCGCCGAGCTTGAACGCTTCGACCCTACGCTCGCCAAGGCTCTCGGCAATAGCGAGCGCAAGATTCGCCACCAGATCTCGCGCATCTCCGGGAAAGTGGGCCGGGAATCTATGCGGCGCGACGCCCAGGCCGCGCGCGACGCCTCGTCACTTTACGGCCTGATATATCCCGAGCGTCACCTTCAGGAGCGGCTGTACTCCATACTTCCTTTCCTGGCTCAGCACGGCCCCAATCTTGTTGACGAGATCTACCAATCGATCCAGCTCGAGTGTCCCGATCACCGCCTGATGGTGGTTTAGTCCGACATGAACCCCGAACAGGCGCGCATCGAGGAATCCCGTTTGCGCTGCGCGCACTGGAACCGCTGGGGGCCCTATCTCGCCGAGCGAGCCTGGGGGACGGTGCGCGAAGACTACTCCGCGGACGGGAACGTTTGGGATTACTTTCCGTTCGAGCACGCCGGGCTCCGCGCGTACCGTTGGAATGAGGATGGGCTCGCCGGCATTAGCGACCGCCATCAGCGCATCTGCTTCGCTCTCCGCCTGTGGAATACACGCGACCCGATCCTCAAGGAGCGCCTCTTCGGCCTCGGCGGCAACCAGGGCAACCATGGCGAAGACGTCAAGGAGCAGTATTTCTATCTCGACAACACCCCGACGCACTCCTACATGAAGTGCCTGTACAAATATCCGCAAGCGGCGTTTCCCTATCAGGCGCTGATCGACGAGAACCGCCGCCGCACCCGGCAGGACCCCGAATTCGAATTGCTCGATAGCGGCGTCTTCGCGGAGAATCGCTATTTCGATGTCTTCGTGGAGTATGCCAAAGCGGGGCCGGACGATATCCTTATCCGGATAACCGTCTCGAATCGCGGGCCTGACGCCGCGCCGCTTCATGTGCTTCCTAGTGTGTGGTTCCGCAACCGGTGGTCCTGGGGCTATCATACGGAGCGTCCTCTCTTGCGTCAAATCAGCCCGGGCTCGATCGAACTTGACGAGCCCTACTATGGCAAACGCTACTTCTACGCCCGAGGCGAATGTGACCTGATCTTTGCGGAAAATGAAAGCGACCGCAGCGCCCTTTGGCAAACGGAGAGTGCATCGCGCTACACGAAATCATGCATCGGAAGCTATGTAATCCGAGGCGAGCGCTCGGCCGTGAATCCTGCAAAAACGCGGCACCAACGCTTCGGCCCATTACGTCGTCTCGCTTGAGTCCGGCGCGTCCGCCGTCTTTGAATGCCGCCTCACCGACGCACAAGTGACAGATCCATTCGGCTCGGATTTCGGCGAGACCTTCTCCGCCCGCGTCCGCGAGGCCGATGAATTCTACACTACCGTCGCGCCTCCCTATCTATCTGAAGACGCCCGCTCCGTCATGCGCCAGGCGTTCGCGGGCTTACTCTGGTCGAAGCAGTACTATCATTACGTGGTTCGCGATTGGCTCAATGGCGACCCCACTCCACCGCCCCCGCCAGCCTCGCGCCTTTACGGCCGCAACCACGAGTGGATCCATCTCTTTAACGCCGACGTCATTTCGATGCCGGATAAGTGGGAGTATCCGTGGTACGCGGCTTGGGACCTGGGCTTTCACTGCGTCGCGCTCTCACTGGTCGATTCCAGTTTCGCCAAGGACCAACTCCTTCTGATGATGCGCGAATGGTATATGCACCCCAACGGGCAGATACCGGCCTACGAATGGAACTTCAGCGACGTTAACCCGCCTGTACACGCGTGGGCCGCGTGGCGCGTGTACAAGATTGAGGCGAGGCGCTCCGGCACTCCCGACCGCAAGTTTCTGGTTCGCATCTTTCACAAGATGCTGCTCAATTTCACATGGTGGGTCAACCGTAAGGATGCGGAAGGCAACAACGTATTCCAAGGCGGATTCCTCGGCCTCGACAACATCGGCGTCTTCAACCGCAGCGAACCCCTTCCCGGCGGCGGCTTCGTGGAGCAGGCAGACGGCACGGGTTGGATGGCGATGTACAGCCTCAACCTAATGGCGATCGCCCTTGAACTCGCGTGCGAAGACGAGGCCTACGAGGACGTCGCGAGCAAGTTCTGGGAGCACTTTCTTTACATCGCCAACGCGATCAACCATCTGGGCGCGGACCACACCGGCATGTGGGACGAAGCCGACGGCTTCTACTATGATGTACTCCACCTACCCGATGGGCGCCATGCCCCGCTGAAGGTGCGTTCCATGGTGGGGTTGATTCCACTCTTCGCGGTGGAAACGCTGGAACCACGTATGATGGAGCGGATGCCCGGCTTTACGCGCCGCATGCGGTGGTTTATCGAAAACCGCCCCGATCTTACGCACAACGTAGCCTCCATGATCGACCCTGGCAAAGGCGAGCGTCGTCTGCTTTCCATCGCCGACCCCAATCAGTTGCGGCGCATCTTGACGCGCATGTTGGACGAAGAGGAATTTCTCTCGCCTTATGGCATTCGTAGCCTGTCGCGCGCACATCGCGACCACCCGTATGTCTTCGACGGCGACGGCGCCTCGCACACCGTAAACTACGAGCCCGGCGAATCGCAGACGCGTCTCTTCGGCGGCAACTCCAACTGGCGCGGGCCGGTGTGGTTTCCGTTGAACTATTTACTCATCGAATCGCTGCAAAAGTTTCACCACTATCTCGGAGAAGACTACAAGGTCGAGTGCCCCACGCGGTCGGGACAGATGATGACGCTGTGGCAGGTGGCCGCCGAAATCTCGCGCCGCCTCGCGCGTCTTTTCTTGAAGGATGAAAATGGGCAGCGGCCTTCGAATGGAGGAATCGATCTCTTCCGCGACGACCCATACTGGCGGGATCTGGTGCTGTTCCATGAGTACTTCCACGGGGACACCGGCCAAGGCTTAGGCGCAAGCCATCAGACGGGGTGGACAGGCCTAGTGGCGAAGCTGTTGCAGCAGAGCGGCGAGTAAAGCGGAATCGATTGCCGCCTACGCAAGGCGCCATTTACGGGCAAAGAGTATGGCGAGCAGCCCGAAGCCAGCCGCCGCAAAATAGCCCGGTTCCGGAACGGCATTTACAACTACGTCATCCAGGAACAAGTAAGCCGGATCGTCCCGAAAGCCGATCTTAAGGGTTGTGGATGAGGATGTAGCTACTTCACTAAACGAATATTGCGCATATGACGAAGTAGCCGGGAGGTCGGTCATGGAGAAAACCGGTGTGCTGCCCCACGTGACGCTGAAATCATTCGGATCGCTCGCGGAATCGTTTCCCACTTCCAAATACCACGAAATGTTATACAACTGTCCCGGCAGTGTAGAAAGTGTCTGGCTGATGAAACCGTCGCTTCCAACCGGCCCCAACGACGCAAAATCGCTACCGCTGTTCGCAACAACAGTAAAACCAGGGATAGCATTGCCTTGGGCGAATATGTCAACCGTGTTGCCCGATAATCCCCAACCAGAGAAACCCATTTCAAATCCACAGTCGGAGACAAGATTGCCGCCGATTGGATCGCATAGACTCGGCGGATCCGGAACGAACGACTTAATCGGCAGACTTTTCGCGTTGGCGAATGTAGCGGCGAACATGGGAGCAGCGAGAACGACAACGAACCGGAATTTTGACATGGGATGCGCCAGAGCCTTTCTCAGCTCTATGGATTTTCGCCCGCAAGACTATGCAAAGTCAACATTCTTTTGGCTATTGTCGATGCGGAGCAGACCTAATTAGTACTGGTAGCTCTACTTATCAAGGTGGTCCGACGCGCTCAATGCGCCCTCAAACCGGTATCATCGGTTAGTAATGGACACCTTCACGCCAGCGGAACGCAGCGCGGTGATGAAGCGGGTCCGTGGGAAGGACACGCAACCCGAAATGGCGGTCCGCAGCATGGTTCATCGGCTGGGCTTCCGCTATGCGCTGCATCGCCGCGATCTGCCAGGCAATCCCGACCTGGTCTTTCCCGCCCGCGCTCGTGTGATCTTCGTCCACGGGTGCTTTTGGCACGGCCACTCGTGCCGGGCTGGACGCAACCGGCCGTCATCCAACACGGATTACTGGACCACCAAACTCGACCGCAACCACGCGCGCGACGCGGCCAACCGCCGCCGCTTGCGTAACCTGGGTTGGGGGGTTCTCGTAGTCTGGGAGTGCGAATTGAAAAACCCGGAACGTCTGCGCGCCCGCATCGCGCGCTTCTTCGAGTAATCGCCAGCCGGGAATTACATTACCGTGGCGACTTTTCGACCGTGGATTTCTTTCCTGGACTGTGGATCTTAGAGGTTCGCTAGCTGTGTGGACGAGGCGAGCGTACCGGTGCAGCACTCGGGATGAAGCGGCTTGGAAGCGCCACCGACGGGCCATTTTCCAATTGTGCATCCACAATAAAACGCTTCGGGGCCGAGCCGAGGTAGTAGAAAGGATAACAAGTTACTAAGTGCAACTCGGCGTCCTGAGATGGACGTAACGACTGAGTATCCCGCGGCGAAACTATCTGTGTCGTCACCACCCGATAGGTATATTCGCCATCGCGTGTCTGCAGGACGACTTCATCGCCTCGGCGGATGTCTTTCAATACCCGAAAATGGGTATCACGATGGCCGGCAATGATACAGTTTCCGTTCGCGCCCGGCATGGCGGTGCCGCGCACGTGACCGGGTCCGCGACGTAATTGACGGGCGCCATCGCCTTCCACTACATAGAGATCGGCCGCCAAGCGCGGGATCGTCAGCCTGGCCACGGGGTCGCCAAGCTGTGGACTTGCGCTAAACGGGGCTGGCGTGGACTTGGTAGAAAATGGCCGGGTAAAAGGGGAAGGCTTGAAGGCAGGGCTTGCTTGAAACTCCCGCTCGGCTTCACTTTGACCGAGACGCGAATCCACTACGTCGCGAGCGCCCAAGAAAAGAAGAAGCGCGCCGCCGGATATCAGCAAATAGCTGAAGAGTCTTCTTACCCGGCGCGCGCGCATTGGATTAACCTCCGAAACATTCCGCACGCTTAAGTTGCGCACGGCTATTAGTATCTTTTCGTTGTTACTGCTTACGGCGCAGTTTGGCTCCTAAACCGGAGAGGGCGCCACCGCTCAGCAGCATCATCAGCCAGCCGGCTGAAGTGTGCGGCATCGCGGGCGTCTCAGTGGACCGGTTGGCGGTGTTCTGCTCGGTCGCAGGCGGCATCGTGGCCTGAGCGGTAGTGGTCTGCTGTTGAGTTGTCACTGGCGGCTGGGTCGCTTGCTGAGTGGTCGCTTGCTGAGTAGTAGCCTGCTGAGTCGTGGCTTGCTGTGTGGTTGCCTGTTGAGCTGTCGTCTGCTGCACTGTGCTCTGGTTAGTCGCGGCGGTTGCTGTCGATTGAGTGGTGGTCGCTTGAACCGAGGAGGCGTTCGCGGCTACCGAGACAGGCTGCATGGCTTCCTTCTCACGCATTTTTACGCTGTTCGGCAGGGGGAATTCATAACCGTAGTCTTTGCCTTGAATCCATACTTTGTCGAAATAATAATCGCCGCCGATGTGGTGTAAGATTACGCGCGTATCGGGCTGTGTGCGGTTTTCCAGCGCGGGGATGGTCAGCGCCGAAGTTTCGAATTTCATGCCGTTATCGCCATAGATGAGCAGCACCTGGCTTCCGCCACTGGGGCTGTCCAACTGTTGAATGACATAGCTGCCGGGTTGCAGAGTCCTGTCACCGATGGTCACGGAGTACGGCAGGTTGACATCGACACGATCCCACAAGGGCTGAGCTTGAACCGGGCGGGGCCCTACCAACGTGGCGAGCCCCAAGGCCAACGCGCTAGCTGCAAATGTAAAGCTTCGAGTTTTCATAAAATTAGTTGCTCCTTATTCTTCTCGTTGAGTCTTTGGTGCATCTCAACGTTCCAGCGGGCTCGGGGCCGACTGGCGCTTTCGGAAAGCTAATATGCACACCACGGGCCAAAGGGTGTAACTCGGCAGGTGAAAGGACGTGATAAAGCTTACGGTATCACTTAGAACATTCTGGGCAGGGACAAATAGAGCGTAAGTGATCGAAAGAATAAATACCGGAGCTGTGGCCATCGCTCCAATGTATGCGGATAGCATACGCGCCCACGGGCTCGGCATTCAACATCTTGAGCGCCGGCTTGAACATCTGGAATGGGTTCGATTGTGGCGCCTGGTCCGATTCCGGTTTGCGCGGGGGCGTACCGTGAGCTCCGGTGCAGGACGCGCAGGGGCACTTATCGCGAAGATATACGAGTCCGTAATCGCTGGCATGACCATCTTTCCAATCGATCTTGATGCCTTTCGATTTAGAGATCGCGATATGTTCCGGGTCGGTGTGGTTCAGCATGGCAGATGACGGAAATTAGTGCAGGTGCCGTTCGACGTCGCGTACGCCGGAGATGCGGCGCATCGCTCCGACTAATCGTTCGAGCTGTTTCTTATCGCGCACATCGACCGTCATTTCCACTAGTGCCCCGTCCTGATCAAGATGCGTCTTGGCTTCCAGACTGCGAATATTCGCATCTTCGTCGACCAATACGCTGGTGAGTTGGTTCAACAGGCCCGGCCGGTCGTCGGTATGCACCGCGAGGCGCACGGGGAAAGACTCTTCGGCCGAGCGCGCCCATTCCACTTCCATTTTGCGCTCAGAGTCATACAGCAGATTTTGCACGTTGGGGCACATCTTCGAGTGGACCGCGACGCCTTTGCCGCGCGTCACATAGCCGACGATGGCTTCGCCGCGTATCGGGTTGCAGCACTTGGCGCGATAGACCATCAGGTCGTCGATGCCGCGTACTTTGATTACGTTGTCGGCATCGCGCTGGCGCTGCGGGGCGCCTGGAGCAGGCGCTTCGGGAACGGGCTGCGGGGCCGTTTCTTCCGTGACGATCTCGGGCGCGACCTTCGCCAGCACCTGCCGCGCGGAGAAGCGGCCATAGCCAAGCGCAGCGTAGAGATCCTCCATCTTGCTGTGCCCGTATTCCGACGCGACCTTCTCCAGTTCGCTCTTGCCAATCTTGCCGAGTTGCACACCGAAGCGCCGGGCTTCCTTCTCAAGATACTTCTGGCCGATATCGATGGCCTTCACGCGCTCGCTGGCGTTGATGATGTGCTTGATTTTATTGCGAGCGCGCGCCGTCTTGACGAAAGCCAGCCAGTCTTTGCTCGGCTCATGGCCGGGCTGGGTCATGATTTCGACGACGTCGCCATTGTGCAGGGCGGAGCGCAACGGCACGATGCGTCCGTTAACCTTAGCGCCCGTGCATGCCGCACCGACGTCGGAATGGATGGCATAGGCGAAATCGATAGGCGTAGCATCGCGCGGCAGCACGATCACCTTGCCGCGCGGCGTGAAGGCATACACCTCGTCCGGGTAGAGATCCACCTTGAGGGTGGACATGAACTCGGCGGGGTCTTGCACATCGCGCTGCCATTCAATGAGATGGCGCAGCCACGCGATGCGCTGATCGTCCGCGGCCGGTCCCTTGCGGCCTTCTTTATATTTCCAATGCGCCGCGATGCCTTCCTCGGCGATGCGGTGCATTTCTTCCGTACGAATCTGCACTTCGAATGTTTGCCCATGCGGGCCGACAACCGAGGTGTGCAGCGATTGATAAAGATTCGGCCGCGGAATCGCGATGAAATCCTTGATGCGTCCAGGAATTGGACGCCACTTGTTATGAATCACCCCAAGCGCGGCATAGCAATTCTTCACTGAATCGGTAATTATGCGCAACGCCATCAAATCGTAGACCTGATCGACGGTAATTTTTTGGCGGCGGAGCTTTTGGAAAACGGAATAGGGCCGCTTGACGCGTCCATCAATGCGAGCGGGAATACCCTCGCGGCGCAATTCGGCTTCCACCGTGAGGCGGATCTCTTCGAGAAACTCTTCGTTGGAATGCCGCTTGTTTTCAATTGTGCCGATGATCTCTTTGTAGGAATCGGGCTCCAGATGCTGGAATGCGAGGTCTTCCAGTTCGCCGCGCACCTTGCCCATCCCGAGGCGGTGGGCGATGGGCGCGTAGATTTCGATGGTCTCGCGCGCGATGCGCTCGCGCCGTTCTGGACTCAGATAGCCCAGCGTACGCATGTTATGGAGGCGATCCGCGAGCTTGACCATGATGACGCGAATATCTTCCACCATAGCCAGCAGCATCTTGCGGACGCTTTCGGCCTGGCGCTCTTCGGCAGATGAAAAATCCAGCTTCGAGAGCTTTGTGACGCCATCGACGCAATGCGCAACATCTTGCCCGAATTCCTTGCGCACCTGCTCGACCGTGACGCTGGTATCTTCAACGACATCATGCAACAGGCCGGTCTGCATGGCGACCAGGTCCATGCGCATGTCGGCAAGGATGTGCGCCACCATCACCGGGTGCGCCATATAGGGCTCGCCGGAATCGCGGGTCTGGTTTTCGTGATACCGCCGCGCGAAGCGATAGGCTTTTTCGAGGGGCGCCAGGTCTTCCTTGGGGCGGTACTCGCGAATCTTCTCTTCGAGTTCGCGGTAAAGGCGATCGACGGGATCAGGAGACGGAGAGGGCAAGGGAGGCGCCGACGGAATTACCGCGGGTGGTTCGGAGAGGCTGGCGGAATCGGCGGGCACTGTATCGATTGTAACGTGCCTACACGCGTCAAACGCTTGATCCTCTCAATCCCCCGCTGGCGCCAGAGCCCCGCCTTCACCGATAAAGTAATCCGCGCCGCGCCAGCGGATGCTACGGCGCAAGAAGCTGGCTACCCAGATTCCGAACGAGAGCGCGTCCCAGACAGGAATCAGCGGCATCCGGCGCCACGCGGAGCGCTGCTTCAAACCGTGAACGCCAATCATCCAGGTCATAGCGCAGCGTAACGCGAAGTAAGTGACTAGATATGCCGCCGCCACTGCAACACTGGGGTGTATCGCAATCGCCGCCAGCGACCACGGTAGGCCTTGCGTGAATAGCAATCCAAAGTGTCCCAACGGGCGCATATGGCGCATCACGACGATCCAGCGCAAACGCTTGTGGATCAACTCGCGCATCGATTGATAATCGGCGACTGCGTCCACCGTGTAAGGCAGCAGCTTTACTTCGAGACCTTGTTCCGCGATCAGGCGGCCGACTAACAGATCGTCCGCGGTCCGGTTCTCAAGCGCGGCGTATCCACCGAAACCGGAAAGATGCGCTCGCGTAGTGGCGATCGTCGGTCCAAGCGCGAACTTCACTCCGTCGAGTTGCCAAGCCACCAGAATGCCTGCGTAAAAATCGGAGAGCATACCTATCGCTTGCACGGAGTCGGTGAAGCTGGTCTCTTCGATTCCGAGTGTAGAAGCAGGTGGTGGCGCCGATTCGCGCGTCGCGAAGCGGGCCCACCACAGTCCGCAGATAACCGGGCTGCGCGCGCACGTCGCTGTCGTTGATCACCACATATTCGTGCCGCGCCTCTTCCACCATCCGGGCAAGCTTTGCAACTTTGTCGTTGGCTGCGATGCGGCCAGAGCCGTAGAGCAATACGATGCGCCGCTCCGGAAACTCGCGCTGCAGGCGCTCGATGAGGGGAGCAACCGGATCGTCGTGCCCGCTCACGCAAAAGACGATTTCGTATTCGGGATAATCCTGGCGGCAGAAGCTGGCGAAGTTTTCGTAGGCTCCCGGGTCAACGCCGCGGATCGGCTTGAGGATGCTGACAGGAGGAGTGAAATCGACCGAACGGGCACGCCGCGCCTGGCGGAAAAAACGCCAGGAACTGAAGATGGCAAGGCAGTAATAGATAAACGGTATCGCCGCGGCCAGAAGAAAAGCCGCTTGCCACGGAATCGACATTCTCCTGTAGGACGCCCGCGCCAGGGGCCTTCGTTACAATTATTGTTGTTAATCCGTATGCTAGAGTGTTGCTTGCTCGCGTGTTTTCCCCGGCACGTAATACCCCTACTTATCTCGCCGTTGGCCTAAGCGTCGCGCTGATATCCGCGGCCATTTATCTCGGTTGCATCGTATCCCCGCCCTCGCTTATGGACGATGTGGATGCCGTGCAAGCCCAAATCGCACGAAACATGCTCAATTCCGGCGATTGGGTGACGGCGCGTCTCGATGGCGTGCCCTATCTCGAAAAGGCCCCGCTGATTTACTGGCTGATCGCAATCTGCTATAAGATCTTCGGCGTACACGATTGGGCGGCCCGCCTTCCCGTTGCGCTATCCACTATCGGATTGGCTTGGCTCACCGCCGCCATGGGCGTGTGGGCGTTCGGCCGCCGCGCCGGCTTTTATGCCGGACTCTGCATGGGCACTTGCATCGGCCTGTTTCTCTTCACGCGAATTCAAATACCAGATTCGATGCAAACGGCATCGATCGCGCTCGCCCTATGGGCCTTCTTGCGCGTGATGGATGAAGGCGAAGCACGGCCGCGCCTATGGGCGGCCATCATGGCGGCGAGCATGGGCGTGGGCTTGTTGCTCAAGAGCCTCATCGGCGTGGTGTTTCCGGTTGCGGCGATGGGGCTCTATCTCTTATTCACTCGCCAACTCTTTCAGCGCAAGGCATGGCAGCGGTTGCATGTGCTCAGCGGGATCGCCATCATCCTCGCCATCGCGGCGCCGTGGCATATTCTGGCGACGCTACGCAATCCGCCGTATTTCGATTTCACCATGCATAGCGCCCCGGGGGAATACCACGGCTTCTTCTGGTTCTATTTCATCAACGAGCAGCTCTTACGTTTTCTTGACCTACGCTATCCGCACGATTACAACACCGTTCCGCGCCTCTGGTTTTGGTTGCTTCATCTGGTATGGCTGTTTCCCTGGAGCGTGTATCTTCCGGCGGCGGCGCGTTTGTCTTACCGTCCGGTAGATCGCGCCGGGCGCATGCGCATGCTTGCGCTCTGTTGGACCGGCTTCGTCCTGGTGTTCTTCACATTCTCCACCACGCAGGAGTATTATTCGATGCCGTGTTATCCCGCGCTGGCGTTGTTAATCGGCTGCGCCCTGGCGAAAGGCGGCCCGTGGGTGGTTTGGGGAACGCGCGCCATGGGCGTGGTGGCGGCGTGCGCGGGCGCCACAGTCTTCACGCTGTGGTTCTGGGTGCGCAACCTTCCGGCGCCGGGCGACATTTCCGGCGCGCTGAGCCACCATCCAGGCGCTTATACGCTTTCCCTGGGACACATGCAAGACCTGACTATCGATTCCTTCGCCTACCTGCGCGCCCCGCTGCTGGTAGCTGGGATAGCGTTCGCCATTGGAGCGGTGGGCGTGTTCCTTTGGCGGGATTGGCGGACGCCACTTGCGGCCGCCGCCATGATGGTGGTCTTCTTCCATGCGGCGCGCATGGCTCTGGTTACTTTCGATCCGTTTCTCTCCTCGCGGCCCTTGGCCGACGAGCTATTGAAACGGCCACCGGGAACGCTGGTGATCGATCATCACTACTACACCTTCTCCTCAATCTTCTTTTACACCGGGAGGCGGGCGTGGCTGCTCAACGGCCGGTTCAATAACCTGGTCTATGGCTCCTACGCGCCGGGCGCTCCCGATGTCTTCCTGGACGATGATCGATGGAAGCGGATGTGGCTTGCGCCCGAACGATGTTATCTGGTGGCGGACGACGACCAACTGCCGCGATTCCGCGCGTTAGTAGGCGACGAAAAGCTGGGCGTCGTGCTGCACAGCGGTGGCAAAGCGCTGCTGGCGAATTACGCGGTAAAATAAAGCTATCCTCCCCAGAAGTCTATTACCCATTGGCATGAATCTCTCCTCGAGATTGACCCGCGATTTCCCGGTTGCCGTCCGCCGCCGCGGCGAGGAATATCACTGGCAGAAACTGGTGCGCATCGAGGAGGGTTCGGATACCAACGTGGAGGCAACCATCCGCGGCTCGCAACAATATGACGTCGAAGTGTCTTGGGAGCCGGGCGCGCTTTCCGTATGGTGCGACTGCCCGTATTTCGAATCGAACGGCCCATGCAAGCATCTGTGGGCAACCATTCTAACCGCGGAGTCGCGCGGGTTCCTCTCTTCCGCCGCCAGCGATGAGGCGCTGACTCTCGACGACGCTCTGGGCGCCAGCATTCCTAATTTTCGCGACGATATCGAACTTACCGGCAAGCCTAAACTAGTCCCTGCGTCAAAGCCCGCGGTATGGCGCCACCAGCTTGCGGGGATATCCGCTGAACCCGTGTCGGCTTCCAAATGGCAGAACGCGATCTGGCCGGCGAAGCGCGAGATCCTCTACGTGGTCGAGGTTCCCGCCAGTAATACTTCGGGCAATCTGATCCTGGCCATCCAAACTCGCGACCGCAAGAAGGACGGCACGTATTCGCGAAACACGCGCGCCTCTATTAAGCGCGAACAGATCGCCCAGTTGCCAGTGCGGGAAGACCGCGACACGCTTGCCGCCATCGCCGGCGCGTCCCAGTACTGGGGTTATAACGCCTGGAATGGCGGCGAGGTTGCGGCTCAATCGAAGCTAGAGCATCCACTCGCGACTTCGATTTTGCGCATGGCCGCCCGCACCGGACGGCTTTTTCTGCAGGCAACCAGCACGTCGGAAGATCTTTCGCCGCTCGCGTGGGACGATGGCGGCGTGTGGAGCTTCGGTCTCGAAATGCGCCGCGGAGGCAGGAGCGCCTGGCAAGTGGCGGGGTTTCTGCGGCGCGGCGAGGAGCGCTTGCCTCTGACCGAGGTTACCCTCGCAACACCCGGATTGGTCTTCACCACGTCGGCGGCCGCCGCGCTGGCGGAAGACGTGCCTTACGAATGGATTCAGCATTTGCGCCGAAACGGCGCCATCGTCGCGCCGGATGAGGACCGTGAAGAGTTTTTGTCCGCGCTGCTTACGGCGCCGAACCTGCCTCCGCTCGAACTGCCGGATGAGATCCGCTATGAGGAGGTCACGCTAGCACCAAAGCCGTGTCTCAAGATTCGCGGTCCGGTAAGCTCTGCCGGCGGGGCGCTCGAGGCTCATCTCTCATTCGATTACGACGGACGCGTGGCGCGTGCGCTCGACCGGGAACGCGGATGGTATGACGCCGAAACGCGGCGCTTCCATCGGCGCGATCTGGAGGCAGAGAAAGCGGCATCCGCTCTATTGTTGGAAGCCGGGGTGCGCTTCGACAGCGCGCACTACCGCGAGCCTGCGTGGGAGCTTGCACCGAAGAAACTGCCGCGCGTGGTGCGCACGCTGGTCGAGGCCGGTTGGCACATCGAGGCTGAAGGCAAGATATTCCGCAAGCCGGGCGAGTTTCGCATGGAGGTCTCGAGCGGCGTCGATTGGTTCGAACTGCACGGCGAGGTGGAATACGAAGGCGGGACGGCGCGCCTTCCGGAATTGCTGGAGGCGCTGCGCCGCGGACAAACCATGGTTCAGTTGGGCGATGGCGCTTATGGCGTTCTACCCGAGGAATGGCTGCGACGGATCGGCGCCATGGCCGGGATGGGCGCGGCGGAGGACGGCCACATCCGCTTCCGGCGCAGCCAGGCCGGCTTGCTGGATGCCTTGCTCGCGGCGCAGCCGGAAGCTACCTGCGATGAGACCTTCGCGCGCGTACGGGGAGAGTTGCGACAGTTCCAAGGCGTGGACGCAGCTCCGCAGCCCGCGGGGTTCGTCGGCCAGCTTCGTGATTACCAGCGCGAGGGTTTAGGCTGGCTGGAGTTTCTGCGGCGTTTCGGATTCGGTGGTTGTCTTGCGGACGACATGGGAGTGGGTAAGACGGCGCAGGTGTTGGCGCTGCTTGAAAAACGGCGGGAGGCCCGCGCCGCGGGGGAAGAGATCGGCCCTTCGCTGGTGGTGGTTCCGCGCTCGCTGGTCTTCAACTGGAAGCAGGAGGCCGAGCGCTTTACGCCGCAACTTCGCGTGCTCGATTACACCGGACTCGCGCGTGGGAAGGCGGATTTCGCGGCTTATGACCTGGTGTTGACAACTTACGGCACGCTGCGCCGCGACATTCCCCTGCTCACCGAAACCGAGTTCGATTACCTGGCGCTCGACGAGGCGCAGGCCATCAAGAATTCGGATACGGAATCGTCGAAGGCGGCGCGCCTGCTGCGCGGGAAGCACCGTCTGGCGCTGAGTGGAACGCCCGTAGAGAATCACCTGGGCGAGTTATGGTCGCTATTCGAGTTTCTCAATCCTGGGATGTTAGGCGCGGCAAGCGTCTTCAAGCTGGCGGGCGCCGGATCGCGCAATGCGGATGACGAGACCCGCCGCATGCTGGCACATGCGCTACGCCCCTTCATTCTGCGGCGAACTAAAGAGCAGGTCGCGCGCGAACTGCCGCCGAAAACCGAGCAAACCGTCTACTGCGAAATGAAGCCAGAGCAGCGCAAGCTCTACGACGAATTGCGCGAGCACTATCGCGCCTCGTTGCTGGGGAAGATCGCAACCGATGGCATAGCGAAATCGAAGATACAGGTACTCGAAGCTCTGCTGCGATTGCGTCAGGCTGCGTGCCATCCGGGATTAGTGGATCCCAAGCGGCGCGCGGAGGGCAGCGCTAAGGTGGATACGCTGGTCGAGCAACTACGCGAGGTGCTAGACGAAGGCCATAAGGCGCTGGTGTTTTCGCAATTTACCAGCTTGCTGAGCATTGTGCGCGACCGCCTGGACCAGGCCGGCGTGACTTACGAATACCTCGATGGCAAGACGCGAGACCGCCAAGAGCGCGTCGAGCGGTTTCAGAACGACCCCGCATGTAAGCTGTTTTTGGTGAGTCTCAAGGCGGGCGGTTTGGGTCTGAACTTAACCGCGGCGGAGTATGTGTTCCTGCTCGATCCATGGTGGAACCCGGCGGTAGAAGCGCAGGCGGTGGACCGCGCGCATCGGATTGGCCAGACGCGCAATGTGTTCGCGTACCGGTTGATCGCTCGGGGCACGGTGGAAGAGAAGGTACTCGAGCTTCAAGCCAGCAAACGGGATTTGGCGGCGGCGATCATTCAGGCGGATAACAGCCTGATCCGCAATCTGAAGCGCGAAGATCTGGAACTGCTGCTCTCGTAACAAGATGTTACCGTTGCTGTGGCGTAACGGTAACTGTTTTGCCGGAATATCTCACGACACTGTCAGGCTGCGCGGATGGGCCGATTCCAGCTCCGTGGCCATCCCGGACAAAGACGATACGAAATTCGCGGCTGGCGAGCATGCCTGGGAAGGCGCCCTTTCGGTCTCCGATGCTCAGCGTCTGGGCCGCGTCGTCCCACGTGATAGGAATTGTGGCGTAAACGCCCTTCTCGTAGTTGTAAGTGTCGTTCTCATCCTCGTAAATGGTAAACGCTGCATTCGCGCCGGGATAGACACGCAATTCAATGGGGTCGGCCGGCTTCTCGGCGGCGTATTCCACATCCGGGCCCATTGGAACGATGGACCCGGCTCGAATGTAGAGGGGAATGGTCTCGATGCTCACTGCGGCGTCGATGCTTTTGCCTCCCTCTATCGACTTGCCTGTCCAAAAGTCGTACCAACGCGACTTAGGCAGGTATAGGTGGCGCGTCGCCGCGTCCGGTTCCAGAACCGGATTGACTAGAATTGACGGGCCGAATAGAAACTGGTCGCCGATGTTTTGCGCGCGCGCGTCCGTGCGGAAATCCATTACCAGTGGGCGCATAGGCGTGTAACGCTCATTCGTCGTCTTCCAGGCGATGGAATAAATGTATGGCATCAGCTCATAGCGCAGCTTGTCGAAGTTGGTGAGGATTTTCTGTGCGTCCGCACCGTACGACCAAAGCTCGTTCTGATCGCCCGTGCGCGTTCCGTGTACGCGGAAGATGGGACAGAAGGTTCCAAACTGAAACCAACGAATGAAAAGCTCGCGGTAGGCCGGGTCGTTCGGGTTGCCGGATGTGAAGCCTCCGATATCGGTCGTCCAGTAAGGCAGGCCGGATAGTGAATAGTTCAAACCGGCTGGAATCTGCCGCCGCAGCGTTTCCCAATCGGAATTGACATCGCCGGACCAGGCTGTTACGGCGTTACGCTGAGCGCCGGCGAAGGCCGAACGCGACAGGATGAAGACGCGTTTCTGGTCCGACTCGCCGCGCTGGCCTGCGTACACCGCCTTGGTAGTCATCAGCGGAAAGATATTCGCGTAACGCGCGCCGTTGCCGATGGCGACATGGTTACTGACCATGACGTTGTCTTCGCGGGCCTCGGTTTCAGGTTCGGTTGTGTCTAGCCACCAGGCGTCTGCGCCGATCTTAAACAGGGAGCTATCGATCAGATTCCAGTAGTATTTCCGCGCCTCGGGATTGGTGGCATCGTAAAGCGCGGAACCCTTCGGGTGGTAGGCCTGCGTCTTGGTGCGGTCGATGAAGAAACCCTTCTTATCCATGTCGGCATAAGTCTCCGAACCTGGATAGAAGTAGGGCCATACCGAGATCATCAGGTGGAAGTGATTGGAGTGAAGATCGTCCAGCATCCCCTTCGGGTCCGGGTACTTGTCGCTGAACTTGAATTCCCCCATGGTGGTCCACCAGAACCAATCCTGCACGATGTTGTCGACTGGGATATGTAGATCGCGATACTTGTGCGCAACACTGAGAATTTCCTGTTGCGTCTTGTATTTGTTCTTGCACTGCCAGAAACCGTAAGCCCATTTGCCGAAGAGAGGCGCATCGCCGGTCAACTCGCGGTATCCGGCGACGATTTTGTCGAAGTCCGGGCCGTAGATGAAATAGTAGTCGATGGTATCGGCCACCTCCGACGTGATATACATCGCGTGCACAAACCGGTTGTTGAAACGGCTGCGCGATGCATTATTCCAAAAGATTCCGTAGCCGTTGCTCGAAAGCAGCATGGGCACAGAGATATTGGTGTTGTCCTGCGCGATGTCTACCGATTCGCCATGATAATTCCACACGCCCGATTGGTGCTGACCCAATCCGTAAAAAGCCTCGGTGGATCCCCAAAGGCCGATGAACGCCTCGGCATGATAGGTCTTTTCGCCGTTCACCGTGACCGGCGTCATGGTGTTCGGACCCTCCTGCACCAAGCGGTGGCCGCTGAGTTCGCTGTAAGCGATGGTGGCGTCGTGGCGATTAACGGCTACGCTCATGCGCGCGGTCGAAATAGTCACTGCCTCCTGGGTGTCCTGCACGCTGAAATTCGCGGCTGGCCAGACCGTTTTAGTGACCAGGTATTCAGGTAGATTGGGAAACGATGTGACTGGCGAATAGGCGATATGAATGATGGAATCCGTGCAGACCTGGACGCGCAGTTCTCCCGTCTGTAAGACGAACACGATTCCATCCGGCCGCCGATCGACCTTGGCCACGGGGTTTGGGGGAATCCACTGCGCGGTGAGGCTGCCTGCTGAAAACAGAGCCAGAGTGGAGATGAGAAAGAGGCGTCCGAACGGGAAGCATTTCGGTGCCTGGTCATCGTTCATGGCATCGATTATATAGCCCTGCCCGGATTGCCATTGAAACGCGAATTCAGCAGGAGTAAAACACTCACAGGTGAAGTTGCCGGGACGCGGGCACGTCCCGGCAACTCGTCATGCTAGCGGACCTTGGGGTACGCTAGGATGATTTTGATTTTCCTGAAAATCAGGATAATCTTCACCTGTAGGGTAGATATAAAGGCATCACACCCCTTTCCCGCTCGGGCTTTTCTTGAATAAATGCTGGCGGGATGCGCCGGGTCTTCTCCGGCCTTCCCGCCAGAGCGTCCGAATCGCTCCGTCACGGAAACTGCCAGCATCCCATCGAGCTGGAAGTTATGTAGTGCGCCCACCGCACTGTTTTTCTCCAGAATAATTACGGCCTGTGCCGTAGGAGGCACCCTGTTTACACCCTGTGGAAAGCTATATAATGTTCCATTACCTTATGAAGAGACTCGCAGCAGCATTATTGCTTCTCGCTGCGTACGCATGGGCCGACACTCCCTCGGCCGTTGCCATACGTAACGCGAAAATCGTAACCGTAAGCGGCGCCACCATCGCCAAAGGGACTGTGGTGCTCAGGAAAGGCCTCATCGAAGCGGTCGGGGAGAATGTGCAGGTTCCGGCCGATGCATGGGTAGTCGACGGCGAAGGCATGACCGTTTACCCAGGCTTGATCGATCCGCTCAGCACCATCGGTATTCCCGGGGCCGCCCCTGCAACGGCAGCAGCGGGAGCCGGACGCGGCGGTGGCGGGCGTAATCAAGCCCAGGCGAATCCACTCGCGGCT
Organism: Bryobacterales bacterium; assembly: GCA_963708385.1. Lineage (GTDB taxonomy): Bacteria > Acidobacteriota > Terriglobia > Bryobacterales > Bryobacteraceae > PALSA-243. The sequence continues at coordinate 226,924 of CAVPSN010000027.1, read as the reverse complement.
GCGGCAACTTCCCAACCACGATCCAACGGACCGCAAGATCGCCCGCAGACTACCAGTTGGGCTGTAGCAGCCGATGAGATCTCTCCCACCGACCATCGAATCGAAACGATTCGCGGCGCCGGCGTAACTACCGCGGTCACGTTTCCTACACGCGGCATCTTTGCCGGCCAGGGCTCGATCATCGATCTGGCTACCGGGGAGAAAGCGGGCGAACTGGTGGTTGATTCGCCCGTTGGGCAATATATCTCGATCGGCCGCGGCGGTTTTGGCGGCGGAGGCGGAGGTGGTTTTCCCGGCTCGTTGATGGGAATTATCGCGTACGTTCGCCAGATCTACATCGACGCCGACTATTACAAGATGGAGAAGGAAGCGTACTCCAAGAACCCGCGCGGCATGGAGCGGCCTCCTTACGACCGCGCGCTGGAGGGCGTGCTCGATTCCAAGCGCATTCTCCTCCCGGCAAACCGCGAAGTTGAAATCGACCGCATCATCCGTCTGGCAGCGGACCTCAAGCAACCCACGATTATCTACGGCGCGCGGGAGGCCTATCGGCCCGACGCGGTCGCGCTGCTCAAGAAGGCTGGACTACCGGTGCTGGTCAGCATGAAATGGCCTACGCCTCCCGCCGGTCCGGACGCGCACTTGGAAGAAGAAAGCATGCGCCAGCTCGAGACCTATGAATTGGCTCCCTCCGCCCCGGCGGAATTACAGAAAGCCGGGGTTAAGTTCGCGCTTTACTCAGACGGCATCGATACGCCGCGAGATCTGCAGCGAGCAGTGAAGAAAGCAATCGATGCAGGGCTAACGCGCGAGCAGGCGTTGCGCGCTCTGACGTTGACGCCCGCCGAAATCTATGGCGTTTCGGACCGCCTCGGCAGCATCGAGAAAGGCAAAATCGCGAACCTCGTACTCACGCGGGGCGACATATTCGAGAACAGCACCAAAGTGGAAATGGTATTCGTAGACGGCAAGAAATATGCGCCGGCAGCCGACGCGGGTGGCCGCGGCGCCGCTGCCGCAACCGATAATCCCGGAGGAAACCGATGAGAAAGCTATTAATCGCGGCGTTGGCGGCAGTGACGCCTTTGTGCGCGCAGACAATCGTCATTCGCAACGCCAATATCATGACCGTGACGCACGGCAACGTAAGGGGATCGGTCGTTGTAAAAGATGGCAAGATCGCCGATATAGGCGAAAAAGTGCTCGAGCCGACCGGCGCGACTATTATTGACGCCGCGGGACAGTACGTAATCCCGGGCATCATCGATTGCCACTCGCACATCGCGGTGGATGGTGGCGTGAACGAAGGCAGTCTCTCGGTCGCCTCGATGGCCAACATCAAGGACGTGATCAATCCCGAGGAGATTTCAATCTATCGCGCGCTGGCAGGTGGAGTAACTACCGCCAATATTCTGCATGGTTCGGCGGATTCCATCGGCGGCCAGACCATCGTGCTCAAGATGCGCTGGGGTAAGGACGCCAGTTCCATGATCTTCGAAGGCGCCAAACCCGGCATCAAGTTTGCGCTCGGCGAGAACGTCAAGCGTTCGGGCAATCCGCAGGGCGGACGCGGCGCAGCCGGAGCGGCGGCGGTTCAAGCGCGCTATCCGGGAACCCGTATGGGCGTTGAAGATGTCATTCGCGAGGCATTTTCGGAAGCCAAGGCCTACAAAGCGGAATGGGACGGTTACAACGCCGCCGTGGCGCGCGGAGAGCATCCCATGCCTCCCCGCAAGGATCTGAGGCTCGAACCGTTAAAGGAAGTCCTGGAAGGCAACCGCTACGTGCATTCGCACTGCTATCGCGCAGACGAAATCCTGATGCTCATTCGCGTGGCGGACGATTACGGCTTCAAGATCCGTACCTTCCAGCATGTACTCGAAGGCTATAAGGTTGCGAAAGAGATTGCCGCGCACAACGCCGGCGGTTCTACGTTCAGCGACTGGTGGGACTACAAGATGGAAGCGGTGGATGCGATCCCATTCAATGCAACTTTGATGACGCGCAAGGGCGTTGTGGTCAGCCTCAATAGCGACGATGCCGAGCTGATGCGCCACCTCAACACAGAAGCGGGCAAGGCGATGAAATACGGCGGAGCTACGGAAACAGAAGCGCTGGCCATGGTTACCTTGAACCCCGCCAAGCAATTGGGAATCGATAATCGCGTTGGGTCCATCGATATCGGCAAGGACGCCGACCTGGTTATTTACGATAAGTACCCACTCTCCGACTTCGCCAAGGTGCAGAAGGTACTCATCGATGGCTCAGTTTATTTCGATCGCGATAAGGAAGTCAGCGGGTTGGCTGCGAAGGCGGCCGAGAAACAGAAACTGGTGGATAAACTGAAGACACAGCAGCCACAGAATGGCGGCCGCGGTGGTCGCGGCGGGAGGATCGGATGAAGCTGGCAGGGCTCTTATTAGCCTGCGCCTTTGCGGCGCTGGCGGGCGCGGACGATACATTTATCATTCGCGGCGTGGATGTATATCCGGTAACCTCGAAACCGATGCAAGGCGTTTCCGTTCTGATTCAGGATGGAAAGATCGCTGAAATCTCGGCTAAGATCGTGGCGCCAAAGGGCATGAAGATTGTCGAGGGCAAGGGCTTGCGGGTCTATCCGGGGATGATCGATTCGGCGACCAACCTTGGCCTTCAAGAGGTCCAATCGGTGCGCGAAACCGTAGACACCGGCGAGGGCGGCGATTTTCTGCCGCAGTTACGGGCATTGGTTGCGGTCAATCCGGAAAGCGAGCATTTCGGAGCGGTGCGGGTTAACGGCATCACGAGCGCCATCACGCTCCCCGGAGGCGGCGGCGGCCGCGGCGGCGGCGCCCAATCGATTTCGGGACAGGCGGCGCTCATCCACACCTCAGGCTGGACTTGGGAAGACATGGAGATCAGCCGTTCCGCGGCTATGCAGATGACCTTTCCCAGCATGGGTGGACGCGGCGGCCGTGGCGGCGGCGGATTAACACCTGAGATGATCGCCGAGTTAATCGGCGGCGATGCCGCAGCAGGCGCGGGCGGCGGCAATGCGCGCCGCCAGTACGACGAAGCGATCGCCAAGATTAATTCGTTCTTTGACGATGCGCGCCACTATAAGAACGAAAAGGCGGCGAACCCTCCTGGTTTCGTACCTAACCTGAAAATGGAGGCGATGATTCCGGTGCTGGATGGTAAGACGCCACTTGCCGTTTCCGCCGGCACGTCCGACTCGATTCATGACGCTATCCAATTCGCGGATAAGCAGCACGTCAAGATCGTGATTATGGGACCCCGCGAGGTAGGCAAGGTCGGCGCCGAACTGAAAGCCCATAATATCCCTGTCGTACTGGGACGCGTACTAGCTCTGCCTGAGCGTGAGGACGATTCCTACGATCAAGCAATGGCGCTGCCCAATGAATTTTACAAGGCTGGCGTCAAGTTCGCGCTTGGGACCTTTACTAATGAGTTTATCCGCAACATTCCTTACCAGGCCGCTACCGCGGTAGCGTTCGGACTGCCTGCGGACGAAGCTCTGAAATCGGTCACTATCAATCCCGCGGAGATCTGGGGAGAAGCGGACAAAATCGGGTCGATCGAAAAAGGTAAGTGGGCGGATCTGGTAATCACCAACGGCGATTTGTTGGAGATCCAAACTAAGATCGAGCACGTTTATGTTAAGGGCAAGGAAGTAGACCTCACCAATAAGCAGACCAGGCTCGCCGACAAGTACATGAGCCGCCAGTAGAACATGCCTCCGGCGTGCCCACGCGCATGCCGGAGGCACTCGCCTCTTACTTTTGTTTCCTGTCCACCGAATCCAGCCAGATTGTCACAGGCCCCTGGTTAGTCAGTTCCACCTGCATCGCCTCTTGAAATCTGCCAGTTTCTACGGCGACAGGCATGCGTCTTGCCTGTTCCACAAAGTAATCGTAGAGAATTCGAGCTTGTTCCGGCGGCGCCGCGCGGTCGAAGCTTGGCCTGCGTCCTCGCCGGCAGTCAGCGTAGAGAGTAAATTGCGAAATCAGGAGCAGGGATCCGCCGACTTGCTCTAGGTTCAAATTCATTTTACCTCCGGCATCGGGAAAGATCCTGATTCCTACAAGCCTATCCAAAAGATAGTCCGCATCGACCTGCGAGTCGTCGACAGATATGCCGATGAATACCAGCAATCCCGTACCTATCGATCCGACGGTACTAGCATTAACAACAACTTTTGCCGCCGAAACACGCTGGATTAGGAGCCGCATAACTTAAGCCGGAGTACTGAGTGAGGTTCACTGTTATTAAGTCATCTCAGTTTGCCAAAGCTTATGTTATAGTGTTCCGGGGGAGAATTCCAGTATGCCAAGAGGAAGAAGTTCAGAAGATCTAAGTACGTTGCAGATGGCCCTTATTGGCTATCAAATGGAGAAGCAGAAGATAGACGAGCGGATTCGCCAGATTGAGGCGCGACTTGGGGGCAAGCATGTTGCCGCGCCCGCGGGACCGGGACCGGCGAAGACCAAGACAGTCAAGCGCATTCTAAGTCCAGAAGCGCGCAAACGGATCGCGGCGGCCCAGAAGAAGCGTTGGGCGGAACACCGGAAAAAAATGGCGGCCGGTAAGACCGAATAGTTCCAGCCTATTTCCCAGGTATTTCCAGCCAAACAGGAGAAGCGAGAGGCGCGAAGCAAGGAACCGCCGCGCGGCGCGGTGCTACTTCGCGCCTTTTGAGTTGCGTAAGCATGATTGTAGGAACCGGAATCGACTTATGCGAAGTGGCGCGGATCCGAAGCTCCTTCGAGCGCTTCGGCGAACGCTTTAGGGACCGGATCTTTACCGCGCCCGAGATAGCTTATGTCGAGCGCAAAGCCAACCGGTTCGAACGCTACGCCGCCCGTTTCGCCGCCAAGGAAGCCGGCATGAAAGCTATTGGGACAGGCTGGAAGCGCGGGGTGACGTGGCACGATTTCGAGGTGGCAAATCTCTCTTCCGGTAAGCCAACCTTACGTTTCCACGGCGTGGCCGAGCGTGTTGCGGAGACTCTCAAAGTAAGAAATGTCTCTCTATCCATGACCCACACCGCGGAGATGGCGATGGCGCAGGTCATTCTGGAAGATTAGCCCACGATTGAGGCGAGCTAGCGTTGCCTGTGCCAAACTAGTCCCATGACGGCCGCAAAGTGGAGCACGCCAGAGTGTCCCTTCGTCATCGAGTACGCGCCTGCCGCATTCGACGATATCCGGCTTGCGGTTACGGACGCATTTTTCTCGGTGCCGCGAGGCGGCGCTGAGATTGGCGGCATCCTGCTCGGCAGGTGGGAAGCGGGCCGGCTGACTATCTCCGGTTACAAACCGCTGGATTGCGAACACGCCTTCGGACCGTCGTTCACCCTTTCGCATCGCGACCGCTTTAAGTTAGCCGAACTGATTACGTCGGTGCAACCCTCAGGCGAGCAGGTAACTGGCTGGTATCACTCGCACACGCGCAGCCATATCTTTCTTTCCGAAGCCGACCGGGCAATTTATACCGAATTTTTCCGCGAGCCGTGGCAGGTGGCGCTGGTACTCAAGCCGGACACTTTCCTGCCCACGCGCGCGGGCTTCTTCTTCCGCGAAGCCGGCGGAAAGATGCGCGTCGAATCTTCCTATATGGAGTTCTCTCTGGCGCCGGTGGATCCGAAGCCCGCTTCTTCCGTGGCGCCAGGCTTACCGGATGTTTCGCCCGCCAGTGAAATGGCGGTGGATGCGCCGCCTGACTTGGGCGATTCCCACCCTCCGCCGACGCCGCCCCCGTCGCACTCCGCGGAGCCAGCCGCAGCGGAACGGCTGCCACGTTTTCTCGATGTGACGACGCCAGCCTCTCGACGTTGGCCGAAGATAGTAATTCCCCTTGTCGTAGCCGGGGCAATCGGCGTGGCCGCTTACTGGCAGCGCGATCTCTGGATACCGCGCGTGACGGCAATCGCCCGCGCGGCGCCGCAGGTTGCGCCCGGTTTAAATACCGTCGATCTCGATGGGCAGTTACAAATTCGTTGGAATCGCAACGCGGCTGCCGTGTTGAAAGCCACCGATGGCGTGCTCTACGTCAAAGGTGGCGCGCCATCCGCGGAGAAGATCGCACTCGATCGCGACCACCTGCTTTCGGGGATCTTCACCATAGCGCGCCAGGCTGAACGCGTTGACGTGTCGCTTGTCCTCAATCAACCGGATGGCCAGCCAATCCGCGAAGTTACCGGCTTTATCGGTAAGTTGCCTGAGTCCAAGACAGCAGCCCAGGAGCGTCCTGCGCCGCAGCCTGTGCAAGATGGCGTAGCGAAAATCAGGGCCGATCTCGAAGGAGAAATTCAGCGCAACCGCAAAATGCAGAAGTCCGTCGATTTTCTGGCAAAACAGTTACACGATCAGCAGCGCGACCGCTTACTAAATCAGAAGGATAGGAAGTAGGAACGCCTCAGGAACCCGCCTGCTTCACAATCTCTCTTCTTCGGCCTTCTTCTTATGCTTAGGCTTCTTGCGCAAGCTTTTCGGCTCAATAGTCTTGGCGGAAGGAACCAGGCCAACCCGCTCCCGCGCGATCGCCCGCACTTCCTTCGATGCGTCAAACGTCTTCTTCTTGCGGGGCAAGCATCCTCCGGACGGTGGCGGCGAGCATCTCCGGCGTAAACGGTTTGTGGAGAAACGCAACGCGTCCTGGCGCGGCCTCTTCGAGCGGACCGATATCGACCGGATACCCGCTCGACGTCAGGATGCGGAGAGAATTGGAGGCCTTGAGCATGCGCTCAGCCAATTCGTTCATGGATAGGCCGGGCATGGTGGCATCCAGGACTGCAACCGCATAGGCGCCGTTGCCGCTGGCGAGCGCGGACTCCATTTCCGTCCAAGCCTTCTCCGTAGTGTTCGCAGTGGTTACGGTGTAGCCCAGCCTCCTCAGGTAGGCGCTCACCAACTTCAGCAAAGAGGGTTCATCGTCCACCAATAGGACTCGCGTAGCAGCAGTGTCCATAACCGAGGCGGCGGTATTATCGCCGTATGCGCTTCTATACGGAATATCTCACATTTAAAACACTCAAGCATAGAGAATACATCAATATTACGGACCGGGTGGAAGACGTGCTGCACAAGAGCGGCATGCAGGAAGGGATGATTCTGGTATCGGCCATGCATATCACAGCGGGCGTGTGGGTCAACGACGCGGAGGATGGATTGATCGCGGATATCGACGAGTGGCTGGAGAGGCTGGCGCCGTTTCGCCAGGATTACCGCCATCACCGCACCGGCGAGACCAATGGCGATTCGCATCTGAAAAGCCTGCTGGTGCATCACGAGGTGATTGTCCCGGTGACTAAGGGCAAGCTAGATTTCGGGCCGTGGCAGCAGATTTATTACGCCGAGTTCGACGGACAGCGGCCGAAACGCGTCATCATTAAAGCGATGGGCGAGTAAGAAATTCGACCGGCCTCCGGCTTGTCGATCCGGACCCAGCCGAAAGAGGTTGTTCATGCGACGTGGCTATGTTCTTTTGTTTCTTACCGCGGTTTTCGGGCTGGCGGCCGAACTGCCGGTGCGAACCGTGATTCTCTACAAACACGGAGTGGGATTTTTCGAACGCGAGGGGCCGCTGGGAGCGGGCGAATCCGCGCGGCTCGATTTTAATGCCAGCGAAATGAACGACGTGCTGAAATCGCTCACCGTGCAGGAGCGCGGCGGCGGAAAGATCAGCGGGCTGCGCTACGATTCGATGGACCCGCTGAGCCACAAGCTTGGCGGAGTTTCCGTTTCAGATCGGGGAGCGTCAGCCGTTGAGCGGCACGCTCGACCAACTGAAAGGCGCGCGCGTCGAGCTGAAGTTCGGCGGCGAGATGGTGGCCGGGCGTGATTGTGGGAGGGCGCATCGAAGCCGCGAGCGAGAAGCAGCCGGAGCGCGAGCAACTCACGCTATTGCTGGACAGCGGCGAATTGCGAACCGTGGATTTGAGCGCGGCCACCGGTGTTCGCTTCACCGATCCGGAATTGCAGCGGCAATTCAAGGAATATTTCGAGGCGCTGGTGGCGGCGCGGTCGAAGGAGAAGCGCAGCGTGTACATCGATTCCACGGACGCGCGGCAACGCGACGTGCAGGCGAGTTATATGATTCCGTCGCCGGTTTGGAAATCGAGCTACCGGTTGATCCTGACCGCTAGTGGGAAGCCGATGCTCGAAGGATGGGCGATTGTCGATAACACGACAGGCGAGGATTGGAACAAGGTGCAGCTCTCGTTGGTGTCGGGGCGGCCGATTTCGTTTGTGAGCCAGTTGTATGCGCCGAAATACGTGCAGCGGCCGGCGGCCGATCTGCCGGACGATGCCGCTGCAGCGCCGGTTTTGAATGCGGGGGCGTACGAATCCACTGGCGTCGGTGGAGGTTACGGTGGAGGCGGTGGTGGGCGCGGAGGGGCGGGACAAAGAGCTATGGCGAAGGCTCCGCTGCCCGTGTCGCCGCCGAGCCCCCAATTCGCAACAGGTGCGGGCCTCGCGTTGCAGGAACAGATGGTGGTGTCTTCGAGCACCATCGTCGCGGGCGCTTCCGCCGGCGAACTGGGCGAGTTGTTCGAGTACCGCATCTCGCAGCCCGTCACCATCCGCAAGAACGAATCCGCGATGTTGCCATTCCTGCAACAGGAGATCAGCGCGCGCAAGCTCCTGATCTATTCGCATACTGGATCCGAGCATCCGACGAACGCGGCGGAGCTGACCAACTCCACCGGCAAGACGCTCGATGGCGGACCGATCACCGTCTACGATGGCGGCGCGTACGCGGGCGAAGCGCTGATGGAAACGCTCAAGCAAGACGACAAGCGGCTTATCAGCTACGCGGTGGACCTCGGCACGCGCATCACGGAAGCGTTCGATTCGAAAGCAGCATTGGTCACGGAGATCCATGGGGAACACGGCATTCTCACCGCACAACTGGCCGCCGAAGAGACGCGCACATACACAATCCGCAATGTCGATCACAAAGCGAAAACGCTCATCATCGAGCATCCTCTGCGTTACGGATATACCGTGCTGAACCAGAAGCCGCTGGAGAAGACGTCGAGCAATTCCCGATTTGAAGTGGCCCTGGCGGCCGATAGCAGCCAGCAGTTTCCAGTGGCCGAGAAGCGCGTTTTTTCGCAGACTTATCAGGTGTCGAACTTGACGCCCGATCAGATCGTGGCCTACGTCCATAACTCGACTCTAAGCGAAGCCGGACGCCGCCAATTACAGCGCATCGCCGACCAGAAAAACCAGATCGCCGAGAACGACCGCGGCTTGCGCGAAACAACCGCCCAGATCTCCGATTTGACGTCGGATGAAGACCGTATCCGCCGCAATATCGAGAGCCTGAACAACGTCAGCGGGCAACAGCAGCAGGTTCAAAACTACGCGCGTCAGCTCGATGCCCATGAGCAGCAACTCGCTACGTTGCGCGACCGGCAAGCGGAACTGCAGAAGAAGAAATCGGCGCTGGCGGCCGATCTGGACAAGCTGGTAGAGGGGCTCTCATTCTGACACAAGAACCGGCGCTCCGATTCGCAAAGTCCGATGGAGTCGAAATCGCGGCATGGGAGTGGCCAGGCGCCGAGCCCGCGATTGTATTCGCTCACGCCACAGGTTTCCACGGCCGCGCCTGGGACGAAATCGCACGCCGGTTTCCAGAGCGCCGGCGAATTGCGGTCGAGATCCGCGGGCACGGGCGTAGCGCAAAGCTACATCCCCCATATGCGTGGCGCGATTTCGGACGCGATATCGTGGCGGTTGCCGAATCGCTCAAAGTAAAGGGCGCGCTCGGAGTGGGACACTCGATGGGCGGCCATTCCACTGTGTGCGCGGCGGCGTTTCGACCCGAGACTTACGCGCGACTGTTGCTCATCGATCCGACGATATTCCCACCCGAGGCTTACGGCACGGAGCCGCCGGATGCTTCGTACATTCGCAAGCGGAAGAACGTATTTCAATCGGCGGAAGAGATGGTCGAGCGCTATAGCGGGCGCCTGCCGTTTTCGCGATGGCATCCGCAAGTGCTCCGCGACTATTGCGAGTTCGGTATTTTGGCGCGGGATAGGGAATTTGTGCTGGCATGTCCGCCTGAGATCGAGGCGTCCATCTATCATCAATCCAAGGTTCCGGAAGCGAATATCTACCCTGAGATCGCACGCATCGCGCAGCCGGTCACGGTCATTCGCGCAGGCCGCGTGCGGCGGCCAGGCGTGTTCGACCTCAGCACATCGCCGACGGCGGAGAACCTAGCTTCCTATTTCGCAAACAGCACTGACAAGATTTTCGAAGACTGCACACATTACATCCCGCAGGAAGCGCCCGCGAGAGTAGCTGACGAAATCGCGCTACTTCTGATCGAATAGCCCGCTGCGTCCGACGCGCTCGCCTTCGTAGATCACCAGCGAGATGCGCTCAGTGGCGGCGATGTCCTGCAGCGGGTTGCCGTCCACCAGCAAGAGATTGGCGGCGAGGCCAGGGCGGATGCTGCCGATGCGCTTATCGGCACGCAGAAGTTTTGCCGCATTGGACGTAGCGGCCTGCAGCGCAACCTCGGCAGGAATTCCCGCATGCACCCAAAGCTGCAATTCGTGGTGCATCGAAGGGCCGGGAAAGACCGTCGGATTGCCCGAATCGGTGCCCATAGCCAGTGGCACGCCGGCCCTCCAGGCGCGCAGCAAGTTGGCTTGCGCCTGATCGAAGGCGTGTGCGAACAGCTTTTCTTTGGCCGCGTCCAAAGACTTCCCGGTGGAAAGAAAGTCGCGCGTCTCCTTCAACACCTTGCTTTGAACGTTTGTTGCACGAGCGAGGTATTGAGCGAATCGGTGCTGCCGCCATAATAATTGGCGTAGGCTTCGGCGACGTCGAGAGTGGGATCGAAGTAAATTCCGCTTTGGGCCATGCGGGCCAGGACGGAATCGGGAATCTCGTCGCGGAGTGAGCCGTGCTCGATGGAATTGGCGCCGATGTCGACGGCGTCGGTGACGTCGCGCGCGTCGCCGGTATGGACCGCAAGCGGCAGATTCTGCGCATGAGCCTCCTCCGCCACGGCGCGCACCAGCAGCACGTCCATGCGGTTGTAGAGCATGCCATCGCCCCATCCGGCTTCGAGAATCGCCTTAATGCCATCGACGCCCGCGCGCTTCATGATCCGCACCTGCTGGCGCGCTTCCTCTGGCGTTTTCGGCGTGCGGACAATTTGCGCGGCATCGGTCTGGGCGGATGGCTTCGGGCACATTGCGGATGAATTCCGTACCGTGGCCGCCCTCCGCGGTGAACATGGGGCCGCAAATGAATAGTTGCGCGCCCAGCTTCGCGGCGCTTCCGATTTCAGCGCGCGCTTTGAGGGATGCATCGAGCCCATCGCCCGTGCTGCGCGCGGCGGTGACGCCGCTATAGAGCAGCGCGGCGGCCGCATGCGGCATGGCCTTTCGCTCGTCGTAATCCTCGCTCGAACCGAACATGCCGCCGGAGCCGGTGAGATGCACGTGGACGTCGATCAAGCCCGGCAGCAATGTCTTTCCGGCGCCTTCGATTACGTCCGCGCGGATTTGCTCGGGGTCGGGCGCTGCGCCTGTTCATAGACGCCGTCAATCTTGCCATCGTGCACCAGGACGCTGCCGTTCTCGATCACCTTGCCGTCGCCGATGAACATGCGCGTGTTGCGAATCAGGATGACGTGCCGGAGCGCTGCAGGTCGCGCAACGAGCGCTTCGTTCTCGCCTATGTGCTCTTTGCTGTAGGCGCGGCAGCAGCCCATGATCAGGAACGGCGCGAGCACGGCCAGCACCCACAGCTTGTCGCGCGGCGGCATTTTTTCTTCCTTTTCCCAGCGGAAAAGTTTGCACCGCGAGGAAAAGGCCGAGCACCAGTGTGAGCAGCAGCGCGGCCGACAGCCGGCGAGCATTATCGGCAGCAGATTGCGATTGCGAAAGAAGATGCCCTGGAAGCCGCTCACCAGATAAGTCGCGGGCAGGAACTCGGCCGACGAGTCTGCGCCCAAACGGGCAGGCATGGCGGCGGGAATGGTCGCCCCGCTCAGAAACAGCATCGGCATGTAGAGAATCTGGATCAGCGATGGTGGCTTCCTGCATGGTGTTGGTCACGCGCGGCCAAAATCAGGCCGATCGCGCGGAAGCGCACACGCCCAGCGAGGCCATGAGCGAACAGCGAAAACCAGTGCTGCGGCATCGGCATGGCGTACATGCCATGCGCCAGGCCAGCAAGCAGGACGCAGCACGGGCAGGTAGAGCAGCCAGCCGCTCACCATCGACGCGACCAGCATCGGGCAGCGGCGAAATCGGCGTCACTTTGAAGCGGCGCAGGATGTTCGCCTCGCGCTCCTGCACGGCTGCGCATGCCGGCGCCCCACAGCCCGTTGCCCAGGATGCCGATGGTCAGCACCATGCGCGACGAAATACGCGACGCCCTGCGCCGCGTGCCCGCGTGGAACATCTCCGCGAATGCGAAGAAGAAAATCAGCGGAAACAGGTAATTGAAAAACAGGACGGAGCGGTCGCGCAGCGTCAGCCGCAGTCGCTCTTGAACAACGCGAGATAGGCTCTCATTCGCGCAGACTCTTTCCGGTCAGCTCGATGAACGCTTCTTCGAGCGACGGGCGCTTGATGTGAATGTCGGCCAGTTCGATGCCGTTCTCATCCATCCACTTCACCATTTCGACGATCGTGCGCGCGGGTCGGCGCGGAGTGACGGAGATCTGCGTGCGCGCTGTCGCTCGAGCGAGGCCTTTTCGGCGTCCGGCCAGCGCGGCAGCGCGCGTCGCCAGCGAGCGGCTGCTCGCAGCTCGATCTCGATGGTCGAATGGGCCAGCGTGCGCTCCTGAATCTCCCGCGGCGTGCCGATCGCGACGATGCGGCCTTCATCCACGATGGCCACGCGGTCGCACAGCTTTTCGGCCTCCTCGATGTAGTGCGTGGTGAGCAGGATGGTGCGCTGCTCGCGGCGCAGGTCGTGCACCAGTTCGTGGATTTCGAGGCGCGCCTGCGGATCGAGCCCGGCCGAAGGCTCGTCGAGAAACAGCACCTGCGGATCGTTGAGCAGCGCCAGCGCCAGCGCCAGGCGCTGCTTCTGGCCGCCGGAAAGCGTGGACGTAGAGCGCCTCGCGCTTTTCCCAGAGTTGCAGGCGCTTCAGCAGCGCATCGCCGTCCACGGTGCGCGTATAGAAGCTGGCGAATAGCTCGATGGCCTCGCGCACCTTGATCTTCTCCTGCAGATTGGTGGATTGCAGGCAGACGCCGATGCGATCCTTCAGCTGCTGCGTCTGCACTCCGGGATCGAAGCCGAGCACGGAGACGCGCCGCCGCGTGCGCGGACGCAATCCTTCGAGGATCTCGACGGTGGTGGTCTTGCCGGCGCCGTTGGGGCCGAGCAGGCCGAAGACTTCGCCGGCGCGGACTTCGAAATCGATGCCTTTGACGGCGGGAAAAGAGCCGTACGATTTTTGCAGCTGCTCAACTTGAATGGGATTATCCACGGAACAGAACAGTGTCTCACAGGGATACGCGGCGGAGGGCGCGAGAGTTCAATTGAGTTGCCGAGTCAGACACAGCCCCAGCAAATAACCGCCCAAGGGCAAGAGCGCAAAGGCCAAGCTCGTATTGGCGGCGGCGAGGCCAAGCGCCGCTCCGCATACAATCTGCGCGACGCCGATAATGAATCGGCCTCCCATGAATCGCCAGCGGTACTGTGGGTTACGGCGGCGCAAGGCGGGAAAATGCCCAATTGCGAGGGCGGACAGGCCGGAGGTCAAACCCGCCACCGGACTCAGCGGCAACGTGAGCAGAAGCAGTAAGGCCAAAAGGGCGGCATCCTTGGCAAACAGAATCTCGCGCGCGTGTACCGGCAACAACCGATAGCGGGTCCAGGCGGATTGCGAATCCAGCCCAAACAGGCATTGTGTGTAGGTGCTCAGTGCAAGGGCGATCAGTAGGGAAAAGATCGGATAGGCTGCGGGGTCCGGCGACACATAGCAGAAACGGTACAAGCATCCTCCAAGCGAGATGAGGATTGCCACATAGGTGTCGAGTACGTGAAACATCTGACGCGTGGCGCCCGCGATCAATGGGCCGAGCTTTCCCGGAAACCAGATTGGCCATCCGATCGATTGGCCGTGCGCAGATGGCGTGACGCGGATGATGGCGAGGCAAGCTTGCATAATCGAAGCCATGGCGAGAAACGCGAAAGCGAGTGAGGGTGCAGTCCGCAAAAACAATGCCAGCGTCAACCAGAACAGCGGGCTGAGCGCCACGGTGACAATGCGTAATGCCGATCGCTGTGAAGCGGCGAGGGGCCAGACCGCGGTTCGCATGGGAGGGATCTTCGCCAGCGGATCGGAAGAGAGCGGAAACAGCAACAAGAAACCTACCAGCAGCAGGAACGGGTATGCGCTTCGCGGCGGCAAACCGGAGTACACGTTGCCGTAGATCAGGAGCAGCACGAAGAGAAAGAAATTGTTTACCTTAAGCGCGGCGAACGAGCCAACATCGCGACGCATAGCTCGGGCTACGGCGCGGAGAATTACGCCGGCCGCGTGCATACGCTACGCGACGTGCGCCAACTTCCGCGCGTAACTGAGGAATAGCTCCATGCCTTCGTAATCGCGCGGGGCGAGTTCGTGAACAATGTGATGGGTCAGGTATTCGCGCACTAACTCGGGCGGGAACTCGCGGCGCGCCGATTCAGCGGCGACGATAGCATCGATGTGTCCGCAGCCATATCTGGAGGATTGGAGGAAAGCGTCGGCGAGAGCGCCCGTCACAACGCCGGGGCGCGCTGCCCATACCGCGAAGACCATCGGCAGGCTCGTCATTTCGACCCACTCCGCGCCCAGATCGTATGCGTGATAGGGCAGGCGCGAGGGATCGATGCGAAGAGCGGGATCGCCGATGATGAGGGCAGCGTCGGCCGATTGCAGCATGGCGTCAAGATTGGGCGCGTGACGGATGAACGTCGGCTGCACTCCGTATTTGCGGGAGAGAATCACGCGCGCGAGTTCGACGGAGGTACGAGAGCTGGAATCGGCGGCAAGCGTGCGGATCTGTCCCGCGGGGCGCGAGGAGATCAGCAGGATGCTCCGCACCGGGCCACGGCACGCGATGCCGGCGCCGGGAATGGTTTCGAGTTGCTGGCGCGTGAGTTCGAACGAAGGCACGATGCCGATATCGGCGGCGCCGGAAGCCAGATGGTCCGCACAAACGGCGGGGATGGCGAATTCCAGATCGAAGAGATCGCGCTGTGCGCCGTGGAGCATTCCCCAGACGAGGGGGGTAGTGTTGAGATAGCTGACCGCGCACACGCGCGGCCGGCGGGATTCCGAGGGTGGCAACTCAATAGTTTAAGGTACGGCTGCATGGAAAGCTAGCCAGGCCGGCGGCCATTCCTTTGTATATTCGGCTCGATGATGATTGAGCCATCGGAATCCGTCTTGCTAACCTTTTCTTGGGTAGAAAGTCTACCAATTAAGGTAGAATTTCGACTGTGAGAACAGCGCGCGACAAAATTGAACTTCTCCGCGGAACGCTCGACATGCTGATTCTGCGCACGCTGATGCTCGGCCCCGCGCACGGACATCAGATCGCAAAGCATATTCAGCGCAGCACGGACGATGTACTGCAGGTCGAGCACGGATCGCTCTACCCAGCGCTCCACCGTATGGAACGCAAGGGCTGGCTGGCCGCGAAATGCGAAAGCGGCGAAGGGAAACGCGAACTCAAGTATTACCGGCTCACAGCTCAGGGCAAGAGGCAGTTGGGAGCGGAGGAGTCGAAATGGGAGCAACTGGTGCGAGCGATCGCGCGTGTGCCGGCGCAGTCGGAGCCTTAATATGAGCATTTGGAAACGTCTTAAGGAATTTGGTCCCTGGTCGCGGGCCCGCCTGGAGGGCGATCTCGAACGCGAGATCCAGAATCACCTCGCTCTTGAAGCGCAGGACTCCAGCGATCGCGGAGCCTTCGGCAATATCGCGATCGTGAAGGAAGATGTCCGCGAAGCATGGGGATGGACGCGGCTCGAGCAGTTCGCACGCGATGTACATTACGGGTTGCGTCAGGTGCGCCGTAACCCCGGGTTCTCCGCCATCGCAATCGCAACGCTGGCGTTGGGCATCGGTGGCGTCGCGGCTTATGTTCGGCGCCGTCGATGCGGTTTTGATTCGTCCGCTGCCCTATGCCGGAGCAGAGCAATTGGTGACGCTTTGGGACGATTTAAGCATGAGCCGAACGGGTGAACCCAAGATCCCTTCCACGCCTTTCGAGTGGATTCAATGGCGGCGGCTCAATACCGTTTTTACCGATCTTGCGGCGACCCAGCCAACGGAGGCCACGCTCACCGGCGAGGGCGGACCCGAGCAACTCCCGGTGCGCAAAGCCACGTGGAATTTCTGCACAGTTCTGGGAGTCCAACCCGCGTTCGGGCGCGCATTTACCGAAGACGAAGACACGAAGGGCGTGCTGGTCGCTATGATCAGCTATCGCCTTTGGCAGCGGCGCTTCAACGGGGCGCGGGATGTGATCGGGCGCAAGATCGCGCTGAACGACAACCCCTACGAGGTGATCGGCGTTATGCCGCGCGATTTCTACTTCCTGCCGTCCTCCGAGACCGACGTCTGGTTGCCGGCCTCGTTTCCCGCCTGGATGCGAACCAGCCCGCATGGCACGATGCGCGCATTGTCGCGAGACTAAAGCCCGGAGTGTCTGTGGAACGCGCCAGAGTATCGATGCGGACATTGAGCATGCAGGTGACGGCGAAGGATTTCCGTGGTCCTCATTCAGTCTTGGCGATTCCGCTACGGGAGGAACTCGCGGGCAAGACACGAACCGCACTGATCGTCTTGCTGTGCGCCTCGGCCGCGTTACTCTTCATCGCCTGTGTCAACCTGGCGAATCTGCTGCTGTCACGCGGTGCCGGGCGACGCAGGGAAGTTGCGGTGCGCGCGGCGGTCGGAGCGGGACGGGGAAGGCTCATTTCACAGTTTCTGACCGAAAGCCTGGTGCTTTCGGGACTCGGCGCAGGCGCGGGCCTGCTGCTCGCTTTGCCCGCGATGCGGTTACTGGAAAACCTCGCGCCTGAAGCCATGGGAGTGGTGCGTCTTACCATGGACTGGCGGGTGGTGGCGATCTCCGCCGTTGCCGCCATTGGCTCCGCTCTGACTTTTGGACTGGCGCCGGCATTGTGCGGTTTGCGGGTAGCGCTACTCGAAGGGCTGCGCGAGGGAGCCCGCGGCGCCGCCGGCTCGCGCAGCCATTGGTTCCAGCATTCGCTGATCGTGATCGAGGTGGCTCTTGCCGTGGTGCTGTTGACGAGCGGCGGTTTGCTCCTTCAAACGCTTCAACATCTGCGGCAGCTCGATCTCGGAGTCAGGAGCGAAAAACTACTGACATTCGAAAGTCAACTGTTTCGCTATTCGACCTTCGATCGACGGGTGGCTTTCGTGGAAGCGGAATTGGAGAAGATTCGCGCTATCCCCGGCGTAATAAACGCCGGAGCGATTTCGCGAATTCCGTTCATTGACAGCGGGCCGGCGACATTCTACAAGCTTGCCGGCCAAGCCAACGACAAGGTTTCCGATCAGGTCGCGCTGTTTCGAGTGGGTAGCCGTGATTACCTGAGCACCATTGGCGCTCAGTTGCGCGAGGGACGCTTTTTCGGCCCATCGGACCGCAGATCCGCCGCGCCGGCGGCCATTGTCAACGACTCTTTTGCTAACCATAACTTCCCTGGGCGCTCTGCGCTCGGCGAACGATTCCAGTTCGGAAATACCGGTGACAAGGGTTATTGGTACACCATCATTGGCGTTGTGAAAGAGATTCGCGAGCGCGGGGTAACGGAAAAGTTAGGCCCCGCCGTCTATCTCATGCACGAACAGACGGATCAATGGAGCACGACGGGCGCGCAGCCAAGTGGGATCGTGGTCCGCACCGCCGTTGAACCAGCATCGCTGGTTCCGGCCATCCGGCAGGCGATCTTGTCCGTCGACAAGAATCAGCCCATCGCGCGCGTACAAACCATTCAAGAAATCGTGGATCGCCAGTTGTCAACCCCGTCGCAGAGTACCGCCCTTTTGGGCGCATTCGCTTCGCTCGCGCTCTTGCTGGCGTCTATCGGACTATACGGCGTGCTCTCTTATGCCGTGACGCAACGCACCAATGAAATCGGTGTCCGGATGGCGTTGGGTGCGACTTCGCGCGACATTCTTCTTAGCTTTGGCAGGCGTGGACTGGCGCTGACGCTCGCCGGGCTTGCGCTGGGCCTGTTACTGTCGGCAGGCGCTGTACGCCTGCTCGCGACTTTGATCTATGGCTTCCAACCAAATCATGCCGTGGCCGATATCGTAGTATCGGTCATTCTTTTGGCAGTTGCTGCATTGGCCTGTTTCGTTCCTGCGCGCCGCGCTTCGCGCCTCGATCCAGTCGTCGCCCTGCAGCGCAGCTAAGCTGTGAAATCGGAAGCCAACATCGCTTGATCGAGTCGGGCTTGATCGTTAGTCCCCAACTTGAGGTCGCTACGGAATTGCGCCGCTTCGGAGCAAGCCGGCTTGATTACCCGCCGCCGACGAATTGGACGATCTCGATCTGCGCGCCTTCGCGCAGTTCCGTCGAGGCCCAGTTGGGTTGCTTGACGATGCGCCGGTCGAGTTCGATGGCAACGCGTTCAGGCTCAATTTCGAGCGAACGGAGCAGATCGAGTATCGTTTGGCCTTCGTGCGCGGTATGAGGTTCGCCGTTTAGATGTATAGAGATAGCCATGCTTCGGTTGACACCCTGCTTTTTCACCAATTATAGTCTAAGTTGAGCTACAACAGTCTCGGAAACCATGCCTGACTCCTACCCAGAGTTGTATTTTCCCATCGTCGTACAGGTGGTTATTGCGGCCGTGCTGGCTGCGGCGCTGATCGCCATCTCGTATATTTTCGGGAAGAGGGTGCGCAACCGGGTGAAGGACATGCCCTACGAATCGGGCATGGTACCCACGGGAGACGCGCGGCAACGCTTCAGCGTTAAGTTCTACCTGGTAGGGATGCTGTTCATTTTGTTCGATATCGAAGCGATTTTTCTTTATCCGTGGGTGGTGGTGTACCGCGAGCTGAAAATGTTCGCGTTCGTGGAGATGCTGATTTTCGTGGTCTTGATTCTTTCCGGTTTCCTCTACATCTGGAAGAAGGGCGCGCTGGATTGGTCGGGATCGGATATGAGCCGCAAGCGCTAGAAGCGAGTTGACGTCGAAAATGTTACCGGACAATGTGCGAGAACGGGCCGCCGCGGCGGCAATTGACGCCTTCGACGCGGATGCGATTACCGGAGGACGGTTCGATCGCAACGAGCTCACAATCGAAATTGCCGCGCCGAAGATTGCGAGCGTCTGCGGGTTTCTGAAGTACGATCAGGGATTCGTGCGCTTAAGCTCGGTAACAGGTGTGGACCGTTACCCCGCGGAGCCGCGCTTCGAAGTGGTCTATCACCTCCACTCGATCGAGCGCAATGAGCGATTGCGGCTGAAGTGCCGCCTGCCGGGCGTGGATCCAGTGATCGAATCGGTAACTTCGGTGTGGCGTTCGGCCAATTGGTATGAGCGCGAGACGTTCGACCTGTTCGGCATTCGCTTCATCAACCATCCGGATTTGCGGCGCATCATGATGCCGGAAAATTGGGAAGGCCATCCACTGCGCAAGGATTATCCGGTGACGGGGTCGAGGGTTTAGCCATGAGCGAATCGGGCGTTCCGGGAGTGGCCGTAGAGGAATTGGAGAGCGACGCGCCGCAAATCAGCGCGCGGCGCAGCATGGTCCTCAACATGGGGCCGCAGCACCCCTCCACGCACGGCGTGTTGCGGCTGCTGATGGAGCTCGATGGCGAAACCATCGTCACGTGCAAGCCGGACATCGGCTATCTCCACACGGGCATCGAGAAAGAATTCGAGGCCAAGAATTACCAGCAGGCGGTAACGCTGACCGACCGCGTTGATTATCTCGCGCCGCTTTCGAACAATCTGGGTTATTGCCTGGCGGTGGAAAAGCTGCTCGGCGCTGGAAATTCCGCCGCAGGCGCAGTGGATGCGCGTGATGCTGACGGAGTTCACGCGCCTGAACAGCCACTTGGTCTGGCTGGGAACGCACGCTATCGATATCGGCGCGATGTCGCGTGTTCCTGTATTGCTTCCGCGAGCGGGAAGAGATTCTGCGCATCTTCGAGATGTTCTCGGGACAGCGCATGATGACCAGCTACTTCCGCATCGGAGGACTGGCGCTCGAGCCGCCGCGCGGGTGGCAAAACCGCGTCAAGAAATTCGTCGATATCTTCCCTAGCCGCGTAGACGAATATGAGAACCTGCTCACCGGGAACCCGATCTGGATGGGCCGCACGCAAGGCGTGGGGTACATATCGCTCGAGGACATGCTCGATTTGGGCGTGACCGGGCCCATGTTGCGCGCCGCTGGGCTTGAAGCTCGATGCGCGCAAGACCGAACCGTATTCGAGTTACGAGAAGTTCGATTTCGAGGTGCCCACGCGCACCGAAAACGACGTCTTCGCGCGCTACCAGGTGCGGGTCGAAGAGATGCGGCAGAGCACGCGCATTATCCGCCAGGCGATGGAAGGCATGCCGGGCGGCGCCTGGAAATCGGATGCGCCGCACATTTCGCTGCCAGACCGGGAAAAGATGAAGACGCAGATGGAGGCGCTCATCTATCATTTCAAGATCGTCACCGAGGGTTTCCGCGTGCCGGAAGGCGAAGCGTATCAGGTGATCGAATCGCCCCGCGGCGAATTGGGGTATTATGTGGTGAGCGACGGCACGAAGAGCCCGTACCGCGTTCACATGCGGACGCCGAGCTTCGGCAATCTACAGTCGACGCCTAGGATGGTAGAAGGCACGATGATCGCGGACGTCATCGCGGCCATCGGCAGCATGGATTTTGTCTTGGGGGATACGGACCGGTAGCCTCAGCCGCGCGCACGGGCCTGACGCAAGCGTTCGAGTAAGACCGGCGAAAGGTTCGTCTCCATATCAGGCGTAATCAGGCCGGCTTCATCGAGATCGTTGATGTGTGCTTCGTCCTTCGCGCGAAAGCTTGTCAACTTCATACGAAGCAAGTCTTCCAGCGGCATGAGCCGAATCCCGTTTATTGTTCGGCCTTCACCGAGGTCGGGCGTGGCTTCAAGCGAATTCGCCTTGACTCGTTCCCCGGTAAAGAACATATGGACAGCCCGGCGTGCCGACGGGTTGTCTGATTGCACGAGCATGTCTACGCCGGCAGTGTGTCTGTACGTCCAACCGTACGGCGCCACGGCGGCTTTGATCCGTTCCACGTCAGAGCGTCTGACCGCTATGTCCACATCCTTAGTGAGGCGTCCGGCATCCGGTAAAGCCTCCTCCACATAGAGATAGGTGGCAAGTCCGCCGACAACACGGTAGTCAATTCCGGCCGTGGAAAAAGCGTCATTGACAAAATGCGCCAAATCGAATAAATGTTTCACGCGCGTTTCGAAGAATGTGTTGACGTAAACCGGCACAGCCGCTCAAATTATCTCACGGCAAATACGCCAGAATAGAAAAGCATGCCGACCTGGAATCCCGAACAATACCTGAAATTCGCCGGCGAGCGCACGCGACCTTGCCGCGACCTTGTAGCGCGCGTGGAAGTGTGGCGGCCGCTACGCATCATCGACCTGGGCTGCGGCCCCGGCAATAGCGCCGAGGTGATCGCGCAGAGATGGCCGGATGCGGCGATTACGGGATTCGATAGCTCGCCCACCATGATTGAAAGCGCTCGCGCAATGCGTCCCGAATGTGAATGGCGTACGGGAGATATCGCGGAGTGGGCCGCTTCAACCAATGAGCGCTTCGATCTGGTCTTTTCCAACGCGGCATTGCAGTGGGTGGGCGATCATGCTTCGCTCTTCCCACGTCTCTTCGAGCACGTCGAAACGGGCGGTGCGCTGGCGGTGCAGGCGCCGGGAAATTACGATGGGACGTCGAACCGGTTGATGCGTGAACTGGCCGCATCTCCCGCCTGGCGGCGCTGGTTCCCGGATGGACGCGCGAAAGCGTGGCACACACACGATCTCGATTTCTACTACGATGCGCTAGCCCCGCACGCGGCGCGGCTCGACTTATGGGCGTCGGAATATTGGCACGCGATGCCCGATGCGGCGGCCATTGTCGAGTTCTACAAGGGAACAGGGCTGCGGCCATATCTCGACGTCATCGGTGATTCGGAGGAGCGCGAGCGGTTCCTGGCCGAGTATCTGGAAAAGCTGCGCCCCGAATTCCCGCCGCGAAGCAACGGACTGGTGCTGTTTCCGTTTCGGCGAATCTTTATTGTGGCGTACCGGTAGCGAAGGGCCGCGTGCTCGGAGTATCGGTCCTGGAAAATCCGCGGGGACCTTCTGCGTTACCCTGCGGGTTGCAGCCCATTCCGCGCCTCGCGCGAAGGTTGTGATGAAACCGACGCAACTCATCGCTTTTGGGCTCTGGCTGGAGAGATCCTGGCCGCTCAGGCGCCCCGAATTCGCGAAGTACCAGGTAATGATCTCCAACTAGCGGTTGTTAGGGATTTTACCGCTCCGGGAACTTTCACGCTGTGCTCGGTGTCTCTATCTTTGCAAGGCCGAAATTTTCCTGGTAGGGTGAGATCAGGAGAAAACACGAGGCGCGGTGGCAACTTCGATTCTGGATTTGAGTCCGGACCGTTCGGCGGAAGGCGCAGCCGATGTGGAGGACATGCGCCTGGTCGAAGGATTACGCGAAGGCGCGAATTGGGCCTATGAGGACCTCATCACCCGCTTTCAGCAACCGGTTTACGCCTTGGCTCTTCGCCTGCTTACCGGCCAATCCGAAGCGTGCGACGTGGCGCAGGAGGTCTTTCTTAAGGTTTTTCGCAACATTTCCAGCTTCCGCGGGCAAAGCTCGCTGAAGACATGGATCTATCGCATTACCGTGAATGAGGCGCACAACGCGCGCCGCTGGTTCTTCCGCCATCGCCGGCGCGAGGTCGATCTCGACAATCGTCCGGACGATGCGCTGAATTGGAAGGAAGTGATCGCGGATGGCGGCCGCTCGCCGTTCGAGTTAGCGGTGGATCGCGAACAGCAGATCATAGTAGAAGCTGCGTTGGAGCGCATTAATCCTATTTTTCGCGAGGCAGTGGCGTTGCGGGACATCGCCGACCTCAGCTATGACGAAATCGCGTCGGTTCTCGGCGTTTCGCTGGGGACCGTTAAATCGCGAATCCTGCGGGGCCGCGAAGCTTTGCGGGAAGAACTCACGGGCACATTGGAGCCGGGAATGAGCCTGCGATTGGCGCCGGGAACGGCCGAGTAATGCTATGAGCTGTGAGAAGGTTCGACCCTTGATTTCATCGCTGATCGATCGTCAACTCCAGGCGGGAGTGGCGGTGGAGACGCGAGAGGAGGCAATGGCGCATCTGGCGGCGTGCCGCCCGTGCGCGGTGGAGTTTGAAGGCGCCCAGTGGCAGCGCGCGGCGCTACGCAGTCTGGCGACGCCTGCAGTTCCCGCGAAGCTATCGGCGAATCTGCGCGTTATCGCATCGCACGAACGGTCCCGCCAGTTGACACGCATTACCTGGAGCGCGCGTCTGGAGGCGTTGCGCGACCAACTCACACTACAGTTCGAAAACATGATGAAGCCGGTGGCATTGCCTATCGCCGGTGGGCTGATTTCGGCCCTTCTGATGTTCGGTGTTTTGATTCCAAGCGTAAGCTACGCGCGGATCAAAACCATCGAGCCGCCATCGCCGGTCTTCACGGAACCGGACGGCCAAGTGGTGGGTGAAGGCGAATTCCCGAGGCTGGAATCGGCGACTCTGCCGAGTGCGAGCGGCAAAGTGGTGGTGCTGTTGATCATCGACGACCACGGCCGCGTGCGCGGTTACCACGTCACACAAGGCGCGATGACGCCGGAAGTGCAAAACTTCATCTTGTTCTCGCTATTCACTCCCGCCACCATGTTCGGCCAGCCGACATGGGGCGAAGTGCAGGCGGTTTTCGGCGCGGAGTCTAACGATCGCCGCAGCTAGAACCCGGCAGCCCGCGATTTCCTTTGTCCCGTCAAAAGCTCGGCCAACATTTTCTGATCAAAGGTTCGATACTGGAGCGCATTGCCGCGGCGGCGTGTGCGGAGCGGGAGCCTTTGGTAGTAGAGATCGGTCCAGGCCGCGGCGCACTCACCGAGAAGCTCCTTAAGCGCGCCGAGCGTGTAGTAGCGATCGAGCTCGATGCCGACCTGGTAGAGCACCTGAGGCGGAAATTCGTAAATGAGCGGAGGCTCGAGGTGATCCATGCCGACGCCCTCGATGTCGATCTTTCTCGGTGGGGCGCCGCGCCGATAGCGGGGAATCTTCCTTATTACGTGGCGACGCCGATTATCGAGCGAACGGTGAGGCGGCGCGCATCCCGAGCTGTTTTCCTCATTCAAAAAGAAGTAGCGGAGCGGCTGGCGGCGGCGCCGGGGAATCGCGAATACGGATTCCTCAGCGTGGCGACGCAGTTATTCGCGAACGCGCGGGTGCTGTTTGACGTAAAGCCAGCCGCATTTCGTCCTCCGCCAAAAGTGGATTCGGCGGTGGTGCGATTGGATCCCCGTGCCGGCGCGCCTTCCGAGGACGAAGCCGCGGGGTTCCTTCGATTCGTGGGGCTATGCTTTCATCAGAAACGGAAGACGATTCGCAATAATCTTGCCGACGCGTATGGAAGAGCTTTGGTTGATATGTTGCCGGAGTCGGGGCTGCGGGCGGAGCAGATCGGAATCGTTCGGCTGATAGCGATGTACGAACGTGTAATCGCTACTTCTTGAAAACAATTGCGAGGACGCCGAGAGCCGCGGCTCCCGCCAAAGCCGTTAAGCCTTTGTGCTCGGTGAGCCAGGTGGTGGCAGCCTGTTCGCGAGCTTGTTGTCCGAATACACCGTGGGCTCCAAAATCTCCCGGTACCGGCTCAAACAGATTGTCCGGCCGATTCTTCGAGACTTCTTCCTTCGTCTGTTGCGAATCGAAGCCGGTACGGCCCAGATAATAGTCGGCCAGCGCGGGCGCCACCTTGTTGGCCTCGATGGCGATCACCGTGGGAGCGCCCACAAATACTTCGCGGCGCTTGTGGTGAGATGCCCATACGATTCGGTCGGCAGCCACTTCCGGCTGAAAAATCGGTGGAACCGGTTGGGGCTGTCGCGGCATTTTAGAGCGGCACCAGGTAAATTGGGGGGTGTTCATGGCCGGAAGCTGGACCATTGTCAGGTGGATGTTCTTTCGGTCATGGATCAGTTCGGTGCGCAGCGAATCAGTGAAACCCGCAATAGCGTGCTTGGCGCCGCAATAGGCTGCCTGCAACGGAATCGAGCGATAGGCGAGAGCCGATCCTACTTGAATAATCGTGCCTGAATCGCGCGGCAACATCCGGCGAAGCGCGGACATGGTTCCGTAGACTGTGCCGAGATAGGTGACTTCCGTTGCGCGCTTAAACTCCTCCGGCGTCACATCGCTGACCCGGCCGAAAATCGTCGTCATTGCATTGTTGACCCAGACGTCGATTGGCCCAAGCTCATTCTCAATTCGCGCCGCCGCCGCGTCGACCTGATTGGAATCGGCAACATCCGCAGGTACGGCGAGGCCTTTGCCACCGCGCTCGCTCACCTCGCGCGCGGCGACATGAAGACCCTCCGTATCACGGGCAATCAGACCCACATGTGCACCTTCGCGCGCGAAGGCGCGAGCTGTCGCACGGCCCACGCCCGCTGAAGCACCTGTCACCACAACCACTCTGCTTGAATTCGGTTTTTGCATGGATTCACCTAATAAACTTCCACCTGATAGTTACGGCCGTCCCAGGCATTGCGGTCTTTCCAGAAGAAAGTGAACTCGATCCGGGGATCGATCTTCTCTGGCGGAATGTCCAGGTATTCGGCGCCGAGAGTTGTAGCCTGCGAATCGGCATCCCGCCATTGCGGATCCCCGGCCTGCTCCCAATGCAGGCGAAACGGATGTGGCGCACAAAGCCGAAGCGTATAACCTTTCCGCACCTGGCTGAGGGGATGATTGGGCTGCCAGAAGTCGATCTTGGTTCGCAAGGCTTGCCCGCGATAGCGCTCCACAACTTCCGGAATCAGGTCGAAGACCTTGCGATCGTGAACCGAGCGGAGCAATCGAATGTATTCCGAATGCGCCCACAAGAGAGGACTTGCCGACCCGGTCGGGCCGCCCCGTCTCATCCTCATCTCAGGGAGGTCATCCTCGTCCCAAACCTGCTCGGGTAGTAAGCCGGCGCCGTTGGAAAATCGTTCCATGGCCCGGAGGAAGGGCCTCGCATCACGGGCCGCTGCCAATTCGTAGTGCCCGCGTTCGCCTGTAAGCAAGGGCCACGCCCTCCCGCGGCCCCATTGTACAAAGGGACCCCCATCGGGCCGCTGTCCGTAACCGTCGTGGTTGTAACGACGCCAACAAGCTCCGTTCGGCGTGGCGACCTTGAGGGTTTCGTCAACGACGCGCAGGCTGTCGACAATCAGTGGATCATTGGGATCGAGAACGCCGTATCGGACAAGCTGCAGGAAACCCGCATCGACGATATCGCGCGCGGGGTAGGAGGACGGAGAATCCGGAGGCTGATCGACAATGTCCAGCATCGCCGAATCGACGGCGCCGGGACGCGTCGCCTCGCCGGGCTTTCCCGGATTCAAACGCACAAAATGCCGCGGCACGCCTGGAACGAGCGAGCCGTTGGTCGTAACGGTCCACTCTTCGAGATGTCCGCGAAGGAAATCGGCATAGCTTTCGAGAAATGATGCCGTCTCGTCATCCTTCTCCGCGCGAAAGAAGCCGGCGGCGCAAACGAAGGCTGCGATCACTGCGGCGAGCGTGGATGGAGAGTAACCACCGGCCTCTTCCCAGCGTTCCTCGCCTGTAACCGGTCCCCGATGCACCAGGAATGCCACCGCCCGTTTGACCATGACGAAAGGATTGAATTCAGCCAGAAGACGAAGGTTCTTGAGGCGCCAGGCAAGGAGCACGGGGAACGCAATTTCGTCAAGTTGCGTTCCGTTGCGAAAAGCCTCGCCGTTGACCCAGAAGTTCTGGGGAAAACCGCCGTCCTCTTCCTGCCGGGCCGCAAGATAGATCAAGGCCCGGAGCGGCGCTGCCGTATTTCCGGCGGCAAGCATGCCCATGGCGCTTTCGACCATATCGCGCGTCCAGACAAGGTGATATCCACCCCTGCCGTTCTCGTCATTCCGCGAGCCGCCCCAGGGAATCGAAAGCGAGGCCACGAAAGCGCCCTGATTGAGCTTGTCCTCGTGCGCCAGCAGCAGGTTATAGCTCGCATCAAAGAGATGACCTTTGTCGCCGCTGGTTCTTTGGAGCGGCTTTCTACCTTCCGCCGCCATCTGCCACTGACGCATGAATAACTGACGGCGCTCCTTATACGGAAGACCGAGGGCATGGAAAAGCGTTGAGGTAGCGTTGGCGAGGGTTTCGCCAAAGGCGAGGGCAACGGTGAACTCATTCGCGCCCGAGAGATTCAACTCGCCCGTCAGGGCGACGTTTCCATTCCGCGCTTCGTCGAATTCGAAGGCCATTTTGTGGTGTTGAACCAGATCGGTGTAGCCATCGCTGGTTCCGACATAGCCACAGGAGAGCCTTCGAAAACCGCACGAAGCGCCGAGGGCCAGCCAGCGGTTGTGCCTTTGGGCGACGAGCAATTCGCGGCCGGAAACCTCGATCACGAAAGCATTGTTCGCCGAACCTGAGCCTTCGAGATGAGGCGCGCAGAGGAGATAGGTTTTCAAACCCTTCAGCGAACTATCCAGCTTCGCGCGCAGTAGCACACAAGGCCTGGCAGGGTCGGCAATGATTTCCTTGGTGAGCGACAATCGCCGCTCACGATCATGACCTTTTATCGAATATCCCTGAGATGGCGCGAGGCGCTCGATAGCGTATTCAATGTCGCGCTTCTCTTCGAGAAAGAAGCCGTTACCGTCGGCAAACAGAAATTCCAGATCCCGCAACTGTGGGTGGTCGACGGTCGGGAAGTACACTTCCGTGACGATGCCCCGGCGGATCGTGAACCAAACGCGGCTACCAATGGAGAACGCCGTGCCAACGCCGTCCTTATCGCCGTCAGTCCAACTCGGCTCACACCCGGGTGAGCCGAACGCGCTTCGCTGTCCTCGAAAGTGTGCCATTGCTGTCTTTACGAAGCCACTCGAAGCGAAGCTTTGAAGCAGGGTTTCATTTTGCCCCCAGATCGATCAAGGCCAATCCGCTTTCCGGATCGAATTTCCGTTTTAACTGTTCGCCAGACTCCTGCAGCATCACCTCCAACGTGGGCCGTACATGCGCTTCGAGAAGATGTCCCCCCATCGCAGAACCGTTTTTCTTGCCGAGAACGACGTGCGCATGAAGCTTGGGCTCGCCTTTATCCAGCGCGATATCACCGATGAGCGATACCACTTCCACTTGCTCGTTAACCTGGTTCTTCAGGTAATCCTTCTTCTGCACGTCGAAGTACCCGAGCGCCGCATCGCTGAAGGCGCCGATCGCCGTGAAGTGAGCGCCGCCAATATGGTTCTCCTTGGCGAACGCCGTTAATGTCGACACGACTTCGTCACCCGTATCGAGAATCAGAACAGTTCCGCTATCCAGCTTCTTGCTCTTCATCGAAACATCCTCCGTCCTACACAAAGCGCCACCCCAAGACCGACGACGAGGCCGGCTAGTATCTGCGTGCCGTTTCTGATCCACTGGGAGTCGCCGGCGCCGAGAGATTCGAGCTCGTCGTTACGATGGCCGAGAGTCCCTTTCTTCGCCTTTTGAAGAAGCTGCGCGAGGTGCAGCGGACGCCGCCCGGTGGCCTGCTCAATCTGAGTCTTGCAACTGAAGCCATCGGCCAAGACGAGTTGCTGTGACGGCAGGCTGCGCAAACGTGGTCCGAGCCGATGTTCATAGACCTTCATCGAGAGATCGTACTTGCGCTCCTCAAAACCGAAGCTGCCGGCCATGCCACAGCAGCCGTCATCGAGGATGTCGGCCTTGGCTCCCATGGCTTCAAAGAGCTTCTTTTCCGCGTCGAGGCTGATGATGGCTTTCTGGTGACAGTGGCCGTGGACCACGATGTCCTGAGTTAGGTTCGGTGGCCGGTAGTCGTGTTTTGTCAGGAACTCAGCGAGCGTGAAGACCTGACCATGCAGGCGCTTTGCGTCTTGATCGTGCGGCCGCAAATCGAGCATCTCGTCACGGAAGACGGCGAGACAACTCGGCTCGAGCCCGACAACGGGCGTTCCGGCCTCGATCGAGGGTTTGAGGCGCGTCAGGATATCGCGCAAAAGCTCGTCGGCCTTATCCAGGAATCCATAGTCATAGAGCGGACGGCCGCAACAGAGCGGCGCGCGCGGCACAACCACGCGGAACCCCGCATCTTCGAGGACTTCGGTCGCTGCGGCCGCGACTTCCGGATGAAAGTAGTTATTGAAGGTGTCGGCCCAGAGAATGACTTCGGGCATTCCTTTATTGCGCGTGCCGCGTCTTTGGAACCATTGTTTAAAGGTCGTGGGAGCAAAGCGGGGCAGCTTGCGTTGCGACGCAATTCCGGCGAGAAGCTTTGCTCCTGGCAACTGCGCCATGGCATTCGCGATGCCCGGCGCGAGCGAAGCAAGACGCGCCCAGCGATGAATCCAGCCCATGGCGTAGGCGTGGCGGGGCCGCAGCCTACCTTCGTAATAGTGCGAAAGAAACTCCGCCTTGTAAGTTGCCATGTCCACGTTGACGGGGCAGTCTCCCTTGCACCCCTTGCACGATAGACACAAGTCGAGCGCGTCAAACACCTCCTCGCTCTTCCAGCCATCGCGGATGACGTCGCCGTGCATCATCTCGAACAGCATATGAGCGCGTCCGCGCGTTGAATGCTTCTCTTCCATCGTGGCGCGGTAGCTCGGGCACATCGTGCCCTTTTCCTGGCGCCGGCATTCCCCGATGCCGACGCACCGCATTGCCGCATGCGTGAAGCTCCCCTTGTCATTGATGAAGTGGAAGTGAGTAGCCGGCTCTTTGGGTGCGAAGTCTGTACCGAGGCGAAGATTTTCCGTGATTGGATAGGGGTCGACAATTTTTCCAGGATTCATCTTGCCTTGCGGATCCCAGACGCTCTTGAATTCGCGGAAGGCCTCACAGATTTCCATACCGAACATTTTTGGCAGGAACTCGGCCTTCGATTGTCCATCGCCGTGCTCGCCTGAAAGCGACCCGCCGAATTTGACTACCAGCGACGTGGCGTCATCCATGAAGGAACGATAATTTGCGATTCCCTCTGCTGTCAGTAGATCGAACGTGATGCGAGTATGAATACACCCTTGCCCAAAGTGACCATAGAGGGCGCCTTCGTAGCCGTGCTTTTCGTAAAGCTCGCACAACTCGCGAAGATAGGGACCGACCTTGTCGGGCGGAACAGCGGAATCCTCCCAGCCTTCCCACGTCACGTGCTCGCCGGGCACCCAGGCCGTCGCTCCAAGTCCCGACTCGCGGATTTCCCAAACAAGATGCTCTTCACCCGGCTCGTCATAGAGCTTCATATGCGGGCGCGTTGGGCTGCTTCTTCAGGCTGTCCATCATGCGATGCGCCTGATTGTCGGAATCCTTTCGGTCCTCGCCGCCGAATTCGACCAAGAGCCAACCCCGGCCATCCGGCAGGAGTTTGAGGTCGCGCGGATGAAGACCCTTGATCTTCATGTTTTCAACGAGCAGCGCGTCGATAGCCTCGCAAGCGATCGGCTTGAACTGAAGAATTTCAGTGACATGGTCGCCGGCCTGATAAATGTCGGGATATCCCAACACCACGAGCGTGCGGCCGGGAGGGCTCCAGACCAGCTTTACCGTGGCTTCGAGCGTCACCGCGCATGTGGATTCCGTGCCGACGAGAGCGCGCGCGACGTTAAAGCCGTTTTCGGGAAGCAAGTCCGGCAGATTGTAACCCGAGACGCGGCGGGGAATGTTGGGAAATCGCCGCCGAATCTCGTCTCCGTACCTATCGGCGATCCTTCTTAATCCGCGCATAAATCTCGCCGCGGCGGCCTCCGGCGGCTATGATCGCTCGATACTCCTCCTCCGATGTCGCGCCCACACGCATACGGAGTCCGTCGTAAGTCAGTATGTCGAGATCGAGGACATTCTCTTCGGTCTTTCCCGCCATCACCGAGTGCGTGCCACAAGAATTGTTGCCGATCATTCCGCCGAGAGTGTTGTGATTGTGAGTGGAGGGGTCGGGTCCGAAGGTCAATTGATGGCGTTCCGCTTCCTTGCGCAGCCAATCGAGGACGATGCCTGGTTGAACGCGGGCCGTCTTGGCTTTCGGATCGAGATCGATGAGCTTGTTCAGATACTTCGTGAAATCGAGAACAACCGCGACATTGCAACATTGGCCGGCGAGGCTGGTGCCGCCGCCGCGTGCGAGCAATGGCGCGCCAAAGCTCCGGCACTGCTCCACGGTCGCCAGAACATCTTCAACAGTCTTCGGAACGACTACCCCGATCGGGACCTGCCGGTAATTGGATCCGTCAGTCGCGTAGAGAGCCCGGCTTCCATCGTCGAACCTAACCTCTCCCTCGATTCGCTTCCTAAGTTCGGCCTCAAGCGCCTTTGCTTCGGACGAAGGATATTCGGCTACGCGCGGTCGTGCCCAACCAATCTGTGGCTCATGAAGTAACGTTGCCATAAATTTTGTACTTCTCCATATCGGGCAATTTGCATTCCAGACCGAAATCCAGGACGCGAGGAGTCGGGACGCAGCATTCCACCTGAAGGCTTGATAGCGCCGTCAAAGAACATCTGCTCTATCCGGGAGTGATCGAAAAAATACTCGACGTTAATCGCCGCCGGAAGTGCGCAGGCTGCGTGCGCGTGCAGCGAAGGCGCGGTATGTGCGGAAAATGGCGTCGCGAAGGCGGCGGATAAATTCCCGGCGGCAAGGAACCCGGTAATTCCTGCGCATCGGGTTGCGTCAGCCTGGAGCACATCCACCGCTCCCGCTTCAAGCATCCGCCGGAAGTAGAACGAATCATATCCGTACTCGCCCGCCGCTATGCGCATACCCGGCGGCGCATGCTCGCGAATCAGCCGCAGCCCCTCGAGATCGTCGGATGAAACCGGTTCTTCAAACCAGCTCACGCCAAGCTCGGCGAACGCGGCGGCTTTGGCGAGCGCCTCTTTCCGGCCATAGGCGCCGTTGGCATCGACAAACAGGCCGGCGCGAGGGCCGATAGCTTCGCGCGCCGAACGAACGCGCTCTATATCGGCGGCGGGATCGGTTCCGATCTTCATCTTTACATCGGTAAGGCCTTCTTCAATCCAGCCGCCCAGTTGTCGTCTGAGTTCGTCGTCGGAATAGGAAGTAAATCCGCCACTACCGTAGGCGGCGATGGATTGATGGGCGCGGCCGAGGAGATCGGCAACGCTGAGCTGCAGCAGACGCGCCTTGAGATCCCACAAAGCATTATCGACGGCGGAAATTGCCATTGAGCAAATGCCCGGCCGGCCAAGGTTGCGAATGGCGCGAACCATGCCTACCCACAATCCCGCGATATTCAGATAGTTGCCGCCGATGACTATGCGCTTAAGGTGTGCGTCGATAAGATTCGCGGTAGCGATGTCCGCAAAGGAATACCCTAGACCAGTTGCGCCGCCACCGGAAGCGCGCACAAGCACAAGGGTGGTGTCGTGCCAGGCTAGGGTGCCGTCTGCCTCCGGCGTCTTAGTTGGAACGGTATAGGCCGATACATCGAACTGCTCCACTTGCGGAGTAGAAGGAGTTCCCACCACTGAAGTAGATGGACTGCAGAAACAAGTTGTTACGCGGCTAGCGGTTGCCGGGACAAAGCGTTGGTGCTCAACGATGCGTTCTCGACCCGGACAAGGTGTGCTACTTCGCCATTTGCTTCAACAGAGGGTAGGGATTGATGTCCGTGCCCTGCCACCACTTCTTGTCGGGACCGAGCCGGGTGATTTCCAGATGCAAGTGCGGGGTATCGGGTGGGGCATCGCCTGTAGTTCCAACATAGCCGATTATTACGCCGCGCTTAACTGGCATATTCTCTTTGATGCCAGGCGCGTAGTGATCCAGATGTGCATAGTAAAAGCAATAGGTTTCGCTTGGGTCGAACTCATAGATCGTGAGTCCGCCGCGCACGCTGGTAAAGAGCTTGCGAATTACTCCATCGTCCATTGCAACGACAGGAGTATTGCGTGGGGCAAGAATATCGGTAGCTTCGTGGACTCGGCCCCCCGACCGAGAGTCGCGGAACGTGTCTTGAATCTCTTTCCGATTCGCTCCCAGGACCGGCATCACCAACTGGTGAGCAGAAAGCGCTCGATAGTCGTCGCCCCACGGACCCTGGGAAGGGGCGAGCAGCCAGAAGCCCAGACACAGGAGGCGGAACATGTTCACTCCTTGAATACGACGGGCGTTCCCCCGCTCACCATCTGCGCTATTTCGGCTGCGTCCCAATTCGTCAAACGCACACAGCCGTGCGATTCGGTGTGCCCGATGCTCGCGGGAACGGGCGTGCCGTGCAGACCATAGTGCTCTTTATCCAAGCCAATCCACACGACCCCGACTGGGTTGCGCGGGCCAGGTTTGATCGTCGCTTTGGCATCCTGCGGCTTTGCGTTCCAAAACAGGTTCGGATCGTAATAGAAGGTCGGATTCCACTCCACCTTCGTCACCTTCCAGTCGCCGATGGGGAGTGGATCGTGTTGGCTTCCAATAGTCGCCGGGTAAGTCGCGATCGGTTTTCCACTGGCATCCAAGACTTGCACGGTGCGGGCGGCCTTCGAAACCGCAATGCTTGCGGCGCCCTGCGGAATATCATGATGGATATTCGGAACCGTGATCTGGTCTCCCGGCTTCAAACCCACCTGCTGCGGATTCAGCCGATGCAGTAGAGCAGGGCTGCAATGGAATTTCTCGCCCACGCCTTCCCATGCGGATTGGTAATTGAGCGCGGGCAACTTGGCCTCGGCCATCATATCCGACGGGAGGGGAGTAAATGGACCCCGCACGTCGTCATAAATAATCGTGTAGGAAATCGTGGTAGGAATGGATTCCTGTCCTTGTTCTAGCGCCTGCGTGGTGGCATCGTCAGGGGCGCCGGTTGCCGGCAAGCCATGCTGCGTCTGAAAAGCGGCGAGCATTAAATGGGTGACATTTCCCACAGAAGCATCGATCTGGCCGGGTGAGAAATGAGCGCGATCGAGCAGTACTTGCAGCCGCAGGGCTTGCTGATCCACCGCGGGCGGCGCTTTCTTCGCAGGCCGATGGGCCGCGGATAACGTAATTGCGGCCAAAATCAGGACGGTCGAAGCGCGGGCTAACAGTTGCATGGCAATCCAGGAATGGAAGGAGCAATCGGTTTGCCAATGGGGCGCGGCTACACGCTCCGTTAACCAGATCGCGGTCCGCTGACAAAACGATTGCCGCGGATATAAAACCGCAGCGGCAAATCCACGCATTTAGTGATACCGATACGGGGCGAGTGCGCGATCTCTACTTTGTGCGGATTGGTGGATGCGCGCACTACCAGGTTGCCGCGTGTTACATCCACACCATTCTGAGCGCGCGTGATTCCCAAAGCGAGCGTGAGTTTGCCGGGTCCGGAGGCAAGCTGTTCAGGTTTGCGCGCTGGTGGACGGCGCCGCTGCATGATCTCGAGGCCAACGACCGGTTCGAGCGCGCGAATCAACACGCAACCGGATTGACCAGCGGGCTCGGCAACCAAGTTGAGGCATTCGTACATGCCGTAGATGAAATAAACGTATGCGTGGCCGGGAGAGCCAAAGATCACGCGCGTGCGATCGGTCACGCCGCGAGCCGAATGCGACGCCAAATCGTCGCCGCCGAGATATGCTTCAGTTTCGACGATGATGCCGGCTGTGGGGCCATGCACAAGGAGTTTTCCCAGGAGATTCCGCGCAACTTCAATGGCGGGACGGTTGTAGAACTGGCGTTTGAGAATGGGTCCGAAAGCGGCGATGGGTTCTGTCATGTTGCCGGTTGGCGCTTAGCTTCGCTCGCCTGCGCGCGGGTCACTTCACCATTTCGACGGGTAGCTCAGGATGGCGTGCCCACTCCTCCCACGAGCCATCGTAGAGTTGCACATCGTAACCCAGATATCGGGCGACGAAATACAACAGTGTCGCCTGCTGGCCAATGTGGCAGTAGGTTACTAAATGATCGTTCGCGGCCACTCCGGCGGCGACGAATTGCCGGCGCAGCGCATCCGTCGGCTTCAGCCTGCCCTGTTCATCCGTGAGCGAGCTGAATGGAATGCTGGACGCGCCTGGGATATGTCCGGCGCGATTGCGGGAGGCGCTGGCGCCCGTATAATACTGCGTGTCGCGCGCGTCCACCAAATGCATACCCGCTTGATTCAAGTGCGTGCGCACGTAATCGAAGGAAGCGATCACATCGCTTTGCGGGCACGGCGTCACCTTGCCCGGCTTGATGGCGGGGACTTCGTCAGTTACCGCGTGGCCTTCACTCTGCCATGCGAGCAGTCCGCCATCCAGGATGGATGTGTGCGCGCCAAAGCCCATGGCGTCGAGCGTGAGATAGACGCGCGTGGTCTGCGTCGTCTGGTCTTTCGTCATGTAGAGGATGATGCGCGAATCGTCACTCACTCCCTTTTTGCCAAATGTTGAAGCGAGGGCATCCATTGGAGGCAACTCCAGCGTCAGATCGCCGCGAGTCGCGATCTCCTGCATTTCCACCATCGCCGAACCAGGGATGTGCGCGTGCGCGTATTGCTTCGAGTCGCCGATCGCCAAGATGGCCAGATTCGGGTCTTCGATGTGCGCGGCGAGCCATGACGGCGTGACCAGCATCGTGTTGCTATCGCCGTGGCCGCCGCAATCGGCGAAGACGGCGGCGGCAGGAAGGATGGCGAAACAAGCGGTAAGGATCAAAGTCTGCATAGAGGCCTCGCTAGATCGTAATTAACTATATCGACGCACGCCATAGGTGTCAAGCTGTGATGCCAGATTGTGCGCACGTTGTAGATACAGACATAGTAAGCGAGATCGACTCTATTGCCCGTACAGGCGGCGGTACATCTCGCCATTGCGAATCACGGCTTGCACATAATCCCTGGTCTCAGTGAAGGGAATCGACTCCACGAATTCCGCGGGCTCACGATAGTTGTTCCACGAGGACCATTCGGCGGCGTGCCTCGGACCGGCGTTGTAACCAGCGAGCGTCCGCTCCAGGCTGCCGCCGTTTTGATCGAGCATGGAGCGGAAGACGGCCGTCCCGATCTTCAGGTTCGGCGCGGGCTGCAGGAGCATGTTCGCGGTGAGGCGGGGAATCCCAACAGCGCGCGAGAAATCGCGGCCAGTGCCCAGGCGGACCTGCATTAGCCCATTGGCATTGGCGGGGGAGATGGCGCCGGGGTTGAATTCCGATTCCTGGCGAATGAGTCCCGCGACCAGGAAGGGATCGAGATTGTGGGCGCGCGCGTCGGTTGTAAGCTCGGCGCGATAAGGCAGGGGAAAGAGATACTCCCAGAATTGGCGAGGCGCATCGGTGAGCGGACGGCCCAGGTAATCGGGCGCGAGCGCCTTCATGGCCTTCATCCCGAGATACGGAGCATCGGCGGCGCTGGCGATCTCCATCGCGGCGAGTACGGGCTGAGCATCGGTCCGCGCTCCGAAACGAAGCTCGGCATCGGCCAGATCGGCCAATCCGGCTGCGCGCAGCAGACGCGAACGGTCGATGCGTAGGGTGGTCGCGGCCGTCGCTTGAGTGGGAATCGTGGTGATGGGCGAGAAGCGCAGCGTGCCTAGGAACGCTGCGGTGTTGGCCGCTTTCGAACTGGACGCCGACGCTGTGCCCATTTCCGGCGCACTCAAACGGCTGCGAGCGAGCATTGCGTAGTAGCCGTTGGACAACCGCTCGGCGATCTTTTGATAGCAGGCGCGCGCGGCGGCCAGTTCGCCTTTGCGCTCGTAAAGCCGGCCTAAAAAATAGAGGGCGGCGCCGGTGGTTCCGTTAGACGTGTAGGTTTCCAGGTGCGCGCGCAGCAGGCCTTCGGCATCGCTGGAATCGCGCAGATAGGCGTGGAAGGCGACCTTCCAATGGCTGGCCGCGGCATTGGAATCGGCGGGGAAATCGGAGTAAAGCGCCTTGTAAAGTGGCAGGTAGTCTGCCTCACGGTTTGCTAGTAGATACCGGTTGGCGAGACCAAGCAGGGCGCGCGCGCGCCAGCCGGATTTCCCGTATTTTTCGTTGAGACGCCGCACTGCTGCCACGGCCCCATCGTCATTGTTCAGACGGCGCGCGCCTTCCTCCACGTAAAAGAGGCGCTCGGCATCGGCTTCGGATTCAGCGACAGTCAATCCGTTCAAATAGACGTACGCCGCGGCCGCGTTATTATTGGCGAGATCCGACGCGCCCACGCGCACACTGGCTTCGTCGCGCTGGAAGCCCGCCAGCTTATCGATCGCGGCCTGATACTCCGCGCGCGCCTGGGTGTAGGCATGCAGTTCGAAGAGGCGATCGGCGCGATGCAGCAATTGTTCTGGCACCGGCTGCGGGTAAGCAGCGCCCATGAGCGCCTGAATCGAGGCGAGGGCCGCGGATGCCTTGTCGGCAGCGGGACCCAATGGATACTGCGCGTAGACCCGCTGGTAGAAATCGGCGGCATGGGGCAGGTCGTTGGCGGCCTGGTAGGACTCAGCGAGGGTAAGATCGCCATCGGGCTGCGGCAATTCCTTGTAGTGATCGCGCAGAGTTTGGATAGCTTGCGGGGCGGTCGAGGATTCCAGCGCGCGCGCCTCGGCAATCCACGCTTTCCCGCCGAGGGGCGATACGGTGCCGGCGTGAACTGGTGTGAGGTCATTGGGAACGCCATCGAACGCGCCCGATTCCACGCGCGACGCGCCCAGGTAATACGCCGGATAATCGGCGATCAGCGGAAGCTTTGCCGGCAACGCGTCCAGTGCGGAGACTGCGCCAACGTAATCCTTCTGTTCGAAAGCCACAACGCCCAAGGCCAGGCGCGCTAACGGTTCTTCCGCGGGGTGCGCCTTGGCGTAAGATTCAATGGCTTCGCGGCGGGCGGCGTTGGGAGCGGCCCGATAGGCGCGAACCAGCGCGGCGAGACCCGAGGGCGCGGCGGCCGGTAGGAGCGCTATGGCGATAAGACCGGCGGCGGCGCGCTTACACCATCGGGCCCGGATATTCCTTGCCGAGTAAATCCGCGTCATCGTTGGCCAGCGTTCGCATCAGTTCCAGATGCAGGTAATCGACCATGCTGGGACACTTCGCGAAGAACTCTTTGCGAAATGCGTCGCGCGCAGCATCGATAGGATCGCGCAGGGAGTGGTACAAGTTGCGCCGCAAACGTCCCGATTGTACGGCGGCAGCGCTGCGCAGACGCATCTCCGCCACCTGCACGCGCGCGTAGCGCTGGGCGCGCAAATGAATCTGCTGTTCCTCCACACCGAGGGCTTCCCATGGGTTGGCGGGTTTCGCCACAGAGGCAATGGTTATCAGGGGAGCAGGCGGCGGGGGTGGAGGTTCGAGTGCCAACCATGCCGCCGAGGCCACCTGCGCGAGCAGTTCGAGCGCCGAAGTCTGCCCGGCATGATTGGCGCCAGGCCCGGCATGCTGCGGATCGGCCCAGGCGTAGAGCAGCGCGGGGGTTTTCTCTGCGGCGAGGATGGGATAAACGAACGATCGGCTTTCGGCGGTATGCGTGAAGCGTTCCACCAATTGCGGCGAAACCTCGGCGCCGCTTGCAAGCGCGATTACGGGCTCGCGGGTTTCCACCGCTCCGGTTAGCGCCGGAGCCTCGGCGAGCGGAATGGTCAGGACGAGTCTCTCCGACCGTGCAGCGCCATCTTCAATGCGAAACCACGCGGCGCCGGTAGCGAAAGCGGCGGCCGTATCGGCAACGGTTTCGCCCAGCTCTTCGCGAGTCGCCGCCTGCCGAATGCGCCGCACTGCCTGATTCAACCTGCCGGCAAGTTCACTGCACGCGCGGGCGCGCATCTCCGAGCAGACATTCTTCGCATCTGCGGCGAACTTTTCCAGGATGGTATGGAGCGCGGACGAGGAGGCACTCACGGCGATGGCTGTCTATATTCTAACAAGCCGAGTCACCCGAAGTAGCGGGCGATCGCGAGATAAGTCACGGTACCGCAGGCGATCACGGCGTGATGCGGCAAAAAGGAGGCCCTCCGAACTCTCAAGTTCAGGTTTTCGTCGCCGAGATAGGCCGGGCGGCCTTTACTTTATTCCGAAAGTGCGAATTCGACTTTTCACAGTGTCTTCTTCAAGCGGGGGTGGGAAATGGAGAGCGCCAGGATCGCGGCGGCGGGTATGAGGACCAACAAAATCGAAATGACGGGCGCGAAAATGGACTAGCTGGCACTGGCTGACTTTCGATTCTATCGGGATCGCATTACTGCCGGGCGCTACACTGGGTACCGGGGACGCTTACCGGCTAACCTCAAGGAAAATTGTGCATACCAGCCTATTCGATCTATTCAAAATCGGCATCGGACCATCGAGTTCGCACACGGTCGGCCCCATGCGCGCCGCATATCACTTCGCGGAACGCCTGGCGCAAACCGGGATGCTAGAAAATGTCACGCGAGTGCGGATCGAACTTTATGGATCGCTCGCTCTCACCGGCAAAGGCCACGGTACCGATCGTGGCATTTTGCTCGGGCTGATGGGCGAACGTCCCGACACGGTGGACCCGGCCTCGGTGACGTCGCGCATCGCGGCCGTCGCGCAAAATGGAGAGCTGGTGCTCTTCGGACGGCGCACTGTGCCGTTCCACGCATCGGAGGACCTACTTTTTCGCGTTACCGAAACGCTCGCGGCGCACCCTAACGGCATGCGCTTCACGGCATTTAGCGCGAACGAGGAAGTTATCGACCAGCGCATTTACTATTCGATCGGCGGAGGCTTCATTCGCGAGGAAGGACAGGCGCAATCGTCCGACGACCGGAGCGGCGTGCCCCACTCCTATACCTCTTCGGCGGAGTTGCTCGAAATCGGCGAGCGTGAGGGCCTCAAGATTCACGAGATCGTTTTCGCTAACGAACTCACCTGGCGCAGCGCGGAGGCGATTCGCGGCGGAATCCACAAGATCTGGGGCGTCATGTGCGCCAGTATCGCGCGCGGCCTCGAAACCGAAGGCATCCTACCCGGCGGGTTGAAAGTACGACGCCGCGCGCCGGGGCTTGCGCGCAGGCTGCAGGCGAAGGCGGCCGCCGACCCGCTTAGCGGCATGGATTGGTTGAATGTCTTCGCCATCGCGGTCAACGAAGAGAACGCGGCCGGCGGGCGGGTGGTGACGGCGCCCACCAATGGCGCGGCCGGCGTTATCCCGTCCGTAGCGCAATACTACCTGAAATTTCTGGGCGGCGATGCGGCGGGTATTGAGCGGTTTTTTCTGAGCGCGGCCGCCATCGGCACGTTGTACAAGGAGAACGCTTCCATCTCGGGAGCGGAGGTCGGATGCCAGGGCGAGGTCGGCGTCGCTTGTTCCATGGCCGCGGGCGGATTGGTCGCGGCGCTTGAAGGGGCCAACGCGCAGGTGGAGCATGCCGCTGAAATCGGCATGGAACATAATCTCGGCATGACGTGCGACCCCATCGGCGGACTGGTGCAAATTCCGTGCATCGAGCGTAACGCGTTTGGTGCGGTGAAGGCCGTCAACGCGGCGCGCATGGCGATGCAGGACCCCGCCGAACA
Source organism: Bryobacterales bacterium (assembly GCA_963708385.1). Taxonomy (GTDB): domain Bacteria; phylum Acidobacteriota; class Terriglobia; order Bryobacterales; family Bryobacteraceae; genus PALSA-243. Next base: position 186,174 of record CAVPSN010000027.1, on the reverse strand, counting down.
CAAGGTTTCGCTCGACCAGGTGATTCGGACCATGTACCAAACCGGTCTCGATATGCAGTCGCGATATAAAGAGACATCGCTCGCGGGACTGGCGGTAAATGTGATCGAGTGCTGACGCCGGCAAGGGGAAACCGCTTCCGAAGGGCGGTACCATAAATTTTCGGATCATGCTCTGGAAGAAACTGCGCTTAACGCTCGATATGATCAAGTTCGAGCATTCGGTGTTTGCGCTTCCATTCGCGCTCACGGGGGCTTTGCTGGCGTTGCGTGAGAGTGGGTTCGACGCGGCGCAACTGGGATGGAAGCTGGCATGGATCGTGGTGGCGATGGTGGCAGCGCGCTCGGCGGCGATGGCCTTCAACCGGCTTGTGGACCAGAATATCGACGCGCGCAATCCGCGAACCAAGATGCGGCATCTGCCTGCCGGTATGCTGACGCGCGGTTTCGCCTGGGCTTTCGTTCTCACGGCAAGCGGGCTTTTTCTGCTGGCGGCGGCCGAATTAAATCCGTTGTGCCTGAAGCTCGCGCCGCTGGCGCTTGGCGTGGTGTTCTTTTATTCTTTCACGAAGCGGTTTACGTCGTTTTCGCATCTTGTTCTGGGGTTCAGTTTGGGAATCGCGCCGGCTGCCGCGTGGATCGCTGTGCGCGGATCGCTCGATCCGCGCATTCTCTGGCTCACGGCCGCGGTTACCTGTTGGACGGCGGGGTTCGACGTCATCTATGCCTGCCAGGACTACGAGTTCGATTCCGCCGAGGCCTTGCATAGCATCCCGCGTGCCTTGGGTATCGCCAAGGCCTTACGCGTGGCGCAGTTGCTGCACGCCGCGATGATTGCATCGCTTATGGCGCTGGTTTATTCCCTGCATCTGGGAGGCTTTGCGATGGCCGGCGTGGGCGCCGTGACGGCGCTGCTGATTTACGAGCATAGCCTGGTGAAGCCGAACGATTTCTCCCGCGTCAACGCGGCCTTCTTCACCATGAATGGCTACGTCAGCGTGTTATTCTTCTTGTTCTGGACAGCCGATATCTTCCTGCTGCGTCCATCTATCTGATATGCCGGTTGTAATCGAAGATCGCCGTTTGATTCCCATTCGCGAGAAGGTGGAGGCGGGCGAGCGGCTCTCGCTCGAAGACGGCGTCGCCCTTTACCGCACCACCGATATTCTCGCGGTAGGCTACATGGCCAACCTGGTGCGCGAGCGTTTGCACGGCGATACCACCTATTTCAACGTTAACCGGCACATCAATCCGACCGACGTCTGCGTGGCTAGCTGCCGCCTTTGCGCGTTCGGAAAACGCGTGCGCGACCCCAAGGCTTACACCATGTCGCTCGAAGAAGTTTGGCATCGCGCGGGCGAGGGCTGGAGCGAAGCGGTCACCGAATTCCATATCGTTGGCGGATTGCATCCCGAATTGACGCTTGATTGGTTTTGCGAGATGCTGCGCGGGCTCAAGCAGCGCTTCCCGCAGGTTCACCTCAAGGCGTTCACCATGGTTGAGATTGCGTTTTTGGCGCGGCGCGCCAAAGTGAGTGTGCGCGAAACGCTCACTCGGCTACGCGACGCGGGGATGGATTCGCTGCCCGGCGGAGGGGCGGAGATTTTCCACGAGCGGGTGCGACGCATCATTTGCGATCACAAGATCGATGGCAACGAATGGCTGGAGACGGCCCGGACGGCGCATCAATTGGGTCTGCGGTCGAACTGCACCATGCTCTACGGCCACATCGAGAACGAAGAGGACCGCGCCGACCACTTGGTCCGCTTGCGCGAGTTACAGGACGAGACTCACGGTTTTGTGACGTTCATTCCGCTCGCGTTTCACCCGGATAACACGGCGCTGCATCATATCTCGAAAACGACGGGCTTCGACGATATCAAGAATATCGCGGTAGCGCGTTTGATGCTGGATAACATCCCTCATATCAAGGCCTATTGGGTGATGATGACGCCGCGCATCGCGCAGATCGCGCTACGCTTCGGCGCGGACGACATCGATGGTACCATTGTCGAAGAGCGGATCTACCACGACGCGGGCGCGACTACTTCGCAGAATCTGCGGCGCGGGGAGTTACTGCAGCTAATTCGCCGCGCGGGGCGTATGCCGGTGGAGCGAGACACGTTATACCGGGCGGTCGAGCGGAGTGAATCGGCATTCACCGTGTTGGTGTAATGTTTTTCAATTTTACTCTTGTACGTAATAACACATGGTGCTAGAGTGTCGTGATCGCAATCACGACACTCTATGCGCCATCTTAGCCTCTCACTCCTGCTCAGTCTGGTTCTTTCAGCGGTCGCTTCTGGCCAGAGTTATCCCTATGCTATCAAGACTCTGGCTGGCGTTGAGCCCCTGGGAAACGGGGGACCAGCCAAGACCGCGTTGCTTGATTTTCCATGGGCGGTGGCGGTGGATACGTCTAACAACGTTTACATCGCGGATGGAAATAGCCACGGAATCCGGAAGATCGATAGTTCTGGAGCCATCAGCCTCTTTTCTCCTATCAGTGCGGTAGATCTCAAGGTGGACGCAGCGGGCAACGTTTATGCTGCCGATGGAGTTGCCACAGTTTATAAGATTACGCCGGCCGGTGTAGCCACCGCAATCGCAGGCGGCAGCGTTGGTTTCGGGGGAGATGGCGGGGCGGCTACGGCTGCGCGCCTTTCCAGTCCGCAAGGGATTGCATTTGACGCTCAGCAGAATCTCTACATCGCCGACGCCGATAACTGCCGGATTCGAAAAGTCTCGGGAGGCACGATCAGCACGGTGGCCGGGAATGGCGTTTGCGGATTGAACGGCTATAACGGCCAGGCGGTTTCGGCCCAACTCGCCTTTCCGAGTTCGGTGGCGGTGGATAGCTCAGGCAACATCTACATCGCCGAGTATTTCTATATCCTCAAGGTGTTCGCATCCAGTGGCTTGATCAACGTCATCGCTGGGAATGGCAACGCTTTGGCTAATGGACCCGCGAGTGATTCCGCGATTGGTCTGAGCGACGACTTAGCCATCGATAGCGCGGGCAATCTCTATATCGCCGACCCCGATTTGGACTTGGTTCGCGTCATCACTGGTACGAACATCCGTACCATTGCCGGAATGTCTCCCGGTGGCGTACCCTCGCCAGGGTTTTCAGGCGATGGAGGACCTGGAACATCGGCGCAATTATTCAATCCCGCGGGCGTCGCACTCGATTCGAACGGCTTCGTTTACATCGCCGATCAATACAATCAGCGGATCCGCAAGCTCGACCAAGCTTTCAATATCAGCACTATCGCCGGCACGATCCACTACGGCGGCGATGGCGGGCAGGCGGCGTCCGCCCTTCTCGACCTGCCTGAAACGGTAACGATGGATTCAAATGGATACCTCTATTTCGCCGACACCTTCAACAATCGTGTCCGGAGAATCACGCCGGCCGGCGTAGTTACGACCGTAGCCGGGACCGGCGTGTGCGGATACTCGGGCGACAACGGACCCGCCACCGCAGCCATGCTGTGCCATCCCTTCGGGCTGGCGGTGGACGCCGCGAATAATCTTTACATCGCGGATTCAGTGAACTCTGTCGTCCGCGAGGTGGGCATCAATGGTTTTATCAGCACGATAGTCGGTACCGGCGATTACGGGGACACCGGCAATAACGTTCTGGCGAACACCGCGCAATTGGAATTCCCCTTCGGGCTTGCTTTCGATCCGGCAGGAAATCTGTATATCTCGGATTATGATGCGAATCGAGTGCGCAAGGTGACGCCGGGGCGGATTATCGCCTATCTCGCTGGCAACAGTAACTCCTCATTTAGCGGGGATGGAGGCCTCGCCACTTCGGCTGCGATCGATAGCCCCGAGGCGCTCGCCACCGATTCCACGGGTAACGTGTACATCGCCGATGCGGGGAATGAACGCGTCCGAAAGGTCTCAACCAGCGGAATCATTAATACCGTGGCTGGAACCACGCAGGCTAACGCGGCCAGAACCAATGCCACCAGTACGTTTATCGGCACACCCGGCGGCATGGCGGTGGACCCTTCCGGCAACCTGTTTATATCGGAGCCAGACTTGGGGTACATCGCTGAGGTGACGCCGGCCGGAGCGATTAGCACAGTTGCTGGCAACGGCAACTTTACCTTCTCCGGCGATGGCCTGGCGCTCAACGCCGCGCTCAATAGCCCAGGCGGCATGACGCTCGACGTTCAAGGCAATCTATATTTCGCCGATACAGGGAACAGCCGCATCCGTGAGTTGATTCCAGATGCGCCGACAAGGCTTTCGATTAGCGGCGGCGATGGTCAGACAGGCAACGCGGGCGCGACGTTGCAGATCCCGCTTACAGTAATTACGACTTTTCAAGGCGGCATACCTGTTAGCGGATTGCCGGTTACGTTTTCGCTCACCTCAGGCGTGGCGACGCTCTCAGCAACTTCGACAGCCACCGACGCTAATGGAACGGCGGGAATCTCGGTGACGCTGGGGAACGCTCCTGGACCGGTTGTAATTACAGCAACGCTAGGCGCCCTTTCGGTGGTATTTCACTTGACTGCCATAACTCCAACTCCGCTGCCCACTGTCAGCGCCGGCGGGGTGGATGGAGCGGGCGGAAGCGTGCCCGCGGTTACGGCGATTTCGCCCGGCGGGTTGGCCTCGATCTATGGCATCAACTTCGCTCCCGCAGGGACATCACGCCAGGTGCAGGGCAGCGACTTAGTCAACGGCGTGCTCCCGACTAATCTAGCGGGTGTCTGCGTACAAGTGGACGGGCAGCCGGCATTCCTGACCTATGTCAGCCCGGAGCAGGTGAATATTCAGGTTCCCTCGGTGCATGTGGGCGTTAGCGTGCCGGTCCAGGTCACGACCGGCTGTGGCTCGACGGCTCCGCTTGTGGGACCTGCGATTTCCGTGCCCACGCTTGCGGCGACGCCTGAATTCCTGTTTTGGGTGAAGGATGCCACTGGCGTGAATCCGGTGATCGCGGTGAATGCCGTGACAGGGGCTTATGTGGGAGCTGCCGCGCTGATTCCAGGCGTAGCTTTTACGCCGGCAAAGCCAGGAGATTACTTGACGATCTACGGCATCTCGTTCGGGGCAACGAATCCGGCCATAGCGCCGGGCGCGGCCTCTTCGGTCATTGCTCCCGTGGCTACCGCCACCGTGACGCTGGGGACGAGCCCGCTGCCCGCGGCTGATCTGATCTACGTCGGAGTCTCGCCCGGAACCGCGGGACTCTATCAGGTGAATATTCAGGTGCCTCCGGGTTTGGCGGACGGAGACTATCCCTTGACGTTGAACTTGGGCTCGTTCAGCACCCCGACGGGCGCATATCTGACGGTGAAGAACTGACCGATTTGCGAAACCGAGCGCGACGAGCGTTTCAATCGAGCCAAGCCTCCGCCCTGGGCGACGGCGCTTCAGGCACTCCGCCGAATCGACGCTGCCGGCCGCGGAACTCCCGCACGGCGGAGGCTAGGTCGGCGGCGCCGAACTCGGGCCACATGCGGCGCGAGAATACGAATTCGGCATAAGCGCATTCCCACAAGAGAAAGTCGCTCAGGCGCTGCTCGCCGCCGGTTCTGATCAGCAGATCCACTGGGGGGCCGAGCGTCTCTCCAAGAGACTTAAGGGAGAGACTTGGCGTTTCGCAGGCAGCCGTCAGGATGGCGTCGCGGGCGGAATAGTCGATCGCCATGCGTAGGCGCAGACGCGCGCCATGGGCGGTTGCGGCCTCGGTGCGCGCAATGGAGTCGCGGACGGAAGGCGCCAGGCGGTCGCGGCGGCCGATCGCTTCGAGACGGATTCCGTTGGCAAGGCAGCGCGGGGTTTCACGCTCCAGATAATGCGCCAGGAGCAGCATGAGAGCTTGTACTTCGGCGGCGGGACGGCGCCAGTTGTCGGCGGAGAAAGCGAATAGAGTAAGCACTCCAATTCCCAGCGCGGGCGCCGCCTCGACGATGCGCGTCACCGTTTCCACGCCTGCCCGATGGCCGGCCACTCGCGGCATACCTCGCGCCAACGCCCACCGGCCGTTACCGTCCATGATGATCGCTGCATGTAGAGTACTTTGAATTGCAAAGTTATCGGGCATAAAAAAAGAAGCCTACTTTTCCCTCATCGCTTGAATAAGCGCTTCCATGTGATCTAGATAGCGCTCCAGCGCTCGCCTTCCGGATGCGGTCAACTTGTATTCGGTCTTGGGCATACGCCCCTCGAAGGATTTGGAACACGCTATATAGCCGGCTTCTTCGAGTTTGCGGGCATGCACGCTGAGGTTGCCGTCGGTGGATTCGAGCAACTTCTTCAATTCGTTGAAAGTAAGCGAATCGCTTACCGAAAGAGCGCTGAGGATGCCCAGGCGGAGCCGTTCATGGATCAAGCGGTCGAGTTTCTGCGCTCCGCCCCCCGCCGGCATGGACGCCGGCGCGGGCCGCCGCGGGGCCGACTCCCGCCTGGCTGCTCCGGATCTACCCGCCATATTTCACCGCGATAATCGTCCCAAACACAATGTGCAATCCCCCAAAACCACTCGCGAGCAAAATATACCCCGGCAATGAGTCCGTCAATAAGGCTGCGGCGCCGGCTGCCATGAAACATGCGCCCATCAGAGGCACGATTCTCACCGAAGCCCATCCACCGGCGACTACGCCCGCGCCATAAAGCAACAGCCAGGCGCCGGGCAACAAATCGCTCATCCCGGCGCGAAACAGCGCGGCGCTTAAAACCGCGCCCGCAATCATCGCCGGCGCGAACCCAGCCACGAACTTCCTTCCCGGGCCCGACCGCAACGGCAAACGCGCGCGCCGCGACTTCACCGCCGCCCCTACAATTCCAATCGACAGCGCCAGGGCCGCTTCCGCCAGCCAGACAGTGAGCCAATATCGGCTGGAGGTCCCAGGTCCTGCGATCCAGGCCGCCGCCAGAGCGGTTGAGCCCATCAGCACGCCGCCCAAGCCTGGCACTGCGGTGAAGGAACCGGCGCGTTCGATGGTCCGGCGGATGTACCGCAGGTTGTCCATCGCACGCGCGTGAATTTCGACGGGTTCGGGCCGGAGCGCCGCCATCGATTCCAGCATAGCTGCCTTTGCGCCGAATTTCAAGTACTTTCCGCTGTAAAGCTGAGAACCCCAATCGCCGCACAGGCATAGAGGCGCGAAGAAAACATTTCCCGGCTTTTCTTTGTGGCTCTGCGCCTCTGCGGTGAACTATATTAGTCGCGTTCTCCTCAGCGCATTCCGCTAAAATGTCTGCGTGGCCCCGAAGGAGCAGTACACTCGTGCGGACGTCCGGCGGAAATTCGGCGTTAGCGAGCGCCAACTGCAAAGCTGGGAGAGAAAGGACCTGATCGCGGCGGCCACCACCTACTCTTTTTCCGAGTTGGTAGCGATTCAGACGCTGCTCAAACTGCGGGAGAACGGCATCGCGCCGCGGCGCATCGGCGAAGCGCTGGCCGCGCTACGCCGCAAGCTCGATTGGGTGAAGGAGCCGCTCTCGGAACTACGCATCGTCTCGGACGGAAGACGCATCGCGGTACACCTGCCGGGCGAGAAGATGGAGGCCATTAGCGGGCAGATCTTGTTCGATTTCGACGCCGCGGGATTGGCGAACGTGAAGAGCCTTCCCGAGAAGAAGCGCTCGCCGAACGTCCTGCGGGAATCCGAAACCTGGTTCCAGAAAGGTCTCGATCTGGAGGAAACGGGCGCGCCGGTTGACGCGGCGGTGGACGCGTATCGCAAAGCGCTTGAGTTGAATCCGGCGGCGGCGGGAGCGCTGGTGAACCTCGGAACCATTTGCTACCGCCAGCGGAAGTTCGATGATGCGGAAAGGTACTATCGTGATGCAGTTGCGGCCGATCCGGATTATCCGCTGGCGCAATTCAATCTTGGCAACCTCTACGACGAGCAGGGGCGCATTGGCGAAGCCTTCGAGCATTACCGCCGGGCGCTGCAATTAAATCCCGGGTACGCCGACGCCCACTTCAATATCGCGCTGCTCTGCGAGCGCACGGGCGATGCGCTCAAAGCTGTGCATCATTGGAAAACGTATCTGAAGTTGGATCAGTCCGGCCAGTGGGCCGAAATTGCGCGGCGGCAGTTGGCGCGCCTGCGCGAAGCGGTGATCCGATAAGATAGCGCTTCGATTTCGAGTTTCGGCCTACCCCAGATAGCTGAACAAGCTGGTAGTAGGAATTTTGGCCTGGGCCTCGAAAGCCGCCTGAAGCTGCGTGTTGCCTTCGTTCAGTTCGAGGGACGCGCTGACAACGTCGGCGTCTTCAATACCGCCGATTTGCGTTTGCAATTGCGTCGAATAGGTCGTGGCATAAGAAGTCGCGTTCTGAATTTGGCTCTCGACATTTCCGTAGAAGGACTGCGCATCGTTGAGATGAGTGGAGGCCTGTTTCACCAAGCTCTGCGCCGCTGTAATGCCCGCCGAATCGTTATTGAGCAGCGCCGTGCGCAGGCTGTTCAATGCCGCGAAGACGTTGTCCGGGGCGGCGCTGCCGTCGGAGTTCTGGTCGTCAAAAATCTGCTGAGCGGTCATTGAAGCCTGGAACGTGCCGCCTTCGGGATCCTGGATCATGCGCGTGGAGGCGGCGTTCGAGAGTTGGTCCACGCCATTTGGCGCCGAGAGATCGAGTTGGTAGCTCGGGTTCCGGTCGTCGTCGCCGCTAAAAATGTAACGGCCTTGTACTTGCGTCTGGCTGATATCAACCATCTGCGAGAGCAGGGCCTGCACCTGATTACCCAGCGTCGTGCGCGAGTCTGCGCTTTGCAGCGAGCTTGCTCCCTGCGCGGCGATCTGGGTGACGCTATCCATCAACTGGATCGCGGAGCTCAGCGAGTTATCCGCGCTTTGCGCGTTGGTCAGCTCCAAACCCAGATTGCTCTGCATCTGAGTGTTTTGGGTTTCGTTGGCGCGAAGCTGCAGCAGCTCGCCGATCTGACCGGGAGCGTCCGACGCCACGGAGATCTTCAGGCCAGAGGTAATCTGCTGATTCGCCTGCGAGAGGCGCTGCTGGATCTGGTCCACCCCCGCTAAGAAGATCTGGCTGGATGCGTTGATGTTCGAAATCACAAATTCCCTCCTGAAGCCATGGTTATGCGGCAGTAGTGGCGATCATGTTGATAATGTCGCTGGTGATCGTATCGATCACCTCAACAAAGCGCGAGTTGGCGTCATACGCCTTTTGGAACTGCACCATATTCACCGCCTCCTGATCGAGATTTACGCCCGACGCTTGCTGGCGAAGGTTTTGCGCTTGGGCAAGGGCCGATTGCTGCGCGGTCTGTTGATCGGTCGCCTGATTCAGCGCGGTCCCCACGCTGGACGCGATATCGGCATAGTAGCCGGTAAAACTCTGGCCGTTAATTTCGTCGGCTGGGTCCGTCGGGTTGGAGAGGTCCGGCCAGCGCCAGCGGGATGCCATTTGCCACTTCGGGCGGCCCGGGTTGGATCGCGGCCAATTGCGCGCCCGTGATCGACGGATTCACGGCTAGAGTCTGCGCCACATTGGTCGGGTTGGTGGCGTCGTAAGTGAACAGCTGCGTACCCGCCTGCGCCGGGGGGCCGTCCGTCACGTTGCCGGAAGTGAGCAAGTTGTTCACACGATCGGCAAACTGTTGGGCCAACGTATTGATGGAGCCGCTCTGATATGCATCGCCGATGTAGGTGGGCAGTACCGAGTTGCGCAAATTAATCAGCGAGCCAAGTTGACCTCCCGTGACCTGCGAGGTAATGTCGGAGCCGTCGGCGCCGATAATCGAGGCGTGCGGCGGCGCGTTGGCATTGACTGGCGGCGGGTTCGAAGGCTGCGTCATCTGGACGCCCAGGGTGAATTGCTGACTCCCCATGACGAGCGGCGATTGTCCATCCACCAGAATTGAGTACGTGCCGTCGGATTGTTGGGTGGCGGTGTAGTTTACGTATTGCGAGAGCTGATCGAGCGTGTTGTGAATGTTGGCGTCGAGCCCGGCATCGCCCCCATTCCCCGCCTGAATCTGCTGATTGTCCGCGGTCAATTGGGCAGCCAGTTGATTGATGCCGCTGACCGTCTCCTGGATCTGTTCGTTTGTGGATTGTGTAAACTGAGTCAGCCCCTGCGCGGTCTCCTGGAAGGTGGAAGCGACAGTCGCGGCGCTATTCATCACGCTCTGCCGGGCGCTCGAATCGTTGGGGTTTGTGGCCCATCCCGAAAAGCTCGAATACAGGTCATTGAGGGCGTTGGCAATCCCCGACGTGTCCGAAACCGGGAACAGGTTCTGGAGTTGGGTCAGGCTGTTCACGTCCTGCGTCGCGGAGCCAAGGAGCATGTTCTGGTTGTGCACGTTCTGTTCCGCGAATTGATCGCGCGCGCTGACCACCGGCCCCGCGCTAACGCCTCCGATTTCGCCCGCCGGCAGATTAAATGCCAATGAATCGAGCACTTGCGTTTGCACGGCATAGCCGGGGGTCTGCGCATTGGCCACATTGTTCTGAGTGGTTTCGAGCGCGAGATCGAACGCGTTCAGGGCGCCGGCTGAGACATTGAGCGAGGCAAGTATATTGGCCATGGCTTTAACGAGAACCTCATCCCGAAAGTGAGACCCGGCTGCGTACGGAAAGCGCGGCAGGCGCACCTTGCGGGGTGTAGCCACCGCTCATCCCGGCTCGGATATCCCAACATCGAGAGTGAAACCGCAGGGCGAGTTCCAATAACATCCGCGCCTTGCATGCGCCCGCGCGCAGCCTCCGCGCCTCTTCGATGCCGATGGAATTGCGTCTGGCGTTAGAGAGGACGCCGAGTTGGCAGGCGATGCGTTCTAACGCCTCGGAGCTGGCGTCCATCGCTTCCGGCGCCGCCGATTCCAATAGCTTGCACGCGCGTTCCAGTTCGGCTTCGAGTACGGAAGACATTTGCGTCCTACTGCCCCAACGCTTCGGATATGAGCCCGCGGCCGATGGAGGCGGAATCCGCGGAATAGCCGCCGGATTGATATTGCGCCGTCAACGCCTGTATCTTAGCCTGCCGGGTTGAGATGTCTGAATTCATGGCACGCGAGAGGCTACCGAGCGTGGAGGAGAAATCTACGCGGTCGCTTCCCCCGCCAACGCCATTGGCGCTCTTGCCGCCGCTGCCGGTCTTCTGGACTTCCTGGGCGCCCGATGCGCCGGCCGCGCCGAGCCCCGATAGATCTTGACTGGTTACTTTCATGGTTGCCATGCACTCACGGCTAGATGACATATCGGCGGCAAACAAGAATTACTTTAGAGGTATCGCGGGCTGTGGACGACGCGAAGATCTTGCTACAATTCGGCTGCAAGTGAATCCCCCAGCCGAACGACAGAGCCCCTGGCTCATGCGCGCCATGTTCCACACCGTGGCGCCGCGCTATGACTTTATAACCCGCGTGTTTTCTTACGGAATGGACGGCCATTGGAAGCGCACGGCGATCGATAAGATCGACCTGCCGCCCGAAGCCCGGGTTCTCGATCTCGCCTGCGGCACCGGCGATTTTTCATTTCTCGTACGTAATCGCTACCCTGGGTCACGGCCCGTCGCCGCCGATATCACCGAGCGCATGCTGCAGTTGACGCGAGAGCGCGGGCTAAACGATGCCGTATGCAGCGACGCTTCCCGTTTACCCTTTGAGGACGGCGCCTTCGACGCCGTCTTCGTCGGCTACGGCCTGCGCAATTTTCCTAACTTAAAGGGGGCCGTAGAGGAGATCCGCCGCGTGACACGGCCCGGCGGCCTCCTGGTCAGCCTGGATTTCTTCCTTCCCGCCAATCCGCTGCTGCGCTATGCCTACCTCGCTTATCTCTATGCGCAGGGCACGTTTTGGGGCTTCGTGCTGCACGGTCGACCCCGCGTTTACACCTATATTCCCGATTCGTTGCGCGCCTTTGTCTCTATCGGCGAATTCTCGGCTTTACTGCACGGTACGGGCTACACCCGCGTTCAGCAACGAAGCTATATTCTGGGGGGAATCGGACTTCACTGGGCAGCCAAACCATGATGGACCAGGCGCCGCTCGAAAGACTCGGGGCCAAAGATTACCGGTTCATCGTCATCTGCTTCCTGCTGCTCGCAGGGACGGCCTGGTACACCAGCGGCAACTTTTACCGCGCCTTTCCGGAAGCCTCCATCGATTTCCGCGTGAATCGCGACCAGGCGCGCGAAATCGCTGGGGGCTTTCTCGCGGCGCAGGGAGCGCGGACCGAGGGATACCGCGACGCCGCCAGCTTCTCCTACGACGACGATGCCAAGACGTTTCTAGAACGCGAATTGGGTCTGGAAAAGGCCAACCAAATCCTCGGCTCGCGCGTGCGTATATGGCGTTGGTCCTATCGCTGGTTCAAGCCGCAACAGAAAGAGGAGTTCCGCGCCAGCGTCACTCCCACCGGCGCGATCGCCGGCTTCGCGCACGATCTGGCGGAGGATACCGCGCGGCCGGCGATATCCGACGCCGATGCACTCGCCGCCGCGCAGCGGTTCCTCGGCGAGCGCATGCACCGCGATTTCGCCGCCCTTGAGTTTGTCGAACAATCCACGGAGACCCGGCCCCATCGCGTGGACCGCAGTTATACCTGGAAGTATCGCGACTTCGATGTTAAAGGCGCTTCCTATCGTGTAGAGGTGGATCTTGCCGGCAATGAGATCTCCGGCTACCACGAATTCCTCAAGATTCCCGAACTGTGGACGCGCGATTACAAGGCGTTACGCTCGAAGAACGAACTGGCGTCGACCGTCGATACCGCCGTGATGGGCGTGCTGCTGCTCGGGCTGCTCATCACCATCGTGATCCGCGTGCGTTGGCAAGATGTCCGCTGGCGGCGCGCGTCGATCATCGGCCTAGCGGGCATGATTCTCTCGTTCTTCTCCAGCATGAACTCGTTTCCGCAGGAGGAGTTCAACTACCCCACCACCGACACGTACGCCACTTTCGCGACGGGCCTGTTCCTGCAAGCTGTATTGAGCGCCCTCGCGCTGGGCGGGTTGCTGTTTCTCTTCACCGCTGGCGCCGAGCCGGTCTACCGCGAAGCTTTTCCCGATAAGGTCTCGCTGGGCAATCTTTTCCGCGTCCGCGGCCTGCGCACCAAGCGTTTTTTCCTCGGGGCGATTCTCGGTATCACCCTGACCTCGATCTTCATCTGCTATCAGACGGCGTTTTACATCACGGCTTACAAATTCGGCGCGTGGTCGCCCGCCGACGTGCCTTACGACAATCTTCTGAACACCAAGTTTCCCTGGCTCTTCGTGCTGTTTGGCGGATTCTTCCCGGCGATCTCCGAAGAGTTTCTCTTCCGTATGTTCGCGATTCCGTTTCTGCGTAAACTGACGCGTTCGACGGTGTTTGCTCTTATCGCGGCCGGGTACATCTGGGGATTCGGCCATGCCGGTTACGCCCAGCAGCCGTTCTTCATACGCGGCCTGGAGGTGGGGACGGGCGGCGTCGCGCTCGGCATCATCATGCTGCGTTGGGGTATTCTGCCGACGCTCGTGTGGCACTACTCGGTGGACGCGATGTACAGCGCGATGCTGCTGCTGCGTTCGCACAACCTCTACTTTCGTCTATCGGGCGCGGCTAGCGCCGGGTTTATCGTGCTGCCGGTGACGATCGCGCTGATCGCCTATTGGCGCCGGGGCGGATTCGAGCCGGTGGCCGGCCTGCTCAATGGCGACGAGCCGGGTCCGGTGGAACCGGCGGAGCGTGCCGCGGAAGCGCCCGCGACGCTATTCTACACGCCGCTGGACCGCCGCCTATGGACGCGCGCTTGCGTGGTTCTAGCTGTTGGCCTCATCGCACTGACCCGGCTTCCTGTATCGCACTTCGGCGAATCGCCGAAATACAAATTGACGGCGGCGGAAGCACTGGCAAGGTCCGACGAGTTCCTGCGCGGTCCCGCGCTCGCCATGGACCCCGCGCAATTCCGGCACGTGACTTTCACCGACGCTCATTTCAGCGGCGGCGACTCGCTGGCCGGGCAGTATTTTCTGGAACGCAAGCCCGTAAGCTTGGTGGCATCCCTGTTCGAGAAATATCGCCCCATTCAGCACTGGGAGACGCGCTACTTCAAGCCGCTCGATCAGGAAGAAGTCACTGTTTCCGTCCATCCTGAGACTGGCGCCGTAATGGGCTTCCATCACACGCTACCCGAAGATCGCCCCGGCGCCACGCTGGGCGACGATGCCGCGCGCTCTCTTGCGACGGCCTTCGTGCAATCGCGAGGACAGGATGTCGCCGCGATGGATATCAAGGAACAGACCACGGAAAAGCGTAAGGCGCGCGCCGATCATTCGCTCGCCTGGGAAGCGCGCGCGGGCGACCCGCGCACTCTGGATCAAACCCGCTACCGCGTGGAGGTGAACGTCGCCGGCGACCGCGTTTCGGAGTGGCGCGCCTTTTGGAAGCCGCCCGAGTGGTTCACGCGGGCGCGCGAGGCGCAAAGCTTCTGGTCTATCTTCACCACCATTGCGCGCATCGCCGCATCCGCCGGTATCGCCGTGTTCGGATTGATCCTCCTCATTCGCAATATCCGAAGCGGCTTGGTGCAGTGGAAGACCGCCATGGCGATTGGCGGCATAGCGGCTATGTTGTTGACTGTCAGCCAGCTTCTGGAAAAGGATCTGGCGCTTAAGAGCTATTCGACCTCTATCCCATTCCAGACATTCGAAATCGGCCAGTATGCCGCTGTAGCAATGGCCGCGCTCTTCGGTTTCATCTTTTTCGCCGGCGCGGCGGCGCTGGTGATTTCCTCGTTCCCCGGCGCGCTTTCTGTGTGGCGCGCCGCCAACCGGCGTGTGCTGAGCAAGGATGCGGCTGCGGCATTGACCGCCGCGCTGGGCTTCGGCCTGATCGCACATCGGCTCGAAGGGTTTCTGCAGGATCGATTCCCCGCCCAGGCGCTCTTTTCGATCGATAGCCCGGACGCCATCGCAACCCATCTCCCGGCCGTCTCCGCCGTCGCGGGAGCAGCGATGAGTATTGTGTTGTGGTCCGCGATCGCGGTGACGATTGCATTCGTTTTGCAAATATGGAGACCGCGCGTGACTGTGCCGATGGCGTTGATTGCGCTCGCAATTCTGGTTCCGGGCGATGCGCGAACGGCGCCGGAGTTTGCGCTGCACTACGGATTCGCCCTCCTCAGCGGGCTGTTCGTCGTCCTTTGGTGCTGGCGATTCGCCCGCAACAACTATTTGGCCTACGTGTTGGCATTTTGGGCGATGGGGATCGAGAGCCACGCGTCCGGATTGCTGGGCACGGCCATTCCGGCCATGCAGGCGCAGGGATGGGCTGTGGTCGCGACCGGCGTGATCGGCGCTATTTGGGTAGTGGCGCCGTGGCTGATGAAGGGCGGCGATACCCGCTCTGCCGCCGCGGCGTAGGCCGTATTCCACGTGCCTGAGCTTACCTGCTTCGTGCGACACTCGGAGTTTAATTTAATCGAGGACGCATTGCGCAACCATCACAGCATCGGATACGCGCCGGAACGAAAGGGACCGGCCTGCCAATACCCCAAGATCCAACTCTTTGTGAAACTCCCGGGGACTGTCATACAGACTCGGGATGGACACTACTCCCGGTGAGCGCTCAACCAGGTTCCTCGCCCAGTGTGGCCGACCAACGCGCCGCGCTCGCCGCCGGCTATCTGGGCTGGACGCTCGACGCCTTCGATTACTTCCTGGTGGTGATGTGCCTCACCGCCATCGGACACGAATTTCACAAGAGCGACGAGCAGATCGCCATCGCCACGTGGGTGACGCTCGGGTTCCGGCCGATCGGCGCATTTTTCTTCGGTCTGCTGGCCGATCGGTATGGCCGCCGCCTGCCGTTGATGATCGATCTGGTCTTCTATTCGATCCTCCAGGTGCTCTCCGGACTCGCGCCTACATTCACTGTGTTTCTCGTGCTCCGCGCGCTATTCGGCATCGGAATGGGCGGCGAATGGGGCATCGGCGCGGCTTTGGCGCTGGAAAAGGCGCCGCCGAAATGGCGGGGCATGCTCAGCGGATTTTTGCAGCAGGGGTACGCCATGGGTTTTCTGCTTGCGTCCGTGGCTTATAACTTCGTTTTTCCGAAGTATGGCTGGCGCCCGCTCTTCTTCATCGGCGGCCTGCCCGCCTTGCTGGTAATCTTCGTCCGCATGCGCGTGAAGGAGTCGGAGGTATGGGAGCGCAAACGTCACGCAACCTGGGGCGAATTGCGCACGGCGATTCTCTCTCACTGGAAGCTGATGCTCTATCTGATGGTGTTCATGATGGCGATGAATCTGGCGGCGCACGGCACGCAGGATATGTACCCGACATTTCTGCTGCGTCAGCGGGGGTTCACCGTTCCGCAACGGTCGCTGGCGACGGCGATCTCGATGATCGGCGCGATCATTGGCGGCACGTTTTTCGGATTGCTCTCCGACCGGTTCGGCCGCCGGCGCTCGATGATCGTCGCCCTGAGCGGCGCGATAGTGGCAATCCCGCTGTGGGCATATTCGGTTCCGATGGCGTGGGTGGTCTTCGGCGCGTTCGTGATGCAGTTTATGGTGCAGGGCGCTTGGGGAGTGGTGCCGGCGCACTTGACGGAGCTCTCTCCCGATTCGGTGCGCGGATTTCTACCGGGCTTCGGATATCAGATGGGCGTGCTGCTGGCAAGCCCGGTGAACTATGCCGAGGCGGCCGTGGCCCGGCATACGAGCTATGCGGCGGCGATGTCCGTGATGGCTGCGGCGTTTTTCGCCATGGGAATCATAGCGGCGGCGCTTGGAAAGGAACGGCGCGGAGTGCGCTTCGGTGAATGACGCCAATGCATTCGGTACAATCCCATTCATGCACGTTCCCCTCACGCCAGTACGATGCTTGTACCGCGCTATCGATCTCTACGGCCGGAAGACCGGCGTTGTGTGCGGAGAGAACCGCTTCACTTACGCACAGTTCGGCGAGCGCTGCGAGCGTCTTGCGGCCGGGCTGCTTTCGGAGGGCGTCGCCAAAGGCGACCGCGTAGCTTACCTCAGCTTCAACACGCATCAACTTCTGGAAGGCTATTTCGGGGTGCTGCTGGCCGGCGCTGTCGTGATGCCGCTGAATGTGCGGCTGACGCCGTACGAACTCACGGCGATTCTGAACCACGCCGCCCCGCGCTTTCTGATCTATGAACCCGATTTCGCGCCGCTCATCGAGCATCTGCGCCAGGCCTGCCCCGCTATTCAGCGCTTTGTCGAAAGCGGGCCCGCATATGAAGATCTGCTCACGCGCGGTCGTATTGAGCGGCCCGATATTATGGCCTTCGATGAGAACGCTCTCGGCGAACTCTTTTACACCAGCGGTTCGACGGGAACGCCCAAGGGCGTGATGCTGGCGCACCGCACCCTCTACCTGCACGCCTTTTCTGTAGCCGCAAGTTTCGCAAAGGAAGATGACGGCGTGGAACTGCATACCATTCCGCTTTTCCATGCCAATGGCTGGGGGCGGGCGCACTCTTCCACCATGTATGGCCTCAAGCAGGTGATGGTGCGGCGCTTCGATCCAGCGCACGTGCTCGCGTTGATTCAGCAGGAACGGGCGACGGGCATGTCGCTCGTGCCTACGATGGCCAACGCGTTGATAAACTGTCCGGAGATCGGAAAGTACGATCTTTCGAGCATGCGCGAAATCAACCTGGGTGGCGCTGCATCCTCGCCTGAATTAATAGCGCGCGTGGAGAAGGTATTTCCGTGCCGCGTGCAGGCGGGGTATGGCTTGACCGAAACCAGTCCGGTTGCCTCCTCCGCGCGCCTCAAGAGCACTGTGGCGTATACCGATGAGGACGACCGCTTGCGGCGGCTCGCCAGCACCGGCTGGCCGGTTCCGGGCTGCGAAATCCGCGTGGTGGACGCGCACATGATCGACGTGCCGCGCGATATGCAGACAATTGGCGAAATCGTAATTCGCGGTGACAACGTGATGGATGGTTATTACAAAGAGCCGGAGGCGACCGCCGCCGTGATGAGCGGGGCGTGGCTGCACACCGGCGATATGGCAGTCTGGGACGATGAAACTTACGTGCAGATTGTCGATCGCAAGAAGGACATCATCATCAGCGGCGGCGAAAACATTTCATCGATCGAGGTGGAACGCGCTATAGCTGCGCACCCGGCGGTGCTTGAATGCGCCGTAGTCTCCGTGCCCGATTCTCAATGGGGCGAAGTGCCTGGCGCCTTCGTGGTGGTAAAGCCGAGCGGGAGTCTTACAGATCGCGAACTGGCGGAATTTCTACGCGGCCGGCTGGCCAAATTCAAAATTCCTCATCGCTTTGAAATGCGTACAGAAGCGCTGCCTAAGACGGGCACTGGCAAGATCTTGAAGCGTGAACTACGGGAACTATTCTGGGAGGGAAAAGAACGGCGGGTACAGGGATAACGAGGCAGAACAGGCCGTCGGCTTAACCTCCGGCCTGCCTGGCTAGCCGCAGCGGTAAACCGCTGCGTAATTATTGGTTTAGCCGACTTAGTAGCGTCCGCCGCCGCCGCCGCGACGCCCGCCATAACCGCCACCGCCGCCGCCACCGGAGCGTTCGGTCTTCGGGCGCGCTTCATTGACATTCAGCGCTCGGCCGTCCAATTCCCTGCCGTTCAAACCCGCGATTGCGCGATCCGCTTCCGCGTTAACGCTCATCTCGACGAATCCAAAGCCTCTCGCCTGACCGGTATCCCGATCGGTAACGACGCTCACACGGTCGACGGTCCCATATGCCTCGAACAGGGAGCGAATTGCGTCTTCGGTTGCTCCGAAGGATAGGTTCCCTACAAAAATATTTTTCATTACTTTTTCCTTTTTTGAACTACGATTTACGAATCGGGCAGGATCGGACGAGGGGCGGTGAGGCCGGACGAATGCGACGATGCCAAAATCCTTACTACAACTTCATACTACCACGGGCCCGCCGCCCCGCAAGAGTTTTCAGCGGTCAAATTCGTCAAATTGTCCCATGTAGTTGCGCGTGTTAGCACAGTTCGCCGTCTTGGTGGCGGTCTTCGGGTCGCGATCGGGTCGCGATCTCCAGGAACTGCAACTCCATCGGGGCCGCGGGAACTAATCGCGCCCATCTTGCCTCGCACGGTACAATCGACCCAATATGTGGCAGCAAAACTACGCCCCCGTCGCCGGAAGTTTGGCTCTTTCCACTCTTGTTGCGGCTGCGCCCATCGTCGTATTGCTGCTGCTGCTGGCTGTTGCGCGCCGTCCGGCTTGGGTGGCATCGCTTGCCGGATTGGGCGCCGCAGGTATATTGGCCGGCGCAGTCTATGGCATGCCGCTCGGCCAACTCTTCGCATCAATCGCTTATGGCGCCGCGTTCGGCCTATTTCCGATCGGATGGGTGGTCTTCACGGCCATCCTGCTTTACCGCGTCACGGTAGAGAGCGGCAAATTCGAAATTCTGAAAGATTCCATCGCCAATCTCACTACCGATCGGCGCCTGCAAGCCTTGCTCATCGCCTTCGCGTTCGGCGCATTCATCGAAGGCGCAGCGGGCTTCGGCACGCCGGTAGCTGTCGCCGGGGCGATGCTCGCGGGGCTCGGATTCACGCCGTTCTACGCTGCCGCCATCTGCCTCCTTGCCAACACCGCGCCCGTGGCCTTCGGCTCGATCGCCATTCCCATCACCACTCTCGCTCTCACCACTGGGCTGCCCGTCGATCGTCTAAGCGCGGGCGTCGGCCGCATGTGCGCGCCCGTTTCGCTCTTCGTGCCCGCGTATCTCATACTTGTGATGTCCGGCTGGAAAGGCCTGCGCGCCGTCTTTCCGGCGGCCGCAGTGTGCGGCATTGCGTTCGCCGGCACGCAGTTCGCCGTATCGAATTTCGTGGGGCCGCAACTCACCGATATTCTCGCCTCCATGGCCGCGATGGGTTCGCTGGTCGCACTCATCCGCATATGGCGCCCCGAGGCGGCGCAGCGCGGTACAAAGACCGCGCGCGAAGTCCTGCTCGCGTGGACGCCCTATATTCTGCTGGTCATCTTCGTGCTCACCTGGGGCGAACTGCAGCCGCAATTGAACAAGACAAACATCGCGATTCCATGGCCGATGCTGCATAACGCGATCCTGCGCGTGCCGCCCGCCGTCGCCAAGCCCGCGCCATACGCCGCCATGTATACGTTCGGCTGGCTGTCGGCATCGGGGACGGCGTGCCTGATCGCGGCCATCCTCAGCGCCCTCGTTGTCGGCCTGAAGCCGCGGCAGTTCGTGAGCGTCATCGGACAGACTTCACGCCAGTTGGCCAAGGCGGAACTCACGCTTGCCGCCGTGCTCGCGCTGGCATTTCTGATGAATTACTCCGGCGCCACCGCAACACTGGGGCTCGCGTTCGCCGCGACGGGCATAATGTTTCCCTTCTTCAGCGCGCTGCTCGGATGGCTGGGCGTTTTCCTCACGGGCAGCGATACGTCGGCCAACGCGCTCTTCGGCACGCTGCAGGTGGTGACGGCTCACAAGCTTTCGATGAACCCCGTGCTCATGGCCGCCGCCAATTCGAGCGGCGGCGTGATGGGAAAGATGATCAGCCTGACAAGCATTTGCGTTGCCGCCGCGGCAACTTCAATGAAGAAGGGCGAGGAAGCCCTGCTGTTCCGGTTCACGCTGCGGCATAGCATGTTTCTGGCTTCGGTGATTGGCCTGATTGCGATGTTTTACGCGTATGTGATGCCGGCATGGGCGCCCTAAGTTCCGGCGCGGGCTCAAAATTGGTCCAGGGATGCGCCTTGCTAGAATGTGGCCAATGGCGGAAAACCAGCCCGGCGCGCCGCCCGCCGAATCGTTTGAAACCTGTCTCGACGAACTCGAAAAGGTCGTCAAGGAACTCGAAGCCGGCGACCTTTCGCTGGAGCGCTCGCTCGAGCTCTTCGAGCGCGGCATGGGCCTCAGCGATGCCTGCCGCAAGCAACTGGAAGAGGCCGAAACGCGCGTCGAAATGCTGATCCGCAAGGAGGGCAAGATCACCGCCGAGCCGTTCCGCCCGGAGAAATCCTGAGCACATGAACCTGCGCGAATACCTCGCCCGGCAGCAGCGACTGGTCGATGCGGAACTCGACCGCCTGGTCCCGCCCGAAGCCACGCGCTCCGGAGACCATCCATCGCGCCATGCGCTACAGCCTGTTCGCGGGCGGCAAGCGCATCCGGCCGATTCTCTGCATCGAGGCGGCGCGCACGCGTCGCCGACGATGCCCACGGCGTCGATCGCCGCGGCCTGCTCGCTCGAGCTGATCCACACCTATTCGCTGATCCACGACGATCTGCCCGCGCTCGATAACGACGATTACCGCCGCGGCAAGCTCACCAACCACAAAGTCTTCGGCGACGCCATGGCGATTCTGGCGGGCGATGCGCTGCTCACGCTCGCCTTCCAGGTGCTGGCGCAACTCGATGCGCCCGACGACGCGCAAGGCGCGCATGATCGCCGAACTCGCGACGGCCGCCGGCACCGTCGGCGGCATGATCGGCGGCCAGGTGGCCGATCTCGAAGGCGAGGGCAAGCCGCCCGACGCGGAGCTGCTCGAATCCATCCATCGCGCCAAGACCGGCGCGCTGCTGCGCGCCAGCCTGCGCATGGGCGCGCATCTACGCCGGCGCGGACGACGCGCAATACGCGCGCGCTCTCCTGCTACGGCGAGCACGTCGGCCTGGCGTTCCAGATCGTGGACGACATTCTGGACGTGGAGGAATCGTCCGAAGCGCTGGGCAAGACCGCGGGCAAGGACGCGCAGCAGCACAAGATCACGTTTCCCGCCGTCTACGGCCTCGACGAATCGCGGCGCATGGCGGCAGGAGGAATGCGAGCGCGCGCACGCAGGTGCTCGAGCCGTTCGGCGACCGCGCCGCGCGGCTGCACGAACTGGCCGACCTGATCGTCCAGCCGCAAGTCATGAAGACACGCGGCTCGGACCGTGCTGCTGGTGGACCGCGGCCTCGCCGAATCGCGCGAAAAGGCGCAGGCGCTGATCATGGCGGGCGAGGTGCTGCGTCGACGGCCAGAAAGCGGCGAAGCCGGGCCAGCCGGTCGACGACGATGCCGCGCGTCGAAGTGCTCGCGCGGCCGCCCTACGTCAGCCGCGGCGGATTCAAGCTGGCGGCGCGCGCTGCGGCATTTCGCCATCGACGTCGACGGGCAAGATCTGCCTCGACATCGGCTCCTCCACCGGCGGCTTCACCGATGCCTGCTGCAGCGCGGCGCGGCGCGCGTGCACGCCGTGGATGTCGGCGCCGGGCAGCTCGACTGGAAGCTGCGCACCGATCCGCGCGTGGTGCGTGCACGAAGGCATCAACGCGCGCGATCTGACGCTTCGACGAGATCGGCGAGCCGGTGGACCTGATCGTCTGCGACGTCAGCTTCATCTCCGTGACGCTGATCCTGCCCGCGCTGCGTGCCGCTGTTACAGCCCGGCGGGCAAATGGTTATACTGGTCAAGCCGCAGTTCGAAGTGGGCAAGGGCCAGGTGGGCAAGGGCGGCATCGTGCGCGATCCGGAGCTGCACCAGGCCGCCTGCGAACGCGTGGAGCGGCGCCGTGCGCGAATTCGGATTCGAGACCGACATCATCGAGAGCCCGATCCTCGGCGCGGAAGGGAACAAGGAGTTTCTCCTCTATGCCCATCATTAAGACCGTCGGCATCTTCTCCAAGCCGAACTCGCCGGCCGCCGGCGGACTGGTGCCGGAGCTGATCGAGTGGCTGCGCGACGCGCGGCATCGCAGTGCGCGCTCGACGAAGAGACCGCGGCCTGTACGCCGGCGGCGTCGCACGGGCATCCCGCGCGAGCAGGTGCCCGAAGGCTGCGACCTGGTCATCGTGCTCGGCGGCGACGGCACGCTGCTCTCCGCCGCGCGCGCCATCGGGCGGCGCGAGATCCCGCTGTTCCCGGTGAATCTCGGCGGCCTCGGCTTTCTCACCGCGATCACGCGTCGACGAACTCTATCCCGAACTGGAGCGCGCCTTGCGCGGCGAGCATCGCATCGCCAAGCGCAAGCTGCTGAACGCCGAGTGGTGCGCGACGGCGAGGTGGTCGCCAGCTACGAAGCGCTGAACGACGCCGTGCTCACCAAGAGCTCGCATCGCCCGCATGATCGATCTCGACGCCTACGTGGACGAGCAGTTCGTCTGCGCCTACAAGGCCGACGGCCTGATCATCGCCACGCCCACCGGCTCCACCGCCTATTCGCTCTCCGCCGGCGGCCCGATCATTTTTCCCTTCGGTGCCCGCCATCTGCCTCACGCCGATCTGCCCGCACATGCTGACCAACCGGCCGGTGCTGGTGCCGGAGACCAGCGTCATCCGCGTCGCTCTCGCGCGGCCCGGATGAGAGCGTCTACCTCACCATCGACGGCCAGGTCGGCACGCCGCATCCGCGAAGGCGACGCGGTGGTCTGCCGCAGCTCGCGACTACTCGCTGCTGCATCTGATCCGCCCGCCGCGCATGATGTTCTTCGACGTGCTGCGCCAGAAGCTGAAATGGGGCGAACGATGAAGACGCTTTCGCTCACCGCCTGGATCTTCATCGGCATGGCGGCCGGCGTGGCGCTGGGCGTATTCGCGCCGGACTTCGCCAAGCAACTCGGGCCGGTCAGCACGTCTTCCTGCGGCTGATCCGCTCCATCATCGCGCCGCTGCTCTTCGGACGCTGGTCGCCGGCATCGCCGGCGGCGGCGACCTCAAGACACATGGGCCGCATCGGCGGCAAGGCCATCCTCTATTTCGAAATCGTCACCACGCTCGCGCTGTTCCTGGGCTTGGCGCGCGGTCAATCTGGTGCGCCCGGGCGAGGGCGTGCCCATCGCGCGCACCGCGGCGGATGCGGCCGTGCCGGCAGACGCAGACCACGCTCGCGTCGTGCTCGAGCACATCGTTCCCGGCCAGCATCATCGACGCCATGGCGCGCAACGACGTGCTGCAGATCGTGGTCTTCGCCTTCCTGTTCGGCGCCGCCTGCGCGGCCATCGGCGCCAAAGCCGCGCCCGTGGTCACGTTCTGCGCAGTCGCTGGCGGAAGTGATGTTCCGCTACACGAAGTACGTGATGTACCTGGCGCCGCTCGGCGTGGGCGCGGCGATCGCGGTCACGGTGGGCAGCAAAGGGCTCGGCGGTGCTGTTCGGCCTGGGCAAGCTGATTGTCACCATGTACGCTGCCGCTGGCGCTCTTCGTGCTGCTGGTGCTGGGCGCGGTGATTCCGCTGTTCGCGCATTCCGGCTGGCGCGTTCTACCGCGCGGTGCGCGAGCCGTTCCTGATCGCCTTCTCCACCGCGTCGAGCGAAGCCGCGCTGCCGCTGGCGCTCGAGAACATGGAGCAGTTCGGCGTGCCCGAAGCACATCGTGGGCTTCGTGATTCCCACCGGCTACAGCTTCAACCTGGATGGGCAGCACGCTCTATCTCTCGCTGGCCTCGGTGTTCGTGGCGCAGGCCGCCGGCGTGCACCTGTCGTTCGGCGAGCAGTTGCTGATGATGCTGACCCTGATGCTGACCAGCAAAGGCGTGGCCGGCGTGCCGCGCGCCGCGCTGGTGATTCTGGCGGGCACGCTGGTCGACCTTCCACCTGCCGATGGAAGGCGCGGCGGTGCTGCTCGGCGTCGATGCCGTGCTCGACATGGCGCGCACGTCGATCAACGTGCTCGGCAATTGCCTGGCGAGCGCGGTGGTGGCGCGATGGGAAGGGTTCAAGCTGACGGGCGTGGTTTAGGCACAATGCTGTTCAGTTAAGGAATCGAGTGGACTTAAGAATCCCGTCGTTGCCTGAGAACCTGCGCCGGCTCTTCGGAGCGGCTCATCCCGAACTTGTGGGCGCTTAAGAGGAGACCCAAAGGAGACGATTCTCCGAGTGGCTCACCGTATGTCATATTGCCTCTCGAGGCTAGAAAGACAAGCGGGCCGGTGAGCGCGGCGGCTTTGCGAAACTTATCGACAGATCATCGGTTACTGAGCGCTTAGGAACCGGTTACCAACCACTATGTAGGCCTTGGCGTTGCCATTGATTAGTCACGCTTTGCCGGAACCGGGCCGCCATTGAAATCGAAATGTAGAATGATTTCGCTAGGTACCGCTTGTTCATCCAATTGAGCCGGCGAAAAACTCCAATGGCGCGCCGCATAACCGGCTAACGTCGCCAGTTCTTCGTCGCGGGGCGTTAGCAACTCCACTCGCGTGACCCGCCCCGAGGCATCTACACTCGCTTTCAAATCCATCTTCTTCCGCTGTGCCAAAATTGGGATGCCGCCGGGCGGCAACACAAACTGAATCTCATGGATCGCCTTAGGGGGCACAAAGTCCTTGCCCCCGGTGACCGCGGATTGTTTGCCGATTCCGGCCAGTTTGTGAAATATACGGTGGATGCCCTTTGGGTTGGGCACCTCATAGGTTGCTATCGCACTGCTTCCCAATGTTCGCGTAAAGGCGGGGGTTTCCCAATTCTTGATCGTCGGTGCGCCAGGGGCCGGGGGCGCCGGAAACTCGGCATCCGTCTCCCGCCTTGCCAGTTTCGAAACCAGAGGCGGCGGGGGTGTAAACGTCCTTACGTTATGTGCTGGCCGATCAGCCGGACGATTAGCACTGCTAGTCCCAGTCCGCGCAGGGGCCGGAGTCTTGGGCGGCGGCGGGGCAGACCGCGGATCGAGAAAAGGAGATGGCCGCTCGATCACTTGCGTAGACGAATCCGCCGGCGGTAACGGTTTAGGGACGCTACTTGCGACTACACTGGGCGCGGGCGAACTCGCAGGGTAGGGATTTTTCGATCGCTGGGCGTCTACTTGTGGCGTTGAGTGACGGCTGCAGGCCGTCACAAGCAACAACAGCCCGATAGCTAGCAATAGGTACAAATAGAATTTCCGATCCATCGGATTTGTCTGGTCAGATAATTCGAGCAAGTCTGCATCCAATACGGCTATTACTAAATCCGGATTGAAAATGAGCATACGCTAGAGCCGGGTAAGTGACGATGCTGTGAGCCGGCAACTACCTCATTCGCGTGCGCTTTCGCGTGCGCTCAAGGTTCCAAGTCACAGGAAAAGCTGCCGACGGGCACGATGAGGGCGGTCGACACGCGAAATCCTGGCAACGGCGTATTCGGCAAAGTCGTATTTTCGCGATGGGGCAAAAATCGCCGGTAAATTCGCGGCGAACCCCACCGAACTCGCTGGTGGTATAATTATTCATCGTAGCGAATATTCAACCATGAAGACGCGGGTGGGCATTGTCGGGTTTACGGGCTATAGCGGCGCCGAGCTGGTGCGGCTTCTCGGCGGGCACCCTCACGCCGAAGCTGTCTTGTTGGTCCACCGCGACGACGGGGCGGCCTCGCCGATTCGCGGACATCAGGGGCCAGCACGGGTTCCGTGTACCGCCGAAGCCGTTCGGGCCGAGGGACTTGCACTGGTTTTTCTGGCCACGCCGCCAGAGGTCTCGATGGAGCTTGCTCCCACGCTGCTAGAAACCAGGGCGCGCGTGATCGATCTCAGCGGGGCTTTTCGGCTGGGAACAGCCGAGAACTACAAGGTTTGGTACAAGGCGGAGCATACGCAGCCGGAATTGCTCGCCGAGGCGGTGTATGGATTGCCCGAGTTCTGTCGGGCCGGCATCCCGGGCGCGCGGCTGGTGGCGAATCCGGGTTGCTATCCGACAGCGGCCAATCTCGCGCTGCGGCCACTGCGTTGAGGCTGGCGTAGTGGACCGGGCGGCAGGGATCGTATGCGATGCCAAATCGGGCGTCAGCGGGGCGGGACGGAAGCCGAGCCTCAAGACCAGCTTCTGCGAGGTCACGGAGAACTTCTCCGCTTATTCGATTCTGCATCACCGCCATGTGCCGGAGGTGCTGCGCGTTTCGGGGCTGGAGGAGCGCGAATTCAGCTTTACGGCGCAACTTCTGCCGATCGAGCGGGGAATTCTGGAGACCATTTATTTTCGCGCTAATGGGATCGGTAGCGCCGAGGATTTGATTGCCATTTACGAAAAGCGGTATGCCGGCGAGCCGTTCATTCGCCTGTACAACGCGGGGCAGCGTACCCGATCTGCACGCAGTGGCGCGAACAAATTTCTGCGATATCGGGGTGGCGTTCGATGCCAACGACCGGCCGCGCGGTGGTGGTGAGCGCAATCGACAATCTGGTGAAGGGCGCGGCGGGACAAGCGGTGCAGAACATGAACCTGATGTTGGGATTCGGCGAGACCGAAGGCCTGCTGTGATCGACGCCATGAGGGTTTTGGTCAAGCTGGGGGGCACGCTGCTGGATGCGCCGGAATCGCGCGCGCGACTCGCCGCGCAGATCGCTCCGGCGCGCGCGCGAGGAGTGGAGATCGCGGTGGTGCATGGCGGCGGGAAGCAGATGACGAGATATCTGGCCGAGCGCGGGGTGGAGAGCCGCTTCGTCGACGGGCTGCGCGTAACCACGCCGGAAACGGTAGATGCGCTGCTCAAGGTCTTTGCTGGCGCGGTGAACCATGAGCTGGTCGCGAGCTTGAATGGCGCGGGCGCGCCGGCCGTGGGGCTCTCGGGCATCGACGCATTCCTGACGGAGGCCGAGCAGATGGATCCGGCGCTCGGCGCGGTAGGACGCATCACCCGAGCCAATGCCGGGATCTGCTCCGTCTGCTGGTGGCGAATGGTTATGTGCCCGTGGTGGCTTGCGTCGCCGGAGACCGCGCGGGCAACATCTATAACGTGAATGCCGATCAAATGGCGTCGGCGTGCGCGGCCGCGTTCGGCGCGGGGCAACTTATTTTCCTGACGGATGTGGAAGGCGTGCTGGATGGGTCGAAGCGCGTGCTGCCGGCGCTTACCCCGGCGGAGAGCCGGGAACTGATCGCTTCCGGCGTGGCCGCCGGAGGGATGCAAGCCAAGCTGAATGCGGCGCTGGCGGCGATCGAGGGCGGCGTCGAACAGGTGCGCATCGCGCCGGGCGGCGTGGAAGATGCGCTGGAGCGCGTGCTGGCGGGCGAAGAGATCGGCACACGGATGCTGGCGCGGGAGGCGCAAGCGGCATGATCAGCGGGGTACAAGCGGACGCATTCGTGGAAGTGCGCGGCGCCGGCCCGCGGCTCACTATTCGAAAAGCCGCGATGCGGGATATCCCGCTCATTCTCGAACTCATCAACAGCTACGCGGCGAAAGGGATCATGCTCGCGCGCACGGAGTTTGAAATGTCGGAGGCAATCCGCGATTTCACCGTAGTGATGCAGGGCGACTCGCTGCTCGGCTGCGGAGCACTGCACTTCTACAGCCCTACGGTAGCGGAAATTCGCTCATTGGCCGTGGCGCAGGACGCGAAGACGCAAGGCGTGGGACGCAAACTGGTGGGTGCGCTGATAACCGAAGCGCAGGAATTCGAGCTGGACGCGGTTTTCGCTTTCACTTACGTCGATGAGTTTTTCGCCAAAGTGGGATTCCACGTGGTGGAGCGCGGCACGTTGCCGCTCAAGGCGTGGAAGGATTGCCTGCGCTGCCCCAAGTTTCAGGCGTGCGACGAGATCGCGGTGCTGCGCGTGTTACGTCCCGGGCGCTGGAACGAATCGCAATCGCCCGTTTGGCGGCAGACGATGTTAGATGAGTTGATTCAATTACCCATTCCCCTCAAAATGCCGCCGGTACCCACAAAGTAGGGTGATAACGTTACGCCCGCAAAAGACCCAATAAATAGAGGGTTAAAGTCGCTCTCGGCGAATGTAGAATCGCTATAGGTTTCAGGGGTGTTTAACCCGATCGGCCTATAACCCGAGGAGCGCATGAGAGCACTAACGGTAGATGTCAAAGCTTCCACAGGCAGGATACTGTGCTGTACGGTGTTTCGTCCAGGGGGCAAGAAGTTACTCGCCAAGGGGCACATAATCAGCGATGAGGATGTACGCGTACTGGAATCGGAGGGCATGGAGCAGATCTGGGTTACAGAACTGGAAGACGGCGAAGTAAGTGAAGACGATGCGGTTAAAGCGGTTGCCAGCGAAATGGGCTGCGGCAGCTTTGAAATCCGCGCGGCGGCCGGCGGACGTTCCAACCTGATCGCTACCGAACCCTGTTGCGTGCTGGTGGATGACGAACTGCTGCGCCAGATCAACTGCACTGCGAGCGTCGTGATCGCAACCGTTCCCAATCTTGCCTATGCCGTAGCCGGGCAGCGCATCGCCACGGTCAAGAGCGCTCCATTTGCGGTAGCGAAGGAGCAACTCGAAGCCATTATCGGCATCGTGAAGGAGCGCGGCCCCATTCTGCAGGCGCGGCCTATCCGTGGCGCGAGCGTGGGCGTGCTCTATAGCGACCCGCTGAACGGTGAGCGTGGCCGCCTCTTGTTCGAGAACATCATGCGGCAACGCCTGGAGCGGTTCGGCGTACAGGCCAACTTCACGCTTTCGTGCACGGAGGACGAAAACTCCGTCACGCGCTGCCTGCAGCACCTGCTACGCTCCAAGCCCGCTGCGATTCTTACGGCGTCCACGACAGCGCCGGCCGGGCCGGAAGATATCGTGGGTCAAGCGATGGTTCGAATCGGCGCGCAGATCGAGCGGTTTCTCGCCCCGGTGGAACCGGGCAACTTACTCTTGTTGGCCTATAAAGACGATACGCCGATTGTTTCAGCGCCGGGCTGTTTCCGTTCGGCTAAACCGAACGTAGTCGATATGGTATTACCCCCGCTGTTAGCCAGATACCGATTGTCCGGGTGGGAAATCGGTGGTCTGGGTCATGGCGGACTGCTGGCGTAACGGGCCGGATTATTAGCCGCCGATGAATGCAGATAAACGCCGGTAAACGGGGATATGTTATCGGTGTTTATCGCTCTGTTAGTCGGCGGCTAATATAATTCCTCGCGCACGCAACTCCCTCTCTAACTGCTGCCGCGATTCAAACTGCACGGCATCCATTCCCGCAAGCCTGCCGCCTTCCACGAATTCTGGTATATCGTCCGTATAGAAGCACTCTTCCGGTTTGCATCCGGCCCGTTCGATGGCCGCACGGTAGATCGCTTCTTCCGGTTTGAGCGCGCCCACTTCATAGGAGAGCACCAAATCGTGGAAATGTTTCAGGTGCGGATATGCGCCGCGGATCATCTCGAAGTGGATGGGATTGGTGTTCGAAAGCAAAACGAGCCGGTAGCGGTTGGATAAATCTTCGAGCAGCGATTCGGGCAACAGCTCGTGGGTGAAGATCGACGTCCAGATGGGGCAGAAGCGGTCATAATCGAGATCGAGGCCGATAAGTTGCGAAAACCCTGCGTGAAAATCGCGCGGCGCGAGGCGGCCGGTTTCGAAGCGCTGGACGAGGTCCGTACTCAAGAGGCGCTTTGGCATGTCGAGCGCGGGGCAGGGGCAGAAGGGCTCGAGGGCGCGATAGGCGCGCGCGAAATCGAAGTACACGAGCACGCGGCCGAGATCGAAAATGAGGGTCTTGGGATGCGTTGCGTGGCCAGCCACTATTTCACCAGGTACCGCCGAGGGCCCGGCGCGGGCTTACCGAACATCAGGAAAATCGCGCCGAGAACGGCCAACCAAGCGGCCAAGACCAGGTACACGGCCGGTCGCCACTCTCCCGGAGGGAACCGATAACTACTGAAAAGTAAGTTGTTTAGAAGTACGCCGGCGACCGCCAAGGTCCAAAATAAAAACAGAAAGCGGAGCTTGCCCAACACCGCGAGCACGACGGAAAACAACCCGAAGAGGCCACTGAAAAGCAGTATGCGGGCAAGCGCAACGCCGGTCCACGGAAGCATCCCGAGACGCAACGACTGCGGGGCGGAGGCCATCGCGAACACGGCCAACGCTACCGCCGACAGGCAAAACAGCAAATGAAACAGCAGAGCCAGCCAGCCAATGAGCGTCTTCAACGCTGCCAAATGGGGACCTCCGTACTAGTGTTGGAACCCGTATTCTAGCACTTCATTAAAATGTCGCCATTGACCCTTTACTTTCAACCCTATAGAATCAATGTAGGGGAGTTGTAACCGGAAGCCGATGAGAACGGACGCGCCGCTCCATTCGAGACACCGTGAAATTTTGCACGCCATCGTGCGCGCCTACATCGAAACAGGCGAGCCCGTGGGGTCTCGAACCATTTCCAAATTACGTGAGGATTCGCTCAGTCCGGCATCAATCCGCAATGTGATGGCGGATCTGGCGGACGGAGGATACCTCTCGCAGCCGCATACATCAGCCGGCCGCATCCCCACGGAGAAGGCGTTTCGGGTGTATGTAGCGGCGCTGCAATCGCGGCGGATGTTTACTGGCGAATCGGACCGGCTGCGCAACGAGATTAATTCGCTGGATACGATCGGCGCGCGAGTGGAGCGGTCGAGTTACCTGTTAATGGAGTTGAGCCGCAACGTGGGCATCGCGGCGGCGATTCCGGCGCTGGCTCAGGAATTGGACCAGATCGAGTTGGTCCCGCTTTCGGATAATCGCGTTTTGATGATCCTGGCTACGCGCGACCGGATGGTGCGCAATCGCGTAGTGACACTCGACGAGCCGGCGGCGCCGGACGAGTTGGCCTCGGTGCGTAATTATGTGAACCGGAACTTCGCCGGTTGGCAACTGGGTGCCGCGCGGCGCGAGTTGCTGCGCCGGATGTTGGAAGACCGTGAGCTATACGATGCGGCGCTGCGCAAATTGCAGACGCTGTACCGCAAGGGGCTACTGGAAGGCGATACCTCGCCCGAAGTACACATGGAAGGCGCGTCGAACCTGCTGGGGCTCGATCTGCATTTGACTCGCGAGAGCCTGCGCGACCTGCTGCGCGCGCTGGAAGAGAAGCGGCGTCTTATCGAGATCCTGGATCGGTTCCTGGAACAGCCGGCTGGCGAATTGGCGGTGCATGTAGGTCTGGAAGAGGCGCACCCGGCGATGAAGGGCTTGGCGTTGATCGGAATGACGGTGCAACTGGCTAGCGGCCTGCCGGCAAAAGTGGCTGTCTTGGGACCGATGCGGATGAATTATGAACGCGCCATGGCGGCTGTGTTCGAAACCAGCCGCGCGCTCGAAAACGCGCAACTGTAGCTGGTCCCAAATCACCGCGTCCGAAGCCATCATGCCATTTTGCTAATCTAAAGATTGTGGGTAACCAGAGCAATCCCGAAAGCTCCGCGCCAACGACGGCGGAAAATGGAGACGCAGAACTGCAGGGCGAACAGCCGGGACGCGATCCGCTCGCGGCCGTGACGGCCGAACGCGACCAACTTGCCGCGGAAAAGGCCGACTTGCAGGACCGTCTGCTTCGCTCGCGCGCCGAATTCGACAATGCGCGACGTCGGGCGGAGAGGGAGCGAAGCGACTATCTGCAGTTCGCCGCCATGGATCTGGTGCGCGACATCCTGCCGATCGTGGACGATTTCGAGCGCGCGCTGAAGGTGGAGACCGCCGACCGCAACTATGCGAAGGGCGTGGAATTGATCTACCAGCGCATGTCCGATAGCCTCAAAAAGCTTGGCCTCGAGCCGATAGAAACAGAAGGACGTATGTTCGATCCGAACCTGCATCAGGCGGTGGAACGCGTCCCGACGGAAGAGGCGGAAGACCAGACGATTTTAGGCGAGTTCCAGCGCGGGTATAATTTTAAAGGAAAGCTCCTGCGTCCGGCTATGGTCCGGGTAGCGGTGAGATCGTAAAACATCAGTGGCATCCGTGACGAAGAGAGATTACTACGAGATCCTCGGAATCGGCCGGGAGGCCGGCGATCAGGAGATCAAACAGGCTTATCGCAAGCTGGCGCTGAAATACCATCCGGACCGCAATCCGGACGATCCGGGGGCGGAAGACAGTTTCAAGGAAGCTTCGGAGGCGTATAGCATCCTGAGCGACGGACAGAAGCGCGCCGCCTACGACCGTTACGGCCACGCGGGCCTTCAAGGCAGCGGCGGCGGCGGCGGATTCAACCCCGAGGCGTTCGGCGACTTCAGCGACATTTTGGGCGACCTGTTCGGATTCCGCGACGTATTCGGAGGCGGCAGCCAGCGCCGCTCGCGCGCGCAACGCGGCGAAGATCTACGCTACGACCTGGAGATCGCGTTCGAAGAAGCGATGTTCGGCATGTCGGCCGAGATCCAGGTTCCGCGCATGGAGGCATGCGGACGCTGCAAAGGCTCGGGATCGGAGCCCGGCACAAGCCCCGCTTCCTGCCCGACGTGCCATGGGCGGGGCGAGGTGATCTACCAACAGAGCTTTCTTTCGATCCGCCGCACGTGCAGCACCTGCAATGGGACAGGACAGGTGATTCGCAACGCTTGCAGCGAATGCCGCGGGAACGGGGCGCGCCAGGTACAACGAAAGCTGAAGATCAATATTCCGCCGGGCGTCGATACGGGCACGCGCGTGCGCCTCTCGGGCGAGGGTCAACCCGGTTTTAACGGCGGGCCTTCGGGCGATCTCTACGTGTTCCTAAAGGTGAAGGAGCATCCGTTCTTCGAGCGGCAGGAGAGCGACCTTCATTGCACCATTCCGCTGAATGTCGCGCAGGCCGCGCTGGGATGCGAAATCGAGATCCCGACGCTGGGCGAGCCGAGCATGCTGAAGATTCCGGAAGGCACGCAGAACGGCGCGAAGTTCCGCTTCCGGAACAAGGGTGTCGCGGTGCTGAACAGCAGTTCGCGCGGCGATCTCTATGTACACGTGGAGATCAAGATTCCGTCGAAGCTCTCGCGCGAACAGAGGAAACTGCTGGAGCAACTGCGCGATACGCTACCGGTGGATAATTCGCCGGCGGATAAGGGCCTGTTCGAGAAGGTCAAAGACTACTTCATGTAATCGCCCGGTAACCGGGCACAATTCCCCTACTGGCCAGCCTTAGGCTCCGGCGCGGTCTTCGGCTGCGCATCGCCGCGATGGCAGGTGTAGCAGGAGACATACATCTTGCTATCGGGGAAGTTCGTGTTGATCTGCTGCGTCATGCGGATCATCTTGCGCGCCATTTCCTTCTTTGGATTCTCGTCGCTGGCGTAGTTGCCCGCCACGTGGCAATAGGTGCACTGCTGGCCTAGCGCGGCGGTGAAGGTATGCATGATCTGCACGACCTCGGCGCCGGAGCTTACTTTCAGCACTTTGAGATTCGTGGGAGGAGGCGGCGGGGCCTTCTTAGCATTGTCCTGCTTGGCCGCGTCCTGCTTGGCAGCATCCTGCGCGAACGCGGGCGAGAGCAGAAGGCACATCGCGAGCAGGCTTATTCGAAGATCACTCATGGGTTCTCCAATATTCTGGCAGATCGGGCTTGGTTTTGCGCAGGATCTCGACGGTTTCGGGAGAGCTTTGCGCGTAGCTCGTCGAATAAGCGGCGGTAGATGCGGTTCCGAACGCCATCCGGCAGCGCATTGAATTGGGCGCTGTAGATCATGTAACTCAAAGGGTAGCGGAAGAGGCGAGTGCGCAGATCGAATTCGCGCAGAGGGACTCCGCGGCGGGCGAAATCGGCGGTGAAGCTGGACGCGCCTTCGACCGGCTCGGGCAGCGGGACTTCATCGCGGAAGATCATGTAGGCGACGATCTCTTCGACATCGGGCAGGGGCTTGTGATCGGCCTCGGCTATGCGCGATTCCCAAGCGAGGCGCGTCATCAGTTGGTCATTTGCGTCTGATGCTCGAAGGTCATCAGGGCCACGATGTCGCTGGTGGGTTCGAGATAGCCCGCCAGATTGACTTCCTTTGCGAGGCTCGCAAGATTGCGTTTGCCGTCATTGGCGATAGCGCGCGGCTCCGCAGGATCGGAAGCAACGCCGTTGGCGCGGTCGGGTTGCTCGCCGTGGAGCGCGGTGACGTACCAGCCGCCCCAACGGTCGGCGAAGGGCGTACGGTGATCGGTGATGATGGCGCCGTCGCGCGAAGGCGTGCCAGTGGAATCGGGGAAGACCGAGCCGACGAAGATGCCGGGGACACCGAGCGTCGCGGCTCCCTGGTGGCACTGCAGGCAGACGGTCTCGCGGGTGAGGCGGCCGGTTTCGGTGGAGTACTTGTAGAAGACGGGGCCGAGGCGCGGATCGGTCGCGGCGATTTCGAGGTCGCGGCTGCCGCGCACCCAGCCGACGGCGACGTCATCCGTGAAGTAGATGGCGCGGGGGTTGCGCGGGGAGATTCGCGAGGCCTGGAAGCTGTCTTCGCGAAGACCAGCGCTTGCGAGGAGGCGTCGATGTGCAGGGCGTGGAGGAGGGCTGGTAGGTCTAGCGGGGCATTACAGTCGATGAGCTTTGCGGCTGGGTCCGCGGTCGGCGCGGTGGCGTACTGGATGGCGAGGTTATCCGGTGCGATGGTGGCGCGATAGGGATTTTGTGCTGCCGCTGCGAGGATTATGGGACAGATCAGGATGCGCAGGCCCGGAGGCCTGCGCCACTGGTGGCTACTGACCGCCACGGCCGCCTCGGCCGGCGGGGGCGCCATCGGGAGCATACACGGCTTCCTGCAATCCGAGCGAGGTAGCGAACTTGTCGAGCGCGTCCTTGTCCACTTGTTCGGCGGCGCTCAAGGGGCGATTGTAGATGTTGGCTTTCGCCGCAACCACGCATTGATCGGAACGGCAGTTGTGCGAATTGGGCGAGCCCAGCTTTTCGAGCAAGCGCCACGCGTCTCCAGGATGCGGCTGGCCGAAGCGCGTGGGGCCGTTGGCCATATCGGCGGCGCGAATCGCCGGCCTTGCTCTTGGCGTCGACCTTGGCGCCCTTGCTCACGAGGAAATTCGACCATGTCGTTGTTGCCGAGATAGGCCGCGCCGTGCAGCGGGGTGTAGCCGCGATTATCGACGGCGTTCACGTCATTGCCCAGCTCGACGCAATACTTCACGGCGTCGACCAGCGGGACCGGCGCGTTGACGCTCCAGTTGGCGGCCCAGCCGATTCCCGCGGCGGCGTGCAGCGGCGTATCGCCGGCTTTGGTGGCGAGCTTGGGATCGGCGCCATGCTCGACCAGGAGCTTCATGGCGGCGGTGTCGCTCGATTGCGCGGCGCGCCAGAAGGCGGTGGCGCCGGCCGGATCGACCCAGGTGTAATCGTTGGTGAAGGAGCGGAACCAGAGCTTCTCGTCGATCTGCGGCGTTGACGTTCGCGCCGTGGTCGATCGAGCGACTTCATCAGATCGAGATAGTCGGTCTTTTCCTGCTCAGTGGTCGGCTGCGGGAACCAGGCGTGCGGCGCCCATTGCACGTCGATGACGGCGTAGAGCGCGGTCAGGCCGGCATCGGTGGCCAGGTTCGGATCGGCGCCGTGATCGAGCAGGTATTGCGCGACATCGAGATGGCCGTTGGTGATGGCCATCGACCAGCGGGCTGTATTTATCGCCGTTGACGTGTTGATGTTGGCGCCGGCTTCGACCAGAGCGCGGACGGTTTCCATGTGACCTTCGCGCGCGGCATAAAGCAGCGCGGTCATGCCGCCCATGACTTCGGCGCCGACGCGGCGGGGAGCGCGCGCAGCGACATCGCCGGCGACTGCCTTGGGCTTGGCGAAGCGGGCACTCGGCGCCCTTCGAGCCCGAATGCGCGGGAGAGCAGATCGAGATCGGAAACAGCGGCATCGCGCGCGGCTTTGGCGGCCTCAGCAGCGGCAGCCGCGTCGGCGGCTTCATCGCGCGCGTCGGCTTCGGCTGCGGTTTCGGCCTTTGCGCTGAGTAGCGCGGCGCGGCGCCGCGTCCACCCCGGCCGCCACGACCACCGCGGCCGCCACGGCCGCCGGCTGCGCCAGCGGCGGGCGTTTCGACGACGTTGCCATCCTGATCGAAGCGAACGCGCTCCAGCTTGGCTTGACTTTGCTGGCGACGATTGACCTCGGCGCCGCGCTGCGCGAGAAGCTTCACCACATCCACGCGATTGAGCGCGGCGGCGAACATCAGCGCGGTCTGCCCGTGAACGCGATTCCTTGGCGTTGACTTCGGCGCCATGATCGAGCAGGACCTTCACGGCGTCCGCGCTGCCGGAAGCGGCGGCGATCATGAGCGCGCGTGGTTCCGTTGGACTTGACGGAGTTGGCGTCGGCGCCGGCGGTCAGCAGAGCTTCGACGATGGCGGCGTTGCCGTTGGTGCACGCCATGAAAAGCGGCGTGATGGCGCCTTCGCGCGTGGCGGCCTTGACGTTGGCGCCGGCGGCAATCAGCAGTCTTCGCCATTTCCAGATCTTCGTTCGAAGGCAGCCCAGTGCAGCGCCGTGGTGCCATCGCCCTGAGCGCCGTTGACGTCGGCCTTTTGCTGCAGGAGCGTGCGGACACGGCTGCGCTGATCGCCGGCATGGCCGCATCGGCGACGCGGGTGTCGGGCGCTGGCGGCAGTAACAGCCAGAACGCGCCAGCAGGCCGGCAGCCAAGAGACGTCAGCGCGGCAGAACCACGGTCGCCTGGCAGGACGCCCTCCTGGTCATATGGCGATGGTTCCGTTGCTATCGCCGAAGCTTTCCATCTTCACGCCCAGCTTCTGCGCCATGGTCAGCAGCACGTTCGCCATCGGCGTTCCATCCTTGGTAGCGATGTGCAGGTTGCCCTTGATTGCCGCCGCCGTGGCCGACGCATCAACGAGCGGCACGCGCTTGTGGTTGTGGACGTTGGAATCGCCCATGGGGCTGCCGTAGAGCACCATGGAATGGTCCAGCAGGTTGCCGTCGCCATCCGGCGTGTTCTTCAGCTTCTCGAGGAAGTACGGAAGCAGGCTGACGTGATAGCGGTTGAGCTTGGCGAACTCGGCGACGCTTGCGTCGGGGTCTCGCCGTGATGCGAGCAGGGATGGAACGGAGTCTTCACGCCGCTTTCCGGCCAGACGCGGCCGCTGACGTCGCGGCTCATCTTGAAGGCGGAGACGCGGGTGGTGTCGGTCATGAAGGCCAGCGCCTGCAGGTCGAACATCAGCTGCACGTGCTCTTCGTACGAATCGGGCACGCCGAGCGGAGCGGCGGGCAGGGCGCGGGCCTCGCCGCTGGAGTTGTATTTCTCGATGCGCTGGATGCGGCGCTCGATCTCGCGAACGTCGTCGAGATAAGCGTTCAGGCGGTTGCGGTCGCTCGGCGCCGAGGTCCTTCTGCAGGCGGGTGACGTCGTGCGAGATCCAATCGAGGATGCTGCTGTTGACCTTCTGGCGCGCGGCGCGCTCTTCGGGCGTGCCGCCTTCGCCGAACAGATTCTCGAACGCCATGCGCGGATCGAGCGTCATCGGCAGCGGCGTGGTCGGCGACGCCCAGCTGATGGTGTCGGCGTAGACGCAGGCGTAACCGTAATCGCAGGCGCCCGAGGCATCCACCATCTCGATGCAGAGCTGGATCGACGGCAGCGGCGTGTCCTGGCCGAACTGCTGCGCGTAGAGCTGATCGAGCGAAGTGCCGACGAAATAGTCCGAGCCTTCGGTCATCTTGGGATGCGCGGCGGTGAGGTAGACGGCGCTGGAGCGGAAATGGTCGGCGCCCTCTTCGGCCGCGGCCCAGGCGGTGGCGGGATGAAGATCGGTGTCGCTGACGATGGTGACGTAGTCGCGGTAAGGCGTCGAGCGGTTCCAGCGTCTGGCTGAACTCGAAATCGCGAGCCGCTCTTTGGCGGGCGACCAGTAATGCTTGTCCGTACCCTCGCCGGTGCTGCCGGCGGCGCCGTGCACCATCTCGATGCAGGCCAGAAGCGGGCTTGACGGCGGCCGCAGTCTTGCGCAGCGGTGTTTGCGCGGGCACCATGGAATCGAGCAGGGGCAGCGACAGCGCGGCGCCCATGCCGCGCAAGCACGGTGCGGCGGGAGAGATGACTTTTTGGTGACGATATTGCATCTGCGTCAGCTCCTATTACTGGATGCTACGCGGTCGAGCCGCGCCACACGAGGCCGCGATGCTGCGGCAGGTCCGTCGGTGCTTCCGCGCGCCGCATCTGGAACGGCGCGCTCTTCACGATCGCCCAGGACGAACGACGAAAAACGATTGTTGCTGCGCGCGGCATCGCGCTCGATGGCGCGCACCGCCGGCATGTCGGCGGTAATCGATCACGCGGCCCGAGGCCATAGGCCAGCAGATTCTCGGTGAACGTGCCGAGTGAATGCGTCGGAGTGGTTCAGCATCGCCTGGCGCAGGCTGGCCGGACCATCGAGCTTGGCGCCATCGAACATCTCGCCCGGTGGGATCGATGCGGAAGCCGCTATCGTTGGTGCGCCAGACGCCCACCGCGTCGAAATTCTCCAGCGAGAAGCCGATGGGGTCCATCATCTTGTGGCAGCCGGCGCAAGCCGGGTTGGCGCGGTGCTCCTCCAGGCGCTCGCGGACCGATAGCAGCTTCGCGGCATGGCCGGTGCGGCTATCGGAGTTTTCGGGCAGCGCCGGCACGTTGGGCGGCGGAGGCGGAGGCGGCGTGCCGAGCAGCACTTCCATCACCCACTTGCCGCGCTGCACGGGCGAAGTGCGAATGGCGGTCGAAGTCAGCGTCAGGATGCTGCGCGTGACCCAGCAGGCCGTAGCGATTGGGATCGGTCACCGGCACGCGGCGGAAGCGGTTGCCCATGACGTTGGGAATGCCGTAGTGCTTGGCCAGGCGCTCATCGACGAAGGTGTAATTGGCGGTGAGCAGGTCCAGCACGTTGCGGTCTTCGCGCATCACGCTGTCGAAGAGCAGCTCGGTTTCGCGGCGCATGGAATCGGCCAGCGTGCGTGTCGAAATTGGGGAAGAGGAAGAGATCGGGATTGACGCCCTTCAGGTTCTGCAGATGCAGCCATTCGACGGCGAAATTGGTCGGCAGCGCTTCCGAGCGCGGATCCGCGAGCATGCGCCGCACCTGCTTTTCGCAGCACCGCGGGGTCCTGCAGCTTGTCCTTGCGGACGCCAGCGTGATGAGTGCGCTCATCGGGCGCGCTGCTCCACAGGAAGATAGGAGAGCCGCGAGGCCAGTTCCAGATCGCTGATGCGATAATTCGCGCCCGGGCGCGACGCCGGCGGGAACGCGCTCGAAGCGGAAGACGAATTCGGGGTTGGCGAGGATGGCCTGGATGGCGGTGCGGATGCCGGTTTCGAAGTCGCGCCGTCGATTGCGGCCGGACTGATAGAAGCTCAGCAGAGCTTCGAGATCGTTGGCAGTCGACCGGGCGGCGGTACGCCTGGCGCGCCAGCGCGCGCGATGATCTTCTTGGCGCAGGGGATCTTCATCGGCGCCCGCCGCGGGACGGCAGGTGAAGATCTTGCGGCGGCTGGGCGTATCGGAAACGCCGTCGACTTTGACGGGCCCGGTGACGCTGAACTCGTGCAGGTGCGGGAGGGTGGTCATGCCGGGGAGGCTGCCGACCTGACGTATCGACCAGCGTCTGCTCCACCATGCGATATTCGTCTTCGATGCGGTCCGTCGAATTTCTGCGAGAAGGATGCGGAGATGCGCTGCGGGCCGGCCTTGACGTGAATGGGCGGCGTCTTGATGCCATCTTTGGCGAGCGTGATCGAGGGGTTGATTTCGATCAGAGCGACGCGCGCGCCATTGACGGCGATTTCGATCTGCTGGCCTTTGCCTTGGTTCTGTCCGAACAGCGCGCCGGTGGCGGCGTAGTAGAAGCCGATCTTGAAAATGTATTCGCCATCGGCGGGAAAATCGTGCGACCACGGAGATGCCGCCGCGCGTGCCGAGCGGCGTGCCTTCGACGTGGCGAATCTGGGAAGCGACGCGCGGGATGGAGTAGGTTGCGGTGATGGCGCGGGCGTCGGGATCGCCGACGGCTTCGCGGCTGATGCGTCCGGCGGCGCGGATGTAGCCTTCCATGAGCGCGGGCGAGATCGGTGAGCGACGTCGGCCATGTTGTCGAAGCCGTGGCTCATGTCGTCGGTCGGGCAGGAGCGCGCGAGACGTCGACATCGACCTTCAAGCAGGTCGCGGACGGAGTTGGCGTATTCGGTGCGATTGAGGCGGTGGAGCGGCGGGGCGGCCGGGATTGGGATGGAGTCGCGGCTTCGCGATCGATGGCGTTTTCGAGAGACGCGGCGAAGGCTTTCATCACGGCGGGCTTGGGACGCGGCATGCCCGGCGGCGGCATCAGGCCGACGCGCAGCTTTCCGAATCATCTTCTCGGGCAAGATCGCCGTTCTGGGCGATGTGTGACGAGATCGAGTTTCGAGAGCGACATGCCGCCCGTCTTGGTCTGTCGTTGTGGCAATAGGCGCAGTATTGGTTCAGAAAAGCGCGCTGTGAGGCTTCGGTGGCGAAGGCAGGCGCGGCGGCCGCCGGGTGTGTTTGGGCGATTGTTGTTGAACAGATGCGAATAACAATAGAGACAGCGCGCCCCGACCATTAACGCTTTTTTCATCCAACTCTCCGACGTAGAGAGGCCTGGCCGGGACAAATGAAAACTTCCCGGCGCAGTATACCATCCCGGCGCAATTATAGTTAGGCCAGAAGCCGGAGTCAAGGGGTGAAACCATGGAGGGCAACGAGGGAAGTAGTTGAGGGCGATGAGGATAAGCGGCGACGGGCCGGTGTGGGAGGTGTCCGTGAGTGCGGGATCGACAGGCCGGAGGCCTGTCGTACGGAGACACGTCTGGCGTGGGATCTGGCTGGCTCATCAATTTTGACCTCGCGGAAGGCGATTATGCGGCCCGAAGGTCGGTTTTATCATCCGACTTGGGCGCGCCTTTCGGCAGTTTGCCCTGAAAATGGTAGGTCCGGGCAGCGCGAAGGTGCGCGGCGCGCACGCGGCGGCGATCGATTTCGGTCTGAGAAAAAACGAACCCACCGTGCGCGGAGGCGGGCGCAAAGTCTTCACCCGGCTCGTAGGTTTCTTCCATCGCTTCAGCCAGTTCGACGAATTGCGTGGCTTGCTCGACGGCTATTTCGTGAGCGGCTTTGCGTACGTCCTGGAGGGCCTTCAAGTGGGCCTGATGCTTTTCCAGGGCCCGCAGAATCTTCACTTCGTAACCTGTGAGCAAGTGAAACTCATGGGCTTGCTCCAGGAAGGTGCGCGAGGCCGCCAAGGCTGTATCGGCCTCGGGATGTCCGGATTGCATCTCGTCGACATGGTCGCGGTGCCCGTTTGAAAACATCCCCATTTCCAAAGAGCGAGCCCTCTCAAGCCGGTACATGTTCTCCGAAATGGATTTTGCGTAAAACCTTTCGATGGCGCCCAAAGGGGCGAGTTCGGTTTGGATCTCCGAACAGAAGGACTTAAAAGCCACGAGCTCTTCGGGACTGGAGCAGACGATTTGCCCGTTCAACCCGTTCCTATAAGCATTCAAGCTAGAACGGCGGCGGCCCTCAGCAGTCACGGGTCCATGACTTAAGGCGCCGTTCCGGCGGTTGGCGAGCAGTTTGGCTTCGCTGATGGGTTTTTTGGCGGGTGCGGGTGCAGGTTCGGTTGCCTCAGGCGTTTCGGTGGTTTCGATTTCGTTGGTTGCGATCATAGTGAGAATCCGTTCCGGGTGAAATTTCTTCCCCTATTTCATCGTAGCGGGCGGGAAAAAGGCAGAGGGATGGGCGGGTGTTGTAGGTGATTGATAGGATGTGGGTTAGCGATTTTCGAAGTGCTGTGAATGGCAATTGGCGGCGCTACGCTTCGCCACTTACGGGGATGAAAACGGGCGCCAATTGCGCGATTCTGGTTCCGTCTGTCGGAACGATATAGGCCGGTCACTGTCTGGCGCTATAGATAGCCCGTTTGTGAATGTGGCCGGGACGCGCTTTGGGAATTTACGATTGAGGCTCCTGCCGCAAGGCGGGAAGCCCGCCAGGGAAAGTCCGATTTTCTTCCAGCGTCCCTCGTCTCCGGCGGCAGGGAGGACTTTATGTCGAACGTAGTGTACCGCCGTTGCTGTGGGATGGATATCCACAAAGACACGATTGTAGTTTGCGTTTTGATGGCCGACGGGAACGAGGGGATTCCAATCCGCAAGACTTACAAGACCTTTCGCAACGATCTCATCCGCATGCGGATCTGGCTGAAACAATTGAAAGTGACCGAGATCGCGATGGAGTCGACGGGCGTTTATTGGCGTCCGGTGTGGAACGTCTTAGAAGATCATGGCTTCCGGCTGCTGTTAGTGAATCCGGCGCAGGTGAAGGCGTTGCAAGGCCGCAAAAGCGACGGGCGCGATGCCAAGCGGATCACCGAGTATTTGCAAGATGGGCGTCTGGATCCGAGCTTCGTGCCGCCGCAGGAGATCCGGGAACTGCGGCATTTACTGCGTCACCGTCTCAATTTGCTGCAGCAGCGGGGCGAGTCGCACAACCAGATTCGCGATCTGTTCGAGACTGCCAATATCAAGCTGTCCTCGGTGGCGAGCAACTTACTAGGGTTGACGGGGCGCTGCATCATCGAGGCAATGATTGCGGGTGAGGACTCGCCCGAGTTGCTGGCCTGGAAGGTGAAGGGCAAGCTGCGCAAGAGAGAGAAGGAGGTGAAGGAATCGCTCAAGGGTTGCTTCAGCGAGTTCCACCGCATGCCGCTCAAAACGAATTATGCGCTGTATCAATTTCTCACCCGGCAGGTGGAGGAATTGGAGGCGGAGATCGCGCGGCGGATGCAGCCGTATGCGGATCGGGTAGACGCATTGGCCACGATTCCG
Organism: Bryobacterales bacterium; assembly: GCA_963708385.1. GTDB lineage: Bacteria > Acidobacteriota > Terriglobia > Bryobacterales > Bryobacteraceae > PALSA-243. The sequence continues at coordinate 142,775 of CAVPSN010000027.1, read as the reverse complement.
GGAGTGGAGAAGATCGCGGCATGGCATCTGATTGCGGAGTTGGGGGCCGACATGTCGGTGTTCCCGGATGCCGATCACTGCGCTAGTTGGGCGGGGGTGAGCCCTGGAAGTTGCGAAAGCGCAGGCAAGCAACTGAGCGGGCGCACCAAGAAGGGCAATAAATACCTGCGGCGCATCCTGACGCAATCGGCGTGGGCGGCTTCACATTGTAAGCGGGGATACCTGCGTGCATTCTTCCACCGAGTCAAAGCCAGACGCGGGTGGGGTCGCGCTGTAATTGCTGTCGCACATAAGATCGTGGTGATCGCCTATTGCATTCTCAAGACCGGGACGCCGTATCGAGATCTGGGGGACGATTACTTCGACAAACTACACCCGGAGCGTACAGCCAAGCGGCTGGTTCGACGACTGGAGCGCCTGGGCCTGACAGTTTGCGTAACACCATCGGCAGACCTAACCCCCGGCCTTTCATAGAACTAGCGGTCAAAGTTTTCTAGGGACTGGGTTTTGGGATGGCCTCGCGATTGGGGATGGAACGGGGCATGAAGTGGTGAAGATGCGCCGAAGTTGGGGGGAATTAGCGTGGTTGAGGCGCGAGCCGGCGAGATTGTGCGGATCCGGAGTTCGCTCCGGGATTTCACTGGACTATCAGATCAACAATTGCGCGGGTTGATAGGACCGGCATGCAATGGAGCCACTGGAAGCGTTCGCATGTATCTGCGCCAAGACCATTCACTACTGCTCTGGGATGTGGTATATCTCCCGCTTCAGCGACGTGGTCACGCGCTGCTCCTGATCAATCCCGCCAAAGAAATGAGGCGATGCTCAATCTTGCGCTCGACGTTCATGAGGCGGCATCGCTCGGGTGAGTGCGCGGGCGTCGACGATCCGACAAGGTGTTCGCAAGAACAATGAGTTCGGCAATAGGTGTTAGTACATCTGGCCTGCACGGCGTTTCAACCACTTCTGACAACCGCAGAGAGCCAGCGTGCCGGTCGGGAACGGTAGAGGACATAGTATGGAGGCTATGCCAAGGTCTTCTCGGAATGGCCTGCTGGCGAGCCTTAGCTGTCGCGAAATCCCCTTTTATGGAGGAAGCTACAGCAGATAGGCCCGGACGAAAGCACTTCGTTCCGACGGCGCTTGGCCGTTCGCACGTCTGCCACGGCTTCAAAAGCCGTCTACAATGGAGGACGAGACTACACTGAATGCCCCGTCAGTTTGATGTCGTGATTGAACGCGATGCGGAAGGCTACTATGTAGCCTCGGTTCCGCAGATACCGGCCTGCCATACGCAAGCCCAGTCCCTTGACGAGGTCACCGAGCGCATTCGCGAAGCAATAGAACTGTGCCTGGAAGTCGAAGGCGCGCCAGAACATGATTTGGAGTTCGTGGGAATTCAGCGCGTGACCGTCGCGGCATGAGCCGGAGCCCCCGCATCACCGGCGCCAATCTTGTTGCCGCCCTCGGATGGGCCGGGTTTTCGATTGTTCGCGTCAAGGGCAGCCACCATTTTCTGCGCCACGAGGATGGCCGAAGCACGGTTGTACCAGTGCACTCGGGCGAGATCATCGGCCCTGGACTTCTTCACAAAATTCTCCGGGATGGCCAATTGTCCGACGACCGATTCGCGGAGTTGATTAAAAAACGATAACTCCTCATAGACGGGCAATCGTGCCATTACCGCCTTTCCGGCCAGTGTTTTGGACAGAAAGGCTTTTCTGGAGAGACGCAAATGAAGAGGCAGTTGGAGCAGCAAACTAAACGCGCGATACCGGCTTTCGCCACCGAGATGGAAGAGGCGGAGTGGTGGTATAAGAACTGCAACATAGATGGCAAACAGTTACTGACCGCCGTGAAGAACGGCGAAGCCGGGTGTTGACGAAGGAAAAACTGCGGGAGCGGATCGCTGCGTCCAAGAAGACGCCAGCGCCGACTGTGGCCCTAAGGATTCCCGCGGCGGATTTCGCGTTGGCCCGAAAGCAGGCTGAACGAAAGGGTTTGCCTTACCAGACCTACATCAAGTCGCTACTGCACGAAACACTTGCCGCGAGAGAAAAGCGAAAGGCGGGGTGGTAGGGATAATTGCGGGTTGTTCCGTTTTTTCTTGACGGGGAGAGCCCGGCGCGGAAGGCCTTGGGTGACGATGGGGCTACGCTAACGCGAAGGGCGCCGCGTCTCGTATTCGCATACCAGTGAAGCTCTTTCTGGACGAAAACCTCTCTCCCCAGCATGCCTCGGAGTTGCGCACAGAGGGCCACGACGCTATCCCCGTCCTGGAAGCCAGCCTTTCAGGAGCGCCCGACGAACAGGTCCTGCGCCTCGCTGTCGAGAATGGCCGCGTACTCGTGACATTGGATGCCGATTTCGCAAATGTGATGCGGTTTCCACCCGAGCAGACGCTCGGCGTTATCCGATTGAAGGGCCATCCCGCGACCGAGGAGCGGGTTCGCCAGGCGATTCGCCGTGCCTGAGCTTGCCCGACCGAGCGTCAACCGTACTTGAGGTCTGTGCTCTGTCCGACCTCGATAATATATCCGTCAGGATCGCGGATGTAGCAGCGCGTCTCGCCGTACTTGGGGATCGGCGCCGTGATGAACTGCGCTCCACGACTTTTCCATAATTCATAGCACGCTTGAATGTCCGCAACGCGGAAATTCATAAAGCTATTGATGTGATTCGGGTCGGGGACGCTGAGCGTTACCGTCGGCTTATCCGGGGTCGGCCCGCCCCCAACGTTCAGAATCATCCAGATATTCGCAAGCTGAAGGTACCCAGGCGCGTTGCCGTCACCCAGGCTCAGAATGCGCGCGTCGAAGACCTTTTCGTAGTAGCGAGCCGATCGCTCGACGTCGGCAACGGTGAGAAAATGCGCAATGCTGATCCCCTCTCGCGGGGGCATCTCGTAGCTCTTCTGCTCGATTTGTAAGCTGCTCATTGGCGACTCCAATTCCGATAGATACCGCTGATCCGCCGTTCAAGGTAATAGTAGCGGAAGCGCCATAACGATTCATTGGAGGAAAGTATCAATCCATACCAAGTATTGGTTGGAGGTTGCGGCCAGGGACGGGCATCGCGAGAGCTTAATTAAAGGCCGATTTGCACAAGGTCCGACATCCAATACCGTCTCGTCGAATTCCTCATATCCATGAGGGTCCGCGCTAGGGCATCGGATTTCACTTGAGCGGGGGCTCCGCCTTCAATTGCCTTGACGCCCTTAACCATATCGCGTAGGAAAGTGGAGCCCAAGCCCGCAACAGCGTTCTCCAGCGCCTTAGTGCCCAGATTGTAATTTCCGGCACCTTGTTTTACACCCACCATGCCGCCCGGACCGTGCAGTCCGGCCAGCATCGAGTTCAGTGCGATCGACGGCAGGTTGAGTTCATACGGTTTTCCGCGGCCGAAGAAGAGCGCCTCGATGCCGGTCCACTTAAGGTCCGAAGGTTTAAAAATATAGTCTCTCCCACACAAGAAGAATAAAACCGATTCATGGCTCAAGGCCTTTACAGCGTCTGTCAGAACAGCCGCGCGTCCATTAACGTTATCGATACCTAATTGCCCGCACCAGGAAAGGAAATTGTTCATCTTTTGAAGTCTCCGGACCTCAGTATAGAGCCAATTTTGTGAAATCCAGAACAAGTTTCCCAAACTACTCAGGCTAAAAGTACTGGAACCTTCTGATAGCTATGTGACCATGTTCGCCGCGGGTTTCGGAGCAAGGGATCCACGCAGATACTCGGAGGGATCGCGTCACCCAAACGCTTATATCTGCGTCTCGGCATCTCGCGTCAAAATCGCGCCCTCAAGCTCCCGTACAGCGACCTTTCGTCCGAAATACCCCCGCTCGGGTATTCCATATGCCGTACCGCGATTCGTACCCTGGATCTAGGACCTCCCATGACGGTTTCCCGCGAGACACTCGACGCTATCTGTCAATTCGACACCTGCACCGTTGCCAACGCCATCGAAACCTTCGGCGTGCGCCTGCGAAACGAGGGATATACCCAGCCTGGCCTGCACGCCGTCACCGGTGGATTTCCGCGCGCCATTGGTTTCGCGGCCACCTGCCGCATCCACACCGATGGTCCCCCCATCGGCGGCGCCGTCTATCCGGAGACCACCGATTGGTGGGGCGCTATCGACGCCCTGCCTCTGCCGCGCATCGCCGTTATTCAGGCCGAGCACATCCACTTCGAACAAACAAACTCCCACCGCGGGCCGGAGGGCGACGTCTCCTCTTCGGCCGTCGGCGAAGTCCACGCCGCCATTCTGCGCGCCTTCGGTTGCGCCGCCGCCATCACAAATGGCAGCGTGCGGGACCTGCAAGCCGTTACCGCTATGAACTTTCCGCTCTTCGCCGCCGGCGTTGCTCTTTCTCACGGCTACACCCACCTCGTAGATTACGGCCATCCCGTCGAGATTTTCGGCCTCAAGATCCGTTCGGGCGACTTGATCTACGCCGATTGTCACGGCGCCCTCTCCATCCCGCCCGCGATCGCCGAGCGCATACCCGAAGCCGCCACCCGCATCCGCGTCCACGAGCGCCGGATCGTCGATGCCTGCGAATCGCCCGATTTTACGCCCGAACTCCTGCTCAAAGCTATCCGGAGCCATGCATGAACAGATCGCTCGCCGCCCCACTTCTGACCGTCGCCTGCGCCATCCTATTCGCCGGCTGTTCCAAAACTAGTGTCGAAGCCAACGGTGCTACTCCCGCGGAGGGTCCCACGGTTGCGGTCGCCCAAATCAAGACAGCCGACCTTGCCCGCACCCTCACGCTCACCGCGGAGTTCAAGCCTTATCAGGAAGTCGATGTCATGGCGAAAGTGGCTGGCTACATCAAGGAAATAAATGTCGATATCGGAGACCGGGTCGCCGAAGGTCAGGTTCTGGCTACTCTCGAGATTCCGGAAATGGGCGACGACCTTCGCCGCGCCGACGCTTCCGTTGACCGCAGCCGGGCCAACGTGAAGCAGGCCCAGGACGAACTCGCCCGCGCGAAATCCGCGTATGACGTCACCGAAGCGTATTATAAGCGCCTTGACGACGTCTCCAAGCAGCGAAAAGGCCTCGTCGCGCAACAGGAAATCGACGACGCTCAGGGCAAGGCGCTCGTAGCCCAGGCACAGGTGGCGGCCGCAAACTCCGCCGTACAATCCGCCAGTGAGCAGGTGCGGGTCAATCAGGCCGATGTTGCCAAGGTCCACACGCTCATGGATTACACGCGCGTTCCGGCGCCCTTCGCAGGCGTTGTCACCAAGCGATACGCCGACAAGGGCTCCATGATTCAGGCCGGTACAGCTTCGCAATCTCAAGCCATGCCGGTTGTGCGTCTTTCGCAAAATAATCTGCTGCGCCTCATCCTCCCGGTGCCTGAATCGGCTGTCCCTACCATTCACATTGGCCAGCACGTTGAGGTACGCGTGAACAGCTTGCATCGCACGTTCCCCGGCAGCGTCGCCCGGTTCGAAGACAAGCTCTCGCTCGAAACGCGCACCATGAACACGGAAGTCGATGTCCAAAATCCGTCGCTGGTGCTGATGCCGGGAATGTACGCGGAGGTCGATCTTACGCTCGCCAAGCGCGATCATGTGCTGGTCGCGCCTGTCAATGCGGTCCAAACCGGCGGGGATGACCAGGCCGAAGGCCAGGTCGCCGTCGTCACGCCCAACCATCGCGTCGAGTTCCGCAAGATTCAGTTGGGCATTGAGACCGCCGACGAAGTCGAGGTCCGCTCCGGATTGAACGAGGGCGATCTCATCGTGCTCGGCGGCCATTCCGGCTTACAACCGGGCCAGGAAGTGCAGCCCAAGCTCACGTCGATGTCCGCGGCGAACCAATAACATGTCCTCCTTCGCAATTCGTAATCCCTATTTCATCGTCGTCGTTTGTCTGATCATCGCCGTGGTCGGTGTTACCAGTCTTGCCCGCATGCCGGTCGATATGTTCCCGGCCATGAATATCCCGGTCGTGGTGGTGGCGACGTTCTATTCCGGCATGCCGCCGGAGCAGATCGAAACCGATATCACCAGCCGCTTCGAACGCTTCTTCACGCTTGGCAGCGGCATCGAACATATCGAATCGCGCTCGCTGCCCGGCGTGAGCGTCATCAAGGTGTACTTCCAGCCCGGCACGAACCCGGATTCGGCGGTCACCACCATCTCGAACCTGGCGATGGCGCAGTTGCGCCGTCTGCCGCCCGGCACGCTGCCGCCGGTCGTGCTGAAGTTCGATGCCTCCAGCCTGCCGGTCTGCCTGGTCACCTTCAAAGGCGAGGGCTTGAACGAGACCGCGCTTGCGCGACCTGGCGCAATTTCAGGTGCGCAACCAGATCGCCGGCGTCCCCGGCGCCAGCGTCCCGCAGCCGTTCGGCGGCAAGTACCGCCAGATCATGGTCTACGCCGATCCGTACAAGCTGGAAGCCCACCAGTTGAGCCTGATGGATGTGGTCCGCTCGGTCAACGAATCCAACCTGATCCTGCCCGCGGGCGACGTGCAGATCGGCCCGCTCGACTACAACATCTACACCAACAGCCAGTTGCGCACGGTGCGACGAGATCAACCAGCTGCCGATCAAGATGGTGGGCCAATCGCCCGTGCGCGTCGCCGATATCGGATACGCCAAGGACGCGACACCAGATCCAGACCAACATGGTGCGCGTGGATGGGCAGCGCTCGGTCTACCTCCCGGTGCTGAAGCAGGGCGGCGACACCAACACCATCGCGGTGGTGGATGGCGTCAAGGACGCGCTCAGGCAGCTGTTCGATGTGCCCAAGCAGCTGGTCACGCAAGTCGTGTTCGATCAATCGCGTGTTCGTGAAGACCGCCATCGAAACGCTGCTGCACGAAGGCGGCATCGGCCTGTTTCTGACCTCGCTGATGATCCTGATCTTCCTCGGCAGCATGCGCGCCACGGTCGCGGTGTTCTTCTCGATTCCGCTTTCCGCGCTGGCGGCGTTCATCGCGCTTTCGCTCGGCGGCGAGCTCGATCAACAGCATGGTGCTGGGCGGCCTGGCGCTGGCGTTCTCGCGCCTGATCGATAACTCGGTGGTGGTGCTCGAGAATATCTACCGGCATCTGGAGCTGGGCGAACCGCCCGAGGTGGCGGCCGAAAAGGGCGGCCGCGAAGTCGCGCTGCCGGTGCTGGCCGCCACGCTGACCACCGTCGTGGTCTTCTTTCCGGTAACGTTTCTCTACGGCGTCAGCAAGTTCCTGTTCTCCGCGCTGGCGCTGGCGGTGGTGCTCTCGCTGTTCGCTTCGTATCGCCGTCGCGATGACGGTGGTGCCGCTGTTCTGCGCGCGGTTCATCAAAGCTCCGGCGCATCATGGCACGCCGTCCGCAGAAGCGCCCGGTAACCGTGGAGCACCGCAGCGGCGCCGGTCGCTCGGCGAGCGCTTCAACGTCTGGTTCAACGACCGCTTCGAACGCTTTCTCAAGCGTCTACGACAAGCTGGTAGGCGTGAGTGCTGCGCCGCCCCGCGTTCACGCTGGTCGCTTTCGGCGTCGTCTTCGCCGCCAGCCTCGCTGCTCTTTCCCTCTGCTCGGGCTCTCCTTCTTTCCGCGCACCGACGCCGGCCAGTTCGTGATCAATGTCAAAGCGCCCTCCGGCACGCGCCTCGTCGGTGACGGAAAACGAAGTCGCCAAGGTGGAAGCGCTGATGCGCCAGGTGGTTCCGCCGGACGACCTTGGCATGATCGTTTCCAATATCGGCGCGACGCCCGGATTTCTCCGCGATCTATACCACCAACTCCGCGCATGCACACCGCCTTCGTGCAGGTGAGCCTCAAGGACGACCACAAGATCGGCAGCTACGAATACATGGCGCGGGTGAAAGAGCGCATGCAGACGCGAGCTGCCGGAACTGACCGCATACTTCTCATCCGGCGGCCTGGTGGACGCCGTGCTGAACCTGGGCCTGCCGGCGCCCATCGACGTGCAGGTGGCCGGCTCCAATATGGAGCACGCGCTATGCCACCGCGCTGCAAGCTCGCCGTCGAAGATCCGCGGCATTCCAGGCGTGGCGGACGTCTTCATCCCGCAGGATCTCGATTATCCGGCGTTGCAGCTCGACGTCGACCGCACGCGCGCGAGCGAGCTCGGCCTCGATCAGCGGGAAGTGGTGGATAACGTCATCACCGCGCTGACCTCGAATCAGATGATCGCGCCGAGCTTCTGGATCGACCCCAAGACCGGCAACGATTACATGCTGACCGTGCAATATCCCGAACGTCAGGTGCAAGAGCCTGACCGATCTGCGAGTCCATTCCGCTGCGCGGCGGCGAATGCCAAACAGCCCACGCGGCTGGACATGCATCAGCACCATCCACCGCTTCGAAGTCGCCCACCGAAGTGGATCACTACCAGCTCCGCCGCACCATCGATATTTACGTGCGCCCGCTGGACGAAGACCTGGGCCGGATCGCAACATCGATCGACGGAATCATCGCGCACACGAAAGTGCCCGAGGGCCTCACCGTTACGCTGCGCGGCATGGTGCAGGGCATGCGGGATTCGTTCAGGAGCTTCGCGCTTGGGTCTGTCGCTCGCCGTGGTGCTGCTGTACCTGATTCTGGTGGCGCAGTTCCGCTCGTTCGTCGATCCGTTCATCATCCTGCTCGCGGTGCCGCCGGGATCGACCGGCGTGATCCTCACGCTCTGGCTGTACGGGCACCACGCTGAACGTGATGTCGCTGATGGGCGTCGTGATGCTGGTCGGCATCGCCGTGTCGAACAGCATTCTGATCGTCGAATTCACGCGCCACCTGCGTGAAGAAGGCATGGCCGTGCGCGAAGCCGTGGCGACTGGCGTGCCGCGTGCGGTTGCGTCCGGTGCTGATGACGTCGCTCGCCACCATCATCGGTCTGTTGCCCATGGCGCTGAAGCTGGGCGAGGGCAGCGAGGCCTACGCTCCTCTGGCGCGCGCGATCCTGGGCGGCTTGACCGTCTCGGTTCTGCTAACGGTTTTCCTAGTCCCCGCCGCTTATGTTTTGGTGTGGGATAGGCCTCCTGGCGGGGCCACGGCCCGAAGTGCCCGGCCGCACGCCGAAGGGGACCACGCATGACGCGCCGTCTCCTCACGCCGTTACTCCTTCTTCCCGCATCCCTGCTCGCCCAGCAGCAACCGATGCACCTCACCCTGGCCGACGCCCAGCGCCTTGCCGTACAAAACAACCCGCAATACTCTTCCGCGAAATACACCGCCGCCGCCGCGCACCAGCAGCCCGCGCAATACCGCGCGGCCGAATTGCCCAACTTGGCCGGCCTTCTCACCGGCGTTGGAGCGGATAACGGCACACGCCTCGCCGCGGGCGCGATCAACAATCCTGTCGTCTACAGCCGCGCCGCCGGCGGCATTCTCGCCAGCCAGTTGATTACCGATTTTGGCCGCACTCACAATCTGGTCGGTATGTCGAACCTTCAGGCGCAAGCGCAAGACCAGGCCAGCGACAACACTCGTGCCGATGTCCTGCTAGGCGCTACCCGCGCCTATTTCGACGTCCTGCGCGCGCAAGCCGTACTCAAGGTCGCTCAGCAGACCGTCGCCGCGCGGCAGTTGGTTTTCGATCGAATTTCCGCCCTGGCGCAGAGCCAGTTGCGCACCGAACTCGACGTCAGCTTTGCCAACGTCAATCTCTCCGATGCGAAGCTACTGCAACTGCAAGCGGAAAACGGAATCAATTCCGCCGAAGCCGAGCTAGCCGCCGCGTTGGGGCTGCCCAACCAAACGACGTTCGATGTCGCCGATGAGCCCATGCCCGCCGCGTTACCCGCGCAAGCCGACCCGCTCATCGCGCAGGCCATGCAGAACCGCCCCGACCTGAAAGATCTGCAACTCCTCCAGTCCGCCGCCGAACGTTTCACGCGCGCCGAACACGATCTCTACTACCCAACCGTCAGCGGGTTGGTGGCCGCCGGCGGAGTTCCGGTTGGAGTTTCCCAAGTCCCCGGCCACTATGCGGCGGCCAGCATTAACGTGAACATTCCCGTTTTCAACGGAGGTCTCTTCAAAGCGCGCGAATCGGAAGCATCTCTCAAAGCCAAGGCCGCCGCGCAGAACGTAGCCGATCTGGCGAATCGCATCACGCGCGACGTACGCGTCGCCTGGCTCAATGCCAACACCGCCTTTCAACGCGTATCGCTGACCCAACAATTTGTGGCGCAAGCCCAGTTGGCGCTCGACCTTGCGCAAAGCCGCTATCAGCTAGGGCTAAGCTCGATCGTGGAACTCAGCCAGGCGCAGTTGAACTTGACGTCGGCGCAGATCGAATCGGCCTCAGCGCGCTATGACTACCAGGCGCAACGCTCCGTGGTGGATTATCAAATAGGAGTACTGCGTTAGTTCTGCTTCGCCGCTATTGCGACAGGAGGAACTAAAACTCCAGTCCCGTACTTCTCGATGGTGCGCGTTTTCATGTTGTAGACATCGCCGATGGATAGCACGTAGTAAGGTTTCTCCCAAGGCTGATAGATGCGCGTATTGTCGTGTACGGCGACCTTCCACTTGCCGATCACCTGAAAGCGATCTCCAGTCACGACGATCGCGGTCCCCTCGGAGAGGCCGATTCCCAACAGGTTGGGGTACTTCTTAATCACCGGAATGATATCGTCCCAACGGTTGCGCGTATTGATGTGCTGATCTATTGCGACCTTACGCAGGAAGGCGAAGCCATGCTCATGCTCTGGTTCCGGCGTCATGACGATATCGGACCCGGCGATCGCTCCGCGCACCAGATAGTCGCCCTGGATCGTCGCGCCCGCCGAACTGCCGCCAATGACGCCGCCGCGCTCCAGCACCTTGTGAAACTCCTTGAGCGTCAGGGTGTTGGCGTAGGAATCGACGATATTCCACTGGCGTCCACCGTCGAACCAAACACCATTTGCGTCGCGGAGAGTCTTCGCGAACTCTTCGGTGTCGGCCACTCTTGGATCGGCGGTGTGCAGCATGTGGACATTCATCACGCCCCGCCGTTTCCACGCCGCGACCACCTGTTCCTCCTGATACACCTTGATCTTTCCGTCGGGAGTCCGATTGCCGCCGGCAGTTGGGACAACCACGATGTTCGCGCCCAGCCCGCCGGCTTTGTTGATGAACGTTTCGAAGATCCCGGTTCCCACGTCGGAACCTCCGCCCTGGATCACCAGCGTTCCCTTGGCGGGTCCGTATTCCGGCTCCTGCGCGAGAGCGCCTCCTGCAAGAAGAGCCGCCGCAATGGCAAAATTGAGTTTCGTAAGTCTAGCGATGATCATAGTGTTCTCCCGAGTGGCGCAGGCCTCCTGGCCTGCGCGCCCGTTCTAACTTCAAGCTTCCGCGCGGGCCGGGAGGCCCGCGCCACGTGGTGAGTGCTCAAGGCAGCGTCACCGATTCGGCGCCCGCCAGATAGATTGCGTTGAACAGAAATTTAAACGTCCCGTGCGGCTGGCCGCGGAAGGTGATCTCCGGTCCAAACAGGTAAACCTTCCCCTTGCCCACGTCGGATTGAACCGCCGCCACAGCGCCGTTCAGATATTGCTGTCCCCAGGCCCATCCGCTGCGCAGCGGCTCTGCCGAGGCGAACCAGGCCACCGGTTGCGTATGAGCATCCTTCTGTACCCGAAACGCGGGGCTGTTCGAGTAAAACATATCGACCTTGGGAGGCAGGCCGTAAGCGATGGGTAGCGTATTATCGACGCTCGCCTCCAGTACCGATCCGGGAACATAGAACTTCGTGTTCGGCAGGTGGCGTGCGGATCCATCGACGGTTTCGGTGAGCGCGTCAGCCACCGGCAGGCCCAGATAATTGCCGAAACTGGTTGAGCCACCAATCGCTACCAACGTGCCGCCGCCTTCAACGAAAGAGCGTAGTTGCGGGCCCGTCGTGGCCAGAGTGACATTGCCCGTCTGGCTGCGATATTCGTCGGGCACATCGCCCCGCCCGCCACCGCGTCCTCCACGCCCACCGCCAGCGCCCCGGCCACCCGCTTGCTGCCCGCCGGCGGCAGCCCCAGCCGCGGCTGCACCCGCGCTGCGTCCTCCGCCGCCGCCACCGCCACCTCCGCGTCCACCACGGCCGGCGCCGGGAATCCCGCCTTCGGGGAAGATAAGCACATCGAACTTCTGATTCAGCCCGCCTGCGTCGAGCGCCTGCGGATAGACCAATTCATACGGCGTGGGAAATGCCTGCTCGAACATCCAACGAATGTGTCCGGAATCCTGCGAGCCGCCGTAACGGTCCCACAGCCCGACACGCACTGGCCGCAGCTTGAACGCCTCGCCCTGCGGCTTCGTGGCGATGCCTGTAAAGTTCAGTCCCAGTTCCGAAGCGAGCGTCCGCACGACAGCCGCCGTGGTGGGCTTCGATGGGATGTAGATGGTTCCCGCGGGGTACGTCTTGCCCTCGGCTGTGAACTCGGTCTTCAGCCAATACACATCTTGGCCGGCGTTCAGCAGCTTGGTCGTCCCAGTAAAGGCATCGTTCATCTGATGGCTGAGCAAGTAGCCCGCCGCGCCGGCCGTGACCTTCCCAGCCGGCGGTTTCAGCAAGCCGTCGATCTTCTGGAAAGGCCCTTCGAAACCGTCGAGAATGCGGTCGAACTGCACGCCCATCTGAAACGCCAGCGTGTAGCCGGTGATATCGTAAGGCGGCTTCGGCGGACCGCCGGGATATTGGAAATCGTTGGGGTGGTCCTGCGGCTCCAGCATGTCTCGCAAGTGCGGGCGGAAGGCCTGCGCGGCTTGGATCACGTACGACCCAGCCAGATACCGCTTTCCTGCCACCGTGAAATCCGCCGTCGCGCGATCCACCACGATTCCCGCCTTAAGCAGCGCGTTCACAAACTTTGTCGCCGTGGGAAAGTCCGGCTGGTCGGAAGGAATAATGTAGCCGCGCGGGTCGCGCGAATCCTTCGAGCGCAACTGATTCCAATATTGGATGGGGATGCCACCGCGGCCTCCGCCTCCGCCCCCGCCAGTGTCGCCGCCGGCAACCGCTTCGGCGCCACCAGGTGTTTCGCCCGCGAGCGCCTGAAGTGCGGCGACTCGCTTGGGCGTGATCGTCCAGTAATCCGTGCTGCCGCGCTCGATGGAGTTCTTACCTGCGCGATAAATGCGGAACAGAAAATCCTCGCGAAGCTTGGAGGCGATGTCGAGAATCGCGCGGTCAGCCGTCATCAGGTATTCGATGGACTGACGTTGATGCCACTCCTGGCGCGGGCCGATGGGGTCTGGGTTATCGGCCATGGGCAGCAGCTTAGACGCCACCACCGGAATGCTCATGGGCGTGGGGCTGCCTATGATCTCCGCCAGTAGGCCGATCTGGTTGTGGAACCCGGTCGTGGTGCGGTCGCCTCCGTTAAACCATGTGGAGTACGGCGCGCCCGTACGCATTACTGCGCCGGGCTTTCCCTCGGCAATGAAGCGCTCGTGCACTGCCGCCGATACCAGGTCGATGCCGATGGGCACTAGCGGATCTTGGTTATAGTTGAACGGATCGCGGAAGGGCGAAAAGAACAGCACCGATCCCGCGGGGCCCGTCTGGTGCTGGTTGAACATGATCTGCGGAATCCACTCGATGTACATCTGCCGGTTGACCGCTTCCGTTTCCGGCTGGTTGGCGATGTAAGAATCGCGATTATCGTCGTGCCCGACATACTTCTGATACAGCCGCGGGATGTTCATGTTCCGCTGCTTGGGGTCGCTCTCGCGCATGTACCAGTTGGCAACCAATTCCATGCCGTCGGGGTTGATGCAAGTCAGTAGAAGTATGTCGTCATTGAGCAGGCGCATCGTCTCCGCGTCGTTGCGGCTGAGCAGGTCGTAGATTTCGGGAAACAGCGCCTGTGCGTTGATCGATTCGGTGGCGTGCAATCCGGCGTCGATCCATACGATCGATTTCCCCTCCGCTGCAAGTTGGTGCGCCTGCTCGTCGGTAAGGCCCTCGGCGCGCGCCAGGCGTTGCGAGATTTCCTTATAGTGGGCGAGTTTCTTGTGGTTGGCGGGCGAAGTGATGATCGCCATGATCATCGGCCGCCCTTCGGCGGTCTTGCCGTACTCTACGAGCCTCAGCCGATCGGACTCTTTTGCAAGCGTGTTCCAGTACGCGAGGAGTTGGGTGTAGTTGGCGAGGAAGTAATCTTCGCCAACGGTGTGCTCGCCCACCTTCGGCAGGCTAATCGTCTTCTGAGCAAACGCCGGAGAGAGGGCGGCCACAGCGAAAACGGCAGCGAGGCGGACTATTGGTTTCCAGGGGTCGGTACGCATAAATGTCTCAGATCTAGTTCCTAAAATTCTACACGTGCGCCGATCACAACGGTACGGGACCCGCTGGCCGACGTGATCTGGCCGAAACTGGTGCTATCGATGTTCAGGTTAGGCGTGCCCCAGACCGGACGGTTCAACAGGTTGATGGCGTCAGCGCGCAATCGCAGCGTGATGTTGCGCTCAGCGTTGATAGTGACCGCCTTGGATGCCTGCATGTTCAAGGTAAACGTGCCGAGACCGCGATAAGATGCCTGGCTCATCGAGCCCAGCAAGCCCGGAACCGGATTCGACAGCAAGAGCTGGCCGTTGGGACCTTGAATCGCTTTCAGCGTACTTTGGCTCTGCAGATTCGAGGGAATGTTCGCGACTGAGGGGTCGGTAACCTGGGTAAGGCCGGTGAAGTAGACGATGTTATTGCCTACCTTCTGCACGCTGCCAGAGGGCAGCGGCCCCCATTGCATGTCTGTGGCGCCGGCGTTGTTGAATGTGTTTCCCGCGCTATTGCTGAAGCTGGTGGGCGTTCCCGACTGCTTGTTGAAGATCACCGCCGTCTGCCATTTCTCGACGAGACGCGAGACAATGCCGTGGCTCGACCCCACGAAGCGCCTTCCGGGTCCGAAGGGCATATCCCAGATGCCGCTGGTGCGCCATACGTTGGGTATGTCGTAACTGAGCAACTGCTTGCTCAGATGTTCGTTACGCAGCGTCAGGAAGCTGCTGACTTCATTTTGCGTATTACCGTCATAACTTCCCAACGTCTTACTACGCACGTAACTGCCTTGCACCTGAAAGCCGCCCTGAAACCGCTTGTTGAGTTCGATCTGCAGCGAATTGTAAGTGGAGTTGCCGAAGTTACCCACCAAAGCCGCCGTTCCCAATTGCGGATTCGCGACCACGAAGTTGGCCGGGAGGTGTCCGTTCAGCAACAGGCCGCCGCGGATTCCCGTGACGAACGTATTCGACCCCAGGAAATTGGCGAAGCCACCTACATTGTTGTTGATCAGATACGCCTGCAGCGTTGTGTTCTGGCGCATCGCCTGCGAGCCTGTAAGTGTGGTTCCGTTCACCACGCCCACGCCCGGAATGTTCAGGCCGTTGAAGATCTGGTTCAGCAGCGGAGAGTTGCCACCGGCGGCGGTTATGTTGAAGGCATTCAGGATGCCGTTCTCGAAGATATTCACTTCGTTGATATTCGTGCCCTGCGTCAACTTGCTTCCTTTGCTGCCCACATATCGCACGTCGAGCACCAACCCCCGGGCCAGTTGCCTCCCGAGCGAGGCGTTCCAATTCTGGATATAACCTCTCTTCCAACTGCTATCGGCTACGTCAATGCTCTGCGTACTGCTGTTGTTGTCGTTAATCGGAATCGTAGCCATTGGCGGGGTGGAGGGGAGAGGCAACGGCAGCGACACCTGGCCCAGACTCTGATAGGTGGAGGGGGTAATCGATTGCGATTGGCCCAGGCCGGGCGCGCCATATCCGTTGAGCTGGTTCAGCAGCGCGAGGAAGTTCTTTTCATACGCGATGCCATAGCCCGCCCGAAATACCGTCTTGTCTTTGCCAAGCCACGGCAACGACCAGGAGAGTCCAAGTGCCGGAGCGAAATCGCGATAATCGGGCTGCCACGGTTGCACGCCCGGATTCGGCGAGTTTTTGCCAACCAATTGCAATTGCATCAACGACCCGGGCATATAGCCGGGATTGAATTCGGCGGCGAAGGTGGTTCCGGAGATTCCGAAGAGACTTTGCGAGCCGCCCACCAGAGCCGTCATTCTTCCATGGGCTTCGTAAGGAACGCCATAATATTCCCAACGGACGCCCAGGTTAATAGTCAGGTTATTGCGGACTTTGATATCGTCCTGAAAGTAAGTTCCCCACTCGCGCGTGTCCCAGGTGTGCTGTTCCTGCCCGAAGGGCAGATATTGCGGATTCGATCCGCCGGGGGAGTAGAACATTTGGGTCATGCTGCCGACCGATCCCGCAAGTGTCGTGAGAAGGTTGCTCGCCAAAGTCGCGTTGGCCCCTATGCCGGCAATAGTGGTGATGTTTTGCGTGCCGACATTACCTGTTCCCAAGGTCACGCGCGGAATCACGTTGAAGGCGTGAAAGCTGTTCTCGTCTACCAATCGCAGCTCAATTCCGGCTTTCAGCGCGTGGCGGCCGCGCAGCCAACTGAGCTTGTCCGACGCCTGATACACAGGCGTAATGCGGCCTTGCGGATCCTCGCTGGTGGACGTCGCGTACGGGCTGGTGGGTCCGTTCAGTACGATGACGTAGGGCACGCCGCCAATCGAGGGCAGTAAGCTAGTGCCCTGTGAACTCGCGGTCCACGGCGCTTCAAACTCCAGGTCGGCCCGCTGCACGCCGATACGCGCCTCATTCAGCATGCTAGGGGTGAGCGTGGATACCAACGCCAACGATCCGACTGTTGCGTGAATGACATGAGCGCCGGGCACCGATGTGGGGTACTGCTGCGCGTCATTACCGTTAGGATTATTTTCACTATCGTGGTTGTAACTGATGGTGAGACGCTCCGATTGGCTAAAGTTATGGTCCACTCTGAAATCGAGCGAATACAGGTCGTCAGTGGCATGCCGCTGCCAGATGTAGGCCGCGGTGTTGAGTCCGTCACCCGCCGCCAGGTAGTTATTGGGTAACGGGATCAGAGCCAGATTCTTGGCGATGATTCCCGTGGAGTCGGGGGCCAGGCGGTTGGGATCGAGGCCGAAGAGGCTAACGGTTTGCAGGAGCCCGGTCGCGCCGCGCGGCGACACGGGGTTGCCGCTCAGATCCACCGACGGATTGTTGGCGTTCGCGTTGCCATTCTGTACGCCAGGGAAGAAGCGGAAGATACCCTGGCGCGCCTGGCTGGTCAGGACGGTATCGGTGGCGGGCGTTTGTGTGTGGTTGATACTGGCCTCGAAGAGCGCGAAGAAGAACGTCTTATTCTTGCGGATCGGCCCATCTACGCGGCCGCCAACCTGATTCAACACCTGCACGTCGCGAGCGATGCCGCTACGATTGTTGGACCAGGTGTTGGCGTTGAGATCGGTATTGTGCGCGAAATCGTAGGCGCTGCCGTGGAACTTGTTGGTGCCCGAGCGGGATATCAACTGCACCTGGCCCGAGCCGCGGCCGTATTCGGCATCGGCGGGTGATGTCACCACGCGCACTTCCTCCACGCGGTCCACCGTGGTGCTGATCATCTGGCCCGTGATGGAAGTGAGGACCGCGTTGTCCTGAATGTTTGTGCCATCGAGCGTGATGGCCATCATGTCGGTGCGGGCGCCGTTCATGTTGACTCCGCTCGAAGTCGAGACCAAGCCGGGCTGTGTGGCGACCAGTTCCATGGCATTGCGGCCGGAAACGGGAAGATCCTGTATGCGCTGCGAGTTCAGAAGGCCGCCTTGTGACGAGGTCAGATAATTGACTGAATCCGAGTTAGCGACAACCTCTACCGATTCCTTCGTAGCGCCTACGGCAAGAACCAAGTTCTGTTCCAGGTGATCGCCCGCGCGAAGAGTAGTTTGATTCAGGACGAGGGTTTTGAAGCCCTCTTTTTCGGCGCTTATCCGGTATTCGCCCGGAGGAGCGCGGCGAACAGGTAAACGCCTGAGGCGTTGGATGTTACCAGAGTCTTAACGCCGGTGTTCAGGTTTAGAGCCGTAATAGCAGCCGCGGGCGTGGCAGCCCCGGTGCCGTCCAGGACGTTGCCAGATACCACAGCGTCAGCGCCCTGTGACCATGCTACAGACGCCAAGAAAAATGCAATCGAGAGTGCTCTCCGCAAAATCATCTCCTTCTCATTAATGGGCTATAAATTTCTCGAATGGTCCCAATGTCAATGGAGTTTAGGATATTATGTAAATGCTTGTCAAGCTTTCTGGCTAAGATATTGATATGAAAGGATCGGAGTGATTTGTTGGACACATTCTTGGGGCGCGGCTTTCAGCAGAACTGGCTGCAAGATCGATAGGATTTCAGAGAGTTGGCTGCCCTGCGTTTGTGGTTCGCACGCAAGACCTACGGGGAGAGGCTGGCGACAATTGTGGAATTAGTTTTTCGATCTTGCGCTAGCTAGCTGATCACGCCTTTGCGGATGGCATACAGAATCAGCTCCGCCTGGCTGTGCAGGTTCAGCTTCTGAAAAATATTGCTGCGGTGCGTCTCTACGGTGTAGAGGCTTAGGTTCAGCAGCGAGGCTACGTCCTTATTATTCTTTCCTTCGGCTAGCAGTTGCAGCACCTCGCGTTCCCGGGTGGTCAGTAGTTCGAAACTGTCTTCCACGCCGCGCTCCTGCATCTGGCGCATGTAATCTTCCACGAGCATCTTGCTTATCGCGGGACTGAAAAACGCTTTGCCCTCGCTGACAGCCTTCACAGCCTGAATGAGATCGTACTCGGCCGAATCCTTGAGCAAGTACGCCCGCGCACCGGCCTTCAGCGCACGCAGCACGTAGCTTTCGTCGCCGTGCATACTCAGGAAGACAATAGCAGTTGCCGGCTGCTTCCCCGTGATCTGGCGGGCGGCCTCGATGCCGTTCAGGATCGGCATCGCCACATCCATCACAACGACGTCGGGCCGGTGTTGTTCCGCGAGCGATACGGCATCGCGACCATTGGCGGCATCGGCGATTACCTGAAACTCGGGCACGCTTTCGAGCAGCAGCCGGAGCCCTTTGCGCACCACCGTGTGATCGTCGGCCAGGAGAATGCGCAGGGGCTTCATCGCGCCGCTGGTCATTGCGCCTCCAGCGGCAAACGCACGCGCAGCGCCGTCCCACGGCCAGGCTGCGATTCCACCGCGAAGGTCCCGCCCAGATGACTCACACGTTCCTCGATTCCCAACAGTCCCATCCCCTTCGTCCTTGAAGGATCGAACCCTTTCCCATCGTCTTCGATGGTCACCTCCAAACGCTTCGCCTCCTGCTTCACGGTTACCACGATGCGATGCGCATCCGCATGCTGCACGCCGTTGTGCAGCGCCTCCTGCACGATGCGATATACGCTGGTCCTGTGTTCTTCGGGCAACTCTTCGGAGACTCCGTTCGCATCCACCTGGACCCACACGCCGCTGCGCTTCGAAACCTCGCGCGCCTGCCACTCAAGCGCGGGGATGAGTCCCAGATCGTCGAGCATCGCAGGGCGGAGCAGCAGCGCCATGTTGCGCACCACGCCGATGGAGCTTTCCACCAGCTTTTTGATTTCGCCTGCCTTGACCGCGACCGGCTCCAGATCGCGCGCGCGAATCAGGGTGGAGAGATTCGCCATCTCCACCAGCACGCCTGTCAGCGATTGTCCCACTTCGTCGTGCAACTCGCGGGCGATAGAGCGGCGCTCCTGTTCCTGCGCCTCCACGAGGCGCGCCGAAAGCTGCTGCACTTCGCGGAACTGCCGCGCGGTTTCCGATTCCAAGCCGAGAATCCGCCGGATGCTGAACCCGGCAAGCAACAGGCCCAATCCAATGGTAAGGCCGACCGTCAATCGCAGCCGCTGCCGAAACGCCGCGAAGGTCTGCTCCACGCGCGTCTTGCCCTCGTTCAATTGCGCTTCATTCAGCGCGCGGATCTGGTCGGCGATTCCCAGCATGGCCATGCGGCGAGGAAAGACTTCGTCGCGCAGAAACGCGAAGCCGTCGCGCTTCCGGACGGCGGCGCCCCACGAAAAGACAGGGTCGAGCGTGTTCCAATATTCGGCGAGCGCGGAGGTGAGCGCCTGAAATGGCTGCCGCTCGCGGGCATGTATCAGCGCGCCGTATTGGGCGAGAGCCGCGTCCATATCGTTGCGTGTTTCGAGCAGGCTGTAGCGGTGGCCCTCGGCTTTGCCGGCTTCGGGTTCGAGCAGGTAATCGCGGACGTACGTACCGGAAACATAGACATCCCCGCGGATGCGCTCGAGCAAACGCGTGCGCAGCAGGAAGTCTTCGCGGATCTCGTCGTTGGCGCGCTCGATGCCCTGCAGTGCGCGGACGCCATCGATTTCGGCGAACGCCATCATGGCCAGGAGGCCGCCGAACCCGGCCACCAGGACAAGTAGATTGCTCGCGCCCGGCTTAGAGCTCATCGAGGGCATTGGTAGATTATGGCGCGGTTCCAGTATTTACCACTGGCCCGTTTCCATGTAACCCTTTCAGACTGCGCGGCGTTTTCAGGCACACGGCTTACCGATGATCTTCGTGATACGGCTTGCGTTTGTACACGCTTCTGGTTTCAGTTTAGCGGGTGGGAGTCAGGGATCGAGTAAGATTTCGCGAAAAGTGATTGTAAGTGGTTGAAAGGTAGGGGAGAGATTTATTTTCGGAATTTGCGATCGACCGAGAAGCGCCTCTGGCGCTTGGCCCGGCCAGGAGGCCCGTCCTACTTAATATCCCGGTGGGTTACTTTGGCGTTGTAGCCTGCCTGTTGCAGGTTGTTGCGAATTTGGTCGGCCATCATGACCGAGCGGTGCTGGCCGCCGGTGCAGCCGAAGGCGATAGTCAGGTAACTCTTTCCTTCTCTGACATAGTGCGGCAACAGATAGATGAGTAGCTCCGAAATCTTCTTGACAAATTCCACGGTTTGCGGAAACGACCGGATATACTTCGCGACCGCCGGGTTCCGGCCGGTCAGGTTCTTGAAACGCGGAATATAGTTAGGGTTAGGCAGAAAGCGAACGTCGAAGACCAAATCGCTATCCGGGGGCACGCCGTTGCGGAAGCCGAAACTAGTGACGTAGACCATGATCTTCGATTCGTCGCCCTGGCCGCGGAAGCGCTCACCGATGAAATCGCGCAGTTCATGAACCGTGAATTTCGAGGTATTGACGATCAGATCGGCAAGCGCGCGGATGGGCGCGAGCTTCTCGCGCTCCGAGCGGATGCTCTTCAGAACCGAGCGTCCGGTGCCTAGCGGGTGCGGGCGGCGAGTTTCGCTGAAGCGGCGAATGATGGCTTCGTCGTCGGCCTCCATAAAAATGAGGCGCGCCTTCAGACTCTCGCGCAGTTTGGGCAGGATCTCGGGGAAGCGCTCAAGTCCCTCTTTTTCGCGCACGTCCACCACAAGTGCGGCGCACTTAATGCTCGGATTGTCACGAATCAACTCGGCGAACTTTGGAATCAGTTCGACCGGCATGTTATCGACCGCGTAGTAGCCCAGGTCTTCGAGCGCGCGGAGCACGGACCCCTTACCGGAACCGCTCAAGCCAGTGATGATTACGAGATCCGGCTTGCGCCCCGGCTGGGCCTTTTTTTTGGGCATCCTCGCGGTTAACCCTCGACCAGATCGAAGTTCCCGTCGCGGCGGCGGATGAGCACGTTGAGGGAATCGCTCTTTGCGTCGCGATAGACGATGTAGTCAAGGCCGTCGATCTCGATCATGGCTTCGTCGAGCGTCATCGGCTTGCGGCGCTCGTGGTGGTTCACATGATGAACCATATAGGCAGGTGGGGCTTCCGCCGGCGCGCTTGGCGCTACCGGAGCCTCATCGGCAGCGGCCGCGCCGTTGACCGCCTCCTTACGGGGCGTACGGGTGGTATCGCGCCACTTGGCGCGGGACTTCATCACCTGCTTAACCAACTTCTCCGCCGCGCCGTGAATGGCGGTGAAGAGGTCCGGACTCGAACCCAGTCCGGCGATCTGATGTCCATAGAGGTTGATGGTGGCCTCGGCGTGATTGAGGTGACGCTCGAGGGAAAGAACGACGTGCACTTCGCTATCGCGTTTGCCGTCTAGAAACTTTGCCGATTTTCGCGAATTGGTCTTCCAGCTTCTTTTGCTGAGCCGGTTTCAATTCGACTTGCCTGCCCGTGTACGTGATTTTCATGGCTCACCGTTCCGCCACGTGCAAGCGAAACGGCCTCCTACCTTCGTTATAGCGCGGATTGGGTAACGTTAGGGCCAAGAAGAGCCGGCGGCCGGAGATTTGACGCGCGGGACCGCTCCTTTGCAGTCGCGGCTCGGTATCGGACGGCGCCTTCGGCTCGATACCGAAGTTAGCGGCGGCGGACATCGACGGCGGCTCCTTCCTGGACAGCGTCGGCCGGGTTTGAAACTACTAATTCGCCCTCGTGAAGACCCGACAGGATTTCGACTTCGCTACCCAGGTCTTCGCCGAGCTTGACGGGACGGAAATGTACTATGTTACCGGCGTCCACGATGGCGACGCGCGGGCCGCTCTTGGTGAGCATTACCGTGTCGCCGGGGACGCGTAACAGCGGTTTGCCCTGTCCCGCGGCAAAATGGACTTGGACGTACATCCCGGGATAAAGCGTCCCCGCGGTGTTCGGCGTCATCAGGATGGCGAGCATGGCTCTCGAGGCCATATCGAGCGAATTCGAAATGCGTACTACTTGCGCGGGGAAGACCTGGTTTGGAAGTTCCTGCACGCGGAGCTGGGCGGTTTGACCGGGGTGAATATCCTGTACATACGTTTGAGGAACGTTGACGAAGATGCGCAGCGGCGTGAGCTTGGCCACGCGGAACATCTCCTTGCTGATGCCGTCGTTGCCGGAGTTGATCAAGCGTGCCGACATCGATCAGCCGCGCGGTGATGACGCCGTCAAAAGGCGCGGTAACGTTGGCGAATCCCTTCATCTCCTGCAGGCGCCTCAGATTGGCTTCGCTGGCGTGAACGGTCTCCTGCGCGGTGGCGAGACTGGCTTCGGCGCGCTCAGTTTGCGCCTTCTTCACATCGTAATCGGCGCGCTTTTCGTCGTGCTCCTGCTTGGAGACGGCGCCTTTGGTGGCGAGGTGGTCCCAACGGTCTAGGGTAACCTTCGACAGGTTCAGGTTGGCGCGGGAGAGTTCGATATCGGCCTGGAGTTCCTTGAGCGCGGCCTGCGATTGGGCGAGCGAAGCGCGCGCCTGGGTGATCTGCTGATCGAGTTCGGGGGTTTCGATTTCGGCCATGAGTTGGCCGGTTTTGACCCTGTCGCCGAGATCGACGAGGCGAGTCTTCATGTAAGCCATCGGCGCGGGCGAAGATGGGGGATTCGATGAGCGCCTGCAGGTCGCCGGGCAGATCGATACCGTCTTTCGAGAGGGTGAAGTGCGCGGGCGATGCGATCACGACCGGGCGCTGTTGCGCGGATTTTTCCGAAGCAGCGAGCATCGTCTTCTGATGCGTCAGACGGGGAAGAACTCCGACGGCGATGGCCGCTGCAACGACGCAGCCCAGCGCGGCGAAAAAGACCAGCAGGGGACGCACGCCCGGTTTGGAAGGTTGGGGTGAGGGGATCGCCATAACAGCGCCGTGAGCAGGCCACGAGGCCTACGCCACTTTTACCGCCTCTTCTTCGAGTCGAGAATGGCTGCCGAAGCGAGGCGGGTTGCGGCGGAGCACGCTGTAGACCACCGGCACAAAGAACAGCGTCGCGACCGTCGCCAGCAGCAGCCCGCCGATCACCGCGCGGCCCAGCGGCGCGTTCTGCTCGCCGCCTTCGCCCATCCCGAGCGCCATCGGCAGCATGCCGACGATCATCGCCAGCGCCGTCATGATCACCGGGCGCAGGCGCGTGTAACCGGCTTCGAGCGCGGCGTGAATGGCGTCGGCGCCCTCCTCGCGCAAATCGTTGGCGAAGTTCACCAGCAGGATGCTGTTCGCGGTGGCCACGCCGATGCTCATGATGGCGCCCATCAGCGAGGGCACGCTGATCGTGGTCTGCGTGACGAACAGCATCAGCACGATGCCGGCCAGCGCGCCCGGCAGCGCCATCAGAATGATGAACGGATCGAGCCACGATTGGAAGTTCACCACCATCACGAAGTAGACCAGCAGAATGGCGAAGACCAGGCCGATGCCCAGGCCGATGAACGAGGTTCGCATGGTCGCGACCTGGCCGCGCGTTTCGATGAAGCTGCCTTTGGGCAGCTTGGACTGGAAGCCGGCGAGCACGCGGTCGACGTCGGTGGCCACGGCGCCCAGATCGCGATCCTGCACGTTGGCGTAGACATCGTAGACGCGGCTGCACGTTGTAGTGATTGACCACCGAGGCGGTGGAATCGCGCTCGAGCGTTCCCACGTTGGCGAGGAGTTGCGGAGGCGGACTGCGAGGCGCCGCGGATGGGGCGTGTGCAGCAGCTCGGACGTGGAATCGACGCTGGAACTGCGGGGTCTGCACGGCCACGGGATAATCGACGCCGTTGCGCGGATCGATCCAATAATTGGGCGCGATCTGCGCGCTGGAGCTGAGCGAGATCAGCAGGCTGTCGGCCACGTCGCTCTGCGTGAGCCCATCTGCGCGGCGCGCGTGCGATCCACGTTGAACGGCAACTCGGGAACGTCCGACCACCTGGTGCATGTGCACGTCCACCGCGCCCGGGATGCGCGCCAGACGCGTCTCGATCTGCCGCGCGAGCTCGTAATCGGCGGGCGCGTTGGCGAGTGGTCCGACCACCTGCACGTCGATGGGCGCGGGCAGCCCGAAGTTGAGGATCTGGCCCACGATATCGGCGGGCTGGAAGAAGAACGTCAGGTCGGGGTACTCGCGCTTCAGGCGAGCGCGGAGCTCGCGGACGTAATCGGCAGGTAGGGGCGTGCTCGCCGGGGCGAAGCGAGACCAGGATCTCGCCGTCGAAGGTGCCGATGGTGGCGGTGTCGCTGAAGGCGATGTTGAAGCCGGAGTACGGCAGGCCGATGTTGTCGAGAATGTCGGTCAGCTCGGCGGGCGGAATCACCTGGCGGATGGTGTCTTCCACCTGCGCGAAGTATTGCTCGGTCTCTTCGATGCGCGTGCCGGCGGGGGCGCGCACGTGCAGGCGGATCTGGCCGGCATCCACCTGCGGGAAGAAATCCGTGCCCAGCATGGGGGCGAGCGCGAGGCAGACGGCGACCAGCACGAAGAAGCTGGCAGCCACGAACTTGCGATGCGCGAGGGCGGAGGCGAGCAGGATGCGGTAGCCTTCGCGCATGCGTTTTCGAACCAGCGCTGGAAGCGTGATGGATGCGCCGAAGAGCCGCGCGCGTCTCGTGCTCGCCGATTCGCCTGGTACGATCCGCTTCGCCGCGCAGCAGGTAGCGCACCATGGTGGGGACCAGCGTGCGCGAAAGCAGATACGACGCCATCATCGCCAGCACCACGGCCAGCGCCAGCGGCGTGAACAGGTACCGCGCGGCGCCGGTGAGAAAGATCACCGGCACGAACACGATGCAGATGCACAGCGTGGAAACGAAGGCCGGCACGGCGATCTGCATGGCGCCATCCAGAATGGCGCGCACGATCGGCTTGCCCATGGCCAAGATTGCGGTGGATGTTTTCGATTTCCACCGTGGCATCGTCCACCAGAATGCCGACCGCCAGCGCCATGCCGCCCAGCGTCATGACGTTGATGGTCTCGTTGCAGCAGGTAGAGGACGGCGAGCGAAGTGAGAATCGAGAGCGGGATCGAGATGCAGACGATGATGGTGCTGCGCCAGCTTCCCAGGAACAGCAGAATCATCAGAGCCGGTGAGCAACGCGGCGATGACGGCTTCGCGCAGCACGCCGTTGATGGCGGCGCGCACGAAGATGGATTGATCGAACAGCAGCTTCAGATTGAGCGCGGGCGGCAGCGTGGAGCGGATGCGCGGCAGAATCGCCTTCAACTGCTGTCGACGATTTCGAGCGTGGAGGAGCCGCCGTTCTTGAGCACGGTCAGCAGCGCGGCGCGCGGCTGCCGTTGTGGCGCACGATGTTGGTCTGCACGGCGTAGCCGTCGCGCACGTGGGCCACATCGCCGACGTAAACCGTGGTGCCGTTGGTCTGACGGATCGGCAGGTGGTTGAAGGCCGCGGCGGCATCGGGCGCGCTGTTGAGCTTGACGGCGTATTCCTGCGAGCCGATCTTGACGGATGCCGGAGGGCAGGATCAGGCTCTGCGCGTTGATGGCGTTGGCGACATCGCTGGCGGAGAGGCCTTGCGCGTAGAGCGCTTTCGGATCGAGGTCCACCGATGATCTGGCGCGGCCGGCCGCCGTAAGGCAGCGGGAAGCTGGCGCCCTGCGACGTTCGCCATCTGGGTGCGGATGAAGTTGTAGCCGTAGTCGTAGAGCTGCTGCTCGCAGAGCGTGTCGCTCGAAATGCCCAGTTGCAGGATGGGCACGCTGGAGGCGTTGTAGCGGATGATGTTGGGCGGCATCGTGCCGGTGGGCAGCGAGTGCAGCGACGGATTGCGACGTAGCGGCGAGCTGCGCGACGGCCGCTTCGATCTTGGCGCGGGGATGGAAGAAGACCTTGATGATGCCGAGGCCGGGCAGCGACTGCGATTCCATGTGCTCGATGTCGTTGACCGAAGTGGTGAAGCCGCGCTCGGAGCGGACGGTGATGACTTCGGCCATCTCCTCGGGCGAGATGCCGCCGTATTGCCAGATGACGCTGACGACCGGGATATCGATCTCGGGGAAGATGTCGGTGGGCATGCGGACGATAGCCAGCACGCCCAGGATCACGATCACCAGCGACATGATGACGAAGGTGTAGGGGCGGCGCAGCGCCAGTTGAACTATCCACATGGGCGAGGGCTTTTACCTATGATACAGGGTATGATTTCACCGCAGAGACGGTGAGGCGCAGAGGGGAAACGGTTCTTGGGCTTGGGTGCTGGTTCGGGTTGGATCGGATACAGATTCAAGCTAAACGCTACGGCATCGGCAACACTATCGGACCGGACGCAAGCCGCAATTTCTTTGGCAGTCTTGAGCGTCACAAAGCCAACAAGGGATTGTTCGTAACGATTTCCAGTTTCTCGGCCTCCGCAAAGAAAACGGCCGTTCTTAAGTAAGCGGGTCGTTTTGATAGACGGCGATCAATTCTTCGAGTAAACGAGCCCTCTGCGGGCGCAAGGACGCACCCTGACGCACCCATAGATCGTCGGCTCAGCTCAACTTCGCTTTTCCAATTCAAGGTTTCGCTTGGGCGCGAACGGCCCGAAATATTCCACGCCGAGAGCGAGGCAATTGGCGGGAATCCCGCGGTTCTGTCCCTGCGCCGCGGGCCTCGATACCTCGGTGGCCCCGGTGGACAAAATCGTCCTCACCAAAGCCGGCAGTCGTGACCCCTTGAAACGAGAGCGCATTCGTAAACAGCGTCGTACAAGATCTAATTAAGCAGGAGATCGCCGTCCTTTGCGTCGGTCCTTGATTCATCGGTTCAAGCGGGATTTAACATGCCCGGGGGATGTTACCGGCGTAGTCTCCGAGCTTATCTCCAGCCGTCAGGCGGCCGGCCGAGGTTGATAGCGGCAAACCTTGATCTCGCGCTCATGCTGGCGGGCCTGCGCAAGGTCATAGGCCGTCTGCAGCCGCAACCAATGATCGGCGTTCGACCATCCAGCCTTCTCCAGCCGAATCGCCATTTCGGGAGAAATGCCGGCCTGCCCGTTGAGCACACGAGAAAGGGTGTGCCTGGCAACGCCTAAAACGTTGGCTGCTTGCGTCACGCCCAGCCCCAGTGGCTCAAGACAGGCGTCTTTGATCGAGTGGCCCGGGTGCGGGGGCCTTTTCATAGGCATCGTTTTTCCTCTTTCTAGTGATAATCAACCAAGTCGACGTCAAAGGCGTCGCCGTTCTCAAAGCTGAAGATAATCCTCCAGTTGCCTGATATGTTTACGCTCCAGTAGCCTTTGAGGCGCCCTTTCAACGCATGAAGTCTGTATCCTGGCAAGTCAAGATCGGTAGGCGCCTCGGCCCAATCGAGATGCGCCAAAACGTCCCGGATGCGGGCCGACCGGTCCGCTCGAACGCCAATAGCATTGTCCTTCTCGAACAGACGTTTCATTCCCTTGTGCCGAAACGTCCTTATCATCCAACCACTGTACCGTGTACCGGTACAGGTGGCAACTAGACGAAGTTCTATCAAAAGTTGCCCCCTATTTGGCTTGTGGGAAACGGCTCGTTTTTGGAGAGCGGCGGATCGATGACTCAGCGGCTCTGGTGGAAGAGCTATTCCACGCGGTAGTTCGGCGCTTCCTTGGTGATGATCACGTCGTGCACGTGGCCCTCGCGCAGGCCGGCGGGCGAGATTCGCAGGAAGCGGGCTTTGCATCTGCAGTTCCGCGATATCGCGCGCGCCGCAGTATCCCATACCCGATTTCAGGCCACCGACGAGCTGATAAACGAAATCGGAGAGCGGACCCTTCGACGCCACGCGGCCTTCGATGCCCTCGGGCACAAGCTTCATGTTGGGATCCTGCTCGTATCGGTTCGCCTGGCCGGCCGACATGGCGCCGAGCGATCCCATCCCGCGGTAAGTCTTGAACGTGCGGCCCTGATAGAGGATGGTCTCGCCGGGGCTCTCATCGGTGCCGGCGAGCAGGCTGCCGATCATTACGGTGTCGGCGCCGGCGGCGATGGCTTTGGTGATATCGCCTGAGAATTTGATGCCGCCATCGGCGATCAACGGAACGCCGGCATCGCGCGTGGCGCGGGCGCACTCGCGAGATGGCCGTGATCTGCGGCACGCCGGCGCCGGAGACTACGCGCGTGGTGCAGATCGATCCCGGACCGATGCCGACCTTGATGCCGTCGACGCCGAGCGAGATCAGCTCCATGGCGCCTTCATAAGTGGCGACGTTGCCGGCGATGAGCTGCACGCCGGGAAGCTTGCACTTGATGGTCTTGACGGCCGCCATCACGCGGCTGGTATGGCCGTGCGCGGTATCGATGGCCAGCACGTCCACTTTCCTGGCGACAAGTTCCTGCGCGCGCTCGAGGAAATCGCCGGTGGCGCCGATCGCCGCGCCGACGCGCAGGCGGCCCTGGCTGTCCTTGGCGGCGTAAGGGATATTTCAGCTTCTTCTGAATGTCCTTGACGGTGATGAGGCCCTTGAGGTTGTAGTGATCGTCTACCACCAGCAGTTTTTCGACGCGGTGCTGGTGCAGGATGGCTTCAGCCTGCTCGAGCGTGGTGCCGACGGGAACGGTGACCAGATTCTCCTTGGTCATGACTTCGGAGATGGGCAGATCGAAGCGGGTCTCGAAGCGCAGGTCGCGGTTGGTGAGGATGCCCACCAGCTTGCCTTCCTTGGTTACGGGAACGCCAGAGATGCGATAACGGGTCATTACCGCCAGCGCGGCGGAGATGGGCTTTTCGGGGTCGATGGTGATGGGATCGACGATCATGCCGCTTTCACTGCGCTTCACTCGGTCCACTTCCTCGGCCTGGCGCGCGATGGACATGTTGCGGTGGACGATGCCGATGCCGCCCTGCTGAGCGAGCGCGATGGCGAGGTGCGATTCGGTGACGGTGTCCATCGCCGCCGAGGAGATGGGGATGTTGAGAACGATATCGCGGGTGAAGTTGGTGCGCGTATCGACTTCCGCAGGTAAGACTTCGCTTCGGGCCGGTTCGAGCAAAACATCGTCGAAAGTAAGGCCCTCGATGAGCGTTTCTTGGATCATAGGGGATTACTTTTTATGATAGCGTACGGCGACATCGGCTTCGCTGCGTAAGCATCCAACGGGTGTGCGGGTCCACTCGCCGATTCTGCTATCTTCGCGGCCTTTACTTCCGTGGATTAAAGCGTCGACGGTGACCTATTGAGCTTCGCGTTGTATGGCGACGCCGACCGCTCAGATTTGTGGTGGCTTGCAAGCGTTCTGTGGGCCCGCGGAGCGCAGGGCAGAGGCCGGCAGAAGGATGGCGTCCCGCTGGAAAAGGCGGCTGTCTCTCTATCGTTCTCAGCTCCCTAATAGGTGACTGAGGTTTGGCGGCCTTGGGGTTCATCGCGCAGCCACACAAAGAGCGGAGCATGCGGCTGCGGCGCGGGCCATGGCAGGGCAACGCGTAGCGTCTGTTTGGACGGGTCGCCGGGAACGGGCGTGGGGATGGAATCGACCGGCACTCCGGTTTGCGCGTCCCATCCCACCTTCTCGACGATATCGAGATCGCAACCCTTCAGCACGCCGGCATAGTTTGAGGCGCCGGATTTCTCGTTGGTAAGCGTCAATTGCTCGACTCGGGGAAGGCGGATAACGCGGCCGAGAGGCTGGGGTTGGGAGCGTCCCTCAGGTTCCGTAGCTACGGTCGCGGTGAGCACACAGCCTGGAAAGCCAACCTTGCCAGGGTCGAGCGAAAGGTAGAGGCTCCCCGGGCCGGCTTGAGTGAGCGATGCTCCGCCGGCTTGCCCGTTGGGAAGGAGTTTCAATGCGGAGCGCAAGCCGCCGCCCGCACAATCGATATTGATTACCGGCTCTCCGATCGCGCCATAGAGATGATCCACCCGGAGTGCGAAACCAACCACTGTGCCGGCCGGCAACTCGCCATCCCGAATTTCGATTCCGAGGTTTCCCGGCAGGGAACTGCGCATGGAGAGGATTCGGGGTCGCGGTCCGACCACTTCGATGGCGTCTGGCACGGTCACTGGCGCGCTCAATCCGGCCACCTTGAGAATTAGCGGAAAGCGCGCGCCGGCGGTAAGACCCGGTTTCATGTGGAATACGCCCGACCACGTTTGAGATGCCTCATGGCCGCTCGCGCCGCTGGCGACCGTGCCCGCTTCGGTGGAGACCGATTCGATACGATCGACGCCGCTGCCTTCCAGGTGAAAGGGCTGGCTCGCTTCCCCCAGATTCACGCGGATCGGCAGGTTCGAAATCTTGGGATTCGGCGGAAGAATCGTAACTGGCGCTTCGTGCTTCACGCCGTCCGATTGCGTCAGGGCCAGCAGGTATGCGCCGGGCGCCGCATCGGTGTCGATGTTGACCTCGATCGAACGCTGTTCGCCCGCGCGCTTACCGAGCGGCAGCGTGAACGTGAGATCGCGTGGCGGTGGAGGCGTCCCGGTCTTTTTCGCGATCGACTTTGTGTCGGGCGGCTTGGCCTCGAGCGATGCCTTCTCCACAAACTCAAAATCCGCACCGGTCAGCTTCACGGGTGCGATGCCAGTGCCGGCGACCAGCTTGTCGCGCGAATCGGGAGCGATTTCGAGATGCGCGAAATCGCCGTAAGGATGCACATGCAGCACGCCGCCAAGATCGAGCGGGGACCAATCCCATGTGGCTTCCAAATGGTAATCGCCGGGAACGACTTTGGCTTTCGAAAGATCGATCTGCAATGTCTCGGGCGCGGTGGCTACGGTGACCCCCACCGTCACCGGAGCGCCCGACGCAGGGACGAGGCGCCAATCGCGCGCGCGCGAAAGCTCCTTCTCACTCGCCGCCGGTCCCGTTACTTTCAGAGCTGAGTTGGAGTTGGCCGGAACGTGATCAGCGGCCAGCGAAATCACAGGCGGCTTGTCGTTAGGTACGCGGTAGGCCCAGAGATACACGATGTGCGTGCGCGCCTTGGGGGCTGCGCTCTTGGTGCAGAGCGTCAGCGCGCCGGCATCGGAAGATTGCGCGAAGGCGGAGCGAAACTCGGAGTTTGGAAAGACCATCGTCTTCAAATCGGCGAAGAGCGCGACGCCGCCCGCGGCGAGCCCCACATTGGCGCCGAAGAACATTCCCGCCACGGATGCCGCGAGACCGGCCGATTGCTGGCTCTGGCTAGCGGCCGAACCTAGGGGATCGTAGGTGTTTGCAGTCGGCATCAACGATGAGAGGATCACGCCGGCCTGTTGATTGCTGGTGGCAGCGGAGTTGAGCCTGGGAACCGCAACGCCGTAGCGTGAGCCAAATCCCTTGAGCACCGCGTCGGCGGGAACGCCGGAATCTTCGGAATCGGCTAGCTCTTGCACCAGCGCTTCCACTTCCGACGTCTGTTCGGCATAGGTGGCGAGTTCGGCGAGCAGGTCTTCATTGTGCGCGACGAGTTTCTTGACGCTGCCGGCGCTTAGTCCCTGGGGCCCGTAAATCAGCGCGATGACGCCCGGAGACTTGGGGATCACCCACTCTTCGCGCTTCGCGGCTTTACGCGGTTCGACAAAGATGAGATCGCCCTTGGGCGTGGGCAGCAATGCGGCGGAGACTTCCGCGCTGCTCGAACTCTGCGCAGGCAAATGCACCGGGTCCCACACGAGGTGCGAACCCGCGGGGATGGCGTCCACCAACTTAACCGCGAGTGGGGCGCCTTTTGGAGGCATCACCAACAGACGAAAGGAGCCCAGCGACGCGCTTCCGGTACACGCGCGCGGAACGGCAACGGCCGCCGAGGCAGGCACAAGGCAAAGCAGGAGCGTTAGCGAAAGACGTCCCACGTTCTAACAGATGCTCCCGCGCGCGAAAAAGTCGGAGCAGGCGCGCCGCTTATAAGGGCGTTCGAAGATGTGCATCTATAACAATTTTGAACGGGCGGAGCGCGTTTGGCCAATCCTGTCGTCAGGGGATGGAGATGCTTCGAGTCGGCTAATGGCTCACGTTAGAGTAACTGTCGCCACCCTGAATCTGTGACATAATTGTGGCGAACTCGGTCATCAAGAGTGTGAGAAATGTGGAATTTGGCCCTGTTTCCTCTCCTCATAGCGATCACGGCAGTTTCCCTTCCGGCGCAAATGGGAACGACGCCCGTTACCGGCAGCGGAGGGCAAACCAGCATACAGGCAAACCCGAACCTCGGCTCCGGAGGCGGGTCAAAGGCAGCGGACGCCTCGCATCCCATTTATGTCTCCGGCAAAGTCGTTATGGACGACGGCTCGGCGGTTCTGCAAAATATTACTATCGAGCGAGTCTGCAGCGGGATCTCCAAGACGGTTGCTTACACCGATTCCAACGGACGCTTCAATTTCCGGTGGGGTGACGCCAACATGGTCGTCGCCGACGCATCCGACGCGGGCTCGGGTCCTACCCGGAATTCCAACTCCGGCGGCTTCGGCAGCTCTCAATCGGCAGGGGGCGCCAATGCTTTGGCGGCCGATCCCTTCGGCAACCGTATGATGAATTGCGGTGTGCGCGCGGTCCTGGCGGGCTATTCCTCCGACGCAGTCAGCCTGTTCAATCGCCAGATTGCCGACAATCCCGATATTGGCTCCATCGTCCTCCATCGCATAGCGGGTGTCGAGGGATCGTCCATCAGCGTGACGTCAATGCGCGCCCCCAAAGCCGCGAAGAGCGCCTATGAGCGAGGTCTACAGTCTCTGCTCAAGAACAAGCCCAGCGATGCGGCGAAGGATTTCGAAAAGGCGGTGGCTCTTTATCCCAATTACGCCGATGCGTGGGTGAATCTGGCGAAATTGCGTCTGACGCAGCAATCGGTGGAACCGGCGCGGGCCGCTCTGACGAAGGCCATGGAAGCCGATCCAAAGCTGGTTGCGCCCTATCTGGAACTCGGTCTCCTGGCCGCGAAGGATGCAAAGTGGGAAGAGTCTGGTAGATATCTGGATCGCGCCGTGGAACTCGACCCGATCGATTTTCCCCAGGCATGGTACACCGACGCCGTAGCTAACTACAACCTCAAGAAATACGATGCGGCGGAGAAGAGCGCGCGTGCAGCCGTGAAACTGGACCAGCGGCATGTCAATCCGCGCTCCGACTATTTGCTGGGGCTGGTGCTCGTTGAGAAGAAGGACTATGCCGGCGCTGCCGAGGAGTTGACGATGTATATGAAGCTCGCGCCCAATGCGCCGGATCTGGCGCAGGTAAAGGATCGGCTTGGACAAATTGAAAAGCTGGCTGGCGCGCCGAAGTAAAAGGCGGCTGGCAGTTTGCGGCGCGGTCTTCTTCGCGCTCTCTGTTAGCGCAACGCCCGAAAATACGGGGGACGCCAAGGAGCTATTGGCTCGCGGCGTGGAATTGATTCCATCGAAGCCCGCCGAGGCCGTCA
Source organism: Bryobacterales bacterium (assembly GCA_963708385.1). Taxonomy (GTDB): domain Bacteria; phylum Acidobacteriota; class Terriglobia; order Bryobacterales; family Bryobacteraceae; genus PALSA-243. The sequence goes on along the minus strand of CAVPSN010000027.1, from coordinate 108,889 downwards.
AGCTGCTGCGGCAGGCGCTCCAGCTCGATCCCGAGCTTCCCACGCTGCGCTACCAGTTGGGTCTTGCCTACCACGCAATCGGCGATGAGGCTGATGCGGCTGACGAACTGCGCGAGGCGGTGAACCGCGCCCCGGATTCCGCTTCTGCGCACAATTATCTGGGCATCGTGTTGTTTCAGATGGGAGACGCGAAGGCCGCCCTCGAGGAATTTCGCACCGCCGCAAAGCTTGCCCCGAAGGACCCGAACGCGCATTTCAATCTGGGCGAGGCAATGGCGCGTACCGGGGATAGCGCTACCGCGGTGGATGAACTTCGTCAGGCGACTGAGCTTGCGCCCAGCGATGGCGGCCTCGTGCGCCTGCTCAATTCAGTGGAAACGGCTTTGGCGTCGTCGGAGAACAGAATCCGGGTCGACGTGAGACAGGTTCTGGTTCCGGTGGTGGTGACGGATCGCCAAGGCCACCGCGTGACGGGCATGACTCAGGCCGATTTCAAAGTCTTCGAGGACGGCGTGGAACAGAAGATCACGGCCTTCAGCGTGGAGCAATCGGGCATCCCGCAGGCGGGTATTCCGGCGAAGGGCGAGCAGGCGCCACCCACTTCTGCAGCCTCCCCGGCCGCTACGCCAGAACCCGCGGGCGCCCGCGCCAGCGTGCGGCGTACCTACATGATTTGCATCGACACGCTTTACGCCTCATTCAATCATTTCGCCGCCGCGCGGGACGCCTTGGTGAAGCTCTTTCAGCAGGAGAATGCTCCCGGTTCACAATACGTGGTGGTTGCCCTTGGGGCGTCGGCGGAGATGGCGCTCAACATTACTTCCGATCCAGCCGCAGCGCTTGCGGTTTTTCAGAGCAAGCGCTTCCAAAAGCTTTTTCTCGATGGCCAGATGGGAGGAGTAAACGCGGAGATGGAACGCTTCCGCCGCGATCTCGTGGAGACGCGCGAGGCGTGCAACCTTGCGGCGATGGACAGGGTATTCCAGTCGAAATGCGAGGCTGGAATGTCGCGGGTGAATCAGCGCGCGGCGCAGATTGCCGAACTGGACCGCACCCTGACCGTCGGATTCCTGCGCGAGTTTCGCGCTTTGATTTCGCAACTCGCGCGCGCCCATGACCGGCGAACCGTGATCCTGCTGTCGGATGGATTCGAGATCGAGCCCGGCCGTGAAGCGCTTGCTCTGGTGAACGCGTATTTCCCGTTCGCGTCTCACTGCCTGGTCCCGCCGACAATCAGTTGCCAGCAGACCGATCTGACTGTAGCCACGCGTATGCAGGATGAATTCGAGCCGATTCTACAGATCGCGGCGAGGAGCAGCATCACCATCGATACGATCGACTCGAGGGGACTATACGGACAAAGAGCGTTCGACGCTTCCAATCCGGGTAATCCGCCCAACGTGGATGGCGCCGTAGGCCGCACCGAGCGTGAGGGGGCCGCGGCCCGAGGCAACACGCTCGTCGAATTTGCCGAGGCGACCGGGGGCACGGCATTTCACGACAACAATAATCTTCTGGGCGGATTGCAGCGCGCCTTCGCCGATGGCCGCGACTACTACACGCTGGCTTATATTTCGGGCAACGCGAATTTCGATGGGAAGTTCCGGGCGATTACAGTTCAGGTGCGCGATCGAAATGCCGTGGTGAATGCCAAGCGCGGTTACTGGGCGGCCCAATAGCCGGGTTTGGCGCGAAGACTCAGATTCTTATCGCCGGTCTCAACCGTAATGCTTCGAAACTTGCCATCGCGGGCGCTATTCTTCGGCGTGTAGGTGAGCAGGTAATACTCGCGGCCGTCGGCAAGCGCGCCGTGCAGTTGTTTCAGCACGTCGCCTCCGCCGCGAAAGTAAGCGCCACCGGTGGCTCGCGCGAGTAGTTCCATTTCCCCGCTCTCCGCGGGCGCCGTGGAATTCACCTGGGGACTGGGCGCGCTTTGAATGGGCGCCGGTCTGCCGGTTCGATTCGTACCCAAAACGCTGGATCCGCCCCCGCTGCCGCCCGAAACGCTGGCATCCATCGATCCACCGCCATCGATTCGCGCAGTGGCGCCGCCGCGCGAATCAATCGCATCGATGATTACATTGCGATCCACAGCTATTTGCAAGGCGTCATGCAGGCCGGGGAGGGTTTGAGCCGCGGAATCGTCCAATCTAAATTGGGGACGGTTAGGCAGATAGGCTGCCACGGCAGCGTACAATTCGTACTTCGGGTTAAGGTTGAATCCATCGGATAAGAGAACCAGCGTGCGTCCCGTGGGCAGCTTCGCCAGTTCGTCCACTACGCTTTTGAACTGATCGAGCAGTCCGTTGGTGGGAGCCGCCCAACGTTCCGCTTCCGCATCAATATTCTGCTTCAGCGAATCGATTTCGGAATCGCAATTTTGTTGGGTGGACCGCCCGCAGGCGCAACGTTTACACAGCTCGCTCATGCGGCTGCGGAGGTTTTGCACTTCGGCGGATAAGGCCGAAGCGTCCAGCCCGCTCATTGCATTTTGAAAGGCCGGACTGCGAACATTCAGGATGATCGCGAGCGGGTTAGTTGTGGCCGCTTGCAAGACCTGCAAGTGACCGCCGATACCAACCAGGACGTATTGAGCGTCGCCGGGTTTTTCCTTATCGAACAACTTTTCCAGCGCGTCGCGAATTCGCGCGGCGCCGGCGGCCGAGGTATGAAGCTTATCGATACAGATTACATACGTGCGTCGCGGTCCCGCCGGCTTTGGCGCCGGCACGCCGGAGGCCGGCTTCGAGAGCGCGCCGATGTCGTCGGCCGATGCGGCGGCGTCGCTGGAAAAGGACGCGATCGCCTGCTGCACGCCATCTTCAAAGATCCGAAAATCGGACGCATGCAGCCCTGTGACGTGGTGGCCTTTCTTGTCGGTTACGACAACCGGCACGAGCACCCGCTGGACATCCAGGCGGAATGTGGCGTCCTGCTGGGCGAAGAGGCATGAGGCTGCGATGATGACCCACAAACGCCGATGCATTTGTTCGTATTATCATAAATCCTACAAGCGCTTGGTAATATATGAGCGTTCCCCACGTTAGGGCTCAAAGTCCGCACCAAATCTCGCAGGCAATATCATTTAGCCGCCGGAATTTCCTGCGCGCCGTAACCGGCGCAGGATCGGCCGCCGCGTTCTTTGGCCCCGGCGCCTTGCGCGCTATCGATATCCAGAAGAATCGCAAGGCCGTCGTCGTCACCTTCGGAGGCGGGGCGCGGGACGACGAAACTTTCGCGCCCGATGGCCGGGAGAACATCCCGCACCTGCTCAACGAACTCGTTCCGCAGGCAACATTCCTATCGAATGTCGTGAATGCGGGCATCCTTGGCCATTACGTGGCAACCGCCAGCATCGTCACCGGAACATACGAAACGTTCAACAATTTCGCCGCCGTTTCACCCAACAATCCAACCGTCTTCGAGTATTTCCGCAAGGACCTGAAGCGGCCTGCGACCGACGCGTGGGTGGTCGCGCCCAGCAACGGGTTCGCACGTATTGGCGAAAGCGGCAACAGGCTCTATGGTCCCGGTTTTGGCGCGGGCGTGATTCTTCCGAAGCGCCTGCTTTCCGCAGCGCTCTCGGCGTCATCGGACGGCGCCAGTTATCAACATCTACTGCGCGATAACTACGAAACGCCGCTCTACGCGCCATCGCTCGCCGGCCGACAGATCGAGCTCGACCAGATGGCGGAGGTTCTCAAGCTTTCGGTGGATGACTTCGCGGCCCACGCGCGCAATCTCGTTAGTCCCGACGAACTCTCCGTGTATATCGCGAAGCAGTTGATGCGCCAGCTTTCGCCGAGCCTGCTCTGGATCACTTTGCACGACATCGATATCGCCCATTCCGGTGCTTTCTCGCTTTACATCGATGGCATCAAGCGCACCGACCGGCTGTGCGCCGAACTATGGAAGGCGATTCAGAAAGACCCCGAGTACGCCAACAAGACGACGATGTTTATCCTGCCGGATTTCGGCCGCGATTCCGACATCGATTCCGGCGGCAACGGCTTCCAGCATCATCGCACCGGCGACGCTCTTTCGCGCACCACATGGATGATGGTTCTGGGTCCTGACGTAAAGCAAAACGTGATCGTCGATCGCCCGGTGGAGTCCACCGATCTCATACCAACCCTGGGCGCTTATTTCGGCTTCGACGCGCGTCTCTCGACGGGTAAACGCATCGCGGAGGTGGTTTGACCGATGCTTCCCGAGCAGCTAACCCCCGAGAGTTTCGCCGGATATCCACCGCAGGCGCGTGAACTCGCCACCCGGCAAATCGCGATCCTGCGGCGTCTGCCGCTCGCGTTCGTTCCGTTGCTGCTGCGGGAATTGATCGTCTACGATTGGAAGTTTCCGGCGGAACGGGTAGACCTCGACCGGCAGTTTACATATCTCGCAAGCTTGGCGCCTGGTCCATTCCGGGCGGCAATGTCCGCATTTGCGGAGCTCAAGGTGACGCATGAACTGGAGAAGGTCGATTGGGTTAACTCACCGGCTATCTTTTCGGAACAGTTCTCGGCGCATCTGTGGTCTACGCATCAGATCGACGCGTTTCGCGCGGCCGCGGTGGATTACGTCCGGAAGTCATCGGCGTCGGCGCCAGACCCGGCGATGCCTACGCACCGGCTGGGCATTGCGGTGATCGGGCAGGGGGTCACGAAGAGCGATTATCGCCTCTTCCGCAAGCTCCGCCCCAAGGGGGTTTACTACACGCAGGTCAGACACACCGGCGGCGCGCAGGTCTTGCTCGATGCGGTCCGCGCGCGGGCCGAAGCGCACCCCGTCCCTTACGGCCACTGGTATATCGATGGCGGCGCATCGCTGGCCCAGGTGAAGGGCGTTACGCGAATCTCGTATGACGGGCTTTCCTCGACGCGCACGGTACTGCAGAACCGAATGCAGAAAACGTATGAGGCGCCCGTCTTCGATCCCGAAGCTTTCCGCACAATGATGGCGCAGATCAAACCCGGGGATGTTGGTCTGAACTCCGGAGACGGAGCGCTCAGCCGATTCCAACTCAGCTTGTTGACGGAAGGCTCCGGTACTCAGGTCTTCTCGACGACGTTCGTGCAGTGGGCTGCGCGGGAAGCGCTCCGCCGCGCGCAACCACTGACTTTGTTTGTACGCTTCGCGCCGCGGCAGCGCGAGAAGCAGATGAACGAACTGCTTGCCGAGCATCAACGGCCGCCGGATCTCGATGCCGAGGGCTCTCTTATCGATGGCGATATGGGCGCGTATTACACCTGGCTCAATCAACAGCGTCTTCCCGGCGAGGAGAGATCGGCGTTTCTTGCGTGGTTTGAGGATCAGGGTGAGGCGGTCGCTATTGCGCCAGGGCTGGAGCGGGGCAAACGGTCGGATGCGCCGGTCGAATTGGCGGAACTAGTCGCACGGATCGCATAGTTGAGATGCGAGTTTGGTGGATGCCGGCAATAAGGCCGGGCGGAATCTACAGGAGATTCAAACTGGCATGCCCGTGGCTTCCATCAAGTCGCTTCAGGCCGATTGGCTATGGCGAGCGCGTGCGCGGGCCGCGATGAAGGGGACATGCAGGCGGCCGTGAACACGAATATCGAGCACGTGTTCCTGCGCCTGGGGCGGAGCTGATCCGTTAACCATGACGAAGACGAATGCCGCCCGTATCTTGGACGCCGCGGGCGTAAGCTATGAGTTGCGCGAGTACGCTGTCGATGAGGAACACCTCGCCGCGCCGCAAGTCGCCGAAGCCATCGGTATGCCGCCGGAGCAGGTCTTCAAGACCCTGGTTGCGCGCGGCGACCGCGCGGGCGTAGTGATGGCGGTGATTCCGGCGAATGCCGAACTCGATCTGAAGGCCCTTGCCGCGGCGAGCGGCAACAAGAAAATCGAACTGGTTGCCGTCAAGGAAGTGCCCGCCCTTACCGGTTATATACGCGGAGGCGTTTCGCCCGTCGGCGCGAAGAAGGCATATCCGGTCTACCTCGATGAAACCGCAATTCTTTGGGACGTCATCTCGGTATCCGCCGGCGTTCGCGGATGTCAGATGATGCTCGCGCCGGACGATCTCGTGCGTGTGACCGGCGCAATAACCTGTGACATCGCCCGGATGTTGTAATGAAATGGAGCCCCGCCCAAAATGGCCGCTGACAACATCATTCGCCGGGATTTTCTGAACCGGACGCTTCTGGGCGCCGGGGCAGCCCTGCTCAAAATGCCTGCGCCCGCTTTCGCCGCGGATACCTATACGGGCTACGCCGGCGTGGGCGATTACGCCAGGTCCAATGGCGACCCCTGGCCGGTGGTCGAAGCCGGACACAAACTTCGCGATGGAAGTTATAAGCCTTCCGGTCACAATGTCAACGACACTGGCGAGCAGTTCGATCTCATCGTCGTAGGCGGCGGCCTAAGCGGCCTCGGCGGCGCTTATTACTATCACAAGGCTACTGGAGGATCCCGCCGCTGTCTGATTCTCGAAAACCATGCGATGTTCGGAGGCCACTGCAAGCAGAACGAGTTCTTGGTGGATGGCCATCGCTTGATCGGCCCCCAGGCTTCGAACGATTTCGGCGTGCCGCGTCAGGGTTCAGGCGGCCAGATGGACCAGTTGTTTACCGAACTCAAGATTCCGCGCGAATTCGAGTGGGTCCCATTGGAGCCTGCGCCGGATTCGGCGGCCGAGCGTCTCCGCATTCCACGCGACAACTATTCCCACATGGATGGCATTAACGACACGCAGGTGGATGTCGGCTATTTCTTCGGCGGCAAGTGGGTGAAGAATATCTTTGCGAATAACCTCGATGGCGCGCCTTTCCCCGACAATATCAAGCGCGATCTGATGAAGTGGCGAACCACCACCGGCGGATCGGAACAAGTCCAGCGCGATCTCGATTCCATCACTTATAAGCAATATATTGAAGAGCGATTGGGACTTAGCCCCGAAGTGACTAAGTTTGCCGAACCGGTAGTGGGATTGATCTGCGGCGCGAGCCCCGATGCGGTGTGCGCCCGCGCCGCTCACACGCTGGTGCGGCCGCTGAACTCAGCGCCGGGCATCTCGTTCCCGGGCGGGAACACCACCTTCGCTCGCCACTTGGTAAAGGCGCTGATTCCCGACTCCATTTACGGCAATGCGAACTTCTTCGAGGTGCTGGGAAACTCTGTCAACTTCAAGGCCCTCGATGTGAAGAATGCTCGCACCAGAATTCGCCTGGGCGCCACCGTCATCCGCGTGGAGCACGAAGGCTCCGGCGTCGCGGTAACGTATGAACAGGGCGGCAAGCTTTATCGCAGCCGCGGCCGCGCCGTGTTAGCGGCATCGGCAGGATGGGCGAACCGTCATGTGATTGCCGATCTGCCGGAAGCGTTGCGCGCCGCTTATGACGAATTCATCTACGCCCCCGCGCTCAGCGTGAACGTAGCATTGCGCAATTGGCGAATCATGTACAAGCTGCGCGCGCCCGCCATACGCTATTTCGATGGCGATTTCGGATGGTCGTGCAACATCCGGCAGCCGATGGCCGCGGGAGCCGTTACGCCTCCGCTCCATCCCGACAAGCCGATTGTCCTGACGTTCTATACCGGGCTCTGCGAAGCGGGGCGGCCGGCCAAAGAGCAGGGCGAAGAGGGAAGAAAGAAGTTACTGGCCACCAGTTACGCCGATTACGAATTCGCGATCCGCAAACAACTCAGAACAATGTTCGAGGCTGTGGGATTCGACGCCTCGGCGGACATCGCCGGTATCGTGCTCAACCGTTGGGGACACGCGCGGATTATTCAGCCGCCGGGCTTCTATTACGGCATGAACGGCAGGCCCTCGCCGCGCCAGATTGTGGAACGGGGATTCGGCAGAATCGCCATCGCCCATTCGGAGTTGAACGGGCATCAAAGCGCGACAGGCGCGCTGGCGCAGGGGAAACGTGGCGGCGAACAACTGGCTGCACTCGGCTGACGAATTTAATACATTTCCACGCGCCCAAAGAGAGCACATAGACTGGCGGACCATCGCGCGTGCGATGGTCCACCGCGGGGAGCTATTCGTCCTTGACTACCTGCACAGTGACTTCCGCCGTGACGTCCTTGTGCAGCCGCACCGGCACTTTGTACTCGCCCAGTTGCTTGATGGGCTCGTCCAGCTGGATCTTGCGGCGGTCGATGGTGAAGTTCTTTGCCGCCAGCGCATCGGCCACGTCCTTCGACGTCACCGATCCGAACAGCTGATCGTTCTCGCCGGCCTTCTGCGCGATGGTCACGGTGACGCCGGTCAGCAGCTTGGCCAGGTCCTCCGCTTCGCCCTTGAGCTTGGCTTCCTTGCGCAGGTGCGCCTGGCGCTCCTGCTCCACGATCTTCTTGTTGGACATCGGTGGCCGCGACGGCCAGCTTCTTGGGCAGCAGGAAATTGCGGGCGTAGCCCGGGGCGACCTTCACCACCTCGCCGCGGCTGCCCAGCTTTTCGATGTCTTCTCTGAGAATGACTTCCATGTCCGTTTCCTCCGCCTCTTAGAACGACGCCGCGAACGGCAGCAGCGCGATGTTGCGCGCCTTCTTGATCGCATCCGTCAGCCGGCGCTGGTGCGGCGCGCACACGCCCGAAATGCGGCGGGGGACGATCTTGCCCGCGCTCCGCGACGAAGGCGTGCAGCATCTTCACGTCCTTGTAATTGATGTCGTCGATCTTCTCGACGCAGAAGCGGCACACTTTCTTGCGCCGGAAATACTGCTTCTTCCGGGTGGCGACGGCCTTGTCGCCGCCGGTGGGCCGCTGTCCGGCGCTGCCTGGTCTTCCTTTGGATTCCGCCATGGGTTATGCCTCCGCCTTCGGCACGCCCGGCATCGCCGCCGGCGCTTCCGTCATCTGCTTTGCCATCGAGGGCTGCGCCGGCGCCGGAGTCGGCCGGCGCCTGCGCTGGCGCGCTTGGCCGCGCGCTTGTCGCGATCCTTCTTGCGCTTTTCCAGGCGCTTCAGCGTCTCATCGATGCGCACGGTCAGGAACTTCAGCACCGGTCGGACACGCGCAGGCGGCGCTCCAACTCCTTCACCACTTCGGGGCCGCCGGTGAACTGGAACAGCACGTAGGTGCCTTCGCGGTACTTCTCCACCCGGTAGGCCAGCCGGCGCTTGCCCCATTTTTCGACTTTGTCTACGGTGGCGCCGGCGGTGGTCAATTGCGTCCGCAACTGCTCGACGAACTGATCGACCTCTTCTTCCGGCGCATCCGGTTTTACGATGAACAGCTCTTCGTAAATCCTCATGCTTCCTCTGTGTTTAAGCCTGGGGCGCGACGATTGAATTTCGTCATGGACTTTTCGACGCCTTCGGCGATTATGGATTCGAACCGCGTCGGCCGCGAAGCCGATGAAGTCGTCCAATTCCTTCTTCTGCGAGCGCTTGAACGGCGCCAGCAGATAATCCGTGCCGCTCGCGAACGGGATGGCCCGGATGAATCCCCAGCCGCACCCGCACAATCTCGCTGGTCTCCAAGCTGGCGATCACCGACTTCATGCCGTTGTGACCGGCCGCCGAGCCCTTCGGCTTGATCTTCAAAGCCGCCAGGGCAGATCCAGCTCGTCGTACACCACGATCAGATCCGCAATCCCGATCGCATGCTTTTCCATCAGCGGCGCGAGCGACGTGCCGCTCAGATTCATGAACGTTTGCGGCTTGGCCAGCATCACCTCGCGCCCGTCGATTTCGCCCACACCGATGAGCGCCCTGGAATCCTTGCGGGTGACGCGGATGCCGTGCCGCTCGGCCAGCCGGTCGACCGTCAGGAAGCCCAGGTTATGCGGCGTGAGCGCATACTCCTCGCCCGGGTTCCCCAGACCGGCCACCAGGAACATGACAGCGCTACTTCTTCTTGCCCTTTTCCTCTTCGGCGGGCGCTTCCTCTTCCTTCTTGCCCTTCTTGATGACTTCGGGCTCGGCCGCGGCAGCGGCTCCGGGCGCACGGCTTCGGCGGCCGGCGCGATCTTCTTCGGCGCGCAGCGCCACGATGTGCGCGATCACGGTTCGGGCGCGCTCGATCAGCTTCATCGAGCCGGTCAGGGCCACGTCGCTCGCGCGCTTGCTCTGGCCGATCATCAGCTCGGTCACGTCCACCACGAAGTGCTCCGGAATCTCGTCCGGCAGGCACTCGATTTCGATCGCGCGCGTGATGACTTCGAGCAATCCGCCCTGCACCTTGACGCCCTTGGGTTCGCCCGTCGGTGATCACCGGAACGGAGACGCGGATGCGCTTGGTGAGATCGATGCGCTTCAGATCGGCATGCAGCAGGGTGCCCTTGATGGGATCGACCTGCTGATCCACCACCATGACCGGCGTGGTTTCGCCGCCCTCGACGGCCAGGTTGAAAATGGTGTTGTAGCCCGGTGTTGCTGCGGATGATCTTGACGATCTCGCGCGGGCTGACCGCCACGCGAAACGGGATCCTGGAATGCGCCGTAAACCACGGCCGGAATCTTCCCGGCCGCGCGTGTACGGCGCGCTTCGTTCTTGCCGCGCGAGGTACGCACCTCGGCGGCGACGGTAATATCTTTTCTCACTACCTATCTCCTTGCGAAGTCCGTTGGGCCTGTACGGCTTACCGTGGGTTCGCCACGATGAGCGCAGGACTCGCTGGCGCTGAGCGCAAGCTTTCTGCGTCAATCCGTGCTCAGCGTCAGTAGGCCTGCTCAACTCAAATAAACAAACCGCTCACCGAAGTCTCTTCGTGAATCGACCGGATGGCTTCCGCCAGCAACTTCGCGATCGACAACGATTTGATCCGGCTCGATCCCTGCGCCGTCTTCCGACAAGCGGAATCGAATTCGTAACTACCACTTCCTTCAGCACCGATGCCTCGATCCGCTCTACCGCCGGGCCCGAAAGCACCGCGTGCGTCGCGCAGGCCGAAACGCTGGCCGCGCCTTTTTCCAGCAACGCCTCCGCGCCCTTCACCAGCGTGCCTGCCGTATCGATCATGTCGTCCACCATCAGGCAGTGCCGGCCCTTCACCTCGCCGACCACGTTCATCACTTCGGCGACGTTCGCTTCCTCGCGCCGCTTATCGATGATCGCCAGCGGCGCAGTTCAACCGCTTGGCGAACGCCCGCGCGCGCTCCACGCCGCCCGCATCCGGCGAAACCACCGTCAGGTCCGGAATCGTGCTGCGACCTGAAATATTCGATCATCACCGGGGCCGCGAACAGATGGTCCACCGGGATATCGAAGAATCCCTGAATCTGCGCGGCGTGCAGATCCAGCGTCAGAACCCGGTCCGCGCCCGCCGTTTCCAGCAGCGCCGCCACCAGCCTCGCCGAGATCGGAACGCGCGGCTTGTCCTTCCGGTCCTGCCGCGCGTATCCATAATAGGGTAACACTGCGGTGATGCGCTCTGCAGAGGCCCGCTTCAGCGCGTCCAGATCATCAGCAGCAGCTCCATCAGGTTGCGATCCACCGGCGTGCAGGTGGGCTGGATGACGAACACGTCCGCGCCGCGCACGTTTTCCTGGATCTGCAGGTAGATTTCGCCGTCGGAGAAAGTGATGGATCATCAGCTCGCCGAGCGTCTTATCCGAGGTGCTGGCAGATCTCCCGCGCCAAGCGCGGGATGGCGTTGCCGGTGAAAACTTTGAGGCGGTCGTGGACTCATCGCGCGTATCGGCTTCGGGGCGGCCATGTCCTTCCGTCTATATGCTCGTCCAAGCGCCCGCCACCACAGCGACCGGTAGCGCGCGCGGCTGACCAGCGAAATCTGGAAAAGGCCAGCTACTTCAGGCCCATCCTAGCAATTCTATGGCGCGCGCAGCTGCCGCGCGGTTCGGAAACAAGCCGAAACAGGCAGACCCGCTCCCGGTCATCATGGCGGAGACGCTCCCGCCTTCAGCAGCTCGTTCTTGACTGGCTTCAGTTGAGGATGCGCTTCAAAAACCACCGCTTCGAAATCGTTGACGCCCGTCCCGGCAGACCCCTGCCCCCACAATTGAGACTGGAAACTAACTATTTTATTTTGTTGTAATTCGGTTGTCAAACGTTGCCCCAAGCGCGCGGTAGGCCTCGGCCGTCGAGACGTGCACGCCCGGCGCCACCAGCAGGCCGTACTGCGCGGGCAAGTCGGGCAGCGGAAAGAGTTCCGTGCCGCGCCCGATGCCCGCCGCGCGCCCGCCAGCAGGAAGAACGGCACGTCGCTGCCCAGTTGCTGCGCCAGCTCGCATCAGCCGCGGCAGCGCGATCTCGCGCCCGGCGAGCACCGGCAAGCGCCAGCAGCACCGCCGCCGCATCCGACGATCCGCCGCCCAAGCCGGCGCCCATCGGGATTCGTTTCGTCAGCCGGATCTCGACCCGCCCTGCTATCGCGCATTGCGCCGCAGCGCCAGCCGCGCCGCGCGCACCACCAGGTTGTCCGGAATGTGCAGCGCATCGTCCAACGATGATCGGATGTTCGCCGCGCCGGCGTGAAGGAGAGCGTCGATGCGTTCGGCGAGCGAGATGGTCTGGAAAATGGTGCGCAGCTCGTGATAGCCGTCGGCACGCTTGCCGATGCACGCGCAGATCGAGATTGATCTTGGCCAGCGCGGGACGCGTGGCGCGGCGGACGTCGCTCATTTGTCGTACTGCAGCAGCGAGAACACGTCGTGCCCATCCAGCTTGCGTCGCCCGTTCAGGAAGTCAGCTCGACCACGAAGCCCATGCCGACCACCTCGCCGCCGACTTCGCTCACCATGCGCGCCGCCGCCGCCGCGGTGCCGCCCGTGGCCAGCAAATCGTCGACGATCAGCACGCGCTTGCCCGCAGTCACGGCGTCCTTGTGCATCTCGAGCGTGTCCGTGCCGTACTCCAGATCGTAGGTGACGCGCGCGCATTCGGCGGGCAGCTTCTTCGGCTTGCGCACCGGAACGAATCCGGCGCCCAGCGCATAAGCCAGCGCCGGCGCGAAGATGAACCCGCGCGCTTCGATGCCGATCACCGTATCGACCTTCGCGTCTCTGTAGTGGTTCTTCAGCCCGTCGATGACGCCGCGCAAGCCGGCCTGATCTTTCAGCAGCGTCGTGATGTCGTAAAAGAGAATGCCCGGCTTGGGGAAGTCGGGAATCTCGCGAATGAGCGTTTTCAGGCTGTCCATGAAAGAGTTGTATTGTTGCACGCCAACCATCTTTAAGCAACTGACTTCAAGCGCTTTGCGCGCCGCCATGGCCTGCATAAAAACTTCCGATTGGACACGCGCCGCAAGGCGCTGTATTCTCGAAACATACGAGGCCGTAAATGTTTGGTCTCGCGTTCGAAGCCCCCGCTGAGCTTCTCACTTAGCAGTTCCCGTCTTTCATTCACTTACAACTTAGTCAACAGGAGGAATCACCTATGAAACGTTTGTACTCTCTTCTCATGTTGGCGCTGGTCTGCTTACTAGCGGCGGCGCCCTCTTATGCCCAAAGCCACCTTAAGGTCAAATTTAGCGTGTCTTTTCCGTTCATCGCCGGCACGGCGACTATGCCGGCGGGTACCTACACGATTACCGAAAACGTGAGCGGCCAGGCCCTGATTTATCCGGCGCAGGGCGGACATGGCGCGGCCATTCTATTGACGCGAGCCTCCGGTTTTTCGCCCGCGAACGGCCATGCAACCGTCTCCTTCCTCCAGCGCGGCGGCCGGTATTATCTCGATACCGTCAACCTCTTGGACGGAGGCATCGTCGGCGTCGGCAAAGTCACGCGGTAGATCTTGTAGCGCGGGCGGCCGTAAGCTCCGGTCAACGTAGTACACTGCCAGCATGAAACGAATCATCCCGAGCCTCGCATTCACTCTTGCGCTGGCGCCGCTGCTCTCCATCTCCCAAACCCGGCCGAGCCCGTTCCTCGGCCACTGGGATTTCAACCTGACGCCAAGCGGCGCCGTCTGGCTAGGCGTCGCCGAAAAGGGCGGCGCGCTCGACGTCTGGTATCAGCCAAGCGGCGGCAACGTTTACCAGGTGAAGGATTTCAAGGCCGACGGTTCCCACATGACGTTGACTCTCGCGGCTGCCAACGCGAAATCGGCGGCGCTTACCTGGGATATCGACGCCGAAGGCAACGCGCTCAACGGCGTCGAGAAGCGGGGCGACCGCTCCCGGGCTTTGCACGGCGTACGCGCCCCGGAATTGAAGCGCAACCCGCCTAAGGCGTGGACGGCTCCTGAGCCCCTTTTCGACGGCAAGGATCTCACCGGATGGGAGCCGATCGGCAACGTCGCCAATAACCACTGGACAGTAAAAGACGGCCTGCTCTACAACTCGGCTCGCGGCGCGAACCTGCGCACGACGGGCGTCTACAACGATTTCAAAGTGCACTACGAAGTGAACTGCCCGGACGATGCCAATAGCGGCTTCTATCTGCGCGGCCGCTACGAATTGCAGCTTGAATATGAGCCGCTCACTAAGAATCCTCCCGAACGCCGCATTGGTGCGGTTTACGGCCGCATTGCTCCGGAACCAACCGTGCCGCGCACGCCCGGGCAATGGGAGACGTTTGACGTGACGCTGGTAGGCCGGATGGTCACTGTGGTCCACAATGGCGTCACGACGATCGACCAAAAGGAGATCGAGGGCATCACTGGCGGCGCGCTGGACGCCAACGAAGGCGAACCCGGACCGTTCTACATACAGGGAGATCACACGGGCGGTTTACAATTCCGTAATATCACGGTCTCCGTGCCGAAGAACTGAACCGCTCAGCGGATCTCAAACGAAGAGCCGCGCTCCGCGGCCGCTTCCTGTTCCTCGACGCCGCGGACATCCGCCCAGCGCGGGCCCTCGCGCAGTCGCGCCGACAATTTGGATAGCGCTTCGGACGGACCGGCCGCATACACTTCCACGCGGCCATCGTCGAGATTGCGCGTGTACCCGCTTAGGCCGAGCGATCCGGCGGCGCTTTGCGCGAAGTAGCGGTAGCCCACGCCCTGGACGCGTCCTGAAATATACCAGCGGCGGGCGGTGCGAGTGTTGGCCGGCATGAGCGTTGCGAGGGCCAGAACGACTATCGCACTGCCGACTTGCGAGCGTCGGCCACCATGCGCTTCACTTTGTCCATCAACTCCGGCGCGTGATACGGGATACCGTCCTTGATGGTCCACTCTACGCCGCCGCCAGACTGCCCGGGATAGAGCACCTTGAGATTTTCCAGCGGGTTGCCGTTCACCACGATCAGATCGGCTGCCCATCCGGCGCGCACTCGGCCCAGGCGATCTTCCTGTCCGAGAATCTTCGCGTTGTTGCCCGTGGCCTGCTGGATGATCTTGACCGGATGAACCCGGCTTCCTGGTGCAACTCCATGCTGCGAATCAGGCCGAAGCCGTACATCTGATAAATGAAGCCGGCGTCGTCGCCCATGCCGATGAGGCCGCCGATGCTATCGAACTGGCGCAGCGCCGCCATCCAGATGCGGTAGTTCTCTTTCCAGAAGGTTTCGTCGGTGGATGTCCAGTTGACGAAATACGACCCGTGATTGGCCGGGTTCGGCTTGAAATACTCTTCCAGCGTGGGATGCAGTAAATCGGCGAACCAGGGCTGCGTTTGCGCGCGCTGCAGGTCGCGGCTGGCCTCGTAGATATCGAGCGTCGGGTCCCACGCCACGTTCGCCTCGACCATGGCTTGCAATACCTTGGTGAGACGAGCGGGGTCGGCCTCGCGCCACAGGTGGCCGGCGTAGCGGAAGCGGTCGGCCTCGTTGTTGTAGTTGTAGCTCGATGGGAAATGCTGCACGCCGTCGGCGATGGCCGCGTCGGGAATGCCGTACCAGTGCTCGATGGTAGTAGTGCCGAAGTGGATATCGTCCCAGGCGTTCGTCTCTTCGACGCCCACGTGGTGCGCGATGCGCATGCCCGAGTTTGTGCGCCTTCGTCCTCCATTGCCTGCATGAGGTCGCGATCGATGCCGAGGATCTTGATGCCGTCCGCGCCCATCTGCTTGAGCGAGCGAACGCGGGCGCGCGCCTCCTCGGGCGTCTTCGCGTTGCGGCCGAACATGGGATAAACGAAGATGCGCGGCGCGGCGATCTCGCCTTCGGCGCTCTGCTGCGCAGCTCGAGCGCGCGAGGCGTGTCGCTGCCCACGTCGCGAATGCGTAGTGATGCCGCAGGCGAGCCAGATATTGAGCTCGTATTCGATCGGCTGCGGCTTGCCGCCGCGCTCTTCCTGCAGGTGCGCGTGAGCGTTGATCAGCCCGGGCAGTACGTACTTTCCTGTAGCGTCGATCACGGCGTCCGCCTGTACGTTCGCGCGCGGGGTCACCTGCTGGATCAGATTGTTTTCGACCACGATATCGAGCGGTCCGCGGGCCGGTGTGCCGTTGCCATCGATCACCGTGGCGTGACGGATCAGGAGGCGATGGACGCGCTGTCCGTTGCGCGGAGGCTGTGTCTGAGCGGTGGCGACCACCGTTGCGCCGACGGCGAATATCAAGGCGAAAAACCCGGGAGAGCGGAAAATCATGGGGCGATTATCGCACAGGGCGGCGGTGGGTCTGCGCGCTCAAAGCGCTCGCGAGTTTCGCAGTGGCGGTTGCGATATGCTTTCGGAATGCGCGTAAAGATTATCGGAATTACGTCGGCGGCAATTGCTTTGACGGCTGCCGGGTTGGCACAGCAGGGCGACAAGCAGCAAATCCCGCGGGAGCTTTGGAGTCCGGTGGCGACGTTCTCGATTCTGGGTTACGATCCCGCGACCGGCGAGATCGGCGCGGCGGTGCAATCGCGGGTGTTTTCGGTTGGGAATGGGGTGCTGTGGGGCGAAGCCGGAGTGGGCGTAGCGGCCACGCAGGCCATCGTGGACGTCAGCTATGGCCCGCAGGCGCTGTCCCTGTTGAAACTCGGCTACGCGCCAGATAAGATCGTCAAGTTCATCCAGGATACCGATCCCGATCCCCGGCCCGAGGAGTGGAGCAAAGCGGGCCGCCAGTTCGCGGTGATGAACGCCAGTGGCGAATACGCGGCGTTCACCGGGCCGAAGGCAACGCCGTGGGCCGGTAATAAGGGTGGGAAATACTGCACGGCGCAGGGCAATATTCTGGCGGGCGAAGACGTGGTCAACGGGATGGTGGCGGGGTTCGAGAACACCACCGGACATCTTTCACTGCGGCTGCTGGCGGCTCTCGATGGCGGCCAGAAGGCGGGCGGCGATAAGCGTGGAATGCAATCGGCGGCGATGCTCATCGTGAAAAAGAATGGCGGCGTGTGGCTGCACAACGATGTAGTGCTGCGTCTGCAGGTGGACGACAATCCCGAACCGATCAAGGAACTGCGCCGCCTGGTGGAACATGCGGTTGCGCAATTCCACCTGGGGTCGCGGCGTCAATAGGGCGCTTGGCAATACGAGAGCGAAAGGAAGCCAGATCCGCTTCTTTTACGGTAAAGTTAAGGTTGACAGCGCTTCCAGACGCAATCTATACTGCAACAGCGCCACCATTCCATGACTCCATCACCCACCCTACGACTGGACGGTAAGACTGCCGCTGTAACCGGCGGAGCGAGCGGCATCGGGTTAGCTATCGCGCGAACTTTCGCGGCGGCCGGCGCCTCCGTGCACATTCTCGATCTCAGCATCGAGCGCGCCGAAGAGGCGGCCCGCGAGATCGCCGCCGCGGGAGGCAACGCGTCGGCGCATGCGTGCGATTTGGCGGACGAATCGAGCGCCACGCAGGTTTTGAGCGGCATCATTGGACGGAGGCGGCTAGACATTCTGGTTAACAACGTCGGCATGGCGAATATCGGCACCGTGGAAACCACTTCCGCCGCCGATTTCGAGCGGGTGATGCGCGTCAATGTGAGCAGCTATTTTCATGCGACGAAAGCCGTGGTCGGGCACATGCGCGATACGGGCGGCGGCGTGATCCTGAATATGGCGTCGATCGCGGGGTCGTCCGGCATACCCGATCGTTTCGCCTATTCCACCAGCAAGGGCGCGGTGATCGCCATGACGTATCTCCGTCGCGCGCGATTTTCTGAAGCATAACGTCCGCTGCAACTGCATCTCGCCCGCGCGCGTGCACACGCCGTTTGTGGACGGCTACCTGCGTAATACTTACCCCGGACGCGAGGAGGAAATGTACAAGGTGCTTTCGGCCGCCCAGCCCATCGGGCGGATGGGCAAACCCGAGGAGGTCGCCATGCTCGCACTCTACCTCTGTTCCGATGCCGCATCCTTCATTACCGGGTGCGACTATCCGCTGGATGGCGGGTTCTTCAACCTTCGAGGCTGATGCATGAGGCGCGCGTTGACCATTCGATCGCTCCATCGCCTGAAAGTACAGTATGGATTTACAGCTTAAAGACAAAGTAATCGTCGTCACGGGAGGCGCGAGCGGGATCGGCGCCGCAATCGTTACCGGCGCGGCGCGCGAAGGCGCGGTGGCCGTGATTGCCGATAAATGCGCCGAGACCGCGCACGAAGTGGAATGCAACGTGAAGAAGAACGGCGGGCAAGCTCACTCGATCGTCGCCGATCTGATGTCCGTCGAGGCCTGCAGGCGCGTAGTTGAAGAGACACTCGACCGTTGCGGCCGCCTCGACGTCCTGGTCAATAACGCGGGGCTAACGATGGCGTGGGGCTGGAGAATGGCAGCCCCGAGGCCTACGTGAAATCGATCGAGCGCAACCTGCTGCACTATTACAATCTGGCTCACTACGCATTGCCTTCGCTCAAGCACGCGCGCGGCGCGATCGTCAACATCGCATCGAAGACGGCGGTCACGGGGCAAGGCGGCACGTCGGGTTACGCATCGTCGAAGGGCGCGATTCTGGCGCTGACGCGAGAGTGGGCGATCGAACTGCTGCCATATGAGATTCGCGTTAACGCCGTACTTCCGGCCGAGGTGTGGACGCCGATGTACAAGAATTGGATCGCGAAGTTTCCGGAGCCTGAAGCGAAGCTCAATGAAATCGTATCCCGCATTCCCCTTGGCAAGCGCATGACCACGCCGGAAGACATTGCAGCCATGGCGTTGTTCCTGATGTCGAGCCAGGCCGGCCACATCACCGGCCAACACCTCTATGTGGATGGCGGCTACGTGCATCTCGACCGGGCGCTCTCGTAAAGCGCCGAACGGATAACATGTCGACGACGACGAACGTCCCTCTCACCGAACCAAAGTATCTGGCACCGTTCATTCTCATCACCAGCCTTTTTTTTCTCTGGGCGTTCGGGGTTAACCTCAACGACGTTCTGATTCCGCACTTCAAGAAAGCGTTCCAGTTAACGGACCTGCAATCCTCACTCATTCAGGCGGCCTTCTTCGGCGGGTATTTCCTGGCGGCGCTGCCCGCCGGATGGCTTATGGAGCGCATCGGTTATAAGAAGGGAATTCTTAGCGGGCTGATGATCTGCGCCACTGGGGCGCTGCTTTTTATTCCTTCGGCAAATGCGCTTTCGTACGAATTCTTTCTCTGCGCGCTTTTCGTAATGGCCTGCGGACAGAGCTTTCTCGAAGTGGCGGCGAATCCGTATGTGACCATTCTGGGCCCGGCGGAAAGCTCGGAACGGCGGTTGAATCTGGCGCAGTCGTTCAACGCGGTGGGCGCGGTGGCGACGCCCTATATCGGCGCGGCGTTCATTTTGACGAATACGCGTCCGGGCGCGGCCGCGGCGGAAGAGGTGCACAATGTCATCGGACCGTACGTAGTGATTGCCGCGGTATTCGTGCTGGTCGCGGTGGTGATTGGCTTGATGGCTTTGCCGGAGACGAAGCGCGAAGTCGCCGGAAAATTGAGCGCTCATCCAAAGCTGGGTGGCGCGCTGCGGCACAAGCATCTGGCGAAGGGCGTGATTGCGCAGTTCGCTTACGTGGGCGCGCAGGTAGGCGTGGGAAGCTTCATCATCCGATTTTCGGAGCGCATGATTCCCGGATTGCAGGATAAGGATGCGTCTATTTACTTGCAGTATCACTGGATCGGCTTCATGATCGGCCGTTTTGCCGGATCGTTTCTCATGAAGTACGTGCCGGCGCCGCGCCTGCTCAGTCTCTTCGCCGGTTGCGCTTTCCTGGCCGCGTGCCTGGCCATGTTCGCATCGGGCACGATCCCGGTTTGGGGCCTGGTGCTGATCGGATTCTTCCACTCGATCATGTTCCCCACCATCTTCGCGCTCGGCATCAAGGGACTCGGGCCGTACACGAAGCTTGGCTCGTCGCTCCTGGTTATGGCGATCATCGGCGGCGCGGTCTTCCCCGCGCTAATGGGGTACGTTTCGGACCTGACGAACATCCGCATCGCTTTCGGCTTGCCGCTGCTCTGTTACCTATACATCTGGTATTACGCCGCGAAGGGATCGATACCGGAAGAAATCGAACCGGAGGCGCAAGCGGCATGAACCGGCGCTACTGTCTGACGCTCGACCTGAAAGACGCCCCGGAGCTGATCGCCGAATACCGGCGGCATCATGAGCGGGTTTGGCCGGAGATCACGCAAAGCATTCGCGATTCGGGCATCGAGGACATGGAAATTTACCTCCTTGGCACGCGCATGTTCATGATCATGGAAGTGAACGAGCGTTTCTCGTTCGATGCGAAGGCCGAGGCGGACCGCGCGAACCCCCAGGTGCAGGAGTGGGAGCGGCTCATGTGGAAGTTCCAGAAGCCGCTGCCGGAAGCGAAGCCTGGGGAGAAGTGGATCTTGATGGAGCGGGTTTTTAAGTTGGAGCAGGGCGACGTACACTCGGCCCTCGTTGCGACAGAACGGCTATGACCTCTCGCTGCTTGAAAGTCACCGGCTGGCCCGTCGCAGCACGATAGGCGCGGGTCCCTGCGGGCCTCCTCGGCCGCCACCTCCGGCGCCAAAGGACGGGTCAGTTCCATTGGGCGGCGGTCCGATCGCTGGGCGCAGTCCCGCGTCTGGCGCGGAAGGCTGTCCGCCGCCACGTCCGCCTCGGCCGGCTGGCGCGCCCCGCGTCAATTCAATCTGTTCCCCCTTGATAACGCCAGTGTAGATCGCGGTTCCTACATGGAACGAGATACTGGATCCGTCGATCTTGCCGTCCTCGATCGGTCCGCCCACGGCCGCGCCACCCGGGCCGAAGCCGCCACCACCGGAGGCTTCAACCGACCCGGTCAACGCATTGCCGTTTTGACGGAATGTATACACCGAATCGATGTTACCGGCTGCCAGCGCCATAGGGTTAGCGGTCAGCCCCGCCCCGATAGGAGCGATCGGACGCCACAGGCCCGTGAGGCCGGCTCCCGTAGGAACCTCGCGATCCCAGGTCGCTACCTGCGGGCGAAGTTTCACTGAGTTGCTGGTGATGACCGCGACAGCAGAGACTAGCCCCGGCGATGTCGCTTCGACTTTTATGGCGCCTGCAGTCTTGCTCGACTGAACGATGGCCATGCAGAGTCCCGCGAAGGCCTTCCGGTTCGGGCCCGAATCGGGCTGGTGATTCGTCGGATCGCCGTTGCCAGCGCCTATCAAATTGCCCTGCCCGGTCACTTCAAAGGCGATATCGTTCTCCGTGATAGGAACAACGCGGCCCTGCGCATCCTGGACTTCGACCACGCAAATGGCAACATCCTCGCCGTCGGCGTTGATCTCCGCGCGGACGGGCTGCAGTGTCAGCTTCGCCGGAGCGCCGGTGGTCTCGCGCTTCGCAGTCAGCACCTGCCTGCCGTCCTTGAACCCGCGCGCTTCTATTGTGCCCGGCGCGTATCTGACGGTCCAGGCAAGGTGCTGATCCTTCTGCATGTCCTTGGCTCCCAGGCTCTGCCCGTTGTGGAACAACTCCACGCGATCCAGGTTAGAGTGAACCCATACCACGATCTCCTGACCTTCGAGCTCGGGCCAGTTCCAGTGCGGGAAGAGGTGCAACACCGCTTTGTTGGTCCACCATGATTGGTAGTAGTAGAAGGTGTCCTTGGGAAAGCCGCAGGTATCGAGGACTCCATATTGGGAGCTGACATTCGGCCACTGGTACGGTGACGGTTCGCCGCGGTAGTCGAACCCGGTCCACACGAACCCACCGGAGATGTACGGCCGTGCGCTGACGAAGCGCCACCAGCCTTCGGCCGAAGCGCGCCCGGTGGTAGTGTACGGATCGTAGGAGCTGACCGTGCCTTTAGCCCGATCGGTCACATACTGACCGCGCGTTCCGACTGCGCTGACGTTCTCCGTCCCAATAATCGCAAACTTGGGGTTGTTTTTGTGCCAGGCTTCAGCTTGCGGGTCTGCGTAGTTGTAACCCATCACGTCACAGACCGCGAGTCCGCCTTTGCCCATGTAATCGCCAGCAGGCGGCGGCGCGATCGAAATCGGCCTCGAGTCGTCGTGTTTCAGCGCCGTAGCCTTCATGGTGGTCAGTATCTTCAATCCCGTCTCCGTAATGGATACACTTTCTTCATTGCCCATTGACCAGATGAAGACGCTTGGGTGATTGCGGTCGCGACGTATCATATTCTCGAATTGCGCCAGCCCTTCCGGATTCGACGAGAGCATCCGGGTTTCGTCAAGCACCAGCATCCCGAGCTCGTCGCAGGCGTCCAGCAGTTCGGGGGTTGGCGGGTTATGTGAGGTGCGGATGGCGTTGCAGCCCATCTCCTGAAGCTTTCGCACGCGAAAGTGCTGCATAGCGTCCGGCAGCGCCACACCGACTCCGGCGTGATCCTGGTGGTTGCATGTACCCTTCACCTTTACGGATTTTCCATTGAGCAGGAAGCCCTCGTTTGGATCGAATTTCAGGTCGCGGATGCCGAAGCGCGACTCATAGCGGTCGGTGACCGTGGACGCGGATTCAACCTCGGTGATCAGTTTATAGAGGTTGCGCTGCTCCAGCGACCAGAGCGCCGGCTGCCGTACCGTGACCTTCTGCTCATAGGTGTGCTCGCCCAGAACACCAATCTGCGCCGCAAGGGTAGCCGTCTTGGCGAGCTCCTTTCCCGAGGGATCCAGGATGGTCGAGGTCACACGGACATTCGACGAAGCTTTTCCGTGGTTCTCGACTTCCGTCCGGATCGTAACGTTGGCCTCTCCTGGCCGGACCTTCGCCGCCGCCAGCGTACCCCACTTCTTGACATGCACTGGAGCAGTCTTGATCAGCCACACGTGGCGATAGATGCCCGCGCCCTCGTAGAACCAGCCGTCGCTCAACGTGGCGTCCACCCGGACCAACAGAACGTTGGGAGCGCCGGGCAACGCGAAATCGGTCAGGTCGAAGTCGAAGGAGTCGTAGCCGCCGCCGTGACTGCCAATGTAGTTGCCGTTAAACACCACCATGGTCTCGCGGTACGCGCTGTCGAATTCGATTGAGATGCGCCGCCCCGCATCGGAGCCAGGAAGATCGAATACGCGGCGGTACCACCCGACGCTGGTCTCCGGGTAATCGCGGCCTAACGGGTAGGATCCCTTGCTTGCCAGGGCAGGGTTGTTCTTGAAAGGCAGTTCAATGGCCCAGTCGTGCGGCAGATCGACAGGTTTCCAGTCGCTATCGTCGTAGGCCAGGCTGCTCGGCGAAAGGAAGCCGCCGGTCTTCTGGAAACCACCCGACCTACCCTGGCCAAAGCCGAAATCCTTGGTGGCGTCGTTGGCGTGGCCGAAGTGGAAACGCCAGCCGAAGTCGAGCAGCAGACGCTCACGGAGACCACTCGCGGCCGGAACTCTGCCGGGAGCCGTGTCCGTCTGATCCGAGGACCCAGCTATGCCGGCCGCGGCCGTTGCGGGAACCGCCAGGCTGCCTTTGATCCAATCGCGACGCGAAAAACGGCGCATGCTCGTCTCCTTTTCTCTTGCAATATCGACCGGGAGCTCTCTGCAATCCCGGATCTCGTTCTCATATGCTGCCACACCTGCTGAGGCGATCTCATCATCGGAGCCTGCGCTCTGGAACTTTGGTTGCGCGGCCGAGAGACAAACAATTCTGCGACTTGGCCGGTTTCCGGTCTAAAGATCTTTGTAACTTTGATTTTACTTACGCGGGCGAACCAGCAGCGCACGCCACGTTTAAACTTGACCCCCGAGCCCGCCACATTGTATGCTTCCACCAAGCGTTTAATCGATTAAACGACGTGCAACTCAGCAGGAGCGTCTCATGACTCGAAACCGTCGCATCTTCCTCCGGGCCCTTTCGGCCGCAGTTCTATCCAACTTTGCCATCGCCGCTGCGCTCGCCCAAGGCACGCTGGCCGACTACGAGCGCGGCCAATCGCTGCGAACCAAAGCACAGGGCCTCGTCGTCAACGAGCCCCGCACGCCGACGTGGATCGGCGAGAGCGACCATTTCTGGTATGCGCGCGGCGTCAAGGGCGGAAGCGAATTTGTCCTTGTAGATGCCGCCACTGGAACCAAGAAGCCCGCTTTCGATCAGGAGAAACTCGCGTCCGCGATCAACACCGCAACGGGCGGCCACTACACCGCGCTGGCATTGCCCTTCGCCGCGGCGCCGGGCGGACGGGGCGGGGGCGCTGCACGCGGCGCCGCGCCCACAACCAGCCCGCTCACGTTCCTCGATAACGAACGCTCCATTGAATTCGGCGCGAGCGGCTTCATGTACACGTGCTCGCTAACCGATTACACGTGCTCCAAAGGCAAGGCTATACCTACGGTTGCGGCGGGACGCGGCGGCCGGTCGCCCGAAGTCGAAGAAGAGCCCGCACCCTACGTCTCCGAAGAAAACGGCGGCGACCCGGTGGACGGTCTTGAGTATCAGCCCTTCCCGCAGGCTGGCGGCGGTGGTGGCGCTGCCGGACGCGGACAGACCGGCTGTGCGCCAGCCCCGCAGGGCCCACCGGCGGCGCAAGGCGGTGGACGCGCCGGGCGCGGCGGACGTGGAGCGGCAGCGGCCAATGCGGCTGAAACTCCCTCCTGCCGCTCTTTCGACGGCAAGTGGGATGGCCGTGATCGAAAACTACAACGTCTTCCTGCGCCCGTACCGGCTCGAACGAGCCGGCCACTCCGCTCAGCTTCGATGGCTCGGAGGGCAACTACTACACGCTGCGCTCCGTCGCATGGTCGCCCGATTCGAAGAAGCTGGCCGCGTATCACACGCGCCCCGGCTATGACCGCGCAGGTGCACTACATCGAATCCTCGCCCGCCGATCAGGTTCAGCCGAAACACTTCACGACCACCTGCCCAGCGGCATCTCGGCATGTACCGCAAGCCGGGCGACGCGCTGGATATCGCGTATCCGGCGCTGTTCGACATCGCGACCAAGAAGGAAATCGAGATCGACCACGCGCTGTTCCCGAATCCCTACGACATCACGCGCGCCGGTCTGGTGGAAGGACAGCCGCGCGCTTCACCTTCGAGTACAACCAGCGCGGGCATCAGGTCTACCGCGTCATCGAAGTGGACGCGCAGACCGGCAAGGCGCGCCCGCTGATCGACGAAGAAACGCAAGACATTCTTCTACTACAACCTCTCGGCCCGGGCCTCTCCGCGGGCCGCCGCTACCGCCACGATGTCAACGACGGCAAGGAAATCATCTGGGCCTCCGAGCGCGATGGCTGGGAGCATCTCTATCTCTACGACGGCGTCACCGGCAAGGTGAAGAACCAGATCACCAAGGGCGACTGGCTGGTGCGCAATGTCGATTGCGTCGACGAAGACAAGCGCCAGATCTGGTTCGAAGCCGGCGGCATGATTCCCGGCCAGGATCCCTATTTCACGCAGTATTACCGCATCAATTTCGACGGCACCGGCCTGACCAAGCTCACCGACGCCGACGGCACGCACACCGTGACCTTCTCGCACGACCGCAAGTACTACGTCGATACCTGGCAGCGCGTGGATCTGCCGCCGCAGTGCGCAGCTTCGCCGCACCGACAGACCAGAAGGTCGTCATGGATCTCGACAAGGGCGACGCCTCGGCGCTGCTGGCCGCCGGATTCAAGTTCCCCGAGGTCTTCGTGGCCAAGGGCCGCGACGGCAAGACCGACATCTGGGGCACCATCATCAAGCCGACTGAACTTCGATCCCGCGAAGAAGTATCCGGTGATCGAAAACATCTACGCCGGCCCGCAGGGCTCGTTCGTGCCCAAGACCTTCAGCGCGGTGTCCGCCGACCAGGCGCTGGCCGAGCTCGGCTTCATCGTGGTGCACATCGACGGCATGGGCACCAGCAACCGCTCCAAGGCCTTCCACGACGTCGCCTGGAAGAATCTCGGCGACGCCGGATTCCCCGACCGCATCCTGTGGCACAAGGCCGCCGCCGCGAAATATCCCTGGTACGACATCACGCGCGTCGGCATCTTCGGCACCTCCGCCGGCGGGCAGAACTCGCTGGGCGGCATGCTGTTCCATCCCGAGTTCTACAAGGTCGTCGTCACCAACAGCGGCTGCCACGACAACCGCATGGACAAGATGTGGTGGAACGAGCAGTGGATGGGCTGGCCGCTCGGCCCGCAATATGCCGAATCCTCCAACGTCGATAACGCCTACCGCCTGCAAGGGCAAAGCGCTGATCATCGTCGGCGAGATGGATACCAACGTCGATCCCGCATCCTCGCTGCAGGTGGTGAATGCGCTGGTCAAGGCGCACAAGCATTTCGACATGCTCTACATCCCCGGGCAGAATCACGGCGTCGGCATTCTTGGCAGCGAGCACTATCGCGACGATTACTTCGTCCACAATCTGCTCGGCGTCGAGCCGCCCGATTGGAATCGGGTTTCGCTGCCGGCCGAACCGGCGACGAATCCTGGGAATTAAACACAGCGCCGGGAATCCGCGCGCCGAATGCTCATTCCGGCACGGCTCATCCTGTCTTCGCGTTTAGCTTTCCCTCAGCCTCGCGGCCTGAGTCAGTAGATAATTTCTCTCCGGCAGGCTCGCCGTCCGGTTGGCGGCGGCGCGATAGTGGGCTATTGCGGCTTCCCGCTCTCCCGCCATCTCGTACAAGTGCGCGCGGACCGCGTCGAGTCGATGATGGTCGGATAGGCGGCCGTCGTTATCGAGCGCATTCAGCAGATCGAGTCCGGCTGGCGGTCCGTGTACCATGGCGGCGGCGACCGCATGGTTGAGCATCACCATAGGATTGGGCGACATTCGCTTCAGCAGATCGTAGAGCGCCAGGATCTGCGGCCAATCCGTGTCTTCGGCCCGCTGGGCTTCATCGTGAACCGCGCCGATAGCGGCCTGTAGTTGGTAGTCGCCCACCGACCCCTTTGCGAGCGCTGCCGTGAGAATGGCGACACCTTCCGAGATCTTGGCCTGATCCCATAGAGAGCGATCCTGTTTCGTGAGCGGAATCAATTCGCCATCTGGGCCGGTTCGCGCGCATCGGCGCGCATCGGTCAACAACATGAGCGCCAGCAACCCGGCCGCTTCCGCATCGTCCGGCAGCGAACGGTGAAGCATCCGCGCCAGTCGGATCGCCTCCTGCGCCAGTTCGCCCCTCTGCAAATGCGCGCCGCCGCTCGTCACGTAGCCCTCGTTGAAGATCAGATAGAGCACGTGCAGCACAACGCGCAAGCGTTCCGGCCGTTGCTCCATAGTGGGCAAACGGAACGGCGCGCCCGAAGCTTTGATGCCACTCTTGGCGCGGCTGATCCGCTGCGCCATGGTCGCCTCCGGGACCATAAACGCTCTGGCGATCTCCAGGGTGGTCAAGCCACCCACGGCGCGCAATGTCAGTGCAATGGCCGATGACGGCGTAAGAGACTCGTGGCAGCACATGAAGAGCAACATCAGTGCATCGTCCTCACCGCTTTCGCTCTCATTTCCGAACGCGGGCGCGGCCTGATCCGGATGTATGGCGACCTCAGACTCGCGGCGGCGCCTGGCCATCTCGCTGCGCATGTGATCGATCATGCGGCTGGAGGCGACTTGAATCAGCCACGCGCGGGGATTAGCCGGAACACCCTCGTCCGGCCACTTAAGCGCTGCGGCGAATAACGCCTCCTGTACCGCATCCTCGGCGGCGGCGAAATCGCGGAACCGGCGCATCACCGCGCCGAGCGCCTGCGGGGCTAATTCGCGCAGCAGTCGCTCGGCGTCGGCGTCCAACGCGCGGCTCATTGGAAGAATTCGTCAGGGGGCCCGCTCATCACTTGCCGCACTTCAATAGACATGTTCATCGGGGCGCCTCCCGGCCCCGGTGCAGCCGAGGCCCGCGCTGCAATGGCATAGGCTCGCTCGGAGCTCTCCACATCGACGATCCAGTAGCCCGCGAGGAACTCCTTGGCCTCGGGAAAGACGCCGTCAGTGATAGGCGCGCCATCCTTGCCTGCCCGAACGAGTTTCGCCTCCTGCGGGCTGGCCAAGCCTTCGGCGGAAACCAATTCTCCCTTTTCGCGAAGAGTCTTATTTAAGCCCATCATGAACCCGATGTGCGCCTTGAAATCCTCTTTCGGCCAGGACGCAAGCGAATCGTAGCCATTCCTTGGGCAATGCATCATCAAAATGTATTTCATGTCTT
The DNA here is from genome assembly GCA_963708385.1 of Bryobacterales bacterium. Taxonomy (GTDB): domain Bacteria; phylum Acidobacteriota; class Terriglobia; order Bryobacterales; family Bryobacteraceae; genus PALSA-243. The sequence goes on along the minus strand of CAVPSN010000027.1, from coordinate 80,578 downwards.
TTTCTCCTTTGGATTATCCCACTCAGGTGCGTTTTCAAAGTTTAGTCGGAGCACATGGCAGCTTCTCGACATTCCTCGCCGGAAAATATTCAAGCGTCCGGCATTCCCGTCGATAAGAAAATTCGAACCAGACCATTCGAGCCCTACATGCTGGCAATCGCCGGAATATTAATCGTGTTCTTAGCGGTCTTGGGAGGTTATCTCCTCGAGCAGGGGAATCTGTATCTTCTGGTACAGCCCGCGGAGATTCTCATCGTGGTGGGCGCGGCGGCCGGCATTACCATCGTTGCCAACCCGCTACGCGTCATTCGCAAGATGGCATCCGCTGCGCGCGGCGCCCTGCGCGCGCCAAGTCTCACCCGGCCGGCGCTGATCCGCCATCTCGTCATGCTTTACGAAATCTTTGGATATGGGCAGCGAGCCGGCACGATGGCCTTGGAGGAAGAGATCGAGAACCCGAAATCGAGCCGTATCTTTTCGAAATATCCCGGGTTTATGCGTGACGAGGGCCTACGCCACTTTTTCTGCGATTCCATGCGGATGGTGGTGATCGGCGTCACCGATGCCAACGAATTGGATCGGTTGATGGATCTCGACATCGAAGTCCAGAGGCGCGGAGACCACGAGCCGGCGGGCGCGCTCGGCGCCGTCGCAGAGGCGCTCCCCGGCTTGGGAATCGTGGCGGCGGTTCTCGGCGTGGTTATCACGATGAGTTCCATAGGCGGCGCACCGGAGGCCATCGGACAGAAGGTAGCCGCTGCGCTGGTGGGTACATTCATCGGAATCCTGCTGTGCTACGGGGTGGTAGGGCCGCTGGCCTCGCGGCTCGAAACCAATATCGAGGAACGCGCGCAGTTCCTGCGGGTGATTGGCACGGCGATTGTTGCCTATGCCCGTGGGGCGGCGCCCATTCTCGCGGTGGAATATGCGCGCCGCTCCATTCCGGTGGACCTCCGCCCGACGTTCCTAGAGTTGGAAACGGCCATTCGCCGCGATGCCAAGATACCGCTCTCGCCTGAACAAGCTGCGCAAACGGCATCCAAAGGCGCCAAGGACGCGGCCGTGGCGGTCGAGTTATGAGACGGTTGTGAAAGCGGCTCCGCCCATGCATCGCCGCGCCAGGAGCGGGGCGTGGAAGGTGGCATATGCCGATTTCGTTACGGCATTGATGGCGCTCTTCATCGTTCTCTGGATGATGAACGCCAGCGCGGCGGTGAAGCGCTCCGTGGCGGGATATTTTCGCGATCCGCGCGGACATGCGCGCGTGTCCGGCGCCGGTCCCGCAGGCGCGGGAGAAGGGCTGCCGGTAAACCGGCAGGCAGCCGCCAATATGCAACAAATGATTGAGCAGGCGCTGCGCGCAATGCCCGGCTTCGACAAGCTCGGCGAACATGTGAAGCTGAGCGTTACCGGTGAAGGTCTGCGCATCGATTTGCTGGAGAACGAAGAGGGAATGTTCTTCGTAACCGGCAGCGCAGAGCCTACGGCGACAGGTCAGAATCTCTTGAACGTGCTCGCCGACCAGCTAGTCCGCATGCCGAACTCGATTGTGGTGGAAGGCCATACCGATTCGTCGCCATACCGAAACGCGCGGCCCGAACGGGGCTACAGCAATTGGGAACTTTCTACCGACCGAGCCAACGCCGCGCGCCGCCTGCTCTGCTCCGGCGGCGTACCGCCAGAACGCATTGTGGAAGTGCGCGGCTTTGCCGATCAAAAGCTGCTCGAGCCTGCGGCGCCCGAGAACCCGCGCAACCGGAGAATTTCGATCGTGGTGCGGCTGACGAATGAGTAAGCGAACCCGCCCACACGAATCTAGCGGACCGTCACCATCACTACGCCATGCGCCGGCACATCGGCGCTGAACTCGCTGGCGGCTTCAACATCTTTATGCGCCCACAAGTCGCGCACTTTGGGGTTCTTCTTATCCACGCCGACTTCGCTCCACTTCACCGACATCTTCGCAGGCTCCTCGCCACGATTAAATAATCCTACGGCGACTCCATTTGCCAGTTGCTTCTTCCAGACCTCACGGCAGGCGATCTGCATTGCCGGGCGATTCTGAGGCGCGAGCGTGCACTCACCCTCCTTGCGCACGGCGACGCCTTGTACGCCCTCGCGATCCTGATCGATGGCGATCACCTCTTTGTTCATGAGGATTTCCTTGGTGGCGTCCGTCATGTTGCGGATGTCATTGCCGGCCAGTAGCGGCGCCGCCAGCAACGCCCAGAGGCTCATGTGGGTGCGGTATTCGGTATCCGTCATGCCTCCGTTGCCGATCTCCAGCATGTCGGGATCGTTCCAATGGCCGGGGCCGGCGAACTTCTCGCGACCGGTCTGATTGTCGAAGCCCAGGCTCGACATTGACCACCAATGGTCGCTGATATCGCCCGTGGTGCGCCAGAGATTGCCGCCGGCAGCCGCGCCCCATTCGCCCACATCCTGCCATCCGTACTCGCACAGGCTGAAAATCATTGGGCGCTTGGCGGCGCGCAGAGCGAGCCCCATCTTCTCATATGCGGCTTTCAACTCTTCGGGATGGTAGACCTCCGACGCGCTGCACCAATCGTATTTCAGGTAATCGATGCCCCATGCCGCCCACGTCTTCGCATCCTGCTCTTCATGGCCGTAGCTGGCGAGATAACCGGCGCATGTGCGGGGACCGGGGCCGGAATAAATCCCGAGTTTGAGGCCCTTTGAGTGGATGTAATCGGCAAGGGCCTTCATGTTGGGAAATTTTTCGTTGGTCGTGATGTTGCCGTCTTTATCGCGCTCTTTGGCTTCCCACGTGTCGTCGATATTGACATAGATATAGCCCGCATCGCGCATGCCGGTGGAGACGATGGCGTCGGCCATGCCACGCACGGAGGCGTCGTCTACTTTGCTGGCGAATTTGTTCCAACTGTTCCAGCCCATGGGCGGGGTCTTCGCGTAGCCGTTCGCGGGGATCGCTTTGAAGGGCGGCAGCGGCTTATGCGCCAACGCGGGCGCGACTTTGTATTCGGTGTCCTCGGAGACCTTCTTGAGCACGGTGGGACCTTGCGGTCCGCGTCCTCCGCGCCCGGGCACTGGGGCAGGCGGATTGACCAACTGCACGGTCAATTCGTCGCCCGCGAGTTCGCCTTTATAAGGCGTCGTGCGGCCGCTGGCATCGAAGCGGTCAAAGGTTAGGTGGCTTCCGTCGATCGCGCCATTGCGGATATCGGCCATGCCGTTCTGCACCAGGGTTCCCATGAAGTGCGCGCCATCCACTTTGAAAACGTAGACGATTTCGCGCGGCTGCCGGTTCGGCGGCGCTTGCGGATTGGGCTGCGGCGTGAACTTCCAGGTTCCGGCAAGATTGGCGGCTGCGCCTAAAGACGCGAACAAACAGAGGCAAACACTGGCTCTATGCATATGAGGATTCCTTCTTTAATTGCGATGCCAATACGGCATGGGAGGGCACGGCGGTGGTCTGGCGAATCACCAGATTCGTTTTGACCTCGTAATCGGCGCCCGGCGAATCGTTGATCAGGCTCCAGAGCGATTGGAACGCCAGGCGTCCGATTTCCGCCTGCGGTACCGCCACCGTGGTCAACGCCGGCTGAGTGAATTGCGCAAAATCGATGTTGTCGAAACCGATCACGGAAAGCTCGGCGGGCACCGCAATCTGGCGGTCGTATGCGTAATGCAATGCGCCGATTGCCATCAGATCGTTGGCGGCCATTATGGCGGTAGCGTCGAATCCTCCCAGTACGCGCGAGCAGCCGAAATAGCCGCCCTGCACGGTGAAATCGGAATCGAAGACGCGCGTTTCGAGGCCAGCGGCGGACGCGGCTTCGAGGAACGCCGTCTTGCGCCGTAGCGCGAATTCGCCGTCCGCTGGTCCGCCGATGAACCCCAGCTTGCGATGGCCCAGACCTGCCAGGTGATTTACCGCTTCCGTGATGCCCTGCCTTTGTTCAATCGCGACATTCGCGATCTTGGGACCGGCCGATCCGAAACCCAGATATGTCGCGCAGATTCCCTTCTTGGCCATGAATTCCTTCACGGGAAGATCCACCTGCGAGGTGAGAAACGCGATGCCAGGCACCTGCAAACCAAGCAGCCGTTCCACCAGGTTGCGGGTGCGGCGTGGGTCTTTATTTCCATCCATCACGAGCGTCTCGAGTCCGTAGAGGCTTGCCTCGAGCTGAAAGGATTTCGCAACCTCTGGAAAGAAGGGGTTGGACATGTCGGCGACGATCAGTCCGAGGATGGAACTGCGGCCAACCGCCAAACTGCGCGCGGCAGTATTCGGGAGATAGCCCAGTTCCTTCGCCGCCCAGAGGACGCGCTGTTCGGTTTCGGGGCGCACCTTTCGCGAGTCGTTCAGGACATACGAGACCGTGGCGGCGGAGACGCCCGCTTTCTCGGCCACTTCCTTGATGGTTGCCATTAGCCGGCCGCTTCCGCACACAGCGCGGTTCGCGGAAAGTACAGAGTGCCAGAAGTACCCGGTCTTGTCAAGCCGTAAGTGAAGCGATTAAGTGCGATTGGGGGATAAATTCTAACTTTAGAATAACTTCTTTAAAATCTGGGCATAACAGAAGCTGGAATTCCCTTGACAGGGACAAATCGCAGGCATATACTTCGGGGTAAATTTAAATGCGAATTAACCGCGCGCTTCCAACGTGCGCGGTTCTTAGGGTCCTGATCGATTTGAAGGAAACGGCGAACAGTTTCGGGCAGGGTTAGCCCGACTAACGGTACGCGCAACGTTTTGTTGCGCGCATTTGTGAATTGGTAGCAGTTTCGGGAATCTTGAGGAGACGTCATGACAAATCGCATCCGCGTTTTCGGCGCGCTACTTTTTGCGGCGGCAGCCCCCGCATGGTCTCAAACGAGCACTGCCGGCACGGTCGTCGGCCAAGTGTTGGACGAACAACACGCCGCCGTCCCCGGAGCGGCAGTAAGATTGGTTGACACATCTACCAACGTTGCTCAAGCTACCGTCACCAATAACGAAGGCCGCTATGCTTTCACCCCGGTAAATCCGGGGAACTACAATCTGAGCTTCACTAAAGACGGCTTCACGTCGTTTCAAGTAAACAATCAGCGAGTGAATATCGGCCAAACTCTCACTATCGATGCAACCCTGAAAGTGGGTTCGACCGCCACTACGGTTGAAGTTACTGCCGCGGCCGGCGCCGAATTGCAGACCATGAACGCCACGGTCGGCGGCACGTTGAGCGGCCTCTCCCTGCTGACCCTGCCGAATTTAGGCCGCGATGTAACCTCCATGGCCGTGCTCCAACCTGCCACTACGCCTACTGGTCAGACGGCGGGAACAACCGGCGACCTGAATACTTATCAGCTCGACGGCGCCAATGTTACCGACGATATGGGCGGCAATGTCATCACTTATGAGACCAATTACTCCGGTCTCGGAGGAAGCCAGGGCGGCGGAATTCCTTCGGGCGCGATTCCGACTCCCATCGAGAGCATCGAGGAGTTGAAAGTTTCCGTCAGTAACCAGACTTCGGACTTCAGCAACTCGTCCGGTGGACAGATCCAGATGGCGACCAAGCGCGGGTCGAACCAGTTCCACGGTTCGGCGTATATGTTCTATTTCGATACGGCCGTGGGGGCCGCCAATTCCTGGAGCAACAACCACACGCCGTATACCTTCGGAAGCCTTTCCCTGCCTTACACTCCAATCATTTCCAACCATCGCGACCGCTTCGGCGGCGCCATCGGAGGCCCGCTGCTTCCCAAGGCTTTTCTGGGCGGCAAGTGGTATTTCTTCTTCAATTACGAAGGTCTCCGGTTTCCCAATACGCTCAATTTTTCGGCGGCCGTGCCCTCGGCTTTGATGCGCGCGGGTGTAATCCAGGTGGCGAATTCGGCAGGTGCGTATGTGCCCTATAACCTGAACCCGAACGCTGTGACGGTGAACGGCGTGACTTACCAGCCGGCGGCTTGTCCGGCGGGCGCATGCGACCCGCGAGGCATCGGCATTAACCCGATTATCAGCCAGATGTGGAGTAAGCAAGTACCCCTGCCCAATAGTCCGTCGGCGGCCGGCGATCAATACAACACGCAGGGATTTCTGGCGAGCATACGCGAGCCGCAAACCTCGAATAGTTACGTGGCGCGCATCGACCACGATTTCGGCGACAAGTGGCATTGGTACGCCACCTACCGCGACTATAAGCTGGTTAGCTTGACAGGGAACCAGATCGATATCGGCGGCGCGCTCGCCGGCGACACCTTCGGGACGCCGACAGCCACCGCCCCGCGGCCCCAGCAGCCTTCGGTTTGGACCACTGGAATGACCACCACCATCAATGCCTCCACAACCAACACCTTCGTATTCAGCTACCTGAGGAATTTCTGGCAGTGGTCGGACGCTTCGGGCCAGCCCCAACTTCCCGGGCTGGGGGGCGCGTTGAATCTGGGCGGCGAAAGTACGGCGACTACGCCCGGCCTGATACCTTACACGGTCAATTCGCAGGCCATCCGCCAGCGCTTCTGGGACGGACAGGATAAACAGATTCGCGACGACCTGACCATGCTCAAGGGGAATCACCTTTTCGGCTTCGGCGGCGCCTACCAGCGGAATTTCGATTACCACTCGCGCTCGGACAACGGCGCCGGCGTGAACAATTCGATTACCTACGAAGTCGCCAATGCCGGCTTTAACTGGTCGTCGCCAAGCATACAATACATTCCTACCGGAGTCCCTTCATCCGGATACTCCAACTACGAATCGCTGTATGCCGAAGTTACCGGCATGCTCTCCGCTACGCAGTTGATGTATACGCGCAAAGGACCCCAGTTGAATCTGCAGCCGGTAGGTTCCAACGCTACCGACAAAGACGTTATTCCCTATTACAGCGTCTACTTCTACGACACGTGGCATATGAAGCCGAGCTTCACTCTTACTTACGGTTTGGGATGGAACCTGGAGATGCCGCCTTATGAGCTAAACGGATCGCAAGTTGAATTAGTGGACTCCAATGGGCAGGCAATTAGCGCGAAGGATTTCATCGCCCAGCGCCAGGCGTCCGCGCTGGCTGGCTCTTCCTATACTCCAACGATCGGTTACAGTTTGGTGGGAAACATCGGTAGCGGTCAAAAATACCCTTACAATCCCTACTATGCGGAATTCAGCCCCAAAGTATCCTTCGCATGGAATCCCCACTATAACGATGGCATTCTGGGTAAGTTGTTCGGCAGCGGCAAGACCGTGGTCCGCGGCGGATACGGACGCATCTTCGGGCGCCTGAATGGCGTCAATCTGGTTCTGGTTCCCCTGCTCGGCCCCGGCTTGTTGCAAGGAGTAGTCTGCCAAAACCCACTGAGCAACGGGACATGCGCGGGCAACGGCGTGGCAACGCCGGCCACCGCGTTCCGCATCGGCAACGACGGTCTGACTGCGCCGCTGCCGGCGGCGTCTCCAACCCTTTCTCAGCCCTTTTATCCCAGCGTCGGCGGCAATCCGGAGACCATCGATCCTTACGGTCTGGACCCGACAAACCTAAAGCCCGACCGCACCGATAACTTCACGTTGACCGTTCAGCGGGAATTGAACTCCCACCTGCAACTCGAAGTCGGATATATCGGGAAGATTTTGCGGAACGAGTTCATGGAGTTTAACCTGGATTCGGTCCCCTATATGACCACGCTAGGCGGCCAGGCGTTCTCCCAAGCCTACGCTCAACTCTACCAGCAGATGTTTTTTAGCGGGGCAAGTCCAACGGTCGTAACTGCGCAGCCGTTCTTCGAGGCTGCTCTAGGCGGCAGCGGTTCGGCATTCTGCAAGGGTTATGCGAGTTGCACCCAGGCGGTTGCGGTCAACTATGGCTCCATCATCAAAGCAACCGGCGTAACCGATTTGTGGAACAAGATGGGAGCGCTATCGAGTTGGACTTTAGGCCGTACCATGTTGAGCCAGCCAGTGGCCGGCGGAACAACGGGCCAGGTAACGGCGGCGGGCCTGGTGGGCAGCTATGGTTATGGAAACTATAACGCGCTGTTCGTCACCTTGCGCAGTAATAACTGGCACGGACTGACCGCGATCTCTAATTTTACTTGGGGACGCGCGCTGGGTACGGCGACGAACGTTCAGGCCACGAGCAGCACTACCCCGTTGACGCCCTTCGATCCCGGCGCTAACTACGGCCCACAGGGCTATGACTACAAGTTCCTCTACAACCTGTCCATTTCCTACACGGAGCCGTATTTCAAGGCTCAGCACGGCGTGCTCGGACACATCCTCGGCGGGTGGACGGTTTCGCCTCTGTTCACGGCTGCGGGCGGCGCTCCCATCTCCATCGGCTATAACGACAACGCTGGTGGAACCTATGAGGCGTTCGGTGAAGTGGGCACGCCCGGAATCAGCCTCTTCAGCAGTAACGCTCAACATGCGGTCGGATTCATGCCCTACACAGGCGGCACGACCGCGCACTACAATGTCGATCCGACGGGCGTCAACGGATCCAACATTGTTTACGGAAACACCGCGGTTGGAGAAAAAGTGAATGGTTCGTATGGCGCGCCGCTGGGATTAAACATGTTCACCAACCCCGGCACCGTGTTCTCAGAATTCCGTCCTTGCGTGCTTGGCTACGATTCCAGTTGCGGAGGCGGCGCGAATATGCGCGGCCTGCCCACCTGGAATCTCGATGCCAACGTCATCAAAGACATCGGCGTATATAAGGAGCGCATCGGCATGATGTTATTCTTTACGTTTACGAACGTCTTGAATCATTTTCAGCCGAGCAATCCCAGCTTCAGCCTCACCAGCCCGACCACGTTTGGCCAGATCACTGGCCAAGCCAACACGCCGCGGAACATGGAGTTTGGACTGCGCGTTCGTTTCTAGGCCCCCATGAATACACGAACCCTAACTACACTCGGTGCGATTGGCGTTCTCTTCGCCGCCGCTCCTATCTTTGCCCAACGCGGAGGCCGCGGCGGAGGCGCCGCGCTGCCGCAGGACCTCTCGTTTCGCTTCATGGGTCCCGCGGTAGGCAATCGCATCGCAGCAGCCTCGGGCGTGGTGGGCGATTTGGATACCTACTACGCGGGCGCCGCCTCAGGCGGCGTCTGGAAATCGACGGACAAAGGCGCCACCTGGGCCCCGATATTCGATGCGATGCCCGTACAGGCGATCGGCGCGCTGGCGGTTTCGCGTTCCGATCCGAAGCAGGTTTGGGCCGGGACGGGCGAGGCATGGGCCATCCGCGATTCCGACATGATGGGCGACGGCATCTACAAGTCGAACGATGCGGGCGCGACGTGGAAGCACATGGGGCTGACGGAGACCGGGCGAATCGGCCGCATTGTGGTGCATCCCACCGACGCGAACATCGTATATGTTTGCGCGCTGGGGCGCACCACCGGGCCGCAGCAGGAGCGCGGCGTTTATAAGACTACCGATGGCGGCGGCACCTGGAACCGTGTGTTGTTCGTCGATCCGAATACCGGCTGTTCGGGCCTGAACATCGACGCCAACGATCCGAATACGCTCTTCGCCGGCATGTGGCAAGTGGAAATGCACACCTATGCCATGTTCAGCGGCGGACCATCGAGCGCGGTCTATGTGACGCACGATGGCGGCGCGAACTGGACACGCCTCGAAGGACACGGTCTGCCGCATGCGCCAGTTGGGAAGATCGACGTGGCCCCTGCACCGTCGAATTCGAAACGGGTGTATGCGCTGATTCAAACAGCGGATCAGGGCTCGATCTGGCGTTCTGACGATGGCGGTCAGAACTGGTCGCAAGGTAGCTGGCAGCGCGAATTGATCGGGCGCGCAGGATATTACATCAAGCTGGGAGTGAATCCGAAGAATCCGGATGAAGTCTTCGTCGCGAACAGTAGTTTCTGGGGATCGACCGACGGCGGTAAATCGTTTCGCTCGCTTGGTTGGGGCGGCGATACGCACGACATCTGGATAGACCCCACCGATCCCAACCGCATTCTCATGACGGATGACGGCGGCATGTTCATGACCACGGATCACGGGCAAACCCGGCGCCGCGTCACTCTGCCGATCGGGCAGATGTACCACGTGGCAGTCGATAACGATGTGCCCTACAAGATCTACGGCAACATGCAGGACGATGGCACCATGCGCGGTCTCAGCACTACGCAGGAACAGGGTGCAAACGTGCCCGGACAGAGCGCCCCAGCAGCCGGCCGGCGCGGAGGAGGCGGTCGCGGTGGATTCGGCGGCGCGGCGGTCGGGCCCTGGGAACATGGCCTCGGTGGCTGCGAATCCGGTTTCACGCTTCCGGATCTCACGAACACGGATATCATCTGGGCCTCCTGTTACGCCAACGAAGTAACTCGATATGACGCGAAGACCAAGGTTGCCCGCTCCATCAGCCCGTGGCTGCATACGCTAGATTCGGAGCCGAACAAAGCGAAGTACCGCTGCCATTGGACGCCTCCGCTGGCGGTGGATCCGTTCGATCACAACGCGGTCTACTACGGCTGCCAGGTAATCTTCCGCACCACGAGCGCCGGTCAAAGCTGGTCGGTGATCAGCGAAGATCTTTCGACGCGCGATCCGAAGTATGTAGTCTCGTCGGGTGGAATCGTCGGCGACAACCTGGGACAGTTTTATGGCGAAGTAGTGTTTGCCATCGCGCCTTCCCAGATCCAGCGCGGATTGGTGTGGGCTGGAACCAACGACGGCAAAGTCTGGTACACGCGCGATTCGCTGGCCGCGTCGCCGCACTGGACCGATGTGACGAAGAACATCGCGGGGCTGCCGCCGATGGCTGTGATTTCGAAGATCGAGCCATCGCATTTCGACGCGGGCACTGCGTACATCTGCGCCGATCTCCATCTGGCCGACAATCGCGATCCCTGGGTCTACAAGACTATCGATTTCGGCAAGACGTGGACTAAGATCAATGGCGATCTGCCCACGGGGCATCCGCTCGATTACGCCCGCGTCATCGCTGAGAATCCGAACAAGAAGGGTATGCTGTTCGTGGGTACCGGCCACGACCTGTTCTATTCATTGGACGATGGACAGCACTGGAAGCCGCTGGAAGAAGGGCTGCCGCACGCCGCAGTGAGCTGGGTGGTGGTGCAGAAGCAGGCGCACGACGTTGTGGTCGCGACCTATGGCCGCGGGTTTTACATCATGCACGACATCACGCCGCTGGAGCAGGGGATGATGGAGCCTTCGTTCGCCGAGCCGGTCTCACTAGTTGCGCCTCGTCCTGTATTCCGTGAGCCGCGAAGCGCAAGCGCCGAAATCAGCTTCAAGCTGGCGGCGGTTCCAAAGGCGCCAGTGCAGTTCGAAGTAATCGATGCCAAGGGTGCGCCGGTATCCAAGCTCCCGCCCGTGACGGGCCACGCCGGGCTGAACCGCATCGCAGCGGATCTGCGCTACGCAGGGCCGCGGTTGATTGCATTGCGAACCACGCCCCCCGAGAATCCTCACATTTGGGAGGAGCCGCGCTTCCAGGGGCAGGACACGCGCCCCGTAACCCATTGGGGCATCGAGGGCGCGGCCAACGGACCGCTGCTGGCGCCTGGCGAATACACGTTGAAGATGACGGTGGATGGCGCGAGCGTCAGCAAGCCCCTTCATGTCGCCGTGCCGCCGGGCTCGCATGGAACCGAGGCCGATTTGCAGGCTGCTGCACATCTGCAGCTCAAGGTACGCGATGATATCAGCTCCGTTTCAGACATGGCCAACCAATTGGAATGGATGCGAAAACAGCTTGAGGACGAAGAAAAGACCGCGGAGAATAAGGCGACTCTGCTGCAGGCGATCACCGGCATGGACAAGAAGTTAAAGGCGGTCGAACTGAAGCTGATCACCGAATCGGACATGATGAGTGACGACAAGTATTATCCCGGAGCAGTATCAGCTCTACTTGAACCTGATCTGGCTGGGCGGAGAGATTGGCAACGGCGCGGGTGATGTAGCCGGGAGCGGCGATTACGGACCTACCGAAACCGACACCGCGCTGGTGCTCGATCTGGAACGGCAGTTGGACGCGTTCAAGACTCAATACAAGGGCGTGATGGATAAGGATGTGCCGGCGTTCAACCAGACTGTTGGGGCCAGCGGTGTCCCGCCGCTGAAGACTACCGGCGCGCCTCCGGCCCCGGTAAGAGCAGGCCGCGGCGGGGGCAACAATTAGTTACTCGCGGTGGAAATCGAATCCAACGCGGCTTGCACCTGCGCCAGAGTCTTCTGAGGTTCGGGATCATCCACCCGGATGACATTGCACCGCGGGCCCACCGGCCGCCAGCGCTCAAACATGCGCGGGGCCGGGGACCCCGCGAAAATGTTAATCATAGGAATGCCGCAGGCAGCGGCTACGTGCTGACCGGCGGAATCATAGCCCACGTAGAGCGAACTACCCGCGATGATGGCGGCGAAGCCCGCAAACGAACCTTCCCAGAAATTTGCTTTGACGCCCGAACGGGCGACGGCTTGCGCTACACGTTCCGCTTCGGCGCCACCCGCGCCTTTATCTATCCAGACGGGCAGGCCGCGCACGGCCAGAAGCGCGATCAGCCGCTCCTCGAACGGATCGGGAATTCGCTTTGCCGGGTTTTCGCCCACGCCGAGGCTGATGGCGATGCCGGGCTGGCTCTTGATAGGTTCGGCCAAAGCGATGTGAGGCTTGGCGCCCTCAACGCCGAACGTCTCCTGCGCCCATCGCGCGGCGAGATCGGGCAGGGATTGCCCGGTATCCGCCCCGTACGCGCGGCTTTCAAAGAAACGGTAGCGCTCCTCGGGACATACTGGGACAAGGCCAAGCTGCGTGAGGCGCGAATCGGGATCGACCACCAGGCAATCCGCATCGGACGCGAGCGCGTGCAACTGCTCCGCCGCGGCGAGGCGCTGGCGCAGGCTGCCACGCGGATAATCCACACGCGCGTGTTCCACCCGCTTATCGCCGGCGAACAGCTCGTAGTTTTTGCGGGGTCCGGCGAATGCGATCCGTGCTTTGGGAAACCGGCGTTTTACGGCATCCAGCAGCACGCTGGTAACGGCGACATCGGCGCCCAAGGTTACGCGGGAGAGCACCAGCACCAGTTTCGGTTCAGCTGTCACCGGACGCACGCGCCGCACGAACTCATAGCGGGAAATGAATTGTCCCGCCTCGGCGCCCGAAACGTGCGCCACCGCCTGTGAGAACAACCGCGCGTAGGCATCGCATAGCGCCGGCTCGAAGCGGTCGGCAAGACCCTCCACCAACACGCTGAACATCGCCGCGGAGCATGGCTCTTCGATTAGCGCGTGCGGCAAGTCCTTCGGGGATTTGCCGGCGATGCACTTTTCGAGAATCTCCCGCGCGATCTCTTTACACGAAGTACTTCGCAACGATCAGCCCCAGTTTCTTGCGCGTGGTTTCGGGAACCAATGCGCGATCGGTCAGGATGGCGTGCGCAAGCGCGGATCCGCACTTGCAAGCGCGCTCGCGCGGCATGCGCGCAACCGCCTCGGCAATCACTTTGCACGCATTCTCGGCATTCTTCACCAGGTTGCCCACGATTTCGTTCACCGTGACAGCGTCGTGATCGGGATGCCAGCAATCGTAATCGGTCACCATGGCGGCTGTGACATAGCAGATTTCGGCCTCGCGCGCGAGCTTGGCTTCCTGCAGGTTGGTCATGCCGATTACGTCCATGCCCCAGCCACGATAAACGTTCGATTCGGCCTTAGTGGAAAACTGCGGACCCTCCATGCACAGGTACGTGCCGCCTTTCTTGGCGGTGACGCCGGCGGCGCCGCAGGCATCGGCAACAATGCCGGAAAGCTGGGGACACACAGGGTCGGCAAAGCTCACGTGCGCTACCAGCCCTTCGCCGAAGAAGGTGGAAATGCGGCCTCGCGTGCGATCGAAGAATTGATCGGGAATGACGAAATCGAGCGGCTTATGCTCTTCCTTGAGCGACCCGACGGCGCTGAGCGAGAGGATGCGCTCGACGCCGAGTTCTTTCATGCCGTAGATGTTGGCGCGAAAGTTGAGCTCGGATGGCGAGATGCGATGGCCGCGGCCGTGACGCGCGAGAAAAGCCACGCTACGCCCGGCGAGTTGGCCGAGGATATAGTTGTCGGAAGGCCGGCCGAAAGGCGTATCTATGTTGGCTTCCTCCGCGGCGTCGAAGCCGGGCATCGAATAGAGCCCGCTGCCGCCGATGATTCCGATTTCCGCTTTCACGTTGAACTCTCCTGAATCAATTCGAGTAAGACGCCTCCGGTAGAGGCGGGATGGATGAATACGTATCGGTGACCGCCCGCCCCTGCGCGCGGTTCGTTGAGTAGCCGCGCGCCGGTTTCGAGCAGCCGGGCAATTGCGGCATCGAGATCGGGGACTCGTAGTGCCAGGTGATGCAGCCCGGGACCGCGCTTCTCTAAAAACTTCGAAATGGGCGAATCGGCCGCAGTTGGTTCGAGAAGCTCGATACGCGAATCCGCCGTGGGCAGCATGGCGACGGTGACTTTTTCGGTCTCAACGGTCTCGCAATGTTCCACTTTCAGCCCGATGCGTGCATAGAATTCAATCGCCGATTCCAAACTGCTTACTGCGATGCCGAGATGGTCAATAGCTAGGGGTCGGGGGTCGGGGGTCTGGGGTCCGGGCGCGGGCGTTTGGTTGATCGCTTGAAGCAGATCCCGAATACCGACATTTTCCGTTGCCACAGTTCTTACAATCGGCGCGCGGCGCTCACCGGCAATCTCACGCTCCAGCCGGTCTGCGCCCGGCAAATCGGCTTTGTTGATCGCGAACACGTCCGCGATCTCCATAATGCCGGCCTTGATCGCTTGCACGTCATCGCCCAAGCCCGGAACCAATACCACCACCGTCACTTGCGCCAGCTTCGCAACTTCAACCTCATCCTGCCCCACGCCCACCGTTTCTACGATCACGTAATCGCGGCCGGCCGCGTCCATCAATTGCGCCAGATCCGCCGTAGCGCGCGCCAGTCCGCCGCTCGAACCGCGCGTGGCCATCGAACGGACAAAGACGCCTGCATCTCCGTGATGTTGCTGCATGCGTATGCGATCGCCGAGAATGGCGCCGCCCGTGATGCGGCTGGTGGGGTCGATCGCGACGATGGCAACGGTCTTGTTTTGACGCCTTAGTTCCGCTGCCATAGCGTCCACCAGCGTGCTTTTCCCAGCGCCGGGAGGCCCGGTAATTCCGATCACGCGCGCATGGCCCGCGAACGGCTCCATTTCGCGCAACAGCGCCAGCGCTTCGGGATCGCGGTTTTCAACGCCTGTGGCAGCGCGAGCCAGCGCGCGCAAATCGCCTGAGCGGATCTTTTGCGCCCAATCGCTCATCCGCTTTTCAGGAGCTGCCGCGCGATCACCAGGCGCTGGATCTCGCTGGTGCCTTCGCCGATGGTGCAAAGTTTCACATCGCGATAAAACTTTTCGACGGGATAGTCTTTGATGAAGCCATAGCCGCCATGGATCTGTACCGCTTCATTGGCGATTCGCACTGCCGCCTCGGACGCAAAGAGTTTCGCCATCGACGATTCGCGCGTAACGCGCTTGCCCTGATCGAGCATCGATCCGGCGCGATAGTTGAGCAGACGCGCCGCGTCGAGATCGACAGCCATATCCACCAGCTTGTTTTGAATCGTCTGAAATTCCGAGATCGGGCGGCCGAACTGCTTCCGCAACTTCGAGTATTTCAACGCCGCATCGTAAGCACCTTGCGCCATGCCAATGGAAAGGGCGGCGATGGAAACGCGGCCGCCATCCAGCACCTTGAGGCTGTCCACAAAGCCTTCGTTGATCTTGCCGCAGAGCTGGCCGGCGCCCAGGCGGCAGTTTTCAAAAATTACCTCGCCGGTGGCGCTGGCCCGCAGGCCGAGCTTGTTCTCTTTCTTCCCGGCGCGATATCCCGGAGTGCCGCGATCGACGATGAATGCCGAGATGCCATGCTGCGCCGCACTGCGATCTGTTACCGCCATGGCAACGCAGACATCGGCGTAGTGTGCGTTAGTTGTGAATGTCTTCGCGCCATTCAGCACCCACTCGTTGGCATCGCGAACGGCCTTGGTACGCGTGCCGGCGGCGTCGGAACCTGCTTCAGGTTCGGTGAGCGACCAGCAGCCGAGCCACTCACCTGATGCCAGCTTGGGGATGTACTTCAGGCGCTGCTCGTCGCTGCCCATTTTGTAGATGTGGTTGGAGCAGAGCGAAGTGTGCGCGGCGACAATAATACCGACCGAGCCATCCACGCGCGAGAGTTCCTCGATAATGATGGCGTACTCGATGTAGCCTAGGCCCGCCCCGCCTAACTCCTCGGGAAATACCGCGCCCATGTAGCCCAGCTTGCCGAGCTTGCGTACCACTTCGAGCGGGAAGGTCTGCGCCTCGTCCCACTCCATGACATGCGGCGCGATTTCGCCCTCGGCGAATTCACGGACGGCTTTGCGGAGCTGTTTCTGCTCTTCGGTGTATTCGAAATTCACGCGTTCGCCTTAGACGATCTCTTCCTTCGCGGCGTCCCAATGCATGGTGCGCTGATGGCGGTAGCTCTCGACGGCCATGCGGCAGGCGATCGCAATGCGGAAGCCGAGATCGAACGGGCAGTTGGGCGTAGTCCCGATTGCGCATGCTGTCCATGAAGTTGATCATGTGTGCTTTGGGATCGGAACGCGTCATACCGGCCATTTCCGTGCCGTCGGGACGGTTCTTCTTTTCGGGGAGATACTTGAGCGTTTGCGGCGTGCGGCTGATGGTTCCATCGGTGCCGAGGACGTCTTCGGTGATACTGAGACGCTCGTTGCCGAAGCCCGAATCCCACGTGAAGAGCATCTCTTCCTTCGAGTGGACCATCGAAACATTCATCGTGTCCGGAACTTCGCGGCCATCCTTCCAGACATACAGGCCGCCGGTCATAGTGACGGAGGTGGGGATCGAAAGATCCAGCGCCTTGTACCAGAACGAGAGCTGGTGGCACATGTTCTCGAAGACGTTGCCGCCCGAATAATCCCAGAAGAAGCGCCAGTTGAGATAGCGATTGGCGTCGAACGCCCGCTGCGGCGCTTCACCGAGAAATGACCTCCACACAATATTCTCCGGCGTCATATCAGGCCGGATAGGCCGCGACCACTGCGGTTTACCGTGCGGCGTGTTGCGGTACATGCGCGCCTGAATCATGGTGATCTTGCCCATCAGTTCGGGCCTGAGAAAATTCATGGCGTCGGTAAACTGGCCAAGCGAGGTCCATTGATGTCCCACGGTGACGGTGCGCCCGCCCTGACTTGTCGACGCCCTCTGGTATGCCGCGCGCATGCGCTTGGCGTGATCGCGGATTGAACGCCATCGTCTTTTCCTGATAGACATGCTTGCCGGCATCGAGCGCCGCAGTGAAGCATTCGGCATGCAGGTGCTGCGGGGTGGCGATGAGCACGGCGTCGATCGATTTGTCGTCGAGCAGATGGCGGTAATCGAGATACGTTTTCGCATCGGGCGCGATCTGCTTGACCTGTTCGAGCCGGTACGTGTAAACGTCGGCCGCGCCCACGCATTCGACGCCCGGCAGCGAAACGGCCTGCCGGAGGATCTCCGACCCGCGGTCGCCCGGACCGATGATGCCAATGCGAATGCGATCATTCGCGCCCGGAACGGCGTTGGCGGCCTTGGTGGCGACAGCGCCCGCCAATCCGGTGGCGACTTTGCCGATGAAATTACGACGCGACTGCATGGGTGCTCCTTAGATGAGGGGCTTGGGGACTATTTGATTATATTATGCAGGGCTGCCTTCTACGTAACTTCTACGCCAAGCCGGGAGGGGGGATCATGATATTTCAAGATCATGATACTATATAGATCATGCCTAGTCCCATCCAAATCAAACGGCCGGAAGTCGCCGACGATATTCGCACCCTGGCGGCTCTGATGGGAGTATCGATAACCGATGCGATCGCCAATGCGGTTCGCGGGCAGCTCGCGATCGAGCGGGTGAAGGGCGATGCAAAGCTGAGAAAGCGGCGAAAGGATGCCGAAAAGGCTCTTACGGAATTGAGAAACTTACCCGTGATCGGTCCCGATATTACCGATAAGGATCTCTACGACGAGCACGGTCTCCCGAAATGAGCATCGTCGTAGATGCATCGGCCCTATTGGCAATCCTGCTGGGTGAGCCGGATGCCGACCAGTACTTGTCGAAATTGTTGGTTGCACGCACCGTCTGGATATCGCCGATCAACTGGTGGGAGGTACAGGTGCGGATGCGAACGCGCTACGGCGAGGCTGGAGAAGCAAGTTCCGCCAGGTGGATGATTCAAATGGGCATCGTTGTTGAGCCGGTTTCGCTTCGACACGCGGAGATCGCGATGGCTGCATTCGTGGAATATCGAGGGCGGCCCGCAAAGCTGAATATGGGCGATTGTTTCGCGTACGCGCTGGCGCAGGTCAAGGACGCTCCGCTTCTGTACAAGGGCGCGGATTTCGCAAGGACCAATTTGCGATCCGCCTAGATTTTGCGCGACTCAAATCCTTGCCCGTAGCGAAGCCTCAGCGGTCCGTTAAATATATACTTGAATCATGTCCAACGCCACCGATCGCCGGATCACCAAGACGCCGGATGTCTGCGGCGGGAAGGCCTGCATCGCCGGACATCGTGTGCGCGTGCTCGATATTGTCGCGTGGCACGAGCATCAGCATATGCCCCCTGATGAGATCGTTTCTCATACGCCCTCGATCACTCTTGCAGACGTTCACGCGGCCCTTGCCTACCATTTCGATCACATTGATGAAATCCAGGAGGAGATGCGGCAGGAGCGTGCCCTGGCGGAAAAGTCTCGCCGCGGCCAAACCTCGCCTCTTGAGGCGAAACGGCGACAGGAAGGCTACGAGAAGGCATCCTGATCGTTGCGCATTCGCTTTCATCTTGACGAACACATTTCTGCACACATCGCAGCGGGGTTGCGGCGACGCAACGTCGACGTGACCACGACGGCGGAGGCCGGTCTGATCAGCGCCACGGACATCGCGCAACTGGAATTCTCCGCTTCCACCGGACGCGTGTTGGTGACGCATGACGGCGACTTCCTTCGGCTGCACGCGCAAGACGTCGCACACGCAGGTCTAGTATATTGCCAACAGGGGTCATTAACGGTTGAAGAGATGCTTCGCGGCCTGATTCTAATCCAT
Organism: Bryobacterales bacterium; assembly: GCA_963708385.1. Classification (GTDB taxonomy): domain Bacteria; phylum Acidobacteriota; class Terriglobia; order Bryobacterales; family Bryobacteraceae; genus PALSA-243. Next base: position 61,449 of record CAVPSN010000027.1, on the reverse strand, counting down.
GACTTTCTGAATCCCGCAGAGACAAGGTCGAGTTTTTGTAACCGGCTGTCTCGACGTCGAGGAGCGAGAGATTACTTCGCATCCCCCTCATACGCCGCCTTCAGCCACCTCTTGACCTCCGCATCGATATCCTTGGCGCTTTCAATCGGAATCCGATGCGTAATCCGGTCCTTCTTCGCGTACCCGCCGGTATCGATCAGCCTGCCTTCCGCCTTGTGCGCGCCAAGCGCGAATCCCAGATCGATGCGCGTCTGCGTGGCCGGCTTGATTTGCGCAAAGACGTGATTGCGATACAGCGGAACCATGGTGGTACACGGGCATGCTTTCACATCCTTGCCCATAGCGAAACCGAGCTTCAGCAGTTCATCGTAGAGTGGCCGCAGCCCAGCCTTCTTGCCGCTGAACATTTCATCTACGTAGCGCTCGGCTGCGACAAGGTACTCCTGGGGGCCATCGAAATCGGCGCCGCCGCCCGCCGCTCGCTCGGCAATCCACACGGCCGATTGGGTCGGCAACCCATGCGCCTCCTTCAGCCATTCGCGGCGCTGCTTTTCCGACCCAGGGCCTGATTTCTTGACGACCGCGATCCATCCCTCGAGCGACCGCCCCGTCTTGGATTTCAAGTTCGCCATCATCTTCTGAACCATCGCGACGGAGGGGTGCACGCCGTAGACGGATTTCCGCATTGGCATAGGTAAAATTCTACTGCGCCGATTTCATCAGCGCTTCCAACGCGGCCCAGTAAATCGGCCCGGCCTGCGCCTTCATCCATGATTCGTAAACCGGCTGGTACTGGTTCGCATTCGAAACTACCAATCCGCGCATGCCCTTAAACCCGCCGCCGAGGCTCTTGTGCAGAAGTAGCAGGCGGTCCTGCGCGCGCAGTACCTGCAGGTCGATCTCGAATGTCAGCGTGTCGCCCGTGCCGCCCGCGCAAGCGGAGCCGGGTTGAATCTCGAGCAGCAGAATGCCATCGGCTCCATCCGCCGCTTGCGGGCGCAGGGGCTGAACATTGTTTGCATCCACGCTGGCCAACTCCGCCAGCCCTTTACCCGACGCCTTCATGAATGCCTGCAACTCGCGCAGCAGGCTCTCGTCGGGTTTGAGCAGGCCGATGCGCTGCACAATCTGCTCCCGTTGTTGGAAGCAGGAGCTGACCAGCCGCGCGGGTGACCACCCCGCGATCGCCGAGAGACGGAAGCGCCTGGGCTTGGGCAGCTCTGCGAGCGCGGCGTCATGATCGCCGCGGCCCGCGGGCTCCAAAAGGGCTATCGCGTAGGCATTGAGGCCGGACCGGTCGCGTGCATCGGGTTTGGCGCCGGCGGCAAGTAATGCGCCGACCGCGGCGGCGTGGCCGTGCTGCGCGGAAATCATCAGGGCCGTGCGGCCGTTCTTATCGGCCGATTCGATATTCCCGCCGTGCTGCAGCAGGTATTGGATACGCGGAACATCGCCCTTCGCGGCGGCGGCAAGCAGATCGGCTGTAACATCGGCCGCCGAGAGCGACGCGGCAAGGGCGAGACAGAACAGGATACGCATTAGTGCATCCCGGCGCCGGGCCCCGCGCGATGCGTGGGCCTCTTCATGATCAGCAGAAAAGGCAGAACAAGCAGAAACACGATGCCCAGCGCCCGGAACGTATCGACGAAGCTTTGCATCGCGGATTGCCGCTGCACTATTCCCCACAACGCGCCGTACGCCTGGTGTTTGGCTGTGACCATGTCGGCGCCGTGCGCCATCATGTTGCGCTGCACTCCGTTCAAGACCTGTTGCGCGCGCGAATTGCCGGCGTAGACATTCGCGCCCAATAGCGCGGTGTGCACTTGCTCCTGGCGCGTGAGATACGTGGTCCCGGCGGCAATCCCCATGCTGCCGCCGATGTTACGCATCAGGTTGAACATGCTCGTCGCGTTGCCCATTTCCTGCTTCGGAATGGGGTCCATTGTAGCCGTGGTCAGCGGCACGAACAGCAGCGCCAGAGCCGCCCCTTGGATGAACTGCGGCCAGAAGATGTCCCAATATCCGGCGTCGAGGTTGAGTTCGGAAAGCGCGTATAACGACCACGCGCCGCCCACCAATCCGACAGCCAGAACCTTGCGCGGATCGAAGCGGCCGAACACGGCCCCCACTAGCGGCATCATCAGGAACGATCCCAGCCCGCGCGGCGCCATGGCGATGCCGGCTTCGAGCGCTGGATACCCAAGCAGCGTTTGCAGGAAAACAGGCACCAGCAGCAGGCTTCCGTAGAGAACGAACCCGAGCATGGTCATCAGGAACACGCCGGCGCTATAGGTGCGGTCTGCGGAACACGCGCAAATGGACCACCGGGTTGAGCGCCATCAGCTCCCGCATGATGAAACACACGATTCCTACCGCCGCGACGATCGGTTAACAAGACGATCGCATGCGACGCGAACCAATCGTCCTCCTGGCCCTTGTCGAGCACCACCTGCAGCGCGCCGATGCCGAGCGCGAGAAAGCCGATGCCCCAGTAATCCACGCCGCCCGCACGAGCGCTTGATGTACGGCGGGTCGAAGATGAAGAGGCGCGTCATGATGATCGACGCCAGCGCCCACCGGCAGGTTGATATAGAACACCCAGCGCCAGCTGTAGGTATCGGTGAGCCAGCCGCCGAGCACCGGCCCGAGCATGGGCGCGACCACGATGCCGAGACCCCAGAACGCCATCGCCTTGCCGCGATCCTGTGGCGGAAAAGCTTCGAGCATCACCGCCTGCGAAAGCGGCTGCAGCGCGCCGCCCGTCGCGCCCTGAATCACGCGGAAGAAAATCAGCACGGGCAGGCTCGGCGCGAGACCGCAAAGCACGGAAGCCATCGTAAACCCCGTGACCGCGGCCATGAGCGTTCGCTTGCGCCCGAAGAAATTGGCGAGCCATCCGGTGATGGGCAGAATGATGGCGTTGGCCACAAGATAAGACGTGAGCGCCCACGAGGCTTCATCGACGCTGGCCGAGAGGCTGCCCGCAATATGCGGCAGCGAGACGTTGACGACCGTGGTGTCGAGAACCTCCATGAAGGTTCCGAACATCACGGCGACGGCAACAATCCAGGGGTTGACTTGCGGCTGAGCCGATGCTGTAGATGCCATGGGTCTGTCCCTATGATAGACAGATGCCGCGGCGATTTTGAAAGACTCGCGTGCGCCTGAGTACAGGCGCGCCTTGCGTCATTGTTTGGTCAAGCCGAGCGACAGAATTCGATGTGCGCCAAGCGCCTTGCCAAGGCGCGGCGGCGGACGGCGAGCCTTCGCCGAACTTATGCGCGCGTCGGAAGCGGCCGCGGCGGCTCCGCCAATTGAGATCAAAACCTCGGAGGTGTAAGAATCCGGTCCCGCGATATCGAGGTAGTTATCGCCGGAGGTCAAACCGGTGGGGATCGTGAGATTCACCTGATAGAGTCCCGCGAGTTGCGGCGCCAGACCGGCGAAGGTGACGGTAGCGGCGGTTCCACTGATATCCGCGGCGATTGTGCTGACGGTCTGGCTCAAAGTACCCGAGGGGCCAGCCGCACCATCGGCGATTCCAGGATTGACCGCGCCGAGGCCGGTCAGATAGACGGAGACCGTCTCACCGATCTGCGCGGGATTCGCCGTGGTCACCAACGATCCATCCTGATGTTCGACTGCGCCGTAGCCCAGCCCGTTCTGCGACTGGGAGAACACGCCGGCGGACGTCGTATTCAGGTAAGAAGTAACTGTGTTCGACGGGTTTCCATCGGTGACGACCTGCACCTGCACGACAGCCGAAGTGATTCCGTATGGAACGATTGCCGATACTTGAGTGGGGGACACATAGTAAATCGGCGCCGCCGTGCCATTGATCATTACCTGGACATTACCAAGCGTATTCGGGAAGGGAATGCCCGGCGCGACGACAAGTGAGTCCGCCAAATTGGTCCCATAAAGCGTGAGCAGTTCGCCGGGCGCGACGCCCGCCGTGAATGGCGCGGAACTAGCGGCGTTTACAACACCCGTAGGACTTAGATAGACGCCGCTGCCGGTAAAGCGGGGAGCGGGCAGGGCGACATTGATTCCCAGATACGGACCGATCCCGGACCCGATCCGCACTCCTCCCGCGCCCACTACGTAGTTCATAAACGGCGTGCTGTAGGCGCTGTTCGAAAGCGCCGAATAGCCGTCGGCGTACGTGTCGTCATACGCGCTGCCGTTGAAGAGCGAAAACAACCGCTGATGTCCGATGATATTGTTGCTGCTCGCACTTAGCGAACCGAAGTAGGTGTCGAGATTGGCGAAATCGGCGCTGACTAGTTGCGACGTGTCCTGATCCAAACCCGCCTGGTAGTAAAGGCCGCCAAATGAAGCGCCCGAACCGGTGCGCACGCCGACGAACATGTCGAAGCCCTGGGGCGATCCGCCAAAAATGAAATTGCCGTCCGGGGAAATGTAGACGTACTTCTGCCCGGTGACCACGTTGGAGGTCGAATTCGGGAATGTCACCACCATGGCGCCACCGCTCGCAATGTACCTCGATCCGGTAAAGCTCTGCGGATATTTGGTGGCGCCTCCGCCGCCGATGTAAGCAGTCCCCGAGACTGTACCCAGCGTGCCCACGCCGTCCGGGTTCATTTGGAGCAAATAACTGAGGGTGCCGGAGGGCTCGCCGTTCGAGAGGTCGATGCCCGCAATCGTATAGGCGCCCTTGAAACTGCCCGCAGCCGGGGCCGGCGAGGCGAGCGGAGCGGCGACGAAGAGGTCGTTAAAACCCCCGGTAGTCTCGGTAGTGCTGCCGACGAAGATGCCGGCCGAGTTTACCAGCCCATAGACGAAGTCGCCCGTCGACAACGGATTGCTGATGAATCCATAGCCGGACGCTGCGATCGAATATGTACCGCTGAGCGTGCCGGCTTCGAGGCCTTGGTTGCTGTCAATAAAGGACACCTGACAGGTGTAGGTCCCGGTTCCGCTGAAAGTGATCGAACCATAAAGCGCCGAGGCTTCCGACAAGGAGCCATCGTCGTAGCCGACGAAATAGAACACCTCGCGGAAATAGTACGTGCCCTTAAGCAATCCGTTGCCGCTGGAGTCCCAGGTTTGCGCGGACGCATGCCATCCTGCGGCGGCCGATAGAAGAAGCAGAACACTCGCGAATTTAGTTAATCTCACAGACCCTCTCTCAAACCGGACGCGCCCCGAAACGCTTAGGTTTCTTCAGGTTCGCCTGGAAAGCGGGTCGTGTCAACCAGCGCCACTATTGCCGAATTGCCGCCGGTTTGGAAACCGCGAAACAATTCAGGCAGCGATCTTCGCGCGGCGTTTCAGCATGAAGAGACCTGCGAATCCGGCAATCGCGAGCATTGCCAAGCCGCCAGGTTCCGGCGCGGCGGAGGTAGTGAACTCACCATCGGCCCGCGTATCGAATCCGACGAACGGGGGAAAATTGGCGCCGCCCGTATCGCTTGAGAAATCGCGGTTTGAGTAATCCAGTTCGTAGTCGAACAGATCGCCGTGCGCCAATACGTTCGCGGGGAGAACCACGCTCGTCGTCGTCGAAGGGAGGCCGCCTGTAGTGAAAACCGTCTGGCCTGTCGTCACGTCGGAAATGGTAAAGAAAATGTCACCTTCCGTGGCATTAGGGCCAGTCACATAGGGGCTGAAATGGAAAGTGAAGGCTTGGGTTGGATTCATTCCTTGAAGGCTCGAATAATCCGTACCCGTCAGAAAAGGATTGGACTGCGAATAGTCGTCAGCCGAATAGGTCAAAGTCGCCGTGTCGGTGTCGGGGCCGTTCATGCCCTGAAACGAGTAAGTTCCAAACGGGTACGCCGCTTCCAGTGTGGCCAGATCGGGAAGGAGCCCGGTTTGGAAACCGTAATCGGTCGGCGAGCTCTGTGGGAGCGCTTGGGGGGAATCGGGACCGGGATAGCTAACGCTCGCCGAGGTGTAGGCATTCGGCGTCGAGGAGTTGAGGTCGAGGGAAAAGAAAGTTCCGTTCAAGCTCAGCGCGTTCCCATCGCCTGTCTGCACGTAACTGATGTTGCCGAAGATGTCAACGAACGAGATATTGCCGGCGTGAACCGCTGGCGTGAGAAGTATGAGTAAGCCCGCAAGCGCAGGCATGAGCCGCAAGCAACTTGCCTGGTGAACGATTTTGGACATCTGGATCTCCAGCCCTTTAGAAATTAGCCCGAACGCGAATTGCAAGCCAGGCAGCGGGTTCAGTTTAACATCGCGGCGGGAAAAACCTCAACGCTTCTGGGCGTCAAGAGTACTAGTGCGGTCGCACAGATTTAAAGGAACCGGTGACGTTCGGCCTGCGACGGTAGACGGCAAGTTTGGCGGCGTCCAAACCACTTCAAACGATTTCGGGCGAACCAGTCGTACATGCGATCCCGCGGCGCCGCAGGAATCAAGCTGAATATGGCAGCCATCGAAAATGGGAACCCCACCAGGCGCAGCATCCGAAGCACGGCTGCCGACCGCACCTGAACCACGCCGTGTTCTATCAAGACAATCGAACCCACTCCAGCTTCAGGCAACCCCGCCTGCCGTAACAACAAAGCGCCGGATTCAGTCTGGCGGGCGGCGAAACGGAAGACATCGCGGCGATCGAATCGTAGCAGGAAATCGACCCATCGGTTACAGAAAGAGCACTCTCCGTCGAAAACCACCACTGCATGCCTGGAGTTGTCCAACCCCTATTCTCGCCCAGCTACCAGGTTCCAAGCCGCAAGACCATGCCAGTGGTGAATTGAAAACCGTTCGCGTAGGACGCGCCGTTCACCGGATGCATTGTGGAGTATAAGTACTCGAAGTTAGCCACGCGTATCGCGAGCGCGTCGTTCAGCTTATAATCGAGACCCGCGCCCGCAGTGACCGCCAGGCCGGTGGATTCCGCGTGCGATGTGTACTGATCGTGAAGGGTGTACGCCAGGGAAGGGTCGATGTTGGCATTGGCCGCTTCTACTTCGGCCTTCCTTTGCGGAAATAATTCTTCCTGCGTAACCTTCATTCCGCCAACGAGGACATGGCCGAAGGGCGACCATTTGCCAGTGGGAGCGGGCGTCCATCTGGGACCCGCCTGAAAGACAAGGCCATCGCCGCTGAAATCGGTGGCGAGTTTGAGCAGCTTGCAGCCGTTCACCGCAAGCACGAACTGAAGATTGGGAGCCAAACGGTAGGCTGCCTCGCCGCCGCCGCCGAGGCACGGGCCGCTGGCGAACTGGCGATAACCGCTGGTGATGGAGAATTCAAACGGGGCGGGGATGTCGGACCGGAAGGAATCGCTCCCAACGCTAGCCAGCGACTGTGCGCGCGTCTGCGGTTGGTACGAAAGAATGCCCGGGCGCGAGGCGCGGTCCCAGGGCGCGCGGCCATCGAGAAGATTGGCGAAGCTGCGCGCAGGGTTGAGGCCGGTTCGAGCGGCAATGCGTATCCAGCGGTTGGTAGTGCGGCCCTCAATGCGCCGAATCACATAGCGGTCCAAAGCATCCTCGCCCGTCATCCATCCGAAGCCCACGATCGGCGTGATGACGTGATCGACGAAGCCCTGCTGCGGAAACTGACCCTGTATGCGTCCGATTGAAGCTTCGCTGAGCAGCCCAATTTCAAACTGTTCGCTGAACGCCCACGCGAAGACGGTCGCGCGTAATTTGGCTTTCCAATATTCCGGGCCGTCGCCGAATTCGGCGCGATTGTACTTCGGATCATTAATCAGGAAAAGACGGCCGGAAACAGCTCCCTGCATTGGATGACCGACGTAGTTCACATAAAACGGATCGCCATCCGCCCAGCCATGCAGGTTGCCGACGGAGTTGAAGTAGCTTTGACCGATACCAACGCCGCCCGAGCGCGTGCCGGCTTCCTTGGCCCAGCGAAAGGCGTGCATAACGGCGAGAAATCGCAATGAATCATCGGCGAGCCTTCCCCAGCGAATGCCATTCTCCCGCGACTTCTTGGGCAATAGCGGAGGTAGCAGCGGCGGGGAGGGCGAATCGCGATTAGCGCGGTCGCCTGAATTTGGCGATGTCAATGCGGGACGCCGTACCTGTTTTTCACAGCCCGGCGCGGGCGCCTCGGCGCAACACGGAGAGGCGACGATGAGAAACGCTGCATTCGGACCGGAAGGAAGTGGGAGAAGGCAGCTGAAGAGTAACTGGAGCACCATCTGATCTTCAATTTATCGTTGTCTCAATCGAAGCGGCGTCTCCTACCGCCGCCGTTTGTCTTCAAGCGCCCATTGTGAGCTGTGACGAAAAGGGACGCCGTGTCGAAACGACTACACTTTCGATAAAGGTCATTATCTTGCATGCCCGCCTTTCTGCCAAAGAAGGCTTGCCAGCCGGTTCGACGCTCGAAACACCTTCCCGCGCGAGCCTCGGCATCTTCCGGGGCCAACTACCCCACGTTGATTGTATATACGACTCATGTATATACTAAAGGCCGGGTGGATGACCTTGCAGGCTTCGCCTAGGACGCTGCTAACGTGGGCCACACCTCGCGCCACGCGGTCACGCCGTTCGAAGTCGAGGATGTAGTAAGCCTCCCCCATGTAACCGTGGCTGGGAAATCCATTCGCGGCGAAAAGCGCTGGAAGCTTTTAAGTAAGACGGCTTCCAACCGCTACCTGGTCGTAGTGTTTACTATTCGGCGGGAGTTATTTAGGACGGTTACCGCCTATGGGATGAATGTCTCGGAGAGGAGGACATATGGCCCGCAAATCGCCCCAAATTCCTAGGCTCAAATCCGATACAAAGGATGCCGATTGGTATGCGAGCCCTGAAGGCCGCAAACAGACGCAACGCGAATTCGCACGAGCGATCGCGGCAGGGACTCTCATCCGGTCGGACGGACTGAAAATAGCGAAGACCGCTCACAAGACCCTGGAACAACTTATGGAACAGGCCAAGGCGACTGCTACCCGCGCGATTTCCATTCGTATTCCGATCGCGGATCTGGAGCGTGCTAAGCGGGTCGCCGAAGAGACTGGCGTTGGTTATCAGGTTGTGCTCAAGCGTGCAGTCCGAGAAGGTCTGAAGAGAGCCGGCTGATTATCTTAACGCAGGTCCAAAGTCCGAATGTTCTCCCCCCCGCAGATTCTCCGTGGCCTCCAAGGTCGAGCCGGGCCTCTAGTTCGGAAACGGCTCGCCCGCTCTGACGACGCGGATCTGGTGGTCCGTGAACTTCGCATGCGCGCCCGGCAAGTCGATCTTAGGCATATGGCATGTCACGCAATCATGTTTCGCTATGCTGCATACCTTTGCGTGCAAAGCCGTAGAATGGCAGGCGGTGCATTTGGAATCGTAACTCGCAAGGTCGGTATTCACCTGCCCATGCGGATCGTGGCAGGCGGTGCAGCGGATGCGTGGATCTTCGACGTCGTAGCATTTGCTGTTCGTCAGCCGATAAGGCTGGAAGCGCACCGTATTGGGCCCGCGCATTCCTAACTGAGCCACCTGCGACCACGTGCGATGGCACGCGCCGCAAAGCTCAGACATATCCTCCGGCGTAAGGCTTGCCAGGCGCCGTGGTTTCGCGGCAGCTACGTCTCCAGCGCGCATCGCGTTGGCGTGCGTTCCCACCACTTGTCCATGGCACGATTGACAGCCAACGCCGGGCGTCAATGATTCCAGATGCAGTACTCCCCCGGTGACGCCGCCATGGGAGTGGCAAGCGAAGCAACTCGACACGTCTCCGGGGTTCAAGCGTCGGCCCGCGGCTTCGACGATAGTCTGCGGCTTCGTGCCGATGTCCCCAATCGTCAAATCCAGCGCCTCTAACGCTTCATAGAAACTTGCGCGGCTCTCATAGAACACTTCGTCCAACTCGAAAACGTAGGTCTGGCCGGCCTTTCCTTGTCCAAATGCATAGAGAATGGGGACGCTAAACGTCTCCGCCCCGCGGGTGACGGTGATAATACTGCGATCGCCCACCCGCTTAATTCGAGTTTGGTAAGGCCCTTCTTGAAACTGAAGGTCGGGATGGTTCTTGAGAATGTCACAGTTTTCCACCGTTTGCAGCGCATGCCCCATCGGCGTCGCTGTAAAATGCAATGCCTCTCGCGCGTGGCAGGAAGCGCACACGGTATCGCTCGATGCCCCCACTGCAAGCGGCGCGAACAACAGCGCCAGCAAGCCCGCTCTCATTTCGCCATCCCTCCAGACACCGTTTGCTGCTTCGCGGCATTCAGTTCGAGTACGATGGCGCGCTGTTTGTTCCCGTCCTGCTTGCGCTTCAACCGATAGTATGCCGTGGCAAGGGAAATGTGCGCGTTGACGTCTCCTGGATTTTCGTGGATAAGTTCCTCCAGCGCCGCGCGCGCCCGCTCTACCTGACCTTCTTCGAGATCGAGCAAAGCCAGTTGATAACGGGTGGTCTCGTCGTGGGGACGTTGATGGAGCGCGCGCTCGAATGACCGCCGCGATTCGGCATTGTCGCCATCCTGTCGCAGAAGTTTGCCCAGTTGAAAATTGGCCACGTAGTCGCTGGCATCCAGTGCAAGTTCCTTGCGGAAAGCCCCTTCCGCGCCTTTAATATCGCCGGTATTGGCAAGCGCGGTTCCATAGTAGCTGTTGAGACTCGGCAGTTGAGAGTTGATTTGCAGGGCTTTCTGGAACTCCTGCAGGGCCCCTGCGAAATCGTTCGCCTGCAGCTTCGATTCGCCGATCAACAGGTGGGCTTCCGCCGAGTCGCCATCGCGCAGGATGAGATCGATCAACGACTGCCCGCGCCCTGTCTGACCGTCACGGATCAGCGCGGTTCCCAGCATGTAGTCGAGCGCCTTGTCATCGGGCGTCTCCCGCTGAAGGGGTGAGAGCGCGCTCACGGCCTTCGCGTTTTCGCCGAGACGCAGGTAACAGTCTGAAAGCAACAGAACCGTTTGCCGCTCGTTCGGACGTTCCGCCGCCACCCTCTCCAGCTCAGCGGCAGCCGCCGGGATTTCCGCCGACTTATAATAGGCCAGCGCCAGATTCATGCGCACTGGCGAATTGTCCGGCTGCAGCTCCAAAGCTTGCTTGTATTCGGCAATGGCCTCCTGGTATCGCCCAATGTGCGACAGCGCCGCGCCCAGATTCGACCGCGCCATCGCATTGTTGGGAACCAGGCTGAGGTAATCCCGGTACTCCGCAATTGCGGCTGCGATATCGCCGGACTGGTGCAATTGAAGCGCGTGACGCAAGACCTCTTCCGCTGGGCGCGTGTTCTGGGGCCACGCGACGCCCGACACAGATAGAACGATCCCGACCAACCAGGCAAGGGCCCTGCCACACGAGAACATCCACGCCTCTTCGGCTTAGGATCTCACGGATTGGCGGCGCGATGGGGCAGCGTGCGGGCGCGTCTGCTTTCCAATATTAATGGATAATGGTCCATTGCCGGCGGAGTCGCAAGCCGCGGTGAGCGGAGTTACATAACCACTATTCGGAGGACGCTTATGACGCAGATGGAACGGAACCTGGGAAGCCTCTGGTTCGAAGAGGTGTGGAACAAACGGCGGAGGGACGCTATAACGGAGATCCTCACCCCTGACGCAGTGGTTCATGACGGCGGGATAGATGCCAAGGGACCCGAAGGATTCTATCCGTTTTACGACCTGCTGATGACGGCGCTCTCAGATCTTCGGATCACCGTTCATGACACTATCGCGGAGCATGACCGTATCTGCGTCCGCTGGTCTTGCGTCGCCAAACACACGGGCGACGGATTGGGCATTCCTCCAACTGGCAAAGCTATTAATGTGACGGGAATCTCGCTACTCCGAGTTGCGGATGGCCGCCTAGTAGAAGCGTGGCAAAACTGGGACATGCTTGGGCTAATGGAACAGATTCACGGACGCGCTCGGTCGGCAACGTACATCGCCTCCGCTTAAGACCACCGAGAAGCGCATCCACCATCGCAACCCAAAATCGTTATTCCGGAGGTGCTGAAGGATTCCGGCCGGTCGGGAGACGGAAGATGTGTAGGGCTTCCGGTGCTCCGCGGGTTCAGAGAACGCTTGCGGTACACGACAAAATCGAAAGTGTCGGCGTCGCCACACAACGCGAAACTCAATAGTCCGCCGTTGCACGCCGCGTCGTGCCGGATCTCGGTCGGGAGAGTCCGCTGTCACGCCAAACGCGACCCCGCCAGACGTACTTCGAGGAAGTTATTTGGTGCGCGCCGTGATGTGTATGGCGGCGCGGCGGAGCCAATATCGATCCGCGTCAACCCAGCTTTGGGGTAGTGCTGAATGTGGTGCAATGCGCGTGGCTCAAGCCGCAAGCGCTTCCAACAACCGAGCGCACGCCCAGGAATTCCTCCGAGTGCCCGACTTGGCCGCGCAATGCGTGTTGCCGAAACGTACCAAACAACGGTCTCACCGTCGCGTCAATTGGCGCCGCTCCTACACCTTCCCTTACCGCAAAGCGGAAAAGTAAGGACATGGGGCCGGAAGGCCTGCCCCACAAAGGCCGTTTTTGTCCCCAAACTGGCTCGAGTTGTCGCTATAGTTTGCGAGCATCAATAATGCGCGAAAACCCGGGCAAAGCCAAGTGTCACGCCTGTTGGCGCCACCGGCTATACCGGCGCGGTTGCGCTAGTCGAGGTTCCCGTCGGGTTAGTCACCGTAACTGTCACCGACGCGATACTACTCACGCTTCCGCTCACGGTGAACGAAATCGTAAAGCTGAACTGGCTGCCGAACGCCGCGGACGCCGCGCTCTGATACCACGCGCTGAACAGAGTCTGCGCGGGAATGGACACCGTGCTGGTCTGCAAGGTCGATCCGGACGCGGGAGTAAACGTAAAGTTCACCCCTGTAATCGCGCGCGTTGGATCGAAACCCACCACAACCACCGTGAATCCCGACCCGCCTGGAGTTGCGGTCACGCTCGTAATCGTCGGTGCAGCAGCGCCGATCGTTATGGTGCGGGTAGGCGCCGGTGAAGGGGTAATATCGGTTCCTTCAGCGACCAATTGTTGCGTGATGGTGATGACGCCGGCCACCGTGCCGGTCTGAACGCCGATTGTCGTAAGCGAGGTCGTAGAGCCGGCCTTGACAGTCACGGTTGTAGTGCGCCCTCCGCTTGCGAATTGGACGTTGGGATCGTCCGCTCCGGAAGTCGGCGCGAATTTGAGCGTCAGATTTACCGTAACGTCGGCTGGATAGACGGCGTTGAACGTCACTGCGCTGGTAACTTGCGTCCCAGGCGTGCCATTGGTTGGAAAGCCATTGAGATTCGTCCCAGGCGCGGCAGGCAGCGTCACTACCAGGTTAAGGTTCGTAGTCGACGTCTGCTTGTTCGCATCGGTGACGGCGACGGTGATGGGAAAAGTCCCCGTAGAAGTTGGCGTGCCGCTTAGCGTTCCATTGGGAGACATCGTCACTCCGCCGGGCAGTCCCGTGGCGGTCCACGTATATGGCGGCGTGCCGCCGGTGGCGGAGAAGCCCACCGAGAAAGACGTCCCGATCACAGGCGGCGTGATGCCGGTGGTTGTGATTGTCACCGGCGCAGGATTAACTGTCAGGCTCAGGCTCGCCGCCGCTGTCGTTCCGGCGCTATCCGTGACCGTGACGCTCACCGTGAAAACGCCGAGCGCGGTTGGCGTTCCCGTTATGGCGCCGGATGACGAAACGCTAAGCCCAGTGGGTAATCCGGTTGCGGTCCACGTATAAGGCGCCGTTCCGCCAGTTGCGGCGAGTGTAGCGGAGTAGGTGGCCGTCAACGCGCCCGCGGGAAGGCTCGTGGTGGTGACGGTAAGAGTAGGTCCAGAGATCGTCGCGGAGAAGGAAGCCGTGGCCTTCGTCCCGCTGGAATCGGTAACAGTGACTGAGATGGGAACCGTTCCCACTGAGGTGGGAGTACCGGAAACCGCGCCGCTGGATGAGACGCTCAACCCGTTGCCCGCGGAACCGGACCAGACATACCCGCCCGTTCCGCCGGTTGCGGAGAATTGCCCAGAGTAAGCCTGCCCAACCGTACCGGCGGGGAGGGAAGCACTAATCACGAGCGCTCCAGGCGTGACCGTGATGCTATAGCCTTGCGATGCCGAGGCCGGGGGAGACTGGCTGTCCGTTGCCGTAATCGTGAAGGCAAAGGTTCCCGGCGTAGACGCGATTCCGCTCAGAACGTCCGTTGGAGAAGGTCGTTCCCGATGGCGCGGTCCCGGTGAGCGCGAACTTATAAGGCGAAACCCCGCCCACGGCGCTGAACTGGACGGAAAGATTGGCATTCACCGTCACCGTGGCAGGCGGATTTCCGGTCACGGTGAGAGCGCCCGGGGTAATTACGATGGAAAAGCCGTGCGAGGCGGTGTTGTTCGAAGAATCCGATACCTGCGCGGTGAAATTGTATGTGCCGGCGGCGGTAGGAGTGCCATACAGTTGGCCAGCCAAAGCTAGCTGCACGCCGTTCGGCAGACTGCCGGAGGTCAGGCTAAAGGTGTAGCCGCCGGTTCCGCCGCTAGCCCCGATTACCGAGGAATAGATTTGTCCCGCTACGCCGCCAGGGAGCGAGGGCGTAGTGATCTGCAATGGCGGGGGGGAGGAGGATTGATCGTCAGTGAATAAGTGGCTTGCGCGCTTTGCGCGAGTGACCCGCCGGAATCGGTCACACGGATTGTTACGGACGATATGCCTGAGCCCACCGGCGTACCCGAGATAGCGCCATTAGCACTATTAATGGCGAGGCCGCCGGGCAAGCCGGTCGCAACGAATGTGTAAGGCGTCACGCCGCCCGTTGCTGAGACGCTGGCGCCATATGGCTGGGAGGCGATACCCTGTGGCAGCCCGGTAGTCGTGATCGTGAGCACCCCGACGATTTGCAGCGAGAGGGTCGCTTGCGTGTTTTGCTGACTGGAATCGGAGACTGCTACCGTAACCGGAAAAGTTCCTGGAACGGAAGGCGTTCCCGAGATCACGCCGGTAGAGGAGTTGATGCTTAGGCCTGATGGCAAACCCGTCGCCGACCACGTGTAAGACGCTACGCCACCGGTGGCAGTGACAGTCGTGCTATACGCTAACTGCTGCCGGCCCGCCGGGAGGGCGGTGGTAGTGATGGTCAGGAGCGAATTGATAGTCAGCGTGAAATTCGCCTGCGCCGATTGTGCGCCATTCGTGCCACCGGAATCGGTGACCGTCACCGTAACCGGAAAAGCGCCCGAGGCGGTAGGCGTTCCCGAGATCACGCCGCTAGAAGAGTTGATGCTCAGGCCCGTGGGTAAGCCCGAAGCCGACCACATGTAAGGTATGGCGCCGCCGGTCGCGGCAACAGTCGTGTTATATGCGTGTTGTAGCGTGCCGTTCGGGAGGCTGGTAGTGGTGATGGTGAGCTGCGAGTCAATTGTCAGGTTGTATTGCTTCTGCGCCGTTTGAGTATTGCTCTCTCCGCCGGAATCGGTAACCGTCACGATGAACGGAAAGGTTCCCGAAACCGTGGGAGTTCCGGAGATTACGCCGGTGGAGGAGTTGATAGTTAAACCGGACGGCAGTCCGGGAGCCACCCACACATAAGGCGTGACGCCGCCCGTAACGGCGACCGTTGTATTGTACGCATGTTGTATGGCGCCAAGGGGGAGGCTCGCGGTGGTGATGGTGAGCAACGGGTTGATCGTCAGGCTGTAAATTTTCTGCGCGCTTTGCGCATGTGTCCCGCCGGAGTCGTTGACCGTCACTGTAACTGAAAAGGGTCCCGAACTCGTGGTTGTTCCCGAGATCACGCCGGTTGAGGAGTTGATGCCCAGGCCGGTGGGCAATCCCGACGCCGACCACAAGTAGGGCGTGACGCCGCCCGTGGCGGACACCGTTGTGCTGTAGGCATGCTGAGCGCTGCCGGCGGGAAGTGTTGCAGTGACGATCGTGAGGTGGCCAAGAATGTTAAGGCTATCGGCCACCGCCAAAACATTCCCCCAGGAATCTGTAACTGTCGGATTCACCGTGAACGCGCCAGACTGCATCGGCGTACCTGCAAGCAAAGGGGGGTTGCTTGTGCTCGCCGACAGCCCGGGTGGAGCCGGATTGGCACTGAATTGGACCGTGAAATTTGGGCCGCTGATGGCATTTCCCGTACCGCCGGTAAAGAACGCCTGCGAATAGGCGACGCCAACGATTCCCGTGGGCAATGCGCCAACCGACGCCATTGCGGGGTTCACCGTAAAAGTGGCGGTGTCGGAACTAGAGCAGTTTTCGTCGCATTCGATGAAGGTTTCCGTCACCGTAATGGTGGCGGTTTTGGCGGATTGATACAGACTCATCGGTATATTCGCGACGAGTTGCGTGGCACTTTCCCCAGTGAGAAAGAGGGACGTAGGTGTAGTTGTATCGTTCTCGGTCCAGGTAACCGACACCTGGGGACCGTCGCTATTGAAGTTGCCGTTGATGAAAAGTTTTAGACAGTCCGTTGACCCATCACAACTTTGGGGCAACGGCGTCGCGGCGGTAATCGCGGCGCCATTGGTCGGAGCGCCAAATGCGAAGCCGGACTGTAGGCTCGTTATTGTTGGCGTCACCTGCGCCGACAGCAGCCAGGGCACAGCCAACCAACCGACAAGCGTGAATCCCGCTTTCATTGCGCGGCGTACGATCATTCGTGGCCTCCAGGTAAAGCCTTGCTCAACTGATTATTGGGTTAACAATAACAAAATGCAAATGCGTTCGGAAACGTGCCGGGATTCCAGTTGTCAGCGTCCGGACGATCCAAAACCGCCCGTGCCGCGGAATGACTGCGCAAGATCCTCTTCCACCCACTCGACGGCCTCGTATTTCGCCACAATCATTTGGGCGATGCGGTCGCCCACCCGAATCGTGTACGGTTCGCGCCCCAGATTCAACAGGATGACGCGCACTTCCCCGCGATATCCCGGATCGATCGTACCGGGAGCATTGGGCATGGTGATTGAGTGGCGTAATGCGAGACCGCTGCGCGGACGCACTTGCGCTTCGTAACCGGGCGGAATCTCGACGGTCAAGCCAGTGGCGACGAGACGCGGCGCGCCCGGCTCGAGTACGGCGTCTTCCACCGAGCAGAGATCCATGCCGGCGTCTTCGGCGGGACCGTGGGCGTAGATAGGCAGGATGGCAGAGGGGTGGACCTTTTTGATGCGAATTTGCATTTTCGTGAGCAAGGAGATTGCGTTGTTATGATAACCTCTTGACGCAAAACAAGCGCGTGATTACGGTGGCGCCCATGCCCCCCGAAAAATCGGCATACGCCCTGGCCCGCTACAGCCGGTCTCCCGATTCGATTCGCGCCTCGATCGATTGGGTGCGTACCCACGATTCGCAGAAGTTTCTGGAGAGCTTCTACTTCCAATATGGCCACGCGTCCATTGCCGATCTTGGGCATACGGTGACCTGTTTCGAAGGTGTTTCCGAGTTGGCGGCTACCGAGATCGAGAACGAGCCCCTGTGGGATGGTCAGGCCAAATCGTCGCGTTATCAGGACTTTTCGCGCTCCGGGTTCATCACTCCGCCCGAGTTGACGGAGGCCGATGCGCGGACGTATCGCGCCGCCGGCGAGGCGCTCTTGTCGGCATACGGGAAGGTCAACGAGCTGGCTTTCGGGCATCTTTGCGATCGGTATCCCCAGCCGGAGGAGATGAAGCCCGAGAGCTATCGCCGTAACATTGCGGCGAGAGCTTTCGACGTCGCGCGTTATCTGCTCTTCTGGGGCGTCCCCACTAATGTAGGGCAGGTCTCGAGCATTCGCACACTGGAAAAGCAGATCCGCCGCTGGAAAGCATCCGAATATGCGGAGATGCGCGCGCTGGGAGACGAATTGGCGCAGGCCTGCGCCGCCCCGCCGGATTGCGTCTGGGACGCCAGTGCGGCTGCCGAACCCCTTGCGCCCACCCTGGCCCGCCACGCGGATGCGGACGAGCGGCTTGCATCGTCGCGCGAAGCTTTGACATTGTGGGCGCGGCAGAATCTGCCGGCCGCGCGTGGCGAGGAGCCGGGGCGCGTAGATTTATTGAAGCCCGCGTGCGTTGCCGCCGATATCGCGGCTACGCTGCTTTACCCGGTCACAGATCGCCCGTTTCGCGAACTCTACGAGCTTGCGCGCGATTGGAGCGCGGCGGTCCGCGCCGAAGTGGTGGAAGCGGCGCTAGGATCGGCCACGCGTCGCGGCGAGTTCCCCATGGGCTTCCGCGGCGGGTTGTATGCCTACGATTTCGTTATCGACATCGGCGCTTATCGCGATCTGCATCGACACCGGCGCTGCCAGCAGTTCCGCCAGGCGTATGTGGGAAATCTGGGGTTCGACACGCCGGCGATCATGTCCGATGCGGGCGCGACGCCGATTTACGATGCGGCAATAAACGCGGCGCTGGCCGCCATGCGGCGACTACCCGCGCCAGGCGCCGAATACCTCTTGCCGTTCGGCTCGCGCTCGCGCTTTCTCTTCAAGATGGATTTCGCCGAAGCCGAATACATCTCGCGCTTGCGCAGCGGCGTGAAGGGCCACTTCAGCTACCGGGAGATCGCGTGGGAGATGAAACGGAAGATGGAAGAATTGGAGCCGGAACTGGGACGTCTCATCGAGGCCACGCCGCCGTGGATGGAAGATCCGCTGAAGCGATAAGCCCTTGGCGAAGTTGCGCGAATGCCGCGCGGTTGGGTACAGTGAAGTAGTCGTACTCGCTACGTTGCGCCCGTAGCTCAGTTGGATAGAGCGTCTGGCTACGAACCAGAAGGTCGGCAGTTCGAATCTGTCCGGGCGCACCATTCACCTCTTGAACGTTTTCTCCTCCCTTTTTGGCATCTCGTTTGCTTATTAGCCAAACCATGGAAACCGCTTGTCACATTTCCGAACGCCTGAAGGGCTGCTGCGATACCTGCGGGGAGTGGCCAGGGAAACTACATATGCCGGAGGAGCTTCACGGTTGGTACTGCGAGGATTGCTGTCCGGCGTGCCATCCCGAGCTGCTGCGGCCGCCGCGCCTCGCGCAATTCGAACAGGGTCAGCGCGCCGCTTAACCCGCGCTCGCCGGAGCGTAAAGGTTCGTACAACGGCTACTTTGGTGCGATCATCAAAGCCATGAGGATTCTTTTCCTCGCGTTGCTCGCCGCCGTTGAATTATGTGGAACGGACGCGCGAAAGCTCGCGCTTGAAACAGCCGCCCAGGCGGATTTCGACCTTGTACTGACTGCTCCTCCAGAGTTGGCGGCTGCCACCAAGTGCTTGCAATCGCAGGCAATGCTGTTGGCGGTCGCGACGCCGGAAGAAACGCCGTCAATTGTTTTCCGGAAGGCTTATTGCCAACTGGCGAACGCCGCAGTAACCCAGAATCGTACAGCCCTTGGCCAAGCGGCCGAGACGTTCGACGAGGCAATTGCGGATGGTGAAGCGGCATCCGGCAAGCAAAAAACTCCCTTTAATATTCCATCCACGTGGCGCACTCTTGCATCCATTGCCCGGCTTAATGCCGGCGCGCCTCCCGAATCGCAAGAGCAAGCTCTATCGCGAGCTGTAGACGCAGATGCAGAGGATTGGTCCGGTTGTCACGGGAATGCCGCAGCGGTGGAATTTTGTCACAGTGTCCACCAACTTGGTAGCGCCTGGCTTGGTTGGATCGCGCTCCAACGGGGCGATCCGTTCGCGGCGGAGCGCCTTTTTGCAAATGGGAACACCCCCGCATGGACGAAATGGGTCGCCGGAATGAGTGCTTACCGGCAGGGGAATTACGCCGACGCTGCGGCGGACTACGGCCAAGCCATCGGAATGTGGCGCGAGGCGCGTCCCGATTCCTTGGTGCGGGAAATGAGCCCGCGGCAGGCGATGTCCGAAGCGCTCGCCGATTGGGGCGGCGCCCAATTGGCGGCGAATGATCCAAATGGTGCGCTCACAAACCTCGATGCGGCAGTGAAGACTGATTCCACGAACGCGCGGGCTCTTTATTTGCGCGGGCTGGCAAAGCAACACCTGGGCCGGAATGACGCCGCCTTAGACGACCTGAATCTGGCCAGCAGGGCGGCGTTTTCGAAAAACGGCGACGCGGGCGCTGCCGAAGGGCGCCTTTATCGAGGCATTTCACTCTATTGGCGCAAGGAGTTCATGCGCGCGGAGGATGAATTCGCCGGCGCGCTGAACGGCGGCATCGCGCCTTCGTGGCAATCCGACGCACGAGCGTGGCGGCTTCTTGCGGCGGTGGCAGGCGGCGCGTGCGGCGATTCCCGGCGCGCTCTGGAGGGCGCGATGGCGTCGATTTCTCCTTACTTTCCGAAAAAGGAGGCGCGCGCCGCGTTCGCGGCCTGTCCGTCAACGGCAAGCCAAAATGTCTTTCCAAACCGGCGCAGTGTGCTACAGTTTCCGTAGTTATGGCTTCCCGTAGCATCAATAAAGTCATGTTGCTTGGCCATCTCGGCAAAGATGCGGAGACCAAGTTTACGCCGAACGGCGTCTCGCGCTCCACGTTCACTATCGCCACCAACCGGCGCTGGAAAGACCAACAATCGGGCGAATGGAAGGACGAAACCGAATGGCACAATGTAATTTTGTGGCGGGGGGAGAATCTCGCCAACTATCTGCTTAAGGGAAAGCAGGTATATGTCGAAGGACGTCTGCAGACGCGGAGCTATGAGGATAAGGACGGCCAGAAGCGTTACTTCACCGAAGTGGTGGCGGACGATTTAATTCTGCTCGGCGGCAAAGGCGATTCGGGCGGCGCTCCCAGCGGCGATTTCGAGCGGCCGGTCTCCATGCCGCGTTCAGCGCAGCGTCCGCAGCCAACGGCCGTTCCCGCGGCGGCCCCCGAGGAATTCAACCAGGGCATCACGGACGACGACGTCCCGTTCTAAATCCGCCTGAGCACGTGACACTATTCCCCGCGATCCGCTTCTTCTTCCTCGAGTGGGGCCCGTTTAACGCGGGTTCCAGCTGCGTGCGTCTTATGTACCCATTCTGGCGGCCTTCCGCGCCGAGCGGCGCCTTGCTGAATCCGTTCCAAGCTTGCAATCGCCGCGTCCAGACTCTGTAGTTCCGCCCGGAGCTGCGCCAACACTTTCGTCAAGTCCATGACTTGTCGTTCCCCCTGAAGACCGTGTTTGACGCCGAGTTACCCCCGAATAATCGACTGCCTCTAAAAAACAAAAGGGCGCGGCCATAACCGCACCCACAATCACGGAGCTTTTCTCCGTTACGGCAACTCTGATACGACTAAGCCGGCCGCTTGCGTAGGAGACTATCTTCGGCAAGTTCGGCCGGATCGCTAAGCGATTGCAGCGAATCGAGCGATTCCAAGACCCGCTCGAGCAAACTATCGGTCTGGGCGACGGTGGTCTTCAACGTATCGATCGAGCGAGCCTGGGAATTTAGGCGCTCGTCGAGCGAAGACATTGTTTTCGCCAGGATCTGTTCCATCGCGGAGACAATCTGCGATGTTGATGGCATATCCGAAAGGCGGACCGAGTGGTCTTCCAGTTTGGATTCGATTTGACCGAAACGCGCCGCGCTGAGGGTCTCCTGGGCCGAGACCCGCTCCTCCAACCGATCCAACGCCGTCTTGAGGTCGGAGGTTCCGCTGGGAAATGCGGCGCCGCTCCGTTCACGGGTTCCGACTGTTAGAACTCCGGCAGCGATTCCGGCCAAAAACCCAACCATGCCGGGCAGAATTCCAATCGATCTTCCCATCCGATATTAGGTATACCCTTTTTGCCAAACTTAGCGCAAGTTCTGTACTTATGATGGCGAATAGCGGGTACGAGGCAGTGCAGTTGCCTCTTGCCGACTGTTGCATCTCTAACGGCATCCTGTCATTCTATTCAGAATGCTCCTCAATAGGCAGGAGATTTCCGATTGACGGAAGGGTCTGGATTGGGAGCAACCGCCGTCACGCATCCACTACTCTTCGAATGCGATCGAGAAGGCCGCGTGGTCTGGATGAGTAGTCAGGCGCGCGCCGTCGTCGGAGAACGGCCGTTGCATGATGCGATAACGGAATATTTGCGCGGCGGCGCTCTCCTTTCGGGTATGGCCTGCGTTCGTCATGCCAGATACGCTGTTGTTCGCGGCGCAAGCCGAAGCCCCCGCTTCGGACGCATCCGCTGGCTTGGGAGCGGATTTGTTGGGGCGCTATTTTCAATTGGAGAGAGCCGAGCGGAAGCTGGCAGCCTCGATACGCGGAGCGCGTGACAGCCGCCGGGCCCCCGCTCTCCACCAGATCGAGCGCGAACGCCAAAGATTGGGCCGCGATTTACACACGGGCGTGGGCCAGATGCTGGCGGCGATCCGGTTGCAGTTGGAGGTAATCGCCGCGCAGACGCCTAATTTGGCTCAGGAGGTGCAACAGGCGCTGGGGCGGATCGATTGGCTTTCGCAGGAGGCCCTTCAACAGGTGCGTGGCATCTCACGCCGTCTCTACCCCCCCGAATGGCAGAGGCTGAGCATCGAGGAGGCGCTGCGGCAATTGTGGGAATTTACGGGAATCGCGCAGCGCTTCGACGGTCGCTTGAGTCTCAACCGGTTGCCGCGCGAGCCCTCCCAGGAGATCAAGGTTCTGATTTACCGGACCGCGCAGGAAGGCCTCTCGAACATTGCTCGGCATTCCACCGCATCGCGAGTGAAGATGACTCTTGAAACAATAAGCGATAGAATTGTTTTAACCATGCATGACGACGGGCGCGGATTCGACCCTGCGGCCCCGGGCTCCGACGCCGGGATAGGGCTCCGATCGATGCGCGACGCCGCGGCGGAAGTGGGCGCCAAATTCGATGTTGAAAGCGCGCCCGGAAGCACTACACTGAGCGTATGCGCTCCCTTCGAGGCGGAGTGAGGGTACGCGCCGGCCACCTTCGATGCCCGCCACTATGGTTCCGGTAGCGTCTCTATGGATAAAGAACGATCTATCACGGTAGTTCTGGCGGACGATCATGCGATTGTTCGCGAGGGCTTCGCCGCCCTGTGCTCGGCCAATGGAATGCAAGTTTTGGGTCAGGCTTCCAACGGCTCTTCGGCGCTGGAATTGATCGAAACCATGCAGCCGGATTTCGCCATCCTCGATCTGCACATGCCCGGCATGACCGGGTCCGAGGTGATCCGGCGCCTGCGCGCCGCCGGTTCGGCCGCGAAGTTGATGATTCTTTCCATCAGCCGGGAAGACTCCACCGTAATGGACGCGTTGCGGGCGGGCGCGGATGCTTACCTATTAAAGGATGGACCGGCCCGGCACCTGCTCGATGCCATTCAGTACGTGAGAGACGGAGGCGTGTACGTCTCGCCCCTTTTGCGCCTCTTTGGCCGTTCCGAGGGGCAAACCGACGATCCGATGGCTCTGCTCAGTCCACGTGAACTCGAGGTTTTTACCCAACTGGTGAATGGCTTGCGTCCTAAGGATATCGCCGAGCGGCTTGATATCAGCCCCAAGACCGTGGATACGTATCGAGCCAGCCTAATGCGCAAGTTGAACGTTCAGGATTTGGTTGGGTTGGTGAAATTCGCTATCGAGCGCAACTTGACGAGCACTTCGGCAGGGCGTTAAAGGGTATACACTCGCCTGCGGTCGGATGAGTGGCGCGTTCATAGTCTTCGAGCGATCGAATAAGGTCGTCCACCGCGGCTTTGCGCTGATAAAGCCGTTCCAACGCTCGACGGCGCATGAAATCGTCAGGGATCAAACGGCTCCGTTCGATGGATGCTGCTGCTGGAAGAACCATCAATGGCATAAATAAGATTTTCCCTACAGAAGACCTCGGGTATACTCCGTACCCTAGGTTAGGATAATCACCGACGGGATAAACGTCAAGAGGAAACCTTCACTGTCCGAAAGATTCGTAGCTTTATTTTCATCCATTTCCGGGGAAATTTGGGTGGCGGTGCAAAGCAAAATATCGTTGTGCGACATTCATTGCCAGGAAACATGTTGTGCGGCTCTCTATCGGTGACGGCGATGCGCTCTACCTTTATTAAGCGCTCTCGCCACGATGAGCTGGCCGGCCGGTGCAAAGACCGAGATCGGAGTGGGCTGGTTCATGGTTCGCGAGTCGCCGGATGCTAACCATCGGGCATTCCGCCCGCACGTCGGACGATTTCATCGCCATACTGCGCGCGCATGGAGTGAACCTGCTTGTGGATGTTCGCACAATTCCAAAATCGCGACACAACCCGCAATTCAATATCGAGAACCTGCCAGGGGCTCTGCAAGAAGCAGGCATCGACTATCGTCATATCCCGGAACTGGGCGGCCTGCGGCATGCGCGAGCCGATTCGATCAACACGGGGTGGAAGAACGCGAGTTTTCGCGGCTATGCGGATTACATGCAGACGCCGACTTTCTCTGCGGCCCTAACGGAACTGACGCGGATTGCCGAGGGCAGGCATGCTGCGGTGATGTGTGCCGAGGCCGTGCCATGGCGCTGCCATCGTTCAATGATCGCGGATGCGCTTACAGTGCGTGGAGAGAGGGTGGAACATATTCTGAGCGAGACGAAACGTTCGCCGCATGCGCTCACGAAATTCGCAGTGGTCGACGGAACCCGCATAACGTATCCAGGAGAGAATTTAGGCTTGTTTGACCGCTAGCCCCATTGGTAGGGCGGCATGCGGGGCAACTGTCATCCCTTAGCTACACTAAGACTGCGAATCGGAATGGACGTCCTTACTTTTTCTGGCATGGTATTCGGCATCTCGGCGGCGGCTGGCTTCCTGGGGTCGCTCACGGGATTGGGCGGTGGCGTAGTGGTCACTCCCGCATTGACGCTGCTATTGGGCGTGGACCTGCACTACGCGATGGGCGCGTCGCTGGTTTCAGTGATCGCCACTTCATCGGGTGCGGCCGCGGCGTACGTTAGGGAAGGATACAGCAACGTACGAGTGGGCATGTTTCTCGAGATCGCCACCACACTGGGCGCGGTGGCGGGAGCGCACCTCATTTCTATAGCGCCCGTTTCGGCGCTCGCGATTTTCTTTGGCCTGGCGCTACTCTACTCGGCATGGAATTCGCTGGTCCAGCACACCGAGATCCTCGCCCCGCAGCCCGATCCCCAAGCAGTCCGCTTGAAATTGGACGGTGACTATCCAACCTCGGGCGGCAAGACGCAATACCATGTGCAGCGCGTGAAGGCCGGCTTCGCGCTGATGTTCGGCGCCGGCGTGCTCTCGGGATTGCTCGGGATCGGCTCAGGCGCGATGAAGGTGGTGGCAATGGACCAGATCATGCGCATTCCCTTCAAGGTCTCAACCACAACCAGCAATTTCATGATTGGCGTAACCGCGGCCGCCAGCGCCGGAATTTATCTGAGCCGGGGCTATATCGATCCGCGGCTGGCTATGCCGGTGATGCTGGGCGTGCTGGGAGGGTCATTGGCGGGTGCGCGCCTCCTCACCGGCGCTCGAACCCGCTCATTACGGCTTGTGTTTGGAGTAGTGGTGGCGGTGCTGGCGGCCGAGATGATCTTTCATGGCGTGACGGGGAAAATATGATGACGGACCGGCGAATGGAGGATGTGATCGCGAATCTGCTGCGCGCCGGAGTCGTTCTAGCCGCGGCGCTGGTGTTTGCGGGTGGAGCGTGGTACGTAGCGGTCAGCGGCCGGGGCATTCCGGATTACGGGAAGTTCCACCCGGATGTGCGCGGACTAGCCGCACTCCCGACGCTGGATTGGCCCCAGAAGCTTATTGAGTTCGGGCTCCTGGTTCTGATTGCAACGCCAGTAGCGCGCGTGGCGTTTTCTCTGGCTGCGTTCGCGGCGGAGCGCGACCGCATGTATGTCTGGTTCACGCTGGCGGTCCTGGCCGTATTGGTCTACAGCATCGGGACGGCGATCTTTTAGGCGGGCTCGACGATAGACCGCCCGCGCCCTCGGCGCGTCGACAGGCCACGAGTCCTATCGCGCTGGCTCGACCTGGATGTTGTCGACTACGCGCACTACTTTGGGAACGTTGCGGGCGATGGCTTCTACATGGGACTTGGCTTCGGCGCTGACCACCGATCCGGAAAGCGTGACGACGCCATTGGTGGAGTTGACGGATATGTCCGGCACTGTGGAGAGGCCCACGTCCGACGCCAGTTTCGATTTAATGTTGGCGGTGATTTCGAGATCGTCCACCTGCTGCCGCGGGGTTTCGTTTGTGCGGCACCCAACCAGCGCGCAAGCCAGTGCGAGCGATAGAACGAGAGCTTTCATTTAGGCGCAACTCCTCGCCTGGTTTACTGCAAGCGTTACGCCACTGGGTTTTCAAGCACGCCGACGCCTTCGAGTTCCACCTGGACCACGTCACCGGGCGACATCTTGCGCGTGCTGCCCGGGGTTCCGGTGTAGATCACATCGCCGGGATAGAGCGTGACCCATCCGCTAATCCAGCTCACAATGGCGGCGCAATCGAAGATCAGGTCGGATGTATATTGCTGTTGCACCACTTCGCCGTTCAGGCGCGTGGTGAGCTGCAGGTTTCCGTAATCGGCGCCGGCAGCGATGACGGGGCCGAACGGTGCGAAGGTATCGGAGCCCTTAGCGCGCCACCACTGTAAATCCTTGCCGGCGCCATGCTGCCAGTTGCGCTCGCTGACATCGTTGCCACACGTCACGCCGAAGATCGCCTCGCGGGCTTCCTCCGCCGAAACGTTGCGCGCCTGCTTGCCGATAACAGCCACCAGTTCACCTTCGTAATGCAGATCGGTAGCGTCGCGAGGTGTGACGATGGGCCCGCCGGGATCCTGCAGCGCGCTCAGCGGCTTGTAGAAAATCTCGGGGCGGGTGGGTTGCGGACGTCCCGACAGGTGGCTCTTATAGTTCAGTCCGACGCAGAGAATCTTGGTGGGCTGGCAGGGATAGAGCAGCTTCACTTGGGATAGCGAATAGATGGAACCTGTCGGAGTGCGTTCGCCGAACAGGCCGCCCGAGATCTCACGGACGGTTTCCCCATCCAGCATGCCGTAGGATGCGCTGTTCGCCTTGGCGTCTTCGGACGTCGCGATGCCGGACGCGGTTCGGTAACGAATGTATTTGGTCACGTTCCGCCATTGTAACGTTGCCGTGCGGGTATGGCTTAGGATACAGTTTGGAAAAGCCATGCCACGCACCAGTACGCTCAGCTCCGTCGAGTTGGATGTCCTAGAGGAATCGCGGAGAGCCGAACTCGCCGATCCGGAGACTCCATTCCGTATCCTGGTGGCGGGCGATTTCAGCGGCGGTGCTGGAAAGAATCGCCGCGCCATCGAAATCGACCGGGATAACTTCGACGTAGTGATGGAGCGCCTAGCGCCGGAGCTTCGACTGCCGTTCGGAAACGACGAGATGGTCGTGAAGTTCCGGGAACTGGACGATTTTCATCCGGATCGCATGTTTCAGAATCTGCCGCCATTTCAAAAGCTACGCGAACTGCGCGAAGGACTCGAAGACGGCTCGATTGCGCCGCCCAAGGCGCAGGCATCGGCTTCCGCCGCCGACCGTCCTCGTCCCGCATCGGGCGCCGATCTGCTGCGCGACATGATGGGCGAACCCGCTACGCCCGCGGTCCCAGTACGGCGTAGCGACTGGGATCAGATGCTGCACGATATCGTGGCGCCCTATGCCGTGCCGGGCGACAATCCGCGCAAGGCGGAGATGGTGGCGCAGACAGATCGAGCAATCGCCGGCGAGATGCGCGCGGTTCTGCACCACCCGAAATTCCAGGCGCTCGAAGCGGCCTGGCGCGGCTTGTATTTCCTGGTGCGGAAGCTGGAGACGGGCGAAACCCTGCGGATCTTCCTCGTGGACATGCCGCGCGAGGCGCTGACCACGGAAGCGTTGCGCCGCGCGGTGGACGACGAAGCTTGGGGCGTGATCGCAGGGCTTTACTACTTTGAGGCGAAGGATCAGGATACCCTCAGGGAGATCGCTTTCGTTGCGCGCATCGCCGGCGCGCCGTTCATCGCGAGTTTGGGGTTGGGCGAGGTGGGGCTGGATAAAGGCTTCGCCGAGCTGCGCGAATCGGTACACGCGCGTTGGATCGGCCTGGCGCTTCCGCGCTTCCTGCTGCGCCTGCCGTATGGCAAGAGCGGTACGGAGACGGAATCGTTCACGTTCGAGGAGTTGAGTGCGAAGCCGGAACACGAGCGGTATCTGTGGGGGAATCCGTCCATCGCCTGCGCATATTTGTTAGGAGAGGCGTTCACGCGCTTTGGCTGGGCCATGCGGCCGAATGCGGTGCGCGATATCGATGGGATGCCCGCGCATACCTACAAAGAAGATGGCGAGATGCAGTTGAAACCATGCGCTGAGGTACTGCTAACCGATGAAGCGGCGGAGATGCTCCTCGAGCGCGGATTCATTCCGCTGGCGTCGATGAAGAATTCGGACCGCGTGCGTGTCGTGCGTTTCCAATCCGTGGCGGAACCGCCGGCGGCGCTGGCCGGGAGATGGAATTAGCTCAGCCTGATACCAATGGATTACGGGACTATGGGAAGCGCGATGTGCGAGGGCAGGCGCGGCGAGCAATAGACGCGTTGCGTCGCCTGCACGTAATCGCTTTCCTTCGCCGTGGCGATACTGGGCACGAACTTTTGTGGGTTGCGGTCGATCACGCGGGAACCACGTGGATTGCACCTGCACCATAATGCGGTGTCCTTTCAGGAAGACGTGAGTCGTGATCGCGCAGGGGAATAGCGAACTCGGTCGGCTTGCCGGCCTCGAGCGGCGTGGGGTGTTCATAGCTTTTGTTGTAGCGTCCGCGCCGGATCTCCATGGCAACAGGCAGTTCGTACCCGTTCAGGATTCCGCGTACTGCCGGCCTTCGGAGTTCCGCGTCCCCCAAGCGTTTTGGCGTTCTCCGGAAACACGTCGATTAACTTCACCACGAAGTCGCTATCGGTTCCCGATGTAGAGGCGAATAGGTCGGCCGCGAGTTCGCCTGTGACCTTGAGGTCGCTTTCGAGCGGCGCGCTCTCGAAGCTGAGTACGTCGGGACGGTGATCGACGAAGCGTTGATCGGCGACTTCCCACGTTCGCCAATCGCCGGCGGGATAAGTGGGCGAGATTGGCCGTTGCCGATAAGGTACCGGGTTCGCCGGGTCCGAGATGTATTGCGCGAACTCACCGTCCTTTGACGCGGCGGGCGTCGAAAGAGAGCGTGCCATCTGCGTGCAAATACAGGTTGCGGGTTTCGACTCCTTGGGCGGCCAGACGTCGTATGTGCGCCAGGCGTTGGCTCCCGATTGAAACGTGCTCGCCTTCCAGGGCAGTTTCTCGCCCTTGCCGTGGAGATAGTAGCGGAAGAACGGCGCTTCGATATTCTCGCGGAACTCGCGCGCGGTGTCGTGCCCTCCGAAAGAGATCTGCCCGATCGCCTTCGCATTCGGGAACTGCCATTGCCCGTGATACCACGGTCCCGCCACCATTAAGTTGTTTCCCTGCGGATCGCTTTCGGCGGAGTGACGGAAAATCTTCCAGGGTCCCCACGGGTCTTCCTGATCCCAGAATCCCGCCACGTTCAAATTCGGCACGGGGCTGTTGTGCAGCTGATTGACCCATGCCTCGCGTTTCCAGAAGGCGTCGTAATCGGGATGCTCCACGGTATCGTTCCAGAAAGGAAGCGACCCATGGAGATACTTGGAATTGACGTTGGAGAGCGGGCCGAGCTTCAGGTACCACTCGTAGGTGTCGTAGATATCGAAGTTGAAGTGCGTGTTCTCGTTCTTGTCCGACTGCTCCATCACCGAGTATTCGAAGGCGTAGCTCAGGCGCAGCGCGCCGTAGCGGTGCATGTCGTCGTTCATCCACTGGTCAACGGGCGCTGCTTGCTCAGAGACCGCTTTCAGCGCGGGATGCGGATGGAGCAGCGTGAGCGCCGCGGTAAGGCCGTCATAAGAAACGCCGTAGATGCCAACCCGTCCGTTGTTCTGGGGTACGTTCTTGACGAGCCAGTCGATCGTGTCGTAAGCGTCGGTCGTTTCGTTTACGTCCTTGGGGTCCGCGAGGTTGACCTGCGAGGAAAGCTTGAAGACGCCTTCCGACTTGAATCGGCCGCGCAGGTTCTGGTAGACGAGGATGTAGCCATCGGCCATCAATTCCTTGAGGCGCGGGGCAATCGTAGTGGGAGCTTTGGCGGGAATGCCGTACGGCGTCCGCGAGAGCAGGATTGGGAGCGGCGCTTTTTGATCGAGCGGAGTGAGGATGGCCGTTTGCAGATGGATTCCATCGCGCATGGGGATCATAACTTCCCGGTAGTGGAACAGCGGCTTTTCGTCTGATGTCTGCGCCGCATATGTTGCAGCGGCGATGGAAATGACGGCGAGAAGCTTGAGCGAGTTGCGCATAGCGGCCTCCGGTTGGGGAGGATTATAGCATCCGGGAATGCAAGCCTCCCGCTCCGGATGAAGCGCCCGCAAACGGCGCGCTCGTGCGCCTCAGGCCGCTTACTGCATCGTGGCGACGATTAATGGCGTCGTAGTCGGCTGTGCTGCCCCGGCGGCGTCTTCCAGCGTCACCGCCACGGCGCCCAGCGATGCGATGTCGATCGGTCCTGTCTGAACATTCGTCGCCGATCCGTCGGTCTGAGATTGGAACATGCCGGCGGGAACGGGCTTTCCGGTCTTCGGAATAACCCACATCTCATAGGCCTTTCCGGACGGCGCGGGCGGAAGGTTGGTTGCCATCAGTACAACGCCGGAAGACGGATTGACGAATACTTTTCCTTTCGGTCCCGCACCGAAATTTACCTCGCGCGTGTTGGCGCCGTTGACGATGGTCATGATTTCGGTCAGGCGGGTCAGTTCGATATTCTGCTGGCGCATCTGCGTGCGCAGGTTCCCCATCTCCACCATGTAGCTGCGTTCGCGTCCGCCGAAGTACATGGCCGCCACCAAGCAAAAGGCTGCCAGCGCGCCGAACCATGGCGCCAAGCCGTAACTGCGCTGCTCATATCCTGCCGACGCGAGGATGCGGCTTGCGAAGTTTGGACGATGGCGCCTGTTGCTGCGCGGTTGCGCCAATCATCGCCGCGAGTTGTTTTGCCCGTTTCATCTCCAACATGCAGACCTCGCATCCGCGATTCCAGGTGCGCGCGGATCTCGCCGCGCTCCGGCTCTTCGGCCACCCCGATCGCGTAGAGTTCGTATTCGCCGCAGTTCCTCGTGCAGTTCATGCCGGCACCGCCGTCGCCCAGTTCTTCGCGCAGATTCTTGAGCGCCGTCCGCACCCAGGTCTTCACCGTGCCCAGCGGCTGGCCCATGCGCTCGGCCATCTCGGTTTGCGACAACCCTTCGAAATACGCCAGCTCGATCACCTGCGCGCTGATTTGGCGCCAGCTTCTCCAGGGCGGCGCGGATCACGCCGCGCGCTTGTCGGAGGCGAGGATGTCGTGCTCCATATCGATATAGAGCGACGGATGATCCGCCTCTTCCAATTCCAGGGCATTGCGTTCGCGCCCGCCGGCCGAGCGCAGGTAGTCGATGGCGCGGTTGCGCGCCACCGCCAGCAGCCACGGGCCGAGCGCGCCGCTCTGCGCGTCGAAGCCCTGCGCGCGGTTCCACACGCGCAGAAAAGTCTCCTGCACCAGGTCTTCGGCGATGCGCGCCATCGCGCACGACGCGCACAATCAGCGAGTAGACGAGGCGGCCGTAGCGATCGTATAGCTCGGCCAGCGCCTGCGGATCGCGCCGTTGCAGGCGCACGACGAGTTCCGCGTCGCCTTCCGCGAGCACAGCCATCAACAGTGAAAGCAGCATCGGCTTTTTGCAGTCCTCTAGTCTTAGTGTACGAGCGAATCGGTCGCGTCCAGATTTCTCTCATCGCGCATCGCCGCGCGCGAATTACGAAAGAGTCGAACAATCGCGCGTATGCATTTTTTTCTTGACTTTCTTCTCGAACAACCTTATATATGAATCACATTGCGATTTTTCTGAATCGCAAAATTTGATGTTAGGGAGAATCAATCGATGAAGAGCGCAACCAAGAAAGCCGCCCCGAAGAAAAAGGCCCCCGCAAAAAAAAGAAGTAGTGTGGGCGCGCCCTTATAGGGCGATGATCGAAATCACTCCAAGGCCCCGGTTTCCGGGGCCTTTTTCATTTTGTGGGAGGTTTCGTGACGGTTGAGGGCTTGAGTTTGACGCAGAGACGCAGAGGCGCTGAGATAAGCGCAGAGAAACCCAATAGACTTTGCTCTATGCTTTTCCCAGCGCCTCTGCGTCTCTGCGTCAAAAGGACGCCCCAAGCTTTGATTACTCTTCCGGCAATTCCCCAGTATCTTCAGCGCGGTTCTCGAACTTGGTCTGCGCGTGCAGGAATACCAGGTTCACCGTGCCCACCGGGCCGTTGCGCTGCTTGGCGACGATCAACTCGGCGAGGCCGCGGAGGTCTTCGCGGTCGCGATGGTAAACCTCTTCGCGGAAGATGAAGCCGACCAGATCGGCGTCCTGCTCGATGGAGCCCGATTCGCGCAGGTCGCTCAATTGCGGGCGATGATCGCCCTGGCGGGTTTCCACGGCGCGGCTTAACTGCGAGAGCACCAGCATCGGGACGTTCAACTCCTTGGCGAGCAGCTTCATGCCGCGCGAGAGCGCGCTGACTTCCTGGTTGCGGTTCTCGAACCGGCCGCGGCCGGTCATCAGTTGCAGATAATCCACGATCACCAGGCCGATCTTGCCGCGCTCGGCTTGCAGGCGGCGAAGTTTCGCGTGCATATCCATCAGGTGGATGCCGGCGGTGTCGTCGATGATAGAGCGGCGCATCCACCAGCTCATGCAGCGCCGCGTTGAGTTTGCGGCGCTCGTCCTGCGTGAGGTATCCGGCGCGGAACCGCTGGCTATCCACGCGCGCGGCGGCGCACAGCATACGCGTAAGCAGCGATTCCTTGCGACATTTCGAGCGAGAAGACGGCCGACCGTCTGCTTAAGCCGCAGTGCGACGTGCTGCGCGATGTTGAGCGCGAGCGCGGTCTTTCCCATGGAAGGCCGCGCGGCGAGGATGAAGAGTTCGCCGCCGTGCATCCCGCCGGTCATTTCGTCCAACTTGGCGAAGCCGGTGCTGATGCCCTTGATGCGCTTGCTGGGGTCGAGGAAGGCGTTGATGCCGCCTTCGTAGCTTTCAAGAATCTGCTGCGGCGTCGAGCAGGCCGGTCTTGACGCGCGCCTCGCCCAGCTTGAGCAGCGTCTCTTCGGCGCCGGCGAGGATCTCGTCCGGATCCTCCTCGCCCATGATGCAGCGGTTCATCATGTTGCTGCGAGGCGAAGATGATGCGGCGCAGGACGGCTTTATCCTTGACGATGCGGATGTAGCTGTCGAGATTGGGAATTTGCGGCAGACCGTCGTCGAGCGAGACCAGATAGCTGAGGCCGTCGCAGGCTTCGAGTTCGTTGAACTTCATCAGCTCGTTGGCGACGGTGACGCGGTCGATGCTTTTCGCCGCGCTCCTGGAGCTCGCCCATGCGCTGGAAGATGCGGCGGTGCTTCTCCAGGCTGAAATCGTCGGCTTCGAGCGTGCCGGCGGCCTGAATGTAGAAGCTGTCGTCGAGCAGGATGGAGCCGAGAACGAATCGCTCGGCGTCGGTATTGGTGGGAAGACCCTTTTCGACTGCGTTGGCGTTTAGTGCAGACATGGCGCGAAGATCCTAAGTTATACGGCGGCGCAGCTTTACCCTAGCGTTTTCTTTGCGCTCCATTTTGAGAGGCTTACCCTCTGCATAAAACGTCGGTTGCCGCGCAATGAATGACTTACGCGCAAACCCTCCGCAATCAAACGCGTGGACCGGGATTCCGACAGCCGTCCGAAGAATATCCACAAATCTTCAACCGGAGCGCAAAAACATAACGCCCTAATCCTGTTTTAGCCGAAATCGTGCCGCCACGCCAGCCTGCCGCGGGCAACGATCTCGCGCCATAATCTTCCATGGAGGCTCGAACGAATGGCGGAATGGCTCGTTTCGAATACGATGTGGCACGACATCTTCACGCTGGGCGCGCCGCTGGTGGAGAAAATGCTGCGGCCGGTGGCCGTTTATGTCTTTCTAGTCGTTGCTTTGCGCGTATTCGGCAAGCGCGAGTTGGCGCAACTGAATCCTTTTGACCTGGTGGTGTTGCTATCGCTATCGAATACGGTCCAGAACGCGATTATCGGCAACGACAACTCGCTTACGGGCGGATTAGTCGGCGCTCTCACCCTGATGGCGATGAATTATCTGGTGGTCCGCTTCCTGTTCAAGCACCGCCGCCTCGATGAGATCTTCGAAGGGACGCCGTCTCTGTTGATCGAAGACGGAGAGATCGTGAATCAAGCCCTGGCCAAGGAGTTGCTCTCCAAGGCCGAGTTGATGACCGCGCTACACCGCCAAGGGTTCGACAGCGCGGCCGACGTCCAACGCTGCGTGCTCGAACCGGGCGGAACATTCCACGTCCAGCGCAAGAATCCCGATACGGACGCGCTGCAGCACGGCGAGGTGTTGTCGCACTTGAAGGATCTGAGCGCGAAGATCGATGCGCTGCTGGCACGGGAGGCTTGAAGAAGCGCGCTCCCGTATTATCGTAGAGCATCACCCTCCCGATGCCTCAACTCTCCGCCCCTCAGAAGGCCGCCTCCTCCCGCCCTTGGAAATGGATCGTCTCCATAGCCCTCGCCGCCGCTCTTCTCTACTTTTCGCTGCGCGGCGTGGAGTGGGGCCGAGTATGGATCATCATCGCCGGCGCTCACTGGCAGTATTTCGTAGGGAGCGCGCTGATCGTCTGCGTTTCCTCCGTCTTGCGCGCCCTACGCTGGCGCGTCCTGCTCAACGCCGAAGCCGACCTCGGCGTCTGGACCGTCTTCCGCGCCACCATGGCCGGCTATCTAGGCAACAATTTTCTCCCCGCCCGGGCGGGCGAAGTGATCCGCACCCTACTCATTAGCCGCCGCTCCAATTTGAGCAAGACGTACGTGCTCACCACCGCGCTGAGTGAACGGCTAATGGATGTCATCGCGCTGGTTCTGGCAAGTTCCATCGTATTGATGGGCGTCCATCCCAAACCGGCGTGGATGGCCGATCTCTCGCGCTCCATGGCGATCGTCGCGGCGCTCGGGGCCTTGACAGTCACCGTGGTCCCCCACACCGGAAATCTGCTCACAAAGCTGCTGGCATGCTTGCCTTTTCCCACTGGGCTGCATGACAAGCTGGTCGGACTCTCGGAGCAGGTGCTGCTAGGTATGCGCGCCTTCCATCACTGGGGCCGCTTCGGAGGATTTGTCGTCCTCACCGCCGCCATCTGGACATGCGACGCATTATCCGCGATGGTGGGCTCGCGCGCGCTGGGGCTGAATCTTACGTTCTCCGTCGCCATGCTGCTCTTGACCGGCCTCGGATTGGGCAGCGCGCTGCCGTCGACGCCTGGGTATGTAGGAATCTACCAGTTCGTCGCGGTTTCCGTGCTCGTGCCCTTCGGCATAAGCAAGGACGCGGCGCTGGCATACATTCTGATTACTCAGGCGGTGGGATACGTAGTGGTGATCCTGCTGGGCCTCCCGTCATTCTCATTGCTTCGCGAAGCATCTTCCGAAACGCCTGACCTCGATGACTAACCGCCAGCTTCTGCTCCTCGGAAGCTTCGCCAAAGGTGCAATCGAAGGCGCGGTAATAGAACAGCGGGTCATAACCGAAACCGCCGGCGCCACGCGGTGCATCGAGCATCTCACCTTCCACTGCGGCTTCATAGAGACCGCGGACCTCACCGCCTTCGACCAGCGCGATCACACATACGAATCGCGCGCTCCGGTTGTGGACGCCGCGCAATCGCTCGAGCAGGAGCCGGTTGTTGTCTTCGTCGGTGGCGTGTAGCCCGGCAAAACGCGCGGAGTAAACTCCCGGCGCGCCATTGAGCGCGTCAACCACCAAGCCCGAATCGTCGGCAAAGACCGGTCCGGGTACGTACGGCGCGTAATGACGCGCTTTGAGAATGGCGTTCTCTACGAAAGTGACCCCGTCTTCCACGCACTCGGGTATCTCTTTGAAATCGGGAAGTCCGTCGACTTCTATTCCGGCTTCGGCGGCGGCGCGCCGGAATTCGCGAAGCTTGCCCGCGTTGCCGGTGGCGCACCAGAGCTTCACGCGCCAATCGCCTTCTTCTGTAATTCGCCCAGTTCGGTAATGCCCTGTCTCGCGAGAACGATCAAGTGCGACATCTGGGATTCGTCGAACGGCGCATGCTCGGCCGTCCCCTGCACCTCGATGAACTTGCCGCCGCCGGTCATGACGATATTCATATCGACATCGGCGCGCGAATCCTCTTCGTAGTTGAGGTCGAGCAGCGGTTCGCCGTTGACGATGCCGACGCTCACCGCCGCCACGGAATCGCCCAGCGGCGACTTCTTGAATGCCCCGAATTTCGAGAGATGCCGCACGGCGAGAACAAGCGCGACATAGGCCCCGGTGATGGAGGCGGTGCGCGTGCCGCCATCGGCCTGGATCACGTCGCAATCGATGGCGATGGTGCGTTCGCCCAGCGCAGCCGTATCGATTACGGCCCGCAGCGCGCGTCCGATAAGGCGCTGGATTTCGTGCGTGCGTCCCGATGCCCGCCCCTTCGTGACTTCGCGCGGGGTGCGTTTGGCGGTAGCGCGCGGCAGCATGGCATACTCGGCCGTGACCCAGCCCTTGCCGCTGTTGCGCAGGAAGGGCGGCACGCTATCCTCCACGCTTGCCGCGCAAATGACGTGCGTGTTCCCGACCTTGATTAACGCCGATCCTTCAGCGGTCATCAGGTAGTTCGGGATGATTTCTACTGGCCGCATCTGGCCGGGTTGACGATTATCCGTTCGCATGCGATTTGAGCACCAGATACATGAAGAGCATAACCAGAAACATGACGCCGATCACTACAACGATGCAGGCAACGCCGCCTGGTGGGGGTTTCGCGGCTTTCGATTTGCCGCGCGCCGGCCTGAACTTCGCCGGTTTATATTTCGCCATTGCTGCGATAGTAGCATCCGGCGCTATGCGCGGCCCGTCGTGTCACAATCGAGTTTGTGCAGCCCTGCAGACAGCCGAAGGCCATGAGCAGACGTTGGTGGATATTAGCCGCGCTGGCGCTCGGCGCGTGTGGCGAAAAAGCGGAGTTGCCGCGCGATCTGTTTCCCCAAAACGTGGCAGGCGTCTGGATTCTGGTGGAGGTGCGCGACCTCGGCTCGTCGGAAACGCCCGATCCTGTTCCGCGCAACAGCATCGAACGGATTCGCGCCGCAACCTACATCGCGCCCGGCAACGATCCACCGTTTGTGCCTGGGGCCAAGGCCAACGGCGAAATTCAGGTGCGCGTCTACCTGTTAAGTTCCCCGGATGTAGGGGCGGCGCTGGGGACGCGCTGGAGGCCATCGGCGGACACGGTCTTCTTTAACCATGGGCCGTATTTCGTGGTGGTGAAGTGGCAAGCCGCCGAACGAGCGGCAGTGCAGTCGTTTATAGCGGAATTGCAGAAGCGGCTGGGAGCGGTTAGCAAGGCGCCGTCTAAGTAGCGCCGAGCCTATATCAGTGCGTCATCGAGTAAATAATGTAGTTGATGCCATAGCGGTACGCCAGCGCCGTCATCGGCTCGGGGTAATAGGGCACATCGGCGAACTCCCACGCGTCGCCCACATCGGTGTTGTAGTTCGCCGCGACCACCATGCGATGCCGGTCGTCGTACATGGCGCGCCACGCGGGTATGCTGCCCTCGGGTTGCACTACGACGGTTGATCCATCCGCGCCCCGGCGCAAGTGTCGCGAGCCGGGAATGAAGGTTCGGTCTTTCTCCTCGATATCGTAGAGGACGTGCATCACCGGGTCTGACTCGTCGATATCCGTGATCGCATGTCCGGGCAACACTCGTTCCATGGTCTGGCGGAAGATCTCCCAACACTCGGAGCCCCAGAAATCGTCGGTGACCAGAAATCCGCCGCGCAGCAGGTATTCGCGCATGCGGTCGGTCTCGGCGTTGCTCAAGCCCCACCAACCCGCTTGCGTGACATAGATCCAGGGATAGTCGAACGCGTTCGGGTCGGTGATGCGGAAGTGGCGCGGGTCGCCAGTATCAATGCGGGTGAGGCGCTCGATGCCTCGTGTTAAATGGTTGTCGGCGTTAGGCCAGTCGACAATCCACCAGCCTTCGCCCATGCCGCCGAAGGAGGAGCGGCCGAAACCGCGGTGGAACTCCGGAAGGTCGGTATACTCCATGCGAATGAAATGGAATTCGGCTTCGCGGCGCGGGGCCTCAGATTCGTCGTCCTCATGCTGCGGAAAGCCTCCGTTGCGTCCGAATCCCCCACGCTGCGCCACGGCGACGAACGCAAGTAGGCCACATGCCAGCGCCACCGCTGTGAATCGCATGGTGCGTAGTTTCAGAGTGCGCCGCATGGATGGCCCTAGTACCCGATTGTAGTCCTAGCCGCTCCGGAGCGGAGCTGTCGTGGTAAGCTTCGGCCATGGCGCTACCGAAGCCGCCCTCTTGTACGAACTGCGTGACAACCATGCAGCCGTCCGCGCCCGGCGTACCGCCGACGCAGCAGGCCACGCAGATGTTGAAGGCGAGCGATGGCAAGATGCGTGTCGATTTTCCCAACATGTCGGTGATCACGAATCCGGCGGCGGGACAGGCGATGGTGCTGGACCATCTGAAACAGCAAGTGAAGATCGTTCCGCTGCCGCCGCCGGCGCCGCACCTGCCCGGAATGCCCCACTTGCCAGGAATGCCGAACATGCCGGCGCTACCGTCGCTCCCCGGCGCGCCGCATCCGCCCGTGATGAGTGCGACGGATTTGGGCAAGGCGACCATCGCTGGGCACCCCGTGGACGGCAAGCAATTCACCTTGGCCATGCCCACCCTGCCCGGTTTGCCCAAGCCGCCTTCGGCTCAGGCTCCAGGAATGCCGCAGGCGCCGGGAATGCCCGCGGCGCCAGGCATGCAACTTCCCGGCGTGCCGAAGCCGCCCGCTGTGCCCCAAGCGCCGAAGCCTCCGATTCCGACGGTTGCCGAGGTTTGGAGCAGTCACGTGACCGGCATGCCGGTGCTTTCCAAGATTACGGGCGAATTCGGGACACAGACGATGTCTTGCCAGACCGCGCCTATACCGGAGCCACACCCCTCGTTGTTTCAACCTCCGCCGAACTATACCTTGATCAAGTGACGCTGCAACGAGTGACTAAGTCGCAAACGATAGAATGAAAGCGATGGCGACTGAGCGAAAAATTGTCGTGGATCCGGAGATTATGAATGGAACACCCTGCTTTCGCGGTACGCGAGTTCCGTTCAAGAACTTAATGGACTATCTTGAGGGCGGGCATTCCCTGCGAGAATTCCTCGATCAGTTTCCCACGATCACGCGCGAGATGGCCGTGCAAGCCCTCGAAGAGGCGAAAGAATCCTGCTCGACAAAATCGCGTGAAGATTCTGCTGGATGAATGTCTTCCCGTGGGTTTTCGGCACAGTTTTCCCGGTCATGAGTTTTGCTCAACACAGGATTCCGTGTTGGCAGTGGAAGGCCGCGCGTTTGTTCGAAAGTTCAGGGATGAGCCTCATCGCGGACATGAAAACGCGGGACGCGGATTTCCTTCTCGCGGCTGCGCGTCTTTGCAATGTCGAAAGCCGATTGCATCCGCATGAGCGTTTCCATCCTAACGCCGAAAGCCTTCTCGATGCGTAGGGCCATCTCCCCGGATAGGTCGGCCTTGCCGTTCAGCAAGCTCGACAGGGCAGGACGGGACACCCGAAGCGCGACAGCGGCTGAGGTGACCGACAGGCCCGCCGGTTCAATGATCTCCGTTCGGATGAAATCGCCGGGGTGCGGCGGGTTCTTCATGGGCATAGTTCGTACTCCATTTTGGCTAGTGGTAATCCTCTAAATTCAGGTCGCAGATTTCGCGCTCGTCGTCGATTTTGAACGTCAAACGGCGGTTCCCCGTAACGCTCAAACTCCAGGCGCCTCTTCGGGAGCCGGTCAATGTGTGGACCTTCCAGACCGTGAGTGCCCGCAATTCTTCGGCATCCTGCATCGCGTCAAGAAAGCCGAATATCTTTCGCAGCTTGTCCACTGTTTCGGGCGGAACGCCTTTGGCGCTGTTTTCAATGTAAAGGAGCTTAAGTCCCTTGTGCGAAAAGCTGCGAATTCTCATCGGCCCGATTGTAGCCTGTAGCTTAACACTTATCAGGCGTTGATCGCAAGAAGCCTGATAGTCATCGGCGCTACCAGCCCACCGGCTTTCCCGCGTTTTGAGCGTCGAGCCATTTCTGCAACGGAGCGAAATAATCGCGGATTGCCGACGCGTCCATCTGCCTCGTGCCGGCGATCTTTTCCAGCGCGTCCTGCCACGGGCGGCTCGCGCCCATCTCGAGCATGGAGTTCAGGCGGTCGCCGGCGGCGCGATTTTCGTAAATCGAGCAGCGGTTCAAGGGCTCGGTGCAGCCCGCCACTTTCGACAGCGCGCGGTGAAACTGGAACTGCAGAATGTCGGCGAGGAAGTAGCGCATGTACGGAACGTTGGCCGCGACGTGGTACTTCGCTCCGGGGTCGAAATCCTCTTCGCTGCGTCCGGGCGGCGGCGCGATGCCTTGATACTTCGCGCGAAGCTGCCACCACGTTTCGTTGTACTTTTCGGGCGGAATCTCGCCGGAAAAAACCTTCCAACGCCACTGATCGATTACCAGGCCGAAGGGCAGGAACGCGATCTTCTCCAGCGCTTTGTGCATCAGCAGGCCGAGATCCTTCGATGGGTCGGGGGCTTTATCGAGTAATCCGAGCTTCACCAGATATTCGGGCGTGACCGAGAGCGCGATGGTATCGCCGATGGCTTCATGGAAGCCATCGTTGGCGCTATCGCGGAAAAGGAACGGCTGTTTATCGTAAGCGCGCTGATAGAAGTTGTGGCCCAACTCGTGGTGGATAGTCAGGAAATCCTCGCCGGTGATCTGAATGCACATCTTGAGGCGCACGTCTTCGGCGAAATCGATGTCCCATGCACTGGCGTGGCACACTACGTCGCGGTCGCGCGGCTTCAGGAAGAGCGACCGCTCCCAAAACGTTTGCGGCAGGGCGGTGAAGCCAAGCGAGCGGAAAAAGCCCTCGCCGTACTGCACCATCTTCTTCCAATCGACATTCTTCTTCACCAGCAGCGCATCCAGATTGTAGCCGGGGTCGCTATTGGGCGGCGCAACCAGCGGGTAGATATTGCCCCAATCCTGCGCCCACATATTACCCAGCAGGTATGCCGGGATAGGGCCGTTGGCGGGCACGATATCGCCATACTTCTGACGCAGGCGCGCGCGAACGTAGGCGTGTAGCGAAAGGTAGAGAGGCTTCATCTGGTCCCACAGGCGGTCCAGCTCTTTGGCGAAATCGTCGGGCGGCATATCGTACTTCGCGCGCCACATGGCGCCGTTGTCCTTGAATCCGAGCTCTTGCGCGCCTTTGTTGGCGAGCGCAACATACCGGGCGAATTGCCCCCGCATTGGCTTTGAAATTTCGTGCCAGCCGGTCCACGCGGCGAGCAGTTCCTTGGCATCGCGGCTCTGCGCCATCAACTTGGTGAGATCTTCGATATCCTTGCAACTCTGAGGTCCGTCCGGGCACCACTTGCCCTTCCCGTATGCGCCCTCCAGTTGTGAAGTGATGCGAGTGAGCTCTTCGGCCTCCTTAGGATCGGCCGGTGTAGCGATGGTGAGCCCGAGTTTGAGGATCTGGATCTTGCGCGCCGTGACGGGGTCGAGCGCCACTCCGTTAAAGCGCGTGGATTGCTTGGCGTAATCGACCTGAGCATCGATGGCGCGCTGATCGAGCTTGGCCGAGATGTCTTCGGTATCGCCGGTGATATAGGTGGATTTGATCCAATCGGCGCGGCCGGAGTCGATGTTGAGGGCCATCAGCTTCGGTTGTAGAGA
Organism: Bryobacterales bacterium; assembly: GCA_963708385.1. GTDB lineage: Bacteria > Acidobacteriota > Terriglobia > Bryobacterales > Bryobacteraceae > PALSA-243. Next base: position 19,718 of record CAVPSN010000027.1, on the reverse strand, counting down.
ATCGACGAATTGGCGTGCATCCTCCGCGGTGGGCTTCCTGGCGGCGCAGGAAACGAGCAGAGCGCAAATGCAGAGCGTGAACAGAAGAGCGGGAACGGAACGACGCATTACCTTCAAAATAGCGCTTCTTGGCATGGAGAGTGCGCCGCTGGTGCGGAGACAGCAAGGGGACACCGCCGCAGGCAGGCCGGGAGGTCGGTGCTACTGCTAATCTGGTACCCATGCGCCTGCTTGTGGTCGCGGCCGCGCTGGCCGCTTGCTCCTGCTCTTCGTCCAGCACCGAAGCCGTTGGCATTCCCGTGTATACCTACGAAATCGTGCACGCGTATCCGCACGATACGGGGGCGTTCACGGAAGGACTTTTTTACTACAAGGGATTTCTTTACGAGAGCACGGGTCAGAATGGCCAGTCGTCGATTCGCAAGGTGAATCTGGAAACCGGCGAGGTGCTCCAGAAACGCGATCTGTCGGAAAACTATTTCGGCGAAGGAATCATCAACTGGAAGGACAAGCTCTACCAACTTACCTGGCAGACCGAAGTCGGGTTCATCTACAACTTCGAAACCTTCGCGCCGCTGGGCGAGTTCCACTATCCGGGTGAGGGCTGGTCGATGACCACCGACGGCAAGCGCATCATTATGGATGATGGCACCCCGGAGATTCGCTTCTGGGATCCGGAGACGCTTAAAGAGACAGGGCGGCTTAAGGTCACTGCGGACGGCGAGCCGGTGAAAAATCTCAATGAGCTCGAATGGGTCAAGGGAGAGATTTACGCCAACATCTGGGAGACCGACCGGATTGCCCGCATCGATCCAAAAAACGGTAAGGTGGTGGGCTGGATCGATTGCACCGATCTGCTTCCATCGGATCAGAGAACTCCCGGGTCCGATTCCGTCCTCAACGGCATCGCGTACGATGCCGAAAAAGGACGGCTCTTCGTTACCGGGAAGAATTGGCCCAAGTTATTTGAAATCCGCGTCGTCAAAAAATCAGGTGCGCAGTAGCGTAGACAGCTTCTCGTCGGCGCTGTCGAAGCACCGGTGAATCTCGTCAACCCACGACCATTGGGAACCCAATCCCTTGAGAATGGTTTGAGCTGATTGCACCAACAGCAGACAGTCCTGCACCTTCTCGCGTTCACTCGGCAGCATGTGTGGCTCCTTTCCTGCTACTAATCCCTTCAACAGCGATGATTCTCAAGATGGACCAGGTAGTTGTACTTCGCCAACCTTTTGCGTTCATTCGCAAGGTGGATCAACAAATCGAACCGGCTGAAATCGGGGTCGTCCTCTATGAGAGCCTTGACTTGGTCGTTGTGAACGGAGACCAGATCGGTGGCGGCTGCGAGAAATTCCTCCATCAGCCGCAACTTCTCTTGACAAAACGTGGTCTTCGAAAGAATCACAGGGCCTTTCAGCATTTTATTCCAGCTCTCCAGGTTTTCTTCAACCTGCAACTGAAAAAATGCAAGGGGGGCGCCAGGGTGTTTGTGATTACTATTGCAGAATCAGAAATGTAGTTTTCTTCCCCAAGGCGCCGGCTGCATGTTCGGCGGCAATGTAACCGCTGCGTACGGCGCCTTCCATAGTGGCAGGCCAGCCCGTCCGGGTCCAATCGCCTGCCAGCAGGACGCGGGGTATTGCCGAGATGGCGCCGGGCCGTAGCGACTCCGTTTCCGGGGCTGCCGAGAAAGTGGCGCGTTGTTCTTTGATGACGTGCGATTTCAGCAGCTTGGCGTCGCGAACCCGTGGGAAGTACAGCCGCAAATCCCCCACGGCGAGATCGACGATTTCGTTACGGCTGAGGTTCGTTAAATCGCGGGATGCGCTCACCACCAGTTGCAGATAGCGCCCGGAATCCTTGTTGAACATCCATTGGATAGTGCGGTCGAGCAGTGTGGCATGCGGCAGATTGGTGATCTCGCGGTCGAACCACAAGTGGATTCCCGTGATCGGCGAGTGTTCCAACTTTGGAGCGGATAAACCAACTGCCTCCAGGCGTTCGAAGGGAAGGGCGCAAATGTAAATATCTCCCTTGCGGCGCTCGCCGTTGACGGTGAAGCCTTCGGCATCGATTCGTTCTACCGTGGCCCGCTGGTGGATGCGCACATTCGGCAGGCGCTTCCACGCATCGGCGCCGTAGAGTTGACCGAGTGGGATGGCCGGGACGCCCATCTCGTAGGCGTCGGCCTTCGAGAGAAACCCCTGCCAGAAGACTTGGAAGCCGTGGATTGCGGCCATGCGGTCAAGGTCTTCATTCACCGCGCTCACCAGGACCTGGCGCCAGAAACGGTCGATGGCGCTGGGCGTCTGACGCTTTTGCAGCAGCCAATCAAGCATGCTGATGCGGTCGAGATCTTTACGGCGGGTGCGCTCGCGGCGGAGGGCGGCGAGGGCGCGAGCGATGCCAATCTTATCGGCGCGAGAGAGACAGCGCAGCCGGAGAAAAGATCCAGTGAAATGGAACGGCGCCGGCAGTCGGCCGCGCCGCAACACAGAAAGCTGGCCGCCCGGCTCAATAAAGTAAAACTCGCGAAAGAACTGGATCCGGTCGCGGACACCAAGGCGCTGGTAGAAATCGAGCAGGTTTGCGCAGCAGCGCAAGAGAACGTGTTGGCAGTTATCGATGGTCTCGCATGGTTCGTCGCCAGTGGCGGGCGCGCTATACGATGTCGCGCGGCCGCCCAAGAACGGGCGCATTTCGAAGAGATCGACGTCTATGCCCACGCCTCCGAGTGCTGCGGCAGCCGATAATCCCGCGAGTCCGCCGCCAGCGATCAGAACCTTCGGCATGGGGTGTATTGGATGGACGTGGGCTGTGGCGAAAAGTTAGGGGCGTTCGATTTTGGGCCACGGATGGACGCGGATGCACGCGGATAAGACAGGAACGCAACCAATAATTGGCTTTCGGTTTTATCTGTGCGCATCCGTGTCCATCCGTGGCTGATTCATTTTCTTCACTGTTGAAACATAACCTTCCCGCCGACGATCGTGTATTTCACGTCGGTTGCGAGAATTTGATCTTCCGGAATAGTGAGAATGTCTTTCGAAAGTACAGTGACATCCGCCAGCTTGCCGAGCTCCAGCGAGCCCTTGAGTTTCTCCTGAAACGCGGCGTAGGCGTTGTTCCAGGTATAGGCGCGCAGGGCCTCTTCCCGCGACATGCGCTGATCGGGAAAGAACGTGGTTCCATCCTTCAGGCGGCGGCTGACGGCGGCATAATAGCAGGCGATAGGGCTCACGTCTTCGACGGGCGCATCGGTTCCGTTGCCGACCACCGCGCCCGATTTCATCAGCTTTTGCCACACATAGGCGCCCTCTTCGGCGCGCTTGGGGCCGAGCCGGAGCAGCACGTAGGGCGCGTCCGATGTGCAATGAATGGCCTGCATGGCGGCGATGACGCCTAGCTGGCCGAAGCGTGGGATATCGGCGGGGTCGATGTGCTGCGCGTGCTCGATGCGCCAGCGGAGATCCTTCTTCTCGGGGTGCTCGCGAAATACGGATTCGTAGATGTTCAGCGTTTCGCGATTGGCGCGGTCGCCAATGGCGTGGACGCAAAGCTGGTAATTGTGCGCGATGGCGAGTTCGGCGGCGGCGCGGATATCGGCGGGGTCCTCGACATTGAGACCGGTGCTTTCGGGTTTATCGGTGTAAGGCGCGAGCAGCCATGCGCCGTGCGATCCGAGGGCGCCGTCCATATAGCGCTTGATGGCGCGGATGGCGAGGTGGTTCTGGCCCACGTCGAGCGTGCGGTAGCGGTCGAGATTCTTGGCGAGCAAATCATTGGGGCCGCGCAGCATCACCCACAGGCGCAGTGGCAGTTCGTTGTGCTCGGCCATGTCGCGGAACATATCGGCGGTGGCTAGCGGCGATCCGGCGTCTTCGAACGTCGTGATGCCCTTCGAGAGACATTCCTTTGCGGCGATCCCGATCACCTTGCGCAGATCGGCGGCGGCTTGTTCGGGCGTACGTTTCGCGAGGTAGGCTTCGTGCGCGCGGTTGGCGAGTTGCTGCGCGGTCTCCCGCAGCAAGCCTGTGGGAGCGCCAGAGGCATCTTTCAGGATCTCGCCGCCGCTCGGATTGGGCGTATCACGCGTGATGTTCGCGGCCTCCATGGCTTTGCCGTTGACGAAGACGGCATGGCCGCTGGCGTGGGTGAGCAGGACCGGGTTATTCGGCGCCACGGCATCGAGCGAGGCGTGGAGCGGGAAGCCCTCGACGTTTGGATTGGGCGCATGGTCCCATTTCTCCTGGTGCCAGCCGCGTCCTAAAATCCATTCGCCCGGCTTGGCCTGTTTGGCTGCGCGCGCAACCTGCGCCACAATCTGGTCCCAGGTACGCGCTTCGCGCAGATCGAGGCCCAGACGATATTCGCCAACCCCGGTGAAGTGCCCGTGACCTTCAATGAATCCAGGGATCGCGAGCTCGCCATGCAGATCGACGACCTGAGTGTGCGGGCCAATCCATTTGGCGGCGTCGGCATTACTGCCCAGCGCCGATATGCGGTCGCCGCGTGCGGCTAGCGCCTGAACGACAGGCTGTGCCGCGTTCATCGTTACGATTTTGCCGTTACGCAGGACCAGATCGGCGGGTTGCGCGATGGCCGCGCAGACTGACAGCGCGGCGAGCGCGATAAGCTCGATAGATCTCATAAGGATCAGGATAGCGTCAGTTCAAAGGAACAACTCGGGCGATACTTTGAAGAACTCCGCCAGCTTTCGAATCTGCGCTTTGCTGATGCCGCGTTTTCCATTAACCAGATCGGAAACCTGCGCGCTCGATCCAAGGACAGGAACACCAATGCCACTTGCCGAAGGCCACGTTCTTCGAGAGAGAAAGGCCGCCATCTCGTGAGGAGCCGCTTCGCGCGGAGCCGTCTCAGCCCATAACGTCCCATTTTCATTCCACGCCTTCCGTTCATACCCTGCATGAGTCAACAGCACTTCGGTAAAAAAGTATCTGCGTGATATAAGACACGGTAACGAAGAGCCGGTCTCCGCGCAACTCAACAGACGCGCGCAATTGATGTCACCGCTTGCGGATATCGCTCTGTCAGATTGAGAGAGTCGTTTGCCGTTTGGCACATCCTGGCAACCTTGCTGGCGGGGACAAACATCTTGCCGAAAGCCGCGAATCTCCGGTCTCGACCGTTTTGTTTTTCTGCGTACACCGCAAATCGCATTTCCTTGGTTAGACTGGTAAAGCCTATGCGAACGCAAACCGAACTGGGCCGCGTGTTGGATGAGACGCGCGAGCGCACCGATGCGCTGTTTGGAATTGTGCGGCCTGACTCGTTGTATGAGCGGCCGATTCCCGAGCGGCATCGCATCATCTTCTATCTGGGTCACCTGGAAGCGTTCGATTGGAATTTGATCGGGCGATACGCGCTCGACCGGCGCCCGTTTCACCCCGAGTTCGATAAACTCTTCGCCTTCGGCATCGATCCGCCACCGGGTCAATTGCCTGGCGACAAGCCATCGGATTGGCCGACGGTCAAAGAAGTGGAGGCCTATAACCGCCGGACGCGAGATGCGATCGACGACCTTATCGACGAGGTCCCCGAACAGTTGCTGCACGTGGCGATTGAGCATCGGCTAATGCACGTCGAGACGCTCGCCTATATCCTGCATCAACTGCCGTATGACCGGAAGATCGCGCCTGCGGCGGAAGAGTCAGCGGAGGCTGTTGCGGCTCGCGAGCATTGGATGATCGACATCCCGCGCGGCGCGGCCCAATTGGGCTTGAAGGATGATGGCTTCGGATGGGACAACGAATTCGATGCGCATGAGGTAGACGTACCCGCGTTTTCGATAGCGAAGCACAAAGTCACGAATGGCGAGTATCTGGAGTTTGTACGCCAGGGTGCGCCGGCCCCGTTCTTCTGGGTACAGCGCGGCGGCGAGTGGTCTCAGCGCGGCATGTTTGCGGAGTTTCCGCTGCCTCTCGATTGGCCTGTCTACGCAACTTACGAACAGGCTCAGGCCTATGCGAAGAAGCGCGGGGCGGCGCTCCCAACCGAGCCGCAGTTCCATCGCGCTGCCTGTTTGGCCAGCGGCGCCGGGCACAACGGCCACGGCGGAAATCTCGATTTCCGGCGGTGGGATCCGGTTCCCGTTCAGGCGGACGATTCGGCTGCCGCGGTTCCTTCCCAGTTGGTGGGCAACGGTTGGGAGTGGACCTCGACGGCGTTCGCGCCGTTCCCCGGTTTTACGCCGTTTCCCTTCTATCAAAACTATTCGGCGCCATTTTTTGATGGACAGCACTATGTCCTGAAGGGCGCTTCTCCGGTGACCGCGGCGCGGCTGGCGCGGCCCTCGTTCCGGAATTGGTTCCGGCCTTCCTACCCCTATGTCTATGCGACATTCCGGCTGGTTGAACCGTGACCTACGCTAGAGCGGTAGACAATCTCTTCGCGCGCGAGGTGCGGAGCGGGCTGACGCGACCCGAACAGAAGACGCTGCCCTGCCGCTATTTCTACGATAGCGTCGGTTCGGCGCTTTTCGAGGCGATCACGCAGCTTGCGGAGTATGGGTTGACGCGTGCGGAAGAGCGCATTCTGCAAGCTCACTCGCAGGCCCTGATGAGCCGAATGCCGCGTAACCTGGTTGTGACGGAGCTGGGCAGCGGGTCGGGAACCAAGACTCGGGCGATACTGGAAAAGCTGCGGCAGCGGCAGATCGTGGTCTATTATCCGATCGACGTCTCGGGCGCTGCGTTGGCAAAGTGCAATCTCGAACTCGGGCAGCTCGGCGCAGTGTTTCCGCTCGAGATGAGTTATCTGGATGGACTGCGCGAGGTTTCGAACCGGCGGGCGGCGGGGCAGCCGCTGCTGATTCTCTTCCTCGGGAGTACCATCGGCAACTTCGCATCCGATGCAGCCGTGGATTTCCTGCTTGCGATCCGGCAGTGTCTGCAGCCTGGCGACGCGCTGCTGCTGGGGACGGATCTGGTCAAGCCGCTGGACAAGCTGCTCGCGGCATATGACGATCCGACTGGGGTAACGGCGGCGTTCAACCTCAATCTGCTGGCGCGGATCAATCGGGAGCTGGAAGCCGATTTCGACCTGCGGCAGTTCGAACATCTGGTGCGCTACGATGAGGCGGCGCAGCGGATCGAGATGCACTTGAAATCGCGCGTGTATCAGATCGTGAGCATCCACAAGGCGGACCTGATTGTCGACTTCGTGCCCAATGAAACCATCTGCACGGAGGCCTGCCATAAGTTCCGTTTGGAGCAGATCGACGAGATGGCGCGCACGGCGGGCTTTCGCGTCGAGACGCGCTGGGTGGACCGGGAATGGCCGTTCGCGGAGAACCTGCTGCGCGTTGCGTAGATTGCCCTGTTTTCGGGCTAACGCGGCCGGGAGTCCTGCGCCACGGTGATGGCGCAGCCAATCGATTTCGTGGTGGCGTGCGGCACGGGCTTGCCGGCGAGCACCGCGTCAAGCGAATCGCGCAGATCTAAGATGGTTGGCTTGAGGCGCTGCTTGCCGAAATCGGCTACGCGGTCGTCTATGCGGCCCAGATACAGGAGCTTTCCGCCAGGAGCGAATATGGCCACCTGCGGCGTGATGGTGGCGCCGGCGTGGCGTACGAGTATTTGTTGGGGGTCGAGCAGCAGCGGGTAAGCGTAGCGGAAATCGCGCGCGTACGTGACTACATCGGCCTCGGAAATGGTGAGGTCGGTCTGCACCGCGAAGAAAGCAACGCCGCGCGGAGCGTAGGCGTCGTGGATGCGGTTCATCTCGGGGACGTAGCTGTTGGCGATGGGACAATCGGTGGTGGTGAAGTAGATCACCACGGCCTTCGCGGAGGCCCATTCCGCCGCCGTGTGCGTGGCGCCTTGGGTATCGCGGAGGTGGAAATCGAACGCCCCGGCCGCGTAGAGCGGAAGCGCGGCAAGGAGCGCGGCCGGGAGGAATCGAGCGAACTTCATCTTCTTCTAAAATAGCGCTTGACCCTGACGTTGCGTCAGGCCGCACGATGAGAAACGAGAACCGCAGTGCATCGCGCAAGTGAATTCGCGGACTTGGCAGGCGTAACAGTGCGCACCCTGCACCACTACGACCGGATGGGACTTTTGAAGCCGCATCGCAACGGATCTGGCTACCGGCTCTATCGCGAAAGCGACCTGGAGCGCCTGGAGCAGATTGTGGCGTTGAAGTTTCTGGGCCTGCCGCTGAAGGACATTCGGACGTTGCTAGATTCGGCCGCGCCGGATTTGCCGGACGCTCTACGCATGCAACGGAGCGCGCTGGAAGAAAAACGTAGGCTGCTGGACCGGGCAATCTCCGCCATCCGGGAAGCGGAGGCAGTGGTGGCTACTGGCCGGCCGGCGGGCGCGGCGGTTCTCAAAAGAATCATCGAGGTGATCGAAATGCAGCAGAACAACGATTGGACGAAGTATGCGAATGAGGCCGCGCGCGAAAAGCTTGCCGCGCGGCAAGGCGAATGGTCGCCGGAACTGCAAGAGCGCGTGAGCAAGCAGTGGATCGACCTGATTGCCGATGTGCAGGCGGCGATGGACGCGGGTGAGGACCCCGCGGGTCCGCAGGTGCGCGCGCTGGCGGCGCGGTGGAAGACGTTGGTGGAAGGCTTCACCAAGGGCGATCTGGACCTGACGCAGGCGGCAAGCAACGCCTGGAAGGATCGGGCAAACTGGCCGAAGCCAATGCAGGAGCAGGCGCAACCTTTTAAAATCACACCGGAAATGATGCGGTTTATTCATCCAGGAGTGAACTGCGACTGATAGGAAAGGCTCTTCGGTCACCGCCGTCTCTAGCCACGGGGGTGACCGAAGTTGCGAATGTCTACAGATTGCCGTGCCGCACGCCGGGCCTATCGCTCTCGGCATAGTCCGCGCTGGATTCCCCGGTAGAGGCGATGTCCGCGGCCCCGGTTCGTTCAAGCACGTCCTTGGCGCGTTTCACCCAGTCGGAGCTGTCGCAATGCACCGAGAGCAGAGCACGTCCTTCCTTCACCATGCCTTCATAGCGCTTAGCTTCGTATTCGGGAATTCCCATGCCGACGAGTGCGCCGATGAGGCCACCCACTACTCCGCCCGCGCCGACGCCCGCCAGCGCTCCCATGATCGGGCCAGCGGCGATAAAGGGTCCAAAGCCTGGAATTGCAAGTGCGCCAATCCCAGCCAGTACGCCCAACACGCCCCCGACCGTGGCCCCGGCGCCCGCGCCGGCTGTGGCGCCTTCGGGCGCTTTAGTATGCTTCTCGTGCGCGAAGTCCTTCGTCCCAACATTGCTCGGCAATAGGACCGAGATGTCTTCGGCGCGGAAGCCCGCGGTTATCAATGAATCGACCGCGCGTTCCACTTCTGTGCGGTCTCTGTAGATGCCGAATACGGCTGTATTCTTTCCCATAAGTTCTCTCCTTGTTTCGTTAGTTGAGCCTTGTTCAGTTGGTTTTTGGCCTAACACTCAGGTTGTCCCTCACGTTGCCCGCTCCGGCTACCTCTTCCGCTTTTGCTCTCACCGCACGTCTCTCCTCGTCGGAGCGGCATACGCCTTTGAGCGTGACCTTTCCGTTTTGAGAGATGATCTTGACGTTGTGAGCATAAGTCGAAAGCGATTTGTCGTCCACTACGGACTTGCGGATGTCCTTCATGATCTGCTGGTCCGACTTGTTGTTCTTGGCCTGATCGGCCGTTGGTTGATTTGCGGATCGGTCCCGCTGATTGACGCGCGTGTTGTCCGGCGGAGTCTGCGGCGCAGCCGAAGTTAATGCCGGCATCGCAGCAAGAAAAAACGATATGGTTATGACCGTTACGGTATTGCGATTCACTGAGTTTTCCTTCCTGGAATTTCAGGAGCAATCTGTTGGCCCACTTGCGCGGGATCGGTTGCCCGAAGCGATGGCTGTCACGTTTAGAGGGATGGTGACATCACGAACGCTATTGGCGTAGCACTGGTAAAATCGAACAGGCATTTATGGAACACGCCGCCGCTACATCCGCCACCGCGCGCGATATCATCCGAGAGATTCTACGCAACATGCGCGAAGGGCTCGAGCCGCTGCATTACTCGACGCTACCGCCGGCGATTTACCACGTTTACCTGCATCCGGGCGACATGGAGCGGTTGCGCGCCATCGTTCCGCGGATAATCGTCGAGGCGCGCCGCGCGCTCGATGCGGAGATGGAATCGCTCAACAAAGCTTCCGTTGCGCAGCGTCTCAAGATCGCGAAGCGCGACGCGCCGAAGGTGTCGCCGCCGGAAGGCGGATGGCAAATCCGCATCCTGGAGAACACCGACGACGATGTGGAACCGGGCGACATCGTAATCCATTCGGAGCTAGCGATGCCGGCGAAGGACGAATTCGGGGCGGGGTCGATGACCAAGCGCATCGCTACGCGGCGCCTTGCCGGCGCGGAGAGCGCGTCGCAAAGCTACGAACCCGTGGCGTCCGCTTCGGGGGATGCGCAGCAACCGGAAGCCGGTGGGTACGCCGTGATCGGATATGAGGACACCACCGGCCGCAAGACCTTTCGCATGACGAAAGATCAGATCGTGATTGGCCGGGGCGGCCGCGACTACTGGACCGATTTGAAGCTCGAGACTTTTCCCGATGTCTCGCGCGAACACTTCCGGCTGCGGCGCGATCCCGCGAGCGGCCAATTCTTCCTGAAAGACCTTAGCCGGCTTGGCACCACGATCAATGGCGAGAAGGTCCCCTCGAGCATCGAGTTCGTCAACGGGGAAAAGCGCGACAAAGAAATCGAGACGCCGGTGCCGGCGAAAGCGCGCATCGGCCTCGCGGACGTTCTTTTCCTCGATTTTCAGGCTAGCTAACGCGTGAACGCTCAGCGGACCTGCGGCGAGGCTCGAACCGCCCGTTCAAACGCCCAACTGCGGATGTGAATGATCTGCTCCTTCATGGTCCGCGAAAGAGGAACGATTTTCACCGCGATCGTGATCAAGTCCATATCGTTGACCTCGCGATCCGCGAGGCGCGCCTGGGTGATCGCGGAGACCACGCATTGTTCGATCTCCGCGCCGGTCCATCCAATGGTCAACTTGACCAACTGCTCGATGTCGAAGCGGGAGGCGTTCGCGCCGCGGCGGTTGAGGTGGATCTTGAAGATCTCGAACCGCTCGGCGTCGAGCGGCAGATCGACAAAGAAGACCTCGTCGAAGCGGCCTTTACGGATCATTTCGGCGGGAAGCAGATCGATGCGGTTGGCGGTGGCAGCGACAAAGAGCCCGCGCGTCTTTTCCTGCATCCAGGTGAGGAAGAAGGCGAAGATGCGGCCCTGCTCGCCGCCGGAATCGGTGGAGGTAATTCCCATCTCGATTTCGTCGAACCACAACACGGCGGGCGCCATGTCTTCCATCATGCGGCAGGCCGCGACGAACGCGCCTTCGGGCTTGCCGTGACGGCCGGAGAAGATCTCGATCATGTCCACCCGGTACAACGGCAACTGGAAGGCGCTCGCGATGGCCTTGATCGAAAGGCTCTTGCCGCAGCCTGGGATGCCCATCAGCAGCAATCCCTTGGGCACGATCTCGGCGCTCAGCGAATCGCGCATCTCGAAAAGCTTCTGGCGTTCCACTAGCCACTTCTTGAGGCCTTCGAGTCCACCCACTTCGCCGAGAGTGGCGCCATCGGCGACATATTCGATGTAGCCGCTGCGGTTGACCAATAGGCGCTTCTCTTCGCGCACGGCGGGCAAGGCCGCGACGCCGAATCCGCCAGTAGCCATCACGGCGCGGCGCAGGGCGTAGCCAGCTTCATCCAGCGTGAGTCCGAGCAACGAGCGGGCCATCAACTCGATATCGGCCTCGCTTGCGTCCCTGGAGGTGAGCCGGCGCGCCTCCTCACGCACGAAGGCGGTAAGCTCGACGACGTCGGGAGGGCGCAGGTCGAGATACATCACGTTGCGCTCGAGCTCGGCGGGAATCTGGTGGACCGGAGAGGTAATCGCGATGTACCTCCTTCGCCCGGCGCTGCGTTCGTAGATGTCGCGCATGCGCCGGCGGACCTCGGCCGAGTCGCGCAACGGCTCGTGGAAATCCTTCAAGTGAAAAATGGCAGGCGCGTCATAGGCGAGAACGTAATCGAGCGCCGTGCGCGGTTCGCGCGTTCCGGCAATAGGTTCTTCGCTATCGCGACGCAGCCCGTCGGTGAGCGTCCACTGCCAGACCTCCGGCGCCGGCGCAGGCAAGCGCTGCGCCACCTCGCGCACCAGCGCGGCTGCGCGCTGCTCTTCGGAGGAGCGAATGTAGGCGATGGTGCGCCCAGATTCGAAGAGCTCGCGAATGGTGCGAGAGGCCCGGCTCTCCTGGCTGGCGGTTTTCAACGGGCGGTCCACAATGACGCTGGCGCTATCCACACTGACATTATGGACGGCTTTGGCAGGTGGAAAGACGAACCGCGTGGCGAAGATTCTATGATTGATGGATGCCTGTGAAATGGGTGGTTGCCGGTGTGGGCGATATCGCGCGCAAGCGAGTAATTCCGGCGATTCTCGAACATCCCGAAAGCGAACTCTATGGCGTAGTGACGCGCGATGCGCGCAAGGCTGAAGCGTATCCGGGCGTGCACGCATGGACCGCGCTAGACGATGCGCTCCGTGACGATGCCGTGAATGCGGTATACATCGCTACGCCTGTTGCGCTGCATGCGCCTTATGCCATAGCCGCTCTGCGCGCCGGGAAGCATGTGCTTTGCGAAAAGCCCATGGCGATGAATTACGGCGAGGCGCAAGCCATGACGGCCGTCGCCGCCGAAGCAAGAACCTTGCTGGGCGTGGCGTATTACCGCAGGCTCTATCCCAAGCTGCTGCGGTTGCGCGAGCTGTTGCGTGATGGCGCAATCGGGAAGCCCGTGCTGGCGGAGGCGCACTGCCATAACTGGCTGGACACAGGCGACCGTGGATGGCTGCTCGACCCGGCGCTGGCGGGTGGCGGACCTCTGTACGACGTCGCCTGCCATCGCATCGACGTCTTCAATTTCCTCTTCGGGGCGCCGGCGAAGGTTGCGGCGCTGCTCTCGAACGCGGTGCATCAGGTTGCGGTGGAGGACTCGGCAACCGTGTCGATCGATTACGCCGACGGCGTGCGTGGCATAGTGGACGTCCGATGGAATTCGCGCATTGTGCGGGATGAGTTCCGAGTCATATGCACGGAAGGCGAGATCGATCTGACTTCATTAAACGGGCCGCAACTGCGCGTACGAACCCTTGGAGGCGAGCGAATCGAAGAGCTGCCGCCGCATGCCAATCTGCACTATCCCCTCGTCGCGAATTTCGTCTGCGCGATCTCCGGGTCAGCCGCGTTGACGTGTACTGCCGGCGATGCCGTGCAAACGGATTGGGTGATCGAACAGGCCGCGCGCCCTCGCTAACCGGTGGCGCCAGGGCAGTATAATTCTCTAGTGAACAGTAAAACCCTTCTCCCGCTCGGCCTTGCGTTGTTGGTCTTCCAGGCGCGTCCGGCCGGAAATTTTTCACTCACCGTCGATAACATCATGCGCGGTCCTGGCCTGACCGGCTATGAGCCTGCCGCAGTCCGTTGGACCTACGACAGCCAGCACATCCTCTTTCAATGGAAGCAGGCGTCGCAGCCTCCCAACGCTCCCATGGACACCTACACCGTGAACCGCGAAGGCTCCGGCTTGCGCAAGCTCTCCGACGAGGAGGCGCGCAAGCTGCCGGGCAACGGCGATACGTCGAAGGACCGGCGGCAAATGGTCTATGCGCAGGGCGGCGACATCTACATCCTGGATAACTCGACGGGCGCCGTGCGGCAGGTGACGAAGACGAGCGACGCGGAGACGAATCCGCGATTCACGCCGGATGACAAACGCATCTCGTTCACGCGCGGCGGCAACTTGTATTTGATGGCGCTGGATACTGGATTTATCGAGCAGTTGACGGACATCCGCGCGGCGGCGGCAGCGGGCGCGGCGCCTGCTGCGGCGGCCGGGGGCCGTGGATTCGGGGGCGGACGTGGCGGACGCGGCGGCGGAGGTGGACGCGGCGGCGGAGTCGAAGCGGGCGGTGGACGGGGCGCGGCGGCCGCCGAGGCGACCGGCACGCCCGCACAGGAGTATCTCAAGAAAGAACAGCGCGAGTTGCTCGAATTCGTTAAGGAACGGGCGGAACTTCGCGATGAAGAGGCCGCCAAACGCAAGGCCGAGCCGCAGGGGCGCAAGCCGTTTAACCTCACGGCCAATGAATCGGCGGGCGCGCTGCAGCTTTCGCCCGATGGCAAATATGTCATCGCATCCCTCTTCGAAGGCGCGACGGGCGCGAAGAACAACGCGGTGCCGAACTACATCACCGATTCGGGATTCACCGAAGACATCCCGGGGCGCTCGAACGTGGGCGATACGCAGTCGCGCACGCGGCTGGTGTCGATCAACGTCGAAACGGGTGAAGTGAAGAACGTCGATCACGGGCAGAAAAAGGGCGATGCGGTGAGAGACATTCAGCTTTCGCAACCGGTTTGGTCCGAAGATGGAACCAAGGCCGCGATGACGGGCCGCGCGACGGACCACAAGGATTCCTGGATATTTGCGCTCGATCCGGCCACCGGCCAAACGCGAGTGTTGGCTCACGATCACGACGATGCGTGGGTCGGCGGCCCGGCAGCGGGCACGCTGGGCTGGCTAAAGAATGGGCGCGAAGTCTATTTCCAATCGGAGCGGAGCGGGTACGCTCAGCTCTACGCGGTGGGATTCGACGGCGGCGAACCGCGCGCACTGACTTCGGGTAAGTGGGAAGTGTTGAACGTGCGGCAGTCCGAAGATAGATCGAAGTTCTATTTGACCGCGAGCAAGGATTCGCCCTACGAGAACCACTTATATGTCATGGACGGCAACGGTGGAGATCTGAAGCGGATCACCAAAGCGGTGGGCAAACATACGACGACGCTTTCCCCGGACGAACATTGGATTGCGGATATTTACTCCTATACGAACAAGCCCCCGGACCTGTTTGTGCAGGCGAATGAGCCTATGGCAGACTCCAAGCGTCTGACCACATCGCCGACGGCCGAGTTTTCCGAATATCCGTGGCTGGACGCGCCCATCGTGGAATTTACGGCGCGCGACGGCGTGAAGGTTCCGGCGCGGCTGTTTAAGCCGGCCAATTTCAAGCGGGGCGGCCCGGGCGTGATCTTTATACACGGCGCGGGCTACTTACAGAACGTGGATAAGTGGTGGTCCAGCAGTTACTATCACGAATACATGTTCGATCATATCCTGATGGATCACGGATTCTTAGTGATCGACGTGGACTATCGCGGGTCGGCCGGTTATGGACGCGATTGGCGCACCGCCATCTACGAACACATGGGCGGCAAAGACCTCGATGACATCACTGATGCGGCCAAATATATCACGGCGCAATACGGGGTGGACGCGAAGAAGATCGGGACTTTCGGCGGCAGTTACGGCGGGTTCCTGACCTTGATGGCGCTGTTCACACAGCCCGACGTTTTCGCCGCAGGCGCGGCGCTGCGGCCGGTTTCGGATTGGGCGCTATACAACCACGGCTATACCTCGGATATCCTGAACCTGCCGCAGACCGATCCGGAAGCATACCGCCGCTCATCGCCGATCTACTTTGCGCAGAACCTGCGCGGAGCGCTGCTAATCTGTCACGGCATGGTGGATACCAACGTCGAGTTCGAAGACACCGTGCGATTGACGCAGCGGCTGATCGAACTGCGAAAAGAGAACTGGCAACTGGCGGTGTATCCGGTGGAAAACCACGGGTTCGTGCAGCCTTCGAGCTGGGCCGACGAATATAAGCGCATCCTGGCGCTGTTCGAGAAGAACCTCAAGTAGGGTACGTGTAGAGGGAACCTGCGCCTTCGGCGCATCGACAGGCCAGGAGGCCTATCGTACGCACGACGATCGGCCCATCTCGCTGCTGCAGGCCACCGCTATGGTGGCGGGCATCATCGTCGGTGCGTCCATCTTCGTGCAGCCTTCCGAGATCAACCGCCATGTGCCGAGCGTGGCCGGCGTGCTTTCGGTATGGCTGGCGGCGGGAGTGCTGACGCTGTTCGGGTCGCTGGTGTGCGCGGAGCTCTCCTCGGTGTTTCCGCGAACGGGCGGCGTTTACGTCTTCCTGAAGGAGACGCTTTCGCCCGGTCTGGGGATTCCTTTGGGGCTGGGCGATGTTCTGGAGCGCGCACTCCGGCATCATCGCGGCATCGTCAATGATCATGGCGCGCTACGTGGGCTACTTCGTTCCGCTGACCGATGCAGGCCTCAAGGCCGTCGCGATCGCGTCGATCCTGGCGCTTTCGTTCGTCAATTACCTGGGCGTGCGGCAAGGTAGCGGTCTGCAAACGGCGGTGACCATCGCTAAGTTGGCGGCCATTGCGATTCTGCTGGCGCTGGCGGCGCTGTTTGGCGGAGGGCACGCCGCGGAGACGGCCGCGGCGCGTGCGACATTCAGCGCCAGCGAGTTCGTGCTGGGCGTAAGCGCGGCGCTATTCGCGTTCGGCGGATGGCATATGGTGACTTACACCGCCGGAGAGACGCGCGATGCGGCGAGGACGGTGCCGCGGGCGCTGTTGCTCGGCGTCGTTGATCGTGACCGCCTGCTATATCGGTCTGAACTCGGCGTACCTGCACATCCTGCCCATAAGCAAGGTGATCTCTTCCACACGAGTGGCGGCGGATGCGGCCTTCGCGCTGGCCGGGCCGCGCGGCGCGGCGGCGATTTCGGCGCTGGTGATTCTCTCGTCGGTAGGAGTGCTGAACGGCGTCATTCTGGCGGGCCCGCGCACTTATTACGCGATGGCCGAGGAGGGCCTCGCGTTCCGCTGGCTGGGCCGCGCGCATCCGCGATTTCGCACCCCATATCTGGCGATCGTGCTGCAGGCCGTCTGGTCCTGCGCGCTGGTGGCAACGGGTACCTACCGCGCTGCTGTTCACGCGCGTGATCTATACCGAGTGGATCTTCTTCGCGCTGATGACGGTCGGCTTGATGCGGCTGCGGCAGGAGGCAGGATTACGCGCCGCCATATCGCGCGTGGGGCGGGGCAATAGTGCCGCTGGTGTTCGCCGCGGCGGCGTATCGGCGTGGCGGCGATCCAGATTGCGGCCGACCCGTGGCAGGCCGCTTCGGGACTCGGCCTCGTCGTGTTAGGATTGCCTGTCTACTACTTCTGGATCCGTCCTCATGCCCATCGTTGACTTTCACAACCATTACTATCCGCCGGCTTACCTGGATGCGCTGCGCAGCGGCTCGAGCGCAGTCGAGGTTTCCGAGGACGCGAACGGGAATCCGCTGATCTACTACCCCGGCGACTACAACATCTGCGTGCCCGGGCATCGCGATATCGATTACCGCGAGCAAGTGCTGATCGAACGCGGGCGTGGATACCCAGGTGATCACGCTCACCACGCCCGGCACGCACGTGGAAGCGCCGGAGACGGCGGTGCGCTTCGCCAAGCTGGTGAATGACGCTTTCGCCGAGGTGATCCGCACCAAGCGCGGACGCTTTACCGCGCTGGCCACGCTGCCGCTGAACGTGCCCGATGCCTCCGTGAAGGAGCTGGAGCGCGCGTGCCGCGAATTGCATCTGGCGGGAGCCATGCTCTTCAGCAACGTGAACGGCGTGGGCCTCGACGACACGCGCTTCTGGCCGCTTTACGAAGCGGCGAACGATCTGGGCGCCGTCTTGTATATCCATCCGACGCATCCGGTGGGCGTGGAGGCGATGACGGATTACTGGCTGATGCCGCTGGTGGGATTCCTGTGCGACACCACGCTGGCGGCGGCGAAGATTGTATTCAGCGGCGTGGCGGAGCGCTTTCCGCGTATACGTTGGGCGCTCTGCCATATGGGCGGCGCGATTCCGTATCTGGCGGAGCGGCTGGACCGCGGGTTCGAAGCGTTCAGCGAGTGCCGCGCGAACATTTCCAAGCCGCCCACGGAGTATCTGAAGACGTTCTACTACGACACGGTCAATTTCGATCCGCGCGCGGTGCGGCTGGCGATCGATTTCGCCGGCGCCGACCACATCCTCGCGGGCAGCGACTATCCGCACCAGATCGGCAGCATTCCGAAGATGCTCGAGACGGTGCGCGCCCTCGACGTAACCGATTCCGAACGTGCCGCTATTTTCGGCGGTAACGCAGCGCGGCTGCTCGGTCTGGCGTGACCAAAACGGCGCGGCCGAAGCTAACGCTTGGGCCGCTGATCGCGGCGATCTACTTCATTGTCGCGGGTTGGCCGTTCGGCCTCGAAGAGATCGTTTCGAAATCGGGATACGCGGGCGCGATTCTGATCCTGGTGGTGACGCCCGTCATCTGGAGCTTGCCCACTGCGTTGATGGTGAGCGAGCTTTCAACCGCGATTCCGGAAGAGGGCGGCTACTACGTCTGGGTGACGCGCGCCATGGGCCGCTTCTGGGGATTTCAGGAAGCGTGGCTCTCATTTGTCGGTAACATGTTCGACGTAGCGCTCTATCCGACGCTGTTCATTGGTTACCTGGGGCACTTCGCACCCGCGGCGACGGCGGGAGGGCGCGGCCTCTGGCTTGGCTTTGCACTGATTGTGGCCGCGGCGCTGATGAATCTGTTGGGCGCGAAGGTGGTGGGCGATAGTTCGCTCGCGTTCAGCGCGCTGCTGCTCTCGCCGTTCGTTGTGTTGACGCTTTACGCGCTATGGCATCGCGCTCCCGCCGCGCATCCAATTCCGTTGAGCCACGTCGATGTGATGGGCGGAATCCTGATCGCGATGTGGAATTATATGGGGTGGGACAACGCATCGCTGGTGGCGAACGATGTGGACCAGCCGCGGCGTACATATCCGTTGGCGATGGCGGGCGCGGTGGCGCTGGTGGCCTTCACTTACATCGTGCCCATCGCGGCGGTAAGCGCGACAGGGCTCGACCCCAATCGTTGGACCGAGGGGGGCTGGGCGGACGTGGCGGGCGCGATCTGGCCGGGCGCGGGCGGCGCAGCCATGGTGATGGCATTGACCGCGGCCGGGCTGATCGCGACTTTCGGAACGCAGAACGCGCTCACGATGGCATTTGCGCGGCTACCGGTAGCGCTGGCGGAGGATGGGTATCTGCCGCGCTGGCTTGCGCGCCGGACGCGCACGGGTGCGCCATGGCCGGCCATCGCGCTATGCGCCGCGGTGTGGATGCTGTGCCTTCTCATGAGCTTCTCGAAGCTCCTGGTTCTGGATGTCCTGCTCAGCGGGTTGAGCCTGATGCTGGAATTCGCCGCGCTGGTGGCGTTGCGGATCAGGCGGCCCGATTTGCCTCGGCCGTTCCGGATTCCGGGCGGAACGGCCGCGGCGGTGGCGATAGCCCTACCGCCGCTGGCGCTGTTGGTCGTGGCGGGAGCGCGTAGCGAGGTGGAATCGATCGGTCCGATGAATGCGCTGGAGGTAGGATTGATTTTGATCGCGGCGGGATGCGCGGTCTATTGGTGGGGCAGCCGCTCGTCGGCCGCCCCATCTTAGGGCACACTTCGGGTTCCCCTGCTCTCGTGCGGGGGAATATTCGGTTGTCATGCGGAATCGGGCCGAAAAGTAATGGCGGGTCCGTTCATCGGTTGCAACAGTAATCGGAGCGCTAACATTTCGCTGGCATGGTGAACTCAATCCACTGACCCTGAGCGTCTTTCTTGGCGGCGCTGCATTACTGAGTTACGAACGAGACCATGATCTTTGGATTGCCCAGACCGTGCGCATCTATCCGGCCGAGAGCGTCGTATGGCGCGAAGCGGC
>CAVPSN010000026.1:0-144596 GCA_963708385.1 Bryobacterales bacterium | reverse complement strand
TCATGTGCTGGTTATTCACTCCGCTGTGACCCTGGTCGGGACCCACCTGCACTTCGAAACTCTTGCCGGCGCTTTGCAGCGCGCGAATCAGTTGCATCGAATTGTTGGGGTGCACGTTGTTATCCGCGGTCCCGTAATAGAGCAGAAGACGGCCGCGCAGGTCCTTGGCGAAGTTCATGGCGCTACCGGCTTCGTAGCCCTCTTTGTTCCCCTCGGGGATCCACATGTAACGCTCCGTGTAAATCGAGTCGTAGTTATACCAGGAGGTCGGTGGCGAAGAAGCCGACGCGGCCGTAAATACATCCGGGTGCCGGAGAATCTCCATGGCCGACGTGTATCCGCCGTATGAGGTGCCATAGATCCCCACACGCGTCTTATCGAAATATGGCCGGTTCCAGAGCGCTTTGATGCCCTCTGCCATATCGTCCATCTCGGTGACGCCAAGCTTGAGGTAGATGGAATCCAAGACGCGCTTGCCCATTCCCGGCATGGCGCGGGAGGAGAGCGAGACCACCAGGAACCCGTATTCGGTCGTGGGGCTCGGAGTAGCGAAATTTTCGGTGGGCACATTATTGCCGGCCGCAGGACCGCCGTACACCGAAACCAGCGTGGGATACTTCTTGCTGGGGTCAAAGTTAGACGGGAAGGCGATGGTGCCGAATAGCGGGGTCTTTCCGTCGGCGGCCTTATAAGTGTACATCTCAACCTTCTTGAGGCCAAGCTGATCGAACTTAGAAGTGTCGGCCTTGGCCAGTTGCGCCACGACCTTCCCCGACGCATCCAGAAGCTGTGTGGCTGCCGGCTGGTCGTGAGTCTGGTAGACATCGACGATAAACTGATTGTCCGATGAAATACCGCAGCCGCCGCCTCCGCCGAAGCCGCCCCGTCCACCGCCGCGGCCGCCGCGACCGCCTCCGCCGCCTTGTCCGCAAGCGCCGATGGTGTGGTTGAATTTCGGATCGGTCAGGCGCACATCCCCTTTGCCGTCCAGTCCGACGCGGTGAAGCTGCATCTTCATGAAGTTGTCGCCATCGCGCGCCATGTAGAACATGACGCCGGCGGGCTCATCGACTTTCACGATATTGCCCGATTCGAAGGTCGTGTTGTTGGTAAGGGTCGCGAGTTGCTTGCCACTAAGATCGTAGAGATAGTAGTTACGCCAGCCGTTGCGCTCCGATTCCCAGATGAACCGTCGATTATCCTTCAGATACTGCATGGCGGGGCGGTTGCTAGTCCAACCGGTCGGCCATTCCTCATGCACCACCACCCGGCACGCGCCGTTGGCCGGGCTGCAAGCAACGAACTCCATGATCTGCTGGCGGCGATTGCTACGGTTCAGGAAAAGCTCGGCGCCGTCGGGCGACCAGCGCACATCGTAGGCATAATGCCCGACCACGTCATCGGAGAACGGCTTCCCGTTCCGGATGTCCATCTTCACGGACTTTCCCGCGGCAGCGTCGTAGATGAAGATATCGGCGATCGGATTCGGCGTGCCCGGTTTCGGGTAAGCCTCGACATCCATGGTGTCCTGCACCGCCGTCTGGTTCATTTGCAGGTAGAAGTCTTTTACCTGACTCTCGTCGAAGCGATAGTATCCGACCTTCGAGCTATCGGGCGACCACCAGATCGCGGTGGTCTGGCCAAGTTCCTCGCCATAAACCCAGCTACCGGTCCCGTACTTAATGCGGCCCTTCTCGCTGCCGTCCGTACTGATGGCCTTTTCGTTGGATCCGTCAAAATTGGCGATCCACAGATTGCGATTGCGGTAAAAGGCCTTCAGCTTATGGTCGGGAGATTCCACGCAGAACGCCTGCCTGCCGCGCGCTGTGGCGCCGGTAGGGCAGCCCTCCACAGGGGTGGCCGGCATCTCCGATTGCTCCTGCTCCATACCGCCGCGGCCGCCGCGCGCCGCCTGGCCCTGAGCCTGCTGTCCCTGACCGCCGGCCGGCGGCTGACCGCCTCTTCCGCCACGCCCGCCGCGCCCGCCCGCATTGCCGGCCGGCTCCGGCGCGTCGCCGGTCACCGCAGCTTCGCGGGTGGCTGTATCGTATTTGTACGATTTCCCGCCGAAATTGTAAGTAAAGCTCTTGCCGTCGCCCGCCCAAGTCACGCCCAGGGATCCGGGTGTGACGGAGCCGTTGATCTGGGGCTGCATCTTGGTGAACTGATCGTGCCCCGGCATATCCTTGATGCGATCCTGCGCCAGCACAACGGTGGCGCCGGCAAGCCCGAGCAGTGCTGTTGCGATGAGTGCGCGCATGGACATTTCGGGATTATAGCAGCACGACAGCGCCAGAATTTCGGAATCACAGGCTCCGCCAAAATGGAAAACAGGAGCGTTGGTGACGGGATGTTTCGCAGCGGTTCCACTAACCTTCGTCAGGTCGATCGGCGTCGGCAGGGAGTCCCTTTGCCGAGGCGGCTCCAGGTGGTTCACGGAACGGTTCCACAGCAATGCGCTCGTAACGCACTTCCAGGACGGTCAGGTATTCTGTACCGCCCGGCGCTTGGAGAACTACGCGGTCGCCCGCTGCCGACTTCATCAACGCGCGCCCCAGAGGCGACACCCAACTGATGTGGTTGCGGTTGAGATCGACCTCGTCGGTGCCCACGATGCTCACCACTCGCTCCGTTCCTGCGGCATTGGCATAGCGCACGGTCGCTCCGAAGAATGCCCGCGTCGCCGCCTGCCCCGCTCTCGGACTTTCCGGGTCCACCACTTCCGCGGCATCGATTCGCTTCGTGAGAAAGCGAATCCGCCCATCGATCTGGCGCAGCCGCCGCTTGCCGTACTGATAGTCGGCGTTTTCACTGCGATCGCCGTTGCTCGCAGCCCACGCCACCACCTTCGTCACGGCCGGGCGTTCCCTGGTGAGCAGAAACCGGTGCTCGTCTTTGAGGCGCTGCAGGCCGCTCGGCGTGATGTAGTTCTTGACTTGCGTCGCGGGCTCGTCTCCTTGCGGTTTTCTCGTAAACCCTTTTCGCATGTCGTAACCCGGCCTCACACTGCGGTCTAGTTCACCGCGCGGTTGCATCGGCCCGATCGTCCCAGCCTGCTATGTGACGTAATCAGTTGCCGTTACCGGCTGTTTTAATCAGCATGCCGAGCGAGCTTTTGGGCACCTTGGTCACTACGTCAAACTCGGGGTCGACCAGCTCGGTCACTTCGATCTTCATCACCGCTCCTAGCAATAGTGCGACCTCGCTGTCGCTGAGCCCGTAATCGTGCTTGATCCAGGTCGCAAGCTGCGCAGTCGAAACCTTCAGAGCCTCCTGCAGTGAACCGGCCACGCCGAACGAGATGATGTAGTCCGAATCCTCTTCACGGACGCCTTGCGTCTGGTAGCCCTTGATTACCTCGACGGAAAAATCGACTGCCATCGAGACCTCCAGTCCCGTCTGCGTTACTTCGCCGTCGGCCATAGCCGCATGGCCATCGCCGAATCCGAAGAGCGCGCCGGGATGAAAGACGGGGAAGAACATCGTCGTGCCAGACACCGTGCCGTTATAGTCGAGATTGCCGCCGAAGACGCCGAGGTGCGGGCCGGTCAGGGCTTCGAATCCCGGAGGCGCGACGGAGATGCAGCCCAGCATCGGCTTCATCGTTACCTTGAAGTTCTTGAGCGCGGGCGTGGGCGCGGTGAGCACCGCGATCCCCGTCGCGTTGTCCAACTGGTATTCGCCGTTGAAGCCTGCGTCGTACTTCGCGGCGAGATTGTAAGCCGGCGTGACGCCAAACTGTTGGATTCTACTCCCCTGCCGAGCCGTCTTGCGGTTTGGCTCGATCTTGATCAGGTGGACCACCAGCGTGTCGCCGGGCAATGCTCCTTCCACATAAATAGGCCCGATGTTCGGGTTGCCGCCCAGAGCCACGCGCTTCAGGTTTTTATCCGTTCCCGCAGAATCCGGCGCCCACGTGTGCACGATGTCGCCCGGGAAGATGTGAATGCCCGGCTTGTTCCCGGCGTAGTAGTAAGCCTGAAAGGTGGTGGGATCGTAGTTGATCTCGCGCGGTTTGGCCGGCGGCGTCAGTTCGCGTGTCAGCTTCCATGACACCTCTTGCGGCACGGGGGCGCGTGCGCCAGAACCAGCCCGGCCGCGGCCGCCCCTGCCTCCCACTCCCGCCATCGTTCCTCCGCCCTCGCCTGCATCACCCTCGATTTTGCCGGTGAGCGTGCCGGCTTCACGGCCCGCAGCATCTGTCAGCGCCAGCGACACGGTCGAGCCCTTCACTGTGCCCTTCACGATTTCAGTGCCCCACTCGCCGCTCACCGCATCGCCCGTCCGCGCAAGTCCGACACGGATGTATACGGTCTCTAGGAGCGTCGGGCTCGTCAGCTCGGCGACCCATTTTCCCGCCACCTCGCCACGGCCGATACCGGGCACAAGAGCCGCGGTCACCACAATCGTTGCAATCCAGCGTGAAAGCATAGCCATCTCCTCGGCCCTGGGGGCCTATTAGAATTCAGTGATTTATACCACGCGGCGCTCTGCCTCTACAACCGTCATCAGACTGCGGGCGGCGACTCCGATTAAAATCGGCGACCGAATCGACGATGAGGCGCGGGATCGGCACTGAACTAGATCGACGAAGAGGCTACAGCGCTGCAAGAGGAAATCGATGCGCCCGACAGATCACTAGCCGTATTGCAAAGCGGCGGTCTGTTTTTCGATCCCGGCTCACCGGATGTTATTGGGATTAGACTACCGGCCGGGCGTTGTCGCGTCTTGATAGTCGTACGAACGCACCGTAGGTGAGGAGGATGGGCGAAGTGGGGGAGATGCCGGAGCGTAAGCCGGCGCTTCCGACACCGCCGGTTGGGTGCCATGGTTTTCCCTCGGCCCTCCGCGCACGCCGGGGAGACATGCGCCACTTGATCGATTCCTGATCCTTTCCTTACGACTTCCTTATGCGCTGGGCCATACCCTACGAATGAATGAGGCCGCACGGCGCAATTCGCATCGATCCTCCAGAGCTTGAAACTTTCGGCCCTCGGGAGGCAATCGAAATTGTGATTCCTTATACCGAATGGTCACTCGGACTGGCTGCCCTGGACCGTGTAGCCGTCCTCGCGGCCAGGCTCTCGGCGACGGTTCGGCTGATCGCGGTCCACACGGTACCGTATCCGATGCAGTTCGGGTGTCCCGCCCTGGTCCACGCCCATCTGGTGGAGCAACTTGTCGATCTCGCGTCGCGAAGCCCAGTGACGGTCCATCCGCAGGTGATCCTGGCCCGGAGTCTCAGCGAGGGTTTCCGCGCTGGGATGCCAGCCGAATCGACGGTTCTGGTGGCCGCGCGGCGACGCTTCTGGAAGACGCACGAAGATCGCGTGGCCGCGATGCTGGCCGGCGAGGGCCACAAGGTAGTGTTGATTCACGTGGAGTAACTGACGAATGCTCGACTTATTGTTTCTGACATTGACGGCCCTCTTCTTCGCAGCCGCATGGTTGTTCGTGAAAGGTTGCAACCGGCTCTAAGAGCCACGAGGGGGCACTTATGGATTACATCATTTCACTAATCGTTGCCATTGCGGTGGGGGTCTACCTGTTCTATGCGCTGCTGCGCCCGGAGAGATTCTAATGACCGCCAACGGGATATTGCAGATTCTGCTCTTTATCGCGGCCATAATCGCGGTGACCATTCCCATGGGCGCTTACATGGCGAAGGTCTTCGCGGGCGAGCGCACGCTCCTGCACCGGATTCTGCGGCCGCTCGAATCCGTCATTTACAAGCTCTGCGGCATCGATGAAGCCGCCGAACAGCATTGGACCCGCTATGCCGGCGGCGTGCTCGCGTTCAGCCTGGTCAGCCTTCTGTTCACCTACTTCATTCAGCGGCTGCAGCAGTGGTTCCCGCTGAACCCGCAGGGGCTGGCAATGTGGGCGCAGCCCTCTCATTCAACACCGCCATCAGTTTCGCCACGAACACCAACTGGCAGTCGTACACGCCCGAGACCACCATGAGCTATCTCACCAACATGGTCGGTCTGGCCACGCACAACTTCTTTTCGGCGGCCGCAGGCATTGCGGTGGCGATCGCCTTCGTGCGCGGATTCAGCGCGGCATTCGGTCAAGACGCTGGGCAACTTCTGGGTGGATTTCACGCGCTGCACGGTTTATGTCCTGCTGCCGCTGAGCATCGTCGGCGCTCTGTTGCTCGTGTCGCAGGGCGTGATCCAGAACTTTCGCCCTATACGCAAAGCCGCCACCGTCGAAGGCGCGGTACAGACCATTCCGCAGGGTCCGGTGGCTTCGCAGGAAGCCATCAAGATGATCGGCACCAACGGCGGCGGCTTCATCAACGCCAACTCGGCGCATCCTTTCGAGAACCCCACGCCGCTCTCGAATTTCTTCGAGATGCTGTTCATCTTCCTCATTCCCGCGGGACTGACTTACACCTTCGGCAAGATGGTGAAGGATACGCGCCAGGGCTGGGCGATCTTCGCGGCCATGCTGGCGCTGTTTCTGGCCGGCGTCTGCGTCGCTTACCCGGCGGAGCAGGCGGGCAATCCGAACCTCGCCAAATTGGGCGTTGCCCAACGAGAACATGGAAGGCAAGGAAGTTCGCTTCGGCATCGCCAATTCCGCGCTGTTCACCGTCGTCACCACCGACGCCAGTTGCGGCGCGGTCAACAACATGCACGATAGCCTTACGCCGCTCGGCGGCCTGGTGCCGCTGGTCAATATCGAACTGGGCGAAGTGATCTTCGGCGGCGTGGGCTCCGGGCTCTACGGCATGCTGATGTTCGCCATCCTGGCGGTATTCATCGCCGGGCTGATGGTGGGCCGCACGCCGGAGTATCTGGGCAAGAAGATCGAGCAGAAGGAAGTCAAGATGGTGATGCTCGCGGTGCTGGTGCTGGCGTTCAGCATCCTGGCTTCTCGGGCGCGGGCGTGGGCCTCGACTACGGTCAAAGACAGCTTAAACAATCACGGGCCGCACGGCCTCTCCGAAATCCTGTACGCCTACACCAGCGCCGCCGGCAACAACGGCAGCGCGTTCGGCGGCCTCAACGCCAACACGCCGTATCTGAACACCACGCATCGGGATCGCCATGCTGTTCGGCCGCTTCCTGATGATGATCCCGCTGCTGGCCGCGGCCGGCAGCCTGGCGCAGAAGAAGCAGGTGCCGGTCTCCGCCGGCACCTTTCCCACGCACGGCCCGCTGTTCGTCGTCTTGCTGGTGGCGGTGATGGTGATCGTGGGCGCGCTGACGTTCTTCCCGGCGCTTTCGCTGGGTCCGATCGTGGAGCATTTCCTGATGCTGCAAGGAAAGCTTTGGAGCTAACATGGCCACTGCAACTCGTACCTCCGCCCCCGCCAATCGCCGACAGCACGTCGCTGATTCCGAAGAAGGCCCCGCGCGCGCGTCCGCTGTTCGACCCGCCCATCGTGCAAGCGCGCCATCGGCGATTCGTTCCTCAAGCTGCAACCCGCGGCCCATGATGAAGAACCCGGTCATGTTCGTGGTGGAAGTGGGCGCTGCCATGACCACCGTCCTTGCGGTCCGCGATCTTGCGATCCGGTCCGCGGATTGCCGGGTTCACCTTCCAGATCACGCTCTGGCTGTGGTTTACCGTGCTGTTCGCCAACTTCGCCGAAGCCATGGCGGAAGGGCGCGGCAAGGCGCAGGCCGACACGCTGCGCAAGACCAAGACCGAAACCACCGCGCGGCGCATGCTGAACGGCCGGCCAGGAGATTGTCGCCGCCAC
Source organism: Bryobacterales bacterium (assembly GCA_963708385.1). Classification (GTDB taxonomy): domain Bacteria; phylum Acidobacteriota; class Terriglobia; order Bryobacterales; family Bryobacteraceae; genus PALSA-243. The sequence goes on along the minus strand of CAVPSN010000026.1, from coordinate 136,882 downwards.
GCAGCTGCGCAGCGGCGACATCGTGCTGCGTGGAGATCGGCGAGACGATCCCCGGCGATGGCGACGTCATCGAGGGCATCGCCAGCGTGGACGAATCGGCCATCACCGGCGAGAGCGCGCCGGTGATTCGCGAATCGGGCGGCGACCGCAGCGCCGTCACCGGCGGCACCAAGGTGCTCTCCGACTGGATCAAGGTCAAGATCACCTCCAATCCCGGCGAGACATTTCTCGACCGCATGATCGCGCTGGTGGAAGGCGCGGAGCGGCAGAAGACGCCCAACGAGATCGCGCTCAATATCGTGATCGCCGGGCTCACGCTGGTCTTCCTGCTGGCGGTGGTGACGCTGCAGCCGTTCGCGGTGTACAGCGTGCAGCCAGCGGCACGGCGCCCATCGGTGACGGTGCTGATCTCGCTGCTGGTCTGCCTGATTCCCACCACCATCGGCGGCCTGCTCTCGGCCATCGGCATCGCCGGCATGGACCGCGTGATGCAGCACAACGTGCTGGCCATGAGCGGCAAGGCGGTGGAAGCGGCGGGCGACGTGAACACGCTGCTGCTGGATAAGACCGGCACCATCACGCTCGGCAACCGCCAGGCGGTGGAGTTCATTCCGGTGGACGGCGTCACGCCCGAAGAGAACTGGCCGATGCGGCGCAGCTCTCGAGCCTGGCCGACGAAACGCCGGAAGGCCGCTCCATCGTGGTGCTGGCCAAGCAGAAGTACAACATCCGCGGGCGCGAGGTGGCGGAGCACGAGGCCGCACTTCATTCCCTTCACCGCGCAGACGCGCATGAGCGGCGTGGATATCGACGGCCGGCTGCATCCGCAAGGGCGCCACCGAATCGGTGTGCGAATTCGTGCAGGAGCACGGCGGCGACGTCCCCGCCGAACTGCTGGATATCACCGACCGCATCTCGCGCTCCGGCGGAACGCCGCTGGTGGTGGCCGATCGCGGACCGCGCGCTCGGGCGTGGTTCATCTGAAAGACGTCGTCAAGGGCGGCATGCGCGAGCGCTTCGAGCAACTGCGCGCCATGGGCATCCGCACCGTCATGATCACCGGCGACAATCCGCTGACCGCCGCGGCCATCGCGGCCGAAGCCGGCGTGGACGATTTCCTGGCGCAGGCCACGCCCAAAGACAAGATGGACCTGATCAAGAAGGAGCAGGCCGGCGGCCGCCTGGTGGCCATGACCGGCGACGGCACCAACGACGCGCCCGCGCTGGCGCAGGCCGATGTCGGCCTCGCCATGAACACCGGCACCATGGCCGCCAAAGAAGCCGGCAACATGGTGGATCTCGATAGCAATCCGACCAAGCTGATTGAAGTGGTGGCCATCGGCAAGCAGTTACTGATGACGCGCGGCGCGCTGACCACGTTTCTCCATCGCCAACGACATCGCCAAGTATTTCGCGATCCTGCCGGCGATGTTCATGGCGACTTATCCGGCGCTGGCGCAGCTCAACATCATGGGCCTGCACAGCGCCGCAGAGCGCCGTGCTGGCGTCGGTGATTTTCAATGCGCTGATCATCATCGTCGCTGATTCCGCTGGCGCTGCGCGGCGTCAAGTACCGCCCAATGACCGCGGCCTCGCTGCTGCGCCGCAACCTGCTGGTCTACGGCGTGGGCGGCGTGATCGCGCCGTTCCCGGGCATCTGGCTGATCGATCGCCTGCTGGGTCTTGTTGCATTGGCTGTGACCTGACATGAAACAACTTATCATTGCGATCAAAGCCACTATGGTGCTGACCCTGCTGACCGGCTTGATCTATCCGCTGCTGGTCACCGGGCTGGCCAAGGTCCTGTTCCCGCATCAGGCGGACGGCAGCCTGATCGAGGCCGAACGGCAAAGTGATCGGCTCGGAATTGATCGGCCAGCGCTTCACGAAGCCCGAATACTTTCACGGCCGGCCTTCCGCCGCGGGCAACGACGGCTACGACGGCCTTGCTCCGGCGGCTCGAATCTGGGACCGACCAATCAGAAACTGATCGACCGCGTGCGGGGCGATGTGGCGAAGTTCCGCGCCGAGAACCCCGGCTTCACCGGCACGATTCCCGCGGACATCGTTACTGGCTCGGGCAGCGGCCTCGACCCGGATATCTCGCCCGCCGCGGCGGACGCCCAGGCGGCCCGCGTGGCAAGTGCGCGCCATATGCCCGTCGATTCCGTGCGCAGCCTGATCGCTGCGAACAGCCAAGACCGTCAACTGGGCGTGCTGGGCGAACCGCGCGTCAACGTCTTGCTGCTGAACCTGGCGCTCGACCGCAGCCAAGGACTTCGCCCTTAAATCCCTTTGGGGATTTAAAGGTCACAAGTCAGAAATCAGAAGTTAGAAGTCAGGACGCCGGCCCTGCGCGCGGCCAGCGGCAGTCTCTGCCCGTAAGCGTTTTATGTCGCGGAATGCCGCGCTAGCGGAGCGAACGTGCTTAAGAGCCAACTTGCTTCCCAAAGGAAAGGATAAATGATGAACCCGAAAACCGGACCACGCCGGTCCGTTACGCTCCTTGTCTGTAGTTTGTCGCTTGGAATTCTCTGTTGGGCGGACGACACGCCGAAGCCTCCGGCAAAAACATCGGATGAGTTGATTTTGGACAAGATCGCCCAGTTACAAAGCCAGCTCGACGAACTACGCGCCGCAATGGCCGCCGCACGAGCGGCCGCCCCGGCGATGCCCGCGGTTGCAGCGACACCCTCCGCACCCGCTGCGCCCACTGCCCCGGCGCCCACGCCGGCCCCGGCATTGCCTCCCGTTGAACGGCCTACCGCGGAGACAGCCGATGCCACTCCGCCGAAGACGAAGCCGGAGCCGTTCACCTTTGCCGATTTCACTTGGCTCACCGGGAACCCCCGGACCAAGGATTCGCCACTCGACTCGAAGTGCTTCACTGGCGAGTTCCGCTCCGACGTGGAATTCACGAAAGACTTAAATCACCCGCAAGACGACACCATCGGCGGCTCAAGCGAAATCTTCCGCTCCAACGAAGTACAGGTCACGCAGCTCGGCGTGGGCGGCGACTTCCATTGCGGTAATGTCCGCGGCCGCCTGATGACCCAGTTCGGCATGTACTCCATCACTACTCCCCGCAATGACGCCAGCGCTGGGCGCGGCCAATGGGATCTCGACACCGCCTACCGCTATATCTCCGAGGCCTATGGCGGGTATCACATCAACAAGCTTAACGGCATCAATATCGATGCCGGCATCTTCATGTCCTATGTTGGGCTGTTCAGCTACTATCAGTTCGATAACTGGGCCTACCAGCCTTCTTATGTGTCGTCCAATACCCCGTGGTTCTTCAACGGCCTTCGTGTTCAGATATTTCCAAGCAATAAGCTGAAGATTGAGCCATGGATTATCAACGGATGGCAGTCTTACGGCAGATTCAATAAACAACCCGGCATCGGCGTGCAACTCCTATGGCGTCCCAACGGATCCGTCTCCGTAGTCAGCAATAACTACTGGGGAACCGACGTTCTGGGGAATCCCGACCGCAACCGGTTTCACACCGATAACAGCCTCCAGGTAAAATACTTCGACCAGCCGAATCGCCTGGTGGATAAGGCCGCATTCACCGTCACCGTGGACGCCGGTTGCGAATGGGGCGGCGGGGTAAGTTGCCATGGCGGTGACTCGCTGAGGCCGTCCCAATACTTCCTTGGTTTTATGGTGTATAACCGCGCCTGGTTCCACAAAGACCTGTTCGCAGCCACCGTGGGGGGCGGCGCCATTAACAACCCCGGCCGCTATCTGGTGTTACTGCCACCAATCAACGGCGCTACAGCCTTCAGCGGAACACCCTATTTCACGGAAAATCCCGGCGATCCCTATAAGGCGTGGGATGCCTCACTGACTTTCGATTACATGCCAAGCCAGTTCATTACGTTTCGTTCGGAGTATAATCACCGGGCATCCAATGTTCCCTATTTCTCGGGTCCCGGCGGTATTACTCCTCCAGGCGGCAACACTGGTCCCGTGGGTTCGTTCGTTCCAGGGTGGGCGCCCGACCTTCGTAAGTACGAAAACCGGTTTACGCTTGCGATCTTAGTAAAGATGTAACAGGCGCCGTTCCGGCTATGTGCCTCGGTCGTCGGTAATAAACGCGCTTAGGCGACCGACGAGGATGGAGGCCGTCGCGACGAAACCGCAGGATTTTAGCTCTATTTTCTATCGATTACTTCGTGATCAATGCGAGCTTGCCCAGGTAGTGATCATCGAGCGCGCGTTGAGCGTCGGCGGCTTGATCTAGAGTGAATGTTCGGGCGACTTTGACTTCGAACGGACCGGCGTCGATAAGGCGGTTGACCTTGTCTAAGGGTGGCGGGTTATATTCGCCGTCGTAGCTTTGGAGTTTAATGCCAGCACGTTCTTTGGGAACGGGTTGGACACCGTTGGGATAGGCGACGCGTCCACCCGTTCGTAGAGCGGCTAAAGATTTTTCAGCTGCTTCACCACCCGTCGTCAGGAGCACGGCATCAAGACCGTTGGGTGCGAACTGGCGCGCGGCAGCGAGCACGTCTTCCTTATATCCATCCACAACCTTGTCCGCGCCAAGACCGCGCACAAAGGCAACACCATCATCGCCCGAGGCCACGGCCAATACGCGCGCGCCCATGCGTTTGGCGAATTGCACGGCCAAGTGACCAATGCCGCCGCTGGCGCCAAAGATCAATAGGGACTCCCCACTTTTTAAGCCCAGCGTTGTATCAAGACCTGCAAGAGCCGTGACAGCATCAACGGCCATGGCAGCGGCTTGTGGCATGGTGAGTTTTCCCGGGATGAGCGCCAAACTGGTTTCTTTCACAACAGCATACTGCGCATAAAATCCGCCCTTCGGATTCAGAAAGGAAATTCCGTAAACGCGGTCCCCTTTTTTAAACCGCTTCACTTGGGGTCCCACGGCTTCAACAGTGCCGGCGCCATCGGATCCCAATACAAGTGGAAACACGGGCTTGATATTGAACTCTTTCGCAAATCCGCCTTCCCGTTCAAAGGGATCCCAAACGCCGACGCCAGCGGCTTCCACATGAACCAACACTTCATCGGCGCCAACGGCCGGGATGGGAAGCTCCTGAGTTTCTAACGTTTCAATTCCACCAAACCGATCAATCGCCACAGCCTTCATTGTCTTACTTAGTGTTTGAGTCATCGAAATCCTCCTTATCCAATAATAGGACCGATTCAACAGGTCCTCCTCGTTGGGTCTTTCAACCGCTAGGCACAAGACGACAACGGGTCAAAGTCCGCCTATCCATCAACTCATTTAACAATCCGACCAACCATTGAGGCAACGCCAATCGTTCCGGGCTCGTCGCGTTTCGTACGTCTGCGCGTTCGGAATTCTCGGAAACCGCGAAATTAGCTGCCAGGCAGGTGCGTTTCGGACGTTGCGGATAGGGAACGACAAGTCGTTGGCGCCCGTTCCCGGCAGCCTATACCTACCGGACCCGCCCTTTCGCTCTATCGGGACAGAGCCTCGGAACGGTCATACTAAAGTGAAAGCGTTGGCTATAACGGGCGGAAATCGGTTGCCGACTGCCTCGCTGGCTGTACACTATTCCTATGAGGCCGTTAGTCTTAATTGCCCTCTCGGCGGCGACGCTGGCCGCCCAATCCGGCGCTGAAATACGCGGCTACGCATGGGATGCCGAAGGGCGGCCCATGCCCCAGGCGAAAATCACGCTACACGGCGGAAGTGCCAAATCGAACCGCACTGTTACTGCCGGCGCCGATGGCGCCTTCGACGCGCGCGGTCTTCAGCCTGGCCATTACGAACTTACCGCCGACGCCTCACAGCGCCAACTCACCACGGAATCGGGCACCGCGCTCGACCTGAAGTCTGGCGAGATCGCCCATGCCGATCTCACTCTCGGCCAGAGTACTGTGCACTACGGCTTCTGGAAACGCCTTGGACGCCGCTTCGTCGGCCTCCACTAAACCATGCCCCGGCTGGACGACCGCAGGCCCGACCCGGGCGAGTTGCTGCGCCGCGTTCAGGCCGGTGAGCGCCGCGAATCGCGCGGACGCCTGAAGGTGTTCTTGGGGTACGCGCCGCGCGTGGGCAAGTCCCTGCGAATGTTCGATGAGGGCCGCCGCCGCAAGGTCCGCGGGCAGGATGTAGTGGTGGGCGCGCTGCAAACCCCGGTCTCGCCCGAGATTCAAGCGGTGATAGACCGTCTGGAAGTGGTTCCTCAATCGGACGGGGGCGCCATCGACCTGGTGTTCTTATTCCGCCGCCATCCGCAAGTCTGCCTGATCGATGGCCTGGCGCAGAGCAACCCTCCAGGCAGCCGTAATCCCCAGCGCTGGCAAGACGTGCGCGATCTTCTCGACCAGGGCATTAGCGTCATGACGGCGCTCAATGTGCAGCACATTCGCGAGCAACAAAATGACGTCGAGCGGATCACCGGAAAACGCGCCGCGCACAGCATCCCGCAGGATTTTCTCCACGAGGCCGACGAGATCGAAGTAGTAGACGCCCCACCAGAAGCGTTGCTGGAAGGCGAGCCGGCGGAGGGCTGGGCCCGCGCTAAGATGCCGAGCGCGCGCCAGTTGCTCGAACTGCGCGAACTGGCTCTGCTGCTGGCCGCGGATATCATCGACCGCCAATTGCAGGAGTACCTCGACGAACACGGCGTAGTGGCGCGGTGGGGTGCGCAGGAGCGCATCCTGGTTTGCCTCACGCCGCGGTCGAGCGCGCTCGAGATGCTCTACAGCGGACGCCGCAACGCTACGCGCTTCCACGGCGCGCTGCTCGCGGCCTACGTGGAACAGCCCGAACTGAACGGCGCCGACCGCTCGCAACTCGAGCGCAACATGGCGCTGGCGCGACAAATGGGCGCCGAGATTCACTGTCTGCATGGGCAGGATTTCGTCAGCGCGATTATCAATTTTGCCCGCGAGCAGCGCATCACCCAGCTCTTCATCGGCCACAGCATGCGCGATGGCCACAGGGCGTTTTGGCGCGGTCCAATAGACCGTTTGATCGACGCCGCCGATGAGTTCGACGTGCGCATCTTTCCTCACCACGAAGCGCAATGAGCGAAGTCCGATGAGAGGCAAGCTTAAGGTCTATCTCGGTTACGCCGCCGGCGTTGGCAAGACTTACCGCATGCTCGAAGAGGCGCAGGCGCTGCGGCAAAGGGGCATCGATGTGGCAATCGGTTACTTCGAGCCGCACGGGCGGAAGGAGACTATCGCCAAGACGGAAGGCATGGAGATCGTGCAGCGGCGCAAGGTGGCTTACGCCCACACAGCGTTCGAGGAAATGGATACCGACGCCATTTTGCGCCGCAAACCACAAGTGGTAATTGTGGACGAATTCGCCCACACTAACGTTCCCGGCTGCGAACGATTGAAGCGCTGGCAAGATGTGGAGGTTCTGCTGGAGGCGGGAATCGATGTACTTACTACTCTGAATGTGCAGCACCTGGAGAGTCTCAACGATCAGATTTACGACATCACGGGTATTCGCGTGCGTGAAACGATCCCCGATTGGGTTGTGGATGCGGCAGACGAAGTGATCTTCGTCGACCTCACGCCGCGCGCGTTGCGCAATCGCCTCGAGCGAGGTGTGGTCTACGCGCCAGACAAAGCGCAGAAGGCGATGGAGAATTTCTTCACCGAAAGCAACCTCTCCGCGCTGCGCGAAGTGGCCATGCGGCACGCGGCCCACGAATTGGAAGAGAAACTGGAGCCGGCGCCCGCGGACCACGACACGGCAGGCGGACATCATGAACGCATTCTGGTTTGCCTCACCGGGCGGCCTTCATCCGCGATGCTGATTCGCCGCGCGCGCCGCGTGGCCGATTACTTGCAAGCTGGATGCTTGGCGCTTCACGTGGCGCAGGGCGAGGCCACAGAAGGCATTGACGAAACCGTGAAGCGGCACATGAGCTTCGCCCGCAACCTGCGGATTGAAACTAACATAGTAAATGCCGAGGACGTTTCGGCCGCGATCGCAGAATTCGCGCGCAAAGAGCATATAACACAGATTTTCATGGGCCGCTCCGCGCCGCTGCCGTGGTGGAAGCGGCTTGACGAGACGCTGGTGCAACAGGTGGTGCGGCAGGCGCGGGATATGCAGATAACGATTGTCGCCGAGAGGCGAAGATAAGGCGTCACCCTTGGCGCGGTACCCCAAGCATGCTTGAGGCACGTCGAAAGATTTGTGACGCCACGCCTGTGCAATGCCCGCATGGCGGCGGTACTATATGAGGGATTGCGATGCCAATTGGAAGCTGCGGAATGCCGACTAAATTAACGGCCCTTTTGCTTGTGCTCTTTACATCGCTTTCCGCTAGCGCCGCGGATTATCCGCTTCTGGACGATGCCTTCGCGGAACTCTACAATTTTAATTTCCAGGCAGCGCATAATGTGGTTGACCGTGAAATCGCCGGTCATGCCAACGACCCGCTTCCCTATGCCGTGAGCGCCTCGGGCTACCTGTTTTACGAACTCGACAGGCTAGGCATTCTCGAAAGCGAATTCCTGATTGACGATAACCGGATTGTGGCAAAGAAGAATCCCCCGCAACCCGATCCGGCCACGCGAGCCAAATTCCTCAAGGCTATCGAGGATGCCAGATCGCGCGGCGATGCCGCGCTTGCCAAGGATCCGAATGACAAGATGGCGCTTTTCGCGATGTGCATCGCGGAGGGCGTGGCTACCGATTACATGGCGCTGGTGGAGAAGCATCAGATCGCGAGCCTGGCTCCCGCCAAGAAATCGAATAATTATGCGCAGCGCCTGTTGAAGCTGGACCCCAAGTTTTACGATGCATATCTTGCGGCCGGATTCTCAGAGTATCTCGTAGGCAGCCTGCCCTTCTTCATCCGCTGGTTCGTTCATTTCGATAACGTCAGCGGCAGCAAAGAGGCGGGCGTACGCAATCTGCAACTTGTCGCCGATGAAGGCCACTATCTGAAACCGTTCGCCAAGATTCTGCTGGGCATCGCGGCATTGCGCGAAAAGCGCCCCCACGATGCGCAACGTCTGCTGACCGAACTCTCGCATAACTATCCGCAGAATCCACTTTTCCGCAAGGAATTGGAAAAACTGAACGAAAAGTACGGCGGGGATTAATACCTTCGCCGTAGCCAGCGCGCCTGGCTGTGCGATTTATCCCTCAAACATTTCTTCTCTGGAATGTTTCGTAATAGCAGTTAAATTGTAACTGCCTCCGGCGCAAGCTGAAGGCAGATGAGTTACGACACTGTGTCGCTGCTCTGGCGGGAACCGGCGCTTGCCACCCGATTCCAAACCGCCGTTTGTTTGCACGGCCACACTTTGCACTCCGAGGAGTGCCTCTCGTTCCTGCCCACTCACCTCCGGCGCGTGCCCGGTGTTTCGCACTTGATCCGCCAATGCCAACGCCGCCCCACACCGGCCGTCGATTTCTCCCGCGCATTTTGGACGCCGCCTCTTGCGCCCGCCTGCGCTCTCCGGTTGGAGCGGAAGCAGATCGCAGACTGCGGCCTCGCGCCAATCGTATCGCTCACCGACCATGACAGTATCGCAGCAGGCATGGCGCTGCAAGAGACCAACGGAAATGGCGACACGCCTATTTCGGTAGAGTGGACGGCGCCCTACGAGCAATCGATTTTGCATTTCGGAATTCACAACCTGCCGCCGGACTCGGCGGCGTGGTGGATGTCCGTAATGGCCTCGTACACCACGGCGCCGGACGAGAGTCTCTTGCCATCGATCTTGCGGGATCTGGACCGAATCCCCGAGGTCCTTATCGTTTTGAACCACCCATACTGGCTCGAGGAGGGCGTAACCGAAGCCGGCCATCGGCGGGCTCTGGCGCGTGTCTTGCGCGAGTGCCTCGATGGTTTGCACGCCTTCGAATTGAACGGAACACGGGGCTGGAGCGAGAACTCTGCAGTTATCGATCTGGCTCGCCAATACTCGCGTCCAGTGATCTCGGGCGGCGATCGCCATGCCTGCGAGGCGTCCGCGTGTTTGAACCTGACGAACGCCGCCACATTCGCGGAATTCGCAGGCGACGTGCGCTCCGGGCACAGCCACGTTCTATTCATGCCGCACTACCGCGAGCCGATGCCTCTACGGATCTTGGAGGCGGCCTGCGACATTCTCCGCCCGTATCCCGAATATCCCGGGCGCGAGCGTTGGACGCAAAGAGTCTTCTATCGCGGCGAGGATGGCATCGCGCGTCCGCTGTCTGTGGTGTGGAAGAATCGCGTGCCCTGGTTCATTCACCCCGCAACTGGAATGCTGCAACTCTCCGCGATGCGCGGCGTTCGCTTCACCCTGCGCCGTCTGATGGCCTTCGAAGCCGAGGCCCTGCCGTGAGAGCGGCCACCGAGCGTTTACTAACGCTTCGTGAGGAGCTATCGCAAGATCTTGCGCTTATTCTGGCGATCGGCCTCGTTCTCGGCACGTTTCCTATATATGGGGTCGCGACTCTGCTGTGCGTCCTGGCCGCGCGCGCTTTTCGGCTGAATCCGGTGGCCCTGCTGGCGGTGAACCAGTTTGCCACGCCGCTCCAGTTGGCTCTGCTTGTTCCGTTTGCACGCGTGGGCTGGCATATCTCCGTCTCTCCGGGAGCGCCGGTTCTTTGGAGGGTTGCCGCTGCTGGGCTGCAGGCGGTGACAGGTTGGTGTCTGGTGGGGGTGCCGACGGGCATTGTGCTGCATTTTGGGCTGTTGTATGCGGTACGCCGCGCACGGCGCGCGCAATTGTTGGATGCGGTTTCGTGCGCGTGAAGCCCACTTCCATTCTTCCAATCCCGTTCTGACCTTCAAGATTTGAGTTGGGTGATTACCCTATTGTCCGGAACACGTAATTCCGGCTAGCTTGTTAGGCCATGACTGCAAACGCCAATAGTAGCGGACCGAGCCTGGTAATGATTGTCCGGCACGGCGAAAAATTGGGGGATTCTTCCAACGACAAAGATGGAGGCCCGAACCTTTCGATGCGCGGGGCGGCGCGCGCGGCGGCGCTACCACAGCTTTTCGCGCCCGCGACCACACCTTACGGCTGCGCGCTCAGCATCGGAAACAACCAAAGCTTCACCGGGACCTACCAAGCTGTGCAGATTACCGGCGCCGCGCCGCGGTTCTCCACGCCGGGCTTTATATTTGCGACGAAAGCGTCGAACAGCAGCAATCGTCCGGTGGAGACCATTACACCGCTATCGGCCGCGCTGAATCTCACCTACAACGATAAGCACTCCGATAGCGACTACGCTAAAGTCGCCAGCGACATTCTGACGCATTCCCCGTATGCCGGGCAGGTGGTGTTGGTTTGCTGGCATCACGGGAATATTTCGGCGCTTGCGACCGCGCTGGGCGTGTCGAATCCGCCAAAATGGGCGGGCTCGGTTTTCGATCGCGTTTGGTCGATTACTTTTTCGAACGGGACGGCTTCGTTGGCGGATGGCGCCCAGATGCTGCTTTACGGCGATTCCAGCAGCTAGAACCGCCAGAAAATCTCAACTAGTGTGGTCGTGTATGATCTTCCAGCCTGCGGGCGTGCGCTTGAGGATCAGAGTAAACCGGCCAGAGGCGTCGCCGCCGCCGGCTTGGCTCCTCTGCAGCGCGAACTTGCCCGTGGTTAGAGCGACCCCATCCGCCAGCGGGCGGACTACGATCTCGGAGAAGGTGAGTGTTCCCATCGCCTCGCGCGTCGGATAGGCGCGCCGGTATCGCGCGAGTATGGCCTCCACGCCGCCGCGCACCACTTCGCGGCCGATGAACGTCGTCTCCGGCGAATCCTCGTAATAAGAGGCAAAGGACACGAGATCGCCACGGTTCCAGGCCGCTTCGGAATCCTTCAGAACCTTTTCGATTTCCTGCGTTTGAGCGAAGAATAGCGGCGCGCAGCACAGCAACAGAGCATAACGAAGCATGAGGGGATTATAGTGCCAGGCGAGGTGCGAGGTTAAACCCAACGCGTCTCCTGTATGCGAGACCCATCTCGGCCGATGGCGCCGATTGAGCGTCGTCGTTGTCAACAAAGAGTGCGGGGTCGCGTCATTCGTACGCGTCCTTGCGGTGGGCGATGCGAGTTATGTCCACGCTTTTCAGTCCGTGGTCAATCGTGTAGACGAGGCGATAGTTTCCAACGCGAATCCGCCAGCGGTCCTTGTAGCCATGCAGTTTCTTGCAGCCGACAGGGCGCGGGGTTCCCGCCAGTTCGCGAATTCTTGGAAGCACCCGGCCCATGGCATCGAACGGCAAATCTTTCAATTCCTTCTTGGCGGTGGCCGCGAAGGTAACGAGGTATTCCGTCACTACAGTTTGCCGAGCGCTCGCAATTCCGCTTCAACCTCGGCCAGCGTGAAGCGCGGCTCATGGCTTCGCGCTTCCGAAACCGCCCCGTCTTCGATTTCCTCGGCAAGCATCGCCAGCGCGGTGGCAATTACTTCATTCGAGCTATGAAACGCACCCGACTGAATCGCCAGATCGACCACACGCTGTTGCTCCGGTTCCAGATCAATTACCACTGGCTTTGTGTCCTTCCGAAAGAATCTCGATCAACCTAACGCTATTATCGCCGCAACTCGGGCGTCAAGGGGTTTCGCCCCACCCTTCGCGAAGGCCCTTCAATCTGCTAACATGCCCCACATGACCAGGCGATCGGCTATTGCCTTATCCGCCGCTGCGGCGGCGCTGCCGAAACTTCCCGCCGCTCCGTCCGCGGGCCGTTTGAAACAATCCTTCGCGCGTTGGTGTTACGCCAAAATTCCGCTCGACGATCTCTGCCGCCAGGCCGCCGATATGGGCTGCACCGGCATCGATCTGATCGATGCGCCCGATTGGCCGCTCGCCAAGAAGTACGGGCTCACTCCCGCTATGACGCAGGGCGAGGGCAAGATCCCCTTCGGGTGGAATCACAAGGAAAACCACGAGGTGCTGGAAAAGCAACTGCGCGTGCTCATCGCGCAGGCCGCGGACGCTAAACTGCCTAACGTCATCACTTTCTCCGGCAATCGCAAAGGCATGAGCGACGACGAGGGCAAAGCCAACTGCATCGAGGGCCTGCGCCGCGTGACCAAGTTCGCCGAGGACAGCGGCGTCACCATCTGCATGGAGTTGCTCAACAGCAAGATCAACCACAAGGACTATCAGGCCGACCACACCGCCTGGGGCGTCGACGTCTGCAAGGGCGTCGATTCGCCGCGCCTCAAACTGCTGTACGACATCTATCACATGCAGATTATGGAAGGCGACATCATCCACACCATTCGCGACAACATCCAGTACATCGGCCACTTCCATACCGGCGGCGTGCCCGGGCGGCATGAGCTCGACGACACGCAGGAACTGCAATGGCGCACCGTCGCCAAAGCCATCGCCGATCTGAATTTCACGGGCTTCTTCGCGCATGAGTTCCAGCCCACCAAAGATCCGCTGACATCGCTCAAGCAGGCCGTGGAACTATGCACCGTGTAATCGCGCTGACGGCCCTCGCGGCCTGCGCCCTTTGCGCGCAACCGCCCAAGAAAGCCGACCCCGCCGTCGTGGAGCGTGGCCGGTCGCAATTCAAATCCAGTTGCGGCTTCTGCCACGGCGACGACGCCACTGGCAACCGCGCGCCCGATCTGCTGCGCTCGCCGGTAGTTCTGCACGATGTCGACGGGCGATCAGATTGGACCCGTGATTCGCAATGGGAAACCCGATCTCGGCATGCCCGGCTTCAACAGTCTCTCCGCTGGGCAAATCTCCGATATCGTGGTCTTCCTGCACAACCAGGCAGATGAAGCTCTGCACAGCAACGGCGTGCCGCGCGATTATCCGTTGAAGAAGCTGCTCACCGGCAACGCGGAGGCCGGCAAGGCGTACTTCAACGGCGCCGGCGGATGCGCTAAGTGTCACTCCGTCACCGGCGATCTCGCCGGCGTGGCACGAAAGTACAACCCGCTCGATCTTCAGCAGCGCATGCTCTATCCGGCCGGCCGCGGCGGCTCCCACGTCAACGCCACCGTGACACTCGCCAATGGCCAGAAGATGGAGGGCCAAGTGCTTTCGAACGACGAATTTGACATCTCCATCACGGGGCCGGACGGCGCTTATCACGCCTGGCCGAAGAGTGCCGTTAAGGTGGAACTGCACGATCCGTTAGCCGCGCATCGTGAGTTGTTTACCAAGTACACCGATGCCGATATCCATAACCTGTACGCCTATATGGCGACCTTGAAATAATCATGCTTACCCGTACGTTCGCCGCCCTTTTGTTCGCCGTTGCCGCCTCCCACGCCGCCGATGGCCTCGACCCGAAGGCGTTGCTCAAGCCGCCTACCGATACCTGGCCCACTTACAACGGCGATTACTCCGGCCGCCGCTACAGTACGCTGGCGCAGATCGATCAATCGAATGTCAGCCATCTGACTCTCGCCTGGGTGGTGCAGATGAAATCGGCGGCGATTAAATCGACACCGCTCGAAGTCAATGGCATCCTCTATTTCACGACGCCGGATAACGTCTGGGCGATAGATGCTCGCCTCGGCCGCGTGGTCTGGCACTACCAGCGCGAATCGCAAGGCGATCACATCGGCCAGCGCGGCGTTGCTATGTACAAGGACTGGCTTTATTTCGAAACCCCCGATTGTCATCTGGTTTCGCTCGACGCCAAGGATGGCAAAGTCCGCTGGGACGTCGAAATGGCCGATCCGAAACTCGGCTACTTCGCGACGGTTGCACCGCTGGTCGTGAAGGATCACATCCTGGCGGGAGTCTCCGGCGACGTGACGGACATCCCCGGATTCCTCGATTCGCGCGACCCCGAAACCGGGAAGTTGCAGTGGCGCTGGTTCTCCCAACCGAAGCCGGGCGAGCCTGGTTCCGAAACGTGGCCCAAGGGTACGGACGCTATCACGCACGGCGGCGGCATGACCTGGGTGACCGGCACATACGATCCTGAGCTCAACTTAATCTACTGGGGCACGGGTAATCCCAACCCGGTCATTAGCGGATCGAGCCGCATGGGTGACGACTTATACACATGCTCCATCGTCGCGCTGAATCCCGACACAGGCAAGCTGAAGTGGGCGTTTCAACCCTCGCCGCACGATACGCACGATTGGGACGCCGCGCAGACGCCCGTCCTCTTTGACGACACGCATAACGGCGCGCACCGCAAGCTATTGGCGCAGGGCAGCCGCAACGGTTACTTCTTCGTCCTCGACCGCACTACCGGCGAGAACATCGTCACCAAACCGTTTATTTCGACTAACTGGTCGACAGGTATCGATTCGCGCGGCGAACCACGACCGAAGAAAGAGAAGGAAGGGACGCCGGATGGCGTGTTGGTTTCGCCGAGTTCCAACGGCGCGACGAACTGGATGGCGCCCAGCTACGACCCGGATACCGGCCTATTCTATCTGCATGCGCGCCGCTCCTGGAGCATGTTCTATATGACTGCCGAGGGCAAACCCGAAGGCTGGGCCGGCCGCGACCGCGGCTTGTGGGAAAACTCCGTCCTGGAAGGTCTCGACACCAAGACCGGCGAAGTCAAATGGCAGCACGAAACGGGCGATGGCGAAGGTACGGCCGGCATACTTACAACAGCCGGCAAGTTACTTTTTACCGCCGATAACAACGACAATCTGCTTGCGCTCGATCCGGCGACCGGTAAGACCCTCTGGCACGTGAACCTGGGTGGACGGATGGTGGCTTCGCCGACTACCTTTGAGTTAGATGGACGGCAATACCTGCTGACGCCCGTGCAGAACGTTATATTCGCTTGGGCGTTGCCAAGGTGAGCTTCGCGCAATAGAGTGACAATTGTTTTTCTTGCGGGACGGTTTAGTTAGCTTCCCCAAAGCTCGTTTACCGGGAAATACTGCACTGGGTCTGTGGTGGGCACGTACGAGAATCCGCGTCCTAGCGGATCGTCGTGACGCGTAGTCGTCCAGTTAATTCCGAGCGCCGAGTAAATCGTCGCTTCGATGTCCTCGGGGTACACGTAGCGGTTATGCGACCAGCCGTAGACCGAGGTATCGCCGCCGGTGGCGTTCGTCTGTCCCACGATTGTGCCGCCTTTGATTCCGCCGCCCGCGAAAAACGCGAACTGTTGGGCGAGGTGATCCCGTCCGGCGGCTGCCGTCAGCGGCCCTACGGTGCGGCCGAACTCGCCAACCATTACGACCAGCGTCGAATCCAGCAGTCCGGCCGATTTCAGATCGCCCAACATTGCCGAAACCGCGGTATCCAGCAGCTTGCCCTTTGCCGGAAGACTGTTCGCGGCGTAGATATTCTGGTGCATATCCCAACCATCGTTCGACGTGACTTGAACGAACCGCGCGCCCTGATTGGCCTTGAGCGCCTGCACCGC
This sequence comes from Bryobacterales bacterium, assembly GCA_963708385.1. Taxonomy (GTDB): domain Bacteria; phylum Acidobacteriota; class Terriglobia; order Bryobacterales; family Bryobacteraceae; genus PALSA-243. Next base: position 120,580 of record CAVPSN010000026.1, on the reverse strand, counting down.
AACCAGCATCGCGTTGCCCGTGGACGAACTGCCGTAGCGGACGCTATCGGCGCTGCTAAATCCGAACGCCGTGTTGACCACCGGGTTGTACATCATCTGCTGCGCGGCTTGGTAGAAGTCTTCGTAATCGTCCATCGGCTGCCCGTACGGCGAGCTGGTGCGTAGAGTTCCATCGAGCGTATGCACCAGGTTCCAGCGCGTATTGAAGTTGGTCTGGCCTTCGGGATTGGTGGTGTAGGAAATGCCGCTATTGGTCGGATCCACCTTGAACGGCGCATAAATCGCCGGGAAGTAGCCCTGACCGACCGCGCCATCGGAATTCAGCGCCAGGAAGGTCGGGAACACTTGTCCCGGCTTGCGCTCCGAATCCTTTTCGATGGCGACTACGCTGCCGATATTCGGAGCGATGTTGCCCAGCGCGGCAGCCGGGTTGCGGCCGATCTGCGTCCAGGTCTGGGCCAGTGAATGGACCAACGCGTGCGATTGCATCGAACGCACAATCGCAAAGTCGCCCAGCATGTTACCCAGGTTCGGCAGCAAGCCTGTCGGCCACATCACGCCGTTCACGGTCTCCGGATTGAACGTGGTTGGGGTGGTTCCCGGCACTACCTTCAGATCGAACGTGTCCGTGTGGCTGGGCGCGCCCGCCAGCAGAATGAAGATGCAGTTCTGCGCCGTGGCCTTCATCTGCACTGGCGTGCTAGTTGGCGCATTGGTCTGGGCCTTAGCATAGCGTTCCGTCAGGTACGAAGCCGTTACTCCGGCGCCCATCATCTGGAAGAAGCGGCGCCGGGTCCAGTGCGGCCGGTTAAAGAACGTTTTGTGTCCCCAGCCGTACTTCTGAAAAAACCTGTTGAACGTGTCCTGTTCCTTCGACATTGGCTTGTTCATGGCGTCCTCCTTCTCTTAGTAATTGAAAACAAAATCGACCTTGTTATAGAGCGACCACACCAGGTTTTGAAGCGCCTGTTTCGCTGTCCCTGTGCCCAGGGCCGTGGTCGCCATGGTCATTTCGCTCGTTGAAGGATACCGCGAGAGGATCGTCAGGTAGAGCGTATTAATGAGGTTCGACGGTGTCTGCGTCATGTTCTGCGAGATCAGCGGCGCTACTGGGTTACCGTTGTAAGCCGCCTCCGTGGTACGCATCTCGATGATGGGATTGTTCATCAACGACAGCGCCTGCAGAATGGAGCCGTCCTGTTTGCGCGGCTGAGCGTCGCGATTGCCGCGCAGGAAGTAGTTCAGCAGGTTGTTCAGGTCGCCCGAGTTGTTCACGCCGCTGACGCCGGTAGTGGTATCCGGAAACTGCATGGCATAAGTGGGTTTCGCGAAGCCCTGATCGGTGAAGCCGGTCATGGTATATGCCGGTTGGTAGCCGCTCGATTGCGCCACCGCGTCGTAGAGCTCCTCCGACCACAGGCGTCTTACATACTTGCGCGCGAAGTAAGGTTCGTAACTGGCCTGCCAATTGCCGTTATAACGGCTGGAAAGCTGATAAGTCTGCGAATTGACAATCTCGCGCATCAGCGCCTTCAGATCGTATCCGCTTTGCACGAAGTGAGTAGCCAGCGCATTCAAGAGGTTCGCGTTAGTTGGTTGCAGCGTCCACGGGGCCGGCGGCGGATTGTTCGGATCGAGCCGCGCCAGGTCGAATGTGTCCGGCGGATCCACGATTCCCATGCTGAAGAATTCCGCCCACACATAGTTGACTGCCGCACGGGCGAATTGGAAATCGTTCGTGACCTGATCCGCCATAGACGCCCTATAAACCTGGCCGGATGGGGGCGTAGCGCCGTTGAAGATATACTGCGGGGGCACGTAGTAGCAAGGCTGCCCGGACTTGCATCCCGCCGGCGCGACGCGCGGCGGACGATTGCCGCTGGTGGTGTTCAGCGTGTAATCCGCCGTGTAACCCTTGGTATTGTCCTGCAGCGCCCAATAGTAGATGTTGGGATTGGCAGCTGTGGTCGCAGTGGCCGGAACTTCGGTATGCGTAGGCGGCGCCGTATGCGACATATAGGAAGACAACTGCCATGCCTGATACCGCGTAATCTGGCTGCCCCACAGATTGATCTGCGTAAGATGTCCTGCGCCGTTATGGCATAGCAGACAGTTCACGTAAGTGACGCCCAGGAAGGTATCGGCTACAGCCGAGGTCTCGGAATCGAAAGTATCTTGCGCCGGCCCGTTCGGCACGTAGTAACCCACCAGCCAATTGATCGGACCGTTCGTGTAGTTATCGTTGTTCGCCGTAGCTATGAGTTCCGAAGCCATCTGGTTATAAGGCTTGGCATTGGTTAACGCATCGTGGATGTACTGATAAAATGCGTTACGCCCTTGCGCAAAGCGGTTCACGCCCGTGCTCGGTTTGCTCACCACATTCTGGAATAGATCGCCATAAAACATGGTCCACTTATCCACCCACTGCGGGGAGGCAAGCAACGTTTCGATATAATCCGCGCGCTTGGTCGCGCTGGTGCTGTTGACGAAGTTCAACGTCACGGTAGGCGTGGGGATGCGGCCGGTAAGATCGAGCGTGACCCGGCGGACGAATTCCCAATCGGTACTGGGAGGCGCCGGGGTGATGCCGTTCTTCTGGAAATCGGCCCAGATGTAGGAATCGATCGAACCAGCCTGATGGGCCTGCCCGTAGCCATAAGTCGGGCCGCCGGGCGGCACATACGACATGGCATTCATTACCTGAACCGTCAGATCGCTGCGCGGGTGTCTGAGTACGATGCCCTTCCCCTTGAGCGCTGCCGTGCTGATTTTTTCATGCTCGGAACCGAAGTAGCTGCACGTGGAATCCGAAACGGGGAGTTGATCATCGCCTTCGCCGGCGGCGCGGCTAAGGACAAAACCTGAGAAAGCCAAAAACGAAACACCAAGCGAAATCACCCAACGAGCCTTACCCATTCACACCCCTCCGTTAATAGCGCGTTTGCCGCTATTATGACATTCCAAACCCACGGTTTTCGCGGAAGTTCCAAGTTTTTTTATAAGAGCCGTATTACGCCGCGATAAACTACGGTGAACTGGGTTTGAGGAAGACATGAGAAGATCGGCAGGGTGGTTTCAGATAGTTGCCGCGGCGGGGGCCGCGCTGTTCGGCGGGAGCCTTTTAGCGTCGGCTCAAACCCTTGGGAATCAATCGCTGAAGGGTAGTTATTTCTTTCGCTACGTCTCCATGGGTTCAAACACTACCGGTGGACTTACCGACCCCCGCAGCCTGCAGGGAACCGCGATTTTCGACGCTGCAGGAAACTATACCTTCACGGGCCAACAAGTTACTGGAACCTCTGCGGCCGCTGCCGCGAGCGGAAGTGGAACCTATTCGGTGGACCCTGCAGGCTTCGTCACGATGACCAGCCCGATCCGAACTGGTGATAAGGTAAATGCCCGACTAAGCAGCGAAGCTCTGATTGGATCGGGCACCGAAAACACCGACAACACGTTCGACCTGCTCGTCGCGATCCCTGTACCGACTAAGCCGGCCGCGCTCACCGGACCTTACACCGTGGTCACGCTCGAATTTCCGAATGGCTCCCCCAGCAACGCCATCAATACGATCTTCACGTTGAACAGCGCAGGCATTGGTCAGCTTTCGCCCATCAACGTCTTTGGCCACACGCCATCGATTGTTAGCGGCTCGCCTACAACGCAGATGGTGAGGGGCGCGACTTACGCCATACCCAGCAGCGGAACGGGCACATTGGACTTTGGCGCTTCGTCGGCGCTGCTCAGCGGATCGAAGAACGTATATATCTCCGCCTCCGGTAATGTAATCATCGGCGGATCGGTGGCGGCCGGCGCGCACGATTTCCTGATCGGCGTCAAGGCCGTGTCGAACCCTACGCTGTCAAGTTGGAACGGCAATTCGTGGACGGCGGGTTTACGCTACGAATCGGAAGCATCGCAGCCGCCATGGATTTCCCATGCTGGGTCGCTCGCCGCAGGCGGCGGCGGATCCATCACCTTTTACCGCCGGCTCAACGCGCTTGGCTCCGGCTCGTCCGATTTCACCGCGGCCGATCCTTACTCCGTGAACCCCTCCGGCTTGCTGACGGTAGAACTGACCCAGGTTGGATTGGGCGCGGGCGGCACATTCGTTGGGTCGGCGCTCGACCCCAGCGACCCCGGCGCATTCGAGATCTACTTCGGCGCGCCGACGATTTCGCTCTCCGGAAGCGGGGCTTTCCTGAATCCGCAAGGAGTGGTCAGCGCAGCCAGTTTCGCACCTGCCGGCAACCCCATCTCGCCCGGGGAATTCATCGCCCTCTACGGTACAGGCCTTGCCGCGAGCACGCAGATCGCGAGTCCGCCATATCCAACCGCGCTCAACAATGTCACTGTCACTATTAACGGGATCAACGCGCCCATCTATTTTGTCAGCGCGGGACAGATCAACTGCCTGGTCCCCTATGGGACTACAGGCGCGACCGCGACCATCGTGGTGAACAATGGGGGCACGAAATCAAACACGGTCACGGTTCCGGTGGCCGCCACGTCGCCAGGTATTTATTCGCTGGATAAATCGGGAACGGGGTTTGGCGCCATCGAGCACGGCGTCGGCGGCAGTGTGATCAACGCAAACAGTCCGGCGAACCCTGGCGAAACCGTGGTGGTTTACTTGACCGGGCTTGGCGCGGTGACGCCCGCGGTGGCCGATGGAACCGCCAGCACCGGCACTCCGCTAAACAAAACGGTGCTGCCCATCGTGTACATCGCCGGGCAAGCAGCCACCGTCAGCTTCAGCGGGTTAACGCCGGGATTTCCGGGGCTCTATCAGATTAATGTGACAATTCCGATGACGATCTCGAGCGCAGGCAACTATCCGGTGGGCATACTGACCAACAATGCATTTCACGATCAGATTATGATACCGGTGCAGTAGCTTCCACAGCGCGCTTATGCCGAGGCGCGCACGGCCTCGGCTGGGATGGAGGACACGCGCAGCCGGTGGGACGTCATCCGCATCGCCGCCCGCCCGCGATCGCTACGCACCACGAACCCGGTGCCCAGCAAATCAATCGGGTACATATCGCGGTAAAGCGCCGGCCATGCCACCGAGACTTCAATGTGGACGCCGAGCGGCAGCGGTTTACGGCAGCGGAATGAGATTCCGTGTGTGCTGACGTCCAAGGTGAGCCCGGCGCCCGAGATCACCGGCTCCCCTCGTTGGGCTATCCGGTAATGAAGGGGAAGCCGCACGCCATACCGTGGATCCGCCCGCCGCTCCGTGATCGGTCTATGCATACAAATTCCTCCGAGGCCTCTTCCATCGGGGCGCAGAAGAGTATGAAATCTGGAAAGGCCGTGTTTTTCCCTTTACAGCAATTGACGCGCCGCAAGAATTGCACGTTTACAGGGCTGGGAATCGTGACATGGAGCACTTTTTACCAAGTCGATTCCTACGCGCTTTGTACGTTTTTGCGCGGCTGGTCAGTCTGCTAGGATGGAATTTCCCCACAGTCGAATATGCCTTTGCGCTTCTATAACACGTTGTCCCAGCAGGTGGAGGAGTTCCATCCCGCTCAGGGAAATACCGTCCGCATGTACACCTGCGGGCCGACCGTTTACGATTTCGCCCACATCGGCAACTTTCCGCACGTTCACTTTTGTCGATCTTCTGCGCCGCTGGCTGCGGTCAAGCGGTTTCACGCTCGACCACGTGATGAATATCACCGATGTGGACGACAAGATCATCCGCAACGCCGTCGCGCAGCACAAGACCCTCGAGGAGTACACCGCGATCTACACGCGAGGCGTTTCTCGAAGACTGCGAGACGCTTGCGCCTGGAATCGCCCCGAGCGCCTGGACGCCCGCCACCGAAGCACATCGACGACATGGTCGCAGGCCATCGAGCGGCTGACCGCCGGCAACCACACCTATTCGAGCGACGGCTCGGTCTATTTCCGCATCGCGACGTTCCCCGGCTACGGCAAGCTCTCGCACAACGATTTCAGCGGCAACATCGCCGGCGCGCGGGTGGATGTGGACGAGTACGAAAAGGCCGACGCGCGCGATTTCGCGCTGTGGAAAGCGCCCAAGGAGGGCGAGCCCGCCTGGGAGACAGCCATCGGCCCGGGCCGCCCCGGCTGGCACATCGAGTGCTCCGTGATGGCGATCAAGTATCTGGGCGAGACGCTCGATATCCACGCCGGCGGCATCGACCTGGTCTTCCCGCATCACGAAAACGAGATCGCGCAATCCGAATCGCTCACCGGCAAGCCGTTCTCGCGCTTCTGGCTGCACGCCGAGTTTCTGATGGTGGAAGGCCAGAAGATGTCGAAGTCGCTGGGCAACTACTACACCCTGCGCGACCTGCTGGACAAGGGCTACGAGCCGGAAGCCATCCGCTATCTGCTGGCTTCGGTGCCGTATCGCAAGCAGCTCAATTTCACGTTCGACGGCCTGAATTCGGCGCGCACCGCCATCGAGCGGCTGCGCAATTTCAAACTGCGGCTGGAGACCGACAAGTATCCCGAAGGCATCGAACGAGCAGCTGGCCGCGCGCACCGCAGCAGGCGTCGCACGCATTCGTCGAGAGCCATGGACGACGATCTGAATACGGCCGAAGCGCTGGCCGCCGTGTTCGAATATCTGCGCGACGCCAACAGCGCCATGGATGCCGGCGAATTCCGCGCCGGCAACGCCGCCGCCGCGCTCGATTTCCTGAAGCGCTTCGATTCCGTTTTCGACGTGCTCGAGCCCACCGTCGGCCGACCAACGCCATTGCCGATGCCGAAATCGAATCGCTGATCGCGGAGCGCACCGCCGCCAAGAAGGCGCAAGAACTTCGCGCGCGCCGACCAGATTCGCGAGCAGCTCCTGGAGCAGGGCATCATTCTGGAAGACACCAAATCGGGCGTGCGCTGGAAGAGGAAATAGATTCGTTGAAGATTCACACCAAAGCGGTGCACGCGGGCGACCGCAAGAAGCTCGGCTCGCACGTCCCGGTCACCACGCCGATCTACACGGCATCGGCCTACTCCTACGAATCGATGGAGCAGCTCGACCGCATCTTCGGCCAGGAGGAAGACGGGCTCCTGCTATGCGCGCTACGACAACTCCGTCGACGGCCGCGCTCGAAGAGCTGGTGAGCGCGCTCGAAAGCGGCCACGGCGCGCTGGCCTGCGCCTCCGGCATGGCGGCGCTGCACATGGCAGTGATGGCCGCGCTGACCGACCGCCGCCGGTCGATCGTGGCGGCCAACGCGCTGTACGGCGCCACGGTCGGCGATGCTGATGAACGTGCTCGAGCCCTCGGGCGTGGACGTGCGCTTCGCCGACCTGTGCGACCTGGATGCGTTCCGCGCCGCGGTCGGCGAAGCCAAGCCGGGCTGCATCCTGATGGAGATCCATTTCGAATCCGCTGCTGCGCGTGGCGCGATCGACCGCATCGCGGAGATCGCGCGCGAGGCCGGCGCGGCGCTGGTGGTGGACAACACGTTCGCCACGCCGCTGATTGTGCGGCCGCTGGAACTGGGCGCGCACTTCTCGGTGCACAGCCTGACCAAATATCTGGCCGGCCACGGCGACGTGCTGGGCGGCGTCGGTGGTCACCGACGAGCAGCACTTGCCGATGCTGCGCAGCCTCTCGCGCACCATCGGGCCGGTGCTGGGCCCGTTCGAATGCTACCTGACCATGCGCGGCATCAAGACTTTTCCGCTGCGCATGGAGCGGCAGTGCGCCAACGCCTGCCGCGTCGCCTCCTGGCTGGCGCGCATCCCAAGGTGGAGCGCGTCTACTTCACCGGCGACCCGGCGCATCCCGACGCGGCCACCATCCGGCGGCTGTTCCCGCAAGGCCTGTACGGCGCCATGGTCAGCTTCGAGATCAAGGACGCGGGCCGCGACGAAGTCTTCCGCTTCATGGACGCGCTGCAGCTGGTCGTGCGCGCCACCTCGCTGGGCGACGTGCACACCATGATGCTCTATCCGGTGATGAGCTCGCACCGCGAGATCTCGCCGAAGCACCGCGAGCGCATGGGCATTCGCGACAACCTGGTGCGGCTCTCGGTGGGCATCGAAGCGCCGGAAGACATCATCGCCGATCTGGAACAGGCGCTGGTGACTGGTTGTGCCGGCGGACCTCGCCGCCGGTCCTTTCCGCTCCCGCCGTGCTTAAAGCGACGGATGCTCGACAAGGCGCGGGATATTCATTTTGCCTTGGCGCTTTCGTGCACTGCGCAAGATCGTACGCGGCCTGCATTCGCAACCACATGTCGGCGCCGCCGCCGAAAGCCTTTTCGAAGCGCAGCGCCATCTCAGGCGTGACGGCGCTTCTACCTTGCATCACGTTGTGAAGCTGCTGGCGCGTGATCTTCATCGTTTTCGCCGCCTCGGCCACACTTAAGTTAAGTTCGTCAAGGTTCGCCTTGGCGAGTGCGCCGGGGTGAACGGGATTTTTCATCGGCATAGCATCGTCCCTCCTAATGGTAATCTTCCAAATCCACGTCGTAGGCGTCGCCTCCCTCAAAACGGAAGCCGAATCGATTCAATTTCAAGAGCCGTGTTCTGAGAACGCGTTTGAAAGGGGACCGTTCGGCGGAAAGCGGTATGAATCAGCGTGCAGGCTTTAGCTAGCCCATGCTTCCTCTTGGACTCTCATTCCCAACTGCATGGCGGTTTATCTCGGCGCACCGACAGGCCACCTGTTGAGGCCGCCATAGCCTTTCAGTTTTCTATGGGAACCCGTTCCACTTGGTCAATGACTAAGGTGTCCAATGGAAAGCCCTTCACTTTTACAAGCTTCAACCCTAGTTGCCTTTCGAGCGCCGTGAAGAAATTGGGGAGGCCGCTGGGCTCGCTGGCCAATCCCGCCGACACAGCCTCCAGAGCATCTGGGGCACCTGCCCCCGCGGGAACCGCGGCCACCAACCCGCGGCCGTCAAACTGGAGCGTAATATCGTATTTACCAGCCAGTCCCGTCTTGTCCACGATATGGGTCGGCCCCTCCTGCCCTGTTGATTGCTGGATAAAGGTGCTCAGCCAAGGACCGGCTATTAGATCTGTGATGCTATAGTTCTGAAACTTGGCATGGAAAGCGCCTCTCACCGTGTTGACGCCCGATCCGCGACCGGGCGGCAGGACAAGAAAACCGTTGGTATCCAGTTTTCCCGAAATTCCTTTATCGGAGTCGGGGGCATCGGGCTCGGCTGAGGCCTTCAGTTTTGGTCCGCCCGGTGCGATCACCAGTTCGTAGCCCGGGAAACACCCGGGTTTCGTGATGTAACCGGATCTTGAACCGTTCAATGAGGAGATTTTGAAGCATCTGCTGAAATTGCTGCCGCGTGGTTTGGGGCGACAGCACAGCATCGAAAGTGTACCAGTTGCCCCATGGGTCGGAAATCCAGGCGGGTCCAACGATGCGATACTGTTGGACACCCCATGCTTTCGCCAAAAGGGCGATCAGCGTCACTTGAGTGTACCGAATATGGCCTGGGTCGCCGGTCTCCGGGCCGCCCTTCATGCTCCATGTGACGCCAGGAACCATCGCTCTATCGGCTATTTTCACTGAGGCAGCGTCGAAGGCCGGGACGGAAGTCTGGGACTGGCCGGACACGCAGCTCGTGAGAATAATAGCAACCGCCACGAAACCGCGTACAAGCATGTTGCTCTCGCCGTTGGATTGTACACTTTCCAGCATGGATTCGCTCTCCCCTCTTGTAAGACTTTTCGGCTCTGCGCAAGAAACCGGTGAGGGCTGTTGTTCATGCGGCCTTCTCAAAGGCGACGAATTCTGTCCGGGTGGCGGCGAGGCGCTGGGCCTTCAGCAACAGGTATCGCAGGTTCTTGTATCCCCGGCCCCGCCGCAGCAGGGTCTTGATGTTTCCATTGATGGCTTCCACGACGCCCAGCGGGACTTTCATGCGGCAATAGTTCAGGATGCCGTCCAGGTGGTCCAGTAACATCTCCGCCAGCTTCTCAAAGGGGACCAGTCGTTGCCAGCGCAACTGATTCATCCAGCTTTGGAAGTACCGTACCATCGCCCCCTCGTAGCGGTAGTCCCAGAGCCGATCCAGGCTCTCCTTGAGCAGATACGCTTTCAACAGGCGGCGATTGAGCGCAAACAGTTCATTCAGTTGCCGCCGTTTGCCTGCCGTCAGGTTTACCCAGCGCGTCAACAGCAGCCAGCGTTTCCCCTTCACCAGACCGCGCATCGGCCCGCCCTTGCGGAAGAACTCAGCCCGGCGCACTTCGTCCACCGCGCGGTTGGCGTGCTGCATGATGTGGAACTTGTCATAGATGATGCGACACCCCGGCGCCCATTGCTCGATACTTTGCCGCCAGGGCAGCCACATGTCCACGCAGGCGGCTTCAATACCTTTCCGCTGCCGCGCCGTTAATTCCTGCTGAAAGAACCCGTCCAGAGTCTCCTTCTTCCGCTCCCGCCCAAACCATAACGGCTCGCCGCTTTCCAGATTGCTCGCCACGGTCAGGAACTTTTCCTTCTTGCCCAGGTGAATCTCATCCACACCCAGCTGCCGCAATACCGGTCTCCGTCGTTCTGCTGCCCAACGCTCCAGATATCGCAGGTCGATCGACCGGACGGTGCTCGCTGCCAACCCGAACTGTTTGGCTACACGCCGCGCCGCCGCGCTTTCGCAAGACTCTCCCACCGCATCTTCGAATCGCTTGCTGAACGGGGCCTTGCTCGGCAGCAGAGCCACCTTCTCGGCTTTCACTCCGCAATCCGGGCAGCGTACCCGATACAGTTCAACCGCTACCGTTGTCCGGTACTCAAAACAGGGCAGATCGCGTACTTCCCGCTCGTAGACCTCGGCGATCTGCGCTTACACCCCGCCCACATCCCGAGCACACCAGCTTGCCCGCTTTGCGGCGCACCCATAGCTTCAGCTTCTTAGCCGCTTCGTCGATCTCATTCCGATATACCCGATACCCCGGCCAGCCCAGTATCCGTGTCCAATCGTTGTTTCTCAATCCACGCAGTGTAGCGAAACTTCGACCGCCCCGGAAACCCTGTCAATCAGCCCTCGCCGGTTTCCTGCGCAGAGCCGACTTTTCATTCCTTACAACATGCCGATTTATCCCAACGCGCCTAACAGTAACGCCTTTGTCGAATGTAGGTATTGGTTGGCAGGGACAGGATAACTCCTCTCGCCAAACTAACCGGCAAGTGCCTCGTGGCTACTTCAGAGCAGGAGCCTGACCTTCGGCGGCCTTCGACCGCCGACACCTCTACAAAGTTCATCGCTGCCAGTTCGAAAGCCGCAGCCTGACACTCGTAGGAAGTGGTGGCTGTGCCGCAGTCCACAAAAGTGCGCACGTTCCAGTCGAGTTCATAGTTGGCGCGCACAATCGGATCATTGATCGGAATCACCTTGTATTCACTAACGCGCCTGAGCGGAGCAGGGGGCGGTCTCAAGCCGACGAGTTGGATCGGCCCTGGTTCCTTCAAGAGACCCGCCAATTCCTGGGTGCTGCAGTCCTTCCATAATGCTGTAAGGGCGATCCAGACAGTAGATCCGTTCCAGGAAAGTTGCCTACGCGATTTAGGGACTGATCCGATCCATCTCGAAACGATTTTTCCCTGCTTATCAAGAACGAACAAAGCAGGCACGCGTGACGCGCCTACCGATCCTGGATTCGCGCGAACGACTTGCACGCCGCTTTGCCGGAAGCTCTCTACGAGAGAATCTTGATTCGGCGCCGGGCCCACAATCGCGTAGGGAGTATACCCCAGATCTCGAGCTCCGATCAGCAGTTCGTTCTCAAATGGCCGCTCAATCCTGCATACCCCACATGACTCAGAACTAGCAAGCACTAACCATCCCTTTCTGTTCGTCTTCAACTTAACACCGTCGGAGCCGCAAAGCACATCGCCGACATCAAGATCGGGTTGCACGGTGCCATGCCTCGATATGCCTGAAACACGGAGTCAGTGGAACATATACGATCAAAGCTAATGCTGCCACAGTCCCGCACGCAACCCCTAACCACGCTACGGATCGATTACTGAAGTTTCAGCATTCCTCTTCCTTAGTGGGTTCTCCGGATCAGTGAAACCGGAAATAATCATCAGCTTCAGGCCTGCCTAAACGATTCTTGAAATAAACGTATACCTGAGACCGCATGCCGGCGGGCCCTCCACGAATCATAATTGGCTTAAACGTCCAGCGACCATGTACGCCCATACCCTATCCAACTCCGGGCTGTGCGTCCCGCTTATTAGTTGCAGATCCGCGGACTTCACCAGCAAAACCCACTACCATCATGATGACGACGGGCTCGGACCCGACCTGAGCTGGCAAAGACACAATGGAGGGGAGGACGATGGAATTGGGTCGAGAGGGTCACCAGATGCGTTCGGAAAGGTCCCAAGGCGAACCAAAGGTGATCAGCTTGTTGAGCTGGTAGCACGACTTTGGATCAGTCGCCGCGCTTAGGCGAAACAGGTCCAAGAGCAGAAATAAGGACAGAATCTCCGGGGCAATTGCGAATCGCGAAGAAATGGCAGCAATCGCATTTAGAGAAGTCGGCGGCCATATGACGTGTTTCCCACAGCCTTTACTCTCCCTCGTGTGCGAATCGTCTGATTGAATGAGTAACGAAGTAAATGCCGTCCGGCTGCGCTGCGTCCGCATCGATGGTCCTGATGCAATGAGTTCGGGTATCGGCGCAGACACTGAGCGTTACCTCGGCTGCACCCAGCGGATTTCATCGGCCGTGAACGACCGCATCGGCATAGAGCCAACCCCGAGTGAACTCTGGAAGGGTTGCCGGCAAGCCGCCGGCCCGTCTGCGCCCCACGCGCCCCTGCCTCAGATGCTGGCCGTCTTTCAAATCTCTTCAAAAGCATACCGCGCGAGAATGTTAGCTCATTTGGCCAGGCGCCGCCAGTGGTATGATATTGGTATGACCAGGGCGAAGATCGCCATTAGCTTGCCGAAGCATCAACTTGCGAGAGTCCACCGGGAAGTCCGCGCCGGAAGAGCAGATTCGGTTTCGGGCTATATTGCTAGCGCCCTGGCGGAACAGGAAAAGCGTGACTCCCTCCGGACGCTCCTTCGCGATCTGATCGAACAACATGGCAAGCCAGCACCGGAGGACGTCAAATGGGCAGAACGCATGCTGCCGCGGCGCGGGCGGGGATAACACTGGACGCGGGCGCTTTGATCGCCTTGGAGCGTGGCGATAAGCGACTGATCGCTTTGCTCGATCGCGCCTTGGCGCAGCGCCTCAAATTCCGAGTGCCTTCTGGTGTGGTGGGGCAAACTTGGCGGGATGACCGCATTCAGGTCACATTGGCGCGGTTTTTGCGGATTGATGAAGTCGAGATTGTCCCTCTCGATGACCGGCTCGCCCGCGCCTGCGGAGAACTCTGCGGCGCCACCAAAACCGCCGACATTATCGATGCCTCGGTCGTGATTCTCGCCAGGCTGCGCGGCGACCACATCATCACAAGCGATCCGCGCGACCTCAGGCGGTTGGACCCGACCTGCCCGATTATCGCTATCTGACCTCACATGCGGTTTGGGCCAAAAAGGGCAAGTACAAGGTCGACATTAGCCGGGATAGAACAAACGCCTCAGCGTCTTCTCACGTTGATTGGCATATAGTCCCCCTCATTAGTATGAAAGTTTCCCGCCTCACCGACAATCAATCCTGCCTGACCGAATTCACCAGGAAGTGTTCCGCCGGCAGTCATTAACCTAAGTAAACCGTATCGCGCGCTAAGCTTCCATTCGCCGGGACCACGCCAAAGGTCGAATCCCGCCATGCGCTTTTTGCTAGTCACAAGACTTGCAAAAAAAGTAAGCCCAATCCCCACAACCACTTACAAGCCTTTTCACCGCTAACCGCCCCGTTACCCGTACCCTCGCCCGCTAAACTCAAATCGGGAAAATTTATGTTTCCACCTATCGAAACTCAAGAAAACGAAAAAGAAGCACCCTGGGCCCAGAAGACCCCGGGACCGCAGAGCGCTTTCAGCATACCGGCACGAGTCTCACCGGGCAAATCATTCTCCTGACCGAGGCCGACCGCATCGCCTACGAAAAACACTGTCGGGGCTATCATCAAACCCTCGCGCCCCGCGGCCCCGTGGAAACGGATCTGGTTCAGGCCGTAGCCAATGACCACTGACGCCTTAACCATGCGGCTTGCCTTGAGTCGGGGATTTTTGCCGACGGAATCACTCGGCCCGATGAAGTCACTTCCGGAAACGGCGAAGTGGATACGGCCCTCGCGCAAGCTCGCGTCTGGATCTCCAAAGGAGGAAACCTCGCGCTCCTCGGAACGTACGAAGGGCGCATCCAGCGCCGCTTCGAGAAGAACATGGCGGAGATCCGCAGCCTCCAAGCCTTCCGCAAAGCCGATCTCGAACAGGCCCTCGACGAAGTCGATCTCCTTTGCCAGCTGGCGGAAAGCAGGGGCGAAGAAGCCGAGCCGTCGCATTTTATATCGCTCTCTAGATTTGATTTTTCAGACGCCGATATCGGCCGCCTGCTGCTCCGCCGCCGCGACCTCCGCGAAGCCAAAAAGCGTTTCCAGGAGCCGAAAAAGCCCGTCAAGCTCGCCGCCTGACGTCGCTCCCAGCGGTTTTAAGCAGCGCGGGCGTCCAGTCTGCGCTCCAATTTAATAAAAGACACGCTTATGCCGCTACACGTGCGCCATGACTCACTTGAAGCCATAAACCGCTCCGTATCTCCGCTTCCTCGGCGAACTCAGGTTTTGACTTTTCGTTCTCCCCAAAACTCCGAGTTTCCCTTTGCGTCTGCGCCGGAGTGCCAACCCGCAAACGGGCGTTGCATGGACATCCTCAACGAACCTATCTCCGTTGCGCGTGCTACAATGACTCTGGAAGGTCGAACCAACCCAGTGGGCGAAAGCCCACTTTTTTGTTGGTTTCAGCATAATTGGAACGATGCAGGCACGCGGTAGCGTCAAAAATCGAGGAGATCGCGCAACGGGTGGCGCGAGTCCGAAGGCATGGAGATCGTCGAAGTGGAAGTCAAAGGCGGCGGCAGCGCACCGCTTCGTGCGCATCTCCATCGATAAGCCGGAGGGCGTCACCCACGGCGATTGCGAGCTGATTTCGCAGCAGGTGGGAACCATTCTGGATGTCGAGGACGTGGTGCCCGGCGGCCACTATACGCTCGAAGTCAGCTCGCCCGGCGTGGAGCGCAAGCTCGTCAAGCCTCAGGACTACGAGCGGTTTCAGGGGAAGAAGGCCAAGATCACCCTGCGCGAGCCGGTCGACAGGCGGCGCAACTTGGGAAGGCACGCTGGCCGGCTTCGCGGACGGCGTCATCGCGCTCGAAACCGCGCCGGGCAAGACCATGCGCGTTCCCTTCGATCAGGTGCAAAAGGCCAACCTGAAGTTCGAGTGGTAAGCCCGCCGGATCAATCGACAGAACTAATCGACAACAGAATAAGAGGGCACTTTGGAAACGATCTTTCAATCCATCGAGATTCTGAGCAAGGAAAAGGGCATCGACCCGCAGATCGTGCTCGACGCGGTCAAGGACGCCATGCTGATCGCCGCGCGCAAGCATTACCGCACCAACGAAGATTATGTCGCGGATATGGATCCCAAGACCGGCGCGATCCAGCTCTTCGCCGTGAAGAAAGTCGTCGAAGCCGTCGACGATCCGGCGCATGAAATGACCCTGGCCGAAGCGCGGCGCATCGATCCCGAAGCCGAAATCGGCACGCGAAATCCGCATCCCGAAGAACACCGACGCGCTGGGCCGCATCTCCGCGCAGACCGCCAAACAGGTGATCTTTCAGAAGGTGCGCGAGGCCGAGCGCGAAACCGTCTTCAACGAATACTCCGGCCGCGCCGGCGAACTGGTCAACTGCACCATCAAGCGCGTCGAAGGGCCGGACTACATGCTCGATCTCGGCAAGACCGAAGCCCAGCTGCCCAAGAAAGAGCAGTCGCGCCTCGAAAGCTACAGCGTGGGCGACCGCGTTCGCTGCGTGATCAAGCTGGTGGATAAGTCGAGCAAAGGGCCCGGGCGTGGTGGTTTCGCGCGCCGCGCCCGAGCTGGTGATGCGCCTGTTCGAACAGGAAGTGCCCGAGATCTACGACGGCACGGTGGCAGATCAAGCGGCTGCGCGCGCGAAGCCGGCGAGCGCACCAAGATCGCGGTGCAGAGCCGCGACCGCGACGTGGATAGCGTCGGCGCCTGCGTCGGCATGAAGGGCATGCGCGTGCAGTCGATCATCCGCGAACTGCGCGGCGAGAAGATCGACATCATCGAATTTTCGGACGACTCCGGTGGTCTTCGCCACGCATGCGCTGAGCCCGGCCAAGATCAGCCGCATCACGATCATCGATCCGCTCGAAAAGCACATGGAAGTGATCGTCGACGATTCGCAGCTCTCGCTCGCCATCGGCAAGAAGGGGCAGAACGTGCGCCTGGCGGCCAAGCTGCTGGGCTGGAAGATCGATATCAAGAGCGAAGAAGAGAAGCGGCAGGAAGTGGAGTCGCAGATGGCCGCGCTGGTTGCGCCGGGCGCGCCGGTTTCGGTGCTGATCGATTACGGCCTGCCGGAAAGCATCGGCGGAGACGCTGGTCGAAGCCGGCATCGGCACCATCGAGAAGCTGGGCGGCATGACGCCCGAGCAGCTCGAAGAGATTCAGGGCATCGACCCGGATTCGGTGGAGCGGATCCAGGAGGCGGTCAACGCCTACTACAGCCAGTTCGAAGAAGCCGGCCGCCGAAGCTGCGCGAAGAAGCCGCCGCCGGAGGAGTTGCGCAGGAGCCGAAACGCCCGCGGAAGCAGCGCAGAAGAAGCTCGAGTCGGAAGCCGGAAGAGGAAGCGCGCCGGCCGCGAAGCCGAGGCTGCGGCCCGAAGCGAACCTGGCCGCTACGGAAGCCGGAGAGCCGAAGGCGGAACCGGCGAACTGGCGGAGCGAGTCTGGTACGATAGAAGACGCGGGTTCCCCCACTCACAATCACGTCCGAAGGACCGACGGTGACGCGAGAGACAGCCGGGCGGCGAATAGGAGTCGGCTGCGTCAGGTCGAAGACAGATAGTTTTATCTATGAAGAAGATTCGAATTAACGAGCTGGCGCGGGAGCTGGAAGTCAAAGCTCACGAAATTCTGGACCGGCTCCCCGAACTCGGCGTCACGGAAAAGAAGACGCACTCCAGCTCGATCGATGAAGACGTGGCCATCAAGCTGCGCCGCTATTACGGCCAGGACGTTCCGTGCGATGCGTCGGAGCCGAGCGCAGCGACGATGCCGACGCCCGATGAAGCGCAGACGATGGAGCCGGACGGCCGCCGCGCCGGAGCATGCCGCGCGTCCCGTAGAGCGCGCGAAGACGCGCCCGCGCCCGTCCGAGCCGAACGGCCAGCCGAAAGCTGCCGCGCCGTCGCAGAGACTACCGCGCAGGTCGAGCCCGCCCGCGCCGACGCGCCGAGGCCGCCCGCCGCTGAGCGAACCGGCAGCCGTCGCAGCCGCCGGTCGTGCCCATCCACCGCGCCCGATCCGTCCGCCACTAGCCGGGCCGCCCGGTCCGCCGCCATCGGCTCGCACGCAACTCCGCCGCCGCCGCCACGGCCCGCCTTCGCCGCAGCCACCTGCCGCCGTGATCGCGCCCGGACGTCCCGCCCGCGCCGGCCGCCGCCTCGGCCCGCGGCTCCGTTCCAGCGCCCCAGATTCCCAGCGGCTCGCCACGGCGCCGCGTCCCGGACAGGTGCTCTCCGGCCCGCGCCAGCCGCTCCCCTGCCGCGCCGTGCCGACACGATGCGCGCCCGGCGCCTGCGTGCGCCGGCCGATGCCGCGGCCGCCCGCGCCGCGTCCAGCCGGCGCCCGGCGCGTCCCAGGCGCCACGCGCCCGCTCGCCGGTCAGCCGGCCGCGCGTCCCGTAGTGCCGCCGCGTCCCGATCTGGTCGCCAAGCTCGGCGCGCCACGCCCGGCGATGCCGGCGCACCCGGCGCGCCGCGTCCCGGAGTCCCCAGCGGCCGCCAGTCGCCCGGTTCCCGGCCAACCGATTTATCGCGGACCCATTCGCCCCGGCCAGCCGATGGTAGCGCCAAGCACCGGGCGCCACGTCCCGGCGTGCCTGGCCGCCCGTGCGTCCCGGCGGACCGCGTCCGCAGCATCCCACTTCGCGTGGCCGCATCGAGCCCGGTCTGCGCGCCGCCGCCGGTGGAAGCAGCCGCGCGGCCGTCCCGGCGACAAGCGGCCCGCGCGTCCGCAACCGCGCGAGCGCGCCGAGGAAGAGAAGATCCTGCGGCCGCAGCGCCGCCACGTGGAGGCCGGTCCGCCGCCGATCAACCGCGAAATCACCATCTCCGAAGGCATCACGGTCAAGGAGCTTTCCGAAAAGCTCGACGTGAAGGCCACCCTGGTGATGAAGAAGCTGGTGGATCGCGGCATCTTCGCCGCCATCAACCAGACGCTCGATTCCAAGCTCGCCACCGATATCGCGCGCGAGTTCGGCGCCTCCACCGCCACCGTCAGCTACGAAGAAGAAGCCATGCAGGCGGTCGAAGAGGCCGAAGACACGAAAGATCTGCAGAAGCGCGCGCCCGTGGTCACCATCATGGGCCACGTCGATCACGGCAAGACTTCGCTGCTCGACGCCATCCGCGAAGCCAATGTGGCCGGACGCGAAGCCGGCGGCATCACGCAGCACATCGGCGCCTATCAGGTGGAGATGAACGGCCGCAAGATCGTCTTCATCGATACGCCCGGCCACGAAGCGTTCACCCGCATGCGCGCCCGCGGCGCCAAAGTCACCGATATCGTCGTGCTGGTGGTGGCGGCCGACGACGGCGTCATGCCGCAGACCCTCGAAGCCATCGATCACGCCCGCGCCGCCAAGGTGCCGATCATCGTGGCGATCAACAAGATCGACAAGCCCGACGCCCAGCCCGAGCGCATCAAGCAGCAGCTCGCCGATCGCGGCCTGCTGGCGGAAGACTGGGGCGGCGATACCGTCATGGTGCCGGTCTCCGCCAAGACCCAGCAGAACCTCGACCTGCTGCTCGAAATGATTCTGCTGGTGGCCGATCTGCAGGATCTCAAAGCCAACCCGAGCCGTCCCGGCCATGGGCACCGTGATCGAAGCCCAGCTCGATCGCGGACGCGGTCCGGTGGCCACCGTGCTGGTGCGCAACGGCACGCTGCGCGTGGGCGACTTCTTCATCTGCGGCGCGGTATTCGGCAAAGTGCGCGCCATGCATGAACGATCGCGGCGAGCAGATCCGCAAGGCCGAGCCCTCGACGCCGGTCGAAGTGCTCGGTCTCGAATCGCTGCCCGAAGCCGGCGACGATTTCCAGGTGGTCACCGATACCGCCAAGGCCAAGCAGATCGTCATCTTCCGCGACCAGAGGCTGCGCGAAGCCGCGCTCGCCAAGATCCAGCCGCCTCACGCTCGAACAGCTGCACAAGCAGATGGAGGCGGGCGAGGTCAAGGAACTGCCGATCATCATCAAGACCGACGTGGGCGGTTCGGCCGAAGTGCTCACCGAGACGCTGCAGAAGCTCTCCAACGACAAGGTCAAGGTGCGCGTGATCCACTCCGGCGTGGGCGCCATCAACGAATCCGACGTGCTGCTGGCCTCGGCGTCGAACGCCATCGTCATCGGCTTCAACGTGCGGCCGGAGCGCAACGCGGCGGCGCTGGCGGAGCAGGAGAAAGTGGATATCCGCCTGCACACCATCATTTACAACCTGACCGACGAGATCAAGAAGGCCATGACCGGCCTGCTCGCGCCGGTCTTCAAGGAAGTCTACAAGGGCAAGGCGGAAGTGCGCGAGACGTTCCGCATCACCAAGGTCGGCAGCGGTGGCCGGCTGCCATGGTGCATCGACGGCTCGATCACGCAGCAAGTCCGAAATCCGGCTGCTGCGCGACAACGTGGTGGTCCATACCGGCAAGATCGGCTCGCTGCGGCGCTTCAAAGACGACGTCAGCGAAGTGAAGACCGGCATGGAGTGCGGCATCACGCTCGAGAACTTCTCCGACGTCAAGCAGGGCGACATCATCGAAGCCTTCGTGACCGAACGCGTCGCCACCGAAGTGTTCGCTTGAGAATGGCGGCCGATCGGCGTTCTGACGCTGGAGCTGCGGCTCGAGAACTCGCACTCGCTGAAAGACAAGCGGCACGTGGTGCGAGAGCCTGAAGGACCGCCTGCGCCACAAGTTCAACGTCGCGGTGGCCGAGATCGATTATCAGGATCTCTGGCAGCGCGCTGCTCTGGCCGCGGTCACGGTGTCGTCCGATCATAGTCATGCCGAAAAGGTGCTGCAATCGGTGGAAGAGGAAGCCGCGTCGCTGTTAGGCTCGGAACTGGCGGGAGCAGTGTGGAGTGGCTGGCATGAGGGAGTCGGGGCACATCTGGGGTCGGTCAGGGCGTCGGGGAGCGCGGCCTACCGGAACCGTGTTTTCGTATCGTCCTCACCAAATTCACTCAGGCGCGCGGTAGGACCTTCGTCATCGGAATGGTCCCAGCCCGACCCCGACCTGACCCCGACCCTCACTGACATGGATGAACGGCGCACATTACGGGTCTCCGAGGCGGTACGGGAAGAGCTTGCCGAGATCATCGGCTTCGAAACCGACGATCCGCGGCTTCTGGCCGTCGACGTCACCGAAGTGCATGTGTCGGCCGGATGGGCGGCATGCCAACGTGCGCGTCGCGGTCCGTGGAACCGAGCGGGAACAGCGCGAATCGCTGGCCGCGCTCGAGCACGCCCGCGCTTATCTGCGCCACGAACTGGCCATGCGCCTCAGCCTGCGGCACGTTCCCGAACTGCATTTCGACCAGGACCGCAACCCCGACGTCGAAAGCCGGATCGACTTTCTGCTGAAACGGGCGAAAAAATCGCGTGGGCCGTACGCGAAAATCAGCCCTAAATTCAAACAAATTGTGTTAGTTTTGTTTCTGTTGGGGGCCGCTGTTGGGCTGGCTCCGGCGCTGGATGAGCCGGGGTTACTGCGCCTGGAAAGAGCGCCGACGCCATGGGTTCGACCTATTCGGTGGAGCTGTATGGGTACGACCGGGTCGCAGATGGAAGACGGCGGCGGATGCCGCGTTCGATGAAGTGCGGCGGCTGGACGATCTGCTTTCGAACTACAAGCCCGAAAGCGAATGGAGCGAGGTCAACCGGCGGGCCGCGCAGGGGCCGGTCAAGGTTTCGCCGGAGTTGTTCCAGCTGCTTTCGGCGTGCGTGGATTACAGCCGCGAAAGCGAAGGCGCGTTCGATATCACGGTCGGCCCGCTGATGAAGGTTTGGGGATTTTATAAGGGCACGCGGCCACTTGCCGCACCGGGCCGGAGGTGGCGGCGGCGCTCGACCAAGGTGGGATACCGGCACATCCACCTGGATGCGGCGGCCGCAGACGGTGCGGTTCGACCGTCCCGGCGTGGAGCTGGATCCCGGCGGGATCGGCAAAGGGCTACGCGGTCGACCGGATGGTGGAGGTTTTGAAGACGGAACGGCATCCGGAATCGCTCTGGTGGCGGGTTCGGGCAGCAGCATCTACGGAATGGGCGCGCCGCCGGACGAGCCGCAAGGCTGGCCGGTGGAGATCAGGGACCCGTGGGATCAACGGCAAGACGCGTGGCCGAGGTGTATCTGAAGGACATGTCGATGTCCACTTCCGGCAGTTACGAGAAGTTTTTCCGGGCGGAAGGCAAGATCTACGCCCATATCATGGACCCGCGCACCGGATATCCGGCGCAGGGCAGCGTTTCGGTTTCGGTCATCGCGCCGCGCACGCTCGATAGCGAGGCGTGGGCCAAGCCGTATTTCGTCAATGGCCGCCAGTGGGCGGCGAAGCATAAGCCAAAGGACTTTCGCGTGTTCTTTTGCGAAGACAGGATGGATCAGCCATGCGCGTGGCTCCAATGACCAGCCGTTTTCTGGATGCCTGCCGGCGCCGGCCCACCGATGTGCGGCCGGTGTGGTTCATGCGGCAGGCCGGCCGCTACATGAAGCAGTACCGCCAGATCCGCGAGAAGCACGGCATTCTCGAAATCTGCAAGCGCCCCGACCTGGCGGCCACGGTGACCCTGCAGCCGGTGGAAATGCTGGATGTGGATGCCGCCATCATCTTCGCCGACCTGCTGCTGCCCGTCGAACCCATGGGTCTGAAGCTGCGCTACGAAAAGGGCGAAGGCCCGGTGATCGACAATCCGGTGCGCACCATCCGACGACGTGGATTCGCTCTCCACCACCAACACCGACGATCTCGGCTACGTGGGCGAAGCGATTCAGCAGGTGGTGCGCGCGCTGGCCGGCAAGGTGCCGGTGATCGGTTTCGTGGGCGCGCCGTTCACCATGGCGAGCTACATGATCGAAGGCGGCGCGTCGCGCAATTTCATCCGCACCAAGCAGCTGATGTATAGCGACGAGACGCTGTGGCGCCGGCTGATGGGCAAGATCGTCGACGTGCTGGCGCCGTTCGCGCATCTGCAGGTGAGCGGCCGGGCGCGCGCGCCATCCAGGTGTTCGACAGCTGGGTGGGCGCGCTCGGCTCGGACGATTACGTGCGCTTCGCCGCGCCGTATTCGCGCGCGCTGATCGAGCGCATCCGCTCCACCGGCGTGCCGGTGATCCACTTCGGCACCGGCGCTTCGCGGCTTCTTCCGCGAACTGCACGCCGCCGGCGGCGACGTGATGGGCGTGCGACTGGCGCATCAATATCGACCAGGCCTGGATGGACATCAGCTACCGCTCGGCGATTCAGGGCAATCTCGATCCGGTGGCGCTGTTCGCGCCGCTGCCTGAGCTGCGCGCCAAGGTGCACGAGCTGCTGAAGCGCACCGGCACGCGGCCCGGCCACATCTTCAACCTGGGCCACGGCATTCTGCCGGAGACCCCGGTGGAGAACGTGAAGGCCGTGGTGGAGATGGTCCGCGAATTCCGCCCCTGATGCCGAAGGTTCTCGCGGTGGGCGTCCGATTCTGGATCGCCGCCGCGCTGGCTGCCATAGCCGTTGCAATTTATTCGGATTCCCTATGGAACGGCTTTACGCTGGATTCGTCGTTCATCCTGTTGCACGACCCGCGGATTCAGAAAGCCACCACGGATAACCTGACGCTGATCCTGACTAAGGACTACTGGTTTCCCAACTTTTACTCAGAGCTCTACCGGCCCTTTACTACGCTGACGTTCCTGTTCAACTATGCCGTGCTGGGAAACGGCTCCAACCCTTTCGGATATCACCTAGTCAATTTGCTGCTCCATGTCGGCAATGCGTGGCTGGTGTTCGCGCTCGCATGGCGATTCCTGCGCCGACTCTGGCCGGCATTCTTCGCCGCGGCACTGTGGACCGCGCATCCGATCGCCACCGAAGCCGTCGCCAACCTGGTGGGGCGCTGCGATGAACTGGCGGCCATGGCGATTCTGGGCGGCGTCCTGCTCTACGTGCGCAGCGCGACTCTCACGGGCGGGCGGCGTTGGCTGGCCGCAGCGGCGCTTTTCGTGATCTCTCTTCTCGGGCTGTTCTCGAAGGAATTGGCCACGGTGCTAATTGCCATGATGCTCCTGTGGGATCTGGTGCGCGGACCGAACACAGTGCGCGAATGGGTGGAGCGCCGCTGGCCGTATTACGCAGCGGCGATGGCGTCGCTCGCCATCTTCGCGGCCGCGCGGATTATGGTCTTTCGCGCCGCGCCGCCGGCTGAAATCCCGATGGTCGATAATCCTCTCGTCGCAGCTCCGTTTTGGCTCGCCAGACTGACTGCCTTCAAAGTTCTGCTGGGCGATCTGTGGCTGCTTGTCTTTCCCTTGAATCTCTCCTCCGACCGCTCCTATAACCAGATCCCATTGGCAACCGGTTTCGACGTGGCGGCTTGGGGCGGGTTACTGATTGCGGTAGTATTGCTGGCGGTAGCCGTGGCGCGCCGCCGCAAGGATCCACTGATGTTCTGGTGCGCCGGCTTCTTCGGCATCGCGCTGCTGCCGGTTTCGAACCTCGCCATCGTCATCGGCTCCATCATGGCGGAGCGCTTCCTCTACCTTCCTGCCGCCGCTTTCGCCATTGCGGCGGCGGTGCTGATCTATCGATCGCCCATACGCCGCTATGCGCCCATTGCGCTATCGGTTGCGATCATCCTGTTCGGCGCGCGCGCCCTCATTCGCAATCGGGATTGGAAGGACGACTATACGCTCGCAACGCACGACGTGCGCGTCTCCCCGGCCAGCTTCAAACTGCATGGCATGGTGGCGCGGACCTTGTTCGAGAAGAACATCTCCAACATCGATGAAGCCATTTCCGAAGCGGAAGAGGCCTGGGAGATTGTGCGCCGCTTGCCGCCAGCCCAGGTGTTCACGCAAACCCCAACAAACCTGGGAGTGCTTTACCGCATCAAAGGCGATACCTTGGGCGGTCCCGGAACGCCTGGGGGCGCTGAATGGTATCGCAAGTCGGTCCGCGTTTTGGAAGAGGCGCGGCGCGATTCACAGATCGCGGGCGACGCCTATGACAACCTGCAAGAGGCGAAAGGCAAGCCGATGGCGGTGCGCCTGGAACGCGCCGATCTCTATCTGAACCTTGGCTTCGCCTACCACGGGCTCGGGTTGTATGAGCAAGCGCGCGACGCCTACGTCTACGGCCGGCAACTCACGCCGGACGATCTCGATTTCTACAATGCGCTGGCCGCCAATTACCTGGATGGCGGGAACCCCTCATGGGCCGCGATTTCGCTCGAAGAGAAACTGATGTTGGACGGAGGGCAGCCGAAGACTGTCACGGCGCTGCGCGCCGTGCTCACCAGGCTTCCCGCAACCGATTGCGTCTTGCAGGTGGAGGGCGGAAAAACCAAACTGAACGTGGGCTGCCCGGCAGCAAACATCTGCCTGACGTGGACCGATCTCGCCCAGTCCTATTTCAAAGGGCGCCGGCGCGCCGAGGCGCTATTGCTTAAGCGATCGGCCGTGGAGCGCGGATGTCCGGCGGACTTGCTGGATTTCGCAGCGCCCGGACAATAACCGCTTTCAGGCTCCGCCCATTCTGCGCAGCAGCGATTCCGGCACCTCCGCCACGACGTCGCAGCCTTCACCGGTAAACTGGGTCTCGATCACGCGGCCGAACTCGTGCAGCATGGCCAGCTCCGCGCCACCGCCCGGCGGAAGATGAAACTCGGCGCGCACGATGCGATCGAGCGGAAGAATTTCGTCGATGGCTGCCAACAGATCGCGGATCCCTTCGCCGGTAAGCGCCGAAAGCGCCACGGTCCGCACGGCCGTCTGGTTGGCCGCGAGCCGTTGCTTTGTCCCTTCGATGTTCCCGTCGGAGGGCAGAATGCGATCAATCTTATTCAGCACCAGAATCTGCGGAATCTCCGCCGCGCCGATCTCGGTCAACACTTCGACGACATGCGCGATGTGCTCCCTGGCCGCGGGCGCGGACGCGTCAACCACATGCAGCACCAGCGCCGCCTCGGTAACCTCTTCGAGAGTGGCGCGGAAGGCTTCGACGACCGTCGTCGGGAGGTTGCGAATAAAGCCGACGGTGTCGCTCAGCAAAACGCGCCGGCGCGAGGGAAGCGTCAGCGGGCGTACGGTGGGATCGAGCGTGGCGAACATGCGCGCATCGGCGAGCACTCCGGCTTCTGTGAGGCGATTGAAGAGAGTCGATTTCCCGGCGTTGGTGTAGCCGGCAAGAGCCAGGGTGGCCAGCGGAACCGCGCTGCGCCGCCGCCGGTGGAGGGACCGGCCGGCGCGAACGCCTTCCAGATCGTCCTCGATCTTTTTGATGCGACGAGCAATGCGGCGCCGGTCGGTTTCGAGCTGTGTTTCACCCGGGCCGCGCGTTCCGATGCCGCCGCCCAGCCGGGACATCTCAATGCCCCGTCCGGTGAGGCGCGGCAATAGGTAGTTCAACTGCGCTAATTCCACCTGGAGACGGCCTTCACGGGTGCGGGCACGCGAAGCGAATATGTCAAGGATTAGCTGGGTACGCCCGATTACGCGCGTCCCGATGGCTTTTTCGAGGTTACGCTGCTGCGTAGGGGAAAGCTCGTGATCGAAGATGACAAGCTCGGCGCCAGTGGAGGCCGCGTCGGCCGCCAATTCCTGAACCTTGCCCTGACCGATAAGAGTGGCCGCCTCCGGGCCCGGCCTCGATTGAATGGCTCGGCCCACGATTACCGCGCCCGCGCTGGTGGCGAGTTCTGCCAATTCCTCAAGCGATTCCTTGGCGTGGACGGGGGACGGAAGCGAGGCGCTCCGGCGGGACGCGGAACGGCTGGTCCATTCGACGCCAACGAGAATGGCGCGTTCGTGGGCGGGATTCGGTTGTGGCGTGCCTATGCCTCCGGCGAATCCTGATGCGCCGGCGTTCCGGGCACGTGGCTCGGCGCGACAGACGTCGCAGTCGCCGAAGAACTCGCGGCGTAGGAGTGCATGCTCTTCTGCGTCACTACCGTCGATATGGCGTGTTTGAAGATTAACTGTTCCTGGTTGTTCGTTTCGAGTACCAGGGAGTACTTATCGAAACTCTTGATGCGGCCGGATAGCTTGACTCCGCTCATCAAATAGATGGTGAGTACAACCTTATCCTTGCGTGCATTATTTAAAAAACTGTCTTGAATATTTTGTGCCTGTTTTTCCATGGAGTCCCCAAGCCCTTTCGGGTAAGCGATACACAAACCAGCGTTTGTATTTTACCCCCATTGCACTAGGACCTGCGGGCTATGGTTACGTTACTCGTCGTCGTGATCGGCTGCGGCAGCGCCGCCGGCGGAGACGCTCGTCATAGAGTCGAGTTCAGCGCGAGACACAGTTTGGCGGCGGGGCATACCCTTCTTATCGAGTTCCGCACGATACTCGATTAGAAACTCGCCAACTGAAGGCAATTCGTGATCCAGGTTGAAATCGGGCACTTTATTCAACGCTGGAATCTGCGCGAGGCCGTGTTCGTCGACGGTACACTCCAAGCCGTTGGGCAGCAGGAATCGGATGCGAAGAGTTTTTTTCACCGTGAGCTTGCGGAGATCCGCGAGCGTCACTTTCCAGCTTCCTCAAACTCTTCCACGCGGTCACCGGACGCAATGCTGGCGGCGATTCTTTCCTGGCATGCGATGCAATAGCGCGCCCACGGCACGGCGTCAAGCCGCTTGGTGGAAATCGGCTCTTCGCACTCGAGGCAGACGCCGTATTGGCCGGTTTCGATGCGGTGCAGCGCGGCGGACACTTCGCGGAGCTGCTTCATATCGATGGTGTTGCGATTGAGGAAAATCCACTCTTCGTGCGATTGCTGGCTGAGATCGCCTTCGTCCGAGGGGATATCCAGACGCGCGACTACCTGCGCCGCCTTTTGCGCGGACATGCTGCTGCGAACTTCCTCCGACTTGCGTTCCAAGATTTTTTTATAAGTGGCGTACTTGCCCTTCGGTCCGTTTTTCATGTTGGTGTTCATTTTCTGTTTGGCGGTTCCGAACGTTGGTTAGGATACCGATAAGACGCAGACTCCCCTCCGAAAGTTGCAAAGCTGCTTTTGGAAAGGGGGGCGATGCGCGGATTGAAGATAATACCGTAGATGGGAACCCCCTGTCAAATTTGTGCGATTGGCCTCTGAACCCTAGAGGGCGGGCCGCGATACAGGACCTTTTTGCTAAGAAGGTAAAATACTATGAGTCCCAGGCAACGTTTACCATTGCCTTCGCGTCAGTCCTAGCGTAGTAAGCCCACATACATATCGGGAGTTCCCATGCTTTCGCGTAATTATTTCCGTTGCATTCTAACGATTTGCGCGGCTGCGCCGCTGGGTTTGTTGGCCCAGAACGCGCGCGGCCCGCGCCCGCTCATTACGGCGCGCATCGACGAAACCAAACTCGAGCGCCTGGCTGGGAATACGCGCCCGGAAGCCAGAGCCCAAAACGACGCGGGGGCGGTAGCCGACGATTTCGCCATGGAGCACATGCTCCTGCAATTGAAACGGCCCGCGGAGCAGGAGGCCGCCGCGGCGGCCGAAGTGGACGCGCTCAGTAATCCGAAATCGCCCAGCTACCATAAATGGCTGACGCCGGCACAGTTTGGCCAGGCATACGGGCCGGCGCAGAGCGATATCGATACCGTAACGGCGTGGCTGCGATCGAAGGGATTTACGGTGCATTCGGTGTATCCGAACCGCATGACGATCGATTTTTCGGGCAACGCCGGCCATGTGCGTGAGGCGTTCCACACGGAGATCCATAGGCTGAACGTGAATGGCGAAAGCCACGTGGCGAATATGAGCGATCCGCAGATTCCAGCGGCGCTTGCATCGGCGGTGAAGGGCGTGGTCTCAATGCACGATTTCAAAGCGCATCCGATGCAAAGGCAAAAGACCGTGCGGCCGCAGTATACGTTCAATTCGCAGGGCTATCAGACGTGGGCGATGACGCCGGCCGATCTTGCGACCATTTACAACCTTACGCCACTGTTTGGCGCGGGATATACGGGACTTGGACAGACGATCGCGGTAGTTGAGGATGCGCGGCTCTACGATAACTCCGATTGGGATACGTTCCGTTCGACCTTCGGGCTCTCGCAGTATAGCGATGGATCGCTGAGCGTGGTTCAACCGACGGCGGACGGCGGAAGCAATTGCAACGCGCCCGGCCTGGCCGGTGGGGACGATGCCGAGGCGACGCTCGACGCGGAGTGGGCGACGGCCGCAGCTCCTTCGGCGACGATTCTGGTGGCAGCATGCGCGAATACGCGCGCTACGGACGGGACGGTGGTGGCGCTGCAGAATCTGATCAACGGCGCGAACCCGCCCTCGATCATCAGCGTGAGCTACGGCGTGTGCGAAGCCGAGAACGGCGAAACATCGAATGCGCTTTTCAATTCGGCGTTTCAACAGGCGGCGGCCGAGGGCATTTCGGTGTTTGTGGCAGCGGGCGACGAAGGCGCCGCGTCATGCGATGCGGGGTCGAGCGGCGCTACTCACGGCATCGGCGTCAGCGCATGGGCTTCCACGCCATATAACGTTGCGGTGGGCGGCACGGACTTCGGAGATACTTACGCCAATACGAACTCCACTTACTGGGGATCCACTAATAGCGCGAATTATGGATCGGCGCTTTCCTACATTCCCGAGATTCCGTGGAACGATTCATGCGCCAGCGGGCTTCTGGCCAGCGCGTTGGGTTACAGCACCACTTACGGATCAAGCGGCCTGTGCGGTAGCAGGACGGCGCAACAGGACGGGTTGGTCCAGGTGGCCGCGGGAAGCGGCGGGCCGAGCGGGTGCGCCACGGGTTCGCCAGACGTCGAAGGCGTAGTAGGAGGAAGCTGCCAAGGGTATGCGAAGCCTTCGTGGCAATCGGGACTTTCAGGAATCGCGGCCGATGGCGTGCGAGACATCCCGGACGTCTCGCTCTTCGCGGGGACAGGCGTGTGGGGCCACTATTACGTGATGTGCTGGTCCGACCTTCGCAATGGAGGCGCCGACTGTACGGGCGACCCCAGCAATTGGGCGGGGGCAGGCGGCACGTCGTTCGCGTCGCCGATCATGGCGGGCATTCAGGCCCTAGTGAATCAGAAGACCAATAGCGCGCAAGGCAATCCCAATCCGGTCTACTACCAGTTAGCCGGGGGCGCGGCGACTTGTAACTCGTCGAACGGCGACCCGGGAACCGGTTCCTGCATATTTCACAACGTGACGCAGGGCGATATCGACGTGAACTGCGCGGGTTCGGAGAACTGTTACGGCGCAGCGACGGCAGTGACCAGCGGACGCCGCGGCGGCTTCGGGCAGTCGCAGGCTAATGGGGCGCTTTCGGGGTCGAGTAATTCCTATACTCCGGCGTTTACCGCGGCGGCGGGCTGGAATTTCGCGACGGGGATTGGGAGCGTGAATGCGTTCAACCTGGTGAATAGCTGGCCGGGCGGGAATTAAGTTTCACCGCAGAGGTGGAGAGACGCGGAGAAAAGGCCACCTAGCGCCGGCCCCTATCGCGGGCGGCTCTGGGCGATCCGAGAGAACACTACGGGCGCGGAGGCGGCCAGGGTGATTCAGTTGAGGCAAAGATCGACGGGCCGTTTACTCCGTAGGCTTGTGAGCGAGGGAGGACGGTCCAGACTGCGGGAACGGGACTGGGCGAGCTTCGTTCGCCTTGGACCGGCTAGGAAGCCTGTCCTACGCGGCCACCATGAAGCGGACCTTGGCCTCCTCAGGTGGGCGGCACGGGTGACGGTGGCTCCG
The DNA here is from genome assembly GCA_963708385.1 of Bryobacterales bacterium. GTDB lineage: Bacteria > Acidobacteriota > Terriglobia > Bryobacterales > Bryobacteraceae > PALSA-243. Next base: position 90,440 of record CAVPSN010000026.1, on the reverse strand, counting down.
AATTAAAGAAACAAGCCGGGGTTGACGTGGAATCGCTCTCCGAGTTTTTTCGCCTGGGGGCCGCTGGATCGGCCGCTTCCCGTTGAGAGCCTCGTAAACGTGGCTGCGTTGGCCAAAGATCGGGGTGAGTAAGGCAGAGGCGGATTGGCCCGATTGATCGACTAGGAATTGTAGGAGTTCCGCCGGCGAGCAGCCCTCGCGCGGCAGCGGGTCGCGTTTGTCATAATCCTGGATGAGGACGCCGAGCAAATTCATTAGACGTTTCTCGGCCGCAGTCAGGCGCTTTCGGCCGAACAGATCGGTGAAATGGGAATCGATACGGTCGTACTCCTCATCGGTCTCTATTCGCGCCGGCAGCGTTTCCATCAGCAGATCTTCATAAGTAACAGGCATAGGCAATCATCCGCTATCAATTCATAAGCTCTTTCGGCTGTATTCTTCATGTGTGAAAACGCCAGTGATCTTGACGCTTTGCGATTCGAAGTTTACCAAAGCCGTGAGGCGATACTTATTCCCGCCGATGTCAAAAATGACCAACCCGCTTCCCTTTCCCAGATCGGCGGACGGAAAGGTTCCCTTGAGCGCTTCGGCATGGGACCATATGGCATTTTCCGCGAGGACCAGAAAGCGGGCAAGCGGCTTTCTCGAATCCAGCTCAAGGCCGGTGCGGGCTTTGAAGCGCAGCGATAGCCTGGTGAATAAACTACCGCGCGGGCATTATCGATATCTCTCGCAAAGCCGCCAAGCCGCAAAGAGAGACCGCTCAGGGCCGGCCCCTTCTCGCGGCCGGCCCGAGGCGATCCGAGAGACACTACGGGCGCGGATTTGGCCAGGGGTTATTCAGTTGAGAAAGATCGACGGGCCGCTTGCTCTGTAGGCCTTGTGGGCGAGGGAGAGCGGTCCAGACTGGCGAGCTTCGCTCGCCTTGGACAGGCTAGGAAGCCTGTCCTACGCGGAACTTGGCCTCCTCCAGGCGGGCCATGCGACCGATGAGACGAGCGACTTCGACGAGTGAATAAACAAAGCCACCGCAGAGTTCGGGGGACGGGAATTCCTTGGCTTGGTCGACCGGTTCGCCCTTCATATGAGCTAGCTGAGTGAGCAGGATCGCTTCTTGCTGGGCTTTGTCGTAGGCCGACTTGCGCCCCGACTGCATCATTCGCAGCTCGGCGCGGATCTTTTCGATGGCGCGTTGAGTTCTGTTGGCGTAGGTGGATGTGCGGCGCAGCTCTTTGAGGGTGTCTTCGAAGGCCTCGGGCTCGACGGTTTCAAGACGGATCAGCAGCGTCCGTTCCAAGGAAGTGATTTTTTTCAAACGCCAGTTGTTATCCGCCAGGCTGTGGACCAGGTCCTCTTCGGGCACGCCGATGGGAGCGTAGACCTTCCTGTATTCCTGAAGATATTCGGCGAAAGGCTCTTCTTCGCCGGGAAGAAGCTTGTGCACCTTCGCGCAGAAGGCATGTTTGACAGAATTCGCGCTTACGGTTTTGCGGCCGATTTCGCTGGTTGGACCCGTCGAAAATTTACAATTTGCCTGATTGGCGGCGATTTGGGCTGGGGTGGACATTTCGTTTCTCCTTTGCGTATCGAAAATAAAAAAGGGCTGCTTGGCGCGCGATGCGCGAAGCAGCCCTTTTCGATCTCAGAGTAGCAAGAGAGTGGCGGAATTCCAGTTGCGCGGATGCGTGCGCGAAGCGTGCAGTTCTCCGTAAGCGATTGACAGAATTGGACGAAATCGGCGGAAAATATTTTTCGAACCCTTGTGACACAGCTTTACGGCCTGCGCAAGAGTTGAGAATATTCGGTAGTCTCTTTAGATAACACGGCCCATTCATAATGTGAGGGTCGATCTTGCCGCAAGATTTTCGGGCCCGATGATGTGAGATGTCTGGGAACCTCTCTCGATGCAATCGCTCGGCTTGCAGGGGAGCAAACTCGGGGAAGTGGAACGTCGATCCTAACGGCTCTTCGTTCCTAGTGTCTGGATGGCGGGATGAGTTTCCTGGCCGAGGCGCCAATCGTCAGCGGAACCAGAGCAGTTCGACTCCATGAACCTGCGTCGAGAGTGGGCGAACCGTTCGGAGGTCTGGCTCTGGCAGTTGGGTCGACGGCATTCTCCGAGTGGCGCGTGATCCGACCGAGTAGGTCGATTAACCGCCATGAACGTCGGGGCAGCGGCGTTTTGATATGACACCCTTTTAGCCTTTGGTCATTTGCCACTTGAAGGGTACGCTTTGAAACTTATTTCCGAACTGGTCAATAATGCGCCGAGCTCCATAAACACGGCAGCCGGCGAATCCACATAGCACTTCGACGCTCCAGGCGACCTTTGTAGAGGGTTGAATGACAGCAGGCTGTCAGCGGAGTACCGTGCGACGAGGGTGTGCGACGTAAAGTCGAATGCCGTCGCAACTCGATTTCGGCAGGCTTGTTGGCCGGAGATTCCATTAGGCTTCCACGCGCTGTTTTCGGGGTCCCGAGCGGTTGTTTCGCTGAATCCCATTAATGACGGCGCTTGCGTAGTAGTACGCTCAGATTTGCCGCGGTTTGCTGGGATATTGACAAGTCTTCCACTTTCATGTCGCACCCCGTGTGACGGGCGACCCCGACGGGACGGAGCATAGGAGTTACAGTAGACGGAGGCGCCTCGGTCGTATTTGGTAGATAAATTCGAAACAGGTCACAGTGGGATCAAAGCGATCACGAACAGGCGGGCCGCCGCGACAAATCCGAGGACGAGTCTGTTGCGGCACACCGCTTCTGAGTCAATCGTGGTCAAGAGCTTTTGGGTCCGAATGAGACGGCATCCGATGCTACTGTCCGCCCTCGTGGCCATCGCTCTCGTTATACTGCTGCTGCATGCTGCGGACACAAGGCCCCAACTGAATCTCTCTTGTATCGATTCTGGCGACTCGTGGCACAAGTGCCCGGCATACGTTTCATCTCACGGTCATCCATATTAGCGGGCGTTTCTAGTGTTCCGGAAAACAGGTTGAAAGATGCACTACTGTCGGCCAAGCACATGATCGACCAGGCCAGCGACCGCAACATTGCGGTTAACGAGCATGTAGTCCGGGACGTTGCGACGAGAGCACTTGCCGTGGCTAACCACAATAGCGAAGTAGACGACATCGCGTGGCAAACCGCGGCTGCTGCTATTTCCTATATCTTCGCCCAACGGGCGTCGTTTAGAGCGCCAGTTCAGGGTCCCAATTGCTTTACCACAGTGCCGCAGTGGGTGCTTGCAGAAAGCATTACTGCCACGCAAACGACAATCCCCGTGAGACCCGTCTACTCGTCCTGCACGTTGAACCTTGATTTGACAGCGGGAGGCATCGCACAGACATTCGATAATGGGTTTACATGCAAAGGCTGCTTTGTGACCTACAGCGGTGGGCCGTTGATGGTCGTCGCGCCCACCTTCACGTTCGACCGTAGCACCCTGCAGTTTTCTTATGCAGTCTGCACCGTCCCTCGCAAACAGAGCATACATTCTTGCTTTGTTCGATTCCTGTCTAGAGCGAGGGGACGAATTGAAATGACCTTGCGGAAACCGCCTGGGTGGTTTGAGCCGACGGCACGACTCATAGAACTGCTCTTGCTGGGATTCACAGCTTACTGGATCTGGCTGTATACCACCGAAACGCAGCGCCTTCGGGAGGACGGTGTCCAGCTGCGAATCGACAGCGTGCGGCCTGTAGTTGCGTTCACGGTAGTGAATCCTTACAAACTCTCTATTAAGAACATCGGCAAAGGCCCTGCCCTCGACATTGAGCTCCGCCTCAGCCAAGTCCATCCCGCTGGCGGACTGACGAACCTATCTAACCTGATTACAGAAGATGCAGTAGGAATTTATTGAATCTCGGAGAAGGCGGGGGCGCAGAACTTGGCGGCTCAGACGCGATTCGCAGACGCGTTTGGGCGAGATCCGAGCATGGGCTGGGGACAGCCGGACGTCTTCGCGGCAATCGCAACATACGTCGATATCAATCGACGCCCGTACTATACGGTTTCTCTATCTGCTCGATCCCCGTAGGGGCGAAGCGCCGGCTCATTCTGAAGGCCACAAAGGCTGCGTATTATGGCAGCGGCGATATTGAAAAGCTCCGGGTTCTCGATTGGATGAGGTAAGAGTGCATCGCAACCGCCTGCCTCCGCTCGCGCTGGATGTTTGCTTTGATGAAGTCGAAGACTGCGCGGAAAATCAGAAGGCCAGCATCGCCACGCTCCGGTGGTGTTCGGCTCTAACCCTGAATACTGTTCAGTCACCCTCGCACAAAGCCTCGACAAATTCCAACTTGATAATAAGCAACTATATGCCCCTTCATGCTACATTCTTTCCATGAATTCGATGCGCACCGCGGCCATTTTTATGGTGCTTATCGCTCTGCGAACTGCCGTGGCCCAAACACCCTTGCCGGCCACAGAATCCGGCAGTTCCGCTAAGTCAAACACAGTTGCGGGGCTGCGAAGTACCGCTGAGCCAAAAGCCAGTCCCCAGCCGGCACCCTCTTCTGTTTCCATCATCACGTCGGAGGATAAGCCCATCGATGTCAGATCAGACCTCAGAAAAGATTGGATGGACAAACTCAGTTGGGTTTTTGCCGCATTGCTGGTTTTGATCGGTGGAGGAGGTGTCTACGCTGCCGTCCGTACCCTTCAAGCTATCGAAAGACAGGCTAATCTCATGGAGCGGCAGGCAGCGGAAGCCCGCGAATCCTCTGCCCAACAAATGCGAGATGTTCAAGCCTCCATAGCTGAAGCTACGCGTTCTTCAAAAGCGATGGAAGGAATCGCCGAATCCATGGCTTCAAACGTCGAACATGTTCGGGAAAGCGTTAGTATCAGCAGAGAGATCGCCGATAGGCAAAAACTTGCCACAGAATTGCAAAGTAGAGCCTATATTTCCGTTTTTCTTTAATACGGCAATGTTCAGAGACGCCAACCATGTTTTTGAAAGTCAAGCAATTCTGCGGAACCATGGCAATACACCCGCATACGATGTTACCTTCAAAGCCGTTGCGGAAATCGTACCATTGCCGCTCCCAGGGGATTTCTCGTTTCCGTTACCGGATCGAGACCGCCGGGACGGAGCCATGTCATGGCCCCAGGAACCACAAAACTTCTTTCGCGTCGCGTCTCCAGTAGGGTACCCGATGACGAAGTAGATGCCATCAAGCTGGGGAATCCCCCGCGCGGCTTTGCGATGTGGGGCGTCGTGAAATACCGCGATGCCTTCAATAATGTGCGTCATGTTAGATTTGCCTTCGTCGTGTACTGGATTCCATGGCTGCCTGGAATGGATAAGACAAAAGACGGAAAGCCATTACCGCCAAACATCATGAGTTACGACACCGCACATCACAACGATGCCGATTAAACACCTGTCGATTAATTTGCTTATCTCAACACCTTCAAAGTTGTGGGGTGGCATATCGATCCGCACAAGAGTGGAGTGCCCGGGTTTTCGGCAAGCTGGCACTTGGTCGCAGTGATTCGGCATTGACGCGTTCTCGGTGCTCAAGCTTGGCCCAACTCGGGACGGCGCAAGACTCAAGTACATGGAGCGGCCAAGGGCGACCTCTCATGCACGCGTGAAAAGGTGTATTCCCGTGGGATCGTCAAGAGCGACCGGCGGAGGGCCCGCGGCGAGAGGTCCCATCACGCGCTGAATACGCGCCATCGCGAATCCCACGTCGGTCAGGTAACTTCGTTGCGCCCGGGTCATCCAGCCATGCCGGCGGCCGATTTCGAGCACCTGTTCGCCATGGAGGGAATCGGCGGGGTGCAACTCCTCCACCTGCCGGACCGAATTCACGTCCACGAAGCGGGAGAAGGCGCTTGTCGAGATGTCGCTCATCCAGTACGCAATGCCGCTTTCCGCCGGGGCTTCGGCAACCAATGCTTCTACCGTTGAAGAAGGTAAATACGGCAGGAGCCCTTCGGTAATCATCAGCGCGGGCCGCGAACCCGCGGCTTGGTAGAGGGCGCGCCGCTGCGCAGGGTTGTTGAGGTCCGCGGAAAGGCGCTCGCGACGGCATCGCGGCGCCTCGGCCGCCATCAGCGCGTCTTTGTAATCAAGCATGTCCTCAAAATCGACCTCGATCCAGCGCAAATCCGTTGGCAGGTCGAGGCGCCACGGGCGCGTATCGAGCCCGCAGCCGATGTTGAGTACAACCGCGATCGGTTGGGCAGCGAGCAACTCCAGCAGCAGTTCGTCGATGAACCGGGTGCGTAGCGCGATTCCCAGGCGCATCCATTCGGGCCGCGGGAGCAGCTCGAGCAGCGCCCTTCCGCGCTCACCCGCCAGCCTGTCGGCGAAGATATCCCACACCATGGCGTCGGCCGATTGGTTTTCGATGGCGCGGCACGCAGCTACCATCAGCGCCGTATCGCCGACGTGGTCGATTTCGTGGGGGGCAGACATCCAACCATTATGTCCGGTTTGGCGACGGCAGGATGTGGGGAGAACCGCTCCTGTCGGAAACCGCTCCCTTGCGGTCGCGGCTCGGAAAGAGTCGCGGCCCGGTAAGTCGCGGCCGGTAAATCGCGGCCGGTGAGTCGCGGCCGGTAAGTCGCGGCCGGTAAAGCGCGGCCGGTACGGCCGTCGCGGCCGGTAAAGCGTCGCGGATCGGTAAAGCGTCGCGGATCGGTAAAGAGCCGTGGACATTTGCTACTGGACCCGCGCGACCCAGGCGTTATAGTGACGGCGATGCAGCACCAGCGCGAGGCGGCGGCCGTCGGGCGATGGCGTCGCCCAACTGGGCATACCGCCCACATCCTCGTTGAGCACCGAGACCTGCCCGTTTCGCGAGATTGAGAGCATGCGATACGCATCGCGCTCGCGCGCGGCGCAAAAGAATCCGTGTCCGTTGGCCCACCAGTTTACGCTCTTGAGCCCGTGCGTACCGGGGAAGCTGAGCGATGTTATGGCGCCATTCGCGGCGATCAAGTGGAGCGTGTTTTCGTTATCGCCGCGTTCCAGGATCGCGATGGTCGAGCCGTCGGGCGAAAGATCCCAGTCCTCTACCTGCCTGCCGGAAGAATAGTCGGTCCAAGCGGTTGTCTTCCCATCGGCGGGATCCAGACGGGAAAAGGTTTGCTTCGAGCCGAGGTCTTCCTCCATCACGCACCCACGATCCGGCTGCGTGGAACAGCGAAGGCTACCGTTGGCGCGCAACGTGTACAATTTCGCCGGCGCGCCGCCATCGAACGGCGCCCGCATCACACTTGCTCCGCCGCCAGGCGCCCCGGCCTGGCTCGCGAGGGTCTGATACAGCAGCCACTTACCGCCGGTCGCGGAAATGGGCCGCACCGCCGGAGGGAGGTTGAATAATAATGGCTGGCGCTCCGCCACGCCGACCGTCTGACGGAAGACATTCCACTTGTTTACGGACTGCGATTCGAAGAGTACGGACTGGCTATCGGCGGTCCACCCGTGCGGGTATGAGTCGCCTTCGGTGAGTGTCAGGCGGCGGAGGTCCGTCAGCCTGGCATTGTCATCCGAAAGATCTCCGGTCCAGATTCCGGCCTGCTGTTCGCCCTGAAGATAGGCGATTCGCGACCCATCGGAGGTGACGGTGAGATGGTCCAGGAGGGAATCGGAATGCTGGATCTGAACCGGCGAGCCGCGCTGCTTTCCGGTGGACGGGTCCACCGTCATTTCGAAGAGATCGGACGCGCCGGGCAACGGATTCACGCAGTAGAGCAGGCGCCCTTGGGGCAGCAACGCTACCGAATTTTCGGAGATGTTGCCGATGAGCGACACGGGCTCTCCTCCGGCGATTGCGACCGAGTGCAGGCGGTAGACCCAACCCTCGCGCGAGGTGAAGAAGACGCGTGTGGAATCGTCCGACCAGAATACCTGACCGATGCCGTCCGCCTGCGCGACGATGTGCGTTTCGGAGCGGTCCGCCGGCGCGATGCGAACTTTACGGCGATCTTCGGAGATGACGGCGTAATGCTTGCCATCGGGGGACATGCGTCCGTCCACGGCCCCGGAGAAGAGCTGGAGCGGTTCCTGATCGCCGAGGATGGAGACGCGCCACAGCGCGTGGCCATCGCCGGCGCCATCGAGACCGCTCAAAAGAAGATTGGACGAATCCGGGAACCAGGAGACGCCTGAGATGTGCAGTCGATCGAGTTTAGGTAAGGCGTTGGCCGCCCGGTCGGCGGTGGCCATCACTTGTACGTGATATTGATCGGCGAATGCGAGATAGCGCCCGTCGGGCGAAATGGCGGCGTCCGCTACCGAATCCGCCTCGGAATTCAGGGTGTAGCGGACGCCGTTGAGCGGAAGCAGCTTGTTCCGGACGGAGAACAACTGAGCGGCGAGGGCCGCCCCGACCGCGAGAGCCGCAAGAATCGCGAGCGCCGCCACCAGCTTGGGAATTAATCGCGCTGCAATAGCAGGAGGCGGTGGGGATGGCGCCTCCGCGGTAGCCGCGGCGGTGGGGGCGCCGACAGGAGTGAGCAGATCCGATGGGGCCTCGGCCGACTTGGCCAAACCGATGAACATGTACCCGCGTTTGGGCACGGTACGGATGAATCGCGGCAGACCGGCGTCATCGTCCAAGGCTTGCCGGAGCTTTTTGACGGTGGAATTGAGAGCCGCTTCGAAGTCCAGGAACTCGACGCCGGGCCAGAGCAGGGCATGCAATTCCGCCCGGGTAATCACCTCACCGGGACGGGCCGCCAGGATACATAGAAGGGATAGCGGCTGCGCCTGGATTCGGATCTCGCGCCCGCTCTTGAGCAAAGTGCGCGCATCCGGGAACAAAATAAAACGCCCGAATCGAATACCGTCGTTTGATCCCAGACCAGCCTCGTCCATTACCTGCTCATTATAGGCCAGATCAGAAAACGCCAGACGATTTTCCGGGTCAGATTTTCCAGGTAATCGATTGTTTGCAATAGGTTTAGCCACACGCAACGAGTATCCGCCGCGGGGGCTGCGCGAATCAGAAGGAGGCATGCCGCCGAGTATTGAAATCCTGGCGGCGAGACAGTAAATTGCTTTGCTAGAGGGCCGACGAAGGAGCTCGAAATGATATCCGTAATGGTTTCACTTCCGGAAGAAGACCCGGGCAGCATTCGCCGATTTCGGGAACAGATCTGGGTCTGCGCGGGCGGCGATCGCAGCGAGGCGGACGTCGAAGCGCGCCCCTACTCCCTCTACCTCTTCGCGCTCGCTGGCGGCGGGTCTCAACCGATAGGGATGCTGGAGTTCTGTTTCGTCGGCCATCCGAGCCGGTTCCGCGGCGGCTCCAACACTGGGGACCTCGCCGCGGGGGTCGCCCAATTCTGCCCGGTGGACGAGGTGCTGCACGTCGGCAGTTTGGCCGTCGAGGAAGAGAGGAAGAATTCGCGGGTGGTAACCGCACTCTGCCAGGGGTTTCTGGAATGCGCCGCGCGATTGGACGTGCGCGGTTTTACTGCGTCCTCCGCGGTGATCAATACCCGGAGCGAGCGATTTCAACGGGGACTCGGAATGACGAAGTTCCTTACATACCGTGCGGGCGATGTCGAGGTGGAGGCGTCTTTCTACGACCTGACCTTCGCAGTCCGGAGGGCCGCCAGATGGGATCGGCACAAGCCCAAAATCTCCCTATCCGAGGGATTTCAACGGCTGAGATCCGAGCAATTCGGGGGCGACGACCGCTTGCTGACCGACTCGGAAGAGTTCCGTCTGGTGCGGCGCTTGGCGGCCAAATTCAACTGACGAAAGGAGATGCCATGCGCAACGGACACACAATGTAAATCGAATCGAGGCAATTAGGTACTCGAACCCCCTGGCGGTTTATGCTGGCCGGGGCGGGGGAAGTCACACGACGTCCGCTCGCCCCCGGCTGGCAGGTCAGGATTGCGGCGGTATGAAATCGTAGACGCGGAAGGCTCCCACACCTGCGCGCGCTGGGTTCGCTGCCGTCTGAAGTTGACGCAGCGCAAATTCTTCGGCCTATCCGTTGGTCTGTTTGTAAAAGTCTGTGGCAAAACCGCTCTCTCGCGGTCGCGGCTCGGTAAAGTACTCAATCTAGAAAGGGTGCGAGCGTCCTCGCCGCCGCTTGAGCTGCTCTCCGCCGCGAGTCGCTTCACTTTCGAAAGGCCAGCTGCGATTATGGTCAGAGATGAGCAACGGTATCAGCCTCACCTGTAAGGCAGTGCTGTTCGATATGGATGGTACGCTGGTCGACTCCACTTCCGTCGTAGAGCGTGCTTGGGGTTGGTGGGCCGCGCGGCATAAAATCCCCCTTGAGGCTGTACTCTTGTTCTCGCATGGACGCCCGGCGATCGCTACGCTGGAGCACTTTTTGGACCGGCGCGACCATGCAAAGGAATTGGAAGAGTTGGCTCATTACGAGGAAGAACAAGTCGAAGGAATTTTGGCGGTTCCAGGAGCCTCGCAAGTTCTGCACGGAGTAAAGAACCACCCGTGGGCGATCGTGACTTCTGCGTGGAGGACGCTCGCAGAAGCCCGCGTCACAGCCGCGGGTTTGCCGCTTCCCAAGGTTATTGTGCCCGTCGACGAGATCCGCAACGGTAAGCCACACCCGGAGGGATTCTTACTTGCAGCCGAGCGATTAGGCGTGAGGCCAGCGGAGTGCCTGGTTTTCGAAGACACGCGTCCTGGCATCGAGGCTGGATTGAGCGCCGGAATGCAGGTGGTGGGACTCCTTACAACCGTTCCAGCCCATCAGTTGGCACATCGGCCGCTCATCCGTGATTTCCGCGACGTGACGATCAAGGCTGATGGCGAAGAGCTGAAGCTTGGGCTGACAGATCGAACGCAAAGCGTTGGCGAGCCGGGTTTGTAAACGAGCGCGCGCTAACATCGACGGTTTTACGCTGCGCAAAACCTCAGCGGACAGTATCTCTCGCAAAGCCGCCAAGCCGCTAAGAAATGCTGGCTCGGGAGCGGCCCGCTTTCGCTGTCGCCGTGCGATCGAGAGGGGTACGGATGCGGGCGGGACTGCTGGAACAGGGTCCGCGTAACGGTGGCTGCGCAGACCGGGAGGTCTGCGCCACTTGACTGACTGTTTGCTCTCGCAGACAATCTGATTGAAATAATCAGTGTCTCGAAGTAACCAATTGGAAATTCGGCAGTATTATAATCAGGCGGTCTATGGGAGGGCGAGCCGGTGTGAATTGGAGGCGTTTTCGACGCCGTATTCGGTATTGCCTAAACCACAGCGAAAGGCGGCGTTTGTTGTGGGAGGAGATGGAGTTCCACATCGGCTCGATGATTGAGGAGCTGATGGCGCAAGGCATGTCCGAAACGGAAGCTCGCGTCGCGGCCCGCAGAAAGTTCGGCAATATGACACAGAAAACGGAAGAAGCTCGTTCGACATGGATCGCGCGCTGGATGGGCGACTTGACGCAGGATCTACGCCACTCGTTCCGCGGCATGCGGCGCGATGCCGGATTTACGGCGTTCACCATTCTCATCGCCGGCCTGGGCATCGGAGCCACGTCAACTGTCTTCAGCGTCGTCAATGCATTGCTCCTACGCCCGCTTCCGTTTCGCAATGCGGGGGAACTGGTCTGGATCTCCAATGGCGGTTGGAACGGGGAGGAATGGAGCACGCAGGTGAGCCACTTCCTCGACCTGAAGGAGTTGAACCGGTCGTTCGTCGATATGGCGGCGTATTACAGCGCCTACAGAAAGGGAGACAGGCAGCTTACCGGAACCGGCGAGCCCGAACGCCTGACGGCTGTTCCGGTGACGCAGAACTTCCTTCCGGTGCTAGGCATCGATCCCATGGTCGGCCGGTCTTTCTTGCGGGAAGAATGCACTGGTCAAAACGATGCCCCACCCGCTGTGATTCTGAGCAATGGGTTCTGGCAAAGACGATTTGCTTCCGACCGATCCATAGTGGGAAGGAAGCTGCTGATCGGTAATCGGCCCACAACGGTGGTGGGGGTGCTTCCGCCATCTTTCGATTTTGCGAGTGTGTTCGACCCCGGAGCATCCGTCGATATTCTGGTCCCATTTCCGCTAACGGAACAGGTCAGCCGGGAGGGTAACAATGCCAAGATCATCGGCAGGATCAAACCGGGCATCAGCATTTCGAGAGCCCAGGCAGAGTTCTCGACGCTGGCAAAGCAACTCGTGAGTCAGCACCCGGAACGGAATTTAGTCGACCCGACCCTATCGCCGCTGAAACAGCATGTCAGCGGGCAGCTACGTCCGGCGCTTGTCGTGTTGATGTGCGCTGTGGGGGCTGTGATGCTGATTGTGTGCGCCAATCTTTCGAATCTGCTGCTGGCTCGGATATCGGCCCGGCAGAAGGAACTGGCGATGCGCGCCGCGTTAGGCGCGGGCCGGTTGCGGCTGCTCCGGCAGATGCTCACCGAGAGCGTGGCGCTCTCCTGTTGCGGCGCGGCGCTGGGGCTTGTGCTTGCGTTTGCCGGCACGCGTGAACTGGCGCATTTACATGCGTTCAACCTTCCTTTGATGGAAAGTGTTCGGATCGACGGGAAAGCGCTGATCTTCACTCTCCTCGCCGCCGTTGGCTCGGGGGCGCTCTTCGGCCTGCTGCCGGCGCTCCGCGTCTCAGCCGTCTCACTTTGCGACGATCTGCAGGATGGGGGCCGCGGATCGAGTAGCGGCAAGCGGCACGCCTGGATTCGCGACGGACTGGTGGTTTCCGAGCTTGCCTTCGCCTGCGCTCTGCTAGTGAGCGCCGGGCTGTTGATTCGAAGCTTTGTGAGGGTCCTCGATGTGGACCTCGGTTTCCAGCCGGAACGGGCGGCCGCGCTTAGAGTCGATCCCAGTTTTCGAATTTCGAACCTCGATCAGCAGGACGCTTATGTGGATGAATTGCTGCGGCACGCGCGCGCCGTTCCCGGCATTCGCGCGGCGGGGCTTACCGATGCCATTCCGCTGGCGAGCGACCGCTCCTGGGGTGTTGCCGGCAAAGGCCAGATCTATCCCAAGAACCACATGCCGGAGGCCTTCATTCGGGTGGTGAGCGATGGATACTTCGAAGCGGCGGGCGTCCGGTTGGTCGAGGGCAGAGAGTTTACGGAGCAGGATCGGGCAGCGAGCGAGCCGGTGGTGGTAGTGAATCAAACGCTAGCGCGAACGCTTTGGCCGGGGCAGGACGCCATTGGACAGATGGTCACTCAGAATAGGGGACGACGGGTAGTGGGCGTAGTGGCCGACGTGCGGCACGCAGCGCTCGAGAAGGCAGGCGGATCCGAGATGTATATACCATTGCGGCAGACGCGGGATTATTCGTCCATGGAAATGGTTGTGCGCACTTCGCTTCCACCAGACACGATGGCAGCGGGCATTCATGAAGCGCTTCGGCAGGTGGACCCGAATCTTCCAATCGGCGAGTTCCGAACGCTGCAGGGCTTAGTGGACAGGGCAGTTTCACCGCGACGGTTTCTCGTGCTCTTGCTGGCCGGATTCGCGGGGTTCGCGCTGCTGCTTGCTTCATTGGGGATCTATGCGGTGGTGTCGTATTCGGTGAGCCAGCGGGTACAGGAAATCGGCATTCGGATGGCGTTAGGGGCGCCGGCTGGAGATGTTCAGAGGCGCGTGCTGGTGCGCACCTTGGGATTGGCTGCGTTGGGGCTGGGGTTGGGAATGGCGGGGGCACGGGTGGCGTCGGGCGCACTGGCGAGCCTGTTGTTTGGGATCAGGTCCGGCGATCCCGCGACTTTCGTCGCGGTGGGGGTGCTGCTGACCGGAGTCGCGACGGTGGCCGGGTATATTCCCGCGTGGAGAGCTTCCCGGATGGATCCGCTGGTTGCGTTGCGATCGAATTAAAAAGGGAAGAAGCGTGCTGGGCGTCCGGGGCGAGGAAAGAAGGTCCGGACTGCTGGCTGCGCAGACCGGGAGGTCTGCGCCACTTGGGGGCTACGCGACTGCGAGGTACATGAGAAGTGCGATCTCACTCTTGGTGACTGCTCGCTCGCGAAGATATTGTTTTCGAAGTGACCAATCGGAAATTCGGCCTCAATTTTCCGACGGCGTCTTTTCCATGTGATCCACCACGAGCAGTTCCACGGGGCCCTTGCGTTTTTCCAGCCGCAGGCCGAGATCTTGGAGGGCCGTGGCAAGCGGGGGCAGGTCGGAATCGGCCTGGTCATTTTCAGGCGCATATTTCAAGCTGAAATAATATTTGCCGGTAAGGCCTGTATCGTCTATGACCGACGCTCGCAGAACCTGGCCCAGGGTGCGGGCGAAATCCGCCATCGTGACACGGCGGCCGGTGAGCGCGCCTACTCCGCGGCCCTCCCTGGTTGCCTGTAGTTTGCCGTCGAAAGCGGTGGGTTGCATTTTCGCGAACCATTCGGGCATGGGCGGAGGAGGGTCGCCCTCTTTCGCTTCCTTGAGCTTGAGGCCGCTCCTGGCGAGCGTGAGGGCGAAAGTGTCGAGGTCTTTGGTGACGCGATGCGCGGTCATCTTGAAGCGGTCGGCGAGTAGCGCGCGGAACATTTGACGCATTTGCTCATCGGCGGCATCGGGCGTGGTTTCCACTTGAAATACGAATACGTCTTGCGGAATAGGGCCGGAAATTTGCCAGGTCTGCAGGCGCTCGGAGTATGCGAGGACGACGTTGAGGAAGGTGGTCCAGGATATTCGGCCGCCGGAGCGCTGCGGCGAAATCTGAATCGCGCGGAGCGTGTTCATATCGGCTAGCCGCACCGAAGCGACCTCAAAAGTGAGCGGCTTGTTTTGCGCTTGCGGCGGAGCGAACAGCGGGAGCGCCGAGAGCAATATGAAGAAACCGGGAATCGGGCGCGGCATGTCAGGTCTCCGTGGACATCTTGTGAATACGGTCGACGGCCAACATTTCGAGGGGTGCTTTGCGCTCCCTATTTTAATTCACTTGCTTGTGGCGTTGGATCATTTCCCGCCAGTGCCGATGGCGGATTCTCTGTTTCTTGATGAGTGGCAATCCCGAACATCGAGTAATACTTTTCGGGCATGCGCGAACGCTGCATCTGATGATTGACGAATACGTGGCGCGTCATTCCCGTCGCCAGCGGGCGGTCTTCCTCGGCGACGCGCATCTCGTAATGGAAGATGACGATACGGGTATTTGCGTCCTCGATCCATGTCTTGACTATTACCTCGTCGTCGAATTTCGCCGGCGATTTGTAACGGCAATCGGCCTCGGCCACGGCGAGAAAGACGCCGTCGTCGCGCTCCATGTCGCGGTAGTTAAATCCGCAGGCTTTGCAGTAGCCGACACGCCCTACTTCCATCCACACAAAGTAATTCGCATAATAGACCACGCCCATCTGGTCGGTTTCGGCGTAGCGCACGCGCAGGCGGGTCTCGGTAACGGGTCGCATGGGAAAGACTGATTGTATTTCACGGCGTCTTCCACTCGCGCAGGCCCGCTGCAATCTTGTCCGGATTCAACACATGAAAGATCCGGCGGACCCGGCTATCTTCGACGCAATAGCTCACGATGGCGGACGCCACGCCTCCGCGAAGCGCGATCAGCCCGGGCATTCCGTTCACGTCGATGCGTTCATAAGTATATTCGCCCGGATACTTGCGGCGCAGACCCATCAGGAATCGCACGATGCGGTGCGCTCCGAAAATCGGATTCACCACGGAAGGGGCCTTGCCGCCGCCATCCCCGTAAAGTATGGCATCCGCCGCCAGCGATTCGAGCAGCTTCATTTCGTCGCCCTCTTCCAGCGCATCGAGAAAGCTCCCGAGCGTGTGTTCCACCTGCGGGCGGCTGGCCGGACCACGAGCCGACTGATCGCGCCGTACCTTTTCCCGCGCCCGCTTGACCAATTGGCGGCAAGAGGCCTCCGGCCGGCCGAGCGCTTCGCCGATCTCGCGATACGAACGATTGAACACTTCGCGCAGCACGAACGCCGCGCGTTCCTCCACGCCGAGACGCTCCAACAGAAAGAGAAATGCGAGCGTCAGGCCGCTTTCGGCGAGCAAGGCGGATTCCACCGAAGGGGTTTCCACGATCGGTTCAGGCAGCCACACTCCGGGATACGTCTCGCGCTTCACACGCGCCGAGCGGAGGCGGTCGAGCGCCAACCGCGCGGTGACCGTTGTCAGCCATGCCGCCGGGTTATCGACCGTTTTTTCATCTCTCCCGTGCCAGCGCAGCCACGCGTCCTGCACTACATCTTCGGCGTCGGCCCGGCTTCCCAGGAAGCCGTATGCCATCGTGAAGAGGCGCCGTCTCTCACGCTCAAATAACTCGACCGGCCGGCCGCTTGTCACGAACCGCAATGCCTCCTCGTCATCATTAGTAGAAGGAAATCCGAACGAGGAAAAAACATGGAACCTAGAATCGATTATGCCAAGGCCGCGTCTTCGGGCGCATTTCAAGCGATGTACGGTTTGGAACGCCACACCCGCAGTTGCGGTCTGGAACAGTCGCTGCTCGAACTGGTTAAGATGCGGGCATCGCAAATCAACGGCTGCGCATATTGTCTCGACATGCATTCAAAGGATGCCCGAGCGGCGGGAGAAACGGAACAGCGGCTCTACGCCCTCAGCGCGTGGCGAGAGACGCCGTTTTTCACCGAGCGCGAACGCGCGGCGCTGGAATGGACCGAGGCGCTTACGCTTATCTCTACCGGTCACGTGCCGGACGAGCTCTTCGCCCGCGTAAGCCAGCACTTCACGGTGGAGGAGTTGATGGACCTCTCGCTGGCGGTGGTGGCCATCAATGGTTGGAACCGGTTGACGATCGCATTCCGAATGGTTCCGGGCACGTATCAGCCACGGGCGGCGGGCGCGGCGAAACCCTCGCAATAACGGCGGCCCTGACACCTATCTAACGCAACGAAAGGGGGTTCCAGAGCGTCTGATATGCTGAACGATTACCGCCCCCATGCGCGCAAGAGTCCTGTTTTTCGGTATTTTGAAGGATGTCGCCGGCCGCGCGACTGAAGAAGCCGAATTTCCGGAAGGCGCGGATCTTCGCGCAGTTTTCGATTGTTACGCCACACGATTCCCCTCGTTTCGCCAGATGGCTTCGAGCATCGTAGTGGCCCTTAATCGGGAGTTCGCCCCCCTTTCCGCTCAGCTCAGCGAGGGGGATGAAGTTGCTTTTCTTCCTCCGGTGAGCGGCGGAGTAGCCAGGACGGCCGAACTTGAAACCTCTCCAGGCGGACACTACTTCTGCCTGACGCGTCACGCGATCGATACGCGAGCGGTGACGGCAAGACTGCAAACCGGCGCCGAGGGCGCGGTGGTGACGTTCGAAGGAACCGTCCGCAACAATACCAAGGGACGCTCTACCCTTTGTCTCGATTACGATTGTTACGAGCCCATGGCCATCAAGATGATGGCGCAGATCGGGCGTGAGATTGCGGAATCGCATGCGGTAGAGCGAGTTGCGATGGTTCACCGCCTGGGGCGCATGCTGGTGGGCGAAACCAGCGTGGCGGTGATTGTCACCGCGCCGCACCGCAGGCCGGCATTCGAGGCGGCGCTAGAGGGAATTAATCGCCTGAAAAAGATGGTCCCGATCTGGAAGAAGGAACATTTCGTGGATGGCGAAGTTTGGGTGGAAGGGGAGTGGGACGCGAATGTACCGGTGGCCGGCTAAGCTCTCGGTTTCGCAGGCGTGGTCTCGCCGTGGGCGAGTACCACTCCCTTGCGGTCGCGGCAGTTCGGTGTGGAGTGTCGTCGCTATCCTGGCGGCGATCAGCGTCACTTCGTTGGCGCAATTTCGCGCCGACGTGCGGCATGTGCATATCGTCGCGACGGTGAGAAACCGGTCCGGCCAATTGGTTGGAGGCCTGCAGAAATCGGACTTCACGATTTCCGATAACGGCATTCCTCAGGAAGTCGCCGACTTCGCCCGGCAGACGGATCAGCCGCTTTCGGTGGCGCTGATGATCGACGTCAGCGGGTCGACGGCGAAAGATCTGAGGTTCGAGACGGATTCCGCCGCGAAGTTCGTGCGCGCGCTGCTGGCGGACAGCAATCCGAAGGATGCGATTTCGCTCTACGGTTTCGACTACGATGTGAATCAGGAAACCGCCTTCACGCATCGATTGGATCTCATTCAATCCAAATTGAAAACGATCAAAGGCGATGCGGGGACATCGCTCTTCGATGCGATCTGGTACGCGGCCAAAGATCTGGAGTCGCGCGAAGGGCGGAAAGTGATGGTGATTGTGACCGATGGCGGCAACACCACCAGCCATAAGGATTCGCACCAGGCGCTCGAGGCGGCGCAACTGGCCGACTCGGTGATCTATCCGGTGGTCGTGATGCCGATCGTGAACGACGCCGGGCGTAACATCGGCGGCGAAAACGTGCTCAGCTACATGGCGCAGGGCACGGGTGGGCGTACCTTCGTTCCGACGCTGGGCGCGCAGCTCGATAAGGCCTTTCGCGATATCATCTCAGACCTGCGCACGGAGTACGTGCTGGGCTACTATCCGCATAATGTCCCCCCTACCAAAGACCGCTTTCACACGTTGCAGGTGGGCGTGAAGCAGCCGGAATTGCAGGTGTTCGCACGCAACGGCTATTATGGAGATGCCGATGCGTTGGCCGGGCCTACCGCCCCAGATTCGCGCGTCGCATTGGATGCCGTGAAGAAATCCAAGCAATAGGAGATTCGTACGTCACAACAGGGTGGAAAGGCGGCGCGCGCGCCGGAGCATACGTTTGAGGAGGCGAAGTATCTCAAGAGCCTCATCGAGGCGGCGACGCCCGTGCGCGTGAAGATGATGGACGGCGAAGAGGTTGCCGGCATTATCGAATATTACGACCAATCCTTCATCCGGTTGACGCGCGACGGCGAGCCGAATCTCTTCATCTTCAAGCACGACATCAAATACATTCAGGAAGCGAGTTAGGGTCCGTTGGAGAACGGCGTACTCGAAAAGGCGGTCGAGATCGCGCAAGAGGCCGGCGCGCTGTTGGCCAATTACTACGAGCGGCGCGTGGCCTTCGAGAGCAAGGGCGAATTCGATCTGGTCACGGAAGCCGACCGCGCTTCGGAAAAGCTTATCGTCGAGCGACTCCGCGCCCACTTCCCTTCGCATGGCGATTGTAGCGGAAGAGGGCGGCGGACACACGTCGCCTTCGGAGTACCGTGGTTCGTCGATCCGCTGGACGGCACTACGAATTTCGCGCACAGCTTCCCGATCTTTAATGTCACGCTGGGCCTGGCGCGCGGCGAAGAGATGATTGCGGGCGTGGTCTTCGATCCGATCGCAGAACGAACTCTTCACGGCGGAACGCGGCGCGGGAGCTTATCTGAACAACCGGCGCATTCATGTTTCAAGCGCGAAACGGCTGGCGGATAGTCTCTCATCAACCGGATTTCCCAGCCGTAAGCGGCAGCACAACGCGAACATTTATTTCTATTACCAGCTTGCGATGGCGTCGCACGGGGTGCGGCGGACGGGGTCGGCGGCGATCGATATTGCCTATGTTGCGTGCGGGCGGCTCGATTTCTTTTGGGAGTTCGGACTCAAACCGTGGGATGTCGCGGCCGGGAGCCTACTGGTTCAGGAAGCCGGCGGCCGCGTTTCGGACATGCACGGGGCGGCGCACAGCGTGAGGAAGTCAGAGAGTGTTCTCTGCGATAACGGCGCGCTGCATGGTGAAGTGCTGCAGTCCTTCGATGAGGTTTTCCGAGGCGAGATGCGGCATCCCATGCCGGAAATGGCTGTGCGAAGCTAAAGTTCCGATACTCGAAGCTACACAGGCATTCCCGCGCGCCACAACAAATATCCGACCGCCTGTTTCACATAATTCCATCGCTCACGCAGCGGGTGCTGCTGCGCGATTTCGCGGCGCGGCGAACCGTAGACGGTCAGGCCGTAGGATTCCAGCATCTGCTTCACGCGAAAAATGTGATAGCCGTCGCTGACCACGATCACCGAACGCAACCCCATGCGCCGCATGATTTCGCCGGCCAGCGCGATCGATTCCACGGTGGTTTCGCCCTCGGTCTCCACCGAAATCGCTTCCGACGGCACGCCGTGCGCGATCAGATACGACCTTCCCACGCCGCCTTCGGTGAATACGGCGTCGCCGCCCGCGCCGCCAGTGGTCAGGATGCGCGGCGCCAATTCTGCCGATAGAGTTCCAGCGCGTGGTCGAGCCGGGCGCGCAGCACCGGCGAAGGACGCCCGTGATATTCGGCCGCGCCCGAGCACCAGAATGACGCCGGCGGGCCGCGCTTCATCGAGGGTGGATTGCCGCTCGATGCGCACCGAAAGGTACGCGATGTAAAACGCCACGGCCGCCAGCGCCGCCACCACCGCATTCCAGACTGTGCGTTTCACCTATGCCACACTTATTGTAATTGTATGGTGAGAAAACGATCACCAGCGCCGCGAATCCGCTGCTCAAGGACGTGCGCCGGGCCATCGCTCGCGGCGGTCTAACGCGGCAGGGTTGGTGCGTTGCGGAGACGTTCCACCTGCTCGAAGAGGCTCTGCGCAGCGGTTGCGACGTGAAGATGGTGCTGGCCGCGGAATCGGCGCGCGTGCCGTGGATACGCTGCGCGGCGCCGGATATTAAGACCGCTGTGCTGCCCGACGCACTCTTTCAGAGCATCTCAGGTACGGAAACAGCCAGGGCGTGATGGCCCTGGTGGACCCGCCGGACTGGCGCCTGGAACAGCTTGTTCAGGGTAGTGCGTTGGTTGTGGTGCTGGATGGCCTGCAGGACCCCGGGAATGCCGGCACGATCGTGCGCGCCGCCGAGGCCTTCGGCGCGACGGGCGCGATCTTTCTGAAAGGGTCTGTGAGCCCGTACAATCCGAAGACTCTCCGGGCGTCGGCGGGGTCGCTTTTTCGGCTGCCGACTGCTGCATAGCCTGGATGCCGAATGCGCGCGCATGCTCTGATTGAAAATCGGGTGCGCCTGTACGCCGCCGTGCCGGGGCATTGCAACCGTTCGGCGCAGCCTCTGAATGTTGCCGATTTCACCATGAGTTGCGCACTGATCATCGGCAATGAAGCCCGCGGCGTGAGCCCTGAATTGCGTTCGGCGGCAGAGCATGTATCGATTCCAACTGTGGGCGTGGAATCGCTGAATGCCGCTGTGGCCGCAGGCATTCTGCTTTACGAAGCACGCCGCCAGAGGACGCTGCCCGCATGAGTCTCTTCGACAACACTCCGCCTTCCGAGCCCGAAGACCGGTCCGGCGCCAAGCGTCCGCTCGCCGAGCGCATGCGCCCCGACCGTCTGGAAGATTACGTCGGGCAGGAGCACATTCTCGGCCCCGGCAAGCCGCTGCGCCGGCAGATCGAGCGCGATCAGCTGACATCGATCATCCTGTGGGGACCGCCCGGCGTCGGCAAGACCACGCTCGCGAAGCTCATCGCGCGCGTGACGAACTGCGAATTCATTCCCTTCAGCGCCGTGATGAGCGGCATCAAGGAAATCAAAGCGGTGATGGCCGATGCCGAGCGCTTGCGGCGGATGGGCAAACGCACGATTCTCTTCATCGACGAAATTCACCGCTTCAACAAAGCGCAGCAGGACGCCTTCCTGCCTTACGTGGAGCGCGGCGACATCATCCTGATCGGCGCCACCACGGAGAACCCTTCCTTCGAAGTGATCTCGGCGCTGCTCTCGCGCTCGCGCGTGTATGCGCTGCGCGGGCTCACTGTACCGGAATTGATCGTGCTTGCTGAAGCGCGCGCTGCCGGTGGTCGGTCTGCGAGGCGTCCGACGATCTGCTGGAGCAGATCGCCATCTACGCCAATGGCGACGCGCGCCAGGCCTACAACACGCTGGAAGCGGCCGCGGCGGCTTCACAAGGCGGCGTCCTCACCGAAGCCGCCGTGCAGGACGCCATGCAGCGCAAGGTTCTGCTTTACGACAAGAGCGGCGAAGAGCACTTCAACCTGATTTCGGCGCTGCACAAATCGGTGCGTTCGAGCGACGCCGACGCCGCGCTCTACTGGCTGACGCGCATGCTCGAAGCCGGCGAAGACCGGCTCTATATCGCGCGCCGGCTGATCCGCATGGCGAGCGAAGATATCGGCCTGGCCGATCCGCGCGCGCTCGAGCAATCCGTCGCCGCCATGCAGGCCGTGCATTTCCTGGGAATCCCGGAAGGCGATCTGGCGCTGGCGCAAGCGGCGATCTATCTCTGCGCCGCGCCCAAATCGGACGCCGCCTATCAAGCGCCATGGGACAGGTGCAAGCCGACGTGGAGAAGACCAGCGCCGAGCCGGTTCCCATGAACCTGCGCAATGCCCCCACCGGGCACATGAAGCAATGGGGCTACGGCGAAGGCTACCAGCACGCGCACAAATTCGAAGACGCGGTGGTGGATATGGAATGCCTGCCGCCTTCGCTGGCCGGGCGGCAATACTATTTCCCCACGGACCGCGGCGTGGAGAAGCGAATCGCGGAACGGCTGGAAGAGATCCGCAAATTGCGGCGGCCTACTTCTTGATTTTCAAATCAAGGGTGACGTCCTTGTGGGAATCGAAAGAGCTTACGGTCTTCGTGGAACTCCAAACGCCGTTGTATTGAGCCTTGACCTCATAATCCACGTCAGGACTGAGGCCATGGAAGAAATAGGTCCCTTCCTTCTGCGTCACATAGGAACGAATTTGAAGGTTTTTGGTGTTCTTGAGTTGCACCTCGGCGCCAACGGCAAGCGTGCCAGCCTCCGTTGTCACAGTGCCTTGGACGGTTCGGTTCTGTTCTTCTCCTTTATTCTTTTTCTGCGCGAGGATAACGCCAGTCGAAAAGACCAGCGCCAGCGAGAGCGCAAGCCATTGAGTCCAGGCGCTCCTGCGGCGAATTGGGACTGATGCCCTAATGCCACTCCTCCTCGGATTCCTCTTCTTCCTCCTCGAGAAAATCCTCATCCTCTTCGTCTTCCTCTTCCACTTCCTCGGCCGACTCGAGTTCGAGCGGGTCTGTACTTAAGACTTTCAGAACTGCCCCGCACTCGTCGCAACTGATAGAGTCGCCCTCGTCGATATCGTCCTCGTCGACGTCGATCACCGCGTCACAAACCGGGCACTTGATCTGATCCTCGACTGCCATCGCAAAATTCCTCCAGAATACTACTGATAGCCGAACTTCCAGCGCATTTGCAAGCTGATTCTGCGCCTCTTTACTGCATTATTTCGCAGCTTGCCTCGTCATCCTGCGCCGCGTGGTGGCCGGCGTCATCCCCTTTAATCGAAGATACATAAAAAGCTGCTGGCGGTGCGTTAATTCATGCTCCTTAATAAATTGAAGAAATTCGAGCCGCGTCACCTTCGAGGCCGTCCATGCGGGTAATCAGATGCTCGAAGAACTCGGTGGGTTTGGCCGCAAACTGCGCCGCTCCTTGGTCCACCGATTGGCGTAATGCCGCCGCCATTTCCGCGGGAGTGCATTCCTTTTCGAGCGGCCGGTAATGCTCCTTAAACTTCGCGCGGACTTCGGGAAGGTGAAAATCCTCCTCGCCCGCGAGTAGCGCGCCCGCAAGCGCATCGCCGGCATCCAGCGTGTGGCGAGCGATCTGGCGGAATGTGGCAACGTCCGGTGTGCGGCTGAAAATCGAAGTCGGCCGCGGGGAACTCTTCAACCGCCACCGCGGTGTCTTCACGAACAGCGCGCCACGTGTCGAGAACGTGTTCGACTCTCACCATACCCACATTGTAGCCAAGCATTAAAACCGCACCGCGGTTGTTCGTCTTCTCACGAACATCCGAGCGGGTATCCATGGGAGGTGATGCCGCCAGACCGCCGCTCGACTCTTGTTGCGCTTCTGGGCGTCGCTTCAAGCGCGGTTGCCCAACGCGGCGGCGCTGACTACCCAGGACGTCCCTCCGATCCACAGGAAGACGTCAAGCTCCCCAACGGCAAGTCGCAGCGCGATGAAATCCTTAAAGCCGATCGCGATAAAAATCTCAAAGACGCCGCCGAACTGGTGGAACTGACGCAACAACTGCAACAGGATATCGAGAAGAACGACGTCTTCGTCTTCTCTATCTCACACTCAAGAAGATGGACGACATTGAAAAGTTGGTCAAAAAGATCCGCGGCCGCGTGCGCCACTATTAGCCTGCTGGCGGCTGGGGTTTTGCGCGCGCAGCCGAAGCCTGCGATCGTACTGCCCGATCCGCGCGATTCCGCGACGTGGCAAAATGGACCTTGGAACTTGGCTGGCAGGTGATTGCGCCCGCGATCGACCCCAAAACCGACGCAGACACGCGGGCCATTGCCGTTGCCGATGCGGTTCGCGCCGCCATCGGGAGCTCAACCGTCGATCCTGCGCACGTCTATCTAGCCGGACGCGGAGAAGACGCCGCCCTGGTCTTCTACATCGTCTCTCGCGTGCCGGACCTTTGGGCCGCGGGATTAGCGCTCGGCGGATCGCCAAAACCCGCGCTAGCGGCAGGCCGCGTCTTTACGGCTAACTTCACGAATACGCCGGTGCTGTGGATCAGCGATGGCCCGGGTGACGGCGAACTCGCGTCGCGTCTGAAATCCGCCGGGATGAACCTCGAATGGCAAGACGCGAAAGGCGTCACGATCGCCAGGTTTTTCGAGGAACTTGCGAAATTCGCTCACAACGATTTCCCATCGATTGCCGATTGCGAAACCAACACGGCCAAGTTCGCGAAATGCTATTGGCTCGAACCGGCGAAATTCGACTCTGGGAGCGCAACGAGGTGCTGCCTAACACCCGCGTCATCGATGGCTCAGGCGCCTCTCTCGATCTGGGAGGCTTCGGCTATAAGCTCACGGACCCTGGCCCGGGCGTGCTGATTTCATATCTGCCAAAGGACTATATCGGTCCGCTTAAGACCGGCGACCGCCTGGTTGAGCTAGATGGCCAGCCGATTGAGGATGCGCGCGATTTCGAGACCCGGTTGAATAAGATGTACACCGAAAAGCTGATGGTCGCGATGATTCAGCGCGGCAAGGAACGCCTGCGTCTGGATACGCGCGTCAACCTCCCGCGGCCCGACGCTGTGGTTACGGCGCGCGTTCAGGGCAAATACGACGCGGAATTCAAGACGGTGCAGATTGTCAGCCGCTCCGTCACCGAGATGCGCGTGACCATTCCGCCACATGGGTTCCCGCGGATCTTTACTGGAACGGCCTGGAGATCGAAAATATCGTGAAGCCAGGCTGCTATCTGCTGACCATCGACAAGGAATTGCTGAATGCCGCCCCGTGCCCCAAATGATCGCCGTCTTCAGAGAAAGCTGCTGCGCGCGCCGAAGAGCGAACAGCGCGATGCAGCTTTCCGCAAAGCCATCCGCCAGATCCCGCGCGGTAAGGTGGCGACGTACGCGCAGGTCGCGGCCGCGGCCGGATATCCGCTCTATCACCGGCAAGTGGCGCGATTGCTGCGTTCGGCGCCAACAGGTTCGCTTCCCTGGCAGCGCGTAGTGGGGGCCGGCGGCCAGATCAAGCTGAAGTTCGAAGCCGCCCTGGAACAAAGAACGCGTCTTGAAATGGAAGGCGTCCGCTTTCGCGGCAAGCGGATCGATATGGCGGAACACCAGCACCGTTTCCGTACGTGGGAGTTCGACTGAAGGGCTCTGGAAAGTCGGGGCTATCGCGAGTAGGGTCTACGCCGCAATTATCCTTGAGAACTGCGCACGCTATCGCGGAATATTTCGATCTCGAGGACCCAGCCAGTGAGCGTAGGCTCTTCCGCGCCGATGTTGGCACCCTGCTATCTCCGCGGCCTCATCGTGATCGACGAGGTGCAGAGGGGGCGCGCCGGTATCAGGCGACCGTCTACAACTCTAGGTTTCTTCCGGCAGTATAACCATCGTGCCGGTCAAGCTATTCAGATATGAGCCGACCAATCCGAATTAGGCGCGATTCGAAAAGAGCGGGCCGTTGGTGACTGCGGCGAGTCCGTCAGTTTGACCGATTTCCTCCAATGGCCTGGGCAGTCAACGTCGCAAAGCCGGCGCTAGAGCAACCGCAAAGCTTCAGCTAGAGACCGAGCCAGAATCGGATCTGCTATCAGCTCAAGGGTGGATGAGCCTTTCGTGGTGATGTGCTCAACTGACAAGCGAAGATAACGCCGCCGTGTCGGAAGCTACCGAATTTTTTCAAAGCTGATAAGGGAACCCAGCCTGTAGCAATTAGCGCCATTATTCTTGACTTCAAGGATCTATATTGATAGGAATCGCGATGGGTTCTAGTTGCAAGTGAGATTGGACGGGATGCGATTTCATAAGTTGCGGTATACTACCAGGACAACAGAAAGACATTCTAAGGGTGTCAATGCCAGCTGCTGCCGGCGAGATAACTCGACTTCTTGGGAAAGTGCGTTCCGGTGACGAATCGGCGCGCTCTACCCTGATCGGGGTTGTCTACTCAGAACTGCGCAAGATTGCAGCCGCAATGATGCGAAGCGAGCGTCCGGGCCACACGCTACAGGCGACCGAACTGCTGCATGAAGCGTACCTGAAACTTGTCGGGCGGGAGAGTAACTTCGAGAACCGGGCCCACTTTTTCGCGGCCGCGAGTACAGTGATGCGAAGAATCCTGATCGATTACGCGCGATCGCATCGCAGCGCGCGTCGCGGGGGAGGCCAGCCGCCCCTCGCGCTGGACGAGAACGCGCTGTTTTCTCTAGAGCAATCCGACCAGATACTGGCCCTAGAAGAAGCGTTGCAGCGCTTGCAGGACATCGATCCGCGGCAGGCTCGAATCGTGGAGTTGCGATTCTTCGGTGGCCTTACGGAAGAGGAGACCGCCAAAGTGGTTGGCGTCGCAGCCAGAACGGTCAAGCGGGACTGGAAAATTGCCAAGGCATGGCTCTTCGCGGAAATGAACTCGTAACGGCATGAGCCCAGCACAATGGGAACGCGCCAAGGACCTGTTTGAGACCGCGCTGGACCTCCCCTTGGAAGAGCGAGAAGCGTTCGTCCGACGGAGTAGCGACGGAGACGAGACGCTATGTAAGGAACTTCTGCGACTGTTGGCGCAGCACGATGCCGCAGAGAGTTTCTTTCGAACACCCATGTTCGACTTGAACCCGCACACGGTGACCCACAGCGACGGGGTACAAGGCCCAGGCGAACTTCATTTCGCCCTGCGCGCAGGAGAGACGGTATGCGGGCGATTCGATGTCCGGCGTTTCATTGGACAGGGCGGGATGGGCGAAGTCTATGAAGCTCGCGACCGCCTACTCAATGTCACGGTTGCGCTCAAGACCATTCGCGGCAGTCTCGGGATCAAGGGCGGCGCGCGCTTTCGCAACGAAGTGCAGCTTGCGCGGAATGTGACGCACCGCAACGCATGCCGTATTCATGATCTTTTCCGGTACCGCACCGAGGCATCCGACGGCCTGCCTGCACGGGACGTGGAGTTCCTTAGTATGGAGTTCCTCGACGGAGAGACCCTTTCGGAAAGGGTCCAGCGGTGCGGGCGCCTGGCGCCGGAGGAGGCATTGACGATAGCCCGTCAGATCGCGGAGGGGCTAGCCGCCGTTCACCGGGCGCGAATCGTGCACCGCGACTTGAAGCCATCCAATATCATCCTCGCCAAATCGGCGAACGAACCTCCCAACGCGGTGATCACAGATTTCGGCCTCGCGACAGGGGGGTTTTCAGAAGACGCGCGGATCCCGGGGTCGGAGATTGCAGGGGGCACTCCGGCATATATGGCGCCCGAACAATTGGAAGGTGGTCCAGCGACCGCGGCGAGCGATATCTATGCATTCGGAATGATCTGCTACGAGATACTCACAGGAGAGAACCCGCACAGCGCTTCCAACTTGGCGGAAATGGCTGTGAGGCGGCTGAGGGAGCCTCTAGCGCCATTGAGCGATCTGGTTTCCCGAATCGATACGGGGGCGGAGAAGGCGATCATGAGATGTCTGGAGCGTGATCCGAAGGCCAGGTTCGGTTCCATCGAGGAATTCATCCGCGCTTTGGACGGCGCGTCCGCCGGGAGACGGACCGGACTTCGATTGAACCGCGCGCAGTGGGTTGTTGCCGCAACTATATTTTTGGTTGTCGTGGCCCTTTTTGCCGTGTGGCGCCGCTATCTGAATCAGACGGCGACCATACCTTCAGCGTCGTCGGTCTTACTGACACATCTCCGGAGTTCCGACCCGGAGCTGAGCGGCGTCACCGAAGCGTTGCGAAGTCAATTGGCGCAATCGGCGCATTTTTCGCTGTTGGAGGATAGGCAGGTGCAAGCGACGTTGCGCGAGATGCTGAGACCGCCGGGCCAGACGATGGACGCGGAGACCGCGCGCGAGGTTGCTTTGCGCGATGGGGCCGCCGTTGTGATTTTCGGCGGCGTTGAGGCTATGGGCGAAAAGTACATTCTCAGACTGGATGTGGAGAGGGTGGGAGGCACACCGTTGCTGGCTCGGAGGAGTTGGAAGCAGGATTTTGCGGCTTCCACACGCCAGGATCTGCTGGCGACGGTTCGTCAAGCGGCAATTTGGGTGCGCGGGTCGGTGGGGGAGAGCGGCCAAGGATTGGCCGAACAGGATCGCGCTCCCGAAGACACGAGCACAAGTTCCTGGAAGGCCCTTCGTCTATACTCCGGCGCGCTTCAGGCCGATAGCGAAAACAAACCCGAAGGGGCCCTGATTCTGCTGGGCGAGGCACTTCGGGAGGATCCGCGGTTTGCCATGGCCAAGATGCGGCAGGCCGACATTCTCATCAGCCAGGGCCGCTATGCCGAAGGCTATCGCGCATGGGGCGAAGCCAAGGATCTGGCCGAATCGAGCGAGTTAACCAGCCGCGAACAGTTGCGCATCACCGGTCAATACTACGAAGACACCGGCGATACAGTGCGCGCGGAACGGGCGTATAGAGCTTATGCGCTCCATTACCCGAACGATTTTTTGGCGATCTTCTTCGTTGGAAGCGCCCTCCAGGATTTGGCGCACGACGAGGAAGCCATTTCCTGGTTCCAAAGGGCTGCGGCGCTGCGACCTACGGAAACGGCGCCTATAAGCCACATTGCATACGCCGACATTGATCTCGGCCGATTTCAGGAAGCTTTGGCTCTCGCGTCCCGCGTGCGAACCATGGGGAAGCCAGGCTGGGGATTGTGGCTTGAAAGTTGGTCAGCCTTCGCGCAAGGCAATTTGGAAAGGGCGCTTCAACTTGCCGCAGGTTTCGAAAGCCTGGACCCAGTGTGGCGCAGCCACGGATATTCGATCCGCGCCTGTTGGCTCGGCGAGGAAGGGCGTTTGCGCGAAGCCGCTGCTCAGTTGAGAGAGGGGATCGCTTTCGATACCGCCAATGGGCTTCACGAGTCCGAGGCCGATAAGCAAATTCAGCTTGGCTGGGTCTCATACCGCTTGCGGGATTTCGAGGCATGCAGTGAGGCGTGTCTCAGGTCCTTCGAGTTGGAACCCAGCGCGACGCGAGCAATGCAGGCCGGTTCGGTCTTGGCGCAAGCGGGCAAGCGCGAACTCGCTCGCGACATGTTGTTACGGGTCAACGAGGGGCCGGATATCCCTAAGGTGCGCATGGCGCGGCTTCGGCTCGAAGGGGAGATCGCCCTCGCCGCGGGAAGGACGGAAATAGCGTCCGGGAAATTTGAGAACGCCGCCAAGCTCGCACCGCCGAGCGCCCCGCGCGATTTTCTCGCCCGGTCTTTCGTAAGGAGCGGGCGGCCAAGCGACGCGTTGGCAGTATATGAGGAAGTCCTACGTCATCCGGCTCGCCTTTATCGCGACCCCGAGCGTGGACTTCCCGGCTCGTGGACGATGTTGTTGCAAAATGCGGCGAAGATCGCAGAGTCGCTGCACGCGGCGAATGCGGACGCCTTGCAGTTGCGCTTTGCGGCTGCCGCCACCCATGCCGATCCCGGCGCTTTTTCCCAACCGACCCCTTCGAACGCTAAACATTGAAATAAGGAGATAGTGACAATGAACGAAGAGTATAGAGAATCAAAAATTGAATTGCAAATGGCTAAGCAGGGCTTCGAGATCCTGGCGCTCACGCTTCTGGTAAGCACGCCGAGCGGCTTGAACAACGCCTGGATGGCGGCGCAGAGCGCTGCCGACGCCGTAAAGGCTTTGGACGGCTTGAATTTTAGCACGCCCGCCAAAGCGGCCGCCGCTCAATTCCTGACGAAACACTTCGAAAGCCGCGCGGTGTTTTTTGGCTTCGGTAAACTTCATGCAGAGTTCTACGGCGGGTCGGGAGAGCATCCTCCCGGTCCGGGGACTAAGCCGGGCATCAACGATATTATTGCCGCCTTGCAAGCCCTCGATCTTGCCCGTTCGGCTAAGCAGGAAGTTTGCGATGAGTGAAGAACGAAAGACCGGGGATCCGCCGCTAAGCGGATCCCAGTTGAGCCGGCGCAACACGCTCGGCCTTCTAACTGGCGCGGTGGTTCCCGCCTGGCCGCAGGCGCGCCGGCGCTCGAGCCGAGCGGTGGGGCCGTTTTTGCGCGTCGATATCGCTAATTTCAACGACTGGGACCATTTCAGGATCGGAGTTCAGAAGATGATGAACACGTCGTCATCCGATCCTAGAAGTTGGGCAGCGCAGGCTCAACTCCACGCCGACTGCTGCCAACACGGGAACTACTACTTTCTGGTGTGGCACCGCATGTATCTTTACTTTTTTGAGCGCATTCTGCGCGCGGCATCGGGGAACGACAATTTCGCCCTGCCCTACTGGAACTATTTGTCGCAATCGCAACGGCAACTTCCCAGTCAATTTGTGGAGAATCCCGGTTGCAATCCGCTTTACATCAAGAATCCGGATCGCGATGCCAACGTGAACACTAACTCCGTCAACCGCGCCGCTTTGCGGGATGGTGACGTTATCTGCGATGCCGCTTTCCGCATTACGAATTTCACCGCTCAACCGCATTCCTGCGACGGATTCGGGGGACAGTACGTCGGCGGACCTGCCACCGACTCTTGTCCCTATGGCGCGCTCGAAGCCCACCCGCACCAGGCGATTCACAACTTCGTTGGGGGTGACATGGCGGTCCCGGCTTCAGCCGCGCTCGACCCGGTTTTTTGGGTGCATCACGCCAATATCGACCGGCTCTGGGAGCTTTGGCTCTCTCAGGGCGGGGGAAGAAGCAATCCAGTTGACGACCAACTCTGGATGACCCAACCGTTCGAATTCTACGATGAAACGGCAACTAAACGGATCATCTATCCCAAAGACGCGCTCAGGGTCCTCGCCGATCTGAGCTACTCATATGCGCCACCGGCGGATACTTCAGCGCCCACGAGTGCCGTTACGCCCACATGCCAGGGATGCGATCTCCCACTTTGGACGAACTGGAGAAATGTAGTCTATAGCTCGCCTCGACCGCTTCAGCTTCGCAATGATCCCCTTGCCATGAGCTTTCCTTTTAGCCAGGCCGAACTGGATCTGGTGGCGCGGGGCGGCGGCCGTCGCCGACTTTATCTGAAAATGGATACCCTGGTCCTGCGAAATCCCAGTGTAAACTACGAACTTTATTTGAACCCACCGCGAGGCGCGAGACTTACATTCCGCAATCCCTGGTACATAGGAAGTCTCGGGTTTTTCGGAGATCGAACCCATGGTCACGGAGGGATGCGGGGCATGAAGCAAGCTCCGCTTACCGCAGCTTACGATTTGACGCCCGCTCTGAGCCGTCTGACGCGGAACACCAGAGGAATGGCGGTTCCCCTCACGGTCGTCATCGCGCCCCTGAGGAGGCTAGCAGGGCATTCCGAGGTGGAAATTCCCGCGCGTGGCGGCATCGATATCGGTCGCGCGCAGGTCATGCTGATCTCGGGCTGAAGGTTTTGGAAAGAGAGCGAGAAAATGTCGAAGTGCACGTTTGTAACCGTAGTTCTTTTGATGTCTTCGTCCACCATAGCCTGGGCGCAGCCCCCGGCGGCACCTTCATCACCGGCGGCGGCAAGTTCCGCCTCGGGCACCGCCGGTAGCCGAAATCGACGCTGTCGCATACGACAACCTGAGAAAGAACGCGAGCCAGATGCTCGATGCTGTGAAATCGCTGGGCAACAGCTTTGTGATTTACCAGTCGCAGCTATTCTCCAAACTGCCGCTCTACTATCCCGCGTTGAGGGAGGCCGACGGCGTGCGCCAGACGCTTTGCGGGGTGCGGAATGTCCCGCCGCCGCATTCGGCAGAGTTAAGCGTCACTACTACTCTGGATATCGGCGGGGCGTTGAGCGGTTTGGCGGCAATTCTAGCGCTCTTCAAGCCATCGTTGACCATCGCGGCTCTCGAGTTGCCTCCGGCCGACCAGGCCTTAATCGCCGATTTCGCCAGCGCCGCTTTGGGCGTTGGCAAGACTATATACGTTCCCGGCGCGATGGCTCCCAACTTGGAGCCAACTAACCCATTGGCGACCGATATTTGCTTGGCCGTGAACCTTGAAGAACAGGATCCGGGCGTAAAGAACCCGTCGATCTCACAGGAATGGCAGGCTGCTGACACAGTCGCAATGGAATTATGGCAGAAGCTATCGAATTGGACTTCCGCGCAGCTTTCATCGCCGGCAGGCAAATCGATTAAGGACGCATTAGATGCCTACGCCACAATACTGAAGAAACAGACGACAACGGATGCCGGCGGGAATTCGCCGCTCGCGACGTATATTGCGGCGGGGCGGCTGAAACTGATCCTCGAGACGCGTAAGCCCCTAGTGCTCGTTCTGGGCGTCGACGATATCGGCGGAACAGGTTGGGTGAAGAGCAAGGCATTCACCGTTCCAGTCACCTATTCCGGAGGCGCGAGTTCGCATTATTACGTGTTCAGCAGCGGGAGCGTTCAGGATTCGCATGTTGTCGCGGCCGGAACCGTTACCAGTCTCGACACTGCGTTGGATCAGAAGTCGTTGACGAAAATAAAGCTCGGCTCCGCCTTGGATAATAACCGCATCCTGTTGGGGAAGTAGGACACCTCGGCTTCGCAAGAGACTTCCCGTTACTAGGTCCCGGTCTGTTGTCGCTTCGGTCGCATATCGCGGCCACGCCCCCGGGCCTGTCATGAGTTCGGATCGGGCCTTAACGCTCAACCCTTGACAGCCCCTGCTATAATCCTTGTAGATGGTTCTAAGCTGCCCGCGCAAGCGGGTTGTCGAAGGTTCGAGCCTCTCCCATCTTAAAGCCCTTTGTTGTCCCGTTTTCCAGCCCGGCATCTTGCTTCAACTCTTCATCCATGAAAGCCAGCGTACGCATCAGCCGAGGCGTCGAAAGCCTCTTTGGCACTCGCGATGAAAATATCCGGCTGATCGAATCCGGTTTGAGCGTGCACACGCAACTGGTCGATAACAGCCTCGAAATCGAAGGCGAGGCCGCCAGACGTCATCGCGCGCCGAAACGATCCTGGAGGACTACAACACGCCTGCTGCGCGAAGGCCACGTCTTCAACAACGGCGATCTGAACAGCTATCTGCGCGTGGTCACCAACGATCCGCGAAGTGTCGCTGCGCGCCCTGGTGCAACAGCGGCAAGCAGCGCAATTTCGGCAAGAAGGTGCTGGCGCCGAAAACGGTCAACCAGCGCCGCTATCTGGAAGCCATCGAGCGCAACGACCTGGTCTTCGGCATCGGCCCCGCCGGCACCGGCAAGACCTATCTCGCCGTCGCCATGGCCATCTCCGCGCTGATCAACAAGCAGGTGGCGCGCATCATTCTCACGCGCCCCGCGGTGGAAGCCGGCGAGCGGCTCGGCTTCCTGCCCGGCACTCTGCAGGAAAAAGTCGACCCCTACCTGCGCCCGCTCTACGACGCGCTCTACGACATGCTGGAAAGCGAGCAGGTGGAGAAACTGCTGGAGCGCAACGTCATCGAAGTCGCGCCCATCGCCTTCATGCGCGGCCGCACGCTGAACGACAGCTTCATCATTCTCGACGAAGCGCAGAACAGCACGCCCGAACAGATGAAGATGGTGCTCACGCGCCAGGGCTTCAACTCCAAGATGGTGGTCAACGGCGACGTCACGCAGATCGATCTGCCCACCGGCACGCCGCAGCGGCCTGATCGACGCCGTGGAAGTGCTCAGGGGCGTCGAAGGCATCAGCTTCGTGCAGTTCGACGAGAGCGACGTGGTGCGCCACACCCTGGTGCAGCGCATCGTCAAAGCCTACGAGCGGTACAACGAGACCGATCGGCGCCGGCCGGCAGCTCACGCTTCCGAAGCTGAGCGCGATCCGCCGAGCGCAACGGCGGCCGAGATCCGCCGCCGCAGGCCGCTGCAGGCCTGAGCGCGCCATGTCCTCTCCCGAAGGCAGTAGCGTCACTTTCCGCCGTGCCGCCGCCGACGTTGCGCCCGCGCGCCCATCCAGCGCTTCGCCCGCAAGCTGCAGGAGCGAGGTCGCCAATGGCCGCGCCTTCGACTGCCTGATCACCGGCGATGCCGAACTGCGCACGCCTGAACCGCGATTTCGCGGCAAGGATTACGCCACCGATGTGCTTTCGTTTCCCGGCCGACCGTGCACAGGCCAGCAGGCCTGCGCCACTCGGCTCCGTCGCGATCTCGCTCGCGCCGCGCCCGCGCCAGGCGCGCGAGTTCGGCCACTCCACCGAAGCACGAAGTCCGCATCCTGATGCTGCACGGCGTGCTCCACCTGCTCGGGCTAGATCACGAGACCGATGGCGGGCGCATGGCGCGCGCCGAAAAGCGCTGGCGCGCGCAAGCTCGGCCTGCCCACGGCCTGATCGAGCGGGTGCAGTCATGATCTTCGCGGTCGTCATCGCGCATCGCTGATCGCCATCCCGCTGCTCGGGCTGGTGACGTTCGTGCAGGTGCTCTATCTGGAAAGCCTGCGCCTGCGCACGCGCGATCTGCCGTCGCTCAAATTCTTCAAGGAGACGCTGGAAGACAAGCATCGGCATCGAAGACCGAAGAGGGCGCGGCATCGTTCTCGCTGATCAAGCACACGCTGCTCGTCGTGCTCGGCGTCCTCTACTTCGCCTGGTTCGCCGATGGCACGTCCTGGCACGCCGCGGTCTTCTGGCAGGCCGTGGCTGCCGTGGCTCACCATGATCGCCGTCGCCTACGCGCTGCCGCAATTGCTCTACCGCCGCACCGGCGGCGCACTGGCTGCTGCCGCTCGTGCCGCTGCTGCGCGCTCATGGCGCTGGATCGCGCGGCCCTGCGTTGCGCTGCTCGAGCTTCTTCCAGTCGCTGATCGATCTCACCGACGATGCCGCCGCACGAACGAAGAGCCGCCCACCCCGGCCGAGAACATCGAAGCGCTGATCTCCGCCGGCACCGAAGAAGGGCTTGATCGAAGAGGACGACCGCAAGCTGATCCAATCCGTGGTCGAGTTCGGCGACAAGGTGGTGCGCGAAGTGATGACGCCGCGGCCGAACATCGTCGCCATCTCGGCCGACGCCACGCTCGAAGCAATTGCGCCAGCTCGTCATCAACGAACAGTATTCGCGCATTCCGGTCTACGAACAGAACATCGACCAGATCGATCGGCTTCGTCCATGTGCGCGACATGTTCGAAGCTGGAGGAAGACGAGCGCGAACACGCGCACGCGTGCGCGAACTGATGCGCCCCATCCGCTTCGTGCCGGAGACCAAGCCGGTGAGCGACCTGATGCGCCAGATGCAGCAGGAGAACACCCACATGGTGATCGTGGTCGATGAATACGGCAACACCGCCGGCCTCGCCACCATGGAAGATCTGCTCGAAGTCATCATCGGCGAGATCCGCGACGAGCACGAGCCGGATAGCGACGTCACCGAAGACGGCCAGGGCGGCTACATCGTCTCCGGCAGCTTCGATCTCGAGCCGCATCGGCGATCTGTTCGACACTTCCACCGCGAGGAAGACATCGAATCGACCACCGTCGGCGGCCTGGTGAGCGAATGGCTGGGCCGCGTGCCGAAGGCCGGCGAAGCGGTGGAGCGCGACGGCATCCGCATCGAAGTGCTGGCCAGCGACGAACTGCGCGTGGAGCAGGTGCGCATCAGCAAGTCCGCAAACGGTCGCTCAATGACGAAGTGAAAGCAGAGTTCAAGTTCGCGGATTCGTCTCGCTCCTCGGCCGCCCGAACGCCGGCAAATCCACGCTGCTGAATGCGCTGGTCGGGCAGAAGGTCGCCATCGTCGCCGATAAGCCGCAGACCACGCGCACCTCGATCCAAGGCGTGGTCACACTGCCCGACGCGCAGATCGTTTTCGTCGATACGCCGGGCATCCACAAGGCCGATTCGCCGCTCAACAAGCGCCTGATGGATACCGTGCGCGCGTCGCTCGAAGAGCGCGACCTGCTGGTGTTCGTGGCCGACGCGCACGCAAGCTTCGGCGAAGAAGACCGCCGCGCGATCGATCTGGCGCGCAGCGCCGACACGCCGGTGGTGCTGGTGCTGAACAAGATCGATCTGGTCAAGGACAAGGCGCGCCTGCTGCCGCTGATCGAGCAATACAAAGCCGCTCTACGATTTCGCCGACTACGTGCCGGTCTCGGCGCTCGAAGGCAACGGACTCGACGAACTGCGCAAGGTCGATTGTCGACGCGTCTGCCCGAAGGCCCGGCGTATTTTCCCGAGGACCACGTCACCGATCAGCCCGAGCGCTTTCTGGCGGCGGAGTTGATTCGCGAAAAAGTGCTGCGCGCGACGCGCCAGGAAGTGCCGCACTCGGTGGCGGTGACGGTGGACAAGTGGGAGGAGACGCCGAGGCTCACGCGCATCTTCGCCACCATCCACGTGGAGCGCGACGGGCAGAAGGCCATCGTGATCGGCGCCGAGGGCGCCATGCTGAAGCGATCGGCACGCTGGCCCGCGCAGGAGATGGAGCGCCTCTTCGGCGTGAAGATCTTTCTCGACCTGCACGTGCGGGTGCAGCCCGGCTGGCGCGAGAAAGCCGCCTTTCTGAATGCGCTCGACTGGCGTACAATGGCCGGAGAAGATGACTCATAAAATTGTTGCAGCTGCTTGCTGACTATTTCTGCTTGCGGCGGCGTCTGTTTCGCGGCGGACAAAGCACGATCACCGACGACACGATCTACGACAACGTCCGCATCAAGCTGGCCAGCGATCCGATGTGTCAAGGGCGGCGCGCTTGCAGGTGGATGTGAAGCAGGGCGTGGTCACCCTCAGCGGGCAGGTGGAGAACGACGAAGCAGAAGGATCAAGGCCGCCAAGATCGCCAAGAAGGTGAAGGGCGTCAAGCAGGTGGTCAACAACATCAACCTCAAAGAGAGCAAATGACTGCGGCGAATGACGCGCGCCTGCGCGCTGTGCACGCCGGCGCTGTTTATCGCTGGCGCTCGCTTGCCGCGCAGGATTTCGCCGAGCATCAAGTTCGAACGCACTGGCCAAGGGCTACGTCTTCACGCGAAGGCCCGGCGTGGTCCGCAGGACGGGCAATTATCTGATCTTCAGCGACACTCCGAGCGATCGGCTGCTGAAGTGGGTGCCTGGGCACGACGTCGAGGTCTTTCGCGACGATGCCCACGGCCCGAGCGGCAATGCCTTCGATGCCGCAGGGCCGCCTCTACACCTGCGAGACGCGCGCGCGCCGCGTCACGCGCACCGACAAGAACGGGCAAGATCGAAGTGCTGGCCGACAAGTGGGAAGGCAAGCGACTGAATGCGCCCAACGATATCGTGGTCAGCAGAACGGAGCACGTCTACTTCACCGACCCCGCCTTCGGCGAACAGCAGGACCACCGCGAGCTCGATTTCTACGGCGTCTATCACATCCCGCCGAAGGGGCCGATGAAGCTGGTCGCGAAGCCGGACCGGCGCGCCCGAACGGCATCGCGCTCTCGCCCAACGGGCGCACCCTCTACGTAGCCGAACTCCGACGAGCACAACATGCGCGCCTACGATCTCGATCAGAACGGCGACGCCTCGAACGAGCGCGTGTTCGTCTGCGAAGATCGAGGGCGTGCCCGGCGGCATTGCAGTGGATGAGAAGGGCAATCTGTACGTCGCGGCGAAGGGCATCGTGATTTACAGCCCGGAAGGCAAGCTGCTGCAGCACGATCGAAGTGCACGAGCGGCCGTCCGAACTGCGCTTTCGGCGATGCCGACGGCAAGACGCTCTTCATCACTGCGCGGCACGCGCGAAGGTGCTGTATCGCGCCCGAAGTGGACGTGCGGGGGCACAGTCCAGTGACGCGCGGCCAGACGACCGCCGCTATCCCAAGCGCCCGCTCGTGGGCGTGGGCGCGCTGATCTTCGACGGCGACCGCATCCTGCATGGCGCAGCGCGGCAAGGCAGCCGCTGAAGGGCTGGTGGTCGCTGCCGGGCGGCGCGCTCGAAACCGGCGAGAGCGCTGGACGACGCCGTCCGCCGCGAAGTGCTGCGAAGAGACCGGGCTCGAAATCGAGCCGCTGGCGTGTTCGAAATCTTCGAGCGCATCATGCGCGACGACGCAGGCGCGCCCGAGTATCACTACGTGCTGATCGATTACGTCTGCCGCGTCACCGGCGGCGCGCTGCAGCGCCGGCGACGACGTGTGCCGCGTCGAATGGGTCGCGCGCGCGCGATCTTGCCGAAGCTACAGATCACCGAAGGCACGCTCGGCGTGATCGAAAAGGCCTTTCGCGAAGCGTGGCGAAATATAGACGGCAGTTGAAAACCAGCGCCGAAGTTCTCGAATTCGAAGCGCTGCGCGCAGCTGCTGGGCCGCTATGTCTCCAGCCCACTGGGCAGGCGCGAGCTGGAGAAGGTCGCGCCGCACGCCGACCGCGCGCGGCTCGACGACGGATCTGGCCGAAGCCGGCGAAGCCATCGAATATCTGCGCGCCGCCGCGCGCCCGCAGACCGGCGGCGCGCGGCGCCGCGATCCGCATCGATTTCGGCGGCTTGCCCGATGTCGAACCCGCCGTGCACAAGCTGCGCATCGAAGGCGCCAGCCTCGAGCCGCAAGGAGATCTTCGACCTGTTCGCGCTGCTGGATCGCGCGGCCGACGCCAAGTCGCTGCTGACCGCGGCGCGCCGAGCGCTTTCCGCGCCTGGGCGCGCGCGCGCAGACCATCGGCGATTTCCGCGCGCTGCTGCGCGAACTCGACGGCAAGATCCTGCCCGACGGCAGCGTCGCCGACCACGCCAGCGTCGCGCTGGCGCGCCTGCGCCGCGATATCGAGCGGCAGAAGAAGTCGATCCAGGAATCGCTCGAGCGCTTCCTCAAAGCGCACCGCGAAGAGGGCGTGCTGCAGGAGGAGTTCGTCACCATCCGCAACGAGCGCTTCGTGGTGCCGGTGATCGCCGGGCAGCGCCGCAAGCTCGACGGCGTGATCCACGGCGCGAGCTCCAGCGGCCACACGCTGTTCGTCGAGCCGCTCGAAACCATCGACCTCAACAACGAGCTGGTGCGGCTCACCGAAGAAGAAGCGCGCGAGGTCCATCGCATCCTGCGCGAGATGACCGACCGGCTGCGCGGCTACGGCGATTCCATCCGCGCAGACGCTGGTGACCATGGCGGAGCTGGAGCTGATCTTCGCCAAGGCGCGCTTCGCCGTGGATTTCGATTGCGCCATCCCGCGCTTCGGCGAGCGCCTGCTGCTGCGCGACGCGCGCCATCCGCTGCTCGAAGACGTGCTGCGCCGCCAG
Source organism: Bryobacterales bacterium (assembly GCA_963708385.1). Lineage (GTDB taxonomy): Bacteria > Acidobacteriota > Terriglobia > Bryobacterales > Bryobacteraceae > PALSA-243. The sequence goes on along the minus strand of CAVPSN010000026.1, from coordinate 51,018 downwards.
CGCAAGACGGCGGTCCCGATCAGCCTGGAACTGACGCGCGAGCGCCGCACGCTGCTGATCAGCGGCCCCAACACCGGCGGCAAGACGGTCACGCTGAAGACCGTGGGCCTGCTCAGCCTGATGGCGCAATCGGCGCTGCCGGTGCCGGCGGCCGAGGCCGAGTTCCCGCTCTTCGAGCAGGTGCTGGCCGATATCGGCGACTACCAATCGATCCAGGAAAACCTCAGCACGTTCTCGGCGCACGTCTCGAACATCCGCGAGATGGCGCTCGACGTGACGCCGGATTCGCTGGTGCTGCTCGATGAGCTGGGCGCGGCCACCGACCCCGAAGAAGGCGGCGCGCTGGGCGTCGCGATCGTCGAGCACTTCCGCGCGGCCGGCGCGTTCACGCTGGTCTCCACGCACCTGATGGCGCTGAAGATCTACGGCGCGTCCACCGAAGGCGTGGTCAACGGCTCGATGGGCTTCGACGAGGAGACCTTCGAGCCGACCTATCACCTGCAGCTCGGGCTGCCCGGAAAATCGGCGGGTCTCGAGATCGCCACGCGCCTCGGCATGCCGGAAGACATCATGCTGCGCGCGCGCCGCTCGATGAGCGACCGCGAGCGCGACGTCACGCGCTTCCTCAGCGAGCTGCACCGGCGCATCGAAGAGACGCAGGCGCTCGAAGGCGAGCTGCGCGACGAAGCTGGCGGAGCTCGAGCAGCGCGAGAAGGAACTCGCGCGCGAATGGGAGAAGCGCGAATCGGCCAAGCTCAAGGAACTGGAGCGCCGCACCGACCAGGCGCTGGCGAAGTTCGAAGAGCAGGCGCAGGAGACCATCGGCAGCATCGCGCAGATCGGCCGAGCAAACGCAAGGCCGAGCAGGAAGCGCAGCGCCGCGTCGCGAAGACCAAGCGCGAGCTGCGCGAGGATTTCGAGACCACCGTGCTCGCCACGCAGGACGATTCGCGCCAGGGCCAGCATTCACGCCGCTGCGCATCGAAGAGGGCGCGCGCGTGCGGCTGCGCGACGTGCGCGAGCCGGCGCGCGTGCGGCGCAAGCTCGGCAACGACCGCTGGAAGTGGAAGCCGGCTTCATGAAGATGCAGGTTTCGATCGACGACGTGATCGAAGTGCTGCCCGAATCGGCGGCGTCAAAAGCAAACTTCCCCAAGACGTCACTTACAAGCCCGCGCCCGAGTTGACCCCGGTGCATCAGGAAATCAACGTGATCGGCCAGCGCGCCGAAGAGGCGCGCGACGCGGTGGACGAATTCCTGGACCGCGCCGTGATGGCCACCGCCAGCCGCGTGCGCATCGTGCACGGCCACGGCATGGGCGTTCTGAAGAAGACGATCCAGGAGCTGCTGACGCACATCCGCACGTGGCGAGGTTCTACCCGGCGCCGCAACAGGAAGGCGGCGCGGGCGCCACCATCGTGGAATTAAGGGAATAGATTGGCTCGGCCCGCCGTTAGATCCGCCGAAAAAGCCATCTTCGATATTCAACGCATTGTTATTTCGTCGCCTGGCGATAGCCGTCCGGAATGGCGAAGACCGAATCCGGTATCGGCGCGGCGGAGAAGCCGCTTGATTCCGTGGTGATCTCCATTCCGCCTCCGCCGCCCCCGGACATGGCATTCATGCGCGCCAGTGCTTGAGCTGCTGCGGCGCCCTGGGCTCCGCCTTGCTTCTGCATGGCTTCTATCTGAGCCCGGGCCTTCTCCATTTGCGCCTGTTGCTGCGGCGTCATGGAGGGCGCGCTAGCCCCTCCCATTTTCGATCGGATGGTTTGGAGCACTGGTACGCCGTGCATCGCGGCCATTTTCTTCTGCAGTTCGGCCATGGTGGCGCGCATGCTTGGGTTCGAGCCTTGGGCCATGGCAGCCCAAGGGAAGCGGTTCATGTTCCGCTTGTAGAAGGCTTCCATCTCCGAGTAGCCCGGCACATCCGGCGAGAGCCACAACTCCATTTCCATTTGGATTTTTATGCCGGGCTGCTGCCCTTGCGGCATGTCCATTTGCACAGTCATGATGGCTTGGCTGGCGTTGAAGCCGTTGATCGTTTTGTGTTCTCCAGTCTCCTTGAAATCGCCGGACATCTCGACTTTCGCTTCTTGCGCCTGTCCCGTGAGGTCTGAAACCTTAGAAACCGAATAAGTCTTGTTTGCTTTGTCGATGTTCGTGACGGTTTGCGAGTCGAAATCGATGATCATGGCGGATTTGCCCATGTCGATCATCATCTTGTCGCCCTTCATGTAGTGCTTCGAGGCTTGGTTCATGCTGGCGCCCGGGATTGCCGGGCCTTTGGTCGTAGTTGTATAGCTAAAATCGGCTTGTGCCGCAGCGGCGGTTGCCAGCGCAAGAATGAAAAGCTTGGATGCGGTCATCGATCCCCCTGTTGAATTAGCTTAACGCCATCGCGGCGCGATGCAACGGCGGCCGGTACCAGTCCTATGGAGAAGAAAGAAGGAAAGCGGCGAGCCTAAGCGCGCTCTAACACGCGGGTCTGCGGCCGCGATGCCGCCGCCGTGCGATCCGCATCGATCCATGCCTGAATCCGAGGCAGGGCTTCGAGGGCGGCGGCCTGCCCGGCGCGAATCAAATCCGCGCCGTGTCCGAAGCCATCCCACTGCACGGTTCGGACGCTTGGAGTGATGATTAGATCGCTGTACTTGCGCCAGTTGTCTTCCGCGCGGCCCTGCATGATCTGAAAACAGCGATTTACAACCTGGAACATGTTGGATGGAATCACGTCAGGGCCCTGACCGGGCAAATGGACCGAAATCACGCGAGTGGCGCCGAGATGGCGCGCCAAGTCGGCTGGCGTTTCCACGGTTATAGCGCCATCCACCAACAGCCGGCCCTGGTACTCCACCGGACAAAAGAGTCCGGGATAGGAGCAACTGGCGCGAATCGGAAAGAAGACATCGCCGGCGCCATGGAAGTTCACCGTTTCACCCTGGCAAAGATCGGTAGCGACCACCCCCAGCGGGATGCGCATCTCCTCGAAGGTGTAGCACTTGAGCAACTTCTGTAGGAAACGCTTCATGCGCTCACTCACGACAAACCCCATGCGCCCGATGCTCCACCGGGCTACATCGCCGAAACGCATGGCGCATCCGGAGCGGCCGATTTCGTCGGGCGACGCGCCGCTCGCATAGGCTGCCGCAACGATCGACCCCGCACTCACTCCAGTAATGCAATGAATTGGGATATCATGGCGCTGGAAGATATCGAGGATACCGGCGTGGGCGATGCCGCGAGCGAATCCACCTCCCAATGCGAGCCCTATACGTAACGGCGGTGGCGGGGGAACGACTGCCAGCTTTGCCGCCGGCTTGTGGTTCGTCAGCTTTCGCCAAGCGGCCAACAAGCCGGACTTCATGGCTTGTTCACGAGCGACGGTATGGAGTGGCATTCGGCTCCCGGACGGGGTCCCAACGTACAGAACTCCACTTTGTTAGATGAGCAACTTGGCTGCCGCGTTACTACGCGTGTAATGCGACCTATGCAAGATATCACCTCAGGGAGCGTCGGGGATAGGCATTTCGCTGAAGGCTGTGCTATGGCAGTGCTATTGAAAGGCGTGGTGGAGCGTGTTATATTCGGTGCTGTGGAGGGGCAGCAGAGTCACCTGCCACCCTCTTCGGATTCAGCTAGAGATCGAGTTCGATCTTCAGTCTGGTCCGTTTTCTCCTGATTAGTACCAGGATCAAAAACAGCCCAGAAGGATCATAACGATCACCTCTTTCCACTCCAATGTGGATTTGCAGCCCCGCCCCTTTTCGGCGGGGTTTTGCATTTGGAGTCCCGGACGCTCCGCGCAAACTTGACCCTGCATTCCATGAAATGGAAGCTCGACGTTTATCACGCGTCGGGATCCGGGTCTATTACACCTGGGAGTGTTAAGGGACTATGCTTCGCGGTACTCGCCGAAGACCGAACGAAGGCGGTCTGAAATCTCGCCTACGGTCGCGTAAGCATCCGCTGCTTCGACGATGGGCGGCATGAGGTTGGCGCCATCGCGAGCGGTCCGTTCCAAAACCGCCAGCCGGTCTTCCACGGCCGCCGCGCTGCGCGACGCACGCACCTGCCGCAGTTTCTCTACCTGCGCGCGCTCGAGCGAGGGGTCGATTTTGAATGTCGGCACGGCGTGCTCGCTCTGCAATTGGAACCGGTTCACTCCAACCACCACGCGCTGGCCCGATTCCACCGCGCGCTGATATTCATACGCGGCATTCTGAATCTCGTTCTGGATGTAGCCCGATTCAATCGCGCGCAGAGTCCCGCCCATTTCATCAATGCGTGCGATGTACGCCCCCACTTCGCGTTCAAGCGAATCGGTCATGGCCTCGATGGCATCGCTGCCGCCTACGGGATCGGCTGTGTTCGTCACGCCGGTTTCGTGGGCGAGAATCTGCTGCGTGCGTAGCGCGATGCGGGCCGATTCTTCGGTGGGCAATCCGAGCGCCTCGTCGCGCGAATTGGTATGCAGCGATTGCGCGCCGCCTAACACGGCGGCCAATGCCTGCACCGCGGTGCGCACGATGTTAACGTCCGGTTGCTGCGCGGTGAGGGTCGAACCGGCCGTCTGCACGTGAAAGCGCAACATCGTCGAACGCGACATCCCGCGCTCCGAACCGGTCGCGCATCAGCTTTGCGTAGATGCGGCGCGCGGCGCGGAACTTGGCGATTTCTTCCAGGAAATCGTTATGCGCGTTGAAGAAGAACGAAAGGCGCGGAGCAAACGAATCGACATCCAAACCGGCTTGAATAGCCGCGTCGATATAGGCGATGGCATTGGCGAAGGTGAAGGCCAGCTCTTGCGCCGCCGTCGATCCGGCTTCGCGGATGTGATAGCCGCTGATCGAAATCGTGTTCCACTCCGGCAATTCCCGTCCGGCCCACGCGAAGATGTCGGTGATGATTCGCATGGCCGGCCGCGGCGGGTAGATATATGTGCCGCGAGCTATGTACTCTTTCAGAATGTCGTTCTGGATCGTGCCCGAAAGCTTTCGCCAGTCCGCTCCTTGACGGCGCGCCACCAGCGCATAGAGCGCCAGCAGGGTCGAGGCGGTGGAGTTGATCGTCATCGATGTCGAGACGCCGTCCAATCGGATGCCCTGGAACAGCGTTTCCATATCGGCCAGGGAAGAGATCGCGACGCCGACGCGGCCCACCTCGCCCGTGGCCATTGGATGATCGGAATCGAGCCCCATCTGGGTAGGCAGATCGAAGGCAACGGAGAGCCCAGTCGTGCCTTGAGAAAGCAGGTAATGGTAGCGCCGGTTGCTCTCTTCGGCGGTGCCAAAGCCGGCATACTGGCGCATGGTCCAGAGGCGGCTGCGGTACATCTCGCGATAGATCCCGCGGGTGAAGGGATACTCGCCGGGTTTACCTGGTTCGCCGGTCATGATCGGGAGATTTTACGCGCGCGGCGGAAAGAAGAGACGCCGTAACCCCCCAGAAGCAATGTGCAGAATGCGGCCATTAGCATCCGGCCGATTTCCTGATGCATCCACGAGCGCACCGCCTGAATGCCGAAAATGCCGGCTATACATAAGAAAAGAAAGCCGATGACCTCATTCCAAAGGGCGTGCGCCGGTTTGACGATAGCGGGAAGCACATGTTTCAGAAACATTCCGGCTTGGCGCCCGCTGCGCGCGTTCCACACAAGGCCATCGTAACAAAAGGCTGCGAGGGCCTATAACGTCTGGGTCTCTACGTGCCGATAAATCTTCGTGTGCTAGCTTGTGAATAGGGGGCGCCTCCACTACAATCAGGTGTGGAACGGAAGGCCGGGAACGCCGGGAACGCAGGGTGCGTCCGCCTAATTAGGAGTATCTGTGGATGAGCCATTGAAACGCCTCATGCAGGAACTGGGAAACGCGATTAACGATTCCCTTTCCGAATCCGACAGGATTGCCGAGGCCATCGGCGAGATCAAACGCGCCGGTTACGATGTTTTTCTGGTGTTGGAGGCGACGATAGGGTTCAACCGGCGCGACGAGAACAGCGAAGACGAAGACGAAGAGATGGAAGTAGCCGAGGAAGAGCCGCAGCCCAAGCGGACATTCGATGCCACCGGCAAAATCAAATTCACTTCCCAGGACCACCGCTTCCTGCGCGCGCTCAAAATTGCCGTAGACGACGAGCGTTAAGGGCACGCCGCGTTACGTAGCACCTCGCGATAGACTTCCAAGTTTCCGCCACCGCTTTTTCCCAAGAGAATAGCCGAGCGCGTTCAAAACCGCGTTTCGTCAGTTGAGCGCGTAGGCTGGCGTCATCGCGTCACTCGCTGCAGTCCATCTGTGAGCGAGTCCAGATTCTCCGGATCCATCAACAGCGCGGCGTCGCCTGCGACTTCAGGCAGGGCGGAACGATTGGATGTAAGCACAGGCGCGCCCGCGGCCATCGCTTCGAGCACCGGCATGCCGAAGCCTTCGTCGAGCGAGGGAAAGGCGAACACCTGCGCCCTCGCGTACCATGCTGCGAGTCCTCCGCTGGGACATATCCGAGGACTGCAATGCGCTCGCGGACGGGACTGGCTGCGATGCGGGCGTGAATCGCACTCCGCACCATAACCGTTCGACCCGATCAGCACGAGGCGCCATGAAGGGTCGATCAGCTTCGAATGCTTCCACCAGCCGTGCGATGTTCTTCCGCGCTCTGGATTGCGCCGGCGCTCAGGATGATCTTCTCGCGCGCCTGGGTTGCAGCAGGTAGGCAGCGCGCGCACGCCGTGGTGAATCACGCGCACGCGCGACGGATCGACCCCCAGCAATGAGATCACCTGGCCCCGCGTGAATTCCGAGACGGCGATTATCACGGTTGCCCGCTTCGCCGCCTCCCGCGCTTGTTCTGCGAATCGCGCGCGAAACTCGGGCGTGGAATATTCACCGGTCATTACGAAGAGATCGTGGAAGGTCGCGATCTTCGGCCCCGCCCACCAGCGTGGCAGGCGCTGGTTAAGGCCGTGGAAAAGGCCAAACCCCGGCGCTAGTAGCCGCCGGCGGGCATTAGGCGGAAGGGGCGCCATCCGCGACGCGCGAAAGCGGTGTGGGCGATAGCAGAACGCGAACTCGGTCTGGGGATGGGCGCGCGCCAAGCCGTACAAGATCTCCCGCGAGTAGACGGCTACGCCCGAGGGCGATGGGTCGAGACTGTATGTGGCATCGAGCGCAATCAATCCAGTCCGTATTGTTTCATCTTGCGGTAGAGCGTGGTGCGCCCAATTCCCAGGATCGCCGCCGCTCGGCCGCGCTCACCGTGCGTAGACGCCAGTGCCCGCACGATGGCCAGCTTCTCGCTTTCCGGGATGGATATCACGGGTGCGGCGCGGGGGTGAAATTCCTCGTGCAGGGCTTGGCCGTCGCGGTCGTTGTGGTAGTGCTGCAGCGTTACTGCTCCGCGGGTCTGATCGAGCGCGGAGGGCAAGGCACTCTCAGCACCGCCCGCCGACGACATTGCCGCCATGCGGTCGATGCAGTGTTTCAGTTCGCGGACATTACCGGGCCAGTCGTAGGCGAGCAGTGTGGCGAGAGTTTCGGGATTGGGTCGAAAGTCGGGCAATCCGCTCTCGCGCGCCGAGAGAAGGAAATGTTCGATCAGCAGCGGAATATCCTCCTTACGGTCGCGCAGCGGAGGCAGTCTCATCGAAAATACGTTGAGGCGATAGTAGAGGTCCAATCGAAAGCGTCCATTTGCGACCTCCGCCTTGAGATCGCGGTGGGTTGCGGCAATAATCCTAAGGTCAACCCGCTTCCACTGCAGCGAGCCAACCGCGCGGAATTCCTTCTCCTGGACAAGACGCAGCAGCTTGACCTGCATGTCAAGCGGCAGGTCACCGATCTCGTCGAAGAACGCGGTACCCCCATCGGCGAGTTCCACCAGGCCTTTCTTGTTCTCGATCGCGCCGCTGAACGAACCTTTGGCGTGCCCGAAGAGTTCGCTCTCCATGAGTGTGCCCACCAGCGATCCACAATCGATTGGCACAAATCGCCCTCGTGGGTTGGCGTTGTGGATTGCCTGGGCCACCACTTCCTTCCCCGATCCGCTTTCGCCCAGCAGCATCACTGGTAAGCGGTGGCGCGCGGCTTTGTCGATGAGACGCCGGACAGCGCGGATTTCCGGTGAATCACCCACCAAGCCGTGGATGAGAGCCGGGACCGAGCAGTTGGTCAAGATTTTCCCCTCCGTACGAATCGAGGGAACTTTGCTTTAAGTGGTCCCTTCAATTCGTACGACGAAGGCGCTCTTTTTCTCAGGAGAATTCTGGCGGATCTTTGGCCGCCAGGGCCTCGGCGGCATCTTCAGTGGCTTCGCGGCCGACCAAAACGCGCCAGAAACCCTTTTCCAGCATGACGCGGGATTCACCGTAAGGCTGCATTTCACGGCGCGTTCGCTCGGCATTATCGCGATCGAGGTAAGCACCGACCTGAACGGCAAATATCCCGGTTGCAATCGGTTGAGGAGCCTTCGAGGATCTCGACGCGTACGTTGGCGATACCAGGTCCGATCATCTCGATGGCTGTTGGCCGCGGCGTGGGAGAGATCGATAATGCGGCCATCCACAAATGGGCCGCGGTCGATGATGCGGACGTCGACGGTTTTTCCGTTATCGAGGTCGTATACCCGCACCCAGGTGTTGAAGGGGAGAGTGCGATGCGCCGCAACCAGGGTTTCCATGTCGTAAATCTCGCCATCGGCGGCTCGGCGGCCGTGGTAAGGGTGGCCATACCAACTGGCAATGCCGGTTTCGGTAGTCCCTGGAGTTGGAGGCGCTGCCGGCGGCGCGGTAGAGTGCCGGGCCGCTGGGGGCGGAGGTGGCGGGGGGATTTTTCGTGCGTGCTTCTTGTGGGCGCAACCGGAAATCAGAGCGGCAAGCGCAAGGGTTGCGTGCAGATAGGAAAGACGTTGTGCGCCTGCCCGCCGGTTTCGGGGCCGCTTCAAGCTATTCCAACTCCAATTCCGCTGCGATCAGCTAATCAGCGGAGCGTCCGAAAGATGCTAACGCTCCGGCGTCTGAGTCTCGGGGCCTTCCGCTTCTGAAGCTTCGTCGGCTTCTGCGTCGGGATCGAAAGCTTCAATGACATACCCCGTCGGGTTAGCTTCGCGCTCTATCTTGCGCCGAGCCCGTTCCGCAGCCTTGGCGCGTTGCTTCTCCATGCGGGAAATCTCTTTTTGACGTTTCTGGGATGAAGTACGTGATCGGGTAGCGATGGCTAGTTGCCTCCTCGAACTTAACCCGGATGGGTTAAATGAATACTATAATTTTAGCAGTAATACCGGCGCTGCCGCCTAATTTCTGCTACTCTTGAGGCCTAATGTCTGCCATCAATGGAGATAAAGCGCGCTTTCACCGGCGCCGCAAGCAAAGAGTCGCGGCGCGTGAGCGAATGCAGGAGCTGCGTAAGAAACTGAAAGCAGCAGCGAAAGAGCCTGCAGGCGCCGCCTAGCTTCGTTAGTAGCAGGTCAGCGGTCTATCTCTCTCGATTTCGACGGTTCCCACTGCCTTTGTGTTAGGATAGATATATAAATGCCTTCAACGCCTTCGCTGTCAGTGAAATTTACGGTCGAAGAAGCTCAAGCTCTCCTCGAGATGGTGGAAAATCAGCTGTTTCGAATGAAGTTCATCGATTCTAAGCTGCCCGGCCACCGAACCGACCCGGATAAAGTGCGGGTTTCCGCCTCCGCCGTCAGTATACTTCAGGAAGCTTATAAGAAAGCCAAGGGTTTCGCCACCAAAGGCGCAGCCTAACTTTCAGAGTTGCCTCGCGAATAGTGCGCGGTGAGCGTTTCCTCTCTTAAGTGGCGGAGCTTTGTTCGAACGCTGCTTTTCGAGTGATCTACTATAGCCTTCGTCGTGCGGTGTTAGCGGTGTTAACATGCCCCATGTATGAAGCTGCACCGCCCCGTTCTTGTCGCCATACCCGTTCTTCTTTCCGCCTTTCTGTTTGCGCAACAGCCTCTGGATAATCCGCTGCTGCGCGACCTGCGCTTCCGTCTGATCGGACCATTTCGCGGCGGCCGCTCAGTGGCTGTGGCGGGCGTTCCCTCCGAGCCCAAGACCTATTACTTCGGCGCGACCGGCGGCGGCGTCTGGAAGACCACCGACGCGGACTTTCCTGGATTCCGATTTCCGACGGCCTCTTCAAGACCGGCTCGGTGGGCGCGATCGCGGTGGCCGATTCCGACCCCAACATGATCTACGTCGGGATGGGCGAGGCCTGCGTGCGCGGCAACGCCTCGAACGGCGACGGCGTCTACAAATCCACCGATGGCGGCACGACCTGGCGCAATGTCGGTCTCGCAGCAGACGTACCACATCGGCGCGGTGCGTCGTGCATCCCAAGAATCCGGACATCGTTTATGTGGCGGCGCTGGGGCATCTCTGGGGGCCGAACGACGAGCGCGGCGTCTATCGCACCACCGATGGCGGCGCAGACCTGGAAGCAGGTGCTGACGCGCGGCACCGAACGCGGGCGCGGTCGGATCTCGCGATGGACCCGTCCAATCCGCGCGTGCTCTACGCCGGCTTCTGGCAGGTCAGCCGCAAGCCGTGGCGCATGGATAGCGGCGGCCCCGGCAGCGGCCTTTGGAAGATCGACCGATGGCGGCGATACCTGGACAGGATCTTTCGCACGCGCCCGGCATGCCGCGCGGCGTGCAGGGCCGCATCGGCGTCACCGTTTCGCCGGCCAATCCCGAGCGCGTGTGGGCGATCGTGGAAGCGGCCGACGGCGGCGTGTTCCGCTCCGACAACGGCGGCCGCACACTGGACCAAGCATGAACTCGCGAGAACGATCTGCGCCAGCGCGCCTGGTATTACTCGCACATCTTCGCCGACCCGAAGAACGCCGGACGACGGTGTACGTGCTGAACGTCGGCATGTTCCATTCGATCGACGGCGGCCGCACCTTCCAGCACGGTGCGCCCGCCGCACGGCGACAATCACGATCTGTGGATCGCGCCCGAACGATCCGCAGCGCATGATCGAAGCAACGACGGCGGCGCCACCATCACGCATCGACGGCGGGCACGACCTGGTCCACCGTAGGACAATCAGCCCACCGCGCAGTTCTACCGCGTGGCGCTCGACAACGATTTCCCGTATCACGTCTACGGCGCGCAGCAGGACAACACCACCGTGCGCATCGCCAGCCGCACCACCGGCGGCGGCATCACCGCGCAACGACTGGTACGACGTGGGCGGCGGCGAAAGCGGCTGGATCGCGCCCGATCCGCGCAATTCGCAGATCGTTTACGCCGGCTCCTACGGCAACCTGATCACCCGCCAGGACCATCGCACCGGCCAGATGCGCAACATCAACGCGTGGCCCGACAACCCCATGGGCTACGGCGCCGATGCGCTGAAGTACCGCTTCCAGTGGAGCTTTCCGATCGCGTTTTCGCCGCACGATCCGAAGACGCTGTACATCGGCTCGAACGTGCTGATGAAGACCACCAACGAAGGGCAGAGCTGGGAAGTCGATCAGCCCCGATCTGACGCGCAACGATAAATCGAAGCAGGCTCTTCCGGCGGGCCCGATCACGCAGGACAACACCGCATCGAGTACTACGACACCATCTTCACCTTCAACGAATCGCCGGTCACGAAGGGCGTGATCTGGGCGGGCTCGGACGATGGCCTGGTGCAGGTCACGCGCGACGGCGGCAAGAACTGGGAGAACGTGACGCCGAAGGGCATGCCGGAGTGGATCCAGATCAACTCGATCGACGCCTCGCACGTTCGACGCCGGCACGGCCTATGTGGCGGCGACGACGTACAAGCTCGACGATTTCCGGCCGTACCTGTTCAAGACCAACGATTACGGCAAGACGTGGACGAAGATCGTCAACGGCATTCCGGAGCGGCACTTCACGCGCGTGGTGAGGGAAGATCCGAACCAGCGCGGGTCTGCTGGTCGCGGGCACGGAATTCGGACTCTACATTTCGTTCGACGATGGCGCGAACTGGAAATCGTTCCAGTTGAACCTGCCGATCGTGCCCATCACCGACGTGGCGTTTCATAAGCGCGAGAAGGAGCTGGTGATCGCGACGCAGGGCCGCGCGTTCTGGGTCTTCGACGATCTGCCGCTGCTGTACCAATTGAACGGCGGCGCACCTACGGAAGATGCGCACCTGTTCCAGCCGAAAGACACGTATCGCATCGGCGGCGGCCGCGGCGGCGGCGGTGCGCGGCGGCGGCGCGGTGGGCGAGAATCCGCCGGGCGGCGTGGTGGTGCAGTACTGGCTGAAGGACCGTCCGCAGGGCGAAGTGACGCTCGAGTTCCTCGATGGCACGGGCAAGCTGGTGCACGAAGTTCTCCAGCCGCGCTCCGAAGCGTCCAGCCGAAGGTCCGGTTGTGCGAAGCGGAGGCGAATCCGTTCCGCGGCTCAGCGCCGGCCCGCGCGTGCCCGCCGCAGCCCGGATTGAACCGCTTCGTGTGGAACATGCGCTATCCCGATGCGACGACGTTTCCCGGGCCTCATCATGTGGGCCGGCAGCGTCACCGGGCCGCTGGCCGCGCCGGGCAAGTATCAAGTGCGCCTTACGGTGGATGGCAAAACGCAGACGCAGAACTTCGCCATCAAGAAGGACCCGCGCCTGGATACCACGCCCGAGGATTACGCCAAGCAGTTTTCGCTGGCGCTGCAAATTCGCGACAAGCTTACCGGCCACGAACGAGGCCGTGATCCGCATTCGCGAGGTGCGCAAGCAACTCGACGAATACGCCAAGCGCGACGACAAGCGTGTCGCCGATGCGGCCAAGGCGCTGGACGGCGAAACTGACCACCGTGGAAGAGGATCTCTACCAGACGAAGAACCGCGCCAGCGAAGATCCGCTGAATTTCCCGATCAAGCTCAATAACAAGCTGGCCTACGTGATGGGGAGGTGGAAAGTTCGGACAATCCGCCGACATCGCAATCGTACATGGTCTACGAAGATCTGGCGACCAAGGTGAACGCGGATTTGAAGACGCTGGATAATCTGATGGGCGCGGATCTGGCGGCGTTCAATAAGCTGGTTCACGATCAGGGGGTTCCGGCGGTTGCGGCTCCGACAGCGAAGAAGTAGGACGGCATGACTCCCAAAAACAGACGCAGCAGTGAATGGTTTCGCGCGCCGGGATATTACGGATTCTCCCGCCGCGCCTGGCTCCGCTCGGAGGGATTTCCCGCCGACGTTTTCGACGGCAAGCCCGTCATAGGAATTTGCAATTCGTGGAGCGAGCTGAACAACTGCAACGTCCACCTGCGCGACGTAGCGACGGCCGTGAAGCGCGGCGTGATCGCAGCCGGGGGCGTACCGCTGGAATTTCCAACCATCTCGTTGGGCGAAATGTACATGAAGCCGACCAGCATGCTCTTTCGCAACCTGATGGCGATGGACGTGGAGGAATCCATCCGCGCCAATCCGCTCGATGGCGTCGTGCTGCTTTGCGGCTGCGATAAGACTACGCCCGCGCAACTCATGGGCGCCGCCAGCGCAGATCTGCCCTCTATCTTCGTCACAGGCGGACCGATGATCGCCGGCCAATGGCGCGGCAAAGCGCTCGGCAGCGGCACAGATGGCCGCAAGCTCTTCGACCTCTATCGCACGGGCCGCCTCAGCGAAGATGAGTTATGCGAGATCGAAGGCTGCATCGCGCGCACCGCCGGCCATTGCACAGTGATGGGGACCGCGTCTACCATGACGAGTCTGGCCGAAGCGATCGGTATGACACTGCCCGGATGCGCCAACATCCCCGCGCCTGACGCGCGCCGCATGGCCATTGCCGAATTGAGCGGCCGCCGCATCGTCCAGATGATCGATGCCGATCTGCGCCCCTCGCGCATCATGACGCGCGCCGCGTTCGAGAACGCGGTCACGACGTTGATGGCGCTCGGCGGATCGACGAACGCCGTGATCCATCTCATCGCGATTGCAGGCCGCCTCGGTATTCCTCTTACGCTCGCCGATTTCGACCGCATCTCGCGCCGTACCCCGTGCATTGTGAACGTCAAGCCATCGGGCGAGTTTTTGATGGAAGATCTGTTCAACGCGGGCGGCGTTCCGGCGGTAATGAACCGCGTGGCCGATCTGCTCGATGGCGACTGTCTCACCGTCAACGGCAAGACCATCGGCGAAAATATCGCCGCCGCCGCGGGACAAAACGATTCCGTGATTCGCCCGCGCGCGACGCCGCTCGATGCCGAAGGCGGCATCGCGATCCTCTATGGCAACCTCGCGCCAGATGGCGCGGTCATCAAGCAGACGGCCGCATCCCCGCATCTGCTGGCGCATCGCGGGCGCGCGCTGGTCTTCGAGAATCGCGACGAAATGCAGGCGCGCATCGATAGCGACGATCTGCCGGTAGATCGCGACACCATTCTTGTGATGCGCAGTTGCGGTCCGAAAGGCGGCCCTGGAATGCCCGAGTGGGGACAGATTCCCATGCCGAAGAAGCTACTCAACCAAGGCATTACGGATATGGTCCGCATCTCCGATGCGCGCATGAGCGGGACATCTTTCGGGACCGTAGTACTACACGTAACTCCGGAATCCGCCATTGGAGGCCCGCTTGCCGCGGCGCGGACGGGCGATGAAATCGAGCTCGACGTTCACGCGCGGAAGCTGGAACTGTGCGTTCCGGCCGACGAGATCGCCGCGCGTCTGCGGGAATTTCAAACGCCGAAGCCGCACTATACCCGCGGCTATGGACGGCTGTTCCTCGATCACGTGACGCAAGCACACCTGGGCTGCGATTTCGATTTCTTACAAGCTGTCAGCGATCGGCAATCAGCGATCAGCTAAGGCGATGAGCCGGCTTCGCCGGCCAAAAGCTGATGGCTGAATGCCGATAGCTTCTACACGGGCCGTTTCCTTACTAGCAGCACCACCACCGACGAGCTCAACGCGGCAATCGAAATAAACCACATGCCGCCCGTGAAATCGCCCGACCCCTGACTAAACCTTCCAATCAGATACGGCCCGGCGAATCCGCCTAAGTTGCCAAACGAATTGATCAACCCGATGCTGGCCGCGGCTGCGGCGGGGCCAAGGAAGCTGCTCGGAATCGCCCACAGGGGCGGGAAGCCGGCAAGGATCCCAGCGAGGGAGAGCGCGAGCAACGCGAGACTGACCGGCACGCTGACGGGGAATACTGCGATGGCGGCCAACGCCGCAGCAGCGATGATCCGCGGCATAGCCGTGTGCCATCGGCGCTCTCCCGTGCTATCGGAGTGCCAGCCGTTGAGCAACATGGCCGGGATGGCCGCGATGGCCGGAATTCCCGCCAGCAGCGCCGATTTCACCGCACTCAAACTCCCCAGCTTTTGGATGATCTTAGGCATCCACAGGCCCAAGCCGTAGGTTCCGCACGTACTGCCGAAATAGACCAGCGCAAGCAGGATTACGTCGCGGTGCCGCAGGGCATCGATCAATCGCATGCGCGCACGCGGGCCTTTGCCGGCATGTTCGCGTTCTAGTTCGCCGGCGAGCCACTCGCGTTCATCCGTATTTAGCCACTTCGCATCGCGCGGCCGGTCGGCAAGATAGAAATAGCTCAGCACGCCCGCAATGACCGCAGGTACGCCCTCGAGAATCAGGAGCCATCGCCACCCCATCAATCCGCCCCACGTCACCTTGAGCAGCGCGGCGGAAATCGGCGATGCGATAACTTGCGAGACCGGGCTCGCGGCCATGAACATCGCCACCGCCTTGGCGCGATCTTCCTTGCGGTACCAATGGCAAAGGTAGCCGATTACGCCCGGAAAGAAGCCCGCTTCGGTGATGCCGAGCAACACGCGCATCGCATAAAATTGCGGCGCCGAATGGATCAGGCCGGTCGCCGATGCCACACAGCCCCACACCAGCATGGTGACGGCGATAGCTTTGCGCGCGCTCCATCGCTCAATCAACACCGCGCCGGGGATGCCGAGCAGCGCATAGCCCGCGAAGAAAATGCCGGAGCCGAAACCGAAGACGGAGTTGGAAAAATGCAACTCCGACGTCATCTGCAAACCGGCGAAGCCGATGTTGATGCGGTCGATGTAGGCGATGATGTACAGCAGGAAAAGAAACGGCATCAAGCGCCGCGTTACGCGGCGCAAGGTGCGTTGAGCAATTGCCGGCTGGGCCTGAATAGGAATCGCGATGGGGTCAGGATACCACTTCTACAACTCGGTTCCGGGATTCCCGTGCCGGCTCCACGTGGAGTGAATCGAAATCCCGCCGTTCACGTTATCCAGACGGATCTTCGCTCCAACGCCGCGCACGACAAGCTGCTGCGCCCCATTCACGCGCGATGGATGCCCGAATTCGGAATCGATGCCCCCGCTCACGTTTCTGGCGCTCAGGCTGGCATGCGCGCCGCCTGGCAATAAGAGCCGGATTGGCCCGTTGACCGACCGCAAAACAATCGCGTCCGCCGGCCGCACACGTTCGAAGTCGGCTTCGAGCTGCCCATTGACCGTGGAGAGTTCCGCGCGTCCTTCCAGCTTCTGCGCCTTTATGCTGCCGTTCACCGAAGATGCTTTTACAGGCCCTGAGATGCCGCTAATGACTAAGCCACCATTACCGAGCTTGACGTCTTCGAGATTCGTGGAGCGCGGCACCGTGATGCGGTATTCCACCTTGGCTGGATGCCCGGTAACCGCACCAGCGTACTGGGTTCGAATGGAAAGCGCGCCATCGGCCGGTTCCACTACGATTCGCGCATCATCTACGTGACGCGAATCGGCTGCCTGCTTCACAGCTTCCACCAGCACGTCGTCGCGATCCCACGCCACAATGCTGACGTTCCCGTATTGATTTTCTATGGTCACGCGACCGTTAGGTCCCAGCGCGAAAAACTGCCGGAACTCCACCCGCGGATTCGCCAGAACATTGGCACAAAGCGAGCTACTACCCACTGATCCCAACAACAGTAGACAAATACCGTACCGTAATGCAGACATCGGGTCGCCTCGACAACAACTCCCACCGGCGGCGGCCGGGACAACCCGGCGCCGCGCCCAGGAGCGACAGCAAAAGGTGCGTTAGTGTTTGGCGGCGGATTCCGTGGTTTCCACGATTCTGCCGTCGAATAGACGAATAGTGCGGTCCGCAAATTCGGCGTACCGCGGATCATGCGTCACCATGCAGATGGTCGAACCGGCCGCGTGCAATTCCTTGAGCAGGTTCATCACGGCTTCGCCATTCGCCGAATCCAGGTTTCCGGTGGGTTCATCCGCGAGCAGGATCAGGGGATCTCCGCTCAGTGCCCGCGCCACAGCGACGCGCTGCTGCTGACCGCCGGAAAGCTGCGATGGATAGTGCTTCATGCGGTGAGACATGCCGACGCGCTCAAGCGCTTCCTGCACGCGCCGCTTCCGTTCGCTAGAGGGCATTCCCCGATACGTGAGCGGGAGCTCGACGTTCTCATACACCGTAAGATCGCCAATCAGGTTGAACGCCTGAAAAATGAAGCCGATCTCGCGGTTGCGGATACGGGCGCGCTCAGAAAGCTTCAACCCTGTGACGGACTTTCCATTCAAGGAGTACACCCCGTCCGACGGCGTATCCAGCAGGCCGAGAATCGCCAGCAGCGTCGATTTGCCGCAGCCCGACGGGCCCGAGATCGAGAGATATTCCCCCCGCTTCACCTCGAAGTGAATGCTCGCGAGCGCGTGCGTCTCCACTTCATCCGTTACGAAAACCTTGCTCACCTGATCGAGTTTGATCAACGGTTGCGAACCATTGTCCATTGGATTACCCTTTCCCCTCGGATCTATTCAATTTACTCTATTTTAATGCGGTCGTAATTGTCGTAAGCCGACATATCCGACAGAATTACTTTGTCCCCTACGTTCAATCCCGATTTGATCTCAATCGTGTTCACCGAAGCGCGCCCGAACGCTACCTTGACCTTACCTGCGAATCTTCCATCCGGGTCGTATTTAAAAAGCTGCACGGTGCTATCCTGCTGACCGAAAACCGGGCGATCGACATATACTACGTCGGCGAGACGCATAAGTTCGATCTTTCCATCGACGCTCAAATCGGGCCGCGCGCCCGGCGGTAACGCGCCACGCAGCGCGACATCCACCGTCACCGTTCCATTGATGATCGAGGTATCGATTCTAGATACGCGCCCTTCCACCAATCCGTTCGATCCGTTTCCATTCAGACGCGTATCGATGCTCGCGAGTTGCCCAATGGCGACATCTTTCACCTGCGTTTCGGCAATCTTTAACTCCGCTTTGAGGTGAGTCGGCTGCGCCACCTTGCCTAGCGGCGTCCCCGCGATCACGTTCTGTCCGGCTTCCACCGGAGTTGCCAGCGCTTCCAGCATGCCGTCAAATCCAGCGCGCACCTTAAGCTGATCCACCTGGCTCTTTTTCAATTCATATTGCCCGCGGTACTGCTCCACGCGTGTCTGCTGCGCCGCCAACTGCGATTCGTCGGCCGATTTCGTCACTTCCACCCGCTGTTGCTGAAACTCGTACTGTTTTTGCAGCTGACTCGCTTTCTCGGCGGAGATCTTCGCGTCGATATCCGAGATGAGTCCGTTCTTCAAAAGCTGCTGGTCGCGGTCCGCCTGCAGACGCGCTGTAGCCAAATCGGCCGCCGTCTGCGAAGCTTGCGCCTGCAGATCGAGCTGCGCCTTTTGCAGCGTCGCCTTCAGCGTCTGATAGTCCGCCTGGGCGCCGCGAATGAGGCTTTCGGCGTCGCGGGTTTGCGATTCCAGTTCGGGGCTGGAAAGAATCATTACTACCGAATCGGCGCGCACGGGGTTGCCCGGCTGGATTATGATCCGCTCGATGCGACCCGCCGTTTGCGCTGGAATCACCATCGTATCCTCGGGAACCAGCGTGCCGATTCCACTCACTTCAAGCACCATCGGACCCCGCTTGACGGTTCCAGGCCAGAGCGTGGACCCGGGAACTCCGGGCGCCGCCGGCTTCAATTTGCCGAGCGCCATCGTGGTACCACCGATTACGCCTGCAATAATAACGACGGCGACCGCCCATCGGATGGCCTTTTTTCTGCCGACATTTTTGCGCTGTATGTCCATTTGGATTCCGGGCCTTCAAAAGGGCACGGCTCCTGCCAATTGTCGCGTCGGCGTAACACTATGACGTAACAAGGGAAAATCGGTTAGCGACGAAGTCGGCGGTGTCCGGTTGTGGGACCGGCTGGGCGAAAGCAGGACAGGCTCGACGGGTGGATGGTGTAAGGGGTTTGGCGGCGCGATTTTGACGCAGAGACGCCGAGGCGCAGAGATAAGAGGCGTTTCCTGGGGGATTCGTCAGCCGTAGGGACAGCGGGACGGGTGTGGCGAACCGAAGGTCAAAACCTGAGACCACGGAGAGGGCGGAGGTTTGGAGATGTGACATCATGCGCTCGACACCCGATTCTCCAGTTCCTTGGCTTTCGCAGTTTCTTCGCCCAGTTATAATATCATCAGGTGCTCTCTTCCTTCGATCCTCTTATCGCGGAATGGTTCGTGGAGCGTTTCGGCAAGCCTACCGAGCCGCAGGTACAGGGGTGGCCGCTTATTCGGGCGGGCCGCGATGCGCTGATATCGGCGCCTACGGGCTCCGGAAAAACGCTTGCGGCGTTTCTGGTGTGCATCGACGACCTGTTTCGCCAGGCGCGGGTGGGGACGCTTCCCGAAGAGACGCAGGTCCTTTATATCTCGCCACTCAAAGCGCTGAGTAACGACGTTCACAAGAATCTCGAAGTGCCGCTGGCCGAGATCTCGCAGCTCGCAGTAAAGCGATTCGTGAAGCTCGCGCCGATCCGCACGGCCCTGCGTACGGGCGATACGCCGCAGGCTGAGCGGCAACATATGACGCGCGTGCACCCGCACATTCTGGTGACCACGCCGGAATCGCTCTACATCTTGCTCACCTCAACGCGGCCGCGGGAAATGCTGAAGGGCGTGCGAACAGTGATCGTGGACGAGATCCACGCTGTGGCGGACGATAAGCGCGGGTCGCATCTGGCTCTCTCGTTGGCGAGGCTGGATCATCTGGTAGCGCAGCACGGAGGGCGGCGGCCGCAGCGCATCGGGCTTTCAGCTACGGTGAAACCGATCGAGGACGTGGCGAAGTTTTTGGGGCCGGACGTTCCGATCGTGAACGTTGGCCACCGGCGGGAAATGGAGATCTCGATTGAATCGCCGCGCGACGAACTGGGTCCGGTGGCGAGCAACGAGATGTGGGGCGAGATCTACGACCGCACGGCGGAACTGATCCAGCAGAACCGCACTACGCTGGTGTTCGTCAACACGCGGCGTCTGGCGGAGCGCGTGGCGCATCATCTTCAGGAGCGACTGGGCGAGGATGCGGTACTTCCGCATCACGGAAGCCTTTCACGCAAGCTGCGGCTCGAAGCGGAAAGCCGTCTCAAGAGCGGCCAATTGAAGGCGGTGGTGGCGACAGCATCGCTCGAATTGGGCATCGATATCGGTTCGGTGGACCTGGTGTGCCAGATCGGCTCGCCGCGTTCGATCGCAGTGGCGCTGCAGCGAATCGGACGCGCAGGGCACTGGGTGGGCGCGCTGCCGAAGGGCCGGCTGTTCGTGACGACGCGCGATGAGTTGATCGAATGCGCGGCGCTGGTGCGCGCGATTCGGTCGGGGGAGTTGGACAAGATCGAGATCCCGCAGAATCCGCTCGACATCCTGGCGCAGCAGATGGTGGCGGTGTGCGCGTCAACGGAAGACATCGGCGAAGACGAGCTGTTCGATTTGATGCGCACCGCGTGGCCGTACCGCACGCTGGAGCGCAGCGAATTCACCGCGGTGTTGGAGACGCTGGCCGAAGGCATCTCCACGTCGCGCGGGCGCGCGGGCGCGTATCTGCATCGCGATGCGGTCAACGGGCGCGTGCGCGCGCGCCGCGGAGCGCGATTGACAGCGATCACATCGGGCGGCGCGATTCCGGAGACGGCGCAGTATTTGGTGGTCGCCGAACCGGAAGGCACGACGGTGGGCACGCTGGATGAAGATTTTGCCGTCGAGAGCCTGGCGGGCGATGTGTTTCTCCTGGGCACGACTTCGTGGCGCATCAAGCGCGTAGAGCAAGGGCGGGTGCGCGTGGAGGACGCGCACGGCGCGCCGCCTTCGATTCCGTTTTGGAACGGCGAGGCGCCGGGGCGGACGCTCGAGCTTTCGCGCGAAATAGGAAAGCTGCGCGAAGACATTGTGCGCGATCCATCGATTGAATGGCTGATGCGCGATTGCGGGCTCGATCGGCGTGGGGCGGAGCAGGCATCGATCTACGTGCGCGCCGGCCGCGCGGCGCTGGGCGCGCTGCCCACGGACAGGCGCATCGTCGCCGAGCGCTTCTTCGACGAAGGCGGCGGCATGCAGTTGGTGATCCACGCGCCGTTCGGGGCGCGCATCAATCGCGCGTGGGGACTGGCGCTGCGTAAGCGGTTCTGCCGGTCGTTCAATTTCGAATTGCAGGCGGCGGCGACGGACAACGGCATCAACATTTCGCTGGGCGAGCAGCATTCGTTTCCGCTCGAAGCGGTGTTCGAATTTCTTCGGCCCGAAACCGTGGAGGATGTGCTAACGCATGCCCTAATCACGGCGCCGATGTTTACGGCGCGCTGGCGCTGGAACGCGAACCGCGCGCTGGCGATTCCGCGATTTCAGTACGGAAAAAAGGTTCCACCGCCGATTCAACGCATGAAAGCCGACGACTTGATGGCGGCCGTGTTTCCGGACCTGGCGGCGTGCCCGGAGAATTTGACGGAAGAGATTCGAATTCCCGATCATCCGCTGGTGAGCGAAACTATCGAGAATTGCCTCCACGAGGCGATGGATGTCGATAGCCTGCGCGCGGTTCTGACCGGGTTGCGCGATGGGACGATCGAGCGGGTCGCGATCGATACGGCGGAGCCATCGCCGTTTTCGCATGAAATCTTGAATGCGAATCCGTACGCTTATCTGGACGACGCGCCGCTCGAGGAACGGCGGGCGCGCGCGGTACAGTTGCGCGGCACGCTGCGTACGGATTTTTCGAGCGAGGGGGCAGGAGCGCTCGATCCGGAGGCCATTGCGACGGTAGCCACCGAGGCGTGGCCGGCGATTCGTGACGCCGACGAACTGCACGAGGCACTGCTGGGGCTTGGCGTGATGCCGGTTGCAGAGGGCGAATTGGCGCTGATGTTCGATGAACTCGCGGCGCGGCGGCGCGCGACTATTATGACGGCGCCGGCTGGCTCTGGCGGCCACGCGCGCGTGTTTTGGGTGGTGGCCGAGCGGCTTAATCTGGTGCGCGTGGCGTATCCGGACGCGAGGTTCGAACCTGAAATTGCAGCGCCGGCATCGACACGCGCGATTCCCCAGACGCCGGAGCGTTGCGCGGCGGAAATTCTGCGCGGATGGTTCGAATGCACGTGTCCGTTGCGCGCATCGGAACTGGCGCGCGATTTAGCGATGCCGCGCGATTTGGTGGACCAGGGACTCGGGCAACTGGAAGCTGAAGGGCAGATTCTGCGCGGACGGTTTACGACGCGCGACGCGAATGCCGAGATCGAATGGTGCCATCGGCGATTACTGGCGCGCATTCACCGGCTAACTATCGGGCGGTTGCGGCGGGAGATCGAGCCGGTAACGACGGCGGAGTTTTTCGCGTTCCTGCATCGTTGGCAGCACCTTTCGCCGGGCAGCCAGTTGCATGGCGTGGATGGGACGCTCCAGATCATCAAGCAGCTTCAGGGATCCGAGTTTCCGGCGGCGGCGTGGGAAGCCGAAGTGCTGCCGCGGCGGATCGCGAATTACGATCCGGAGTATCTGGATGCGCTTTGCCTCGCAGGCGAAGTTAGTTGGGGGCGGCTCTCGCCGCATCCGGCATTCGAACGCGAAGAAGACGAACGCCGCCGCGTCCGCCCCACCCGCGTAGCGCCGCTCGCGATCTTCCTGCGCGACGATGCCGGGTGGCTGCTGGCGACGCCGCAGCCTTCACCAAAGGATTCGCTTTCGCATCCGGCACAGGAATTATTGGCTGTGCTGGAAACGCGCGGCGCAAGCTTCTTCGCCGATTTGACGCGCGCCACGGGACGGTTGGCGAGCGAAGTGGAAGACGGGCTGTGGGAACTGGTGACAGCGGGATTGGTTACCGCCGATGGATTTGAAAACCTGCGCGCGCTGCTCGATCCGAAGCGGCGGCGGGGAGAGGGCAAGAGCCGGACTGCGCGTCCGCGCCATGCGCCGGGACGATGGGCCATACTGCGCCACACGGAAGCGGCCCCGGACGGCAACCCCGCCGCGTTTGCGCGGCAATTGCTGACACGCTGGGGCGTAGTGTTTCGCGATGTCGCCGCCCGCGAGCCGCTGGCCCCTGCGTGGCGCGATTTGCTGATCGAGCTACGAAGGATGGAATCGCGGGGCGAGATTCGCGGCGGGCGGTTTGTGTCGTCGTTTATCGGCGAGCAATTCGCACTACCGGAGGCGCTCGATCTGCTGCGCGCGATTCGCAGGACGGGCGAAACGGCGAGCGCGCCGGACATGCCGGGACCTTGGGCGGCTATGCAGCAGCGGGTGGGGGCGGCGCTGGTTAGTTAGGCCGCGTCTTCAAAAGTCACCACGATTCGCTTACCCAGGGCGATTAGCGCCGCCTGAATATTTTGAGGCTTGCTGGCGTGTTTCGGATTCAACATGCGGCGGATTACCGTTTCGCTCACGCCGAGACGCCGGGCGAGTTCCGTGTTGCGCATACCGCGCTCGCGCATCGTTAAATAGAGCGCGAGTTTAGGAGCAAGGTAAATCGGAACGCCGATCATTCGCTGCCGTCGTTTAGGCGCCGAAGGCGGCGGAATTTGCTCGCCGCGCGCAATTCGACCGGCAATCGCCTCAGCCAGACAGTCGGCGGCCTGTGCGAGAGTGTCCTCCAAGTTGTCGCCGCCGGTCAGGGCCTCTGGAAGATCGGGAAAGCGAACATGAAAGCCGGATCCCGAAGCTTCGGGTAGAATTGCAGCCGGGTAACTAGCGGTAAACATTACAGATCCTCCTTCGAGATACCAAGCTGTTTGCACATGTCGGCTAACAGGCCGGCTCCAAGTCCTTTCTGAGGTCTTTAACGACCGTGTACTTCTCACCGACGTATAACGTGCCGTGGCTACCTACACCGCGTTCCGGGCGCCACCGGTATGTGAGATCCCTCTTTCTCGCAAATCGTTTTGCTTTGCGCAGAAACTCGCTGCCGTTCACCGTTTCTCATTCTCGAACACTTTTGTTCGACGTGCAACAAGTCTCCGGCGGTTCACCGCGCCTTCGCCACTTCCACCGCAAACGCATAAGTCGCGCCGAACATATTCGAGCGGAAGACCACCCACTTCTGGTCCGGCGTGAAGCTGACGTTCGGCTCCAGATGATACTCGTGCTTCGCCATGTTCACCAGCTTCTCGGCGCGGAGGACGCCCGGCTGGATGAGTCCTGTCGCCCAGGGTGCTGTCGTCGCGGGTTAGCTCGGGACGGAATAGGTAGATCCACTGGCCGTTCGGCGCTTTGGCCACCTGCCCGGGGTCGCCGCCGTCGCCGCAGAAGAGTTTGCCGTCGCGGGTGACGTTGAAGTGGATCGACCACTCGTTGCGCTCCAGGTGATACCAGGTGCGCTCGCCGGTTTCGACGTTGTAGCCGGCCAGCCAGAAGACTTCGCTGCGCGGAGTTTGCAGGTCGTACCAGATGGTCTTGCCGTCGGCGCTCCAGAATTCGTGGCCGAAGATCTCCATCGCCATCGTCCGCTTGTGGATCTGCGTGACGTGCGACCCGTCGGCATGCATGGTCCAGATGCGATCCACTTTGTGCCACGGTCCTTCGTGGCAGAACATCAGCAGCGTCGGGATCGGTGGGCGAGAATTCCAGGTGATTGAGCCAGTCGGTGGAGCGGTGAATCACCTTGGTCTCGCCGGTGTGTGCATCGATCGTGAAGAGGGCGCGCGGCAAGCGGGCCGCGAGCGTGGCTTCCATCATCTGACCCTTGTTCAGGGGCTGAATGAGTTGCTGCGGCGTTTGCGGGCGATTTGCGTTGTAGTCGGCGCCGCCATCGGTTTCAATGTAGGTTCCGGCGAGCAGGGTTTCATCGGCGTTAACAGTGGCGATCGACGCCGAGTTCCGCTGGGGCATCTTCGCGATTTCGCGCGTAGCGCCTGTATCGGCATTGGTCGCGAAGACCGCGCCATCCTTGATGTAGTAGACGTTTGGTGTCTTTCGGCCGGTGACGATGACGCGCACGCGTCCGGTGACGATGGACTTGGTGGCGTGCGTTTGGAGATCGAGCGCGGAGATGCCGTCGGGCGTGGTGTAGACCATCTTCCGGCCGTCGGCGGTGTAACCGTTCTGGTTGAAATAGAGGCTGGCGCTGCCGGGCTCGTCGGTGAGGCGGACTACGCGATGGCCTGTATCGGGATCGATCCAGGTGCGCGGAGGTTCGGCGGCGGGTTGAGCGAGGGCTTCGAAGGAGGCGACGAGAATTGCGGCAAGGGCGAAGCGGTGCATGGGTAGATTATGGCGTGCAATTCAAGCGTGCCGCACGGCCTCCATGGGATCGACCTTCAACCACGGACGCGCCGAAACGTAAGCCATCGCGAGCGAAAGCGCCATCATCGCGGCGCCAACCGGCAGCAAGACCGTCCATTCGACGGCGCCAACGCGATAAAGCTGCGATTGAAGCGCCTCGGTTGCGGCGACGCCAAGTAGAACCCCGATAGCAATTCCCGCGCCGGCAACCGCAGCCGTCTGGCGCAACACCATCCCGAGGAGTTGTCCCGGGCGCGCGCCCAATGCTACGCGGATGCCCAGCTCTTTTTTGCGCTCACCCACCGAATAGGAGACGGCGCCTAGCAAGCCGATCATTGCAAGCAGCAACCCCAGAGCGCTGAAGATCGCGACGCCAAGCGCGGTCATTCGTTCGCCGAACAGATTGAGGTTGACCCAGGTCTCGAACGCGATGGGGTCGATCATGATCTTCAGTCCCAGATCGTGAAGCGACTTGCGGAAGGCGGAAAGCCAAAGCTTCGGATCGCCGCGGGTCCTGGCGAGCACGTTGATGCTTTCGCGGTAGTTCTGGTTGAGAGCGTAGTAGAGAAAAGGCTGCGGGGCCTCATCGATGTCGTCGTACTTGCTATTGGCGGCGACGCCGATAACGGTGATCTGCCGCGCGGGCTTTTCCACCATCACCGTTTTGCCCAAAGCGCTCCTTCCTGGCCAAAACATTTCCGCCATTTTGCGATTGATCACGGCTACGGGCGGCCCGTTCTCACGATCAGAGGCGTCGAATGCTCGGCCGGCGAGGATCGGCAGACCGATAGTCGCAAAGTACGCATTATCGACAACTATATGGCCAACTGGAACTGGCTTGGGGTTATCGGACATTTGCACGGGAATGATACCCGAGCCCAACAGCGGCAAATCCGTAGTCAGGGTTACCGATTGAACGCCCGGCAACGCGGAAACCGTGCGGCGCAAGTTGTTGTAAAATTCCTTGCCACGCGCAGGCTCGTCATATCCTTCGGCGCGCGCGAAGACGTTCACAGCCATGAGATTGCGGGCGGAGAATCCGAGATCGGCGTGCCGGAGATTGTATAGGCTGCGTTCGCAGAGTCCCGTGCCGAAGAGTACCCAGGTGCAGACGGCGACCTGAACGATTACCAGCGCGTTGCGGCGCACGTTCTTGCGTGTTCCTCCAACTGCGATTTCTCCTCCGAGGATTTGTGAGAGAGCCGGGGACGAAGCATACAGCGCGGGCGCGAGACCGGTGGCGAGACTGGCGATCGCCACCAGCGCGAGACTGAAGCAGATCACTGGGCCGTCAAGACGAAGGTTGAGGCCGAACGAGAATACGCCCCACATGGGCAGAACCATGGTGAAGTCGGCGAAACGGGCGACGACGGCGGCGGCCATCGCATATCCAATCACGCCGCTGATGGCGCAGAGCAGGAGGCTCTCGCCGAGGAATTCGCGAATCAAACGGCCGCGGGGAGCGCCGATCGCCAGCTTGATCGCGGCCTCCTGCCTGCGTCCAACAGCGAGGGCCAGCAGCAGGTTGGCGACATTCGCGCAGGCGATTAGGAGTACGAGCAGGGTCATCGCCACGAGCAGAGCTGCCATCCACTCCGCATCGGGAATGGCATTGGGCGGCAGGAGGGTTGCGCGGGTGACTATGGCGGACCGGCCCTTATCCTCTTTTGGATAGGCGGAAGCGAGTTGGCCGGAGAGAGCTGTCATCTCGGCTTGCGCCTGTGCGCGTGTTACGCCTGGCTTCAGGCGAGCGGTGAGGACAAGGCGACGAGTCTCGCGCTCCATAACCCAGGCTTGCCCCCCATTTTCGTGGAAGTTGGTTAAGAGATCGCCGTTGACGCCGAAAAACGTCCCCTTGAAGTCCGGCGGAGCGACGCCGACGATAGTAGGTCCTGAGATTTGTTTGCCGACGATCTGGCGGTCCGAGCCGAGACGTTTCCAGCAGGACCAGGTCATCACTGCGGTCGAAACGCCGCTCTTATCGTCGCCAGGCGAGAGGAAACGGCCGAGATAGGGACGGATTCCCAACACGGCAAAGTAATTCTCGGAGACGGGACGGGTGATTACTTTGATGGTACGGCCCTGATCGTCTATGTTCTCGTTGATCCCAACCGAATTTGGGGCGGCGGCGATGTCAGTGAAGACATGGTTGTGCTCGCGAAGGTATTGATAATCGGGGTAAGAGAACTGACCGATTCCTTCGTCCGGCGACCGTTCGTAAATCATCACCAGGCGATCCGCGGCGGACGCGGCAGGCGGCAAAAGCAACGCAGTGTACGAAACGCTCAGAGCAAGGACGCCGAGGGCCATCGCTATGGAGAGGGAGAAGACGGCGATTGCCGTGAGCTTCCAATAACGGCGCAGGCTGCGCGCTGGCCGGAGTGAGGAGAGCATGGCTGGTCCATTGTGGCACGCGAGGGGCCAGGAGAAAACGCGCTGAGATCGAGGTGGGATGAAAAATTTTCATGTGCCCTTGCCGGACGAAACTTATCAGCATCTGAAAAGCGCTGCCTTGCGTTCGAACATTCCCGCAACGGCTTTAGCGAGAGAGGCGATCGATTTTTGGCTGCAGCAACAGTTCCGTAAAGCCCGCCACGATGCAATGGCGGCCTTTGCAGCGGAGAATGCGAGGACGGCTCTGGATTTTGACGCGGAACTGGAGACGGCTGGTGTGGAACACTTATTGAAGACAGTTAAGGCCCCGCGGTGAAACGAGGCGAGATCCATTGGGCGGAGTTGGCCTCGCGATCGGGATCGGAACAGTCGGGACGGCGCCCAGTAGTCGTCATCTCTCACGATGGATACAACCTGAATCCGGGCTGGAGGTCAATCATCGTAATTCCAATTTCAACTTCTCTATCGCAAGGCAGGCGAACACCGACGATCGTCGAAATTCCAGCTGGTACCGGAGGTTTACCTAAGACAAGCTTTGCTTTGTGTCATCAGGTCACTACGCTGGATCGCTCGAAAATTGCCAAGCGCCTTGGCGCCTTAACGGATGAGACCATAAGAGACGTCGAGGACGGACTGAAAGCCGCGATAGATCTGGACTGAGCCTATTTCCCGTTCATGATCGACTGCTGTAATTCCTGCATGGTCTGGGCCGAGCCCGTGAGCAAGTTCGCGGGGAAGCGCCTGTAGTTCAGGATGTTGCCGTAGATCGCGCCTTCCTGGCTGCGGTTCAGCGCCAGGCCGGCCAGGTACTGCAGCCGCAGGTTGCAATCGCGATTGATCTCCGCGCCCTGCAGCCACGGCTTCAGATCGGTATCCTGGCCGGCGTAGACGCTCAGCAGGCCGATCGCGATGCTGAAGCCGACCTCGCGCAGGCGATTGCGCACGCGCGCGTACGCGGGCTCGATCAGCTCGCCTGCATCGCGTCGACGTCCATCTCGCGCAGGAGCCTCCTGGCCCAGCAGGAAGACGTCGTAGCCGCCGCCGTTAGTTCGTTGGCCCAGATGGTGCCGTTGGGGAACACGTCGAAGAACGTCGCGATTTCGCTCTTCACCGTCTCGGCGTCGCTCTCGTAAAGCGGCACCCACTGCGTGACGATGCCGCCCGGATTGAGGTGCTGCTTCACCAGTTCGAAATACTCCTTCGAGTACAGCGTGGCGCTGCCCTTCACCCAGGGATGGATCGGGTCGGAGGTGATGATGTCGAACTTCTCGGGCGTGGTGAGCACGAAGTGGCGCGCGTCGTCGTAGACGATCTGCGTGCGCGGATCGTCTATCACGTCGTAATTCTGCGGCGCCGAAATATTCGCGTGGCGGCGGGCGGAATCAGCGGCTCCATCTCGCAGATGACGATGCGCTGGATGTCGGGATGCACGACGAACGATCCGGCCGTGACGCCCGCGCCGAAGCCCACGATCAGCACCGACTTCGGGTTCGGGTGAAACAGCGCCGGCATGTGGCCCAGCATGCGCTGCAGACGCATGTCGTAGGACTCGGTCGATGCTTCCACCTTGCCGCTGACGTGGAACTGGATCGCGCCATCGTCCCAGCGCGAGATGGCGATCGAGGAATTGATGCCCTCGCCGGTGTACAGAATCTTGGAGCGGCCCATGCGAGGTCATCATGCGGCGCCCGTAGGCGATCAGCTCGCGGCGGAACCGGCGGGCATATTCAGCGCGAGAAACAGCGCGCGATCACCATCGCGCGACCAGCCCGCCGATGGCGAACCGTCTGTCGCAACGCGGCACGCACAGCGGCACCAGCACCACCAGCGCGCCGACGGCCGGCGAGCGCGATCAGGACCTGCTCGGCAGCCCTGAGTGCCGATCCACGGGATCAGGATCAGGCTGAAGCGAGCGCGCCCAGAATCGCGCCGCCGGTGTTGGCGGCGTAGATGCGCGCCGACCAGGCTGCGCCGGATCGTCCTCGCCGCGCCCGCGGCGGCGGCGAGCGCCAGCGGAAAGCTTGCGCCCCACAAGCAGCGCGGCGGCAGGATCGCCCACAGACACGCGCACCAGATCGATCTGGAAGGTGTACCAGGGGCTGGTGGAAAGCAGCGGATTGACCGGCCAGTAGGGCAGCGAATTGCGCAGACATGAAGGCGGTCCAGGCGATGGCAGCCGTCGAGCAGCAGTCTGGCACCAGCCCAGCGCGACGCCGCGGGTTGCGCGCGTCGCGCGCCAGCGATCGAGCCCGCCGCACTGCCGATCCCGATGCCCGACCAGGAACACCGCCAGGATGATCGAGAACGTGTAGACCGTCGCGCCGAGCATCAGGCCGAGCAGGCGCGTCCAGACGACTTCGGCGCCCAGCGCGGTCGCGCCGGAGAGCGCGATGGTCGAGATAGACCGGCCAGGCGGCTGCGCCGATGCCAGGCACGCCGCCGGGCTTCGGTCTCGCATCGGGCGCCGGCGTGTTCCGGCGTGCGCCTGGCCAGGCCAGAAGCTGACCAGCGCCACGGCGCACGTTGATCGCCGCCGCCACGAGGTGGCGATGGCCATGTCGAAGACGCGCAGCAGGTAGAAGCCGGCCAGCAGGCAGCCGAACACCGCGCCCGCGGTGTTGCCGCCGTAGAGCAGCCCCAGCCAGGAGACGCCGCGCGGCGTGGCTTCGATCCAGCGCGCGATCGCGGGCAGCGACGCGCCCATCAGGAAGGTCGGCGGCAGCAGGCAGATGGCGCAGATCACCAGCGCGCGCAGCAGGATCGCCGGCATGCCGTGCCCGACGGCGGCGGCGTAGACGCGTATCCACCAGCGGCATCAGCGAACAGACCAGAATGCCGCAGGCGCCGATGCCCAGCTCGATCAGCGCGTACACGCGCAGCGGATGCATGGGCGCGCTCGGCCAGATAGCGCGGCAGCAGCAGGCTGCCGAGGCACAGGCCGCCCATGAAGGTGGCCAGCAGCACGCCGAGCGAAACGGCGGTCGAGCCGATCACCAATTGCAGCAGCTGGTACCAGACGATTTCGTAAATCAGCGCGGAGCAGCCGCTGCCGGCGAACAGAATCAGCAGCCACGGCAAGGTACGCGGGACGCATCGAAAGTTACTTTTGAATTCATTAAAAGGCCTGCGCCAACGCAGAATCAACGAATCATAGCATCTGGCGGGATATAGGAGGGACGAAGCGGAAGGGGGCGGGGTTACGCAAGAGAGGCGAAGGAGCGGCCCCAGGACGCCGGGCTTTAAAGCCTATCCTGCGTCCCGCGGCAGCGGGATCGCTTGAAACGAGAGCGCAGACCGTGACGTCTGAGCCACTGGCTCGACGCGCGTGAAATCGACAGACGGATCGTGGGCGAAGCCGCAGAACCAAGCGCCATCGGCGGCCATGCCGAGCCAATGGTTCTTGGTTTCGATGGTTTGCAGCGGGAATAAATCGAATGCCGCGACCCATGAGGGCTGTAAGTGGGCGTGGGTGGGAACGAGATCCGAGAGGAAGCAGAATGTCTGGCCGCGGCTTTCGGCGGTGATTACCATCATGTCGCGGTTGTGGCCGGGGGCGCGGCGCATCCAGACGCCAGGGCGCACTTCGAAATCGCCATCGACCAGGGTCATGCGGCCGGATTGCGACGAGCGGATCGTAATTTTCGTCGAGGTAGCTGACGCCGTCGCGGATCAGGCGCTCATGCGCGTGTTCCCACTCGCGGCGCGAGGCGAAATACTGCGCGCGCGGGAGGGCCGGTTGCCAGCGGCCATTGCGCAGGACGGTGTTGCCGCTGCAATGGTCCCAGTGGAGGTGGCTGTTGATGACGGTATCGACGGATTCGGGGTCCATGCCGTGGCGCGCCAGCGTTTGCTGCGATGGATTCCGTTTGCGGCGCAACGCGCATGCGTTCGCGGGCGCGTTCGTCGCGCTTATCGCCAAGGCCGGTTTCGATGAGGATGGTGCGCTCGCCGGTGCGGATCAGGTAGCAATTGAATCCCTGCTCGATGCGGTTGAGTTCGTCGGACTGGAATTTGCGGCCCCAGAGGGTTTTGGGGACCACGCCAAAGACGGCGCCGCCATCCCACCAATAGGTTCCGGCGCGAATCGCGGACGATTTCGAAATCGCCGAGGAGCATCGCCGTACCGCGCAGGCGTTAGCCGCGCACCAATTTGCGCGCGCGATCGAACAGCTCGGCGGCGTCTTCGACGACTTTGCGGCCGCGTTCGAACATGTCGCGGCTGGCTTCGGCGATGTCTTTGGCCGTATCCGTCACGGCCTCCTTGCCATGGTCCGTCTTGTCGGTCAAGAATCTGGCGCGGTGTCCTGGCCGCTCTTTGGCGCGTAGAGAATCGCCACAGTCGCGCCGATAATCACGCCTGTCAGGAACCAGGCGACCCGGTTCGACCCTCCATCGTCGGATTGTTCTGAAATCTTCGCTGATCGTAGGACATGCTGCTGGCGGCCTCCTTACACATTCTGCGATATCCTTGAGTCATGGCGCAAGATCCCGAACTGGACGTAGACCCGTCCCGCAGACCTCGACGCGGTCACCGTGTTCAGTTCTTCCAACCATGACGCCGAAATGGAAGCTACTAACATTCGCGCGTCTGCTGGAATCGAATGGAATCGATGCATTTGTGGTGGGCCCGAGCGTGATTCCGTCGCTGGAATTCCAGGTGCAAGTCCCGCGGAAGCCGAAGAAGCCCTGCGGTTCATGGCCGAAGCGCGCGCGGTCGGTCCAGAGCAGCGGCGGCAGCCGAGGCCAAGGCACTTCCGAACCCCAATCTTAGGAAGTGCGATGGCAGTTCGGCGAGTGTTGGTGGTGGCAGTCTGCGGTTTGGCGCTTGATTGGCGCGCTGTGACGGCTTTCCAAAACCCGTTCCGCGTTTACCGCAGCTTTGAGCCCTACGACAATGTCACGCTGCCGTCCGATTGGCAGGAAAAGACCGAATGGATTTTCGCGCGCCTGATGTATCCGGAGCATCCGAATGCCCTGCTTGCGCGGCGCGATGCCGCTGCGGCGGGTTCATGGACTGGCGCGAAGGGCGGCACCAGTTGGACGCAGGATTATCCGCGCGCCGACCGCCATTTCGCGCAGGCGCTGCGGCGGCTGACGCGGGTGCACGTGCGCTCGGTGGAGCAGCCCGTCAATCCCGACGATCCGAACGATTTCTACAACTGGCCGTGGATGAGCGCCGGCGAAATGGGCGATTGGAAGCTCACGCCGACGCAAGCGACGAAGCTGCGCGAATACCTGCTGCGCGGCGGATTCCTGATGCTCGACGATTTCTGGGGACCTGAGGAATGGGAGCGCTTCGACGAAAGCATGAAGCTGATCTTTCCCGACCGGCCGGTCGTCGAGATCGACAGCAAGGACGCCATCTTCCACACGGTTTACGATCTCGACGACCGCGTACCAGGTTCCGGGCCAGTGGGCGTGCGTCCGGCGATGCAGTGCCAGCAGCGCGCCGATGGCACGCAGGCGCACTGGATGGGCATTTACGACGACAAGGACCGCGTGATGGTGGCGATCTCGTTCAACTCCGATATCGGCGACTCCTGGGAGTGGGCCGACGAGCCGCAGTATCCGGAAAAGTTGGCGGGGCTGGCGATTCGGATCGGCGTGAACTACGTGGTCTACGCGATGACGCATTAGGGCGGAATGAGATCCCGGCGCACCTTTTTCGCGCTCGCCTGCAGCCTGGCTTTGGCCGGCGCGTTATTTGCGTTCCAGAAGCCCTTTCGCCAGTACATCAGCATGGAGGCGTACGACAATATCCCGCTGCCCGCGGATTGGAAACAGCCGGCGGAATGGGTGTACGCGCGGCTGATGTATCCGCAGCATCCGAATGCGCGCTTCGGCGGCGGGCGGTACTGGCGCTTCGCGGCAGTGCTCGACTGGCGCGAGGGCGGCACCAGTTGGACGCAGGATTATCCGCGCG
The DNA here is from genome assembly GCA_963708385.1 of Bryobacterales bacterium. GTDB lineage: Bacteria > Acidobacteriota > Terriglobia > Bryobacterales > Bryobacteraceae > PALSA-243. The sequence goes on along the minus strand of CAVPSN010000026.1, from coordinate 17,216 downwards.
CCGACCGCCACTTCGCGCAGGCGCTACGCCGGCTGACGCGCATCCACGTGCGCTCGGTGGAGCAGCCGGTAATCCGGACGACCTGACGATTTCTACAACTGGCCGTGGCTGTGCGCGGGCGAGATGGGCGACTGGAAACTGACCGACGCCGCAGGCGAAGAAGCTGCGCGAATATCTGCTGCGCGGCGGATTCCTGATGCTGGACGATTTCTGGGGGCCGGAGGAATGGGCGCGGTTCGATGAAAGCATGAAGACGCGTCTTTCCCGACCGGCCGGTGGTCGATATCGATAGCAAAGACGCGATCTTTCATACGGTCTACGATCTCGACGAGCGCTATCAGAGTCCTGGGCAAGTGGGCGCTGGGCGCGGGCGGTTTCGGCGGAATGACGCAGCGCGCAGCGGGACCGTGCCGCACTGGCTCGGCATCTATGACGATCAAGAACCGCGTGATGGTGGCGATCTCGTTTAATTCGGACCTCGGCGATTCGTGGGAATGGGCGGACGATCCGCACTTATCCGGAGAAGATATCGGCGCTTGGGATTCGGATTGGCGTGAATTACGTGGTGTATTCGATGACTCATTGAGATACTGAGATACGATGCTCACGCGTGCGCTGGTAATTTTCGCCCTATGCTCTCGGTCGCTGCTTTTACATGCGCATTTGTTTTTGTAGCGATGCTTGGGTTCAGTCTTCCCCCATCGGATTCGGCTTATGGCTTGTCGCTGTCGCAGAGGCTTTCCGATCCGTTCGTCTCTAATGGAGCGATACTTGGCGGTATCTTCTTCGGGCTCGTACTCATTTCCCTTTGTCTACTTTACACTTCGCAAGCTGCGCCTAAGTACCGCCGCATCCTTTGTGTTTGTCGTGGTCTTGGCAGAGATCGCGATTGTGACTCCCTTTGGCGGATGGCTTGGACTATTTATTCATCCCCGCGCTCGCAGGCGCGCTCTTCGTTTGTAGGTACTCGGGATGGCGAATTTTCGAGCCGCTTGTCCCGGCCAGACGTCATCGCGCGGCAAGATAAACAATGGACGCATATGCCAGTCCTCCGTTATGTAGAGCTGAAAACCGGTTATGACGACAACGGCCCGGCGTGGATCGAGCGCGTCAGCGTCGCGTTCTGGCCAGACCACTTACTTCAACGGTCACGCGTTGAAGCGAAACGGAGGCCACGGATTCGAGGGAAATTACTATGATCTGGAGAGCCGCGATGAATATTGGATTTCCGGAGTTAAGAGGAAGGGTTCCAACCGGCATTGGGCTGGCTCGGGCAAAGTGATGATTGAGGAGACTGCGGTCTCCGAATACCTCGCGTTGACGCGGGCGGATCTCTTTCGACGCGGCGCGTTTTATCGTAATTGCCCCGCTTCCGCAGACGGATATTGACCGAATGCATAAGGTGGAGAACACCGAGCTATCGGACGCAGACCGATGCCTGACGCTTCCCTGTTTGTCTTCGAAGATTCTGGGCTCAGTTGAAGGAGTCACTTTGTACGTGTGGCCTCTGAACACGATGTCGATGCGGTAAGCGTTGGTGGCCGGTATAAAACCGGAGTCGCTTGCGCCCAAATTGGGTACATGCTAGAGTTGCTCTTGAGGATCATCGCCAGGCGCACATTGCGCCAATTTGTCGATTCACTGGACGATCAAATCGACCAGAAAGCTGTTAAGGGCGCTTTGGACGCGTGGTTCGATGAGGTTAAGAGGGCGCGCTGGAAAAACGCCGTCGAGGTTGGTCGTTCTTACGCAACCGCGAGCATCGTGAGTTCAGAACGAATCGTATTCAATATCAAGGGGAATGCGTATCGTCTCGTGACGGCAGTCGATTTCCAAAAGGGGATTGTCTGGATCAAATGGATCGGGTCTCATCGCGATTATGATCATGTGGATGTAGAGGAGATAGAATATGCCCGCCGAACTGAAGCCAATCCACAGCAACGCCGCTTACGAAAGGGCGATCGGCGACGTCGCCCGCCTTTTGGGGAGCAAAGAGCGGAACGCGTGATGGCGACCGCCTCGACATTCTTGCAACGCTGATCGATGCCTATGAAGCGGAGAATTTTCCGATGGATCCTTCCGGATCCAATCGACGCGATCAAGTTTCGCATGGAACAGCAAGGGCTCAGCCGCAAGGATCTTGAGCCGCTAATTGGGTCGCGCACGCGTGTAGCTGAGATCCTGAACCGAAAGCGCGCATTGTCGATTGCCATGATCCGCCGTCTCCATGAGGGGCTTGGGATTGCGGCTGACGTGCTGATCCGCCCCTCGAAACGCCATCGCGCGGCGTGACTTGCTAATCACTGCCGACAACAGCGAGGGGCCTACGTATTCGCCTCGATCGCCTCAGCCACTTCTTCCCACTCCGCCAGCAACTTCCCCAGTTCGCTCTTACGCGTCTCGAGCAATCCGCTGACGCGCTTGGTTTCCTCGACGCTGACGAAGTTGCCTAGGGCAGCTTCGTACTCGGCGATCTCCGCTTCGATGCGCGCACTTTGGGTTTCGATCTTGCCCTGACGGTCCTTCATCTGTTGCAGTTTGAGCGGATTGACGCGCTTCTCGGGGGCTTTGGGCGCGGCCGCCGTAGGCGGGCGCTCGACCACTGTTACCACGCCCGCGGGGGTTGCCAGCGTTGCCGGGCCGCCCGATTTCCGCCACAGATAATCCTCGTAGTTGCCGGGATAGACGTGGACGCGGCCCTCCTCCACTTCGAATACGCGCGTCGCCAGCTTGTCGATGAAATAGCGGTCGTGCGAAACGAAGACCACCGTGCCGCTGAATTCCTGCAGCGCGGTCAGCAGCACGTCCTTGGCGCGCATATCGAGGTGGTTGGTGGGCTCGTCGAGCAGCAGAAAATTCGACGGGCATCATCAGCATGCGCGCCAGGGCGTAGCGGTTGCGCTCGCCGCCCGAGAGCACGCCGATGGTCTTGAACACATCGTCCTCGGAAAAGAGGAAGCAGCCGAGGATGCTGCGCAGCTCGGTATTGTTGGCGCGGGGCGCGACGGTGGCCAGGTCGTCGATCATGCGGGCGGTGCCGATCGAGCTCCTTGTATTGATCCTGCGCGAAGTAATCGGGCTGGGCGTTGTGGCCCAGCGTGTATTCGCCCGCGGTCACCGGCTCGGCGCCCGCCAGAATCTTGATCAGCGTCGATTTGCCGGCGCCGTTGATGCCGACCAGCGCCACGCGGTCGCCGCGCTCGATGATGAAATCGACGCCGGAAAACACCTGGTGATCGCCGTAGCTTTTGGCGACGTTCTTGAATTCGGCCACCATGCGCCCGCTCGGCTTGGGCTGCGGAAAGCTGAAGTGGATGGTCTTCTCTTCGGGCGGAATCTCGATGCGCTCGATCTTCTCGAGTTCCTTGATGCGGCTCTGCACCTGCTTGGCCTTGGTGGCCTGGGAGCGGAAGCGGTTGATGAACGCTTCCAGTTGCTGGATGCGATCCTGCTGGTTGGCGTAGGCGGCCTGCAAGCTGCGCGCGGCGCTCCGTCTTCTGCTCCTCGTATTTCGAGTAGCCGCCGGTATAGAAGTGACAGCTGCTTGTTCCACAGCTCGACGATCTTGCGCACGGTGACATCGAGGAAGTAGCGGTCGTGCGAGACCAGCACGAAGGCGTTGGGATAGGTCGCGAGGTAATCCTCCAGCCAGTTGCGCGCTTCCAGATCGAGGTGATTGGTGGGCTCGTCCAGCAGCAGCAGGTTGGGCTTTTCGAGCAGCAGTTTGGCGAGCGCGATGCGCATCTGCCAGCCGCCGGAGAACTCTTCCGTGCGCCGCTTCCAATCGCGCTGCGGGAAGCCCAGGCCGGTGAGCACGGCGCCCACTTGCGATTCGATGGTGTAGCCGTCGCGCGCGTGGAACTCGCTCTCGGCCATGGTGGAAGCGGTCGGCCACCTGCGCGTATTCGGCGCCCGAGGGATCGAGCTCGGACATGCGGTGCGCCAGTTGTTCCTGCTCTTCTTCGAGCGCCCGCAGGTCGTCGAAGACAGTCATGCATTCGGCGAAAACGGTGCGGCCGGAAAGCGAGAGGCCATCCTGCGGCAGATAGCCGAGGGTCGTGCCTTTTTGGGTGACGACGGTACCGGAATCCAGGCCTTCGATTCCCGCCAGCACCTTAAGCAGCGTCGATTTTCCAGTGCCGTTGGCGCCGACGATGCCCGCGCGCTCGTTGGGCGTCACCAGCCAATCGATATTTTCAAAGAGGATTTTGGGGCCGTAGCGTTTGCCTGCCCCGGTGAGTTGGATCATCCGCTCTTCTTATTTTAGCTGGTTGCGGGGATTCGCGCGGTACCTTGGAAATGCCATGACACGAAATCGCATGACAGGAAATCGATGGTTGGGGTCATTCGCTTTGATGGCGTCCTTTCCGGTTGCGGGAATGGCGCAGGCGGCCGGCGCCTCGGACGCGGCGCTGCGCGTGGAGGTGATCGAACTGCGCGCGTTGGTGAAGCAACTCGAGGCGCGCGTGGACGTGTTGGAACGACGTGGTTCCGCGCAGGCTTCGGAAGCTCCGCCAGCGACTCCGACGCCCGCGGTCTCAGCCGCGGCCGCGATGGGGGCCGGCGCCAATGCCCCACCAGCCGCCGCAGGCGTGCCGGGTGGCGTCGCCGGAACCACGGTCAATCTCGGTTTCGATGGCTATTATGGGTACAACTTCAACTCGCCGATCGGACGGGCGAACCTGCTGCGGGCTTACGACGTAAGCAGCAACAGCTTCAGCATCAACCAGGCGAACCTGGTGGTAGATAACGCGCCAGATCCGGCGAACGGCAAGCGCTTCGGGGCGCGGCTCGACCTGCAATGGGGACAAGCGACGCAGACGCTGCAGGGGAATTCGACTAACGAACCGCGCCCCGATATCTACCGCGAAATCTTTCAAGCTTACGGCACCTACGTGGCGCCGATCGGAAACGGCGTCACGATCGATTTCGGTAAGTGGTCGAGTTCGATTGGCCTGGAGGGCAATTACACGAAAGACCAAATCAATTACTCGCGCTCATTCTGGTTCGATTACTTGCCGTTCTACCACATGGGCTTGCGGATGAACTATAAGGTTAACGATTTCCTGGCGGTGAACTACTGGGTAACTAACGGGACGCAACAGACCGAAGCTTTCAACGGTTATAAGGATCAGTTAGCGGGGTTCGTGCTGACTCCCTCGAAGAATCTGAGTTGGACTGTGAACTACTATCTGGGTCAGGAACATCCGGACGTAACCTATTACCTGAACGGAAACGCGCCGCCGGGCGCTCCAACGCAGCAAGGCGTGCCATTCGAACCAATTCCAGGGGCGCCGAAAGGCAAGCTGGATATTTTCGACAATTACGTGGCTTGGCAAGCAACGCCAAAATTGGATTTCGCGCTGGAAGGCGACTGGGTGATCGAGCGCTACCGGACGAGTTCGCCACCGCAGGAGACGATGGGCGGCGCAGCCTACGTGCGCCGGCGCCTTACGCCCCATGTGACTGTCGCGGGCCGCGTCGAGTATATGAACGATCGCAATGGCCTGTACACCGGTGTGCCGCAATCGCTGAAGGAAGCGACGCTGACCGCGGACTATAAGATGGGCGAAGGTTTCATGCTGCGTTGGGAATGGCGGCGGGATCAGTCAAACCATCCGTATTTCTATAGCGACAAGCTAGGACTCCTGGCGAACCATCAAACCACGGCGACTGTAGGCCTGATCTGGTGGTTCGGGCCGAAACAAGGCGCGTGGTAGTCGCCTAAAAAAAAGCGCGGGCGGCATCCTCTTCAGATGCCGCCCGCGCTGATCGAGTCGACAGTGTTATTCGGTTCTTACCAGCGCCTGCCGCCCCATCCGCGACCCCAGCCCCGGCCATACCCGCGTCCCACTACAACGCCAAACCCGGGTCCATAGTAATACGGGTAGTAACCGGGATAATAGGCGGGACCGTAATAAGCCGGCGGATAAGCATAGCCCGGAGCATAACCCGGGCCCGGAGCGTATGACGCACCCGGATAAGGAGCCGCGGCTGGATAGGGAGCCGCGCCGGGATAAGGTCGAGGCCCGCCGCCCCGCACCAGCGTAGGCTGCGGTTGATAGTCTTCCGGTCCGGCAAAGCGAAACGCCTGCGGCGCATTGGCGGTTGAGATGGTCACGGGCGCCGTAGTCTGGAATGTCAGTGCGGTTTCGGGGTATATCACCGCCGGCTGGTTACGCGTTGCCACCACAGCGGCGATGCCCGCCAGTGCGCCCGCACCCGCGCCAATGGCCGCGCCAGTTCCCCATGCTGCTATCCCGCCGATAGCCGCGCCAGCGGCCGTAGTCCCAATCACCGTGCCCGCTTGGATGCCGCCAGGCGTCGTGGTCCCTCGCAATGCTGCGAGTTGCGTGTGGACGGGTATCTGCGAGCCATCGGCCGCCGTGATAGTGGTCAATTGCAGACGGATGAAATGCTTGCCGTCCTTATCCTTGCCCGTGTCGTTGACAACCCCGGCTACCTCTTGGCCGGGCTGGGCGGCCACAATACCACCCACGATCAGCGGCTGCGTAAGAGTAGCTGTGAAGAGATCGCCCGATTTGTTCTTATCGGACCTGAGCATTTGGTTAGTCCGGACCGTAAAAAACGCACCCTGCTTCAGGGTCAGTTGCGCTGGAGCCCCATACGGCGGCCGGTTTGACGGCTGTGGCATACTCTGGGGAGGCGCGGTCTGAGGCGCCATCGACGCCGAGGATTGCCCATATGGATCGCTGCGATCCACCGGCTGCGTCGGATCAACCTGCTGCACAGGCGGCGTCTGCGGATCGGCCTGCGGCATGTCCCCGGCTCGCCTCCACCCGCCGTTCGCCGGAGGGGACGTTTGCGGCGGCATGGGTGGCTGATCCTGGGCTAGCGCCACTCCGGATGTGAGAATCAACGCGGCTAAACTGGATCGGAAAAGGGATTTCGAATTTCTGGTCATACGTGGCGTCCTCGCTACTTTCGACGCATATCCCTATTGCATCTGTTTCACCATTCCCGATTCCGTTGCTAAATGATTGAAAAAATAAGGCCAGCGAACGCTTACATTTGGCCGCAAACCACCGTCTTGGTGGTTTTCGGCCATTTGTGTCGCTACGCCGCAGCAGGCGGTCCGAACCAAGTGGTAAGCGCATCGGGCAGCCCCCGCTGCTTCACATCTCCCACCCACGCAACATATCCGTCCGGCCGAATCAACACCGCGGTGGGAGCGGTGACCACCCCGATCGCCGGAATCTCCCACGCACCGGTGTATTTAGCGTCGATCAACTGGACCCGATCCGCCCATGGGGTGATATCGAAGCCGCCGGGTGCACCGAGGTTGAGGAGGACCGGCCGGCCATCGTGCAGGAGGGTGAAGACCCGCAAGGGGCCATCGTCGGTCACCACGTCGAGATCGGGCATCCGGCGTCCGAGCAGTGGGTGTCCCTCGCCGAGGTCATAACGAATGTCCAAGCCGGACATCATCGCGGCGAATCGCCGGCGAGGCTCGTCCATGCCGAGGAGCTCGGACATTGTGTCGCGCAGCGCCTTCGTGCGTTCGTCTTCGCGACGAAGGACAATCGACGCCATCGTGTTGCGCAACACGCGGGCAGCCAGCGGGTACCGCTCGGCGTGATAACTATCGAGGAGGCTTTGCGACGACGTCCCCTTCACAACTTGGGCCAGCTTCCATCCCAGATTCACCGCATCTTGCACACCCGATCTGGAGACCCTGTCCACCGTCCGGCGGATGCACGTGTGCGGCGTCGCCGGCGAGCAGCAACCGTCTCTGGCGGTAGGCCGCGGCCTGCCGCGTCATATCGGTAAACCTGGAGATCGACGTAGGACTGTGGATCCCGTAATCGGTCCCGTATACGGCGATGAGCGCCTCACTGAGATCGTGCAGGGTGGGCTCGGTTGTAGCTCCGACGTGCTCTTCAGTCACCAAGACGCGGACCCGCCTCCCATCCCCCAATCTGTTGATGCAATGGATGCCAAGGGCATCGCGGCGGATACCCCATTCCGGCGGGTCCTCTGTCAACTTCGCCTCGGCAATTAGGTTGCTGGTTGTTGGATCCGATCCCGGGAATTCGATCCCGGCGGCCTTGCGTATCAGACTGCGTCCGCCATCGCACCCGACGAGATATTTCGCCCGCAGCGCCTGACCATCGCTAAGCTCGACGTCGACGCCGGCGTCGTCCTGCGCGAAACCCTTCACCTCAATGCCGTGATAGATGGGCGCCCCCAACTCGCCGACCCAGCCGGCGAGTATGCGCTCGATATGGCTTTGCCACAGCGCGAGCCCGTAGTTGTGCCGGGTGGGAAAGTCGCTGATGTCCAACAGGGTTCCCGCGAACCTGGCGATTTGCGCCACCTGCCCCTGCGAAAGGAATCGCTCGGCGATTCCGCGCTGGTCGAGCACCTCGATGGTGCGTGAGTGCAGACCGCCCGCGCGCGAGCCGATGAGGTCCTGGCTAGCGCGCCGCTCGACGATGGCGACGTCGACGCCCGCCAGGGCCAACTCGCCCGCCAACATCAGCCCCGTCGGACCGCCTCCGGCGATCACCACCGCATGCTCAATCATCGCGTTCCTCCGGTCGGCATCATGCCTTGCAGCATCCCCGCGAGTTCCCCATTGGTTCGACGTCTCCGCGCGACCCGTACGTCAGCAACAACGCACGCATTTTCGCGCCTCCCATTTCTGCAAGATTCTGGCTTCAGCCGGCATTATGCGGCACGACTTGGGTCTTGCCGCAAGCCCCCAGGTGCGCGATATCCTAAAAATAGAAGGGAGGGATGCCCCCTTTCGCCTGTCCGGCGCGTCCGGACGAGCCCTTTGCGGAGCCATCGCGCAATTCTCAATACAACCGAAACGAAATTGATACGGAATATTCACGCTACACTTTCCGGCGCGGAATACACTGAAGATCTTCCGGAGGATAACAATGAGCGCGCCCGCGATGGTGTCGATCGGCGATAGCGGAGTTCTCAACCGCGAGATCGCCCAACCGCTTGCCGGGGTTTGGATCGACCGCGATTTGAGCTGGCTGGATTTCAACGACCGCGTGCTTGCAGAGGCTTTGGACGACCGGACTCCACTGCTCGAGAGGTTGAAATTCCTCGCGATTTTCACTGCAAACCTCGACGAGTTTTTCATGAAGCGGGTCGCGGTCTTGCGGGATCAGCCCGCGCCGGAGCAGGTCAAGCTGCTTGCACGAATCCACGCAAGGCTGGTGGCGAGCCTCGAGCGTCAGGCCGCCTGTTTCCGCGAACAGCTCGTGCCGCGACTGGCGTCCCACGGAATTCATCTGCGGCGATGGGACGAGTTGACGCCGGCGCATCGCGAGGAAGCGGGCCGCTACTTCGATTCGGAAGTCTCGGCGGCGCTCACCCCCCTGGTCTTCGATCCGGCGCACCCCTTTCCGTTTCTTTCGAACCTCTCGATCTCATTGGCATTTTCACTGCACGATCCGGCGCAAGAGACAGCCTCTTACGCGCGCGTAAAGGTACCGGCGGTGTTGAAACAATGGATTTCGCTTGAGGCGGACGCGCCCACTGGCGAGAAGGTGTTCGTTCCGCTGCATGAGGTGATTCGCGGCAACGTATACAAGCTTTACGACGGCATGACCCTCACGGGAACAACCCTGTTCCGCCTGACGCGCGACGCGGAAGTCTCTATCGACGAGGATTCGGAGGAAGCGTTGCGCGACGTAGTGCGTGAACAGGTCCGCCAGCGCCGTTACGAACCGGTGATACGGCTCGAGTTCGCGCAAGGCGCGGATTCCTCCATCCGCGAGATGCTGCGGCAGCGGTTCGAACTGGCGCCGGGGGATGTTTACGATCTTCCCGGCGAGATCGATTACACGTCCCTGTTTGAAATCGCGGGGCTGCCGGTCCCGGCATTGCGCGACACGGCATGGACTCCTCTGCCGCCGGCAGCCATCGAGGAGAGCGTCGATATATTCGCCGCTATACGCGCCGGCGACATCCTGGTCCATCACCCCTACGAGAGCTTCGAGGCCAGCGTGGAGCATTTCATCGCCACCGCGGCCGTGGATCCGCAAACCGTGGCGGTTAAGATGACGGCTTATCGCGTGGGAGACGATACGCCCTTCGTCAAATCGTTGGTGAAGGCCGCCGAGGGAGGCAAACAGGTCGCCTGCGTGATCGAGATTAAGGCGCGATTCGACGAAGAGCGCAATCTGCATTGGGCGGCCGAGTTGGAGCGAGTAGGCGCGCACGTGACGTTCGGAGTGTCCGGTCTCAAGACGCATGCGAAGCTCGCGCTGGTAGTTCGCAAGGAGTCCACAGGCTTGCGGAGCTACGTGCACATCGGGACGGGCAACTACCACGCGCGCACGGCGCGGCTCTACGCGGATTTCGGCTTATTCACGTGTGATCCGACGATCACTCGCGACGTAGTGAATCTGTTCCACTTTTTGACAGGTCATTCGAAGAATCCAATTAGCCCGGCGCTGCTGGTGGCGCCGGTTACGATGCGGCCGCGGTTAATCGAATTGATCCGGCGCGAGATGGCGAACAAGCGCGCCGGACTGCCGTCGCGCATCGTGGCCAAGATGAACCAGCTCGAGGATCCCGAGCTGATCGAAGCGATTTGCGAAGCCGCATCGGCCGGCGTGCCCATCGATTTCATCGTTCGCGGTTTTTGCTGTCTGCGGCCGGGAGTCCCGGGGCTGACGGAAGGGATTCGCGTGCGGTCGATCATCGGGCGCTTCCTGGAGCATTCGCGCATCTTCCATTTCGCAGCGGGTCAGGACGATCCGGTTAAAGGCGAGTTCTTCATTGGATCGGCGGACTGGATGTTTCGCAATCTCTCGAAGCGCGTAGAGGTGGTCACGCCGGTTCTCGATGCGGGCGCGAAGGCGCGGCTGTGGGATGTGCTGGACATCTGCCTGCGCGATCGGCGCCAGGCGTGGGTGCTGGGCGAGGACGGGACTTACAGGCAGTTACGTCCGGATGAAGACACGGCCGGCCCGGAGGCGCACGGGACCCATGACGCATTGATGAAGTTGGCGAGGGAAAGGGCGGAGTGATGGCCGTCGGATCTCGTCGATTCGAAAAGCTAGACATGAGCCTTGAGGGCCGTATACGATTCAGACTCGGTTCAATCGACGCGACCGAGTCTGACAAGGGGAGGACATGATGACGACCAATCCAAGGGATATGAACGTCGTGGCGGAGATCAAGAAACGGTACGGGACTGTTATCGATCTGGACAAGTCGCCGATGGCGATCATCGAGATCATCCACAACTTCCGGTTCCTCCTCGATGAGAGATTGCCGACCCCGGGACGGGTGGCGGCCCCCCAAGCCGCAGTCCCGACGAAGTTGGGACTGCCGCCGTGCTGAATCTTCTGCTCGAACTGAAGCGCGACGTCCAGGCCCTCAACGCCAAGATCAAGTGAGCGCACTGCGCCCGCAAAAGCTGCGGCGCAATGTTCATCGTTCATTACTCAAGCTGCAGAGCGTGGCCTGGCGAAACCCCGCTTGCAGCAGCCGCCGCGGGATCGGCATCACGTGCAGCAGTGGGCTCTCCGAAGCCTACCCGGATGGGCTCTCCCGTTCGGTATACCTGGAACACCGCCGGTGTCGCGTAGAACATGTCAGTGGCGATGACCCCCCGCAGTACGTCGAAGCCGTCGCCGTGCACGCCCTCGAGCAGGCACGACCAGCCGGGCGGCGTCTGCACGAAGGCCCACGGTTTGACGAAAAAGTGCGGCTCACCCGGCGGATGGTGCGTGAAGTACTTGGTGAAGTACCACATCGCGTGGCGGTTCTTCCCGAGGAAGGTCGGTCCGAGCGCCTCTGCGAACGTCCGCTCCACCTCGCGGGCGCCGGCCCTGAGCACGCGCTGGTCCGGCTCCACGGCAAGAGTGTAGCCATCAAAACGCGCCTCAAACGGCACCAGGTTCGCGAAGACGACGCGCGGGATTGATCCTGTGATGGTGTGCGCCGCCGGCCCGACATTGATCACGCGGCAGCGCGCCGGCGCATCGCTCTCCAAGGCCTCCGGAGGAGGCTTCATCTTGCGGTACTTCCGTGTCAGGATCGCGAGTCTTGGCCTCGAAATAGGCGGCGTCGTAGAAGGCTGCGTGGGCCGCGCCGATCTCGGGCGCCTCCGCGAGCGGTACGTCGTCGATGCGCGCGCCGGGGGCGACCGGCGCCACGGTGCCGATCTCGCCTTCGAGGCGCACCCGATCCGGCGCGTCGGGGCGCAACTTTATATCCAGGACCAGCGGAACGAGCGCGCCTCGTCGGCGATGAACTGCTCCTCCACGTCGATGAAGCGGTTGCGCCGATTCGCCGTCGCCGAGACACGGAGCCACACGCCCGTGTCCGCGCGCACCAGGAGGCCAGTCCACAGGCGCACGCGCACATGGCCCGTGCCCTCCCCTTCAACCCTCACGAAGTCGTCAGCGAACGCCGTCGGTAGCAGGCCATCAGGCGGGAGCAATCCCTGGGCGACGAGCCTCGGGAGCACGGCGCGGTGAGCGGCGGTGAGCGCCTCGCCGTACGGAGCGGCGATCTCGACGTCCACGCCGAGGGCGCTGCGCCGCAGCGTAATGGGTTGGCGCAGAGTGATCTGGAAGCCGAACGCGTTGCCTTCGAACAGTGGCGCGCATCCCTGCGCAACGCGCAACGGCACGCTACCGCCGAGATCGCCGCTGCGCTTCACCAGTTGCGCCAGCCCGAGCGCGTCCACCACCTCGAAGACCGTCGCAGCTGTCTTGGCTTCGCCTTCGAAGCTGGATGACGATGAAGTCACGACTGGGATAACCGACACAGTAGCTTTCGTCCGGGTCAAGCAATAGATTTTTCCGACTCGAGATCGCGTTAATGCTAACATTATGCAACGAGCAAGAAACAAACATGTTAGGGTATCCGGCGCCCGTCATTATAGTTGACGACTTCCTCGGTGGAGCGGGGGCGGAGCAGCTTTTTCAATACGCTATTGCCCACGAAGCGGGTTTCCGGCCATCGAAAGTTGCCCTCGGGCATCTGGGTATCATCGATGAGTCTCGCCGTGTCTCGAAAGTGAATTCCGATATCGATGCAGCTATGCCCTTGATTGAGCCCGCCATCAGGAAGGCCGTGGATGAGGCCATCCCGAAACTGGGGCTCGTCAATGTCGAATCGTATCTTCTGGAGCCTGAACTCACGTGGTGTGGGGACGGCGGTTTCTTCAAAATGCATGTCGACACGTTGTATCGGGATCGGTTGGCGAACCAGCGCGTCATGACTGTGGTTTATTACTTCCACAAGGAGCCGAAGGCATTTGCAGGAGGTCAACTATGTCTTTACGGCTTGGGAGCCGATGCAGACAGCAGCATTCGGCAGGAGATAGAGCCACTATGCGACCGGGCAGTGTTTTTCCCCGCATGGTTTCCGCATCAGGTGCTGCCTGTCCATTGCAGCAGCGCCGCATTTGCAGACGGACGGTTCGCGATCAGTTGTTGGGTGCGCAAGAATTCCGGAGAGGTGATTAGATCATGGAAACCAGCGCCCTTGAGTTCCGGGCAAAATGGTATGTCGTTGAACGGGCGCTCATGGATGCCGCCTCCTTGAGTTTCTTTCATGACTACGCACTGGCCCTCGCCAATAGCAGTACGATTGCCCTCGGCGACGGCTCAGATCGCCGACGCTCCGGTCGCATACGGAGACCCGCATCTGGACACGCTTCTGGAAAGACTCCGCGGCAGAGTGGAACACGCTACCGGATTCGGGCTTTACCCACCTATTCGTACCTTCGTGTCTACAAGCGAGGCAACCTGCTAAAGGCTCATCGTGATCGGCCTGCGTGTGAAATCAGCATGACCGTTAATCTGGGCATGAGTGCCGAAGAGCCCTGGCCGATTTGGATCGCAGGGCCGAGAGGGCATCGCCTCCGTGTCGCTGAACCCAGGCGACGGACTGATCTACCGAGGGTGCGATTGCTATCATTGGCGCGAACCTTTTGCCGGCAATCATCTGGCGCAAGTCTTTCTGCATTATGTCGATCAGAACGGACCTAATACGGAATGGAAGTACGACAAACGTTCCCGTCTATCGAGATTGCCGGACGAGAACTCAATTGTCGGCTCTCAGCCCCTATCCGCAGCTGTTTCCGACGACTAGTCTTCGTAGATCACGCTCCACCGCGCCCGCGGTGGAGGAAGGGGACGAATGAGCTTAATCCCCGAATCCAACGTACCGTACACCCAAGTTTGTCACTCCGCTTGCCAAATTGCGCTCGGCGTCCCGTATTTTGACAGCTCGTTCTGATCAGTGAGATTCGCGCATTCAATCTCTCGAAGGTCATCAAACATCTCACGCTCAAGAGCCATCGTTTATCCCCCACGCAGTTCCACGATAGCTGCCTGTTCAGTCAGTTCCCGCGGAGATTCCAGCGTCTCCGTGCCGCTCGAGCATCGCGAATTTGGCTTCGAATGTTATGTAGCAGAATTCTCATGGTTAGTGAGAGGATCTAACGGACGCTGCTAACGAGGTTGAGAGAGTTTCACAGTATGAGACTCCGGCCTTAGTAGCGCTTCACTGGGCCTTTGCGAAACGCAAATTGCCTTTCCACCAAGCTGCATCTTCGGCGCTTACCGGACCCATTTTGCCTTTTGCCGAAGCAAGCAGAACGGCGGGATCATAGATTTCTCCGGCTTTCATGACTATCTTCACCTTGCGGGTGTTACGGATGTCATCAAGCGGATTCCCCTGGACGACAAAGAGGTCCGCCCATCGGCCGCGTTCAATGGCGCCCAGCTTTGTACCCATATTGAACGCGCGGGCGCCGTTAATCGTGCCGATTTTAAGCGCCGCGGCGGGCGGAATTCCCGCGAGGACGAGGGCCTGCAATTCTCGATGGGACATGAAACCGGACCAGAACTCTCCCCAACTCGGATGGTCAGTGCCGAGCGTAATCAAGTTCGCGCCGCCTGCATCGTAGAATCCCTTTACTTCTTTCAGCTTCGCCTTAAGCAGACGCCCAAACTGTTCGTTGTTTCGCCGGGGCAGATGGGACTCAACGACCGTGCGGGCATACGGGGTCAGAAAATCCATTTCGTTCGTCCAGTACTCGTAGAGCTCTTTAGGCTGGCGATCGGAAAACGATCCGTACGTGGCGAGCGTCGCGTCGAAAAATACATTCTGGGAAAGGTAAGTCTTGAAAATGGCGGCAACCTCGGGACTGGCCACGTCCAAGTGTTCCAGCGAGCTGTAGGCCGATTTGTCTGGCGCGAGAGCATCTCCGCCCATGAAATGTTCGATGCGGTCGATTCCCATGGCGATTGCGTCGCGCGGATTGACGCTATTGCGGAAGCCGGAATCGAGGTGGCCCGTGACTGTTAGGCCATGATGGTGCGCTTCATCGATGAGGGCCGCCAGTTGATCCGGATGAATGCCTTTCGCCTTCAATCCTTTTATGCCCAGCGCGGCCCATTTGCGGACATCGGCGCGAATTGCCTCCGGCGTCATCGCAGCATTGTTCCAGCCCGGGCGCGCGGAACCGAAGTACGGGCCCGAATTCATAATTCTCGGACCGATCTGTTGCCCGTTATCGATGCGCTTGCGAGCTTCCATCATTCCTTCGGGATCGACCTCGCCGGCGGGAAAGGTGGATGTCACGCCGTTGGCAAGAAAGAGCAGAGGGTTTACCGTATATTCGTCTACGCGGCCCGCGCCGAAAAGATCGACGGCATAATGCGCATGGAGATCGAACAGGCCGGGAAGAATGTATTCATCGTCCGCAAGATTCACCACGCGAGCAGCGGCCAGGTCGCGTCCTGCGAGATTGGAATCGACTTCCAGAAATTCGCCGTTGCGAACGACAATGCCGGTATTGCGGCGGAGGCCATCGTGGATGGAATCGAAAAGCCAGCCGCCTCGCAGGATGATGTCACCGGGCTGGAGCGTATATCTAACCTGAG
Organism: Bryobacterales bacterium; assembly: GCA_963708385.1. Taxonomy (GTDB): domain Bacteria; phylum Acidobacteriota; class Terriglobia; order Bryobacterales; family Bryobacteraceae; genus PALSA-243. The sequence goes on along the minus strand of CAVPSN010000026.1, from coordinate 1,317 downwards.
AAAACAAACCGGCAACGCAGAATAGAAGGAGGAACAGGCGGCGCGTCATAGAGAGATGATAGCTCTCCTTGGTTCGAATTCGTCGTGCGATGGCTCGCGGGCGCTCGCGCCATCCAGCGAGCCGGATGTGGCGGAACACAGAGAGTTATGCGGACTGTACGTCGATCCCCAACACTGAGGCTCAGGTATCGGCGTCGCACTCATCTCGGCGGCGCGCGCACGCCTTTCCAACCTTGAATTTCGCAACGCGGTGCGCTTCGAGGCCGGCAGATTGGAGTGCCTCGTTTTCCTCGGCTACGACACGAATTTCAACGGGGACGAACCTCCGGGTCTTTAAGTTAGCTGTCGGTTTCGTGACCACAGATTGTTCGCGCGAGGCCTCTTTGCAACACGCAGACCCTCGAGAAGAACCGGGCCGCCCTACAGCGGCGAGTCCGGCCGGATCATCGAACGCCACATGTGGGCCACAGCGCTATTGTCATAGCCTAGACCTTCTTTGGGCTGCTTGAACTGGCGGCCGATGATGTCGATGAACGGTTCGATAGTCACTTTCACATTCGGATCAAACGCGTACAAATCATTCACGGTCACCTGACGCGGCAGTATGTACTTTTTGTGCTTTCGCACCATTTTGTATGTGTCTTCGATATACTTCTCCGGCCTGTAATCCGCGCCGAACATGTTGCGGTACAGGTCGGGATATTCGTACCCGGCTTCTTTGTCGTCGTAGAAACGGAGCGCCTGGTGATAGCGAATGGCGAACGTGACATTTTCGGAGACATAAGGCTCGAACATCTGTGCACCCCACCAACCGTGGTCAACCTTGATTAGTGCGTGTACCAGATCGTGGCAGAGACAGGCGAAGATGATTTCGTCCGTCATTCCTCCCTTCATCGCCTTGTTTGCGCTCTGCAGGCAGTGGTTGGCGGTGCCGCTGAAGCGTTGGTTGAAGAAATCGAGCAATGTCGGCTTGTCCGGCATCTTCGACAGGATCTTTACATTCGCCCCTCTACCGACGAACAGATTACCGACACCGCGACGGCTGGCCCGGGTCTCGATCTGCGCCTCAACTTCGGCGGCAGTCGGAAACTTCTTCGGCGTATCGTCAGCCAGCGCATCGTCTAGAGCGTGGCTCATGGCATCTTCAAGAGCATCCGCTTTGGCCTCATCCGACATCAAACTAACGGCTGCGGCTCCTCCTAGCGAGGAAATAAACAGTCTGCGGTCCAGCTTCAAATTCAATTGAGGCGCCCTCCGAACATAAATTGGATCTAGCATACCTCAATCTTTCGACCAGCGCTTTAATAGCTTCTTGGG
>CAVPSN010000025.1:0-127756 GCA_963708385.1 Bryobacterales bacterium | reverse complement strand
TTCAATCATCTTTCAGCTCGTAAATTTCGATGGCGGCAGCGGTGAATGGTTCGGACCCACCGAAACCTTTTCACTTTTCACGGAGACTCCCGTACCTGAACCGAATTCCCTTATCGCCTTGGTGACAGTGCTGGGCCTTTGCAGTCTCTTTCTGAGGCGACGCTTCACTTTGCGATGACGGAATCGCGGTTCGCTCCGCGTACAGCCTGATAACGCTCCTGGCATCGCGCTGGGGCCAATCGAAGAACTCGGTCGGTGGCGCCGCCCGGCAAAACGCGCGCTCGGCGACGTCGATTTGCCGAACGTCGATGACGCGCGGTCGATCATGGCCACGATAAAGACCCGATCAGACGGCGACGTCGATTTGCCGAGAGACGTCGATGACGCAGCTCACCACGGCGCTCAACTTGCGCGCTTGGTGACGAGCCGGCCCTGGTTCGCTGTGAGGGCTACAGATGAACGCCGCCAAACGGTACAATAAACCCACCAGGGCCCTTAGCTCAGCGGTTAGAGCCGCGGACTCATAATCCGTTGGTCGTAGGTTCAAATCCTACAGGGCCCACCAAAACCTCTTCAACGTAAGTCCCGGCTACATATTCGCCAAGGAGTAATTGGTGCTGCGGCCGCCCCCCGGATTCTGAACGAGAATACCGCGCGTGAGAAGATCCTGGATGTCACGAAGAGCGGTATCGTGGGAGCACTTGGCGATCTTGGCCCATTTGACGGTTGTGAGACTCCCCTCGAAACCCTCGAGTAGCCGATTGAGCATCGAACGCTGGCGTTCGTTGAGTTGCGCATTTCTGAGCGCTTCCCAAAATCTCGCTTTGGCAAGCACGTTCCCAAGCGTGTTCTGCGCGTGCGCGATGGCCCGCCCGAGGCAGGCCAGAAACCACTCGGTCCAAGGCGTGATGTCGATAGTTCCTTGTTGCGTTTGTTCGAGGATGTCGTAGTAGGCTTTGCGCTCCTCACGGATTTGAGCGGACATGCTGTAGAACCGCTGAGAACTCCTCTCTGAGCGTGCGAGTTGCATGTCGGCGATTGCCCGGGCGATGCGTCCGTTCCCGTCGTCGAACGGGTGAATCGTGACGAACCAGAGATGCGCTAAGGCCGCTTTGAGAAGCGGGTCCATTCCGTCCTTTTGATTGTTGAAGGAGTCAAAAAACGCGGCCATCTCCTTATCGAGCCGCAAGGCCCCGGGCGCCCGATAGTGAACCTTCTCGCGCCCTATCGGCCCGGATACAACCTGCATCGGGCCAGAACTGTCATCACGCCACCCTCCGACCTTGATCCTGGTCATACCGCTGCGTCCGGTAGGAAAGAGCGCAGCATGCCAGCCGAATAATCGTTCCTCGGTAAGTTCCTGCGCGTAATTACGGGTTGCGTCCAGCATCACTTCGACAATGCTTTCCACGTTGCGATCAGATGGCTCCAGGCCCGCAATATCCATACCGAGACGGCGGGCTAACGAGGATCGGACCTGTCCCGCATCCAGCTTTTCCCCCTCGATCTCGCTGCTCTTGATCACATCCGCGGTGAGAGTCTGCAGAACCGCTTCCTGCCGCAGTTGAAATCCGAGTGCCTCCATGTGGCCGACAAGTCGTCCCTGTTGGCGGCTGATTGCTGCCAACGGTTCTGCCAACCGCTCAAAATTCCAGCGGAAATGGGGCCAATCTGGAAGTCGATGGATATATATGCCTCCATTCTACGCTCCTCATGCGTATATTATGGGGCCACACTAAGCAACGGGAAAGACTTCTACGCAATTATTGCGTAGTATATTGATATATTCGACGCATCGGTGGCGGATCGGTGGAGAACTACGCCCGCCGCCGCATTTCCGCCCGGGCTTCCTCTTCGGCTGTGCGTGCCCGCTCGGCCTCGCGCTTATCGTGCAGTTTCTTGCCCTTGGCGACGGCGATTTCGCACTTGATCCTGCCCTTTTTCAGGTAGATCTTCGTCGGAATCAGCGAAAGGCCCTTTTCGCGGGTCTCACCCAGCAGCTTGTCGATCTCGCGACGGTGCAGCAGCAGCTTGCGATTGCGGATGGGCGGGTGGTTTTCGCGATTGCCGTGCGAATAGTGGCTGATGTGGGCGTTCATCAGCCATGCTTCGTTGTCCTGCACCAGGGCATAGGCATCCTTGAGCTGGATCTTGCCGTCCTTGGCGGCTTTGACCTCGGTGCCGGTGAGGACCATGCCGGCCTCGAAGCGCTCCATGAGGAAATAATTGTGGCCGGCCTGGCGGTTGTCGCTCAGAATTTTAAAGGAAGCTTCTTTGTCAGCCAAGATTTGGCCTCGATTTTATCCTCCACGCGCGGAAGCCTAATCGCGTCAATAGCTTTAGATGGGACGAGACCGCGGAATTGCATTTCATCTTAACATAGCCTCTCCGGATCGCCCGCCGAGAACGGGAACATGTCATTTTTCAATCGCTTAACCGCTGTTATCCTTTCTTTTGTGTTGCTCGCGCCCATGGCGCCTCTGTAGGCCAAAACCAAAAAGGGCGACAAGTTCTTCGCCCAGGGACGCATCGAGGAGGCCAAAAAGAACTGGGACGTGGCGCTGGAGGATTACGAGAAGGCGCTCGCCGAAGACCCGGCGGAGATCCAGTACCAAATGGCGGTCGATAAGGCCCACTTCCACGCCGCGGAAGGTCACCTCGATAAAGGACTGATCATCCGCGGACAGGGCCAGTTGGGCGAGGCGCTGATCGAGTTCCAGAAGGCGTACGCGATCAATCCCGGCTCGGCTATCGCGGTGCAGGAGTTGCAGGAAACGCAGCGGATGATCCAGCGCGAGCGGAAGCGGGTGGAGCAGACCGGCAAGGAAGCCGCCGCCCGAGATTCGCGCGCTTACGCCGGGACAACTGGCGGAAAAGAGGGAAGCGGACAAGATCGACCGCATGCTCTCCATCCCCGAGCTGCGGCAATTGAAGCCCGGTCAGATCGATCTCAAAATGACCGGCAAGGCCAAAACCATCTTCGAGACCATCGGCGCGTATGCCGACCCTCCCATCAATGTGATCTGGGATCCGGATCTCACGCAGCCGCACACACGACAATTTCACGGTAGATTTCAAGGATGCGACCCTTGACCAGGCGCTCGATTACATCGCCCTGCAGAGCAAGATCGTATTGGAAGCCGCTTTCCTCGAACACCATTTTTGTCACCAACGACAACCCGACCAAGCGCCGCGATTTCGAAGAGCAGGTGCTGAAGACCATCTATCTGCACAATACGAGCAGCCCGCAGGAATTTCAGGAAGTGGTCAACGCCGTGCGCACGGTGCCGGAATTGACCAAAGTCTTTCCCGACACGGCGCAATATGCCATTGTGCTGAAGGGCGAAGCAGACCGCGTAGCGCTGGCGGAAAAGATCGCCCACGATCTGGATAAGCCGCGACCCGAGGTGTTGCTGGACATCCTGGTCATGGAGGCCAGTTCAACTTTCAGCAGGCAGATTACGGCGGCGATCGCATCCACGGGCTTGAACGTGCCGGTAAACTTCACGCCTCGCTCGTCGATCCAGGTTCAGGGCAGTTCCACCACAAACACCACGTCGACCACGTCGAGCACATCGAATACAACCTCGACCACCACCAATGGATTGACATCGGCGACTGGGACCGCCAGCAGCATCACCGGCGGGGCGATTCCACTTTCGAGCCTGGGACACCTTTCGAGCGCGGATTTCTCCACCACGCTGCCCAGCGCGCTGTTGCAGGCGGCGATGAGCGATGCCAAAACGACAGTACTGCAAGCGCCTGAGCTGCGCTGTCTGGATAACGTGAAAGCTTCGTTAAACATCGGCGAGCGCGAGCCCACCGCCAGCGGCAGCTTTCAGCCGGGAATCGGCGGCGTAGGCATCAACCCGCTGGTAAATACGCAGTTCCAATACATCGATATCGGCGTGAATATCGAAGCCACGGCGCGTATCCATTCCGAAAGCGAAGTGACCGTGGATATGCTGCTGAACATCACCAGCGTAACCGGGCAGGTAAATCTGGGCGGAATTCAGCAGCCGATCATCGGTCAACGGAAGATACGAGCACTCGCTGCGCATCCGCGAAGGCGAAGTGGCGCTCCTGGGCGGACTGGTCACGCGGCAGGACGATAAGACCATCACCGGCATTCCGGGACTCTCCAGCATTCCGCTGCTGGGGAATCTGTTCAAGGGATCGAACGTCGACCACAACCGCGACGATATTGTCATCGCGGTGATTCCACACATCATCCGCAAACCCGATTTCACCGAAGAGAATATGCGCGCCGTCGCGGTGGGCGCAACATCTATTAAGGTCAGCTACGCGCCGCCCACGCCCGAGGAAGGCGCTCTCGCGCCGGCGGGTAAAGGAGTGGTGGGCGCCCCCATGGCCGGCGCTCCTCCTGCGACCGCGCCGCCAATCGGCTCGGCGGCGACCGTGCCCGCGACGACTTCGCCGGCCACCGTACCTGCTACTGGCTCACCGGCAAGCATGCCACCACTAGGCGCGGCGATACCTGCCATGGCAGGGCTCCCCGGCACGCCGCCCGTAACTGGTTCCCTGGGAATGCCTCCAGCGACCGCGCCTCCGGCAACGGCTCCCTCTACCGCAGCTCCGGCCGGCACGGTAGCCCTGCATTTCGCGCAAAAGACGATTGACACGACCGCAGGCAAGACCTTCACCGTCTCGATCGTCGCCGATAACGCCGTGGATCTGGGCGCGGCGCCGATGGAGGTCAAATTCGATCCGAAGATGCTGCGGCTGAACGACGTGGCCGCGGGCGATCTGGCGAGTCAGGGCGGCGCCGTGCCGCTGCTGACGAAGAACATTCAGAATGAATCGGGCACGGCTTCGGTTCAGGTTTCCCGCCAGCCCGGATTGAAGGGGGCGACCGGCAGCGGCGCCCTGGCGACTTTTACGTTCTCGGCTGTGGCCGCGGGCGAAACGCAGGTCATGGCGCCTAACATCGCCGTGCGCGATTCGCAAGGGCAGCCGGCGGGGAACGGCGTTTCGTCGCTGACTGTGCATATTAAGTAAGGTATGCGGAAAGACCCTGAGCCGCACTCAAGACCTCGGCACGCCGGACGAAAGCCCCGACCCGGAGGGTACCCCGGCCCCAAAGGGCTGGCCCCACAAGGCGATGCGAGGCCGGGCCAGAGGATGAATCAACGCGGGTTGACGCTGATCGAACTGGTGGTGGCTTGCACCATCATGATGGCGCTTAGCGCCATGGCGGTGCCTCTCGCGGTCTCGAAGGTCAGGGCCGGGCGCGAGCGGGAATTGCGCTACTCCCTGCGCGAGTTGCATCGAGCGATCGACAAGTACAAGGACATGTGCGACGCCAATTACCTGGGGCCAATCAAGGCTGGGACGGACTGCTTTCCGGAGTCTCTCGACGTGCTGGTAGAGGGCATCAAACTCCCGGGCCCGGATGGGAAAAAGCTGTATCTGCTGCGGCGCATTCCGATGGACCCTTTCACTCACAGCAAGGATTGGGGAATCCGCAGCGATCAGGACGACCCCAAAGCGCAAAGCTGGGGCGGGCAAAACGTGTTCGACGTGTACAGCAAGACAACGGAGAAAGCGCCCGATGGATCCAATTATTCGGATTGGTAGAGGAGCCGCCGCCGGCGAAGATCGGCGCCGGCGTTGCCGGCGGGGATTTACGTTCGTGGAAATGATGGTCGTGATCACCATCATCGTGATTCTCCTCACCATCGCGATCCCCATCTATCAGAAATCGATCATCCGCTCGCGCGAGGCTGTGCTCATGAATAACCTCAACACGCTGCGCACCGTGATCGATAACTACACCTATGACAAAGAAAAGGCCCCGCAATCGCTGAACGATCTGGTTTCGGAGGGGTACCTCAAGAAAGTCCCGCTAGACCCCATCACGAACACCGATCAGTGGAAGACCGTGATGGAAGATGCAACCCAAGCGGTGAACCAAGCCGAACCTGGGATTTTCGACATTCATAGCACGTCCGACAAGGTTGGCCTGGACGGGACCGCTTATTCCACTAAGTAGCCATGCAGACGCGCCGCAGGAAAAATCAACACGGGATGACGCTGGTCGAGTTGGTGGTGGCGTTCACTATCCTGATCACGCTCAGCGCCATGGCGGTGCCGATGGCGCGCTCGCGGGTGCGTAGCGAACATGAGCGCGAGCTGCGCTACGATCTGCGCGATATGCGTCTGGCCATCGACAAGTACAAAGACCTATGCGACGCCGCGTACTTCGGGCAGATTAAGGCCGGAACCGATTGCTACCCGGAAACGCTCGAAATTCTTGTAGAAGGCGTCAAACTGCCCGGCCCCGATGGGAAGAAGCTCTATCTGCTGCGGCGAGTTCCGGTAGACCCCTTCACGCACAACGCCGAATGGGCGCTACGCAGCGATCAGGATGAACCCACCGCGCAAAGCTGGGGCGGGCAGAACGTGTTCGATGTCCATAGTAAGACAATGGAAAAAGCGGGAGATGGCTCGAATTATGCCGATTGGTAGCGAACTGCTTGTTTGCGCGCGCGGCCCGGTTCGGAGACAGCGCGGCTCCTCTAAGCGGCGGCGCGGGTTTACCTTCGTCGAGATGATGGTGGTGATTACCATCATCGTCATACTGATCAGCATGGCCATCCCTATCTATCAGAAGTCGATCATTCGCTCGCGCGAGGCGGTCCTTAAGAACAATCTATTTACCTTGCGTACGGTGATCGACAACTACACTTACGATAAAGAGAAGGCCCCACAATCACTGAGCGACCTGGTCTCCGATGGCTACCTTAAGAAAGTCCCGCTAGACCCCATCACGAACACCGATCAATGGAAGACCGTGATGGAAGATGCGACGCAGGCGGTGAACCAATCCGAACCGGGGATATTCGATATCCATAGTAATTCGGATAAAATAAGTCTCGATGGTACCCCTTACTCTTCCTGGTAAGCGCCTCTGTTGGATGCTTGCCATCTTATCCTTCTCATTCTTTTCCACTTATGCTCAAACCTCCTCCACTTCCGGCAGCTGTGCAGTCTTGGCGGCGCCTACCCAAGTGCGGGGCGAAGGGCTAACCGAACGGTTTGGAGCGATCCAGTTCCAGTGCTCGGGCTTCATACCCTCTAGTACCGTTTCGGGCAACATCACCATATTTTTACCCGTCAGCGTTATGAACCGTGTGGATACAAACAATAATGCGGTTGACGCAGTCCTTGCCGTGGACACCGGAGGCGGGCTTACCCCGACGGCTGTGGCCGGGAACATCGCCGGCAACAACATCACGTTCCGGGGATTGAGCGTAGTGGTTCCCGCCAATGGCAATTTCGATCTACAGATATCGAATATTCGCGGCGCGGCCTATCAATCGGGGTTGGGCGTAGCTCATCAATTGAATGCGCTGATTTCGGCGCCGTTCACACTGAACCAAAGCTCAGTCACGGTGGGCAGCGTTCAGGCGGGGCTGTACACCACGCAAAATTCGGCGGGCATTTATTGCGTAGGTTCGCCGGTTCCCTCAACCATCAGCCTGTCGAGTCTCTTCTCGGCTGGGACGGCGTTCGCTTCTACACGGGTGACGGAGGGATTCGGCTCCGCCTTCACTCCGCGCGGCCCGGGCGACGATACCGGCACGCGATTCATCATTCGCTATTCTGGATTCCCGGCCGGAGCGTCAGTCTACGTCCCAACCTTCGTTGCCGGCTCCGATGCGCAGATTCCTACCGCGGGCGGCGACTTAGGGCTTACAAAGAACGTGGGAAGCTATGTTCCCGGCAGTGGCACGCTATTGCTCTCGCTGGTACAGTTCGCCGATTCCACCGGGGCCGGCGGCTACGTGACGGGCTTCACGGGCACGATGGAGGCGGTGAGCCAGGCGCCATTGACGAACGGCTCAGGCTACGTAGTCTATGAAGTGGCAGATGCCAATCCGAGTATTCTCGAAAGCGCGCAATTTCCCACCTTCATCGCGATTTCCAGCGTAACCGCGGCGGCAACGGCAAGCGAGACAGTATCTTTCGCGCCGGTATCGACCGTGGCGACGGCCTCCACCACAGCGCCCGTGCCGCGCTTCGCAGCCACCACCCCCTCCAATGATTGCTCGCTGGTCGGCGATTGTGGCGCGAACTACTATCCGAAGCTCACGGCGACCACGGTAGGTCTGAACCTCACTGCAACCGCTGGCGGCTTCAGCAACAACGCATACATCGCCGTGGATAACACTGCGGGAGGCACGCTGAACTGGAGCACCAACGTGCTCTATAACCAAGGCTCGGGCTGGTTAACGCTTGCGCCATCATCGGGACAGAACAACGGCACGATCATGGTGAACGCCAACACCAAGGCCCTGGCCGCCGGAAATTACACGGCCACAATTACCGTGGATGGCGGTCCAATGGCGGGCAGCGCTTCGTTTCCCGTAACGCTCACCGTGAATGCCGCAACCACGGGAGCGGGGACGGGGACGGGAACGGGATCCGGAACGGGGACGGGATCTGGGACCGGGACGGGCACTGGGCCGGTGTCCACTGGGAATGCCGTGACGGTGTCTTCCGTCGTCAGCGCCGCGAACTTCGCTTCGGCGCCACTGGTGGCGGGGTCGCTGACCACGCTGATGGGCTCAAACCTGGGCGGCAAGAACGTCTCTGTCGCCTTCGACGGCAACCCGTCCACGCTGCTTTATATGGGCTCTTCGCAGATCAATCTGCAAGTTCCTTCGACCGTCGCATCGGAAGCCACAAGCAACATGGTGGTGACGGTGGATGGCGCCACAGTGACGCAATCTGTACCGGTCTCGCCCGCCTGGCCTGCGATCTTCAGCGCTGGCGTCCTCAACCAGGATGGCAGCGTCAACGGACCCGCCTCGCCCGCGGCGGCCGGACAGGTTCTTCAGATCTTCCTGACCGGCATGCCGGATAGTGCGCCGGTCACAGTGGTAATCGGCAACAAGAGCGGCATCCAGCCGCTGTATGCGGGAACGGCTCCTGGCCTTTCCGGCGTGCAGCAGGTGAACGTTGCAGTGCCGGCCGGTGCAGGCGCCAGTTCGACTGCCGCTTCTACCCCCGTGGCGATCTGTGCTACGGCGGGCGGACGGCAATTCTGCTCGACAGGGCTGCCGGTTTATGTGAAATGAGAGGCTGAATATCACCGGAGAGGTACTGAGCCATGGAGAAGACCAACAATGGCCTTTCCCAGCGGCTCAGCGCTTCCCCGCTACGATGCCGATGGAATACCTCCCGAGACGCGCGTGGCGCTGGCGCGGGGAAGAAGAAAGACCCGTTATTGTGTCCACACCCGGACCGGGGTATCGCCTGCCGTCAAGACAGCCGGCGTCGGCGCGGGCAACTCTTCCGGCGAAAGAATGCGCGCGCCCATCCAGCCCGCGTCGCGGAATCGCTCCGGCGCGGGCGTAAAGACTAACTGGTAGCTGCTTTCATCGATGGGCGCTTCAACCGCGGCCGCGGTTTGAGGATAGACCAGAGCGAGATATTTCAGGATTGCGTACACATCGCCCTCATCCGGCTGCCGCAGGGCGTAGCTGTTGGAACGGAAGTGGACCGCCACGCCCTGGCTGGTCAGCCGCCATATCAGGAACGCGCAGCAATTCACCGCGTGCTCGAACCATGCATCGAGATCGTGTGTCACGCTGCGATCAAGGAAGATTTCGACCACTTGTTCCTGCTCACGCGCAAATTCGCGCACCTGCAAGCTTCCCGCGTGAGCGGTGGCCTTCCAATCGACGAAACGCGCGCTCTCGGTGGCTTCGTACGGGCGGATGCGGTAGAAGTCCTGGCCGAGACCGCGATAATGCGTTTCGATATCGCCCGCGATTCCGCCCAGCAGTTCTTCGAAGCCCGGCTGCGGATCAATGGCGGGATAGACCACGGTTTCGCGCAGCAGCGTGACTCGCGCCGAGCGCTCGAGGAACCCGAAGGGGAAGGATGTCGAAAAGGCGAAGGTGTTGCGCTCGTAGGATCCGCGCCGCGGGAAGCGCACCTCGACCGTCTCATCGAGCGTCGACTCCGGCCGCGATTAGCGGGAAATAGACGCTCGATTCCAGCACCGGGCTTTCGCGCTCCTGAACGGCGGTCACGCGCGTAGAGAAAGATGGCATGAACCATTTGCGGTTGCGGACAAAAAGGCGCCCGGGCGACAGGCGCATGGCTGCTACGTGCTCCGGCACGATGAAGTCGAGTTCGAGCCCAGCCAGGCAAAGCCGGCTGACGAATCCCGAGACCAGCAAAGTCGCCATCATTGCCGCCACGATCAGGAACAGCGGATTATCGCCAGTGAAAACCGCCGCGGCGCCCACAATCACGATGGCCGCGGAGAACATCATGCCGCCGCGCGTGATCTTGTAGCGGATGCGGCTGGCGATCAGTTGCTGCAGGCGCGTAATGGTGCGCGCGAACATCATCTACCGGTCAGGCTCCAGGGGTTCGCTACGGTGGAGAGATCGCCCAGCGCCTCGCCGAGATATTTCTGCCGCAGCAGCCGCCGCACAATCTTACCGCTCTGTGTTTTGGGGAGCTCGGGGACAATCAGCACCTCGCGCGGCTTGAAGACCTGCCCCAGAACTTGTGCCACGGTGGCGCAGATGGCGGCGGCGTCGAGCGCGGCGTCCGGTTTGGCCACGGCATATCCCACGATGGCTTCGCCCTTGATCTCGTCCGGCGCGCCGATCACCGCGGCCTCGGCCACGCCCGGATGCTGCATCATCGCGTCCTCTACCTCCGCCGGACCCACCTTGCGCCCCGCGACGTTCATCGATTCATCGGCTCGCCCGTGCAGGAACCAGAAGCCATCCGCATCGACGCTCGCCCAATCGCCGTGATACCACATGCCGGGAAAACGCGACCAGTATGTCTCGATATAGCGCTTGGTTGTCGTTCCAGATGCCGCGCGTCATGGATGGCGAAGGCTGCGTGCAGACCAGATACCCCGTTCGGCCGCGCACCGGCGTACCGTTTTCATCCACCACTTCGGTAGCCATTCCCGGCGCGGGACCGCCCAGCGTACAGGGCTTCAGCGGCTGAATCGGCAGCGGCAGCAGAAAGCAGCCGACGATCTCAGTGCCGCCCGAGATATTGATGATTGGGCACCGGCGACGGCCCACGCGTTCGAAGAACCACAGCCAAGACGCGTCATCCCAAGGTTCGCCGGTGGAACCGAGCAGACGCAGCGATGGCATCGGCGGCAACTCGCCTCCCGATTTTGAAAGCGCACGGATGGCCGTGGGCGAGACGCCGAAGGTGGTGATGCCGTGGCGCTCGATCATTCCCACAGACGCATGGGCGTAGGGAAATCGGGCGCGCCGTCGTAGAGCAGAATGGTTCCTCCGAAGAGGTGATTGCCCAGGATGCGTCCAGGGCCCCATCATCCAGCCGATGTCGGAGAGCCAGAAGAAGCGGTCGTCGTCGCGGTGGTCGAACGCCAGCCAGATCTCCTTGCCCATCTGTGCGAGGCACCCGGCATGTGTGTGAACTGTACCCTTGGGCTTGCCCGTGGTGCCGGAAGTGTAGAGGATGAACGCCCGGGCTTCGGAATCGAGCGCGGCGGTCGGCGCAGTGGCCGATTGGTCCGCCACGAAGTCCTTCCAGGTGGTGTGGCCGCCGATATCGCCGCCGCGGTAACGCAACGCCACCACGTGTTCGACGGTGGCAGGCAATCGCTCGAGCGCTTTTTCCAGCAGCGGCAGAGCTTTGCCGCGGCGCTCCAGGTGGTCGGCCGTGAAGAGCACGCGGGCGCCGGAATCCTCGAGGCGGGTAGCAATGGCGCCTGAGCCGAAGCCGGCGAAGATCGGCACCACTATGGCGCCGATCTGGAAGCAGCCATAGAGAATGGAAAGAATCTCGGGGACCATCGGCATGGCGAGGGCCACCCGGTCGCCCGCTCCGATTCCGATCGCCGTCAGCGCATTCGAAACGCGATTGGCTTCGGCCTGCAATTCCGCGAACGTCACGGTGCGGGTTTCGCCGCGCTCGCCTTCCCAAAGGCATGCGATGCGATCCGTTGCGGCCCATCGATTGAGGCAGTTATGCGCGATATTCAGTTTGCCGCCGATGAACCACTGCGCCCATTCGGGCCCCCGCGAGGCGTCGAGCACGCGCGTATACGGTTCAAACCATGCGACATCCATTTCCCGCATGATTTCACCCCAGAACCGCTCGGGATCTTCCCGTGAAAAGCGCAGGAAGGCGTCGCAGTCATCGAACCCGAGGCGTTGCATGAAGCGCCAGACGTTGGTTCGTTCGATGAATTCACGGGAGGGAGCCCAGATCATTCGATCACAGTGTAACGCGGGCCGCAATGCGTTAGTCTATGAGATAAGTCACCACCGTGCTTCAGGTCTTCAGGGTTTTGGTCGTCGTAATAACCGGATGTGCCGCCGCGCAATGCGCCGACGATGCGCTGGTGGTGCCGTTGACCGTGTGCGAGGTAGTGGCCGATCTGCCAGCCAACGATGGCAAGGTCATCGCCGTAATCGGACGCTATTCGTTCCGTGCGATCGGCCGCTGGATGGGCGAGCAGACGTGCCCATCGTCGGGGCCCGCGTCCAACGCGCCCGCACCCACGCCGGAGTTGTGGATGGTGGAAGACCCCAAAGACGCTCCCAAGCCACCGGAGCATCTCAATTTAGACAGCGCCGCACTCAAGAGCAAATTCGCCATCGTGCAGCGCCGCAGCACGCTGGTGAACTTTCGCTTCGGAACGTCGGATTACGACCGCTGGGCAGTGGTCTATGGCCGTGTGGAACGGCGGACGCCCGATGCCACGCATAAGGCGCCGGCTAATCTGGTCTTCCGCGGCAGTTCCGTAATCATCGTGATCACGCCGGGCGAGTGGTAAGGCGGCGGCGGAAGATTTCCGACAGCTCCGCGATATTCCGTTGCAGAGTGTATAGCTCGAGGACTCGCTCTCTTGCGGACTCTCCCATCGTGCGGCAGAGTTCCGGATCGCGATGCAAACGGCCGATGGCTTTAGCCATACCTTCGACGTCGGAAGGGGCGACCAGAAGCCCATCGACGCCATCGCGAATGAGTTCGGGAATGCCGGCGATCCAGGGGGCGACGCAGGGGAGCGACATGGCCATCGCTTCCATTAGAACCACGGGTATCCCCTCGGCGAAGCTGGAAAAGACAAATGCATCGGCCGCGGCGTAAATGGGTTGCAGTTCGTCCTGCGTCTTCCAGCCCGCGAATTTCACCTGGGCGGCGACGCCGCACTTGGCAGCGAGTTGTTCGAGACCGGGACGATCGGGGCCATCGCCGACGAGCGTGAGGACGATCTCGCGATTGCCTAACGCGGCCAGCGCCAGGATTAGCACATCGAACGCGCGGGGCGGCGCCATCCCGCCGGCGCAGAGGAGATGGAAGCCCGTCCCAGGCTCTCGCGGCGTGCGTTCGGGGGCGGCGGCCGAGTCGACGCCGAGACGGCAAATCTCGATCTTGTCCCATTCTTTGGAGGGGCACGCGCGCATCAACTGGCTGCGTCCGAAATATCCGATGGCGCGAATGAACTGCGAGGCGGCGATCTTTTCCGCGAGGCGGAAACCTCCTGGGTCGTCGAACTCGCCGGACCCATGTATGCTCATCGACACGCCGATGGGGAAGATGCAGCTCATCAGCCATGCAACGTTTGAGGCATAATGCGTGTGAACGTGCGCGATTCCGCGGCTTTCGATCCACCGGCCCGCGACCACCGCTTCGGCGAAATAGAAGAGCCCACTCAGCGTTTTGCGCGGCTGGAAACCTCCGTAGCGGATCGCTTGCGCGAGACCCCGGAGGTATCCTCCGAAATGGCGGATCAACGTCGCCAGATGCGCGGCTAGAATTTTCGCGGGGCTCGCGCTCAGAACATAAAAGCACCGGTCGCGCTCTTCCAGTTCCTCAACCGTGTAGACCCCAGAGGCGCGAACCTCGTGACGCATCGCCAGGGTTTCAATTTGCCAACCCAGTTTGCGCAGCCCGCGAATCTCACGCAACAGGTAGGCATGGCGAATATGAGGATATTCGCTCACTAGGTAGGCAATGGCTTGCGTCAATCGCTCATTATACCCGCGGGATTCCGGTTGAACGCGCTACCGAAGCACCGAGGACACGGCCTGTTTCAGCATTGGCCCAAGGCTCTTCGTATAGCGCGCCGCCCCGGTCGGGTTCAAGTGAAAGCCGTCTCGAAAATCCTGAGGAGACAACGATTCGGGCGCAAGGGGGACCAAAACTGTGACGCCTGCCCTGGCGCCCGCCTCAACGAGGCAGGCTGGACCGGTCTTATCCATATCGGCGGGTACGATCAGGAGGAATCGAGCGCCATGCGCTCGCGCCATTGCGTCCATCGTCCGGAGCCTTTGCGAAGCGGCGTCGATTATCCAACCGCGGTCGGGGGTCTGTTTGCCGCGGATCGGCGTCATGTATGGAACCAGATCTCTCATACCGGGCAACAATCTCGCCAAAAGTACCGTGCGCGTTTCGGAACGGGTGCCATAGAACGCGCTCAGACTGGCCAGCAGCAGCGAAGAGGTTGCGGTAGCGGAAAGGCCCGCGTCGCGGCCGGCGGCAAGAAAATCTCGCGTCATCATCATGCGGTAAGCGAAGTAATCGCCGCGAATCTGGTTGCCGGTGAACTGCCCCGCATTCAGACTAAGCGCAACGACGCCTGGGCGACTTCCCGCGGCATACAACGACCTCAATCCGTAATACCAATCCAGGTAATACGTCTGCTCTACGACGTAGCGGGTGGTCCTGAAATCCGCACTCAGGGCATTTTTCAGCGACGAAAGATCGATGTCTTCCAACGGAAGAGAATTTCCCGCAAGAAGCACGGTGTTGTGCGCCAGTGCTCCGCCGCCGAGCGCGAACGCCGCCTTTTGCTCGGTTTCCGTGCGGCGCTCGATAGCGCTAAGCCGGGCGAGACCGAAGCGGGCGCCCAATTCGACTAAGAGAAACAGTCCAAGAACTGCCATTAGCAAAACTACCCAAGCTTGCGGCGTGGATCGAACGCGCGGCTGATTCCGGGTGGGAGACGGAAGGGGCTGCGGCGCCATTCGAGCTTCCATACTCAAAACTGAAAGTAGATAAACGCGGCGTTTGAGTTGGCCGCGAACGCTACTACGAGGCCGGCTAGCGCCACGCCGGCCGCTATCCGAGAAAACTGAGGCGACGTCTGGAAGATGTATTCCTCCTTGCGTCTCTCGAGAGTGAGATCGAGCAGAAAGAGGGGCAGCGCAAAGGAGGCCAAGAAAATCGCCGCGGACGGAAACCAGGAAGCGAGGTGCAGCCTTCCGACACCGGCCAGCATTCCGGCGGCAGCGCCAAGGCTCTGCGCGCGAAAGAAAATCCACGCCGCGCACACCAAGTGGAATAACACGATGCGCGATAGCCACGTTTGCGAGAAGGAGAGCTTTTGTACAGACGCTTTGCGGCCCGTTATCCATCGCTCGAGAGACAAGCCAGTTCCATGTATTCCGCCCCACACCACATAGGTCCAGTTAGCACCATGCCACAGCCCTCCAAGTAACATCGTGGTCATGAGGTTCCGGTAGGTTTTCGCTTCTCCCTCACGGCTCCCTCCCAACGGGATGTATAAGTAATCGCGAAGCCAGGTGCTCAGGCTAATATGCCAGCGCCTCCAGAAATCTTGCAAGCTGGTTGCCAGATAAGGCTGGCGAAAATTCACCATGAAATGAAAGCCCAATAACTGCGCGCTGCCCCGCGCGATGTCGCTATAGCCGCTGAAATCGGCATAGATTTGCCAGGCAAAGGCGTAAGCTCCAATGAGTACCACGCTAATATTTGGCTCACCGAGGCGACCCGAAAACGCGGCGTCGGCAAGTTTCGCGCAGTTGTCCGCAACGACGCACTTACGAAAGAGGCCCGACAGAATCAACATCAGTCCGTCGAAGAACGCGTCCTTGTCGAATCGCCGCGAATTCTGAACCTGGGGCAGAAGATGCGATGGGCGCTGAATGGGGCCGGCCACCAGGTGCGGGAAGAGACTGATAAACAGGGCGTAATCCACCAGTGACTCGGCGGGTTCCAGCTTACGATGGTAGACATCGACGATATATGCCACCGCTTGAAACGTATAGAACGAGATTCCCGGCGGCAGTATGATCTTCAGAAATGCGGTGGCATGGCTTGGCGCGCCGAACATCGCAAGAGCGGACGATAGGGAGTCGGCGAAAAAGTTGAAGTATTTGAAGACGCCCAAAAAGCCGAAGTTTAGCGCCAGAGAGAGACTGAGCAGCGCCCCTCTGTGCAGCACGTTTTGCGAGTTGGCTATATAGCGGGCGGAGTAGAAATCCACCACCGTCGAGGTAAAGATCAAGAGTAGAAAACGCCAGTCCCACCAACCGTAAAAGAAGTAACTGGCGATGAGGAGAAAGATATTCTGACGCCGCCGGCCGAGACGCCAATTCACCAGGACAACAATCGCCAGGAAAAGGAAATAGACCGGAGTGTCGAAAAACATCAGTAGCCCGAGAGACAGCGTGCCGGTGGAACCGCGATCGCGTCAGATCGTCATTCTATCACTCAGGCCGGCGCACCACCGCTACAGATCCCTTACGGGGTCCTTGCCCGCCGCGTAGGCCTCGTCGAGCAATTCCACTACATGCACAACGCGCTGGCCCTTGCCCCGCGCTCTCACGCCAGCCTGCAACTGCAAAATGCATCCAGGATTCGCGGTGGCAACCACATCTGCGCCGGTCGCTTCAACTGCTTCCATCTTGCCTTCGAGCAGCCGCATCGACATCTCGTTCTGCGTCACGTTGTAGACGCCCGCGCTGCCGCAGCAGAGATCGGCTCCGCGCATCTCGTGCAGCGTAACGCCAGGAATCGCGGCCAGCAATTGCCGCGGAGCGGAGCGAACCCGCTGGCCGTGCGCCAGGTGGCAAGAATCCTGATAGGTTACGGTCGCTTTGATCTCGCCCATATCACGGCTGAGTTCGATGGATGCCAGAAACTCGGTCACGTCCCGCACGCGCGAACTGAAGGCGCGTGCGGCTTCGGTCTCTAGCAACTCGCCATACTCCTTGAGCGTGGATCCACAACCGGCTGCGTTGGTGATGATGGCGTCGAAGCCGCCATTGGCCAGCGCCTCGATGTTGCGGCGGGCAAGCTCTTCGGCGTCCGCCCGCAGTCCCGAATGCAGGTGCAGCGCGCCGCAGCACCCCTGTCCGGCCGGAATCGAGACCCGGCAGCCATTCTTGCGCAACACGCGCACGGTGGCCTCGTTCAATCGCGCAAAGGCGACGTTGGCGATGCAGCCGGCCAGAAACGCCACGTGATATCGCTGTTCGCCGTGGGCGGGAACATCCTCGCCGATGTGGCTGAAGAAGAAGGGCGGCTCGGCCGAAGGCGCAAGCTGGATCAGCCCTCCCAGTTTCCCCAGCATGCCGATGGAACCAAGGCCGCGTGCTACGAGTTTCAAGCCGCTCGCTTCGAAGAGATAGAGTGCCGTGCCCGCGATCGACATCAGCCGCGGCGATTGCAGCAGCCGGCCAAACACGAATCCCCGCACGCGACGCGCGGCGGGCTTGCGCTCGCGCTGCGCTTCGATTTGGGCGCGCGCTCCCTCCACCATGCGCCCGTAAGGCACTCCTGAAGGGCAGGCTGTTTCACACCCTCGGCAGGCGAGGCAAAGATCGATGTGCTGAATATACGAAGACGTAATCGGCGCGCCATTTGCGACCTGCGCCATCTGGAAGATACGTCCGCGCGGCGAATCCGATTCGAGCTTCAGCTCCCGATAGGTGGGGCACGCATTTAGGCACAGTCCGCAATGGACGCAACGGTCGAGATCGAACTGGCGAGGGCCAGCGGCTTCCGGCGGGATTTCCTTTTCAGATACGGCCATAGAGCCGGCCCCGGTTCAATAAATTCGACGGATCGAACAGATTCTTCACGCGCCTCATGATTTCGAAATCGCCGGCCGGAGCCGGCCACAGTTCCAGCGTCGGTTTGGAAGTCTCAGGCGCGAATTCGATTACCGCCTTGGACCCGCGGCCTTCCGCCGCGCGCCGCCACGCCATCGCGGCGGACACGTCTTCGAAGTAGCCGTAGCAAACGCCCGACGCCGCGCGCGCAATCGCCGGCCCTTCGAACGACGCCATCTCGGCTTCGACTCCCTTCAGCGTACAGGACGCGCGCACCACGGCGCCAGAGGGATGCCCGCTCAGATAGACAGGGGTGAATTCCCGGATGTGCGTCCACAGCGTCTCGTGCGGCTCCCCTTCGAGCGCAACGCCATCGCCCATCGGCGCGAATTCGCGTTCATAGCGCTCCACCGCGGCGGCGTTGCCGGCCACGCGGATCGCGAGCAGGAACGATCGCTTGCCGAGAGTGGCGCGCGGCTGCGAGATTCAAGAGATCGATAGCAACCGGCTGCAGCGAGCTTTGCAGAATACGGTTGCGCGCCTCGATGGCGGAGGCTGCATCGGCGAACGAAAGCAGGAAGCCGCGTTCGGCCTCCGGCATAGGCGCCAGCTTGAAATTCACGGACGCGATGGCGGCGAGCGTGCCGAAGGAACCGATCATGAGCTTGCCCATATCGAGGCCCGCCACATTCTTCACCACCATGCCGCCGGTCTCCACCAGCTTCCCTTCGAGTGTCGCGAAGGTCATTCCGATTACGAGATCTCGCGCCGTCCCGTAAAGCCGCCGGCGTGGCCCGTTGCAATTGGAGGCGACGATTCCGCCCGCCGTTGCCGCGCTTGAAAACGGCGGGTCGAGAGGAATCATTTGCCGGTTCGACGCCAGCAGTGCAGTCAGTTCGCTCCAGGACATGCCGGCTTCTACGCTGATGGTGAGATCATTGGGCTCGTAGGCGATGACACGGTTCAGCGCATTGGTAGAGATTGCGATATCTGCGGGCGCAATTGGGCCGGCCATGAGTTGCTTCGACCCTCGGCCGCAAAGTTGGATGCTTCGCAGATGCGCGGCGGCCTCGCCGAGTGCATCGGCCAGGTCGGCGGCTGTTGCGGGATGGAGGGTTCCGGATGCGATACCCGCGGGCATCTTTCTAGAGTAGTTCAGCGATTGGCATAATTGAGAAGCCATGGCGAATCTCTACGCCGGAACCTCCGGCTTCGCGTACGCGGCATGGAAGCCGGTATTCTATCCGGCCAAGCTCGCGTCGAAACAGTTCCTGAATCACTACGCCTCGCGGCTCAACTGCGTCGAGATCAACTACACCTTCCGGCGCTTGCCCTCGCCTTCGACGCTCGAAAACTGGGTGGCGGCCACGCCACCGGGATTCGTGTTCGCGGTAAAGGCCAATCAGCGCATCACGCACATCGCGCGTCTGAAGAACGCTGGCGAGGCGACGGAACTGTTCTTCCGCATGATCGACCCGCTGCGCACTGCGCGCCGCCTGGGTCCGGTGCTGTTTCAATTGCCGCCGAACCTGAAGTGCGATGTGCCTCTGCTGCGCGACTACCTGGCGCTGCTGCCCGAAGGACTGCGGTATGCTTTCGAGTTCCGCAACGAATCGTGGCTCGCCGAGCCGGTCTACGATGAGTTACGCGCGCGGAATATTTCGCTCTGCGTGGCGGAATCGGAGCGGCTGGAAGTGCCCGAAGTGATCACCGCCGATTTCGTGTACTACAGGCTGCGCAAACCCGATTACACGGAGGCCGATGTCGACACGTTTGCCGCGCGCGCGAAAGAGTTGCTCGCGGGCGGCCGCGATTTGTATCTGATGTTCAAGCACGAAGAGACGCCCGAGGGCGCGCTCAACGCCGAGACTCTGCTGCGCAAGACGAATGTGGGATAATGCCGAGCGGCAACACGCCATTGTGATCGGCGTGAGCGTCGCGGGACTAGCGGTGGCGCGGGCGGCCGCCGAGCTTTCCGCTGACAAGGATTTATAAGGATCGCCTGGCCGCATCTGGAAACGCCGCAGTGATTCACGCTTTCTATCGCCTTAATTTCGCTCTCCACACCGTCGCGCACTTTGCTGCGGCCGCGGGTGGCGGCGAGGGACGCTGGGCTTTGGAGGTAAGCGCCTAAGAGTTCGCATTCGGCTCTGCTGTTACCATTATGATCAACCAGTTCTGTAACACCCGGCCGGATGCACTTACGCCGCTCCTCCACTGGTATGCGGTCGCCAGACGCGCCACATGGCGCACCATTGCCGACGTCCGCTTCGACTTCTCTCATGCCGATGCGGTCGGTATTTTCACGGTCTTCAACATCGCGGGAAACAAATATCGTCTGATCGCCCTCATCAAGTACCGCTGGCAGATCGTCTACATCCGCTATATCCTCACACACGCCGAATACGACAAGGAGAGATGGAAAAAATGAGTGTGGCCCTGCTCGATAAATCTCGATATGAGAAACTACTCAGCGACGCGCTACCCGTCGTCATTCGCAGCGAGCAGGAATACCGCCGCTTGCTCGACGCGGCGAAGCGACTCATGGAAACGCCAGATGAGAAGCTTGCGCCAGAGGAGGGCAGGCTACTTGAATTGCTCGGCGTTCTGATCGAGGAATACGAGGATCGTGTCGATCCATTGCCCAAAATCGAACCGCATGAGATGCTACGTCACCTCCTCGAGGAGAACAATCTCCGGCCCGGCGATCTCGGGGACATCATGCCGAAGAGCCGTGTCTCGGAAATCCTTAGTGGCAAACGAAGCATCAGCAAAGCGCAAGCCAAAGACCTCGCCAAACGCTTTCGCGTCCCTGTCGACGTCTTCTTGTAGGGGCAATCATCGAGGCAGCCGTTTGCCCCGCTTGGCCAAGGAGGCTGCCCTATGAGCCGGATGCTTGCAGCGCACGATCATTCTGCCGGTGACGGAAGACATCCTATTCAAATGGCGGACTCTGATGGAAGATGCCGGAAGACCGCAGACACCTTTCCGCATCGCGATCTCGTATTGGCGGCCACCGCCCTGCTCCACGGCTTGACGGTTGTGACCCGCGACCGCAGCGATTCGACGAAGCCGGAGTGGCAGTGTTCAATCCGTGGGAATAGTAAGCCGAGCGGGCAGGCCACTTCTGTCTCTCGCAGTCGCCTTCGGCTCCAACCAAAGGGGACGTCCGCGCTGTCAGGGCTGCGCGCGCCGAACGTTACTCTGTGACTGGCGCACACCCACGGCGAAACCGAGAATTCCGCCGACGTTGCGGGCGCGAACGATTCCGGTATTGATGGGTGAATCGACGCCGAACTCGTGCTCGCAGATTCGGATTTCGCTCCTTTACGGGTGGATAATGCGGGTATGGGTTCGCTGCCAAAAACTTACGTAACGCTCGAAGAGTACTACGCCCTCGACGAAGCCTCCGACGCGAAACTGGAATATTGGGCCGGGCAGGTTTATGCGATGTCGGGGGCGCTGCGACCACATAACTTGATTGCCGTCAACGCGACCGCCGAATTGCGCCAACAACTTCGCGGTCGCCCTTGCGAACTCTATGGCAGCGATCAGCGCGTCCGCACAGGAGACGGGTTGAATACATATCCCGACTTGAGCGTTGCCTGCGAACCCCGGTTTGCGGAGGAATCGGAGAGAACCCTGCTGAACCCTGTGTTAATTGTCGAAGTCCTTTCGGATTCGACCGAGATCTACGATCGTACAACTAAGTTCGAGCACTATTGGACTACCGCATCGCTGAAGGAATATTTATTGATCTCATCGAACCACATGCACGCCGATCTCTTCGTACCCGACGGCGGCGGACGGTGGATCTTGACTTCGGCCAGTAAGCCCGAGGATACGATCGAACTTGCATCGTGCGATTGCCGCCTGAAAATGGCCGATCTCTACGAGAAGATCGAGTTTGCGCAGGTGACGCTGATCCGGCCTTTGGGCGGCTACTCGTAGCGCAGCGCGTCCACCGGATCCAGCCGCGACGCTTTCACCGCGGGCCACACGCCGAAGAACACGCCGACCGCTACCGATACGGTGAAGCCCGTAATCAGCGCCCAGCGCGGGAACCTTCGACGGCAGCGAGGGAACCAGCGCGCCGACCAGCATGGTGAGGCAGCACGGCGATCGACGATGCCCAAGCATCGCCGCCGGCGCCGGTGAGCGTCATCGCCTCCACCAGGAACTGTCCGATGATGTCGCGGCGGCGCGCGCCCAGCGCCTTGCGCACGCCGATTTCGCGCGTGCGCTCGGTGACGCTGACCAGCATGATGTTCATCACGCCGATGCCGCCCACCAGCAGGCCCAGGCCGGAGATCGCGATGGCCACCAGGCCGATCGAGGCCGGTGATCCTGTCGAACTGCTGGATGATCTGGTCGGGCGTGGAGATGGAGAAATCGTCGGTCTGCGTCGGTCGGCAGACGGCGCAGGCGGCGCATGGTGCCCTCGACCTCGTCGTAAGCCTCCTGGCGCTTGCCGGGCTTCGCCTTGCGCCATGATCATGAAGCGGTCGATCTGCGGATAGCGGATTCTCGCGGTGCGCAGCGGCATGATCGATGGCGTTGTCCTGGCCGTTCTCGCCGAAGAAGCCGCCCTTGGCCTTGGCGTAGACTCCGATCACGGTGTACTCGGCGCCATCCAGCATGAAGGTGCGGCCACCGGGCGTGCCGTCGGGAAAGAGCGACTCGGCCACGTTGGAGTCCGATCATGGCCACGTGCGCGCGCGCGTTGATCCTCTTCCGGCGTGAAATAGCGGCCGGCAGCGAAATCGCGCGGCGAGATGTCATACCATGTTGGCTGACAGACCATCGACGTTGATGGTGTCGGATTCGTAGCCGGGCACCCGCGCCGTGAGCGGATTGCCATCGACCACCGCCGGGATGTAGAGCACGAGGCCGATATCGTCCACCGACGTGCACCAGCGCTTGATGAAGTCGGCATATTCCGGCTTCATCGGCCGGCGCGTGCGCTCCTTGGGATTCTGCGGCTCCTGGCTGGGGTCGCCGGAGGTCTTGATAGAGGAAGACGTTGTCCGGGCCGAGCTCTGGAAGAACACGACGACGCCCTCGCGCAGTCCGGTGAGCAGCGACGCCACGGTGACCACCGTGGTGATGCCGATGACGATGCCGAGCACGGTGAGCAGCGAGCGGAAGCGTGGCTCCAGACCGCGTGGACGGCCATCTGCATGTTTTCCGTAGCGCTGATATTCATGATTCACTCCGCCCTCAGCGCCACCACGGGGTCGAGTTTCGCGGCGCGCGAAGCCGGATACCATCCGGAAACGACGCCCACCATCGCTCGAGACGCCAAGGGAAAGAACCACGTAGGCCGGCGTGATGTGCAGCGAGATATCGAAAAGCTGGCTCGAGCAAGACCGTGACCAACGCCCCGGCTCCGACGCCCATCGCGCCGCCCACGACCGCCAGCACGACGGCCTCAATCAGAATCTGCATCATGACGTCGCCATGGCGCGCGCCCAGCGACTTGCGCATGCCGATTTCGCGCGTGCGCTCGGTGACGCTCACCAGCATGATGTTCATGATGACGATGCCGCCCACCACCAGCGAAATGCAGCGTCACCGGCACGACCACCGCCGCCACCATGCCGAGCACCTGATCGATGAAGCCGCGGATGGCATCGGGCGTGAGGATGTCGAAATTGTCGGCCTCGCCGGGGCGCGCGTGGAAGCGCGAGCGCAGAGCGACGCGGGTCACATCGAGCGCATCGTTCAAGTGTCAGGCCCGAGCCGGGGCGCGGCCGGCCGAAGAGGGCGAAGCCTGTGCCGGGGCCGTACAGGCGGTCGAAGGCGGTGACCGGAATGTAAACGTTCTTGTCCTGGTCGCGGCCGAAGGCCGAGCCGAGCTTTTCCTGGACGCCGATCACGGTGAATTCGATGCCGCTCGATGCGGACGATTTTCCCGAGCGGCGACGCGTCGCCGGGAAACAGCGTGGTGCGCACGGTATCGCCGATCACGGCGACGAAGGTGCGCGCGTGGTCTTCCTGCGTCGTGAAGAAGCGGCCGTCGATCACGCCGATGTCGCGGATATCCGCCATGTCGGCCGAGACGCCGATCACGGTGGTGTCTTCGCAGATGAGATTGTCGCGCTTGATATCGTCGGCGTGGTTGCGGTAAGGGCTGTAGAGGACCCGGTCGCCGTTCAACGGATTCGAGGAAGCGCGCATCGTCGGTGCGGATGGGCTTGTTGCGCTTTATCTTGTCGAAGTATTCGCGGCGGCTGAGGTTGCCGGTAGAGGCGATCTGCGCCACCAGAAACGATTCGGAGCCGAACGCCTTGGCGGTGCTCTGCTCGGCATAGACGCCGAGTCCGTCGATGGCGGCGCCGACCATGATGACGCTGGCGACGCCGATGATCACGCCCAGAAGCGTGAGGAAGCTGCGCAGCTTGTGGGCGCGGATGGAATCCAGAGCAAGGCGGACGCATTCAGGAACTGAAGCCAGAAGCGGGAACGCTCCGGCGAAGTGCGGGACATCTTCCTCCAGGATAACGTAAGCTGACAGGCGAAATCCCGGCATGCCGATTCCTCGCCTCGTTAGTATCTACGCAATTCGCCTACGATTTGATCCGCTTTTTCATATGCGGAGAGGGTTCCCACTCTTCAGTCAGGAGGATGCTTCCGTGCGGATGCCGTCTCTGGCTTAACAAGTGCAGCCTAGACTCACATGTCGAAAAGACAGAACGGATCCGCAAAGCGCGCGCCTGCGGCGGAAGCCTCTGGCGCAAATGGGGGCGAGATGCATCAGCAGGCCGCCAAAGGCGGCGAGGTGCTCACCACAAATCAGGGAGTCGTCATCTCCGACGACCAAAACTCCCTCAAAGCGGGCGGCCGCGGCCCGGCGTTGCTCGAAGACTTCATTCTGCGTGAGAAGATCACGCATTTCGATCACGAGAGGATTCCCGAGCGGATCGTCCACGCGCGCGGCTCTGCGGCGCACGGGTTCTTTCAACCGTATAAGTCCATGAAGCACGTGACAAGCGCCGCGTTTCTCGCCGACCCGAACGTGAAAACGCCCGTCTTTGCGCGTTTTTCTACAGTCGCCGGGGGCTCCGGGTCGGTGGACCTGCCACGGGACGTTCGCGGGTTCGCGGTCAAATTCTACACCCAGCAGGGCAACTTCGATTTGGTCGGGAACAATATTCCTATCTTCTTCATTCAGGACGCCGTGAAATTTCCGGACCTTGTCCACGCGGTCAAGATGGAAGCCGACCGCGGCTATCCGCAAGCGGCTAGCGCTCACGACACCTTCTGGGACTTCATTTCGCTGATGCCCGAATCGCTTCATATGATTATGTGGGCGATGTCGGACAGGGCTATCCCGCGATCCTTTCGAATGATGGAGGGGTTCGGCGTCAACACCTTCCGTCTCGTGAATGCCGAAGGGCAGAGCAACTTCGTGAAATTTCACTGGAGGCCTTTGCTCGGAACAGCCTCGGTTCTCTGGGACGAGGCCGTGAAGATCAGCGGCGCCGATCCGGACTTCCATCGCCGGGACCTGTTTGAATCGATTGCCGCCGGTAGTTTTCCCGAATTTGAGCTCGGCTTCCAGATCGTCGACGAAAAGACGGCCGCCGGACTCCAATTCGACATTCTCGACGCGACCAAGCTCGTACCGGAAGAGGTTGTGCCGATCGAAATGGTTGGCAAGATGACGCTCGACCGAAACCCCGACAATTTCTTCGCCGAAACCGAACAGGTTGCCTTCTGCCCCAGCCACGTGGTTCCAGGCATCGATTTCAGCGAAGACCCGCTTTTGCAAGGACGCCTATTCTCCTATCTCGACACGCAGTTGAGCCGCCTTGGCTCGCCAAATTTTCATGAGATTCCCATCAACCGTCCCAAGTGCCCGTTCGCCAATCTCCAGCGGGATGGCCACATGCGAATGCAAGTGAACACGGGGCGCGCCAACTACGAACCGAACTCCATCGACCCGCAGGCGCCGCGCGAATCTGCTAAGACGGGCTTCCGGAGCCTGGCAATCCCAACGGAAGACACAAAAGTGCGGCTCCGGCCGGAATCTTTCGGAGATCATTACTCACAGGCGCGCTTGTTCTATCGGTCGGTGACGCCACAGGAGCAGAAACACATCGGGCAGGCACTGACGTTCGAACTGAGTAAAGTGGAAATCCCCGCGATTCGTCAGCGCATGCTCGGGCACTTGAATATCATCGACGAGACGCTCGGAGAAACCGTGGCGGACGCTTTGGGCATGGCCGGTGAAGCTACGCCCATCCAGCCATTCCAGCAGCCGGTGGATCTCGAACCCAGCCCCGCGCTGCGGCTTTATGGCAAATATCCGCCTACCCTGAAAGGGCGCAAGGTCGGCGTGCTCCTGGCGCCAGGTTTCAATATGGGGCTTAAGAACGCGTTGGTCGATGCCATAAAGAAAGAGGGAGCAACGGCGGCTATCATAGCGCCGAAGGTAGGCGGAGTGGAGGACGCGAGCGGCAAGAAGCAAGCGGCCGAGATGGCGTTGCGCGGGTCGCCCTCCGTTGTGTTCGATGCGGTCGCAATTCTTGCAGGACCGAAGGGTGACAAATCACTCGCGGCCGATCCGGACGCCATCGCCTTTCTGATGGACGCGTGCCGCCATTTGAAGGCGATTGCGCTATCGGGAGTTCCTGAATTGACCGCAAAGGCGAATGCTGCAGGCCTGGCTGGAGTGACGGAATTGGGCGCAGCGAACGATATTGGCGGATTTGTAGACGCCGCGCGCAAGGGCAAGGTGTGGGAACGGGAAGCATAACATCGTCGCGGCGGATAACGTAAGATGGGAGGCGAAATCGCCGGATGCCGATTCTTCGCCTCGCTTACGCTACGCAATTTCTCATCGCATTGATCGCAGTGTTTTTCGTGTGGGAGGAAGTTGGCGGCGCCTATCATCTCGATTTGATGCCGTGGTGGCTCAAGTTGGGTTTGGGAACAGGAATTGCATACTCGGCGGTGCGCGCCACCGCTTCGTCGGTGGCGGGCGATTTACCTTGGAATAAGACCACACTCCGATGGTGCGCCGCGATGGTGGTTCTGGCACTGGGGTGCATTGTGGCGAACTATTATTGCAATCTATACGGCGAAGAGAACGAGGAGCAGGATGGGCCGGATACATCGATCGCCACGTCGCTGATCTTCGACGTTGGTACGCTCTCCTAGAGCGCGCTCTAGCTCCCGCCTTCGGAGCCACGATTCGTGCACGGCTCTCTCCGAAATAAATCATTCATCGGAGAGACGCGAGGAAGTTTCAACTGTACGGGAAGTAGGACGGTTCGATGACCGGCCGCTTTCCGCCGGCGTCTACAATCCGCGCCAGCAAACGCTCCTTTAATTCCTGGGAGACAGCCGCGGTCTCAGCGTGTCCCGCCAGATTCGTGTGTTGCCACGGATCGGCCACGTTGTCATACAGCATGTACTCGACATATAAGTCCGCATCCGGCGCAGCGCGCCATCCGGGACGTTTGGGGGCGGCCACGGCGTAAGTCCATCGTGGCGTGCGTAGGATGCGGCCGGTCATGAACTCGCTCATGTGGATGTATACGTCGTCGCGCCAACCATCGCGGCGTCCCTCGACTAGCGGGAGGACGCTCCGACCCTGCATGGTTTGAGGCGGCGCCGCCCCGCATGCCTCGAGCAGCGTGGGGGTTACATCCACCTGGCTCACCAATTCGCGGACTTCGAGCGACCGATCGAACCCTGGCCCGGCGATTATCAATGGGACATGGATAGAACTCTCGTGCGGGCTGCGCTTGTATTCCGTATTGCGGGTCTTGAAGTGGCAACCGTGATCGCTGGTGAAGAGTACGATGGTGTTCTCTAGAAACCCCTGCTGCTTCAGCGCGGCGAGGAGCGTGGCCACGGCGCTATCGATGTTCGAGACGCAACCGTAATAGTCGCCGAGTTGGCTGGGCCACGAACCCGGCAACGGACGCAGATCTTGCGGCACGAAAAAATCGCGGTACTTACCGGCCAACTCCTTAGGGGGTATGTAGTCATCGGTGTCGTTTTGGTGATGCGTGTTCAGGTACGACATTACCAGCAGAAATGGCGGCTTGGCGCGCATGCGCAGAAACTCGACGCCGCGGCCGGTCAGAAAATCGTCGCGGTAAACGCCGGAGAAATGGATCGGCTTTCCGTCCGCATCGTAGATGGTTCCTTCGTACGCATGCGATGTGCGTTCGATGGCATTGGCGCCCTCCCAGAAGTCGAGAAAGCCGCCACGGTACTGGGGCGGGACAGGGCCCCAACTAGCGGGTTGCTGGGTTTCGGATGAGAGATGCCACTTGCCGACGTAGTTGGCGGAATAACCTCGCGCGCGGAGCACGGTGGCGAGAGTAACGGCATTCGGATCGATACCCAGGCCGTTGCGCCACACGCCGTGCTTCTCTTCGTATTGGCCGGTGAAGAAGCATCCACGGGCGGGCGCGCAGACCGGATGGTTGACGATCGCTGAACGAAACAGCACGCCGCGCCGGGCCAGCGCGTCGAGGTTGGGTGTAAGCCCCATCGGGTTTGCGCCCATGCAACCGAGATTATCGGCGCGGAACTGGTCGGAGATGACAAAAACGATATTAGGCTGTGAATGCCGCGACGGGGCGGTTTGGCGCGCTTGCGCCGCTGACAGAAGAGGCGCGGATTGAAGAAGAGTGCGTCGTGTCATGGGGACGATGCTCCCGAGCAAATCGCATTTAGCTGCAGTAGGCCCGCGCTTCAGAACCCCAGCAGCGGGGCTAGTCGCGCCAGCAGGTCTTGCAAGGCATCCACCTTGCACCTTGAGATTTTAGCGGCTTTGCGCGCTCTCCTATCGATATTTTTCACTTGGTCCGCCAGAATGACGCCGCAAACCGGGACTTCGGCGATGGGGAACCGGCTCTTTTGACGTCGGCGAAAAACGCGAACAAACCCGCGCCTTCAGCGCGTCGACAGGCCAGCAGGCCTATCGCACTAAACCGCTCGGAGCGCTTCGACTTTGCGTAGGGCGGCCCCGGAATCGATCGATACGGCCGCGATCGCCGTGCCTTCGAGAAAGGTTTCGACGCGTCCGGCGGCTACCAGTGCTGCCGATGCGTTGGCGATCACGATATCCCGCGGCGCGCCACGCTCCCCTTCGAGCACGGCGCGCGCGATCTCGCAGTTTCGCGCTTTGCCGCCGCCGCGCAGTTCTTCGCTGGTTGCGGTGCGCACGGCGAAATCGGAAGGCTCTATGGTGCGCCTCTCCACGCTGCCATCGCGGACCTCAAACATCAGGGTTGGGCCCGTGGTGGTGATTTCGTCCAAGCCATCCGATCCGTGCACGACGAAGCCGCGCTTCAAACCCAGCGCCGCCAGAGCGCCAGCCAGCAGTTCGGCGGCGCTTTCCGAAGGAGCGCCCACCAGTTGCGCCGTCGCGCCGGCGGGATTGGTCAGCGGACCGAGCAGATTGAACGCGGTGCGGAGTCGCAACTCCGCGCGCACGGGCGCCGCGTGCTTCATGGCCGTGTGCATGGCGGGCGCGAACAGAAAACCGATGCCAACTTCACGGATGGCACGCGCAGTTTCTTCGGGCGACGCGGGAATTGGGATGCCAAGCGAATCGAGGAGGTCGACGCTGCCGCATCCCGAGGCGCTGGTTACGGCGCGATTGCCGTGTTTGGCCACGCGGACGCCCGCGCCAGCCGCCACAAACGCCGCCACTGTCGAGATGTTGAACGTTTCCGCGGCATCGCCGCCCGTGCCGCAGGTGTCGAGGAGCGCCTCGCCTTCCAAGCTCAAATCCAGCCGTACGCCCATACGCCGCATGGCGCGGGCGAAGCCCACCAACTCGTCGACCGTCTCGCCCTTCACCCGCAGAGCCATCAAAAGTCCGGCGATCTGCGCGGGCGCGACGCGACCTTCGAGAATCTGCTGCATGGCCGTTTCAGCGTCTGTAGCGGATAGGTTTTCGCGCGCGGCGAGCCTTTCCAGATAAGGCAAAAGAGGCATGATATATTGATTGTTCCGGCTGCTTCGCAATACTATCACAAGCCAGTTTCCATGAAAATTCACGAGTATCAGGCAAAGGCCATTTTGGCTAAATACAACGTCCCTGTGCCGCGCGGAGAAGTGGCTTTCAGCGCGCAGGAGGCGGAGGCCGTCGCGCAACGCATCGGCGGCAGCGTGGTTGTAAAAGCGCAGATTCACGCGGGCGGGCGGGGCAAGGGCGGCGGCGTCAAGGTCGCGCAAAACTCCGCGCAGGCTGCCGATTTCGCTCGCAAGATGATGGGTATGATTCTGATCACGCACCAGACGGGACCCGAAGGCCGCGTAGTCAAGCGCCTGCTGATCGAGGAGACGTTGCCCATCGAACGCGAACTCTATCTTGGCATTGTGCTTGACCGCAATCAAGGCAAGCCGGTATTTATGGCTTCGGCCGCTGGCGGTATGGAGATCGAGGAGGTCGCAGCAAAAACACCCGAGTTGATCCTTAAGGAAGCGATCGACCCCGGCCTTGGCCTGCAGCCGTACCAGGCGCGCAAGCTGGCTTTCGGAATCGGCGTACCCGCGGCTAGCGCGAACGCCGCTGCGGCGGCAATGATCGCGCTCACGAAGGCCTGTCTCGCGACCGACGCGTCGCTTGCTGAAATCAACCCGTTTATTCTCACTAAAGACGGAAGGGTCTACGCCCTCGATGCCAAGATCAATTTCGACGATAACGCGCTCTACCGACACAAAGATCTTGTGGAACTGCGCGACCTCAACGAAGAAGATCCGCTCGAGGTCGAGGCATCGAAATTCGGCTTGAACTACATCAAGCTCGATGGATCCGTAGCCTGTATGGTGAACGGCGCCGGGCTTGCTATGGCCACCATGGATATCGTGAAGTATGCCGGCGGCAGTCCTGCTAATTTCCTCGATGTCGGCGGGGGCGCCAGCGCCGAACAGGTGAAGAACGCTTTCCGCATTCTGCTTTCCGATAAGAACGTGAAGGCGGTGCTGATCAACGTCTTCGGCGGCATCCTGCGCTGCGACCGGCTCGCCAACGGCGTGGTTGAGGCCGCCCGCGATCTCAACGTCACCGTGCCCATCGTGGTCCGCATGGAAGGGACCAACGTCGAGTTGGGACGTAAGATTCTGCTCGATAGCGGCTTCAACTTCACCGTGGGTGAAGATATGCGCGACGCCGCCGAGAAGGTGGTTGCGCTCGCCGCTAACGCAGCAGCGAAATAGGACACCAGCATGAGCGTACTCGTTGACAAGAATACCCGACTGATCGTGCAAGGCTTCACCGGAAAAGAAGGTACGTTCCACGCCGAGCAGGCTATCGCCTATGGCACGAACGTTGCCGGCGGCGTCACCCCAGGCAAGGGCGGAACGAAGCATCTCGACCGGCCCGTGTTCGACACCGTAGGGCAAGCAGTAAAGGAGACCGGCGCCAACGCCACCGTGATCTTCGTGCCTCCGCCACATGCCGCCGATGCCATTATGGAGGCAGCGGACGCGGGCATCGCGCTCGCGGTCTGCATCACCGAAGGCATTCCGGCCATGGATATGGTGAAGGCTTGGGCCTTCCTGCAAGGCAAGCAGACGCGCCTCATCGGCCCCAACTGTCCCGGAGTCATTTCGCCCGGCAAATGCAAGATCGGCATTATGCCCGGACACATCCATAAGGAAGGCCACGTGGGTGTGGTTTCGCGCTCGGGCACGTTGACTTACGAAGCGGTGGGCCAGTTGACCAAACTTGGCATCGGACAATCCACTTGCATCGGAATCGGCGGCGACCCCATTATCGGGACCACGTTCGTCGACGCGCTGACGCTCTTCAATAACGATCCCGATACGCATGCCATTATCATGATCGGCGAGATCGGCGGTAACGCGGAAGAGACTGCGGCCGCCTATGTGAAGGCACACGTGAAGAAGCCAGTGGTCGGCTTCATTGCCGGACAGACCGCTCCCCCCGGACGCAGAATGGGCCATGCTGGCGCCATTATCGCCGGCGGATCGGGCAAGGCGTCGGACAAGATCGCCGCCATGGTGGACGCCGGCATTACGGTCTGCGAATCGCCGGCGCAATTAGGAGAGAAGATTCAGAGCCGCTTATGAGCGTAGAACGTACTTTTTCGATTATCAAGCCGGATGCCGTAGCAGCCGGAAACACCGGCGCAATCCTCGCGATGCTTCAGGAAGCCGGTTTCAAGATTCTGGCCTTGCGCATGACGCGCCTCACGGAAGACCAGGCCCGCGGATTTTATGCTGTGCATAGCGAACGCCCGTTCTTTAACGGTCTGGTGAAGTTCATGACCGAAGGGCCGATCGTAGTAATGGCGCTTGAGCGCGAAAACGCCGTGAAGGGTCTCCGCGAAGTAATGGGCGCCACCAACCCGGCCAACGCAGCCGAAGGCACTGTCCGCAAACGCTTCGCTACCGATATCGAGCGTAATTGCATCCATGGTTCGGACGCGCCGGAGACGGCCGCGCAGGAACTGGGATTCTTCTTCTGCGCCAGCGAACTGCTCTGACCGGCACTTGGCCGGTGAACCATCTCGCTACTGGTCCGGCAGCGAGAACAGATATAAGGTCAGGTTGTTCATATCCCCCGGCGAAAGCTTGTACGGCGGCATAATGGTTCCCGGCGAAAGCTTCTGGGGATCGGCAAAATGCTGCTCCACCCAACTGCGCGTCTGCCGTTTCGATAATCCATTCAGCGACGGGCCAAGCTTTCCTCCCATTCCGTTCACGGCGTGGCACACACCACAATGGTTCGCCTGATATACCGTGGCTCCTTGGACCACGAATGATGGCGTGTCCGGTGACTTCGACGCCGCCAGTTTGTCCGGCGTGAGCGTCATCCAATCGGTGTTATAGGAGAAATCGACGGCTGCCTCCTGCGGCGGGGTGGATTTGATCGCGGCCATGGTCAAACTCGACCAGCCAAGAGCGGCCAGCACGACTACCGCGAAGGCGAACGTTCGCTTCGTGACCTTCACCATGGCGCCGCGATCAATGAATGGAACCAGCAGCAGCGCCAGGACGGCCACGCCAGGCAGCACCACCGCGCCCACCACTTCGAGCGGCCCATTGAACATCTTCAAGAATTGGAAGAGGAAAAGGAAATACCATTCGGGGCGCGGAATGTAGCTATTGTTCGTCGGATCGGCCATCTGTTCGAGGGGCACGTGAACTGCGACGGCCATGGTAAAGAGGATCGCAAAGGCGATGAAGATGGCGACGGTGTCCTTGAAGACCTGCATCGGGAAGAACATCTTCTTGGGCTTCGCTTCGTCGCCTGGGTGGGGCGCCACGCCGTGCCGGCGTACCAGAAAGACATGCAATGCTACCAGCAAAATGGTCGCGGGCGGCAGGATCAGGACGTGCACCGCGTAAAAGCGCGCGAAGGTCACTACGCCAACGCCGTCCGCCGCGCCAATCAAGCGCGTGAGGTACGGCCCGAGACCAGGAGACATCGCGGCAATTTGCGTGGTCACCATGGTCCCCCAGTATGCGCGGTTGTCCCAGGGAAGCAGATAGCCGGTCAATCCGTAGGCCAGCGTCACCAGCAGCAGCACTACGCCCACCATCCAGGTGGCTTCACGCGGCTTCTTATACGCGCCGTAGAGGAACACCTGCACCATGTGGAGCACCACGATCACGACAATCATGCTGGCGCCCCAGTGATGCAGTCCGCGCATCAACGGCCCAGCCGTGAGCGCCGTGAGGATATACCGCAGGCTGTCGTAAGAATCGCCGGGCGTGGGCGCATAGTTAAACGCCAGCATGATGCCGGTGAATGCCTGAACCATGAACAGGAACAACGCCACGCTACCGAACACCTGATGCCAACCGCTCGATGCCGGAATCTCTTCGTAAAGGAAGTGCTGAATGCCGCCGATGATTCCCGTGCGATGCTCCAGCCACTCGCCGATCGCCGCTACTCGCTCTTTCATCCTTGGGACTCCGTGGAACGCTTCAATTCGCCGATCAGCAGGCGGGTACCTTCGGTCTTGGTCTCAAAGCGGTCGAGCGGGCGCGGGGCGGGTCCCGAGATCACCTTGCCATCGATGGAGAAGATCGATGTATGGCAAGGGCAGAGGAAGTCGTTATTTGGCGCATCCCAGTGGTAAGCGCAGCCAAGGTGGGTGCAACTCGGGCCGAACGCGATGATCCGGTTGTCATCGCGCTTCACTACCCAGGCGGTACCCTTTTCGACGATCTCGCGCCAGCCATCGAAGCGCTTGCGGCGGAAGACCAGTTCGACCGGCGAATTGGGGGCAAGCTTGGCGATATCGCCGGCTTCGGACCACACCTCGCGATTCTTCGCTTTGGCTGGAGTAAGCAAGTAAACCACGGCTGGCGCGGCGAGGATGACGGAAATGAGCCCCATCATTCCGTAGATGGCGGCCTCGAAGAAACCCCGCCTTGTAGTTTCCTGGGACTGCGGGTGTTCGGTTAACGGCATGTTCACCATAGTAAACCGGCCGCAGGGAAAGTTTATTCAGGAGGTGTAGAAGTTTTGCAAAAAAAAGCGAGACGCCCGATTCTTCATTTTGCCGCGGCGGACCCGACCTCGGGACTGCTCGCCGTCGCCAATTCCGGCCCGGAGTTGTAGTGAATGGTCATCGTCTGGTCCGAGTACCAGGTTCGGCTGCCGCTAGTTCCGAACGTCTCCGGAACGGCGGTAATGACATATCCACCGTTGCCGCCGCTAAGGGTGTACTTGTAACCGGCCTTGATGCCGCTGGCCAAGGAGCTATCGATCAGATCGGCTGACGCGGGCGAGGCTGCGCCGCTGGCAGGTGGTCCCAATTCGGCCAGGGAATTGGCGTACCGGCCGTATTGCGACTGGTATTGCACCTCCATCTGGTGGATGGTCTGGATGGCCTTCTGCGCGCCCATGTCGCGCGCAAACATCTGCGCTCGCTGGAACTTGGGAACGGCGAC
The DNA here is from genome assembly GCA_963708385.1 of Bryobacterales bacterium. Taxonomy (GTDB): domain Bacteria; phylum Acidobacteriota; class Terriglobia; order Bryobacterales; family Bryobacteraceae; genus PALSA-243. Next base: position 93,008 of record CAVPSN010000025.1, on the reverse strand, counting down.
CGTGATGATGATCAGGATGATCGCGATTACGATCAGCAACTCGATCAGGGAAAATCCCCGGCGGCGACGAGAGTTGAGGGGCATCATGCTTCTCCTATTTTATGACGCAGAAGGGGGCGCGAGCGTTTAGTTCACTTGATCCGGCGTTGGACGGCCACTTTTTGGCGCGGGACGTCCGATCAGATGACGCGGCGGCCGCCAAGGGGGTTGAGGCCGACTATAGTCCCGCCCGCATACTGCCGATTAGCATATAGATGCCGGCCGACGACCTAGTCGAACTCGAAATCATGCTCAATCGCTTCAATCGCCTTATGACCGAGGTGATGGAGGGCAGATGCCGGCGCAATTCGTTTCTGCCGTGGGAACTCGAAATCCTTGTGGACATGGAGAATTGCCAGTTGGAGCGCCGGCGCCGTCTAGAAATCCTGCGTCAGTACCGCCGCGCCGTCCAACATCAAATGGAGAAAGGACCGGGACCTCCTATGAAATTGTCGGTATTCCTGCAAATGCGCGCGGCACGCGCGGCTACGATGCAAGACCGGACGCGGAAGGCACTGCAATAACGCGGCGGCCTTCGATGCGAAACTCGCCGCTCAACACTAACCGCAGGGCTTCGCTGTAAAGATGATGTTCCTGCCGCAGTATCCGCGCGGAAAGCATCTCCACGGTGTCGCCGTCCAACACGGGGACCGCCGTCTGCAAGATGATCGGGCCCGCGTCCAGTTCTTCGTCTACGAAATGAACGGTGCAGCCGGCGATTTTGACACCATGCTCGAGGGCTTGGCGTTGCGCGTCAAGGCCTGGAAACGCCGGCAAAAGCGACGGATGAATATTCAGAATGCGGTTCGGATATTGCCGAATAAACGTAGCGCTCAGGAGGCGTAGAAAACCGGCCAAGCACACGAAATCGACGGAGCGCTTATGCAATTCCTCTAGGAGAAAAAGGTCGTAAGCTTCGCGGTCGAGGCCCTTCGAGGGAATACAGACGGCATTGATGCGTCGGTTTCTGGCCGATTCCAACCCTGGCGCATCGGCGCGATTGGAGATCACCACGGCGATTTCGGCATCGAGGGCGCCCGCGTCGATTTGCTCCGCGATGGCTTCGAAGTTCGATCCGCGGCCGGAGATGAGCACGCCCAGCCGCTTCATCGGTACTCCACGCGCGCGCGGCCCCGTTTACGGGGGATCACTTCACCAACTCGCACCGGACGTTCGCCCAGTTTCGCCAGCACAGCCTCGGCGCGCGACGCGCCTTTCGCGGGCACGGTAAAGATCATGCCGATTCCCAGATTGAAGGTACGCCAGTAATCGTCCTCAGGAACGTTTCCGATCCGCCGCAGCGCTTCAAATAGCGGCGGAACGCGCCATGTGGCAGTATCGATGGCGGCGGCCAACCCCGCGGGGAGCATGCGCGGCGTGTTGTCCGTAATCCCGCCGCCCGTAATGTGCGCGGCGCCTTTTAGTAACTTCGCCGACATCAGCGCTCGCAGCGGCTTCAGATAGCTCCGGTGCGGGGCGAGCAGCGCATCACCGACCGTGGCTCCCACCTCCGGCAGCAGCGTGTTAGGCCCGTATCCGGCAACTTCGAGCAGCAACTTACGCGCCAGCGAGTAGCCGTTGGTGTGCAGGCCGGTGGATGGCAGGCCGATCAGCGCATCGCCCGCTCGAATGCCTTCACCGGTGAGCAAACCGCTACGCTCCGCCGCGCCGACGATGAAACCCGCCAGATCGTACTCGCCAGCGTGGTAAATGCCTGGCATCTCCGCGGTCTCGCCCCCGATCAGGGCGCAGCCATTAGCGCGACATCCTCGCGCGATGCCCGAAACCACAGCGGCGGCAATATCTGCATCGAGCTTGCCGACCGCGAAGTAATCGAGGAAGAATAGCGGCTGCGCGCCCTGAACGGCGATATCGTTGACGCAATGGTTCACCAGATCCTCGCCAACCGTATCGTGGCGGCCGGTGAGGAACGCTATCTTGAGCTTGGTGCCGACGCCATCGGCTGAGCTCACCAGCACGGGCTTACGGAATCCGGCCAGCTGGAACGCGGCGCCGAACGATCCGATATCCGTCAGCACGCCGCGCGTGAACGTGCTTCGCGCAAACTTCTTGATGGAGGCTACAGCTCGATCGGCCTCATCGATGTTGACGCCGGCGTCGCGGTAGCGGAGGGCTTTCTTGGTTGGCAAATTTCAATTATACGTGTAGGTTGGTGGAGAGACGAGGAGGCCTGTTTACGGATTTTTCGTTCCGCCGGGTTCGGTTCCACTTCACGGCGCTAGGCCTACTACCATTCCGCTCGGGGACGGCCGCCAACACGATCCGTGGCGCATTCGGGCGGGCTCTGCACGACACTGCTTCTCCCGACGATTACGCGCGCTTGTTCAAACCCCGCTCCGCCGAAGGTCCCAGCGGCCTCGCCGATCTTCCCCGCCCCTTCGTCCTGCGGTGCTCGCATCTCGAAGGACTTGCCTTTAGGCCGGGCTCCCCTTTCCACCTGGACGTTCATTTCTTCGATTTAACTGATTCGAGCGTCTCTTGTTTCGAAAGCGCCTTTGCCGCTTGGCAAAAGCTGGGTATCGGCCCTTCTCGCGCTACCGTACGACTCGACCGCGTTGAGGCTTCCGCGCCATGCAACCTCTCGCTTGAACCTGACATGGAGTCTGTGGAACGGATTGCTATCCGCTTCGTGACTCCTACGGAGGTGAAGTCGGATGGCGCGGTGGCATCCCGCCCTGAATTTCCGATTCTCTTCGCGCGCATCCGTGACCGCATCGCAACTTTGCGCGCCATCTACGGCGGGGGCCCGCTGGAAGTCGATTTTGTGGCCATCGGGGAACGTGCGTCAGGCGTACGCTTGACTCGCTGTGAGATTCAATGGGAGTGGCGCGAACGCAGATCGGGCTCGAGCGGACAGGTTCATCCACTAGGCGGTTTTACGGGCGAAGTGGAATATGCCGGGCCTCTGACCGAGTTTCTTCCTTGGCTTCGCGCCGCGCAGTTCACGGGCGTAGGCCGCCAGACCGTGTGGGGCAAGGGCGAACTTCAGGTGGTAAGCTAGCTTTCGAAACTATGCGCATCTTCCTCGTTGCCGCCGTTCTGACTGCCTCGCTAACCGCGCAACCGCAAGCTCCGAAGCCAATTCCTCTGTGGGCCAATGGCGCTCCGGGCGCGCTCGGGACGGCGGATGAGGACGTCCCCACGCTTACGCCGTACCCGGCGCCGGCCGCGCGGGCGGTGGGAACAGCGGTGATTGTCTGTCCCGGAGGCGGGTATTTACACCTTTCGATGGAGAAGGAGGGCAGCGACGTGGCGCGCTGGTGGAATTCGCTCGGCGTCACAGCGTTCGTCTTGAAGTACCGTCTTGGGCCGAAGTACCATCACCCGATCGAATTGGGCGATGCGCAGCGCGCCATCCGGACGGTGCGGGCTCGCGCGTCCGAGTGGGGCGTGCGCCCGGACCGCGTGGGCATCATGGGGTTCTCAGCGGGCGGCCATCTGACATCGACGGCCGGCACGCATTTCGACTCAGGCAAGGCCGATGCGACCGACGCGATCGAACGCCAGAGCAGCCGGCCCGATTTTCTGGTGCTCGGCTACCCCGTCGTTTCCTTCACGCAGAATGTGCATCAAGGGTCGAAGCGCGCGCTGCTGGGCGATAATCCCGACCCTAAGCTGGTGGAGAATCTTTCGAACGAATTGCAGGTGACCGCGCAGACGCCGCCTACGTTCCTCTTCCATACCAGCAACGACCAAACGGTGCCGGTGGAAAACAGCGTGATGTTTTACCTCGCCCTGCACAAAGCCGGGGTCCCGGCGGAGATGCATATTTACGAGAACGGTCCGCACGGCGTGGGGTTGGCGCCGACGGACGAGGCACTCTCCTCCTGGCCGGCGCGATTGGCCGACTGGATGCGCGGGCGTGGCCTGCTGAGATAGGATGCACGCGCTAGTCAGGAGCGCCGTCTTTCAGGCCGCAATTTTCGCTCGCCGCAGCTTCGATGGCGGCCGCGTGACCCTGCTCAATTACCACCGGTTTCCCGCACAACAGGCTGCGGGCTTCCGGCGCCAGTGCGAATACCTTCGCGAGCGCTGCCGGGTGATCCCGATGAGCCAACTGTCGGCAAGCCTACGCGATGGCCGGCGGCTTCCCACGCACGCGGCCGTGATCACGGTGGACGACGGTCACCGTGATTTCTACACTTGCGCCTATCCGATTCTTCGAGAGTTCAAGCTGACGGCGGTGATGTATCTTCCGACCGCGTTTCTGGACGGCGCATGGCTCTGGTTCGATCGCTATCAATACATCTTCGACCGCTCGCCGTGCGAGCGCGCCGAATGCCGCGGCATGGCTCCGTTAGGCGATGGCGCTCTCGATCTGAGTTCGCGGGACGCCCGTTATCGCGCTTTCCTCGAAGTCGCGCGACAGGCGCAATGGCTGCCCGCCGCCGAGCGCGACCGGTTGGGCGACCGGCTGGCCGATTTGCTGCGCGTTTCCGTTCCCGAACGGCCGCAGGAGGAGTTTGCGCCTTTGAGGTGGGACGAAGTGCGCGAGATGGCGAGCAACGGCATCGAGTTCGGCGGGCACACGGTTACTCATCCCATCCTGCAAACGTTGCCTTCCGCGGAGGACCTGGCGGAGGAGATCGCGGGATGCAAGAGGCGAATCGAGGAAGAGTTGCAGGCGCCGTTGAGGCACTTTGCCTACCCCAGCGGCAAGGCGGAAGAGGTTCCCGGCGTGGCGAAAGAGGCGGTGGCGCGAGCCGGATTCGAAACGGCAGTTACGACGCTTCCCGGGCAGGTGGGACCGGGCGACGACCCGCTGTGGCTGCGCCGCATAGGAACCGATCCGGGAGTGGATCTGCTTTGGTTTCGCCGGTGCGCGGCCGCCGTCATGGCGGGGTGATTCCTGGATAGTTCTACACTAGACAAAAGGGAGCGCGATTCTGAGTACCGATCTGATTCGCATGCAGCGTGTTTTTCGCGAGATCCTGGAGGACGATTCGTTGCAATTGTCGCCAGACGATTCCGAGGCCACTCTTTCGGGCTGGGATAGCTTCGCTCAAGTCAAATTGATCATCGGCCTGGAAGAGGAGTTCGGCATCAAGTTCAGTATCGACGAGGTGGCGGAAACCACGAAGGTGGCTGCTTTGCGGAAATTGATCGAGCGGAAGACGGCGGGCTTTCGCGCCGGTGGGGCGTAAGCCGGCTGTGGCTGTGCGGCCAGTGTGGCGGCCACGAAACGGCTGGACAATAGAATCTGTGTGCATCCGTGGCCAATTCTGCGCCTGCTTATGAGAGTTTTGTGCCTTTGGGTCACTCATTCAATGGGGCCACGGATGGACACGGATCGGAATCGGAGTTGACAGAAACGGTATTTGGTTTGTCTTCGAGGTTGCGAATGTTCGGGGCGCTGGATTCTTAGAGAGGGTCTATTGAACGGGTCTGATCCGGGAACTCGGGTTGTGTGGGGTCAGCGGCAAAGCGCAGGTTTCATTTCCGGTTTGCTACAAAGGCAAGTGCGTAGGCGGAAGGCCGACGATCCATTGGAATGTGGCAGACCACATCCGCGAATAGGGCGTTAGCGTCACCTTACGCCCGCTCATAGCTCGCCGCGCAGAGAGACTTCGCCGCGAACTGCCCTTTCTGCTACCCAGGCGTCAGCCGGCACCAGCATCGGCGATTACGGCCGGCACAGTCACCGCGGAAGAAGCGCGAGGGGCAATAGAGTTGAGATTAGTCGTTGCGGCCATTCCCAAATGCAATTAAGTTATTTATATAGCTGTGCTCTTCTCCGCGCCTCGGCAACAAGCCAGTCTTATCCTCGCGGATCATTCTAATCCACGCCCTGGCGTCGGGATCTGCATCCAGTCCATTCGCGTGGGTTTTTTCGGAGCGTCCTTTCCCCAAGTCCAATACATGCCTATATAAGCGTAGTTTTCCGTCTGTCCGGCGATGGAGTGGCCGTAGCAGAACAAAAATTGCTCTCCGGGGTGATTCTTAAAGTGATAGTAACCACCCAGGTCGATCATCGTCGATGCCTCGGTCTGTGCCGCTGCATAGCCCTCTCGTCCATGGGCAAAGACCTCGACTCCCAGCTCCAGCCGCTCGCTCAATCTCCGTTTCACCAACCATCCGGTGTAAGGAAAGTTGCGATAACCAGTCTGTGGAACCACCTGATAACCCACGCCGCCATCAAAGGTCCAATCCCCCAGGTTCTTTTGCAGCCAGATAGGGATTTTGTACCAGACTTTTCCAACCCCAAGTCCTTTCGCGTAACTTCCAGTCGGCATTTCGAACATCGTAAAGGTACCAATCTGGGGAATGCGGTTCGTCTCCGTGACGAAGGCGATCTTGGCGCCCAGTTCCGTATCCGTCAGCCCAAACGCCTTTGGTCCGGCTCCGCCGGGCAAATAGATAGGATTGTTGGAGGGCGCAACCACGCCCAACGGCAGAATCACGTGCAACTGCACCCTGGGAATGGCGCCCCAGTTGAATTCGAAGGCTGGTCCTGTGGAGTCGATTTCCGCTGTCGTTCCGTCCATGCCGCCGAAGATGTAGAACTCATAGTGGTGCAGATCAACCGGCACCGGATCGTCAGTTTGATATGGAGGCCCTTGTGCCCACTGCGGGGGAACCGCCACCAGCCATGGTACGAGCAGGGCGACGCGCGTGAGGAACTGTCCCAGCTTCACAAAAAAGTCGGCCTCCGAGGTCGATATCGGACTCGATAATTCCATAGAAACCGCGATGCTGTCAATTCTCGCTTTGCCAAATAGAGAACGAAAACTGGCGTTCTGGGAAGCACGGAAACGGATTCTTGCCGACAACTCCACGGAATTGCTGCCCGAGAGGTTCTGGAAGAGGATGGTTCGAAGAGCCGACAGTTGGTTCTCGGGCGGCGATAGGATTCTTATAGCTGGTGGACTCACTAACTTAACTGAAACGGTATTGGGCTAGACAATCAGCATGCAGTCGCCGTAGGAGTAGAAACGGTAGCGTGACTCCACTGCGTGGCGATAGGCAGCCAAGGCGAAGTCCGTACCGGCGAAGGCGCATACGAGCATCAGAAGGCTGGTCTGCGGTAAATGGAAATTGGTCAGCATGGCGCCCGCGCCGCCGAATCGATAGCCCGGTTGGATGAAGATTTCGGTCTCGCCGGAGCGGGCGGCGATCCCGCCTTCGTTAAAGACCGTTTCCACGGTGCGCACGCTGGTGGTTCCGACGCACACCAGGCGTTGGGCAGCGCCTATGCGTTCGGCGTTTTCTTCGGTGATCGCGTAACTTTCGGAATGCAGGCGCGATTCTGCGATCTGTTTTTCGTGCAAGGGTTGAAAGGTGCCGAGGCCGACGTGAAGGGTGACCGACGCAATCACAGCGCCGCGCGCGCGGCACGCCTCCAGAATTTCGCGCGTGAAGTGCAAGCCCGCGGTGGGCGCGGCGACCGATCCGCGGTCGACGGGCGAAGACGGTTTGGTAGCGCTCGCGATCGTCCGCGCGATCCGCGCGCTTGATATAAGGCGGCAGGGGGACATGGCCGATCTTGTCGAATTCGTCGTAGAGATCGTCTTCGCCGGAGAAGCGGATGGTGCGCTCGCCGAATTCGCCGCGCGCAACGACCTCGCATTCGAGGCCGTCGCGGAAACAGAATGCGCTCGCCGACGCCGATCTTGCGGCCCGGACGCACCAGGGCGGTCCATTCGCGCGGATTCGCGGTGGGGCGCAGCAGAAAGACCTCGGCCTCGCCACTGAGATGTTCGTTGCGCTTGGGGTTGTTGCGGCCCACCGGCAACGCATGAACGCCGGCGCGCCGTCCTAGCAGGCGGGCGGGGAAGACGCGAGAGTCGTTCAGCACCAAACAATCGCCGGGGTGCAGGTACGAAGGAAAATCGCGGAAGACGCGATCCTCCCAGCGGGTCTCGGCGCGATGGAGCACCAGCATGCGCGAGGCGGCGCGGTCGGGCAAGGGCTCCTGCGCGATCAGTTCGTCGGGGAGGTGGAAATCGAAGGCGGCCAGGTCCATCGCAGGGTCAACTTCACTGTAGCGGAAAGAGCGTGGGTTGCTCCTCGCCCTGCCACAGCTCGGGTTGATAGTGCGCGTGTCTGGAATCGAGGCCGTAGCGGTCGCGGATGCGTTGGATGCGCGCGCGCAACATGTCTTTATAGGCTGGGCCGAGATAGGCGCTTTTTTCGTATTGTCTCGCGGTATCGCGGAGCGAGGTCAGGGAAATGCTCTTCGAGAAACGGGAAGAAGACCTTCTGCGCGCAGGGCATGAGGAAGAGCGGTCCGCCGCCGAAGCGAACGGGCGCCGGCATCGCGGGCAGCTTTGGCGAGGCGGTCGAGCTGGCGTTCGCTATCGGTGATCAGCGGCATCACGGGGTTCGGATTGACGCCGACATGCAGGCCGGCCTCGCTCAACTTGCGCACGGCATCCAGGCGCAGATCGGGCCGCGGGGCGCGCGGCTCGAGCAGGCGCGCAAGCTTCGTCATCGAGCGTCGTGATGGTGATGGTGATGCCGAGCACGTTGCGCGCGCGCGATCTCGCCGCAGCAGATCGATATCGCGCACGATGAGGTCGGATTTGGTGATGATGCCGATGTGCCGGCCGCGCTCCTTGGCGAAGACTTCGAGAATCGAGCGGGTGCGCTCGAAAGCGGCGCTCGGCGGGCTGATAGGGGTCGGTGGCGGTGCCGATGGCGATGCCGTCTTCGCGGGCGACGCGCCGCAGTTCCTGGCGCAGCAGGTGGGCGGCGGCCGATTTGGCGTAGATCTTGTCCTCGAACGCGGTCACCTCCATTTCCATGAATTCGTGGGTGTAGCGCGCATAGCAATATTTGCAGCCGAACTCGCAGCCGCGGTAGGGATTGATGCTCCAACGGAACGGCATGCCGGGCTTGACCCGGTTCAGCACGCTGCGCGTCGGGATTTCGAAATACTGAACGCTGCGCTTGGCTTCGAGCAGTTCGCTGGAGGCGGCGAGCTTGGCGATTCCTACGAGTGCCATACCTCATTTTCGCTTTTTGTTCGCCTTATTGCAAGCGCTGTAAACCTCAGATGCTTTGTGAAAAGCTACTGTGCAGCTTGACTTTCGGAATACGGGTAATTTATTCTGACGGTTCGCTTTGGCCGAAATCCGGCCGTTCTACGTATGCGGGAAAACACGCGCCACGTACCGGAAACCGTGGAACGGTTGCTGGACTCGACTCTCGACAGCGTCGACCAGGCGGAGGAACTGTCGGCGGCGACGGCGCAGCGCGCCGGCTTCGACGAAGACGACCTGATGAAGATCGGGATGGCCGTCCGCGAGGCGATGGTCAACGCGGTGGTGCACGGGAATCAATATAACCACAACAAGCGAGTGCGATTTTCGCTTTCCCTCACGGCGGAGCGGTTTACGGTTACCATCGCCGATGAAGGCACCGGGTTCGATTTCGCATCATGCCGGACCCCCTGGCGCCTGAGAATTTGCTGCGAACTTCGGGGCGAGGAATTTTTCTGATGCGGTCGTTTATGGACGGGGTGGATTTGCGGCATTTGGAATCGGGCGGCACGGAAGTTACTTTGGTTAAGAACGTGGAGTCAAAGTAGAAGCGGCGGCTATTCGCCAGGAGGCATATTTCAGTGAGCGTAAAGTTGAATACCCGGCAAGTGGGCAACGTAAGCGTAATCGACGTAGCGGGGCGGATCACGTTGGGCGAAGGTTCGGCCGCGTTGCGTGAAACGCTACGCGATATGGTAGCCAAGAATCAGAATAAGATTCTGCTCAACCTTGGCGACGTAACTTACATCGATAGTTCGGGAATCGGCGAGTTGGTTTCGGCCTACACGACGGTGACGAACACCGGCGGCCAGCTAAAGCTGCTCAATCTCAACAAGCGAGTGAAGGACCTGCTTCAGATCACGAAGCTGTACACCGTTTTCGAAGTGAAGGAAGACGAAGCGGACGCCATCCGCAGCTTCTCTTAAGTTAACTACGGGTCTCCCGGCCTGTGCGGGCCTTGACGTAGACCGCGCGCGCAGGCCGGGAGGCCTGCGCCACTGTTATTTCTTGTAAGTCACTCCGTTTTTCATCACGAACATTACCTTCTGGAGCGCGGCAATGTCTTCTAGCGGATTTCCCTCCACTGCGATTACGTCCGCCAGATAGCCTGGCTTCAGCGCACCGATCGACTTCTCCCATCCAAGCAGCTTCGCGCCATTTAAGGTACCTGCCTGCAATGCCGCCAGCGGCTTCAGGCCGTACTTCACCATGAGGACAAATTCGCGAGCCTGCGTGCCGTGCGGGAATGGGCCGACATCGGAGCCCATCGCAATGGGCACGCCAGCGGCGAGCTGTTTACGGAAATCCAGCGCATGGAGTTCGAGCAACTTGCGTTCGAAGGCGCCGGCGGCGGCCGTGGCGGCGTGATCGGCGAAGTACTCGGAGATGGTGAAGGTGGGCACGGCGAAGATGCCACGCTCTTTCATCAGACGCATGGTCTCGTCGCTCAACTGAAAGGCGTGGTCTATGGAGGCGACGCCTGCGCGAGCCGCATAGAAGGTCCCTGGTTCTCCGGTAGCGTGTACGGCGACGCGCTTGCCGGTGCGGGCGGCTTCTTTGACGGCGGCATCGAGTTGTTCAAACGTGTACTGGTAGGGTGTGACGAGGCGGCCATCGACGATGGCGTCTTTTCCGGTCTCATAGATCTTAGTAAAGTCGGCGCCTTCTTTAAACTGCTGACGCATGACTTCCACTATCTGAGCCGTATCGTTGGCGTAAGTGGCATTGGATAGGATATGCTGCGCGGGATTGAAGTTATTGGCGTCTTCGTGGCCGCCGAGTAAGTCGATGGCGTTGCCGCTGATGCGCAGGCGCGGGCCGGGAACGAGACCTTGATCGATGGCGTTGCGTACGGCCGTATCGGCGGACCCGGCGCCTTCGGTCCCCATGTCGCGTTCCGCCGTGAAGCCGGCCATGAGATCGTCGCGGGCGGCGAGTACGGCGAGGATAGTGCGCTGGGGAACGGACTCTACGACCGTTTGAAGGTCCTCAGCGCCGGGGTGCAGGAAGAGATGGACATGCGCGTCGATCAAGCCGGGCAGCAGCGTGCGGGCGCCCAAGTCGATGGTTTCGGCGCCGGCGGGATGGGTAACAGAAGCGCCGGTTTCCACGATGCGATCGCCGCGGACCAGCACTTCTCCGGGAGCGATGACACGTCCGGTTTCGACATCGATCAGGCGTGCTGCGTGGAGCACGATGGGCCGTGCAGTCTGAGCGGTAAGCCCGGCAGCGAGAGAAAGAATTGCGAGAAGAGATCGGAGCATCGGGCGTTATCGTATCACTTCGCGCCGCCATAGGTTTCGGCCAACGAACCGGAAGCCGGACGATATACCGCGTCGTGGAGGAACCACGCGTAGGCGCCGTGTTCGGTGAAGATCCACTGGTGTATGGCGCTCAGGGTCACGATGCTCGACGCAAGGTCGCGGACTACGGCGAGGCTCGCGCGCTCCTTCTCGGCGCGCGCTTCGAGCGCTTCGTGAGAAAGGCCGATGTCTTTCGTGGTTTCGAATGCGAGATCGTAGCCACAATCGGGTGCGGCGCCGAAGACCCAGCGGAAGATCGCTTCGGTGCGCGGCATGTGGAACTCGGAGGTAACGACGAGCAGGCGGCGCAGACTACAGGGGTCGGTATGAACCGTGCGCGCGAAGAAGGCGTTGCCGATGGTGTCGTAAGAGCAGGTTTCGGCGAGAATGCGGCTCTTCGGGATGCCGCGTTCGTGGAGGTATTGCGCGGCAGGGATGGCTTCGAAGATGGGATAGCCGCGCGCATCGAGCGGGGGCGGAAGGTGGGGCGTGCCGGCGCTAAGCGGGATGTAGAGATCGGCGGAGTGGGCAAGGGCGCTATCGAGGCGCGCGCGGACGAACGGCATCAGGCCGCCCGACGAAGTGAGGCCGCCGCCGGGGATCAGGACGGCGTCGAACTTCGCCACTATTCGAACCGCCGGCGGAAGTCGTCGAATTCGCGGCGTAGTTGGGCGAGTTCCTCTTCGAGGGCGCTGATTTTATCGAGAATTCCTCTATCCGGCTGCGCGGTTAGCGTGTGGCCGGCAACTTCCGCGCTGCTTTCGGCCATGGCTTCAACTTCGCCGCACAGAAGGTGCGCCCAGCGGGCTTCGCGCGATCCGCTTTGGCGCGGCAACTTGCGCACGAACTCGCGTTCGGCGAGATGGGTCAAGGTGTTTTCGAGGGTCTCAAGATCGTCGAACTGATAGAGGCGGTCGGTGCGACCGCGTAGTTCGCCGGGGGTCTGATGGCCACGCAGCAGCAGCACGCACATCAAGGCCGCTTCGCGGCGGCCCAGGTTGAATTTCTCGGTGAAGCGCTGCGCGTGTTTGGGGACGCGGCTTTCGCCCGAGATGCGCAGGGCCAGTCCCTTGCCCCGGAGGTCTTCGAGAGCGGCTTCGACCGTCTCTTCGTCGTAGGAGACTACGGGTTCGCGGTTCGATTTCTGATTGCAGGCGTTAATGAGGGCGTTCAAGGACAGCGGGTAATAATCTGGCGTTGCAATTTCCTTTTCCATGAGGGCGCCGAGCACACGAGCCTCGGACGAATCGAGTTGCAAGTCCATTCGATCAGGATAATGGATTGTGGGGCAAGGCTATCGGTCAGGCTCAAAGCCCTGCCCCACGGCGCCGCGTTAGAACGCGATCTTCAACGAAAACTGCAGCGACCGCGCCGGCAACTGCGCTGTGATTCCCGCAGTGGGGCGCCGAAACCGACGCCCGGCGTGGCCCCGTTGCCCCAGGTTCCGCTGTAGCCCACAAAGTTGGCGTGGTTGAAAGACGTTGAACGCCTCCATGCGCGGGATTACGCGAACCCGCTCATTGAACAGCACGAATGGCCGCTCGATGAATGGCGAGAAATCGTAAATGGGGCGGCCGCGCCCGGTGTTGCGGCCTACCACCACGCCATTAATCACCGGGCGGTCGGTGGTTGCGCCATCGCCGCTGTTGTTGGCGCCGGTCATATAGTTGTAGGGAAGTCCCGAACCCAGCGTCAGTACGCCGCCGAAGTAATCTTGCCGGGCAGGATGTACATACCGCTTGCCACAAAGCGCTGGCGCTGATCGAAGATTGCGTTGCCGTTTTCAATATTGCCGGTCTGAAGTTCGGGTCATTGGGGTTTTGGCCGGTGGCGTCGGGGTCGACGTTATCGATGGCGTGCGACCAAGTGTAGCTGACCAGCATCGACGCGCGATTGCTGAAGCTGTGCGTCAGGCTCACGTCCAGGGCATCGTAGAACAGGTAGCCATCGTTGACGTCGGCTCTGAATCGCCGCATAGGGCGGCTGCGGATTGGTAGCCGTATTCGGGTTGCACGTCAAGCTATTCTGCTGATACCACCAGATCCAATACGGGCGAGTGCAGTTGGCGGCCTGCGCCGTGCGAACCTGACCCGGCGCGGTGCGGACGAACGGCGAGGGCGGATCGACATCCAGTGGACGGTTGATCTTCAACGTGTGCGAGCCTACATAATCGACGCGCAAGCACCCAGCGCGGTAAAAGCTGACGCTCGATGCCGATGGACCATTGCTCCGAGTACGGATTCCAGAGTCCGGTCTGATAGCCATCCAGGACGTTGGTCGGGAAGAACTGGTTGTAATAGGAGGAGTCGCCGGGGCGAATGTAGAGGCTGCGCAGCGGCGCTATCGCGCCGAGCGGAAACGCGGGAAGCGGCGCGGCGGCGACGCTGGTCGGGAAGCCTGACCTGGCCAGGCGAGGCGGTGTAGTTGAATACGCCCGTGGGACCGGTGAGCGCATAGTTGGCCTCGGAGTTGTCGACGATCTGCGAATAATAGATGCCGAACCCGCCGCGGATCACAGTCTTTCCGTCGCTGCGCAATGTTATATGCGAATCCGACGCGCGGCGCAAAGTCCTTGGCGGAATCGGTAAAGGTCTGCCGCTCATAACGAAGGCCCAGGTTTATCGTCAGGTTCGGGCGGACCTTCCAATCGTCCTGCACGAACATCGCCCACAGAGTGTCGTTCGACGGTGTAGTTGGCGTTGCCGTAGCTCTGCGTATAACTCTTGACGTTGGCGATGTTATTCAGGTAAGTGGGGCTTTCGCAGACCGCCAGAGCCAGCGTGCAAGGGTTATAGCTGAACATGCCCAGGTAGATCGGGCCGCCGAACTCCTTGCTGTTGCCGCCGGTGTGCGCGAAAATCACGTCGGCGCCGAACTTGATCTGATGATGTCCCCAGACGGCGGAGACCACGTCGTTGACCTGATACTGGCGATTCATCAGCAGCGCCGATTGCGATGTGCCCGATGTGAAGGTGCCGCCGGTCGGAGATCGGCACGCTGATACTGGGTTCCGTAAATGACCGGGTCGAATTCGGTGATCGGCGAAGCGAGTTGGAATTGCAGGCGCAGGCTGTTGACCAGCGTGGGACTCAACACGGCCGTTTCGCCCAGTTCCTCCGAGTAGGTGCGGCGGCGGAATACGCGGTCAACGGTGGGAAGATTGTTGCCGCCCACGGTGCCGTTGGGATTGGTATCGTGAAAACCATCGACGTCGCTGCGGAAGAACAGATTGTTCCTGTCGTTGATGTGATGGTCCAGGCGGAAAATATCCGAGCCAGCCGCGATAGTGTCCAATGAACACGCCGGGCGCAACCGGCGAAATCATCGGCGAACCGCGGTCTTCGCGGCTCAATTCGCCGGCCACGAAGAAGTGCGTCGCGCCGCTGGAGCCGATCGGGCCGGAAAGCGATACGTCGCTCTGCCCGAGCGAATCGCTTGCGATATCGTTCCCGCTGGCGGCATTCGCCGTGGTGAAGCCGGCAAGAGACGCCGAGGTCGCAGCGGGACGCCACAACTCCATCACTTCGCCATGCAATTTGCTGCCGCCGGACTTTGTGATGATGTTGATGACGCTTCCGGTGCTGCCGCCGTACTCGGCGGAAAACGCATTAGTTAGCACTCCCATCTCGAATACCGCGTCGCGGGGGATGTTGCTGAAGATGGTCTGGCGGCCCCAGAAATCGTTGCCATTGCTGCCATCCACTTCGAACCACGCCTGGCGGCGGCCGGCACCGTTGGTGGTGAACAGGTCTTCGTTCATGAAGACGTCGCCCTGGTTGATCGCCGGCCGGTTGGCGGCGTTCAACAGCGGTAGGAAAGTGATTCGCTGGTTGGCTAACGGCGTCTCTTCAATCTGAGTTTCCGTGAGCACCGTGCCAAGCTGCGGCTCGTCACTGCGTACATCGCCGGTGACGCCGGTCACGGTGATGCGCGTCTGCTCGGCGGCGACATTTAACTGCAAGTTGATGTTGGCGGTGGCCCCACCCTGCAAGGCGATATCGGCTACTTTGGCATCGGCGAAGCCCTGCTTAGTGGCGACGATTTCGAAGCGGCCGGCTATCGGCAGTCCTTCGATGGAATAAACGCCCGATCCATCCGTGGACGCGGCGCGCTGCAAATTGCTCTGCGAATTGGTGAGTTTGACCTGGACGCCGACCACCGGCGCCTTCGTTGAATCTGTGATTTTTCCCGTAATCGTTGCCGTATCGGGCGTTTGAGCGGATAAAGAGAATACAAATGCAAAGACAGCTAAGGCGCCTGAAAATCGAGACATATTCCTCCCTGAATATAAATAGGCTACAAAACTCAGGGGTGTACTACCATCGGTAGTACTCTGGGGTGCGTAATAGCGGCTGTGCGCCGCACATTTCGCCGCTAAATATTCAGGCGATTCGAACGTGCGCTTCTCGGGATTCCCGATTAGAAGTACACCTTCAACGCCAACTGCAGATTGCGCGGCGAGTTGATCTGGCTGCCCGATCCACTCAGAACGCCAAAGGTTTGGCTTTGCAATTGAGTGCTGCCGGTGCCGAATCGCACGCGGTTAAACACGTTGAAGGCTTCCGCGCGGAATTCTACCCTGATCGATTCGCGAATGGGGAAACTCCGAGTCAGCGACAAGTTTTCCGTAAGGTTCGGGAAGAGCCGCAGCTTCGGGTTATACCGGGTTTCGTTGCCGATCCCGCTCAGTGCCGTGCCGGATCCTTGATTTGGGAACGGACCGGCACATGATGACGCTGCGCTGCTGCAATAGGGGACGAAGAAGGTGTCAACCGAAGGATCGAACTTTCCGCTGTAACTTGGCTGCCACCCATTATAAGAGGTGACGTAAGCCGGCACGCGAGTAGATCCTGAATCGCCCGGCGCATAGATTGGAAGAGTAAGTGATGTGCTTACGCCTACCGGCGTTCCGCTGGCGTACAAATTAATGGTCGAGATGCGCCAGTTGCCGATCAGCCAGGAAGCGGGCCCCTTGGTGAGATACTGCCGGCCTCGGCCGAACGGCAGGTCGTAAACCGCTGCGAATTTGAAGTCGTGAGTGACATCATATTGCCCGATGGACTTTTCCAGGCCGCGATTGAAGAAATCGGCGGCGTAAGCCGTGCCCCACGCCGAATCGGAGTCCGTCAGCAGCTTCGAAAACACGTACGAAGCCGTGAAGGTCAGGCCGGATGAAAGACGCTTTTGCAGCTTCAGGATCGCGGCATTATACGTGGAGTGGCCGCTGTGGTCGCCCTGCCCCGCGTAGGTGTCGATCACGTTGTACTGAGGATATGGACGGAGCGCCTGTGCGACCGTTCCCGTGAAGCCTGCATAAGGAAGCGGTACTCCCGAAGCCTTCCCCGTGGCCGACGTAATCTGGCTATTCAACACGGTGACACTCTGCGCCACCGTACCGAACTGCGTCAGATAGTTCGGACTGATCTGGTTATAATCGAGAAGTTCAGTCTGCAGATGCTCGCCCATTACGCCGCTGTACTGAATCTCCGCGAACATCGAATTGCCCAACTGCCGCTGGATAGAAATATTGAAGTTGTCATAGGCCGGCAGTTTCGTAGTTTCGTTGCCCTGGAACCAGGCGACGCTCGTGCCGTTCGAAACCGAAGGATTGACGAACGGGCGGCGCCGTCCACGGAGGCATTCCGGAATCGAGCGTATAAGTGGGAGTCGTGCCGTTGTTAGTGTTAGAGAATGTCTGGGTAAGCGTATACCCCGAGTTATGGGTAGAACCGCTCACCGCTACAAGCGCTCCGAAAGAGCGGGCGTAGGCGGCACGAATCACAGTCTTCGGGCTTACGGAGTAGGCTACCCCAAGGTGCGGGCCGAAGCCCCATGGCCACATATTTGCAAGCGTCCGCGTGCCCACGCAACCCTGGCAACTTCCAGAAAATAGGACTGCGCCAGGGATGCCGCCTGCCCCCGGATTCGGGGTTGTGGGGCCGAAATCCGTCCAGCGGTCGCCCAAACCGGTGGGAGGGAGATTTCCATCCCAGCGGACGCCAATGTTCAGAACGAGTTTGTCCGATACTCGCCAATCGTCTTGCACAAAGCCGCCAAAATAGTAGAATTGCTGGCCAATGAAGCGTACGGTATCTATCTGGCCACTATCGGCGTAGCCTAGCAGGAACGATGCAAAGGCGTTGCCGCCCGCGTTGGGGTTGTTCCCGCCCGGAACGCCGGTTTCTTCATAGCTAAAGCCGACGCATCCGGCCTCACATTGGCGACCGAAGCCGTTGTAATGGTTGAGCTGATACATGCCGCCAAACTTGAACGTGTGCTTTCCCTTAATCCAGACAAAGTCGTCGTTAAATGCGTAAACCGTGTTTTCCGAACCGTTGTCCGCCTGTCCGCCCCACGTACTATAAGTGTCGCCCGTTCCACCGGAAAAGAGGTTGACGAGATTCTCATTACAGTTGGGAACGTTGCCGAGGCAGAACTTGTTCTGCCAGTTACCGATGTACTCCTGCGGCGGTTTATGATCCTGAACCCAATTGTTGCCGCCGGCATAAAAATGGTTCAGTTTGGTCGGGGTGATTGTCCAATCCCAACTCATGCGAAAGACGTCGGTCCCTTGCGTCAAGTCGTTGTAGTTTGTGTAAAGACCGGGAAGCGTGGCTGGACCATCGGGACCAGGAGTCTGATGCTCGCGATCATGGCCCCAATAGCCGGAAATCCGTTGCTTGTCATTGAAAATATGGTCGCCCTTAAGACTATATTTGTTGACAGGGTATATCTGCGTACCGCTGGTCACCAAGTAATTGTTAGCAACATAAGCCGCCGTGCCGGGGGCGGCGCCGTTGTTCGGAGTGATCGATCCGCTGCCTTGGAAGACACCCAACGCCTTGATCGCCGCCGGGCTCCAGAGGCTCTTAGGCACTACGTTCCCGGGAAAAAGTGCGCGGGTAACCGTCCCATCCGCGTTTGTCACCTGCGACAGAGGATTGTAAATCGGGATCTGGGCTCCGGCCGATGTAACCCATTTCGAAAAATCGCCGTTATACATCTCGGGCGTCGGAACGGTGAACGTAGTACCATTCGCTCCCGTGCGATTTCGGAAGCCCTCATAGGAGAAGAAGAAAAAGCTCCTGTTTTTCCCGTGAATGAGTTTCGGAATCCAGATGGGTCCGCCGGCGGTGGCCCCAAAATCGTTCTGCTTGTAAATCGAATTGGCAATGCCCGACCGGTTGCTGAACCAGTTATTGGCGTCGAAGTCGTTGTTACGGATGAATTCGTATACCGTGCCATGTAACTGATTGGTGCCGGATTTCGAAGCGTAGGTCAGATTACCGCCGCCCGCATGGCCGTACTCTGCCTTGTAGCCGTTGGTATCGACTGTAAACTGCTCGATCGCCTCTACGGATGGCGAATTCGACGCGACCCAACTCTTCGAGAGCGCGCGACTGGTGTTAGTCGAGACGCCATCGAGCGATGTGCCATACGCCGCTACCTGGCCGCCGCCAACGCTGAAACCGTTATCGCCGCCAAGGTTCTTGGCGTCTGGCGTTAGAGAAGCCAGATCGAACGGTGTTCTTACGGTTCCGTTGACTACGAGCGGAAGATCATCGACCAGCTTGTTCTGAAGGGTGACACTATTCTTGGCATCTTCGGCCTGCAACTGGACCGCGGTCGCCTGAACCTCTACGGTTTGGGTAGACGCGCCAACTTCCAATTTAACGTCGGCCCGGACGTTGCTGCCCGCATCCACGGCAAGGCCCTTCTCTTCGGTCGGACGGAAGCCCTGCTTTTCAACGCGCACGGTGTACGTGCCAGGTTGCAGGCTGGGCACGGTAAATTCACCCTGATCGTTTGTTGCGGCGTTGATCGCTACGTTGGTTGCGCTGTTCGTGACCGTCACTTTGGCGGCCGGTACGAGAGCCCCAGTGGAATCGCGCACCGCGCCGGTAATCGTACCGCGCTCCGACTGAGCGAATGCGCTAAAGGAAAAGACTAAGAACCAGGTTAGACAGCAAACGACGCAACCCGAGCGATACCTATCCATATCATCCCCCTAAAGAGGCTCCGCACATGGCAGGCCTTGGGTAAGATAATACTCCGATACCGCAATTCTAGCTAGACATATTTATTGCTTTTCACCCATGTACAAAATATCGCCGATGGGGTAAGTCCCGGATCTAATGCATCAAGCGTTCAAGCAACTGATGGACCGCGCTCAACGATCCGGGCGCGAGGGCTACGATTGCGAAGGGTATGGCAACCAGGGCCGCGAACAGGGGGCGCCAAGAATTCGAGAGTTGCCGCCGTCGTATGAAACGCCATCCAATAGGCGATCTACCCGCGTAGTAATATCTTCGCCAGGGGGAACAAAGGCGCTCATCAAGGGCGAGGTCCTCGCCGCAATTCCAAGCCTTGCGACACGTACGAGCGCTTCGGCAAGCGCAATAGAACTATGCGCATCCTGCGTCACCGCCCAATCGTCCGCGGCCCATTCGGCGAAGCGCGCCCAGGCGAGATCCACCGGGCGAAACAGCGAAACGCACGGCAGAGCGTCAGGCGCAAGCAGGAGGAGTAGCCGTTTCAAATTATCGCCCGATGCGCGATGCGCGCGCTCGTGCCTTAAGGCTGCGGCCAATTGATCGGCATCGAGCACGGAAGCCACGCTTGGTGAAACCACAACGCGGGGACGAAGCACCCCTGCGAGTCCAATGAGCGGTGCAGCGCCTTCCCACAGCCAAACCGTTTCGGACTCGCCTTCCACGATTGCGGACCGCCGCGGGACGTGACGGTGCGAACGGACCAGAGCGCGCAGACTGCGCGTCAGCGAGATGGCCCAAACCGAAGCACCCAACGCGGCCGCCACTAGAAACGCCATACCCGCCGCTTCCGCGCCGCGTTCGCTCTCGAAAGAGAGAAAGCTTGGTACGCAAAGCGCGGCAACGGCCGCCAGCGAGAGAACGGCGGGGAACAGCCGCAACGTCAAAAGCATCACGGCTGCCGGGCGCGCGGCCTTCCCCTGGGCGCCGCGCTCCGCGCGCCGAATCGCCCACGGTGCGAGCGCGTTCGCAAATACGGACAACGCCAGGTGAATCAAAAAGAAGGACGCCAGACATAGACACAGCAGACGCAACTCATAGGGAACGATCACGGTTTTTCCCTCCGGCTTAACTCCTTACGCTTCAACTTGATTTTGCGCTCGAGCTCGTCGAGCAGCGCTTCGTCCCGCGTGCCTACGGCATCCACCAAACAGGAAATCAGCACATCACCCGAGGCTTCCGGCCGGGCCAGAAATGCCGCCAGAAAGTCTCCCGCACGCTTTTGTTCCCACTGCTGCCGGCTAAGGCGTGGCGCGTATATGAATGCTCGTTCCGACTTGCGGCGCGAGAGTAAACCCTTCTTATATAGCCGGTCGAGGGTAGTCATCACCGTGGTGTAGGCAAGGGGCCGGGCGAGATGCTCGATTACATCGCGCACATTGCCTTCGGAGTGATTCCACAGGATGTCCATGACGTCTGATTCCAGGGGACCAAGGAGTGGCGCACCAGCGCCGGATTCGTCTGACTTAAAAAACTGGAGCATGGGACTTTGTGGAATTCTAGCAGGTTTACAAAACGATGCGCTCATCCCCTTCGCGGCGCGTGACGTGTTCGCGGTCGAGAAATTCGAGCAGCGGGATGGCGTACTTGCGAGAGACCCCGGTCCACTCTTTGAAGGCGGGTACCTGGAAGCGCACGCCACGGCGCGCGCCGAGCAACTCGCGCAAATGCGCGACGGCGGCGTGGTGCAAGATCAATTCGGCATTGATGCGCACCAGCTTCTTCTCTCGCAGAAGGATTTGCATCAACTCGCGCGCCCGGGCGGATTCGACGCCCGATTTGGCAAGAGCCTCGGCGGCCGACGGCGCGGCCAGGCCGGCCGGTCTCAAACGCCCGTTCGATGGCTTGGCGAGCCTGTTGTTCGTCATCCCGCAGACTGACCTTACGTCCCCGCAATCGCGCAATTTCGCCCTCGAGAGCGATCTCCTTCGATTCGGCCAATAGCGCATCCAGCACGAAAGGAGGAGCGCCAGGAATCTCCGCGTTGCGAAGATCGTGCAGGGCAATTCCAGGCTGCAAAGGATGGGCCGAATGAAATTGGCGCACGGCTTTTTCCAGCCGCGCGCGCGCCGCATCGAACCATGCGCGGTCGATGTAATAAGGCGGCGTGAGTTGGACCACGGGAGCCTTAGCCGCCGCCGCGGCGATGGCGGCTTCGGTCATCCCGGTCCGCGCAACCAATTCGGCAAGGGCTATGCCATATCGCGCTTCGCCGGCCAGTGTCGCGATGCGGCGAGGCGCGTCGGGCGCGGATAGCGCGTCAAGGCGGGCGGCGACATTATCGTTCTTGCGGTAGCGCGGCGCGGCGGTATCGATTACCACGCCGCCACCGATGGTTACGACCGGCGAGAACATGCGGATGATGAAGCGGTCGCCAGGAAGCAGCAGCGCCGGATCGCGCAGAACAATGCGCGCGTAGGCCGTTTGCGCCGGGCTTTATCGATGCGCGCGCCGAAGCAGCCGGACTTCGGCTTCGATCTCCGCAGTTCCCGAATGAAAGTGCACGGGCGCGCGATGCTTCAGTGGCTTGGCGGAGGGCAGAAGCTGCAAGCGGCAATCGAACTGATTCACGGCGCGAAAGACGGCCAGGCGCGGCGAGCACGTCGCCGCGCTTCAGATTCGGCAGGTTCGATTCCCGCCAGGTTCAGAGCGGTGCGCTGCCCGGCGGTAGCGCGCGCCGGCTTGTGAACCGTGTACCTGCACGCCCGCGCACGCGGACACGGCGGGCCTGACGGGAAGACCTCCACCTCCTGCTCCTTTCTCCACGGAGCCCGAAATCAACGTGCCCGTGACCACGGTGCCGAAACCTTTCACCGAAAACACGCGGTCGATGGGCAGGCGAAAGTGTCCCGCGGAATCCCGCGCCGGGACGGAGAGAGCGACGCGCTCCAATTCGGACTTGAGCGCCGCAATGCCCGCACCCGTGGTGGAACTAACAGGCACGATGGGCGCGCATTCGAGAAACGACCCGGCCGTCAATTCCTCCACTTCAAGCCTCACCAGACCGAGCATGTCGGCATCGGCGAGATCGCTCTTGGTCAGCGCGATGACGCCGCGCGGAATTCCGAGCAGGCGGCAGATATCGAAATGCTCGCGCGTTTGCGGCTTGATGGATTCGTCGGCGGCGACGACGAACAGCGCGAGATCGATGCCACCCACGCCGGCCAGCATGTTCTTGACGAAGCGCTCATGGCCGGGCACGTCGACGAAGCCCGATGCGGAGGCCCGGGGGAAGATCGAGGTGGGCGAATCCGAGATCGATCGTGATACCGCGGCGCTTTTCCTCTTCCAACCGGTCGGCGTCGATGCCGGTGAGTGCCTTCACCAGCGCAGTCTTACCGTGATCGATGTGTCCCGCGGTTCCGACGACGACGTGCTTCATGCGATGGTTGGGTTAGGCCACGCGCTACTTCGGCGGATTCCCCGAGTACTTCTCATAAAGTTGCCGCTGGCGCGTTTCGAGGCTTTCCGGTTTGCCGTTGATGAACACCATCTTCACGTTCGTAGTGACTTCCATGGGGTCGCCATCGGCGACGATCAGATCGGCCGATTTGCCTTCTTCGATGGAGCCCATTTGCTTGGCTACGCCGAAGATCTCGGCAGCGCTCAACGACACAGCGCGGTAAGCATCGTCATGCGCCAAGCCGAATGGCACAGCGGCCGCGGCCTCAAACGGGAGATTACGCGATCTCCGCGCACTGAACGTGGCGATGGCGAACTTGATGCCGGCCTTCTGCAGCTCGGCGGGCGTGGTGAACGAGCGGTCGTAGGGATCGTCCGGATTGATAGGTGAGGTCAGCGTCGGTCCGAGGACGACGGGAATGTTGTGCGCCTTGATTTCCGGAATGACCTTATAGCAATCGTAGGCATCGGCCAGAATGATCTTCACCTTTTGCTTGTCGGCGAATTGGATTGCCTCGCGGATCTCGCGCTCGCGCACCGCCGTGACAAACAGCGGCGTCTTGCCTTCGAGAACTGGGATCATCGCTTCGAATTTCAGGTTCGTCTCGAATCCGGCAGCGTGGGCGAGTTTCTCCTTTTGATACTGCCGGGCATCGTCAAAGAATTGAAGCAGCGCCGACATTTTATCGTCGTAATCCTTCTTGGCCTCATCGTAAGGGATGGGCTCAGGAGGCGCCGGGTCGTCATCCGCATCGTCGCTTTCATGCGGCCGCACGGGATGAATGATCAAGGCGGGGAAGCGCAGATGAATCGCGGCGGAGGGGACCACGGTCATGGCCTGGTTGTTGCCGGAATCGTCGAGATGGACGAGCGACATCTGCCCGGAAATTAATTCTCCCTCCGGCATTTCGATGATCCCCGTCACGCCGTTGGCGCGCGAGGCGGGGATGTGTTCGCTCGCCGGATTCATCGCCGTCACCGCGCGGAGTTGGGGATTGAACAGGCCCATCTCTTCGGCATCGGACTTCAGTTCGGAGGCCTGCGAATCGAGACCCATCATGGACGCGGCGTCGATCATACCGGGATAAACCTGCTCGCCGTGGACGTCAATGACTTTGTAGCCTGCGGGCGCGGTAAGGTTTTTGCCGACACCTACAATCTTGCCGTTGCGGACCAGCACCGAGCCATCTTCGATGGTCGCGCCAGAAATCGTGTGGACCGTTCCGCCACGCAGAATGAAGCTATTCGCTGGCGCCGGCGCGGCCCGCGGCTGTGATTGGGCGAGGGCGATAGCTGCGGAGGCGAGGCCCGCGATCAAAAGAAACTTCATGTCGGCGCTCTTAGGACTGGAGACTACTATTATATGGTGCCTGGGGAGGAATCGAAATGCCGAGAATTAGATTGGCGCTTCCCCCGACTGATTCCAAGCGGGGATAGATATACAATTTCGTAGGTATATCCATTATGCAGGTTTCCAAATGGGGCAACAGTTTGGCAGTGCGCCTTCCCAAAGAAGGAGATGAAATCGAGGTCTCCGTCGCAGGAAAACGCGACTTCAGGGTAGCTCGCGACCAGTCAAAAGAGAGTGCACTGGAACAACTCCGTCAGTTGAAGTGGGCCTTCCCTCCGGGTTTCAAATTCAACCGTGAAGAGGCTAATGAACGATGAACCGTTCTTTGATACCAACCTCATCCTTTACGCTTTCCGCCGAGACGATACCCGCAGTCAGGTGGCTGAAACCCTGCTGGGCGCAGGGGGAGCACTGTCGGTTCAGGTCCTTAACGAGTTCGTCGCTGTGGCGCGGCGCAAGTTTGACAGAGCTGGGAGGAGGTTCGCTGCGCCCTCGAAATCCTTCGCGTTCTTTGCCCCGATCCCGTGCCACTTACGATTGAGACCCATGAGCAGGCCCTGGCCATTGCGGAGCGATTTGGGTATTCAATCAATGATTCACTCATCATCGCGGCTGCGTTCCGTGCCGGCGCCCGAACGCTTTACTCGGAGGACATGCGGGATGGCCAGACGATCGAATGGCTTACGATTCGCAATCCTTTTTTGGGCGAAGGGAAACCGGACAAGTCCAGCGCTTGAACTGAAAGGCTTTTGGTGCCCGGGGCGGGAATCGAACCCGCACTTCCGTTGCCGGAAAAAGGATTTTAAGTCCTTTGCGTCTGCCAGTTTCGCCACCCGGGCGGACAACCCAAGCGAGCACCGAAAGTGCGCCGTAACGAATTTAGCACAAATCCTCTCGGGATCCCTTGACTAAAAAAGCGCCTATCCCAGACCCTTGAGATAGCTTTCGAGCGCAGATGAGTCCGCGCGGCCCCGGCCGTAAACCGGTTCGGCTGACTTCGACTTCCAAGAGTAAATCAGATTCCGATCTTCCAGGCGCTGGAGGGCGGTGGCGATGTCGGCAACGCTATACTCGCAGGATTCGGGCAGCCACCATTTCTCAATGCCTTCGATGGTGTCGCGCGCATCCTGGTGGGCAATCAGATAGCGCAGTATTCCTACCTCAGCCTGCCGCACCGAATCCATCACGATGTGTCTTAACCGGCGATGGTTAGTGCAAGCGCGATACCGATTGTAACTTGATGAAATGCATCGCGCGAGTGAGCCGAGTGCGGCAAAGACACCGCAGGTTGCGCGGCGAATCGGCGACGGCTAGCTCGCGGCTACGCTTAAACGGCCGACGCCATGTCTGCGGAGCAAGCGCTGAAACGTTCTCCGGTCTTTGCCGGCCGCCTCCGCCGCCCGGGTCACGTTGCCGTTGTGCCTGGAAAGCAGACTTGCCAGGTATTGGCGCTCAAACTCGTAGACCGCGTCCGCGATGGGAAGTGACGAAACTCCGGAAACTGCGGCAGGCAAAGGTGCGGAATCCGGCAGGTCGATGGAATAGGCGTCCAGAACGGGTCCATCCCCCAAGACGAAGGCGCGCTGGATCACCGATTGCAGCTCGCGAATATTGCCGGGCCACGAATACTCCGTCAGCCGGCGGATGGCGTCCGCGGACAGTTTCGGGGCCAGCCGCCCACATTCCTTGGCAAATCGCGCCAGAAAATGCCTGGCCAGAATTGGAATGTCGTCGCGCCGCTCGGCTAAAGTGGGAAGCCGGAGGGTTAGAACGTTGAGGCGATAATACAGATCTGCGCGGAACTCGCGGGCGGCTATCCGCTCCGCCAGCGGGCTGTTCGCTGCGGCGACAATCCGCACATCCGCTTTGAGTGGACGCTGCGATCCCAGCGGCCGGTATTCCCCATCCTGCATCGCGCGGAGCAGCTTGGCCTGGCTGGCGAGCGTGAGAGAATCGACTTCATCGAGAAAAAGCGATCCATGCTCCGCCACGCCAAGTAATCCCATCCCCGACGTGGACGCGTCGGTATACGCCCCTTTTTCATGACCGAACAGCTCATTCTCGAATAACGAATCGGGAAGAGCGCCGCAGTTTACGGGAACGAAAGGCCGTGCGTGCCTGGCGCTGGCATAGTGAATGGCGCGCGCAAAGAGCTCCTTGCCGGTTCCGGTTTCACCGGTAATCAGGACGTTAGCTTCCGAGGCGCCAAGCCGAGGCACCTTCCGGATGGCCTCGCGGAGCGCGATGCTTTCGCCGATCACCGCATCCAGGCGATACTTTGTCCGAATTTGACGGATCGATTCGTCCTCAGCCATGAGAGCACCAAGTATACCGTGAAAAAGGCATTAGTCACGTTGCATCTTTCGAGCACTATTACTCACTTTTTTTCGCAAGTTTGTCGTAGCTGCGCAGTACTCAGGGACTTACCGCATCGCCATTCTTGAACCACTGGCGGGCGTCGCTAGTCGATGAGCCGAGCTTGCACTTCGGCGCTCTCCATGGCAAGGATATCCGGCTTGGTCGCTACTACGGGAGATAGGAGGTACTTTCCCTCAGCGACAGTAAATGCATAATACTGATCGATTCCATGGTGCGTCTTCAGCCACGCTTCCATTCCGGCGCTAGCGTCCGGGACCTCACAGAGGATGCGATCGAAGATGGAGCGATGGTAGGCCACCGCGTGCGCCGACGTCACCGCGCCCGCCTGCGCGAGCCGCCCGCATCCATCGAGCGGCGGAAAGTCGCGATTCCAGCGGCAGGCGCCCAGATATAGCAACTTCCACTCCCTGCCCTTTAATTCCTCGAGGGCTGCCTGCAAACCGGGAATCGCATCCGCGGTGAAGCGCACGTCGTCTTCGAAGACCAGGACGTTCTCCAGTCCTTGCGCCTTGGCTTCCGCGACGATGGCGCGGTGCGAGAGGCCTCCACCGGCATGGGGGTTCGGCTCGGTGCGGATAGCTTCAAATCGGCGAACGCGATGAGCGATCCCCAGTCGGGCGAAACGCGCCGACACGTCCCGCCAGCGCCCGGTGTCCTCGGCTCGATTGATGCAGTAGATCGCGTCGAAGAAATGGAAGGGATTTTGGATCTCCTCGCGTGCGGCGGCGATGATTCGCTCGGCGGGTTCGCGTCCAAGATGAACACGAAAATGCTCCAGGGCCGGAGAGGGATCGTGCCCCAGTTCGGCGGCAATGATGAGATAGTTTCGAATCCTGTCTTCCCAGGTGTTCTGGTATGGAACCCCCATAGGACGGCCGAAGCGATGGACCCAGCGCAGGAAGGGTAAACAAAGAGCGCGGCCGCCGGCGCGCCGGAATTTCTCTTGCAGGTAGCCTTCCTCGCCCCCAAAACCACGCAGGCGCGGATTCAGGCCGGGCCAGGCGGACTTGCGGCACGCGAACGCGCCCAAGCCTTGCATGGCGATTTCGAACGGCGGGGCCGCCGGATCGGCAGCCCGAGGGTCATTGGCCCAGACGCCATACATGCCGGCCGACCACGTGGGATCCATATGCGTGGAAAGGTTCCGCAGATCGTCATAGACCAGCGGTCCCTGCAGCAGATCGGGCATGCCGGGATTGGCGTGGAAGTAGTCGATCAGTTTCCGTAGCGCGCCGGGGACGAACATGACGTGACAATCGATGCAGAGCACGAAATCGGCAGTGGCTTCGCGGAAGACCATGTCGCGCGCGGCGGTGCCCTGGACCCGATTGAATGGCACATAGAGGTACCCGGGCGCCCATTTTTCCAGGGCCTTCAAATCAGCTGCGCAGGGGCCATCCGGATGGTTATCCACTACGATAATTTCGGTCTCATCGGCGATTTCGGGATGGTACAGGCGGATCGCCTGGACGGTGAAGTAGACGCCGTCGTAGTCGTCGTAGGTGGCCATCCCGATGGTTAGAGTTGGGGGAGTCACATCGTTGGCCGCCGCCCCGCCGTCATCACGGCACTCTCGCCTCGGGCGGCTTGGCCGATATCAACGCGCCATTGTCGTCGTAGAGAGGTGGCAAACCGCTGCCCTTGGAGGTCAAGTAAAAGATCACTTCGTAGGAATCCACACTGGCATTGCCGCGGTGCGGATAGCGCTTTCGCAGGTATTCGAGCATGGCGGCCTTGGTCTTTGTTAGCAGCTCGGTAGTCATGTAGTCCTGCCCTACAGATTGATCGAGCGCCGTGTTGAAACGGTAAACGAGATTCGCAAGCTGAGAAACGCTGGCCAACGATGGACGCTTTGGCCCCGCCTCCGCTTGCTGCTGCACGCGGAGGTAGGAAAGCTCTTCGACCTTGACGTATGTCTCTTCCACGAGGTAAGCGGTGCGCTCGTATAGGCCTTGAATCACCGAGGTTTGGCTCGCGCCCTCCTCGATTTTCTTCCGTTCCGCCGCCGGAATATCCTCCCATTTCGTAACTTGCTGGCCCGCAGGAATGTTGAGCGTCTTATGTCCGCCCGGATCCTTGGCGAAATTGACCCAGTTCCGATGGATTTCCTCCATCCGCTTCGTGGCTTCCGCTTTGAAAAGGGGTTCGATGGGATTCGCTTGATTGCCCGTCTTCTCGCGGTATAGATGGTAGAGTTCGTGGCCTACCGTCCGAATCACGCCGTGCACGTCGGCGATTGCCGCCGTGCCGGCGAGATGCTGGGCGATGGTGTCGTACTTTTCCTGCGTGAGCTCGATGACCGGCTTGGCGCCATCCCAGTGGGAGCGTCCATCCTCGAACAGGCCGGCGCCGACGAAACTCGGGGTGGTGGTCATCACCTGAAAATCCACGTTGGCGAGATCGACGGTGGGCTTGTAGCGATTGAGCATGGTGAGCACCGTGTGCAGGCTCGTATCCGTTTCAAGCGCAGGATTGTTGACGAAGAAGTCCAGTTGCTGCGGGGTTCCGGCGGCGGGCGTTTGCGGCTGCCGTTGGATCGATGGAGCGCCGGGCATCGCGCCCTGCTGCGCTACGTGAGCCGCTTCGTGCGCCATTAGCTTCACATCGGAGCTCGATTCATTCGGCCCCATCCAGATATCCGAGCCGTGGGCGAATGCTCTCGCTCCCATGCCGCCGGCTAACCTGCGATCCGATGCGGATTCGTGAACTCGAACGTGCGAGAGGTCCGCGCCGAGAACGGGCTCCGCGCGTTCACGAACCCCGGAGGCGAGTGGGGAGCCTGAATCGGCCGCGATTCCGGACCCTGAAGAGTCCGCGGCTGTTCGCGCTGGCGTCGCGGCCATGGGATCGGCGTCCTGGGAGACTGCCGCGTCGGCGACCCTATCGGCGTGCCGCTCGAAGACGTCATTCCGCTGGCCCTTCGTGAGCTTCGCTTGAGCTCCTTTCAGAAAGAGCGGCATACCCGCCGCAGTTCCAGAGGTGTTCGTGCGTTTCGATGGACCAGTTGGCGCGCGGCTCTTCCTACCCTGTTCCGGTTTGAGAAGTCGCTCGGGCTTCATGCGCTTGCCGCCAACTCCTGCGGCACTTGCCGGCTCAGTTTGCGGTACTCGTCGCTCAGGCCAGTGAAGACGTCGCCATATTCAATCGGCCGGTTCCCGGCCTGCGCCAGTACTGCCGCGGTGAGCACGGCATTGCGAATGTGGCCGCCGGCAAGATCGGCCGCGGCAGCAAGCCGGTTCAGCTCCTTGTGGCTGAGACGGTGATGAGATCCCAGATGGGAGAGCCACAACAGACGGCGCTCTTCAGCGCCGGGCAGCGGAAATTCTACGATCATGTCCAGCCGGCGGCAAAAGGCGGGATCGAAACGCGCGCGGCTGTTGCTGGTGAGCAGCGCGATCCCATCGAACGTCTCGATGCGCTGCAGCAGGTAGTTGGTTTGTGCGTTGGCAAACCGGTCGTTGGATTCCTTCACTTCGGTCCGTTTACCAAAGAGCGAATCGGCCTCATCGAACAGCAGGATGATGCCGGATGCTTCGGCATGCGCCAGCAACTGCGCCAGGTTCTTTTCGGTTTCGCCGATGTACTTGCTGGTGACCGCGGCCAGATCGGCTCTATAGAGAGGCAAGCCAAGCTGCGTGGAGAGCCAGCCGGCGGCCAGCGTCTTTCCGGTTCCCGATGGGCCGGTGAATAAAATTCGGACGCCCGGGCGATAGCGCGCCAAAGCGGAAGCACCCAAGCCTTCGATCAGGCTCTCGCGCCGGCGGCAGCGCAGCAAGAGCCTGGACAGTTCTCCGCGTAGAACGGAACCGGCGACCATGGCTTCATCCGGGATGAGATCGGGCAACGGCTGCGCCAGCGCTTCGAGTCCCGAACCTTGCCCTGCCCATGACGCGGTTGCGATGTCGCTGAACGACGGTTCGGCGCGGCCATCCAGCAGGCATTGCTGCCGCACCAGCCGTCCAAGTTGGGCGATGCGTCCGCTACCGTGGCGGTAATCGGCCGAGAGCTGCCCGGCAAGTGGGCCTTGACCGATCGCTATGCTCCACAGCTGGAAGCGCTCTTCCCGCGAAGGCACGCCGATTCGCCACGCCGCGGGGCTTTCGCCGCGCGCCTCAACACTGCCGTCGTTGCCACACAGCGCCAGCGCCGGACCCGAATAATATGGCAGAGCCGGAACAGTTCTGCGCTCGCTAGGTCCCGGTTCAAAACAGAAAACCGGAATCAAGGCGCGTAAAAGCAGGAGAGGACCAACACCATGGAGCGCCGGGCCGCCTTTGCCCTGACTCGCGCTACGTTCCATGTCGATGAACAGCGGACGGCGCCTGAGCGCGGAAGCGATTTCACCTGCGACCGCTTTGGCTTCCGCCGGGGCGCCGCTGCGTACCACCAGCACGTTTTGCGCACCGGAGGCCAGCCCGCGGGCCTGGCGCTCTGCTTCAGCCAAAACGGAAGCGGGCAGAGGCGTATCCGGCACTTCCTCCATGCCGAGCGTGGCGCCCGGCCAAGCTGCATCGCGTCCGCTCAGCGCGAGACACAGCGGAACCGGCACGGCGACAGCACGCTCCGCGAGCGGCGCGCCTTCGTTAAGAATCTGCAACAAGCCGGAGCCCACGGCCGCGCCGGTCAGGAGCCGCTCGGCGATTTGCCTCTCGGGATCGAATTCGGCGAATGCGGAGGCCAACAAACCCAGCGTGGGGCGTGATCCGCCGACGGGCGCCTGTAAATGCGCGATGGCCCGGCCGCACATGAGATCCATCTCCATGGCCGCCGCCAATGCGACGGTGAGAATCTCGACCAAATGCAAGCCAAGCTGCTCCGCCAAATTGAGAAGCGGCACGTCGGCTGCACTCTGCCGGTGAACGCTGCGATTCAGGAACTCTTGCACGGAAGCGCTGCGGGCTGCTATCGCGCCGTGAGTCCGCAGGAAGGCGGCCTCCGGCGAAGACGCACCGTCCGGCAATAGCGCCGCCAGCGCGGACAATGCGCACGATCGGAGTCCGGCGGCGACCAGCGGTTCGGCGGCAGCGTTCTCAGCCATGGAACTCTCCGCGGAAAAGATAATGGAAGCGCACCACGCGGCCGAACCAGGGGAGCCAGCCGGGGTCGAGGTCGAGCCCTATCCGCCGCACGCGAATATCGGCCTCCTCAATCGGCAACGAGACGTCGAGATCGGTGCGGCTCACAGAGAACACGCCTGCCCGCGATACGACATCCCGCACGGTGACTTTTCCAGTGCGCCAGCACCAACGGCGCACCGCGAGACACCAGACGCGGAGAACATACTCCAGCGGCGCGGCATATCGATCGGGCACCAAGTTGGCCGGCCACCAGGAAGGCTCGCACGGGAGGGGCTCTTCATCCGACACGCTCGGGACTACGGAGTCCAGCCAGATCTTGATTGGGTCATCGTCTGCCACGCCGGCGTATAGCGCAAGACGGTGCAGAACTTGTGTGACAAAATTCGGGGCGACAGATGCAAGGTCAGTGGCCATCGCTTCCGATACCCCAAGCCTCTCGAGAGCGTTCAGCAGAAAGAATAGACCGGCAGCGCCAGTCGGCAAGCCGGTGCATTGCCAAGGAGTTGTGTCGGGCAGGCGGGTGAATTCGGAAGCAACGCCAGAAACATCGGAGGCGGGCACGGGAATTGCCGGCTCAGGCCCTGCTGACATGTCGAAGGCGCGCAACGCGTCCTGTAATGGCAGGGTTCCCGAATTGGCCGCTTCAGCGTCAAGCTGGATATCCAGTGGCGTAACTGGGACTAAATCGGGCGGTGTGACATCCGCTTGAGCGTCCGACCGCGGTGACGAACCAGTCGCGATGTCCTCGCCGTGTGCCGGGGTGACGGCTTCCGCCGTTCCAGGGCGCGCAGGTGTAGCAGCGCCAAGGCGCCCGGTTTCTATGGCGTCGGGAGGTTTCCGATCCGCGAGGCGGGTTTTTCCTTCCGAAATCAATTGCTGAAGAATTCCGCGCGCGCTCCAAACCGCTGTTCCGGCCGCCAACGCGGCGGGTGAATCCAACAAGACCGCGAGCGTCGTGAGCCAAACCACGCGGATGTCCCTGAAGCCAACAATCTTCAGTGCCTGCTGAATGGGGGCCTGCGCAGACGCCGGAATACGCGCCGGAGCGCGAGACGGAGCCGGGCGCGATCCGTCCATCTCCCGAATCCAGCCTTGCGCGGCGGCGGGAGGGATCGCCTCCAACAAACGAACCACGTCGAACTGCGTCGCAAAAAGAGCGACCGCTACCGCGGTCCAAGAGGCCGGCTGCGCTCGCAACCGCTCCACGATGTGGAGAACCATCGCGGCGTTCGATGCTGGACCGTCAGCGCCCGGCGCCGCAGTCACCATCGGCCAGAACCATTCGTTAACCGGGCGGCGCGCCAGGATCCGGTGCAGCAAAATTTCCAGTGCCTCCTGCTCACCGCGAAAGAATACGGCCTGGACGGACGCCGCGCGCGGATCGGCGCCATGCAGCGCGTGCTCCGCTTCCTGGCCAAGAGCGCGCTGGAATTGCTCCAGCCATGCGCTGCGGTTGCCGTCCGATGGCAGGCCGGAAATGTTCAGATGCCGGAAGTAATACGACCGTCCTTCGTTTTCGCCGGGCAGCGATGCCAGACGCAGGGCTTCCTCAACCGCAAACGCAAGCCGATGTAGGGGAGCGCCGGAATCGACCGAGAGCTGCGCGCGCCGCACGTGGCGGTCATATCGGTCTCGCGTCTGCCGGGCGGCCCAGGCTCCCATAAAGCTCTACTTATCGAACGCCCGCAGCGCCACGGCCACCGGCGCCTGCGGCGTAAAGTGGGCCACATCGTTGGCCTGTAACGCAATGCCCGTCTGGTGTACCTGCGTCACCGTTGCGCGAACGCCAGAGCTATCGAGATCGCTGACCACAGCCTCCGCCGTCAATACACCAGAGCTATAGAGCTGCACGTACATGCCGTGGGCCACCTGTTGCGAAGGCAGCGTGAGGGAAATGATCCCGCCCACTTTGGGTGTTGCGGCAAGCGTCACCGCGCCGCTAATCACGGCGTTGGCGGGAGCGTCGCTGGCCAACAGAATCGCCACGCGCACCACGTCGCTCATGAAGGCGACGGCATCCGAGTTAGTCGCATCGATCTGCAGAAAGAGCCAGTCCACCAACATCTGCATCTGCTGCCGAGAGACGTAATCCTGGCCGTTCCAATGGGGAAGCACAGCCAGACTCTGCATTTGAATCGAGAATCCCGGGCCCTTCATGAACTCGGCCCAGGCCAGGCGATCGATGGGCAGCGCCTGCCCGGCGCGCGCGTAGAGGCATGTAGCAACGTTCGAGATCTGCTGCATGAGGCGCGACGTTGCATTTACTACTTCCGCGTGTACCGCCTGAGAAGAAATCAGATCTCCAATGGCCGCGACCACTTGCATCGTCTGAATCTGCGTGGTCCAGCTCTGGTTAGCCAGTTGCAGCGGTTGAAACGCGGCCCGCGCCGTCACAAGCGAACTGAGGGCCCGTTGATTGGCGCTATAGATGTCCGATATCGTTGGCGCGTACACGCCCGGCCTGGAAGCGGCGGAAGAAACGCGCGGAGGTAGTTGCATCACCATCACGGCGCGCGCCTGCGCATCAATGGCGACTTCCTGCAGCAGGCTCGGACGTTCCAGCCGGTTCAGCAATGCCTCAATCGAGGGCATCCAGTTTACCGGCGCCTCGCGCAGCAGGGCGACAATCTCGCGCAGTTCAGGCGGTATGGAGAGCGATTGCTGCAGGCAGCTCGGTACGGGGCTGGTGATATTGCCTGGCACGAGCTGTCGGCTCGGAACGTCGGCGTCCGTCTGCAGCGTCCGAGGACGGGTGTAGACCACGACCTGTACGTTCTGCAAGGTTTGTGCTCTTTGCGCATTGACGTTCGCCACGCGCTGGGTTTCGTCGTTGAGCAAAGCGGTGGTAAATGTCAGGTCCTGGCGCGCCTGGGCGAGACCGTTGTCCAGTTTCGTGACCAGCGACTGAGCTTTGGGAAGATCGGTCTGGACATTGGCGAGCGCATTTGCGCACAGCGTCAAGTAGTCGCTGTATTGCTGGATGCGGGCTTCCACGGCGCGGAGAAGCTGCGAATGCTGTTCCAGGACGTGAATGCCGGCAGAAAACAGGCTCGCTTCGTCGGGATCGAGGTTGGGGGGAGCACTGACGCTTGGCGACTGTACGGCGACAAATACGGCGTTTCTTCTGTTGCTATTGGCGGTCGCGCGGAAGTCCGCCATGGTTGGCATCGGAAAGACCGGCGGCGGAACAGGCGGCGGCGGAGTGGTCGGTGGGGCAGTAGTAGTAATCGGAGCGCCGGCGGGCGTGACCGTTGGGGCAGTGTCGACCAGAACCGTGATATCGTCGATCGTGATCTCGAGGTCGGCGAGCAGTTGGAGCAGAGCCGCCCGGTTTCCGATGGCATAAAAGAGGCCTTCCTGCGATGGCGGATTCGCCATGCGTTGCGCGACGGTCAAGGTTCGCAGGTTGAGTTGGGCGCCTACCAGCGGCGACTGTGCCAGGACATCGTTAGTGCTGGCCGGCTGGCTGACGGATCCGGGCGTGGCCAGCACGAATCTACCGGGCGAAACCGCGGAAAAAGCGGATACCGCAGAACTGGCGGAGACTACAGGGGCAGCCGATACTACGGGCTTGGTTGTTGCGACACTGGAAAGGAGGGTAGGGCTTGCTCTCAACACGGACGACAGCGCCGGCGCTGTGGAACGAATCGCCGTGGGAGAAGCAGAGGAGATGAGCGTCACCGGCCGTGCTGCCGTCAAGATCTTGTTCGACACAACGAACGCATTCTTCGAGACGAGGCCGGTGCTGCTTGGCGGAGTTGCCGGAGCGGCGCCCGGAGCCGGGGTGGTGGTGGGTGGCGTAGACGGCGAGTCAACCTGAAGAACCGATTTCAAGTAAGTCTGAAGGTTCGCCGCGGTCGATGCCGCCGATTCACCGGTGGCGATTTCGGCCGCAATGGGCGAGACGGCCAATGCCGTCGCGTCCGACGCGCCCAGAATGTATTGCCGGAAGCGGTAGATATCGCTTTGCGTGGTGAGGAACGCCAGATCCAGCAGATCGTTCGCCTTTGCCAGCTTGCCGTTAATCCGATCGATGAAGTGCTGGATCCCATGCCAGGTCATGTCGTTCATGTCATCGCTCGAAAAGAGCGGCAAAGGCGTCGCCAAAGGAATGCCGTTACCGTCCTGCATCAGCGTGTAAGGCGGCTGGTTGGCTGCCGCCTGGAGGTTCTGAAAATCCGTCGAAACGAAACCTCCGTTAGGCGATTGGGTATTAGGTGGAATCGGATTGCCACTGGGGTCCTTGGGCTGGGCCGCGAGGATCGTTCCGAACGTTTCACCGGCAGCCGGCGCGTAGGTTTGCGCGTCGCGAATAGCGATTTCCGTCGCGGTAAGTCCTTCATCGATGTTATAGAGCGGCGGCAGTTGCAGCCCCGCTTGCGGCTCCTTTTGCGGCCCGGCTTGCGTCCCGGTGATTACTTGGGAGAGCGCATTCGCTTCCTGCTGAATGGTCTTGCGATGTTGCAGATCGGCGGCGAGTTCCTGCAGAGCGCTGTCAATCGCCTGCTGAAACGCGGGATCGACGGTTTCCGTAACTAGAACATCCGGATCGTACAGCGCGTCGGGCAGCGGAACCAGCACTTCCACCAATTCCGGGCGCGAGGCGTCGAGCGGCTGCGCCGTCATGCCGCTCAATAGCGTGGTCTCGACCTCTTCCTGATGTACCGGGCCCACTTCGACGGTCCAGGTGGAAGGGAACCAAAGCGCCACTTGCTTGACGAAATCCATCGACGAGGCGGGCAGTACGCCGCAGGGCGGCAGCAACGCAGAATGCCGGAACGAGGCTCGTCATACCGGGCGTCGCGCCAATCTGCTCCGCCAACTGCGCCACTCTCGCCTCTGCCAGCGCGGGTTGCACCAACAAAGGCGCGCCTGCCGCGCCCGGCTGCGCGGGCAACACATAGCGAGTGCGCGGCAATCCGCCGGACCGGACAACAGCCGCGCGGTCTATGAATTGAGCCTTCCACGTGTTGTCGAATCCCACCAGCGCCACGGGTACGCCGAGCATGTCCCAAGGCAGGCGGTCGTCTTGCGTCAACGCGAGTTCTGCCTTGAATATGGTGTAAGCAAGACGATTTCTCCGGCTTACGGCTGGAGTGGCAGCTGGCAATGCCAATGTCGCGGGGCTGCCAGGCCACGCCACCAACACCAGGCGCACGCCATCTACGATCTGCCAATCCTCAAAGGCGTATTCCTGAGGATCCTGGCCGCAGGAAGCGTTCAGATTGCCCGATACAACAATCGGTCCCGTGCCCGTGTCGACGCTGGCGCCGCTCACCTGGCCGGTGACCGGTTGCAGCAGAAGAATGCCGGCGAAAGCGGTATTTGCCGGGTTCTTGGCGTAATCCGCAAACGCAGCGATTACCGATCCGTTCAGCGGGTCAATCACCTGCAGCGAGCCAAGCGTGGTTCGCAGCGTGCGAAGCAGCGTGACATCTTCGCCGGAGGCCGAGATTCCATAGCCAGACGTCACCTGAATCATCGGATCGGCCGCGGTAAGATCGATCGAAAGCTCCAGCCCCTTCACCACCCCCTGCGTCACGCATTGGCCCAGAATGGCGAGCCGGCCCGCGCGATAGGATTGCTCGCTTTGCAGCGCGGGCGCGGTCAGCGCGCGTCCGGTGAACAGAGAGAGCCGATGCAGCCACCCTGCGTTGACCTGTTGCAATAGCTCCGGCTCGATACCGATGAGATCTTCGCCCGGCAGTGCGTTCTGAATGAGAGTTGCGCTCATGTTCGTGGCTCACGATTTCGCGGTGGTTGTAGGCGGCGCGGTAGTCGTCGGCGCCGGAGCAGGCGTGCTTGCCGGTGGAGCGGCCGTAGTGGTTGGGGCCGGCGGGAACGTTGGAATAGCGAAATCGGCAAATACCGGCTCGCTACGCCGGCGCAGATAGAATCCATACGTCTGGCCGCCGATGGCTGCCGCCCAAGGATTGGCGGCCGCGGAAATCGGGGCGGCTAAGACCGGCCGGTTCTGAAATAGCTGGAGCAGTGGATTGGCCGCGCTCGCTGCGAGCGTCTGTGGAAGTGCCGGATTGAGTTGGGTTTGCGCCAACGAAACGCTCAACGCCGTGAAATTCTCGCGGGGAACGGGAATCAATACGAAGACCGCGATGTTCGCGTAGGTGCTGGAAGGAAGAGTCAGATCGATGGGCGGGAGAGAGAGGCCTTCTTCGATGACGGCCGGAAGTTCGTCGGCGGGAATGATGCTCAACTGCACGTTCATCTGCTGCGGAAAGAAAATCTGCGTGAGGCCAACCGTATCGACGGCGTCCAGCGGGAGGCGCCCGGCCGGAGGTAGAGCCTGAAAATAGTCCGTCGCCGGAAAGTTCGCCTTAGATCCGGCGGGGCGACTGGCGACTACGGCTTGCAACTGAGCGTCGTACTGTTTCAAGAAGGCCTGCTGCGTCGCAGGGTCGGTCAATCCGGGCCGCACGCCGCTATATTGCGGACCGCTGTCGCGCCGCACCAGGTACGTATCGATCCACTGGATCGCGTTCCGGTCGATGCCGATCATGGCCAGCGGCAGAAGGGAATCGGAGAGAGCGCCGGGGTTGCCCGTGGCAAAGATTTGGCGGGCGAGCGCCGCCTGCTGCAGGGACGTGTCGTAGCCATTGACCGGATTGGGATAGGCTACGAGTGAGACCGCCGTAGCTTCGACGATATCGCCATCCTGAGTGACGCGCGGAGCTTGAATGGCGGCGGGGTAGGAAGTAACCGGGTTGGCTGTAAATTCCACCGGACGCAGCGCGACGACATACACTCCGGTACGCGTCCGCGCCGGTTGCTGAGGCGCCGTCGAAAGCCCGAACTGCACCTCCAGGTTTTCTTCGTCTGCGAGATCGGAGAGCTGGATGGTCAGATCGCTGGGAATCATGACCAGGCTTCCGGCCGGCGTAATGCCAACGCCAGCGTGGATGACAATCGTTTCCCCGCTGGCAGGTTGCGCGATGGTGGCGCCCTGGTCTACCAGGAGACCGTGCAACACCCCGAAACCGCCGGCTTGTCCCAACTCCGCCTGTCTTTGCAGGAAGTAGTTTTGTTCCCGCTTCAAATCGCAGGCCGCCAGAAAGCGGCCGTCGAACCATAACGGCCGGGTGTTCCGGCCACTCAGCACCATGCCGGCGCTTGGCGAGGCCAGTGGTCTTGGCGCCTGCCGAACCAGGCGCGCAGCTTGCGTGAGGTTAGTCATGGCTTACCTCTTGGCGGTTCGCGATGGATTGAAGTCAGACTCACTTAACCTCTCCCTTCAAATTCGGATTGGTCAATATGTTTATGGGGCTGACCGTTTGTATCGGCGGGCGGATGGTACCCGTGGTAACAGCCACTATCTCATTCACCGTAAAGGCGTTGGATGTGCTTGCCGCATTGTTCGCATCGCCACTGTAGACCGCCGTGATGGAGTGGCCGCCCAATGACAGGGTGGTGATGGTTGCGGTCGCCGTTCCGCCATTGAGGGCTGACGCGCCCAAGGATTTTCCGCCATCGAGAAACTGCACGCTGCCCGTGGCGGAACTGGGCGTGACTCTCGCCGTGAATATCACCGGCTGGCCAACGATACCCGTACTCGCCGAAGAGGTCAGGACCACACTTGTGGCGGTTTTGTTCACGGTCTGCCCTATAGCCCCGGATGTGGAGCCCGTATCGTTCCCGTCACCACTGTAGACGGCCGTTAATGAATGGGCGCCCACCGCCAGCGTGACCGCGAGCGTCGCGACCCCGCCGGTCACCGTACCGGTGCCCAAATTGTTGGCGCCGTCCAGGAACTGCACGCTACCTGTGGCGGAACTGGGCGTAACTCTCGCCGTGAGAGTGACCGCTTGGCCGACGGTTGTGGGATTCGCCGAAGAAGCCAAGGTAACGCTCGAAGCCGCCTTATTGACCGTTTGCGGTAAGGCGCCGGAAACGCTCGATGCATTGTTCGCGTCGCCGCTGTAAGTAGCGGTGATGGAGTGAGCCCCCACCGTGAACGTTGCAAACACCGCGGCCGCTTTCCCGCCGCTCAGCGTCCCATTGCCCACAGGCGATGAACCATCGGAGAACTGCACGCTGCCGGTGGCGGAACTCGGCGTCACTGTTGCCGTGAAGGTCACGGCTTGCCCAAGAGTTGAAGGGTTCGCGGACGAAGCCAAGGTTATGCTCGTGTTTGTTTTCGAAACCGTTTGTAGCAAGGGCGCGGAAGTGTTTGCCGCATTGCTTCCGTCGCCGCTGTAGGCGGCTGTGATAGAGTGAGAGCCGCCCGTCAAGGCGGACGTCGGGAACGTGGCGGTCCCGCCGCTGAGCGTTCCCGTGCCCAAAGCCGTCGTGCCATCGAAGAATTGCACGCTGCCGGTGGCGGAACCCGGCGTAACCGTTGCTATGAAGGTCACCGTTTGCCCTACATTCGAAGGGTTCGCCGAAGAACTCAATATCACGCCCGATGTCACCTTGGAAACCGTTTGCGTCAGCACGGCGGAAGTGCTCGGCGCCTCGGTTCCATCGCCGCTGTAGACTGCCGTGATGGAGTGAGCGCCCACCGCCAGCGTTGCGAGCGCGGGCAGCGTTGCGACTCCGCCGCTGAGCGCCACTGTGCCCAAAACGGTTGCGCCATCCTGAAACTTCACGCTGCCGGTGGCGGTGCTCGGCGTAACTGTCGCCGTGAAAGTCACCGCTTGCCCGAGCGTGGACGGGTTGGCCGAAGGACTCAGTGTTACGCTCGAACTTACCAGCGAAATCACTTGCGTGGTGGCGGCGGAACTACCGGGCCCATTGTTCGCGTCGCCGTTGTAGACCGCTGTGATGGAATGAGACCCTACGGTCAGGGAGGATGTGGAGAACGTTGCGGCCCCGCCACTCACGGTTGCCGTGCCCAACACCGTCGCGCCATCCAGAAACTGCACGGTGCCGGTGGCCAAGGAAGGTACTTGCGCGGTGAATGTCACCGCGTGGCCCACCGTCGATGGATTCGCTGAAGAAGTTAGCGTCACCGTCGATATCACCTTTTCTACGTCCTGCGCCACTGCGGCGGAAGTGCTGGCGCTAAAGTTCCCGTCGCCGCTGTAGACTGCCGTAATGGAGTGACCGCCCAACGCCAGCGACGACACCGGCAACGCCGCCTTGCCGGCGCTTATCGTCACCGTGCCCAGCAATGTCTGCGCGTCGAAGAACTGCACGCTGCCCGTGGCCGACGCGGGAGATAACTGGGCCACGAATGTTACCCCCTGCCCAATTGCCGAGGGATTCGCCGATGAACTCAACGTTACGCTCGAAGGCGCCTTGTTGACGGTTTGCGCCAACACGGGGGAACTGTTAGCCGCATTGCTCGCGTCACCGTTATATACCGCGATGATGGAATGCGTGCCCACGGCCAGGGAAGAGATCGACAATGCCGCGGACCCACCGCTCAACGTTGCAGCCCCCACGGTGGTGGGGCCGTCCATGAGTCCTACGCTCCCCACGGCAGAGGCGGGAGAGACCTTGACGGTAAAGGTCACCGCCTGCCCTTCGACCGACGGGTTTGCCGAAGATGTCACCGTCAGACTCAGGGGAGTGATGAATGCGACGAAAGTGGGATCGCTGCGCCGCCGCAGATAGAAGCCATAAGTCTGGCTGCCGATGGCATTAGCCCATGCGCTGTCGGCAGTCGGAGGCGCCGCGGCGACAGTTAGCGCGCCCTGAAAAAGCTGGAGCAGTTGGATCGGCGAACGGTTCGCAAGCACTTGCGGCATCGTCGGATTCAGCGGCGTCAACGGCAACGATTTCTTCAAAGCGGCGAAACTCTCAAGCGGCACAGGCACGAACGCGAAGACCGCCAGGTTCGCGTAGGCGCTGACGGGGAGAGTGAGATCGATGGGCGGCAGCGACATGCTGTCTTGGAGTAACGCCGGAAGGTCCTCGGAGGGAACGATGCTAAGCCGCACATCCATTTGCTGGGGAAAGAACACCTGCGAGAACGCGCTGGTATCGATGGCGTCGAGCGGGAACCGGCCCCCAGCCGGCAGCGCCTGAAAATAGTCGGTGGCGGCAATGTTCGCCTTCAATCCACTGGCCTGGCGAGCGGCGACCACGGATTGCAACTGGGTATCGTACTGCATCAGAAAGGCCTGCTGCGTGGCGGGGTCGGTCAATCCGAAACGCACGCCGCTATATTGCGGGCCGGCGTCGCGGCGCACCAGGTACGGGTCTAGCCAACCGATAACCCCCTGCTGAAGGCTCACCAGCGCCAGCGGCAGGACGGAATCCGGCAACACGGTTGGGTTGCCCGTGATGAAGATCTGCCGCGCGAGCGCAGCCTGCTGCAACGATGCCGCGAAGTTGCCCCCCGGGTTGGGATAAGGAAGCAGGACAACCGAGGTGGCCTCGACAATATCGCCGTCGTGCATGCCGCGCGGTCCTTGAACCGTGGTGGGGTACGCCGTGATCGGATTGGCTGTGAACTCCACCGGGCGGAGCGCGATGACGTACAACCCGGTGCGGTTCTGCGCGAGCTGCTGGGGCGCGGCCGACAGTCCGAACTGTACGTTCAGAGTCTGCTCCACCGGGAGGCTGGAAAGCTGGATCGTCAGATCGCTCGAAACCGTCACCATTTCGCCGGCCGGCGTAACGCCACTGCCGGCATGGATGACGATGGTCTGGGCGCTGGGCTTGCCGTTGACGGTCGTCTGATCCACCATCAGGCCATTCATCACTTCGAAGCCGCCGGCGTGTCCCAGATCCGCTTCCCGCTGCAGGAAGTAATTCTGTTCGCGCTCCAGATCGCGCGCGGCCAGAAACCGGCCATCAAACCAAAGCGGACGCGTGCGACGGCTATCCAGCACCACCGACCCGTTGCCCTGGAAGTTCGTCAGGTCCGGCTGCTGCAGAACCACTCGCGTGCTGCCTTGCGTGTAATTCGGCATCCTAAGTCTCCGTTCCCGATCCGAGACCGCTCAAGCGTCCCAGCAGACTTGCCGGATATAAGAACAGCCGGGAGTTGTTGTCGATCGAGATCTTGGTGAGATCCCACGTGGGAGGCTTGCCCGGAGCTCCCGCGGTAGCGGCAATTAGCAAACGCGCAAGGAATACGGACGTAGCGTCGAAGCCGGGAGGATACTCCACCGCGGCGGCTACCGCTCCGAGCGATCCGCTCAAGATAAGATTCTGCAAGGTCGCGGCGTTCCCCGCCGTAAGGCCGGCGCCGGGCGCTGGAAGCGCTCCACTCGCTTTCCAGGGATCGGCCGGCGTCAGCGGATTGGGGTCCGTCCGCAGCACCAGTTGCATGGCAAACGAATCGAGCCAACGGTTCGCGGCAAACGCGTCGGTGGCATCGTAATCGTCCTCCGACGCAAAGCACGGCGTGAGGCCGCGCGTACAAGGAACGAACGTCGCGAAGATGTCGCACATGAGGTGCGCGCCATCGTGGATTGCGCCGTTGGGATCGGGCAGGGCAAGCTGGCCGGGCACGGGATTCGCAAGCTGGTTCTGCCACGCCTGGATCTTCTGGGTCAGCCAGTTATTCAGAAGGATACAAACCGTGCGTGGTACCTCTATGATCCGTCCAACGCGATCGATCGCCATACCTGGCGATACTGCGATCTCGAACGCGGGACCGGCGTTGATCCATGCCTTGGCAGTGGCTCCATCGGCGGATGCGCCGCCGATAGCCGTGTTCCAGACCGGAGGCGTGGCCGCGCTGGTTATGTTTGGCTTGACGTTCAGGACCTGAATATTGCTGTTGGGATCGACGATGGCGGTGGGAAATGTGAACACCGTATTGGGCCGCCATCCAGCCGAATTGATAGGACCCTCATTTGTCCAGACAATGCCATTAGCATCGTTTATCGTGCCGCCGGCAGCCGCGGCGAATACGGGATGAGCGCTTCCGCTAGTCCCCGCCGCGCCGGTGTTGACCTGCACGTTTTTGCTGGAATCGTAGACGAAAGCGAACGCCGGATAGGGCGTGTTGGCCTGCCAGCCCTCAAAGGCGACGTTTAACCCGGCAACCGTACCGGTGCCGTAAAGCTGCGCCAGCACGCGCGCCAAGCGGCCGCGGTGATAGTCCTGATCGGCCTGAAAATCTTCCACGCCCAACATGCGGCCGGTCGAGTAGTACACCCGCTGCGGAGCGGGCGGGGGATTGAGGCTGTCGGTGGTGGTTGCCATTTCGTCAGGTCTCCAATCGCGGATCGAGGCTGGGAGCTTGAATCACCATGTTGTAGCGGCCAATCTGGCTCGTACCCAGGATCACCGGATCGCGTGGAGGCGCCGGCGCCAGATAGCTGTCCACTCCCAAGAGGCCGGCCAAGCCAACCATGAATGGCTGGGTCGCAATGCGAACGGCCGCCGCCACGTGCGCGGGTTTCTCATGCTCCACAATCCTTTGCACCAGGTTCACATCCACGGTCTCTACCTGGTTGTGAATGAAGATAGTCATGCGGTTCGCCAGGCTGTCGAAGAACTGCTGCACCTGCGCTTGTTCGGCGGACGTTTCCGGAAGTTCGGCGGAGAACAGCGCCAGAATTTCCGCCTGGTCTCGCGGATTGCCTATGAAGAGCGTGTCGCCGACGAACGAGTTGCTGCTGCCCGAAAACCCTGGCAAGAGAGGATCGTTTTGGATAGCCAGATTGGCTCCGAGTATGGTCGCGAAAATGTGGCGCAGCCGGAAATCCTCCACAACGATAACCGCGCCGCGCGAGCAAAGCCCGTTCGTAGCAATGTCCAACGCCTGCGTGATGCCGGGCACGGCGCCACGTTTCTGGTGGAGGCTCGAAGATGCCAATAGCCGCGCGCGGCGGCGATCCGGCGGATATCCCGTGGGACTCAGGCCGACCCAGCTACCCAGCCAATCGAGCGCGTCGTCCGGAGTCGCCTCCGGCCGCGTGAGCAGGTAGGAGTTCGCCACGCGGTCCTCGATGCGCGTCAGTTGCGCCTCAAAGATATTGACGAAGCGTTCGAAAAAGTCGCGCCGCGTGCTGGGGCCGGCCTGATCGGCCGCCGGGCTGAATTTGTTCTCGCGGTAGAGTTCCGGAAGGTAGTTCCTGACGTAGGAGAAACGCGAGCCCCAAACCCGCAGCGCCGCAATCTCGGGAGTGCTTCTCCGGTCGCCATACAATTCCACGCGAATGCCCAGGAACCGGCCGCTCAAGTTGCGAACCACCGTGCCGGTCCGCTGCACCAAGACCATGAACAGGCCTTGACGATTCTCTACGGGCGTCGCGCCCAATAGCGGGTTCGCAAACGGAACTTCGGATGGAATCGAGAGCCACACGCCTTGCGGCGTTTCTTTCGGCAGCGCGGACATATCCGCATCGCCGAA
Organism: Bryobacterales bacterium; assembly: GCA_963708385.1. Taxonomy (GTDB): domain Bacteria; phylum Acidobacteriota; class Terriglobia; order Bryobacterales; family Bryobacteraceae; genus PALSA-243. The sequence continues at coordinate 48,130 of CAVPSN010000025.1, read as the reverse complement.
AGCGTGTGGATACCACTTGGCCGCGGGCGAGGCGATGCCGGCAGGTTGGTCCGCGGCAGTAAGCCAGACCACAACCGAGCAGCGCGGAGGCATGACCATTTCCAGGAACAGCCGGTGCCAGACCGCCTGTGCGATGCCGCTATCTACGATCTTTGGCGAGGCAGGATCGGTCGAGCCAAAACCCGCCAAGGAATTGAGCGACAGTGGCAGCAACGGCTTCAGTTGCGCGCCATCCGCATAGTAGGGAGGCTGGCTTTGACCATGCGCGAACGGTCCCTTGTTGGCGCCCGATAGAACATAGGTATCGCCAGCCGGAACCAGAACCGTGGCGGCTTCGGCCAAATTGTAGATCAGCGCTTCGTTCGATCCCGTGGCGAGCACCGCCAGCCGCATGTTGTCCAACCATGCAACTCCATACGGCCAGAGAATGCCACTAGGTTTCCACGCCGTGCCGAGGCCTTTACGGAAGTCGAATATCCTCAGATACGAGGCCGTGTTCGATGCCGAATTCGCATTCCACGAAAGCAGCGCGACGCGCTTGTCCACGGCGGTGAAGCCCACAAACGTTTCCGAGGCAGGGAGAGGCCATGTAGCCTCCAACTGCGGTGGATTCGGGTTGTCTGCGCAAGGGCTCAGAATCCCCGGATTGAGCGTATCCAACGGCCCGGTTTGCAGAGGCGCGCCAGTCACCTTGCCGAGTTGCGGCTTGCTCCGGTCAAGCGCGAGCAAGCCGCCTTCGGGAAGCGGGGCCAGTCGCCAGAAATTAAATCCGCCAACGGACAGCGTGAAGTTCGGCCAGCGTCCGCGCCGGTCTACCAGCACGAGAGTTCCGCCCACCGCGATGTAGAGGATACCGTCGTAGCCCATCGCCAGATCGGTCACCGTCTGCCCGGCGGGAGCCGTGTAAATCGACACTTCGCCGGGACCGCTACCTCCGGCCAGGACCTGAAGACCCGTGGAATCCCAGCGCGCGTAGTTGCCGAACGCGTCTTGCGTCATCGGCGTTGTCTCCACCAGAGCGCTGGCGGTTGGGAACACCTCCACCGGAGGATTGCCAAGGCGCATGCTCAACAACTGCAGCCGCTTGCGAGCCAGGCAATAGTACAGCGTGTTGGAGGCGATCGGCGCGAACACGGGCGCGCCGCTGGGGTGCGCCACTGGAGGGCTGCCAAGAGCGCCGCGCGTCACCGTAACGATGGTTCCAGTGGAATCGATCTGCGCGATTGCAAGAATCTCGTCGCCGATCCGCAGAAAGGCGCCGGGAGAGAGACCGGCCGCCACGGTAGGAACTGGAGTTGTCGTAGTAGCCGGCGTTGTGGTGGCGGCTGGAGTCGTCGACGGAGCGGCGGTAGTGGTGGGCGGGTGCGACGAGGCGACAATCGTCAACTGCGTTTGCGTCTTGTTGGCGCCGGCACGCAGAATTCCCACCGGCCCCAAGACCAGCGCGCCCGGCGGATGGTTCGCCGCCGCGGTGCCTTGCGCTCCGCGCGTCACGCCAAGCTGCAATCCGGTCGAATCCACACCGTTGACGCTCATCACTTCGGAATCGATGAAGACGAAGTCCGGCGCGCCTCCGGGCAGCGGCACAAGCAGCACGATCTGCGTATCGCCCACCGCCACGCTGGAGGAGAGTGACGACAGATTTGGCGCCACCGCCGCGGAGCCCGCCGGAACGGGAGGCGGCAGGGGCCAATCCTGCTGTTGGCTTAGCATCCAGAATTTGAGGCCGTTGGCATCCATCGCAGTTTGCTCAACACACCGCCGGGACAATTGGCACCGCGACCGTATTATCCGTCTGCACCACGGGACTCAGGCTTCCAGGCATAACGCCCGATCCATCGGTCCCCGGCGTCACCAATACTTGCAGCACTTCCGGCAACTGCCAGCTTTGGAGCGACAGCTCCGCGTTGCCGGCGCTATCCGGCTCAATTTGTTCGAACCCTCCCGCGGTGACCGGTTGGAAGAGCAGCAGCCCGTTCACTTCCTCGACGCCGGCCACGCGACTGACAATTACCTCGAGCTCGAGGCTTCTCACCGTTCGGCCTAGCGGCCAGCCTTGACCGGAAGCGCCGCCAGGAGGGACCGGCCACAGGTAGGTCCGCAAAGCCTGCTCCACCTGTTGGCTCACCTGCAGCAACCCGAACCCGGTCGTCACTTCCACGGCGACGCTCAAGCCGAGGCCGATGTATTCGGTCCCGATCACGTACATCTCGGCCGCCACCGGGCGCTTCGGATTCAAATAGGCATAGACATTTTCCAGAAGCGGGCGGCCGGCGCGCGGACAGGGAGGATGGAAGTCGCCTTTGGGTGGAATCACCATTACAGAAACCACGCCGGGGACGTTCGTATCGCGAGTCTGTGGCTTGAACAGCGGTAGCACCTCCACGCGCGCCGCGCCGCTGCCCGGCATTCCCAGCACAATGCTCTTGTAGTCGCTGGCGGTTACGGCTCGTTCCTGATGGCGGAGGGTAGCCGGGATGCGCTGCTCGGCCTGATTGAGCGTTTCGGCATCCGCGCCATTGGTGGTGTCGATGGGCTGCTGTACCGTGAGGCCCTTGGCGGAGTTGCCGGAAACATCCACCCCCTGGATCGCCGTCAGCGTGCCTGCTGGCAGATTTCCCGCCGCCCCGCCGCCCGCGCGCATTAACCGCGCTCGCACCCTACGACCGGCTGGCGGGATCATGCCTTGCATCTGATTTCCGAAGCTCACCGTGCCCGCTTCCGGGTCGAGTACGAAAGCGGGCACGGCGCCTTGCAGCACCGACAGATCGTCCACCGGTGTCCATAGCTGGAAGCCCAGTCCCGGCATGTCCACATCGAGTTGGAACGTGACCGGATCGATCTGCGTTTGCGCCAGCGCAAACTGCTGGTTGGCCGAACCGTCGCTCACGCCGGCGATGACGTTGTTGTACGTCTTGCGCTGGTCGATCTGCCACTGCGTTGATGCCCGCCCAACTCAGCGTCAGAGGACTCTGCACATTGACGCGAATCCACGCCACCAGCATGCTGTCGATATTTGGATCGTCGACACGCGGCGGCTTAGGACCTACGCCGGCCATCGCGTCGCTGCGAACGTCATTGGGCGGCGCCCGATATCCGAACTCTGCGGCAGCATCAGTTGCACTACGCCCGCTGTGCTCAGACCCTGCGTGGTATCGCTCGCCACGCTCAGGGGATGATAGATCAGCGGCGCCCCGCCGCCGTGGTTGCGCTGATTTGCCAGGTCACCGGAACCGCCGCTTGCGGGCCCCGCGGCCGGCGAACGGGTCGGTGGACGCCGAGGCTGGCGCGAGACCGAGACTGAGGATGCGCTGGCCGTTCTTTCCGCCTAACGTGGCGCGAATCGCAGCGAGGTTCGCGGGCTTGCCGGCCATCAGGGCAAACCAGATGCACTGGTCGATGGTCCCCCCATAGACATCCACGCCGTTCGGATCGGCCGTATTATTGGCGAATACGGGAGTCGTGGTATAGCCCGCGGGCGTATTGGACATGCTGTAGAGGACTCTGCAAGCCCTGCAGCAAGGGCATCGCGGCTGTTTGCTGCGCCTGTGAGAGCGGAACCTTGATATAAGCCTGCGCCGTCACCGGCAGCACGTCGAGTTCGGAAAGCGTTTCAAAAGCCGGCGGCCCTGGAATGGAAGCGCCCGAGGCCAGCGTCACCGCGGTGGTGACGGCGGGGTCGGAAAATACCGAGAGTATTCCGGTCGCCGCCGCCGCCGGATGCAAAGGCAGACCGAGCAATTTTAGGAAAGCCAGCCGCTGCCGCTCGGGAATCAGGTTGGCGCGGTAAAGAATCGAATCGGCGAGCCAGGCGAAGAGCTCGATCAGCGTCCGGCCGGGATCGCCGGTCTGCTGGATGGTCCACTCTGGCGTATGCGCCGGAATGCTGTCCAGCATGTCCTGCACCAGGTCGCTGTAGGAGCGGTCGTCAAGAGCTGGTGGTATCAGTGGCACAGTTCTATCCGCCTTGCATCGTCACGCCGATTTGTTGCGTCGCGTTCGTGCGCAGCAAACGGTAGAAAATCTGAACGTGGATCTGCGAAGGAGCGCCATCCACCGTTTCCACTTCCACGTTGTCCACGGCGATTCTCGCCTCATACGCCTGCAACGCATTGACGATCGCCGTTTGAATCTGCCGCCGGATCGCCACCGTATTGCCTTCGGCCAGGAAGTTTTGCAATCCCGCGCCAAACAAGGGCTGCATCAACTGCTCGCCCGGACGCGTGGTCAGAATGATGCGTATCGAATCGCGCACGCTCCGCTCCAGCGTGTCGTAGCTCAACTGCCCGTTTTGCGGAACCGGCAGGAACGGCCACGAAATCGGATCTCTGTAGTTGCTCGCGGCCATTAGTCCTCTGTCGGCGATGCGCTTGGCGCTGGAATCGGAAATGGAATGCAAATCTTGATAAAGGCCATCCAGAAAAAAACGATGTTCAGCAACGAAAGAAAAATATTCAGCACAAAAAAAGCGCAGATGGTGATGAGCGGGATGCTAAAGCTGCAGATCCAGGTCAGGTTGATTCCGCCGCCACCGCCCCCTCCGCTTCCATTCGACAATCCGGTGAGGCTGGTGTTCTGCATCGCATTCATCAAACTCGGCGGAACCGCAAATGACGATGTCTGCTTGGCGCTTTTCAAAACATTCTTGTCGAAGGGGTCGGGCAGCGGCACCGGCGCCGACGCCCGGCCGCCGTTTTCATACCAGGCGGCAATCCGGAATGGATCGCTGTAGCAGCTCCAGACCAACTCCGGAGGACACGCCGGCGTTTCGCCCTTGATGCGGAAGAACAGCCTGACGCGATAGAAGCGCGATGCATCCTGAAATCTTCCTTGCGGAGGGAACGCGGAAAGTCCGCGCGATTGCAGCAGAGGCCCCATCACGCCGAGGATGTCGTTTTGATCCTGCGCGGTGAACGAATCCCACGCGTGCGGCATTTGGAGCGTGGGAATCGGCAATGGAGGCTGCGCGTTGGGATCGTAATCGATCAGTTTAGCGGCTGCCTCCTGGTAGAACGCGCCCATCGGCTGCTGCCTGTATCCCGAACCGTTTTGGATGGTAACGTTGTGGCGGTTCAGGACGTTCAGCAGCGTTTGCGCGCCCGCCGATCCGTCGAAAGCGCCGAAGACCGTGTATAGCAGGCGCAGTGTCGCGGAGAAAACTGTGAAGTCGCTAGCGCTTTTCGACTTCGCGTATTCGTCGGACATGTAGAGATACGTTACGGGTTTGTCGGCCGCGACAGCGCTTTGGCCGCCGGCCTTCAACAGCACCGGAAGAATCTTGAGCATCGACGCGTTATCCACGCGCGGCACGGAGGGCGCGGGTTGCGTGCTCGCTTCGCTGCTGGCCGTGGGAACGAGCGCGTAGACCAGCGTGCGCCCGGCGGCGTTGCAGACGTCCGGCGCGGCGACGAACGCCGGCGTCGAAACTTCCGTCAAGGCCGATGAAAGCGCCCTCGCGGCCAGTAAGTGATTCAGCGCGGGCTGTCCCGATTGAAGCTGCGGGCGCTGCGCCGGGTCGGGATCGTCATTCGGCGTCCAGGAGGCGGGGCTCTTCAACCATCCGAATTGCCCGTTCGCATCCTTCATCCACGGCCAGGCCGCCTCGGGCGGTTTGGATAGTTCGCTGACGCCGCCCGTTCGCGGCACGCGCCGGATCACCAACCCCGCCGACAACACGCGCTTCGGGTCCAGCCTCGGATAGCCGACGCTCTCGCAAGACAACTGCGCCATGGCCACGTGGATCACGCGCGCCACCGGTTGGTAGAGCGTGCCGGGCGCCGAAGCGCTGGCGGCGACAAGCTGGGTGCTGGAGAGCGGCTTTTGCCCCGGCGTACCCATAGCGCTCAAGTCACGCAGGAATAAATTAGGGAAATCCTCCCGGTTCATCTGCAGCACCACAGGTTTGTTCAGCGGCGGCCCGCCCGTGAGTTGCACGCCGCTCACTACGATGTCGTGTCTCACCATACGTTGCCGGCTCCCGGCGTATAGGTGGCTGAATCCACCGTGGTAGCGATCAAGGTCTGGCATTGCACCATGCCGCTAAAGGTGCTCATGGCGGCGTTCACTGTTACGGAAGGCGCGGTGACCGTAAGCTGGCTCGCCGCGGTCACCTGCACCTGGCCTGTGGGCGCGTTAATAGTGACGCCGCTCGAATCGATCCGCACCGATGTCTCTTCGGTATTGCTGAATTCAATCGAGCCGTCCTCGTCGGTAAGCGTTCCAGTGAGTCCGCCCGGCGTCGAGAACGTGATGGTTGCGCTGCTGGCGGGCTGTTCCACGATCGCAATGCGCGTTCCCGCCTTGCCCGTAATGGTCCAGCGGTCGACGTTTTTTCCCGATCCGCCGATCGTTTCCGGAGCGGTATCGTGGCCATTCCAAAGGCTGCCCAATATAATTGCGCCGCGCGGATCGCCGCCCAGGAACGCCACCACCACTTCGTCGCCTACGTCCGGAATGAAAAACGCGCCGCGGTTGCCGCCCGCGAACGGTACAGCTACGCGCGCCCAGATTGGTCCATCCTGATCCGCAATGCCGTTCGCATTGTAGAGCCGCACCTGTACCCGGTTGCGGTTCTCCGGGTCCTGAACGTTCACTACAGTGGCGAGGAACAGCGCCGGCCCCAACAACTGGAGAGCGGTTTCGTGCAGCAACAGGCTCATGAACCGGCTCCCAGGTAAGCGCACTCCGCGGTGAATTCCGTCGCATACCCCTTCTCTGTATCGAAACGGTGGACCGTCGCGGTGGTGTAGTAGGTATTGGAGAATCTCGGACCCAAACCGGTCAGAGTGAGGTACGAACCCACGCGAAGCGCGGGGTTGCCTTCCGCCACGCCGCGCGCCACCACGAACTGGCGGCTGCGCTGCGCGAACTCGGCATCGACCAGAGCTTGCGCGTCCGATTGATCCAGCGTGGCGTATTGCGCCAGTTGCTCCGATCGCGAGCTCAACGCCTGTTGCAACCAACTCGCGCCGGTCTGCCCCGATCCCGGCCCAAGCGAGGTGGTCTGGCTCGTCGCGGAGATAGTTTGTCCCTGGTTGTAATCCCAACCGGTGGCCGTGACTTGCGTCACCTGATGGGCCAAGTCAGCCACAATACGGACCTCATGAAGCTGGCTGTTCATATCCAGTTGAATCGCATTCCGCTGGGCCTGGCTCCTCGGCGTGGCGTGCAGTTCGGTTCCGACCACTTGCAGATCGGCATCGTAGCGCGCCAACAGCCGCCGCAGGAAATGGAGGTCGCTTTCGTTGAGCTGCTGTTCGGAACCGATAGTCGCATCCAATCCGCTGGTCACGGGCGTCAGGCCCAAACCGCCCGCGATCTCTTGCAGGATGTCCGCAAGCGAAGCGTCGTCCCAGTTCTTCGTGCGCCGCTTCATGCGCGCCGCCTGCAACGCATCCTCGGCGAGCGCCACTAATTCCGGCGGTCCGCTGCTGGGAAAGAAGGCTTCCAGGGCGGTTATCTTGCCGCGGAAGATCTCCGTTGGCGAGGTGACCAGGCCGGCATACACCGTGAGGGCGGCGCCCAGCTTCAGAATGGTCCCATCTTCAAATACCTGGTCGGCCAGCCCTCCGGCGAAGGAGCCGAAATTGCTGAATCGCAGCTCCAGACTCGACATCCCGCCTTCGTGCTCGCACATCTTCATGCCGAGCAATTGCGCAGTGACCTTGTCGTTCAGGTTGCCATCCACCTGTACTGTGGGAATCGCGCTATATACGGCGGAAGTGGTGACTGGAGTTTCAGGCATAGGCGTTAATCCGCTCGCAATCGAAGCTCGCGAACGTGTAGCTTTTCCAACTCGGCTTTGAAATCCGGTTTCTGCTGCTGTTGCCCGGAGCCTGCCGCCGGCTCGCCGGAAGGCGCGGCGGAGGGCTGTGTTTGTACCTGTAAGTCGTCGATAGTTACAGACATAAATCGTTCTTCCGCCGTTAATCGATATCGAAAGTAAGCCCGTCGGTAAAGTTAAATGCCGCGCCTACATCCGTCGAGAAGCCGGATGGCGCCATTGCAACTCCTCCCAGTGCGAAGCTGGCGTTGGCGCCGGCCGCTACATCCGAGCCCACCGTTGAAGGGAGCATGCGCAGCGGATCGAGCTGCGCCGTAGTGCTGATGGTGGCGCGGCCTACCTCGAGACCCGCGAAGGCTCCCGCGGTAGCCGGGACGCCGGCCGAGGCCGACGATCCGAACAGCGCGCCGCCGCCCGAAACGCTAACGCCTGCACCTACGCCCGCGGAGACGCCCGCGCCAGCCGCTACTCCAGCTCCAAATCCGGCCGAGACGCCGACGCCCGCCGATGCGCCTACGCCGAATCCGGCACCCGCCGAAACGCCTGCTCCGAACCCTGCACCGGCGGAGACTCCGGCTCCAAAGCCCGCGCCAGCCGAAACGCCAATTCCCGCGCCGCCCGATATGCCGATCGCCGCGGCCGCCGAAGCGCTTGCAACAAACCCCACCGCGGCATTCAACTGGATTCCGCCACCCACTTCTAGCGCCGCTCCACCTGTGAAGCGCGGGTTCTCCAGTCCATTGGCGCTGGCCAGCGCGCGTGTTGCGTTTTTATCGCCGCCGGCGGCTGCTGCCTTCGCCGCGCTGTATGTAGATGGCGTTGGCACCAGGCTGCCGCTGACCGGGGCCGTGTCGGAAGAGCCCGTATCGAACACGTTGTCCTGGCGAGCTAAGCCAATGGACACGAGCGCGCGTAGGGGAATTCCATTGGCGGAGAAGAAATCGATCGTCTCCTTGAACGATTCCATGACCCCCTGGAAGTGATACGCTCCCCAATCGAAACTGAGCACCGAAGGCGCCGGCTTGTTAGCGCCTTTGCTTTTGCCCTTCCCGCCCTTGTTAGCCGCGGCGGACGATTGCATGAAGAGCGCAATCGGAGTAGTAAAATTCCGCACGTCCGCGCCCGTGTCAGTGGTGTCGAATTGCAGATCCATGGTCAGCTTGCCCGTGAACTGCGCGGCAAACTGGCGGCGGCGGGGATCGCCCGCCTGCTGCGGATTGGAATTCTCAACCGTATACACCAGCGAAGCTGGATTGAAATGCACGGGAATGGCCTCGCCGTCCGGCAGCGCCTTCAACGTCGCTTTGACCACTGTTGGAGCGGCGAGATTTTTGGAGTTGGGCTGGCTCATAGCAATCTCTTAAACCGCGGAAAGGCCTTCATGAACGAAGTGCAATTCCTCGATGCCGACCTCCGTTCCCTTGGCATTGAGATCCGCGAATTTGAACTTCACCGGCATAGCATGGGCAAGCTGCCATGCCATAACCGATTGCAGATTGCCGTCCAGCAGAGTGATGGTGACCTGCCACCGCGGCGCGTATTTTTCGCAACTGGTCTGATTGAAGATCTGCCACATGCTGCGATCCGTACTTACACCCCGCTTCAACACCACAGTGGCGAACGTGACGCCGCCCGGACGTTGCGCCGCGCCGTAGTTACGCCCGCCTTCCTTGATGACCTTGGGCTCCATGGTGGCCTCGAGCCCGGTGCATTCCGCGAAGGCCATTTCGGTGCTGCGGCCTTGCGGGCCGTTCTTGAGCGAATCAGCCGTCACGAGCTACGCGAAACCGGAAAACATGGAGCGGGATAATACCGGTATTCTTCTTGGCCATCAGCTTGCCTCCGCCATGACCGCAATGCCCTGCGCGCTTGCCCCACTGGTCTCGAGCGCCAGCGTCACGCGGATCAATTCGATGGTGGCCGCCGCGGTAAAGGTCACCTGCGCGATAAGACGGCCGCTATCGAGGTCGTTCTGCGTCATGGTGCTGGCGTCGCAGCGCACCGAGAACGCTTCCTGTAGCGTGTCGCCATCCAGCGCATTTAACGTCCACAACTGCGTGAGCAGATTCCCAAGCGAGGTCTCCACGGTCGCCACAGGGCCGGACCGTTCCGCTGGAAGACAATACGTTCTCCCAACTGCCGCGATGCCCGCGAAATCACTGAGACCAACCGATGCACGCGCGCCGGCCGGTATGCTTCACCGGGATAAGCCGTAACGTCGGAAAGCAGCCGCAGGCCAGCGGGCGTGAATCCGAAGAGGCTCAGGCGAACGATCAGCGGCTTCCAGGAGGCGCCTCCCCAGATCAGCGGCGCCACCGGCACTGTAAGCTCCCGCGCGGGCAGGCTAGGCCAAACATCGGAAATCTCCGCCGGAACGATTTTGGTCGCATCCATAAACGCGCCGCGCGTGAGTGCATTGCGCGCCAGTATTCCCACCAGAGAGCCGTCTGGTGGTTCCAGCGATTCATTCAGGATGTTGGAGCCGGTGGTCGTCAGCCAGGGATAGGCGAGCTGCAGAAATGCGGTCGAGAGACCGGATGGCGACGGCGGAATATTCTCCGGCATCTGGCCCGTTATTACGCTATGGACGTCCTGGGCGAGCACCGCGCTGGATGGGCTTTGCGCGGCGGCAGCGGCGTCCAGATCCTGCGGCAGCGGAAAAGCCGCTACGAACTGAATGTCGCGGATGCCGTTTTTCGACAAGTACCCGAGAATCGTCTGTACGCTCGGAGCCCATCGATTTGCGTAATCGTCCGGCGTGAGACGCGGGGCCGGCAGGTTGAACAGAGGGATGGGTTCGGGAGCGGTCGCAGGCGGCGCGCATTCCATGAATTGCGCGGGACCCGAGATGGGGGCCGAAACTACCGCCTACCGCCGCCGTAGGCGCCGAAGCCGTCAGAGCCGGAAGATCTGGCACTGCCAGAAACGACACATCCGGCAACCCGCCCAGATGTCCAACGCCGTGCCAACTTCGGCGATCGTCCACCGCGTAGAGGTCCCCTGGTAGCAACGCCGCCAGCTTTTGTGCTTTCCCAGCGGTTCCATCTTGAAGTGAGATTGGATCGTCCATGCGCACGACGTAGCACCGCCTGCCGCCTTGAGCGAAGAACGAGCGCACCGCCGCCGCCAAATAGTCCGTGCCGACGCTAGAGAGCGATCCACCGGGGTCAAAAAGGGACGTAAACGTCGCGTAGCTTTCGACTGGTATAGGGATATCCGTGAATGGCGGGTCAATGGAACGCGCCAGGGGCCCGTTTGCCCAGCCATGAACCTGCAGCCACTTCTGGATAGCCGCGGGAAGCGCGGCGCCCGTCACGCGAGCGAGTCCCACAAAACAAGCGACATCGTTGCGCGCGGGATCGGATTCGACCACTGGACGCGCGGAGTCAAATACGATGCGGCTCATAGCTCACTCTCTCGAAGATTTCTCGATTTCCCGCCATTACGCTCAGGAAACTTGAGAGATCTCGTATCCTTCGGCGGCCAGCACCAGTTCCTCCATGGCGACCTCGCCGCCGCCTTTGCCTGCCAGGGTGGGGCCGGTGTACTTCATGGGCACCACGTTGCGCAGCTTCCACTGCTGAACCGGGTTGCCCGCCTCATCGCGTAACGTGATGACCACATTGCGCTGCGCGGCAACTCCGGTCTTGCGGGTGGCCGTGATCCAGGCCCACAAATCCGACGAATTCACCACGCCGCGTTTTAGCGTGACGTCGCCGACTTTGTGCGACCCGGGGATCTTGCGCACGTGCGGTTCGGGTTCGTTGCCGTCGCGGTACTCGGAGATATGTATGTCAGTCTCCAGCCCCGAAACGTCCGAGAAGCCGCCCAGCGGTTGGGTCGGATTCGCTTCCACTCAGATCGACGAGATAGTTATAAGCCGGTAAAGGCGCGGTTCTGGGCATTTCGATTCTCCTATCTAATTAACTCTGCGCTAGCGCCGTAGTCTGGCCGATGCGGAAGATCACGAACTCGGCCGGCTTCAACACCGCGACGCCGATCAGACAAATCATCCGGCCGTTGTCCAGATCGTTCTGCGTCATGGTGGTGCGATCGCAGCGGACGAAGTAAGCCTCGGAAGCGCTATCTCCAAGTAAGTTGCCTGACACGAATTCGTTATAAAGGAACGAATCGACCGCCTCCTTCACGCGCGACCATAGCACCGGGCCGTTGTTCTCGAACACCGCCCATTGCGTGCTGTTATCGATGGAGTGTTCAAGATAGATCATGTACCGGCGCACGTTGACATATTTGAACTCGGGGTCCGAACTGGCTGTGCGCGCGCCCCACACGCGGAACCCGCGGTTCGGGAAGTAGCGCAGGCAGTTGATTCCCAGCGGGTTCAGAATGCCCTGTTCGGCAAAGGAGATGTCTCGCTCCAGCCGCGACGCGCCTAGCAGCACTTCGTTGGCCGGGGCCTTCGAGACGCCGTTCTGTTCGTCGTTGCGCGCATAAATGCCAGTGATGAAACCGGTGGGCGGCACGGCGATTTCGGCGGCAATCGCCGATCCAGCCGTTGCTAACGGATTCGGCGTAATCACCCACGGAACATAAAGAGCCGCGTAACTGCTGTCGATTGCGGCGCGAACCGATTCATTATCGGATGCGAGTTGGTTGGGAGGCGTCTCCAGCACCGCGATGCGATAGGCCCGCTGTTGGCTGACGTGAGTAATCAGGCTATTGATGATATCCTCGCTCGCATCGAAGATCCCGGAGCCCGGCGCCGCTACGATGGCGATATCTTCCAGGGAAGTAAAGAGGGCGAGCGCCGTATCGTAGTTCGACGATTCCGGCTCCAGACCGTCATCGCCTCCGGTGAGCGTGTAGGTCTGGACGGCGTTTGCGCTGGGACCGCCCCAGTTGGCAAAGATCGTCGAGAACAGGCTGTTGGGTGTGAGATTTTGCCCTATGGTGAAGGCAACCTGGTTTTGCAGCGCATCGATGTGCCGCGGAGGAATGGCCGCCAGAACCGTGCCGAGATAGTAAGGATGCGCCGGGTCGAAGCCCAATCCGTCAAATACCGCAGGCGATCCCGCGGCTGTCGCGGCTGTCACCTGCATAGTGAGAACGTACAGCCCGGGAGGAGTCACGGCGGGCAGCGACGTTCCGTTGCTCTTAAATGTTCCGCCGACGCCGTTGGTAAAAAGCGCCATAGGCGCGAAGACCGGCGCATTCACAGCGTGCGCCGCGCCGCCGGGGCGCGCTGCAACCGTCACTACCGTTCCCGTGGAATCCACCTGGGTCACAGCGAGAGTCTCTCCACCGATTTGCAGAAATGCCGGGATGCCATTTGCCGGCGGCGCGCGCAGTGGGCGGCCCTGCAGTGGTCGTTGGGGCGGGCGTTGTAGTGGCAGTGGTGGTGGGACCTGCGGTGGTGGTGGGAGCGGGCGTGGTGGCCCCCGGCGGCGGGGTTGCAGTAAGGGTCAATTGCTGGCCGTTTGTGGTGAGCGCCGAGAAAAGGAACCCTATCTGTCCCATGACCGCAGCCCCGGCGGCGTGCGCTGCCGGCGCCGAACCGCGAGTGACCGTCAACTTCGTCCCAGTAGGGTCCACACCCGTGACTGTCATTGTTTCGGAATCGATCAGCACGCTCGCAGGCGCGCCCCAGGGCAGCGGCGCAACCAGCGTGATAGTTGTATCGGCCGTGCCCGCCGCGCTCGCCAGCGATGAAGTGTTTGCCGCCGATGCCACCACAGAGCCGGGCGGCAGGCTCGCTACATTCTGTGTCCGCGCCGCCTTGAGCTTGACCGTGACGTTCTGATTACCGCGCAAACCGGGGAAGCGCGCCGATACCACGACGTTGGAAGCGGAAGCAGCGCCGCTCGTCGCGATGCCTGCGTCGTTGGCGTTCTTGGGAACAAATACCCGCGAAACGTAGAGTTGCGAACCGCCGTTATCGAAGAAAGACTTCACGGCCATCGCCATGTAGTTGGTATTCTTCGGGTCGGTAGAATTGCCCGACAGCGTCAGATTGTCGTAACCACCGTAGACATTCTGAAAGTCGCCGAAGCTGGTCAGCAACTCCGGAGTTGTATTAGTGGGACCGGTCAACGTTACGCCGGCGAAACCGGCAGTGCTGGTCCCGACGCCTTCAATCGAAGGAGCCCGGAAACTGACTTCCTCTACGTAAACGCCTGGCGTTAAATACTCGGGCATTGTTCCTCCTCAATCACAAAGAAATCGTAAGGGTGACGAAAACCGTTTGGCCTGGGCTAAGCTGTACGGGTTGCGACACGCTCTTCCACTGCGAACTCGATAGATTCAATAAGATGTCATCCGGGTTGGGGATCCATCCCTTAGGCTTGTTCAAACTCGATGGATCGAACCACGCCGTCACGGTCGCCGTCGTCGTGGTCTCCGTAACGGCGCCCGTGGTGTTGGAGCTGAGGCTCAAACCAAGACCCTGCACGGCAAGCAAAGCTTCGCCGTTCTGGTTCGTAAGCCCGGCCGGAGACGGACTGCCGGCGCCTAGCACTTGGATCACCGCCCAAGGCAATGGCGCCGGCGGCGTGGCGTTGCTAACTATCGCGACCCGCACCACCGCCCAGTTCGGCGCAAGCGGTGCCGCCGGCGTGGGATATAAGACGATAGTCTGCGGCGTGGTGACCGGCGCCAAGGGCGCAGGCCCAGCCGGCGCCGTGGTGGTAGGCGCAGAGCCAACCGGTGGCGGAACTACCGGCAACGGCTGCGGAGCGGAAATCGTTGCCCGCCGCGACAGATAACGTAACGCGGGATCTTCAATTGTGATTTCGAAAGTGGCTGGAGACGGCCAGGAGTTGGCCGCGGGCGCCAGGAATTGCGTCGTCAAAGCGGTGAAGCCAGGCGCGTCCATCACGGCGAACACTCCGCTGTGATTGCGGCGGAGCACCAAGGGCGCCGCAGACACCGTGAGCGCTTCCAGGATCGAGCCGCCCGTGATGGCGTCCACGCAGCGGAATCCGGCCAGAACGCGGCGATCGATATTCTCGATCATTGGGCCTTTCCATTTCCGGCGTAGGTGAACCGGGTCGCCACCACCGGCGGGCCGGGCGTGATGCCGGTATCGATCCTGACCACGCGGGCGATGTAGGAGACGCTCAAACGATATTTCGGACCCAGAGCGTCCCAGATTCTCAGAATGTCTTCCAAGCTGAGGTCCGCCGGCACGAGTTGAACAGTCTCGGCCGGGTCCCATATGTTACTCGGCGTGAGAATCGAATTATCGAGGATGGGCGCCGATTGCAGTTGCAACATAGTCCACCCGAGGATGGTCTGCTCCGCTTGAGGATCGGTCCCCCAGTAGGTAATCAAATAGTGCAGGTCTAAAAAGAGAACCGGCTTCTTATTGGGTTCATCTTGTATTTGCGTGGCGGCTCTGAAGTTTTCGTTAATCGTGATGCGATGCAGGAAAATAGTAACTACCTGGTCGAGGTTAGTCTGATCTTCTTCCGCAATCTGAGAGCTGGCTACCAGTAGAAACTTGACGCTTGGGTGCTGGGCCTTCAACGCGGCCGGGAAGCTGTTCCCTAGGAACTGCGCGATCGAGTTTCCAACCGAATATATGGCCGTGTAATCAGCCAAGCCAATCCTCCGCGTGCAATATGCTTTGCACTCGGCTGGTCGCAGCAATCTTCACTCCAAATCAGTCAGACCGCAACGCATTGAATCTGAATGGAGTTAGTGGCGTCAGTGGCATGCGGTGCGGCATTTGCACCGCGTCCGGTTCCCCGCGCGCTGAAATACATCGGCTCCAAGGTCCGCAAAGGGTTGTTTGGCGGAGTTTTCTCGATGCGGTGGATTTGCCGCAGCGTTAAAAGATGCGCGGGCGACGCCCTACGCCACCGTGGCCCGTAGACCCTCGAAATAAGCGACGGTCCTCTGCAGACCGTCTTCCAACTCTACGCGCGGCTCCCAACCCAGAACTGCGCGCGCCTTCGTAATGTCCGGTTTACGCTGCTTCGGATCGTCCTCGGGAAGGTCGCGGAAATCGATGCCTGAGCGGCTGCCGGTGAGACGTTGGATGCGCTTGGCGAATTCGAGAATCGTCAATTCCTGAGGATTGCCCAGGTTCACGGGATATCGTTCGTCCGATACCATCAGGCGGCAGAGACCATCCACCAGATCGCTCACATAGCAAAAGCTGCGCGTCTGCGAACCATCCCCGAAAACCGTGAGCGGGAGACCACGCATCGACTGATCCAAAAACGCGGGCACCACACGGCCGTCGTCGAGCTTCATGCGCGGCCCATAGGTATTGAAGATGCGCGCGATGTTGGTGCGCGCGCCGTGCACGCGATGATATGCCATCGTGAGCGCCTCGGCGTAGCGTTTGCTTTCGTCGTAACAGGAGCGCGGGCCCACCGGGTTCACGTTACCCCAGTATGTTTCCACTTGCGGATGGACCTCGGGGTCGCCGTAGCATTCCGATGTCGAAGTCAGCAGAAAGCGGGCGCCCTTCTCCGCCGCGAGATCCAGCATGCGGCGCGTACCGAGCGACCCCACATCGAGCGTCTCGATAGGATGCGCCAGATAGTCCTTCGGGCTGGCGAGCGAAGCCGCGTTGATGACGACATCGACGGGACCCTCGACCGCGCACGGGACGGTGATATCCTGCTCTCGAAATTGGAAACGCGGATCGCCCGCCAGGTGCGCAACGTTACGCCAGTTGCCCGTAATAAAGTTGTCGAGAGCTACGACTGAACTTCCATCGGCAAGCAGCCGCTCGCACAGGTGCGAACCAATGAATCCGGCGCCGCCGGAAATGACGATTCTCAAATTTCCTCCAGCACTCGATTGTAGCGGCCTTGAACGGCTTTTAAGTCTACGCATGCTACAGTCGAAAATGCCGCTATGACCGACGCCTCGTGGCTCTCTCGCGCGCTTGTGATCGCACTCTTCGCAGCTTCCTTGGCGCTATCCTGGCTGCGCCTGAGCAAGGTGCTGGAGACCATTCGCAAATCGAAGCCCACCGCCGATTTTGCGCTTGCGCCCTTGGGCCCGCGCATTCGCCGGTTTCTCGCGGAAGTAATGGGGCAATCGAAAGTCGTAGAGCAACGGATTCTGCCCGGCATCGCGCACGCATTCGTCTTCTGGGGATTTTGCGCCTTTGCGCCGATCACCGTCAACCATATCGCTAGCGCGTTCGGCTTGCGTTTTCTGTGGCCAGACCGCGGCTTCGGCAAATACTATTACGATTTCGTCTCCATATGGGCCACGCTCGTAGCGGTCTCGATCACCGGCCTGTTCATCCGCCGTTTCTTCACGCGTCCTCCGTGGCTAGGCAAAGTCTCCGCGGAATCCGGCGTTATCGCCGGGCTCATCTTCGCGTTGATGATCACTTATCTTGGCGGCTTGTATTTTCCAGAGCATACCGCGGCCGGAAAGACGATGTGGTGGCTGCACACATTGACGCTGGCAATTTTTCTTCCGCTGATTCCTCACACCAAGCACCTGCACCTGGCGCTGAGCCCCGCGACCGTCTTCTTGAAACGCGAAGGCTTCAGCCGGATTCCACCGTTGGTGGGCGACGAAGATTTCGGGCTCGATACAGGAAAAGACGTCACGCGCATCGATGCCCTGCAGGCCTTCACGTGCGTCGAGTGCGGACGCTGCACCGAGCACTGTCCCGCTTCCAATACGGGCAAGATTCTCAACCCGAAAGAGATCGTGCTGGGATTGCGCGGCTACCTCAAGGAGTTTGGGCCGAACGCGGAAGCGCCTTTGCTTGGGAAGTACATCTCCGAAGAGGCCGCGTTTCAGTGCACCACGTGCGGCAGTTGCGAGTTCCAATGCCCGGTGGGCATCCAGCACCTGCCGATGATTATCGGTCTTCGCCGCGGCGCGGTGAACACGGGAAAATGGGAAAACGAGTATGGCGCAAAGCTGTTTCTGAATCTGGAGCGCAACGGCAACTCGCTGGGCTTCGCGGCGAGCGAGCGCCAGAAGTTCATCGAGAAGAACGAACTGCCGCTTTACGATGGCACGCAGGAATACTGCCTGTGGCTCGGGTGCATGGGCGGCAACGATCCGCAGGGCCGGGAGATCGTGCTTGCGCTGGCGCGCGTGCTGCGCCACGCCAGCGTGACGTTTGGCGTGCTGCGTAAAGAGAAGTGCACCGGCGATCCGGCGCGCCGCTTGGGCAACGACCTCGCGGTTTCACAGGTGGTAGAACAGAATATCGAAACCCTGCGCGCTGCAAAAGTGGGGAAGATGGTTTCGATCTGCCCGCACTGCGTGCGCACCATCGGAACCGATTGGCGCGAATACGGCGGCGAGTACGAAATCGAGCATCACAGCGAGCTTCTTGCGCGCGTGCAAGAGCGATTGCCCTCGCGCGATACCAACCGCGAGAAGACCGTCTTCCACGACCCCTGCTATCTCGGCCGCTATCGCAATATATACGAAGAGCCGCGCGAAGTTGCTGGCCGAACCAATGACGTAATCGACCCGCATCGCGCCCGCGAGCGCTCATTCTGCTGCGGCGCCGGCGGCGGCCAGATGTTCCTGGGCGAAGAGAAAGGGCAAGCGCGTGAACATCGAGCGCGTCGAGGAACTGGTGGCGACCGGCTCGGAAGTGATCGGAACGGCATGCCCATTCTGCCAGACTATGTTCCGCGACGCATTGGGTTCGGTCGCGGGCCAATTCGGGATCGCCTCGCCGAAGTTGCTGGACATCGCGCAGATCGCCGCCGCGTCGCTGCCACAGCCATCCGGGCCGCAAGCCGGAACCTAAATTCGACAGCGGACCACGCGATGTTGTAATCTGGTGAAGGCGCAATTTTTGCGGCGTCATCCCGTTTAACCCCACCGTAGCGGGCGCGTAGCTCAACTGGCAGAGCAACTGACTCTTAATCAGTAGGTTGTAGGTTCGATTCCTACCGCGCTCACCAATAGAAAACAAAGCAGTTAGAGTTCAGAGCAATCGGGGTGCTACCGTTTTGTCAGCAGGAAATGATGGACGCTTCAGACACTTACCAGGAGTCTTGTCAGCAGAATGGTCGGTGGGAAGTTCTAAGTCATTCGTGAATAGCGAGTTCCGAAGCTTTCCGGTCATGGCTGTTTCGCAAAGACCCGAGTTGGCCAACCACCACCCCAGTGCGATGCTGAGGGTCGGCTTGCAGGGTGGAAGGCCGCCGTTATTTGTGTTGCGTTGTAGCGCGAGCCCAACCGTCGAGTAAGGGCCCAGGATTTCGTCCGTGCTCATGCGGGTGTTTGAAGTACCTCAATGGTGAGGCGGCCTCGGCCGCTTTCACCACAGGGCGCTGAGCTTCGCGGATGCGTCCTTGATCCCCGGCCAACTCGAACTTCTACCTTCGTGCGTGGCAGGAGTCCGGCGATGGCCCCGCGTACTCTATGCAGGAAATGATCAAGATCGTTGCCCCTCGCCGGCCGGGAAATGTGATACGAGCAAACCACCCCAGGGCGGTTCGGACTGCAAATATCTGAGCGGAGGATCAGTACATAATGGAATAGAATTGATTACAGGCGCTGATTGGGAAGGCGGGAGTCTGAATTTCGGCAGTTGATGGAAAACCGTGCACCGCTAGTGTTTAGGGTTGCCCAACAAACCTTCTTAGCGAATGAGCTATCGAGAGCGCGAAACCGGCTGTCAAGATCAAAAGCCACCCTGTCGGAATGTTATCGAGTATACTATTCATTCCGGAAAACAGGGTCTCAGAGCGGCTGCAGAACGGCTGCGAATTAAATTGGTTACTTTTTGGGGAAGCTAGGAGCCTAGGAGTTGCACGGTAGATCGCAGTAATCAAGTTGTGGCCAGGTCTGAAGACGGCAGAGGATGAATGCATCGCTCGGCTGAAGATCACTGCTAGATCGCTGGGTCTCGAATGCCTGGAGGTCGACTCCTTCGCACGCCAAGTGGATCCACCGCATGCACAACTCACACGGGATGATATCGATTTCGTCCTTAGTCTTCACTTCGAGACGCCGAAACGATACGACATTTTTTCGTTCGTCGCGTTGTGGAACCCATTACAGTTCTTTTACGACTGGGGATATCGGCGGTTTACCAACAACCTGATGAGCCACGACGATTTTCTGAGTTGTTCGTCTCCTTGGGCGGACGATCACGTCAAACGCTTTCTCGCGAACGATCCCATGCGGGATGGACCGGCGCTCCATCTGTATCATAGCCTTTCGGAACCGATTTTTTCTCCCACAGTGGGCGATGGAAAACTCTTCTACGCGGGTATCAACTGGGAAAGGGTGGGCAAGAAGCCACAGCGGCACGGCGAGTTGCTGAAACTGTTGGACAAGACCGGCGATTTACGTATTTACGGTCCCAAACTTTTCAACGGCGCGGACGTGTGGGCCGGGTTTAAGAGCTACATGGGAACAATTCCCTTTGACGGGGTTTCCATCGTCCGAGCGATCAACAAGGCTGGCATCTCCCTCGTTCTTTCGTCCCAAGCGCACCGCCAATCTGAACTTATGTCGAGCCGGCTGTTCGAGAGCCTCGCGGCCGGGGCAGTCATTATCTGTGATGATAACCCTTTCGCGCGCCGACATTTCGGAAATACTCTCTTATACATAGACTCCACTCTTGGCGGCGAGGAGGCACATGCGCAAGTCCAATCGCATCTGGACTGGATTCGATCGGAACCTGACGGCGCGCGGGCGCTAGCCAAACAAGCGCAGGACGTCTTTTTAAAGGTGTTTGCGCTAGACCATTGCCTAAAGAGGATTTACGACGAGCTTCCCGCTCGTAAACAAAAACTTGAGTGCCTCTATACGCCCAGACGGCCGGAGGAACAAATATCCGCCATCCTTCTCATGCCCGAATTCCAACCGACCGTGCTGGAGAGGCATATCGCTAGCTGCCTGGCGCAGAAACGGGTTTCCGTGCGGCCCGTACTGGCGATGGACACTAGGGATTTCGAAATTTTCGGTCAACGGGTGCAAACCAGACTTAATGAGTTGCCGGTCACCATCACACTCGCAACCGTTCAATACTTTGAGCGCTATCCGGCGGGCGGCGTAAAGGGGCGTAGACGAAACGGCCAGGTTATTCAAGAGGTGCTCGAGGGTCTAGTTTGGGACGATTATTTTTGCCTCATTGGTCCAAACGAACACCTTTTCTCGGACCATCTTTGCTCACTCTTACGCACCCTTCAGGACTCGGAGGATGACGGTTGCGCCTGGTCCGACATGCTCCTGCGCCATAACACCGAGGGGAAGGATCACGCAGACCTGCACGATATGCCTGGAAGCCATTACTGGGCGCCGAATAAATCGATTGGATTTGGACGCTTCCTCTTTCGCAAAACCGCGCTTCCGCAAGACCTCGGGCTCGTACTTCCTTACCTCGATGCACTTTCAATGGACTTGCTTTTTGGAATCACCGACAGCCATCCTACAAAAAGGTGCACCATAGAGCTGGACATTCAGCATCCCTTTAACCTGCAAGTTGTCAAGGATGGCCGCCCGGACGAGGAACGCGAACTACTGCTGGATTACGCCCCTTCTATATTTGTCAATGGGAGAGGCCCGGCGGATCACGAAGACCGATTGGCCAGTTGGCCGATCGGATGACGCCCGATCAGAAAACGAAGCTTGCGGTGGAACTCGCGCACAGCGTGCCTGTTCCTCCAATCCTGAAGAGGATTGGATTCGGTGCGTACCGGCTATGGCTACGCAGACATAATGCCCGTAGTTGACGCTTATAATTTATTCAGGGATTCGAATCATATATGAAGAAGGCCATAATCACTGGGTGCACGGGTCAAGATGGATCCTACCTTGCAGAGTTACTTTTAGCAAAAGGTTACGAGGTCCATGCCTTCAAACGCCGGTCCTCGAGCTTGAATACCGAACGTATCGATCACCTGTACCAGGATCTGCATCAGACTACCCGCTTTATCCCACATTTCGCCGACTTGGCCGATGGCAGCTCGATGGCTACCCTTGTGCACGATATTCGCCCGGATGAGATTTATAATCTGGCGGCGCAGAGCCATGTGAAGGTTAGCTTCGAAATCGCGGAGTATACTGCCGACGTCGTTGCCGTCGGGACGCTAAGTTTGTTGGAGGCCATCCGCCGGACTGGAGTGAAGTGCCGATTCTATCAAGCTTCATCGAGCGAAATGTTCGGCAGTTCTCCGCCGCCGCAAAATGAGACGACACCTTTTTATCCGCGCAGCCCGTACGCCGTGAGCAAGGTCGCGGCCCACTGGTACACGGTGAACTACCGCGAAGCCTACGGCCTGCATCTGTCGAACGGTTTGCTGTTCAATCACGAATCGCCGAGAAGGGGCGAGACGTTCGTTACGACGAAAATTACGCGCGCGTTGACGCGCATCAAGCTCGGCCTTCAAAAACATCTATCTTGGCAACCTGGACGCTCGCCGCGACTGGGGATATGCAGGCGATTATGTCGAAGCGATGTGGCAAATGCTGCAGCAGGATGAGCCGGACGATTATGTTATTGCCACCGGGGAAGCGCACTCTGTGCGGGAATTTCTGGACGTGGCGGCCATATTGCGGCTCGAATGGCAGAAATACGCGAAAATCGATCCGCACTATTTTCGGCCTACCGAAGTGAACGCGCTTCGTGGGGACGCCAGCAAAGCCCGCAAGAAATTCGGCTGGGCACCGAAAGTAAGTTTTACCGAACTGGTGCAGATGATGGTCGAACATGACCTGGAACTTGCCGAGCAGGAAAGAACCCTCACCGCGCCGGGCACGTGGTTCAGCGCGGCGCGTCGCAACGATAAACTGACATGGACAAGATGAGTCGGATTTTTGTCGCCGGTCACCTGGGGCTTGTGGGTTCGGCGATCGCGCGCAACCTTATGGCTGCCGGATACTCGAACCTGATTTTTCGCACTCGCGCCGAACTGGACTTGACGAACCAGGCAGCCGTGGATCGCTTTTTCTCCGCGGAGCGCCCTGAATACGTTTTCCTCGCAGCAGCGCTGCGGTGGGCGGGATCATGGCCAACGACAATTTTCCGGCCGATTTCATCCGGGAAAACCTCCTGATCCAAACGCTCGTGATCGACTCCGCGTATCGGAATAACGTCACGAAGCTGGAATTCCTTGGATCTTCCTGTGTCTACCCGAAGCTTTGCTGCCGCAGCCTATTCACGAGGACGCATTGCTTACGGAACGCTATCGACCCCACGAATGAGGCCTACGGGGTGGCAAAAATCGCGGGCCTGAAAATGGCGCAGGCCTACCGCCGCCAATATGGGTTGAATGCCATTTCCCTGATGCCGACTCAATCTTTACGGGCCGGGGGACAATTTCGATCCGAATACTCGCATGTGGTTCCGGCGCTGATCCGGAAATTTGTGGAAGCCAAGGATCGCGGGCAGGATGCGGTCGTCGTGTGGGGTGATGGCACTGCGACGCGCGAATTCCTATACGTGGAAGACGCCGCAGAAGGTATTGTAAAGGCAACTGCAGATTATGACAAACCGGACCCGGTGAACCTGGCAAGGGAGCAGAGATTTCGATCCGGGAGTTGGCGGAGAAGATCGCTCGCCTGGTCGGATTTAACGGAGGCATTATATGGGATGCGAGCCGACCCAATGGGCAACCTCGGCGTTGTTTGGATATGTCGCGGGCGGAGCGGGAGTTTGGATTTCGTGCCAAGACTCAATCGAAGAAGGGCTGAGACGAACCTTTTCATTGGTATTCGATGTGCCTTGCCTCGATTCCGGATCGCGCCGCTGCCTCTTAAGCAGGATCTCGATAGGAACGACGGCAGTGAAGTTGTGGTAGAGGGATTTTAAGGTCTTGAGCTTTCCTGACACGATTCACGGGATTCAGGGCACAACGGGCCTTCCTGGGAGGGACTTGTTAAGTATAGTACTGCCTGCCTACAACGAAGAACACAACATCCGCCCAATCTATGAGGCCCTATCGTCTGTTTTTGCGGACTCGGAAGCGATAGAAATCATTTTTGTGGACGACGGCTCCTCTGACGGAACGCCCTTCGCGGTACGGCGGTTACGCGATGAAGGAGCCCCAGTTCGCCTCGTTCGTTTCGGGCGTAACTTCGGTCACCAGGCCGCACTTTTTGCGGGTCTCGAGAAGGCGCACGGGAAAGCTGTTATCACAATGGACTCTGATCTGCAGCACCCACCGGAAATGCTGCCCCGCATGATAGACGCTTGGCGAAGCGGGGCGAAGGTAGTGCAAATGGTGCGTATTGAGACCGCAGGCGCAAATTTCTTTAGAGAACATCCTCCCGCTGGTTCTACAAAATCCTCAATCTTCTCAGCGAGATACCAGTAAACCGGCGGCCGGAGACTTTCAGTTACTCGACCGTCAAGTGGTTGATGCGATCCTGCAGTTCAAGGATAGGAACCCGTTCTTGCGTGGTCTTGTCACGTGGTTGGGTTTTCCTACGAGCAGAATTGACTATGTGGCCTCCCTGCGGCATGCCGGCGTAAGCGCCTACAGCCTGCGAAAGATGCTTCGTCTTTCCCTCCAGGCAATCACTGGTCTTTCGTCTAAACCTCTACGCCTGTCGTTCTATTTGGGTCTTCTCAGCATCGCAATCAGTATCGCCTACACGTTTTTCGCTCTTCTAGAGCATCTCGCAGGCATAACCGTACCAGGCTGGACCTCAGTCATTGTAATTGTCACGTTTCTAGGGGCTGTTCAACTTCTATCGCTGGGCATTGTTGGCGAGTATATTGCGCGGATTTATGAGCAATCACGGGCAGTGCCGCGCTCCGTCGTTGTGGAACTCGACGAAAACATTCCAGAACATTCGCGCACCTCCTCTGCTCTGTCGCACACCTCCTCGGCTCCGTAGGGATTGTGCCTGAACTTGACTGCCGTATCCCCTAAGCCACTTTTCCAAACGAATCCTACTGCCCGCGAGCAGCCTTGGCATCGGCGTCTGAACCAAGTTTGGGCCCCCGAGCGAAGGGTTCTAACCGAACCATCGCACCCAACTCCCGAGTGTCACCGTTAAGGCGCAGCGCCTTTGGAATAAACGTGCGCTTTACGGAAAACTCGAATACTGTTGGCTCGCCGGCGGCGGTTTTTAATTGGATCGTCCGCTCGCTTCCTTGGCTTAACGCCTCTTTGTCGATTACTACTCCATTTTCCGACACAGTGATGCTATTGTCCGGATTATATTTTGAAGTGCTGATATGCACGTATGCCCTTGAGACATAGGCGGGATAAAGCGTCAGGCGGGCGCGTTTTCCCATCCAGCCGTCCGGGTACTTTCCCAGCCACGTGAACCGCGGACCTTGTAGCACCTTATAAATTTCAAATCCGACGTTTACGCGTCTCAGTTCTGGCCGATGGGTCCACACATTCATAAATGGCGCGGGGTAATATACGCTATCCTGGCTTAAGAGTTGCATTCCGTATCCCCCATCCCTTTGAAGGTCGGAGCCGTCGCTATAGAAAGGCGAAACACCGCGAACCTGCCACTTCCTAACTCGCTTCCGGTAAATGCGATTACGTATCGTCCCTCTTGGCCAGTTCCTTTCGTTTGCCTGCAGGTCGGCATCCGAGACGGAAAGAAGTTCTCTCATGGATCGGGTTATTACAGCGGGGTTACCAAGTCGGCGATGCCGCTTACGCTGCGCGACGCATGAAATGCGCTGGTCAACACCTGAGCCGAGCCGGCAACTTGTTCAGCATAAAACGGATACGACTCGATAATTAATGAATCGCCTTCGTGAGAGAGAGAAACATATGATGCTAAAGCTTCTGTATACATCCGCGAATATAACACCTGGGCTGCACCCGTATACCACATATAGGTAGCGGAATAGGCCAGCGCGCCGGCAGCCGC
This sequence comes from Bryobacterales bacterium, assembly GCA_963708385.1. Lineage (GTDB taxonomy): Bacteria > Acidobacteriota > Terriglobia > Bryobacterales > Bryobacteraceae > PALSA-243. The sequence continues at coordinate 22,587 of CAVPSN010000025.1, read as the reverse complement.
AACGCCCCAAATGGTGCGGCCCCAATTCCAACCACGCGCCAGCGGATAATCGTATAGAACCCGTAGCCGGCGACGAATTTAAAAAAAATAGCGGGGACAAATAGGTAGTAAGCCATAGCCCAACGCCATATTAGAAAAATAGCGAAGTACGACCACGCCATGGTTAATAGGCTGATAGCGAATATGAGATCGGACGCCGCTTTCCGGTCCATCTTGAGGGAGCCGCGAAGAACTCGCTTCAAGACGATAACGAGAAATACGGAGGCTCCAATACCGAAGCCGATTACGTCGGGCTGTTGTGTTGTATAAAAAGCGATATTTTCCAGGATCAGCTTGGGCGTGATTGAAAAAGTAGTATAGGTAGCTTTGGTCATTCCGGCATCGGCTTTGAATATCCAGTAGGGAAGGCGCGTGACCGCGAATCCGGCGCTTAGGGCAAATAGGAGACGCACATAGCGGCCAAAATCGGCAGCGCCGAGGCTCAAGGGGACAAATCGCCGGAAGATCGCGGCAGCGGCAATTCCGGCGATCGGAAATATGAACAGGGCAAGCGATGTCTCTTTAGACCATATCGACAGTGCGAAGAGCCCCGCAATGGCGAGGCATTTCGAGAGCGAGAGAGGTAAAGTATGGTTTTCTTCGAAATAGAATAACAAAAGAATCGACGTGGTAAAAAAAAGGACAAGCGGCTCGGCTTTAAATAGCGTATACAAACTTCCACGTTGGGGCTGCTGGCAAAGATGGCAATGCCAAAGCATGCCGCTATAAGGCCGCGGGCGGTTACGCTTGCGAATATGCGCCCGGCAATGAGGGCGGACGCCAGAAACAAAACGCTCTGTACGAGATATTGGACTGAAGTATTGGTTGCGCAAAGACGGAATACTAATACGTTGTATAGCCAGTAGACCGGAAAGTATCTGCCAGCTCCGAAATATGGCGAGGCGATCCAATGGAGGTCGCCCGGAAATGCGGCCCCAATTCGGAACACACCTCCTTGATCAAGAGGAAACAGTCGATTTAGAAGACCCGAGGGTAAGATCAAGACGACCCATAAGAAGACGATAGTAAACGAGCCAAGCGGCAAATTATTGAGCGCGGCCAACCCGGACAAGAGACAGTTCGATGTGCTCGTAAAGAAAGGCCGCCGGCTACGGATATCTGCGATGGCGCGACACATCATTCATCCCTGGCAGCATGCGAGCCGCTTGATTCGTACAGGCGCGGCAGCCACTGTGAGTTCGAAGCGGCTGACCCAGGATCCGCGAAATACCGATGAGAGGAGTCGTGTTCGAAGCCCGGCGCATGGACTTACGGTGATAGTGGGCGCTGCTCGCGGAGCGTGTGAATGGCAGCGCTAGACACGAAGTGTTGAAAGTTCGACGCAACATTACCGAACACACCGAAAGCCTGTATCGACGCTGCGAACGCCTGGTGCGCGCCTACCCCGGACGGACACGCGTACCGAGGTGCGCGGGTTGACCCAGGAGCCTCCGCGCAGTACGCGCCCTTCACCGTTAGGAGGCCCGGTTGGATCGAAGCGGTCGGCACCTCATTGGCTATACTTGCTCCCCGTACCAGTCGCTCGTCCACTCCCAAGTATTTCCCAACATATCGTAAAGCCCGTAGGAATTTGGAGCCTTCAAGGCAACTTCATGAAAGGTGTTTCGATTCCCGGATAGCCGCCCCAAAAAGCCGCGGGATCCTGGGCGCTAAGCGTGGCGGCGTCCACGCGCGTTGCGCCGGAGTTGTCGCCGAACCATGCGTCTTCATATAAATCCCCGTAGGTGGAACCGGTACTTCCAGCCCGCGCCGCGTACTCCCACTGTGCTTCAGTGGGCAATGCCCGCTAATCCATTCGCAGTAGGCGTTGCTTTCCGGCCAGTCTACGTTCACGATTGGCATGCTGCTATCCGCCCACTCCGGATTTAAGCTCCGATCGCCAAGGTCGCAGCGGGTGGCAACTGCCGATGGGTTGCTGCGGCGAAGCGCCGATACGCCCCTACCGTGACCTCCGTCTGTCCAATCCAAAAACCCTTCGAAAGCGTCACTTCGTGCGGCGGCTTTTCTCATCGGAAACGCAATTCTCGTCAAACTTGGAGCAGCCCGCTTGAAAAGCCCCACCGGGAATCCAAACGTAGCGTAACCCGTCTCTCGGATTCTCCCGAACGGAACCACGAACCGGGGGGGCGCATGAAGCGAGCCCCAACACAAAAAACAAGAGACCAGATACGCCAAAAGAATCCCGCTAAGGCCCCTGCCCGCTCCAGAATGCACGCAAGCGCTGTGTTTGTTCGTCATAGCGTTGCTTCGTTTGGAATGCCGCATCACGCTTGGTTTGTCGGGCTAGCATTTCCAGAGCCGGGCTCGGGCGGCTTCTGAGCGAGTATCGCGAGATTCAACGCAAATACATAGTTATGTGATCCGAACCACCCATCCAACGCCGCGACAAAGCGGTGCGAGAGGTGCCATGGAATGCTGTGGAATTCCAGTGGTTCTGAGCGCAACAAGTCCATGTTTCCGACACCATGCGGGTAGTTCAGCCGGACGAACCCAGTTCTAGAAAGCCTTGATAATCGTTACGAAGGCCCAGCTTTTGTACAACTCGTAGCAACCACTTCCAACGGGCGTTGGGAACCGAAAGAACCAAACGCCCTCCCGGCCCGAGATGTCTCGCCATCTGAGCGAACGCCAAACTGGGGTTTGGGGTATGTTCTATCACCTCGCTAGACAAGACAACGTCGAATTGCCGATTACCCAGTGCGCTGTCCAAGTCTAGGGCGTCCGCAACGACACACTCAACCTGTGGGCAGGAAGCCGCGAGGTTTTTTATGAGCGTCGGGGAAATATCAAGGGCCGTGATTTTAGCGGGATCAAAGCGGAGAAGTTCGCGCGTGAAGTATCCCAACCCGCAACCGACCTCCAGAACACGCATCCCGCGAAGACTGGCGCTTCCGAGAAGATCATGGACAAGAACCTTCACGCGCCTGGAGGTATCGAAATCGGAAATATAGCTCGCCCATTCTTGCGCAATCGATTCGTAGGCGAGGTCTTTAGGCGTTAGCGTCCGGCCCATCGGGCCGTCCTCCGGCTCTTCCTTAACGCAACCGGCAAGAAGGGCCGACGTCAACACCTCTTCCACGTAAGTGTTGAATTCAGATTACTAGCCCTGCCAATCTGTCTGATTTGATAAAACATTCATATCGAAAGCCAAAATTCATTTTTGTGCCGGCCCATCCGTTGGATCGCTGCGATCTACCGATTCGCTTTGGCGATGATATTTCCCATCCTGGTCCGGGCCACTTTCAAATAATATTAGAGGGCTTACGATCTCATAACGTAATTCAGACATCAGCGGCTAAACCAGTACCGCACACGTCCCCGAATGGCAAGCGCCGCGAATAAGGACAGCATTTAACAACTACGGCACCTCAGCAATATCCTAGCATCGGACCGGCAAGAGCCGCTATGGCCCGTCCAACTACCAAGCGTTTGCCACCCCGAGTTCAGCCCGGCGTAGGCTTGAGCAAAACAGCAGTGTTTTTGCGCCCGCGAAGCCCGCAGGAAAGCTGACATTGAGACCGACCGTTAAGATGTTGCCAAAAGCCGTCATGTTGGACCTCGAGGCATTCACTGTGCATTGGCTATTCTGCACCGTTCCCGCGCCGCCTAAAGTTACCGGGCCAATAAGGGCCGTACCGCTATCGTTAAACACGTAAACGGTACCCGCTCCCGGAAATACTGTCACGTAGCAGGCTGGCGCGCCCGAGAACGTGCTATTAAACAGCATCTGTACCATACCGATATCAAGAGCACCAGCAGGATCGGAGAAGGTAAACGCGAACGTGGCGCTGCTACCCGATCCAGAGGACGGCGAGAGCGAAAGAACACGGGGTACTGGAGGCAGCGCCGACCATGAGCCAAGCGTTTGCCATCCCGAGTTCAGCCCGGCGTAGGCTTGAGCAAAACCGTAGACGTTCTTTGCGCCCGCGAAGCCCGCAGGGAAGCTGACATTGAGACCGACCGTTAAGGTGTTGCCGAAAGCCGTCATGTTGGACTCTGAGGCATTCACCGTGCATTGGCTATTCTGCACGGTTCCCACGCCGCCTACAGTAACCGGGCCGACAAGGGCCGTGCCGTCGTCGTTAAATGGTAGATGGCGCCCGCTCCCGGAAACACCGTCACGTAGCAGGCTGGCGCGCCCGAGAACGTGCTATTGAATAGCATCTGTACCATGCCGATATCAAGAGGACCAGCAGGGTCGGAGAAGGTAAACGCGAAGCTGGCGCTGCTACCCGATCCAGAGGACGGCGAGAGCGAAAGAACCCGGGGCACTGGAGGCAGCGCCGACCATGAGCCGAGCGTCTGCCATCCCGAGTTCAGCCCGGCGTAGGTTTGAGCGTAGCCGTAGACGTTCTTTGCGCCCGCGAAGCCCGCAGGGAAGCTGACATTGAGACCGACCGTTAAGGTGTTGCCGAAAGCCGTTATGTTGGACCCTGAGGCATTCACGGTGCATTGGCTATTCTGCACGGTTCCCGCGCTGCTTACAGTAACTGGGCCAAGAAGGGCCGTGCCGTTGTCGTTAAACATGTAAATGGTTCCCGCTGCCGGAAATACGGTAACGTAGCAAGCTGGTGCGCCGGAGAAGATGCCATTGAATAGCATCTGTACCATACTGATATCAAAAGCACCAGCAGGATCGGAGAAGGTAAACGCGAACGTGGCCTTGCTACCCGAACCCGAGAGAGGGGCCACCGAAACGGCGAACGGGTTAAGGTTCACCCGCGATACAAATGCGTTGTAGGGAGTGGGAGAGGAGGACCGCACCACCCCGGCTGTCGCCGGAAAATCTACGGAACCTGTCATGCCCACTATAATGGGCCCGATTGAACCGGAAAGCGCCATGGCCAGACAACGGTCGTCGCCCGAACCGCCGAGATAGCTTGCGAAAGGAAGTGAAGTTCCATCGGAACTCAGCTCCGTGATGAAACCATCGTAGTAGCCAGTAAAACCCGGCGATACAGTGGCAGGAAAATTCACCGAACTTGTATAACCTGCGACCCAAACGGCTCCCGACGCACCGATCGCAATCGCCGTTCCCGAATCGCTACCAGACCCTCCGAGGAGCGTGGAAAATACAATGGCGGTCCCGGTTGGGTTTAGCTTTACGGCAAATGCATCATAGTCTCCTTGAGGAGCCGCTTGATAAGCGCCGCTGGATACCGGAAAGTTCGGTGAATACGTTGTACCCGTGAGATAAATGTTGCCGCTACTATCGAGAGCTATTGCGGTCGCGGCATCAGGACCGGATCCACCCAAGTAGGTCAACAAGTTCCAGGCAGTACCCGCCGAATTGAGGCAACCCAGCAGAATGTCTCCATTGCCGCCGTAATTGGACTGGATCGCATTGCTCAATGGGAGTGATGATGAAGCCGTCTGTCCGGCGACACAGGCATCTCCCTTCCCATCCACGGCAATGGCGGCAGCCGTATCGTTTCCTAGACCCCCCAAGTAAGTGGAGTACAGCAATGCGGAGCCGGGCAGATTCAGCTTCAAAAGAAAGGCATCGAAAAATCCACCCTGGAATGTAGTTTGAGGCGCTCCTTGTGTAATCGGAAAGTTAGTGGATCCGGTATATCCGGCAACGTACACGCCCGTTTGGTCCACGGCAATGCCCATACCGGCGTCTGTACCACTACCGCCTAAGTATGTGGCGTAAGAAAGCCTTCCGGTTGGATCGAGCTTCGCGACGAACGCATCCTGACCGCCGTTAGAGGCAGAGTGCAGCGCATTCATAGTCGTAGGGAATCCCGAGGAACCCGCGATTCCGGCCACCCAGATGTTTCCCGATCCGTCAAGAGCCAAGCCTTGCCCGCAATCATTGCCAGTGCTTGCAAGAATCGTTGTGAACAGAATATGCGACGCATCTGCGCTCATCTTAGTCACAAAGACTGCACGTGTGGTTCGGACGCCCGTGCCGGCGTCGCTTAGCGGAAAGTCGAACGAGGCCGTCTGCCCGGTAGTATATACGTTTCCCGCAGAGTCGGTCGCCACCGCGTAAGCGGCATCAAATCCCGAGCCGCCCAAGTATGTAGAGTATTGCAGCACTGGATCGATCTTGAAAGGCTGCCTTTTATCGTAGGGGCCGACAGCAAAACCGACAACGCCTGATTGAAGTCGAAACGCGACGCGAATTGGAGCCCTGCGCCCTGCGATTTCCTGCCATGCTACCGGATGATGGTAGCGAAGTTGGCCCGAAGCAGTCGTTACCAACAGATCGCCGTTGACTGCGATTGCAATCCCTTTTTCGCCGGCGAAATCGATCCGGAGGGCGTTAGAATCCGCGCCAACTGCGAGTTGAAACTCGTATTCCAGTCTGTCGCCGCGGAAGCGCCACAATAAATCGATGCCTGGATAAACGCCATGATATAAAACGCTAGAATAGTGCGGGATCTCCACCGCCGCGGCGGCCTGTTCGCCGCGATAGAAGCGGGTGAGGGAGGTCAAAGCCCCTTCTCCGGAAGGCTCGGGGGAAGAGCGCCTACCGATCAGACTCATTCGGATGACTTCAGGCGCTCCGGGCTTGGAGTTCAAGACGTAAGCTGCTGAGGCGTCCTGGTTTAACTCGACCGTGTAGCCGGGCGTACGCGCCACGAATCGGGCCGGCTGCGACATCTGGCCAATATTTGGTTCGAACCAGGATTCCGTGGCTCCATCCAAAACTGGGCAGATTGCACACATAATCCCCAGTTCGATCAGAATCCGCAATGCCGCTCCACTGTCCAATCTCATGTGCAAGGGAATCGGCTGAAGAAACGTGAACGTTTAGGATTTTGTTGAGGATTCGGATCGGCGTCTTCCTTGAGACAATGAGCCCGGTCAGCGTGCCGCCGCCCGGCGTCCGCTATAGGCTGCGGTTACTTCGTCAACGGCGCCGCCCATAATCAGTTCGCCACCATCGAGCCAGATTGCGCGGTCGCATAATTGCTGTACCATGCCAGCGGCGTGGGAGACGCAAAGCAAGGTCTTACCGGCGGCACGGAACTGACCAATTTTCTCGAAGCACTTTGCTTGAAAAGCCTGATCTCCGACGGCAAGTACCTCGTCGATGAGCATGATGTCGGGGTCTCCATGTACCGCCACTGAAAACGCGAGCCGCATGACCATGCCTGTGGAATACGTTCGCAACGGTTCGTTGATGAATTCACCAATACCTGAAAACTCTACGATCTCATCGAACACGGCCATCGTTCTGATTCGCGACAATCCCAGCAGCGCAGCGTTCAGGCGGACATTCTCGGCGCCGGTGAGATCATGATGAAACCCTGAACCGAGTTCAAGCAGAGCGGCAACACGCCCATTTACGGAGACCGTGCCCTCATCGGGTTCAGCCAGAGCCGCAACCAGTCCGAGTAGGGTGCTCTTGCCCGCGCCATTCGGACCCAATACTGCGAGGCTCTCACCCCGATTCAAGTGAAACGATACTCGCTTCAAAGCGTAGAACCGTTCTTTATGCTGCGCACCGAACCATTTCTTGATGTGGCTGCGCAACAACATCTGACCGGTTGTGCGAGAGAAGGTCTTCGAGACGTTTTGGAATTCAATTACCCGCATTGTCTTACAAATAATTATAAAATCCCCGTTTTAGTCGGCGAAAAACGACGAGTCCCACTCCCAAAGTCAAAAATGACACAGATGCCAGCCGCACCAAAGTAGAATAAACCGGGGGCCTCGCTTCAATAAGAATATTCCTCATGCAAAGAACCAGGGCCGCCACGGGATTCAACTTATACACTTCGCTGTACTGTGGGGGAATGATGGCAAACGAATAGAAAATAGGGACGAGCCAGAAAAGCAGGGTATTGCAGGATTCGACGACGTAACGCATATCGCGAATATAGACGTTTAGAGACGCCGTTATAAGGGAGAGGCCGCAAACAAAGGCCACTTGCATGACAAGCAGGACAGGAAGCCACATCCAATAAACGGTGGGCATCTTGCCCCATAGACATAGCATCAGGAGCAGCAGCATGCAGTGGATGACAAGATGCAAGCAGTTGGATAACACGGCCGCCAAAGGAATTACTTCACGGCACCGGTACTCGCTTAATCAGAGGCGCATTATCTACTAGCGATGTGGTTCCTGAAGTCCAGGCTATGCTGAAAAAATTATAGGGAATGATCCACACAAAACAAATACGCTAAAATCCGGGATCCGGTTGTTGGAAAACACTGCGGTAAAAACGAAGGTGAGATAGGCTCCCATCATGACAAGGGGATTCAGGAGCGACCAAAATACTCCCAACGACATGTTGCGATAGCGAATCTTGAAGTCCTTCTGTATCAAATTGGAATACAAAAAGACATAATCACCGTTCCACACCGGATCGATTCTCCGCTCTCTCCCGCTTTAGAGCCGACGGCGGACTTTCAGAATTCGCCTGGGCTCCCGCAAAAGAAACACCAAGTTTAACACGTCGGCGTTCATCGCGAGAGTTTGCAATTGATGCCGAACAGAGACCTGCGTCGGGGCTCCAGGGCTTGAGGAGCAGGGCTTCGGGTCTTCTTTTGGGGTATCAGCTACTTCCAGATTTGTTCCTTCAGGCGCCAACACCGGCATAGAGTTTCGTGTTGTACAGTCCCCATTTAATGTTTTTCTCTGGCTGGCGGGCTGGCGGGCTCGATAGAATGGCTGGGTGTGGGAGAACTGTGCGAAAGGCGAGAACCTAATCTTTTTGATCTCACAGCCACGTGCAGGTTCCACGATGGTGCAAAAGATCTTAGCCGGACATCCGGAGATTCACACGTTGGCGGAGCCCTGGGTCGCATTGCACCCTCTCCTCGCACTACGACGACAAGATGGTTCACTAATACTCGACCCACGATTGCCGCCTGAGGGCATCCGAAGGCTTCCTCCGCCACCTGCCTGAGGGTGAGGGAACTTATTGGGAGGGTGTTCGGCGGATGCTGACATACCTCTATGCTTGTGCGCTGGAGGGGTCCGGCAAGAACATCTTTCTAGATAAAACACCGCGCTACTATTTCGTCATCCCGGAGCTTCAACGAGTTTTTCCCACGCCCGTTTCGTCTTTCTGCTACGCAACCCTTTGGCAGTGCTCTCCTCGATTCTGGAGACTTGGGTGGGAAAGAGACGCACGCCGCCCGCTTGGGCAATTTCCGGCACGACCTGATTTTCGGCCCCTCGGCTTATCCTTGGAAGGACTTCGGACCTGCAGATCCGATGCCATCGTGGTTCGCTATGAGGAGCTGACATCAACACCGGAAACTGCGGTTCGCCGGCTGTGTCAGGATCTTGGGCTGACTTTCTGGTCGTCAATGATCAACTACCGCGACACCGCGAATCGAGACCGATGGGCATACGGCGATCAAGGCACAGTTTATGAGGAGACCCGTCCGGTTGCCGACCGTGCGAATCGCTGGCGTTATGTCCTGAAAGAGTCGCCGAAAAGGGTAGCCTGGGCGTACAACTATTTGAAAGCGTTGGGTCCTAGCGTCGTGGCAGACCTCGGTTACAGCTACGGGGAGTTGTGTGCCGAATTTGCCATGCACGACGGTCTCGCGGCTCGTGAGTTGCCAGAAGCGGAATCCGCGGCACTGCGCTGGAACGATCCCGGCCCTCTGGACGATCTAGCCGATGCTCGCGAAATGCTGCGACAATGTACTGGCGCGCTTGAACTTATTGGCAAGGACCTCGGGGAACGCACCGCCGAACTCGTTGAGACACGAAGCCTGTTGGTGAAGCGAACCGAACAATTGGAACTCACACACGAGGATCTCGGGGCACGCACCTCGGAATTGGTAGGGGTGCGCAGTTTGTTGGTAGAACGGACCGGCGAGGCTGGAGCGCATTGTCAACGACCTTAGGGAACGCACCAGCGAATTGGTTGAGGCGCGTGGTCTGTTACTGAAGCGAACCGAACAACTGGAGCACATAAGCGAGGATCTCACAGAACGCACGTCGGAATTGGTAGAGGTGCGCGGTTTGTTGGTAGAACGGACCGGCGAGCTGGAGCGCATTGTCAAAGACCTTGGGCAACGTACCAGCGAATTGGTTGAGACGCGCCGCCTGCTAAAGGAGCGGACTGGCGAAGGCGAGCGAATTGCTGGGAATACGGGGTAGATATCGGAACGGCCTGAGAACCCCCTCGACCCGCGGAGGGGACTAACATTGGACCACATCATTCCGGCGTAATTCCGGCTCGTGTCGACCCGGTTTCGCTTTTGATAGCGCTTTCGCGATTGGATTCGTCGATAATCCCTCGACAGCGGAGCGGAGCGCGGGCGGGACGGTGAATGGAGCGCGGAAACGGTCCGCGCTGACGCACAGGCTGCGCAGTTCGTCGACCAGCGGGCCAATGCCAACAATCAGCCATTTTGACCGCCATCAACGACACAACCCGTCAATACAACGGGCTCGGCCGGTAGGCGATCTCTGCAGCTTCCTCATCGGTCTCGGCGGTTTTCGGTGGGCCGAGGATTTGCTCCGCGGATTCCCTATTTTTTCCTGAGGCTCCCGATACTCCTCGTAGCGCAACGAGCAAGAACTCGTTTGGCGTTGGCGCGCTGGTTGCCGCAGGCTACTGTCGCCCAGGCGGCAGCTTGGATTGCGCTGGGCGTTGGCGAATTCGAAAATGGGCGAGAGTCTACCCCCAGCAGCCAAACTTCATTGGGCCAATAGAAAGGACATCTCACAGCTGGCCTTCGAAGATACGGATGCCGGTATCCGACAGGCAGACTGTGCTTGTGCTCGTTCGGCAGGCCATGCCTGAGCCGGTGTCATGAACGCGCACCTTTACACGTTACGCGACGGTACACTACGCGACTGACAACTGCCGGCTGGGCGAAATTTCTGCCAACACTCGAGGCGATGCTTTCCCATTGGCGGTTCCACGCGCGCTTCGGATCACCACGATGCGTCTGCCAAAGCTGCGCCAGAAACGCCGACCCACGCGTGGTTTCAGCGAATCTTCGCAAGAGGTTGATGCGTGCTCGGGATGAATGGCAGCGTCTTGATCGGCCATCAAGGTTCGGTTTGCCCGACGGTCGCTCGTGTTGTTAGATTGCGATGGGACCGAATTCTTCGGGCGCCGGTGTACGACGAGCGGTCTATCGGCGCGCCGTAAGTTTGGCAGCGCGAGAAAAATGAGATTCGATTCCTTCCGCGATCACCGCTCAAAAAATGATTCGTCAGAAAAACTCTTGGGCGTAGCCAGGCTCAGGCACGCGGAAGGTCCTCTTCGGCAGGCGTCTGATAACCTCCGGTTAGAAGCAGCCGAAAAAATTGGCGACGACGATGATGATGGGGTCGGTTGGCATTCTTGAAAGACTCCTTTCAAGAGAACGTTCGACAGTCTCGGGCAAAAACTTCAGACCGGCGATACGTTAGCCAACGTAACCTAGCAAACGTGATTACACCTTGCCGTCTCCTATCGCCAACCGCAGCGCCTCTCCTAACATCTCCCGTTCCGCCGTTTCGAGCTTCCGACCGCCTTGCGTCACGTAGAACACGTCGATCGCCTTGTGCGCCTCGGTGTCCACCAACACTACCTCGATATTCGCGCCGAGTGAGGAAATCGAGGACGCCAGATCGTAGAGCAGGCCCGGCCGGTCTTCGGCGACGATCTCGATCAGCGTCGCTACCGCGCTCGCTTCCGGATCGAACGAGACGGCGGCGGGGATGCGCGCCTTGAGGCTCGGGAGCTGAGGCTTGGGTCGGTTCTTGAGCAGATCGCGCACCTCTTTTCGTCCGGAGATCACGCGTTCAGTGGTGAGGCGGAGGCGATCGATCTCCGAAGGGTTCAGATCGAGCGTGCGGTTCGGATCGGCGAAGCGGAAGGTATCGAGCACCAGGCCGCGGCGGTTGGAAAATGCTTCGGCTCGCAGGATGTTCATCCCGAACCCTGCCAGCGTCCCCGCCGCGGAAGCGAACAGACCCGGGCGGTCGCCGGCGACCAGAGTCATCTCCCACGCGGATTCGCGCTTGCGGATTTCGACGGCAACTCCGCGCTGGCGGCGGACCGCGTCCAGCACGAGGTGATGATCGATCTCCTCATCGGAATGCGTGCGCAGATAACGCTTGGGAAATCCTTCGAGAAAATCAGCGCGCTCCGGCGACGCGGCGCCAGCAGTCTCGATGCGCTCGGATTCGAGAGTGCGCGTGAGCTCGTTATATGCCGAGAGATAGAGTTGCCATAACTGGCCGGCCCTCCACGAAGTCATCGCTTCCGGATTGACGGCCGCGATGTCGGCATAGGTCAGAAGCGTGAGCGCCTTCAGCCGTTCCACGGTTTCCACCCTTGCGGCGATCTCGCGAACCGTCTGCGGGTCGAACAGATCGCGCGCCTGCATCGCAGCCGAAAGCTCCAGATGACGTCCTATCAGGAACCGCGCCATTTCGCGATCGCGAGGCGGCATCTGAATACGCGCCGACGCCCGGTCCGCCAGTTCCATCGAGGCCTCCACATGGCCGGCCTTCGAAGCGCTCTTGCCGGCGTCGTGGAAGAGCAGAGCGAACATCAGCACGCCAGGCTGTTCGATCTCGCTACGCAACGCCTGAAAGGATCCGTCCGCGCCTGCGAGGTTCTGCATGGCGACCAGGGTGTGCTCATCGACGGTGTAGCGATGGTAGAAATCGCGGATCACCAGGCAATCCATCGCTTCGAGTTCGGGGAAAACGGCGGTGAGCGCGCCCGATTCCTGCATGGCGCGCAAGGCGAGCGTCGCGTGCGGAAGCGAAAGGATGCGGTTCAGCTCGGGCCAAATAGGGAGCGAATCGGCGAAGCGGCGGCGGAGACTCGGCAAGCGCGCTTCGATCTGCCTCTCGGCTTCCGCCGATGGGCGGATGCCGTGGCGCGCGGTGAATTCGAAAAGCCGCAAAGCCAGCTCCGGATCGGATTCCAACTGCAGCGGCGCACGGAAGTGAGCGCGCTCGCGGTGGACGCTGAACTCGGCGTTTTCCAGGCGGCCCAGCCGATCGCGGAATTGCGAAAAGAGTGAGCTGTTCTGCGCCTCGCCCGCGTCGAGCGCCTGCTGCGCGGCGCGAAACACGAACCGCGCATGGCGGTAATATTCGCGCATCTGGCGCGCAGCGTCGCCGTCATACCACTGCTCGGCCAGGGCGTCCTGCGCGTCGAAGTTCACGACGTTCGCATCACGTCCAGCCTGCAAATGCAAAAAGACGCGAATCTGCGCGAAATGCAGGAACGCGGCATCCAGTTGGCGGTCCGACGCCTGCTGCCGCAACTGACCGAGCCAGCACACGAGTTGGTAGTCCCGCAGGCCGCCCGGCGATTCCTTGATGTTGGGTTCCAGATGATGAATAGTGTTGGCATAGCGCGCGTGGCGCTGGCGGGCGAGCCGGGCGAGGTTGCGCGTCAGCGCTTCGCGGTTGGCGCGTACGAAGCGCGGCAACTTCGCCGCGAGATCGGCATAGAGCGTGCGGTTGCCGGCAAGATACCGCTGATCGAGCAGGCTCACGTTCAACTCCGAGTTTTGCTCGTGGACTTCCAGGCACTCGGCAAGCGTGCGCACGGAGTGGCTAACGCGTAGACCGGAATCCCATAGCGTTTGCAAGAACCGCGAAATGGCGTCTTTCGCCGCTGCAAGGGCGCGCTCGCTTTCAAACAGGATGAGGACATCGACGTCCGAATAGGGGAACAATTGCCGGCGGCCGTATCCGCCAACGGCCAATATGGCTGCGCCGGTCTGCGCCAGGCTCAGCGCGGGCTCCCGAACTCCACCGCCTTCGGCGCGTGGGCATGCCTGGATGCCTACCCCACCTGTAACGATGCGGTCTACGCGTTCGGAGCGCTCCGCAAGCATGAGCGCGGCGCCGCCGAACGCGGCACTCGACGATAAATTGGCCGGGGGTGGCGCGGGCGCAGTGCTCATTTCGATTCCTTGGAGAACTCGTTTTTAGAGAGCGGACTCTCCACGGTCGTCATTGCGGATGCGGATCGCCTGGGCAACTTCGTAGACGAAGATCTTGCCATCGCCGATTTTGCCCGTACGCGCCGCGGCGGCCAAGGTTCGAATCACTTCATCGGCGCGTTCATCGGCTACTACCAGCTCGAACTTGAGCTTGGGCAGGAGATCGACGTTGTATTCCTGTCCACGGTAGGTCTCTTTGTGCCCCTTCTGGCGCCCGTGGCCGCGCACGTCGGAGATGGTCATGCCATCCACGCCGATGGCCTTGAGCGCTTCCTTCACCTCTTCGAGCTTGAAAGGCTGAACAATCGCTTCGATCTTTTTCATGGTTTAGGCCTCGAAGATGTACCCTTCCTCGCCGTGCTGGCTGAGATCGAGCCCTTCGATCTCTTCTTCCTTCGTGATGCGAACGCCAACCAGAGCGTCGCAAACTTTCAGGATAATCAACGTGCCCACGATGGCGATCGCCCACGAGATCAAACACGCCACCGCCTGGCGGCCCAACTGCATGCCTACGCCATCGATCATGCCGAGCGGCAACACATTTCCCTTGGCGTCCTTCAACCCGTCATTCACCAGTTTCGTAGCGAAAACGCCGGTGAGCAGGGCGCCCAGGGTTCCACCGGCGCCGTGAACGCCGAACGCGTCCAGAGAATCGTCATAGCCAAATTTCGCTTTTACGGCGACCACCATGAAGTAACACACCAATCCTGCGCATGCGCCGATCAGGAGCGCGGGAAAGGGCTGGACAAAACCCGAAGCCGGCGTGATCGCAACCAGGCCCGCAACCGATCCCGAAATGCCGCCGAGGACGCTCGGCTTGCCGCTATGCAACCATTCGGCGGCGAGCCATCCGAGCGCCGCCGCGGCTGCTCCGAAGTGCGTCGCCACAAAAGCGCTGGTGGCGAGCGACGAGGCCGCGAGCGCGCTGCCTGCGTTGAAGCCGAACCAGCCGACCCAGAGCAAGCAAGCGCCGATGAAACTGAGTACCAGGCTGTGCGGCTTCATTGGCGTGTGAGGGAATCCTACGCGCTTGCCGAGATACAGCGCGCACACCAGCGCAGAGACTCCGGACGTAATGTGAACGACGGTTCCACCGGCGAAATCGAAACACGGAATCGCGCCGCCCGAGAATGCATTCAGCAAGCCGCCCTTGCCCCACACCATGTGCGCCATCGGGAAATAGACCAGGAGAGACCACAAGATGGTGAAAAGCAGCATGGCGCTGAACTTCATGCGCTCCGCGAACGCCCCGCAAATCAAGGCGGGCGTGATGATGGCGAACATCAACTGATAGACCATGAAGGTCTGCTGCGGAATGGTAGCGGCATAGTCCGGATTCGGGGCCGCGCCGACGTTGCTTAAAAACGCGAAATGCAGGTTGCCGATGACCGGGCCGGAACCGCCGAAGGCCAAGCTATAGCCCACCAGCGCCCAGATCACGGTAACCACGCACATCAAGATGAAGCTCTGCATCATGGTTCCGAGCACGTTCTTGCGGCGCACCAACCCACCGTAGAACAGCGCTAGACCGGGCCCGGTCATCATCAAAACGAGCGCCGCGCTCACCAGCATCCACGCGTTATCGCCCGCGCTTTGAGCGGCCGCAATTTTTGCCTGAAGGTCCGGAACCATATCCAGTTATTGTCCGCCGCGCGAGGCGGCGCCCGCCAGACGGAACTTTTGATTTCGCAAATTGGAATTTTTTATCACAACGCGGCGCCATGCCATGGAATACAATCGAGAAACCGCTTCATGGCTTCCGCGCTAGTAAAAAATCCAGCGATCGATCCGAGGTACGCGTGTTTCCGGATGGAAATCCGCGCTTCCACGATCGACCGCCGCGGCGTATATGCGCTCGAGCGAATCCCTCCTCGCCGCAAGGTGATCGAATATACCGGTGAACGGATCAATCGCCGCGAAACCAAGCGGCGCGGAACCGGGTCCATCACCTACCTGTTCACCCTGGACAAGTACTGGACCATCGATGGCGCTTTTGGGGGCAGCGGCGCGGAGATCATCAATCATAGTTGCGATCCGAATCTCTTTACCAGCATCCAGCGCGGACACATCCTTTATATGAGCAAGCGCTTGATTCGAGCCGGCGAGGAGTTGACCGTCGATTACCGCTTCTCCGACAAGATCGATATGGTGAAGTGCCGCTGCGGCGCGAAGAATTGCCGCGGCGTGATCAATTGGATCGAGAAGCGTTAAGCCAAGGTGTGACCAAGGCCGGGCGAAACGATTGGCCTCGCGCGGCCAACACGAGGTTGCGGCGCACTGCGCGCGTGGTGAGCGACTCCCGGAGCCAATAGGATCGGCGACAGCGCAACAGGCGCCTGGCCGTGCCGCGATACGGATAAGGATTGGAGATTGCGGGCGGCGGCAGCGAAAGTGGTGCGCGGCTGGGGCTGGGGGTCTCGTGCGGACCAGGAGGTCTGCGCCAGGGCGAGCTTCGCTCGCTTGCGCACCGGCGGCAAGATCGCCGGCGGCACGAGTTCCCGTCCGCAACGTGACTCGTGAGAATGTATAAACTCCAGGGCACATTTTTTCTTCTTCAGGCCGCCTTCTTCGGGAATGTCGGGGGGCGCTTGTTGACGTCCCAGGAGCGGGTGACGCGGTTACGGCGGTCCAAAACGCGGAGCAGATCGGGGGCTGAAAAAACGAACTCCCCGTGGGCAGAGGCGGGGAGGAAATCTTCGCCGGGGTCATACTCTTCTCCTTGCGATGCAGCCAGTTGCGCGAGACGGATGGCTTCGTCCTGGGCTCGAGCGTAGGCTTCCTGGCGTTTGGTCTGCAGTGCTTGGAGAGCCGCCATGTCCTTTTGGAGGGCGCTGCGCATGCGCGTTTCGTAGACGGAGATGAGAAGCAGATTGTGGGATTGCTCTTTCCATACCATCCCCTCGGCCAGGCAACTGTCTACCGCGCCATCACCGGTATTCATGTTGTTGGCATGATCCAAGTGCCCCTGGGCAAATATAGAATCCTCCACGCTTGCCGCCCTTTTACAGCGCCACTTCATCTTGGCGATTTCCGCCACTAATTCCGTCTCCAGGATTCCGACGGGCGCCAAAGCTTCTTTGTAGGCGGACATATGGGCATCGAAGGCAGGCTGCTCCGCAGGCGAGCAAAGATGGACTTTCGAAGTTATGAGAGTCTTGCAGGCGTTCAAGGAGGAGCGGCGACGGCCCTCCGGAGTACGTGGTCCGCCGATGCCTTTGCGCGAGGGGGGGGCTTCGGGTTGTTGGCCGAGCGGTTGTTGGTCAGACATGGTTATCTTTAGTTATCTCTTTCGTTGTAAGATCCGGGGTTGCCGGGGGGGCTTTTTTGTGTCTCCCAATTTCAGGTTAGAACGGCGATTGTTGCGGTATTAGGGGCGGATGACTGTAAGTGATTGAGGAGACTAAGACGATTTTCTTGAAAGTTCTGTGAATGGCAATTGGCGGCGCTACGCTTCGCCACTTACGGGGATGAAAACGGGCGCCAATTGCGCGATTCTGGTTCCGTCTGTCGGAACGATATAGGCCGGTCACGGTCTGGCGCTATAGATAGCCCGTTTGTGAATGTGGCCGGGACGCGCTTTGGGAATTTACGATTGAGGCTCCTGCCGCAAGGCGGGAAGCCCGCCAGGGAAAGTCCGATTTTCTTCCAGCGTCCCTCGTCTCCGGCGGCAGGGAGGACTTTATGTCGAACGTAGTGTACCGCCGTTGCTGTGGGATGGATATCCACAAAGACACGATTGTAGTTTGCGTTTTGATGGCCGACGGGAACGAGGGGATTCCAATCCGCAAGACTTACAAGACCTTTCGCAACGATCTCATCCGCATGCGGATCTGGCTGAAACAATTGAAAGTGACCGAGATCGCGATGGAGTCGACGGGCGTTTATTGGCGTCCGGTGTGGAACGTCTTAGAAGATCATGGCTTCCGGCTGCTGTTAGTGAATCCGGCGCAGGTGAAGGCGTTGCAAGGCCGCAAAAGCGACGGGCGCGATGCCAAGCGGATCACCGAGTATTTGCAAGATGGGCGTCTGGATCCGAGCTTCGTGCCGCCGCAGGAGATCCGGGAACTGCGGCATTTACTGCGTCACCGTCTCAATTTGCTGCAGCAGCGGGGCGAGTCGCACAACCAGATTCGCGATCTGTTCGAGACTGCCAATATCAAGCTGTCCTCGGTGGCGAGCAACTTACTAGGGTTGACGGGGCGCTGCATCATCGAGGCAATGATTGCGGGTGAGGACTCGCCCGAGTTGCTGGCCTGGAAGGTGAAGGGCAAGCTGCGCAAGAGAGAGAAGGAGGTGAAGGAATCGCTCAAGGGTTGCTTCAGCGAGTTCCACCGCATGCCGCTCAAAACGAATTATGCGCTGTATCAATTTCTCACCCGGCAGGTGGAGGAATTGGAGGCGGAGATCGCGCGGCGGATGCAGCCGTATGCGGATCGGGTAGACGCATTGGCCACGATTCCGGGAGTGGAGAAGATCGCGGCATGGCATCTGATTGCGGAGTTGGGGGCCGACATGTCGGTGTTCCCGGATGCCGATCACTGCGCTAGTTGGGCGGGGGTGAGCCCTGGAAGTTGCGAAAGCGCAGGCAAGCAACTGAGCGGGCGCACCAAGAAGGGCAATAAATACCTGCGGCGCATCCTGACGCAATCGGCGTGGGCGGCTTCACATTGTAAGCGGGGATACCTGCGTGCATTCTTCCACCGAGTCAAAGCCAGACGCGGGTGGGGTCGCGCTGTAATTGCTGTCGCACATAAGATCGTGGTGATCGCCTATTGCATTCTCAAGACCGGGACGCCGTATCAAGATCTGGGGGACGATTACTTCGACAAACTACACCCGGAGCGTACAGCCAAGCGGCTGGTTCGACGACTGGAGCGCCTGGGCCTGACAGTTTGCGTAACACCATCGGCAGACCTAACCCCCGGCCTTTCATAGAACTAGCGGTCAAAGTTTTCTAGGGACCGCTTTCCAGGCCGACTTAGATTTTTTCAGGCACTCTTGAGAAGCGATTGAAAATAAGCCGGTTGGCCGTTTTGCGTTTGCCCTTATATTGGATTCGTCAGAAGAAATGCCTCGTCGCAGGAATTTGTGGCTCACTGATGCGGTCGAATGGCGTTGGGAAGCTCGGCTCGCGTAGTCGGCGAACCCGCTGCCCGATGGCAGGGCGTCGGCTTTTTTCGTAGCCAGTTGCCTTTCGAACCGGTTTTACCTTCCCGGTAAACACTACGCCGTCAGGCCGGAGCCATCGCCGCACTCCAGGTCATCAAGCCAGAGCCTCCATTGACAGAGACTGGTCTGCGTGAGAGACTAGTTTATGGAGGCCTATGGCAGACATCGAGAAGATGGCGAGGCGACCGAACGATTACCTGTCGGGGACGGGTTTGCCCCAGCTTAGCGCGGGACTGGTCTTTATCATCCTGGGAGGCAGCGTTCTGGTTCAGCAGTTGCTTCCGAGAGCTGCGCAGTTGGTGTTGCAGTGGATTGGAGTCTGCTGCTGCGGCGCAGTATTTTTGTGGGCCAAGGCATTGAGGCGGCGGATCGTATTCCCTCGCGGCGGCTACGTGGTACCTCGCGTTTCGTCCAGCTCTCGTGCCATTTTATGGGGCTTTTTTGCCGCAGCAATTGGACTCATGATCTTCGCAATCGCTTACCCCGGGCGTCTGCATCCGGTTGAGAGCCGATTCCTCCCGTCTGGGTTTGCCATCTGCATAGCGGTCCTTCTGATAGTGGAAGGCTTGCGCCAGAGACGCACGGGTCGGACGTGGTTCGGCGTATATTTCGCGGGCATTGCGGCACTGCTGTGGTGGATGCCTGGGAATGCCTATGCGAGGATGTCTGCGTTGCAACTTGCAGCCGGAATTCTGATGGTAGGGGCAGGCGGCGTCGCCCTGGCGCGTTTTCTTAAAGCGAACCCGATACCGACGGAGCCAAAGGATGAATGATGTCGACCGAATCATTCACGAACCGGCGCGCTTGATGATCCTGGCTTTGCTATCGGGGGCGAAAGAGGCTGATTTTCTGTTCCTCCTGCGCGAGACGGGACTGACCAAGGGCAATCTATCGAATCACCTGGCGAAGTTGGAGGGAGCGGCGTACGTGGAAATTGAGAAAACCTTTCGCGGCAAAATCCCGCTCACGGTTGTGCGGCTGACAGCTTCGGGCCGCGCGGCGCTTCAGCAGTATCGCAAGACAATCAACGGACTACTCCGCAGGCTGTAGCGCCGGGATCAATTTCGTCGCAATCCCCTATTCTTCGAGGGCCGGGCGCGTGATTCGAGGGCCGGGATTGTGCTGGATGCTCCGTCCACGCGGAGTTTAGACGAAACCCGCATAAAACTCCCACAAAGTCGCGTAGCGTTGATCGATCCCGCGGCTCGCAGGTCTGGAGGGGTTTATGGTAGAGATTCGCCGCCGCCCGCTTCCGCGCCATGGAACTGATCACGATTCTCAACCGCTGCCATCGTTTCCGAGGTTTTGTCTACCAGCACGCCCACTTCAGTGCCGACA
This sequence comes from Bryobacterales bacterium, assembly GCA_963708385.1. GTDB lineage: Bacteria > Acidobacteriota > Terriglobia > Bryobacterales > Bryobacteraceae > PALSA-243. The sequence goes on along the minus strand of CAVPSN010000025.1, from coordinate 2,133 downwards.
AGAAGAGTATCGAAGTGGCCGTGCGACCGCGCAGGGGTTCGGCCGCAGTCTGCTCGCGCTGTCATTTGCCGGCGCCCGGTTACGACCAACTCGCCGAACGGCGCTTTGAGTTCGTTCCGCTGTGGGGGTTTCTCGTCTTCCTTCTATACACCATCCGGCGCGTCAACTGTCGCCGCTGCGGCATTGAGGCTGTCGAAGAAGTTCCCTGGGGCGACGGTAAGCGCACACTGACCAAAGCCTACATGCTCTTCTTAGCCCGTTGGACGCGGCGACTTTCATGGAAAGAGACGGCGGAGGCATTTCGCACCTAGTGGGACAAGGTCTTCGACGCGGTGGAACACGTCGTCACCTTCGAGCTAGGCCAAATCGATGCGATCGGCGTCGATGAGATCCAATACGCCAAAGGCCACAAGTACTTGACTCTGGTTTATCAGATCGATCTCGACGTCACCCGCCTGCTTTGGGTGGGCCGTGAAAGAACCATCGAATCCTTACGGGGGTTTTTCACCGTCATCGGCGACGAACTGGCTTCGAAGATTGTGTTCGTCTGCTCCGATATGTGGGAACCCTACCTAAAAGTCATTCGCGAGGAATGCTCCGAAGCGCTTCACATCCTCGATCGTTTTCACATCGTGGCGAAAATGAACAAGGCACTGGACGAAATCCGAGCGGGCGAATCACGCCGGATAGCGAGCGAGGGCGTGCCCGTGCTGAAGAAGTCGCGCTGGCTGCTGCTCAAACGCGAAGAGAATCTGAAGACGGAACAGCGCTTCCGGTTGCGCGATCTGCTCCGTTACAACCTGAAGACCGTACGTGCTTACCTTCTTAAGGAAGCCTTTCAGCAGCTCTGGGATTACAACTCGCCCGCATGGGCCGGAAAGTTCCTCGATGACTGGTGTCGGCAAGTGATGCGCTCGCGCATCGAGCCCATGAAGAATATCGCCCGGTCACTCCGCCAGCACCGCGAACTGATCCTCAACTATTTCCGCGCTCAGAAGCTGCTTTCCAGCGGGGTTGTCGAGGGTCTGAACAACAAGGCTAAAGTCACCATGAGAAGGTCCTACGGTTTCCGCACCTTCCGCTGCCTCGAACTTGCGCTCTATCACTCAGTTGGCAGGTCGGCCGAGCCGGAATCGACCCACGAATTCTTCTGACGAACCATTTAAGCCTCGTCAGAGGAATCTGTGGGTCACTGATCTGATACGGTCGAATGGGGCCGGGAAGCTCGGCTCGCGTAGCAGGCGCGCCCGATGCCGGGGGGAGCGGCTCTTTTTCGTCGCCAGTTGCCTTTCGAACTAGTTTGATTTCCCGGTAGACGCCACGCGGTTACCCGGTAGCAATCGTCGCGAACCGTCCGCCAAAGCGATAAACCAGATGACAGTTAAACCATCGTCAAGATCACTTTCCCTTCGTGATTCGCGTGCGTGCGCCCGCCTGAGGCGGCGCGGCCACCTGTTCGAAAGCCATCCGCGCAGGCTTCGGCAGCAACGACGTTCGGGAGCGCAGACATGGTTCCGCCTCCGAATCCGAGACTCGACCGGTCGCCAAAGGCGGCATCGCCGGGACGAAATCGCTCGATGCGGCTGCCCACGACGACCACGCTTCCGGCGCTGCATTCCAGGTATCGCTCGGCCGTTTGAAACTGCGCGGCCCGCGCATTCCTGAACTTCAGGACGGCCTCTCTCCACGATTGGATGTCGATCATGGAACCGGATAGAATCAACAAAGAGATGAACAAACTTGCCTGCCTCGCCCTTTTCTGGTTGTTGCCTTTGCCGTTTCTGTCAGGGGCCGAGGACGTTACGTTTCCGAGTGGCAACATCACTCTTCACGGAGTAGTATACAGGCCGGAAGGGAAAGGGCCGTTTCCCGCTGTCGTTTATAACCACGGGAGTGCCGAGGGCATGATCAGCAAAACCGGATTCGATGCACTCGGTCCAGTGTTCGCGAGCCATGGATGGGTGTTCTTTGGGCCCTACCGCCGTGGCCAAGGTTTGAGCGCGTCCGCTGGCCCATATATTGGTGACCAGATCGCGGCAGCCGAAAAGAATGGTGGCATTTCGGCAGCCGCCGAAACCATGGTGCGGTTGCTGGAGACGGATCACCTGAACGATCAGTTGGCCGCGCTTGCGC
>CAVPSN010000024.1:0-8010 GCA_963708385.1 Bryobacterales bacterium | reverse complement strand
GGCCTGGAAGGGCCGCCCCACGTGGGGAGAGGTTGTCGCATGTATAGGATTGTTTCGTTACTTCTGCTGGCTTCCGCGGGTTTTGCGGCGGATACCATATACATTAACGGTAATGTGATTACGGTGGATCCCGCCAGGCCTTATGCAGAGGCGTTTGCGGTGACCAACGGGCGGTTTTCGGCGATTGGCAGCAACACAGAGATCCGGCATCTGGCTACGGCTTCGACGAAGATCGTGGATCTCAAGGGGATGACTGTTACGCCGGGCTTCAACGACGTGCATTTGCATCCGACGGGCGTCTATGAAGAAGACTCGCCTTACTATGTGCCATGGCTGGGGCCGGAGAAGGTCCATAACATGGACGAGTTGATCGCGGTTTTGAAAGCAAAGGCGGCTAAGACGCCGCCGGGGCAGTTAGTAAGCGGGACGCGTTATCAAGATACGAAGCTCGGGCGGCATCCTACCCGCCACGATCTGGATAAGGCTTCCACGGAACACCCCATCAGCATCAGCCACTCTTCGGGTCATATCATCGTGGTGAACTCTTATGTGTTGCAAGCTTCCGGGATCACGAAGGATACTAAAGACCCGCCTGGCGGGTCCTTCGACCGCGATCCGGACGGGACGCCAAATGGCGTGATCCGCGAAGGGGCGCGGCGTTTGCTCACGCGCCTGAATAACACAGGCGACGCGCGCGTGCCGTTTGAAGCGCAGGTGCAGGGCTACCTGCAATGCTTCCGTATTTATGCCGAACGCGGCATCACAAGCGCCGGAATCGCCGGCGGCAGCCCGCAATCGTTCCGATTGTATGAGACTCTACGCGATAACGGCAGCCCCGTTCGGATGGGCTTCATGTATTCCGAAGCCAGCTATCCCTCGCTACAGGCGGTGGGCATGAAGAGCGGCTTCGGCGACGACCGGTTGCGCGCCACCTCTATCAAAGTCTTCCACGGCAACTCGCTGAGCGGACGCACGTGCTGGCTTTCCGAGGAGTATTCCGACCGGCCCGGCTATTTCGGCATTCCGCCAGCGCGCTCGCAGGCCGATCTCGACAAGGCTTTCGAAGCGATGCACGCCGCGGGTTTCCAAATCGCCACGCATTCAAACGGGGACCGCGAAATCGACATGGTGTTGACGGCGATCGAACACGCGCAGGCCGCGCACCCGCGCCCGGACGCACGGCACCGCATCGAGCACGCCAGCGTGATGAATATGCAACTGCTGGAGCGGGCCAAGAAGGCAGGCGTGATTCTGGTTTTTCATTCTTATATGTGGGAACACGGCGACAAACTGGCGTCTTACGGCGAGAAGCGATTGGCGATGATCCATCCCTATCGCACCGCCATCGACATGGGAATTCACGTGGCGGGGCATTCCGACTCTACCGTTTCCGCCGCTGACCCGCTGCTGCGCATTCAGGATATGGTCACGCGCAAGGGCGAGAACGGCTTGGTTTACGGGGGCAATCAGAGAGTGAGCGTGGAGGAGGCGATCAAGGTGTGGACGCTCGACGGCGCCTACGCTACGTTCGAGGAGAAGAACAAGGGCTCGATCACTCCCGGTAAGCTGGCGGATTTCGTGGTGCTGCGCAAGGATCCGCGCAAGGTTCCGCCGGATGCGATTAAAGACATTATTGTGGATGCCACTTACATTGGCGGGACGAATGTGTGGCAGGCGCCTAAGAATGCGCTGGCGGTGATCCACCACTTAGTGCCCGGCATCGATTTCGGTGACGGCGATGAGGAGGAAAACCTAAATCATGTGGATAAGTGAGCATAGGTTCTTCGCCGCGGGGCAGACGCAAGGCGCCTGCCCGATTTACACTTTGGGTTGCCCCGGTGTCTGGCGGGGAATATTCGGTTGTCAAGGATCTATCGCGGCTTCAACGAGGGGAAATCGTGCTCGCAAAGACGCTAAGTCGCAAAGAAAAACTCAGATTTCGTTTACGCCGCTGCCTGGGCGCAACGCGATTTCGCTTCGTCCAGGCGGTTGGCGCGATTGATGAAGCGCGCGATTTCGGCCGCTGAATAAACAAACTCCGCGGCGGATCCGGTGGATGGGAAATCGGGCGCAGGGTCGTAGGTTTGGCCTTTGGATTCGGCCAGTTGGGTGAGCAGGATGGCTTCCTGCCTGGCCTGTTCGTGGGCCGCTTTACGTTTGACTTGGAGGGCTTCGAGGGCGGCACTATTCCTTTCGACGGCGCGCTGAAGGTTTCTCGCGTAACCAGCGAGACGCTGCAGTCCTTTGGAGGCGTCGATTCAGGCTTCGGCGTTGGCGGTGGCGCGATCGGGCGCGGTGGAATCGAACTCGAATTTTGCGAACAGAGCATTTTCCATCGCGCGAGCGCGGATCAGGCGCCAGCGGTCGCCGGCGATGTCGTGAGCGAGGGCCTCTTCGATGGCGCCGACGGGGGCGAGGGCTTCACGGATCTCGCGGCAGTGAAGCTCGTAGGGCTCTTCTTCGCCGGGGAGGCAGGCGTGTTTGCGCGCTGTTAGCCCGTGTTTGAGAGAATTTTGGCTGACGATATGTTTTCCGGTTTCCGAGGTTGGACCCGTGGATGACGATTGGGCGTTGGCTCGGGTAGTTTCGAAGTTGCGTGGAAGCATCATAGTGTTTTCTCCTTTTTTGAGCGATCAAAAGCAAAAAGGGCTGCCTGGCGCGACAAGCGCACGAGGCAACCCTCAAGCAAAGAGTAACAGGCGAGCTGAAAAAACCGGTTGGCGCAAGGCCGCCAAAATGACGGTAAGCGATTGATCATATGGACGAAAAATTTATTTCAAAAACTTGTGACCGGGAAACGAAGCTGCTCTTCACGCCCGGTCCGCTCACGACTAGCGCCGCAGTGAAGGGCGCAATGCTGCGCGACGCCGGATCGCGGGATCGTGAGTTCCTGCGGACGGTGCGGGAGATCCGAGAGCGGCTGCTGGCCATCGGCGGCGTGTCGTCTCCGGATTACGAATGCGTGCTGATGCAAGGCAGCGGAACGTTCGCTATCGAATCGGTGATCTCTTCGGCGATTCCGCGCGACGGCAAGCTATTAGTGTTGGTGAACGGCGCGTACGGACGGCGCATCGCGCAGATGGCGCGCGTGCATGGCATCGAGACTATCACGCTCGACGTCGCGGAGAATCGCAAGATTACGCCCGAAGCGGTCGCCGAGGGGCTTGCGGCTTTGCGCGGCGTGACACATGTAGCGGTGATTCATTGCGAGACGACTACGGGCATTCTCAACCCCGTCGAAGAGATCGGCGCGGTGGTGGAGCGCGCGGGCGCGGTATACATCGTGGACGCCATGAGCAGTTTCGGTGGGATCCCGGTGGATCTGGCGGCGGCGCGGATCGATTTTCTGATCTCGTCGGCGAATAAGTGCATTGAAGGCGTACCGGGGTTCGGATTCGTGCTGGCGCGCCGGGCGCGGCTGCTCGAAGCGAAAGGGCGCGCGCGCACGCTGAGTCTCGATCTACACGCGCAGTGGGAGGGGTTCGAACGAGACGGCCAGTTCCGGTTCACGCCGCCGACGCATGTGCTGCTCGCGTTTCATCAGGCGCTGATGGAGCTGGAGGCGGAGGGCGGCGTTGCCGGACGCGCGGCGCGGTATGGAGCGAACCACGCGACGCTGATGCGCGGGATGGCGGAACTCGGGTTCGACGCTTATCTAGCGCCGGCGGACCAGAGCTACATTATTACAGCGTTCCGGTATCCGGACGATCCGCGGTTTCGGTTTGAGGAGCTGTATACGCAGCTGAGCGATCTCGGATTCATCATTTATCCGGGGAAGCTGTCGCAGGAGGCTTGCTTTCGGATTGGAACGATTGGGCGCTTGTCCCCTCACGATATCGATGCGTTGCTGGATGCGATGCGGAGGGTGTTGGCCGGGATGGGGGTCGCGGTAGGGCGTGGGGTTGCGGCGGGAAGAGGGACTACACGAGGGTGATCAGCGTACAGGGTCGTCTTTGCGAGTGATCACTAACCAGACGGCTAGATCCGCAAGCACTTCCATGAGTCGAAACGCCTACCGGCCATCAGAACTGGCACGTTCCGAATAACAGTTGAACAGACTTCCAATCTGATCCGACCCGTGATGGGAGCGTGCATTAGATCTTGGATCGGAGGCCTGGGAAGAGGCCGAAAGCACAGTCGCGCATGATTTCAATGGCTTGAGCGCCTGTCAAATCCGCGTCGGCCGAGATCGTCGGCACCCTAGCGCCCACGACTTTTTCAAGCTCAAGCACTCCGCGTAGTAATGCCTTGCCGAGAACCGACACTGGCACGTTTGGCGGGAGCAGCGCAACATCGAACTTGGGTACCGGTCTCGGGACGACGTCGGGCCATGCGTCGGACGGCCTGGGAGTGCTCAGTGAAAGGATAGGGCCGATGTCCCGTGCCGTGGCGTCGCGGGCAGTGAGCGGACCTCCGAGCGACCACCGCTCACGAATCGTCCGGATCAGGGAGGTGTGGCGATACTCCTCATTGACTACCGTGCGTTCAGGGATCCATGCAGAGATCGCGATGGCCGGCACTCGTTGTCCCGACCGATTGAATGTGAACCCCATCTGACCGCTCGGGGCCGCCGGGTCGGGAGGCTGAGCGGGTGGCGGGGCAACGTGATCGTAAGTCCCTCCTGCTTCATCGAAGGCGACCACCATACACGTGTTGAGGTAATTCGATCCGCTAGACGAGGATGACGTTCTAATCGCGTCGTAGATCGCCGCGAGCGGCGCCTCCCCGCCAAGAAGAGAAGAAGGAGGATCGAATGGCAGGCCATGTAGCAGAGCGGAGATCGGCGGGTGCATGTCGTTGTGGCCATGCCACATGTTCGGTTCGATGAATGCATAGTTCGGGAGCCGGCCCTTCCTGGCGTCATCGAGGAAATCGTCAACAGTCGAGAAATTTGTGGCAAAACGGCTGCGCAGTTGCGACGCATGGATAATTCCCGTAAATGACGCGGGGCTCGGCGAGTCGCAATAGACTCGCCAGGCGAGACCCTTCGACTCTAAGCGTTGAAAAATCGTTTCAGCAGCGTTGTGGACCGGAAACGCATCTGCAGGTGGATAATTGATCACATATCCTGATGCCGTCGCCGCGTGGAAGAAGGAACGGTTTGTGAAAGTCTGCGAGGGCACTTCGCTGAACCAATGGTCAAAGGTCGCGAAGTCACGACCCAGGGTCGAGATGACCGGCATCTGCTCGGGCGTGTAACCCGTCATGATCTGGGAGTACTCTTCGTAAGTTGGCTCCCGTTTCTTTTCGGCGGTAAAGCTACTGATGTAGTCGGCGACGAACCCGTCCATTGTGGGCTGTTGACGCGGATAATCCGGCGCATTGAAAGGAGCGACCATGCGCGCCAATGGCATGAAGCGGTTCTTCGGATCCTGAATGCCAAATAGATCGGTATTGATGTGCGGATATTCCTCACCCGGATCTGGTCGCGGTGTATTCATGTTCGCCGATAGGCCGTAGGGCACGAATTTGCGGTTGGCTCCATTCTGGGCCCACGCGGGAATGGGATTCTTGAGGTCCTTGTTAATCACACCTTCAAAGAGCTTGACCTCGCCCGGCGCGTATAGGCGCCCCAGCAAATTGTCGAAAGAGCGGTTCTCGAACATGATTACGACGATATGGTCGAGTGCTTTTTTCCGATCGGGTACAACCTTGGGATCTTGTGCCGCGGCGATCTGGGGAATACCCGCCGAGATGGTCGCAGCACCGGCGATCTTGGTAAATTCTCGGCGTGTGCTCCCATCTGGATTCTTGGACTTGCCCACCTCTTCCTCCTTATTTGCTCTGGCTTTGCTGGCGCGTGCGTTACGCACTGCTACCGCCAGCCCGCCACGAGACTGCTCGCCCTGAAAGTGCCTGCTGACGTTTCAAATACGCACTAGTCTTCGCCTTCCAGCACGTACGCAGCATTCACGAGGGTTTCTGCACGAATGATGAGTCGCCCAAGCCGCGGATTCAAAACATTTGCTAAAAGCGCGGCTCCGATTGGGGTGAGTGTCGATCCCATCTTTTCTCGGGGACTGACCGGCGCACTTGTACGGGCGGCGTCGACTCATCGATCTGCTTGGGCAGGAACTGATTGTCGGCGGACTCGCTTCGACAAACTATAGTTCGCCACGAGCAGCATCTCGCGAAACGTAGAGTTTCGAACTTCAAGCCGGCCGCCTGATGTAGACCGTTTCGATATCGTGGCGAAGGCTGATTCAAATGCCTCTCCGGGCGCGGTTCAAGCGATTTTGCGAGCGGCCTGGGGCAACCCTCAGCGCTGTGCCGCCACGACATCAGGCGGGGCATGCGACACTATTGGACATGAGGGCCATGATCGACCTACCAGAGCCGGTATTCGAGATCTTGCAGGCTCGTGCCGAGCAGCGCAGTTCGACCATACAAGCTGTAATACTCGAAGCGATTGAGAAAGAAATCGGACACGAACCAATGCCCGCTGAGATGAAAGGCCGTGTGTCCTTGCCGCTCATCCGGTCGAGCCGCCCGGGTTCATTACATTCGCTGACTAACGCTGAGATCGATGAAATTCTCGGCTGACGCCGCCTGCCTTCCCGACGTTAACGTCTGGATCGCGGCCGTATCGGATCGGCATGAACATCATGCTACTGTCCGCCAGTGGTTCGATTCCACTTCTGCTCCGATTTCTTTCTGCCGCGTCACCCAAATGGCCTTCCTCCGCCTTCTGACCAACCCGAAAGTAATGGGTGAAGATATTCTGGCGCCGGCCGAGGCGATCGCGGTCTACCGTCAACTGCTTGCCGATGAGCGTGTGCGCTTCGCGCCGGAACCTCCGAATATCGAGAACGCCTGGCTGTCTTTGATGAACATCAGTGCCGCCAGCGGCAGCACCTGGACTGATGCCTATCTGGCTGCGTTCGCTATAGAGGCAGATTCTCGTCTGATCAGCTTTGATCGAGGCGTGCGCCGGTGGCCGCGGCTCGCGTTCGAACTGTTGATGCCTATCTAGGGGAATGGACGGCAGGGTTGGCACACGGACATATCAGGCCGGCACCGCCACCCACGGGACGACGCCACGATATCCGCGCAGGCGCGGAGGGTCGCCATCGGCCGTAGTAACCTAAGAAATATTGGAAAGAGCAAGGCTGCCAATTTTTCAATTGAAGGTCTCCCTCTCCGGGAGCCACCCTCTAATTTGGAGGCGTATTGATTTCGTCAGAGACGACGTTGCCGCGGTTGCATCGCGCTTTGCAAATCGTCATGGGATGGGAGAACTGCCACCTGCATGAATTCAGAATTGCAGGAAATGTTTATGCGGAGCCGGACCCGGAAGATCATCATTTTGGCCGCGCCGTCATCGACGAACGCCGGGTGAGATTGGGTAAGCTTCTTTTGGCAGGCGGGGAATCGACTTTCCAATACATCTACGATTTCGGTGACAACTGGCGGCACGATATATTGGTGGAGTCGATTGTGCCGCGACGCCCCGCAAAACGATACCCGGTTTGTATAGCGGGCGAACGGAGCGCGCCTCCGGAAGACGTGGGAGGCATGGGAGGCTACCATCGGTATCTCGAAGCCCTCTTCGATCCGAAGCATAGAAACCATCGCGCCCTGCTTGCGTGGCGAGGACGATTCGACCCCGAATATTTCCCAATCACAAGCGTGAACAAGACGCTACGCGAGGCTTTTCCTGTTCCCTCGCGGAAGGTCCAGAGCTCCGCGCGTGCGACCTTCGAAGAAGACTTCGATACGATTGTCCGCTCGATAATCCGGTCGGGCCGGCTGCCTCCACAGAGACTGATCCGGGGAAAGCCCATCGGGGGCTAGTTTGTCTCCCTCCTAATTGACTTCGCGTTATATCGTGACGCAGATACCTCCGATTTTGCAGTGGGTCGCAAGCGTTCTCCGCGCCCGAGGAGTGCCCGGCCCGGCGGCAGGGCCGGAAGGCTGCGCAACATCTTGCGAATCCCAGGTTGTCGCTAGCGAACGCTGATGCGTCGGAGCGGCTGTTTGCCGACCGGCGCATTTGGCGTTCTGGCCAAC
>CAVPSN010000023.1:0-232591 GCA_963708385.1 Bryobacterales bacterium | reverse complement strand
TTTCGCGGCCCGTGGGAAAAGGAACAGTCCGCGATTTCGCCGGGACGGATCAGGATGCACGGGCATTCGCCAAATTCATCGAGCGGTACGTGAGCGTGAATCACCGCTGGAACTCGCCGAAGTTTCTGTTTGGCGAATCGTACGGCACGACGCGCTCGGCGGTGCTGGCGGACGTGCTGGAGAATGCAGGCGTCTCCGTGAACGGCGTGATCCTGATGTCCACCATCCTGAACTATTACACGCATGCTCCGGGAAGCGATACCGAATATATCGGCTACCTGCCTTCCTACGCTGCGATCGCCTGGCATTTCGAGAAGATCTCACACAAGGGCAAGGACGAGAAAGCGTTTCTGGATGAGGTCCGCGCTTTCGCCCGCGGCCCATATTCCGAGGCGCTGGCGCTGGGCCACAACATCTCGCAGGCGCAGGAAGATTCGATTGCCGCCAAACTGGCAGGCTACACGGGCCTGAGCGTGCAATACCTGAAGGAAGCCAATCTGCGCGTGAGCCCGACCCGGTTCCGCAAGGAACTGATGCGCGATAAGCGGATGATCCTGGGCCGCTATGACGCGAGGTTCGAGGGCAGCGACATCGACGCGGCCGGCGAAAACCCGGGATACGATCCCTCGAGCACTGGAATTACGGGGCCTTTGTCACGGCCTTCCACGACTATCTGGACCGCGACCTGAAGTACACGACGAAAGAAACTTACTTTCCCAGCGGACCCGGCATCAATCAGCAATTGGGATCACTCCCACCGGCTCGCCGCGGCGGCGGGGGGTGGCGGCGGTGGCCGGGGCGCAGCCCAGGCGATGCGGGAAGCTTATGTGGCTGGCGACCTGGCGGATGCGATCCGAAAGAATCCGCATCTGAGGGTTATTCGGCCAACGGATTATTCGACCTGGCAACGCCATTCTTCATCACCGAATACGATCTGGCCCATATGGAGCTAGACCCGAAGCTGCGGAGCAACATGCAGTTCGGATACTATCCATCCGGCCACATGATCTATCTGAATGTGGACGCGCTGAAGCAGTTGAAGACCGACCTGGCAGCCTTCTATACGCGCGCGGCGCCGGCTGCGCGATAGCTCACGGCAGCTTTCCGATCTCGCAGGTGACGGCGCTGGTGACGCGGACGAGATCGTCCGGGGCGAGAATCATCTGGCAGCCGCGAATGCCGGCTGAGACAGAGATCGCGTCCCACAGAATGACCGTTTCATCGATGTAGAGGGGATAGGCTTTCTTCGCGCCCACGGGAGAGACGCCGCCGCGGACATAGCCGGTCAAGGCAAGCACTTCCTTGACGGGGACCAGATCGATGTTCTTATTGCCGCTGGCTTTGGCTAGGGCCTTGAGATCGAGCTCGGCGTTGGCGGGAATCACCGCGAGCACGACGCCGGTGCGGTCGCCGCGAGCGACCAGAGTCTTGAAGACCTGCTCGGGCGGCATGCCGATGGCTGCGGCGACCTCGGGCGCCGCGAGGTGCTGATCGTCGACTTCGTATTCGCGCAGCTCATATTGCACGCCGGCGGCGTCGAGCATGCGGGCGGCGTTGGTCTTCGTCATGGCGAAAATATCGTAGCAAGCATTTTCTGCGAACTTGGCAGCCCGCGCGAACGTAGTAGGGAGATATGCCACAGGACCTGCGTTCCGCGTTGCGTATGATTTCCACCAATCGATGGTTCTGCGCGGCGGTAGTAGCGACGCTGGCGTTCGGAATCGGGCTGAATACGATGGTGTTCACGCTGATCGATGCGGTCTTGTTTAAACCTGTGCCGGTGCCAGGAGGCGAACGGCTGGTGACGATTCTGACGCGCGATGTGAAATCGCCGCGGGCGACGGGCGGAGGATGGGCGTGTCCTGGCCGGATTTTCTCGATTACAGGAGTCATGTGGGTGCGCTGGAAGCGCTCGAAGCGGGGTCGGAAGACGGCGCGACGCTGAGCGAGCAGGATGTGGCGCCGCAGCGCTACAGCGTGTTCAGCATTTCTTCCGGGTTTTTCAGGATGTTGCATGACATGCCGGTGCGAGGCCGTGACTTCCGTTGAGGACGACAAGCCAGGCGCGGCGACGGTTGCGCTATTGGCTATCGCGTGTGGCAAGAGCGCTACGGTGGGCGCGATGTGATTGGCCGGGTGGTGCGAGTGAACGGCAAGCCGGCTTAGATTGTGGGCGTGATGCCTGAGGGCTTCCGCTTTCCTTCGGCAGCAGACCTCTGGATGCCGATTCAGGCGGGCGCCGATATCGACGACCGGTCGCACCGGCCGCTGCAATTGTTCGGCATGCTGAAGCCCGGCGTGCCGCTGGAACAGGCAGCGGCGGATTTCGACGTCGCTTCCCGGCGACTGTCGGCGACTTTCCGAAGGACGACAAGGATATAGCGGCGCTGGTGCAGACCTTTCAACAACGCTACAACGGGGATGAAATCGCGCTTGTGTTTTCGCTCATGATGGCAGCGGTGAGTTTTGTCCTGCTGATCGCCTGCGCGAATGTGGCGAATATGATGCTTGCACGCGGGCTGACACGGCGGCGGGAAATTTCGATCCGCACGGCGATGGGCGCATCGCGATGGCGGATCGTGCGCCAGTTGCTGGTGGAGAGCTTGTTGCTGAGCCTGCTAGGCGGCGTGGCGGGATTGGGGCTTGCGGCCTTGGGCGTGCACGCCTTCGATCTGGCGACGCAGGATGTCGGAAAGCCTTATTGGGTGCAGTTCGGGGTCGATTACCGCGTGTGCGGCTATTTCGCTGTTGTCTGCGTGTTGAGCGCGTTGCTGTTCGGATGCGTGCCGGCGTTGCGGTCATCGCGAGCCAACGTGATTGGCGCATTGAAAGATGGAACGCGCACTTGGGAACGCGGCATGGGGGTGCGCTTTCGAGCGCGCTGGTGGTGTTTCAATTCGCGCTGACGCTCACGCTGCTCTTGGGCGCGGGCGTGTTTGTGCGGACGTTCGTGGATAAGCAGGAGGTGAATCCGTGGATGGATGGAGGCCGGCTGTTGACGGCACGGATCACTTTCCCCGAAACGCGCTACCCGGATGATGCCAGCCGGCGGCGTTTCTTCGACCAATTCCTTCCGCGCGTGGCGGCGATTCCGGGCGTGCGCAGCGCGGCTCTCGCCAGCGATCTGCCGTTGACGGGGTCGGGCTCGCGGCGGTTCGAGACTGAAGAAGCGCCGCTGCACGATCCGTCGCATGGGCCGTCCGCAAACGTGATAGTGGTTTCGACAGGATACTTCGACACCATCCGCTTGCCGATTTTGCGCGGGCGCGACTTCAACGCGATGGATGGCTCCGAGGGAAGACTCGCGGCTGTGGTGACGCGCGACTTTGCGGCGCGCTACTGGAGACACAGCGCAGCGGTTGGGAAGAGATTCCGGCTCTATGACGGGAACAAAGCGAGCGAGTGGATTTCGGTGGTGGGAGTTGCGGGCGATATGACGCAGTTTCTGGAAGCGTCGGCCGACCCGTTGATGTTTCTGCCGTACCGCCAGAATTCGTACGGTTCGATGGCCCTGGCGGTGCGAGGGTCGAACCCGCTGGCGATTGCGGGCGAGTTGCGGAAGTTGGTGCAGGGGATGGACCAGGATTTGCCGCTCTCCGATTTGAAAACGATGACGGAGTTCATCGAGCATCAGATCTGGTTCCTGCGCGTGTTCGGAACAATCTTTGTGGTTTTCGGGGCGATGGCGCTGCTGATGGCTGCGGTTGGCATCTATGCGGTTATCGCGCAGGCGACGGGGAGCCGCACACAGGAAATTGGCGTACGCATGGCGCTGGGCGCGACCCCGCGGAGCATTCTGGGGCTGGTGCTGCGGCGCGGTGTCTGGCAGTTGGCAGCGGGACTCGCATGCGGCGCGGCGCTGGCGATACCGGGCGCGCGATTGCTCGGGAGTTCGCACTTTCTCGATGCGCCTACGATCCGAGAATGTTCGTAGCGGCGGGCGCGGTGTTGGCGCGCCGGGCTATTCGCGTGCTGGCTACCGGCGCGGCGCGCGGCGGCGCTGGACCCGGTAACGCCATGCGAAACGAATGAGGCTCTAGCGGCTGCGCGCGGCCATCCATACTTGCATGGCGCTGGGTTCGCGATTGGCCCACGCGTAATAGGGAATGAGCGTTACCGAGACCGCGCGGCCGCCTTTGGCGGAGTCTTTCGCGAAGGGCTGATAGAGAGGCTCCTGCGCGAGAGGCTTGTCGAAGTAGACGCCGGCGTGTTGGAGCACGACGATGCCGCCGAGCATATTTTTGCGCATGTCTTCCTGGAATTCCTTGCCGGGCTCGGTTCCCACCGTGAGCGCGAGATCGGTGAGCGATGTGACGCCAGGCTGATCCAATTGCTCGATGCAATAAACCAGGGGGCCACGTTGGACGGCGACGCGGCCGCGATTGTCTTGCACGCGCGGATTGGCGGTGACGACTTGCGGAGTCATGTCCAGTTGCAGGCGCACCTTGTCGCCGGCGGCCCAACGGCGCTTTACGGCGAGATATTGTCCGGCCACTGCGCCGCTGACAGCGGTTCCGTTGACTGTCACTTTGGCGGCGGACGACCAACCGGGGATGCGCAGATATAGGGTGAAGTCAGAGGCTTGCGCGGGCGATACGGTCATTTCGACATCGCCGTCCCACGGATAGTTGGTCTTTTGCGCGATCTTGAGGCCGGCGCCGTTTTCGAGATGCCAATCGAGCGTACTGTTGTCATAGAAGTGAACGTAGACGCCTTCGCGGCTGGTGCTGTAGAAGTAGCCGGGCAATGCTGCCGAGGGTGCGCTCGAGATTGGGCGGGCAGCACAACGTGTCGTACCAGGGGTTGCGGATGGGCGTCCCGAACCGGGCGTGTATTCGAGCGGATTGCGGTAGCAGTATTGCGTTCCGTCGAGCGACATGCCGGCGTTGATGGTGTTGTAGAGGGCGCGCTCCATGACGTCGGTGAAGCGGGCTTCGCCGGTGGCGGCGAGCATGCGCCAGTTCCACATCATGTTGCCGATGGCGGCGCAGCTTTCGGAATACGCGGCGGCGTTGGGCAATTCGTAGGGATCGCCGAACGCTTCGCCGGCGATGCGCGAGCCGACCCCGCCGGTGATGTAGAGCTTGGAATCGACCAGGTCTTTCCACAGCGCTTCGAGCGTCTTCCAATAAGCCGGATCGCCGGTTTCGAGGAAATAATCGGTGGCGCCGCTGCAGGCGTACATGGCGCGCACGGCGTGGCCTTCGAGCTTGGTGCGCGAGGTGAACGGGATGCCGCTGAAGATGTAGATGTAGCGATCGGGGCGCAGGGGGATGCGCTCGGGATCGCCGTGCAGGATGTAGCCGGCGAAGTCGAGGTCGTGTTTATCGCCGGTGATGCGGTAGAGCTCGACCAGCGCCATCTCGATTTCGGGATGGCCGGAGATGAGGGGCTTCTTTCGGCCCGGGGCCGTAATCTTTCAAAACGAAATTGTTGACGTCACGGATGCCGGCGTCGAGCAGTTTGCGGTCTCCGGTAGCGCGGTAGTAGGCGATGGCGGATTGCAGCATGTGACCGAGCGTGTAGAGCTCGTGGCCGGTTTCCTGGGTGGACTGGGCGCCGCGGCCGCCGCCGGTGGCGACCCATTGCAGGCGCAAAGGCGCGCGGTCGCCCTGAAAGTAGGTGTTGAGATAGCCGCCGGGTTCCTGCGCGGCCACGACGTCGTCGACCATGCTGGATACTTCGTCGCGAAGCCGGGACGATCGCCCGATTGCAGCGTGAAGCTGACGCCTTCGGTCCACTTATAGATGTCGGTGTCGGAGGCGACGCGGCCTTTTTGCGGCACGGAGCTCTTGCCGGAAAGGCGGCGGAAGTTTTCCATGCGGCCGTCGCGGATCATGAGGTCGTGCATGGAGGGGATGCTCGACTCGACGTTGGTCTTGCGCCGCTCCCCCCAGAAGCCGTCTCCGATGGTGACCGCGCGGATGGGCACGTCGTGCAGCTTGGCATGCGGCGAATTGGCGGTGTGGACGATGCCTTCGTCTTTCCACGCTGCGGTCTGTGCCTATAGGAAACGGCGAAGAGAGGAAGCAAGAGGCGCAAGGATCGATGGCGCATGCTGATAGGCTACGCCGCGGCGGCGCCGATGGCAATGCGGTTGCCTTCTTAGCTCTTTTTGGCCGGCGCTTTTTTGGCCGGGGCTTTCTTCGCGGGCGGTTTGCGCTCCCGTTGCGCTTTTTCGACGGCCGACAAGCGGAGCATCGCGGCGGCGGCGCGCAAGCGAAACTCTTCGCGGTCGTCTTCGATCATGGGGTCGAGAATTTTGCGCATGGAAGGATCGTCTTGCAGCGCGAGGGAATGAACGGCGGCGGCGCGCAGACGCCAATCCTTGTCGCTGAGCGCTTCTTTCAGGGCGTTGATGGTTTCGGGATCTTTTTCGCGACCGAGTAAGAGGGCGGCTGTGACGGGGCCGGGGACGTTGACATCGGACATGATGGATTGAAAGGAAGCGATGCCGAACCCGAGGCCGGGAACGCCGGAGAAGGCTGCGCCCATGCGCGCGGCGTACAGGAATCCGGTGGCGGGCGTGTGCATCATGCGCAGGGCGGTGCGCTTTTCGCGGGTGAGGAAACTGGAATTGGCTTTGGTCTCTTTTTCCAGGATGGCGAGCAGCGCCTTTTTGCCTTCGGGATTGTTGAGCGCATAAAGGGCCTTGGCGGCGGCGAAGCTCACTTCGGGGACTTCGTCGTTGAGCGCGGTTTCGAGGGCTTTGATGGCGTCGGGAGTTTTGACGTCGGCAAGGGCGGATACGACGGCGAGGCGGACGAGGACGTCTTTGTCGTCCAGCATCAGTTCCAGACGCTTGTACAGCGGGTCGTTGCCGCTCGCGAGGCTGAGGGCGACGACGGCGTTTCTGCGAGTATCGGGGTTTTTGGACTCGAGAGCTTTGCGAAGTATTTCGGTGGCCTTCGTTTCGGGCGCCTGAGTTTGGGCTGCGGGCTGCGGGGTCTGGGCGGCCAAGAGTAACGTGTGGTTTAAAGCATAACCTTGCCGGTTTTAAAGCATAATGTTGCCGCTCAATTCCCTTCAAGTTATTGATTCTTGGTGGGTGGCCATGTCCGCCAGCACACGAGCCTAAAGCATAACCTTGCCGGAACTGCAGTCCGGATCGGAGGCAGGCCCCCGCTCATGCTGGTTGATGGAGTGCCAAGAAAGTTGTAGTATTGTGTTATGGCCCAGTCTCACCGCGAAGCATCGCGGCGGCTCTTTGAGATCGCCGAGCAGCAGCAGGGCTTCTTCACCACGAAGCAGGCCAAGGCCGCCGGATTCGCCGAAAACACCCATCCGTACCACGTCCAGGTCGGGAACTGGATCCGCGAGCACCGCGGTATCTACCGGCTCGCCCTGTTTCCGACGACAGACCGGCCCGAACTCGTACTTTGGGCGCTGTGGTCCCGGAACCGGAATGAGGAAGTCGAGGGTGTATACAGCCACCATACGGCGCTCAGCCTCTACGATCTGTCGGATCTGAATCCGTCGAAGCTCCACATGACCGTGCCGACGGACTTCCGGCGCAACAGCGAGATTCCCGGCATCCTCGTACTGCACTATGCCGATCTGCCCGAGAGTGACGTACAGACCGCTCAGGGCTTCAAGTTCACTCGCCCTCTGCGGGCGATTCTCGACCTGATCGAGGCCGGCACGGTCGAGCGGAACTTCATCCGCCAGGCGCTCAGGCAGGCTGTTGATCGTGGTCTGATTACTCGTCAACAGATTCGGAACGCGCGAATGAGCGGATCTGCGCGCAAGTTCGTTGAGGAAGCGCTGCGGCGAGTTGCATAATGCCGTCACCCAGAACATATGCGACGGCGGGAGCATTCCGAAGGGCTTTGGAAGAACGCCTGAAGAGGGCATCTCTGACCGATCAGATCGACCCCAACCGCCTCCGGCGACAGGTATCATTCGACCGTCTGCTGGCAAGGCTGTTCCGGGAAGAATCAGCGCCCTGGGTTTTGAAGGGCGGCTATGCGCTGGAGCTACGCTTCAAGGCGGCTCGATCAACGGTGGACATCGACCTGACGGTGCAGCGAGTCGCGGCATCCGCCGGCGGCGACCAGAACCAGATCGTTCGGGAGATGCTGCAGAGCGCGGCCGACATCTCTCTCGGCGACTGGTTCGAGTTTGCGGTCGGACCGCCTGTCATGGATTTGACCGCGGCGCCGTACGGCGGCGCCCGCTATCCGGTCGAAGCTCGAATGGACGAACGGATCTTCGCCCGATTCCACCTGGACGCGGGCGTTGGTGACGTGGTTATGCGACCGCTGGAAACAATCGTGTGCCGGGACTGGTTGGGATTCGCCGGCATCGAATCGTCGCGTGTCCTGATGATCGCTCGCGAACAGCAGTTCGCCGAGAAGATTCACGCCTACACGCTCCCGCGGAACGCGGCGAACAGCAGGGTGAAGGACTTGGTGGACCTGGCTCTTCTGATCGGATCAGGTGGGTTGGATAAGCAGCGGATTCTGGAAGCTTTGCGTCTGACCTTTGAGAGAAGAGGAACGCACGATTTGCCGGCGAGCTTGGTTCCGCCGCCAGCGGATTGGCAGATCCCGTTTCAGGCCCTGGCGGAGGAATGCGGGCTCCCGACTGATGTCGCCGCGGTGTTTGCGGGTGTTCAGGAGTTCCTCGAAGAAGTGCTGGCACAACGCACAGAGCGGTGAACGCGGTATGACCGAGAACGGTTCAGACTCTCTTCCATTCGAACCTCCAGAGCAGGAAAATGTTCGTCTCCGCGAGGAAAATGCTCGCCTGCGGCGGCTTCTGGCGGTTCACAGCATTCCGATTCCGCAACTTGCGCCAGAGAATCCACCTCCAACCAAAACCGTCGAGCCGGCGCCGCCGGTGGACAAGGAGGAGCGCGCCAGACAGAGAATCGCGCTGTTTCGAAGCCTGTTTCGCGGGAGAGAAGATGTCTACGCACGGCGATGGGAGAATGATGATGGCCGGCACGGATATATGCCGGCGGTCGTAAAGGACTGGAAGGCCATCAACAAAAGCCGCCCGGAGGAGCGGAAGAAAGTCGACCAGAAGACACGGAAGTTCCTCCCGCTGACCGACGCCGTCATCGAGGACCACCTCCTGGGCAAGGAAACCGTTGGCGTGTACCCTCTCCTGCCAGACGAAACGTGCTGGTTTCTCGCGGCAGACTTCGACAAGAAGACGTGGGAGTATGACTCCCTGGCTTTCCTGGAGACCTGCCAGGAGTTGAACGTGCCCGCTGCCTTGGAGCGTTCTCGTTCCGGGAAGGGCGGCCACATTTGGATCTTCTTTGATCGTGCGTTGCCGGCGATCACCGCGCGCAAACTCGGATGCGTGCTGCTCACGCGAACCATGGAGCGCAGGCATCAGGTCGGCCTTGATTCCTACGATCGCTTTTTCCCCAACCAGGACACGATGCCCAAGGGAGGGTTCGGGAACCTGATTGCGCTCCCGCTTGCAGTTTGCGCCGCGCAAGGCGGGCAACAGCGTATTCATTGACTCCGACTTCCACCCGTACCCCGATCAATGGCAGTTCCTTTCGACGATTCGACGAATGCCGGCCGACGCCGCGGAGGAGATCGTCGCGGAAGCTCAGCGCAAAGGCGACCTGATCGGAGTCCGGATGAGCATCGCCGATGATGAGGAGGCACAAGACCCGTGGACCTTGCCGCCTTCCCGCAAGCGGAAGGAGCGGCCGATCGAAGGGCCGCTGCCAAAGACTGTTCAGATCGTTCGCGCGAATCTTGTTTACGTGGAAAAGAAGGATCTGCCGCCAGCCATGCTGAATCGGCTACTCCGGCTGGCAGCATTTCAGAACCCGGAGTTCTACAAGGCTCAGGCCATGCGGCTCTCGACGTACGACAAGCCGCGTGTGATCGCATGCGGCCAGGAATTCGCCCAGCACATCGCCGTGCCTCGTGGATGTCTGACGGAGACCTTGGCTCTTCTCGAGGCGCACAAGATCCGGCCCGAAGTTCGGGACGAACGGTACGCGGGCACGGCGATTGAAGCGGAGTTCCAGGGTCAGCTTCGGCCGTTCCAGGAGGAAGCCGTCGCGAAGATCACCGCCCACGACGAAGGCATCCTCTGCGCTCCGACGGCGTTCGGAAAAACCGCCGTTGCGGCGTGGCTGATCGCGAAACGCAAGGTCAACACTCTGGTTGTGGTTCACCGGCAGCAGTTGCTCGATCAGTGGCAGGAGCGCCTTGGGATGTTCTTGGATCTGCCCGCCAAATCGATCGGGCATATCGGTGGCGGCAAAACGGACCGGACGGGTTGCGTGGACGTCGCCGTCATTCAAAGCCTGTACCGAAAAGACGAAGTGAAGGACTTCGTTGCTGAGTACGGCCAGGTGATCGTCGATGAATGCCACCACATATCCGCTTTCACGTTCGAACAGGTGATGAGGCAGGTGAAGGCCAAGTATGTTGTCGGTCTGACCGCCACGCCGACGCGGAAGGACGGGCACCATCCGATCATCTACATGCAGTGTGGCCCCGTGCGGTTCAGCATGAGCGCCCGGACGATGACCGAAACGACGCCCTTCGAGCACAAGGTGACTCCCCGCCACACGGAGTTTCGAATGGCGCCGGAACTCACCGAGGTCACGATCCAGGACATCTACGCCGCGCTCGTCGAATGATGCCCCGCGCAACGAGATGATCGCCAACGACATCGTGCGCGCCGTAGAATCGGGACGGTGCCCGCTGCTTCTGACCGGCCGGACGGAGCATCTCCAGTATTTCGCAGCCAAGCTTGCAGGTGTTGCCAAGCACGTCTTCGTCTTGAAGGGCGGCATGGGGAAGAAGCAGCGTCGGGAAATAGCGGCGGCCCTGGCGGCAGTGCCGGAAAACGAATCGCGAGTGATTCTGGCGACGGGAAGCTACATCGGAGAAGGGTTTGACGACGCGCGTCTGGACACGCTATTCCTGGCCATGCCGATCTCCTGGAAGGGCACGCTGCAGCAGTATGTGGGCCGGTTGCATCGTCTCCACGACAACAAGCGATTCGTGCAGGTCTACGATTATGTGGACAACTACGTTCTGATGCTGGCCAGGATGTACGAGCGCAGGCTGAAGGGCTATGCCGCGATTGGTTATGTGATCGAACAGGAGACGATTCCACCCCATACCCCGGCGGCGGCCCACCCGTAGCGCCGGACAGTTCAGCGTCTAAAAATCTTTGCCTATCGATTCTGTCTTGTATCGAAATGTATGTGTGCTACTATGCACCTATACAATGGCTCGAACAGAAACCACGAGAACAGGTCAGACTCTGGTTTCAGGGAGCAGTTCGGGATCTCTGGCCGGTGGCCGTTGGATCTTTGTCCTTGCGGAAGAGTCCCTGCATCCGAAAGGGCTGCCAGGATTGCAAGTCCGGCCGAGGACACTCCAGTTATGCATTGTATGGTCGCAAGGGGGATCGCCGGTTTTCCATCTACGTGCCAGACGACCTGGCCGGAGATTTGGAACGGGCCATCCGCAACGGCCGCGATCTTCAGAAACTCATGACTGAAGCCGGCCGAAGGTACACTTTGGCGCTGAAGAATGAGCGCATTTTGCGAAACCGAAAGTAACCGGCCGCGCGCCTGATGCCCCGGCCCGGAGGTGGCGAGTGCTCAACGAGGGTGACTTCTTGGGTTGGTGTAGACGGCTCGCGCTGGCAGAGACGACGCAATCAGCCATCGCCGAGGTAAGGTCTCGTAATCCAACTCGCCGTGTTGGTGGCGGTCGCGATAACGTCTCCGGCCGATATCCGAGCCGCAAGATGGGGCTCACCATCCAGTTCGAGAGTCATCGAGTTGAACTGCCGCTCGTCTACGAGATGGAGCACGATCCTGGCGTGCTGGAGTATTACGACCAACCGCCCTCTATTCCGCTCGCCTATCACGCGGCCAACGGACGACGCGTTTCGGTCATGCACACACCGGACTACTTCGTAATCCGCCAAGACTCTGCGGGGTGGGTGGAATGCAAATCCTCAGAGGATCTTCCAAAACTGGCCATCAGGACTCCAAACCGCTACCTTCGCGATGGCAGCGGCAAATGGCGCTGCCCGCCGGCGAAGCGCACGGCTCGCCATTGGGCTTGGACTATCGGGTATGGTCGTCAGCGGAGATCAACTGGAATCTCCAGCGAAACCTCACGTTCCTGGAAGACTACCTACGATGTGACCCTGCAGGTTCGGCGGGATTTGTCGACCCGGCCATTATGGCTGCGATCGAAGCAAAGCCGGGGATTCTCCTGCACGAACTGTTGGACAGGGCCGGCGGAGTTCCGAACACAGACGAGATCTACTTGCTGATCGCCACCGGCGGCGCCTACGTGGATCTCAGCGCTGCTGCGATCGTCGAGCCGGAGCAAGTTCGCGTTTTTGCGAATTCAGAAACTGCTGGCGCGTACCAACGCGCGTGTCGCGACGACGGGGAAGGCGCGACGGTAAGCGGTCGAATCGGTGCCCGCTCTAACCAGACCCCAGATATCCACGGTGATGCGTTCCGGCTTTTGGCGGGGGCCAGCGAGCAGGACCTAATCGCCGCGAACCGGCGCTACGACCTTGTGAAACGTCACCTGGGGGGAGAGAAAGCGCCCTTTCCTATTCCGGCCAGGACGCTGCGTTTCTGGATCGCGCAGTATCGGCTTGCAAAAGACAAGTATGGCAACGGGTACGTGGGTTTACTGCCGAAGACCGGAGCCAAAGGAAACCGAACCAGCCGTTTGCCCGAGGAATCACAAAAGCTGCTCACTGAGTTTGTCGACACTGACTACGAGAATCTCAAGCAAAAGACGATGGTCGCGTCCTGGGCGGCGCTGAAGCGAAAGTGCGACGAGCGCGGCGTCGTTACGCCGAGCTACGTAACGTTCTGCGCTGCCGTGCGAACGCGGCCGGTCTTCGAACAAACGCTCAAGCGGCAAGGTCGGCGCGCTGCCTATACCCACGCATCTTTCTATTTCGAGTTGGAGCCGACTACGCCACGCCATGGAGACCGCCCCTTCGAGATCGGCCACATCGACCACACCGAACTGGATGTTGAAGTCGTCTGCTCCGACACAGGCCGTCCACTCGGGCGACCTTGGATGACGATACTCACCGATGCCTTCTCGAGGCGTTGTCTCGCGCTTTATTTGACGTTCGATGCTCCGAGTTACCGGTCCTGCATGATGATTCTTCGGGACTGTGTCCGACGCGGTGGCCGCCTCCCTCAGATCATCGTCATCGATGGTGGCCCAGAGTTCCAGGGCACCTATTTTGAAACGCTCCTGGCCCGCTATGAGTGCACCAAAAAGACACGCCCTCCGGCAAAAGCCCGTTTTGGCTCCGTTTGCGAGCGGCTATTCGGCACCACGAACACTCAGTTTATTCACAACCTACGCGGCAACACTCAGATCACGCGCAACGTCCGCCAGGTCACGAAGGGCAACGCACCTGTCGGACAGGCGGCCTGGACCCTTGGTTGCCTTTACGATTACCTCTCGATGTTCCTGTTCGAGATCTACGACACCATCGGGCACCCCGCGCTTGGACAAAGCCCGAGAGAAGCATATCTCGCCGGCGTTGAAAGCACGGGCCACCGCCCAAACAGAGTGATTGCGTACGATCAAGCGTTCTTAATGGCTACCCTTCCGACAACTCCGCGCGGCACAGCGAAGGTGTCACCGGGGCGTGGGATCATTATCAATCACATTTACTACTGGGCGGAAGCATTCCGCGATCCCACGATTGAGGGTCACGAGATCGCCGTCCGGTACGATCCATTTGATATCGGAATAGCCTATGCCTTCGTGAAGAACCGATGGATGGAGTGCTGTTCCGAGCACCATCTGGTGCTGAAAGACCGTTCGGAGAAGGAAGTGATGTTGGCGTCGAAGGAGGTACGCCGACGACGCCAGTTGCATTCTCAGGAGCGATTCACGCTGACGGCTCGGAAGCTGGCGGATTTTCTTGGGTCAGCCGAAGCGGAAGAAAAGTGTCTCGTACAGCGTCTGCGTGACCGCGAAAGCAAGTCAATCCGAAACAACGGCCCCGTAGTTGTTTCAGGCGATCCGCCGGATCCAGAGGGCTGCCTGGAATGTAAGCCTGGAATGCCTTCGTCGGCGCCATCACTGGTTGGCCAGCCCGAGGCGACAGCGGTTTACGGAGACTTCTGATGGCAGCCAGCCCGTCTCGGAAACCGGACGATTCTGACTCGCGGCTCGAGCGATTTCGAACCTTTACTGTCGCGCATCCCCGGCTTGTGGAGGCCAAAGAGGCGCTGGTGAATGCGATCCGCGGGGCCGAACCGAATTCGCTCATTTTTGTGTTTGGGCCGACCGGGGTCGGCAAGACAACATTGCGGCTGAAAACTGAACAGCTGATTACAGCGGAAATGTTGAGCGAACTCCGCGAAGACTGTACCCGGATTCCAGTAGTCAGTGTGGAAGCCGTAGCTCCGGAGTCCGGCAGCTTTAATTGGCGCGATCACTACAAGCGACTCCTTCACCAGCTTGACGAGCCACTGATCGACCACAAGCTGGATCGTCCAACGGAGGGGTCGCCTGGCGCCTCCATTCCGCGGTTCATGCCACCGTCGAAGGCGGTCGGCACAGAGTACCGATACGCCGTAGAGCAGGCTGTCCGCTATCGCAGGCCTGTCGCGATCATGATCGATGAAGCCCAACACCTCGGCAAGATCCCATCGGGCCGCCGCCTTCTCGATCAGTTGGACGTGGTCAAATCTATTGCCAACCAGACGAAAACTGTGCATGTGCTGCTCGGGACCTACGACCTTCTCGCGTTTCGAAATCTGAATGGTCAACTCAGCAGACGAAGCATCGACGTTCACCTGGCTCGCTACCATGCCGAAGATTCAGACGATCGCCAAACATTTATCAATGTTGTTCGGTCCTTCGAGAAGGAACTTCCCTTTGAGGACCGGCCAGACCTCGTGAGGGACTGGGAATTCCTATACGAGCGGAGCCTCGGCTGCATCGGCGTGCTGAAGGAATGGCTGGTGCGGACGGCCACGGTGGCGGCTCGAAAGGGTGGGCGGCTGACCAGAGCCAATCTTGAAGCCCAAGCCCTGTCCATCGCTCAATGCGAGCAAATGCACGCGGAGACTGCCGATGGCGAACTCAAGCTAAATGAAAGCAGCCAGGCCGTGGTGCGGCTTCGTGGTCGACTCGGTTTGAGCGTGCCCGCAGCCAAGTCAGATTCGAAGGAATTGTATCCGTCGGCCAAATACCGGCGACCCGGCCAGCGCCTGCCGACACGTGACGTTGTAGGACCAGTGAGCGCAAATGCAGCAGCCCTTTGAGTCTTGGTCGCT
Organism: Bryobacterales bacterium; assembly: GCA_963708385.1. Taxonomy (GTDB): domain Bacteria; phylum Acidobacteriota; class Terriglobia; order Bryobacterales; family Bryobacteraceae; genus PALSA-243. Next base: position 217,308 of record CAVPSN010000023.1, on the reverse strand, counting down.
ATCAAGCCCGCCGGTGCCGCAGAGGAGCCAGCTCTATTCATTGCGACCGGTTGGCATCGGCACCAGTCTGGTTGAGAGTCTGACCGGGTACGTGGCCCGGCTCGCCGAGGCGCACTCGGTAAGCGTAGGAGACCTTGTAGGCCGACTACTCTCGGATCTGGCGAGTCCCAAGGGTGGGATCGTCACCGCCGGGGCCAAGGCTGCCAGAGTCGACGGGCATGGGTTCCGCGCTTGCAGCTATGCGATCAACGGCGTTACGGACCGCGCCGCCACGTGGGTAGACGCTCTCGAGGCCGCGACGACCCGCCGAGATCTACGATGCCTCACTCTCCTTCCGTTCCGCCATGCACTTCCAGACCACCTATTTCGCCAACGCCGGGCGTGGTGCATGCTGTGTTTCGAGCAATGGCGGGCGAACGGACAGATCGTATATGAGCCGCTTCTCTGGGCAATCGCGCTGGCATCCCATTGCACGGTCCACGCCCGGCCGCTCGATAGCATTTGCCGCCATTGTGCACGTAGCCTGAGCCCGCTCGGCGTGTTCTCCCGGCCGGGATACTGCGAGGTCTGCGACGGTTGGTTGGGCGAATCGGACACTGATCGCAAACAGGCGCTCTCCGGTTCGGCAACCACTGAAGAACAGCTGTGGTCGAGCACCCAGGTGGAAGGTTTGCTGGCGATGCTTCCGTCGGTCGACCCAGGTGCTGCCCGGGAGTCGTTGCGTCGGAGCTTGGTTGCCTATCTCGATCAGGTCACAGGTGGGAATGTCCTTGCCTTGGCGCAGCACATTCGGTGCCCACACAGCATTCTCCAGAATTGGTTGGAGGGCGCGACGGTTCCTCGGCTTGAGAACCTGCTGCGAACCTGCTGTTTCTTGAATGTTCCCGCTTCGAGCCTATTCGCTCCGTCGGGGCCTGACACCGGTGCACATCGTTGCCGCAAAGGAAGCCTTTGCCCGCACCGGCAATCGGGCCGTATCGCCATCTCGGATGCGAGCGAACTCCGGGAAGCTCTGCTCGCAGCTCTTGATGAATCCGCTCCGCGCACCTTATCGGAGATTGCGCGAAGTTTGGGCTACACAAATACCGAGAGGCTCTATCAAGCCGACCGAGAACTCTGCCACAGGATCGCTGCCAGACATCGGCAGTCCGGCCGAAGCCATTGGTGGAGGAAGCCGGGAGCAATCAGGATTTGCGAAGCTGCCCGAGTTGAAGGAGATCTTGGAGCAGTCGCTCCAGTCGAACAGGCCGACCTCGGTTCATCAGATCGCCGCGAGCCTTGGATACTCGAACGACGGATACGTCCATCAGAAGTATCCGGAACTGTGTCGGGCAATCGGTGAAAAGATCGCGCTGGCGAAGCAAGACGAACCGGACAAAATGCGGCGGGCTCTGGAAGACGCCCTCCACGAACATCCCGCACCAACGCTTTCGAAACTGAGCGGTCGCCTGGGCTACTCGAGCTCAAACGTCTTGCGGGCGCATGAACCGGATCTGTGCGAGCAACTCTCCGCGCGGCACAGGTCCCACGTTATTGAACGCAGAGCAGATCTGGAGAGAAGAGCAGCAGCGGCACTCAGTGAAAGCCCGGCGCCGTCGTTGCTAGATGTCTGCAAGCGCCTTGGCATAACGGTATTCTTCATGAACAAGTACTTTCCCGCCGTGCGACAAGCTATCGCGGAGCACTATCGTCAGTGGGTTTCGTCGGTGACAGCGCAACGGCGAGAACAACTGTCTCTCGATGTCCGCAATATTGCTGCAGAGCTCCAGGCACTGGGCCTCTATCCGTCCGTCAACAAATTGTTGATCGCCTACCAGCGGGGTGTTGCAGCGAATGGAAGACCATCACCTGCGCAGTCCGTGAAGCACGACAAGCCCTCGGGTTCCCGAGGTAGAAACCCCAATTTCACGCGGGCCTGCGATGTAATCGCGCCCAATTAAAGCATAAGCTTGCCAAACGGCAAAGTTATGCTTTAAATCACAATCGGGCTGGTTATTCTAAACGAAAGACTCACCGCGATCTCGCCGATGTCATCTTGGGACTATACCGGCTTCCAGGCATGAATTATAATTTGGAAGTTCCGAAGGTAACCGGCATGGGAAGCGCGGCAGAAGCCTTTCAGACTTTAGCGGAGCACTCCACCGACGCCATCGATAGAGTGGACCGGGAGAATCGCCATATCTATGTCAATTCCGCCTTTGCCAAATTGATGGCGCTGTCTCCCGAGGCGATCATTGGCCGGACTAATCGAGAACTTGGCGTGCCGGATCCGTTTGCGCGCATTTGGGAAGAGCGTGTCCGCGGCGTATTCGAATCCGGCCAAACGTTGAATACTGAAGGTTCATTCCCGACGGCGACCGGCGTTCGATTATTCGAGACGCGATGCATTGCCGAGCACGGGCCCGATGGGAGAGTAACCTCGGTAGTCTCGGTATACCGCGATTTGACCCATCGAAAGCGGCGCGATGACGCGTTACTCGAGAGCGAGGAGCGGCTGCGCTTCGCGCAGCGGGCTGCAAGCATCGGCACGTTCGATTGCAATATTAAGACGGGCGAGGACATTTGGACGCCCGAGCTCGAAGCGATGTATGGTTTGGCGCCGGGCAGCTTTCCACGGACACGGTCTGGCTGGGAAGATCTTATTCATCCCGAGGACCGCGTGCGAGCCGCGCAGCAGATAACGGAATCCTACGCGACTGGAGCGCCTGCCGAGGGAGAATGGCGAGTGATCTGGCCCGATGGCAGTATCCACTGGCTCGCAGGGCGATGGCAGGTGTTCAAGAATGTAGAGGGGGAGCCTCTGCGGGTGATGGGCGTCAACATCGACATCACCAAGCGCAAGCAAATGGAGGAGGCTCTGCGGCAGAGCGAGGAGCGGTTCCGCCTTGCCAGCAAGGCAACGAACGACGCAATATGGGACGTCGACCTTGCGACCGGAACCGTAAGCTGGAACGAGACATACTCGGCTCTCTACGGGAAGCCGGCGCAGATGCCGGATTTCTGGAAATGGTGGAGCGACCGTATCCACCCCGAGGACCGCGAACGTGCCGCCGGCGGCCTTGGCAAGGCGATCGGCGGCGACGCGTCGAGTTGGGCTTGCGACTACCGTCTTCTCCGGGCGGATGGCGATTGGGCCTATATCAACGACCGATCCTACATTGCGCGCGACGAGCTGGGGAATGCCTTGCGCGTTGTGGGCGCCATGCGGGATTTGACCGATCGCAAGCGGGCCGAAGAAGCCCTGCGAGAGAGCGATTTGCAGTACCGGGAGGTATTTGACAATATCTCGGCCTGCCTGTTTCTGGTGGATGTTACCGCGGACGGCCGTTTCAAGTTCGCGGGGTTTAATCCCGCCGAAGAGAAGGCGGTTGGCCTTTCCACCGCGGAGGTGTCCGGGAGGTTTGTCGAGGATGTTTTCTCCGAGGATCTTGCCAGGAAACTCACGGGAAATTATCGCCGCTGCCTGGAGGCGGGACGGGTAATCACGTACGACGACGAATTGAATTTTCCGAGCGGACGCCGGTACTTCCATTCGAACCTAATCCCGCTAAAGAATGCGACGGGCAGCGTACACCGGATCATTGGCGCCTGCATTGATGTTACGGATCTCAAACGAACGCAGGAGGAGGCGCTGGCGAAGCAGAACCTCGAAAGTCTGGGCGTTCTTGCAAGCGGCATCGCGCATGACTTCAACAACCTGCTTGGGGCTATCAGCGCACTGGCGGAGGTGATGGAAGAAGACCTGGATACGGATTCGGCTTCCTGTGAAGGAATTCAGAAGATCAAGGCCGCCGCGATACGCGGCTCCGAGATCGTGCGTGAGTTGATGGTCTATGCTGGACAAGACCAATCGCATAGCGTTGAGAGCGTGGACGTATCCGCGCTGGTAGAAGAGATGCTGGAATTGCTCAAGGTCTCCATCTCGAAACATGTGGCCTTGAGGACAGATCTCGCGGGGAACCTTCCTGCTGTGTCGGGACATGCCTCGAAGATCCGTCAGGTGGTGATGAACCTGGTCATCAACGCCTCGGAAGCCATCGGCGAACAACACGGGGCGATCACTCTGACGACGTCGCACGCAAGGAGTGGCAGAGACCTACGTCCGGATTCGAGCTCGGACTTACTTCAAGGGGAGTACGTACGGCTGGAGGTCTCGGATACCGGTATCGGAATAACAGAAGAAGCGGCAGCGAAGATCTTCGACCCATTCTTCAGCACCAAGTTCGCGGGACGCGGCATGGGCCTGGCCGTTGTGAAAGGAATCGTCCGTGACCAAGGCGGCACAATCGAGATGTCAAGCGTACCCGGGAAGGGAACAACGTTTCGGGTAGTGCTGCCTTGTTCCACAAAAAGGATTGCAGAGACCGATAGCGCGGTTCCCGTCCGCGATTCCGCGATGAAAAGGGACCGCAGCGGGACGATTCTGGTCGTAGAAGACGAGGAGTTTTTGCGGGAGGCCGTCTCCAAATTGCTTCGCAGGGTTGGCTTCCAGGTGATTGAAGCGGGCGACGGATCCAAAGCCATCGAGTTGATGCGCACGCACAAAGATAGCCTTCGGGCGGTCCTGCTGGATGTAACGCTACCTGGGATTTCAAGCCGTGAGGTGCTGGCGGAGGCTCGCAGGCTGCGGTCCGATCTGAAGGTGGTGGTTACCAGCGCCTATAGTAAGGAGGGCGTGGAGGCCTCGTTCAACGGGCTGCCAATTCAGGATTTCATCCGGAAGCCGTTTTTCTTGGGCGAAATGGTGCGTCTGCTTGTGGAACCGTCGCCCGGTAAAGGGAACTGAGCCCTGCCGAAGGACGCGCGGTTAGCCCGAGGCAGATCCGTTATCCGTTGCGAAATCGCTGGACGCCAGATCGTCGCGGCGGTCCGATAAAATGGCCCAATCGTTTGGTGGAATCGCCGTTCCGATCCAGTTAGTTTCGGCGCGAAACATCCGGCGACAGCCGCGCGGGCGGTAGAATGTGGTTGATGACGGGCAAGGTCAGCGTCGCAATAGAACAGGATGAGCAGGGCTGCTACGCGTGGTGTCCGGAACTGAAGGGGTGCCAATCGCAAGGCAAGACCGTCGAGGATGTACTGGTCAATATCCGGGAGGCGATCGAACTCTTTCTGGAAACCCTGACTGATGAGGAGCGCTCGGCCGCACTGAGCAAGGAGATTCTGTCGACCGCGGTCGAAGTTCATGCCTAAGCTGCCGCGACTGACTGCCGCGGATGCGAAATGATGCTATTGAAAGCAGACTTCGTTTGGTTGCGGTCCAAGGGCAGTCATAGGATTTATGCAAAGGGCCGACGCAGGGTGGTGGTTCCGTTCCATAGCAGCGCGACGCTTCACCCGAAGATTGTCAAACAATCCTCGACGCCATCGAGGAAGCCTCGACCTATACGATGCCGCCCCAGTAAGGCCGTGGCGTGCATCTTGGCCGATGGATATATTGCGGGCACGAGTTAAATTTGCGGACCTACTACTTGAAGATCTCGAATAGATTGCTGTAATCGTCGGTCCATGCGGCGATGTTGCGCGTGGGCTGGTCTGTTGCGAAGGGTTCGATGGGCGCCAGGTCGTCGTGCTTGTTAGCCAGAATCGCCCAGTCGGTCGCCTGCACGGCGCGATCCGGGTCGCCGGTGTTGTGAATCACGAACACCGGTTTTTGCAGGCTTGCGGCAACGGTGCGAACTACTGATGCTATATCCAAATAGCGATTTGTGATGTGAATCGCGATTACTCCGCCGGGCGCAAGGCGGTTGAGATACATCGCGAAGGCCTCGCGTGTCAGCAGATGCACTGGGATTGAATCGCCGGAAAAGGCATCGAGCGCAATCAGGTTCAAGCTGTGCGCCGGCTCGCGCGCGAGGCCGAGGCGTCCGTCTATTGCGATCGTTTTTACGCTGGCCGCCGATTCGCGCAGATACCGGAAATCGCGCCACGCAATGTCGATCACGGCGGGGTTGATATCGAAGAAGCGGTAGGAATCGCCGGGGCGTCCATAGACAGCGAGCGTTCCCGTTCCCAGTCCGACGACGGCGACGCGCCATGGAGCATCCTGCCGCAGCCAGCGCATCACCAGACCGATGCCTGTTTCGGGAGCATAATAGGCGGTTGCGATGCGGCTCTTCGCTCCCGCAAGGTACTGCACTCCGTGCAGGACTTTGCCGTTGTACAGCGAGCGGATGGAATCGTCACCCGTGCCGCTCGCGGTCACTTGCAGCGCGCCGTAGAAGTTGCGGATGCGGAGCGTGGATTGCGTTCCGGCGCCATAGGTATTGACGAAGGCAAAGGCCGCGGCCGCCACCAACGAGACGCGTAGCAACTGTCGCGGCGAACCGCGTCGATAAAGCAGCGGCAGGCTCAGAATAAAGCACGCCGCGACGCCTACCGGCAACTCGAGAAACGTGTGAAATACATTGGGCGCGAACAGGCTTACGAAGGCCGCCCCGCACGCGCCACCCAACGCCACCATGAAGTAGAAGAATGCGAGCCCTTCCGCCGGGTGAGGCTTGAGGCGCGCCAACTCTCCATGGCAGAACATGCAGCAAACGAAGAGCGCGGCGCAAAATATGGGAATCTCCCATTCGATGCCGCCCGCCGAGCCTTGCATCCCCAAGCGCCAGGCAATCGACGCGCACGCTACGGGCAAGAGCCAACGGAAGAGTTGCGGGCGATACCATCCGCGTCCTTCGAAACATAAGATGAACGAGAGCAGATAGACGCTCAGCGGCAGGACCCATAAGAACGGAATGGCCGCCACTTCCTGGCTCAGATGATTCGCCACCGCAGGCCAGAGGGTGGCCGCGCACGCGGCAAGCGCAGCCCAGATTAGAGACAGGCGGATTGGTGGGCGTTTTGAATGCGCCGATTTCGAAAACGATGGCGGCCGGTTGGCGATGGCGCACACGATGCACGAAGCGGCGAATGGGAGATAGATTAGGGACCATCCCCGAAACTGCGCGCTAAGCGGAAGGCGCGGCTCGATCAGAATCGGATAGGCCAAAAGGGCCGCTAACGACGCCGCATTGGATAGCGCGAACAGGCGGTACGGCGCGCCTTCGCCGTACCACGCTTGCAGCAGCGGGCTGGTTGCCGATAGCGCAAAAAATGGAAGGCCGATGGACGCCGTGAGCGCGGTTAGAATCGCGAGCACGGGATGATCGCCCGAAGCCGCGCCGGCGCCCGGAGGGATCCACGGTAAGAGACAAAGGCTCACAGCAAGAAGAGCGATGTGGATGGCGGCCTGCGTTCGCGCGCCTAGGAACCTCGACAGGGCGTAGGCATAGAGATATCCGGCGAGCAGCGTCACCTGAAAGAAGAGGATGCAGGCGATCCATACGCCGGCCGCGCCGCCGAACCGGGGCAGAAGCGCCTTCGCCGCGGCCGGTTCCACGACGAACAGCAGCGATGCGCTCAGCGCGATGGTGACGGCGTAGAGGGGTTTGCGCAAGCCGACTGTCATTCGGGGCAGCTCATAAATCCTTCAATCGTAGCTGCACATCCGCACCCTTCCACGCGGCCTGAAACTCCCGCTCCACCCACGCCGCCGCATCCGTCTTGCCTTGCGCTTTGAGGCTTTCGAGTAAGCCGAACAGCATCCTTCCGTTCTTTGGGCTCCGCCGCAAGCCTTCACGAAACACGCTTTCCGCGCCTGCCGCATCGCCCGAAAGCAGCATCGCCGCGCCTAGCGATTCGCGCACGGGGTAGTACCACGCGGGTGGCTCATCGTAGGCCAGGGCATCCTGCATCTCCACGGCCCGCTTCCATTGGGCAACGGCCGCCGCGGGCTGCGATTCCATACGCGCATCGAGCGCGACGGAGGCGAAGTCCATCACATCGCCAATGGGATTGTTGCCCCACGGTATTTTGCGGTCGAGCGTGGCGCGCAGCTTGTCGAACTCGGCGCGCTCATTCTTCGCTTCGGCAGAGCGGCCTCTTGCGGCGAAGGCCAACGCTCGCGAATAACGCCACATCGTTTGGGCCACCGGGTCGGCGGGGGGCTTCGGGGCGGCGGATAGGGAGTCCCAGGCGCCGATACGCATTTCCATCATCGTGGCGAAGCCTTCCACCATACCAGCCATTTCAGGCATCCCGGCAGCAGCCGTGCGGATCTGTGTCAGAGCCTGGCGCGTTTCTGCCGAGCGGCCCTGCATGGCGCGCGCGTAGATTATGAATTGCAGGTTATGAAGGTAGTAGGGGTAGTAGGAGCCCATGAGGCCAGTCTTGGCAAAGTATTCGCGATCCACTTGGGCGGCGCGCTGGTTCACATCCACGGCAAAATCGTATTCGCCCAGAACGAGCCAGATGTGTCCCGGCATGTGGACGATATGCCCGGCGGCGGGAACGATTCCCATCAACCGCTGCGCGCTCGGAACAGCGCGCTCCGGCGTAGGCGACGATTCCACGGCGTGAATATAAAGGTGATTCGCGCCGGGATGATTGGGAAAACGACGCAGAACGCCTTCGAGAACGCGCTCGGCCTCTTGCTCGCCCTCGGCCGGCTCACCGCTCGCTTTGTACCAATGCCAGCGTATGCGCAGCATCAGCGATTCGGCATACCAGGTCTGCGCGTCCGGGTCGTCCGGAAAGCGGGCGGCGAGCGAATGCATGGCCGCGCTATATTTCGACGGATCGGAGAAATCGGGACAACGTGACGACGCAGCCTCGAGCCATGCACGATCGTTTTCCGCAATGCCTGGTGTTCGCAATCCTGTGGCGGCCGCATCGCAAGCTTCCGCGATATGGATGTCGGGGTCCATATCCATGTTCAGATAGGGACCGAGCGCCATGGCGACACCCCATTGCGCCATCGCGGCCCGCGGGTCGAGTTCGAGAGCCTTGCGGAAGGAGCGCAGGGCTTCTGGCCGGTTGAATCCGTAGAGCATCACGAGGCCCTGATCGAAGAACTTCTGGGCTTGGGCATTGCGGGTGGCAATGGGATGCGTCCAGATGCCGAGGCCGGGCAGAAGCGCCACCGGTTTTTCAGCGGCGGCGCCCAGGGGATGTTGGCCCTGCATCCAGGCCGCAAGGCAGGCGCCTGCTATGGCGAAAAACTTTTTCATCTTCAATACAAGATGATACGTGACAAACGCGGGTCAAGCCTTCATCGCCCCTACCCGCTGGTTAGGCGGTGTTGTTGACCGGCCGGTCACACGCTCTACATGGAGGCTTCGGTGTCCTACGGAATCTGCTAGTTAAATCGAGTATGGAGCTGCCTGGCGGCTCCCATTGATTGTCGAGATATCGAGGCTCCGCGACTACTGCCTCGACCTGTACCCGTCCCAATCTACCGGCTAAATCTTCTACCGCTTGAAAGAGCTTTTGTAAGCAACATTTGACGAACCGCTCGGCGCGACCAATTTCCGAGGGTGAAGCGGTTCAGATCTCGCCGGCGACCTCCTAATCAAATGTGTTCGTGCCATCGCCGTCAGGGTAATGGCGTATGGATTTGCGAGGGCTGTTGGCTGCCGGCGAGGAGCGGTAGTGTTTCCGCAGCGATAGAGATGTTCCAGTTCGAGACGGCCGAAGCCTGAGGGCTGACCGCGCCGCTATGCAACGCTCGAATCGGACGGTGCCTCGATTTTCCAACGTACCACCCGCTAAAATTTGACCGCGGTCACCCGTTACGCTACCATGTGAATGCGGGGTGGAGCAGTCTGGTAGCTCGTTGGGCTCATAACCCAAAGGTCGAAGGTTCAAATCCTTCCCCCGCAACCAACAAAATCAATCGGTTGCGCGGATAGCCAGTGAGTGGTGCGTGCTATGCGCCGACCTCCTTTCCCGTATAGGCTCTTCCCGGCTGGTAGCGATGCTGGACACTCGTCGCCGCGAGTCAGGGGGCCGGCTGAACAGGCTATTGCACCACTAGCGTTGAGCTTGGGAACGCGAACTTGCGGCCAACTTCGTCCATGACATTGATCTGGCAGCGGTAGCGGCCCGGCGCCAAGTCCTTGAGCGGGACCTGCATCTGCACCGGTACTGCGTTAGGACGTGTCGACGCCAGTTGCGTCGCCTTGATCGGGCCTGCTTCAAATGCCTTTTGGCCTTTCTGATTGAAGAGGCTCATGCTGACCCCGACCCGGCGCGCGCGCTGATTGTCCGGATCGGGAGCCGCGTCGTATACGTCGAAGGTGACATACATGTTCTGGCTGCGGCGGAAGACCTTGGTGATGTTGGGGACGATCTTTTCATCCCCTACAATCAGCGGATCGGCATTGCGTTGCCTGCGCGGCGAATTCTCGGCGGCGCCAACGGCGGCTTTTAAGGGCTCGCGCTGATTGCTCCAGATTACCGAGCTGGTTTTGAGCAGCATCGAATCGGCGGCAAGATCGGGAACCACGAAGTGGGCGTCGAAGGTTCCCATCTTGCCCGAGAAGTTCTCACGCACCAGAAACTGAATGCGGTAGCGGCCGGGCGCGAGCGTGAAGCCGGCATCGTAGTGGAAATTGCGCGTGGCGAGTTTCTCGGTTTCGCTCGCGGGCAGCTTGACCTTGATGAAGTCGCGCACCTTGGCGACGATGTGCTTACGCTCGTCGATCACCTGGCCGACGAAATCGAATTGAGTTTCGCCGCCCGCGCGCTTTTCGGCTAGCGTGATCACCGAGCCGGGGATCTTCACGGAAACCGGAACGTAATAAGCCGCGGGCGAGATACGGAAGTAATCGGCCTCAAGAGCGAGTGGCAAATCGGTCTGCGGATCGGGGGAAGACATCGCCTGCTGTAACTGCTGCTCTTTATCGGAGCCGTTGAACTTGCCCCAGACTTTGTCGCCGTAGTAGCCGTGGCGGAATTCGAGCTTGGCGGCGATATTCTTATTCAGCTTGACGTTGATGTTGCGATATTTGCCATCTTGCTTGGAGTTAGTCGTGTAGTAACCGAGAATGTAGTAACTGCTGAAATTGGTTCTTGGCCTGCACGATGCCGAGGGATAGATCGTTGGAATCGAGAAATACCTTGCCGCCGGTTTCGGAGGCGAGCGTGGAAAGCGTCTCCTGCGAATCGTTGATGGCGGCGCGCTGCGAATTGTAGGCCGAGCCGTTGAAAATGCCGGTACCGCGCGAAGCGGCTTTGCTCGCGCCGCCGCCGGGAGGGTCGGCCATCAGGCCGCGGGCATCGATGGGGTAAATCGCGACGTTGGCCTTACAGCGGCGTTGATGGATGCTTCGAGCTGCGCCTGGTTTTCCACGCCGGTCTTGCTGATGCCGCCGGTGATGTAGACCAGCACTTTCTTCTCCGGCAGTTGCGCCAGCTTCTTGACGGCGTCTTCGATGGCGGCAAGCTTTTGATCGGTGTTGAAGATGTTGAATTCGGTTTCGTCGGCCACGAAGGCGGCGCCGGTGTCTTCTCCGTTATCGTCGCCCGTATCGGCCACGTCCGCCATTTCGCTCATCATGCCGATGGGAAAGGCCTTGACGATGTCGGTGAGCTGATCGCGGTTGGCGGTGAAATCGGTCTTGACCTGCACGGCAGTGGTGAACGTGAGGATGGCCATCAGGTCGCTCTCAGTCATCTGCGTATTGATGTAGTGCAGGGCGGCGTCCTGCGCGCGCAGTTGCTCGGGGATGCCCATGTTTGAGAAATCGAAGAAGAGCACGATCAAGCGCTTGTCGTGATATTGAATCTGGTTGCGCGACGGCACGGTGATGGTGGTCTTGGGATCTTCTGGTAAGGCGCGCTGATCTTCGAGGGAAGGCGGCGGCTCGGGAGGCTCGGGTTCGATCGCCAGCTTTTGAAATTCGAAGGTGGAGATCTTTTGCGGCTTGTTGTCTTCGAGCAGGGTGAAGTCGCCGGCTTTCAGGCCTTCGATGGGCTGGCCGGTCTTTGGATCTTTCACTGTGACATCGACGATGACGAGGTTGGCCTCGGTGGTGAATTTGGTTCCAGTGTCTTGGATGACGGGTACGGATTGCTGTTGTTGGCCTGGGGAGGCGATGGTGAGGAGCAGGACCAGGGTGAGGAGCGTAGCTCGGCGGGGGCCTGCGCCTTCGGCGCAGCGACAGGCCAGGAGGCCTATCGCACTGGGGCCCAACGCACTGCGGCGGTGCGCGGCGCGGGGGTGGCGCGTAGCGACGGCGGGGAATCGCATTAGAAATTGTACCTCAGGGTTAGCGTGACGGTGCGCGTGGCCGAGGCCGCGGTCGCCAAGCCGTATGTCGCGGAGTTAACGGTCGTGCCGAAACTAGTGATCTGCACGTGATTCATTGCGTTCGTGGCGGAGAGGCGCAGTTGCAAAGTCTGCCGTCCGATTTCGCCGAAGCGCCAGGCGCGGTTGAGGGATGCATTCAGGCTAGTGGTGAAAATGCCGGGGATGGTGTCCACGCCCGCGTTTCCATATTGCCCGGCGGCGGGGAGCGTGAATGCCAGCAGGTTGAAGTATGGGGAGTCGCCAGCGTTTATACTTTGGCCGGTGGCGTCGGCGCGCAGTTGACCTACTGCGCCCGAGCCCTTGCTGTTGGTGAGATTTCCGCCCACTATAGCCGTATTCGGCATGCCGGAATTAGCGGTGAAATTGCCGTTGAGCGTCCAGCCCGAAAACGCTTTGGTTTTCCAGCCGTTGCGCCAGAAGCCGTGAATACCCACGGGTGACGATAGCGTGTATGTGAGCGAGAGTCGATTGCGCTGATCGAAACTCGACAAGCTGCGCTCGGCGGCGAGATCGAGCGGGTTCTGCACCACAGTACCCCCGAGGCCGGTAAAGCTGGAAGCGTCGTCGATGGATTTGGAGAAGGTGTATAACGCGGCGGCGGACATGCCCCGCGAGAAGCGGCGTGTGAGGCGGACTTGTCCAGCGTGGAAGATCGAATCGCCGGAATCGGTCTGGTAGAGGAAGCTGGATGCGTTGGCGATGGTCAGTTGCGTTCCACCGTTGAGCGAAGATCCGGGCACGGCCTGGTTCGGCGCCATCTGGACGCCTAGACCCGTGCCCTTGGTACCGATATATTCCAACTCGACAATGGTGTTGGAAGGCAGCGTCTGCTGAATGGCGAAACTCCAGGTCTGCGCGTAGGCCAGTTTGTAGTTCTTGTTGATGGCCCAGGTGCTGGTGATCGTCGAGGGTTGAGTGGGGAATCCGTTTTGGAGCGTCAGCGGGTCGTCGAGGTTGGTACTCTGCGAGCCGGTGGTGGCGAACGGCGGCTGCGCAGCGAGCTTGGCGGCAATCTGCCCGTAAGAAGAGCCGCTATAGAAGATGCTGTAGCCGCCGCGAAAGATGAGGCTGCGTTTCTGCGAAGGCCTAAACGCGAAGCCGAAGCGCGGCGAGAAGTTGTTGGGGTCGGGATTGATCAGGCTCGAAGGATAAGCGCCGGTGAAAGGCCCGACTACGCCGGGCGTGACGAGCGCGACCTGGGTCATTGCCTGGTTGATATCGAGATTCGACAAGTGCCCATACTTTTCCGTGAAGGGTGAGAAGTATTCGTAGCGGATGCCCAAGTTCAGCGTGAGACCGGGCATGACGCGGAAATCGTCCTGCGCGTAGACGTTGCTGGCCCAGCCGCGGAAGTAATTATTCGAGTTGCCGATGCGTAGGGAACTCGATTGGGGAAAGCCGAGAAGAAAATCGGCGAAATCGTATCCGGTGTGCGCGAACGGCTGGCCATCGGCATCGAAGCCACTGGTGAGCAGCCCGCTGAAGCTGAACGCGCCGCGCGAGTTGGCGTAGGAGAGCGCGTTCTGCTGCATCTTGCGATAGCCGAAGCCGAAGCTGAGATTGTGCTTGCGCTGGACCACATAAGTGATCGTGTCGGTGAAGTTAGTGGTCTGGCTGCGATTCAACGATGCTGAGCCATCGCTCAGGCTGCCGAAGTTAGTGAACGAGAGATTGGGCGGGCCGTAATCGAGCGGCGATTGATCGGTTCCGGCGATGCCGAGCTCGCCTTCAATGTTCGATTTGTAGGCGAAGAACGGCGTGCCCTTGCTGATATTGCGGCTGAAGGCGAGCGACGCGTTGTTGTTGAAGCGCGGCTTGAAGCTGTGGCTCCAGCCGGCGGTAGCGCCCATGCCGTAGCCGCTCGACGTGTCCTTGAAGCCGAAGAGTTGTTCGCTGGTGGAATCGTTGCCCGAATATTGGACGTTGAAGTTGATGCTGTCCTTATTGGTGGGCAGGGGCATCACGGTGCGCAACGAGATGGAGTTCGATGAGCTGGGCGTGGAGGGGGCGATGGAGTAGTTTTGGATCGCTCCGCCGAACGTGGGAAGCGGGAAATACTGCAGGAGCGCGACGGACGCGGCGTTAAGGCGCGTCGAAGGGATGATGTTGCCGGGGAATGGATTATGCGTAGTGGGATCGTAAATCACGATTGGGTTCGAGCCGACTACGGTGTTCGAAAAATCGCCATCGCGTTCGGCGGCGTTGGGGACAGTGGAGACGGAATCGCGCGCGCTGCGAGCGCGGCTCCCCGAATAACTGAAGAAGATGTTGGCGCGTTCCCAATCGACCAGTTTGGGGATGCGTAGGGGCCCGCCGATGCTGGCGCCGAAACTTTCGCGGGCAGACGAGGGCTTGGCGATGCCTTGTCCGTTGAGCGAGAAGGGCGCCGCGTTGAGCGCTGAGTTCTGAACGGTGGCGTTGACCGATCCGTGATAGGTGGGACGGTCGCGCCGGCGATTGCCGAATGTCGCGAACTGTCCATTGAAGGGGCCGGGTCCGCCGCGCGCGCCGCCGCGGCCACCGCCTCCTCCGCCACCACCTCGTCCACCACGACCACCTCCCCCACCACCGCCGCCTCCTCCGCCACCACCGCCGCGTGCGCCGCCTCCGGGGCCAGCGGGACCGCCGGGTCCAAAGCCACCGCCGTTGTCCGCGCCGAAGCCGGTGTTGGCGCCAGCAGCTCCGAAGCCGCCCATGCCGAGGCTATCGGCGGCTCCACCGGTGAGGATGCCGTTGAATGCGAGGTCGCCGACACTTGCGCCCAGGACCGGGCCGCCGGGACCACCCGGACCACCGCGTCCGGCGGCGCGGTCACGGCGCGCCTGCTCATCGGCCGCGGCGCCAAGTCCCCCGCTGGAACTTCCGTTGATCATGAAGGATTCGTTGGCGTCGGCATTGGCATCGCCGTTGTTGGCGGCGAAGTCGCTGGCGGCCGCGAGATCCTGGGCGCCGGCTTCGGTTGCCGTTACCGTGACATTCTGAAAAGCGGACGGTTGGGAGGCGCCGCCGCGTCCGCTGTTCGGCTGATTCGTCGCAGCGGCTGGTTGGCTGTTAGCCGGGGAATTGACCACGACGTTTTGCGGCTGAGGGTTGCCGTGGGCGCCGGATGGGGTATCTCCAGGGGGTCCGCCTTGACCTCTGCCTTGTCCACCCTGCGCGCCGCCTCGCGCGCCGAATTGGCCACGCCCGCCGAACTGGCCGCGTCCGCCGCCTTGGCCTCCCCGTCCGCCCCGCCCGCCCCGCCCGCCTCGCCCAGTGTTGGCAGTCAATGGCGCGTTCATCTCGACCGAGGCGCCTTGAACGCGCGGGACCTGCAGGGTCCAATCGCGGTAGCTGGCTTCTCCGGTCATGGTGATTTGGCTGTGCAGGGTGGTGAAGCCGAACATTTCCACGTCGATATCCCAGACGCCGGGGGCGAGATCGAGGGTGTAGCGGCCATCCTCGCCGGTGTAAGCGACGACCTTGGTGTTGCCCTGGCGTGCCGTAACGGTGGCCCCGGGAATAAACTGGTCAGCGGCCCGGACGGAACCGCTGTGCTGCGCGGCGGATAGCAAACCGGCGAACAGCAGGAAGGGTATTAGGAGAAAAAGACGTTGCACGGAGATTCTTTAGAAGTGATTCTTTTTCGGACGTGGTTAGTTCCCTTATTTGGTTACATTTATGGGCGATGGGAGTGGGTGGTGTCGGGGTTTTGTAGGCGCGACTTTGACGCGAGAGAAGCGGCGGAGAATACGAGGGCCGCATCATGTGGTCTTCCGCGTGGGTGTCGGGTTTAAGTTGTCCATTCGCCACTACCCATCCGGGGAATTCCCGGTCCTGACTACGATCTTAGCGATTCCCGGGCCGCAAATTAATGGTAAGCCGTCCTAGCGAAGCCCGTTGTGGATCAGCCGAGACCTCCAATCCGATGGCTTATCTCTGCGTCTCCGCGCCCCTTAGGTGAATCGAGGTTCCAGGGCCCCAAATCGCACGAACCTATGATCTCACTCAACGCCGAGACTCAGCGCCACGGCAGCTCTCTGCCGCCTCTCGCGTATTCATCCCCCGTTCATCTCTGGAAATCTATACTTAAACTTCTTCGCATGCCGAGATTCACGCCGTTAGCCGGCCTGGTTGCGTGCGCCGCACTGGCGCAGACCTCGCCGCCGCTACAGCTCACTCTACAGGACGCCCTCGCGCGCGCTCGCGCCGTGAACCCCCAGTTACTCTCCGCCTCGCTCGCAGCGCAGATCGCGCATGAGGATGCCGTGCAGGCCAAAGCCGCACTGTTGCCCAGCGCACAGGGTTTCAGCCAGGTAATCTACACACAGCCCAACGGCACCCCCAGCGGCATCTTCGTTTCTAACGACGGCCCCCACGTCTATAACGACCAGGCTCAGGTCCACGGCGATATCTTCGCGCCAGTCAAGCGTGCCGATTATCACCGTGCCATTGCCGCCGAAGCCGTCGCCAAAGCCAGGGCCGATCTCGCCGCTCGCGGTATCGTAGCTGCCGTCGCGCTTAACTACTACGGCATGGCGGTCGGCGCGCGCAAATTGGCCAACGCGCGCACCAGCCTCGCCGAAGCGCAGCGCTTCCTCGATATCACTACCCAGCTCGAAACCGGCGGCGAAGCCGCCCACGTCGATGTCGTGAAGGCGCAGATTCAGGTCGAGCAGCGCCAGCGCGACGTACAGGATGCAGCGCTCGCCGCCGAAAAGTCCCGCATCGCGCTCGCCGTGCTCATCTTCCCCGATTTCCGCCAGGATTTCACCGTCGTCGACGATATGGATAGCGCCGCCCCGCTCCCCGCTTTTCCCGCCATCCAAGGCATGGCGTCCAACAACAATCCCGATATCCGCGCCGCGCAGGCCGCCATTCAACAGCAGATCTATGAAGTCTCCTCCGCGCGCGCGGCCTTCTTGCCTGCACTTTCGTTCGATTATTTCTTCGGTATTAATGCCAACCAGTTTGCCATCCACGATCCCGACCACAACCTCCTGCTAGGCAGCGCCGCCCAAGTTCAGTTGACCGTTCCCATCTGGACATGGGGCGCCACGCGCAGCAGGGTGAAGCAGGCCGAACTCCGCCTGCAACAGGCCCGCGTCGATCTCACCGCCACGCAGCGCGAGTTGCTCGGCAACCTGAATGCGTTCTATCTGGAAGCCCAGGCCGCCGTCGCGCAGCTCACGTCTCTTCGCCGTTCGGTCGATCTTTCGCAGGACAACCTGCGCCTCACGGTGCTTCGCTATCAAGCCGGCGAATCCAACGCGCAGGAAGTAGTGGACGCGCAGACCGGTCTAGCCCAGGCCCGCGTCGCGTATGACGACGGCTTGTCGCGGTACCGCGTCGGGCTAGCCAATCTGCAAACTCTTACGGGGATCTTCTGAAATGCGCCCGCTCCGCCCGCTCCTCGTGGTTCTCCTCCTTGCTCTCGCCGCCTGCAACAAAAAGGAGGAGGAAAAGCCCGAGCCCATCGCGCCCGTCCAGGTTGCCCCAGTCACCACCGATACCATCCGCAAGCTGGTCGAAGCCGACGCCGTCCTCTATCCCATCGATCAATCCACCATCGTCCCCAAGATCACCGCGCCCGTGGCGAAATTCAACGTCAATCGCGGCGATCATGTGCGCGCCGGCCAGGTGGTCGCCGTCCTCGAAAACCGCGACCTCGTCGCCGCCGCCGCTGTTGCCAAGGCGCAGACAGAGCAGGCCGACGCCAACCTCCGCGCTACTTCCGGGGCCAACGTTCCCGACCAGGTCGTGAAAGCGCAGACCGATGTCAACGCCGCCAAGGAACAGCTCGACGCTACGCAGAAAGTCCTCGAAAGCCGCCGCAAGCTTTTCGAGCAGGGCGCCCTCGCGCGCAAGCTGGTTGACGATCAACAAGTCGCCGTCGCACAGGCCCAAGCCCAATATCAATCGGCCCAGGAACATCTCCGCGCGTTGGAGGCCGTAGGCAAGGAAGAGCAGATCAAGGGCGCGCAAGCCCAAGTGGATGCCGCCAAGGCCCAATTCAGTTCGGCCGAAGCCCAGGTCGCATATTCCGAAGTGCGCACCTCCATCGCGGGCGTCGTGGCCGATCGCCCGCTCTATCCCGGCGAAGTCGCCCAGCCCGGCACGCCGCTCATGACCATCATGGATATCTCGAGCGTCGTCGCCCGCGCGAATGTTCCGCAGAGCCAGGCTATATCGGTCAAGGTCGGCCAGCCTGCCGTCATTAAACTGACCGGCGGGTCAGTAGAAATCCCAGCGAAGGTTACCGTAGTCAGCCCCGCCACCGATCCCGCCAGCACCACCGTGCAGGTTTGGGTGCAGGCCGCCAACCCCGGTGAGCGTTTGAAACCCGGCGCCAGCGTCCGTGTCACCATCGTTACCGCCATCCTGAAAGACGTCACAATCGTTCCGGCCTCCGCCATCCTCCCCGGCGAAGAGGGGGGAACCGTAGTGGACACCATCGGCGCCGATAGCACCATCCACCAGAAGAAGGTGGAAGTGGGCGTGCGCGAGCCAGACAAAGTGGAGATCCTGAGCGGCGTATCGCCCGGCGATCAAGTCGTCGTAGTCGGCGGCATGGGCCTCGACGACAAAGCCAAAGTTCGCATCGTCAAGCCCGGTGAGGAAGAGGAAGATCAGGCCGAGCCCGAGCCGCCCGCGGGGCAGAAGAAATGAGCGACGTTCTAACGCCTCCGCCAGCAGAGGTCGAAGCCGCGGAAGCACACTGGACTTCCCGCCACGGCAAGCCCATTATCTTCGTCATCCTCACGCTGGTCGCCGTCGGCATTTATTTCGCGCTAACCCTCCCGGTCTCCGTGTTCCCTGAGACCAACTTCCCGCGCATCGTAGTCGGCGTGGATAACGGCGTGGCGCCCATCGACCAGATGCTGGTCACAGTCACTCGCCCCATCGAGGAGGCTTTGAACTCGGTGCAAGGTCTCGATCACCTGTGGTCCGTCACCAGCCGCGGCACCGTCGAAATCGACCTCTTCTTTACCTGGAACGTCGATATGTACCGCACGCTAGAGCTCGTCAACGCCGCGCTTGCTCGCGTCCAGCCCTTTCTTCCTCCCGGCGCCAAGCTTACCGCCAACCGCCTCACTTTTGCCGCATTTCCCATCATGGGTTATAGCCTCACTTCGGATACCGTTCCTCAAACCCGGCTCTGGGAAATGGCCACCTACGATATGAAGCCGCGCCTCAATCGCATGAGCGGCGTCTCCATGGTGGTCATTCAAGGCGGCCAGGTTCCCGAATTCGAAGTCCGGCCCGATCCTTCTAAATTGGTGCAAACGCAATCCACCGTTCCCAATATTCTCGATGCCATCGGCCGCAGCAACCTGATCGATTCGCCCGGCCTTATCGAAATGCAGCATCAACTCGTGCTCAGCCTGGTGAACGGACAGGCCAAAAACCCCGACGAAATTTCGAACATCGTGGTCAAGACCACACCCGCCGGCGCGCCTATTCGCATCGGCGATCTCGGTTCCGTCCAGCCTTCCGTCATGCCGGTCTACACCATCGTCACCGCCGATGGAAAACCCGCCGTGCTGATGAATATCTTCCGCCAGCCCGATAGCAACACCGTCCAAGTGGCCGATGCCGTACACAATGAGATCGCGAGCATCCGGCAATCGCTTCCTCAAGGCGTAAAACTGGAGGCGTTCTACGATCAATCGCAAATCGTCGTTCAGTCCATCGATAGCGTGCGCGATGCCATCCTGGTGGGGCTCGCGCTTGCCTCGCTCATCATGGTGCTCTTTCTGCGCGATTGGGGAACGTCGCTGGTCGCCGGCCTGGTGATTCCCGCCACCATCGCGGTGACCTTCATCGCGCTCCGCTTGCTGGGCGAAAGCTTTAATATGATGACGCTCGGCGGACTCGCGGCCGCCGTGGGGCTTGTCATCGATGACGCCATCGTCGTCGTGGAAAACATCGTTTTGCACCGCGATTCCGGCCAATCGCGTACCGAGGCCATTCGCAGCGCGCTGCGTGAAGTCCGCGTTCCTCTCATCGGTTCCACCGTAACCCCCATCGTCGTATTCCTGCCGCTCATCACCATGGTCGGCGTGAATGGCGTCTTCTTCCGCGCGCTGGCCGTAACCGTCGGCGTCGCGCTGCTCACCTCGCTCGGCTTCGCCCTTACTTGGACGCCCACCTTGAGCCTGTACTTCATCCGGCGCACCGGGCGCGGGGGCCACGGCCGCGAAAGCGAACGTGGACGCGTCATGCGCCTCTACGAGCGCGTGCTGCGCTTTTCGCTGGAACATCGATGGGCGCTCGCGCTGTTCGCCCTAGCGCTGGTGGGCGCGTCTTATCTCTGTTACTCGCACATCGGTTCCGATCTCCTTCCCGAAATCGACGAAGGCGCCTTCGTCTTCGACTACATCACTCCCGCCGGTTCGTCGCTCGAAGAGACCAACCGCATTGTCTCGGAGTTCGAAAGGATGGCGCGCGCCCTTCCCGAAGTCGCCACCACCTCGCGCCGCACCGGCCTGCAACTCGGTCTCGCCGCCGTGACCGAAGCCAATCGCGGCGACATCCTCGTAAGGCTGAAGGACAAGCGCTCGCGCAGCGTCCAGGAAGTGATCGAGGAACTGCGCGCCAAAGCCACCAAGGCTCAGCCCAATGTCGATATCGAGTTCACCCAGATTCTGCAAGACAATATCGGCGATCTCACCAGCGCGCCCGAGCCCGTAAACATCAAGCTGTTTTCCGAGGACCCAGCCATCTTGCGCGCGTGGGCCCCGAAGGTCGCGGCAGCCATCAAGAAGATCCAAGGCGTGGTAGACGTCGAAGACGGCATCGACAATTCCATCAGCGGGCCGGCTCTCACTTTCAATGTCGATCCCGTAGTCGCCGCCCGCTCGGGTTTCTCGCCGCAGGAGGCCGAACTCGATGCCAGCGCAATTTTGCAAGGCGAGCCGGCCGCCCACTCCGGTTGTCGTCGATGGCCGCTCTTATACTATTCGCGTGCGCTTCCCGTCATCTACGCGCGCCTCGCTCGACGCCATTCGCAATACGCTGTTAGTCAGCGGCACGGGTAGGACGGCTACTCTGGGTGCGCTCGCTTCCGTCTCGGAAAGCCCCGGGCAAACCGAAATCCGTCGTGAAAACCTTCAGCGCGACGTCGTGGTCATCGCGCGCTTCGAGGGTCTCAGCCTGGGCGAGGGAATGGCGAAGGTGCAACAAGCCGTACACGATCTGCACATCCCCGCCAACATTCGCATCGCGTATGGCGGTCAATACGAGGAGCAGCAGAAATCGTTTAAGGATCTGACGATGGTCCTTGCGCTCGCCATTGTGCTTGTGTTCATGGTGCTGCTGTTTGAGTTCGGCAATTTCGCCGCGCCTGTCGCCGTGCTTTCCTCCGCGCTGCTTTCCACTACGGGCGTGTTTCTCGCTCTGTTGATAACCGGCACCACGTTCAATCTCTCGTCGTTCATGGGGCTCATCATGGTAATCGGCATCGTGGCCAAAAACGGTATTCTGCTGCTCGATGCCGACCAGAAATTCCGCCATGAAGGAATACCCGCGGAACAGAGCATGATTCTCGCGGGCGAACGCCGCCTCCGTCCTATTATGATGACCGCGCTGGCCACCATGGCCGGCATGATCCCGTTGGCTCTCGGCTTGGGAGCCGGTTCGAAGATGCTGCAGCCGCTTGCCATCGCGGTAATCGGCGGCATTCTCGCATCGATGATTTTGTCTCTCGTCGTTACGCCGGCCATGCATTACTACATCGCCGGCAGGCATTAACTTTTCGAATAAGGAGCATCGAAAATGAAGAAGGCAAGAATCGTAACGGTTGCCGGCCTCGCGCTGGTCGCCGCACTCGCATTGGCCCAGGACGGGCCTTACAAAGTGCTCAAGACCGCTAAAGTAGGCGGCGAAGGAGGCTTCGACTATGTCTATGCCGATTCCGACGGGCGCAAGCTATACATTCCCCGCAGCGGAGCCGGCGCGCGTGTCACCGTATTTAATCTCGATACCCTGGCGCCGCTCGGCGAAATCGGCACGCTCGGCGGACACGGCGTCGCCGTCGACCCCAAGTCGCACCACGGCTTCACCTCCAGCAAGCCGGTGATGATGTTCGACACCGAAAGCCTGAAGCAGATCAAGACCATCGATGTTGAAGGCGGCCCCGACGGCATCTTCTCCGACCCTTACAACTCCCGCGTATGGGTCTTCAGCCACTCCAAGCCCAACGCCACCATCATCGACGCAAAGGACGGCTCCGTCGTGGGAACCATGGATCTCGGCGGCGCGCCCGAACAGGCCGCAGAGCGACGGCAAAGGCCATCTCTGGGTCGACCTCGAAGATAAGGATGCCATCGCCGCCGTGGATGCGAAGACCATGAAGGTGACCGCGACCTACGACATCTCCTCCAAGGGAAAGGGTCCTGCCGGTCTCGGCTACGATCCGAAGCATGAGATTCTTTTCGCCGCCTGCCACGACCCGGCCATGATGGTGGCCGTCAGCGCCAAGGACGGCAAAGTGCTCAAGCCTTCCCGATCGGCCCCGGCACAGACGGCGGCGGATTCAACCCCAAAACCAGCGAAGCCTACAGTTCGAACGGCGGCGACGGCACGCTCACGATCGTCAAGTCGAATGGCCCCACCAGCTTCTCACTGCTCGAAAACGTGAAGACGATGCCGCGTGCCAAGACGATGACCATCGACGAAAAGACGGGCCACGTCTTCCTGATCGCAGCCGAATACGGCCCGCCGCCGGCTCCGCCGGCCGAGCCGCCTGCCGGCGGAGCCAAGAAGGGCCGGGGCGGTCGCGCCCCCATGATCCCCGACTCCTTTTCGATCATCATGGTCGGCAAGTAAGTGTTCCTCTGCGTGGCTGGCGGTCTTTTGCCGCCGGCCATGCAAGACACGATATCGAAGTGCCGCTTGCTGACGAGGGGGTGGTGCTTGCGGAGTACAAAATTAATTTTGCGAGACGGCGTCCTAAGCAAATGGGCTGCTGTCGAAAAAGACTTGACTTCAATTCTCGCAATCTCTTAGGAAGAATTCCTGAGAAATCCTTCATCCTGCCCCCGGCCATCTCGGCCGCTAAACTGATCTCGTAAGCCTTTTCGCACGGCCGCGTAGCTCGTACGACGGGCCTCCGGCCGGTCGAGCGCGCGGAAGCGCGCTGGTTTTTTGGCGGGTGATCCGAACGGCCGTCAATCCTTGACATCCGAATGCGGCAACGGCTGCCTCACGACGCCTGGCTGCTCATTGCCCGTCATATGAGGCGGTCAGCAGGTCCAGCAACTGACGGCCATTTATGATCCTGGTGTTCTTGTTAGGGTTTGGTGAATGTTTGATATTGCCGGTAACTATGTGGTCGGCTCCTGCGGCATCGGCACATTCATAAAAGCGGTTGTCGGAATCGTGATCGGAAACCGTAAGGCGCTGTTTGGGGACAACGAGGGTGGCCTCACTTTCAATCAGGGCGAGCAGCCGTGAAACCGTCGCGGAATCCAGGCGGGCGAATTTCGAACGAAGGAACACCTCGCGATACTCGGCAAGCACGTCGCGGGAGGCGCATAGTTCCACTGCGCGGAAAGCCACGAGATTGATGACGAGCGCCCCCCTGCCCAACCTTCCTGGCAAGACTCTCAACTTGCTTAAGCTGAGTCGGAGGCATCGAGATAGAAAGGGTTCTGCTGGTTCGCATTCGGTTCGTGCTTGTTAATACTAAGTGTGATCCTTACGCATCCAGTAGCATAGCAAATGGAGGACAGCCTGGTGCAGGCGGCGCGGAGATTGACTTCGGGCTACTCGGGAGGGGGCATTTGGCGGACCGGCGCTGAGAACCTCATTTGCTCTTCGCTAGCGGAGGCCTTAATCCTCGCAATTTCAATTTTCAAATGAGGAAATCGCTAGCGTAATGAACCGCTGGCATCACCTGCGGGCAGCGAAAAAAGTTCGTTGCCGTGTCACGCAAGCTAAGCGGCATTCGCCGCAAACGTTCGATCTAGCAACGCCGCTATCTCTCGAAACTGTTCCTGCTCATTCATAAGCTGAGGCGGAGCAGGCCTCTCGCCTGCTCCGCCCATCTGATCTACCGCTTGCCAAATCGGAACACCGGCCCCACGCTCAGCCGGAAATTCCCCTGCCCGTGCTCATTGAAGTTAGTCAGATAGAGCCCCGGCTCCACGCGAATCGCAACCAACCGGGTGACGCTTACGTCCACTGGAACCGCGAACAGCGCCGCGAACTTGGTCTGGTTGAATCCTCCATAACCCGCCGCGCCTAACTGATTCACCTGCGCCGCCGTCGTGGAGGAAGATAGATTCACCTGTCCGAACACTCCTCCTACCAGGATGCGCAAATCGCTCTGCACTCGCTTTTGATTGAGAAAACGGAACTGCGGACCTGCCATGTAGCTGTATTCCTTGAAGTTCAAGCTCGGCGCGCCCGGCGCGCTGGAAGGTGCAGGAATGTTGCCGAACTGTCCCGCAATTTCGAAGGCTGCGCCGAACCAATGGTTGGCATAGCCCGCCGCCGAACCCACCCACCCATTCATGCCTTGCCTGGGGAGCGTGGATTCGGGATTCGCTTTCGAATAAGAGTATCCGCCGAAGACATCGGCAGTGTTGTTTTGGGCATAAAGCCCGGAACCGGCCGCGAAGACCAGACTGACCGCGGCGGCGAACGTTCGATTGTATTTTGCCATTCGTATGCCTCGTCTAGAAGAACAACTTCATCGACAACTGCACAATGCGCGGAAAATTGTTCTGGCTGTTCGGAATTACGCCGAAGACCGAACTGGTAAAGGTGGTGCTTTGCGGACCCCCAAGAATCGGCGAATTCGCGATGTTAAACGCCTCGGCGCGGAACTGAGCGGAATAGCGTTCCCGGAAATTCGTGATCTTCTCGACCGCGATGTTAAATTGCGGCGACGCCGGATTCTCCACATTGCCCGAAAAGCGCTGCGGAAGACCCGTGAAGCTGGTCGAATTCGAAGGATAGTTCGCATAGCATTTCGCATTGTTATTGAACCAATGCGCGTTGCTCTGCGGTGAAAGCGAGCCTGTCGTCGGGTCGACATAGTTATTGAACTGGCCGCAGAAATTAATCGATTGCGGCAGGCTCACCGGGCTTCCCGAGATATAACTCGCCGTATAGGAAACACGCCATCCGGTCGCAATCTTATCCGCGATGCCCGTCGCGCCCGCGAGCAGATGCTGGCCCTTGCCGAACGGCATGTCCCACACGCCGCTGAATGCGATTTCCTGCGGTTTATTCGCCGAATCGAAGTCATACCGCGAGTTCGAAATGGGCGCCTGCTGATGCGGGACCAGCGTGCCCGAGGTCCCATTGGGGCTCAGTTGGAGATAGGCGCCGGTGGCAAAGGTCCAGTTAGTTCCGAGACAGCACGTTTGCGCGTACTCCTTGCTGAAGGTGTAAGAAAGCACCGTTGTCAGCTTCCCGATGGGGCTGTTTGAAAGGCTCTTCTGAACCCGGACCTGCAGCGCGTCCGACCGGAAGTAGCGGTCCGTATAATCGCCATCCGTGTAACCGCCCCACAACGGATAGTTATTGATGAGCGTGGACGCCGCGACCGTGGAACTGCCGCCGAGACTGGTTGTGGATGGCAGGATGCCATAGAACGGATTCGCTACGGACCGGCTGAAGAACGTGGGGTCGGCGATGGCAGCGTTTTGCAGCGCGATGCCGGCCGCGTCGTTCGGGAACCCTTCATTGTGAGAGTCGCGGTCGTAAAGCGCATAGTTACCGGCGAAGGCAGCCGAGAAGACCACGTTCGAAGGCAGCAGGCGCTGGACTTCCAGCGAATACTGGTAGGTGCGCGGCGTCTTGAAGTGGAGTGCGGTAGTCGGTGACGATTGGCCAATGTTCGCCAGTGCGCCCGCCGCAGGCCCTGCCGGCTGTGTCAAGCCCTGTGGAAAGGGTTGCACGATGGAGTACGGCCCCGTGGGTGCGCCGTTGGTGCAGCCGTTTGTCGAAATCAGGCTATTCACGCAAGCCGAGGGGAACTGGTTGTTAGTGAAGCTCGACTGGTAATCGGTGGTAACGCTGAATCCCGTTTGTGAATTCTGATTGGCCGTGTCCGATTGGTAAAAGACGCCCGCACCGCCGCGGATGACCGTCTTGTTTCCGATCCGGTAGGCGAAGCCGATGCGCGGCGCCACCGTGCTGAAGTCTGTGTAGTGGTTGCGGCGAGGCAAGCCGTCCTGTCCTGCGAACTCCCAAACGCCATACATGGCAGCGGGCGCGAGGGGAAAGGATACTTCGGATTGGTCGCATTGTAAGCCGCGGCGTCTGCATTCCAATTCGCCAGAATCTGATCGCTGAGCGGATTCACCTTGCTGACATTGAATTGTTCACCCTGCCGGTTGTAGCGCTCCAGATATCCTAACTGAAGCTCATAGCGAAGGCCGACATTCAGCGTGAGATGGCTATTGACCTTCCAATCGTCCTGCGCGAACCAGCCATAGTAAGGACGGGTGATGTAGTAACTCGCGTTGTTATCGATGCCGCCCCCGAAGTTCAATGGGGACGAGCGCCGCCTTGCGGGCTTGGAATGCCAAGCAGAAAAGAAGCCAGGCCCAGATACTGATCCGTGCCCGTCGTTGTCGAAGCGTGATCGGAGGCTTGCTGCGTCAGCGCCTGCCCGAACTCCAGCGTGCCGTATGCATTTCCGGGCGCCACGTTGCCGCGCGCTTCATAGTGCACTTCAAAACCGAAGCGCAACGCATGGCGGCCCTTCTGCCAGGTCAGGTTGGGCGCGAATTGCCATGAATTGTACGGCGACCAACTGAAGCTGCCCGACCCGAACAACGGGCTGGCGAAGCCTGCGATATTGATGTTCGGAATCACCGCCTGGCTCACCGTCGGAGCCTGAATCATTCCCGTCATTCCTACCGACGCGGGCGTAATCGATTGCGCCTGCTCCGTATAACCGGGCGTCAACTGCACGAAGCGGAAATAATTGGCGCGCACATCGAGCACCATGGAAGGGAGTCAGCACGTGCGTCTCGTCGAGCGTGAGCCCGGTGAAGGTGCGGTTGTTATCGATGTTGCCGCTGCCTACTACAGGCGGTGCAAAGCCGTTCGTCGAGCGGTATTCGAAACCGTGCTGCTCGGAAAACAGCGCGTAGAACTTGTCCCGCTCGCCAAACACGTGGTCCCAGCGCGCCATTGGCTGGTTATACCAGTAGCGGCCTTCGTTATTCGTGTTGAAGAAGTTATTGGCCAGCGCTCCGGCTCCCTGTCCGGGCGTATTCGGCCCCGGAACATAAGACAGGATCTTCGTTGCTACCGGGCTGATGCGATTCGCCGGAATGACATTGCCCGGGAACGGATCGCGCCAGTAAGTCGAACCGTTCGATCCGCTGCAGGGCTCGGTCGCGATGCTGCCGCAGAGATGAGTCGTCAACGGGTCGTAAATCGCGATGCCGTACTTGCTGAAGTTCTGGCCATTGCGCAGATCGCAGCGGAACGTCGTCGTGCCCGCGCCGGGGAACGGAATCGCTTCCTGCCAGCCTTCGAAGCTGAGAAAAAGGAAGTCCTTATCCTTGCGGATCGGGCCGCCCAAGATGCCGCCGAACTGGCTGACCTCGTGGCGTCCTTTAGCCTGTCCAGCGAAGTTCGACTGGTAGAAATTGGAGTCCAGAACGCTGTTGCGAAGATATTCGAAGATATCGCCGTGCCAGTTATTAGTTCCCGCTTTGATCGTGAAGTTCACCGCGCCTCCGGCTTCATGGCCGTAAGAGGCATCATAGGCCGTGGTCACCGCCTTGAACTCCTGAATGGACTCGGCATTGGGCGCAAGATCCCATTGGCTGCCATTGTCACTGATCACCGCTCCGTTGATGGTGAATACATTGTTGCCGTTGCCGCCTGCTCGCTCCGTTGAACTTATAGGACGTATTAACGTCCCATCCGCGCGTACCGGAAAATCCGCTGGCGCCGAATTGCTCCTGCGTAAAAATCACGCCGGGAGTGAGCGAGAGCAACATGTAGGCCTGGCGTCCGTTGAGCGGATATTCCGAGGCCTTCAGTGGATCGAAGACCAAACCTTTGTCGGCGTCGGTGGACTCGATCAATTCCTGTTGACCGTTCACGGTAACTTCCGTGTTCGTCGATCCGAGCTGCAATTGAATCGGCAGGTTGAGATCTTGCGATACGTTGAGCGTGATGTCTTGCCGTTTCACCGGCGAAAAGCCGTTGGCGGTAATTTCCACCGTGTAAACGCCGGGGTCGAGATACGGGATCGCGTAAAGTCCGCGGCCATTGGTCTTGACTTCACGGGCCTGGTTATTGGCGTTGTTAGTCGCCTTGACACTGGCGCCGGGAACGGCGGCGCCGCTCGGATCGGTAACGATTCCGGACAATGTGGCCCGAAACTCTTGTGCTGCAAGCGCTCCACACATCAGACAGAGAAGCGCGAGTGAACGTCGAATACTCATCTGGCTAACCTCCTTTTTAATTTTGTTACCCCTGAAAAGAATCGGCGCAGGCGTCTCCAGCCTTGCGCGGGGCAGCCGCGAGAGGTCTGCCCCGGCTGACGCCTACTTACTCCCCAAAACGTCGTACAACGGCTGCGCCGGCCTCACTTCCGGATTTTCTTCCGCCACGGACACCGCTAGCACGCGAATGTTGGCGTTATCCGGCAGCGTCAAGGCGTGCGCATTAGCCGGTAAATCGATTGCATAAGCGAATAGATAGGAATACTGATAAGGCTCATTAAGACCCTCGGCCGTGTGATGGTGCGAGGCATACCAGGCGAGGTCGGCGCGCTTGATATAACCCGGCGACATGCCCAGGAAATCCGCCGGATAGCTCGGCGACCAATCGGGCGATCCGCGATCGGCGATGTCCCACGTGGCGTGGTTGGCCGACACCGCCCAATCCTGCCGAAGAGGCGTGGGCGGCGGTGGGCGTCCCGTCCCCACCGAACCCGCGGCCACCCCGTTGGATGGTAAGCGGCCGCGGCTTCCACAGCCGCGTATCCCATTGCCCGATGAAGCCGCCCCAATCTTCTACCGTGAGTTCGGCAGCCTTCTCGCCAGCGCGGAACTGGGCTTGCTGATCGCCATCGGCGGCGGCCAGCACGTAGACGCGATTGTAGCGTCCCGCAGGCAGGTCGAGTTTCTGTCCCTTCGCGACAACGGCATTGGCCTTCCCCGTACCTGCCGGTGCAAGGTGGAACTCCACGCCATCGAATTCCAGCGTGGAAGGCAGCATCTCCGCGGGCAAGCGCATCGCCCTTGGCGTCGAAGCCGCCGACGGTCTTCGTGTCGTCGTTGCTGGCTGCGGCGAGATCGTATTGCAAGTCCACCGGCTTCGATATAACCGCCGCGACCTTAGCCGGAGCCGCGCCCAGCTTCAGTGCGAAAGTACGCGGCTGATAGCCGGTGAAGCTCGTCACCAGTGCGCCGCTCTGCACCGTCGCCGGTCCCACCGGCAATTCCTGGCCGTTCACTTCGCGCGCCGAGGCGATCGGGCCGGCGAACTGACATGCACGCTCGATGCGGGTTTGCCATCCAGTTCCACCATGCGCAGCACCACTTCGTCGCTCAGTCTCGGCCTTCTTGAGCGCCATGACGCGGATGCGCGGGTTATCGATCTTGAGCAGCGAAAACTCCTTGCCGAGCGAGCCCGCGTGCTTCGGCGCCTCAAAAGCCACCAGCGGATCGTTCAGGCGCTGCCCCTGCCAATCGGTCTGCGCCGAGCGCCAATCGCCCGCGTGTCCGGCGATGCCGAACAGGATTTCGTGATGGCCCCAATCCTGGTTGAACTGGTCGGTAGTATTGATTCGTGCCGCCGGGCGTGCGCATCAGGGTCAGGCGGATGGTGTGGTCGTCGATACTTGTCCGAGGCGTTCTTGACGTCGGTCAGGATGGTCGCGCCGTAGGAGCCGCTTTGTCGGTGAGATCGATCCATTGATGCGACGCCACTTCGAACTGGCGCTCGTCTTCGGTGGGACGCTGGATGGTTCCGATGTCCCAGTTGTAAGTGGCGTTGGTGTTGGATGCGGAGAGGGCGAACGTGGCCTTTGACGTTGGACGCGAGGTCCTTCCAATCGATCGCATTGCGCGAATTCGACGCGGTTGCCGGCATCGCCGGCGGCGAGACGCACGGTCGAGACGAACTTCGAGCCTTCGAATTCGCGGGTGACTTCGAACCGCGACGCGCGCGGGTCCGTTTTCCGACGACGCGGATCTGCGCCGGGCCCGCGCACGTAAGCGCGCGGAGCGGCGTGCACCTGATCCCAATCCATATTCCAGGCCGGCCATTGGCGCGGCGCATCGTGCGTAGATGGCGAGGCGCACCGGGAGCGGAGAGCAGCTCTTTGTTGAGCGACTTGTCGAAGATGCTGGAGACATCGCCATCGGTGTTGATGCGACGCGATAGCGCGCGTTTTCGAGCGACGAGTTCGGTCACCTTCAACGTCGAAGCCGAGGCGCCGGAAGCCGCGGCTTCCACGTCATATACCGCGTATCCGACCGACGGCGTCTTGGCGACGAAGATCACCTTGCCGTTTTCGTACTGCGACGGGGCTTCCTTGCCGTCGGGACCCATCACGCGGACCGCGCTGGTTCCGGCGGGAAGCGCGAACCGATGCTTCCACCACATCCTCGCGAGCGATGTTCAGCGGGTTGTAGACCACGATCGCCGTGCCGCGTGCCTGCGTGTTCAGGCCGGAAGCGATCGGCTTCGGTGGCGCTGGTCAGCACCGTCGGAGAACTGATTCAGCGCGATGACGTCGTCGTTCCAGGCGAATTCGTAGGCGCGCGGCGTGGCGGTTCCGGCGGCGGTGTCGTGGAAATGGCCGCCCATGACGAGCGTCCAGGCGTCGTTCAGGCGCTGCTTGCGGATAGGGCCGCCCGCCCATCCATTGCGGCGGCGACCGAGGCCTTTTCGGCGGCATCGGCCAGCATTTCGTTCTTGCGGTTCCAACGCTTGTGATAAGCCTCCGAAGTCAGCGATCCGGCCGAGTGATTGATCAACTCCAGATCGCCCTTGTATTGCGGCATGCGCGTCTGCATTTCGGGCTTGATGTCCTTGAACATCTGGTCGGCGGCGGCGACCACCACGTGCACCGGCCCTTCGCCCATGGCGAACGGGCGGATTCGGCGGCGGCGGTGGCGTCATTAGTCTGGCCGCGTCCTCCGCGTCCGCCGCGTCCGGCGAAGGTCGGCAGCGACGCCATGCCCTTGGTGACCGTCGCTTCGAGCAGCTTCACGCTCTCTTCGCAGACCGCGCCGCCGATATCGCCCGTGCCGACGTAGTGATAGTCGGCGTAGACGCCGGTCACTTTGCCATCGAGATCGATGCGCTTCACCCAATCCTGCTCTCGCGGGCCGCGCCCTCCGCGCCCGCGTCCGCCTTGCGCGTTCGGATCGACCGGCGGCGGTGGCGGCGGTTCCTTGCTGAGATCGGTGTTGACGCTGTGCTGCCGTACCCGCCGGGATTCAGCGCGGCGATGATCGTCTTGCCGTCCGTGCCTTCCCAGATGCCGACGTTGAACGGGAATGCCCTCGGGCGTCTGCTCGGGCGAATCAGGGCCGCCGACGCGCGGCGCGGGCTGCCAGGCCGCCGAGAGCTTCTGCGTGGAGAATCCCTTGATGCCGGCGTGCGCCAGGATGCTGGGCAGCGAGGCGGGAAAGCCGAAGCAATCCGGCAGCATGTACTCTTCGCTGGCCTTGCCGAACTCCTTACGGAAATAGGTATTGCCGTAGAGGATCTGGCGGATGATTCCTTCGGCGTTGGGCAGATTGACGTCGCCTTCTTCCATCGACGAGCCCGCCGGGAACCAACGGCCCTGCGCCACGTACTGCTTCATCCTGGCGTAGTCGTTCGGGAAATATTCCTTCATCAGCCGATAGCGGTTGGCGCCGGTCCAGTTGAAGACGTAGTGCGGATATTTATCGATGAGATCGAAGTTCACGCGCATCGTCTTCAGCAGGTATTCGCTGATGGTCTGCGGAAACTCCCAGCGCCATTGCGTATCGAGGTGCGCGTACGGAACCACGTAGAGCGTCGGGGTCTTGGTGATGTCCGGGGCCTGCATGGTTTGGGCTCGCGGCCGCAGAGCGCCACGGCGCCAGGCACGCGCACAACAGAATTTCATTAAACGTTTCATAAGCTGCCTTCCAATTCCCGTCCCACGTGCGAGATCATTTCGTCCAGGGTTGTCGATTTGCATCAAGCGGCCGCGGAAGCTCTTCATCCATCAGCTTGCGCGCGAGCCGGGAAAACACCTTCATGTGGAGTGCCGTTTTGGTCCGATTCCCGCATGCGCCAGCAGAATCACCATGCGCACGGGATTGCCGTCGAGCGAGCCCCACTCGATGGGCTGGTCGAGTTTGAGTATGCCGATGGAGTTGGCCGCTGACCGCATCCGTCTTGCAATGCGGAATCGCGAATCCATGGCCGAGCCCGTGGAATAGACCGATTCGCGCGCCCACACCGCGTCTTCCAGGCGGCCTGGGATCTTCGGTGCGGCCGGCGGCGTAGAGCGCATCCACCATTTCGCGAATGGCCTCGTCCTTATCGCGGCTATCCGAGTGCAGCGTCACGAGGCTCGGCGAGAGCAGCGGCCCGGCGGACTTCCGCGCGGCGCGGCGGAATCGAGCAGCGCTTTCCACTCTCGGCGGCGGTTCCGCACGCGATGGCGCGTTCGCAGCAGCTTGCGGCATGCCGCGGCGGAAAGCCGCGCCGCGCTGCGCTTGAGCGCGGGAATGGCGTTGGCCGAGACGCTGATCTCGTTGAGGCCGAGGCCCAGCAGCAATGGCAGATTGCGCGCGTCTGCCGGCCATCTCGCCGCACATGCCGATCCATTTGCCGTGCGCGCGAACTCGCGATGCGATTTGCTGCAGCAGCGCGAGGAACGCCGGGCGCGCACGGGTTGGCGATACCGGCGAGTTTGGGATTCTCGCGGTCGGCGGCGAAGAAATATTGGCTGAGATCGTTGGCGCCGATGCTGAAGAAATCGAGCTCGGCGCACAGGCGGTCGAGCAGAAACGCCGCGGAAGGCACTTCGATCATCGCGCCCAGCGGCATGGCGCGAACGGCGATGCCTGCACGCGCAACTGCCTTGCGCGCACGACTTCATCTTTGAACCACAGCGCTTCTTCGAGCGACGCGATCATCGGCGCCATCAGCCATACCGGGCCGAGCCGCCGACGCGCGCAGGGCCGCGCGGATTTGCGCGGCGATCCACTCGCGATATTCCGGATAGATGCGCACGCCGCGATAGCCCAGAAACGGATTGCGCTCCGCGGGCAGCTTCAAGATAGGGCAGCGGCTTATCGCCGCCGATATCGGCGGTGCGAAGGATGACCGGGCGGCCGTCGGCCGCGCGCACGGCTTCGGCGTAAACCGCGAACTGTTCGTCTTCCGAGGGCGGCGCGTGTTGCGCCGCGCGAAGAGCAGTTCGGTGCGGAAAAGCCGATGCCATCGGCGCCGCTGCGAACGCGGCAGCGGCCTCAGCGGCGGAGGAAATATTGGCGCCGATCTCGATGCGCTGGCCATCGGCGGTTATCGCCGGGCGCCGAGGCGAACGGCGCAAGCGCGGCGCTGGCGGCGCTCTGCGGCCGCGCGCTCGCGGCCGATAGAAGCGCATCACCGGCGCGGCGCATTGCAGGGAATACGAAAGCCGCGGCCGCCGTCGACAATGGTTTCCTCGCCGGGCTGTCAGCAGGCGCGTGGCGTCGGCCACGCCCACCACCGCCGGAATGCCCATCGACCGCGCCAGAATCACGGCATGCGAAGTAGCGCCGGCGCTTTCCAGCACGATGCCCTCGCAGCCAGCGGCGGTCGAGCGCCAGTAGCTGATGCGGCGCCAGTGTTTCGGCCGCGACGATCGAAGGCGCGCGCAGTTCCACCGAGGCAGGTTGAAAATGCGCGCCATAGATCTCCTCGAGCAATTCGCGTGCACAGTTCCTGCACGTCCACCGCGCGCTCGCGAATGTAGGCGTTTTCCGCGCGCTGCAGGAGCACGCTGAAGTGCTCGCCCGCTTCCACGATCGCCTGCGCCGCGGAGACGCCTCGATCGATGCGCTCGCCGATCTCGCGGCGCAGCGTCACGTCGCCCAGAATCGCCAGGTGCGCTTTGAGAATCGCCGCTTCCGCGCCGGAAGGATTGCGGGACAGCAATCGCCTCGACACGCGCACGCACGCCCGCCAGGCCGCGTTCGAGCCGGTCGTGCTCGGGCCGCGCGATCCGATTGTGGCCGCCGCCGCGAAATCCGCCGTATGCGCGATGCGCCCCAGCACAACAGCCTTCGCCTTGGCCGATGCCCGCGCTTACGGGCAAGCCGAAAAGATAGCGCGCGCCGCTCGATTCCAGGCCGCGCGGCAGCTTAGGCGCAGAGACCCTCGGGACGGCTTCGGCGAGCGGCTCATCGCAGGCCGGCAGCTCTTCCGATATAAAGCGCCGCAGCGCCGCCATGGCCGCTGCTTGATCCGCGCCCTCAACGCGCAGCACGCAGGCATCGCCGGGACGCACGTCGGCGGCGATGGTGGCAAGCACGCTCTTGATATCGGCCTGCGGCGCCGTTGCGTCGATTGGTGATTGAGTGCAGGCCGAAGCGAACTGGTTGGCGACTTCGGCCAGATGGCTTGCAGGACGCGCATGCAGACCGTTGGGAAGGCTTAGCGAACTCGAATTCGCGATGTCAGTCCGCTTTGCATCGGATACACGTTAGCTTGCAACGCACTCATTCTGCCGCTACACCGTGTCGCCGCAAGGTCCGCGCGGTCAGCTACTGAGGCTTGTTCCACCACGCGCTTCGGATCTTTGATCGCTTCCTGTACCGGCACGCGAATTAGTTTTACGCCCTCGAAGCGCTCGGCTGCCTTCGACCTCGATGTCGGCGGCGAAAATGGCCGCCTGCGCCTGCCGGATGTCGCTGGCCGAAAGCTCGTTCTCGATTCCCATCGCGCCCTGGGTTTCCACCTTGATCTGATGGCCGAGCGCCTTGGCGGTTTTCTCCAACTGCTCGGCCGCCATGTAAGTGTGCGCGATGCCGGTCGCGCACGCGGTCACGGCGACGATCTTCATGCCGGTCTCCTTCGCCATTGCGGGCTTGCGCTCGGCCGCGATGCTCTTCCAAATATTGATGGCGCACGCGGTCACGGCGACGCCCGCGACGATCGCGACCGCGAACGCGGCGCGATGATCGACCACCGGAAACACGATCGGCCCGCCGTGCGGCGCATGATCGCCGACGCCGCCGAGCATCGCAATGACGGCCGCGGTCATGGAACCGGCCATGATGCACGGGATCACGCGTATGGGGTCGGACGCGGCGAAGGGAATCGCGCCCTCGGTGATGCCGATCATGCCCATCGTGATGCCCGCGATTCCGGCCTCGCGCTCTTCTTCGCTCCAAAGCTTGCGGCGGAGCAACGTGGCGACGCCCATGCCGAGCGGCGGCGTGCAGATCGCCGCGGCGCACGCGCCCATGATGCGGTAATCGCCTTCCTGGATCATCGCCGCGCCGAAGAAAGAACGCGGTCTTGTTGACGGGGCCGCCCATATCGAAGGCGATCATCGCGCCCAGCATCAGCGCGAGCAGCAGGCTGCTTCCGGCGCTCATGGCTTGCAGCATGTTGGTTGGCGGCCGTCATCAGATTCGCGATGGGAATGCCCAGACTTGCAAGCATCAGCATGCCGATGGCGAGCGACGAGAGGATCGGGATCACCAGGATCGGCATCACAGGGCGAATGTGCTTCGATACCGGCAGTTTTTTGAGCGAATTCACCAGATAGCCGGCGATAAGCCCGGCGAGCATCGCGCCCAGAAAGCCGGCCTTGATTTGTCCGGAAAGATAGCCGCCGATGAATCCCGGGGCCAAGGCCGGCTTTCCGCCGGCGGAATACGCGATGTATCCCGCGAGTATCGGCAAGCATCATGCGCGAACGACGCGCTGCCGATATTGGAGATGAATTGCAGTAGTGGAGCGATTGGGAAAAATCCGGACCCTTGGGGGTCATCGGCGCGAACGCAATCGCCGCCGCGATGAGGATGCCGCCGCAGGCGATGAACGGGATCGCGTATGACACACCTGTCAACAAGTGCTGCCGCAGCTTTTTCGCTATCTCGTACATGGAGACCCGTTTCCAACGAGTATCCCGCATTGCACCGCCTTAACAAAGCCTCTCGAACAGTAGACAAGAAACATTTCTTGGACTAAAGTGACATTTTATGGGTTTCACCCCAGCCCGGCGCGCGCCCGATGCGGCGGCCGTGCGGCAGGCGATTGCGCATGAACTCGAAACTTTCTACGCAAAGCGCGGTTGCGCCGGCTTCACTTCGCCGATAGCAGCGTAGCCCCACCGCCGCTGGCCTATATCACGCACTTTCCGCGGCTCTCGCTTCCGCTCGAGGGATCGCACGCCATGGAATTGCCGGTGGACGGCCAGGCGGAACGGATTTGCCAGCGCGCGGCCATGCGGTATTCGTGCCGGGACATGCGTGGAACAGGCCGGATTGGGCAGATCGTGTGAAAGTGCTCACGTTTCTGTTGGGCACCAAACAGATTGGTATCAGTTTGGTGACGCATCGCGGCAGGCGACGAAGCGAAAGCGCATGCGATCAAGACCAGCGTCGCAGAGCGCTCATGACGCGATCCGCCGAAATATTTTGAAAGCTCTGGAGGCGCTGACGGGCGAAACACCGTCGGGTCCGTTGCCGCGGTCTGCTAGCCGAATCGCTATTGCACTCATGTCTCCGTCTGCTGCGAGCGCCGGAAGGGCGCAAGCCGCGCAAGGCGATGCGTACCTATGAGACGCTGTGCCTCTATGTGCAGGAGAATTTCCAGCACGAGCTGACCCGCGAATCCGTGGCGCGAACACTTCGAGATCGCGCCCGCTCACGTTTCGCGCCTGTTTCGCCGCGAAGGACTGATGCGTTTTAGCGATTACGTGAATCTGGTGCGCATGAACCGCGCGAAGTTCATTCTGGCGAATTACCGCATCCCGCTGAAGGAAGTGGCCGCGAGTTGCGGCTATGCGGATGTGGCTTACTTCTGCCGCGTGTTTAAGAGACTTGCGAAGGCCACCCCAGGGCAGTATCGGGATCGGGAAGATAAGATGATTAGCCGCCGATGAACGCAGATAAAAAACGGAATTTAGCGTTTTGTTCTATCGGCGTTCATTTGCATTCATCGGCGGCGAAAAACGAAGTTTCATTTCTTCCGGAACAGCCATTTCACGTCCGGCCAGAATTCGCGGAATCACGTTCCCGCCCGCGCGCACTCCGACATTGCCGGTTCCCCATTCGAAGATCGATCCGGCAGTGCGAAGGCGGGGCGGCTCCCATAGAGTTGCGATGGCCCAGCTTCCGTAATCGTTAGCCAGCATCGAATAGGCCGGGAGACGGCTTCCATCGGGCTTGCGCGCAACCACTGTATCCACAACCACGTGGGCGAAGCGCGGGAAAAAGCCGCCCGATCCGCGGCGGGTGAAATGCGTGCTTTCGTGGTCGATGGCGCAGACGCTACGTTCCAGGAATCACCAATGACGAATTGGGCGTAAAGCGATCCCGCGCGCTTTTCCACCGCTCTGGTTCCTTCGCCCCATTCCGCGGGGAAGGGGTGAATCTGGTCGAGTATGGTTCCGGGGGCGGTGGCCAACAGCGCCTTGGGACTAACCAGATCGCCAAAGAAACCGTGATAGGCCGATTCCGCCGCCGGGGCGGGTGTGGCTACGATAGCGGGAACATCCGTCTTGGTGGGGTCGGAGGTTTCTTCCTGTTGGGCCCGCATCACGAAGATGCAGGCGCCAGACACAAAAAAACTACTAACAGGACCTTCGTTAGATACAATACCTTAATTGTAGCCTGCTTTACGCCCCTGCCGCCGCCGCAAAGCTTCGCACGGCTTCCCCTTCGTCTGAATAAGCGGCGAATACCGTGTAGAGCTTAGTGATCTGCAGCAGATCGTGAACCTTAGATTGCACATTGAGCAGTTTGATCTGTCCGCCCTGATTGGTCACCGTGGCGTACGACCCCACCATTTCACCTAATCCGGCGCTATCGAGATAGCTCACGCCCTGGAGATTCAGCAGGATGGCCTTATGTCCCGCAGTTACCAAATCCTTGATGGTGGAGCGAAGCAAGCCCGATCCCTCGCCCAGAGTAACTTTCCCGGCTAAATCGACGATCGCCACGTTGCCATTCTGCCTGATATCCGCTTTTAAGCTCATGATGCCTCCGCGTTTCATTATACGGAAACGCGGGCGGTAAATTACTCCGTTTCGCCGAGCACTTGCAAAAGCACACTGCGGCGATGCGGCGAGGAGCGGTGCTCGAAGAGGTAAACGCCCTGCCACGTGCCGAGCGCCATACGCCCCTTCTCCACGGGAATGGAAAGCTGCGTAGCTGTCAGCGCGGCGCGGATATGCGCGGGCATATCGTCGGATCCTTCGATCGGTGTGTTCGTAAAGCCGATTGTCCTCGGGCGCGATGCGGCTGAAGAACGCGTTGAGGTCGTGTCTTTACGTCAGGGTCGGCATTTTCCTGAATCAAGAGCGACGCCGAGGTGTGCTGCACGAAGACCGTCAGCAGACCGGTCTTGATGGCGAGGCTGCTTATCCAATGCGCTATCTCGCCGCGTAATTTCGTAAAGTCCCTTGCCGCGCGTAGCGACGGTGAGGCGGTGCGAGAGAATCACCACGCCTTACTCAACCGTGACGCTCTTGGCGAGATTGCGCGGTTGATCGACGTCGCAGCCGCGGCGTACGGCGATGTGATAGGCCAGCAGCTGCAGCGGCACGATCTCGAGAATCGGGACCCAGCAGATCGGACGTTGGCGGAATCTCGATCACGTGGTCGGCAACCTTGCGCACATGCTCGTCGCCCTGCGTTGCGACGACCACCACGATGCCTTCGCGCGCCTTTACCTCCTGGATATTCGAGAGCGTCTTCTCGTAAAGCAGCCGGCTGTCGGGATCCGCCGCGATCGTGCGTGGCGAGGACAACCACCGGAAGCTTCTCGTCGATCAGCGCATTCGGCCCGTGCTTCATTTCGCCGGCCGGATAACCTTCCGCGTGGATGTAGGAGATCTCCTTCAGCTTGAGCGCGCCTTCGAGCGCGATCGGGAAATGCACGCCGCGGCCGAGGTAAAGAAAATCCGTGGCGCGATGCAGTTCCTTGGCGAGCGCTTCGTACACCGCGTCGTGCGAGAGCACGGTCTCGAGCTTGCCGGGCAGTCGCAGCAGTTCCTGCACCAGGCAGCGCGAGCTGCTTTCGTCAAGCCGTCCGTTGGCTTGGCCGAGGTGCATCGCCAGAATAAAGAGCGCGGTCAACTGGCAGGTGAACGCTTTGGTGGAGGCCACGCCGATTTCAGGGCCCGCGTGCGTATAGATGGTGCCCGCGGCTTCGCGCGTGATCATCGAACCAACCACGTTGCAGATGGCGAGCGTCTTCGAGCCCTTCTGCTTCGCCTCGCGCTGCGCCGCCAGCGTATCCGCGGTCTCGCCCGATTGCGAGATCACCACGGTCAGCGTGTCTTCGCCCAACGATGGGGTCGCGGTAGCGGAACTCGCTGCCATAATCCACCTCTACCGGAATGCGCGCCAGTTTCTCGATCATGAACTTGCCGGCCAGCGCCGGCGTGCCAGCTTGTGCCGCAGGCGATGATCTTCACCTGCTTGAAACGCGCGAACTCTTCGGGCGAGATCTCCATCTCATCGAGAAAGATGCGGCCCGTTTCCTGCGCCACGCGGCCCAGCGTGGTATCGCGGACGGCGCGCGGCTGCTCGAAAATCTCTTTGAGCATGAAATGCTTGTAGCCGCCCTTTTCCGCCGCGATGGGGTCCCACAAAACGTGTGTCACCTGGCGATTCACGGAGTTGCCGTCGAAATCGGTCAGGCGGACGCCGTCCTTGGTCAGAATCGCCATATCGCCATCGGCGAGAAAGAACATGTCGCGCGTGTGGCTGAGAATCGCGGGCACGTCCGACGCAACGAAATACTCGTTGTCGCCGATGCCGATTACTACCGGCGGCCCATTGCGAGCGGCGACGATCTTGTTCGGATCGGCGCGCGAGATTACCGCCAGAGCGAACACGCCGTTGAGCTGCTTGACTGCGGCGCGCACGGCTTGTTCCAGGTTTCCCTCGAAGTGCTTTTCTACCAGGTGCGCGATGACTTCGGTATCGGTTTCGGTCTTGAACTGATGGCCTTCGGCTTCGAGCTGGTGCTTCAGCGTCAGATAGTTTTCGACGATGCCGTTATGCACCACCACCAGATCGCCCTTACAATCGCGGTGCGGGTGCGCGTTCTCTTCGGTGGGCCGGCCGTGCGTGGCCCAGCGCGTGTGGCCGATGCCGAACGAGCCATCGACCGGACTTGACTGGATGGCATCTTCGAGATTGCGCAGCTTCCCTTTGGCGCGGCGGATCGCGAGCTGATTGTCGTCGCAATAGACGGCGAGTCCGGCGGAGTCATAACCGCGATACTCCAGACGCTTCAGGCCTTCCAAAATGATGGGCACGGCCTTATGGCGCCCGATATAACCTACGATTCCGCACATATATTGATTATAGTGGCCGCGGCCCCAGAGGACGCTGAGCTTCGGCGCCGGGATTGGTCATGGTACGATTCAAGCGGAAAATCGGCGCGGCTGACTCTATTTCGCTGAACATCATTCGTCCATGGGGATCTTTACCTGCAACATATGCTGCGCCAGGAACACTCTTCCCGCGCATCCTTTCCAACGCGAGGCGCCAAGCTGCACCAGTTGTGGGTCGAGCGTTCGTTTGCGAGGTCTCCTGCACGCGCTGTCCATGGAGTTGCTGGGAGCAAGCCTCGCCCTACCCGACTTTCCGCGCGTGCGCAGCCTTTACGGACTAGGCGTGAGCGACGGACCTCTGTATTCCGAGCGCCTCCGCGAGAAGTTGGATTACCGCAATACTTTTTACGACCGCGAGCCACGCCTCGACTTACTTAATCCTCCAGCGGGGGAGATAGGCAGGTACGATTTCGTATTGGCTAGCGAGGTCTTCGAGCACGTCCCGCCGCCGGTGGAACGCGCGTTCTCGTCCGCTCTGCGATTACTCAAGCCTAACGGCGTGCTGGTCTTCACCGTTCCTTACTCGCTCGATCCCGGTACCGCCGAGCATTTCCCGGCCATCGGCGAATTCGGGCTCGCACAGGTTGGCGGCCGAACAGTGCTAGTGAATCGATCGCCCGATGGCAAGCTCGATGCTACCGATGAAGTACTCTTTCACGTTGGCTGCACGGGCCCCGCGCCCGAGCTCCGCGAATTTTCCGAGTCCGGCCTTCGCGCCACGGTGGAAGCCGCGGGGTTCAGCGAGTTCCGTATTTACAGCGACGATTATCCGGAATTCGGCATCGTGCAGGCGGAGGCGTGGTCGCTACCCATGGCCGCGCGCCGCGGTCCATTCGGTCTGAGCGCGGATGCGGCACGCGATATCGTCGAACACTGGCGCGATGCGCACGTTGCGCTCAAACGCGTTGGCGCAAGCCGGTGGTTCCGCGCCGGAAACAAGCTCGGATTCTGCAAATAGGGCTGCTTCTAAGGCCTGGCGTGTACTAGTAGTTTTTCATTCAGCAGACGAGGCAGCGCTGGCTAGACTCGTTTGCAATGCGACGCATTGTGATTAGTATTCTTCTGTGTGCGAATCTCGCAGGCGCGCAGGATGCGGCGCCTCGTGGCAAGTGGAAACGGATTCTCTTCCGAGTCAGTCAGGCCGCACT
This sequence comes from Bryobacterales bacterium, assembly GCA_963708385.1. Taxonomy (GTDB): domain Bacteria; phylum Acidobacteriota; class Terriglobia; order Bryobacterales; family Bryobacteraceae; genus PALSA-243. The sequence continues at coordinate 175,499 of CAVPSN010000023.1, read as the reverse complement.
CGCGGCGGGCAACGGCGCCGACGCGTTTACCAGCATGGGACGACAGGAGATCAACCCGGTGTTGGGCCGCGGGCGGTTCACCGGAGGTCAGATCGCGATCAAAGCGGCAATTGTCGGCGGTATCATGCTGGGTCAGGAGATTGTGGTGCGCAAGCTGCCGGCAGTGAGTCCCGCATTCGCGGTTTCCAATTTCGCCATGGCGGGGTATTTGGGCTGGCGCGCGAAGGCGAACCTAGGGTTCCCCAAGGTGGGCGCAGTTCAGAAGTAGCTCCGCGGCCTCTGGCTCGAGTACGTCTCAGTGCGACAGATTGTGACAGCATCCTGGAGCTAATCGCGAAACGGAGTGAAACAATCGGCTAGAAACGTCGACTTGTTACGAGTGCCTGCCACGCCAAGCTACATACTGCTGGTGGCCCACGCAGTTGTCCTTATATTTCACGCGTGGCGCGTCATTGGTGGAAGTCGCGGACGATTATTTTTGAGAACGAGCGAAGCCGCGTATCCGCGCACGTACGGCACTGCAACCTGCGCGGAACGAAGATCGAATGGCGCGCCGATCAATCCAACGCGCCGGACAAAGAAGGCGGGAGCCTAGTGGATGTTGATCTTCAAAACGGCGTCGGAGTGGTCGTGGCGCCAACCCCAGTAGCTTTCCTGATCCTCTGACTTGAGTTTGGCGAAGGGTACGTATTTGCGGTGGTTCTCCTTCGCCCACATCCGGTATGCCTTGTCTTCGTGGCTATTCCACTCATGGTCATCATTGTGGCCTTTGTCGTGGTATTTCTGGTCCGCCGCCCGGAGTTGGGTAGGCGCGAGCGTCACCGGAATGATCAAGGCGGCACTCAGAAGAGCAGTCGTCAAAAGGGTCTTCATCATGTTGTTGAGGCGGAGCAGGTTTCTGGCCATGGAGCGGGGGAAACCTTCGCTATCGCACATATTCCTAAGCCCCCCAAGTCCGATCTGAGACGCCAATCGGAGATCAAAGCTGCCTGGCGGACTTCTTAGCCGCTTTCTTCTGCCGCCTTGGCAATCGAGCCTTATTCTTCTTCCCCAGTTTCGGCAACTTGGGTTTTGCTGGCTTCGCGACGCCAACGGCTGTCGCTATCTTTCCGGCGGCTTCTCCGATTGTCTTGGCAACTTTTGCCAGCGCGCCGTCTTGTTCTGGAGATTCCTCTGCAGCTTGTTTCTTCTTTGCCATGTCCCCACATTCTACACCGCTTATCGCCCATTGCCGCCGCTCGCTCCGTTGGTAGAGTCAACCGGAGGCTTTATTAGGTTCTGCTGTGTGGCAGCATGGATAGCGATCATTCGGCTCCCGAAGATCTCTCCCCGAATAGTAAACCGGAGGCGCCCAGCCAAAATAGCGGTATCCGCGCATTAGGTTGCGTCGCCGGCCTTCAATATATTCGGTCGTCCGTGAGGGAAGAGATCACGCGAGATGTCTGGAGCGGCTCAATCGAAGAACTCTACGCGGTAATCCTCAATCACCGGATTCGCCAGCACTTCGTGCGCAATCGCCTCGATATCTTTGTGCGCCTGCTCGGGCGCTACACCCTCAGCCAGCGCGACATCGAAGAACTTGCCCTGTCTGACGTCCGTGATCGCGGAATATCCCAGGCTATGCAGCGCCGAACGGATCGCCTGGCCTTGCGGGTCGAGAACGGTAGCTTTCGGAGAGACAAAGACGCGAGCTTTCATGGGAAGCAACGATTATCGCATGGGGTCAGGAAAGCGCCGCGATCTCCACGAACGTCCGCTGCAGCGCGGGGTACAACGATGCATACACGCGATACCCCTTCTCATAGAACGCAGCGCCGCCATTGGGCGACAGCGATTCCGTCTCGCGAATTACGGCTCGGCACGCCTCGGGCGCGCTGGCGAATTCGCCACTGCCCACCATCGCCAGTAATGCGGCGCCATAGGCCGAGCCCTCCTGCGATTCCAACGTCACCAGGCGCTTGTGCAGCACGTCGGTGAGAATCCTGCGCCAGAAGGCACTCTTAGCGCCGCCGCCAGATGCCCGCACCGAGCTTACCGTCACGCCCAATTCTTCAATGATGTCGAGGCAATCGCGCTGGCTGTACGACACGCCTTCGATCAGCGCGCGGATCAGATCGGCGCGGGTGTGGCTTGCCGTGAGTCCGATCCATCCGCCGCGGGCGGCCGCATCGAGATGCGGCGTGCGTTCGCCCATCAGGTAAGGCAGCCAGAAGAGGCCCTGCGCTCCGGCCGGCGACTGTGCGGCTTCCTCCATCAGGGCGTCGTAATCGGTTCCGGGCGCGAGGTGGTTGCGGAACCATTGCAAACTGAGCCCGGCGCCTTGCGTCACTCCCATCACGTGCCACTTTCCGCGCACCGCGTGGCAGAAAGTATGGACGCGGCCGGCGGGATCGTAAGCCACCTTCTCCATGTGCGCGAACACTACGCCCGACGTGCCCAGCGTGCAGGACACGATCCCCGGCTCCACGATGCCGTTGCCCACCGCGCTCGCCGCCTGGTCGCCGCCGCCGCCCACCACCGGCGTTCCCGCAGCGAGACCGGTGGCCTCGGCGGCCGCGGCTGAAATGGTTGCTGAAATCTCGCTCGATTCGTGGCATGCGGGCAGGATTGCGCGATCGAGTCCGAGACCATCCATCATTTCGAACGACCATCGGCGGTTCACCACGTCGAACATCGCGGTGCCGGAGGCGTCCGAAACCTCGGTGGCGAACTCGCCGGTGAGGCGGAAGCGCACGTAATCCTTCGGCAATAGCATCTTGCGCACGCGCGCGAAATTCTCCGGCTCGTGGTCGCGCACCCATAGCAGTTTCGGCAGCGTAAACCCCGTCAACACAGGGTTCGCGATGTAACCGCAGGACAGTTCTCGCGCCCCAATTTTGCATGAACGAAATCCACCTGCGCCTGGCTGCGCTGGTCGCACCAGATCAGCGACGGCCGAATCACGCGGCCTGCTTCGTCGAGGATCACCAGCCCGTGCATCTGCCCGGAAAGGCCGATGCACTTGACGTCGCGGCCCGAGATCCCCGCCGCGGCGAGAGCGCCGCGGACCGCATCGACCGCGGCGTCCCACCAATTCTCAGGACGCTGCTCGGCCCACAGCGGCCGCTCCATTCTCATGTCTTCGTGCGCTGCCGTGTAACCCGCGCGAACGCGTCCGGTGCTATCCACAAGCAGCGCGCGCGAGCCTCCCGTTCCGATATCGATCCCCAGCCACATAGCAGCTACCCGACCTGACCCACGGAGCCATCGATTTTCTTCACCGCCGGTTCAACCCACGGCAAATAAGCTGCTCCGTAAAGCCCGGCCTCGTTGCCAAGTGTCGCCTGGGCGATCCGAGTGGCGCCTACGGTGCTGCGGTACGTGTAGGAGCGTTGCGTCACGGTACGCAGCATAGGCGGCGCGAAGAGTTCCCATGCCGGCAGCATGCCGCCGCTCAACAGGTACAAGGGGAAGTTGAAGGTGTTGATCAACGCGGCAAGCAGCAGGCCGAGCGATTCGCCCATCACGCGGAAGATCTCGCGCGCCTTGGCGGCGCGCGAATCGCTGCCTTTCGCGATATCGAAGACCTCCTTGGCGGTCAGATCGTGACCGAGTTGCAGGAGCCGTGCCATCGCGCTGACGGCGGTGGCCGAGCTGTATTTTTCCACGCAGCCCTGGCTCCCGCAGCCGCACGGATAGCCGTTCGGAACCACGGAAACGTGTCCAAGCTCGCCCGCCATACCGAGATATCCACGCAGAACTCGCCCGCCGCTAATGATTCCGCCGCCGATACCGGTACCCAGCGTGAGGAGAATTAAGTCGTCTGTGTCGCGGCCCGCGCCCATCCATTTCTCCCCAAGTGCGGCGGCGTTGGCATCGTTCTCCAAAATCACAATGGACTTTAATTGTTGCTCGAGGGCATCGCGCATGGCGAAGTTTTCGAGGAAAGGAAGATTATTGGCATTGCGTACGATGCCCTCCTTGAACTGGATAAAGCCGGGGACCCCGATACCGATACCCGCTAGTTCGGCCGTACCATGACGCTCACGCAACGCGGACATTGCCGCCACAATATCCGTCATCACCGCATCGCGGCCTTCGGAGAAGTTGGTACTGCCAGTGATCTTCTCGAGAATAGTACCGGAGGCAGTAATCGCCGCCGCCCGCAGGTTAGTACCACCAAGATCAACTCCAATCGCGTATCCCGTCATAAGCAAAAGCAGGATACCACGGTAGTTGGATGAGATGCCGCGCGATTTACCGCGCCTGGGACATCATTGTAACGCGCGAATTGGCAGCAGAGCACTGCGATTGCCAGCGATGCATTAAAGCTTTGTAGCGGTCCCATACGAAGATTTGCATTCTATTGGTCATTTACGTGCTAGTTGATGAAACAAAACTTATCGCACATTACGTCGATAAGTATAGAAAGGGGTTGGGAGAATGAGCGCCGGAAGATACATCGACATACCCGGAAGCCAAACGCACGAGCTTCCTCCTTTGTTAGTACATTGGGCCGCCGAACATACGGCCGAGCAACGCGGTTACGACCTTCAATCGGTCATGCCGGAGGCGGAGGATATGCTGGCGGCCGGACCTGCCGACGAGATCGAGATTGAGCAACGCAAGTTCGAGCTGGCTCTACAGTTATCCGAACAATACAAGGGCCTTGTGGCCCACTGGTCGTGGGGTGATTCCGTACTGGAGTGGATCCGCCAATGCGAAATCACGTTCGAATCCGAAGGCGTGCTCCGAAAACTGCTGCATCCCGACGTCTGGCCACATGCCAGCCGCGCGAGCTTCGTAGCGTTGCTTCTGGAGAAAAGCATCCCGACGCATGGCATTGCGTTGGATCGCGCTGTGGGAATGCGTCTCGCATTTCGCCAGCCGCCCCCCGTGGATTGCGTTTCGAGCCAGTTTCTCTTTTACCTGAATTCGGCAGTATCGCAGGCCGCGTATGAGGCGTGGGCGAGGCTTGCGCCGCAAGCGGACGCGCTGTTTCCGCCGGATCGCTTTCACTTCGACGTCTTGAGCATGGAGAACTGATTCTCGCTCGCGCGCAGCGGTGGAATTGCCGCAGACGTGTACCGAAATCACCCGGCGGCTACATTGACGAGATCGCTGAATACCCCATAGGCGGTTTGCTCAACCTGTGGTTGGATGGAAACCGTGCCGAAGGTTCCCATCAAGTCGGTATGAAACAGAATCAAGTTGGTTGTTCCCGGCGTGGCGGCTAAAATGTCGCAGCGGTCCAGCACTTCGGCGCGCACACGTAAGTTAACGCCGCTCTTTCCAACTCGCCCGCGGCTCACCAGACGCACCGTTTTCCCCCCCCGTGCAATCTGCTGCACGCGTTCCGGCGTTAATCGAGCGATGCCACGAGTTGACACCTGTTGCGGCGTTACGCGCGCGTCCATCAGGACGTTTGCCAACGCGGCTGTTTTCGCGGCGGAATCCCAGCCTTCGATATCGTATGCTCCGTCGGCCTCGGTGATCCCCATGGCGCGCGCCGTCTCGAGACCTTCCTCGAAACTGCCGCCGTGCTCCATGGATTCGATGACCACCTTCGATGTGGAGTTCAACACGCCGGTGAAGCCTTGCACCTTTATGCCGGGCAGGCACTCTCTCCACAGATTGAAGACTGGCGCGCCATCCATCACCGCCGATTCGAAACGGAAGTTCACGCCGGCCCGCGCGGCTTCGTCACGCAATGCGGCGTAGGCGTGCGCGATGGGCCCTTTGTTCGCGGTGACCACGTGCATGCGGCGCGCAAGCGCGGCGCGGATGTGCGTGATCGCAGGTTCACCGGTGGAAGGATTCAGAGTCGTCAACTCCACCGCCGCATCCGGCGCGGCGGCGTCGAGAAACTCTTCCGCAGAGGCCATGCGCGGCCCGAAATCCGGTTCGAGAGGTAGTGCGCCCGCGCTCACCGCCGTGCCGTGGCGCAGCGTGTGAATACCGGTAATCGTGAAAGGAAATTCACGGCGCTTCTGCCGCAAAAGCCGCGCCAAAGCGCGGCCCACGTTGCCATAACCGATCAGGGCGATCTTCAACCCAAGATTGTGGCACAAACACCGGCCCGTGCTACCATTTCGGCGTATGAAACCGCTGGTTTGCGCGCTGATGTTGGCCGCGTGCGCCTCTTCGCTACGCGGCGCGAAGAGTTTGGAAGTGATCTCGATCGACGTGGAAGGCGGCCAAGCCACTCTGTTTGTTTCGCCCAGCGGCGAATCGATGCTGGTGGATGCCGGTTGGGCCGGATTCAACGGGCGTGACGCGAGCCGCATCGCCGCCGCCGCGAAGATGGCCGGCGTGAAGAAGATCGATTACCTGGTGATCACGCACTATCACGACGATCACGTGGGCGGCGTGCAAAATCTATCGCAACAAGATACCGATCATGCATTTCGTCGATCATGGCCAGAACAGCGAAACCGACAAGGCCGCGACAATTCGATTTACCGAGTATCTCGGCATTCGCACGAGGGTAAGCGCACGGTAGCGAAGCCCGGCGACACGATTCCCATCAAGGGCCTCGACGTGAAAGTGCTGTCCTCTGACGGAAACGTGATTGCATCGCCCCTGCCCGGCGCGGGACAACCCAATCCTGCCTGCCAAGGATACCCGCAACCCGCGGCCGCCACTAGCGAAAATCCGCACTCCTTAGGCATTCTCGTTGCCTACGGCGTCTTTCGCATGATCGATTTGGGCGACCTGACCGGGGATAAGGACTACCAGCTTGCCTGTCCGGTGAACAAGATCGGTCCGGTGGATGTATATGTGGTATCGCACCATGGCGGCGAGGATTCGGGTTCAATTCCCTTCCTACGCGCGATCCAGCCGCGGGTGGCAATCATGAACAACGGAGCCAAGAAGGGCGGCGCCGCGGCCATGTTCGAAGCCTTGCATGGCGCTCGCAGCCCCATCGAACTTTGGCAGTTGCACTATGCCATCAACGCGGGTAAGGAGAACAACGCGAACGATTCGTTCATCGCGAATCTCGAAGAGGTGTGCGAAGGCAAATGGATCAGGCTGAACGCGGAGAAGGACGGATCGTTCCAGGTGTATAACAGCCGGAATAAGTTCGAGAAGAATTATCCGAAGAAGTGAGGGCCCGCAGCGATCGCTTCATGACTTCCATTCTTTCATACGATGCCGCGGAAGCGACCGCCCCGCCTTGTTACCATCGAATTTGACCCCTCCATCTCAAATTGTGGTCCTCGACGCCGGCGGCCAGTATTGTCACCTTATTGCCCGCAAAGTCCGTGAACTGGGCGTCTATGCAGAAGTCCGCGTCAGCGAGACCCCTGCCTCCGAGCTCGTGCACGCCCGCGGCATCATCATTTCCGGCGGGCCCAGCAGCGTATATGACCCGGCTAGCCCCACGGTCGACCCGGACATTTTCTCTCTCGACCGCCCTGTCATGGGCATCTGTTATGGCCAGCAACTCATGGCTCATGCGCTGGGCGGTACGGTGCGAAAGGGAGACAAAGGCGAGTACGGACTGGCCGCGCTCGAAATCGAAGAGAGCTCCGACCCTCTGTTTTCCGGACTCGCCGGCGCGCAGCAGGTCTGGATGAACCATCGCGACGCCGTCGCTGCACTGCCCGCCGGCTTCCGCGTTACAGGCCGTACCGCTTCGTGCGCCGTCGCCGCAATCGCCGCTCCCGAACGCCAGTTCTACGGAGTCCAGTTTCACCCTGAAGTGGTCCACACCACGCGTGGCGTCGAGTATCTATCGAACTTCGTCTTCCGCGTTTGCGGCTGCCTTAAGGATTGGGACGCCCGTCATCGCGCTCCGGCCATAGAGCAAGAGATTCGCGATTGCGTTGGCCCTCGCAACGTCTTCTTCTTTGTCAGCGGCGGCGTCGATTCCACCGTGGCCTTCGCGCTTTGCACGCGCGCCCTCGGCGCCGAGCGTGTGCGCGGCGTCTACGTCGATACCGGCCTCATGCGCGAGGGTGAAACCGAATTTGTAGCGAGCCTGCCCGGCGTCACCGTAGAGCACGCGGAAGAACAGTTCCTCGCCGCACTCGCGGGCATAACCGATCCGGAGCGCAAGCGCCACCTGATCGGCGAGGAATTCGTGCGCGTGCAGGAGCGCATCGTCGAATCGCGTCACCTGCTCGACGAGAACTGGATCCTCGGCCAGGGCACCATCTATCCCGACACGATAGAATCGGGCGGAGCCAAACACGCGGCTGTCATCAAGACACACCATAACCGTGTCGCCGGAATCCAGAAGCTCATCGAGTGCGGACGAATCGTCGAACCCCTGAAATCGCTATATAAGGATGAAGTCCGCGCTGTCGGCCGCGAATTGAACCTTCCGTCGGAACTGCTGGATCGCCATCCGTTTCCTGGGCCCGGCCTCGCAATCCGCTGCCTCTGCTCTGAATTCGACGCCCCGGTGCGCGCCACTGCAGATGGCTTCGTGATTCCCGTGAACTCAGTGGGAGTCCTCGGCGACGCGCGAAGCTACGCGCCGGTGCTCGCCATCGACTCCCTCGACCTGGAACGTGCTACCGAACTAACCAACCGCCTGACAGGCATGAACCGCGTCGTTGCAGCCGTAAAAACGCGCTCTCCGCTAGGTGAACTAACAGTTAAGGCGTGCAGTCTCACTGCCGGGCGCATTGCCACCCTCCGCCGCGCCGATGGCGTTGTACGGCGCATCTCGCACGATTCAGGCTATGACCGCGAAGTATGGCAGTTCCCCGTGATTCTGATTCCGCTCGGGATGCCGGCCGGGCCTGAATCGGTAGTGTTGCGCCCGGTCCACTCGGTGGACGGTATGACGGCGCAAGCAGTCAAAATGCCCCCTGAACTGTTGGAAGAAATTTGCGCGCGGCTCTTGGAGATACCCGAAGTCGGCGGCGTGTTCTACGATCTCACGCACAAGCCGCCGGGCACTATCGAGTGGGAGTAGCTACTTATCCGCCGGGAGCTTCACTTCGGCTCCGGATTCCCGATTCAAACGCGTCGTAAGGTCGCGATCTACAAGCGACAGCGAAACCTGGTTGTGCACATTGCCCGCCGTGAAATAGTGCAGCGTGTCGTTATCCGCCCAATAGGCCACCACCGAATAGACTGTGTGATCCTTCAGAGCGATCAGGAAATGATCGGGATTAAATTGATCGCCTTGGTCGGACTGATCGACGCTGGCTGGTTCTTGGTTCCCGCTATACATTGGCGCTTTGTTCGCATCGCCCGGTCCCGGTCCGAACTGGTTCACGATCACTGGCGCGGGCTGTGGCGGATAAATTACCGTTGTATTCGGCTGCTGCTGCTGTTGAACTGGAGGCTGCCCATACGAGTTATCGTATCCGCTGCCGCCCACATAAATCGGATAAGCGTACGGCACAGCGATCCCTCCCGTTCCTGTGAAACGGGTTGGGCGCTGTCCCGGAATCACCAGGCGCGGACCGCCCCCCGCGGGAAAAACCGCGTTTGGTGTGAATCGCGTTATCCCCGGAAAGTTTGCCGGCGTGCCCGCCGGGAACACGGCATTACCGAATCCGCCTGTTACAACCGGCGTTCCGAAACGGTTTTGGCCGTAGACGGAACCCACAAAAAGCAGCGCTATGGAAACCGGGATATGAAGGCGCATGAGGACAGTTCCCCCTCTGCCTGAATTGTACCTCCAAACCCGCCAAGTCAACCCGCCAAGTCAAATCGATGTCTTAAAAAGCCTCCGCAGGGCATCGTCATTTGCGAGAATACCTCCATGCGAGCATGGCTGTTGGATGCGTTTGAGGGCGTTGAAAAACTCCGTATGGCCGAGGTTTCCGATCCGCAACCGGGCTCCGGTGAAGCTTTATTGCGCTTGCGATTTGCCGCCTTGAATCCAGCGGACGCATTCCTGGCCAAGGCTCAATATCCCGCCAAGCCGCCATTGCCGCACGTCCTAGGGCGAGACGGCGTTGGCGACGTCTTAGCCGTGGGCGCCGGCGTATCGAACGTCGCGGTGGGAGATACCGTCGGCATTCTGCGCTGCGATGTCGGGGTGGAAACTTGGGGAACGCTTGCGGAAAAGACTGTGGTCTGCGCGGCCAGCCTGGCGAAGATACCGGACGGTTGGTCAATGGAGGAGATGGCCGGCGCTCCGCTCACATTCCTCACCGCGTGGCAGGCGCTGACGCAATGGAACGATCCGCCGGCGCCGCAACCAGCCGGATCCACCTTGCTGGTCAGCGGCGCTTCCGGCGGCGTGGGCGTTGCATCGGTGCTGCTCGGCAAATCGATGGGACTCACCATAGTCGCCCTCTCGCGCAGCGCCGAAAAGGCCGCAAAGCTCAAAGAACTTGGGGCTGACTTCGTCTTTGATCCTTCCGACCCCAATCTTCGCAAGAACGTAACCGCCGCAATCGCGCCCAAGAAAATCGATCTTGTGGTCGATAATGTCGCCGGTCCGCTATTCAATCAGATAATTGCCCTGCTCGGCTATGGCGGCCGCATCAGCGTAGTCGGCCGAAGCGGAGGCGCCGTTCCCGAATTCAATACGGGCACGCTCTTCTTCCGCCGCAACCGCATCGGGGGCGTTGCGGTCGCTGACTACACCCCCGAATCGGCCCACGAAGCGTGGAAAGAGATCGTTGCCCGGCTCGCCGCGATTGGCAAACGACCGGTGGTGGACGGTGTTTATCCCTTCGAAGAAGTCAAACAGGCTTTCGCGCGCTTGAATCAAGGGCCGATGGGCAAGGTGCTGGTGCGGGTGGCCGAATAAGGGCGAATAAACAGATAACAATTCAAACTGCGGCTGCCGTTTGTTAGACTAATCGGCCTATGCCATTTCGGGCCCCCGCCTCGCGCGGATTTCTGCGTAGTCATTCCTTCATTTTCCAGTTACTCGGGCTTCTTGCCGCTTCACCCGCGGTTGCGCTGGCTGCAACGCCCGACCGCATCGGCGGCAATATAGATTCAAGCCGAATGCGGTCCGTCGCGGGCAATGTCCATCGTCTCGCGCAAGCAAAGTACGATCGGGGCGAAGCCGATCCACGTACGCCAATGAATTACATGGTGATGTTACTTCAGCCTTCGCCCGCGCAGCAGTCCGATCTGGCCCAGTTAGTTGCCGCTCAACAGGATCCCGCTTCGCCGCAGTACCATAAGTGGCTCACGCCTGAAGTTTTCGGCGAGCGTTTCGGATTGAGCCAGGGCGATCTCGCAAAGATCTCGGCTTGGTTGAAGGCGGAGGGCTTCTCTATCGATCGCCAGTCGCGCGCCGGCAACTGGATTGCTTTCAGCGGCTCGGCGGCTCAGACCTCGCGCGCGTTCCATACAAGCATTCACCGGTATTCAGCAAATGGCGAGATGCGTTTCGCTAATGCGACCGATCCGCAGGTTCCCGAAGCGCTTGCCGGAATCGCCGGCGGGTTTCTCGGTCTTAACGATTTTCCTCTCGAGCCGCAATCGCACTTAGTCAGTCCGGCATATACCAACGCGGGGCAGCATTACCTGGCCCCGGCGGATTTCGCAACCATTTATGACCTTACGCCGTTACAAAAGGCCGGCCTCGATGGCACGGGTCAGTCCATCGCCATTGTCGGCGAATCGGATGTCTATGCCAGCGACCTGAGCCAGTTCCGTACGCGTTATGGGCTCGCCGCAAACACGCCGCGAATGGTTCTCTACGGCGGCGCGGACCCGGGCGTTACGGGCGCACTGGTGGAAGGCGAACTCGATTTGGAATGGGCGGGCGCCATCGCTCCCAAAGCTTCGTTGACCTATGTTTATGGCGCAAGCGCGTTCAGCGCGATGCTTTATGCCATTGAAGCCAATCTTGCGCCGATTGTCAGCGTAAGTTACGGAACGTGCGAGGTTGGCGTTGCCGCTCCCGCCTATGAGGCCATCGCACAGCAGGCTAATGCGCAAGGCATCACGATTGTCGCGGCCTCTGGGGATTCTGGCGCCGCGGCGTGCGACGGTCAGGGTTTTATGCCGCAGGCGACGCTCGGGCGATCCGTTCTCTTCCCGGCCACTCTACCTGAAGTCACCGGCATCGGCGGTACGCAATTCGCCGAAGGTACGGGAACTTACTGGGCAGCCGCTAACTCCTCCACCTTCAGCTCGGCGCTGTCTTATATTCCAGAGAGCGTCTGGAACGAATCGGACGGTTCCGGACTCGGCGCCTCCGGCGGCGGCGCCAGCCGCCTTTACCCGAAACCCGCGTGGCAGACGGGGCTAGGCGTCCCGGCCGACGGCGCGCGCGACGTTCCCGACGTTGCGTTCAGCGCGGCCGGACACGACGCGTACGAGTTAGTCTTCGAGGGCGGCAACGCGTCCATCGCCGGCACTTCATGCGGCACGCCCACCTTTGCGGCAATCGTCGCGTTGTTGAATCAATATCAGATCAAAAATGCGCACCAGACATCGCCGGGATTGGGAAACATAAACCCGCAGCTTTACCGGTTAGCGCAGAGCTCGCCCAGCGCGTTTCACGATGTTACTTCCGGTAATAACATGGTGACCTGCGCGCAGGGGTCTCCCGATTGCGCCACCGGTTCATTCGGGTACCTCGCGGGACCGGCGTACGATCAAGCCACCGGGCTCGGCTCGCTCGATGTCAACACATTATTTACCCAATGGAACTCCGCCGTAAAAGCGGTGACAGTCACGCTATCCGCAAGCCCGGCTTCGGGCACGGTAAACGATACCATCCAGGTCACCGCCGCAGTAACAGCGGGGTCAGGCGCCGCGCCCACCGGATCGGTGAGTTTCAGTTCGTCCACCGGCGTCCCGTTCGGATCGGCGCAGTTGGCGTCCAACGGTGACAAGCTAACGGCCACGGTGGCCATTCCCCTCTCGTCGTTCGCCGGCATCGGGAACTTCGTAGTGGTGGCGCAGTATTCTGGCGACGCCGTCTTCAGCGGAGCAGGCGCGCTGTTGAAAGTGCAGGTCACCAAGCCTAAGGCCGCTGCAGCCATCGTGGTAGCCGGGCCGAATACCGTGTGGCCCTCTGTCGATCTCGACGCGCAAGGCCTGAGTTGGAGCGCTACTCTCTCCTTGCACGAACTCGCCGGAGTGGCCGCCGCGGTAACCGGTTTCACGATGGACGGTCAAACGCTCAGCGTGATGCAATACTTCCCCTCGCCCGATATCTTGCCCGGCGGGACCCTGACGGCAAGTATCGTATTGCGCAACGTGCCTGCGCCGTTGACGCACACTTTTGTATTGAGCGGCGTGGATGCCTTCGGTGGAGCATGGTCGCGGCAGTTGGCGGTCAATTACAATCAGACCCCGCCGCAAAACCAGTACGCCTTTACGGTTACGCCTCAAACGGTAACTCAAACCTCAAACCCGTCGTGCCAATTTCCGGTGCAGTTGAATCTCAATGACGAGGGCGGCTTCTTGAACTCTTATCAGACGCTCTATGCGGGCAGTGTCGCCATTCCGAACCAACTCGTTCCTATATTCGGCACGGCGCGCCTACAGGCGTGGGGATCGTTGCAAGGAACGCTTTGCCTCAACGGCATCACGCCTCCCGCGCGCGAGTACATCTACGCAATTCGCAGCGACAACTTAGTGCAGCAAACCGTAGTCGATTTTGCGCCGCCGCCCGCGAGCCCGACGACTATTGCGGCATCCCCTGCCTCCATTAATATGAGCTCGCCATCGGTAAGCCAGCCCGCGCAAGCTACGTTGAACTTAGCTATCGGCGACAAGACACAGCAGTGGACGGCCACGGTTTATCCCGCGAACCGCACAAGCGGCTGGCTCAGCGCATCGCAACTCGCCGGCACTGGGCCAGCGCAAATCACTCTGACCGCTTCCGGATTCGGTTTCGAGCCCGGCGCCTACCGCGCGTGGATCGTCTTTCAGTCGCAGAACGCGCAACCGCAAACTATCACGGTTCCTGTAATGTTCGTCGTCGGCGCCAGTTCGGACATGACCATCTCGGCAATCGGCGGCGCCGCCCCCGGCCTAACTGCGTTTGCGCCGGGCATGGTGCTTTCGATCTACGGCGCGAACCTCGCGGGAAGCACGGTCACGACCACCGCGGCCGGCGGCGTTTTCCCCTTTACCGCGGGATCGGTCACCGTTGCCGTAAACGGATTCGCCGCGCCGCTGCTTTACGTTTCACCCACCCAGATCAATGTGCAGATTCCGTACGAAGCCGGCGCTGGTCCGGCGGTGCTCGGCGTCAACAATAATGGAGAAGCCGCAGGCATTCAGTTTCAACTCTCGCCCTCGGCGCCAGCCGTCTACGACGATGGCAGTGGAAACCTCGCGGGCAATCCCTCCATCGCGGCGGGCGGAATCGCGACGCTCTACCTCAACGGCGCCGGCGAAGTGAATCCGCTGCTGCTGACGGGCAATGTGACGCCCACCACTACAACAATCTCGCCCGTCCTGCCGTTGACGGTAACCGTGGGCGGCGTTCCAGCGTTGTTGCAATTTGCCGGTCTTGCGCCCGGCACGCTTGGCACGGCGCAGGTGAATTTTTACATTCCGGCGAACATGAAAGCAGGTCCGCAGCCGGTCGTAGTCACCATCAACGGCGTTGCCAGCCCGCCGCTGAATGTGACCGTCAAGTAAGCGGCCGTGTTGGAAAGTGGGGCGCCGCATAGCGAAATCGCGGCGTTCCCAGATCAATGGCGCGCGGCGAATCTGATAGATTGGACGCCATCATGCGAACGATTCCCGATTGGGATCATTACTACCTGGATATTTGCAAAGTCGTCGCACAGCGGAGTAAAGATCCGAACACGCAGATCGGCTGCGTGATCGTGGGTCCGAACCACGAGATCCGCAGCACCGGCTACAATTCGTTCCCGCGCGGCATTCGCGACGATGTGCCCGAGCGCCTGGTGCGCCCGGCAAAATACCTGTGGATCGAGCACGCCGAGCGCAACGCCATCTGCAACGCCGCGCGCGCCGGCACCGCCACCGAAGGCTGCACAATCTACGTCGACATCATGTGCTGCATGGATTGCGCCCGCGCCGTCGTGCAAGCCGGCATCGTGCAGGTGGTGATTTCCTCCGAGCGCATGGCCCAGTATTCCAGCGCCTATTACGACGAGCACTTCGGCATGGTGGAAACGCTCTTTCAAGAGGCCGGGATCAAGGTGCGGCGGGTCTGAAGTCACTTTACCGGCCCCCATAATTCCCTTTGCATTACCGATAACGCTATCATGACCAAATGCGAGTCACCGCATTCTTCCTCGCCGTCGCCGCCCCGCTCGCGGCCGCTGATCGTCCCGGCCAGATTTCCTTGACCGCATCGCTACATCGCGTTTCTCCGGTGCAGTCTACCGAGTGAGATGCCGGGACTGGGTGAGTGGTTCTTTATGAATTTTCTCTAAGTGATTGTAGGTATGTGGCACGATTTTTTTCAAAAGTCTGTGGCAAGATATCCTGGGACATCATGCAGCGCATCTTTCTCAGTTCCACGTGCCTCGATCTTGCGGATCTACGCAGCGGGCTGAAAGAGTCGCTGGAGGAAATGGGATACCGGGTTTGGGCGTCCGAATTTCCGGACTTCCCAGTCGATTCAAGCCTGCACGCGCAGGATAACTGCCTGCGCAATGTGGAGCGGGCGGATCAGTATGTGCTGATAGTCAACGGGCGCTATGGCGCGGCATACGAAGGCGCCGCCTATCCGAGGCATCCGCTGCCGGACGATCCCAAACGCGCGGTGAGCGTCACGTGGTACGAATATCTGCGCGCGTTCGAGTGTGGGAGACCGATGCGGATCCTGGTGCGCGAGAGCATTTGGGACCAGCGAGGCATTTTCCAGACGGCGCGGAAGGCCGGGGTGGATCTGAAAGATACGGGACTGCCGCCGGAGCTGTTCGACTTCCTGGATTTCGTATGCAGCCGGCAGAAGGCCAACTGGATCCATCATTTTCGCGATTTGCCCGAAGCCCGGCAGATTCTGTGTGAGTGGCTGAAGCAGGACGAGGCGCAGAACGCGCGGCAGTTCGAGCGGGAAGTTCGCGAGTTGCTGCTGTTGGGAGGGTATCGCGGACTGGAAGCCGAGCCCAGCGGCGTGAGTTGTTTCCCGGCGGAGACGGGCGATGCACAAGTGCCTACGCGATGGGCCGTGCGATGCGCTTTCGAAGCTCACCGCCAGCCTACGAGGCTCGACAAGTGGAAGGAGTTCTTCACGGATTTCGAAGACGGCGACTATGACCGGGCGCTGGCGGTTACCAATAGCGCTTTCGATCCGGCGGTAATGGCGCACGTCAACGACCGGCGAAGGCTATCGAGGAGAGTCAAGCTGGCGACCCCGGGCCAGTTGCTCGGCGAGTTGCTTGACCTCAAGGAGTACGTGCGCCGCGTGCGGGAGGACTACGAGGGCTACAGTCCTGAAAGGCCCTCGCGCTATCTTCCGCTCCGCACGGACCTGAAAAAATACTTCGTGCCGCTGCAATGCAAGGGGGATTACACGGGCGACCTGTTTCAGGCGATCGACAGCTTCCTGGGAGACTCCGGCGTAAACCATCTGACCGTTCTGGGCGACTTCGGCACCGGCAAATCCTCCTGCGCGATGGAACTCACGGTGCGGCTGCTGGAGCGCGGAGGGCCGCGCATGCCGCTGTTCTTCTCACTCAGGGATTACCAGCACGTGGAGACGCTGCAATCCATCGTGACGAAGGGGATGACGGAGAAGTACGGCATTGCCAACTTCAACTACCCGGCGTTCCTCCGGCTGCTGGAGGAAGGGCGGCTGCTCTTGATCTTCGACGCGTTCGACGAACTGGCGACGCTTTCGGAGAGGTGGGCGACGGTGGCGAGCCTGCGGCGCCTGAACGAGGCGGTGCGCGGACGGAGCAAGGTGATCCTCACCTGCCGTACGCACTACTTCACCACCCAGGCGGCGGAACGCGAAGGCATCGCCGGCAGCATGCCGCGCGGCGGCGAATTGTTTGCGGAGATGGAGGGCCGGCGCAACTATTCCATCGTTTACCTGGAGCCGTTCTCGCCGGAACAGATTCGCAAGTTCGTGCATCGCCACCATCCGGAGAACGGCGAGGCGGTGATGGAACAAATCGGCCGCCTGCGCGAGGTGGAAGACCTGGCGACGCGGCCAGTGCTGCTGGAAATGATTCTCAAGACCCTGCCGCGCCTGCTGCGCGAACAAGGACCGCTGAACCTCGCGACCCTCTACGAAACGTTTACGCGGCTTTGGCTCGACGACGTGGCCAAGGGCGATGCCCTCAAGCCGGCGGACAAACTGCGCTTCTCGCAGGCTCTAGCCGCTGAAGCTGAACCAGGACGATTTGCCGCGCATCCACTTCAGCGCGCTTGAAGAGTATGTGGGCAACTTCTTTCAGAAGCTGCTGCGGACGCCGGCCGACCGCGACCGTTTCGAGCAGGAGATCCGGGTATGCGATTTTCTGAACCGGGACGCGGAAGGCTATTACCAGTTTGCGCACAAATCGTTCATGGAGTTCTTTGTTGCGCAGGGGGTGGCGGCGGCGCTGCTGAGGGGCGAGGTTTCGGCGTGCAAGCTGAACGAGGCAATCGTGCGGTTCTGTGCATCACCTGGCGGCGCCGAAGTGCAGGTACGCGACGCGCGTCGAGGACGGGATGGTATATGTTCCAGGCGGGCCCGTTCATTTTCGGCGCCGAATCTGAGTCCAATTTGCGTGTGTGTACGGTGGACGAGGATTTCTGGATCGACCGTTCTCCGGTTACTAACGCGCAGTTCTGCCAATTTCTGAACGAGTGCGGGAACCGGATAGAAGGGGGTACGGAGTGGATCGAACTTAAAGGTTCTTGACGAGAAGGAGAAATGCCGTGATCTCAGGCCGCCAGGGCAGATTCGCGGTCGAGGCGTGGATATGAAAATCATCCGGTCATTTATGTTAGCTGGTATGGCGCGGCGGCATACGCGAAGTGGGCCGGCAAGCAATTGCCGACTGAAGAAGCGTGGGAGAAGGCGGCGCGAGGCATCGACGGACGCAGGTTCCCTTGGGGCGATGAATTTTCGGAGCAGCGCTGCAATACATACGAAAGCGGGTTAGAAGGCACAACCGATGTGGGCCGGTACGGGGAGCTCAGGGAGATCGGCGTACGGCGCGGACGATATGGCGGGGAACGTCTGGGAGTGGACCGCAAGTCCGTGGCAGGAGAGTTCAGAGGCCCGTGTGCTTCGGGGCGGTCTCTTGGGGCGGCTTCGGTGACGTCGCCGCCTGCTCCTGTCGCAGCCACGTACGCCCGCGCGACCGCGACGACAACATCGGGTTTCGTTGCGCCAGGACATGATATTACCCTTTAATCCTTTTTCTTTTACCCTTTGCACTCTGTAGACTATATTCACTGGGGTGCAGGGCGAAGCCCTGCGAAATTTTTTGAGGGAGGACCTGTGCCGACCAAAGAAAATGTTTTGACGCGGACTGACGACTTCATCAAGTGGTTCCTGCCGAAGCTCGAGAAATTTCCGCGAAACTATAAGTTCCTATTCGGCGACCGGCTGGTTGAGATTCAGCTCGATCTGCTGGAGAATCTGATCGAGGCTTATTACCAGAAGGAAAAGCTGGCGAACCTTCGGGCCGCGAACATAGGTGTGGAGAAACTGCGGCATCTGCTTCAGATCTCAACCGAGATGCGATTCATGAGCCTTGACCAACTGGAATATTCCACGCGTTCTCTCAACCAGATCGGATCGCTGATCGGCGGCTGGATTCGCCAGCAGGAAAGCAAACATGCCCCGTCTTGAGCGAGGCGTCCGGCTCTTCGACACGCTTACGAGCTTCGAGAATTTGTACCGGGCGGCGTGTGACGCGCGGCGCGGGAAGCGGTTCAAGCCGGACGTGGCTCGTTTTCATTACGATGTGGCGCGGAGCCTGGTGGATTTGAGGGACGAGTTGGTGGAAGGACGCTACCGTCCCGGGCCGTACCGGACCTTCACCATCTACGAACCGGCACGGCGCTTCATCAGCGCGGCGCCCTACCGGGACCGGGTGGTACACCACGCGTTATGCAACGTGATGGAGCCGCTTTTCGAAAAATCCTTTATCTTCGATTCCTATGCCAACCGGGTGGGCAAGGGAACGCACCGCGCGCTGGACCGCTGCACCGAATACGCCCGCCGCTTCCGGTACGTTTTGCAGGCCGGACATCCGTTTGTTCTTCCCAAGCATCGACCACGAAATCCTGCTGGCGCGGCTGGCGCGGCGCATCCACGACCCACGCGTGATGGAGCTGGCGCGTGCGATCGTGCGCCACAGCAATGCGCAGCCGGCGGCCGACTTCTACTTTCCCGGCGACGACCTGTTTACGCCGTTCGAGAGGGCGTAGGGGGCTGCCCATCGGCAACCTGACGAGCCAATTCTGGGCCAACGTTTACCTGGATCCTCTCGACCACTATTTCCGGGATGAGTCAGGAGTGCCGGGTTATATCCGCTATGTGGACGATTTCCTGGTTTTTTCGGACAGCAAAGAAGCATTGGCGGCATGGCTGGATGCGGTAAGACTGCAACTGGACGGTCTGCGCCTGACGCTGAACGAGCGGAAGACCAGCATCTATCCCGTGAGCGAGGGCATTCCATTCCTTGGCTTTCGGGTCTTTCCGCGCTACCGGAGGCTTCTTGCCAAATCGGTGAAGCGGGCGCGACGGCGTCTGCAACGGCTGGCTGACGCCCATGGGAACGGTCAAATCGATATGAAAGGGGTGTCCCGCTCGGTCGCGGCGTGGATTGCGCACGCGGCACCCGGGGATACCAAAGGCTTGCGGCGCCGCCTTTTTGCGAGCGTCGCATTTCGGGCCGGCGGCCGGCCGTGTGATTCGGGGCGGTTCTTGGAACAACAACAGTGACAACGCCGCCTGCTCCTATCGCAACAACGTACACCCGCACAACCGCAACAACAACATTCGGGTTTCGTTGCGCCAAGACACCACCGGCCTCTGTCCTTCGTGGCGGGGGTGGCCGGAAGACCGTCTTTTCATGGAGGGCGGCCGAGCGCAAGGGTGATGTCCAGGCCGCGGGTCCAGCGCCGGCCCAGATGCGGGCTGGACGAAGACGACTGCGCCTGGCGGCGGGCCGGAGTTCCGGTTGGCCGCCAGGTGGTTTTTAACTGAGGTGGTCTGAAGGCACGTGGAGTTGCCCGATCTGGTCGACCTCGCTCCGCCCCCCAGCAGAAGCTCGATTCGCAGGCACCGGAGCGTGTCATCGGATCTTCTGCGCGCGGCGAATCTGATAGATTGGACGCCATCATGCGAACGATTCCCGACTGGGATCATTACTACCTGGAAATTTGCAAAGTCGTTGCACTGCGTAGCAAGGATCCGAACACGCAGATCGGCTGCGTGATCGTGGGTCCGAACCACGAGATCCGCACCACCGGCTACAATTCGTTCCCGCGCGGCATTCGCGACGATGTGCCCGGAGCGTCTGGTTCGCCCAGCAAAATACCTCTGGATCGAGCATGCCGAGCGCAACGCCATCTGCAACGCCGCGCGCGCCGGCACCGCCACCGAAGGCTGCACGATCTACGTCGACATCATGCGCTGCATGGATTGCGCCCGCGCCGTCGTGCAGGCCGGGCATCATGCAGGTGGTGATTTCCTCCGAGCGCATGGCCCAGTATTCCAGCGCCTATTATGACGAGCACTTCGGCATGGTGGAGACGCTCTTTCAAGAGGCCGAGGATGAAGGTGCGGCGCGTCTGAAGTCACTTTACCGGCCCCATAATTCCCTTTGCATTACCGGTAACGCTATCATGACCAAATGCGAGTCATTGCATTCGTCCTCGCCGTCGCCGCTCTGCTCGCGCCGCCGATCGACCCGCACGTTCTTTGGTACACGCACCCCGCCGCGCGGTGGACTGAAGCCCTTCCCATCGGCAACGGCCGCCTCGCCGCCATGGTCTTCGGCAAGACGGACGATGAGCGCATTCAGCTCAACGAAGACACCATCTGGCCCGGCTCCCGCAAGAATCGCGACAACCCCAACGCCCCGGCTGCCGTACCCTGAGGTACGCCGACTGCTGATGGAAGGCAGTGTCGCCGAAGCCGAAGCGCGCGCCAAGGACATGCTTGGCGTACCGCCGCGCATGGTCCCTTACCAGCCGCTGGGCGATCTCCATCTTGCATTTCGCCCGGGCGCGCAGTGACGGATTACCGCCGCGAACTCGATCTCGACACCGGCGTGGCGCGGACCACTTACAAGACCGGAGACGCGACAGTCACCGAAGAAGTCTTCGCGTCGGTCCCTGACGAACATCTGATCGTCGTCCGCCTCTCTGCGGACCGCCCCGGGCAACTCTCGTTCACCGCGTCGCTCCACCCGCGAGGCCAATGCCAAAACAACCGCGGCAGGTTCTACGCTGACCATGGTTGGACAAGCGCTGCGACAGGATGGCAAAGCCGACGAAGGCAACAGCGGCGTGAAGTTCCGCGCCGAATTGCGAGCTTTGGCGCAAGGCGGCAGCGTGTCCGCCGCAAATGGCGCGTTGGACATCCATAACGCCGATTCGGTCACGCTGCTGCTCACTGCCGCTACCGATTTCCGCACGGAGGATCTCCCAGCCGCGTGCAAAAGGGCGCTGGATGCCGGCGCAAAGAAGCCCTACGCGCAGCTTCGCGCGGAACATCTCGCCGATCACCAGCGGCTGTTCCGCCGCGTGACATTCGAACTCGGCTCCGGAACCGACCATCTGGCGTCAATGCCCACCGGATGAGCGCCTCAAGCGGGTCGCCGCGGGCGAGACTGATCGGCATCTGGTCGAAACTTACTTTCAGTTCGGCCGCTACTTGCTCATCGCCAGCAGCCGCCCCGGCAGCATGGCGGCCAACTTACAAGGCAAATGGAACGAAAGCCTGAATCCGCCGTGGGAGAGCAAGTACACCATCAACATCAACACCGAGATGAATTACTGGCCGGCCGAGCCGACCAATCTCTCGGAACTGACCACGCCGCTGTTCGACCTGATCGATAATGCGCGCCCCGCCGGCCGGGAAGTGGCGCAGTTCTACTACAAAGCCCGCGGCTTCGTCATCCACCACAACACCGATCTCTGGGGCGACGCGGTGCCCATCGACGGCATTCCCTCCGGCATTTGGCCGATGGGCGGCGCGTGGCTTTCCCTGCATTACTGGGATCACTACGATTTCACGCGCGACAAGCAATTTCTGGCCACGCGCGCCTATCCGGCGATGAAGGAGGCCGCCGAATTCCTTCTCGATTCGCTGACGCCGGATGGCCACGGCCACTTGCTCAGCGGCCCTTCGCTTTCGCCCGAGAACCGCTACAAGCTGCCCGATGGAACGACGCATTCGCTGGCGATGTCGCCCACCATGGATGTCGAAATCACTACCGCGCTCTTCAACCGCGTCATCCAAGCCGCGGAGATTCTGGGCGTGGATGCCGATTTTCGCCAGCAACTCGCGGAGGCGCGCGCCAAGCTGCCGCCGTTCAAGATCGGCCGCTTTGGGCAATTGCAGGAATGGCAGGAAGACTACGTCGAGCAGGACCCGGGCCATCGCCACATTTCGCACCTCTTCGCGCTGTTCCCCTCCGACCTGATCACGCTTGCGCGGCACGCCCGAACTGGCGAAGGCCGCGCGCGCTCTCGCTGGAGACGGCGCCTGGCGAACGGCGGCGGCGGCACCGGATGGAGCCGCGCGTGGATCGTTAACTATTGGGCGCGTCTGGAAGATGGCGAACAGGCGTACGAAAATCTGCTGGCGCTATCTGCGCCATTCGACGCTGCCCAATTTGTTCGACAACCATCCGCCCTTCCAGATCGACGGCAATTTCGGTGGAACGACCGGTATCGCGGAGATGCTGCTGCAAAGCCAGTCCGGCGAGATCAAGATCCTGCCCGCGCTGCCTGCAGCGTGGCCTGACGGCCGCATCAGCGGGCTGAAAGCCCGCGGCGGCGACGAAGCGTCCATCGAGTGGCGCGGCGGCAAAGCAGTGAATGTCGAACTGCGTGCCTCTGTGGATGGCGCGCAGAAGCTGCGCGCTCCGAAAGAACAGACGATCACAAGCGTTGTCAGCCGTGGCAAGCCGGTAGCGATCTCCAAAAGCTCGGACGGCGCAGTCACGTTCGCCGGGAAAGCCGGTCAAACCTACCGCGTGCTTTTCCAATGAGTTTCGTGACGGCTACCGGCTCTCCTCCACCACGCGTCCGTTAAGCGGCTGAACCGGCCGCACGTCGTGTGGATAGAGCTTCGCGAAGGCGTTAATCTGTCCTGAAGAAACATCCACCGGGGTTTTTAGGACAAACCATGTTACTCCTTCCGTGCATGGCGGAGCTGTTACCGACCCCTTGTACATGTAATATGTCACGTTGGACGGGAGCAGCCCGCCAGGATCCAGTGCGACTCCCGGAATCTCTTCCTCTTTGCCCTCGGCTTTCGGCATGTGGTCCCAAATCCGCTGAACGGTGGCATTCGCGTTGCCGGCCTTCACCAGCACCGCGACACCGGCAATCTTTCCGTCGCTAGCCGCATGCATGAAGTGGATCACCATATCGTACGGGTTTCCATGGAGGTACTCTTCGCTGGGACGGTGAAAGTGGAATTGCGTAAGTTGGTAGCGCGTATCGCCAACGATCAATGTATTTCCGCTCCCTGGAGCGTCGTGGTAGTTCACCCGGATCGTCTTCCCGTTGTTGATCAGATACTTGAGCGGTCCACTTTTGTATTCGAATCGCAGGGCAGGAAGGTCGGCCTTGTTTGTATTGCGAATGTCAATCGGAGATTGTTCGCGCCCGTCTTTGCACGGAGCGTAGTTCGGATCCAGATGGCCCCAATGTTCGGGGCCGTCCGCCCCTGCGTAGCTCCACGGCGTTTTCCACTGCGCCTGAGCTAAGACCACCGCGACAATCGGCAATACCAACATCCAACGCTTTTGCAAGTTACACCTCGCGCGATCAGATTATGCCAGTTGCCCGGTCTCTACAATTCGTCTGCTATCGAAATGTGAACGCTAGGTGGAGGGTTGTGGGTTGTTTTCTCCGGCGGCCTATAAGCAGGACCGGCAAATCCCCACGCGCCGGCGCAAGAAGTTCATGCGCCGTTCAAGGGGCGCCTCGACGCGGCGGCGGATCATGTCGTTCTCCAGCCACTCGCTTTGCGCCTTGAGCTGCGCCAGTCTCTCTTTGCGCGTTGGCCTCGATCGCTTCAAGCGTCTTCTCCAGAATCTCGAGCACCGCGAGATCGCGCGGCCGGTTCGCCGCCCGCTTACTCTTAATAATATCAGCGAGCGCCGCCACGCGAACCATCGCGCTTCCCACCGGCACGGGGCGCGCGCGTTTGCGAATGCCTTCGAACGACCGGATGCCGCTCACTTCATCCATGAAATCCACCTGCAGCGTTTCGTCATCGTTCATCATCCGGATCACGCGGCTTGCGGGATAGAACGGCTGATAAAGGGTCGCTCCGAGAGTCTTGGCCACGCCAGCCAGTTTCCTCTTGTTGGCAGGCGCCCGGCGGATGAAAAAGTCCAAATCTACCGTCGTTACCGGAGCGCCGTGCAATGCCGCCGCGGCGTTGCCAATGAGCACGGCTTCCAGATTCTGCTCCTCGATCGCACGAGCTACTCTCGCGACAATGTCGGTGGCGTCCACTCCTACAGGCTACTCGATTCGCTGGCCCGGCATGCCTCGTCTGCTGGGATCAATTTCCCGCTGCGAACGTATTGCATTGGGAAATATGTCCGTCTTTCAGGCCGCGCTGGAACCACGCCGTCCGCTGCGCTGAAGATCCATGGGTGAACGATTCCGGACTCAGGTATCCACGCGCCATCTTCTGGAGCCGATCGTCGCCCACCGCGCCCGCCGCTCGCATTCCCGCCTCGACATCGCTCTGGTCGATGAGGTCGCGCTGCGCAGTCGAGTTTCCCCAGACGCCAGCCAGGCAATCGGCCTGCAACTCCAGGCGAACGGAGAGCGGATTGGACGCCGCCGGATCTCGCTCCTGCAAGGACTGCATCTTATTTGTGATGCCGAGAAGGTTCTGCACATGATGTCCGATCTCGTGCGCTAGTACGTACGCCTGTGCGAACTCTCCCGGAGCGCCAAAGCGGTTTTTCAATTCGTCGTAAAAGCCCAAATCGATATAAACCTTCTCATCCGCCGGACAGTAAAAAGGCCCGGTCGCCGTTTGAGCCGTGCCACATGCGGATTGGGTTGCGTCGCGGAACAGCACCAGTTTCGCGTGGCGATATGGCATGCCGGTTTCCTGCGGCAGAACGCGGTCCCACGTTGTCTGTGCATCGTCCAGCACGAAGGAAACAAACTCCACAAGTCTTGCTTCGTCCGGGCTCTCGACGGTGCTGCGCGAGGCCGAACCGACTGCCGGAGCGGCGCAGGAGATCCCGAGAAGAACGAAAGGAAATTGCGCCCGAAGATAACACTGAGCAACAGCAGCAGTAGCGTACCGCCCAAGCCAAGCTGCGGCCCGCCCATGCGGAATCCGTCCTGTCCGCGACGGTCTTCCACATCGCCACTTATACCCCCGGGTGTCCAACGCATAAGGCTCCTCGCCGCCAACGCTCTCTATGCATCATCGGCATGGCTGACTCTAGGGCCGCATCCCAACTACGGATTGCCAGAGCATCCTGGAAGCCCGGCCGCTGCGGTTATCCTGAGGGCGTCTATGTCCGGCGTAGACTTACTTATAAGTCCGGCGTCGACTCCTGGTGTACTGCGCCAGCCGGGCAGAAAGGCCCACAAAAGTCAGGATGCGAATGCGTCGGGCGAGCCTCAAAAAAAGCGCACCGTTTCGAGAATCCGAAAAAAAGCGCTCAATCACCGATGGCCGCCAGCGCCAGGGTGTATCATAACTGAAACCGAGAAAAAACATTCGGGCTCGAAATGCGCCAGGAGGCGCCCGGGCCAGGAGCGACTCGCAAAATGCGATATATACGAAACGGACAAATCCTATTGGCAGTAGTACTTACCACGGGCACGCTCGCCTGGGGTCAGGGGCGCAACGGCCGTGGCGCCGCCGCCCAACAACAAACCGGCGCACCGGCCGCCCAAGCCGCGCCGCAGGTCGGCGCGCCGGCCGCGGCAGCCACTGGGCGCGGAGGTCGCAACGGAGGAGCAGCGCCTGCGAACGGCCCCAATGAGTTCTTTGACTTCGATACCACCGCGGGCTCGGAGCCGCCCATTCCCGATGGGCCGCCCGCGGAGACTCACCAGAAGATCACCCTCAACGGCGAAGCGCTGGCGTACACGGCCCGCGCCGGCTACATGCCCCTGCGCAACGCGACCACGCGGACAATCGGAAGCCCACATCTTCTACACCTGCTACTCGAAAGACGGCGTCAGCCGATGCCTCCGCGCGTCCCGTAATCGTTTTTCCTCGGCGGCGCGCCCGGCGTCGCGGCTACGCTGGCAGGAGTTCGGCGGCTTGGGTCCGAAGCGCATGAAGTGGGCGAGCGATGGCACGGCCGGCGCGCCGCCCTATATCTGGGCCGATAATCCCAACACGCTGCTCGGTCAGGCCGACCTGGTCTTCGTGAATCCGGTAGGCACGGCGTTCAGCCGCCCGGATCAGCCGTCGCATGGCGCCGACTTTTGGAATACCGGCGGCCGATGTCGCTTCGCTGGGGGAGTTCGTGCGCAGCTACATCAATGCGAACAACCGCCGCAACTCGCCGCTGTTTCTGGCGGGCGAAGACTGTCGGCACCGGCCGCGCGGCGGGTCTGGCCGCCTATCTCACCGAGCACAGAGTCCCGGTTCAGGGCGTGGCGCTGCTTTCGATGACGCATGAGCGCCGATGCGACTGGCGGGCGACGCGCAATACATCACGCTGCTGCCGAGCCTGGTGATGGCCGCCTGGAACCACAAGAAGCTGGCGCCGGAATTGAACGCGATGAGCGCGGAACAGATCGCCGGGCAGGCGCGCCAGTTCGCTTCGCGCGAATATCTGCACGCGCTCTACAAGGGCGACCGCATGACGCCGGAGGAACGCACCAAAGTGATCGCCGACCTTTCCCGCCTGACCGGCCTCTCCAAGCAGTTCCTGGTCAACAACGATCTGCGCATCACCCTCGACCGCTTCAACGCCGAACTGCATGCGCGAGCAGCACCGCGGGCTTTCGCGCTTCCGATGCGCGCGTGACCGGCTTCACTGCCGCCGCCGGCGGCGGCGGGCGCGGCGGCGGCGGCGGTGGCTTCGGCTTCGGCGGCGCGCCCGCGCATCGATTTCAATTTGAGCAATCTCGCCGGCGGCTTCCAGACGGCCTATGAAGACTTATCTGCGGCGCGAGCTGACCTTCAACGGCGCCGGCAACGAGATCTTCTATCTCACGAGCGGCGGCGTTGGCGCCTTTCACCTCCACCGGCAACGACGATGCCAGCCTTTCCGCCGCCTTCGCCCGCAATCCCAACCTGCATCTTTTCGTGGGCGTGAACTACTACGATCTCGAACTCGCCGTTCTACGCGACGGAATATACCCTGGCGCACCTGAACGTGTCGCCCGAAGTGCGCGCGCATAACATCACCGTCAGTCATTTTGAGGCCGGGCAGATGACCTATGTCGACAACAAGGCGCTGGTCAAACTGCAAAGGCGATCTGGCGAGCTTTGTTCACGAGGCCACCGCGCCGGCGCGAAATAGGCGCGCAATCAAGGAGCAAATGCCATGAAAATCCACGATACGATTCATCGAAGTTTTGCCTCTTCCTCATCCTGCTGGCCGCTGCAGGCGTGGGCAGCCTTCGCGCAGGGCCGCGGGCGGGGCGCCGCGGCGCCACCAACGACTTCTATCGCTTCAATTACGACAGCGGCGAAGAGATGCAGCCCATCAACTATCCCGCGCGAGCCCATCGCCACGCAGCACCAGATCACGCTGCACGGCGAGACCATCGCACTACACCGCGCACGTGGGCTTCATGCCCATCAAGCAGGCCACCAGCGGCGTGACCGAGGGCCATCTGTTCTACGTCTACTATTCGAAGAACGGCGTCACCGATAAATCCAAGCGGCCGGTCTGGTTCCTGTTCAACGGCGGCCCCGGCGCGGCCACGGTCTGGCTGCACATGGGCGCCTTCGGCCCGAAGATGGTGAAGATGGACCCGAACGGCATGGCCACGCCGCCGCCTTACACCTACGTCGATAATCCGAACTGCCTGCTCGATACCGGCGACCTGGTTTTCATCGACGCCATGGGCACGGGCTTCAGCCGTCCCGACAAGCCCAGCTTCGGCCCCGATTTCGGCGGCGTGGAAAACGATCTGGCGGCCTTCGGCGAGTTCATCCGCAGCTTCCTGAACGAGTACAACCTGTGGGGCTCGCCGCTCTTCGTCGGCGGCGAAAGCTACGGCACCACGCGCGCCGCCGGCCTTGCGGGCTACCTGACCGACCACGACATCCCGATCAACGGCGTGATGCTGCTCTCGGCGGTGATCGACGCCAACGCCGCCGCCGGCGAACAGCGCCAGTTGCAGCACGCTGCCTACCGAGATCATGACGGCGCACTATCACAAGAAGCTGCCGCCCGATCTGCAGAAGCTCACCGTGGACCAGATCGCGAAACAGGCGCGCGATTTCGCTTCCGGCGAATATCTGGAATACCTGTTCGATGGCGCGCGCGCCACCCAGGCGCAGCGCGATAAAGTCCTGACCGATTTCTCGCGGTACACCGGCCTTCCGAAGAGCTTCGTCGATGGGCTCGACCTGCGCGTTCCGCTGGGGCCGTTCAGCACCGAGCTGATGCGCGACCAGCACCTGATGACGTCGCGCCTGGATTCGCGCTTCTCCGGCTACCAACTCGACGGCGGCGCCAACAATACCAGCTTCGATTACAGCAACGCCAATATCGAAAACTGCTTCCTGACGGCCTTCGAAGCGTATATCCGCAACGACCTGAACTACAAGAACGACAACCTCTACTACGTCTCGGGCAACGCGCCGCCATGGTCGGGCGAATACAACACGGTGGTCAATCTGGAAAACGGCTTCGCCAAGAATCCCCACATGAAGCTCTTCGTGGGCATGGGCTATTACGATTTCGCGTGCCCGTTCTATCCCGTGGAATGGACCATCGCCCATCTGAAGGTGTCCGACGAGATCAAGAAGAATAACATCTCGTACGGCTATTACGAGGCGGGCCACATGGTCTATATCGATCAGCCGTCGGCCGCGAAATACCATGCCGATCTGGTGAAGTTCGTGCAAGGGGCGCTGCCGAAATGAAGGGGAGGCTATAATCAATCATGCAATTGCGACCACTACACGACCGCGTTCTCGTTCACCGTTTGGAAGAAGGCGAGCAGCGCCAGGGCGGGATCATCATTCCCGATAGCGCCAAAGAGAAGCCGCAGCAGGCCACTGTCAAAGCTGTCGGCAGTGGTAAGCTCCTCGAGACGGGCGAACGATCCAAACCCGAAGTGAAGGCGGGTGATCGCATCCTCTTCGGCAAGTATTCGGGCTCGGACATCACCATCGAAGGCACCGAATATCTGATCCTACGCGAGGACGAAATCCTCGCTGTCCTCGATTAAAAAGCGGCGCAGGCGGCTTCGGTCGCCTGCGCAACTGCACCTGTGGTTTCGGCTGCTCACTGTGAAGCCTGTCCACGGATGACGCCGGAATCCTTTGTGTTAATCTAGTGTTCTAAACACCACTTTTCAGGAGTTGTTTCATGTTTTTAAGGATGGGCTTCAGGCCTATGTTGGTCTGTTCGGCCCTGCTGGCGTTGGCTCAGGCCGCTCCCGCGCAGATCAAGATCGCGCGTAGTGAATATGCAGCAGGCCGTTTATGCCACCGCCGAAGTGAAGAAGGCCGATGCCGATTTGCAGGTGACACTCAAGCCGAAACAGGAGCAGGCGCAGAAGCTTGCAAACCGACCTGCAGGCCTTCAGCAGCAGTTGCAGGCCGGCGGCAATAAGCTGACCGAGCAGCAGCAGGAAGATCATGCACACCGAAGGGCAGCGCAAGCAGCGCGAGTTGCAGCGGCTCACTACCGAATTGCAGGAATCGGCCGATGGCGCGCGCCAGGACATTCTTCCCAAGTGCACCCAGCGCATGGTGGAAGTGCTGAAGAAGCTGGCTGCGGAGAAGGGCTACGACCTGATTGTGGAGAGTTCGGTGACGTATTTCAACAAGGCCGGCATGGACATCACCACCGACGCCACCGCCGCTTACGACAAAGCCTATCCGGTCGCTGGAGGCGCGCCCGCTGCTGGAGCAAAACCGGCCAAATAGGCGTCTAAAGCGATATGGCCGGATATCTCGATCATTACGGCGCGGGCGAAGAGCGCCGCGAAAATATCGTGAAGAAGGCCTTGATCGCGCTGGGCGTCCTGCTGGTCATCGTCGGTGGCGTCCTGCTCTACATCTTTCACAACTTCCGGCAGGAACACCAGCGTCAGCCAGTTCTTCTCGCTGCTGGCGGCGCACGATTACAAAGGCGCATATGCGCTGTGGGGCTGCACTGATTCGAAGCCGTGCCAGGGCTATCCGTTCTCCGACGTTCATGGAGGATTG
The DNA here is from genome assembly GCA_963708385.1 of Bryobacterales bacterium. GTDB lineage: Bacteria > Acidobacteriota > Terriglobia > Bryobacterales > Bryobacteraceae > PALSA-243. The sequence goes on along the minus strand of CAVPSN010000023.1, from coordinate 145,123 downwards.
GGGGCCTGCGAAGGGCGATCCCTCGAAGCTTCAAAATCACGCGGAGCAATCGTGCGGATCCGGCGTGATTCTGACCGTCGATTTCGGCAACGAACAGGAGGTCCTCTGGGTGGAGCGGAAAGACCTGACTATCAGTTTTTCTCCGTTTCCCGGCTGCCCGGCGCCGAAATGCTACTGCTCGGGAGGCCTCGCGCCAAGGTAGAATTGCAGATTCGGAAGGCGAAATCATCCTATGGGAACGATCAACGGCAGGGTTGGAAGGCGTCATCGCGGGCGAATCCGAGATTTGTTACATCGACGGATACCAGGGCATACTCAGCTACCGCGGATATAACATCCACACGCTGGCGGACCACGCCACGTTCGAGGAAGTCATCTTCCTGCTCTGGAACGGCTGGCTGCCCAAGCAGGCCGAACTCGACCAGCTCAAGAAGGATCTGGTGGCGGAGCGCGGGCTGCCCGCGCCGGTGGTCGATTTTCTGAAGGGCGTTCCCAAAGCCAACGCCATGGACGTGCTGCGCACGGCCGTTTCCATGCTGAGCCTCTACGACCCCGAAGCGCAGGACATGTCGCCCGAAGCCAACCACCGCAAGGCCGTGCGGCTGATGGCGCAGACCGCGACCATCGTGACCACCTTCGAGCGCCTGCGCAACGGTACAGGACGTGATCGCAGGCGACCCGAACCTGGGCTTCGCGGCCAATTTCCTGTACACGCTGACCGGCAAGAAGCCCGACGACGTGATGGAGCGCGCCTTCGACGTGGCGCTGACGCTGCACGCCGATCACGAACTGAACGCTTCCACTTTCGCGGCGCGCGTGACGGCCGCCACGCTTTCCGATATTTACTCCTCGCGTCACCAGCGGCATCGGCGCGCTGAAAGGCCCGCTGCACGGCGGCGCCAATCAGGACGTGATCAAGTGGCTGCTCGATCTGGGCGACGAGCACGAAGCCGAGCAGCGCGTGAAGGACAAGCTGGCGCGCAAAATCAAGATTCCGGGCTTCGGACATCGCGTGTATCGCACCGAAGATCCGCGCGCCACGCACCTGCGCGTGCTCTCGGAAGAACTGGGCAAGCGCACCGGCCACGAGAAGCTGTATCGGCTGTCGCGCACCATGGAAAAGACCGTGATGGCCGAAAAGCACTTCAACCCCAACGTGGATTTCTACTCGGCCTCCACCTACTATTCGCTGGGCATTCCGGTCGATCTGTTCACGCCGATCTTCGCGGTGAGCCGCATGTCCGGCTGGACGGCGCACGTGCTCGAGCAATATCACAACAACCGCCTGATCCGCCCGCGCGCCGAATACAAGGGCAATCCGGACGGCAGCCCTGGATTCCGGTGAACGAGCGTTAGGTCCTGGATCAAGATGGACGAGCGCGCCTATTACACGGAATCGGAAAGCCACCAAGCCGGCGCTGTTGAACTGTCCCGTACTGCCGCACCGAGGACACTTACGAACTGCGCTGGATGGTGCGCAAGAAGAAGGACCGCCTGCCGCCGGGCGCGGACGAGCGCGACCGCGCCAAATTCGCCGAAGTCGCAGAGCTACATGGTGCTGCTGGACGATAAGGCGGCGTGCAAGAACCTGCGCTGCCGGAAGCGGTTCGACATCTCCGGCGTCAAGACCATGGCGTTTATTTAAGTGGTCAGGGGCCCGGCTTGTCCATGCGCGAAGCGCAGCAATCGAGTGGCGTGAAGGCTATATTTAGACAAGCGGGGCCGTACGGCCTGAACCTATGAACGCCTTACAGGATTTAACCAAGTCCGAACCTGAGGATCGGATCGAATTATCCAAACAAGGCTACTTCACCATCCTGCTGGACGAAAACTTCCGGAACCTCGAATCCGCGCTCGAAGACGACGGCTTCAAGGTAGTTGTGCCGCCCCAAGGATTGAAGGACGACCCGGATAAGGACCAACGATACCGTGCGGAAAGATATCGGCGGCTGTCCGCCGCAGTCAACTCGGCACACGCAAGGGCAACTTCTGGCTAAAGATTCGCGACAACGGCTCCTTCCATCTGGAGCAACTAGTCTAGCGAGAATATTTATGGCCTGCCGGCGGGCAGTACCCGGAATCGACGCCGGCCATCGATCCGATAGGTGTCGAAATCCGCGTGGTCCACTGTAAAGATCGTCGAGAGCGATTCCCGCTGGGCAAGATGCACGAGAGTCGCGTCCGCGAAATCCATGGGCCGATCCCAGTACCGCGACATCAACGCTTGGAGTAGCGGGAGTTCCGAATGTTCGATCGCCGCCAGCGCCAGCGCGCCCGAGCGAATGAATTTCCAGGCGGCCTCAACCGTGTGCCGGTCGTCTCCCACCAGGTGAAACAGCTCCGTCAATACGGCTTCGGAGCTCAGCAAAGGAAGGCGCATCTGCTGAAAAGCATCTACACACACTTGATGCCATCGATCCGTTCGGTCCAGGAGGGCGAGGATGGCGCCAGTGTCGATTAGAACGTCAGCGCCCATTCTGGCGCCGCAAGCGCTGCCGCACTGCTGCTCTCACGTTTTCCGAGCGATGCGCGTTTCCGGTTGCTATGGCCCCAAAGCATTTCAATGCAGCCTGCTGAAGCCGGTGTTGTTCTTCGGAATCGGTGTCGGTGGCGCCGGCCTTCGTTAACCATTCCCTTGCCGCCAGATCCAGAACGGCAGAAAATGATGTTTTGCGCCGGCGCGCTTCGCGCTCCAACTCCGTCTTGAGCTCCGCCGAAACTCGCCAGCTATAAACTTCCGACTTCATGCACTACATTGTAGCGCAAGCGCACTCCGCCCAAAAATAAAGGACGCCGGGAAACTGTGTTCCCCAGCGTCCTCGAAACTGCGAAAACGAACGAGCCTACCGTGCCGCCGCTTGCGCGATGCCTGCCTGATCCTTCAGCGCCTCAGCTTTGTCGGTCGCTTCCCACGAGAAGCTATCTTCTGTGCGCCCGAAATGCCCGAACGCCGCCGTCTTGCGGTAAATCGGACGGCGCAGTTTCAGCGTTTCGATGATACCGCGCGGCGTAAGAACGAAGTTCTCGCGCACCAGTTCCGTGAAGCGCTCGTCCGGAATCGCGCCGGTGCCGAACGTGTCGACCGTCACTGACACCGGGTCCGCCACGCCGATCGCATAAGCAAGCTGCACTTCGCAACGCGATGCCAGCTTCGATGCCACAATGTTCTTCGCGATGTAGCGCGCCATGTAGCAGGCTGAGCGATCCACCTTCGTCGGATCCTTGCCCGAGAACGCGCCGCCGCCGTGACGGCCCATGCCGCCATAGGTGTCGACGATGATCTTGCGCCCCGTGAGTCCCGTGTCGCCGTGCGGTCCGCCGACCACGAAGCGGCCCGTGGGGTTGATGTGATACTTCGTTTGCGAATCCACCATGTTGCCCGGAACCACGTGGTCGATGATGTGCTTCTTTACTTCGCGGCGCAGTTCTTCGGTGGAGACGTCGGGGCTGTGCTGCGTCGAAATCACTACCGCCTCGATGCGCACCGGCTTGTCGCCAACGTATTCCACGCTCACCTGGCTCTTGCCGTCGGGACGCAGGAAGTTCAGCACGCCGTCGCGCCGGGCCGTCGAGAGGCGCTGCACCAGCTTGTGCGCCATCATGATCGGCAGCGGCATCAGCTCTGCCGTCTCGTCGCACGCGAAGCCGAACATCAGGCCCTGGTCGCCTGCTCCGCCCGTATCCACGCCCATCGAGATATCGGGCGATTGCGACTGAATCAGATTGTGCACGCCGCACGTATGCGAATCGAAGCCGAAGGCTGCGTCGTTGTAGCCTACGTAATCGATGGTGCCGCGCGCGATCCGCGGAACGTCCACGTAAGTGGTGGTGGTGATTTCGCCGGCCACGATGCAACTGCCGGTTGTCACCAGAACCTCGCACGCCACGCGCCCGGTGGGGTCGTCCGTTAGAACCGCGTCCAGAACGGCGTCGGAAATCTGATCCGCGATCTTATCGGGATGCCCTTCGGTTACCGATTCCGAAGTAAATAGGTGTTTTTGATTGCTTGCCAAAATGGTCTCCTTATTTAGAGCGTTCAGCAATCAGCCATCAGCGATCAGCGGCGGCTCCCGGGAGCCGATCGCTGAAAGCTAATCGCTGACAGCTCAGTATCTATAATGATCCGGCTTGTACGGCCCTTCCACCGCTACGCCCAGATAATCCGCCTGCTTCGGCGAGAGTGTTGTCAATTTCACGCCGATCTTTTCCAGGTGCAAACGCGCCACTTCTTCATCCAGTTTCTTAGGCAGCGTGTAAACGCCTGGCTTGTACGAATCGCGATTCTTCCACAGATCGAGCTGCGCGAGAGTCTGGTTCGAGAAGCTGTTGCTCATCACGAAGCTCGGATGACCCGTCGCGCAACCCAGGTTCACCAGCCGTCCCTCTGCTAGCATGAAGATCGCAGAGCCGTTGGGGAACGTGTACATATCCACCTGCGGCTTGATGTTGATTTTCTTCGCGTCCGAAGTGTTGAGCCGGTCCACCTGAATCTCGTTGTCGAAGTGACCGATGTTGCAGACGATGGCTTGGTCCTTCATCTTCTGCATGTGCTCAAGGGTAATGATGTCGCAGTTGCCGGTGCAGGTGACGTAGATGTCACCGCGGCCCAGCGTATCTTCGATGGTCGTAACCTCGAAGCCCTCCATCGCCGCTTGTAGCGCATTGATGGGGTCAATCTCGGTAACGATCACGCGCGCGCCCATGCCGCGTAGCGAATGCGCCGAACCCTTGCCCACGTCTCCGTATCCGCAGACCACGGCGACCTTGCCCGCCACCATCACGTCCGTTGCGCGCTTGATGCCATCAGCCAGCGACTCGCGGCAGCCGTAGAGATTATCGAACTTCGATTTCGTCACCGAATCGTTGACGTTAATCGCGGGAACCAGCAAGCCGCCGGCCTCATGCATTTTATATAAACGGTGAACACCGGTAGTAGTCTCTTCGGACACGCCGCGCCAGTCTTTAACCATATCGTGCCAGCGGTGTGGATTCTTTGTGTGAACATCCTTCAGCAGATCTTTGATGACCTTCTCTTCATGGCTTTCGGACGGCGAGTTCACCCAATCGCTGCCGTTCTCGAGCTCATAGCCTTTGTGGATCAGCAGCGTAGCGTCGCCGCCATCGTCCACAATCAACTGCGGGCCTTTGCCACCGGGATGGCTCAACGCCTGGTAAGTACACCACCAATAATCCTCGAGGCTCTCGCCCTTCCACGCAAACACCGGAACTCCGGCGGCCGCGATGCCCGCGGCGGCGTGATCCTGGGTGGAGAAAATATTGCAGCTCGCCCAACGCACCAACGCGCCAAGATCGGCCAGCGTCTCGATGAGCACCGCCGTCTGGATCGTCATGTGCAGCGAACCCGTCACGCGCACGCCAGCCAGTGGCTGCTCTTTGGCGTACTTGCGCCGGATCGACATCAACCCCGGCATTTCGCTTTCGGCGATCGAAATCTCTTTGCGGCCCCATTCGGCCAGCGCCAGATCGGCGACTTTGAAATCGGTTTGGTTCAGAGTAGCAGTACCCATTAGGGGATTCCTCTTATTTCCTCGTATCAATAAATCTTGATAGGTTGATATTATAATATTTCGAGCATGGCGTCAATCCTGAAAGCGATGCGTTTGGCCGCGGACCCGAATCGCCTCCGCCTTCTGTTGCTTTTAGAACAAGAGGAGTTGTCCGTCGCCGAACTGCAGGAAATTCTCGCCAAAGGCCAGAGCCAGATCTCGACCTACCTCGCGCAGCTTAAACAGGTCGGCCTGGTGGACGACCGCCGCACCGGCAAGAACTCCTTCTATCGTCTGAACGCCCCCGCCGAACTCATGGATCTGTTGCGTAAAGCGGCCGGCGAGATCCCTGAGGCTGAGCAGGACCGGCAGGCCATGCGTCTCGTGCTACGCAAACGCCAGGACAAGATGCGCCGCTATTTCGACGAATTGGCCGGCAAGTTCGGCCGCCAGTATGTCCCCGGTCGCTCCTGGAAAGGCATTGCCGAGGCGCTCTTGAAGCTGATGCCGCCCATGGTGATCGCCGATCTAGGCGCCGGCGAGGGCACGCTCTCGCAGCTCATGGCGCAGACCGCCAAGCGCGTCATCGCTGTCGATAATTCGGAAAAGATGGTCGAATTCGGTTCCGACCTCGCGCGCAAGCACGGCATCGGAAATCTCGAGTATCGTTTTGGAGATTTGGAGGACGTGCCGATCCGCACCGGTACGGTCGATCTCGCATTTCTGAGCCAGGCTCTGCACCACGCCCGCCATCCCGAGCGCGCCATTGGCGAAGCATGGCGCATCCTCAAGCCCGGCGGTCGCATCGCCATTCTCGATTTGAGCCGCCACAACTTCGAAGAGGCCCGCGAAATGTACGCCGATCTTTGGCTCGGTTTCACCGAACTGGAAATCGAGCGGCTGCTCAAAGGCGCCGGCTTCCGCAACGCGGAAACCGCAGTTGTGTATCGCGAACAGGACCCGCCCTACCTCGAGACGCTTCTCGCCGTGGCCGACAAAGCGACGGCATAGTGCGGCCCCATCTCGGCTGAACCATGAGCGCCGAAGCAAAAAATGCCTCCGGTATACCTGAGAGCTTCGCCAGCGGCCGCACGGGGAACCGCGTAGGTGTATATGGTGGAAGTTCCAGCCTGAACGTGTTTTCGGCGGCTGAGATCCTCATGGTCTTCTGCCGCGAAATTGGTTGCGCGTTTTCCGCGAACGTTGCGTCTTTTGTTGTAGATGGCTTCCCGGGAGAAGTGTGCAGGTTTCTTCTTTTTCGTTCTTTCTGTCGCGGCGCAGACAAGGCCCTTGGATCTTCAGCAAACCCGCTACGAACTTCGCTTGGGCGAGCCCGCGGCTATCGCCGCTCCAAGCGATACGCTGGATTTTCTGCGCACCGCTAAAACACGACGCGTTGCGATCGCGGGCGCGGCGGCGAACGGGCTTGTGGTCGCGCCTAACAGGACCGGGCAGATGGTGCTGGCCGCGTCGATGAACGCCAAGCCGGGCGAGTATGCGGCCACTATTTCAGCCACGAGCGCTTCCGGCGAGGTACGGCAAACCGCCATGACTGTAGAGGTGAAACCGCGTGTAACGGTGCCTTCCAATTCTACGCGCAACCCGGTCGTGCTGTTGAACGGATGGGAGACCGGCATCACCAACTCCTGTCCCGTCGCGAATAGCTCCGCGGATACGTTCGGCAATCTGGCGCAGTATCTGGTCGCAGATGGCGTCCCGGTAGTCTATCTGTTCGATAACTGCCTGGAGGATCCTAATCAATCCATCGAGACGTTGGGCAATGACTTAGGCGCATTCCTAAAAACGATTCTCTACGATAACGGGGCGCAGGTCCCGCAAATCGACCTAGTCGGATTCAGCATGGGCGGGCTTATCGCGCGGTCGTATCTTGCCGGCCTGCAGCCCGGCACCGAGGCGCTCACTCCGCCGGCGACCACCTTGGTCGGGAAATTAGTCCTGATCGCTACGCCCAATTTCGGTTCCTTCGTCGCCGGCAACTACATAACTACCATTCCCGCGGGCACGCAGAGCGCCGAGCTAATCCCGGGCAGCGCGCTCCTGTGGAACCTGGCGAATTGGAATCAGCGAAGTGACGATCTGCGCGGCGTGAGCGCTATCGCGATCGCTGGCAATGCCGGAGCGTACCTTCCCAGCCTGAGCGCCGAAACGGAGCTCAATAATGCGAGCGACGGCATTGTCTCGCTTACCAGCGCCTCCATCGGTTTCGTGGCGCAACAAGCTTCCGCGACGCGCATCCTGCCCTATTGCCACGTAGATCCTTCGGCTTTTATCAGCACAACCTTCGGAACGTACTTATGCAACGCCGCGGGAATCGCTAACGTTACTAGCGAGTCTCATCCCACCAGCCAAATCGTCCGCTCGTTTCTGGGGGGAACTACCGATTGGCAGTCCATCGGAACGACGCCTGCCACCGATCCTTATTTATCGACGAACGGCGGGATGTTCTTCGCTCTGCTCAATGGCGGAGGCGCATTCGCAAACGATGTGACACAGGTGCAATGGGGAACGTTGCAGTTAGCCGATGGCGGCGATACAAATGTCATATATTATGACGACTTCGTCGCCGGGACGGGCGCAATAGCGGCCTCCAGTACATCCCTGGGCACAGTCAGTTGCGGTTCTTATGCGCAGGCACTCGGTTACTTTTCGGCAGTACGCTGCAAAATCAACGCCACCATCTTTTCTATCGGGCCGCTATTGAGTACTATCCCACGCGTGGTCGGCGCCGGCGGAACAATCACCATCGCCGGCGCCGATTTCAGCAGCAAATGCATTAACTGCAATGTAACCGCGACCCCCACCGGCTCCTCCACCGCGCAGAACCTACAAATCAATTCGTGGACGAATACCTCGATTACCGCGGTGCTGCCTTCGAGCCTGACCGGTTTTTTGACCGTAACAGTGAACGCGGCGACAGGCAGCGATTCTTTGGCGATTATGGCTGCTACGCCGAATCCTTCGATTATTGCTGCATCGCCCGGCGGCCTTCAATTTAGCTACGTCGCGGGTGGAACGGCGCCCGCGGCGCAATCGATCCAGATTACGAATAGCGGCAGCGGAACACTTGCCTGGACCGCTACCGCCGGCGATTCCTGGCTGAACGTATCCCCGGCGTCCGGAACGGCGCCCTCGACGCTTTCGATTTCCGTTTCGCCTGCTAGTTTGAGCGCCGGAACTTACACAAGCAGCGTGCAGATTGCTTCTTCCGGAGCGTCGAATACGCCGCTGTCGATTCCGATTACGCTTACCGTGACTCAGCCCGCGGCTGCGCTATCGGTAGCGCCGCAGACGCTGTCATTCAGTTACGCTGTGGGGGGCGCAGCGCCGCCGGCGCAGACAGTGTCGATAACGAATGCGGGAGGCGGCGCGCTGTCGTGGACCGCCTCTTCCACCGATTACTGGCTGGCCGTTTCTCCGGCGTCCGGTGACGCGCCAGGGATGCTGTCCGTATCGATCAACCCGGCCAATCTGGCGGCTGGAACCTACACCTCGGCGGTCCAGGTCTCCGCCGCCGGCGCAAGCGGAAGCCCGGCTTCCATCGCCATTACGTTGACCGTTCAAGGGACGCAGCCGGCCCCAAACATCACCGCCGTGGCCAATGCAGGCGGCTTCCAAACTAACTTTGCCTCAGCTACGTGGGTTTCAATCTTCGGGACGAACCTCTCCACGGCCACTTACACATGGCAATCGTCCGACTTTGTCAATGGGCTGCTGCCCAGTTCTCTCGAGGGCGTGTCGGTGACCATCAACGGCATGCCCGCATTTATCGATTACATCAGCCCGACGCAAATCAACGTATTGGCGCCGGACGACGCGACTACCGGCTCGGTGCAGGTGCAGGTCACGGTAGCGCAGCAGGCGAGCAACTCCTTCAGCATCCCCAAGAACCAATTTTCGCCTGCATTCTTCACGATCGACAACGGGGCGTACGTGGCCGCATTGCATTCGGATTACACCCTCGTTGGCAGTCCGAACCTGTTGCCCGGCGTGACCACGCGGCCCGCGCAGCTTGGCGAAACCATCCAGTTGTATGGAACGGGGTTCGGACCAACCAATCCGGCGCTGCCAACCTCGCAATTAGTCTCGACGCCTGCCGTGCTGGCGAACCAGGTTCAAGTTACTATCGGCGGCATTGCCGCAACGGTGGTATACGCGGGATTAGTTGAATCGGGAACTTATCAATTGAATGTCACGCTGCCGAATCTGCCGAACGGAGATGCGCCAGTAGTCGCGACGATTGGTGGCGTTACCTCGCAGACCGGCGTTTCCATTACCGTACAGCAGTGAGTGCAATTAACCGCTGGGCCGTTTCTTGACATATCATGAAACATCATGATAGAAACATAGGAGAGGAGCACTATGCCCGCCATCCGCGAGAAATTCGCGACCCAAGTCAATTCCGAGATTCTTTCGGTCGTGCGCAGTCTTGCCGAAAAGGAAGGTCGCCAGTTGCAGGTGCTTGTGGAAGAGGCCCTCTCCGATCTGATCGAAAAGCGCAAGAAAGGTACGCCCCGCGCGCACGTCATGGGCGCTTACCTCGCCAGCCACGACAAGTACGCTTCCCTGTACAAAAAGCTCGCTGAATGACGGACTATCTCACTATGGCCGAAGTGCTGGCAATGCACGCCGACCAGATCGAGCGTTACGGCGGCGGCCATGGCGTCCGTGACCCCGGTCTGCTCGAAGCTGCCCTCTTCCGGCCGCAGACCGGCTATTACGCCGATCTGATTGAGGAAGCCGCGGCTCTTTGGGAGAGCATGTCTCAAAACCATCCGTGCATCGACGGCAACAAGCGCACGGCCTTTGCCGCCACCTACACGTTTCTCGCGATCAATGGCGCTCGGCTCTCGGCCGATGCCCAGAAGACGCAGGATTTCGTGCTCGACCTCTACGAAAAAAACCATTTCACCTTTGACAGGCTTGTGCCGTGGCTGCACGCGCACGTCGATTTCGACGACCATCGCGCGCCGCAGTAACCAAACTGGCGAGAAATGCGGTTAGCTTCTACCGCGGAGCCGCGCAATCTCCCGCCGGTCGCGCTTCGATGGTTTTCCTTCTCGCCCCGATTCCACGGGCAGCATGGCTTTACGCTCCGCCGCCAGCTTGAGCCGTAACTCGCGGCTCTCTTCGGTCTCGCGGTAGAGCGTCTGCGCCACCGCCGCCGGACCGCGTATTTCGCTGAGGCCAAGCACATCCACCTGAAAATCGCCACTATCGTTCTTCACCGTCAGCCGGTCGCCGGCGTGCATGTCGCGCGAAGGCTTGACTTGCTGTCCGTTGCAGGCGATCCGACCGAGATCGCACGCATGCGCGGCGAGCGAGCGCGTCTTGAAAAACCGCGCGGCCCAAAGCCACTTGTCTATACGCATGGAGATTCTGCCTTAATCGTAGCTCCCCTCGACGAACCAGCCGCGCGGGCAACAGTAAAGCCGATACACCCCGCCATCGGAGAGCGCAATATCCCACTCATCGCGTGACCATGGGTCTGTCGTCCACCAATCGCCCGATGCGCGCCACGGACCGGCCGATTCCAGCACGTTGCCACGAATGCGATCGGCGGTTACGAATGTAGGATGCGAAGCGGCGATCGCCACGCGGGCGGCGCGTGGCGGACGGTACATCCGAAAGGCTAAACAGTTTGAAATGCCAGGTTTGGCGATCCGTGCCTGGCGCGATTTCGCCGGTGATAGCTCAAGCGGCGCTACACGGTACGCGGCTTTATGGAATGAGTCTGGGCGATGCGTATCCAGCAACGCCACCGCCCCCGCGCGGTCTTCGCCGACAATGGCGCGGATGCGCGCCAGCGTCAGTTCGAGCTTCACCGGCTCGGGCGCCGCGGGTGTAAAGAGGCCGCCCTGAGCGGCGCGCGGCTTCACCGGATTGGCCGCCATCCACACGTGCACCACCGGCGCTACGGGCGGATGTGCTTCCAGATCGAGCTGCATCAATTTCAAAAACGCCTTAGCGTCTAGCGAGGGCACAGGCAGTCGCAGCGTGCGCTCATACACGCCGCGGTTTTCCAGGCGCAGCCGCAAGCGCAGCTCATTGGTGGAGAATGCGCGCGTAGCCAGGCGCGTGATCAATCCGTTGAGCAGGCGCGCCACCAGAAAGGAGAGCGGCTCGAGCAATTCCACCGGATATTCCAGCTCGATCTCATCCTCGAAACGCTGCGGATCTTCGATGCGCAGCAGTTTCCGCTCTACTTCTCCGCGCGCGAGCCGACGCAGTTTCAGGCCCTCCGCGCCCAACCGTTCAGCGATTCCCAGCGCGGGAAGCGCGCCGAATTCACGCAGAAGACGGATGCCCCAACGCGCCAGCGTATCGGCCAGCTCGGGCGAGGGCGCAAGCACGGAAACTGGCAGATCGCCCAGAAACTTGGCTTCGTCGCCATACGGAACTATACTGACGCCGGGGAAGGCGCGCGCCGCACAAATGGCTGCATCGGGATTGGCGGCGATGGCGATGCGCGCCTTTGCTCCCATCTCTTCGGCGCGCCGCGCGACGGCGGCCGCGACATCCTGCGGCAATCCGAATAACCGGTCGAGGCCGGAAGCGTCGAAGGTGAACACGTTGGGTTGGCCTGGGGACGCCGCGCTCTGTTCGACCAGCGGCGAAAAGTCGAATGCGAGCGTTCGCAGATCGCCCTCACCGCACAGGCAGCAGAACATGCGCCGCTCCTTTGACGGATGGTTTCCGCCGCGCCACCTGAATCGACATGCTGTCGAGCATGCGCGAGACGCGTTGGGTACCCGACCACGCCGCGCCCTGCCGCGTGCATTCCACGAGCAGTGAGGCGCAGGTCTTGGCGTTCGGTTCGAGCCCCAGCGCAACCAGCGCCGTAGGCGTATGCTCTACCGCACGGCGCAATCGGAACCAGGAGTTGAGCGGGATGCGCCGCACCGTGACAGGCGGGGTATCGCCTAGATCTACCGCGACCAGCCCGAAGCCGCCGCCGGCGGTCAACAGGTCAGCCGCTTTGAGCGCCTTGGAGGCATCGTGCCCGCAGCGGATCCACAGCACGCGATCAAGCTCCACTCCCGCCGCTTCGGCCGAGGTGGGGTGGAAGGCGTCGTCGGCATCCACCAGCGCGCAGGTTTCCTGCCGCTCTGTGGCTGCCGCCATCATCGCTATGAGCACGCTGGTCCGGCCGGAGGATGCCGGCCCCACGATCTCCGTCAGGCATCCGCGCGGCAATCCGCCGATGGCGCGGTCGATTTCGCCAATGCCGGTGGAGACCGTTTCCACCGAGGGGCGTGTCTGCCAATCGAGCGGCCCGCCGAGCGCGGATTCAAATTTCTGTTTGAGAGCAGAGGCGGCCATGTTTCGCTTTTTATTCGCCTAAGCCGATTTTTGCAGAAATGGGGACGGGGGTCAAGACGCAGACGGTCTATTAGGATTCAGGGCTACTGTGCCGTTACTGGGAGGAGATCAATTGTCTCCGCCGCGCTCAATGCCCCATTTACATTCACCTGGACTTGGTATTGCGCTCCCGTCGCCAGCCCTGCCGGCGCTAGGGCGTTAACCTGACCTGGGCTGACGTATAAGAGCTGGGCTGGAATGCCGCCAATCGTGACCATTGTTCCACCAAGTTGGAGGGGTAATGAAGGCCCTGTGGAGGTTAGAGTGGAGACGGCAAGGTTGGAGCCGTAAATTTCCACGGGTGAGCCAGGGGAGATCGGACCGCCGATTAAATGTGAAATAGCTGAGATGACTCCGTTCGACGCCAGCACCGGTGGGTTGTTCGCGGTCACTTGGCCTGAGGTTCGCGTGCTTGTTACCAAAGTAGACCCCGCGAGCGAGCTACCGCTCATCGCCGTCACCATGATGCCGGCTTGTGACGATGCCGAGTGTGGAATCCACGTTGCCGAGTAGCGCCCAGCGAAGCCGGCAACGGCGCTTAGAGGAAGCGATTCGTCGCCATTCGAGAACGAAGCCGAAACATGGGCGTTGGGTACAGGCGCCCCGCAGCCATTCGTGACATCGACGGCAATTTCAGCTGGCCACCCAAGCGTCTGTTGGAAGTTATCGGTCAAGCCAACCTGGGTGGCAATGAGTTGGTTGGGATTGCAATTGGAAGAATTACCAACGATGAACATCACACTCACCGTTCGGACGGCCTGCCCTGAGAATGCATAGTTGACGCTGCCGCGGTAGACTCCCGCAACCAAACCCGCCGGAACGACCGAGACGCTCGATTGTCCGGGAGCGCTTGAGGAAGCCGACCCCATTGTCGGAGTCACCTGTAGCCAAGAACCACCATCCTGAGTCGAGGTCGACGCCTGATACGGAAGCGCGGCATTGGAACTCGCATGGACAGATACCGTTTGCGGGCCTGCGGTGGACAGCAAAAACAACAGACCAGCCGGATCAGGTTCGGGCTGAACAGGGGTCTGCGGAGCCGAAATGTTCAGCACAACCTCATAATCGACCGGTGAATTGGCGGCATCATCCGAGACTAGACGGAGGGCGCCATAGTAGGTTTGCGCAGGATTGCCCGCAATGGCAGCGGTGTCAACGGAGAAACGGACAGTTCCCGGAGAATCCGGGCTGGCGCTGCCCTGAGGCGTTTGAACTTTCAACCAGGCGGCGCCAGGGAGTACTGATGCCTGCCACTGGATCGCTGAATCACCGTTAACCGTGACGAGGAACGAGCCTTGCGAATTACCTGGCGAGTTTCCCCAACCTACATTGAATTGTGACCCTGTGGGCATCAACTGGATCAACGGCTTCGCGGATACCAGCAACTGAACCGGAAGCGTTGCCGGATATTCCGCGCCGGCGATACCTGCCGGAAGCGTGGAGACGTCGCTAAATACGAGTGGGTTCGCTGAGTGCGAAAGCGGCGTTACGCTGTTGGACCCCGACGACGTCGGCCCGGTGGCGATACCATTCGCTGCCGCCACGGTGAAGGTGTAGGACGTTCCGTTCGACAATCCCGAAACTACAATGGGGCTAGTCGAACCTCGCGCGGAGATTCCGCCGGGGATCGAAACAACGGTGTAGGAAACGATGGGCGAACCCCCGCTGTCGGATGGGATCGAAAAACTGACTGTGGCCTGACCGTTTCCCGCGGCCGCCGCCACCGCCAGCGGAGCGCTGGGCGGACCAACTGGCACAACCAAGTTCGAGACCGCGGCCGGTCCGGTTCCCACTCCGTTGACCGCGCTCACGGAGAATGTGTAGGCAATTCCATTGGTCAAACCGCCGATTGTGATCGGACTCTGCGCGCCTGTTGTCGAAACGCCGCCAGGGCTGGCAACCACTTTGTAACCCGTCACGGGGTCGCCCGCAATCGGGGACGGGGGGAAAACTAACGACAGCCTGGTTCGTTCCAGACACTGCCGACAGGCCTTGCGGCGCCCCCGGAAGACCGGGAACAAAGGAGCTTGATGGAGCGGATGCCGCGCTAGTTCCGGCCGCGTTCATAGCAGCGACCGTGCATGCGTACGCCGTCCCGTTGGCAAGACCATTGACCGTCAACGGACTCGAGAAGCCCGGTCCAATAATATTGCCGGGGTTACACACCGCCTGGTAGCTTGTGACCGCGACCCGCCCGTCTGCGCCGAAGCCGTGAACGCCAAGGTAGCAGAGCCATTGCCCGCAGTCGCAACGCCAATCAAGGGCGGCGCCGGCGGCGTGGCGTAAGAGAGCGCAGGCGGATTTGCGAGCTGGCCACTGTTGGTAGGTATAAGGGTGACCGGACCGACCGCCCCCGGAGTAATGGTAAAGGTCTGCAGTGAGGAAGAGTTACTGAACGATAGCACTTTGGGAGCGGAGAGCCCGCCGCCCGATGGCGTGATCGTGATGGTCCCGGCAAACTCAGCGTTCGGCGTCACCGTGAAAGCGGCGGAAGCGGAGTTTAACGCTCCCCCTGAAGGGCCGTTCAACGTGAAGCTGGTTGCCGGCGACAGGGGGCTGACGACGACGGATGCGCCGGAAGGCGTGCCGGTTCCCGCGGCATTGGTGGCCGTAACGGTGCAAGTGTAAGGCTGGCCGTTCGTAAGGCCGGTTACAGTAATCGGGCTGGCGCTGCCGCTGGCCGAGCCGATCGCGCCGCCGCTCGAACATGTGGCTGCGTAGCTCGTAATGGTGGATCCTCCCGATCCGTTCGGGATGAACGTTACGGATATCTGGCCGTTGCCCGGCGAAACCGACGTTATAAATGGAGGCGCTGGCGGAGTCGCGTAAGCAAGCGCCGGCGGGTTTGCGAGCGCCCCGCTGTTAGAGGGCATCAGCGATACCGGACCCACCGCGGTCGGAGTGATCGTGAAGGTTTGCGGCGCCGAAGAATTGCTGAAGGTGAGCACCTTAAGGGTGGAAAGGCCGCCTCCAAAAAGCGCGACGGTTACCGTACCCGTATACGCCGCGTTCGGGGTCACGGTGAAGTTTGATGAGGCGGTATTTAACGCACCGCCCGTGGGGCCGGAGAAGCTATAACTGTTAGCTGGCGCCACCGGAGTGGCCGGGTTGGAAGCGCTCGAAGCGGCGCTGATTCCATTGCTGTTTGTGGCCTTCACCGTACAGGTGTAAGCCGTGCCGTTGGTAAGGCTCGTAACTACGATAGGGCTCGCGGCGCCTATGATTGCGTTGCTGCCGCACGTCGCCGAATAGCTCGTGATCGTAGAACCACCCGTTGCGTTGACCGTGAACGCAACCGATATTTGGCCGTTTCCGGGCGTCACCGACGTAATGGTAGGCGCCGCCGGCGGCGTGCCATATGTCAGCGCCGAAGCGTTCGTTAGGGAGCCATTGTTGCTCGGCGCTAACGTCACGGGTCCTACCGCCGTTGGCGTGATCGTGAATATCTGAGCAGCCGATGAATTATTGAATGTCAGCACCACCGGCGTGGATAGCCCGCCACCCGATAGCATAATCGTAATCGTACCCGTATATACCGCGTTCGGGGTCACCGCGAAGTTTGCTGAAGCGGTATTGAACGCTCCGCCCGTGGGGCCGGAGAAGGTGTAGCTGTTGGCTGGCGCGACGGGGGTGGCCGGGTTGGAGGCGCTGGAAGCGGCGCCGATTCCATTGTTGTTCGTGGCCTTTACCGTACAGGTGTATGGCGTGCCATTAGTAAGGCTCGTAACCACGATGGGGCTCGTGGCGCCTGTGATTGTGCTGCTGCCGCAGGTCGCCGAATAGCTCGTGATGGTAGAGCCGCCTGTTCCGTTGGCAGTGAACGCCACCGATATTTGGGCGTTCCCCGGCGTTGCCGACGTGACTGTTGGCGCCGCTGGCGGCGTGCCATACGTCAGCGCGGGAGCATTCGTCAGGGAACCGCTGTTACTCGGCGTCAACGTCACCGGCCCCACGCTCGTCGGTGTAAGCGTGAACGTCTGAGCGGCCGACGAATTATTGAATGTCAGCGCTACCGGCGTGGAAAGGCCGCCACCCGATGGCGTTATTGTGATCGTACCCGTATATACCGCGTTTGGGATCACCGTGAAGTTTGCTGAAGCGATGTTTAGCACACCGCCCGTGGGGCCGGAGAAGGTGTAGCTGTTGGCTGGCGCGAAGGGGGTGACCGCGCTGGAGGCGCTGGAGGAGGCGCTAGTCCCATTCGTATTGCTGGCGGTCACGGTGCATGTATATGCCGTCCCGTTCACTAGCCCTGTCACAATAATGGGGCTTGCCGCTCCACTGATGGTGCTGCTGCCGCAGGTCGCGGAGTAAACCGTAATCGCGGATCCGCCCGTGCTGCCCGGAGGCGTGAACGCAACGGATATCTGGCCATTCCCCGGCGTTACCGACGTGACCGTTGGCGCCGCTGGTGGCGTGCCGTATGTCAGCGCCGACGCGTTCGTTAAGGAGCCGTCGTTGCTCGGCGTCAACGTTACCGGTCCCACCGTCGTTGGCGTGATCGTGAACGTCTGAGTAGCCGATGAATTATTGAATGTCAGCGCCACCGGTGTGGATAGCCCGCCACCCGATGGCGTAATCGTGATCGTACCCGTATACGTCGCGTTCGGGGTCATGGTGAAGCTTGATGAGGCGATGTTTAACGCTCCGCCAGTGGGGCCGGAGAAGGTAAAACTGCTGGCTGGGGCGGCAGGAGTGGCCGAGTTGGATGCGCTGGAAGCGACGCTGATTCCATTGCTATTCGAAGCCGTCACCGTACAGGTGTAAGCCGTGCCGTTGGTTAGACTCGTGACTACGATGGGGCTCGCTGCGCCCGTAATTGTGCTGCCCCCGCACATTGCCGAGTAGCTAGTGATCGTTGACCCGCCCGTCGCATTGGCGGTGAACGCAACCGATATCTGGCCATTCCCTGGCGTTGCCAACGTGACCGTTGGTGCAGCCGGCGGCGTGCCATACATTAGAGCGGATGGGTCCGTTAACGAGCCATTGTTGCTCGGCGTCAACGTCACCGGCCCCACGCTTGCCGGCGTGATCGTAAATGTCTGCGGCGTGAGGGAGTTGCTGAACGTTAGCACGATAGCCGTAGAAAGCCCGCCACCCGCCGGCGTGATCGTAATCGTCCCCGTATATAACCCATTCGGCGTCACAGTGAAGATTGTGGATGCCGTGTTCAGCGAACCTCCTGTCGGTCCGGAGAATGTGTAACTGTTAGCTGGCGCGAACGGGGTAACCGCGCTGGAGGTGCTGGAAGCGGCGCTATTCCCATTTGTATTGCTGGCGATGACGGTGCATGTATAGGCCGTCCCGTTCACTAGCCCCGTCACAACGATGGGGCTCGCTGAACCGCTGATTGTGCTGCTGCCACATGTCGCGGCGTATCCAGTAATTGCCGATCCGCCCGTGCTTCCCGGAGCGGTGAACACTACAGATATTTGGTGGTTGCCCGGCGTTACAGAAGTGATCGTAGGCGCGCCGGGCGGCGTGCTGTACATTAGGCCTGAAGCGTTAGTTAGCGAACCGCTGTTGCTAGGGGTCAACGTCACTGGACCCACGGCCGTTGGCGTAATCGTGAAGGTTTGCGCCGCTGCCGAGGCGCTGAAAGTGAGCACGATCGGCGTGGAGAGCCCTCCGCCTGATGGCGTGATGGTGATTGTGCCCGTGTAGACCCCATTGGGCGTCACCGTGAAGTTGGTGGAGGCGGCGTTGAGCGCTCCTCCTGCCGGGCCGGTGAAGGTGTAGCTGGTGACAAGGGCTACGTAGGTGTAATTCGTGCCCGAGTTCGCCGAGCCATCAGGCGTTGTCACGTGGATCGCGACAGTTCCCGATCCGGCCGGCGCAACGGCGGTAATCTGAGTGTCGCTGTTCACAACGAAGCTGCTCGCAGCCGTTGCGCCAAAGGTCACGGCTGTCGCGGTCGTGAGGTTGGTGCCAGTGATCGTCACCGACGTACCGCCGGCGCCGTTTCCCGACGTGGGCGTGAAACTGGAGATGGTAGGCGGTGCGACCGCCATCGTGGCGCCGCTAGTCGATCCCGCGACAAATATTCCGTTGCCATATGTGATGCATTGCCATTGGTCGGAAGATGCCGCGGCCCCGATCGTCCATGTAACGCCGTCGGGACTCGTCATCACGCTGTTGGCGATTCCATCTTGCGCGACGGCGGCGAACAATCCGTCGCCGTAGGCGACGCTCAACCATTGGGCAGACGATGCAGCCGTACGAAGGGTCCAAGTCACGCCGTCGGGACTCGTCATAACGCTATTTGCGACCCCATCCAGAGCGACGGCAACGAACAGTCCGTTGCCATACGTCACAGACGCCCAGTTGAGATTGCCCGCGGAAGATTGCGAAGTCCACGTAACGCCGTCCGGGCTGGTCATCACCCGGTTTCCCGATCCACTTTGCGCTACGGCCACGAAGAGTCCGTTTCCGTATGTGACGTTGCTCCATTGATTAGCCGCGGCTGCCGATTGAAGAGTCCAGGTGACGCCGTCTGGGCTGGTCATCACGCTGTTTGTGATTCCGTCGAAGGCGACGGTAACGAAGACGCCGTTGCCATAAGCCACGCTACACCACTGGTCACTGTTAGGCGGCGTGGTGAAGCTCCAATTTGTCCCGTCGGAACTGGTCGCAAAACCGTTGGGAGCCACAGCAACAAAGGTGCCGTTACCGTAAGTGACTCCCTGCCACCAATCACCGGGATTCGTGGCTGTCGGGGTCCAGTTGATCCCGTCAGAACTCACGGCAAACTGAGGGGCTGGGCCGACGGCCACAAACACCCCGCCGCCGTAGCAACCGATTGCTGATATCCGGCGCTAGAATTGCCTCCGGTCCAGATCAACTGTGCATTCGCCACGCTGGCAAAGGCTACTGCCGCGATGACCGCGGTCCAAAATTGTCTCCTCACGTGAAAGATTCCGCCTGGGTATTTCCGCATGTTTGTCCGGTGTGTCTCAAATACTTAGTGGCAAAGCTGCCGAATCTTCTCATGGAAATTGATTGAGTTTTTTTGAACGCCGCTTCAGAATCGATGTGAGGGGAGATGTGGAGTTCTCGAAGCACTTCTGACGCCTTGCGTACGGGGTACCATTGAATCCATGCGCCGTCGCCTGACGCTGTTCCTCCTTACTCCCAGTCTCTTCGCTGCCACCACGGTCCTTTTCGACCCGTCAACGCCTACAGACCGGCCCATTTCCCACCGACTACCTGACCGTTCCCGACGCCACGCAGAAGACGGGCCTGCATCTGAATTTGCCGCTGCCTTCCTGCGTAACCCAGTACACTTCATGCCAGGAAACCGGCCTGCTGGAACAATTCGATGGCTTCAGCATCCGCGCCGCGCGCGCAGGTGCGTTTCTCCGCGCCTATCGACCCCACAACGTTAAAGGGCGCCATGTTCTATGTCGCATTGAATAACATCGAATCCGACGAGCCCGGCGTGAATAAACCCGGCGATATGATCGCAACCGATGAATTGATCTATGATCCTTCCACCAACACCGCCTACGCGAAACCCATCGTGCCGCTCGATCAGCATCGCCGCTATGCGTTTATCGTGACCGACGCCGTGAAAGATGCCACGGGCGCTTCCGTCGGGCGCGACCCGGCGTTTTCCGCCTGTCTACAGGCATCCGATCTCTATTGCCAGACGCTTTCCGGCGCCATGGCAAACATAAACACCGCGCCGCGCGGGCTCGTCTCCGCCACCGTTTTCACAACGATGAGTGCTACCGCATGGCTTGAACACGCGCGCGACGATCTGCAATTTGTCCCGCCGCTCACCAGCATCCTTCCCAATGGTTCGTTTCAGGTAGCGAACCTCGCCGGGATCACGCTGCATGAACAGACTGGGTCGATTCCGACGGCATTCACCGATCTCTCGCTTCCGTTGAGTTCCACGCTGCTCGCCGGGCTGGGAAGCGTGACCATCGGATCGTTTCAATCGCCCAATTTTCTGGGGACCGATCAGACTATCGCCCCAACGGCATCGAATCCGGCGCTGCCGATTCCCGGCAGTACGACGCAAGTCTATTTCAACGCGCTGTTGCCCGCCTCGCCGAAGCCGGCGGCCGGCTATCCGGTGATCCTTTTCGGGCACGGCTTCGGCGATAGCCGTTTCGGCGGACCCACGGCAGTGGCCCCGACCATGGGACGCGCCGGCTTCGCCGTCATCGCCATCAATGCGGTGGGCCATGGTTTCGGGCCGCTCAGCACCGTCTCATTTACCGATGCTTCGGGCAATACCACCACGCTGAACGCCGGCGGCAGGAGCGTGGACCTAAATGGCGATGGCACGATCGAACCCGCCGAAGGCTGCGCGATAGTTGCTCCCATCGGTTATGGAACACGCGATTGCCTGCGCCAGACGGTAGTCGATCTTTTGCAACTGGTGCGAGCCATTCGGCAAGGAATCGATCTCGATGGCGATGGCAAGCCCGATCTTGACGCGTCGCGCATCTACTATGGCGGGCAATCGCTGGGCGCAATGTATGGGACCATTCTTACCGCGCTCGAACCTTCCGTGCGCGCAGCGGCGTTGAATGTGGGAGGCGGCAGCGAAATCGATATCGCACGCTGGAGCCCGGCGTATAAATCCCTCACCGTCGAGACGCTGGGCATGCGCATGCCATCGTTGCTCAACCAGGGCAGTACATATGATGAGGATTACGTTTTTCCGGGTCAACCGACGCACGTGACCACCGTGCAAGGCGCTATTGCGATTCAGAATGAATTGGAAACGCTCGAATGGCTCAGCATGTCCGGCGATCCGATTGCCTTTGCACCGCATTTGAAGCTTGCGCCGCTTGCAGGGTCCACGGCGCATCCCGTACTGATGCAATTTGCCCTCGAAGATATGACCATGCCCAACCCAGCGAGCAGCGAACTGATCGACGCCGCGGGCCTGATCGGCAGCACCTGGGAATACCGGCACGATCTCGCGCGCGCCAAGTTCCCCGATCTCCCCGCCGATCCGCATCCATATCTGGTGCTTTTCGTAAACCTCGATGGCGGGGCAATACAGTTGCCGGGCGCGGACGGTTTGGTGATTAGTCTCGACGCGCAATCGCAGATCGCCGGATTTTTCGGCGCCGACGGCGCGTCGATTCCCGATCCCAACAACCTGTCCCTACTGCTCTATGGCATCAAGCTCTTCCAGGTTCCGGCGGCTCTGCCGCTGACGCTCGGGTTCTGAGCGCTATACTGAAAGCAGAACGTGAAAAGCAGGCTTTGGATCGCGGTTATTACGCTCTTTGTGTGCGTCCCCGCGGCGTTCCCTCTCGACCCTCACAAGAGCCTCACTCAGTACACGCGCCGCGTTTGGACGCAGCAGCAGGGGCTGCCGCAAGATACCATCCGCGCCATCGCGCAGACTAGCGATGGTTACCTGTGGCTGGGTACCGACGATGGCCTTGCGCGTTTCGATGGCTACGATTTCACGGTGTTCAATAAGGCGAAGGGCGATCTGCCGTCGAATTCGATCACCGCGCTGGCCGCCGCGCCCGATGGTTCGCTCTGGATCGGTACTGCCGATGGCCTGACGCAGTATCGCGACAATCGCTTCCGCATCTACACGCAGCAGCAGGGTTTGGCTGACAATTCCATTGGCGCGCTTTACATCGACCACGCGGGTGTCTTGTGGATTATCGCCGGCATCGATTTGAGCCGCTTCGCCAACGGCAAATTTACCTCTTTCGAACCCGGCGCGAATTTCCCGCTGACGTCTTTCCGCGCGGTTACCGAGGACCGCAGTGGCGTGCTCTGGGTGGCCGGCGTCAACACCGTAGGCAAGTTGATCGATGGAAAGCTCCAGCCGGCGCTATCCGCGGCCGATCTGGACGATGACCTGGTTACCGGGCTCGCCGTCGATACCTCCGACAATCTCTGGATCGGCGGCAGTAAGGGTCTTCTGGAGCGCACTCCTGCCGGCGAGATTCACCGTTTCACTGGCCGCGAGGGGCTCCCCGACATCTTTTTGCGCGCCATGCTCATCGACAGCAACGGCGCCGTTTGGGCCGGCACCAACGGCGGTTTGGCTCGCCTCGAAGGCCGGCGTTTCGTCACTCCGCCACCCGGTCCCGAACAGGTGCGTTGCCTCTTTGAAGATCGCGAAGGCGATCTGTGGATGGGCTCGAATGACGGCCTGACGCAGTTCCGCGATGATGTATTCACGATCTACGGCAAAAGCGAAGGGTACCCCAGCGACGAACCTAACGTCGCTTTTCAGGACCGCGAGGGTCGCATGTGGGTCGGCTTCCACGATTCGGGATTGATGATGATGGCGGGCGGCGTGCGCAAGGTTTACACCACGCGCGACGTGCTCGACAACAATGAGATCTTTTCCATTCGTGACACGCCTGGAGGCGACTTGCTAATCGGTACACGCGCCGGTTTACTGCGTCTCCACGACCAGCGCTTCAGCAAGTTCATCCCGAAAGACGCGCTGGCGCGCAGTTCCGTCTACGATGCCTTGGAAGATTCGGCGGGACGGGTGTGGGTGGCTTCCAGCGCGGGCCTGCTGCAACTCGAAGGCGGCGGATTTAAGAGTGTGATTCCCGGGCAGCCGCTTCTCAATAGCTCCCCGGTCACATTATGCGAAGGCCGCGATGGCGCGCTATGGGCCGGAACCTATGGCAAAGGGCTGTGGCGTATCCAGGGCGATTCGCGCCGCATTTATACTACCGCGGACGGGCTTGTCGAGTGATCGCATCCGCTCGCTTTATGAGGATTCCGAGGGTACGTTGTGGATCGCCACTTTCGGCGGCGGCTTAGACGCGCT
This sequence comes from Bryobacterales bacterium, assembly GCA_963708385.1. Classification (GTDB taxonomy): domain Bacteria; phylum Acidobacteriota; class Terriglobia; order Bryobacterales; family Bryobacteraceae; genus PALSA-243. Next base: position 121,459 of record CAVPSN010000023.1, on the reverse strand, counting down.
GCGCAATGGCCGTATTGTGACTATACCGAAAAGGATGGCCTGCCTAGCGATAACATCGCCAAGATCCTGGACGATGGTGAATCGCTATGGCTCGCGACCACGCGCGGCATCTGCCGCATCCAGAAACGGCAGCTCAAAGAGTTCTCGGAAGGCAAACGTGGGGCGTTGCAGCCTTTGAACTATGGCGTGGAAGATGGATTGCGAAGCGCGCAATGCGCCCCGGCGTATCCTGCGGGTGGCGGTGGAAGCCGCACGGCGGATGGCCGTTTGTTGTTTACCACGAGCCGCGGCTTGGCGGTCTTCGATCCGAAGGCGCGCAAGCGCACGCGCTACACGCCGGTGGTCCATCTCGTGGATATTATGACCGCTGACGGATCGTCGGTGGATCTGAGCGCGGCTGCCAGTCTGCAGCCGGGGGCCGGACGCGTACAGTTTCACTATACGGGCATCCATTTAAGCGCGCCCGAACTGGTTCGATATTCCTACCGCTTGGAAGGTCTTGACTCCGATTGGTCGCAACCCGGCGCGCGCCGCGTTATTAACTACAACAGCTTGGGTCACGGCAGTTACCGGTTTCACGTGCGCGCGGAGTTGCCTGGCGGACCGGGAACCGAAGACTCCTACGCGTTCGTCGTTTTGCCGCATTTCTATGAGAGCCTGTGGTTCCGTTTAGCCTGTGCCGTGATGTTGCTGGCTTCGGGTTGGGCGGCGTATCAGATGCGGTTGCGGCAAATCCGCATGCGCTTCGCGGCGGTACTCGATGAGCGCGCGCGGCTGGCGCGAGAAATTCACGATACGCTGGCGCAGGGGTTTGTCGGCATCTCTTCGCAACTCGATGCCGTTGCGATGTGCATGCCCGAAGAACCTACGCCGCCTCGCAAACACCTCGATATGGCGCGGCGGATGGCGCGTCACAGTCTCACGGAAGCGCGCCGCTCGGTGATGGACCTGCGCGCATCCGTGCTGGAAGGCCAAGACCTGGCGGCCGCGCTCGAATCGGGCACACGGATCTGGACGGCCGGTTCCGGGGTGGAAATCAACGTCGATGTCAGCGGTCCGCTGCGCCAGTTGCCGGAAGAGATGGAGCAGCACCTCTTGCGCATCGCGCAGGAAGCCGTCACCAACGTGTTGAAACATGCTGGCGCGAACAAAATTTGGGTAAAGCTGCACACTGAAGCGCGGCGTCTCTATCTGCGCGTGGTGGATAATGGCCACGGTTTCGATCAATCGGGAGCATTCAACGCGCTGGGCGGACACTTCGGATTGATCGGCATGCGCGAGCGCGCGGAACGTCTGGGTGGAGAGCTGAAGCTTGCGAGCCATCCGGGCGAAGGAACCGAAGTGGAAGTGACCGCGCCTCTCCCTTAAAATCGAGTTCACGAAACCCATGCCTCAGATCCGAATTCTAGTTGCGGAAGATCACCTTGTAGCGCGCGTAGGCGTGACCACCATCGTCAATATGCAGCCGGATATGACGGTGATAGCCGAGGCCTCCAACGGCCAGCAAGCGGTGGAGCTGTATCGCAAGCATCAGCCGGATGTGACGCTGCTCGATCTGCGTATGCCCGGCATGGGCGGCGTCGAAGCCGCCCAGCAGATTCGCGCCGAGTTTCCTGGCGCGCGCATGATCGCGCTCACCACCTATGGCGGTGACGAAGACATCCGCCGCGCGTTAGCCGCCGGCGTTCAGGCGTACCTCACCAAGGACGTGCTGCACGACGAACTGCTAAAAGCCATTCACGCCGTGTACGCGGGGCAAACCTACTTGCCGGCCGCGGTGGCTGCCGCCCTGGCCGCGCAGATGCCGCGGCAGGATTTAAGCGCGCGCGAAATCCAGGTGCTTGAGCTGATCGTGCAAGGGTTGGCGAATAAACAGATCGCTTACGCGCTAGGCATCGCCGAGCACACCGTGAAGAATCACGTGAAGAATATTCTCAGTAAGCTCGGCGTTCAGGATCGCACGCAAGCGGCGACGGCGGCGATTCAGCGCGGAATCATTCACCTGTAGAGGCAAGCGGTCAGCAATCGGCATTCAGCGATCAGTTCACAGGCTCGGTGGCCGCGGCTGCAGGGAAGCTGAAAGCTGACGGCCGATCGCTGAAAGCTTCAAGCCAGCAGTCCCGAGATCGCGATCGCGATGCCCCCAATCCCCGCGATAATTCCCATCACCGGAAACATCCTCTTCTTCGAAATGAAATACAGGGAACTCAGCACAAGACCGATCTCGAGTAAACCTTCGCCGAAATCATAACGTAGTGCGCGGATTTCATCGGCTTCCGCCGCCTGGTCGTCGCGTTCGGCTTCGGCTTCGATGTCTTTGGCCTGCTGGTCGTACTTCTTCATTTGCGATTCGCTGTCCGCCATCATCTGGTCCGCCGCGCCGCTTTTCAGCTCCGAAAACCTTGACCATGCTTTCGCCCAATACCAGGTTGTGATACTTAACGCGCGTCGCCTGATAGTGCGCCCAATCGTCATTGGCCGACGATTTATGGATAATCGCCGCGGTGTGCGTGCGATGCGATGCTATCGTTACGATCGCCAGCGCTACGGCCAGCAATGCAGCCAGGACGCCGACTTTCTGCCCGATGGGATCCGCCTTATGTTCATGCTCGGTGTGAATTTCCAACTCGGCCATGCGAGGATTATAGCGAGTGTCGCCCAACGAATCCCAGACGCTCCTTGCACGAACGATGGATGTGCGAAGCTCTCGCCCTCGCCCGTACCGCCGAAGGTGCCGGCGAAGCCCCCATCGGCGCTGTCGTCGAGATTGCCGGTGAAATAGCCGGTCGCGGCTCGAACGCGCCCATCGCGCGCAACGATCCTACCGCGCACGCCGAGATCCTCGCCATACGGGAAGCCGCGCAGCGTATCGGCAACTACCGGTTGACTGGCGCCACTCTCTACTGCACCCTGGAGCCTTGCGTGATGTGCGCCGGGGCGCTAGTGGCGGCGCGTGTCAAACGGCTCGTCTTCGGCGCGCGCGATTTGCGCTTCGGCGGCGTGCGCAGCAAGTTTCACATCGCCGATTCGCCGCTACTGAATCACTCCGTGGAAATCATCGAAGGCGTGATGGCCGTAGAGTGCGTCGAACTGCTGAAGAAGTTCTTTGAAGCGCGCCGCTAACTGGCCGCATGGAAGACGGTATGCGCGGTCCTTCACAACCTTACTCACCCGCGCAATGAACGTGCTCGGATTTTTCATTCCCCAACCGCAAGAGCGCCTACGTGGAAGGCGAGAAGCGCCTCGAACCATCGCGGCCGCCGGCTCATGGCCTCGAGCATGCACCGCTGCATCCACTCGCGCCCATCGAGCGCCAGCATCAGGCCGGCCATGAAACGCGGGCGCCGCATCAGCCGATCGTGTGCCGCCTGATAGAGCGCCAGATCGCCCGCCGCCATCGCATCCGCCAGCGCCAGGCCCTGCTGCATCGCGAGGCAAAGGCCCTGGCCCGTAATCGCGTCCACCGAACCTGAGGCGTCGCCCACCAGCGCTACGCATCCGCGCGTGACCGCATGCAGCCGCCGCGACGCCGAGACGGCTCCTTGCTCCGCGCCGCTCACCGCGGCGCCCCGCAGCCTTGCGGCAACTTGCGGAAACACATGCATCGCGCTCTCTATGCGCAGACGTGGGTCGCGCGAAACCAGCGCCGCGCAAACTTCGCCATCGCTCACCGGCGTGAGATATAGCTGCGCCTGCTTCGACCAGTGCACTTCCATGTAAGGTGTCCATGGAGCAATGGCAAAATGGCGGCGGAATCCGAAACGTCGCGTGTCGCGCCTCGTCCGGTCGAGACCGCACCACGCACGCACACGTGATTGGCCGCCATCCGCGCCCACAATGAAACGAGCCCGAACCGAGTGTCCGGCAGTTTCCACCATGCCTTCGCCAATGCTCTCGACGCGCCGGCCCCAGATCGTGCGGACTCCCACTTTCGTAGCATGTTCGGCCAGCGTACGATGTAACACTGTGCGTCGAATACCCAGTCCCGCGCCTTGAGGAAACTCGCCTATTACCGATTTTGCTGCGATGCAAAATCGGATGCCGCGAAACGCACGTGACTCTACGCTTTCCAAATCGATTCCCAGCGATCGCGCGGCCGCTGATTCCATCCGGCATCAAGCCTTCACCGCAAGCTTTGTCATGCGCCGGCGCACAGGGGTCGGCCAGTATAACTTCGAAGCCGTGGCGCCGCGCGGCGATAGCCGCGGCCAATCCCGCAGGACCGCCGCCGATGATAAATACATCGGTGGATGTAACACTCATGAAAAAAATCGGAACTTCTTACCTCAGGGATGCTATCCCCGGTCTGCTAGTTTCCGTGCTTAGTGTAAAAAGGCTTCGGCGCCGCGCAGAATTAACGCCGCGCCCGCCATTCCCGCGGCCGCGGCAGTGAAGGCGCGCCGCGCGCCGCGTCGCTTCCACTCTTCGTGAGCCGCATGAAACCCCAGGTAGCAAAGCCATCCCGCGGTCAGGCCTAACGGGTAGGCGATCCATTTCGCGCCGAATTGAGGAGCGAGCCATAGTCCAAAAGCCCCTCCTGCAATCGTGGTTCCCTCTGCCATAGCGGCCCAGGCGAATGCCCATCCGCGCGATTTCATCGACGCGCAAAGAATGCCCCCCAGCGCGATTCCCTCCGGGGCCTTGTGCAAGGCGATGGCGAGCGGCGCCGCGAGCCGCAGTTCAAGAGGACCAGCAACCTGTGCGGCCGTGATGCTCCAGCCATCGAAGAAGCTGTGCAGCGCCGCACCTGCCAGCAGAGGCGCAGCGAAGCCGTGCAATTCCGTCGAGCAGGCGCCATGATCGTGATCATGGGAGCAACTGGGGCATACCGAGTAACCGAACCGCGCGGGAATCGCCAGCGCCGCGTAGCCCGCCGCAAAGAGCGCAAGACAAAGCGGCCAGCCGGAATTCTCCACCAGTTCCGGCAGCAGCCCAAAGAGAGCCACCCCTAGCAACATTCCAGCCGTCAGCGGGACGACGACGCGCGCGCGTTCCCGCGCTTCGGTGAGCCAGATGCCGAGCGCCGCGCCGCCCAAGCCCACAGCGGCGGCGAGAGCCGAACTCAGCAGGCCGGTATTTGCAAGAGGCGCGAGCACCCTCTCAGAGTAACAAGTGGGTCAGGAGAGGGTTATTTCCAAAAATCGTGAAGCTGCGCGAATTTTGGAGATAGCCAGCTAACAAACAGGGTCTTAGTGGTGAAACAGATTCCGAATTCTCCGAACTGGTTATCTCTTTATCTGCCAGGCGAGTTTCGCCCTTCTCTGTTCATTGCCGGCGTGTTCGCGGCGAGATCGTCATCTTCTCGAGCATCGCGCCGCTAGGCGGCAGAGCGATCGAGCCCGGCTGGAATCCATTCGATCCAAGCAGGTAAGCAACGATGTTCGCATACGTCGTATCGGGCAGCGAAGACGGGGCGCTTGGCGGCATGGTTTTCACGTGAACGTAGAACGCGCCGACTGTTTTACCTGCCCATTTGTCTCTGAAATACTCGCCAGCCAGCGGCGGAGCGAACGTGCCATTGGTCATCGTGTTCCCATGGCAGGCTGCGCAGTTCGCGTTATAAGCGACTTTTCCGGCCGCAGCCTGAGCGGCGGTGAAGCTCGGGGGCGCGCCACTCGCGGCCGCACCGTTCGACGATGCGCCTGATTGGGTCTTCACCGCCGCAATTGATGTCGCCGCAGTCATTTCTCCGTCCTCGCCCACATACGTGAACGCGAGGATCGCGCCGGGATCCGCCATTTTGTTGTTGGGGCCGCCGCTCAGCGCCTCCCCAAGGCCCGCCACGTCGGTCGCAATATAAATGGTCTTGCCGTTCGGATGGACCGCCGTATCGCGATAACGATTTTCGGATTGGAAGTAGCGCCACATGTGGCCCGCCGCGCGTTGACCGTCGGGCGTCAGCGGCAAGACATACAGTGAACCGCGCTTGAGCGTCGTGATCAGCAGAGTTTTGTCCCAACCGGGAATGCCCGTGCCCTTCGACGCGTAATACTCAATGCTCGACGCGCCGACTGTAGGCCAGCAGATGAAGTCGACGCCTTTGCACGCCGGGCTCTGGAAGTTGTAATCGCTGGGCACGGTGAACATGGTGGCGATCGGCTCCGCAAACGGTTTCGTAAACGCTGATTCCGCCTCGCGCGGAACCGACGGCGGGATCGCCAGATCGCTGAAGGTGAGTTGCATACACGGAATCGTCGAGTCCGCCCAGCGCGCGTATTCGTAGGCTTTGTTATCCTTGAGGCCGGCGACATGCGGCCAACCGTAATTCGCGCCGGGCTTCAAAATATTGATCTCGTCATCGGTCTTTGGTCCCTGCTCCGACGCATAGAGCGTCCCATCCGGACCGAAATCGATCCCCTGCATGTTCCGGTGACCGTAGGTGTAAATGTGGCTGACGACGCCATTCAACCGAGGATTATCGCGGGGGATCGAACCGTCCAGGTTCAGGCGCAGCGATTTGCCGACATATGCCGCGTAATCTTTTTTCCCGATCTCTGCCGCCGTGGGAAGCCGCTGCGCTTGGATCGGCAGGCAGAAGTTGCCGAGTTGATTGTGCCCCTGATCGCCGATGGTGTAATACAGCTTCCGGTCCGGACCGATCTTTAGCCGCCCGGAAACGTGATCGTTTCCAACCGGAAGCCCGGTGATCAGATCGACCGAATCGGACAGCGCATGGGTCGCCGGATGATATGTCAGGCGAACGATCTTGCCGTAAAGGTGCCGGTAGGCTTCGCTCGCATTGAAGATTGCAGGATTGAGAGGCAGATGCGCATCGACATACGTGTAGCCGACATACACGTAGTCGTTACCAGAGCCCTTCAGCAGATCGGGATGTAGCGCCATGCCGAGCAGTCCATCCTGCGAGCCGGGCGCGGAAACTTCGTCGACGGTAATGGCGACGCTTGTCTTGCCGGTCGACGGATCGATGCGCGTGATCCTTTTGCCGGTGCGTTCCGTCACCCACAACATGCTGTCAGGACCCCAAGTCATCTCCCATGGATTGCGAAGCCCGGAGGCTAGCACGGTTCGACGGAACTGTTTAGGGCCACGCATCACCGTTTCAGGTCCGTCCTGCCCGGGCAGACTCAACGAGAACAATACGGTCAACGAAAACCTAACAGCGAGACGTTTCATCGGTTCTACATATTCTATTCGAGAGCGCAACCGCAACTAGCGTCGCGGCAAACGCGGCCGCACGCCAAAGAGTGTGCTAGACAGTCTGATTGCACGCGCACAACATGAAAACCCGTCCGGAGAATTGTATATGGTCGGATACGGGAAAAGTACGGATCGAGATGATCAGGGCGCTTCATGGCTAGGCTCGTGATGAAGCTGAAGCACCTGATCGGTGCGCAGGGAGAGCGCAGTGTATGTCTGGCCTTCGTCATCGCTGAATTCGACTTCGTAAAGGTCCAGAGCGATTCGTTCGGCCACCGTGCCGACTTGGCCGGGACGCTGAGGTGTTGTTACGAAGCTGGCCCTAAAAGCTATGTTTTGTACTGGCAATCTGTCGCGTTCAATTCTCCCGCGCTTCCGCAATCTCGGCCCGCAACGCCGCCCGCCGCTCTCCCATCATCACCTCGAATCCTCCCGCTGCCACCAGCGCTAACGCCGCCGCTCCCGCGAGGGTCGCTCCATATCCGTACCGCGCCAGCAGCGCGCCGCCCGCCGATTGCGCAAGCGCAACCGCGCCGAACATCACCAGATAATTCACCGCCGCCGCGCCGCTGCGTTCGCGCTCGGCGACATTGTTCATTAGGAGCGCGCTGAGGCCCGGCTCGCTCATCCACTGGAACGCCGTATAAAGAACGTAAGCCGCCGCCGGCGCGCCGAATGGGCGTCCAGCAAGGCATGCGAGCGCCGCGGCCGTGGCCGCCATCATCCACGCTACCCCGCGCGCAATCCCCGTGCGTCGAAAGATGAGGGGAGCAAGCGAGAGCCCCGCGATCTGTGCGATCTGCGAGACTGCGGAAATCGTGCCGATACGCTCCACTCCCACTCCGAGCCGCGTGAAATATGCGCTGAAGAACGGATTGAACGAGCCTGTCGCCAGACTCCACAGCGCGAACGGCGCCATATAACGGACCAGAAACCGAGAGCTGGGGTAGACCTTGGATTCCTTGGGCGCGGGCGTCACGGCAGCAATCTGCAATCGCCATGCGGGAACCAGCGCGAGCACCGCCAAACCTGCTGCGACGAACAGCGCCGGTTGCTTACCGTGCGCCCATGCCGGCATATGGCCGCCGGTCCAACCGCCCGCAATGCCCATGGCGATCATGGCGCCATAGAATATGCCGAACGCCGCCGGCCGGCTTTTTTCCGGCACGGTTGCGGCGATGGTGGGCGTCATTACCACAGCCCATGCCGAAAAAAATGCGCCGCCGATGAAGCCGAGCGCGGCCAGTTCGAAGCGCCCAGTTACCAGCGCACGCAGCGCTGCCAGCGCCGCGCATCCCGCGATGGCGCCCAGCAGCGTGCGCCGCAATCCGAACCGTCTAACGGCGGCCGCCGCCGGCAGCGTCCCAGCGACGCACCCAAGCGTAGAGGCGCCGCCGATATACCCGAGCGCGTCTTCGCGAAATCCCAAATCGAGCAGCCGCAGATTGAAGAGTAAAACGTAAATGAAGAATGCGAAATTGAACAGCGCTCCGGCGGCAAGGAAGGTCCAGAACTGTTCGCCAACCGGATTCGTTTTCCACCACCATCGCGCGCCCGATGTGGCGGCCGGAAGCAGGGCGCGCGAATGATGCGCCGTGCGCCGCAGGGCGTGCCTTACCCAGCGCGCGCGCCGCAACAGCCGCCTCCGCGCGTTCATCTCACCGGCGGGGATATGGACGGCATCCACCGGGCCTGGCAAACTGAGCGGCAGCAGCCGCCGCCGCGCGACGGCAAGCCCATCCAGCCGCGATTCTACAAGACTGAGATGCAGCCATAGCTCGTCCTTCGCGGGATGGAAAATTTGCCGCGCGGGAGACGGCGCAAATTCGTCAAACCATTGCCGCGTCGCGGCAGGCAGCCGCTCGATCTCTTCGGCCGCCACCGCACCGGTCTCGCAGCCGAACCATTCGCGCGCCAGCAGGAACATGGCGGCCTGCAAGCGCCGAAGTTGCGGATCGTGAATGCCAGTCCAGTCAGACCAAAACGAATCGTTCCCCGCGTGCGATTCGAGAAAGCGGGCGATCTCCAGGATGTGAAACGGCCGCGCGCTGCCCTGCACGACATGCTTCAACAGGTGAAGAGAAGCGAAGCCCAGCGCATCGACCGGATTCAACGAATCGATCGGGATGCCCGCGATCTCGCGCCGCACGCGCCGCTCCCAGAACTCCTCAACGCCGGGTGCACGCAACCGCTCCAGTCGCTCGTTCCAGAACCGGAAATGAATTTCGACGGCGATAGGAATTTCGGGATCGAAAAAATCCCCGCGCCACTCCCACCCGGTCTTGCGGATCAAAGTAGGTAAGTGATCGGTGGGGAATCGCTCCATAGCCGCGAGCGGCTCGTAGCCCAATACCATCGCTGCGTCGCGCGCGTCGATAGCGTGCTCTCGCGGGACATAAAGATCGAGGTCGTACTGCACCCGCGTTACCGTGTCTGTTCCGAAATCGGGACAGTGCGCGAGCCCCTTGAGCGCGAGATACTCCACTCCCGCTCCGCGGAAACATCCATCGATCGCGCGATACACCCCCTCGAACTTTCGCAGCCGCTCGATATTGCGGGAAGCGGCGCCATGGACGCGCTCGCGCACCCATTGCGGCATCGCATCGCGCGCGATCGCCAGCAGCGGCAGCGTAAGCTGAGTGCGGTCCGTAAAAGCGAGCGCCTCACGCCATTCGGTATCGCTGAGGCCTGCCAACGAAGCGGTCTGCGACTCGCGGAAGTGAAACGCATCGAGAGCGGCCGAGGGTCCGTGGGGAATGCCCCAATTCAAAAATCGTACCTCAATGCGAATTGTATCCGCCGCGGCTCACCGGAGGAAAAGATCTTCCCGAAGAAGGGCCCGAAATCCGGATTCGGCCCCGGAATGCCCCAGTTCGGATGGTTGAACGCGTTGAAAGCCGAAGCGCGGAACTCTACCGCGCCGCGGTCCCGAATGGGAAACCTGCGCGCCAGGGAGAAATCGAAGATATTGTTGCCCGGTCCGGGAATGATGTCGCGCCCCGCATCGCCAAAGGTGAATGGCGCAGGCGCCGAAAACGCGCCCGTGTTGAAGAACTCGTTCGCCGAGCGCACGCTGCGGGGCAGTGAGATCGATTGGCCGGGAACGATGTTGGGACGATTGGGCGTACCGGAATTCGCGAAATCGAGGCCAAAATAGAAGGGATTGACCGGCGTGCCATCCTGCAGCGTGACTGTCCCGCTAAGCGTCCAGTTGCGCAGCGCGGCGGAGTGTCCCTCCGGCAGCTTGTAAACGTACCCCACGGCGATCCGGCGTCCGGGATTGGCAAACGACAGCCCGCGCTCCCGGCGCAGATTGCGCTCATCCTGCGCGCCGACGCTGTCGAAAAGCCCGACGATGGGACTATCGGCGTCGTCGAGCGATTTCGACCAGACGAAGCTCGTCAACAGCGAAAGCCGTGCCGACAGCGTCTTCTCCACTTTGACCTGCAGCGATTGGTAGTCCGAATTGGCAATATGCTGCCGCTGGATAATTTCGCCAAGATCCGGCCACGTGCGAAGCGATTGCAGATCGCCGGGCCGCGGCGCAAGATCCTGCCCGATCTCGACGTGGGCCGGCGTGTTGAATTGCCGGTAGCGGCCCAGGTGCGTCCCTTTGGAGCCGATATACGATACGTCGAGCAGCACGCGCCGCGGCAACTCATGCTGAACTCCGGCGTTCCACTGCTGTACATAAGGCGTACGCGCATTGGGGTCGATCCCGAAGTAGCTCGGGAACCCGCTCGAGGCCGTGTGCGCGAATCCATTCTGCGTGGAGAGCACCGGCGCGACATTGCCGTTGGTTTGGTTGGCCTGGTTCGATTCGCCGTTGAGGATCAGGTCATAAGTTTCAACTGCAATCTCCTGGCTGAAATAAACGCCGTATCCGGCGCGGAAGACGCTCGCGCCGCCCGGCAATAACTTAGGCAGCCGGTAAGCGAGGCCAATGCGTGGCGAGAAGTTGTGGTTATCGGGATTGACGGCGGAGTTGACTCGCTGCAATGTTGGTTGATTAGGAAGAGAGGAATAATTCAGATTGAGTAGGTTATCGCGAGCTTCTGTATAGGGCGATGCATACTCCCAGCGGATGCCGAGGTTAATAGTAAGTTCGGGAGAAACACGGAAGTTATCCTGAGCGTAAACCGCGAAATCATTCTGACGCATATAAGCCTGGCCCGATCCCACGGTCTGCTGAGTGATCTGCGGGGCGCCGAGCAGGAAATCCGCGAATGGATCGCCCGAGCCGACGCCCGAGCCATCCACGCTTGTAAACGCGCCGGTATACACATATTCGCCGCGGGCCAGATTGCTCTGCAGATAGTTCAACTGGAAGTGAAGGAAATCTCCGCCGAATTTAAGCGCGTGGCGGCCGCGCATCAGGGAGAACCCATCGGACGCCTGCCACAGGTTATCGCGCTGCGTTTGAGGGAGCGTAGGTGAATCGGTCACCATCGAGTAATCGGTCGCATTGAAATAGGGCAGCCCGAAAAAGAATGGGTTAGTAGGAGGGTTGGCGAGGCCGAGATCCTTGGCGATATTATCGTGGAACGCGCTCTCTGGCACGTCATAGAGTCGCAGCCGGGTGAAAGAGAACCGCGCTTCATCGATCCAGCCGGCGCGGCTCTTGGTGAATCCGATGGCCGCCTGTTGCGCGCGGACTTGCTCCGAAGTCGGAAGCTCCGGGAACGATCCGGCGACTATGTTGGTTTCCCCGTTTATGGTATACCGGCCTGTAAGCAGGCTCTGGTCGGCGAATTGGTGATCGATGCGGCCGGACTCGCTATCCGTGCTCGTTACGTTGGGCGTGGAGTTGAGATAGTTCCCGCCCGACGAGTTACTGTTCGGCAGCGGCTCAAACTTTGCCAGAAACTGCACGGCGATCGGGTCGATGCGGTTTTGAGGAACGATGTCATTCGGGAATGGCGTGCGCGGTACGTTGGTGAGCGGGTCGTAAATGACGTTCTGTCCCTGAAAATTGCCGGAGCGCGTAAGCGAATCGGGTACCAGGCTCAGGGCGGAGTTGCCGGCCTTCTGCCTCAACCCTTCGTAGATGCCATAGAAGAACGTGTTCTTCAGCTTGGGAACCGGCCCGCCGAGCGACGCTCCGAATTCGTTCTGGCGAAAGATAGGCCGGGACAGCGTGGGGTCGTCGAAGAAATTGCGGGCGTCAGTCGCTTCGTTGTTGAAGTACTCGAACGCGCCGCCATGAAGCCGCTTCGTCCCCGACTTAGTAACCACGTCGATGGCCCCGCCGCCCGATTGCGGAAACTCGGCGGATGCCAGCGAGGTCTGTATATGAAACTCTTGGACCGAATCCGTGGGCGGATATACGGCGATGGCGAAAGTATTGCGGTCGGTATCGTATGCGCCATCCACCAGAAAGGTATTCATGGTGGAGCGCGCCCCGTTGATGGGCGGGTTCAAAGCTACGGAGCCGCGCGTGCCTTCCTGCACGTCGTTGTTTACGTCATGAGTGAACCCCCCGAGCTGCCGCGGAATAGCGCCCGGCCCCAGCGTGACCAACGCGACCACGTTACGCGATTCCAGCGGCAACTCGGTGATCCGCTGGTTATCCATGCGGTACCCGTGCGAAGCGTCGTCGGAATCTACCGGCGAGACGGAGGCTTCCACTGTAATGCGCGCGTGGGAATCGCCAACCGTAAGTTGGAAATCGCGTCGCGCTTGTTGGTTCACTTCGAGCGTCACGCCCGTAATTTCGAAATCGCGGAATCCCTCCTTCGCTGCTGTGACCGTGTAGGCGCCTGGAGCGAGCCCTTCAATCTTGTATCCGCCGTGCGCATCGCTAATACCTGTGCGGGTGAACCCGGTGTCCTTCTGGGACGCCGTTATCGTAGCTCCGGAAATGACGGCAGATGAGGGATCGGTGACAATTCCGCTCAGCACCGCGGAGGAAACCTGCGCGTGCGCAGCGGTGCAGAGAAGCGGCAGCGCTAACAGTGCGCGCCTCATGCTGTCAATCCTTCCAATGCGTCGAGCGCCTCCTCCAGGTCCGTATACCGCAAACGATAGGCCGGTGCGCGGAGTAGTCTCCGCATCGCGCGTTCGTGCCGCGCGAAGGTGGCGGGTCCGTAGCTGCCGGAATTGGCCAGCATGCGTTCCATGGCGTCCTCGTCGGCGAGCCGCGAAAGTCCGCCGGATTCCCCGCGTTCGAGGAACACGAGAAAATCGACCTCGCAATGTTGCGCGGTTTCGATACCGGCGAGCGTATCCATGGGGACCTCGATTGACACCTTGCCCGTGGGACGGGCGCGTGGGACGTAACCGTCGAATTCCGGGAAGAGCCGCGGCGCATCCTCGCGGAAGCGCGCCTGGTGCGGCCGGCCAGTCACCTCGCATGTATCGTGATTCTGGGGAAACGAAGTACAATCGTCGGAGATGAACGTCCAGCCGGCTCGCGCGCAGGCATAAGAAAGAGTGCTCTTGCCCATGCCCGAAGGTCCGAAGAGCAGCACGCCGGCTCCCCGCCGGGCGACGCAGGCCGCGTGGATCGGAACGTGGTGCCGCTGGGCGAGCATGCAGCCCGTCATTGCATCGAGGTAGAACCATCGGAGCCAGGAATGGTCGGCCGCCGTCGCCCGGGTGATCCACGCATACCCAAAGCGAGCTTCGAAATCGATGCACGCGTAGTTCTGCTGGCTGCCGACAATCGTGTACAGGTGCGCCTGTCCTCGATGGACGGGCTGCGGCGACAACTCGTCGCCCGGCTGCACCGCGATGCGAAACGTGATGGGCGGATCGGAATACACGGCGCGATACATGCTCCAGGCCTCTGCCGCGGCGTGATGAACGTCGGCGGAATTGGAAGAGAGCTCAACTTGGAAACCGTAGGGATGATAGGTGCGGCGGATGGGAAGTTCGAAATCTCGTAGAAGCGGATCGGAATGGGTTACGCTAAGGGGTGCTGGGGATCTCACAAGCCATTGATAACATGCCACATAGGGTAACAGTCGTAAAACAATTGTACATATTTCATGATTTCCTTTTCTAACATCAACAAACAATACGGCAAACAGCTAATTTTTGTCGACGCCTCGTTCCAATTGAACCCCGGCGAAAAGGTCGGGCTGACGGGGCCGAACGGCGCCGGCAAGACTACGCTCTTCCGCATGATTGTGGGCGAGGAAGCGCCCGACGAAGGCGAAGTCACCGTGCCCAGGAAGCTGACCATCGGCTACTTCTCGCAGGACGTCGAGGAGATGAAAGGCCGCTCGACGCTCGACGAAGCCATTGCCGGCAGCGGACGCGTAGGCGATTTGCACCATGAGTTGGAGGCCCTGCAGCACGCTATGGAAGACCCCGCGCGCGCCGATGAGATGGATGCGACCCTGGCGCGCTTCGGCGAGGTGCAGGAGGAGTATGAGCACCTGGGCGGTTACACCCTCGAAGCGCAGGCTCGCGAGGTTCTGCACGGCCTGGGTTTTCATGACGATCAGATCGATGGCGACGCAGGCGCGCTTTCCGGCGGTTGGAAGATGCGCGTCGCACTGGCCCGCGTTCTGTTAGGCCGGCCGGACGTGCTGTTGATGGATGAGCCCACGAACCATCTGGATATCGAATCCATTGTCTGGCTGGAGCAGTTTCTGAAAACCGCGCCATGTACTTTGCTGATGACGTCGCACGACCGCGACTTCATGAATCGCGTGGTTACTAAGATCGCCGAGATCGATTCCGGCGAGATAGTGACTTACTCCGGCAATTACGATTTCTACGAGCGCGAGCGCGCCATTCGCGAGACTAATCAACAAGCGGCCTTCGCGCGTCAGCAGGCCATGCTGGCCAAGGAGCAGCGCTTCATCGACAGGTTCCGCACCCATGCGGCTAAGGCGGCGCAGGTGCAGAGCCGCATCAAGGCGCTGGACAAGATCGAGAAGATCGAACTGCCGAAAAAGCGTCAGGTAGTGAAGTTCGAGTTCCGCGCCCCGCCGCGCTCCGGCGACCAGGTTGCGGTGCTCGAAAACATCGAAAAGCGCTTCGGCTCACGCACCATCTACGACGGCTTTAGCATGATCGTCCGTCGCGGCGAGCGTTGGGCCGTAATGGGCAAGAATGGGGCAGGGAAGAGCACGCTTCTTAAGATGATCGCAGGAGCGCTTGAGCCTGATGCGGGAACGGTTCGCTTGGGCGCCAGCCTTAAAATGGGCTACTTCGCGCAGCAGTCGCTTGATGTGCTCGATCCGGAACTGACCATCATGGAGCAATTGCAGAACGATTTTCCGCAGGATGGAATCGGCTCGCTGCGGACGTTAGCCGGCGCCTTCCAATTCTCCGGTGATGATATCGACAAGCGCATCCGCTCCCTTTCCGGCGGCGAAAAATCCCGCCTTGCGATGGCGCGGATGCTCTACGATCCTCCAAACTTCCTCGTCCTGGACGAGCCGACCAACCACTTAGACCTCGCCACGAAAGAGATGTTAGTCGACGCGCTGAAGAACTTCGAAGGCACGATGATCTTTGTCTCCCACGACCGCAGCTTTCTACGCGGTCTCGGATCGCGTGTCCTGGAGTTAGGCGGCGAAAGCGGAATGGAGCGAAACCCGCATGCCTATCCCGGCTCCTACGTAGAGTATGTCGAGCGAACCGGACACGAGGCGCCGGGCACGCATGCGTAACCGTTCAAACCGCGACCCCCTCATAGTGCGCCTTCACTTTCCGCGCCGCCGCGCGGCCCACCAGCGCCGCAAGCTTTTCTTCCGGGGCCTCTCGCACCAGTTCCGAGCTGCCGAACTCCTTCAACAGCCGCTGCACGGTCTTCTTACCCACGCCCTTGATCGTGTCCAACTCCGAAGTAAGTTGCCGCGCGTTGCGCCGCGACCGATGAAAAGTTACCGCGAACCGGTGCGCCTCATCGCGGATCGATTGAATCAGGTGCAGGATCGGCGAGAACCGGTCGAGCACCACCGGCTCATCCTCCTGTCCGTAAACATAGATAATCTCCTCGCGCTTGGCGATCGAAGCCAGCGGCTGGTCCACTATGCCGATCGCCTCCAGCGCGTCCGCGGCCGCGTGCAACTGGCCCAGGCCGCCATCGATCAGTACCAACCCCGGCATCGGCTGCTTCTCTTCCTGCAATCGCCGATAGCGCCGCGTCACCACTTCGCGCATGCTGGCGAAATCGTCATTGCCCACCACCGTGCGGATGATGAACTTGCGGTAGTCGGCCTTCTTCATGCGGCCGTCCTCCCACACCACCATGCTCGCCACTTTGTCCGTACCCTGTATATGCGAAATGTCGAAGCACTCGATGCGCGAAGGCGCGTTGGGCAAATTCAGTCCATCTTGCAAGGCTTCCTGAATCGCTTTTGAGGAGGGTTTCAACACGCGGAACCGCGCATCGAAGCTATGCTTGGCGTTGTTCTGCACCAAATCGAGCAGGGCCTTCTTTTGGCCACGCTGCGGCGTCCGGATCTCGACCCGCCCGCCGCGCTTTTCGCTGAGCAACTCTTCGAGCACGTTGAGGTCTTCGAATTCCACAGGCACGTGAATCTCGGCGGGGACGTATTGCTGATCGAGATAGATCTGCAGCAGGAGGGAAGAGAAGAACTCGGGCTCGTCGAACTGCATCTGGTCTTCCCAGAAAAACTCGCGCCGGTCGACGATCTGCCCGTTGCGCAGATGAAACAGGTTCAGCGCCACGAGCGGTGGCTCGGCATAGCAGGCGAAGATATCCACGTCATCGCCCCTGACTGCCGCCATCTTCTGGCGCTGTTCAATTTCTTCCACGGTCGAAAGCAGATCGCGTAGCGACGCCGCCTCTTCGAAGCGCATCTCCTCCGCCGCGGCGTCCATACGCGTGCGCAGTCCCCGCGCCAGATCGGTGTGGCGCCCTTCAAGGAACAACTTGACGTCGCGCACCGCGCCCGAAAATTCGTCGATGGTCGTCAAACCCTCCACGCATGGGCCCAGGCAGCGATGAATGTGGTACTGCAAGCAGGGCTTGGGATGAAAACGGGTCAGATCGACCTTGCACGAAGGCACCAGAAAATGCCGATGAATAAAGTGCACCAGCCGGTGCGCCAGGTTCGCCGGAAAATAGGGACCGAAATACGAAGCTCCATCCTTGCGCAGCCGTCGCGTGACGTAAACCCGCGGAAAGCGCTCATTGGTGAGCTTGATATAAGGGTACGTCTTGTCGTCGCGTAGCAGGATGTTGAAGCGCGGCTTGTACTGCTTGATCAGGTTGTTCTCGAGCGCCAACGCCTCTTTTTCGTTATCGACCAGGATGTAATCCACATCCCGCGCTTCCGAGATCAGCGTGCCCGTTTTGATATCGCCAAGCTTGTCGTCGGAAAAGTAACTGCGCACGCGCAGCCGCAGCGACTTTGCCTTGCCAACGTAAATGATGCGGCCGCCAGCGTCCTTGTACAGATACACGCCGGGGGAAAGAGGTAGCTGCGCAACTTTCTCACGGAGTTCCATGGGAGGGGATTAACTTCATTCTACCGCTTGCCCTAATCCAGCCCCGTATACAGCGTTGGCCGTCCATCGATGCTCGTACAATATATGGCGATGGCTCAATTCAACCCGTCGGCAGGTAAGCCGCATCCTTCCAAGAGAACCCAGGAGACGATGCGGAGCGAGGGGCCGGTCGCAGCCCAGGAAAAGCGCGCAACAGACAAAATCTCCATCGGTAGGCCGATGCTGCGCAAACCGGGTACGCGTAAAGGTATCTGGATAGCTGCGGACTTCGACGGACCACTCGACGATTTCCGGGACTATTTGTGAACGGAGTCCAGCATATATGGTGACCCGCCGACAATTCGTAGCTGGCATTTCCGCTGCAGCAGCATCGCGCCGCGCATCCGCACAGCCACCTTCTAGCCTGGTTCTCTGGTACAAAAAGCCCGCCATCCTCTGGAGCGAGGCGCTTCCTATCGGCAACGGGCGCCTGGGCGCGATGGTCTTCGGTGGCGTGCAAGCGGAACGGCTGCAACTCAATGAGGACACGCTTTGGTCTGGCGCGCCGCGCGAGTGGAACAATCCGGACGCCAAAAAACATCTCGCCGAGGTGCGTCGGCTCGTGCTCGAACATCAGGATTACGTGGCCGCCGACGCGGTCTGCAAGCGGATGCAGGGGCCGTACAACGAGTCTTATCTCACCATCGGCAATCTCGCAGTGCGCATGGAGCACCCGCCGGATGTAGATTCGTATCGACGCGAGCTCGACCTCCATACGGGCATCGCGCGCGTGGCTTATCGTGTCGCTAAGGTCGATTACACGCGTGAAGTCTTCGCGTCCGCGCCGGATCAAGTAATCGTTCTGCGCATCGCGAACGCCAACGGCAGCCCGATGACGCTCGGAATCGGCATCGAATGTCCGCTGCATTCGAAAATGATGGCAACGGATGACGGAATGGTGCGGCTAACCGGCAAAGCGCCGGCGCATGTCGAACCGAATTATGTCCGCTCGGCGAACCCTATCGTCTACGACGATGCCGAGGGCAAAGGCATGCGCTTCGAGGCCGCGGTGCAGGCCGTCGCCGAAGGTGGAACCGTGCGCGCTACGCCCCGCGAGTTGCGTATCGAAGGCGCTCGCGCGGTGACCCTGATCGTCGCCGCAGCTACCGGCTTTCGAGGCTGGGAACACACGCCCGATCGCCCGGCCGAAGAAATCGCCGCCGATTGCCGCACTCGACTCGCTGCCGCTCGCAAGAAAACCTATGCTGACTTGCGCGCGGCGCACGTTGCCGATCATCAGAAGCTCTCCCGCCGCGTGACGCTGAGTCTGCCCAAGACCGCTGCCGCCGAACTGCCGACCAATGAACGACTGCGCGCCGCAGCGACGCAGCCCGATCCCGATCTGGCGGCGCTCTATTTTCAATATGGGCGATATCTTCTGCTATCAAGCTCACGTCCCGGTACGCAGCCCGCTAATCTCCAAGGCATCTGGAACGAATTAGTGCGTCCGCCCTGGAGCTCTAACTGGACCGCTAACATCAACGTCCAGATGAATTACTGGCCCGCCGAAACATGTAACCTTGCCGAATGCCATGAGCCGCTGTTCGACTTGATCGAAGGTCTGAGCAAAACCGGCGCGCGCACGGCGCAGACGAACTACGGCGCCCGCGGATGGGTCTCGCACCATAATGTGGATATCTGGCGCCAGTCCGCGCCCGTTGGCGATTTCGGTCAAGGGTCCCCGACCTGGGCCAATTGGTGCATGAGCGGAGCCTGGTTCTGCGCGCATCTGTGGGAGCATTACGCTTTTAGCGGCAACCGCGAATTCCTACAATCGCGCGCTTACCCGATTATGAAATCGGCCGCCCAGTTCTGCCTCGATTGGCTGATTCCGCGCAAAGACGGCCGTCTGACTACGTGCCCCTCCCTATCAACCGAGAACAATTTTAAGACGCCGGACGGACGAACAGCCGAGACCAGCGACGGCTGCACCATGGATATGGCGCTGATCTCTGAGTTGTTCGCGAACTGCATCGAGGCGGCGCGCGTGCTGCGTATCGATAGCGATTTCGCATCGCAACTTGCACAAACGAGGGAGCGCCTGATTCCTTATCAGATCGGTACGTTCGGCCAGTTACAGGAATGGTCGCGGGATTTCGAAGAGGCCACGCCCGGGCAGCGGCACATGTCGCACATGTATCCGCTTTTTCCCGGCGACGAATTCACCGCGCGCCGTAACCGCCAGTTCTGGCAGGCCGCGCGCGTTTCTCTGGAACGGCGTCTGGCTGCGGGCGGTGCATATACCGGCTGGAGCCGCTCGTGGGCCATCAACTTCTGGGCGCGCCTGCTGGACGGCGAGAAAGCTTACGAATCGTTGGCCATGCTTTTCCAGCACAGCACCGGGCCGAATCTGTTTGATACTCACCCGTCGGGCAGCACGTCGATTTTTCAGATCGATGGGAATTTCGGCGGAACGGCTGCCATCGCCGAGATGCTGTTGCAGAGCCACGACGGCGCCATTGATTTTCTGCCGGCGCTTCCGAAGGCGTGGCCGCAAGGCAGCGTGACGGGCCTCCGGGCCCGTGGCGGGGTGACAGTCGATATCGCATGGGAAAACGAAAAACCGACCAAGGCGACCCTGCGACCCTCGATTTCGGGCGAGCGGGTGCTACGCGCCGCGTCGGGCATGAAGATCGCAGGGGTTACGCGCGTCGGGCGCACGGTGCGAGTTGCGTCTGAGTCCGATGGCAGTGCGCGCGTACGATTCGATGCCGGCGGCGTCTACCAGGTCCGATTCGGATGAACGCCCGAACGCTGGGATCGCGCTACTCTGGGAGCCGAGGATCTGTCGCCCGTGATCAGAGCTCCGTTCGCCGTTCTACTTTGCCTCACCGCTGCGGCCGCGCAATCCGCGAATGAACGGCTCGCGTTTGAAGCCGCCACCATCAAGCCCGCGACGCAAGCCGACATGCAAGGCGTTTATGGCAATCTCTTCCCCATGATCATGCGCGGCGGTCCCGGCACCTCAAGCCCCGGACAAATTTCATTCAAGAACGCCTCCTTCAGGAGCATTCTCATGAGCGCATACAGTCTGAAGCAACATCAGATTTCCGGACCGCGATGGATTCAAACCACGGGCTTCAACATCGAGGCCAAGGTTCCGCGCGGTGCCACCAAAGAACAGATCAAGCTGATGCTGCAAAATCTTCTAGCGGAAAGATTCAAGCTCGAGGCGCACCGCGAAACCCGAGAAATCCCCGTCTTCGCGCTCGTTGCCGGAAAGGGCGGCCCCAAGTTGGCCGCGGCGAAGAACCCGGAGGATGGCGGCGGGTCGTTTGGTCCATGGAAAGGGAACGCCCGGTGGGAGGCTACGAATCAAACCACCCGCAACATTGCCGACTTCTTGTCCCCACTCATGGAGCGTCCCGTCGTGGATATGACCGGTCTCACCGGCAAGTATGATTTCACGCTGGATTGGACGCCGGAATATCCCATGGTGAGGGCCGCTCCAAGAGCCTTGGGATCCGAAGCGGAACCTTCCGACCCCGCCCCTACTGTTTTTGCCGCCGTTCAAGACCAACTCGGACTCAAACTGGAACCGCGCAACGCCCCCGTCGAGATTCTGGTAATTGATCGCGTGGAGAAAACTCCCACCGAAAATTGATATATGCAGCCGCCCGATCCAGCGCCGGCAAGTCCGATTGCTCCGATCCGGGAGATCGACGTCCTTTGGCTCAACGCCGGCCTGAGTTGCGACGGCGATACTATCGCCATGACCGCGGCTGAGCAACCCAGTGTCGAAGACCTCGTGCGCGGAAATCTGCCATGGATTCCCAAAGTCAACTTCCACAATTTGTTTCTGGCCTACGAAAACGGAGACGAATTTCTCGACCACTTCCACCGCGCCGCGAAGGGCGCGCTCGATCCATTCATTCTCGTGGTGGAAGGGTCCATTCCCGACGAAACCAATAAAGCGGAGGGTTACTGGGCCTCCTTTGGAACCGATATCGAAACCGGCCAGCCCATCACGACCTGCGAATGGATCGACCGCCTCGCCCCAAAATCCTGGGCGATCATTGCCGCGGGAACGTGCGCCACTTACGGCGGAATCCACGCCATGGAAGGTAATCCCACCGGTTGTATGGGTCTCGCGGATTACCTCGGCTGGCAATGGAAATCGAACGCCGGTATTCCCATCGTCTGCGTCCCGGGATGTCCGGTGCAGCCCGATAACTTAATGGAGACTTTGCTCTACTTACTCCAGATGGCCGCGGGGCGCGCGCCCATGATTTCGCTCGACGAATCGCTGCGTCCTACCTGGTTATTCGGACAGACGGTTCACGAAGGCTGCGACCGGGGCGGCTACTATGAGCAAGCGGAATTTGCCGAAGAGTACGGATCGCAAACGTGTATCGTGAAACTCGGATGTTGGGGTCCCGTAGTGCAATGCAACGTCGGAAAAAGAGGATGGATGGGCGGAATTGGAGGGTGTCCGAACGTCGGCGGAATCTGCATAGGATGCACCATGCCCGGATTCCCCGATAAGTTCATGCCTTTCATGAACCAACCTCCGGGCTCTCTGCTATCTTCCAAGGCGGTGATGACTTATGGCCGTGCGATCCATGCGTTGCGCCGATTTACCCAGGCGTCATTGAATAAGGAGCCCGCCTGGCGGGGAAAGCGGCATGATCGCTAACCCGGCTAATATCATCGAGGCGGAGGCGGTGCTGGCAAGTCTTGCCGGCGTCTTCTTCGAATCGGCGGCGAACGGCGCGGATCCGGCGCAGCAGGCTGAAACCCATGGGCCGACTCTTGAGGCCCGTTATCGCGTGCTGCTCGATCAGATTCCCGCCGTAGTCTTCATGGCGTATCTCGATCAAGGCATCGGCGAAGCCTACGTCAGCCCTCAAATCGAAGCTACGCTCGGCTTCACGCAGCAGGAGTGGTTGGAGGATCCGGTACGTTGGTATCGCCAGATCCATCCCGACGATAAGAGCCGCTGGAGCGAGGAAGCCGCGGGGATGTTCCTCACTGGAAGCCCGCTGCGGTCTGCCTATCGCGTTATGGCGCGCGATGGCCGTGTAGTCTGGTTTCACTGCGAAGCGCGGCTGGTGAGGCATGAGAATGGAGAACCGTGGTTCGTTCACGGCGTCGGATTCGATATTACGGAAGTAAAGCTGGCGCAGGACGCGCTGCGCGAAGAGCGCAATGTGGTCTCTGCGATCTTCGATACCGTGGCCGCGCTCATTGTGGTGCTCGATCGCGAGGGACGAATCGTGCGCTTTAATCGCGCCTGCGATAGGATGTTCGGTTACTCGGTGGAGGAATCGAGCGGCCGGCCAATATGGGATTTGTTCGTTGCGCCGGAGCAGGCCGGCGAATTCCGCAGTCTCTTTTTGCAAATCGGCGAAGCCCCTGCTGGCGCCGAACGGGAAAGTTGCTGGGTTACGCGCGAAGGGGTGCGGAAGCTCATTGCTTGGTCGGCAGCCGTCTTGCCCGTCGCGGGAGGTACGCCGGCTTATATCATCGTCTCAGGTATCGACGTTACAGAACAGAGGCGCGCTCAGATTAAGTTCCGCGGACTGTTGGAAGCGGCGCCTGACGCCGTCGTGGTGGTGAATCAGAGCGGCAAGATCGTGCTGATCAATGCGCAGGTGGAGAAGGTCTTTGGTTATTTCCGGGAAGAGCTGTTAGGCGAAGAGATCGGGAAGTTACTTCCAGAACGCGCGCGTGGCAAGGACGCTGCGCAGCGAAGAGACTTTGTCTTCGAGCCGCACGTTCGTCCCATGGGCGCCGGCATGGAACTTCACGCGTTGCACCACGACGGCAGTGAGTTTCCGGTGGAAATCAGCCTGAGCCCCCTGGAGACGGAAGAAGGCCTCCTGGTCTCTTGCGCCATTCGCGATATCAGCGATAGAAAGCGTCTGGAGAGAGCAATCCTGGAGGTCGGCGAGACCGAGCGGCGCAGGATAGGTCAGGACTTACACGACGGTCTGGGCCAACTTCTGACGGGTATTGCATTCATGAGCAAGGTCCTCGAGCAGCGCCTGGCCGAGTCGTCTCCCGCCGAGGCGGTGGAAGCCGCCAAAATCGTGAAATTAGTCAACGACTCCATTAAGATGACTCGCGAACTGTCGCGCGGCTTACTGCCCGTCGCTTCGCAGTCTCACGGATTAATGGCGGCCCTGGAGCACCTATCCGGCGAGGTCAGTGAGCTATTTCACGTCGATTGCCGCCTTGAACGCCGCACTGAGGATTTGTCATTCGCGGGCGCGCTGGCAGAACCTCTTTATCGACTGACACAGGAGGCTGTAACCAATGCAATCCGGCACGGCCGGGCCAAGAATGTTGTCATTGGTCTTAACGTAGTGAACGGCGATGGAGTGTTAACGGTTCGCGATGATGGATGCGGCTTCGAAGTGGCTGCCAGGAGCCAATCGGGCCTCGGGTTGCGCATCATGAACTATCGCGCCCAGATAATTGGCGGATCGGTGGTGGTGGAATCTTCGCCCGGCGCCGGGACTCTGGTAAGATGTGACTTCCCAGTCCTCGAGCGACCTGTGGAGGCCGAAAATGCGAGCTGACGCCGCAACCGCAACCGCCGCCGCCAAGCGGAAGGTTTTTATCGTGGACGATCACCCCATCGTTCGGCAGGGATTGGCGGCGCTGATCAACACCGAACCCGATCTGGCGGTCTGCGGTGATGCAGAAGATTCCGCTTCCGCGCTGCGGCGTATCGAAGAACTTAGCCCCGACTTAGCCGTGATCGATATCTCTCTCAACGGCCCAGACGGCCTCGACCTTCTCAAGAGCGTTCGCGCGCGCGATGTGAATCTGCCCGTACTTATTCTGTCGATGCTCGATGAGTCGCTCTACGCCGAACGCGCGCTCCACGCCGGCGCCAATGGTTACATCATGAAACAGGAGGCCACTGAGCGCCTTTTGGTGGCGATCCGGCGCATCCTGGATGGCGAGATCTATCTTAGTGAACGTATGTCGAACCGGATGCTCCATCGCTTTGCAGCGGGTAGTCCGGTTGGTTTCCAGTCTCCCATGGCGGAACTTTCGGACCGTGAGCTTGAGGTATTCCGCTTGATTGGCGAAGGCCGCGGGACTCGGCAAATAGCGCAGGAACTGCATATCAGCGTGAAGACAGTGGAATCCTATCAGGCTCATATAAAAGAGAAGCTGTCACTGAAGAATGCTCGTGAGTTGGTTCAACAGGCAATTCAATGGACGGTTGCGAACAAAACATCTTAATACTTCGTACTTAAGACGACAAAACATCCTTCTTTATCCCTGTATCGGGGAATCCACTAGGCCACGGTAATAGTAACCACCAGCACTAATTTAGGCGATCTACCCTTGAGCACGTCAAGGGTTTAGCGATTCAATAAGAAGCGTCACGACCGCAGCGGCGAAGCTCAAAGCTCAGTGCCGTGAGTTCCAAAAGGAGCCATATATGCCCACTGACACCGTTCCATATGGCCGGAAGACGCAAAAGCCGTCTCCCGTCGCCGAAGTCCACATCTTATGGATCACCGCTGGTCTAGGCTGCGATGGAGACTCGGTTTCGATCACGGCGGCGACTCAGCCCAGCGTGGAAGACGTTCTTCTGGGTGCTATCCCCGGTCTTCCTAAGGTCCATCTGCATAATCCCGTTCTCGCTTACGAAAACGGTGGCGACTTTCTCAAATACTGGTATATGGCGGAGCAGGGCAAGCTGGAGCCTTTTGTTCTGGTGGTGGAGGGCTCTATCCCGAACGAAAAAATCAAAAAAGAAGGTTACTGGGCAGCCTTGGGTACGGACGAGCAGACCGGCCAGCCAATTAAGACCACCGAATGGATCGATCGTCTTGCTCCCAAAGCCTTGGCCATCGTGTGCGCGGGAACTTGCGCCACCTACGGAGGGATCCACGCGATGGAGGGCAATCCCACTGGTGCCATGGGCCTCGCCGATTACCTCGGATGGGATTGGCGATCAAAGGCCGGCCTGCCGATTGTCAATGTGCCCGGATGTCCGGTACAGCCGGATAACTTCATGGAGACGTTGCTCTACCTCCTCTATCAGGTAGCTGGGATCGCGCCGATGATTCCACTCGATGATCAGTTACGACCTAAGTGGCTATTCGGTAAGACTGTACACGAAGGGTGCGACCGCGCCGGTTATTATGAGCAGGGTGATTTCGCCGAAGACTATAACTCGCCCAAGTGCATCGTTAAGTTAGGCTGCTGGGGCCCGGTTGTCAATTGCAATGTTCCCAAGCGTGGGTGGATGAACGGAATGGGCGGCTGCCCCAACGTGGGCGGCATCTGCATCGGCTGCACTATGCCGGGCTTTCCCGATAAGTTCATGCCGTTCATGGATGAGCCGCCTGGCGCTCACGTCTCATCCGGAACCATCGGCATATATGGACGCGCTATCCGCGCCCTCCGCTCCTTCACCAACGACACTGTCAACAAGGAACCCAAGTGGCGCCATTCGCGTCCGGAACTTACCACCGGCTACCGTCCACGAGGTTATTAAGGAGAGGAACAGTCGCCATGAGTACAATTACTGTGCCCGAAGTACATGCGCCCAGCCAGCGGGGCAATCTGGTCGAGATGAATTGGGACCCGATCACGCGCATCGTCGGCAGCCTCGGCATCTTTACCAAAATCGATTTCGAAAATCGCCACGTGGCTGAATGCCACAGCACCTCCTCCATTTTCCGCGGGTACAGCATCTTCATGAAAGGTAAAGACCCGCGCGACGCCCACTTCATCACCAGCCGTATTTGCGGTATTTGCGGCGACAATCACGCCACCTGCGCCAACTACGCCCAAAACATGGCGTTCGGCGTCCAACCGCCCGCTCTAGGCGAGTGGATCGTTAACCTGGGCGAGGCCGCCGAGTACATGTTCGACCACAACATTTTCCAGGACAATCTGGTGGGCGTGGATTTCTGCGAGCAGATGGTGAAGGAGACCAACCCGAGCGTGCTGGCGAAGGCGGAACAGACGTCCTCGCCCCACGCCAACGATCACGGCTTTCGCACCATCGCCGATATCATGCGCGCCTTGAACCCCTTTACTGGCTCGTTTTATCTGGAAGCGCTGCAGATGAGCCGCATGACGCGTGAGATGTTCTGCTTGATGGAAGGCCGTCACGTTCATCCCTCCACGCTTTATCCTGGTGGCGTTGGCACGGTTCCCACCGTCCAGTTATTTACGGATTACATCGTGCGCCTGATGAAGTACGTCGAATTCATGAAGAAGGTAGTGCCGCTGCACGATGACTTATTCGACTTCTTCTACGAAGCGCTTCCCGGTTATGAGGAAGTAGGGCGGCGACGCATTCTCCTTGGCTGCTGGGGCTCGTTCAACGACCCTGAGCATTGCGACTACACTTACAAAAACATGGCCAAGTGGGGCCGCAAGATGTTCGTTACGCCGGGCGTAGTTGTGGATGGCGAATTGGTCACCAACGACCTCGTTGATATCAACCTCAACATTCGCATTCTGCTCGGCAGCTCCTACTACGACGATTGGCAGAATGGCCAGACCTTCGTTACCCACGACCCCCTGGGGAATCCGGTAGATCAGCGGCATCCCTGGAATCAGACCACCACTCCGCGGCCCCAAAAACGCGATTTCAAGGAGCGATACACCTGGGTGATGTCCCCGCGTTGGTTCGACAAGCGCACCGGCGATTATCTCGCGCTCGACACCGGCGGCGGTCCCATCGCGCGATTCTGGTCAACCGCGCTTGCAGGCCTGGTGGATATTGGCTACGTCAAAGCCACTGGCAAGAGCGTTAAGATCTATCTGCCCAAGACCGCAACGAAGCCCGAGGTCGAATTCGAATGGAAGATCCCAAAGTGGAGCAACGCCATTGAGCGCGACCGTGCCCGCACTTACTTCCAGGCTTATGCCGCCGGCTGTGCGCTTCACTTCGTCGAAATGGCGCTCAAGGAATTGCACGCCGGCCGCACCCGGACGTGGTCGGATTTCAAAGTACCCGACGAAGCCATCGGTTGCGGCTTCCACGAAGCGGTCCGAGGAGTGTTATCGCATCATGTGGTGATCAAAAAGGGCAAGATTGCGAACTATCATCCCTATCCGCCCACGCCCTGGAACGCAAACCCGCGCGATTCTTACGGCACGCCAGGACCCTACGAAGACGCGGTGCAGAATACTCCCATCTTCGAGGAGAATGGCCGTGATAAATTCAAGGGCATCGATATTATGCGTGCGGTCCGCAGTTTCGACCCATGCCTGCCTTGCGGTGTACATATGTACGACGGAGGTGGCACGGTGCTCGAAACGCGCCATTCTCCGATGTTCGGCTTGAACGGCTGACGCGGACGTACAGCTGGAGAGACCTAATGCCTGCGCAACCGGAGTTCCAGCAGCGTCTGAAATCGATTGAACGTCTGCTTGGCGAAATCGACCACGACGCGGAGCCGAACCTGCGTAGCGCCGTCCAGCAACTCCTTCGCCTGGTGATGGATCTGCACGGTGGCGGGCTGGAGCGGATGCTGGAGTTGATTAGCCAGGCCGGCGACGTAGGGGCCGGCCTCATCGAAAAGCTTACGACGGATGAACTGGTGGAGAGCCTGTTAGTGCTGCACGGGTTACATCCCCTAAGCCTCGAAGTGCGCATTGATCGGGCGCTCGATAAGGCCCGCGGTCGCTTGCGTCCGCATCGGGCAGAGTTGCAACTCATTGGCGTTCAAGAGGGCGCCGTGCGGCTACGGCTGCTCGCGAACGGGCACGGGTGCGGTTCCACCGCGGAGGCTCTCAAAGAGATAGTGGAAAACGCCGTGTATCAGGCGGCGCCGGACATCGTTTCCCTGGTTATCGAAGACGCAGCCGAAAAGCAAGGCTTCGTTCCAATCGAGATGTTGCAAAGGGCGCCGATATTGCGGGTTGAGAAAGGAGCGCTGTGAGCGAGGTTTCGCGCACACGTGGCTCGTTCGATGTATTGCGCCAGTTTGTGCGGCGTAAACCGCCGGCTGAGGCCTGTGAGATGTGCGGCCGGGAATTGTCAAGCGATCACCAGCATCTGCTTGAGCCTATCGCGCGCAAGTTAGTCTGCTCTTGTGACGCCTGCGCAATACTCTTTCATAGTCAAGGCGCGGCGAAATACAAGCGCGTACCGCGGCGCGTCCGTTACTTACCCGAATTCCGGTTGTCCGATAGCCAATGGGATGGGTTAATGATGCCCATCAACATGGCGTTCTTTTTCAAGAGCACGCCGCAGAACCGGATGATTGCGCTGTATCCCAGCGCTGCCGGCGCTACAGAGTCGTTGTTGTCGCTCGATACGTGGGAGGAGATCGAGGCAGACAATCCCTTGCTGCTAGAGATAGAGCCGGACGTCGAAGCCCTTCTGGTGAACCGCATCGGGCATTCTCGAGGATTCACCCGGCCCGAATACTACATCGTTCCGATCGATGAATGCTTCAAACTCACCGGGCTTATCCGAAGCCGCTGGCAAGGCCTTTCCGGCGGCGGCGAGGTCTGGACCGGAATCGCCGAATTCTTTGGCAGCCTGAAAGCCCGCTCCCCTCGCCCGGCGGAGACCCCTCATGCCTGATCTGGCTATTTCAGTCGAAAGCGCCGAACCTGTTCCCTTTGCCGCCACACCTATTCTTGCGTTCAAATTGCGAGTCAGCAATCGCTATCCGGCGGAGGCAATTCATACTGTTGTACTGCGGTGCCAGATACAAATTGAAGTAACTCGACGAAAGTACTCGACGCCCGAGCAGGAGCGCCTGCGCGATCTGTTTGGCGAGCCGGAACGCTGGGGCCAGACCCTCCGGAATCTTCTGTGGACCAACGCCAGCGTCATCGTTCCCCAGTTCACTGGAGTTACTACTGTCGATTTACAGGTGCCCTGTACCTTCGATTTTAGCGTCGCCACCACGAAGTATTTTAATGGCTTGACGGATGGGGACATTCCCGTCTGCCTGATGTTCAGCGGTACCGTTTTCTACGCCGATCCCGATGGGGCGTTGCAAGTGGCGCCCATCTCATGGGACAAAGAAACAAAATTCCGTCTGCCGGTGCGTGCCTGGAAAGACATGATGGATGTCTACTATCCCAACAGTGCGTGGCTCTGCCTGCGGCGCGACGTCTTCGAAGAGTTGCACCGCTTTAAAGTAGAGCGCGGCATCCCCACCTGGGAGCAGGCATTCGAAATGATGCTCTCTCTGCACCGGGAAGAAGAGGTGGTGCAATGAACCTGAGCTCCGTGGAAAAAATTGCCAATGCGGTGCTCTATGAGGGCTATATTCTCTATCCCTATCGCCCTTCGTCCGTGAAGAACCAGCAGCGCTTCAACTTCGGCGTCCTATATCCACGGGCGTATTGCGACCTTCAATCTGGCGCGGAGGCCTGGGAAATGAGGACCGAGTGCCTCGTGGAGGGCGCGCCATCCGCTACCGTTGAAGTAAAGGTGCGCTTTCTGCAAATGGCCGAGCGCGAGGGTTGGCAGGAAGGCAAGGAGCGGGACGCCACCTTGCCGCCGGCTACACTTGCATCGCTCGTTGAGCGTCCGCATTGTCGGGAATTCCTGATGATGTCTGGGGAAGATGCCGAAGGGCGCGTCTGCGAAACGATTCATGGCGAGTTGGAACTCCGCGCGGTCCGTTGCGAAGACGCCGAGGCTTTCAAGGTAACCGTCCAGATCCGCAACTTAGTGGATCTCAATGCGGCTGCCAGCCTGACGCGCGACGCTGTGCTGTTACGATCTATGATTTCCGTGCACAGCATTATGCAAGTGACGGGAGGAGAGTTCGTCTCTCTGCTCGATCCCCCGCAATGCTTCCGGTCTGCCGTGGCCGCATGCCGGAACAGCGGCGCCTGGCCTGTACTGGCGGGGGAAGAAGGACAACGCGATCTCGTTTTGGCGTCGCCAATCATTCTCTACGATTATCCCCAGATAGCGCCGGAGAGCCCCGGCGATCTCTGTGACGCCACGGAGATCGACGAAATTCTCGCGCTTCGCATCCTCACCATGACGAATGCCGAGAAGTTGGAGGTACGCAACGGCGACGACCGTGCGCGCCGTATCCTGGAGCGAACCGAGGCGATGCCGCCTGAGCATTTCCAGAAACTACATGGCGCGTTGCGCGGTTTACGCCAGACGATGCTTTCAAGCCAGGAGGCGCCGCAATGAATGAGTGGGAGTTCCTGCTGCTGGAGGACAAGCCGTCCCTCGACCACGTCACAATCGATGACGTAAATTGCGCCGTCGGCGCCCGCGTTCGCCTTCGCCCGCGCAGCGGCGGGGACATCATAGATGTCGCTCTCGCCGGGAGAATCGGCATCATCGAAAGCATCGAGCAGGATTATGAGGGAAAGATTCAGGTGGCCATCGTTATGGAGGACGATCCAGGCAGAGATTTGGGCATGCTCCGCCAGCCCGGCCATCGCTTTTTCTTCAGCCCGGAAGAGATGGAGCCCTTATGAACCATCCGCGAATTCTCGTCGCATGCATCGGGAATATCTTCCTGGGCGACGACGGCTTCGGAACCGAAGTCGCGCGCCGGCTGGCAGCGCGCACCCTGCCGCCCGAAGTGAGTGTGAAGGATTTCGGGATTCGTGGGCTGGATCTGACTTATGCGCTACTCGATCCTTATGAATTGACAATCCTGGTGGACGCCTGCCCTCGCGGTGGCGAACCGGGATCCGTGTATCTAATCGAGCCAGATCCGCTGACGGGAAACGACGAGCCGCCGCGCCTTGAAGCGCACGCCATGAATCCCATGAACGTGCTGCGCGCGGTGAAGGCGATGGGCGGAGCATCCGGTAGAATTTTGATCGTCGGCTGTGAGCCCGCCGATCTCGGCCCGGAAGAAGGCCAGCTAGGTCTTAGTGAGGCGGTGCAAGCTGCGGTGGACGAAGCTGTAATCCTGATTGAGACATTGGTTTCAAAGTTACTGGAAGGCGAACTCGGTACAATCGCTCCCACATCAAGTTTAGACGCCGAAAAGGAGACGCCACATGTCTAGGGAAATTGCGGAATATTCGGATGGGTTGGAGGCGCAGGAAAGCAGGGACACTTTGTTCCTGGTGGGTGGCGCCGCATTGATGATCTTCGGAGCGGGATTGATTTTGTCCACGCCGGGCGTACGCCGGTGGCTCGGCGGAGGAGGAATCGGCAATCTGATTCAGGCTGCCATTCCCGATTTCCAGAAATATCTCAAGCTGAGGGCGATGTGACCGCTTCGGGGCCTGGAATCGCCGTGGGACACTATCTTCTCGATAAGAGTGCGAGTCGATTTACAGTTCGCGTTTTCGCGGGGGGCATGTTATCGGCGCTGGGGCATAGCCCCACGCTTGCCATCCGCGATTTCGACGGTGAGGCCCACTTCGAACCGTCGGCTCCGTCGCAGGCATCGTTGCGCGTCAAGATCCGCGCCGATTCGATCGAAGTCACGGACGACGTGAGCAATAAGGACCGCCGGGAAATCGAGAGCACCATGAAGCAGAAGGTGCTTGAAACCTCTAAATTCCCGGAGATCGTTTATGAAAGCGCGGGCGTCTCCGCGGAGCCGGTTGCGGATGGCAGATACAAGGTGGCCATGAATGGCGGCCTCTCTTTGCATGGCGTGACTCGCGGGTTTCCGGTAACCATGCAGGTGACGTTCAACGGCGATATGATGCGTGCTTATGGAGAGTTTTCTTTGCTGCAGAGTGATTACTCCATCAAACCCGTCACTGTGGCGGGAGGCGCGTTGAAGGTAAAGGACGAACTCAAATTCGCTTTCGATATCGTTGGGCGAAAGCAGGAGTAACCATATGTGCCTTGCCATACCCGGTCAAATCGTCGACATCGTAACTGATGACAGAACGTTAGCCTTAGTTGACGTTCTGGGAGTGCGCCGCAAGGTCGATCTTGGCTTACTGCAGGAAGACCCCCCAGTCACGGGCGATTGGGTGCTGATCCATGTCGGATTCGCCATGAGCAAGATTGGGGAAGCGGAGGCGCGCGATCAACTACGCATGCTCACCGATCTCGGCGAAAGCCAGGCTGCGATGGAAGAGGTTTCGGGATACGGCTTAGGCTTAGCTGAAGACGCGAAAACCAATGCCGGACCCTAAAGCGAGGTACATAAACCATGCGATTTGTAGATGAATTTCGCGATCCGGAAGCCATCACCAGAACCGCCGACGAGATTCGGCGTCTCGCGGAGCCCGGTCGGCACTACCGTTTCATGGAGGTCTGCGGTGGCCATACGCATTCCATCTATCGCTTCGGCCTCAAGGACCTGCTGCCTCCGAACATCGAATTGGTCCACGGCCCTGGCTGTCCCGTCTGCGTTCTGCCCATGGGAAGAATCGATGACGGTCTCTCCATCGCTGAGCAGCCGGGCGTGATCTTCACCGCGTTTGGCGATATGATGCGCGTTCCCGGAACGCGCGGAACGCCGCTCGAATACAAGGCGCGCGGCATGGATGTGCGCATCGTCTATTCACCTTCGGACGCGCTGAAGCTCGCGCGCAACAGTCCCGAAAAGCACGTGATGTTTTTCGCGATCGGCTTTGAAACCACCGCGCCGTCAACGGCGCTGACTCTGATGCGCGCCAAAGCGCAGGGGCTGCGCAATTTCTCGGTGTTCTGCAACCACGTCACCATCATTCCCGCCATCCGCGCCATTCTCGATTCTCCCGACATGCGCATTGACGCGTTCATCGGCCCGGGCCACGTATCTACCGTGATCGGATGTCGGCCATACTCGTGGATTGCGAGTCAGGAGCAGAAACCGATCGTCGTGGCTGGGTTCGAGCCACTCGACTTACTGCAATCGGTCATGATGTTACTGCGGCAGTTGAATTTGAACCAGAAGAAGGTGGAGAACCAATACCAGCGTTGCGTGCCTTGGGAAGGCAATCGCGGCGCCCTCAAGGCCATGGCCGAGGTATTCGAGTTGCGCCCCTACTTCGAATGGCGTGGACTAGGGTTTATTTCGCAATCTGCGCTGCGGATTCGCGAATCCTACGCGGAATTCGACGCCGAGCGGCGCTTCAATGTTCCGGGCGTACGCGTTACCGACCCTAAAGCCGCCCAGTGCGGCGAGGTCTTAAAGGGCGTATTGAAGCCGGCGCAATGTAAGTTGTTCGGCAATGAGTGTACCCCCGAGCATCCCATTGGCGCGTTGATGGTCTCTTCGGAAGGTTCGTGCGCGGCGTACTATAGCTATGAGCATCGCAAGGTCCCGGCTCTGACCCATGTGGCGAATGCCTCGCCCGTGTCCGCCGCGTTAGGCGCCTGAGAGGGCAGATTGTAATGACGAGCGCTGTCTCCAAAGTCCGCTTCCGCGATCCTCAGATCGATATGGCTCACGGCGCGGGGGGCAAGGCGAGCCGCCGCTTAATCGATGGAT
The DNA here is from genome assembly GCA_963708385.1 of Bryobacterales bacterium. GTDB lineage: Bacteria > Acidobacteriota > Terriglobia > Bryobacterales > Bryobacteraceae > PALSA-243. Next base: position 87,512 of record CAVPSN010000023.1, on the reverse strand, counting down.
TGTTCGCGCCCATCCTCTTCGGGAATTCGCCTGCGACGCTGTGGGATGCGGCGCATGTAAACGTCAACGGGACCTGCGTGGCGTTGACGACGGATAGCTTCGTGGTACGCCCGTTGCGTTTTCCCGGAGGCTCCATTGGCGAACTCGCGATCAATGGAACAGTGAACGATCTTGCGGTTTCCGGAGCGCGCGCTCAAGCGCTGGTCGTAAGTTACGTTTTGGAAGCGGGTTTACCGTCGGAAATACTGGAAGCCGAGGTGCGCGCCATGGCCGCCGCAGCCGCCATCGCTGGAGTCTCCATTGTTGGTGGAGACACCAAGGTCGTGGAACACGGGAAATGCGACCAGATGTATATCACCACCACCGGCATCGGTCATTTGATTCCCAGGTTGAGTATCTCGCCCGCAGCTGTCCGCGCCGGCGATAAGGTCCTTCTATCGGGACCCATCGGCGACCACGGTATCACCATTCTCCTGGCGCGCGGCGAGCTTGATTTCGAAGCCGATCTCCGTTCCGACACGCGGTCCGTGCTGCCCCTCGTGGAAGCGCTGGCGGACGCGGTCGGCGCCGGCGTCCGTTGGATGCGCGATCCCACGCGCGGCGGTGTCGCAACCTCGCTGAACGAACTGGCGCACGACTGCGGTCTCGGCGTGGTGCTTGCGGAAGACCGCATTCCGGTCCGCGATGAGGTACGCGGCGCGTGCGAGTTGCTGGGGCTCGATCCACTACACATCGCCAATGAAGGACAGTTCCTCGCGGTTGTCGCCGCCGAAGATGCCACGGCCGCGCTGGCCGCCTTGCGCGCGGCGCCGGGTGGGGCGGAAGCCGCCTTGATTGGCGAGATCAACGATCAACCCGCTGGCTGCGTGCTGGTATCGACGCTCTATGGAGGCACTCGCATTGTCGACATGCTGGTGGGCGATCCGTTGCCGAGAATCTGCTAGGAGACGGCCATGGTGAAGGCGTGCAAGCAGGCAACGGAAGTAGGCGATCGGCTGCTCGAGCGCAATCGAATCTTTGAGGAGTTCTTCGCGCGCGAGGCTCGGCCGCTCGCCGTAGCGTGCCGCGAGATGTCCGAACGGTTTCTCGCCGGCGGTCGATTGTTGGCGTTTGGCCGCGGCCCGTACGCCACCGACGCGCAGCACGTGTCCGTCGAATTCGTGCATCCCATCATCGTCGGGAAGCGCGCCTTGCCGGCGCTCGATCTTTCTCTCCTCTTCCGTTCGTGGCTCGAGGCCATCGTTCAGCCGGATGACCTCGTCATGGGGTTTGGTCCGCCGCAAGGTGATGCTGAGGTTTCGGATGCTCTCGCCGCGGCCCGTCAACGGGGTGCGATGACATTCGAACTCCCTGGCCGCGACGGTTCTTACTCGTGCCAACCGCCCACAAATAATCCGTTCGTCCACCAGGAACTCATCGAGATTCTCTATCACACGCTCTGGGAGACGGTTCATGTATTCTTCGAACATCGCGAACTCGGCGCAGACGTGGGTGATTCCGCTTTCTTATATCCGTTTCTCGGCAGCGAGAAGCAGTCGATGGACGGGGTGGTGGATCAGGTCGCCGATTCTATTCGCATGAAGGATCACGACGATGCGAAACTGCGCGTGCGCATAGCGCGAGAACAATCGGAGTTGGTAGTCGAGGCCGCGCACGCCATCCACCGGCGGGTGGCGCAAGGCGGCAAACTGATCGTTTTCGGCAACGGCGGCTCGGCAACCGACGCCAACGATTTCGCCATTGATTGCGTCCAGCCGCCCGCTGGCTATCATTCTATTCCCGCCATCTCGCTTTCCATGGAGCCCGCCAATCTTACGGCGATCGCCAACGATGTGGGAATCGACGTGATCTTCCTGCGGCAGATGGTCGCGCACGCGCGGAAAGAAGACGTCGCCGTGGGCATCTCGACAAGCGGAAACTCGCGCAACGTTGTCATGGCGCTCGAAGAGGCGAAGAAGCGCGGCTTGCTGACGGTTGGCCTGCTTGGATACGACGGCGGAGAGATCCTACGCCGTGGACTTGCGGATATTCCGCTGATTGTCCAGTCCGATTATATTCCGCGGATACAGGAAGTGCAAGCATCTACTTACCATGTCATTCGCGAACTCATCGAGGAGATCGGCCATGCCTAACTTCGAACTTTTCGGGACAAGAAGCTGCCCTTATACCCAGGAAATGCGCGAATGGCTTGACTGGAAGGGCCACGAGTATCTTGAGTATGACGTCGAGACGGATAGCGAAGCTCGCGCGCGTATGATTGCGATTTCTGGCGGCCAGCGCACGGTTCCGATTCTCGCGGAAAACGGCGCCGTCATTCAGGTTGGGTGGCAGGGCCGCGGCTGTATAGTCGCTGGGTAGTAACCTATGCACGAACTTTCCATCGCCATGAGTATCGTGGAAATGGCCGAAGAAGAAGCTGTCCGCAGAGGCGTGCGCGTGAGCGCCGTGCATCTGAAACTTGGCGCCTTGGCGGGCGTGGTGAAGGATGCGCTGATCTTCTCTTATGAGATCGCCTGCCAGGGCACGACACTCGAAGGCTCGCGCCTTTGCATCGAGGATATTCCCGTCGTCGCCTATTGCCCAAAATGCCTCGGCCTGCGGAAGATCGAGTCGGTTCAATGGTTCGTCTGCTCCGAGTGTAAAAGCCCCGTATCCGATGTAGTCGAAGGACGAGAGTTGCAAGTGGCCGCTTTGGAAATCCTGGAGTTAGAACATGCATCCGCAACCGCGATTAGTGGAAGTTAGACAGAACATACTCAAGCAAAACGACCTCGTTGCTCGTGAATTGCGCCGCCGCTTCCATGAAGCAGGTGTCTCCGTGATCAGCCTGGTTTCGAGCCCAGGCTCCGGAAAGACCGCGTTCCTGGAAAGAACGCTGACCATGCTGCGGCCCACCCGCCGCGTCGCGGCGCTCGTCGGCGATTTGGCCACCGAAAACGACGCCATCCGGCTCGCGCATTCGCAAGCGCCCGTAAGGCAAATTACTACCGGTACCCTCTGTCACCTGGAAGCGGCCATGGTCCGCGACGCGCTCGATGGTTGGGACCTGAATCAGTTGGATTACCTCTTCATCGAAAACGTCGGCAACCTGGTATGCCCTTCTTCTTACGATGTGGGCGAGGACGTACGCGTAGTGCTATTGTCGGTAACCGAAGGTGAAGACAAACCCTTGAAATATCCGACTATCTTCAATACGGCGGACTTAGCGGTACTTACTAAGATGGATTTAGCCGACGCTGTGGAGTTCGATCTCGCTGCTGCCGAGAGCAACATCCAGCGCGTACGTCCGGGCATGCCGTTGCTGAAGGTCTCTTCGAAGACGGGCGTCGGAATGAGCGGCTGGCTCGCGTTTTTGGCATCGGTGAACGCTGTCTGCCTGCGGGCGTAGACCGTTACTGGCGGGCTCAATGCGATAATAGGTCCGTCAATGCTCCCCAAACGTAGATTAGGCAATCAGGGTCTCGAGGTCTCCGCGCTTGGCCTCGGCTGTCTCGGCATGAGCCAGTCCTACGGCCCTGCCGACGAGAGCGAATCGATAGCCACCCTGCACCGCGCGCTAGATCTCGGGGTTACGTTTTTCGATACCGCCGAGGCCTATGGTCCGTACAAGAATGAAGAACTGCTGGGGCGTGCGCTCCAGGGACGCCGCCAATCCGTCGTCATTGCCACGAAATTCGGTTGGCGCTTCGAAAACGGTAAGATCGCCGGGCTCGATAGTCGCCCCGAGCACGTACGCGAGGTCGTGGATGCTTCACTGCGCCGTCTGCAAACCGATACTATCGACGTCTTGTATCAGCACCGCGTCGATCCTAAAGTGCCCATTGAAGAGACCGTCGGCGCCATGGCCGATCTGGTAAAGGAAGGGAAGGCCCGCTTTCTCGGTCTTTCCGAGGCCGGCGAAGCCAACATTCGGCGCGCGCATGCCGTGCACCCCATCTCCGTCTTACAGAGCGAATACTCCTTGTGGGAGCGTAATTTGGAGCCGCAAATCATGCCGCTCTTGCGTGAACTGGGCATCGGTCTTGTTCCCTATTGTCCGCTGGGCCGTGGTTTTCTGGCAGGGAGCGTCAAGCGCGCCGAAGAGTATCCATCCGACGATTGGCGCCGCGACGATCCACGGTATCAGGGCGAGAATTTCGATGCCAATGTGCGTGCGGCTGGAGCGGTACGCGAGATCGCCGCGCAAAGAAACGCGACCGCGGCGCAGATTGCGCTTGCGTGGTTGCTGCACAAAGGTGACGACATCGTTCCCATCCCGGGTACGAAGCGCCGAAGTTACTTGGAAGAAAATGTGCGCGCGGCGGAACTGTCACTCAGCGCGGAAGAGATGCATCGTCTTGACGCATCGCTCGCGCCTGATGTTATCGCGGGCGCGCGCTACAATGCGCAGCGCGCCTCTTACGTCGATCGATAATCAACGAGGAGTATTCACATGGCGGCAAGCGTTCAACCAGGCAAAGCGTGGCAGGCGCTCGAAGCGCACTACCAACAGATTTCCAAGGTGCATTTGCGGCAGCTTTTCGCCGAAGATCCGGGGCGCGGCGAGAAGATGACCCTCGAAGCCGAGGGCCTCTATTTCGATTATTCAAAGAACCGCATCACCGCCGAAACCCTTGCCCTGCTCCTGCAACTCGCCGCCGAATCGGGCCTTCGTGAGCGCATCGACGCCATGTTCCGCGGCGATAAAATCAACGTCACGGAAAAGCGCGCCGTGCTTCATGTGGCGTTGCGCGCGCCGCGTTCCGCGTCGATCGTTGTCGATGGCAAGAACGTCGTGCCGGAAGTCCACGCCGTACTCGATAAGATGGCGGCCTTCGCGAATCGTATCCGCGGCGGCGATTGGAAAGGCCACACCGGCAAGCCGATTCGCAACGTGGTTAATATCGGCATCGGGGGTTCAGATCTCGGCCCGGTTATGGCGTATGAAGCGCTGCGATTCTACAGCGACCGCGCGCTCACCTTCCGCTTCGTCTCCAACGTGGACGGCGCCGATTTCGCCGAAGCCGTGCGCGGTCTCGATGCCTCCGAAACTCTCTTCATCGTCTCGTCCAAGACCTTTACGACCCTCGAGACTATGACCAACGCGCACACCGCGCGTGATTGGTCTTTGGCCGCTTTGGGCGGAGATACGTCGTCGGTTGCCAAACACTTCGTCGCCGTTTCTACCAACGCCGCCGAGGTATCGAAGTTCGGCATTGACACCGCCAACATGTTCGAGTTCTGGGATTGGGTGGGCGGACGTTATTCGATGGATTCTGCGATCGGTCTATCGACAATGATCGCGATCGGTCCGGACAATTTCCGCGCGATGCTCGATGGCTTTCATCAGATGGACGAGCACTTCCGCACCGCGCCCTTCGAGCGCAATCTTCCCGTGCTGATGGGCGTGCTGGGCGTCTGGTACACGGATTTCTTTGGCTCCGAGACGACGGCCGTGCTGCCGTATTCGCAATATCTAAAGCGCTTCCCAGCCTACCTGCAGCAGTTGACTATGGAGAGTAACGGCAAGCACGTCACGCTGGAAGGCGAGCGGGTCGCCCACCCCACGAGTCCGGTTTATTGGGGCGAGCCGGGCACGAATGGGCAGCATTCCTTCTATCAGTTGATCCACCAGGGCACGCGACTTATTCCGTGCGACTTCATCGCCTTCGCGCAACCCATCGAAGAGGTAGGCAGGCATCACGACATCTTGACCGCCAACGTATTCGCGCAGGCCGAAGCGCTCGCGTTCGGCAAGACGCCCGAACAAGTTAAATCGGAAGGCACGCCCGATTGGCTGGTGCCGCATCGCACGTTCGAAGGCAACAGGCCTTCGAACACGATCCTCGCTCACCGCCTCACTCCGGAGATTCTAGGCAAATTAGTCGCGCTCTACGAGCACATGGTTTTTACGCAAGGCGCCATCTGGAATATCGATTCCTTCGACCAATGGGGCGTCGAGTTAGGAAAAGTTCTCGCCCAACGCATCGTACCGGAGTTGGAAAGCGCGGGTGAGCCAACACTTGCGCACGATAGCTCGACGAATCGATTGATCGGGCGATACCGCGAGTGGAAGCGCCAATAGAGGCTTCACCACGCGATCAGCCCGATCCGCTCTGCCCCCGCTCCCTTCGCTAGATCGATGGCCATTGCTACCGGCTCGAAATCGATGCCGCGTTCGCCGCGCACAAATACCGGCCGGCTCCCGCTGGTTCGCAGAATCCCCGCCAAGCGGCCTTGCAGCCGATCCCACGCTACGGCCTCGCGATTGATGCTGACCGTTCCATTGTTGAACACAGAGACGACCAGGTTCTCATCCAGTGCGGTGTGCGGCTGGTTTGGCGGCGCAGGTTGAGGGATGAGAGTGTGCAAGCCCCTCTGCGCGATCGGCGTAATCACCATGAAGATGATGATCAACACCAATAACACGTCGATCATCGGAGTCATATTAATATCGGCTCTCGGTTTACCGCAGCCACCGAGCGACATTGCCATACCCGCCTCCTTTTGGCTATTGGACAACGCGCGCTCTTCATAAGTTCCCGGGCACCCTTTCCCCTACAATGGCCATAGGCCCGAATGTCCAATGCTACGCGCCCGCGCACCAGCCCGGGCCTGCTGCGTCAACTCGGCTTCTTCAGCGCGACGGCGCTCGTCATTTCCAACATGGTGGGCACAGGTATCTTCGCCACTCCTGGCTTGATGGCGGGCGATCTTGGCAGCGCGTGGTGGATTCTCGCCTGTTGGGCGGCTGGCGCGCTCTTTGCCTTCGCCGGAGCGCTGAGTTACTCCGAACTGGGCGTCAACTTTCCCAGTTCAGGCGGTGAATACGTATATCTCACGCATGCCTACGGGCCGGAGTGGGGATTCATGACCGGGTGGGTCTCCTTCTTCGCCGGCTTTTCCGCCTCAATTGCTACGGCCGCGCTGGCGTTCTCGAATTACCTCGCCTACTTTTTCCCGGATTTGAGCCAGAACCATGCAAGCCTGATTCTAGGCTCCGGCGCATTTTCCCTGCGGCTCGGCCCGGGACAGGCCGTCGCGTCGTCTCTTATTGCCGTCTTCACCATCCTGAACTGTTTCGGCGTCGGGCGCACGGCCAAGGTGCAAAACGTACTCACATCTACTAAGTTAATCGTGATGGCTGGCTTCGTGCTGATAGGGCTGCTGGCGGGGCAGGGAAGCTGGAGCCACTTCGCGGAGCACGCCGTCCGCACCTCCAGCGTCAGCCTTCCCGAACAGTTCTTTATAAGTCTGCTGTTTGTCATGTTTGGATACAGCGGATGGAATGCCGCCACTTACATCGCCGAAGAAGTGACCCGTCCCGAGCGGACCCTTCCCGTTGCCCTCGCCGCGGGGTGCGCCATCGTCGCCGCGTTGTATCTCGCGTTGAACGTGGTCTATATCTACGCCACGCCGCTCGAGCAGATGAAGGGCGTGATCGCCATCGGTTCGGTTTCGGCGGCGAATCTTTTCGGCCCCGGAGTTGCCGGCGCATTTTCCGCGTTGCTCGCTTTGTGTATCGTTTCCACGGTGAACGCCGAAGTCACGGTTGGCCCGCGCGTTTATTACGCCATGGCGAAAAATCGTGCGTTCTTCAGCGCCGCCGGCGCCGTGCATCCGCGCTGGCACACGCCGGTGATTGCCATCCTGAGCCAGGGCCTCTGCGCCATGCTCATGACCATGACGCCGTTCACCGAATTGATCGTCTACATCGGCATGAGCCTCACGATTTTCACCGTGCTCTCCGTCGCATCGCTTTTCATATTCCGCAAGCGCCGCCCCGGTTGGCAGCGTCTGCGCGCCGTGGATTTCGCCTATCCTTTGATACCGGCTTCCTACGTGCTCGTGGGCGCGTGTATGATGATTTACGGCGTGATCTGGCAACCCCGTGCATCGCTGACCGCTTTCGCCACGGTGGGCTTGGGAGCGCTGGTATATCGCTTCAGACTTCGGCGTTAGAGTAAACAAAGCCCAAAGGGAACCATGAGCCTCGCCAGTCCTTACGTCGCCGCCCGCCCAACGCGCGTCCGCTTCGGAGTAATCTACTTCGCCGTCTCGCTGGCGATTATCACCTATATCGATCGTGTCTGCATCTCGAACGCCGCGCCCCTCATACGACGCGATCTAGGCCTTAGCGTCGACCAAATGGGATATGTCTTCTCCATCTTCGCCGTCGCATACTCCATCTTCGAAATGCCGTGCGGCTATCTATGCGACCGCATCGGCCCGCGCCGCGTGCTGATGCGTGTGGTGCTGTGGTGGTCGTTCTTCACGGCTGCTACGGGCTGGAGTTGGAATTACAGCTCGATCATGGTTACGCGCTTCCTTTTCGGGTCGGGCGAAGCCGGATGTTTCCCCAGTATCACGCGCGCCTTCACTACCTGGCTGCCGCATAAGGAACGGACGCGCGCCCAGGGCATCGTATGGCTGAGCGCGCGCTGGGGCGGCGCCGTGACGCCGCTGCTTGCCGGCGCGGTAATCGCCCTCGTTGGATGGCGGCATGCCTTTGAAATCTTCGGCTGCTTCGGTGTGGTTTGGGCCTTGGTGTTCTATCGCTGGTTCCGCGACAACCCGCTCGAAAATTCCAGAATGAATGACGCCGAGCGCCAGCTACTGCGGGATATCGAGCCGCCTGCCAAACACGGCCGCGCGCCGTGGGGTCCTCTGGTGCGATCGCCCAACGTTTGGCTGCTGTGCGTGCAATATTTTTGCCTTAGTTACGGCTGGTATTTTTACATCACCTGGCTGCCGACTTATCTCCGGGAAGCACGCGGGCTTACTCTTGGAACCAGCGCCGTACTCGGCGGATTGCCGCTGTTTTTCGGCGGCATCGGCAATATGGCGGGCGTCGCGCTCACTTCGTTGCTGATGCGCCTCGGCGCCAGCCTGCGCCTCGCACGCAAAACCGTTTGTTGCACGGGATTCGCCGGCGCATCGGCATTCCTGATTCTCTCCACGCACATGCACGACCCGGTGTTTGCCATCCTCGCCATTTCGATGGCAAGCTTTTCGAATGACCTGGTGATGGCTGGGGCTTGGACGTCAGCCATGGATATCGGCGGTAAGTATGCTGGCACAGTTTCAGGCGCCATGAACATGTTCGGGAATTTCGCCGGGATACTGGCGCCGGCGCTGGTGGGCTATCTGCTGAAACAAACGGGCGACTGGAATTTGACGTTTTATATTTCCGCCGCCATTTACGGCGGCGGAATATTCTGTTGGCTGGCGATGGATCCTCTGACGCCCTTGCGCGCAGAGTAGGTTGGTTACTGGTTGGAAACGATCTTATAATCCGCCGGAACCTCGAACATCGAGCGATCCGGATTCACTCGGCTGATATTTGTCATCTCGTGAGTGGTCGTACCGAAGCGCGGATCGGTGCTCACGCTCTTTACCAGCATGTTCAAATCGGGCGAATACCATCGTTCGTCTATGCTGCGGAATTCGCGGTCGTTGCCGATTGCGCCCACCGGAATCACCGTCGTGATGCGCGTCCCTCGCGCCGGAACTCCGTTGACCGTCATCGTGCCGAGGTCGTCTACGGTATTGTTCGGATTGCGCTTCGCATTCTCCATGACGGCATCGGCGCCGGAAGCCGTCATGCTTCCGCCGCGAGCGCCGCGGCCACCCCGCCCCCCGGGTACGGGATTAGCCGCGCCGCCAGATGCGGGTAGAAGTGTTCCCACCGGAACGGGAATACCTGCCATCGGACGCTGTATTGCAACCTTGGTTGCGGAATCGAGAATGTAAACCGTCCTCGCGACCGGGTCGCGAATTGTGATCGTTTTGTCGTTTGGCGTGTCGGATTCTATCCGCGTCCGTCCCTCCGCGTCGCGGTATTGCACCACGGTCGTGGTGCTGTTCACATTCGTGCCATCGACGTAGGATTGCGACGTGTGCGTCGTGATGGTAGCCGAGAACGGCTTTCCGAGCTCCCCGGGCGGAACGGGCGTGATCCTGACGCCGCCGCCCCTGCTCCCCGCATCCAACGCTTGCACTTGTTGGAAATATTGCAGATCCGGAACCGCAGTCCGCACCTGCTGCGGCGTTTGCGCCAATAACGCGGCCGCGCCCGATTAGCCCCGCCGCGAGTAACATATACGTTTGTTTCATAAGTTAGTCTCCCGTTCCGTTTAAACCCACGTCTGCCGGCACACGCACCGCATGGGCGCGTCCATCCTCGCCAACCAGCACATCCGCCGGCACAATCGCATCCGGATCCGCCGTCACCCTGTATCCCACGGCGATCAATGTCGCGACCCGAATCTGGATTCGGACTACCGTTGTGGTCTCATGGGGGTCGGGCGGCGCCAGATACGGAATCTCCACAAAGCCCGTTTGCTCACTCGTCTCGACTTTAGGCGCGTGCCTTGGCAGAATCGCCAACAACGCGAGGCCCGCCGCAATCGCCGCGGCCGCCGCCGGAATCCAGCGCCTTGCCCGATTCCGCGCAGGCGCCCTGAGTCTGCTAGCAAGCTGCTCTCGCGCGTCCACAGGCGCCGGACTCCACCAGCCGAGCTTGTGGCCCCAGTCGGTCAACTCACTGTCGATTTCGGCGAATGCGGCCAGCGCCGTGCGGCACTCGGGGCAATCCGCCAAATGTCTGCGCAGCCACGCGGAATCATCCATCCCCAAGTCGCCATCCACGTCCAGTGCCAGCAAACCTTGCGCTCGCGCGCAATCCAAATGCAAAGTCTCGCTCATGCCAATTCCTCGCTCAGGCGCGTCACGGCCCTTTGTACCAGCGTTCCGACGCTCGAGATGTTGATGCCCATAACCTCCGCGATCTCGCGATATCTTAGCCCGGACGCGCGCAGCAGAATGCACTCCCGCTGCTGCGGCCCCAGCTTCGCGATCGCGTTACCCAGCATCCGCAGCCGCTCCGCCCCCAGCGCGGAGTGCTCCGGGCTGTTTCCCGGGTCGGCGAAGCGGCCGTCGCGCTCCATCGCATCGTCCAGCGGAACGGTCTTTTGATGGCGAGCGCTCTTGCGCTCATCCCGCAGATAGTTCCGCGCCACTTGAAACACCCAGCCGCGCAGATTCGATCGGTCCCCGCGCTTCTCCAGATGCTGGTACAGTCGCAGGAAGCTTTCCTGGACGGCTTCATCGGCATCCGCCGCGCTTGCGCCCGAACACAGTAGATACCGCCGCAGCGGATCGCACAACTCATCGAACCACCGTAGCGCCTCTTCGCGCGCGAGTTCCGCCGCCGAAGCGGGTCGAGCCCGGTTCGCCGTTCCCTCATCCGCCATCAAGTAGAGCTCCATGTCTCAGCGCGGCCTTCTCTCAGTTAAGACAACGATTGAGGTGGGAAGGTTATTACGGCGGGACGCGGTTTTTTCGGAGAACGGCGAAATCGATGCTGAATCTAATCCACGCGCAGCGCCGCCATCGGGTCGAGCTGCCCGGCGCGCCGGGCAGGCAAGTATGCCGCCGTCAGGCCGACCGCGCTTAGCAGCGCCGCTGCGCCCGCCAGCGTCGCCGGATCGTATGGCGCCAGGCCAAACAGGGATGCGCGCAGCAAACCAGAAAGTGCGAGCGTGCCGCACAGGCCCGCGGCCAGCCCAGCGCACAGGAGCCGCCCGATCTCGCCCAGCAGCATTGCCGTAACCTGAGCCCGCTCGGCTCCCAATGCCAGGCGGATTCCCAGCTCCTGCGTGCGCCGCTCCACCGAATATGCGATCACGCCGTACAATCCCGCGCTTGCCAGCGCGAGCGCCAACAGCCCAAAGCCGCCGGAGAGCTCCGCCACCATACGATCGCGGCCCATCATTTCTGCCAGCGCGTCAGTCAGCGGCATTATGGATTCAATCCGGATGCCGGGCGTTGCGTCGCGCACCGCTTCGCGCGCCGCCGCGACGAAAGACGCCGGGTCTCCAGCGGTACGCAACGCAGCCGTCAACAGTATCGGCTTGCCTTGCTGCGCCATGGGGACGTAAACAATCGGCAGAAACTCTTCGCGGGGATTGTTGGCGCGTACGTCGTGCGCGACGCCCACCACTTCCATCTGCTGACCGTTTTCGTACGTCACCATCCGCCCCACGGGATTTGCTCCGCCGAACAACCGGTGCGCCGCCGTTTCGCTCAACACCGCTACCGGCGCCGACTCCCCACGGTCCTCTTCGGCGATGGCACGGCCGGCCAGAATGGGAATCCGCATCGTCTCGAAATAGTGGGTGGAGACCTTCGCTTGCAGCGCATCGGTCGCGATTCCGGCAACTTCCGGCGTGGAAAGCTTCACATCAGATTGCATCTGCGCTAGCGGCCCCGGCCCGCCCACCGCCGCTGAGCGCACGCCTGGAATTGCACTCAGCCGTTCTTGCAGCGTCCCCATCCGCTCCGCATTGCGCAGCGCCAGAAGGGCGCGATCGATCTTGAACTGCACCAGCAGCAGACCCTCCTGCCGGTATCCGAAATCCTGCGTTTCCAGTTTATGAAAGGAATGCGCCAGGAGCGCCGCGCCCGTCACCAGCATTAGCGACACGGCAATCTGTGCAGTTACGAAGAAGCGCGTTAACGTGAGTCTCCCTCTCCCGCCGCTTGTCCGCCGATTGGCCTGCAAGGAGGCATGCACGTCCACGCGCGCGGAGAGAATCGCCGGCGCCAATCCGAACAGGAACACCGCCGCAGTTGAGATTGCCGCTGTAAATGCGAGCAGGCGCCCATCCGGCGTGAGATCGATCCGCCAGTCTTGTCCCATGGATGCCATCGTCACCAGCGCGCGCGAACCCCACCCGGCAAGCGCAAACCCTAGCGCCGCTCCCACCGTGGCCAGCAGTCCGCTTTCCGTCAGCAGTTGCCTCAGCAGACGCGCGCGGCCCGCGCCCAACGCCAGCCGCACCCCCATCTCGTGAGTACGCGACGAGGTATGCGCCAGCAGGAGGTTCGCCAGATTGCAGCAGGCCATCAGCAGAACGAGGCCCGCGATTCCCATCAGAATCTCGAGCGGCGTTGAAAACTGGCTACGCAATTGACTGCGCCCTTTGCCACCCTGATCCATGTGGACACTATACGATTCTGCGCGTTTGTAGATGCTCAATTCATGCAGTTCCGAATAGAGCGAACTCATCTCCGCCTCTGCGCGCTTCAGCGAAACTCCTGGCTTCAATCGCCCGATCGGCGAGAGGAACGCTTGGGACCGCGCTACCAGCCAGTTGGCGTGATCTGGCGCCGTCAGTGGCTGCATGTTCATGGGCAGCCAAACGTCGGGCGCGCTTCCCACGAACTCCCCAAAAAAGCCGCGAGGGGCGACGCCGACAATAGTGGCTTTCGCGTCGTTGACGCGGAGGGTCCGCCCCACTGCGCCCGCCTCGCCTCCGAAAGCGCGCTGCCAATATGCGTAGGAGATCACGCACGCCGGAGGCGCGAACGGTCGATCGTCGCCGGGTAAAAGGACGCGTCCGATCGCGCCCTGCACTCCTAAGACCTGAAAGTAGTCGCCAGACGCCAACCTCGCTTGCAGCCCATCTTGCTCGCGCTCCGCCGGCGGGATGGACGCGCTTGCGATCAGACCTGCGAGCGACCGCTGCCGCACGGCTAGTTCCCGAAACAAGGGATAGCTCATGTTCGCGAACGTGGCGTGGCTGCTCTTGCTGCTCTGGCGCAACTCCAAGCTCACCAGTTGTTCCGGATTTTTCACCGGCAACATGCGCAACGCCACGGCGTCCAACACCTGGAAGATCGCCGTGTTCGCGCCGATCCCGAGCGCCAGGGTCAGAACTACCGTCGCCGCGAATCCCGGTTTTGCGCGCAACTGGCGCAACGCATAGCGGAGATCGCGCGCCAACGGATCGAAGAATGGCAGCCGGCGTTGCTCGCGGTGGATTTCGCGAATCGCCGTGAGATTGCCGAATTCGCGCCGCGCGGCCGCGCGCGCCTCTTCCGGCGTGAGCCCACGGCGCTGATATTCGGACGTAAGCTCGTCCAGATGCGCTGCGGCCTCTTCATTCAATCGCGCCTCATCCGACGCGCCTGTGAAGAGCCCGCGAATACGCGTCAGCCAGCCTCGCGCGATCACGACTGAGTCTCCAGCAGACGGTTGACCATCGCTACGGTGCGGCACCAACTCTCTGCTTCGGCTGCCAGTTGCTTCCTGCCGGTGCGCGTAATCGAATAGAACCGCGCGCGCCGGTTGTTCTCGCTCACGCCCCATTCGCTCGCGATCCAACCGCGCTGCTCAAGCCGCAATAGAGCCGGATAGATGGTGCCCTGGTTGAGCGCAAGCGATCCTTCCGCGACCTGCTCGATCCGCCGCGCGATGCCATATCCGTGTAGCGCGCCGAGCGTGTCGAGCGTTTTTAACACCATAAGGTCGAGCGTCCCGTACCGAACTTCAGACGTGTTGTCCATCAACAGGAGTATGCGCGTCTTTCTGTAGAAAGTCAACAGGTGGGAACAACTGCGCCTGCCCGTTCGTTATGAGGTGTTTCATAATGAAAGGTTCATGCCTTCCGACGATCGCGCGATCGCCATCGCCGCAACCTTCACCGCCGAAGCTATCCAGCCCGCGCTCTCCTTCTGGATCGCCGAACTCGCGCTGACCCACGACATTCGCTTCGCGGCGTATAACCAGCTTTTCCAGGAACTGCTCTCGCCAGATAGCCTCTTCGCCCACAACCGCGGCTTCAACGTCGCACTCATCCGCCTCGACGATTGGATCCCCGCGGGTCTGGAAGAAACCGCCCGCCATTTCATCGATGCCATACGCTCCGCCGCTGCATTCCCCGCGCCTTTGATCGTCGCTCTTTGCCCGCCGGCGCCGGGGAACGAATCCGCAACCGAGGCCGCCGGTAGCCGCATCCGCGCCGCTCTCGCCGAGTCGCCTGCCGTTTACTTCGCCGACACGGAGCCCGTCTCTAATGCGCACGACCCGTACGCGGGCGAACTCGGCCATCTCCCCTACACGCCGCTCTTCTTCGCGGCGCTCGCCACCGCCATCGCGCGCAAGATCCACGCCCTCTCACACCCGCCCTACAAAGTGATCGCGCTCGATTGCGACGACACCCTTTGGAGCGGCATCTGCGGCGAAGACGGCCCGGCCGGCGTCGCGCTCGACCCTGCCCGCCGCGCCTTGCAGGAGTTCATGGCCGCGCGCCGCGCCGAAGGGATGCTGCTCGCGCTCTGCAGCAAGAACAACGAAGAGGACGTCGTCGAAACCTTCCGCGCCCATCCCGAATTTCCCTTGCGCTACGAGGATTTCGCCGCGCGCCGCATCAATTGGGATTCGAAAGGCGCGAACCTTCCTGCGCTCGCGGCCGAACTCGATCTCGGGCTCGATAGCTTCATCCTCGTGGACGACAATCCCAAGGAATGCGTCGAAGCGCAAAGCGCCGCGCCCGCGATTCTGGCCCTTCCGCTGCCCGCGCGCGCGGAGGAGATCCCCGAGTTCCTGGGGCACGTCTGGGCCTTCGACCGCCCGCGCGTCACCGCCGAAGATCTGCTCCGCGCCGAACTGTACGCGCAAAATGCCGCCCGCGCGGAGGCCGCGCAATCGGCCGGCGGCATCGAGGAGTTTCTTGCCTCGCTCGAACTCGAAGTGCGCATCGAGCCCATGACGGCCGGTCGAATCCCGCGTGTCGCGCAGCTCACCCAGCGCACCAACCAGATGAACGCGAGCTGCATTCGCCGCACCGAGGCCGAGATCGCATCCCTCGACGCCGAGTGCCTCACGGTCCACGTGCGCGACCGCTTCGGCGACTACGGCCTCGTGGGCGTCATGATCTTTCGACGCGAAGGCGACGTCCTACTGGCCGACACGTTCCTCCTTAGTTGCCGCGCTCTCGGCCGAGGCGTCGAGCATCGCATGAAGGCGCGTCTGGAAGAGATCGCACGCGCTCGCGGTTTGTCGGGTCTGGAGATTCCGTTCGTCCGCACAGCCCGCAACCGCCCCGCGGAACTGTTTTTAGTGGGTCAGTCCGTTGACCTGCCCAGTCACGAGCCCCGCCAGAAAGCCAAGGGCCTTCCCCACCCGGATTACGTTCGCATCGCCACCGATCTCCGCACGCCCGAATCCGTGCTCGCGCGACTGCACGCGGCCCCACGAGCCGCCGCCGCGAGCGCCGCGCCCCGCACCGCGCTCGAAGTGAGCCTTTGCGAACTCTGGGCCGCCTTGCTCAACGTCTCCGCCGTCGGCATCCACGACAATTTCTTCGATCTCGGCGGCCACTCGCTGCTCGCCGTGCAACTTCTATCTCGCGTCCGCCAGATCCACGGCGCCGATCTTTCCCTCGAAATCGTCTACTCCGGCAACTTCACTGTGGCCGAACTGGCCAAGGCGATCGAGCGCAAGGAAATCGCCCAATCGAATCCCGAGTACGAAGACCTCCTGCGCGAACTCGAGAGTCTCTCCGACGAGGAAGCCCGCGCCCTCTTGGCCGAAGAGCAGGACGCCCTCTAACTTGCGCATCCTGCTTACCGCCAATGCGTCCTACGCCCCGCCGCGCGGCGGCGCCACGCGCAGCAATCTGATCTGGCTTGACCACCTGGCGCGCGCCGGCCACGAATGCCGCATCGTCTGCGGCGCCGCCGGACGAAGGCGCTGCCTACGCGCCACACGCCAGCCTCGCGATCTTCCCCGTTGCCGATCCCGCCGCTCGCGTCGAGCGACTGCGCCGCGAGATCGTCAGACTGGCGCCCCGATTGGGTGCTTGTCTCCTCCGAAGACCTCAGCCACGCGCTGCTGCGCGAAGCCCACCACTGCGCGCCCGGCCGCGTTGTTTACCTGGCGCACACGCCGCAGTTCTTCCCGTTCGGCTCCGAGAGCTGGAATCCCGACCCCGCGGCGGCAGCGCTCGTGGCGCAATCGGCCGGCGTCGTCGCCATCGGCCATCACATGGCGGGATACATCGAGCAAGCGCTCGGACTGCCGCCCCGCCGTGATCCATCCGCCCATTTACGGCCCGGCCCTTGGCCCGATTACGCGAACTTCGCGAGCGGCCAGCATCGTCATGATCAACCCGTGCGCCGTGAAAGGCATCGGCATCTTCCTCGCAGCTGCCGCGCCGCATGCCGCGCTATCAGTTCGCCGTTGTCCCCGGCTGGGGAACCACCGCCGAAGACCGCGCCGCTCTCGCGCGCCTTCCCAACGTGCGCATCCTCCCCAACGCTCCGCGCATCGACGACATCCTCGCCGCAAGCGCGCATCCTGATGATGCCTTCGCTCTGGTACGAAGGCTTCGGCCTCATCGTCATGGAGGCGATGCTGCGCGGCATCCCGGTGGTCGCGAGCGATTCCGGCGGCCTCAAGGAGGCCAAGCACGGCACGGGCTACGTCATCCCCGTGCGCACCATCGAGCGCTACCAGCCCGCGTTCGACGAGCACGCCATGCCGAAACCGGTATTGCCGGAGAACGACGATGCAGCCCTGGGTGGCGGCCCTCGCACGAGCTTCTCACCGATCGCGAAGCCTACGAGCGCGAATCGCAAGCGCATCGCGCCCTGCCGCGCAGCGCTTCGTTCAATCCTTGATGCCGCGGCCTTCGAGCAATACCTGGCAAACTTGCGTCCTCGCCTTAAAATCCTGCTCGCGCAAAACGCCGTGTACCATCCCGCGCACGGCGGCGGCGAAAAATCCAACCGCCTGCTGATGGAAGCGCTCGCCGCGCGCGGCCACCAATGCCGCGTCGTCGCTCGCGGCGCTACCGATCTCGAGATCGCGGGCGTCCACGTCCGCGCAGCCGCCGACACCCACCTGCGCGCCGCGTTCGTCGCAGAGGCCGCCGCCTTTCGCCCCGACGTCATCCTCTGCTCCACCGACGACCCCGCGCAACTTCTGCTCGAACCCGCGCTCGCCTCCGGCGCGCGCGTCGTTTATCTGGTGCGCGCTACGCTGCCGCTTCCGTTCGGACCCGATTGCGCCTTCCCCAACGAAGCGCAGACCGCGCGCATCCGCCAAGCCGATGTCGTCGTCGGCGTGAGCCAATACGTCGCCGATTATGTTCGCCGCCATGCCGGCATCGACGCGGTTCACGTTCCGATCTCGCTCATGCCGCGCGAGCCCTGGCCCGATCTCGGCCGCTTCGATAACGAATTCGTCACTCTGGTCAATCCATGCGCCGTGAAGGGCATCTCGATCTTTCGTCGCGCTCGCCGACGCTTTCCCCGAAGTTCGCTTCGCCGCCGTGCCCACCTGGGGCGCCGACGCCGCCGACCGCGCCGCGCTCGCCGCACGTCCCAACGTAACCGTGCTCGATCCGGTCGACCACATCGACACCCTGCTCGCGCGCACCAGAGTGCTTCTCGTGCCTTCGCTCTGGGCCGAAGCCCGCTCGCGCATCGTGGTCGAAGCGATGCTTCGCGGCGTCCCTGTGATTGCGGCTAATACGGGCGGATTGCCTGAAGCCAAGATGGGCGTACCGTATCTGCTGCCAGTGAACCCCATCGCACGCTATCAGCCGCGCCTTAACGAGCGCATGGTGCCGATAGCGGAAGTGCCCCCACAGGACCTCGCCCCGTGGATCGAAGCCTTACGGCGCTTGCTCACCGATCGCGCTCACTACGGCGAAATCGCCCGCCAGTCTCGCGAGGCCTCGCGCCGCTACGCGGAAAGTCTTTCGGCGGAGCCTTTCGAAGCGCTCCTGACTCAAAGCCGCCGCGTTTCGTCTGTTAAACCTCAGGTAATACCGCCGGCGGTCTTGCCGTCGGTGAGTCTCTCCCCAGAGAAACGTGCCCTCCTAGCTCTGCGCCTCCGCAAACGCGCACCGGCCTCCGCCTGGTTTCCCACCGCCGCCGCGGCGCAACCCCCGCGACTCTTCTACTTCCCGTACGCCGGCGAAGTAGGCCCCCCGGCGTTCCCCGCCTGCGCTGCCGTGCTCCCCGGCCGCGCGGCCCGCATACCCGAAGCGCCCTTCCAGCGGATGGCGCCGCTGATCCAATCGCTAGCCGCCGCCATCGAACCCTACCTCGAACAGCCGTTCGCCTTTCTTGGACACAGCCTCGGCGCCATCGTCGCCTTCGAACTCGCGCGCGAACTCCGCCGCCGCAAACTGCCGCTGCCACGCCTTCTGATCGTCTCCGCTGCGCGCGCCCCGCAGTTCCGACGCAACCACGTGCCGCCGCCCGAACCCTCCGATGAGGATCTCCTTCGCGAAGCTGATCTTCCCGACGACGCCGCTATCCGCCATGCCGTGCTGCCCGCTCTGCGCGCCGATACCCATCTCTACCGCCACTACGTCTACACCGAAGACGCGCCGCTTGGCGGTCCCCATTCGCGCCTACGGCGGCCTCGACGACCCACACATCTCGCGCACTCATCTAGAAGCGTGGCGCGAACAGACCACTGAATCCTTCGCCGTACGCCAATTTCGTGGCAGACACTTCTATCTGAAAGAGCATCGCGCCGAATTCGATGCCGCGCTCCACGAGGACTTCATGAAAATCGTAGTGCTTGACGGATACGCCCTCAACCCCGGCGATCTCTCCTGGGACCCCCTGCGCGCGCTGGGCGATCTCGAAGTCTTCGACCGCACGCCGCCCGAACTCGCCGTCGAACGCGCGCGCGGCGCCGCCATCGTGCTCACCAATAAGACGCCGCTCACCGCGAGCGTGTTGGACCAGCTTCCCGATCTGCGCTACATCGGCGTGCTCGCAACCGGCTACAACGTCATCGATATCGAAGCCGCGCGCCGCCGCGGCATCGTCGTCTCGAACGTCCCCACCTACGGGACTGCCTCGGTGGCGCAATTCGTCTTCGCGCTGCTGCTCGAACTCTGCCATCGCGTCGCGCAACACACCGAAGCAGTGCGCAGCGGCGCCTGGACGCGCAACCCCGATTGGAGCTTCTCTTACCCCCCGCAGATCGAACTCGCCGGGAAGACCATGGGAATCGTCGGCTTCGGGCGCATCGGCCGCCAGACCGCGCAAATCGCCGAGGCGTTCGGTATGCGCGTGATCGCCTTCGATATCGATCGCGGCAACCTAGAAGACCTGCTGCGCGAATCGGACGTGGTAAGCCTTCACGTTCCCCTGTTTCCCGAAACGCGCGAGATGATCGACGCGCGCACGCTCGCGCTCATGAAGCCCACTGCGTTTCTGATCAACACATCGCGCGGCCCGCTGATTAATGAGCACGATCTCGCCGACGCGCTCAACTCCGGCCGAATCGCCGGGGCCGCCCTTGACGTTCTTTCCATCGAGCCGCCGCCCGCCGATCATCCGTTACTTTCCGCGCGCAATTGCATCGTCACGCCGCACATGGCGTGGAGCACCACTGAAGCGAGGCGCCGTCTGATGGCATCAGTTATCGAAAACGTAAGGGCTTTCTGCGCCGGGACCCCCAAAAATGTGGTAACGTAACCTCGGAGGTTTTGCGATGGAGCGGAGACATTTCCTTGTTTCGACAATTGGCGCTTTGGGCGCCAGCGCCAGCGTTTTCGCGGATACCCCAAGCGATAAGCTACGGGTTGCGGTAATTGGCATGGGCGGCAGGGATCCCCAAAAGGGATTGGGCCGCGGTGGATCTCACCTGAGTGCCTGGGCGGAAAGAGAAGGCGGCGGGGGAAGGGACCGGGGCAGCGAGGTCAAGAACTGCGAAGTGTCCGCCATCTGCGATATCGACGATGCGCAGCTCGCCAAGGGCCTGAAGGTTTTGGAAGGCTACAAGGTCAAGACGCCGCAAACCTACAAAGACATCCGCAAGGTCATCGAGAACAAGGATATCGATGTCCTGTCTATCGCAACGCCTAACCACTGGCACACCCTGATGACGATCTGGGGCGTGCAGGGTGGCAAGGACGTCTACGTCGAGAAGCCGTGCTCGCACAATATTTTCGAAGCTAGACAGATCGTCGCGGCCACCCGCAAGTACAACCGCATCGTGCAGCAGGGCAGCCAGATCCGCTCGTCCAAAGCAGTCCAGGAAGCGATGCAGAAGATGAAAGAGGGCCTGATCGGCGACATCTACATGTCGCGCGGCCTCTGCTATAAGTGGCGCGACGACATCGAGCACGCCGCAGTCGAACCCGTTCCCGCGGGCGTCGATTACGACATGTGGAATGGTCCCGCGCCAGTGCATCCCTTCACCCGCAACCGTTTCCACTACAACTGGCATTGGTTCTGGGACACCGGCAACGGCGATCTCGGCAACCAGGGCATCCATCAGGTGGATCTTGCGCGATGGGGCCTGGATGTCAAGTTTCCGGTTAAAGCCAGCGCCATTGGCGGGCATTTCATGTTCGACGACGATCAGGAAACTCCGAATACGCTCAACTGCGCCTGGGAATTCAACGAGGGCGGTAAGCGCAAACTGATGGAGTTCGAAGTCCGCCATTGGGACACCAACGGTGAAGCCACCGTTGCGCCCGGTAAAGCCGCCGATACCGGTGGCAGCGGCGGCGATAGCATCGGAGCTCTTTACTACGGATCGAAGGGATATCTCGCGGTTGACAGCTACTCCAGCTACAAGAGCTGGCTGGGCAAAGCTCAGGAGCCCGGGCCTAGCGGCAAGGAAGGCGGCGGCCATTTCGCCAACTTTGCCGAAGCCGTTCGCAAACGCGACCGCAGCATTTTGAACGCGGAAATCGAAGTCGGCGCCGCATCGACCATCCTGGTGCACCTCGCCAACATTTCGTACCGCGTGGGCCGCACGATCAACTTCGATCCTGCGACGCTCACCATCACCGGCGATTCCGAAGCCGCAAAGATGATGACGCGTCCATATCGCAAGGGCTACGAAGTACCTTCGAAGGTTTAGTAGACAGGCTTCCCAACCTGTCCGGGCGGGCTTTGCTCGCCTTGCCCACCGGCGGCAAGATCCGGGACGGACGCAAGCGCCGCCGGCGGTACGGTCGCGATCCACGCGACTCTTGAGAATGTAGAAACTCCAGGGATCGGGATTGCAAGCCTGTCCAGGCGCCGAAGGCGCAATCGCCCGGAGCGGTGGCTCAAACATTTTGACGGCACCGGGAAGTCGCCTTGCGGAAGAGGCCACTTTCATATCGCGCACCCGTTCCTGACGCGAGAGATGAAGGACGATGGGCTCACACCGTGGATTATTCGAGGCATGAGACACTTCGGGTTTGGGTTGCATTGTAGTTTCGCGGATTGAGCGTTTTTAGGATTCCATCATGCGGGTTAGGCGGCTTGGCGATCGATGTCAGGGCCGAAATCGGGCTTCGGATCCTTCGAACGATCACGGAAATGATAGTTGCAGGCCTTCTTGTAGCGGCGGTCGCGGTCCCGGCGGCGGGCGATTTCGGTGTTTGAAAAAACGAACCCACCGTGTGATGAGGCGGGCTGGAAGTCTTCGCCTGGCTCGTAGACTTCGCCCTTGCTTTCGGCGTGTTCTACGAAGATCTCGGCTTGATTCGTGGCTTTTTCGTAGACTTCCTTGCGCTCGGCCTGGAGGGCTTTCAGTTCGGCGCGATCTTTTCGCAGAATGCTGGACAGATTCGCGGCGCGAAGATGTCAAGAGAAGAACGCGTTAGAGCGCCGCGAAATTGATGAGGCTACTCGGCGAACTAAACCGCAACGGGAAGGTGGGTGGCGATTGATGCCGCCGTTCAACACGTGAGCCCGCGCGACGAAGCAGGTTTTGCTCTACGGGGCGTTCGAAACTGCGCGCGCGACGCGCTTGCGTGGCCCGGATCCGCCGTCGATTGCTTGCGCCGCGCCAGATGAAGCGTCTCTCGGGTTGCGGCACATACCACGCCGGTTCGTTGTGCGGGTAACAATATGGGCCGCTTCTCTTCCTTGGAGAATTCCCCCAGCATGCCATCAGGCGGGTCTAAACAACAGGGTGAACGTTGCCTGACCTAAGGAGTGATCACACCGGCGTGTCTTACCGGCCGCCGCTAGTCCGAGCGTACCATCCCTTCCACCACTGAGTTAGGCCAGCGGCTACGCCCGAGTCAGCGATGCGGCCAAAGTGGATGTGGGCTTCCTCGTCAGCGCCCAAACTCTTACGCGTCGAGGGATTGAGCGCGCGCTCGAAGATCGCTGCGCCATTTTTTTCGTCCAGCGGCGGTACTTGCAACACAAACATGCTGAACGCCGCAATCGCGTTCTCCCGAACCGCTGCGGTGGGACTGTCAAGGAGTCCGTAGGCCAAAGCAAGCGTATCACGCGTGTGGATTTGCCGCAAGGCGTAGCTGACGGCCTGTTCGAGGAAGCCCCCAGGATTGGACCGGGCGATCATTCCGAGTCCCGAGATCCCGCCCCGGTCCACGCTCGAGTATACCGAAATACTAGCGACCAGCATCGTTTGAATTGGTGGAGGCCGGCGTAAGACCGCCGTGTCCACGGCTAACTGCCGCACGGCGGCAGAATCGCCTTCAGCAATCCGCCAGGCTAATCCGAGCGCTCGCAGGTCCGCGTTCTCCGAACTCGACAACGATCCAGTCACTCCCGCGATCTCACCCGACTCCCGCGACCTGATTTGCGAGAACAGTCTGTAGATATACGCCGGCTTCGGATCCGTCCCCACAAGGGAGTGCACGTATTCGCCGACAACGCGATCGGCAGAGAAATCCTTGTCTTCTCCAGGCGCGGAACATCGATCACTTGGCGCATACAGCGCGTCGAAATAAAGCGGTGTTTCCTGAGGAATGACACGCCATTGTGAGCCGTTCTGGCGTAGAAGGAAAATGCCGCACGTCGGCGCCACGTCCAGCGTCGCGCCCTGCCCATTGGCCGGTATGAACGATGCCAGGATGTTTCTCCGCCCAACCGAGCCCTTCAAGACCTGGCGGATTCCGAGGATAAAATGGGTGCCGGCGGGGCCGCTTGCTTGCGGAGTAACCTCGGCTATCGCGATCGCGTCGGCCTGTTGAATCAGGTCGAGGAGGCCAGCATCCGCGATGCCGGAAAATGCCGCGATCGCGCAGCATGCGAGGGCAGGAGTTCGGTTCATCGTGTTATACCTCTACTACTGAGCTTTCCCATGGTCTATGTACTTAGTCACGGTATCGGAGTGAATCAGCAGTCCGTACCCGTTTGAAGTGGTCCCGGCCTTGAACCACTGGGACGTCGTGAGAACCGTGCTGTTTGCATCTTCCGCCATGCTGTTCCAGCCTGGCGGCAGAGGCGTGGGAAAGACACCGCTGTCGTTTTGCTCCCAAATGTGATCGGTAAATTGGCCGTACTGATCGAACAAACCGGCTGTCCAAACGCCCAAGGTCCACGTACCCGTGCCCGGTGCCGGCCAGCCATTTGTAATACCGCCGGGATACACGAATTGCGTGTTGGTGA
Source organism: Bryobacterales bacterium (assembly GCA_963708385.1). GTDB lineage: Bacteria > Acidobacteriota > Terriglobia > Bryobacterales > Bryobacteraceae > PALSA-243. Next base: position 63,347 of record CAVPSN010000023.1, on the reverse strand, counting down.
AGGATTCGTTGACTGCGACCCAATTCATAGCATTGCCGCAGGCGTCCAATACCTTATAGACATATTGCGAATCATATCCGCTCCCATTCGGCAAACCGACCTGGCTTATTGACATGGTCTGCTGCGACGCCGGTGAATTATTGAATACGTAAAGCGGGGACGACTGGAATCCGGCATAACTGGCAATGATCTGCACGTTGTAGCTTGGACTGCCTCCGGAGCAGGGCATCGCCGCTTGCGCCGTATAGATCGGACTCACACAACTTTGGCAGTTCAGCGATCCATAGCTACCGCCAACCGTAATCGAGTAAGTGGGCGTTTCGGTCGCTCCCTGTCCATCCGATACAATAGAAGTGTAACTCTGGTAATTTCCGCTTGTACTGGATCCGCCGAGATAATAGGGTGCCGGATCGGTGCGATTAATCGTCGGTCTCGAGATCTGGATGGAGTCAGATGTGGACGCGGTAGTAGGGTCGCCGTTGTAAGGGATTTGCCACGTCACCCATTGCTGACAGTACGGAGTGTAGGCGCGATGGAGGGCGCTGGTGTAATACGGGCCCGCTCCGTAGGTCTGGAGCGTCGGCTCGTATGTCTGCTCTGCGGTCGCCCCATACTGGGCGGGCGTACCCCACGGAATGCTATTCTCAAGGATCCCGTTGAAATAAAAGGAACTCGTGAGATAATTCTGCCACCAATTATAGTAATCCCCCCAGTCCATAGTTTGGCTATCGAGTTTTACGGTGTTACCGTTCAGTCGGCTCGCCTGTGACGACGCATAGAAATACGGTCCGTTGCTATCGCTACACTGCGCCGCGAGATGCCCGCAGCCGACGCCGATCAGTAGCAACGGGATCGAACAATACCTGTGGCTTCGGAAACTGCTCATGACATTCATTGGCCCACTGCCTTCCTTACGATGCTTTGTCTGAATTTGCCTTCCACATAATTTGTAAGAGCTTGCCACCCCGCAGTTGTCAGGGCCTGCTGAAGTTGCGTCCGTGCGTTGTTTACCGCTTGATCGCGCCTGGAGGAGAACTGCTTGATGGTTGGCAAGTCAGGCACCGTCTTGGTGGATACCACGGAGTCGCGATACGCATTGGCATCTGTATCAACGGCTTGCAATGTAACGGCAAGGGCGAGATAGATCGGGTTTACCTTGCTGAAGTCGGTAACTGAAAGACCAAGCGATTGGGCCGCCCCCTGCTGCAATGACTGGCCGGAAGCCGCGTTGGCTGCTGTCGCGGACTGTATGTCCAGCACCAGAGAGTTCTGATAACGCAAGAACATGTAGAAGACAGCATTATCCCCCACCGGCGGAATCTGCCCCGCCGGCCCTCCACCAGCCCCCGGTGCCGGAGTCTGAGCGAATAGGCACGAAGACGCGGCCAGAAAGGTATTCGCGAGCCTCAGCTTGTGTCGCAGCATTGTGCAATTTACTCCCATCTCAGGTTAAGTACTATAGCTACCAGAAGATATAGTATTTGCGGCGGGGCGTCAAGCAAGTTTATTTCTCGATTGTACCAATTCTCACCTTTTGTTTAGGGGCCTCCCAAGTTGCCCATTCTGCCACCTTCGGCATTCCGCCTAGGTAAACCTATGCAGCCCGCCTAACCTGTATGTTTTCAATAGCGGCGTTCCGCGGAGTGCCGGATCGTCGCAGCATGTTTGGCGGCTCGGCGCTCTCGGCTTCGCTTATCCCGGGCCGGATATGTTTCGAACTGCGAACAAGGGGTGGCGGCGGCCTCAGTCACAATGCCGTCTAGATCTAGAAAAGGCATAACAAAATGCTGCTTTCGCTGCCACTGAACCGACAGAATAGGCGATTGTAGAGCGTTGCGAGCTGCTTGGCGCACACCATGAGGGGGTGATTTCCCGCCATTTCGAAGGGGCTAGAGTTGGAGGGAATCTTCGGACGACGATAATCCGTCTAGAATAGACGCCCTTCCACCGCGTCTACATCATAGGGCTTCGGCAGGCTGAAGCACCCGCTCGCCCATCGCCTGTTTCAACGCCTCGATGCCCTGGCCCGTCGCGCTTGAAATCTCGAAATAATCCAGCCCGCGCGCCTGCGCCAGATCGCGCAAGCTTGCTACGCGCTCCGCATCCTGGGCCGCATCCATCTTGGTCGCGACCACGATCATCGGTTTCGCCGCCAACTCTTCGCTGAAGCTTGCGAGTTCGCGCATCACGATCTCGAAATCCTCCACCGGGTCCCGCCCGCTGGCGTCCGAAACGTCTACCAGATGCGCCAAGAGCCGCGTCCGCTCGATGTGCCGCAGGAACTGGATTCCCAACCCATGACCCAGGTGCGCGCCCTCGATCAATCCAGGAATGTCAGCCACCACGAAGCTACGGAAACCGGAGACCTGCGCCACTCCCAGATTCGGTTCGAGTGTGGTGAACGGATAATCCGCGATCTTCGGCCGCGCCGCCGAGATGCGCGAGATCAATGTCGATTTGCCCGCGTTCGGAAAGCCGACCAAGCCCACATCCGCCAGCAGCTTCAGCTCCAGCCGCAGCCGGCGTTCCTGTCCAGGACGCCCCTGTTCGTGCTCCGTCGGCGCCTGGTGGGTTGCAGTGGCGAAGCGCGCGTTGCCGCGTCCGCCGCGCCCGCCCCGCGCCACCAGGAGCCGCTCCCCTTCGTGCGTAAAATCGTAAAGCTTTTCGCCGGTCGCTTCGTCGTAGACCACGGTGCCGATCGGCACGTCGACTTCTATCGACCGTCCCTCGGCGCCGGTGCGGTTGCTACCCTCGCCGTGCCGGCCGCGCTCGGCCTTGTGCTCCGGGTTGAAGCGAAACTTTAGCAGCGTGTTCTCATGCTCATCGGCCACTAGCGTTACGCTCCCGCCGCGCCCGCCATCGCCGCCGCTTGGACCGCCGCGCGGGACGTACTTCTCCCGCCGAAAGGCAAGGCAGCCGTTGCCGCCATCGCCCGCCTTCACCAGGATGCGAACTTCATCGATAAACATAGGCTAAAAAACAAAAGAGACCGCCGATCCTATCGAACCGGCGGCCCCTCTCCTAAATACTTTTCTCCGCGTTTCCGCGGTTTACTCGACCGAGCTGATGTTGACGAACTTGCCCATTCGTCCGCGATCTCTGAATTCCACTACGCCCGTGACTTTGGCGAATAGCGTGTCGTCCTTGCCCCAGCCGACATTCAGCCCCGGCTTGATTTTGGTACCGCGCTGGCGGACGATGATCGAACCACCTGGCACAAGCTGGCCGCCGAACACCTTGACGCCCAGCCGCTGCGCGTTGGAATCGCGCCCGTTTTTGGAACTGCCTAATCCTTTTTTATGAGCCATACGTCACCTATGCTTCGTTGGCGGGCGCTTCGCCGGAATCCGAAATCCCACCGACCTTCACTTCGGTGTAGGACTGGCGATGCCCGATGGTCTTCTTGTATTGCTTCTTACGCTTGAATTTGAAGACGAGAATCTTGTCGCCGCGGCCGTTCCCGGTGATGGTTGCCTTCACCGGCGCTACCGTCACCAACTCGCCGGCGTCGTTAAAGGCTGCCTTCACTGGAAGCTCGATTTCCGAGCCTACATCGCCTTCCAGTTTTTCGACGCGGAGCGTATCGCCAGGAGCGACGCGGTACTGCTTTCCGCCAGTTTCAATAATCGCGTGCATATGCATTCCTTAATTGGGAGCCGGAACGCACGGACGCGTGCCCCGGAACCACGGAGTAAGTTACGAGTATACTACACCGCGCACCCGGATTCAAAATTGAGCAGCCTGGCTGCTTGAGGTCTGCGCAGTTCGGCGCACTCGGGTGCACGCGGCTACGGGGCGCGATCCTGCAAGATACACTTCGCGCGTACCGATTTCGCGGCGCAGGCAAACCGCGGTCGCCAACCACGGTTTGCCGAAGAAAAATTGCTTCCCCGTGCTCGAACGGGAATATTCGAATTTCAAAGACCTGCGGGCTGTCCTGTAACTGCTTGACGGCACAGCCCCGACTACTGATGCTGCCGATTGAAAAAACGAACCCAAATTCCCGTTCGCGCGGAGCGTCGAATCGGTTTCGCGAATTTGAAAAAACGAACCCAACGTGAGGGCTGTCCCTGTAACTGCCTGATAGCACACGCGCCGAATACTGAAACTGGCGGCTGAAAAAACAAACTCAACCGCAGGTAGCGCGGAAAGACGAGCCGGATTCGCGAAATGAAAAAACGAACCCAACGAGTGGGGCGCCCGTGGCCTGGATTCGTAGACGAAAAAACGAACCCAAACCAGCAGCTATACGGCGGCCGTGGCCGCGTTATTGGCGAAAGGAAAAATCGAGGCCGCCCATCGGCCTCGCAAGCCCGACTTCAGTTTATAGGATCGTTCGAAGAAATCGAGGATGGAAAAGGCCGGAACTCGGCGCAGATGGCTGAGGGGATTGGAGTAAGGTTTATTTCTCGGTCGTGTCACCGGTCTTGAGCAAAGCGCGGCCAAGCTCATCGCTTCCGGTCCAGTGAACGGCTTCCTGCTCCGCAGGTTTATGCAATTGCGGCCTGTTCCTGTTGCAGGTCCAGATAAGCAAGCGCCAGGAAATAATGCGCCGGGGTCATTGTGGCGTTTGCCTCGAGAGCCTTGCGGTTCAACTCCAGAGAGGCGCCAGGATCTCCGAGTTTGCGCCGGACCTCACCCAGCAGCGAAAGAAAATGAGGTAAACCAGGGCTCTGCTGCAGACTGCGCTCCAGTTGCTCCTGAGCCTTTTCGCTCAAGCCCTGGTCGAGATAGAGCCGAGCCAGGTAGAAGCGCGCCCACAGAAGCTCCGGATCGATATCGAGCGCCTGCTGCAATTCCGCTTTGGCCTCGGCGACCATGGCAATCGACCCCTGCGCGAGACAGGCTAGTCCCAGAAGCATGTGTGCGGGCGCCGAGCGCGGATCGGCCGCCAGTACGGCCTTGCATTCGTGGACTATGATCGCGACGGCTACGTCGGTTACCGATAGGACGATAGCTCCTGCTGACCGCATCTCGTCGCGAAAGGGCGCCGGTGCAATCGGCAATTTGCCCAGGCGGTGTTTGAGATCGATCTCCCAAACGCTGGCGACCGATACTGCACACGGCGAGCTGACCATCAACTCCCGCGACGACTTGGAGAGCCGCGGGCTGGCGGTGAGCCACCAGAGCCCCACCTGAGTATCAAGGAGCAGTCTCAAATCTGGCCTTCAAGGCTCCTGGCGATTTGTTCATCGAGTTCCGCGGTAAAGGCCGCGTCGATCGCAGCTCTGAATGTCTTTAACTTACCCCAGCCACCTAGATGGCCTTGTCTGGCGACAGGCACCAGCTTAACCATGGGTTCACCGTTGCTGGCGATCACGACATCCTCGTCCGCGAGAGCATCCTTGACGAGCCGCGAGAGCCGATTCTTGGCCTCCCGCATGTTGACCTTCATGCCTCCTCCACGGCCTAGTATTGCCTGATTTGGCGAAGTTAGCCAAGCGGCGGAGTGATGCGGAACGATGCAAGACCGGGGCGGCTCACAACACACCTACGGTTTGGGCGTAGACGTCGGGTGGTCCGAAATGCCGTCTCCCAAAGGTTAAGTTGCGAGAACGTCGAAAGTGGCGTCTTCCCTACCTCGCCGCTTGTTGCTACCGTTTCTATTTGGCTGGGAGTGAAACCCCGCCTCGCCGACCAACGCAAATGACTATCCCCGACTACCAATCATTGATGCTTCCCGTTCTTGTTGCTTCTTCCAAAGGAGAAGTCTCGATCCGTGAAGTTATCGAACAACTCGCGGATCAACTGGGCCTCAGCCCAGAAGAGCGTAGCGAGTTGCTGCCGTCTGGTAAGCAGACAGTTTTCAGCAACCGCGTACATTGGGCCAAGACCTACTTGGCGCAAGCGAGCCTGATCGAAAACACGAGGCGCGGCCACTTTGCGATCACGCCTCGCGGAGTACAGACGCTCGCTTCTCACCCCGCGCACATTGATAACGCATTCTTAAACCAGTTCGACGAGTTCAAACAGTTCAAGGAACGGGCGCGAGTATCGCAATCTAAGCCCGACATTCAGGCCGAACCGGAAGAGAAAATTCTCCACAGTGAGACTGAAACGCCGGACGAAATCATGCGCCGCGCCCACAAGCAGATCAATGCCGCGCTCGCTCAAGAGCTTCTTGTCCGTGTCCGCGTTGCTTCGCCTGAGTTTTTCGAGCGCCTAATGGTCAATTTGCTTATCAGTATGGGCCACGGCGGTTCCCGTGCCGACAAGGCCGGTCGTACCCTTGGCCGCTCCGGCGATGATGGCGTTGACGGAGTGGTCGATCAAGATGCCCTTGGCCTTGACCGCGTTTACATTCAGGCGAAGCGGTACGGCGCAGGGAACAATATCGGCTCCGGCGCGATCCGTGATTTCTTCGGCAGCTTAGACAGACACAAGGCCAGCAAAGGTTTATTCGTCACTACTTCAACGTTTTCCCCATCAGCGAAGGAAACCGCCGAGTTCCTGAGCAAACGGATTGTTCTGATAGATGGGGATCAGCTAGCAGCTTTGATGGTTCAACAGAATATCGGATGCAGGATTGAAGATACCCTTCACATCAAGAAAATCGACGAAGAATTTTTTGAGCCGTAGACTTGTTTCAGTTTTCATAAGGATCCTTTGCGCCTCATCGGCAGCCGGCTAATAATAAATCCAGCTATTCGAGGGCGGGTGAACCGGGAGTCGTGAAAATACGATTCTGTTCTTGATGTCATTCCGCTTGTAGGCGAACACAAAAACCTTTGAATCGTTTTGGAAGACGCGGGGAGCAGTTCTTGGCGTTGCAGCACAGATGGTCCGTCAGGTCTAGTTCAGGCCACTACGCTGTCGCCGCATTGCTTCGGCGCTACCTGCCGGAAATCAGAACGTCTACATAGTCTCCCAATTGCCGGGCGGTGAATTGATTGCCTTCGAAATCGGCTGCCAGCCGGCCTTGGCGATCGATTATCAGAGTATGCAGCGAGTGTGTGAAGTAGCCTTCGTCGGGCCAGAAATTCATTCCAAACCGGCGCGAAACGGCCTTCACTTCGTCGAGCGGCCCGGTCAGGAAGTGCCACGATTCCGGATCGGCCTTCCAGGTCGAGGCATATTTTGCCAGTACTTTGGGCTGGTCATGCACCGGATCGAAGCTGATGCTGAGTAGCACCAGCTCGCGGCCCATGCGGCTGGCGAAGCGCTGATTCAGTTGACTAAAGTTGTTGGAGAGCCGGAAGCAGTAGTCGGGCAACGGGCAACTGGTATAGACGAAGGTCACGGCCACCACTTTCCCAGCCCATTGCGACAGCGCCACGCGGCGCCCACTCTGGTCGGTCAAGGTGAAGTCGGGCACGGCGTCGCCTGGTTGCAAGGTGGCGTGAGGGGCTTCCAGCAGTTGTAGACGGCGCGCGAGCAGCGGCTCCCGCTCGGAGCCCTCGTAGCGATGGATGCGGATGCCTTCGGCATAGGAGCGCTCCTTCTCCACGACCAGCGTGAAGTCCACATAGGCGCCCGGCTTCAGATTGGCCAGTTCACGATCATCCAGAACGGAATACGGCATCGCCATCGCTTCCATGTATCCGGGAATGGCTGCACACGAGGCGTCGAAACTGCGGTGCGGCCGGTCCACTTTCAGAACAATCCCGGTGACCGGGTAACGTGTGGCGGCAGCCAGACTCACGGCGGTCAGGAGTAGGGCTAGCCGCCGATAAACGGCGATGAACGCCGATAGAACACGGGGGTTTATCGGCGTTGATCTGCGTGCATCTGCAGCTTTGAACTGGGTTTTCCAGATCCAGCTACCGGCCATGATCGCCTCCTAACTTGTACCGGGGGCGTTCGATCACGCGGTAGTCACTGGCGGACTGCCGGATTTCGATCGCCTGGTTTTTGGGCACGGACGCAAACCGCTGCGGCTGTGCATCTCCGGGCCACTGAACCTCCAGGCCCATGACCTCCGCCGACTTACCCAGCCCCATGTGCTGTTCCAGAGGCGACGCGCCGAATGACCCGCCGCTTCCCACGGTCCGATAAACCGCTCGCGTCTGGGTTGCGCTAGTTTGGGTCCCGTTCTTTACCGTCACTTTAATCCTGGCGCCGATGGCCGCGCGGTTCGCCCGGACGCCTACCAGCCGCACGCTGATCCAATCGTTTCCGTGGCCCGGGTTTTCGAAAAGCCGGAACGCATGGCTGTCGCCTGGAACCGCCCCGCCGACCACTTCCAGCAGGTCTTCGTCTCCGTCATTGTCGATATCCGCGAATGCCACGCCGTGCCCTTTGTGCAGTTCGCCCGTGCCGGAGGAGGCAGTGATGTCCACGAACTTCTTTCCCCATTTGTTATGCAGCAGCACATTGGGCAGCAAAGCTGCATAAGTTGGTTCTCCGGTGCCGAAATACATGTCTGGATAGCCGTCGTTATCCACATCGCCGAAATTGGCGCCCATCGGCATGAAGACTTTGTTCAGCCCGGTTTCCTCAGTCACATCGCGGAAGGCGCCGTTGCCCAGGTTGTGGTAGAGCTTCATGGTAGGGGCGTTGTGGGGCAGCCCCAGGTACGTGCGTACGCTCTCGTCAATGGACAGCGCGTAGCCGCTCGCCAGAAGATCCGGCCGGCCGTCGTTGTCGTAGTCGAAAAACCAGGCGGCAAATCCATGGCCTGAGGCTTGGACGCCAGCCTGGGGCGCTACGTCGGTGAAAGTGCCATCGTGGTTGTTGTGAAACAGCGCGCTGTTGCCGCGGTAGTTGGACACGAACAGGTCGGCATAGCCGTCATTGTCGTAATCGGCCGCCACTACGGCCTTGGACATCGCTGACAGATCAGTCCCCGACGACCGTGAGATGTCCTTAAATGTGCCGTTGCCGTTGTTCAGGAAAAGCTGATTCGGCTCGTTTTCGTTGCCTACGTAGAGATCGAGGAATCCGTCGTTATTGATATCCACCCACACGGCAGTTTGCGTCGCGGTTGGCTCGGCCAGGCCGGCTTCCAAGGTGACATCGGTGAACGTGCCGTTGCAGTTGTTGCGCAGCAACGATTTCCGCTGGGCCGTTTCCCAGCCGCCGCGCAGGACCAGGATATCCAGGCAGCCGTCATTGTTGTAATCGGTCTGGATGATGTTGAGCCCGCCCATCTGGGATGACAGCCCCGATTGCGCGCTGCGGTCGGTAAACGTGCCATCCCCGTTGTTGTGGAAGAAATGCATGGGCGCGCAAAAGTCCCAGTTAGAGGTGACGATATCGAACAGACCATCGTTATCGAAGTCGTCGACGATCAGGCCTCCCGCCTCCGAGAAGATTGTGTCGAGTCCCACGCGCGGCGCCACGTCGGTAAAGCGGCCAATGTCTTCGTCGGATGCAAATAGCGAAGGCGCCAGCAGGTGCTCTTTGGGTACGCCGCCCGGATATTTGCCCAGCGTCATATAGGCAAGGTTCAACAGCCACCTGGTCTCGAGATCGTTAGGCCGCAATTTGAGCGATGCGAGGAAGCGCTCGATGGCTTTTTGCGAATCCGCGATCTTGGGGTAACGGAATTCGGGACGAATCGGAAAGAGGCAGCGCTCCGCGGGATGGCGGTATACCTCGTTGACCATTTCCGCGCGGTGGAGGTACGCCACACCTAGCATCTCTTCCACCTCGGGTAGTAACTGCGGCGCTGCGGCGGAAGCAGTGCGTAAAGCCGCTTCGAACTGGGCGATAGCCGGATCCATTTCTCCCTGATAGGCATATACCTGCGCCACTCCGAGGCGCAGCGCCACGGCATCGGAAGGCGGCCGGGCGGTGTCGTCCCCTTTAGTGTCAAGCGACGCTGCGGCCAGTTTCTCTGCCCGGGCCTTTAAATCGGCGAACGATTGCTGCCGCATGGCGCAGGACAGGCTCGGATCGGCATTCCAATGGTCGGGCTTGGCATAGTTCGCTAGAGCTGCCCCGGCTTCAATGAACCCGGCGACGTTCACGTCAAACCGGATGCTGCCTTCGGCGCGAATGGCGGCCTGGCGGGCGCGCTGGGACTCTACGATTCCGGCGAGTTCGTCCGGCGCCAGCACCTTGACGATTGCGAAGCCGGAGGGAATCCGGAACACCGGCGAAATCTGACCGGGGGCGAGCCCTCGCAGGGCGGTGCGGATCTCTTCGCGCAGTGTGGAGGGATCGACTTTGCCCAGCAGGCCGCCATCCAGCGATGTAGCATCCACGGATTTCTCGCGAGCGAGCACGGCGAAATCGGCGCCTTTCTCGAGTTCTGCCCGGACTCGAGCCGACTCCTCGGCTGAATTAAGCACCATGATCCGCAACGGGATAGCGGTGGAAGTTTGTTCCTGGCCGGGGGCAAAGAGGACAAGGGCCAGCAGACAGAAGAGCACGCGAGACATCGATACTCCTAGAGTGCCGCAATAGTATCACAACGCCAAATGACACTCACGTGCACCATCGGCGCGGTGCACCGTCGGCGTGGGTCCAGTCACACAAAGCGCGGAGCTATGCGCTTTCCCGCCGCCAGCGGCTGTCGGTGCTGCGGCTGTACGGGCGTTGTGTTGAACTGTCTACTTGATCACCCACGCCGGGTTCCGGTCCGCATCCTCGCGGGGGTTCAAAGCAAATCGCATGCAGATGTTGTTGCCGCCGCATGGAGGCTTGTCCGATACGTGGACGCAGGGCGAGCAACTCAGCTTGAAATAATGCACCGTTTCAGGCGCCAAGTCCGTCGGCCGCAGCAACACTCGCGGGTCGGTAGGGCCGAAGAACGACACCGTCGGCTTGCCCAACATGCGCGCAAAGTGGAGCAGGGCCGAATCGATGAAGAAGATCCGATCGAGCTGGTCGAGCAACGTCACCGATTCCCCCAGCTTCTTGCCAGCGTGGTTGACAATTTCGAGACGCGGATGCGCCGCCGAAAGCTTCGCTCCTAAGTCATCCAAACTGCGACGGTCTGAAGGCGCCCCAAAGAGGTGCAACTCCACCGGCGTCATTGGATCCCCGGGAGGCATATTGCGGCCGATCACCTCCACCCACTCGTCAGGCCGTAGCGTTCGCTCGCTGCTCAAACCGGAGCAACATGGGGCCACGCCAATACGCGGCCGCCGCGGGTCGGGCTGCCGTGGCGCGCCTAAACCGAGCGCCATGCGGAAGGTGGCCGAGCAATCGCGGAAATCCGGCAACTCCACACCGAACAGCGCCGCCAATTGATCGTAGTTGTCATAGATGCCGTTGGATATGTTGCAGAAAAGCAGGTGCGTCGATAGCCCCCTGCGCCAGAAAGAGATCGCCGTATAAAAACCGACTCGGTTCAGCGCGCACGTAAGTAGAGCGAAGACGGTGGTGAGACGGCTGTGGATCTCCAGGTCGACCATGGCATCGCAGTGGAAGAGCTTACGGAGCGCCGCAAGCGAATCGATCGCTGTGCCGAAGACGGAGTTATCGCGGATCACGATGATTTCGTCGAACAGGCCAAGAACTTCCCCAAACGGGCGAACGGAAGGGCTGGTGACTAACCGCAGGCGGCGGATGCAGCTCGATCTCTTGAGCGCGAGCAACGCGGGATAGGCAATCGCGAGACTGCCGCCTCCCAGAATCTTCACGACGGTCACATCGGCGCAATGCTTCAGGTTGTGATCTCGATGGAGGATTTTACCCAGCAGGATTGTGGGACCCTTAAGAAGAAAGTGAAGCAGCCCCCCAATGTAATAGTCCAGGATGAGTCTGCGCGTAAGATTCATAAATCGGGATTGCCGATGCGGAGGATCATCGTGTATATTTCACCATATCGGTGGGTCGGGCACCGCGCAATGTTTCGGGCGCCGGGACTTCCTCAATGGGACCGCCATTCGTGAAAGGAATCATGGAATCCGAAATATTTCACCAGCACATTCAGCGGCATCGGGAAGTGTTGGATGCGACCGTTCTTGCCTGCGAAGGGGCTCTGCGCCGGCTGGTCGAAATCTCGGCGGACGCGCTGCGCAACGGCGGCAAGATTCTGTTCTTCGGCAATGGCGGCAGCGCCGCCGATGCGCAACATCTGGCGGGTGAGTTGGCGGTCCGGTTTATCGAAGACAGACCGGCGCTGGCCGGGCTTGCGCTCACTACAGACTCCTCGGTGTTGACGGCCTGCGGCAACGATCTCGGGTTCGATCTGATCTTCGCGCGCCAGATCGAGGCGATCGGCCGCCCGGGGGACGTAGCCATCGGATTCACCACGTCGGGGAACAGCCGGAACATTATTTGCGGATTGGAGCGCGCGCGTGCCATGGGCATCACCGCGGCTGCGATGGCCGGATGCGGCGGTGGGAAATTGGCCGGATTGGCCGACCCTCTGTTGATCGTTCCCGCTCGAGAGACGGCGCGTATACAGGAGATGCATATCCTTCTGGGCCACATCTTCTGCGCGGGTTTGGAGCGGGAGTTGTTTGGAGCATGAGCCTCGACAGCCTGACGTCGGTGGTCGAGCGTTTCAACCGGGCCATCGTCTGCTGCGCAGGCGATGTCATGCTGGACCGCTTCATTTATGGAAGCGTGAGCCGCATCTCTCCGGAGGCGCCGGTTCCGGTATTGCACATCGGTGAAGAGCACTCGATGTTGGGAGGCGCCGGCAATGCAGTTCGCAATCTTCATGCGCTCGACTGCGCGGTCCGCTTTTTTTCGGTGGTAGGCGATGACGCGGCGGGCAGCGAGATCGAGGGTGTTCTTCGCGGGCTCTCCCGCTGCGAATGGTTCCTGGAACGTGAAGCCGGGCGGCAAACCATCATCAAGACCCGCTATATCGCCGATGCCCAGCAGATTATGCGGGCCGACGCGGAATCGAGCCATGGCACGGGGCCGCAGGCGCTTGAGGCCGTGCTTGCGCGCTTCACGGCCGCGGTGAGCGAATGCAGCGTGGCGCTGCTCTCCGATTACGGCAAGGGTCTTTTGACCGGAGGCCGCGCGCAGCAGTTCATTCGCGCGGCGCGGGCTTGCGATAAGCCGGCGGTGGTCGATCCGAAAGGGTCCGACTTCCGGCGCTACAACGGCGCCACAGTAATCAAGCCCAATCTGAGAGAACTGGCGGAAGCCACCGGGCTCCCGGTCGGAACAGCGCCGGCGCAGGAAGCAGCCGCGCGCTCTCTCCTGGCCCACGTGGAGGCGGAGTACGTGCTGGTAACCTGTGGCGCCGCGGGGATGCTTCTGGTTTCGCGCTCCGGCGAAGCGCGGCGTTTTCCGGCCCTGGCACGCGAGGTGTTCGATGTCTCGGGCGCCGGTGACACTGTGGCCGCTACGCTGGCCGCCGCTCTCGGTTCGGGAGCCGGAATTGTCGAAGCCGTTGAGGCGGCGAATCTGGCGGCGGGAATCGTAGTTGGAAAGCGCGGCACCGCGGTGGTGACAGCGCCGGAGATTCTGCAGGAGTTGCAGCAGCGAACGTTGATCGGCGCAGGCGATAAGGTGCTGCGCGAGGATAAGCTGCTCGATCACGTGCGGAAGTGGGAACGCAGCGGATACCGCGTCGGCTTTACCAATGGTTGCTTCGATCTGTTGCATCCCGGTCATATCTCACTGCTTGAAACGGCGCGCGCCAACTGCGACCGCCTGGTGGTGGGACTGAACAGCGACCACTCGGCGGCGCGACTGAAAGGACGATTCCCCATACAGAACGAGGTGACGCGGGCGATTGTGCTGGCATCGCTGCGATCCGTGGATGCGGTTACCATCTTCGAAGAGGATTCGCCCATTGAACTCATTCGACGGATCCGCCCCCAACTGCTGGTGAAGGGACGCGATTACCAGCCGCATGAAGTCCTGGGAGCGGATCTGCTGGGCGCATGGAACGGTCAATTGCTGATGGTGGACGTGTTGCCCGGGCATAGCACTTCGCGGACGCTGGCTCGCCTGGCCGGGAAAGAGGACGGCCAATGAAGGCCGCATCGGGCGACTCGTTCGAGAAGTTTGCTCCATTCCTACCGGTTCTCCTTACGATGTTGTTGTATTTCGCGCTGGCAACGCCGGGCGTGGACCCGATCACGACGGATTGGGCAATGTATGCGATGCACGCCCGCAACATAGCGACGGGTCATGCATACGCCGACACATTCTATGTGTATCAACCGGAAGTGGCCGCAACGGGCGGCGCCACTTATCCTTCCGGGTATCCTCTGCTACTGGCGCCGGTCTACGCGATCTTCGGCATGAAGATCCTCGCCTTCAAGATTGTGACCGACTTAGCTCTTTCACTTTCTCTCTGGCCGATCTACCTATTCTTTCGCCGTTACCTGGGCCTCGCGCAGAGTCTGCTCCTCACCACCGCGCTTGGTTTCTCCGCGGCTTACCTGACTCTTCAGGATAAGCTCGGGTCGGACGCGCTCTACCAGTTGGTTTCGTTTGCCACATTGGTATTCGTTATCCGCGTCTTCGAATCGGGCAGGGACGTCAGTTCGCCATGGCGCGCGGGCGCGCTTGCCGGGCTGCTGCTGGCGGCGGTTGAAATTACCCGCCCCGTGGGATTGTCACTAGCGTTCGCCGTCCTGGCATACGACGCGCTGAACCGGCGGCGCCCTAACCGCTTCGCCTTTGCTTTGCTCGCGGCCTTCATCCCCGTACTCGTTCTGAATAGTTTACTCGCGCACAAGGATTCGTCCTATGCCGAGCAATTCGTCTTCTCCATAGGTCACGCCGCGCATAACGTGGTTGCGTATGTCGCCGGCTTTTCCGACGTATTTGCTAATCCGTTCAGCCATAAGTTGCGCTATGCGCTCTGGGCGGTGTTTACTCCTTTAGCTATATTCGGCTTCGCGACCAGCTTAAGAAAAGTAAATCCCGTGCCAGCGCTTTATGCCGCGCTGATGTTAGGAGTGCTGGCCATCTACTGGACGCCTAACATGCGGTATCTGGCGCCGTTGTATCCTATCTACCTGCTGTTCGCGGCGTTGGGATGGCGCCGCTTCATGCTTGCGACACCGGCTCAGTGGAAGCGGCCCGCACAGGCGGCGGCGATCGCCGGCTTGCTTGCGGCGCCTCTGTTGAGCGTGGCGGCGATCCGCCCCAATCCGGACACCCTGATCACGGATCCCAATTTCACCCAGCTTGTGGGATATGTCCGGGCGAACGCCGCACCGCGCGACCTGATCGTATTCTGGAACGCTCGGGTTCTGGGGCTCGCCGCCGACCGGCCGTCGAGCGCTTATCCCAGCGCATCGCCGATCTATGAAGATTCGTCGCCCGAGAAGGTTCTGCGCTACCTGGATCGTGTTCGCCCCTCCTACGTGGTGCTCGACGGCGGCTTCCCGCAGGACGAGCGGTATCTCGCCGAAGCCATCGCGATGGCTCCGGCGCGATTCAACACCGTATACCAGAACGCGCGATTCCGGTTGATGCAATACCAGGCAAACGCATCGGCGAATTGACGCCCTCGAATATACTGGGGGTAGTGAGGCTCCCATGCCGCTGCTTTCCATCGTCATTCCTGGATACAACGAAGCGGCGTTCATTGGCGAGTTACTTACTCGCATTCTCGCCGTCGAGACCGAATCGCTAGGATTCGAAAAAGAGATCATCGTAGTGGACGACGGCTCGACGGACCGCACCGGCGAGATTGCCCGCTCCTTCGCCGGGGTTCGCGTCTTCACCCAGGCTTCCAATCAGGGCAAGGGCAAGGCTGTCCAGCGGGGGATACGCGAAGCCTCCGGCGATTACATTCTGATTCAGGACGCCGACCTGGAATACGACCCAAACGATTACCTGCGCCTGTTGACCGCCCTGCTGCGCGGCGCCGACTGCGTATACGGCAGCCGCGTCCTCAGACAGCGGGAGAAGCAGACCGCCTTTACTCTCTTTCCCGGCCGCCATCCGAAGCAATGCTTCGGACCCTGGCTCGCCGGCCAGTTACTGACCCTCTGGACCTGGCTGCTCTATCAGCGATGGATCACCGACACCCTCACCGCTTACAAGTTATACCCCGCCGCCGTTGTGAAGAGCATGCGCGTCCGCACCAGCGGCTTTGAAACCGACCATGAGATTACCGCCAAACTAATGCGTGGGGGGCGCCGCATCGTCGAAGAGCCAATCGAGTATCTGCCGCGCAGCTTTGCAGCGGGGAAGAAGATCAAAGCCCGCGATGGCTTCGTGGCCGTATGGACGCTGCTGAAATATCGCTTCGTCGATTAGACTACATCTCTTTGCGCGCTACGCTCTCGACCTTAAAATCCTCCAATCCCGCGCAATGATTCGCGCTCACGTTTTTTACATTCAGCATGATCAGCGCTTTGGCGCCGTCGGCCTTCGCAGCCTTGCCGTTCTCGAACTCGACGCCGTCCACGCTGTCGAGGACAAACGCGGGCCGGTGGTCCTCCTTGATGTAGGCCACGGCGACATTGTTCAATTCGATTCCCTTCGCATGCCGGATGAAGAAGCCATACGCCGGCAGGATGCCGAACATGGATGGCTCGGGATACTCCTTCTCGCGCTCCGGTGTGTCGTACGGCTGGCGCGGTGGAACGCCGCCCGCGCCGCGAAAGAAGAACGTATTCACCACGTCGGTGGGTTGCTTCGCGGCATCGTCGAGACTGAGGCCGCCACGATAAACCAGCCGGATGCCGCTCAGTTTCACATCTTCGATATCGTGGCCCGGGATGCCGCTGATAATCGACCCGTAGCGCGGATCGGCGTTATAAGCGGTTACATTGCTAATGCTGATCCGCTTCACGGAGCCAACAGCCGTTCCCTCCGGCGCTCGCAGGCGGCTTCCCAGGCGGATGAAGATGGGGGCGTTCGAGACGTCGCGCATGGTGATGTTGGAAACGGTGACATCCTCGATATGCGAGCCATCCACGCTCTCGAGCGCCAGGCCGCGCGAGGTATCGAAGACAATATTCGAGATGGCGATGTTGCGGAAATCGCCTTCGGATTCCGTGCCGATCTTAATCCGCCCCGTGGGTCCGTCGCGATCGGGCGCGCGCTGCACGGTGCGCTTGTAAGTTCCATCGAGCAGCGAGCCGATCTCGAATCCGCTTACCAGGCAATTGGTAATGGTGATGTTTTCACTTACGCGCGCCGCGCCCAGCGCGTGCGTTCCCTTGAGGGTGATGGCATCATCGTTGGGCGAGTTGATGCTCGAGTTCGAGATGCGCACGTTGCGGCAGGAATCGACATCAATGCCGTCGCGATTGGTGTCGATCGTGATGTTGTCGATGGTCAAGTTGTCTACGCCCGTAGCAATGACGCCAAAGTGGCCACCGTTCGCGATGGAGAAATCGCGCAGGGTCACGTTGTGGCAGAGCTTGAGCGCAATTGCTTTATCGCCGCCCGCGCCGCCGCCGCGGTTCAGCGCTTTGCCCGATATGCGTCCGCCGCCGGTGATCGCGATATTCTCCAAGCCTTCGCCCCAAATGAGGGTGTTGTGAAAGTGGCTGTGGCCTGCGTCCTGAAACTTATCCCACTCGTTCGGTTCCGCCGCGTCATAGGTGGATGCGTCGCCGCTGGCCTCGATCAGAGCTCCGCGCGCCAACTGCAGGGTGATATTGCTGCGGAGGCGGATGGAGCCCGAAACCCATGTACCTGGCGGGACGACTACTGTTCCGCCGCCCGCAGCGGCCGCGGCGTCGATAGCCTTGTTGATTGCCTCGCGGTTCTGCGTCTTGCCATCGCCTTTGGCGCCGTACGAGGTGATGTCGAAAACAGCTGTCTGCGGCATTGCCGTCTGCACTACGGCCGGCGCGAACGCTAAAGCACAAAGCGTGAGAACTCTATTCATTTGAATTCATCCTGACACATGAACACCGCTCCCTTGCGGTCGCGGTGCGGTGCGGGGCCGGGCATCCGTGTATTCTGAGATTTGACCAAACTCCAAGGGATTTTCGTTCCTCTTTTGACGCCTATCGATGACGACGGAGAGATTAATGAAGCTGAACTGCGCCGCCTGGTTTCCTGGCTGATCGAGCGCGGCGTTCACGGCCTTTACCCGAACGGTTCCACGGGAGAATTCACCCGCTTTACCGCGCAGGAGCGGCGTCGGCTGGTCGAAATCGTAATCGACGAAGCCGCCGGACGGGTACCGGTTATTGCAGGGGCGGCTGAGGCCAATGTTCGAGAGACTCTCGCGGCCTGCGAAGCCTATGCGCAAGTGGGCGCGCGCGCGGTTGCCATTGTGTCGCCGTTCTATTACAAGCTGCCGCCGGAATCGGTTTACGCGTACTTCGCCGAAATCGCGCGGCAGACACCGATCGACGTCACGCTTTACAACATTCCGGTGTTCGCCAGCCCGATCGATGTGCCCACGATTCGACGTTTGGCCGAAGAGTTCCCGCGCGTGATTGGCATCAAGGATTCGTCCGGCGACCTCGCTTTCATGATGCGCATGATCGCAGCCGTGCGCTCTGTGCGGTCCGATTTCTCGTTCCTCACCGGCTGGGAGGCAACGCTGGTGCCGATGCTTTTGATTGGCTGCGATGGCGGCGCGCACGCGGCGGCGAACGCCGCGCCGGAGATTATCCGCCGCATGTACGATCTTGCGCGCGCGGGAGATTTCGCGGCGGGCATGGTTTTGCAATATCGCTTCCTCGATCTCTTCGATGCCATGCTCGACCACTTCGAGTTTCCCGATGGCTTCCGGGCTGCCATGGAACTGCGCGGATTCAATCTGGGCCGCGGACGGCAGCCGCAAACCGAAACGCAGCGCGCGCAGCGGGCGGTGTTGATGCCGAATCTGAGAAGGGCCTTGGCGCAATTCGATAAGGAATTAGCCGCCGATAAACGCAGATAAACGCCGATAAATAGGAACGAGTAATTGAACGCGGCGGTGCCAGAGCTGATCTTCGGACTGAGCGTTTGGTCGTCGCCAAGCTACCTCATTCCGGTTCCAGTTTAGCTTGTCGATCAGGAGAATTGAGGTAGATCTGCCGAGAATTGCTGTAAGTCCTTGTAGGAGTAGAGTCAAGTTTATTTTCAGATTTTGTGAATGGCAATTGGCGGCGCTACGCTTCGCCACTTACGGGGATGAAAACGGGCGCCAATTGCGCGATTCTGGTTCCGTCTGTCGGAACGATATAGGCCGGTCACGGTCTGGCGCTATAGATAGCCCGTTTGTGAATGTGGCCGGGACGCGCTTTGGGAATTTACGATTGAGGCTCCTGCCGCAAGGCGGGAAGCCCGCCAGGGAAAGTCCGATTTTCTTCCAGCGTCCCTCGTCTCCGGCGGCAGGGAGGACTTTATGTCGAACGTAGTGTACCGCCGTTGCTGTGGGATGGATATCCACAAAGACACGATTGTAGTTTGCGTTTTGATGGCCGACGGGAACGAGGGGATTCCAATCCGCAAGACTTACAAGACCTTTCGCAACGATCTCATCCGCATGCGGATCTGGCTGAAACAATTGAAAGTGACCGAGATCGCGATGGAGTCGACGGGCGTTTATTGGCGTCCGGTGTGGAACGTCTTAGAAGATCATGGCTTCCGGCTGCTGTTAGTGAATCCGGCGCAGGTGAAGGCGTTGCAAGGCCGCAAAAGCGACGGGCGCGATGCCAAGCGGATCACCGAGTATTTGCAAGATGGGCGTCTGGATCCGAGCTTCGTGCCGCCGCAGGAGATCCGGGAACTGCGGCATTTACTGCGTCACCGTCTCAATTTGCTGCAGCAGCGGGGCGAGTCGCACAACCAGATTCGCGATCTGTTCGAGACTGCCAATATCAAGCTGTCCTCGGTGGCGAGCAACTTACTAGGGTTGACGGGGCGCTGCATCATCGAGGCAATGATTGCGGGTGAGGACTCGCCCGAGTTGCTGGCCTGGAAGGTGAAGGGCAAGCTGCGCAAGAGAGAGAAGGAGGTGAAGGAATCGCTCAAGGGTTGCTTCAGCGAGTTCCACCGCATGCCGCTCAAAACGAATTATGCGCTGTATCAATTTCTCACCCGGCAGGTGGAGGAATTGGAGGCGGAGATCGCGCGGCGGATGCAGCCGTATGCGGATCGGGTAGACGCATTGGCCACGATTCCGGGAGTGGAGAAGATCGCGGCATGGCATCTGATTGCGGAGTTGGGGGCCGACATGTCGGTGTTCCCGGATGCCGATCACTGCGCTAGTTGGGCGGGGGTGAGCCCTGGAAGTTGCGAAAGCGCAGGCAAGCAACTGAGCGGGCGCACCAAGAAGGGCAATAAATACCTGCGGCGCATCCTGACGCAATCGGCGTGGGCGGCTTCACATTGTAAGCGGGGATACCTGCGTGCATTCTTCCACCGAGTCAAAGCCAGACGCGGGTGGGGTCGCGCTGTAATTGCTGTCGCACATAAGATCGTGGTGATCGCCTATTGCATTCTCAAGACCGGGACGCCGTATCAAGATCTGGGGGACGATTACTTCGACAAACTACACCCGGAGCGTACAGCCAAGCGGCTGGTTCGACGACTGGAGCGCCTGGGCCTGACAGTTTGCGTAACACCATCGGCAGACCTAACCCCCGGCCTTTCATAGAACTAGCGGTCAAAGTTTTCTAGGGACTCGGACTTTACACGATTTCGTGTTTGCCATGCCGAGCTTTAGCGGCGGGAAGCGGCGAACTCGGGAGTTCTTCCCAGGCGTGGAGCGCTGCGGCGCGCGCGTCCGCGCGATCGACGATCGGGCGCGGATAGGCGGCCGATTCGACCTCCGGAATCCAATGCCTCACGTAGGCGCCATCGGGATCGAATTTAGCCGCCTGCAATGTCGGATTGAAGATGCGGAAATAAGGCGCGGCATCGGCGCCGCATCCGGCCACCCACTGCCAGCCGAACGTGTTGTTCGCCAGATCGGCGTCCACTAGCGTATCCCAGAACCACTTCGCACCATCCTGCCAGGATATGAGGAGATGCTTCACCAGAAACGAAGCGGTTACCATCCGCAGGCGGTTGTGCATCCAGCCCGTATGCCATAGCTCGCGCATGCCGGCGTCCGCCAGCGGGTAACCGGTTGCACCTCGCTTCCATGCATCGAACCAGCTGCGCTGCATGCGCCAAGGGAACTTCGCGAACTCGGATCGCATTGGTTGCTCTGCCGTCGCCGGGAAATGATACAGCAGGTGATAGGCGAACTCGCGCCAGACTAACTGTCTCCGATAAGACTCGCGCGCCTTTGGATCGGCCTGCATATTAGTCATGATTGCACGCAGAACATCGCCAGGACTTATTTCACCGAAGTGCAGGTGCGGAGACAGGCGCGACGTGCCGGTGAGATCGGGACGATCACGGTGGAGCGGGTATTCGGATAAATCCTGACCCTGGAAGCGCCGCAGATGTTCGCGGGCGCCTTCTTCGCCAGGCCGCCAGACTTCGCGGAGACCGGCGGCCCAATCGATGGCGGGTTCGAGCTCGAGATCGGCGAGCGGCAGCGAATATGGTTGACTCACCGGCGGCAAGACCGCCGGCGGTACGGTCTGACGCGAGTGGAATCGGCGCCTTCATGCATGCATGCCAGAACGGAGTAAAGACCCGGTACGGCTGGCCGGCCGCGTTCAGAATTGTCCAAGGCTCGTGCAAGAGATTTCCGTTGAAGCTTTCGGCGGACAATCCGCGAGCGCGGAGCGCCGTTTTCACGGCGGCATCGCGCTCGATAACGGCCGGTTCATAGCGACGGTTCCAGAAGACCGCGCCCGCGCCGGTTTCCGAGGCGAGCGCTTCGAGCGTCCGCGCGCTGGGACCGCGCCGAACGATGAGCCGCGAGCCGCGCAGTTCGAGGGCTAAGCTAAGCGCGGTGAGAGATTGATGCAGCCACCACCGCGATGCGGCGCCGGGAGGCCACGCGCCCTCTTCTTCGGGCGCCCAGATGAATACAGGAAGCACCGCGCCGCCGCGAGCGAGTGCGGCCGCGAGGGCCGGGTTGTCCGAGAGGCGCAGGTCCAAACGGAACCAAAGCAATGCCGGGGTGGGCTGGTTCGTCATCGCCGGATTTGAGTGCGTTCCGCGCCGAACAGCTCGAGAATGCGCTTTCGCCGATAGTCGAAAATCTGTTGTACATCGCGGCGGACCAACAAGGTATTCATCAAGCGGCCAAGAGGTCCAAACGGAACGCGATATCGAACTGTGTCGCGCATGCGCGTGCCGCCATCCAGGGCTTCGAAACGATGCGTGTGATGCCAGAGCGCGTAGGGTCCAGCGAGCTGCACATCCACGAACCGATGCGGCGGCTGCCATTCCCGAATCTCCGTTGTCCAGCGTACAGGGATTCCGTGTACGCGCAGGCGATAGGAGATCTTTGCGCCTGGCTCCATCCGAATCGGTCCCGGAGTGAGAATCCGGAAACCAAGCCATGCGGGCGTAATCTCCGCCAGATTGCGGACGTCGGAGAAGAACTGGAACACTTCGGCAAGAGGACGCGGCGTCCATTGCTCACGCCGCAGAGTGTGAAACCGCATGGCCTAGTCCGCACCGGCTTCGCTTGCCGGCGGGCGCGCGATCGGGCGCCGAGGCGCGGCGCAGCATTGCGTGTTGCAAAGATCGGGATCGATACCCAATGGACCGAGGAAGCAGGGTTCGGCTCCCTCCGTCTGTTCCAGAATCAATTCGCGAATCATCGAGATGAAGGCTGGATGCACGCCGACCGTGGCGGCGCGGTAGAAGTTCACGCCCAGACTGCGGCACAGATCGGCGGCCTGGGTGTCGAGATCGAACAGGACTTCGAGGTGGTCGGAGAGGAAGCCGATGGGCATCACAACCAGGTCCGTGAGCGCACCGGCGGCGTGTTGGGCGCGAATGTAATCGCGGATATCGGGTTGAGCCACGGCTGATTCGGAGGACCGCTGCGGCTTTGATACACGAGGGTTGGGGTGGCGCCAACGGCTTGCGCGACCAAGCGGCAGGAGTCTTCGAGCTGCTTCACATACGGGCTCGATTCAGCCATGGAGAGAGGGACGCTGTGTGCGGTGAAGACAAGGCGCGCAGCCGAGCGGCGTTCGGCGGGGACGCGGTGGAACGCTTCGCGCACGCGATCGGTTAATGCCTCGATGAAGTTTGGGTGATTGTGAAATACACGCAGCTTGTGGATCGCCGGGGCGTCCGGGCCGGCTTCGGCGCGGGCGCGCTCGATATCTTCGCGGTATTGGCGGCAGCCGGAGTAGGAGCCGAAGGCGGAAGTCACAAAGGCTAAGGCGCGGCGGACGCCATCGGACTTCATTTGGCGCAGCGTATCGGCCAGCATGGGATGCCAATTGCGATTGCCCCAGTAGATGGGCAGGTTCGGGCCTCGGGAGGCCAGTTCGGATTGGAGGGCGGCGACGAGCGCGCGGGCTTGGTCATTGATGGGGCTCTTGCCGCCGAATTGGTAGTAGTGTTCCGCTACTTCGAGCATGCGCTCGCGGGGGACGTTCCGGCCGCGCAGTACGTTTTCGAGGAAAGGGATGACGTCTTCGCGGCGCTCAGGGCCGCCGAAAGAGACTAGCAGAAGAGCGTCGTAGGCTAGTGGGCTTGGCGCGGGGGGCATTGTTCTAAGTGTGCCCTTTCGGGTTTGTGGAGACGCCGGGCAAAAGCCCGGCGGCAGCCCCGAAGGGCTGGCCCCACAACGGCACAATTACGGCGGCGCCGTCGATCGCGTCGTTCTTGACGGCTAGCAGCGCTTCGTTCGCCTGATCGAGTGGATAGGCGGTCACTTTGGGGCGCAGACCGATTTCGCTGCGCGAGTTGCAAGAAAATCGCGCGCGTCGGCGCGGGTCATGTTGGCGACGCTGCGGATCTGGCGCTCGCCCCACAGCAGGCGTGTCGTAATCGAACTGGGGGATGCGATCCAGGTGA
The DNA here is from genome assembly GCA_963708385.1 of Bryobacterales bacterium. Taxonomy (GTDB): domain Bacteria; phylum Acidobacteriota; class Terriglobia; order Bryobacterales; family Bryobacteraceae; genus PALSA-243. The sequence continues at coordinate 39,686 of CAVPSN010000023.1, read as the reverse complement.
ATCGCGTTGATGGCCACCACGCCGCCTTTGCGCAGGCTGGCGAGCGCGGCGACCACCACATCGCCGCTGGGCGCGAAGGTCACGGCGCGGTCGAGCGGCACGGGCGGCCGGTCTGCTCAGCTCCGACCCATTCGGCGCCGAGCGACGCGGCCAGCTTGCGATGCGATTCGCCGCGGGTGGAAACGTAGACCTCGCAATCCCACGCCTGGAGCACGGCGATGGCGAGATGCGCCGAAGCGCCGAAGCCGAACAGGCCCACGCGCTCGCCCGTTCGAACGCCGGCCACGCGCAGGCTGCGGAAGCCGATGATGCCGGCGCACAGCAGCGGCGCGGCGTGGAGATCGTCGAGGCCATCGGGCAGCGGGAAGACGAAATCCGCGCGCGCCAGCGCGTATTCGGCGTAGCCGCCGTCGACGGAGTAGCCGGTGAAGGTCGGCGCATCGCACAGGTTTTCCATCTGGCGCGCGGCAGTAAGGGCAGGTGCCGTCGACGCCGCCCATCCACGAGACGCCGACGCGCGCGCCGAGCGGCAACTCGGACGTTGCGCCATCGACGACCTCGCCGACGATCTGGTGGCCGGGAATGAGAGGGTCGCGCTGAGGCGGCAACTCGCCTTCGACGATGTGCAGATCGGTGCGGCAGACGCCGCAGGCGCGGACGCGGAGCAGCACCTGGCCAGGCTCGAGGGAAGGCACGGGCGCATCGCCGATTTCGAGCGGGCGACTGGCGATGGGCGCGGGATTATGCAGGATTGCCGCCTTCATGGAACTCATCGCCTGGTCCGCTCCATATCTTCCAGCAGCGCCGTGAGGCGGGGACCTTCGCTGCGTTGTCCGAACCGCAGCGCGTTATATGCGGCGGTAAATTCGCCGACGGCGCCGCCGAAGGCATCGGGAGGCAAGGAGGATGCGAATTCGGAAGGCGTGAACCACGGCGGCTTTTGATATCCGCGGCGGCGCGCGACGCGCAACATGCGGCGGTAAAGGAGCGTGGCATCCTGGGCTGACGCCTTCCCGCGGCGGACGCGCGCGACGCGCAAACGGGTGCGGACGAAGAGCAAAGCCCACGGGCCCGCGAACCAGCACAGCAGGGCAGCGGAAAGGATGACAATGGCCCAGACGGCCTCACGATTCACCCAGGGCGCCAGCGTGGATATTTCGCCGGTGATGGAGCGCCATGCGACGCCAGCCCAGCGGAAACCGAGATATCCGGCGCTGGATTGCAAGCGGCCGGCGAGCGTCCCCTGGCGGTGCGGATCGTAACCCATGACCCACTCCTGCCAGAAGGCGCCGGCCGCATCGAGGTAAAGATCGAGCTTCGACATGAGGCCGAAGTTATGGGCGTTGGGATCGGCGGGCGTGGGATCGAAAGTGGTCCAGCCGCGTCCCGGCATCCAGGCTTCGACCCAGGCGTGAGCGTCGGAGGCGCGCATCACCCAGAAGTTGGTGAGGGTGTTGTAGATGCCGCTTTGAAATCCGGTGGCCAGGCGGGCAGGGATACCGATGGAACGGAGCATGACGGCCATCGACGAGGCGAAGTATTCGCAGTAGCCGCGGCGGCGGATGAAGAGGAAATCGGCCAGCGGATCGGCGGGCTCGCGAGACGGCATTTCGAGAGAGTAGGCGTAATCGGAGCGCAGGCTGTGTTCGATGGCGCGGGCGCGGGCGAGATCGGTTGCGGCGCCAGCGGTGATGGAGCGGGCAAGGGCGGGGATGCGCGGATCTAGCTTGGGAAGCTCGAGATTGCGCTCACGCGATTCGGGGCTCGAGACGGAGGTTTCGAAGACCGGCGGGCTAACTTCGGGCGGCTCTTCGAGGAGGCTGTAGACGCTATAGGTGAAGCCCTCGGGGATGTGCCCGGGCAGACGGAAACCGCCGGTCTCAGAGCCTTCGAGATACTCGTAATTCATGCTGACAACTTGCGGAGCGCCGGCCATGAAAAGAGCCTTGGCGCCATCGATATCGAGGCGGACCTCATAGGCGATGTAGCGGCCGGGGGGACGCTGCTCGGGAGTGTTGAGGTCGCCGCGGCGTTCGTAGATACCGATGGGGGCCCAGTTGGGTGCGGGATTGATCCACTGCTTGCCGTCGAAGAAGGTGAGCGCGTCGCCGCGCCATTTGACGCCCGAGAGCTTATCGGGGCGGGGGCTGGAGACGTGCATGACGGGGCGCGAGTTGAGCAGAAGCTTGCCGGTTTGGCCAAGGACGACTCGATTGGAGAATCCTGGGACGAAGATGCGGCGGGGAAGGAAGCGCGAGAGCGCGGCATCGGCGGTACGCGGCAGCAGAAAAAACAGACCGGCGGTCAGAATCAGGATACCGACGGCAACGGCCGTGGCGAGGGCGGCGAGGCGGGGATGAAAGCCGCTCTGTCCGGAGCGCGCTTTGATTCCGGCGTGGCGTATAGAGCGGCGGATTTCGCCGCTGGTGAGCGCCGCGATGGCGAAAAAAAGATAGCAGGCGAGGAAGGCGAAGAAGTTGAGGTTGATAGAGAGGATGGCGGCGGCGACTAATTCGGCGAAGGAGATGAACGCGAGAAAGAAACGGTCGCGGCGCGTGGAGACGGTAAGAATCTTGAGAGCGGCCAGGAAGAAGAGGAGATGAACGGTGGAACCGACGAGCCGGTGCGAGTAGAACAGGTAATCGGCGACGAAGATGGCGGCGTAAGCGAGGCAGGCGACGCTGACGGCGCGGTTCGATATTTTCAACGGGATGAACGCAGTGACGACGAGCGCGCGGAGCAGGAGCGCCGCAGCGGTGAAGGCGATGGTGGGCGAATCGAGGTAGCCGGATCCGGCGACGGCAAGAAAACCACACGCGGCAAGGCCGAGGAGCGCGAAATCGAAAAAGCGCTCGACGGACAGGGAGGCTTCAAACCTTGCCATAACTTAATTCTAGGCGGGTTTGAGGCCTGATTTCACCGCAGAGACGCAGAGACGCGGAGATAAGCGCAGAGGTTTGAGGGGCCAGCATGCGGTTCTTGGGCTTCGGTGTTGGGTTCGGGTTGTGTGTTCATCAGTTTTTCGTTCAAATTTGCGGTTTTATGCAGCTTTTTTGAAGCGTTCGGGGCGGTTGACGACTTCCCAGGCGAGGTTGAGGCGTTTTTTGCGGTCACGGACGCGGGCGATTTCGTGGGCTGAATAAACGAACTCGCCGTGGGCGCTGGCAGGTTGGAAATCGTCGCCGGGATCGTAGACTGCGTCTTGGGCTTCGGCGAGTTCCACTAGCTGGATGGCTTCGCGCTGGGCTTGGGTATACTTTTCCTTGCGCTGGGTTTGCATGGAGATGAGTTGGGCGATGTTCTTGTCGGCTCTTCTGCTGATGCGTCCTTCATAGGTGTTCAGGAGCGATAGGGAGTGGGCTTCGGAGGTCCATGTTTTCGCCTCGGCAAGGGCTTCGGCGACTTGCGAGTTATCGACATCGATGGCTTCGGCGTGCTCCAAATACCCGCCCGCAAAAATCGAGTTTTCGATCGAAATCGCGCGCTTAATTTTCCACCGATCCATGGCGATCAGGGTGGCCAATTCGCTCTCGAGGAAGCCGACCGGGGCCAGGGCTTCCCGATAGGCCGCCATGTGGGCGCCGAATGCCGCGCTTTCTTCCGGAGTCGCGATGTAGGTTTTGGAGAGGAGTTGGTGACGGGTTGCGTTCAAGGACGAGCGGCGCTTTCCTTCCGCAGTGCGGGGTCCGCCTTTTTTCTTCTGCGGGGGCTGGGGGGGCGGGGTGGTGTTTTCGTTTGATGCTCGAGCTGTTCGGTCATGGTTGTAGATCCTTTTCGAAGGGGAGTTTCCTTACATGACCACGTTACCGGGCGCAGCTTTGGGAATCGGGATGCGGAATTTGTAAGTGGTTGAGCGGAGGTGAAATATAAATTTCGGTTTCGTGTCACCGCGTTTTTGACGGCTCCGGGATGACTGGGAGACATGTTCGTCCGGACTCTGTAGGCCGGTTTTGATGACAAGACCTCCATGAAATTCTACAATGCAATCGGTCATACTGAAATAGGTCCCGTGCACATGATCCGCAACGCCAAAGATCTATCGCCCGACCAGAAGGCCGCCATTGAAAGCCTGCTGGGCCGCCAGGTGACAGAGGGCGAGCATATCAGCATTCGCGCGTTTGAGCCTTCTACCCTCTCTGCGGAGCGCAAGCACGATTTAGCGGAGCGGCTCAGGGCGTATTTTGCGGAGGTCGATGCACGCCGTAAGCCGGGTCCCCGCGAGGAAGCCGAAGACGTCATTAACGAGGCAATTCGAAGCGTTCGTCCAGGCTATCGCCCTCATCAGTGAAAATCGTCCTCGACACCACGATTCTCGTGCGAACCAGCGAGCATTCATTCGGTCTCGCTCGCGAATTACTCCTCGCGATCGTTGGGAGTGAACACACCCTCCTGCTTTCCAACGAGATGCTCCACGAACTCGCCAGAGTACTCCGATATCCCAGGCTTCGAGAGTACTACGGCCTTCCCGTGCGCCTCGTATACGACTATATCGGCTTTCTTCGCAGTTCTGCCGAAATGGTGGAGCTGAACCCCTTGGTGAGCGCGCCCATTCGCGATGTAAACGACGTTGTCGTTATGCAGACCGCATTGATTGGCGAGGCGGACATTCTATGCACCACCGATGAGGATTTCTTCGAGGAGCCTGCCGGCAAGTAGCTCAGGAGGATCGGAATTGCGGTTGTCGACGATATCCACCTCATGCACCGACTCCGTTGGTAGATTTGCGATCCGTTTCAGCCTAAGCGCTCAGTGCTTGTTTCAGCGCCCATCGCTTCAGCGCAGCGACGATCGATTTTCTTCCCTGCTGCGCAGAGCTTCCGTTTAGGCTTGAAACTCTTTGCCGCTTCCGCGGAAGGGGCTGACCTTTTACCTTCGCCCAACGGCGGCGCTACATCTCTCATGCGCGGAGTTGATTCCGGCTGAACCTTGGCTTGCCTGGACGCGCCTGATTCTGAGTAGCTGTAGCGGCGCCGATCAGCACAGCGCTCCCGGCACGGCGCCTCGCGAACCATGCTGGCATTATCAAATCGCCTCGGCCACTGTGGGGTCCAGCATGCGCGTCGCAGCCGTGGAATCGCTCAATTCTCTGTTAAAATCGAAGGCGAGTCCATCAGGTTTCGCAGGCGGCTACCCGCATGCAAAACAAAGGAACGCTGGCGTAGCTCAGTTGGTAGAGCATCTGATTTGTAATCAGAGGGTCGGGGGTTCAAATCCCTCCGCCAGCTCCACTCTCTTCATCATCTTAAGCTTTACTCACGCATACAACTGGGTTTTGACGGCAGAGTGATGTTCGAAGGCCAGAGTGCCCTTCCGAAGGGCGTATCAGCCTACGTCGCATGGTAAGAATCTGAGAGGGTTCTTCGTGCCTCGCGGCCCTTTCGGGATCGCGTTGGAGGTCCACGGCAGCCCCGACTGCTGCCGGTGTTCTTGCACGTCCCGATTTGACGCTCGCGGCAATAGCGCTTAAGGATGCACTCCGACCACCGCTGTGTAGTATGGCGTGGGTCGCCAGTCGCGTCCGTGGGTTGCGGATCAGATCACAAACCGGCTGTGGGCGCTGAAGACCGGCTCGGCGCTAAAGAACCGAACAATCAAGGCAAGAATGTATCGCGCTTTTCGCATGGCTTTTTACGCTCCAACTATTCATCGGCTGATGCGAGAGGGTTCAGCAGGATTTATTTTTGCGGGAGCAGCACGAAACCACGGTTCCGCGTCCCGGCTCACTCCCGATGCGCGCGTCGCCGCCGTCCAGGAAGGCGATCTGTTGAATGATCGCTAAGCCCAGCCCCGCGCCATTGAATTGCGGGAGCGCGCGGGGGACGGCGCGGTAGAAACGGCCGAAAATTCGCGGTAGGGCGTCGCGAAAATTCCAGAGCCGGTATCGCTTACCTCGATGCAATCCTTCCGCTCTGTCGCCTCGCGCTCCATGAAACAGAATCGCCTGTCGAACAATCCCCAACGCGTTAGATACGAGATTTCCCAGTGCATCTTGGAATAACACCCGGTCGATGTCGCCCACCAAACCGGCTTCAGTGCTTGCCGAGAGCTTCGCGCCAATCTCCGCGGGCCCCGCCTCGTGGTAAACGATTGTTCTGGTTGTGCACGACCTGAATCTGGCGGCGCGTTATGCCGGCGATCCGTGTTCCGTGTCCCAATAGAGAGAACGGCCGTCCCTCGGGGGAGATGGACAAGGGAATTGAAGCCTTTGTCGATGGTGTTATCGGGCGACGAGCTTTGCCGGAGGAGGTTACGATTTGAGCCGTTTACGGCAAGCTGGCGAGGCGCTAGGGCTGCGGCGCAGCATCGTGGGGCTGCTCGCCATGGTGGTCCTGGTCGGAATGGGCGAGAGGATGACGGAGCGCTTCCTGCCCCTGTATCTTGTCGCGCTCGGCAGCGGCATGTTTTGGCCGGGCGCGCTCAACGCCCTTAACAATCTGCTCGGCGCCTTGTATGCATTCCCGGGTGGATGGCTGGCGGAGCGGGTTGGCGTGAAGCGATCGCTGGTGGTTTTCAACCTCATTTCCATCGCCGGATATGTCGTGGTGTTGGCGGTGCCGCGATGGCAGTCTGTGATGGCGGGGTCGGTGCTCTTTCTCTCCTGGACAGCGGTTTCATTGCCCGCAGCCATGGATCTGATCTCGAAAGTGCTTCCCTCCAAGAAGCACGTCACTGGCGTAGCCATGCACTCGATGGTGCGGCGCTTGCCGATGGCGCTCGGGCCGGTCGCCGGCGGCCTTTGCATCGACCGCTGGGGACCTGTCACGGGAGTGCGGATTGGATTTTGCGGCGCAATAACAATGGCGCTGATCGCGCTCGCCATGCAACATTTCTTGATTGAAGACAGCGCGCCGCCGACGCTTCCTGCCGCCCTCGACAGCAACCCGTGGCGTCTACTGCGCGGTTTTTCGGCCCAACTGAAAAGTCTCTTCATGGCGGATCTGTTCATTCGATTCTGCGAACAGATTCCCTATGCCTATGTCGTTCTCTGGTGTATGGACGATATCGCCGGTTACCGGACAGCCCATGTGACCGCGACCCAATTCGGCCTGCTGACGGCGATCGAGATGGCGACAGCGGTTGTCTGTTATCTGCCGGTGGCGAAAATGGCGGACCAGGGTTCGAAGAAGCCGTTTATCGCGATCACCTTCGTCAACTTCGCTTTCTTTCCATTGGTATTGCTTTATTCGCGGACTTTTTCGGCGCTGATCGTCGCATTCGTTGTACGAGGGCTGAAGGAGTTCGGCGAGCCGACTCGCAAGGCGCTCATCATGCAACTGGCGCCGCCGGATCGCAAGGCCGCCTCGTTCGGAGCGTACTACTTATTTCGTGACGGCATTGTGTCGTTGGCCGCGCTTGGGGGCGCGTTCCTCTGGGATCGCGGCCCAGCCGCGAATTTCTTTGCAGCCTTTGGATTCGGCGTCGCCGGCGCGATCTGGTTCAGTATATTCGGGCATGACGATGCTCGGATGGAGCAAAGATAGGAGTCCGCGCATTGAGAGGAATGCAGTGGTGACCTTCCGTACGTGGGCACGCCAACTGCATCATTTCCGGCCAGGGAGGCGAATATGTCTTTTGGACTCTATATCGTCGGCTTTATCATTCTCATTGTCGGGTTGGCCATCGGCGCGCACCTCATGCACATCTCGAATCAGTGGATCGGCGTGGGAGTCATCGTGCTCGTCGGCATCGGCATTATTACCGGCGTTACGTCCACGCGGCGTCCCGATCCCTCGTAAAATGGTGAGTTGATTCTCACCCTCACGCTCAACCCCGCCATCGATCGAACCATCGGCGTAGACCATCTGGCTTTCGAGGATCGCGCGTACATTCAATCATCGAGCGAATCGGCAGGGGGACGCGGATTGAATTCGTCGCGCGTAATCCACTCCTTTGGCGGCGAGACTCTCGCGCTGACGATCGCGGAGGCGAATCCGGCGTGCGTCTGACGGAATATCTGGGGCAAGAGGGATTCCGCAGCCGCGCCGTCGGCGTGGGGAATGACATCCGCACCAACCTCACCATTACCGATCGTCGCGGCCTCACGGTTAATTTGAACGAGCGTGGTCCCGAATTGAGCGGCGCGGAAGTGGCGAAAATTGAGCGATCCGTGGCACGCGCGCTTGACCGGGCGAAATGGTTGTTGCTTTGCGGAAGCCTTCCGCCGGGCGTTCCATCTTCGTTCTATGCCAAGTTGATCGCATGGCGCGGAAGAAGAAGGTACGCACGCTGCTGCACGCTTCGGGCGACGCGCTGCGCGAAGGCATCGCGGCGCGGCCTTCCGTGGTAACGCCCAATCAGAGCGAAGCGAACGGTTGCTCGACCGTTCGCTGCTCACGCGGATGCAATGGCTGCAGGCCGCGGCCGAGATTGCCTCTTTTGGTCCCGATGCGGTGGTGCTATCGCTGGCGAGCCGCGGCGCCATGGCCGCTTTTTCCGACGGATTGTTCGAAGCGATTCCTCCGCAGGTTGAAGTTGTATGTCCCATCGGAGCGGGCGACGCTCTAACCGCGGCCTATGCGTGGCGGATGAACAAGGCACGCCCGAGGTTCCGGAAGCGCTGCGATGGGGCGTCGCCGCCGGCACCGCTTCCGCGCTGCTGCCGGGGATGGACTTCGCATCCCTCGCCGACACGCGGGAATATGTACGGACGCATCGAGGTTCGGCGCGCGGATAGGTAAGCCGCATGCTACACTGCAAGCAGGAATGCTCCAAGACCTGAAGCTAGCTGTCCGTCTCCAGGAAATCGATAATCGTCTTGCAGATCTCACCGCGCGAAATCGCGACGCTCCCCAAACACATTGCCGAGATCGAGAAGAAGTTGGGCTCGCACGAGCGCAAGCTCGAGGCGGACCGAGCGGCGCTCGCCGCCAATCAAAAAGAGCGGAAGCAATGCGAAGGCGAAATCCAAATGCAGGAGCAAAAGATCTCGAAGCTCAAAGATCAGATGCTGCAGGCGAAGACCAACGACCAGTATCGCGCGTTTCAGAACGAGATCGAATTCTGCCAGAAAGAAATTCGCCGATTCGAGGATCGTATCCTCGAATTGATGACCGAATCGGAGCCGCTCGATAAGAACGTGAAGGCGCCGAGGCCGCGCTCAAAGTGGAAAAAGCGCAGGTGGAAGCCAGGAAAAGCAGCAGGCGCGCGAACGCACAGCGGAAGATCGAGCGCGCCGGCAGGCGACCTGAAGAGCGAGCGGGCGTCGATCGTCTCAAGCATGTCGCGCTCCGTTTATGACCGCTACGAGCGAACGCGCAAGGCGCGCAAGGGTCTCGCCATCGCGGAAGTAATCGATGGCCGATGCAGCGCGTGTCACCTCACTTTAAGCTTGCAATTCTTCCAGGATCTGAAGCGCAGCACGGAAGTGATGACCTGCGAGAACTGCCAGACGGATTCTCTACTACAATCCGCCGGTAAAATGGAAGACCTCGACCGGCGGAGCCGCTCGCGCGGTGCAGTAAGCGCGCGCGCCCGGTCGCGCAAGAATGCACACCTCTGCTTACTGTCCGCCGAAGCTATAACCGAGCCAAACCGTTCCTTCCAGAACGCGTGCTGCGCCCGAACTGGCTACAGATTATGGACCTAGTGCAGGTCGAACTGCGGCCGCACGAAGACGTGATCGGTCAGATAGACCTGAACGCCCGCTCCGCCGTGCACATCGAAGTGGTTGGAGCTGCCGGAAATTGGCTAAATTCTGGCTGCCCGTGAGCGCCGTGGTGGAACTCTGGTTTTCATAGAACGCAGGTTCAGCGACGCCGATGCCGCCGGTAAACTGCAGCGACGCTTTCTTCGTACGCACCGGTACCGCAATACCGTTGACGTCGTAAAACGTCATGCGCGACTGAATCACATCCGAAGTAAGACCGGTGCCCGCCGTGGGAAGCGAAAATAATCCTGTTTGCCGGGCTGGAGACTAACTTCCGCGCCCGCGCCGAAGTGCTTCCAAAGCATCAAATTGCCACCGAAGCCTAACATGAATGCACTGAGGCTTGGAGTCTGCACGCAAGTCGTGCTGCCCCCAGCGGGCATTTCAATAATGTCGTGCTGTCGATGCCCGTACTAGGCCGCCGAATCGGAAACGGCGCCAAAGCCCATGTTGATGTCGAAGGTACTTTGCGCGCTAGCAAAGGAAATACAAAAAGCGCCGGCAAAAACCAGCGGAAGGTAGGCGAATAAGCTTCACTTGATATCTCTCCTATATTTTACGAATTGCGCACTGACTCATTATCCATGAAAACAGGCCGGTTGAGGCCAAAAGCGCCCGTTGCACCAAAGGACGCGGCGCGCTTCACGTACGGTTTCAAGCTTGTGTTGCCGTTAACGCCTCTGGCATTAGGGCAAAAATGCGAGGAACGCTGCGCGACTGACCATCCGTTTTACCGCCGCGCCGCATTGTCACGCAGGCTCGCCGGTCCGCTGATAGACGCGGTGCTGAAACTGGAAAAACCCTTTGCGTCCTTCAGCATCGACGTAATCCGAGATCGACGATCCGCCAGCTTCGATGGCTTGGAGAGCACCTCGACAATCGCCGCGTGCAGCTTCCGCGCCCGTTCCGCGCGCAATCGCGACGGCCAAGCGCGGCGGGTGAATTCCAGCCCGGAAATAGCGCTTCATCGGCGTAGATGTTGCCGATGCCGCGCACGAACGCCTGATTTAACAGAGCGCCTTGACGCTGGTCTTGCGCCGCTTCAATCCGGCAATGAACTCTTCCACGCCGATCTCGAGCGGCTCCGGCCCCAACCGCGCCACGCGCTTCGGAAATTCGGCGGATAGCTCGATGCATCCGAACTGGCGGCTATCGTCGTACAGCAGGACGCCGCGGTCGAGCGTAAAATATCGCGTGCGTGTGCTTACCCGTTGGACCGCCCAGCAGCAGACGGCCCGTCATGCCTAAGTGGATGGTCAAGTATCCACCGCCGCCGCCCAGCGTGACGACAATGAACTTGCCGTACCGCTTCACAGCCGCGATCTTCTTGCCCGCCAGGGTGGCCGACATGCGGTCCGGATCGCCGCCGCGCAAAATGCGCAGGCAGCGGAATTCGGCGGACACAATGCGCCTGCCAACCAGCGGAGCGATGGAACGGGTAACGGTTTCTACTTCGGGTAACTCAGGCATGCGGAACTGCTACGGCAAATCGGCGAACACCTCGCCGCCTTCCACCTTCACCGCATAAGTGGGCACGCCCATGGTCTGCACAAAGGCGCTGCGGCCTGTCCGGCAATCGAACTCCCACATGTGATACGGACAAACAATGCGCCCGGATTCTTCCACCTGCCCCTGGCCCAGCGGACCCCCCGCGTGCGGGCAAATGCCGTAAAGCGCGGTGATTTCTCCGTTCACATTGCAGATCGCGTAAGGCTCGTCGCGCACCAGCACTTCCAGCGCGGAATTCACGGGCAACTCAGACATGGAACAAACGCGTTCGAAGGCCATCAGAAATGCACCGCGCCCTCGCGTTTGGCGGTCTGTCCACGCAGCCTGCGGCCGATGCCGGCGTAGTCGAATCCCGCGGCCACCGCATCGTCCGGATTGAAGATATTGCGCCCGTCCATCAGAACCGCCTGCGTCATCGCGTTCGCCAGCGTTCTGCAGATCGAGCTTGCGGAATTCCGCCCACTCCGTCACCAGCACCACCGCATCGGCTTCGCGCGCGCACTCGAGCGCCGAATCGCAATACTGGATTTTGAGCAGCGGGTGCTGCGCGCGGCAGGCGTCCATGGCGATCGGGTCGTAGGCCTTCACGCGCGCGCCCATCTGCAGCAGCCGCTCGACGATATGCAGGCTGGGCGCGTCGCGCAGATCGTCCGTATCCGGCTTGAACGCGAGCCCCAGCAGCCCGATGGTGCGGCCCTTGAGAATGTAGAGCTTCTCCTGCAGCTTCTGGATCACCACCTGGCGCTGCGCCGCGTTGACGTCGAGCGACGCCTGCAGCAGCCGGCCTTCGTAGCCGTACTCGCGCGCCGTGTGCAGCAGCGCATTGACATCCTTGCCGAAGCAACTTCCGCCCCAGCCCACGCCCGCGTTCAGGAACTTCGAGCCGATGCGCGAATCGAGGCCGATGCCGCGTCATCACTTCCGGCGCCTCGGCGCCCACGCGCTCGCAGATGTTGGCGATCTCGTTGGCGAAGCCGATCTTCATCGCCAGAAACGCGTTGGCCGCGTACTTGATCATCTCCGCGCTGGTCAGCGAGGTCGTCACCAGCGGCGCGGAGGTCATGCCCGCCGGCCGCGGAACGCCCGGCGGCGGTTCGAACGATTGCGTTCACCAGCGGCGCGTAGAGTTCGCGCATCAGCGCGCAGGGTCTGCGCGTCCTGCGCGCCCACCACGATGCGGTCGGGATACAGCGAATCCGCCACCGCGTTGCCTTCGCGCAGAAACTCCGGATTGCTGGCCACGCCGAAACGGATACGCTCGCCGCGCCGCGCCTCTTCCGATGCCTTCGCGCACCAGCGTTTCCACCAGGTTGCCCGAGCCCACCGGCACCGTCGACTTGTTCACCACCACGCGAAACGCGATTCGTCTCATCCGCGCATCGCAGCGCCGATGCCGCGCGCGGCGCTTCCAGATATGCCAGATTGGCTCGCCGTTGGGCAGCGGCGGCGTGCCGACCGCGATGAAAATCACGTCGCTCGCCGCGGCCGCCGGCCCGATCTCCGTGGTGAATTCGATGCCGCCGCGCGCCGCCGCCAGCGCGATCATCGCTTCCAGGTGCGGTTCGTAGATCGGCGATTCGCCGCGCTTCAGCTTCGCGATCTTGGTCTCATCGGTATCGACGCACGTCACATGGTGGCCGAGGTAGGAGAGGCAAGCGCCCGTGACCGTGCCCACATATCCTGTTCCGATTACCGTTACGTCGCATAGGATTGAAATTTACGCGTCTAGGAGGAAGGAGCTTCTCGTTAGATCCGGTACAATCAATACTACCGCAATGCAGACCATCCTCGTGATCGATGACGACGAGAGCCTGCGCGACACCATCGGGGTGATGCTGGAGCAGGAAGGCTTCCGCGCCGTGCTGGCCGGCGACGGCCGCGCCGGATTCGAAAAGGCCGTGACCCTCAAGCCCGACCTGGTCCTGGTCGATCTGCGCCTGCCCGGCATGAGCGGCACCGAGATCTGCAAGCAGCTGCGCGCCGCGCAGCGTGAAGACGCCGATCATCGTGCTCAGCGCCATGGGCGACGAACTCGACAAAGTGCTGCTGCTCGAAATCGGCGCCGACGATTACGTGGTGAAGCCGTTCGGCACGCGCGAGCTGATGGCGCGCATCCGCGCCGTGCTGCGCCGCACCTCGCCCGACGCGCGCAAGGTGGTGCATTTCTCCGATACCGAAGTCGATTTCGAGCGCCGCATCGTCACGCGCAAGGGCGAAGAACTGAAGCTCACGCCCGCCGAGTACAACCTGCTCTGCTACTTTCTGCAGAATCCCGACCGCCCGCTGACGCGCGACATGATTCTGAATTCGGTTTGGGGCTATGAATTCTTTCCCAACACGCGAACCGTGGATGCGCACGTGGTGAAGCTGCGGCAGAAGCTCGAGCCCGACCCCAACACGCCCCGCCATTTCCTGACGGTGCACGGCGTGGGCTACCGCTTCGTGCCGTGATCTATTCCGGCAGCTCCAGCCAGAGGCCGAGGCCGCTCCACGGCGCTTTGCGCGCTTCGCCGCCATATCCGATTGCGGGTTCGGCTAATGCTCGCGGCCCCCATCTTATCCACCATAACCTCGGAATCCTTTTCGAGGCCAGTCATTTCACTTGCGTCGAGGGGCACACGAAACAGTGAGAGTCCGGTAATCTTCGAAGAGATCGGGCAGACGACAATACTTTCATGACTTCCGTTGAATAAATCCGATTGCACGACGACTGTTGGCCGGGGTTTTCCGTAGTCCCCCGCAAGCACGGAAAGCACGACGTCGCCGCGACGCAAGCGCGCCTCACTCATTCCACGTCTCGGCCACAGTCTCTTCCCATGCGAGTTGATCTTCCCAAGGCTGGCGGCTGGCAAGTAGCGACTGACGCCGCGCTTCTGCAGCCAAACTCTCTCGCCCATGCCGCTCCAGGTACTCCTCAAGCGCGCGATTGAGAATCCAGTTCTTTCCCTTATTCATCCTGCGGGCTGTGGCTTCGAGGCGCAGCTTCAATTCATCCGGAATGCGAAAACTCGAGGTGGATGACGCCATGCAATTAAGATAACACAAATGCAACACACATTAAAGCGGGGTGGGGTGGGCTATTGGTCTCTCCCGCTGGCTGCGCCGCGCGCTCCAATCCGCGCCCGCCAGCACGATCATCGCCGACATGAAACTCCACAGCAGAATCGTCGCCGAATGCTGGAACACGCCGTACTCCGCGCGGATCTTGGCCTGCATGAATCCCCACGCCAGCAGGCTGAGATACTTCAGCGCTTCGAGCACAATTCCGGTGAGGATCGCCGCCGCGGCACGCGCTGCGCGGGTCGATTTTTCGGTTCGGCAGCAGCCAATAGACCAGAAACAACGCGAAGATCGAAAGCGGTAGCGCGGCGATTTTGAAGACCAGCAGGTTGAGCCACACCGCCGCGCTGGCATGCGCCGCCCACTGATTGATCCACGCCGTTTGAGCGCGGAAACGATCAGTGAGAGCAACGCCAGCGACCCGCACGCGAAAATCATGCCCAGCGCCACCAGTTGGTTCTTCCAATACGGCCGGTTCTTCGCCACGCCCCATGCGCGGTTGAGCGCCACTTCGAGCGGCTCGAAGACGCCGTTCGCCGTCAGCAGCAGCAGAAACATGGAGCCGACCTGAAACTTCGCGCGCGGCGCATTGTTGCGCAAGAAAACGGCGAGATCGCCGGGAAAATAATCGTCCAGCGCCACGTAGATCGCCTGCACCGCCGCCGGCCAATGCAGCACGTTGCGGCAGAGCGACAGCATCACCGTGAGAAACGGATAAAACGAAAGCAGCACGCTGGCCGCGATGGCGAGCGCATACACGTGCGCCTCCGTTTCCATCAGGTAAGTAAGAATCGGACGCCAGCGGGAACGGTTCAACGTAGCGGCTAGTGGCCGTTTCCGCCCGGAGCAGCCGGAGGAGCGGCCGGAGGCGCAGCGCCTCCCTTGCCTTTATCGCCTTGCGCGCCGCCGCCGGCGCCGCCTGCCGGAACCGGAGTGCCGCCGATGCCGGGCCCGACGCCGCCAACTCTCCCTTGCAGCGCCACTTGCATCGCATCGCGCGCCGCCCTCAGGATTCCTTGAAAGATCGGGTCTTTATTAATCTGCTTGCCCATCAGACCCTGGCCGCGGAAAATGCGGATCGAATCGCCCGGACGCAGGATGGGCTCGCCGCCCGGGGCCGTCAGATTGCGGACCTGGACCGCGCCCTCGTCGCACACCACAAACGTGGTGCCGTCGGTATCTTCCACGATCACGTCGAAGACGGTTCCGCGCACCGAAATCACCGCGGTTGGCGTGGTGACGCTGTTGGAGTTCGGCCCTTTGGAATGATCGATGAAGATCTTCACGCGCCCAGGATCACGTTCATCAGATACGACCAGCCGTGATCGGCGTGGAAACTGGACCGTCGATTTTTCAAAAACTTCGAAGGTGCTGTTATCCGGCAGGCGGAACTTGGCGTAGCTATCGGGTCCGGTGACGATCGTCTGCTGCGCCCTCACCACATTTCCCACGAAAAGCGGCCGGCCCGGATGCTTGTCTTCCATCAACGACACTTGTCCCGAGCATCTGCTCGATCGTCGCTGCGCCCCGGTCTTGCGCGCTCAACGGCTGCAGACAAAGCACCCCCGCCAGCGCCATCCATAAGGCGCGAACCGGCATTGCGCGTTGCCGGTGATCGGTTGAGAGATCGAGCCGCGGCGTGAAAAACCTCACCCTCATACCAAGCTGCTTTAGTCTAGCATCAAACCTGCAAAGCAACTGTGTGCCCGCCATTAAAGTTCACTCACAAAGTACGTAATTTCAGTCATTTGTTGTCAAAGGCGGCCAACGGCTTAGGGTAGAATGGGAGCTGATCGTGTGTCATAAGGGAACAACGCGTGTCGCCGGTTTTATACTATCTTTGGTAGCTCTGGCGTCCGCCGCAAACCGCGCCGGATTGGCGGAGAATTGGCGGCGCGACGGTCGACCTGGCCGCTCGCTTCCCCGGCCACCGGCCCGGTCAATCGCGTCTGGTTTTCCCCCGGCGGCGTTCTCTTCGCGCGAACCGTTTCCGGCAAGGTCTTTCAGACCGCCGATTTCGAATCCTGGGTTCCTGAACATCTGACGTGGAAATCCCCCCAATCGAGCAGGCCCTTGCCACCGCGGCGTGCCCCGAATCCGGCGCGCAGATTGTCACCGTTTCCGGCGATCGCTACGCCATCTTCGGACTAGGCCGCCAGTCTCGCGCTCGCATCGATGGCGGCCACAGCTGGACCAGCCTTACGGGCTACCATGGACGCTCAGTCATCGGTGTCGCGCAGCACAGCGTGCGGTTTCGCCGGCAGATCCGAACCAGATCGTCGCAGCCAACGATTACGGCGTGTGGCGTTCGCTTGATGGCGGCCTCACCTGGAGCCGGCCTGAACCTGCAGTTTCCCAATTTGCGCTTCGAGCGCATCGATTTCTCGACCCCTACGGGCACTGCGGGAACGCGCATCGCGGCCGATGGCTTGGGGGAACTGGAATTGCCTCCCGGCGCCGGCGGATGGCAGATTTCCGCAGCGAACGATCTCGCGTCGCAAATCAGGCTGCCGCGACAGCGCTATTCCGGCTTGCTGGGCGCCGATATTCGCTCGGTGGCGGCATCAAAAGCATTGGTTTACGCGGGTTCGAAAGACGGACGCATCTGGGTTTCGCGTGATAGCGGAAAGAGTTTCGATTCGTTGCCGCACACAGCGGGCGGCGCCCGTGCGAAAGCATCTTCGTCGATTCCTCGAGCCCAATGTGGCTTTGGCGGCGCTGGCGGCAACGGACCGCATGTGCTGCACACCTTCGATTTCGGCGCCATCTGGTACACCCTTGATTCACCCAGCTGCCCAATGTCCCGCTCATGGCATTACGGCAGATCGCGCTTCGGATCCATCTACGTTGCCACCGACAAAGGCGTCTTCTTCGGCACATGCCGATCTCGAAACCGCAGCGATCAACACATGCTGGCAAAATCTTACCGGCCAACTTCCCGCAAGTACCAGCAACAGATGTGCGCCTAGATCCGGCGGGCGTACAACTTTATATTTCGCTTGAAGGATATGGTGTCTATGCCGCCTCCGCTCCACATATCCGTCCGCGTCCTGGCGCATCGTCGATGCAGCCGATTCCACCGTACGGCCAGCCGCTCCTGGATCACTGTTGAGCGTGCTTGGCGCGACGTCAATTCGGCGAGAGACGGAAATCTGAAATATCCCGTGCTGATGGCGAATGAAAATGGATCGCAAATTCAAATTCCGTTCGACGCCACTGGCCCGAATGTCGCCCTGGCACTCGACACTGTGGCGGCCGGCTCACTGCGACTCTCCCGATGCAACCGGTTTCACCCGGCCATTCTGCTTGGCGCAGGCAGCCGTTCCCATGATCTACGACGCCGACACCAATCTGCCACTTGATTTAAAAACGCCGCGCATTCTAACGGACGCGTGGCTGTTTTGGCCACTGGCCTGGGCCGAGTGCATCCCGATTGGCCAGCAGGCGTTCCCGCTCCTGAAAACGCCCCTGCCGTCACAGTCCCGGTTCATGCCCGCTGGATGGCGCGCCGCTCCAGGTCACGCGCGCCACGCTTGCGCCGGGCCACATCGGCTTTCTACTTGGTGGAGTTGCAACTGCCATCCATCACTAACGCGGGCATGTCGGAACTGCACCTAACCGTCGATGGCCACGAAAGTAACAAAGTGCCCATCTGGGTTGAGCCGTAGTTACGCCTTCTTATATTCTCCCGTTAGCAGCATAATTACCAGGATCAAGACCACCAGTCCCAACCCGCCGCTCGGATAGTATCCCCAGCCGCGGCTATATGGCCATGCGGGCATTGCGCCAAATAACAACACGATCAAAATGATCAGTAGCAGCAACATATTCCGTTATCCTCCACCATGGAAATTGCAACCACTGCGCCGTTGTACGGCAGCGCACCGCTTCACTACACGCTTTAGATATGGGGCTTAGCGAGCCGGGGTTACGCGTTGGGCGAGGTTAATCGTCCGGCAGTTTCTGCGCGCAGTTCCTCAGCCACTGCCTCCACCGAGGTCTCCTCCGCGAACTCCTCGATCTGTTCATTCGGCGCGCTCACTTGCAATCGAATCGAGATACGCTGCAACATTTGCAGCATCAGCGTCATTTCGCGCTCCGCGAGGAGATTGATTTGAAGATCGAGATGCGCCCGCTGATCGGCGCGGCTTACCTCATGCGGTTTTGCTTAATAAGCACAAAGGTGGAAAGAAAAATCGCTTCCAGAGAAACCACCACGCTTAGCAGCAAGAAGGGGAACGGATCGAAGCGCGGAAGCCATCGAGCCTTACCGGAATTGATCAGAATCCACAATCCGTAGAAGACGAGGTGGATTGCAATAAACTTAAGGCTCCCGGAAAAATTTGCGATCCAATCGGCGAAGCGTTCGGCTGCCGTCCGATTCCTACCGAAGGATTCTTCCAGTTTAACGATCGCCTCAATATTTCGCCCTATTGCGCTCGAAGCTTGATCGGGCGCGGAATGAGGGGAATGATCGGCCATTAAAAATTCCGCAAAAAAGAGGCGGCCCCAGGACGGAGGCCGCCCTCAAAAAGGCCTTGCCTATCGCGACGGATTCTGGCCCCCGGCGCCATGCGTCATCGGGCGGCCCGTGCCGCTTTGTTGACGCCCTTGCCCGTGCAATCTTGCGCGTGTTTCTGAAGGTCCTGCTGGTTATTGAACTTCTGTCCACATTTATCGCAAACCAGATTTTCAGACATTTATACTCCTTTCGATTACGTTGCAGTGGCGCACCTTCACAACTCGATTTGCAATCGCGGCGCCACTACGGTAAATCAAACGTTTCACATGCCGCCGTTGGAAGCGCTGTCGGGATTCTTCCGGCGCAGATCCAGCACCAGGTTCATCACCAGGCGCTCGATCTCATCGCGAATTTCGCAATGCCGCTCGATAGGTGGCGCGAATCGGGTCGGCGACAGTCCCATGGAATGACGCACTCGCCGGGAACCTTCCAAGTCCACGCCGCTCATGTTGACGACCAGGTCGAAATGCGCGCGTCCCAGTTGCCGGATATGCTTGGGAAAATGGTCGCGCAGGTCGATGTTCTTTTCGACCATGGCGCGCTGCGGTGTCGGGCGCCACGCGCGGAGGCCGGCATCAGCCCCGCGCTGGCCGGCGATCAGCACGTCCGAGCCATAGGCGCGCGCGAAGCCTTCCGCCATCTGGCTGCGGCAGGAATTGCCAATGCAAACGAAAAGGACTCGCTTCTTGCGCCGTGCGTCACAGTTTCTCCAGGAACAGCGGTGTACGCGCGCGTCGGCGGTCAGTTCGGGATGGAACGTGGCCACCAGGTGCCGGCCCTGTTCCACCAGCACCGGATCGCCCTGGTATCGCGCCAGCACCTTCGCGCCGGGCCCGATCCGGCGGATGATCGGCGCGCGGATGAATACCGCTTCCAGTTTGCCGGGCGCCGTGCGCGCTGCGAACTCGGGCTCCGGCTCGATCTCGCGTCACGCGGCTGTCGATCTGGCGGCCGTAGGCGTTGCGCTCCACCGCGATATCCATCAGCCCGAGGCTCTCCTGCGCGCGGATTCGCAACTTCCTTCGGCCAGCAGGATCGCGCCGGCGCAGGTGCCGAAAACCGGCTTGCGCTGGCCGAACTCCGCCAGCGCGTCGAAGAGGCCCTTCGTAGCGCAGCAGCTTGAGCATGGTGGTGCTCTCGCCGCCGGGAATGATCAGCCCGTCGAGTCCGTCGAACTGTTCGCGCGCTCGCGCACAAACACCGGCTCGGCGCCGGCGCGTTCCAGCGCCGCGCCGTGCGCCGCGAAATCGCCTTGCAGCGAGAGCACGCCGACCTTCTTCATTACCAGCCTCGGGTCTGCAGCAGCTCCGCTTCCGGCATCTTCGAAATATCCAGGCCCGGCATGGCTTCGCCCAGCTCGCGGCTGGCTTCGAGCAGCTTCTCGGGATTGTTGTAGTTCTTGGCCGCCTTCACGATGGCGTTGGCGCGCGCCTGCCGGATCGCGACGATTTGAAGATGCCCGAGCCCACGAACACCGCCTCGGCGCCCAGCTGCATCACCAGCGCCGCATCGGCCGGCGTGGCGATGCCGCCCGCCGAGAAGTTCGGCACCGGCAGCTTGCCGTGCTCCGCCACCCACTCCACCAGTTCGAGCGGCGCCTGCAGCTTCTTGGCCTCGTGCACCAGCTCTTCCTTGCCCAGCACCGTGAGCTGCTTCATCTCCTTGACGATGGTGCGGATGTGCCGCACCGCTTCCACGATGTTGCCCGAGCCCGCTTCGCCCTTGGTGCGGATCATGGCCGCGCCTTCGGCGATGCGCCGCAGCGCTTCGCCCAGATTGCGCGCGCCGCACACGAACGGAACCTTGAAATCGTTCTTGTCGATGTGGTGCTCTTCGTCGGCCGGCGTGAGCACTTCGCTCTCGTCGATGTAATCCACGCCCAGCGCTTCCAGAATCCGCGCCTCCATGAAGTGGCCGATGCGCGCCTTGGCCATCACCGGAATGGTGACGGTCGCCATGATCTCTTCCATCTTGGCGATGCTGGCCATGCGCGCCACGCCGCCCTCTTTGCGGATATCCGCCGGCACGCGCTCCAGCGCCATCACCGCCGACGCGCCGGCATCTTCCGCAATCTTGGCCTGCTCGGCGTTGGTGACGTCCATGATGACGCCGCCCTTCAACATCTCCGCCAAGCCGACCTTTACTCGAAACTGCTCGCTCGAAAACTGAAACATCGCTGCTCCTCCAAAAGTTCTCACGCAGAGACGCTGAGACGCGGAGAATCATCGTTATTCTCCGCGCCTCGGCGTCTCGCGGTGAATCTTAACCTCTCAAACCATCGCCGGCGCGGGCTCGAAGCTCTGCGACGCCGCATCCATTTCCGCCGCGACGATTCGCCCAAAACCGCCACGCCTCGCCGGATCTCCTCCGGCGGCAAGCCCGCAAAACTCAACCGCAATGCGCCCGGCTCCTGCCGCGACACCGCGAAATACCGGCCCGGCAGATACGCCACGCCTTCCTTCTGCGCGCGCGGCAAAAGCTCGCGCGGCGTCCAGCGGCTCGCGGCAGCCGCACCCAAACGTTCATGCCGCCCTGCGGACGCGTCCAGCGCGTGCCGGCGGGCAAATATTCGCGGCAGGCATCCAGCGTCGCGCGCAGCCGCTCGCGCGCCCGCTTCCAACACGCGCGCGCGGTGCGCCGCCAGCCGGCCCGATTCCGCGAATTCCAACAGCACCGCTTGCGAAAGCTGGTCGGTATGCAGATCGGACGCTTCCTTCGCCTGGCGCATGCGGTCGATCAGCGGCTTTGGGCCCAGCGCCCAGCCCACCCGCAGACCCGGGAAACTGACCTTCGAAAAGCTGCGCAGCAGCACTGTGCCGCCGCGATCGTCCAATTGCTTGATCGCCGGCACCGGCTCGCCCTCATAGCGCAGTTCGCCGTAGGCGTCGTTCTCCACTACCGGCACGCCCTTCGCCCGCGCGCACCTGTCAGCAGCGCGCGGCGCGAAGCCTCCGGCAGGGTGGCGCCCGGTCGGATTCTGAAAGTTCGAAGTCACCACCAGCAAGCGCGGCCGCTCCCGCTCCAGCACGCGCTCGAGTTGCGCGATGTCCATGCCGTCCGCGCCCACCGGAATGCCCGCCAGCTGCGCGCCCATCCCGGAGAGCAGGTTCTTCAGACCCGGATAGACCGGATCTTCAACCGCCACCGTGTCGCCGGGCCGCAGCAGAACGCGGCCGATCAGATCGAGCGCCTGCTGGCAGCCGTTGGTGATCATGAGATCGTCGCCCGGCGCCGCCAGGTTCTGCGCGCGCGCCTCTTCCAACAGATAGCGCCGCAGGGGCTCGTATCCGCTGGGAGAACCGAGCTGCAGAATGTCCGCCAGATCGTGCGCGCTCAGCACGGCTTCGCAGCTGGCGCGAAAATCGTCCAGCGGAAACAGCTCGCGCGAAGGCCGCGACATCACGAAGCTGATTTCACGTCCCATCGCCGCGCCCGTCATCGCGAAAGAATCGCCGCGATCGAGCAGCGTCCCCCAATTCACGGTGCGTGGTCGCCCCGGCTGCTTTGCTGGCGGTTCGCCCGTGACAAAGCTTCCCCGCCCCACCTGCCCGGCGATCAACCCTTCCGCTTCCAGAAGTTCATAAGCCGCCGAGATGGTAGTCCGGTTCAGTCCAAGCTGGCCAGCCAATTCGCGAGTGGGTGGCAGCCGCTCGCCGCGCTCAAGCTGCCCCGTGCGAATTTGCACAGCGATCTGCTCGAAAAGCTGACGATAAAGGGGAATCTCGGACTGTGGATTAAGTACCACCCAGCCAAAGCATACCATATTGGACGGCCGCAGACAGGTCCGATACTTTGCCGTCTGTAACCCAATAAACGTTGGATATTGCCGCGAAGGTCGAGCAGCGTGTGCATTCTGACGGCGGCCTTCTGCTGAAGGAATTTCGCCCGCGGGAAAAGCGAAAGACAGAGGTTGATAGTATTGTTCGTAACCCGCTGCTGAACGGAGATTATTCGCACTCGAGGAGTTTAGCCGGGACGGCAGTGATATAAAATGAACAGTCCCGCCGATCTTTCTTATTGACATAGACGCGCCGAGGGCGTAGCATTTCTAACCAGCGGTTAGAAATGACAAAGTTTCTGGCCCTCGGTGTCGTCATATTGTCGGCATGGCTTGTGTATCTTGCGCGCGAAAATTTTAGCGTGCGAACCGCTTTGCAGTCGGCGCTTGCAGGTCTCGATGCTTCATCCACCGCTTGCATCCTACCGGAAGTCCATGCCAATACGGGCGCAAGTCTATCTCTCAAATTTCCCAGGCAGCGGCCTACGCTGATCCTATCTATACAACGCGGGTGTGCCTACTGTAACTCGGCCCTGAACACTTGGCCTAATTTGCTCCGCAGCATACCCACAGTCGATGGCATTGTCTACGAGGGTGGAGGGCCGTATTCTTCGTCGAGTTAGAGAATAGCGGAATTCACCCAAGCAGCGTCATCACCTCATCGCTGACGACCCTTCCCTATTCCGAATTATTACGGCCAACGCCCACCGTAATGCTCATCGGGAGAAGCGGTCGCGTGCTCGGAAGATGGACAGGAGAGTTGTCTGGCGCACAGGCTTTACTGATTGAAATTAGGATTCATACGCTGCTCATGTGAGTAATTAATCGATTAGATGCAGTTTCGCTCTGTTATCGAACGAAAGGAGACACAAACGAATGTCAACTAAAGACAAATCAACGACGATTGGAGACCGTCCGAAGATCGAGCGGCTCTTTCTGGGCGTCGGCACGGGAGCGGGCTATTGCTCTCGGTTTCGCTACGCTAAGCGCTGTACAACGGCCTGCAATCGGGGGAAGCCTCTCTTCCTGTCCCGGTTGCGACGGGACAGCGGGCAGTGGCAATAGTCAGTGTACCGACCATTGTCCGAGTTGCAACTGGACGTATATCCAGAATGGAAATCCCAATAACGACGGCTACTACACATGCTTGTTGCAGTAAAAAGGTGACTTATCGGCTCAATCGAGCTGAACAGAACCGACCGAGGCAGAATATGCATGTCCCCAGTCCAGCCGCCGAAGAGCAACATCGGGGGAGGAACCGGTTCCGGCTCCCCCTCGCCGTCTTAGCTCTCGCAAGTATTGCATCATCCTCCTCGCCAGCGGCCGCTCGCTTCTCTGATCCAGAGCTTTCGCAGTGCGCGAACCTGTCCCACATCGAGATAGCAGCGGATCTCATTCTTGCAATTGCGAATGCGGATGATAAGGATACAAGCGTTGATCGATACCTGAGAAATATTTTCGACCGGGCACCTGAGGCGCAAAGGGACTATCCGACGGTCTTGGCTCCTGTGGCTTCGCTGGGCTTAGCCGTCCAGTTCGAGCAGATGCTCTCGGATTTTGGTTTTGATCGTACGTCTATACAACTCCGCACTCTCACCCGAATGCGCCGTTCCCAACCAAAGGGAAGCCAAAGTCTCTTATCGCGCCTCTTGAGTGGGGGACCATCCACTATCGTCGGCTGCGGCGAAGTTCACATCGGTTATGCCGGACGCGGATATTATCGGACGTTGTTTCTATTATTTCCGTCAGACATTCAAACGGTGGTAGCATCGGCGCGCAGACCGCAACAACTTGCCGGACTGCTCGACGAGGTGAGCAGCACCAGCGGGTTACCGGCGGCGTTCTACCGCCGCGTAGCGGAGCAGACCGTCTCAGTTCTGTCAGGAACGCAAGTATCAGATCGGGTCTTTGAAGTACTGAACACACAACTACGCCTTGATCAGGGCTTCGTATCATTAGGAGTTGTCTAGAAATAACATTTCCATTGAGAAATGTTTTAGCGTACACTGGTTGCAGTGGCTGACATTGCTGCGATCACCGCTCGTTTTGCTGTTCTGAAGACTGTGCTGGACGAGCGGTCGAGGCGGCTACTAGCGGCGGCAGAGAGTCAGGCAATCGGCAAAGGCGGGATCTCCATCGTTGCCAAAGCAACAGGGGTATCCCGGCCAGTGATTCGTCAGGGGCTCACCGAGCTGAAGGAACCCACCAAACTGGCTCCGGGACGCGTGCGCAAAGAGGGTGGGGGACGAAAGAGAGCCACCGAGAAGGACTTGTCTTTGAGGACCGATCTGGAGTCCTTACTGGAATCCACTACGCGCGGCGACCCGCAAGCGGCCCTGCAATGGACCTGTAAAAGCGTGCGGCAGTTGACGGAGGAGTTGAAGCGGATGAAGCATCAGATCAGCCATCAGGTTGTCGCCGATCTGCTGCATGAACTGGGCTACAGCTTGCAGGCCAACCGGAAGACGAAGGAAGGCTCGGATCACCCTGACCGCAATGCTCAGTTTGAGCATCTGAACGGCAAAGTGAAGTGGAGTTTGGGCCGCCGCCAGCCGGTGATTTCGGTGGACACCAAAAAGAAAGAGTTGGTGGGCAACTTCAAGAATGGCGGGCGCGAACTGCGGCCCAAAGGCCAGCCGGAGACGGTGCGGGTCCATGACTTTGTCGATCCCGAATTAGGCCGCGCTACGCCTTACGGAATATACGACTTGGGCCACAACAGCGGCTGGGTAAGTGTAGGAATGGATCGCGATACCGCCGAGTTCGCCGTGGAGACGATCCGTCGCTGGTGGCGGACTATGGGACGTCCCGCCTATCCGAAAGCCACTCGTCTGCTGATTACCGCCGATGCTGGCGGCAGCAACGGTTCGCGCTTGCGGCTCTGGAAAATCGAACTACAGAAGCTAGCTGACGAAACCGGGCTGCGCATCGCGGTGTGTCACTTCCCGCCGGGAACCAGCAAGTGGAACAAGATTGAACATCGGCTATTCTCTTACATCACCCAAAACTGGAGGGGAAAGCCCCTCCGCAGCTTCCAGACCATCGTAAATCTGATTGCGGCAACGACCACCAAAACGGGTCTCAAGGTTCATGCTGAATTGAATACCGAAACCTATCAGTCTGGGATCAAAATATCGGACGCGGACCTTGCCCAGGTGAAAATCCGCCGCGACAAGTTTCACGGTGACTGGAACTACGAAATCGAACCCCGCTACCCATCTTGCTGACTAGCTTATTTCTAGACAGTTCCTAAGGTGCCCGCGAGATGTTTTCCATGTCCGAGCGCCAACGCATTGGGCGCGCCTACATCGGATTTGTAAGTCGTCAATTGCATGAAAGCCGCTGTGCGGATATTCAAAGTCCTCATGGGCATACGGACCCTCTCACGCAAGCGACCCTGCGGTCAACCAACCAAATTGCGAGTGCGTTGTCTGTTCCCGAAGTCACTGTGACCTCGCGCGACGTAAAGTACCGTCTCCCGGAGCCAAGGGCTATGTACAACGGCGACACGGCACCCTATCAACAGTTGCGTTCCGCTGCCGTTAGGCTGCGCGAGGGCGGCTCGGCGCAAGCGCGATCTAAGTTTGAGGCGCAACTGCAAGCTTTCTTGGAGGCTCCCTTGGCTCCCCAAGGGGCCGCGTTCGATTTCACCAGCCGCGCACGCGAACTTGTATCCTTGGTTGACGACCTGGCAGGTGACGAGGGCTCCAGCTTTACGCTTCGCGCGTTAGTCCAGTTCATCAGCAATGCAAAGATGAAGGGCGAGGAGCCAACGGCTTGGATCGTTGCCGCACGGTTCTTGCTGACGCTGACGAGCTATCGGGATCCCGCCATTGCCTCTCTAGCGCGCCGGGAATTGGCAGAGACCAAGGATCCCGACCTCCGTGCATATGGCCTCGTAAACAGCCGCATCGGGTTAGTGCCGCCTTACGATGCGTCATTGCAGTCGAGGG
Source organism: Bryobacterales bacterium (assembly GCA_963708385.1). Classification (GTDB taxonomy): domain Bacteria; phylum Acidobacteriota; class Terriglobia; order Bryobacterales; family Bryobacteraceae; genus PALSA-243. The sequence goes on along the minus strand of CAVPSN010000023.1, from coordinate 13,218 downwards.
TTGGTCATATTATGAGTAGTTATTAGCTAAAGAGTAGCGCCATATCGGCGCGAACAAGGAGGGATACAATGCTGGATCTCGCACAATTACTTGCCCCGATCACGCCAGAACAATTCCTTCGCGGTTACTATCATAAGGAATACTTGAGAGTCCCGGGACCTGCCAATCGTTTCCAAAGGTGTTTGCCGTGGGAGGATGTCAACCGAATCCTACGCGACCACGACGTCTTCATTCTGCAGGTCAGCGGACGCAAGAAGTGGACGGTATACACGCCAACCACAGAGTCACCGCTGTCGCACACACCGGAAACGGATGCGCTGAAACCAGGGGGCGAGCCGTCTTGGCAAGGCACGCTGGAACAGGGCGATCTGCTGTACATGCCTCGGGGATGGTGGCATGCCGCAGTGGCATGTGATGAGCCAACGCTCCATCTTACCGTCGGTATCGAGGTCAGAACCGGATTGCACATCCTGAGCTGGCTTAACAAGCAACTTGAGCACAACGATAGTCTTCGAACGGATATTCCACATTTCGGTGATGCGACGCTCCGACGCAAATACATCCGAAGCGTCCAAGCTGACCTCGAGGCGGCTGCAACCCGAGAGGATCTTCTCGCCCTCTTTGATCGCGATGCCAGTGCAAATTGTATTGCCAGGCCTTCGTTTAACTTGCCATGGGGTGCCACTGACGCGCCCTTACCGGGCTCGGAAGACCAAGTCATCTCGGTCGCCATCTCGCAACCAATTGAGATCGTGCACCCTAGCGAAGGGTCCTTGATCGGCATCGGGGTTAATGGAACGCTTCTCACGTTTCATGAAGCCGCCGAACCTGTCTTAAGCTTCCTTTTGGAAGTCCGGGCAACACGCGTGGGAACCTTGCTCGAAATGGCGGCAGGAACACTTGATCGACAGCAGCTCTTAGAATTGCTGGCGGACCTGATCCGAAATGGCGTTGTTTGCCTGTCCAATGCAGATGCTTCCGCACCGGATATGCTGGAGGCGTGCTGCCAGTGCTCGGCAGGATAAAGGGGAGCGGATCACCGGCAGAACTCTATGATGAACTATATCGCCAAGACGGTCGTGTTGTTCTCAATTCCGTTGGTTGCCCAAGACCAAGCGGAAAGCCCGCCTAAAGGATTTGACGTCCTGTCGGTCAGGCCGCTGTCCGTCAGGGGGAATCACGGGGATACCGTGAAATGCCAGAACGGGCGTTTCACTTCAATAGGTTTCCCCGTGGCATTCATTGTGCGCTGGAGCTACCAGCTTCCACTAAACCGCATTTTGGGTCTTCCCGGATGGGCCTCAGACTGGGATGCCGGATACAACATCGAAGCGAAGACGGAAACTCCAGTCGATGTGGATCAATGCCGTGATCGGGCCAAGCAGATGCTCGCTGAGCAGTTCAAGATGGTTTCTCATGAGGACACGCGAGCCCTGCGCGGTTTCGCCCTGATGCTCACGGATGGAGGCAAGCGCCTTGCCGAGTCGACTGCCAAGCGTGCCGGAGCGAGCGCCAGAATGAATGGACAGCCGCTGCACGGTCCAGAGGGGCTTTCAATGGCGGAACTCGCAGGATATCTCGGAGCTCATCCCCGGGTAGGTATGCCAGTTATTGATAAAACGGGGCTCAATGGTCGATTCGTCTTCGATTTGGATTTTTCATTGAGCGATAACGATGATCGGCCTTCGGTTTTTACCGCGGTTAAGGATCTTGGTTTGAAGCTGGAGGCAACGAGCGTATCGCTTCCTGTCCTGGTCGTGGAAAAGATCGAGAAGGCTAATCCGAACTAGTTTGGAAGAGGCACGTCCAATGTGGCGTGAACCTCGATGGCTTCGGCGCTCAGCTTCACACCGAATCCGGTAAGCGTCATCTGCAAAAGATCTTTCCGTCTTTCCGTGTCCAGTTTGCAGCCTGAAGCTTCGGCCAGATCGCGCCGCTTCAGTACCGCTTCGCAGCTCGCCCGGAATCGTCCAGCGGAAATAGATCGCGTGAAGGCCGTGACATCACGAAGCTGATTTCACGTCCCATCGCCGCGCCCATTGTCGCGAAAGAATCGCCGCGATCGAGCAGCGTGCCCCAGTTCACAGTCTGTCCAGGTACCGCCCGCGGTCTTGCCGCCGGTTCTTTTTCCCCGCCCGCGACAAAGCTTCCCCGCCCCACCTGCCCGGCGATCAAACCTTCCGCTTCCAGAAGTTCGTAAGCCGCCGAGATGGTAGTCCGGTTCAGCCCAAGCTGGCCAGCCAATTCGCGAGTGGGTTGGCAATCGCTCGCCACGCTCGAGCTGGCCGGTGCGGATCTGGGCAGCGAACTGCTCGAAAAGCTGGCGATACAGCGGAATCTCGGATTGTGGATTAAGGACCACTCAGCCAAAGCATCCCATATTGGATGGGCCAAGGCGAGATAACGCACTCGTATGGTCGCAGCTAATGAGCCACCGACGGGCACGAGCAATATCGTGCTCCGCTCGGAGGCTTATAAGGACTACCCGAGGCCTCCCACACCTCCAAGTATCGCGACCGCCGAAGCACTATACTAATTGGTGATTCTGTGGAGGGCGCCGTTTGAGCCGCTGGCCGAAACGTGTAGCAATTGCTGTCGCCGTGCTATGTGTGCCGGAGGCGGTCGTTCGCCTTGGCCGCACCCAATCCCCACCAGAAGTCCCGGTCTCGACCGTCGTCAACCAATACTGCATCGGCTGCCACAACAGCAAAGTGAAAGCGGGCAGTTTTGTGCTCGATTCGATTCTAACCGCTCCCGTGGGGCAGCACTCCGAGGAGTGGGAGAAAGTTGTCCGCAAACTGCGCGTCCGCCATATGCCGCCGATCGGACTTCCGCGGCCCGACGAGAAAATATACGAAGCCGTTATCGGATCGCTCGCCACTCAACTTGACGCAGCGGCCGCTGCGCATCCGAACCCTGGCCGCACCGACACCTTCCGGCGCCTGAACCGTACCGAATATCAAAATGCGATTCGCGATTTACTGGCGCTCGATATCGACGTTACATCGATCCTGCCCGGCGATGAAGCGGGCTATGGCTTCGACAACGTCACCGTCGGTAATCTGCCGCCCACGTTACTTGAAAGCTACTTGCAAGCCGCTCAGCGCATCAGCATGCTGGCGCTCGGGATCGTGGGCAAGTCCCCCGGCGGCGATCTCCAGACCCTCCCGCCCGATTTGACCCAGGAGCAGCAGTTCGAAGATCAGCCGCTCGGCACCCATGGCGGCATGATCATGAAATATACGTTTCCACAGGATGCCGAGTACGACGTCACCGTTCGCCTGCAGCGCGACCGCAACGAACACGTCGAGGGTATTGCCGGCAGCCACGACGTCGAAGTGATGCTGGATGGGGAGCGCGTGCGCTTCGTGACGGTGAAGCCGCCGGGCGCCGGCGCCGACCATTCCGGCATCGATAAGGATTTGAGCTTCCGTCTCGCAGTGAAGGCGGGCCCGCACGTCGTCTCCGCCACGTTGCCGAAGAAAGCGTCCTCCGTGCTGGAAAGCGGGCGGCAGCCGTACATGGCCCACTTCAACATGGACCGCCATCCGCGGCTCACGCCGGCAATCTACTCGATTGGGATCGTCGGCCCATACAACGCGAGAGGCCCGGGCGACACGCCGAGCCGCCGCCGCATCCTGGTATGCAAGCCCAGTGGCCCTGGCGACGAAGAGGCCTGCGCTAAGAAGATCTTCGCCACGCTCACGCGGCGCGCCTACCGCCGCGCTGTCGCCGATGCCGATCTACGCGCGCCGCTGAAGTTTTATAAAGAAGCGCGAGCCAATGGATCGTTCGACGAAGGCATCGACATGGGGCTGCGCGCCGTGCTGGTAAGCCCCGAATTCCTGTTCCGCGTCGAGCAAGACCCGAATGGCGTCGCGCCGAAGACCGCGTACAAAATTAACGACGTCGAGTTGGCGTCGCGCCTCTCCTTTTTCTTATGGAGCAGCATCCCGGATGACGAACTGCTCGATCTTGCCACTCAGAATAAGCTGCGCGCCCCCGGTGTACTCGAACATCAGGTCCGCCGCATGCTTGCCGATGAGCGGTCGCGTACCCTGGTAACGAACTTCGCAGACCAGTGGCTGTACCTGCGCAACCTCGCCTCGATTAATCCCGACATGCGGATCTTCGCCGGATTCGACGACAATTTGCGGCAGGCATTCCGCCGGGAGACCGAACTGTTCCTCGACGACATCTTTCGGCAGAACCGTAGCGTGCTCGACTTGCTGAGCGCCAAATACACCTACCTCAATGAGCGGTTGGCCAAGCATTACGGAATTCCGAACGTCTACGGCGCCCGCTTCCGCCGTGTGGACCTGGATGAGAGTTCGCATCGCGGCGGGTTGCTGCGGCAGGGCAGCATTCTAACGGTCACATCGTATGCCGACCGCACCTCGCCCGTGAACCGCGGCAAATGGATTCTCGGAAATCTGATGGGCGTCGCGCCGCCTCCGCCGCCGAACGGCGTTCCGAAGCTGCCGGCAACGCACGGCGTTGAGCAACCTGTTTCCATGCGCGAGCGCATGGCGCAACATCGCGCCGACCCGGTCTGCGCGGGCTGCCACAAGCTGATGGATCCCGCCGGTTTTGCGATGGAGAATTACGATGCCGTCGGCCGCTGGCGCACGCAGGAGAACGGCAAGGTCATTGACGCTTCAGGCGGATTGCCCGATGGCAGCACGTTCAGCGGCGTCGACGGGCTGCAGCAGGCGCTGATGAGCCGGCCCGAAGCATTCGTCGGCACCATGACCGAAAAGTTGATGACTTATTCGCTAGGCCGCGGCGTTACGTACGCCGATGCTCCGGCCATACGCAAGATTGTCCGCGACAGCCGCGAAGGCGGCTATCGTTTTTCGTCCCTGGTTTTGGGTATCGTCAACAGTACGCCATTTGAGATGAGGAGAACGCAATGATCGTCACCCGGAAAGCTTTGCCGCGCCGCACCTTCCTTCGCGGATTAGGATCCACTCTGGCGCTTCCGCTGCTGGATGCCATGGCGCCGGCTGCAACTCCAATCGCGGCTCCGGCGCGCCGACTGGCCTTCCTCTACGTGCCCATGGGCGCACACCGGCCCATGTGGAATCCGCCGGGGAAGGATCTTACTGAGTTGTCACCGACGCTTTCGCCGCTGGCCAACGTTCGCGATTACTGCACCGTGGTGGACAACCTGGAACTGAGGAACGCCTACCCCGGCACTCACGCGACGTCGAACTCTGCGTACCTCAGCGCGGCGAAATCCAAGTGGACCGAGAGCAGCGACTACTACCTGGGAACGACGGTCGACCAATTAGCCGCGCAGCAGCTCGGCAAGGAAACACGCCTGCCCTCACTGGAACTGTCGATGGACCTGATGTCGATGGTCGGTCAGTGCGACAACGGCTACGCCTGCGTTTATCAAAACAACCTTTCGTGGTCGTCGCCCACCACGCCGCTTCCTTCCGAGGCGCATCCGCGCAAAGTCTTCGAGCGCCTGTTCGGCGATGGCGGCAGCTCGGCCGACCGGTTGGCGGAGATGCGTAAGAACGCGAGCCTGCTCGATTTCATGCAGTCGGATATCGCGCGCCTGCAACGCAAGCTCGGCCCCGGCGATCGCGGTAAGGTGAATGAGTATCTCGATTCGGTGCGCGAGGTCGAACGGCGCATCCAGAAAGCCGAAGCGGCTACCGCCGATTCGCACCTGCCCGATCTCGACCGGCCCGTCGGCGTGCCCGCTAAGTATTCCGACCATGCGAAGCTGATGATCGATTTACAGGTTCTGGCATGGCAGGCCGATGTGACGCGCGTGATCGTGTTCCAGCTTGCCCGCGAGACCAGCAATCGCGCGTATACCGAAATCGGCATCGGCGAAGGTCACCATCCGCTGACACATAATAACGGCAATCCGAGGATGCTGGCGAAGTGCGCGGAGATCAATAAATTCCACATGGGCCTGTTCGCTTACTACCTGGAGAAACTGAAGGCGTCTCCCGATGGCGACGGCAACCTGCTCGACCATTCCCTTCTGCTCTACGGCAGCGGCATGTGCGACGCGGATAAACACGACCACACCAACTTGCCGATCGTGGTGGCGGGTGGAAAACCGAAGGCAGGCGGCCACTATGTGAAGTACCGCGAAATTACCCCGATGGCGAACCTGCACCTGACGTTGCTTGACCGCGCCGGCGTGCGGCTCGATTCCTTTGCCGACAGCACCGGCAAGCTGATGGAAATCGAGGAGCCTTCCGCGCTCTGATGCGGCTCGCGATCTCACTTTCGGGGCTTGCCGCAGTTCTCTGCGCTGTGGCCTGCGCCGGCGATTCACAGGTCGCCGACGCCGCGAAGAAGGATGATCGCGCAGCAGTGCGGTCGCTGATCGCCGCGCATTCGGACGTCAACGTCCCGCAGGTGGATGGAACCACCGCCCTGCATTGGGCCGCATATCTCGACGATATCGACTTGGCGAAGGTCCTGCTCGACGGCGGCGCCAAGCCCGGCGCGGCGAATCGCTATGGCATGACGATTTTGGCGCAGGCCTGCACCAACGGCGACGCGCCGATGGTTGAACTGCTGTTGGAGCATGGCGCCGATGCGAACCAGGCGCTGCCTGGCGGCGAAACGCCGCTGATGACGGCTTCACGGACTGGAAATGCCGCGGCTGTACATGCACTGCTCGCAAAAGGCGCCCAGGTGGATGCGAAGGAAGCGCACGGGCAGACCGCGATCGTCTGGGCGGCCGCGGAAGGCAATGTCGAAGCCGCGCGGGAGTTGATTCGCGCCGGGGCGGATTTCAAAATTCGCCTCCGTTCCGGAATGACGCCGCTTCTGCTGGCAGTACGTGAAGGCAAACTGGAGATGGTCCGCCTGCTATTGAAATCCGGCGCGGACGTGAACGAAACGCTGCAGATTCCGCAAGGCGGGCGCCCGGGCGGGCCGAAACCGGGGCGGGCCGGACAAAGCGCGCTGCATATTGCGACGGAAAATGCGCACTACGAACTCGCGGCGTTCCTGCTCGATTCCGGCGCTGACCCGAACGCCCACGGCCCTGGATACACGGCGCTGCACGCAATCCCTTCGGTCCGCAAGCCAGGCGGCGGCGACAATGATCCGGCCCCCGACGGATCGGGTAGTATGACCAGCCTGGAACTGATTAAGAAGCTGGTCGCGAAGGGCGCGGACATCAACGCGCGCATGACCAAGAAGATCAACTTCGGTTTGACGAGCCTCAACGACGTTGGCGCGACCCCCTTCTGCCTGGCCGCGCTCACGGCTGATGCCGAGCTGATGCGCTTCTTCGTCTCTCTGGGTGCCGACCCGAAGATTCCGACTGCCGACGGCGCTACGCCGCTAATTGTCGCGGCGGGGCTGGGAACGCGATCGCCGGGAGAAGATGCGGGGACCGATAGCGAGGTGGTGGAGGCGATTGCCGCCGCCATCGAACTCGGCAACGATCCGAATGTGGTCGATAAAAACGGCGAGACCGCGATGCACGCCGCCGCGTATAAGAACGTCGCTGACGCGGTGCGCTATCTGGCGAGCCACGGCGCGAATCCGGATGTGTGGAACCAGCCGAACAAACATGGATGGACGCCGTTGACCATCGCGCAAGGCTATCGTTTCGGCAACTTCAAACCCTCGCCTCCCACGGTCGAGGCGTTGCTCCAAGTGATGAAGGCGCAGCACGTGCCAATCAAGGAATACAAAAAGACAAGCTACGGCGCCGAGGACAAGTGAAACTCGCCGTGGCCATTTCGATTGCGTTTGCGGCGCGCCGGCTATGGCCGGGGCGTGCGAATAGTTGCCGTCGCTCTAGGCTAGAGTTTTGCACTTTTTCGCGCTCGATCTGTTCTGTTGACTGAGGGGTCCGGGTCCAAACATTTCCATTTGAAAATGTAGCTTTTCCGTTGACATCGCATTCGTGTTCGGATATCTTTCAGTTATATGGTGAAAGATAAGACCGAACGAATTATAGAGGTACGCAAGCGCCTCGCTCAACAGGTACCCGACCCCACCATTGCTCTCGCGGGTTCGCTCATGAAGCGCATGATCCGCTGCAACAAGCCGGGTTGCCGATATTGCGAGAAGGATAAGGGCAAGGGCCACGGCCCGATCTGGATTCTCTCGGTCGGCGCAGGCAACCGGCGGGTGCGCCAGATCCCTGTGCCCGCTCATCTGAAACAGGACGCCGAGGAGGGCGTACGCCGCTATGCCGATGATTGTGCGCCACGAGCGCAAAGGGCCGAGGAGGGCCCAATGTGTGTAACTGCTTGATCGATGAGGGAAGGCCCCTCGGAACCGGCTGGCAGGAGCAGGTTCCAAACCACCTTCGGCGGCTTTGGTCAAAAGCCCTGGTCGTGAGCACAGAAGGAAAAGGCCTGGGAAGAACCAGGTCAGGTGACTGGCAAGAAGAGGACCGCAAGGGAACCACTGATGACATGTCGAAAGCGTAGGAACGATGTCGAAACCGCGGGGGAGTCGTTAACGCGGGACAAGCTTCGGCGGTGCCTGTTTACGGACCGAAGCGGCATCCGGCATTGAGGTGGCCTGAGCTTGTCAGGGGCGGTCGAGCGGAACGTGGGAACCTGGGACTCCGATGCGAACGGAGAAGCCGCAAGTGGAAGAACCACGAGGGCGAGAGTACGGAAGCGGAGACCAGGGGCGGAACAACCCGTAGTAGCGAGTGAAGTCCCCGAAACGGGATGGAGCGAAGGGGTTGTGTTATGGAGCCAAATTCAATGAGCCAACCAGCAATGGGAGGAGCCGATGAGTGAGGCAAAGCCGTTCTGTATTTCCAAGTGGGAGGTCTGGGAGGCGTACAAACGAGTAAAAGCGAACCAGGGAGCGGCAGGGGTCGACGAGCAGACGATTGCGGACTTCGAAAGGAACCTGAAAGGGAACCTGTACAAGATCTGGAATCGGATGTCGTCGGGCAGTTACTTTCCGCCGCCGGTGCGGACGGTGAAGATACCGAAAGCAAACGGTGGGGAAAGGAAGCTGGGCATACCGACCGTGTCGGATCGGATCGCGCAGCAGGTGGTGAAGTCGAGACTGGAGCCGGCGGTGGACCCGCTGTTCCATCCGGATTCCTACGGGTATCGACCGGGGAAGTCGGCGCTGGATGCAGTGGGGCAAGCGCGGCAGCGATGCTGGCGCTATGACTGGATCGTGGATCTGGACATCAAGGGTTTCTTCGACAACATCCCGCAAGATCTGCTGATACGGGCGGTGAAGAAACACGCCAAGGAACAGTGGATGGTTCTCTACATCGAGCGCTGGCTGAAAGCGCCAGTGCAAGAAGAGGACGGCCAGTTGGTCCCGCGTGAGAAGGGCACGCCGCAAGGCGGGGTCATCAGCCCTCTGTTGGCCAATCTGTTTCTGCATTATGCCTTTGATCGATGGATGGCGAAGCGGTATCCGCAGTTGCCGTTTGAACGTTTCGCCGATGATGCCATCGTGCATTGCAGAACGGAAGCGGAAGCCCAGGAGGTTCGGGCAGCGATAGCCGCACGATTGCAGGAATGTGGGCTGGAACTTCATCCGGAGAAGACGAAGGTTGTCTATTGCAAGGATGATGATCGGCGGAGGACGTACCCGAACGAGAAGTTCGATTTTCTGGGCTATACATTTCGGCCGCGGAGATCGAAGAATCGGAAGGGGAAGTACTTCATCAACTTCAGTCCGGCAGTTTCTGACAAGGCGGTGAAAGCGATCCGGGCGGAGATTCGAGGCTGGAATCTGCATCTACGCAGTGACAAGTCAATCGAGGATCTGTCGCGGATGTTCAACCCGATCATCCGAGGGTGGCTCCAGTATTACGGGCGGTTTTACCGGTCGGCGCTCTATCCGCCGATGCGGCAACTGGATCGATCATTGGCCCGGTGGGCCAATCGGAAATACAAGAAGTTGCGCGGTCATTTGCGCAGGGCGACGCATTGGGTCGCGCGTATCTCGAGACGCGATCCGAAGTTGTGGGCGCACTGGCAGATGGGTGTGCGGCGTGGTTCCATGGCGGGAGCCGTATGAGCGGAGACGTTCAAGTACGGTTCTGAGAGAGGCTCGGGGTGAGATTCCCCGGGCCTACTCACCCAGAAGTGCCTGAAACAGATCTCAGGCCTGAACGTGGAACTACTGGAAGAACGCAAAAAGCGCTGACGCGCTTTTTTTGATTTCCTTATCTTTCAATACAGTGATGAAAGAGTGACGCGCCTATGCCCGATCTCCTCGTCCGCTCCTTTGCTCCCCTACTGTTCGCCTTTCAGCCGTGCTTTACCCGGCCCGGCTTCTCCTCCTTCTGGGCGCTGACCTGTGCCTGGATCCTTTGCTCGGGCCGCCGTTCCCTCACACGTGTCATTCAGTCCGGGGAACTGGGCCGCTTCAAGCACTTCTGCTCGTTTCACCGTTTCTTCAGCCAGGCCCGCTGGAACCTGGACGACCTCGGCCACTGCGTCTTCCAACTGCTACTGCCTTTCTGTCCCGAAATCCTCACCGGCGCCGTCGATGACACGCTGGCGCGCAAGTCGGGACGCCACATCTGGGGCGCGGGCATGCACCACGACCCGCTCCGTTCTACCCAGAAACGGCCCGTCTTTTCCTTCGGCCACAGCTGGGTCGTTCTCTCCCTGCATGTCTCGTTTCCGTTCGCGCCCCAAAAGACATGGGCACTCCCTGTCCTCGTCCGCCTCTATCGCAAACGGAAGAACCCGAAACTGGCGCCCGGCCGCAATGGAAGGCCGGAAAAGAAGCAGACCGGGCAGGCGACCGAGAAGCAGTATCGAACACGTCCTCAACTCGCTCTGGAAATGATTCAGGTCGTCGCCCGCTGGCTCGGCCCGCGTAAACTCCGCGTGTTGGGAGACAGTGAATATGCCGGTGGTTCTATCAGCCGCCATCTGCCGGCCAACACCGAGTTGATCAGCCGCATGACCATGAACGCCGCCCTGTATCAGTTGCCTCCGCGCGGAACCGCCAGTCGCGGGCGGCGGCGCAAGAAAGGTGTGAGGTTATCGAATCCGCTCCAGATGGCACAGGACTCCCGCAGTTCCTGGATCAAAACCACCGTGTGCCTCTATGGACGTAAGGTCAAGGTTTGGTATCGGTCCATCGACGCACTTTGGTATTCCAGCGCCGGGTCGAGACTGCTGCGTATCGTTGTGGTCCACGACCCCAGTGGCCGCCGCCGCGACGACTGCTTCTTCTCCACCGACCTCACTCTGAAACCTCCACAAATACTGGAAACCTTTGCTCTGCGCTGGCCCCTGGAGGTCTGCTTCCGCGACGTCAAGCAGTTCCTCGGCTTTGAAGACCCCCAAAATCGAGTCTCCAAAGCTACCCAGCGAACCGCTCCCCTGATCTTCTATATCTATGACCTTGTACTGCTGTGGCACGCCAAGTCAGGCCATCTCTTTGCGCCGCAGTCAGCTATCGGGCGTCCGTGGTACAAACGCAAGACCTCCGTTTCTTTCGAAGATATACTTCGAAATCTGCGGCAAGCCACATGGCAGGAAAAGATTTTCGGCGACCCCAGACTGGACGCGCACACGCGAGAAATCCTTCAACCCCTTGCAGAGTGGGTCAAAGCTGCTGCATAAATGTGCAAAACGCTAGTCTAGGGAGGCCCCTCGGGTTTCTACGTTTTCGCGCGTCGACTTTCTGCTGGTACCGCCGGCGGTCTTGCCGCCGGTGTGGCCTCCTATGGAATCGGCAGCCCTTGAGCAACGGCTATAGGGGTCACCAGGCTTCCTTTACAACGGCTCAGATGCATTTCCCGAAGGGTGAATTTCCGGCAAGCTCCGCGCGGCGGAAGAATCATCCTCACAATTTTTCAGAATCATTCTTTCAGTGGACGCGACGCCCCCCGGCTCTATCCGAGACTAAGCCTTCGCAGCAGGAAAAGAGGAGAACAAATGCAACAGAAATCCGTTATCGCAGCCGGCGCGGTGGTGGTCGCACTTAGTGCGGTACTGGCGGCCTTTCAAAGCCCCGCCGCGCCCGATTTGAGCATCTTCGGCTTTGGCGAGCAGATCACGCCGAGTCCGGCCACGACATTGACCGCCCGAATCGGCAATTCCAGCAACAGCGTTATTACCGCCGACGTGGTCTTCTATCGCGGAAGCGTCTTTGCCGGCGGGGCGGCGCAGATCGACCGGCAGACCGTGGCCCTTGCGGGTTTAGCCAATACGCCGGTGACTACCCCCACGCTTGCGACGCAGGAAGGCGAACTCTACAGCGTGTGCGTGAACCCGGAATTCGCGCTGACGGAATCGAATCGAAACGACAACTGCAGCGTGCGCTCCGTTTCGGCATCGGCTGGGGATCTCGCCGTGGCCACCTCAGGCATCTCCATGACGCCTGTAGGGGCCGATGTTGGCGAGCCAATGCAGGTGAATGCGACGATCCAAAACAAAAAGCCGCTGGATTCAAAAGCGTTGGTGCGCCTGTTCCAAGGACATCCGCAGAGTCCCACGGCGAAGCTGTTGGGGCAAACCACGACGGCGCTGCCCGCCAATGGCGTAGCGGTTGCGAGTTGGACAGTGGTGCGGCCGCAGGCGACACCAATCTGTTCGTTTCGGTTGACGATGTCTATCCGCGCGAGAATCTCGCTGCGGACAACGTAGCGTCGCGCGACATCTTTCTCAAGGCCGTAGTCGATACCGGGCGGATGTATGACGGTGCCAATCGCGCGAGCACCTATCCGGCAGTAGGCGATCTTTTGGGGACGGGCCAGCCGGTGATGGTATTCGCCGAACATACCGGCAGCGGCTCCGGATTCGATAGCCGGGTCACCGCCCTGCAGGTCCAGACCGACGGCACATCCAAAGAGCTGTGGAGCAAGTCGCTCGTGCCGGCTCCCAGCCAGGCCCTCTCCCCTTCTATCGCCGATCTCGATGGCGACGGGTCGCCCGAAGTCATCGTCGAAGTGGTTCACGATCTCAGCACGCAAACCGTACCGGACAGCGAAATGTACATCTTCGCGCTGGACAAGAACGGAAATACGAAGTGGAGCCACAAGTGGCGTACGGCCGGTCATGCGCCCTGCCACGGATATCAGAACACGTTGATGCCGGCGCTGGGCGATATGAACAAGGATGGCATCGCCGATGTCACCGTCATCGAAAAAGACCTCGTCATTCTGGATGGCCGCAACGGCGCCGAATTAGTGCGTAATCCGAATTTGCCTAGCGGCGCCAACTGGTGCTCCGGAAATGGTTACTCGGTTGTTGCCGACGTGGATGGCGACGG
>CAVPSN010000022.1:0-148644 GCA_963708385.1 Bryobacterales bacterium | reverse complement strand
TGCTTATGCGACTTTTGACAATCAGCCGTTTTTCTACTTTGCCAATCGCTATATCGCCGCGGTAAGTGTGGAAGGCGGAGCGCCCAAGGTGCTTACACGCGATTTCGACGAAGACGCCAACCTACTCGATTGGGGACCTGACGGCATTTACTTCACCGCCCTGCAGACGACCAATGCTCACATTTACCGGCTCGACCCAGGTACGCGGGCGGTGCATCGCATAACCGGCCCCGACGCCTTTCACGCCGCCGGCGCGTCATTCACCAAGGACCACCGCACGTTCGCTGGAACCGGCGCCGCGCCTAACCACTTCGCCGAGATCTACGTTTCATCCGCAACCGATTTCGCGCCGCATTATCTCACTGAGACAGGGATCCAATACAAGAACTTTGCTCTCGCCCATCGCGAAGTTGTCCAATGGAAATCGAGCGACGGCGCGACGGTTGAGGGCATCCTCATCAAGCCCGCGGACTACGACCCATCACGAAAATACCCGCTGTTAGTAGTGATTCATGGCGGCCCCACGGGCGTCGATACGCCGGTTCTCGCAGCCGACAGGTACTACCCGGTCGAACGCTTCGCAGCCAAAGGCGCGCTGATTCTGAGGCCGAACTACCGCGGATCGGCCGGGTACGGCGCCAAGTTCCGCGCTTTGAACGTGCGCAATCTGGGCGTCGGCGACTACGAAGATGTCATCTCCGGCGTCGATTCCCTGATCGCCAAGGGATTAGTGGACAAAGACCGCGTGGCGTCGATGGGTTGGAGCGAAGGCGGCTATATCTCCGCTTTCATTACCTGCTTCAGCGACAGGTTTAAGGCTGTCTCGGTCGGCGCAGGGATTTCGGATTGGGTCACCTACTATGTGAATACGGATATTCACCCGTTCACGCGCCAGTATCTCAAGGCCACTCCGTGGGATGATCCCGAGATTTACCGCAAGACATCGCCCATCACCTATGTGAGCCGGGCGAAGACGCCGACGCTGATCCAGCAAGGCGATCAGGATAAGCGCGTTCCGCCGCCCGATTCTTACGAGCTTTATCAGGCACTGAAAGACCGCGGGGTGCCCGTGAAACTGATCTTCTATAAGGGATTCGGCCATCCCATCAACAAACCGAAGCAGCAGCGCGCGGTCATGGAGCACAATTACGAATGGTTCAGTAAGTATATCTGGGGCGAAGATACGGCGGTTACCGCGGGAGGAGACCAATAAATGCGCAGTGTATTGATTATCGCCGCAACCGCGGCTGCGTTGACGGCGGCGCCCATCGACAAAAAGGACGTCGAGTATGGCCGTCCCGGCGGCCATGCGCTGCTGCTCGACCTGCACATTCCGGATGGTCCGGGCCCGTTCCCCGCCGCCATTCTCGTCCATGGCGGCGGATTCGACGGAGGCAGCAAGAGCACGAACTGCCGCCCGCTCTTCGAGCCGCTGGCCAACGCCAATATCGCCTGGTTCAGCATCGATTACCGCATGGCGCCCGAGTTTCGTTTTCCCGAGGCTAAGGACGATATCGCAAGCGCCATCCGCTGGCTCAAAGCCAACGCCAGGGAGTACCGCGTGGATCCTTCGAAGATCGCGCTCATTGGGGAGAGCGCCGGCGGCTTTTTAGTCAACTACGCCGGGACGCATGAAACACCCGAAACCAAGGTCGCCGCAGTCGTGGATTTCTACGGCCCGGTGGATTACGCCAAACTCGCGCTCGAGCGGCGCGACCATCCTGAGCGCTTCAACATGAAGAGCATTGGGGCGCACTTTACCAATGGTGGGAGCACGCGCTTTTTCGGCGCCGAACAACTAGACGAAGCCGGGCTCGCCAGGTTGCATGACGCCTCGCCAATCTTCGCCGTACACAAAGGCATGCCGCCCTTTCTCTGCATTCACGGCACGAAGGACGATCAAGTGTCCTACGACCAATCGCCCGCCTTTTGCGATGCGATGCACAAGGCCGGCGTCGCCTGCGAGTTAATCGCCATCGAAGGCGGAGGCCACGGCATGAGCAACTGGAAAGCCCCCGAGATGCAGCTTTGGAAAGGCGAGATGATTGCGTGGCTGGAGAAGACGCTAAAGGTGCGCTGAAGGCGTGGCTTCTATGGTATGGTAATTGGTATGGCAACGTCCAAAATCACCATCACGTTACCGGACGATCAGCTCGAAGAAATTCGCGCACTTGTCGCAAATGGAGGGGCCGCAAGCGTCTCTGCCTTCGTCAAGCACGCCGTGGGAGTTGCTCTTTTCGACGCCGCTGGGTGGCGCGAAATGTTGAAAGACGCGTTGCAACAAACCGGGGGCCCGCTAACAAAAGACGAACGCAAATGGGCGGATGCAATCCTGGACCCGCAATCCCAAAAGCGATCGCCAAAGCGGAAGAACGCCGCGTGAGCGGCATAACTTTAGACGCTGGCGCCCTGATCGCATTAGACCGGAACGACCGCCGTGTACTCACTCTCATCGCGCGTGCCGCGGAACGTGGAATGCGGATTACGATTCCTGGAACGGCGCTGGCGCAGGCCCTTCGCCACCCCGCCAGGCAGGCTCGCCTCTCCCGCCTGATTCGACAGGCCGGTACGGATCTGGTCGCGCTAAACGGTCCGGACGCAACGGCCGTCGGCCTGTTACTGGCGCGAAGCGGTACGGCCGATATTGTCGATGCCCACGTGGTCGTTTGTGCGCAAAGGGCCGGTCAATCAGTCGTCACCAGCGATACCGCCGATCTCGCGCGGCTATCTCCAGCACTGCAACTGATAGCCGTCTGATTTCTACTTCGTCCCCAGTCCCTCCACGATCATCTTCGCTACATCGCCAATCAGCACCGACCCCGGGTTATCTGGACCCCAATCCGGCTTCGCCATCCCATCCACATATATGGCCATGACAATCCGCCCGCTCTTCGCATACACAATCCCCACGTCCGCGCGCAAAGCATCGAGCGCGCCCGTCTTATGCGCCACCGGAATCCCGTTCAGCCGCCGTACGATGCCCGTATTGTCCTGATTGCGTTTGAGCACGGCGATCATCTCTTTCGATGCATCGGCACTCACGATCTCTCCGCGCTCGATCCGCTCGAGCATCGTCACCATATCGAGAGGCGACGATTTGCCGATGCCATACTTCGCGTTTTCCGGCATTTTCCCGGCGTCGGATAGACCTTGCGCCGCACCACTTCCCAGGATCTTGCGCATCGAACGCGTGGTCTTGATACCGATGCGGTCCAGATAGGCGTTCACGGAATTGGCGGTGAATCGCTCCAGAATCATGTTGGTCGCGGTGTTATCGCTCATCACGATCATCAGATGCATCACATCGCGCATGGCAATTGAACGCCATCGGAAAACTCAGTACCCAACACGCCGGAGCCGGCGACCTTCTCGCGCGGCGCGATTGTCAGCGGCTCGTCGAACTTTGCCTGGCCGCGCGCCACGGCGTCGAACACCGCCATCATGATCGCAAGCTTGATCGTGCTCGCCGTGCGCACTGGCTCGGATTCGCGAATGCCCAACGTGGCGCCCGTATCCAGATTCTTCGCGTAAAGTGAGACCGTCGCGGGCAACTCGGCGATGCGCTCGTGGACAGCTTTTTCCAGGGGCTGCGAAGCGGCAGCCGCTACCAGAACGAAACCCAAGACAAAACCACGCATGATGAAGACACGATATCACTGCGCGGTCCCGAGGAAACGATGTTATCGGTGCCGTAACCTGCAGGCGGCGCCCGCCAGGCCCAGACCTAACAACAAGATCGTGGAAGGTTCCGGAACGCCAACATCGGCCACCTGGAAATTGTCCATATAGCCCGAGTCGTTGGGTATGGATCCCGAAGCGCCGACTCCAGGCGAAGAAATGCCGTTGGTGTCGAAAAGGCCGCCGCCATAGCTCGACACGCTCGCCCCGGCGCACCCTGCACTGTCACCGCAGAATGCCAGGTTGGACGCCAGCGTCGCGCCGTCCAAACTGATGCTGTAGGTCTGCGACGAGAGATTGAATAAGAGATCGATCGAATGCCAGGCCGTCGAATCGAATCCGGTTGCCCTTGGGAACGCCCCGATTACCGGGCTGCCCGCGGTGAGAGCTACGATCGCGTCATCCGGCAAAATATCGATACCACCGAGAAACTGAGTCAATGTAGGATCTAAGCCCGCGAATTGCCACTCTGTCTGAGTGGTGGAGGTAAAGATCGCGATGTCAGCCGAGAGATCGACGATTGGGCCGGTAGTCACGTCGATATGGTACGGGCCGGTCTGCGACGCCTCATTGCCATCCACGAAAACCGCCTGAGTACCTATGTCGGAGAAGAAATTATCAACAATCGGATTGCCGGGTCCGAAGACGTTCCATCCATCCTGTCCCGCGATGGGACCTGTCGTAAATGTCGGCGTTTCAAAACCGCTACTGTATAGGATGCTGGCGTGAGCAACGGGTAGAGCGGACCCCGCAATCAGGACCGCAAGAACAGGGAATAAGGCGCGCGTGAGTAAGAATGAGCGGTTTAGCATGTGGTCTTCCGTCTCCGGGAGATTCTATGCTAACCCAGGATAGCCGCTTAGCCAAGAGCGTCGCTTACTGCGCGTACTAGAGCTTCGGCCGCAAAAGGTTTTTGCAAGAAATGGGACGCCGCCGAAACGACATGGTTGGCGATCGAAGGGTCCGTATAGCCCGAAATGAATAGTACTTTCATCTCCGGTTGGCGCCTGCGCAGGTGGGCCGCCAGTTCCGGCCCACGCATGCGGGGCATTACTACATCGCTGATCAGAAGGTCGATTCGATCCTCGCATCGCTCGAACATCCGCAACGCTTCCTCCCCGTCTCCCGCAGTCAGAACCCGATAGCCATGACTTTCCAAAATGGTCGCGGCGAGCCGGCGCACGTCTCTCTCGTCTTCGACCAACAGAACGTTTCCAGCGCCTGCCGGGACAGACTTGGCCGTGGACTCCACCGCCTTCGGTTCCTCCGCCGCCGGAAGAAGCACGGTAAACGTCGTCCCGTACCCGACGTCGCTCTCCACGGTGATGTGGCCGGCGCTTTGCCGCACGATTCCATAGACGGTTGCCAGTCCGAGCCCCGTCCCCTTGCCTACGCCTTTGGTAGTGAAGAACGGTTCGAATACGTGTTCCAGCGTGGCTTTGTCCATGCCGTGTCCGGTGTCGCGAACTTTCAGGCTGACTTCCGCGTCCGCGTTGGCCGTTTCGATAATCAGTTTGCCTCCACTTGGCATGGCTTCGCGCGCGTTCACCGCCAAGTTCACAATCGCCTGGCGGAGTTGCCCCGGGTCCGCCTCCACCCGGCGAAGCGTAGGATCGAGGATGCAGGCCAGCTCTATATCCTCGCCAATGACGCTTCGCAGCATCCTATCCGATTCGTGAACGATGTCGTTAAGGCTGACCGCTCTTGGCTGGAGCACCTGTTTGCGGCTGAAGGCCAGCAGTTGCATCGTCAGCTCGGCCGCGCGATCCCCCGCTGTGCGAATCGCCTCGATCTGCGAGTACACAGGGTCGCTGGCGGGGATGCGTCGCAGCGCCAGATCGGCATAGCCATTGATTACCGTCAGCAAATTGTTGAAGTCATGCGCTACGCCTCCAGCCAGGCGGCCGATGCTCTCCATTTTCTGCGCCTCCAAGAGTTGCGCTTCAATGCTTTTGCGCTCGGTGATGTCGAGAACCGTTCCGATCAACTTCACCGGCGATCTTCTGGCATCGAAGGACAGCTCTCCGGCACACAGAACCCAACGGGTCTTGCCATCGCTGGGACGAACGATGCGATATTCCATCTGATAGTCGCGGGCCGGTCCAACTACCTCCTTCTCCAGATACTTGGCCGCTCCCTGCCGGTCTTCGGGATGTGTAAGGGTTAGCCAGCCCTCGCGAGTGCGTGGATATTCCGGACCAATCCCCAGGATTTCATCGAGAATTTCAGAACTGATCCAGTTGCCGGTTCGCACGTCGAGCGCATAGCTCCCGATTTGCGAGATGCGCTGCAACTCGCGAAGCCATCGCTCGCTTGCCTGCAATGCCTCTCCCGCGGCTTTGCGCTCGGTAATTACAGCTCCTATGGTGATCGAAAGGATAGAGAGAATGCCGATGAATGCTTGCAAAACCGGCAGCGCACTCCACGGCGCCGCCCCTGCATAGGGACCCCTCCCCTGCAGCGTGCCGACTACGGCAATGCCAAGAACAAGCGCGACCAGGAGCGCGACCTCGCGCTGGGTAAAGCGATATGCGACCCACGCAAGGAGCGGCAGTAACAGAAGCTCCGCCGGGTACCTTAGTTCAGCCGGCGGCCGCCACCAGACAAAAAGAATCACGGAGAGCAAGATTCCCGCGAAGAAGAGGAGAGCTGCTTCCGCCCAACGCCGGCGGTCCCAATCGGGCCAGCGATAGAACCAGACTGTGAGGATCAAAGGCGCAACTACCAGAACACCGCCGCTGTTACCGATCCACCACGTCCACCATCTTCCGAAGACCTCGTCCCCAGGCAGCATGCCCCCGAGGTACAGGCTCGCAACGCCAACTGTACACGCAATCAGGCACATCGAAAGCGCGATACCGATAAAGATCAAGGATTGTTTGAAGCGGTCGAATGGGTTCTGACGGCCTAGAAACCGCCGAAACAGCGTTGCGCCGGCCAAGGCCTGCAGCAGCGACCCGGTATCGATCCCGGCGCCTGTTACAAAAAACCCGAACACCTGGAGTGGGTTACCATGCGGCAGCGCCGCCCAGTCGTTAGCGAGAAACGCGCCCAGCCAGATTCCCGGCCAGACGCGATTGCCTAGTATCAACAGTGCTGCGAGCGCTATTCCGGAAGGGGGCCAGACTACCGTCGCGATTCCAGGCGGAGGAGCCGCGACTCGGCCCAGGCGGCCCGTGAGGTAGTAAAGGATCGCAATGGCGGCGATTTC
Source organism: Bryobacterales bacterium (assembly GCA_963708385.1). Classification (GTDB taxonomy): domain Bacteria; phylum Acidobacteriota; class Terriglobia; order Bryobacterales; family Bryobacteraceae; genus PALSA-243. The sequence continues at coordinate 141,755 of CAVPSN010000022.1, read as the reverse complement.
CCCCAGCGCGCGCCATGCCGTAGGTGGCTTCGACGACCTTTGCGGGGTCACGCTTGCTTCTCTCCGAGGTTGAATTCCCGCACTGGCCCATTGCGAGGAACTCTAAAGTATAGAGATATTGTATAGGGGAACTAAGATCGGGGAAATACGGTATTCTCCAGAAATCACCGGCTATCTCAGTCATTCCGGCTGTTCTGACACTCGCCGCCGGAGAGAGCGCCACTCAAACTAAGACGGCGAAGGCGTGGGGAACGCAGAGAACTCTTTTTCAGATCTCTCTACGCCCTCCACGCCTCCGCCGTTCCAGGGTCAGAGAGTGTGGGGGAAACTACTCCCCGAGCTGGAGCTGGGTGTTGGAACCGCCGAGTTCGATGGTCTTGATCTCATCCGTGCCGTTCTGCTTTTGGGTATCGACGGCTGTGTTTTCGAACTTCTTGTCGGCTGCCTTGACTGTCACCGGCGCGGTGAACGACTTTCCAGTATCCATGTTCGTGAAAACAGCGTTCGATCCCTGCACCTTCAGCGAATACTCGCCGGCGCTCAATTGCACGGTGCCAGCCTTCGTGGGGGCGGAGAGGACAATGTCATAGCTCTTGGCGCTCGCGATGCTGGCCAGGGCAAGGGTTCCGAAGAAGAGAAGCGATTTGGTCGTCATGTTGGTGTTTTCCTTTTAAGATCTTGATGTTGCGAACCAGAATCGCTATCTGGATTGCATCATTTTGGCTCGCAATTATAGAGGCGCGAAGCCCCCCCGGTTGGTGACTACCGTCGAGAGGGGATATCGCGGCGGGATGGGTTGGTATGGGTGGCGCCCACACCGGGATTTGGTGGCGTCGGCGGCGCTTTGCATCGGCCGCCAGGGCCTTTGGTCTATTTACGGTAAAAAACGCGCCAAATCTTGCCCTTTTGGCTGTCCGCGATGTAGAGTGACCCGTCGGGCGCCTGCGCTACGCCATCCGCGCGCGCTACGGCCCCGTTGGAGTTACGGAGTTCTCCAGTGCCCGCGAATCCATTAGCGAATATCTCGAACTTGCCCGAGGGCTTATCGCTGGTGAAGGGCTGGAACGTGACGTTATAACCATCTTGAGGCATCGGCGAGCGGTTCCAGGAGCCATGAAACGCGATGAACGCGCCGTTTTTGTAATGCGACGGGAATTGCGATCCCGTGTAGAACATCACGTCTACCGGAGCCCAGTGCGCTGGGAAGCTGGCGATGGGAAGCGAAAACTGGGTGCAGCGCCCCTGCGTCTTGCCGTCGCCGCCGTATTCGGGATTGAGCAGTAGCTTCTGCTGACCGTAATCGAAGAAACAATACGGCCAGCCGAAGTTAGCGCCGGCGGTGGCAACGCGGTACATCGGCTCGGCGGGGCGTTCGGCGTTTTCCTGCGCCGTGAACATGCCTTGCCACAGCGTGTCGAGCTGATCCCTGTTATTCATCACGATCCACAAAGCGCCATCGTGCCAGGTGATGGCGGGCATTTGCCGCATGCCGGTGGCGAATTTCTGGCCGTCCTCCTGTTTCTGTCCCACTTTGTTCTCGTCGAACTTCCAGACGCCGCCGAATTTCTCGAGAAGCGGGCACGGGTCATCGCCGGGAACCTTCGGGGCGCGGTCGCGTGGTTGGCAGGCATTGGAGGGCGCGCCGAAATTGATGTACATGCCGCCCTTGCCGTCGAAGGCGATGCCTTTATCCTCGTGCTCACGCTGCAAGGAAATGTCGCCGACAATCGTCTCGGGCGAGCCAGTGGGGACCAGTTGCCCGGTGGTCATCTTGTAACGTTCTACCGAAGTCGGGTGAGCGAGATAAAGATAACCGTTGTGGAGCGCGATGCCGGTCGTGCTGCCCGAGCCGAAGTACTCCTTGACGTCGAAATGGCCGTCGCCTTTGGTGTCGCGTAAGGCCACGGCGCCGCTCTTCTGGTTGCGTCCGCCTTGCAGCGAGACGTAGACATCGCCGTTAGGCGCCACCGCCAGATGGCGCGCCGTTCCCAGATCGTTCGCCGCGACCAGCGCGCAGAAGCCGGCCGGCAGCGTAATGCCGCCGTTGCCCGCCTCGCAAGCGGGCGGCGCGGCAGCGCGGGTGGAAAACGTTAGAAGCGCGAGCGCGCAGGCAGCGAGCGAAATTCCGAACGTCCAACGAGTCATACGTCTAGAATACGATGGAGTCATGAGATTTCTCGCACTCGCGGCGCTGGGAGCGGCGGCATTGGCAACTTTCCCTGTGTTGGTTCACTCTTCCCCATGGTTCGCTCCACAGGGCCAGACCACAATTTCCGTCTGGGACGGAGTATACACGGCCGATCAGGCCAAGCGCGGCGCAGACCTTTTCGCCAAGTCTTGCGCGTCCTGCCACGGCGATCAACTTGAGGGCGAAGGGCAGGCGCCGCCGCTCACCGGCTCCGAGTTTCTCGGCAACTGGAACAAGCAGGTAGCGGACGACCTGTTCGAAATCGTCAAATCCACCATGCCCGCCGATATGCCGGGGAGCTTGAGTCGCGCCGTTAATGCCGATATCATGTCTTACATTTTTCAGGTGAATGGATTCCCGGCAGGCAAGACAGAGTTGCCATCGGATGCCGTGTCGTTGAAGAGGATTCGTATCGAGGCGAAGAAGTAACTGAGGCTCTCTTACTGAATCTCTGCGTGCTGGACAACGCATACCCGGTTTGAATGTCCTTCAAGGCCATAAATCGTCCAGGATGTCTTCACAGGCTGGCGCACGTAGCCGAGCCACTCGCTCCCGCGATAGCGCATGTGGGGAATTAACACGGTTTGGTCCTCAGTAAAAAAGCCCGGAAAGTAACCGTGGCGAAAGCCGCCCCTCGCCATCCCAACCACAGTCCCGTTCGCGCCCGCGATCAGCAGATAGTCGAACGCATGATTTGCTGATCCGTTCCATGCCCAGCCTTCCACGCGCCAGGACGCTTCGGCGGGCAAAACCTGAATCGGCAGCAATGTTTCAATGTCACCGATGCATCGATCCGCAGCGGCCGGTGGAAATAACTCCGAAACGCGTCGGCCCAGCCACGCCGCCCGCGGCTCCGCAAAAACCGAGAGGCGCCTTTCGCGAAGAAAAGAGGTCATCGCATCTCGTTCCGCATCCACCGGCCAAAGAACCGATAAGAACTGTTCGTCGGGAACGCCGGCTACCCACGCGGCTCCCACCGCATCCACCCCCCGAAAGAAATCCGGCCAGTCTTCCGCTGCGCTCCTTTGCCGTTGCAGGCTGAGGAACATAAGACTGAGGTAGAGGGCGCCGTAGAAACCGATCAATAGCCTGGAACGATGGGTTCGCGACAGTGGGTACAAAATTAGAATCGCCAGAACCGCCCAGAAGAGCTGAACCAATGTGAATAAGCGGCTTGGCACGGGCGTATTGCCGGATAGCCACTGCGGCGACATTCTCCCGGCGACAGTGCTGGCGGCGCTCAGGAGAACAAAGACGAGAAGCGCCGCCAGGGCCGAGAGACACGCTCGTGGAGCGGACGGCGCCCGAAACTCCCTCCAGGCTACGCAGACCGCCCACGCAGGGGCCAGGAGGCTCGCGCCGATTCCGAGAGGCAACGAAATAGGATTCAACGCGCCTCCCAGCAGTAGCCCAATAAGCAAGCTCGCATCGAGGGGATGCCGCAGCATGCCCGAGATACCCATGCCAATTGCGGGAACCGAATAGCGCCAGCAATAAGCGGTGATGATGGCCGCTCCCAGCATCGCGATCGCAATCGTCACGTGCCGCGGCAGCCTCAGGTAGATGGCCTGCGCGACCAATACCGGCCACACCAGAATTCCATTTGCCATGGTAAGCGAAGCAATCGTCGCCGCGATTGCGGCCGCTGCGGCGTAAACCGTTGCGCGATTCCGGAAAGCCGCCAGGCACAGAAAAGCTGCGAAAGCGGCGGCATAGACCAACGGGAACGTGAACTGCATGCTCCAGACGAAATTCTCCATCTGCATGGGAGAAAGCATTAGATTCAGAATCACCGCCACTGCCGCCGCAAACAGCGCGCGCGATTTCCGGCCGATCAGGACCCACGAGAGGGAGCAGAGCAGCACAATAAGCATCGCCTGCAAGCTCAATGTGAGCCAGATCAACGGCGCGTGGGATGCCCATTGGATATCGGCAAAATACACAAGACGCGGGATGACAAAGCGATGTCCCCAATGCGAGGACCACAAAATCGGCCAGAGGGAGGCGCCGTGTTTATAGAGGATGAACTGCTGGAGCATCGCCCACTCATCGCCCCAGGGGACGCGCGTCGATCCACGGAAAATGTGCGAAACGGTGAAGGAGTTGATGGCGATAGTGACGGCCATCGCTGCGGCAATCGCGCCGGTACCCGCGCGCGCGGCCATGCCTCTAGTCACGCACTCATGTTCTCCCACTTCCGGCTCTTTGCCGAACGAAACATGGCATCGATCGTCAACATGTTCGCCAGTGAATCTTCGAGCGGCACGGGCGGTGGCGCGCCATCCAGAATCGCGCGCGCGAAGGCGTCGCCCTGCAGCGTGTATTGGTCACAGGGCGCGAACTCCTCCATCACGACATTGGCGCCAGTGATATCGCTTCCATCGTCGATGCGGATGCGCGTAGTCTTGCCTGGCGGAGCATTGTAGGGGATTGCCACCTCCACGCGCCCGGTGGTTCCAAGGAATTGCATGCTCTGGCACGGCACAATCTGCGTGCCGACCGTAAAGGCGCAATGGCCAGTAGGGAACTCGAGCACCGCGGAAGTGAGGATGTCGGTGCCGAAATCCGGATCGCGCGTCAATGTGGCCGCGACGCGCAATGGTTCTTCCGCGAACGCCATGCGTGACGCCTTGATGGGGTAGCACCCGATATCCATCAATGCGCCGCCGCCATACTCGCGCACATTACGTACGTTCTTCGGGTCGCGATTCGTATAACCGAAAGTGCCGACCGCCCCCCGCAGTTGGCCGATTCGCCCGGTGCGGATCAGTTCTACCGTACGAATCCACTGCGGGTGAACCTGGATCATGAACGCTTCGCCGATTATGACGCCCGTGCGGTCTCGCGCAGCGATCAAGTCGCGCGCTTCGGCAGCGTTCAGGCCAATCGGCTTCTCGCACAGCACGTGCTTCCCGGCCTCCGCCGCCTGGATGGACCAATGCACATGCAGGTGATTCGGCAGCGGATTGTAGATCGCATCGATCTCCGGATCGGCCAACAACTCTTCGTATGAACCGTAAGCGCGCGGAATCGCGAGGTCGCGCGCGGCCGATTCGGCCTTGGCGCGGTCGCGGGAAGCGATGGCGGTGATTTTTCCCAGCTTGCACTGCTGCATGGCGGGAATCACTTTGGCGGTGGCGATGCGCGCCACGCCAAGGATTCCCCAACGAATCGAGCGTGATGGTAACTGCGGCATGAGATTAGAATATAGGAATGGCGGTCACGACACTGCTCACCGTCGTCTCCGCGGCCCTGCTGATGATCTCCACTGCCTCTTCCGCTTCTCGCGACGTGGTAATCTTCGACACGGATTGCGGCATTTTCGGCGACGATGGCGCGGCGTTGGTGATGCTGGCCCGCACGCCCGAGCTAATCACGCTGGCCGGCGTGACCACAGTGCCCGGCAACGTCTGGGGTGATCAGGCGGCGGAGTATGTGCTGCATATTCTCGATCTGCTCAAGCGCCCGCAGATTCCGGTCTATACCGGCGCTGCCACTCCGCTGATTCACACCGCGGCCATGGCGCGCGAGTCGAGCCGGCGCTGGGGCGCGCTCGAATTTATGGGCGCATTCGCTGACCCCGACCCATTAGCGGTGATTCCCGCCCCGGGCGCGAACCTTTCCGGACGTCATCCGCACCGTCAGGGCGCGGTGAATTTTATCATCTCGGAAATCGAACGCCAGCCGGGCGAAGTGACCATCCTCGCCCTCGGGCCCATGACTAATATTGCGCTCGCTCTACGCCTCAGGCCGGATATTGAAACCAAGATCAAGCGCATCGTGTTCATGGGAGGGAACTATAAGGTCCCCGGCAATGCCACGCCAATGGCCGAATTCAATTTTTGGTTCGACCCGGAGGCCGCGCGCATCGTGCTGCGTTCGCGCATTCCGCATAAGATCATGTTTGGCCTGGATATCTGCAACCTGGCGCCGATCCACAAGGCCGAATTCGATCAGATCGCGAATGCCCACACGCCCATCACCGATCTCTTCCGCGAGGACTTGGGTAACCGCTATCCCGGCTTTCTGAGCAAGCCAAACGCCATGGCCTATATGTGGGACGCGCTTGCGGCGGCTTATCTCATCGCCCCCGGATTCGTGACGCGGACGGAATCGCATCATCTGGATGTAGTCACCGAATGGGGCAGATTTTACGGCGCCACGATCCCGCTCGATGCGCATCTCGCGGCAGGCGTAACGCCGGTCACGGTGGCGCTTGACCTCGATTTCAAGCACGCATTCGCTCTCTATAAAGACAAGCTCGTAAAACCCGAGTGACTAAAACGGTTTATCTCGGGCTAGGTTCCAATGTTGGTGACCGCGGGGGAAACCTTCGTCGGGCATTGGAGCAACTGGAAGCGCCCGATCTGCGTATCGTGCGCGCGTCGCCGGTCTACGAAACCGAGCCCGTGGACTATACCGACCAGCCCTGGTTCCTAAACCAGATTGCCGAGGCCGAAACGGAGCTTTTCCCGATGCAGTTGATTTCGCGCGTTGGGCGCGCGGAGCGCGCATTGGGGCGCGTTCGCGGAATCCCGAAGGGACCGCGCATCATCGATATCGATATCTTATTTTTCGGCCGCGCCGTGGTGCGCACCGCGAAGCTGCAGATTCCTCACCCCGGCATCGCCGAGCGGCGGTTCGTGCTCGTGCCCTTTGCCGATCTGGCGCCGGATCTGCGTCATCCGGTGACACGCAAGACCGTTCGCGAGATGCTCGAAGCGGCGCCGCCGCATAAGGTACGGCGATGGAAGTAGTTTGGTGCGCCGTATCGAAATGTAGATTGCTGATGTTATTCCGAGCCGTGACCGCAAGGGAGCGGTGTTTGGGTCGCTGATACGTTCGAAGGACGGCCGGAAGTTCGGCTCACGCGGCTGGCGAACGCCGGATAGAGCGAACTCAGCTTTTGTGTTCGTAGCCAGTTTGCGTTGGAACCAGCTTGCCCTCCCCAGTAAATGCCATGGTTACTCGCGGTTAAAGTACGCCTATGTCGGCCGGTCCTCGCGACGCGTACACAACCCTAAATGCGAATGCCTCGGAGAGCTTAATTTTTTTCTTCCGCGCGGCGCGGTTGTTGGCTCTCCGCCGCTTTGCGAATGTCGTCAACATCGGCAAGGTCGCGGGGCCGTCCTGACGCAAGTTTTGACGCTATGAGGTCTTCGGCCGAAATGAAGTTCGCCTTAAGGCCGGTCGCCGGGTCAACCTCGACTTCAACGCGCCTTTCCCATGCCGCGTCAAAATCGATGCCGGGTATCGACGGAAGAATATCGAAGCCGTTCGGTTCGCGCCCAAAGCGAAAGAAACTGTTGCGGTCGGCGAACTCTTCCGGAGAGATGCCTTCGAGCGGTGCGCCGAATTGAGCGAGCGCGGCAAAGGTCGCCCGCGCGTTAGCTGGGTCGGGCTGAACGAAAAGATCGATGTCCTTCGTGAAGCGTGGCTGCGAGTGATAGATAACCGCGAAGCCGCCAACCACGAGATATTTAACGCCATGGAACTGGAAGGCGGACAAAACGTCTTTGTAGTCTTGGTACATCAGGCTCGATCTCCCACTTCTTGAGCGCATAGGCCGCCTCGATCATCTCTTCAACCGCGTCCAGGCGTTCATGGGCGGGCCGACTTTGCCAATAGCGGTACTCGTCCGCCTTCATCTCGTCGAAGTCGGTATATTTTCGTATCGTGATTGGCGTGTCGTCCATGGCGTTCTGCTTTCAGTATAAGGATAGGGCGCCGGCAATGCTTTAAACACGCTCTGTCGTTGCAACATCTGCGCTCGGTGGTTTCAACAGGTCCAATCGTAATGGCGGCAGAAGATCGTTTACAGCCATTACGCTAGTTCTTCCGGCAGATGCCGATCTGCGTGCCTCGCGAGGTTCGCCGCGCCCTCGACCTGATCAGTTGGTTGACGGTCTCTCCACATGATCGATTACAAGAATCGAAACCTCGGCCTTCTCCGATACCAGCTTCAATCCAAGCTGTTCCTGCAGTGCCGAGAACAAGGATGGCGCCGCCGGGCCGGCCCGATTGCCCGTGTCCGCGGAGCCCGCCGCTATGATTGGATCGTCCTTCGCCACCTCGATCGAGAGATCGTAGGAGCCGGTCAGGCCAGTTTCGTCGATTACGTCTCGGCCGAGAAATTTCGACAGTGCCCGGGTGAGCCCGCTGGTTTTACCCAGAATGGTGATAAGGCGGGTATCCGGGCCTGCGGATCTCGGGGTCATTCCCGCTTTGAGCTCCCGAACCTTCGGAGCGCCGCTCGCGATGCGAAGTTTGTACACCTGAGCCTGTCTCGGCTCGTGATGCACAGCCAGTTTGAACCGCTCGAACAAAAGGGCCTGCAACATGAGCAGAATCCGGTCGTGACTCGCTTTTTCCGCGGCGGTGGCGGTGATGTCGAACCTTTCAGTTTCGATCCACCGGGGTCCGCCGATGAGGTCGACATCCTGCCGAATTTGAAACGCGTTCTTAATGAGCGTGCGAAGATCCGCATTGCGGACAGCCAATCTCCCGGGCGGGGTTTGAAATTCCAAGGAAAGCGAGCCCGAGCGGTTCGGCCTGACCGATGCCGCTTCGAATTGCGGCGGACGGGGAACCTCCGCTGGAACCTGCTGGGCGCCCAAGAGAGCCGCCACCGCACAGGCGGGCGCCACGACGGCAGTTAATAGCCTGAGAGTGCCGCACGCCGATGACTGCTGATACATGCGGCTCGCCTATTCCCCTTCGACGTCGCGGGCCGGCGCGACGAGCGTCGCCACGTCAACCCCCGTGTTCCCCTTAGCCGCCTGATAGGCAAACACCGTGATTTCAAAAACACCGCCGGCCGCTGGGGGCGTCCAAGTCGCGGTGAACTGGCCGGGCTGATTAGCGGGCCGAGTTTGCGTGAAGACCAGCGGAATCACTAACCGATCGCCTCCCGGCGAGCGGATGATCGCTTTGACCTCGAACTCTTCCGGCAGCCACGGTTGTTCGGCGTCGGGCAACTCCGGGCAGATCTTGCTTTTGTAGGATTTCGGCTCGATGGGGCAGCCGCACATCATGGCCACGTTGGCGCGGATGTGCAACTCCGGGAGGACCGCGGGCGCATAGTGAGTGGGAGGGTCGACGATTTGTACGATTAGGCCTGGTATTTCGAGCAGAAAGCCGTTACCTTCGATGATGTTCTTGCCGGGATAGACCCATTGCGTTGCGCTCACCGTGTTCGCGGATTGACGTGCAGCGAGGGGGCCGTAAGCAGTGAACTCGAGGAGCCTCGGCCGGTCGAGATCGAGACAGACGTCGAAGACCGAAGCGTCTGCGTCAGGGAGAGGCTGCCCTCTGCGCAGGCTGGCGCACATCACACCCTCAGGCCCATTAGGGCCTGAGGTTCCCGTTGTCACTCCTTGAGCGAGTAACTCCTTGGTCCGGGCATCTCGCACGGTAATCTGCGCGCCGCCGATGTCATCGCCAAGAAACTTGCCGTCCCGCGCGATCGCGCGCACACTGATTCTGGTGGGTATGCAGCACATGGGATTCCTCACCTTCGCCGCCCAGTATATACCGGCGCGGCTGCCCCCGAATCAAATTATTTCAAATATTTCAAAAGAATCTAATGCCAAGTGAGATTGCCGGGTGTAAACTATCTAATCCGGATGGAACACACAACCTTTACGGTCGCGGATTACTTATTAACGCGCCTCAAACAACTCAATGTTACAGAGGTTTTTCAAATTCCTGGGGATTACTGCAAGCACTTCACTCAGGCGCTCGAACATTTCGACGGCGTAAATGCAGTCGGCGCTATTAACGAGCTGGATGCCGGCTATGCTGCCGACGCCTACGGGCGTACGCGCGGTCTCGCCGCCATTTCCCTGCAGTATGGCGTCAGTACCTTCAGCGCGCTCAATGCCGTGGCGGGCGCGTACGTGGAACGAAGTCCCATCGTCGTCATCAGCGCCACGCCGGGCGCGGATGCGCGGCAAATTGGCAAGATGTACAACGTGCTCTATCACCACTCCACCGGCAATCTCAGCGCCGATCGGGACGTATACTCCCACGTTACCGTTGCGGCCGAAATACTCAGTACCTCCGCGGGTGCTCCTGAGCGCATCGACGGGCTATTAGTCGCCGCGATCTCGCTCCGCCGGCCGGTCTATATCGCTTGTTACGAAGAAGTATGGGGCGAGCCGTGTCCCAGGCCATCCGAAAAGCCATTGGAACCGATCATTGCCGCCAGTGAGCCCCTAGCGCTGGAAAATGCAGTGAACCAGGCGTGGGCTCAGATCACCAAGGCCAAAGCGCCTTTGATTCTGGCAGGCGCGGAATTGTTGCGATTTGGGCTCGCCGGGCTGCTACAGGAAATCATCGATGCGAGCGGATTTCTCTATACGACGACGAGCCTCGGTAAAACGGTGCTCGATGAGAAGGGCGATCAGTTCATCGGCACGTATTCGGACGCCGCTTCGATTCCAGCCGTTCTCGACGCCGTAACGAATTCGGACTGCATACTCGCGCTGGGCACAATTATCACGGACGATTATCTGATTTTGGTTGAATCCAAATATCCAGCCATGGTGCGGGCTTCCACCGAGGAGATCCGCGCGGGTTACTTCATTTATCAATATGTCACCATGCGGGATTTCATGCAGGCGCTTCTGAAACGGTTCCGCGAGGACAAGACTTATCCCCTGAATCTCGTTGCGCCCGCCCAGCCGGCATATCCCGATCCATGGGCTGCGAATTCCGATCCTAAGTTTAACGGCCAACCGGAATTGCTGACCTACAACCGCTTCTTGCAGCACACCATGAAGTTTCTTGCCGACAACAAGATGTTCGACGAGGTCGTCTTCACCCTGGGCGTCAGTAGCTCCCTTTATGTCGCGACCAATGCTTATGGGCTGGCTCAGGGCAGCTTCATCTCTTCGGCCGCGTGGCAATGCATTGGGTTCGAGACGGGAGCGGCTTCGGGCGCGCAACTTGGAAGCGGGAAGCGCGCATGGGCGATCGCCGGAGATGGCGCATTCATGATGATGGGCCAGTCGCTTTCAACGCTTGCCAGAAACAATCTGAATGCCGTCGTCTTTGTCGTGAGTAACGGAGTCTACGCGATCGAGCAGGTGTATGTCGATCTTACGTCCTTTGAGCCCGGGCCCGAGCACGTCTTCGACTCATTCGACATCCTTCCGAAGTGGGACTACATGGCATTAGCCAAAGCCTACGGCGCCGCGGGCTTCCGCGCCCGGACTGTCGACGAACTGAAAACTGTGCTGCAGGCAATCAACGAATTGAAGAATCAACCCGCGTTGGTTGAAATTGTTATTCCAGAAAAAGATCTTGCCGGACAGATGAAACGGCTCGGCGAAGAATGAGGATAAAACTATGAAAACGTATTCCATATTCGGAGCCGGTGCGGCAGGTCTCTACACCGCCTGGCGGCTGCTCGGCGGAGGAAACGCCGAAGGCGAAAAAGACAATCCCAAAACGTTGAACAGTGGCGACACGCTGGAGCTTTACGATTGGGGGAAGTACGCCTTCAACAAAGCCAACCCGGGCACGCGCGCGGCTGGGGCGCGTGTTTGTACCTGGCATTACGAGGACACTCCGAATGCCTCCTATCTGGAGGTAGGCGGCATGCGGTACTCCGCGTGGGACGGCACGAAGAATGGCGGCGGCCATCGCCTGGTAACCACGGTCATCGGGAAGTTGGGCCTCGAGAAAGAGTCCGTGCCGTTTAACACGTCGGCAAATCCCTTGTATTACCTGCGCGCCAAGAACATGTACCTGAATGACATCACATCGAGCAACCCTGCGCCTTACGATGTCAATAACTACGGCGCGACGGATTCTCCGGACACGGCCTTTACCACGATTCAAGACATCGCCGTCACTCAGGACCAGGCCGAAAAAATGACCCGGGCGGATTGGTGCAAGTTTTACAAAGAGGGAACCATCCAGGTAGACCTTGGCGATTCCTCGATCTACAAGAAGGGCGACCTGCTCAAAGACATCGGCTACTGGAACCTGATGTTCGATCAGTTAGGGTCCGAAGGCTACCAATATACTTCCGACGGCAACGGCTACACCTCGAACGTAATCAATTGGAATGCCGCCGACGCGATTCAGTCCAACAATGAATTCACGCCCGGAACCGAGTACAAGACGCTGAAAACCGGTTATTCCAGCATGTTCACGGCGTTATTCGAAGAGATTACGGCACTGGCGAAAAAGAAAGGCGTCAAATTCGACTATCATCCCAACACCCGGTTGCATTCCATCCTGCAGATCGATGGTGCGGTCCACTACTGGACGGCTGCGCGTGAGCATCCCGATAGAGCCACCGGTGAACGGACCACGGATGCGGCCTGGATGGCGATGCCGCGGTATGCGTTGGATCTGGTGTCGCAGGCTACGCGCTATCAACCCCACCAAGGCCTGGATGTGCTGAACCATCGCAAGGTCCAACTTTACCTGGAAGCGGCGATCATGCAACCTTCTTACAAAGTGGGAATGTTCTTCGATCAGGAATGGTGGCTCAACACTGCGGCCATTCCCCCCGCTTATCCCGCCAAGATTATCTCCTACGAGCTTACGGATGCGGTGTTGGATAGCCTGGGAAAAAGTGGATTTCCAGCCGAGTACATCCAGGCGATCAAGAAGACCGAAAACAGTAAGGCGTCTCTCGTCGAGACCCCGTTTGACTCGGCGGCGGATTTCTTCCAAGCGATCGAGTCCTGCATCGATGAGCGCCTAACCGTGGCACAGGAGAAGTTGCTGCTCCAGTCGTCGCAGCGCAACAGCATTGGCCCAAGCATCACCGATACGCCGATTCGCCAGGTTGTCTATTTCGGCAACAATGCACTCGACGATAAGGGGAACCACGTTTACGGGCTGCTTGCGAGTTATGACGACGAGCAGTACACCACATTCTGGCAAGAGCTGGAACTTGGTCCCAATGGGGTGCGTAAGGTTGCTGTTTCCGAAAACTATCAACCATTGGAAGGCCCGCGGAAGGTGCCGGAGGGCATGGTCAAAATGCTTCGGGCCCAACTCGCCGCCGTACATTTCGGTCCGGGCGCGAACTATACCGCCGTGCCCGCTCCGCTGGAGGCCCGCTACGTAGATTGGTCTCTGCCGCCATTCAACGCGGGCTACCATGCCTGGTCCGCGCACTACGACATCGGCGACGTGCAGCGGAAAATACGGAAGCCCTCGCAATTGATCGATGGCGCCGATGCGAATATCTTCATCGTCGGTGAAACTTACTCCAACGATCAGGCCTGGGTCGAAGGCGCCTACTGCACGTCGGAATCCGTGCTCAACGATTTCTTCGGGGTTAAGCCCATCATCGATAAGAAGGATTATCCGTTTATTTGCGAATGCTAAGCGCGCCTGTCGGCTGGATGTAGCAGTGGGGACGGCCTACGCAAATAGAAGCCGGCCTTTCGGCTCAGGGATCGGACGCCCGAGATCTCGCGCCGTCTCTAACCATTCAGCGATCACCACCTCGACGTTGTCTATCGCTACTTGGCGCGTGGCTCCGTCCGCCGCGCAACCGGCCAACTCCGGAACTTCGGCAACAAATGCATCATCCTCACTGCTCCAGTACAGGATGATCTCGTATTTCGTCATTTGCCCTCTCCTGTCAGTTTATATTCAACCAGAAGCCTGCTTCACCTGGTACGGTTTTGCCATCGAACCCCTCGGCTGGATGTTGAGAATCTCGGTAATGCCATCGCGAGTGAAGATATGATGACTTCCTCTCACTCGCTCGGCGAAGCCGAGACGCCGGAGGATTGAGCAGAGATCGTCAAACCGTATCCCGGCATCCGATGGCCCCGCAATATGCGCACGAAAACGGACTCGGCCACACCTTATTATGCCAACCAGCGAGTCCAGCGCCGGCAGCGCGGTAAATGATTTGCAACCGCCTGATACACTCGAAGTTTCCCGTGGAAGACCTGCACGCGACCCTGAAGCGCTACTGGGGTTACGATTCATTCCGGCCCATGCAGGAGCGCATCGTGCAGAGCCTGATGTCGGGCGCGGATGCGGCCGTCGTCATGCCCACCGGCGGCGGCAAATCGCTCTGCTACCAGTTGCCGGCGGTCGCGCTGGGCAAGACCGTCGTCGTGATCTCGCCGCTGATCGCGCTGATGCAGGATCAGGTGGCGCAGCTTGGCGATATGGGCATCCCGGCGGCGCTGCTCAACAGCTCTCTGGCGCCGGACGACCAGCGCGAGGTGATGCGCGCGGCGACGGAGGGCGAGTACCGGCTGCTCTATCTTTCGCCCGAACGGCTGGCGCGCGACGACACCATCGCCTGGCTGCGCCGCGTGCCGCTGGCGTTCTTCGCCATCGACGAGGCGCATTGCATTTCCGAGTGGGGCCACGAATTCCGCCCCGAATACCGCCAGCTCTCCTCGCTGCGGCAGCACTTTCCGGATCAGCCCATCGCCGCATTCACCGCCAGCGCCACGCGACGCGTGCGGCACGACATCCTCGAGCAGCTTCAGCTTCGCGAGCCGCACAAATATATCGCCAGCTTTCACCGCGCCAATCTGCGCTACGTGGTGCATCAGTGCGACAAGCAGACGCATCGCAAGACGCTGCTGCGCCGCCCTGCGGGCCTACGCAGGCGAGAGCGTGATCGTCTACGCGCCGACCATCGCGCTGGTGGAGGAGACCGTCGATTTCCTGGCGGAGCAGCGCATCGCCGCCGATTCCCTATCACGGCCAGATGGAAACCGGCCTGCGCCGCCGCAATCAGGAGCGCTGGATGAACGACGAAGTGCGCGTGCTGGTGGGCACCATCGCGTTCGGCCTGGGCATCAACAAGCCGGCGGTGCGCGCCGTGATTCATCACTCGCTGCCGAAATCCATCGAGCAGTATTACCAGGAGGCCGGACGCGCGGGACGCGACGGGCTTGCCCGCCGATTGCCTGCTGCTGTGGCAGCCCAAGGACGCCGGGCTGCTGGCGTACTTCATCGACAAGACTCAACGACCCCGCGGAGAAGGAGCGCGCCTGGCAGCGCTATCACGCCGTCCGGCGACTTCGCGGAAAGCGCGCGCTGCCGGCATCTGCAGATCTGCACGCACTTCGGCCAGACGCCGAAGTGGGAGCGCTGCGAAATGTGCGACGTGTGCGGCAATGTTCCGGAGTGGTTGAAGGAGCCGATTGAAGAAACGGGAGCGCCGCGCCAAACGGCGCGCAGCCGAAGAAACTGGACCGCGCCCGCGATGGCCGGCAGCAGCCCGAAGCCGCGCGCAATGCGGAACCGTCGCCGCATCGAGTTGCGGCGATGGACGCCGAGCTCATCGATTTCTTCAAGCATTGGCGCCGCGGCGTAGCGCAGCGCGCGCAGGTGCCGGCGTATATCGTGCTCAGCGATGCCGCGCTCGAGGACCTCTGCCGCAAACAGCCGGCGAATCTGCGCGAGCTGCTGAGCGTCACCGGCATCGGCGAACGCAAAGCCGAATTCTACGGCCGCGAGATCTTCGCCGCCTTCGAAGCTTTCGACAAAGGCGCGCGCGCCGCGGCGCGCGAGGCCGCGCAGGTCTCTCCGGCCGACGAGACCATCCGCCTGCTGGAGGAGGGCAAAACGTTCGACGGAGATCGCCGAACTTCGCGGACGGAAACCTCGACGGTGGTCAACATGGTCGCCGATCTCGTCGAAAAAGGGCGTCTGCCGAATATCGGATGGAATGGGTAGGCGAAGAGGACGCACAAGCTGATCGCAGAGGCTATCGACAGTTGGGTTCGCAGTGGCTGAAACCGCTCCGGGACGCGCTGCCGGAGACGCATCACCTACGATCAGATCCGGCTGGGAGTCGCTTGGGCGCGTCGTGACGGCAGAGTGACCCGTCTAGATGAACATCTCTTCGTCTTGCGTCGCCGCATCCACTGGGCTTTCTTCCGCACCAGGGCGGAAACCGCCGCCGAGATCCCGGCCGCAACTGCCGTTCACTTCGCGCACCGGACGCATTACTGCGCGCTTCACCTGACTCACTCACATGCTCCACCTGCGCCACGGTGTTATCCAGCGCTCGATCGATCTGGTCCAGCCGGGTCCGGGCGCGTCCGGCGGCATCCTGCAGCAACTCGCCAACCTTTTCCACCTGTTCGCGCCCGTCTTGACTATGGCCGACGTCTTCATCGGATAATCTCGGCAGATCTTGGGGCGCGAGTCGTCTACTAACTGAGTCACGCCGGCGACTTACGTTGCCGGCCCGCTCGACGACGACACCCACTTTGTCGTTGAGTCCGCCGATCTTCTCGATCAACGGAGCCGCCTTCTGAATCGCCGGACCTGCCTTCTCCACCGCTTGCCGCGCCGAATCCATCAAAGGCCCGGCCTTCTCGATCACAGGCTCCGCTTTTTCAACCAGCGCTTTCACCCTGACCGGCGGGTGGCCCGCGCCTTGTCGATCAACGGCTCCGCGTTGTCCTTCAACTTCGCGCATTGCACGCGCAAGCGACGCCATCACGATCGCCTGGACGAGCATCGACATGACGCAGCAATCGCCACGCCGGCGGTCACCACCCATCGAAAGACTCTCTTCGGTCATGCGAACGATCCTTCAGTTGATGCCTTAAGAACGGGACTATGACCCCGGAACCGGAGGCTGGCGCTGACGGCGTCGCGATATGCCTGCTTGCCCGCCTCCATCGCGTCGGAGAACGATTCTTTCTGGCTGCGCAATGGCCTCTCTACCCTTATCGACCCATCCGGTCGCGCTCTGGCGGAATTCCGTGCCGCGCTGCTTTATATAAGTCCGTGCCCTCGCCGGCCTTGTTCTTGATCAAGTCGCGAGTTTCCTGGCCCGATTTGGGCGCGAATAACATCCCGATCGCGACGCCTACGCCGAGACCCATCAAAAAACTGGAAAGCCCGTTCTTATCCATGTGATCCTCCACAGTGAGATCGACTTTCGAATCAGACGGAAAGCCGCTGGCTGAAGCCATTTTCAGTATACTCCGCATAGGCTTCCGTTTCATGAAAGAACGCATCCTCCAAACGGCTCGACGCCGAGCGCTGTGGGAGTACGCACTAAAAGTTTTGGCGGGCCGCGCGCACTCCTCGGGTGAATTGCGCCAGAAGCTCCGCCTGCGCGCGCCTGAACGCGGAAGATGTAGAAGACGCCCTGGCGCGACTCAAAGAACTGGGCTATCTCGACGACCGCAAGTTCGCCGAAAGCTTCGCGGCGGCGCGGCTCTCCGGCGAAAAGTTCGGCCGCACGCGCGTGATTCAGGATCTGCGCCAGCGCCGCGTCGCGCCCGGCGTTGGCGGAATCGACCGTCGGCAAAGTCTATGAGAATGCCGACGAATCGGCGATGATCGAAGATTGGATTCGCCGCAAATACCGCTTGGCGCCGCGCGAAGGACCTTTTCCGGGAAGACAAGGATATGGCTGCGGCCTACCGCCGGCTGGCGCGCGCGGGATTTCCGCAGCGGAGAACATCATTCGGGTTCTGAAGCGTTTTGCCCGGAATCCGGAGCTGTTGGATTCGTTTGAGCCTCCGGAAGCCGAGACCGGCAGAGTGAACTGAGCACATCCATCGCACACCGGGCTTCGCGCAAAAGCGAGGTCTTCCACCATGCGCCCGCCGATGAGATGTTCCTGAATGATGCGCTCCATCGCTTGCGGCGCCGCGTGGTGGTACCAGACGCCCTCGGGATAAACCAGCGCGATAGGCCCGCTTTCGCAAATGCGCAGGCAATTGGCGCGCGTACGGTAGATCTGGTCGAGCAGCCCGAGTTCGCTCAGCCGGCGCTTGAGATAATCCCAGGTCTCGATGCCATCCTCGCGCGTGCAGCACTTGGGCTTGGTTTGATCGGCGCACAGGAAAATGTGGCGGCGGATCGCGGTCAATTTCAAATCCGCGGCGCGTTCGAGCAGGCTTTCAGGCTTTCCGGTGAACATCTTCGTTATGCGAGCCTCCTGCTCGGTTCTTACGTAGGCATCGATGCGCGTCAGACCGCTCATGGCCCAGCGACGACATTGGCGGGGAATCGCTGCAGTTGGGCGTTGTAGTGCTCCAGCAGGTCGTTGTATTTGCGGCGCTCGATGGCGACGCTGCCTTCCGCGTAGCCGATCTCTTCGTTGAGGCGGCGGTAGCTCTCGCTGGCCGTCAACTTTCGGATGGCCTTCCGCGACGATATACAGGCGCGCGAACGCATTCATGAGCTGCGAGTTGGCCTCGATCTTGGCTTGCGGCGCCAGAGCCTGGGCGAAGGCGGCCTGGGCGTTGGCCGCATCGGTGAAGACGCGGTCGTTCGAGTCCGACCCTTGTTGCACCACATCCGCGAAATTCGCGATCGAGCCCGGCGCGGCGGTCGAAGGCGTCGCTCAATTCGGCCCACTGCCCTTCGATCAACGCGCGTTGTGTCGATGAGATTGCGGCGCACGCTCAAGAATTGGGCGCCAGCCGAGAATGCCGATGGCAACGAACAGAAACAGGAAGAGGACGGCGCGCTTCACGCGTGCTCCCGCGGCGGCCGTGCGCGTGCGGCCGCCGCAGCAGCCAGATCAGCACGCCAAGCAGCGGGATAGCGCCGGCCGCCAGCATCCACGGAAAGGTGTCGCTCAACGTGCGGCGCGCGCGTTTCGGCAGACGGACGCCGATGGTTTTGCCGCGCGCCCTGGCGATCCGGCCGCCGATCTCATCGGCCGCCGCCTGCAGGGCGCTTTCCGTATTGCTTGCGCGCGAGGGCGGGGCGCGCTTCGGCCAGAACGTCCTCGCCGGCGTCTTCGGCTCAGGATCTCGGCGAGCCGCGTCCGGCAACGAGGCTGTCGCGATGGTCGTCGGCCGCGATCAACAGCAAAGCGCGGTCGTCAGGCGCGGTCTTGCCCGCGGACCAGGCTTCGAGAATCGGCGCGGGCCGACATCGAGGGCAGGCTCCCGTTTCAGCGAATCGATAACCACGAGGGAGAGATGCGCGCCGGTGGCTCGTTCGAGCGCGGCGCAATAGGCGTTCGAGTTCTTTGCGGCTCGCGGCATCCACGACGCCGGCGAAATCGCTGACGTAGCCCTGCGGCTTGAGGGCTCTTCCAATCGGTCGCCCACGCCCGGCCGTGCGCAAAAACACGCGCGGCGGCGGCCATCCGCATGCCCTGTTTCATGTTGAAAACTCAGTGTACTACGCGCGCGGACCTTCACCTGCCCGCGCAAACCCTCGAGTGTAACTTCCAGAGTTATCGCCCTCTCGATCGGGCGATCAGCAACTAATATGGCAGGGCGAACGCGGCCAGTCTCCCCGTGCCTCCTTTGCCACGAGTCCCCGGAAGACGAAACCTATCCCCAACTCGACGTCAATTATGTCAGGCTCGATCGCCCGCCGAAATTCTCCGAAGGTTGGCCGCCGGTGTTCGACGCTCTCCGCGCGGGAACTTCTTCGTCACTTCAGGCGAGGTGTTACTGCGCGATTATTCAATTCAGGGGGCCGCGCCAAAAGCACGTTCGTAGCGGACGTCGATTGGACTCTGCCCGCCGAGTTAGTGTGGGGCGACGGCAAAACGACCCGGCCGCGAAGTTGTCCGGGCGACAGCCCTTGCGCCGTTCTCAACGCATCGATACAGCATCCCGTTCGATGCAACAAGCAAAAAGTGGGTACGTTTTGCGGTCGGGGATTCGGCGGGCAACGGAGCGTTCACCCAGTCGGTGCATCCCGGTTGATGGCCGGAAAGTTCCGAAATCTTGGGCTATTTATTTCTTACCGGCTCTTGCTTGCGAATGGTTCCCGTTGCAGACTTGAATTATTATGACGTCACTTCGCAAAGTTCTCGGTTTCGCCCTTTTGGGTGTTATGTTGTCAACGGCTGTCCCTGTCTTTGCTGCTTCCGCCCCGGGCCAGAAAAAAGGTACGAAGAAGGGCGGAAAGAAGAAAGGCGGCAAAGCGGGAAAAAAGGGCGGCGGCCGCGGCAACTCGCTCTAACAGAGTGCGGAAAAGGGTTGGCCGCCGATAAACCCGATGGAAACAAGGAGTTATCGGCGTTCATCGGCGGCCCAAATGGTTTCGCTCTTTACTGCGATATCTCGCGAATGCGGATACTGCGGAACATAATGATCGAAAACTGATCGTGCATCTGCAATCCGATCGGCCCCACCTTTGATCGCTTCGGATCGCCGGGGTGCTCTGCCACCACGCGACCGTTAAGCTTCACCGTGATCTTGTCGTTGCGCGATAGGATATCCATCGAGTTCCAATCGTCGTCGTGTTGTGAATCCTTGGGTGCATCCACAAATTGGTAAATGCTACCCGAAGGATGCGGATCGGGAAAACGGTTATTGATCTGGATCTCGTAGCCGATCTTGGACGGCGTGTGCGTGTAATCCGGTGGCGTCTGAATAGCGGCCTTGGCGCGCGAGATGTCGCGAATCGAGACGCCGCTGTTGCCCGTGGTCTTCGTCCAATACTCCAGGTGCAGATCGAATTCACCGAAATCGTTGCGCGTAGTGTAGAGCCAGGATTGCGTATCCACCCACGCTTTGAAGTGCTGCGGCGTCGAAAGCGGCCCACCCGGAACGAACATCTTGCGGTAATCGCCAATACGCTGCCCGAGCAAGGTTCCATCGGCCATCACAGTCCATTGGCCGTCTCCGATGACCTCCCAGCCATCCAGATTCTTGCCGTTAAATAGCGGCTTTTCGTCGGCAGCCGAAAGCGCTCCGGCGAGCGTTATAAGGCAAATCGCGAGCGAAAACGAAATCCTCATAGCTATAGAGCTTCGCACATTCGGCCCAAGCTCCAATTACCGTTCACTTAGTGTTCGCCACGGTATAGAAATGCTGCTCGTAGCTTCATCCGCCCGGCGCTGCGGAACGCGCGACGTCTGAGGACGGACGTCGTCACCGATGAGGCCCCTTTTCGCCGATATCCTGTCCCACACAGTTGCGAAGTTTGGATCCTCGGGGAATCGCAGCGCCAGCGGGCAAACGCATTTTTTACCCTTGTCTCGGCCGGAAAGATCGAATGCGCTGATCGCGACCCGCGGAAGGGGTGCAGAAACTCCGCTGCGGAAAGCGTCCTTAGACGGCTCTTGCTCCCACAGGGTGATCGAGCGATGGGCTGCATGTAACGGGCGAGATAGTGCAACATATGCTCAGCCCCACGGAAACAAGGGGGCCAGCATCGGCGGACGATATACCTTGCCGAGATAAGGTTAAAATTAACTGCGCCGGTAACAAGGTCCGGGCATCGCCTGGGTATAGGTGTGTGGCGGAAAGCAGAGTAAAGCGCTGGACGGGAGCAAAGTCTTCATAGCGCACGCGGCTCCCGACGCAGACATCCGCGTATCCGGGCGATGCCGGACGCGGGATACTACCGAGGTCTCACTATGATTGCATCTCCTGATTTTCGGACTACAAGACTGCCGCTCAAACACGGAGCCGGCCACATGCCCGCACTCGGCTTTGGCACCCTGATTCCCGATGCGGCCACGACGATAAGTGCCACCAGAGACGCGCTCGAAGCTGGATTTCGGCACTTCGATTGTGCGGAACGATACCGGAATGAGCACGAGGTTGGCGAGGCGTTGCAGGCAGGTCTTGCCGATGGAGGGCTTGCGCGTGAAGACATCTTTGTTACCACAAAGTTATGGAACACCAATCATCGGCCCGAGCGCGTCAAGCCCGCTCTCGGGGCGAGTCTGGATAGACTCGGGCTCGACTATCTGGATCTCTATCTCATTCACACTCCATTTGCGTTTCAACCGGGGGACGATCAGGATCCGCGGGATCAAAATGGCAATATCCTTTACGACCGCGGAGTGACTTTGCTCGATACTTGGGGCGCGATGGAGGGTCTCGTAGACAGTGGCAGGTGCCGGGCGATCGGACTGTCTGATATCGGCTTGAACGAACTATTGCCGATCTACGAATCTGCGAGAATCAAGCCCTCCGTCGTCCAAGTCGAAGCCCATCCGTATCCGCCGGAGTCTGAGCTTCTGCAATTCTGCAAGGAGAAGGACATCGTGTTTTTGGCTTTTGGGCCATTGGGTCACGGAATAAAGCCGGGACTGCTCGAAGATCCGGTCATTTCGGTAATCGCCGCACAAGTTGGAAAGACGCCGGCGCAAGTGCTCTTGGCTTGGGCGGTGCAGCGTGGCACGGCCTTGCTTACCACGCCGAGGACTCCGGCCCGCGCGCGAGAGAATCTCGACATTTCCGCGCTTCCGGAAGACGCGTTTGACGAAATCAACCGAATTCAGACGAGGCAGAGGTTCAATGAAGTAGTGAAGACCGGCAGTCCGGGCTTCATTCCGCAAGGTAAATGATCGTAAAACTCAAACCCACTTCGAGGAATCGCTGCAAGAGGAACAGTTACGTAAAGCCCTGAATAAGCACTGGCAAGCATCGGCAGCCAGCGATGCAAACGCCGAACACGATATTCCGGGCAAGCCGTCGAGTTTTAATGTGTAGCGAATTCTGTGAGAGAGCATGTCTGGATTTCGGTAATTCATAATCACCTATCAGGGCGGCGGATCGCTTCGAGGCAGCCCCGTAAGGGCCGGATAACGGTCACAGGCTTTCAAATTTTTTTTCGCGTTGATTCCTAATCACTTACACTCCAAACGCCGGCAACTCCCTTTCGCTCGTCAGGTAATCTCGAAATGGGAAGAAGCCGTCGCTTTTTGCGCCTTAAGCTGACCGCTGAAAGCTGAATGCTGAAAGCTCAATCGAAGCTCCCTCCCCCAACGGATTCACCTATGTCTGAAAACAACGAAACCATCACCGACAAACCACCCATCAGCGAGGCCAAGCTACGTGCCAACCGGGCGAACGGGGCCAAAAGCCGTGGCCCTGTCAGCGAGGCAGGGAAGCGTCGCTCCAGCCTCAATGCCACCCGCTCTGGGCTCCACGGCCAGATCATCTGCGCCACCGAGGAAGAACTCGTAGTCCTCCAGAAACACACGTCCGACGTCCGCACCGAACTCGCGCCCCTCGGCCCCACGGAAAGCTTTCTGACCACCTCCATATCGGACAACATGTTCAGAATTAACAGAATTCGCGCGCTTGAGGCAGGCATTTTCGCCAGCGGGTTTCGCACCAACATCGATTCCTTCGACGCCGGCCATCCCGAAGTGGACGCCGCGCTAGTCGCTTCGGATACGTGGATGCGCCAAGCCGCGCAAATTATGTTGCTCTCCACCTATGAAACGCGCCTGAGCAGCATTCTGCGAAAAGATCGCTCCGAGCTGAAAGCTCTCCAGGCCGAGCGCAAGGATGCCTGTGAGAAAGCAATGAATCAAGCCGAGATCTTCGTGGAACACGCCGAAGGCAAAGGCGAAGTCTACGAGCCGGGTGAAGACTTCCAGCCCGCCTCTACCCACGGTGGGTTCGTTTTTTCAAACACCGAAATCGCCCGCCGCCGCGACCGCGACCGCCGCTACAAGAAGGCCTGCAACTACCATTTCCGCGACAAGTCGAAGGATCCGAGGCCCGATTTCGGTCCCAACATAGATCGCCAAGCCGCCTAAACCGCATGATGGAACCCTAAAAAACCTCAATTCGCGAAACGACAATGCACCCTAAGCCTGAAGTGTCTAAGTGGCGCGGGCCCCCCGGCCTGCGCAAGCTAGTTTTACGCAAGCTCCGTTCCAGCAGCCTAAGTCCAAATAGATCACTTCTTGGCCAGACCAGCCATGCCCCAGTCGGCGAGCTTAGTAATCCGCCCCTTGCCGTCGGGCGAAGTCACTTCTTTGATTTGAAACTCGAGACTATCGCCGTGAGTAACTACTAATGTATACCCGAAAAACCAGCCATCCTCGTAAGCGCCGGATAGCCGCAGATGTCCGCCCGCGCTTGGCAGCGAGACATACGTCACGCCGTCCAATTGAAGATGCAGAATCTGATGAACGTGTCCGGCAATTATATATTGGACTCCATACTGCTTGGCCAGTCGATGCAACGGGAAATCCGGATTTCGCATTGCCACGTCGATCACCCACGACGGACGGTGGGAGACGACAAGCTTCAACGGTTGCGCGGCGTGGGCCTTCAAGTCCGATTCGAGAAACACCAACTCCGCAGGGGGCATCTGGTCGGACCGGCTGTTATCCAGGATTGTGAAATGCGCCTGGCCGTAGTCGAAACTGTAGTGGAGCGGATGACCGGCGTACTGCTCGTAGAGTCGCTCGGACGCAGCAGACCACACGTCGTGGTTGCCCGGCGCGAGATAGAGAGGAAAGCGACTGAAAGGTTTGAGGATTTGCTCGAATCGGCGCCACTCGTCCTCTGCGGTGGCATCGTTCATCCCTTGGATAGAGTCGCCCGCGCCGACGACGAATGCGGATACCTCGCTTGCGATCTGCTTCCACACTTGCTCGTAGACCCCAGGCTGGACTTCGCCAGTGCGGTCGCCGAGCAGCACGAAACGGAAATCCTGTGCGGATAGTAAGGCGGGGCACAAGCTGCAGACAACGAGGAAAAGGGAATGGCGACGAGTCACGCTGCTAGCATTGTCGCAGGTATAAGCAGGGGTGCCGGCGCAAGTCGCCGGGAGTACAATTACCCGAGGAGGCCATCTGTGCGATATAGAAGTGGCAACGAACGGTCCGATACCGAGCCGCGACCGCAAGGGAGCGGTCCCGCTATCTCTCGATATGCCACCATAGCCATCGCCGCGCTATGTGCGGGCGGCTTGTCCGCGCAGACCGCCGCACACGTCGATTTCCAGCGCGAGATCCGGCCTATCCTTTCCGACAACTGCTTCCTATGCCATGGCCCGGACTCCGCGTCGCGGCAGGCTGGCCTCCGGCTCGATCGCCGTGAGGCGGTGCTTGGCAAAGTTATTGTGCCCGGCAACTCGGCCGCCAGCTTGTTATATCAGCGCATCAGCGATCCCGATCCAAACGCTCGCATGCCTCTGGCCGAATCGCGCCGAAGCCTGACGCCGGCGCAGATCGCGCTCATCAAGCGATGGATCGATCAAGGCGCGCCGTGGCGAGAGCAATGGGCGTTTCAACCGCCAGTGAAGGCGAAATCGCCCGTGGTGACGAATCCGGCTTGGGTGAAGAACCCCATCGACCGTTTCATTCTGGCGAGCCTGGAAGCGAAAGGCCTCGCGCCGGCGCCGGCCGCCGATTCGAGCACGCTTATCCGGCGGGTCGCGCTCGAGCGCCACTGGCCTGCCGCCCAAGCCATCCGAAGTGGAAGCCTTTCTGGCCGACACGGCGCCGGGGGCCTACGAGCGCATGGTCGATCGCTACCTCGCCTCGCCGCACTACGGCGAGCAGCGCGCGCACTATTGGCTCGATGCCGTGCGCTACGCCGACACCAACGGCATACACTTCGATAACTATCGCGAGATCTGGCCATATCGCGATTGGGTCATCTCCGCATTCAATCGCAACCAGCCGTTCAAGCAATTCGCCATCGACCAGATCGCGGGCGATCTGCTCCCCAATGCCACGCTCGATCAGAAGATCGCCACCGGATTCCAGCGCTGCAACGTCACCACCAACGAAGCGGGCATCATCGAAGACGAATACGCCGAAATTTACGCGAAGGATCGCGCCGACACGTTCGGCTCCGTGTTTCTGGGGTTGACGGTGGGATGCGCCACCTGTCACGACCATAAGTTCGATCCCATCTCGCAGAAAGACTACTACGCGCTCGGCGCTTTCTTCCGCAATACGCCGCAGAAAGTCATGGACGGAAACACGTCCGATCAGGCCCCGTTTGTCATCGTGCCGCGCGAGCAGGATCGCGCACGCTGGGCGCAGATCGAATCGCGGCAAGCGGCAATTCGTGACGGAGATGTCGCATGCGCAAGAGACGGCAGAAAAGCCGTTCGAGGCATGGACGAAGAGCCAGGGGCCCAGCGCGCCAGCCTCTCCGTTCGACCCCAAGGACATTCTTTATGCCGCCGATATGACCGCACTGACCTCGACGGGCGTCGATCTGCAGTTGGGCGATTCGCCCATCCCGGGGCAATCCGCGCTATGGTTCGCCGAGATCGGTGGGGCGAACGTGGCGAAGCCGCCTAAGCTCGATGCCGAGAAGCCGTTCACCATCGCAGTCGACTTTCCTGAGTCCCAAAGAGAACGCCTATAACGATCGCGTCGCAGCAGAATTCGAAAGAGAAGAACCGCGGCTGGGTGCTCGATGTCAGCGGCCGCCTGCCCAGCTTTCGTTTGATTGGCGACAACGGCGACAGCATCGAGATTCGCATCTGCGCTGGAACAGATTGCTCCTTCGACCTGGAATACCATCGTGGCCGCTTACGATGGGTCGCGCGCGCAATCCGGGCTCGACTTGTATCTCAATGGACGCGCGATTCCGACTCAGGGACGCAATAATCCAAACACGAAACTATCGGGCGGCATCGGCGGAGACGATCCGTTGATTCTCGGCAGGTCGCTGGTCGGATGGCGCCGTCGCCGATTTCCGCATGGTTGATCGCGTGTGAGTCGAGCCGCCTCCGAATGGCCCGATCGCAGGCTTGTTCGAGGGATGGCCCGCTCGGATACTTTCTGTTGCGGGAGTACGAACCGTACCGCGCGCTGGCGCTTGAAGAGAACAAGCTAGACCTGGAAGCGAAGGAGATTACGCGCCACGCGGCGACCACCGCCTGTGATGCAAGAGCGGACCGATCAGAAACCGTTCGCGCACACTCTCTACCGCGGCGCGTACGATCAGCCGCGAGAGCGCGTAGAGGCGGCGACGCCATCCATTCTGCCGCCCATGGCGGCCTCGCTGCCGCGCAACCGGCTCGGACTCGCGCAGTGGCTGTTTGCCGATGACCAGCCGCTCACGGCGCGCGTGGCCGTGAATCGCATGTGGCAGGAGATTTTCGGCGTCGGCCTGGTCAGCACCGCGGAAGATTTCGGCAGCCAGGGCGAGCCGCCGTCGAATCCACAATTGCTCGACTGGCTGGCGGTGGATTTCCGAACAAAGCGGCTGGGACGTCAAGCGTTTCTACCGCGAGTTGCTCACCTCGGCGGCCTATCCGGCAGCAGGCGCTCGCCACGCCGGAGAAGCTCGCGAAGATCCGGAGAACCGGCTGCTGAGCCGCGGCCCGCGCTTCCGCATGGATGCCGAGATGTTGCGCGACTACGCGCTTGCGGCAAGCGGCTTGCTCGCGCCGCAGATCGGCGGGCCGAGCGTGAAGCCTTATCAGCCGGAAGGCATCTGGGAGGCGGTCGCGATGCTCGGCTCCAACACGCGCTTCTATAAACAGGATTCGGGCACACGGGCTCTACCGCCGCTCGCTCTACACGCTGTGGAAGCGCGCGGCGCCGCCGGCCTCGATGGAGATTCTGAACGCGCCCACGCGGGAAAGCTGCACCGTTCGCCGCGAACGCACCGATACGCCGCTGCAGGCGCTGGTCACCATGAACGACGTGCAATTTGTGGAGGCCGCGCGAGCGCTCGCCGGCGCGGCGATGGAAAACGGAATGACATTCGCCGCGCGCCTGGGGTATCTTTCGTCGCGCATTCTGATGCGTCCGCTCACGCTCGATGAGCAGCGTATCGAACGCAAGGCCTACGACGGTTTCGCGAGCTACTACGATGCGCATCCCGACGATGCGCGCAAGTTCCTCGACTACGGCGAACGCAAAGGCCGACCCCGGTTTGCCGGCGGCCGAGCAAGCCGCGCTCACTATGCTTGCCAACCAGATGTTCAATCTCGATGAGGCGCTGAACCAATGAAGAACGCGAACGTGCGCAATCCGCTGCTGCCCGATGAAGAGGGCCACTATTCGATCCGAATCGCTCGCCATGGATCGCGCTCTGCGGCGTCATCCCATCGACGGACTCGCCCGTGAAATGGCGGTGAATGAAACGCGTCGTCGATTTTTCTCACGCGCCGCGGGCGGCATCGGCGCGTTGGCCCTGGCGTCGCTGGCCACGGAGAACTCGCGCGCGGCAGTTACCGGCGATGCCATCGGCGGTCTGCCCGGATTGCCCCACTTCGCGCCCAAGGCGAAGCGTTGTCTCTATTTCCACTTGGTGGGCGCGCCGCCGCAGATGGACACCTTCGATTACAAGCCGAAGATGCGCGACATGTTCGATAAGGACCTGCCGGAATCGATCCGCAACGGGCAGCGCCTGACCACTATGACGAGCGGGCAGACGCGATTTCCTATCGCGCCTTCCGTCTTCAAATTCGCGCAGTATGGGAAATCCGGCGCGTGGATTTCGGAGATGTTGCCCAACACAGCGCGCATGGTGGACGATATCGCGATCGTTCGCAGCATGCATACGGATGCCATCAATCACGAGCCGGCGCTCACGTTTTTCCAAACCGGGCAGATGGTGGCGGGGCGGCCATGCATGGGCGCTTGGCTGACTTATGGACTGGGTAGCATGAACCAAAGCCTGCCGGCGTTCGTGGTGTTGCAGGCCAATCACAAGAATCCGAAAGCCAACGTGCAGGCGATTTCGGCGCGCATGTGGAGCGCCGGTTTTTTGAGTGGCCGGTATGCCGGAGTAAGTTTGCGCAGCACAGGCGATCCCGTGCTGTTCCTGAATAACCCCGATGGCGTTCCGGCGGAAATGCGGCGGCGGATGCTGGATTCGCTGGCGGAGATGAATCATCTGCAATTCGAGAAACTGGGCGATCCGGAAACGCGCACGCGCATCGCGCAATACGAAATGGCGTTCCGCATGCAATCTTCGGCGCCGGAGCTTACCGATCTCTCGAAGGAGCCGGAAAGCGTGTGGAAGGCGTACGGCGAAGACGCGCGCACGCCAGGGTCGTTTGCGCAATCGTGCCTGATGGCGCGTCGTCTGGCCGAGCGCGGAGTGCGTTTCGTGCAGACCTACCATCGTGGCTGGGACGTCCACGGCGATCTGCCGGAGGTATTGGCCAGCCAGTGCCGCGAGGTCGACCAGAGTATGTACGCGTTGGTGCAGGACCTCAAACAGCGCGGCATGCTTGATGACACGCTGGTGATTCTGGCCGGCGAATTCGGGCGCACCATTTATTGCCAGGGTAAGTTGACGCAGACCAATTACGGACGCGATCATCATCCGCGCTGTTTCTCTCTCTGGATGGCGGGCGGCGGCATAAAGGGCGGCGTAGTACACGGAGAGACCGACGAGTTCAGTTACAACATCACGCGCGACCCGGTGCATGTGCGCGATTTCCAGGCAACGATTTTGCACTTGTTCGGCATCGACCACGAGCGGTTCACTTATAACTACCAGGGACTAGATGTGCGCCTCACGGGCGTGGAGAAAGCCGAGGTAGTGAAGGCGATCCTGGCGTAGCAGATTCAGTGCCTTTACCGAGCCGCGACCGCGAGGGAGCGGTTTTTGCCACAGGCTGTTAGATTAGGGCGCTGTTACGGCTTGGGATGGAACGGCGTCGGCGCACTGTCGCCGCCCGCCGCGGGCTCTGGGCTTTCGAGATCCAGATTCACCACAATCGGCTCCTGTCCGCTGCGCACCACAACGGCTTCGCAAGGTTCGGATGCTAGCGCGTTCATCTCCTGGTGCGGGACATAAGGCGGAACATAGATGAAATCGCCCGGGCCGGCTTCGCCGCTGAATTCCAGTTTGTCGCCCCAACGCATACGCGCCTTGCCGCGAACGATATAGAGCACCGTTTCCAGTTCGCCATGATGGTGCGGTCCGGTCTTGGCGTTCGGCTGGACGACCACGGTGCCAGCCCACAGCTTGCTCGCGCCGGTTCGAGCGTGAGTGATGGCCGCCGCGCGCGTCATGCCGGCTGTTTGCGGCGTATTGGGATCGAGTTCGCCCGCAGGAACGATCTTTACTCCGTTGTGTTCCCAGTCCATGCTCACCTCTTCACGACCGGAAACGATGTGATCCGCAACCGAGCAGCGCCATACGGGATCAAAGTGATTGTTTCCGTTTGCGCGGCCTCTTTAGCTGGAATGGCGATCGGGCTCATCGGCGGAGGCGCTGCGCTATCGTCGACGATGACCCATTGCGGCAACCGGCTCGCCTGGGCTTTCAATCTTACCGGTGGAGCGCTGCCGAAAGGCTGGCGAGAGATAGGTTCTTCCTCCACCGTGAAGGAAGTCGCGGCGTTAGTCGAATCTATGCGGAGTCCGTAGTTCCACGGGGAGGACGGAAAGACCTCCCAATCGGCGACAGGTCCCGTCTGTTTCAGCTTGCTCCAGTGCTCGCCGATTCCGAGCGCATAGACCAAGGGGCCGCGCTCCACCGATATGGACCCGTTGA
The DNA here is from genome assembly GCA_963708385.1 of Bryobacterales bacterium. GTDB lineage: Bacteria > Acidobacteriota > Terriglobia > Bryobacterales > Bryobacteraceae > PALSA-243. The sequence continues at coordinate 111,437 of CAVPSN010000022.1, read as the reverse complement.
ATCCTTGGATGGCCCGCACCGGCATGGGAAATACGATTTCGACGCGATCGCCATCGCGCCATTCGCGGTCGATCCGTTTGTAACTACCGGGAGTCACTCCCGAGGTCTTTTGGCCGTTGATTGAGATTGCTGGATCTTGGGTCCATCCCGGGATGCGCAAATGCAAGGGGAATTGCTGTGGTGCGGAAGTGGATATCAGAAGAGAGATGCGATCGCGAAAGGGATAAGCGGTCGTCTCGGTGACAGTCACGTCCTTACCGTCGATCTTCGTGCGAACCTCGCTGGGCGCGTAAGCCGCGGCGGCCACGCCCCCATCGGCCGAGGCCATCCATAGAGCGGCAGTGAACTTGGGCCATCCCTGATGCAAGTTGGCGGTGCAGCAACCGTAGTTCGGTTCCAGACCGAAGAGGTTCGATTCAGGGCCGTTTGTGCTCCAATCGCGGCGGCCGAGGGAGCACATTACCTGATTGGGCTGTTGATCGTATTGATGGCTCCATTGGTCGGCAGTCTGCGCGCCGGGCAGCGGATTGAAGGCGATCTTCTCGAGGCGGTCGCCGATCCATGCTTCACCCAGCACGGCGAGGTCGAGCTCGAATGAGAACATCGATTCCACCACGGTACAGAGCTCGGTGCCTTGCGATGGATTGCGTCCGGCGAAGTGTTCATCGGCGCTGAACATTCCGTTGGGCAGTCCCTGATACTTATCGAGCACGTCGACCATGCGGGATGTCTCTTCGCGATCGGCCGATTGCTTCGACATGAGATACCAGAGCGCGGCGGTCTTCAAACCCATCGCGTTGTTTACGCCGTGCGAATCGTGCTTGGCCTGTTCGTGAGTGACTTTGCCAAGGAAAGGGAAATTGGTGAAGAGCTGCGGCCAATCGAAGCCCTGGCCTTTCAGGCGGCGCGCGAGATCGAGCAGTTCTTCGTCGCCGGTCCGGTTGTAGAGCCAGATGATGCTGGCGAGTTCGTCCTGCCAGCGGTAGATCGCCCAGCTCTTGAGAGGCAGAGAGTCGAGCATGCCCGCCTGATAGGCGAAGTACTTCCGCATCACGGGAACGACGCGCGGATCGCCGGTGGCCTCCTGGTATTGCGTCAGCGCCTTGAGCATGACCATGATGGGCCACCAGTCTTTGTTCTTTTCGGGACCGATGCCGCCATCGGCTCGCTGGTGGGTTAGCGTCCATTCCATCCAGGGATGAACTTTAGCGATCAGCCTGGGGTCGTCCAACAGGTATGCCAACGGCACGAGCCCGTCGAGGTAGTAAGGGCCGCGCTCCCAACCTTCTCCCGGAGCCGCCGAGCCACGCGGAGTTGGATCCCACGTCGGGCCAGAACTCATCGAGATGTCCGGTGATGCCTTGGGACTGGATGCGCAACTGATCGAGAAGCCATCCCCGCGGTCTCACGGCCCCGAGCGGCAGGCGGTAGAACGCTCCCTCCGCAAGCGGGGCGCGGTTCCTCACGGGCGCAACGGCAGGGGGATTCGCCGCCACGGATAGGGGGGCGAGGCAGATCAGCAGTGCGAGGCTACGGGCGGCGTAGATCATTTTCCTCCGGTCAGCGCCTTCAAGAAGCGATAGCAGAATTCGACGCCCTGATCGTACGCAGCGATGCGTATGCGCTCGTCTTTGCCGTGGGCGCGGACGTCGTCCTGATCGATGCCGACGCCATTAATTCCATAAGTGGGGATGCCGGCGGCGACGGTGTAGATGCTGTCGGATGCGCCGGTTTCCATATCCGGAATCACCGGGCGCCCGGCCACATTTCGGACGCAACCTTCTCGAGCGGATGCAGTACGTCAGGCGGAGGAAGCACGGTGGGAAAGCCCTTCGAATCCGGCGACTTTTCCACTCCGCCGTCTGCGCTGAGGAATTGCACCTTCACCTTTGGATCGGCGAACACGCGCACCAGCGTCTGCTCGGTCTCGGCGGGCGAGTGGCCCGGCAGGATGCGGCAGTTGACGATCGCCTGCGCGGTTTGCGGCAGCGCGTTGTTGGCGTGGCCGGCATTGAGCCGGGTAGGGACGCAAGTGGTGCGCAGCATGGAGTTGTAGCGCGGGTCTGCGCGTCAATCGCGCTAAGGCAGCGGGGTCCGGAGGCGTGCGCAGAATAGCGTTCATATCGGCCTTGGTCTGCGCGTTTTCGAGCGGCGCGCGGCGTTCGAAATAGGCGCGCGTGATGGGGTTGAGTTCCACGGGAAACGGAGAATGCTCGAGGCGTCCAAGCGCGTCGGCCAGATGATAGATGGCGTTGTCCGGCTTGGGCAGGGAGCTGTGGCCGCCCGGGTTCAGTGACGTCAGTTCGAAATCGGCGTACTGCTTTTCGGTGGCCTCCACATCCACGTTTACGGGCTTTCCCGTTCCGAAGGGTGACGCCGCCGGCGTCGTTGTTCAGCGCGAACTCGGCATTGACGAGATCGCGATGGTTCTTCAGCAGCCAATCGACGCCGTTGAATTTCCCGCCCTCTTCGTCGGCGGTCAGTGCGAGGATCAGGTCGCGGTCGGGAACAGTAGCCTTCGCGGTGGAATCGGATGAAAGTGGTTACGAGGATGGCGTCATCCACCTTCATGTCTTGCGTTCCGCGGCCGTAGAAATAGCCGTCCTTTTCGACGAAGCGGAAAGGATCGGTGGTCCAGTCTTCGCGGCGCGCCTCCACTACGTCGAGATGCCCGAGGATCAGCACTGGCTTTTTCGCGCCTGAGCCGTGAAGGCGCGCCACCATGTTGCCTTTGCGATCGTTGGGGCCGAGCACCTGCACATCGGCCTTCGGGAATCCGGCGTCGATCAGGCGCTTGGCCATCGCTTCGGCGGCGCGCGTTGTGTTGCCAATCGAATCGGTGGTATTGATCTCGATGAGTTCGCGAAAGATATCGCGGCTAAGGCGGCGGGTGGCGTCGTCGAGCGCGGCGCCGCACAAAAGGGCGCTCGCGAGGAGGAGGATTGCACTGCGCATTCAGCGACTATTCTACGCCGTCGGGGACAGGCTTATCGAATCTTGGCGGGAGCCGGAATGTCCTTCGCGCGGGCGTCCTCTTTTCCTGTCCCTCGCGTCAGCACTTGAACCGTGACCACCTTCTTACCGAATTGCTTGGCCTGCGCGGCATTGGGTAGGCAAAGATCGATGTGGCGCCCCACGATTTTCGGACCCGTATCGGTGACGGTGTAGATCCCGTCGAAAGCGTCCGCGCCGCGAACTCGGATGCGCGAGCCGAACGGCAGAACCGCCGGATCAGCCGCGACGATGCCTTCGTGCGCAACCGTCCCCGACGCGGTGGGTTTCGAGTCGCGCGCGAAGGCCGTCGCTTCCATGCGCATCACGCGATGCCCGGTTCTTCTTGTAGCGGCATCCAGTGGTGAACAGAGAGCCGCGAGCATTGATATTACAGCCAAGAGGCGCACACTGGATTCAATGCACGTTGTGGGCCGCCTGATAGGCTGCGGTGGGGCTACACGGTGAGCGGCGGCACAAGCGTTTTGAGGAATTCGTGCGCCACATGGAAACCGCGTTTGTACTGCTCAGTGAAATTCGCGCCACTGTATGCCGGATAGTAGAACGCATCCTCGTTCTCAATGTTCATGGCGCCGGAATAGCCTACCTCGGAGAGCACGCTGAAGAAACCCTTCCAATCGACCGATCCGTAGCCGGGGACGCGGAAGCGCCACCAACGTGAGCGATCGACGGGCTGGATGCCGCCGCGCCTCACCATATGCCAGAGGATCTCGGTGTCCTTCAGATGCACGTCGTAGATTTTGGAGACGAACTCGCGCGCGGCCGCTACTGGGTCCATCATCTGCCAAACCAGGTGCGAGGGGTCGAACTGCAAGCCCACATGCGGGCTGTCGTTGAAGGCTTTGAAGAGCGCCTCCCAGCCAATCGGTCCGGTCGCGATGTTGGGGCCGCCGGCATAGGGCTCCCAAAGAATGCGGACCTTGTTCTTCTCGCAGGATGCGAAGTACTTCTCGTTGTAGACCTTAACGATCTCATCTACTTGTTGCTTCAGCGGCGCCATGGGAATGGTTCCGCTCTGTCCGCCGATGTTGGGAATTCCGAGCTTACCGCAGAGGTCGAGGCACTTGAGGGTGTACGTATTCTGGCGGTCACGTTTGGCGGGGTCGGGGTCGATATGGTTGCCATCCACGGCAAGGGAAGAGATATAGATGCCGCTTCTCGCGATCTTGTCTTTTATACCGGCGATGGCGGCATCGTCCAGTTGGTCCGGGTTGAGGCGAAGCTGCGCACTGGTGAAGCCTTCGGCCTTGATGAAGTCGAGATTCGAATCTGAGTACTGCATCAACACGCCGAGACGGGGCTTCCAATTCGGCGGGCTATTGCGTTGGGCTTGTACGACGGCGGCCGCGGATACGGCGGTGAGGATAGTACGTCTGGTGACGGTCACGAAACGACGATACTCCGCGCGGGGGCGCGCGCGCAACTCCCTGGCGTGCACGCTAATTCGCAGCGGGCTTTTCCGCGTGGTCGATGGCGTAGAATTCCACCGGTCCCTTTTGCGGTTCCAACTTCAGGCCGAGCTGCTGTTTCAGGGCGTCGAAAAGGTTCGGGCGGTCGAAGAATCCGGGCGGCAAATTCGGCGGGGCGGTCTCCCGATTGAAGTTTGGCGGGAGTTCCGGTAGAAACGCCAGCTTGAAATCGTAGTTGCCGTCGAGCCCGGTCCTATTGATCACCGGCCGGCCGTCTTGCTGAAGTTGCTGCCCCAGCCACCAGGTGAGATATGGCATCGGAACCGCCGTCCCAGTGAAGCCGTCCGGACCGCCATTGATCGGAATCTGAAAAGACTCGGGGCTCCGGTTCGCCTTCATCTTCAACCCCGATTTATCGATCAGGAGCGCATAAACCGGGCCTTCCTTTGTTTCCTTGTGAAACTTCAGCTTGAACTCGTCGGCCAGCATGTTCTGATACATGACGTGTAGGTCGTCGATGGTATAGCCCGAATGATCGGCCTTAGCGTCGACGTCCCAGCGGTCGGTATGGATCCAGTCCGGCCCGCCGGTAATCTGGCGCATTGGGATTTTGTACATCAAGCTGATCATGAGATCCACGGGGACGCCTCGCGCAGAATACTCCTGGCCACCGGGCAGCGCCTTGATGCCGCCGCCGGCTCCTGGCACGGGAGGAGCAGAGGGTTTGATTGACGCCACTTCAAACGCCAAGCGGGCAGGCTTGTCCTGAGCGGAAACGTAGACGGTGGCCAGCAGGCATAAAGTTGCTGTCACTATGAGGAAGCGGCGTGGAATCATTGGAGCCTCGATTCATTTAGGGTTGCATATTTGACGCTGCGGACCGGCAAATGTTGCAGCTCCCCTACCGGGTAGCGGTTGGCGCATATACCCACTCGACAGTAGTCACCTCTTGCAGGGGCGCCTCGCCTACACATTTGCGGGCCAACCAAAGCGAAAGCGAATCCGGTTCGCAATAAGAAAAGGAAAAAACTTAAAATGACAAAATCGTTGCTTCTTATCGGAACTTTGGCTTTGGCTGGCATCGCGAGCGCGAAGTCCTACGACATCACCCTGGCCGCCCCGGCAAAGGCCGGCAAGGTCCAGATGGCCGCCGGAAAGTATGAAGTGAAAGTTGTGGGCAACGGCTTCGCCGTCTTCACTAACGTAGACAGCGGCAAGAAGTTTTTCACCTTGGTGAAGGTGGAGGACGCCGGAAAGAAGTTCGAACAGACCGCCGTGGATTCGAAGACCGAGGGCGGGAACAAACAGATTACGGCCATCGAGTTCGAAGGTTCGAGCACCATGATCGAGTTGGGCGAGTAAGACCGCCTTACTGATGTCGCAGCGCCACGACTGGATCGACGCGCAATGCCCGCCGGGCTGGCAGGTAGCTGGCCAACAGCGCCACGGCCGCCAGAATTGTGGCAACCGAGGCGAATACCGCGGGATCGTTCGGCTTCACTTGAAACAAGAGCGACGCCATGAGCCGTGTGAGCCCATAGGCTGCGGCGAGGCCAAGAACAATCCCCGCCGCAGCTAGCATCATCGCCTGCCGTACCACCATATTGCGTACCTGGGGAAAGCTCGCGCCCAACGCGAGGCGGATGCCAAATTCCAGCGTACGCTGCTCTACCGAGTAAGCCATCAGCCCGTACAGTCCGATTGACGCCAGCAGAATGGCCGCGCCGGCGAAGATGCCGAGAACAAGCGTATTGAATTCATCACGCGCGGTGGATTGGATGACGATGCGGTCCATAGTCCGGACGTGCGCCACGGGCAAATCGGCAGTTTGCTGAAAGGCGTGTTGAATTGCGGGCAGAAGCGAATACGGTTCCACGCGGGTTCGTGCAACCCAACTAAGCGGCATGAACCGGTTGTTGAGCTTCATGTAGGAATCGCGCACTTGCGACAGCGGTACGAAGGTCGTCGGCTGCGGATCGCTATTCAAGCCGGCGTCGCGCGCGTCCGCCACGATTCCTATAATCTCGCGCGGCGCCTGCGCGAAATCCGGACCCATGCTGGAGCCGATGATCAGCCGCTTGCCGATGGGATCTTCGTTCTTCCAGAACTGTTTGGCCATCGCCTGATTGATCACCACCACCGGCGGCGCGGCGGCATCGTCGCGTTCGGTGAAGACGCGCCCACGGACTACCGGGATGTGGAAGACGTTGAAGAAGTGAGCAGTCACATAATTCCACCCGGCGCCACCATGGTTAGGTCCATTGGTCAACGGACGTCCCTGGATAATGAAGCCGAGCCCGAGGCCGCCTTCTAGCGGAAGATAGGAAGTGGCAGCCGCCGCTTCCACGCCTGGAATGGCTTCCATGCGGTCGAGCGCCTGCCGGGTCATCTCGCTGACGACGGTGGTCTGATCGTACTTGCTTCCGGTAAGCGCCGTATCCATGGTGATCACATTGCGTGGATCGAATCCGGGGGCGACGTTGTGCAATGCGGAGAACGTGCGGATGAGCAGACCCGCTCCCACCAGCAGTATGATCGCCAGCGCCATCTCCACCATCACCAGCACACCGCGCGCCCTGGCCTGACCCAGCCCGGAGCCCGAGCGCGATGCGGATTCCTTAAGCGCTAGGTTCAGATCGGCGCGAGACGCTTGAATCGCCGGCGCGAGTCCAAACAGCACTCCCGTAGCCATCGATAGAAGCAGCGTGAAGCCGAGAACCGCCAGGTTGAGCCCCACGCCTGATCCATCCTCGCCGATGCGCGGGATATTTCCCGGATTGACCGCCAGCAGAGCCCGTACGCCTAGCGCGCCAATCGCCAATCCCGCGATACCTCCCATGAGAGAGAGCAGCACGCTCTCTGTCAGTAGCTCGCGGATAATCCTGCCGCGCCCGGCGCCGATCGCTAGCCGGATCGCAATATCGCGCGACCGGCTTGCGGCGCGCGCCAGCAATAAGCTGGCGACATTGGCGCATGCAATGAGTAGCACGCACCCCACCGCTCCCAGCAATATATAGAGCGCCGTGCGCACATTGCGCACCATGAGTTGCTGCATGGGCTCTACCGTAAAACTGTTCTGCGGGCCGATGGAGTTAGGAAACCGGCGGCGGAACTGTTCGGCCGCGAGGTTCATGGCCGCTTTGGCCGCGCCTACCGTCACACCGGGTTTGAGGCGCGCCGCGACTTGGAAGTAGTGCCCCTGATTGGTGCTGTTGGGGTCCGCTTGAAAGGGAAGGTAGACATCGGGCTGCGGATCGAAAGCGAACTTGCGATCGAGGACGCCGATTATCGTGACCGATTCGCCTCCCAGCGCAATGGCCTTTCCTACAATGGAAGGATCGGATCCGAATCGCCGCTGCCAGATGCCGTTGGACAGCACGGCGACATTGCCGCCGCGCGGCCTATCTTCTTCCGGCGTGAACGTGCGGCCGACCGCCGGCTGCGCCCCAAAGAGCCGGAAGAACTCGTACGAGACGTGAATCCCTTTGATCTGTTCGGGGCGATCGCCGCCGCTCAGGTTCAGGCCGGGACCACCCGTATCGTAAGCGGCGACATCCTCCAGAGCCTTCGTTTGCGCGCGCCAGACGTTATACTTCGGCACGGATGCGGCGGGCCCGTTTCCCTGCGGCGAGCTATTCATCAAGACCACGATGCGGTCTGCGTCCAGGTATGGCAGAGGCTTCAACAGCACGGCATCGACTACCGAGAAGATCGCGGTATTGCAGCCGATGCCGAGCGCAATCGCCGCCACGGCTGTAGCGGTGAATCCCGGGCTTTTGCGAAAGGTGCGGAAGGCGTGTTTCAGATCGCTGGCAAGAGTTCCCACGGTTGACCTCTCCGGCTTAGACGCAGAACGGAACCGGAAGTTCCGCGCCGCTTGACGTCCGCGGGACCTTTCCGCCATTCGCCGGTTTCCGCCGTGCGTTCGCCGATTTGCCGATGACCTCGCGGCGGCGCCGATTTACGCTCTAAGCATGACGCAAGATTCTCAAAGCCAACCCGATTGGTTGAGCGCGCAGCGCCTTGTTCCGGCCCTTGTGCTCATCGCCGTCGGCGGCATTTTTCTGCTCAGCAACCTTCATCTGATGCGCGTTTACGATATTTGGGTTTACTGGCCTGTGATTCCCATGGTGATGGGCGTCTTCAAGCTGGCCGATGCCCAAGATGCGCGCGACCGCACGCTGGGCGGCCTGCTTCTGGCCGGAGGCTCTATCTTTCTGGCCAACAACATGGGACTGATTCCATTCAACGTCTGGGATATGTGGCCTTTACTGCTGATCGGCGTCGGGATTTACATGCTGGTTGACCGCACTGGCGGCTCCAGCGGCAGCTTTAACTTCCCGATCAACTTCCCGATCAACGGTCCCACGGGCGGAAGGCGCGGATGGGGCTGCGGTGCGTGGACCCGCCACGAGTCCGCCATCTTCAGTGGCGGGAAACGTAGAATCGCTGTCGACGACTTTAAGTCTGCAAAATATGACGCTATTTTCGGCGGCTTCGAAATCGACCTGCGCGGCTCGCAGATCCAGGGGGATTCGGCCCTGCTTGAAGTCAACGCCATCTTCGGCGGCGCGGAAATCAGGATTCCGGCGAATTGGAGCGTGGTCATGAAGGGCGCGGGCGTCTTCGGCGCCTTCGTCGATTCCGCCGATCAGCCGAACCCAGCCGTTACGCCCAACATCAAGCGGCTCGTCATACGCGGCGCGGCCGTGTTCGGCGGGGTTGAAATCAAGAACTAGGACCGCATGCATCCCATACTGGCATCCGCGCGCCGCGCGGCGCTCTACTGCGGCGCGTGGGGCGCCATAGCCGCCCTGTTGGTCTATGCCATGTGGGACGCAGGCGGCATTGCGTGGCAGGACGCAGCCCGCGGCCTGGGGCCCGCATGTCTGATCGAGGCCTTCCTCTGTCTTACGCCGTGGTATCTCTGCCGGATCCGCCCTATGCGGCAGGTGGATCGGGCGCTCCCTCCCGCCATTGTCGTAGCCGTGGTGGCAGGGGGTGTTTTTGTGGTGATTGCGCGTCTTGCGGCCTCCGTGCTCGCCGCGCAGACCTTAGTCCTCTTCGGTTTGGGCTCGCTGCTTTACCTGCTCTCGACGGGTCTGCACTATGCGGCCGTAGCCTCAATGGAACAGCGCGAGGCTGAACAGAGCGCCGCTGAAGCGCGGTCGCTCGCTCGCGAATCGCAGTTGCAAGCGCTGAAATTTCAGTTGAACCCGCACTTCCTCTTTAATAGCCTGCACTCCATCGCCGCGCTCGCGACGCAGGATGGGATACGTGCGCGCGAAATGTGCATTCGCCTCTCCGATTTTCTGCGCGCCGGCCTCGGCTTGGGGGAACGCGAGAGCATCCCGCTGCGCGAAGAGTTGGCCCTGGCGCGCAGCTATCTCGCCGTGGAGCGCGTCCGGTTCGGCGAGCGGTTGAAGGTGGAGGAATCGATAGCCGCCGAGTCAGAGGATTGCCTCGTGCCAGCGCTGATCTTGCAGCCGCTGATCGAGAACGCCGTCAAACACGGCGTGGCCGGATTGCTCGACGGCGGCGCCATCCGCCTGTCGGCGCGCCGCAGCGGCGCGGGCGTGACGATCGACATCGAAAACGAATACGATGCGGAGGATATGGAAGCGGAGCGTGCCAGCGCAACCCCGGTACGCGCCGGCATCGGCCTGGCGCACGTCAAACGTCGGCTTGCCGTACGGTATGGCGACGACGCATCCTTCGACGCGCAGGCCGGGAACTCGATTTACCGCGTCTCGCTAAGACTGCCCTGCGAATCGACGGCGGCTGGCCTGACTTCGTAACCGCTAGTTCGGGAGAGAGAAATATCCGTGACGCCAGAAGACGTTGAGCGGCATGCCCTCAATCGTTTTCAGGATCTGGACGCGCACGCTGCGGAACTTGCCATCGTTGTGCGATTCATGAGGCGCGTAACCGAGCACGTATTGGCTGCGGAAATCTCGGCTGAGGCGTTCGACGGTTGCCGGAAGGTCATCCAGGTTATGCGCCCAATATGCTTTCCCGCCGCTATCCATTCCGAGTTTTTCCAGAAACTGCGGCCGCTCGTAGAGCCCGATGGAATAAATGCGTACGTCCGATTCGCGTACCAGGTTCCTCAACTCATTATCGGTGTACCGGCTATTGTTATCGCTTCCGTCGGTGAGGACGAACAACGCGCGGCGTGAGTTCTTAGCCGATCTCATCTTATGGATGCCGAGGACGATCGCATCGTTGAGGGCGGTCCAGCCTTGGGGCTGAACAAAGGAAAGATTCTCCAGGATGTCGTCGGGATTATCGGTGAAACCATTCGCCACGGTGGGGCTGTCGGCGAAGCGGATCAGGAAGAACTCGTCCTTGGGCATCAGCGTTTTGAGAAACTGCTTGATGGCCTCGATCGATGGTTCCATACGCTTTTTCATGCTGCTGCTGGAATCGAAAATGAAGCCGACGGAAACCGGTCCGTCTTCCTGTTGGAAGCTCACCACCTTCTGTTCGACATTGTCCTCAAACACGCGGAAGGCGCCCGGCGTAAGATCGGTCACCGGATGGTCCGTTGCATCTGTAACGGTCACGGGGACCAGGACCATGGTGGTGTCCACTTTGAGATTGGCCGAGGCTGCCGGGTTCCGGTTCTTGAGCGGGGTAACGGATAACAGCGGAGAATTCTGCTGAGGCAGCGGGCCCGCCAGCCCGGCGAATTCGAACGTTGGGATCAGTAAGATAAGACCGATTGTGTGCGACGCCAGTCGTCTACAGGTTTTCATGCCAAAATTCTCCCTCCCGAACCCCTAAAACCACGTGGCGGTCTCAACGAGGATGGCCTGTGTTTCAGTATAGGACTCTGCCTTCGCGGGATTCCAGGGGCAATGGGTGAAACGGACGCAAACGAATGAAGCGGCAATGCGTCCCCAGGCATCGCAAATAGAACGGCCCTGACATGGAATAGGCTGAGCCGAAACAATTTAGGCGGACGCTCGAGGTCGTTCAGTCGGAGACCTGTCCATCCAGCCCTGCAAGCTTCGAATTCCGCATCCAGGCGCTATCGGGGTAATAGGCGAGAATGAGACTACCGCCTTGCAACGTTTGGATTAGACGACGCGAGATCTCAGGACGCACCGCGGGGCAGCCCCAGCTTCGGCCAATCCGGCCAGTGGCGGTCGCGATGGCATCGCTGACATAATCGGCCGCGTGAAGCACGATCGCCCGCGCCATGCTGTTGTCGTTGAATCCTTTTTCCAAGCCCTCGAGCCGCAGGGACAGGCCATGCTTCCCAATATAGGTCTCCCCCGTGAGAAATACGCCCAGGCTGGTCATCAGGCTGTCCGGGGCGTTGGAGAATCTCATCGCCAGGTTATCCCCGCTGTTCCTTCCGTGCGCCGCCAGTTCATCGAACAGAACGCGCGTGTGGGCCAGGTCGAATACCCATAGGCGATGTTCCGTGGATGATTTTGTGTAGTCGATGACCGTGATTACATCTGAGCGAACCTTCGCGCCGTTCGCTAACACGCGCTTCAATGCCGTTAATGCTGCCTGCAAAGCTTGCGGGGCAAGTGTCGGCGCCAGTTTCAGGAGTGCCGCGAACTGAGTAGGGGAATAAGCCGGCGGCGGGGGTGCAGCTGAAATAGGAGATACGTTCCAAAGCAGGCAAGAAAAGGCAATTGCGGGGACAAACTTCCTTACAAACAACACTTCTAAGGCTTCCGGTGACCCACATTGCTGTGGGGGAGTAAGATTTTCGTGAACGCCCTCTTAGTCTACCGCAGAGGGTGCGGCGGAAGTTGGTTTGACAGGATTGCTGATGTGAAATCGTGGTTAGTTGGGCATGGCAATCTCGATATCCAGACTTATGCCTCGGGACCACCATGCTGGATGAAGCCACGGCGGCGGCGCGGCAAAATCGTATTTCCCTAAAAGCAACACCAGCGTTCCGGGTTGAATCAATTCATCCGAGCCGGCGGCGTACCTCCACCCCTCCCCCCAGTGGAAAAGCCACTGCGCGTCTACGGATAGCATCCGAACGCATCCATGGCTTGCGGGACGCCCCGGCAATGTGTACTCATGCATGGCGAGGCCCTGGGTGCTTGAGAAATTGAAATACCACGGCATGACCCAAGTCGGATTTTCGGTGCTGACTTTTACCCGGGCGTGGAAGTTCAAATGGTAGATGCCCCCCGGGGTCTGGTGGCGCCTGTCTCCCGAACTTACCGGCCCCCAGCGAACCAACTTACCGTATTCGTAAGCCCCGAATACCTGCCCCGCCAGGTCCACGACAACCGCCTTATTGTCGTCGGCTAGCTGCGGGACGTCCGCGGGCATGGGGCTATAGAGGAGTTGGTCGTCGTCCCATCGGTTTGGGACTAAGATGCGTGGGAGACGTCCCAAGTGGGCCGAATCGGCATGGTTCAGTTTCGCTAATAAGATGAGTTGAGCGGCGCTGAAGTGGGAGAGCGCCTTCGCGCTCTCCATATGACAGGCAATGGTCTCCGCGCGGGCCGCGAAACAACCACAAAGCAACGCCGCGGCAAGCTGCCGCCGGCAGTACGCATGTGCGAGGGGCACATTTACCTCCCCGATTGGCGGCTGCGAGAAACTGATGTGGCTTCTACGAGTCCTTCCGCGACAAGCGCCGCCTGTTATCAAAGATGCCCCCCGAAACTTCGAGCCTTACAATGGGACGCTACCGGGGATACCTGGCTGCGATGGAGTGAAATCGAAAGAAAGTCTTGAAACAAAGTACGACGGACGCCATCCTTCGTGACGTGAGGGAGCTCTAAGATGGTTTACTCGGACTTGCAAGGATTTAAAGGGATACTCGAGACAATGATGGGAAGTATCGAGCAACCGCTTCGGCGGCGCGAGGAGATCGCGGTCGAAAATGCTCCCGATACGATCGACCGTGTCCAACAGGCAGCGGAGCGCGAACTGGCAATCTGCCAGATCGAGTCGAGCTTCAGCCGATTGCAGAATATCAGGCTCGCGCTGGAACGAATTGAAGAGGGCAGTTACGGAACATGCCTGCGGTGTGAAAACGATATCAGTCCAAAGCGGCTGCAAGCGGTGCCGTGGGCGGCTTGCTGCATACGGTGCCAGGACATCGCCGACAGAGAGCAACTCGAACGCGCCAATGAGTTCGCGGGGCAGTTCACGCAAACGCGAGATGTTGCTTGAGTAAGCGGCTTCTTATTATCAAATACCCCTCATTCAGAGCGTGCTTTCTTGTGGCCGCATTCCGCGCCTAAGTCATGTGCGTTTAGTACCGTGCTTCTCACATACTCTCTCCGTGACAAGCGCTTTCTCGCTAGGGTCGCGAATAAGTATGTGAGAGGCTCCAGTAACCATCGACGTAGACACGGCGCCATGGCTTAGTGTCCGCCATGTTCGCATCTTCGGCCCCCATTAAGGACTGGCCACCGGGAACCCAGCCATCTGTCATTGATTCTCCCTGTCCATGCGGCTTCGATGCCGCTGTCGCAATTCGCGCCGGTGGCTTGCGACGCCGCAAGCCGATAAAGTCGGCGATAGCTTATCCCGGCGATCAGGCCGCCCGTACACCATGCAGACTACGCTCCTGGTCTACTTGCTCTGCCAGGATTCACGAAGTTTGATCGACAGCTGCGCCGCGATATGAGCTTTGGATTCGAAGGCCCCGGTTCCGATTTAATATTTTGCCCCGGCTCCCGCGAGTTTTAATGAATCGCGAAGCATGGGGCATACATCGCCCCACATTAAAGGAGATCTGAATGCTCGGGAGTAACCGGAAGCGAAGTTACCTTAGCCGATTTGCTCGAAATTCGATTGCGTTGATTGCGACCGCCCTCCTCGCTGTCACGATCGTCGCCGCTCAAGATTTGCCTTCCGTGGTTCCGCGCGCTGGGGAAGGAACTTCGCCCATCGGCGCGCCAGGATTGAATGGTTTGCCTTCCCCCTCGGGCGCCGTCGCCACGGCAGGCGGATCCGGGGAAGCGAACAATGGCGCCGTTACCGGATTCGCCAGTATCGGAGACTCTGCGGAAGGACAATCAATTCGATCCGGGAGACCTCGACAGGTCACGCTCGAACAGGTCAAGCAGCAATCGGCGAATCGCGTGGCGGCGCCGCTCGCGTATTTGAACCAACTCTCTATAGAGGCGGCGAAACAACACCGGCTCGGGGTACAAGCAGATTACTTTCCCAAGTTTGGCGCGACATTCCTGAATGTTCATACCACCGACTTCCTCGGCGAGATAGTGCAGATTCGCCATCCGCTGACGGGTGGCCTGACACAGGTGCCCATTGCGATTTTCAACCAAAACCAGACGATGGCCGTGCTTACATTCGTCCAGCCGATCACTCCGCTTTTTGCGGTACGCGAGGCCGTTCGGATCGCTCGCGCGGACGAGCGCATCGCCAAGGCAAAAGCCGCGGCTTCCGTCTCGAAGGCCGCGCTTGATAAAGATGTCGAGGAAACCTATTTCAAACTTCTCATCGCTCAACGGCGATTGATATCGGGTGAGTGGAAACTCAGAAGTGCCGGGAGCCGGATGTTGTACGCCTCGACTTCTGTCGACTTAGCCAGCGTATCCGCGGAGGAGCCCGCGGCGATGGAGGCCAGGAAGGCGGTCGAGACCGCTGCCTCGACCGTGAAAGAACTGACTGCCTACCTGAACCGCATCATGGGTTGGCCGGCCGATACGGAATTGGAACTGGCGGCTCCCGATCCGCTGGTAGAGAACATTTCTCTTCAAGATGTCTCCGATAAATCGACTGCCGCGAATGCCGCCTTGGTCGAGGCGGAGGAGACCGTAGTCAAGGCGCGCGCCGCAGCCAGTATCTCGAAGATGGCCTATGTGCCGGTGGTAGCGGCGGTCGCGGGGTATATGTTTCAGAACACCTTGCCGGCGGTGAGCAGCAACTTCGGGTACGGCGGTGTAATGGCGTCCTATACCCTTTTCGATTTCGGGAAGCGCGAGCATGCCGTAAAAGAGGCGCGCGCACAAGTCGGGATGGCCGAAACAGCGCTCCAGTTGACCAAGGCGAAGCTGGCGGCCGACGTTACGAAGTCGTATTTCGAGCTGGAACGTTCGCGTCAGCTTAATCGTGTGGCGCAGAAGATGGGTGCATCCGCGGTATTGCTGATGAAGGTGAGTTCTGCTCCTCAAAGTCTCGAGGTTAGAGCGGCGCGAGCCGATGTGGAGCTTGAGATGCTGGAGGCCGATCTCGCACATCGCCAAGCCTTCAATAAGTTGCAGGCTCTGCTAGGGCCGGACCGACAGCGATAAAGCCGTCACGTCCGGCTCGAAACCAAATCCATCATGGATGGACGACTTTTACGCGCGAGACTTCTGGCGTCTTGTCTTCGTCCAGAAAACTGTCGGCAAGCTGGCGAGCACGGCCATCGAGTATCCGCGGATGCAGAAAGCCGGGCTAGCTTTAACCTAGAAGCAGTCAAAGCTCAAATCCAGGAGGCGATCGACGCTCACTCCGGACTATAGTGAACCTGGCGGAACGACGGGCGGCGCGTTCAGGGTCGCCCCACAACTCCTCGACATAAATTGAGTCCCGCAACAGCAACCCCGCATCGCTTTTCGCATGACGCCTTTGCAAAGCAGAAAACCTACCATCAACAATTCACCGACTTCTAAACAACCGGCTTCGGGTTCGGCCGAAACGGCGGCGCCGCGCGCGCAGACGATTGAGGTACGAGCCTATGAGCTCTGGCAGGAGCGGGGGTCTCCCGACGGATCTCCCGAAGAGGATTGGTATCGCGCAGAGCACGAGCTGCGCGCTGCCGAATCTCAAACGCGCGCGACGCCGCCCCCGCTTGCGCAGCCAGAGCCAAGAGGCGCCGGCGCCGCGAATTAGAGAAGCCCACTTACCGGTTTACGTTCCGGTTGGTGTTGAACCACCCCGCCGATTCCTGGACGCCGGAGTACGCATCGGCCCCAAGCGGCGGGGAGGGGGCGTAGCGCTAGCCCCAATCGCGCTGTGGAACCGCGAGCGCTCTTTGCTGAACGCAAGGGCGCCGCGCTCCGGATCGAAATCCACATGCACCAGGTCCCCGGTCTGCACCTGCTGCGAGGCGATCAGGTTCGAAAGCGGGTAGACCAGGTTCCGTTCGATTGAGCGTTTCAAATGCCGGGCGCCATATTTCAGATCGGCGCCTTCCCTCAATAAGAATTCCATTCCCCCATCCGCAACCTTGAAAACGAATGGCTGCGATTTGGCGAGAATTCTTTGCTGCACAATGCCCAGTTCGATGGATAGTATGCGGCGCAATGCTGCCTGCCCCAGGGGACGAAATACGACTGTCCGGTCGATCCTGTTCATGAACTCCGGCAGGAAGTTGCGCCTCGCGGCCTCCACCCCGGCGCGCGAGATCTTATCCATTAGCTGGCCGCCGACCGTTTCGAGACTGTTTTGCCGTTCCGCCTCACCAGCGGCGAAGCCGAGGTTGGGCCGTAGAATGGAACCCATTTCCCCGGCGCCAAGGTTGCTCGTCATAAAAATCATGGCGCGGGAAAAATCTACCCGCCGGTTATCGCCGAGGGTCAGGGTCGCCTTGTCGAGTATGCCGAGCAGCAGGTTCCACATGGCGTTGCTGGCTTTTTCTATCTCATCGAAGAGGATAAAGCTCAACTTTACTCTGTCCGTGTGGTAGTGGTTCAGAACCTCCTGGCTGAGCGCCGCATGCGTTTCGCGATGGCCAAGATATCCGGGCGGCGAGCCGATGAGCTTTGCGATTTCGTGGCTGTGCTGAAACTCCGCGCAATCGATTTTGACAACGGCGCGCGCATCGCCGACAAGGCTTTCGGCCATGGCTTCCACCATTCGCGTTTTTCCCGACCCCGTGGGGCCGAGAAACAATAAGGTAGCGATAGGCTTACCCGGACTCGACATGCCCGCCACATACGCCTGGTATGCCTGCACGATATTCTCTATGGCCTCGTCCTGGCCAACAATCCGCTGTCGCAGGCTGGTCTCAAGCATCTGAGCTTCACGGCCTGTTTGGGCCGCATCCAACATCTCATTTGTTCGTATCATGATCCTTGCTTCCCACCTGCTACTGGGATGCCGCATTCGACTCTTCGCGCTATAGAATTGGGGGTGAAATTCGCGTAACCTCCGATAACTCCGTTTAATGAATCTCTTTGAATATCTATAAATCCTCACTACCAGGGGATATGTCCGATTTCGATACAGCTTCGCTCGGTGATATATTGCGCGCGGAACGTCAGCGGCAAAACAAGGATCTGGCCAAGATGGCAGTGGAAACGAAAATTTGTTGCAACATCCTTCAGGCTCTCGAACGCAATCAGTTCGACGTCATTCCTGGCGGCTCTTATAGATCGCACTTTCTGCGGCAATACGCGCACGCGCTGGGGCTCGATGAAACGGAGGCCGTGGCTGCGTTCCACCAGCAATACGAAGAACCGGAACTACCCTTACCGACGCCTCCCAAGAGGTCCCGATCCTGGCGTGTCCTGGAATTAGGATGGGTGCTTACAACCGCCGCCGCGGTGTTGGGCGTCTACAAGATTGCGGAGAGCCTGCATACCACGCCGCCATGGAAGGAGACTGGCATCATGGCGCAACTCGCGCCGCCCCGGGCGCCTGCGAAAACTATGACGGCGGCGACGGCATCGGTCTCCGCCGCCGGCTCCGCTGACAGAAGCTCCGCCGAAAACAGCTCGGCGGACAATAGTTCTGCCGACAAAAGCGCCACCGGTTCTGCCGACAAGAACGCCGCCACCGATGCGCCGGTGCGCGTAGCGTTAACTGCCACCGAACCGGTCTGGTTATCGGTGAAGTGTGACGGCGCCCCGAGCTACACAGGTACATTACTGGGACCGGAAACGAAGACGTTCGAAGCTTCGAATGCGGTAACTGTTCTGATCGGAAACGCCGGAGGCGTGACGATTTCCCTGAACGGAAAGCCCTTGGGGCCAGTCGGCGGCCACGGTGAAACCCGGTCGCTGGAACTGACGTCAAGCGGTGTGCGCGGCCTCCCGCGCCCGAGCGCGAAGACGATCGACTTCGCGCCCAAGCTTGAAAAACCCGATTGACCTTGCGTACGCGCCCGGTCACCGATCTAGGCACTCGGGAAGAAAACGCCGAAACACGGAAACGGAATAATAATAAGCCGGGCCGCAGTTTGCTCGAATCACGGAGACAGCGGTGATAAATCTCTATGGCGGAGGAGCGAAGTGTACCCTGCTCCGGAATAGGCGTGCCGGAGTCTTACTAATTACTGGGGATAACCATCCCCTATTAGCTGCCAGTAAGACGGACGTCGACATACAAACGCCGCGTACACGTTCACGTTTTCGTGCCGGCATCGGCCCATCGCGGATGGAACAGTAGCTATTCCAGCAAATGGAATACGAATATCGCGGCGGAGGGAGAGATCGTCGCCTGGAGTTGCGGTAGAGGTCACATGCGGGCTTCGATTGTCACAGCGGCCATGTCAGGCCTAATAGTCTGCAATTGCGTCTGGAACCTATGGAGCCAGCAGGGAAGCCCCGCGCATTACAGAGTGGATGTTAATCTCGTAACCTTGACGTTCAGCGTCACGGATGCACAGGGAAATTCAATCCATGGGCTTCAACCTTCCGATATTAGAATTCTCGAAGATGGAACGCCTCAGAAGCTCGCTTCGTTCACCGAGGGCAACAAGCCAGTCCTGAACATGTTGTCCGGCGGTCAAATCTCCGCCGGCACTAACGTCTTCATCCTTTTCGATACGAGCGACCGCATGTATCGAACGCTTCCTTATGTTTGCGATTCCATTGCGGACTTCCTCAGGCACCTCAGCCCCGCCGATGCCGTAGCCATCTACACCTTCAGCAGGAATCTGTCGAGGGCCGTGCCTCTCACGTACGACCATCACCTGGCGCGGGCAGGGCTCGCCCAGAACGTGAGCGCGGGCGAGGACACCGCTCTTCTTAATTGCCTGCTGTTGACTCTGAGGGATGCGGCGAAGACGCCGGGGCGAAAGGTCGTAATTGTATTTTCGAACGGACCGGACGATCGGAGCATGGTGTCTCCGGAAGATGTGGGGAGAGTAGCCGAAGACGAGGGAATTCCGATCTACGTAATCTCCACGCTGGACGTTAGTAAAGAGCAGCAAATGGGCCATACGCTCAAGAGGCTCGCCGAGAGAACAGGCGGAAAGCTGTACTTAACCGGGAAGTGGCAAGCGCAGGCGCGCGCGTTTGCCTCCGTTCACGAGGATATCTCGAGTTCCTACACAGTCTCCTACTATCCTGCGCCGAATCCGAACGAAGGGTTCAGGAACATCAAGGTCGAGGTGGTTTCGGCTTCCGGAAAGGCCTATCGCATCCGCGCCCGTGCGGGATACCAGCCGCGAAAGCCCCAGTCTACCGGCGGCAATTGAATCGCGGAAATTGACCCGCCCTAGCCCGAAAAGGGCCGCCCGTATCCCCAAAAACTAGCGCAGAACTCTCTTGCAAACGATCCGTGCTAATAAGGGGTCAACCGACCATTACGGTCACGGATTTCCAAGATCCGGCGGGGCTTCGCGCTCCGAGCGTTTTTTAGAGGAGAAATCGAGAATGAAAAAAACCTTTACGGCTGTTGGCGGAATTCTGCTGTCCGCGGTGCTGGCGGCCGCGGCCGACGTGCCCAGGATGGAAACTTTCTTGGGGTACACCTATGTTAGGACGAATACCGCAACCGATGTCCCCGCGTTTAGTTCAAACGGCGGGAGCGGGCAGTTTGCTTACAACTTCAACAAATGGCTTGGCGCTGTTGCCGATATCGGCGCGGTGCATAACGGCGCTATCGGCAACGCAATAGTCGACAACACTACAACGAACTTTCTGTTTGGCCCCCGCGTTTCGCTCCGCTTCGCGCGTGTCCGGCCTTATTTCCAAGTTTTGTGGGGCGGCGCCTATCTTGCGGCGAGTACCCAAGTGGATATCACTCCAGTGCTGCCTTCGCCCCTGGGAATTCTCGGCCTGCCTGAAATTCCGGGGCAGCCGATCACCGCTCGCCTGGTTACCAGTCAGACCGCATTCGCCATGACGGCCGGCGGCGGTGTGGATATTAAGATCAACAAGCACGTTAGCTTCCGGCCTATCGGATTGGACTATTATTTGACCCGCTTCCAGAATCTTCGGACGCAGGGCGATAACAACCAGAACGATATTCGTTACACCACGGGGTTCAATTTCACTTTCGGAGCGCAGTAGATAAACCGCTCCGCAGCCAGTCGGCGCCCGCGATCGGTGTATCGGCCTGCGCCAGTCTGGCGAGTCAGCCTGTTGTAACCGGCGAATGAACCGGTCTCGGGCTCTGGTAGCCGCGGCCGTGAGGGAAAGGGTCGGTTCAAGCCCAGGTGGGAGGGGCGCGGCTGGTGGATCTGCGTGTCCCATTAACCAGGCAATGATGGCCTGATTCCAAGAACCAATTCATGCGAGAGCAGGAACCCCGCGATTCAGCGGTGGATTTTTACAACGCAGGAAATTGTACGACGCGACATCGCCACGCCCAAGAATGAGTCAGTGGGTTATTCCCGCGCCGACCCGATTCGAGGTCTCGATAGCGTCTCAAGACAAAGGAGAAGAAACTATGTTCAAGAAGATTATGATTTCGTTTGGCCTGCTGGCCCCTGTCTGTGTTCCGCTGGTTCACGCGGATGACTTCAGCAAGCTTGCCTTTAATATCGGTGGCGGCGTTTCGACGCCGTTGGATCCTACCGCAAATTACGTCGGTCTCAGCGGCAACTTCGACGTAGGAGCAGGCTACAACATCGACAAGAAAAACTCGATTATTGGCGAGTTCGCGTGGAATGGTATGCCGCCAAATATCACGGCGCTGCATCCGGTGGGCGCGCCGTTCGGCAGCGTCAACCAGTACTCGCTTACGGCTAACTACCGCCATCAATGGGACAGAATTAGCGGATCGCATTTTGGCGTGTATTTGATTGGCGGCGGGGGTTGGTATTACCGATTCGCCTCGGTAGACAAGAACTACGTAGTTCCCCCTGCGACTGTCTGCCAACCCATCTTCACGTGGTGGGGGTATACCTGCACGACCAGCGGCTTCGTCGACTCGGTGCAGATCGCCTCTAAGGGGAGGAGCATGGGCGGCCTCGACGCCGGTGGTGGTTTCACGATCCGGCTCAGCGATTCGGGCTGGAAGTTCTACGTGGAATCCCGATACAACTACGCCTGGAGCAGGATTCCCTCGACCTTCGTACCGGTGACATTCGGGTTCCGGTTCAACTAGGCGCGGTGCGGAAGAATTGAATCTGCGCGCGCCGAATCTCATCATCTGAATGCGGGAGGGCTCGGTAAGATCGGGCCTCTTCTTCCCTTTGGCTCCGGCCGGCGGCTCCCAGGCCGCCGGCTTTTTTGGCTCCGCATTCTCAGCCGAATTCGATCCGGCGCGCGTTAAATCTGAGGGAGAATTCGATGTGCGAAAGCGACAGGCACTTTCGAACGATCGGCGATGTGGCGCCGGTTATGCTTTGTGCCGCAGGCGCCGACAAGCGGTGCACCTTCTTCAACCGCAGGTGGTTGGCCTTCACAGGACGCACGCTGGCCGAGCAGTTGGCGAGCGGCTGGACGGGCAGCGTTCATCCGGACGATCTTAAGCGCTGCACCACCATTTACTCGGAGTCGTTTGACCGGCGCGTGGAATTTACGGTGGAGTTCCGCGTCCGTCGCTCCGATCGGGAGTACCGGTCCATACTCGCAACCGGAGCGCCGCATTACTCGAACGGCGGCGTTTTCGTGGGTTATGTGATCTGCTGCGTTGACGTCACGGAGATCCGCCTCGAGCAGGATGAGGCATCCGTCCATAACCAGCCGACCGCCATCGGCGAAGCGCACGCTGGTTCCGTGCTTTTTGTAGATGACGAGGATGGGCTCAGGTTAGCGGTGTCCAACCTTTTGCGCCGGAAGGGATTTCATGTAATGGAGGCGCCGTGTGGCTCTGTTGCGATCGAAATGTTTCGTAAGAACCGCGACTCCATCGATGCGATCCTGCTCGACCTGACTCTGCCTGGCATGTCGTGCCGCAAGGTCATAGTCGAATCTGCCCGCGTACGGCCCGATGCGAAGATCGTGCTCACAAGCGCGTATGGACGCGAAAGGGCGGAGGCGGAGTTAGAAATGCCACAGGTAAAGGCATTTATTCAAAAGCCGTATAAAATCGAGGAACTTGTTCGAGTGCTCTTCGATGTGATGTCCCCCGCCGCAGCTATCGTGGGGGCTCCCGGACGTCTTTGAAGCGCTCACTCCTTATCCAGGATCTCCCTCACTTTTTGGGCAAGCGCCTGCGCCGTAAGCGGTTTTTGCAGAAAATCGACTTCCGGTTTGCTGGCGTCGCGCGGCAGAGTCGTTTCGTCCGCGCCGGTAACATACAGAATTTTGATTCCCGGGCGGAAGGTCTTGACCAAATCGGCCAATTCGTCGGCGCGCAGCTCCGGGGTATCGATGTTTGCGAGCAGTAGATGAATTGCGCGGTTCTGTTGCCTGCACAGTTCGATCGCCTGTACGGGGCTATCGGCATTCAGAACCGTATAGCCGAGGTGCGTCAGAACGATGGTCCCCATGGAACGAGGCTCCCTCCGTTCCTCTACCAGTAGAATGGTTTCCGTGCCCCCGGGCAACTCGGCAACCTCCGGCGTCTCTGCCGGTCCTGACTCCGCGGGAATGCGCGGGAGATAGATCCGAAAAGTGGTACCCCGCCCTACTTCGCTATCCACAAGTATGTGACCGCCGCTCTGCATCACGATTCCGTAAACCGTGGAAAGCCCGAGCCCTGTTCCCTTGCCGATCTCTTTCGTGGTGAAGAACGGCTCGAAGAGATGCTGACGTACCTCGTCGGTCATGCCGGTACCGTTGTCGGCGATGGTAACCTCCACGTACTCGCCCTGAGAAGGGCCGGCGGAAGAGTGACTAGGGACGGCGATCGTGAAATTGGATGTTGCGATGGTCAGGGTTCCGCCCTGCGGCATGGCATCGCGCGCATTGATGGCCAGGTTGATCAAGGCCTGATTAAAATATCCGGCATCGACGCGGACCTGGCCCGCGTTGCGGTCGAGATTCTCGACAAGATGAATGTGTTCGCCAAGCACCGTGCGCAGCATGCTTCTGGACTCTTCTACAATCGCGTTGATCTGGATTACTTGCGGGCGCAGCGCCTGACGGCGGCTGAACGTTAGCAATCGATGCGCGAGATGGGCCGCTTTCTCCGACGCCTTTCTAACCTCCACGAGGCTTGCATACGAGGAATCCGCCGGATCGAGTTTGTCGAGCAGGCCGGTGGTGTAGCCCGAGATGACCGTTAACAGGTTATTGAAGTCATGTGCCAGGCCGCCGGCCAGCTTTCCGATGCTGGCCAATTTTTGCGCCTGCCGGAATTGCTCCTCGAGCGCCGCGAATTCGGTGATGTCGTGCCCCACAATGGCCCGCACCCAACTCTCGCCTTCCGTACCGTGGAGTAAGGTACTGTCCCAGGAAAACCGTCGGTGGCGACCATCGGCTGAAATAATGCCGCTCTCGAAGTGGATGGGCGTATCGGGATTCGGCGCGCCGCTTGCGAACTCGGCCCGCACACGGCTCCGTTCGTCGGCGGGAATCATTTTTTCGAGCCAGTCTTTCCCAACGAGATCGCTTGCATCCCAGCCTGTCAAACGGTAGAGGTAGTCGTTGCAGAACGCAACCGTCCCTTGAGGATCCAGCATCACGACCAGCGTGCGCATGGCTTCTATGAGATCGGCCAGGCGCTGCTCCGATGCGCTGAGCGCCGTCTCGGCGCGTTTGAGATCCGTAATGTCGCGATTGCTTCCCCAAAGGCGCTCCAGTTTGCCGTCTTCTACAATTCCCCACTGGCTTCGAAGCATGTGTCTGCGATGGCCCTCGCCATCGAGCGGATTGGTCTCGACGGTGGTGAGCCGATAGCCGGCGCGTATGGCGATTCGCATAGCTTCGACGGCGGGGTCGGATACCGGCGCGAGACCCTGCACCGTGGATCCCACCACCTGCTCCGCTTTTTCCATCCCAAGCAACCGGGCAAGCGCGTCATTGCACTCCGCCAGATACCCTGTTTGGTGGATTCGCTCGAGTTGCTCCTGTTCCGAAAGGTCAGTGGGAACAGGTGGATCGAATTCAATCCTCCACATCGCGTCGTCGTTCCGCGCAACGAACGCGCGATATCGCTGCTCACTCTTCCGTAGCGCGTCGTCTTCGCGTTTTCGGCTTAATTCCGCCGAAGCGCGTTCGGCGAAGATTTCCAGCATTGCCTTGGGCGATCGAAGGCTCTGTGCGGGCCTACGGTACAGGGCCATGAGAATCCCTTGGGGCTCGTGTGCCGCGTCCATTAGGGGCACTCCGACGCACGCCTGGGCGCCGATTTCCTTAAGCAGCGTATCTGAAGGGAATCGCGTCTGTATGTCGGATCGCCAGAGACACGGCTTCCCGATCACCACTTGGGCCACGGCGCTTTCGGCCAAAGCGAATTCGAGTTCGGCCGGAGCGCCATCCAGCCACGCGGCCACCGAGCGGCACTTTTCGACATGTCCGCCGACGAACTCACCGATGAGGACGCAGTTAGCCGTCAAGGCGCTCGCCAGGTGTCTGGCCGTGGCCTGGAAGAAATCCGTTCCAATCGTCGCCGCTACCTTGCGGGCGACCCGCATCAAGCTTTCGCTCTCTGCACCGCTACTTAGCTGCAGTGGCGCGCGGCCCGACCCAGCATTCGACATTTGGTCACTCTCCAAATCGCTTTGCCGGCCGAGGTGGGACCTTACCGGCGACCCGGGCCGCTCTGCCTGACATGTCAAACAACACGCGACCTATCGCGCGCCTGACCCGGTACCATTCGGGATGTGCACTGTGTGGGTTAGTTGTAAGAAATTCCGCTTCCACGTTCTTGGATAGTAAGGCGCGCCCGCGGACCGCGCGCCCGAGAAGCATCCCCAAGAATTGCGCCAGCGCAAACAAAAGCTCATCCGCTCTCATGAGGAGGGCGCACCATGAAAAAGCTTCTGGGAACGCTCGTCGTATTTGCAGGCATCGCCTGTGCGCAGGAAAGCAGCGGGAGTTCACAACAGAAGGCGCCGGAACCTGGCGCGAAGGACGCCGCCAAGAACCCGGCAGTAGTGTGCCGCCTGGAATCGGTGCAATGGAATCCGGTGCGCTCGGAGATGACATGGCTGGTTTCCGTCTGGGATGCGCAATCGGATTCGGATCAGCCGGCCGCGTTGGAGCGCTACGTGATCCACTTAGATGCCGCGGTCATGGAATTCAATGGAGAGGCGCGCGCTTTCGACCCGGCGGAAGCGAAACACGTTCGGGTCCTGATGGATATGATCAGTACTTACAGCGTGCAGTCCACTGTTTGGTGGGATCAGGGAAGCGCAGCGGACCCGGACGGCCAGGTGATCCCGCTGCCGAAAGACAAGGATGCAACGGGCAACAAGGGAAAGGGCGATGCCAAGCCGGAGAATCCCAAAGCCGTCCCCAAGCCCGCCCCGCCCGTGCTGCGCGGACCCGTGGCGTTGGAGATGCCGGCGAAAAAGGCGGACACCGCCAGCGCCTCGCATTAGCCGATATCCCGGCTCCGCCTCCGGATGCCGGCAGGATGAAATCATCGCGGGGACGACGCTTGGGCCCTTGTGTGAACCGGCTTGCGAGCCTGGTTGCGCGCCGTTCCCTCTGCAATCGGAAGCGCGAGTGTCAAAATAGAACCTTCGGAAGCCTCCTCGTGCACCTGGATCGTTCCTCGATGTCCGGCCACGATCCGCTTGGCTATGCCCAGCGTGAGCGTCGCTCGTTCTTCCGACATTCCCGATTTCGACCGCTTCCCCTGGGAGTGGAAAAGGGTCTTTAGATCGTGCCTCAGCCTTCCAGTATCTTCGCCTCGGAACGTGATTACTGCCTGGTCTTTTCGCACGCTGACCCGAACCTCAATCTTTGCGTCCGCCGGAGAGCAGCGGACGACGCTTGCCAGCAGCGTGTTCAGAGCGTGACCAATCTTGAATTGGTCCGCGAATACAGTAGGCGCGGGTTTCTCGACCTTCAACTCGAGGTTCACTCTCTTGCTGGCCGCTAACGGGCGGTTCGCCAACACCGCGTTCTCAACGAGCGCTCCGGCGTCGGTGAGATAGAAGTCAAACTGCAGCTTGCTCGATTCAAGGGCGGGAATTTCCGAGAGATCTTGCAATAGCCTCAACATAAACTGGCTGGATGACTCGATGGAACGCAGCAAAGTAATGTGGTGGGCCTGCAAGATGGGGCCGGCATCTTCAATCAGAAACTGGGTGGCGGCCAGTATGCCGCTGACGGGGTTTCGCAAATCGTGGGCCGCGATTTCGAGCCATAACAGGTTCGCCTCCGTCCCATTCCCGGATTGCGCCGTCTCGTTGGAGAGCGAGTCCAGGCGTGCCGCTTTACCTCTCGCCTTCAATTGGGCCGGTTTCGGAACGGCACGCTGCTTTCGTTCGCCCGGCGCGCTGCCCGAATCCCGCAGGGGATAACGAACCGTTTTCCCATGCGTCGCATCCGCGAGCGGCGCCTTGGCGCCCACGATCACCACTCCGAGACCGGCGACGCAGCCCGAGAAAAATAACGGAGTCACGCCTTCCGGCATCGCGACGTTTAACTCCCAATCCAGCGCCGAACCATTTGCACGCACGGTCTGGAGGAAGCGCGTTGCCTTTCGCAGATGGATAGGGGCTATGATGGCCGCAAATTCTTTGCCGGGAAGTAGTCGTGAGTGCAGGCCAAGTTTATCGTAGATGACCTCTTTAAGCGCGCCATTGAGCCCACAGCGAATCGCGACTGCCGAATTGCCGGGCATCGGTTCCATCGCTCGAACCCGCTTTCCACGAGTGCAATAGGACGCGCCGAAACCACGCAATGTGCAGCGCCGGTGGCCGAGCCTATTTCACCTCTATTTTACTTCTTGGTCGCCAGTGTAACTCATTCTCGCTGCCGATTATAGCTTTTTCTTGTGACCTTAATAAGTCTTTAGTGTACTTTTGGGAAAAGCCCTATTGGTATCAAGATGTCTCCTGGGGTCGCCTCATTTCGGTGTATTGAGGAGTACGTTTGAGCCAAATGTAAATAGGGTTGTATTGCCGCGACAGGTCAGGGGGCAGGCTGCAGCAGGGCAGCCTGCCTGAGGGGCGGTAAACAGTAGGAATATTCTCGGTTCAGTTTGCCCGGGTATAAGCAGCCTGACAATACTGCGCCACTTGAGTTAGCGTGCCGGCGCCTTTGCGGCCGCAATGCCGACTTATGCGCGATCGCAACTCCATTCTGGCGCGCATTAGTCTTGATTTCGCCGCCGGAACCGAGAGGCCCAACCGGAATGCCACTTCGGGCATCGAGAGTTGGTCAAGATCCCGTAACAGCATTACGTTCCGTAACAATGGCGGGATTCGCGAAATCTCGGTCCTGAGCAGGTTCACCACCTCGTTCAGGCCCAGTTGGTCTTCCGGGCTGGATAGCTGCCCAACAAGTTCCATCCGAACGTTCGATTCGGTGGACTGGTCAAGATAAACGAAGCGCGAGTTCCGCCCTTCTCGTATCCTCATCAGGCATTGGTTCTCCACAATGCGGCTTAGCCATGCGGGAAATGTGCCCTCTCCTCGAAACTGCTCCAAGTGCTGGAAGGCTTTCCAGAAAGCGTTCTGCACTTCATCCTCGGCGGCGGTGCGATTGCGGATCATCAACATCGCGCGCTTGAGACAGGCCCCGCGGTGGCGCTCCGTGAGCTCTCCGAAGGCCTGGGCGTCCCCGGTGCGCGCCGCGGCCACTAATGCTTCCTCCGAAGTCGCGGATAAGTGCGTCTCCATCGGAGCTCTCTCTTGGCAAGGAGTCTTCGTATGGTTCGATTCCGAATTTTCCGGATGATGGCGGTTACTGCGATCCATTAGCTGAAGCATGCTGTCTAGATCGCACTCTGGAGACCAACCCAGCCCGAGTGAAATAGGACGTGAAATGAGGGGTTTAGAAACCCGATTTTTCGCGAATCGAAAATGGGAGCACGGTTTGGTGCGAATCCGAATGCGGGCGCGCCACAAATATGTGCACACTCACGCACTCTGGCGGGAGATTACCCGGCGCTGTTTTTCAGCGTATTCTGGACGCCGCCGGGAAGGCCATACTTCTCGAGACGATAACCCAATGCCCGGCGGCTCATCTTCAGATAGCGCGCTGCCCGGGTCTGGTTTCCATTGTGCTTCTTCAAAGCCTGCAAAATCAGCTCTTTCTCGATGGCAGCTAGATCCATCTCCCCCTCAGGTAGCGTCACCGGCGTCTCGCGGACGTGCGCGGCGGTCGGGAGGAGGAAATCCGGCAAGTCCTCTTCCGAGATCTCCGCTCGCTTAGCGAGCAGGACTAGCCGTTCGATTGTGTTCTCCAATTGGCGGACATTGCCGGGCCAATGATACTGCGAAAGATGATTGAGGATGTGATGGGGCAGGAGGAGGTCGGGCCGTCCATGCTTAACCCGCGACTTCAAGAAGAAATGAAGCGCGAGTTCCCCAATGTCGCCATCGCGCCCGCGCAGGGGGGGCAGATTGATCGGCACGACCAGCAAACGATAGTAGAGATCCTCGCGGAAGGTGTTTTCCTTGATCATCGCCGCCAAATCCCTGTGAGTTGCCGCGATGATGCGAACGTCCACCTTCGTTGGCGTGGTGGCGCCCACCTTTTCGATTTCCCTCTCTTGAATCAGGCGGAGTATCCTAACCTGCAACTCCAGAGGCATCTCTCCGATCTCGTCGAGGAAAACCGTCCCGCCGTCGGCCATCTCGACTTTGCCCTTCTTGTGGGTGAAGGCCCCGGTAAAGGATCCCTTGACGTGTCCGAACAGCTCCGATTCCAGCAACTCCCTTGGAATCGCCCCGCAGTTTATCGTAATAAACGGGTGATCGCGGCGAGTGCTCCGAAAATGGATGGCCCTTGCCACCAACTCTTTCCCGGTTCCGGTTTCGCCGTAGATTAGAACGGTCGCATCGGTGGCCGCCATCCGGGCCGCGACGTCCAAGCTTTGCAAGAGAGCCGGAGAAGAACCTATAATCTCTTCGAATCCAGACCTGCGATCCAGGGAACTCCGCAGAACCTGAACTTCTTCGAGCAGCCGCCGGTGCTCGAGCGAGCGTTTCACCAGTTCCTTGAGCTCGAAGGGATGAATCGGCTTGGTGATGTAATCGTAGGCGCCGGCTTTCATCGCCTCTATTGCGGTCTGCACGGTGCCAAACGCGGTCATCAGGATAATTGCGGTTTCCGGATATTCCACACGGATGCGCTTGAGTAAATCGATTCCCGACATGCCCGGCAGGCCTAGATCCGTAATCACCAGGTGATGCGGAGATTTCTCGAGAACCGCCAAGCCCTCCTCGGCCGAGGAGACGGAAGAAATCTCATATCCTTCACGCTCCAGTTGGATATGGATAACCTGCCGTAGGCCACCGTCATCCTCCACGATTAATATCCGGGGCCGAGTCATAGGCGTCTGATCGGGTGTTACGCAAAATGGTATCACCCCGCGCTCAGGGTGTGAAATTCGATGCGAGCTGTGTGCTTGCGGTTCCCGCGCATTCCTTTCGTGGATACACGGATGAGGGGCTTGGTCCTGAGGACTCATTCTTTTGTTTGACGCCAGCCGCTATTACTGCCGCAACTCGGCCAGCCGGGCTTCTACTTTGGCGCGTTTGGCATCGTCGGGCGCGGCGCCCGCCAGATATTCCTCCAGATGGCGGATGGCCTCAGGCGAGCGGCCCCGCTGCGCCAGCAACTCGGCGGCGGTCAAATGGGCGGACGGAACGTCGGCCGCGGCCCGTTCCAGGTGAGCGATAACCTCGTCGAGATTGCCGTGCTCGGCAAGCATGCTGACGGCAAGGATGTAATGAATGCGCCCGGATCCGGGAACCACTTTCAGCGCCCGGCGAGCCACTTCTCCCGCGTCGTGGTAATTCTTCATTTTGGCCAGTACGATACTCAAATTAGGTAATGCCATAGGATGCTCCGGTACGAGATCGATAGCCTTTTGAAACTGTTCGGCGGCTTCGGGTAACTGGTTCATGCCGGCGCGGGCGGCGCCTAGATCGTTATAAGCGTCGGCAAACTCCGGGTCCAGCGCGACAGCCTCTTGAAAGTGGGTGCAAGCCTCTTCCAGGTTGCCTTTGGAGGCGGCCTGTTCGCCCTTCTGGTAGGCCTTCTGCGCGGGGGCGGGTACTTTGTGTTGGAGTTGTTGCAGAGAGATTGTGCTTCCCCTTGCAGGCGCCGCGTTGGGTGAAGAGACATCCGTCAAGCGGACGGAGAGCGTTTGGTTGGGACCCGTGATGGAGACATATTCTTGATGAATGATGGCGCCATTGGCGGCAATAACGCGCAGTTCGTGCGTGCCGGGACTGGTGGAATGGAATTCAAAGCTACCGTCGAGATTTACGGCGACCGTCTCCGACATACCCGACCCATCCGCGCACAACTCAACGCTTAAGCTGCCGACGTTGGGATTGGAAGAGACGATCTCGCCGCGCACCACCATTGGCTTGGCGTCGAATCGTTGCGCCCAGACGGCTCCCGCCGCCATCATAACCAGGACGGTGCTACGCAAATACAGATTCATGGGGCCTCACTTGGCGGGCCGCCACTGTTGTAGCAGCCGCTGGTATGGGAGATGAAGCCCTCCTACTGCCGATTTACTTCTTGGGGCGATACGGATTCGAAACTTCTCCGAATATTTTGGCGCGGCCGGATTTTCCGATTCATCTGGGTACAGACGGAATAATCGCAATGCTCACCGCGAAGATGCTGTACCTCGGGATGTTGGTGGCGCTTTCGCTTTCCACGGGCGATCAAGAGCTGGATGCAATTCGGCTTAACGTGAACCTGGTTCAACTGCATGCGAGAGTCAACGATAGCGCAGGACACGCCGTGTCAGGTCTGGGAAAGGAAGCGTTCGCGCTCTATGTAGACGACGTTCCGCAGCCTATTACGAGCTTTCGTGGCGAAGATGAGCCCGTTACAGCGGGAATCGTGATCGATAACAGCGCGAGCATGGCGTCCAAGCGTGAAGAGGTGATCGCCGCGGCATTGGCGTTTGCGCGCGCCAGCAACGAGAACGACCAGATGTTCGTCGTCCATTTCAGCGGCCACCCCCGGCTAGGACTCCCGCAAGGCGTCAACTTCACCGGGGACATCACTGAGTTGGAGAGCGCGATCGCGGCGTTCGAACTCGGCGGCACGACGGCCTACTATGACGCAGTCATGCTGGCGGAGTCGCAACTCCGCAAGGGTGCTTACCCGCGGAAGGTCTTGCTGACTATTACCGATGGCGGCGACAACTCCAGCCAGGCAACTCTGGCCGGCGTCCTGGACGGAGCGCTGAAGGCGGGAATCGTGGTCTATTCGATCGGAATATTCGATGCGCACGACTACGACCGCAATCCTCAAGTGCTATCGAAGATCGCCGAAAAAACCGGGGGCGAAGCTTTCTTCCCGGAACAACTTGGCGACGTTACGAGGACCTGCGTCGGCATTGCCCAAGACATCCGCGAGCAATACGCTCTCGGTTTTCCCGGCGCCGAAGACGGCAAATACCATCCCATCCGGTTGACGGCCGCCGGCGCGAAAAATGGCACGCTCACGGTTCACACGCGTTCGGGGTACGTCGCCGCCAAACCCTCCGAACCAGTTGCCGCGAAATAACGAAATCGGGAAATGCCGATTTCCCTCCGGTTAGTCTGCTTTTCTTATTTCGTGGGAGGGGCCTGAGAAGCGTGCTTTGGTGGCGTGTGAGGTGTGACTCGCGCGCGGCCTTTCTGGCCTCGCAACGAAGTAGACCTCAATCGGGCCATGACTGAAATCGACCTGCTATTTCACGGGACTGGTGTTCCACCAGTGATTGGCGTCAGTCTCCCCGGTCCAGGCGGACTCGGTCGACGCCCGGGCATTGCGTCCGGGCCGCTGAGGCGCTGTCAAAAATCCCCAACAGTTTGGAATGTTGGTGGGATAAGAGCGGGATTATAGTAGCGGTTATGGTGGCGGGGAAAACATGCTTGTGTAGTTCCCTGGATGCTGCACGCGCCATCTTGGCGTAAACTTTTACGCGCCGCGCTCATTCCTCGGTTTCGATTTCTTCACGGAGATGAAAAACCGGAACGTAGTGTCCTGTTGGAATGTCGATAACGATGGGATCGTGGGCGCCTTCTGCGGCATAATACTTCTTCAACTTTGATCGCAGCCTCCACGCCTGGCTGCGCACAATGGTGTCCACCTTCGGGTCATAGTCGGGACTGCGGCCGAAGACCGCGACCCCAATAGTCGTTTCCTTCAGGTGCATGGCATCGCCCTTGAGAGTGGAATCGACGACGAAGTTCAGTAGTTGTTCCAGCCGTAGGCAGCCACTCATTGCGCGGCTCTTTCGGATGCGGTCCACCGCGCCCCAGACCTCCTGGCGATTAAATATGCCCGTTGGCTCCTGGACACAGGGCGCTTCAGGCATGTCATAGTTCGGGGTTAGTAGATCTTGCCTCACATTGGTCTGGATGCCGTAACGGTTCGATTGTTCCTTTATATAGACGCTTCAGGGGTTACGCGTCCATGGACCGTCAGGTTACACGCGCTGAGTCGTCCCCGGCGCCATAGTTCACGTTTCGCCGCTTGGGATGGTGCGGGAAGCGTTGACCGATTGCAGACGCCGGGCGCGGCCCGAACCGTGCTTCGAGAATACTGGACCTTTCCTATTTTTGCGACTGCAGGAGTTCCCGCGCTTGCGCAGCGGCGATGCCTATTGGCAGTATCCCCGGCTGGTTTTGATCCGTATGGTTCGCTATGGACAAGATCCGCATTCCGGGCCGGTACTGCTTCGCCATCACCGCAAAATCCGGTCCCCCGAGCCCCATCTCCAACAGCAACACGTGGATCTGCCTCGAATGATTTACAATCACATGCCAGAGGCCAATTGCGGTATCCGCCTGCAGGATGTTACACGGGTCCCGCCGAAGGAAGTTCACTAGAAACTGGCGCGTTCCCTGGTTCTCAGCGGCGATCAGCACCGTCGGAAACGCCTCTCGCGTCCCCGGCTCTCCGGAATCCTGCGGCGACGGCTGGTTTCCTCCATTCAGCTTGATCAATCGCCATAGATCCGCAATAACACCCGTTGAGGGAATCTCCCTAAATGGCCAACTCTGAATTCTCGTTGCTAAGTACGCGCTCGACACATACATATCAAGATCCCTCCGGTTGGTTAGTCGGATTAAAGGTCGGAATTCTCCTATGATAATACGAGATTTACTCGTCCGGCACGAAGCGTCTCTTTTTCCGCAGGAATAATTTCGCGGCTCCGGGAAAGACCGCGAAGGAAATATGCACGGCAGTCTTACCCGGAGCTCGTCTCGACCTAGAGGCTCGCATGGCCCTTACCGGCGCAGCATTACGCTTGAAGTTTTAGCGGTTGCAAGGGCGGAGCGGGCAAGAGCAATTCTGTGAAAATAACCCTAGTTGGCTATATGAATCGTGGGTCGGAATGGTAAGCTGGATACGGATTTGGTTCCCGCCGTAGCGAGACTCAGTTGTTGCGCTTTCCCAAACTCGCCGTTATTCAGCCGAATGAAGATTCCATCGAGTTTGCTCCCCTGTCGGAGGGACTAACCGCGCGCGGGTTCACCGTACTCCAGGCGTCGTCCCTCGAATCTGCCGCGGAATCGATCAGGATCACCCAGCCCGATTTCATCGTAATCGGTCTTGGCGCCCATCACCCCCCAGCCCTCGAACTATGCGCCAGTCTCAAGGGGAACAGCGAAACCTGCCACATCCCGGTTATCATTGCCTCTTCCGCGTTCCTCAGTGCCGGTCCTGCTATCGATGCGTATCGGGTTGGCGCTAATGCCTGTCTCGCTTCGCCGGTAGACCTGGACGTGCTGGCCGCGTTGATCGACTCCCTGTGGCGCGCCAGGCTGCAGGACGCATGGAAGGGCCAGACGGAGAAGACCGAGGCGATAGGACATTTCAGAAAGGAGGCGGCTCAGATCTTCAATAGCGGGACTATGGCGATGTTGGGCTACCTGAATCTGGTGCTAGATTCCATTCCAGAGGGCACTCGGGAGCGCCGCTACATCGAGCACGCCCTGGAAGCCGCCACGCGCCTGGCGGAGTTGTCGGGTCAGGTTACAGCATCCGGCTGCAAAGACGGTCTTACCGTGGGTCTGATCGACCTCTCGTCGTTGGTACGGGAAAACGAGGGCCTGCTTCGTTCTCTAGTTCCGGCCGGCGTCCGGCTGGAATTGAACCTTCAGGATGGACTGCCGCTCTGCGTCGCGGACGCCGCGCAGTTTAAGGAGCTGCTGCTTCAGCTTCTAACGAATGCAGGAGAAGCTATCGGCGGCGAGCCGGGCGGCTCCATGGAGATAGCCACCACTTCGCGCGTGATTGACGAATCCTCCACCCAGGACTATCTCGGCTACGATCGCATCGCGCCGGGAAGCTATGTCTGCCTGCGGATACAGGATTCCGGCGCCGGAATCGATCATGGCATCCAGCGCAGAATGTTCGACCCGTTCTTCTCTACCAAAAATGGCTCTCGCGGTTTGGGACTGGCGATGGTTCTCGAAATTCTCCGCAACCACAAAGGGGGCGTGCAGGTGGAAAGCGCTCCGGGCCGCGGTAGTTCCTTTACGGTTTGCTTTCCGGAGGTTCGGACAGACGAACTTCGCCGTGCGGGGAACCTCTGTAGATCATCCCTACGCGCCGCCGGGTAGTGTTTACTGCCTCGCGCCAGTCCAACTGCAGAAGTTTCATCGAGCACGCTCGTAAGTACGGCTCCGCTCGCCGGTCCAAGAACCTCAGAGCACCGGCCCGTTCGTTAGGCGGCTGGTTTCAACATTTCACTCGTTCCCAAGCGCCCGTCGGCGCTGGCCATCGAGTTAGATGAGGTGGTCACAGTATGTACCGGCCAGCGCCCCAAGAGACATGACGTAACGGGAAGCGCTTTGCTCGATCTCTGCGAGAGCTCGAGTTAAAGAGTGACGAATGCTCGCGCCGGATGGAACGCGGTCCCTGTGCATTGAAGCCGCGCTAAGCCACCCCCGCAGCGCGCACCCGCGGGAGATCCCGCGCTTGTTGGAGCCAGACCGTTTGCAAGACATGGCGCACTTCCTTATCGTTGAAGGGCTTGGGTAGCACGTCATACCCGCCTAAGTTCAGCACTTCTGCCCATAGATACTCGTCCGCCAGGCGCGAGGTGACGATCAGCGGCGGCGCATAAGGAGAGGACTGATTGTGTTCCAGGATGTCCTTCCAGGTGCCGTCCTCCAACACGCTTTCGCAGACCACTACCGAAACGGCGCTCACACCTAGCCGCTCAATTGCTTCGCGCCGGGTGGCAACCGCCGAAATCTGCCACAGACCGGCATCGAGTATATGCCGCAGCATGAGGTGATCCCGCGGCACAGGGCTTACCGAGAGAACGTTGAAGCGAGTGAGTGTCTCACGGCGAGGGCGCTTCGCCTCTACCGATGCCCCAGATATTATCAAGGCCGCCATACCAGTTTCCTTTCATGCCGCTCGTTCCGGTCGCCTTGTAGGGGCAACCGCGAAGAAAGGAGTTCGCCGGATGCAAAACTGTAAGTGTAAGATCGCGTACGTAGAGCGTAGTCTTGCATCACCTGGTTCGCTCCGATTTGCCTATGAGCGACTTGACGATGCGGGCAGGGCAGAGATTCAATTAATTTTGTGTTCCACTTGTTTCCCGGCCGCGAGCACTCAACGGCCGTAGTATCCCGACCGGAAGGTGGCCCGCAGCGGCGGTAGGCCCTTCACCCGCTCGACCTTGACCTGGATTCGGTGGTACTTCCCGTCGTGCTTTATCTCCGGCGGCGCATATCCCAGGACATATTGATTGCGCAATGCTGCGCCGATCCTGGTAGCAATATCGCGCAAATCATTGAGGTCATACACTTCAAACAGCCGGCCGCCGGTTTCTTGAGCGATTTCCCCCAGCAGGACGGGGCCGGTCATCTCCTCCGGCGTCAGTCGCCCGTTGAAGGGCTCTAGAATTCCGATCGAGTAGACCTGTACGTCGGCCTCCCGCAAGGCATTCTTTACCTCCTTGGCGGTGTATCTGCTCGAGTTATCTCCGCCATCGGAAATGATGAGGATCGCCTTCCGCGTATGTTTGGCATTCTTCATCTCGTTGATGGCTAGATAGATTGCGTCCAGCAGGGCCGTCGCTCCCTTGGATCCCGCAAACATGAGCTGGTTTTGGATCTCTTCGATTTTGTCGGTAAAGCCCGATATCAATTTAGCGCGGTCGTTGAATTCGATGAGCGAGAACTCATCTTCGGGATTCGCCGTCTGCAGGAATTCTCTGACCGCAGCGCGCGACTTTTCCAGCTTGGGGCCCATGCTGCCGCTGCAATCGAAAAGAAGCGCTATCGAAACGGGCGCATCCTCCGAGGTGAAGTTGGAAATCACCTGTTCAACTTTGTCGTCGTAGAGCTTGAAATGGTCCTTCTGGAGGCCCGTGATCGGACGGTCCCGATGGTCTGTAACTAACACCGGGATTAATACTAAGTCCGCGTTGATCCGAATAGAGGCAAGGCGGTCCGCGCCGCCGGATGACTGTCGTGTCTGGAGATTAACCTGGGGATCCTGTGCCATTGTCGGCGTCTGCCCCCATGATCGGAAGAACAGACAAGCCGCTGGCAATAAAGCGATTGAGATATAACGGTTGTGCTTTCGGCCGTTTCCCACCTTAAGCTTCATGCCGATCTAGATGCGGCACGGCAACCCCAAGGGCCATTTATTGGGGTTGCCCTCTCTCAAGGCGACGGCGCCCGATAGCGCCTCAGGCGGCCACGCTGTGACTCCGCGTGAGGCTCTTTACTTTGGCGAGGACATCGATAAACGAGAATGGCTTCGACACAAATGCGAAGCCGCTTTCGATCTGTTTGGAATCGCAGTTGCCGGACATGAGAAGCACGGCCAAATCCGGGTTAAGCGATCGCAGCGCTGTTGCGAGCGAAGGTCCATCCATGCCGGGCATGAGAATGTCGGTGATGAGAAGATCGATTTCAGGATGTGAACGGAATAGCGATATCGCGTCCGATCCGCAGCCCGCCGTAAGTACACTGAAACCTTCCTGCTCGAGAAAATGGGTGAGCATCATGCGCAATTGAGGCTCATCGTCAACCACTAAGACAGTCATGATCTGTGCCCTCATTCCTTTCGATGCGCGATCTTGAACACGGATTTAATAAAGGTGTTCAATCGTGCGGTTTGCCGGCAGTGGCCCCAACAGTTGAATCATGCCTGTTCAGAGGGAATCTCAGATCACGTGGGGTTGATTGCCTGGGGCGCCAGGAGACTGAAATGTCGGACAAGAGCTCAATCGTGGCGGTCTATGAAACGCACATAGACGCGGAAGCGGGCGTTAAAGAGTTACAAAAAGCCGGCTTCGACATGGCAGCGCTTTCCATTGTAGGAAGGGAGTATCACACCGGCGAGCACATCGTCGGTTATTACAATTCAGGCTACGGTATGAAATATTGGGGAAAGATGGGATCGTTCTGGGGAGGACTCTGGGGTTTCCTCGCCGGTGCGGCCTTCTTTGTGTTTCCTGGCATCGGCCCGGTTCTGATTGCCGGCCCTCTCGCCGGAGCCGTTGTAGCCGCGCTCGACGGCGTGGTCGCCGCGGGCGGGTTAAGTGCGCTCGGCGCCGGTCTTTTCAGCCTCGGGATACCGGAGAGCCGCGTTCTCCGTTACGAAAGTTACTTACTGGCCGACAAATTTCTCCTTATCGCACATGGGTCCGCGGAGGAACTCATGAAGGCGAAGACTATCCTTCGGGCGACCTGGCCGCATGAATTGGACCTTCACTTTTCCGAGGAGCCTGTCCTCGCCTGAGCCTGTAACTTCATTATTTTGTGAGTTGAGCGTCTGATTTGGGCGATTTGATGCAATATCGAAAGATCAGTAGCGAATATTAGTTCACTCTCCCGGTCTTCTTTGGTACTATAGCTTCTAATCTGATCTATCAATGGTTCCAATCAAAATCCTGAAGTGTGGTAGTCAGAATCTGAGGCGGCGGCGATGAATACGATTATCGACACAAAGGTGCTCATCGTGGAGGACGAAGAAACGCTCCGCCACGCTGTAACTCGATTGTTGGAGAGACGTGGCTTTTCCGTGCTCGAGGCTTGTGAAGGCCGAACCGCGATCGATATTCTACGTAGCAATGGCCCCCACATTGGCGTGGTGCTGCTGGATATCAGGTTACCCGACCTCGACGGTGGAGACGTCTTCGCTAATATGTGCCTGATTAACCCGGCGGTTAAGGTGATTCTCACAACTGCCTGCCATCGGGAGATACCCGCAGGAGAGCGCCGCCCTTGGGGCTATCTCCGCAAGCCGTATCACATCGATGCGTTGGCGAATCTGTTGAACAACGCCCTTGCGGCGTGAAATAGGCCGTTTCGAAATTCCCGGGTCAGGCCACTTTCCCCGCGCAATCCTGCCGGTTTTGATAACAATGAAGCAGGTGGTAGCCCCACGGCTCCAATTCGACATAGAGGCCTTCGTTGCGCATCTGGTCTCCGGCGCGCTCGTAAACGGCGCCCGACATTGCATCGTACAAGCGCCAGTCGCAGCTGTCCGCGCCTTCCCAAGGCACGCGGATGCGCGCCTGCGCGCCGCGATCGCTTAGGTTGATCGCGATAAGACATCGTTCGTCGTCTTTGACCCAGTTCCACGCCAGGACGTTTTGGTAACTGGCATTATCCGGCCAGCCCGTTCGTTCGCAAAGGCTCCAGCGCCCGTCGCGCAGCAATGGCCCGCTAATGGCGCCCAGAAGCTTCAGGTAGAAAACCAGGAGTTCGTTGTCGACAGGCTCCGTGGCGCGTCGTCCCAAAAAGACCGGCGTCTTTATCTTCCGCCCCTCCAACTGTCCTTCATTGAACAGTCTGGCTCCCGGTACCGTCGCCGCGACTATTGCCGCCGCCCGCTCCCTTTCCGGCGAGAATGCCGCCGCTGCCCGCGGCTCATCGTGATTCTCGATAAAACGGAGAAGCTTGTCATGGTAGGCAGGATTGTCGCTGAGATGCAGGCGAACGCTTTCTGCATTTCCATTTTCCAGACGGTCATATAGCCTCTTGTCGTAACAGAAATCGAAGCCCTGTTGCTGAAGTTCCCATTCAAGGTCCCAATAGGCCTCCGCGATGAAGAGGAATCCCGGATGCGCCTTCTTTACCCCGGGGATTATTTCCGCCCAGTAATCGGCGGGAGGCGTCGCCCCCACTTGGCCACGCCATGTGCGTTCGAAGACCGAGTTGAGAAGAAGCATCGCCATGTCGCAGCGGACTCCATCGCTCTGGCGCGCAATATCCTCGATCGTATCGATCATGCTCCGGCGCAGTCCCGGATGAAAAGCATTCAACTGCAGCACGTCCTGCCATGCAGGGAAGTAGGGATCTCGCCCAAAGGCAAAAGCTCCGCCATCGAGCAAGCCGTACGATGCCGGGCTGCTCGCAACATCCTCGGGGGTTCCGCGAACGAAATAATCCGGGTGCTCTGCGACCCATGGATGGTCCGGCGCTACATGGTTCGGCACAAGATCGACAATCAGGCGTATACCCCGTTTCGCCAGTTCGCGGCGAGCGATAACGAGACCCTCTGGACCTCCCAGGTGCCGGTCCACAACGTACCGCCGAACGGAATACGGCGAACCAACGTTGTCGGCCAACCGGAAATCGGGCAGCGACCGCCGGAACTCCTCCAGCAGGCCCTGATTGGCATTGGAAATCGCGATGCCCCTGGGACTTCGCTCCCACACTCCCATAAGCCAGACCGCATCGAAGCCGCGTGCGCCGAGGGCGTCCCACTCCGCCGGGGGAATGGACCCTAAATCGAGCCGGCGTCCGCATTTTACGCTGAGATCCGAAAGCCAGACCCACGTATTGATCTCAAAGAGACTTGGATAGCGTGGCCACGTCCGCATGGCGTTCCTCCCCTGTTTTCCCAAGGACATTCCTTGCCATGCCCGTCGCCGTAAGATCGATCGGTATTGCAATCATGCCAGTCCATCCGGTCTGGTGGCTGCCGCCCATGCCCGCGCCGTTGCCCTCATATACTAATCGTAGAACAGCAAATAATCTTTACCAGTTGTGTAGCGGAACGCCCTTCGTGGCGCCGGTCAGTGGCGGACGGCGGCTGGTCGTACGTGACCAAGCCCCAGGCATTCCGGCGGCAGCTGTAGTCCTGGCGAAATGTACCCCACTGACGTTCGCGCGAGTAGCGACCTCATTTTTTCCGGCGTACCTCCGCCGAGGCGGATTCCTTCAACCTGCGAGTTTCCCGATCGCTTCTCACTGGCTAACCTCCTCAGGCGGGCGGAATCGATTGCCGTTCCGGCGCGAGCTTTGTGCTCACTAGCTTAGGATTCACCTGCACGGAAGAAGATAGATAATATTCGACTTTCCGTGTGCGTGCCATGCCTCGACGGCGGAGCGTTGCGTCGCGGTTTGCCTGAGCCTGGAAATGCCCACCGCCAGGCCGAACTACTTCGCGTGTATCGAGCCCGCAAGGCTTACCAGGTTTTGCGGTATTACGCGGATCAGGCCGCCGTGCGGGCTGTCCAAATCGGCTATGAGAAAGAATGAGACGGCCACAATCAGCGGCAGGATAAAAAAGCGGATGTCCTTGCCTTGAAGACGACGCGCATGATAGCCGAACAACACATTGCAGCAAACGCCGATGGCCACCAGTAGAATCCACGCTCCGGTCGGGATACGGTTCCACCAGGCTGCCTGAGTGTATCCCTGGGAGTTCAGCACGTCGTTCATTCCGGAGACTGCCAGCGCGGCCACCGCCGTAGGCTGCGCGACGGCGGGGGTCTTAACGGCGGACCAGAGATCCCTTTGCAGCCGAGCGGTAGACGAATTGATAGTCTCGAGCTGGCTGGGATCTCGCGTTGTGTAAAACAAAATCCGTTGATCCACGTAGTTCCGCAGCAGATCCCGCACCCTTGCGGCATCGTCCGAGGGCAGTAACTCCGCCCGAAGGTATTCCGTCCCAATGGCGTTGGCCTCCGCCTCCTCGTAGTTCTTGCGCAGATCGTATCGGCTCACGGCCATCGAGAAGGTGAACCCGATAATGAGCCCGAGTAGCGTCAGCGCGGCGCCAAGAATAAGGCCGAGATCTTCGCGTTCGGCATCGTCCATCCCGGGCCATCTTCTATGAAAGTAGGTGCCCGTCTCCGCCGAAAGCCACAGCGCGAAAAAGCAGAGAGCGAAAAACAAAACAGGAAAATTCCCGATACTCATCTGGAATGAGCCTGAGGCAGCGTCGTTGCAGTTGCGATCGCCGATCGCCTTGCCGGCAGACGACTCGCCCGGTTCACGCTTCATATCGATGAACGCGAGAAAGGCGCGGCTTATTATTTGAGTGCGCAACGCCATCCCGCTGTTTATTGAGTCTCCGATCGTGCCTTTGCATCGACGATAAACATGAAGCTGGCCTTCAGGCTTTCCACGTTTGCTCTTGCCGCGGCAGGCTTACTATCCGCTCAAGGAACACCCAGTGATGAGAAGTTGCTCAGCTCGTTTCAGAACCCGGTAGGCAACCTCGTCAGCGTCCCATTCCAGAACAATGTCAACTTTCCGATCGGCCAGTTCAGCCGGGTTCAAGATGTCTTGAACATTCAGCCCGTCATACCGTTTCATGTGAGCGAAGACTGGTTGATCGTTTCCCGATGGATCACTCCCGTGGTCTACCAGCCTGATCTTGGCGCCGCTTGCGAGCCTAGCGGTCCGGCACTAACCGTAATCTGTGAGGCCAGAGAAAAGAACTCGGCGGCCAACGGCGGAGCTAACGGTCTCGGCGACATGAATCCGAGTTTTTTCCTCTCGCCCGCGCACACCGGCAAGCTGATTTGGGGTTTCGGGCCTACCTTCCTGCTACCGACTGCCACCGCCCCGACGCTCGGCCAGGGGAAATGGGGCTCCGGCCCATCTGCCGTTCTCCTGGTCCAGCCGAAACATTGGACCATCGGATTCCTCTCTAACAATATATGGTCGTTCGCCGGCAACGAGCAGCGCCGCCATGTGAACCAATTCCTGACGCAGTATTTCATCACCTACAACATGGAGCGCGGCTGGTTCGTGGCGACATCCCCCATCATCACTGCAAACTGGCTCGCTCCTGGCCACAATAGATGGCTCGTGCCCTTTGGCGGTGGGTTCGGCAGAATGACTCGCGTCGGAAGCCAGCCGATCGTATGGCAGTTGAACACTTATTACAATTTGATTCACCCGCAAGACTTGCCATACGCAAAGTGGCAGGTCCGCCTCCAGGTAGCTCTTCTGTTCCCAACTCAGAAGTGACTCTGATAACTTACTGCTGGCTCCGACGCGGCAAGCTTCTGGCGGCGATGGTTTCATTCGCCGCGCTTGCATGCCATGCTCAGGTAGTCGAGCCCATTCCCGGATTTCTCCAAGACTATTCCGGGCAACTTCGGCTGCCCGTCGGATTCTCCTTCGAGCAACAGATCCAGGCCGGGACGCAGGCGAATTCCGCTACCTCCAACCCATTCGCTTATTGGCATGGATTGCAAATTCGCCCTTGGTTTCATTACGACGGGTTCCGCAATGTCACCCTTACGGCTTCGATGAGCTACATCGCCTATTTCGGCGTGCCGAAAACGAGCAACTACCGGCATCACGAGTGGCGCGTTACCGCGATGGGCGTCGCAAAGCAGCCTATATCCGGCGGCTCCCTCTATGAGGAAATCCGCTTCGAATGGCTGGACTTCCGCTCCGGCCTGGGAACGGTGGAGCATCTTCCTCGGTTGCGATTCCGTTTTGGCCAGAATCTCTATCTTGCGGAGGGAGACGCCAAACCCTTCCTCGGCGTCTATGAGGAAGCGATCTTGCAGTTCCCGCAACCTTCTTACTCACAGGTCAAATTCCAGGGCGCCAGATTCTTCGCTGGCGCTGGATTCCGTGCGGGCGCTAGAACCACGATTCTGCTCGGATTCAAGGCGGAGGGCGAAGTCTCAAGTAGTGGATCGTCCGTGGCTGTGTACTA
This sequence comes from Bryobacterales bacterium, assembly GCA_963708385.1. Taxonomy (GTDB): domain Bacteria; phylum Acidobacteriota; class Terriglobia; order Bryobacterales; family Bryobacteraceae; genus PALSA-243. Next base: position 67,981 of record CAVPSN010000022.1, on the reverse strand, counting down.
CGGTCCCGCGTTCAGCATCGAGTACAATTTTCGCCGCGACCACCCCATCTCTGAAAACCATCGGCGAACCACGGCCTTTAAAGATTTCTGACTGGCGGCGGAAGCGGCTATGCGTCCGTCGGTTCATCCGTGGCCCCGCGAGGGGGCCCAGCCAGCGGTAGCACGATGTGGGCTCTCTTGACGAGGTAGTAACTCACCGCCAGCGAGGTGATTAGCAGAGCCAAGCCCCCCAATTCCGTTCCCGGCATGTGGCCGATGTCGACATGAATAATGTGCCGGCCCACGGCAATCATCGCCACTACCAGAATCATTTCCATCTGCAGGTGGTGTTCACTGAAACAAGTCTTTAGCGTTTGCAGGAGCTCCAGCCCAAGAAGGACCATGAGAACTCCGCCATAGGCGTCTCGCAGCACAGGTTGCAGCGTCTCCGGAGAATCGATTTCGGGAATCTGGGTGGGCATCGCGTCGATAAATATCGCGAACAGCTTGACCGTGCCCACGGCCACTGTAAGCACAATCAGCAGTTCGAGCGCGGTTATCACCACCCTCTCGAACTTGTTCATGAAACGCTCGAGCGGGCGAGATGACCGGTTTCCGGTCCTCTGGTCTGTGAGTTCTCTGGCCATTGCTCAGTGGGTCGGTCGAGCAATCGTCGTCCGCCATCGTCCCACAAATCGTCCCACAATACGGTTGGACACTCCGCGGAATATCAGATAGGGCAGCAACGCGAGGATCGCCGCCACGATCAGGGACTCGCCTGGGTATATCCAGTGGTATTCGACAATCTCATAGATCAGGTCCACGATCACAGCGGCAAGGAACACCCTGGAGACATCCTTCCAGCCTTCCAACAACAGTTCTCTCGCATGCCCGCGCTGGAAACACAGGGACCAGGCGTATGCCGGGCGCCCAGCTCGCGAATCTCTCAACCCGGCGCGGATTGCGAATATGGCCGCGACCAGGGGCTGCAAGATGAGCCGGAACGTGAAGGGTCCGTCCACGCGCCCGCCAAGATTCACCAATACCCGCTTCAGCAGTTCCTCCATTGGTTTCCTCTATCTCCCGGTGACAATGCCCTCTTGATCGCAAGGCCACAAATCCGCACGCCCGTCAAGCCGGCGCGCATTGACTCTGACTTCTTCCTGCTGACTCCTGCCTCCGGATTCCAGTTAATCCTGCCTTCTGTCTCCCGCCTCCTGCCTCTTGATTTGCCAGGCTGCTTTCCAGCAGCGCTCCAAGGCCATAGTGGCCGCTCACATCGGCGGCCGAAATCAGTGCCGCATGCTCACCGATACGGAAATGAAGGAGGTGGCTGGCTTTGGCGAGAATGAAGTGTCGCCTCGCTTCCGGCGATTGGATTTCCGCGAATTCCCGCCGGAAATCCTCCACAAAAACCTCGTGTGGGCCCCCGCTCGTTGCGGCGGGCGTGACGCCGATGAGTTTAAAGATCCCGTCCAACGTGGTTAGGATTTTGTTCGATGCGAAGACCCTCGCCTCCAAAGCCCGTTTAATGTCCGGATCTTCCGCAAGTTTGCCTATCTCCTGAAAGATCTTGGTCGTCCGTTCCGCGCCCCGCCGAAGATCGCTCAACAGAAACACAAACAGCTCCTTCGTGTCGTCGACGGCCATGTAACCCCCCTGTAAACGGTCCGCCGTTCGGTCTCGGCCGGGTACGTGGCGGAGTCGCAGACATCGGCCGGCATGGCCGCCAGCCTGATGTCTCTCGATGCATGGCTTCCGTCGTGGATGTATTAAAATGCGCGTCCGCGAGGGAACGGTGCGCGTTCCCCGCAAGCTGAAGTTTCAGATTGGTTTATGAGCGATGCGATGAGAAGGCATGCCGTGGCTGTGCACCGTTTGCACACCGCGCAGTTCCATCCCCAGAATAATCAGGACGGCGCCCATTATCATGGCGTATCCGGCAAATATCCAGACCAGCCCAACAGCGCCAACCGCCGGTCGAATCAGCAGCATCAAGGCGAACAGAACCGACAAAATACCGCTTGCTGCCAACCAACGCTCGCCTGAGATCTCCCGCCGGAGACGAAATGCCGCGGCGAGTCTCAGGAAACCTGTCGCCATGGCCCAGAAGGAAAGGAAAAAGATCAGCACCGCGGCGATAACGTGGGGCGCGCGGAGCGTCACCACTCCAGCCCAGATCCCTACGATACCCTCCAGCGCGAGCACCCAGCGATCCTCGCGATGCCGTCCGCCGGCCGCCGCCAACAGTGAACACAGACCGTCCGCGAGGGCGAAATAACCGAATATCGTCACGAGCAGGGCCAACGTCACCGCGGGCCAGGCGAACGCGAGAACGCCGAACATCACCGCTATGACACCGCGCAGGACCACCGCCCACCAGCGCCCGGCGAATAATCCGAGATCTGCATCCAACAAGTCTTCTTGCATAAATGCACCCTCCTGCTGACCTGCGATGCAAGCGTTAGGGGTCCAGATTGAGAAAATTGGGCGGCGTTGGTGCTGACTTGGGGGAGAGCTATGCGGCCGCCGGCTTTGGATGCATCGGTTCCAGCATAAGGCGCAGCGTCGTTTCGATGAACGCGACATTATCGGCAAGGCAGCTTTCCAGCAATACGCGGATCCCATGATTTGCGGTGATCTCGGCCACCGTGATTAATGCCGCATACTCGCCGATGCGGCGCTGAATCACGTCATTGGTCTTCACCAGGAGGAACAGGCGTCGTGCTTCGGGAGACTCGATTTCAGCGAGTTCCCGGCGGAATTCCTCCACAAAAATGTCCTGAAGAGGGGTATTCGTCTTGATCGGGATCTCGCCGATCAGGTTAAAAGCTTCATCGAGGGTAGCGTTAATTTTGTTCGATACCAAGACCCTCGCTTGCAAGGCTTCTCTGACATCCGAATCCTGCGCCGCCTTGGCGATTTCCCGAAAAATCCTCGTGGCTCTTTGCGCGTTCCGCCGCAGAGTGCTGAGCAGAAACACCAGAAGATCTTTTTCGTTGATCGCCATAACTTCTTCTCGTCGCGCTACGCCGCGCCCTCTTGCGGAAATGGCGCGCGGCCAATCGACTACCGCGCGGGCTATTCCACAACTTACTTAAATCCTAAGACAGAAATGATGTTGGACTGAAGTGACCGATTCCCTTTCACGGGTTTCAGGCGGGCGAAGTCCTTGAGTGAAACGTCGGGCAATTCGTGTGCGATTCGGGTGCGACGCCCTGATCGCGCCGAGCGCTTATTCTGGCGGTGGCAGATAGAATTCGTCGGCGCGCTTTGCATTCAGCCTCTTGGATATGTCTCGATTCACGAGGCCGAGCGAGACCTGGTTGTGGCGTCCGTTGGCCGTGAGGTAGTGCAGCGTGTCCTTGTCCACCCAGTAAGCCCTAGCTTGGTACACCCAGCCGTCTTTCATCGCTATATAGAACGATGGCGGGTCGTCGTGCGCCGCCGGCCGGGCTATCGGCGCTGTGGGCGGCGGATCGGGGGCGGGGGCACGTCCGCATGGCGCTAATCGAGCATCGAAAGCTGCCGCCTCGGGTTGCGGCGCGGGCGCGACAAGAGGCTGGGCGAAAGGCGCTGGAGCTGGCGGCGGGAGTTGCTGGGGATCATACCCTTCCGCGGGTCCAGCCTGAGAGTCCACGTAAACCGGATAGGGAGTCGCGTAAGGCATCACGACTACCTGGGGTTGTTCGTCCCGCGGGCGTTGCGGCCTGTCCGGTTTCCGCCACGCTCCGAAGGATGCGCCAGGAGAAGCCGTTATCGGAGGAGGGGTTGCAATTGGAGGAGTAGGAGTCGCTATGGGGGGTGAATTCCCCGGGAGCGGTATGGGCCGCGGCATGGGAGCAAACCCCCGCCGCTGAGCGGCTGCCGCCACGAGGAGTACCAGGAGTAGAGCGGCGCGGAGAAGCTGTCGCATAGGCGCCTCCTGTCAAGGTAGATGCCTGATTGCGGCCGCCGCGCTAGGAGTGTGGGTGTCGTGAGAGCGGGCCAGTGGAAGCATGGGGCCGAAGAGTGAAATCCGGCCCTCGATTGCTGCGAGACTGCTGATGTCGGTTTGCTAGTCTGAAACCCCTGTGCGCAAGAGGCGGTGTGAACCGTATTGCTTGATGGCCGTTTTGGGGCCGGAATGAACCCCGGGCCCCCAAGCCGCCTTTGCGGACCGGATTCACCTCGCCTGCCTTGTACGTTAATGCCGGAGAACGGCTAGCGATTTAATTTGTTTTACGGACCAGAATTAATAAGACCGCAGGCGGCCGAGCGTCATCCGGGCGGACATGGAGTCGCTTGGCCAAACGCGCACGCGGCGGAACTTCCTTTCCGCAAGCGTGGGCACGTTGACCGGTGCCGCTCTGGCGGCGATAGGAACCGAATTCCTGGCCTCGCAGCCTCTCCTCGCTCAGACTCGGCTTTCGCCGGATGCCGCCATTTATGAACTCCTGGCCGGAAACAAGAGATTTACGGCCGGCCGGTTAAGCTCTTTTGATCAAGATTTGGCTATCTTGAAACAAAACACCGCCGAAAAACAGGAGCCCTTCGCGGCGGTCTTATCTTGCGCCGATTCGCGTGTGCCCGTCGAGATCGTCTTCGATCAAACGATCGGCCACATCTTTGTAGCTCGGGTTGCCGGCAATGTCCTCACGCCGGAGATCATCGCCAGTCTTGAATATGGCGTTGCGGTGCTCGGGGTCAGCGCAATCCTCGTAATGGGTCATGCCAACTGCGGAGCGGTAAAGGCCGCAATTCAAGGCAAGGAAGTGCTTGGACAAATAAGCGCTCTCTATCCCCACATCCAGCCGGCGGTGGACCAGGCCGGACCGAATCTCGAAGCCTCGATCAAAACAAACGCGAAGCTTCAATCCACCTTATTGCGCAAAGCATCGACGGTTGTCTCCGAGTTCGTGAAAGGAGGGAAGCTCAAGGTTGCCGCCGGCTACTATGACATCGCCGGGGGCGGTGTAACCCTTTTGGACTAAAAGACTGCCAGCAGGCGATGTCCAAACGCTCCCTCCATTCGTGGAGCGGTGGACATTCTGTGCCTTCAACCGTATCTAACCTAACTGCATCCATCCCCGGCGTACAATGCTTCACCGCAGAGATATTCGTGTCTTCCTTATACTTCGAATCACGTGGGCCAATTTCGGCCAGCCCAATGTCCTTATTCACACACAGGGAGACGCGATCGATGCAAACAACTCAACGAACATATCTAGCTGCAGGGATTCTGATTCTCGGACTTGGCATGGCCAAGCCTTCTTTGGCAATTACCGGATGTACCAACACGACCTTGAGTGGTACATACAACTCCCAAATAACCAACATCGCATTCGAGAACGTGATTAACGCGCTGAATGCGCCAACTGGAACAACAGGCACTACCGGAACCACGGGCGTCACCGGGATGACGGGGACAACGGGAACTACGGGCGCAACCGGCGCGACGGGCACAACCGGTGTCGCGGCGCTGCCGGGCGGCCTTGGCGGCAACGCTGCCAGCATCAATGGAAATGTCCCGGGTCTCGGCAGGTTCTACTTCGATGGCAACGGAAACATTTTGGGAGTGGCGAGTAACTCTACCTCTAACGTGCCGCTTTATGCGCAAGCCGGTACTTACTCGGTGGCCAGCAATTGCACGGCTTCCCTGACGATGAACTCCGGACAGCACTACAACGCAGTAATCGCCGATCAGGGCAACCAAGCCCTCTTCGTTCAGAGTGACGCCAGCGGCAATGGCGCTACGGGCGTTCTGCAGCGTTCTACGAATTCCTGCGCGGCATCCCAGTATCCCCAGAGCTTTGGCTTCGAGTTCTATGGCGCGTTCCCGGCAATCGGCTCGACCGGCTCGACCGGATCGACTGGCATGACCGGAACGACGGGTACGACAGGCTCCACTGGTACAACCGGCGTTACAGGGACCACCGGAACAACTGGTACAACAGGAACGACGGGGACAACCGGCGCCACCGGTGTTGCGGGCCCCGCTGACACAGGCTCCACGGGCAGTACGGGGACGACCGGAACCACCGGCACAACAGGCTCCACTGGCACGACTGGATCTACGGGAACGACGGGGACGACCGGCACCGTATCGTTGACGCCGTTTTCCGCGGTCGGGATTCTCAGCCTGGACGGTAACGGCAACTTCAACGTCACCGAATATCAGTATGCAAGCACCGGCACGCAGACGCTCAACGGCAGCGGAACTTACACTGTAGGCTCCAACTGCGCCCTGAACTTGAGTTTTGCCAAGCCCCCGGCTGGAACATCGGGAGCGCTCATCCCGCCGGCATCCTTCGCCACATTGATTGGCACCACCGGTACGACTGGCAATAGCTCTACAGGGCTCGTTGTCATCCAACCGGTCAGCGGCCAAGTGATTTCGGGAATGGTGATCAGCCAGTAAGTGCTGGCTAACTAGCTCAACCTGTTACCTGGCGTCTCCGCGGCGGGGCGGTACCGTGCCGCCGCGGAGATTCTACTTCCGATTCCGATTTCCTCGTCTGACTCTGACTTCCAACCTAATCGATGTGGCAAAGCCGGCAGGCGAGGTTAGGCTGCAAAGGCTCCGTGAAGGCCAGAGCATAGACCTGTCCGTGCGCTTGCCAGACGGATTGTCCATGCCGCGTGGGGGCTTCGAGACTTCCCGCGCGCTTTACCAGTAGCACCGCATCGCGTCCGGCCACCCGGTACAGCACTTCGCCGATGCGTGTCCCGCCGCGTTCTATCGCTCGTGCGCCGGTCAACTGCACAGCCGTGCCCGGAGGAATCGCAAGATCGACGGCGGCATTTGCCCGCAGCCACTTCGCGATCTCCTTTGGATTGCCGGATTGGAAATCGGCCGGCAGGCTTTTGGCGAGTTCCGCGGCCGCCAGTTGGCTGAGGCTCGGCGACGGAATGGCCACAGTAACCGCCAGCGTAGCGGTCGCCATGGCTGCGGCGGCAAACCAGCCCCAGGCGCCCGGCCGCGATTTGCGGAGGCCAACTGTGGAAGGCGCTGGCTTATTTACACGAGCCCAGAGCGCCTCGGGCGCCCGTACGGGCGCCAGTCGATCCGCCAATTCCAGTTCCAACCAGTCAGACATGCGGTTCCCTCAAATATGCCAGCGTACGCTCCAGCGCTTTGTGCGCGCGGTTGAGGCGTGAGGCCACGGTTCCCTGGGAGCAGTTCAAGGCCTCCGCGATCTCCTCGTAAGACAAACCCTCCGTGTACCGCAGCACGATCACCATGCGTAGCGGAGGCGAGAGCCGCTCGACGGCCGAACGCAAGCTGGTGTGTGCCTCCCGCCGCAAAAGATCGCCCAGTGCGTCGGCCGAAGCTCGCAGCGTGGAAAGAAATCCCTCTGCCAGCGGTACCAACCTTCTCGAGCGCCTACGGTAGTCGAAACAACTGTTGACCACTAGCCTGTAGATCCACGTCTGAAACGTGGCGGCGCCGCGGAAATCTGCGATCGATGCGAACAGTTTGACGAAGGTGTCTTGCGCAATATCCATGGCGGCCGATTCGTCGCCCGAGTAGCGTAGCGCAATCGAATACACCCGGTCCCGATGCATCTCGAAGAGCTCGCGGAATGCGTCCCGCTCGCCGTTTTGGCAGGCTTCGATGAGTTCCCGCTCGGTACGCTCCAGCACCATTGTCTTTAGGCTAACAAGACTAATTAGACGAGCGGAGGCTTGGCTTTCTTCCCGATTTTTTCTAGAACCCGATCCGAACCTGACCCCGCGGGCGGATAGCCGTCCTACCTTGGCGTTGTAAGATATTTCTCCGGCAGCGAGTTCCCCTCGCGCTCGGAATCCCACAGGATGGTCATCACTTTCCATCCCTTCGCCGTCTTCACCAATTGAAAGCTGTTGATTCCCCGCGCGAACGGCTTTTCCCCAGGCGCCCGGCGCGATTCGTAAGTGCTGAACACATGCGCGATGGCCCCGAAAGTCTCCACCCGCCGCGCGGCCTCCACTTCGTAGAACGCGTTCTTCTCGAAGTTTGCTCCGGCGCGCGTTGCGTATTCGTCGGGCGTCATCACGTTCGGGGTCGAGACGCCATTCGCCGTGCGCATCGAGATCAATCGTCCGCCATCGGCAAACAAGGCGCGGAACCGGTTCCAATCGCGCGCCCCGGCCGGCCCTGAGATGGTGTCGTAGACGGCATTTGTGACGCTCTCCACCGAATCGAAATCACCGGCCTGAACGACGGGCAATGCCAGCGCCAGTGCTGCGAATAACGCGAGGTTTTTTTGCATCGTTAAATCCTTTCGTGAGTCAGGATCCGCAGGCTAGAGGCCTGTCGTACGGGACTTACGCCGCGGGAAGTTCCTTGACGATCTCCGCCACGAACGCTTTGGCATCGCCAAAAAGCATCAGCGTCTTATCCATATAGAATAGTTCGTTGTCGATGCCGGCGAAGCCAGGGCTCATGGATCGCTTGATCACCATTACGGTACGCGCGCGGTCCACGTCGAGAATCGGCATGCCGTAAATCGGGCTATCTTTGTCCTTGCGCGCGCCCGGGTTGGCGACATCGTTCGCGCCAATCACCATCGCTACGTCGCATTGTGCGAAATCGGAGTTGATGTCGTCCATCTCGTAAAGCCGGTCATACGGAATGTCCGCTTCAGCCAACAGCACGTTCATGTGGCCAGGCATGCGCCCCGCCACTGGGTGGATGGCGAACTTCACATCCACGCCGCGCCTCGTCAGAATATCGAACAGCTCACGCAGCTTATGTTGCGCCTGCGCCACCGCCAGGCCGTAGCCCGTGACGATGATCACACTCGATGCCGATTCCAGAATCAGCGCCGCCTCTTCCGGGCTTGCGCTGTGCACGTTACGCTGCGGGCCGCCAGTCTTCGTTTTTTGCGCCTGCCCGAACGCGCCGAAGAGCACATCGATGAACGACCGGTTCATCGCCTTGCACATAATGATGGAGAGGATCAACCCCGACGATCCATCGAGCGCTCCCGCGATCACCAGCAACTTATTGTCCAGCGCGAAACCCATCGCGCACGCCGAAAGCCCCGCGTAGGAGTTCAGTAGCGCGATCACCGTCGGCATATCGGCGCCGCCGATGGGGATGATCAGCAGTACGCCGAAGAGCAGTGAGAGGCCGGCGAAGATCGGGAACAGGAATGTGTCTGTGGGAACGAAGATCAGCCGGATGCCAATGCCGAGCGCGATAGTGAATAGCGTCAGGTTGATCAGGTTCTGGTTGCGATACGTGATGGGCCGCGTGGGCAGCACTTCTTGCAATTTGCCCGCGGCCATCAAGCTGCCGGTGAAGGTGAGGAATCCGAGTAGCGTCTCGGCGATGAGCGCAACCATCGTGAAACCATGAAGGTTTGGCGTGTCGCGATAATATTCCGCCGTCCCCACCATCGCCGCGGCTAACGCGCCGCACGCGTGCGAAAGTGCTGTCTGCTGCGGCACGGCCGTAATCGGCAGCATGTAAGCCAAAGGTACGCCGATGGCGGTTCCAATCAGAAACGCGGCCAGAATCCATTCCCAGTTGACGATGTTGTGCAGCAGCAGCGTGCCTACAATCGCCAGCAGCATCCCCACTTCGCCGGCGAACACGCCGCGGCGCGCGGTGGCCGGCGAGTTCATCCACTTCAGCGAGAGAACAAACAACGCCGCGGCAATGATGTAGGCGTATTGAACCAGGTGCCCGACGACGGTTTGTTCGGTCACTTCTTGTCCTCGCGCTTCCTAAACATCTTCAGCATGCGGTCCGTGATCAGAAATCCGCTGACAATGTTGATCACCGAAGTCATCACGGCGATGAAGCCAAGCACGCGCCCAAAAGTGGAGAAGCCGGCCGATTCCGTCACCAGGATGGCGCCAACGACGCAGATGCCCGAGATGGCATTGGTGATCGACATTAGCGGCGTATGCAGCAGCGGCGAGACCTTGCGGATGATTTCCAGGCCGACGAAGGTCGCCAGCATGAAGACATAAAGACTCAGTTCGAGTTCGGATGGCATGGCATTCCTCAAATATTACGAAACACTCGCCAGCGCGGGCAGTCCCATCAGCTCGCGCACGCGCAGATGGACCACTTCGCCCGCATGCGTCACCAGCGTTTCGCGTACGATTTCGTCGCTCTGGTCAAGCGCGAACTTCCCGTCCTTCACGAGATGCTTGAGGAACGTGGCGATATTGCGCGCATACATCTGGCTGGCATGATAGGGAATCGTCGAGGCCAGATTGACCGGGCCATGGATCGCGACGCCGTTCACTTCCATCACTTCCCCAGGATGCGTCAATTCGCAGTTGCCGCCGCGCTCCGCCGCGATATCCACAATTACCGATCCCGGCGCCATGCGATGAACCATCTCGCGTGTAATCAGAATCGGCGCCTTCTTGCCCGGAACGGCGGCTGTGGTGATCACCACGTTCTGCTCGGCCAGCACATTGGCCATCGCTTCGCGCTGCCGGCGGTAAAACTCTTCGCCCATGGCTTTTGCGTAGCCGCCCTTGGTTTCCGTAGAGCTTTCGACCGCCGCATCCCCCATATCGAGCACTACGAATCTCGCGCCCAGGCTTTCAATCTGTTCGCGAACGGCGGCGCGGATATCGTAGCCGCTTACCACTGCGCCCAGCCGTCGCGCTGTCGCGATGGCTTGCAATCCCGCCACGCCGGCGCCCAACACCAGCACGCGCGCCGGGGCGATTGTTCCGGCAGCCGTCATCAGCATGGGAAACATGCGCGGCAGCGAATTCGCCGCGATGAGGGCGGCTTTGTACCCAGCGATGGTAGCCATTGAGGAAAGCGCGTCCATGCTTTGCGCCCGCGTGATGCGCGGCATCAACTCCATCGAGAGGAAGCTCACGCCGCGTTCCGCCAGATCGCGCGCGGCGTCGATGGAGGTGAGCGGCTCGCCGAACCCGATGACGGCCTGTCCCGCGCGCATCAGGGGAAGATCGCCGCGCCCCGCCTCGAGATTGGCGCCGAGGCTGCGAACCTGCAGGATCACCTCAGCCGCCGCGAAAATCTCGCCGCGGCTGGCCACTCGCACGCCCTTCTCGGCGTAGTCCGAATCGGGAACCCCGGCAGGCAAACCTGCCCCCGATTCGAGAAGCAATTCGGCATTGGTCTTATTCAAAACGGCAAGCGCGCCCGGCGTCATCGCTACGCGACGCTCGCCGGGCGCCGTCTCACAGACAATCCCGACCGTCAATCCCAAGGGTAATCTCCCGAAAGAATGCGCAACGCATTTCGAGCGCGGAGAAGGCGTGCGCGGAAAGCGTTGGCATGAAAGAATAGTGTACCGTGACGCGCGCTTGCGGAGTTGCAGCGCGCGGTTTTCGCGCTAACACCGTAACACTCATGTCTTTGCCGCCGCGGGCAAGCTACGGCAAGCGTACAACGCGCGCAACTAACAGAGAAACCTACATCGCCCTGGATTCGGACTCGCCGCCCGCATCTACTCAGCCCCGGCCGCCGCGCCCACCGCGGCCACCTACCGCCGGCAGTAGCGACGCTAGCTTGTCGTCATGCAGCGGACGGGATTCGCTGATCGTGTCAAACACCATGGCCTGCGGGTTGTCAGGCGTATACGGCCGCCACTCCAAACCTGGCTGGCTGGGATTCCCCGTCTTCGCAAAATTAACCCACGCCCCGGCCACTTTATCTTGCAGCGCCATCGCCACCGGGCCTCCGCCGGTTGCCGTCTTGATCTGCGGCACATTCAGCGCATGGAAACAAAACGCCAGTTCGGAGCAATGGAAAGCCGTAATGCCGCCATTGATCGGGTATTCCCACGCGAACAGATAATTGTAGACGGGCGTCTTGCCTTTCTCGAGTTTGCGCGCCAGCAAGCTCTTCGATCCACTCCGCGAAGCCCCCGCGTAATAGAGAACGTCCTGCACCTTCTTTCGCGGAAACGCCTGCTTGAATTCGGTGACAATGTCGTTTTTCTTGTCGCCGAACGCCGCCGTGAGATGCTCGTCGATCTCTGTTTGCGTCCATTCATTCTTGCGCCCATCGCCTCGCGTGAGCGTGCCCTGCATCTCGCTGAACACCGTCCCCGACATTACGGGAATCTTCTCCGCCCAGTCGCAGAATTCGCGCATGACATACTGGTCGTCCGCAATCGGGTTCCAGCCCACATTCCCGACGCCAAGTTCTCTTGCGACCGTTTGACCCGCGGCGGTTCCGGCTGCGAGCAGTTCCAGGTAAGGAACGGCCTTGAGCTTGTCGATCTCACTGCCCGTGAGGTTCAGATTCTTCAAGGTGGCTGCCGCAACCGCCTGCTGTGTCCTGATGCTCGTTGCCGGATCGGTATTCCGGTAATTGGCGCTGCCGCTTTGTGCGGAGACCTTATGGAAGAACCCCTGCGCGGCGGGCATGTGCATCAGGCGGACCACTTTTCCGCCGCCGCCAGATTGCCCGAAGATCATGACATTGCCGGGATCTCCGCCAAACGTTTCGATGTTGTGGTGAACCCACTCGAGCGCCGCTACCAAATCCGCCATTCCGGTCTGACGCGAGTTCGCGTACTCCGGCCCGTATGCGGAAAGATCGAGCGTTCCTATGATGTTCAGCCGGTGATTCACGCTGACCGCCACCACGTCGCCAAACTCGCTGAGGCTCCTGCCGTCATAGGCATACGCTTCCATCGAAGATCCGTTCGTGAAGCCCCCGCCATGCATCCACACCATCACGGGCTTCTTCACCGCCGGGTTCAGGTTCTGCGTCCAGACATTAAGGTATTGGCAGTTCTCGTTTGGCACCCAGAACCGATGCGGGAAGACCACCTCGTCGGGACCAACGTTGCTTGAGAGCGGAATGGGGCACACTGGTCCCCATGCTTGCGCGTTCTTGATTCCTTCCCACGGCTGAACCGGCTTGGGTTGACCGAACCGTTCCGCCTCTGCGTAACGGACTCCCAGGAAAGAATAGGTCTTGCCCTCTCTCAAGCCGCGAAGTTTCCCTGCCTTCACGGCAACTACTGGCGGACTCAGGTTGGGACCTATGGCTGGACTTGCAGGCTTGGCGCCAGGCGTTGTGGTTTTCGGCTTCTCCTGCCCGAAGGCGTTTCCGGGTTGCATCGCCGCTCCGGCGACGGCGCCGCCGAACAAGGCCGCGCCCATCATCTTCCGGCGATTGATTGAACCTGTTTGCGGTTGTTTATAGCTCATATTCCTCCCTTGATACCCGTTAGGGCCTCGGGACAACCAGAATGGCTCATCACGGATCGTACCTAACTTATCAAATTCCGTGCCGCGCTACGCTCAAGGAAATAACCCCGCGTGATTTCAGGCGATGCCACGAACACGGCACGTGACTTCCAGCACGAAAAGAATGGCCGATCGACAAGCGATGATCGGACTGCTTCACTCTTTGTAACGTGGGCTTGATGCAGGAATGTTTTGGTTACGATCTGCTGCTGCAAATCTCGAAAGAGTCTATTGATCGGCAGCGTCGAAACTGACCGCCGAATCAGCGCCGAACTCCCGGGCGCGGGTTTCGATGTCCTTCACCAATTGATGTCCGCCGGTTTTGACGTGCATCTGGCGGCCCCAGTAGGCGATCGCGTCCGAATCCGATTCCCAGGGCATCAGGTAATGCTGGCTTGTGCAGATCCAGAAGCTGTTCGCCTCATTACCGAACTTGTCCTTCTGGAGTTGAAACACCATACGAAACGAAGCGCCCTTGCGGAAGAGCGAACGCATCGGCGCGCTGCTCGCGCCACCGTATTGCGCCACTGGCGCGCCGCGTTGTTCGCAGCCATCGCCCACTACTTTGCCCTCGATCGATCGCGGGAAGAACGAACCGAGATCCAGTCGGACAGTGGCTTCAATCGATGCCGCGCAACGGATCGCGGGATCGCTCGAGCGCTGCCTGATCTTATCGGGGATGATCGAAATCGCCGCCCCGCCTTCCCAATCCGCCACCGTCTTGGCCTGCGAACCTCGCAACAACTCCTGCACTTCGAACGGCGCGTGAAACTCGTCCATGGCGCGGCAGCGTTCGTCGGCCGAGGCCGCGATCTTGAAGGGCTTCAAACCGTCGCCCCACGCCACTACTGCGTTGCACCTGTTGCCATCGCTCCGCAATACCGATTCAGCCGTAACTGATGGCAACGATTGCACGATGTCGCCGGAACGCGTAGCTAATTCACGCTTTTCCTGAGCTGTCCAGTTCCAGTGCTGCTCACGCGCCAAATTGGAATCGAAGGCGGCAGAGGCCTTCGAAAGCAGGCCGAGAGCTTCCTGGTCGGGGGTGACAGCCGACAGAACAAGGGGAATGGCAAAGAAAAGGCAGGCTATCTTCAATCACCTGATAGGGCGTCGGAGCCCTGCCGGGGGTTACATCTTGCGGATTTCTAGAGTCTTTTTGCTACTACCAACGTAATATCGTCTGCCGGCGGGGCCCCTGCGGCGAACTTTAGCAAGGCGCCGGTCACGGCATCCGCAATCTCCGCGGCCGGTTTCGCGCGATGTTCACGCAATACCTCGATAAACCGCTCCTCGCCAAACTCCTCTTCGTCGCCATTGAGACATTCGCTCACCCCGTCGCTGTACAGCACCAACAAATCGCCGGTCCCGAGCTGGATGGTTTGTTCGGCGAACGGCGCCATGGCGAGGATTCCTAGCGGCGGGCCGCCGCCTTCGAGCATTTCTGCCTCCCCAGACGCGCGTACCACGATCGGCGGATTGTGGCCGGCATTGGCAAACCTTAATCCGCCTGCCGCTGTATCGAGGATGCAGAAGAAAAACGTGATGAAGCGGTTGCTCGGGCATTTGGCGCACGTCGCCTTGTTCAGCCGCGTCATGAAGGCGCCCAGATTGCCCGGATCTTCGGCCAGCACCTGCACGCGCGCGTGCAGCGCCATCATCATCAGCGAGGCGGGCATGCCCTTACCTGAAACGTCGCCTAGCGCGAGGGCCACGCGCCCATCCGCATACGGGAAGAAATCGTAGTAATCGCCGCCCACCGTGCGGCAGGCCGCGTTGTATCCGGCCAGATCGGCGCCCGCGAGCTTGGGCGCCTCGCTGGGCAGCACGCCCCTCTGGATCTCGGCCGCCTGCGAAAGATCGCGCTTCATGATGCGCTCGGCCGCTTCGATTTCGGCGAGGCGCGCGTTCTCGATGCGGATGGCCGCGATGTTCGCCATCACCGTCAGCAGGCTGAGATCGTCCTTGGTGAACTCGCGCAGGATGAACGGCGAATCCACGTAAATCAGGCCGATGATGCGCTCCTTGGTCTGCAGCGGCACCGCCATCATGGTGTGGACCTTCTGCTCCACGATGCTCATGCGGCCCTTGAACGCTTCGTCGGCCATGCGCGTCGCGCACCAGAATCGAAGTCTTATCGTTGATGACGCGGTCGCGCACGCGTGGTCGAAATGCGGAACCCCTCGCCTTTGTGCGCGCGGGGAACCAAGTTTGCCGCCTTCCAGGATGCAGCAGGACGCCGCGCTGCGCGTTCACGGCCTGAATCGCCAGATCGAGAATCACAGGGAATAGCTCGTCCAGCGGCTGATTTTCAGAAAGTACCTGGCCCGCGCGAATCAGCGCCTGCATCGGACCTGTGGCCTTGGCGCCGCCGCGCTCCAGCACCATGGTCTGATTGGAAAGCGCGCCTTCGAGGCTGGTCACCACCGTGGTGGATGCGGTGCTTTCATCGGCCGGCCCTTCGAAAACCACTACGCGCTGCTCGGGAGTTTTGCCTTCCGGCGGCGCGTAGACGATCACCAGGTGCCCGGCGGTGATGCGGTCGCCGGGCTGCAGCATGAGCCGCGCCTTGAGCGGAATATTGTTGACGAAGGTGCCGTTCTTGCTGCCCAGATCCTGGACGGTCCAGCCGCCGTCGCCATCCGGCTCGAAAGCGAAGTGCTGGCGCGAGAGGCCGGCATCTTCCGGAAAACACAGTTCGGCGGCGCTCGACCGGCCAACGGTAAGGCGTCCGGTCAAGGGAACCGTTCTGGCCCCGCCGTCTGGGCCTTGGATCAATAGCTCGCGCGGCATGGAGATACCAATTGTAACGCCGCAGCCCCGATTTTACGCTCTCTTGAAATAGCCGGCTTAGATACAGCCGAACTACAGCCCAGATTGTAGACGTAATGAGCGTACTAATCGCTCTGAGGGCGGAATGCTGCTGCCGCTTTCAGTTCATATCCGGTACGAATTTGATTGCGGCCGCCGGCGCACGAGGAAACCACAGAGAGCCATGCCAATCACTAGAGCAACCCAGCTCGCTGGTTCGGGTGCAACTTGAACCGAGACATCGTCCAAGAGAAATTCACCCAAATCGTTCCCAATAGTAAAACTGAGATCGGTGGACGCCGACGTTGCGTCCCAACCGTATGAGTATTCGGTGTAAACCTGGACGGGAAGCGCCGTAAGATTAGCAACCCTGGCTCCTCCAAAAGACATGGAGAAGTTGTTACTGTACGGGTTGATCAAAGGTGTGTCCTGCGCCAGCAACCATGAGATTTGGTATGTAACGCCAACCTGCGTGGCAATGTTCTGTGACAGCGTTGTTGCATTCGAAACCGAGTCGGCGAAGTACGCCTGGTTCGAACCGCTGTTCGGAGACATCGCATCGGCGGGATCGGTTCCCTCCACGCCATACTGAGTTCCTGATTCTACCGGCACATCATTGCCCGAGAGCGTCCAGGACGTGAAGCCGCCGGTCTCGAATCCGCAATTTGCGACCAGGTTGCGCGGGTTCGCGTCGCAGATGGAGATGGCGCCAGCCGACGCCTGCCTCTGCACACATAGCAAGCAGGAAAACGCAAGAAAAAGCGTATAAGTAGTTCGCATAATTTCTCCAATGTTTAAGTGTTCGTCGCTTAGTGGGGCCAGTTCATCACCAGATTGAACGCGTTCACCGATCCGATTCCGGTTGCGAAATCCCAGCCCGTGGTTGTCAAATAAGCGGGTTGATTGCTCGCATTCGAGGTCGATAAGACGCCATACGTCCCCACCGGTCGGTAGCAATTGTTCAGGGTTGCTGCGCCCGTGCCGGTTCCTTTGCACGCTACGTCGTTATCGCCTTGCGTAACGTCGTAGAAGATGCAGGAGTTGCCTGTCTTGAGCACGGTAGTCGAATTACAGGCTGCCGAGCCGCTAACGCCATACTCGGCCTTCGCGAGGGCATAATATGTGGGATTTGGATTTCCCCATCGGCTCCCGGTATGCTGATTGATCAGCGCCTGTATCGCGGCCATGATAGGCGACGAAACCGAAGTCCCGCCGAAGCCGGCCCAGCTACTCGGTGGACCGAAACAAGTAGCGCCGCCGCCTACAACTGGGTTCGTATCCGGATTCGACCAGCAGGTTACGTAGTATGCGTCCCAGAGACCATTCGACGCAAATAGAGAGACGTCGGGAATGTCACGGACGCCGTCCGACGGATTGCCGAACAGGCCGCTCTGATATGCGGGTTTAGAGTAACCCGCGCAAGTGCCACTCACTACGCCCTCGATTGAAGCCGTACCGGTGGCGCAACCGCTGGGTCCCCCGCTGCCTCCAACTGCGTTCAGCAGTATATTGAGCGGCCGCTGGCGATGTCACTGCCGGATTGTTGCAGAGGCCGAGGGGCGTGATGCCCACGAAAGCTTCGCGAGCAGCGCTTCCCGCGCAGGAATCGTTCCACGGAATCTCCTGGATGTACGAGAGAGCGGAACTGTATGTTGCCGAATTGGTTGAACTCCAGTAAGTGCGCGGATCGACGTTATCCGGCTGAGTAACCAAAATCGGTTCCACCTACGGATACGTTATATGGCGTAGAAGTAAACCCGCTGACGCTGATGCCGTGGGTGGAGACATTGCCATTGTCGGCGCTGGCGGCGTCTTCGTCGCCCGACGAAACGAAATATCGAAACTCCTTCGGCGACCGCCTGTTGGTAGGCGTTGCTATACGCGCGTTCGCAGCGGCGCCGTTGAATGCCTCGCCTTCTCCGTAGCTGATGCTCACGACGGATGGCAGGGTTGCCGCAGGGCCATTGAGAGTATTTTCGAGGGCGATCAAACCTCCGAAGGTCGTTACCGTATCGGTGCATGCCGCCAGGATGATGGCGGCATTCGGCGCGGCTGCCGTCGCCCATTCCACGTCGATTGCCGCTTCCCCGTCGTCGCCATAGCCCGGGTGGTTGCTACTCCCTGAAACCCAGGGTTCCCGCACGCGATCGCGCCAGCCGGACTCACCTGCGTCAACGTGCCGAACGGATAAGTTCTGGACAGCCCGAAGGTCTTCCGGAATACCGTCCAGTCGCCGGTCGAATATAGATACGTGTCCTCCACAACCATGATGGACTGTCCTTTGCCCGAAATGCCGGCCGCAAAGAGCGGGCTAAGGTTATAAATGGTGGCGATGATCGCCCGGAACCAGCCCATGGAAGGTTCCATTCGGATTGGTGAACGTGTAATTGCCGCGCGGCACTAATAACGGTTTTGGATGAAAGTTATGCAGGGAGACGATCCCGGTCACCACCGGCTTGAGCGCGGCGGGAATCTTGCGGTCGCTCATATTCGCAAAATGCCTTACGCCGTTCACCTGCAGATTGTGAATCTCGGTGTGGAAAGCTGCGATTGACAAGCCCGGCCGTGCCGCCGAAATCGATCACCAGCCCGCTCGGCTGAACTCCGTGAACGGTGAAACCCCTCGATTTTAGCCAGCGCGGTGACCACCTCCACATCCGCTGGCCGCCACGCCAAAATGCTGGCTGAATTGTTCGGGCGTCAGCCATTTGTGGAAATTTGGCGAGTTTGAATCGTGCAAGTCCGCTATGTAGTCCTCGAGCGCCGCGTCCCGTTCCGGGGAACGCTTCAATTGCAAAAGCATGTGCTCTATCGGGAAGTCGTCCGAAACACGGCCAAGGTCGTTGGCGGGGATCGCTTCGGGACGCGTATTGTGTCCCAAAGTGACCAGCTTCGACTCATCGATCCTTTCAAGGATCATCGGCATTGGCCGCCCCGATGGTTGGGCATGAAGCATCGGTGCCAATCCTATAGCGCCTAGCGAAATAAACAGAAAACGGCTCGTCGTCAAACTGCCCATTCATTACTCCTGGTTCTGGAATTTATCCATCCCTCAACAGTGCATCTACGCGGGATTCCGTCTCACCCGTATGCTTAAAGGTCTGGTACGCCCAAACATTGTCCACCACCTAACAGATTGAAAACACGTGCTCGCGCGCTAAGATAAACAAAATATTAACAAAATGTAGTAAAACATCACTAAATAATTTGAATCGGCTTGTCGAAAATCCGGCCTTGGAAACTTAATCAAGAAACGAGCGACGCCTCAATCAGCCGCGGTCCCCGCTCACGCATGGCCGCGCTAAATTCCCGAATGAACTCGTCCGCCGTTTCCGCGCGTGTTGCCTCCACTCCAAAACCCTCTGCCAGCCGGGTCCAATTCGCGGATGGGTTCGTCAGATCGATCATCTCGCCGGCTCGCGGCCCGATCGCGCCCGCGCCGGTTCTTCGCATCTCGATATCGAGAATCCGGTACCTTCGGTTCGCGAAGATAACAATTGTCACGTCAAGCCGCTCGCGCGCCATCGTCCAGAGTGATTGCAATGTATACATCCCGCTGCCGTCGGCCTCCAGCGCCACCACCTTTCGTCCGGGGCAGGCGAGCGCGGCGCCCACCGCCACCGGCAGTCCTTGGCCGATCGATCCGCCCGTAACCGGGAGATGGTCGTGCCGCGCGGCGCACGCGAGATGCGGCCACATTTCGCCGCTTGCGGACACGCTTTCCTCAGAGAAGATGGTCCCTTCGGGCGCCAGAACTGCCGCCGTTCTTGCAATTGCCGCCGGCGTGAGCGGTTCGCCAACGGGTAGAGTCGCGTGCGGTACATCGGCGGCCTCGTTTTTTGTCGGTGCGCCAAGCTCCTCCGCCAGCCATTCGAGCGTGCCGACTCCATCTTCCTGTTCCGCCGCCAGCGTTTCAAAGGCGCAACCCGGCGGCGCCAGCAAGCTTCTCACGCCGGGATAACCGAAAAACGAGACCGGCGGCTTCGCTCCCACTGATATAAGACGCTCGACATCGGCCAGCAATTGATGCGCCTGCTCCGGGAAGTAAGGGATGCGTTCGAACGCGGGAACCCCCGCGCCGCGGGTCATGCGTGCCGTGTTCCGGTCGCCGAAAACCCTCACTCCGGTGGCGGCGCGTATACGATCGGCGGCGCGAAGTCCTCGTTCCTGAAGCGTGGTTCCACCGAGAAGCAACGCGGTCGCGCCGCCCGAGCGAAGAGCGCGCGCTGCGTCGAGAACGCGTTCCTTGGGTGGGAGAGAACGGCACTGCCGCGGGGCGGGACAACCTGGATCGCTCGCCTCGCTCCAGGAGAAATCGGCCGGCACAATTAACGTCGCCACCTTCCCGGGCGGTCCCAGCGCAGCCGCCACTGCTTTCGAAGCGGCTTCACCCATCGCAGCGGCGTGTTCCACGGTATGCACCCAGCCCGACACAGGCCGCGCGAAGGCCTCGATATCTGCGCTCAACGGAGCGTCATAGCCCAGGTGCTGGGTAGAATGCTCTCCCACGATGTTGACCACTGGAGACCGTGCCTTGCGCGCGTTATGCAGGTTGGACAGCGCATTCGCCAAGCCCGGTCCCAGATGCAGCAGAGTAGCCGCTGGTTTCCCGGCCATGCGAGCGTACCCATCCGCCGCGCCGGCGCATACGCCTTCGAACAGGCCGAGAATGCCACGCATGCCCGGTACGCGGTCGAGCGCCGACACGAACTGCATCTCCGATGTTCCGGGATTCATCAGGCACAGATCGATGTCATTGGCGAGCAAAGTTCGCAGGAGGCATTCGGCGCCGTTCATATCGGGGTCCCTTTCGTCAGAACACGCGCCGCTTCAGCCGTTCCACCGTGAACTTCGCGGTTTCGGCTACGGCCATTACAGCCATTACGCCGGCCTGTACGGGGTCGGATACCACCAGATCCGCCGCTTCGGGGGCGCTGCCGGCCATGTTGAGGCTAATCACCAGGAGTCCTTGCTTCCGCACTTCGCGCACAGCAGTTTCGATCTCGCCGCCCATCAGCGACCCAGCCAGCACCAGCGCTTTGGCGCGCGGCAAACGCGCTACGGCGCGAACCGCATCTGCCAGTTTTTGTTCGCCGACCAATGGAATGGTATCCACGGAAATATGTTCGCCGCGGATATTGTGGCGATCAGCCTCGGAGATGGCGCCGATAGCTACCTGGCCCACCTGGGCCCCCCCGCCAATGATGATGATGCGTTTGCCGTATATCGTCTCGAATGTCTTGACGATCTCGACGCCGCACACAATAGGAAGAGCTCGCAGTCCTGCCACGACGCGCATCGGGTCGGCGCCCTCCGGGAATCTCACTTCGAAGTAGGTGCGGGCCTCATCAGGCAGATTCGCCAGAATCTCGACTGAAGCGATGTCGCCGTTGTGTTCGGCGATTACGCCGGTTAACTGGTGCAGCACGCCCGTCGTGCCGACGGCATGTGCGACCAGCCCGATGGTTTGGTTCTCCATTCCCGCTTAGTGTAACCGGCGGCCGTCTCGGGAGGATCCCTACCTCGGCGGCGCGCACAAATTAATACGCAATGTACTTTTCAAAACAAAGTACATTGCGTTATGATTGACGCATGACTGCCCCTGCACCGCTCCTTCACCGCCAGTCATCCTCATCCGGCGACTGGCTGCGCTATTTCAAGTCCAACGCCACGGAACCGTCTTTGCCCTGGCGCGATCCTTACCGCCTCACTGCCGCCGAACGCGTCGCGACCGTCGCCTCTATCCGCCAATTTCAGTTAGGCGAAAGCGGCAAAGGACGGCGTCTGCTCGATCAGGCGGCGCGATTAGCTGCTGAGCGCGGCCAGCCTGAGTACTGGCATGCGCTCCGCTTGTTCATAAAGGAAGAGCAGCGCCACAGTCGCATGCTCGGCCGATTCCTCGAATTGCATGGCATTCGGCCCCTCGATCGTCATTGGGTGGACAGCGCGTTCCGCGGTATCCGAGGCCTCGCCGGCCCCGAACTGCGTATGCGCGTACTGGCCACCGCGGAAGTTCTCGCTATGCCATATTACTCGGCTCTACGCGAAGCCACCGCATCGCCGCTCCTGCGAGCGATCTGCGATCGCATCCTCGCAGAGGAAACGATGCATCTGCGATTTCAGGCCTTTACGTTCCGCTTATTCCAGGGCGAGCGCGCGTCGATCCTGAGGCGGCTCACACGGATCGCGAACCGCGCGCTGTTAGCCGGAGCTACCGCTGTATTGTGGCGCGAGCACCGTGCCGTCTTCGATGCCGCCGGCTACTCCCGACGGCGCCTCGCGGACGAAGCAGCACGTTGGTTCGCGGAGTTAGGGTAGGATTTCGGCCTGCCAGGCCGCTTACCTCTTCTTGAACCCCACCACCGCCAGCGGGGGCAGCGTCACCGATATGCTGTGCGGCCGATCGTGCTTAGGCACTGGTCTCGATGAAACCATCCCGCCATTCCCTGAATTCGTTCCGCCGAAGAGCTCCGAATCGGTATTCAGAATCTCCTCGTAGAATCCCTCTTCCGGTACGCCGAACTCGTATCCCTTGCGAGGCACAGGCGTGAAGTTGCAGCAGAACACCAGAAAATCCTTCGGATCCTCCGCCCTGCGCAGGAATGCTATTACCGAAGACTCGGCATCGTGGAAATCGATCCACTCGAATCCCGAGTGATGAAAGTCTACCTCGTACAACGCCGGGCTTTCCCGATAGATGCGGTTCAATTCCCGCGACAGATTCTGCAGCTTGCGGTGCGGCTCGAATTCCAGCACATACCACGGTACGCTTGCGTCGTGATTCCACTCCTCGCGTTGCCCGATCTCCTGCCCCATGAACAGCAGTTTCTTCCCGGGATGCGCCCACATGTATGCCAGGAACGCGCGCACATTGGCGAACTGCCGCCACTCGTCGCCCGGCATCCTGCTCAATAGCGATCGCTTGCCGTAGACGACCTCGTCGTGGGAGATAGGCAGCACGAAGTTCTCGCTGAAGGCATACATCATGCTGAACGTGATGCTGTTCTGGTGGAACTTGCGGAAGACCGGATCGTATGCGAAATACGCCAACATGTCGTGCATCCAGCCCATGTTCCACTTCATTGTGAAGCCCAGCCCACTGAGGTAGACGGGCTTCGATACTCCGGGAAACGCGGTCGATTCCTCCGCCACCGTGAACACGCCCGGAACCTTGTGCGCTTGCTCGTTGAAGCGCCGAATAAAGTCGATTGCGTCGAGATTCTCGTTCCCGCCGAATTGGTTCGGAATCCATTCTCCCGGCTTGCGCGAATAGTCGAGGTACAGCATCGACGCCACCGCATCCACCCGCAGCGCATCGATGTGATACTCCTTCAACCAGAACAGCGCGTTCGAAATCAGGAACGCGCGCACCTCGTTGCGGCCGTAATTAAAAATCTTCGTGCCCCAATCGCGATGCTCGCCCTTGCGCGGATCGGCGTGCTCATAAAGCGCCGTCCCGTCAAAAAATCCCAGGCCGTGCGCGTCCTTGGGAAAATGCGCCGGTACCCAATCGACAATCACGCCGATTCCCGCCTGGTGGCACCGATCCACGAAAAACCGGAAGTCGTCAGGCGAGCCGAAGCGCGAGGTCGGCGCGAAATAGCCAATCACCTGATAGCCCCATGAGCCCGTGAACGGATGCTCCATGATCGGCAGCAGTTCGATATGCGTGTAGCCCATCAGCTTCACGTAATCCACCAGCTTCACCGCCATCTCGCGATAGCTCAGCCCTTGCATCCAAGAGCCCGCATGCACCTCGTAGGCCGCCACCGGCGATTTCAGCCACTCCTTTTTTCCTCGCGCCTCCATCCATTCCGCATCGTTCCACTGGTACTTATCCAGGCTCCATACTACCGAGGCCGATTTCGGCGGCGTCTCGCAGCAAAACGCATACGGATCGGCCTTCAACTGCTCATATCCCGCGAATTGCGACCGGATGTGATACTTGTATGCGGCGCCCTCGCGCAGGCGGGGGATAAATAGCTCCCACACGCCCCCGTTGCGTTTCCGCATCGGATGCCGCCGGATGTCCCAATCGTTGAACTCCCCCGCCACCGTCACGCACTGCGCGCTCGGCGCCCAGACTGCGAAGCGCACGCCCGCCTCGCTCACGTGCGCGCCCAACGTGCGATACGCCTCGTAGAGCGTACCCTCCGTGTGCAGGTAGATGTCGGAATCCGAAATCTGCGGACCGTAACGGTAGGGGTCGTCGATCTCGATTTCGCGCCCGTCCCACAGCTTCAGCCGCAGCATGTAATCGCCAGGAGTGCCAGGCAGCTGCGCGCAGAAGAAGCCACCGGCGTGCAGTTTTTCCATCTCCACGGCGTTGCCGCCCGCCAACACCGACGCCGCTTCCGCCTGCGGAAGAAACGCGCGCACCTCCCACTTCGCCTGCTGGTTCTTCTTGCCCCAGCCATGCGGGCCGAGCACGCGGAATGCATCGCCATGATATCCGCCTACTATTGCTTCGATCTCTTCTGCAGTCATGAGAGCCTAATAGTCACTATGGACGATATCACGCGGACGCCGCCGAAGGCCGAGCTTCACCTGCATCTCGAAGGCTCCATCGAGCCCGAAACGCTGAATGAGCTGGACCCCGCCACGTCCGTCGAAGAGTTTCGCGCACTCTACCGCTATGCCGATTTCGACGCCTTTCTTAAGGCCTTCGGCGCCATCGGCAAACGCCTTCGCACGCCCGAGGATTACGCGCTCATCACGCGCCGATTGCTCGAGCATCTCGAATACCAGAACGTCCGATACGCCGAAATCATCGTCGCCGCCGGCGTAGTGCTCTGGAAGGGACAGGAATTCGCGCCGATCTACGACGCCATTCGCGACGCCGCGCGCGGCTCGTCCGTGGAGGTCCATTGGATCCTCGACGCCGTCCGCCAGTTCGGCGTGGATCACGTGCAAGCGGTCGCCGAGCTTGCAGCCGAACGCACCGGCGATGGCGTCGTCGCCTTCGGCATCGGTGGCAGCGAAGAACGAGGACCCGCCGCCGGATTCCGCGAACCGTTCGCCTTCGCCAAGAGCGCCGGCCTGCATCTCACCGCGCACGCCGGAGAAAGCATGGGCCCGGAATCCATCTGGGCCGCGCTCGACCTTGGCGCCGAGCGCATCGGCCACGGCATCGCCGCCGCCCAAGATCCCGATCTCATGTGCGAACTCCGCGAACGCAATATCCCCCTCGAAATCTGCATCACCAGCAACCTGGTGACAGGCGTAGTGAAGCGCATCGAAGATCACCCGATTCGCCGTCTGTTCGACGCAGGCGTGCCGATCACCCTGAATACCGACGACCCCGCCATGTTCGGATGCACCCTCGCAGGCGAATACGCCCTGGCCGAGCGCGCTTTCGGATTCAGTGAGGCGGAACTACGCGGGATTGCGGAGAACGCATTCCGCTATGCGTTTAAGCGCTCCTGGACTTCATCAAACGCAAAATGAGCCACGGATGGACGCAGATGCACATAGATAAAAACAAAAACAGCATGTGTTGGTTTTTATCTTATCTGCGTGCATTCGTGTCCATCCGTGGCTAATCATTGCTCCCGCCCCGCATATAATTCTTCGATCTGATCCCGGAAGTTCTCCATCGCCCGCGTCCGCCGCACCTTCATCGTGGCCGTCAACTCGCCGGCTTCGATCGAAAACTCGCGCGGCAGTACGCGATACTTCCGGATCTGCTCGAACGGCGCCAACTGCTTATTCACCCGCGCCACCGCTTTGCGAATCTCCTCCAGGACCGGCGAGGCCTGCGGTATGTCTTCGTCCTTGCGGCCCTTCCATTCGTCCATGCCTTTCAACGTCCGCGCCGCGGCGGGGTTAATCGTGAAGAGCGCGGTCACAAAAGGCAGCCGATCGCCGCACAATAACGCGTGGCTCACAATCGGTTCCATCTTGAACAGCGCTTCGAGGCGCGCCGGATATACTTTCTTCCCCGTCGAAGAGACGATCAACTCCTTCTTCCGCCCCGTAATGAAAATGTAGCCCTCGTCGTCGATGCGCCCCAAGTCGCCCGTGTGCAGCCAGCCCTCTCGCAGCACTTCGCCGGTGGTCGCCGGGTCGTTGAAGTAGCCCGAAAACAGGCATGGGCTCTTGATCAGAATCTCCTGATCTTCGGAAAGCCGAACCGCCACGCCCGCAATCGCCTTGCCGATCGATCCCGGCATTGGCCTATCCAGTGGATTGAGCGTCGCCACACCGCCTTCGGTCAGTCCGTAGCCCTCAATCAGCGGCATGCCGATCGCGTCGTAGAACTCCGCCAAGTCCTTTCCCAGGGGCGCCGCGCCCGATGCCGCCACGCGGATTCGTCCGCCGAAACGTTCGCGCACCTTAGCGAACATCAGCCGGTCGGCCAACCGTAGTGGAGCGCGCAGCCGCCACGGAACGCGCTTGCCCGCGCGCCGGTAGCGCGCCGCCGCCAGCGCCATCGCCAACGCGGCCTGAAACGCTCTCCGGGCCGGCAACGGACGTTTGTTCAACTCGGTGCAGATGGTGGAATAGATCCGCTCCCACATACGCGGCGGCGCCAGGAATATCGTGGGCCGCACCTTGCGGATATCTTGCGGCAACCTTAAGAGGCTCTCGAAGAACGTGACTGCCATCGCGCACCGCATCGGCAGAAACTCCATCACCACCCGTTGCGCGATGTGCGCCGAGGGTAAGAACGCCACGGTCGAATCCTCCGGACCCATCGGTAGGACTCCCGGACCCATATCGATATTCGCCACAATTGCCTGGTGCGATACCAGCGCCATCTTCGGCTCGCCCGTGGCGCCGGACGTCAGATAGAGAATCGCCGGGTCCGTGGGCGAAATGCGGTTCCGCAGCCGCTCCGTCAATGCCGCGTCGGCGCTCATTGCGCTCCGTCCCGATTCGCGTAGCGCCGCGAGCGTCATTGCGCCCTCCGCTTCGCCAGTCAGCAAAAACCAATGCTCCACTTTCGCCGTGCGCAACGCCGCTAACGTCTTCGGGTTCTCCACGAAAACCGCGCGCGCCCCCACGGTTTCGATCGTGCGGACCAAATCAGCCGCCGGATAACTCGGATACACCGCCGCCGCCACCGACCCATTCGCTAGAATTCCTGAATCGGCAAGATAGAACTCGAGCCGCGTCTCCGAATCGAGCGCAACCACGTCGCCCTTCTTGATCCCCAGCGCGTCGAGCCCAGCCGCGATCTCGCGCGCCGCCGCCAGGTATTGCTTCCAGCTGTAGGTTAGATATCCGCCGGGTTGGCCGTCTACCGGCTGGCGCAGCGCCGGCGAATCCCCGTGCGCGCTCGCGGTCTCTTCCAGAACTTGTGTGAGG
The DNA here is from genome assembly GCA_963708385.1 of Bryobacterales bacterium. Classification (GTDB taxonomy): domain Bacteria; phylum Acidobacteriota; class Terriglobia; order Bryobacterales; family Bryobacteraceae; genus PALSA-243. Next base: position 40,711 of record CAVPSN010000022.1, on the reverse strand, counting down.
GTGCGGGCAGTGGTCACTTCCGCAATGTAGCACTCAACTTGCAATGGCACGAAGCGGCTCTGAAGCCCTCGGCAAAGCTCGCGTCCATCGCGGATCTCGTCTTACTTCGCCCGTTCCAGATCCAACAGCGCCTGCGCCATATGATTCACCGCGTGCTCTTCTTCCATCCGGTTGGCATCGTTGCGCTGCAGCGGAGTCAACACCGGCGAAAGCTCCAGGTGTATCAGCTCATGGACCACGGTGAACTCCATATCGTCCAGCATGGCTTGCGGCGGCAGCTTGTAATCCGCCGGATCGAGCACGCGAATCACCGCCGTTTTCTTGGTGCCATCCCAATGGATGTTGCCGAGTGTCTTGGGCTTGAGATCGCTCGTGCGCACCACCATAACCGAAATCTTCCAATCGGATAGATTCAGCCTTTTTTGCCACGCGCAGAGCTTCTCCGTGCTGTACGATTGAGCCATCAGAGTGCGCTCGCGCGGCGTCATTTCCTGGCCGGGAGCGTCTTGTGCAAAGGAAAGCGTGGCGGGAACCAGCAGGAAACCAGAAAGCACTAGAACCTTGGAGAGGAACCGATACTGCCACAACATGTGGTCTAGGATACCAAATTTGGTTCGACGTGGTGCGGTTCATCACTCATTTTTTGCACTGAGCTTCTTTGTTCCGCCGCCCCGGTCAAATATAGGAGCGCCTGCCGCGCCAGTTCCGGCACCGTCGGGTCCGGGTGGCGCAATAGCCATACCAAAGTCCGGAGCCATCGCAGTTCCTCGCGCTCTACTCCGATAACCGACAGTTCCGTCCGCATTGCCTTCACCATCTCAGGCTCCCTGCACTACATTTCGTCCCGGCCTCAATTCTCTTGACATTAACCTGCATTCAGCAAACTGTATGAGAAATCGGGTTAAGATCGTCTTCAAATACCGCCCGCTTTGCGCGATAAGAACTTCGTGAGCGCTTTCCTGAGGCATGCCGAAGAGATCTTCGCTACGGCCCGCACGGCTGGAACCGAGGATTGCGATCTATCCATCCTCGTGAATCGCGAGGGCGGCATTCACATGATCGCCGGCGCCGATTGGCAGCTCGAATCGCTGCGCGCGCACCACGGCGCGAGCGCGGCCTACCGCGTCCATCGAAGCCACGGCAGCGTCCGTTTGGAAGCGCGCAGCGCCACCCAAAGCTGTACACTCGCGGCGGAGCGTCCCGAGCGCGCCCTTCTACCGCCGCTGCCCGAATTTCCGCGTTACCTCATACTGCAATAATCCAATCCGATAAGAAAACTAAGAAACTATGTCGAACCAAGCGCACAGCGCCTACCTCGAAAGCCGAATATTGACCGCCGATCCCCTCGAACTCATCCGCCTGATGTATCAGGCTGCCATTGGCGAGGTCCGCAGCGCCCGCCAGCACCTCGCGAACCGTGCCATCCGGCCGCGCTCCCAGGCAATCTCGAAGGCATGCGCGATTCTCACCGAGTTAACCGTGGCTTTAGACCGAAAAGCCGCCGGCGAATACGCCGGACGCATGGCCGATTTATACGGATACATGATGCGCAAACTCGCCGAGGCGAATTTCCAACAGCGCGACGAGCCCATGGTGGAGGTTCTCGGCCTGTTGAGCACGCTGCTCGAAGGCTGGGAGGGCGTTCAGCGCCTCCTGGACTCGAAGTCGGCCCAGCCCATCCAAGCCGGCCCCTGGACCGCCGTCCAGGAAACAGCCTATACCCCGCAAGCCTGGAGTTTCTGAGCTAGACAGAGGTGGCTGAAAAGTCGCCCTTTCGCCAAAAACGGTCGAACGGGCACTCCCAAAGCATCGATCCACGGAGCACGCCAGTCCTTACCAGCGCCTAATTGCGCGGTAGACTTCTTGACCGGACAACTGGCGATGCGCGAGGGCACATCCCGGTACCCGGCGAATGGATTCCCCCTGCTCTCTGGCAATACGCCATGAAGCTCCTCAACACCGCGCCCGTCGATCCGCCCCTGGCAGTGTTTCCCGTAGGCGCCGTGGTCGCGCGGTTTCTGCGTAAGTTGTGCTTCGTTCGGTTGGGACATCAGGTGTCGTCCCCGACTGCAGCCTAGCGGGCGAGTTAGCGGGAACGGTCGGTGCGTGCGGAAAATCCTTGTAAGGGTCGGGGGGGCCGACTGAGGATTTTCAAATTCCGTGACCGGGATTTTCGGCTTGACGCGAAACGCTGGTCGGCATCAGGTCAGTTCTCAGTGGGGACGCGCTCAATGTGGTCGATCACAACGAATTCGACAGACACATTGCGACGCTCCAGTTTCAATCCTAGCGACTCCCGAAGTGCGGCAAAGAGGTTTGCTTCAGGTTCGGGACCGCCGACGGTTTGGGGTGCGGGTGCAGAAGCGGTGGCTTCAGGTCCCCTCGGTTCGAAAGCCGGATCCGTCACCCAAGAGAGATCTATATCGTATTTGCCGGTTAGGCCGGTAAGATCTTGCACTGGCCCGTAACCCCTTCTCGAAAGACTCCCGGCAAGTGTCGCCATGGTCATGACCCCTTTGAGTTGGCCATGGCCAGCAAAGCCGAACCTCGTCGAGCCCTGCGGGGCCTTGCCCATGAAACTGGCCTTTGGATCGTCCTCTTTGAATTTCGGGCCGCCCTTATCTACAACCAGCGCATAGCCGGAACGCGAGCGCTCCTCTTTGTGGGCGGCGAGTTTAAGCCGTTCTGCCAGCAACGCCTGAAGCATGGCTGGGACTTGATCTTTGGTGGCGTGTTCTGGCATTTTGGCCGTGATCGCGAAGCAATCCGTGTCGAGCCAGGAAGGCCCTTCGATCTGGTCCGTCTTCACACTGAAGGCTTGCATGAGGGCCACTTTGAGAGGCACGCCGTTTAAGGTCAGCACGGCAGAGTCAATCGACGTATTGAATTCGCACGCATTGGTCCGCTTCACCGAGGCCATTTCGAATTTCGGCTGGTCCGCGCCGCGGAGCGCAGTAACGGAGCAAATCGCGGACAGGGTAATTGTCAGCGGCGAAACGAGCTTCATGGCATCTTATTCTATCCAGGTTTCGGGAGAGAAATAGGGCGGCATGCCGACTAGGCAGGGGAGTTTCGAACAAGGATTTAGTGGTTGCTACATCCAACGTCCCCATCGCTTCGCTCGCGGCAAGAAATCCACCGACGGTATGCGAGTGTTTCGTCGTCCAACCAATCTTAGTGGGGGTCCTGCCAGTGAGGGAGCGACCGGGGGTGTCAATTCGAGTGCTCCGCGAAGCCTTGATTTGGCGACAAACCAGCATGATCGTGATTCATGCCTTCTTCCGCGTCGGACTCGGCCTGCGCTACGCGAAGCATGTTCAGGCTCAATGCGTAAACGTGGTGCGCATCGATTAAACCTGGCATGAGAACGCGGCTGGCGCAATGGACGATCTCCGCGCCGCGGGCGGCCTCGGAACGCGGCGCAAAGATTTCGCGGATGACGGCGTTGGCGGCCACTACATCGGCCCTCGCTTAGGGTTTCCGATTCGCCGCCGAAGATGCGTGCCGCTCGAAAGACTATGTCAGGCGTCATGGCTTTCGAATTTAGCAGACACTTGTGGTCGCGGATCGTAACGGCACGGCGGGTTGCGCACCGCACGCCAATAAAAAACCGGCAGCTGAAGGTTGCCCTCCAACCGCCGGTTCTAATCGATCGAACTACGATCCGTTTAGCGAGCCGGCAGCGTTCCGGCCAGGAAAAACGGCTTCCAATCGGTGTTTCGTCCCTGCCCAGTGGCGCGGAGGACGCGGAACTGCACTGCATCGCCCGGCTTCAAACCGGCGCTGATGTGTTGCACATCCGCCACCGAGGCAACCGGTTTGTTGTTTATAGATACCAGCACGTCGTCCGGTTCGAGATCGACGTCATGGGCAAACGACCCGGGCTCGACATTGGAAATCAGGACGCCGCTTGTTTCCTTGATGCCGCGCGACTGGCGTTGGCTTGCCGTCAGGGGCTGGATGTCCATGCCGAAGACTTGCTCGGCAGGTTCACCGGCCGCAGCTTGCGGTTTGACATCGCCGCCGAAGCTTTCGGGGAACAGTTGCGCGAGATCGCCGACGATCACTTTCAAGTCCTCGTGTTTGCCGTCGTGCAAGACGACCATGTTGACGGCTTGGCCGATCGGGGTAGCGGTCACCACATCGATCAAGTCGTCGCCGGTACGAAGCGGCTTGCCGTTGATCGAGAGGATGATGTCACCCGCGGTCATGCCCGCCTTGTCGGAGGGGCCGCCGGGCACCACGGATTGCACGAACACGCCCTCGGTGACGTGATTCGCCTTTAGGAGGCTCTGGCCCTGTTCTGTGTCGGATTGCGTGAACTGGATACCGATCGAGCCACGCGTCACCTTACCGTTCTTGATGATCTGGTTGTATACGTTGGCGCGCGGTATTAATAGGCAGGGCGAAGCCGATGCCCTGGTACCCGCCGGAACGCGACGCGATGGCAGTATTGATGCCGATCACCTCGCCGCGCATATTGAGCAGCGGACCGCCGCTATTGCCTGGATTGATTGCTGCGTCGGTTTGCAGGAAGTGCTGGAACTGGCGGTTGGACTCTCCAACTTCCGCCGGCAAGGTGCGCTCCTTAGCGCTGATGATACCCGCCGTTACGGTAGCTTCAAAGCCGAGCGGCGAACCGATGGCCAATGACCAATCGCCGACTTGCACGGCATCGGAGTTCCCGATCTTGAGAGGGACGAAATTGCTCTTGCCTTCCACTTTAATTACCGCGAGATCGGTAGGCGTATCCGCGCCCACCAGATGCGCTGCGTATTCGGTGGGGTCGTTCATGAATTTCACGCGAATGCGGGTGGCTTTATCCACGACGTGATCGTTCGTGAGCACGTAGCCCGCGCGATCCACTACGACGCCGGAACCAAGCGCTTCGGTGGGCTGCGATTCCATGGGGTTCCCGCCGAAGGGACTGCCGCCGAAGAAGCGATAGAGGAAATCCTCCGCTCCACCGCCGCCTTGATCGTCGTCGGGAGGCGCCGCTTGGCCGCGACGCCGGGGAGCGGCCTGCGACCGGGTCGCCTTGGGCCGATACTCTGTCGATATATTGACCACCGAGGGGCCCGCCATCTTGGCGATTTGGCTGAAGGTTCCCGAAAGTTGCACCGGGTTGGGAATGGTCAGCGGCGTTGCATCGGGGGCCGCTGCGTTATCGCTTCTCGCCGCTTTCACGCCAGAGCTCACCAGGGTGCCGATGACCACGCCGAGCGAAAGCGTGAACAGGATCATGGTGAAGGAAAGCAGCTTCTGCGTTTTCAATCTGTCGAAAATACTCATGGACCTTGCGTCTCCTCCGCGAATCGCGATCGAACTCCTGTCCGATCACGCCCGCTGTTCTTACGATGGATGTTGCCGCGGATTCACGGGTTTCAACTCCACCAACAAAACTCCACCCAGGATGAGAGCCGCGCCCGCGGCGCCCGGCCGCGAAAGTCCCTCACCCGCCAATAGATACGATGTCATCCAAGCCACCACTGGTTCGAGCATGTAAATCAGGGCCGTCCGGGTGGAAGTGGTAAACTTTTGCGCCCAGGCCTGCACCGTAAATGCCAGCGCCGTTGCAAGAAGCCCTGTAATCAGTATGGCCCACAATACGGTCGGCTGCCACTCGACGCGGGGCGTTTCCGCCCATGGAAAGAGTGTGATGGCCAGTACCGCGGCCGTACCTACCTGCATCACCGACAAGAGCTCGAATCGCATCTCTCTGGAAAAATGGCCCAAGGTCACAATATGCGCAGCGAACGCGGCAGCGCCGAAGAGCGTTAGCAAATCGCCCCGATTAATGGAGCCCGATGCGCCTGGAAGCGTCATCAGCGCCAACCCGGCCAAGGCCGTCAGAAGCCCGAAAACCTCGGAAATCCGCGGCTTAATCCCATAGACGAACGAAGCGAACAAAGGCGCCAAAACAGACGTTAGCCCGGTAAGGAAGGCGGATTTCGGGGCCGAGGTGTACCGGAGGCCCTGCGTTTGAAGAAGGTAGCCCAAGAAGAGAAAGAGCCCCACCAAGAGACCGGGAGCAGCATTTTTGAGAGCGTCACGCTGGGTCGGGGGTTTGCGAAAAAGATCGACCAGGGGCTTCCGGAAGATCAGAGTGAGGGCCAGGGAGGCAAGAGAAAAACGCAATGCCAAGAAAAGGATGGCGGATACGCCTCCCAAGGCGCTCTTGACCAAGGTGAAAGTGGCGCCCCAGACGATGGTGTTCCCAATGAGGGCTAATTCCGCGAAGTGTCGCTGGCGCTGGGAGCCGGTTTTACCAATTCCCTCCCCAATCACGCAGCTTCACCGCGCAGCAGGAGCAGCAGCGTGAGCAAGATCCGTTTCAGCCCGAGATCGCGGCCTTCCGCGCGATACCATTCTTGCGTCGTATGCGCGCCGCCTCCCGCGCCGCCGCCGCCGATGGCCAAAGCAGGTATCCCTAGCGACAGCGGGATGTTGGCATCGGTGGAGGAGGTATCAAGATGCGAGCGAATGCCCAGATGGGCATCCACCACGCGAACGTAACGAAGGATCGCGGCCGATTCGGGCAATGCAGCCGCGGGGCGGGCGCCGATCTCCTTCAGTTTCACCGTGACCTTGCCGCCCGCGGCGCGCTGATTTTCAATCTCCCGTGCACGATCGACCGCAACTTCGAGAGATTCAACGAGCTCGTCCAGCTTGCGGTTGTCTTCGGAGCGGATGTCCACCTTGGCGCGGGCGGATTGAGCAATCGCGTTAATGCTCGACCCGCCGTCGATCAGGCCGACATTAATGGCGGATTTTGGCGATCCGTTCGTGCGCGCGTCGGAGAAGAGAGAGACTGCGCGGGACAAGGCGTGGATAGGGTTGCCGACACCGAAATCGCTCCAACTATGCCCGCCCGGACCGGTGAAGACTACTTCGAAGCGACGGCTGCCAAGGGCACGCGTGGTGATGTGGCCTGTTTCGGCGCCATCCACTACCAGAAACGCTTCGATCTTTTTGCCTGCGGCTGCGAACTTGCAAAGCTGGCGCATGCCCACCAGATTGCCCTCGCCCTCTTCTCCTACGTTGGCGGCAAGCAGCAATCCGCGCGGAAAATCGGGCAGTGATGCGCCGTATTTCCAAGATTGGGCTACTGCCAGAAGAGATGCAAGACCGGCGCCATTGTCTGAAACGCCGGGTCCGCGAAACGCGCCATCGGGCGCGACGAAGACGTCATCTTTGTTACGCGGCGCGATTACCGTGTCGAGGTGCGCGGTAAGCGCGACGTACGGCGGCTCGCCGGCCGTTGCCAAAACATTACCGGCGCGGTCGATGGCTGTATTCCAACCCGCCTCTCGGAACTGCGATTGAAACCAGATGGCACGCTCCTGCTCGAGGAATGTCGGCGCGGGGATGCGGCACAAGGCCAGGTGGATTTCATTAATCCACTGCTTTTCACGCGTAAACCATTGCAAACGCTCACGAACGGGCGAAGAACCAGTGAGTTCTTCTAGGCTGGCGTCAGTGGCGTTCACGGGCATGCATATGTAGTTTAACAGCCGAGTGCGAGTGAGATGATTGGGACGTGCGATTCACTTCGGGCGGTCGAATGTACGTAAGATAACGCTTCTGGAGCGCCGATAGTAAGATTGTCGATGGTAATGCTCAGCCATTGGAGATATGGTGAAACCATTGGTAGGTTTTTCACGTTCCAGGGAGTACGTCCATGATGCGCAGCGCCAATATCGGATTGATTAACGAAGATCCCTTAACTTATCTTCCCCGCAAACCTGTTCAGGATTATGCCAAGGGGCGCGTGATTTACGACGCGCAACATCCGCCGAGCGATCTTTATGTAGTGATTCTGGGGCGCGTAAAAATCGGCACCACTTCGGAAGACGGCTGCCAAACCGTCGGTCGCATCGTTCGCGCCGAGGGTCTTTTCGGCGAATCATGCCTCGTTGGGCCGCTGAACCGCAACGAGTCTGCAATCGCGTTGGATAACGTGACGCTGATGTCGTGGAGCCGGGCGGAAATCGAGCAACAAGTGGAACGCGAGCCGCGGTTGGGCATTGCGCTATCGCAATATCTGGTCCGCGAATGCCTGGAGTTGCAAGATCGAATCGAAAGCATGGCGGTACACAAGACGCCCGAACGGGTGATGCTTGCCCTGCTGCAACTCGCTAGCGACTTGGGCACGCCGGCGCCGGATGGCGCCACGCGCGTAGCTTCGCTTACACACCACACCATCGCCGAGTTCGTGGGAACATCGCGTGAGATCGTGACTTTCCAGATGAACCGTCTGCGCCGCCTGGGGCTGATTCGTTATTCGCGCAAGTTCATCGATGTATACGCATCGGCCATACGCGAGAATCTGAGACAACAAGGTACGAGCATCCCGCGCGGCACGGAAGGCGTGGCGCAACGCGTCGGCGGATAGCGGTTTTACCAAAGAATAGGTGGCGAAGCCCGGGCTCGAGCCCTTCTGGTTTCAGCGCGTGCATCTCCTTCCCCGCCAATTTGGCGGTCCCTTTTCAGCACCTCTCCTGGGAGTTGCGGGTTTCCGTGGCGCAGCGATCCGGTTTGACGCAAGTCGCGTATACAGCGAAGCGCATGTTGTCGATCGTGCTGCGGGTCGAGTGAACTGGGGCGCACGGGACCGAGCGTCGACCGGGATCGCCGTTGGCGAGCGCTCGCTACGCCTCCGGGATGGGCGGAAACCGGCTCACAGGAAACGTATCGAGCGGCGTGGAGCGCTGCTGCACGAGGACGCCGCCATCCACCAGTCAGACATTCTCCGGTGATGTAGCGGGCGTCGTCCGTCGCAAGAAAAACGGTGGGTCCGGCCAACTCTTCGGCATCGCCCAATCGGCCCGATGGGAACCACTTGGCCGCGTTCGGCGGCGAGCGCGTCATCGATGTCGTAGGTTCGAATCAAGCCCGGGACGATCGCGTTGACGCGCACGCCATACGGCGCAAGGTCGAGGGCCATGGCGCGTGTCATGGCTTCGATTCCGCCCTTCGAGGCGTCGTAGGCAACGTTGCCGCGATGCGCTTGGGTAGCGCCGCCGCTCGACATGTGGATGATGTATGCCCGACCGCTTCCGCGCCATCACCTGCGCGGCGCGCAGCGAGCAGAGAAAGGCGCCTTTAAATTGACTCCCAGCACGTGGTCCCACCATGCTTCATCGCCTTCGAGGAAATGCCGCGCGGCGTGGATGTCCCCGGCGTTGTTGACCAGCACGTCGATCGTTCCGAAACGCGCGATCAGGGCATCGAACATAGCGTCCACCTGCGCCCTGCTCGAGACGTCGGCGGCGAGCGGCAGAGATTCGGGTATGTAGCCGAACCCTCGCGGGCGCGGTTCGTCATGCAGATCGTTGACCGCCGACCAACGCGCCTTCGGCGCCGAAGCGTTGCGGCGATGGCAAGCCCGATGCCGTGGCCGGCGCCGGTAACCAGAACCACTTTGCCTGCGAAGCGAGCCGGTGAGATCATTCTGCTAGGCTAACGCGAAATGCTGGAAACGTCATGTTATGACCGCCGATGAACGCAGATGCCGAATATCCTACCTATATGTCGAACTGACTCTCAGGGTGGATGATAGCGTCATTTCCCGCGCCAAGATTTTGCGCTTTGTGCGAGGGTCTCTCAAGAAGGCGCAACTTGAGGATTATCAAAAACGCCTGGTCTTAAAATATCGATGAAGCGGATCCTATTCGCCTCGATGTGATGTTCTGCTGGCGTGCCGGCTGCGACCATATCGTGACGAGGGATCCGAAAGGATTCAGGGGATCGCCGGTACGATCCCTAACGCCAGAGATGGCAATCCAGATTCTCCGCGCCGAATAGGCGCCGAGAGTGCGTCTGCAAACAGCGCTCGCGCAGGGCCACCGGCTATCCTGAAAGTATCGCAAAGCGCATCATCATCCTCGGCGGCGGCTTCGGCGGGCTCTATGCCGCGAAAGCGCTGAAGCATGCGCCCGTTGAGGTCACGCTCATCGACCGCCGCAATTTCCATCTCTTTCAGCCGCTGCTCTACCAGGTGGCGACCGGTTCGCTCTCGCCCGGCGAAATCTCGGCCCCGTTGCGCGGCGTCCTTAGCCAGCAGCGAAATGTGCGAGTGCTGATGGGCGAGGCGACGGATATCGACCCGCGCGCGCGGCGTCTCACCATGAAGGACGGCGGCGTGTTCGAGTACGATTCCCTCCTCGTCGCCACCGGGTCGAAGAGTTCATACTACGGCAACGAAAATTGGCGCGGTTGCGCACCCAGCCTCAAAACCATCGAAGAAGCAACGGCCATCCGCCACAAGATTCTTTTCGCGTTTGAAGCGGCGGAGCGCGCCGAAGACGTGGCGCACCGGCGCGCATGGCTGACGTTCGTCATTGTGGGCGCGGGCGCAACCGGCGTTGAACTAGGCGGCGCGCTGGGCGAAATCGCAAGGCATACGTTAAAGCACGATTTTCGCGAGATTCGACCGCAGGAAGCGCAGATCTTTTTGCTGGATGGATCGGCGCATGTGCTGCCGTCGTACTCCGAAGACTTGGCGCGCGATGCGGAACGCGCGCTAATCCGCCTCGGCGTGCAGGTGCGCTGCGGCGTACGCGTCACGGGCGTGGATGCGAACGGCGTTATATTCCACAATCAGCGCGGTGAATCGGAACGAATCGAATCGAAGACGGTCTTGTGGGCGGGTGGCGTGACGGTCACCACCTTCGGGCGCACGCTGGCGGAGCGCACAGGCGCGCAGACGGATAAGCAGGGGCACATCCGCGTCAATCCCGACCTCACAATTCCCAATTGGCCGGATATTTACGTAGTGGGCGATTTGGCCACGGTCAACGGACCCAATGGCAAACCGCTGCCCGGCGTGGCCCAAGTCGCTATGCAGGGGGGAGCCTACGCGGCGAAAGCGATTGTCGCGCGCCTCGATGGTCCGAAGGAGGTCAAGCCCTTTCACTATTTCGATATGGGCGATCTGGCGGTGATCGGGCGCGGCTCGGCAGTGGCCAACATCTTCGGCGCCCATCTCTCGGGATGGATTGCGTGGATGGTGTGGCTTTTCATCCACCTCATGAACCTGGTGCAATTTCAGAGTCGCCTGATCGTGTTGGTGCAATGGGGAATCGAATTCGTGACCTTCAGCCGCGGCGCGCGCTTGATCACGGGTGAAAATCCTACGGAAGAGTAGCTGCTATCTCCGCCTGCGCCGAACGAACTCCGCCGAATTCGGCGACAAGCCAGAATTTGCCGGGGCGCGTATTTTCGGCGGCCTGCACGTTGACCTGCCGCAGGCCCTTGGCATCCTCCGGGCCAACGAAATCGACCCGCTGCCGGCGGCCGTTCAACTCGACCTTGACATTCCCGCGATCGGCATTTTCCGGCAATCCGTGCAGCCACAGGCTGAAGAAGCGGTGATTGAGGGAAAAACATCCGGCGCGCCAATCGAAAGCATCGGAGATCGCCTCAATCTGGAGCGCTTCCGCGACCTCCGGGAGGTCGACGGCGATGCGCACCGGCGCGCTCCACGCTGCATCCGCCGTACGCACACGGACCTCGTGCCATCCTGACGCGAGGCCCGGAGGGAGCTTGAAATTCGCGCGCCAATGGCCTTGCGGAGTCCGCAGCGTCGAGACGGGCGCCGCGCCCAGGCCGCCGACCTGCGCCTGCAGGTTTTCGATCGTCCAATCTTCGCCGCCGGAAGCGTCTACCTGAATGTAGTCGTCGTTGCCCGAGCGGAAATTGACGCCGAAATTTTCAGCGTGAATGGCGGCGAACAATTGCGGCGCCGGCGAGGTTTCGGCGCCATCCGGCCATCGGCGGTGGCACGCCACCACCGCGCCGTAGTCATGCACCGCGCCAAGTTCGACGCGCGCGAAACCCGCCGTTCGGCACATCTCGACAAGGCAGCGCGGCGTGGGCGCAAACCAGTTATCGAACTGGCCGCCAAATTCGTCGCGTTCGAAGTAGCGCAACAGCGAATGTTGCTCCACCTGCATACCAGGCAGAAAGCGATCGGTGAGCGCGAACGATTCCACCGCGGCCAGATCGTCCGTTACCGAGCAGACACGCTCCAGCGCGAGCAGCGGATGCTTGAGATGATAGAGCACGCCGAGAAAGAGCACGATATCGAAGCGGCCGACCTTCGCCGGATCGAGCTCGTACACATTCATCTGCCGGTATTCGGCGTGCGAGCCCAGGGCGGCGTGCATTTCGCGAAAGCGCGGGTTGTCCCAACGGTCAATGGCGACAACCTGCGCGCCGCGGCGCTCGAGTTCGAAAGTGAACCAGCCATCCCAGGCGCCGATATCGAGGGCGCGCTTGCCGGTGAGGTCGGCTGGAATCGGGAATTGGGCAATGCGCGCTTTCTGCGCGTCGAGGCTGTTGACGCCCTCAATCAGAGTTCCGTCAGGCAGTTCGAAACTATGCCACCAGCCTTGTTTTGAGAGGCGTTGATGCCAGTCTTCTACGTAAGAGAAGGGGTCGGCCAACCTAGCCCTTCAAGGCAACCGGCGCCAAGTCGCGGCTGGCGATTACGCGATCGATCATGCCGTACTCCACCGCCTGGTCGGGCTCCATGATGTAATCGCGATCCACGTCGCGGGCGACGCGTTCGACAGGCTGGCCGGTCGCGTCGGCGAGCAGCTTGTTCAACATCTCGCGCATGCGCAGAATCTCGCGCGCATAGATATCGATATCCGCCGCCTGGCCTGCCAGGCCCTGCATCGAGGGCTGATGGATCATGATGCGCGAGTTCGGCAGGCTGAACCGTTTGCCCTTGGTTCCTTCCGCCAGCAGAACCGCCGCCATGGAGGCGGCTTGGCCGACGCAGATGGTCACGATATCGGGCCGGATGAACGCCATGGTATCGAGAATCGCCAGACCGGCCGTGATGGAACCGCCCGGCGAATTGATATAGATGGAAATGTCCTTTTCGGGATCTTCCGCTTCGAGGAACAGCAGCTGGGCGATGATCAGGTTCGCCACCTGATCGTCAATCGGGGTGCCGAGGAAGATGATATTTTCCTTGAGCAGCCGCGAGTAGATGTCGTACGCGCGCTCGCCACGCGATGTCTGCTCGACCACCATGGGAACTAGAACCGAGGATTCCATTGTGCCTCCATAGATTTAGATGCTTGCGACACCTTCCCGGCGTCAACCGCTGAAAACTCCATGATACGCGAAGGCGGACGCGCCGCCAGCTATTTCGCTGCGACCGCGGCTACCACCGGGATTCCATACCCGGTCAGAGCCGCTTCCACCTCGGCCGGGCGGAGCCGCGACGCGTCATATATGACGGTAATCCCGTCGAGCGATGAATCGACCTTCACCTGCTGCATGCCATACAGCGCGTGCGCGTCGGACACGCGGGCCAACATGGCGTCGTCAAGCGGGCGCTGCAGGGCGAAGCGTACCTGGACCTTAGTCATGAGCTTCCAGGATAACAGCTGCTCCGATTCGATCAACTCAGGCCAAGATAGTCGCGGCTAGCAGGAAATCACCTTTCCATCGGGGGAGTTCGTGCCTGCGCGGTTCATCCGGCAGCGGCGGAGACAAGGTCGAGATTGTCGAGGTGATGATAGTCTTTGGCATTATGCGTTACCAGAGGCGCCTGGAGGATCAGAGCCGTGGCTGCAATCCATGCGTCGGCCGAACCGAGGGGACGTCCCTTGCGCGCGCTCTCGTTCCGAACATTTGCCCACGTGGAGCACAACAGACCGTCCGAGTGGAGGACTGAGAAGTCGGCCAGATAGTCTTCCATCACAGCTCGCTTGCGGGGTCCCCAGTTCGCATCCAGAGCGCCCTGCGCATCTCCGCCACCGTCATGAAGGACAGAACCAACTCGGAACCGCGCACGATATTCAGGTATCGCGGTGCGAATTCGGGATGCCACTTGAAAATAAAACTGGCAACGTCGGTATCAACGACCAGTCTTGCCGGCGCGATCGGAGGAGAGGTCAATGGGCGCTGCTCATAGATACGGCGGACGAACTCTTCGGCTTCCTCTGGTGGCCCTGGATCTATATGGCTGAGTAGCCGATCCAACGTAAAGGCGCCATCTCGGACCAAGTTCGGTGGATACTTAACGGGTTGCGACGGCGGACGCTCCATTTTACCCATCATTCTAGCGCGACGTCGGATTCGGAGGGTAGCGTTGCCGATGGCTACCGGCGGTGTTATCCTCAGGTAAGATGTCTACCCGAGATGACGAAGACCGCCTTACCCTTCTCCAGGGTACGCTCGACCTGCTGATCCTCCGCACCCTCCTGTTCGGCCCGCAGCATGGGCAGGGCATCGCGCGCAATATTCAGCAGACCTCTCAGGACGAATTGCTCGTGGAACACGGGGCGCTGTATCCGGCGCTGCAGAGGCTCGAAACCAAACGTTGGATCACGGGAGACTGGGGTGTCTCGGGGAACAACCGCAAGGCCAGGTTTTATACCCTTACCAAGGCGGGCAGGAAGCAGCTCGCCCATGAGACCAGCCGATGGCGGAGGCTGACACGCGCGATCGGCGGGGTTCTCGACGCTGGTACGGAGGCCGCTTCATGAAGTTCCGGCGCACGGATCGCGATTTCGAGGAAGAGCTCAAGGCACATCTGGAGCTGGAAACCGATCAACGCCGGGCTGAGGGCGTTCCGGAAGAGGAGGCTCGCCGGCTCGCCCGCCACGACTTCGGGAGCGCGACCGCGGCGCGCGAGCGATTCCATGAGAGCCGCCGTGGCGTCTTCATTGACGAGATCGCGCGCGACACGCGGTACGCGCTGCGGACCTTGGCGCGCTCGCCCGGCTATGCGGCCGCGGCGATCCTGACCCTCGCGCTCGGCATCGGCGCCAACACCGCGATATTTTCTGCCACCGACGAAATCCTGCTCCGGCCGCCGGACGTCCCCGAACCCGCACGACTGGCGCAAGTCTACAGTTTTAACCGCAAGACTTCGACGTATCGTTCGAGCTCTTATCCGGATTACGTGGACTTCCGGCAGCAGGCACGCTCTTTCCAAAACCTCGCGGCATATGTGAGATTTCCGCTGAACGTGCAGTTGGGCGGCGAAGCTTCCGAGCGAATCTCGGTGGAAGCCGTCAGCGGCAACTACTTTGCGATGTTGCGCGTGCCTCCGCTTGGCGGCCGCGCGCTCGAGCCCGCGGACGATGCGCCCGGTGCCGCGCCGGTGGCAATGATCGCGGAGGATTTGTGGAGGACGCGCCTACGGGCCGATCCCGCCGCGATCGGCAAGCTCATCACAATCTCGGGACTACAGTTGACCATCGCCGGCATCGTGCCGAAGAGAGTCGGTGGGCTCAATTTGAACTGGGCGACTCCGCCCCGGATTTGGATTCCGCTTCGCGCCGCCGCCTTGGTGATTCCGCGTTTCGACAAGGTCTTTGACAGCCGCGGCGCGATCTGGCTCGTGCTCGTCGGAAGGCTGAACCGCGGAGTATCGATCTCCGCCGCGCAGTCGGAGTTGCAAGCGATCGCGGCGAATATCGGGAACAATCGGGACCTGAGCGCCGTGGTCTATCCGCTCAGCCGGTCAAAGTTCTGGCCGGCCTACCGTAACGACATCCAAGCCTCTCTTACGGGCTTCAGCATCGCGGGCGGTTTGATTCTGCTGCTCGCCTGCGCGAACGTTTCGAACCTCTTGCTGGGGCGCGCTCTCGCGCGGCAGCGCGAGTTGGCTATGCGGCTCGCGATCGGCGCGGGGCGAGGGCGCATCGTGCGGCAGCTCCTGACGGAAGCGGGAGTGCTGGCGGTCCTGAGCTGCGGCGCGGGGCTCATTGTCGCGGACGGGCTGATGCGATTGCTGCGCCAATTTCCGGCTGCGCTCGGCTTAACGCTTGCTCTCGATCTTCACATCGAATCGCGAGCCCTGGCGTTCTGCATCGCGTTGTCTGCGTTCGCGATTCTGCTGTTCGGGCTCGCCCCGGCTCTTCAGACCGCTCGGCTGGCGGTGATGCCGTCCTTGAAAGGTTCGGGCAATGCGAGCGCCGGCGGGCGCCACGAATGGTTCCGAGGCGCCCTTGTGGCCCTCCAAGCCGCCTTCGCCATGGTCTTGTTGATCGGCGGAGGGTTGTACGGCCGGACGCTCTGGAAGGCTTATTCGACGGACCTCGGCTTTCGCAGCGATCATCTCTTGACGGCGGCGTTCAGTCTGCCACCGCCGGGCAACGCAGCGGCGGAACAGATGTGGCGCGCGCAGCGGAGCTTGCTCGCGCGCCTACCGGCAACGCCCGGCATTGTTTCGACCGCGCTTTCGTCGACGGGAATTCTGAGTTCCGGATACCCGCAGGTGCGGATTGAAACCGGGCCGGACTCCGCGCCGGTTTCCGCCGCATGTGAATACGTAAGCCGTGACTTCCTCAAGACTATGGGTATTCCTCTATTCGCAGGAGAAGACTTCAGCGCGCGCGACGACGATGCCGGCGCGGTAGGCATCGTGAATCGCACGCTGGCTCGAAGTTTGGCGCCCGGAGCCAGTCCTATTGGCAAGACCATTCTGGTGGCGACGGCGAGAGGAGCCAAATCGCGCTTTATCATCGTGGGAATTGCGGGCGATACGAGATATGGCTCGATCTGGGAGCAGCCCGAGCCACATCTCTACTTGCCGGCCGCCCAGACCGATGTTTCGGCTGGGTTCCTCGCGGTGCGCACCAGCGTACCACCGGCAGAATTCGCCGAACCGCTGCGGAAAATGTGGGGCGATCTTGAACCGCTGTCGCCGCTTTACGAAATCCAAACCGCTGAAGAACGGGTGAATCTGGCCCTTACGCCGCAGCGGGTGGCAGCGGCGATTCTAGGTGGGTTTGCATTGCTTGCGCTGATTCTCACCGCCATCGGACTTTACAGCGTGGTGGCATTCTCGGTGGCGCAGCAGAAACGCGAAATCGGGGTCCGCCTTGCGATTGGAGCGCGTCCGCGCACGATCTTCGCGGCCGTGCTTCGCAAGTCGATGATCCCCGCGGTAGCGGGACTTGCCGCGGGCATCGCGGCTAGCTTCCCGCTGATGAGCATCGTTGCGGTGAAAGCCAGAGATGTGTCGCCTTATGATGAGCCAACATACCTGGCGGTGGCGCTCATCCTTACTTCGGTGGCCTGCGCGGCGGCGATTGTGCCGGCCCGCCGCGCCATGCGCGTCGATCCATCGACTGCGCTGCGCTCCGAATAAGAGGCACTCGCCCCCGATGCTTTTCGGTCAATGGGTCACGCAGCGGTAGCATCGTCATTGCCAAAGAACCAGCGGACGGCTCTTCGAACCGGATTCGTCCAGGACTTCTTGGGGAGCATTTTTACAGGATGGCATCCGGACCAGTGGACGTGAAGGGGACTTCATGGGGTGATCGCCGACGGTGTCGTCTTTGAGGTTCTCCCAGTAGCCGGCGATAAACCCGCTGAGGGTCTGTAAACGCTAAGCCGTACCGTGAACCGGCGCGCACCTAGAGTTGTCCTGACGCGAATACGGTCATTGATCCCGCAGTTGCAGAACCTTGAGCCGCGATTCGGTTAATCAGACCCGTTCGCCGCGTACAAGAATCGGTTTTATGCTGTTCCTGCTAAGGGTTTCTTGGCCGGGGCATTGTCGTGCTTCTTCTGCTCCTCTTGTTTCTGTTTCGTCAACTGCTGTTGCTTGTTCTTTTCCTTGTCTTTCTTGCCACCCTTGTCTCCCATGCCTACTCCTTTTCTTCAGCGAAATCTGGATTCACTGCGTGGTTGAATTCGTAATCGCCGCGAACCAACGCTACCACAACTGCAGCCTGGGAGAGTCACTGCAGCCGAACCCGGTCCTTGATTTGTCGATTTTCCGCGTTCTTCTTTTCGTCAATGTCGCGTCCGGCACTCAGGCGAGAGCCACATTCGCCAGCGGTGACCAATCCGTATGTACGCATCGCCAGATAACTCGTGCCTGGTCGCGCAGCGTTTACCGACGTCTTGGGTCCGTAATTCAGTGCTCCGTCCGCAATACGGACCACCCGGCGCCGGAACGGGCGCAACGCTTCTCATGCGCCGCAGTACAGCTGGAGCGAAATGCGGGGTCAAGCTTCCGCGCGATGGTTAACAGGTCCGCAACCCGCTCCCAGCCCCGGGTTCGTGCGGATCGCTTCATAGACGAATCGCTTGGCGCGCGAGGCCGCTTCCACAAGTGGCATTCCCAGCGCGAGACACGCAGTGAGCGCGGCCGAGTGCGTACACCCGGACCCGTGCGTGTGCCGTGTTTCGACGCGCGGGCTCAGGAACTCGTGAAACGCCGCGCCGTCGAATAACACGTCCACGGGTTCGCCTACCGCGTGGCCTCCTTTCACGATGGCAGCGCGAGCCCCCATTTCACACAAGCGCTCCGCGATGCGCCGCACATCGGAAGGCCGTATCGCCCTAATGCCGGTGAGCGCTTCGGCCTCGGGAAGATTGGGCACAACCACCGTCGCGCGCGGGATCAGCCGCTCGCGCAAGGCGCGCACGGCGTCCTTCGCAAGCAATCGCGCACCGTGCTTGCCGATCATTACCGGGTCGACGACCAGGGGGAAAGTGAAGCCGGCGGCCATTTCGGCCACTGCCTCCACCATCTCCGCCGAGCCCAGAGCGCCGGTCTTCGCCGCGGACGGCGGGATGTCTTCCAGGACCGCGGCAATCTGCTCGCGCACCAACGCCGCGGGAAGAACCTCGACGCGTGAAAGGCGAACCGAGTTCTGCACCGTAATCAGTGTGACGGCGGCTTCGCCGTAGACTCCGAACTGATGAAACGTCTTCAGATCGGCCTGAACGCCGGCTCCCCC
Source organism: Bryobacterales bacterium (assembly GCA_963708385.1). Lineage (GTDB taxonomy): Bacteria > Acidobacteriota > Terriglobia > Bryobacterales > Bryobacteraceae > PALSA-243. The sequence goes on along the minus strand of CAVPSN010000022.1, from coordinate 21,983 downwards.
ACTCGGGTCTGAACCGGCAATAGTGAGCGCGGCGGGAAGCACTTGCTCCAGCATATCGGCTTTGCAAGTTTCATTTAGATGCAAATGTTTACGGCCTTGCCTCTTGTTTTCTCCGGAAAAACCTGCTATACCAGATCAAACTTATAACGGAATTGTTAGCTACGTCGCGGGGTTCCGTGTTCACGAGGGTCAAATATGAGGGATACAAAACGCAACTGGCGTCGCCGTTTGGCGATCGCCTGTTTTTTGAGCGCGCTGCCGATGCTGGCGCCCGCGGCATTCAGCCAAACAATCACGACCGCCGACGCAGTCGGCGTGGTCAGCGACATTAGCGGCGCCGTTGTTCCCGGCGCCACGGTGACGATCACGTCCGTAGGATCGGGCGAATCGAGAACGGAAACGACGAACGGCCAAGGCCAGTATCGCTTTCCATTGATGAAGCCCGGCGATTACACAATCTCCGCCGCCTCCAAAGGACTGAAGTCGAACATCACGAAAATCACGCTGCTGGTGGGGCAGGCGCAGGAGGTGAACATCTCCATGAACACCGAGGGTACGTCCACCACAGTTGAAGTTACCGCGACTGCGGCGGTTCTGCAGACGGAAAACGCCAATCTGGAAACCAACTTCAACAAGATTCAGGTGGACAATCTCCCCATGCCGGGCGGCGATCTGACAACCCTGGCGATGACCGCTCCCGGCATTCGCGTAAATGTCACCGGCGGTTCCAGCAACATGAATGCCAACGGCATCCCCGGCGCGAGCATCCTCTATACCCTTGACGGCATGGACCAGAACGATCCCGCGAATAATCTCAACAACTCGGGAGCGAGCAACAACCTGCTGGGCGCGAACGCGGTGGGGGAAGTGGCGGTTGTGATGAACGCCTATAGCCCTCAGTATGGGCGCATGGCCGGCGCTCAAGTCAATATGGTCGGCATGACCGGAGCTAATCAGTTTCACGGAAATCTTTTCTACAACTACAACTTCGAAAAGCTCAACGCGAACTCCTTCTTTGCCAACTCCGCCGGCACGCCAAGGGGCCGGTCTGATGCCCACCAATTCGGAGGCCGAATTGGCGGACCGATCTGGAAGAACAAGTTATTTTTCTTCTTCGACACTGAAAACCTGCGCTACGTTCTTCCCTCCTCCGGCGTGATTTCGCTTCCGTCGCCCCAACTCCAGGCATACACTTTGGCGCACGTCGGCGCCGCCGAACTTCCTCTGTATCAGGACTACTTCAGCCTGGTGAAAGGCTCGCCCGGACTCAACCGGGCAGTTCCGGTCACCAACGGCAGCGGGCAGTTACAGGATGGCAATGGGCATCTGGGCTGCGGCATCAACAGCTTCTACAAGACGCCCACAGGAACCGGAGGGATCTTCGGCGTGGATACCCCCTGCGCGATCGCGTTCGGCACGAACAACACCGAAATCAACACCGAACAGCTTGTTTAACGTTCGCGGAGACGCCAACATCTCGAACAGTCAAAAGCTTTCCTTCCGTTACTACCACGACGCGGGCGTTCAGGCCACAGGTACCAGCCCCATCAACCCGCTTGTACAATTCCGTTAGCCACCAGCCGTCCTACCAAATGGCCCTCACTCATACTTGGGTAATCAGCCCCGTCGGTGGTGAATACGGTCACCGGCTCGGTCCTGTGGTATACCGCTCTGTTCGGGGTCCAGGATTTCGCCAAGACGCAAGCTTTGATGCCGGACTCGATCGCTATCGGCGAGGGCGGCGCTAACGGCGGCGGATTTGCCACGGTCGGCGCGGGCGCGTTTCCCAACGGCCGGAACGTGGGCCATTTCCAGGTCAACGACGACTTTTCCTGGATCAAAGGCACGCACACGTTCAAAGCCGGCGTGAACGCCCGCTACGACCAATACACTTACACCAGCATCGCCTCCGGCGCATTCCTGGGCGTCTTACAGCCTGGGCGATTTGTCGGATTTCGCCAACGGCAATCTTGGCGCCACCGGAAACGCTCTCAGCAGCTTCACCCAGTCTTTCCCGGTTTACGGCGCACTCCATTTCCGGTTTCCCTCGGCCGATTTCTACCTCTCCGACGAGTGGGCCGTCACCAAGAATTTGAAACTGACCTACGGAGCGCGCATTGAAGAGGACTTCAACCCCACTTGCATCGAAAAATGCTTCGTCCTCACCAACGTGCCTTTCACTTCCCCCAGCTATCAGGGCGGCGTCACCATTCCCTACAACACCACGCTTACCAAGAGCTCGAATCTCTTCTATAACGCGGAGGCGCCTATTGTGCAGCCTCGCGTCGGGATTGCCTATAAGCCGGGCTTCGGACACAACAAAACCGTTATCCGCGCGTGGCATCGGACTGTTTTCCACCGACTTACACCGATGGCATCGGCGGCACGCTGGCCAATCAGGTACCGAACAAGTTCGCTCCTTCGGGGTTGACCTTCGGCACGGTCGGATTCATCACCGATCCTACGAGTTCGGCCTACACCGCGCAGCTTTCCGCGAACGCCTTCCAGAGCGGATTCAACTCCGGCTTCACCCTGGCGCAGATCCAGAACGCGGTGAAGCCCGCCACGTTCAGCACGCCCAGCATCACATCCTTCCCCAACACCTATCTGGCGCCGCACACCGTCGAGTGGAGCTTCGAGATCCAGCAGGAGCTCTCGTCTCACAACAGTGTTGACGGTCTCCTATGTGGGCAATCACGCCTACGATCTGTCCGAGACCGTCAACGCCAACATGTACGCCAGTTCCACCAGCACCAAGAATTACGGCGTCTTTTATGGCGGACTGCCGTCGGCCCCCGCCGATGCCCGTTTCGTGACCGTCACCCAGACCTACAACAACGGCATCAGCAACTACAACGCGCTCACGCTGCAATACCGGCATGCATTCAGCTATGGGTTCACGGCGCAGCTCCACTACACCTGGAGCCATGCGCTGGGCACCATCGCCTACGAAAATCCGTTCAACCTCAGCAACAGCTATGGAAGTCTCGGCTTCGATAACCGGCATCAATTCGCCGGCGATGTCCTGTGGAGCCAGCCCTTCAAGGCATCGAACAAGGCCGTGAACGGCTTGATCGCAGGCTGGACAGTGGCTTTCAAGACATACCTCTACAGCGGCGCGCCTTTCAGCGTCAGCGACAGCAAGATTGCAACGGATGTCAACGCTTCGGGCGTACTTACCCCGCTTGCGGATCTGGTGGTTCCGAGCGCGTTCAACACAAGCTGCAATGGAGGCAATGCAATTGGTACGCCGTGCCTGCCAAAGACCGCCTTCGCCACCTACCCGGGATCGGGCGTCAACGCCCCGATCCAGACTGACTGGGGCAACATCGCACCCAATAGCTTCCGCGGCCCAGCCTACTTCGATCTCGATATGACGTTGCAGCGCAGCTTTCGCCATCAAAGAGAAGTTTAAGTTTACTTTGGGCATGCAGGCTTACAACGTTCTCAACCACCCGAACTTCGCCAATCCTTCGGGTAGCCCTTACATCGGGCGCCTTCGGCAACAATTACCAGCACTCTAGGCCCGCCCACCAGCATTTACGGCACGGGCCAGGGCGCCGCGGTTTCGGGACGCCTGATGGTCTTCACGGGAACGTTTTCGTTCTAGACAGACACAGCCTTCGGAAAGCAAAACGGGGCGGGCCTTCGGGTTCGCCTCTTTTCTTTGGGGCGTAACGCGTCCTCGCCGACTACCCAACCAGCGATTAGCATTTGCCCTACACTTCGCTCCGCGCTCCACATTTCCAGAAGTTAACTCATTTATTCTAATACGTTTAACCTCATTCCCTTGTGTTCGGCTATGAAATCTGCTATACCAAAGCAAACTTAGCTGTTGTTTTTCACTACAGGAGTAGTTTCCAAGCTACGGAGTTAGTTTTCAAGAGGTTAGAAAATAAATATGAGGGATACAAGACGCAACTGGCGCCGCCATGTCGCGGCGACCTGTTTTTCGGGCGTGTTGTTTATGTTCGCGCCCGCCGCATTTAGCCAAACCATGACCACCGGCGATATCGTCGGAACGGTAACCGATGCATCCGGCGCAGTCGTCCCCAAGGCGACCGTCACCGAAAAGTTTCTGGATGAGAATTCCGTACAGACGCAGGTCACCAACGAGAAGGGCGAGTACCGCTTCTCGCTGATGAAGCCAGGCGACTACACGATCGAGGCAAGCTCTACCGGTTTGAAATCGAAGATCGAAAAGATAAACCTGCTGGTGGGCCAGGCGGCGACCGTCAACCTTAGCCTACAGGTGCAGGGTACGTCGGAAGTGGTGGAGGTGAGAGCCGAAACCGCGATTCTGCAAACTGAAAATGCAAACCTCTCGACGGGCATCAGCACGGCGCAGGTAATCAATCTCCCCATGAGCGGCGGCGACCTCACCACCGTGATGTTCACGGTTCCTGGAGTGCTGGTGGGCGGCGGATGCGGGCAGGGAAACGCGTGCGTTAACGGAATTCCGACGGCGTCGGTTCTCTACACGTTGAATGGCGCGGATGACATGGACCCCTACCTGAACATCAACAATTCGGGCGCCAGCAATAATACGTTGGGCTCGAACGAAGTGGCCGAAGCGGCAGTGGTGCTCAACGCCTACAGCGCGGACTACGGACGCATGGCGGGCGCGCAGGTGAACTGGGTGGGCAAGAGCGGAACCAACGGTTTCCATGGCGATCTCTACCACAACTACAACGACAAGATCTTCAATGCCAACGATTTCTTTAATAATCAGGCTGGCATACAGGAGCCGCGGTCGGATGCGCACCAATTTGGCGCCCAGATCGGCGGTCCAATACGCAAGAACAAGTTATTCTTCCTCGTCAATTACGAGAGCCTTCGATACGCTCTACCCGATTCCGGCGTTGTGAAAATTCCTTCGCCGCAGATGCAGACCTACACGCTCGCGCACATTCCCGCCGCGGCTCTTCCGCTCTATCAGGATGCCTTCAACCTGTGGAACAATGCCCCCGGCGCCCAGAACGCGGTTCCTGAGACTAACGGCAGCGGCCCCCTACAGGACGGGCTGAACCATCTGGGCTGCGGTAATGGCACGTTCTACGGCGGCGGCGGCCATGCGCCTGTTGCGGCCCCTGGCGGCGGACAATTCGGCATCAACGTTCCTTGTACCTACGCTTTCGGCGCGAACGCCAGTGAACAGAATTCCGAATCGCTCTTCACCACACGCATAGATTGGAACGTTACCGATAAGCACAAGCTCTCCTTCCGCTATAACTACGATTGGGGTATGCAGGCGACGGGTCCTAGCTTCATTACCCCGGTGCTCAATGAGCTGAGCCATCAGCCCGCGGATAGCGGCCAGTTGACCTACACGGCCGTGATTACGCCCACGCTGGTGAATAACTTCATCGGTTCCGCGTCCTGGTATCAGGCGCAATTCGGCTACTCGGACCTATCGAAGGCGCTGTCGGTGATGCCGGATTCGTTTAACGTCTCAGACGCCGGATGGGCATCGCTCGGCGTCGCAACCAACTTTCCCCAGGGCCGCGACGTAGGCCAGGCGCAGTTTGTGGACGACCTCACCTGGACTCACGGAAGGCACTCGTTCAAAGGCGGCATCAATTACCGGTACAACAAGGTCACTGACTTTACCAATAATGAGGCCGCGTTCTTAGGAAGATATACCTTTGCGGATTTGACCGATTTCTCCACCGCCCAGATCAATGCCACGGGCTTGGGCGATTCCTTCGCCCAGAGCTTCCCTAACCTGTATCAGGTTCACCTGCGCCTGAACTCACTCGGAGCTTACCTGCAGGACGAGTGGAAGGTGCGCAACAATCTGACGCTGACGCTAGGGTTCCGCATCGAGCATGACGGCAACCCGGCTTGCGTAGAGAATTGTTTTGCCCGCTCGAATCAGGAATTCGGCACGGCCGGTTATGTCGGCGGGGCCAGCATTCCCTACAATCAGACCATCAGCACCGGCTTGCACAATCTCTACCAGAATTTGGAAGAGGTGATTCCGGAACCCAGGTTCGGATTCGCCTGGTCGCCCTTCGGCCAAGGCAAGACGGTGATCCGCGGCGGCATCGGCCTCTTTGCCAATCTGTTCGCGGCCAGTGTGGCATCAAGCGTTTTCCGCAACGCCCCCAGCGTATTCAGCCCGACGGTAACGTTCGGCGAAGCCGGACCGGCGAGCGATCCGGCCAGCTCCGCGTATGCAGCCGCGGCGGCGGCCAACGTTTTCCGCGGCGGGTTCTCGGCGGGCGATACCCTCGCTCAACTGCAAACAGCGTTGGGTAAGATTCCGTTCAGCGCCCCTAACTTCTATTCGGCGCCGAATAACTTCGTCGCTCCGAAAGTAACAGAGTGGAGTCTCTCGATCGAACATCCAATTACGCAGCACAACGTGCTCGCCGTGACCTACAACGGGAACCATGGATACGACAATTCGCTTTCGAACGGCTTCGCCAATGCGTTCCTGCAGCTCTCAAACGGCACGAACAAATACTACGGGACCAGCTTCGCCGGTTTACCAACCGCCGCGCCGGACCCGCGCTTCCTGACTGTGACGCAGATCCTGACGCAGGGTTACTCGAACTACGATGGCCTCACTGTCCAACTTCGTCACGCGTTCAGCCACGGACTGCAGGGCCAGATCGGCTACACGTGGTCGCACGCGCTCGGGCTCACGACGGTCTACAATCCGTACAATCTGGCGTTTGGCTACGGGAACCTCCCCATCGACCGCCGCAACGCTGTGACTTCCGACCTGATTTGGCAGGAACCAAAGTTCGGCAACAAGTATATGAACTTCGTAGCCGGCGGCTGGACGTTCGGCGCCAAGATGTATATCTATAGCGGAACGCCGTTCTCATCGTCGGATAGCAAGATCAACGCACAGATCAACTCCGGCGGCGGTTTCAGCGGCACGTTCCTCGCAACCGTGATCGACCCGAATATCGCCACTAACTGTACCGCGGTGCATGGTTCCTCCGCGCCGCCGTGCTTCACCACGAGCCAATTCGAAACCTACAATTCGACTTCCGGCGTTTCGACGCCCATCCAGACGAATTTCGGCGAGACCGGGCCTGGCGTTTTCCGCGGGCCCGGCTTCTTCAACCTCGATACCAACGTGACGAAGAAGTTTTTCATCCATGAAAAGATGAACATCGAACTCGGCGCGCAATTCTACAATGCCCTGAATCACCCGAATTTCTCGAACCCCACGGCTTCGATTACTTCGGGCACGCTGGGCACGACCGGCGGCGACATTGCTCCGCCGACCAGCATTTACGGTTCGGGACAAGGCGCCTTAGTAACTGGCCGCGTGATTGTCATCACGGGCAAGTTCAGCTTCTAACCAACCGCGCCGCGCTTCTCCCCAGAGGCGCGGCGCTGCCTCTGGTCTCAGCTGCCGAGGGGTTTAAGATCACCCAACATCGTCGGAATCAACTCGCAGACGGTAGGGTGAATGTGGACGGCTCTTTGAATGGTTGTGTAGGGCGCCTTGGCGTACATCACATCCAAAATACAGTGAACAGCTTCATCGCCACCCACTCCCAGAATGGCGGCGCCCAGAATCTCCTTCGTTTTTTCATCCACCACAATTTTCATAAAGCCCTGCGATTCGCCTTTCTCGACCGCGCGGCCCACTTTTGTCATGGCACGTTTGCCTACGAGCGCGGCGCGGCCTGTGTGGCGGACCTCCGCCTCGGTCATGCCGGCGCGCCCCAGCGGCGGATCGATGTATAACCCGTAACAGGGGATGCGATCGCTGACTCGCCTGGGATCGTTATCCAGCAAGTTCGCGGCTACAATCTCAAAATCGTTATAAGACGTGTGAGTGAATGCGCCTTTGCCGTTGCAGTCACCCATGGCCAAAATGCCCGGAGCGCTTGTTCGTAATTGATCGTCCACCGTAATGTATCCGCGTTCATTTACGGAGACGCCGGCCTTCTCCAGGCCCAGATCGCTGGTGTTCGGTTGCCTCCCAACCGCCAGTAGAACATGGGAGCCGGCGACATCCATTGGGCCCTCGGCGCAATCCGAATGAACGACAGTCTCCTCGCCGCGTTTGGAAAAGCTGACGCACTTCGCATTGAGGCGCACGTCGATGCCCTCCCGTTCCAGGATCTCCTTGATGGCCGCGGACACATCCTCGTCTTCGCGATGGATCAGGCGGTCGCCCATTTCGATGATCGTGACTTCGCTTCCGAACCGGCGATACATTTGCCCGAATTCCAGCCCAATATAGCTACCGCCGACAATGACGAGATGCCTGGGAAGATAGTCGACTTCCATCATGGAACTGTTGGTGAGATATTCGATATCGGTAAGCCCCGGCATCTCAGGCCGCACGGCGCGGCCACCGACGTTGATGAAGATCTTTGGAGCTTGCAAGCGGTCCGCTCCCACGGTCACTTCTTGCGGCGATTCAAAGCGGGCCTGGCCGCGATACAGGGTGCAGTTTTCCATATTGCCGAGCCATGACTCCAGACCGGTCCGCGATTTCGCCGAGATGGCGTCTTTTCGCGCCTTGACGCGCTTCATGTCAACGGTGCAACCGCCAGCATCCACGCCGAACTCGGAGGCGCGCCGGACCATGTGGGCGGCATAGGCGCTCGCGACTAAAGTCTTCGTGGGGATACAACCGGTGTTGACGCAGGTTCCGCCAACGAGTTTGCGTTCGACGATGGCAACCTTCATCCCGGCCTTGGCCAGACGAGCCGCTAAAAAGGGGCCGGCTTGACCGGTTCCAATGATTATCGCGTCGTAAGTAACTGTCATTCAGTCCCTCGATCCTGAACCAAGTCTCGCACGTCCGTCCGCCGGAACACGCGGAAGCGCCTTACTGGGTTACGCTAGTTCCATGCGTTTCGCCGCCGCTTTGCTGTTGTTTTCCGCCGCGCTCTTCGCCCAACCGAAGTCCCCGCTGCGCTTTGAGATCTCGTGGCCCAAGCCCATGGATGGCCACGTGGTGCTGATTGTTTCCACCGCCAACGGCGAACCGCGCAACGCGGTGAGCGAAGGCTTGGGAACACAGCAGATGTTCGGCGTGGATGTGGATAGCGCACGTAGCGCGGTGATCGATGGAGCTACGCTCGGTTATCCGCGTGAAAGCCTGGGCCAGGTTCCCGCCGGCGATTACACCGTGCAAGCAGTGCTCAACGTCTACGAAACGGTCCACCGCGGCGACGGCCGGACGATCAAGCTGCCGATGGATCAGGGAGAAGGACAGCATTGGAGCCGCAAGCCCGGCAATTTGTATAGCGAACCGGCGAAGGTGCATGTGGACCCAGCCTCGTCCCGACTGGTCAAGATCGAGCTGACTAAGACGATTCTAGCGATTGAGCCGCCGAAGGATACCAAGTTCATCAAGCACGTGCGGATTCAGAGTAAGTTACTCACGGCCTTCTGGGGACGGCCGATGTACCTGGGCGCCATCGTACTTCTGCCCGACGGATTCGATGAGCACCCCAACGCACACTATCCCGTGATGTATTCGCAGGGCCATTTTCAAGCGACGTTCACGGCATTTCGCACAGAGCCGCCGGCGGCGGGCGGCGGAGGTGGACGAGGTGGGCGCGGAGGCGGCGAGTATCCTTATAAGCTTTACCAGGACTGGACGAGCGGTAGGTTGCCGCGCATGCTGATCGTACTCACCCAGGATGCGAACCCGTTCTACGACGATTCTTATGCGGTGAATTCGGCGAATGTCGGCCCCTATGGCGACGCTCTCATTCAAGAGCTTTATCCGTACGTGGAGAAGCAATTCCGCGGCATCGGCGAGCCGTGGGCGCGTACGGTCTATGGAGGCAGCACGGGCGGATGGCGCGCGATGGCGCTGCAGGTGCTCTATCCAGATTTCTTCAATGGAGCGTGGATCTTCTGTCCCGACCCGATCGATTTCCGCGCCTATGCCATGGTGAATCTGTACAAGGACGACAACGCGTTCTTCGCCAAGAGTCAATGGAAGCGCGTGCCGATTCCCATGATGCGCGACTCGGACGGCACCATCAGCTCCGATATGGACGATGCGCTGCGTTACGAACTGGTGCTGGGCACGCGCGGACGCTCGGGCGAACAGTTCGATATCTGGCAGGCGGTTTATAGTCCCGTGGGCGAGGATGGATACCCGGCGCTGATTATCGATCCGAAGACCGGCGCGATCGATCACAAGGTGGCGGAGTATTGGAAGGAACACTACGACCTGGATTACATCATGCAGCGCGATTGGAAGACGCTCGGTCCCAAGTTAGCGGGTAAGCTGCATTTCGCGGTCGGCGAAGCGGATACTTACTATCTGGAGCGCGCGGTGCATCTGACGCAGCAGTATCTCGATTCCACGCGCGAGCCGGGAAAAGGTCCGTACGCGGACGCGACATTCGATTTTGGTCCGGGACGTCCTCATGGCTACACCGGCGATAGCTTTCTGCCCTCGCAAGTGGCGAACGGGACGCTGCAACAGCGGATGATGCCGGTGATGATGGAGCATATGCTGAAGACGGCGCCGGCGGGGGCGGATACGAAGAGTTGGCGGTATTAGTGGGGAGTCCATGGCGGTGGTGCGCAAGGTATCCTGAAGCGTCATGACTCGCTTTACCCGCCGCGAGGCGATGCTCGCAGCCGGCGCAGCCGCCATGCTGCGCGGCGCCGCAGCCGCGCCACAAGTCGAACAGGCCATCGTCGACCGCAACGACGACGCAGTGCGCAAGCTGATGCGCGCGCAAATCACCGATGCTCAAAGCCCGTGGGCCGGCAGCGTGCCGGACGATTATTTGATGCACAGCGCGGGGGCGGCGGGCGGCTTGGTCGAAACACTTGCCGCTTCATTTGCCTGCCCGCAATCGAAGTTTCATGGGGATTCGGAGTTGCTCGACCGTATCCGTCTGGCAGCGCGATTTCTCGAGCGGTCGCAGAGCCCAGAGGGCAACATCGACCTGCTCTCGACCAACTTCAACTCGCCGCCCGATACCGGGTTCGTAGTCCACAGTGTGGCGACCGCGGCGGCTATCGGACAGCTCTACGGCATCGGCGAATTGGTCCAGAACTTACGGCCCTTTCTAGTGAAGGCAGGGGCCGGCCTGGCGGCGGGCGGCATCCATACGCCCAATCATCGGTGGGTAGTTTCTTCGGCGCTGGCTCAGATCAATAGCGTATTTCCCGACGCGTCGTACGTTCGGCGCATTGGCCAATGGCTGGCGGAGGGAATCGATATCGACGGCGACGGTCAATTCATTGAGCGCAGCACAGTGACTTACAACGCGATTACCGATCGCGCTTTGTGCGTGATGGCGGCGAAGCTGAAGCGGCCCGAGTTACTCGCGCCCGTCCGTCGCAACTTCGATGCCATGCTCTATCTGCTGCATCCCGATGGCGAAGTAGTGACTAAAGTCTCGCGCCGGCAGGATCAGTATGTGCGCGGGACGATGGTAAATTACTGGTTTCCGCTGACTTATCTCGCCATTCACGGCGGCGATGGCCGCGAGTCTTCGGTGCTGCGATTGCTCGGGCCGGAAGCGGTGAGGCTCTCGGCGCTATTGGAGTATCCCGAACTGGCCGGCCGTTTGCCAGAGCGTTCGCCGATCCCGAACGATTACGAGCGCACGTTTCCCTTGGCAGGGCTGGCGCGGATCCGCCGCGGATCGCGCGACGCCACCATGGTTCTGAAGGACAACAGCCGCTTCTTCAGTCTACGCAATGGAGCCGCCGTAATCGACGCTGTGCGTTTCGCAACTTCGTTCTTCGGGAAAGGGCAGTTTGTACCGGAGTCGTCATCCAAGGAGGACGGCTATGTGTTTCGGCAACGGCTGGAGGCGCCTTACTACCAGCCGGTCTCTCAGCCTGTGACTTATCGTAACTGGACCGAAGTGCGTGCGACGAGGGCACAGACGCAGTTATGCCGGCTGGAGCAGACGGCGACAGTTACCGAACTCAAGAACGGATTCGAACTGCGTATGGAATCGCGCGGGACTGCGGGCGTGCCGTTGGCTATCGAGATCGCGTTTCGCGAAGGTGGAAAGCTGGAGGGCTGCCGGCCGGCGCCGCACGCCGAATCGTCATGGCTGCTGGAGCGCGACTACGGCGTCTATCGCGTGGGCGGCGATGCGATCCGTTTCGGCCCGGGAGCAGCACCACACTTGCTCACTCAATTGCGTGGCGCCGAGCCGAAGCTGCCGGGGCCGTGCGTCTACATCACGGGCTACACGCCGTTCGACCACGCGATTCGATTCGAGTGGGCGTGAGGCAGTAGAATCGAAGCGATCAAATGCTTCTACTGTTGACCTCCGTTCTGCTGGCCTGTGCGGCTTGGCCGGCGGAGACGGCGTTCGATCTGGCCGGGCGCCTGCACCCGGAAGAGCGCGCATCGGTCATGCTCTTCGGCGATGCTTTTTCCGTTCACCGCTTCTACACTCAGCGACGAAGGCGGACGGTTTCAATTCAAGAAGCTGCGGGCCGGGCCTTACACCGTCTCGATATTCTCGCCGGACCGTGGCGAGGCGCGCAAGACCATTGAAATAGGGCTGAGCGCGGCCGATGCACGCGGCAGAATCGCGCTCGATCTTACCTTCCAGGATTCTGACTTTGCGCTGGCCGATGCGCTGCGCCGCAGGCATTCGGTTTCCACGGCGCAATTGGCCATCCCGGCCAAGGCGCAGCGCGATTACGAAGAGGCCCACAGGGATCTGGGGCGTCACGATGGCGATGGCGCAACGCAAAGGCTGGAGGAAGCGGTTGCGCTGGCTCCTCAGTTCGTCGACGCGTGGAACGAGCTTGGTACGATCGCCTATCAGACAAAACACTACGACCGCGCCGAGCAGTATTTTCGTGCAGCGCTGGAGCACGATCCGCAGGCGTACGAGCCGCTGGTGAACTTGGGCGGAGTCCTGGTGACGGTGAATCGCGCCGAGGAGGCGTGGAAGTATAACGCGATGGCGATGGCGGCACGGCCCAACGATGCATTAGCGCACTCGCAAATGGGCATGAATTGCTTTGAACTGGGCGATCTAGCCGGCGGCGCGAAGGAGTTGGAGCGGGCCCGCGCGATCGACCCGGCGCACTTCTCGCATCCACAACTGCTTCTGGCCGAGATCTACGTCCGCCAAGGTAACAAGAGCGCGGCCGCCGATAGGATGGAAGAGTTTCTGCGCTACCATCCCGATTGGCCGCAGGGGCCGCAACTGCGGGCGAAGATTGCGGAGTTGCGGAAATAGGGCCGAGCGGGCAAACGTTCACCGCTTGGTAACCTCCATCCAGTTGTCTTCCGCGTCGCGATCGATCAGCTTGTTAAAAGGATCGATACCGGCGCGTGTCGGCATCTGGTCGACGATCATCTCGAAGGTCTGCTCGGGTTTGGTCAGCCATTCCTTCTTGAGATAGAGCGGCTTCTCTTCGTCCTTTTTGCCGTTGAAGACGCCGATTTCGATCAGGTCGTGCAGCGGCATGGGAGTTTCCTTTCCACTGCCGTCGGCTTGGATCTTACGAACCTTCACGCTGAGCGTGACTCTGTATTTGTGGTCTGCTGTGGGAGTCACGGTGGCCGAGACGGCTTTGTTGTCATAGAGCACAATGTTCTCGAAAGCGTCCGTAATGTAATACTGCAGCTCCGTCGGGGTTTGCGCTCGTAGGGCAGCGATGAACTGGCGCGTATCGGGATAAGGCCCCGACTGCGAATCGCTGGCGTTGGCGTAGCGGTATTGCATTAGAAAGTTATGCAGCGCTGAGTTGAGTTTATCCTCGCCAATGTAGTCCGCCAGGGTATACATGACTTGCCCCCCTTTCTGATACCAGACATAGGGTTCATTTTGCACAAGAACGACCGGCCGCTCGCGGCGGATTTCACCGGCGCGTCCACGCAGATAACCGTCGAGTTCATGCTTGAGGAAGCGATGCATGTTATCGCGGCCATACCGATGCTGCATCACCATCAACGCTGAATACTCCGCCAGCGTCTCCGACATCATGTTCGACCCTTCGACGCGTCCGCCGATCAACTGGTGCGCCCACCATTGGTGGCCCAACTCGTGCGTAGTGACGAAGTAAGTGAAATCGATATCGGTGGGTTTCTCCAGGCGGCCGATGAAGCCGATGCCTTCGGAGAAAGGGATAGTATTGGGAAACGATTGCGCAAAGCTGCGGTAGCGCGGGAATTCGAGGATGCGATATTGCCGGAATTGGAAGGGGCTATAGTTTTGCTCATAGTAGGCTAGACCGGCTTTGGACGCCGCGATCATGTCGTTGACGTCGAAAGTGTGCGCGGGCGTGTAGTAAACCTCGATTGCGATAGGGCTCGCTGCGCCCTGAACCATCTCGCGTTTGACGTTGTAACGGCCGGAGACGTAGGAATAGAAATCGAGCGTTTTCACGTTTCCCATGTCGTACGTGAAGTAATGGCGGCCATTCGCGCGCCAATCGCGCGTAAGGTAACCCGGCGAGAGCGCGATCTGGTCGTCCGATGTGCTGACGGTGGTGCGGTAACTGATCCAATCGGACTGGGGCGTGAAGAGGTTGGTGACTTCGCCCTCGGGGTCGCCGCGATGAGGTAGTAACTCCATTTCGGGCAGCTTCTCTTCACGGCGACGGCGGGGGTCGTCCAGCTCAATGTTCGAGTCGTAGCCGATTGTGGGGAAGTAGCTGCTGTCGAAGAAGGTGCCGGAATAAGCGAGTTCGGGCCGTTCGCTGCCGTCCTTGAAGCCGCGGCTGGTATATCCCACGTTAAACGTAAGGTTGAGCTTTTCCCCCGGCGCGAGCGGCGAATCGAGTTGATAAATCGCGTAGAGCGCTCGCGGACTGCTGAAGACTATGTGAAAAGGGCGGTCGAAATGGACGCCCGAGGCCGATTGCATCTGGTTGGTGAGATGTACCTGGCCGATTGGTTTCGCCGTCTTGTTCTGAAGGAGGAAATGTCCGTGGCCGGAAAACGACCTGCGCTCGGGAAAGATATCGATGTCGGCATCGACGGCGACGACTTTGGGTAGCGGGAGGTTCTCGTATTTCTTGAAATCGCGTTCGTAGCCGGCTTGGATGTGGCGCCGGTCCTTGGCAGTGAGATATTCATTCAGCACGTGAGCGTTGTAGTAATACCAGGAACCGCTTCCCGCCGCTATCAATAAGAAGATCACAGTGGCAGGGACAAGGCGCGGTGCGCGCTGCAAGACGAGGCGGAAGCGCGCGGGCCATCCATCGTCCGGGCCCCGGCGGGCGAGCGCGATGGAGAGCGTCGCAAGAAGGCACGAGATGGAGAGCCAATAAACGATGGACCAGAACAGCGCCGGTACGAAATGCCCGTAGCCGTTCATATCCGAATAAGTGTAAGGCGGTGTGTTGCCGTAGAGGTAAAGCGTATTTTCCCAGCCGAAGCTTGACAGGATCGGCGTGATGACAGCGACGCCGATGACGATGCCATGTCCGATAAATTTGTTCGATACGACGGTCTGGAGGAACATCGCCAGCAGGACGAACGTCAGCACCTGCGGGAACGTCACGAGGTACAGTTCCTTGGCATACTGGCCCAGCTCATAGTTGTAATAGCCGGCGACCGTCTGCATCGCAATGCCGCAAAGCGCCGTAACTGTGAGCAGAACAAACTCGACAAAACAGAGGGCGAGTAACTTTGAGAACCAGTCAGTGGTTTCCGCGAACGGGAGCGCATCGTGGATGCCTGAAAAGCGCGTGTCTCGCTCGCGCCAGATCAGCTCGGCGGCATACAGCGCGGCGACGATGTAGAAGAAGAGCTCGGCGCCGCCTTCCACCGATTGAAGCATCAAGTAAGTGACGGGCCAGACGTTCACTTCGGCCACATGGCCGGCATAGTGGCCGTTGTTGATGGCGATCCCAGCCATCAGGATCATGATGCCCCAGAATGGCACCTCGCGCAGGATATTCGAAATGCGCAGACGAGTGAGCGAGAGGAGTTGGGCGACGGTGGTTCGGAAGCCGAAGACTTGATGCACTGTGGGACGTTTCGCCGCGACCAGGCTACGCCGCGCCGCGACCGTGTTAAGCTCCTGCGCGCGAGCCAGCGCGGCGCGCTTGCCGCTGGACTGCATGGTCAGCGCCTCCACCGACATGGGGAAGAGCTTCCAGACGGCGATGAGCGAAATCAATCCGACTGACCCCCACAGCAGGCGGTTGTACAGGAATACTCCGTTGGCCGAGTGCAACGACCAGGAATAGAGCAGCGTGTTGCGTTCGACGACAGTCCAGTAGCGCGTGATGGCGTCGTTATAGAGATAGCCTACGGGATCGAGAATGCCCGACCAGAAATGCTCGAGCGACCGCGTAGCGCTGAAGATGGCTGACGCCGAGAGGTAAAGCATGAAGATCGCCGCGCCCTGCAAGTAGACGATGAAGATCTTGCGCGATAGCGCGGCCACCAGAAAGAAGAGCGAGCCGAGAAAGAAGATCTGGAAGACAACGATGGAGAAGAACGGCTGAAGATACCAGGAGAGATGATTGGGCGCGATGCGGGCGTGATCGGCCCAAGGCGCGAGAGTGCCGAGAAATTCGCCGAGGAGCAAGCCGCTAAATGCGAACACGGTGGCCACGAACGAACCGGCCCAGCGGCCGCCGAGATAGGCGAGCTTCGAGATGGGCTTGGTGAAGAGAATCTGGATGACGTCGCGCTGGAAATCGCGCAGGATGGAGGTGCCGAAGATGGCGGCGATGACGATCACGCCGAAGAAGCTGATGCCGATATCGTTAAAGATGTTGGCGTACGGTCCGTTGAGCAGCACTTTGCCGTTGGAGCCGCCTATGGGGCCGAAGCTTTCACTGGCGACATTGAGAAAGTTGAAGGCGAACCAGACCAGAAAATAGATGTATGTCGAGAGACTCTTGAAACGGAACTTGAGCTCGAAAGTGAAGAACTCCCAAAACAGTCATCTCATCGTCTCCTTAACCTTGATCAGTTCTTCGCCTGTTGCGGCGAGGTTCAGGAAGTAGACGTCTTCCAGGCTGGAATCCACAGGCCGGAAGCCGTCGCCGGGGTTGCGATTCGGCGTAGACGCGCACCTCATGTTGGCCGGCGACGAGATGGGTGGAGATGACATTGAAGTTTGTTTCGAGCGCGCGAAGTTCGTCGTCGGTGGCGGCCACCTTGGACCAGATCTTTCCGTCGAGCGAATCGAGCGCCTGCGGCTGGCGAGCCTTCGAGCAGCAGTTCGCCATTCGAAATGATGGCCATGCGCGGGCACAGCTCGCGGACGTCTTCGACGATATGGGTGGAGAGGATCACCGTGACATTCGAGCCGATGCCGCTGAGCAAGTTGAGGAAGCGATTGCGCTCGGCGGGATCGAGACCGGCGGTGGGCTCATCCACGATGATCAGTTTCGGATTGGCCAGCAGCGCTTGCGCGATGCCGAAGCGCTGCTTCATTCCGCCGGAATAAGTGCTGAGCGATTTCTTACGCACATCCCAGAGATTGGTCTGGTTCAGGATGGCATCCACCATCTGTTTGCGCTCAGTTTTGTTCGTCACGCCTTTCATCACCGCAAGGTGCTGCAAGATATCGACGGCGGAGATTTTGGGGTAGACGCCGAACTCCTGCGGCAGATAGCCGAGGACTTTGCGAACTTCATCCTTTTGCTTGAGCACGTCGATGCCGTCGAGATCGATGGACCCGGAATCGGGGTCTTGCAGCGTGGCGACGGTGCGCATGAGCGAACTCTTGCCGGCCCCGTTCGGCCCGAGGAGACCGAACATCACGTTACCGATGGTGAGCGAAAGGTTCTTCAGGGCTTTTACGCCGTTGGGATAGGTCTTCGAGAGACCTGTAATGGTGAGCGACAAGGGAAGTGTCCTCCGTGTGAGGGTCCTTGGATGGCCGGCGTCGAAGGAATCGATATTGGCGCGGAAACCGCTGGCGAAAATGCCTGCCTCAAGCGCGCGAATTCTGTTAATTCTGAACATGTTGTCCGATATGGAGGTGGCCAGAAAGCTCTCGGTTGGGCCGAGGGGCGCGAGTTCGGTGCGGACGTCGGACGTGTGTTTCTGGAGGACTACGAGTTCTTCCTCAGTGCCGCAGATGATCTGGCCATGAAGACCAGAGCGGGTGGCATTGAGGCTGGAGCGGCGCTTCCCTGCTTCAGTTACAGGGCCACGACTGAGCCGTCCGTTCGCCCGGTTGGCGCGTAGCTTGGCTTCGCTGATGGGTTTGCGGATGGGTTCATCGGGGGTTGGGTTATCGGTAGTGATCGGTTCGTCGAATTCTGGCATGGGTGACATTCCTTTCGGGGGGAGACATCAGTTTGTTCCCCCGATTCGATCTTAACGGGCGCGGAAAAGGGATTTTGCCAGTTTGGAGTGTAAGTAATTTGGAATCAGCAAAACATTTTTTTGAAAGTCTGCGACCGGCGAAACTGGCTGCTTACGGAGCGGCTCGGTGAGCTGAGCGTCGAGTCACTCCTCGAGAAGGAGGAAATGCAGCCGGCCGGTGTTATCGTGGGCGATGATTTTTTGCCGGCCTGCGAGCCAACAACATCGTGAGGCCGCATCGCAATAGAACGTTGCGAGGGGCAAACCATCCGGCGCGGCATTTCCGAAAAGCGCAGCTAGGCGTCTGGCGCGCCCTTCACCGGATAGACGCAGACGCCTTGCTGGCGCGTGTAGCGCCACTCCTCAGGAAGTTGCCGGATGCGAGGGCGGCCGGCGTCATGAGGAGGATCAGGAATTCGACGGACTCGATGGCGCCGGCGATTTGCTTCCACCAGCTTATGCCGCCTTCGAGGAAAGACGTCGAGGGTGAGGCGGCCCCGAGTTCAGCGGCCTGGGTCTCGCCATCGGCGCGAGCGAAGGAGAGGAAGACTCCGGGGCATCAGGGGAAGTATAGCGTCTGGAGGAGGAGAGGCGGGAACGGGCGTTATGAGATTCGCGTTATATAGTGACGGCGGACGCGTGCTGATTTTGTGGCAATCGCAGGGTTCTCTGCGCTTGTGGAGCGCCGGGCGGAAGCCAGGCGGCAGCCCGGAAGGGCTGCCCCACATATTCCGGGGTGCGAAACGTTATCGCTGCGCCCAGTAGCGTTTGCGCGCCTGGACAACGAGGCCGGTTCGCTTCGCTGTGAGTTGAATGGCGCGAAATTCGGATAGGGTGACGGGCTTGTCCGATACGTAGCCTAAGTTGTATTGCGTGCGCAGTTCGTTCTGCAGGATCTCGAACATCTGGTCCACGGTCTGCTTCTTCGATACCTCGAAGAAGCTGCCGCCGGTATCGCTTGCCAGGCGCTGCATTACGTTCCGGCCGTCGTGACCGCCGAAGAGCCCGTAGGCGGCCGGGTCGGCGTAAAGAATCGAATAGACCAGCGTGTCGGCGCGTTGCGCGGCCTCGACGGCGTCGTCAAGGCTTCCGGAACTGCCGAAATCCACGCCGTCCGAAAGGACGATTAGGGCCTTGCGGCCGGTCAACTTCTTCATTACATCGTTCGAGGCCTGCGCCACGGCGTCGTAGAGGAGCGTGCCGCCGCCGTTCTGCATGCGGACCTGCTTCTCGGTTTCGGTATCCACGTAGGCCATGGCATCATCCAGCTTTCCCACGACAGAGGTGAGCGGCTGACGCAGTTGCACGGCGCTGTCAAACTGCATAATGAAGACCTTGTCGGTTTTGGGCCGTATCACCTGGTCGAGGAAGCGCAGACTGGCGCCGCGCTCCGAATTCAGCACGCGGCGCTGGCTGCCGCTGGTATCCACCATCAGGCCGATCGTGAGCGGCAAATCGGTCTCGCGCGAAAAATAGCGGATGGATTCAGGATGGCCGTCTTCGGCGAGCGAAAAATCGTCTTTGCCGAGATCGCTCACCAGCGCGCCCTTTTTGGTGCGCACGGTCGCCAGGACGTTGACCACTTTGACGTTCGTGGTGAAGACGGTTTCGTCCTGTCCTCGCGCCAGACTTACGCCGAAAGCAGCGGCGGCGAGACGGAGCGCGTCGCGCCGGGTGACGTAGCGGGCTAGACCGGGATGTATGTCCGGCGTCGAGATCATCGGAGGCGGTGAGGAAGGGGAGGGCTATGCGTTGTTCGGGCCCTCTTCGGTCCCGCCCTTCAGGGACGCGCGGAAATTGCGGATTCCTTCGCCTAACCCTTTGCCAAGCTCGGGAACCTTCTTTGCGCCGAACAGCACCATGGCCAACACGAGAATCACCATCAATTCGGGCATGCCAATCGATTCAAACATTAAGGCCTCTCCAAATGATGTGGACGCCGCTGCGGTAAGAAGCGTTACCGGACACGGCCGATGAAATGGAGCGAGTTGAAAAACCGAGGGCGAAGGCGGAGCGAATATCGCGCCCTTATACAAGGGCGCTTCAATAGCGGGTGTTAGGATGACTCCTAAGCAGGGGCTCGGCTGAGTGCGCTTTATTTTGCGTTCTTGTTAGCCGCCTGGGCCGCTTCCTTCAATTCGTTATTGACTTGATCGAGAAGCTCTTTGGCCTTCTGGGCGTGGCCCTGCATATCCCACTCATTGGCCTGCTGCGCGGCGACAATCTTTTCATAAGCTTGCTGGCTTAGGCGCTGCGCGGCGGCGATATTTGGATGGCGCGCTGCGGAGACATTTTTCTTTGGCTGAGCCAGCGCGACCGCCCCAACCGTTAGCAGTCCGCCGAGCAATGTTGCGACTACATGAGTTTTCATCATTCCGGCATTCTACATACTGGAGAGGGCCCGTCGCAAGCGGCTATTCACTTAAATGACTTACGGGATTTACCCTTTGGGAATCCAACTCTTCCAGTAGTCCTGCCACTCGACTTTCTCCCCTGCCGGCAGCACGTGGATTGGATTCAGCCCGTCCAGCATCACCGCGTATTCATCGGTTTGCGTCTTTTTCGACTGATTGGCCAGCGCCTTGGGATGAGGGCCATGATGAATGCCGCGGGGATGGAGCGTGGCGTATCCCGGCTTGATGTTGTCTTTACTGAAAAAATCGCCGTCGTGATAGAAGATGAACTCGTCGTAATCGGTATTTCGGTGGAAGAAAGGCACGCGCAGCGCTTCCGGATCCTGCTCCAGCGGGCGCGGCAGAAAGCTGCATACCACGGCGCCATCAGTTACAAAGGTCGTGTGCGCGCTCGGCGGTAGATGCGCGCGGTGGCTCATGATGGGACGGATGTCACGCATGTTGAGCTTCCACACGGTGAGATTGCCCTTCCAGCCCACGACGTCGATGGGGTTGAACGGGTAGAACACTTTCGAGATTTCGTCTTCGACCTTGATGCGGACCTCCCACTCGCGGTTGTCGTCGAGCGCCGGCTTTGGCTCGGGAATTGTTATTACGCCGGGATCGTAGAGGGCGTGATGGCCGATGAGTCCCTTATCGGGCTGCTCGAACTCGGTGCGCGATTGGGTGATGAGGAAGAAATTGTCCTGCGTCTCGGGGATGAGGCGGTAGGTTACGGCGCGCGGCAATACGATGTAATCGCCGGGTTCGAAATCGAGCGGGCCGAAATCGGTTTCGATTATGCCCTGGCCTCGATGCACGAAGAGCAACTCGTCACCATCGGCGTTGCGGTAGTAGAACGGCATGGGCTGTGAGCGGCGCGAAACGTATAGCTTGACGTCATTGTTGCCGAGGAAGGCGACGGGCATGCCTTGGGGATCGTGGCAATCGCTCGGCGCGAGGAGATTCAAGTCGAAAAGGTGTGGACGCAGCTTGCCTTCAAAGCGAATCCAGTTGGTGGGTGGATGCGCATGATAAAGGTGGGAGCTTTTGCCATAAAAGCCTTTTCGGCCGTGCTCCTCTTCGTAAGTTCCTTCGGGGATGCCAACGTGGGCTTGCGGGGCAAACTTACCCTTCTTGATGGGGTACATAGGGCCTCCAATTCCTAGGATAGGGCATTGCGGGTAGCGGAATCGCCAGACTGGGAGACTGCTTTGGCAGCCACGATCTCAAGGGTGCGGTTTCAGTCATCGACGGGCGCGCCGAACCGGATCGTTATACATCGCATGAAATCTCATAAGTGATTGCGCCAACCCAGAGAAATCAGCGATCGCCGCCATCGGTGTGAATTAAAGCATAAGCTTGCCGGTCTT
>CAVPSN010000021.1:0-23345 GCA_963708385.1 Bryobacterales bacterium | reverse complement strand
TTACAGCAGGCCGGGTCCGGGCGAGAAAGTTGGCGAGGATTTCGACTTCGCGGGTCATCTGTCGCCATCGGTCTTCACCGAGGCCGGAGTTACGCCAGAGTCGGACGTTTACGTCTGTGGGCCGAATCGCTTCATGGCGGATATGAAGACAGCTCTCTCGACTTTCGGCGTCGCGGCGGAGCGGGTTCGCATCGAAATCTTCAACGGCAGCGAGCCGATGACCCCTGGGATTGTCGGGGCAGCGAAGCGAGCTCCACACGTGCCCGCCGACGACGCCAAAAGCGGTCCGCTGGTAACGTTTGCGCGCAGCGGCATTGCCGCGCACTGGAAGATGTCGGCCTACCAGAGCATATTGGAACTGGCCGAAGCGTGCGACGTTCCGGCGCGTTGGTCGTGCCGCACGGGCGTCTGTCACAACTGCGAGAGCGGCTTGGTTTCGGGAGCAGTCGTCTATGGGCCGAGCTGCTCGACAGACCCGCCGAAGGCAATGTTCTCATTTGCTGCTCACAGCCGATTGGCGATGTAGTCATCGATTTGTGAGGCCACATTGTGACCTTTCCGCAGAAGTGCCGACGCGGCCCTTGACAAGGGAGCAAAGTATGTTTATGATCGTTTATCGATATATCGTTTTTCGTTATGCCAAAACGAAAGCTCGATCCATTGCCCTCGGCGGCCTTTAACATCCTTCTGGCCTTAGCAGGTGAAGATCTTCATGGTTACGCCATCATGCGGCAAGTTGAGCAGCAGACATGCGGACGCGTGCGATTGGGACCGGGGACGTTGTACGGGTCGCTTCGAACACTGCTGGAAGCGAATCTTATCGAGGAACTGGATGATGACTCCGGCCCGGAGGACAGTTCAGAGCGCCGTCGTTATTACCACCTGACGTCCGCAGGTCTCAAGCTGGTTCGATCGGAGGTGGAAGGGCTCGCCCAGACTCTCCGAATTGCCCGGGCAAAACGCATATTGCGAGGGGCGGATGTCTGAAAAGCTCTACGATCTTCTGTTAAAGCTCTATCCGGACCATTTCCGCCGGACATACGGCGACGAAGCGCTGCGTCTGGTTCGTGATCGCGCCCGCGATGAAAAAGGATTTCTTTCCGGTCTGCGTCTTTGGCTGGATCTGCTGATGGATCTCGCAATATCGCTGCCCCGCGAATACAGCGAGGCGCCAACAATGCCAATCGCACTTGCACAACCCGTCAACGGCGAATCTTCGTTTCAGCTTTTGGCCGAACGATCGCTGAATCCGGCTCTGCTGTTTTTGGGCGGTATGTTATCAGCAGTGTTGTTTGGGCTATGCGTCTTTGTAGTTGCGCATAGCCGGGGATTCCCAGTCTTGCTTCGGATTCGCCTTCGCTCGAAAAATTCGTGCAAAGCGATCTGGCGGGTGGCGACTCCACCGGCCCGTACAGCTTCTGCATGACCGCGCGACGTGACATCCCGAGCAACTCAGCGCATCCACTTTTTTCGTTTCACTTTGCGGCCCCCGGCGCCTCTGGGACTGCACTTATCGATGGAAGGGTCGTGAGGGTCTTTAAAAACGAACAGTATCTCTCTATTCGTGCCGATGTGTTGGCTGGAGATCACCAGTTCGTGTTGCGTCTGGATAAGCCCGCCGAGGACATCTCGATATCCCGTAACGGCGATTTCGAATATTGCAAAGCAACATAGGAGGAGGCCGCATTATGACGGATGGTAGGATTCGCGTACGATCCGAGTGAAACCTCACTTCACGGGGTTTTGAGATTGGCCACTGCGGCTGCTTTCTTGTACGCAGGGGTAGCTGAAATGGCTCAGGCCGGCTTCGCTCAGAGCTCCGCGGCGCCTGCATCCGCCGGACGTGTAAGCACGAACGAAAAACATCCGGCGTTTGAGGTGATTTCGATCAGGCGACACACTGCGGAGAGTGGGCCCGTACAGACTGGCCCGACGCCGGAGGGGTTCCGTTCAATCGGTCTGCCCATGTTCGCCATTTTTCAGTGGGCATATGCGCCTCCGAACCAGCCTGGGGTGCTACGTGGAGACCAGATTGTGGGAGATCCGGACTGGTCGAGTGGCGAGCTCTATGACGTGGTGGCGAAGATTGATCGGGCAGATCTTGCCGACTGGCAGAAGCCGGAGATGAGGCAGACAATGCTGCGCGCGATGCTGCAGACTATGTTAGCCGAACGGTGCAAAGTAGTGGCGCATTACGGGAGTAAGACTGTGCCGGTCTACGACTTGGTGCTGGCGAAGGGCGGCCCAAAGTTCAAACAGGCGGAGACTGTGGATATGGCCGAACTGCGGCGAAAGCACCCGAACGGAGGGATCATGAGGGGGAGCGGTACGATGGCTGTGCAAAACCGAAATACGACACAGTGGTACGCCATGTCGATGGCGACCCTGACGAACACTATTCTATCGAGCATTGTGGACAGACCAGTGGTAGACAAGACCGGCCTGGCCGGCTATTACGACCTTGCCGTGCCATCGGCGGCCCTGCGTCGGCCGCCTCCACCCCCTCCGCCCGGCGAATCGCAGCCGCTGGATGCGCCATCCCCACCACTGGAAGATGAATCAATCTTCTCGGCGCTGGAGGCGTTGGGGTTGCGGCTGCAGCCGGCGAAGGGCCAAGTGGAAACGTTAGTGATCGATCACGTCGAACGACCGTCCCAGAATTGACTTGGCGAACCACCAGCCTCGAAAATATCGCCGTGGCGGAGTGCGGCTTGGATTACTCCCGTGCTACAAGCCGCCTCTACGCTCCGGCCACCTGTGGAGGACGCATCGCGGCGGCCATACGTTCTTCCATCTGCCGGGTGAGATGCGGCGTGATACCCAACATGCGCTCCACCAGCATCAACTGCCCGCGGTGGTGCATTTCGTGCTCCTTAGTAGATAGCAGCATTTCGAAACGCGATTTGGGGGGCATCTGAGCTTGCGGCGGGAAGCTCACCTGTTCGGCGAGAACATCGTCGGAGAGGCCTTCCATAAAGGTGGCGAAAGCTTCGCCGTTCTCCTGGAGAGCTTTCAGAATATCGCTCTTGCTTTGGAGTTTGGCTTCGGCCTGCTTGGCTTGCGCCAGGACCTCGCCAAACATTTCGAATTTCAGTTCCGCGAGGCGTTCGCCGTGGGCGCGCATCGGCCAGGCGGTGCTCACAGCAAGGTGGCGAAGCGTTTCGGCCACGGTGCGGACCCCCTCGGCGGGTCGAAAATCGTATTTATCTTCGGGGATCTCTTCGGCGATCTGAATCGTGTTCTTGCGGACCACGCGAAAAGAGCGGGCAAGGTCCTTGGCGTCATATCCCTGCATGATTTGTCTCCTGGAATCGCTTTAGCCACTCCATTATACAAGCGCAAGGGAACAACCCGCGCACGCGTCACCACGCGGGATAAGCACGCCGGCGCCGAGTCAAAGACGAGCGTACCCGTAGCGTTCGAACACCGCCGCCCATTCCGAATTGATCCGCCCGCGCCACGCTCCGGCAGGCTGGCGGCCTGTGGCGCGATAATCGCGGCGGCGTTCCACCTCCGCCGCGATGCGCTTGTGCGCCGGGGCGAAATCGCCCAGATCGAGACTGCCATACAGCCCCTCACACGCGCCGATGGGATCGGCGATCAGCGACTCATATGTAAGTTCGGCGAACCGATTCCCGGGCAGACCAGCCACACCGGCCGCCAACTTCGCCTCAAACCGCGGACGATCCACCAGAACCGCTTCGCGGATCTCATCGTCGCCGGGAATCTCTCCCAGGCTGTAA
The DNA here is from genome assembly GCA_963708385.1 of Bryobacterales bacterium. Taxonomy (GTDB): domain Bacteria; phylum Acidobacteriota; class Terriglobia; order Bryobacterales; family Bryobacteraceae; genus PALSA-243. The sequence goes on along the minus strand of CAVPSN010000021.1, from coordinate 19,602 downwards.
GTCTCGAACATTCGACGCCACATGCGGATCACGGATTCGAAGTGAGTCGCCGGGTCGCGCGCGATCAGGATGAACCTGGCATCAGGCAACAATTCCCGCAGCGTGCTGACGCGATAGCCGTGCGTGGGCGATTTCAGAATCATTGGCCGCCCTGCGCCGCGCGCCGATACGCCACGTAGGAAGTCCACAAACAGCGATCGCCAAGGCTCTTCTTCGCGAGCCGGAAGATCGCGCGGGTCGGCGAGTTCCAACGCTTGCCTCAGACGATGCGGGGCAATCAGCGCCTCGTAGGGCGAACGCGCTCCCAGCGACAGCAGCGCGAACTCATCCTCCTGCGGAGATCCGGGCCGGACTTCCATCTCATCCATAGGCCGCTTTACACCGGCGCTGCCGCGAGCCAGCGCGGACGCTTCGGTCAGCAGGAAATGGTGGGGATTCATGCAGGCATGCGTCGTAGGAAAACAGCGCCGGGGATCGAGACTGAGTAGCTCGTGCAGTAAGGTGGTTCCGGAGCGCCAATAACCAAGAATGACTATGGCATCCTTGAGATTCGCGTGGACTAACTGTTCCCGGGCCGCCGTACGCTGCAATCCGGTAAGCGCGGAGAACAACGTTCCGGGCGCCAGGGTTTGCCAAAGTAATATCGGCGATGGCGCCAATTGCCAGTTGCGGCGCAACTGCCGCCATGCGCCGTGAGTGAGATTGAGGTATTGGCGTTTCATGCCGGTCCTGAGGCTTCAACCAGCATAACCGCGCGGGCGCTCGATTCGCGCGATTACTCCAGGTAGAACACTTCCTTCATCATGGCGAAGCGTTCACCAGCAGGCTTATCGGGCACTTGCTCGAAGAGCCGCGACATGAACTCCTGCCACTTGATGTTCACTGGATCGCGATCAAGCTCATCCCAGGCCTTCTCGAAATCGTCCACGCGCAGGCATAGCACCAGTTCCTGCTCGCGGCGAAAGATGGAATAGTCGGAGATTCCGACCGCCTTCAATTTCGCCAGCAGCTCGGGCCAGACACGCGTGTGCTCACGCTCGTATTCCTCGATTGCATCGGGCTTGAGACGGAGTTGGAAGGCGTACCGGGGCATGATCGGGCTTGGCGATTATGCGTAACTGGCGACCACGGCGGCATTCCGCTCGGCGCGCTCGGCGGTGATGCGCTCGAGATAACCGCTCTGCCGGAAGGCGTCCATCGGATCTTCGGCGAGCCCTTTGGCGCGCGCCCATTCGCGAATCAAAGGACGCACATCAGTTGAGAACGCATCTTTTAAGCAGCCTTCGGCATCCACCAGCGCGCATTCGTCCTGCATGCGGGCCAGTTTCTTGTGATCCACCAGCGCGGCCTTGGCGAACAGTTCCATGATCGCCGCCACGGTCTGAATCATCGCTTCGATCTTGCCCTTCAGATTATGGCTTTGGTCGATCATGTATGCGATGTCGGCGCATGCGCCGGTCTCCCACTCGTAATGCAAGATCTCGTGGAAGATGCGGAAGACCTGATAGGGGTCGATGGAACCGGTGGTCAAGTCGTCGTCGGCGTATCGGCGGTCGTTAAAGTGGAAACCGCCGAGCATGCCGAGATCGAGCAGCCATGCCACAATCTGTTCGATGTTCTGCGCCTGGTAATGATGGCCCGTATCCACGAGCACTTTGGCGCGCGGGCCCGCCTCGCGCGCTAAAAGCAGCGCCATACCCCAGTCGGCGATATCGGTGTGATAGAACGCCGGCTCGAACGGTTTGTACTCCACCAGCATGCGCTGATCGCCCGAAAGCCGGGCGTGCGCCGCCTGCAAGCCCTCGGCGAACCAGCGCCGGCGATGCCGGATGTTCTGCGTACCTGGATAATTCGAACCGTCCGCGAACCAAAGAGAAAGATCGCGACTGCCCAGGGCGCCGGCAATTTCGACGCTATTGAATATGTGCTCGAGCGCCTCGCGCCGCACCGCCGGATCGGGATTGCCGAACGATCCGAACTTATACGTCTGGTCCTGAAACAGATTGGGATTAATGGAGCCGGGACGCACGCCGTATACATCGGCCAATCGGCGAATTTCGCCGGCGTCGGCCACGCCGTTTGGAAGGTCCCATAGGACATGCAGCGCAACGGTGGGGCAGACGCCGGTCCAGCGATGCACTTGCGCGGCGTCGCTAAACTTCTCCTCGACGGTAGACGCCGCGGCAGGCTGCAGAAACTTCCCGAAACGCGTGCCGGTATTGGCAAAGCCCCACGACGGCAACTCGACGTGGAAACGATCCAGCGTTTGGGCGATAAGATCGGACTTTTTGCTATCAATCACGGATGATTTCCGCCAACCTACGATCATCGGCGGCGCGGCGCCAGCCGTCAAACAATTCCCGCCGCCCCTCGCAGCGTATTGCATTATAAAACAACTTAGGGGTCTAACTTAAAGCGGAAGTGACGCATTTCGCTGTATTTGATGACCGGAAAATCATGAAAGTAAGCCACATTCCCTCGTTCACGGCCGTGCCAGACGTTTCTGGATTCAAAACAAACGCACCCCAGAAAGATGCCTCCGCCACGCGCAGTATCGGGCGATTACGATAGTAGCGATGCGCGTCAAGACGTTGTGGCTATGTTTGCCAATGCTGGTCGCGGCGCTAGCTTGGTTGCCGGTATCCGTTTACTCTGCAGCGCCGGCCGATCTTGCCGCGCTCAAGCAAAACTTCCTTCACCCGCCCGACGACGCGCGCATTATGATGCGTTGGTGGTGGTTCGGTTCCGCCGTCGAAAAGCCCGAACTCGAACGCGAAATGCGCGCGATGAAGGATGGCGGCATCGGCGGTTTCGAAGTGCAGCCGGTCTATCCTCTAACGCTTGACGACCCAGCACAAGGGTTGATCAACCATCCCTACCTTTCCAAAGAATTTCTCGACGCGCTGACGTTCACAGGCGAAAAGGCCAAGGAATTAGGCCTGCGGATGGATCTTACGCTCTGCAGCGGTTGGCCTTATGGGGGTCCGCACATTCCGATCACGCAAGCCGCCGGACGGCTGCGTGTGGATCGCGTGCCCGTGCTTGCGAATGCTACCGAGGTGAAGGCGCCGCGAATCGCAGCGGGCGAGAAGTTGTTCGCGGTGTTCGTGGGCTCGGAAACGAATTACGCTCCCGTAGCAGAGATCTCAGGCGATCTCATCCATGTGCCCGCCGCCGCTTCGGATCGCACTGCGCTGCTGTTCATTGCAAGCCATACGCGCATGATGGTGAAGCGGCCCGCCGTGGGAGCCGAAGGCCTGGTGCTCGATCATTATGACCGGGCCGCCATCGACAATCATCTCAAGTATGTCGGCGAGAAGTTGTTGGGCGCGCTGGCGAAGACTCCGCCTTACGCAGTTTTCAGCGACAGCCTGGAAGTGGAGCGCTCGGATTGGACGTCCAACTTCCTCGCCGAATTTCAGAGGCGCCGAGGTTACGATCTGACACCATACCTGCCGGCGCTGGCCGTGGATATTGGCCCCAATACCGGGGATATCCGGCACGATTGGGGGCAGACGCTTACCGAACTGGTCAACGAGAACTATCTCACGCCCATCCACGAATTTGCCAAGGCGCATGGGACGCTGTTTCGGTCGCAGACCTATGGCACGCCGCCGGTGAATCTATCGAGCAATGCGCTGGTGGATTTGCCGGAGGGCGAAGGCTCGCAATGGCGGCGGGCTTCGTCCTCGCGGTGGGCCTCTTCGGGGAGCCATCTGTACGGGCGTCCGGTGACTTCGTCGGAGACGTGGACTTGGTTGCATTCGCCGGTGTTCCGCGCGACGCCGCTCGATATGAAGGCCGAAGCGGACATCCATTTTCTGGAAGGCATTAACCAGTTGATCGGCCACGGATGGCCGTATTCGCCGCCGCAAGCTGGCGAGCCGGGTTGGCGATTCTATGCGGCGGCCGTGTTTAACGATCACAATCCGTGGTTCATGGTGATGCCCGATATCGCTTTGTATCTGCAGCGAATCAGTTACTTATTGCGGCAAGGGGAACCGATTAATGATGTCGCAATCTATGTCCCGACTGACGATATTTACGCGGGATTCACTCTGGGCAACGACTCGGTGAACAAGGCGCTCGATGCGCGGTTGGGCACTGACATCACGGGCCAGATTCTCGACGCGGGCTATAACTTCGATTTCATCGACGATGCGGCGATTGCGAAGATGGGCGTCAATTACAAAGCTGTCGTGTTGCCCGCGCCGCAGCGTATGCCCGAGGCGACGAAAAAGAAGCTTCAGGAATACAAGCGGATGGGCGGGTTTGTGTTCGATACGCGGGAAACTCCGAATGTGGGCGCTGCGATCAAGAAAGCGATTACGCCGGATTTAGAGCGTGCGCCCGAGATCGGCTTCGTGCATCGGCATTTGCCTTATGCGGAAGTTTATTTTTTGGCGAACACGAGCAACCATCAGGTGAGGTCCGAAGCGGCGTTCCGGACGGGTGAGTTGAAACCCGCGTGGTGGACTCCGATGGATGGGCGTGTTATTTCCGCCGGCGGGAGCGGTCGCTTGACGCTCGATCTCGCACCTTACGAATCGCGGGTGCTAGTTTTCTCGAAACAAAGCGAGGGCATTTTGATTGTTCGCGACTCGGGCCTCGTGACAACCCCTGTAACTGCTCCTTGGAAGGTAACCTTCGTTGGCGCGAATCTGTCCGAATCCATGGACCAATTCCAGTCTTGGACCGCCGACGACCGCACCAAGTACTTTTCGGGCACGGCGACTTATGAATCCACAGTGAATCTCCCGGCTGCGCGAGGCGCCATGTATCTCAGCTTTGGCCAAGGCATACCCGTAAACACCGTGGAGCGCCGTTCCGGCAACGGCATGCGCGCCATGCTCGAAGGACCCGTGAGGGAAGCCGCGCGCGTCTATGTGAACGATCGCTACGCGGGCTCGGTATGGTCCGCGCCTTACGAAGTATATATCGGCAACTTAGTCCGGCCCGGGGAGAATAAAATTCGCGTCGTCGTCGCCAACCTGGCCTTAAACGAACTTGCCAAAGGGCCGCGGCCCGACTACAAGGCGCTCAATGCCAAATACGGCGAGCGATTCCAGGCGCAGGACTTACAAAACTTAGAACCTGTGCCCGCCGGATTGCTTGAGCCTCTGAAAGTGATACAAAAGGGCACACGGACTCCATGACTCGCCGCAGCCTTCTCCGCCGAACCACCGCCTCCACGCTAGCTGCGCTCGCGCTGGAGGCCCAGGAAGCAACGCCCGTCGCGCCCAATTCCGCACAACTTCGCTGGCTGGGGAGTGCCGCCCCCGGCATCGATACAGGCGTGAGCTTCGGCGTCCCATGGCCGCGCGGGGCTGTGTCTAAAACGCAAACCTTCGCTCTCACGACATCCGACGGCGCCGCGCTGCCGCTGCAATCGTGGCCGTTGGCTTACTGGCCCGATGGCTCTATCAAATGGAACGGCTTCGCCACCGTCGCGCACGCCGCCGGCGATTTCCGGCTGGCCCCTGGGCCGCCCGCCGAGCCTGCAACGCCGATCGAGCTGACGGACGCGGGCGACGCCATTGAGATCGACACTGGGAAGATCCGCGCCCGCATTCCCAAGCAAGGCGCAGCCCTTCTCGATTCGATTATGATCGATAATCGCGCGGTCGCCGGACCCGCGCGGCTCGTCTGCACGCTCGAAGGCGGCTCGACATTCACAAGCAGCATCCGCAAACTCACGGTCGAACAACGTGGACCCGTGCGCGCCAACCTGAAGATCGAGGGCGTTCACAAGTCCGATTCGGGCACGCGCGAATGGTTGCCGTTCGTTGTGCGGTTGTATTTCTACGCCGGGCTCGAGCCTATTCGGTTGATCCACACCATCGTCTACGATGGCGACGAAAAGAAGGAGTTCATTCGCGGCCTGGGCCTTTCGTTCGCCGTGCCGATGCGAGAGCAAATTCACAACCGCCACGTCCGCTTCTCCGGCGCCGACGAGGGCCTGTGGGCCGAGCCCGTGCAGCCCGCCACCGGCCGGCGCGCGCTGAACCTGCCGGGCACACGCACCAACGCATTCGGCGATCAGCTCGCGGGCAAGCGACTCCCGAATCGCGAAGCGTTCGACGCCGCCGGCCAGAAACTGCTGCACGATTGGGCCGTGTGGAACGATTACCGCCTGATTCAGGCATCGGCGGACGGCTTCTCGATTCAGAAGCGGGTGAACGCCGAAAGCTGCTGGCTCGATGCCGCCGCGGGGCGCCGCGCTTCGGGCATGGTCTTCGCGGGCGATGCGTCCGGCGGTCTCGGCGTCGCCCTGCGCAACTTCTGGCAATCGCACCCGACATCTCTCGAAGTGCGTGGCGCCACAACAGACCACGCCGAAGTCCGCGTCTGGCTTTGGTCGCCCGATGCGCCCGCCATGGATCTGCGCCACTACGACCTCGTCAATGGAATCGAGCACGCGCACGATCTCGATTCGAGCTACGAAGACGTGCAGACGGGCTTTAGCACGCCTCACGGCGTTGCGCGCACGAGCGAGTTGATGCTTTATCCAAGCGGTTCCGTGCCGCCGCGCGATGAGACCGCGCGCCAAGCCGAACTGGCGCAGGCGCCGCCGCTGCTCACGGCTACGCCGGACCACATCCATTCGACACGAGTCTTCGGCATCTGGAGCCTGCCCGACCGTTCCACGCCCGCGAAGCGCGCCATCGAAGACCGGCTCGACGCGGCCTTCGCTTTGTATCACAAAGAAGTCGAGCAACGCCATTGGTACGGTTTCTGGAACTACGGCGACGTGATGCACCAGCACGATGGCCCACGGCACATGTGGCGATACGACATCGGCGGGTTCGCTTGGGACAACAGCGAACTGGGCACGGACATGTGGCTCTGGTACAGCTTCCTGCGCAGCGGTCGCGCCGATATTTTCCGGATGGCGGAGGCCATGACGAGGCATACGGGAGAGGTGGATGTCTACCATGCAGGGCGTTTCGCTGGTCTCGGCTCGCGTCACAATGTGAGACATTGGGGCTGCGGCGCCAAAGAAGCACGCATCAGCCAGGCGGCATATCGGCGCTTCCTTTACTACCTCACGACAGACGAGCGCGTAGGCGACCTGATGCATGAAGTGGCCGATGCCGATTTCAAAACGGTCGATTTCGACCCCATGCGCCTGGCATCGCCGCTGGAAGGGAAAAATCCGTACCCCACGCGAGTGCGCGGCGGTCCCGATTGGCTGGCGTTTGTCGGCAATTGGATGACCGAGTGGGAGCGCACAGGCAACACAAAGTATCGCGACAAGATCATCACGGGAATGGATTCCATCGCCGGCATGCCCTACGGGTTTCTTACCGGCCCCAATCAGCTCTATGGCTACGACCCGGCCACAGGCAAGCTATATCCTATGACGCCGGACGGCTTCGGCCGCTACAACCTCACTGTGATCATGGGCGGTGCGGAGGTGGTATTTGAGCTGAATGAGTTGATCGACCATCCCGGATGGAAGAAAGCATGGCTCCAATATTGCCGCCTCACCACGGCGCAGAAAGACGTGGTGGCGCGGGATATGTCGAGCGGCACGGAGGGCGCCGACGCGCGCTTCGCCGACCCGGGACGACTCTCTGCCTACGTCTACGCGCAGACGAAGGAGCCTGCCTTCGCTGCGCGCGCGTGGACCGGCGTGACCAGCGGTCCGAACGCGCGCCAGAACTTCAACACCGTAATGTTGAAGGGGCCGGACGTGCTCACGCCGATCGATGAAGTTACGGGCATCTCGACCAACAGTACGGCCCAGGGTTGCCTGACAGCAATTGAAGTGCTGGCGATGTGCGGCGACCGGATGCCAGAGTAAGTTTCCAACGGGACAAACAATGCCGGCCATTATCTCCGCCGCTTCACAATCCCCATCACTCCCAGAGACGCCCCTAACAACACCCAGGCCGGCCGGCTCCGGCACTGGGGCAGGCGTCGCACTGGAAATACTTATCGAGATTCCTCGCAAATCTGCGTCCACCGCATTCGCCTCCGGATCCGTCATCACCGCGGAGTTAAACGTAAAATTCGCCGTCCCCTCCCGTGCTGCGATGAATGTCAGATGTGCGAGCGGAAATTGATTTCCCGCTGCAGCGTCCCCTTGTAGCGTCAGAAGAGTCGACTCATCCGCGAACGATACTTCATCTATTTCGAGCGAATCGATGACTTGCTGACTGAACGTAAACGATAGAGGAGAGCACAGAAATCCATCGAACGCTACCGAATCGAGCGACGCCAATAGTGGATCGAAATCGATATTCAATTGATATCCGCCCAGGTTGATATTCGAGGCCAATATGTCCACCTCGAACGGCGATCCCACGGTTACCGATGGCGTAGGCGTGTAGAGAGTGATGTCGGCCTTGGCGGCAACGCCGCATCCAAAGAGGATGACCGGTAAGGCCATCCTCGAAACGAATCTGATGAAGTTGCTTGTCATGATATTGGCTCCTATTGGCAAGATGGAACTACGTTGGTGTTCACGGCGTGGAATCCTCCGGTCTCGACGTTGATCGCGATGACGATCCCCACGCACGGGATTCTGCCTTGATTCACCTGCGGCCAGCCGTTGCGGAACACCATCTGGCTGCCGTGGTTGAAGATGCCCGGCCGCATCTCGTCCGGGTATTCGATGGACGCCTCGCTCTGGTAGTTCATCGCCGCACTGGCCAGCGACATGATGTCGAAGTCGAGGCGGATATCGGCTGCCAGATCTTCGGGGCTGGTGTTCATGGACAGCAGCGTCCGCAGCGCGTTGCTATTCAGGCACCCGATGACGGCGATTTCGTTGTTATCGATGTCATCGCTGAACCCTGAGCCTTCAACGTAAGTGTTCGGATAACGCGGGCAGGCGAATGAAAAATCGGATCCAGCCGCGACGAAATCGATGAACACCCCGCCCGGACTGATGGCATTCAGCACATTTGTCAGCGCGATGTTGAGTATGTTGTTGGCGAGCGAGATGCCGAGTTCGATGCAATTCGCCTCGGTGGTTCCGTCGTAATCCGTGATCAGCGGAAAGCCTTCGTTGAGCATATTCCAATACATGTCGAAGTCGAAGGTATTCGGCGCGGCTGACAGGGAGAAGGAACGGTATTGGCTCGGCAACTGATCGATCAGCTCCAGCGATTTCCGCGCGAGCGTGTCCAGCAACTGCGGAAGCTGCTTGCGGAACAGATCGTTCATTTTGGCGCCGTTGCGGGTCACCGCCAGCGCGGTTGGATTGAGCGCGGAAAGCTGCTGATTGAGCGCCGAGAATGTCTTGCCGGCGGCTGCCAGCGCGTCCCAATCGGCCTGAGTCACCGCGGCGGCGTGGATGGCGCCGATTCGCGCCTTGCTCGCCGCGATGTGTGCGATGACCGCATCGAGCGTGGCGCCGAAGCGATCGTCATCCAGCCCTTGCGGGATTGCGGCCGCCACCTGCGCGGTCGTGGCGGGGAAGCCGTTTGGCGGCGCCATTGCGTGGTTGACGGCGAGGAGCTTCACGGCGTATCCGGGATCTGCGAGGACGCCGTTGAGCTGCGTGCGTGCGGCCAGCAGCGCGTCCAGATTGCGTGAGGCCGCGGCCTGCTTGACTGCCGCAAAGGCATCGCCCAACGCTTTTGCGAACTGCGGAACACGCATCGTGATATCGGCGGTGCCGGAAGGAAGCACCACGACCTCCGCTGTGCCCTTGACCGCGCTGCCGTGCATGGTCACAGTCAAGAGATAGAAGCCGCCGGTCTCTTTTCCGCGATTCGGATCGGCCGGGTCGCCCGCGGCATACTTGCCAAATGGATCATTCGCCGGGTCGAGATTCCTCAGGCGCTTGGCGAGTTTCGGAAATGAGACAGACAAACCACTCACCTGCGGCGCATTACCCATCGACTTCCCAGGTTCCGGCGACGCCGTGAGGGTAAACAGCTCGGGAGCGCTGCTCAAAACGTTTCCGGCCGCGTCCACCACCTGCGGTGAGACCATGATCATGCCTCCGCTGGCTACGAGTCTGCCGCTGGGGTTCACGCGAATCGAGACCGGAGCGCCCAGCGCGCCTACCACGAAGCCGTCCGCTTTCACCGCCAATTCACCGCCGGTCCGCACCGCGACAGCCCGCTGACCAAGGGAGGCTCCCGCAGATATTTGCACTTGAATCGTGGCAGTGGTGTCGTCCACCACCGTCACTTTGCCGAAGCTGTTTTCGACGGCCCCGCCGGCTGAGATTCCCAAGCCGAAATTCGCCTCGGTAACGCCCTGCTGGAACTTCGTGTACTTCGTCCGTATGGTGACGATTTGACTCTGTCCCGGCGCGCCGGAATTTCCCATGATGCTGAGAATCTGCGGAAGAGGCGGCTGCACCGTCACTGTTACGTCGTGGCTCGCAGAAAGCAGGCCGTCACTTGCAGTCAACCGTAGGTTGTAGGAGCCCGGCGCCGAGAAACCCGCCATGGATGCCGCCGCGTTCGGCGGGTTAAAGACAACCGTGCCGGGACCGCTAACCACCGTCCACGCCGAAGTTATGCTCGAGCCGAATGGCAAGCCGTCATCCTGCACGTCGCCGTGAAGCTGCGCTGGCACGTCCTGGCGGACGGTAAGATCCGGCCCCGCGCTCACCGTGGGCGCCTGGTTCCCCAGAATCGCCGTGACGCCAAGATCCGCGGAGGCGCCATACTGTCCGTCCGTCGCCGAGAGGCGCAGAACATAGTAGCCTTCCTTGGAAAATGTAGCCGCTGTGTTCAGCGCATTCGCATTGGTGAAAGTTACTACGCCGGGACCGCCCACCATCTGCCACGTCGTGGTCAGTTTCCCGCTGGGCAAACCATCGTCGGAAACGGTTCCGGAAAGCGACACGCCCGATGGCAGAATGATGCGCTGATCCGGCCCGGCCGTTACTAGTGGCGGCCGGTTGCCAGCCGAAAGTACGAGGCCGCTGACGCGCGAAACGCTAAGGCTGCCCGTAGTCACCGTCACCGTGCGCTCGCCGGTGAGGCCAAGCGCAATCGTCAAACTCGCCGTGGCCGTATTGGCATCGATTACCGTAACCGGCCCCATGCCGCCAACCGGACCGCCGCCCACGGAAATCCCATCCCCAAAACTGGCCGTAGTCTTGCCCGCCGCAAACGCGACCGACTCCCCGCGAATCACTACCTGGACTTTCTTCCCCGGATACGCTGAACGCGGGCTCACCGAAAGAATACGGCCCGCCGGATTGATCGCCTGGCAGCTCGCCTTAGTACACTTCAACGTGCAGGCGCGCGCGTCGCTCACCGTGATCGAGCCGTCCTTATCGATGTCCCGCCAGTCGCTTGGCGCAACTTTCTGATTCACGCCCGCGAAGATCAGGTTGATGTCGTTCTGGTCCACGTCATCGTCGTAGTCGATATCGCAGGCCATGCGGAGCGGCTGCTGAAACCAGGTGTTGTGCGTCTTGTAGGGTTGATAGTCATGGCGAAACGCCAGCTTCGCATCTATCTGGTTGGGCACGAACTGATATTGATTCCAGGTTGACGGAATCTTCTTCCAGTGATCGCTGCCGAAGACCAGAAAATTGACCGGCGCGATGCGCGGCTCGTACGGACCTTGGCCGACGGCCTTATCCAGGCCGTAGTTGATAATGACCTCGCCGCGGCCATCGCCATCGACGTCGACTGGAATCGGCGGTCCGTCCACGGCGGAATATCCGAAGAGGGACGTGTAGAGCAGCCAGCTTCCGTCCTGGATATCTTGAATGCCAATCGAATGGCGGTCGGAGTGAGAAATGACCTGCGGCCGTCCCTGCCCCAGCAGGTCGGCCAGCGCGATGTGCGATGGGTTCTCGGTTGTAGTGGAGGGCGTAGCCCTCCACCATTTCGCGTTAAGCTGGTTATCTACGAGCGCCGTCCCGTTAATTTGATCGTTATTGGCGACGGCGATCGCCGGCAATCCCGCGGTCCCAAGGCTGGTCGTCACCGCGATCTTTTCATCGAACGGGGTCCAAGGAGAGGGAATCGCGCGTTTCTTGAGCGCTCCCGTTTGAGCGTCGTACATGTCCAGACTCTGGCGGTGGACGGGCACGACGATTTCCGGTTTGCCGTCCTTATCCGCGTCGATCAGCGCGAACTGATAGAGATTGTTGTTCGCGGTCTTCCACCGCAGCGCGCCATCGCTGTTGAAGACATGAATTCCGAAGTTGCCCACGATGAATTCGTTCTGTTCCGGTTCAGCTGGAAGATGAGGGATGAGCTAAAGACATTCGAACGTCTCGCCGATTAGGATATTGGAGCGAGACGCTTGAAAAGAGAACGCCGACATTGGAGCGCAGACGAGAAGGTCAGACTGCTGCGCCGACATCTGATTGAGAACGTCCCTATCTCGAAAATCTGCGAAGAGGCCAGCTTGGCGCCCAGCCTGTTTCACCGCTGGCAGGAGCAACTGTTCCAGAATGCAGCTTTGGCCCTGGAAGGGAAACGGCCGGAACGCAACCAGGAGCAGGAGCGGATCGAGAAGCTGGAAAAGAAGATACGCCAGAAGGATGAAGTGCTGGCCGAACTGATGGCGGAGCACATCTCGCTAAAAAAAGAACTTGGGGAACTCTGAACGGTTGTTGGGTCGAGCCGGACATCCGCGACGCCATCGTGGATTTCCTCCGCAAATGGTCGCAGAAAACCGGCTTGACCATCGAGCGTTTGTTGCAGTGGTTGGAGCTGAGCGCAGGCAAGTATTACGATTGGGCGCAGCGCTACGGAAAGCTCAACCAACACAACGGCAGCGTTCCCCGCGATTTCTGGCTGACCGACTGGGAGAAGACGGCAATCCTGGATTTTCAATTGCGCTATCCGGTGGAAGGCTACCGCCGCTTAACCTACATGATGATCGATGCGGACGTGGTCGCCGTCAGTCCGTCGAGCGTCTTCCGAGTATTGCGCGATGCCGGCCGGCTCGGCTATTTTCCGCGGAATCCATCCAAGAAAGGCACCGGTTTCGAGCAACCGTTGGCGCCGCACGAACACTGGCATATTGACATCGCGCACATCAACGTTCACGGCACGTTCTATTACTTGTGTGCGGTCCTGGATGGAGCCAGCCGCTACATCGTGGATTGGAGCCTGCGGGAGTCGATGCGAGAGCCGGATGTCGAGGTGCTGCTGCAACGGGCCAAGGAGCAGTTCCCCGAGACCCGTCCGCGCATTATCTCCGACAATGGTCCGCAGTTTATTGCCAAGGATTTCAAGGAGTTCATCCGCATCTCTGGCATGACGCACGTGCGCACCTCGCCCTACTACCCGCAATCCAACGGCAAAATGGAACGCTGGAACGGCTCGATTAAAAGCGAGTGCATCCGGCCAGGCGTGCCCCTGTCCCTCGGTGACGCTATCCGTCTGGTCGCGCAGTATGTTCAGGTTTATAACGAACAGCGACTGCACAGCGCTGTCGGCTACGTCACGCCTAAGGCCATGCTGGAAGGCCGCCAGAAGCAGATCCACGCCGAACGCGATCGCAAACTGGAAGCGGCGCGCCGGCAACGCGAACTAGCCGCGCGCAACAAGCGTACTGCTCAAGTCGAACCTCAAGCCAACCGATAAGTAAGTTGTCAGGGGAAACGGAAGCGGGCTCTGCGGGGACGCAACCATGCCGAGGGATAGCCTGGCGGACTCATCGCGGACGATGATCAATCAGGGGCGATGCGCGGTCAGCGTCGCCCACAAACACTCCAAGCAAAACATCGGACCGATAGATCCTCATGCCTTGAAAATCCCCCCGCCCGAAGGGCGGGAATTTCTCCTCTTCGGTTAGACGTCGCCCTCATTTTCACGCTGAACCAAAACAGTTGGAGCCGTCGCCATCCACGTCGGCAACAACCGAGTAACCATTTCCGGAGCACCAGTTGGCGCCGCTAGGCAAATTCGGATTACGCACTAATTCGGCGCCGTTGCGGCCATCCAGAATGACGAGGTCTTTTTCGATGACGGTGACATCGGCGATGCCATCCTTGTTCATATCGCCCAGCGCCGGCATCAACGTGTTCTGATATCCGTGGCAGGGCGCATGACCGGCCGTACGCCACTTGTGGCTCCACTTCGTATTTCCGTTCTTGTCCAGCGCGAAGATGTACATTTCGCTGTCCGGTACGGTTTGCGTGCTGAGATCGTGAACCACTTCGACGATGACTTCGGGCGACCCGTCGCCATCGAGATCGGCGATAGAAGGGGAGAGGGCCTGGCTGGGAGCCGGCACGAGCGACTTGCTCCACAGCTCTTTGGATGTGCCGTCGGTCTGGACCTGCAGGGCGGTGACCCGGCTATCGAATCCGGAGCCGCTGCCGGTATGTTCGGCGAATACCATCACCGGCTGGCCCGTCCCCAAAAGATCGCCTACTGCCGGATAGGTGCTCGCGCGATTGGCACCGTCATACATCCGCCCGGTATCGACTACGGCCTTGAGAAAGATGTCGCGCGACGCTACGTTGTCCGCAGCGAGATTCTCGCGCGGATAGACATCGTCAACCGAAACGAACAGATTGGTGTCGCCTGCCGGCCGCACCACTGTCCAACTCGCAACCGCTACGCCATTGGCGGGCAGCGCCGTCGTGGTTTGCCCCAACAGCTTCGCCGTGGGACTCTGCGGATGTCCTTGGAACAGGCGCACCAACGCTTTTGAATCCAGCGGCTTTTTGTTTTGGATCGTCGCATTCACCTGCATTGGCTCGCCAACATCGGCCCCTACAGGCGTCATGGAGATGCCTGAGGTGGCCACGGCGAGATCCCCAGCCGATGCCGAAACGGAGCGCACGCTGCAGTTGTCGTTTCGATTCGATTCCGTCAGCGCGAATTCCGGGTTCACGCACACGCTGTAGAGTTCGCCTTCCTGCGTCGCAAGCGTGGGGGTAGTCACCGGCGTATTGGCTAAACCCGCAAGGGCCACGGTCTGCCGGTCGATCTGCGCCGCCCCGCCGGCAAAGACGCTTCCGCGATAGAAGACCACGTCGGCGGTAATAACGCTGTTGCTGGAATTGCCGATTCGGGCGGTCAATGTCGTGGCCGGACTCGGCGTGATCTGCTCGCCAAAGCCGAAGATGCTCAAATCGGGCGCGGCGGGGCTTTGAAAGGCCGCCAGTACCGCACTAAGTGCGACCACCACCGCGCCGGCTGCGATAACGGATTTCTGTTGCATTTGTTCTCCTCTTTCCTGCTGCGAAGGCTTAGTCTCGGATAGAGCCGGGGGGCGTCGCGTCCACTGAAAGAATGATTCTGAAAAATTGTGAGGATGATTCTTCCGCCGCGCGGAGCTTGCCGGAAATTCACCCTTCGGGAAATGCATCTGAGCCGTTGTAAAGGAAGCCTGGTGACCCCTATAGCCGTTGCTCAAGGGCTGCCGATTCCATAGGAGGCCACACCGGCGGCAAGACCGCCGGCGGTACCAGCAGAAAGTCGACGCGCGAAAACGTAGAAACCCGAGGGGCCTCCCTAGAGGAGGTCATATACAAAAGGTCGCAAGCGGCCTCGGATGCGCGAAATCGCGATTTCATCCCCGCACCCGGGTGGAAATCATCCTTTCGAATGACGCGGGGCGCCGGACTCCAACGCATACTGCAATCGAAAGGAGGAGTTGGAAATGACCAACACCATCGAAATGGATTACCCACCCGTTGCCGCGAATGCTCTGGAGCCCGTCGTCGTTCTTCCGGGAAAAGGGCGAACGCAAAATCCCATTGCGCTCGTGACGCACGAGCTCGTTCTCAAGGTTACCGGCGCAGATAGCGGCGGCGCATTTGCAGTAGGCGTCCTGCGCGCCGAGCCTATGTCCGGGCCGCCGCTGCATGTACACACTCGCGAGGACGAGTGGTTCTACGTTCTCAAAGGCGAACTTACGGTTCAAGTCGGCGACCGCCGGTTCACCTGCGGCCCGGGAACCTCCGTCTTCGCGCCGCGAGACGTGCCGCACACCTGGCAGAACTGCTCCAACGAAACAGTGGAAGCCTTGGGAATGATTACTCCGGCCGGATTTGAGGGCTTTCTCTGGGGGATGTCTCTCGGGCCGCGGGAGCCGGAGGCCGTCGAAGCGCTCATGAAACGCTACGGACTCACTATCGCCGGTCCGCCGCTCGCCTGACCAACCCGAGGGATATGAAGCTGTGGCAGAAAACGATAAGTGGAAAATCGCAGGCGTTGAGGTGCATGTGCTGCTCTCGAGCCGTACGACGGCAGGCCGCTTCACGATCAGCGAGGTTCAAAACTCCGGTGAGGACGGCCTGCCCTTGCACACACACCATTACGAGGACGGTTTCTTTTTCGTCCTGGAAGGAGACTTTCAATTCCAACTTGGAAAGGAAACAATCGCCGCGCCCTCCGGCACTTCCATCTTCATTCCGCGCGAGACCGCGTATGCCTTTCGTAATGGAGGTCCTGGAAAGGGCAGGCTGCTCGTGCTGACCGTACCCGGAGGCGTGGATCTCTTCATCCGCGACGTTGGCGAGCTGGCGCGGCGTGCGTCTGGGTTGGATTGGCGTCAGCTATCGCCCATCCTCGAAAAGCATGGAATTTTGCCCGTCGAAGCCCCCGAGGAGTAGCTGAACGATTCAGGCGTCGCCCGAAAATCGCGTGAGAAAATGTCTCCTAAACGGGGATCATGGTTACTCAAGCGCCCGAAGTTTGGCTCGCAGCCACCAAGTTAGCCGCGCCCGCGCGCCGGCATGACGCGCTCCTGCGTCCACGATTGATCGATCTGCTGGCTACGTCGATGGCCCACATGCGAATGACGCTGGTCTCAGCGCCGGCGGGGCCGGAAAGACGGCATTGCTGGCGGAACTGCCGCATGCCTTTCCGGAGACCACTTGGACATGGCTCTTGCTCGACGCCGAAGACAACGACCCCTCCGAGTTCGCGGCCGCACTTATTGCATCCTTAAATGCCGCCGGACTGGCGATCCGCAACGATGCCGCGGTGGCCGGCGCGCGCGGTTTTGATCACCGCTATCATCAATCAGGTCGGCCAGAGCGCCAGCCGATCCGTCGCGATGGTGATCGATGACGTGCACCTGATCTCGGAGCGCTCCGTCCACGAGCTTCTCGACTACCTGCTCGATCACCTGCCGCCCAACCTGCATCTTGTCTTGGCCTGCCGCCACGACCCTTCGATCTCGCTTGCCCGCCGCCGCGCGCGCGGCGAAGTGACGGACATTCGTCTTCAGGATTTGAGCTTCACCGAAGAAGAGACCGGGAGCCTGGTAAACCAGCGCCTCGGATTGAACCTGTCGGACCAAGAGGTGGGCCTTCTTCATTCGCGCACCGAAGGCTGGGCCGCCGGCTTGCGCCTGCTGGCCACCTCGCTCTCGCAGAGCCCCGCCAATCGTAGCAGTCTGCTGCAAAACGGAATGCAGGGCAGCCGCCGCATCTTCGAATTTCTGGCCGAGGAAGTGCTCGATCAACAGGCGCCTGAACTGCGCCGTTTCCTCCTCGAGACTTCGATTCTCACGTCGCTTCGCCCGAACGTGTGCGATAGCCTCACCGGCCGGCGCGATTCCATCCGCGTGCTCGAGGATCTCTACTGCCGCAATTTGTACGTCGTCGCCGCTGACGAATCCGAAACCAGCTATCGTTATCACGACCTGTTTGCCGATTTCCTGCGCGAGCGGCTTTGGCGCGAACGGCCCGAAGATTGGCATGCGCTGCACGAGCGCGCTGCCCGTGCCGAGACGTCTCCGCATAACCGCCTGCGCCATTTCCTGGCGGCTGAAGCTTGGGAATCCGCGTCGGCTGAAATCGAGGCCATCGGCCCCGAATACGCCCGCCGCGGATTTGTAACCACCCTCCAACGGTGGATCTCCGAACTGCCTGCGGAGGTGCGCCTCCGCCTTCCCCGCGTGCTCTACCTGTTGGGACATGCCATCTGGACGCAGAGCGAGTTCTCGCAGGCGCAGCCTTATCTTGAACAGGCGCTCGAAGGATTTCGCCGCAACGGCGATCTTAGTGGGCCAGGGCGAAACCCTCGTCGCGCTCGCCAACAGCGCTTTGATGAACAGCCGCTTCGATGAATCGCGCGAGACTGCCTGCGGGAAGCGCTCTCTTACGACATACCCGGCGGCGAGCCTGGTTCAGATTCACACCGCCGGCACGTGGGACGCGATCTACCGGCCTCGATTGGGAGGAGGCCGAAAGGCATCTCGCCAAGGTCTTTGAAATGGTGGAGCGCGGCGTCGGCAGTTCGAATCCGCTTGCCACGCAGTTGCTGCTCTTCTCGGAGGGCTCGCCCGGATACGTCGACAAACTCGAAAAACTTTGCGTTGCCATGCGCCCGCGCCTTACCGGGCCGAGGGATCTCAGCGCACGCCACCTACCATCTTTTGAACGGGGCCGTGCTGATCCATGCGCGGCTATCTCGATGAGGGCGACCGCGAAGCGGAACGCGCACTGGCCATCGGCCGCGAGTGCGGCCAGGTGGTAATGATCATCGCCGCGCTAGACACCAGTTTCGCGGTTTCGGCCGCGGGCCAAGGCCGTTGGGCGGACATGGAAAGCACGTGCTCTCGATGGACTGGATGAGACCAAATACGGCCAGATCACGCGCAACTGGCGCCTTCACTTTCTTTTACCTGCTGGCGCGCGCGCGCTGGCACACGGGCAACATCGAGGGGCTGCGTCTGGGCTTACGACGAATCCCTCCTGCCGAATCCAGTGGAGGCTCCGGCCGCACAACCCTACCGCCACCTTATCCGCGGAATGCTGCGCATGGCCGAGCGTGCCTACGCCCAGGCCGAGCAGGCATTCCGCCAGGCGCTTCGTGAAGAAGGGAATTTCCAGGTTACCCGCGCCATTTCGAGCGCCCGTGTCATGTTGGCCTATGCGCTTTTGACTCGTGGGCGATCCCTGGAATCGATGGATATCTTCCGACCCTTCCTGGTGGAATCGGAAATCTTAAATCTTGCCGGACGCCTGATGCGCGAAAACCCGATCGTCATCCCCTTGCTGCGCCACGCGCACGAACGCAAGATATGCCCGGAATACGTAGAGCACATCCTGGAAATGCTCGGCAACCGCGGAACGCCGAAGAGGCCTCCGGCTGGGAAGCCCTTTCCGACCGCGAACTCGAGGTTCTGCGCGTAATGGCCGAAGGCCTTGGCAACCGCGACATCGCCGAGCGGCTTTTTGTCAGCGAGGCCACAGTCAAGACGCATGTGCAGCGGATCATGCGTAAGCTCGACGCGAACTCCCGCACACATGCCGTGACGCGCGGGAGAGAGCTCATGCTGCTGTGATGGATGCGGCATCGAAGCACGGCGCTTTGGTTGCGCATCCCTTATAGAGATTTCAGAAACCTTTCACTGCTCGATTCCTTAACTGAATAGCATTAGGGCGGGACGAGAGCTGCCCGTTCCAGGAGTTCCTCCATGAAGCAGAATCGCCGAAGAGCGGGGTGCGGCGTATTTTATGGAATGACAATCCCCGAAACGCTATACTCGGTCACAGCCGGACGACCGGATTCACGCCTAACCGAAAGGGACTACCGAAAATGAGGAACCGCGCTTTTGCTCTCACTGCAATCTTGATGTTGATCTGCTTCGCCATTTCTGCCGCCGATTTGAGCGGGAAATGGAAAGGAGACTCCAATTTTTCAATGGGGCTTTGGAGACCACCTTTGATTTCCACATCGATGGTGAAAAGCT
>CAVPSN010000020.1:0-202468 GCA_963708385.1 Bryobacterales bacterium | reverse complement strand
CACGCCTGCGGCGTGGATGATGCTGTCGGCTTCCAGTCTCAATCCTGTTCTACGTGTGGGTCACTTCAGTCGAACGCTACTGGGTCACTTCTGGTGAGCAGCGAAGCGCAAGAGCGTCGAAATCTCAGTGCATCCGCGCAAAGGTCCGGCGGCGACTTGTTCGCGCTGCCATGACTCGGCCCCCCGGATACGATCGACTGACCCAATTACCGTTTCTGTCAGCTCCGATTCCGATCCGTGTGCATCCGTGTGCATCCGTGGCCCCATTGAATGAGTGGCCCAAGGGCTCAAAAATTCTCATAAATAGGCGCAGAATGGGCCACGGATGCACACGGATTCTATTGTCCAGCCATTTGGTGGACACTAAAGGTCATCCCCGGCCCCTCCGGGCGGGATGCAGAATGCGGCGCGTGCGAGACCGACTATCCGGCTTGGATCGATTCGATGTCTCATCGTTGGCCTGTGTATTGGGAAGTTTGCGATTCCGTCACGGCCGGGGATGCCGGCCGTCTCAGAAATCCAGCGACGTAGCCCGCATGAGCGGGACATCTGCAAAAGGCTCACGATCCGTTATGGAGCCCCGGCCTAAGCCGGCGCGGCCGTAGCCAGGCGCGTACGGATCTGCGCCATCACATCCGAGGCCAGGAACGGTTTGCGCAGTACGGGGAAGTTGTTCTCTTCGCAGAGAACCTCTTCTTCCGGAGGAAGTATGGTTCCCGTCATGACGATCACCAGTATGCCCGGCCGCGTCTGCGCGAAGTCTACGCCCAGTTCGACGCCGTTGCCGTCCGGCAGCATGTAATCGAGCAGGGCGGCATCGGGTTTGTGCTCCGCCATGAGACGCTTCGCCGCCGAGGCCGATTCGGCGGTGAGCAGGCGCCAACCGGCATCCGCCATCAGGCGCTCCAGAAAGTGCAGCAGATCGCGATTGTCGTCCACCAGGAGCACCGTGGGATGCATGGGCTGCACAACCGGCGCGGAATCATGCGCACGCAGGTTCAACTTCTCGCCGTCTTCGGAAACCTCGACGGCTACCCGCGCTCCGGGACTCACTTGATTGGTCGCGACCAGGGTCGCAAGGGGCTGCGTGAGGAATCGGTGAATCGTCCGGTTCAGTTCGCGCGCACCATATTCGGAGCTGGTTCCTTTAGTGAGCAGGAACTGCCTCGCTTCCTGCGGCACCTCGAGCGTAAATGAACGGTTGCCGAGACGCGTGTTGACGTGATTCTGCAGCTCGGAGATGTGGTGGCTCAGGATGGATGCAAGCGACTCCGCCGTCAGCGGCTGATAGGTGATGACGGCATCGATGCGGTTGACGAATTCCGGCGAGAACCGCTTGCGGACAGCCACCAGACCGATGCTCTGCAGCTTACCGGTAAGATCGGCGCGATCGTTCTGATGAGCCGACTGGAATCCGAAATCGGGATTGATTTCGCGCAGCATTTCCCGGGCGCCCAAGTTGCTGGTAAGAAATACAAGGCTTTTTTCGAAATTGACGGTGGAGTTATCGCCCAGCCGCAGCACGCCTTTATCCAGCACGCCGAGCAGCAGGCGAGTCATGGAGGGCGCAGCCTTCTCGATCTCATCGAAGAGAACCAGGGAGAGTTCGGAGCGTTCGCTGGCAACCGCGTTGAGCTTCTGCTGAGTGAGCATCGGCTGGGTTTCCCGATGGCCCAGGTATCCGGGCGGCGCGCCGATGAGTTTGGCGACCTCATGTTCCATCTGGAACTCGCCACAATCCACTTTCAGGATGTTCTTGGCCGAGCCGTGCAGTACTTCCGCCAGGGCTTCCACCGTTTTGGTCTTCCCGGTGCCCGTGGGACCGAGCAGGAGAAACACTCCCACAGGACGCCCTTCCGGCGCCAGTCCCGCTTGAAACATCTGAATATAAGGAACAATCACGCGCGTCGCGTTTGGCTGGCCAACCACCTTCTGCGATAACAAACGCGCAAGATCCTCTGCGGGATCGTTGTTCTGCTTTTTCGACCGGTTTTGCGTCTTTGGCTTTTCCACCGCCGCCTCCGCCTTGATTATAGGAGTCGAGGGGCTCTTGGCCCGGCTTCGCCGCCTACCTTCCGGCCGGTCTGGATCTTTCATCGAGTAATCCTTTTTACCTTTGAATCAATCACTTAAGATAATGCAGCGGACATTTTCAAAAAAAGTTCAAAGTCCTGTGACTGAGTATCGGCACCCTCCTTGTTTTGTATCACGGTAACGAGGCTCCGAAGCGTGAATTTTCAAACGAAACGTACCGGAAAGGGGTCTATCGCCACACGGACTACGAAAGAGTGAAAAACAAAATAATTCTTTTTCGTTGCGGGCGAGATCTATAGCTGAGAAGTGCGTGGGTGGGACCTAGCGGTGCCGGAAGGTGATACGGCCTTTTGTCAAATCGTAGGGTGAGAGTTCCAGCGTGACTTTATCTCCCGCCAGAACGCGTATGCGGTTGCGGCGCAGGCGTCCCGCCAGATGGGCCAGGACAACACGCTCATGTTCGAGCTGGACGCTAAACAATCCGCTGGGGAATTTTTCGAGAACGGTTCCAGTAACTTCTATGCTGTCTTCTTTGCTCATAAACCTCGCAGTTTTGTGGCGAACCGGCGCGGGGCGCATGGCCCGCGCGCCGGTCCGCGATTCGACTAGGCCGCCGTGACGTTGGTTGCCTGCAGACCCTTCGGGCCTTTCGTCACCTCAAACTCCACTCTCGATCCTTCATCCAGCGTGCGATATCCCTGCGTCTGGATGGCGGAGAAGTGAACGAATACGTCTTCTCCGTTCTCCCGCTGAATAAAGCCGTAGCCCTTGGCTGCGTTAAACCACTTCACTGTACCTTTTTCTTTCATCTGCCTTTTTTCCTTCTTGAACTGAACTGCGCAGGGCTCTTCATGCGCCGCCACAAACAAAAATAGGGGTGCGGCTGGACTCACGCACCCCCTATCGTCACGAAGCGGAAAACTAGAGCCAAATGCGCCTTTAATTATACAACAGGAAGCAGCCAGGATTGTCCAGAAATTTGCGCTCCAGCGCGCGAAAAAACGGACCCGGCGGCAGCTAAGTGCAGGCGAATGAGGAAATTGTCGGAGAGGAACGGCTCCAACTGAAGCTTTTTGAAAAAGGCGGACTCGCCTGGAACGCCCCAAAAACTCTTGCTGGATTGTGAGCACGAGTCGCCAATTTTCCTATCGATCCGCGCCTGTTCAGGCTATTCTATGCATAGGATAACGAGGTATCAATGAATTTCAAGGGAACGCTCCCAGTTTTGATTCTGGAGGTATTAGCGAACGAGCCGACTCACGGCTACCATATCGCCCAACAGATCAAGGAACGCTCGAGGGGTGTATTGGATTTCAAGGAAGGCAGTCTCTACCCGGCGCTCCACAAACTCGAAAGCGAAGGTTTGGTGGAGTCCTACCAGAGCGTTGAGAACGGCCGTCAGCGGCGCTATTACCGCATCACGGGAGCCGGACACGGAATTCTGGCGAAGGATCGCGCCGAATGGCGCGAACTCTCGCGCGCGGTGACGGCGATTCTAGGGGAGGCATGAAGCAGTGACGGGATTGGACGCTTGGTTGACGCAGGCAACGCGGCACCTATCCATAGATTCCGCCGCTCAGGCCCGAACCGAGATTCGGGCGCATTACGAATCGGCTCAAGAAGCCGCCGTAAGCGGCGGCGCTACCGCCGAGGAAGCGGATCGCTCCGCTCTGGCCGCCCTCGGCGATGCCAAGTCGGCAAACTGGCAATATCGTAAGGTCCTGTTGACCTCATCCGAGGCCTTCCTGCTCAGGTGCGTCAGATGGGAATCGCGCGCGAGTTGCGACCGCCCATGGCTGAAGTGGCCGTTTCGGGCAATACCGGTAGCGGCTTTGTTGGCAGCCTTGGCGCTATTCCGCGCGGGCGAGACCGGGCAAGCGTGGGCCGTGACCCTGACGGGTCTTTTGTCCGCGGCGCGGTTCCTGCCTATCTACACTCGTGCGCGCGGACGAGTCTTCCGCTGCGCGAAATGGGCCACCGCGATCGGCATATTCTGGTTAGCTGCGCCAAGCGCGCCGCTGTGGTCCTGGGTGCTGCTCTCCTGCCTGTGGCCCACCTTTTCGATCGAATGGACGCGGGCCGCGATTCGGCGGAAACTGCCCATGGAGAAGTGGCCCAGAGCGTTGTATCTTTGAAGGGTTCGCCGGATTCGGCGTGGATCAAAAGCCGTTGCTGCGGTGGTTCACCAGCGCCAGGAATTCGTCGCGTGTCTTTTTTTGCGAGCGGAAAATTCCCAGCATGGCGCTGGTCATGGCGCCGGAATGCTGCTTTTCCACGCCGCGCATCATCATGCAGAAATGGCGGGCTTCGCAGATTACGCCGACGCCCACTGGATCGATGTTCTGCTGGATGGTCTGCGCAACCTGCTGCGTAAGGCGCTCCTGGATTTGCAGGCGGCGGGCGAAGGCGTCCACAATGCGCGGAATCTTGCTCAGCCCGATTACGCGCGATTTCGGCAGATAGGCCACATGAATCTTGCCGTAGAAGGGCAGCATGTGGTGCTCACACATGCTGAAGAATTCGATGTCGCGCACCACGACCATCTCGTCGTATTTCACTTCGTAGAGCGCGTTGTTAATCAGCTTCGGGATATCGACAGCATAGCCACTGGTTAAGAAGCGCAACGCCTGTTCCACACGCTCCGGCGTGCGCACGAGACCCTCGCGAGTCGGGTCTTCGCCCAAGCGCTCAATCATCTCGCGCACCAGCGGCGCCAATGGCGGCTGCGCTTTGGGACGAATCATTTTAACCAGCGCCTTATTCGATTTCATCCACCCTCAATTCAAAGATGTTCCGCTCCGTTTCGGCGATGCGGACTTTTTCCAATTTCGGCCATTCGCCGGGAAATGCGGAGTTCCATGTCCGCTTTAATCGGCGGCCGATTTCAAACGCCAGATTCTCTGTGGTGGGGACGCTGTCTCGAAAGGCGTCGGTATCGAGATTCGAGATTACGGTGGTCGAAGGGCGCCAGCACTTCTCGCTTCACCAAGTCGTCCAGGATCGGGATACGCGCGGCGAGGCCAGTGGAATCGTCAGCGGGTCCGCGCGCGCTTACTTCAATCAGGTAATTGTGCCCATGGCCGTATGGGTTATTGCACTTGCCGTAAATACGCTGGTTTTCCTCTTCGCTGAGTTGCGCCGAGTGCAGACGGTGCGAGGCGGCGAAGGCATAGCGGCGCGTCACGCGGAACATGGCTGGTCCCCGAAATAATCGACAAACAGATCGGGCGTTTCATAAAGGCGCACCGAGTGCAGGCGTCCGCGCGCCTGGCGCAGGTGCGGCTCGAGACGCCGCCAGATTTCGCGCGCGAGATTTTCCGCCGTGGGTACGACGCGGTCGAATGGGGCAGCTTCGTAATTGAGGAAGCGGTGATCGAAGGGCGCGACGATCTCGCGGTTCAGAATCTCCTTGAGTTCCTTCAGATCGAGCACCATCCCGGTCACCGGATCGGGCTCGCCCTCGAGGCCCACTTCCACGACATAATTGTGGCCGTGGCCGTTGGGATTGGCGGCGGCTCCGTATAGCTCCGCGTTTTCCTGGTCGGAAAGCTCAGGCCTGCGGCAGACGTGTGACGCCGAAAATTCGACTTTGCGGGTGATAATCATGAACCTTCTGTTGGATGCCGGTCCCCGCGCTTTGGGTTCGGAGCGCGGCAAGCGAGCTACAATTACGATTATAGACCCTCAAAGTTTGAAGGCTCTTGGACTCTACCCATGGCACAACAAAAAACGGATCGGTTGTTGCGCATTGGCATCTGCGCTCTCACGGTGGGGCTGGTTTTCGCCATTTATAGCGGGATCCACCAACACGTCGTGATTGCGGGCGAATCCGCGCCCGACTTCAGCCTCACAACGGAAAATGGGCGTACGGTGTCGCTCAACAATTTCGGCGGCAAGGTCTTGTTGCTCAATTTCTGGGCGAGCTGGTGCCCGCCTTGCGTGGAAGAGACGCCTTCGCTGAGTGAGTTGGCGCGGGAGTTCGGACCCAAGGGACTGGTGGTGCTGGCTGTCAGCGTCGATGACAAGCCGGAGGCCTATCGTGGCTTCCTGCAGCGCTTTCACCCGGATTTTCTCACCGTGCGCGATCTGAAGATTCATGAGGACTATGGCACGTTCATTTATCCGGAGAGCTACCTCATCGGCTCCGATGGCCGCGTGCTGCGCAAGATCGCGGAAGGTACGGATTGGATGAATCCGCAGATGACGCAATACATCGCGTCGATATTACAATAATGGTCCCCGCATTGTTTCTCTACGCTGCCCTGGTGGATAACGTTCGCGGCCTGATCGCGCAGCACAATTTCGACGCGGCGGAACGGCAGGCCCGCGCCGCAGAGGCGCGCGGAGCAACGCCGGAAGTGGCGGAAGCGTTCTCGTGGATCGCGCGGGGCGAACTCGATGCCAAGCGCTACGAGAAGGCCGACGTCTACGCGGCCGAGACCCGCAAGCTTTCGGACGCGCTGTTGCGGGTGCGCCATCTGGACGCCGAACCGGTTTTGCCCATCGCACTCGGGGCGTCAATTGAAGTGCACGCGCAGGCGCTGGCTGCGACCGGACAACGCTCCGAGGCCGTGGTGTTCTTGCGCGATCAGGCGAAGCTCTTCGCGGGAACCTCGGTCGTGGAGCGCATTCGCAAAAATCTTAACTTGCTAAACATGGAAGGCAAACCGGCCCCTGAGTTAGATACGAGCGACTGGCTGGGCGCGAAGCCTCCTACGCTCTCGAGCTTGCGCGGAAAGCCGGTGCTGCTGTTTTTCTGGGCTCATTGGTGTATCGATTGTAAGGCGGAGTCACAGATAGTCGCCGATGTACAGAAGAAGTATGGGCCGAAGGGCTTAGTAGTGATTGGCCCCACCAAGTTCTATGGCTACGTAGGAAGCGGGCAGGACGCAGGTCCAATGGTGGAAAAGCCCTACATCGATCGTGTTCGCCAGCAATTTTATGGGGCTATCTCGCCGATGCCCGCGCCATTAAGCAATGCAAACTTTCAGGCGTACGGGGCAAGCACCGTTCCAACCCTGGTGCTGATCGATTCCGCCGGGATCGTGCGGATGTATCATCCGGGCGCAATGCCGGAGGCGGAATTATCCGCCCACATTCAGTCGATTTTCAAGAAGTGACGCTCTCAGGCTGTCTTGCGTTCGTTGGCATCCAGACTCTTGGCTTTGAACCGATCATACTGCTCGAGAGTGCGGATGAGCGTATCGAGGGTTAGTCGGCGCGCATACAGAGATTCGAGTTTCTTTTGATAGTTTGGATCGTCGATTGATGTCATGGGGGAAGCGTTCTTTCCAAGCATAGTACATATGTACCAGAACTCTTAAGCTAATTCAATACTAGTCAAGGACTTTTCCTATCAGAATGGCAACATAAGGATATTAACGACTGGCATATAGTTATTAGAAATAAATTTCTAATTAGCAATGAAAGAAATATTTCTTGAAAACGGCACGGTAACGGTTCGCGAGGCGGCTATTCCGGCCCGGCCGCAACGGTACTCTCTGCTGCGGCTGATGGTGGCCGGAATCTGCAATACCGACCTGGAGTTGCAGCAGGGATATTACGGATTTTCCGGAAGACCTGGGCACGAGTTTGTCGCGGAAGTGATCGAATCGGACCGGCCGGAGCTTATCGGAAAGCGCGTGGTGGGCGAAATTAACCTCGCGTGCACGGAGTGCGCGTGGTGCCGCAAGGGACTGGGGCGCCATTGCCCGAATCGGACGGTTTTGGGAATCGTCAATCAACCGGGGGCGTTCGCCGAATACTTCGTGCTGCCGGACCGCAATTTACACGTATTGCCGGATTGGCTTCCCATTGAGCGCGCGGTTTTCACCGAACCGCTTGCCGCGGCATGCGAGATTTTGGACCAGGTAACGATTCCTCCCGGCGAAGCGGTGGCTGTATTGGGGGACGGCAAGCTTGGATTGTTGATCGCGCAGGTGCTTGCAGTGCACGGCTATCCGGTGAGGCTCTTCGGCAGGCATTGGGAGAAGCTGCGCATCGCGGCAGCGGCGGGAGTGTTGACTGAGCTGACGAACGGCAAACTTCCCGCGGCGGAATTCGATTGGGTAGTGGATGCGACGGGTAGTCCGGAGGGACTGCAGGCTGCCGCGTTCATGACGAAACCGCGAGGCGCCGTGATTCTGAAATCGACCGTGCATGGGAATGTGTCGATAGACATGGCGCCGTTAATCGTCAATGAGATTACGCTGATCGGGTCGCGCTGCGGACGGTTTGAGACTGCCCTGCCCCTGATCGAACACGAGCTGATCCGTCTCGAGGACATGATCACAGCGCGGTTCCCGCTGAGCGAAGGGCCGGCTGCGTTCGCTCGGGCCGCCGAGCGTGAGGCGTTGAAGGTACTGATCGATGGCGCGCCGCTGGCGGCGGGATGACCGCCCGAAGCAAACAAATCCCTCGTTGATTCGTCAAAGGCCTAACGGTAAAAACCCAAGGACTTGCGGGGAGGAATATTATGATGCGGCGCTCCTTGTGCGTCGCGCTCTTCCTGGGCGCGGCATTCGGTCAATCAGCCGATAAATTCGAGGCGGCGGACGTTCGCGTCAGTCCTCGCTCCGAGAATAATTTCAACTTGTTTATGCGCGGGCCGCAAACGCGCGCCGGCAGGTATGAAATCCGAACGGCGACGATGGTGGATCTCATCTCCACCGCTTACAAGGTCGATGGAGATAAGGTATATGGCGGCCCAAACTGGTTGGAATTGGACCGCTACGATGTCACCGCCAAGTTACCAGCGGGGTCAACTCCAGACACACAAAGAACAATGCTGCAGGCATTGCTGGACGAGCGCTTCCATCTAGTGGCTCACACCGATTCCAAACCGATGCCCGCATATATTCTGACAGCGAGTAAGCATCCACTTCTCAAGGATGCCGACCCGGCGGCGCCGAAAGGGTGCCAGGGCAAGCCGCGGCCTCAGAATGCCGCACCCACCGATCCCATTGAGGTGGCGTGCCGTGGGCTGACGGCGGCAGAGATCGCCGAGGATTTGCATGATATGGCCGGCGGATATCTGCGGCAGCCTGTTATCGACTCGACTGGATTGAAAGGCGTTTACGATTTCGACCTCAAATGGACCCGCCGCGGCCAACTCGCGGCCGCCGGAGCGGACGGCATTTCGGTTTTCGACGCGGTGGAAAAACAGCTCGGGTTGAAACTCGATCTTCAGCAATCACCCCTGCCGGTGGTGGTGGTCGAGAGCGTGGATCAAAAGCCCACGGAGAATGCCGCCGATATCGGAAATGCTATCCCGGGCGTGGCGGCGCCGACCGAGTTCGAGGTGGCCGATGTGAAGCTGACCTCGACGGACGACAAGAATCAAAGATTTCAAATCCTGCCGAGCGGACGAGTCGATATCGAGGGTTTCGACTTGAAGTTCATCATTCAGCAGATCTGGCAGCTCAGCGACGAGATGATCGTCGGCGCGCCGAAGTGGCTTGGCTATGTGAAGGTCAGCATTGTCGCCAAGGCGCCGACTCCGGCGCTAGTCAACGGGCAAAATGGGCCGCCGATCGACATCGATACGCTGATCGCGATGGTCAAGAACCTGTTGGTCGAGCGTTTCAAGCTGCAGACGCACATGGAAGAACGTCCGATCAACGCGTACACGCTGCAGGCGGTGAAGCCGAAGATGAAGCCGGCGGATCCGAACGGGCGGATTAAGTGCGATGAAGGTCCAGGAGTGGGACAGAAGGACGTGCGCGACTCACGCCCCATTTTGGGGCGGCTGCTGAACTGTCAGAATATGACGATGGCTCGCTTCGCAGGGATGCTGCAAGGGCTGGCGTCCGGCTATATTCACGCGCCGGTTTTGGATGCCACCGGCCTCGAAGGCTCGTGGGACTTTTCTCTGAGTTTCAGCACGGTCGGGCAGCTCCGGGGCGGCGGCCGCGGCGGAAGCGCTCCGGCAGAAACGATCACTGAAGCGTCGGACCCTAACGGCGCCCTCTCTCTTCCCGACGCGATCGCGAAGCAGTTGGGGCTCAAGCTGGAGCAGACCAAACGCCCCGTAAATGTGCTAGTGATCGATCACATCGAGCCGAAACCGACGGAAAACTGATTGATAACCGGCATCGAAAGTGGAATGTCCATGGGCGCCAGCCGTCCGTCGGCTCTATTCATCATCTGGAGGTAGAAGGCTTTCAGGCCAGGACCGGTCGATTACTTCCAGGCCGACCTCAAACTTCCGTGAGCCATCAATCGGAAGACAACGCCGAACGATACCGCTGCGCTTAATCCCGTTGGTGAGGGTCACCTCAATATCAGTTCCGACTTCAAACCTCCGGTTTACAAGCAAACGGCAGCCGGACCTGGAAATATCCTGCATCTGGGCCAGACACTTTACTCCTTGTGAAGCCACTTGCGCGGGAAGGCTGACCGGCTTGCGTTCCTCTAATCGGCGACATTCAGCTTGATTTTGGGTCTTCATCAACGCGTATTTCGAATGGGCTAGCTTGGGTGTGGGCAGCACTAGCCTATTGAACTTATCGTCGGTTCCCGGTTAACCTTGAGGGCTTTTTGAGGTCTGCGAGCGATCGGTGGCTTGATTTTTCGCGCGTGCGGTGTGCGCGCTGCTTCTTAAGTTATTGGCCCCCCCGGCCTGCGGGACGCGGCGGCGCCACGTAGTCCACGAGTTCGTCTACGGGCTTCTTGCCGGCCCAGGCAATGCCGCGCAGCAACATGCGCCGGATCTGGTAATTCGCGAAATCGGCGTAAGTGTGGCCCTGCATCCATACGAACGCTCGCGCGGGCTGGCCGCCGGAGAGAGAATGCTCGTAAGTCCAAATCTGCGGCGCAATCTCGCCTTTATGGGTGCCGGCGCTGCGGGTAGGCGCTATCTGCGCGGTGGCCAGGACGTGAATACCTGGGTTTTGCGCCCATGTCATCAGAAAGAAGGCTTCGTCAAATAGAACGATATTGGACATATCCCTCATAATCGGGCTCTCTTTGTCCACGATCGTGTAGGGAATCGGCGCGTCCAAGGTGTAATTCACTTCGCCGTGTTTCTTTGCGCCGCCGACAAGGGTTGCGAAATAGGCGGGGTCGGGACCGCACAACGAGTCATGGAAACTGACAAGGCCACCGCCGCGCTTAACGTATGCCTCAATATCGCTCTTCGCGGTACCGGTAAGATAGGCGGCATCGCCTTTGTAGACCACGACAACGTCCGCATGTTCGAGATCGGCGGCGCTTGGGGCGTGCAGAGCGCCATCGACGACGGCTCCGCGCTCCGTCAGAAGCTTGCTCCAATCGGCAAGGAACTGCGGATAATCATGTTGGCCCTCGCCATGGGATTTGAGGCCCGCCCAGAGGTAAATGTGCATGCCATTGGGATTCTGCCCCGGCGTACGCGGAGCGGCCTGAGACCCCGGAGTGCCTCCCTGTTGGGCCGACGCATCGGGCAGTATCACGCCTCCCAGAAGCACCAGAGATAACGCGCAATTTCGTAGGATAGTCATCAATTGCCTCCTGTTTCCGGACTGAGGGCGAAGGCCGTTACGGCATCGCTGGTAACCGGGTTATTAAAAAAACCTCCGCCGGTGGACGTGATCACGACATACTGCCGGCCGTCGTGGCCTTGGTAAGTCATGGGCGTCGCTTCCGCCGCGGCGTCGAGCTTGACGGTCCACAATTCCTTGCCCGTTCGCGCATCGAACGCGCGGAACCGGCCATCATCCGTCGCGGCTACGAATACCAGCCCACCGGCAGTGGCGATGGTGCCGCCGTTGCCGGGGCGCCCTGTGTTCTGTTTGCCGGGAGGCAGACTGTCGGTGACGCCGAGCGTCACGCGCCACGCGAACTCTCCAGTGTTGACATTGACGGCAGTTAACTCTCCCCAAGGGGGTTGCTGGCACGGCAATTGTTGCGAAGATCCGCCGCTGCCGGGAATGCTGAGACGGCCGCCGCCGGGAACTCCTTCATAGGGGCCTTCGGGATCGACACGGTTGCCGGCGCCCTGACCGAATGCCCGTCCGCTTTTCGGATCGTGATCCTTCTGGCCAGAGAGTTGCCCTAACTCATTGGTGTTGAGGAAGAGATAACCCAACTGCGGATTGAACGACATCCCGCCCCAGTTCACGCCGCCGTGATTGCCGGGAAACTGCACTCGCAGGCGGTTGTAAGCGGGCGGAAGGTACGGGCCGCCGAGTTGGACGCCTTCGAGAAGCTTCTTGCAGGCCGCTTCCAATTCGGGCGTAACGGTTGAGACATCAGCCTCGCTCATGGTCATCCGCACGAGAGGAGGCGGCTTGAGGGGAAACGGCTGGGTCTTCGAGGTATGCTCCAGCGGGACTTGGCTTTGCGGCACCGGACGCTCTTCGTATCCATAGATCGGCTTGCCGGTGACACGATCGAGCAGAAAGAGGAGACCGACCTTGGTGGTGGCCACAACCGCGGGAATTGTCTTGCCTCCCTGTTTCACGTCGATAAGCGCGGGCGGGCTGGTGAGATCTGCGTCCCAAAGATCGTGGTGAACCAGCTGGAAGTGCCAGAGGTACTTTCCGGTATTGGCATCTACCGCAACAATACTGTTGCCGAAGAGGTTGTCGCCGGCGCGGTCGCCGCCGTACTGATCGACCGATGGCGCGCCGAACGGCATGTAGACAATGCCGCGCTCGGCATCGACGGTGATGAATCCCCACACGTTGACGCCGGAACGGTTCTTCCAACTATCGCCGGCCCAGGTGTCGTTATATTTCTCGCCCGCGCGTGGAATGGAGTGAAACGTCCACACGAGTTTACCCGTGTGCATGTCCCAGGCGCGAACATCGCCGGCGGGTCCGTGGGGCGGATTTTCCTGTGTTGTGCCTCCCGTTATGGCGAGGTTCTTGTACACAACGGGCGGCGAACTTAGGCCATTTCGTCCAGGAAGGCCCTGCATGATCTCGGGAGTATTCAAGCTAACGACGCCGTTATCGCCGAAATCGTTGTTGGGCTTGCCGGTCTTGGCATCGACGGAATATAAATGGCCGTCGCCGGAACCGAAAACGACTTGGGCCGGCGTATGAGAGTCACCAGGCCAATACTCCACGCCGCGAGTAGATGCAGAACTGGAGGGAAGGTGGAAGGCCCAGATTTCCTTTCCCGTCTGCGGATCAAGAGCGACCACGCGCGCATAAGGCGTGGACATGTACATCGTTCCATCGACAACCAGCGGCGTACTCTCGCTTGGGCTGAAGCCCGAGCCGCCGCGTCCGCGGCCACCGCCGAACTGGGGGCCTTCCGGCGTGTCGCCCACACCAGCTACGGGGCCTCGGCTGGGCGCCGGCGCGGCCGCACCGGCCGGCTTCATGTGATAGACCCACGCCACCTTGAGCCGCGCGACATTAGCCGGCGTGATTTGCGTCAACGGCGAAAAGCGCATGCCGCCGGAATCGTGGCCGTAGGTTGGCCATTCAGTCGAACGCCCGGCGGCCTTACCGCCGTTCGATTGAGCGAGCGCCGCGGCGCCGATCGCGAGCACGGCGACGGAATAGAGAAGACATAAAATCGGCTTGGTCGAAATCACGAGAACCTTCCCATGGGACGGGGGCGTGCCCCGGCGGAAAGCATACCACAAGAGCCGGGCGATTTTCGCGGCGCGCATACGAGCGCGTAGCCGCTCAGTAGAAACGCAAGTTGAGACATCACAGCAGAAGAGTTTCAATACGATGCGCATGGACCCTGTTCTCGCATGGCGACCAGGCGAAGACGGTGAACCGGCCATCCTGGGATGCGACCAACGCCATGGCGTCGCGCTGGTCGTGTACGAACTGCGCCGCCGAAAGATGACGCGTTCCGCCGAGTTGTCCCGGCTCGACAACCTCGGCCCGAGCGCCTTCGATCGGTTCGGTGACAATCGCATCGGTGACTTGCAACGATCCACGGCGGCGCACGATCTTCGCGCCGAAGGCGAGCACTTCGTAACGATCGTTGATGACGGTAGCGCCATCCACCGCGGTGAGGCCGGCGATGCCGTCGACGGCGCTGCGCAGGGCATCCAGCCACGGGCGGTCGGCGTCCGTCGATCCGCTGCTGCGCATCAGCCCGCGAGCGCCGAGTAGGGCGGCACAAGGTTGTACAGAACAGGCTGCGACAGCGATTCGCGCCAGGCTTCGTTTTTCGAAGGCACAACAAGCAACAGGCCTCCGCGGCCGTGGGCACGCATTGAGATCGAGAGATGGATCAACACGTTCATGGATTCGCTGGAGGCGCGCTGGGTATCGAACCCAAGCAGGGACGTGAGGAGGTCCGGGCAGTCGTCGAGCCGTGCGGATTGCTCGTCGATCATCTTGATTTCGTCGCCCTGCAAGACGGCCACGTTGACGTACTTTTCGGATTCGTCGCGGCTCTGCTTCACCACCAGCAGACCCGGCGCGATGACTTCAAGCACGAGACAGAATGGCGGGAGGTCGCGCGTAGCGCCCCAGACGAAGAACTCGCCAGCCTCGCGCCAGACGCCGAGGTGGATGCCGGGGCGCTCGACGGCGGGTCCAAGACGCGTGAGCGGCTGCGCGGCGAGCGGCAACCTGCGCTCGAAGCGCATGGGCGTCTCCATCGCCTGCGGGGCCGCATCCGGCGGCATCCAAGCGAGGGAGATGCGTGGCACGTAGCCTTCCTCGCGCCGGAGGCTGGCCCAGAAAGCCGCTTCGATGATAGCCTCGATGGCGGCAGCGTCGGGCGCGACGGCCACGCCTTCAGGCGAGGCTGTGGCAATGTGCCGTTCGAAATGCGAACGGATTCCGGCAGCGGCAGCCCGCGCCGCAGGATATGCGGGCTGCGTTCGAGCGGGCTCGGGCATAGGTGCGCGGGGTGTCATCGCAAGGGGTTGTGAATGCTCCACGTTATTTGCTCAACCACGCCGGGTTTTTCCCCAGGCTCACCAAATTCGCCAGTATACGAAACGCTCCGGGCACGCCAGAGGGCAACTGGCGGTACAACGCAAAAGCATCGTAGATGTATGCGCCCTTCCCGTAGCGCGCCAGGAGCAGTCCGCCGCGCTGGGGATCCTGTTCGGGATCGGCGGTCTCCGTGAGAGCCTCGTACTTCGCATCCCAACTCTGCATGAACCCGTGGCCACGCTCTTCCACCCAGCCGTCAAAATCGCTCGCGGTGATGCGATTTGGCCACGTAAAGAGCGGGCTATCCGGTTTGAGTAGCGTGACTTTCGCGTTTTCATCCACTACCTTTTGCGAATTGGCGCCGAGGCTGAACGGATACGGCCCGTAATTCTGATCGAAATCCTGAAGATTGTACTGCACGATCAGCACGCCACCATTCTTCACGTATTCCAACAGGCGGTTATTCGCGGCCTTCAACTCCGGACGCACGGCGTATGCGCGCGTGCCCAGAATGATCGCATCGTAAGCCGACAGGTTGCCTTGACTCACGTCGGCGGCCGCCAAGGTTCGCACGCTCTGGCCGAGATTGCCCAGGGCCTGCGGCACATCGTCACCGGTGCCCGGAAGGTATGCGATGCGCAGTCCTGGCGCGGTCTTCACATCCACACCGACTGCCCGATAGACTGCCGGGCGGTAGAACGGATAAGGGCGGACTCCCGTGTACCCCACCAGCCGGTAACCTTCCTCGTAGGTCTTGCCCTGGAATTCCGCCATGGCGGTTATGCGATGCTCGCCGAGGGTCACGTTCCCGGGATGAACCGAGAAGGTGATGGTATGATCCTCGCCATCGCGCGCCATAGCGAACTGCGCGGTCTCTGGAGTGGATCGCCAGCCGGGCGGCAGATTGAGCCGGAGCGTCCCTTGGGCTGGACCTTTCACGTTGCTGTGCACGGTACACGAGAAATCGAAAGACTGCGCTCCAACTGGCACCGCGCCGGCCGCGGGCGAAACCGTCACCGAGATAGCCGGCCCCACGATTAAGGGATTCGCCAGTATGCCCAAGGTAGAGACGCTCTGCATTGCCTGCACCACTTCGGCGAGATGCAGCGCGACGCCGCGGTAGGACACCTGCACGCTGGACGAAAGAGGATACGGCGCGAGCGGGAGGTTGCGGTAGCGCGGATCGACCAGATCGTAATAGGCCTGCTCTTCGTCGGGCCGCGTGAAATAAGGCCGCGTGAGGGCGGCATCGGCGGGCACGGTGACATCCACAACCACGCGATGCTGTGCGTGCGCGGCGAGCGTCTTTGCCGCATCGGCGGGCGCGCCGATCTTCCACGCTTTGCCATCGGACGCCACCACTTTGACGGCATCGACGTTTATCACTTCAGGACTCTGATTCAGCACATCTACCTGCACGCGAAACGATTGGCCGGGAATCGCGATGCCGAAAGTGGGGACAACGGCGCCGAATGGATTGCGCGCGCCGGGCGAGGGCGGCGGCGCCACGATGGCTTGCACGGATATGCCGAGCGCCGCGGCAAGGGCCTTCTCGAACTGATCTTCCTTGGCGCGCAGTTCGAACGCCACGTCGTCCTTGGACGCCTGGGGAAGATTACCGGATGCCACTTTTCCGATCAAGGAGCGAGTGGATCGCAGCCCATCCGCGAGCATTGGAGCGATTGTTTGGGGTTCGTCGGGGCGGTACTGCGTCTCGGCCTGTTTGGCAAGATTCGCGATCTCCGCCAGGCCGCTCTTGAGATAGTCAGGCTCACTCGCCGCGAGCGATCCGATGCCGGTTACCGAGGTATCGACGCCATCAAAGAATGTCTCCTCATGATCGGCGGCGGTTACGCGCGATGCGTAACGATGATACTCGCTGGCGAAAGGCGCAGGCGGCGGAATTGCCACTCCGTTGTTCTGGCTCTTCTGGAATCCCAATCCCTCGCGGCCGATTTGCAGATAGGTGAGGCCTACCGGCGGCGCGTATTTGCCTTCCTGAACGTCGAGCGTGGTCGAGGGCTTGGTATCGGACCAGGTCTGATGAATATAGTCAAAGAACCGAACCGGCACGTATTTATCGATTGCATAGTCGTACATGCCTTGGGGCGTGACATCGAAGAACGGAACGTGCTCGTAGATTTTCAGAGGCGTCCAGGGACGTAGCCCTTCGCGGATCTGTTCCGGATATTTGGTTGGATCGCCCGCGGCCAGATACGCCTCTTGCGTCAGTTCGCCGGCTACCTGGTGTTGGCCATGGCCATCGGTCGGCGCGCCGACGAACACCGAGATGAGCACCAGCGGCCGCGTCATGCGGATGACGCGCACCACCTCGCCCAGGATGCGGTCGTGATCCCACTTGCTCAGCGCTTCTTCGCGCGTCTTGGAGAAGCCATAGTCGATCGCGCCGGTCCAATATTGATCGACTCCGTAATAGCGGTCCGCAGCCAAAAGCTCCTGCGTTCGAACCAGCCCCAGCGCATCGTACATGTCGGGTGATATGGCATTCTGCCCCCCTTCGCCGCGGTTTAGCGTAAGCAGCACTCCGCGCGCTCCGGCGCCCGTGTCTCGAGGGCGAGCGTGCCGCCATCCTCATCGTCGGGATGGGCGGTGATCATCATGAAACTGGCACGGGTCTGGAGCGCGTGCAGCCAGCGCGTGAGGCCTGCCGTTCCGCGATTGACATCTACGGGAATCGGATCGGTGGATTGCGCCCACAAGAGGGAAAGCAGAAGAATGCCGGAAACGGCGCACCGCCGGAGGAAAACAGCCATATGGTCCATTATGCATTGCGTCGCACTGCGAGCTTCGCTCGGGCCGAGTCGAAGAGTGGCGCAACGGGGGCCGAGGCGCTACAGGACGAACGAGCGGAGCATCCAATAGACCAGCCATAGCGCTATCGCTGCGACGACGATATAACGGATCCATTGCCACAGCGTTCTCGGCTCGGTCTGGTAAGGCATACCTCGTTATAACGCAAGCTGGCGCGACGACCCATTGCGGGTTTCGCCGGCCTCGTCGCCAGACGGTGGCATTCTCCTTACGCGGATCACTTCGACAAGCCCGCCAGGGCATCCTTACTTACCTTGGCGACGACATTGACTTGTGGATCGACTAGTTCGGCTATGTCATATCGCATCGCAGAACCTAGGACGATGGCAGATTCGTTCGCCGTGAGGTGGTAGTCCCGCTCCAGCCAGCGGGCGAGCTGAGTGGTGGCCTGGCGCACGGCATCCGGCAGCGAGTTGGCAATTCCCATCGCCATAATGTACTCGTCGTTCTCCGCGCGCGGGGCGCCGGTGCTCTGGCCGTGAATCAGGCTCGCGGTGAACTCTACATCCATGGAGGTTTCCAGCGCATCGCCAGTCAGTTCGCCATCGCCTTGCGCGGCGTGGCCATCGCCGACGAACAACAGCGCTCCTTCCTGGTATACCGGCAGGTAAAGCGTCACGCCTTCGCGCAGGCCGTTGTAATCCATGTTTCCACCGTACGATCCCAACCAGCCGGCGCGGAACGTCTGCTTCTCCGGCGGCGCGACGGCTACGCATCCCAGCATGGGTTGGAGCTTGACGCGATAGTTCTTGAGGTGTTCCGAAGGCTTGGCCAGCATCGCGCTGCCGCCATCGCGGTCCAGTTTCCACTCACCGCTGAATTTGTCGTCATACTTTGCATCGTGGATATAGCCGGCACCGAGAGCGTCATTCGTGATTTGGTTGCCGCTGAACGCGGAATCGCGGTTTAACCGAATCCGGTTCAACTTCACGACGAGAGTATCGCCTGGCATGGCGCCTTCAACGTAGAATGGGCCGGTCTCGGGATTGCCTCCGTTCGAACGGCGCTCCCCCTTGGAGTCGCGGCCGCCGGCATCGACCGTGGTGGTGCGTACGGTGTCGCCCGGATTGATATGCAACGCCGGAGCGATTGTGCCCGAAAAGTAGCGATGAAATTCCGTAGGCTCGAATGTGCGCGTCTGCGGCGGCGCGGACGAGGCGGGCGGCACGCGCCGCGCTACCCAAGCGAGGTCCTTTCCCTGGGCGGTCCCACGCAACTCAGCGCCGCTCAACCGGCCTTCCAGGACGGCGAATTCCTCGCCGTTGGGACGCGTTGCACGGACTTTCAGGACACCATCCTGCCACGTGCCCTCAAGCTTCAACTCGTTGAGCGTGCCAGTAACTTTGGAGCCGTTGACAATGAGTTCCACACGCGCTGGAGAAGTTTCTTCGCCAAGTGACACCAAGTGTAGAATCCATGAGCCTGCGATATCGGCAGGAGCGCCCAAGAGCAGGACCGCGGCGGCGAGCAAACACACGAATAGCTTCATAGTCCCTCCTGGAGGCAGGACGCGCTTCCGCGTCAAAAGTTAGCACCTCACACGGGCGTGACTTCATGTGCACGCCGTCTCCGCTTCCGGTATAATCGCGCCCATGAAAAGACTCGGTGCGTGGATTCTGCTTTTCCCCCTCGCAGGGGTCTATGCGGCCGGCCGGCCGATCCAACTGACAGATTATTACCACGTCGAAACGGCGGGAACGCCCGCCATCTCGCCGGACGGGCGATGGGTGGTGTTTGTCCGCAACACGATCGTCGAGGCGGAAAATCAACACCACAGCGAGCTGTGGCTCGCACCCGCCGATGGATCTGCGCCGGCCACGCGGCTGACCACTCCGGCGTTCAGCGCATCGGCGCCGAAGTGGAGTCCGGACGGCAAGCTGCTGGCGTTTCGCTCAGTGCGGCGAGCGGCGGCAAGCGGTGAGGCCGAAGCTCCGGCCGGGCGCGGCGGACGTGGCGGACGAGGCGGCGGCGGAGCGGGCGACACCTGGTTTCTGCGTATGGACCGCGCCGGGGGCGAGGCGTTTCAGATCACGGGAGTGGGCGGAGCGCCGATCTTCAGTCCCGACAATCGGTGGATTGCGTTTCTCAAGGCGACGCCTCCGCCGCGCAGCGCCCATGAGGCTACACCGCTCGAGCGCCAACTCGAACAGCGCTTCAAAGGACGCATCTACGATTGGATGAACGTGAAGGCCGATGGGCGCGGCTTCCAACCGGACCCGCGCGATCCCGCAGCCACACCGCCGGCAGAACTCTACGTCGTGGCGCGCGACGGGGGCACGGCGCGCCAGTTGACCCACCTGGGCGTGGACGTGCGCGAACCTGCCTGGCGGCCCGATTCCGCGGGCCTAGCGCTGGTAGCCGATTCGCACGCGCGCGACGAATACTCCTACGAGCGCGCCGACCTTTGGACCGTCTCGCTCAATGGCGAGATTCACCGCCTGACCGACGATGGCTCCGAGTACGATTCACCGGCATGGTCGCCTGACGGGGCCACGCTTGTGTTCCGCCGCCGCCAGAGCTTGAGCCAAGTCATTCAATCCAAGCAGAAGCATGGCGCCGCGGTAGATCTATACCGGATGGCCGCGGCGGGCGGCCCTATGTCGAACCTCACCGCCGAGTGGGATCTGATTCCCGATGCGCCCACTTACTCACCCGATGGTAAGTCCATTTACTTCGCAGCCGCCGAGGGCGGCGACACGCAAATGCATCGCATGAACGCGGCAGGCGGCGCGGTGGAGCAGTTGACGCACGGCGGACGGAACCTGGGCGGCTTCACGTTCTCGCAGGCGTTCGACCGCATGGCGTACACCGCGTCAGAACCCGCGCATCCCGCCGAAGCCTATGCGGCGCGCCCGGATGGCGGCGGCGAAAAGCGCCTGAGCGCGTTGAACGATTCGTGGATGGGCGAAGTGGACGTGGCGGGGGCGGAGCGTGTCCACTTCCCGAGTAAAGACGGAACGCAGGTGGAGGGCTGGGTGATGCTGCCGCGCGGCGCGAAGGCTCCGTATCCCCTGGTGCTGGCGATTCACGGCGGTCCGCACGGCGCTTACGGAAGCGCATGGGACTACGAATTTCAATGGCTGGCCGCCAATGGCTATGCGGTGCTCTACACGAATCCACGCGGCAGCACGGGTTACGGCGAGAAGTTTCTTTGGGCCACGTGGGGCGGCTGGGGGAAACTCGATTTCGAAGACGTGATGGCCGGAGTGGATTACGCGCTGGCGCACTACCCCATCGATTCCAAGCGCATGGCCGTAACGGGTTATTCCTATGGCGGCTTTATGACTAACTGGACGATCACGCAAACCGATCGCTTTGCCGCGGCAATGACCGGCGCGGGGATTTCGAACTGGCTCAGCGATTACGGCACGGCGGACATTCCGCGCACGAAGGAGAGCGAGTTTTTCGGCTCGCCATGGGAGAGCGACAGCAACCAACTGATGCGCTCGCTTTCGCCAATCACTTACGCCTCCAACGTCAAGACGCCGACTCTGTTTGTACACGGTGAAGCCGACATGCGCGTGCCGATAACCGAGGACGAGCAGATGTACACGGCGCTCAAGAAGCGTCATGTGCCAGCGAAATTTATTCGCTATCCCGGCAACTATCATGGCGGATGGCCAGTGTGGGATATGGTCCATCGCTATTACCAGGAAGTGCAGTGGTTCCACGAGTTTTTGCAGTGAGTGGCTACGATTCCGCCGATTCCGGCGTGGGGCGGTTGATTAGCGCATGCCGCAGCGCCGTTGGCGAATGTTCGGGTAAGCCTTCCAGGGCGCGCGCTGCGAAACCAGTCATATTCGCTACGGCGAAGCTGATCCCCTGGAGATTGCGCTCCTTGGGCACCCCAGGAATCGGGCGTGGATAACCCGACGCCTTGAGCGTGAGACCCTCCGCCGTTTCAAGCACGCGGTAAGATGTTCGCTCGCATCGATCGTCCAGGCTCACTCCGAAGACGCCATCGAGGCGTCCCGGAAAACAGGGGTGTCCGCTGGCTTCCTTCGCCGCGAAGATCGCAATGCCGGCCGACAGCGCCTGTTGCACCAACTGCTGGAAACGCTCCGCGTGTGCGGCATTGGCGGTTCCCAAGCTGAGGTTGACAATATTCACGCGACGTTCGATGGCCCACTCGAGCGCGCGAAATAGCGCTTGCGCCGTGGACCGCAACGCGCCGTCGAATACCTTCACTGCGAAGTAATCGGCTTCCGGCGCCCGCTCTTGAATCGCCGCCATCACCGCTGTGCCGTGGCCCAGCCGGTCGATGAACGCGTTCTCTTCGATGGTCCCGTCCGGCCGCACCGATATGCCCCCGGCGATGGCGCGAACGTGCGGATGTTCCGCGTGTGCGCCGCTATCGATTACGGCCACGCGGACGCCGCGGCCAGCGCGTCCAGGAAAAGGAAAGAGGCGCTCGTCCTCAGGCGATGGCGGTGTCCACGTCATGTCGATGGAACGTCACTCGTGCGCGGCTATCGTCGAGCGTCACGATCATGTCCGCGCTCGCCGCCAGCGCCGGGCGATGCGTGATCACAATCAGCGTGCCACCCCGCAGGTTGTCGGACAAGCTTGCGGCGATCTGCTTTTCCATCTCGCCATCTAGCGCCGAGGTCGGTTCATCCAAAATCAGTACGCGCGGCCGCCGAAGCATGGCGCGCGCTAGCGAGATGCGCTGGCGTTCTCCGACGGAAAGCGCCAGGCCGCGTTCTCCAGCCGCAGTGCGATAGCCCTGCGGAAGACGGCCGATCAATTCATCAAGGCCCGCTGCGCTTCCTGATGTTTCGATCTCCGCAATTGAAGCCCCGGGCCGCGCATAGGCGATGTTCTCCGCAATGCTCGCGTTAAACAGATAGGGCGACTGATCCACCAGCATTACCTGCTGGCGAAGTTCCGCAAGCCGCACGTTCCGCAGATCCACGCCGTCGATCAGAATGCGGCCTCGATCGGGATCGAGATAACGAACCAACAGATCCGCCAGCGTCGATTTGCCTACGCCGCTAGGCCCAAGAATCGCGCAGAAACATCCGGCGGGGATCTCGAAGGAGACATCCTCGAGTACCGCTGCGCGATCGTGCCGGATGCTCACGCCTTCGAGTCTGATTCCGCCCTCTATGCGCCCAAGCGGCGCGGCGTCCGGCGCCTCGATCACCTCGGCCGGCGTATCGAACAGTTCGAAGAGGCGTCCGAGGGAGACCCGCGCCGATGCCAGGCTCGCCGTCAGGCTCAGCAAATTTTGCACCGGCGAAAGCAGCCGCATATGATACGCCAAGAAAGCCACCAGCGTGCCGATGGTCATTGAGCCATCGATGATCATCCAACCGCCATACAAGAACACGCTGGCGGTCGCGAGCGTAAGAATGGTCCCGGGCAACGCGCCCGTCATGAACGATGCAATCTGCACCTCGAGCATGGTCTCGACGAAGGCATCGTTCCGCTCTTTGAAGCGCGCCGCTTCGTGATCTTTCGCATTGAGCGAGACCACCACGCGCATCCCCATGATGGAATCGACGAAGAAGCTGCCGAGATCGGCGCTGCGCTCGCGCAGGCGTTTGGTGAGCGCGGTAAGAATCCGCTGGTAGCGCACGAAAGAATAGACGCACGCCGGAATCAGCACCACGCCCACGAGGAACAGCCGCCAGTTCAGCCACAGCATCATCGCCACGGCGCCGACCAGAAAACCGATATTGCTGAGTACGGAAAGGAGTGCATCCGCCGATACGCGCTGCACCTCGCCGGCATCGTTGTTGAGGCGCGACATCAAATCGCCCAGGCGGTAGCTGGCATAGAAACGCGGCGAGAGCGTTTGCAAATGCTGAAACAAGGCCAGCCTCAGATCGAACAGCATCGCCGCCGAGATTTTCACGTAGCGGTAACTGGCCAATATGTTGACGACAAATCCCAGCGCAGATGTCAGCGACATCAGCCCCGCGATCCATACCAAAGCTCGCATGTCGCGTGGTATCAGCGCGCGGTCGATGAGGAGCTTCGAAAAATAGGGCTGGAAAAGGGTGAGCGCGGTGGCGCACAAACTGATTGCGATCACCAGGGCGAGCGGCTTCGAATAGGGCCGGATGAACACCCACAGCCGCCGATACGTATTCCATCCCGGGATGGAAGTTGCGGGCGGCGATGTTGCCGGGGATGCCATCGAACTCAGTCTATCGCTTCGAGTTCGAACCCATTCAGGCGATAGTGGAATTTCGGATCGCCGCCCATC
Source organism: Bryobacterales bacterium (assembly GCA_963708385.1). GTDB lineage: Bacteria > Acidobacteriota > Terriglobia > Bryobacterales > Bryobacteraceae > PALSA-243. The sequence continues at coordinate 178,549 of CAVPSN010000020.1, read as the reverse complement.
CGGCGGCTGCACCACTCGATCCCCTCTTTCGCGGCCGCCGTTTCCTTTTCCCACCACTCGCCGCGCACCGCGGCGTAATATTCCACGCAGTGCACCAAATGCCGCAGGAATCCCGCCGTGAGCCGGTTGTTGTAATGCGCCATGAGGCGCGCGACATCGCCGCCGCGCAACGCGGCCTTAATTACAGCCGACGCGAGGATGCCCTCCCGCACGGCATGCGCCGTGCCATCGCCGCAGATGGGGTCGAATGCCATCGCGGCGGTTCCACATGCTAGCCACCCATCGGCTGCAATGGGCGCGGCCATGCGCGGCGATGCGGCAAACTGTGCTGCCGGTGAAGCTACTGTCGCGATTCTCGCGCTCACGACACGGCTGCAGCGCAATAGCTCCCCGGGCCGATCTCCAGTGGCAAGCAGCCAACCGTGTCGCGGGGCGACTGCGATCAAAAACAGCCAGCCGCCGGCCAGTGATTCCATCCAGCACGCTTCGGCTTCGGCATCATCTTTCAATTCCACCGGCAGCGCCGACGCGAAGCGTGATCCAAAACAGCGCTCGGATGCCTCCGCCGGCAGCGGCCTCGCCGCGTAGATGGTCCACTGCGCGGGCCGGGAGCCGCTCGATACGGGGAGCGGGCCGAGGAGCTCCAACAGCTCCTCCTCCGAAATCACTACCGCCGAATGATCTACTGTGGCCGGATCTGCGTTCGCGCCCCAGGCAACGATACGCCGTTCGACCCTCGGTAGGCCTTCAAATGGAGAGTGCAATCCGAAAATATCGGCGATCAGTTTCTGCGCCGGCTCGCCCAGCATGATTGCCGGAAGCCGCGCGCGGCCTGTGGATTCCACAGTCACCGCGAGGCCGGCGCGCGTAAGCAGATGGGAGCAGCAGCGCGCACTGACGCCATCGCCGCGAATCAGAACGTGGGACATCTCAGGGCTTCGGGACTTGCCTGCGGCGAATGGCCGTAGAACGAAACTCTATTGTAAGGAAGTGGAACCGGAGATGGAACTCGAACTCACGACGCCCACTTAAAGGAGGGTGGTCGCCAGTGGACTTTCACGATCTGGCTGCGTCGAAATCACACGCGCAAGGTAAACGATTCGCCCAGGTAAACGCGCTTCACTTCGGGATCGCGCTCGAGCGCTTCGGGAGTGCCGCCGCGGAAGATGCGGCCTTCGTTGATAATATACGCGCTATCGGTCACCACCAGGGTTTCGCGAACGTTGTGGTCAGTGATCAGGATGCCGATTCCGCTGCGCTTGAGATCGAATATGATGCGCTGCAGCTCGAGTACCTGAATGGGATCGATGCCGGAAAACGGCTCGTCGAGCAGCAGGAAGCGCGGATCGATCACCAGAGAGCGAGCGATCTCCACGCGCCGCCGTTCGCCGCCCGAGAGCATGTAGCCGCGGCTGTGGCGGACCTTATCGAGCCCGAGCTGATCGATGAGCCGCTCCATTTTTTCATTCCGCTCGCGGTTGCGCAGCGGCTGCGTTTCGAGAATCGCCATCAGATTTTCTTCCACGGTAAGCTTGCGGAAAACGGAAGCCTCCTGCGGGAGATAACTGATGCCGCGGCCGGCGCGCTTGTACATCGGCAGGTGCGTGATGTCCTCATCGTCGAGCAGAACGTTGCCCGAATCGGCCGAGATGAGCCCAACGATGATGTAGAACGAAGTGGTCTTGCCCGCTCCATTGGGCCCAAGCAGCCCTACCACCTCGCCCTGCTTCACGCTGAGCGAGACATCGTGGACAACGCGACGCCCGCGATACGATTTTGAGATTTCCCGCGTTCTGAGTTCGCTCATGCCGTGGTTATTTCTTCTAAAGTTACTTTTTTCTCTTATCGCGGATGAGGTCGCTCTGCACCGGATTCCCGTCGGAGCCGTTTCCCTGAAGGCTACCATCGTCAGGGCGGTAGATCAATTCCGCCGCGTGGGTCTTCCCCTTTACGCTGTCGACGAGCAGCGGTTGGCCGCCGCGCAGGATTACGCGCTCGTCGTCCGTGTAATATTCGCTGTGCTCGGCGGTCCCGGTGCGGGTGCGCCCTGGCACAGTTTGTACGATCTGCACGGCGCCATCGGCGAAAGCTTTCTCGAGGCGGTCATCGGCGCCCTCGGCGGCAAGATAAGCGCGCAGTTCCCGGCTCTTCACCAGCATGTTGGGCCGCGTTAACTGTACACCGCCGGTGTAGACGGCGAGGCGGTTTTCATCGGTGTAGACCAGATGCGGCGAGCGAACCACCGTGAGCACGGGCTTGGCGCCCTTTTTCTTATCCTCCTCCTTGGGCTCTTCCCACAGGTTTGAAATCACGGACCCATCGGCGATCAGGTCCTTCTTCTTGCGATTGAGATCGATTCTATCGGCCTGGATACGATTCGCGCCCTGCCACATCATGGAATTGCCCTGATAGTGGACGACGGTATTTCGATCGGTGGACTGCATGTGCGCGGCCTGGGCCTGTAACGGATCGTCACCATTGAGCAATTGCCCATTCTTCTTCGAATCCTTTTCGGGCAGGCGACTCGATTTTACGTTGCCATCGGCGGTGAAATCGCCCGTGCGTTGGTCGATACGGATGCGGTCGGCGGTAGTGGATCCGGTGGAGTCCCATAGGCGGGCTGCGGTGTCGAGCACCATTACGTTGTTGCCGTTATCGAGCGATGCCTTAGAAGCGCGGGCGTGCCGGTCGCCTTCGTCATAGGCGAAGGAGCCTTGCTGGTCCATGGTGGATAGCTTGCTCGTTTTGGGATCGAAGCGCGCGGAAAGCTCGCGACTCGACGTCACCGAGGCCTGAAGCGGCCCACGCTTGTGTTCTTCCGCGGTCTTGCGCTCTTCGGCGCTGGCGTCCGTGATGGTCTTGACGTCGGTGGCGTGGAAGCCGTCGATACGGTTCTGCGCGCCGTAGGCGATCAGCATGTCATTGCCCGACATCAGGCGATGATGCTGCGCGGGCAGGTTGGGGATAAACTCCAACGTGCCCGGCGCGTGCGTGATGACCCGATCGATGTCCTTTCCGCCGGGGCGCATCTTCATTTCCAGATTTTCGCTGCGCAGGATGTGGGTCTCACTCAGCTCTTTGCCGGGTACGGGAAGCGGCTTGGCTTCCGCCACGGCCTGGCCGCTGGCGGCCACGCGATTGAGCAGGCTTTCCTTCTTGCCGGCAGGGCTCTCCACATCGAAGTTCATCTCCACGTGGTTACCTGTGACCGTGGTCTCGGCGGTTTCCGATGTTTCGAGCAGATGTCCGTTGCCTTCGCCGGTGATCTTTTGCACTTCGCCCTTGTCATCGAAATCCATGAGCATATCGTCGGCCGAATATTGCAGCTTGCGGTTGGGATAGGTATCCGTGCCGTGCGCATGGGTCGCGTGAACCTGCTGGATGTACTCGCGGTTGCGCAGCTTGATGACGGGGTTATCGCCCTGCACGACGGTATTCTCACGGGTGAACTTGCCCCAGGGAGAAAGCAGCACTTCGCCCGTCTCTTCGTGATAGACCAGGTTGCCGGCTTCGATCGTGATGGGTTTCACATCGGGCGGGTGGCGGTGCACGATCACATCTTTCTTCAGTTGCAACTGATGCGTGTCGGGATCGTACATTGCGCCGGTGGCCGTTCCGTCGCCGTTTTCGAAAGTGAACACGGCCCATTGGTCGGTATCGGCGTGGCCCGAATCGGTGTCGAGCGTGACGCCGGCCGTCTTGATGGAAACCAACTCGTGCTTCGGCTGCTCTTCCATGGGCACGTTGAGGGTGATCTGCACCAGTCCCTCGGAATAGAAGCGGTGCTCGTTGGCGAAGAACGACGCCTCGCCGGTTTTGACGAGGTCGTATGACTTGCAATCTTTGTTATAGAGCTTGAGGGTGACGTCGCGCATATCGACGCGCGAGGAATCCTTCAACTGCCGATGGCTTTCGGCTTCGATGAAGTATTTGTCGCAGGCCCGGTTAGGCGGCTTCTGGCTCCACGTGGTATGCTCGCCGACGAAATTCAACTCGTCCGGTAGCGACTGTGGCCTGGGTGGCGACGCAGCCTTAATCGTTCTTTTTTGGTCGAGGTAGGTGACGAGGACGCCGCAGAAGATCGCGGCAATTGCCACCAGCAAGAGCCATCGCGTGCCTCGCATCGGTTTCTTCTAATATATCGCCCTGCACGAACGCCCGTGGGGTATTACGCCGTAGCCGTGAATCGACGGCGTGAAATGGCGGCACACCCGCTACAATGGTCTCAATGACGCTCGCCGCGGTTGCGCCGGTTGTGGCCGCGGTCGTGCTGCTCGGGTTATGGGCAGTTGCCACGCGACGGCGGTAGACTCCGCATAAACGATTCATGCATTTTCACCTGCTGGAAGCCTTCCTCAACGTAATCATGCTGTGGATACTCACCGCGCCGCATGAATTCGCGCACGCCTGGGTGGGGACGAAACTCGGCGACGATACGCCTCGGCTCGATGGGCGCGTCACGCTCAACCCGTTGGCGCATATCGATTGGATTGGGACCACGCTATTGCCGTTCGCGACGTCGCTCCTGGGCGGCGGGTTCATCGGATGGGGAAAGCCGGTGCGGTCCGACGTTTCCAAGCTCAAGGGCGGTTGGAACGGCCTGCTGCTAGTGGCCTTGGCGGGTCCGTTCAGCAACGTGATCATGGCGGTGGTGTTGGCCGCGGTGGCGCTCTTCACCGTGGGACGCTACCCGGAATTTGCGCAGTATCTTGCGGATGGAGTGCGCCTGAGTTTGTATCTGGCGATCTTTAACATGCTGCCGATTCCGCCGCTGGATGGATCGAAGCTCCTGCTGGCCGCGCGCATTCCGATGGCGATCTATCGCGAGATCGCCCGCGGCGGATTCATGCTGCTGGTTCTGGCGGTGGGGTTCTCGGATGTCGGGCGCTGGATGAGCCAGTGGAGCGATGCGGGGGCGCGGGCGATTTTCGGGGCGCTGCGGTGAGGACTACTCCTCTAATCGGGTTACACGACGAGGGAAATTCCTCTTCCTGATGAAGGATTCGAACGGCGCGATCCAGATACTCATCCACCGAACGGTAGTTGCCGCGCTGTACATCCCGCTCGATCATCTGTTCCAACTCAGGATTCAATTCGATTTTCATGGCCGTGCTTGCTCAATTTCGATGCTACGCCATGCGCATAAGTTGCCTCGGCCGCTTCATTTAGGAACTCGCCCGTGCCGCGCGGCGCGCGGGCACTTTTTTGGCGCGCTGGCGTGAAAAGAGCCGAGAGCGGCACAATCGGCTACTATCAGAAAGGAGGCCGTTTTGAGCCGAGTTGAGGAAATTGCGGAGCAGGTGCGAACTCTTTCCGGCGCCGAACTGCGCGAATTACGAGAATGGCTGGACGAGTTCGAGGATCAGATCTGGGACGAAACATTCGAAGCGGAAGTTGCAGCAGGCAAGTGGGACGCGCCGGGCGAGAAAGCACTGCGGGATCACCGTGAAGGCAAGTCGACACCGCTTTGAAGCACCACGCTACGCTCCAATTCTGGGCGGCTTTTAACTCACTTGACCTGGAGAAGCAGAAGGCAGCAAAAGGCGCTTTCAACCTCCTGAAGAGCGATCCACGCCATCCGAGCTTGCGCCTAAAGAAAATTGGCCGATTCTGGTCCGCGCGGGCGGGACGCAGCCTTCGTGCCGTGGCGATCGAGGCCGAGGACGGCCTACTCTGGATCTGGATCGGCCAGCACGACCCTTACGAGCGGAAGGTCGGGTGATACTCTCTTGCCTGGCTAACGCTGTTATAGCCGGATAAACGTTACTCACGCTTCCATCCCCATTTGCGTAAGCCGATACCGCAACGCATTCCTCGTCAGCCCCAGCAGCCGCGCCGCCTGGCTCTTGTTGCCGTCTGCCCGCCGCAGCGCTTCCTTGATAATCTCCTGCTCGTATTGATCGAGCGTCAAGCCTTCCGGCAGGAAGTGCGGTTCGCCCGTGCCGGCGGCGTGGGCGCGCGGGCGCGGAGCGCTTTCGAGCTTGATGTCGGCTGCATCGAGTTGCGCGCCAGTCGCCATCACCAGGCTGCGCTCGATCACGTTCTCCAGCTCGCGCACATTGCCGGGCCAGTGATAGGCCATCAGCTTTTCCATGGCGGCATCGGTGATGGATTCCACCTGGCAGCCCGCGTCCGGCGCGAGCTTATGGACGAAGTGGTTCGCCAGGAACGGAATGTCCTGCTTGCGTTCGCGCAGCGACGGGATGTTCAGCGGCACGACATTGAGGCGATAGTACAGATCCTCGCGGAAAGTGCCCTGTTCGAGCGCGGCGCGCAGATCCTGATTGGTGGCGGCGATGACGCGCACGTCGATGTGGCGGGTCGCATTGCTGCCGAGGCGCTCGAACTCGCGCTCCTGCAAGACGCGCAGCAGCTTCACCTGGATGGGGCCCGGGCACGTCGCCGATTTCATCCAGAAATACCGTGCCGGTGTCGGCCTGCTCGAACTTGCCGGGCTTGCGACGTATTGGCGCCGGTGAATGCGCCCTTTTCGTAGCCGAAAAGCTCGCTCTCCATCAGATTTTCGGGGATGGCCGTGCAGTTGATCTTCACCAGCGGCCGGTCGCGGCGCGGGGAATGGAAGTGGATGGCGCGCGCGATGAGGTCCTTGCCCACGCCGCTTTCGCCCGCCAGCAGCACGGTGGCGCGACGTGGGCGCGACGCGCTCGATGGTGGCGAAGATCTCCTGCATGGCGCCGCTGCGGCCGATGATGTTGTCGAATTCGTAGCGCCTGCCCAGTTCCTCCTTGAGCTGGCGGTTCTCGTCGCGCAGGGCGCGCATTTCGAGCGCTTTGTGGACCACTTGCATCAGGTGATCGAGCGAGAACGGCTTCAGCAGGAAATCGGTAGCGCCGGCCTTCATCGCCTCCACGGCCGTTTCCACGCTGCCGAACGCCGTCATCATCACCACCGGAACCTGCGCGTTCTGGCGGCGGATCAGCGAGAGGAACTGCAGGCCATCCATGTTGGGCAGCTTGAGATCGGTGAGCACCAGATCGGCGCGGTCCACGATGCGTGAGACCCTCTTCGGCGGCCGCGGCCTTATCGACATCGAAGCCGGCGGAGGCCAGTTGCAATTCGATGACGCGGCGGAGCTTCTCTTCGTCCTCGACGACCAGAATGCGCTTTTTCATGAGGCGGGTGCGAAAATCTCAGTGTAACTTGGAGCCAGGACCGCGATGGCTCAACGAGGTTCCACGATGAATTTCTTTTCGGACGACTTACGCCGGGACCCGTTCCCGGCTTACGATCAGGTTCGCTCGGCATCTCCCGTTCTCCCGGTTCCCGATCTCGATCTCTGGATGATCTTCGACTACGACGGCGTGAAGCGAGCGATGACCGACTACGAAGCGTTCAGTTCCAGCCCGTCGAAGGCAAATAGCCCCGACCCGCGCTGGCTGGTCTTTTTCGATCCGCCGCGGCATACCAAATTGCGCGCTCTGATCATGCGCGCCTTTACGCCGCGCATCGTTGCCAATCTGGAGCCGCGGATTCAACAGTTCTCGCACGATTGATCGACAAGGCGCTGGGCGACAGCGAAATGGACATTATCGCGGACTTCGCCGAACCCCTGCCCATGATGGTGATTGCCGGAATGCTCGGCATCCCCGGCGCGGAATGGCGGCGCTTTCGGCGGTGGAGCGATGTCATCGTAACCTCCAGCAGCCTGGCCATTCCGGGCGGCGCTCAATGGGCCGCCACCGCGGGGGATATGGCTCTGGTGACGGCGGAGATGAAGGACAGTCTGCGCGAATGGATCGCAGAGCGGCGGGCCACGCCGAAGGACGACCTGTTGACCGCGCTGGTCCAAGCGGAGGTGGATGGCGAACGACTCTCCGATGAAGAGCTTTTGGGATTCCTTCAGCTTCTTCTTATCGCCGGAACTGAGACCACCACGAATCTAATTGGCAACGCGATACTCTGTTTTACCGAACACCCCACCCAACTGACCCGTTTACGCCAAGCGCCCGAACTGCTCCCGCTCGCGATAGAGGAAGTTCTGCGCTACCGGTCGCCCGTGCAATGGATGCTCCGCTTCACTGCTCGCGACGTAGAAATAGGCGGCCATTTTATCCCGGCGGGAAAGAGAGTTCTCATCATGATCGGGTCGGCCAATCGGGATCCCAAACACTTCGCCGATCCTGGCCAGTTCGATATCGCTCGCAATCCGAATCCGCATATCGCATTCGGCCATGGCACTCACTTCTGTATCGGCGCCCCGCTCTCGCGGTTGGAAAGCCGGGTGGCACTCTCGGTCTTTCTCGACCGCGTCGCGTCCTTCGACCTTTCCGGTCCGCAGACGTGGGCGCCATGTAAGGCCTTGCACCTCCATGGGACGGCTAGCCTACCAGTAGTACTTCAAGCCAATATGCGGGCAACACGGGGACATGTCGGTTAATATACAATCACCCAATGGCTCGGTCCATGGTTGGGGCGCTTAGCGCACTATTTCTTCTGTGCTCCCTTGGCTTCGCGTTTCAGACGCTCTCGGCGGTAGGGCCGATGAAACCCGCGCCCGCGGGGCGCCGCGCATCGAAAACACTGTGGCGGAGACGGCTGCCATCCGCGTGGATTCGGCGCTTGTGCAGATTCCAGTTCACGTTACCAACGTCTTTGGCGCGAACGTCGCCGGGCTGACGAAGGACGACTTTGAACTGTGGGAAGACGGCGTTGCGCAGAGCATCTCGAATTTTTCGATGGATGACGCGCCGGCTTCGGTGGGCCTGGTCTACGATTGCAGCGGAAGCATGCACGATAAGATGGGCCAGGCGGCGGCCGCCGCCAGGGCTTTTTTTCAAACCGCGAATGTGGAAGACGAGTTCTTCCTGGTAGAGTTTGGCGATTGGCCGAAGCTGGCGACGCCCCTCACCGCGAATGCGGACGATATCCTGACGCGGATTCTGCGTACGAAACCATTTGGGCGGACGGCGCTGCTGGATGCGTTGGACATGGCGATGAAGCAAATGAAGAAAGCGGTAAATCCGCGCAAGGCGCTGGTAATTCTTTCCGATGGCGGGGATAACCAGAGCCGGCGGAACCGGCGCGAGATCGAATCGGCGCTGGTGGAATCGGACGTCCAGGTTTATGCGATGGGCCTCTATAGCCGCGCCGATTCGCACCGACTCTCGCCGGAGGAACGCAATGGGCCGAAACTGCTACAGGAAATCTCGGAAAGCACCGGCGGACGGATGTTTACTGTCGCAAGCGCCGACGATTTGGCCGGTATCAGCGCTCGGATCAGCAAGGAATTGCGGACGGAATATATGTTGGGTTATTCACCGGCGACGTTTGCCCGGGATGGGAAGTATCATCGGCTCTCGGTCAAAGTGAAGGGCTCGGATTTGCGGGTCTATTCGCGCACTGGGTATTACTCACCACAATGATCAATGGCGCAGGCGGGAATCCTAGACCCGCCTGCGCCGCTAGTAACTGAGTTCCGCAGTTTTATGAAAGATGGCAGGCCAAGACGGCCCGTCATCCTTTGCTACCACCGAAAACCAAAAGTCACAGGTAGATAATCCGTGTGAAAGTTCCCCATGAAGATGCGATTATATTTCGCCTCGGCGAAGAACTTGCCATGCCACTTAGAGCCGAAGGCAATTCCCATTCCGGCATCGATACCCGGCTTGTTCACCGTATACGACGCCAGAATCTGGGTGGTCGGGACGCCGAAGTTGTAGAAACCGAAGAATGGATTGAATCCGACCACATTTGCGACACCCGGCTGAGTGAAGTCCTGCGTGTGGTGATATATGCCTCCGCCGCCCGTGAAATAGACATCCGCGCGCGATTTAGGTGTGACATGAATAATTGGATCGAAGGTTGCCGCGAACACATGCACTCCACCGCCTGGGACCCCGATGTTCTGTAGCGTCGTGCTATTAATGCCCATGGAGTTGTAGTTAAGGTCGATCAGCGCTCCAACATAAGAATTGAAATTCCAGCCGAAACCGCCGCCGACATTCCAGCCTTCGTCTAGATAGCGGCCCGTTGTTCCGACCGGCGTGGTGAATCCGGCGCCGACGTTAAAAGCAAAGTGAGACATTTCTTGAGCGTTGGCAGCCACAAGCGCTGTCAAGCCCGTGCAAATTACTAATGAAAGTTTCTTCATAAAGGTGATCCAAAAGCCCCTGCGCTAAGTCTTGCAAACCAACTGCCTATGTTACTTATTTACTAAATCCTCCGGCGCTACTATCAACTAACCTTTTGAACGATGCCGGGGCCGCTCGCGGTCACTTTGGTCTTCAAATCAGTTGGCTGGTGTGCGCTCAGCCGGCGATTCCGCCAGCCGCTCCGCCAAAGTGACCCTGCAAGCGCATTCCCTACATCAGGCTAGGCGTGTCTGACCGCTTCCGGCTGACGCCGCTGCTCGGATTGCGACTTCTTATGCGCCGCTTCCGAGAAGGCTTCAACCATCTTGCGATTGAAGGCCGGAATATCGTCGGGCTTGCGGCTGGTGACCAATCCGTCGTCCGAAACCACTTCCCGATCCACCCATTCGCCGCCGGCATTGCGGATATCGGTGCGAAGGGAGGGCCAGGATGTCACTGTGCGGCGCTGCAGAACGCCAGCCTCTACGAGCATCCAGGGTCCGTGGCAAATGGCCGCCACGGGTTTCCCGCCGGCAAAGAATGCTGCAACAAACCTTACCGCAGCCGGGATAGTGCGCAATTTGTCCGGGTTGGCGACGCCTCCGGGCAGCAGGAGAGCATCGTAATCGGACGGCGACGCGGAATCGAGTGCGACCTCTACCTTGAACTTCTCGGCCTTTTCGTCATGGTTCATGCCCTGAACTTCCTTTTTTTCGGGCGAAACGAGATCGGCCTTCGCTCCAGCGGCTTCGAGCGCCTTACGCGGCTCTGTCATTTCTACCTGTTCAAAGCCGTTGGCAACTAAGATGGCGACGCGCTTTCCTTGAAGTTGATTTTGCATAAGTAATTCCTTTCTCACGCATGCCGGGTAGCTTCGATGTTGACGCGGCTGGCGGCGATATCGGTCAGTTTTTCATCGGCAGCCACTTCTTCATCGAGCGTCTGCTGCAATAGCGCCGCGGCGCGTTCGTGGCCCATCTGCTCCGCGTAAGTCCGCACGGTTCCGTAAGCCGCCATTTCGTAGTGCTCCACCCGCTGGCAGGCGGAGATGATCGCAGCATCGCGTACCTCAGGCGTGGCATCGTAGCCTATCATCTCGTCGCCTTCAGCCAGCACTCCCTGCATCCCCTTGCACTTCTGTTTCTTCGCTTCTTCTCCGTGCATCTCGAAGATCTGCTCCAGGCGCGCCACGTGGCCACGGGTCTCTTCCAGGTGATTCTGTAATGCCTGCCGCAGCTCCGGCGCAGTAGCTTTTTCAATCACTTTCGGCAGGGCTTTTACTATCTGATCCTCTGCGCTGTACAGATCTTTCAACTCAGAAATATACAAATCGTTCAAAGATTCCAGTTTCATCGGATAAGCCTCCTCAACCAGCTTGACCCCAATTGTCCGGAATGGACAAGAACGAAGCGCGAAGGTTGGTGCGCGGCGCAACGCTTGCGCAAAATGGTTTGCTTAGATGGATACAACTTAGGCGAGTTCTACCTGCGCCTCTGACAACGCCCGATCGATTGACAGATAAAGATCGCCCTGGATTGTGTAAAACCTGTTCATGTCGCGCGTCAGAACATAGCAAAAGATCTCGAGATTCAGTCCGCCGCCGGCGATTCCGACGATACGGACAGGAGTCGGAACCAGTTCTAACTCCTTGTGATCGCCCAACATGTGGCCCAGATTTTCGACCAGCGCCCGTACTTTTTCCTCGGCAGCGCCACGCTTGATAGGAAGCGTGGGATTGAAGAGAATCTTATCTCGCGAGGCATAATTTTCCAGGTTGTACCCGGCTAACGTCGAATTCGGAACGGATACAATAGTGCGGCCTAACGTACGGATACGTGTGGAGCGCAGACCGATATCTTCCAGAGTTCCGAGAAGATCTCCGAATTTCCCGTATTCGCCGACACGAATGGGATGATCGGCAATCACGGACACGCCGCCGAAGATATTGGAGATGGTCTGCTGCGCGGCAAGCGCAATGGCGATTCCGCCGACGCCTAAACCCGCGACCAGCGTCGCCGTATTGTATCCCCAGTTACTCAGCACCAATAAGATGGCGAGAATTACGATTCCGGTATTGATTGTGCGACGTCCTAAGTGAAGGACGGAGCGCGAGGCGAATCGACGGTCTGGATCCATGCGCTCTTCGGCGCGGGCAAATGTAATCCCGGCGAGACGCGTAAAGCACCACGCGATTGACCATACCAATAGCGCTCCGGCGATTCGGCCGACGTATAAGCGCGAAATCGCCGATGGGCCAATCGCTTCTAACCCGGCGCGGAAGAGCAGCAGACAAATGAACACGCGCACGGGCGCGAGCATCGCTTGTACCCAGCCGACGTGGCTTCCTAAGCGAAGCCGGTCCGCTGCGACGCGGACCACGGCCGCGGTAAGGCGGTCGAACTGCCGCGAGAGGGCGGTGAGCAACAGCGCGCCAAGAAGCAGCGCGATCCATTTCCAGAGGGGCGTTTCGAGAACCTGAATTGTCGAAAGGAACGGCGGAAGCCTCCGTGCGATAGCAGAAGTCTCCGAAGAAACGCTCATTTTGGGAGCGTCGAAAACAGTTTCGGCGGAGAACAGCCAGACCGGGGCGGCGCCGGGCGATGGAGCCACATGTGCAAGATCGACCGTGACGGGTTTGCCGCCTTCCATGGCGGTCGAAATATGCAGGCGCGCGGCTACGGAATCGCCCGTGAGCCCGCCCTGCGGATCGCGGCTGAGACGAAAGACGCTGAAGTGCGGGTCGCCATTCAAAACCGCGTCGAGTTGCCGGGCGAGATCGGGCCCGCGCTGGCCGCGAAGAGACTGCGGGATCGAACTGAGATCAAGGTATTGCGCGGCCTTGGAGAAATCGCGATCCTGACAGGCTTCGAGAAAATTGGTGATGCTGGAACGCGGGTTATCGCGGCCGAGCGGGTCGGGCTTGTTATCCGCTTGTGAAAGCAGCGCGGGCGCGGCGAGGAGGAGCGTGATCCAGAATTTCATTGCGTGCGTCGGCGTCCGTTCTCTCATGGTCCTGAATCGGTGCGGAAGCTGTCAAATTCACATGCTTATGGTGAGTGCGATGCATTACGACGTTCAGATGCCCGGAGGCGCTCAAGGCGCTGTTAAGATGTTCACATGCGATTGCTCACGTTCCCATTGGCCGCCGCAGCGATCTGCGCGCCGCTCCTGTACGCCGCCGACGAGTCGAAATTCACAGAACGGCTGGACGATTCCGCCGCGCTGCTTTCGGAGGTGATGTCGACGCCAGACAAATCCATTCCCCAGGATTTACTCAACAAAGCCGCTTGCATCGTGATAGTTCCCGGCCTGAAGAAGGGCGCTTTTGTAGTGGGGGCGAAGTACGGGCGCGGCTTCGCCATCTGCCGCGGCACGGGCGGGCAGGGATGGGGCCCGCCGGCAGCGATCGCCATTGAGGGTGGCAGTTTCGGACTGCAGATTGGGGTCTCCTCGTCGGATGTGATCATGCTTGTGATGAACGAGCGCGGCATGAAGCGCATGATGCAGGATAAGTTCACCGTTGGCGCCGATGCGACCGCCGCGGCAGGTCCGGTGGGCCGGAACGCGACCGCGCAGACGGACGCCATGATGACGGCTGAGATTCTGTCGTGGTCGCGAGCGCGTGGAGCCTTCGTCGGCGCTTCGCTCGACGGCGCAACGATGCGCAGCGATGTCGATCAGAACGAGGCGATGTATGGAAAGCGGTGGACCAGCCGCCAAATTCTCAACAGCGGAGCGACGCCCCCCGCAGCGGCGGCGAAGCTGCTCGATTTGCTGACGAAATACTCGATGCGGAAGACGGGTTAACCACCCCGCGCCAGATCGCGTTTCCGGTCGAATTCCCCCAATCGGGGGAAGCTCCCTTGCATCTCCTGAGGGATGTGCAATCGCGACAGCCACCGTAAACTGACCGCATGTACAACACAGAAGTGCTCGAGCCCAGCAACACCCGCTGGCTCTTCCGGGTCTACGCCATCCTGATCGGCCTCACCGGATTCGTCCTGTTCGGCTGGGGAACCGCATGGCTCGGCGCAGACCTCCCCGGCCAGCCGTTGGGCAAAGCCGCGCTCATCCGAGTCACCGGCTCCATCCTGATGGCGGCCGCCTGCTGCGCCATGCCATTTGCGCTTCATGGCCCGCTCACCCGCCGCCGCGGGCTGCGCTGGTTTGCCATTGCGCACCTCATCGTCTTCTACGTGCTGCGGCTGCAAGACTCGGCCATCTGGGGACCGGGCCTCGGCCAAACAGCCATGCGGGCGGCTGGAATCTGTGCGCTCATCCTCTGGACCGTCTACGTGTCAGGGCTGCAACAGGAAGGCTGCGCACCGCACTCCGCCGCGCAATTGCGCTCCCAATATGAACGCCAAATACGCGAGGCCGCGAGGCTCGAAGAACGCAACCGCCTCGCGCGGGATCTACACGATTCCATCAAACAGCAGATCTTCGTCATCCAAACCGCCGCCGCGACCGCGCAAGTTCGTTTCGCCGGGGATGAGGCCGGTACCAAACAGGCCCTGGAGCAGGTCCGCGACTCAGCCCGCGAGGCAATGACAGAGATGCAAGTGATGCTCGACCAACTGCGCGCCGCGCCGCTCGAAAATTCGGGCCTCATCGAATCGCTTAAGAAGCAATGCGACGCGCTGGGGTTCCGCACGGGCGCGAAAGTCGAATTCACACTCGGCGAACTTCCCGCCGCTGAAACCTTCGCCCCTGGCGAGCACGAGGCGATCCAACGGGTGGCGCAGGAAGCTCTGGCCAATGTCGCACGGCACGCGCGAGCTTCTAAAGTACGCGTCTCTCTCGCTTCGGTGGATGGACAGGTACGACTCACCATCCAGGATGACGGCGCCGGCTTCGACCCGAATGGGCAGGCTCGCGGCCAGGGAATCGGTAACATGCGCGCACGCGCCGAGGAGTTCGGAGGAAGGCTCGAGTTGACCAGCCAGGCGGGTAGCGGTACGTCGGTTGTATTTTCCATTCCCCACGCCGCCAACCGCCCGACCGTCCAAAGAAAGCGCGTGGCGGTGGTGGTGGCAGTGGCCCTGGTAGCCGCGATCCCGCTCCTCGTTTGGCGGGATTGGCTCAATCTGCCGCTCGTGCCCCTGGCGGTAGCGATTGCGCTTATCGGATACCTGTCGGCTTACCTACGCGCCCGCCTTCGCAGCCGCGCGCACAGTGAGCTTGCGCGATGAATCCTGTAACTATTGCGCTGGCGGACGATCACCGCGTCGTCACGCGCAGCCTGAAAGCCTACCTGGAGTCGTTCTCCGATCTGAAGGTGGTCGGCATGGCGGCCAGCGGCGAAGAGTTATTGGAGCGGCTCCGGGAGTGGAAGCCGCAAGTCGTGCTGCAGGATCTACTGATGCCCGGCGGAATCGACGGCATCGAGACCATCCGCCGCATTATGGAGCGCACCCCAGCGGTGAAGGTAATTGCGCTGACCGCGTCGATCGATGAAGCGCGAATGATGGGAGCGTTGCGCGCGGGCGCCATGGGTTATGTCCGCAAGGATGCGGAACCCGAGGTTTTGCTGGCCGCGGTGCGCGCCGTCGCGCGCGGAAAGACTTATATCGATCCCTCGGTAAGCCGGCAGATCCTGCACGCGGCCGATCCTCACGAAGAGCTGACGCCGCGCGAATTGGAGGTCTTGCGCCAACTCGCGCTGGGCCGCTCCAACAAAGAGATCGCCGACACGCTCACGATCGGAGACGAGACGGTCAAGACGCACGTGGGGAACGTGCTCTCGAAACTGGATGTGGAGAACCGGGCGCAAGCGATCGTGCAGGCCCTCAAGCGCGGGTTGGTGTCACTGGAGGAGTTGGAGTAAAACAGCATTCGATCCGTCATGGACGATAGTCTGAAAAAGGGAGCGCTGTCCTGCGCGTTGCCCGCACGCTAACCAGCGACGTTTGCCTTACATTGGCAACCATGGGAAAATCGGGCTCCATTAACGACGAGACAATGGAACTGGCGGATCTCGCGAGCCTGTACCGCTTCGCGTTTTCCGTGTACGGGAGCCAGACGCTA
Organism: Bryobacterales bacterium; assembly: GCA_963708385.1. Taxonomy (GTDB): domain Bacteria; phylum Acidobacteriota; class Terriglobia; order Bryobacterales; family Bryobacteraceae; genus PALSA-243. The sequence continues at coordinate 162,431 of CAVPSN010000020.1, read as the reverse complement.
TGGAACATGCGGCCTATGGAAGACCCCACTCCAGCCGATGCCTTGGCGATCACGAAGGCGCTGCGAACTCACGGCGGCATGGAGGGACGGCGCTTGGCGGAACGGATCGAAAGAGTCTGCCGTGTCCCTCACTAAACTGCAATCCCACGTGCTGCGCGTGCTTGCGGCTGGACGCAGCCCGGATAGCTACATAGCCAGCTGAATCGCTTCGAACCGCGAAGGGCCGCGCTTTTCCGCCGAAATTGACATTTTTCAAGACTCGGAAAACCGCGTTACCGCGGCAAGCGAGGCCGACGCCAAGGCATTGAGCGCGGCCGGATTTAGGCTCTCCACGGGAAAAATCCAGAGTGGCAAGCGCGAAGCGGAGGTCCAGGGCCTTGGCGACAGGATGCGTCTCGAGTGGGTTCATGACAGCGCCTTCCGCTTCTTTCCCACGCAACGAGATGAACTTTTCGGGTATGTCTTACACCCCGTAGACCTTGCGACGAACAAGGCTTCCGCCGCGGCTGACAGGCGTGAACCGCGCGATATCGTCGATCTTGTGACTATCCATGAAAGCATTCTTCCCCTTGGCGCCGTGGTTAGCGCCGCCGTTGGGCGTTTCCCTGGACAGTCGCCGGAAGAAATGCTGGCCGATATCACGCGACACAGTCGATTTACCCCGGAGGAATTTAGGGTTCTGGCGATGGAAAGGCCAATAGATACGGTTGCCTTTCACAGGCGCATTCGCAGCATGATGGAGCACGCTCTAGCGTTCATCAGCCGCATTCCAAGCGATGCGGTTGGAGTTGTGTTTCTAGAGGACGGAATACCCGTTCAGCCCGATGTTGAATCGCTCGAAAAATACCGGCGCCGCGCCGGAGCGGTGAGCGGAATTTGGCCCTCTTCCCCCGAGATATCGGAAGCCATGCTGGAAAGCTATAAAAAAAAGCCGGATGGAAATGAGCCGAAGCTCGGATGATGCCTTGCCGCTACACCCGCCGCAGCGCCAGCGCCGAATTCTTGCTCCCGAACGCGATGCAATTCGCCACGGCATTCTCAATTTGCAGTTTGCGCGCTGTGGGCACGTAATCCAGATCGCACTCGGGGTCCGCCTCATCAATGTTGATCGTAGGAGGCACGACGCCATCGCGCATAGCCAGAAGCGTCGCCGCCACGCCTGCCGCGCCGCACGCACCCTGTGGGTGTCCAATCAAACTTTTCAGCGACGACCCTGCCAGCTTGTAAGCATGCCCATTGAACGCCAACTTCACGGCGCGCGTCTCGATGCGGTCGTTCAATTCGGTGGAGGTGCCGTGATAGTTGATGTACTGTACTTCGCTGGGCGGAATGCCGGCTTCGTCGAGCGCGAGCCCGATGGCGCGCGCCGGCTCTTCGCCGCATTCCTCCAGCCGCACGCGATGGTATGCTTCGCAGGTGGATCCATACCCCACAATCTCGCCGTAAATATGCGCGCCGCGCGCCACAGCCTGCTCCATCTCTTCGAGCACGAAGAACCATGCGCCCTCGGCGATGACGAACCCGTCGCGATCGCGCGAAAACGGCCGCGAGGCGCGCTGCGGCTCGTGGTTCCAGCGCGTGCTCATGATGCGCATCAGTTGGAACCCGCGCAGGATCAGCGGCGCGATTGGCGAATCGACGCCGCCCGCCACCATTGTCTTCATCATGCCGGTCTGGATGTGGCGGAACGAGTAGCCCATGGCGTCGGTGGAGGACGTGCATCCCGTCGAAATGATATGGCTCATACCGCGCAAGCCGAAGCGCATCGAGACTTCGCTGGCCAGCGTGCCGATGGTGCTAGTAGGGATCGTATACACGCTGCACTGCTTCAGAAGCCCACTGTAGTAGAGGCGATACTGCTCTTCTGTAAAATCCTGGCTGCCGCCGCCCGACCCGACGATCACGCCGATTTCGCGCAACTGGTCGCGCGACATGCCCCGCACATCGAGCCCGGCGTCGGTGAGGGCTTCGTTCACAGCGTGCGCGGCCAACGGTACGGCGCGTGAGACATGGGGCCGATCCTTCACTTCCACCCAGACCTTTTCGTCGAAGGTCTCGGGCACTTCGCCCGCCACTTGAACCACGAATGGCGCTGGGTCGAAGCGCGTGATGCGGCGGACGCCGCTCACGCCATTGCGCGTGGCCTCCCAAAAGGTTTCCCGCCCGATTCCATTCGGGCTTACTGCTCCAATTCCGGTTACGGCTACGCGGCTCATTCGATCCTTTTTGCCTTTACTCTTCGCGACACGATAGGCTGAACTTATGGACGATACCACGGAATCGCCTTCCTCCGGGGAGGCTTCCGCAACACAAGCCGCAGAAGCACAGCCGAAAACGCGCCCGGTGGACGCGCTTTCCGCCGCTTTGTCGGGCTTGCAAGCCGGCATGGTGGGCGCTCTGTGCATGCTCGCGTGGCTCGGAATCGATTCGTCCTGGGATCGGCGGGGCTTCTGGAATAACGAAAACCTTTTCGCTACTTTTTTCTACGGGGACGATGCGATCCGCGCCGGTTTCAGCATCAGGACCCTGCCGGGTCTCGCGCTCTATCTGATCGTCTATACCGCTTTGGGATGCATTTTTGCCGCGGCGCTGCGCAACCACTTTCGCCCGTTGCGCACGCTTCTGGCCGCGCTCATCTTCTCCTTGGCGTGGTTCTACTTCTCATTTCATTTGCTGTGGAAAAGCGCCATGCCGCTGGTTTATCTGCTCTACGCCGACCGGCCGATGATCGTCGGACATTTAATCTACGGCGTATGTCTCGCGCGCTTTAGAGTGTACTTACCGCGAGAGAACCGCGCGCCTGGTTCAGGACCCACTCCGCCGGCGATCTCCGCCGAAGCCGCGCCAATGGAGCATCCCGAGCCTGTTCCGCCCTCCATTGTTGAATAGGCCGCATAAAATCTATGAATCCCCTCGGGGTTTCTCCCGGCTACCACTTCGGTGTCTAATAGAGTCTATGGTTTTGGGGAGGGTGAGGGGTTGAAACTGCCGGTTTTTTCAGGCGCGCGCACCCCCTATGGCTGGACTCCATTTCTGGGGGATTGCTCCGGCGGGCTGATCGCCGCTTTGATCGCGTTGCCGTACGGTCTCGCAATGGCATCGTTGATGGGGCTGCCGCCCGTGTTGGGCGTCTTCACATCGATTATCACGGCGCCGGTTATCGCGCTGCTCGGCCGCAATCCGGTACTCATCGGCGGCACGGCGAGCGCCACTGTCCCCTTCATTGCGCTGGCGGCGCGGACGCAGGGAATCGGCGGCGCAGCCAAGGTGTCGATTGTCGCCTCGGTTATCATGATGGGCTTTTGCGTGTTGCGGCTAGGACGCCACATCACGCGGGTCCCTAATGCGGTAGTGACCGGGTTTTCTTGCGGTATCGGCGCCATGATGATTTCGTCGCAACTCGATATCATTCTGGGCGTGGCGTCGCCGCTCTCGCGCACGCCCGGCAGCGCGGTGGGCCAACTCGTGAATGCATTCAACCGCATTGGCGAAGCGCGCATGGTGCCGCTGCTAATCGGATTGACGGTGATTGTGGCCGCCACGCTGTCCGCGCGTTGGTCGCCCAGACTTCCCGCGCCGTTGATCGGAGTCGGGCTGGCAGTTTTGTTGGCGCGAATATTGGGGGTCCGGGAAAGAGAAGTGGGCGCAATCGCAGCGTCCCTGCCGGATTTTGTCGGCTTCTCATGGACGCCGCGCGACGCGTTTAGCGTGCTGCCGTCGGCGTTCGCGTTGGCGTTCGTCTCGTCGGTGAATATTCTGATTACCTCGCGCGTCGTAGAACACTTCCAGGGACGCCACCAGCGCATGAAAGCTTCCTCGGCGGACGCGGAGCTCGGGGCTTACGGAATCGCGAATCTGTTTGCAGGGATGGTCGGCGCCCCGCCCAGCGTGGGGATACCCGCGCGCAGTCTGGCGGTAGTCCGTTGCGGAGGATCGACCCGCATCTCCAACCTGATGCACGCCGTATTCCTGGTCGCGATTCTGGAATTGGGATGGCCTTTCATATCGCACGTCCCTTTGCCAGCGTTGGCAGGCGTAACCGCGTGGATGGGCCTCTGTCTGCTTGATTGGAGCACATGGCGGCGATTGCCGAAGATGAACGCCTGGGACGCAGCGGCATTTCTTTCCACCGCGGCTGCCGTGCTTCTGGTGAATGCGGCGCTGGCGGTAGCAATCGGCTGTTCGTTCTATGTCGTGCGCGCGATGCTCGGGCGCCGCGCCGCAATTCCACAAACCGCGCGCCAGGCGGCGCGAACGACTTCAATTTAAACCTTTTGAGGAAAATTTCCGAGAGAAGCGGCGAATGGAGTTGAAGGCCTACACCGCCCGGGACTTGCTCCGCTGCGACGGCTGTTCCGACCGCACCGGCTTTCGCTCTCCGATTCCCGTGAGCCGCCGCACTTGATCGGTGACGCACACCAGGAACATCGGTTGCCGTGCGTTCTTCAATAAATCGACGATGCGGTCGGGCGCCTCTTCGAGATAAATCGATTTGCCGTCCGTCAGCAGATGGACATTGGATGAGGATGCCAGCGCATCGCTCAAACGCTTTCCCATGTCCTTTTGCAGGAAGCGCAGAACCCGCCGAATCTTCTGCAGGGAAAATTTCTTGCGCCGCAACTCGGCGATCACGGAGATCTCGAGCACTTCCTCGGTCATGTAGACACGTTTGTGCCCCGCCTGGCGCGGCGAAACCACGTGACGCTCATCCCACCATTGCAACTGGCGCAGGCTGACGCCGCAAATGCGCGCCACCTCGCTGCTGTTATAGCCTGGCGCATCCGATGGAACTGCTAGCCGTGGTTTTCTCGCTTTTGACATTCGTCGCCGCTTCCGTTTTCGATTTAGGGGCCATTTTGGATTGTACATTGGCGGGCGGCAGAGTCAAGCATGAGTCACATTAAGCCGCCGCGCGCGGACGCCGCCGCTGTGCGTCCCGATTTATGCAGCAGGGCGGTATGGGAGCTCACCAAGCACGGTTGCGGCGGGTGCGCGGCCTCACCTACATGGCGAAGCCAAAGTTTCCGGCGCACGTACACTGGGATTTGGAGGGGTGCGGAAACGATATGGAACAAGAGAATGGCGTCAACGTTTGGGAAAATCATTCGAGCAAGATTTGGTTTGGAGTCGCTTTGGGAGCGGCTATCGGTTTGGGCATCGCCATCTCGCGGCGTCCGAAGAAGACCCGATGGGAGGTAGCGCGTCGCAAGGCGCAAAACGTGATTAGCGGCCGTTCGTCTGAATTCGCCGATGCCGCGCGCGACATCATGCAACGCGTCAAAACGATTTACGAAGAAGGCAACCGCATCGCGCAGGATGCCGGTGAACTGTGGACGCGGGGACGTAAACTGGTTTAATTCTACGAAGCGGAGGCCGGAAATGCTCGGGCTTCCGCTATCGCCTTGCAAGCCAAGTCTGCGTGGCGCCTCCGTGCCCGCGCGCGTATTCGGCCCATTATTCCGATTGTTACTAGCGGGTAAAATTGGATTTACGGTTTTTTGTGGCTGAAGCGACGTGCGATCCGATTTCGTTAGCGGCCGGCCAGTGGTCGGCGAGATTCTTGCGGCCAAACTCCGACGTGAGATGCTTTCGCCGCGCGAAGCGCTGCGGTATGCAATTGATATCGGAATAGCACTCAGCCGTGCCCATGAGCAGGGGTTGGTGCACGGCAAGGTCTCGCCGCAAACGATTTTAGTTTGCGATGCGGGCGCGGTCCTGCTGAAACCGCTATATAGCGAGAGCATCGAGCCCGGCTATCGCGCCCCGGAGCAGGTATTGGGCAAGCGACCGGATGCGCGCTCGGACATCTTCGCCTTTGGGGTCTTCCTTTACGAACTGACATCTGGAGAAACGCCGTTTCAGGGCCAAGGCTTGCATCTGAACCGCGCGATTCTGGAGCACGAACCGCCGCCGCTATTACCGGAACTTGGCATTCACCCTGCCATGGAAAAGGTGCTCGCGGAGTGTCTTGAAAAAGACCCCGCCAAACGCCAACAGAAAATTCAAAATGCCATAGCGGAATTGAGACTTGTGGCCGCGGAGATGAACCGCGGAACGCCGCCGGGTCAAGCGCCGCGGGTCTCAGACGTGGCGAATGGTGACGAGTTGCCCGAGTCACAGGGCCACAAGCCGGCGCACGCGCCAGGCATTTCATTCCGCGGTCAGCCAACCTATCAAAGCCCGAAGCAGAAAACAGAACTGCGTCCATGGATCGTCGTCGCGTCCGCGCTGCTGCTTTTTGCAGCAGGCGTGGGCGCGGTAATGCTCTTGTCCGGCCGCAACTCCGTGCCGGTTTATCGCTTTCCGGTCGATCAGGAAGGCGGCAAGTATCCCGCAATGCCGGCGATTTCGCCCGATGGCCGCAGTTTGAGTTGGTCGGCCACGGCGCCGGATGGCAAACGCATGCTGTGGCTCCAGGCGCTGGATGACGCGCATGCCAAGCAGATCCCGAATACCGAAGGGGCCTCTGCGCCGTTCTGGTCGCCGGATAGCTCAAACATCGGGTTCTTTGCCGGCGGATGGCTCAAGAAGATGCGCGTCCAGCATGGGGCGGCTTCCGGTGCGCCACTGAATATCTGTCGGGTCGATACCTTCGCGGGCGGCGGCGCGTGGAACAACGACGGGACGATCTTGTTCGCCCCAAGCCTTACCGGCGGGCTGTCGCGTGTTACCGCGGACGGAGGGGCGCCGCAGGCTGTCACCTCGTTGAACGCGGTGAAAAGCGAGCGCTCGCACCTGTGGCCTCAATTTCTACCGGACGGCAACCATTTCATCTTTTTTGTGGGGACCGATAGCACCCGGGACACCGGCATCTACGCCGGATCGCTCGATTCGCCGAACTATAGTTTCCTGTTCAACTCCACCACCAATGCAGTCTATGCGCGCGACGCCGCGGCCGGTTACCTCTTGTTTATCCGAGATGGCAGCTTGCAGGGACAGCGATTCAACGCTTCTAAGCTTGCCGCGACCGGCGATGCGGTGACTTTGGCAACGGACGTAGACGCCATGGAGAGCCTCTCTCTGGCGCAGATCTCGATCTCCCGCAACGGAATCCTTGTGTATCAGAGCGCGGGCAAACCCACGCGGCAGCTTTCGTGGTTGGATCGCGGCGGGAAGAACATCGGCGCGGTGGGCGAGCCCGCGGATTGGGGGCCGCCGCGCATTTCACCCGATGGCTCGCGAATCGCGGTGGGCAGGCGCGAAGAGCGGAGCGGCGTTGCGGTGCTTTGGGTGTTGAACGCAGCAGACGGCTCGGCTTTCCAATTGACTCACATGACGCGCGGCTCGTCGGCGCAGCCCGTGTGGTCGCCGGACGGCTCGCAAATCGCGTTTGCTAGCGATGAACTTGGAACATATGATCTTTACGTCCAGCCTGCGAAAGCGCCAAGCCTGCCCGAATTGCTTTATCGGGATGGGCACAAGAAGATTTTTGACGACTGGTCCCGCGATGGCCGGACGCTGGTCTTCGACGAAATCATTCCCGGCACGGCAAGGGGACTGTGGGTATTGAATTCCGCGCAGCGCAAAGCCACCACGATTTTGGACACGATCCATTCTGAAGGCTACGGCGCGCTTTCGCCCGACGGCAAATGGCTGGCATATCAATCGGATGAAACCGGGATCAATGAGGTCATCGTTCAGGCTTGGGACAACGGGTCGCCCGGGACGAAGAAGCTTTTCACCATCTCCCATGGGGGCGGCGCTTTGCCGCGGTGGCGCCGCGACGGCCGCGAACTCTACTACATCACGCAGCCAGGCAAACTCTTCGCGGTGACGGTCCACGCAGCGGGCGGCGAGTTCGGCTTCGATCCACCGCGAGAGCTGTTCCACACGCGGCCTACGCCTAAATCGTGGAATCTCTACGACGTCTCGGGCGATGGCGAACGCTTTCTGATGAATACGCCAATGGAATGGCCGGCGGGCGGGAAGATCTCGATGGTCGCTGACTGGACGAAGAATTTCCGATAAACATCATATTTTCAATCGGTTACCCCGCACCTTAGGGGCTTGATATAATGAAAGTGTCCCTCCTGCGTAAATAAGGTAACCTCATGATCAATCTATCCAAATTTTGGCCGCTCGATTATGAACCGGAAGATGAAATTTATGAAAACCCCTCATGGGATCTTCCAGGGCTGCGCCGAAAGCCGAGGCCGACGATGGCAAAGCAAGGCACGACCGGGAAACGCGAAAAGAAGCGTCGCTGATTTCTGCTCCGCTGCTGACGTGATTTTAGCCGTGCATGCGTGCGTACATTTTTCCGGGCCTTTCGTATTGACACGCTCATTTCGGTAAGCTTTACATCACAAAGGCGGGTTCTGGCCCTTCCTTTATTGAAAAGAGTGCCAACATGGCCGGAGGCTTCGAAATTGCATAAGGGCATACCGAGGTTTTTGACCATGAAAGCTTTTCTTGCGACCACCTGTATCGTAACGGGCGCTTTGCTTGCCGGTGGATGCGCCACCAAAAAATATGTGCGCAACACTGCGGCTCCTATCCAGGCCAAGGTAGACCAAGTCGGTGAGCAGACCACCCAGAACTCCCAACAAATCCAAGACACCAAAACTCAAGTTAAGGATGTCGACCAGCGCGCTCAGAACGGTATCGGCGCCGCGAATGAAAAGGCAGGCGCGGCAGATCAACACGCTGCCGATGCTATGAATAAAGCCACCACGGCCGATCAGAAAGCTACCACGGCCGATCAAAAGGCTACGACTGCCGATCAAAAAGCGGACGCTAATGCGCAAGGGCTGAACACCTTGCGGGATGCGGTTGCAAATATCGATGACTACAAACTGCAGACTACGGTGACTGTGCCATTCGCATTTAACAAGTCCGCACTCACCGCGGATTCCAGACAGGAATTGGATAAACTCGCCCAAGACGTTCAAAGCGACAAGCGCTTCTTCATCGCGGTGGAAGGTTACACCGATAAGACCGGCGGCGCCTCCTACAACGAAGTATTGAGCCGCAAACGCGCCGACGTCGTAGTCGAATATCTCGTGGCGAAGCACGACATTCCGATTTACCGCATCCACATGATCGGCCTCGGTGACGAAAAGCCGGTAGACGAAGCCCACACTCGCGCCGCCCGCGCTAAGAATCGCAGGGTGGAAGTGAAGGTCTTCAATGCCGACAATGTTACAGCGAATCTCGGAGCTTCGACTAGCGCCAACCGCGCCGATTCTGGGCACTAGTCTTAAAGCTCAGTCTGCATTTCTTGCACGGTTACCGCGAAGCGCTGAAGGCCCGTCGATATGAGGGAGCGCCAAGCCGAACGGGGAACTTATTCGAGCCAGAATAATTTGGCCTTCTCCCGTATGGTGGTTAGAAAGAGTGTAAGTTATGCAAGTATTAATGCGGTAGGGAATTGGCGTCGGAAGAATAGTCCGGCGCCAATCTCCCGAGCCGTTTAACCTCTGAAACAGTCATCCCGCACCCACACTCCTGCTTCCCGTTTTTCCGTTTCGTCCTTTTCTAAAGGCTTGCCAGAAAATATAGAGGGCAGTTAAATCGGCTAAGGCCGTGATGACGCTGCCGGTTAGCGAAAGGTTGTGGGACCGGCGTTGCGCGGCGATGGAGCGGAGTGAGTCGCCAATTGCCTCGCCGGTGAATTGAATGCCTAGACCGCCTGTTACCAGCAGCAACTTCGGATCTCTGCCTCGCGTCGAGAGCAGCAACCCCCACAATCCGAGGTCAAGGATTTCGGAGAAGAAATTAAGATCGCGCGTCCACAGCGCCATCCACACGCCGTGTTCAAGCCCTGGTCTGAAATGGATGAGGAAAGATATGCCGGCGATGAGAGTCGCTCCTCCGATGGTCCCGATCAGCACCACCCGGCGGGAGCGGACATGCGATGCCGCCGCATAGATGAGGTTAATCACCACCCCGTAAGCCAAGGGCTCCAAAAGCAGGTCGTTTAAAAAATTCCATTGCGCCATCCGCACCACGTGCGCGTGATCGGAGTGGAGGTAATAAGCCACATAGGACGGCATTCCCGCAACCGTCAGCCCGAATCCGAGCGCGATGTAGAGGAACAGAACCGGAAACTGCCGATATGGGCCGCGCGCCATCGCGGCGATCACCAGTAGCGTAAGCGGCAGTCCAGCGCACCAAGACCCCAGCTGAATGACGAACTGAACCTGGGCCATTGTGACCTATTTTAGGTCACGTCTTCACGAAAAATCTAATTCCTTCTTTGAATTACGCGGATTTCACCCATTCCCAGGGGTCGGGCGGGAGATTGGGTCCCTTCTGCGCCTTATTCCATTCCCACGGATCCGGCGGAAGGTTCGGTCCCTTGTGGACAGAGTTGCTCGCTCGCCATTCCCAGGGATCGGGCGGAAGATTGGGACCCTTCTGCGCCTTGTTCCACTCCCACGGATCCGGCGGAAGGTTCGGTCCCTTGTGGACAGAGTTGCTCGCTCGCCATTCCCAGGGATCAGGCGGAAGATTGGGACCCTTCTGCGCCTTGTTCCACTCCCACGGATCCGGCGGAAGGTTCGGTCCCTTGTGGACAGAGTTGCTCGCTCGCCATTCCCAGGGGTCAGGAGGAAGATTGGGACCCTTCTGCGCCTTGTTCCACTCCCACGGATCCGGCGGAAGGTTCGGTCCCTTGTGGACAGAGTTGCTCGCTCGCCATTCCCAGGGGTCGGGCGGGAGATTGGGTCCCTTCTGCGCCTTGTTCCACTCCCACGGATCCGGCGGAAGGTTCGGCCCCTTGTGGACAGAGTTGCTCGCTCGCCATTCCCAGGGATCGGGCGGAAGATTGGGTCCCTTCTGCGCCTTGTTCCACTCCCACGGATCCGGCGGAAGGTTCGGTCCCTTGCGGACAGAATTGCTCGCAAGCCATTCCCAGGGATCGGGCGGGAGATTAGGTCCCTTATTAACAAACTGATTCAAATGGGTTGAAGCGGTCATTGTCCAATCATTTGCCTTAGATTGCGAATCGCCAATTGTGGCATTGCAAACCATGGCTAATGCGAATAACAAAAGAATCGCGGCAAACGCGAGTTTGTTTTCAAAAAATCTTTGCATCGAATTCTTAGCTCCTTTTCACTAGCGGATTTTCCCGATTCCCGGTCGGATCGGTGAGTTGACACACATATCCGCCGAGTCTTGTAGTGCATCAGGGAACTCAGGCGGCTGTTCCATAGACGCAAGTTTATACCATCTAGTACCTGGTGCGTAATTCCACAAGGGAGTCTACTCTAGTACTCTGCTCTTTAGTGGAAATTTAGAATATCCGGCAAAAACCGGAAATCGGAATTATTCCGGCCGATATGACATGGCAGATTGCAGCGATGGCGGCGCCGGTGGTTGGGAATGTACTGCGATCGTTGGCTTTTCGCAATGATCGATACGCATATCCGTCGTCACTTCATCAAGCATTTCGAGTGTCGCGGTTTTGCTCTCCATAGCGAATGCAGTGAGGAGGAGGTTATCACAGATGGAGTTTATTAGACGCGGTATTCCCTGCGAACGGTTATGAATCTCTGTCACAATTTCACGGGGCACGATGGTCTGGTCGCAGACTCCCGCGCGCGCCATCCTCGAACTAATGTAATCTTCCGTTTCGTCGAGATCGAACCCGCGCAGTAAACAACGGAGAGAAATACGCTGCTTGAGTTGCCGGTACTCGGGTCTCTCCAGTTTGACATCCAGTTCCTGCTGCCCGGCTATGACAATCTGCAGAAGCTTTCCGCGGCGGTTTTCCAGGTTACCCAGCAGGCGGATCTCCTCGAGAACGTCCCACTCGAAGTTATGCGCTTCGTCCACGATCAGCGCGGTGGTGCGTCCAGCCTGCGCGCGCTCCAGCAGCATTTCATTCAATGCCACCAACGTTTCGGTCTTGGAATGCCGGTTTCCCTTGCAGCCCGAAATCATAGGACAGCATCTCGAAGAACTGCTCCACAGTGAGACGGGAATTGAATAGCGATGCGAAAGCGATCTGCTGCGAGTGAAGGAAATCCCGCAGGCATTCGAGCATGGTGGTTTTGCCCGTGCCCACTTCGCCGGTAAGTACGATAAAGCCTTTGCGGCTTTGCACGCCGTAGATCAGGTTCGCCAGGGCCTCTTCGTGCTGCCTGCTTCGGAACAGAAACGTAGGGTCCGGGCTCATGTTGAACGGATTCTGCGTAAAGCCGAAGAAGGCGTTGTACATGGGCTAGGCTTCAGGCGCTGGAGTTGTATTGGATTGCGTAGCCTTCTCCCCCTGGGTTGAAGTGGGTGCTGCGGGCGGTTTGGCTGCGGGAGGCGCTGACGGCTTCGCGGCCGGGGGTGCCCCGCCACTTGGCCTTTCACCGGCCGGCTTTTCCGGCTTGACCGCGGCCTTTACCGGGCTGATCAGGATGTGGGCGTTGCGGCCTTCCAGGCGCGGCGAGCCTTCCACGGCGCCATAAGTCGTCAGATCGCCGGCGAAGCGCATGAGCAGCTTCTTGCCGAGATCGGCGTGCGCGATCTCGCGTCCGCGGAACTGCACCACTGCCTTCACGCGGTTGCCTTCCTGCAGAAATCGGATGGCGTGGTTCTTCTTGAAGTCGTAGTCGTGGTCGTCGGTGTTGGGCCGGAACTTCAGTTCCTTCACCTGCACGACGTGCTGCTTCTTCTTGGCGTCGTGCTGCTTCTTCTTCTGCTCGTATTGGTAGTGGCCGATAATCCACCGCTTTCGCCACCGGCGGAACGGCCGTGGGCGCAATCAGCACCAGATCGAGGCCCAGCTCCTGCGCTCTGCGCAACGCTGCCGCGGTGGGCATGATCTCGGTGGTGCCGTCCGGAAAGACCGCACGGACTTCCCGAGCGCGGATCGATTCGTTTACGTTCTCTCTGCGATTCTGCCTGCGAGGAGGAAAGTTTCTGCCTGGATACATGCTATGCGTTGTTTTTTAGGATTGCAGGGGGCTCCGGAGTCGGTTCGATCCCGGGTAAACTCTCTCGTGGAAAGTCGAAATGGCCAGATGTAGGGACAAGCGTAATAATCGTCTGTTTCAGTGTACACCACATTTTGAGGGAGCGGACGCCCGTTTTTTTCGTTGTCTGTACCATGGCGCGCCGTTTCGCCCGGCTCGCCTACCGCCCGACTTGGGTTCATTTTCCACTAAGATGAGAATTCTATGGTCCGGTGTCACGCATGCGCCCATGAATCGGTGGTTGGGTCGCGCTTCTGCGCACACTGCGCCGCGCCACTCGACCCCTCATCGGCCGAAACTGCGCTGATGGCCGCGGCGGGCGAATCCGCTGGCCGCCCTTCACCGCCGGGCAGCCCGCCGCCGCTTAGCGCGTCTTCCTTTGCTTCCTCCAGCGCCGTGGATGAAGGCCGTTTCCTGCCGGGCGTTGTGGTCGCCGGGCGTTACCGCATCGCCGGATTATTGGGCCGCGGCGGTATGGGAGAAGTCTATCGCGCCACGGATCTGACGCTAGGCCAAGCCGTAGCGCTCAAGTTTCTTCCGGAAACCGCATCCCGCGACGACCGCGCCATTGCCCGCTTCTATAACGAAGTTCGCATTGCGCGCCAGGTGACCCATCCGAATGTGTGCCGTGTTTATGACATCGGCGAGGTGGATGGGCAGCATTACATCTCGATGGAGTTCGTGGATGGCGAAAACCTCGCCTGCCTTCTGCGCCGCATCGGCCGCCTGCCCGCGGACAAGGCCGTCGACATGGCGCGCAAGATATGCGCAGGGTTGGCGGCCGCGCATGAGAAGGGCGTTTTGCACCGCGATCTGAAGCCCGCCAACGTCATGATCGACGCCTTGGGCAACCCGGTGCTCATGGATTTTGGCCTCGCCGGCCTGAGTGAGCAGTTGCAGACCGACGTGCGCAGCGGCACCCCCGCGTACATGTCGCCCGAGCAACTTGCCGGAACGGAAGTCACGGTCCGAAGCGACATCTACGCGCTGGGCCTGGTGCTTTACGAGCTGTTCTCAGGCAGGCGGGCGTTCGAAGCTGCCTCGCTTATGGAGTTGATGCAGTTGCAGGAACGCGCCGAGCCTGCCAGCATCTCGATGATAGTGAGGGACCTCGATCCGCGAGTCGAGCGGATCATCATGCGCTGTCTCGATCAATTGCCGGCCGGCCGGCCCCCCAGCGCCCGCGCTGTGGCCGCGGGGTTGGGCGGAGATGCGTTGGCGGCGGCGCTCGCAGCCGGCGAAACGCCGTCTCCGGAATTGGTTGCGGCCGCGGGAGAGAGCGAAGCCCTGAGCCCCAAGACCGCGCTCGCGTGGATGGCCGCGGCGCTCATCGCGATCGCTATTGGGGGCTATCTGGAAGCCGGCTCGAGCCTCACCGCCAAGGTTCCCCTTGAGGCGTCGCCCGATGCGCTGGCGCGCGATGCCCGCACCATGCTGAAGAGCTTTGGATACGCTGGGAAGCCGGCGGATACAGCCTACGGGCTGCAGTATGCCGATAAGTACATCGGATACCTGAGGACCCATCCGGCCAATGCGGCGGCGCGCTGGAGGAATCCAGCGGTTGGGATGCCTCCGCTAATTTACTTTTGGTATCGCGAGAGCCCCGCGTTTCTGATGCCACAGCGCAGCTTCAATGTCCAGGATTCGGAGAACGATCCGCCGTTCGAGATCTCCGGTATGACTTGGCTGCGGACAGATCCGGATGGCAAACTGCTGCTGTTCGAGGCTGTCACTCCGCAGCGCGAGGCGCCCACCGCGCCCGCCGCGCCTTTTGATTGGGCGGCGCTGTTCCACGCGGCAGGCTTGGACATGGCGCGCTTCCAGCGCGCAGATCCCACTTGGACGCCGCTCGCCAGTTGGGATGCTCGCGCCGCATGGACCGGTTCCGATACCGCGACCGGCGCGAAACTGCGCGTGGAAGCCGCCGCGTGGCGGGGCCGACCGGTATTTTTCCGCATTCTGGGCCCGTGGTCCACGCCGGAGCGCATGGAGACGGGTGGCGGCAATCCGCAACTTTTGACGATCTTGACGATCTATGCCCTGCTGATCGCGGCATGTTCGATCGCGTGGCGAAACTTTCGGGGCGGGCACGGCGATAAGCGAGGTGCGATGAAACTGTTCCTGCTTTATTTCGGCTGCATGCTGGCCGCACACTTGATCGCAGGCCATCATGCGCCCGTTTTAGCGGAATCGGACGTTATCTGGAAAGCGCTGACTATCTCGGCGCTGAACGCCGCGGCGCTGTGGATCTTTTATATCGCGCTTGAACCGTGGGTGCGACGCCGCTGGCCGGAGACAATGATTTCCTGGAGCCGCTTTACCACCAAGGGCATTCGCGATCCCCGCGTGGGCCGCGACATCTTGTACGGCGCCGCGATGGGCGGCGTCTTTGTCATTCTCAAGCTGGTACAAATCCGCCTGCATGGGGTGGCCGCGCCGCCATCCCTGCCGAATCTGGTTGGCCTGGAAGGGTTGCGGCCGCTGCTATCGTTCGGGCTACTGACCATCGATGGCGCCATGTTCGATCCAATGATCGTGCTCTTCGTGCTGTTCCTGATGCGCGTGTTGTTGCGCAAGCAATGGATTGCCGCCACCGCCGCAATAGCGATCTTGACGGTCATCTCGGTTGGCTCGCCCTCGATGCCTGCGATCGACATCCCCGCCACGGCGATATTCGAGGCCCTGGAGGTTCTGGTGCTTCTGCGTTTCGGCGTTCCCGCGATCATTGTGACGGGCGTAGTATCCACCTACCTTCTGGATGTGCCCATCACCCTCGATTTCTCATCGTGGTACGCGGGCGTGGGGGTTCTGGCCGTAGTGGCGTGCGCCTTGATTGCCTGGTATGGATTCCGTACGGCGCTGGCGGGACGGTCGGTCTGGGGGGACGAGGTAGCCTAGCCGTGACCGGGATTCTGGTTTGCGGCGACAATCACTTCATCGTGCGCGGCGCGCGCCCGAGCCATGCCACGGCGCTGGATTTGGCGCGGCACTGGTCCCTGATCCGCATCGGCGCGCGAACGCCCGAAGTGCTCGCGGCGTGGACCATCAGCACGCGCGAATTCCGCGAAAATCTCGAATGGGCGATTGTGATTGCGGGTGAGGGGGAGCCGTCACCGGCGGTCTCTCAGTTGTTGGATGAGATGCGAGCCCGCGGGGTGGAGATCGAATCCGTTGGGTGAGTGATCGCGGATTCCGGCCCTGCCGCAGCGGCGATTGGACGCGGGACGCCTTCAGCTCGGTCGTCACGTATCGCTGCGCATGGGCGCTGTCCAGAGTGCGTCAATCGCATCGCAGCATGGTTGCGGGGTCGATGCGAAGTGCGCGAATGACGGCGGGGAGCGCGGCCAGCAGCGCAACGGCCAGGATGACTAGGCTCGGTATCGCCAGCATCGCGAGGCTGGCCGCGTTGACCTGATAGAGCAGCGATTCGATGTATCGTACGGAGACCATGCCCAGCGCGACACCGGCGAGAGCGCCCGTAAGCGTCATGGCGAAGACTTCCGACGTGACGCGGCCGGCGATATCGCCGGCTTGAGCGCCGATTGCCACGCGGATACCGATTTCGCGACGACGCAGCAACACCGAGTAATCGAGCACGCCGTAAAGCCCGATGCCGGCCAGAAGGAGCGCCACACCGGCGAAGAAGAGCGCGAGCATGGCTAACAGACGCTCGCGAATGGTTTGCCGATCGATCAGTTCCTGCTGGGTGCGGATGTTGCTGACGCGGAAATCGGGACGCGCGTTGGGGATTTCGCGGCGCAGCGTCGAGACGAGCGCGAGCGGGTTCGCGCTCGACGTGCGCACGATGAAATTGTCCCTCGCGTCATGGGCATCGGCGCGCCATCGGCGCCGATCAGGTGAAACGGCACGTAGGCAACGGGCAGTGGGCGCCTCGCGCAAGTTGTCGTAAGGCGCGTCGCGGACTACGCCGACCACCTGATAGCGGGCGCTGCCTTTGGCGAAGATTTGTCCGATGGGACTTGTGCCGTCGAAAAATTCCCGGACGAACGTTTCGTTGACGATGGCGGCGCCGGGAGACGTTTCGGCCCGCGCGGAAGTCGCGGCCTTCGAGGAGATGCATCTTCATCACGTCGATGAAGCCGGGCGAGATCTTGAGGAAATAGGCGAGCACCGGGCCGGGCGGCGCGCCGTTGACGGAGACGAAGCCGTTCCAGCCGTGCCGTTCAGCAGCGGCCACTCGGAGAGTGACACCTTCTCGACGCCCGGCACGGCACGCAGACGTTCGGCGATTTGGTCCCAGACAACGGGCGGCGCGGCGCGTTGCGCCACGGTATCGAGGGTGAGAATCCGTTCGGGGGAAAAACCGAGGTCGCGATGGGACAATCGCTCGAATGTGGCGGCGAAGAGACCGGCGACAAACAGCACCAGAAAGCAGAAGGCGACCTGCGCGGCGACCAGAGCGTGCATCATGCGGCGGCGGGCGTGCGGATCCTGGCCGCCCTTGAGTATGCTCGCGGGTTTCACGGCGGAAGCGCGGAGGGCCGGCGCGAGACCGAAGAGCAGCGTCACGGCGAAAGTCAGCGCGAGGCCGAATCCAAGCACGCGCCAATCCGCGGGCAGAGACAGCCGCACCGGATTATCGGGCGGGTTGATCCGGCTTACGACGAACGGCGCGGACCACCAGGCGAAGACGCCGCCGGCGACGGCCGCGAGGTAGCCAGCATGGCGCTTTCCACCAGAACCAGTTGCACGAGGCGCGCGCGCCCGGCGCCGATGGAGACGCGCAGAGCCATTTCGCGGGCGCGGGCCGCGGCCTGGACGGCCATCAGATTGGCGACGTTGGCGCAGGCGATCAGCAGCACCAGGCCGACCAAAACGGCGAGCGCGATCAGCGAGCGGCGGTAATCCTGCTGCAGACCGGAAGCGCCGGCGGCGGCAGATTCCAGCACGACGGTCTGATCGAGGAAGCGGTCGATGTTCTGCTTCGTCATGCCGACGAAGCCCTTGGCTCGCTCTTCCTCGAACGCGCGAGACGTGGCGTTCAGTTTGGCGCGCAACGGTTCCAGGGCGACTGCCGGGCTTTGAGCAGCGCGAACGTACGGATGCCAAGTCCAATCGATCGCGGACGGCGCCGGGGTGCATCATCGTCGGCAGAAAGATGTCGGTCACGGTGCCGGTCTCGGTGCCGGTGAAGGGCTCGGGTCCGACGCCGACGATTTCGTAGATGCGCTCGCTCAGGCGGAAATTGCGGCCGATCGACTTCGGGGTCGCGCGCGAAGCGGCGCGTCCAGTAATCGTAGGAGATCACGGCGTACGGGATGGGCGCCGGGCTTGCGATCGTCGTTTTCGGTGAAGAGCCGGCCGAGCGCCGGGCGAAGACCGAAAGAGTCGAACATCCAGCCCGGAGACGTATTGCACGAAGGCCTTTTCCGTCTTCCTGGTCGGAGCGATAGGTAACATCAAGGCGCTCGCCATACGGAGACGGCGATCAATTCGGCCTGGTCCTTTCACGGCGGCGCGCATCGGTCGGAAAGCGGGATAAGCCCAGGCTCGATCGATGCGGGCTTTCCGTCAAAATCGATTCCCTGGCGGGTGACGGCGTAGAGCCGCTCGGGGTTGGCGACGGGCAGAGGACGCAGCAGGAGGGCATCGATGAGGCGGAAGGCGGCGGCACACGCGCCGATGGCGAAGGCCAGCGAGAGGATTGCGACGGCCGAGGCTGCCTTGTTCTTCATGAGCTGGCGCCAGCCGAAGACCGCGTCGGCGCGCAGGGAATCGAGCCAAGGGAGGAGGCGGATGTCGCGGCTTTCCTCGCGATGGCGGAGCGGGGAGCCGAAATGCGCGGCGGGCCTCGGCGGGATCGCGGCCGTGCTCGATGGCTTCGGCGAGATGCGACTGGAGTTCTTCGTCGATCTCGCGGCTCAAGGCGATCGGCGCGAAGAATGTTGGCGATGCGGGACAGAGAGGGACATCGGATTACTCCGAACGCAGGCATTTGAACCGGATCGATGCGCACGGCGCGGATCACCGCGGGCAGCGCGGCCAGCAGCGCCGCCGCGAGAATGGTCAGCACGGGCAGCGCGAGCATTGCCGGGTCTGTCGGCTTCACCTGGAAGAGCAGCGACTGCGATGTATCGCGCGGCTGCCATTCCGAGGGCGAGACCGGCGATGGCGCCCTACGAACACCATCGCGAAGACGTCCGCGGTCACGCCCCGCGCGATGTCGCGCGGCCTGCGCGCCGATCGCCATGCGGATGCCGATTTCGCGGCGCCGCTGCAGCACCGAATAATCCAGCACGCCGTAGAGGCCGATGCCGGCGAGCAACAGCGCCACGCCGGCGAAGAACAGCGCCAGCATCGCCAGCAGGCGCTCGCGGACGGTGTGCGATTCGATCAATCTCCATCTGCGTGCGGATGTTGCTGACGCGGAATTCGGGGCGCGCGCGCGGCACTTCCTGGCGCAGGATCGACGCGAGCGCGAGCGGGTTGGCGCTCGGCGGTGCGGACGATGAACGTGCCGCGGGTGGTGGGCTTAAATGCGCCGTCGCCGACCACGGCGAACGGGATATAAGCGGTGGGACGGATGGGCTCGGCGCATGTTGTCGCGGTAACGCGCGTCGCGGACCAGGCCCACTACCTGAAAGCGAGCGCTGGCGCCTGGTCCGCGCGACATCTCGAACGATTTTCCGACCGGGTTCTGCGCCGTTGAAATACTGTTTGGCGAAGGCCTCGTTGACGATGGCGGCGCCGGGAGTACGTAGTCGCTCGCGGCGGAAATCGCTGCCAGCGAGGAGCGGAATACGCATGGTATCGAGCCAGCCGGGCGAGACGTTCAGAAAATCGAAGTCAGCATCGCTCGGGGGCGCGCCGTTGACGGAGATAAGATGACGTTCGAGCTGTCGCCGCTCATCAGTGGCCAGACGGTGAGCGCCACCGTTTCGACACCGGGAACGGCGCGCAGACGATCGGCCACCTGGTCCCAGAAGACCGGCGGCTGGGGACGGCGCGCGACGTTTCCAGGTTGAGGATGCCGTTCGGCGGAGAAGCCGGTGGGCTGGTTGGACAGCCGGTCGAACGTAGACGACGAACAGGCCGGCGACGAAGTAGCACCACGAAGCAGAAGGCGACCTGCAGCGGCGATCAGCGCGTGCATCAATGCGCTGCCGCGAGTGCGGGTCGTCGCCGCCCTTGAGCGCGCTGGCCGGCTTCATCGCGGAGGCGCGCAGCGCCGGCGCAAGACCGAAGAGCAAGTCACGGCGAGAGCAAGGGCCAGCCGAACGCCAGCACGCGCCAATCGGCCGGGAGCGCACAGGCGCGCCGGATTGTCCGGCGGATTGATGCATGCTGCACGACGAACGGCGCGGACCACCACGCGAACATGCCGCCGATGGCGGTGGCGAGGAAGGCGAGCCACGCGCTTTCGATCAGCACCAGTTGCACCAGGCGCCATCGCCCGGCGCCGATGGAGACGCGCAGCGCCATTTCGCGCGCCCGCGCCGCGGCCTGGGCCGTCATCAGGTTGGCCACGTTGGCGCAGGCGATCAGCAGCACCAGCGCCACCAGTACGCCGAGAGCGGTCAGCGAGCGGCGATAATCGCGCTGCAGGTTGGAGCGGCCGGCGGCGGCGGGCTCCAGCAGCATCTTCTGCTTGAACGAAGCGGTCGACGGCGGCTGCTTGGTCTGCGGTGAAGCCCTTGGCTCTCTCCTCCTGGAGTGCGCGCGAAGATGGCGCGCAGTTTCTCGCGAACGGGTTCGGCGCGACGCCGGGCTTCAGCCGCACCAAGCGTGCGCAGCCAGTAATTGTCGGGGCTGGCGAGCGTCCGCGGATTCATCATCGCATGGGCACGAAGATATCGGTGACGGTGCCGGTCTCCGTGCCGGTGAAGGGCGCTTCGGCGACGCCGACGATTTCGTAAAGCGTCGTCGCCCATGCGGAAGGTGCGCCCGACGATGTTCGGGTCGCGGCCGAAGCGGCGCGTCCAGTAATCGTAGGAGAGCACGGCGTAGGGATGCGCGCCGGGTGTGAGATCGTCGTCATTCGGTGAACAGGCGGCCGAGCGCGGGCCGGAGTCCGAAAGCGGCGAACATCCAGCCGGAGACGTATTGCAGGTAGGCCTTCTCGATCTCCTGATCGGAACCGTAGGTCAGATCGATGCGGCTCGCATAGGAGACGGCGATCAGTTCGGCCTGGTCCTTCACGGCGGCGCGCATGCGGCGGAACATGCGGATAGGCGCAACTGTCGTAGATGCCGGAGCTTGCCATCGAGGCCGATGCCTTGGCGAGGCGAGCGCATACAGGCGCTCGGGGTGCGCCACGGGCAGGGGCCGCAGCAGCAGGGCGTCGATGAGGCGGAAGGCCGAGGTGCAGGCGCCGATGGCGAGGGCCAGCGACAGCATCGCGGCGGCGGAGGTGACCTTGCTGCTTCATGAGCTGCCGCCAGCCGAAGACGGCGTCGGCGCGGAGCGAATCGAGCCACGCGATGAGGCGGATGTCGCGGCTCTGCTTCGCGCTGGCGCAGCGGGGAGCCGAACGCGCGGCGCGCTTCGGCGGGATCGCGGCCCTGCTCGATGGCTTCGGCGATGTGCGACGCGAACTCTTCGTCGATCTCGCGGTTGAGGCGGTCGCGCGCGGAAGACATTGGCGATGCGTGACCACAGCGACATATCAGGCCATCCTCAGAACGCGATTGACGGCCGAGGTCACGGCCTGCCAGCGCGACTCTTCGGCGGCAAGTTGCTTCTTGCCGGCGGCGGTCAGTTCGTAGATGCGGGCGCGGCGGCCGGTGTCTTTGGTGATCCATTCGGCGCGGATCCAGCCGGCTTCCTCCATGCGGTGCAGCGCCGGATAGAGCGAGCCTTCCTCGGCGCGGAGCACTTCGCCGGACGATGTCCTGGATGGCGGACATGATGGCGTAACCGTGGAGGCGCGGGCGGCGCGAGAGGATCTTCAGGACCAGCAGGTCGAGCGAGCCTTGGAGCGAATCGGGTTTGGGCATACTCAGACTTCTTAGTATAAAGACGTCTGAGTATGGGAAAAGGTTAGGAGGGGGCGTCAGTGGTGAGGGAAACGGGTGAATGGGTGGCGAGTTCTGCGGGCCGGGATTGACAGGCCAGAGGCCTTTCATACGAAGAGCCTGCGGGGTTGTTCGCCGGCGGTGGGCAGGCGGCCGGCCCACACGGCGAGCGCTACGGCTAGAGTCAGATCATCGTGCTCTTCAGCGCCTTGGGCACCGATTTTCAGGGCGCCGCTAGGACGGCGGGCGGACTGGACGTGCATGAGTTCGCGGACCAGGGTTCCGGCTTCGCGCATGCCGCGCAGGATGCGGAGGCGTTTGGTTTCAAGCAGCGCTTGCATGCCGGCGAGGAGTTCGAGTTTCGGAACATGCCAGACCTTGCCGTCAAAATGCGCGGATTGGCCGCCGGTGATCCAGACGGGAGCGAGTGGGCAGCCGGGCTGCGCGGCGCGGAGCATATCGACTACGGGCATTCCGACGCCGGTGGCGTCCACGATCAGGCGGCAACCGCGGGCGAGCTTTGGATTGCGCGTGAGTTCCACGATGCGGGCGACGACGACGGTGTATGGCGTGCCTAACGGGAGGCGCTCGAGATGGCGGACGATCCATTCGTCGGGGGATGGGGCTGGGGCGTAGAGGGAGTATGGGGCTATGCGGGCGGCGTGGCGGACGTGCTCGACTACGGCGATGGCGGAATGGTCGCGGCGCTGGCCGAGATCGACGCCGATGGAGTAGGTCGTCATGGCGATATTGGCGGTATCAGGCAGCAAAGGCTGGCGGCGCTTCGAACATTGGACGAAACGGCAGCAGGCTGTGGCAAGAACCGCTCCCTTGCGGTCGCGGCTCGGTAAGAGACGGCCGGGTTACAGGCATAGGGGCTCCCCGTCGCAGAGGGCTTCTTCGACGATGTTGCGGGAGAACCAGCCGCCGCCGCTATCGATGAATTCGCAGAGGTACTCCTGGGCGAACCAGGCTTCGCCGACTTCGCGGCGCTCCTCTTCGAGGAATGCGGCGGGAATGCGCGGGCATTGGGTGGCGGGGACGGCGTGACGCTCCCAATCTTCGCCGTGAGCCCAGGCTTCGTAGAAGAAACCGCGTTTGCCGAACGGGGTGCTCATGAGCCATAAGTCGCCGGCGCCGACGGCTAACATGGGACGGAGCGACTTGTAAGTGGCATCGGAGACGCGGGAGGCCTCATCGATGAGCAAGAGCGAGACGGACGAGAAACCGCGGACGGTGCTTTCGATACCGGGGAGCCCAACGATGCGGCTGCCGTTGGGCAAGGCCAAACTGCCGGCGTTATCGCCATCGCCGCGGCGCGGAATGCCGAGACGGCGCAGGAATTCAGCGGTCTTGCGAAGAAATTCGGCGCTCTGGCGCACGGACGGACTGGCTACGAGCGTTAGGCTTGCGGCGCGAGTGTAGGCGCGGTGCGCGGCCTTGACGGCGAGCACGGTGGACTTACCCCACTGACGCGTGCAGTTGAGGATTCCACGGCTGGCGCTGGAATCGAGCACGGCGGACTGGAGCGGGTCGGGATCGAAAGCGAGATATTGGCGCGCGAAGTTACTCACGGTTAGCTGCTCCGAGTTCCATGGGTTCGTATCGGTTTGCGCCGTCGCCTTCCCCGCTGCGTATTTGTCATTTATGAACATCGATCCCCGAATTCCGTGGGCGTGGGGTCGCCTAACCCAAAGTTAACAGCCGCGGGGCGCAATTCGGGCTTGTTACGAGCCCGCGCGGGTAGGATTCAGGCGACTTATCCGGTTGGACGTAAATGAGTTAGAAGATTTTTTGGGTAGGGGGCGTTTTCTTGTGACCGGGGGTTTGGGGGCAGGCGGGGTTTCGATCGGTTGGGAGCCGGGGGGCAGGGGTTGGGGGCCGGGAAAGGCGTGAGGTGTCTGGGGAAGGTTCCGTAGAAGGTCGATCGACCCGTTCCGGGCTTGGACAGGCCGGGAGGCCCGCCCCACAGGAGGCGGGTTCGGCGTGAGTGGGTAAGTCGGGTGGGGCGGCTTGGAACGGCGAGAGGCTGGCGACTTCGTCGCCTGGACCCGGATGAGGCGCGGGCGTACCGCAGGCCGGGAGGCCTATCCCACTCGGAGTGTCCGATTGTGGGACTGGGTTCGAATGGAAAAATTCAGTGAGCGGGGTGTCAGGATCGGCTAACTTGATGAGTAAGTTGAGGGAACGGGCGTATTGGCGGTCGAAACGCGCCTCGTAGCGGTTGAGTAAGCTGAAAACGCTATCGCGCTCGACGAGAGAGGCGAAGGCGCTGGTGACGCGGGCAGTAGGAGATTGCTGGATGTGCTCGGGTTTGTGAATCTCACTCTGGAGGAGTTCGCGTTCGATCGCCCAGAGCCGGGCGATGCGCCAGCGGGCCATCGCCATATGCTCTACGAGGGTGCGCTGGGTTTCGGTTTGCGCGTTGTGCTCACGGTTGAGATCGGCAAGTAACTCAAGGAAGGCTTCGGAACGTTCCTCTTCCAATACGGCGGATTTGGCGAGGAGTCCGTGACGGAGGTTGTTGCGGGACGAGTTGAACTTGCCCGCGGGCGTGACAGCTCCACGGGATTTGGCGCCGTTCGCGCGGGACGAATCGATGCGACGTTGAGAACTCATGACGCGCTCAGTGTAACTGGCAGGTAGAGGGATTTTTATCGAGGCGGGGAGTAAGTGGTTTGGTTGCAACGGGAGATTTTTTTTGAAATCGTGTGACCGCGATTCGTCCGCGGGCAAAAAGGAGGGAGAAATTCAGGCGAAGGTTTGATCGGGGGCCCGGCTGGGAAAGCAGCGTTGCGGTCATGAGAAATCCTTAGTTGTGTAACGATTGGGTGATGAGCTATCGTCATCATGATCGCCAAACTAACGAAGCCAAAGGCGGGGCAATGTGCCGTCGGCGGTACGCCATTTGATTGGGCGCTGGTGACGGTTGTCCTCGTTGCTATTCCGGAGCGTGGGGCGACGGGAGAGTTTCGCAGGTTCTAACCCGGCTCGCATAGATCTTATTTTCCGGGAATAGCTCTGCGAGGGCCGCATATGCTTCCGAGGCCTCGCATGGCGACGTGTACCAGACCAGTGTTGTAGGAAGCAGATCGTCGATCGGCTGCGGCGTCCCACCGTAGAGCCGCGTGTTGTGTGCGGCGGTTACTGGTTTTACGTGTGCCCACCTCTGTGCGGCCGACCGAAGGTTTTCGACGGCCGGTGTGCGCTGGCCGGCTTCACGATACATTTCGCCAATCCGCAATGCGGGGCCAGCTAGCCCTGGATCGAGGAATCGGGCCTTCTGATAGCAGGCCCAGGCTTCGTCCCTGTTCCTTTGCAACCGCCGCGCTTCGCCGAGGTTGAACCATACCAGGGGCAGGTTAGGCAGATCCGTGGACGCCTTATTGAGCAGTTCCGCGGCGCGGCGTGCATCTCCGCGATAAAGCCAGAGTTTTCCCAACCGCGCCTTGAGAATCGGATCGTCACCCGCGCGCAGGCGACCTTCGAGATTGGCTGTCGCCTCACGTACCATGGCCTCGGCCGATCCTGCGTCCCGATTATGGAGCCTCGTGAAGAAAGGTGAGTCGAGTATAGCGGGCGTGAGTTCGATCGCTGTCACGAACTGGCGTTTGGCTTCATCCGCTTCGCCGGCCTCATCCAGAAAAAAACCCAGGCTCAGGTGATAGGTGGCGGTTTCAGGGTCGATCGCCACAGCCTGCTGCCACTCCTGTCGCGCCTCTTCGTTCTTGCCAACGAGATGATCGAGCCATGCAAGGTTATGGTGAGCTACAGCATCGCGCCGGTTCAGATCCAGTGCTCGCCGATAATCCGCAGCGGCTTCGCGCACATCTTCAAGCATCTTGCCGCTGAGCGATGGGCCGTAGGTTGGACATTGACTTGGCAGTTCCTGGCTGTCCGCATAGCCTCGCCAAATATAGTAGCGGGCGTTGGACGGCCAGAGTTGCACTGCTTCGTTGATCGACTTTCGAGCGGAAGCGAAATCCGCGCCTTGTACTTGCGCGTAGAACGTGTTGATCTTCGCCTCCGCATGATCCTGGTTGCTGAACGGGATAGAAGCAACGGCCGCCGCAGCGGCGAGAACGATCGCCACCCGACCGAGCGTCACGCGGAGCACGTCGGCTCCTTGGCGGCCAGGAAGGCGAGCATCAGTGCGAACAACATGGCCGTCGCCGGGTGCTCAAGCAGGGATGCGTATGTCAGCTCCCGGACCAACACGGCAATTATGCCGGCTGCCATGCAGCACGTGAGAACCTTCTCGGTCGGCTGGACTTTGGCATTTCGCAGCAGTCGATGTCCCGTCCATGCGGCCAACAGTAAAACAGTCAGGTACAGCGCCGCGCCTAAGCTCCCCTTCTCCGTCAGTATTTGGATTGGCAGGCTAAAGGTACGACTGGCGAAACCGGTCGTGTCTTCCGAGTTTCCTGTCGAGGTGAGGAATAGCGGAGCGTTTCCGGAGCCAACGCCCCAGATCGGCGATACCCGAAGCACGCCGATGGACCGCTTCCAGATGTCCAATCGGCCCGCCGTACTGCGCGCCTGGGAGACGTCACGGCCAGTATACGCGGAGGCGATGCCCGGATAGATCGCATTCTCTCCCGCTAACATGAGGGCGAACATGCAAAGGGCGGCGCTGCCAATTGCCAGCGCGCTCTTTGGCTTGAGCACCCGATAAAGCGCGGCGGCCACGATGGTAGCAAGAGCGAGCACGACCACGGCCCAGAAGATTGCGCGGGAGCATGAGAGTAGAAGCACGGCGCTGATCGTAAGAGGTGCGAGCGAGGAGGCAATGGCGGCGATTCGGCGGTCAGCGAACCAAAGAAGGGTTGGAACAGCCGCGGCAAATGGCAGGGTAAGGAGGACTAAGGTGAACCACTCGCCGAGAACCCAAGGTGCGGGAACAGGAATCAGGCGTGCCCGAAATGGGACGATTGCCGAAAGACCGGCCCTCTCGACCGCGTTGGCCTCATGCGCGAACCGGGAGAAAGCGAACGCCGCGAGAGCGATACCGCCAAGGGCGACGAGGGACGCGGTCACGAAGCACTGGTGGTTAGTTGACAGCGTCAGCCGCGCGAGAACGTAGAACAAAATTGCGCAACTGAGGGCCCTGGCAAATAATAAGCCATCGGTTGCGTATTGCGATGTCGCGAGGGATGGCGCCTCGTAGGCCGCCAACGCCACCATCGCCCAGTCGAGCGCGGTCACTGCCGTGGTCCTCTTTCGCCAGAACACGGCTGAGCCGAGTACCGCGGATGCGAGTAACAGAAGAACCTTCGACGGCCCATAGTACCCCGCTATCAATCCCGCGACAAGAAAAACGGGGGCGGTTCCTGAGGCTGCTAACGCGAGTCCGCTATGATGTTCCAAACCGCTACGTCGCTCGCTAGCGGGCGCCATTGGTTGGGCTGAAGAGCGATCGGATTTCGTCCCGGAGTCCCGGTGTTGTGTTTGCATGATTGACCTCGTTCACAGGCCGGCGCTGTTGGGTACAGCGCGTCTTAGAATTTGACCTAAGGCTAGGGCTGCTCGCGTGAGGTTAAGGGGCACCATTATTTCTAGGGGAAGAACAACTGCGGAAACCCATGGTTCTGATTCGCTCGTCGCTGATTGAGTGCCCAAAATCTGTCGAGCATAGGGCCGGTTGCAACAAGCCGTAGCGCGCTCCCTCGTGGTTTGCACCGGGCGGGGGAACAATCGATTCTGTGAAACGTCGAGGCCCTCCGGGTCTCTCGCTGGCTCGACGTGATCCAGCGGAGATGAAGGAGCGTCAACCGTTACCATAAAATGGTTGTCGTTTCGTTCCAGCGGCGGATCGCGTCCGTCATCAGGCGCCGAAAATCCGGGTCGTTTCTCCGTTTCTCGAAGTCCCGAGCCTGGCGCGGCATTTCGAGAAGTGGTTTCAAAATTCTCTCTCCGAACTCCAACTCATTCAGCAAATAGAGCGCCCCACTGCTCGCTAAGCTATCGCCGTTGCTAAGGAGGTCTATCATGAAGTCGAGCGCCCACTCGTTATTGAGCCATAGTACCTTTCGCAAGTGAGCGAAGAGTGGGCCACCTCCGCTCCTCCTGGCCTCGTCCAGGCAGGCGATCAGCACCGGATCCTTTGCAAGCTTCCACAATGCGCTGGCAATGGTGAGCCGAAGGTCGAGACTGCGTTCTTCCTTGAGCATCCTTCGAAGAATCGGGATGGCCTCACTATCATTTAGGATATAGGCGCCAGCAATTACCGTCCAAACTCTTGACTTGAGATTTCGCCTGATAAGCTCCCGTGCCAGTCTCCACTCTTCTTGAGTGAGGTCGTTGAGAAAAGATAGATCGGCCTCGCCCAAAGAGAGCGCCTTCGTGTAGCCGAACCAGGTCCCTAAGAATTCGGCGAACGCGGCCGAATGAGGCCGGTCCATGATCTCGGCCGGAATATCGAACATATCCATCAATCGCACCGCAGTCCTCCATTGCCGGTCCTGAACGGCTCTCGTGAGACGGCGATACTCATGGGACCACGACCCAGCTCGTCCCCTGTTGTACCACTTTGAGGCCAAGCGAGAGAATGTACTGGTATTCAAAAGCGACCCCAGGTCCGGCGCCAGCGGCGGCTGGATCGATTGAAAACACGATCTGAGCGCCCCGATCCAGAGCTCCATTAATAAGGCCCACCATCGCATCTTTCTGGCCCGCTGAGCCTAACGCCTGCCACACGGCGTCGGGAATGTTCAGGGTCTCCGCTCCCACAACACCTCCGACCTCGGCGAAGCCGGCACCAGCCGCTGAAGCGCCAGGACCGAGAATGACCGTGCTGCTCCCAGAGAGTGATGCCAACTCGGCTATCTGCGCTGAAGCAAACACTCCTGAGAGCGCGGCCTGCGTTGCAAACGTTATAAAGAACGCATCGAAGCCTTGCAGTTTTTGCTGCATTGCCTGGGCGAATTCCAAGGCGTCTGGGCCGTCCATCGGCTGCACGGTCGGGAACCCTGCCCAGACCGTTACCGAAGTCGGGTCCGCGACGACGTCACCATTGCTGTTTGTACAGCTTTCTCCGTCATCATCATAGTAGGAGCCATTCTCGAAATAGCAGAGGCCGCTGGGATCCGTGCGGTTTACAGGATCGCCTGCTGCGTAGAGATACCGGTTCCAGCTGAGTGGGTTCCTGAGATTTACCGCTCCAATGCTTGGTCTGAAGCCGGTTGCGGCTATACCGGTGCCCAGCGGATCTGGGCTCCAGAAACTCCCGGTACTCGCCGAGTAATACCGCGCCATCGCGTAATCCTGCCCAGGCATATCCCGATAATATCCCGCGAACTTCGTCCGCCCATCCGCCGTCCCCTGTCCCCGCTCTTCGCCCCACGGGTAGTACGACATGCTCACGCCGTTGCTGTCGCCACGGACGCTGCCCAGCCGATCCGTCGCGATGAAAACGCCCTTCTCCGATAGCATCTTCCCCGCGAAATACGTGTTGATCCCCTCCAGCGTCGCGCCTAGCGATCCCGAGGTGTACTGGCAACTGTAGCTCTCCAGCTTCTGGCCCGTCGCGCCGTAGAAATACGCTTCGCAGTTGGTCGTCCCATATTGGGAGTTGTACCACTGCCTCCAGACGCGCCGGCCCCACGGATCGTAGACGTAGAACGGCGTAGCTTGTGTGGCACCCTGCGTCATGGGGCGCTTCTCGACGTCCCATTGGCCACTGAGGGCGCCGCCGGTCGCGTTGGAATCCGCGCTCCCCGTCATCGCCGGCGCGTATCCCTGGGTGGGCGTCTTCCCGGTCAGGTTGCCGAAGCCGTCGTACGCGTACGCCTCGCCCCAAGTCCCATTGGTAGCAGTGGCGGCCGTCAGGCGATGCAGGTAGTCGTAGCTGTAGTTCACCGTTTCGCCGAGCGTGTTGTCGATGGTCTGCGCCACTCTTCCATTATTATGGCCTGTGTTGTAGACGTATTGGATGTCGACGCCGCCGCCGGTATACGTATTGGGAGGTTGGTAGCCCAGCGCGCTGCTGACCAGATGCGTGAGCTGCAGCATGTTGTTATAGGTGCGCGTTTCGTTGACGGATGCGGTGATCGTGCCGTTGAACCCGCTGCCGCCGACGGTCAGCAACTGGCCGGCCGAGCCGTATGTCGCGACTGCCGGCTGTCCAGGTGTAGTTGCTGCACTGGGGATTGGCGGGCGTCACGATGCACGCCGTTTCGCTCATGCTGGACGGGCGGCCCATGGCGTCGAACTGGGTTGTCATCACAGGGCCGGAGGGGTAGGTCATAGAGGTCATGCGGCCCTGGTTGTCCCAGGCGTATTGGCCCTGCAGATCGACATGCGAACTGCCCTGCGTCACCAGCATGCGGTTGCCGATCACGCGGCCGGCCTGGTTGTAATTGTATTCGTAGGCGAAATCGGGCTGGGGATAGCCGCCCAGTCCCTGGGCGTGGAAGACCACGGCGCTCAGGCGGCCCCAGGTGTTGGTCTGCGTGTAATCGCCGGCGACGGGAGTGTCGTAGTAGTAGTTCACGTCCTGCTGGGCCTGCTCGTTCCATTGGGCGACGCAGTTCTGGAAGCACTGCGGGTTGTTGCCCCAGGTGTAATGCTGGACCAGCGTCAGGCGCTCGTAGGCATCGTAGCTGTAGGTGGTTTTCTGGTTTAAGGCATCGATGCGCTGGGTGACGTGGTGGTTGCCGTCGTAGGTGTAGCTGACCGTGCCGGCTTCGGGGGTGGTCTCGCTGGTGAGGTCGCTGCCGTTGTAGACGAAGGTGCGGTTTTGGGTGATGCCGCCGCGGATCATCGAGACGTTGGTGAGCTGGTTGGCGCCGTTGTAGGTGTAGTTTGTGACGGGCCCGTTGCTGGAGCTGCCGGTGGCGGGGTCGGGCTCGTTGACGGCCGACAGGTTGCCGAATGCGTCCATGACGTTGGTTTTCCAGATGCCGGCGGGATCGGTGGTGGTGACGGTGTTGCCGGAATAGGACTGGTGGTGGTCACGCTGCCATCGGGCGCCGTGGAGGTGAGCTGGCGGCCGGAGGCGTCGTAGG
The DNA here is from genome assembly GCA_963708385.1 of Bryobacterales bacterium. Classification (GTDB taxonomy): domain Bacteria; phylum Acidobacteriota; class Terriglobia; order Bryobacterales; family Bryobacteraceae; genus PALSA-243. The sequence goes on along the minus strand of CAVPSN010000020.1, from coordinate 131,543 downwards.
TGTAGGTGGTCCAGACTTCGGTTTCGCCGGGGCCATAGGGCATTGAGGTCTTGACTACTTTGCCGAGGGGCGAGCAGCCGCAGGCGCCGTAGACCGTATCGACGGTGTTGACAAGGACGTTGCTGTCGTGGCCGGTCTCGACTTTGATCGTCCGGCCGAAGCCGTCGAAGGTAAGGCGGCGCCATTGTATGCCGGTCGTCATCGTAGTGGAGCCCGAGGCGCAGCCGGTGGCGGGCGGACAGGTGGCCGTGGTAGTGAACGTGGCGGTCTGCGTATTGGGCGCGTACGTATAGCTGAAATTGGCGCCGCCGCCATCGGCAGTGGTGAAGGCCGCCGGGCGGCCGTAGGCGTCGTAAGTCTGGCCCGTTGTGGCGCCGTTCGCACCCGTGACCTGAGTGAGCGCGAACGAGGGCGTATAAGCGAAACTGGTGGCCAGATTGGAGTTGGAGTTGGGGGTGAGCAGCGCGACGTCTTTTAGGGAACATCGGCACGATACTCGATGTGGATTGGGCCACGCGTGCTCTCCAACCGAAAGAGGCGGGCCCCTTTCGGGTAGTCCACGAGAAGCTGATCGTTCGAAAGCCATGTCATTCGCACGTTCAGTTCGCCGTTCTTTCCGCTGGGGACTCGACCATGATCGCTATCCGCAATAAACGTGTTTCCCCCCTCGTTGGGAAGCCTCGCGCCCGATACTATTATCGATATTTGAGTGCTGAACCCGGTGGTGGCCCCGCAGGATCGTGTAAATAGAAAAGCACGCACCAGCCCATTTGGTGAGGGCGCTATTGACACCACTTGATTCTTGCAGACATCGCATGCCGCCGAGCACAGCAGCATGAGGATAGATGAAGTCGCTATTCGGAGCTGCCTAATAATGCACCTTTGGTTTCAATTGCAGCCGATCTTGACTGCTTGGTAGTAGGCGAAGCCGGCGATAATTTGAGCCTGATCAGCCCGATCGTCGCCGAACGGTGCACTGCCATGCGTATCCCTGGGTGGGCGTCTTGCCGTTCAAGTTGCCGAAGCCGTCATACGTGTATGCCTCGCCCCAAGTTCCGTTGGTCGCAGTGACGGCCGTCAGGCGATGCAGGTAGTCGTAGCTGTAGTTCACCGTGTCGCCGAGCGTGTTGTCGATGGTCTGCGCCACTCAGCTCGTCCTTGGCTCAGCTTACCTGGTGCGAACGGTCAACGATTTTGCGCGTGGATCCCACACATAAAACTCGCGAACAACGCCTTTCGTTTCCGCGTGCTCGCCGTCATACGTTTGCCGGCCTACTGAAACGCCGGGCACCTGCGCCACCGGGCCAAATGCCTCAAAGACGCCACGAACCCACAATAGCCGCTTTGGCTTGCCATTTTCCGGCAGGTACCAAAGTTCTGTTTCGACATTGTACGAGTGCTCCTCCTCGGATGTAACAACCAAAATCTCATCCTCGCCGCCGAACGGGCGACTGACCGAGAAGCGTTGAAGCGACACCAGAACGTCGTCCGTCATTTGCTCCGAGCCGTGCGAATCGTAAGAGCGAATACGCACGGCTGGCTCGCCCTCGTTATCTGCATCGTGATGGAGGAAGGCGCTCGCGATGATGCGCCAGCCGCGTTGCGACCGCAGGTCTCGGATAGGAGCCTCCGTCCGTGGCAAGAAGGTTTGATCTCCCGCCACGTACTTGCCAATATCGAATGTCCTTGGCGCTGGAGGAGTCTGATCGATGTACTTCACGATGCCGCCTTGCACGGCAAGTGCTTGGCAGTATTCGCGGCAGACGCTGTCAACCTGCCCCGGGATGGTGGCGGCAGCAAGCGATAGAACTTGCAGAATATTTAAAATCGTCTTCATTGGTGAGGGAAGCAGTCTGTATTACTAAATAGGGAAGTCAACTGAGCGCCCCACGTGTTCCACGTGTTCTGGCGCCTCTGACCCAGCGTAGGCTTGCCGTCCTTGCCGGTGCCAAGGCTGCCTACGTAATGTCCCGCGGCGGCATTGCCCCATGATTTATATAAGCCCTCAAGGACCTGGATTCCGAAGGCGATGTTCGCGTCCGGATTGCCATTAAACTTCTGGCCGGCTCCGTTGCTCCCCCACACGGCGCCGTTAGAGTTAGGGTGAAAATGCTGATTGATCTGAAACGGACCGTAATCTACCGAAGTTATCGCTCCGGCATCGTTACGATTGGGGTTGTTGATTGGGCTTAGACTAAACCCGGACTCCCCCTGCCAAGTCACGGCGGCCAAGGCACCAATGGTCGCGGCGGTGGCGTCCGTGGAGTACGCCGAGAGATTGCCGTCGGACCAGATTTCGGACGCGTTCGCGTAGGTGAGGCCGGCGAACCCGACTGCGGCTACCAAGGCGTTGCAGTCCGTACCCGGGCTCGCCTCACCCTCGCTGGCACCTCCGCCCCCTCCCGCATAGCAAGCCGGATCGGGAGCCATGCCGAGAAAGCCATTCGCGCTGGGATCACAGCAAGGGCCCTCCAGCGAGGGATCGGACTGCCAACCAGGACCGCACTGGTCGTCGCGAATCATCCCACCAGGGTCAGTATGGTTCATCGGGTCGCTGCCGACATACGAATATCTGTTCCAGCTCGTTGGGTCACTCGAATCCGCCGTCTTAACGCCGCCCGGGTCCGGACTCCAGAAATTACCAGTACTCGCCGAGTAATACCGCGCCATCGCATAATCCTGCCCCGGCATATCCCGATAATATCCCGCGAACTTCGTCCGGTTATCCGTCGTCCCCTGGCCGCGCTCTTCGCCCCACGGGTAGTACGACATACTCACGCCGTTGCTGTCGCCACGCACGCTGCCAAGGCGATCCGTCGCGATGAAAACGCCTTTCTCCGATAGCATCTTCCCCGCGAAATACGTGTTGATCCCCTGCAGCGTCGCCCCGAACGCTCCATTGGTGAATATGCAACTGTAGCTCTCCAGCTTCTGGCCCGTAGCGCCATAGAAGTATGCTTCGCAGTTGTTGGTTCCATATTGGGAGTTGTACCACTGCTTCCAGATGCGCCGGCCCCACGGGTCGTAGACGTAGAACGAAGTGCTCTGCGTCATCGGGCGCTTCTCGACGTCCCATTGGCCATTGAGGGCGCCGCCGGTCGCGTTAGAATCTGCGCTCCCCGTCATTGCCGGCGCGTATCCCTGGGTGGGCGTCTTCCCGGTCAGGTTGCCGAAGCCGTCGTACGCGTACGCCTCGCCCCAACTCCCATTGGTAGCAGTCGCGGCCGTCAGGCGATGGAGGTAGTCGCAGCTATAGTTCACGGTCTCGCCGAGCGTGTTGTCGATGGTCTGCGCCACTCTCCCATTATTATGGCCTGTGTTGTAGACGTATTGGATGCGGAACGCACGCAAGCGTGTCGACGCCGCCGCCAGTATACGTATTCGGAGGTTGGTAGCCCAGCGCGCTGCTGACCAGATGCGTGAGCTGCAGCATGTTGTTGTAGGTGCGCGTTTCGCTGACGGATGCAGAGTTGGCGCCGGTGATCCCGCCGCTGCCGACGGTCAGCAACTGACTGGCCGAGCCATAGGTGGCGACGCCGGCTGTCCAGCTATCGTTGGCGCATGGGCCGCCGCCCGGCGGAATGCATGCGGTTTCGGTCATGGTGCTCGGGCGGCCCATAGCGTCGAACTGGGTTGTCATCACTGGGCCGCTCGGATAGGTCATCGACGTCATGCGGCCTTGGTTGTCCCAGACGTATTGACCCTGCAGATCGACATGCGAACTGCCCTGCGTCACCAGCATGCGGTTGCCGATCACCGCGCCATTGGACAGCTTGGGTGGCGCGACGAAGCGACACCGATTCCGCACCCAGGGAAGCGCGGCGCAGTCTGAATCGCAAACACCGCAAGGATCATCGCTCTCCGGCGTCAACTCGTCTACTGCCAATTGGCACGGTCATCACCTTCGCCGATGGTCGCTTCCGGAAGCTACCAGCGCCGCAACCCTGGGCTATGCCCACTGAGGAATTGGCTCGGTTCTTGCGTTCCACCGTGCGAGGCTACCAAGCAGAGTGGACTGCGCTTGGCTATCGTTGCTAGCGACGCATGCGAATCCCTCGTGCGAGACAAGTGAGATGTGGTTTCCTCCTGGCGCGAACAGGTAGGCATCCCAGACGAATAGCATCGGAGCCATCCCGAATTCGACTGCCGCGCGAAGTTCCTCGGGAGCAAATAGTAGCGCCGGTTTGTCTTCAGTTGCCGCATCAACGCCAAAGGACTTTCGAAGTCGATCGCATTGATCAAGCCCTATCTCAAGAATCAAGTCTGTCGGCACACGCCAGTCGCGAATCCATACTAATGTCTCCCGAGGCTCGTCGAAGCTGACGTTTAACAGGTCTATCGCTAACCAGGGCACCAAGTCCGGTTGCTTCGGCAACGGCAGAAGGATCACATTCGGCAGGCACCTCGGATCGCGTAGCGTTCTGCCGTCGTGTAGGACCAGGTTGTTTTCGCTGCACCAAACAGTGAATTCCCCATCTGACATAGCTCTCATGAATTCCCCCTAGAATGCGAGCGCGAGACCGAGCAGCTTTGCTAGCTCTTCGAGCATCACGATAATGCTTACGGTGCCGATGATCGGCATCGGGTTGTTATTGTGGTCGACAGGAGTCCCGTCTGGCAGACAGCGGTTTCTTTGCCCGCAGCCGTTATCCCAGTCCCAGTGGCCATGGTCCGGGTCCCAACTCGCACCGGGTTGGCCTCCCTTGCCCCCAGGCACGGTGACTGGGTGCTTTGGCCCCCATCGAACTGGTCGTCCTTTACCGGGGCCCGGTACCCAAGTGTTCGGCTGTCCAAGCTTTCCCGGTGGCAACGGGACCGGCGGAGGCAGCAGATTTCCGTCGGGGCCGGTCGGCGGGGGGACGGTTTTCGGTGGTGGAGGTGTATCGCTGAAGCAGATGCCCGAAGTTGCGGCGGCCGCGATTTGGGTGCCATAAGCCCCACAGTCGTCGCTGCCCATATCGCCGTCGTCTCCGGTATCGTCATTGCCCCCGCCTGCTCCCGCGCACCCCTCGCAATCGCCATTGACAGAAACCTCGTACCCGATATTGTAAACGCACCCGTCATCGGCACCCGCATCACACTGGATCATTCCGGTCGGATCGATTCGGTTGACTGGATCGCCGTTGACGTAGGAGTACCGGTTCCAGCTTCCTGGGTTGCTATAGTCTACGGTGCTGAGCCAACCCGCGCTCGGGCTATAGGCCGTCGTTCCTCCCGGATCGGGGCTCCAGAAACTCCCACTACTCGCGCTGTAATACCGCGCATTCGCGTAATCCTGCCCCGGCATATCCCGGTAGTATCCCGCGAACTTGGTGCGGTTATCAGTCGTGCCTTGTCCGCGCTCTTCGCCCCACGGAAAGTACGACATGCTCACCCCGTTGCTGTCGCCTCGGACGCTGCCAAGTCGATCAGTCGCGATGAACACACCCTTCTCCGATAGCATCTTCCCCGCGAAATACGTGTTGATCCCCTCGAGCGTGGCGCCTAGCGATCCCGAGGCGTACTGGCAACTGTAGCTCTCCAGCTTCTGGCCCGTCGCGCCGTAGAAATAAGCTTCGCAGTCGGTGGTTCCATATTGGGAGTTGTACCACTGCCTCCAGACGCGCCGGCCCCAGGGATCGTAGACGTAGAACGGCGTGGCTTGTGTGGCGCCCTGCGTCATGGGGCGCTTCTCGACGTCCCATTGACCATTGAGGGCGCCGCCGGTCGCATTGGAATCCGCGCTCCCCGTCATCGCCGGAGCGTATCCCTGGGTGGGCGTCTTCCCGGTCAGGTTGCCGAAGCCGTCGTACGCGTACGCCTCGCCCCAAGTCCCATTGGTCGCAGTGGCGGCCGTCAGGCGATGCAGGTAGTCGTAGCTGTAGTTCACCGTTTCGCCGAGCGTGTTGTCGATGGTCTGGGCCACTCTTCCATTATTATGGCCTGTGTTGTAGACGTATTGGATGCGGAACGCACGCAAGCGTGTCGACGCCGCCGCCGGTATACGTATTGGGAGGTTGGTAGCCCATCGCGCTGCTGACCAGATGCGTGAGCTGCAACATGTTGTTATAGGTGCGCGTTTCGTTGAGGGACGCGGTGATCGTGCCGTTAAATCCGCTGCCGCCGACTGTCAGCAGCTGGCCGGCCGAGCCGTATGTCGCGCCGCCGGCGGTCCAGGTGTAGTTGCTGCACTGGGGGTTGGCGGGCGTCACTACGCATGCCGTTTCGCTCATGCTGGACGGGCGGCCCATGGCGTCGAACTGGGTTGTCATCACAGGGCCGCTCGGATAGGTCATCGACGTCATGCGGCCTTGGTTGTCCCAGGCGTATTGACCCTGCAGATCGACATGCGAACTGCCCTGCGTCACCAGCATGAGGTTGCCGATCACGCGGTCGGCCTGGGTGTAATTGTATTCGTAGGCGAAATCGGGCTGGGGGGTAGCCGACGCCTCCGCCGGCGCCAGTACTATACGGATGACCAGCTCTTGAGCGCGCGGGAGGTCGATCAGCTGCCCGAAGAGGATCCACGCGCTCTGGCCATTGTGCTCGACAGTTTGGTAAAGAGGTCTATGGTCAGGAAGGTTATGGCCGGGGCGTAGGGGCTGAACACGGTTCTTGCTGTTGCCCCGCGAGGTAATTACATGCCGCCTCTTTCAGCGTCGGATTGCCGAGTTCGACCAGTGATCTGAGGCGCCGCGCGCATTCCGCTTTGCCCAGTAGCTCACATGCGATGTCTCCAATGCTCCAGAGATATTGCGCATAGTCCTCGAGCGTATCGGAATTTGCCTTTGGCGTGACGAGGAGATCGCCAAGCTGTTCCCTCGGTGGAAGATTGCTAAGCTCGTTCCACGGTGCGTAGAGCCCGAGAAAGCCATGTGTTCCGCCGTCGAACGTCGGCCTGAGATACCCATCTTCCTCGCGTAAGAGCCAGACGCGAGTCCGGAATCGCTGGAATCCCTCCTGGCTCCCATACGAGAGCTTGCATCCCGGCATACCCGAGCCCCAGAGGTACTTTCCGCTTCGGCCGTGGATCTCGCCTTTTATTATGGCGATGACATGAAAGTCGCCTTCGCACCAGTACAGTCGGTGGACGTCTGGCGACATTGGCCACGGCAGGCGCTGGACGGTCTGCTTCCCATACTCTGCAATGCCAGTTATGTTGCCTACCGCCGCTATTGGTGAGGCGTTCCACTCCGCAGTCACTCCGAGGTTGCTCCCGCGCCACTCCGGATACTTTTTTCCCGCGCTACAGCAGAGCGCGACTAACACCGCTAGCAGCACAGTAAAGATCTGAACGCGCGCCGTGGTCATCTGGCTGTTGGGTCTCCGTTTTTTGTACCGCATTCTCTTGTGGTGGGTGTCGAGGTTACCGCGCCGTTACCGACGGAGATTGATTTCTTTTTGTACGTGTTCTTGAGGACCGTCGGGCCCCCGCTGTAATTGGTTACCTGTAATGCTTGGCCGTTAGAAAAGAAAGTCTGATTCGCCGTGCTGTCGCCTTTCGGAGAGGCCGACAGAATATCCCAGAATGAGCCGTTCGATGTCATGCTGCCAGCAGTGCTGCAAACGCCGCCTACAGGACACCAGGTTCCGTGGCCGTAGATGGGCGGCCCGCTTGTTGTGGTGACCGTTTCCGATACCGATACCCCAAGAGCGTTCAGGGCGTTATTGCCGTAGACTGGTTGCCCGTTGACCAGGACTTGGTATTCCACCGCCAGCGTAAATTGGCCGGGGTTGATACCGGTGCCGTGCGAGAGAAGACAATCGTCGATCTCCTTGAGCGTAATGACAGGCGGAGGCGCCGCACTCGATGAGGAGGCGCTGCTATCGCCTCCGCCTCCGCCCCCTCCCGCATAGCAAGCCGGATCGGGAGCCATGCCGAGAAAGCCATTCGCGCTGGGATCACAGCAAGGGCCCTCCAGCGAGGGATCGGACTGCCAACCAGGACCGCACTGGTCGTCGCGAATCATCCCACCAGGGTCAGTATGGTTCATCGGATCGCTGCCGACAAACGCATATCTGTTCCAGGTCGTTGGGTCACTCGAATCCGCCGTCTTCATCCCGCCTGGGTCAGGAGACCAGAAGCTCCCAGTGCTCGCCGAGTAGTACCGCGCCATAGCGTAATCCTGTCCCGGCATATCCCTGTAATATCCCGCGAACTTGGTTCGCCCGTCCGTCGTCCCCTGGCCCCGCTCCTCGCCCCACGGGAAGTACGACATCATCACGCCGTTGCTGTCCCCACGCACGCTGCCAAGGCGGTCCGTCGCGATGAAGACGCCCTTCTCCGATAGCATCTTCCCCGCGAAATACGTGTTGATCCCCTGCAGCGTTGCGCCTAGCGATCCCGAGGCGTACTGGCAACTGTAGCTCTCCAGCTTCTGGCCCGTCGCGCCATAGAAATACGCTTCGCAGTTGGTGGTTCCATATTGGGAGTTGTACCACTGCCTCCAGACGCGCCGGCCCCACGGATCGTAGACGTAGAACGGCGTAGCTTGTGTGACACCTTGCGTCATGGGGCGCTTCTCGACGTCCCATTGGCCACTGAGGGCGCCGCCGGTCGCGTTGGAATCCGCGCTCCCCGTCATCGCCGGTGCGTATCCCTGGGTGGGCGTCTTCCCGGTCAGGTTGCCGAAGCCGTCGTACGCGTACGCCTCGCCCCAAGTCCCATTGGTAGACGCGGCGGCCGTCAGGCGATGCAGGTAGTCGTAGCTGTAGTTCACCGTTTCGCCGAGCGTGTTGTCGATGGTCTGCGCCACTCTTCCATTATTATGGCCTGTGTTGTAGACGTATTGGATGTCGACGCCGCCGCCGGTATACGTATTGGGAGGTTGGTAGCCCAGCGCGCTGCTGACCAGATGCGTGAGCTGCAGCATGTTGTTATAGGTGCGCGTTTCGCTGACGGATGCAGAGCTGGCGCCGGTGATCCCGCCGCTGCCGACAGTCAGCAACTGACTGGCCGAGCCATAGGTGGCGACGCCGGCCGTCCAGGTGGAGTTGTTGCATTGGGGGTTGCCAGGCGTCAAGATGCACGCCGTTTCGGTCATGCTTGAGGGGCGGCCCATGGCGTCGAACTGGGTTGTCATCACAGGGCCGGAGGGGTAGGTCAAAGAGGTCATGCGGCCTTGGTTGTCCCAGGCGTATTGGCCCTGCAGATCGAGATGGTTGTCGCCCTGCGTCACCAGCATGCGGTTACCGATCACGCGGCCGGCCTGGTTGTAATTGTATTCGTAGGCGAAATCGGGCTGGGGATAACCGCCCAGGCCCTGGGCGTGGAAGACCACGGCGCTGAGGCGGCCCCAGGTGTTGGTCTGCGTGTAATCGTTGGCGACGGGCGTGTCGTAGTAGTAATTCACGTCCTGCTGGGCCTGCTCGTTCCATTGGGCGACGCAGTTCTGGAAGCACTGCGGGTTGTTGCCCCAGGTGTAATGCTGCACAAGCGTCAGGCGCTCGTAAGCATCGTAGCTGTAGGTGGTTTTTTGGTTTAAGGCATCGATGCGCTGGGTGACGTGGTGGTTATTGTCATAGGTGTAGCTGACCGTGCCGGCTTCAGGGGTGGTCTCGCTGGTGAGGTCGCTGCCGTTGTAGACGAAGGTGCGGTTTTGGGTGATGCCGGCGCGGATCATCGAGACGTTCGTGAGCTGGTTGGCCCCGTTGTAGGTGTAGTTTGTGACGGGCCCGGTGCTGGAGCTGCCGGTGGCAGGGTCGGGCTCGTTGACGGCCGAGAGGTTGCCGAAGGCGTCCACCTTGCGTGCGTTCCCATGACATTGGTTTTCCAGATGCTGGCGGGATCGGTGGTGGTGACGGTGTTCGCGGTTTAAGACGTCGTGGTGACGCTGCCATCGGGCGCGGTGGAGGTGAGTTGGCGGCCGGAGACATCGTAGGTGTATGTGGTCCAGACTTCGGTTTCGCCGGGGCCGTAGGGCATTGAGGTCTTGACTACTTTGCCGAGGGGCGAGCAGCCGCAGGCGCCGTAGACCGTATCGACGGTGTTGACAAGCACGTTGCTGTCGTGGCCGGTCTCGACCTTGATCGTCCGGCCGAAGCCGTCGAAGGTAAGGCGGCGCCATTGTATGCCGGTCGTCATCGTAGTGGAGCCCGAGGCGCAGCCGGTGGCGGGCGGACAGGTGGCCGTGGTAGTGAACGTGGCGGTCTGCGTATTAGGCGCGTATGTATAGTTGAAAGTGGCGCCGCCGCCATCGGCGGTGGTGAAGGCCGCCGGGCGGCCGTAGGCGTCGTAAGTCTGGCCCGTTGTGGCGCCGTTCGCTCCGGTGACCTGAGTGAGCGCGAACGAGGACGTGTAAGCGAAGCTGGTGGCCAGATTGGAGTTGGAGTTGGGGGTGAGCAGCGCGACGTCTTTTAGGGAACATCGGCACGATACTCGATGTGGATTGGGCCACGCGTGCTCTCCAACCGAAAGAGGCGCGCCCCTTTCGGGTAGTCCACGAGAAGCTGATCATTCGAAAGCCATTTCATTCGCACGTTCAGTTCGCCATTGTTTCCGCTGGGGACTCGACCATGATCGCTATCCGCAATAAACGTGTTTCCCCCCTCGTTGGGAAGCCTCGCGTCCGATACTATTATCGATATTTGAGTGCTGAACCCGGTGGTGGCCCCGCAGGATCGTGTAAATAGAAAAGCACGCACCAGCCCATTTGGTGAGGGCGCTATTGACACCACTTGATTCTCGCAGACATCGCATGCCGCCGAGCACAGCAGTACGAGGATAGATGAAATCGCTATTCGGAGCTGACTAATAATGCACATTTGGTTCAATTGCAGCCGTTCTTGACTGCTTGGTAGTAGGCGAAGCCAGCGACAATTTGAGCCTGATCAGCCGGATCGTCGCCGAATGGTGCATTGCCGTGCCAACTCCCCCATCCCGGCTTTGAGGTACCCGCTCTTTGTTGCGCGAATCCCGCGCCCCGCAGTAGGGTGTCAAGGTCAATACCGAGCGCCGCTCCAACCGCGCCAAAGTCGAAGTTTCCGAAGTTTTCATATTGCGAGCCTTGCTGTTTGTAGTCCAATGGGCCCTTGTTTCTCACTTGCTGGTACAGCCAGAAGAGCTTCTGTCCTAAGTTGGTCGCTCGTCCCACGCTAGGACTATCGTTCGAGTTGGCGTTTATAGCGGCCGCGACCGTAAGTGCGTCCTGTATATTATGGGCTATGCTGGCGTTTGCCGGAGCGACTGGCACGGGCGGACAAGGCTCAGGCTCGCCTGGCCCCCCAGTCGCGCCGGGTCCAGCGTTCGGGTCACTGTACGGGTCCCAAGGATTGCCAACGGGCGGCGGCGGTGGCGGGTCCCCGCCGTCGGTAACTGTATCGCTGTAGCACGGCGGGTCATCCTGATCGGAGCATAGCCCGCGCCTGTCGGTCCTATTGACCGGATCTCCCATCACGTAACCATACCGGTTCCATGTCAACGGATTCGCAGCATTTGCGTTCTTGATCCCGCCCGGATCCGGGCTCCAGAAACTCCCCGTAGCCGCGCTGTAATACCGCGCCATCGCATAATCCTGCCCCGTCGCATCCCGATAGTAACTCGCGAACTTCATCGATTACGCGCTGTCCCGCCGGAGATCTATTTCTGATTAGGCGGCGCGGACGCCAGCGGTTTTGTGCTTCGAACAATTGATCCTAGCGTGTCTTCGTAGTATTGGCCCTTGGGGTCCCCAGCGAGGTAAAAAAGATGCGCGGCGAATTTCTGGTCGCGATATATCCAGTAGACGCTGAACTCATGTTGCCGCTGATCGTCTGGACTGTATGTCTTTTCATCGAAGGAGGTGGTTATAGCTGTGGAAACTCCGGAGTCCGGCCGTGTCTCAAGGACGCCACTTGCAACCGGAGGTTTGGCAGATCCTTTTTCATCGAGACGTGCCCATCCCGGCAGGCTTTCATCGCCGCTTCGCCTGGTCAGGTGGGCCCACGCGATGAAGTTTATCATTGCCCCGCCTTCAGGCAGCGTGAGCTGCGGCTGCAATTTCGAAAATGGAAAATTCGTCAGCATTGGAAGGCCATCTGGATTTATTGCAACATTCCAACGGCTTGGAACTTCTAACGAGAATCCGTGGTCTTTGAGTTGAACCCGCTTCGGTTGCGCGTTTGCGCCTCTATAGGTTGCCAGTGCTGCGAGTGCTAGCAATGAAACGATTCCGACGGCCCTAGGTCGAATCACCGCTCCTCCTCCTCGTCATCATCCTCGTCCTTGCATGGAAAAGCTAAGTTGTTTGGATCGCCTCCGAATGTGGCCTGTTGGCCCATCTTCTGCATAAAGGCGGCGATGGTGTTTCCCGTGTTCTGGCAGAGTGCCTTTGCCGTTGCAATCTGTCCAGGCGTTTTCCCCGTAGCGACACAATACGCAGGCGGCTGGATCGTATGCCAGGGCTTTCCCTTTTCGACAATCCACCCGTTGCCGCTCCATAGCTGCGAAACGGAGTCCTCATTCCAGGTGTAGATATATTTTTTGAGTTGCGACCCGACTTTGTCGATTGCAGCTTCAAGATCCGTGAATGTTGATCTACCGTTCGGCCCGAGCGCAAATGGGTTGTTCGTCGCCGTACCATTTTCCGCAATCGCGATGGCTGCGAAGAGCGTGGGGTCTATGTTGTCTTGTTGGCCAACGCTTACCATGTACGATGCGTCATTCGCCAGGGGTGACCCTTTGCCAGAAAGGAAGCCGCTTATTGCAGTGGTCAGGAGTTGCTCACAATCCGGCGCGGGGGCTGGTGCCGGTGGGCCTGGAGCCGGCACCGGCGGGGAAGGTGGCTCTCCACAGCCTTCGCCGAGGAAATCCGCACAGGGTTCGTCGCAACCTTCGTCCGGGTCGCAGCAGCCGTCGGGGTCATTCGGATCGCAATCGTCCCTTCCCCTCGGATCGAACCGATTGATCGGATCCCCTCCCGCATATAGAAACCGATTCCAACTCGTAGGATCTGTCGAATTGGCCGTCTTCACCCCGAGCGGTCCGGACTCCAGAAACTCCCGCTGGTCGCGTTGTAGTACCTTGCCATCGCATAATCCTGCCCCGGCATATCGCGGAAATATCCGGCGAACTTCGTGCGGTTGTCCGCCGTCCCTTGTCCCCGCTCTTCGCCCCACGGGAAGTACGACATGCTCACGCCGTTGCTGTCGCCGCGGACGCTCCCCAGCCGATCCGTCGCGATGAAAACGCCCTTCTCCGATAGCATCTTCCCCGCGAAATACGTGTTGATCCCCTCCAGCGTCGCGCCTAGCGATCCCGAGCTGTACTGGCAACTGTAGCTCTCCAGCTTCTGGCCTGTGGCCCCATAAAAATACGCCTCGCAGTTGGTCGTCCCATATTGCGCGTTGTACCACTGCCTCCAGACGCGCCGTCCCCACGGGTCGTAGACATAGAACGGCGTAGCCTGTGTGACACCCTGCGTCATGGGGCGCTTCTCGACGTCCCATTGACCACTGAGGGCGCCGCCCGTCGCGTTGGAATCCGCGCTCCCCGTCATCGCCGGCGCGTATCCCTGGGTGGGCGTCTTCCCGGTCAGGTTGCCGAAACCGTCGTACGTGTAGGCCTCGCCCCAAGTCCCATTGGTAGCCGTGGCGGCCGTCAAGCGATGCAGGTAGTCGTAGCTGTAGTTCACCGTTTCGCCGAGCGTGTTGTCGATGGTCTGGGCCACTCTGCCATTATTATGGCCTGTGTTGTAGACGTATTGGATATCGACACCGCCGCCGGTATACGTATTCGGAGCTTGGTAGCCCAGCGCGCTGCTGACCAGATGCGTGAGCTGCAGCATGTTGTTATAGGTGCGCGTTTCGTTGAGGGACGCGGTGATCGTGCCGTTGAAGCCGCTGCCGCCGACGGTCAGCAACTGGCCGGCCGAGCCGTATGTCGCGCTGCCGGCTGCCCAGGTGTAGTTGCTGCACTGGGGATTGGCGGGCGTCACGACGCACGCCGTTTCGCTCATGCTGGATGGGCGGCCCATGGCGTCGAACTGGGTTGTCATCACAGGGCCGGAGGGGTAGGTCAAAGAGGTCATGCGGCCTTGGTTGTCCCAGGCGTATTGGCCCTGCAGATCGACATGCGAACTGCCTTGCGTCACCAGCATGCGGTTGCCGATCACGCGGCCGGCCTGGTTGTAATTGTACTCATAGGCGAAATCGGGCTGGGGGTAGCCGCCCAGTCCCTGGGCGTGGAAGACCACGGCGCTCAGGCGGCCCCAGGTGTTGGTTTGCGTGTAATCGCCGGCGACGGGCGTGTCGTAGTAGTAGTTCACGTCCTGCTGCGCCTGCTCGTTCCATTGCGCGACGCAGTTCTGGAAGCACTGCGGGTTGTTTCCCCAGGTGTAATGCTGGACCAGCGTCAGGCGCTCGTAGGCATCATAGCTGTAGGTAGTTTTCTGGTTTAAGGCATCGATGCGCTGGGTGACGTGGTGGTTGCCGTCATAGGTGTAGCTGACCGTGCCGGCTTCTGGGGTGGTCTCGCTGGTGAGGTCGCTGCCGTTGTAGACGAAGGTCCGATTTTGGGTGATGCCGGCGCGGGTCATCGAGACGTTCGTGAGCTGGTTGGCCCCGTTGTAGGTGTAGTTTGTGACGGGACCGGTACTGGAGCAGCCGGTGGCGGGGTCGGGCTCGTTGACGGCCGACAGGTTGCCGAATGCGTCCATGACGTTGGTTTTCCAGATGCCGGCGGGATCGGTCGTGGTGACGGTGTTGCCGGAATAGCTGGTGGTGGTCACGCTGCTATCGGGCGCCGTCGAGGTGAGTTGGCGGCCGGAGGCGTCGTAAGTATAGGTGGTCCAGACTTCGGTTTCGCCGGGTCCATAAGGCATTGAGGTCTTGACTACTTTGCCGAGGGGGGAGCAGCCGCAGGCCCAATAGGTCACAGTTACGCCTTCAGGGTAGTCTTACTAGCGAGGTCACCACGTTCGATACTCCGGCCTAGCCCTAGTCTTCGGGAAACACAACTGCCTCCACGAATTCGTCATACCGCGACCGCCAGTTGATCGTTGGGTCGAAGTCCCGGTGATCCAGAACCCGGTACGTAAAACCCCCATCATCGAGCTTGTCGATTCTCGCGGTAAAGGATCTTGCGTCATTTGAGACGAAGCCCTACAAGCTTTCCCTTCGCACTTACCAGGGCGTCTCGAATTTCCTCTCGCGACATTGCACCAGCCGACGCTTGAATTGTTGTGGCAACAGCCCCGGCTGAGCGGAATTTGGACCTCCAAATGTATATGCCAATGAGGCCGCCAAGCAACATCCCGGTGGTTGCGCCGCCGTCTTCGACCAAGTTGGGACCACTAATAGTATCCACCATCGCTCCGACGAAGAAGCCAGCTCCGGCGACGACGGATGCTGCGGCGCTGATTATTGCGACGAGCCCAACAACTCCGCTAAGGCCGTAATTGCGGAGGCGTCGGGCGATTACCACGCCTGTCATAGCTGACACCAGAAAGACGCAAAGCGAGGGGGTGACTGCGGACGAGCCAGGCTCGCCGCGGGCGATAATACCCATGATGTGATGTGGGCCGAAGCTATATTGCCACCCCACGGCGAAGCGTATCGCCGCCATGGACAGCAGTGCCGTTAGGTTCGAGGCCATGAGGGCGAAAGGAAGACGGGAGCCGGAAAGATCCCAGCCGATAGCCCATGCGGCCAACCCGACGCAGCCGAATACCACCGCGGCGCGGACGCCAAAGGGAAGGCCTTCGAGGGAACGGAAAGTAAATGGGTTTCACATTGTCGAAGCGCCGACGCCCCCTGCAGAGTAGGCGAGGACGGCTAGCAGGCTACGTATTTTACCGACCTGTAAGTTCGCCTGATCCATAGCTCACTGATTAACGGAGTACCCTTGCCTTCGGCGTGAAGGTCGACCTTAGCAAGACTATTTCGCGTCGCGCCAGTTTTCACCGACGCCCACATCCACCACCAGCGGAACCTTCAACTCCAGCGCGCCTGCCATCTCGCGCTTGGCCAGCGCCGAAACGGCTTCCGTCTCTTCCGGCGGACATTCGAAGACCAGTTCGTCGTGCACCTGCAAGAGCATCGCGCCGCGATGGCCGCCGCTTTGCAGCGCGCTATCGATCCGCACCATGGCCAGCTTGATCAGATCGGCCGCCGTGCCTTGCAGGGGCGAATTCACGGCGGTGCGCTCGGCGAATCCGCGCGAGTTGGGATTGCGGCTGTTGATGTCCGGGATGGGCCGTTCGCGCCCGAACAGCGTGCGTGTTACGCCCGTTTTGCGCACTTCGGCGATGGTGTCGTCGATGAAGCGCCGCACTCCCTGGTAGCGCTCGAAGTAATTGCGGATATACTTCTCCGCTTCGGCGCGCGAAATTCCCAACTGCGCCGCGAGGCCAAATGGGCTGATTCCGTAGACGATGCCGAAATTCACCGCCTTGGCATCGCGCCGCGCCTCCGGCGTCACCATCAGCGGAGGCACGCCCAACACTTCGCCGCCGTGCGCGTGTGAATGTCCTCGCCGCTGCGGAACGCCTCCATCAGCAGCGGATCTTCAGACATGTGCGCCAGCAGCCGCAACTCGATCTGCGAGTAATCGGCCACCACCAGCTTCCACCCTTCGCGCGGAACGAACGCGGCGCGGATCTCGCGTCCCAGTTCGGTGCGTATCGGGATGTTCTGCAGGTTCGGATTTGAGGACGACAGCCGCCCCGTCGCCGCGCCGGCCTGGTTGAAGCTGGTGTGCAGGCGTCCGGTTTGCGGATCGATCAGCGCCGGCAGCGCATCCACGTACGTGCCTTTCAGCTTGGTGAGCTGGCGGTACTCCAGCACCTTGCGCACGATTTCGTGGTCGGCCGCCAGCTCTTCCAGCACATCGGCCGCGGTGGAAATGGTCTTGCCCTTGCCATATTTCACCGGCGCGGGAAGTTTCAGATCTTCGAACAAGCACCTTGCCCAACTGTTGCGGCGATGCGATGTTGAACGGCTTGCCGGCAAGCGCGTGGATCTCGGAAGTGAGCCGCGCAATCTCGCCCTCCATCAATTGCGAGAGACGCAACAGCTCGGTGGAATCGATGCGAACGCCTGTCGCGCTCCATGCGCGCCAGCACGCGCGTCAGCGGCAGCTCGATGCTCGAATAGAGGTCGCGCAGGCCGCGCGCCTCCACGGCGGGCGACAGATGGTTCCAGAACTCGAGCGTGATATCGGCATGCTGCTCCGGCGAGTGGCCCAGCTTCAAATCGAGCTTGCGCCGCGCCTGCTCCTCCAGCGGACAGCCGCCGGGATCGGCGTCCAGCAGGAACGCGTAAAGCATCACGTCGTGATCGAAACCGCGAGCGTCCATCCCCAGCCGGCCTAGTTCAAGGAGAGCGCTTTTCACGTCGCAGGCGATCTTCGGCGTCGCAGGCGTCTTCGAACCACGGCTTTACCGCGCGCGAGCATCTCTCCCGAAACCGCGCGCGCCTTCGCCTGCATGCCACGCCAGGCCGATGCTGTCGAGCGCGAATTCGCCTTCGGCCGCTTTCGAAATGGCGACCGCCACCGGCACGCCGGTTGGAATTTCCTCCGGCCCGGCGAGCGGGGCGGTAATCGCGCGGCCGCGTATCCTCGGACGGACCCAGCTCCTTGAGCAGGCTGTGGAACTCCATCTCCTTGTAGATGGCTTTGAGCAGCGCAAGATCGAATTCGTGCGCCTTCACCGCATCCAGCGAGAATTCCACCGGCACATCGGTGGCGATCGTCGCCAGGCGCTTGCTCATGCGGATGCGCTCGACGTTGTTCTGCAGGCTCTCGCGGTACATCTTGCGCTCCACCTCGGCGGCGCGTTCGAGTGCGCCTTCCACGGAGCCGAAACGCTCGATCAGATCGCGCGCCCCTTTCTCGCCGATGCCTGGGGCGCCGGGAATGTTATCCACGGCGTCGCCCTTCAGCGCCAGCAAGTCGGCCACCTGAGTCGGGCATCACGCCCATGAACTCCTTCACCTTGGCCGGCGTCGTACCACGTGTCGTCCTTGGCCGGATTGAGCATGGAGACGTGATCGTCGACCAGTTGCAGCATGTCCTTGTCGCTCGATACGATCACGACGTCCAGGCCCTGGCCTTCCACGCGGCGGGCCAGGGTGCCGATCACGTCGTCGGCTTCGAAGCCCGGGAATTGCAGCACCGGAATGCGCATGGCGTCGAGTACGCGCCGCACGTAGGGAATCTGGTCAGCCAGGTCGGGCGGCATCTCAGTGCGATTGGCCTTGTATTCCGCGAACTCCTGCACGCGATGGGTGGGCTCGCCGCTTTCGAAAATGGCTGCGATGTAGGCGGGGGAATGCTCCTTCATCAACTTCCGCAGCATGTTGTTGAAGATGTACACGGCTTCGGTGGAGAGCCCGGTGCTGGTGCGCATGGGCGGCGCGGCGGACCGGGCGCGGGCGTGGTATGCGCGGAAAATGAAGCCGAAGGAATCGATCAGAAAAAAACGCGGGCGAGCCACTCCGCCATCATAGCGTTCCCGAAGAGGAGAAAACATTAATGGGCCGCCGATGAACGCCGATAAGAACCGAGTTGCTCCGACGACTTATAGTTTTCCTCCTCTTCCGGCTTCAAGCCACGTTAGAAATGCGGACTGGCCGGCGCCACTTCTTTTATCGCGATTTTTAACGATTTCTGACTTTTTCAGACCTTTCCTGTATACTTCGATACAAAGGGACCTGTTTTAAGTAACGGATGAGTTGGTTGTCAGGTGACCTAAAATATGCCCTGCGGGGCATGGCGCGGCGGCGTGGCTTCACGGCGATCGCAGTGTTGTCGCTGGCTCTGGGCATTGGGGCCAACACCACTATCTTCAGCCTGCTGAACGGGATCTTGCTGCGCCCACTCGCGGTAAACGATGCCTCTTCCTTAGTTGCGGTTTATACGATCGATCCTAAAAACTCCGGTAATCTTCCCGTTTCTTATTTGAATTACAAGGATTATCGCGATCGCAACGCGGTGTTTTCCAATTTAGCGCTTTATGCGCCCATCGCCGTCAACCTAACAGGCGCAGGGCGCCGCATGTCCGTTAATGGCTCACATCGTGAGCGGCAATTACTTCCAGACTTTGGGAGTTAAGCCAATCATCGGACGTGGGTTCCTTCCGGAAGAAGATGTCACGCCTAACGCGCGCGCGGTCGCCGTGATCAGTTATGGGCTTTGGACGAGGCTCTTCGCCGGCGATCCGCAGGTCACATCGCGAACGCTGACGCTGAGCGGGCGGACATTCTCCATCGCCGGAGTGGCGCCCGAGGACTTTCGCGGCATCAACGAACTCTACGCCGCCGATCTGTGGACGCCTATGGCGATGTACCCGCAAGTCTACCCCGCGCCGGCATGGGTGAATCAACGACGCGCTTCGGTCTTTTCCGTGATCGGGAGGTTGAAGCCGGGCGTGGGGATGGCACAGGCCGAAGGGGCGATGAAGAGTCTCGGCGCGGAACTGGCACACCAATATCCGCGCGAGAATGGCGGACGCAGCGTGATGCTGGCGCCGGTTGCCGAGGCCGCGTTGAATGCGAAAGACCGCGCCATCTACAGCCGCACCGGGTCGATTTTGTTGGCGATTTCAGGCATTGTGCTGCTCATTGCATGCGTCAACGTCGCCAACCTGCTGATCGCGCGGGCCGCCGGACGCGCCAAGGAAATCACGGTACGTATGGCGATCGGCGCGAGCAAGTGGCATCTGGTGCGGCAGCTTCTGGTGGAGAGCGTGCTCCTTTCGGCAATGGGAGGGGCGGTGGGCCTGTTGGGGGCGCAATTCGCGCGCGGCTTGCTGTGGCCGCTGCGCCCGCCGACCATGAAATACGCCGCCTTTCGCTTCGATCTGGATGCGCGGGTACTTGGCTACACGATGGGAATCGCGCTGCTGACCGGCATTATCTTTGGATTGATGCCCGCCTTCGGATCGCGCGGCGATCTTGCCGCCTCCCTCAAGGAGCGCTCCGGCTCCGCGCAGCCATCCAGCGGGGGCTGGCCCCCACGCTCGGTGCTGGTGATATTGCAACTGGCCTTTTCCATGATGGCCTTGCTGGGCGCGGGGCTCTTCCTGCGCAGCGTGCAAAGCGCAATCAAGATCGACCCCGGCTTTGACGCCGCTCATCTGGGCGTGATCACGTTCAACGTTGCCGATCAAGGTTACAACGAAGCGCGCGGGCGCGAATACAGGCGGCGTATCCTGGAGCGCGCCGCGGCAGTCCCGGGGGTGGAATCGGCAAGCCTTGCCAAGGACCTGCCGTTTTCAGTGGGCGGCACGCGGACGGTGTTGCTGCAAGGGGAGGAAAACGCGGGCGGCGGACACCCCACTCTGACCAGCGTGACGTATCCCGGGTTTTTCCAAACGGTCCGCATACCGGTCTTGAGTGGACGAGATTTCAGCCTGACAGACTCCTCCACAAGCCCGCGCGTAGCGATGGTGAACGATTCGGCGGCGCGGCATTTCTGGCCGGGACAGGAAGCGGTGGGCAAGGTGATTCAATTCGCGGGCGAAAACCTGCCGGTGCAGGTGATTGGCGTGGTGCGCACCGCCGCGTACCATATGCCCGGCGAGGCGCCCCAAGCGATGGTTTACCTCTCCACGCAGCAGTATTATTTCCCGTATGGCGTGCTCTATGTGCGCGCGGCCCGCGACCCCGAGGCTACGCTTGGCGCCGTGATGAGAGAGATTCGTCCACTGGACGCGAACCTCTTTCTCGATCCGGAAACCGTGGACGCGGCGATGCGCAAGACCCTCTGGGCGCAAAGCCTATCCGCGATGTTGCTGAGCGTGTTCGGCGTGATGGCGCTCCTGCTCTCTTCGATCGGGATTTATGGCGTGACGTCGTTTGGGATAAGCCTGCGCGTGCGTGAGATCGGACTGCGCATCGCGCTGGGCGCCGAACCGCGGCATGTGCGCGGCATGCTGATGCGGGAGGGGGCGATCCTGGTGGCGATCGGCATCGCGTTCGGCCTCGCAGGAGCGTTCGCGATATCGCGGGCGCTCGAAAGCATGCTGATCGGGGTGGGTGCGCGCGATGTGGCAACGTTTGTCGCGGCGCCATGCGTGTTGGCTGCGGTCGCGCTGACGGCCTGTTGGCTGCCGGCGCGCAGAGCGACGCGCATCGATCCGGCGACGGCGTTGCGAGCGGAGTAGGCGGGGATTAACGGAGGGTCTCGCTCATGACAGAGGGGCAGCGTTTTTCAATGGACCGCGCCGAGTTGAATCGGCAGGGGGTCGTCCAGGCTAACGCGCTGCTCAAAAGGCGGCGAGGTGGCGAATAGCGCTGAAACAAGAAATCCAACGGATTTGAATCCGCCAGCTAAAATCCTATCGGCGTGGCCGACCGGTGGTTGCTCAGGCCGTCCCTTGCGTTTTGTCAGCGGCGGCCCACGGCACGCGGCTCAGAATGAAGAGAGAGCTAAGGCCACGAGGGTCGCAGACGGGGCATCCAACTCCAACAAACCGCGATCGATTTCGACTGCGCAGGCGGCGATCCGATCTTCGCTGGCGCCCTTGAAACAGAGTTCGCACGTGGCAACGGCGCCATCGCTGGTTTTGACCGCGGGGCCGAAGGTGCGGCACGTGATGGGGCGCGCGTCGTAAAGGTCGCAAGTTCCGTTGGCAGGGTCAAGCGCGGGACAGGCTATGTCGTCCATGCCTTCGGGTAGACCTTCTTCGTCGTAGGAATGGATTGCGGCGATGTAGTTCCGTGCGCGATCGCGAACACGTAGCGCTATGGCTGCATCAAGCTGAGCTATGCCTTCGCGCAGGCGAGCGGCGTCCGATTGTGAGATGGAAAATGGGCCGATGCAACACTCGCAGCAGCCGGGACGGCAGGCGATCCACGCGCCGCCACGGCGCACGGCCTCCGCCATCAAGGAATCGATCTGAATCAACGGGTTATCGAAACTTAGACTACGTCGACGCCCATGCTGCGGGCGGTGCCGCGCACCGAGCTCATCGCGGCTTCCAGATCGAAGCAGTTCAGGTCGGGCATCTTGATCTTGGCGATCTCTTCGACCTGCTTCTGCGGTGATCTTGCCGACCTTGGTCTTGTGCGGCTCGGCCGAGCCCTTCGCCAGATTCACGGCGCGCTTGATCAGCACCGGCACCGGCGGCGTCTTGGTGATGAAGGTGAACGAGCGGTCGGAGTAGATCGTGATCACCACCGGGATGATCAGGCCTTCCTGGTCTTTCGCCGGACGTCTTGGCGTTGAACGCCTTGCAGAAATCCATGATGTTGACGCCCTGCGGACCGAGCGCCGTACCCACCGGCGGCGCCGGCGTGGCCTTTCCGGCCGGAATCTGCAACTTTACCTGCGCGGTAACTTTCTTTGCCATACGACGATTCTTAAACCTTTTCCACTTGCAAGAATTCCAGTTCCACCGGCGTCGCGCGGCCGAAAATCGTGACCATCACGCGCAGCGTGCCGCGCTCGGGATTGACTTCGTCCACCTTGCCCGAGAAATTCGCGAACGGCCCGTCGACGATGCGCACCGAATCGTTCTTCTCGAACGTCATCTTCGGACGCGGCCGCTCCGCCGACGACTGCCTGGCGGTACAGAATCTGATTCACTTCATCGGCGCTCAGCGGCACCGGCGAATTGCCGCCGCCCACGAAACCCGTCACGCGCGGCGTGTTCTTCACTTCGTGCCACAGCTGCGTCGTTCATTTCCATTTCCACCAGCACGTAGCCCGGATAAACCAGGCGCTTGCTGGTGACCTTCTTGCCGTTGCGCAGCTCCACCACTTCTTCGGTGGGGATCAGGATCTGCCCGATCTTGTCGGCGAACCCGAAGGCCTCGGCGCGCGTGCGCAGCGATTCCGCCACCTTGTTCTCAAAGCCCGAATAGGTGTGGATGATGTACCACTTCTTGGGAGACGATTCGTCGTAGCCCGCGGCCGCGGCTCGGCGGCTTCGCGCGCGGCCTCTCGGCAGGCTCCGCGGCCGGCTTCCGAGCTGCGGCTCGGCCTCTTCGCGCGGACTGATCTTCGCTCGCCGGCTCGTGCTCCGGGCTCGTCTCCGGCTGCTCGTCGATGGAATCGTTCTCTTCGGCTTCCATATGCGCCTACTTCGTGAAAGAAGTTCAGAACTGCCTTTGACGCCCTGCGACAGGATCGCATCCACCACCGCGAAGTAGCCGCAAAGGCGAACACCGAGACGATCACCACCGCCGTGGTGCCTTCCACCTGCTTGCGGTTGGGCCAAGTCACGCGGCGCATCTCGAGCTTCAGCTCGTTGATGTAATCCTTCGTGGCCTGCGATCCAGACTTTTACATCGCAGCCATAATCTTCTTCCTCGCCTGCTCCCAACTGTATGCGGGGTGGTTTGGCAGGGGCGGAGGGATTCGAACCCCCACTCGCGGTTTTGGAGACCGCTGGTCTGCCGTTAAACCTACGCCCCTGGGTCGCACCCCCCGATGATCCGGGGGCACTCCTTATTCTACTTGATTTCCTTGTGCGCCTGGTGCTTCCGGCAGTGCCGGCAGAACTTCTTCATTTCCAGCCGCTCGGTGGTGGTCTTCTTGTTCTTGGTGGACGAATAGTTCCGGTTCTTGCACTCCGTGCACTGGAACGTGATGATTTCGCGAGGCATTGCTCAATCTCCTGATCTCCTACTTCATGATCTCGGTCACGGTGCCGGCGCCCACCGTGCGGCCGCCTTCGCGAATCGCGAAGCGCAAGCCCCTTGTCCATGGCCACCGGCGTGATCAGCTCCACCGTCAGGCTGCACGTTGTCGCCCGGCATCACCATCTCCGTGCCTTCCGGCAACTGCGCCACTCCCGTCACGTCCGTCGTGCGGAAGTAGAACTGCGGCCGGTATCCCTTGAAGAACGGCGTGTGCCGTCCGCCCTCTTCCTTGCTCAACACGTACACTTCGCCCTTGAACTTCGTGTGCGGCGTGATCGAACCCGGCTTCGCAATCACCTGCCCGCGCTCCACTTCGTCCTTTTCCACGCCGCGCAGCAGCAGGCCCACGTTGTCCCCGGCGCGCCCTTCGTCCAGCAGCTTCTTGAACATTTCCACGCCCGTGACCACCGTCTTGCGCGTGTCGCCGGAAGCCCACGATCTCCATTTCCTCGCCGACCTTGCAGATCCCGCGCTCGATGCGGCCCGTCACCACCGTGCCGCGTCCCTGAATCGAGAAGATGTCTTCGATCGGCATGATGAACGGCTTGTCGATCACGCGCTCCGGCATCGGAATGTAGCTGTCCACCGCCTCCATCAGCTCGTCGACCGTCTTTTCCCACTGCGGCTCGCCGTTCAGCGCGCCCAGCGCCGAGACCCGCACCACCGGCAGATCGTCGCCCGGGAACTGGTAGCTCTTCAGCAGCTCGCGCACTTCCAGCTCCACCAGGTCGAGCAGTTCCGGATCGTCCACCATGTCCACTTTGTTCATGGCCACCACGATGTACGGCACGCCCACCTGGCGGGCCAGCAGAATGTGCTCGCGCGTCTGCGGCATGGGGCCGTCGGTCGCCGCCACCACCAGGATGGCGCCATCCATCTGCGCCGCGCCGGTGATCATGTTCTTGATGTAGTCGGCGTGGCCGGGGCAATCCACGTGGGCGTAGTGCCGGTTGGCGGTCTCGTACTCCACGTGCGCCACCGCGATCGTGATACCGCGGGCCTTTTCTTCCGGCGCGTTGTCGATCGAATCGAAGCTGCGGAACTTGTCCTTCGGATTGTGCTTCGCCAGCACCTTGGTGATCGCCGCCGTCAGGGTCGTCTTGCCGTGATCGATGTGCCCGATCGTCCCGATATTTACGTGCGGCTTGCTGCGGTCAAATTTTTCCTTTGCCATGCTCTTATGCCTTCTCTGTACGGATTCGTTACAGGAGGAAACTTCGGTAGGACGTGCAGTAGCGCCGCCTGCGCAGGAGCAAAATCTGGAGCCGTTGACCAGGATTGAACTGGTGACCTCGTCCTTACCAAGGACGCGCTCTACCAACTGAGCTACAACGGCCTAAATCACTACAGTCTACGAAAATTCTGGTGGACGGGGGAGGATTCGAACCTCCGTAGCTCGCAAGGAGCGACAGGTTTACAGCCTGTTGCCATTAACCGCTCGGCCACCCGTCCAAACCCGTCAACCGCAATGCTCCGCTTTAGCTCTACATTGCGGGGAAACTTTAAGGATACAGGGATTTGCGCCTCTACGCAACCGGATTGCCGCGCCGGAATTGCTAACCTGATCTTTTCCATGACTGAACGTCTCTATTACACCGATTCGTACCTGCGCGATTTCACGGCGCAAATCGCCGAACTCGCTGACGACGGCCGTACCGTCTACCTCGACCGCACTGCCTTCTATCCCACATCCGGCGGACAACCCTTCGACCTCGGCGCGATCGGCGGAGCGGCGGTGATCGATGTGGCGGATGAAGAGGAGCGCATCGCTCACAAGCTAGCGGCGCCTGTGAAAGGGGGCGCCGTCGAATGCACCGTCGATTGGGCGCGGCGCTTCGACCACATGCAGCAGCATACCGGGCAGCACCTGCTCTCCGCGGTGTTTGAGGAATCGTTCGGGCTCAAGACCGTCAGCTTCCATCTGGGCGCCGAGAGCGCGACCCTCGATATCGAGGGCAACGCCGATGCGAGCGTGGCGCAGAAGGCCGAGCGGCGCGCGAACGAGATTGTTTTCGAGAATCGTCCCGTTGCCGTGACGTTTGAGGATTCCGCTTTGGCGCAAGGGCTCCGCAAGCCATCAGAGCGCGCGGGCACGCTGCGAATTGTATCGATTGACGGCGTGGACCGCAGCGCATGCGGGGGGACGCATGTACGCGCGACAGGCGAGATCGGAGCCATTCTGATTCGAAAGCTGGAGAAGATCCGCAACCAGACGCGCGTCGAATTTCTCTGTGGCGGACGAGCGCTGCGGAGAGCGCGGGCGGATTACGAGGCGCTCTCGCGGGCGGCCCAACTCTTCTCGTCGCCGCTCGACAATGTGCCGTCGATGCTGGCGGAACAGTTGGAATCGACACGCGCGGCGGAGAAATCGCGGCGGAAGTTGGAGTTGGAACTGGCCGGATATAAAGGCCGCGAGTTATACCAAAGCACTGCGCCCGCGGCCGATGGGTTCCGGCGCGTCTCGCAGCGCGCGGCATCAGGCAACCTGGAGGATCTGCGCGCCGTGGCGCAGAACTTCACGGCGCATTCGAAGGCGGTGTTTTTGGCGGCCCTAAACGATCCGCCCTCGGTTTTGTTAGCAGTTTCGGAAGATGCCGGAATCGACGCGGGGAGGGTTCTGAAGGCGGCGCTGACGGAAGCGGGTGGACGCGGCGGCGGTACTCCGCGGATGGCGCAGGGGAGCGTGCCGGATGCGGCGAGGCTCGACGGCTTGCTGAAGGCCATGGAAGCCGCGGCCGGATTTTGAGCACAAAAAAGCGGCCGCGACGGGGTGGATTCGTCGCGGCCGCGAAGGGTGGAGCGAACGCCTGTTAACGGCGGAAATGTTCGTATCTCTCGCGTACCACGCGATGAGCGCGGGGGCGTCTGTTGTGATGAACCACGACCACTTCCTTGCGGACAGGGGTCCTGTTGAATCGTTCATAAGCCGCGGCGGGAGCGGCAAACGCCGTCATCCCCGTCAAGAGCAAGAGTCCCAAACCGATCGTCTTTTTCATTTCCTTTCACCTCCAACTGTATAGGCGTCGCGCAGGGGGCGAAAGGCGTAAGATTGTGTAACTGCTGCGCGATCTTATGTGAGCGACAGGCTTACAAACCTAACTTCTCGACTTCCAGCCGATCTCCAGCCACCGTACCGCTCGCGCGCGCCAGTCCGGGCGGCAATTCGATAATCGAATGCGCGCTGAAACACGCGGACATGCGCCATGGCTTGACGGCATGGCGCACCTTCCGCACGGTGCACTTCCTATCGAGATATACCAGGTCGATGGGGAACTTCATGAAAAAGGTGTGCACCGATTCGCAAGGAACAATCCACAACCCTTCGCCGGGAGCGAGACCGTTGTGTTTCAGCAGGCCGGTGCGGCGTTTGGCGCTGGTGTCGGCGATCTCTATCGCGGCGCCGAGCTCGGTATTTCGCGTCAGATTGCGGATGCGAGCTTTCAAGTTCGCAGAATATCAGAAGGCGCCGGTCAAACCAATCCGCGATGAATCGCTTCGCGTACCACCGACGCGATCTCGTGAACGTTGAGTTTGCCCATGATGCTGGCGCGGTGCGTCACCGCGGTGCGGAAGGAAATACCGAGTTCTGCCGCAATTTCTTTGCTGCTCTTGCCGGCAACGATCAGGGTGAGCACCTGCCGTTCCCGTCTCGAGAGCGCGCCGGGCGACGCAGCGGGCCGCTGGGCGACCTTCGGCGAAGGCGCGGGCGAACCCGATTGCAGCGCCGCACGCACTTTACTGGACCGCATGCGCACTAATGCCGATTCGCGAACCGCCTCCTGGCCCTTCTTCAGGACCTGATCCGCTTGACGCTTCAAATCGGCGATACTCAAGTCCACCGGCTCAGGACGCTGGGATGCCGGCGCGGTGGGATCGGCTTCCGGCGCGGCGCGCGGAACGACGGAGGCAGCCGCGCGGAGTTCGGCGCAGACGGCTAGGAATTCCTCTAAAGTCGCTTCGAGTTCGCGCGTGCTCTGTTTCAGTTCTTCCGTGGCGGCACGCTGTTCCAAGATGACGCAATGTAAGCAATGAAGCAGGGAGGAGGCCTGTTTTTCCGAAGGTGAGCGCATGTGCATGAGGCTGGGGCCTTTGCAATCTTACAATCCGGTCACGCACGTCCGCCTCGGACATTTGCCCGATTCGGACCCTAACCATAAACAAAGTGCAATGTTTTTTTGAGGTCTTCCCAGGCTTCGCGCTTGGCGTCCTGTTGTAGGGGCGCAGGAGATAAGACGGGTGGTAAGTGACCATCACCGGAATGTCGCGCCATTGAAACCATTTGCCGCGCATCTTGGTGACGCCCTCCTTGCGGCCGGTGAGCGCGCGCGCGGCGGTGCCGCCGAGCGCGCAGATCGCTTTCGGGCTGCATCGACGGAAGCTGGCGGTAGAGGAACTGGCCGCAGATCTCCATCTCGTCGGGCTCGGGGGTGCGGTTGTCGGGCGGACGGCATTTGACGACGTTGCAGATGTAGACGTCGTCGCGCGAGATGTTCGATGCCCTTCCTTCTTCGCGGTGCTCTCGATCATCTGCGTGAGCAATTGGCCGGCGCGGCCGACGAAGGGGAAACCCTGCGCGTCTTCATCGGCGCCGGGGCCTTCGCCGACGAAGACCAGCGGCGCTCTTCTCGTCGCCGACGCCGAAGACGATCTTGTTGCGGCCGTCGTGCAGGCGGCAGCGGCGGCAATCGCCGATATCCTCGAGATCTTGGAGGAGCGTCTTCGCCGGGGCAGGGCGCGAGCGGCGGCAGGTTCGATGAGCGGCGCGGGATGGGCGGGCAGCGCGGCGTCGGTTTCGTCTTCGGCGGCATGGGCGCGGCCTGGAGGCCTGCGCCACTTGCGGACGGCATTGCGACTACGGACGCGGGGCGGCGGTAGATTTCCTTCATCGCCCAGATCGCGGTAGATACTCAAGCTTTTGGCGCGAAGTCTCGGGGTCAGCGTTCATAGGAGCGTGCAGCACGAGGCGGAGTTTGAGGACCTGTCGAAGATGCGGTCGGCGACTTCGCGCTTGCTGGCGCGCGGCAGTGGAGATCATCTTCGCCATTCGCGAGCACGCAGGGTTACTTCGTTCTGCTCGCTCTCGAACGGGGCTCGCGCGCCGCCTACCAGGTTCGCCACGATCATGTCGCAGTCCTTCGATTCCAGCTTGCGGCGGGCTTCCTGCACGAGATTCTGGGTTTCGGCGGCGAAACCGATCAGCAGGCGGTCGCCCTTCTTGCGGCCGAATTCGGCGAGGATATCGGGCGTGGGGTCGAGTTCGAGCGAGACGCGGGCGGCGGTCTTCTTGATCTTCTGATTCGGGCGGATTGGTCGACGCGGAAATCGGCCACGGCGGCGGCTTTGACCACGATGGTGGCCGGCTCCAGATGTTCGAAGACGCGGTCGCGCATCTCCGCTGCCGTCCTGACGACGACGATTTCGACGCCGCGGGCGGCGCTGGCATGCTGACCGGGCCCGAAACCAGGATGACGCGCGCGCCCCGGGCGGCTGCGGCCTCCGCGAGCGCGTATCCCATCTTGCCGCTAGACCGGTTGGAGAGGTAGCGGACCGGATCGATGGGCTCCTGCGTGGGCCCGGCGGTGATCAGCACGGTTTCGCCATCGAGATCGCGGCGTCTGCGGACATCGGCGATCGATGGCGGCGGCGATCGCCGACGGTCTCGGCCAGGCGGCCAGGACCGGTCATGCCGCAGGCGAGATAGCCGCTATCGGGTTCGACGATGCGAGTGGCCGCGCCGCCGCAAGACGTTTCGAGATTGGCCTGAGTGGCGGCGTGCTGCCACATGTTGACGTTCATCGCGGGCGCGATCAAGACAGGCCCGGTGAAAGCGAGATAAAGCGTGGTGAGGAAATCGTCCGCCAAGCCGTGCGCCAGCTTGGCCATCAGATCGGCCGTGGCGGGCGCGATGACCAGTATCTCGTGATCCTGCGCGACAGCTATGTGCTCGATAGCGTCTTCGATTGCGAAAAGATCGGTGAGGGCTTTGCGGCCGGTGAGAGCGGCGAAAGTGAGCGGACGGATGAATTCCTCAGCCGAGCGCGTGAGCATGGCTTGGACTTCATGCTCCCGCTGCATGAGCAGGCGCGCCAACTCGGCGGCTTTGTAAGCCGCGATGCCGCCGCCTACGCCGAGGAGGATCTTCATGCAGCGTTAGAGGACGGATTCTTCCGGCAACAACTCTTCGGGAGCTTCGCCGGTGAGGCTATATTTCACCAGGCCGCGGCGGACCTCTTCCATAGAGATGACAGTCGGCTTCTTCGACGCGGTGGGGAGCACGGGGCGTGCGCCCCCTGCAATTGGCGGGCGCGCTTGGCGGCCACGATGATGAAACGGTAGGTGCTCTGATCCGGATCGTCCGGGATGGTGCAATGCGCGTTGTTGCGGGGGGCTTTATCTGCCATTGGGATATTCTCCTTAACTTCCAAAAAAAACGTGTTCCGCGCGCGGACAGGCCGGAGGCTCATCCTACTTGAAATGTCTCCAGAATGGGGCGGATCTTTTCCTCGATCCGCGTCCTTCTGGCCCGCTCGGCTCGAACGATTCCGCTCAACACAGCGACGGATTCCTCAAGATCGCGATTAATCAACACATAATCGTATGCGTCGTAATTGCGAATCTCTTCGGCGGCCTCTTTCAGCCGGCGTTCGATAACGTCATCCCGATCCTCGCCGCGCGCACGCAGCCTGTGCTCCAGAATCTGTCTGGAGGGGGCCAAAATGAAAACGGTTACGGCCTCGGGAATCTTGCTTTTTAATTGTCGCGCACCTTGCACGTCGATGTCGAGTACCAGGTCATTGCCGACAGCGGTGGCCTCCTCCAGGATTCCCCGGTGGGTGCCGTAATAGTTGCCAAAGACTTCAGCCCATTCGAGAAACTCGTCGCGCGCGATCATGGCTTCGAAATCCTGGCGCGTGACAAATCGATAATTGTGCCCCTCGAGCTCGGTTCCCCGCGGAACGCGGGTGGTGTAAGAGACCGAAAACATGAGATTGCGCACGTCCGACATGACGCGGTTCACCAGGGTGGATTTGCCGGAGCCGGAGGGGGCGGAGACGATGAAGACCGTGGTCATGACAGGGTCGCGTGGCCAAAAGAGGCTTTCTCTTTGACGCAGAGGCGCAGAGGCGTAGAGATAAGCGCGGAGCCAAAATTAAAAATTCTGCGCTTATCTCCGCGCCTCTGCGTCTCTGCGTCGAAAGAAAATCTCATCCGTTATTCCAGGTTCAAACTCTGTTCACGGATCTTATCTATTTCCGACTTCGCCGACAGCGCCAGGTCCGTCATGGTCAGGCCCAGATCGCCTAATCCGCCGGTTTTCGAGAGAACTGTGTTCGATTCGCGGTTCATCTCCTGCAAGAGGAAGTCGAGGCGTTTCCCCACCTCGCCGCCGGCTTTGAGCATGGCTTGCAACTGGTCGGAGTGGGTGCGCAGGCGGACGAGTTCTTCGGCGATATCGCTGCGGTCGGCGAGTACAGCCGCTTCCTGAGCGAGGCGCTGGGGGTCGATGCCGGCTCCATGAAGGAGATCGGCCAGCTTGTCGCGCAGGCGCTTTTGAAAGGCGGGGATGGCGCCTTCGCGGATTTTCTCCATGCGCTCCACAAGGCCGCGGATGTTTTCGCAGCGCTGGCGGAGTTCGCGCGCGGTGGCCTCACCTTCGCGTTCGCGAAAGGCGTTGATCATGACGAGCGCTTCGGCGGTTAATTCGAGGACGGCTTTCGAAACCTCTTCGGGGAGATCCTCACTTTCGGCGGAGGCGCTCAACATCCCCGGGATGCGAAGAAGCGCGTTGAGATCGGGCTCGCCGGATAGCTGGTAGGTTTCGGTGGCCTCGCGGAACGCGCGCACATACGCGTCGAGCATAACGCGGTTGAGCGGCGATTCGGTTTGCGCTCCCGCGCGAACATACGAGAGGTGAATCTGTACGTGGCCGCGCGCCAATCCGCTTTTCACGGTGGCGCGGATCTCGTTTTCCAACGCGTCGAATTCGGGCGGCAGGTGGAAGTGCAGATCGAGGCCGCGATGATTGACGCTCTTGAGGCTAAGCGTAAGCTCGCCTTGAGGTATGCCCCGTCTGACGCGGGCGAAACCGGTCATGCTGCGAACGATCATTCGACCCCCGCTTCTGCGGTAACGAACTGGAGTTCATGCAGGCGGCGGTAGATGCCGTCGCGAGCCATCAGTTCGTCGTGCGACCCGGTTTCGCGGATGCGTCCGCGTTCGAGAACGACGATTTTGTCCGCACGGCGGATGGTGGAAAGGCGGTGTGCAATCACGATCACGGTGCGCCCGAGCATCAAATTGGCCAATGCCTTTTGTACCAGCATTTCGGATTCGGAGTCCAGATGCGATGTAGCTTCGTCGAGTATGAGAATGGGGGCATTCTTGAGAAGCGCCCGGGCGATGGCGATGCGCTGACGCTGTCCGCCGCTGAGACGGATGCCGCGGTCGCCGATGATCGTGTCGTAACCTTCGGGCAGGCGCTCGATGAATTCGTCAGCGAGCGCGTTGCGCGCGGCGCGCTGGATCTCTTCGAGCGGCGTGCCTGGACGGCCGTAGGCGATATTATTGGCCACCGTGTCATTGAAGAGAAAAGTATCCTGCGCCACAATGCCGATCTGGGCGCGGATGGAGGCGAGATCGAGATCGCGAACATCGCGTCCATCGATCTTCACAGCGCCGCTGGTGGCATCGTAAAAGCGCGGCGCGAGATTGGCCAGCGTGGTTTTTCCGGCGCCGCTGGGGCCGGCGAGCGCGACCACTTCGCCGGCTCTCACCTCGAGATCGAGTCCGACGACCTGAAATCCGTTCGAAGCGCCGGGGTAGTGGAAAGAGACATTGTCGAAGACGATGGCATCGCGGAATCCTGTCAGCTTTATCGGCGTCAGGCTTCTGGACGATCTCTTCGGTGTGATCGAGATACTCGAAAACGCGCTGCGAGGCGCCGAGGGCTTGCTCGAAGATGTTGTGGATTCCGACAAGGCGCTTGACGGGCTGGAGCAGTAGCATCAGCGCGACGATAAACGAGGTGAAGTCCTCCGGCGTGAGAAGGTGATTCTTGATTTGGTCGCGCGCGTAGTAAAGTAATCCGACGACGACGACCGCCGAGAGCATCTCGATCAAGGGCGATGAGATGGCTTGCTGCAGCACATACTGCAGATTGGCTTTGAGCAGCCGCCGCGACGATTCCCGAAACCGCCTCGACTCATACGCCTCGGCTCCGAATGCCTTCACCACCATGTGTCCGCTGAGCGTTTGCTGCAAAATCTGCGTCATTTCGGCCTGGCGATCCTGTGTACTGCGGCTGGTGCGGCGGATGCGGCGGCCGATCTTCGTCACTGGAAGTATGACCAGCGGAACTACAGTCAGGCTGATGAGGGCAAGCTGCCAATCTTTCCCGATAACGACCAACAGCAGTCCAAAGGCGGCGAACGATTGCCGGAGTAAGTCGGCGAGTATGTGCGAGAGCGCTACTTGCACCTTATCCGTGTCGTTCATGATGGACGACATCAACTTACCCATCGATTGCATGTCGAAAAACTGGGCGCCTTGCCGCTGGACCTTATCGAAAACCGCGTTCTTGAGGTTCGTGACCGCCGAGAATCCGGCGTAATTGACTAAGTAGTTGCCGAGGTAATCGCAAATCCCGTTGATCAAAAATACGCCGATGATCGCGAAGGCCATCATCGACCACACGTTCGAGAACCCTGGAAACAGGCTATTGAGAAAGAACTCGTGGTGAAAGATGGGATCTTCGTAGAGCTTAATGCGATGGACCGGCGAATTCGTGTCGAGTACGTCGTGCAGCAGCGGTCCGACTAACAAAGCGACGAATGAAGTCGCGGCCCCGGCGATCGCCATCAGGATCATCGAGATCAGCAGATGTCCCCAGTAACGGCGGGCGTAGGAGAGCAGACGCGCGAGCTCCTTCACGCAGGCACCCGCATGCGCGCCATGGCACGGAGGACGCTTTCGGTATCGGGGCGGATTAATACTTCGGACTGCGTGCGCCAGGGAGCCCAGATTTCGGGATCGGACGCGGAGAAGATTACAACGACGGGCAGTCCAAACGCGGCGGCCATGTGGGCGGGGCCGGAATCGTTACCGACAAATAGTGAGGCGGAAGCGAGCAAGGACTTCAATTCGGATAGCGACGCAGTTTGAGTGCGATAGGCGCGGAACGGGTTGAGATCGTCAGCGGGAGCGCCGATGAAGACAGGTTCGATGCCCTGACCGCGTAGGTGTTCGGCCACAGCGAGGAATCCGGCGGCAGGCCAGGTCTTTTGGGCGGTGGCCGCGACGGGGTGGATTACGGCGATTGGCTCGGGCCTGGCAGATTGGGTGCAGATCAGTCTCGCTCGCGGGATCTCGGTACGCGGCGCGCCCAGCCAAAACATGGCGCTAGCCAAATGCTCCGCCGTGTGAACTTTGCGTTCGACGTTCAAAATCTGCTGAGCGCGTGGAATGCGCAGGTTGTATACAAATCGATGACGGAAGTGGCCGAAGCCCGCGCGAAAGCGGGCGCCCGATGCGGCAGACATCCAGGCGCTGCGCGTGCCGCCGTGGAAGTTAAGACAGAGCTCCGGCTTTTCCGCGCGCAGGGATTTTAGCGACGGCGGGATGACTGCGTCGATGGCGGGGTTACCTTCGAAGATGGCGCGGAAGCGATCTTCGACCATGACGGCCACGCGGAGATCCGGCCGCGCGCGTTTGAGGATTTCGAGGGCAGGCGTGGTCAGAACGCAATCGCCGAGCGAGCGCAGGCGTAAAACCGCTACGCGCGCACCGCGCGGGAGTTGATCGAGAGCCGCCACCTTACGCTTCGATTTTCGCCTCGTCTATTAGCATGACCGGGATATCGTCCCGCACCGGATACACGCGATGGCATTGAACGCACTTCAGCCCGCTGCCATCGGGCTTCAACTCAACGGTGGCCTTGCATAGGGGGCACACCAGGATGTCCAGCAGGTCTTTGCTGATTGCCATATTCGATCTTCCAGTTTATCAGGGGAAGGATGGGAGCAGAGGCTTCAACCATTTTGGTGTCAGCGCCAAATGATAATGTCCTAATCGTGCCAAGTAGAAATGTCCTATTGACGGGTCCAGGCTGGAGGGGTGGATTCAGGAACATTTCTCATGACGCAAAAGGACCGCGACCGGCTGGTCGCATTGAAAAAAGCAAAGAAGGGCCTGATCACGCAACGACAGGCCGCCGAGGAGATCGGCCAGAGCGAGCGGCATGTGCGCCGGCTGTTGAAGCGGCTAAAGGGCAAGGGGGACAAGGCGTCAGTACATGCCCTGCGCGGGCGGCCGTCCAACCGCAAGCTGGACGAGAAGACCAAGCAAAAAGCGGTGGAGATACTGGGCCGCAAAGTCTATCACGGCTTCGGTCCCACGCTGGCGGCAGAGTACCTGGCCAGCAACCACGACATACATGCCGGTCGCGAGACGGTGCGGAGCTGGATGATCGAAGGCAAGCTGTGGCGTGCCAGCCGGCAGCGGGTCGACACGATCCATCAGTGGAGACCGCGCCGGTCACGAGTGGGCGAGTTGGTGCAGTGGGATACCAGCGAGCATGCCTGGCTAGAGGATCGCGGTCCGAAGCTCTACCTGATCCACATGATCGACGACGCGTCCAGCCGGCTCCATGCGCGATTCGTATTGCACGATTCGACAGCGGAAAACATGCGGCTGGTGTGGAGCTACGTGGAACGGCATGGCCGGCCAGTCAGCTATTACACCGACAAGGCAGGTTTGTTTCAAACGGCTCCGAAAACGGCGCGGTATGCCACCGCGTTACCGCGAGACGAGCGCGAACCTTTACCGCCGACCCAGATCGGACGGGCGCTTCGGGAACTGGACATCGTGTGGATCGGGGCGCACTCGCCGCAGGCCAAGGGTCGAGTGGAACGCAGTTTCCAGACGGCGCAGGACCGTCTGGTGAAAGGTCTGAGGGTGGCTGGGGCAAAGAGCCTGGAACACGCCAACGCCTATTTGGAAGAGGAGTTTGTCGTATGGTGGAACAAAACGATTGCCGTCGTTCCGGCCAGCAGCGACGACGCCCATCGGGCGTTAGGCAAGGAGCACTCACTGGCTGCTTCGCTGAGCTATGTGGAAAACCGACAAGTCAGCGATGGGTACACGATTCAGTTCAATACGCAGACCTACCGAATAGCCCGCAGCGACGTTCGTGCGGGCCTGCGGGGGGCCGCTGTCCGCATCGAGATGCGGCTCGACGCCTCCATGGCGGTGCGCTTCGGCAACCGCTACGTAACGGTCACCGCTTGCGAGCCGCGTCCCAGAGTGCCAAAGCCCAAGCTCGCGCGTGCACGCAAACCCGCCGCACCGCGCGCCAAAAGTCGATGGATGGAGAACTTCCACCTGACCAGTCCGGAGAAAACCGCTCTGTCTGCTCTCGAAGCCGCCGCCAAGCTCCGCAGCTTAAAACCAATTCGGTAGGCCGGGCAAAAGCGGCCCGTCCAACGTCGCGTTTATTTTATTCAAAGCCTCTGCTCGGGAGTCTCACCAAAGTAAGCTTGCCTACAAAAGCAAAACCCCCGGAGGGTACCCCGCAGGGCCCGGTTAACCGAGGGTTTGCCGCCGTTTACTTCGGAGCCAACTCCGTCGCATCGGCTTTGAATCTTCCCCAGAACCGCGACGTCCCAGAGAATCATTCACACTCTAAACCACACCTCTCGAAACTCACTGCCAAACCGGACATTTCTACTTGGCGGAGTTTAGGACATTTCTACTTGGCGTTGACACTTCAACCATTTTGGAACGGGGTTGTTCCGCTTCACGAGATTACCGCTTTCACAAATCGCGGCCATACGAAACGGCGTGCGCAAGTCGTTGTTGTCGAATACCCAGACCAGTGGCAGTTCCGCGATGGCGGACCGGAGATTCGCTAACCTCCGAGGAAATCTTGCGATCAACTTTTCGGTAGGGACGTCGTGACCGCCCTGCGAAACGCGCATGGCCACGCGCTGATCGGAGATGTCTGGACCAGAGATCCCAATGAAACAGAGGAGGATGGCGTAGCCTGCTGGTGCGCATTCTTTCAAGAACGCAAGTTTATCGCCCACAGGATCGGAGAAGACGGTTTCAAATACGAAACTCTCGCCCTGGCGAACCAACTCGCGGCGAACGGAATCGGCGATCCGAGCTGCGGATATAGTTCGAGGTCCAGTTCCTGCGCGATGAGATCGGCATTGACGAAGCGCAGGCCGGCAGGCTGGAGGTGAGCATGGTAAAAAGTTGTCTTGCCGGCGCCATTGGATCCGGCGAGTGCGACGACGATCGGGCGCCGGCCCAGGACCAATCTCATGAACGCTTGGATTTCGCGATGGGCCTGGCTTTCTTCGGATTTGCAGAGCCGGGGCGGAATTGCCGGTTTACGAACCTGCCGACGGTTCGACTGCCGTCCGCGCCGATGCATACTAACAGGCCGCGGCGCGTGGGGTGCGGTTCATAGTGGGGAAACGGCTGACCTTGCAAGAATTCGGCGACGCGCTGCCGCCCTTCCGGCGAATCGGCTGATTCTAGGCACTCGGACAGCGGGTGGGTTGCGTTGCTCCGGCACAGGGCGAGTACGTGCTGCCCGTCGAGTAATTGGTCCACCGATCGCCCAAGGCGGGCCCAGAACTCAACTTTGCCGGCGATCGATCGTTCGAGGATTTCGCCGGCAATGCGGGCTTCAAGAACCAAGGAGTCGGAGAGCTTAACGGGCTGGCTCACAATTTCGAGGGTAGCATAACGCTACCCTGCGCGCCGCCGACGGAAGCATTGCCCCAGCGTTGCCCGGCGGGAGGATGAGTCTGCGCCTGTTGACCCTCTTCACACTAGAATGACAAACGCGCGCTTAACTGAAACTCCCGCCCAGGTGTGGTGGCTTCCGTGATACTTCCGAACTGCGGCGTGTTTACGAAACGGTTCGGTGTTCCCCAGTTGGAATGATTGAGCGCGTTATAGGCCTCGGCCCGCATCTCCACGCGCGCTCGTTCCGCGATGGCAAACGACCGCGTCATTGCGATGTCCATGGTCTGCATTCCCGGTCCGTAGACCGTGTTGCGGCCGAGGTTTCCGAAGGTGTATGCGGCGGGCGTGGCGAATGCGGCCGGGTTGAACCATGCGTTCGTGTTGCCGGTTCCTGGCCCGAACACGGGCTGGCCGGTATAGTTGGCGCGAATCGGGTTTTCGCCGACCACGGTGCCGGCGTTGGCCGTATCGCCATAGACCGGAGATGGTGAAAGGAAAGCCGCTCTGAACCTGATACAGGTTGAAATTCGCCAGTTGCGGGTCAGCATCTGAGCGGCGCGGTTCCGTGCCCGAACGCCGGAATTTCGTATACCGCGCTTACAACAAAACGATGGCGGACGTCGCACGCCGGGCCTTTTTCCGCGTCCAGATCGTGGCTGTTCTGCGGAACCGCCGATTCGAACATCGGTGAGCGGAAATCCGGCGCATTGCTGAGATTTTTCGAGTAGGTGTAGTTCGCGAGCAAGCTCAGCCCATTCGAATACCGTCGCCGGAGATTGATGTATCCCGCGTCATACCAGCTTCTCGCGCGTGTCTTCGAGCATGTTCACGGTGCTTACCGGAAACGTGAGGCTGGTCGACGGCACGCTGGCCGGAATCACCGTTCCGGGCAGGAATGTGGCGGTGGGAAAAGGCCGCCGCGGCTGCAGTGTGCCCGGCCCGGGCAGATCGTTGTTGATCAGGTCCGACTCGCTGCAGGTGATAGCCCCGTTCGCCGTGATATCCGATTTCGAGAGTGTATTGTGCCCCAGGCTTTTCTGGACAGAGGCGCTCCACTGCTGGATATACTGCGGCGGCGCGTGGGGATCGAATGCGGTGAAGCTCACGACCGTGCTGCCCAGCACCGGTTGAGGAAAGTTGAAGCCGCTGATGGAGGGCGTGAAGTTGTCGCTTTGCTGGGTGATCGGAAATACCAGCGGAACATTGTGCAACTGGTTGCACCATGTGTTCAGATCCACCGGCGTATAGAAAATTCCGTAGGCCGCGCGCACCACTAGCCCGGCGCTTTCGACGTGATGCGCAACGCCGAAGCGCGGCGCGAAGCGCAACTTGCTCGGGTACATCAGTCCGCGCGGCATTCCGCTCTCGCCTCCGATGAACGCCATCAGTCCGTTGCTGGTCTGATACAGATTGCTCCACTGGCGCGACGTATCCACCAGCGGGCGCCATGAACTCATAGCGCAGGCCGATGTCGATAGTGGTGTGCGGCGTCGACGCGCCAGGTATCCTGCACGAACGCGTCTGCCGACCACTGCCGCAAGATCCATGGTGGGCACTCCGTTCTGAACCTGCCGCGTTGCGGGCAGACCCAGCAGAAAGCTGGCCAGCGCCTCGCCCGTTCCGTCATTGGTCGCGGTCTGGGTGGTAAATCCGGTGGTGAATGTATAGTAGCCGCGGCTCTGCACCAATGCCCACATCGGCCAGATGTACCAGCGATAGCTTCCGCCGAACTTCAGGCTGTGAGCGCCCCGCTGCCAGCTCAAGTGTCGCGGCCTTCGAGCATGGTGTCCCACATGTGCATCGGCGTGGCCAGCCAGGAATCGCCGAAGGGCGAGTAGCCCTGAACATTGAAAGACGGAGCGCCCCAGCGCCCTGGCCGCCGAAGTTGACGCCCGGTAATTCCGAGCGCGTCCACGATGTCGTTGACGCCATTATTCTCTGTGTAGTGAAACATAGCCAGGCGGGACAAGGTGGCCGAAGCGGTGTTGACCAGCGTGGGAGAAATGATGTGCGTCCAGATGATCGATCCGTTCTGCCCCATGTTGTCGTGATTGAAGCCATAGCCCGGCAGGTTCTGGGGATAGAACCCATGTTCGCCGCTCACCGAGTAGCGGCACGTTTAGGAAATCGCCACCGTCGAAGATACGGTCCACGCGGATCGTGCCCTGATTGTCGATCAGTCGCGAGTCGCGCACGTCCAGCAAGTTGTTCGAATCCTGGCCGCCGCTGTTGCCGAGAACGGTGGGAATGCCCATCATGGTCATGGCGCCCATCATGCCGTTGTCCATATTGGGGAGCGGCGTGTAGTTCTGCAACATCTTGAGAAGCCGCGGGATACAAGCCGGTTCGCCGGAATCACGTTGCCGGGAAATGGGACAACGAATCGACCTGGGGATTCGATGCGCTCACCGGCAGCGCCGGATTGTAATCTGGGATTTGGACTGAGAGCTGGACGGGTCGAAAATATTGACGCCGCTCTGGCTGAAATCGCCGCCACCTTCCGCGGCGGTCGGGACCGTTCCGATCGTCGTCTGCGCCATGGTCTGGCGGTAGCCCTCATAGTTCGCGAAGAAGAACGTCTTCTTGCCGTAAACCGGCCCCCCTAGCGAGCGCCCGAAATTGTGCTGCACGAGGTGTGTGGTGCCGGGCATTTCGTTCCAGGTGCGCGCATCGAGCGCGCTGTTGCGCAGGTATTCGTATGCCGTCCCGTGGAACTGGCTGGTACCCGCTTTAGTGATGATGTTGACCTGCCCGCCTCCGGCCCCGCCCATCTCGGCGCGATAGCTGCCGGTCTGCACCTGAAACTCCTGTACCGCATCGGGTGAGGGGCTGAAGTTCTGTGTGTTGAACGTCGGATCGGTATTGGTCGCGCCATCCAGCAGAAAGTAGTTCGCATTCGGGCGGTTGCCGCCGATCGTGATCGCCGAGCCTGTCCTGGACGCCAGTAGAGTGGATTCATCGTACCCGTCTGCGCCCCGTGACCCTGGTGCGCGCCGGGCACTGTGAGAGCGAGGTCGAGCAGCATTCGGCCGTTGAGCGGCAGGTCTTGAATCGATCTCGGCTCGACCACTTCTCCGAGGCTGGCATCCTGGTCTTGAGCGTTTCCGCGGCGGCGATGACGGCCGATGATTCGTTCTGCTCGCCCAGTTCCATGCGAAATCAATCCCCATGCGCTGGTTCACTTCGAGGATCACGGTGCGCGAGAGCGTCACGAAAACCCGGAGCGCTTACCTCAGACGGAATAGACTCGCCGGGCATCAGGTTTACTGCTTCGAACAGTCCGTCGCTGTTCGAGAGTGAGCCGTACGAATAGCGCCGGTATCCTTTGCCGTGATCGTCACTCGCGCGCGGTCCAGCGGCCGCTGAGAGGAATCTTCGACTCTTCCGCTGATCGTGGCGAAATTGCTCTGTGCCAAAGCGGCAACAGAGAGAAAAACAAGGCGAGTGCGAACCGCATGGCCTTGAATTGTATGGCGTCTTCGCGGCGTGGGCAATAATATGAACCCACTATCCTCGCCTGGGTTGGGCAGCCAGTGATTTGGTATGGTTATGGCGCCGGAATCTGAGCCTTCTTTTATTGCGCCTTTGCTAGTATTATCAGGTAGAGCGATGCGCAGGGCTTTCGCCAGTTCGGTTCTCTCGTTGATTCTCCTCGTCACTCTTGTCGGAGGCGGCTGCATCTCCTGCGAACAGTACTTTATGTTCGGAGGGGCGAAGAGTTGCTGCTCTCCTGACGGCCACTGCAAGACAGAAATACCGCCGACTAAACAGAATCCCGGACGCGAGTGCGCTCAAATCGCCTTCGACCATCACAAATCGATTGATCACCACATCGATCTCCCGATCATCGCTGTGGCGGAAATGGATGCTCCTCCTTCCGCAATCGACGAGCGTGGAACGCTGGCACGGCGTCAGCCCGGTCGAGCCATCTCCGCCTGATCTGCAAGTACTCCACTCCATTTTCTTGATCTAGTTCCCTTTCATTAACGGGTCTTCCCGCACTTGTGCGTTGGCGCGCCTATTCGCGCTCGCGCCGTTGGTTAATTGACGAAAGGAGAACTGAAATGCATCGTTTACAAACGCGCCAGCGGGCTCTGGCATTCGCCTCTCTGCTCGCTGTATGGCGCAAACTCTCCAAGCCGCCGATCACGGCCCGGTATTTGGATTGGCAACGCCGACCAATCCGCAAGGCGGATGGAGTTTCGATCTGGGCGTAAACGGGCGGAGCGGGGTGACTTCAACCCTGGAAGCGGAATTGACGCTACGGCCTCACCCAAAACATCAAGCTGGCTGTCTCCGGCCCCGTAGTCTTTCAAGCTGACCCTTTTCCCCGCTCCTCGGTCACGACCAACACGCCGATCAGCGGTGATTTCAGCGGGCTGGCGTGGTGGCGGTTCCACAAGAAGGACTTCGCCGGAAAGCGTATCGAGAGCACCGCCGTCGCAGGCGCGCTTGTCCCCGGCCCGCAGCAAGAAGCTGGGATCTATCGGGGTCTCAACAGCGGGCCGGGTTACCTCGTCGGCGCAGTGACCGGCGTTGCCTCGCGGAGCCAATACGTGTGGGTGGGAACAAGCTATCAACGGTATGCCGAATCGAAAGGCGACCGCCGCCCCGACCTGCTGACCTACACCGCCGTTTACGGTTACCGGCCGTCTCCTGGCGCACCGATTATCCGCGGTGGGATTGGCGCGTTTTTGGAGAGTTCACCGGCGAGCGAACCGGCACGCTTCAGCGGCAGAATTTGGATTTGCCGGGCAGCGGAGCGAACCAGATGTTTCTCGGCCCGAGTCTGCTCGGGGTGTATCGCGCCATTGGGATCGAGGCCGGAATGCAGTTTCCGGTCTATCGCGATGCCGGGCCGCTCTATCCGAAGGAACGCTACCGGTTTGCCGTCAACTTTGCTTATTTCTTTTGAAACGAAAGGAACGAACGATGCGAAAACAACTGTCTGTGTTGGCTTGCGCGCTCCTCATGGCCGCATTGCCGGGACGCGCGGAACTGCTGCAAGTCGATCTGTCGATCTTCGGCATGGATTGAATGACCTGCGCCCACGTGGTCGACGTGGCACTCAGGAAAGTGGCCGGCGTGGAATCGGTGGAAGTGAGTTTGAACAAAGGGCTGGCGACGGTGAAGCTCAAGCCAGGCAATACGGTCACGATTCCGCAGTTGTGGGAGCTCATTCATAAAAATGGATACACGCCGAAAACAACTTCGGTGTTCAGTTCGTGGCGAGTTGACAAACATAAACGGGGGAATTCAGTTGAAGGTCTCGGGGACAAAAGACGCGCTGCCGCTCGTGGCCGATCCAAAGAACCCGGAGGCCCTCGCCGAGGCTGAAAAGAAACTCGGACAGACCGTTATTGTGCAGGGAACAATGACGCCAGTCAAAGATCTAAAGGCAACCGTCCCTTTGCAGGTGGTTCAGGCGAAATAAATGGAAAGAAAGCTCATGGCACAACCGCTTTCAAACGCTCCACCACGCACACGCGCCGGAGCGCTGAGTTTCCTGTCGCTATTTACATCTCTTGGGACGCTACTCTGCTGCGCCTTACCCTCGCTGTTCGTGCTATTTGGATTAGGAGCGACGGTTGCGACGGTTCTCGCCGAAGTTCCGTGGTTGGTTTCGCTGTCCCATCACAAGCACTGGGTGTTCATCGTGGCCGGACTGCTGATCACCGGCAATTTCGTTTACGTCTACGTCGCAGCTCCGAAACTGCAACTCAGAAGCGGAGCTTGCGACCTGAACAGCCCCGGCGCGTGCCAAACGGCCAGCCGTCTCAGCACGATCGTTCTTTGGTGTTCGGCGGGATTGTATACGGTGGGCTTCTTCACCGCCTACATTCTCGGCCCACTCCTCGTCCGATTCGCATAGCGATGACCCGCGCGGCTGTTATTATGAATCAGCCGCAAACAGCCGCATGTTCCTGTTCGACTTCTTCCGCTCGTTTCTTCCGTTGCATAACCCTATCGGATTCGGCGCAAGCGATTTTATTGAGCTGGCCCTGACGGCGCTGCTGGTCCTCCTGGCGTTCGTGCGCGCCGAAGCGGCGCCG
Organism: Bryobacterales bacterium; assembly: GCA_963708385.1. Taxonomy (GTDB): domain Bacteria; phylum Acidobacteriota; class Terriglobia; order Bryobacterales; family Bryobacteraceae; genus PALSA-243. Next base: position 88,191 of record CAVPSN010000020.1, on the reverse strand, counting down.
CTAGCGCAGCGCTTCGCGGCTCGGACGGGGTGGTGCATGCTGGCGATCGGCGCGCTGCCGGTGATTCTGCGTCTGGCGCTATTGGGTCATGCGCCGGTTCCAGCGCCGGCCGGATCGGACGATTTCAGCTATTGGCTGCTGGCGGATACGCTGCGGCATTTCCGGCTGGCGAATGCGGCCCATCCGCTGCACCAGTTCTTCGAAGCGGTGTTCGTGCTACAGGAGCCCACGTACAGCTCGATCTTCCCCTTGGGACAAGGGCTTGCAATAGCGGCAGGGTGGCTACTCTTAGGAACTCCGTGGGCCGGCGTGCTGCTTTCCGTGGGCGCCCTCTGCGCGCTTACCTACTGGATGCTGCGCGGGTGGACTACGCCCGGTTGGGCAGTGGTGGGCGGACTGCTGGCGGTAGTGCAATTCGGCGTCTTGAGTTATTGGGTGAACACCTATTGGGGGGGCGCGGTCTCGGGATGCGCGGGATGTCTCGTCTTCGGCGCGCTGCCGCGGCTGCGCGGGGTCGGACGGACGCGCGACGGCGTCGCGCTTGGCGCAGGCCTGGGGTTGCAATTGCTCACGCGTCCCTTCGAGTTCGCAGTGATGATGGTTTGTCTGGCGGCCTATCTGGCGATGGCGCGGCAATGGAAGCTGCCTTGGCGCGCAATCCTGCTCTCGCTGGTTCCAGCGGCGGCGCTGATGCTGGGGCAGAATTGGGCGGTGACGGGAAGCTGGACCACCTTGCCCTACGAGATGAGCCGATACCAATATGGCGTGCCCGCGACGTTCACTTTCCAGGCGAACCCCACGCCGCATCGCGCGCTGACACAAGAGCAGGAGATGGATTACCGGGCGCAATCGGCAGTACACGATGGGCCGGGGTTCTGGCAGCGGATCGTGGATCGCGCCGGCTTCTATCGCTTCTTTCTATTGCCGCCGCTCTATCTTGCGCTGGTTCCGTTCGCGCTGCGATTGAGGGAGCGACGCTTGGCGTGGGCTGCGGGAACTGTCGTACTGTTTGCGCTGGCGGATAACTTCTATCCCTACTTCTATCCGCACTATGTGGCGGCGCTGGCGTGTCTGTTCATCCTGATCGCCATTGCTGGGCTAGAGCGGCTGACGGCATGGTCGCCCTTCGCGGCGCGTCTGATCGTGCTGCTGTGCGCGGCGCACTTTATTTTCTGGTATGGAATCCACTCCATGCGCGATGAGAATGTCCGGTTGGCGATGGCGAAGTACGAAAGCTGGAATTTTCTCAATGAGGGCGATCCAGAAGGGCGCTTAGCGATCGACCAGCAACTGGCAGCGATTCCCGGAAAACTGCTGGTGTTCATCCATTACTCGGCAGTGCATGGGTTTCATGAGTGGATTCACAACGATGCGGATATCGATTCGCAGCGGATTGTGCGCGCGCTCGACCGCGGCGGCGAAGAGGACGAGAAGCTGCACGAATATTATCCGGACCGGAGGATCTTGTTCTTAGAGGCGGATGCGCGGCCACCGCGGCTTGTGGAGGTGGGACAGTAAGTCGCGGCTACCGCGCCTTCGGCGCGTGGACCGGCCGGAGGCCCGTCCTACGAACCCAGACCGACGAAGACTACGCCGGCCAAGACCAGTCCCAAGCCTAGGAATTTCTCGCGGGTAAACGGTTCATGGAAGAAGAGCCTTGCCCAAAGCTGCGTCCACACGTAGCTTAAGGAGACCATTGGATAGAGCACCGAGAGCTGTCCGTGGCTGATCGCCTTAAGATAAAACAACGAGGAGATAAGAAATAGCGCAACGCCCAGCGCGGCATTCAGACTAATGATGTGCAGAAAGCCCTTGTGCAGATGGGCCGAAGCCTTCTTGAGAAACACCATGCCGACCGAGCCGATGAGCGATCCGAAAAACACCAGGAAGATCGAGGAAAGAGGCGTCGACGTCATGCCTTCGACCCCCTGCCAATGACGGCGACGCCGGTAATGATGAGCGCCAGCCCGGCGAATTTATAAGGATTCAGGTTGTCGTGGAAAACGAAATACGAGAGCGCCGTCACCCAAACGTAGCTAAGCGAGATGACGGGGTAAAGCACGGAGAGCTCGCCATCCTTAAACGCGATGACGATCAGGATCGTCATTACGCCGTAAAGTCCGTAGCCGGCGATCAGAGGGATGTCGGTGAGAATGCCCATTAATCCCGGGTGGTCCAGCGAATAGTTCGTGCCGTATTTCATCAGAATCTGGGCGGCCGCTCCCAAAAGAGTGGCGAATGCCACTATATATGCCGCGCGACGCTGCAACTTGGGGTCATGTATGGGCTTAGTTATGGCAACAGCGGAACTCAAAGTCGGGGACCTCTGCGGTCCCTCCAGAATAACAGGTTAGAATAATCGTTAGTGGAAGATAATAACCCTGTCGCGCTGCAGGCGCCGCCGGACGACACTACCCCTCAGACATCAGCCATTTCGCGCGGATTCGTCGCCGAGTGGTGCATCACGATTATCCTGCTGCTGTTCGGAACGACCAATCTGCTTCAGGCGTTTGTGATCCCTACCGGGTCCATGGAAGACACGCTGATGGTGGGCGACCATCTGCTGGTGGATAAGCTGTCATACGCGCCGGCGGATGGGGCGTCGAAGCATTTGTTGCCTTATCTGGATGTTAAGCGCGGGGATATCATCGTGTTCCGTTATCCGGTGGACATTCAGCAGACATTTGTGAAACGCTGCATCGGCGTTCCGGGCGACCGGCTCCACCTGGTGAACAAGCGCCTCTTTCTGAATGGGCATGCGGTGGATGAGCCGTACGTTTATCACAAGAGCGCGTATATTGACGCATATCGCGACTATTTTCCTAGCGCGTTGGGCGCGGGTCTGCCGCAGTCCGCTGAGGATATGCTGGCCAACCACGTAGTGGATGGAGACGTGGTGGTACCGGCGGGTTATTATTTCGCGATGGGCGACAACCGCGACAACTCGCTCGACAGCCGCTATTGGGGCTTTGTTCCGCGAGGAAACATTATTGGCAAGCCGCTGGTCATTTATTGGTCGTATGACGCGTCTACCGTAGAGCTAACAGATACGGGATTGAATGTACGGCATCTGGTGGATATGGTGCTCCACTTCCCGACGAAGACGCGCTGGGAACGGTCCCTGCGCCTGATTCACGGATATCCGCTGAACTGAAAATGAATCCTCATTATTACGGCCTGATTCTGGCAGGCGGCCGCGGCACGCGCTTTTGGCCGCGCAGCCGCAAGCGCATGGCGAAGCAGGTGTTGAACGTGGTTGGCGAGACTTCGTTGATCCAAGCCACCGCGGAGCGTCTCGCGCCGGTGATTCCGCCGGAGCGCATCTGGGTATTGACTAACGAGCATCTGCGCGACACGATCGCGAAGCAATTGCCCGGCGTGCCGAAGCGGCAGATTCTTGCGGAGCCGGCTCAGCGCAATACGGCGCCGGCGATCGGCCTGGCGGCGCACGCGCTACGCGCGGCGGATCCGGACGCCGTCATGGGGGTGTTTCCATCCGATCATGTGGTGGGGAAGCCGGCGATCTACCGCGCCTTGGTGAAGCAGGCGATGAAGAGCGCGTCGGAGGGCCACTTGATGGTGGCGGGGATTCCACCGCGCTGGCCGGAGACCGGATACGGATACGTAGAGTTTCCGCGAAATACGAAGCCGGGCGAGCGGGCGCCGGTGAAGCGGTTTCACGAAAAGCCCGATTTGCAGAAGGCGAAGCGCTATGTGGCGGCGGGAAACTTCTGCTGGAATTCCGGTATGTTTTTCTGGCGCTGCGACGCCCTGCTCGAGCAGTTGCGCCGGCACTTGCCGAAGACGGCCACCATCCTGGCGGCGCTGCCGCGGTTCGGATCGCGCGGTTTTGCCGAGAAACTGACACAGGCGTTTCCGTTGTGCGAGAACATCTCGATCGATTTCGCGGTGCTCGAAAAGGCCAAGAACGTCAATGGCATTTTAGCGCCGGATTTCGGATGGAACGATGTCGGAAGCTGGAACGCCGTCTACGAACTGCTGGCGCACGATGCCTCCGGCAACGTGATGGCTCGCGATTCGGTTTGCTTGGATTCGCAAAACAATTTCGTCGATGCCCGGGGCAAGATGGTCGCACTGTTGGGCGTGAAGGACCTGATCATAGTCGATACGCCCGATGCGCTGCTGGTGGCAACGCGCGACCGCGCGCAGCAGGTGGGCGACGTGGTAAAAGCGCTGGAGCGGTCGAAGCGGGAAGAACTGCTGTAGTAGGCCCAAGGACGTTTTGAATCCGTCATAATTGCGTTCGTGCCCTTTCCCGAATGGATTGAGCCGATGGCAGCGACCCTCACCCAGGAACGCTTTTCCGGGCCGGAGTGGGTCTTTGAACGCAAGTTCGATGGAATCAGGCTGCTAGCTTTCCGCCAGGGCGACGATGTGCGCCTGTTCTCCCGCAACCGTCTCCCGCAAAACTGTCCGCCGGTCGCGGAGGCGCTGAAGCGGATGCCGGTGCGAGATATCGTCCTCGACGGCGAAATTACCTGGGGTAAGGATGGCGCCGCCTATCACGTTTTCGACCTGATGTGGCTCGATGGCCGCGACGTAACCCTGTTGCCGCTTGACGAGCGTCATGCGCTGCTGCAAAGTCTGCCCCTGGAGAAACCTCTGCAGAGGGTTGCCCGCCTGTCCGATGAAAAGCCCTGGGAGCGAGCCTGCCATGAAGGGTGGGAGGGCGTCATCGCCAAGCGGAGGGACTCGCGCTACGAACACCGCCGATCGCCTCACTGGCTGAAGATGAAATGCGAAGCCTCGCAGGAGCTCGTTGTCGGCGGCTTTACAGACCCACAGGGGACGCGGAAAGGGCTGGGCGCCCTTCTGGTCGGGTACTTCGAGAAGGACGATTTGGTCTACGCAGGCAAGCTTGGCACAGGATTCGATACCAAGCTGCTGCTGGAATTACGCGCGCGGCTGGATGCCCTGGAGATTCCGAAATCGCCCTTCACTAAGGCTGTCGGATTGCCGCGCCTGCGCGCGCACTGGGTGCGTCCTATGATCGTGGTACAAGCCGGTTTTATCGAATGGACGAAATTCGGCAAACTGCGGCACCCTCGATTTCTCGGCGTCCGAAGCGACAAGGCGGCGCGCGAAGTAGTTCGGGAGGCGCGTTGATCAGTCATCCCGAGAAAATTCTGTTCCCCGACGACGGCATTACTAAGGGCGAACTAGCCGCCTACTACGAGACAATTGCCCCGGCGATGCTGCCGCACATTCGCGGGCGTCCTATCACTATGGAACGGTTCCATCGCGGAATCGGCGAGAAGGGATTCTTTCAGAAAGATGTCTCAAAGGGGTTTCCCGAATGGCTGGATCGGGTCGAGGTCGAAAAGAAGGGTGGAGTGGTGCACCACCCTATCGTTACCGATACGCGCTCGCTGCTCTGGCTGGCGAATCAGAACAGCATCACGCCGCACGTGTGGGTCGCGCGCGTTCCGGACTTGTGGCATCCCGATATCTGCGTGTTCGATCTCGATCCAAGCGAAGAGCAGCCGGAAATTTTGAGTGCGGCGGCATTCGCGCTTCGCGATCTGCTGGCGGAACTCGGGCTCGAGAGCTGGGTGAAGACCTCAGGCTCGAAAGGGTTCCACATCGTAGCGCCGCTGGATGGGAGCGCCGACTACGGGGAGGTGGGAAGGTTTGCGAATGCCGCCGGAACACTGTTGGTCCGGCGCGATCCGAAGCACCTCACGCAGGAGTTCAGCAAGGCGGACCGCGGCGGCCGAATTCTCGTCGATACGGGCCGCAATGCGTACCATGCCACGTTCGCCGCGGCTTACGCCGTGCGCGCGAAGCCGGGCGCTCCGGTATCGGCGCCGTGCACATGGGATGAAATCAAGAACGGCGCTGGCCCGCAATCGTTTTCGCTTCGCGCCATGGCAGACCGTGTTTCGAAAGTAGGCGACTTGTGGTCGGAGATGCTTACGCGGGGCCAAGCGCTAATACCGGCGATGGAACGCTTGGGGCGGCTGTAGTGAATCGGGCCGCTGGTGTTGCCTGGTGTGTACTCCCAACTGGGGTAACTGATCGAAAGAGTTATGGGTGGCCTTAACGGCTGGGATAATCGCGATGAAGCCCACGCGAAAGGCGTGGGCTTCAAGTTCTGCCGCAGGGACAAATGAATTCAGGTGCGTGAGCTATCTGCGGCCTCCGCCTCCGTGACCGCCTCCACCCATGTGACTGCCGCCGCCTCCGCCCATATGACCAGCGCCGCCGCCGAAGCTGCGGCCTCCACCGCCAAATCCGCCGCCGCCAAAGCTTCTAGGTGCTCCGCCGTTGAAGCCGCGAGACGGGCTGGCGTTAAATCGTGGAGCGCTGGGGGCGCTTTGAACGTTCGGGCGTGATTGAAAGTTAGGAGCAGATTGGAAGCCGCGTCCCGCGGGCGCGCCACGGAAGCCTTCGGCTCCGGGCGTTCCGAAGCGGTTGGCCTGTCCGACGCCGGATTGCGGACCGCGATTCATTCCGGGGTTAACGCCGGCGGGCTGGTGGAACCCGTTACGCCCGGCTGCGCCTAAAGCGCTGGCTCGCGATGCCTCTCCGAACCGTGAGGACAATTGCCGATTGGGATAGGCAACTCCAAGCCGGTGATCGGGGTTATGCGCCCAAACTCCACGGCCTGCACCCCATGATCCGTGAAATCCATAGTGTCCGAAAAATGCGTTATTCACGATAACGGTGTGGCCGAACCAGTTAGGACCCCATCCCCAACCGCCCCAACCACCCCAGCCTCCGAAGAACAGCCCAATGTTGCATCCGGGATAGAAGCCGAATCCAAAGGCCGGATAGTAAAGCGAGGGATAAGCGCCCCATATAGGCGGTCCCCAAATATATGCGGGGTCGTAGGTAGGCACATAGACCACCTGAGGGTTCGCGGGCTCAATCGCAATGGCAGACTGTCCATTCTGCGTTTGATCCGTCACCGTTTGCTGCGGCGTGGTGGCGAGTTTGCCGTTCGCCTGAGCCAGGGAACGCATGTGCTGTACGGCGCCCATGACGTCGGATTGCTGAGCGAGAAACGCGTTGCCTAAATCGGTTGTCCAACGCACATCCTGATTAAGCCTCGCGAGTACGTCCGGGAACGCGACTAAAGCTTGAACGCTCGGGTCCCAATTCTGTTGTTTGGCGGCGTTCATCAAATTAGCTCCCGTGAGGGACTTATTTTGTAGCAGCCACTGCTGCGCTTCGACGACCTCGAGGGGATAAGTGCTGGCCACGAGCACTTGACTGAGCAACGGGTCGGGATAAAGCGCAACTGGCGCGACCAAGTCGTCGAGCTGCGGCGCCGAGAAGGTAGCCGCGGCTGGCGCGGCCGACGGGGGCGGCTGCTGCTGCGCCATTAAGGCAGGAGCAGTCCCTGCAACGATCCATACTAGTCCGGCCACAAAGGACCGGCGAAAGAGCCGCGATGCGGAATGCATGCTGGACCTCCTTACCTACTTAATTTGATGCGCCACGCTAGGCTCTCGCATCGGAATTCACCTGAGAGCCTAGATCTACTGTGCTTTTGGAAGGTTTCTGCTTCTTTGGCGTGGTAGGTGCGGTTCGCTACATCCAGGTGAGTGAGCGAAACGATACGCGCGGTTCGAAGCGGGCGAGCCGGCGCTAACGGCGTCTGCGGTAAAGCGAGGGGTCGACTGCTGCCGCCATTCGTTCGACGTCGAGTCTGCCTCCCGCGAAAAACGCGATCTGCCGGGCGGCTTCCATCGGGTCGCGCAGGATCTCCTCGTATCGGATAGTCAAAAATTCTACCCCGAGCCGCGAGGAAAGAGCGCGCCTGGTCTGCTCGATCACCCGCGCATACTCTTGTTCCAGGCGTTCCCTTCTGTCGGGCGAGTCGGTAACCGCTTCGCCGCGGCGGACGATCATGCTCGCCTGCGAATCGAGGATTTCGTTGAAGTCACGCTCAATCAGCACCACGCGGTAAGCGTGGCCGGCAGGCAGCGCGCAAACCAACGGCGCCACGATCTTGACCGCCTTCCCGCGCGCATCGCTTATCCAGTTTGCGTCGCGGAACATCCTCTTCACCGCTTCATATTCGTAATAGCCGCGCGGGTTATCCTCATCGGCCTCGCGCAGCCCATCGGTGAGAATCGGCATGCCACCGGCATTAAGCATCTGCATCGCCATCGACGTGCCGGAGCGGGGCAAGCCGGAAACCACAAACACAGCGTCGCCCAGCGGCGGCAATGGCGCTTCCAACCTGGCCGCAGCCGGTTCCACAACCGCAGCGCGTTCTTGAGACGCCTCCGGAATTGCAGAGCTCGCCGGTCTTCGCCGCTTCATGGCTCGATAGTAGCGAAAATGCTCTTCGGCGCTTTCCAGGTCTTTGAGTCGATATTTCAATAGCCGCGCCAGCCAAAGATGCGCCTGCGGAAAATGTGGGTTTTGCGAGAGTGCGGCGCGAAATGCTTCCGCGGCGCGTTCCTCCTCGCGCATCCCGGCCAATGCGACGCCGAGCACGAAATGAGCCATGGGGTAGAAATAAAGGCGCTGCAGGCAATCGAGCGCGGATTGCCGGGCGTCTGCGAAATCGCGGCGGCGTAGTGCAAGGCGGGCAAGACCCAGATGTCCGTGCGCATTATCGGGATCGATTTCGAGCGCTGCGCGATAGGTTTTTTCGGCTTCTTCGGCGCGTCCCAAACGCCGGTAAAGCTCTGCGGCCTGCAGCAGCAAGCCCGGCCGCGCCAGATGAACCGCGCGAATGCGCTGCAGGGCGGCGAGCGCTTCAAACCATCGTTTCTCCGCCGTTAAAACCTGCGCTTGAAGATAATAGGACAGCGCAGGTTGATACCGGACAAGATTGCGCCACTTTTCCATTTCGGCGCGCTCATCGGGCTGCAAGAGCAGCTCGCGCGCCTCCCCGGGATTGGCCCGAGGATCGAGTTCATAGGCGATTTCACGCTCGCGCTCCTCGGCATCGGCCGTTTCTCCCGCAGCGGCTTTCTTCTCATCGAAGCGGCGCACCACCAGATCGCGGAACGGCTTCATCTTTTCCACCGCCTCTTCGTAGAGCGCGCGGCGGCGGCCGTCCATATCGTCAACAATCTCGCGCATCTCCGCCACCAGCCCAAGGGCTTGGCACGAAAGAAACCGCTTGAGCGCATACCTTTGCTCGTCGGGGTCGCGGGCGCACAAATCCCGCGCGATGCCGATCGCATCGGCATGGCGATTGGCGTCCTGATACGCCTCCACCAGGTTGTAGCGCAGCTCGCGGACGGTGCGTTCGACGTTGTGAGCAGCGTCCGCGCCCGGCTTTTCGATATAGCCGAGCGCCGCAAGCTGCTCCAGGGCTTCGGCAGCGGCGATGGGGTCCAGCCGCGTGTCCGACGGATGTCGTCCATCCTCGCCCGGCACGTCCTCCCAACTGGGAATGACGGCGATTTCAGGCGGATCCTCGAAGGCAGCCGTGAGTACCCGTCCATCCATATCGGCGCCTACAGGCAGACCGTAAAGAGCAAGCAGCGTGGGCGCAACATCGAGTACGCTGGCGCCATAAATTCGCTCGTCGCGCTTGATTCCATCGCCGTTGAGAACCAGGATGCCGTAGGGGCTGTGTTCGATCGCCGGACCCGCCGGGATATCGGGAATGGCGCGGGGACGCAAGTGGTCCGGATGAAAGCCGTGATCGGACATCAGCGCCACACGGGTATCGGCAGGCGCCTTGCTCAACAGCGTACCGAGCATCTGATCGTGAAAACGGTAGGCCGTGGCGACGACGTTGCAGTACAGCTCGAAATCCCGCTCTGGAATCCACGGCTGGCGCGGCGGATGGTATCGCATGAAGCCGTGGCAGAAGTGGTCGATCGCATCGTAATAGACGGCGAAAAAATCCCACGGCTGGTTTTCGATGAGCCATGTAGCGGCGCAATGAATGCTGACGCACTCGGCGATGGTCTTGCAGAGCATCGAAAGGCGCCGGTCTTTATCCTGATCCACCTTCGCCAACAAGGGAACGAAGGCCTCCACCATGGCGCCCGCCAATTCCTGCGGGTGCATGCGAAGCTCCGCCAGCGTTTGATGAAGTTCCGGAGGATGAACAGCGTTGGCCAAAAGCGGCCAGCCCGCGGTCCCGTCGTCGCCAAAAGGGCGGAATGCCTTTTGATACTGATCGGAAACCATGACGCCGTTGATGGGTTCCGCCGGCTGGCTCGGCCACCATCCTATAACAATGCTGCGCAATCCATTTTGGTTGAAAATGTTCCACACGGCCTTGGCGGTGCGCGAGAGATTCGTAACGGGCCGAATGCCGCGGCCATCGGGCGTGGGCTCCGAGAAGCCGTGGATACCGTGTTTGAAGGGCCTTTTGCCGGTGGCGATCGACGTCCACAGCATCGGCGAGAGCGGCGGATTGAGCGTCGCAACGCGTCCCATGACGCCGCTCTCGACCAGATTTCGCAGATGGGGCATCTGGCCAGCGTCCATGAGAGGATTGATGGCCTTCCAATCGGCGGCATCCCAGCCGACAAAGATCAGTTTCTGACTCAAAGTCGAGATTCAGCTAAAGCGGAGTAAGGGGGTTCATGCGCGACGGCGGCGGCGCCAGGCCAGCAGTCCGACGGCCCCGCTTGCCAACAACGCCAGAGCAGCCGTGCCGGGCTCCGGCGCCGCCGCCCCTTCGCCTGCCGCGATTGGACCGAAGGCGGTATCGTTGTATGCCCAATCGAGGGCTTGAATCTCCGTCATATATCCAACGCTGTTGGGGTCGGACACCTTGATCCTGAGCCACCCAAAATCCAACTGGGAGGCGCCTTTTTGCAACAGGAATCCGGCAAACCCGGTCTTACCGCTTGCAAAATTGCCAAAGATGGCAGTGCCAAAATTGCTGCCGGCATTGCCGGAACTGCTGCCACCGGAACTGCTGCCGCCACCGGAGCCGCTGCCGCGCACAATGGCCCTTGCGAGCCCATACCTTGAAGCAAATCCCCCGGCCGTAAGGATCGATTGGCCTCGATTGAAATTGATGAGGCTCGCCGAGCCTTGATCTGCGAAGAGAACGGGCCCCACGCCTCTTATCCCTGCGAATATAGAGAAGCCGCTCGAGAATCGTGATTCTCCGATGCCAATTTCAACCTTGCGGCCGGCAATCTGGAAAGCGTTGGATGCTGAGTCGAAAGGCGCATTCGGCGTAATTGACGCCGAAACGTTGGCGACGCCGTAAATGATGCTGGCATCGGCATTGGAAGCCATGGCGAGAGTCGCGCCCGTTGCGGCCGCATAAACACCCCATGTACTCAAGCGCGCCCGCCATTCCGGATTGCTCTTAAGTTCTTGCGCCAGACTGGCTGCTACCGGCGCTCGTTTTACAGGCTCTGCTCCGTAAGTTTTTCCCACGAATCATCCTTTTCGCCCACGGGCCGCCCGATCACCCATGGAACATTTTAAATTGAATTAATTGATTGATTCTAGCCCGGAATCTCACGGTCGTCTACAGGCATTCGGTCCACTAATAGAAAATCAAATACCAGTACTGGCGCGGATTGGGAGTCAGCCCGCGAACGCTAAGCCTTGGCCTTCATAGCCCAGCGCAGCCGGGCCAGGTTCCCGCGGCCTTCGCCTGCCGCGATGGGCGTGGATGAGGTGTCGTTGTATGCGCGTTTGACTCGCTCAGATTATGAGCCAGGCTGCGAGCCCGGCGACTTCCTGCGTCTGATGAGCCAGAGGCCAACCAGAAGGGCGAGGGTCACCCACAACAGCACGGCCGGTCCGTAGGTAATCAGCGCCAACGCGACGCCGACTAAGCCGCCGACGAGGTTCTTGTACCCATCCACCAGGGCGTTTCTGAAGCGCGCCAGCGTGGAGTCGGGCGAGAGACGAAGCTGCGCCTGGTAATCCTCGCGGGCGTTAAGCTGGACGGTCGCGAACACTACTTGATCGGCGGTGGTGCGGCGTTCGGCCTCCATCTGCTCGATTTCGCCGCGGACGCGGGAGATTTCGCGCTCTACTTCGAGCACGTCGGTGAGCTTGCCGGTCCGCTGCGCGAGCATCTGCGCGAGACGCTGCTCGGTGCTACGGGCATTGGCGAGGCGGGCGACCAGATCGGCATAAGCGCGGGTAACGTCTTCGCCCTTTTGCAATTCGTTTTCGACGCGGCCGAGTTGGCGAAGCTCGGTAAGCGCGGCATCCAGCTCGGCGGCTGGGATTCGAAGAGTAGCACTGAGCGAGCGTCCGGCGCCTTGCGGCGCGTTGACGGTGAGTTCGGCGAGATAGCCGTGGCGGCGCGCGAGGAGGGAATCGATGCGTCCGCGGAGTTGATCGAAATCGCGCGCGGCGAGATCGATCGTGGCGGTCCGCTCGATCATAGGGCCGGCGGCCGGCGTGGGCGTCGATTGGGGCGGCGGCGCGGGCAATGCCCGGCTCACGGTCACCGCTCGGGTGGAAGCGGAGTCCATCTCGTCGCTCAACTGCCGAATTCCTTGGCAACTGGCCGGCGACCGAGAGCCTGGCGAAGGATGCCCGACTGGCGGCCGATTTTCGGCGACACGACTACCATCAGGCCGATCACCAGACATGAGGCCAAGGCGATCGCATATACAGGTACGGGAATCGCACTCCGGAGTGTCCATTTCCGCCGCTCGGGCTCGACAATCGGCGCCGCCATCGCCCGCGGTGGCTCCACTTCCCAGGTCGCCATTTCTTGCGACACGCGCTGGAGGTCCGCAGCCAGCTTCTGGCATCGCACGCAGCGCTCGAGATGGGTCATGGCCTCGGCCGCTCGCGCGGCGGGAAGTTCGCCATCGAGATAGGCCATCATCTCTTCGGGTTCAATTGCGTGGCGGATGTCAGGCATTTTTCACCTCGGGTTCCAGGCGGCTCCTCAATGCCATGCGCGAGCGGAACAAGCCGCGAGCGCACGGTGTTCACGGGAATGCGCAGCAGTTCGGCGATCTCGGCGTAGCTCAATTGCTCATATTCGCGCAACATCAGGATCTCCCGTTCTTCCGGCTCCATGCGCGCCAACGCCTGGCGAACCCAAAGGGAGTGGTCGGGTTCGGAAGTCGATGGAACGTCGCCCTCCAACGGCATAACACCGCGTGCCCTTCGCGCGCCGTAAACCAGTTTGAGCGCGATGGCATATAAATAGGTCCGCACCAAGGCGCGCGGTTCGTAGCGGGCTGCGCCCCGCAGGACCGCGAGGAACGTCTCCTGCGTCAAATCGTCGGCTTGCGCCGCGTTCGTCAGACGCCGCCGGAAAAATCCATGGAGCGCATCGCGATGACGCGCGAAGATCTCCTCGAAGGCCGCGCGCGAACCGCGCTGGAATTCGAGCATCAGGGCTTCGTCGCTGATCATTGCGTGGCGGGTCCCATCTACTGCTTGTAATGCCGCAAACGCGCCAAAAGTTCCCGCCGTGTCGAAGAATCTGCACTAACATGGATGCATGTCCGCCGAACCCGACGACGCCCCGCCCTTTTTGGGCACCTGGAAACGGGTGTATACGGCGGTGTTGATCTACCTTGTGGCGGTGATTACCGCCTTCTACTTCTTTACGCGGGCCCATCGATGAGAACGGCAGACTGGATTGTCCTGATCGCGTCGCTGGTTTCGATCGTCGCCTACGGCCTCTACCGCAGCCGCGGCAGTAACACCGTAGATCGTTACCTCTTGGCCGGCCGAACCATGCCGTGGTACGCGATGGCGCTCTCCATCATGGCCACGCAGGCCAGCGCGATCACATTCATCTCGACTACCGGGCAATCCTATATCGACGGCATGCGCTTCGTGCAGTTCTATTTCGGACTGCCGATCGCGATGGTGATCATCTGCGCCACAGCCGTCCCCGTATTCCACCACGCCAAGGTCTACACTGCATACGAATTCTTGGAGAAGCGCTTCGACGGCAAAACGCGCGCTCTGGCCAGCCTGATCTTTCTGGCGCAGCGCGGGGTCTCGGCTGGCTTGACCATTTATGCGCCGGCGATCGTGCTCTCGGTAATTTTGGGATGGCCGGAACGCGTGACCACGCTCATCATGGGAATCACGGTCGTCAGCTATACGGTGTTGGGCGGCATCAAGGCCGTAACGTGGTCCGATGTACAGCAGATGTGCGTGATCTTTCTCGGGATTGATCGCGTCGCTGGTCACCGTGATCGTGCTGCTGCCGAGCTCGATTTCGTTTGGCGACGCGGTATATCTCGCGGGCGCGGCGGGGCGGCTGAACGCGGTGACCACGCACTTCGATTGGAAAGATCACTACAACGTATGGAGCGGGCTATTGGGCGGCACGTTCCTGTTCCTCTCTTACTTCGGATGCGATCAATCCCAAGTGCAGCGATATCTTACCGGGAAATCGGTAACGGCCAGCCGGTTGAGCCTGTTATTCAACGCCGTGGCCAAGATCCCGATGCAGTTCTTCATTCTGTTCATCGGCGCGATGGTGTTCGTGTTCTACCTGTTCGTGCAGCCGCCGCTGCTGTTCGAGCATGCCCAGTTGACGCGCATCCAGTCGAATGCGGAATACGCGCAGGTGGCAAAGCGCTTCGAGACGAGTTCCGATCAACGCCGCGTGGCGGCTCTGGCGCTGGCGGCGGCGCATCGCGAGGGCGATGCCGCGGCTGAAAGCCGTGAAATGGCGGCCTATCGCACGGCGCAGAGCGATATGACCGAGGCGCATACGCGAGCGGAAAAGCTTGTCGAGTTATCGGGAGGAGAGAAGGGCTTCAAGGATACCAACTACATCTTTCTGACGTTCGTCACGCACTATCTGCCGGTGGGTTTGGTCGGGCTGGTGATCGCGGTGATCTTCGCAGCCACCATGTCGGCGAGCTCGGGGGAGATCAACTCGCTCGCCACCGTGACAGTGGTCGATATCTATCGCCGCCACATCAGAAAGCACGCGAGCGATCATCATTATGTGATGGCCTCGCGCGTGGCCACGCTGTTCTGGGGCGTCTATGCCGTGATGTTCGCCGGCTGGGGGAAGAAGCTGGGATCGCTGATCGTGGCGGTGAACGTTGTGGGCTCGCTGTTTTATGGTTCGCTGTTGGGGTGCTTCGTGCTGGCCTTCGGATTCCGGCGCGTGGGCGGGACGGCCACATTTATCGGGATGTTGGCCGGCGAGGTGGCGATCTTCTCGGCGTTTCTCTTTACGAGTATCTCCTGGCTCTGGTACAACGTGATCGGGTGTGGGGTGGTCGTGCTGACGGCATTGGCAATCACCTACTTGGGGCCGCGTGCGGATGCGCCGCCTGACCGCGTGCCGCTGAGCGGTTTAAAGGCGGATTGACGCTGCATCGAATTCAAGCGAAATCGCTTTGTCCGCGCCAGGCTGGATATGACTGCATGATGCCAACGAGCCATGTGCTATTCCTAGAACTGAATGGACCGCATCGGTCGCTATAAGATCGTCAGGGAACTGGGCCGCGGCGCGATGGGTGTGGTCTATCACGCCATCGATCCCAACATCGGCCGCCCCGTGGCCATCAAGACCATTCAACTCGGCGACATCCGTAAGCCGGACGAACAGGAACGGCTGCGCGAACGCCTGTTCCGCGAGGCGCGGTCGGCAGGTATTCTTTCGCACCCCGGCATCGTGACCATCTATGATGTCGAACAGCAGGGCGAACTGGCGTATATCGCCATGGAATACGTGGACGGCCCGACCCTCGACCAGTTGCTCTCCGAGCCCCAGCCGCTCGCGCCCAATCGCATCTTCAGCATTCTGGCGCAGACTGCCACGGCGCTCGATTACGCCCACGGCAAGGGGATCGTTCATCGCGATATCAAGCCCGCGAACATCATGATCGCGGGCGACGGCACGGCCAAGATCACCGATTTTGGCATCGCAAAGATCACCGCGTCCGATCATTTCACCATGACCGGATCGATCGTGGGAACGCCGCACTATATGTCGCCCGAACAGGTGCAGGGACAGCCGGTGGATGGACGGAGCGATCAATTCTCGCTGGCGGTAATCGCCTATGAGATGCTGACGGGCGAGAAGCCGTACACGGGCGAGCATCTTACGACAGTCGTGTACAAGATCGTGGCCGAGGAGCCGATGGCGCCGCACCGCATCAATTCCACTCTCGGCGGGGCGATCGACAACGCGTTGCGTAAGGGGCTCGCAAAAAAGGCAGACGCGCGCTACCGAACGTGCAGCGAATTCATCGAGGCGCTGGAGAAGGCGTGCGCCACCGCGAAGAATTGGAAGCCCATGCCGCGCGGAGGGAGCCTGAACGCACCCACCATAGCCGAAGGCATGGCGCCTGGGGCCACTATGCCGGCGGCGCGGCGCCCGGCGCGCAGCGGGGGCACCACCACAGTCGAGCGGACCCGGACGCGGAAGACAGGCTTTCTCCCATTCCTGGCCGCGATCTTAATGGCGGCGGCGCTGCTGGCGCTGATTGGATGGCAAGCGGGTCCGTGGCAGAACACCAACTCCACGCAGACGGCGCGCAGCGACGCGACGGAGCAGCCACCGGCAGCGCCGCCTGCCGCGACCCCGCCGGTGGCGAAAGTTCCAGAAACGCCGCCAGGCGCAGCTGCCTCGAATGCGGTAGCCGATATTAAACCAAGCCCAATGCCGCCGGCGCATGCGGAATCCAAGTCGGGCGACGATTCGACCGCGAAAATCGCGCCCCCGGAAGACGTGCCCAAGCCGGTAACACAGACGGCGTCTCCCGAGATTGCCGCAAAGAAAACGAACCCGCCGGCAACGCGGACTGTCTCCGCCGGACCGCAACCGATCCAATTGGTAACTAGTCCCGGCGGCGCCACGGTGACGCTCGATGGGCGTTCGGATCAAGCGTGCACCACGCCGTGTCAGATTCAGGCTTTGCCGGGACTACACAATCTCACGATCGCGCTGCCCGGGTATCAGATTGAACATCGCGAAGTGAACATCGGGTTAGGTCCGTACGAGATGCCGGCCGTAATTCTGCATTCTCAGTCCGGCGTGCTGATGCTTAGTTCAAGTCCGCCGGGCGCGGCCATTCAGGTCAATGGCAAGACGGTGACAGAAGTGACGCCCGCTAAACTCTCGCTCGCGCCGGGAACTTACAAAATCACCGTGGAGAAGAATGGACAGTCGAGCGTCAGCACGGTGGAGATCAAGAACGGGGACACGCGGCTGCTCAAAATTACGTTAGGACAGTAGCTGTCTGCTTGCACCGAACAACATGGCCTCGGATCCTCGCGGCAGCAAGTACCGGTGGATGGGGGGGATCCGCCAATTCCTTGCCGCCGCGGGCCGCTATGAAAAGAAGCTTGCGCTCCTATTGATATAAGCGGAAAATATCGGCAAAAGGTGCCAAGAGATTTCAAAAAAGATTTTTGGCGGCTCGTCAGAACCAGCGCGCCTTCTCGAAGTTCAATTCATGTTTCCGTAACAGACTCAGGTGCGATGCGCCGCATCTGCCATCGTCCCGCAGCGGAATGGAATTTTGTACCACAAGTATAGGATGGGGGTCATCGCAAAATCCGTCCATTTTCCTACGGTTTAACAAATTTCCCGTCTTCCAACAGCGAACAGGTCATGATATAGTTGGAGCGCGTTTGATAGCTTCCGCCAATCCGGTTGTTTCCTTCCCTGATTAGCCCCGCTTTCAAATTGGCTGGAGGATCGAGAAGAGTGAAGAATATTTTCGTAGGAAACTTGAGCTTCAATTCAACCGAAGAATCGATACGGAGCCTGTTCGAACGCTACGGCGTGGTAAACAGCGCAAGGATTATGACGGACCGCGATACGGGCCGGTCACGCGGCTTCGCATTTGTGGAAATGGAAAATGAAGGGGAAGCAGACCAGGCGATTACTGCGCTGAACGGGTCCAGTCTGGATGGGCGATCGATCAATGTGAATGAGGCGAGGCCTAAACCGGATCGTGGGTTCGGCGCCGGCAGCGGCGGTGGCGGCGGCAATCGTTTCGGCGGCGGTGGTGGCGGTGGTGGCGGACGGCGTCCCGGCGGTGGTGGCGGCGGGGGTGGTGGTCGTCGCGAACCTCGCTGGTAATTGCCAAAGCGAGTCTTCTGTTACATTTTCTCCCGTGGACGGATTTTTGAGCCGTAAGCGGGAGTTTGTATGTGTGCTCTGCTTAAGTACTCCTACCAAATGGCGCCGGCCGAGTGGCGCGTAGCTCCCGGCCGGCATCCGATTACATTCAAAACCAGAATCGTAGGGTGCCCTCTAACAGGCGCGGTCCTCCACTTTGTAGCATTGGCGCCAGCCCACTACCGGGGCTCCCCGTGCCGAGCATCAGATTGAGCATTGATGTCGATTGGCCGAAAAGCGGGCTGTCCAGATAGCGCACCGGGTCGGAGAAGTTCGCATGGTTCAGCGCATTGAATGCCTCGATGCGCAGATCGAGTTTGCACCGGTCGCGGAAGCGGAATTCGCGCCCGATGGCGGCATCCACCTGCCACATGCCAAGCCCGGCGATGGCATTGCGGCCCAGATCGCCCTGCACGCCACCGGACAGAGTTTGGAACACCGAAGGATTTAACTGCATGCCGCCCGGAGCGGAAACTCCGGAGATCCACACCGGTCCGCCGATGTAGTTGGGTCGGGCGAAGTTGGTGAATGCAATCCCGGTGTATTGCTCGCTTTCCAGAACAGTGATTGGGAAGCCGCTACGCGCGCGTACGATCGATTCCGCGCGCCATCCCTTAAGCTTACCGGCTGTGAACTGATAGCTGAGCGAACCATTGAACGAGTGGCGCAGATCGAAATCGGACGAACCGAAATCGAAGTTGGGAGAAGCGCCCGCGCCGAACCAGAGCAGCGATGCGTCGCTCGAATCGTTATCGATGGAGTGCGACCAAGTATAGGCTGCGGAGGCTTGCCAGCCGCTTGCAAACTGCCGCCTGTAGTGGAACTCGAGCGCCTGGTAATTGGAAAACCCGTCGTTTGTGGTGAGCGCAAGCCAGGAATTCGGGCCGCTACCCGGGCCGCCCACCTCGCGGCGGATCAACTCACGGCCATTCGAGCCTACATAACCGAGCGAAACCACATCGTGAGCGGTAAAGGCGCGGTCGAGCGAGACGTTCCACTGTCGCACCTGCGGAAGCTTCAGACCCGATTCGAAACCGTAGATAAAATTGACAGAAAATGGCGCGTGTATGCCGCTAATCAACTGATTCGAATTCAGCGGTCCGCCATCCAGAACGTCCGTCGCGATGCTGACGCTCGAATCGTAATACAGACCGGCTCCGGCGCGTAGGACTGTGCGGCCATCCTGGGTGAGACGGTAAGCCGCTCCAATCCGCGGCGCCAGGTTGTGATACGAGGTCGGCCAGATTTCGCCGGAGGTCGAACTCAGATCCCCAGCGGCGGGATCGTAAACGTAGACCGGTACACTTGCGACGGGCGAAGGGCTGAACTCCCAGCGCAGTCCCATCGCTATCGTAAGCGCGGAGGAAGCGTGCCAGGTGTCCTGAGCCCATAAGGAATACTCCGTCAATTCCGCGTTGTCGGTTAATTGGGGATTGGTGTATATCCAGAGGTTCCGCGTGTCGGTAAGATCGTTGGGGCTGTCAGCGATCACTCCCACGGCGCCGGCGGCATCGCGGCGAATCGCGCTTACTCTGCGGTAGTCGATTCCGAAACCCAGCGAATGTTGTCCCAGGCGGAGAGCGGCCGTATCGACCGTTTGAAATTGACGCAGCCGGTGCAGACCCTCGTTGCCCGATATCAACTGGCCGATGCCATCTATGGTGAAACGGACCACGGTGTCGCACGGGCCGGGACGACTTACGCCGGTGATCAGCGGTTGCAGCGCGCAAGCAGCCTGCTCCCCCGCGGCAGGGACCTGCCAGGACGATTGGGCGCCTGTTTGAGATTCGTTGACCCGCGCATCGAGGGTCAGGCGGCTAAGCGGACGCGCGGTCAGTCCGAGCGTGAGCGTTTGCGAGCGCAAGTCAAGATGACCGATGGCCAAATTGCCGAAGTTGTTCGTGGACGGCGAATCGCCATACCGTCCAAAAAAGTTCGCGCGCGAGCCTAGTGCACGATCGATGCGCACGCTCCCAGCCTGAAGAGATGCGGGCTCATCGCTGCCCCCAGTCCATTGGCCGATACCGGGAGCCAGATAACCCTGGTTCGGCAATGGGAATAAATTCACGGCAACCTGCGCCCACGGACCCGCAGCCGCGCGGGCAAAGGAATCGGGCACGGCCTGCGTATCCAGGAATGGCTCTCGTAACCCCATGTTTTGATAAGAGAGAAAGAAGAAGGTGGAATCGCGCTGGACGGGACCGCCGAAAGTTTGCGTGAAATCGTTGAGCCGCTCCGGAGCCACGCCGATGCCGGCTCGATTGGCGAACCAGTCGTTCGCGCCGAGAAGCTCGTTGCGATTGGAATACTGCGTTTCGCCGTGAAACTGATTCGCGCCAGACTGGCTAGTCACGCCGATGTTTGCGCCGGGCATGCGCCCGAACTGCGCAATGGTGGTGGACGTCTGCGCCTGCATCTCATCCACCGCATTCAGTGAGATCAACGGATCGAGACTGCCGAACGCACTGATGGCCGGAAGCGTGCCGCCGCCGGCCTGCGCGGGCAGGCCCCCGGCGGCGATTCCGGTATTGGCGCTGACGCCATCCACGGTAAAGATGTTGGTGTTAGCGCGCTGGCCGGTGGCGCTGAATTGCCCGGCATCGCCGCGGGTCGCGGGGACAACGTTCGCGCCCGGAACCATCTCGATCAGGTTGAGTAACCCGCCGCCGTTGAGCGGCAGGCGGGCGATGTCACCCGATGAGAAACTCGCGCCGGTAGCGGCGTCGGAACGGTCCAGCACAGGCGGAGTGCCGTGGACGACGATTGTATCGTGGACGCTGCCAATCTCGAGCGGGAAATCGACCCGCGTGGCGGCTGAGCCGTTGAGCGCCACATCGAACACCTGTCTCGCCTTGAAGCCTTCCTTTTGCACGGTGATCTTATAAGCGCCCGGCTCGAGACCGCCCATGCGAAACGCTCCACCCGCATCGGATTCAGTTACGCGGCGGAAACCACTCTCCTGGCTAACCACAGTGACGGCGGCATTGGCTATCCCGGCGTGAAGGCCATCTAGGACTTTCCCGTAAACGGTTGCGTAGGTTTGGGCTTGCGCGGAGGCAATAGAGAGGAGAGAGAGCAGACTTATCTGCCAAGCAGCCGCAGGTTTTGCTCTAAATGGGCCCGTAGATCGCTCACCGCGCCGAGCAACTCCGATGGCGAATCAGCGTTCGCCTTCTCGCCCCGCGCCACTCCCAATAGCTTAGAGCTTAGCATCTCCACGTTACGAGCCGCTTGAAACACGCGTTCGGCGGAGGCTTGCCAAGTGGCGTCGGAAGCCGCATTACGCGGGCGCGCGGTTGCGCCGAGACCGGTTAGTACGGGGACCATGTCGCGATCGAAATTGCCCGCGGGAACCGCCATGGCAACCAGATGATCGTTGGCTAACGAACGTAGGGAAGCGCGATCCGTTTCGCTGAGCGAGGCATCGCTGGAAAACTGCTGTGCCAGGGAGCGCAACGCATAGGCGTGCTGCATCAAGGTCTCATTCCAGTTCAATACTTGCCCGGCGAATTGATCCACATTGGCGCGCCCGCCGAGTTGTGCTTCGAGCCGCGCCTGAAAAGGACCCGGTGAATCGGGTGAAGAGGTAGACGGTACGGCCGCGGCAGTATCAAGAGGCAGAGCAGCCGCCACGGGATCTGAGAATTCCGACGCAACGCGCGGGAGAGAATCGAGCGCAGTCTGAATTTGCCGCTGCCGCTCGGGAGCAACGCCGACGCCGGCAACCAATACGCGGCCCTGCGAGAGAGAAACATGCAACGGATCGCCCAGGTCGGCCCCGATCCCGTGGAGAGCGCTTAAAACCTGCAGCTCATCCGAGATCGAGGCCGTTGGTCCAGGGTCGATTGCGGCCGGCCGGCTTGGAACGACCGGCCGCGAGGGAACCTCCAGTGGCGCGGCGCCAGATCCCGCGCTGTCTCGGAGAAGAGGAGGAGTTCCTGAATTGGGTGAACCGAGGGCGTTTCCTTCGCCAAGGCGCGTACCGCCAATATAAAGGCTCCCGCAATTGCGAGCGCAGCCGTTGCAGCCCCGACAGCCCAACGGCAGGGGGAGCCACCCTGCAGGTGGGAAGGCCGGCTTGTCGAGGCGATGTCTCTGATTTTTTTCAAGCTGATTTGTATCAAGATCGATGCGAGCAAATGCGGTAGAGATCGCCCCATGCCTGTGGAGGCTCAGGCATGGCTTCCGCCAGAACCTCCTTGCGGTAGCGGACGCATTCGGCCACCGTCTTCTTCAACTCTTCGATTTCGGCGCGGCAATCCCAGCACGCTTCCATGTGGCGTTCCAGGCTGGCGGGTTTCGCCCGCCGAGAGTTCGCCATCGATGTAGCGCAGCAACAAAGCCTGCTCGGGATGGCTCCACTGGAAACTCGTCATCGCCCGCCTTCCTTAGCCGCAACATCGCCCGCCTCAAGAAACTCGCCCACCGCCGACGCGCTGATGCCCAAAGCTGCGCCGATCTCCGGATAGCGCAACCCTTCCATCCGCAAAAACAGGCAGCGTTTCTGCTGCTCCGACAAACTTTCCACCGCGCGGTGAAAGCGCGTCATTTTCTCGCGCTCGATCAAACCGCGCTCCGGATCTTCCGTCCGCGACGCCAGCCGCAGTTCCAGATCCGGATCGAACGGCGCTTCCGAAGCCTGCCGCTCGCGCTGTTTCAGGCCATAGTTGTGCGCCACGCGGAAAACCCAGCCGCGCGGGTTCTGTATATCCTCGCCCTTCTTCAGCGCCGTATAGAGCCGTAAAAAAACCTCTTGTACTGCTTCCTGCGCGCTGGGCGGATGCAAGCCCAACGTCAGCAGGTACCGGTAAACATCCTCGCGGGCTTCCTCGAACAGCTTCGCCACGCGATCCTGCAGCTCGGAGATCCGTTTTTCCTGCCGGAGAAAACCCACCAGCTTCTCACCAAACGAATCGGCCGGCATGCTGCTAGCTATCCTCAAAGACCCCGCGAGCTCCATTTCCACTACAGGAGACGGGAAAATATTTTTTCGGAAATAAATAGCAGCGCCGTGCGCTTTCAGTGTAGTTGAACCGTAACGTCAACGGTCTTATGAATGTGGATCTGCCGACAGTAAGTATTGCAATCGTTACCTTTAATAGCGCTCGCTATATTCGGCGGTGTCTCGAAAGCGTTCTGGAGCAGGACGGCGTCCGTCTACGAGTTGTGGTCGCCGACAATGCCTCGACCGATGAGACTCGGGCAGATACTGGAGCGAGTTCCGCGGGACGGATTCGAGGTTATTTCCAGGCAGCGCAACGCGGGATTCGCCGCCGGACAAAACCTGGCGATCAAGGCGTCCGCAGGCGCCGATTGGGTGCTGACGCTGAATCCGGACGTGCTGCTGGAGCCGGGATTCGTGCGCAACCTGCTGGATGCCGGTTCGGCGCGACCCGAACGGTGGCACGGTCTGCGGCAAACTGCTTTCGATCGCGCCGGGCTTCGAGCCGCCTCGCCGAGCCGCGCATCGATTCGGCGGGCATCTACTTCACCCCCGCCATGCGCCATTTCGACCGCGGCTGGCATCGAACCCGACAGCCGCCGCTACGATTCGCGCCGGAGTACGTTTTCGGCGCAAGCGCGGCGGCGGCGCTGTACCGGCGCGAGATGATCGACGACATCGCGGTGGATGGCGATTTCTTCGATCCCGATTTCTTCGTCTACCGCGAAGATGCCGATGTGGCGTGGCGCGCGCAATTGCTGGGCTGGCGATGCCTCTACACGCCCTCGGCGGTCGCTCATCACGTGCGCACGGTGACGCCGGCCAACCGGCGCACGCTTCCCGGCTTCATCAACATGCACTCGGTGAAGAATCGCTTCCTGATGCGCATCAAAAATGTGACGCCGGGCCTCTACCGCCGCTACTGGCTGCCCATGACGATGCGCGATCTGATGGTGATGGGCGGCTCGATGTTCTGGGAACCAAGCTCGCTGCCAGCATTTTGGCGAGTCGCAAAATGCCTGCCCCGCGCTGTGAAGCATCGCCGCCAGATCATGGCGCGGCGGCGGGTCAGCGACGAGGAACTGATAGAATTGTTCGGCCCCCCGCTGGAAACGGGACCCTCTCCGGCGCTTCGGACCGCCGCTCCAAGTCTGGAGGCGCCAAAGTAGGCCGGCATTTGAAGGAGGCTCACGAAATCTCTTCAACGCTCCCTTAAATGGCCGCTCTTAGTTATAGTACTACCGTAGCTTTAGATTAGTCCAAACCCCAATTACCCCGGTAGATTCCGGACGTATACTGATTCTAGTTCAACAGGCCGATATTTGAATTAGGTTGAATATCTGTAGCTAAACAGAAAAAGTAAACAATGGATTTCTTCCGGAAATGTGGAATCGCCGGCCTCGCGGCTCTTTGTATTGCGAGCGTACCCGCCAGTGCGAGCACACTTGAATATGTCGTCTCGTTTACGTTTGCCCCTGCCACCGGTTCGACGGATGTTTTTTCGGGGAATGACGTCGATGTGAATATCTGCTCGTTTTGCGTGTTTACGGGGCTCGAGCCGTGGGACCTCTATATCACGGACAACGGTGGGAGCGTAGTTAACCATTTATTTTCCCCAGGCAACGACGATTTTGATTTTTCGGCGGGAGTTCCCGGCGGAGCAGATTCGTCGATCGGCCAAGCATGTCCAGATCCGAGCCTCTGCCAGATCGAAGATCCAGGTGGCTTCACGGACGTCACTAATCTCTTCAATTCACAAGGTATTTCGGTAATCGGCGGAATAGACGGGATGGCAGTGCAGTCCATACCGGAACCAGCATCGCTGGCGTTTTGCGGCATGGGCATCGTTGGCCTATGGGGTTTGCGCCGCCGCAGGGCGCGTCAGCGTCGCGATTAGCGCAACGGAACGACGCTACTTCATCACACCGCGTAGGTAATCGATCAGCGCGCCACGTTCTTCTGCGTCCAATTTGCCGTCGGCGTTCTTGTCGAACGTCGTCATCAATTGTTGCAAACGTGCCGCGTTCATCCCAGGCACGCGGCCGCGCAAACGGCTGACGTCGCCAGTCGAGGCGATCAAGTTATCCAGCGCCATCAGACGCATATCGCGCTGGAAGGGAGCAACATCGGCCGGGGCGGGAAGGATCACGCCAAGGAACGCCACAGCCATCTCGTCGGTGGTCTGCTCGCCAAACGATACTTCTTTGGGTGGATTGGATGGGTTTCGCGGGTTCGCCGCCGAATTATCGAAGGTGTATGCCAAGTCGATGCGCGTACCCTTAGGAAGTTCCAACGGCTCTTCGAGCTTATAACCGCCCTGCCAATTGAAATCCCAGTTCTTGATCCAGATGAGATGCTGCACTTCGCCACCCGGCAGCTTGGCGTCAAGTTTCATGTCGCGGCAAAGTAGATGTGCGTGCGGAAATACCGAAGCCAGTTCCACATCGCGCGCTAGCGTCACCGAGGTCTTCACCAAATAGTTCGCATTGCCCGGCGGGATATCGATACTCGAATCGACCATCAAGATCGACGTCTTACCGCGTGTGGGCGGCCCGCCAAACGTAAGTCCAATCGATGACGTGTCCGTTTCCGGCTTACCGGAGGGGTGATAGTGAATCTGCACTACCAGATCCGAACCCTTCTTGATGGGCAGCGTGAGATCGGGATCGCCCGCGACCTGCACCTGGCCTGGCGCCCAACCGGCGATGATGCCGCTGGAGGTGACGCGTGGCCCGCCAAAGCACTGGTAGCTGCCTTCGGCGCCGGCCAGTTTGCGGGCAGCGCCGTTTTCATCCACATAGATGACGCCGTGATGCACCACGCGCCGGTTGCCGGGACGGAATTCCGCGGTCTGGAGATATGCATCCTCTTCGAGATTGAGCGGGACGACGAAGCAGAGGAATTGATCCGGGCCATCGGCGGGCACGGTGTGGCCGGAGCCCATCGTCACCACCCTGTTCGGCTCGCCAGCGCTCCAACCTTCGGTGAACTTCGGAGGCGCTGGCTTGTCTTTGGCGTCGCCCTCGGGCGCGCCGGCCTTGGCCCACGCGGCGATGAGCGCGATCTGAGCGTCCGTGAGGCGCCGTTCGTGCTGGAACTGGCCATATCCCGGTTCCGGAAGCCATGGAGGCATAAAGCGCTTGGCTGTCACAGCAGCGATTAGGCCGGCGCGCTTCGACGCATCCTGGTAGGTCAGCAGGGAAAACGGCGCCACTTCGCCTGGACGATGGCACAGGGCGCATTGCTCGTTCAAGATCGGCGCGATGTCTTTGTTGTAGCTCGGTGGCGACGGCGCGGCCGTTGCGCAGATGCCGCCAACCACGGCCAGCAGCGCAAGCCTCGAATACTTCAAGTTACTCCTTACTACTTTCAATACGCATTCCGTAGAAGCTTCGATATACGAAATATATTGCGATCGCCAGGAACACGGCCGCCAGAATATTCGTGAAGCCGGCGCCCTGCTTCTGCGTCAGATCGACAGCGAGCGACACCGCCAGCAATCCGAATAGCGTAGTGAATTTGATGATCGGGTTGAGCGCGACAGAGCTAGTGTCCTTGAAAGGATCGCCCACCGTATCGCCAACAACCGTGGCGTCGTGCAGGGCCGTTCCTTTGGCTCGCAACTCCGTCTCCACTACCTTCTTCGCATTGTCCCACGCGCCACCGGCGTTAGCCATGAACAATGCCTGATAAAGGCCAAAGAGCGCGATGGAGATCAAATACCCGATGAAGAAGAAGGGCTCGACGAACGCGAACGCCAACGTCGCGAAGAACACCGTCAAGAAGATGTTCAACATGCCCTTCTGCGCGTATTGCGTGCAGATGCCGACCACTTTTTTCGAATCGGCCACCGATGCCTTTTCACTCGATTCCAGCTTGATATTGGCCTTGATGAATTCCACCGCGCGGTATGCGCCGGTGGTGACGGCCTGCGTACTCGCGCCAGTGAACCAGTAGATTACGGCGCCGCCGGTGATCAAGCCCAGCAGGAAGGGCGCATGCATCAACGACAGCATTTCCATGTTAGTAGTCAGACCGTGCGTCAGCGCAACGATGGTGGAGAAAATCATGGTGGTAGCCCCGACCACCGCCGTGCCGATCAATACCGGCTTGGATGTCGCCTTGAACGTATTCCCCGCCCCGTCGTTTTCTTCCAGATTTTCCTTAGCCCTCTCGAATTCGGGCTTGAAGCCGAAATTCTTCTGAATGTCGCTCTCAATACTCGGCAGTGTTTCAATCATCGAGAGCTCATAGACAGATTGCGCGTTATCGGTGACTGGGCCGTAGCTGTCGACGGCGATCGTTACGGGCCCCATGCCGAGGAATCCGAAGGCCACCAGACCGAAAGCGAATACCGCGGCCGCCTCCGGTTTCACCATTAGAACGCCGAGGCCGGTGGTGCTGACCGCATACGCTACCGCCATGAGAGACATCATGGTCATGCCTAGCCAGAAAGCGCTGAAGTTACCAGCCACAAATCCGGAAAGGATATTCAGCGATGCGCCGCCCTCGCGTGAGCTGGTGACAATTTCGCGTACATGCCGCGAATGGGTGGAAGTAAAGACCTTCACGAGTTCGGGAATGAGCGCGCCCGCCAGCGTTCCGCAGCTAATAACCGTTGAGAGTTTCCACCACAGCGAATCGTCACCGCCCAGAGTCGGAATCATCTTCGCGCTGACGATATAGGTGAGAACGATGGATAGAATGGAAGTGAGCCACACCAGCGTGGTGAGCGGCGCTTCGAAATTCATTTTCGGAAGCTCGCTGTAGCGCGCTTTGGCGATAGCCCCGTTGATGAAGTAGCCGATGCCGGAAGAAATCACCATCATGACGCGCATGGCGAAGATCCACACCAGTAGCTGAACCTGCACCATGGGGTCGTGGCACCGCCAGCAGGATGAACGTGATCAGCGCAACGCCGGTAACGCCGTAGGTTTCGAAACCGTCGGCCGACGGACCGACCGAATCGCCCGCGTTGTCGCCCGTACAATCGGCGATTACGCCGGGGTTGCGCACGTCGTCTTCCTTGATCTTGAAGACAATCTTCATCAGGTCCGAGCCGATGTCGGCGATCTTGGTGAAGATACCACCCGCGACGCGCAATGCAGCCGCGCCTAGCGATTCGCCGATGGCGAACCCGATGAAGCATGAGCCGGCCAAATCGCCCGGCACGAAGAGCAGGATGAAGAGCATGATCAGCAGTTCCACCGAAACCAGCAGCATTCCGATGCTCATGCCCGCTTGCAGGGGAATGTCGTAGCAGGGATACGCCTTGCCAGTGAGCGATGCAAAAGCCGTGCGCGAGTTGGCGAAAGTGTTGACGCGCATGCCGAATGCAGCCACGCAGAAGCTGCCGGAAATGCCGACTACGCTGAACAGCAGGATGATCACAACCTTATAAGCTTCCATCGCCTGCAGGAAGCCGAAGTAGAAAACGATGATCACGGCGATAAACAGCTCGAGAATCATCAGGAATTTTCCCTGGGTGGCGAGATAAGTTTTGCAGGTTTCGTAGATGAGTTCGGACACCTCGCGCATCGAGGAATGCACCGCCATGTTCTTCAAGCGAACGAAAATCATGAGGCCAAAAACGAGGCCCAGCGCGCTGATCGCAAGCCCGCCCATGAGCAGGGTACGGCCGCCGATTCCTCCGAGGAAGGAAGCCTGATTGAGGTCGGGAAGCTTGAGGTTAGCCTCGCCCCCTGCCTGCTCCTGAGCCATTAAGGGCGCGGCCAACGCTGCCAGCGTAAGCAGCGTAAGCACAACGCGCAACACCAGCGCGCAACGGCCGGTAAACCGTCCGGCGCCGGACGAAAAACGATGCATGTAGGAAAATCCTCCTGAATTCAACCTGGAATACGGTATTCAACGGGGCTTGGCCTGTTTTCTAGAGATCCAAGGCTTCAACGAGTTCACCCGATACGAACCGAATCGACTCAGTATAAAGGAGGTTACAGGGTGAATTCAATGCGGAGTATCGGACTGGCTACAATAGCCGTAGGCCAATGTCCACCCAGCCCAAGACGTTTCTGACGCCGGAACAATATCTGGCGATAGAGCGCGAAGCGCCCTACAAGAGCGAATACCACGCTGGAGAAATGCTCGCCATGGCTGGGGCGCGGGAAGGTCATAATCTCGTCTCTTCGAATACAGTACGTGAGCTGTCGGGACAACTTCGCGCCCGCCCGTGCCGCGTTTACGGCAGCGACATGCGCGTAGGCGTCGGGCCGGATCACTACGTTTATCCCGATGTCACCGCCGCCTGCGGAGCGCCGCAGTTTCTCGATCTCACGCGCGACACGCTGCTGAACCCGAATCTCATTGTGGAAGTGCTGTCGCCGTCTACCGAGGCCTATGACCGCGGCCGCAAATTCGAGTTGTACCAGTCGATTCCTTCCTTTACGGAGTATTTGTTGCTCGCGTCCGACCGCGTTCATGCCGACCTCTACGTGCGACAGCCAGGCGGCCTTTGGTTACGAAGTTCTTTTGGCGAATTGAACAATGAACTTACGCTGGAATCGGTGAGCTGCCGGCTGAAGCTCGCCGATCTTTACGAAAAGGTCGAGTTCGACCGAAGCTAGATATGTCCACGCAACCCAAGACATTTCTCACGCCCGAACAATACCTGGCGATTGAACGCGAAGCGCCGTACAAGAGCGAATACTTCAACGGCGAGATGTTCGCCATGTCGGGCGTGCGGAAAGGGCACGATCTGATTGCGGGCAACGTGCACGGAGCACTGTGGACCAACTTCCGCTCGCGATCGTGCGTCGTTCATTCCAGCGATATGCGAGTGCGCACCGCTGCCAAACACTTCTGTTATCCCGACACTAGTGCAGTCTGCGGAGAACCTCAATATTTGGATGAAGAAGTCGACGCGCTCCTGAATCCAAACCTGATCGTCGAAGTGCTGTCGCCCTCTACCGAGGCCTACGACCGCGGCCGCAAATTCGAGCTATATCAATCCATTCCTTCTTTCACCGAATACCTCTTACTTGCTTCCGATCGTATCCATGGCGATCTTTTCGTGCGTCAAGCGAGCGGCCTTTGGCTGCTAAGATCCTTTGGCGAGCTCGAAGATGTGCTGACGCTGGAGTCGGTCGGCTGCCGGCTGAAGCTGGCCGATCTCTACGAAAAGGTTGCGTTCGACGCCGCCTAGCGGCCCACCTGGCCACGAAGCTTGACATCGCGCAATTCCAGGCATACTCTTCTTATAGATATTCTATATGAAGCTGCGCCGCGGCCCTTCCGAAACCGAGCTGGATGCCGAGCTTAGCGCCTACCTGGAACTCGCAATCCACGAAAACATCCGCGCCGGCATGTCGCCCGAAGCCGCCCGGCGCGCCGCACTGCTCCAAATTGAGGGCATGACGCAGGTCAAGGAGCGTTGCCGCGAGGCGTGCCGTTTCCATTGGTTCACCGGGCTCGCGCAAGACGTCCGCTGCGCCATCCGCAACCTGGCGAGGCATCCGGGATTCACGGCCGCGGCTGCGCTATCGCTTGCGTTGGGCATCGGGGCGAACGCCGCGATCTTTTCCGTGTTTTACCGCTCTTTGATTCAACCGCTTCCCTACCCTGACTCCGCGCAGCTTGTATTCATCGGACGGCAGATCACCGGCGGAATGCCATTCATTGTTTCGCAGGAATTCGCAGGCTGGAATGGCAACGCGCCAAGTCTCGACGGCGTGGCCGCATGGTCTCCCGACGACGAAAATCTCACCGCGCCCGGCCAACCGGAACGCATCCACGTCGCGGCAGTCTCGTCCAAATTCCTGGCAACACTGGGATTGCATCCGGCGGCGGGGCGCGATTTCATGGAATCCGACAGCCGCTCGGCATCGTCCGGCGCGGCGCTGCTGACAGATGCATTCTTCCGGCGGCGCTTCGGCGCGAAGTCATCGGCGATAGGCGCTTCCATTACGCTCGATGGCCGGCAATACACCATCGCCGGCGTCTTGCCCGCCGGGTTTCGCTTCCCCGGCGACGGCGATGTCGATTTGCTGATCGCCCTCACCGGCCCCGGATTCCAGTGGTCCGATCGCAGATCGATCATGGTCCAGGTAATCGGCAAGCTCCACTCCGGCGCGATGCCGCAAAAGGCAGCGGCCGATTTGCAGGCAATCACGCAACGTAACCGCGCAGAGATTCCTCCTTTCTTTCAAGATGCGCTTTTGCATGCCAAGCCGATAATAGTTCCGCTGCAAGAACGGCTGAATGGAAGCCGGCGTCCCGCGCTGGCGGCGCTGTTGGGCGCAGTGTGCCTTCTGCTTCTGATCGCGTGCGCCAATGTCGCCAATCTCCAGGTCGCTCGCATCTCGGGACGGCAGCGAGAAATCGGGCTGCGGGTTGCGCTCGGCGCGAGTCGCGTTCGGCTTGCGCGCTGGCTGATTGTGGAGAATCTGACGCTGAGCGCGATCGCGGGCGGGTTGGGTATCGGAGCTGCGAATGGGACTCTGGCTCTGCTCGCGCATGCGCCGGGAATCGCTGTGGCCGGCCCGGGCGACCTGCGGACGGGCTGGGTCGTCTGGGCTGCCTGCGCGATTCTCTCGACGATAGCCGGATTGGCGGCAACCATCGTTCCTCCGCTGGCGGGTCCCCGCCTGCAACTGAATGAAACTTTAAAGAGCGGTGGATCTTCCGTTGCTGGTTTGCGGCGCACGTACTTACGTCCGGCGCTGGTGGCGGCGCAAGTGGCGGTTGCGCTCTGTTTGTTGGTTGGCGCGGGGTTGCTGCTCCGAAGCTTGCAACAGGTGCTCGCCGTCGATTTCGGGTTTCGCACCGAGAACATGCTCACCGCCAAAATGCGGCTCCAGCTATCGCACTATCCGGACGTGGCGCGTCGGGAACAGTTCACCGGCGCGCTTCTGGAACGCGTTCGCGCGCTGCCAGGTGTGGAATCGGCGGCGGCTACGAGCGCCTTGCCGCTGAGCGACTACACCCTGAGCGGATCCGTCCTCTTCGAAGGCCGGCCGGAACCGCCGCCGCCGCGCAGACCGAACGTGCCGGTAAGC
This sequence comes from Bryobacterales bacterium, assembly GCA_963708385.1. Taxonomy (GTDB): domain Bacteria; phylum Acidobacteriota; class Terriglobia; order Bryobacterales; family Bryobacteraceae; genus PALSA-243. The sequence goes on along the minus strand of CAVPSN010000020.1, from coordinate 56,240 downwards.
GTGGTGAGCGCCGATTATTTTCACACCATGGGCATTCCGGCGATCGCCGGCCGAACGCTATCGGACGAAGATTTCACACAGGGAGCGGCATTCGCCGTCGTGAACCAAGCCTTTGTCGACCGCTTCTATCCCGATGGGCGCGCGCTCGGCAAGCGCATCCGTCTGTATGGCGCGCCCGAATATACCGAGATCGTAGGAGTGGTGGGTAACGTGCGTCATCGCGGCAGAGAGGCCGGCGTGTCGGCCGAGCTCTTCGTACCCTGGCTTCGGTTTCCTAACCCGAACCTCGATCTCGTCGTTCATACAAAAACCGATCCTCTGGCGCTGGCGACAGCGGTCCGTGAAACCGTCTGGTCCCTCGACCGGGAGTTGCCCGTCTACGACGTACAGACCATGAACTCTCTTGTCTCCGAATCCGGCGGACATCGGCGCACGCAGACCTTGCTGCTGGCCGCATTCGGATTGCTGGCGCTTTGCCTTGCGGCGGTTGGTATCTACGGCGTGGTATCCGAAGCCGTGGGCCGGCGCACGCGAGAGATCGGCGTGCGCATGGCTTTAGGGGCGCAGACAGGCGAGGTCATGCGCATCGTGCTGTGGCAGAGCATGGCGCTGGCGGTCTGTGGCGTTGCGGCCGGTCTCGGCGCGAGTTTCTACCTGACCCGCTTTCTCGAATCGCTTCTATTCGGCGTAAAGGCAACCGATACCGCATCGTTCGTAGCGGCGTCGGCGCTGCTTCTGGCGGTAGCCCTCGTTGCCGGATACGTGCCGGCGCGTCGTGCTTCGCGCATCGACCCCGCGGCGGTACTGCGCAGCGAGTAAAATGACTGAGTGTCCGCACGTCTCACTGGCGCGCTGCCGCTGCTTCTCTTGCTGGGCTCTTGTCTCCACGCGCAGAACGCCAGCCTCGAAGGGGTGGCTATTGACATCTCCACTGGGCAGCCGCTGAGCGGCGTCCACGTAAGGCTCATGACGGAGCGCCCCGGCCCATCTCAACTCAACTACGGCGCCGAGAGCGGAAAAACGGGGCGATTCTCCATCGCGAACATCGCCCCCGGGATCTACATGGTACGTGGCATTTCGGCCGGCTATCTCACCGCCGGAAAGCTCGAGGGGATGGCTGTACTCCCCAGCGTCACTCTAAAGCCCGACCAGCGCGTCACCGATCTTAAATTAGAAATGGTACGGCATGCCGTGCTTACCGGCCGCGTGTTGGACGAATTCGGCGAAGCCATGGACGGCATCAACGTAGAGGTCGAGCAGTTATCGGGCGACGAGTATTTGTCGGTCACGCCGGGCAGAGGCGAAGCCGAGACCGATGACCGCGGCGAGTTTCATATTCCCGTCGGACCCGGCCGGTATCGCTTGAAAGTAGATCCTCCCGTCGACTCGAACCTCAAAGAGATTCGCACCGACGGCACTTCCGTCTCGCTGTATTCCACGACTTACTACCCAAGCGCACCCATTCGGAACCGCGCGTCCGTGGTCGAGGTAAAAGCGGGAGAGACCGCCGGGCCGTTCGATATCCATCTATTGCAGGTTCATCCCATGACCATAGCCGGCGTGGTCACCGGCATTCCGGACGCCGCGCGCCCGTGGGTCCGCGTGCGAATGGGCGACAATCCCGACGACCCCACCGCGCTCGATCCGGCTTCGACCGATGCCGGCGGCAGATTCTCTATCCCCAACGCACGCCCCGGCCATTACTGGCTGCAAGCGATGTACAACACCGGAGGCGTCGTGATGCAGAGCCAGACCGTCGAAGTGACGCCCGATAGCGCCAACGCGGCGAATATCGAGCTCGCCTTGATAGGGGCCGGCAACTTGACCGGAACCATCGAGGCGCCGGCTGGCTCGGGTCCCTTCAAGGTGGTGCTGCAACCGCTCGCGACACGCGTTTTCTCAAAGCCGGGCGCCGAAGGCGACACAAACAAGGAAGGCGCGTTCCGCATCGCCGGCGTCCTTCCCGGCAAGTATCGCGTGATCGTGCAGCCCTTGGCAGAGAACGCATACATCAAGACCATGCAGTTGGATGGCGCCGAGTCGTCGAACGGCGAGATCGATCTTTCCCGCGGCGCCGCGGGTTCGCACCTAAAGCTAGTCATCGACGCCAATGGCGCGCAAATATCGGGAGCGGTTCTCGATAAAGACGGCGCACCCTTGAACACGCTGGCGGAAATCCGCCTGCTGAATAGTCCTTCGGGCGACGATCCACCGGAGCGCGAGCAACTGAGGGGCTTCGCAACCGATGGCCGCTATAGCATCCGAAGCCTTCGGCCGGGAAAATACTGGCTGCTCGCCGTCGATCCGCTCCATTCTGGCGATGTCTCCAACCCGGATATGGTGAAGGCTCTCGCCGCAGGCGCGACGGAGGTTGAAGTTAAAGAGGGCGACCGCTTGGTGAAGGACCTGCACGTCGCAACAAAGGATACCGGCAATGGGAAGTAAGCGTCTACTTGCCGCATTCCTCATGGCGGGCGCGCTGGCTATTGCGCAAAGCCCTACGCCTCCAGATGAAAAGCTCGCGAGCGTGGAAGGCGTGGTGACGCAGTCCATCTCGGGAGCGCCATTGGCGCGAGTGCAGGTGCATTTGATCGACAGCGCGAAAGACGACGGCCCGGTCTATGCGGCCTCTACGGGCGCCGACGGCAAGTTCTCCATCGGAAACATTCCCAAGGGAACGTACACGATGACCGCAAAGCGCACCGGCTACGTGATGTCCGCCGCGCGCGATGGACGCCGCGCTTTCGATATCGTGTTGCAACCCGGCGATAAGAAGGACGATCTTGCGGTGAAGCTCACGCCCACGGGTTCGATTTCCGGACGCGTCACTGGCGTGGACAACGTGCCCATGGAAGGCTCCGCCGTGACGGCTGACGACGGCACGGGAGAAGGTCCGCAATCGACCACCGATGCGAATGGCAATTTTCGAATCGGCGGCCTCGCGCCGGGCAAATACCGTGTCCGCGCGGGGCAAGAGTTCGTCCCGTTCCAGCCGGAGATTCGCACCGATGGAACCGAGCAGATTCATTACTCGCCAACTTACTTCCCGAATGCGCTGGAACCCGCCGCCGCGACGCGCGTCGAAGTTCGTCCGGACACCGAGAGCAGCGGCGTTGCGATTAACATGACCCGCACGCCGGTCGTATTCGTGCGCGGCGTCGTTTTGGGCGCGCCGCGAAACGCGCTTATTCAGCTGATGCTCGGATCTGGCGGCAGATCCAGGGTGGCCGGAGTCGGCCAAGATGGCGCGTTTGAGATCCCAAACGTAGACCCCGGAAAGTATCGCCTTTTCGCGAGTGCGAATCTGGGAGGACAGCGCCTGAGGACGACGATTGCGGACATCGAAGTCGCAGGCAAAAACATCGACCGTGTCGAACTGCGGATGATGCCGCCAATCTCGATCTCGGGCCAATTCGACTACGATGATGATCGGCCCAAGACAAAAACGCCACGCCCGGCGTTGCGGCTGATCGATCTGATCGCAGCAACGCCAGCGGATCCACGCCACCTTTCACGACGATGGCAGTTTCACAGTGACCGATCTTCTGCCCAGCCTATATCGAGTAGTTCTCTCACGGCCCGGCGTCTTCATCCGATCGTTGCGCTTAGGTACGGACACCACCGAAGGCAGCGTGCTCGATCTGCGCAATGGCGCGAACGGCGAACCGTTGAGCGTGCTGATCAGTTCGGCGGTGGCCGAAATATCAGGAGTGGTGAGCGACGGCAACGGCCCCGCGGCCAATGCGCGGGTGGCGCTGTCGCTCGAAGATCGCAATGCCGAACGTCCCGCCGTGACGCTTGCGACGGCGGACGCTGCCGGCAACTATCGCTTCCGCGACCTTGCGCCGGGCAAGTATCGCCTGGTTGCCCTGGACGATGGAGACGCGGCAGCGGCGAAGGGCGTGCTCGAAGATTATCAGGACGTGCTCACTGAGATCGAAATCCATGACGACGACAAAGTGACGCAGAACCTGACCCGGCGCGCTCCGCCGAAGTAGAATAAAAAAATGAAGCTTTGCGCTCTCTTGTTGGTTGCGCTGACTCCGTGTCTGGGCCAGCCGTTGCCCGCCGATACAAATAAGGCGTTCGGGAACCCGGCGGCCGCGGTGCGCCTCGATATCTTCAGCGATTTCGAGTGCCCTGCCTGCCGCAATTTCCATATGAACATGTTGCCGCAGATCGAGCGCGACTACGGCCCCACTGGAAAACTATACATCGTGAGTCATGAGTTTCCTTTGAATATCCCGGCGCACAAGCTGTCGCGCGAAGTTGCCGCGTATGCAACCGCCGCCGCGCGCATCGGCAAGTACGATGTCGTGGCGGACGCTCTGTTTCAAAAGCAGCCATCGTGGTACAGCGAGGCCAACCCTCAGGTCAAGTTTTGGGACATCATAGCCGGCGTCTTGACGCCAGCCGAACAGAAAAAAGTGCAGGCGCTGGCGAAAGACCCGGGCGTGCTCGCCGAAGTACAGAGCGATGTCGATCTGGGCACGCGCCTTAGAGTGGACTCTACGCCCTCGTTCTTTCTCTCGCACGGAATGCAGCGGTTCTCGCTACCATGGCAGGGGCTGACCTATCCGCTCTTCCGCTCGATGGTAGATGGCATGAAATGATAGCGCCGGGCAAAACCGATTTAGCGGAGCCGAGTTTCGCCACAAGTAAAGCCGCGAGGATCTTCATGCTCGTGGCGCGCATCGTTCTGGGCGGCATCTTCGTTTACGCCGGATACGTCAAGCTTCGCGACCCGTGGCAACTGTTCGCCATGAGCATTAACTCCTACGATGTCCTGCCGCTCGCCATGGCGGAAACGGCAGCGCGCGTGATTCCGTGGCTCGAGGTGGCCCTTGGCTTGATGGTGATGGCCGGCATCTGGCTGCGCATCTCCGGGACCGTCCTTTCCCTGCTTCTGCTGACGTTCTTCACCCTCATGGTGCGTGCGTACGCGAAGGGCATGCAGATCAACTGCGGGTGTTTCGGACCGGGCGAGGCCATTTCCTGGAAGACGCTCCTGCGCGACGGTTCCATGGCCGCTGCCGCCATCGCGATGACGTGGCTCGCCTTCCTGCAACGCCGCAAGACAGCGGCGTAACGATGAGCGCGGCGCCCGACGACGTCTTCGCGCGCGAACTGGCCTATCACGAGAAGCTCTATTCCGGCTTCGCGCAAGCGCACTTCGCGCGTCCCGCGGTGCGGGCTCTGCGGTCCCACATGGCGCAGCGAATTCTCGAAGCAACCGGCGCCGGGCGCGATTCCCGCGTGTTGAGCCTCGGCTGCGGCATCGGCGATACGGAACTGCTGCTCGCGCCGCACGTCCGCGAAATCGTTGGCGTCGATCTTTCTCCCGCCGCTATTCGCCAAGCGCGCGCCGACGCGGCTCGGCTCGGCATTCGCAATGCCCGTTTCGAAGAAGGCAGCATGCACGCCGGACAGTTCGACGCCGTCATCGCCATCTTCTTCCTGCATCATCTGCCCGATGCCGAACTCGCCGCGCTGCCCGCCAAGCTGGCTCAGATCCTCGCACCCGGCGGCGTCATTCTATTCGCTCGACCCCAGCCGTGCGCGGCTTTCGGGCGTCGTGGGAAGAAAGCTGATCCCGCGACTGATGAAGAAGTATCAGACACCGGATGAACGCGAGCTGGATGGCGAATCGGCGGCCGCGATTTTCCGTCGCGCAGGATTCGACGTGCGCGTGGAGATGTATGACTTCGGCTCCTCGCCGCTCGCCGGATTGTTCCCCGGATGGAGCTTCGGCTATCGTGTGGCGCGGCATCTCGACGATGCTCTCCTGCGCGCGCACGCCCTGCGCAAGCGCGGCAGCAACTTCGAGTTATGGGGAAGACTACTGTGACAGAATCACGGTGCTGTAAGGCCCCAGCCCGACGCTGGCGCTGTAGGGCATGCCGTCCGGAGATCCTGGGTTAGTCCACGTATCGAAACTGGAGTGGTTCCCGAAGTCCGGACTGTATCCGTTCCAGTCGCTGTTGAACCGAACCCGCCACAATCCCTCGCGGGGAAACCCGATGACGTAATTGTCGTAAGCCTGATTCGCCATGTTGAGGAGCACGACCACGTCGTCGCCGTCCCCGCCTTGATTCCAACGGTGAAAGGCGATCACTTTGTTCGTATTGTTAACGTGATGGACGTTCAGATTTTGCCCCTGTAATCCGCGAGTGTTGTTGAACCAGTTACGCCGCAAGTGAATCAGATCGCGGTAGAGATTGAGAATTCCGCTCTGGCTGGATGCCAGGCTCCAGGTAAGCTCCTGGCTGGCGTCGAACCATCCATACTGCAGGAATTCCTGACCCTGAAAGATCATCGGTATGCCTGGCGATGTGAACACCAAGGCGGCGCCTAGAGTAGAGCGCTTCTTCGAGAAATAACTTTCCGCATTACCCGGCCAGATCTCTTCGGGCACGCGTGAATGGCCGTTGGCATCCTCGTCATGGCTCTCCGTGTAGATGACTCGTTCGAACGCGTCGGCATTGTACCGATTCTCAATGGCGGCCTTTACGGCATACATGTCGCGGCCGCTATCGTCGCCGGAGATAATGGCCTGCCGGACTGGATGCACGAAGCCGGAATCCCATTGCGAGGTGAACCCCGCCCCACCAGCTCCTGTATCCTTCGTCAGCCACGGATTCTGCTGCATGTCTTCGGCGATGCTCAGCTTCCATGGCTGCGCGCCGCGAATCTCGTTATTGATCCACTGCATCAAACTCCAGCCATCGGGAATATCGTTCGCGGAATCGTTGTTGTTTCCGTAGACATTGCGGATCCAGCCGGTGGCATCCCAACGCAAGCCATCGCAGTAACGTTGCTGGAGCCAGCGCACCGCGGCATCGCGCAGATATTGACGCACTTCGCCCCTACCGTAGTCCGGGCGGTTATCGCCCCACGGCGTGGTCCCGCGCCAGTCGTTGTAGAAGTAGATTCCGCCTCCGCCGTTCTGGCTCCATCCGTCAAACTGCCAGAGATCGCAATCGTTGGGACCGATATGGTTGAATACGACATCGAAAATGACGGCGATGCCGCGCTTGTGGGCTTCGTTCACCAGGCTGCGGAAACCGTTGGGGCCGCCATAGAGATTTTCAATCGCGAACATATACGACTGGTTGTAGCCCCAGGAATAATCGAAGGGAAATTCGCCGGCGGCCATGACCTCGATGGCGTTGACGCCGAGATCCTGCAAGTAATCCAATTTTGAGATCAGGCTGTTAAACGTCCCGCGCCCGCCAAGGCTGGCCGGGTCAAACTTGAAGCTCCCCACATGCACTTCGTAGATCACGGTCTCATTCCATGCGGGCGTCTGATAGCCGGTGGAATCCCATGTGAAGCTCGCATCGGCCACAACCGAGTTACCGTTCGACTGGGTCAACGCCCTCGCGTAAGGATCGTTTTTCCAGAGCGGAGACGAACCCGCGCCCACTACGACGAATTTGTATTGATCGTTTAAATTGACTCCGTTGACGTCGACCGACCAATATCCGCCGCCTTCCGCGAACAGCGGATTGGCCGTTGCCGACCAGGCGTTAAAAGGGCCCGCGACGGCAACCGACTCTGCAAATGGCGCCCAGACACGAAAAGTAACCCCTGTATCGAACGGGGTGGCCCCCATATAAGGTCTAACTGAAATTGGCATTCAAGTGGTCCTCTTAAGTATTGGTTGCGGCAGCGTAAGGTTCTACTTCAATCCGTAGACCGCCAGATAGTAGTTAGCGGGCCCGGTCTGAGCAGGCCGCGGACCGCCATAGCGCTGAAGCGGCTCAGCATCTCCGGCCGTGCCCACGAAGACTTTCCCGTTGGCGATTGTGGGTGGAAGGAAGCGCGCCAGAAGGCCGAAGCTGTCCTTCGTATCGGATACATTGGCATCCTTGCCTTGACTGCGCCAGAGCTCCTTAGTGACATCCTCCGCGTCGAAAGCGATGAGCATTCCCTTCACGCCACGACAACTGTTTGCGTCCCCGTTGGCAGGTACAACGGCCCAGACAACGCCCGTGCCCCGCGTTGAGCCGTTGCTGGATACTCCGAGCAGTCCTCCGGGCATCCACATTCCATGATTTGCCTGGGACTGACAGACCGGAACCTGGTTCAGGGTTGGCTGCGTCCAATCGCCCTGCTTCAAAGCCTGAAGATTGAACCTGGCTCCATCGAAGGGGTAGGCCTTCAGCCGATCCCCCTCACCCATGACATACAGCCACGTTTGGTTATCAGGGCCCTTCCAGACGATTGGCGCGCCATGGATGTGGCTTATAGAAGCCCGCCATTTCTGGATAAGGGCAGGCGGATCGGCGCAATCCGGCTCACCGGGCAAGCAGGCCGCAGCGGGAGGAGGATAGGGACCCGGCTGATATCCGGGCATCGCATCCGTCCGCATCAAATACAGCCTGCCATCCTTTCCTCCGCCAACAATAAATGGATCGAAGAGAACCACGCCGGCCGACCCCTGGTCGAGGTCGCACTGTTGGAGCAGCATTTGATTGCAAGGCGCGAAGAAGCCGGCTACGGATATGGCTCCGTTCTGGAAATGAAGCTTGACTATGCTGTCGCCGAAGCTCTGACTGGTCGGGACGAGATCGCCATCGCCGGTTTGCAAATAGACATTGCCGGCGGCATCGGCCGCGGGAGCGTCGCCCGCCATCCATATGCCGCCGTTGCGGCCATTGGGCGTGGGGCTCCAAACCGCTTTCATGGCAAGCGTAGCGGCGTCGTATACAAATAGCCACCCAGCCAGTGCGTGCGAGCTGGGTGGAACGTCGCCCCCAAAGGCAACGTACAGCAATCCGTTAGAAAGAAGTAGTCCAGCCCTCTGCTTCCGCTGTTGAATCCACCCGCTGGTGTTCGGCGCGAAGGTTTGACCGCCAACGCTTCCCTGCACCACCACGGGTCCCTTCTGGATTCGCCCTGTCGTCAAGTTGAGGTTATACACGCGATACTGCTGGTCGTTGGTCCAGTCGACGACATAAAGTGAGTTGGTTGTCCGGTCGATGACCGGCGTGCCCACGATGCCCGACCATGGGTCGTCCACCGCCCACATATCAAAATCGCCGCTGCCATTCCGCGGTCCGGTTGCGGCACAGTTGCAGGCCGTTCCATCGCTCAGGTAGGTAGCCCAAAGAAGGGTGTCGTTATTCGTGGCGGGCTTCTCGTCAGCCATGTAGGCGTAAACGGTGCCCTTCATGGTGGCGAACACAACCGCATTGCAGCCGCTGGAGCATTTCGTCCTCGCCGTTGATCCTATGATGCTCGCGGCCGGAGTCACAAGGTTCGAGACGTAAAGCGGTTGCGCCATGATCTTGGCATCCGCATAGAGAGTCCAGAGTTTGCCGAATCGGGTGCGAACGGTTTGCGGAGTGAGAGCCGTCTCGTGGCCATAAACGCCACTGCGCGAATTGTCAACCCGGCGGGTTAATACATCTACCTGCGCGAATACCGGCGAGGACGCAAGGGCGAGGATTGCAAGAGGAAGAAGCAACTTACTCATCGCTCTTCCCGATCCAATCCGCCGTCTTAGCAGCCAGCCTGGCAAAGGCCTCGACGGCCATCTCCAAATGCTCTTCCTTCGAATTCTCAATCTTGTTGTGGCTGATTCCGCCCAGCGACTGCACGAACATCATCACCGTTGGAATGCCCGCGCGCGAAACCTCCGCGGCATCGTGCAGAGGACCCGAAGGCAGCCGATGAACCGCACCGGCCGTCTCTTGAATTGCTTCCGCGCAGAACTCCACCAATTGCGGCGCGAAAGGCACGGGCTCGATGGACCAGATGCGCGACCATTCCACGGTGCAGCGCTCCTCAGAGGCGAACCGCTCGCTTGCCTCGCGCGCTTCCTTGTACATAGCGGCCAGCACGCCGGCATCGAGATCGCGCTGATCCAACGTGGCCTCACAGCGCCCGACCACTGCGGTGACGATTCCAGGAAATGTTTTTACGCTGCCCATGGTGCAGACCGAATCGGAGTGCTTACCGGCGATGGCGCGAATCTCCAGCGCCAGCTTCGCCGCCGCCGCCAGCGCATCGCGTCGAACCTTCATCGGCGTCGACCCAGAATGCGCCTCCTGCCCATGGAACGTAATGGCATGCCGTTCCACGCCCTTTGTCCCGAGCACCACGCCGAGCGGCAAACCCATCGCTTCCAGCACCGGCCCCTGTTCGATATGCAGTTCCAGATAGGCCGCGGCGTTCTTCTGCTCGGCCTGAGCCTCGGGAAACCGGTCGATCTCCACCCCGCAGCGCCGTAGCGCATCTTCGAGCCGTATGCCATCGCGATCCGTCCGGCCGCGGTCGGCTTCGATCGAGTGCGTCCCGGCGAAAGCCGAGGAGCCCAGCAGGCTGCGTCCGAACCGCGCGCCCTCTTCATCCGCCCAATCCACCAGGCGCACCGTTACCGGTGGGCGCCCGTAGTATCGTGCAGCGAAGCCGCGCAGCGTTTCAAGCGCCGTCATGAGTCCGAGGCAGCCATCCAGCCAGCCGCCGTTCGGTACGGAATCGAGATGGCTGCCAATCACCAGCGCCCGTTCGGATTCGCCCGCGCAGCGTGATCCACCGGTTGCCCGCTGCGTCGTAATGGTCCTCCACCGGCAGACCGACCAGCTTGCCGGTGAACCATTCGCGGGCCTCGCAGCCACGTGTCGCTCCACGCCAGCCGCTGCGCCCCATTCTCGTCGGCGGTCAGCGCGCGCAGTTCCTTCAATTCGGCGATGGTTCTCTTGGCGTCTATATCCATTTCGCGATCTCAAAAGTATGCCGGTTCGCGCTTCAATAACCGGCCGCGTCCGCGCTCGCCGATGAACTTCCCGTCCCGTGCCTGCACCTTGCCACGCACTGTCACCACCGCCGGCCGGCCTTCGATCTCCATGCCCTCGAAGCCGTTGTAGTCGCTGTTAGAATGCTGCGCCGCCGCGGTCAACTTGCCGCGATAGGCATCGTCCCAGATCACCATGTCCGCATCGCTCCCCACGGCGATGGTCCCCTTGCGCGGAAACAATCCGAACAGTTTCGCCGCCCGCGTGCTCAGCGCGTCCACGAAGCGGTGCGATTCCCAACCCTCCGCGCTTCACACCGTACGTATACATCAGGCTAACCCGCTCTTCAATTCCGGGAATCCCGTTTGGTATCTGCGTGAACGCTCCCTGGCCAAGCAGCTTTTGCGAGGTATCGAATGGACAGTGGTCAGTCCCCACCGTATCGACAAATCCCTTCGCCAGCGCGTCCCACAGCACCCTCTGATTTCGCTTCTCGCGCAGCGGCGGCGACATCACGTGCTTCATCCCCTCCACGCCCGGCCGCTCGGCGTAGGTCTTGTCCAGCAGAAAATGGGGCAGCACCGATTCCACCCAGATCCGCACGCCGCGGAGTTTTGCCGCCATCGCCGCATCCAGCGCGCCCTTCGAGGAAAGATGCACGACATATCCCGCCGCCCCTGTGTTCTCCAAGAACGTGGCGAACCGGGCCGTCCCTTCGGCTTCCACCGATTCCGGGCGGCTCGGCTCGTGCCACTCGGGACCCGTCTTTTCCTGCGCCAGAAGCGATTGCTGCAGCCTACCTACCAGTTCCGCGTTCTCGCAGTGCGCCGTCACGATTACGCCCAACTTCTTCGCGAGGGCCAGCGTCTGGTACATTTCGCCATCGTCCACGCCGAAGAAATTCTTGTACGCCAGGAAGATTTTGAAGGACGCGATTCCGTCGCGCGACAATCTCGCGTAAGCTGCCCCTCGGTCTGATGTTCAAATCGCGTCACGGCCATGTGGAAGGTGTAATCGCAGGCGCTGGCGCCTTCCGCTTTTCCTTTCCACAACTGGTAGCCTTCCAGCGCATCGTCGAAACGCGATGGACATACCATCTCGATGTATGTCGTAGTCCCGCCCATTAGCGCCGCGATGCTGCCGGTTTCGTGCGTGTCCTTCGCGAAGGTCGCCATGAAGGGCAAGTAGATATGGACGTGCGGATCGATGAAACCTGGGAACACCATTCTCCCGGCGGCATCGATGATTTCGGCTCCCGGCGGCGCTTCCAGATTTGCGCCGATGCGCGTGATGGTTTCGTTTTCGATCCAGATGTCGGCTCTCGAGCGCGAATCTGCGGTGACGATGTCGGCGTTACGGATCAGTAGTGGCATTTTCGGTAGCGTATTGCTTCGTTCGGCAAGCCGGGCGAAAGCCCGGCGGCGGCCCAAAAAGGGACCGCCCCACATTAGTGAATTTCGATTCCCATCTTTCTGCGATATTCGTTCATCGCTTCCCAGTCTTCGGTTGCCGCGGGATGTGTCTTGGACAACTGGTCCCAGGTTATGGATTCTCGGAGCGGCGGCGCTTCCACCATCTCGATGCATTTTTCTACCGGACATACGTTGTAGCAGAGGCGGCAGCCTACGCAGTCCGCTTCCCGCACGCGCGGCTGAGGCCGTGCTTGCCATTCGCTTCGCGCAGGTGGCCACCGTTCTGACCAGATCGATACACTGGTGCGCTGTATCGTTGCACGCTACGTAACACAGATCGCACTTGATGCACTTCGCCGGATCTATGCGCGCCACGGCGCGGAACGAAAGGTCCAGATCTTTGAAGTCGGAAATGCGCTCCAGGCTTCGGCCGCGGAATTCGGCGATTGTGCCGAACCCTTTTGCGTCCATCCAATTCGAGAGACCGTCGCACAAGTCTTCCATGATTCGGAATCCGTAATGCATCACCGCCGTACACACCTGCAGGCTTCCGGCGCCCAGCAACAGGAACTCCGCCGCATCCTTCCAGGTGGAGATTCCTCCCATCGCCGAAATGGGAAGCCCGCTTTGGACGAACTTCGGAATCGGTCCCCAGTGCCGCGAGCATGTTCAGCGCGATCGGCTTGACGGCCGGGCCCGCATAGCCTCCATGGCCTCCCTTTGCCCCCGATGCTCGGAGAGGTCTCGAAGGTGTCGAGATCGACTCCGGTGATCGAATTGATGGTATTGATTAGCGAAAGCGCGCTCGCGCCCGCGCGCACTGCGGCACGCGCCGGACTATACGATATTCGTCACGTTCGGCGTGAGCTTCACGATTACCGGAATCTTCGCCGCCTCCATCACCCAACGCGTGATCTGCTCGCAGTATTCCGGCACCTGTCCCACGGCCGCGCCCATGCCGCGCTCGCTCATGCCGTGCGGGCAGCCATAATTCAACTCGATCCCATCCGCGCCGGTATCCTCGATCCGCCGGATGATGTCGTGCCACGCCTCGGGTTTCGATTCGACCATCGCCGATACGACCACGGCGCGATCAGGCCATGCTCGTTTCACGTCGCGAATCTCGCGCAGATTCACTTCGATGGGCCGGTCCGAGATCAGTTCGACGTTGTTGATCGCCGAGCATCTGCTGGCCGCCGTAATGCCAGGCTCCGTAGCGATTCGAAACATTCAGCACCGGCGGACCGATGGTCTTCCACACCGCGCCGCCCCAACCGGCCTCGAACGCTTTATGAACCTGCGCGCCCGAATTTGCCGGCGGCGCCGATGCCAGCCAGAAAGGATTGGGCGACTTGATTCCGGCGAAATCGATGCTCAGGTCAGCCATGCTTTGCCTCCGTTTCCATCACGCGCCGGTGAATCGCCGCGGCCGCGAGCTTGCCGTCCTGCACCGCCATCACCGTGGAGGCGGCATTCTTCGCTCGCATACAATCGCCGCCCGCGAAGACGCCAGGCATGTTCGTCTCAAATTCTGGCATTCACCCGAATGTAGCCGCGGTCGATCGCGAGTCCCAACCGCTCGGCCAGCGACGGCTTCTCCTGCCCGACGGCCTTCACCACCTGGTCCGCGGCAATGATGAACTCCGATCCGCCACCGCCGGCGGAGCCCGCCGCCCGGATGCATCCGGCGGCACCCAACTCCATCCGCACAGCGCGCAGCCCCGTTACGCGACCGTTCTCCGTTTCCACGCGCTATCGGCTGCGTGAGGAAGCGAAACTCCACGCCTTCCTTCTTCACGAAATCGTACTCATGCGGGTAGGCGGTCATCTCCCGCGCGGAGCGGCGGTAGATCATCGTCACCCTTTCCGCGCCGAGCCGACTGGCGATGGTCGCGCAATCGATCGCCGTATTTCCCGCGCCGATCACCACCACGTTGCGGCCGATCGTCATTCCACCGGCGTTCAGCTTGCTCTGCTCGATGTACGCCAGCCCATCCAAAATGTGCTCTTCGCCCGGGATCCCCATGGCCGGCGTCGCGCCCAAGCCCGAGGCCCAGAAATACTGCGTCGAAACGCGCTCTTAGATCATCGAGCGACAGATTCCGAGCCCAGTTCGCTTCTGGTCTCGATGCTGCACGCCGAGCCGTTCGATCATCTGCACTTCGGCCAGCGACGCCTCGATGGGCTCGCGCAGCGACAATAATCCCATACGTCGAAAGGCCGCCCGCCAGGCTACGCCTCTCAAATATCGTTACTTCGTGACCGCGCCGGGCCAACTCTCCCGCGCACGAAAGGCCCGCCGGCCCGGAGCCGATGACCGCCACTTTCCGCCCGGTTGCCGACGCGACTTTCATAACGCCGACGCCGCGTCCGTAGGCATAATCCATCGCGTAGCGTTGCAGCCGGCCGATCATAATGGGCTTGTGTTCGGCTCCGAGCACGCAGGCCCCTTCGCATAACTCCTGGACCGGGCAGACGCGCGCGCACGTAGCGCCCAGAAGGTTGGCTTCGAAGATCGTCCGCGCCGAGCCGGTCAGGTTATCTGTCGCGATCTTCGTGATGAACCGCGGGATATCGATATGCGTCGGGCAGGCATGCGTGCAGGGGGCGTCATAACAAAAGAGACAGCGGTTCGCTTCGACGAACGCTTCCTGCGCCGTCAGCGGCAGGCAGATGCTCCGCCAATCCGTCAATCGCCTGTTTCGCCATCATGAGCCAACCTCCCGATACCGCCCGCCGTAAGCGGCGCCTGTCTGCCCGTCAGCGCCAGATAACTTGCGGCCGAAACCCCAAACCCCACGAACCACGCGTAGTCGTAGAGGAACCGCAGCGACGGCGCCGCAAGCCCTACCAGCGCCACCGCGACGCCGAGCCCCAGACTCACGAGCGCTTTCGGATTGATGCCGCTGCGAATACTCGTATTCGCCGCCGCGCCGGTAAAGATCGTCGCACATTCAACTCCCGCCGGCGGACAATGAAATAGTCGGCGATCATTGTGCCGGCCACCGGCCCGAGCAAACCCGAATACCCGACCAGCCATCCGAATATGTAGGAACTGTAATCGCCCATCAGTTTCCACGGCATCATCAGGACGCCCACCACGCCCGTGATCATGCCGCCAGTGCGGAACGAGATCCGGCGCGGATTCAGGTTGGAGAAATCGTTCGATGGCGATACCACGTTCGCCGCCACATTCGTGTTCAAGGTCGCGATGAGAATCGCGATCAGCGCCGACGAAAGCGACCAGCGGCTGGTGAAATCGCCCGATGAGCGCCACTGGATCCCAGATCGCCTCGCCGAAAATCACGACCGACGCCGATGTTACCGCCACGCCGATAAACGAATAGAGCGTCATTGCCGGGGGCAGCCCTAGCGCCTGCCCTAACATCTGCGCCCGCTGGCTTTTCGCGTACCGCGTAAAATCGGGAATATTCAGCGCGACCGTAGCCCAAAAGCCCACCATCGCGGTGAGCGACGGCACGAAAAACTCCATGAAATCGCCCACGCTGTGGAACTTGCTGGGCGTGCTCAGTACGGGGCCGAACCCACCCGCCTTGCCCGTAATCCACAACAGCAGAAGCAGGCCCACGCCCAGCATGAACGGCGCGCCGACGCCTTCGAGGAACCGGATGGTTTCTATTCCCTTCCAAACCACTGCCATGTTCAGCAGCCAGAAGGCGCCGAAGCAGAACCACACCACCGACGGATTCGACGCCGCCGGCCATAGGATCTGGAGCATCGAATGAATGGCCTGGCCGCCGATCCAGGTCTGAATGCCGAACCATCCACACGCTACCAGCGCCCGCAGAAGGGCCGGCAGATTCGCGCCTCGAACGCCGAAAGACGCACGCACGAAGACCGGAAAGGGAATCCCGTATTTGGCGCCTGCGTGCGCATTGAGCAGCATGGGCGCGAGGACGATCAGGTTGCCCAGCAGGATGGTGCCGACGGCCTGCCACCAACTCATGCCGCCCGCGATCAGCCCGGAAGCCAGCATGTAGGTGGGGATGCATACGCTCATTGCCACCCATAGCGAAGCGTAACTGTAGAGTCCCCAGGTGCGGCGTCCGAGCGGTACGGGAGCGAGGTCCTGGTTGAAGAGGCCCGGATCGCGCTCTGCCGATGCGCTCATTGGGAGATTCTCGCATAACCCGGGGAATCTCGTTGGTCGGATGTCATTTTGACGCGGAGACGCAGAGATAAGCGCGGACTTAGACACTTGGGCTTGGGGTGCATTGTCGTTTCGCGAATTGGCGGGCTTTAGGATTCCATCATGCGGGTCAGGCGGCTTGGCGATCTATGTCAGGGCCGAAATCGGGTCTCGGATCCTTCGAACGATCGCGCAAGTCGTCGAGTAATTGCTTCACCACGCTGGCATTCTCGGGAGTGCCTTGTCGCAGCCCCAGCACCAGTTTCTGCCGGTGCACCGCGATGCCCAAGACGGTGATCAGTTGCTGTCCGTGGAAGTGCGTACCGTCGATCATCATGGCGCACAGCGCGTGGTTGCGCAGCGGGCGCGCCAGCAGTTTGTCCAGGCGCTGGCGGCCGGCCTCGATGAAGTGCTCGCCGATGGTGGACTTCTTGCTGCCGTACGCCGCTTCAAGTTCTTTGACCACGGCGCTGTAGCGGCGCGTGGTGGTGCCGTGCCTGGTCTTTTAGTAAACCGATTCTTCCATCACCGAAGCGCGCTGCAGCAGTTCGTAACTGCCCAGGGGAACCTGGCGCGTATCGCGCACGCGAGGCCGTTGGAGCGGAATCTTCTGTCCGCCGACCACGCAGTGGTGTGACAACCTCCGGGCGAGAATTTGCTCTGAGTTCATAGCCATTTGCTGCCCTTCTTAAGACGTGCTTCGTCCGGAATATCGCCGGCCGGCCGCGGCGCGCGAGGTGTTAACGTTGCGGATAGCGCGATCCCGGTCAAGGAGAAAACGAAAAGCCATGAGGTCTGACGAACGGACGCAGAATCCAGCGCCGCTTGATGACGAACTCAACCGGATCGGGATCGCAGTCCCCGCCTCGCTTCTCGAGCAGTTCGATCGGTTAATCGAGAAGAAAGGATATGGCAGCCGTTCCGAGGCGTGCCGCGATCTGATGCGCGATGCCCTCATTGAGGATTCGGTCGGCGATTTGCGGGGAGAGGCAGTGGGTACGCTCACCCTGGTCTACGACCATCACATCCGCCAACTCAACGATCGCCTGGTCGGAATGCAGCACGACCATCACGATCAGATTGTTTCGACCATTCATGTCCACCTGGATCACCATAGCTGTCTCGAAGTGGTAATTCTCCGCGGGAACGCGAAGGACATTCAGCACATCGCCGACTCGCTGATCGCAACCAAGGGCGTGCGCCACGGAAAGTTGACGCTCACTACGGCGACAGCCAGGTAACGGGGGGCTCGCGCCGGAGGCCAGAATTCAAGTGTTCTTACAGAACGGCAATTCCTTTCCGAAAGCGGGATCGCGCAAGAAAAGGCTCCCTGATGGCGTTTACATATGCTTGAGATGGAGCGATGTTTCGAAACAAAGATCGCTGATTGGGAGAACTTCTGGGCCAGTCTGACGTTTGAAATCCATTAGGCGCTCACGCCACGTACATACTGTGACTGAGGACAAATTGGCATTGGTACAGCAAGAAGAGTTTGAAGCGTTGGAAGAACGCATCCGAACGATCCTGCCCGAAGCCTATCAGGATTGTTACGAGGACGTACAGCCTGTGTCCATGGGCTCGGCGGGCCTGAAATTCGGGCGTGACGGCAGAGTCGCGTGGGATGAAATCTGGGGCAGCTTTTGCGATCTCGCAATGGCGGGAGGACCTCCGCACAAAGGCCGCCTTCTGGAACCAGGCTCGCGCGAAGAAAACGGGGCGCACGCGGAGCAGTACCTCGCGGTCGTGACAGAGATTTGCCGCGGAATCTTCATGGTCGCCGAACTAGCCGCCGGCCGCTCCACCGTACCGGGGTGGGTTCGCGTGAACTGCCCCAACCAGGGGATGGCGGAGTGGCTCACCCGGGCGATCGTGATGGAGAATGTGTCGGTCCGTTACGAAGGCGCGGCGCTAATTGAGCTTCCTGCGGGACCGCATTACCGGCTGGAAAAAGAGATCAAGAACGTCATTACCGCGATCGCGAAGACCTCTCACTATTGGGTGGAACATATGTGGTCGGCGCAGCAGCGCCGGATTAGTGAACTGTTCCGTGAGATGTCGGTGCAGGCGCCCCTGATACAGCCCGCTGTCATAGGATATGGGTTCGATGCCGATACGCATCGTGTGCTGCACGCGAAAATCGGAGATACGATTTTCCAAAAGTCAGGCCTTCTCGCGTCGCGCCTGCAATATGCAGGATGGCTTGGCGTCGAATGCTCAAGCGTCCGGATGGCCATCTGGATCATGCGCGCGTTAGTCGCCAGCAATATCATGGCGCGACGGGAGGAGACAACGCTCTTTATTCCGGTGAATCCGGCCAGCGATCCGGATGGAGATACGGTAGTTCAGTCGCTGCTTCAGATACATGAGTTCGCGATCAAGCAGAAAGTAATCTGAACATCACAATATACTTGCAGGCACCGTTCCCAATCCGTTGGAGAATCTCATCGGCTAACTGATCGACTACGCGATTTTCCCGGTCACAAGCGTTCGAGAAATATTTTCGTGTCAATAATTTATTTGGATTCATAGATTTACAGTGAATCGCAGTCTGCCGGCAAGCATGAGTATTAGGTTCCCTCTTGTTATTCTTGAATCAGAAGAAGGCCGCTCGCGGGCAACCGCGAAGCGGCCTTTTCCATTTTCAGAGCAAGCAAAAGGAGAAACGCCCATGATGGCCCCACGCCATTTCGAAAACAAATCTACGGGACCCACCAGCGCCGCCGGTAAGGTAACCGTCAGCAAAAACGCATTAGTTCACGGCTTGAGCGGCCGCACTCACGCCTGCCTTCCCGGTGAAGAAGGCCCCTTTGAGCAGTTCTGCAACGAATTCATCGCGGCTCTCGCACCAGTCGGCATCGTTGAACAGTCCGTCGCCGAAGACATAGCCGGTGACCGCTGGCGCCTGAAGCGTGCCCGCGCGATGGAAAACACTCTCTTTTCTCGCGTTGCCCAAGAGCAGCCCGACCCGCTCGACCCCGCTGCCGCCCTGGCCGACGCCTGGCTCGACGCCTCCAAAGGCCTGAAAAGCGTCGCCGTCTATGCCAACCGCCTTCAGCGCGCCGTCGAAAAGAACACCGCGTACCTGGAAACGCTGCAAGCCAAACGCAAAGCCGCTCACGCCCAAGCGCAGGAAGAAGCGATCCTGCTCACCCAACTCGCCGAAGCCAATGGCGAAACCTACAACCCCACTCCCGATTTTCCATCCACCGGAACGGCCGGGGAGTTTGTTTATTCAGCGCCCGAAATCGCACGTCTCATCGCCCGCGCCAGCCGCCTCGGGGACGCCAAAATCCTCTTCGCTGCTGCGTAGGACGGGCCTCCGGCCGGTCCAGCGCGCGAAGCGCGCTAGTTTGGGCAGCTTCAGACCCTGCCGCAGATCTTTGCCTCGAAAATAGTTCAGGCGAAGACATTGCACGTTTGTTGTTAGGCCGCGCCCTACGAAGGCCTCCGGCCGATGGATCTGCAACTGAATATTTTTCATGCTGGGGAGTGGCCCACCAGGGCGGCGGAGGTTGAAAACTGAATATCCCCCCGCACGAGAGCCGGAGGAAACCCGAAGTGTGCCTCGAGGCTGCTTTTAGTCGGTATCGGGTAGGGGGTATAGCGGGAACAACGACGCAGACCTGCCTTGAGGCGCGCCCAAAGCGTGAGAATCGGGAGGTATGGACGGCGCTGGCGCCGCTTCGGGCCCGTTGCCGCCGCTCTTCTTACCCGTTCAATACTTCCGGCCCCAGGATCTCCAGGTGAATCTCTTCTAGCACCTTCCCCGTATCGCTCAATTGATCCGCGAGCCTGGCCGCCGTAATCGAGCTCAGCCGGAACTCCTCGCGCGTCAAACGTCGCACCGCCCGCATGCGAATCGGACGCAGCCTCGCGTCCGGGCAAGGCATCAGGAAATATGTCTCATTTTCCGCCAGTTCGCCAATCGAAGAGGATCCGACGAAGATCATCGCCGTTAAGCCCATCTGGCAGAAATTGACGCGCTTGCCCGCGGTTTCCGGGAAGAGCGCCCACATCTCCTGCTCGACATCAATATATTCGGGATAGGAAAAACTGCTGGGCAGCGGATACTCTGCCCCCGGTTCTAGGAAAGAAAAGCGGGACACACTGAAACTCCTACCATATAGTGTACCGTTGCTCACCGTTTGTTGGCGAAGTTTGTTACAAACCGAACCATTTCTTCCGTGGGTCTACGCGAATTCGCTCTACCTTCTTCCCCGCCAATGCCGCTGCGGGATTACTTTTCAATAAGCCGCGTGCTGCGGAATCGCCGAATTCCTTGGAGACGTACTTCCAAGCCGTATCCAGCGCCGGCGTCCGGCGTTCACAATCGTGCGCATCGCTTGCCAGAAAATGCACCAGGGAATTGCGCAGCAACCGGTCGGCGGCCTCCTTGGCGCTCTTGCCGAATCGTCCCAGAACGGAAAACGCCGTCACTTGCACGAAGCAACCCAGATCTACCCATAGCTCCACCAACTCCAACCGCTCGCGCAGCAGCGGATTTCGCTCTGGGTGCGTCACCACCGGACGCAATCCAACGCTTAACATTTTCCGGAAGATCTCCCCCGCCGTTTCAGGCACGGAATGGTCGGAGAACTCCACCAGCAGGTAGCCGCGCCCCGCCAATGAGTATTTAGCCGGAGCCGCCAGGGCGTCGCGAATGTTTTCGGGCGTCAAATGAAAATCGCAGCCGCGATGGAAGCGGATCGCATCTCCCGCCGCCGCGCGCAACTCTGCAAGTTTCTCTTCCACCACCACTTCGTCGTAAACATACCGGTTATTGGCATGCGGCGTCGCGACGATGTCCGTGGTCCCGGCAGCCGCCGCCATGCGCGCCATGGCGATCGATTCTTCGAGCGAACGCGCCCCATCGTCGATCCCCGGTAGGATATGGCAGTGAATATCGACCAAACGCATATTATATCGGTCGCGCACGGCCGCGAAAGCAGCCCACGGGCTCCGCGTGTTTCTGCGCCACCTCAGCGCTTTGCCCTCGAAGAACATTCCCAATTTGGCCAGCCCTCCGCTTCCCCGTAGCCGCAATCTCCCAAAAACCGGAGGAAGGAATCACTGTTGCTTGTAAGTCACACAAAATTCAGCTACTCTGGTTGCAGAAACGCAGTTTTCTCGCGGCGCCAAACGTGCACTTCCTCTGGGTGGCGTATTGTCTCGCACGGCGGCCTCATGTTTCAGGAACTCAAGTTCCAATTGTCCACAGCCCTCCTGACGGTCATCACACTGGCTGCAGGTGTGGCCGCGTTCATAAATTTTGAGGCGCAACTCAGTTTCCGTCTTCCCGACGATGGCGTGATTTGGGTCGATCGCTCCGCAGGCGTCGAAGCCCTTTATGTCGCCCCCCGCGGCCCAGGGGCCAACGCAGGCGTCCACATCGGCGACATTCTCGAGAGCATTCAGAACATCCCCGTTAAGCATTCCATTGAAGTCGCGATGCATTTGGCCGGCATCCGCTCCTGGAACCTTGCCAGCTACCAGTTGAGCCGCCGCGGCACAGAGGTTTCGGTGACCGTGATAGTCGGAGCAGTTCCCTTCGACCGGTTGGTGTTGTACGAGTATGGCGTCGGCTGCGCCTACCTTTTGATCGGCCTCTTTGTCTATTTCCGCCGCGGAAGCGCGCACAAAGCCCTACACTTCTATGTGCTGTGCCTGCTCTCGTTCGTCTTTTTCTGTTCGCACTACACCGGGCAGCTCACGCTTTTCGACAAGGCAATGTATTATGCGAACGTCGGCGCGGGTCTGTTCGCCGCCGCTGTGTTTCTCCACTTCACGGTGACGTTCCCTGAGCGCCTGCGTTGGTTCCAAAGGAATGGGCTCGTAGCGCTCCTGTACCTTCCCGCGCTGCTGGTTGCCACCGCCTATGCCGCCTTTTCGATGGGCGCGGTCCGCACCGCCATCCCCCTCCAGGAAATGAGTTGGATGCTCGACCGGATCTGGCTGGTTGCGGTAATTGCGCCTTACCTCGCCGGCGGGGTCGCGCTCACCATCGGTTATCGCAAGGCCGAGGACCCCGTGGTCCGCCAACAGCTCAAGTGGCTGCGCAACGGCGTGAGCGGCGGCATTCTCCCGTTCGCGCTGTTCTATGCCGTGCCATTCGCGCTGGGGGCCATTCCCAACGACTACCTGAAACTCACGGTCTTTTCGCTTGTCTTGATGCCGCTCAGTTTGGCGTATGCCATCGTGCGCTACCGCCTGATGGATGTCGATATTTTGTTCCGCCGCGCCTATGCCTACACATTGGCGACGCTGTGCGTGCTTGCCGCGTTCTATAGCCTCGTATTCTCGCTCGCCAGCCTGGTGCAAAAGAACTTCAAAGACCTAGGCAACACCGGTCTGATCACGGTAATGCTGATCGCCGCATTTCTCTTCCAGCCCATCCGCAACTGGATTCAGGAACGCCTCGATCGCTACTTTTACGAGGACAGGTACGATTACCGCCGCACTCTGGTCGAATTCGCGCGCGAGTTGAGTTCGGAAACCGATCTCGACGCCACGCTGGGTTCCGTGGGCGAACGCCTGCTGAAGACGCTGCAGATCAAGCATCTGGCGTTTTTCCTGTTGGAAGAGACCGGAGAAGGCGGGGCCTTTCGCCTGAAGAAGGCCATGGGCGCCGAATCCGCGTCTCGCCGCCACCAGCCCAACCCAGCTCGATTTGAGCTTTCTCGCCGAAAACCTGAGCACGCCGTATCTCTTCTTCGAGCGGACGCGCCACCAGCTCGATGCCGTTTCGCGCTCCTGGCCGGGATCGGTCCGCTCCGCCATCGCCGATCTCGACCTCACCTACTATCTGCCGTGCACGGTACGCGGACGCCGTATCGCCTACCTTGGCGTAAGCCGCACCTTGGATGGAGACTATCTCTCCAGCGTCGATGTCGAACTGCTGCTCACACTCGCCGGGTATGTCGGCATCGCCATCGAAAACGCCACCCTCTATCGGTCGCTGCAGCGCAAAGTGGAGGAGTACGAGCGTCTCAAGGAATTTAGCGAAAACATCGTTGAATCGATCAACGTCGGCATCCTCGCGGCCGATCTGGACGATCGTGTAGAGAGCTGGAACACGCAACTCGAACAGCTCAGCGGCATTCCGCGGAATATGGCTGTCGGCCGGCGTCTCGGCGATCTCTTCCCGAAGGATCTCGCCGCTCAGTTCGAGCACGTGCGGGGCGAAACCGGCATTCACCACATCTACAAATTCAAAGTGTCCTCCTGGCCGGTGGCGCAGGCGTCCCGGCCCGCGCATGCCGCTGCCAACGGCGCCGTTCCCGCTAACGGAAACGGCCATGGCAACGGCCACTCACCCTCGCAACTCTCTTCACAACCCATTTCGCAACTCCCCGCTCTGCCCCGCGAGACTACACTCAACCTCGCCATTGCGCCCCTGGTTTCGAAAGATCGGGAACAGATCGGCCGCTTGATCATCTTCGATGATGTAACCGACCGCGCCGAGCTCGAACAACGCCTCGTGCAAGCGGACAAACTCAGCAGCATCGGCCTGCTCGCCGCCGGCGTTGCGCATGAGGTCAACACGCCGCTCGCCGTCATCTCCACCTACGCGCAGATGCTCGCGAAACAAGTAGCGGAGGACTCGGCGAAATCGCAGATCCTCGATAAGATCGCCAAACAGACCTTCCGCGCGAGCGAGATCGTCAACTCGCTGCTTAACTTTTCGCGTACTTCCACCACATCCTTCGGTCCCGTCAATCTCAACAAGACCATTCAGGAGACGCTGTCGCTACTCGATCATCAGTTGCAAAAAAGCGGCGTCGTCATCCGAACCGATTTCGATCCAGATGCGCCCATCATTCAAGGCAACGCCGGCAAGTTGCAGCAGGTCTTCCTGAACCTCTTCATCAATGCCCGCGACGCCATGCCTTCGGGCGGACGTCTGGTCGTGCGCACGTGGCGCGAGGGCACGCGCGCGCAGGTGGAGGTGGCCGATTCCGGCAGCGGCATCGCTCCCGAGCATCTGCACCGCATCTACGATCCGTTCTTTACCACTAAGGCCGCGCGCAAAGGCACGGGCCTCGGGCTTTCCGTGAGCTACGGTATCATTCAAGAGCACGATGGCTCCATCGAAGTTTCCAACGGGCCGGGTGGCGGCGCGCGATTCCACATCGCTTTTCCGTTGAGCGTTGCCGCTGGCGCGCCGAAGCCGGTGAGCGTCGTTTGAAGTGAACGCTTCCCCCATGACGTTACCGCAATCCGCCGCCGCACCGGGCAAAGGCCGGGTGCTCGTAATCGACGACGAGCCCGATATCCGCGAGAGCCTCGAAATTCTGCTGAACGACGCAGGTTACCTGGTCGATCTCGCCCAGAACGGTAGGGACGGCCTGCAGCGCCTCGAATCGCGCGGCTACGACATCGTGCTGCTCGACCTGATGATGCCCGATATATCGGGCATGGAGGTTCTCGAAGACTTCCGCGTGCGCGACCGCGAAACCCCCGTCTTCATGATTACGGCCTACGGTTCGGTGGAGGCCGCGGTGCAAGCGCTGAAGCTGGGCGCGACCGACTACTTTTCGAAACCTTGGGACAACGAGAAGTTGCTGCTCGAGATCGCCGGCGCAATCGAGCGCCGCCGCCTCGAAGATGAGAACACGCAGCTTAAGCGCGCGCTCAAACAACGCTACAGCTTCCCCAACATCATCGGCAAGAGCGACCGCATGGTACGCATGCTCGATCTGGTCGCCCAGGTCGCTCCCAGCCGCTCGACCATCCTGATCACGGGAGAGACCGGCACAGGCAAAGAGCTAGTTGCCAAGGCGATTCACGCCAATTCGCCGCGCGCCGACCATGTCTTCGTCGCCGTGAACAGCGGCTCCCTGCCGCCTGAGTTGCTCGAATCCACTCTCTTCGGCCACGTGAAGGGCGCCTTCACCAGTGCGATTCAAACCAAGAAGGGATATTTCGAAGTCGCCGATCGCGGCACCATTTTCTTCGATGAAATCGGCACCATCGGCGCGGAGACCCAGATCAAGCTGCTGCGCGTGATTCAGGAAAAGGAGTTCACTCCGCTCGGCGCCACTGAGCCGCAAAAAGTGGACGTCCGCATCCTCGCCGCCACCAATGCCGACTTACTGCAGCTCGTCAAAGAGGGTAAGTTCCGCGAGGATCTATATTACCGCCTGAACGTAATCAACATCGCTCTCCCGCCCCTGCGCGAGCGGAGGGAGGATATTCCGCCGCTGGCCGATCACTTCTTCACCTATTACTGCCGCGAGAACAGCAAGTTTCTCGATCCAGCCGGGCGTTCGGTATTGTTCTTCCAGCCCGAAGCGCTGCAGGTGCTGATGGAACACGCGTGGCCGGGCAATGTCCGCGAACTCGAGAATGTAATCGAGCGCGCCGTGGTGCTGGCGAATGCGCCCGAGGTCCCTCTTGAAGTGCTGCCCGACGGGCTGTTGCAGGCCAATGGCGTCCGTTTGCATCGTGGCGATGGCGCGCCTCTGCCCGCGAACGCGTCGTTGTTCGAGATCGTCAATGATTTCGAGCGCCGTGTGATTATGGAACGTCTCGAGCAATCCAACTGGAGTCAGACCGATGCCGCCGAAAGCCTGAGCGTGCCTCTTTCCACTCTGAATCAGAAGATCAAGCGGTTAGATATTAAGATCCGTAAGAAAGGCGAGTAGCCGCGCCGTTGGCGGCTTCTAACATGAACCCTCTCTCCTACCTGCACGACCAGCT
This sequence comes from Bryobacterales bacterium, assembly GCA_963708385.1. Taxonomy (GTDB): domain Bacteria; phylum Acidobacteriota; class Terriglobia; order Bryobacterales; family Bryobacteraceae; genus PALSA-243. The sequence continues at coordinate 30,237 of CAVPSN010000020.1, read as the reverse complement.
CGACCAATGGAAATCCGATGGCGTTTACCAGCGCCTGCGTGTGCTCGAAACGGAAAGCGCCCATCAATCCCGCTTCGACGGCAAGCAGGTCATCAACCTCGCTTCCAATAACTACCTCGGCCTTACGACGCATCCTAAACTCTGTGAAGCGGCCATCGAGGCTGTCAAGAAGTACGGCGCAGGCTCGGGCGCGGTGCGCACCATTTCCGGCACCATGACGCTGCACATGCAGCTTGAGGAACGAATCGCCGCGTTCAAGAACGTCGAAGCCTGCGTCGTATTCCAATCCGGGTTCGCCGCCAATGCCGGAACCGTCTCGGCGATTCTGGGACCCGAAGACCACATCGTCTCCGACGAACTGAATCACGCCAGCATTATCGATGGCTGCCGTCTCTCGCGCGCCAAGATTCATGTCTTCCCGCACAAAGACTTCGCGGCCGCCGAAAAGATCCTTGCCGGCCTCGACGGCGTGGCCGGCCGTAAGCTTCTGATCTCGGACGGAGTCTTTTCAATGGATGGCGACATCGGCCCTCTGCCCGGTCTCGTGGAAGCCGCCGAGCGCCACGGCGCAATCATGATGGTGGACGACGCGCACTCCTCCGGCGTCTTAGGCCGTGAAGGCCGCGGGACCATCGACCACTTCGGCTTGCACGGCCGGGTTCACGTGCAGGTGGGGACGCTTTCGAAAGCCATCGGCGTGCTCGGCGGATATGTCTGCGGCAGCCGCGATCTCATCGAGTTCCTGTACCATCGCGCGCGGCCATTCCTTTTCTCGACTTCGCATCCGCCCGCCGTTGCCGCCGCCTGCCTGGCCGCGTTCGACGTGCTGGAACAGGAGCCCGAGCGCATGCAAAATCTCTGGGACAACACGCGGTATTTCAAGAAAGGCCTCGCAGCCGCCGGCTTCGACACAGGCATCAGTGAAACCCCCATCACGCCGGTGATGGTCGGCGATGCGAAACTCGTCCACGAATTCTCTCGCGCGCTGTTCGACGACGGAGTTCTCGCCACCGGCATCGGATTCCCCACCGTTCCCAAAGGGAAGGCCCGAGTGCGGACCATCGTCACCGCTACCCACACGCGCGAAGAGTTAGACCGTGCGCTGCAGATTTTCGAGCGCGCGGGCAAACGCCTGGGGATTGTCAGTTAGATTGCGTTTGCCGGACGTCGCATTTTGGATAGGCTTTCCTCGAGCAACGTCCGGCGTTCTTTCGACGCTTCATGCGCCGCACGAAGCTGCCTTGTTACTGACCCAAATTGAAATGGCTTCCAGATAACTCCGCAAGCGCCGCGCGAGTAGACGTCGCCGAGGAACGGCCGGTCAACCGGATCGGCGATTACCAACATCGGCACCAGAGGATGCCCTTTGTCGAGTAGACCGAAAGCGCTGTGCCAGAAACCGCCCTCGAAGATCACATCGGAAAGCAAAACCGTGCTCCCCGTCACCGTGAGCAGAAAATCGGCCTCGCTGATGGATTCAGCATGATGCACCCGAATCCCGGCTGTCCGGAACACATTTCGGAGAAACGAGGATTCCCCTTCAAATGAACTCAGCAACACGCAGTCGATGAACTGGTCAATCGGTTGTTTCTGGCGAACGAGGCGGTTCGGCATGGAATTGAGCCCCTGCGCCGAGAATACCGCAAAAGGGGTGAGAATGGAGCGGTAGCCGCAGCGGCCTGCCTGGCGCTTCGGCAAGACAGGCCGTTTCCGTGCGGATTTCGACTATTGCACCTCGATCGAAGCTACCTTAAGTACGTCGCCGTCCTTGTCCGCGGTCACTTTCGCCTTGAGCTGAGCCTTCGGGCTATTGGGATCGGCGGCGCGGTCGGCGCGATTCTTGATGGCTTCTACCGCCAGTTTATTGCCTGCCGGATCAAGTGAGTATGCCTTCCCTTCGACGACCAGCATAAAGCTGGTAGTGGCGCTCCCCGCATCGCACTCTTTGGCCATCTTGTCTGGGTTTGCGCAATTCCCGTCGACTAACCTTCCCGTAAATGTGTCCGCGAAAGCTAGAGTTGAAAACAGCGCGGCGGAGGCCGCCAGGATAAATAGATGTCGCATGTTGTCTCCTTTATGGGATTGAACCCACGTTGAGGCATGGCATGTTCTTGGCCGACATTGGCGACTCAGTTGGTTAGCAACATCTCAGTACTAGTGTCTTGACAGGATTGCTTTCTCGGAGAGTAATATTGACAGACTTGCGAGCAAAACGTACCTACCAGGCGAGGCCTTCAGACGTCCGCCCACTGCCGAAGAAGGTTGTGATAGACACCAGTCAGTTGCACAGCTACAGGATGCCCCTGACCCTCGCCATTGAGACGTTGGATGGCGACATCCAAATCGAAGAGCAGCGTGCGTTGCCCGTCGTCGCGCACCATGCTTTGAATCCAGAAGAACGAGGCTAGACGGGCCCCGCGCGTCACCGGCACTACGTGATGAAGGCTTGTTGCTGGATACAGAATGAGGTGACCGGCCGGGAGCTTGACGTTATGCGTTCCGTATGTGTCCTCGATCACTAATTCGCCGCCGTCGTACTCATCCGGCGCCGCCAGGAACAGCGTGGCCGAAAGATCAGTCCGAATTCTGTGGGCAGTTCCTATAACCGTGCGGATGGCATTGTCCACATGCGTGCCGAACGATTGACCGCCAGCGTAGCGGTTGAAAAGCGGCGGAAACACTCTAGCCGGAAGCGCCGCCGAAATGAAGAGCGCATTCTGCTCGAGTGCGGAGAGGACCATTGCGCCCAATTCGCGGGCGGCGTTGGATCCTTCGGGCAGTTGCATGTTGTCTTTGGCGCGCGACGATTGGTGTCCGGCCGTGACGCGGCCATCCACCCAGTCGGCCTGGTCGAGAAGTTGACGGGCGCGTAGAATCTCCGCGCCCGTCAGAAGGTCTGGTATGGGCAATAACATAGATCGAATGTCTTTCGCTCAGAACTTGAACTTCAACCCGGCAAGGGCCGAGCGTCCAGGCCCGAGCACGATGTGGGCGGGATGAAGTTCATCGTAGTAATATCGGTTTGCGATATTGGTGATGTTTACCTGAAAGTCGAGATGCTCCATCAGGCGATGCTCAACCATCGCGCTGAAGACCCAGTAGCCGGGGACCTGCTTGACAAGCCCAGTCGTCGGATCCAGTGGCGCGGTTGAACTGGCAGTGCGGCTCGAAACGAAATTGCCGCCAAAGCCAGTTTCCAAACGCCAGGGTAAGCGATACGTGCTCCAGAAATTGAGGGTATTCGCGGGCACGTTGGCAAGCCGGGCGCCCACCGCCGCCGGGTAGTAGTTTGAACTCACCACTCGCGCGTCGAGGTGCGCATAGCCTCCCAGCATGTCCCATCGGCTGCTTATGTGCGCACGGACTTGGACCTGCAGTCCGTTCACTCGCTGGTTGCCGGCCAGAACATTGAGCAGGGAGTTTGTCGGGTCCGGTTCGCGTGCATTCATTTTGTCGGTCCGGAACGCTGCCGCGCTAGCCGATAACCGGCTGTGCGGGATGTCCCATTTAGTGCCGAACTCATAAGTGATATTCTTCTCTGGAGGCAGGCTGGCTGTGCTCGCGCTGAGCGAAAGCGATTCGGCCGACGGGTTGAACGAAGTGCCGGCGTCAAAATAGATGCTGCCTATGGCGACCGGCTTGTACACCGCCGCGGCCTTCCAACTCGGCATTTCATCGATACGGCGGAACGCCGCAACCGGGGCGACCGACTGCGAATAGCGGGTGTCGAAGCGGTCCCAGCGGATGCCGCCTGTCAGATCCCAGTGTTTGCCAATCTTCATCGTGTCGAGCGCGTACGCGGCGGCCGTAACGGAAGTCGTGTGAACGATCGACGTAATCGTCGCAGTCCCCGTGAGCGCCTGATCCGGATTCGGATTGAGCAGACTCGTTGTAGGGACATTCGTCCACGTGGGCCGGGTTGGGTCCGAAGTCTCTCGTCCTCCCTCAATTCCAGCGACGATATCGTGACGGATAAATCCGGTCTGAGCGTGCGCGGTCATGTCCAATTGTTCATCGAGATAGCTCTCGACGCTGTTGACGCCGATCTCGTGCCGATTGACCTGGATCGAGCTGAGCGGCGTAGCCGGAGTTATGCCCGCTGGAAGTTGGGGTTCGGTAATGAGGACGTCACGCACGTAGTTTGCATAACGTACCTGGTCGCGCAGAGTGATATGACTGGTCATATCGTGCTCCACCTTCGCCGTTCCGATGTCGTCGTAGGTGCGGAGATAATTGCCGTTCTGAAATCCGTAGTAATTCGTGACGGGGCACGGGCGCAGGGCCATTGAACATCCATGGGATGCCATAATCCGGAATGTCGTCGGCGTTTTGATGCATGTAGCTGAAATTCCAGCGGGTCGGCGTGCCCAATCCCAGTGCGAGCGAGGGCGCGATGCCGAAGCGCCGGTTCTCGGCGACGTCGCGGCCCGCAACGTTGCCTTCGTCCCCCATCACGTTCAACCGGAATGCGTCGCCATGCCCGAGCGAGGGCAGCGGCCGGTCGACGTCGAAAGTCACGTCGGCGCGTGAGATCCGTTCCGACGTCCAGGCCGCCGGAAATGAACTTGGTCAACCCGGGCGTCTTGCTGGCCTGATTGACCACGCCGCCTGTCGAACCGCGGCCAAACATAACCGAAGCCGGGCCTTGCAGCACTTCGACCTCCTGGGTATTAAACGGATCGCGATAGTAGCTGCCGAAATCGCGCATGCCGTCGATGAACAGATCGTTGCGCGCCGTGAATCCGCGGATTGTCAGATTGTCGCCCTGCGCTCCGCCTTCGCCCGCCGCCAGGCTGATGCCGGCCACATTTCGCAAGGCATCGCGCAGCGTCGTGACGCCTTGCTGTTGCATCACGGCGTTTGGAACGGCAGTTATGGTCTGCGGGGTGTCGAGCGGATCCTGCGCGAACTTTGGCGCAGACGCGGCCAATGCCTCCACGCTGGCCGTAACCTCAATGGAACTTGCGACGCTCTTTAAATCCACCGAGACATTGGTTGCGGACGTGAAATGGTAGGCCAGGCCAGTATCGGCCAGAAGTTTTTCGAGCGCCTGATCGGCGGTGAAAGTACCGGACACGCCCTTTGTGGAAATAGTCCGAAGGCGGTCGTTGGCGAGCGTGACGGTATATCCGGTAGTCCGCTCGATGACCGGCAGGGCTCCATCCAGCGGTCCCGCAGGAATATCAAATCGATGGGTGGGCAGCGCGCCATGGGTCTGAGCGGGTGAGCCGTTCGACGGATTGGGACGCTGGAGATCCTGAGCTTGCGCCGCACTCAATGTCTTCGTGCCTACGGCAGAGTAAGCAATGAGCGTTCCTACAGCCGCCCATCGGTACGCTACAGGCCAACTAGTCCGGGCCTTCTTCTTGGTTCTTTTTGTCGTCTTACTTATCCTGCTCATCATCCTCATTACGTTGTTCTCCTGGACTTACCAGCCGCAGCTTCGGGTTATCGCGTGCGGAATAAGTGGTGGATTCCGGGAACGCCAGATGACAACGCCGCACGCCGAATAGCAGGGCACACGTATTGCGCTTGGCCTTCCAAGAGTTCCGGACGGGCGGCCTTATAATGAAGAGGTCGGCGCCCACCGGGCTGTCGATTGCGGGTCTTCACGGACTTCGCCAAACGGTGCCCGTGAAGACCTGTCTATCACACGTTCGTTCTCGTTCTGAACTCAGCGTCCTCCGATTCATTCGAGATAGCGCGGGCGGCGGCGCAGGTCCGGCACGCGCCACCCACTTCCAGCCGGGCGACCCGAATCCGGAACCCGGTTTCCTGGGAAATTTGCGTCTTCAGCCGTTCGAAAATCGGGTTGATGAATTCTTCGATTCGACCGCAGGAAAAACAAGCCAGATGAATATGGTCCCGTTGTGTTTTGACTTCGTAATAATGCTTCTCGCCCTCGAGATGCATGAGATCGAGTTCATCCACCAGCCGCAGTTTCTTTAAAAGCTCTATCGTTCGATACACCGTCGCCCGGTTGATATTCGGCTCTCGCTTACGGGCCAGTTCCAGCAGGGAATCGGCGTCCAGATGCCTGTTCGCTTCCTGAATCGTCTCGACCAGCGCGCGGCGTTGTGCAGTCAGCCGGATACCTTTCGACGCGAGCTCGTTGAGGAGGGCCCGCCGTTCCATGGGCGACTTCATGAATCACTCCACAGTTGCGACCCAGTCGCAACTGTAAATATGGAGAAAATTGCGGGCTGACGGGAAAGGAGTCCAGTTGCAACTGAGTCGCAAGAAGCATGCATTGAAAATCGCATCATTGACGCTTTCCGTATCATTTTACGGAAAGGCGCGCTTCGAGTCAACCGGTTTGTGCAATTCAGTTGCAACTGTTCGCCCCCCCTCGTACCATGCCTGGTTTGATTTCATTGGCCGCGCCTGTCATCACCAAAGCGTATATGCTGCACCTGGCTAGCTCGGGCAACGAGGCGCCTTGACCGTTTACCTTCCTCGCGTTCCGCAGACCGGGCAACACTGTCCGCAGAAACGGCCCACATGTCCGATGGGCATATGCATCTGCTTTTCCGTGACGCCGCAAATGCCGCACGGCCGCGCCTGGCCGGTACTTCGATAGCAGGATTTGACCCGCAATAGAAAAGCGCGACCGACAGTAACCGAGTCTGTCCCGGCGCCTCGAAAGGGCGCCCGTGCGTATTGCCGTGTGTTAGTCATACTACTCATCATAGTAAGCCGTTTGGCATCCTTCTATAAGTTATCAACTTAGGCGGGCGCCATAAGATCAAGACTAGCGCGAAGGCCATACTCCAGACACCTGTGAATGAAACTCCCGACTACGCGCCGATAGATGCCATCCCCGGAACGCTGGATTTATTATCTTTCCATATAAGTATAAGTAACGCTGTATCAGTAGGTTACGGACGTATTCGGCCGGATGGAGTGGGCGCTATGCCGACCCGCCCGATGACCGGCGCTCTCAGAGGCTTCTAGGAAACGCGAGAAGGCTAACTGCTCCCGTCGTCTCGACTAACCATTTGTGAAGAAAGCGACCACGTTTAACCTAAGTGGTATCTAACGATTATTGAGTCACTCGGCATATAGTGGCATCATGGGGGATATGTCACCTCAAATTGACCCCAATGAACAGGTTTTGGACTCTCTCCACGAGGCCCTAAAGGCGGAACTAACGGCGGTCTACCAGTATTTGCTACACGCGAAGGTATGCGAGAACTGGGGCTATTCCCGCCTTGCGGAATATAACCGTAAGGAATCCATGGAGGAGTTGCAACACGCCGAAGCCCTCATGGAGCGGATTCTGTTCTTTAAAGACGCGCCTAACATGTCGGACCTGTCCACCGTCAAGCAATGCAATGACGTAAAGGAACAACTGGAAAACGATCTCGCACTGGAGCAGGACGCCGTCGTGCGCCTCAATGCCGCCGTCAAGGCAGCCACCAATGCGGGCGACAACGTATCCGGCCAACTCTTCGGCAAGATTCTCGCCGACGAGAATCATCACGTGGATTACCTCGAAAGCCAGCTTCATATCATCGGCGAGGTAGGCCTGCCCAGTTACCTGGCTCAGCAGATCTACAAGTAGAGGCCGCTCGCTCGAACCATCGGAGCCTGGCAGTGCTGGAGGCGTGCCGTACCCGCCTGCGCCAAAGCTATACGTCCGGGCAGGGAGGTCGCTTTCCATGCATCGATCCGACAAGACGCGAAGAGAGTTCCTGTCTCATGCGGCGGGGCTCGCTGGCCAGCTCATTACCAGCGGCGCCGCCATTGCAAACGGCGCAATTGCGCACAACGACGACGATGACGCCCGCATAGACGGACCGGCGGACGTCACGTTGCGCGTTGCGCCGGTGCGGGTGGAGGTCGCGCCCGGCCGTATCATCCATACCGTGGGATACAACGGAACGGCGCCCGGGCCCTTGATCCGCTTTCGCCAAGGAGTGGCCGCTACCGTGGACATTTTCAACGATACCGCCACTTCCGAATATGTTCACTGGCACGGCTTCGAAATTCCCAGCGATGTGGATGGCGCGGAGGAAGAAGGGAGCCTCGTCGTGCCGGCGCACGGCCATCTGCGCTATCGCCTGACGCCTGTTCCATCGGGCTGCCGTTATGTGCATAGCCATAACATGTCCATGGCGAACCTGAACCGCGGAACCTTTACGGGACAATTTGCGGCCGTCTATGTCGAACCCAAGAACAATCCGGGCGGGTACGACCAGGAAATCTTTCTGGCAACTCATGAGTATGACCCGTACCTGACACGAATGGAGCAACCGGAAGACAGCAGCCCGCAGCCCGAAATGCCGCAACATAGCGCCAAGACCTCCGAGCCGCCCCAAGGCTGGGAAGTAGGATACCGGCACTTTACGATCAACGGAAAGTGTCTGGGCCATGGCGATCCGATTCGAGTTAAGGAGGGCCAGCGCATCCTATTCCATTTCCTGAATGCGAGCGCCACGGAGAACGTGCGACTGTCTCTGCCCGGCCATCGGTTTCAAGTTGTGGCGTTGGATGGCAACCCTGTACCGCGCCCGCAACTCGTTCATGTCCTCGAATTGGGTACGGCGGAGCGAATCGATGCCGTAGTGGCGATGGATGCCCCGGGAGTGTACATCCTCGGTACGCCGAAGGATGGCCATCGGGCAAAAGGCATGGGAATTGTGGTGGAGTACGCAAACCGCAATGGCAAACCCCAATGGGTGAGGCCGCCGGCGAGCCGCTGGGATTATACGATCTTTGGCGAGCGCCGTCCCGCTCCGAAGCCCGACGACGTGATTCCACTCGTCATCGAACGAGCGCCTGTGAATAAAGGCGGCTTCGAGCAGTGGACGATCAACGGCAAGATCTATGATGCCGGCAATGCGCCGACCCGGCTGACGAAAGGGCGACGCCAGCGCCTGATATTCGATAACCGGTCGGACGACGTCCACCCGATTCACTTACACAGGAATAGCTTCGAGTTGACTAACGTGTATGGAACGCCGACCTCCGGCGTCTTGAAAGATGTTGTGGTGGTCAAGAGCCGCCAAAGAATCGAGGTCGATGTGACGCCTCATATGGAAGGACTCACGTTGTTCCATTGCCACCAGCAGCTCCATATGGACTACGGGTTTAAGATGCTCTTCAACGTGGCGTAGGGCGGCGCCGCAATACCGTAACGAGCGTCTGGGCTATTGTTGATACATGCGCCTGGACCGCCGCCAGTTCCTTTTAGCCACGGCCGCCGCGCCCCTGCTGCGCGCCGCCGACCCGCCCGCCGCCGCGCGCGTTCGCGGCATGATGCGCCTCTTCGTGAGCGACGTAGAAGACAAGCCCTGGTTCAACGACCGCGAGATGTGGCCGGCATATTTCTCCATGCTCGCGGAAAACCACTTCAACCGGTTTCAGCTTGCATTCGGCATCGGGTACGATTTTCTGCGCGAAGTGACTGACGCTTACTTCCTCTTCGCGTACCCGTTCCTGCTTGACGCCCCCGGATATAAGGTTCGCGCGGTAAACCTCGCCCCCGCCGAGCGGGACCGCAATCTTGAGACGCTGCAGTTCATCTCGCAGCAGGCCGCGGCGCACGGTCTCCACTTCCAGCTTGGCCTCTGGATGCACGGCTACGAGTGGGCCAACAGCCCGCACGCCAACTACACCATCGAGGGACTTACTGCGGAGAATCACGCGGCGTACTGCCGCGATGCGCTGACGGCGTTGCTGCGCGCGTGCCCGGCGATTGGCGGCGTTACCTTCCGCATTCACGGTGAGAGCGGCGTCACCGAAGGCAGCTACGATTTCTGGAAAACGGTGTTCGATGGCGCCGTCCGCTGCGGGCGCAAGATCGACATCGATATGCACGCTAAAGGCATCGACCAACGCATGATCGATGTGGGCCTTGCAACCGGTCTGCCCGTCACGGTGTCGCCGAAGTTCGTTGCGGAACACATGGGGATGCCGTATCACCAGGCCGCGATTCGCGAACAGGAGATGCCGCACGGCGAACGCACGGGCCTGATGGCACTCAGCACCGGCACCCGCAGCTTCACGCGCTACAGCTTCGCCGATTTGTTGCGCGAGGATCGCCGCTACAGCGTTCTGCATCGCGTCTGGCCGGGCACGCAGCGGCTGCTGATTTGGGGCGACCCGCTAACGGCTTCCGCCTACGCGCGCGCGTTCGAGATTTGCGGCTCGAGCGGAGCCGAGATTATGGAGCCGCTTTCGTTCAAGGGACGCCGCGGTTCGGGCAGGGCGGGCGGCCGCTGCGGTTATGCGGACGTCTCGCTGAATCCGCGTTGGGATTGGCAGAAGTATCTGCGCACCTACAAAGTGTGGGGCGCAGCCCTGTACGATCCCGATACGCGCATGGCCTCGCAGGGACTCGAGAAGGCGCTGGAAAGCGCCAGCCGGATTCTGCCCATGGTGACGACTGCGCATGGTCCATCGGCGGCGAACAACACCTATTGGCCCGAGATGTACACGGCGCAGCCGATGGTTGACCCGGCGCATAACAATCCTTATACGGATACCCCGTCGCCAAAGACGTTCGGTAATGCGAGCCCCTTCGATCCTCAACTATTCTCCAGCGTAAATGAGTTTGCCGCGGATCTTCTGGAAGAAAGGCGTCGCGCGAAGTACTCGCCTATCGAGGTAGCGCAGTGGCTCCAGGATCTGGCGCGCGACGCGGCAACCGAACTCGCAAAAGCGGGGACGCCAAAAACCCTAGAGGCGCGGCGCATGGCGATCGATGTGGGGATTCAGGCCGCGCTGGGGAATTTCTTCGCGGCGCGATTCCGCGCGGGCGTTCTCTATGCAATCTACGAACGCAGTGGGGATCGCACGGCGCTCGAGGAAGCGCTCAAGACGTACCGCTCCGCGCGCGACATATGGGCGAAGATGGCCGAAAGCGCACGCAGCGTATACGTCGCCGATGTAACCGTGGGCGAACTCGCGTGGCTGCGGGGACATTGGAGTGACCGGCTGCCGGCGATTGACGTGGACATCGCCAATATGGCAAAGCGGCTCGACACCCCCGCAGCCGCAACCCCGGCGGCCGCGCACGCAAAGGCCGCAATTGCCGCAGCGCTCGCACGCCCCGAGCGTGGACCCATCGCTTGCAGCCATACGCCCGAACCGCATCTGCGCGACAAGGAGCCGCTCTATGTCGAGCTCAAGGCGCCACAGACCGGAAGCGCTCGGTTGTGGTATCGGCATTTCAATCAGGCCGAGCGATGGCAGACGACGGAGATGCTGCCGCTTCCTGACAGTGACCGCTTCCGTGCGTCGATTGACGCAAAGTTCACGGCATCGCCCTATCCAGTGCAATATTATTTCGAAGTGCGCCTGAGCCCGGAGAAGGTGTGGTTGTATCCGGGCTTCGATGCTTCGCGCGCCAATCAGCCTTACTATTTAGTGCGGCCGCTGTAGACTTGCGCGCGCTGTCCGCTTCCGCGAGGGCCCGACGGCACTCCGCGGTTGGGGATCCGTCCTGCATAATATCGATCACGCAGATACCTTGAGCCCTCGCGAAAATTCCCCCATTCGGCATCTGGTAACGGTCGGAATCGATCCTGTCCGGGCCCCATTCATGCACTACAGTCGGGCCCGTGGCATCGCGGTTTTTTCCTTGACAACTTAATTTGTCAATGCTCTAATATTCTCGTGCTGGATGTCGAGGTCATACAGTCTCCGCAGGCCGCTGCCGCGGCGCTCGACCCAGTTCGCGCACGGCTCCTGGCCGAATTGTCGAAGCCCGCGTCGGCTGCCACCCTGGCCGCGCGCCTCTCTCTTCCACGCCAAAAAGTGAACTACCACCTGCGCGCCCTGGAGAGCCACCACCTGGTGCGTCCTACCAGCGAACGCAAGTGGGGCGGCATCACAGAGCGTCTGGTGGAAGCCACCGCGTCGTCTTACGTAGTGTCGCCCGCCGCCATGGGCCCCGCGGCGTCCGACCCTGGGCGCAGCCGCGACCGCCTGTCGGCGGGCTATCTAATCGCGGTGGCGGCCCGTATAGTCCGTGAAGTCAGCGAACTCGCCACCCGGGCGTGCGAAACCGGCAAGCGCCTCGCAACGCTCTCGATCGACACCGAGATCCGCTTCCGCTCGGCTGCCGAGCGCGCGCAATTCAGTAGCGAACTCACCGCCGCGATCACTCAGCTCGCGGCACGTTATCATGACCCCTCCGCCCTGGGCGGACGCACGCATCGCCTGGTTCTGGTGGCGCACCCCTTACCCCCAAAAAACAAGGAGACCGTAGTATGAGCGTAAAGAAAGAAGCGAACGGACGCCGTTCGGTGCAGGTGGAAGTCGAGGTACCGGGCACGCCCGAGCAGGTGTGGGAAGCGATCGCCACCGGCCCGGGCGTTGGCGCATGGTTTGTGCCCACCGAGGTCGAGGGCCGCATCGGCGGCGCCGTCACTTCACACTTCGGAGGGGGCATGGACTCCGTCAAAACAATCACCGAATGGGACGCGCCGCATCGCTTCGCTGCCCAAGGGTCCTGGGGACCGAACTCGCCCACCATCGCCACCGAATGGGTTGTTGAGGCCCGCGACGGCGGCACGTGCATCGTGCGCGTTGTGCACAGCCTCTTCGCCGACACCGATGATTGGGACGATCAACTGACCGGCGCCGAATCCGGCTGGCCCTCATTCTTCCGCATTCTGCGGCTGTATCTGGAGCACTTCGCCGGTCAGCCGAGCTCTCAAATCCAACTCATGGCGATGCCGGCGGCCTCGGGCGCATGGGAGAAGCTCGCTGGCGCCCTGAATCTCGCGGGGGCAGCGCCGGGCGAGCGGCGCGATGCGGGAGACGGCGTCCCTCCATTGAGCGGCATCGTGGAGTCAGTTAATGCTGTCGGCCATCCACACACGCTGGTACGCGTCGACCTGCCCGCTCCGGGCGCTATGTTTGCCACCGCGTGCCCCGCCGGCGAGAAAGCATTCGTCACAGTGAGCTTCTATCTCTACGGCGACACGGCAGCGACGGTCGTGGAGCGGGACCAGTCCGCCTGGACTGCGTGGATGAGGGATCTCTTCCCGGCGTAAACTCGGAGCGTTCTCATTTGGTGAACAAAACCGGAGGGACGCTCACCCCTCCGGTTCCTCCGTTCTGCCCCCGGCCGGCGGGGCAGCGTCGCGGCAGGCAGCTTCGTCTGTGCGGCTGTATTCGGGCTTCGATATCTCGCGCGCCAACCAGCCTTACTATTTGGTGCGGCCGTTGTAGGCGGCGCGCGAGCTATCTGCTTCCGCGAGGGCTCGGATGTGTTCGAGAACACGTATGTGGATACGGTGGACGATCGCGTCGGACCAGAGACGCCAATACTGCGCGGGCCAAAGCCCATGCTGATACCACGACGTCCCCTCGACTCGCGTCCGATGAGGCCCGAGGGCAATCAAGCGGAACTGCCCCTCCCTGGAAATCATGTAACCGTGGAGGTGTCGGGCTGACACTTCGCCGTAGGGGCTCCATTCGCGCATAGGCGGCGGGGTATCGATCACGCCAAAACGCAGGAGGCGTGGTTCATCCCACACTTCAACCGACTCGACGACCGGCCCGGTGGAAAGATCGCAATAACGTCTCGCTCCGAGTCCGCTGCCTTCGATTCGCGCCGCGGTTGGGTAGGCCAATCCGGTGTGGAAATACCACTCGGACGGCTCGGGCATTTTCGCGAAAGCGACGACGTGCGGCCAAACCTGTTCCGGCGATGCCGCGATCTCGATGGAGGAACGGACTTCGTAGACTGGTGGCTGGGCAGTCGTATCGAATCCCAAAGTAACGCCAGGGACGAGCAGCAGCATAGCTACGCCGCGCGGGTTGGTTCGCTCCGTCTGAAAACGGAATACAAGCCAGGAACCGAAACCGCCGGCAGGGATAGTCAGCGGCAGACTCATGACCGAGCAAATAGCGCCTTCTACGCCGGTCAGCAACAAACCGAATGCGCCGAGGATGGCGGCGAAAGCGCCTACGGCAAACGCCGCAGACCCGCTCTTGGAAGGCACAAGCGCCGATATGATGGCCCCGAGCATGGCCGGACTTACAAGAAATAGCGTCAATCCGTATACCCCGCGATGCAGGAGCCAGGCGGCTCCCAGTAACAGGCATGCGCATGCGAGTAGCCCGATCACCCACCTTACGCTGGTATCCATGCGAAGCCCTCCTTCACCAACTCGATCAACTCGACCGCCGCCTTCCGCATGGCCCGCGTCAACGGCAGCCCCGCCATGCGTATCAGGGAGGCCACGATCTTCGCCCCGAGGTCCAGCAATCGCAGAGCGCGCGACTGGTCCGGCGATTCGTCCGTCACCCAGAAGAAGATAACTCCCATCTGGAAAAACCACAGCGCGCCAGGCAGGTGCGGCGCTAGATCACGCGGCACGCGGGCACCGCCGTCTGCGAGGATCTTTTGGAACCAGGCGATATCCGAGGCGCGGATCTCACTCGTTTGAGCGCTGAAGGGCGAGAGCGGATGCTTCGGGTCAGCGCCGGTGCGCAATAGCGCTCGCAACACGGCGCGATTGGCGGAGAAATATTCCAGTTTGACGCGGATGATGGCACGCAGCTTGGCTTCAAAGCCGCGCGCTTCGGCGGCAGCGGCCTCAATCAAGGGCTGCATCTCCCGCCACGCCCGTTCGTAGAACGCCATCACGATGGCATCCTTCGAAGCGTAGTAGTAATAGGCCGCGCCCGTCGCGACGCCAGCTTTGCTTGCGATGTCGCGCATGGTCGCGCTATCGAAGCCCGCTTCGCGAAACAATCCGAGCGCCGCGTCGAGAATCTTCAGGCTGGTCTCTTCCGCCTTGGATGGTGAGTTCGTTACTGGCATAGATTTGAACGTGTTCAATTAAAACTTTAAAGCGCGGGGTGTTCTTTGTCAAGCCCAATTTTGAACACGTTCAGTTCGGCGGCAAGCACTGCCAACGGGAGATACTGAAATCTCCCGTATGAAATATCGCCAACTCGGAAGAACCCCCTGGAAGATCTCGGAAATCAGCTTCGGCGCATGGGCCATCGGCGGCGCTTGGGGCAGCGTAAACGATGCGGAATCGATGGACGCTCTAAGAGCCGCTATCGATTGCGGCGTCAACTTCATCGATACCGCAGATGTCTACGGCATGGGCCGCAGCGAGCGCCTCATCGCGCAGCTCAAGCGCGAGCGCAAGGAAGAGATTATAGTCGCCACCAAAGCCGGGCGGCGGCTTGCGCCTCATACGCCAGACGGCTACAACGAGAAGAACATTTCCGGCATTCATTGAAGACAGCCTGCGCAACCTTTCCACGGATTGCCTCGATTTAGTGCAACTGCATTGCCCACCCACCGATGTCTATTACCGGCCAGAGCTTTTCGGCGCGATGGATCGTCTGATAGAAGCGGGCAAGATCCGCTATTACGGCGTGAGCGTAGAGCGTGTCGAGGAGGCGCTGAAGGCGATCGAATACCCCAACGTGCAGACCGTGCAGATTATCTTCAACTGCTTACGGCAGCGTCCGGCCGACCTCTTCTTCGATCAGGCGATGCGGCGACAGGTAGGAATTCTGGCGCGCGTGCCCCTGGCAAGCGGCATGCTGACCGGCAAGCTCACTCAGAAATCGCAATTCGCCGACGACGACCATCGGAACTTCAATCGCCACGGAGAGCAGTTCGACGTCGGCGAGACATTCTCCGGCGTCGATTACGAAACCGGCCTGGAGGTTGTGGAGGAAATCCGTAAACTTCTGCCCGTGGGCGTCACGATGTCGCAGTTCGCGTTGCGCTGGATCCTGATGTTCGAGGCGGTGACATGCGCGATTCCGGGAGGGAAGACCGCCGCGCAGGTCAGCAATAACTGTGCGGCGTCAAGCTTGGAGCCGTTATCGGTGGATGCGATGGCCGAGATTCGCCGCCTTTACAATGAGCGCATCCGCGCCGGCGTGCACCAGCGCTGGTAACGTTACTTACGGAGTAGATGTTTGAGGTCCGGCCCGAACTCTCGGAACAGGTTGCCGACAGCCTGCGCGCCGACTCCGAAATTCCCAGCGCGAAAACCTTGCGTCAGCGCGCCGTAGCGGCGCGGATGCCACGCGGATGCGATCATGGGCGCGGCGTATAGAGCGGTCATCTGAGAGATATCGAATACGCTATGGCCTTCGCGATCGCGCGTGACAAATGTGCGGCGTAGCGCGTGGTGAGCGCGGCGCCAGCCGCTCTGGCCGGGCTCTCGGAAATACCGGGTGTCATGCCCCAGCACGGCCGCCAGACCGGAGTGAATCGATCCCTGCACGGCGAACCGGGCGTAGTGACTCCCGGCGCGCTCGAAGAATCCACGCGATCCCATCCCCCAGGACAGGGGTTCGCGGTTAAGCTGTGAGATGGCTGCGCCGCTCAACGCGCGCAACGCGACAGAGGGACTTGACAGGTTGCTGGAAACGAAGTCGTTCCAACGCTGGCTGGAGGTCATCGCGGCGTAAGATGGCGATGCTTGAACGTCGCCCTGCGTGACGTTCAGGGTGGGCGGATCCTTTGTAACCGGATCTTGCGCGATCGCCGGGGAGGCGGCGGCGAGCGCAATCAAGGCCAACGTAACCTTCATTTGTGAGAAGGGTAGCAGTAGCGGAACTAATCGGATAACTCGATGGTGAGGGGATCGGGTAACCCATTTGCGGGTGTGCCGCGAATGTAAGACCTAGCCCAAGCGCTCAGCTCCGCACGGCGTGTCTTCGCCAGGGAGATTCCCAGCATGAGAAGAACGACGGCCGCCGAAAGAGCGGCGGTTTGCAGCACGTTCAGATTTTCCTTGAAAAACCACATCCAGCGGCCATAGATCAACTCGATGTGCACCCAATAGACCAGCAACGATGTCGTCCCGAACTGACGGACAAAACTCCATCCATCGCGAGCTATGTACTGCGTCCAAACGAAGGCGCAAGCGAGCATGATCAGAATCACGCTTTGTTTCGTGAGCACCTGTGCCGGACTGTTCAGCCAGAAATCCGATGCGGTGTAAATGGAGTAAGGGAAGTGCGCGCAGTATTGGCAGCACGCGATGGCGCCGGCGGCAGCGAGCGCGGTCCACTGCATGGCGCGATCGAGCCGTTCAGGCGGGAATGAGACGCAGCGCGCTGCCGGCCGGCACGCCGAAAGCAAGGTAGGCGCCCCAGGGGAAGATTCCAAAGAAGCGATGGTCCGGGACGATGTAGGCGCGCAGCATCCATGGCACGCCCGACCAGTCGATTTGCGAAACCAGAGGAGCGGCGAAGGCAATAGCAAGCCCCAGACACGGCGCAAAACCGCGCGCGCTCGGCCGTGCGGAACGACGCCATGATTGAGAGCGCGGCGATTGAGAAGCCCATGCAGTTGAGAATATCGACGCGCAAGAAATCGGCCCATGTGGACACGGGAATGCCCGACACCAGCATGAACGCGCGGAACGCGAAAGCGAGGAAAAAGAGATAGCCAGACCGTCTCAGCGAGGCCCAAACACGCTGGCGCGGGTTCATGCCTTTGCGCTCGCTCGAATCCATCAGGAAGGCAAGAGTGACGCCCGTGAGGAAGAGAAACATTGCCGGCGGCATCCCGCCGATGAATTGGGAAAAGGTGAAAGCGCCGCCGGGGCGCAGATCGGACCGCAAGGTACGAGTCGAATACATGCCCTTGCAGCATGATCACGGCCCCGAGGCCGCGCACCCAATCGAGATACTGCAAACGCTGGGATTTGGACTTGCCTTCATGGGCCTGGAT
Source organism: Bryobacterales bacterium (assembly GCA_963708385.1). Classification (GTDB taxonomy): domain Bacteria; phylum Acidobacteriota; class Terriglobia; order Bryobacterales; family Bryobacteraceae; genus PALSA-243. Next base: position 12,560 of record CAVPSN010000020.1, on the reverse strand, counting down.
GTCTCGGGGGTTACTTCGGATGCTCGTGCTTAACGTTCTTCGGGAGATTCATCTTTACCTGCGATTCGGAGACGTTGCCGAATTGCATGTTGGAGTAAGTCTGTATGTGGTAATCGATGTCGCCTTTTTCGCGGAATTTCTCCTGCACCGCGATTCCCGTGGCGTCGGAAATCCAGACATCGATCTTGGGAAACATCTGCGCGAGTTGCGGGTCCTTAGGCTCCAAAGCGAGACGAGTAGCGGGCTCGCCGTTGATCTTGTCCGGGCCGCCGTAGGCCACCCGGTAATCCTGCAGCAGATCTTTCGAAGAGCCTCCCAGGAGCGCTAAGGCCGCCTGCTCGATGCCGCGATATTTCTTTGCCAAGTCATAGTCCGTTGCGGTGTTGGCCTTGGGCCGGTACACGGAGAAACGGGTAGCGCTGAATTCCATCTGTTCTCCGTCAGGCTCTCCGTTTTCGTTGCGGAACGTCTCTAACGCTTGAACGTTGTGCGGTCCCGACTTGCGGACCGCAATGGTTCCGATACCCTTATCGGTGGCTTCCAAAAGGCTGCCGCCGGTGCGATCGATCCTCTCCAGGTCAGCGGTGAAGCCTTTGAATGTCGCGGCGGCCTTATCCATGCGTTGGAACATCCGCATCGAGGCGCGGGTCCGCGGCAAAACAGGCGAGAGAGAACAGCAGTGAAAGAAGGAAGACGATCGGCGCGCGCATGCAAAATTCCTCAAGGCCGGGCGAACGCCATATACCCTTCGAGTTCGCCTTCCGAATCGCGTACCGGCTCGATACGCGTAATGCCGAGACGTTTGTTTCCGGTTCGGATCTGCAAAAGCTGGTTCAGTTTCGCCGCGCGCTGGGCCTCGGGAATGCCCGCCACAAGTCCGGCTTCGATGAAAAACGCAGACACGCCGTTGCTCGGATGAAATCATGGAGATGCTACTGGCCTTGGAGATACGCGGCTGATCGCCAAACCATTCGCGCGGAGTCAGGAAGATGAAGGCGAGAATGATGCCGACGATCACGTCGTACTGCCAGCCGCCGCGGGGAAAATCCCACAAGATGAAGCGCTTGAGCATCAAAGCTCTATTCTAGCAACTCGCCGCTGGTGCGTCACTTCGCGTGGGCGAGATGGGAGGCGTATTGTATGATCCATTCACGTTATTCGCTAGCCAATGCCCGGCGCACGACGGCGGGGTTCTTCGCGATGACCGTCAGATAGGCCCGCGCCGCCGAATCAGGCTGCCGCCCGCCCTGCTCCCACTCCTGCAAGGCGCGCTTGCTGATGCAGTAGGCTCGCGCGAATTCAGCCTGGGACATTTTCACCCGCTTGCGAATCGCCTTGACGTCGATTGGCTTTGGCCAGACCTGCTCCAGTTCGACCTTGCCCCGCTGGTGAGCCAGGACGAGTTTCATTCCCTCGATCAGGTCCTCACCGAAGGTCGTCGCCTTCTTCTTCGCGCCTGTTTTCCTGGGCATCCTATTGCGCTCCTTTCAGATGGGCCGCGATTTGCCGCAGTTGTTTCTTCTCATCCGCAGTCAGATCCGTTTTGACATTCTTGGCGTAACACCGAATCAGGTAAATGCGGACGGCTACCACGACGTACAGGTAAATGATCCGGGCGCCACCGCGCTTTCCTTTGCCCTTCGCTGCCCATCGCAGTTTCCGGACTCCGCCCGATCCCGGTATCACGTCTCCGGCGTCGGGATGGTCAATCAGATATACGGCTAGCGCTCTCAATGCCATCCGCCCCGATCAGCTCCGTGGCCTCGGCCTTGAACTTCGGCAGTTGCAGGACCGTGATCTCGGGCGCATCGTCCACTAGTCAAGAGTGTACCGCAATGCGGTATAGTCAAACCGCGCGCGGTAAAGCACCAGCATCAATGTTGCGCCTGCGCACCGCGTGGATGCGATGGGAGGCGCCGAGAGCGGCGGCCGATCCTTCACACAACCACCACCGGATGATACACATTCGGCAACGCGGCTTCGCCAATGGCCACGAGTTCGCCGCTGCCCTGTCACGGCTTTGACTACTTTGCGCCGGGCTGCGCGCGGAACGGCGACGCGGGGAAGTTGCGGCCGTTGCGGATTTGCGCGACGGTGATATCGTCCACGAATACGCTCGGGAAACCGGGCAGCACTGTCCCAGCGGCGGGACCAGCGCGTCGATCAGACGGTCTTCGGCGGCGAGCGCTTCGAGTTGCGCGATGCGTGCGCGCCTGCGCGATCTCGAATTCGCCGCTGGCCAAGCGGCGCAGTTCGGCGAGATGCGCGCCGCAACCCATCGCGCTGGCCGAGATCGTGCGCGATGGATCGCATGTAGGTCCCGCCGGAACAGTGCACGCGAAGCTTGGCCGAGTCGCCCGTCGATCGGCGAGCACGGTCAACTCGTAGACGTGCACGGGCGACGGCGGCAACTCGACGGCGATATCCTTGCGCGCCAATTCGTATGCGCGGCGGCCATCGATCTTTTTCGCGGATACGGGCGGCGGGGTCTGCAGGATCTCGCCGCGGAAGCGATCGAGCAGCGGCGCTCCAGTTCAGCGGCATCGATCGACGATTTCGCGCTGTTCGCCGATGGGTTCGCCCGCGCGATCGTAGGTCGTCGTGGCCCAGCCGAAGCGGACCGATGCCTTCGTAGATTTTGTCGCTGCGCGTGTAGAACTGCGCCAGGCGCGTGGCGCGGCCGACCACCAGCGGCAGCACGCCGGTGGCGATGGGATCGAGCGTGCCGAGATGGCCGACCTTCTTCGTTTGCGCGATGCGGCGCATTTTGCCGACTACGTCGTGCGAGGTCCAGCCCTCGGGCTTGTCGATTACGATGACTCCGTCCAATGTTTTCTTTCTAGGCGCGCTTTCGCGCGGTGCACATGTACCCCAGCGTGAAATTGCGGTCCCGGTCGAGAGAATCGAGAAACGGCAGGATCAGCGCCGGCGGAACCAGGAATAGCGCGGCCGGAAGAAACAGCAGCCAGCGAACGCCCCCTGTGAAGAATTGTAACCCGTTGAGCAGGCGGCGCGCGAGCAGCCGGAAATAACCGCCGGCCGGGCGGATCTCGATGCGCGTTCGAAGCCGGCCTGCTTCAGCAAGTACGCGAGGCCGTAGCGCGTGTAGCGGAAATAATCGTGCGGCGCCTGGTGGACTTCCCATTCGTGCGGAGCGGCGATCAGCAAGAGGCGCGCCGGGCGCGAGCGTGCGCGCCATTTCGCGAGCGCGCGCGCCGGCTCGGGCAGGTGCTCGATGGTGACGATGTGCAGCGCGGCGTCGAATGTGGCATCGCGGAAAGGCAGCGCGGTGAGATCGGCGACGGCGTCGAGGCGGCTGTAGTTCCACGCCGGCATCGCCCACCGCGAGATCGACGCCGCAGTAGCGCTGGCGAGCGAATTCGTGCGCGTATTGGCCTTCGCCCGCCCCGGCGTCGAGCACGCGCGCGCCGGGCGGGAGCGACGCGGCGAAGGCGCGTACGGCGTCCTCGATTTCGCATTCGAAGTGCAGGATGTGACGGCGCAGAGGCACGCGGGAGGCGATAGGCGAGTGCCGGTATATTTCACCGGCGGCGCGCCTCGATCATGACGGTGGAGCCGCGCGCGCGCGGCTTCAGCGACGGTGAACGGCAGCGCGGCGGCGGTGAGCGCCAGGTACGCGAGATCCTTGGCAGGCCGCAGGCCGCGGACTCTCGGGGATGCGGCGCACGCGGCGCGCCATGGGGTCGAGCCACGGCGCGAGGCTGCTGGCGAGGCCGGCGGGATTGTCGCGCAGCGAAAAATATTTGCGGCGCAGCACGTCGAATCCGGCAGCGTTCGAGCAGCCTTTCCAGATCGCGCGACTGCGATAATCGAACAGATGGCGCGGGACGTCGATGCCGTTCCACGCGCGGCCCAACAGAGCGGAATTGCCAGGAGGCCGCGTTGGGCACCTGGACGATCAGGCGGCCGTCGGGCGCGAGCAATTGCGTGCGCGGCGGAAAGGTAAGCGCGCGGATCGTAGAGATGCTCCAGCACGTGGAACATGGTGATGGCCGCCAATGCTGCGCGGGCGCGAAAGGCGCGGCGATCGAGCGCGGCGCAGACGGCCGGCGCCTGCTGGCGCCGCCACGCGATGGCCGCGGCATCGCGCGAATAATCGAGGCCGAGCACGCGGAAGCCGCGCTCGCGCATCATGCCGAGAAACAGACCGCCGCCGCAGCCCGCATCGAGCAGCGGGCCGCGCGCGCCGGTATCGCGCAATGCGCGCGCGCGACAAACTGCGACGTGATCGCGCAGCACCAAACGGCGATAGGCCTCTTCCATGCGGCTCGCGGCGCTGGCATCGGGCGCGAACCAGTAGTTCGCGGGATAGTAGTGGCCGCAGTTCTTCGGGCGGCGGCTGCGGGTCGAGGCGCAGCAGGCCGCATCCGCCGCATTCAACCACGCGGAATTCGCGCGAGGTGGTGCGGTACAGGCGGTCGGAACCGGCGAGCACAGCAGTCGGCGCAGCGGAACTGCCGCAAAGCAGGCAGGCGCTCATGCGACCTCTTGCCAGCTCAAGACGGTTCGCCAGGATCAGGCGACGCACTTCGCGCGGGCGTCAGCTTGCGGATGCGCGCGATCTCACGCGCGCTTGCGCAGCATCCGCGGGATCAGGGGCAGCGCCGCCGAGATCGCCGCGCACGATAGCGCGCGGCCATGCGCACTTTGCCGCGCAATCCGGGAAAATGCGCGGTATCGCCCTCGCCGCGTCGCGCCATTGCGGCGGCTGCCGCACACGCATCGCGAAGTAGAAGGGTTGAGCCAGAGCAGGCTCCAGGGAAACAGCTTGGCGGCGAGCAAGCACGCGATTGCGCTCGATCAATGCCAGGCGGCGCGCCGAGCCTTTGCCCAGCGTCGAGCCGCGATGGTGGCGCACGACGGCGCCAGGCGCGTAGATGCACTTCCATCCGGCGATGCGCGCGCGCAGGCCGAGTTCGGCATCGTCGCCATAGGCGAAGAAGTCTTCGTCGAAGCCGCCGATCTCGTCGAGCATCTCCTTACGGTACATGGCGGCGCAGCCATCGGGCCAGAGGACTTCCTCTTCGCGATCGAACTGGCCGCGGTCGAGCGCGCCGCTACCGCGGCCGCGATTCTGGCCGTCGGGAAAGATGAGATGGCCGACTTTGTCGATGCGCGTCGGATCCTCCCAGACCAGCACCTTGCTCGCCGCCATGCCGATGTCGGGGCGCTTCGCACAGGCGCGCGTATAGCGCGGCAAGCCAGCCGGCTCGGCTTCGGCATCGTTGTTGAGGAGCGCGATGAACTCGCCGCTGCGCCACGGCGATGCCCTGATTGTTGGCGGCGCAGAAGCCGCGATTTTCGCGATTGCGGATTACGCGCGCGCCGAATTCGTTTTCAGCCATCTCGGCCGAGCCATCGGTGGAGCCGTTGTCCACGACGATGGTTTCAAAACTCACATCTCGTCTGACGCGCCAGTGATGCGAGGCACGCGCGCAGGAGCTCCTTCCGGTTCCAATTGACGACTATGGCCGAGATGAAGCCCTTCTGCTGAGAGGGTTAGCGCACGTAGGCTTATTCCCTATAGTATGATGAGTTTAGAGGTAAAGGGCGGAGTTTATGACGTCCATTGGCGAGACGCTGCGCCGCGAACGCGAAAAGCGCGAATCTTCAGCTCGATCAAGTCTCGCGCGAATTGAAAATCTCAACGCGCTTCCTGGAGGCGATCGAACAGGAGCATTTCGACCGCCTGCCAGGCGGGGTATTCGCTAAAAGTTTTGTGCGCCAATATGCGCGTATGCTCAACCTTGATGAGGAGGAAGCAGCGGCTGAGGTGCAGCGCACACTTGCGCCCTCTTCCCTTCCCCAATTGGCAGAAGCCTCCCTTAAACCCGCGGCTCCCGAGGGCGTGGAGTTCGCTCCGCGCGTCGATTCAATCTCTAGCCGGCCTTTCGCTTCCGGTTCGTGGCTGCCCGCCCTGGCGCTGGTAGTCGCGGTCATGCTCGGGTGTTCACTGGTGTATGGGTGGTGGCAGCGCGATCGCCGTCAGGCATCGGCTGCATCGCCGCCGAAGGCCATCCAACCTGCGGCGGCGCAAGCCTCGAATGTGGCGCTTCCGGCGCCATCGCCAGAGGCCGCCGCTCCGGTGCAGGAAGCGCCCGTAGCCGCGCCGCCGCCTGCGACGGATGCCTCTCGCGCCTCGGAAACAGCCACTAGCGCCGGCACTCAGGAGTTGCGTCCGTCCGGCGCGGTGAAGGTGGAGATCAAGACTGCGGATGAGCCGGTGTGGGTCTTGGCACGCACCGATGGCAAGTATGCATTTTCGGGAACGCTCGAGCCGAACCAGACGCGTACTGTAGACGCGGACGGCACCGTGCTGCTACGGCTGGGCAATGCAGGAGGGGTAGCGATCACGGTCAACGGCAAACCCATCCCAGTAGTTGGTCCAAAAGGGCAGGTACGAACCGTTCAATTGACTTCCGGTGGTTTCCAGATCGTCGCTCCGCCCAAGCCTTCGGCTCCGGGAACGCCTCTCTGACGCATTAGCTCGCGCTGACGTTTGCGCTCAAGATGCAACAATTCGCGCCGCCGGCGTTTTTTGATACGCTCGTCGATCTTGCGCCAGAATTTCCGGAAGTAGCTCATCGCAGACAGCATCGAAAATAAGACGACGATCCACATGAGCGCCATCGCGATCATGTGCCATTCCAGATGGCGAACGCTGACGAGCATCGCGGAGATGGCGGCGACCTGCGCCAGCATTTTCGTCTTACCCATATCGCTCGCCTTGATCGTGTAGCCCTCGGCCGCAGCGATGCTGCGTAGGCCGGATACGGCAAACTCGCGGCCCACAATCAGAATGCACATCCATGCCGGCAGCACCCCAACCTGCACCAGCGAAATCAACGCGGAAGAGACCAGCATTTTGTCCGCAATGGGATCGAGCAGCGTGCCAATGGTGGTCACCTGCCGCCAACGGCGCGCGAGATATCCATCGAGGAGATCGGTAGCAGCGGCTGCGAGGAAGATGCCAAGAGCCAGCCAGTCATTGGTGATGTGAACCGCCGCCCAGGGTTAGACCGTCGCGCTCCTGCACTAGCGCCGCCACCAAGAGCGGAACGAAAAAGATGCGAAGGATTGTGAGCGTATTCGGTAGGTTCATCGCCCAAACCAACTATAACAAGCACAAGGGCTTTCCGCCTGCCCGCCGAGTACCGTCAATCCCGGCGCAGGGTAACGACGGTAGCGCCCCAGCCGCCGGCTTCAGCAGGGGCGTCCGCGAACGATTCCACGTACGTGGTGCGCGCCAACACCCGGCGCACGGTTTCGCGCTGCACGCCAATGCCCCGTCCATGAATAATTCGCAGCGCATGAAGCCCGAGCCGGCGCGCTTCTTCGAGATACTCCTCCACGACGCCTCGATATCGCGCGGCGGAATCGTGTGAAGGTCGAAGACATCGGTCACCGGGATGCGAATGGGTTCCTGCAGATCGCCGGGCTCGTCATTCATGGATTCTAAAACCTCAAAAAACGCAAAAAGCCCGGCCGGGCAAACCGGCCGGGCCTGATCCATCTGTATCTCTTCGTGTCAGCGCATCTGACGTTAAGCGACCTGTTGCGAGCGGTACTGGCTCATGATCGCTTCCATCTGATCCTTTAAACGAAGTTTCAAGCTTTTTCAACCGCGTCTCCTCCAACTGTTCCTGCGTCGGTCAGATGGGGAAGCGATTCCAGCTCGTCCAACTTGCGGGCGAAATCGTGATGCTGGTTGGCGAGCAAGCGAAATTCTTCGTTGGTAGCCATCAGATGCGCTTTCAATTCTTCTTGTGCGTTCCGTTCCATTGGGCAATTCCTCCCAGTTGAGGTTGCCGCGCCGAGTCGGTCGGTTCGGGAACGGGCTCGGTGGGTAATCTCATCTGCGTAGATTGAGGGATGGTTTTCACCATCCATCGCCACCTTAACATGAATGAAACTTCATGACAATAGCCGATTCGAGGGGTTGGTTATAGTATTCTGGCCGTATGTTTACCTCCTGGAAATTCAGCGATTTATAGAGCATGCGCGCGGCCAGATTGGATTCCCGAACTTCCAAAAAAACAGAAACACCCACGCTCGTTTGAGCCGATTCCAAGATCGATTCCACCAACAGCCGCGCTGCCCCGCGGCGGCGGAATGCAGGCGCCACTGCAAGATTTAGCAATTCCAATTCATCGGGCGCAGTCCGACGGGAGACTGAAAAAGCGATCAAGCGCCCATCTTCGATCAATACGCGCAGGTCATAGCTCAGGTAGTCCGAGGGGTCCCACTGCGAGGCTTCGGGCGACGCGGCCTGGATCGCGCGAATCTCCGTCAAATCGTCCGGCGTGCCCGGGCGAATTAGTGGCATCATGTTCCAGTATGCACGCATGGCTTGCCCTGGTTTTCTTTCTGGCGAAACCCTTCTGGGAAACGAAACCACCGCAAGAGTGGACGGATCATGAGATCGATCTGATGCGGATCTCGAGCCCCTGGACGGAGACGCTCGGCCCAGCGCCCGAAGTGTTGGCGTGGTTGGCGACCGCCCAGCCGATAGAAGAGGCAGAAGACGAAGCGCGCTTGCACAAACGCAACCCGCTGCGCCAACCCGATCCGGACTATCTCAATTTTGTGGCGGACAACCGCGAAAAGGTGTTTGTGCTCGCTATTGGCTACCCCACTCTTAACGGGCTGGGTAAGGAAGCGGACGCGTGGAAGACGGTCGAGAAGGAGACTGCGATGCGGGTAGGGTCGAAGTCATATAAGGTTGAGGGATTGTTCCCGCCGGAGCCCTCCGACCGGGTCTTGCGGCTGATCTTTCCGCGCGCGGCGAAGGCGACCGATAAGTCGGTGGAGTTTCGACTGTATTTACCGGGCCTGCCGTTTCCGGAGCGGGAGGCCCAGTTTTGGGTGAAGGACTTGAGTTATCGCGGTAAGTTGGCGATGTAGATCTTAGGCGCTCGAATCGTGCCACGTCGAGTAGGGCTTAAAACAATATCTTCACGCCGAATTGGATCTGCCGCGAGGTTGTCGAGGTGCGCGTGATCACTCCCGCCGTCGGCGAAACGCCGGTCGGCGTAAACACGACCGCGTTCGGCGTATTGAAATTGGCGCGGTTCAGAATATTGAAGAACTCGGCGCGGAATTGCAGATGCCGGCCTCTCGCGAACTGGCGTGTCTTTGAAAAGCGAAAGATCCCAGGTGGCCAGGCCCGGGCCCGATCAGCGTGTCGCGGCCGAGATTGCCGTAAAAGCCGCTGCTGTTCGGAGGCGCGAGAAACGCCGCGGGATTGAACCACTGATTCGGATTGCCCAGAATCACCGGACCGGTGAATGCGGGGTTCACGAACGGGCCGCACCGGATTGCGCGTGTCGCCGTTGTTCGACGGGTTGTAGCTGAACTGCGGCGTGAACGGGAAGCCGCCCTGCAGCGTCACGATCGAATTGATAGCGACCATCCGCTCGCCAGCAAGTGTCCTGCGTCCAAGAGGCAGCGCATAGCCGCGTCCGATCACGCCCACGTTGCGGACGTCGAAATTCGCCAGGCCACGGTCGGCGCGCAGGTCGAAGGGATTCGATGCCAGCGCCGGCTCTCCGCCGGACGTCGTGGCGTTCAGCGAATCGCCATCGTCGATTGTCTTCGACCAGGTGTAAACGCCGCGCAGCGAAAGCCCGCGGCTGAAGCGGTGATTCAGCTCCACCTGCAAGGCGCTGATAGGAGCTGTCGGCTTCCGAGAAGTAAGTCCATGTGTTGGCGATCGTGGCATTGGGTCGAACCGCGTGGGAACATAATAAGTTCCGGCGGGAACCGGCGTGCCCGCGATGCCGGCGGGGAAACTCGCCGGATAAGTCGCCGGGCACGGCGAGGCGGGGCAAATCACCGGAAACGGCTCGTTCGCGTCGACGCCGAGAATCTCGTGATAGCCGTGCGAGCCGACATATCCGACGGTGCAGCGCCGTGTTCGGCGTTAATTCCTGCTCGATCCGCAGCGACCAGGAGATCAGCGTGGGCGTCTGCAGATCGGGCTGCACGCCGCCGGGCACCAGTTTCGCGGTTGCCGGCGGAATGGCGCAGTCGTGACAGCGGCAGCTGCGACCGACGGCGACGTTCGGAAGGCTGTAAGTCGGATTGAACGGCGCGTTCTGATCGGTGCGGTAGCCGAGCGCATCCTGCAGATCGTTGATACATGCCGAAGCCGGCGCGGATCACGGTCTTGCGTGTATCTCCGAACGGGCTCCACGCGAGACCGAGGCGCGGCTGCGGCAGGAACTTTCGCATTGTTCACGGTGAAGGCGGAGTTGCCGATGGTCGGCTGGCTGGCGATGACGCCATTCGGGATACGTATAGGTAGAGGCGCGGCCGTGCGCCTCGTTCCAGCCCGTGGTGAATTCGTCGCGGAAGCCGAGCGACAGCGTCAGATTCGGACGCAGCCGGATCGTGTCCTCCGCATAGAAAGCGCCGAACCACGAACGCCAGCCGAGCGGCGTCGGCGCGGGATCGTAGAGCAGCGTGCGGCCGTGCCTTGCAGCAACGTTTGCAGGCTGGTGAATGTCGCCTGGCCATATTGGCTCAGCGCCAGGATTCTCGTTCGATTGCAAGCGCTGGAACCAGGCGCCGAACGTGAACTGATGGCGGCCCTTGGTATAGGAGACGCGGTCTTCATAGGTGAACAGATTGCGCGCGACGCGCAGGTTGCTGCCGTTGTTGCTGCCGGCCAGGCTGATCTGCGCGGTGGGGTTCGAGGCCGCGCTGCCGCCGACCACCGCGGCTCCGATGGGATCGCCCTCAAGGAAGCCGGGCAGCGCTGGCCGCGGGCGTGCCGGGCGTGGGCTCGCCGGTGAAGAAATAACCGGCGCGCGAAAAGCCGACGCGCGCGGTGTTGAGCAGCGTGGGGGAGAACACGTGCGTCTCTTCGACGCTGGCACCTGTTCGCGCAGGCTCGTCGACGTCCGTGCTGTAGAGGTTGGTGCTGGTGGGCGTGAAATCGGCGCTGTCGTCGATGGTGTAGACGGCATTGAAGGAGTCGCGTCGGATGAAGAATGATCGAGGCGCAGCGTGCCGAAATCGTCGCGAATGGTTTGCAGCGGATTGTTGAACGCTTCGGAGATGCCGCCGAAATCGGGCGCGCCGGGCGTGGGCGCCGGCCAGGCGTTGATCAGCGGCGAGACGCCGACGAACGCGAGACCAGCCGAGGGCAGGGGCTAGGCGCGGGAGTCACCAGTTGCGCAGGGCAGGAAGCCGTTGCGCGCGTTGTCGTCGGGAACCAGATCGACGCCGGTCTGGTGCAGGTGCTGGCGGAAGCCTTCGTAGTTGCCGAAGATGAAAGTCTTGTTCTTGCTGCACCGGGCCGCCGATGGCGGCGCCGAACTGATTGCGCTGGAAAGCCGGGAGCGGATGCGCCGTCGAAGAAATTGCGCGCGTCGAAAGCGTTGTTGCGCATGAACTCGTAGAGCGAGCCGTGAAGCGCGTTCGTGCCGGACTGCGTGACGATCGCGACCTGCGCGCCGGGGCGCTTGCCATATTCCGCGCCGTAGGAATCGCGCAAGGCGTTGAATTCGCGCACGGCATCGACGCCCAAAAGCTGCTGGCTGGCTCCGCCGGGCTGCATGTTGTTCTCCGCCGCGCCGGTGAATTCGACGCCGTTCAACAGGAACAGATTCTGCTGCGGCCGGTTCCCGGAGACCGCGAAATTATTGCCGTTGGTGGAATTGGAAACGCCGATGCCGCCGGTCTTTTCCCAGGTGAAATTCACCACTCCGGGATTTAGCGTGAGCAGTTCGTCATAGCTTCGGCCGTTGAGCGGAAGATCCTTAATTAACGGCTCGGACACCAGGCCCGACATATCGGCGGGCGCCGAATTGACAATTGGAGCATCGGCGTCCACGGTTACCGCCTGAGCGGATTGGCCCAGACGCAACGCGAGATCGACCGTGGCCATCTGGCCGACAGCGAGATGCACGCCAGTGCGAAGTTCATCGGTGAAGCCCTGCTTCGCGACGCGGATTTCGTATACGCCGGCAGGCAGCCCCGGCGCTTCGTATCGACCGGCCGCATCGGTAGACGTGTCGCGGACGGCACCGGTGGCGGAGTTCGTAATGGTTATCTTAGCCGCGGGAACAACGGCGCCGAGGGGTCGCCAACCGCGCCAGAGATCGAGGCGGAGACCTGCGCATAGAGAGAAAACGTACATAAAATGGGCAAACAAAAGAGTTTCATGTCTTGTAAAGAATCTAGTGTAATTCATAAAAGACAGTAGAGAAGTAACAACAGTGGCGGGGAAATCGCCGACGGAGGAGAGCGGTTCGCCCCCAATCGCGATGCCATCAGCACCGCGTTGCGAAAGTGCGCGGGGCATTGACGGGAGATGTTCTCGCACCCGCCTTGGCCGGTGTCGGAATATCTTTGTCGGTTGGCGCCGTTTGCATAGGATATTATCTGGCGGGGTCGCATGCTGGGATGTTGTGTACAACTCTTTCGCAAGTCTGAGCGATTCAGGGCGAGTTCCGCCTCTTTAGGGCAGCCCGCGAATCATGGTGGTAGAATTCAGTTCTGGGCCGCTATGTTCTTGCGGTTGCGGATCTTGA
>CAVPSN010000019.1:0-105632 GCA_963708385.1 Bryobacterales bacterium | reverse complement strand
GCGGGAGTAATTCAGTGGTAGAATGCCAGCTTCCCAAGCTGGACGTCGCGGGTTCGAACCCCGTCTCCCGCTCCATCTTTTCAATAACTTGGGAAGAATCGAGAATCAAGCGTTACTCCGTTTACTCCTTCTGAAATTGGCTGAACGGCCGGTTTCGCGGCTGTCCACCCTCCCCTGAATCGCAGGTTTCATTATTGAATCACCTCGGATTCGAGGCGCTTCGCTGCGTCGATCTTCTGCTGTACACCGCTGATTGAATAAACCTCCAGACTGACACCCAGCCCGTGGCCGCGCTGGTCGGCAGCAACCTTGTCGTCGATCATCGCTCTGCGGGAAAGGCTGGCATTTGTTCGACGGAGAACCTGGAACATTACCCACTCCAACCCCACCGGCTTCAACTTCGGAGCAAGTCCGTCGGTGCTCGCTGATCAATCGGTTCGCCGCGTTCCTTCGTTTCGGGTGCGAGGGTGAACACGACCCTCGCGGCCACCACATACGTAAGACCTATCGAGGCATGGCACCTCGGCCAGCCTCAGAATGTCAGTCGCGCCCCAAGTTGCAGCGCGCGCGGACCTGCGCCCTCGGCCGACTGGAGACTGCTAATCGTCCCGAAGGGCGCCGTCCCCAGAACGAGGTTCGGTACACCGTAATTCGGGTGATTGAAGAGGTTCGAGGCCGACGCCCCCAAACGAAAAGCCGCACGCTCCTTCAGTTTGAAGCTGCGATAAAACGAAAGGTTTACGGCTTCCGTGCCGGGCCCGACCACATTGCCCACCGGATCATCGCCGAACCGGCCGATATTGTTCTTGGGCGTGACGAATGCGGCGGCATTGATCCACTGATGGATATTCTGATTCGCCGGAGCTATCGAAACCCCACTTACAACATCGGGCCGCGATGCCCCGGTCGAGTTGTCATAGGCATTGGCAAAATTCGTTCCAGATGGATCCGCGCCCGGGACGATGACGGTCAGGAAGGCGCCCTTCTGGAACGTCAGCACTCCGGCCAACTCCCATCCGCTGGCTGCAAGATCGATCGCCCGATTGCCGGTGTGCGTGGATGTCTCGTACAGAAAAGTCGCAAGAAAGCGCTCGCGGCGAGTGTAAGGCACGTTGCCATAGTCGAGGTAGGCATCGTAAGTGTCGGTGCTGTAGCCGCCTCCGGCGCCGGCGAACGAGGTTGGGTTGTAACCGCCGATATCGGAAAGGTTCTTGGCATAGTTATAGCTGGCGTTGAACTGGAGGCCCCGGGACAGGTGCTTGTTCAACGAGATCGTCATCGATTGATAGTTGCTGACTCCGCCGTTGGTGTAATTGTTGATCGCTGCCCACAACGGGTATGGACCCGTTTGCTTTGCGACGGCATATCCAACGGTATTGGCTGGAACCTGCGTGAGGTCGTTAAAGTGTGCAAGATCCCTGCCGTGGCTGCCGTCATAAGAGACGCGCAGCCCGGTCTGGAATCCGAGATCGCGTTCTATTGTGAAATTCCACTGCTCGACGTAAGGATCCTTGTAGTGAAGTTCGAAGGAGTATTGAAAAGCCTGTGAGCCCGGCTGTGCAAGGTTGGCCGGAAATGGATAGGGAAGGGTCAGTTGCGCCTGGCCATTGCCGATAGAGTTGGTGAACTGCGCGGTGTCGCTCGATTCCACGCCCCAGGCGCCGGAGACCAATTGGCCGAGGGTAGTCTCAATGTATTTCCCAATTCCGGCGCGAATTACTGTCTTGCCATCCCCGGTAACCCGCCATGCAAACCCGAACCGCGGCGCAAAATCGGTCTTTTGGCTATAACGCAGCGTCTGAGGAAGACCCACTTGGCTCGCGGTGAGAATCGGCGTCGGCGCAATGGAAGCGGTGAAGTCGGGATCGACCTCGGGAAGTCCCTTGTCGGCCACAACCACCGCGCCCATCACAGTCTTCCCGTTGATCATCGAGGTGTAATTGGGCAGCAGGTTGGCAGTGTTATAGAGATGATCGCCGAACATCGGGTGATACTCCCAGCGCACGCCGTAGTTGACGGTCAAGCGTGGAGTTACTTTCCAATCGTCCTGCGCGTACAATGCGTAGCTACTTGCGTAGGCCTGGGTGTTTGGCTGAAGGCAGCGAGCCAGCGTTGTGGCGTCCGGAACCCCCAGCAGAAAAGCGGCATAGGGGTTGCCAATCACCGAAGTCACCGAATTATTAAATGTGTAGACTCCTAGGAAATCGAACCCGAAGGCGTCCGTGAAGAGCGCAGTCAGGTAGCGGTAGTCGCCACCGAACTTCAAAGTGTGCCGGCCGCGATTCATTGTAATGTTATCCAGGAACTGAAACGTCTGCGTGTTGTTAATGGAAGAGTACGATCCACCCGTGCTCTGGAAGCCCGAGATCTTAAAATTGGGATTGGTGTTCACGCCAGTCAGATCCTGCGTGATATAAGGTGAAATGCCCACCTGCTCGGC
The DNA here is from genome assembly GCA_963708385.1 of Bryobacterales bacterium. Classification (GTDB taxonomy): domain Bacteria; phylum Acidobacteriota; class Terriglobia; order Bryobacterales; family Bryobacteraceae; genus PALSA-243. The sequence continues at coordinate 103,192 of CAVPSN010000019.1, read as the reverse complement.
GATCAGACTGGCGGATTCTCCGGGAATGCTCGCTGCATGGCTTCCCGTCCAGCCAACGCGAAATTCATTCACCATTCGCGGGCTCAGAATGTAATTGTCGGCGCCCGTCAGGCTCCAATCGTTTTCCGGCGCCAGATTTGGCCCCGTGAGGATCGACGCAGACGGCGCATTTGTGACTTGACGCCGTTTATACGTCAGGCGCGCGAAAGCCGAGTGCTTCGAGCTAATATTCCGATCGAGCCGGACATCTCCCTGATTGCTGCTGATCGGAGAGGGATAGTTCTCCACGAAGTTGTTCGAGATCGCGCCGGGGCTGCCGGTGTTAGGAAGAGGAAATAGATATTTCAGTGCGTTCAGGGAGACGGGAGCAATCGTTGAGAGTGGAATCTGGTTATTGGGGAAAGGATTGCCACTAAGGTCTTTGACCGCTTTGGGCAAGTATGCGGAGAGATCGCCGCCGCGCAACGCGATCGATGGGACGCTTTCGGTCAGCACTGTCTGACGAGGCAACCGCAAACCTTCATAAGTGAGGAAGAAAAACATCTTATCTTTCCCGCTATATAGCTTAGGCACGACCACGGGACCGCCCACGAACGCGCCGAAATCGTTCATGATCAGCTTGGGCACGGTGGCGCTGAAAGTGTTGCGCGCGGCGAACGCCGAATTTTGATGGTTCTCGAAGACGCCGCCATGAAACGTGTTGGCGCCGCTCTTCGATATCGTAGTGATATCGTTGATGCCGCTGAACTCGGCGGTATTGTTGATTTCGCTGACGCGAATCTCGGCGATGCCGTCGAACGCGGGGAACAGTTCGGCGATGGGCGCCGTGCTGCGCGGGCTCATGGTGCTGATGCCATCGATACTCATCGATAGCATGCTCGGCTTGCTGCCGGCCACGGAAATGTTCCCGCTGTTATCGATTTCCACTCCGGCCTGCGTGGTCAGGGTGGTGATTGCGCTGGTGGAGCCGAGAGCGCGCGATGCTATCGCCACGGGCAGGTCCACCAACTCGCGCCCCAGCTTGGTTTCGGCGATGTTGGAAACCTCGGTGTTGATGGGAGGCTCTTTAGCGGCGCTCACTTCGACAGACTGCTCCTGCGCGCCTACTTCCAGCGAACCATCTACGCGGACTGTCTGACGCGCGAGCAACTGAAGATTCGAATACACTTCCTTCCGAAAGCCAGGCATCGCAATCGTGATCTCATAAACTCCGGGTTCAAGGTTGACAACGGTGTAGTTTCCAGAGGAGTCTGTCGCGATGGAACGCGTAGCCGAAGTGCCTGCGTTCCGGACAGTGACGGTACAGCCGGCGATTAGCCCGCCCGACTGGTCTTTGACGGTTCCTACGAACTCGCCAAATGTGGATTGCGCTACGGCGGCTACGGGAAACACCGCAATCGCAATGGATAGAGAAACGCTCCTTGCTAGAGACATGCAGGGGCCCCTTCCTTTTGACGGAACTATATCACCTCCGTTTGTAACCCGCAAGAAATTTACGAATGCCGTGAATCGTGTTTCGGCGAAGCTCCAGTTTTATCCTTGCCCTCGCGCGACTATAATCGCTTTATGCAAATGCGCCTTCCGTTTGTCTGCGCCTTCGCGCTCGTATTTTCCGCGGCGATTTTCGCCCAGCGCACATCGCTACCCGAACCCGGCTCGATTTTCGTTCTGAAGGCTGCGCGCACATTCGACGGCGAGAGCCTGCGCGAAGGCTGGAGCGTGCGGGTGAAAGGAGAGCGCATCGAGGCCGCGGGACCCTCCTCAAGCGTGGATGCAACGGGCGCGAAACTGATCGACTTGGGAAACGCTACGCTGATGCCCGGACTTGTGGAAGGGCATTCGCATGTTCTCCTGCACGCCTATAGCGAAACTTCCTGGAACGACCAGGTGGAGCGCGAGCCCCTGGCGCTGCGAGTGGCCCGCGCTACCAATCATCTGCGCGATACGCTGATGGCGGGGTTCACCACCACCCGCGACCTCGGAACCGAAGGCGCGGGATATGCCGACGTTGGGCTGAAACAGGCCGTCAATCAGGGGATCATTCCCGGGCCCCGAATGTTGGTGGTGACACGCGCTATCGTGGCGACCGGTACATACGGCCCCAAGGGATTCGTCCCCGAATGGACCGTCCCTCAGGGCGCCGAAGAAGCGGACGGCGAGAATCTGGCCCGCGTCGTCCGCGATCAGATCAGCCGCGGCGCTGACTGGATTAAGCTATACGGAGACTACCGTTGGGGGCCGCATGGCGGATCGCATCCCACGTTCTCGCTGGAAGAAATGAAGCTTGCGGTGGAAACCGCGAAGAATGCCGGCGTACCGGTGGCGGTCCACACGAGCACGCCGGAAGGCATGCGCCGGGCAATCTTGGCGGGCGCCGAAACGATCGAACATGGCAACGAGGGCACTCCCGAAATCTACCGCATGATGGTGGAGCATCATGTGGCGCTGTGCCCCACGCTAGCCGCCGGTGGTGGCGGCCGCGGCGGAAGGGGCGGCCAGGGCGAATCTCCGGCGAGAACGCGGCGGCGCGAAAGCTTCAAGGCGGCGCTGGATGCCGGCGTAACCATTCTTAGCGGCAGCGATGTAGGCACGTTCCCACATGGCGATAATGCGCGCGAACTCGAAGCGATGGTGGAATTCGGCATGACGCCTCTGAACACGCTTAAAGCGGCGACCTCCACCGCCGGGCAGGTGCTTCATATGGACATCGGAACGGTAAAGGCGGGAATGCTCGCCGATCTGATCGCGGTGGATGGCGATCCGACTCACGATATTTCCGCCATCCGGCGCGTGAAGTTCGTCATGAAGGGCGGCGCAATCTACAAGCAGTGAGGTCAGTGAATCCGCCACGCGCTAGCCGGAGTGGGGCCGCTATGGAAGAACTTCTCCGGCGTCATCACCCCGTCTTTCTTGAAGAAGATGCCGTCTTTCATGACATAGCGTATATCGCGCAACGAGTCGATGTTCTCCATAGGATTTCCCCGCATGGCGATCAGGTCCGCCGGCAGACCGGGCTTTATCGGCCCGCGCTTGTCGGAAATGTCCAGGACGCGATAGCCATTGATGGTCATGATCTTCATGATTTCCTTCGCGGGAATGTCCGCGTCTTTCCAGCTTTTTAGAAAGTCGATCACGACCTCGCCACGAGTCATGCCGGGAATGTAGTAATCGGCATCGGTTGAGAAGGCCATCTTCACGTGGTTCGAAGAGGCGTTGCGAATCCCGTCCTCCTGGCGTTTATAGCGATTTTGCGCTTGCTCCGAATTTCCGGTGTGATAATCCGTGAGCGGTGTTTCCGTCCCCACTCGCCAGATGCCTTTCTGCGCCATCGCGCGGTGCGCTTCATCGTCGAGCGCGCCGGAATGTTCTATAGACCAGATGCCCGCCTCAATGGCGCGCATCGCTCCCGGGTGCGTCTGTACATGTCCCGCGACTTTCAGCCCGGCCTTGGCGGCCTCTGCAACGAACAGTTTCATCTCGTCGACGGTGTATCCGTAGGGCCGGCAGTCGACACAGATTTTGATCACCTTGGCGCCATAAAGAATATTGCGCCGCACGGCTTTGATGATTTCATCGTTCGTGTCCGCGTTCAGGTACTCGGGATAGATGAGCATCTCGCGCTCGGGCGCAGGCGTAAACTGCCCGCCGAAACCGCCGATGATGATCCCGGAATTGATAATTGTTGGGCCGGGGATCCATCCCTGCTCGATAGCCACGCGCAGAGCCGTGTCCGCGTAATTGGCATTATTGCCGAGGTCGCGCTCCATGGTGAAGCCGGCATTCATCATCGTCATACCGTTCGAAACCGCCTGGATGGCGCGGATCGCAGTGGAGTCGAGCACGCTCGTCAGATAGTAGCTGTTGTGCTCCGGCTCCTCCTTATAGGTGAGGGCGAGGTGGTTGTGAGCATCCACGAGTCCCGGCGAGATGTAATACTGCGACAGGTCCACGGTCTCGGCGCCCGCGGGGATCGAAACATTAGGGCCGACAGCCGAGAACTTGCCGTTTTCAACCAGGATCACCCGGTTCGGCGCCACCGTTCCCGCGTCGGGGTCTACAAGATGGCCCACGCGCAGTGCGGTTACCTGCGCGGAAATCTCGGTAGCGCACAGCGTCGCCAACAAGACAAGCCGAAAGATATCTTTCATTGGGACCTCCTTTACCATTTCGGTAGAGATTCTATCTCATCGGTGCGCCGAAAGTGTGGAGAGATCACGCGCGGAATTTAAGCCGGACTCAAAGCGCGAACGCCTGGCCGCGTACGCGCACCAGTTTCGATAGCACCCAGGTCATCGACCACCCTACAACCAAACTTATGCCGGAACCGAGAGCGCGACGTCACGCAGGACCGCGCGGGGTGACATGCTCAAAGCGGCGCGATCTCCGCCTCGGTCAATCCGCCGAAATAACCCAATTCAAGGACCTTCGCCTGTTGCGGGACAAGCTGCAATAAGGCTGTAAAAACATACTCCGGGGCCAGAAGGGATCGCTCTGGCTCACCGGACACAACGGCCGATTCATTGCGGTTCACTTTGAGAGCGTTGCCGCCGAGCTTGGGTGCGCCGCATCTACGCGCGACGTCCACCGGATGCGGCTCGTTGACCATCAGGTCACCATTTTCCTTGACTCTGCGTGGTGAATCGCTTAAAATCCGGCCAATGCCGCAAAAAGTAGGCGCTTACATTAGAGTGCCTTAAGGGTGACTTGCGGCACAAGCCGGTAAGGGAGGGCGCAGTCCAAATGAATCAGTCGCGCGGTCTATCTATTCTTCTGCTCGCAGCGCTAATGATAGCGCTTACTTTCACCGCCCCGCCCGCTGTGGCGCAGTCGGTGCAGGGCACGGTGAGCATCACCGTCACCGATCCGGCCGGAGCCCTCATCCCCGCCGCAAAATTGGAATTGAAGGACGCCGCGACGAACGACTTGCGCGCCGGCGTGTCGCAGGACAGCGGCACCTACCGGTTCGTTGGCCTCAACGTGGGGAGTTACGTCCTCTCGGTCACCAAAGACGGTTTCAACAAGGCCGTGGTCGACCCTGTGGTTGTAGAAGCGGCGCGCGTCACAGATGTAAACGTCCAACTCAAGATCGGAACGACCAGTTCGACGGTCGAGGTGACCGCTGCCGCCGAGCCGGTGCTCGAGTCCTCGTCCAACATGATTGCCAGCACAATCGATGTCCAGCAGATCGAGAACCTGCCTATATCTGGGCGCGACATCACGGCGTTCGCCCGGCTCGCTCCAGGCTATAACGGCACATGGGACGGCGCCCCGTCCGTAGCCCAAGGCAATAACATCGATGGCGTTATTTCCAGCTCCAGCCGGATGAAGTTCAGCGGCAATGCACAGCCCTCGGTCTCGCCCCGCATCGAAAATATCGAAGAGATGACGGTCCAGACGGATCAATTGGATATGGACCAAGGCTTTGGCGCATCGATAATCCAGCTCAATTTCGTCACCAGGGCCGGCACGAACAAGTTTCACGGACGCCTCTATGAAGATTTACGGAACAGAGACCTGAACGCCAACTCCTGGGCCAACAATGGGCGCGGCATCCCGCGTGCGCCGTACATCCTGAACAACTTCGGCGGCTCTCTCGGAGGTCCAATTCTGAAGAACAAGCTTTTCTTCTTCGGCAGTTTCAGCGTTTCGAAGCAGCCGGGCAGCATCACCGCCGGCAATGACCTCTCAGGTACCACCGGCGGCATATTGACTACCGCCGCGCAGCAGGGAAATTTCAGCTATATCGGATCCGATGGCACGACCCGCACCGTCAACGTGCTCAACCTCGTGAACACTTTCAACTCGTCCTTGCCGCACACCATCAATCCGATCATCGCGGCCGAGCAGGGTAACATCAATAGCTCACTTACAGGCGGGGTCATCACTCCTTCCAGCGATCCTAATATCAACAACATCAATTGGCTGGTGAATTCGCCCGTCACGAACTACTATCCGGCCGGGCGCCTGGATTATAACCCCACGGATTACCTGCGTTTCCATGCCACCATGCAGATGAGCCAGAACATCCAGCCAACCTCCGGGCGCGCCACAGTTCCCCGGCCAATATTTTGCCAGCCAGGCAGCCGGAACCAAATCCATTTCCGCTACCTATTCGGTGGGCGTGGATTGGACTATAAAGCCGACGCTGGTGAACTCTTTCAAGGTTGGCTACCTCTATAACCCCGTCTGGAACCCCTTGTACAACGGCGCGCCTTTGTGGCTTACCGGTATTGGCGAAGTAGATTGGGGCATAGCGAGTTCGGGCGTCAGCTACACGTTACCGATTTCCAATTTCTATCCCAACTTCACCTTGTCGGATTCCGTTGCGTGGTCAAAGGGCGGCCATCAAATCAAGTTCGGATTCTCCGCCTGGCAGGAGCATGACAAATATTGGAATGCCCCCCAGGGCTTCCCGAACTACAGCTTGGGATTAGTCAACGGCGACCCAGCCTTGGGCCCGTTCAGCCTAAATGCATTCCCTGGCGCGAACACGGCGCAGCTCACCGAGGCGGAGAATTTGTATGCCACGCTGACCGGCCGCATTTCGAGCGTGAGCGGCCAGTTTGGCGCCGACCCGAAGACCAATTCGTATAACCAGGCGCGCGGCAGCGATTTTAATCTGAACGAACTGCTGCGCTCGGGCGGAGTGTTTGCACAGGATTCCTGGCGCGTCAACTCTAATCTGACTGTGAATGTTGGGCTGCGCTGGGATTTCGTCGGCGACAACTACGATTTGCAGGGCGCCTACCACAACGCCCAGCCCCAGGACATCTATGGCCCTTCAGGCGTCGGCATGCTCTTCCAGCCGGGTGTACTGAACGGCGATAACACTCCCAACATCACTGCCCGCGCCCACGCTTACAACGGGTGGTACGTAACTCCGCAACCGCAGGTAGGTCTGGCGTGGAGGCCGGATTCCAAGGAAGGCATCCTCGGCAAAGTTCTGTCCAACAAGAGCGTCATCCGCACGGGCTTCTCGCTCAAGAGATACACCGAGCCCCAGCAGTACTTCTGGAACCAGGCCACGAATTACGGTTCGGCTTATTTCCAGCAGTTCTTCCTGAATCCCAATGGCAATACCGGCGTAGCCGGCAGCTTCGCGCCGGGCGCGCTCAATCTGGGAGATCCCCTGCCGGCATACGGCTACGCTCCTAGCGGCGCCTATCAAAAGGTCATCCCGCTCGCGCCCTATACTTTCAACCAACTGGATACCATTGGCACCATCGTCAACGGCATCAATCCCCACATCAAGCAACCCTACACGATGTCCTGGAATTTGAGTATCCAACGAGAGTTGGGGCTATCGCGGGTTTTGGAAATCCGCTATAACGGCAACCGCTCCGTCCACCAGTGGCTCTCGGGCGATATCAATGAGGTAAACGTCTTCAACGGGTTCCTGCAAGATTTCCAGACCGCCCAGAGCAATCTCAACATCAATACCCAGCACGGAATCAGCAACTCGTTTGCGAATATGGGATTCGCGGGCGAGGGGAACATGCCGATTTTCAATGCGGCATTCGCCGGAGAAACAGTTGCCAACGGCGCATTGCAGGACTACAGCAACTCGAGCTTCATTACTTCTCTGAAGACCGGACAGGTAGGAAGCATTGCGAATACCCTTTCCGGCATCAGCGGCACGGCGCCGTACTTCTGCAACATGGTAGGCGCCTCCTTTGCGCCGTGCGCCACCAACGCCGGATATACCGGCAAGGGCGCCGGTTATCCCATCAATTTCTGGCAGGCCAACCCCTACTCGGCCGGAGCGCCGGTGCAGTACATGGATTCGAACGGTTTCTCCGATTACCATGCGCTGCAGATCGACCTCCGCCAGAGAACCTGGCACGGTTTGGAGTTCGACGCCAACTACACCTGGAGCCATACCCTCGGCTTGGCCAGTCCGAACGATTGGGAGGCGGCTAATACCGCCATCTACACGATGCGCGACCTGGGCCTGAGCTATGGCCCGACGTTGTACGACCTGCGCCACGTTGTGCACGCTTCCGTGACTGGCGCACTGCCGTTCGGCAAGGGACGGCGCTGGATGAACCATGGCGGCATCCTGAATGAGGTATTAGGTGGTTGGAACATGGGAGACATTCTCACGTTCCAAAGCGGCGCTCCCGTCCGCCTGACGGCCGGGGACCATACCTTCAACGATTACGGCGATAGCGGAGTGGTCCTCAATGGCATCACCGCCGCCACTCTGCAAAATTCCGTCGGGGTGTACCATGTGGGGGCGGCTCGCGGCGGCTATGTGGACTTGATCAATCCGCAGTACCTGACGGCAGCCGCTGGCGGCACGGCGAACCCGGCATACATTAACGCAAACACGACCGCTGGGACCATCGGACAGATCTTCTATCTGCACGGACCCCATCAGACGTTCAATGACACGTCGATTTCCAAGAACTTCCCGATCTTCAAGGAGAGAGTCCGCTTCAATTTCCAGGCGGAGTTCTTGAACATCTTCAACCATCCCACGTTCGGTAATTTCAACGGGAGTATCCTATCGACCAGCTTTGCGCATGGGAGTGTCGCCAATTCACCGAGGAACATAGAATTCCGCGGCAACATCATCTTCTGATCTCCCAGTGGAGCGGCATCGGGCGGCCGAGTCCAGCGCCGATCAGCCGCCCCGCTGATACCCTATAGGACGATGCGCACACGCTGCCCGATTTTGGTTCTGATTTTCGCGGCAAGCGGTTTGCTTGTGGGCCAGACCGGCAAGCAGGCGCCCGCCGAATCGGCTGCGGCCTCGGCGGAACGCGCCCTCAAGCTGGCCGAAGAAGGCCGCTGCCAGGAAGCCCTTCCCCTGCTCGTTCGCGCCGTGCCGCGTCTCACCGACAAGCAGCTTCTGTATCACGCCGCCATGGGCCAGACGCGTTGCGCCATGGCGCGCGAGGACTCGCAGGCCGCTGTATCCGCACTCATGCTGCTGAAGCGCGAATTCTCCAACGATCCCGAAGTCCTGTATATCTGCGTGCACTATTTCTCCGAGCTCGCCACACGCGCCTCGCACGAACTCGCCGGTCAAGGCGCCCACGTCCTTCCAGGCGCGCCGCCTGGAAGCCGAGGCCTTCGAATCGCAAGGCAAGTGGGATGAGGCCGCCGGAATGTATCGAGGCATCCTCAAACAGAATCCAAACGAGCCCGGCGTGCACTACCGCCTCGGCCAGGCGCTGCTCAGCAAGGCCGGCGATACAGGGCCCACCGACGACGCGCGCGCCGAGTTCCAGAAAGAGCTGGAGCTCGATCCGCGCAATTCGGCGAGCGAATTCATTCTGGGCGAGATGGACCGGCATGCCAGCCACTGGGACGACGCTGAACGTCATTTCACGCGCGCCTCCCAGATCGATCCCGAGTTCGCCGAGGCATATCTGGGGCTGGGCATCTCGCTGGCCTCCGCTTCGCGATTCGCCGATGCCGTGAAGCCGCTTGAAACCTACGTCAAAATGCAGCCCGGCGATCCCGTGGGCCATTACCAACTGGCGGTGGCCTATGGACGCACCGGGAACCGCGAGGGCGCCATGCGCGAGGCGGCGGCTCAGAAGGAGGCGGCCGCCCGGCGTCCACCCGGCGGCCCCGGCCATTGATCCACAAAGCTCCGCCGTCTTTCGGACGCCGCCGGTTCCTCCGCGCCATGGCGCGATGCGCGGGCGGCGCGGCGCTGTCCGGGCTCGCCTCACCGCAACCTGCCGCTCCTTTTTTCGAGGAAGTGCCGCCCTCCGCGAGCGGCATTCACTGGACCCACACCGGCGGGCTGTCCTCCGACATGTACCTGCCGGAGACCATTGGACCCGGCTGCGCCTTCCTGGATTACGACAACGACGGGTGGATGGACATCTACCTGGTCAACAGCGGCCCCTGCGATTTCTACACGCCGGCGAAGCCGCTGAGCAACGCTCTCTATCGCAACAATCGCGACGGCACGTTCACCGACGTCACCGCGAAGGCCGGCGTACCCGGCAATGCGTATGGCATGGGCGCCGCCGTGGGTGACTATAACGGCGACGGCTTCCCGGACCTGTATGTGACGCAGTATCCGCGCAGCATTCTCTACCGCAATAACGGCGACGGCACATTCACCGACGTCACAGAGAAGGCCGGCGTCGCGGCGCCGGGCTGGAGCAGCAGCGCCGTGTGGTTCGATTACGATAACGACGGCCGGCTGGACCTGTTTGTGTGCCGTTTCGGCAATTTCTCCAAGGCCAACGCGATTTTCTGCGGCAACCGCGACACGGGCGCGCACTATTACTGCACGCCCAAGGTGGTCAAGCCCAGCAGTTGCTGGCTATTCCACAACAACGGCGATGGCACGTTCACCGATGTCAGCAGGAAGTCGGGAATCGCGGCGCTCGAATCGCGCGCGTGGGGCGTGGTGGCCGCCGATATCAACAACGACGGCTGGATCGATCTGTTCGTCAGCAACGATGGCCTGGAGAATTTTCTGCTGGCCAATCGAGGCGGGGGAAAATTCGAAGATGTCGGGTTGGTTGCGGGCGTGGCCTACAATCAGGCCGGCGCGGCGCGCTCCGGGATGGGCGTGGACGCGGCCGATTACAACTCCGACGGCAATACCGATCTCTTCGTGGCGAACATCGATCACGAGGATTACGCGCTGTACCGCAATCAGGGCAAGGAGGCGTTCGACGACGTCGCGCTCCAGGGGGGCATCGCTTCCGCCACGCACATGCTGAGCGGATGGGGCCTCAAGTTTTTCGATTTCGACAACGATGGCACGCTCGACCTGATCATGGCTAACGGCCATCCCGATACCATGGTCAAGACCCACACGCCGTCGGTAGATTACCGCATGCCCATGTTGCTCATGCAGGGGATTGGGACGGGGTTCAAGAACGTGAGTGCGCAGGCGGGACCGGCCTTCGCGCGGCCGATCGCCGGACGTGGCCTGGCGCTGGGCGATTTCAACAACGATGGCGCGGTGGATGCGCTGGTTATGGTCAACGACGGCGCCCCGATCCTGCTGCGCAACACCGTTGGCAGGCGCAATCATTGGCTGGGCGTGCGGCTTGATAGGGCGCAAGGCCAATATCGATGCCGTCGGCGCCGTGGTCCGCTACCAGGCGGGCAGCCTGAAGCGCACCCTGATCAAGCCCGGAGGCGGGAGCTTCCTTTCGGCGCACGATCCACGCATGGTGCTGGGACTGGGAAGGGCCGAACGGGTGGACTGGCTGGAATTGCACTGGCCTCGCCCGGGAGGCGTCGAGCGCTTTGAGAATCTGCCGGCGGATCGATATATTACGATCGTGGAGGGAGAGGGAAGTTGGAAGTAGCGCGGGTGGTCATGGCCGCGGTCCTCGGTGCGGAGGCCTTGGCCGCTCAGACGCGGCATCTGCAGGCACTGCGCCGTCGGCGGACCCCGATCTGCGCGAAGGCATCGCGCTCACCAGCCAGGGCCGGTTTGACGCGGCGATCCCGCATTTCCTGGCGGCCCAGGACCGCGGCGTTGAATCGTTCGCTCTCCAGTTCGACCTGGCGCTTTGCTATGTGGGCATACGGCAGTTCCCCGCCGCTATCCGGATTTTGTCGGACATCCCCTCCGGTCCGAACTCCGCGGAAGTTAAGGATCTGCTGGCGCAAGCTTATGTCGGCGATCACCAGGCCGGCGCCGCGTGGAAGACCTTTCAAGAAGCCGCGTCGCTCGCGCCCGATCGCGAGCGGCTCTACGTGCTGCTTTCGCAAGCATGCCTGGACGAGGGTTTGACGGACTTGGGCATGCGCGTGGTGGAGACCGGTCTCAAGAATTTGCCAGGCTCGGCAAAGCTCCACTTCCAACGCGGCATCTTCGATTCGCAGAATGACGACAATGAGGAGGCCCGGAAGGAATTCGTGGAGGCGCGGAGACTCGCGCCCGGCTCGGAGATCGCTTATATCGCGGAAGCGGAGCAGGCCCTCATCGAAGGGCGCATGGCGGATGTCATCCGCTCGGCGCACGCGGGCATCCACGCGGGCTATTCGCACTATCTGCTGCTGACCATGCTCGGAGAAGCTCTGCTGCGCACCGGCGCGGCGCCTTCCACCCCTGCTTTCACGGAGGCGCAGGGCACGCTGGAGCAGGCTGTCGCGCAACGGCCGGCGTACTCGAGTTCGCATGTTGCCTTGGGCCGCGTTTACCTCGCGCTGGGGCGGAATTCCGATGCGGTCGCGCAATTGGAGACGGCCCGCCGCCTCGATCCACGCAACAAAGCCGTGTACCCACCGTTGGCGGCGGCCTATCAACGATCGTCGATGCCTGGACAGGCAAAAGCGGCTCTATCTGCGCTGGCAGAGCTGAATCGCGAGGACGCCGCACGCATCGGCGCGGCCGATGGCGGTCACGCGGGATACGTGCGCAAGTAGCGGCTATTTTCGCCCGGATATACTTGACCTCTCCGCGCCGATTTGGAAAGGCTAGCTACTTTCCCACTTAAAATTCGATTTTCTTGCGGCGGTCGTGTAACGTACTGTTACGCAACGTTACAGAGAGATTCTCGGAGTGCCGATTAAGCCCGATCGGAGGATTGATCGCGATTTCCGATTAGCCCCGTCCACGCCGACGCCGCTTAGTTCAGCTCCTACTTGTCGAACCGATGGAAAGTCGTCTGTGAACTGGAAGTCCGGACGCGGATCAATTGCGGACGAGAGTAGCGCGTGGACAATCCGATCTCTGCTTTCGGCCCGCGTGCTGACTCGATCCAATATAGCTCGAGGGGCTGCATTTACAGCCTTCCGAGTGACGTTCGCCCTGCAAAGAACTGCCTCCCTGTGTTCCGCCGCAATCAATGCTTCGGTTGGGCCGGTAACCCGGCCGAGCGCGGCAACCACCTGCAGGCAGAAAATGAAAGCGAATCGGCGCATGCGACGACAACAGAATACAGCGCAAGCGTGCGCTGGTCAACGGAACAATAGACATTTAGACATTTCGGCTCGAATATGTTTTGGTACGATGTTGCTCCTCTCCCAAAGCAGTTGTAAAGTGACGTGCGGCCAATACCGGCTGAAATGGCATTATTTCTCACCGGGCCCTAACACCCAGAATCTGCCCTGCGCCCGGAGCCCCTTCCGCAGGCAGAAGATGAGCGCTGCTGGCCGTCTGAAGGATTGCAGCCGCGCAAAAGGCACGGTGGGCGAAGATTAGAGGAGAAGCTAAGCCAGCGTCATCGCCAGCACCGACAGAGATATCCGAAAGTGTGTGGCAGAAAGCAACATTTGCGGGATTGTACACAAACCTGCAGAGAAGTCAAATGCAGGTCCGGTTTTTTTCGAATTATTGTTGCGTTCTGGAGACTATTAAGATACTATACCATTCGCTGGAGGGCGTACCGTGGAAGCTGATGTTCAGGGCATAAAAGTGCCCTCATCCGTTTCGGGTACTCTTGAGAAGTATCCGTGTCAGCCTCTGACTGTTGAACTTTTCACGCCGAAGGAATGCGACGAGATCGCTAGTATCGTTGTGGCATCCCGATTTGAGGATGCTGCTGTCGGCCTGCTTCGACCGGAGATCGCGTCCCTCGCTCGTAGCGCTCGAATCTGCTGGCTTACGCCCCAGGAGAACACAGAATGGGTTTTTCGACGCCTCAAAAGAGCCATCGCGGCGGTGAATGCGGAGTGCTGGCGATACGACCTGAGGTCAATCGGTGCCTTGCAGTTCACTCGGTACGAGCTTGGCGACCACTTTCAATGGCATACGGACGTAGGGATAGGCCGCGAATCGCTTAGAAAGCTCTCATTTTCCGTCCAGCTATCGGAAAGCAATCGATACACCGGTGGCACGCTTCAATTCCGAGGTCTGAAGGCGGTTCCCGCAGATCGCCGGAAAGGCTTTTGTACGGTTTTCCCATCATTTCTGCTGCACCGGGTGACGCCCGTGTGGCGAGGGGCCCGCCTTGCATTAGTAGGCTGGGCTGACGGCGCGCAGCCGCTTCGCTGAAGGGCGCGCGTTGAACTGACGACCAAGGCCAAAGAGGAGGAGGATTTCCAATATGTTCAAACGACGAGGCGGCTCGCTACTTCGCGTGGCTCAGGCCGCGTTTATTGCTTTCGGCCTCAGCCGAAACCTTGTCCATGCGATCCCGCCGCCAAACTGCCTGAAGTGCTGCGGTGCCGGTACGCAGACGGATAACGCACTCCGCAACTGCAACACTACTGGCGACTACGACTGCTTTGTGGCACTATGCTCGGAGCACTTCAGCTGTCCCTACCCGCCAACCGACAAGTACAACGACTATTGTTACTATCCAATCGACTGTCCAGACGATTGCCCGTTTTAGGAGGTTAATGTGGCCATCAAATCTAAGGCTAGCGCGCGCATTTTAGGGGTTGTCCTTTGGGTTGGGTGCGGTGTAGCTGCGATAAACTTTCTATACACCGCGTGGTTGCGGCCGAAGAGAGCGGCGGCGCAGCCAGGACCCACCTATACCGTCACGCTGCAGCAGACTTTTACTAGAAACGGGCACTCCACCTATATAAATATGGAAACCCAGGCAATCAGGGCTGACGGCTCCAAGATGATACGGTTTTCGAATGCGGCAAACGCCAAGCATCCCGAAATCTTTCGAACGCTATATCTCTCATCGGGGACAATGATCCACATTCGTGACATTGCCGGGTTAACTTTCACGAAGTCAATCAGTCCGCAGGAGCAACGGCTTCCTTCGAATAATTGCCTGCTCAGCTCGGAAACCTACGCTGGCGCCGATACGGTTTCCGGCTATCGAACCGTAAAGGTTACCCAGGCTGGAAGGACTGGCTGGATGGCTGTCGACTACGGGTGCGCGCTGGTACATGATCACTGGGTCCACCCAGACGGCACGCTAACCGAGAAGACACTCGTTTCGCTTGTACCGGGCGAACCTGACCCCGCACTATTCTACGTTCCTTCGTCATATCAATCGGCATCCCTGGATACGTGGCGGCGGCCATATGGGGCTACGCCGGCGGGGGCGCACGGACATCCTGCACAAAAGGAATAGCACAAACTAGCAGGTGGGCCGGCGCGATGAAGAAGTCCTGGATGGTGCGGGTCCCGGCTTGCAGAACGCAGTTTGGTGTTCGTACCGAGCGTAAACAACGCGATGCAACGTACATACTCCGGATGCTTCGGCACGGCGAATAGCGCTCTTGCCTCTCCCAGGTTAGCGCGATCACTGTCGAACGCGAGTCGGCTCCTTGGCCGGCTAAATCGAATTATTTCATTTGTCGCATGGTGGGCCGAGTTCGTCCCTAGAGATGATGACATTTACATCGTTAGTTATCCGCGCTCAGGGACCACTTTGATGCAGATGTTATTGTACCAGTTGACAACTGACGGAAGCTTAGATTTCCGACACATATCCGAAGTGTCGCCTTATCTTGAACGGTCAATCTTGCGTGGTCGGGACCTTAACGCACTTCGGTCGCCGCGAATCATCAAAACCCATTTCCCGGCGGACAAGCTCCCTTCTTTGCCGGGAAGGTTCATCTACGTCGCGCGGCAGGGACCGGACGTAGCGGTCTCAAACTATCAGTTCAGCAAGTCGCACCGACGGTACAGAGGAACGCTGGCGCAGTTCTTGGAGGGCTTCCTCGGTTCGGCTACCGGACTGGAGTTCTGGCTTGCCCACATTAGGGGGTGGCGGAAGCGGTTGCAACAGGGCAACGGCTACTTGGTTCGATACGAGGATCTGCTGGCTGACTTCCAACAGACTCTGAGCGGTATTGCCCGGTATTGTGCTGTCCAACTTACGGCTGAGCAACGTCACAGGATCGAAGAGCGCTGCCGCTTCACGTTTATGAAGGAGCATGAGGAGAAGTTCGACTTCGCCACGGAGATTCTGTGGGAGCACGGTCTTACTCTTGGCTCATTTATTCGCGAGGGCAAGGCCGGGTCTGGGCCGGAGAACCTCTCTGAAGCTCAACTCGCCGCGTTTGAAAAGGCTGTTCGATACCATCGCGGACGAGATCTAGCGGAGATGGCCTGGATCAAGGGTCAGACCGCCATGGGCCCAACCAGTGTCCTCAACTGAATCAACTGTCCTGCGCGGACTGATAGCTCATGCCGCCCATCCGCTGCGCGGTCATGCTCCAGTCTCCCGACGTGAGCTTGACGCGCGCCCCGACGCCGTCCCGATTCGAACCCGTTCCAACCAGCAGAATTTCGAGCCAGTGATTTGTGTTGCCGCCGTCCATTGCGCAGCCAACTGGGAGCGCCGCCGTTGCTCACTAGGACGTCCGCCGGAGCCAGCGTCCTGACGGCGCGTGCTACGATTGTGGTCGTGAGATTGGTCGAAGCCCAATACGAAAATGGCGTCCTTCGGCCGGCAGGGCATTTGGGCCTTCGCTCGGGCGAGCGTGTGAACCTTATGATCGTCCGGCGCCCGGACCCCCGTCGCTGGGACCTAGGGCGGCTGGCTAGAATTGCAAATAAGGAAGACGCTTCTCTTTCCGAGCAGGGTCTCACGGAGTGGGCAGACTCGCTGGACGCCGCGGAGCGGCGTTGAAGCGAGAAGAGGTCTGGTGGGCGGACCTCGGCGCCTATCGGCTTCGCGAGCAGACGGGGCGCAGGCCCGTCGTGATCTGGCAAAGTGACACGCTGACGAGGGTCCTCCAATCTATTCTGGTGGTTCCGCTCACCACAAACCTTGACCGCGCAAATCTGGCGGGAACCGCGTTGATCGCCTCTTCAAGTGGTGCGCCGCCCGAGGATTCTGTTGCCCTGGCATTCCAGATGCGAGCCATCCCCAAGTCGGCGTTGCAGGCCAAGATCCGGGACCTCGATGAAAGTGAGTTCGAAGAACTGGAATTGGCGACAGACGAGGCTCTAGGACGCGTCGAGCCGAAATAGCGCTTCCCTGTTTCTCCTTCAGATTAGATGATCCCATGAAGGGCGCCTATCCCTCGCGCGTGCTCTGGGAATCTACCGGCCTATTTTTCCTGGATGGTCAGGATCTGGTTGGCCGCGACGTTCGTCAGCCGGGTCACGCTTCCGCTTGGCCAACGGATTTCCAGCGCATCGACCTTGGTCCGGCTCCCCAACCCGAAGTGCAGCCGAGGGTCCTGCGCGGACTGATAGCTCATGCCGCCCATCCGCTGCGCTGTCATGCTCCAGCCCTCCCGACGTGAGCTTGAGGTGCGCCCCGACGCCGTCTCGATTCGACCGCGTTCCAACCAGCAAAATTTCGAGCCAGTGATTTGCGTTGCCGCCTTCATTGCGCAGCAACTGGGGAGCGCCGCCGTTGTTGCTCACCACGATGTCCAGGTCGCCGTCGTTATCGTAATCGCCGGCCGCCAGGCCCCGGCCTACCGTCGGAGCCTGAAGATCGGGGCCCAGGCGCCCGCTGACGTCGGCGAAGACGCCTCTGCCCATATTTCGGAAGACCAGCTTCGGCTCGGCCCAGCTAACTCCTGCATGATAGCGGGCGATGTTGTCCAACACATGGCCGGCGGCGATAAAGATGTCCGGCCAGCCGTCGTTGTCGAAATCCAGGAAGCGGACGCCGAATCCACTGAACTGGAAGGTGGCGTAACCGAGCTTGGCGGCGGCTGTGGCGTCCTCGAACATTTCATGGCCGAGGCCGCGATAGAATCGCGTCTGCTGCTGGTCGAGGTGAGTGACGATGAGGTCCTGCCAGCCCTTGCCGCTCGCATCGCCGGCATCGATGCCCATTCCGGCTTCGGTGGTTCCGTCCTCACCGACAGCCACGCCGGCCTCGTAAGCCGACTCGGTAAACGTGCCGTCGCCGTTGTTGTGAAACAGCGAGTTGGCCCGTCCGTCATTGGCGATGAGGATATCCTGGCGGCCGTCGCCGTCGTAATCCAAGGTGACGATGCCAAGCCCGTTGGACGGGTGCTTCGCCAACCCGGATGGGTCCGAAACATCGGTGAAGGTCCCGTCGCCGTTATTGCGGTACAGCGTGGGCGGCGTGCCGTGGTAGTCGTCGGGATGGCAGTAGCTGCGCATGCCCGGTCCCTGTCCGCCACAATAGAAATTGCGCTCGGGGGTCCAATCGACGTAGTTGGCGATCGCCAGGTCGAGCCGGCCGTCGTTGTCGTAATCGAACCAGGCGGCGCTGGAAGCCCATTTGCCCGCGTTGGCGACGCCGGCTCGCGCCGTGACGTCGGTGAACGTCCCGTTTCCATTATTGTGATAGAGAATCGAGCGGCCATATCCCAGCACCATCAGGTCCGGGTAGCCGTCGTTATCGTAATCGCCCACCGCGACTCCCATCCCGAACAAGCCCTCGGCGCCAACATGGGCCGACGCGGTGACGTCGGTGAACGTGCCGTCTCCGTTATTGCGGTACAGTGCGCTGTGCGCCGGCTTGGAGGGCTTGAAGGCTGCCGTTTCCGTCCCGTTGACGAGGTACAGATCGAGCAAACCGTCGCGATTGTAGTCGATCCAGGCGCATCCAGCCCCCATGGTTTCGATCATGAACTTCTGCGGCGAAGCAGCGTTCTCATGCCGGAAGTGGATGCCGGCTTGCCGGGTGACGTCCACGAACTGCGGGAGCGCGTCAACCGGGCCGCCCAACATGGCTGTCACGGCCGTAGCCAGCCCGGCGAACGCCACAACTTGCCACGCGCAGAGGCGCATGAGGTCAGCTTACCGAAAACGCGCTGTCCCAGAGAGGAAATTTATTGCGGCGGTTAAGCCCGCGCGCTTCCCGCCGCTTTCGCGGCCCAGTCGAATCTTGCAGAACCAATTCCGGTTCGATCAGGATTTCCGGCACCGCGTCCACCTCTTCCAGATTCATCGGATTGCATAAACTGGTAGCATCATGCGCTGGAAATTTCTTTTTCTAGCCGTCTGGCCAGCATGCTGCGCGTCCGCACAAACGTTCGAGCCGCCACGGTTCGAACTTGGAACGGACATCGGTTATGGCACTTACCGCAACGGGTCCATCCTATCGCCCGAGGGATCGCTTGAAGCCGGCATCCGCAACCGTTTCGCCGCGGGTATCATTTTAGGCGTCGATTTTTCAAGGTACGTCTCGGGCGAATTGAACTTCCTGTACCACGATGGTCATCCCTTTTTGCAAGGCCTGGGAGTGAAGGTGGATATTCAGGGAAATTCGTGGGCGCTCACCAGTGGTCTGCTATTCCACTTCAAAGATCGAACCCACAAATTCCGGCCGTTTGTGACAGGCGGCATCGGCGCGAAAGAATACATCATTGCAGGTCCAGAGCCCTTTCCTCAGCCCGTTCCGCAGGTGGCGAGCCTAGTGGACAACGACGTTTGGAAACTGGCTTTCGTGGTGGGCGGTGGGGTCAAGTACCGCATCCACAGAAAAGTACTTTTGCGCGGTGAGTTTCTGGATTATCTGACGACTTTTCCGCGCACCCAGATCCTTCCAGCCCCACACAACACTGCGCGCGGCATTTTCGAACAATTCACGCCGTTGTTTGGCGTGAGCTATGTGTTTTGAAGCGGGGTGAGTTCGACGCCCCGACTCCAGTTTCGCGACGGCGCTTCGATCGCCGACTCTGGCCTCGCACGTCTGTCGCTGCAATGACCGTCTTCTTAAAGGTGGACGAGGTTCCAGCATGGCAGTGCGGAGAAAGTAGGCGACTTCATCAGCGACTTCGCGCCTGTCCGCCAACCTCCACGAGGTTCCGGCACTACTCGCATTCCCACGCGCACCATGGATAGGGCGATGCGCGAGTACGTTCGGAGTGTATACCGATTTTCCGGCATCTTATTGAGTTCTCCTGCCCTCCAAGTCCTTCTGTTATTTCTGCTATCCGGCCAGGAATCGGGCGGTCGACACCGAGAGTCATGTGCACCCGTCCGGTTCGGGGGCACCGCCGCCACGGCCCGCAATCATTTATACTGCCTTTGCACCCCAGGAGCCTTCATGTCGCCCGAAACAATCGTGAAACTCGTCTCTGCCGTGCTGCTGGTGATCGTGATTGCCGCGCTGGTAGTGCGGCGTAAAGGTAAGAAAGCAAACTCCGCGGACGAAGAAGAGTTCTGACCGGCAGCGGCGACGTAACGCGGCCAGCGACGATGCCGCCGAGGCTGGCGCTGCCGCTGTACTTGAAGTAGGGCAGTGCGGTGAGTAATATCGTGACCGTCGCGGTGGAGTAAGCGGCGCGCCTACCGCACGATAAACGCGGCGGAGCCGCCTACCCACTCCATTCCCTTGTTGTGATCGACGCCCATCTGCGAGCCGCGGCCCATGCGGATGATCGTGTTCACGGGACGTAGCCGGTCCAACCAGACATACATAATGCGGACTTCGATCTTGTCCGGACCGAACGGCGTCTCAACCACCGGACGGAAATCGACGCGTTCTTGCAGGATGAACCCTGCGCGCTTTTCGGCCGGTACGGCTGCAAGTTGCTCCGCCGTTGGGCCCACGATCACGCCCGTACCTGCGAAGGAATAGAGCGGCTTGAGAACGTACCGCTCAGGATAGTCCACAGCTTCGACGCGATCGAGAAATTGCGTGCGCGGGACCGCCGGATGATCGAGATACGGCAACGAAAACTTGCTCAAGCGGAAGAACCAGTTCGGATGCCCAGCCCATTCGACATCCAGCTCGTCGCGAAAATCGAACGGCATGCGGACGCCGCGTCGGACCAGTTCGTCAACGATGACGCGGTTGTAGATGCGCTCGATGCGAATCGCGCGGCCGTCGCGATCGTAAAATAGCTTGCGGCCCTCCTTTCGCACATCCGCGATATCCACCGTGTGCACGCCCCATGCACGTTCGGTCAGCGTGAAATCGGCGCGCGTCTTTTGGTTCCAGGGATCGATTTCGAGCAGAACGACGTTTTCCGGATTGTGGCTGGCAACAACCGCGCGGCGCATTATCTCGTTGTACTCATCCAGCGTCAAGTCATCGGGTAGGGCCGCAAGCGATTCATCGATCCCGTAGGCTTTGCGATACGCTGCCGCCATGACGGGTTGATATGCGTACAGCGTCGGGAAACCCTGGATCTCGACCAGCTTCGGTTCGAGATCGGCGTCGAGGCCGAAATCGGCCTGTACGAAAAGCGGAACTGCGTCTTCGTTGGGCGCGCGAAACTCGGGTGGAACTGCGGTCCGCGACGCGCGCTGATACTCGGGGTTGGCGAGAAGCTGTTCCACCATCTCGCCGCCATAACGCGCCATCTTCCCGATCAACTCCGCCGGAAGAAACACCGGCGTCTCGCTGTGGCGGAACTGCGGCGGCTCGCCGCATTCCCGTTCGAGGACGTCGAGAAAGCGGCGATACCGGTCTGGCGAGTAGTCCCGATTAAACTGTTGCCGGAGCGAGCGAATCAAGCAGGAACACTCCGTTGTGCATGATCTGGCGGTCGTCGATCCAGACATCGAATTTGCGGCCCACCACGTCGATGTGCGTTCCCGAATACCAATCGGCGCCGGTGTGTGCGCCGTACGGATTACCAAACGCTATATGGATGCCGGGAATTTTCTCGTCTTGCAGGATATTCCCAATCACGTCACGCACGCCGACGTTGGTTCCGATGGCGAACTCGCCCACGCGATCGCTGTTTTCATCGGTGTGGCAATAGCGCCAGAACTCGTCTTCCAGTTCCTTGTTGGCGCTATGCGCCTCGCGCAGGCGATTGCCGCGAACCTCGATGGTGAGCGGCGTCTCGCCCAGGTCGCCATACTTCTCGCAGAGATAGTCGCCAACCACGCCATCGATGACAAAAGTGCCATCCACACATTCCGGAGTGGTGAAGGTTTCGCCGCCAGGTAGATTACCCCATTTGTGAGGGCTGATGATGCCGCTGGTCTTGAGCCATTTCAACTGCGGTGAAAATCGGCCCGTGATTTCGGTGCCAGCCGGGTTAATGGCATGGATTTCCTTGGCCGCGCTCGCCATTTGCCAAACCTGCGTGCTGATGCGATCCACTTCGGCGAAATCGGCGCGCATGCCTTCGAGCATGATGCGCCGGTCGATGTTCACCATGTGCGCATGGCGGATCTGCCGGCGATTGACCACGTCCGTCATCTGCATCCGCGTGCGCAATTCGTTTCTCTGGGCTTTCACGGCGAAGATGCTGACCTGGGCCGTTTCCAGATCGTCGAGAACTTCACGGGGCATATCCGTGAGCGGCCGCGGCGCCAGCTCTTCGAGAATCCATGCGTGGTATTCGATACCGCGCTCGTCCAATTCGTGCGCGAGCGCGCCGCCAATTTCGAGACATGCCCGGTCAGTGATGAGCGTAACGCGTTCTCTCCGCTTGAATACGAAGGCACGACATGACCGCGTTTTGAGCGCCGGGAGCAAGCGCCGCGTCAAAAGGCAGCGCGCGAAGCATTTGCCGCGCGTTCACGGGCGTTCCCCCGCATGCGCTTCGAACAACCCGGCCTCGGTTTCGGCAATCATATAATCCACTACTTTTTTCAAATCGTTCGTCTCCTGAAACACGCGCAACTGGCGCGTCGGCGCCGCTGCCTTCCGCCAGCATTCGCCGCACGTGAGCGATCTCATTCTCGCTGCCCAATTCGTGCACGACATCGCCCACAAATTCCAGTATCTCGTGGATCAGATCTCGCGCGGGAACCTCGGTCTGCTTGCCGAAATCGATCAGCTTGCCGTCAAGGCCGTAGCGCGCGGCGCGCCACTTGTTCTCCATCAGGAGCGCGCGGCTGTAATGGCGGAAACTGAGGTTCCGCTCATGGAGTTTGTAGAGCTTCGCAATTACCGCCTGGCAAAGCGCCGCGATGGCGATCGTCTCTTCGTACCGCATAGGCATGTCGCACATGCGAAACTCGAGCGTCGGGAAGTGCGGATGGGGACGGATGTCCCACCAGATTTTCTTGGCATTGTCGATGCAGTTGGTCCGGATCAGCAGGTCGACGTAATCCTCGAATTCGGACCAGCTTCGAAACAGATCGGGAATATTGGTGCGCGGAAAACTTGCTCGAACACCTTGCTGCGGTAGGAGTGGAAGCCCGTATCCATTCCCAGCCAGAAGGGCGAATTAGCCGAGAGCGCGAGCAGGTGCGGCAGGAAATAGCGCGCGCCGTTCATCAGTTGAATGGCCGTCTCGCGGTCCTCCACCCCGACATGCACGTGCAGCCCGAAGATCAGGTTGGCGCGAGCCACCATCTTCATGTCCTCCACGATGACGCGGTAGCGATCATCCGGATAGATCTCCTGGTTGCGCCACTCGGCGAATGGATGGGTGCCGCCGGCAGCTAACCGTAAGCCGTTGTCGCGCGCGAGCTCGACGATTTTGCGGCGGATCATCTTCACCTCCGCCTTCGCCTCGGTCATATTCGCGCACACGCCGGTGCCGATTTCGACCACCGATTGGTGCATCTCCGGCTTTACGCGCTCGGCGAGAATCTTCTTGCCCTTCTGCACGATTTCCGCGGCGATGTGCGAGCGCAGATCGCGAGTTTCCGGGTCGACAGTCTGATACTCCTCTTCGATGCCGATGCTGAAACTCGGTGGGGTAACTAAGGCTTTGCCGTCCATGAGCGACTCTCCGGGGCGAGCAGTTTCGACCACTGATAGATAGGTGCGGTTGGCGGTTCGAGGGCGCGTTCCACCGCCATTTGCGCCACGTTCGCCACCACCCACTCGAAGTTTTCCGGACCTACCGATTCGAGCGCCGCGTCCGGCGCGGGATTCATGAAGTCAATGGCATATGGGATGCCGTCTTCCACGGCAAATTCGACGGTATTGAGATCGTAACCGAGCGCCCGGCAGAGGGTGAGAGCGTCATTGACCATCCGCTCATTCAACGCTGGGTCGGGCGGCGGATTTCCGGCGACGTAGCGCAGGTGGTGCGGCTGGCCGGGATCGTAGCGCATGACGTGGACCTTCTTCTGATCGACCACGTAGCAGCGAAAATATTCCTGGAAGCGTACGCCGCGCTGCAGCGTCATGCACAGATCGGCGGATTCGTCGTAGGCCGCGAAAAGCTCTTCGGGCGACTCGACCTTATAAACGCTCTTCCAACCGCCGCCATCGTGCGGCTTGAGGAATGCCGGGAACCCGACATATTCGAAGACAGCGCCCCAGTTCAGCGGGTATTCCAGGTTGCGCATCGAGCGGTCTGTGGTGCCCACGGGATGCTTCTTGTGCGGCAGCAGGACGGTGGGCGGAATGGCGACGCCGAGCCTGATGGCCAGCGCATAGTTAAAGAACTTATCATCGGCGCTCCACCAAAAGGGATTGTTGATGACCTTTGTCCCCGTGAGCACCGCGTTCTTGAGATAGGAGCGATAGAACGGAATATCGTGCGAAATTCGATCGACGATTACGGCGTAGCCGGAGGGCTCCGCCATCTGAACGCCGCCCGTCTTGAGGTGCTCGGCCGTCACCCCTGCGACTTCCATCGAGTTGATGCGATCCACGAAGGCGGGTGGAAACGATCTCTTCCATGCCGTAGAGTATGCCGATTTTCTTCATATCCGCTCCCATTTACTCACACGAAGAACT
The DNA here is from genome assembly GCA_963708385.1 of Bryobacterales bacterium. Classification (GTDB taxonomy): domain Bacteria; phylum Acidobacteriota; class Terriglobia; order Bryobacterales; family Bryobacteraceae; genus PALSA-243. The sequence continues at coordinate 78,803 of CAVPSN010000019.1, read as the reverse complement.
TCTCCGCCATCTGATGCCACCATGGCCAATCGTGACCGAAGCCCTCCCATACGTCAAGTTTGTGCGGGATATTCTTCACGCCCAGCCAATGGGCAAGCTTCGCGTTCTGATCGAAGAGAGGATCATGGTTCCCCGCCGCAAGCACGAAGTAGCTGCTTCGCAGGCGATCGAGAAACCAAGGATCTTCAAGGCCCGGCAGGTAATCGAGCGGCGCGTTCATATACGCGTTCTGGTCGTAATAGCCGTGCGAAGAAGCGCTTCGGAATATCGAATCCGCCGGACATGCTCACGGCGTAGGTGATGAGATCCGGATGGCGCAACGCAAAATTCACCGCGTGGTACCCGCCAAAGCTGCAACCGGTGGCGCCCATCTGCGCCCAACTGGTCCGATTGCGGACGAAGGGCGCGGCCTCCAGCGCGAGATAGGCATCGAATGCGTTCTGCCGATGAAGCCGATCAGCGGGATGAATGCCTTCGTTGTACCAGGAATCCTGGTCGACGGAATCGAGACAGATCACCTGCAACTCGCCGCGCTCGATCTTGGGCTCGAGGGCATGCACCATGCCGCGATCCTCATATTCCCAGAAGCGTCCGCCCGAGGTGGGGAAGACGATCACCGGAAAGCCGCGCTCGCCGAAGGCCAGCAGTTCCATATCGCGGTGCAGAGAGGGACTGTACCACTTAACGTAGTCTCGGCGCATTGCAGGCGATTTTAGCAGGACGGGCGGGATGTGGTCGGGGGGGTTGGGAGAGAGACCCCCGTCGCCGATAGACCCGCGATATACTCACCGTGCATGAGGAACCTTTCAATCGCGTGCGGCAGACTGCTGCTTGTGGCCGCCTTTGCCGGCGTGGCCTCCGCCCAAAATCAGCCGGTGCTCAAAGAGGACGCCGTCAAGATCTCGGAACATGTGTGGGCAATCATGGGCTGGCCCAACATTGCGATTATCGTGGGAAACGGCGCTACCCTTGTTGTAGATACGGGCCTGGGGCCATCGAACGGCGCGACCATCGCGCGCGTCGCCGCCAAGCTTGCGCCCGGCAACAAGAAGCTTTTCCTCACCACGACGCACTTCCATCCCGAGCACGCCTCGGGCGAGGCGGGTTTTCCTATTGGGACAGTCCTGATCCGCGATGCAGTTCAGGAGCATGAAATGGAACTGCATGGCAAGGAGATGGTGGACATGTTCGCCAGCCGGTCCGCACAGCAGAAGGAACTTCTGTCCAACGCGACGCTCCGCCCGGCCGACATCACATTTGAAAATGAAGCTCGCGTTGACCTCGGTGGCGTAACGGCGCGTCTTCTGTGGTTTGGCGGCGCGCACACCAAAGGTGATGAGCTGACCTTTGTCGAACCCGACCGGACGTTGGTATCGGGTGACGTCGTGCAGAACAAAGTCGTCCCCAACATTTATGGCGATGGCGGCACGCCTGCGAGCTGGCTTACAGTCCTCGATAAGGTCCAGGCTCTGAACGCGCTGCACGTGCTGCCAGACCACAGTGCGCCCGGCGACGGAACCATGGTCGCATCGGAAAGACAATTCATCGCGGACGTGCGCTCGGCGGCGCTCGAACTAAAGAAGAAGGGCCTCTCACCCGACGACGCCGCGAAACAACTTGCCATCGATCTAAAAACGAAGCATCCGGATTGGCCGAACATGAACCTTACGGGCTTTGTTCGCAGCATTTATGCAGAATAGCCCGCGGTCCAGTCAGCCACGTTGCGACTTATTCCTGGGAGACTTAAGGTTGAGAACGAAGAGTAATTGCCTGGCGGAAGCGGGCGGGCGAGCCGCCTGATGCAGCACGATGTCGCGAGCGTGAAGCGCCTTCTTATATAGCCTTTTATTGGCCTCGTTATCTGGCCGCAGGGTCGAGCCCTCCAGCGACACACCGGCGAAAAGCCCGCGCGAACGCGAATAGCTTAATATCTCCGCTCTCATCGTCGCATCGGTTGCGGCAGCGGCATCCCGCCCTTTGGGACCAGCAGCGGCGGACGCATCGGTGCCGAGTTGGACTTTGCTGCTAAGTATGCCTTGCGCGCCTCGACGGTTCATGACCAGCAGAACAAAATCGGTTGCCTGCCCTCCCAGTTGTATTCCAAAGCTCCCTCCTTCGAGGGCAATCATCGAAGGAGCGCCCCAGGGTCCGTTGAAATCGTCTCCACCCCGGCATACCATCAGCCCGCGGCCATAGCTACCGCCAACCCCGATCGCAAACTTCAGCACCGAGGGCAAAACGATCACGCACTCGGCCTTCTGCAACAGATCCGACGGGATGTTGTCCGGAATCCGTAAAAGCTCGCTCATGACCCGGCCCGCGTTGGCCACTCGCTCGTTTTCTTTTTCGCGGGCGCAAGCCGGCAAGACGCCGAGCGCAAGAAGTATCGCGATCGGCGTCCATTTCTTGATCATAGGGCTCTCCAAGATCCGACGAATTATGCCGACGCCATTGCCACGGCTCGCGCCCTAGTGGCGGTCGCGGTCTCGACGGCCATGATCGCGATCCCAGCGATGATCGTGCTCCACGCGCCCGTGTTCTCCGTCCCAGTATCCGCCGAAATAGCGTCCCCCTTCATAGCGAGGAGCAACCCATCGCGCGGCTGGATAAGGTACGCGGGTCCAATAGCCGCCATGCCACTTGTAGTGACGTCCAACCGGATACCAGTAGCCTTCTACCCAACTGTAATCCGGTCCTGGACTAACCGGACGCACGCGCAGGACGCGCGGGGGCGGCGGTGCGCCTATCGAAATTCCAACAGATACCTGTGCGAAGCATGAAGCTCCCATCAAAAAACCAAGAGCGAGTAATTTTGTCATCGTCTTCACCTTTCTCGGCTTAGTTAAGCAAGGAACGGGCCAAAAACGACCTTACAAAGCGTATTTAGCTATGACCGTTCGTACTATGCCCCAGTCGAATTCCACCTGAGCGGAACGCCGTACGAAAGCCCGACGCAGGCCCAGAAGGGGGTGCCCACAGCCTCACGCGCTTTGCTATTTTCAGTGGGGAGCTTACACTGGGGGTTGTCCGAGCGCCGCGCCAAAGACGAAGGGCGACTTCGCCTTCATCCCCGCTTTCCCACCGGTTATCTTTCCACCGCACGCGATGTCATCGTCTACCTGCCGCCCGGGTACTATGCAGCCGCGGATCGCTACCCCGTCTTCTACCTGCAAGATGGGCAGAACCTCTTCGATCCCGCGACGGCGTTCGGCGGGCAGGACTGGCGTGCGGACGCGACTGCAGATGAGTTGATCTTGAGTGGCGCCATTCCGCCCATGTTGCTAGTCGGGGTCTATAACACCGGCGTGCGGCGAATCTCCGAATACACGCCGACGCGCGACGCCCAAAAACGAAAGGGCGGGAAGGGCGACCGGTATGCCCAAATGCTAGCGCGCGAGTTGAAACCGTTCATCGACGCGGAGTATCGCACGCGGCGGGGAGTATTGGATACGGGCGTCGGCGGTTCGTCGCTTGGTGGGCTCGCTGCGATCGAGGCGGGCTTGCTGTATCCGCGCGTGTTCGGGAAGGTTGCGGTAATGTCGCCCTCGGTCTGGTGGGATCAGCGTTCGATCCTCGGCATGGTGCGACGGTTCAGTGGCGGAACGCGTCCGCATATCTGGCTCGATACGGGGACCGAAGAAGGCGATGCGCCGCCGCAGGTGGTTGAGGATGCGCGGCTGTTGCGCGATGTGCTGTTGGAGCGGGGCTGGCGCGAGGGCGAAGATCTTTTCTACCACGAGTATGCCGGAGCGGGGCACAACGAGCGCGCATGGGGCGCGCGGTTCGGTGAAGTGCTGATGGGGCTATGGCGGTAGGCGCCTGCGCCTTCGGCGCATCGACAGGCCAGGAGGCCTATCGCACTAATCCTGATGTAAGGCAACGGCTGGGTCGACGCGGGCCGCTCGCCATGCCGGAATCGCGCATGCCGCCAATGCGACCGCCCCCAACAACGCCGCGGCCCCTGCGAAACTTATGACGTCCACTGGGGCCACGCCAAAGAGCAGCGACGCGAGGGACCGCGTCAGCGCGGCTGCTGCGATCAGACCGGCGGCGATTCCCACGGCCGTGATCGCAAGCGTTTCCCGTACCACCATCCGGAGCACGGTAGCCGATTGTGCACCGAGCGCCATGCGGATGCCGAACTCGCGCGTGCGCCGGCTTACGGAAAACGCCAATACGCCGAAAATGCCCACGGCAGCGAGCGCAAGGGCGAGAGCGGCAAATGCACCGGTGAGGCCGGCACGGAATCGAGGCGCCGAGACGGTATCGGCGACTACTTGATCCAGGGTGCGGATACGCGTCACGGCCTCCTGCTTATCGACGCGCGCGATGGCCGCCTGCACAGGTTTCGCGAACGTCCGCGGATCGCCCTCGGTCCGCACGGCGACCGCCGACCAGAACCATGAGTTCTGCGCCTGGGGGACGTAGATCTCGGGATCGCTTTCCTTCTCCGCAAGGCCCTCCACTTTCACCTGATGGCTCACGCCGACAATCTGCCGCATCACCGGCTTGGGACCTCCGGGCGCCATGCTGTCCACCTTCACCAGCGTCGTCAACGGATCGCGACCCTGGAGATAGCGCCGCGCGAAATCCTGACTCACGATGCAGACCGGCGCGCCATCCGTCGTATCCCCGTTATCGAATGCGCGGCCCTGTACGAGTGGAATGCCGAGCGTGCGGAAGTAATTCACGCTCACCATCTGGTAGTGCACGGAGGAGCTATGCGCGGGATCCACGGGCGGAGCACCGACCACGTTGAAGCCCATCCCGATGTCCCAGCCGTCGGTGGGCAAAATTGTAGAGAGCCCGACGCTGCGCACGCCAGGAATGGCGGCGATCTCTCGTTCGACGGAGCGATAGAACGGCAGTGTATGCGCCGGCTGAGGATAGCGCGAATTCGGCAGTGAGACATACATCGTGAGCACGTGATCGGCGTGAAAGCCTGGGTCAACGTGGCCAATTGAAGCCAACGTGCGCAACAGAAGTCCTGCCCCCGCTATGAGCATTACCGCGACTGCGATCTCCGCGGCTGCGAGAATCGTGCGAAGTGCGTTGCCGCCGGTTGCGGTGCGGCCGCCCGAGCGCAATGCGGAAGTGAGCGGAACGCGAGTGGCCTGCCACGCGGGTGCGAGGCCGAAGAGCGCGGCGGTCGCCAGGGCCGATGCAGTGGCGAATGCGATCACCCTCCCGTCAAGCGACAGCCTTAACCAGACCGGTAGAAAGTCTTGCGGCACGAATGAAGGCGCAGCGCGCAGAATCATCATGGTGAGGCCAAGTCCTGCGGCGCCTCCCAAGACGCCAAGTAGCGCGCTTTCGGTAAGCAACTGGCGCACGATGCGGCCGCGGCTTCCGCCAATGGATGCGCGCACCGCGATTTCGCGCGATCGCGCGGCGCCTCGGACGAGCAAAAGGTTGGCAACGTTGGCGCACGCCATCAGCAGCACGAATCCGACAACGCCCGCGAGCACCAGCGAGGTAGTGCGCAGTTCTTGGGCCACCAGGCCTTGGCGCAGGGGCTCGATTGTGACGCCCCAGCCCTTGTTCGTATTGGGCGAGATGCGCGCAATATTCGCGGCGATCATGCCCATGTCGGCGCGCGCTTGGCCAAGAGTTGCGCTTGGTTTGAGTCGGCCTATGGCCTGCAAGTAGTGCATCTGGCGCCACTCGGGTTTGTTGGGAATGAAGAGCGGTGTCCAAAGTTCAGCTGCGTTCAGGATCTGAAAATCCGCTGGAACAACGCCGATCACGCTGAAGGGTTGGCCATCGAGAAGGATGGTGCTCCCGGCGATGGTGGGATCCGCATTGAGTCGGCTGCGCCAGAAGCGCTCGCTCACAACCACGGTATCGGCATGCTCTTTCACATCGGATGGCGAGAAGGTGCGCCCGAGAAGGGGCTTTGCGCCGAGCACGTCGAACAGGCGGGCGGTAACTGCCTGACCGGCAATATTTTCGGCAACCCCGTTGGCGCCGATGAACGTGCGGCCTCCGCCCGAGATCGCCCCCATGGCGTCGAACGTGGAATTCTGGCCGCTCCAATCGGCAAAGTTCAGCGGGCTGATGCGATGATGCGGCACCGTAGGGGCGCGTTCCCACAGCATGACCAGGCGATCGGGTTGACTAAACGGCAAGGGCTTGAACAGCACGGCGTCCAGGAGATTGAAAATAGCGCTGTTTGCGCCGATGCCAAGCGCGAGCACGACGGTCACCACGGCGGTGAATCCGGGGCTGCGCCGAAGCATCCGAGCGGCGAAGCGTAAGTCTTGAATCAAGGTGGCCATGCGTTTCTCCCCCTCATCTGCAAAGCATTCGATGGCGGCGTTAGCGGCGAGGTTCGCCACCGTTCGCGCGCCCAAGCGCCAGTTGGCGCTCTCGTTCCATTGCCGGTCGAAAGTCGCGAGCATGTCGTCGCCCATCCGGCGCCGGAAACGCGCGGGATAGAGACGCAGCAGCGCGGTAACGATGCGGCGCATCACCCCTTGGCCTCCCGTAGAAGTCTGCGTACCGGGGCGAGTTTCACCAGGCCTGCCAGGCGGCGGGCCTCGGCCTCAAGCACGCGCTTGCCAAACGCGGTGAGCGCGTAGTCTCGCTTCCGGCCCTCGGACTCCTCGGCGGCGATCAGGCCGAGATCGAGCAGACGCGCCAGCAGGCGATAGAGCGAGCCCAATTCCAGGCGCACTTCGCCGGCCGATTCGCGCGTCACCGCTTTCATTACGCCGTAGCCGTGCTGCGGACCTTGCAAAAGGGACAGTAGGATGTGGAAATCGGCCGGTTTTAGCGGAAGCAGGTCGCGTGGATCGGGCATATCAGTAAAACGAGTATAATCGTTTTACTGATAGACGAGACGGGCGAGAAATGGATAGGCGGGAGTCAAAGCCTGCGTGAAGTATATGCGCAAGCCCGGAGGCCCGCGCCACTTTTATCCTCCGAAACGGCCGCCGGTTCTTGCCGGAGGGGGCGGCGCTCCCGTGGTCTTCAACGGAGTCAGGCCGCTGCCTTCAATGGATTTGTTGTACGCCGGAACATCGCGGTCCATCAACACCTTGTATTGCGCTTTGACCGCGTCGAGTTGGCGTTCCAGATCGAGTACCAGCCCGATGCCGGTTTCGGTGGGGCCGAAATCGGCCGTGCCGGCTACGTCTCCGGCACCGGTTCCCATTTCGCCGTTCAGCCAGATCAGATTCATGTAGATGTGATACGCGGTCGGGAAGTATTTGTCATCGCTGAGGGCTTCGGCGCGCGTGATCATCTTGTATTCCACGTCCTGCATCTTTTTGTCGATATCTTCGATCGCTTTCACTATAGTGGCCTTACCCTGCGCGGTCTTCGATTGATCCTCGAGCTGTTTGCGCATCCATTCGAGCTGGTTGGTCATGTCGGAGGTCGCGGTGATGTCATCGCGGAGTTTGAGCTGATAGTGGACGGAGGATTGGATGTCGGCGTCCTTCCCATGGCTGTTGGGAGGCAGGACGATTTCGAACGGCTTTGAGAGGGTCTGGCCATCCACCGTCATGCGCAGCGTGTATGAGCCTGGTCCTGCGATGGGGCCTACTTCGGCTTGCGCCAAGCCCCAATGGGTGATGGCGCGGGTGTCCTCATTCTGGAAACGCGGTTCTTCCCAGATGTGCGGATCTTCGGGGGGCGTAGTACGCAGCGCGACCAAACGCGGCGGGGGATAGTGCATGTCCCAACCGACGCGGTTGAGGCCGGTATGGCCGGTGAAGTCAGGCAACTTGGCGACAAGGGCGCCTTTGGAATCGAGTACCTCCAGTTGCACCGGCGTCTTCGGCGCGGAGGAGAGCTTAAAGCTGAACTCGGCGCTAGCGGCGCGCGGCTCGCGAACCTGCGGCCGGGGCGCAACGAGCTGTGCCGTGGTTTCGGTTGAATCGAGGATGCCCTGTTCGAGCGGCGTAATATCGTGCATGATGTAGAAGCCGCGGCCATAGGTGGAAAGCACCAGGTCGTGCGCTTGCTTTTGAACTACGATCCAGCTCACGGCCGCGTGCGGCAAGCCTTCCTGCAGCGGCTTCCAGGTTTGTCCGTCATCGAGCGTGTAGAACAGCGCGTTACCCGTTCCGGCGAACAGGTTCCCCTTTTTGTTGGGATTCTCTGCCACTACGCGCGCATAGGCTAGCGGCTGCTTGGTTGGCAGATTGCCCGTAATCTTGGTCCAGGTCTTGCCGAAATCGGTAGTCTTGAAGATGTAGGGATCGCGGTTGTCCATCAGGTGCGCATCGGCGCAGATGTACGCCGTTCCCGCGTCGAAATGCGAGGGCTCAATCTTTGAGATTACCGGCATGTTGGGCATGCCCGGAATATTCTTCGTGACGTCGTTCCAGTGCGCGCCGGCGTCGCGCGTGTACCAGACTTTGCCATCGTTGGTACCCGCCCAAATCAATCCCTTTTGGATTTCGGAAGGCGCGATGGCGAAGACCACTTCGCCGTAGAACTGACCCAGGTTATCGCCTACGATTCCGCCGGAGGAAACGATGTACTTCGGATCGTTGTTTGAAAGATCGGGCGAGATCATGGTCCAGCTTTGCCCGCCATTGGTAGTTCGGAAGATGACCTGACACCCATAGTAGACGGTGTTGTGATCGAAGGGATCGATGGCTAGCGGCGGCGTCCAATGGCAGCGGTATTTCGTCTGGTTGGGCGCGGAATCAAGTGTGTGGAAATAAGGGCTGATGGAACGCGCCATCTTGGTGCGCGCGTCGTACTTCGTCACCTCGTCGCCATAGCAAGTGGCCCATACGGTGTTGGTATCGGTGACGTCGGGCAGAGTAAATCCCGATTCGCAGCCGCCGAGGTTGTGCTCCCACGTTCCGATTAACCCGCCGCCACCGCCAAATCCGCGTCCGCCGCCCCGTCCTCCGCGACCGCCCCGGCCGGCTTGTCCGGGCACGTTGGCGCCTTCTTCCTGCGTGGTGTTGAGGCCGCGCATAGTGCCATCGTCCTGCATGTTGCCATAGATCTTATACGGATAATCGTTATCCACGGCGACGTGATACATCTGCCCGATGGGCAGGGTAACCCGGCTCTGCGTGGTTCCGTGATCGAAGGTCATGAACATGCCGCCATCGTGCGTCATCATGATGCGGTTGGGGTCGGTGGGGTCGATCCAAATGTCGTGCGTGTCGCCGCCCCATTGGAGGGTGGTGAACGATTTTCCGCCGTCGGTGGAATGCCAGAAGCTGCTGTTGGCGACGAAGAGTTCATCGGGGTTCTTGGGATTCACGGCCAGCTTGATGTAATAGCCGGCGCGCCCGATCAGAGCTCGCTGCCAGCTTCCGTTGGTCCAGTTCACGCCGCCATCGTCCGAACGCCAGATAGAGCCTTGATCGGCCGTTTGGATCAGCGCGTAGACGCGCTTCGAGTTCGAGGGCGCGGGCGCCACGTCGATCTTTCCAACAGGAGATTTCGGGAGGCCATGGCCTTCGATGTGCGTCCAGTTGGCGCCCCCATCGTGCGTAACGTAGATGCCGCTGGAGGGACCCCCGCTAAACATGCCATAGGTGTGCATCTCCACCTGCCACATGCCGGCAAATAGCGTATTAGGGTCGCTCGCGTCGATATTCAGACCGGAGCAGCCCGTGTTCGGATCGACAAAGAGGACCCGCGTCCAGTTCTGACCGCCATCCGTGGTCTTATAAACGCCGCGCTCCTGTTGCGGGCCGGTGGTGCGTCCCAAGGCGCAAACGTAGACGATATTGGCATTGGTGGGATGCACGACGATGCGGCCGATGCGCCCGGTTTCATCGAGGCCCATGTGCTGCCATGTAGCGCCGGCGTCGTTGGATTTGTAGACGCCGTCGCCCATCATATCCACATCGCGGATGGCCCATGCTTCGCCTGTGCCCGCCCAAACTTGTTTGGGATCGGAAGTCGAAACGGCGAGCGCGCCGATGGCCTGCACCGGCATGGCGTCGAAGATTGGAGCCCAGGAGGCGCCTTTGTCGGTTGATTTCCAAACTCCGCCTGACGCTGCGCCGGCGTAAGAAGTGTTGGCGTCGCCCACTACGCCCGCTGCCGCCGAGATGCGATTGCCGACGGCCGGCCCCATGAAGCGGAAGGCCAGATTCTGGGGAAGCGGGCGGCGCCGCCGCGTCCTCCGCGCTGGGCGAAAACGGGAGCAACGGAGATCGCCGCAAGAGCGATGGAAAGAGCGGCTACACGCATGGTGGATTACCTCTTGGTGGATTCTAAACTATCGGCCAATAGTAGATATTAACATCGGCCTCAAAAACGCAAGCGGTGTATCGGTGAAGCCGCAAACGGAATCGCCACGCACTCGGCGAAGGCGATCGGCCCCGCGGGACACCGGTCTCCACAGCTGGAAGGCAAATCTTCCACTGGCGGGAACTGATTTATCATGGCATCTGATGAAAAAGTTGGCGCTTTTTTGCAGCTTGGCCTCGGCGGCGTTCTCTCAGACGGTCGAGTTCGTCTCCGAGAAAATGCCGACACCCTCCTGCCATGCTTCCACCGTTGTCGAGCTATCGAATGGCGATCTATTGGCCTCCTGGTTCGGCGGCACGAGAGAAGGCGCGCCGGATGTGGCCATTTGGATGTCGCGGCGCACTCCCGCGGGCTGGTCTGCGCCTAAGGAGGCAGCCAGGGAGCCGGAGGTCGCCACTTACAATCCGGTTCTGTTCCATTCTGCCGACGGACTTCTCTGGTTCTACTACAAGTTCGGAACGTCGCCCGGCGTGTGGGCGGCGGCGCGAGAATATAGCCGGGATGAGGGCACCAGTTGGAGCCCGGTGGAACATCTGCCCGCCGGACTCTACGGCCCTATCCGCGCCAAGCCCTTGGTGCTTGGCGACGGAACTATCCTCAGCGGTACCTCGGTGGAAAGCTACGGTACGTGGGCTTGCTGGGTGGAGCGTAGCACTGACAACGGCCGCACGTGGTCGCGCATTGGGCCGATCGCCGCGCCTCTCTCGCTTGCCGCCCACCCGCCTGAGCGCGGCAAGCCGCACGGTATCATTCAACCCTCGCTGATCGATTTGGGCAACCGGCACATCCGGCTATACGCACGGTCCACCAATAACATCGCGAAGATCTGCCAATCGGACTCGCTGGACAACGGCCTGACTTGGGGCCCGGTTCAAACCACCGCGCTGCCCAATCCCAACTCGGGGATCGATGCTCTCAGGCTTCGCGACGGCCGGCTGGTAATGGTTTACAACAACACCACCTCGGGACGCACGCCTTTAAACCTCGCCGTCAGCGCCACCGGCGAGAAATGGAGCAACTTTCACGAACTGGAAAGCGATCCCGGCGAGTATTCTTACCCGGCGCTTATTCAGGCGCGGAACGGCGATCTCCTACTTACGTATACCTGGAACCGGGTGAAGATCCGCTTCGTGCGTTTTCCGCTGCAGAAAGTTCCGTGATTGACACGGACGCGCCGTCGGGCGCCAACTATAATTTAGGCTTGTCCAACCCCGCCTCCAAGCCGCCGACCGACATTCTTCGCCTGATCGCTAAGAATCTGACGGAGATGGTGCTGGCGTATGACATGGACCGTAAGCTTGGTGTTTGTCAATCCGGCCGTTGAAACCCTCACCGGATACTCGATCGACGAACTCGAGAAGGCCAACTTCATCTGCTGGATTCATCCCGACGATCAGTCCCGTATGCTCGCGCATCTGGGATACGCTGTTTCAGGGCAAGTCCTTCACGAAGAGGAGTACCGCCTGGATCACCAAAGACGGCCGCGTGAAGTGGGCCGTGGCTTCCTGGACGCCGCTTCTGGACGATTCCGGCCGCACAGGTAGGCGTGCAGGGGCGCGAGTTCGATCTGACCCGGCGAAAGCTGGCGGAAACGGCGCTGCGTCATTCCGAGGAAAAACTTCGCGCGGACGAAGAGCGCTATCGCGGGCTGTTCGAAAACTCCCCGTTCCCCATGTGGGAAGAGGACTTTTCCGGCGTCAAGCGCTACCTGGACTCACTGGCTGCCGCCGGTGTTTCCGATTTTCGCGCGCCATCTCACAGATCATCGCGACGTCGTCGAGGAGTGCGTCCGCCGAGTACGGATTCTCGATGTGAATCGCGCCGCCTCGCGATTTCTACGGCGCTTCGAGCAAAGAACAATTGATGGGCGGTCTCGGCGAGATTTTCGACGAGCGCGCCTTCGAAATCTTCCGCGACGAGATTGCGACGCCTTGGCCGAAAACAACTCCTCGTTCCAGACCGAATTTATGACCCGCACGCTCAAACAGCGAAGAGCGATTAGTGGATATGATTGTTTCGATTGTGGATTCTGCCCGCCACGATTGGTCTCGCGTCATCGTCTCTTTCTTCGATGTCACCGACCGGAAACGTCTCGAGGAACAGGTTGTTCAGTCTCAAAAAATGGAGAGCCTGGGCCGGCTGGCCGGCGGCATCGCTCACGACTTCAACAATCTCCTCACCGTAATTAATGGCTACTCCGATTGGATTCTTCGCGAGATGGAGCCCGACAATCCCTTCCGCGAACGTCTCGCCGCAGTCCATCACGCCGGCGAACAGTGCGCCGAGCTTACACAGCAGTTGCTGGCCTTCGGCCGCAAGCAGATTGTGCACCCAGGGCCGCTCAATCTCAATCACCTCGTTCGCGAATCGCAAGGCATGCTCGATCGCATCCTGGGCGACGATATCGAAGTCCGTACGCACCTGGCCCCGGATCTCGGGAACCATCGAGGCGGATCGCAGCCAGATGCAACCAAGTGCTGATGAATCTTGCCGTGAACGCCCGCGAAGCGATGCCGGTCGGCGGCGTGCTGACCATCGAAACTCGCAACATCTGAAGGACCCGCCGGAGATACTGCTCGAAATTCGCGACACGGGGCAGGGCATGGATGAAACCACCCGCCGCCACCTGTTCGAGCCATTCTTTACCACCAAGAGAGGCTCCCAAAACAGCGGACTTGGGACTGGCGATTGTATTCGGCATCGTGAACCACGTCCGGCGGCCGTATCGAGGTGGAGAGCCAGCCTGGCGAAGGCGCGGCGGTTCGTGTTTGCCTGCCGCGTATCGAAACCTCGGCAGATGAGCCACGCAGTCCGGTCACGCTTATCACTCGCGGAATCCCTGTACGCGGGGCAGCAGTCTTGGTAGTGGAAGACCGCGACGATGTCCGCGCCGTTACCTGCGGCATGCTCCAACTGTTGGGCTACCAGTCCGATCGACGCGGCCAGTGGCGCGGAAGCGATGGCAATTGCCAGCCGGCATCAGGGACCCATTCCGTCTGCTGCTGACCGATGTGGTGATGCCTGGCATGAACGGCCGCGAAGTGGCGGAAAGCTCCACCAGATCTTATCCCAAATGAGAGTCGATCTTCATGTCGGGATACATTCCGGCCTATCCTTACTCGAGACAGACAAACTCGATCACTCAATCGTCTACCTCCAAAAGCCTTTTACTCTCGCCCAACTTGCCGAGGTTCTGCAGCGTGCAAAGGAAGCTGACGGTCGCCGCCTATAGCCGAACTTAAAGCAGCGGAACGACACTAGTCGGAGGCGGCAATGCTTAAAAATTTCTTACACTGATTCCCGCGGAAATACATCAGTGACCGGTAGATCTTCGGCGCATGAAATCGCTTCTACTACTCCTTCTTCTAACGGTTCCCGCTGCGGAAGCCCAGGTCAGCGTAACGACTTATCGTAACGATCTCGCCCGGTCCGGTGGAAATCCCGCGGAGACGATCCTGACGCCCGCGAATGTGAACCCGACGGGTTCGGGAAGCTCGCTTCCCGTCCGGTCGATGGGCAGGTGTATGCGCAACCGCTCTATGTATCTCTCGTGAATATTCCGGGCAAGGGCATCCACAATGTCGTGTTCGTCGCCACCGAGCACGATAGCGTCTACGCATTCGACGCCGATTCCAACACTGGGCCGAACGCCGCTCCGCTCTGGCACGTCAACTTCACCGATCCTTCGACAGGCGAGACAACCCTGAACATGGCGGATGTTCTGAACTGTCACTCAATCAGCCCCGGAGCTTGGCATAACCGGCACGCCGGTGATCGATCCTTCCACCGGCACTCTGTATGTAGTCGCAAGCACCATCCTGCGCGGCGAGTTCTTCCATCGCCTCCATGCTCTGGATATCACGACCGGAGCCGAACGGCCGGGAAGTCCGGTGATCATCGCAGCCTCTGTGCCGGGCATTGGCGACGATTTCTGACAAACGACGGTTCCGTTCCATCCTTACCTTTACAAGAACCGCGCGGGCCTTCTGCTGCTGAATGGCGTCGTCTACACGGCCTGGACGTCGCATTGCGATGCTGGGTCATATCACGGCTGGCTGATTGGGTATGACGCCGCGGATCTCCACCAGATGGCAATCTTTAACGATTCGCCAAACGCGTTCCAAGGCTCGTTGTGGATGGGCGGCGCCGCGCCCGCCGCCGATGCGGCAGGCAATATCTATGTGGTTTCGGGCAACGGGCCGTTCGATGCGCGATTCGAGCGGCGCCGATCTCGGCGATAGTTTCATCAAGCTCTCTTCCGCCGCGGGGCTGACCATCGCCGATTACTTCACGCCTTTTAACCAACTGAGCTTGAATCGCGCAGATATCGACCTCGGTTCGAGCGGAGCCGTTTTGCTTCCGGATGACGCCGGCAGCTGCGGCCCACCGGCATCTGCTGGCGGGCGCAGGCAAGGAGGGCCGCATCTACCTGCTCGATCGCGATCAAATGGGCCATTTCAACCCCGCCGGCGACACTCAGATCGTACAGTCGATCGCCGGAGCAATCGGACCCGTCTACGGTGGCCCGGCATACTTCAACCACACTCTGTATTTTGCGGCGGCGCAAGATTCGCTCAAGGCATTTGCGATCTCCGATGCGCATGTGACGCCTTCGCCATCTTCACAATCCCGCCAAGTGTTTGGCGAGCTAGGCGCCGCCCCGATCGTCAGTTCAAACCGCTCCACGAATGGAATCGTCTGGGTAGTCGAACCAGGTTTGGGGGGAACGCTGCACGCTTACGATGCTTCGAATCTGGCAAACGAACTCTACAACAGCCAGTTGAACTCCGTCGCGCGATGCGCTCGGCTCAGTTCGTGAAATTCTCACTGGCGATCGTGGCAAACGGCAAAGTCTATGTAGGAACGGGCAGCTCCCTGGGGTTTTTGGCTTGCTCAACAAAGCGCCTCAGCCTTTGCTATCCGCGCTTGTAGATGCCACGACCTTTCAACCGGGCCATGTAGCGCCGGGGTCCCTCATTTCGATCTTTGGCGCCAACTTTGCGCCGGCTACCGTCTCCGCCGGAGCTTCGCCATGGCCTCAACGTCTGGCAGGGGTAACGCTTTCTGTCGACGGCATCCCTTGCCCTCTTCTCTATGTCAGTCCAAGCCAGATCAACGCCCAAGTGCCCCTTGCGGCCCCCCACGGGCCGGCAACCGCTGTGCTTCAGGCCCCACAGATGCCGCCGGCGGCAATCGCCCTCACGGTAGCGCCGGTAGCTCCCAATGGCCCCGTAATCCGGCGAAGGCCGGTTCACTGATTGTCTGCATACCTTGCGATTGTCGATGTTACCGGGAATTAACCCGAGACACCCGCCTCGGTAAAAAGAATAAGCTGTTGGGTCACCAAGACGCATCTGGACACGTATACTAAATCCGGAGTTAGGCAGCGGATCTGAGATATCGATGCAGGAAGTAATCGGCATCTTCGCAGGCGTATTCCTCTCCGGCGCCGCATCCCTTTGCCTTGGATTAATCCTGTTCCGCAGGCTCGCTCTTCAACTGGAACGGACCGAATACCTCGCGCTGGCATTCGTGACGGGCTCGGCATGCTTCAGCGAGATCATCTTCCTCCTTTCGTCTATTCATTTGGCGCGGAAGAGCGCGTTTATCAGTTATTGCGCTACTTGCGACTGCCGTCGCATTCGGCTTGAGTAAGAGAATCCCAGCGTCCATCCGGGTGACGCCGCTCCCCCGATGGTGGAAATGGTTTGCTGCCGCGCTGTTCGGTTCGTTTGGCATCGTTTATCTGGCGAATGCCATGGCGCCGGAGATCAGTCCCGATGGCGCGGCCTACCACCTGCCATTCGTCGTCGCGGTATCTTAACGCGCATGGCTTTGAAAAGATCGCCGGGGATCTTCTACGCCAGTCTCTCTCAGGGAATCGAACTCCTTTTTATGCCCGCGGTCTCGCTCGGCGGCAACTCCAGCGCAGCCCTGGTCCACTTTCTCTTCCTGCTTGATTTGCCGCTGTTGATGTTCTGTTACGGCCGCCGCTTCGGATTTCCCATCCCAGCGATAGCGGCGGCGTTCCTCGTCTTCGGGTCACCGCTAGTAGGATGGGATGGAACCTCGGCGTACGTGGATGTTGCGGCCGCCACGGTATTGTTCGCACTGTTTTATACGCTGCAGATCTGGGATGCCAGGCGGGAATCCAATCTTCTCATCCTGATCGGCATCCTGGCGGGCTTCTCGTACGCAGCAAAATACACTGCCGCCATTGCAGCTCCATACGCACTGGGATTTTTAGCTTGGCAACTCTGGCGCAGCCGAAAGCCATTACTTCGGCCCGTACTAACTGTCGCCGCGATTGCCGCGGTCTTTATCCTGCCCTGGATGATCAAGAATGCGATTCAGATCGGAAACCCGCTCGCGCCATTTGCGAACGATCTATTTCCGAATCCGTATGTGCATGTTTCCTTCGAGCGGGATTACCGCGTGAATCTCCGCCACTATCACCTCGCAAACTGGCTGGCGCACCTTGGGAGTTAACGGTGAAAGGCGAGAGGCTGCAAGGCTTCTTCGGTCCCATCTTCCTGCTGATGCCGCTGGCTCTGCTTTCTTTGCGCCGTCGCGCCGGGCGGCGGCTTCTATTGGCCGGAGCTGTTTTTGCGCTGCCATGGTTTCTGAATATTGGTTCCCGGTTTCTTGTTCCGGCTTTAGCGCCTCTGGCCTTAGCCTTAGCTCTCGCGATCGAACGTCCCACGTGGTTCCTACCGGCGGTCGTGATTCTCCATGGCTTTTTATCGTGGTACGCCTCACCGGTACGATATTTCGACCGCTACGCTCCACGCCTCGATGCAGTACCTTTGCGCGCCGCGCTCCGCATCGAAGCTGAGGATGCCTACCTTGCGCGCAGCTAACACCGGCTACTTGATCGACCGTATGATCGAGCATCAAGTCCCACCCGGGAACAGCGTATTTTCCTTCGAGCCGATACCCGAAGCGTGGACCAAGCGCGAAATTGTGGTCGCGCAGAACGGGGCCGGGAATGAAGTAGTAGCGGATATTCTTCGGACCGCTCTGATCTCTAGCGCCTGTCCCATCCAGACTCTTAATTTCCGCTTCCCTCCGACCCTGTTACGGCGTGTGCGCGCGATCCAGACGGCCCGGCTGCCGGGAGAGATGTGGAGTGTCTCGGAGCTTCAATTACTGGAAGGCGGAAAGGCGTTAGCTGCCGGCGGAAAATGGCGCCTGAGCGCGAGTCCGAATCGCTGGGACATCCCGCTCGCGTTTGACGGCAGCTTAGTAACTCGCTGGCGATCTTGGGAAGATGCCGCTCCGGGCATGTTCTTGGATGTCGATTTTGGCGAACCGAAGTTGCTGGATCAGGTTAGTCTGCTTGTTGCTTCCGATGCGCTGCACAACCAGGTGCATCTGCGTGGCGTGGACGCGGACGGCGTGTGGCGCGACTTGCCTGCGCGCCAAACCATCGCTCCAGTGCGTGAACCGGGCAACCTGCGCGCAGACGCAATCTGCGAACTGGTGGCGCGGGGCATTCAATATCTTCTGGTTACGCCGACTGCCTTCGGGGCAAACGATTTCAACGAGAATTCGGCCGCTTGGGGCATCCGGATGATCGCCGAATCGGCGGGTGCGCGTCTCTATCGTTTGGAACCGGATCTCGCCGCGCCAGAGCCTGTCGCGCCCGTCACGATTTCGGGTGAGCCGGCGGTTCCCCCGGGAGCGTACGATGACGCCGATTCCCGAATACGCTTACTGGCGCCTTGGGTGCATGACCCACAGTTCCAGGATGCGTATCTCCATACGCTTACATACTCGAACATACCGGACGCCTCTATCTCACTAGCTTTCAACGGCAGCGCGATTACCTACGTTTATACCCGCGCGAGTAATCGCGGCATCGCGGAAGTCTCGGTTGACGGCCGGCTCAAGGGCCGCGTCGATTTGTATGCTCCCAATACTGCGTGGAAGAGCCGGCAAAGATATGCAGGACTCGACCCCGGCAGGCACGTAATCGAGATCCGCATCACCGGTCAACGAAATCCGCAATCTGCCGGATCTTTTGTCGACCTGGATGCTCTGATTGTGGAGTGACGTCCGGCTCGTCGCGCGCAATCGCTACAATATCGTTATGCATCTGCTCGCGCGGGGATACAAGGTCGCCGCTTGCGTCGCGATAGGGGCCGCGCTATTGCTCGCTCAGCAAGACTGGAAAACCGTGGCCAATCTGCCAGCGGTGGATGTCTCGGGGCTGTCGCCCTTGAGAACGCAGGCGCTGCTCCGCTTGCTTCGTAACCACGATTGCACCTGCGGATGCGGAATGAAAGTGGCCGAGTGTCGCGTTAAAGATCCGACTTGTTCATATAGCAAAGGCATTGCGGCCGCAATGGGCGACGCGCTTCGTGCGGGAAAGAATGAGAACGATGCCATCGCGGCCGCCGAAGCGTCGAGGTGGGCGCACGGTCCGCAGCCGCCCAAGCTTCTGGAAGATCCCGTAACCATTCCCACCGCGGGTTCGCCCGTCCGCGGTCCAGCGGGCGCCGCTCTGACCCTGGTGGAATTCTCCGATTTTCAGTGCCCGTATTGTTACATCGCCGTTGGCAAGCTGGATGAGGTGCTGAAGGCCTATCCAGGAAAGATCAAGCTAATCTTCAAGCAGTTCCCGTTGGATACGCATTCCCAAGCCGCGCTCGCCGCCGCCGCCGCAATCGCGGCTCATCGGCAGGGCAAGTTCTGGCCCATGCATGACGCCCTCTTTGCGCACCGGCACGAACTGTCCCGCCGCTCCATCCTGGCATTGGCTGTCAACACCGGGCTTGACATGAAGCGCTTCGAGACGGATCTTGATTCCCCGGAAACGAAGAAGGCCATCGCAGCCGACGTAGAAGACGGCGACCGCGCGGGAGTCGAGGGCACCCCCTCGATATACATCAACGGCCGGAAATATAACGGTGACCTGGAGCTTCCCGCGATCCGAACGGTGATCGACGGTGAACTGAAGAAAGCCAAATAGTCGAAGCGACCGGGAACGCCTGTCCAATCTTCCCGAAGGCTACGGCACTGACACCGAGCGGTTGATCCACAGGATGTTGTCCCAGCTCAGAGGCTTTTCCTTGCCGTCGAAAAGCTTTGCGTAGCTGCCGCCGCCAATCTTCAATGAGAACTCCTTCACGCGGTCGGGGGGATTCGTGGTGGTGTTTCGCAGGATGTCGAGCACCTGTTCCTGACGCGAGATCTGCAGGTAGCCGGGATTCTTCGCCGAATAGAACTTCGCATCCGCCGGATTGCCTTTGTTGCCGGACCCGCGCTCATAACGGATATGCATTTCCAGATGTTCGCCGGTGGCCGCTTCAAAGACCCAGTCCTGGGTATCGATGCCGGGGCCGGACTGCATCACCGCAGTGGAACGCCGCATCTCGTGTTTGGCGGCGGCGAGGTAGATGCCGAAGGGACCCGGGACATCGGCGGGATCTTCGCTCAATCCGCCGATGATGAGCTGTGCGTTCGCGCCCGATGGATCTTTCACAGGAGCGGCAAGCCAGATCACCCGGTTGGACCCTTTGCCCACGGGCTTCCCGTCCGGCCCATTCACAGTGACGCGGTCGATGAAGATCAATCGGAGGTTGCAATCCTTCGCCGGACCCTGGGCCGCCACATTCATCGTGAAACCTTCCGGAAAGAAGGACTTCAGAGCGTCGTCGGGCACTTTGAGATCGATCTGGAAGCGGGTTTCGGAACTATGTTCCAGCAGGGTCTGCGCAGGTGCAAGGAATGCGGCGGTCGCGAGGAGCGCGAATCGAAGGATATGCATGACTCCGTGAGTCTATCAGGAATTGAAGGCGCCG
Source organism: Bryobacterales bacterium (assembly GCA_963708385.1). GTDB lineage: Bacteria > Acidobacteriota > Terriglobia > Bryobacterales > Bryobacteraceae > PALSA-243. Next base: position 58,761 of record CAVPSN010000019.1, on the reverse strand, counting down.
CCGCGAGAGGCGGGGATCGCACCGCCGGTTTGCACGGCGCGTGTCGGGAACGCCGCAAGACCCAACAGATTAGCGTGGCGAGCCGTTTGACAGTCATCGCCCGGAAGGAGGTGTAGTTTCCGTAAACGCCGTTTCAGCCAGAGATCCGCACTCGCGCCTATGCGAAGATCGTTGAGTGTGTTCGGCAGTTGATGCCCGCGAATGAAGCAACAGCGATTCCTTGTGGTAGCGTCTATATTTTGACTCCAAAGGGAGGCGTCGCCAGTTTGCATTGTCCTCATTGCCTAACGGAATACCGAGATGGGTTCTTTGAGTGCGCGGACTGCAATGTCCCTCTGAAACCTGGAGAACCGCCAATCTCGACGCCAGCCCCGGAGTATTTTCCGCAAATGGTGGGCGTTCTGGACACGAACAACAATTTCGCCCTGGCATCGGCGGCAGCCGCTTTGGAGCAAGCTGAAGTCATCTACGATGTCGTGCCTATTGTAGACGGACCCAACAACTCAGAAATTAACCGCCCCAAATCATGGGTGCATCCTTCCAGGATTCTGGTGTCGGCTGAGGACGAGGCTGAGGCGCGTGCGCTCGTGGAGCCTTTCCAGGTCCCAGTGAAGAATGCCGGCAACGAAGAGCACGTAATAAACAGCGACCGGCTGCCATTGCCGGGCGCATTCGGAGTACTTTTGCTCATCGCACTGACTATCGCCATGGGGGCTGCCATAATATTGCCCAATTTAGCGGGCCTGTGGGGGCACCTTGTCGGCCACAAGTAAGCAGTCCGCACAGAGGGCCGAGGGAACCCTCTCCGCCGTCTAACCGCTCGGTCCGTTGACTTGACTGATTAGTGGCCTTGAAGTCCTAGGGTTGTATCGAAAACGCTCCGGTGTTCAGGTTTCGCCTCGTGCTAGAAGTTCATCGCGCCGGAGCGTTTCCGATAGAGCCCTAGGACTTAGCGGTAAGAGGTCTTGAAGTGGTTTCCGGGAAGTAGCCCTGTGAGAGACCGCCGTAGTCACTTGACCGCATAACTCCCATCTCGCTACGCTGCCCGCCGGAATTCTGGCCGGCGGATGCTCAGCTCCCTTGCCCGCTGCCGCTGGCGCTTGCGCAGATATTGCCATAGACACCCGCGCAGGCTGGGCATGCCTCGATCCGACTATACTATGGAGCCAAGGCACTCAAAATATGAATCGAAGGTCGTTTCTCTCTTCGGCCGCAATAAGCATGGCTGCGGCTCCCGCCTTCCAGACCCCCGCCCGGGCAGCGATTGCCAAAATGAAGATCACTCGGGTACGCGTCTACACGCCGCCAGATCTCAACCCTCTGTTCAATCAGAGCAACATGGTGGTGACGGTGGAAACCGATGCCGGCATCATGGGCGTAGGCGAGGGCGGAGCCAAGGACACGCTCGAACAATGCGCCGGGCGCCTCATCGGACAGGACCCGCATTACATCGAGCACCTCTGGCAGGACATGTCGCGATCGTTCTTCTATCCGCCCGGACGCGAAAAGATGCACGCGCTCGGAGCTCTCGATCTCGCGCTCTGGGATATCAAGGGCAAGGTGCACGGCGAACCCGTGCACGCGCTCCTTGGCGGCATGGTGCGCAATTACTGCGAGTGTTACAACACCGCCGGCATCATCCCTGCCATCAAGCCAGGCATGAGCCTGCGCGATCGCGCCCGCGCCACCGTCGAAGCCGGCTATCGCGCATTTCGGATGGGCGCCGGCGACGTGCGCAACGGCAGCACGTTTAACAGTCGCGAACGTCTCAACCAGATCTTCAAGGACTGCCAGGAAGTGCGCGAAGGCGTCGGCGAGAATGGCGATTTTTGCATCGACTTCCACCAAAGGTTCGACCTCGCGGAAGCCATTCGCGGCTGCGAGCTAATCGAGCCGTTGGCTCCGTTCTTCGTCGAAGACCCTGTTCGCACCGAAGCCTTCCAGCAGGATCTGCCGATGCTCAGGCGCTCGGTCAAGGTTCCGCTCGCCGCCGGCGAAGAGTGGGGCAACCGGTGGGACTTCAACCGCATCGTTGAAGATCACGATATCGATTTCCTTCGCGCGACATTGCCCAACGTGGGCGGCATCACCGAGATGGTGAAGGTGGCGGCCATATGCGAGACCCACTTCGTCGGCATCGTGCCTCACTTCACCGGGCCCATCGCAACCGCCGCACTGGTGAATACGCTGGGCACTTTCAGCGGCCCCGTGTTGATGGAATACAACTTCGAAGGCCGCGTCAATCCTCAGGTTCCCGTTTGCCTGGATTTCAAACAGGGTAAACTCTATCCTAACGACCGTCCCGGGCTCGGCGTCGAACTCGACATGAAGCAATTGAAGTTGATCGCCGAAATCACCGAGCCCATCCGCAACCGGCAGCTTTATTACCGGCCTGACGGATCGATCACGAACTGGTAGATTACCCCCGCTCGCCGCCATCGGTAACACTACGGCGACTTATCTGGCCAATGCTCGTGCCCGTGCGGCGTTAACTTCTTCGGAATGTTGCGCGTGCAGAGATTGGACCAGATAAATCGAAAATAACCGGCCAAACTGCCTGATTCTAAATCGCTTACGCTTAACTTGGTGCAAGCAGATTTGGGCCGGTTATTTTAGACCAGGGAGGATCTATCGCTCAGACTGTCGTCTGGGCGCAGCTTCCACAACGGGACTTCCGGCCCTTGTCATCCTAATCAGGGCGGAGTGGTCAGTTCACAGTCGGGACCTTCTCGCGATGGTCGACCACTAGCAGGTTTAACGGCTTCAGTGTACTTTCACCGTCAGGACTAGAAAAATGTTGACGGAATCGCTCACACCGGTGCGCACTTTGCCGAGCACCAGCTTCTGACCTTCGCGGATAGCGACGTCGGTGGCGATGCCGACGTTCTGGTACGTGCCGCCCGACGGGATGCGCAGAGAGAATTTGAAAGGGTTTACGTTTACGGTCTTGCCGTCGGTCGAAACGGCCGTATCGCCATAGTTGAACGTATAGAAATATGCACCTCCGGGCGTATTCGTTCCAGCCAGGATATTCTCTACTTCGGCATGGTGGCGGACAACGGTGGAGACCGTATCGAGAAGCTTGTAATCGGTGTAAGCGAAGGTCTTCTTCATCTCGGCAACCGCATCCTCAATGGCGGCGGGGATCGGTTGTCCGGGGGGACTGCCGTAGTTATAGGAGGCCCACACCAAGTAGGCTACGAACTCGACCCGCGGCGGCGGGGTTGGGGCCACGTCGTAGCGCTTGAGCAATTCGAGTGTCTTCTCCATAACCTCGGGCGGCGTATTCCCATTGGGCTGGATGATGGCGGTTTTGAAGGGATCGTTGAGTTGGATCAACACCCTTTTGTCCAACTGCCCGGCGAAGTTCACGATCTCGGCGGCTCGGTCGAGGTCCACGTTTTTGAACTCGTAGGTGATTGATCGCCTGCCAGGCTCGGGCGCCTTAGACTGCGCGGCCGCCAATCCGCCGAGCAATAATATGAGCGCGAACTTATTCATTTGCATCTCCTTTTGATTCCTGTAGTAGCAGGATCGTGACGTTGGGATTTCCGGTGGCAATCTCCGTGGCCTGCAGGGGTGCCGGATGTCGCAACTCATACTGAACCCGGAGGTATTCGGCAAATCTTCGATCCAGATCGGCCTGCGGGTTCCGCCGCCTAGGCTGGACCTTCGGGACAGTCAATGACACGGCGGGCGCCGCGCGGGCCACCTCGATCGCGGGAGGCGGTGCCGAAACTTTCGCCGCCGGGGCCGGTCGCTGGCGGTGGAGCGGTAGTTCCAAAGTCAACAGAACCGCCGCCGCGACTGCCAAAACGGCCAGAACCTTCGGGCGCCTACTTCGCTGAGCCGCGCCCTTGCGAGCAGCGGCACGAATAGCCGCATAATCGACCGCGAAGGCTTCCGGCGGGAGTGTCTGCAACAGCCGGGCGTCGCGAGCCAATCCATCGGCCAAGGCGGCGCAAGAGGGGCAAGCCCGCAGGTGCTCCGCAGCCTCCGGGTCGCCGCCCGCCACACGCTCTTCCCATTCCGGACAATTCATGGGATCACCTCCTCACACCGGTGGAAGAACCGGCGCAACTTTAAGCGGGCACTCGAAATCTGGCTCCGCACAGTAACTTCGGATGACCCAAGCGCACGGGCCACTTCCGCGGTAGTCAACCCCTCCATTTCGCGCAGCAGAAGCGCGGCTCGCTCCTTTTCCGGGAGGGTCGCGAGACCGGCGCGTAGGCACTCCTCGCTTTCGCGGCCGGAAAGGTGGCGTTCGGGATCGGGCATGGAATCACGCATTTCGACAACGGCCGCCGGAATAGGGATCAATCGGGAGCGCTGCCGGCGGCGGCCGATGTCATGGCAGGCATTCACGGCAACCGCGCCGAGCCACGGTCCGACACCGCGCACGGCGTCGATTTTCCGAACACCCAAGTGCAGCCGGATTAAGGTCTCCTGGACGGCGTCCTCGGCATCGGCGACGTTGCCCGTCATGCGTAGGGCGAGGGCAAAAATGCGGCGTTCATGAAGCATAATGAGTTGCTCCAGGGCCTCCCTGTTGCCGCTTTGGGCCCGCCGCAGCAAATGCGCTTCGGGAATTTCGTGGGCCGTATGCGGCTGCATGGTGGCGATCGTCACGGGTAAGTCCGAACAGTCTGTCACAAGCATATACGCCGGCCGAAGCCAAAACGTTGAAACGCGCGATCCGATTGAATCGCCTTCTGTTCCTCGCTCCAATCGGCGCAGGAGTCCGAACTTGAACTCCTTCGCGAAACGTTGGGTATGCTCGGTCGAAATAGGAACGGCTGATCATAGAGTGACCCACGCGGCCAAACGTGCCAGATGTGGCAAGTTGACCTTTTACCCGCCACTGACGTAGGGGCGATCAATCGACCGATGCCGACGATGATGCATAGCTGCCCATCTCGACAAAACGTCCTTCGTAGCAAAGTCTTCGTATATGGATCATCCGGACTGGCGAAGACGCATGGGACATCCAGTGATGCGGCTAATCGCTATTACTACATCGCCCGCAACGATCCTCCTCGGCGTGGCGTCCAATGAATGTTAGCGCTTACATCAACCTGCTCGAAAATGATATGGTGAACAAAGAGGTGGAAACTCCTTGAAGCAAGATTCGAAAAAGTCCCAGTTGAGCCGCCGCGCGCTGTTTGGAACCGTCGGAAAGGCGGCCGCCGCGTCGATGGCGATCTCGCCCATAGTGAAGAGTGCAATCCTGAGCGACGCAGAAGATATCGATGCGCCGCTCGCCGGCAGCGCCGGTGTGGACCGCATTAACGTCTTGGGCAGCAAGACCTACTTGCACGGCTGGGCCGGCTATGGCGAACCTCCCGTGATGGGACGTCCACAGGTCCAGCAGCCCGCACAGGTCAATTATGCCGGACAAGCCGGACAGATGGTCTCGGCGCCGCCCGCCGCAGGCGCAACGCCCACCGCCGTCTGGAGCAAGGAATCCGGACCGGGCGCTGTCACGTTCGCCGATCGCAAAGCGCTGACCACCACCGCCACCTTCTCCGAGCTGGGGCCGTACGCCTTGAAACTGACCGTGACCAACGGCGAGAGCACCCACTCTTCGGTCCTTCATGTTTCCGTGGAAGCGCCGCCGCCCGCCAAGCAACTCGAAGCGGTCTACACCAAGAACTTCAAAATCTCGAGCCCGTTCTGGAATGCCCGCGCGAAGGCGCTGATCGTCAATTGGATTCCGCATTGCATCGACCAGATCAACCGCGACGATCTGCCCATTGGGCAGGGCGGCATCGACAACTTCATCAATGCGGGCAAAGCGCTGCGCGGCGAGCCTCACGGTTATCACAAAGGCTACGTCTTCTCCAACGCCTGGGTCCACCAAACCGTGGAGGCGATGAGCATCGCGCTAATGATCGACCCCCAGGGCGATCCTGACATCATCAAGGCTCACGAGAAGTTCCGTAAGACGCTGGACACCTGGATCCCGATTATCCTGGCCGCGCAGGAACCCGATGGGTACTTGCAGACTGCCTTCACAGCGGCGGCGCCCCGGCGCGGCCCGCTGCCTCCAGTCCCGGTCACCAAGCCGGATGGCACTGTGGTGATGACGCGAGTTACGGTCTCGCAGGATCCCGATGCCACGCTCCACGCCAATCATGGCTTTGGACGCGGCGGACGAGGTCAGAATCAGGCCAACACGGAAGAGCCGTTTGACGGCAAGACCTCGACAACGGTCCTCTTCCCCGTCCAGAATCAGGATTTCACTACCACTCTCACCCGCATCTCTCTCACCGAGAGCGCGGCCCCGGCCAATGGCTTCGGCGGTCGAGGCGGCGCGAATGCCGTTACCATCACCGCCAGGCGGATCACCGGTGACAATGCCGATGGCAAACCAGACACTACGATTGAAATCCCGCCTTCCCAGCCCGCCAATCTGAAGCACTGGGATCCAGCGACTCGCGGCAATCACGAAGGTTACACCGCCGGCTACTTCCTGGAATCGGCCATCAACCACTACCTGATGACGAAGAAGCAGGACGCCCGTCTATATAACGCTGCCAAGAAGCTGGCGGATTGCTGGTACAACAACCTCGGTCCCGCGCCCAAGAAGCCCTGGTACGACGGTCACGAGCAAATGGAGCAAGGGCTCGTCCGCTTCGGCCGTTTCGTCAACGATATGGAAGGCGGCGGCAAGGGTCAGCGGTACATCGACACTGCCAAGTGGCTGCTGGATTGCCGCTCCACCACCGCAGTGCAGAGAACCCGTCCGGACGGCACAATCGTTGATGAACGGTCGGAATACGATCAGAGCCATCTGCCAGTGGTGCAGCAGTACGAAGTGGTGGGCCACGCGGTGCGCGCCATGTACCTGGATTCCGGCATGGCTGACGTCGCAGTGGAAACTCACGATCTGGAGTATCACAGTGCGGTTAAATCGCTCTGGGAAAACTTGGTGAACAAGAAGCTTTACGTCACCGGCGGAGTCGGCAGCGGCGATACATCGGAGGGCTTCGGCGTCAACTACGCGCTGAGCAACCAGGCGTATTGCGAGGCCTGCTCGAGTTGCGGCGAGATCTTCTTCCATTGGAAGATGCATCTGGCTTATCACCACGCCAAGTACGCGAACCTGATCGAAGAGACCATGTATAACGCGCTGTTGGGCGCGAACGATCTTCAGGCAAAGAATTTCTACTACGATAATCCGCTCGACGAAAATAAAGTGCGGTATGCCTGGCACGTCTGCCCCTGCTGCGTGGGCAACATTCCGCGCACGCTCTTAATGATGCCCACTTGGGTCTATACCAAGAGCCCCGATGGCGTCTACGTAAACCTGTTCGTCGGCAGTACGATCACCGTGGAGAACGTGGGCGGCACTGATGTGGAGATGGTGCAGGCCACAGATTATCCCTGGAAGGGAAATGTGGCGATTACGGTGAATCCTGAGACGGCGAAGAAATTCAGCCTTCGAATCCGCGTGCCCGATCGCGGAGTAAGCAAGCTGTACAGTCCGAGGCCCGAGGCGAATGGAGTTACCTCCATCCACGTCAACGGCGCCGCCGTGACGCCGGCAATTGAGAACGGCTACGCGGTGATCACGCGCAACTGGAAGGCCGGCGACAAAGTGGAACTGGTGCTGCCGATGAAAGTACAGCGTGTGTATCCGGATGATCGGATCACGGCGCGCAGCCGCGGTGGCCAAGTGTCGCATCCCGACGAGGGAAAGGTGGCGCTGAAGTATGGTCCGCTGATCTACAACATCGAGCGAGCCGATCAGGACATCAGCAAACCGATCAGCAAAACCGCTCCCCTGACGGCCGAATGGCGTCCCGACCTGCTGGGCGGCGTGATGGCGATCAAAGGCAAGTTCGCGGATGGCAGCGACCTGCTCGCCATCCCGAACTACGCGCGTACAAATCGCGATGGCGCGGCGACCGCGTCTCCGCAAGCCGGCGGTCGCGGCGGCCCCCGGCCCCTCACTTCCATCGTCTGGATAAAAGAAGCATAAGTCGGCGGGTCTGACCCCGCCACCAGTCGTCTGCGCCTCGTATCCGGAGCACTGCGGTCTCACTCTCGACACCACAGCAGTACGGTGTGATACTTTTGTTTCCATGCGCCAGACGATTATTGCGCTTCTTTTCGCGTGCGGCATCACTGCACAAACCAAACTTCCTCCCGCGCCCGCCGATTACGGTCAGTGGGAAACGCTAGTCGAATCCGGCGGAGGCGGCGGGCGGGGCGGACGCGGAGGCGTAGCCAGCGGCGGTTTATCTCCCGACGGCAAGTGGCTTGCCTACGGCATCAATCGCGCGAATGGCAAGAACGAATTGCGCGTGGTCCCTGTCGCCGGGGGCGAAGCGAAAGTCACGCCGTTCGGCACGCAAGCGACATACTCCGCCGATTCGAAGTGGCTTGCCTTTAGCATTGGCCGCGCCGAGACTGACACGCCGACGACGACGCCGGCGCAGAACAAACTCGGCCTGATCAATCTCGTCACCGGCGATCAAACAACCGTGGACGGTGTCGAGTCGTTCGCTTTTAGCCCGGCGGGCACATGGCTGGCGATGCGGCAGTATCCGCCGGAGCGCGCGGCGGCCGCAGGCGGCACTGCGGCAGGGCGCGGTGGCGGCCGTGGCGGACGCGGGGGCCGTGGCGGAGGTGGCAGCGCGGATGACAACACTCCCGGCGCTACGCTGGTCCTGCGCCAGCTTGCTACCGGACGCGATACGGCATTCGGCAATGTATCGGAGTTCGCATGGCAAGACTGGAAACACCGCGGCAACCTTCTCGCTATGGCCATCTCGACTGGAGAGAAGACTGGCGATGCTATCCAGCTCTTCGATTCGAACACGGCATCGTTGCGCGTGCTCGATTCCTCGACGGCGAGCTACAGCAATCTGGCATGGCGCAAGGATAGCAACGATCTCGCTGCCCTGAAATCGAAGACTGACGATACGCACGACGGGCCCACCTATCTCGCGCTCGCCTGGACGCACCTGGGCGAACCGTCGGAAGCGGCGCATGTCTACGATCCGACCGCCGATGCGAAATTTCCCTCGGGGTTGCGCACGGTGACATTCCGGCGGCCTTCGTGGTCTGAGGAGGGCGCGACGGTCTTCCTCGGGTTGTCCGATTGGTATCCGAAGCCGCCTGCGCCAAGGCGTAGCGGCAGAGGCGGGGCGGCAAATGCCGGCTCCGCCGCCGATGGGGACGCCGCGGCGGCAGACGAGCAGCCCGCGGTCGATGTCTGGCATTGGCGCGACACCGAAGTGATGGCGCACCAAGTCAAGAATGCGACTCAGAACGGCCGCAGAAATCTGCTCGCGGCCTGGCATGTGGATGCCGGCAGCCTGACCCAACTCGGCAAAGAGCTTACCGAGCAGGTGACGCCGCTCAAGCACGGCAATCTCGCCTACGCGGCCGAGTGGAAAGAGTACGCGATGGATCGTAGCATTGGCCGTCCGGCCGCGGATATCTATCTGGTCGACCTCGCGAATGGACAACGCACGAAGATCAAGGATGACCTGCCCGAGGATCGGTATCTTCAGGAGAGTCCGGGCGGAAAGTATCTTCTGTATCTCGAAAACGATCACTATTGGGTAATCGACATTGCAACGCGCAAGGCCGTCAACATCACGAAGAACGTCAAGACCTCGTTCATCGATCACGAATCCGATGAGACCGTGAAACAGAAGCCGCCGTTCGGCGTCGCGGGATGGACCAAGAACGACGCCGACGTCGTTCTCTACGACAAATTCGACCTCTGGAAGATCTCGGCCGATGGCGCGCAAGCCACGAAGCTCACCGATGGGGCGGCCGATCAAGTCCGGCACCGGTACGTGCGGCTGGACGCCGACAGCGAGTACATCGATTTCGACAAGCCGGTCTACCTCAGTCTGTTCGGCATCTGGTCGAAGAAGTCCGGCTATGCGGTGCTGAAGCCCGGCGTCGCCGCCCCAGAGCGGCTAGTGTTGGCCGATAAGAGCGTCGAGCGTCTGGCCAAGGCTGCGGATGCCCCTGTGTTCGACTACGTGTCCGAAACCTTTGAGGAATCGCCCAACATCTACGTGACCGGTGCGGATCTGAAAGATGCGAAGCGAGTGACCGATACCAATCCCTTTCAGAGCAGGTACGCATGGGGCCGGTCTGAGTTGATCGAATATAGGTCGTCCAACGGAACGCGGCTACAGGGGATTCTGGATTATCCGGCGGGATACGAGTCAGGCAAGAAGTATCCCATGATCGTGTATATGTACGAGAAGCTGTCGGATGGGCTGCATCGCTACAACGCGCCCTCCGAACGCAGTTACTACAGCGTCAGCGCAATGACAAGCCACGGATACTTCGTGCTGCAGCCGGACATCGTGTTTCAAAAGCGTGAACCCGGCCTTTCGGTCGCCGATTGCGTCACCGCCGCGGTGAAGAAGGTCCAGGAGAAGGGCATAACGGATAAAGTCGGCATCGTGGGCCACTCCTGGGGTGGTTTCGACGCCAGCTTCCTCGCCACACACACGACGATCTTCTCCGCCGCGGTCGCTGGCGCCCCGATCACCGACCTGATCAGCAATTACGGCGACCATCATTGGAGTTCGGGTATCGCCGAGACGGATCACATTGAAACAGGACAGCAGCGCATGGAGGTGCCCCTCTACGAAGATCTTCAAGCCTATATTCGCAACTCCGCGGTGTTCGGTGTCAGCACCATGACCACTCCGTTGATGGTCGAGGTGGGTGATGCCGATGGGACCGTCTTCTATCACCAGGGGATCGAGCTTTATAACATAGCGCGCCGCGCAAGAAAGAACGTGGTGCTGCTCGTCTACGGCGGTGAAGATCACGGGCTGCGCAAGAAGGCCGATCAGGTTGATTACCAGCGCCGCATTTACGCCTGGTTCGGATATTATCTCAAGGGCGACCCGGCGGCCTCGTGGATTACCGAGGGCGAAAGCTACCTCGATCACCAGCGGGCATTGAAAGCGACCAAACCGCAGTAAATACAGAGATGAAAGCGGCACTCCGGTCCCGGGCGCCTGAGTAATCAATTCGGATTTTGTTTTCAGCAACTTACACGGATGCCGGAAAAAACTCGGCAGGCCGAAAACCCGAGTCACGGATTTTCGAAATATTTTTAAATTGTCTTTCACCAATAGGTTAGCGGGAAATTAGGCGCCCTCGACCCCCTTATTTTGTCGAGGCGTCTGTCAGTCTGTAGGTGCAAGGCGGTGGCCGGGCATGCACTCACTCCTTGGCCCTGCGAAAATTGACGCGCTTGGTTGGGCGCTGTCAGGCGGTTCGCAGGGTCGCATGTCCGGATGGGCCCACCGCCTTGAGAAAGACTCTTTTTTGTCTGGCTGAGCGCGGCACGCGCCCCCTGTGGACATGCAGCGCTTCAGTTCCCGTGGAAATTAAAGCGATATCCGAGGATCGCTTTGATCAGCAGGTGGTCCGTGCCGCCCGTTGCGCCAACTCCCACGCCAAAATTGAACTCCCAGTTCTTGCCGAAATCGATATCCGCCGCGGGGACGATCTGTTGCTCCTGGTCGCGCAACGGGTCGAATCCCGTAACTGGACCCAGCGCGCCATAATATTCCACGCCTAGTGCAACTCTCTTCGTGACGTCATAGCTGAACTTGAAGTTCGGCGAAAACTCGAAGCCCCGATGCGCCTCGGGACCGTGGAAAGATTTATCGAACGTCGGATTGAACGCAAGATATGTCTTGCCGATTTTTTTATCGATAATGGGTCGGATTTCCCAAGTCCAGGTGTCCCCTGAGAAATTCGGCCGCTGGTATCCAATTTCGTTGCTGATGCTGATGCCCACGGGTAGACCATAGCTTTCGGGGACCGCGAAGCGCGGACGAATATGCGTCCCTACCCACATCCAATCCCCGTCCGCCTGGATGCTGGTGAACTGGTAGAAGCCGCACTCGAACCACTTGTTGAAGCCGTGCGTGATCTCGAGTGTTTCGTGTTCCGCGTGGTTCGTTGGAAGCACGCCGTCGATGATGGTCTTCGTGCCCTCGGCGGTGAAGTTGCTGTGCAGTTCCACCATGGTGGCTTTGGGGGTCACCAAGTCGGAACCGTATACCTGAACCTCATAGTTGCCCTGAGCGTTGGCGCTACCGCATGCAGCCGCCATGATCGCAAAATAAAGGTAGCGCAACTCGTTAGTTTAGCCCAAAACTATCGCCGCCGTTTTTGGACGGAACCGCCGCTATCCGCGCGCCGCTCTCATTGCACCAGGAAGGCCTTATTCGTTCTGCCGAGCGAAGTGATATTGGCGCTGTCCTTTTTGAAATATGCGCCGCCATTGAACGTAACATCGTAGACCACCAGCGCCGTAGAAAGATTAGTGGTCGCGCTGGTGCCGTTCGCAAAATGGATGGCGGTAGTTGGGAAATAAATGCTGCCGGCGATGCTCAAATTCGGATCGCGGAACCGCCCGGTGGTCGTAAAGTTAACCCCAGGGTTGAGGCTCGGGTCTTGGTAGAACGCGATGCCCGCTTGGGATCCGCCGGCATTCGCCGATGCCGTAAATGGAACGCCATTGTCAATAACAATGCCTTTGTAAGTAGTATTTGTGCCGGTGTTGAAAAAACAGACGCCTGAGGTAGCTGTGACCTGATTGATACCGCCTAAGTTGCCGAGGTTCATCCCGCCGCCATCCAAAATGTAGACCCCCGAGGCGAAGGTCACGTTATGCACGTTGCCGATTTGTATGGCCGGGTGAGTGGCATCCCCGCAATAGACGCCCGGGGACATCGCGACGTCCGCCCCGCCGGAGTTCGCCGTAAAGTTCGTGTAGTCGCACTGATAAGTGGCGGTGCTGGTGTGGGCGCACCCGCCGGCCGAGCCGTAACTGCAGGAATATGTGTGGCTGCCGCTGACGGAGCGCTCTAGCGGGACGGAGCGCGCAAGAAACGGATCGCTTGGAGCGGCGCCCTTGACTGGCGGCGGGGTTATCGATCCGAGATAACCGCCATTCGCATTGATGTTCACCGTGCTGGAGTCGCTCGCTACCACGCTCGAACTATCTTCTACCCAGGTTCCGGTGGCGGAACTCGAAAGAACCCAAAATCCGCATTCGCTGACCACAGTCCCGTTTTTCGAGTACATTGCCTTGCTCCCGCTCGGATCGAGCACCCAAACGCAATCGTTCGCCGGGGTGGAAGCGACAGTTGCCGTGGAACTCCCACTAACGATGGCGCTGGTATTTCCCACCAGCGCCGCGAGAAACGTGAGCGGCGTCTTTTCCGCCACTCGCACGTTTACATAGTAAGCGGAGGTAACTCCGCTGACGCCAGGAGGATTGCCGGTATTGGTATACACCGTTATGTTTTGATTGCCGGTGGCCTTGAATCCGTTCTGCTGCGCGTAGAGACAGGCGGCCGTAAGCACCGATGTGGCATTTGTGGCAAGTGTGAGATTGGTGGGGCAGGTCGCCCCGTTGGGATTGCATGAAATCGGGGACGTGCTCGTGCAACCGGAGGGTGGCCACACGCTGTTATTGCTATTCGCATACTGCGCTCCCGCTATCGCCGCGGCTTGCGCGGCCGTGACGCAGGCTTCCTGCCGCCAGTAGGCCCAGCCTTCATCCACTACCAGACCCATGACCCCCAGCGTCACGCCAATCGTCATGGTCATGAACAGCGCCGCTTGACCATTTTGATGCCTGCTCCGGCGGCGAGCCTGCGCGCATTCCTCGGCCATTACAACAGTTTGACGGTCTAACGGTTTCCGGCAAAGATGTCAAAGGTTAACGCTAGCGCCGCGAAATCGCGGTGATTACCTTCGACCGGACGCCCGGGATCAAAAACAGAAATCCGATGCCGACCATCAAGATCCATGTGCCGGGCTCCGGAGCGCCGGCAGGGATTTCAAAACCCGGAGGCTCCGGATTGAAAATGACCGGCGCTGTGGTCGAAACAGCCAGCATTGCCGCATCGACTTTCGGCATATGCACTTCCGTCTGTGAGGCGCTTGTGACAATCCCTGCCGCGTCAAACAGGTCGGTTAGCTGGTTGTTGCTGAGGGCGAGCTGGTCGGCGCCTGTGTTATGGAAAAGATACCAAAGCGCATATTGATAATCGGTAGCCGAATTCTCCGAAGGGTTGCTTTCCGCCGCCGCCAGCGTAGCACGCAGAATGGCCGCCGTCTCATAGACTTGCGTCTCAGTCAGCAGAAGCGTCCCATTATTTGCGACTCCATCGAGGGTAGCCCCGCTTGTATTGATGATGATTTCGCCACCTTCGAGCGCCGGCATCTCTGAATCGGCTGCGCCGTCATCATAGATTAACTCCCGCGGCGCGAACCCACCGATTGTCGCAGCGCTGTTGCCGTTCGTAAGCGTCGTAGGCAGAGCCGTAAACGGCATTACAACGGCGCTTGCATAACAGGGACCACCGAGGGCTAGAGCGAAAAGTAAGAGGCGCGGCACGATAGTTTCCCGCTTCTGGTACTCTTATCGGCTTATTCGCGCCAAACCTGCTCGGATTTTCTAGCTTACTGCCCCTGGCAATTTAACCCGGGGTTATCCCCGCGCGCTTTCCAGGTAGATCTCGAGCACGGCGCGTGCGGTGCGCTCCCAACTGAAACGCGCCGCCTGAGCGCGTCCGCGGCGGATGAGTTCCTCCCGCAGTGGTTCATCGAGTAGCGCTTCGCGAATGCCGCGCGCGATGTCGAACACGTTCTCTGGGTTCACCAGAATGGCCGCGTCGCCCACCACTTCCGGCAATGAACTCACGTTCGACGTGACTACCGGCGTGCCGCAGGCCATGGCTTCGAGCGGCGGCAGGCCGAACCCTTCGTAACGCGATGGGAATACGAACGCCGCCGCAGATTCGTAGAAGCACCGCAGCGTGTCGAATGGAACGTAGCCCAAAAAGCGGACAAGATGCTCGATGCGGCTCTTGATCACCGTCTGGCGTACGCCCGGATGCTGCGAGATCGTATTGCCGATAATCACCAGCCGCAAGTCGCGATACTTGGGATGGTCGCCCAGTTGCGCGCGCAGTACCGCGAAGGCCTCCACCAGCCGCGGAACGTTCTTGTGCCGGCGCACGTTGCCCGCGTAAAGCAGGAACGGGTACTGAATCTGGTAGCGCTCGAGGATGCGTTGGTGCTCCTCGGGACTGTGGCCGGAAAGGTTGTAAAAGCCAGCGTCGGGGGCGTTGTAGACGCGGCGAATTCGATTTCCCGGAATGCCCATCAGGTTCTGCACATCGCGGCGAGTGGCATCGGAGACGGCGATCACGCGGCGCGCCCTCGCCAACCCGCGGCGAAACCGGTAGCGCCGCAACTGCCTGCGCAGCCCGGAAGGCTTGATCGAAGAGCAGACTCGACATATCGTGTACGGTCACCACGTATGGACGCATGATCAGCAGTGGCACGCGATTGAGCGGAATATGAACCAGATCCGGCGCAAGCCGATGCAGAAACGCAGGGAAAACGAAGTGATCGAGCACCGAGTTATCCGAGCGCGCATACTCGGCGGTACGGAAATTCTCCGGGAATCCAGCCAGCGTCCGCACGTCGCCCGGGCTTCCGATAAGCGTGTAGTGGTTCACGGAATCGATCTCGGCCAGCGCGTGAACCAGGCTTCGGATGTACGTGCCGATGCCGAAATCGCGGATGCGGCGGACGTCGATGGCGATGTGCAGCGGTCTGGCGGAGGGCACCTAGGCCTGCCTGGACGCAATCTTCCACTGGTAGAGCGGGAATCGCGCAGTGAGCGCTTCCACGCGGCGCCGGACGTCCGCGATCGCGTCTTCGTTCGTTATGTTGTTGAGCACTTCGGCGATCAACTGACCGGTCTCACGCATCTCCGCTTCGCGGAATCCGCGCGTAGTAACGGCGGGCGATCCCAACCGGATGCCGCTGGGGTTGAGCGGCGGGTTGGTATCGAAGGGAATGGCGTTCTTGTTGACTGTGATGCGGGAACGGTCGAGCGCCTTCTCGGCATCCTTGCCCCGCAGCCCTTTCGAAAAAACGTCGAGCAGGAGCAGATGCGTATCGGTGCCCCCGGAGACCACGCGGAAGCCCTCGTCCATCAGGCTCTGCGCCAAAGCTTGGGCGTTGGCCACCACCTGCTTCTGGTAATCGGCGAAATCTGGCTGTAGCGCTTCGAGGAAGCACACCGCCTTCGCCGCCACCACGTGAACCAGCGGGCCGCCCTGAATGCCGGGGAAGACCGTTTTGTCGATAGCCGGACCGTACTGTTCTTTCGCGAGGATGAGGCCCGACCGCGGGCCGCGCAGCGTCTTGTGCGTCGTGGAGGTGACGATATCGGCGTATTGGCACGGGTTGGGATGCAACCCGGCGGCGACCAGGCCCGGAGATGTGCGCCATGTCGACCAGAAAAATGGCGCCCACCGTGTCCGCAATCTGGCGGAAGCGCGCGAAATCGAGAATGCGCGGATAGGCGCTCGCGCCCGCGATGATCATGCGCGGCTTGTGCTCCAGCGCCAGGCGCGCCAGATCGTCGTAATCGATGCGCTCGTCTTCCTTCCGCACGCTGTACGGAATCACCTGGTAGGTCTTGCCGGAAAAATTGAGCTGGTGGCCGTGCGTCAAGTGGCCGCCATGGGCAGATTGAGGCCCATGATTTTGTCGCCCGGCGAAAGCACCGCGGCATAGGCGGCTTGGTTGGCCTGCGACCCCGAATGCGGCTGAACGTTTACATACTCGGCCCCGAACAGACGTTTGGCGCGGTCCCGGGCAAGATTCTCGGCGAGATCGGTAATTTCGCAGCCGCCATAGTAACGCTTGCCAGGGTATCCCTCGGCGTATTTGTTGGTGAAGACGCTGCCGGTGGCTTCGAGCACCGCTTCCGAAGTAAAGTTCTCGCTGGCGATAAGCTCGAGCTGTCCGTCCTGGCGCTCGGTCTCGCGCTGAACGAGGGAGAAGACTTCGGGATCGGCCTCGGCCAAGGGCCGGCGCATGCGTTCGGCTGCTGTCATGGGAGTCTTCATTCTAACGCGCGGCCGATTGGCCAAGACAGGCGTTGATAATAGACCTTATGCTCTGGAGTCGATTATTTATTCCGACCTTGCGTACAAATCCGGCGGGCGAACCGCCCTCTCGGCAGTTGCTGCAGCGGGCCGGTTACTTGCGCGGCGCGGATCGATGGCTGCCGCTCGCGCGCCGGTCGCTGTCTAGGATCGCCGGCATCGTGCGCGAAGAGATGGATGCCGCGGGTGGCCAGGAAATGTCGCTGCCCGATGCCGCGGCGTTCGAAACGGTCGCGCGCGAAGTACGCAGCTACAAGCACCTGCCGCAGATTTGGTATCGGTTCGGCCCTGGCATGGAAGCGCGGTGGTTTTCGCTCGAGCCTATGCCATTCGATGCCCTCTGCCGTCGCGTGCTCGATCGCTGCGGCGTTCCGTACGCGGTAACGGAACGGTCACTGGTGGTCTTCGCGGACGAGGGCGGCGATTCCATCGCGGCGTGCGCGGCATGCGGATACGCCGCGCCGATGGAATTGGCGGAAGCAGCGGCTTCGAATGCGGCGGTGGAAGACTCCGCGGGCGATCTCGCTCCGGAACCGTTTCACACGCCGGGGCGCAAGACGATCGCACAGGTAGCCGAATTTGTAGGGCTGCCGGAAAGCTCACAGATGAAGAGCCTGGTGCTGGTGGCGAATGGCGCGCCGGCTCTGGTGATGCTGCGCGGCGACCATCAGTTGAGCGAGGCGAAGTTCGCCGCGGCCACAGGCGACCCGGCCTTTCGTACCGCGAGACCCGACGAACTCTTCGAATGGTTCGGCGCGGGAGCGGGTTCGCTCGGACCAGTGGGCGTGAAAAACATGCCGATCCTGATGGATCGCGCATTGGCGCGACGGCGCAACATGATCGCCGGCGCGAATCGCGACGATTACCATCTGCGCAATGTGACCCCGGGCGAAGACTTCCAGGCGACGACGCATGATCTGCGCCAGGTGCTCCCGGGCGATGCGTGCATCCATTGCGGCGCTGCCATCGTGGAACGCAAGGCCATCGAACTGGCGCGCTTCGAACCGCCGCGCGTCATGTCCGATTTGCATGTCACCAACGCCGCCGCGCAAGAGGTCCCGCTCTCAATGAGCGCGTGCCGTATTGCCATCGAGCGCATTCTGCCAGCCGTTGCGCTGACGAATCGCGACGGCGATGGCTTGATTCTGCCTCACGCCATGGCGCCGTTCGACGTCATCGTGACTCCCGCCAATTACGCGGATGCGGCGCAGCGCGAGGCCGCTCACGCGATCTATTCCGAATGCAGCGCAGGTCTTAATGCCCTTCTCGATGATCGTGACGAACGACCCGGCGTGAAATTCAAAGACGCCGATCTGATCGGTGTTCCCTATCGCATCACGGTGGGGAAAAAGCTTGCGGAGGGGCTGGTGGAGATCGTGGAGAGAAAGACGAAAGTGACACGGACTGCGGCGGCGGCTGAGGCAGCCGCCGCCGTGGGAGAGGCTATTGATCACGCTTAAACACCGCCGGCACGTTCTTGCCTTCGTTGATCGTATACGAGGCGGGTACTTGGAACAATGAGGCATCGGGATCGCCGCGCCGTACGTCCACCAAGCGCGTAATCTGTTCGCCAGTTCGCGGATCGCTGTGACGCGTCATGACGTCGAGTTGGAGGTCGGGCGAATACCAGTGCTCGTCGATTGTTTGAATCGGCCGGTCGTTGCCGATCTCCCCGGCTTCAATGGTGTGAGTCCTGCGCTCGCCCTGAACGTTAACGCCTTCCATCGTTTGAGGGCCCAGACTCTCTGCCTTACCTACATCTAGAGCTTTGCTGAATGCGATATTGGGACCGGCTGCACTGTAAAAGAAGCTGCCGTCGGTCCGACTCCAGCGCCCACGCGTTCCAATTCCTACGCCCTCCCCGCTTCGCCCGTAATGGTAGCGGTCTTGGTCCCGGCGTACACCTGGACCGTCTTCCCGTCGGCGCTCGAGGCGCTGGCGCTATAGGAGACCGAGTTCGGGCCGCCTTTCACCGAAACGGAAACCTGCATCTTTGAGCCCGTCAGCGTACTTGGATTGAGGGTATAGCCGACGCCCGCCACCGGATCGAAAATCGAAATCATCTCCGGTGTTTCGCGGCGCACGCGGCCTTCGCTATCGCGATAGACCTTGACGGCATTTTCGTTATGGATCCGTGTGCCGTCGCCGAGAATCTGCGTGTTTTCCGTAATCTGGTCGCCGGAGTACGGCGCGCCTTTAATGTTGGACATGACGCCGCCTTGCAGTCCGATGACTTGCAGCTTGGTCAGAGCGGCGTCAAGTTGACTTTTTGTCAGGTCCTCCGCCATGGCCTTTCTGACGGCCTCGGGGACTTGCGCCGAAGCGCCATAAGCTGCGAGCGCCGTAGCGCACGCCATTGAGTAGATTCGCTTCATTCGATTTGTCTCCTGTTTACTTTGAAGTTGGCTTTAATGGCCGTATGGCGCGCGGGCGCCCTTCGGCATCGAAGATCACATCCGCCTGCACAGAGGCTGCGCTGTCCAGCGCTACGCGCATCACTACGCCCATATCGATAGGCTCGTCGTCGAGCGCCAGGTAGTAATCCGTTTCGGCCGGTTTCGGGTGATGCGTCGATTTCGCGCGTGCCACCTTGACCGGCGCGGCAGCAGGCGACGCCTCGGCCTGGATGGGCCGCTCAACCCGCCGCACATGTGGTGCTGCCACGGGCGGCGGAGGCGCTGAATGCCTGGGAACCAGGACAAACGCCAGTGCCGTAGCGGCCGCTAGGGCGAGTGCGGCGGCCACCGGCTGAACCCATCGGCGCCGGAACGGCGCGGGCATCGGCGCGATCTGCACCGCAACTCCCAACGCGCTCATCATCGACGACACCCTCACCGCGCGCGCGGCCAGTTCGTTGTAGCGCGCATGGCATTCCGCGCATACGCCGATATGCGCCGCAATGCGCGATAAATCTTCGGACGTCAATTCGCGGTCGAAATATGCCCGCAACCCGCCTTCATCCCAACATTCGCTCATAGCGTTTCTCCGTAACGTGCGCGGAACTTCCGTTCGAATTCCGCTTCCGCCCTTGCCAGCAGCGTACCGATGGAGCTTGCCTGCACGCCCACCGTCTCCGCCAGTTCTCTGTATGCCAAACCCTCCGCGCGCAGCAGCAAGATCTGCGCGTCGCGCGGCTTCATATCCCCTAAGATCTCCTGCACTCGCGCCCGCCGTTCTTCGCGCATCATGGCCTCGAGCGCGCAGCTCGATGGCGCCAGGCGCAGGCTCTCCGCGTGCGCGGCCTGCTCCCGTTGCCGGCGGCGCGCATTCATTCGCAGCGCGTCAAGGCCCGCATTCGTTGCAACGCGGTAGACCCAAGGGATGAGTCCCTCATCCTGGCCCGCAGCGCGCGCCGACAGTTTACAGAATGTATCGGCGGCAATCTCTTCCGCGCAGCCCCGGTCACCCGTCAGCCGCGCCAGCATAGCCACCACGCGCGGATAATGCTCGCGGAAAATGGCGTCGAACCACGCCCGGCCACGACCCTCCGTCGGCGTGTCCGTCAGGCTCAATGCCAGTTCCTTTGCGGGCTGCACAATGTTAGATACGACGCGCATCGCAGTTTTGTGACGCCAGTATAACTGGGGGTCGGGGGTTAGAGGTCGGGGGTCCGGGCAAGCGGCGGCACACGGGCCTGTGAATTCAATTGCGCCTGGAACCGATTTTCAGCTGTCAAGATGAGCTTCCGGAAGCCACGAGACCCACTGGTCCGATTGCGGCCGCTCACCCCGCCCCCCGACCCCTGCCCCCGACCCCTGCCCCCCGACCCCCAGTTATCCCGGCCCCCAGTTCCTGCCCCTGACCCTCACTTGTCCAGGCACAATGGGAGTGATGATTACTTGCCGCAATCTGACGCGCCGCTTTGG
Source organism: Bryobacterales bacterium (assembly GCA_963708385.1). GTDB lineage: Bacteria > Acidobacteriota > Terriglobia > Bryobacterales > Bryobacteraceae > PALSA-243. The sequence goes on along the minus strand of CAVPSN010000019.1, from coordinate 37,910 downwards.
CGAATTCACAGCCGTGAACGGGCTCTCCTTTCACGTAGACGCCGGGGCGATCTGCGCGTTCCTTGGCCCGAACGGCGCGGGGAAATCCACCACCGTCAAGATGCTGACGGGCCTTCTGGCGCCGACTTCGGGCGAAGTGGAGGTTTGCGGACTTGATCCTCGCGCGAACCCCATCGAGCTGAAGCGGCGTATCGGCGTGCTCCCCGAGGATTTGGGACTGTTCGACGATCTGACGGTGGAAGAGCATCTGGAACTGACGGCCGGAGTTTACGGCATCGAAAAGCACGACGCGAAAGAGCGCATCTCGCAGCTTCTCCGCACCCTCAGCCTGGAGCACGGACGTCGTACGTTCGCCTCGGCATGCTCACACGGCATGCGCAAGAAGACGTCATTCGCCATGGCGCTCTTGCCAAATCCGCGCGTGCTGTTTCTGGATGAGCCCTTCGAGGCCATCGACCCCGTGACGTCGAAAATCATGCGCGGCGTGCTCCAGAGCGCGGCGGCGCACGGAATCACGGTATTTCTGACCTCGCACATTCTGCCGGTGGCGGAGGAGATTGCGACGCAGGTAATCATGCTTAGCAAAGGAAAGATCGTTTGGGATTCCCCAGCTTCGGAACTTGAGCGCGCGCTCGAAGAGCACTACTTTGAAATGGTGGAATCGCCGGTGGTCGAGGAACTGGAATGGCTCGGACAGCCGCGATCCTAAGGGCCCTCGGGCGGGCGTTGCGGCGCGATCAGAAATCCATCGAATCGATTGCCGGTAACAATTTCTTCTGGGTGACCGTGCTGCTGCTGCAGGAAGCCGGCACGTTTATTTTCCTGCTTTTCGGGCTCATTCTGCTATTCCCGTTGAGCACCGATCCATTGCGCAAGGTCCCCGCATCGCGCATGGCATCGTGGCCGTTGGAGACGCGGGAGCGGTGGACGCTACGGCTCGCCAGTCCCTGGGTGAATCCTATGTCGTGGCTGCTCGCGGCAGGGGCCGTGTTTGTGGCGCGCGGCAAGGTTTCGTTGGGGCTATGGGGCATAGTGGCTGGATTGATCGCCGCCGCGTTTGTGATTTCCGCCGCGCCTTGGCGGCCTCGCGGCGGGGCCTGGCGTGCTATTCCGCAATTTCCGGGGCCGCTCAATCATCTGGTCCGCAAGAATCTGCGTGAAATGCTGGCCACCCTCGATTTCTATTGCGCGCTGGCGCTGAGTCTGATCGCGCTGGCCTTCCGGGCATGGGGACAATTGCCGCCAGAGGCGCTCCTGCCGATGACGGCGTTGATGGCAATTGCTCTTTCGAGTTACGCGCAGTGTCTGTTCGGGCTGGATGGCGATAGCGGCATGGAGCGCTACCGTCTGATGCCGTTGCGCGGATGGCAGGTATTAGCGGCGAAGGACGCGGCCTATCTCTCGCTAGCGATCCCCTTGGCGCTGGCTCTCTCGCCGGTCGCCGGGACGGCGGCCGCGCTAGTCGCGGTGGCGGTGGGCCACTCTGCGTCTGTGCGGCGGCAAAAACCGCAAGCGCGTTGGCGTTTCTCGGCCGGTGCGCCGCTTCCGGAAGGGCTCGCGCAAGCCGCGCTAATCGCAGTGGCGGCATCGGCTGTGATGAGCAACTTGTGGTTCGCCCCGTTATGCGCGGCGGCGTGGGCGGGGTCGCTGTGGTGGTATGGGCGGATGTGGGATCGTGCGGAATGAATCGTTCGGCCACACCGCGCTTCAGAAACCGGCGATCGGCCGGCCATCTTCACGCCAGCGATGCAGCCCGGATCAACTCTAGCGGACCCAGGTTGGGGAACCGCTCAGGCTCGCGTTCAATGGCGCCGCGGACGGCCTCAAAGTCGGCGGCATTGTTGTGAATGAGGGGCAGCTTTGTCACCAGCGCGGTAGCCGCGATCATTCCGTCAAATCGCCAGCGCGCCAATCGCTCCTGCCGGGATTCCGCCAGTTGATGGTATCGCTTCGGCGGTGACGGCGGATCCGGAAGCAATGCCATGATTTCGCCCGATACAACGGCAACGGCTCCGTCGAGTGGCACGACCCGTCCCAAGTTCGCAAGATAGGCCACGCGCGCCGCTTCGATGCGATCTCTCTTGCCAGCTTCGGTACGGCGCCACACGAGACTGTAGCCGCGAACTCGCTCGATGACGGTGACGGCCGAAACGTGGATCTCATGATGGAACAGGTGCGCACGCATCCACGCGAGCGCCTCGGGCCTCTCGGCGCTGTTCAGCCATCTTTCTGCGCTGGTATCGAAAAGGAAGGGACCGGCCGCGGGATCGATCATCTGCTAATGCCGGCCTACCGGCTCGAGGATGACCCCATCGAGGATCGATAGCTCCTCTTCGGAGAATCCGGAAAATGCCTTCTTATAGCCCTCGATCACCTCTGCGCTACGCTCTGCACGCGCCTGCTGGCGCAACCCTTCGCTAAGAGCCTCCGCGATCACTGTGCTTAGATTCACTTTCCTTGCATCGGCTATTCTCTGGGCTTCGGTGAGCGAATCGGCCGGAAGCGTCAGGGTCGTCCGGCGCTTTGGTGGCCGGAGAGAAAAATGCGAGCTTCGCTTCATTGATACATTTTAGCGTCAAGATAGCATCAGAACGCATCAGATCCTGCACGCCACTCGCTCGGCCAAAACGCTTTCCCTGAATCATGATCGCCATCCACTCAGTACGCCCCAAGCCGAACAAGCATTAGCCCCCCGCCCGTATAATGCGAGATGTGAAATGTCATTTGTGAGGCGCATAAATGCCGCTAGTTCCAGAACAAAACGTCTTCCGGATTTTCATCAGCTACGCATCGGAGGATAGAGCCATCGCGTCGGCCGTTGCCAACTGCTTTAAATCGGCGCTTCCCGATTTCTTTGCCGAGGTCAATATCGATAGCGAGTTTCTCGAACCCGGCGTAGGGTTCCAGACGCAGCTTGAAGAAAAGCTGCAAAAAGCGGACCGCCTCATCGTTGTCTACACAGCGGCGGAAAAGCCCAGTCATGGGTACACGGGTTGGGAAATAGGTTACTTCGATCACATCATGCGGACAGATCCTGGCCGCCGCAAGAAAATCTCTCTTTATCTATATGGCCCGCCGCCCACCACAGCCTTCGAACAGGGCGTACCGCTCGGGCTTTCAAAAGCTCAATTGCAGATGAATCCGCAGCAATTCGAATCTCAGCTTGCCGATTCGCCGGACGAGCCTCTATGCAAGGAAATAGAGGAATGGCAGGAAGAGGTCGACGAAAATATCAAGAAGAGTGGGCTTTCCCCTCATCGAAAGCCCGAACAAGAAGCGGCGAGATGCGTCCGCAATCTAAAGTTGGCGATCTTCCAGTGCTTGAAATGCACGGTGGAGAATGAGGTCAAACCGCAAAGACAAATCACCATCCGTGCGAAAGGCTCCGAGTTAGAGCAGTGTGGCGAAAGCTTGCCGCCCGATGCGGAACTGCGGCCGATCGGCGCGTTGGATAAAGGCGGTTCCATGAGCATTTTCGGTTTATCCGATGAACCGATGACCTGGAGGAAATTCGGCGAACTCATCGCGGGCCAGGCCTTCGCAGACTCTTGGCTCGGTGCCATCACTAGCGTTGTGCTCTCGGCCTTCCCCGATCGGGTTGACGTCGATAACGGTCAGGTCATCCTGGCAAACGACGGAAGAACCGGATATAGAATCATTCTCACCGCTGCGTCGAAATTCTACGATGACTATCGCGAGTACAATCTTTACTTTGTCGAATCGCTTAAGCGTCCCGACCTTGGAGATCAGGACACGACATACCTGCTGAAAGGAATGGAACTCGTCTGCCGGTTCCGCTCGGCCTTCCTCGAATCGGATAGCGAGTTTCTGGGACAAAATATTCTTGTTACACAGATCGCGAGAGTACCGGAAGTCGCGAAAACTTTGGCGAAAGAGCTGAATTTTCTGCACAGAGATACCCAGGAAGCTCGGCTGGATAGGCCTGGAATGTGGGCGAAATGGATAAATTTCGATCACATCAAAATCATGGCCGACGCGTTCCGGCCCTGTGAATCAAAACTGCGCGAGATCATTCCAAAGATCATAGCCGCGAAAGGCAAGCCGGAGATCCTTGAACCCCTCCGCAACGAGATGGCGGAGGCGCTCATGCGCATGGAAAACGTCCTGCGGTCTGAGAACGCGCTGCTCCTACATGAAATGTCAGCCGAGCTGAACAGAATCGTGCAGGCTCAAGATAAGGCGGACGCTGCGCGGCGGGTATCGTGATGAGTCTGTACCACAAGCGAAGGCATCAGCCAATCGGCAGATATTCGATTCTGCCGCGCCACTCATCCTGCGACGTCACGCAGGCTATCAGTTCCAGATCGTCCACCATTTCTCCGACCGTAATGCGAAGTTGGTGGGCGAGATGATCCCGGAAAAATCTTTATGCCCCCTCAGCCGTTTTACCCCCTCGCGGAGGAGATCCTCGTCTTACGAGACGAGAACCCGGCCAAGTTCCTTCGCCCGCTGAAGTAGGTGGTCGTCGTCTAGTTCGGCCGCGCCATCTTCCTGTGCCGTCAGCACATCGACAGAGCGTAGGCGCAACGCGATCGTGACAGCACGCCGCACGTGGACATCCATGTATAGCGCTACGCTCAAAGCGGTCGCTTCAGATTGGCAACTTCCGGCGAAACGCCGAATCGGAAACGCGGGCGGCAAGCTCGTCGGATTCTTCGAATCCGGATCGAATCTGCTCGTCGATCTTGCTCTGGCTTTCGTAGTAGTAGGTAGTGCGCCATGCATCAGAGCCAAGGAAAGATGCGGGTGTTGAAAATGGATCTCTTCCGGACTCGATCCGTGAGCAATCTTGTCCAGAACGACCCCCGCGACTTTTACCTTAGTGCCGGCGATCCAGGCAACGCCCCGGCCATCGACTTTGATATGGGTGGTGAGCGTCTCCGTCAAGAGGATTCCTGGGTTCAGTATACGCCAACACCTGGGTTGAAATAAGAAAGCGGCTTGACTCTTTGCCCTCTTCGTTGGGAATCAGCTTTTGAGCGCACTAGCCGTATCGGGCTTTCCAGCGCGGACCCAAATGGGGGAGATCGCCCGAGATTTCGACAAGAATGTCCAAGAGGAAGCGCGTCCACGACGCCGCACTCCGCGCGGGAATTTGCCCCCAAGAGATCATCGAGAAATCCGGGTCATGCGATCATAAGCGTTGCCGCGAATCGCGAATGGATATCCAAAAGGGAACGTTGAATGAAGGTTGCTGCCTATCAGGCTCCATTGTTTTGTCCCGGCTGCATGGATGGGATCGAATCGATGCGCCGGCAGATCAGGCAGTGGGAAAAGGAAGGCATCGGTATCCCCTGTGCCCGGAAGGGTTTGTGGTCCGCTCGGCACGACAGATGAGTGGAGATCTCTTAATTGCGGAAATTGATACAAGGCCGCGCGCACAGCAACTCGGAGTGAACTCGCGGCGCGACAACTTTTTCGCTCCGTATCGCAACTGGAGTCAGTACGGATGTTGCTCGGACCGGACTAAGGCTACCTGATCGCGTCAGAATAGTGTCGCCGTCGAGCCGGCCAGATCCGGCGATGACGGCATACCGACCCACGAATTCTTCTGACAAGGCAGAGAATAGGAGTGCTGTTTTCGCCACGTCGAGATATCCGCTCGCAGCCGAAGTCGTGGTTTGCGCACTCGATTAACCCGGTATTGGAGAGCGGTTTGGCTGTGAGAATGCCGCCATCGACTGAAGGATAATGAAACCATGACCGGTATCCAGTATGTGACCGACGAGAAGGGTCGCAAGGTCGGTGTTCTTATCGACCTGAAAAAGCACGGCGCCCTCTGGCAGGATTTCTGGGACGGCCTCATTTCTGAATCGCGCCGTAAGGAAAAGGGCATTCCATACGAGCAATATCGCGCCAGCCGCCTCAAACGCACACAATCGCGTGGTTAAGTACACGCTCGAAATCAAGCCCTCCGCGCAGAAGGAACTGGATGCGCTGGACGACACAGTGTTCACCCGCATAGATCGCAAGATCGTGTCGCTGGCCTCCAACCCACGCCCTGCGGGAGTCAAAAAGCTGAGGGGATATAAGAACCAATGGCGAATCCGAATCGGCGATTGGCGCGTGGTGTACATCATCGATGATGGGTCGAAACTCGTAAGCATAACGCGAATCGCACATCGCCGCGAGGTATACGAATAGGAAGGAATTACTGCGCCGTCAGTGTTCGATTCACCCCTGCACCCCGAACATCGGCGAATGCCGTGTCTCCAACGTTCGGCCAGGTCCCAAATATATGAACCCCGCACGGCAGACAAGGGTCGAAACTGCGCACCGTACGCATGATATCGATGCCCTTGAAATTGTCGGGGCCGTTCTCCTCAAACAGCGGTGTATTTTGTACGGCGTCTTCGTACGGGCCTGGAGTCCCTTCAGAATCCCGCGGGCTGGCATTCCAGGGAGTGGGAGGATAGGGATGATAGTTAGCGATCTTGCCATCGCGAATTACCACATGGTGCGATAAGACGCCCCGTACCGCTTCATGAAACCCGCAACCGATGGCTTCGTCCGGGACCTTGAACTCTTCCCATGTCTTGGTCCGTCCGGCGTGAACCTCTCGCATCGCCTTCTCCACGAAGTAAAGTGCGCACGCCGAGGCATAAGCTTGAAAGTAAGTTCGCGCCCGATCCCGCTCGATGGTATTACTCCATTGCGGAATCTTCCATTCGAGCTCCGCTTCCGGCATGGACGCGGTTCGCGGCAGGTTGATCTTGACGCTATGTCCGGTCGCTTTTACCTAGCCGATATCCACGCTGCCGGCTAGCGCTGTGGCCCAAAATCTCGCCAGCGGCCCGCCCCCGGTGTCCAGCGCCAGACAGTTTGCCGCTTCGGCGATCGTGCCAGCGCGGCGACATCACCCACGTGTACTTCCCGCCGAAATCGCGCTTTTGCGGGCGCGGCGTCGTGGTTTGATTCCACGGATGCCTTTGATCGACCGGGTTGCCTAGCGGATCGGCCTTGACGAATGTCTCGCCCTCTTGCCAATCTTCATAGAACGAACTGCCGAGCAGGATTCGAATACCTAAGTTAATGTCGACTAAATCCGTAGTTACTAACTTTCCGTCGATCACTACGCCCGGCGTGACAAACATCTTACGGCCCCAATCCGTCATGTTCGCGTAGGTATAATCGCAGGCGTCCGGATCGTTGAAAGATCCCCAGCAGCCCAATAGCACGCGCCGCTGTCCAACCTGTTCGTAACCGGGCAGCGCTTCGTAGAAGAAGTCGAATAAGTCGTCATGAAGCGGAACCATCTTCTTCATGAACTCGATATATTTCATGAGACGGGTGAGATAGTCGGTAAAAAGCCCGGTCGATGGCACTGTTCCAACGCCCCGCGGGTAGAGGGTCGAAGGGTGTACGTGCCGGCCTTCCATTAGGCAGAACATCTCCCGCGTCAGCCGGCTCATCTGCAGCGCTTCGAGATACAAAGCACCCTCGAAGGGATTCAGCGAGCGCATAATATCCGCGATGGTGCGATATCCGTGCTGTTCCGCATGCGGCGCCGCCGTTCTCTCGGCGCGCTCCAGAACCTTGGGATTCGTTGTGCGTACCATCTGCTCGCAGAAATCCACGCCGACCAGGTTGTCCTGAAAAAGGTTGTGGTCGAACATGTATTCGGCCGCCTCGCCCAGGTTGATGATCCACTCGGCAATGTGTGGCGGACGGACGCCAAATGCCATGTTCTGCGCATACACCGCGCACGTCGCATGGTTATCGCCGCAAATTCCGCAAATGCGGCTGGTGATCGTATGCGAATCGCGCGGGTCCTTGCCCTTCATAAACACGCTGGTTTATCCACGGGGTCGGTTATGACATCACGGACCTGAAACAATACCGAAATTGAACTGCGCGAAGCGAAAGAGCGGGCCGAGGCGGGCAGCCGCGCCAAGAGCGAATTCCTGGCGAACATGAGCCATGAGATCCGCACCCCGATGAACGGCGTCATCGGCATGACGGAGTTGGCTCTAGGGACCGTCCTCACCCACGAGCAGCGGGATTACTTGCAGACAGTCGGAACCTCGGCCGACGCCATGTTGACCGTGATTAATGACATTCTCGATTTTTCCAAGATCGAGGCGGGGAAATTGGATTTGGAGTACGTGCAGTTCAATATCCTCGAATGCATCGGCGAAGCCCTCAAAGCCATCTCGCCCAGCGCTCACGCCAAAGGCCTGGAGCTTCTCTTCGATCCCGATCTCGAGAATGAAATGGTGATTGGCGACCCGGACCGGCTGCGTCGATCATCTTGAATCTGGCCGGCAATGCCGTGAAGTCTACGGCTTCGGGCGATATCGTTGTGTCGGTGAAGGTGGATTCACGCTCCGAATCGGATGTCACTTTTCATTTTGAATGCAGCGATACCGGGATTGGCATTCCTCAGGATAAGCAGCACCTCATATTCGATCCCTTTGCACAGGCGGATACCTCTTCCACGCGTAAGTTCGGCGGAACCGGCCTTGGATGGCTTTGAGACCATCGCGGCCATTCGGGAGCGGGAGCGCGGGAACGGTCGCCACCTTCCGGTCATCGCCCTTACCGCGCACACCATCGATGGAGACGCCGAGCGTTGCTTACGCGCCGGCATGGATGGTTACGCTTCCAAACCAATCATCGTGGCGGATCTGCAGACGGTGATTCAATCGGTCTTGCCCGTGCCGGTCGTCTAACGACAGCGCAAGCGGCCAGGAGCAAGACTCTACTTCGGCATTTGACTCAAGATCACCTTCAACAGCCGATGCGCCCTTTCATATTGCGAATCCCCCGCCGGGATCGCTTCCAGAATCTTCCGTGCCTCCGCCAGGTCTCCTTTCTCCGCGTACGCCCCGGCCAGGAAGTATTCGGAGGGAATCGTGGGATCCAGCTTCAGGCTGGCGCGAAAGGCGGCGATTGCTCGTTCCGGATCGGCGGCCAGGAAGTAGAAGCGCCCGGCCGCAACCTGCTGGTCGGCATCGTCGGAATTGAGCGCTGCGCGGGCGTCGAATAGTTTGCGCGCGCTCTCGAAGCGCGCTCCGTCTTCGCCATCCAACTGGCGGATGCCCAAACTCACCAGCGACACCAGCGCGGCCATGCGAACGGTTGAGACGGGGTCCGCGAGAGCATGACGTAGATCGCCGACCGCAGTGGACCGAAGTGCGCTCGAAGGCGTGAGAGCCAGCGCGGCAATGGCGCGAACCGGCGCCTGAGAATCCGTCACCGCGCGTTCGAGCGCCGGAAAAACCCGCGGATCGGCGATGAAGCGGCCAAGATATCCGGCGGCATTCGCGCGCGTGAGAGGGCCTTCCGCAGGCTCGTCCAGAATGGTGAGCAGCGGCGCGATGGCTGCCGGATCGTTCTTGCGCGCGGACGTGAATGTATCCGCGCGTCGAATCAACTTCTGGCGCAATGCCGGGCTGTACCATTCGTTCATCCGCGCCAGCGTCCAGTCGGCGTCGCGATCCTTGTGGCACAAATTGCAGGCGTTCGGGATGCCGTGACGGATCGTGTTTTCCGGGACCGGAATGGAAATCGAATGGTCCCGGATCTCCGCTTTGATGCTGTACACCGTGCGCGGCATGTGACACTCCACGCATGAGCTGCCCGCGCTTCCTGGCGCGTGGTGAGTGTGCACCGCGACCGATTTCCCGATGTTTTCGTGGCATCGCGTGCAGAGCGCGTTGGCAGCGGGACGTAGCTGCGGATTGCGTTCGATTTCCGTCTCGTGCGCCTGCACGTGGCAACCGACGCACGTAACCTTGCCCTTCAAATAGCACTCGCTCTGCCACAGTCCGAAAGCGTCGTTGGAGAAGCGGCGCGTACGGTTGTCCGGCCAGTAAGCCGGGTCTTCCGTATCGGGCAGGTTGTATTCGAGGACGGGAAGGAAGTGATCGTAGTAGTCGTCGCCCGCGGCGAATTCGTTCACGTAGATGTCGCGGAATGAGTGACACTGCGCGCAGATCATGGTGTTGCGCTCCGGTGTGAGACGGGTCTGCAAGACAATGTCGCGTGCGGGGCTCTTCGGCGCCGGCGCGGCCGAATAGTTCGCTACGTGGTCGCTTCCTGGCCCGTGGCAGCGCTCGCAGTTGGTTCCAAAGTTCAACCATTCGCTGCGATAAGTGTTCTTCTCGAGATCGAAATTCTTCACTTGTTGGCTAACATGGCAGGAGTAACAAGACTTATTCCACACCTGCACCTGCACGCCCGGCTCTTCTTCGGGATCGTCGATATCCAGATTATGAAACCACTGCTTGCGCAGCACATCCCAACTAGGCGGAAGCACGATGACGCGCCCATCGGGAAGCGTGGTGAGGTAATGCTGAATGCGCCTGTTGCCCAGCGTATACTCCACGCGGTGTTCCTGTGGCTTGCCGGTGAGATAGCTTTCGGTGATGTAATAGGCGCCGTCGCGTTCGCGAAAGGCGTACGGCGCTCCGCGAAGCTCGATCTTGGCTCGGCTGAAATCGCCTTTGACGCTGGCGGGCGTGGCCGATTGCACCATCTTGTTGTGCCGCGAGCCGGACCACCTGCGGAATTCGCTGGCGTGGCATTTAGCGCATGCCTGTGCGCCCACGTATGTGGCGGCGGCCAGCGGAGCCGCGCCCAGAAGCGAAATCGCGAAGCATAGAATCCCATGGCGCGAAGCCATACAGAGGGTTATAGCGCAGTAGCAGTCGCTACCGCAAAGCGAGCTTACCGGGCATGGCCCCAGTAGACGTAGCAGTCGTCGGTTTCGAACTTATGGATATAGATGTCGTCCAGATGCATCGCGTCGAGAAACTCATCGTCGCAGGTGGCGACCGCCGCGAACTTGCCGGTCGCGGCCATGCGGTTGATCTGATCCTGGTCGATGATATGAAGCTGCGCCGCCAGCGCCGGAGCTAGCTTCAACTTGTGCGAATAGCTGAATTCAAGGCCCGGCGGCGGCGTGCGGCGCGTTAGAAAGTAAATCTCCTCATCGGCGAAGATAGGCGCATCGCGCGGCGCTACTTCATCGACCTTCTTCGCCATTTGCTCATGCACGGCCCACGTTCTCACGTTGCTTGCCCGCTCGTAAAGCGATTTCCCCAGGCCGAGAGCCAACAGCAGCGTAAATAGTATAAGCGCCGCATATGGCGCCTCGGGTCGGTACAGGCGCTCGCTAACCGCGTAAAGGCCTGCCGTCGCCAGGATCGCCACGAATGGAACCATCAGCAGAAAATAGCGCGCGAAGGTGGGATGCGCAGTCGCGATCTCGATGCACATGCCGAGCGTGAGCCATGCGCATAGATAAAACTCGCGGCGCACGTCGCGCTCCCACTGGCTGCGAAAGAGGACGAAGAGCAACCCGGCAAGAAACAGCAGCAACAGCAAGAGCGCCTGGCCGGAGTCGATCCATGACGTCATGATTTCCAGATCGTGCCGCGTCGTCTTCGGCCAGTAGAGCGTGCGAAAAGAGAGCTGATACTCGAAGAGATTGAACATCACCGGGCGCGGCGATTGCATCCAGAGCCAGAACGCGGGCGCAAAGGGAATTGCGCCGCCAAGGCAATAGGCCGCCCCCTTGATCCAACGGTTTCCCGCGCGGTTGTATAGGAGCATCCACAGCAAGTAAACTGGGGCGGCGGTCGCGGTGAGCAAAGACGAGGCCGCGGCGGCGCCGGCGCAGAGTCCCACACCCAGCGCGGCGAAAGGGGAGACGCGGTCCACCGCCCACACCGCCAGCCGGAACGCAGCCACGGTAAGAAACAGACAGATAGCGTAGGCTTGCGCCAGCGGACCGTATTCCACCACCATCACATTCATTGAGATGGCGATCATCGTGGTCAGAGCGGCGGCCATGCGCCACTTCTCGGACGCGGGAAAACGCCGCCAAACGAATTGCGCGGCCAGCAGCGCGGCGCCAATCACCAACAGCGACGAGACAGCGTGCGGCACGCGCCAGGTTTGCCCGAAGACCCGCAGCCAGAAGGCGTTCCAATAAGCGTTGAGCGGCGTTTGCGGAAAAGCGAAATCGATGTAGGGACGCTTGCCTTTATCGATCAGCTGCGCGGCTAGTAAATGAAAGCCTTCGTCGCCCGTGAAGGCCGCCGTCTGCGAATAGAAGAGAAGGCCGGCGCCAAGTAGGACCGCCGCGATGACCAGGATCAGGGGCAATTTGAATAATAGCTAATAGAAGAGGTACTTGCGCCATTGCGCGTCGCCCTTGCCCAACATGCGCATCAGATGGCGGCTGGTGTGGAGGCTGAACGGGCGCGGTGCGCGTGAAAGCTTCATTCCGGCCTCCTCGGGCGTGCGGTTGCCCTTACGGTTATTGCATGGGTGGCAGCACGCAACCAGGTTTTCCCACGATGATTCGCCGGCGCGCGAGCGCGGAATCACATGATCGAGCGTCAACTCGCCCGAGGGCATGATGCGATGGCAGTACTGGCAGGTGTAGCGGTCGCGCATCAGAATGTTCTTGCGCGAAAGGGCGCGCGTCTGATGAGGGATGCGGCGGTATTCGAGCAGACGGATCACCGAAGGCAGACGAGTCGACGAGCGCGCTGAATGAATCGCATGCAGCGACACCTCTTCCGCCGACGCAACGCCCTTCAGCACCAGCACCAGGGCGCGCCGCGCGGCGCAAATATTGATTGGCTCATAGCTGGCATTGAGCACCAGCACCGGCTTTTGCAATCGTTCGCTCGGCATTTAGTCGCTCTCTCCCGCGGCGGTCGCCGCCTTTTGCACCTGCCAAACATCCATCCTTCGATCCACGCGCGCAATCGTCAACAGCGTTACCTTGGCCGCACCCGCGCGCTTGAGCGCGGACGCGCAAGCGGCCGCGGTGGAACCGGTGGTCATCACGTCGTCCACCAGCAGAATCCGTTTGCCCTCAATCGCCTCGCCGCGTCGGACGCGAAAGGCCTGTGCGACATTCTTGCGTCGGGCGGTATTGCTCAACCCGGCCTGCGTCTCGGTGGAATGGACGCGGCGCAAAGCGCGCATCACGGGAATTCCGGTTCGGCGCGCCAACCGGCCGGCCAGCAGATCCGCCTGGTTGAATCCACGATGCCACCTGCGGCGCCAATGGAGAGGCGTAGGCGCGATAACGTCGAAACGCTGATCGCGCGGCAGCGCGGCCGCCAGTACATCGCTCAACGGACCAGCCAGCGTCTGCACCTTCTCGTACTTGAATAACTGAATCAGCCGGCGTAGCGGTCCCTCATAAGAGCCGAAGCAATACGCCGAATCGAATCCGCGCGCGCCGCTCCGGCAAAGCCCGCAGCGGCCCTCCTCATCCAACGGAAAAGCGTTCTGAAACGGGGTTCGGCAACTTACACAGAAGAATTCCGCGCTTAACGGTTGCAAATTACTAAGGCACGGCCGGCAGACTGGGATGCGGGAGATATCGAAAAGAGGCTCGCCGCAGAGACGGCAATCACTGGGGTAGAGGAGGGAAAAAAAGGCGCAAGAGGTTCTATGGACTATCGAAACGCCGATATTTGCGCGCAGGCTACTCGAGAAGGCTCACCCCCGCCAAAAATTTATTGTATCCAATTTTTCGCGATAGGAATCACATTTCCCCGAATCCATGTTTTTTCATGGTTTCGAAACACGCGTGTAACTTGACACGTCGCAGTAGAATACAGGCAGAGGATTTGATGAGTCGAGCGGGGCGAGCCATTGGGCCGGCCGCGGTGCTTGCAGGCGTCATCCTGCTGGGACTGCGTGCACAGCAATCCGACGCGGTGAAGATCGATCCTCGCCCTACCCCAGCCGCCTCCCTCGCCGCGAAATTGCCGGAGACGAATCTTCGGATCGATTCGAACCTCGTGCTGGTTCCCGTATCGGTGTGCGATCCGATGAACAAGCCCGTAACCGGCCTCGAGAAAGAACACTTCAAGATCCTCGACGACAAAGTAGAGCAGACTATCACGCATTTCGCGATGGATGACGAGCCTGTCGATGTCGGTCTGGTCTTCGATATCAGCGGCAGCATGGGCAACAAGCTTCGCCGCTCGCGCATGGCCGCATCCGCTTTCTTTAAGACGGCGAATCCCGAAGATGAGTTTTTTCTGGTGGAGTTCAACGATCAGCCTAAGCTGGTAGTTCCACTTACCAAGGACACAGGCGAGATCCAGAATCAGTTGACCTTCGCGGAATCCAAGGGACGGACGGCGCTATTGGATGCGATATTCCTGGCGCTCCATGAAATGAAGAAATCGCCGAAGCCGCGAAAGGCGCTGCTGATCATTTCTGATGGCGGCGACAATTCGAGCCGTTACACGGAAACCGAACTGCGCGCGCGGGTCCGCGAGAGTGACGTGCTGATTTACGCCATCGGCATCTTCGAGTCGGGCGGCGGCCGCGACCGCTCGCCGGAGGAAAGCAATGGCCCGGCCCTGTTGAGCGATCTCGCCGAACAGACCGGCGGCCGCGATTTTGACGTCGCCGACATCGCCGAAATGCCCGACATCGCGGCCAAGATCGGAATCGAACTGCGCAATCGCTACGTGCTCGGTTTTTCGCCCACCGCCGCGCAGCGCGACGGCAAGTACCATCACGTTCAGGTGAAGGTGGTTCCTCCGCGCGGATTGCCGCCACTCAAGGCCTATTGGCGGCCGGGATATTTCGCGCCAGTGAACTGAAGCCGGTTCATCCTTCCTCCGTGATAGCATCGGTCAATGGACATCGAAAAGACCATCGAGTTCATCTTAGCCAGCGAAGCCCGCCGGCAAGCCAGGTTCGAAGCAGGCGAGGAACGCGCCGAGGCCTACGCCGCGCGAGCCACCGCGGCGGCGGCTCAAGCCCAGGTGGAGATGGCGGAGATCCGCCAGACGCTACAGCAGACGGCATTCATTCAGCAGGAGCAGGCGCGCATCTTAGTGCGGATTGAGAAGAACGTCGAGGACCTCTCTCATGCGCATAAAGACTTGGCTGCGGCGCAAAAAGACACCGAAGCAAGCCTTAAGGCATTCATCGATTCACTTCGCCACGGAAGCAATGGCCACAACGGCGGAAACCAGTAGCGCCCCCGAAATCCCACAGCGAGGTGAAACGTCGTTCCGCGAGAATCGCTGGTACCCTATGCCGAATTCAGACTTCGCGTTCGCTACGATTAGTGGGTAAAATCGAACGATGACGGTTGCGGCCGTCGCGAAGGGGCCATTTGGGAATGCTCGAAGCGTTCGCACTGTCGGACAAAGGATGCGTTAGGACCAATAACGAAGACTATTGCTTGATCGAGCCTGATCTTGGTCTCTACGTCCTGGCCGATGGAATGGGTGGCGCCAACGCCGGCGAACGAGCCTCGCGAATGGCGGTGGAAACGGTCGCCGAAGCGGTGCTGATGGCGCATCGTCGCGATGCCCAGGTTCTGCTATCGGCAGTGGAAGAGGCCAACCGGCGCGTGCTGCAGGCATCGCAGAGCGATCTGGAACTCGAAGGAATGGGTACCACGCTCGTGGTCGCGCTCGAAACAGGTGAGGATTTGTCAATCGCCAGCGTCGGCGACAGTCGCGCCTACCTGATGGATGATCGCGGCATGCGCGCCATCACTGACGATCAGACATGGGTGAACGAAGTCGGCAGGCCGCTCGGCCTCGATGAGGAAAGCCTGAAGAACCACCCCATGCGCCACGTACTCACGATGGCGATCGGCGCTAGTTCGCCGCTCACCGTGAACTGCTACGCGGTTCCCCTTGCGCCTGGATCGCTCATCCTAATTTGTAGCGACGGTTTACACGGCGTGGTGGACCCGCTAAAGCTGGAAGGAATTCTGCAAGGCGGTCGCGACGGAATTGGGCTGGAGGAAAGTTGCCACCGGCTCATAGAGGCCGCCAAGGAGGCAGGCGGCCCCGATAATGTCACGACCGTGCTGTTGCGTAAGCCGCGCGGGTAGCGCGCTTATCGTCTATGCGTCGCGCCGCAGCCAATCCTTGAACGCGTCGCGATAGAGAATGATTCCCTTGCGCGAATAGCGCAGGTATCCCTGTCGCCGGAACTGGTTCATGTAGTGCGTCACGATCTCGCGCGACGTTCCCACATATTGCGAGAGCAGCTCATGCGTGAACGGCACCATGCGGATCGAGCCATCGTCCTCGGGCGTACCGAGCCGCTCCGAGAAACGGATCAGCGATCGCGCCAGCCGGCGCGCAATATTGTCCACCGAGAAGCTCTCGATGCGGTGCGTGAAATCGATGGTTCGCTGCACCAGAATCTGCAGCAGCGCCACCGCCAGCCGCGGCTTCTTCATGACGATGTCTTCGATCTCGTTGGCGGTCCACGTCATCAGCTTGGTGTTCTCGAGCGCGGTGGCCTGCTCCGAGCGGTGCGGCAGATTGAGGAACGCCGATTCGCCGAAGAATTCGTCGGATTGATAAATATCCACCACAACCTGGTGGCCATCGTCCGCCAGGCGTGAAACTTTTACTTTGCCGTCGATCACCAGGAAGATGCTGGTGGAAGGTTGGTCCTGGTTGTAAATGATCTGGCCCTTGCGGTATTCGACGATGCTCGAACACGGCAGGTGCGCAAGTGGATCTTCCAAGGGTTTCTGCGGAATTGCTACCGTGGGACTCGTTGCCATGATCTTCTCCTCCATGACTTGCGCTATCGCTGTTGCGGCGCGCAAGTTTCGCTTACGGTCGTTATGCTTCGAACTTTAAATGTAGGTCTGGGGTCGCCCGGGACGGATGTCCCCCGAACGGTTACTTTATGGCCCATGTGTTTGGCGAAGCCTTCTTGCGGAAAGCCGTCCGCCTCGAGATTGGCGATGGGTGTCAAATCCCGATCGTCCGTCAGGATGTAGCGTCCATCCTGTTCATCCACGCATCCCGTCAGGGATGTTCCCGATGGGGCCGCCTTTTTGGGTGGCGCCTTTTCCTGTTGGCCAAGCCGTGAAGGTGCGGAAATGACGACAGGTGGAGCGAGAGCGAGTAGGGCCAGCAAAGCAGCGAGAGCGGGAGAGCTAGTCATAATCCTCACCTTTCAGCGCATTGTTAAAGCACTCCGCGTGCCAAATCATACGGCGATTTCGGACAATACGCAATCCAAAAACGTAAGTAGCGCTATTTAAAAGGAAACCCTCGAAGGTGAAGCGAGTTGCGCCGACTCTTTTTTAGCCGCCGGGAAACCCTCCGACCGGCCGTATGATGAAAGAAGTGCTTTCTATGCAGCCTTTCGCATGGACGCCGGTAATTTTAGCCAGTCTAGCCGCGCTGGATCCGATTGTCGTACTGGCGCAATCTTACACGGCTCCGGCAGGTGCCCGGCAGTCGTCAAGGCGCGAAGGCGCTTCCATTCTGCCCGGCGGACGCATCATAGCGCCGTACGGAAAGGAACACTCTACCGGACCGGGTCCGTCCGCTTTCGTACTGAGCCCCTCCGGACATAGCGCCGTCACCGCCAACACGGGCCCATGGCGGTACACGATGACGGTATTGCAGCGCGATCGGACCGGCCATTGGGAAACGCGCGAGATCGATGCGCGTACCCCTTCCGCGCTCGATGAGTTCGGCATTCCGAAAGGACAGGGCGGCGAATGGAAGGGCGTCTCCAACGGCGTGGCCTTCTCCGGCGAGCGCGCCATCTGGGTCTCCGAAGGCAATTCCGGGCGCGTCGCCGCTCTATGATTCCGCCGAGGACCGGCGCCGCGCCATCAGTCTGAATTCGGCGGACTTTGCCGATAGCTACACCGGCGACGCTGGCCTTCGATTCCGACAAGGAATGCTCTACGTAGCCGATCAGGCCAATTACCGCATCGCAGTCGTGGATACGAAATCGCGGCAGGTCTCGGCTCGGTCCATGTCGGCCGTCTGCCCTTCGCTCTCGCGCTGTCGCCCGATCGACAGAAGCTCTATGTGGCCAACGTCGGCGTCTTCCAATACCACATGGTTCCCGATGCCGAGCGCGATTAATGCGCGCACCGCGGGCTTGCCCTTCCCGCCTGCCGGCGCCGGACGATCCCGGCGCTCCGGAGTCGAATTCGACTTGCAATCGTGGATGTCTCGACCCCTGCTGCCCCAAAACTCGAAGGATTCGTCCGCGCAGGCAACAGCCCATCGGCGGTGTTGGCCACCGCGGATCGCGTCTTCGTCTCGAGCGCCGATGACGATTCCATCGCCGTGGTCGATCCCGCTAACCGCACCGTCGTGGATCGCATCCCGATCGTTATTCCTGGCCTAGAAAAGCTGCGCGGCGTCATTCCTCTCGGCATGGCTTACGACGAAACCTCCGGCTGGCTGCTGGTGGCGGAGGCGGGGATCAATGCGGTCGCGGTGATCGATACGCGCCAAAGCGCGTGCTGGGTCATATTCCAGCGGCGTGGTATCCCACCAGCGTGCTGATCGATGAGAAGGAGGTCTTGGTGGCGAATGCGCGCGGACACGGCATCGGGCCGGATGCGCCCACTGCTTATTCCCGGCGCGGCTCTCTGCTACCGTCCTCTCTTTTTCAAGGCACGGTTTCCATTTTCGCCATGCCCGCGCCGGAAGACCTTGCCGCCCTCACCGAAACCGTAATGCGCGCCAATGGCTTCGCCCCCAAGCGGCCAGTCATACCCACGCCGCCTCCGATACGGCACGTAGTGCTGATAGTAAAGGAAGGCCGCACCTACGACGAAGTTCTGGGCGACATCCACGCCACGCCGCAGGGACCCGCCATGAGCGACCCTGAAATCGCGCGCTACGGTATGAACGGCGTTGCCGAGGGCGGCCATCAGCGCTTAAGCCTGAAGGGCGTTCGCGTGACGCCCAACACTCATGCCATCGCTACCCAGTGGGCCTTCAGCGACAATTTCTACGCCGATGGCGATGGCACGGTGGATGGACACCATTGGCTCGCCGGCGTTTACCCTAACGCATGGACGGAGACATCTCTCTTTGCGGCGTATGGCAATCTGAAAGATTTCCGGATGAGCGCCGCGCCCGGGCGCCTGGCCTTTCCGGGGATGGCGTCGTCGGTTCTTCCCGAGGATGCCGCCCGCGGCCAACCTCTGGAGCCATTTGGCGAACCACCGCATTTCGTTCTACAACTTTGGCGAGGGCTTCGATCTGCCGGGTGCGGCGCAGCAGCCCGGCATGCCGCCGCTAGGCGCGCGCTTTCTCACCGACATGCCAATGCCGGCGGCGCTCCATGACCGTACTTCGCAACGAGTACCCGGGCTTCAACCTCGCCATCTCCGACCAGGAACGCGCCTCCGCCTTCATCCACGAAATGGACGAAAAATTCGTCAAGGGCGGGGCCGATCTGCCGCAATTCCTGTATGTCTACCTGCCCGGCGACGCCGCGGGCGCGGCCAACGTAGATGAGGGACATCCCTACAAGGAATCATTCGTCGCCGATAACGATCTCGCGCTGGGAAGAATTGTCGAATATCTTTCAGCGAGTAAGTGGTGGAATGACACCGTGGTCTTCGTAACCGAATCCACAGCCGTCGGCGGCATCGATCATATCTCCGCCAACCGCACTCTACTGCTGGCGGCGGGTCCCTGGGTGAAACCGGGATATGTGTCGCACATGAACGTCAGCTTCCCAGGACTGCTGAAGACGCTCTTCTGGCTGTTAGGCGCCGCCCGCTCAACCTGTTCGATGCCAGCGCGGCCGATCTTGCGCGATTGCTTCGCCTCGTCGCCCAATGCGGCGCCGTTTCACGCCATTATGGGAGACCCGCGCATCTTTTCGCCTGGGGCAACTCAGTGAGCGCAGAGCCCGTGGGCAGGGTCACCGCGATTCGCTCCGGCCTCGCGAACAGCATCGGGACGGACAAAGGAAACGGCGGCGGAGACTTTTATGGAATGCTCGCGGCTTTATCGTCCGATGGCGCCAAGGTCTGCTTTGCGTCGCATTTCGATGATGTGGGGCGGCCCTTTCGGGCCGCCGCCGGCTTCTGCCCGGCGCTCCACGGGCACAGACAACGCTTGCAATCGACTACAAATCGTAGGTGACGTCGCTACATAACACGGACTTAGTAGGACCAAAGCTCTGACGCCTGAACCCGGCACAACCCGGTGATCGCCGTATCTTAGTTAGTCCAGCCAACGCTCACGCCCCAATTCGCTCCAACACCCGCTTCACAGCCCGGTCGCAGCGGGTTCCGAGAAACGCGTAGGCGTCCGTGATCGCCGGACCCAGGCGATTTTCCAAATCCCGGCGCAGCAGAGCTCGCGAGCGGTGCAGTCGCGTCTTGACAGCTTCTTCGGAGAGTTCCAGGCATTCGGCAGTCTCAATCGTGCTCAACTGCTCCACTTCGCGGAGCACGAATACCGAACGATAGGTTACGGGCAGTGCGTCAACCGCGGATTGCAGCATCCGTCCTAACTGGCGGCGCTCGGCTTGTATTTCAGGCGTATCTAACGTTGTGTGCCGGCGCTCCGCTTCGGCCATGATCTCTCCTCCGGAGTTTTCCAGCGGTGTCCATCGTCTGCTGTTTCGAGTGCGGGCCAGCGCCTCGTAAAAAGCGATCCGCGTGACCCATGTGGAAAAGCTGGCGCGGCCGGCAAACTGGTCCAGATGCTCGTAGGCGCGAACCCAGGCATCTTGCAGGACATCCTCTGCTTCCTCGTCGTTCGGGACTACCGAGCGGATCACGCGAAACACGCGCTGGTTATATCGGCGCATCAGCATCTCGTAAAGTCCCGTTTCGCCCGCGCGAACCCGGGACACCAGATCGTCGTCAGAGATGGCCCGGCATTCCTCGAGCAGCATACCCTTACAGAGTAATCGCGCGGCAAAAGGTTACAACGGCGGCGCCTGCAACGGATTCCGTGTTCGTGACTCTGTGCGGGCAGAGGTTATATGAGCACAACAATCGCAAATCTCGGCGGCCAAGCCGCCACGGCCGAGCGCAGCAACCCATCGTATCAGGCGTATCAAATTCTCCACCTCGGCTTCACCGTCGCCCCCATTCTTGCGGGCATCGATAAGTTCTTTCACCTTCTCTGCAATTGGGATCAATATCTCGCGCCATGGATGGCCGCCCTTTCCCCCATCGGTGGCCATAGCCTCATGCTAGTAGTGGGCATAATCGAAGCCGCAGCGGGAGTACTGGTGGCGGTCAGGCCGCGACTGGGCGCCCCGATAGTTGGACTCTGGCTTTGCCTGATCATCGTGAACCTGCTAACGATGGCAGCATACCTCGACGTGGCTCTACGCGATCTAGGCCTGGCCTTAGGCGCCTTCGCGTTATGGCGCTTGGCGCAGCAATTTGACCGGTAACCGGAAGTGTTTGCGATTGTTGCTGCGTGCATGCCCCGGCAAGCAGTTCGGACAGGTGATCGATGAAATGGGGACCAACCGGCCTTTGTGGGGCAGGCTTTCCGGCCTGCCGCCGGGCTTCCGCCCGGCGTCCCCGCTAGAATAGGCAGTTATCTCTCTACTATTGCGAAGCTCAATTAAGCAGGCGGCTATGAAACCGGCTGTAAGTGAAGTACAGCCCCAACCCGATCGCCATCCAGATCAGAAATGCAGCCCAGGTTAGAGCGCCCAGCCCAAGCATCAGCAGGAAATTAATCAGTACTCCCAAAATTGGCAGGACAGGAACCCAGGGTGTTCTGAACGGGCGAGGTAGATCGGGATCGGTCCTTCGCATAATAATGACGCCGAGACACACCAGCACAAATGCAAATAAAGTCCCTATGCTTGTCAGGTTCCCAAGCTGCGCGATCGGAGTGAACGCCGCTCCGAAGGACACGAAGATCATCAGCATCAGGTTTGAACGCCAGGGCGTGTGAAATTTGGGATGTACATCGGAGAACACTTTGGGCAACAAACCATCGCGTGACATCGAATAGAACACGCGCGATTGGCCAAGCAGCATAACCAGGATCACACTGGTCAAACCAAGCAGTGAACCGAGCTTCATCAGCTTTCCCAGCCACGGCAACCCGTTCATGCGATCCACCGCAACCGCGAGCGGCGCGGCCACATTCAAGTCTTTGTAGTTCACCACGCCTGTCAGCACCATCGAGTAAAGGATGTAGAGCACGGTGCAGACTGCCAGTGAACCGATAATGCCGATCGGCATGTCACGCTTCGGATTTTTCGCTTCCTGCGCTGCGGTCGAGACCGCGTCGAATCCGATATAGGCGAAGAAAATCTGCCCGGCCGCCGCGAGCACGCCGCTCCAGCCGAATGCTCCGAATTTTCCCGTCGTGTTCGGCGGCACGAAAGGCGTGTAGTTGGACATGTTGATGTAGAAATAACCAACCACAATAAACAGAACCACCACCGCCACCTTGATGAACACAATCACGGCATTGAAGCGCGCCGATTCCTGCACGCCCACGATCAGGATCGTCGAAATGCCCGCCACAACAATCACCGCGACCAGATTGACCATGCCCGGCGTCGCGTCAAAAGGTGAGGCGAGCAGCGCCTGCGGAATCTTGATGTTGAAGTCGGAGAGGATCGACGCGATGGTCGCCGACCAGCTCACCGCGACCGTCGCCGCTCCTACCGCATATTCAAGTATCAGGGCCCACCCGATGATCCAGGCCAATAGTTCGCCCATGGTCGCGTATGCGTACGTGTACGCGCTGCCCGCGATCGGAATCATCGTCGAAAATTCGCTATAGCAGAAACCGGCGAACGCGCAGCCGATGGCGGCCAGAACGAATGAATAGACGAGCGCCGGTCCCGCGTGAGTGGAAGCGGCAACGCCGGTCAAAGTAAAGATACCCGCGCCGATAATGGCGCCGATGCCGAGGGCCACGAGTGACGTAGCGCTCAGCGTCCTTTTTAGGCCGCCGCCCGTCTCGCCAGCGCCTTCCGATTCTGCCAATAGCCGGGCAAGCGGCTTCTTTGCGAATAAATTCATCACCAATAATCCGCTTATATGTTAGCGCCTGAAAACCCGCTAAGGGTATCCCAACCAGTGCGCCCCCCAGTGGCGCAGGCCTCCTGGCCTGCGCGGACGTTCGAAGTGACGCCGAAATTCTGGGGCGATCCTGAAACTCCCATCCTCGCGCGGAACGCTGATATCGGCGTCTGTTTCTGCGAGGCCGAGCCCAAGATTTGCCCACCCCCGAAACGCGGGTCACAAGGTTTCAAAATAATTTTTAAACTACTGTTCCCAAACCACATAACCCCGATTTTCAATCCCAGCGCAAACCCGAAATTTGGATACCCTTCTGTTAATCTGGAATTAGAAGGGCTGTCTCACGCGCGTCGCGCGTCAGGCAGCCCTTTTATTTTTGGTACGAACAGGAGAAACGAAATGTCCACCGCAGCCCAAATCGCCGCCAATCAGCAAAATGCGCAACGTTCCACGGGTCCAATCTCCGAGGCAGGCCGCAAGATCGTCGCCTCGAACGCAGTCAAACATCACTTCACAAGCAAAGGCAACCCTGCCCTGCCCGGCGAGGAAGACGCTGTCGAAAAACACGTCGAAGGATACTTCCAGACCTACGTCCCCGTCGGCATCCCCGAAAAGGATCTCGTCCGCAACCTGGCCGAAAACAACTGGCGCTTGACCCGCGTCCTTAGCTTGGAGCGGTCTCTCCTCGTCAGACTCGAAACCGCGCAAGACGACGCCTTCGTCGAAACCTTGAAGGAACTTCGCCGCACATCCACTTACGCCCACCGCATCCAACACGCCATCGAGAAGAGCCGCGCCGAGCTGAAATCATTACAATCGGATCGCAAATCAAAATATGCTCAAGCGCAGGAAGAGGCGGTCCTGCTCACCCAACTCGCTCATCTGAAGGGCGAACCGGTCGATCAGGCCAAGGAATTCCCGTCCCCCGAACTCTACGGTGGCTTTGTTTATTCCCTGCCCGAAATCGCTCGTGTCATCGGTCGCGCCGCCCGCCTGGCGGAAGCCAAGACGCACTTCCAGTCGGTCGCGTAGGACGCAGAACACTCGCTATGTAACCGAAACACCCTCAAAATCCCGACGCCCTAAATCGAGTGAGCCCCAAGTGTCTCGACGACCTCTCCGAGCGAGCGAAGCGAGCAGTCCCCGACCCCTGACCCCCAATCCCGCTCGCGAAGCGAGCCCCTGGCGCCCGGGAACAAACCACCGTCCATCGGCGTCATCACAGAATCGAGAGACGTAGCGAACATTCGCGCAAAAGCATGCGTATGCTCATATCGAAGCTTGGCCGGTTTAAGGAGAATGTCGCCAGCGAGCGAAGCGAGCAGTCCCCGACCCCCGACCCCTGACCCCCGACCCCGCTCGCAAAGCGAGCCCGACCCGCTCGCAAAGCGAGCCCGGCTCCGCTCGCGAAGCGAGCCCCTGCCTGGTTAAGAAAAAGGCCGCAACCCCGTCATATTTGCAGCCCGTGAATCGTTATAAGGAGGATAGGTGAATGACGCAAATCGGCGCGGCCGCATTCATAACCGCATGCACCGGGCTAAGTATCTTCGCGCAAGCTCCGGCCCCCGCGTTCGATGTCGCATCGGTGCGCCCCGCCGCGCCGCTTGACGAGCGCGGAGCCAAAACCCGTCCACATCGTGTCCACACTAATCCCGGAAACCTCGTCATGAGGAATATAGCGATGAAGGAAGCCATCCAATGGGCGTACGATGTCGAATCCTATCAGGTTGCGGGTCCAACCTTCCTCGATGACACCCGGTTCGATATCGTCGCTAAGGCCGCCGACCCTGCCACTGCCGACCAGATGCGAGTCATGGTGCAAACCCTGCTCGCGAACCGGTTTCAGTTAATCGTTCACCGCGAGAACAAAGAGATGCCGGGGATGGCCCTCGTGCTAGGCAAAGGTAACTCGAAGATGAAGGCATCCGAAGATGGAGGCGAGAGTGTGTTCGAGCCTGTGCCGAACAAGCCGACGATCCACTTCCGCCATATGTCGATGCACGAATTCGCGGCGCTGCTTTCCGAGCCAATGCGCAAGCCGGTGATCGATCTCACGGAGATTAAGGGCACGTTCGATTTCACCCTGGACGCCTCCAACTACGTCCCTCCGGAACCGGCGCGGGCCAGCCGCGCGAGCGCGAGGATGAGACTTACATGGTTCTGCGGGCGTTACAGGATCAACTCGGGCTGCGTCTCGAACCACGGAAGCTGACCATCGAAATGATCATAGTGGACCACGTCGAGAAGGTCCCCACCGAGAACTGAAGAAATATTCATGGAATTTAGCGCCAAATCGGAGGCCACCATCGTCATATAGTCTGACGGTGTAAACACATGAGCGTCGGGGCACAGGCGAGTTATATTCTATTAGCGGTTTCATGCGTTTACGGGCAAACTGCGGTGCCCGGCAAGGCTCCCTCCCGGCAGGCCTTCGAAGTGGCCTCCATTAAGCCGGCCGATCCCGATGCGCGAGGATCCAGCAGTAATAGCGACCGGCGCTTCGTGACGATCAAGAACTGGACCCTGAAGCGGCTCGTCCAGCGTGCCTTCGGAGTGGAGGACTATCAGGTCTCAGGTGGGCCGAATTGGCTCGATTCCTACCGCTTCAACATCAGCGCCAAAGTGGACGAGGCGGAGCCGGAATTGAAAGGCAAAGAGGGCCAGGCGCGGATCCAGGCCATGCTCGAATCGCTCCTCGATGAGCGGTTTGAATTTCAATTTCATCGGGAAACCAAAACGCTTCCTGTCTATAACTTAGTGGCTGCAAAGACCGGATTCAAATTGACCGCGGTTAAGGACACCGGCGGTTCCTCCACCAACAGCAACAACGGCAGGCTGACAGCGCAAGGAGTCAGCATGCCCGCGCTGGCGGTGTTCCTCTCCAGGACCATGGAACGCCCCGTGCTTGATGCCACTGGCATTCCGGGAGTTTTCGATTTCAAGCTCGAGTGGTCAATACAAGATGGCGCAGCCAAGGCGCCGGACGCCAACGAGGTCGCCGGCCCTTCGATCTTCACTGCATTACAAGAACAACTGGGACTCAAGTTAGAATCAACTAAAGGTCCCGTAGAAATCATCGTCGTAGATCATGCAGAAAAACCAACAGAAAACTAGGTGCGCCGACCCCTTTGGGCGCCGTTGGCGGGGCTTCGTCCGCCGCTTTGGCCCGTTTCCGGGTCCCGGATCTCGCCTCCGGTGCGCAGGACTCTTCGCAAGTCTTGCCCTCTCACTTGCTCTCGCCATGCCGCTGGCCGCCACCGAGCACCGCGGCATCGTCAAGTTTGCCGGTTTGCCCGTACCCGGCGTTACCGTGACGGCTTCGCAAGCGGATAAGAAGTTGACTGCGGTCACTGACGATCAAGGCTTGTACACGTTCTCCAATCTTGAGCGATGGGCTCTGGAATATCCAGGTCGAGATGCTCTGCTTCGAGACCATCAAGCGAGAAATCGCCGTAGCGCCTGACTCGCCCGGTCCCGAATGGGATCTGAAGCTCCAATCGTTCGATGAAATCAAAGCGTCCGCTCCGCCGCCAGCGCCCTCGGCGCGCCGAGGCAGCCGAAACTTCGCCGCCACCACGAACCGCAGCCGCCCGACCATTATCGTCGCTGCGGCAGCCGCCAGCGCGCCGCTAAAGGAAAGACGAAGCCAAGGGAAGAAGGGCGCCACCGCTCCGCCTACAGCCGCCCAAACCGGATTCCAAGGCGCAGGTGAATGCTTCGCCCGGCGCTGCCACCAATGCCCCCGCCGAGGCGGCCATTAATAATGACGAGGCTAGTAAGGGCGCCTCGGACGGCCTTCTCATCAACGGCAGCGTGAACAACGGCGCCGCTTCTCCCTTCGCGCAAATCCTGCGTTCGGCAATGCCAGGCGCGGAGGCAGCTCTTTATATAACGGCAGTCTGGGCGTGGTGCTCGATAGCTCCGTCCTCGACGCCGAAAGTTACTCGATTACCGGACAACCTACTCCCAAGCCGCCTTACACCCAACTTACCGGTCTGATGAACTCTTGGCGGACCCATCAGGATTCCGCACATCCACTTTAAATCCGCCCCGTATTTCACGGTGAACTATCAATATCCGCACAACCACCAGGCCAACATCGTTCCCGGCCTGATGCCCACGGAGGCGGAACGCGAGGGAGACCTTTCCGCGCTACCCTCGGTTATTTACGATCCCCTGACCGGTAATCCATTTCCCGGCAATATTATTCCGCAAATCGCATCAGCAATCAGGCCACGGCCCTGTTGAGCCGCTATCCGCTGCCCAACTTCATCGGGTCCACTTATAACTATCAAGCGCCTGTGGTCCAAGTGAATGCTTCGAACAGCATGCAAACACGGGTCAATAAGACGCTTACGCCTCGCTGGCAGATTAACGGCGGGTTCGGCTTCTCTCACTCCGACGTACAGAATCCGAACCTGTTTAATTTTCTCGACCACACCAGCACGCTCGGCCAACAATCGAACGTCAACCTTTCGCACCGCATCGGGACGCGCATGTTCCTCAATTTGGGAGCGCAATACAGCCGCCAGTCAATCGCATTGACGCCTTACTTCGCAAATAACGTCAACGTCTCGGGAATGGCGGGAATCACCGGGAACGATCAGTCGCCAATCAATTATGGGCCGCCCAACCTCGGCTTCGCCCAGGGGCTCACCGGCCTTTCGGATTCGAACTATTCGGCGCCCACAACCAGACCACCGGCGCTTCCGCCAGCCTGAGTTGGTCCCACTCCCCGCATAATTTCCAATTCGGTGCGGATCTGCGCCGCCAGCAGTTCAACTCCATCGGCCAGTCGAATCCGCGCGGCGGTTTCAGTTTCACAGGAGCGGCGACGCAAGGCAACTTGAACGGTGCGGTAATACCGGGCTCGGGCTCCGATGTCGCCGATTTCCTGTTAGGCGTTCCCGATGCCGCCACGCTCGCGTATGGTAATGCCGATAAGTATTTCCGCGGATGGTTCGACGACTTATATATGAATGACGATTGGCGCGTGAGTCCCGGACTTACCGTCAATGTGGGCGTGCGTTGGGAGTACAACGCGCCGCTGGTGGAGAAATACAATCGCCTGGTCAATCTCGATATCGCTCCCGGCTACGCCGCGGCGCAGCCTGTGGTCGCCACCAATCCGGTTGGACCCGTCAGTGGAACGCATTATCCCGCCTCGCTTGTAAATCCTGATAAACACGGCATTTCGCCGCGCATTGGCATCGCGTGGCGGCCGTTCCCGGCCTCGTCGTTCGTCGTACGCGCAGGCTATGGCCTGAACTTCAACACTTCGAGCTATGGCTCCATTGCCAGGAACATGTCGCAGCAGGCCCCGCTCTCCACCAGCTTGAACGTGCTGAACAGCCCGAGCGGATCCATTGACGCTCGCCAATGCATTCTATGCCGCCCCGAATATCTCGCAGATAACTACGGCATCGATCCCGATTTCCGTATCGGTTACGCGCAAAGCTGGAACGTAGTGCTGCAGCGCGATCTGCCCGGCGCCCTGAGATGACCGCGACTTACATGGGAATCAAAGGCACCCGCGCGCAGCAGGCGTTTTTCCTAACACCTTCGCGCCAGGATCGAGCGACCCTGCGCCGCTACGCCGAAGCCCGCCTCCTGTCCCCCTTCGGGTTTCCTGATTACGAAACCTCGAACGGCAATTCGTCGCGCGAACAGGGGCAACTGCAGTTGCGCCGCCGTCTGCGTAACGGCATCACCGCCTCGGCCATGTACACCTTCTCGAAGTCCATCGATGACGCCGGCTTGGGCGGCGGAACCGGCGGCCTGGTCGCGCAGAACTGGCTGGATCTTGCGGCCGAGCGCAGCCTTTCCACCTTCGACCAGCGGCACCTGCTCAACCTCACCGCGCAATATAGCACGGGCGTGGGGGTGGCGGCGGAACGCTGCTCGGCGGATGGCGCGGCGCCATGATGAAGGATTGGACCATCACCACCGCCATCAACTTAGGCTCGGGCCTGCCCCTTTCGCCTTCGTGCATACGGTGCTTCGTCAACACCGGGTCCACCAACACGGGCACGGTTCGTCCCGAGTATACCGGCGCTGGATCTCTACGCGGCTCCTCCAGGAATGTACTTGAATCCCGCGGCATATATCACGCCGCTTGCGGGGCAGTGGGGCAACGCCGGCCGCGACTCCATCACCGGGCCAGGCCAGTTCAGCTTGAACGCATCCATGGCGCGGACCTTCCGCATCAACGACCGCTTCAACGCCGACCTGCGGTTCGATTCCACAAACGCGCTGAACCACGTGGTTTTCGGCGCATGGAATACGCATATTACGGCAACTCCCAATTCGGCTTCCCGCATCAATCCGAACGGCATGCGCGTCGTAAGGGCCACATTGAGATTGAGGTTCTAACATGCAGAAAACAGTTTCCGGAATCGCGGTGTTCGCTCTCGCTGCCGGATTGGCTCAACAGCAGCCCAGAACCTACAAGCACTAACTCAACAGACGCCGGCCCAGCCGGGGCGGTCGCGCAAACCACCAATACCGGCGACGCCAAATTCTCCGCATCGGCCCATTTGGTCATCGAAGATGTCACCGTCAAAGACAAGAACGGAAAAGTGATTGAAGGTTTGAAGGCGGAGGATTTCACCGTCACCGAAGACGGCAAGCCGCAGACCATCAGCTTCTGTACTTCCAGAATCTGCCCGACGCGCCGGCTGACGCTCCCGCCACGCCGCTGCTGCGCCGGAGATACGGAAGTTGCCGCCGTGACGTCGACTCAGATTTCGCCCGAAGCCCCGGGCGATCTGCGCTATAAAGACCGCCGGCTGCTCTCGATCTATTTCGATATGAGCGCCATGCCCCAGGCCGACCAGTTGCGCGCGCTCGACGCCGCGCAGAAGTTCGTGAAGTCGCAGATGGCGGCGCCCGATCTGATGGCCATCATGGAATACACCGGCGGCGCCGTCAAGGTTCTGCAGGATTTCACCGACGACCGCGAGAAGTTGCTGACCGTGATCGGTACGCTCATCGCGGGCGAAGGCCAGGGCTTCGACGAAGACCCAGCCGACGCCAGTTCGGCCGCGACACCGGCGCAGCCTTCGGCCAGGACGATAGCGAATTCAACATCTTCAATACAGACCGCCAACTCGCCGCCATCCAAACCGCGATCGGCTACTTGAAGCCTCTTAACGAGAAGAAGGCGCTGATCTATTTCGCCAGCGGTCTCCGCCTCAATGGAATCGACAATCAGGCGCAGTTGCGCGCCATGACCAACGCCGCCATTCGCGCCAACGTCAGCATTCTGGAGTATCGACGCGCGCGGCCTGATGGCACAGGCGCCGCTGGGCGATGCAACCAAGGGCTCGCCCGGCGGAATCGCGATGTACTCCGGCGCAGCCGCTCTGGCAGGCGCTAGCGGTTTCCAGAAATCGCAGGACACCCTTTACGCCATCGCGGCCGATACTGGCGGCAAAGCTCTCCTCGATTTCAACGATCTCGGAAAGGGAATCGTCGAGGCGCAAAAGGGCTTGGGCAGTTACTACGTCATCGGTTATTACACGACGAATACGACTCCCGATGGTAAGTTCCGCAAGGTCAATATCGCATTGAAGGAGATCCAGGCGCAAGCTCGATTACCGCCACGGTTACTACGCGGATAAGGTCTTCGGTAAGTTCACCACCGCCGATAAAGAACGGCAGCTCGAAGACGCGCTCATGATGGGCGATCCTGTCACCGATCTTACGATCCAGATGGAAGTCAATTACTTCCAGTTGAACCGCGCTGAGTACTATGTCCCGCTGATGATCAAAATACCCGGCAGCGAATTGGCCCTCGCGCGGCGCGGAGGCGCGGAGCATACGGTGATCGAGTTCATCGGCGAAATCAAAGACGATTTCGGTACCACCATCCAGAACATTCGCGACAAAGTGGACATGAAGCTAACCGGTGAAACCGTCGCCGAGCTGGCAAAGGTCCCCATTCAATATGATGCCGGCTATACGCTGCTGCCGGGCACATATTCCATCAAAGTGCTGGCGCGCGACGATGAGACGGGACGCATTGGAACTTACATGCATAAGTTCGTCATCCCTAACCTCAATAAGGAAGATAAGCGCATCCCCATCAGCTCGGTTGTGCTCAGCAGCCAGCGCCAGGATATGCACTCAGCGCTATACACCGCCGGCAAGGACAAAGATCAACTGGTCAACCCGTTGGTGCAGGAAGGCATGAAGCTGGTTCCCAGCGTGACGCACGTCTTCAGTAAAAGCCGCGACATGTACGTCTATCTGCAGGCATATGAGCGCACGGCCACGACGTTTCAGCCATTAGTCGCGTTCGTCACCTTCTACCGCGGCCAGACCAAGGCCTTCGAGACCGCGCCGCTCCCGGTGATGGAGGGAGTCAACAACAGCCTCAAGACCGTTCCGTTGAAGTTCGCTTTGTCGCTAGGTAAGTTGACTCCGGGCAGATATAACTGCCAGGTAACCGTGCTCGATCCCGCTGGACAGAAAGCCGCATTCTGGCAGGCCCCGGTCTTGCTCGTGCCGTAGTTCGTACGACAGGCCTCCTGGCCTGCGGTACGCCCGTGCCTCATCCGGGTCGACGCGCCCAAGTCGCGGGGGACGATCCCATGCAACAGAACGCCGCTTCGTTGCCCGTCAGAGGCGCGCTTCGCTCATTTGGCGCCGCTTACATACCGCGCCACCTGCTCGCACGTAGCGAACCAGACGCCCGGCTTCGATTTCATATAGCTCACAAACGCCTCCAGGTGCTTCATCGGAGCGCGATGCCCACTCAAGTACGGGTGCAAAGTCAGGATGAATGTCGTGCCCTCTGCGTAGGCGCCATCGAACTCGTCCTTGTAAAGCTGATAGAGCAGTTCAGGCGAAGGCATATGCCCGCTCTGCCCCAGATACGGCGTCTCGGTAAGCGTCCAGTCGATCGAGAGCTCGACTAATCCGGTGTTCTGCCCGCGCGAAGCGATCTCATAGGGTTCGTCGAGCGCCTGGAGGCTGCTGTCGTACAGGAAGCCTTTCTTGCGGATGAGATCGAGCGTCACGCCGCTGAACGCCCACGAAGGCGCGCGATAGCCCACCGGCCGTTTGCCCGTAGCTTTAGTAAGATACGCGATCGCCTTATCGAGCAGCCGTTCCTCTTCGCCATCGGCCAGCCGCGGAGGGAACTCATGGATCCACCCATGCACGCCTACCTCGTTGCGTCCGCTCTTCAAGATCGCCGCCAGCATCTCGGGATGTAGCATGGCATCTACGCCGGTCACGAAGAACGTCGACGGGATTTGATATTGGTCGAGCATCTTCAGGATGCGCTGCGTCCCGCTCTCGGCCCCGAAGTCGGACGCGGATAGCGTTGTCGGCGACGTCGTCCCATCGCGCAGTAGCGGAGCTTCGGTGTCGTCATCGAAGCTCAAACACACCGCAACGCGCGCCCCGTTCGGCCACGATTTCGGAGTAAGCTTCCGTCCCACGCGCGCCAGATCCACAGTCTGGCGAAGCTGTTCATCGCTCCACTTTGTGCCGGGCTGGTTCCCGCCCTGCTGCGCGGCGGCGCTCATCGCGAGGGCCGCAGCCACAAGAATTCTCATGGACGGGAGTATATCGCGGTTGGGTGCGGGGAAGCGGAATGAAGTGAAAGCAGCAACCCGTAGTGCGTGCCATTATATTGGTACGCTCATTACCCTCGATTCTGCCGGACGGGTAGTGATTCCGAAGCCGTTACGGGAAATGACAGGTCTTCATCAAGGCGATGAGATCGCGATCGAATATCGTGATGGCAAGATCGAAATCGAACCGAAGGCCGCGGCGAGGACCCTGAAAAAATCTGGAAAATACCTCGTAATTAAGACGAGACGCTTTCGGGCTCCGGATGTCTCGCCGCTCGACTGCCTTCAGGCCATGCAAAACGTGGAACTGGCGTCCCTCGCCGGCGGCAAGGTTTACGATGCCGCGATCGTTGAATGCGCGGTTCATTGCGGGGCGTCTTTGATGCTGACGTTCGACGCCGGTGACTATTCGCGCGTGCGCCCTCCGGCTCTTGAGATCGCAATCCCCGAATAATCTCAGCGGCCGGCCGAATTTTCAGTATCCTTGTTCAAACCGGAGTTTGCCATGAAACGAACCATAGGGATACTAATCTGTCTTTCCTGCGTTGCTTTCCCCAAAGACATCGTGATCCACGCCGGCCGGCTGATCGATGGCTCGGGCGGCGCGCCACGTACGCAGGTCTCGATCCTCATCAAGGACGACAAGATCACCGGCGTGCAGGCGGGGTTCGTGAACGTCCCCGGCGCGGAGGTGATCGATCTCTCGAAAGCCACCGTGCTGCCCGGCCTGATCGATGCGCACAAGCACATCGGCTCCGGCGGCGGCCGTCGCGGCGGACGCGGCGCCGTAGTCGAACGCGGGGCCCGCACCAATCTCGATGCAGTGTTGGCCGCGACCGTTCCCGTCCGCCAGATTCTCGACGAAGGGTTCACTGCCGTACGCAGCGTCGGCGCGGCCGATGGCATCGATCTGGCTCTCAAGCACGCCGTCGATTCGAGCGTGATCCCTGGGCCGCGCATGTGGGTTTCGCTCGAGCCGTTGAGTCCCGCGGGCGGCCATGGCGATCCCACGAACACGCTCGATCCCAACATGCCGTTCGACCCGTTGCGCCTGATGCACTCGGTGGTCACCGGCCCCGTGGAAGTTACGCTCGCTGTCCGCGAACACCACAAGCGCGGAGCCGATCTGATCAAGATCATGCCCAGCGGCGGGGTGTTGAGCACGGGTGATAACCCGCACTTGCAACTCATGAGCAACGAAGAAATCAAGGCCGCCATCGATGCCGCCCACGCGCTCGGAATGAAAGTCGCGGCGCACGCACAAGGCAAGGAGGCCATCGATAACTCGCTGCGTCTGGGCATCGATTCCATCGAGCACGGCACCTACGCGGATGAAGCGTCGTTCGCTCTGTTCAAACAGCACGGCGCGTGGCTGGTACCGACCATTGTGGTCGCCATGGAGACGTTCAACCGCGCCAATGCCGGCGAAACGTCGGCCGACACAGCCGTCAAGGTGCGGGAGGCGGTTCTGTTCAAGGACAAGATGGTGGCCGCGGCCTACAAGGCCGGCGTGAAGATCGCATTCGGTACCGATGTTGGTCCAGGCCCCGATCTCCGCGAGTTCGGGCTGCTGCATAAGGACGGAATGACGCCGATGGACATC
Organism: Bryobacterales bacterium; assembly: GCA_963708385.1. GTDB lineage: Bacteria > Acidobacteriota > Terriglobia > Bryobacterales > Bryobacteraceae > PALSA-243. The sequence continues at coordinate 3,943 of CAVPSN010000019.1, read as the reverse complement.
ATCGTCGCGGCGACGCGTTCCGCCGCGGATCTCATCGGCGCCGCCGATCAAATCGGAACCGTTCAGGAAGGCCGTTATGCGGACCTCGTGGCGACCGCGGGTGACCCGCTGAACGATATTACGGAATTGGAGCATGTGCAGTTCGTGATGAAAGGCGGAATGGTTTACAAGATGAACGGAAAGCGCGCCGCGCAGTAGTTTCGATATGATGGCTTCTTTATGAACAGAAGAACCTGGGTCCAATTGATCGCCGTTTTGGCCGCGGCGCGGCCGGCGCTTCCGCAACAGCGCGGGGCGGCAGGCGCCACCGGCGCGACCGATGGTGCGGGCCGTGGGCGCGGTCAAGGCGGACGCGGACAGGTTCCGATGCGCGTCTCCAAAGACCAGATCGCTGGGGCGCTCAAGCTGATGGGCTTGGAGTTCACCGATCCCGAACTCGATATGATGCTGCCCAGCGTGAACCAGGCGCTAGGGAACTATGAGGCGCTGCGCCGTGTCGAGATCGGCTACGGCGTCGAACCCGCATTCCATTTCTCGCCCGGATTGCCCGATCGCACGCCCATCAAAGGACCGCAGCGTTTTGAGACAACGATTTCCAGCGGCAAAGCCCGCGCTGGCAAAAACGCCGCCCGAAAAGCGCCGCACTCGCTGAAGGCGCCCACGGATCTCGAAGAGGTCGCGTTCTGGCCGGTGACCAGGCTTGCCCCGCTCATCCACTCGCGCGCGGTGTCGTCCACCGAACTCACCAAGATGTACATCGCGCGCATGAAGATGTACAGTCCCAAGCTGCTTTGCCTGATCACGCTCACGGAAGATCTCGCGCTCGAACGTGCCGGCGAGGCCGATCAACAGATCCGCCAGGGCAAGTATCGCGGGCCGCTGCACGGCATCCCGTACGGCGTAAAGGATCTGTTCGACACCAAGGGCATCCGCACTACCTGGGGCGCCGAGCCGTTTGAGAGCCGCGTGCCCGATGAAGACGCGACTTGCGTCGACCGGCTAACAAGGCGGGCGCGGTCCTCATGGCCAAACTCTCCATGGGTGCGCTGGCGCAGGGCGATTTATGGTTTCAGGGCCGCACCAACAATCCGTGGGACATTACAGCGCGGTTCCAGCGGATCGTCGGCCGGGTCGGCTTCGTCGACATCGGCGGGGTTGGTGGGCTTCTCGCTGGGCACGGAGACGCTCGGCTCGATCGTCTCGCCCAGCACCGAGTGCGGCACGGTAGGGCTGCGGCCGACTTACGGGCGTGTGAGCCGCAAGGGCGCAATGGCGCTGAGCTGGACCATGGACAAGATTGGTCCAATCTGCCGCGGCGTTGAAGATTGCGCCGTCGTTCTTCACGCGATTTACGGGCCTGACGGGCACGACCGCAGTGTGGGCGCGGACCCGTTCCACTGGGAGCCGCGTAAGCCGCTACGCGATCTGAAGGTGGGCGTTATGCAGACACGCTTCGACCGAATCGGAGCGGGGCGCGGCGGCGGTGGTGGCGGTGGCGGCGGACGCGGCCCTAATCCGAACGCGCTTGCCGACCTGAAAAAGGTTTACGACCAGGCGCTCGCGGATCTGAAGCAGGCAGGCGTCAACATGACTCCGGTGGAGTATGACGAGGGCCCGGCAAACCAGTTAACCTTTCTGCTCCAGGCCGAAGGCGCGGCTGCCTTCGACGACATAACTCGTGATGGTCAGGTGCGCACGTTGCGCGGGCAGCGCGCAAACGACTGGCCGAATAGCTTCCGCACGTCGCGGCTGATTCCCGCTGTGGAATACATCCGCGCCCAACGGGCGCGCGCGCTGGAGGTGGAGAGGTTTGAGAAGTTCATGGCGGATTGGGACGTGATCGTAATTCCGTCCACCGCGCTCTTGACGACGACCAATCTCACGGGCAATCCGCAGGTGGTATTGAAATGCGGATTCACCGCAGGACTGCCGCGATCCATCGGATTCATCGGCAAGATCTATGATGAAGGGTCGCCACTGCGCGTGGCGTTAGCATATGAGCAGGCCACGGAGTGGCATACGAAGAATCCTACGTTAAGCGCGTGAAAGCAAATTAGCCACGGATGGACACAGATGCACACGGATAAAACAAACGCACAATTCTTGTCGTGGTTTTATCCGTGTGCATCTGTGTCCATCCGTGGCTAATAAAGGTCTATCGATGAATCGCAGAGTCTTTCTAGTAACCGCGGCTGCCGGGTACGCCTGGGGACAGACGGAAATCCCGGCTCCTATCCGCAAGCTCAAGCCGATGCTCGACGGCGTTCAGCCCATTACGGACGCCGAGCGCTCGCAGCGCATTGAAAAAGCGCGGCGCTTGATGCATGACAACAAACTCGGCGCCGTAGTCTTCGAGCCCGGCACGAGCCTGTTCTACTTCACCGGCCGCCGCGGCGGAACGACGTCGTGGGTGCTTCCGGTGAAGGGCGAACCCGCGTGGTTCGAGTCGTCCCCGGATGCGCAAGAGCGCCCGCGCCGCATCGCTCAGTTTTTGAAAGACCGCGGCGGCGTAGACCGAATCGGCATCGAAGAGCGCGCGGTATTCGCCACCTATGACGCCCTCAGCAAGCTGGTGAAGGCCGAATTTGTTAGCGCGGATCCGGTGACGATCGGTTGCCGCGTCATCAAGTCCCCGGCGGAACTGGCGCTGATGCAGCGCGCCAACGATATCACCCTCGAAGCCTATCGCGCCGCCTTCCAGACGTTGCGCGAAGGGATGACGCAGGGTGAATTGAGCGCCATCATCGGCGCGGCCTACCGGCAGATGGGCGTGCAGGGCGCGGTGATGGCGAGTTTTGGCGAATATACGGCATATCCGCATGGCAGCATCCAGCCTCAGCACTTGCGCGAGGGCGATCTGGTGCTGGTGGACGATGGCTGCAGCGTCGAAGGATATCAATCGGACATCACGCGCACCATCATCTTCGGCAAGCCGACCGCGCGCCAGACGCAGGTTTGGAACCTGGAGCGCAAGGCGCAGGATGCCGCGTTGGCCGCCGCGAAGGTGGGCGCAACGTGCGAATCGGTAGACGCAGCGGCCCGCAAGGTCATCACGGATGCCGGATTCGGACCAGGCTACAAAGTTCCGGGGTTGCCGCACCGCACGGGCCACGGCATCGGCCTCGATGGTCACGAGTGGACATACCTGGTGAAGGGCAACAAGACGCCGTTGCGTCCCGGGATGTGCTTCAGCGATGAGCCGATGATCGCCATTTACGGTGAGTTCGGGATTCGCCTGGAAGATTGCATGCACGTCACGGAAGATGGCGCCCGCATGTTCACTAAGCAAAGCCCCGCCATCGACCAGCCGTTTGGATAGGACGACCCATGCCGCAGACCACCCCGGAAACCTACGCGCAACGCCTGACGCAGTTGCAAAAAGCGATGAAAGAGTTCGGCCTCGAAGCGATCGTGCTCGAGCCTGGACCGGCGATGGTCTACCTGACCGGCGTCCGCTGGGGCAAGAGCGAACGCACCTTCGCCGTAGTGCTGCCCGCCAAAGGCGCGCCGGTTTGGGTGCTGCCCGGCTTCGAGGAGATGCGAGCGCGCGAGCTGATTCGCCCCGGCGATGAGATCCGTGTCTGGCAGGAGGACGAGAGCCCGTATGCGCTGATCGCGCAAGCGCTGAAAGACCGCGGCGTTGCGGCGGGGCGCGTTGGCATCGACGACGCGGCGCGGTTTTTCGTGTTCGACGGCATCCGCAAGCAGGCTCCGCGGCTCGACTATTCGAGTGCGGGCGCCGCGCTGAAATCGGCGGGTGTGGAAACGACCCAGCTTGGCGGCCGCGGCGGACGCAAGTAGAGTTTGACGTTCAATTCTCTCGTTTGGTTAGTATCTATCGGTCAATTTCCCCTCAATCGCTTGCACCACCTCCTAACTCGGAATACAATCCTTAAAATCTGTTAACTCTTTAGGGGGATATTTGACCAAAATTTTTGGGGTT
>CAVPSN010000018.1:0-598365 GCA_963708385.1 Bryobacterales bacterium | reverse complement strand
TGATCGCCGAAACTTTTGTCCGTTATCTCAAGACCAAGGTTGAAAACTGGCCGCTGCTCTTGCCGATGGTGAAAAGTGTCGTCAAAGCGATGGATGTTTTGCAGGCGTTTAGCAAAGGAGAATGGGGCGCGCCGATCGATAGCTTCATCGTATCCGGGGCGTCGAAGCGCGGTTGGACGACCTGGCTTACCGCGGCCATCGACCAACGAGTTCGTGCAATTGCTCCGGTGGTCATTGATACGCTCAATATTCGCGCGCAGATGCCGCGACAACTCAAAGCCTTCGGCGCCTATAGCGCCCGGCTCACGCCTTACACCAGCCGTGGATTGGTGCCGATACCCGAAACACCCGAAGGCCAACGCCTCTTGAGCATGGTCGATCCCTGGGCTTACCGCGAGAGGCTCGCCTTGCCGAAGCTGATCGTTAACGGCACTAACGATTTCTACTGGGCTACAGACGCGCTCAATCTTTACTGGAACGAGCTCCCGGGAAGCAAGTGGGTAGTTTATCGCCGTCGTTGCTCCGGTCAGAGAGTTCGCGCGGAATATAGGTGACCGCGCCGGAATCGGAATCTTCGACCCGCCTGACACAGTAGTACTCTTGCCCGCACTCGCGGCAGAACACCAGAGGCAGGAGGACCTTCTTCCTGTCGCCTGGCACGAACTGCTGACGATTCAGCGTCAGATATCGCTGGTCCTCCGATTCCAACGAGGCATAGATTGTGTCGCCACGGCTGATGAATTGGTGGAGCCGAAAAGCGAAGGCCGGAAATCCGGTTGCAGGATTGCGTTCGCAGGTGTAGCCGGCCAGCAATGCTTCCTCGATGGCCTTCTTGGCGCGATCCTCGGATGCGCCCGTGGTGCGGCTCAGTTCCAAGGCGGCGCCGTCCTTGCCGGTGAGGCATCTGGGCCTGCGTCGGCGGATTCGCTGAGATACGCTGTCACGAAAGACTCCGAAGGTACCTTCGATCCAGGACGACAGGGGGTCTGCAACGAAGGCAGAGTAGCTGGTGGGTGAAATGGCGGTCGGATCTTCCACTCTGCGCTTTGAGGGCCGCGAGGAACTGAGGATCGTCCGGGTTTTCCTCCGGCGTGGCGCGTTGGAGTGTCTCTCCGATCACGTCGGCTGGCGTCACCTCGGCTCCGAACAGAACACTGGCGACCTCGGCCACCTCCGTTTGCTGCTGATCGTATGTTCCAGGTCCAGCAAGGGTTGCCGACGTTCCAACGACCTGAAGCTGCTTTGCGCCAAAGAACTCCCGAGAACGTCGAACGAGCAAGGCCACGTCCGCACCTTGGCGTCCTCGGTAAGTGTGGAGTTCATCCAACACCAAGAACCGCAAGCCTTGCGCCGCCTTGACCAATTGCTTTTCGTAAACCCTGGTCAGGATGAGTTCCAACATCACGTAGTTCGTGAGCAGGATGTCCGGCGGCTTGGCTACGATGGCGTTGCGCTCTTCGTCACGCTCCTGGCCCGTGTATCGAGCGAACGTGACCGGGCCTTTGCCATCGGGATACCCAAGCTGCAGGAACTTCTGCAACTCCCCGAACTGGCTGTTCGCAAGAGCGTTCATCGGGTAAACGACGATTGCCTGTATCCCGCGTCCAGTTCCATGGCGCAATACATGATCGACGATGGGAACGATATACGCCAGGCTCTTGCCGGATCCGGTGCCGGTCGTGAGGACGTAGTTCCGGCCAGCCCGCGCCCTGCGAATCGCATCGGCTTGGTGCTGATATAGGCGCATCTGCTTGCCTTCGCCCTTGTCCTTACCAGCCCGAAAAATCCTGGCGCACTCGGAATGCAGGACGCCCTCGGCTACCAAATCCTCGATTGTCCCGGCATACTGAAAAGATGGGTTGAGCTGGATCAGCGGATCAGGCCAGAGTCGGCCTTGATCAAGACATGAGGTGACCAGAGCATCGACACGCTCGTCTCGAATTCTGATGAAGCTTCGGATGTAGGAGGAATAATCGCTGATCAATCGTTCGCGAAGTTCGAATACGTTCATTCGGTCTGCCTTTTTCCTCGGCTATCAACTTTCCGATGTGGCCGCCAAGCGATCCTGAACGCCCATCATGGGTGGTTTCACAGGTAGCGATTCTTGGAGATCCGCCCGAATCAGAAAGGTTCACTGCGCGTCGATTTATGACGCTACCTCTGGATAGGGTGTTCCGAACGATAGTGCGCCTCTAAGCCCAATGTAGGTTTTGGTATGTTATCATACTTTTCCGGAAGTAGCACTTCAGTGGGCGGTTTTGGGCGAAAATTGCTCGGACGTTTCGCCCTCTTCTCGATCTGGTGGACGAGCTTCTTGTCCTCTCGCTTCACGCTTGAAGGAATCGCTTTGCCGTAAATACTGACATCCGCGCAGCGGTAGGCCTCACCTTGGCCTTGCGCATCCTCCGGTGATGCACCGAATCCAGCGCTATGTGGAGAACGACCTGCGGAGCATCGGATGCAGGCCGACTGCAGAAGTTGCCGGTTTCAGGTTCTGTCGCGGGGAGCGAACAGAGAAGCAGTCAGGTCGTATGTGATTTGCTGCGGGCCGCTCATGGAAATGCTCGCCCGATGACCGCTACCTGTTCATCAAGAATCCGGAACCCCGCGGTTACATTCGCAGCGGACCAAGCGACGGCCCACAGGGTATCGTCCTGGATCTCGTGCGCAGCAGTGTTCTTGGCTCGCGGCTCTCCGCTCCACAATACTGATCCGTCAGGTTGCGGCACACCACCATCAGCCCAGAAGCGAGCGTTGCCGAGCGCGTTGGGATGAGCGACCTCACAAAGGCGCTCATAGTACCTAAGGACGTCTTCAAATCCAGCCACCTTCGACAACCTCTGAATATGCGTGACGACGTTGGTCTGCCGGTAGAAGTCCCCCTCAGGTACAGTCCGTGTACCACGTAGAGCCTTGCCAAGAAGACCTTCCAGGGGTTCGGATACAGCGACCTTTTCATTCCAGACCCTCGCCACTTCCGCCACTACTTGTCGTACCGCCCCGCCCGTCTGCACAAAAACGGTTGTCAGCTCAATCAGTGACCGAGCCAGTATTGCCGGCCCGAGGACGCCTTCACAGTTCAGAAGAACACAGGCTTGGCCTGCTAGATCGAGAATCCGCCAAGTTGAGGATAACGTGTACGCTTTGACAGTCGATGCCGTGTCGCGCCAATAAAGCCGGTTAATCTCGCGCACGCTGCGAAGTTCCCGAACCTTCGCTGTAAACAACTCGGCAGACGTCTCGCGATATTGAAATCGCCGGTCGAGGGCGGAACCGAGACTCGCAGCACGTTCCAGAATCTGGTTGAGGTCACGGACTAGAGCGATCGGAGAGGCTTTCGCTCGCGCGGTGAGGGGATCCGGAAGTCGGAGTCTGTCTTTTGGGGCAATAGGCATCTGGGCACGTGTACGACCCGGTAAGCGGGATCTTTGCGGTCCGTCAGATTGCGCAGCTAACGAAGGCCTTCTTCTTCAGCAGCCTCCACCGCATCCCGATACTTGCTCCACAAGTCGCTTAAGAGCGTTCTGTTGTAGGTCCAATACCGACAAGGGTTCCGGGGCTTACGCCCTAACAATTTAGTCGTGGCGGGGTAGAGGAACGTCACTTCGCCGTCAAAGAAAATGTGTCTTTTGTCGATTTTTCGCGCCGTAGCACCGCCGTGGATGTATTCGAGTGTAGAGTCGTCAGGAATACCCATTTCATCGAGATCCAGGACCGGCCCTCTGCGCACACCCCCACCCGTGCCCTTTCGCTACAGTTGATGCCAATCAATTACAGAGCGATTTAGTTTCTTGACTCTTCGGCCATTAAGGCGTAACGACGTGACGCTAACGGCCAAAAAAAGGCGACCCGAAGAGCCGCCGCGCTAACATGGCGCTAACATGCCGGGAAAACAGACTAACGCTGCCTAAAATTGCCCCGATGGCATAATGTTTTAAATGAGCAACTTAACGGCTGCTAACTGAGCTTAAGATGCTATCATACGGGTTCGAGCCCCGTCGTCCCCGCCAACTAAACCAATAAAGAATCAATCACTTAGAGCGAACTCAAGCGGTTTCGGGTTCACATTTGCTCACCGCCCGTAGGCCGGCCGCTTCCGTCTGCGCGCCGCTCCTCCTCCACCGACTCGGCGATTGCCTTATTCCACAGGTTCACCGCCGCCCGCTTGTCCCTCGGCAAGACGTGCGAATAAATCGACAAGGTAATATTCTGATTCGCGTGACCAAGTCTCTCCGAGACCACCGGAATCGGCACGCCTTCGGAGATCAAAATATTGGAATGGCTGTGTCGCAGCGAGTGTAAGCTGACGCGGTTCAATCCGGCCTTGCGCAGCAGTTCCGCCACGCGAGCGCCCATGCGATCCGGCGAGTAGTAAGCGCCGTCTGGTTGGCAGAGACCAGATTGTGATCCTCGTAGCTTTCCCCGTATAAGCCCGGTCCCGGTCCTGCTTCTCACGATGTTCGCGTAGAACATCCAAAGCATGATCGGGTAGACCGATTTCGCGCGGCTCCTCATTCTTGCTGCTCTTTATGCGCAATCCCGCCTTGGTTTGTTCCAACGGTTTGGAAACCATCATCAAATCGGCATCGAAATTGATGTCTGCCCATTCGAGCGCCAACAATTCGCGTCGGCGGCATCCACTCGTCGAAGCCAGCACCACAAACGCAAACGTTCGCGTGCCACGGGCGCGGTTGAACATGAGCGCGATCTTGGCGGTATCTAAGACGGGCGGTTTTCTCACTCCGATGAGATCGAGGAGCGACGCGCCCGCCCTCATGAGCAGCGTGCCGCCGGTTGTTCCGCCGGGTCGATCCGACGCCTTCGCCACGCTGGCGATGCGAGATCGCGCAGCGCAGGCAATGAACGTGGCGGCTGGCCGCTGGAGGGCGCAGCAGGCAAGACGCGACGCCGCCGGTCATCAGCAGGACGCCTACGTGCGGGATTCAAATTTGATCGAATTCGCTCCACGGGAAACGGGGCGTTTTGAGGCGCGCGCGGATTGAGCCACGAGCCGCCCCCTATTTTTGGTTTCGCGCCGGATATGGCCTTCGGCGCGATTCGCGCGCCGGATGTTTCACCCGCCGCCCGTCCGAAATTCGAGCGACTCTGTTGACCGCAACTATCACGCCATCGGTGTCTCCGACGCCATTCGATTTCGCATGGTGCGCCGCCCAACTCGCTGGGTGGCCACCGGAACCGGCCTTCCATACGGTCTGCATGATGCGGGCCGCTGGCATGCTCGACCGCGAGATTGAGTTTGCGTTTTTGGACGCGGCGAAGAGGGTTCAATGAACGAGTGCTGGACTTGAATGGGGCCGTGCGATGCCACCTATCATGCGTCGGCGAAACGCATCCGAGCTTGGATGCTCGACCGCATCGACCTCGCAACGGCGCCGCGGCCGGTCATCGAGCCGCGAGTGCGCCGATACGTGACCGGCCTAGGCGATGTCCACTCGCTTCGCAGCCCATTGGCGCGCAAAAGAGCCCAGTGACCGTTTACCTGCGCGGGTTGGGAACGGCTTGCTCGCTTGAGCTTGTGCCGAAGACGATTCGCGAGTTGCCAGAGGGTCGACCGGCGACTGGTTGCGGTGGTGTACGGTAACCCGCTTTCCCCTATGCGCGTAGCTTGCCGCGTTACGGGTCGCGGGTAACTCAAAAAACTAGAGCGCGACCATCTCGTCTAGCATCGTGCCCAGACGAGACCATCCTATTTCCATTCCATCAAGGTCTTGAGAGAGAGAGGAATTGTGACCAATAAGGCCATTTGCGCCGCGCTCATCGGAGCCACGGCTGCTCTTCTGATGGCTGGCTGCACGACGAAGGCAGCAGGAGAATCCGCTCCTGGCTTTTCGTTTGCCGTGTACGGTGACTCACGGTCGATGATGTACCTCCCGTACAGATCAGACCAGGAACAGGAAGCTCGCCAGCTCATGGTTGACATGTTTGAACTTGTACTTCCAGCGAAAGTGGCGGCGGCGGTGGTCGACAAAGATGTCAAGCTAACCTATGACCCGGCCACCAAGGAGTTGGTGCAGATCGTCATGCCGTTCGATACCGCCAGCGAGGTGACCACGTTAACGCTGGACAAGGGATGGGTCACTGAGGCCTCGGTAGAGGACGTGAAACTGCTGCCGGGTGTGCACCGTGTGATGTTCAGGCTGCAAGGCGGCGACTGGGTTGCCCGCGAGGTGGTGAAAGATATTCAGGGCGGGCGGGCCAAGTTTCTGGTCAATACCGGGGACTTAGTTTGGTGGGGCAAGCAGGGCGCCAAGCCTTCCGACAATCCGTACTGGAAGCTGGTAAACGAGGACGTGCTGAAGCAAATGCCAACTCCAGACCGTGAAATGCGAGACGCCGGACTGCCTGGGCGCGTATTCCCTGCCGTCGGAAACCACGAAGTGTGGGGGGACTCCGACGTGGAGGGCTTGTTGAGCGCCTTTCCCTATTTGAAGAAGTTCGGGGTTTCCGACAAACAACTCATCTATAAGTTCGATTACCAAGGCGTTCGCTTCATCTTCCTGTGGACCGGCAAATATGACTATCACTCACCATCATCGTTTGATGCGACCCGGCCCGTGTACGAAGCCCAGATGAAGCAGTTGCAACAGTGGCTGGATGAGGCCAAATCCGCTGGCACGAAAAAAGTCTTCATCACCTTCCATGCCCCGGCCTTTGCCCGCTCCGGCATGGGTCCTATCCCTGAGTCTCAAAATCCCCACAAGGTCATTGCGGCGTACGCCAAGGATCTGGATATCGTCGTCTTCAACGGGCACGTGCACACGACTGAGGTCTACGAGGTGGACGGCGTGAAATACCTACTGCTGGGCGGCGGAGGCGCTGAACAGGACCCGATCCTTCCCGGCAGGACGCACATCAAGGTACCTGCGGGCTATCCGCCGGATCAGTATTGGAAAGGCGAGGCTCCCAAAGAGGAATATAACTACTTGCTCGTGGATGTGAAGGCGGGGCAGAAGACGAAATTCACGATCAATCGCTTCCGACCGTGGGCGGCTGAGCCGTTCGCGACTGTGGAGTTGTATAAATGATGGCGCATCATGGGGTTCGGTTAGTCATCAGCATGGCGAACTACTAAGCGTAGTTCGCGCGAGTTGTCGTTAAGTGGCCGGGAGAACGCCTCTGCCGTTCACAAAGGGAAGCCTCCTAGACGCGCCGCGCACCTGCGGTCGATAGGGTTTAGGGCAGTGTGACGGTGACAAAAAAGGCGGCCCCGAAGAGCCGCGCGAGCTCACATTTGCGCATGCCACAAAAACACGCTTACATAGACTGCGATACTCGCTATACCCATTCGCGCAGCTCGTAGTCGGACAGTTTCGCTATGTGGGAAACGTCACTGTTCTGACGAAATGCGTCTGGCAGCGAACGGTACAGTTATCGCTGCAGTAAGTCGAATGAGTGGACGATAGTCCATGATTTGCCGGACTTTGTTTATTCGATCACCGTATTCATATTCACCAGGGGATTGGGTGCTCCAGCTGGCACGGCCAAGTGCACCAGATGCCATTAACCCGAGAGGCTGTATCTTTGCGCATGGAGTTGGTTCCTCTCTGGTCACCGTAGTCTGGAACGATATGTCCCTCCACGTGACCGAGTCTTCGATATGAGCTATGCCTTCCCAAAGATCAGGAAGCTGTAGTGCACAGTATATTGACTTACGCAGTAGTACGCGCTTACGAAGGGGCGCGGAGCCAGAAAAGGGCGGACTCACTAAACCGGCTTTTGGCACTCTGATTGCAGCTGTTCCAGTGTGCGCTACGCCTGGATTTTCATGCTTGCCGCATCTGTTCCGTGCGCCGCCGCGCAATGGGACGCCGGGGAAATCATCCAAAAGTCGGTGGCCAACACCCTGGCGGATTGGAACGCCGCGCCGCAATATAACTTCACCGAACGCGACGTTGTCACGGGCAAGGCGCGGACCGTCAAAACGTACCGCGTGACGATGATCGAAGGCTCACCATACAACGAACTGACCGCGGTGAATGGAAAACCGCTCGATCCGGCCCAGGGAGTAGCGGAGAGTGGAAAGCTCCAGGCGGAAATCGCGCGAAGGCGGCACGAGACCGCCTCCGAACGGCGGCAGCGCATCGGGCGATACACCCGTGAGCGGCGCCAGGACAACGCACTGCTGGAGCAGATGCTCGCGGCAATCGATTTCAAGGTGGTGGGGGAGGACACCGTCGATGGACGGCGCTGTTTTGTGCTGGAGGGCGCGCCGAAAGCAGGCTACAATCCCACGAGCCGGGAAACCAAAGTGCTGAAGGGTATGCGCGGCAAAATGTGGATCGACGAACAGGCCTATCAATGGGTAAAAGTGGAAGCCGAGGTGTTCCGTCCCGTGGCCTTTGGCCTGTTCCTGGCAAAGGTGGAACCGGGGACGGAGTTCACGTTAGAGCAAAAGCCCGTTCAGAACAACCTGTGGCTACCGAGTCATTTCTCGGTCAACGTCAAAGCCCGAATTCTTTGGTATTGGTCACACAATACCACTGACGATGAGACTTACTCGCACTATACTCGCGCTTCTCAGACGCCCGACCGCGGCTCAACCTGGTAAGATCCGCCACTTACTCCCTGGCATTGTTTTGCCGCTCACCATCCGCTCGGAGAATAGCTTGCCGGTGGACAGCCGCAGCGGGAATATTGAAGTAGAGGGGTAAGAGATGCCGACAGCCGATCTCGAGGGGGAGCGATCCGCGCCGGTCAATTACGCAGTGGAATATCGATCCGGGAAAAGGGAACTTCATGGCTTGGAGCCGCCGGCATTTACTATATCCGTCGCCGACCGGCCACAACTGGAGCGCGTTCTGAAAGGTGACGTCTATTCCGCGGCCTTGAGTTTCATTCACCGGGAATTCGATATCGCAGGCGACTTGGTGGCGGCCATTCACCTGCGGCAAGCCATCTCGCAACCGGTGGCCTTTCAGGATGCCGATTGGACGCTCGACCAGGCTCAAGATGCCAAGCTCCAGCAAATCTGCGAAGACCTGAAATTGCGCGCCGGCGACCGTTTCCTGGACGTGGGTTGCGGCTGGGGGGCGCTGGTGGTCTACGCTGCCGTCTGCTATAAGGCGCGTGCGACAGGGTGCACGCTGAGCCTGAAACAGTGCCAATTCGGCCGCTCGTTGATTCGCGTGCGCGGCCTGGAGAACCTCGCCTCCAGTCAAGAGATGGACTATCGCGATCTTTCCCGGCGGTTCGACAAAATCGCATCGATCGGCACGTTTGAGCATGTTGGCCGTCACCGGTTGGGCGGATACTTCCGAAAGATCTACAGCCTGCTCGAAAGCGATGGGAGGTTTCTCAACTCGGGGATTGTACGCCCGCAGAATGTTGCGGACGGCGCGGAGACATGGTTCCTCCAGAAGCGAGTTTTCCCTGGCGGCGAACTGGTGCATCTGTCCGACGTGGTCGGGGCCGCCGAAAAAGCAGGGCTGGAAATTCTCCGGGTGAAAGCCGGCGCATTGACTACGCACGAACCTGCCGCGAATGGGTGGTCCGGCTGCGCCAGAACGAGAACGTCTGCGTCCGGCTTGTCGGCGAAGAAACGTACCGGACATGGCTGCTCTATCTGGCGGCATCGGCGGCGAATTTCGACGCTGGCACCACCAACGTGTTTTCCGTACTGATGAGGAAAGGCCGCGCCCGGATCGTGCTCAATTGTGGGGAGGGCTTGAACAACTCGGAGGTCGCTCGGAAACTGCAGATTACCGGCGCGACAGTGGGAAAGTGGCGGCAACGGTTTATTGAGTTCGGGTTGGATGGCTTACTGGATGAGCCGCGTGTCGGCGCGCCCCGCAAGATCACCGATCAGCAGATTGAGGATGTCGTCACCAAGACGCTGGAATCAATGCCAGCCAACAGCACGCATTGGAGCACCCGTCTCATGGCGCAAGAGGTGGGCCTGACGCAGAATGCAATCGTGCGAATCTGGCGTGCTTTCGGATTGCAGCCGCACCGCGTAGAGAATTTCAAGTTCTCCAAAGATCCTCAATTTGTTGAGAAGGTGCGGGATATCGTAGGGTTGTACCTGAATCCGCCGGATCGTGCGATCGTACTGTGTGTGGACGAAAAGAGTCAGGTTCAGGCGTTGAATCGGACGCAGCCGATTCTGCCGCTGGCGCCAGGCGTGCCAGCCCGGCATCTCCCAGAATAGCCCTGCGTGCGCTGAACGAAACATTCGGACGCGAGTGTGGTCGCTGGGGAGGAGCGCTCAGGCGCAACGGATGCCTGGATCTACAGACTTGTGGCGCACCTTGGCGTGAGTAAATGGAACCTCAGGATCTGCAACAAGCCGGATTCACCCCCGCCACGCTGGCGGAGGATCTCTCGCACGTGGAGCGGCTATTTGAAAGGCTTGGCCTGCGCCGACTGGTCAGGCCGATACCACCCGTGGGGCTCTGGGCCGCGTATGTGGTCATCAACGCGTTCCTGAGTATCGCGTTGCTGACACTGGTCGCGGCGATTACTGGAGCGCCATTCGTCTTTCCCTCGCTTGGCCCGACAGCCTATCAGCTTTTCTTCGCGCCGCGCACGCAATCATCGTCTCCGCACAATACGTTAATCGGTCACGCGATTGGCCTGATTTGCGGTTATGCGGCATTCCGGGTCGCCGGAATGCCTGTATCCGTGGCCTTGGCGAGGGGCGATCTTGATTGGCGCACGGTGATAGCGGCGGCGCTTTCCCTGGCTGCCACTGCAGGTTTAATGATCTTGTTCAACGCCAGCCATCCGCCCGCCGGCGCCACGACTCTCATCGTATCTCTCGGGATCATCACTCGGCCTCCTTACCTCATAATCATCGAAGTCGCGGTGTTGCTTTTGACCATGCAGGCATTCTGTATCCACAGGCTGGCGGGGCTGCCCTATCCACTCTGGAAGGCGACGCGCCCATCTGTTTCTAAGTCCAGATGGTGGGCGGCATTGAAAAAGAAGAGATTCCCGGCCCCTAAGTCGTGACATCAACCGAACCGATCAACAAGCCCATATTCAGTTTTCGCTTCAGTTCGCGTTCGGCTTCGAGCCAATCGATCTCCGGAGACCCCACAAGACGCCTTCTCCGCCGCCAGAATTCGTAGGCTCTCAGAGTAATTAATTCCGGGCTCGATGCGGCCTTAATTCATTCGAGTGGCCAGCCGGTTCGGAAACACCGCCTTGCAGGTATTGAACATGTTGCCTGATGTCTCGAGCCTCTTTCGTGCCGATGCCAGCTTGACCTATGCCTATCCGCGAATGACCGCAGGCTAGCCCATACCCGCGGCAATCGTCGGCATTTTCTGCGCCTGGCTGCTCCGGGCCAGCGACTGCATCTCGCGGCTGAATGAGTCATTGAGCATCAGGGCGCTCGCGGTGTACCATGCGGCAATCGCGCAGATGATGAACAGGTAGCGGACAACCAGGGTCTTGCTGAGCGACAGCATGCCGATAGCCGCGCTGAGCATCGGGGCGGGAAAGGTCCCTGAGAACCGCGGATTTCGCGGCTTCGAGTTCGGGCAAACGCAGGATCGACTTCACCCTTGTGCGATTCTGTTTGCAACGGCGGGTTTGCTTAATGACCTGTTGCCTCCAATCGCCACAGGCTAATCGTCGATCGAAAGCCGTTAGAGTGCCGTCCGAGTGGCGTGATTCGCTCGGCATCTTCCAGCTGTATCCGTAGTCGAACCAGATGCGCGTGGGCGAATCCAACGTTCGACGTGTTAGCTCCGGCGGGCTTTCTGGCAGGCTGGGGCCAAGACCACGGGCAACAAGCAGATGGCCGCGGCGGCGATGTAGAAGGCGACCGCGGGCACGGTGACGTAGGATCGCAAGAAGGCAAACGCAATGAGTGCGCAACCTGTGCAAAGAGCGGTGATGATGTTCAAGTTCAGTCGTTTGAGCATATATTTCCTCTGGAAGAGTTTGGATCGCACTGCCCTTGTGGGTCAGACGTCAGTACTCTAGTCGCGCTCTGCACGCAAATCTTACAAGTCGTCTATAATTGATCGGAGCTTGTCGCTAAGCTCCTGAACCTGAAGGCGTCTTGCACGTGCCAAAATGGCGCCGGCAGCCATCATGATGATCAAGGCAGCGATACCGGCCGCTGTCTGAACCGTGCGCAGGCGTAGACTGACGCCACTTGCCCCAAGCGGCGCGCCGATACCGGCTAACGTCATCACTATGTAACCGCCCAAAGCGCCACATGGGACGCCTGCGTAGAGGCATCGCGCTACAAACAGGTCATTCTTCGCTCGCGCAATCATCGATTTCAATAAACTGACCGTGTCCAATGTGAGGGCATCGACGCGGTTACATCGAGCGCGCCGACGGAAGACCAAGCCGGTTACTAGTCCCAGAATCCAGATCCCGCTTAGGATGCCGTGCGACATGAGCCGGCCCGTCGCCTCTTCAAAAACGAGTAACATGGCCACGCCGCACAAGATGGCCAATACGGTTCGGTTGAGCCGTTGGTGCAGGTGGTTCAGGCGCTGCAATTCCTTCAGAAGGTTGCGTGTATCGGGCTTTGGTATGGTTTGCCAAATCGTGATGAGCGGATCCTGCGGGGGCAGAAACGTCATACCGAATCTCCGAGACTGAGTTTGATAGCGGATTTGGCGCGGTGCAGCCGCACAGAGGCATTGCCTTCGCTTATACCAAGTGCAATGGCAATGTCCTTTATAGGCATTTCTTCCAGATAGAGAGTCGCCACGGCTTTGAGATTGTCAGGCAGGCCGCGCACAGCTTCTACAAGACGGTTCACCAGGACAGCATGGGCCATTGCATCGTCAAGAGGCGGGGCCGGATCTGGGATAGCGTCGCTCAGCGGATGGGCTGGCCGTACAACGGCTCGCCGAACATGGGTGACGCATATATTCTGCGTAATGCGGGCGATGTAGCCTTTTAGCATGGCTTGGTTTCTCAAGAGCGGAAGAGCCTGCCACACGGCCATCCAGACGTCTTGCGTCAGATCCTCAACCCTGGCGGCGTCTCGTTCATAAACGGTTGCGATGCGGCGCACCATCGCGGCATGGATATTGACAATCTCTTGCAACTCGACCATACCGCTCACGATCCACTTTCATCCCCGGCCTTCGTCTTAAACATAGTCGCTGAGAACGATGCAATCTTACAGACTCGCCAAAAATGTCCGGTGCAGGGCCGGACAATGGCGGTTCACGCGCCGAAATGCGTTTCTTCCGCCTGGGCCTCGCAAGGCGGAAGGCAAATCTCATCCAATGGACGGCCTTGGGTTATTGGGAGCCGGCTTCCTGGCCGGCGCCGTAATGATGCAACTCGACTCCGAGCGCCCATCGCGGTTGAAAGCCTTTCCACGCCTGATTGCCCGCAGGCGATTTTACAGGAAGCGTCAGGAACTCGCGGCGGGATGCGTCTCCTTTGAGGTAAAGGTCCAGAAACGCCGTGATGAAATGCTGATTGATCGCGGAGATTCGATCCTTACGCCAAACCGGCTCATCGAAGAAGGCCCGGCTTGTGAAGCTGCCAAGCGCCTCGGGAGGTGGCGGATTGCCTCCCACGTTGTGGCGGGCATTTTCGAACACCAATAGGTATCGGTCCGAATTCACGGCGCCGTTAAAAGCCTTGCGCGTTCCCTGCTCGAACCCTGAAACATCATCCTGGTCTCCCGCAATAAACAACGAGGGCATTCGAATGCCGGCCAGTCCCGCGGCATCCCAGTTATTCTGCGGCGGTTGATTGCCCCAGGGTGCGATTGCTACGACCGCCTTGATCTGTTCCCGATGGCGCGACTGGAACTCCTTGCTATCGGCGAGCCAGCGGTCGAAGTAGCCGCCCGGGATTGCCTTCGCGGAGCCGCCCTGCCGGCTGTAACCGGCTCCGGCGGTGGCGAGCGCGCCATAGCCTCCCATGGAGTACCCCACCACGGCAACCCGAGAAGGATCGACTACGTTGTGAAGAAAATCGCCGGGATCTTTCGATCGATCCGCCAGCGTATCAATCGTGAAAGTTTGATCCGCTGCCCGGTTGAGCAGAGTACTGGTGAACGCCCGCTGCTGTCCGAAGACGGAATCCGTGTGATCGATCGCCGCAACCACGTAACCCTTGGATGCCAGATTCTCGGTGAGCCAGGTCATAAAGGTTCGAGAGCCCGGGTACCCGTGGGAAACAACCACCAGCGGAAATGCTCGGCCGCTTACGGGCGGTGCATCGCGAAGCGCCTTACCCAAGATGTGAAAAGTCTTTGGAACGCCCGGCCGCTCTGACCCGGGCATGGCGCTCTCATAAATGACGCGTTCCTCTTTACCCGGCGGAATGCTGGCCGGGTACCAGATCTCAATGGTGAGAGGGCGATCATAGATGGGCGCCTTGCCGGCATCTTTGTCGAAGTGAAGAATATCCGGCTGATGCGGATTGACCAGCTCAACGGTGCGAACCCCCACCGCCCAGGGCCCACGCGCTGCCAGTTCCGGCGCGTCCGCTGGAGGTACGCTGAAGTAGGTTGGTGTGTCCGGTTGGGCGAAGCAGCAGAAGCCGAGGACCAGGATGCCCAGAAGTCTCATTTCCCCATAGTGCCACTGAATCAGGTACCTTGCCCGGCATAACTTCAGACTTCGCGGAAATTATCTCAACGCCGATCCGGAGCAAATTCGCTACGACGGAAAGTTACGGAGAGAGAGATGGAGCGGAACGCCTCGCGCCCTCTAGTTCTTCCACTTCTTGACAATGAGTAGAACTATGCCGGCGCCCGCTATGGCACAGCCGCGCCCGATTGCAGTCATAGGGCCGCACACGAATTACATCCAACGAACCGCGACTCGATCATGAAACTGGGTTAACCGGCGAAACTCGCTTCCAGACCGCATATGCCGCCACCCCCGCGGCCAGAGTAAGGAAGCCGAAGCCTACGAATACCCAGCCCGACGTCACAAAGATATAGACCCATCCAAAGAGGGCAATGATACTGGGCAGCGGGTATAACCACATGCGAAATGGGCGAACGATGTCGCGGCGGTGCGTTCGCAGGTAGTGAAGCGCAAAGATCTGGCCGATAAACTGAATTAGAATCCTCGAAGTCAGCAGCGCTGAGATCACCGCATCTAGATTCCAGAGAGAGGCCACAATCGAGAGCACGCCTATGACGAGCAAAGAGACATGCGGGAACCTGCCGCTAGCATGCAGCCGCCCGAATGCCGGGAAGAAATGGCCGTTCACCGCGGCGGCGTATGGGATGCGGCTGTAACCAAGTAGTAGGGCGAAAACAGACGCGAACGCGGTCCACAGAACTAAGACGGTAACTGCCGAAGCCGCCTTGGTTCCATAGAGTCTCTCGATGAATTGCGCCGCAATGAACTTAGACTGCACGGCCTCGCGCCATGGCACTACGCCAATAATGCCGAGGTTCATCAGTGAGTAGATTCCGGCGACAGCCAAAACCGAGTAGATGATAGAGCGGGGAATTACGCGCGCCGGATTTCGCACTTCGCCGCCGACGTAGCAGATGTCATAGTACCCCATGAAATCGTACATCGCGATGAGCATGGCGGAGCCCAGTCCAGTTACAAAGCCTGTCGAAAATGTAAACGCGCCAGGCGGAAAGTCGAACGCGACTTTGGAATGAAAGTTTGCGAGGCCGCTCACAATGATCCAGAGCACGGTCACCAACATTCCAACCCAAAGCACAACGGTCAATCGCCCGATGGCAGTCACCCTGCGGTAGAGCAGAACGATTACCGTTACGCCCACTGCCAGACTTACCATCCGGGTTTCGGTGGGTCCCATGCCGCGCCAGAAATAGCCGACGTATTGTGAAAAGCCGATGTATCCCGAGGCGATCTCCAGGGGCCCGCTAAAGATGAACTGCCAGATAAAGAGGAACGGCAGGATACCGCCGAGACTGGTCTTCTGGAATGCCTCCCTCAGGTAGAGGTAAGTGCCGCCCGTTCCCGGCATGGCCGCGGCCAGCTCACTCCAAACCAGGCCGTCGCACAGCGCCAGAACCGCGCCCAGCACCCAACCCAGCATGCATTGCGGTCCACCCATGGATGCAATGATGAGCGGGATGGTGATGAACGGTCCCACCCCGACCATGTTGCTCATATTGAGCGCGATGGCCTGGATAAATCCAAAGCCACGCACCAGGCCTTGTTCTTCCGCGGATTCGCGACGATTGTTCCCCAAGGTTTTTAGGCCAATCTACTTCCGATGCCAGTAGGTCGTACCAGGCGGATCTAAACCGCGTGATTCAGGCGCTTGTCGAGAGCTATCGCGCGAAAGCAAGCCTCGATCGGGCAGGGCTCAAACGATCGTCAGTTCCAACCCTTTCGCGCGCAAAGCTTCCGCGATTTCCTTGCTCACGCGGGCGTCCGTAATCACCCGGCGGGCGCATTCAATCTTGCCGATCAGCGAAAGGCTGCGCCGGCTGAATTTGCTGGCGTCGGCCACCACCGTCACCTCGTTCGAAATACGGATCATCATGCTGTTAAGCTGCGCTTCGAGAATATCGGGCGTGGAGTATCCCACGTCCGGATGCAACCCGTCCACTCCCAGAAACAAATGGTCCGCATGCAGATCCTGCAGCATCCGCTCGGCCTGCGGTCCCACAAATGAACTGGAGGCGCGTCGCAGAATGCCGCCGATGAGGATCAGCGAGACGCCCTCGGTCTCAGCCAGTTCGTATGCGACGTTCAACGCATTCGTGATTACCGTCAGAGGATGAATACGCGCAGTCTTGATCTGGCGCGCAATCTGGACGGTAGTAGTTCCCGAGTCGAGAATTACGCTGTGATGCGGCTGGATCAACTGTACGGCCGCATGGCCAATGCGAACCTTCTCAGCATGATGGATGCTTTCCTTGAAACGGAGCGGATAATCCACCACCGCGTTCAACTGCCGCACCGCGCCGCCGTGCGATCGCATAACCTCTCCACGCTCGGCGAGAACATCCAAATCGGAGCGGGCCGTCACCGCGGAGACGCTAAATTTACCGACAATATCTTCTACGGTAATCTTGCCCTTTTCCTCAATAACCTCCTGGATTTTCTGGCGTCGTTCTTCCGCTAGCATAGAGTGTTTTCGGGAGGTTGCCGCTGGTCTTTCCACCACACCAGTCTAAATGATTTGATCGCTAAGCCGGAGGAAACGAAAAGCAAACGGCCCCGTTTGACCGGATAAATCGAGCGTCTCAAAGCCTTAACCGCTGGGGAAACTGATTAACCAGTACTACCGTCCCTAATCACCATATTTCAATTCCGACTCAAACGCAAGATATAGAAAGTCAAAACGACAATAAAATGCTATACTCGAATTGATTTTGACTATGACATCTGAATCGCACCCCAGTTTGCTGCCCACCTCCCAAGTTCCGGAGTGGCTTCGCACCCTTTCGTCCGGCCGGGGACGGTTTTCCGCGCTTCTGAGAGAGTCAGGCCGAGTGCGCGGTCGATGGTTACGGCGATACCATCCGGGAGATCAGCCAGCAGCCTACTACTTGGCCCGAAACCGCCCGTCAGATGAAGGGCTTTCGCGCTGAAATCGCGGAAAGCCTGGGGACTGGCCGGCGCATTATTTTGACCGGGTCCGGCAGTTCGCAATATGCCGGCGAATGCGCAGCGCCATCGCTGCGCAAGGACTTGCGGCGGCCGGTTGAGGTGCTGGGCGGCGGAGAATTGCTCCTGCGGCCAACCGCCTTGGTGGGGAATGAACCAACGCTGGTGGTTTCGCTGGCGCGCTCCGGGGAAAGCCCGGAGAGCGTCGCCGTGGTGCGCAGGCTGCTCGAAACCGAACCGCTCACCACGCATCTGATTCTCACCTGCAACGCAAAGGGAAAGCTGGCCCGCGAATTTGCGGCCGACCCACGGGTTCGAGTCGTCTCTTTGAGCGAACAGGTTCACGACCGCAGTCTGGTCATGACCAGCAGTTTCACCAACCTCGCACTCAGCGCGCGCTTCCTCGGCTGGCTGGACCGGCCGGACGAGTTCGTCGCACTCGCCCACAATCTGGAATCCGCCGGCCGCCGGCTGCTCACCACCTGGCCCGATCGCCTGGGCGCCTTCGTCTCGGGACAAATCAACCGCATCGTATTTCTGGGCGGCGGCTGCCGTTATGGAGCCGCGCGCGAATCCGCCTTGAAGCTGCTCGAGATGACGGGCGGCAAAGTTGCCACCATGGCGGAAACCTATCTCGGACTGCGTCACGGTCCCATGTGCTTCGTCAACGAGCGGACGTTACTCGTCTGCTTCCTCTCCTCCGATCCTTTGATTCGAGCTTACGAACGGGATCTGATTCAGGAATTGGATGCCAAACGGCTTGGCGCGCGCAAGCTGGTCGCTGGAGTAGACGATCCGGGCGCGGGTCTCTGCAAGGGCGCCGACCTATCCGTTTCTTACGATCTTCCTGGGCGCCACACAGAAGACGCCGATCTGGCGCTGCTCGATGTGATGATCGCTCAGATCATGGGCTTTCACCGCTGTCTGGAAGAGGGTTTGCGGCCCGATTCCCCCTCCGAACACGGCATCATCAGCAGGGTGGTGGGGGATTTCCGGATCCACGTCGCCAACGGCTCTAGCCGGTGAAAGTGCTGATCGCCGGTGAGCTGAATCCGGACCTGATTCTGGGTAATTGTCACATCTTCCCGGAGCCAGGCAAAGAAGTCTTAGTCGACGATCTCGCACTGACCCTGGGCAGTTCGTCCGCTATCTGCGCAGCCGGCTTAGCGCGGCTCGGCGATTCCGTCACTTTCGCGGGTATAGTAGGCGCCGACGCGTATGGGGATTTCTGCATCGATGCGTTACAACGGGCCGGCGTCGATGTCTCGCTGGTGCAGCGCCGGACTGATCTCAAAACGGGGATTACGGTTTCGATTACATCGGCGCGCGATCGTGCCCTGGTGACCTATCCCGGAGCGATTACCGCCTTGCACGCGGAAGACTTGCCGGACACGGTATTTGCCCGTCACCGGCATTTCCACGTTTCATCCTGGTTTCTGCAGGATGGTTTGCGGTCTGGCTTGAAAGGCCTGTTCGCGGCCGCGCACCGCGCCGGACTGACTACTTCGCTCGACACCGGTTACGACCCCTCCGAACAATGGTCAACCGAGCTGCTGCTCGATACTCTGACTGCCGTGGATGTCTTTCTGCCGAACGAGACGGAGATCAAGGCCATTACGGGGCAGAACGACCTCGAAGCGGCAATGCGGAAGCTGGATGACGGCAGACTGTTGATCGTGTGCAAGCTGGGTGCGGAAGGCTGCATCGCGCGGCATCGTGGGGAATCCGTACAGGCGTATGCCTTTCCAGTCAACTCCGTGGACACCACCGGCGCCGGAGATTCCTTCAACGCCGGATTTCTTCACGTCTGGCTGCAAGGCAAACCACTTGAAGATTGCCTGCGCTTCGCCGGTGCGTGCGGCGCGCTCTCTACACGCGGAATGGGCGGCGTCGCCACTCAGGCCACTGAAGAAGACGCGAACCGCTTCCTCGAAGGCCAGAGCCGAAATCGCTTGCATCACACTGCCTGACAGCAAGCAATCGAAGCCAAAACAAATTTAAACGATAGTCGTTCTCTTGACACTTGGCGCCCCCGCCGATAGAATGGCTCACAAATGATGACCCGACGCCAGTGGCTGGCTTTGGCGCCTTCGGCGGTGGCTGCTGCGGCAGCGCCGACTGCGGCGCCGTTTGAATGCGTCGATACGCATGTTCATTTGAACCGCATGAGCCGTCCCTTCATCACCGGGCTGCAAACGTCCGGTTGGCGCGTGCTGAGCATTTGCGTCTCGCGTGCAACCGGCAACGACCCGTCCGATTTAGACGACCAGTTGCGCGGCAACGCGGAACTACACCGGGAAAGCGGCGGGACCGTAGCTTGGGCGGGCTCTTTCGACGCACGCCGCTGGCGGGATCCCGGCTTCGCCGAACGTACCATCGCGGCCTTGCAACAACAGTTCCGCGACGGCGCCATCGCCACTAAAATCTGGAAGAACATCGGGATGTCGCTTCGGACGAAAGACGGCCGCTATGTGCTGCCCGACGACCCGGCCTTCCAGCCGATCTACGAAATGCTGCAAAAAGAGGACCACACCTTGGTTGCTCACCTCGCAGAACCCAACGGCGCCTGGATGCCGCTCGACGACCAGAATTCCGAAAAGGGGTTTTACGGTTCGCATCCCGAATGGCACATGTATGGGCATGCGGACGCGCCATCGAAGGAAAGTATTCTCACCGCGCGCGACCGCGTGGCTGCTCGATATCCCAAACTGCGTGTAGTCGGCTGCCACCTGGGAAGCAACGAAGAAGACCTGGATGCTCTCGCTGCAAGACTGGACCGGCTTCCCAACTTTGCGGTCGATCTTGCGGCGCGAGTCCGCTACCTCGCTGCGGGTGACCGGGAAAAGGGCCGCGCGTTCTTAATCAAGTATCAGGACCGCGTCACTTACGGAACCGACTACACTCTCGGTCCGGGGGGCGACGATCAACGTGCCTGGAACAGCCTTGCGGCGCAGCATGATCGCGACCGGCAGTATTTCACAAGCGCCGATAAGCTTACCTATGGCCGCCGCGAGACGCAGGGCCTTGGGTTGCCGGAAGGCGTGCTACGAAAAATCTTCCGGGAGAATGCCCTTCGATGGTTCCCCGGCTTGGGGTGATCACATGACATTACGGTTCGCGAAGCTCTTGATTCCAGGAGCGGCGTTTCTAGGCGGTTTCCTTCCAGCGGCGCCGCAACAGACCGCAGGAAAGGGCACATCCCCTCAGGATTGGGCCGCCTACGTCGGAACTTACACGGGACCGAAAAGTCAGGGGATCTACTCTTTCGGTTTTCAGGCATCTACAGGCAAAATGACGCCAAGCGTGTTGGTAGCAACGACGGCGAGTCCATCGTTTTTGGTGGAACATCCGAATCGCCGCTATCTTTACTCAGTCAATGAAGATGGCGCCGGCAAGCTCAGTGCATTTGCCATCGAGGCAAACGGAGGCCATCTCAAGCTGTTGAACCAGGTAGCTTCCAAAGGCGCAGGGCCTTGTCACGTGACAATCGACCACACAGGAAAGTGGCTGTTTGTCGCCAATTACGATGGCGGCAGCATCGCATCCTACGCGATTCATCCCGATGGCACGCTGAGCGAAGCCATTTCGTTCATCCAACACACCGGTCATAGCGCCGATCCCGAGCGGCAGAAGGAGCCGCATGCTCACTCCGTCAACTTGTCCCCCGACAATCGTTTCCTGCTGGTGACCGATCTCGGCTTGGATCAGGTTCTGGTTTATCGTCTCGATCAGAATCGCGGCACGCTGGCTCTGAACAATCCTGCGTTTACGAAGTTAGCGCCGGGTTCGGGGCCGCGGCACTTGATCTTCAGCAAGGATGGCAACTTCGTCTATGTGATCAGCGAAATGCTCTGCACAGTAACCGTGTTTCGCTACGACGCCCCACACGGCAGCTTGTCAGAGATCCAGACAGTATCGACGCTCGCAGGACCATTTAAAGGCGAGAAAAGCGGGGCGGAAATCGCCCTGCACCCCAACGGCAAATTTCTCTACGCCTCTACGCGCGGACCCGACACCATCGCCCTATTTGCGGTCGACTCTTTGAAAGGGACCCTCACCGCGGCGGGGCGATTCTCAAGCGGCGGTAAGACGCCGCGGCACTTTGCCATCGATCCTACCGGTACGTACATCCTGGCTGAAAATCAGGACTCCAATAACATCGTGGAGTTCCGCATCGATCAGAAGACGGGCAGCCTGCAATCAACCGGAGCGGTAATCGCCTCCGCAGCTCCAGTCTGCATCATCTTCACACCGGCCCATTAAAACTCCGCGGCCGGGGAAGGCTTCACGCCCCACCGGCCGCGGATCGATTAAAAGTTCAACTTTACCGACAACTGAATGTAGCGCGGCTGATTGCTGTTATTGCTGCTGGCATTGGCCGGCACTACCGTCCCGAAGCTGGAACTGGTGAGCGTACTGTTGGGCTGCTGCTGGTAGAAGTTATACGTGTTAGTCAAGTTGAAGATCTCAGCCCGGAACTGAACGCTGGTGTGCTCCGTGATACGCGTCGACTTATTCAGCGACGCGTCTGCGTTGGGAATACTCATCGTGCGGATCTGGCCGGAGTACGCCGGCTCCGCGGCGGGCGCATAGAGCGGCTCGCTCAGGAAGTTGTAACCGGTACACCCTGCGGCCACGCTGAAAGATTGCATTGTAATGGTCCCGTTGGTGTTCCATTGCGCTACGCAAGGCTGCACCACTTTCACCGTTGGTGCGCTCCAATTGATATTCGGCAGCTTGGCTTCCTTCACGTAGATAAAGTTGGTGGGCAGTCTCCACGGCAGGCCAGAGTGGTAACCGAATAGAACATTAGCCTCCCACCCGCTGGTCAACCGGCTGATGAAACGGTTCGATGAATTGAGAAAGCGCTTGCCGCGCCCGAAGGGAAGCTGATACACAATAGTGGCCTTGACGCTCTGCGGCTGATCGTACTGATAGATGCTGCGCTCGGGAACCAGGTTTTGAATATCGTTATAGCCGTTCTGAAAGACCTGTTTGGATAGAGTCCAGTCGGCCACCAGAGTTATGTCGTTGCGGGCGCGGATTTCATAAGTGATTTGGAAGGAGTTATACCAGGAAATCGCGTTGTTCATCTTCGCCTGGGTGATCCCGCCGAACTGTGGATACGGAACTGTCAGGGTAGCTCGCGAAAGCGTCGGGCTGGTGTAGTACGAGGTCCCATTGAATGGGGCCAACTGATAGAACGGGTTCGCAATCAACGCCTGGCAATAGGATGCCGTACCGCCTTCCCAAGCGTCGCACTGCTGACGGAGACTCAAGGGATTAAAGTTAATCGGCTGTGTGGAATCCAGGTTGTCTCCGCGGTTCCCGACATAGCTCGCGTCTACCTTGGAATGCCCCGGCAGCTCGTATTGAATACCGAACGAGAACTGGTCCGTGTGGGGCAGAATAAACTTCGTATTTACCACGGTCAAGCCTTGACCCACAAACGTGTCGGCGCCCAGGGAAGCTCCCGCCGGCAGCAATAGGCCCGAGGGAAAGGGATTCGCGATCAGATTCGGTATCGGCGTACGGCCGCCATCGTTCGAAGTCACCAGCGGCGTTGAGGTATTGAATCCGCTGCTTTGAATATACGTATTACTGGGATTGAGATAATAGCGGCCCCAGCCACCACGGACTACAAACTTGTTGCTGACTTTATAGGCGAAGCCCAAGCGCGGCTGAATCGCTTTCTTATAAGTATCGGCGGCATTGCGAGGTTGGCCATTGGCTCCGGCGAACAGCAGGCCGCCCTTGACGCCGTATCCCGGAAACTGCTGTTGGTTAATCAGTTGGTTGATGGGGCTCGCCTGGTTCGGATCAAACCCGCGGTCCATGCGATTAAAGCGCTCATACGGCGGAATATTGAAGTCCCATCGGAAACCGAGATTCAGCGACAGGCGATTGCTGACGCGCCAATCATCCTGCATCCATGGCGCAAAATAGTGTTCCTGATAGAGGCCCAATAGGTTGTATGCGGAACTGCCACTGCTTGGCGTGCCAAGCAACCAGGATGCGATGCTGTTACCGCTGAGAGGGTCGGACTGAGCATAGTTCTGCTGGGTCCAGCCTGGGTCCGCGTTTAGGCTAAGAGCCGTGCTGAAGTTTTGCGTAATATACTGAACGTCTCGTATATCCACGCCGGCCCGAATCGAATGGCTCTTCACGTTCCAGTTCACACTGCCGGCTATATTGCCCGAGTTCGTGATATCTCCGGTAGGATACTGTCCCAGATTAAAATAGTTGCTGAAGCTATACGTTCCAAAGAACGGGCCGCCGGGGAGACTGTTCACGAGAGAACTCGGAAAGCCCAATTTCGTCAGGTCGAAACCCGCGTTGGCATCGCCGCGATCCTCTCCCAGGTAACGCGAGAAAGAGACGCGGGCGTTCACCACCATTTGAGGAGATACGATTCCTACCCACTCCAGGCCAAGCGTGTCATTCGTGCGGATCTCCGGCAGAGAACCGTTCTGACCCGGCCCCGTAAGCGGGTTCGAACCGTCGAATCCCATCTCTAACCGGTTACTTCGAATTTCCCGGAACGCAAAATGGTTCCGGCTTCCTACCTGCTGATCGATTTTCAGGACCTCGTTGTAGAAGGAATCGTGATCCGGACCATCGAAGTAGAAGTTGTTTTGAGAGTATGGTTGACCGGGCGCGCTCGTATTCGGCGCGGGAAAGTAGCCAAGTATCTTCTGCGCGATCGGGCTGATGCGATTCGAAGGAATTATGTTATTCGGAAAAGGCTGCCTGACGAAGTTCCCGTTCACCGTTTGACCGCTGGCTGGATCGAAGATGCTAATCTTTTGTCCTGCGCCATTCACCAGTTTCGAAAAATCGCCCGTGGCGAATTCCGGGGCAGGCGTAGAGAGCGTATAGGGCCGCGGCGTGTTCTCGTTGTATTTCTCATAAGCGAACAGGAAGAAGGTCTTGTTGCGGCCATCATAAACTTTGGGAACGTAAACCGGGCCGGCGATTTGACCGCCGTACTGATCCAAATAGTGCTCGCCTTTCGGGGCGCCGATGGCATTGTTCTGGAAAGAGTTCGCATCCCAAGCTTTGCGGCGGGCATATTCATAGAGGGTTCCATGCAGCGCGTTGGTCCCGCTTTTCAATGAGACGTTAACGATTCCGCCACTGGTGTGGCCGTATTGCGCATCATAGGAATTGGTTTGGATCTTGAACTCCTGAACTGCATCCACCGGCGGGACGTACGCGATATTATTGGTGCCTGCTTCCGCATTGTTGGGCGCTCCGTCCAGCAGGAATTCGTTGCTTTCGTACAGCCCTCCGTTGATCGTCCATTGCGCAATCGCCCCATTATCGAAGGGCCGCTGATAAATTACCGCGCCGTTAAAACTCACGCCCGCCGCAATCTTGGCCAGCATAAACGGATTGCGGCCATTCAAAGGCAGTTCCGCAACGCTCTGCTGATCGACCAGCGTGCCACGATCGGCTTTCGCCGTTTCGAGCAGCGGCGCCTCGCCTGTGACAATCACTTGGTCGGCAACCGCTCCCACTTCGAGCGATAAATCCGCCTGGATAGTATCGTCCACGCTCAGCACCAGATTCGATCGCAAAGTCTTCTTGAATCCACTGGCCTCTGCCGACACGCTATAGGTTCCCGGGTTCAGAAACGGAACCGTGTAGAGGCCCGCGCTATCCGTAACCGTGTTCACCACGACATTGGTCGCAGTATTCTTGACTTCGATTTTGACGTTGGGCACGACGGCCCCGGAAGTATCGGTGACTCGACCTCGCAGAGTGGCTTGCACCCCCTGCGCCCATAAGCCCACCGGAATAAATAGCGAGAAACAACAAAGGAAGTAAAAAAAAGATCTCGTGCGCTTCAACTCACACCTCCTCTTAGGTGTAGGCGACCTCCCTGGCGTGTAGAACGCCAGCGCCCGTGGGTCAATAAGTTTCCTCGATCCTACACTATAGGGAAAGGGTCGTCAAGGGAAAAAAAGGCATTGCAAAGATATCAAAAGAGAAGCTATATTAATCGAAATGTTTTACGTGCCAGAATCGGGCCAAAGCACCTGCAAAACGAAAGATACAAGGAAAGCTGTTGTTGAAGCGCGGTTGTAGGCGCCATGGGCTCAATCGAAGGAGACAATTCGATATGCCGAGACAAAGCGCGAAAGGCATCATGGGCCTCGGCGGACTGGGACTCGTAGCAATTTTGTGGATAGCGCCGCGATGCCAGGCCCAACAAATTTACAATAGTAGCCTGGCGGTGACCGTCAAAGCGCAGGACGGGTCCTTTCAAGTCGCAACGCGAGCAGCCGGCGGCCATCCGGTGTTGAGCGCTCGCCCGGGCGCGCAGATCGACCATCAATGGGTTCGTTCCAACGAATATCCGCGGCATCGAGCCGCCGAGTCCGCGTTTAATGACTCCCTTGGCCCCGGCCGTCAGATCAGCGTTACCTCTTCGGGACTCCAGGGACGGCCTGACCTTATTTATACCGTTCAGGTTTATGATCGGCAGCCCTACGCTACTCTTCAAGTGGAATTGCAAAACAATACTGGGACGGCAGTGACAGTGCAAGCCATCCGCAGCGTGGAGGCGATTGGCCAGCCAGTCATAGATCTCGATGGACCGGAAGGCGCAGACCGTATCCTGTCGGATAGCTACAGCGAGGATTGGCCCCGCTTGTCGATTTACGATTTGGGCAGCGCGCCTCGCCAGATGCATCGCGGATCTTGGAGCCAGGTCATTTACAATCGCGAGAGCAAGCAGAGTCTGTTCCTGGGAGCCCTTACCGCAGACCGCTTTCTAACCTTGTTGCATCTCACATATCAAGGCGCTGGAAATGGCGCCACGATCGCTTCCTATACCGTGGATTCTACCGGCACGACCGAGCTTCAAAAGGAGAATTCGCTACGCTCAGCCCAGGCGGATAAGATCATCGATCTTAGTCTTCCTCTCAAGGCCGGTCAGAATATGACTTCGGAGCGCCTCATGATGGCCACCGGACCCGACTACCACAGTCAATTATTAGCCTATGGCGATGCGATCCGTCGTTTGCATCACGCGCGAGTGACCGCTCCAAACTTGATTGGATGGTGGAGTTGGACCGCGTATTACATGGCCATTAATGAGGGAGCTGCGTTAGTCAATGCGCGATGGCTGGCCGAGAACTTAAAGGCACTCGGCTATAACTACTTCCACCTCGATGAAGGCTATCAGTATGCTCGCGGCGAATACGCCACGCCCAACGCCAACCTGTTTCCCCACGGCATGCGCGCGATCGGCGATCAGGTCCGCAGCCTGGGTCTGACCTTTGGAATATGGACAGCCCCGTTCGAGGTTACCAATCGCGCCTACGTTTACCAGAATCATAAGGATTGGCTGGTGCACACCGCGGATGGCAGTCCCATCCCCATCGGAACCGCCTACGGAGATACCTTGTACGCATTAGACGCTACCCATCCGGGCGCGCAGGACTATATGCGGCATACTTACACCACTTTGACTCGCGAGTGGGGCGTCCGCTATATCAAGCTTGATTTCATGGACACGACATCAATCGAAGGCTATCGCTATAAACCTGACACCAGTGCTTTGGAGGCCCAGCGGATTGGACTGCAAGTGATTCGGGATGCGGTGGGTGATGATGTGCTTCTCGATAAGGATGGCAGTCCCATGCTACCGCCGGTGGGACTTGTTGACACCGGGCGAATCTCAGCCGACACGTCGCACAGCTTTCCGACTACCAAGGCCGTGGCGCCCGGGATTGCAGCGCGTTTCTATATGAATCGCAACTATTTCCTGGACGACCCGGACGCGTTCAATATCAGCGAGGCGGTTCCCGTCGTGCGTGGGAGGCAGGGCGCAGGCCGGGGCGGGCTTTCACTCCCTGAGGCGCAGGCTTCGATCGTCCTCTCCGCGGTATCGGGCGGCATGTACGAGATTGGCGATGATCTTCCCATGTTAGGCGCCGCCAAGGACCGGTTGGATCTGGTAAAGAATCAGGATCTTCTCAATATGGCGAAGCTCAGCCGCGCCGCGACTCCCGTGGATTTGCTGTCCTATGCCGCCGAGGATGGCGAACCCAGCATCTTCTTTCTTCGCGAAGACGCGCGCCAGTCTATTCTCGCGGTCTTCAACTGGACGGAACAACCGCGCTCCCACGCGTTCCAACTTGAGAGTCTTGGCCTTCCGGCGAATGGTAAATTTCGAGCAGCCGACGTACTGAATGGAGGCGACGCGGCAGTGAGTGGCGCGGATCTACGGCTCGACAATCTACCGCCGCACTCCGTAAAGGTGATCAAGCTGATCGACTCGGCGGTCCCGCCGGCGGCCCCGCGGATCACGGCGAAGGCGCCGCCGAAGGCCACGTAAGCGAGTCGCTCCTATTTTCGGCGGAGGCAGATGCCGCGGGTACGCCTGTGCTTGCCTACCATTGGGATTTCGGGGATGGAACGACGGCCGACGGCAACCGGACGGCCCACGCCTTTACTCGCGACGCGGATTTCACTGTGCGCCTGACAGCGGATGGGCTTGACGGCGTGGCCGCTCACCAGACCCTGACAGTCAAAGTTACTGGAACACTGACGGCGCCGGCTGATGTTCTGCAGAACCGGAGATACACTGAACCCACAGGTCATTGACGCACGCCAGCTCTTATTTTATTGATGAGCCAGCTTATTCCGAACTGCCTCCAGATTCCGGCGCGCTGCCTCGTGCGCGGGGTTAACCTTCAGCGCGGCTTCGAACTGAGCGGCCGCGGCCTGCAAGTCTCCGGATCGCGCCAGAATGATGCCGAAATTGTTACGCAGATCGGCGTCGCCCGGCCGTTGTGTCACTAGTTCGCGGTAACTCGCCGCGGCGGCGCTGAGCCGTCCTTCCGCGGCCGCGGCATTGCCGGATCGCAGCAATACCGCGATGAGTTGCTCGCGCGCGGCTTTGTCCTCGGGCTCAACCGAGATCACCTGCCGGAAGCTCGCCGCCGCCTCATCCAATTTCCCCTGAGCCGCCAGCACATTCGCCATGTTGAATCGGGCGCTGGAATAGTCCGGCTCGATTTGAAGTGCGTTCCGGAATGCCGCGAGGGCATCCTCCAATCGACCCTCCGACTGCAAAGCCGCGCCCAAGTCGTTTAGCGCCATCGGTTGCTGCGGATCCAAACGCAAGGCGTCCTGCAACTGACCAACGGCAGAAGCCGCGTCCTTGCGGCTCAGCAGAAGCGCACCCAAATTGAAGTGCGCCGCCGCATTCGATGGATCGTTTTCAAGCCGGTGGCGCATCAGCGCCTCCTGCAGAATCGCGCGCTGGTCACCCTCCCCAGGGCGCGGCAATACTTGGAGCCACAAATGTCCCATCTCATCGGTAGATTGGTTTCCACTTGTTACGCGTCGAGGCGGTGAACTGGGGTTGCGGGGATTTTGCGCCGAATTGTCATAGTGAAAACGAAGCGAAATCACGGTTCCCCGCGGTAGAAAAACCGGCTCGCGGTAGCGATACACAGCCTGCCAGTTTATATCCCAGTGCGGAATCCGGACCAGCCATTGCCGCGAACCGTCGGGAAGCGTCGCAAATCCTTCCAGTAGCGTTCCCAGATAATGGGCGTGCGGATAGACCGCGATCACGTCGCCGTCAATGGGCAACCGGAAGTCATCGCTCACCACGAAATCGCTAACGCCGGGTGCAATATCTAAGGCGCTATCGTGTTCCATCTGAATCAGCATCGGGAACCTTGTGGGCGGCTTGTCCGTGAAGTAGAGGCCGATCGAGGGTTGCACAAGCTCCGGCTTGCCGGTGGGATGGAAGTGGACATTGAGGACAAGGTCGTTCCCCGGATCCAGGCGCCATGCCATTCCATCCGGCTCAACGCGCGGAGCGCCGCCCGGCTTCCAGAAGAGAAAGTGGCTGTCCGGATCGAATGTCGCGGTCTCGATATTCAGGTCCATGCCGGGAAAACCGGCGCCCGGTGACTTTTCCTGATGCCGGCTGGATCGGGCGCGATCCAGCAAAAGGTTCGCGTGATGGACGCTGGCGGTCTTGCCCGGACGCACCTCTACGGCCTTTATGTAGCGGGTTTGAGCAATGGATGGCGCCAGCACGAAATTCCAAAAGAGATCCGGGCCGTCCGCCGGCACTGGAAAGGGTTTTGAGACCTGCACCACTAAGTCCGGCGGCCCAAGCTGCCAGCCCGGCGTAAAAATCGGCGTTGGCGGGGCATCGGAATCGGCGCCTTTCGGGGCTCCCTCCGAAGCCCATTTTGCGATTTGTTCGATCTGAACATTGGTCAGCCGGCGCTCATCCGCAAATTCACCGTGGCCCGGTTCCGGCAGCCAGGGTGGCATGTAGCGGCGCCGCGTTACGTCGGCGATCAGACTCGCCCGCTTACGCGCATCTTCATATGTCAACAGCGAAAAACCACCCGCTTCGCCGGGACGATGGCAAGGCGCGCAGTATTCGAACAGAATCGGGGCGATGTGTTTCTGATAGGTCACTGGCGGCGCGGCGCCCTGGACCACCTCTAAAGCGGCCAGAAGGAATCCCGAAACTATGCGAGAGACGCTCATTCTAGAAATCCGACATCCGCCATATCCTTCTACCGTTTCTCAAAGATTACCACCGATGAAATTCAGCGGAAACGAAAGCAAAGCAAAACAATTGACAAATAAACGATGGGACAGCTACACTCAGTCGAACGTCGTTCGAAGGTAAGGGCGCCGCTCTCCGCAGACTCGCGATCAACATGCCAGAACAGATGAGAGCTTAACGATGAACCGAAGAACCTGGATGGCGCTAAGTGCCGCTTCTCTTCCGGCCAGCAGCGAGGCAATGCACGCGCAGGCAAATTCCCGGCCTCCACAGAACCCCGCCGCTGGCAGCCTGCCGCTTGAGCAGTATGTCCCCAAGAGCATGCTCCATGTGCCCGAGACACACGTCCCGCACGCTCGCTTTCCGGTGATCGATTTCCATACGCACATCACCAGCATCGAAAGCTACCCCGATGGCAAAATCCATTTCGATCTGGATCCCGCCGGGTGCCTGCCCGTAATGGATCGCAAGAACGTAAAGATGATGGTGAACCTCACGGGAAAATACGGCGATGGCATGCGCGAAGCATTGCGGCGCTTGCCCGAAGCGCATCCCGGCCGTTTCCTGGTCTTCACCGAGCCGGTCTGGGGCCGGGCCAACAGTCCAGGCTACCCGAAATTTCAGGCCGACCAGATCGTAGACGCGCACAAGGCCGGAGCAAAAGGCGTCAAGATACTCAAGACTCTGGGACTTTTCCTGCGCGAAGCGGAGCAATGGGAAGCTCGTCCGCGTCGATGACCCAAGATTCGATCCCATGTGGGAGACGGCGGCATCGCTGAAAATGCCGGTTGCTATTCATGTCTCCGATCCACAGGCCTTCTTTTTGCCAATCGATCGTTTCAACGAGCGTTATGAAGAATTGCATGCGCATCCCGATTGGTCATTCCATGGCCGGGATTTCCCGAGCGACCGGGAACTGCAGGAGGCGCGCCGCAACGTCATGCGGCGTCATCCGCACACTCAGTTCGTTTGTCTCCACGTGGCGGATTCGGAAGATCTACCGTACGTCTCGCAATGCCTGGACAGCCATCCCAACATGTATGTCGACATCGCCGCCCGCATCGGCGAGTTGGGCCGCCAGCCTCGCATGGCGCGCAAGTTTTTCGATCGCTATCAGGATCGGATCCTGTTCGGAACCGACGCCTGTGCGCGGAACAAGCACTCCGCAACAGACCTTCTGCGACCACTTTACGAAATTTACTACCGGTTTCTCGAGACTGAAGACGAGTATTTCGACTATGCGCCCGCGCCGGTTCCGCCGCAGGGCCGCTGGAGAATCTACGGCCTCGGCTTGCCGGAACAGATTCTCCGAAAAATCTATTCGGAGAATGCTTCCCGCCTGATTGGAGCTTCCGCGTGAATCGAAATCGCCTGAGTCTCGGAAAGGTCAGCCCGAAGGTTTTGCCCTCGGCTAATATCGAAGCGTGAGAGCGCTGTTGGTCCACAGCGGCGGCCCCACGCCGGTGATCAATGCCAGCCTGGTGGGCTTAGTGGAAGAGGCCCGGCAGCATTCCGAAATCACCGGAATGTATGGCGCGGCTTTTGGCCTGCAGGGCGCCATCGAAGAAAAGTTCGTCGACCTTTTCGCGCAGAGCGAACACACGCTTCAGGCCATCGCGGCCACGCCCTCCTCAGCCCTGGGCACGTCCCGCGTTGACGTGGGTGATGCGGGCGCCGAGAAACTTCTCCGCGTATGCCGCGCCCATGACATCGGCTATCTCTTTTATACGGGCGGCAATGGGTCCATGGCGACGGCAGCGCGCATCGCGGAAATCGCCGGTGATTCGCTGCGGGTAATCGGCATTCCCAAGACCATCGATAACGACCTGCTCGAGACCGATCACACTCCGGGCTATGCCACCACTGCGCGCTTCTTTGCCTGCGCCGCGCGGGATATCGGCGCCGACAATCGGGCGCTGCCGGGCCAAATGCAATTCATCGAGGTGTTAGGCCGTAATGCCGGCTGGATCGTGGCGGCCACTTGCCTGGGCGCCGCCACGATCCCGACGACGCCCCGCACCTGATTTATTTTCCGGAAATGCGTCTTCCGCTGGAGCAATTGCTCCACGATGTCGACTGTGTCTATCAGCGCCTGGGCCGCTGCGTGGTGGCGGTTTGTGAAGGCCAGTTAGACGAACGCGGCCAAGCGTACGGCGCCGACGAACGCGGCGGTTCACGGGGCAAGCTCGCCATGAATCTCGCGCACCGTCTCGCCATGTTGACCACGGAGCGGCTCAAACTAAGAGCGCGCAGTGAAAAACCGGGCTTGCTCGGCCGCAGTTGGTGGAGTCAGAAACCGGATTTAGATCGTCAGGAAGCGCGCCTATGCGGAGTTGCGGCGGCGCGGGCGGCGTGCGAAGGCCGTCACAGCGTGATGGTAACGCTGGTCCGCGGAAACGAGGCGGAATATTGGGTCACAACCGGTCTCGCGTCCCTTGAGAATGTGGCGTCACGCGAACGGCTCTTTCCCGCCGAGTGGCGAAATGCCGCGGGCAATGACGTAGCGGCGGCTTTCCACGATTACGTCGCGCCCTTAGTAGGCGCCATTCCTCATTACTCGCGCTTGGAAACTGACCCTACCCCCACGCGGGCAAATCCTGCCTGAGGCCCCCTTACTGGGGCTTAGCCTCAAGCAGCAAATGTTTTTCAAACTTCACGTCGATGCTTCCCGTGGGTCCCTGCACCGTGCCCAAATCGCGCCCGTTTTCATAGTCGCGCACCGTATAGCTTGCGCCGTCTCCAGGCCGCGGATCTCGACTTTGCCTTGATATCCGGCGCGTAAAAAGCGTAGTACATGCTGCCCGCTTTGCGGATGGCGTGAGCCTCCGGCCGGTCGAAACCGATGTCGTACAGATCGCCGAGGTATTCGCCGCGCGAGAGCATCTTGTCCTTGTAAAGGGAGATCCATTTCTGCCAGATCTCCTCCTTTTCGGGCGTGAGATCAGGTGGTTCCGCCGCGCGGAGCCCACCGGCCAGGTGAACTGCGTCCCCACCACGCCGCCGATCCCCAGCGTCGAGGCGAAGTCCTGCCGCCCGTCGCTCAATTCCACGTGATCGCCGAAGTAGGCCATCGCGTCGCCGTGCAGCGCCTTGAGTGTCTTGCCCTTGGTGCGGACCTGCCACGAGTTTGCGGATCCGACGCCACGCTCATGTTCAGGTTCGGCAGAGTGTAGAAGTTGAACGCCGTGCCGCAGGGGCACAACTCCACCAGCGCATCCGGCTTGATGCTGCGC
Source organism: Bryobacterales bacterium (assembly GCA_963708385.1). GTDB lineage: Bacteria > Acidobacteriota > Terriglobia > Bryobacterales > Bryobacteraceae > PALSA-243. The sequence continues at coordinate 565,066 of CAVPSN010000018.1, read as the reverse complement.
GCGGTATCGTAGATCATCTGGAAAAACTTGGGCAGGTCCTCGACGGATTCCTCCGGCCGCGCGTGTTTATGCGCGGGATTGTAGCAGGGCGGCACGGCATTCATGTGCTGGCCGTCGAGCTTCAGCCCGTCGTAGCCCCAATCGCGCACATCTTGATCACCAGTTGGCGATGGTATTCGATGACCGCCTTGTCGGCCGGGCAGAGATACCAGTCGTTCCAATAGGAGATCTTCTGCTTCGAGCCGTCGGCGTTCAGCAGCAGCATCTTCGGGATGGTTCTTGGCCAGGTCGGATTCGGGCTTCGCCGCCAGCGGCGCCCACCACAGTTGCGCCTTGAATCCCTGGGCGTGAATCTTGTCCACCAGGCCGCGCATGTCGGCGTCGCCGTTGGGAAACTTGGTCTTCACCAGGTCCCAATCGCCTTCGAGCGTCTGCCAGCCGTCATCCACCCCACCCAGGTGAAGCCCAGCTTCTTGACCACCGGCAGCGCGCCTAGCACCTGGACGGGGTAAACGTCCGGCCGTATCCCCAGGCGCACCAGATCGGCTCGAAAGCGCTCTCGGGCGCCGGATTGAACTTGACGCCTTGCGCCTGCATCACCTGCGCTATAATCCCGCAAGGTCTGAAAATAGTCGCCCTGGTGGACCGCCGCGAAGCTGTGGAAAGTCTCGATGCGATTCTCCCGGCTTCAAGACCTGGTTGGGCTTGAAGGTCAGCGCCATGGTCGCATGGTCGGCGTCCGGCATCGTCACCGGCATGGAAACCAGCTTGGCGCGTCATACTCCACATGGCCCACCGCGAGCCCACGTCGCGCCGCCACACGTCGACCACGGGCGTTCCGCCGCCGTAGTCGGTCGCGTTCATGCCGAGAAAATTCTCCTGCTTGAAATTCACCTTCAGCGGCAGCACCCAATCGGGACGCGCTCATACGAGCCGCTCTGGTAAGACCAGAAGGCCGGCGCGGCGCGCCTTCCTTGGCGGAGATGGAATAGCGGTTGTTCGACCATCCGGTTACCCGCAGATCGGCCTTCCCTTTGTTGGTGTACTGCACCTTGAAGAACGCCATCTGCGGAAACTTGTCGTAGACCGTCACGACCACTGTCTTCTGCAACGTGCCCGCGGTCCCGGTGAGGGTGGTCTGATTGCCCGCGCCGATCATATCGCGCACATTTCCCGTTTTGCTGCCGCTCAGTGCGAAATCCGGAGACTTCGGTGCCGTCAACCGTAACCGTCTCCGACGCGGTGAACGGACCGAGCACAGTCTCCTTGCCGTCGAACCGCGCAATCACGCGGCTATGCATGTTGCGATCGAATTCCACGCGGATATTCTTGCCTTCGACTTTGGCCTGAATCGGCGGCGGCGCATGGGAGGTCCAGGACCAGCCAACGCGAGGATGAGCGACGAAAGCGTAGCCAGCCTAATGGAAAATCGCTGTTTCACTGTTTTCTCCTGAAGCATACTGTAACCTAGGCAGAAAGCGGAATCAAACAAAAAACAAGTGCTCGCTTTCGATTAATTGCGTATTGGCCGCATGAGTCAAAAACCATGCCAGATCGGGCGCACTGAAAGAACGGCCAACTTCAGTTCGCCGGACCGTTCGGCATGGCGGGCTGGCCCGGACGGAATGCGCAAGCGACTACCTGCAGGCGAGGTTTAGCTTTGCGCAGATTCGCCGAGCCCTTTGCGGTCATAGCGTGCGGCGGTGACATCCAAAATCCGCAAGGCCGGCAGCGATTCGAGCACCGGAAGCGCGTCGTCGTTGATGCGGACGCAGGCCTGCAAGTCCAGGCGCTCCAGTTTGCTCAGACCTTTCAGCGTTTCCAGGCCGCGCGGAGAAATGGCTACGCCGTTGAGACGCAGGTGGCGGAGATCCTTCAATGTGGCAATGGTGTCCAGGCCAGATTCGGTCAGACTGACGGACCAAAGCCCGGAATCCGTGCGCTGCGCGCCGCTCAAGATCCAGGCTGGTGAGAGCGGGCATCTGGCGCAGGGCCTGCAAACCGGCATCGGTCAGCTTGTTGCCGCCAATCGAGAGCTCCTTCAGATTCGAAAGCGCGTTGAGCTGCGCCAGAGCCGCTGTCGGTAACCTGGGCGAAGCCGATATCCAGCGCTTCGAGCGAGGTGACGCGGTTCAAAGACTGCAGCGTGCTGTCGGTGATCTTCGTGCCGCGCAGATTGAGCCGTTTGAGCCGCTGCCAGCCCTTCAAGACCGCCATGCCCTGATCGCTAACCAGTTCGGCGTAATAGAGGTTGAGATCGGTGATGTTCGGCGCGGTTTTCAGGTCCAGCAGACCGCGGTCGGTAATCCGGGTCATCGAAAGATCGAGCCGGGTGAGGGCCGGTAAAGCGGCCAATGCGACCATGTCGGAATCGGTCACCCAACTGGCGTGCAAGTCCACGCCTGTAATCTGCCCGGCGCGGTCGCGCGTCACCGTTCCGCCCGCGGCCGTGATCCAAGCGTCGGGACCGGCCGCCGCCATAAGCCGGACGCCGACTGTGCAACGCCAAACAAAGTAACGTATCTCATGTTTTTAACCTTTTCTGCGGTTGGGAAGCGCGGAGTCGCGGTCCCAGATCACATGGCAGGCAGGCACCGCCGTCTTGAAGCGATCGAAAGCCTTTTCGGTAACCGCCGTATGGTAGATGTTCAGGAGCTTCAGGCTGGAAAGCGACGCCAGCGAATCCATTCCCGCGTCCGTCACGCCCGTCGCATCGAGCCGCAATTCCTGCAGCGGCGCCAGCGCAACCAACGATGCGACCGCATTATCGTCGACCGAGGTGTAATCCAGGTTCACCGCGCGCAGATTTTTAATGACGCCACGATTGCGATGCCGGCGTTGGTGGTTCTGGTATGTCCCAATCCCAGCCGCCGCAGGTTCTCGAGCGTCCGCAGTCCCTTCGAGGCCCTTGTCCGTGAAGCGGCAAGCGTCCAGGTCTAGTTCTTCCAGGCTGTGTATCGCGCCGAGACTGCGCAGCGTGCCGTCTTCGATATCGGTGCCATCGAGGTTCAGCACCTTGAGATGGGTCAACTTGGCGAGATCCGTGCCGACAGTATCGGTGATGTCCGATAACTCAGCAACAGCCGTTCGATGCCGTCGATTGCGGCGATGCTACGCAATCCATCGTCGCTGACTGGCGCGCTGGTCAGGTCCAGGTCCGTGCAGAGGCAGCGCCTTGAGGGCTTGAAAGCCTTCGCCCTCGCACCAGCGTGCCGTCCAGACCCAGCCGGCGCAGATTGTGCAACTCGGCAAGTTGGCGCAGGCCGGTATCGGAGACGGTCGTGTTGTTGAGGATCAACTCCCGAAGGCTGGTGATGCTCTTGAGCGACGCCAGCCCCAAATCGCCGATTTCGGTGGCCGAAAGATCCAGCTCTGGATTTCCGTCAGGCCGCGGAGGTCGGCCAGTTGCGCATCGCCCACGTGCGCGAACCGCAGCGAGAATGGATTTCACCTTGCCATTCGCCAGCTCCACCTTGCCGCCCAGTTTGCGAGCCCACTCGGCGACGGCCTGATCGCCAGTGCCCTGCGGATGCGCCGCGCCGGTCGCCGCATGAGGCAGCCGTCGCCCACGAAATTCCACCTTGCATCGGGGGAGGGCTGCTCGCAGCCCCTCCACTCCGCTGCCGGTGACGCGGCTGTAGCGCACGTCCAGAGCAACCAGTCCTTCAAAGTTGCCAATCTCGCGAGCCCTGAGTTGGTCATGCGGCTGCGGTAAAGGTTCAATTCGCGCAGATGCGTGAAGCCGGCGAGCATCGCGGCCGATTCGTCGCTCACGTCCGCGCCCAGCAGATTCAGTTTGGTTAGACCGGTCAACTTGCGCAGCCGGCGATGCCGGCGTCGGTGACCTTGGTGCCGTACAGATCGAGTTCTTCGAGGTTGGTCATATCCTCGATGGATTGCAGGCCCTCGTCGGTGATCAGGGTGTCGCGCAGATTCAGACGGCGGATCTGCTTGAGGTTTTGCAGCGTTTTCATGCCCGCGTCGTTGAAGACTGGTATAGCTGACGTCGAGCGAGCGCAAATCGGTGAATGGCGCAAGGTTGGGCGCCTGCGACGTGGCACTGCGATAGCCGGATTTCGCGCAATTTGGTCAGCCCGCTCCAGTAAGCGACGCCTTTATCTTGTACATTGATGTTGGGCAGGAAGTGGAGGCTGAAATAAATTCGCTCGAGATTGACCAGGCCGGCCAGGTTCTTGAGTTCCTCGTTCGCGTCCAGGCGGCTGCCGGATGCGGGGTTCCAACTCGGGCCGGGCAGGTATAGCTCGCGCAGACGCCGTCAATCCACGAGTCTCCGCAGATCGGTGGGGTCGATCAGGGTATTAGTCAGATCGAGGCCGGTGATCCGAACATCGCCGGCGGGCAGCTGGGCTGGATCGGCCAATTCCGCCAGCGTGCCCTTCGATCGTCACACGCCCACCCATGCGGATCGCCCAATCCGCGACCTCGCGTTCGGCGAGGCCCGGCCGCAATCGCGCCTGGAACAGAGGCCAGCAATATTGCCAGACAAAGTGCGGCACTACGCATGGGTTCACAATACCACAACCCAAAACCAATAGAAAGCAAGACGCAGCACACCACTTTGTTTTGCTTTTTAGTCGCGATTGCAGCCTGAATAGGCCACGTAGCGTACCCTCTGAGGCTTCGATTGGGGATGTCATCACCCATCATAGGCATAGACGGAATCCAACGCCGCGTGCGATAAATGCCTCTGATGGATAACGTTGCGCTTCCCCTATCTTGTTTTTATTTTCGTTTTATTTCAATGCGCGACACATTTTGCTTGCGTTGACCACTGCGGTCTTGATATTCTGTACCCTCGGAGGGCGCATCCCCGGAATGCGCAGTGTCTTCATTTTGCTGTCGGCTGTGGCTCTACAGTTAGCCAGAGCACAGGAACCGTCGTTCGCCGAGTCGGTTTACCCCATCTTGGAAAAAGCCGGTTGCGCGGGCTGCCACAATAGCAACGGCGTTGCATCCGCCACCCGCCTGCATTTCCCCGAGCGGCGCCACGCCGGCGCGGATCGACGCGTTTGGAAAATCGCTGGTGATTCTGGTGGACCGCGACCATCCCGAGAATTCGCTCCTGTTAAAGAAGCCAACCAAGCGGGTGGCGCATGGCGGCGGCGAGCGAATCAAACCCGGCAGCCCGGAAGAGGCCACGCTCATTTCCTGGATCGGAGTGTTGGCGCATCTTTCTGGAAGCGAACTGGCGCAAGCCATGAAGTACGACGGACAGCCGGTGAATACCGCCGCTGCGCCCGCGCCCACCCTGCGCCGGCTGACCCACAGCCAGTACAACAATACGGTCGCGACCTGCTGGGCGACCAGACCGCTCCGGCCGAATCAGTTTCCCAGCCGAAGATTTCGTCAACGGCTTCAAGAACCAGTACGACGCGCAGAACCTGTCGCCCCTGCTTGGAGGAGGCTACAGCGATGCGGCCGAACGCTTGGCCGCCAATGCCTTCCGTAACGGCGACACGAACCATCTGATCTCCTGCGCACCCTCCGTGCAATGCCGCTCCACTTTTGTGCGGACATTCGGCCGGAAAGCCTTCCGCCGGCCGCTCGATGCCGATGAAACCCGCCGTTACGCGGCTCTGTTCACAAGCGAACCCGATTTCTGAAAGGCGCGCAGCTGGTGGTGGAGGCGATGCTGCAATCGCCGAATTTCCTGTTCCGGCTGGATGCAACCCCAAGCGTAGCGCTCCGGCCTTACGCCGCCGCCAGCCGGCTTTCCTACACGCTGTGGGACACCATGCCGGACGACGCGCTGCTGACCGCCGCGGCGCGTGGCGAACTCTCCACGCCCGACGGTGTAACCAAGGTTGCCGACGGGATGTTGCGCGATCCACGAGCGCACCAGGCGCTCGACGAGTTCGTTTCCCAATGGCTGCGGTTCGATCGCATTCTGACGGCCACCCGCGACAAGCGCAGGTACCCGCAGTTCAGCCGCGAAACGGCGGTCGCGATGACCCAGGAAGCGCAGCTCTTCATCGGCGATCTGGTCTGGAACGATCGCAATTTCATGGACGCGTTCACCGCCAACTACGGCTTCGTGAACGCCGATCTGGCGTCGATCTACGGCGTGCCGGCGCCGGCGCGAGATTTCGACCGCGTTCCGTTTCCTGCCGATTCGGAGCGGGCCGGCCTGCTTGGACAAGCGCTGTTTCTCTCGCTCACCTGCAAGCCGGAAGACACTTCGCTCACGGGCCGCGGTCTCTTCGTTCGGGAACAGTTTCTGTGCCAGCATGTGCCCCCGCCGCCCGCCGGCGTGAACACGAATCTCGCGCCCTCTACCGAAGGCCATCCCCAGACCAACCGGGACCGCATGTCGGAGCACGTCACCAACGCGACCTGCGCCGCCTGTCATAATCTGATCGATCCGATCGGCTTGGGCCTTGAGAAGTTCGACGCCATCGGCGTGCGGCGCGAAGAGTTCAAACTGACGTTTGCCACAGTGGGCCACGGCGGCGGCGGACGCCGTAGCCGCCGCCCAAATCGGTGACGCTGCCGATCGACACCAAGGGATGGTGGTCGGCATCGCCGAATCGGATTTTACTTCGCCGCGCGAATTGGGCGCGATTCTGGCGGCGACGCCGCAATGCCAGGAATGCATGGTGAAAGCAGTATTTCCGCTACGCCGCCGGCCGCATGGAAACGCCCGCGGACCAGCCGCGCTCGACCGCGATTTTCCAGGACTTTAAGAATTCGGATTTTCGTTTCAAAGAACTGATCTTGTCGCTGGTTCGCTCGCGAGAATTTCCGGGCGGAGGGAAGGGTGTACATGTCGCAAGTAATCACTAAACGCAACAGGGTCTCGCGGCGCCGGTTCCTGCAGGGGATTGACTGTATCGGGATCCGCATTCACGGTGGGTCTGCCGCCGCTGGTCGCCATGTTCAATTCCACCGGCACGGCGTATGCGGCGCCGGACCGGGGCCACCGGCAGCCCATCGAGAATCGGTTTGTGTTCTGGTTCAACGGCAACGGCATCCCGGAGCGCTACTGGATTCCCGCGGAGGCCGGGCGCGATTACCGCCTGACGCCTTGCCTCGCGCCGCTTGGCGCCCTTCCGCAACGACATTCACGTGCTCAGCGGGCTGGATAACTCCGGCGGCGGGCCTGCCCGGTCCCGGCAACGGCCATCACAATTCGATGAGCGGCCTGATGACCTGCACGCGTTTCACCGGACGCGGCGCCGGCGGCCCCTCCATCGACCAGGCCATCGCCGCGAAGATCGGCGGCGACTCGCGCTTCCGCTCGCTGCAGATCGGCGTCTCGCAGGAATCGTTCGGCGAGAGCATCCAGCGCAACATGAGCTGGGCGGGCTACGAGCGCGCGCTGCCGCCGGAGATGCTGCCGGACCGTCTGTTCGACCGCCTGTTCGGCAAGCGCGAAGAGGGCTGGATCAACCGCAAGCGCAGCATTCTCGACGCGGTGCAAGGAAGACGCCGCGCGCGCTGAAGAAGACTCTGCCGAAGGACGATCAGGCGCGCGTGGACGAGCATCTGGCCTCCGTTCGCGACGTGGAGCGCGCCATCACCAGCCTGCCGCCCGAGTATCGCCACATCGATCCGCCGGAGTACGAAGACATGAAGGACTGGCCGCGCATCGCGAAACTGCAAAGCGACCTGCTGGCCCATGCGCTGATCACGCGGCAGACGCGCGTTGCCTCCTACATGCTGACCAAGTGCCAGGGCCTCTCGCGTTTCCCGTGGCTCGGCTACACCGCCGCGCGGCATCACGATTACACCCACGCCGATGGCAAAGCCCCGGGCGCCGATGGCGTGGAAGGGCAGCGCATCCTGCGCGATATCTGCCGCTGGCACGTGCGAGGAGTTCGCGTATTTCCTCGGCAAGTTGAAATCGATTCCCGAAGGCGACGGCACGCTGCTCGATCACTGCTGCATCCTTTATGTGCACGAACACGCCGAGGCCAATCCGCACAAGAACACACGGCCACGGCGCCGATTGTGGCGGGGCATGCGGGCAGGCTCGCCACCGGCATGCATTCGCAACTGACCGGCACCATCGGCGATCTGCACCTCACGCTGGCCGACGAAATTATGGGCGCCGGCATCGGTCAATTTCCCACCGCCAGCCGCAAGGTTTCCGAACTGATTGCCTGATACGCGATGCCGCCGCTCCGCATTGCAGTCTCTTCGCTGATCGTCTGGCGCGCTCGGAACGGTACTCTTCGCGCAGCAGCCTGCCGCGGTGCCGCCATATGACCTGGTAATCCAGGGCGGCCAACTGGCGGATGGCTCCGGGACCCGGCTATGGCAGGCGGACGTCGCCGTTCGCGGCGACCGCATCGCGGCCATCGGTGACTTAAGCGGCGCTCCCCGCAAGCGCACCATCGACGCCAAGGGCTTAGTGGTAGCCCCCGGCTTCATCGACATGCACAATCATTCGGACAACACCCTGCTCAACGAGCCGAAGTGCGAGAGCATGATCCGGCAGGGCGTCACCACCATGGTGCTGGGCGAAGGCGCTTCGCAAGGCCCGGTGCGGCCCGACGCTTCGAAATCGAACCCGCAATGGACTACGCTTGGCGGATATTTCGATTTGTGGACAAGAAGCACGCCGCCGCCAACATCTGTTCCTACGTGGGCGAGACGCAAGTCTGGACTTACGTCAAAGGCGAAGAGTTGAGCGCCGCCACGCCGGCTCAGATGGAGGCAATGAAGGAACAGGTGGCGCTGGCTATGAAGCAAGGCGCCATGGGTCTCGCCACGTCGCTTCTGATGCCGCCCTCGAACCTGATCACCACGGCGCAACTGATCGACTTGGCGAAGGTCGCCAGGGAATACGGCGGTATCTACGCGACTCACATGCGCGATGAAGGCGCGGGCGTATTCCGATCGGTAGAGGAATCCATCAACATCGGAAAAGGCGCCAATATCCGCGTCGAAATCATCCATCTGAAGATTGCGGACAAGAAGTTCTGGGGCCAGATGAACGAGATCATTTCGATGATCGACAAGGCGCGCGGCGAAGGCTACGATATCCGCGCGAACGTTTATCCCTACACCGCCGGGCAGAACGATCTGCGCGCAATCGTTCCACCGTGGGCGTTCGATGGCGGAAACTCGAAAATGCTCGAGCGCCTGAGCGATCCCAGCTTGCGCCCACGTCTTCGCACCGATATTTTGAACGGCCTGCCAGACTGGTATAACCACTATCTGGCAGTGGGCGGAGATTGGAGCGCGATGCTGCTCGTCAACCTTTCCAATCCGAAAAACAAACAGTTCATCGGCAAGCGCATGAGCGACGTAATCGCGGCGCGCGGCGGCGACCCGGTCAACGATCTGCTCGATCTACTGCTCGAAGAGAACGGCAGCGTACCCACGGTTTACTTCCATCATTCCGAGCCGGATATGCAGTATGCGCTGAAGCAGCCTTATGTCTCGATCGGCTCGGACGGCTTGGCCATGAGTCCCGAGGGCCCGCTCGGCAAAACCATTCCTCATCCGCGATCCTATGGCACGTTTCCACGAGTGCTCGGCCGCTACGTGCGGGAACTCCACACCCTCACCCTTGAGGATGCCGTTCGCAAGATGACCAGCGCCAACGCCGAAAAGATCAGTCTTACGGATCGCGGCAGAATCAAGGTTGGCTGGGCCGCCGACATCACGGTGTTCGATCCCGCAACGGTGGCAGATCGCGCTACGTTTACCAATCCGCATCAGTACGCAGTCGGGATTTCGTACGTTGTCGTGAACGGACAGGTAGTGCTTGACGATGGCAAACACACCGGCGCATTGCCGGGACGCGTTCTCAGAGGGCCGGGCTACGTCAGGAATTAGCCGCGGCCGACCATGCGCTGGCTAGCTGCTCTCGCGGCGTTCGCCTGCGGCGGGAGTCTGTTGGCATATTTCGCCGCGCCGCCGCTCCCGCAACCCATCGCTTTCGAAGACATCGCAACACGCGCAGGCGTCGACTTCGTTTTGCGGAACTCTGCAACGCCCGAGCGTCATCAGATCGAAGCCATGGCCGGCGGCGTAGCAGTCTTCGACTATAACAACGATGGCCGCCCCGATCTCTACTTCGTCAATGGCGCGCGCCAACCGTCACTGGACAAGCCCGACCCTTCCTGGTCTAACCGCCTGTACCGCAACAACGGCGATGGAACCTTCACCGACGTCACGCTCTCAGCCGGCGTGGCCGGCATCGGTTTTGCCACCGGCGTAGCGGCGGCCGATTACGACAACGATGGCTGGGAAGACCTGTTTATCGCCGGCGTCGATCGTAATATCCTCTATCGCAACCGCGGCGATGGAACCTTCGAAGATATCACCGCGCGCGCGGGCCTCAATCCGCCCGCCGGCGCGAGCAAGCCCTGGTCGGTCTCGGCGGGTTGGTTCGATTACGACAACGATGGCCGCCTGGACCTGCTGGTCGTCAACTATGTGCGCTGGTCGCCCGCGCACGAGCCGCCCTGTACCATCGGCAAGGCTCGAACCTACTGTCACCCCAAATATTACGAAGGTCTTCCCAACAGCCTCTATCACAGCAACGCCGACGGCACCTTCACGGATGTCTCCGCCTCATCCGGCATCGCAGCGCACATCGGCAAGGGCATGAGCGTGAGCTTCCTCGACTTCGATCAGGATGGCCGGATCGACGCCTTCATCGCCAACGACACCGTGCCCAATTTCCTATTCCGCAATGAAGGCAACGGAACCTTTAAGGAAGTCGCGAACACCGCCGGGGTAGCCTTCAATGACGATGGCCGCGCCATCAGTTCCATGGGCGCGGACGCGCGCGACCTCGATAACGATGGCCGAGAAGACCTGTTCGTAACCGCCAACGAAAGCGAAACTTTCCCCGTTTTTCGCAATCTCGGCAAAGCTCTCTTCGCGGACATCACTTATTCAAGCGGTGCGGGCCGCCAGACGCTGGCTTCCACCGGCTGGAGTTCCGGTATCTTCGATTTCAACAACGATGGCCTCAAGGATTTGTTCGCCGCGTGCGGCGCAATCGACGACAACGTGGAGCAATATTCGCACCGCCGCTCCCGCCAGCCGAACCTGGTGCTCGCCAACGCCGGCGGGAACCGATTCGTCGAGGTCAGCGGCCAGGCGGGGCGCGATTTTCAAAAGGCGGCATGGCATCGCGGTGCGGCCTTCGGCGATTTGGATGGCGACGGACGCGTGGACGTGGTCGTGAGTCGTATCGGAGAGCGAGCGGCCATCTTCCGCAACATATCAGCCAACCAGAATCATTACCTCGCGGTGCGCCTCCGCGGCCACCGCAGCAACCGCGACGGCATCGGCGCCATGGTGCACGTCACCGGCGCTTCAGGACGCCAGCAATGGAATCGAGTAACCACTGCCGTGGGCTATGGCTCTTCGAGCGACCGCATGGTGTTCTTCGGCATGGCGCAGGATACGGTGGCCTCGGTCGAGGTGATCTGGCCAAGCGGCGTCCACCAGGTGCAAGCCAACCTCAAATGCGACCGCTATTGGACTTTGGATGAACCGTGATTGTCCCGGGCCCAACCTTCGCGTCCCAGGCGCAGCTCTCGCTCTCCCTCTTCCGCGCGTCCCAAACGAAGATACGCCTTGCCCAGCAGCATGCGCATCGTCCACGTATGGGGATCTAACTCAACTGCCCTCTGGAGCCGCGGCAGGGCATCCTGCGCACGATTCAGATCCAGCAGCGCGCGGCCTAGTTCGGCATTGGCGCGCGCCGAAAGAGGCGATGTCTTTAGCGTATGCTCAATCGGTTCCAAAGCCTCCGCGGCGCGTCCCTGGCGCACCAGGAAGGCCCCATAGTCCAGCCGCGGGTCTTCGTTCGAGCCCTCTCGCGCTTGATACATAGCTATCGCCGATCGGAAGTACTTCTCGGCCTCCGCGCTGTTGCCCAATTTGTCGAAGTTCAATGCGGCCGCGCGATGGATCTTCGGCTGATCTTGCGCAGACGCGCTACGCATGGCTTTTTCCAGAGGCTTTACGGCTTCGTCATAGCGCGCCAGCAGGAACAAGGTGCGGCCCTCCAGATAGCAGGCGTCATTTTCCGATGCCAACTCGCAGGCGTGCTGCAAAGGGCCGGCCGCGCCGGCGTAATCGTTCAATCCCAGCAGCACGAGGCTCAGCGCCATCCAGGCGTCTTGCGCGCGCGGCGACAACGTTGTCGCTTTTTCGAGGAACGGGCGCGCTTCCTTCAGTCGTCCTTGCCGGAAATAGGTGATCCCCAGGTTATAGTTGGCCCGCGAATCGTCAACTGGACCCTGCTGTGCGGCCATCAATCGCCCCGTCGCCAAAAGTAAGACAACACAAACCGAGGCCCGCGCAATCCGAATCACCGAGGGCACTACACCCCAACGGAAGGCAGCCATCGAAAAAGTATACTCCGCAGTGGCGCTAAAACCAAACCCTGCGTGATTCCTCTGGCGTCCCGTCGCTCCATCTGGCCCGCCAAAACAAAGCAGGTAGCTGTAAATAACAAGCAAAAATAATAAAATGCACTTGCATTCCCCATCTTTTAAGTTTAGACTGTGCCAAACGGAAAGAATCCGCCGCGCCCTAGAAGGGTTTCGGCCAGGAGGGCTTATGCAGGGGTTAAGAGTTGCATTTCTATTTGCTTGTTTGAGTGCGGTCGGCTGGGCGCAATCCAGCACCAGCACGGTTCGTGGAAGCGTTCGCGATTCCACCGACGCTGTAATCCCCTCTGCTTCGGTGACTCTCACCGATACGGCAACCGGGGTTGAGCGCAAAACCGTCGCCAACCAAGCCGGACTGTTCGTTTTTCCCGGTGTCATTCCGGGACCGTATCACATCACTATGACCGCGGCGGGGATGCAAACCTATGAAGCTACCTTGACCGTTCAGGTACAAGTGGATGCCGAGGTCAACGGCGTCCTGACGGTTGGACAAGCGACTACCACCGTGCACGTCATGGATGTCACTCCCATGGTTCAGACGGATTCCCCCACGCTCGGCCACCTCCTCGAGACCCAACGCATCCAGGAGCTCCCGGTAAATGGGCGTGGTTATCAGAACCTCTTGATTACGGTTCCTAACCTGACATGGTCGAGCCAAGGTTTCGGTATCGGCGCCTTGGTGCAGGCATACGGCCTGCGGCCGGGCACGACGACTCTGACCTTCGACGGCGCGGCGCAAAATGAAGTGTGGGAAGGATGGGATGTCGCGCGTACGCCGGATCTTGACACGATTCAGGAAATGCAGGTCGAAACCAATAACTCCTCCGCTAAATTCACACGCCCTACTACAATCATCATGTCCAGCAAGAGCGGCACCAACCAGCTTCACGGCGGGCTGTTCTATACCAACCGCAACAGCGGCTACGGCGTGGCTCGCATGCGGCAGGACACATTCATAAAGCCTCCCTACCTGAACCGTAATGAATGGGGCGAATCGGTTGGCGGGCCCGTCTACATTCCGAAAATCTATAACGGCCACAACCGGACGTTCTTCTTCTTCTCCTGGGAAGATATCCGCAGCCTGCAATACACGACGTCGCAACAGTCATTTCCCACCGATCGCCATGCGGAACGGCGATTTCCGGGGCATTACGGATAGTCTGGGCACGGCCCTACAACTTCTACGACCCGTACACCACAGCGGCGAACTATTCCAGAACTCCACTGAGTTGCAACGACGTCGTGAATACCATCTGCCCGTCGCGCGAAAGCCCGGTTGCCAAGTACCTTTTCGGCATCACGCCAGTGCCTAATCTTCCCAACGTGAATCCACTGGTTGGCCAGAATTGGATTGGCCAGATTCCCCGCACCTTGAACCAGGAAGTGAAAACCGGCCGCATAGACCACCGCTTCTCGCCTTCCGACCTGCTATACGGACGCGTTCTCTTACGGACATCATCACGAGTCTTACCAGTCCGGTGGACCTCGAGATGCTGAACGGAATTTCCGGCGTCGACCAGCGTTGGTGGCCCGATTTGAGCGGATCGATCAATGGGTCCACACTTTTCTCCCAGCCTCACCAACGAGTTGCTACTCAGCGCCACTCGCGACTTTCAGCGCCGCGGTTCGGGCGATTTCCAAACCAACTATGCGCAATCGCTGCTTGGCCTGCCCAACCCGTTCGAAGCAGCCAACTGGCCCAGCATCAGCGGCACAGACCTCAGCGGTTACTCGTTCGGCGGCGAATACTTCTACCTGATCACCAACGTCTTCTCCGCGCAGGATAACGCCACCAAAGTAAAGGGTAAGCACGAGCTTCAATTCGGTTTTCAATACCGCTACGAAGGCATTCCCAAGAGCGTCCTGCCCACAGCCGGCAGTTATGACTTCAGCACCCAGGCGACAGCGCTCTACGACCCCTCCTCCACGGCCGCCAGCCCGCAGGCGCTTCCTTTGACCGGCCTAGGCGTCGCCAATATGTACCTCGGCTCGATGGATTACGGCGCCACCTTCGCGCGTCCCTGGGTCTATATGGCGCGTCAGGAAGATGCGCTCTACTTCCAGGATAACTGGAAGGCTACTCAGCGTCTGACTCTGAACCTGGGTCTTCGTTGGGAATACCGCACGCCCATCTCCGATCGTCAAAGCGCTCTGATGGGCTTTGACGTGGCTAAGCGCGCTTATGTCCTGGGAACCAGTTTAGATCGCTTTGAAGCAATTGGGAGACACGCTTCCCTCACTCGTCACCGCTTTGCAGAGTTTTGGCGGCAGCGTGGAAACGAACCAACAAGCCGGCTTGCCATCGACTCTGGTCTATCGTAATTTTTCAAACTTCGGACCGCGACTCGGCTTCGCCTATCGCGCAGGAGATGGCCGCAAAGCATTTGTCGTTCGCGGCGGCTATCGCATCTCTTATTACACCGAGCCGATCGAACTTACTTCAACGCGCAACAGAGCGCGCGCAGTTGGTGTCGGCGACCTTTCTGAACAGCGTTTCCAATACCTCCCTCTCACCGGACGGTCTGCCGAACTACGGATTGCGCAGCGTTCCGCAATATGTGGCGGGCGTCAATACTCCCGAACTCCATCATCAACCTCAACGACACCCGGTTGATCACCCGAGGGTTCGCGCATATTTTCTCGATCCTCATCAAGCCGATCCGCGCGTACAGGATTGGAACTTCACCATCGAAAAAGAAATCATGGCGAATACCGTTGTCCGGGCGACCTATCTCGGAAACCATGTCTCGCGCATGCTGCAGCAGGTGAACTATAACGACTCCACGCCGAGCTATATCTGGTATGCCACTCAGAAGACAGCCGCTTCCGAACGGCCTTATACTTCGGCGGTCGCCACCACGCCCATAGGGCAGTCAAGTGTGGGGCGGCGTCTATGAATACAGCCCCCTCGGCCATTCGAATTACAACGGCACTCAATCTGGAATTCGAGCGCCGCTTTCACACGGCTTGCCGTACAGGCCTTCTGGAGTCCTGCCAATTCGCATGACCGAGGTGACCTCGGGATCGGGCTCCACCAGCCGATTCCCACCCTGAACGCTTACTTGCCTGGCAGCGTTCCGACCGATCCGACGGCTCGCGACCAGTTCCTGAATTACCAGCGCTACACTACGGCCCCCCATCAGACAATCCGCTAGAACTGGGTCTCTGAATTGCCCGTCGGAAGAGGAAAGGTTCCTGCGGGAACGCTCATGGAGTGCTCGAGAAGCGATCGGGCGGATGGCAGGTCGCCGGAACCGGTCAGTGGCGAACCAATTACTTCACCTTGCCGACCACGAATTATCCTAACGGGACGCCGATCGAACAGTACGGCTATCAATATCCCGTGCAGGATTGCCGCAGCGGCATCTGTCTTCCCTCGTATCTCTACTTCAACGGATACATTTCGCCGCCGCAGATCAATGAGACACAATGCGGCCGGCCAGTGCATTGGCGTTTGCGGCGTGCCCGCGACTACAAGCCGGCGGCTCGCCCGCTAATTCCCTATGGAGCCACGCTCCGCGCCCAACGCTCCGGCCGGACACGAACTTCTCGTCTTACTAGGACACCAACACCGTTTGGATTCCGCTCAACAACGGCACCGTGCAGCGGACCACCTACAACAACAACCTGAACCCGTGGCGCAACCAGTATCTTCACGGACCGAATCAATGGTTCCTGGACGCTTCGCTGTTCAAATTCGTTCCAGCATCCGAGAGAGAGCCGAGCTGCGGATTCAACGTCGACTTCTTCAACGCTTGAATAATCCGAATAACCCGACCACCGTCACTGCGGACGGGCTTCTGAGCATGCGCAATTCCGGCAGTCCGGCGCGCGTCACGCAGCTTTCCTGGCACTTAATTGGTGATGAATATGCAACTTCGTTTCTTCGCGAATCGGCAGATCAGCCGACGCGGCGGTCCTATTTGGGACCGCCGCGCTTCTGGCGCAGCAAGCGACACGTCCTCCGGCCAGGGCCCTGAACCACGCCCCCCGGGCGCCCAATGAGACCGACCTGAAGGACGACGCGGGCAATACGATCGTGCAGTACATTGTAGAAGCGCCCGCCGGGATCCCGCCCGCGGGCACTACCGATCCCGCCAAACAGGTCGGGCTGTTCCTGTGTTTTCAGGAGCACGGCAGGCCGACCGGCGACGACCTCTTTCCGGTCCGTGAGTCTCTCAGACGCCAAGGACTTAGCGACCGGTTTGTCCTCCTCGCTGCGCACGCACAAGACCCGAACGGCAAGATGCGGGCCGAGGATCACGAACCGATCCGCAAGCTGATTGCCTGGGCGGAGACGAAATATCCAATCAATCCTCGCCGCATCTACGCGTATGGCAAAGGCGAAGGCGGCAAAGTTTCGGCCGAGTTTGCGGCCCATGCACCCGCAGTTGCTCACGGCGGCCATCACTTATAGTTGGGGTTGGTGGACGATGGCGTCGGAGACCAACGAGCCTTTGATTTTGAAAAGTCCGCGCCCGAAATCTACATGGTTTTGGGATTGCGTGACCTCTCGCAACCATCTCACTACCGTCCGGGACACCTATCGAACGCGTCAATGCGAAAGGCTACCACGTAATCTACCGCGAGTTCCAGACATTGGGAGAGCACATACCATCCGGTCAGCAATGACGACGCGATTGGATGGGCCACACGTCTTCGAAATAAGAATGTTGCCCCTTCGCCGAGGAAGCCAACCTTTTGAAGCATTCAAGCCGGAATCCACCAGCGCCGGTCGACGGCTATTATCCGGCTCGTGGCGCTGGTTGGTGGGGCTCCGGCTGGAGTCGTGGTACAAAAGCTCTTCGAATCGCGCGATGCGAAGGTCCGAACGGCCGCGGCGGAAACCTGTAAGCACGCGATCTTCGATGAGGCTACGGCGACTGCTTTGGGACGCCTGCTGTCCGACCCTTCGATTGAGGTACGTCACAGCGCGGTGGGCGCCCTCGCGATGTACGCCAACTGGCGCTCTCAAGCCGCTCAGGATGCGCTGATCCATGCCGCGCTGGACCACGACCGCAAGCCCGAGGACCGCATCGACGCGGCCGATGCGATTCGCCAGGCAGTGGCGCTCCAGGCGAAGGGCGTACGCCAGGATCCTCCGATGTTCGAGGCACTGGTTGCGCTTCTCGGCGAGCACATCGAACCGCTACACGCCGTGGCTTACCTGGCGCTCGCTCCTGTACGCGACCCCGACTATAAACCGGGCGTAGCACCGGAAATCAAGACTCCGCCCGGTGGCTGGAGGCAATGGCTGGACGAGATCACCGCCAAGCAGGCGGGCGATCTGGTGGACTATCGCGTATGCGGCTGGGGACAATCGGCGACGGGTGTGACTTACCCCGGAAACCGTGGAACTCAGGAGCCAGTTGACTTGTTCTGTCTTGGCGGCGATAGCCTTCTCGGCAAGAATCTCGGCGACGGCCAGGCGGGCACGCGAAATCCGGCGCAGGCGTTCAAGTACACGATGCAAGCCGCCGAACAGGGCTATGTACCTGCCGAAGAAGCGGTCGGTATGATGTACGCCGATGGCAAGGGCGTAGAGCAGAACTACGACGAAGCTGGGAAGTGGTGGGTCAAAGCGGCGGAAGGTGGGAATCTTCGCGCGGCCAACAACGCCGCCCAACTCTACCGTAACGGCGAAGGCGTTCGCCGCGACCGGACCATCGCCGATAAGTGGTCGAAGTACGTCGCAGACCATGCCGTCACCGCCTCGAAGTGAGCGGCGCTTTGAGGCATTGCTAGCGGGGGTTTCGCAGGCGCCATCGGCCATCGATAAATTCGGCGTCGTCTTCGGTCCACGTGCCGAACTTCGACGCCATTTGACCACCGTCGACGAATAGAGTCGCTCCGGTAATATAGGAAGCCAACCCGGAAGCTAGAAAGACAATGGCTTGCGCGACCTCGTCTGGTTCGCCGCCGCGCCCTAACGGAATCTGTTGAAAGTATTTCTGCAGTATCGCCGGATTCGCGAAGCTCTCCGTGGTCAAGCGGGTCCGAATCAAGCCCGGGCAAACGGCATTCACCCGGATTTGATAAGGCCCCAATTCGTTGGCCGCCGTACGCACCAAACCGAGTAAGCCGGCCTTGCTCGCGTTATAGGCTCCAAGCCGCGCTTCGCCGTCGAAGGAATTGGTGGACGCGGTGACCACAATAGCGCCGCCGCGATACTGCTGCCTCATCAGACGCGCCGCTAACTGCATAGCGTGAAACACCCCGGAAAGATTCACAGCCAAAATACGCTGCCACTCTTCCGGCGTTTGCTCCCAGAAAGCCGCTTCCGAAACCGTCCCGGCGTTGGCGATCAGAATGTCCGGCGTCCCAGCCGTTCGGAAGGCGGCATCGAGAGACTCGGGACTGGTGACGTCGGCCACGCAGGCGTCGGCGCCAATCTGCCGCGCGGCATCGTGAAGCTTCTCGTGTTCCAGGTCGAAAAGCCAGACGGACGCTCCATGAGCGGCAAACAACCGGGCGGTTGCGAACCCAATGCCGTTAGCGCCCCCGGTCACCACCACCCGTTTTCCCTTCAATCCGAAATCCAGATCAGGCATATCTTCAGGAATATTACTGCGTACTGGCGCAAGCGAGCAAAGGAAAAGGCAAATAAACGGTATTCGTTTTCTTGCCTCAGGAAAGGTCCCCCTATTCCACGGGGTGTATAATAACGGCAAAAGTTCTTATAAGCGAGGGCTTATGAACGACGAAAATTCAAATTCCGGCCGCAGGGATTTTCTTAAGACGACCAGTACCGCTTTAGGCGCGGCGATCGGCGCCGGGTTTCCCGCGATCCTCTCGGCCCAGACCGTCACCAACGCCATCAAAGTAGGTTTGGTGGGTTGCGGAGGTCGTGGCAGCGGCGCCGCCGCCCAAGCCCTGGAGGCCGACGAATACGCCGAACTCACCGCGATAGCCGAGGTCGATCACGTCGCATGTCGGAACGATGCCTGCAAACCCTGAAGCGAAATGCCAAGAACGGCCCCCGGGTCAAAGTGGACCCCGCGAATCAGTTTATCGGGCTCGACGCCTACCAGAAGGTAATCGATAGCGGCGTTGATGTTGTGCTTCTAGCGACGCCTCCCGGCTTCCGCCCCATGCATCTGGCCGCCTGCATCGCCGCCAACAAGCACGTCTTCTGCGAAAAGCCGGTCTCCACGGATGCCCCCGGCGTCCGCTGGGTAGGCGAGACGGCCGCCAAGGCGGCGGAAAAGAAACTCTCGCTAGTCGCGGGCTTCTGCTGGCGCTATAACAACATGATTCAGGACACCTTCGCGCAGGTGGAAAGCGGCGCCATCGGCCGGCTGGTTGCCTATTACGCCACCTACTACACAAACCCCGTGAAGCCAATGCCGCCCGCCAGTTCGCGCCCTGCCGGCATGAGTGACGTCGAGTGGCAGATTCGTAACTGGTATAACTTCGTCTGGCTCTGCGGCGACAGTCTCGTGGAACAGGCGGTGCACAGCGCCGACAAGATTTCCTGGGCCATGCAAGACGTGCCTCCGGTAAGTTGCGTGGGCGTGGGCGGCCGCGCCATTCCCGCGGAGGGCGGCAACATTTACGACCACTTCGAAGTGAACTACCTCTACCCGAACGGCGTCCGCGCGTTTCTGGCCAACCGGCAGATCGTGGGCTGCTACAACGAGAATTCCGACTACATGTTGGGCATCGATGGGACCTGCACTATAGGCCGGGGCCCTCAACCGCGCATCGAAGGCAAGACGAACTGGACCTTCAGCGGGCAGCAATACAACATGTACCAGCGGGAGCACGACCTGCTCTTCGACTCCATCCGCAAGGGCAAGCCAATGAATGACGGCAAGCGCATGACCACCACCACCATGCTTGCCATCATGGGCCGCATGGCGGCTTACACCGGTAAACAGGTCACCTGGGAGGAAGCGATGAATTCGCAGGAGAGGCTTTTCCCGGAACACCTGGAGTGGAACGCCAAATTCGACGTGCCGCCCCTCGCGCGGCCTGGCGTTACGAAACTTATCTAGCGTCGCACGGACCAATGTCGCGATTGCTTACAGCGTGGTTGGCCGCCGGGATGTTGTCGCGCCGCGCGCCCTCAGAGCGCCGCCCCTCAGGCTGGCGGTGCAAACCAGGACGCTGCCAAAGAGCGCGCCAACGTCGAACGGATTTACGCCCGCATCCAAGCGCATCAGACGGATTCCGCCCGCAAGCAGGGCGCGGCGCATATCACCATTCCCAACACTACCGTCTCCTACGACATTGTTCCGGTTCCCGCGGGCGAGTTCGAGATGGGCTCGGCGCCCGGCGATCCAAGCGGAAAAAAAGATGAGCAGCCTCGCCACAAAGTGCGGATTGACGCTTTCTCCATGCAGGCGCGCGAGGTGACTTGGGACGAGTACCGGCTCTTCATGTTTGACGATCAGAGCGGACCGGCAGCTTCCAAGGACGCCATTGTGGATGCCGTCAGCCGGCCCACGCGGCCCTACGTGGAAATGAGTTTTGGAATGGGCATCGACGGCTTCCCGGCCATCAGCATGACTCAGCACGCCGCGAATAAGTATGCCGAATGGCTAAGCGCCAAGCTGGGCGAGTTCTACCGGTTGCCAACCGAAGCGGAATGGGAATATGCCTGCCGCGCGGGCGCCACCACCGCCTATTCCTTCGGCGACGATCCGGCGAAACTGGCCGATTACGCCTGGTATTCGGCGAACAGCCAAGGCAAGTATCACACGGTGGGAACGAAGAAACCCAACCAATGGGGCCTGTATGACATGGAAGGCAATGTCATGGAATGGACCCTCGATCAGTATTCGCCCTACACCGCCGGCAGCGAATCGAATCCCTGGGTCAAGGCAACGCAACCCTATCCGCACGCCGTGCGGGGCGGGTCGTGGAATGACGCCGCAGACAAGCTGCGCTGCGCCGCGCGCGTTCCGTCCGACCCTGCCTGGAAGCAGCAGGACCCGCAACTGCCCAAGAGCATCTGGTATGAGACCGACGCCCAGTGGCTCGGTTTCCGCCTCGTGCATCCAGCTAAAGCGCCCAGCGCGGACGAAATGTACCGTTACTGGAATAGCGGTGTTCAAGACGATCAGTAAGTGGCGTCGCCTTGCGGCGGTGGCCTGGTTTGCCTGGGCGGCATCGCTTGCGTCGGAGTCCCGCGCTCAAGCAGCGGATCAACTGCTATTTGAAGCGGCCGAGCCGCACATGGGCACGCTGATTCGCATCAAGCTGTATGCGGAAAGCCCCCAACAAAGCGCCGCCGCGTTTCGAGCCGCTTTCGATCGCGTCGCGCAACTGGACGATGCCCTTTCCGATTACAAGCCCGCCAGTGAGTTGAACCGGATCTGCAGCAGCGCCGTCCGCATTCCGGTCCAAGTCAGCCCGGATCTGTTTCGCGTCTTGAAGGTATCCCGGAAGCTCTCGGAGGAATCGGCTGGCGCCTTCGACGTCACGATGGGACCAGTCATCCGCCTGTGGCGCCAGGCGCGCATCGACCATCGCCTTCCCTCGCCTCAGGCCCTGCGCGAGGCCGCCGGCCGATGCGGTTACCGTAAGCTCAATCTCGACCCCGTGGCTCGAACGGTCCTGCTCGATGAGCCGGGCATGCAGCTTGACCTGGGTGCGATTGCCAAAGGCTACGCCGCCGACGCCGCTCTATTGGTTTTGGCGCGTTGCGGCATTCGAAGCGCCCTGGTGGCGGCCAGCGGCGATCTGGCAATAGGCGACGCTCCACCCGGCAAGCGCGGATGGCAAATCGGCGTCAGCCACGGGGGCTCAGAAGGCGCGTTGGATCGCGTTTTGGAACTGCACAACGCCGCCATCTCAACATCCGGGGATTCCGAGCAGCATCTCGACATCGACGGCGTCCGTTATTCGCACATCATCGATCCGGCTACGAATATGGGTCTTACGATGCCCATCACAGTGACCGTCGTAGCAAGGATGGGAATGGATGCCGACTCGCTATCGACCGCGCTCAGCGTTCTGGGCGTGGATAGGGGATTGGTCCTTCTCCGGAAACATCCCGATGCCGCCGCGCTCATCAGCGCCGGCGAAGGTGCCGCAATGCGGGTTGTCGAATCGCCTGGCTGGGATCGAATCCGCCGCAAGGATCCCCGGCCCTAAAGGCTGCGCACACCAGGTAAGTCCTCGCCGGAACCGGCTAATTATCTGCGATTTTCCTTTCGTTCAAATCTTACTTGGTAAGTCGTTTCCTTTCTTTTTATGACATTTTCCTTGAATCTTAGCTTTCCCGGGCTTATCATCCAAGGATGAACCCGAGACACTTGTCGGCACTCGTTGTCTTCCTCCTCGTCGCGGGATTACTCTCCGCGCAGGAATACCGCGCTACTCTCGTGGGAGCCGTTCTCGACCCCAGCGGCGCCGCCGTGCCGCTTGCCAAGGTGACGGCAATCAACACCGAGACCGGCGTGTCCTCTTCTACTACGAGCGCCGGCGATGGCGATTTCGTGATTCCATTCCTCGTTCCCGGGAACTACTCCCTGCGGGTCGAGAAACCTGGTTTCAAAACCACCGATCGCGGGCCCATCGAATTGCGCGTCAACGACCGCACACGGATCGACGTGCGCCTCGATATCGGTCAGTCCAGCGACAAAGTGATTGTCAGCGGCGAGGCGCCGTTACTCGAAACCGCCAGTGGTAGCCGCGGTCAGGTGGTGGATGAGAAGGCCATCGCCGACATGCCTCTGAACGGCCACAACCCGTTTACGTTAATGAATGAGGCCGTAGGCGTTAACTACACCAACAGCCTTCTGTACTCCCGGCCCATCGACCAGGGCGCCATCGGATACTTTTCGATCAATGGCGGCCAAAACGGTCTCAACACCTTCCAGATCGACGGCGCGCCCAATGATTCATCCGTAACCGGATCCGAACTTGCTTATGTGCCACCGGTGGAGGCCACGCAGGAGTTCAAAGTACAAACAAACCTCTATGACGCCCAATACGGACGGACCTCCGGCGGCGTCGTTAACCTCTCGATTAAGCCCGGCACCAACAACTTTCATGGAGCGGCGTACGAGTACCTGCGCCGCACATTCCTCGATGCCAACCCGTTCTCACAAAACGCTGCCGGCGCGCCCCGCGCGCAACATCCCATCGACCAGTACGGGTGGGAATTAGACGGGCCGGTGAGAATTCCCAAGTTATACAACGGCAAGGACCGTACGTTCTTCATGTTTTCGCAGGAGCGCTACCGCGAATTCGTGCCGCAGCCCGCTACCGAAACCGTACCCACGGCGCTACAGCGCGCCGGCGATTTCTCCCAGACTTACAAGAGCGCCTCGCAGTTATACACAATCTATGATCCGGCGACGGTCTCGCTAAACCCGAATTACAATCCGGCGCTGCCCCTCACCGCCACCAATTCGCAGTACATTCAGCAGCCATTCCCGGGTAACGTCATACCGTCAACTCGCTTTAATCCCATCGCCGTAAACGTACTCAAAGACATCCCCCTACCCAACCAGCCCGGCCAAGCCTTTACCGGATTGAATAATTATTACGGCGGAAATGTCGGCGAACACGACGATTTCGGTAACTTGATCGCGCGCGTAGACCACCTCATCAACGAGAAGTGGCGAGTCTATGCCCGCGCAAACCGAAGCTTCCGGGACGGTGGACGGATCGATTATAACGGCTGGGGCACGCCCGCCACCTCGATCCTGCATGCGGAACGCTTCAACGATGGAGCCATGTTCGACACCGTGGGCACCCTGAGTCCCGCGCACGCTCCTCGACATCGCGCGTCTCTTATCTCTTCTACGAGAACCCAAGCATCTACAACCCCGTCAGCATCACCGCCCTCGGTTTCCCGCAGAGCCTGCTCAGCGAGCTTCCCATCTCCAACAAGTTTCCCATCTTCAACTTCACCAACTACACCTCCACGGGCCAGAACGAACTGGATATCAACCCGCAGAGCACTTACACTGCTTCCGTGGGACTGACTCACATCGTCGGAAGCCACTCCATGAAATTCGGCGGCGAGTACCGCGTGATCCAAACTGCCGACTCGCCACGCAGCAACGGCATGGGCAATTATTCGTTTGACACGGGCTGGACGCGCAAGACGCCGGATTTTGCCGATCCGAACTCCGGCAATGCCATCGCGCACTTTTCTTCTGGGAGACATCAGTAGCGGCAGCGTCACCGTCAATGCGGGCACTCTTTTCTCATTCCGATATCCGGTTTTGTACTACCAGGACGATTGGCAGGTCAACCGCCGCCTCACGCTCAACCTGGGCATCCGCTGGGAGGAACAGTCTCCTGCCGTAGAGCGCCACAACCAGCAGGTTGGCTATATCGATCTGAATGCCCCCTTTCCGGTCAGCCGTTCCCGGCATGCCGAATCTGATGGGTGGGTTGACCTATGCCGGCGTCAATGGCGTGACGCGCGAGGCCTTCAACCCGGATTGGCTGAACTTCCAGCCACGCCTGGGCGTTGCTTACAAGGTCCTGCAGTCGAAACCACTGGTGTTTCGCGGAGGCATTGGAAAGCTTTTTATACCGAACCAACCCACCAACCCCACCACCAACTTCTCCCGCACCACCAACGTGCTCACCAGCTCGTCCAGCTATCAGCCCATCGGCATCGCTGAGCAATCCGTTCCCCACCGGCCTTTTGGAGCCGCTTGGCAGCTCGCTCGGTCTGGCAACCAATGCCGGCATGAGTATTTCGTCCAATTATCCACAAACCAAGACGCCCTATATCTGGCAATTCTCCGGTGGCTTTCAATATGAGTTACATGGCGGCCTTTTAGTGGAAGCCTCTTACGCCGGCAGCCGCACCTATCAACTTGGCGTCAGCCAGAGTCTGAACTTCCTGACGCTCGCTCAATTGGCGCAAGGCAGCGCCTATCTAAATAAGTTGGTTCCTAATCCCTTCTACGGCATTGGGGCATTCGCCGGCACCACGCTGGGAACTCAACCGACCATTGCCCAAAGCTCACTGATTACGCCATATCCGCAGTTCACAGGCGTCACCATGAGCAATGTTCCTATCGGCAAGAACTGGTATAACTCGGTCCAGTTCAAACTAGAGAAGCGTTTCAAACATGGGTTGCAATTCCTGGCGAGCTATACCTTCTCGAAGAATCTGCAAGCCTCTAGCTACCTGAATTCGCAAGACACGTCGCTGGCGCGCGCTCTGGTCACTTATGACCGCCCTCAATACTTTGTTCTGAGTGGCACCTACGAGTTGCCGGTCGGTCCGAAGAAAGACTTCTTGAATCAGGGCGTCATTTCCAAGATCGTTGGTGGATGGGAAGTCAACATGTCCTTCAACTATCGATCGGGATCGCCCATTGCGTTCAGCAGCGGCTATTACGAAGAATGCAATCCCAAGCTCTCGCAATGAGACCACTACGGAATGGTTCAATACCTCGCCTGCCTGCTGGGTGCAACGCCCCGCCAATACGCTTGGTCACCACGCCCTTACGTAGCGGCAATATCCGCACCCAAGCGGCGCCGCAGATGGATGCGAACCTTTTCCGGACCATCTACATCAAAGAGCGTTACAAGTTCGACGTAAGGTTCTCGGCGTTCAATACCTTCAACACGCCGCTTTGGCCGGCGCCGAACACCAATCCAGCGTCGCCGCTTTTCGGGACGACCACGCTCGTGCAGAACAATCTGCCGCGCAACGCGGAAATCGGATTCCGCTTTGCATTCTAAATAGAAACGGAAACGCAGGGCCCTTACATGAATCGCTCTCTTTCTCTTGCCATTGGGCAGGCTACGCCCAGAGTTTGCAGGCTTTCCCTTCTGCTCTTGCAATTTGCCGGCTTGGGGCTTGCCGCCGGTCCGGTCTACATACGGGAAGCCGGCTCCTCTCTTGTTTTGGGTAATGACTATCTGGAGCGAACCATCTCCATCGCCGATGGTGAGGTCGGCAGCGTACGGTTCGTGAATAAGATCTCCGGCCACGCCTACGCGCTGGGCGGCAGTGAGTTCGAGATGAAGCTCATCTATGAGCGCGTGGGTTATGATTTTGGCAGCGAGAATCCGCGGATAGTTACTGCCCACGGCCTGCTCGTGGCCGATCGCAAGGTAGAGGATATCGCCGGCGGCGGCAAGCGCCTCGTGCTGCACCTCGATTCGAACCGTCCAGGGGCGGGAAGAGGGGGCCGCGGCGGACGCGGCGGCACGAAAGTCGACTTGGTCTACGAGTTGAAGCCGGACGATTTCTTCATGCGTCAATGGGTGACCATGCCCAAGCCGCAGCAGGGAACGTTGTTTATCGACTCCGTGTCCGTGGCTAAGAACGAATGGGGCTTGCCGCGCTTTTCGCAAGGCGGCTTCGGACAACCCCTGTTTACCGATGACGTGTTTCTTGGGGAAGAGTATCCCACCGCAATTAACCAGGCGCATGGTTCCGAAGTCGACCTCGGCGGTTACGTCGGCCTGAATATCCCCGCCGAAGGATTTACCAGCGAGCCGGCGGTATTCGGCGTAGCGCCCACAGGTCTGGTCCATCAGCAGTTTTTGGCTTACGTCGATCGCATGAGGGTCACGCCGGTGAAGCCCTTTGCACTGTATAACTCCTGGTATGACCTACAGCGACTGGCGATGAACCACGACAATACGCTGGCGCGCGTCCCGTGCTGAACGACATGCTATTCAAGAAATATGGCGTGCACATGGATTCCTTCGTCCTAGACGACGGCTGGGACGATATGCAGAAACTATGGGCCATCGACGAGAAGCGATTTCCCGGTGGCTTCACAGACTTAGTAAGCGCGTTGAAGGGCATCGACAGCCGTCTTGGACTTTGGTTTGGCCCGATTGGCGGTTACAACCAAAGGCCGGTCCGCTTGGCTACCGGCAAAAGAGAAGGCATGGAGATCACTTCCGATGGACAGAACCTCTGCATCGCCGGAAAGAACTACAGCCGCTTCCTGCGTGACACCATGCTGCGCTACGAGAAGGAATCCGGCATCAACTATTTCAAGATCGACGGTACGCCCTTCGGCTGCAATGAACCGGACCATGGGCATCCCGTAGGCATTTACTCGCGCGAAGCCGACGCCCGCGCGCTCATCGATATCCTCAAGACGCTCCGCACGCAGGATCCGAAGGTCTTCCTCAACATCACCACCAGTCTCTGGCTAAGCCCTTGGTGGCTTCGCTACACGGACACGGTCTGGATGGGCGGCGCCGATTCCGGATACTTGCCCTCCGTCCCCACCTTGGCGCCGCGGCAGAGCGCCGTCAGTTATCGAGATTCGGTCCTCTACAGCGATTTCGTTGCCCACCATGCGCAGTTCCCTATCTCATCCCTGATGACGCACGGCATCATTAAAGGGAAATACAACATGCTGGGCGGGAAGAGCGAGTTCCTCGACGATTGGCAGGACGAAGTGGTTCACTATTACAGCGTCGGCAACATGATGTATGAGTTATACATCTCGCCCGACATTCTGTCGCATGAAGAGATGGACGCGTCTGGGCAACACCACGAAGTGGGCGCAAATCAATGCTCACCCGCTCCTCGACAACTCCACCATGGTGCTGGGTGATCCAGCGCAACGCGAACCTTACGGGTACGTCCACTCTTCCGCTGAACGATCCATCGTCACCCTGCGCAATCCCTTTGTCGCGCCCCGCACGGTCAAGTTGAAAATCGATGAGCAAGACGGCTTCAAGAAGACGGACCGCGCGCAGATGCTTGAAATTCAGTATCCCTATCGCAAGGTGCAGTCCGGCGCCGTACATTTTGGCGACACGCTCACGTTCCAGCTCGGCGGCTATGAGGAGATTCTCTTCGAGATGCGCCCTGCCGCCGAAGACCAATTGGGAATCGAAGGGGCGCGATACACGGCGGAAAAAGCGGCCGACGGGTCCACACAGCTTCGCGTCTATGCCCCGGAGGGTTCCACACAAACCGTTCGGGTGGCAGGCAGCGGCGCATCCAAGATCGCAGTCGACGGCGCCGAGGTTCCTGTGCAATCCCGTCCCGGCAACACTTTGTCGCTGCATTTCGGCGCTTCCACAGCGCAGACGGGACTCAGCTACTCACCTGCGTCTCTTCGTGTCGAAGGCAAGGCTGGCGAGGAGCGTACGGTGCATGTGACGGCCGCGATCCAGGTCCCGTCGGACTACCGCGAAGCGAAGTTAGCATTTCTCATTGAGCCCGAACAGGAACTCCGCGGCGTAAAGGGCGAAGCACTCGATAATGGCAAGCCCGTCGATCTGACCCTCGAGAACGGAGGACGCGCCGCATGGCACTGGTTCTGGACCAATCTCCCCGCGGGAAAACACAACTTGGAACTCACGTTCCATCTGCCCGCGTCGCCCACGGCCGGACACATTTCCGGATGGCTGCTGACGAAACGCAATCTAGTTTCGAAACGAATTGATGTCGCGTTTCCGGCCGGGCACGCGGTTCGTTCTCCGGAAGTCAGTCTTCTGCCGGCGTCATCCAATATCGAGAAGAATACTTTCGCCTTGATGGAGGAGTCGATTCGCTGACCGATCGACTCTTACACATCTCCGGTCAAGATCTTCTCAAACCGATTGTTGACCTCTTTGAGATAAGCGCCATCGCCACCGTTGAGTTCCACGGTAGCGGTGCCCTGGTACCCAATCTCCGCCAACGCCGCGTGTACGGCCTTCCAATCGATCTCGCCCTCCAGCAGCGGAGTAAACTCGGCCAGCCGCTTCTTGAATGAGAAGTCCTTCACATGCAACTTCACGATCCGTTTGCCCAGCGTGCGGATCCAATCCTGCGGATATCCCGAGATAGCTACATTTCCAATATCGAAATAAGAGCGAATCCAAGGGGATTGAAACTCATCCACATAGCGCGCCATCTCCAAAGGGCTTAGCAGGAATTTATTCCACACTTCCTCGATCCCGATGATGACTTTCGATTCTTCGGCAAGCGGAATCAGCTTACGGATCTGACGCTGGCTGCGCTCCCATGCCTGTGCATAGCTCGTCTCCGGATTAACGACTGCGGGAACCAGAAGAACCGTATCAGCCCCCCACAGCTTTGCATTGCGCAGGCTCGCGCGCATCCCCTCCATGCTCTTTTCCACCACCGCAGGGTCTGACGATGACAGCGGGCTGCGCCAGTGCTCCGCATTCATTACCGAATGAATGGGAAGCCCCGCTTCCTTCGATGCCGCCAGCATCTGCTCGGCCTTGGCGGTATCCGGCGTAGTGGGGCACTCGATCGCTTCGAAGCCGGCGCCCTTGGCAAGCTGAAAGGCTTCGTGAACGCCGAGCGACCGCGGCAGCATGCTGAACTCAACCGCCTTGCGGATCGGCAGGCGGGAAGGGGCCGCAGCAGCTAGAAACGGAGCCACGGCGGTTGACGACAAAAACCCGCGACGAGTAGTAAGCATTGAACAAGATTCTACTATGAAACGACGAAGCGAATACTTCCGATTGCCTTCGCTCTGAGGCTATCGCACCGACATATCGCGAATGTAAATGTCCTTAAAACGCATATTGCCCTCGCCTCCAGAATGCAACTGCAGCGCGATGAATCCGTCGAACGATTTCGGTGTAGGGTCGGTAAAATCGATGACCGTAATTCCGTTCAGAACCGCCGCCATGTGGTTGCCCTCCACCTTGAGCAGGAACTCATTCCAGTCTGTCGGACGGATGACCTGTTCATATTCCGGCGACGGCCACGCGATCCATCCACGCCCATCGCCGTAAAGCCCTCCGTTATGGTGATTGAGGGTCCGGTCGATCTCGAACTGCATCCCCTTCGAGACATCCACTGTTCCCGGCTTGAACTCAGTGTGGAAATAGACTCCGCTGTTGCCGTCGTCTTCGCACTTAAATCGTATGGACAGCCAGAAATCTTTGTAGGGCTTCTCCGTCCGCAGATAGCCGTACTCCTTGCTCACGCCCTGGCCATGAATCGTGCCGTCCTCCACGGTCCATTTCTCATGACCTACATTCACCCAACCGGTGAGATCCTTACCATTGAAAAGTTGGACCCACTGTTCGTTCGGGTAAGGCGCGCGGTTGCGCGGCACTTGAGCCGCCATCGAAACCGGAATCAAAAGGCCAACCAACAACGCACGCAGCATGGAAGTCTTCTCCTGAACAATTATGAGATATGGCTATTATCCTCGCAATACATGCTCACCCGGACGACCTGGAGATTCTGGCCGGCGGCACGCTCGCGCTACTCGCCGGTAAAGGACACCACATCGCCATCACCACCATGACCTCTGGCGATTGCGGTTCGGCCGAACACACGGGGGAGGAGATCGCCGCAATCCGCTACAAGGAGGCGGCGCGTTCCGCCGCGCTCATCGGCGCACATTACACTTGCGCGGGCTTTTCAGACATGGCGATATTTAACGACGATCTCTCGCGGCGGCGCGTCACGGAGCTGCTGCGGCGCGCGCACCCGGATCTTGTCATCACCGCCTCGCCCATCGATTACATGCCCGATCATGAGGCAACCAGCGCCCTCGTGCGCGACGCCTGCTTCGCGTCATCGGTCCCCCTGTATCGCACCGGGGCCGCCGACCCCTCACCGGCGCTTCCGGCCATACCACATCTTTATTTCACCGATCCTATCGAGGGCATGGACCGCGAAGGCCGCCGCATCCCGCCGGACTTCTGCGTCGACGTTATTTCAGTCTGCGAGCTGAAACGCCAGATGCTGGCATGCCACCAAAGTCAACGCGCCTGGCTGGCCCGGCAACACGGCGTTGACGACTATCTCCAGCAAATGGATTCCGCCACTCACGCGTGCGGCCTGCCCTGGGGCATCTCTTATGGGGAAGGATTCCGTAGATACCGCGGCCATCCCTATCCGCAGACTCCGCTGCTCGAAACTCTGTTAGGATCAAACGCCACGGCCCAAATAACTCGTGATCCCGCTACTTCTTCGGAACCGAGACAGTAATATTGCGATACTTCATCCCACCCGTGTGGTCGCCCTGCAGATAGAACGGCCCGGGTTCACCCTCATTCGCATCCAGAGCGCCGCCGCTAATCCCCGGAATCTCCTGGTTGTCCACTGTCGTCACGCCGTTCCGCACGATGGTGACATAGCGGCCCACCAAAGTAACATCGAAGCTTTCCCATTCACCCGGCTTGCGCGGCGACTCGACCGACGGCGCAACAAACCCGTAGATCGATCCCATGTCATGGAACTTATCCTCGACGCCCGGCTTTTCATAAGCCACTTGAATCTCGTCGCGCCCACGAAGATAAATGCCGCTGTTGCCCCCGTCGGGACAGTTAAATTCGATGTGCAGTTTGAAGTCGTCGAACTTACGCGTGGTCTTTAGGTTGGCGCCATGCTCTGTATCCACCAGCACGCCATCCTGCGCCGCCCAATGATTAACGGCCCCGGCTGGTATCGGCTCCCATCCAGTCAGGTCTTTGCCATTGAAGAGCGGCTCGGGGTCCGTCCAGCTCTTGGGCGCCTTCCGCTTCAATTCCGGCGCGCGCACTCCGGCCACCCGTGCCGTCACCATATCCCCCCGCTTCTGCACGCCAGTCAGGTTGTTGCCTTTGCTCTCCAACTCCCAGGTGACGGCAGGCCCCTTGGCGGCCGGGGATATGACCAACTTCAACTTCCCGCCATCGGACTTGACATCGCTCACGGGGTGTACGCTGCCCGACCGAGCCACCATCCTGACATCCAACTTGCCGTCATGCGCCACTACTTCCATCCAGTCCGGATAGGGCTCTAGCTGTGCGGGATTCTTCGGCGGACTATCGGGATTCGCCTGAGGCGTGATGGTGATATCCCATCGGCCCGCAAACGGCCCGCCCTCCTTCATCGATAGAGCGGGAAGCGAAAACACGGAACAAAGCAAAAGAACCGCGAGGATATTTTTCATATTCAAGCCCTCTTCTTCAGCATAGGGCGAAGCGCCAAATTCACCAGGATCAACGCCACGGAGAACGCCGGCAGCAACAGCAGGCCGCTCTGCAGGCTGGATGAGTTCGCCACCTCGCCAATAATCGGTGAGCTAACGGCCAACCCGATCCAGCCGCACGTAATCACAATCCCCATCGCTGTAGCAGTCATCCGTGGAAACACGTCGCCCACAATCGCCAGCGTCGTAGGGAACATTGGCGCCATCGCAAGACCTGCGCAGAACACAGAGATCCACGCGCCTGTCGGCGTGCTGGTCCACAGCATCAGCAAGGTAGTGACTGCCATCGCCGCCGAGGCCGCCAAAGTCACGGTTTGCGAGGAAACTCGGATCAGGATTCGCGATGCGATGACACGGCCGATCAGCAATCCCAGCGCAAATCCCAGCGACAGAACATTCAGCGCCGAACTCTTATCCAAACCGCGTACCTGCACCAGATATCGGGCCAGCCAATTCCAAACCCCCACCTCGCACGCAACATAAAGGAAGAGCATCAAGGCTAACAAATAAAGCGCCGGCCGCCCCACAACCAGTCCGATTTCCGAGCCCTTGAAACCCCGCTCGCCAGTCGGCGCGGGCATCGGCGTGGCCATATTGACGATCAGCGTTACGACGCCCAGGCCGGCAGCCAGATAACACATGCCGATCGCATTACCGCCTAGGACATTGGCCGTGATTAGCGGAGTGAGCAGCCCCCCCAGCCCGAAAAACAGATTCAACTGGTTAAGCATCGAGGCGCGCCGCGACGGGTTAACATCCGAAGCCAACGCATTCGCGGCCGTCACCAGTACGCCTCCGCCGAATCCTAGAACGGCCAAGGTCACAAGGACCTCTGTGTAATCGCGCCCCGCGCTCGGAAGGAACGCCAGCGACGCGCAAATCAGCGCGAGTCCCGCAACCATCGAGATCTTCTTGCCCTTGAGATCGATCAGCGGTCCAACCGAAACGGACGCAATCACCAACCCAATCGCTTGCGCGAACGCAATTGTGCCATTCTGCGCATCGTTGAACCCCAGCGTCGGGTTGACCGTGCCCCACGTCGCGGCGACCACGCCGTAAACCAGAATTCCGAGAATGGCGGCCAGTATCAACATTCGAGAATGATCTTACCAAGTTTGGCGCGTGATATTATGAGGCGCCGTGCGAATAGGCTTGCTTGGTTTAGGATTCATGGGCGCCGTGCATCTCAAAGCATTGAGATCCATTCCCGGCGCGGAACTGACCGCGGTCTGTAGCCGCGATCCGCGCAAACTCAGCGGCGAAATGAGCGCTATCCAAGGCAATCTCGGGCCGGGAGGCGGCCGTTTCGATTTCGATAACATTGCGAAATATACCAAGATCGACGCGCTTCTCAACGACCCCCGCGTCGATGCGGTCGATATCTGTCTTCCAACAAACCTGCACGCGCCCGTGGCCATTGCCGCATTGAATCTCGGAAAACACGTTTTTGTCGAGAAGCCCATGGCGCTCGACGTCAAATCCTGCGAAGAAATGCTCGCCGCCGCGCGCAGCGCCGATCGCGTTCTGATGGTCGCGCACGTGTTGCGATTCTTACCCGCCTACACTGCGTTGGCCGAATCCATCGGAGCAAGCCGATTGGGCGCTCCGCGTTTCGCGACGTTCCGGCGCCGTTGCGCCGCACCCGGCTGGAGTGAGTGGCTGTCCGACCCCCAACAAAGTGGCGGCGGCGTATTCGATCTGCTCATCCACGATGTGGATATGTGTCTCCTGCTTTTCGGCAAGCCGAAGCAAGTTTCGGCCAGCGGCTACGAAGCTCTGAGTTCCGGTATTGATGTGATATCGGCGGAGCTGCGCTATCCGGACGGATGGAGCGCGTTCATCACCGGCGGCTGGTATCATCCGAAAGCATATCCGTTTCTGATGGAATACACCGTAGTCATGGATCAAGGTACGCTCGACTACAGCTCCCAAGGACGTGCGCCGACACTCTACGGCGCGAATGGCGGCGACACTCAGCTCTCGATAGCCGAGTCAGACGGATACACAGCCGAGCTCGAGTATTTTATCGACTGTTGTAATTCCCGGCGAAGCCCCGAAGCTTGTCTGCCGGAGGAATCGGCGGCCGCGGTCGCCGTGACGCGGATGCTGTTGGAATCACGGAGCAGGAACGGAGTCCCAGTGCGATGCGAAATTTGAGAGAGAGAGAAACCGGTGTGATTTTCTGGGCCGATCGCGACGATCTTGCCGTCGTGCAATCGTTCGGCGTCCGCTGCGGTCAACTGGGTATCCCCGGCGGCATGGAACTCAATGACACAGTGGCCGCGGAGTGGCGAGCCGCGCTCGAAAAGGCTGAATTCACAATAGTCACTGTCGTCGCCGCTTATATTGGCGAAGACTACACGGATCTTCCCACCGTGCAGCGTACCGTCGGATTCATCCCGCGTGAATACCGTCAGGAACGCGAACGCCGAACCTACGCCGTGAGCGATTTCGCCGCCGCGCTAGGCGTCAAAAGCATCGCCTGCCATATCGGCTTCGTGCCAGACGACCATAATGATCCTGATTACGCTGCTGTTCGCGACATGGTCCGCCGCATCTGCGATCACGCGGCCGCCCACGGTCAGACATTCGCGCTGGAAACTGGACAAGAGCCCGCGCACGTCTTGTTGAACTTCCTGAAAGATGCAAGCCGACCAAATCTCGGCATCAATTTCGACCCCGCCAACATGATTTTATACGGCACCGGCGATCCGGTCGCCGCCTTGGACGTTCTTGGTCCGCACGTGCTCTCCGTGCATTGCAAAGATGGCGACTGGCCCCCGGCAGACGCGCCGGAATCACTCGGCACAGAGCGGCCCCTGGGCGAGGGCTCGGTCGGTCTTCCTCGCTTCCTCGACAAACTCAAATCCATCGGTTTTCGCGGCCCATTGAACATCGAGCGGGAAGCCCAGGATCAGCAGGAACGCTACCGCGATATTCAGATGGCAGTCAAGCTTCTGGATTCGCTCGCATAATCCGCGCGGTTCGCCCAGCCTTGGCTCGGTCTCGAACGGGCCCGCGAAATACATGGACGATGACTTCGAAGAGACTCTTCCCCCAGGAAATCGCGGATAGCCTAGCCGACCCCCGCCGAAGTCAATAGCTTCGAGCCTATCGATTGTTCACAAGACCACAGAGGTGGGTTCTCACCAAGAGCCACAGTTCAAAGCTGACGTGCGATCGATGGTGTATAGCCATACAGCCGAAGTGCCGAATGTGTGGGCCATGGTGTACGGGCGGCTCGTAAGAGTGCCGAATCTTAGCGAGGATTGTGGTGCGGAGGGGTGCGTGGAGACAACGTGCCGCTGGTGATAATCGCCACCCCATACAATATTCATAGACTCCTCGACGATGGGACGTCGTTGCGTCACGACAAGTGACTAAAAATGAGAGTCGTACTCTGCTCGCCGCCCGACGTTTCAGTCGATGAGACCGGTTCTTCGGCGTTAGGGGAAGTGCCCAGTTCTGCTTCCAATACCAACCCCAGGCAGGACGGCAACGATGTCTGGATCGGCCCCAGGGCGATGCTACTATTCCACCCTGTGCGCGGAAACTTCGGCGACCAACTCTGAGGATTCAGTTTGGTGATGGCGTTTGCTCGATGTGATCGACGATCAAGAGAGCGGCCTGCACTTTTCGTCGCTGCAATTCCAAGCCGAGTTGCTCGCGAAGAGCCGGCAAAATATCAAAGCGGTTATCGGGCGGGGCTCCTGGCGCGATCCCAGAAATTGGGAACGGTTTTGAATAGTAAAAGGCGATATCGTATTTACCAGTCATTTCCGTGAGGTTGATAACTGGCGAATCGGTTTGGGCGGCGAGATAGTCTGCGAACTGGGGCATGGACATAGCGCCGGCCGAGAGCATGTGCAGGGCGCCAACGGACTCCACGTTAATCGTTCCCGGGACTATGCCTTCAGGGACGTCCGGAAAGCCATCTCGGCCCTGGGATGGGTCTTGGAGCGCCGGACGAAGATTTAAGCTTTAGGCCATTCCTGCCGGCCATGAGGGCATAACCCGGCATCTCTTTCTGCTCGTGATGGAACTTCAGGCCAAAGCGCTCGACGAGCAACCTTTGGAGCATCAAGGGAGCATCGTCGCGCTTCGCCGCAGCCCGAACTCCGTAATTTCGTACCGCACCGAACCCAGCCAGTCAGGTCCCGCAACGGCCTGCCCTTGAATCTGAAAGGCTTGGACCAGCAGGCTGGCCATAGTAACGTTAGATCGCCAAAATCGGCCTGGATCTGAGGTGCCCGGCCCACCTCCGGTACTGACGCTCGGGCTCGGTTGCCGCCGGCGTTTCACGGAGGCAACCTCGAACGCTTTCCTCTCTTTCCCCGACTGAGATTGCGCATGCACTGCAGGTGCGTTTACGAGCCTCAATCCAACAGGCGCTATTAGAACTAGCCCTCCAGCGACCGAAAGGACAACTTTTTTCACAGGACTGAGCCAGATAGCGTCGCGACCGCCCATGTTTGCCTCAACACCCCACCGCGCCGGTAGTTGCGGAACGGATGCTAACGATCAGGGTATAGCGAAACGGCTTTCACTGCGCAGCGCTCAGTCAATGCCGGGCACGCTCACCCATCCTGAAGTGCGCGGCGGCGATAATCGCAAGAGCCGAGGGAAGGCGAATGGATTGAGCGCATACAGCGCGAAGGTTGAGCGACGCCTAGCGACGGCGCGTAACATACCAGAGCCAGATCGCCCTGTTTTCGTTTTCGACTTCAGAGGTTCTCTGTAATTGGAGAAGGGCCGCTCGCGTCTCGTCAAATCGCTTCCAACTCCTCTTCGAGCGCCTGCTTCGCGCTCAGATCCGCGTAGTAGCCGCCGCGGCTAACTAACTCGGCGTGCGTTCCCTGTTCCGCGATCCGGCCTTTATCTAGCACCACGATGAAATCGGCCTGCTGCACGGTGGAGACCCGATGCGAGATCAGAATTACGGTGCGGCCACGCATTACGCTGGCCAGATGATTCAAGATGCGATCCTCCGTCAGCGTATCCACGCTCGAAAGAGCATCGTCCAGAATCAAGATCTTGGGGTCGCGCAGGATGGCGCGAGCGATGGCGGTGCGCTGCTTCTGGCCGCCGGAGAGCGTAATTCCGCGCTCGCCCACAATCGTGTCGTAACCTGCCGGGAATCCCTCGATATCTCCTGCCAGACCGGCCATCTCTGCCGCGCGCCGGATCTGTTCGGCCGTCGCTTCTTCAACTCCAAACGCGATATTCTCGCCAATAGTGGCGCTGAACAGGAATGTCTCCTGTGGTACGAATCCGATCAGGCGGCGCAATTCGGCGGGGTCTGCATCGCGCAGATTCACACCATCAATGGCCACCACGCCCTCGGTTGGATCGAGCAGTCTCGGCACAAGCGACGCCAGCGTGCTCTTTCCCGACCCGGTGTGCCCCACTACCGCGACTGTAGCGCCGGCGGGAATCCGAAGATCGACCCCCGCCAGGGCCGGCAGTCCGCCATACGCCACGGATACGGCGCGGAATTCGACCTCGCCGCGCGCGCCGGCGAAGGTCTTGGGGTTTTGGGGCGCCGCGATGGCGGGCTGCTCCCGCAGAATCTCATCGATGCGTCCCATCGAGGCCGTGCCCCGCTGCATGAGGTTTACCACCCAGCCTAGCGCGATCATTGGCCACACCAGCATGCCCATATACGTGTTGAACATGATGAAGCTGCCGATGGAGATGCGGCCGGCCAGCACCTGCAGCCCGCCGATCCACACGACTATCAGGAAGGTCAAACCGATCAGAAATTCCAATAGCGACTGGAACACGCCCTGCACTCTCACCAGCTTGATGTTCTGCGCGATATAGCCTCGGTTCAACTCCTCGAACCGTCGCAACTCCGCGCGCTCTTGCACGAATGCTCGTATCATGCGGACGCCTGCCAGATTTTCCTGCACGCGGCTCGAGATATCCGAAAACATGCCCTGGATCTTCTCAAAACGGTCGTGTATGGAACGCCCGAAGAGAATCATCGCAGCAGTCACGGCAGGCGCGGGCAGGATGGCTAATATGGCCAGGCGCCAATCGGACCGCACCATGATGGCGATCGAGAGCACGAAGGTGAGGCTGGTCTCGCACCAGTACATCACGCCCGGGCCGAGCATCATGCGAACCGCGTTGAGATCGTTCGTGGCCCGCGCCATGATGTCTCCGGTTCGCGTCCGCGCATAGTAATCGGGCGAGAGCGTGATCAGATGGCGGAACAGCTCGTTGCGCATGTCGTACTCGACATCGCGCGAGATGCCGATCAGGATGACCCGCATTCCATACTGAAAGATGCCCTTGATCACCGCGAGACCCAGCAGATAGCCGGCATACCGCAAGAACAGGCTTGAACCCGCAGCCCCCAGGGAATCGATGGCGCCGCGGATCATCAGCGGCTGTGCGACTTGCGCCAAGTCCTTCAGAACCAGGCAGGATATTCCAATGGCCCACGGCGCCCGATAGCGCCAGAGATGGGTCCGTATGGTTGCAAGTGCTTGCCAGGTGGTCATCGGCCCAGCGCGGTGGCGATTGTCTTCCACCATTCGAGAACGAGAGTCTTTTGCCCTTCACGATTGCGCCACCAGGAATCGGCGCTGAAGTATTTGTCGCGTGTCGCAATCGTGTGAAAGGCAGGGGCATAGCCCATTTGTTTTTCTGTCGCCAGAAAGATGCGCCTGGCGCGGCCGGTGTGATAGTTGCTGGTCACCAACAGAAATTCATGCACATTCCGGCGTTGCAATTCGCGCAGAATATACCGCGATTCCTCTTGCGTGGAATGCGATGGATCGGGAAACGAAATAAACCACCCTGCCGGGTAGCCCTCGCGCACGATGAACTGCACCGCAAGGTCGGATTCGTTCATGCCGTAGACGCCAGGCGGGCCGCTCACCAGCGCCTGTGGAACATAACCGGCCTTCACCAATGCTGCGGCCTTCTCGATCCGGGACCCCAAGCCATCCCCCGCCAGCACGACGGCCATATCTGCCTTCACGGGATCTTCCTTGTAAATTAAGGCGGATGCCGGAAGAGGGAGCCAAAGGTCACGGGTAAAATAGGCTAGCAAGACAACCACTGCCAGCACCAGGAATAACTTGAAGAGAAGACCGAAACGGCGTCGAACCACGGACTATTTCTCGTCCGTCGAGTTCTTCTGATCCAGGTGACCTACCGACTTGAGCCGCTGATAAAGCCGCTCCACTTCCGCTTCATCTTCCGGGCGCAGAATACGATACCGCGGCCCGGCGGGAAGCGGATTGCGCCCGCCCGCCGCGAGCACTTCGCCCCAATATTGGCGATATGGAATCCCATCGATGAGCGCATCGCGAGACAGCCGGCGAAGGTTGCGCAGCAGGCTGCTGCAGGCCTCTATTTCGCCCGGATAGATAAGCGTGAAGCGCGTATCGTCGAATAGCGTTACCCGTATCACTAGCGGCGAAACCCAACCCGTACGGTCAAGTCGAAGAATGTCCAGACGGCGCACATCCATCCACGGGACAACTCGCTTTCCAACCGAGAAATACCCTTCGTGGATTTCGATCGCGGGCCGGAAGAACATCACAAACAGCAGAATGGCGGTGAAGACAAAAACGCCGCTCGCCCAAAACGTGACCGGCATCCAGTTCCAACCCAGCCAGCCAAACAGCCCTGCGAAAGCTGCCGCCGCGATGCCGAACCAGAGATAATAACGGGCGGAAACGTAACGAGTCATCGGAGCTGCCGTTTCAATTTTAGCCTACTCCCGCTCTTGCGGGGCGTCAATCTCGTTTTGAGATTTCGTCGTCGCCAAGCGGATTCCCCGCCAAGTGTAGTACGCGCCGCTCCAAACTGTTGTGATTATGCAGGGCCATAGTACTACAGCGCCAATCCCGTCCAGCGCAGGCCCCGGAAACGCATCGCGCGTCAGCCAGCAGGTTACGGTAAGGATCTGTACGAATGTGGATGCTTTCCCCCAAACACTTGGCGGGAATTTGCGGACTGGCGTCGCGGCCAGGAAGACGGCCACCCCGCACAAGATATAAAAGTCCCGCCCAAGGACGATCCACACAAACCACCACGGCGCCATTCCGGCCTTCGCAAAGGCGACGAATACCCCGCTCATTAGAATTTTGTCGGCCATGGGGTCGAAATAGGCGCCGGATTGGGTGCGCCCATCGAGCCGCCTCGCAGCCCAACCGTCCAGTACATCGGTGACCGCCGCGACAACAAATAGCGCCAATGCGAACCGATGGCTGCCGTTGAGGATGGCAAAGATGATCAACGGCGTGAGCAGCAGCCGAAGCAGCGTCAGGAAATTGGCCAGGTTGCACCAGCGGGGCATCCAGACGAGTGTAACTAAAGCTGAAAAGGAGGGCAGGGGCGGAGCTGGCCAGCCGTTAAAAATGGACCGCGAAACTTCGGTATTCGAGCGTCACCCGGCGGACCTGAATGACAAGGGATGATTAGAGCCACTACTCGATCATAAAATAATAGCGCCCAGAGTAATGAGAGAGTACAAAGAGGGTCAGAGGAACAATGTGCGGTACGACTGTGAGCGGCGTCGTTAGCCGATCTGGCTTAGTCCAAAAGAAGGGCAGGCGCGGGGGCCCACCCCAGGAGGACATTTTCTTGAGTTACCCTTTGCCTAGATAGTCCAGTTACAAGGTATTTGTTCTCAATTATTTTAGAAGCTGCTCTTCAGCCCCGCGCGACGGCTTGCACTCATAGATCGCAGGCGTCACCTGGAACTTACTTTCGTAGCCCGCTGTAATACTCGTGCGAAAATCCGCAACCGCGTCCGGACGCAGCATGTTTACCGTGCAACCGCCAAACCCGCCGCCCGTCATACGCGCACCATAAACTCCATTAATCGAAAGCGCATGGTCCACCAGGAAATCGAGTTCGGCGCAACTCACCTCGTAATCGTTCTGCAGGCTGCGGTGCGATTCCACGAACAATCGTCCCATTGTGGCAATATCGCCCTGCGCGCTCACCTCGACAAACTTTTCCACTCGTGCATTCTCGGTGACAATGTGGCGCGCGCGCCGGCCGATAGGGTCCGGCAAATCGTCCATCGCGGATGCCAGCATCTCAGGCGTGACATCGCGCAGACTTTCCACGGCCGGGTTGCGGCTACGAATCCGCTCCACAGCAACGGTGCATTCCTCTACGCGCTTCCGATACGCCGAGCTTGCCAAAGCGTGCTTCACCATACTGTTCACGGCAAGAAAAACGACGCCCTCGGGAAGCGGTACATAGCGGTGCTGCAGGCTGCGGCAATCGATCTCAACGGCGGCGTTTTCACGCCCAAAGACGGAAACGTACTGATCCATGATGCCGCATGGCATGCCCACGAAGTTGACCTCGGCGCGCTGGCAAAGGCGAGCAAGAGCGACGCGCTCAATAGCGCGTCCGCCAAGAAATGCCAGGGCCGCGGAGACTTCGAGCGCCGCTGAAGAACTGAGACCTGACCCCTCCGGCACCGAACTGCGAACCAGGAGATTCGCCGGTTGAATCGCATAGCCGGCACTCGTCAACTCACGCGCTACTCCAATCAAGTAGTCGCTCCAGTGTCCTTCGCGCTCCAGTTCTAGGATTCCGGCGGCATCCCATTCGCGCATTTCGCGGTGGTGTTCCGAAAAGACCCGCAACCTCCCGTCAACGGCGGGCGCCGCCGCGACCGAGGTCGCCAACTGTAACGCCACCGGAAGCACGAAGCCCAGGTTGTAATCGGTGTGCTCGCCAATGAGATTCACTCGTCCGGGCGCGCGGAATGCGCGCATCCCATCCGTAGAGTGAAAGATCTGCCGGAAAAGATCCCTCATGAGCGGCGTCGGGAAGCCAATGTTGCAAGCAGCAGAAGCAGGGCTCCGAAAATTGTCATAAAGAGCCCGCAGTACAAATTGACGTTGACTGCAGTCAATGCCGCGCGCGTCTCCGGCGCGAAGATTCCCATGGCGAGCAGGAGCACGCCCGTGACCGCGAAGAACCAGCCGATAGGAAGACGAAGATCGAGCATGTTAGGCGAACCAAAAATTGAGGATTAGCGCCAGCGCGCCGATGCCGATAGCAATGGGTACGGGCCGCTTATACCAGCTTACCCCCTCGTGGCGCGGCAGCTTGGTCAAACCGTAAACGAGGCCTTCCAATTCCTTAACGGGCCGAGGACGCGTGACCAGACTTACCAGTAACGTGATGAGAAAACAGAGGCTCCAGGCAAAGATTGCAATCCAGAAATTCTGCGCCATGGGCGAAGGAAAGGTGTGCAGATTCGCGATCCATCCGCCCTTGCCTTCGGAAACAGTGAGGCCGTGAGTCAGCGCGGCGCCTGCGGTTCCAGAAATCAATCCCCAGAAAGCCCCATCGCCGGTCGTACGCTTCCAGAACATCCCCAGAAGGAAAGTCGCGAACAGTGGCGCATTCACGAAGCTGAATACCAGCTGCAGCAGATCGTTCAGCGTGTTGTAGTGGCCGGCCACATATGCCGCCAGAATGGAAAGCCCGACGCCTACGACTGTTGTGATGCGCCCTACCTTCAGGTAATGACTATCCGGCGCGCCGGGGCGTATGTAGCTTTGGTAAATGTCATAAGTCCATACGGTATTAAAGGCGGTTACATTGCCGGCCATGCCCGACATGAAAGAAGCCATCAATCCCGTCAAGCCAATTCCTAACATCCCGGCCGGATAGAACTGCGCCATCAGTGAAGTGATCGCTTGGTTATAGTCGGGTTCGCCATTGCGTATCGGAAGCGCGAAACCGATATTCATGTGCATCAGCGCAACCGCCGCGATTCCCGGCACAATCACGATGAAAGGCATCATCATTTTCGGCAGCGCGGCCAGCACCGGGGTCCGCTGGGCCGCCGACATCGATTGCGCAGCCATGGCGCGTTGTACCACCAGAAAATCCGTACACCAGTAACCGAAGGAAAGCACAAATCCCAGTCCCGCAATCAGGCCAAACGCCTCAATTCCCATCGGATTATCCGCCGGACTGCCCATATACTTCCAACTGTGCGTCATAACGGGGGAAACGTGCGAAGCCATGCCGCTCCAGCCGCCCGCCTTCCACACCGCCAGGATGGCGAGGGGCGAAAACCCGATCACGATCAGGAAAAACTGCAGCACTTCGTTATAGATTGCGCTCGTCAAGCCGCCAAGAAAGGTGTACGCGAGCACAATACCCGCTGAGCACAGCACCGAGGCATCAAAGCTCCATCCGAACAACAATTCAAGCAGCAGGCCCAGCGCGAACATAGAGATTCCCGAGGAAAAGATCGTCATTACGGCGAATGTGCAGGCGTTGAGCGCTCGCGTCTTCTCGTCGAATCGGAGCTTGAGATATTCCGGCACCGACCGGGCTCGGCTGCCGTAGTAGAAGGGCATCATGAACAACCCCACAAAAATCATCGCCGGCACCGCGCCTACCCAATAAAAGTGGGCCGTCATG
Organism: Bryobacterales bacterium; assembly: GCA_963708385.1. Taxonomy (GTDB): domain Bacteria; phylum Acidobacteriota; class Terriglobia; order Bryobacterales; family Bryobacteraceae; genus PALSA-243. The sequence continues at coordinate 521,397 of CAVPSN010000018.1, read as the reverse complement.
ATGCCATATTTCGCGCCGTTGCCCGACATTCCGACCAGTTCCTGGGCGCCGAGATTTGCGGCGAGGAATGCGAGGCTGGTAATCCAGAGCGGGACGGAGTGTCCTGCCGTAAGAAAATCGCCGCTGGTGGTAATTTTCCGCCGCAGCTTCCAGCCGATGCCAAGCACAAAAGCGAAATACAGGGCCAGAATGAGGTAGTCAACAGGGGCCAGGGTCACGTGGATTCGAGTCTAGCAAACTGCGAAGCCGCGGTAAACGTGTCTTCAAATCGTAACCCGCGCGGGTGTTAGAGCGCCCGCCAGCCATGGGCTGCTTCTCGCCGCCCCAGCTCACTTACGACGAAATCTGTATCACATCCTCGGTCTCATGAGCGCGGAATCAAACTGTGGGACAAAGTCAGTGCACAACGCATCCATGCCGGCGCACGGATCGTCGGACGCAAGGGATACGTGAAGCCTCAAAGTTCCGTTTCTGCGAAGTAACAACGACGCTCAGCTTCGCAGGCCGCCGCTTCGGAACTTCGCGAACTTCAGGAAGCTGCCCTCTATGCCCTCCGGCTCAGGGCCGCGAGAATAGACGAACAGAAAGTGGCGGTGGATGTCGAGCTTCTGCACCGCAACCTCCTTCAACATTCCAAGCGCGAGTTCGCGCGAGAGTGCCCATTCGGACACGAATCCCACCCCCAACCCCGCGCGTACGGCTGACTTTACGGCTTCCGTGGAATCGAGCTCCATCACCACGCGCAACTTCTTAAACGGCAGGCCAATCTTGCGAAGCGCCCGCTCCACAACTTCGCGGGTTCCGGAGCCGCGCTCGCGAAGGATTAAGGGCCAACTGGCCAGCTTCTGCGCATCGATAGCCCCGGTTTCAGCCCACTCATGACCCGGCGGAACGATGAGCGGCAGACGGTCGTCGATGAACTGCTCCGTCTTGACATCCGTCCTTCCGGCTGGGCCCTCTATCAGCGCCAGCCTTACACGGCCTTCCACCAAGGCGGCCACGGCGCCGGCCGTGTTGGCGCTCATGATGTCGAGTTCCACGCCCGGATATTCGCGAATGAAGGCGCCGGCAAGAGCGGGAAGCAAGTATTGCGCGATGGTGGTGGATGCGGCGAGCGCCAGGCGCCCCATCGTTTCGCCTCGAAGAGCGGCCAACTCGCGTTCGCCATCCGAGCATAGGACCGCGATCCGGCTGGCGTAACCGAGCAGGACATGTCCTGCGGGAGTCAGCGCTATGCGTTGGCCGGTGCGATCGAAGAGGCGAAGGTGGAGTTCGTCCTCGAGATTCTTGATCTGCATCGTTACCGCCGGCTGCGTGAGGAACAGCTTCTCGGCGGCGTGGGTGAAACTTAGCTCTTCCGCGACCACGCGGAATACTTTTAGGCGGAACGATTCCACGAAGACAAACCTACCAGATCGCCCGGCGAATAAGGATAGCAGCGATCAGACAGCTCAATCGTTGCGTCTGCCGCCATTTGTCAGGATAGGCGGACGAGTGGTGGCGGAGGCGATGGAGAACGGCGCGGCTAGCGGGTCTCCCGTGGGATTGCCCCACCATGGCAATCGCACCGCGGCCCACATGGCCTGAATCATAGTTGCTCCGGCGGCGTAAAACGGAACGAAGATCTCCACCGATGGGCTCTTGATTCCAATTGCGGCGCAAGGCTCCACACCCGATCCCCAGGCCGCCACTGCCCCCTTGGTCAACCAGTAGGTTTCCATTGTCTGCTGGTTCGCCAAATCTTGCGGCAACGCGCCAGAGCTTGAAGTAACTCCAAAAGCCAGCGCCGCGCCCGGGATCACGGACCAGGAGCTGCCAACACTCCAGTGGGGTTCGGCGTTGGCATAGAATATGACGTTCGGTGAATTCGGTGTGCCGCTGTTGGGTGAGGCGGATGTGCCTAATTGGCTAAATGAAATCTTCGAGCTAAGTCCATTGCCGCTATTCAACATCGATTGAGCGAAGTTGATGTTACTATCCGTCAGATTCGCCGTATAGGTATTATATGCAACGGCCCCAATGGGATTGGAGTCGACCGCCGCCAATCCCGCATCTATTACAGCCTTGAACGTCGGGAAATCCGGCGACCAGGTGACGCTAGTGCTATAAGTGTCGGTAGTGCATGGGACGCCCGACGACTTTATCGTACATTTCTCTCCAGCTAGAAATATGGTAGGCCGCACGTTGTAAGTGGTGTACGGCGTAGAAGTAAATACATTGAAAATCGGGTTAACCGGCCCACGATTCATGAACGTTTGACAATTATTGGCCCCGGTTATCCCAGAGGTTGTCAATCCGCCAAACGTCACCGCCGATCCCAGCGATGTTAGGAAGTACCCGCTATTCACTGGGCTGACATAGCTGGGACCAACCCATCCCAGCGCTATGGCTTGCACGGCGGCGGGCATCGCGGCGACGGCCGGGAGGATAGTGGAATTGAGGATGGTCTGCGAAACAGTCTGCTGTACCGCCAGACTAACAACCTGGATGTTCGCGCATGGAACGCCTCGCTTTAGCGCATAATAGCCGACTACGCCGTCGTCTTTAATGGCCATATTCCCAACCGTACAGATGGTCGCGCCGGTTGAACCGATCGAGTAAGGGTCGGCGGAGTTTGCCAAAAGGCCAAGTTGCGCCGCGGTGATCCGTTGCGGCGCAGCCGGAAGATGCGCCGCCCATGTCAAGCCCGAAACGCCAAACACATACTGATAAGAAAATCCCTGGTCCGTGGACATGACAGGGCTGCCCCCTAAGTTGCTCAACGCCCAGGTGTAAACGGTGTGCCGGGCTCCGTCGATTAGGTTTATCGAACCAAAAAAATGCGTAAGCGCCAGGTCAAAATAGAATGCATTGGACGTGGCGGCGCAGGGGCGAACGGCAAAGTCGCTGCTACAGCTACTATTCGAGGGAACCGTTACGCCGTTTCCAGAGGCGCAGTTACTGCTCGGATCATCGATACATACGAGAGCATTGACTATTGTGCTTGAGTTTAGGTCCACGGCGGAACCGTACATGATATCGGTTAACCCAGCAACGTAAGTCTGGGATGCGTAGAGCTTCTCTGCGCCACGCGCGGCCCCGGACGTCATTAGGAAGCCCAAGAATACTGCACCGAAGCATTTCACGAACACCTGCCAACCCCCACTCATTTGTAATAGGATACCAATTACCCCTGCCATTCTATTCCACGGCCGTCAAACTAATCAGATAAGTAAGCGAATCAGTGTGAAGCTAAAGAGCGAGATAAAGAGCCACGCGCCAGAGCCCAGCAGGAGGGGGCGCAACCCCGCATCGCGAACCTTGCGCAGGCTGGTTTCGAGGCCCATGGCGCCAAGCGAAAGCGCGAGCAGGAACTGATCGATTTGGACGATCGTCTTGGTGGCCGGCGCGGGAACGATGCCGGAGCTGTTGAGGCCAATCACAGCAATAAAACCAACCAAGAACAGTGGGACCGGAACGCCACGCGCCTTTCCGGCGACTTTACAATTGCCTCTTCGCGCTGCCCAGCCAAGGCCAAGCACAACCGGCGCCAGGAGCATAATGCGCGAAAGTTTGCTCACGGCAGCGAACTGTCCGCTGATGGCGCGCCCTGGAAGGCGGCCGCCAGAACTTGCGCGGTCTCATGGATCGAGGCGCCCGCCCAAATACCGTATGCCTGCGGCGGGATGGAAAAGATAACCGAAGCCATGGGGTAAAGGAACATCGAGAGCGATCCGAAGATGGTCACCACGGCGATTGCGTAAGCGACGTCTTCGTCGCTGCCTTCCGTAACAGAATTGGTCGCGACGATTGCGGAGGCTCCGCAGATCGACGTACCGGCGGCGATCAACTGCGAGAGTTTGCCATCCACGCGCAGTCGCTTGCCCAGCCATGTAGTAAATGTGAAAGCGGCGACTAGCGTGACGGCAACAATGAGAAATCCCTTGCCGCCCACCTCCTGAAGCTGCCGAACGCTGAGCTGAAAACCCAGCAGCACAATTGCGAAGCGCAGCAGACGCCGCAGTGAAAATCGAATGCCCGGGACCCATGACGCAGGGACGCCCACCGTATTTCGCGCGAGCATGCCGAGCACGATCGCGATCATCAAAGCGCTTATCGAGGTAAATCGCGGCAGAGCATGGAGAGAGATGGACGCCCAGGCGAGCAGCGTAACAGCGATCAGACCGGGTATCATCTGTACCAAGTATCGGCAGGATTGCAAAAAGGATCCAACGAATCATTCGAATGGGCGATCAGGAGATTGAATGAGGAGTTTTTAGCCGCATTTCTGGCCAGGTTTCATCGCGAGGGTGACGCGCGCCTGGTATTCGCGATGGGCGGAGTTGGGCGGCTATTCCAGGTAGAAGACTTCTTTCATCATGGCGAAGCGCTCGCCCAACACCTTACCGGGTACCGGTTCGAAAAGGCGCGACATAAACTCCTGCCATTTCTGGTTTACCGGATCGCGATCCAGCTCATCCCAGGCCTTGGCAAAATCGTCCACGCGCAGGTACAAGACCAGCTCTTGCCCGCGGCGGAAGATGGAATAGTCCGAGATGCCGACCTCCTTCAGTTTTGATAGGAGTTCGGGCCACACTCGGGTGTGCTCGCGCTCATATTCTTCGATCGCGTCGGGCTTGATTCGCAATTGGAAGGCGTACCGGGGCATTGATTCAAACGTAGTCCAAAACTAGGCGTAGCTGGAAACCGAGGCGGCGTTCCTCTGCCCCCGGTCTTTGGTGATGCGCTCCAGGTAGCCGCTCTGGCGGAATGCGTCCATGGGGTCTTCGGCGAGCCCTTTGGCCCGTGCCCATTCGCGAATCATGGGCCGGACATCGGTAGAGAACGCATCTTTCAGACACGCTTCCGCATCGATCAGCGAACACTCGTCCTGAAAATGCGCTAGCTTCCTGCGATCCACCAGGGCTGCTTTGGCGAAGAGTTCCATAATCGTTGTTACGGTCTGAATCATGGCCTCTATCTTGCCCTTTAAATTGTGGCTCTGGTCGATCATGTAGGCGACATCGGCGCGCTCGCCGGTCTCCCATTCGTAGTGCAAAATCTCGTTAAAGATGCGGAAGACTTGATAAGGGTCGATGGATCCAGTGGTTAGATCGTCATCGGCGTAACGCCGGTCGTTGAAATGAAATCCCCCAAGCATGCCGAGGTCGAGCAGCCAGGCCACAATCTGCTCGATATTCTGCGCCTGATAATGATGGCCCGTGTCGACCAGCACTTTGGCGCGCGGACCCGCATCGCGCGCGAAGAGCAGCGCCATGCCCCAATCGGCAATATCCGTGTGGTAGAAGGCCGGCTCGAAAGGTTTGTACTCAACCAGCATGCGCTGGTCGCCCGAGAGGCGCGCATGCGTGGCCTGCAATCCTTCAGTGAACCAACGGCGGCGATGGCGAATGTTTTGTGTGCCGGGGTAGTTCGAGCCGTCGGCGAACCATAACGAGAGATCGCGGCTACCAAGGGCGCCGGCGATTTCGACGCTAGTCAAAACATGATCGAGCGCCTCGCGCCTTACGGTGGCATCGGGATTGCCGAACGACCCATGCTTGTAAGCTTGGTCCTGAAACAGGTTGGGATTGATCGACCCCGGACGCACGCCATAGGCGTCGGCCAGTCTGCGAACCTCCGCGGCGTCCGCGGCGCCGTTCGGAAGATCCCAAAGAACATGCAAGGCCACCGTTGGACAAACCCCGGTCCAGCGATGCACCTGCGCGGCGTCGCTGCACTTTTCTTCTGTGGTGGATGCCGCGGCGGGCTGAAGAAATTTTCCGAAGCGCGTGCCTGTATTGGCGAAGCCCCAAGACGGCAATTCGACGTGAAAGCTATTGAGCGTTTGCGCGATGAGGTCGGTCTTTTTGTTATCGATCACGGGTTCTTGCCGCCGTTTTACGATCATGGTTGGCGCGCTGTCCGCGCGTCAAATAAATATGATGCCATGTTCGCAGGTTTTACATTGCGGAACGAATGAAGACGCAAAGATGCGGCGGAAGTGACGCATTTTGCAGTATTTGATTTTGGAAAACAATGAAAGTAAGCGACATTTATCAGTTTATCCAGACTGCAGACGTTTCTGAACTCAAAACATATCGTTTTGCGGACAATTGCTTCCGCCGCGTGACCGGCAGGACGCTTACGATGATAAGAATGCGCGTTAAGATGTCGTGGCTGTGTCTGCCCATCCTGGTGACGGCGCTGGCCTGGTTGCCGGTATCTGTTTTCTCCGCGGCGCCCGCCGATCTTGCGGCGCTCAAACAGAACTTCCTTCATCCCCCGGACGACGCGCGCATTATGATGCGCTGGTGGTGGTTTGGCTCAGCCGTGGAGAAGCCGGAACTGGAGCGTGAAATGCGCGCCATGAAAGCCGGGGGCATCGGAGGCTTCGAAGTGCAGCCGGTGTACCCGCTCATACTCGACGATCCAGCGCAAGGGTTGATCAATCATCCTTATCTTTCCAAGGAGTTTCTCGACGCGCTGACGTTCACTGGGCAGAAGGCCAAGGAACTTGGGTTGCGTATGGACTTGACGCTCTGTAGCGGCTGGCCGTACGGTGGTCCAAACGTTCCGATTACGCAGGCCGCCGGCCGGTTGCGGGTGGATCGCGTTCCCGTCCCCGCCAATGCTGCTGAGGTGAGGGCGCCGCGCATTGGGCCGGGAGAAAAGCTCTTCGCCGTTTTCGTCGGGGCGGGCTCGGATTATCGAGCGATTCCGCAGATCTCGGGCGACCCAATCCCAGTGCCCGCCGACAGAGCGGATCGCACGGCGCTGATCTTCATTTCGAGCCGCACGCGCATGATGGTTAAGCGGCCGGCGGTCGGCGCGGAAGGTTTCGTGCTGGATCATTATGACCGTGCCGCTATCGATAACCATCTCAAAACCGTCGGCGAAAAATTGCTGGGCGCGCTTTCGAACACGCCGCCCTACGCGGTATTCAGCGACAGCCTGGAGGTGGAGCGTTCGGACTGGACGCCCAATTTCCTAGCCGAATTCCAGAAGCGCCGCGGCTACGACCTGACGCCATTCTTGCCTGCGCTGGCCGTGGATATCGGGCCGAAGACTGGCGATATCCGCCACGATTGGGGGCTAACGCTCACCGAACTGGTGAATGAGAACTACCTCACGCCCGTGCATGATTTCGCCAAGGCGCATGGCACGTTGTTCCGTTCGCAGACTTACGGTACGCCGCCTGTGAACCTTTCGAGCCAGGCGCTGGCGGACCTTCCCGAAGGCGAGGGCTCGCAGTGGCGGCGGGCCTCCTCCACGCGATGGGCATCCTCGGCAAGTCATCTTTACGGGCGTCCGGTAACTTCATCGGAGACCTGGACGTGGCTGCATTCGCCGGTGTTTCGCGCCACGCCGCTCGATATGAAGGCCGAGGCGGACATTCACTTTCTGGAAGGCATCAACCAGTTTATCGGTCACGGATGGCCTTATTCGCCGCCGCAAGCGGGCGAGCCGGGATGGCGGTTTTATGCCGCCGCCGTGTTCAACGATCACAATCCCTGGTTTATGGTCATGCCGGATATTGCTTTGTATCTGCAGCGAATCAGCTTCCTCTTGCGACAAGGAGAGCCGATCAATGACGTCGCGATCTACGTTCCGACAGACGACCTCTATGCAGGCTTCACCCTGGGTAACGATTCCGTGAACAAGGCGCTTGACGCACGGCTGGGGGCGGATCTGATCGGACAGATTCTCGACGCTGGATATAACTTCGATTTGATTGACGACGCGGCGATTGCAAAAGTTGGAATTTCGTATAAAGCAGTAGTGCTGCCCGCGCCGCAACGGATGCCGGATGCCACAAAGAAGAAGCTGGAGGAATATAAGAGGTTCGGCGGGTTCGTGATGGATACGCGCGAGACGCCGGCGATTGGCGAGGCGTTGAAGAAGGTGATCGTGTCCGATGTAGCGCGCGCGCCGGAGATCGGCTTCGTGCATCGCCATCTGCCGTATGCGGAGGTTTATTTTTTGGCGAACACGAGCAATCATGCGGTGAAGTCGGCAGCGAAGTTTCGCGTGGGTGAACTGAAACCAGCATGGTGGAATCCCATGGACGGGCACACTACCGCGGCGCCGCAGGGCGGCACGGTTGCGCTGGATCTTGCGCCTTACGAATCGCGCGTGCTTGTCTTCTCGAAACAGAACGAAAGGGGGGCCGTTCATCCCGATGCCGAAGTCACCAAAACCCCGATCACCTCGGCGTGGAAGGTGACGTTCCCCGCAGGCAACGCAGTGAACGAAACGATGACTCACTTCACTTCCTGGACGGCCGACGACCGCACGAAGTATTTTTCCGGCGCGGCGACATATGAATCCACGGTCCGGATAACGGGCGGTGCAGGGGATCTCTATCTCAATCTGGGTCAAGGCTCGCCGGTCGAGACCGTCGAACGCCGTTCGGGCAGCGGCATGCGCGCTATGTTCGAAAGCCCGGTGCGAGAAGCGGCGCGGGTTTATGTGAATGATCGGTATGCCGGCTGCATCTGGTCGGCGCCCTATGAGGTCTATATTGGCAACTTCGTTCACCAAGGCGAAAATAAAATTCGAATCGTTGTTGCCAACTTGGCGATTAATGAGCTGGCCAAGGGTCCGTTGCCAGATTACAAGGCGCTCAACGCGAAATACGGCGAACGGTTTCAACCGCAGGACTTGCAGAATTTGCAGCCGGCGCCTGCGGGACTGCTGGAGCCGGTTCAAGTGATACGAAAAAGCGGAAGGACCCCATGACCCGTCGCAGCCTTCTCCGCCGCACCACCGCCTCCACGCTCGCCGCACTGGCTCTTGAGGCGCAACAGACTTCGCCTGCTGTCTCGCCCGATTCCGCGCAACTTCGCTGGTTGGGTAATGCCGCTCCTGGAACGGATTCCGGGGTGAGCTTCGGTGTTCCATGGCCGCGGGGCGCGGTGTCCCAATCACAAACGTTCTCGCTGACGGCGCCAGATGGCGCGGCGCTGCCACTCCAATCGTGGCCCCTGGCTTATTGGCCGGATGGGTCCATCAAGTGGACCGGCTTCGCTACGGTCGCTCGCGCCGCCGGTGACCTCCGCCTTGCGCCTGGCTCGCCCGCGGCGCCAGCTTCGCCCATCAGGGTTACGGAATCGGCTGACGCCGTCGAGATTAATACCGGAGTTATTCGCGCGCGCATTCCCAAGCAAGGCGCGGCGCTGTTCGATTCTATCGTTGCCGACAACCGCGCCGTCGCTGGGCCGGTGAGCTTGGTCTGCACGCTGGAACGCGGCGCAAGATTCACAAGCAGCATTCGTAAAGTGACTGTGGAACAGCGCGGGCCGGTGCGGGCCAACGTGAAGATCGAGGGAGTCCATAAGTCCGATTCGGATACACGCGAATGGCTGCCGTTCGTTGTGCGAATCTACTTCTACGCTGGGCTCGCGCCGGTTCGGCTGATCCACACGATTGTCTACGATGGCGACGAAAAGAGAGATTTCATCCACGGGCTGGGCCTCTCCTTTGCTGTGCCGATGCGCGAGCAGGTCCACAACCGGCATGTGCGGTTCTCGGGCGCGGACGATGGCCTTTGGGCCGAACCCGTGCAGCCCGCCACCGGCCGTCGCGTATTGAACTTGCCCGGCACGCGCACCAACGCTTTTGTGGATCAGCTTGCGGGTAAGCGCCTTCCCAACCGGGAAGCCTTCGACGCCGCCGGACAGAAGTTGCTGCAGGATTGGGCGGTGTGGAACGATTACCGGCTGATTCAGGCTTCGGCGGATGGCTTTTCGATCCAGAAGCGGGTCAATGCGGAAAGCTGCTGGCTGGATGCCGCGGCGGGGCGACGCGCATCGGGCCTCGTCTTTGTGGGCGATGCCTCGGGAGGGCTTGGCGTCGCGCTGCGCAATTTCTGGCAATCGCATCCGGCGTCGCTCGAAGTAGCCGGCACGGCGACAGATCGCGCAGACCTTCGTGTTTGGCTTTGGTCGCCGGACGCGCCCGCCATGGATCTGCGCCACTACGACTTGGTCAACGACATCGAGCACGCGCACGATCTCGATTCCAGCTATGAAGATGTGCAGACCGGCTTCAGCACACCGCATGGGGTGGCGCGCACCAGCGAGCTGATGCTTTATCCGAGCGCCGGTATGCCTACGCGGGAAGAGACCGCGCGCCAGGCTGAATTAGCGCAGGCCCCGCCGCTGCTGCACGCGGCTCCTGAGCATTTTCATTCCACGCGCGTTTTCGGCATCTGGAGTCTGCCCGACAGATCCACGCCGGCCAAGCGCGCCATCGAGGACCGCATGGACGCGGCGTTCGCCCTGTATCACAAAGAGGTCGAGCAACGGCACTGGTACGGCTTCTGGAACTACGGCGACGTGATGCACCAACACGACGGGCCGCGGCACATGTGGCGCTACGATATCGGCGGATTCGCGTGGGACAACAGCGAACTCGGCACAGACATGTGGCTCTGGTATAGCTTCTTGCGCAGCGGACGCGCCGATATCTTCCGCATGGCAGAGGCGATGACCCGGCATACAGGCGAGGTAGACGTGTATCATCTCGGCCGTTTTGCCGGGCTGGGCTCGCGCCACAACGTGCGGCATTGGGGCTGCGGCGCAAAGGAAGCGCGGATCAGCCAGGCCGCGTACCGCCGATTCCTTTACTACCTGACCACCGATGAGCGCGTCGGCGACCTGATGCATGAAGTGGCGGACGCGGATTTCAAGACTGTCGATTTCGATCCGATGCGCGTGGCATCGCCGCTGCAAGGGAAAAACCCGTACCCTACGCGCGTGCGCGGCGGACCGGATTGGCTGGCGTTCATCGGCAACTGGATGACGGAGTGGGAGCGGACGGGCAATACGAAATACCGCGACAAGATCGTCACCGGCATGGACTGCATCGCGGGAATGCCTTATGGGTTTCTCACCGGACCTAACCAGCTTTACGGATACGATCCGGCCACGGGCAAACTGTATCCCATGGTTGCAGACGGTTTCGGGCGATACAACCTGACCGTGATTATGGGCGGCGCGGAAGTGGTGTTCGAGCTGAACGAGCTGATCGACCATCCCGGCTGGAAGAAAGCGTGGCTGCAATATTGCCGCCTGACCACCGCGACGAAGGAGGTGGTGGCGCGCGACATGTCCACAGGAACGGAAGGCGCGGGTGCACGGTTCGCCGACCCGGGAAGGCTTTCGGCCTACGTCTACACGCAAACCAAAGACCCTGCGTTCGCCGCACGCGCATGGACCGGAGTAACCGGCGGAGCCAATGCACGGCAGAACTACGACCCCATCGCGCTGAAAGGGCCGGACGTGCTGGCGCCCATCGACGAGGTTCCAGGGCTATCGACCAACAGCACGGCGCAGTATTGCCTGCAGGCGATCGAAGTGCTGGCCATGTGCGGCGACCGGATGCCATAAAGGCGGCGCCCTTTCATCAAAATGCCTGCGCGGGCCAGACGGCTGCGGCCGCTAAATAGACTGAAAGACCCGAACGAGAGCGTTGGTTAACACAAGAGGACCAAATTCCGTCTTATCGCCGATGTAGAATTCCCACTAAGGAGATGGTATGAAGCCAGTTGCGTTTTCCACCAAAGCAATTCTTGCGATTACACTGTGTCTGGGAATAAGCAATGCCAGCGGGCCAATCGCCGTATACGCGCTTGTGGACAAGGTGGCATTAGAACCCAGCACGGATAAGCCGGACCGAATCCGAATTTCGGGCGTATTCATTACCGCCGAAGAAGGGTCGTCAGACGTGTATTCGGCGCCGCAACCGGGATACCTCTATTTCGCGTTACCAAAAGGCAAAGAGGAACTCGCGCTCAGGGAGTGGACCGACCTGCAGTCCATCGCCGGTTCGCACCAGGTGGTGGGCCTCGGCTCCGTTTGGTCCGGGAAGGCGCGGATGCGGGTGAGGAAATCGGATGAGGCGGCGAAATCTCCAGACGATTATCCGATGGGAAACGGCTTGGTCAAAATCAATCCAGACCAGCCGAGGGCTAAGGCGCTGCTTAACTACAAAGATCGCTGAACTGCCATGACGTCCGCGGTATGGGCTTACACGAGGACTGGATTCTGGCGGTTCTCCCGCCACGACGCCATTCTTGTGATTCTGGCGGCCCTGCACGGCGTGGCGCTGGCCGCATGGCCTGTGGCGCCAGTCATCGCCGCGGGAATGTGGTGGAATGCAAACACAATCGCCCACAATTTTATCCACCGGCCTTTTTTTCGATCCAGGGGCATGAACCGTGCGTTCTCCGTCGCCTTGAGTGTTCTGCTGGGCATTCCTCAGACGCTCTGGCGAGACCGTCATTTGGCTCATCATGCAGGCGTGGTATGGCGCTTGCGAGTCTCGCGGCAACTGGGAATCGAGACGATGCTGGTTGTCAGCCTGTTGACTCTGCTGGCCATACTACACCCGCGCTTTTTTCTGATGGCCTATCTTCCGGGATATCTGACCGGGCTGGGGTTGTGTGCGATGCAAGGATACTGGGAGCATGCGGCAGGCGCTCCCACTAGCCACTACGGGCGTCTTTACAATTTCTTCTGCTTCAACGACGGTTACCATGCCGAACACCACGCCGCTCCCGCAATTCACTGGACCGAGTTGCCAGACTACATCGCGGCCGGCGCAGCTACCAGTCTCTGGCCGCCCTTGCTTCGCTGGCTCGACATCCCACTGTTGGAAGTGCTTGAACGTCTGGTGCTGCGATCGCCCGGTTTGCAGCATCTCGTCCTGCGCTCTCACCGAAGAGCTTTTCAGCGTCTCCTCCCGCGGTTAAAGACCATTTCCCGCGCTACCATTGTGGGCGGCGGACTCTTTCCTAGAACTGCGCTGATTCTGAGAGAGCTGTTGCCCGAGACACACCTCACGATCGTGGATTCGAACGCGCGCAACCTGGAGACGGCGCGTACCTTCCTGGGCGAAACAATTGAGTATCGCAACCAGCGCTATACACCCGGCGGATCGCTGGATTGCGACCTCACGGTCATTCCGTTGTGTCTGGATGGCGACCGGGAGGCGATCTATCGCGATCCGCCCTCTGCGGCGGTGCTGGTACATGACTGGATCTGGCGCCGCCGTGGATGCGGCGCCACGATTTCCGCACTGCTGCTGAAGCGTCTCAATCTGGTGCGGCAATGAGAGGCGCGAGCCTTCTGCTGGTCTTCCTGGCGGCGAAACTGGCTGTCGTATGGGGCCATGCCGCGCCGCTTTCTGTTCTGGCGCCGGTGGCATACATCTGGCAGGATATGGCGGCAGCGCTGGCATTTGCAGCGCTCGACAACGGCCTCGAAAAAATAGGCGCGACAACGCGAATTGCCTGGTTGATTTACTGGGCAGCGGCTATTTACGCAGCCATTAACGTACCCGTGGGACGCGTGGTATTCACTCCCCTTACGCGGCCGATGCTGCGCGCCGCGCGAGGGCCGTTAGCCGATTCCATACTGGAATATGTGACCGTATCGAACATCCTGCTGATGATCGCAGTGCTGGCGCTGGCCGCAGTTCTGCCAAGGCTGCTGAGGAAAATGCCGCGGCAGTTGAAAAGCATGACGGTGGTCTGCGCCATGTTAGTGGTCTTAGTCGGGCCGATGGCGGGCAGGCGGGTCGACACGCGGGGCATGGACCGCAACGTGATTACGGCGTTGCTGGGGCGTGGCCTGCCACAAGCAGCCGGTCCAGCCGGGACGAGTGACTGGCGGGAATCGCGTTTCCCGACCGGCTATGCGACCCAGAGCCTGGCACAGTTTGCGGGGTCCGCCGCGGGGCTCAACGTGGTGATGATCAGTCTCGAATCCACCGCTGCGCAGTACCTGTCGCTTTACGGCGCACCCGATGTGGGCCGCGGCGACCCGATGCCGAACCTGAGTATCCTGGCCCGCAGGGCACTGGTATTTGAAAATGCCTATGCGGTTTATCCCGAGAGCATCAAGGGACTTTTCTCGGTTCTATGTTCCAGGTTCCCGGCTTTCGACAGCGAGCCGGAGGAATATGAAAACGCAGAATGCAGATCCGTAGCCACGGTTCTAGCCGACGCCGGTTACCGCACTGCGATGTTCCACTCGGGGCGCTTCGGATATTTGGGGATGGAGGCAATTATCCGAAACCGCGGATACCAGACGCTGGAGGATGCCGGCGATATCGGCGGCAATCACAATTCGAGCTTCGGCGTGGACGAACCCTCCACGGTGGCACGGATGCTGGCATGGATCGACGGCCTGCCGCGCGGCCAGAAGTTTTTCCTCACATACCTTCCTATTGCAGGCCATCACCCGTATGCCACGCCCGAGCCTGGCCCCTTCCCGGCAACGGCCGAGATCGATCAATACCGCAACGCTCTGCATTACGGGGACGCTTCGCTGGGCGCTCTCATGGAAGGCTTGCGGGTACGCGGGCTGGAACAAAATACGATTTGGGTGATTTATGGCGATCACGGCGAGGCCTTCCACCAGCACGAGGGCAACTACGGCCACACATTTTTCGTGTACGAGGAAAATGTCCACGTGCCGCTTTTGATCGTCTTTCCCCGCCTGATGCGCCGGCAGGAACGGGTGCGGAAGGTGGTCAGCTTAGTGGACACCGCCCCGACAATTCTAGATCTGGTGGCTGTACCCACGCCGCGGGATTACCAGGGGCGAACGATGTTGGACGGTACGTCGCGGATGGCGCTATTCTTTGCAGACTATTCGTTGGGACTTCTTGGCCTGCGCGATGGACCCTGGAAGTTCGTTTACGAAACCGGCTCAGGCCGGGCGAAATTGTTCGATCTGGAGCGGGATCCGAGGGAGAGGTCCGACGTGTCGGGGAGCGAGGCTCAACGGGTGTCGTGGTACGGCCAGGTAGTGCGCGGTTGGTCCAATGCGCAGAAGAATTATATCGCTCGCAGCACGCTTCGGTGAAGAGTTCTCTTGATTCGGAGACAGGGGCCGAAGCTGCCGGAGAACGCAGCGGCGGAGACGAGCGGGGGACGGCTCGATCTCTACGGAGGCCCGTCGTCGAAGGTCTTGTACCGCATCAGTCTTGAGAAGGTCGCCCAGCGTGGTCGATTTTCGCCGGCGGCATTCCTCTGAAGCGCGACGGTCACGTGGTGGGAGCGATCGGAGTCAGCGGCGGTTCGGGGAGCAAGACCACCGTGTTGCCGAAACTAATGCGGCGGCGTTTTATAGCTTCAGCGTGCGCTAACTGCCGATCTTGGCGCTAACCCCGTAGAAAGAGCCGATGACGGCTTCAAACAGCCGGCCTGGCAATATGCGCTTGAGGACGGCCGACACCCGTTGTAAAAAATGTCCGCAAGTGTAGCGGGGGCCTGCGGACTTGCCTTCGACAATGCGGCAAATGAGCGCGGCGATGGATGAGGGTGGCACGCCCTGCTTTTCCTCTTTTTCCACGATTCCCATGCATTTAGAAAACGCGCCGGCATATGCCGAAGAGGAAGTGGCGGCCTTGGCCATGACGCGACTTCCGGTAAATCCGGTCTGGACGTCGCCCGGTTCCACTAATACGACACGGATTCCGAATCGCCCTACCTCATAGCGTAGGCTCTCGGTAAGACCTTCCAAAGCAAACTTGCTGGCGGAATAGAAGCTTTGAAACGGAAGTCCGAAAACGCCGCCCAGAGAACTCACGTTAACGATCACGCCAGACCCCTGGCGGCGCATAAACGGCAGAACCGCTCTGGTGACTCGAAATGCGCCCATGAAATTCACATCCATTTGGTGAAGGGCCTCGGCGGGAAGGGTGTCTTCCACGGCCCCAGCTAAACCACAGCCGGCGTTATTAACGAGGGCGTCAATGGACCCTGCTTCCGCCACCACGCGCGCCACCGCCTTCTCAACCGATTGGTCATCGCAAACATCCATCTGGAGAGCGCGGTATCCCTTGGGCTGAAATTCGGCGTTGCGGCTGGAACCGTAAACCAGGAAACCACGCTGCGATAGCATCTCCGCGCAGGCTGCGCCAATCCCTGAAGAAGCTCCCGTAATCAAGACAACTTTGGCTGACATATTTTTCCTTCCAGTGTGGGAATCCGATCAAGTGTACCAGTCCGGTTCGGCGCCGCAAACATTCATTCCGGGCAAAGTGCGGTGTTACACTGTCCAATTCTAATGGGAACCCCTGAAGGATCGCCCAATACCCGTTCCATCTTCTTCTATTTCGGCTCACTAACGTTGCTGGTCTATCTTGTCGCTCCCGAGTATCTGCTCGATATACCCACTACGTACATGCTGAAAAACCACCTCCACGCGACCGCGCCGCAGGTTTCCATGTTCCGGCTATTAACGGGCGTTCCGATGTATGTCGCGTTCCTGTTTGGCCTGACGCGCGATCTTTGGAGCCCGTTTGGACTACGGGACCGCGGTTTCTTTCTGCTTTTTGCTCCGCTTACGGCCGGCATATTCCTCTGGATGGCGACATCCACGCTCTCCTATCAGGTGCTGCTTATCGGGATGATATTGGCGATGACGTCGTTCCGGTTCATTCTGGCGGCGTATCAGGGCTTGATCGCACTGGTCGGACAGGAGACGCTGATGTCCGGCCGTTTGAGCACTCTTTCGAGCATGTTCTATCAGATTGCGCTGATTTTGGCGGCTTTCGCATCAGGCGTGATCAGCGAGAACCTCTCGCCGGGTCAGACGTTCTGTCTTATGGCGGCGTTGGCGTCTCTGATCGGACTATTCGGTCTGTGGAAGGCCCGCTCCATCCTGGGCGATGCCTATAACCAGCCGCAAGCGCAGGGCATGGATCTCCGGGGAGACATAAAGCGCCTGGTGAAGCACCGCGCCATTTATCCAGCCGTCCTCATCAGCTTTCTGTGGTGGTTTAACCCCGGCCTCTATACCCCTGTTCAGTTTTTCCTTACGAACCAACTCCACGCGGCCGATTCTGCTTACTCGAATTTTCTGGGCGTCTTCGCGATCTCGTTTATACCGACTTACTTGCTCTACGGTTATCTCTGCACCAAGGCGGCGCCGAATAAGCTGCTGTGGTGGGGAACGATTATCGCAGTGCCACAGATGATACCGCTAGTCTTCGTTCACTCAGGCGGTCTTGCGCTGGCAATGGCAGTCCCGATGGGACTCATGGGCGGCTTAGCCAATGCGGCGTATCTCGATCTGGCCATGCGGTCTTGTCCCGCCGGACTTCAAGGAACGCTGATGATGCTGGTTTCCGCCGGTATTATGCTCGCGGCGCGCGGCAGTGATCTGTTGGGCGCCAAGATCTATGCCAGCAGCCCGACGCACGGGTTTCTCTACTGTGTGATCGCGACCACGATGGTTTACACGCTAATCCTGCCGGTGATTCTCATGATCCCGAAACATCTGATCGCCACCACCGATGGTGAGACGAATCCCGATATCGGAAGCGGAGCGCCCGAGATTGGTAGCGCAGAGGCAGCGGGCTAATCCGCGTCTGCCGCGCGGCGCTTCTATTTCTGAAAGATGATGATGTGCTGGCGGGGCAGCGTCTCAATGCTCTCTACGAACCGGAATCCTTCCGGTTCCACCTCGGCACGGACTTGGGCAAGGGTCATCTTGTGCTCAGGGCGGATCGGAACGTTGGGATCTTCGCCCCTATACTCGATCAGAACCATCCGGCCACCGGTCTTCAATGAAGCCCGAATGCCCTGTAGCATCTTCTGAGGCTCCGAGAACTCGTGGTAAACGTCCACCATTAACGCCAGGTCGATGGAGTCCGGGGGCAGTTTCGGATCGTCGAGCGCGCCGAGCACGGGCTCTACATTGGTAATCTTTTGCTGCGCCATGCGTTTCCGTAAGAGGTCGAGCATTCGCACCTGAATATCGTTTGCATATACCTTTCCGGCGGCCCCAACCTGGCGTGCCAGAAGCGCGGTCATATAACCTGCGCCTGCGCCGATATCCGCAACGGAGGCGCCCTTGGGAATCTTTAATGCATCGATGGCGCGCCTCGGCTGCTCCTCTTCCTCGCGTTCCTGACGCGTCAGCCAATCGGCGCCATCCGCGGACATGGGTCGCGCGTATACCCGGCCGGTGATGGGGTGCACGCCGGGCGTCCCCGCCTGGGGCCAAACAGGATAAACGAGTGCGCAAAGGAGGACGAGAACCCGGAGACGCATGGGGGCTATCTTCGCATATGCCGCGCCGCGCCGCGCGGAGCACGCTGGCCTCGCTCGATACCTTCGATCACGCAAAAGATTCGAAGTTCGATCCAGCGGATCTGCCGGCGCATCCGGACCGCTACCAGACCCCAAGCGGAATTGCATAAGCTCGACGCGCAGTTGACCGAACGGATGCGCGTTTGCATTGCAAGCGCGTACTTAATATCGCCCCAGAGCTTGGAACGCGCAGCTTAGTTGCGCCCCCTGGTACACCCCTTACAGTTAAAGTGAGGCGTCCGAGTTGGTCGTCTTCCTATTGTCCGTTGCCGCCGTTAGCGCGGCGGCGGCCGGCTTTGGGTCCGTGGGCTTTTCCAATTCGGTCACGCGCGGCTCCAGATGATCTTTCATCTGCAGCAGCGGGATGCCCTTCTCCATCCACTCCGGGCTCGCTTTGTCCATCAGGTAATGATCGAACCACTCGCGCATGCGGACGGTGTAGTCCTTCATGTTCTTCGGCTACGCGCAGGCCGTGATTCTCGCCCTTGTACTCGAGCATGATCACGGGCTTATCCAGGCGGCGCAGCGTGTTGAAGTACTCGATGCCCTGGGTTTGATCGACCGCGCCGTCTTTATCGTTGGCGAGAATGATCAGCGGCGTTTTCACGTTCTTCGCGTGATAGACCGGCGAATTGCGGATGTAGGCCTCCATGTTGTCCCAATAGCCGCCCGTGAACCGGCCCTGGCTGCTCTCGAAAATCGCCTGGTTAGTGCCGCCCGTGTTGCGGTAGATGAGGCTGTACATGCTGACCATGTCGGTGAGCGGCGCGCCCGCGACGGCCGCGTGGAAGATATCGGTCTGCGTGACGAGGAACGCCGTCTGATATCCGCCCCAGGAGTGGCCCTGCATGCCGACCGCGGCCGCATCGACGATCCCCGGTCGCGATCGCCGCCTTCACCGCCGGAACCACGCAGGCCACGGCGGACATGCCGGGGTCGTTGACCTTATAAACGATGTCCGGCTCGAGCACGGCGTAGCCGTTGCTGGTGTAGTGCGCGATGTTGAAGCCGTTGTAGGCGGGCTGCGGATAGACATTCGCGTCCTGCGACAGCTTCTCGTAGATATAAACGATGGTCGGGTAGTGCTTGCCGGGCTGGTAATTCGCGGGAAGGTAACAGCGCCGCCTGCAACTTCTCGCCGCGCGTGCTGGTGTAATCGACTAACTTCACGCCGCTCGGCCACAGGAAATCCTTCTGCTGCGGATTGGCGTCCGTGATCTGCTTGCCGTTTTCCAGTTCGCATTCGCTGAGTAATAGTTCGGATAATCGCGTGACGGTTTCGCGCGTGTAGAGATAGACGTCGGCCGATTTCGCCTTCATCAGCTGGCTGTAAGACGCGTCGCCCCATTGCAGCATGCGGACGCCGGGCTTGCCCGGCTCGATGAGGCCGATGCCGCCCTTCTTGGTCCATTCGCCGTAGGCCGAAATATAGACAGGCGCGGAAAGATCGATGCCGCGCTCATCGGGATCGAGGCGGAAGGGCGGCGGTAGCGGATCTTTTCCTTCTCGCCGTTGACGCGTGAGATTCACGGCCTGCCCGCCGGCGACCGGAACCTTCCAGATATCCCAGCCATCCGAGAGCAGCACGGCGCGTCGCTGTCCTTCGACCAACCGAACGATTGGCGCGGCGGCTTGACCACGATGTGATCGTCTTCGGTGTCCCAGAACTTCGCCGGGATCTTCGACGTCAGGTCGGCCGATTTGCCCGTCGCCATGTCGTAGGCGTAGAACACGCCGTCGTCGTAATAGAGGAACCTGGCGCCATCGGGCGATGCGCCCATGACATGCTGGCGCTTCTTCAACGCGAGCTTGCGCTGACCGGTAGCCGGATCGACGACGTAGACGTCTTCGAAGCGGCGGCCGTCGAGATTGCCCTCACGCTCGTATTCGCGAATATCGACGCCGAGCGCCGAAACGCTGCTGCGGCGTCAAAGCGACGTTGCGCATGGTTTCATCGGCAAGGCGGTAAAACTTCTTCGGACGCCGGCCAGTAAATGGCGGAGTAACTGAAATTCTTGTCCGCGTTCTCCTGCACCTGCTGCTGCGATTGCAGACGCGGATCTTTGTAGTGCCAGATGACGACATCGGGCAGGTCCGGCTGGTCCTGCGCGTTGGCGGGCGCGGCCGGGGCGCGGCGTCATCGTCGCCGTTAGCCGCGGCATCGGCGGCGGGATTCTTCTTCTTCGCCTTGACTTCGTGGATGCCGAACATCACCGCCGGAAAGATCTTCGCGCCAGACCGGCGGGCGGTTTGCGACTGATGGTCATGGCGGCGGGGAAGGTGGAATCGGATTTCGGATCGAACACCACTTTCGTAGCGGGCCCGTTGGCGCCGAAATCCTTGAAGGCGACGAGACTGTAGAGCTTGTCTTCGAAGGCTTTGTCGTCCGCGCCGCGCAGGGTGGCCAGGCCGTCGCCTTTTTCGGTCCAGCTCACGCTGCGATACGAAGCTTGCGCGCTGTCGAGCGGCTGCGTGGCGCCGGTGCCCATATTGCGCAGCTCGATGCCATTGCCGGCTTTGTCCTGCGCATCGATCAAATAGGCGAACCACGCGCCTTTTTTATCGAAGGCGAAATCGGACACGTTGCCGATATTCAGTTCGCTGCCGGTGGCGAGTTCGTAAAGGAGGATGTCGGAACCGGTGGGGTCGATCGGCAGCCGCTGCGCCACCGCCTGCCCCGTTTGCCGCCGCGGCGGGACGCTGGGCCGCCCACCGGGCGCGTCCGGACCATAGCGCTGCATCACGAGGTAAGTGGACATCTCACCGTTGAACGCGACGCGCCGTACCTTTTCGAATTCGGTCTTCTTGCCGGTGGCGAGTTCCACCAGCACAGCCTTGGTTTGGATGGGCCGCCGGTCGCGCCGCAGCCGCTTGGCCTGCTGCGTCGCGGGATAGCTGTGAAACACGACCCATCGCCCGTCGGCGGAGATGAGCGGGTCGCCGCCGGCGGCGGCGACTGCTGCGGGCGGCAGCCGCCGCGGCCGCTCCGGGCGGCGGCAGCGCTCGGATCGCCGATGGGAAAACGCAGCTCTTTGCCGGACATAAGATTGCGAACCACCACCTCGGCGTTGCCTTCGGTGGGCGCCAGTCGGTAGGCGAACCATTCGCCGTTATGGGAAACCGAGGGGCTTGGATGTGTTTCCACGCGACAATATCGGGAATGGTCAGGGGGCGGAGCGTAGGTGCGTCAGCAGCGCAAAGCAGGCCACAGGCGAAGGAGACAGTGAGCAAAAAACGGTACTTCATGCGTGGGATCGTACCATAAGGCAACACTAGAAATGTTCCGGAATCCTCTGGCCCGTTCCTCTCACGCGGCTTCTGTCGCTCCCGTTTCGGCGGGACCTCCAATTTTCAATCCATTGTTAATTCCGGACTCTCTGCACGCAGCTCGCCCTCGGCGCAGGCGCTCTAGAATTTTTGGGGCTACACGATTTTGCGGATCAACTCGAATAGCGCTGAAAATCATCCACCCGAAAGCAATGCGCGAGCGCCGTTTCCCGCGTAATGCGATTGCTACGCACGAGTTCGGCCAGCGATTGCTCCATCGTCATCATGCCGTCGGCGCGGCCGACCGAAATCTGCGACCGCAACTGATGATCTTCGCCTTTGCGGATCAGCGCGCGCACTGCGTCGGTGGCGATCATAACCTCCGTCGCAGGCCAGCGGCTCACGCCATCGGCGCCGGGTAAGAGCTGCTGCGCGATGACCGAAGCGAGCGCGAGGGAAATCTGTTGACGGATCTGCGGCTGGTTAGCGGCGGGGAAGGAATCGAGAATCCGCGCCACGGCTTGCACGGCGTCATTGGTGTGCAGAGTCGACAATACCAGGTGCCCCGTCTCAGCCGCGGTAAGCGCTGTCGCCATGGTTTCAGCGTCGCGCATCTCGCCGACCAGTATCACATCCGGCGTCTGGCGCATGATGCTGCGCAGCGTACCGGCGAAATCGGGCGTGTCGCGCCCTACTTCAATCTGTTCGATCACCGCGTTCCGATTCGGGTGCTGATACTCCACCGGGTCTTCAATCGTGACGATGTGCGCGGCGCGGCGTGAATTGATGAGGTCAATCAATGCCGCCAGCGTGGATGTCTTGCCGCAACCCGTGGGGCCCGTCACCAGCACCAGTCCCTGCCGCCGTTCGGCGAGCTTCGCCAACGTCGCCGGCAAATGCAGCGATTCGAGCGAGGGAATGCGCGAGGGCAGCAGGCGTATGCTGGCGGCGAGCGTACCGCGCTGGTGATGAATGTTAATCCGAAATCGGCCCAGGCTCTCACGCATGAATCCGAGATCGACCGATTTGCGCTTTTGCAACTCCTCCATTTGGGAAGGCTCAAGAAGTGGCAGCACCAGGGCGCGCACATCGTCGGGTTCTAGAGCGGGACCGCCGGCGAGGTTCAGCGCGCCATTGATTCGGAAGACAGCCGGCGCGCCCGCGACTATTACTACATCGGACGCGTTGCGTTTCGCGGCCGTCGCGAGTAGCTGATCGAGAGAAGCCGTGGACTGCGGAATGCGCGTCATGGCGGCTTTTGTGCTCGGCGCCGCGCGGTTTAGTTCGGCCACAATTTTGGATAGTTCGTTGTCGTAATCGCCCATGGTCTTCCGCCATCCAAAGTATAGCGGCCTTGCCCGCGGGACGGCTTGTGACACAATTCGGATATGCCAGACCATCACGTCGCACGGCGCACCTTTTTGCGGGGCGTAACGGCCGCCACTGCGCTCTCTTACACACGCGTGATAGGCGCTAACGATCGCATCCAAATTGCGCTGATCGGCTGCGGAGAGCGCGGTCGCAGCGACCTCGCTAATTTTGCCAAACTAGGCGTGGACGTGGTGGCGCTTTGCGATATTTGGGACGCGCAAATTGAACATGCCAAGCAGATTGGCCCGAATGCGCGCACGTTTCACGACTATCGCCAAGCCTTCGATCTGAAGGAAGTGGATGCCGCTTTGGTTGCCGTGCCCGACCATTGGCATGCGCCCATCGGCCTGGACGCGCTTCACGCGGGTAAAGACGTCTACATCGAGAAGCCACTGACGTTGAAACCGGAGGAAGGGCCGGCCATTGTCAAGGCAGCACGCGTCAACAATCGCGTGTGTCAGGTGGGAATGCAGCAGCGCTCAGGCCACCATTATCTGGAAGCCAAACGGGAGTACATGGATTCGGGCAGGCTGGGCAAACTCACCCTGGCGCGCACATGGTGGCACGGTAACAGCTACCATTTGCGGAAGGCGCCGGCATCGTTGCAAACTATGCCTGCGACTCTCGATTGGGCAAGCTACCTGGGACGCCTCAAGTGGCGCGACTGGGATCCGCAGCAGTATTGGAATTGGCGCGCTTATCTCGATTTCGGCGGCGGGCAGGTGACCGACCTGTTCACACACTGGATCGACGTGGTGCACATGTTCACGGGGCAGGATAATCCGACCGCCGCGAGCGGAATCGGCGGCGTTTATAACTATAAAGACGGTCGCACGGCGCCGGACACGATCAATGTCCTACTGGAATATCCGGCTGAATTTACGGCGACGTTTGAAGCCACGCTCGCGCCGGGAATCACTGGCGCCGGCATAGAGTTCTGCAGGCACCAAAGGGCGCTTGCTCATCGATCGCGCGCATTACGAGTTTCACCCGGCGGAGAAAGGCGCGGCGCCGGCGATTGTGCAAGCGACGGGAAATTTGGACCAGCAACACATGCAGAATTTCCTCGATTGCATGCGATCGCGTAAAACCCCAAATGGGGACGTGCTGATAGGGCACCGCTCGGCGCAGGCTTCGCATTTGGGGAATATTTCATATGTACAGCGGCGGCGCATCGATTTCGACCCGGTTCGCGAGGAAATATTGCCGTTTTAGCTATACTAATAGTTAAATCTCACATCGGGGAGTTTCATGATTTCATCCACACAGATGCGTCCGGGCATGGTAATTAAGTTCAACAACGAGTTGCATTCCGTTTTCAGCGTGTCGCACCGGACGCCTGGCAATCTGCGCGGCTTCGTACAAGCCAAGATGCGCAACCTGCGCAGCGGCAACATGACGGAACATCGGTTCTCGTCCGAAGACCGCGTAGAAAAGGCCGCGTTAGAACAGCAGGATATGGAGTATCTGTACGACGACG
The DNA here is from genome assembly GCA_963708385.1 of Bryobacterales bacterium. GTDB lineage: Bacteria > Acidobacteriota > Terriglobia > Bryobacterales > Bryobacteraceae > PALSA-243. Next base: position 497,188 of record CAVPSN010000018.1, on the reverse strand, counting down.
GCGAGTACTTTTACTTCATGAATACCGAGAATTACGAGCAGATGCACTTAACTAAGGATTTGCTGGGAGACGCCACCAACTATCTCATTCCTCAGTTAAAGGTCACGGTTGAATTTTACGAAGGCAAGCCGATCAGCGTCGATCTTCCGGCTACGGTGGATTTGACGGTGGTGGAGACCGAGCCTGGATTGAAGGGCGCCACGGTTTCGAACGTTACCAAGCCTGCGAAGCTCGAGACGGGATTGATGGTGCAGGTCCCCCCGTTTATCACCGAAGGCGAGAAAATTCGCGTAAACACAGCCGAAGGCACCTATCAGGAACGGGCCTAGCCCGTTCTAGCCGCGAAACGCTGTGCAGCCATGGGCAGGTTACAAATCGGTCCGCCTGCCGGTACTTCAAGCGCGATTATCAAGTTATGACCGAGCCTTACGGTGCCAGGGCTTTGCTCCCGATGCAGCAAATCCATCCTTTGCTTGGTTCCGTAATGACCTGAACGTCTGAGTAACCGGCATCCCTGACCAGTTCGCGATGCTCCTCGACGCCGAGGAGCGCCATACCAGTTTTTTCAGAGTATCTCTCCGCGGCTTTTGAAGCGAAGGCCTCTGCTCCTTTGTAGACTTCCGCGACGATGATCAGCCTACCGCCGGGCTTCAGGACTCTCAAAACTTCGCGCAGATCCGTCGGCAAAGCAGGCCACCAGAAGTGCGTTTCGATCGCCGTGATGACATCAAAGGCGTCGTCCGAAAATGGCAACCGGGAGACGGACGCCTCCCGAACCTCAACGCGTGCAATGTCGATCCATTGCTTGTTCGTTCGCATGGCCATGGCCACGCTCTCCGGCGAGTGATCGATGCCAAAGACCTTGCCTTGAGTGGCGATCGCAGCCAACTTGCTCACGGTTCTGCCTCCGCCGCAGCCAACATCCAGGATGATGTCCTGTTTCCCTATCGAAGCGTGCGATAAGCCCCAATCTGTAACCTTGGAGTGGCGCGAATTCATATTCCGCAGAACCAATCGTCCCAGCCATCCCGTCGGGTTCTGGCATTGATTTACGCGTGAGTTTCTGCCGGTCATATCGGTTCACCCAGCCAAGATTCTACGCAGTGGGCCTCTTGATTGGCAACAACGGCCCCAGATGGATACGTCTTTCCTGCGTAGCAACCGACCAGCCAGCGTCTTGGCATCCTTGCTCGACGGAACCGGGTTCTCCTCTGAACCTTTGCAATACTCAACGGACTGTCGGCAAACGGGAAGTTGATAATTGAAAGTAGAAATGATGTGAAGAAATCTCCAGACCCAACAAAGCCTGACTCACTCGCGGACCCGCGTGTTTTGGATCCGCGCGTGTGTGACGTGACGAAGGCAGCGGTAGAGGCTAAGGCTCAGTACTCGGCGCTCGTGCTGGGTGCGACGGGGAACGTGGGCGGACGCATCGTACAGCTTCTGACCGAAAACCCCCGATGCAAGAAGGTGGCAATAGTGACGCGCCGCAAGACGGACGCTTTCACCGACCCCAAGGTCTCCCAGGTGGTTGTCAACATGGACCAACTCGAGGAGGAAGTTGCGCCGCACGCCCAGGGAGTTGACGTCGCGCTCGCCGCGTTCGGCGTCGGCAAGGGCAGCGCGCAGATGCCCGAGGAAGAGGTGCGCAAGATCGAAATCACCTACCCGCAGGCCTTTTGCCGCGCCGCCAAGGCTGCAGGCGCTCGCGTGTGCGGGGTCATGACGGCAGTAGGCGCGGATCCCAAGTCCCGGATGAAGTACGCGAAGATCATCGGCGAGAAGGAGATGGCCGTCGAGTCCGTCAAGTTCGAATTCCTTGGGGTGTACCGTCCCGCCGTCATTCTCGGCAATTCGAACACGCCGGGCATCCTTGGGTACGTCATGCCAGTGCTGCACTGGGCCATGCCGTCAAAGTACCACGCGATCCACAAGAACGACCTCGCGCGCGCGATGGTGGCGCAGTCGGAGCAGGCGTTCCTCGCGATCGCGCAGGGCAACGCTCCCAAGGAGGCAACCGTGAAGATCTTGGAGTACAAGGAGATGGAGCCCTTCTTCGTCAAGGGCGAGAGCGACGAACCTTGAGCAGCAAGCGGCTTGTGTTGGATTGAAGCCTTGTCGTTATCCGCGGGCCGCCCAAGCCGCTGGTAGCGGGTCAGTTTGAACTGAAAGACTACCCGCCCGAGACCTCGGCGATGAAACCGGCGACCAGGCGCTGGATCTCGGCCGGTGGCAGGTTGTAGCGGACGTTGCCGTCCGGCAGGCCCATATTGCCGCTGATCACGAAGCAGCGCAGACCCGCCTTGGCGAGGCTCTTTGCCTGCGCGATGCTAAGCCCGCCGACCACCTGCACTAGGGTAGACTTGCCGATCCGTTCGAAGACCGCGCGAACCACATCACCGAGATAGTCCTCCTCGATGAGTTTTGGGTTTGCGTGCCGGGCGTCGGACTGCAGGTGGATACCGATCGCGTCGACGCCGGCCTCGACCATCCGAAGCGCTACCTCGCCTGCCTGCGCGGCGGGGCCCTGGTGCGGCACCATGATGTCGGAAAAGACAAGTCGCGGCAATTCGGAGCCCGCGCGCCTGAACTCATCGCGCACGCCGCAGATCGATTTCGCCGTATCCACGCCGGCGAGAGCGAGAAAATCAAAGATGTTGCCGCCGCCGGTGTAGACGCTGCGCGCCTCGCCGGCGCCGCCGTCCATGGTCTTCATGTCTGCCAGCAGGAGGGCGTCCGGAAACCGCTTGCGGAAGGCGGGCACGACGTTCGAAACGCCCTGGGTCTTGAGCAGCGGCGTCCCCATTTCGACAATGTCGACTCCACCCGCCAGTCCCGCACTGGCTACCGTCAAACCCAGATCCAAGGTCCCCACATCGACCGAAATCTGAAACGAGAAGCGGTTCTTGAGCCGATCTAAAACGCGGGCGGAACTCGGGTGTGTCCCCTTCGCCGTCTGCTGGCCCCAGGCGGAACTGGGCCGTATCGTCTCGACGATGCCGCCAGCGGCCAACCCGCCGCCGGCGAGCTTACCAGCGGCGTCGAGGAACGATCGCCGGTTGAGGCGCCTATGGTGATTCGACATTGCCTTATGATCCATGATCGCAGCTCCTTTTAAGGACGGACGCCTTGGGAAACCGGTGTCAGCCTGACGTGGCAAGCGTTTCCAAACCGTCCTTCCATTTGGGTGCATTCTAGCAGGACCATGCCCCGGAGAGGAGCGTCATCGTGAAACTCGTTGAGGAGCGTGAGCCGAAAGCGGCGGAATATTCGAACTGGCCCGCTACCAGGCCGCCTCGCCACGATTCTCTACGCGTGTTGCCACCCCATTACGGGCTACTCTGGAAATAGCATTTGCCCATATTGATTCCAGACTCCGAACTTACAATGACCTTTGTTCGCGCTTCCGGTCCCGGCGGCCAGAACGTCAACAAAGTTTCTACCGCCGTCCAACTGCGCTTCGATGTCGCCCAATCTCGTTCGCTTCCCGCCGACGTGCGCCAGCGGCTCCTCGCATTAGCTGGCAATCGCGCCACGCAAGACGGCGTGCTGATCATCACCTCCCGCGTGCACCGGACGCAGGAGGCCAATCGAACCGAAGCCCGGGCGCGGCTGAACGAACTGATCGCCCGCGCGCAAATCGTGCCGAAAACCCGCCGCCCCAGTCGTCCCACGCTTGGCTCCAAGGCCCGTCGGCTCACGGCCAAATCGCAACGATCCTCCTCTAAGAAACTGCGCGGCCGGGCAAACGACGACTGAGCTCATCCGCTCTCGCGTTGCTTTTCTGAGAATCTCTGCTAAGCCTGTGGCAGATGCCCGGTTCCGGGATGCGGAACGTCTGCAAAGTGAGTCCGGAAGACGACTCCTGGAAGATCCCATTATTGGAATGCGTCCCAACACGCGTGGATCGGTCGGTCATCCGGAGGCGATTCGTTTTGATTTTGCGGCGCCGGTGGCCTGGTCCGTTCCTTTCAAGGGCGCCGTTGAGAGCCATTTCTAGCCCGCGTCCGGAAACATAGCGCCCAGTGCCAGGGCCAAATCCCGCTCCTCTTCCACAAATACCGTTCGCAGGTCAAGAACGACGCGGTTGTCTTCGATGCGCGCCACAATCGGCGGGTCGCCGGATCGCAACTTTCGTTCGATTTGGCTGGCATCGCCCGGGAGTGCGATCAGCCAGGTGGGAACCGGTTGTTCAGGCGTGGAGCCTCCACCGATGACGGAACTTCCCGCAATAATGGCGGCATCGAGATTCGGAATGCCGGCGACGAGAGCTTCCGCGCGGACGCGAATCCGATCTGGCGTCTGGCGGATCATGGCGAGTGTCGGGACTTGGTCCCATCGTTCGAGAAGAATCGCGCGAAGGGTATCCTGAAGCGCCTGGCAGATCGTCTTATCGATTCGGAGTGCGCGGAATAAGGGATTGCGGCGCAGGCGCGCGATGATTTCGGACTTGCCCGCAAGGATGCCGGCCTGCGGACCTCCGAGCAATTTATCTCCACTGAACGAGACCAGATCGGCCCCGGCGCGGAGACTATCGGAGACGAGCGGCTCATCGATCCCGAACGGGCGCAAATCGGCTACACAGCCGCTGCCAAGATCTTCGTATAACGGAATGCCTCGTTCGCGGGCGAGTACGGCCAGTTCGGCGAGGGTGGCACGCCCGGTGAATCCGGTAATACGAAAGTTACTGGGATGCACGCGCAGCAGGAGACGAGTGCGATCAGTGATGGCGTTGCGGTAATCGGCAATGGTGGTGCGATTCGTGGTTCCCACTTCGTGCAGCGCGGCGCCGGAACGCGTCATGATATCGGGGATGCGGAAGCCCTCGCCGATTTCGATTAACTCGCCGCGGGAGACAATGACTTCTCCACCTGCCGCTAATTCGTTGAGGGCCAGAAAGAGCGCGGCGGCGTTGTTATTAACAGCGATGCCGGGAGCGCCAAGCAGACGCTCGAGGAGGCCGGCGAAGTGGACGTCGCGCTTGCCGCGGCGGCCGGCGGCGAGATCGTACTCGAGATTGGAGTAGCCGGAAAGAAAGACGCCGCCACCGAGCGGTGCGCGGCCGAGATTGGTGTGCAGCACAACCCCCGTGGCGTTGATGACGCGGCGAAGAGAAGGGCGTTCGAGGGCGGCGAGCGCACGCGCTGCGCGCTGTTCGATGGGGATACCGTTACTTGCTCCGTTGCCGCTATCGCTGAGGATTTCAGCTCGAGCGATGGCAATGGCGCGGCGAATCTCTTCCACGGCGAGCGCGTGAGGAAAGCGGGAACACTCGACCGGCAAGCGTTCGAGCGCCTCGTGAACTGAGGGAAGATCGCGCAATTTTTGGCTATCGGCCACGAATCCGATGGTACGCGCTTGTGCGAGAGGCACGCAAGCGGCTAAACTGGGAACATCGGGGCGTGGCTCAGCCTGGTAGAGCGCCTGGTTCGGGACCAGGAGGTCGGAGGTTCGAATCCTCCCGCCCCGACCAAAGATTCTAAATACAGTAGGTTCCCCAACACTCAGCACCCATCGGAAGCCGCTTTGTCCTACTAGGAATAGCTTTCGAGAACTCCCCTTCCGTCCGCAAATACATCCGCAACGTCTCCAAGACGCTTGGCATCTGGCCTGCGTTCGGCTCGTACCCCGTCATCGATTGGCCTCTCGAATTCGGACAATCGGCAATAATGTCTCGAAGTGGCCGCCGGCGTGGCCACCGCACACAGCAGAGTTATTGAGTTAAGCGATTCTCATACCACTTGACGTGGCCGGAGTCAATGCAAGCGACATCGGCACGTCCGTCCCCGTTCAGATCGGCGATGGCACAACTCGCGGCTGCCATGCCGCCATTATCGAGATCGGAGCGGGTCCATTTTTTGGCCCCGGCGTCGTAGGTGTACAGATACACGGAATGGGGCTGGCCTCGAAATCCGGCCACAATTTCGTCATTACCATCGTGGTCGAAATCGGCCGTCTGGATGGTGTGGCCATCCAGTAGGGAATCGTCAATTACACTGCGTTCCCAGTGACCATTCTTTTCGGTATAGATGGCGACTTTGTTCCCATGCCAGGGCTCGATGGCTGCCAGGAACCGGTCCTTGCCGAGATGGCCGGCAGCAACATCGCTCGATCCCGACTTCGGCCAGGCCGCCGGGTCGCCCTTCGCGATTTCCGTGCGTTCGAACCCGCCGCTCTTGTTTGCGCAAAACCGGTGAATGCCGGTAAAACTGGCCGTCAGGACGCAGTTGGAATCAGTGGCAAGTACGCCATGCACCACGCCGGAATTTTCATCGCTGATGAGGCGCCGTTTCCATTCTTCAGGCCGGTAGAAAACCAGCGGCGTTTGGCCGCGATAGTCGGGCGCAGTCGCTGTGGCTCCCGTAAGCGGTGCATTGATCACCACGGGGCGGCCATCGCCGAAGAGGTCGGCCACGCGCAGGCGGTGGCTTGTAGGCAGGCGATCGATCTCAGTCGCGATCCAGGGCTGCAGGGGATCGGCGCCGGGGCGCAGAACGCTGACCAGACCGATAGAGTTCTTGGCTTCGTTATTGAATTCGCTGGCGAGAACGATTTCGTTGCCGATGACGGCGCAGTTGATCATACGGGATTGTCCTGTTGCGAGGACGTGGCGTTGCCAGCCGGGATTCTCATACCAAACCAGCTCGTTCATTCCGCTGGCGAGCGCGATCAGGTCGGGCTTGCCATCGTGATTGAGGTCTGCCACCACAACCTGGTAACCTCCACGGAGGCCGGTGGCGACGGTGTGCTCGATGAACACCACTGGGGGAGCTGCGGCGACGAGCGGAAATGTCAGCAAGAACAGCAGGCGGCGCACGCCCACAGTATACTTTTCTTCCCGCCAATCCCATAATTAGAGGCGCCAGGTCACCTGTCCGGCGGCGTCAACGAATAGCCGCATCGCGGCGTCTGAGAGGAAGAGATGAAACCATCATTCATTGCGTTTGGCTTGAATGCCTTCGCCGCGTCGATCATATTCGCCCAGACACCGGCGCCGGCTTTTGAAGTGGCATCCATCCGCCCGTGCACGGTGCAGGATCAAGGAAAACTACCCATCGGTCTCTTCACTTATCCTGGCGGGCGAATCAGCGCAACCAATTACACGCTGAAACAGTTGATCCATGACGCCTATGACATGGAAATGTATCGACTCCTCGGAGGCCCAGGCTGGGTGGACAGCGAACGGTATAACCTCGACGCCAAGCCGCCCGAAAGCTCCGCGTCCAGTAAGTGGGTCCCCGCCAATTTCAAAACGCCTCCCAATCCGGAAATGCGACTCATGCTGCAAGCAGTACTAGCAGAGCGGTTCCAGCTCAAGGTCCATCGCGAGTCGAAATCGGAATCCGTCTACGCGTTAGTGGTAATAAAGGGCGGCCCGAAACTCAATCCTCCGAAGGATACTACCAAGCAACCATTCGTCAGTTCCGGGCGGACAGGTCCCATAACCGCCGCCGCCGTCTCTCAAACATTCCTCGGTACGAACGCCACCATGGATCAATTGGTCGAGCGCTTGGCGCAACATTTGCGACGCCCGGTACTGAACAAGACGGGCATCCAAGGCAATTTCGATTTCTTCATCGAATATGCAGCCGACGATTCGCAATCCGCGGCCGCCCCGCCTTTGGTCCGCGCGATACAGGATCAAGTCGGCTTGAAACTCGAAATGCAACCGGGTTCTGTGGAGGTCTTAGTAATTGACCATGCCGAGAAACCTTCGGCCAACTGACGCCGATATGTTTACCGTAACGTCGCCGGTTGCGCGGCGCCGTAGAAAAGGCCGTTGAACAGCAGTTTGAATGTCCCGTCGGGTTCGCCGCGGAACGTCACCTCCGGCCCCATCACGAAGACCTTACCCTCGCCTTTTTTCGCTTCCACCACCGCGGTTGTGCCATCCAGCAATTGCTGTCCTTGCGCCCAGCCGCTCGAAAGCGTTTCGGGTCCGGAGAACCAGGCCACCGGATTGATGCCGTTTGCCTTCGCGTCCCCTTGCAGCCGAAATACGGGGTTGTTATCGAAGAAGACGTCCGCTTGTTCCGGCATTCCATACGCGAGGGGATTGGTATTGTCGATTTTCGCTCGCATCAATGACCCTGGAATATAGAACTTGTCGCGCGCCAGAGCGCGCTCTCGTCCGTCGGGGCCTTTTTCCGTCAGGGCGTTCGATAGCGGCACGCCCAACAGTTCGGCCATGCTGGTGGAACTCCCCACGGTCACCACTGCGCCGCCCGATTCCACAAACCGTTTGATTTGCGGCATAGTCTTCTCCTCGGTAATGCGCCCCAGCTGAGCGCGATACTCCTCTGGCACATTTTGTGGATCGGCTCCGCCTCCACCCCTGCCTCCGCGGCCGCCCCCCGCGCCGCGCATTGCTCCGTCGGGAAATACCAACACGTCGAAGCGGCTCTTCAGATCCCCCGCGTCAAGCGTTTGAGGGTAAACCACTTCAAATGGAAATTCGTATTGCTCGAAAAGCCAGCGCGTCCAACCGGAGGGCATCGAGCCGCCGTACTGATCGTATAAACCGATGCGCACGCGCGGAATGCGAAGGGCATCGCCGGTGGGAGCCTTGGCGACTCCATAGACGGCCACGCCCAGGTCGATTGCGCCCTTCCGCATTACCGCCAGCACAGTGGCGGACGCGGGTACCCAGATAGCGCCTGCGCCCAGGTCTTCATCGCCCACCTTGGTCGCGCCCTTCAGCCAATAGACTTCGGCATTCGCCTTAAGCAGACGATTCACCAGCACAAAAGAATAGTTGGAGCGGTGGCTGATCAAGTATCCTGCTGGATTCGCCGGACCGGTTACGCTTCTCGGCATCGGCTTCTGCAGCCCTTGAAGCTTGGTAAACGGCCCGTCAAATTGGTCGAGAACGCGGGTCGTACGCAACGCCCATCTGCATTGCCAGCGTCCAGCCGGCGATATCATATGGCGGGATGGGCGGCCCTCCGGGAAACAGATCGTCGCGAGGGTGGTCTTGCGGCTCGAACATATCGCGCACCATCGGCCGGAACGCTTGGGCCGTCTTCACGACGTAAGATCCAGTGGGGTAACTCTTTCCCGCCACCGCAAACGGCGCCGATGCCTGCAGCACGGTGATGCCGCTCTTCAGCAGCGTGTTGATGAACCGCGTGGCGGTGGGAAAGTCGGGCTGATCGGACGGTATTACGTAACCGCGCGGATCCCGCATGGTCGGGTCGTGCAGAACCTTCTCGTAAAGGGCCGGGGGAACGCCGCCTCGTCCGCCGCCTCCGCCACCCGGCGCATCGCCACCGCCGCTGGCAGCTTGCCCTTGGCGTCCGCCTCTTCCAGGCGCTCTCCAGCGGCCGCGCGCAATGCCTCGATGCGCTTGGGTGTAATGGTCCAGTAATCCTTGCTGCCGCGCTCGATCGAGTTCATACCCATGCGCCAGATGTTATAAAGCAGCGTCTCGCGATTGCGCGCGCCGTAATCCAGCATGGCCCGGTTCGTTTCCATCAGGTAATCGATAGTCTGGCGGAAATGCCATGGCTGCGGCGCGATAGGTAGCGGCAGATCGCTAATATAGAGTTGCTTCTCGGGAATCAGCGGAATCTCCATCGGCGTTGGGCTGCCGATGATTTCGGTTAAAAGGGCAATCGTGTTGTGATAGGTGGCCGTGTTGCGCATGCCGCCATTCCACCAGCCGTCGTAGTTGGCCTGCGTGCGCATGCCGCTTCCACCTTTGCCCTCCGCCACCAGTCGTTCGTGCATGGCCGTGCCTACCGCCTGAATTCCCAGCGTCACCAGCGGGTCCAGATTGTGATTCACCGGGTCGCGCAGCGGCGGGATGAAGATCACCTCTCCGGCCGGTCCGGATTGGTGATGGTTATACATCAGTTGCGGGTTCCACTCAATGAAAAGCTGCCGGTTCATGTTGGCCGTCTCCGGCATATTAGAGGTCAGCGAATCGCGATTGTCGTCGTGCCCAATGTATTTGTTGTAAAGGCGCGGCAATCCGTTCATCGTTCGCTTGGTCTCGTCCTTTTCGCGCATATACCAGTTGGCCACCAGTTCCTGCCCGTCCGGATTGGCCGGCACGCACAGCAGAATGTCCTCATTCAGCAAGCGCATGGTTTCCGGGTCGTTGCGGTTTAACATCTGATAGACCATCTCCAGCAACTGTTGCGAGCCCGCCGTCTCGGTAGCGTGCAAGCCGCCATCTATCCAAACCACGGCTTTGCCTTCGCGCGCTAAAGCGTGCGCCTGCTCGGAAGACACTCCGTCGGCCGCGGCCAGTTTCTGCGAGATCTCTTTGTAACGCGCCAGCTTCTTGTGGTTTTCGGGCGAGGTAATGATCGCCATCCAGGTATGCCGGCCCTCGGCAGTTGTGCCGATATCGATAAGTTTGATCCGGTCGGATTCCGCGGCCAGCTTCTTCCAATAGGCTTCCAACTGGGAATAGTTGACCAGCCGGTAATCGTCTCCGATGTTGAAGCCAAGCTGCTCCTTAGGGCTGGTAATATGCCGCGGCGTCTGCGCAGAAACACACAGGACGCACGTCGCGAGGACCCACAGGCTTAGCGTTTTCATTTCAGGCAATTATATATCGGAAGCGGAGTACGGCTGCTCAACTTCACATGGAAAACATCGTTTGCTGGAAAAAGCCGGTGTTCGAAGGCGGACACCCGGTCTCACATACGAACAAGATCGCAAGCGCAATCGGCCCACCCCCAACGGCCGGGCCGTTAGACGCGTTCCTCGGATCTTAGGGTCACTGGACGTCCGCGTGCTTCTCCTCCGCTATGACCGTGGCACACGCATCTCTCTTGGCGTTCTTTGCCGTCCCGCTGATGGCTCAAACAGTCGATCGATTAACGGCAAAAAACGTAACCATTGCACAGATGAACTTTAAAGGCCGGAACGCAATCCAAGTCATCGCCGCGCCCGCGGCGGCGAATGCCGCGTCCTATGCGCTAATCAAGGATGCCTCATTTCGGGACGGCTCGATCGAAGTCGATTTAGCCGGTCAACCGGCTGCCGGCGCCGACGCCGCTGCGCGCGGCTTCATCGGCATCGCGTTCCGGCTTCAGGCCGATGGCAGCTATGAATACATCTATCTCAGACCCACCAACGGTCGCGCCGACGATCAAATTCGCAGGAATCACTCTACCCAATACAGCTCGTTCCCCGACTTTAGCTTCGCCCGATCGCGCCAAGAGGCCCCGGAAAAGTACGAGTCGTATGTCGACTTGCAGCCTGGCGTCTGGACCAAATACAAGATCGAGGTAGAAGGCCGCAAAGCGCGTCTGTACGTGAACGGCGCGGAGCAGCCTTGTCTCATCGTGAACGATTTGAAGCTTGAGCCAAAGGGAGGCGGAGTCGCACTTTGGGTTGGACCCGGAACCGAGGGTTACTTCTCCAATCTGAAGATTGCAGCCAGATAGCAGGCTCAAAGGGCAAATAGCGGGCCGCTCGCGCGAACGGCCCGCCCTTTCACAGGGCTTGGTTATTCTAGCCCAACGCCATCGTTACCGTCTTGACTTCGGTGTATTGCTGCAAGCCGTATTCGCCGAGTTCGCGCCCGATGCCGGACTGCTTGAAGCCGCCGAAGGGAGCGGCGGCGTCGAAGACGTCGTAGCAGTTCACCCACACCGTGCCGGCGCGCACGCTGTTGGCGATCGCGAGTGGCCTTGCCGATGTCGCTTGCGTCCACACCGCGGCCGCCAGGCCGTACATCGTCTTGTTGGCGCGCTCGACCACTTCGTCCATGCTCTTGAATTTGATGATCGCTCATCACCGGTCCGAAGATCTCTTCCTGGGCGATCTTCATCTCGTCCTTGCACGTCGGCGAAGACGGTGGGCTCGATGAAGTAGCCGCGGTCGCCCACGCGGCCGCCGCCGCACAGCAGCTGCGCCCCTTCCTGCTTGCCGGACTCGATGTAGCCCATCACCTTCTCGAATTGCGCCTCGTCCACCTGCGGGCCCTGCTCGGTGTTGGCTCGTAAAGGGATCGCCCACGGTGCGGCTCTTGGCGCGTGTCTACGCTGCGCTCGACGAACTCGTCGTAGACCTTCTCTTCTACGAACAGCCGCGACCCGGCGCAGCAGCACTGGCCCTGGTTGAAGAAGAGCGCGAAGTGCGCGCCCTCAATCGCCTGCTCCATGTCGGCGTCGGCGAAGACGATGTTCGGGCTCTTGCCGCCCAGCTCGAGCGTTACGCGCTTCAGGTTCGTCTGCGCGGCCGCTTCCATGATCAGATGGCCCACTTCAGTCGATCCAGTGAACGCCACCTTGTCGACGTCCATGTGCCGGGCAATCGCGGCGCCCGCCGTGGGGCCATAGCCGGGCAGCATGTTCACGACGCCTTCCGGGAATCCGGCCTCCACGATCAGTTCGCCCACGCGCAGCGCGGTGAGCGGAGTCTGCTCGGCCGGTTTCATCACCACCGTGTTGCCGCATGCCAGCGCCGGGGCCGAGTTTCCACGCCTGCATCAGCAGCGGGAAATTCCAGGGGATGATCTGGCCCACCACGCCCACCGGCTCCAGCCGCGTGTAGCAGAAGTAGTTGCCGCTGATCGGGATCGTCTTGCCCTTGCACTTTGTCCGCCCAGCCCGCGTAGTAGCGGTAGCAGGCGATGGTGAGTGGCAGGTCGGCCGCCTTGCGCCACCGCGATACGGCTTGCCGTTATCGAGCGCTCTCCAGCCGCGCCAGCTCGTCGGCATGCTTTTCGATCAGGTCCGCGAGCCTGTTCAGCAGCTTTCCGCGCTCGGCGGCAGCCATTTTGCGCCAAGGTCCGCGTTCGAATGCGTGGCGTGCCGCTTTCACCGCGCGATCCACGTCCGCCTGGTCGGCTTCCGCCACCTGGCAAATCTCGTCACCCGTTGCTGGATCAATGGTGGGGAATGAGCGGCCGGAAGCCGCCTCCGTCCACCGGTTGTTAATCAGAAGCTTCGTGGCCGTAAGCGGTACCGTCCGCTCCGGCGCGCATAAGGTTGTCGACATGGAAACCTCCTATATCCCGGTCGCTGGTCGTTTGCGGGATACGGCCGTAGTATACAACGTGAGCCCATGGCGCATAAGATGAACCAGAGCGCTGCTAGACTTATCCAAATGAGGTGGATCGGAAAGTTTCTGATTGCGTCCGCGACGGCCATTTCGGCTTGCGCCCAGACGGATTGGCCGATGTATGGCCACGACCCCGGCGGCACGCACTATTCGCCTCTCAAACAACTCACCGCCTCCAATGTCGCGAAATTGCGGCGCGCCTGGACGTTTCACACCGGCGAACCGGGAAAGCCTTTTGAAACCACGCCTATCGTCGCGGGCGGCATGATGTACCTTTCTACCCAGGCCGGACGTATCGTGGCGCTCGAACCGGAGACCGGAAAAGAACTTTGGACTTACGATCCTAAAGTTCCCCATCCGAAAGAGCATCGCGGCGTCTCCTATTGGCCAGGCGATTCCAAGACTCCGGCGCGGATTATCTTCGGAACCGCCGATGGCCGGCTGATCGCTCTGGACGCCAAGAGCGGCAAGCCGGTCAAAGAATTCGGAGATGACGGCGTGGTGAATCTGCGCGTCGGCGTGGCGGAACAGTTTCCACGCGCCGGGTATAGCATCACGTCGCCGGTCGCCATCTATCGCGATCTGTTGATTGTCGGGCCGAACACACAAGAGGGTCCGGGGCAAGGCCCAAGCGGTGATCCCCGCGCCTTCAACGCGCGCACGGGCAAGCTCGTATGGCGGTTCCACACCGTTCCCCAGCCCGGCGAGCCCGGTAATGAAACGTGGGGGCCCGGTGGTTGGAAGAACCGCTCCGGTCCCAGCGCGTGGGGCATCATGAACGTGGATATGGAACACGGCCTGGTGTTCGTCTCAACCGGCAATGCGGCCGACAGCTTTTACGGCGGCGATCGCAAGGGAACCAATCTATACGCCAACTGCGTGCTTGCTCTCGAGGCCGCCACGGGCAAGCTGCGCTGGTATTACCAGATCATTCATCACGATATTTTCGATTACGATTTGCCGGGCGGCCCGGCATTGATCGAAGCGGTGGAAAACGGCCGCCGCGTACCCTCCGTGGCTCAGATCACTAAGACGGGCATGTTGTTCATTCTCGATCGTATGACCGGAAAACCGGTGTTCGGCGTAGAGGAGCGTAAAGTGGCGGCGAGTGATGTGCCGGGTGAAGAAGCCTGGCCCACACAGCCCTTTCCTGTAAAGCCGCCGCCCCTCGCGCGCACTTCGATTCGCCGCGAGGAACTGACCCGCCGTACGCCGGAAGCGCAACGCTATTGCGAAGAGTTGTTTGACAAGATGCACGTCGGCAGCATCTTCACACCCTATGGAACCAAGACCACTGTCGTCTTCCCAGGCGCCATGGGCGGCGGGAATTGGGGCGGCGTATCCTTCGATCCTTCACTCGGCTACGTCTTCGTCAACACCAGTAACCTGGGCGCGATCGGCCACATGACGCCGTCGCCTGCTGGTAGCCCAGTGCCTTATCGCAATGAGAGCGGATACCAGCGCTTCCTCGACCAGGATAACTATCCGTGTCAGCAGCCGCCATGGGGAGAACTGACGGCGGTAAATGCAGCCACCGGAGATATCGCCTGGAAGACTACGTTGGGGAACTTCGATGAGCTCCGCTTGCCGAATACCGGCACGCCGAACGTAGGCGGTTCCATCGCCACCGCCGGCGGGCTGGTGTTTATCGCCGCGACCAACGATGCCCGCCTGCGCGCGTTCGACTCCCGCACCGGCCGCGAGCTTTGGGCGGGACGGCTTGACGCCACCGGAAACGCGACGCCGCTTACCTATCTCGGACGAGACGGGCAGCAGTATGTCGCGATTGCGGCCGGCGGTCCCGCGCACCTGCGCAACGTTGGCGACAATTCCGCCAACACCGCCGATACCGTGATCGCGTTTTCGCTCACTGGCACGCAAACCGAGGCGGCGCCGTTGGTGACGCGCCTGGCGCCTTCCGCCGCGCCCTCTGCCCAATTGAGCGCCGAGTTGCCCGCAGGCGAGGGCAAGGCCGTCACTGAGAAAGTCTGTGGAGAGTGCCACGGCACGGAGACATTCTCGCGCAGTCGCATGTCGCCCGCCGAGTGGCGGCAGGAAGTGGCGTCCATGGTAGCGCGCGGCGCCACCGGAACTCCCGAAGAGTTACGCATCGTCGTGGAGTACCTCTCAAAGAATCTGGCTGGTCCCGCCGGTTCACGTGGCAAGTAGCGATAGATAAAGCGGCTGGGCCCGTCTCGCCATGGCCCGCAGCCTGTTGCCCTGAAAAGGCGCTCGGGCATTCGCCTCTGTTATCGTAAAGCCGATGTCGTCCAAACGCCTCATCGCCTGCTTGATCCCATTAGTGCCGCTCACCCTGTTTGGGGCCGCAACGCCGGTGAAGATCGTCGGTGACGAGACGTCGTTCACTCTCTCGAATTCGCAAGTTACGGCAACTATCAGCAAGAAGACCGGCGATCTGACGTCGCTCATGTTTCACAATCTGGAACTGATGGGCCATGCCTCCGGACACCCGGCAGGCTATTGGGAACAGAACACTGGCAACGCGTCGCAGATCATCCCTTCGATCACCATTGATCCCGCGTCGAACGGAGGCGAGCGCGGCGAGGTGTCGATCAGGGGAATCTCCGGCGGCAAACCGCTCGGCGGCGGTGGGCCGGGCGGCGGAATGCTCTGCGATCTTGAGCTTCGCTATGCCCTGGCGCGCGACGATTCGGGCGTCTATGCCTATGCCATTTTTTCGCATCCGGCTGCATACCCGCGCACGCAGGTCGGTGAGAGCCGCTTCGGCGTCAAACTCAACGGCGCCGTTTTCGATTGGCTGTCCATCGATGCGCAGCGCAACAAGCTCATGCCCACTGGAGCCGATTGGGATCATGGATCGGCGCTCAACATGAAAGAAGCGCGTCGCCTGACCACCGGCGTTTATAAAGGTCAGGTGGAACATAAGTACGACTATTCCGCAGTCCAGTTCAAGATCCCCGCATTCGGATGGTCCAGTACCAAGGAAGATATCGGTCTGTATTTCATTAATCCGTCAATGGAGTATTTGAGCGGTGGCGCAACCCATGTCGAACTTACCGGCCACTTAGACGATAACAACGGTGGCGATCCGACATTGCTCGATTACTGGCGTGGAACTCACTACGGAGGGACAGACTTGCGGTTGGCCGATGGTGAAGATTGGACGAAAGTTGTGGGCCCAATCCTGATTTACCTGAACGCCGCCGCGGATCCAGACGCGATGTTCGCCGATGCCTTGGCCAAAGCCGCAAAGGAATCGGCAGCGTGGCCCTATTCCTGGGTTCATGCTCCTGGTTACACGCCGGCGTCGGATCGCGCGGCGGTTTCAGGGCAGCTCAAGATTGACGATCCCCAAACTCAGTCGCTCCCAAACCTGCTGGTCGGCCTCTCCTATCCGGATAGCGGCCGCGGTACCTGGCAGAATGACGCAAAGCACTATCAATTCTGGGTCCGCGGATCGTCCGATGGACGTTTTCGCATTCCCAACGTGGGCCCTGGAACTTATGAGCTTCACGCGCTTGCCGATGGCGTGCTCGGCGAATTCGCCAAGACGGATATTGTCGTGGCGGCGGGTGGGCCAGTCGAACTCGGCGCCTTGAGATGGAAACCGGTTCGCTATGGCCGCCAGATTTGGGAGATCGGAATTCCCAACCGCAGCGGAGAGGAGTTCTTTAAAGGCGACGATTATTTCCATTGGGGCTGGTATCTGGAATATCCCAAGTTATTCCCTAATGACGTGACTTATGCCATCGGTAAGAGCGACTATCGTAAGGATTGGTTCTTCGAGCAAGTTCCACATGCAATCGCGGACGATCCCACGGGGCGTGGCAACGGCCGCGCCACCACGTGGACCATCGAGTTTCCGCTGAGCGGCGAACTGCCTGGTCGGGTAACGCTTCGCCTGGCTCTTGCCGGCGTCTCGGCGAGCCGGATCGACGTTGCCGTAAACGATCAACCGGCTGGCGCCGTCGAAGGCTTGAGTTACAACGCCACCATCAACCGCGATGGCATTGAAGGCTCATGGGTGGAAAAGGATCTCAGCTTCGACGCCGCGCTTCTGAAGCATGGCTCCAACACTCTGAAATTAACAATCCCAGGTGGAAGCTTGACCAGCGGCATCATTTACGACTACCTGCGTCTGGAAGCCGGCGCGCCGGTTCTGTAAAGTTAAGTTAAACTCCTTGGCCCATTACCCACAATCGCCTCGTTCGAGGCGTCATCCAGTTGTCAGCGATTCAATGAAAGGCAAACCATCGCGTGACAGAGGAGACATACCTATGCAAGTCATTCAATCCATCCGCCTGGAAGACGCAACGGACAGCGCCCGTCGGCTTCTCGAAAACGTTAACAATGATCGGAGCCCCGCTTCCAACATGGTCAAGGCCATGGCCAATTCACCGCTTACGCTCGAGGGATATCTGCAGTTCCGTCGCATGTTGTCCGGCGGTCAACTTGCGCCGCGGCTGCGCGAGCAGATCGCTCTTACCGCGGCGCAAGCGAACCACTGCGACTACTCACTGGCTCAGCACGCCGCCCTGGCCGGCTGCCTGGGTTTGACCGGCGAAGAGATTTTGGCAAGCCGTTACGGTCGCGCGAGCGATGAGGAAACCGCCGCCGTGCTTCGGTTCGCCGATGCGCTGGTAGCCCGCGAGGGCGACTGTTCCATCGTGGAGTTGCGAAAACAAGGATATTCGAATAGTGAGATCGTTGAGATCGTCGCGCAAGTCGCGCTGAACGTGTTCGAAAACTACTTCAACACGGTGGCGCAGACCGAGTTGGACTTCCCCAAGGTCGAACGCGCGGCAAGAGCGGCGTAAAACCACTGCCGCTCATCGGCGGGCGGGAATTTCCCGCCCGCAAGGCGTCGGCTCAGCCGGCGGAAGAGAAGGAGGAGAGACCGCCGCTTCGCGCGCCGTTCGCGGCGTTAAGGGCCGGGAAGTAAGCTCGAAACAGCGCGCCTTGGGCAGGCGCCGATTGGACTTCGATGGCTCCTCCGTGACCCTTGACGATTCCCAACGTCGCGGCCAGGCCCAGTCCACGTCCGGTGAACTTCGTAGTAAAAAATGGGTCGAAAATCCGCGCCTTTGTGGCGTCATCCATTCCGTGCCCCGTATCTTTGACGGCAAGCACTACATAGCACCCTGGTTGCAGCGTTTCGCCAAGCACATCGATGATCGGCTGGTCTGTCACCCTTTGGAGCGAAAGTGGAGACCTCCACGTATCCACTGCTTTCACCAACCGCCTCGGCTGCGTTGATTACCAGGTTCATGATCAACTGTTGTAACTGTGCGCCGTCAGCATCGATCGGAGGAAGCCCCCGCGCCGGCGAGAGGCGCAGTTCGACGTTCTTGGGAATCGCTGCGGCCACCAGCGACGCGATCTCTTCCACTTCGTGCGAAAGATCCAACTCCCGAACGACAAATTTGCCGCGGCCGGAATAGGCCAGCATCTGGTTGGTGAGACGGGCGGCGCGGTTCCCCGCGGATTGCAGGGTATCTACCAGCTCGCGTCCCGCGGCACCGGGCGGAAAGTAGTCCTCGAGCAGACTGGCGTTGCCTACAATCCCGACCAGAATGTTGTTGAAATCGTGCGCGATGCCGCCGGCCAGCACACCGAGGCTTTCCAGCTTCGCGGCCTGCCGCAAGCGTTCCTCGCTCTGCACGCGGGCCGATACATCACGCAACACCAGCACCGCGCCCCGCAATGCGCCGGACGCATCCAGGATGGGCGTCGCGCTTGCCTCGACGAAGATCTCTGTGTCGCCCTTGCCGCGCATTCGAACGGGCGCGCCTGTAGGGCTTGCGGACATCGCGCTCAATACAGCTCGCACGGCATTGACTGGAATCCGGCGTTGATCTTCAGCCCCAGCTTTGAAAATCTCTTCAATTGGTTTGCCGCGCGCGTCGCTTTCCGCAAACCCGGTCAGGCGTTCGGCCATGGAATTCATTAACTGCACGCAGCCCGCGCAATCGGTGGTCACCACCCCATCGCCGATGCTATACAACGTTGTGCGCAGTAAGTCTCGTACCTCGGCTGACTCGCGGTTGGCCCCTGCCAGTTCGGCGATCAGATCTTCGCGGTGGTTGGCAGACCGCTCGTTTGCAATGAAGGCTCCGACCAGAATGACCAGCAGCAGGCTGCACCCAATCAGGGTGATTAGCCGAGCCTGTGATGTGTGTCGGCTTATGTTAGTCCGTGACTGGTTCAGATGCTCGTCAGCCCCGGATTCGATTTGCTGCGAAACGGCGCGGATCCCGTCCATCAACTGCTTGCCGGTGCCTTTTTCCATGACGGCCAGCGCGGCCGCCGCGCCGTCCGTATCCCGCACATCAAGAGTAGTCTTTGTCTCTTCCAGCTTGGCTATGATGAGCGTCTTAAGATTGGCGAAGCGCTCTAACTGTTGGGGATGCTTTGCCAACAACCCCTGGAGTAACTCCAGATCGGTCGTCGATCGACGCGAGCGCCTGGTGATAAGGCACAAGATAATCCGATCGCCCTGTCAGTAGATAGCCGCGCTCCCCGGTTTCCACATCGCGAATCAACCCCAGTAGGCGCTCATTCACGCGTACGGCCTGCGAAGCGGCCTGGCCTTCCGCGCGCGTTGAAGCGTATTCCTGCCAATTGCGGTTCGAAAGATAGGCAATTGCCGCCAAAATAAATAGCGCTAGCGCGAAAACCAAGGCCCTCGCCGTCCGCAGGCGGCCACTGTGCGGCATGCATCCTCAGTATATTCGAAGACGCGCATGTAAACATGGGATTGCGTGCAACTGCCCATCGATTCTTCGCTTCCGGAAATCCTTCGCAAACTGCGGGAATCGAGCAATCTGGTGATTGAGGCCGCGCCCGGCGCGGGCAAAACCACTCGCGTACCTCCAGCCCTTCTGGAGTTAGGCGCCGAACGCGTGCTGGTGCTCGAACCGCGGCGTTTGGCGGCGCGGCTTGCGGCGCGCTTTGTGGCCGGCGAACGCGGCGAAGTGGTTGGGCGCTCCGTGGGATATCAAGTACGATTTGAAGAAGTCGCCAGCGCCGCAACGCGGGTGAGATTCGTTACCGAGGGCGTTCTGACTCGCATGCTGCTTTCGAATCCTACGCTAGCGGGCGTTGCCTGCGTGGTGCTGGACGAATTTCACGAGCGCCATCTGGAAGGCGATCTCGCGCTTGCCCTGCTGCGGCGTTTGCAACGGACGGCGCGGCCCGATCTGCGTCTGGTCGTGATGTCGGCGACTCTCGACGCCGGTCCGGTGGCTCGCTTCTTAAATGCGGATGTGGTGCGTTCCGCAGGCCGGCAGTATCCGTTGGAGGTTAGCTACACGCCTCATTCGTCGGCGCCGCTCGAGACCCAGGTCTCTTCGGCGATGGACCGATTGAAAGAGACTGTCGAGGGCCACGTGCTGGTCTTCTTGCCGGGCGCCGCGGAGATCCGCCGCGCACAGAACGCCTGCGTCGCGCTGGCACAGAGACGAGGATGGACCGTCGCGCCGCTTTATGGCGATCAATCACCCGAAGAGCAGGACCGCGCTGTCGCCCCGTCGTCCCAACGCAAGATCATCCTGGCCACCAACGTCGCCGAAAGTTCCATCACCATCGAAGGCGTCAACACGGTAATCGATAGCGGTCTCGCGCGCACGGCCGGCCATTCCCTGTGGTCCGGCCTGCCCACGCTCGAAGTTGGCCGCATCAGCCAGGCATCCGCCAATCAGCGCGCCGGCCGTGCCGGCCGTACGGGTCCAGGCCGTGCGATTCGGCTTTATCCGCTGGAGGATTTCGTGCGGCGTCCAGCGCATGACGTTCCGGAGATCCTCCGCGCCGATCTGGCGCCGGCTGCGCTCTTGCTGCGCGCCTTGGGCATCGACGGATTCCGGTGAGCTCGAATGGCTGGATGCGCCGCCTCCCGCCGCCGCGGAGCAGGCCGAAGACTTGCTTCGGCAATTAGGGGCCGATGGCGATACCGGACGCGAGATGGCGCGCTACCCTCTGCATCCGCGATTGGCGCGGCTGATTGTCGAGGCGCGCCGGCGCGGCGTGGCGGAAGACGGCTGCACCGTGGCGGCGCTGCTCAGTGCCGGTGAGCGCTTGCCTGTCGAGGCGCGGCACGCCGGACGCTCCGATCTCTTAGCTCTGTTGGACGGAGAGTGGAACCCGCGCACGGCGCAAGTTGTACGGCAGGTTCGACGCGTAGTGAATCCGCCTCGGCAGACATTGCCGAAGCCCGAACGCGATGACGCGCTGCTCATCTCCGCCCTGGCGGCATTTCCGGATCGCGTCGCGCGGAGAAGGCAGGGCGCCGATCTGCACCTGGCCTCGGGCGGCTCCGCGCGCCTGGCGCCATCGAGTACCGTAACCGCAGCCGAGTTTCTAATCGCTGTGGAAGCGGAGGACCGTCGCGATGGCCAGTCGCCGCTCGTGCGGATGGCTAGCGCCATCGAACCGGAGTGGCTGATCGATCTGTTCGCCAGCCGTATCGTCGAGACGTCGAAAGTGGAATGGAACCGCTCGGCCGAGCGCGTAGAGGGCGTGAGCGCGCTGATGTTCGGAGAGATCGCCATCGAGCAAACTCGACGCGAGGCGGACTCCGTTGCGGCCGGTGAACTGCTCGCGGCGAAGGCGCTCGAAGCCGGAATCGAGCGCTTTGTAGATCGCGCTACGCTCGATTCTTTCCTTGAGCGCGCGCGTTTCGCCGCCGCCTACGCCCAGATGCCGGCGCTGTCGGAAGACGATGCCGAGGAAGCCCTGCGAAACCTCGCTCAAGGAAGGCGGAGCTTCGCCGAACTGGAAGCCGCGGCGCGCCACCAGTTAATTCCGGCGTTACGCCGCCTTCTGCCGCGCGATTTCGATGAGATCGCTCCGGAGACGATGCGGCTTCCCGGGCGGCCGCCAAGTTCGCGTGCATTATGAACCCAACCAGCCGCCGTGGATCGCCTCACGTCTGCAGGATTTCTTCGGCATGCGAGAGATCGCCGCGCATCGCGCGCGGAAAGGCGCCGGTTGTAGCGCGCCTGCTTGCGCCCAATCAGCGGCCGGTGCAGATGACCAGCGATCTGGCGGGATTTTGGGAGACGGCTCTATCCGCAAGTGCGCAAGGAGTTGTCGCGGCGGTATCCCGAAACATCAGTGGCCGGAGAAGGTCTAGCTTACTTGCGGACTCGAATTCCACGCTTCGCGCTTCTACAACCAGGCGTGGCGCGCCCAATATCCTTTGCGCGATAAGTCGCGGCGATTTCCCGGCGTTCTCCCGGCAGGAGCGCGAAATAGTTGTCCTCCCACAGCACCGGCAGAACCTCCTCGCCCTCGTGCGCCCTTTTCGAGCTTCAAACGCACGCCGAACGCCAGCGAGCGGCTTGGGTTTTCGATAAACACGGTCGTCACGCGGTCCATTCCGTGCGTGACGCGTTTCGCTATTGATCTTCAACTCCACCGGCGGCAGCGAACTGAGCGCCGGTGTAATCGGCGAACGTCTTGGTCGGCGTGTGATACCACGTCGACTTATCCCAACTCGAGCGTTTCCGGCCTGGTGGAGAGCCAATAGAAGTTGCGGCTCACGGTTTTGCCCGCCGCATCGGACAGCGTGAGGCTTACAAAGTAAGTCGCGCTCAAGCCCGGAATCTCCGGCAACGTCAGCACGCGCGTGCTGCTGTCTTCCGCGATATCGGCCGTCGCTTCGCGCGCGAACTTTTCCGTCATGTCGAGGTTGTAGACCGCGGCGCGCACTTGCATGCCCGCGAACGGCTTGTAGATGGAGTTCACGACGACGATCGACCGGTCGTCGTAGGAATACTGCACGTGCAGCGGCTCATTGGCCTTCTTCGCGCCGAAGTACGAACCGCCCGGGCGCAGATACCAATCGTAGAGATGCCAGATCAGTCCGGGCCAGGCGTTGTTGAGCATCCACTGAATGACGCCCGTCGACGTGTACTTATTGCGCCCGTAGGCCTCGAACATGGCGCGATGGCCTTCGTACGCCATCATCTGCGACTTGCGCGCGAAATCTTCCAGACTCTTGCGCTGCCGTAGCGCGCGTTCAGCGCCTCCGTGAAAACGTGGATGTCCTTGAACGCGCCGCCGCCGGCGTGATAGTCCCACCAGGAATCGATCGGCCAGCGGTGCTCCTCCGGGCAGCATGCGCTCGCAGCGATTCGATCGGCGGCGGCGAAGGGCCCGGGACTGGTCTCGGTATTGAAACCGTACGCGCCGCCGTGCGTTGTATCCAGTCAGCCAGTACGACGGCGCGACGTATTCGTACGGCCCGGTCATCTTCACGCCCGTCGCGCCGCCAAGCTTGGTGGCCTTGGCGGTGGCCGATGAGTGATACGGATTCGGCCATTCCGTCTCCTTGATGACGTTCGAGATAGATCTGCTCGATCTTGGGCGGCGGCGGATTGTCGCTGCCGTACATCCAGTCGAACAGCGCCGGATGGCGCTCCAGGCGGCGCAATTGATCGCGCAGCGATTCGGCCGCGATGGTCTCGTCTTCCGCGGTCCACTCCTGCCACTTTTCCCAGTGATCGCAGCAGCACCAACCGGCAAGCACCAGAATGCCGTATTGGTCGCACAAGCTCCAGGAAATGATCGTCTTCCAGCTTGCCTTCGAAGCGGATGGCGTTGAGGTTCATGTCGCGCACGTAGCGCAGTTCCGCTTCCTGCCGCTCGGGCGACGAGCGCAGCAGCATGTCGAACGTGTAGCCGGCGCCGCGTACCAGAATGTTCTTGCCGTTGATGTGGAACAGGCGATGGCCCTGGGCATCGACTTCCGAAGTCACCTCGCGGATGCCGAACTGAATGCGCGATACATCGCTCGGCTTGCCGCCGATTTCGAAGAGTCAATTCCAGCGGATACAGATTCTGCGCGCCCACCTGCGCCGGCCACCACAGGCGCGGCTTGGCGATCTTGAGCTGCGGGAACTGTTCCGGCGTTGAAATGGATCACGCGCGTCTCGTGCGCCCCCAGCCTCACCGGCCTGCGAGAATTCCACGCCTTCGATTCTGCCGCGCAGCACGCCATCCATCGCACGCGCGGCGGCGTTGCGCACTTCGCAGCGGACCGTGAGCGCCGCCAGATCGTTGGCCGGCGAATTCAGTCTCGTGAACACGGCGGGATAGCGGATGGCCGCCGGCCCGGTGGCGCTGAGATAGACATCGCGCCAGAGACCCATGTCCTTATCCGGCGGCAGCGGATTCCAATCGACGAACGTGATGGCGAGATCGCGCGGCTGCGGCGGAAACACTTCGATGGCCAGCGCATTGGCCTCGCCCGGCTTGGCGGCGGCGGTGACGTCGTACTCGAACAGCCGCCATGCGCCCGCCATCTGCGTGGAGGAGGCGATCTGCTTGCCGTTCATCCACACGTTGGCGCGGAAATTGATCGCCGTCGAATCCCAGCCAGACCGTGCGGCCCTTTGTAATCGGCCGGAACCTTGAACGCGGTGCGATACCACCACGAATGGCGGAACGGGCTGTCCGGCGGCATCAGGGCATTCGAGAAATTGGCGGCGATGGGGTACGACGTTCCCGCAATTTCGCGCAGGTTCATGCCGGCATAAGGGTCGGGATAAACGTGGCCTTGCACCAGCGCGCTGAGAACCGTGGAAGGCAGCGTCGCCGGATACCAATCCGTCGGCTTTGTAATCGGCAGCGGAGATTGCAGCCGGCGGATTCGCGCACATCGGCCGACGATTGGATGGCCCAGTTCTGCCGCAGCAGCAGCGCGTTCTGGCGGCGCGGCGTAAAGGAGCGGCGTGGCGCTCATCGACGCCAAAGCGGAAACCAACCAGACCGCAGCAGAGACCTCATGGAACTATTATCGGCGGCGTTGATCTCCGATGACGGCGAAATCGCTGCGCAAATCCGGGCGTGCCGCCAGGTTGTCGTCATGAGCTTGCGCAAGCCGTTCGTTCTTGCGCTCCTCGCTCCATCCGCGAACCGTGCGGAATGCGAAACGAACACGCCTCGCCGGTGCGCCAGACAATGTTATCGCGCAAGTAGTGGTTGCGCGCGGTGAGAATCGATACGCCGGATCCACCGCACCATCTTCGGGGCTTGCGGCATATCTGCCGGTTCTCGGAAAGGTTTTCGCGTCGGATTGCGACAGGAATTCAGCGTGACCACGGCCACGCGCGAATCCGTAAAGACGCCCTTGCGATAGGGCTCGCCCGAGGTCCGCACCGTCTCCGGACGCGAGACATAGGCCACCGAATCGACGCAACCGGTGAAGGCGAGGTCGCTCACCACCTGATCGCGCTCGAGATCCACATTGTCTTGAATCTGGTGCGTGAAGCCGAACGGGCGTACCGAAAAACCGCAGCGAGATCGCGCGTGGCAGCCGATGCCCAAACCTTGCTGCCGTCCAATCTCGCGATCGCGCGCCCAAATGCGCAGGTGGTCGCGTTTCTCAAAGGTATCGAGGCTTTTTTGCAATTGGAAGTCCGGCTCGACGCCATCGAGCAACAGCATGCGCATGGGCGCATCGGCCAGCGCGCGGTTCTTCGGCGATGGCGCGAATTGCCTTGATTCCGGCGTGCATGGAATTCGGCCGCGATCCGATCCATCCGGCGGCGGCGAACGCGCGCGCGATCTCTTCTTCAGAACCGATGTACACCAGATTGACCAAATCCAAGGGCTGCGGCTGGCGTTTCGAATAGGCTCCAGTAGGGCAGGGCATTGACCAGCGAATGCAAGGTCGGCCCAATCGCGTTCGGAGATCTCTTCCGGGGCCGCGCAACGCCGATACCGCGCCGAATTGTGCGCGGAAATTGCGACGCGCAAGGTGAAAATCGGCGCCGCGCGTGAGTTCGATTTCCGGATCCGGAAAATGGAACATCGCGCTTTCGATCACAAATAAGGGCAGCATCGCGGCGGGGTGGCCCATGGCAAGGAACGCCAGACGCTGGCCCGCGCGATTGGAAAGCGTGGCGGTGGCGCGAATGCCGTGAATCGCGCCGTGTTTGTCTATGCGTCTCCCGCGCGTTGTCGATGCCGGTAAGTTGCGATTGAATCGGGATAAGTGCGACCATCAGGGAAGCTGTAACTCGCGGAAATTCGAGCTGCATGCCGGCGGTCTCATGGATGCAGTGCCGAGCCCACGCGGTGTACTTTTGACACCACGCCGCGCAGGATCGCGCCGACCGGAAGCACGTTGCCGCTCGCCGGGCAAACCGGCGTCGTGAGCATGGCTTCAATTTCCGTGCCGGGTTTTGCGGTGTAAGAAGAGATTGGCGTGAGCAGACGCGCTTCGACCGCAGTTCCCGGGGGCTTTTTTGACGCCGCGCGCGCCACTGGAAAGAATCCCGCTCCCAGACAAAGGAGCGCGCATACAAGACCACGTCGGGCCGGTTGCGAGGAGAGGATCGAATGTTCCCGGCTCATCGGCTTTGCTGATTTCGAAATTACTTTTTCGGCTTCTTCTGAAAGAACTTGTGCTGGATGTCGGGCCAGAATTCAGACATCAGATTGCCCATCACGCCGCCGAACATACTCGTTTCCACGCGGCCCGCCATTATGGTTCCAGTCCGGCTCGCAGAAGGATAGTATACATTGGACGCCGCAATTCCCAGGGACATTCCGAATAGATTAGAGCCATTTAATACTGAATGGCCGGCGTCGCTGCGGCAAACCAGTAGCCGGCTGACGGAATACAATACTCGGTGTGGTACGCCTGCAGTGGGACCCTTGCGAAAGTACCTGGGGTCTTGATGTAGAAGGTTGGCGAAGAGACCGGCGCTGAAGAAATTCTGCGTTCCAAAATCGGCGACCGCAGCGCCGAAGCGTCTGCCGTAATTGGGCCAGCCCTCGCCATACTTCGGCGTCTGATTGCCGCGTTGGGAAAAGGCCGCGGTCATGGCCGCGCTGGCGACGTTAAAAGGATCGATGGTTTCCCGCCAGGCCAGATTCCACTTTTCCCTGGAGGTGAGCGGCGCTACTGGCTTGGAAGAGTCCTCGACGGTTTGGTAATCGGGAATAACTTTGAGGATGCGTTCCTCATTTAGCGGGACGGCAACCGCCGCAGGGATAATGGGGGCGCTTTCGGCAGCGGGGGACTCGGCGGGGGAAACCGAAGACTGCTGCGCCGACGCGCCGAAGTCTGCAGTCAACCAACCCGTCAATGCTACTGTCGCGACGATGCCGTAGCGCGGAACCACTTGCACCGTAGACGGCTCAAGCAGGCCCTTAGGTTACCCAAAGTTAGCAGCTAGGTATGATTAACCGCCGTTAAGGTAGCGGCACTGACTCCTTCGAGCTATCCCGGACCCTCGCCTAATTTTCGGAAGGGTGTTCGATATGATCGATAACCAGAACCTCGACCGGCTTGCGCTTTGATTCGAGCTTGAGTCCCAGTTGTTCCTGCAGTGCGGTGAAGATGGAGGGGCCGGTTGCATCCACGGTGGACGCGGTCTGCGCCTGGTTGGGAGCGGCGGCCGGCGGATCGGGCGTCCATCGAAGAGTGATGCTGTAGGCATCCGTGAGGCCTGTTTCATCTATGACAGGCCGATCGAATTGATTGGAGATCAGGCTCGCCAACAGCGCGATTTTTGCGCCGCCGGTGGTGAGGATTACGCCACGTCCCATTCTAAGGCCGAAATTCTTGCCATCTGGCGGTTTGAGCTTCGGCCCGTTTTTGGCAACGACGAGCGCGTAGACCGGCATCTCACGGGTTTCGTGATGGACGACGAGATGGAATCGGTCCGCGAGGAGAGCTTGGAGGCGCAGTCGAAGCTCCGGTGTGATCTTCGGCGGATTCACGGGCGGCGTACCCTCGGGCGGCTTTGCAACGATCGCCCACTCTTCGGAGTCGAGCCAGCCGGGGGATCCGAAGATCAGAAATGGCTTCAGATTGTAGACTATCTGGATCAACATGCCGGCTGGAACGTGGCTGGCCATTATGCCACCGGCGATGGTGACATCGAAGGGCGACCCGGAGGCGTGCGGCTGCGCCGGCTTGACGGAAGCGACTTCGAAGGTGGGCGTCTGCGCGGGCAAGGGCGATGCGCAGAGAACGGCAATGATTAGCACGACCGCAGATCTCATCGCGAGGATTCTATCATTGATCGATGGGCTTGAAATGGGTGGTGGTGGGTATCGGCGACATCGCACGCAAACGGGTGATTCCGGCGATTCTGGCGGAGCCGGCGAGTGAACTCTACGGAGTGGTGACGCGGGATGCGCGCAAGGCGGAAGCGTATCCCGGCGCCCGTGTGTGGGGCACTGATGGAGGAGGCATTGGGCGACGATGCGATTGACGCCGTGTACATCGCGGCGCCGGTTGCGCTGCATGCGCCGTGCGCGGTGGTCTCGCTGCGCGCGGGGAAGCACGTGCTTTGCGAGAAGCCGATGGCGTTGAATTATGCCGAGGCTCAGGCAATGGTGGACGCGGCGGCCGAAAGCAAGAGGCTGCTGGGCGTGGCGTATTATAGGCGGCTTTATCCGAAGGTGCTGCGTTTGAGCGAACTGCTGCGCGAGGGCGCGATCGGCCAGCCGGTGCTGGCGGAGGCGAATTGCCATAGCTGGCTTCCGCCCGCGGATCGCGCGTGGTTGATGGACCCGGCGCTTGCGGGCGGTGGGCCACTTTACGACATTGGGTGCCACCGGATCGATGTCGTCAACTTTCTGTTTGGCGCGCCGGTTAAGAGTGGCCGCATTGCTCTCGAACGCCGTGCATCGGCTGGCGGTGGAGGATTCGGCGACGGTGGCGATTGATTACGAGACGGGCGTGCGGGGAGTGGTGGACGTGCGGTGGAATTCGCGCGTGTTTCGCGACCAGTTTCGCGTGATCGGTACGGAGGGGGAGATCGATTTAACGCCGCTGAATGGGCCGCAGTTGCGTATCAGGACCTTAAATGGGGAAAGTACGGAGGAATTGCCGCCTAACCCCAACCTGCATTATCCGACGGTGGAGAACTTTGTGAATGCAGTGTCAGGCACAGCCGCGCTGGCATGTACTGCCAAAGACGCGGCTGTGACGGATTGGGTGATGGAACAGGCTCTTAGGAGCCGGTGATGCGGGCTGCCGGGCGGAAGCTGCGCATGCGGCGATTCTTATTGTTGGCGGGACGACTGTTGTTGTTGGGGCGATCACCATAGGTGCGCGGTCGACTGTGACGTTCCGGCGTCGGTGCGGGCATCATAATAATGGGCGCTCCCGTGGCCGCACGGCCGCCAGGGACGGGCTTGCGGGTGAAGCGGATGGAAAGGGTGCGCTCCATCTTTTTCACGTCCGAACGTTCGGAAGAGGTACTGAAGATGGAAGCGATGCCGCGGGCTCCGGCGCGGCCGGTGCGGCCGACGCGGTGAATGAAGTCCTCGGGAACCTGCGGAAGATCGTAATTCACCACGTGCGCGATGCCTTCCACGTGAATGCCGCGGGCGGCGACGTCGGTAGCCACCAGCACGCGATAATATCCGTCCTGGAAGCCCTTGAGCGCCTGGTTGCGCTGGTTCTGGCTGCGGTCGCCGTGAATGGCCGAGGCTTTCACGCCGTTCTGCGCGAGCTTTTTCGCCAGCCGGTCGGCGCCGTGCTTGGTGCGGGCGAATACCAGGAACGGACCGGCTTCCTCGTCGCAGCATCTGCTGCAGCAGGCCGAGCTTGCGGTCCTGCTCGACTTCATATGATGCAGTTCCATGTTCTCGGCGGGCTTGGTGGTGGAACCGACTTCGATGCGCGACGGCATTGCGAACGTGCGTTTCGACCAGGTGCTTGACCGACGTTTCGATGGTGGCCGAGAAGAACAGCGTCTGGCGCGCGGACGGCATGGCGCCATGCATGCGCTTGATGGTGGGCAGGAAGCCCATATCGAGCATGCGGTCGGCTTCATCCAGAACCAGCATGCGGACGCCGGCGAAATCGATCAGTTTGCGGCTGAGGAAATCGTAGAGCCGGCCCGGCGTCGCGATCACTACTTCGCGCGCCCTTGCGGATGGATTTCAGCTGGGGGCTCTCGCCCAGCCCGCCGACCACGGCGGCGGCGCGAATGCCGGTGCCTTCGGCAATCTTGGTGAAGGCCTCGTGAATTTGTATCGCGAGTTCACGCGTGGGGCTCAAAACGATAGCGCGCGGACCGCGCGCGCGGATTGAGGTCGGATCGGTTCGGTTCGCGCGCTCGCGGAGGAGCAGTTCGATCATGGGAAGGACGAAAGCAAGCGTCTTGCCGGTACCGGTTTGTGCGGTGGCGATGAGGTCGCGACCGGCAAGCGCCGGTTCGATGGCAAGCGCCTGAATCGGGGTGGGTTCGGTGAAGCCGTTTCGGGCGAGGTTGCTCTGTAAGCGAGCAGACAAAGAGTATTTCAGAGAAAGTTTTCATTCGTTGTGATAGAAGGAATCAGCGCGCCAGCTAAAAAGGGAGGGGTTGCGGACAACTTCAGCAGGTTCTATTGTAGCACGGGCCTGGGGGAATCTTGGGGCCAGGGAGTCGAGGAAGTCTAGGAAGTCGAGGGAGTCGAGGAATAAAGGTGCTTCGGGCGTTTTTATTCTGACTCCCTGCTGCTTCGCAGCTTTATTACGCTGTGCGGTTGGCTTCGGACTTATCGCCTTTGCCTGCGATGGCGGCTTGGGCGGCGGCCAGTCTTGCGATGGGCACGCGATAGGGGCAGCAGCTTACGTAGTCCATGCCGACGCGGTAGCAGAAGCTGCACCGAGCTGGGCTCGCCGCCGTGTTCGCCGCAGATGCCGACTTCTAGGTCGGGACGGGTCTTGCGGCCCTTCTCCACGGCCATCTTCACCAGTTGGCCGACGCCTTCCTGGTCGAGGACGGCGAACGGATCGTTGTCGAAGATCTTGCCTTTCTCGTAGTCCTTCTGGAACTTCGTATAGTCGTCGCGGGAGAGGCCCATCGTGGTCTGCGTCAGATCGTTGGTGCCGAAGCTGAAGAACTCGGCTTCCTTGGCGACGCTGATCGGCGGTCAGGGCGGCGCGCGGAATCTCGATCATGGTGCCGACCATGTACTTCAGATCGTTCATGCCGGCCTTTGCGAGAACTTCCTCGGCCACGCGATCGACGATTTCCTTCTGGTTTTCCAGTTCCTTGACGCCGCCGATCAGCGGGATCATGACTTCCGGAATCACCTTCACGCCCTTCTTCGCCACCTGCACGGCGGCTTCGAAGATGGCGCGGGCCTGCATCTCGGTGATCTCGGGATAAGTGATGCCGAGACGGCAGCCGCGGTGGCCGAGCATGGGGTTGAACTCGTGCAGCTCTTCCACGCGGTGGAGTAAGTTCGGGAATCACGGTCTTGAGGTTCTTGACTTCGGCGCCGAAGCGGGTGTACTTCGCGACCAGTTCCTTCTTCTTCTCGATATCGGCGTAGGGCAGGATCGCGACATCGACCATCAGCTCTTCGCGCTTGGGAAGGAACTCGTGAAGCGGCGGATCGAGCGTGCGGATCACGACGGGGAAGCCGTCCATGGCG
This sequence comes from Bryobacterales bacterium, assembly GCA_963708385.1. Classification (GTDB taxonomy): domain Bacteria; phylum Acidobacteriota; class Terriglobia; order Bryobacterales; family Bryobacteraceae; genus PALSA-243. The sequence continues at coordinate 465,790 of CAVPSN010000018.1, read as the reverse complement.
GTGAAGAGACCCGCGAAATCCTTGCGCTGCATGGGCAGGAGTTTGAGCAGGGCCTTGCGCCGCGATCTTTTCGTCGCGCGCCAGAATCATCGCCTGCATGTGCGGAATGCGCTCTTCGGCGAAGAACATGTGCTCGGTGCGGCAGAGGCCGATGCCTTCGGCGCCGAACTTGACGGGCGACTTTGGCATCACGCGGAATATCGGCATTGGCGCGCACGCCGAAATTGCCGCGGAACTTGTCCGCGAGCTCCATGAACTTACCGAAGGGCCCCGAGGTCGGGTCCGGTTCCTTGGTTTCAGCCTGGCCGAGATATACGTCGCCGGTAGTGCCATTCATCGAGATCCACTCGCCGTGCTTTACGGTGATGGTCTTTCCAGCGACTGAAACAGTGGCGGTTTTATTGCGCTCGGAAATCGAGATGGCGCCGGCGCCGACGACGCACGGGCGGCCCATACCGCGAGCGACTACGGCCGCATGGCTCGACTTGCCACCGATGGCGGTCAGGATGCCCTTGGCCTTATCCATGCCGTGAATGTCGTCAGGCGTGGTTTCTTTGCGCAGCAGGATCACGGGGCCGCTAGCCGCCATCTCGACAGCTTCATCGGCGGAGAACGCCACGCGTCCGACAGCAGCGCCGGGTGAGGCGTCGATGCCGGTGGTGAGTTTGGTCAACGTCTTCAACGACGCGGCGTCGAAGACCGGGTGCAGGAGTTGATCGAGCTGTTCGGGAGCGACGCGCTGGACGGCGGTCTTCTCATCGATCAGGCCCTCCGTTCAGCATCTCCATCGCCACGCGAACGGCGGCGGGGCCGGTGCGTTTGCCGTTGCGCGTCTGGAGCATGTAGAGCTTGTTTTCTTCGACGGTGAATTCGAAGTCCTGCATGTCCTTATAGTGCTGCTCGAGGCTGGTGGTGATTTCGACGAGCTGATTATAGACGTCGGCATTCCAGTTCTTGAGCTCAGAGATGGGCTGCGGGGTGCGGATGCCGGCGACGACGTCTTCGCCCTGGGCGTTGATCAGAAACTCGCCATAGAAGACCTTCGCGCCGCTGCCGGGGTCGCGGGTGAAGCCGACGCCGGTAGCAGCAGGTTTCGCCCATGTTGCCGAAGACCATGGCCTGAACGTTGGCGGCGGTCCCGATCTCGTCGGGAATCTTTTCCATCTTGCGGTAATAGGCGGCCTTGGGATTCCACCAGGAATTGAAGACGGCGTTGCGAGCGAGCTTCAATTGTTCACGCGCATCCTGCGGGAAATCGGCTTTGGTTTCCTTCTTGACCATCTTCTTATACTCGGCGATGACGGCTTGCAGATCGGCCGCGGTGAGATCGGTATCGAGCTTGGCCTTGATCTTGTGCTTGCGCGCGTCGAAGGCTTCGTCGAACTTCTCCATATCGATTTCGAGGGCCACTTCGCCGAACATCTGGATGAAGCGGCGGTAGCAATCGTAGGCGAAGCGCGGGTTGCCGGTCTTCGCGGCCAAGCCCTCAGTGGTTTCGTCGTTCAGGCCGAGGTTGAGGATGGTGTTCATCATGCCTGGCATGGAGAAGCTTGGCGCCGGAGCGCACGCTGAGCAGCAGCGGATCGGCGGCGTCGCCCAGCTTCTTGCCGATACGCTTCTCGAGTTGCGCGAGAGCCTTGGAGACTTGCTGCTCGATCTCCTCCGGGACGGAGTTCTGATTCTGGAAATAGATGTTGCAGACGTCGGTGGAGATGGTGAATCCGGGGGGCACGGGAACGCCGGCGCGCGACATCTCGGCAAGTCCGGCGCCTTTACCGCCGAGGACTTCTTTCATCGATCCGTCGCCATCGGCCGTACCGGCGCCGAACGAGTAGACATGCTTTTTCATGATGAGCTCCTAAGAGTTAGTAACGATTTCGGAAAAGTCGGCTATCGAAGAAAACTCCCGCAATAGCGTTTGCAATAACGTAAGACGGTTCTGGCGGACGGCCGGGTCGGGCGCATTGACCAGTACCTTGTCGAAAAAGAGATCGACCTTGGGGCGCAGCTTGGAGATGGTGGTCTCGACCGGCTGGCCCTGGATGCGGCGGTATTCATCGTAAAGATCGGTCTCGGGACCTGCTTCGAGCAGCGCGGGGTCGATGGACCCGCCGCCCGTGAATTTTGCCTGTTCGAGGATATTGCGAATGCGTTTGAAGCTCGCGGCCAGAGGTTCGAAATCGGGCGTGGAGCGCAGTTTCTGAATACGGATGAGGCGCGCTTCGAGATCGGGCAGATTGCCCCACCCGCGCGCCATGGCGGCGTTGACTTCGTCGTACGCGAAGCCGCGATGATCTTTGAAATAGAACTTGACGCGGTCTTCGAAGAAAGAGATGAGCGGCGCGTCGCCGCGCAGAAGATCGAGCAGCGGAATTTCCAGCTTGCCTTCGACCAGGATCTTGACGACGCCCTGCGCGGCGCGGCGCAGCGCGAAGGGATCGCGCGAACCGGTAGGAATCATGCCGACGCGGAAGCATCCGCGCAACGTATCGAGCTTGTCGGCGATCGCGACGATCTGCGCCGTGCGGTTGCGCGGGATGGAATCTTCCATGCTGGCCGGCTTGTATTGATCGTAGATCGCCTGCCACACGGGATCGGGCTCGCCCTGCGCGCGCGCGTAGAGGCCGCCGACGACGCCTTGCAGCTCGGTAAATTCTTTGACGAGCTCGGTAGTCAGATCGCACTTGAGCATCTGGGCGGCGCGCTGCGCGAAGCCATCGCCGCCCAGTTCGGCGGTGAGCGCCACGTTGCGTTCGGTCTTTTCCAGATAGGAGCCGAGCTTGGCCTGGAAAGTAACGTGGGCGAGATCCTGCACGGCGGTCGACCAGCTTCTTCTTCTGATCGGTCTCCCAGAAGAAGCGCGCGTCGTTGAAGCGGGCGCGCAGCACGCGCTCGTTGCCGCTGCGCACGAAGCCCTCGGGGTCGCGAGGGAATGTTCATCACGGCGACGAATTGCGGCGCGAGTTTGCCATCGGCGTCCTCGACCGAGAAATACTTCTGGTGATGGCGCATCACCGTGACCAGCACTTCTTCGGGCAGTTCCAGAAACTGCGGGTCGAAGTCGCCGGTGATCGGCGTGGGGTATTCGGTGAGGTAGACGAGCGTTTCGAGCAGCGCGGGGTCGGGCTTGACGCGCGATGCCGGCGAGCTCGATTCCGAATGCGTTTGCGGCCGCTCTTCGGCGGAGAGGATCACGTAATGATCGCGCAGGCGCTGTTCGTAATCGGCCGTGGTGACGACGATTTCGCGCGCGCCCAGGCGCCGATGGCCGGCGGTCAGATTGCCCGGAGCGGACGCCGGCCATTTCGAACGGCACGGTCTCTTCGCCCAGCAGCGCGACCAGCCAGCGGATGGGACGGATGAAGCGCGGACCGTTCTTGCCGGTCCAATACATGGTCTTGGGAAAGTAGATTTCCGAGCATGATGCCGGGCAGCGCTTCGGCCAGGATGTCTTTAGTGCGGCGGCCTTCCACCTTCTTCGATGAAGACGTAAGTACTCGCCCTTGGGCGTCGATTCGACGGTCGAGCTCTTCCGGCTTGATGCCCTGCTTGCGCGCGAAGCCCGCGACGGCTTGCGCGGGCGCGGATTTGGCCGGGCCGAGGACGCGCTCTTCGGTATCCGCCTGCCGCTCGGGCAGGCCTTCCGCGCGCAGCACCAGCCGCCGCGGCGTGGCGTCGAGGCGTGACCGATTCGTGCGGGATGTTCGAGCTTCTCGAAAAGCAGGCGCAGGTTTTCGAGCGCCGTCGGGATCATCCAATCGGGGATCTCTTCGGTGCCGATTTCGAGCAGGAAAGGCAGGCTCATTGCGCCACCTCCGCCGCATGGCGATCGGACTGCTGATCCACCCATGCCTGCGCCACGCCCACCGCCAGTTTGCGCACTCGCTGAATCACGCCGACGCGCTCGGTGACGCTGATGGCGCCGCGCGCATCGAGCGTATTAAATAGGTTCGAGCACTTCAGCACCTGGTCGTAGGCCGGCAGCAGCGGGAAGCGCTTCTTGTCGGCGGCTTTGGGATCGTAGAGCTTCGAGCAGGCGCGCGGCCTCGCCTTCGTGCAGGTCGAACAGCTTCCACAGCGTCTGGAATATCGGCCATCTCGAAGTTGTAGACGGAGTACTGCAGCTCGTCGCGTGTAGCGCACGTCGCCGTAAGTGAAGCTCGGGCGTCCACTCGATGTCGTAGACGCTGTCCTTGACCTGCAGGAACGCCGTCAGGCGCTCCAGGCCGTAAGTCAGTTCGGCGGGAACCAGGTCCAGATCGATGCCGCCGCATTGCTGGAAGTAAGTGAACTGCGTGATCTCGAGGCCGTCGAGCATCACCTGCCAGCCGATGCCCCAGGCGCCCAGCGTGGGCGCTTCCCAGTTGTCCTCTTCGAACTTGATATCGTGCTGCGCGCAGGTCGATGCCGATCGCCTCGAGGCTGCCGAGGTACTGTTCGATCACGTCGGCGGGCGCGGCTTCAGGATCACCTGGAGCTGCGAGTGCTTGTAGAGGCGGTTGGGGTTGTCGCCGTAGCGTCCGTCGGCGGGGCGGCGGCTGGGCTGCACGTAGGCGACGCGGTAGGGCTTGGGGCCCAGCACGCGCAGGAAGGTCTCGGGGCACATGGTGCCGGCGCCGACTTCCACGTCGTACGGCTCCTGAATGATGCAGCCGCGGTCGGCCCAGTATTGCTTCAGCTTGAAGATGATTTCTTGAAAAGATTGCATTGATAGTCGAGGCGAGGCGGGCTCAGCCGGCTCGCTGCTCGAGCAGCGGGGCCGTCACCAGCCGCCGTTCGACGTGCGATTCGATCTGCTGGACCAGGAATCGCCGCAGGTCCGCGGCGGTGTCCTGGGTCCAGTCGGTCTGGGCGAAGTTGCGCCACCGGCGTGCGCAACATCTCGGCGGCGATGTCGCGGGACGCGGCGCTCAATTCCCAACTTTGCCGATGCCCGGAGCGCGCGCGGCAGTGGCCGCAGATCAGACCCGTCTGGCCGCGGCGGAAAAAGGCGCGCTCCGGTGCTTCGGGATCGTCCAGCAGCGCTGCCGCAACCGAGACAGACGTGCAATTCCGGCAGCCATCCCGAAAGCCGCACCGCCCAGAGCGAAAAATACGTCACCGCGCGCCACACGCGGCCGGCACGCCGGTTCCGCCGCCGGCGAAGAGAATCGAGCACAGCCAACAGAAGCCGGAAAAACTTCTCGCTCGGCTCCGCGGAGGGCAACAACTGCTCGGACACTTCCGCGAAGTAATCCAGCGCCACGCCCGCCCAGTAATCGGAGACCAGGCCGAATTGGGAACGGATCAATTCGCAGGAATCCAGGTTGACCAGTTCGCGCGTTTCGCGCTGGAAATACGCCATTCGCACGTGCGATAACCGCTCCAGCCCGGCGCCAAAAGCGCTCTTCGGACGCCGCGCCCGCTTGGCCACGCCCCGCAGTTTTCCCTGATCCCTGGTCAGAAAGCTGACGACGAGGTCCGCCTCTTTCAAGCGGGTAAGTTCGCAGGACGAGTGCTTCGCTGACACGCGCCGGCACACGTGGAAATATAAGAGTAACACAGAGGACGTAAACGTTCGCACACCGGCGGGCCGATGTGTTGGTTGCGCGTGACGCTCCGGGCAAGGTATTGGCGGGAGTCTCACATCAGCGCTTCGAGGGCGGCGATGGGATTGGGATTGAGGAGATGGCGGGCCTCTTCCAGGCGGCGCGTGTGGAGCATGATGCGCGCGATTTCGGCGGAGGAATAAACGAAGCCACCGTGGTTTTGACCGGCAGGGTTTTGACCGACCGGGAAGTGCGGCGCGGGGTCGAAGGTCTGGCCTTTGGATTGGGCGAGGCGTGTGAGCAGGATGGCCTCCTCCTGGGCTTGGGCGAAGGCGGCTTTGCGTTCGGCCTGCAGCGACTTCAATTCGGCGGAGTCCTTATCGATGGCGCGCTGGATGCGAATGGCGTAGAGGGCGAGGCGCTGCAGGCCTTTGGTGGCATCGACCCAGGCTTGGGCTTGGGCGGAGTCGGGATGGGCGTCTTTCTCTTCTTCGAGCTTTTCGAGAACGACCTGCTCAAAGAGGGCGCTTTCCATGGCGTGCGCGCGGCGCAAGCGCCAGTAGTTTTCGGCGAGACCGACGACGAGGTCGCGTTCCTGGGGGCCGGCGGGAGCGAGGTGCTCGAGATAGGACTGAACGTGTTTCTCGAAGGCTTCGCGTTCGCCGGGCAGGCAGGCGTGGGCTTTTCCCGAGAGCCCGTGTTTGACGGCGTTGCCGGAGGAGGTCTGCTTTCCGGCGGGGGTGACCGGGCCGGTGGAGTGAGCGGCGTTGGCGCGGTTCTGTTCCGCGCGGACGGATTCGAAGTTGCGAGGGAGCATCATCGTTTGGGCCTCTCTTGAGAGCGAAATGGAAAAAGGCTGCCTGGCGATAACGCGCGGGCAGCCTTTTCTGGTTGGAGAGTAGCAGACGGGGAAGGGGCTGGCGCGGCGGCTTGCAGGGGTAGACGGTGACAGGTGGTTTATTTTGAGTGGATTGGGGGCTGGAGAGATTTTTGCGAACTCGCGTGAACGGCCAAATGGTGGTCCCGTGGTCGGACAGACGCAACGTCGAATCCATAGGGCTCTTGGCCCAAACTGGAACTACTAAACTAGCCAGCAACGCTAGTTTCAATAGCGGCGAAATGCTGGGGTGGATTTGTTCGTGGACGGGTGGCGGGACTCCAGTCGGCGACGTCTCGTCAAGTGGACATCTCGCCGGGTTATCGGAAGCGGCCGACTACGTCGCACAGCGGCTGCGATTTAGGTCCGTCGTGGGACTGACTCACTGCGGTAAAGAGAACGGAGAAACTTTACCATATTTGAATTACGGCGGGGGGTACTCGTAAGGGATTTCCACTTCGGTAAAGCTGCGTATCCGGAAAGCTATGCGCCGCTGCGCTTGCCGGGGATGCTTTGCGATCCCGCAAGCCTGGTTCTCTACGGGCGATGCCAAGCCAGTTCGAGACCTCATGCGCGATCTAGAAAGGGTGAATCGCGGCGAACCTTGAGCGAACCGTTTTCTCCATTCGAATCGAAACTTGTATAATCCACACATGCAAGGAATACCCTGGAGCACAATTGCGCTCGGCTCGCTGTTGCTCATCTCGGTCTGCTCAAAAGGAGGACAGGAAGTGCAATCTCCGCAACCTGAAAAGTCGAAGCCGCCCGTCAAAATGGAGCAGCGCGGGCGCATCCTTGGAATCGGCGGTGTCTTCTTCAAATCCGCTAATCGCGATCAGATGCGCGAATGGTATTCGAAGCATCTTGGACTCGCTGACAAAGGCGGAGGCGTGATGCTTCCGTGGCGCGAACACGACGACCCGCAAAAGGAACACGTTACAGTTTGGACTGTTTTTCCCGCCTCCACTGACTATTTCGATCCCAGCCACGCACCGTTCATGATCAACTACATCGTGGACGATCTGGATGCTTTGCTCGACCGCTTAAAACAAGAGGGAGTAAAGATTGACGCCAAACGAATGAATGAATCCTACGGTCGCTTTGCCTGGATCTATGACCTGGATGGGAATAAGATTGAGCTCTGGCAGCCGGTGTCCGCAAAGCCCTAAGGGCCTTCCACTGCACTTACTCATCGATCTGTAATGGTCATCGTTCGTAACAATTGGATTGGAGCGCGGCTAAAGCTGCCGTTCTTCGATAACTTTCTGCATACCCAAGCGAAGCAGATTCTTGAACATCACTTCCCATTGGCCTGGGCTTATTTGAAACCTTGTCTCGTGAGAGCCGTTGGCGTTAATACAGATATGCGCCGTGTAGGTCTGGAAATCCTGCGGTGCGGTTTACCACGGCTTCCTCTAAGAGTCTGTTGAAATGCAGAAAAACCACTTGGCCGCCGATGGACACAGATCAACGCAGATGAAAACAAACCAATAGCCTTATCAGCGTTCATCTACGTTAATCGGTGGCCTGAGATCGTTTTTCAACAAGTTCCTAAGGCAACACTTGGGAAGAGTTCATCGAAGCCGAAACATATTTCATCGAGTGAAACATCGGGTATTTGAGCATCCAGCGCGAGCATAGCTTTGCAAGTAAGAAGCGCGCGATCGATGAGATCAAGCGCGGCAATGATCAACGGCAGATGGTGTTTAACGATTTCCCATTCAACAGAGGACAACGCCACGATCGCAATAGTGCGGCCGGTAAAGTTTTGCTCGTAGGGGAGCGTTTGGTCACCGCTTAAAAAGATTTCGATGCCGTCTTTTTCGGCTGTCCGCAAGAGTTCGCCGTTCTTAAGTCCGGCCCAGCCTTTATAACTGACAAGTGAAAACTTCATGTGCGACGAGGGCTGTCCGCAATCGATACGCAAGATTTTCGTCAAGCAATGCCTTCACTGGTTGGGTTGCTCACGATGGGCGTGGGCAAACTCGATCAGGCGCTTGATCTGGGCTACGGAAAGCGAAGGCCAGTCCTCGTGGATGTCCTCAATGCTGTCGCCCATGTCGAAGCTGTTCACAATGCCGTCAGGCATGATGCGCGTACCGTGCACAATGGGCCGTCCCGAAACCTTGCCTGGAACTTGCTCAATCAGTTCGCAAGCTGTCCAGTCGACGCCCGGATGTGTGTCCAGTCTTGCCATGTTCCTACCCTCCCTTCATCGTAGCTTTTTACCACCTTTGCCGACGTCGCGCGAGTTGCAAATCCCGAAACTTACCCTTTTTGAGACGCTGATTACCAATTCAGTAAATAGACTGGAGCCATCGCACCGGCTGTGGCGACGAGTTGAACTCCGATCACCAGCAATGCCGCTTTTACATTTCGTGGGAGCCACCTGACTGCATAACAAATCAGAATGGGTACCTGTCCAGCGATGAGCAGTTGAAAGATATGAGCCTCGGCGCCCTCGTCACCCTGACGGGCAGTACCAACCGCTGCAATATGGAACAGCACCAACGCAAGAGCCGCTAGCGACATGGCGATTGGAACCCAAGCGGTCAGGGGCCTAAACGCCAGCGGAATTTTCATAGATGAAATATATCCTAAAAGTTCTCTGTAATGCAAAGCATAACAGGTCAAGCGTGCGTTCTCTCGACCAGCGGCTGATCATTTCCCGCCTTCGGACTAACGACGCGTCCTCTTGCAAATTTCGCTTGACGTGACCAATATAGTCACGTTACTATAAAGTCACGTATAAGGAGGAACGAACTGATGACAATCGACGATTTGACGCTGGATACGACACAGAGCATCGACATCAAGGCCGACATCGGAGACGTCTTTCGCAGTGTGCTGCACCGCCTCGGCGAAGGCTTCACCAACCCGCAAGGCGAATCGATGCAGATGACGCTGGAGCAATGGCCGGGCGGCCGGTGGTTCCGCGATCGCGGCAACGGCATCGGCCACCTGTGGGGACACGTGCAGGTGATCAAGCCGCCGGTGCTGCTGGAACTGAGCGGCCCCATGTTCATGTCCTACCCGGCGCTGAACCACATCGAAGTGAAGCTGGAACAGCGGCCCGGAGGAACGCATGTGGACCTCCGGCACCGCGCCATCGGCTTCATCGATCCGGAGCACCGGCAGGGTGTGCAGCACCGGCTGGAAGCATATGCTGGACGGAGTCGCCCAGGATTGCTCGGCGCGGCGCGAGCGGGCAGCGGAGCTAAAGTGCCGCGGCGACGAACTCGACGGCGTGTGGAAAGCTTTGTCGGACAGCACGAGGCGATCGATTCTCGACCTCTTGCGGCAGGGCCCCCGCACGACGACCCAGATCGTCGAGGCGTTTCCGCACCTGAGCCGCTTCGGGGTGATGAAACACATCGAGGTGCTTCGCGAGGCCGGCCTGATTCACACGCGTGAAGAGCGCCGGCAGCGGATCAACTCATTGAATGTGGTGCCGATCCGGCAGATTTATGAGCGCTGGGTGGGCCGGTTCGAAGAGCTGTGGTCGAGCCACCTGCTGCGCATCAAAGAAGACGCCGAAGCAAAAGCTGCCGAGGCGGCGCACGACCGCCGAACCCTGGCACAAGAAGAAGCGCCCGAAAAAGGGCTAACCGATAACACCGCACGGACCAGCGAGGAGACGTGTGTCCGTGCGTAACCAGAAGAGAGGAAAATCCGATGACTGCAACGCAGACTCAACACAAAGTAGTTTCGAGAGACGAATGGCTGAAGGCGCGCCTGGCGCACCTGGCCGCGGAAAAGGAATTCACGCGGAAACGGGACGAACTGAGCCGGCAGCGCCGCGAACTGCCGTGGGAACGAGTGGAGAAGAATTATGTCTTCGAAGGCCCGCGCGGTCCGGAGACGCTGGCGCGATCTCTTCGCGGGCCGCAACCAGCTGATCGTTTACCACTTCATGCTCGGACCGAACTGGGAAGAAGGATGCAAGAGCTGTTCGTTCCTGGCCGACCACTTCGATGCGACCCGGATTCACCTGGCGCATCGCGACGTGACGTTTGCCGTGGTTTCGCAGGCGCCCATGCCGCGCATCCAGGCGTTTCAGAAACGCATGGGCTGGCGGTTCCACTGGGTTTCGGCATTCGGCAACGACTTCCAGCACGATTACGGCGTGCACTTCACGAAGGAGGAACTCGCGGGCGAGGTCAATTACAACTACGGCAAGACGCGTTTCGGCCTGGAGGAGGCGCCCGGTCTGAGCGTGTTCTACAAGGACGAGGCGGGCGAGATCTTCCATACCTACTCCACCTATGCGCGCGGCCTGGACTCGCTGGTCGGAACGTATCAATTCCTCGATCTGGTTCCGAAGGGCCGCGACGAAGATGGACTGGCGTTCTCGATGGCATGGGTGCGGCACCACGACAAGTACGGCGACGATTACGCGGTCGACCCAGCGGCCAATTATGAGAAGCCGCGCGAAATGGGCGAATGCTGCAAGAACGAGGAAGGCGTCTGATGACCGGGGCGTGCTGCGCGGGCGGGACGGCGTCGCGCCGGTTCGCCCTGGCGGCTCTCGAAGGCCGCGGTTTCGATGCTGCCGGGAGTTGCGCTGGCGGTCCTGCCGAAATGCCCGATGTGCCTGGCGGTGTGGCTCACGGCTGCTACGGGCGTCGGCTTCCCGGCAAGCGGCGCGGCGTGGGCGAACGGGATACTGGTTCTGTCCTGGGTTGCAGCCGTGGGGTTCGTCGCGGCGCCGGTCATTCGGCGCCGCGCGTTAAGGCGAACGACGGCACTCCACTTGCTGCGGTTACCCTGGAGGCGACATGATCACCAAAGGATTGTATGTTCGATTGGAGGCAAAGGCCGGGAAAGAGAAGGAAGTGGAGCTTTTTCTGCGAAGCGCTTTGCCGCTAGTTGAAGCCGAACCATCCACCGCAGCATGGTTCGCCATTCAAATGGGTCCAGCGGTATTTGGGATCTTCGATGTATTTCCGAACGAAGAAGGCCGTCAAGCGCATCTTTCGGGCAAGGTAGCAGCGGCGTTGATGGCGAAGGCATCGGAGCTGTTCAGCGCGGCGCCCTCTATCGCGAAACTCGATGTTTTGGAGGCCAAGCTCTAGCGCACGGGGATGGGCGTCCAGGCCATGGCGTGATTTGGCCAGTGGACGCTCTTTGGCGCTCCTGACTTCGCGGTCCCGCGCTACATTGACTGGCGGCGACTCTGGCTGGTGCAGGTTGGTGCACGAGATTATACGAGCCGCCGCGGTTATCGGTGATTTACCTGACGGCGGAGTTGATTTCAGCCAGTAACCTTATGAGACAGAGGCGCGCCTTTGGGAGTAACCCTTCCTTACCCCTTGGGGCCGCACAGAGACTTTACTGATACGGCCCCTTATTAGAATCGCCGCAGGGCCGCGAGCATACCGCGAAACGCCTGGCCGCGATGGCTGACGCTTAGTTTCTGCGCTTCCGATGCCTCGCCAAACGTGCGGCCGAATGGCGGATAGAAGAAGAGCGGATCGTAGCCGAAGCCGCCGGGGCCGCGAGGATCGTCAATGATCTCGCCTTCGACCGAGCCTTCGATACTGGCCGCGCAATTCGCCGTCTTCGACTACGGCTATGACGCAGACGAAGCGTGCGCGCCGATCGCTCACGCCGCGCAGGCGATCCATTAGCAGGCGATTGTTGGCGGCATCGGTGGCGCCGGCCCGGCGTAGCGCGCGGAGTAGACCCCGGGAGCGCCTTCGAGAGCGTCCACCACCAGACCGGAGTCATCGGCGAAAACCATGCCGGTGACGTGGGCCGCATAGTGGCGAGCTTTCTTGATGGCGTTCTCAGCGAAGGTCGCGCCATCCTCCACGCATTCGGGAATCTCGCGGAAATTTGGCAGGGCTTCGATCTCGATGCCGGCCTGGGCCGCTGCGCGCTGGAATTCACGCAGCTTACCGGCATTGCCGGTGGCGCACCAAAGCCTCACGCGCCGATCGCCTTCTTCTGCAGTTCGATTAAATCGGCGATGCCCTGTTTGGCGAGCGCAATCATTTGCTCCATTTGCGATTCGCCGAATGGGGCGTGCTCGGCGGTGCCCTGCACTTCGATGAATTTGCCGCCGCCGGTCATGACGATGTTCATATCGACATCGGCGCGCGAGTCCTCTTCGTAGTTGAGATCGAGCAGCGGCTCGCCGGCCACGATGCCGACGCTGATGGCGGCAACGGAATCGACCAGCGGAGATTTTTTCAAAGCGCCGAATTTTGAGAGATGGCGCAGAGCTAGGGCGAGGGCGACATAGGCGCCGGTGATGGACGCGGTGCGCGTGCCGCCATCGGCCTGGATGACATCGCAATCGATGGCGATGGTACGTTCACCGAGGAGCGAGGTATCGACTATAGCGCGCAGGGCGCGGCCGATGAGGCGCTGAATCTCATGAGTGCGGCCGGAGGGGCGGCCCTTCGAGACCTCGCGCGGCGTGCGCTTGGCGGTGGCGCGGGGCAGCATGGAGTATTCGGCGGTGACCCAGCCTTTGCCGCTGTTGCGCATGAAAGGCGGGACGCTGTCTTCCACGCTGGCGGTGCAGATGACGTGAGTATGTCCCGCGCGAATTAACGCGGACCCCTCGGCGGTCATGAGGTAGTTGGGAATGATTTCGACCGGCCGCAGTTGGCCGCGTTGACGATTATCCGTTCGCATGCGATTTGAGCGCTAGATACATGAAGAGCATAACCAGAATCATTACAGCGATTATCACAATAATGCACGCGACGCCGCCTGGTTGTGGTTTCGGGGCCTTCGATTTGCCGCGCGCCGGCCTGAATTTGGCCGGTCTATATTTCGCCATTCCTGCCGATATTAGCATCCGGCATCGGAATCGTTTCATCATGGCACAATCGAAAGCGATGACAAGACGCGTATGGATGTTGGCGCCTCTGCTGTTCGGCGCGTGTGGGGAGAAGGCGGCGCTACCGGCGAATCTGTTTCCGCAAAATGTGAGCGCCGTGTGGAATCTGGTGGAGGTGCGCGACCTGAGCGCGGCGGAGGGGCCGGATCCGGTTCCGCGCAACAGCATCGAGCAGATCCGCGCCGCTACGTATAAGAGCCAGACAGGCGAGATTCAGGCGCGCGTGTATCTGTTGAGCTCGGCGGATGTGGGCGCCGCGTTGGGGACTCGGTGGCGGCCTTCGGCGGATACGGTGTTCTTCAACCACGGACCATACTTTGTTGTAGTGAAGTGGCAAACCGCGGATCGCGCGGAAGTGCGGGATTTTGTGGCGGATCTGCAAAAGCGGCTGGGAGCGGTGGGACAGCGCCGGCCCACCGGGGGTAAGTAGCGGGTGGATCAGTCGGCGACCAAGCCGCTGAGTTTGTAGCCTTCCCATCTCGCCACGACGGCGCATGCCAGGCAATTGCCGATCACATTGATCACGGTGCGAGCCATGTCAAGAACCGCATCTACGCCGAGCAATACCGCCGCGCCTTCGAGCGGAAGATGGAACGTGACAAGGGTACCCGAAAGGATGACCAGGGCTGCGCGCGGGATGCCGGCGACGCCTTTGCTGGTGAGCATCAAGGTAAGCAGCATCAACAATTGTTCGCCGAGCGAGAGATGAACGCCCGCCGCCTGCGCGACGAATACGGAGGCCAGCGATAAGTAGAGCGTGCTACCAACCAGATTAAAACTGTAGCCGGTGGGCAGCACGAAGCCGACGATGTGTTTCGGCACCCCGAAGGCTTCCATATTTTCGAGCGCCAGGGGCAACGCCGCTTCGCTTGACGCGGTGGAAAAAGCGATCATGGCGGGCTCACGGACAGCGCGATAGAACCGGGCGGCGGGAATGCGAAACAGGGGAATGGCAGGCCAGAGCACCAGCAGGATGCAGAGAACGGAGGCGCCATACATGGTGAGAATGAGTTTGCTGAGTCCAAAGAGTACGCCGACGCCTTTGGAACCGACAGTGACTGCGATAGCTGCGCCGACGCCGAGCGGCGCCATGTACATCACGTACTTGGTGAACTGAAACATCACTTCCGCGAGCGACTGGCAGAAGGAAACGACCGGGGCCGCTTTGGCGCCGATGGCCGCGCAGGCCGCGCCAAACAGAAACGCAAAGACGACGATCTGCAGCACGTCATTGCGCGCCATGGCATCGATGAGGCTGGTGGGAACGATGTGTTCGACGAAAGATCCGGCGGTGGTTTGCGCCTGCGGGACGGCGGCGTCGGCTGCAGTACGGGCGAGAGGCACGCCGACACCGGGGCGCGTCAGATTTACGGCGGCCAAGCCCAGGAACAGGGCGAGCGTGGTGACGATTTCGAAATAGAGAATCGCCTTGGCGCCGATGCGTCCCATATTTTTTGCGCCGCCGCTGCCGGCGATGCCGGCAACCAGAGTGGCGAAAATCAAGAGCGCGACGATGGAGCGGATGAGGCGCAGAAAGATCGCGCTTAAGGGTCCAAGCTGCTTGGCAAGCTCCGGCGCGGCCACGCCCAAAAGAACGCCTACTGCCATGCCGATGAAGATCCACGCAGTGAGAGAGATTCGTTTCAACGTTCGCCCCATTTCAGTTTTTGCCGCAGGACATCGAAGAACCGCAGTTTAGGCGGGCGGATCAGGCGCAGCGACGATTCGGAACTGCGGCAAACAACAGCGTCGCCTTCGTGAAGCGGGTTGCCAACCTGGCCATCGATGGTGAGGTATACCGACGCATCCGGGCCGCGCGAAAACGCTGTGATGACGCTGGTTTCCGGTACGAGGACGGGGCGATTGGTCAGCATGTGCGGACAGATGGGCGTGAGGCAGATGGCGGGAACCGAAGGATAAATGATGGGTCCGCCGGCGGAAAGCGAATAGGCGGTGGACCCAGTGGGCGTAGCGATGATGAGGCCGTCGGCTTTGTAGGCGCAGACGAAATGATCGTCGACATAGGTATCGATGTCGATGATACGCGCGAGCGAAGATTTAGCTAGCACGGCATCGTTGAGCGCTTCGTAGGTGGCGATCACCTTTTGCGCGCGCATCACATGGATGCTCAGCAGCTTTCGCTGTTCGATGCGATGCTCACCGCAGAAGGCGCGCTCGAGTTCGGGAAAGAGGTCGCCCACGCTGATTGCGGTGAGGAAGCCGAGCCCGCCTACGTTTACGGGAAAGAGCGGAATTTCGCGCGGGCCAATGGCGCGCGCGGCGGAAAGGAGCGTGCCGTCGCCGCCTAGAACGACCATCAGGTCGCAGCCATCGGGGACCAGATCGCGCGGCATGCCTTCGATGGGTTTCGTGGAATAGGCCGCGGTATGCTCATCGGAACGAATGGCGATACCGTGGGCGCTCAGCCACTCGATGAGCTGCGGCACAACCGCGGCAGCCTGCGCGGAATTCGGCTTGGAGCAGATTCCGACTGTCTTAATGGCGGGCATGGAGCAGGAATTCCTTGTTCCCTTCGGCGCCTAAGATGGGGCTATCCATAATGCTGGTTTGAAATCCGAGTTCTTTCACCGCTCGCTCCACGCGTTCGCAGACGGCCGCGTGCAGCGCCGTGTCGCGAACAATGCCGCCCTTGCCCACCTGTCCTTTACCCACCTCGAACTGCGGTTTGATCAGTATAACCATTTGCCCGTCCGCATGTAACAGCGGAACGAGGGCGGGCAGAATCAGCGTGACGGAAATGAAGCTGACGTCGCAGGAAATAAGGAAAGCCGGCTCGCCGATTTGGTCGAAACGCAGTTCGCGCGCGTTGATGCCTTCGTGAACGATGACGCGCGGGTCGGTGCGCAATTTCCAATCGAGCTGGCCGGCGCCGACATCGACGGTGTGGACGCGGGCGGCTCCGGCTTGCAGCAGGGCATCGGTGAAACCGCCGGTGGACGATCCAATATCGAGGCAGATTTGGCCGGTCACATCAATGGCGAATTCGCGCAAGGCGGCCGCGAGTTTAAAGCCGCCGCGGCTTACGTATGGGGGGCGCGCCAGCACTTCGAGAGCAACGCCGGCATCGACGGGCTGCCCGGCTTGGCCGCTTTTTGCCCGTTGATGAGCACCTCACCCGCCATGATCAGCGCCTGGGCCTTTTCGCGCGATTCGGCGAGGCCGCGCGCCACCAGGAGCCGGTCGAGCCGGGATTTCATGATTGCAGAGGCCTCATGACTGGCGCTGAACGATCAGGTCGGCGAGTTCATGCAGGCGTGCGGCGCGCTCACCGAGGGCCGTGAGCGTTTGATGCGCGCGCTCGCATTCCTGGGCAGCCATGCGCCGCGACTCCTCCAGACCATAGACCGCGGGAAAGGTGATCTTCTGCTGCTGGGCGTCTTTGCCGGCAGTCTTGCCGAGAGTCTCCGAGGAGGCCTCGACGTCGAGTATGTCGTCAACAATTTGAAACGCCAGGCCGACGTGTTCGCCGTAGCAGGAGAGCGCGGCGTATTGGGTGGCGATCGGCGCCGGCATAGATGGCGCCCAGGCGGAGGCTGGCGCGCAGCAGGGCGCCGGTTTTGGCTCGATGAATCGATTCGAGAAGAGCCGCGTCAGGCTGCCGGCCTTCGCCTTCGATATCGGCGACCTGGCCGCCGATCATGCCACCTACGGTACCGGCGGCGGTGGCGAGTTCGGCGATCAGGCGCGGTCTTGCGCGCGTCTGGCGCGTCGAGTTGCGCGAGGATCTGGAACGCGAGAGTAAGCAGAGCGTCGCCCGCGAGGATGGCCATGGCATCGCCGAATACCTTGTGGTTGGTGAGTTTGCCGCGGCGGTAGTCGTCGTTATCGAGCGCGGGAAGATCGTCGTGAATCAGCGAGTAAGTGTGGATCAGCTCGAGCGGGCAGGCGGCGGCGACCACGCCGGCGGATTCATCGCCCAACGAGTGAGCGGCCTCGATGCAGAGAATGGGGCGGATGCGTTTTCCACCGGCGAACAGGCTGTAGCGCATGGCGCGGTGTATGGTTTGGGGCGGTTCCGATTCGGGCGGGACCAACCGGCCAAGCTCAGCATCGATGGATTCCTGGCGGCGGGCGAGGTGTTCGCGCAGATTCATTCAGGATTTCTCGGTGCGGAGAGGCTCGGCGACGATCTTGCCGTCGCGGCGGAGCAGGACTTCGACGCGCGTTTCGGCCTCCTCCAATTGCTTGCGGCAGAGATCGCTGAGACCCATGCCGCGCTCGAAGAGTTGCAGGGAGCGGTCGAGCGATAGGTCGCCAGCCTCGAGTTCTTTGACGACCTTTTCGAGTTCGTCGAGGCAGGTTTCGAAGGATGCGACGGGTGGGGTATCGGCCATTGGCCTCATTCTAGCGCGGCGCCCAGGGCTCTGCCCTGGGATTTCCCTGCGGGAATGGAAGTCGAGGGAGACAAGGAAGTCGAGGGAGTCAGAATCAGCGCGCGGGGTTTTACGTTTGGGTACGGGGTGTACGGTCGCGTAGCTTCGCTACGAACTGCGGCGGCTCTTTCGGGAGTGGGATTCCCTGCGGGAATGGGAGTCGAGGGAGACAAGGAAGTCGAGGGAGTCAGAATCAGCGCGCGGAGTTTTACGTTTGGGTATGGGGATTACGGTCGCGTAGCTTCGCTACGATTTGCGGCGGCCCTACTTTAAATGCCTGGCGGCGAAGGGCCGGTTGGAATGTGTCGGTGTTCGCTGACGGATGCCACGTCGCCATCCATTCGCGCGCCATGGGTTTCATTTGAGCAGCGTCGGACGGCTCACTTTCGTACAGACAGGAGCTGTCAGATCGCTCGGGGTCGATTGGAACATTGCCCTTTTCACCACTTGCCCGAAGTCGGACGTAGCTCCTCAGGATGGTTTCGCAGATAGGCTAGTGTTGTGTCCAACAAATAACTAGACAGACTGGTCTGGCCGCGTTATCCTGGGTCGTGGGGAATTCGTGTCAGCTTTCGGAAGTCGAACAGGAGAAGCTCCAGCAGTGGACCGCAGCGCACGGCACCCCACAGCAGGTGGCTTTGCGCTGCCGAATCGTTTTGGCCGCCGCTGCAGGCGAGTCCGATGTCACCATTGCGAAGCGGCTTTCGGTGAATCGAAACACGGTGATTCTGTGGCGAAAGCGCTTCGGCGACGAGGGGCTGGACGGTCTGTGGGACATCGCTTCCGGACGGGGACGAAAGCCGACGTACCAAATCGACAAGATCGCCGCCATCGTGGATGCGACCCTGCAAACCAAACCTGCGGGGATGACGCACTGGAGTTGCCGGACCATGGCGGAGAGCCAGGGCGTCAGCAAGTCCACCGTCAACAATATCTGGCGCGCCCACAATCTGCAGCCACATCGCACGAAGACTTTTAAGCTCTCGCGCGACCCGAAGTTCCTGGAAAAGATGACCGATGTGGTGGGTCTGTACCTGAATCCGCCGCAACAGGCGATCGTCCTCTGCGTAGACGAAAAGAGCCAGATTCAGGCGTTGGATCGCACCCAGCCGGGATTGCCGATCAAGAAGGGGCGATGCGGCACGATGACCCACGATTACAAGCGCAACGGCACGACCACCCTGTTCGCCGCTCTGGAGACTTTACAGGGCAAGGTCGTCGGCGAATGCCATGAGAGACACCGGCATCAGGAGTTTCTGAAATTCCTGCGCCGAATCAACACCGAGTTTCCCGGCGATGTCCCGTTGCATCTGATCATGGACAACTACGGGACGCACAAACACGCGAAAGTAAAGGCGTGGCTGAAACGTCATCCCCGGTTCGTGTCTCACTTCGTCCCCACCAGTTCCAGTTGGATGAATCTGGTCGAGAGATGGTTCGGCCACCTGGACAACAAGGCCATCCGCCGCGGCGTCTTCCTCAGCGTCGCCGACCTGCAGGCGTCCATCGAGGCGTTTCTCGAGGCTTGGAATCAGGATCCCAAACCCTTCGTGTGGACCGCGACCGTCGAATCCATCCAGGAAAAGCTCACCCGCTGCCGCCAAACCTTGGAGCAGATCAAGCCCGGCTGCACCAGCCCCAATCCAGAAAGCACCCCACGGCGCTTTTCGCGGCCCCGCCGACCGTTTGTTAAAGCGGTCGGTTCTAAGCCCGCGATTAAATCGGGAATGTGGTCCTCCACGCGGTTATAGATGGATAGCCAGGTCTTCTTGACAGTCGGTAGAGAGACGCTGAGGATGCGAGCCAGTTCCTCGTCGGTGGGGGCCGCGAGGGCTGAGAAGAGAAGTCGCTTTTCGGCGGAAGTGAATCCAATTTGGGGCGCCTGGTAATCGAAAAGGCGGCCGGCCCACCTCCCCGACCAGCGGCCGCGGACGTCTTGATCGCGCGCGATTCCGAAGACGTGGGGCGTACTGATGAGCTCGGTCAGGTCGTTCGTGACATTGGTGGCATATGCCCCAACGGTTGGATCCCAAACCCCTGCGCCCGTGGCTCAGAAGAAACTCGGCGCGTTCCCGGCTTTCCGGTTGATTTGCGATCACCTCTTTCCAGAAGTAACCGCGATGGATTTCGATAAATGCTCTGCGACTGACTGGTGAAGTTCACTGTTGGATTCATGACCCGGGCGAGCGCAGTTATCAAAACAAAACAGGTTTAAGCCACCTCGCTTGTTTTTCTCTTCCATTTCTTTCACTGCCAGCCATGGATGTTCGCCTTTCAAGAATCTTGGGATTATTTCCGGGCCTATTCTACGGGTTTGGGCGCACTGTCGTATAAAAGCGCACGGTACCTACGGTTGACCTTGAAACAAGAGACCCAGATCCTCAACTATTTTGAGTGCTCAGTGATAGGAGACTATCGAAATGCTTAGGATTCGGGCGGAGCAGATGCGCGCACTCACAGATGCGAGCATGCCCTCCGCAATCGAAGCGATGATGCTGGAGCAGTTTCCTCTTCATTGCGAAAAACTCGGCACGAAGGGATGCCGCCAGACCGTTCGCGAAGCGTTGTCAAGAGGCCGGGAATTGGGCTTCGAAAGTCTTCAATTGCCTGCGTACGTTGCATTGGAATTCGCTTTCGGGGAAGATTTTTCCACGAATTTCGAATATCCGTGGGCCCAGGAGATATTGCACGATCCGAGCTTGGTATCGGAACAGCGTATGAAACGGTTGAGGAGTGAGGCGATCTATTACCTTGCCAACCTTACAGCGGCCACGGCAACAGAATCGGAGGCGGCGCGTGGCTGACGGTTCAGGCGATACGGGCAGCGGGGGCGTGCCAGGAGCCGGCGGGTAAGGCGCCGCCCGCCGCCGCGGCAGGGGGCGTTGCTGGGGTTCCGGCGACCTGCCCGACAGGTACGGCGGGATGCCCTGCGGGAAAGCACTGGGTGAGGGCAGAGCTCAGATACGTCGAAACGCAGAAGCCGGTGCCTTGGGCCAATGGCCAGATTTTTTTTGGCATGTTAGAAATCAATTCGGGACCGTTGCTCATGGGCAGGCTGGAGGCCAGGGATCTGAATGCAGCTCCCTATTCCGTCATGTTTCCGGACATTGACGCCGGCGAATGGTGGGAGGGCTAGGCCGTGTCCGATTTTAGCGTTAGTCCCGGAGACTGTTTCGCCAGCATTGCTAAAGCCAAAGGCTTTTTCAACTACCGCACTCTGTACGACCATGCAGACAATGCCGCACTGAAGGCCCGGCGCCCAAACCCCAATCAACTAATGGAAGACGACGTCGTCAAAGTTCCCGATAAAAGGCTCAAATCGATATACCTCACTCTGGATGGAACGAAGAAATTCGTGGTCGATGTGCGCTCGACCAGATTGCGCCTCTTGCTCACCGACTCCAAAAAAGCCCCCCTCGCTCCGGCCAATTGCAGCGTCACGGTGGGCTCCGCTAAATTCTCGACCACGGCCTTGGCCGGCGGCTTGGTGGAAATGACAATCGACCCGGAAGAGAAGACCGGCGAGCTGGTTCTTTACTTTCACGCCTTGCCGAACCTTCTTACTCCGCCCCCGGATCCTCCGGCCCCCAATCCTCCGGCGAACCCTCCCGTGATCCGTCCCAGTGAATATCGCGACACTCTTCCCAAAGCGCAGACCGAGGCGTTGGCCGTCACTTGGGACCTGAAAATCGGCTCCCTGGAACCCAAGGAAGCGGTGCGGGGTTCACTGCAGCGGTTAAACAATCTCACGTTTCCTACGCCTATCCGCACAGATGAAAACGACAAGACCCGCCTGTATGTCAAAGGGTACCAGGCGCTGAAGGCCGCTGCCAAGAGCGGAAAGGTCGCTGATATTCAGGAGAACGTGGCAGCATTTCACGATAACCCTTAGAGACAGCGAACCACTATGGCAAAGTTTTCCGGCACAGCATACGTTGCGCGCACCAGCCACGATCAAAAGCACCTAAACCGGTTGTCGGTTCCGGAATGGGGCGTCGTAGAGGTAAGCGTCACTACCACCAAATCGCGTTCTTTATCCCACCGGCTTCCCGGCGCCAGCACCCCACGAAATCCGAGCGGAAAAGGCACGGATAGCTTCAACTTCGCCCCGGGCGTCCAGTTCGATCCGGATCCGCGCAAATGGGTCGAAGATTACTCGCGCAAGGACCCGGTCGTGCTGTGGTATGACCTTCACAATCCCTTTCTCAACATCACCAAAGCCAAACTGGAAATCTTCCGGCGTTTCGACGACGATGCGATTTGGGAGCGCAATCTCAAGGACGATGAGTTGCTGGATGGCCAGAACAGCCTGGAGTTCGGTTCCGACTATGCGACGGGAAAGAGTAGCACCGAGTGGGCCGGCTACATTGGTTCCAATAAGCTGTTCCCTGAAAATTGCCTAACTGTAGAGCACTCGCCCTATAAGTTGCGCATCACCGTAGAAGGGCCGGGACAATCGAGCGCCACAGTCGCCTGGACTTACTTCCATATCCTCATCGATCATCTCGAGCTCGAATGGGGAATTGAGGACGCGATTCCTTCGTCGAAGGCGGAGCGCCGCCAGCCTTTTAAGGATTTACTGCATCCCCGGGGCGGCGGCGCCAAGCCCGCGCCTACCGCCGCAAATCTTCCGGTCTTCTTGAACAGCGCGCTTTTCGGCACGGGAGGCTGGTTTCATCATCACAGCGATGAGTGGAACGATAATACGCTTTACAAAAAATACAAGAAGATGTGGGGAGACGGTCCGGAGATCCCTCTGTTTTGTAACGTATGGATCCGCGATTCCATGGGTAAGCCTGTCATCGCGCCCCAGGCGATCGGAAAGACGAAGTTTTTGTGGGATTGGGAGAGCCGCTCCGGAGCGGTTGCTAGCGCGTTCGTGAACGATGCCCAAAATTATGACGTCGCCGCAACCCTGCCAACTGGACAGAATTGCCATGACGATCGGGGCGGAAAGAGGGGCGGCGATGACGCAGTATTCCCCGAGCGCCATGGATATGACCCCACCGACGATCTGGATAGCGACGACTTTCCCTTCAAAGTGGAGAAATGCGGGGACCCGCGCTCATGGGCTGCCTACAGCTATGCTTGGCGCGAAAAGAAACTCGCCGGTAAAACGGGAGTATTGTTTCGGCCGTCCCGTATGGCGGGCGACAAATACCGTATCAGCGGTTTATGCGGCGCACGAAACTACCGATGGAAAAACGCCGCGTCTCGAAGTGAATTCCGCCGGGCCTCTGCCAATCGACGCCAAGCTTAAGGCGATCAGCGGTGACTTTGAGATTTGGCGGCGCATCTCGCTCATCCGCACGGTAAAGAAGACCAGCCGGAGTCCAGAATCTGGTATTCGCCAACATCGCCGGTTTCTATCAACCGGCTTTTCTGGACCTTGTGGACGACTCGGTCGCCCCTGAGATTTATCCCGCGGAAGATTGGAATGCCAATATCGCCAATGCAATTTCCGATTGGTCTTCCAAAGAACAGCTCATAGTCGATCCCGCTGTCCTTCAGCATGCATCCGGTAATGACGGTGTTTACATTCGGACCCGCGCGGACTTCCATGATGCCCTGGTGAGAGATGGCATGTCGGCGGTGGACGCGTGGGATTGGATGAGGAATAATAATATGTCGGATACGTCTAGTTACGCTAAGTATGTAGAGCTGCTAGTGCGTGACGCCCTGGCGAAGGTCTTCAATAAGAAATTCCGCAATGATATACCAGGCGTAAACATCAGCCAAGTGACTACTACTCACAATCTTATCGCTGCCGCCTTCGCGATTGTGGTGGAAAAAAATCGAGTGGGTCGATGGCGAAGCCGTCGACTATAAGAGTGCGGACCGGAATCATTGCGCCTTCCTATCCTTATGGGATCCCAACACGGAGAACGCTCTTGGCTTTCCCGGCGGCGCGGAACCCACCGCCGCCCATGAGTTTGGACACCACTTCTTCCTGCCGCATACTAAGCCGCCGGCGGCGGACGATCATAATGCTCACGACACTAAAGTGAATAACTGTCTGATGTCCTATTTCAATGGTGTCCGGATACTTTGCGGTCTGTGTCAGTTGCGTTTGCGCGGGTGGGATAAAGATGCGCTGAAGACAATACCCACCGCAAATCATAAGCCATGAGGATGGCGTGCAGGCGTGGACCAGTTCTGGCGGCTGTTTTCGCCGCCGCAACCTTCGGCGTGCCTCAGGCAGGACAAGAAAGGACCTCAACGATGAAGATCCGCATGAGCCTGGAAGGTGACCGGTTCCTGGCTCGGGAATCGATTCTGCTGCAGGTCGGGCTGGAGAATGCGTCAACCGCGATAATGGAGATCCCCGATCCCGAGGATGTGCGCAACCCGCAGTTTTCCTACACTATTTCGGGACCGGCATATCCGCTAGGCTTGACCTTCCAACCGCGTATTTCGCTCCCCCACCCTAACGCCCCGGTCACGCTGAAAATGCGGCCGGGCGAAAAACTCGAAGCGCAACTGCCACTGAATATGATGTTCCGCTTTTCCGAAGCCGGAACATACACCCTGACCGCCCGTTATGAATGGAGGGGACAACATGAGGATTTCGGACCAATTTCTTTTGCGATCGAGACGGGAACACTGAAATCGGCCCGTATCATGGCGGACGACGGATTGCAGAGTGCGGCCAGAGTTCGCGTTCTCGGGCTTGTGGACGACCCACCCCGGCTCTACCAGTTCTTTTTTCAGGAAGCACGCTCCGCTGAAATCCAAATGATCCAGATGATCCGCGCCGCTACGGCGGCGCCCAACGCCGGGCAAGCGCTCGCGCCCTGGACTAATTTTGACCGCTCGGAGCTTCTCTTTGCGCGCTTTGGATGGCAGGGGATCGGAGAGATTGGATTCGAGACTGGGCTGCGGGCGAAAGGCAGTACGATGGCGGCGCCACTCGATAGTACCGTGATACATCCCGCTTTGATGACGGAAGACGGCAGCATCACTGTATTCAGTCACACTCCCGCATCTGTCAGCGTGGCGGGCTTTCCCCCGCCCGTGAAGGGCGGCGTCACTTCCGCCGGCAGAGTGCAGCGGACCAGGCCGACGCCGGAACCAACGCGCGCGGCGGCCGCGGCGCTGGGTCCGCGGCCGCAGAGTCTGGCCTGTGCGATCACCGTCTCCGAAAATGACCGCGGAGTGAAGGTGACTCGGCTCGACGGGGACGGGGACCACGGCGCACCGGCGGCGGAAGTGGAGAACGCCAGAGTACTGCCTAACTCTGAACCTGCGTTGTGGGTGGATAGTCGTGGAGGTGTAACCGCTGTTATTCTTCTAGCCGAGAATAGCCTTTACCGGCGAGTGTTTCTTGCGGAGGTTGTTTGGAACGACGTCAATGACTCCCCCAAAGTCACCCGGCGCACGCCAATTGAGTTACCCGGAGACAGCCGCGCGTCGGCCGTAACGTTTTCTGTGACGCAAACACGTCCGCCGAGAATGAATTGGGTGATTCTGATGGAAGACGGCTCACTTTTGACTGACAGGTCTCCATCCGCGCCTTACCACCCCCTCCGCAGGCCTTTATTGCCGCTGCAATTGCTCGGTATGTCCAGTTCCACATACCTGCTGGTGGAGAGTCCGGAGGACTATCTGGCCTTTGAGGCGATTCACTGAGCCAAGGGCTGCGCCCTTGATATCCCTTCGGGATACGGGAGTCTAGGAAGTCGAGGGAGTCGAGGGAGTCAGAATTGGTTCCGCTCCGCGGTTGGGCTTCGCGCTCTTAGCGGAATGGGTCTTGAGCTTGGGACGATCGGAGGCTGCGGTGCAGGGGCTCTGCCCTTAGTATGGGATATGGGAGTCGAGGGAGAGAATGCGGCGGTGTACGCGCGGACGAGTGGGCCGACTTCTTCCGAAGAGAAACGCTGCCGATTCGATCGCCTATATCAATGTATCTGCGACGGTCTGGACGCGCTCTTTCGGGAGGTTGGTCTCACGGTCGCGGCACGATTCGACGCAACGGGAATTCTCGTTGGTCGCCCCTATTACAGGAAATGAGCGGGTTACCTACGCCGTGAGATAACCACCCGCGCCGACGCGGGATGGAATTTCGCGACATTGGGGTAATACGGCTGACGCTGGCGCTACTTCAAATGCTTGGCGGCGAAGTCAAGGAAGTAGGGCCAGTTAGGGCCGTCTGTATGTCCGGCGGAGTGCTGGCGGAAGGCGACGTCGCCATCGACGAGCGCGGTCTCGATCGGAGGGAATTCGGTGGTGCCGAGGTCCTTCTTGCCCAGCAGTTTGTAGACCGGGCCGGCGCCGGCGGCGGCCAGGAACATGCCTTTGGCGTCGACCCAGCCGTCGCCCGTCGGTGGCGCCGCGCGCTGATGAACACCGGGCGCGGGGCGCACAGAGCGACCAGTTCGTGCGAGTCGACGGGCAGGTCGTTCCAGTCTTAGCGGGCCGGCGTACTTGAGGAAGTTGCCGGCCATCCAGTGGTATTCGCTGGTCGCCGCGACGTTCTCGACCAGCTCGCCCCAATTGCGGCGGTGCAGTTTCGACGCCGCCTTCGCCGGAGGAACTGACGAAGCCGATCGCGAACCGCTGGTCGTAGGCCATGGCGACGAGCGGTCGCCTTGCCGTAGCGCGAATGGCCTTCGATGCCGACCTGTTTGGCATCGACGGCTTTGTCGGTCTCGAAGTAATCGAGCGCGCGGCTCGCGCCCCAGGCCCAGGCGCGAAGGGCGCCCCAATCGTCGGGCTTGCGCGGCTGGCCCTTGTTCACGAGGCCGATGATGCCTTGCGTCAGGCCGGCGCCGTTGTCGGCCTGAATGCTGGTCGGGGACGATGATGGCGTAGCCCCAGCCCTTCGCCGAGAACCTGCTGTTGCCAGGTGGGTCCGGCGGGCCGCGACCGGCGCCGGGGCCCCGCGGGTCCAGCGATCCGCGGCCGCCGGGCATGGCCGATGAAACCGAATTCCATGATCACCGGCACGGGCCGGTTGCGTTGGCCGGCGTCGTCAGAGCATCAGCTGGATGTCTGACGGTGATTTGCGGGTACGAGCGAGTTGTCGACGTGTCCCACCAGCTTGCTTCGTGATCGACCGGGACGTCGCCGTTCATTTCGTTCGGTGGTGCCTGATCACTTCCCACTTCACGCGTCGGAGCGTTCTTGGGCACGCGGCCGTAGATTTCGCGATCGAAATCTTCGACGATTTCGGGACGGCGCTGATCCCACCACATCTTCGGCGGTCGTGACCTTCTTGCCGTTCTTCAACACCAGCGGGTCCGGGAGCATCGGGATACGGATTGGCCTTCGACTCGTCGTAGTTGGCGTAAAAGGGTGAATCTTTGTTGTTGCCATCGCGGCCGCGGCGTAATTCCTTGATGCCCAATTGATCCATCATCTGCTGATGATCGGCCTGGGTGGCTTTCTGCTGGGCCTCCATCGCCTCGCGCTGTTCCGGTGTCATGGCGCGTCCTCCGCGGGCGCCGGGCGCGGGCTGTGCAGCGGCTGGAGGTTGCGTGGGCGGCGTTTGCTGGGCTTGGAATGCGACAGCCAGAATTGGGAAAGCGGCCAGTGGCAACATGACCAGCGGCCAACGAAGGGTGGGCGAGTGCAACATGAATGCCTCCTCGATTCCCCGGTCGGGAACCATTTGTTTGATATCTGTACAAATCTATCACAGCCGATCGGGGAAACCTTGACACCCATTTTGTTTTTGGGTAACTACTAATGAGCGGCGTGGGCGCCGCCGGTCTAGGGAGTAACTCATGATTTCAGGTCGAATCGCAGCGATTGTTCTTCTTGCGGGAGGCTCTTCCGCGCTCTTCCCGCTCCACGCGCAGACAGCGCCCTGGTCTGGACCTTTGCGTGGTTCGTGGGCGCAGAGAGGCGCGGCGGCGCCAGGCGACGTCACCCTGGTGGGCGGCGGCGCGGTCTGTCAGATCGTCGTAGGCAGCGACGAGCAGGCGAACGTTCGACAGGCGGCGGAGTTTCTCGCGGGCGATATCGAAAAGATCGGCGGACGCAAGCCGGGCGATTGTGAATGCTCCATCTGGTGGGGGCCCGTTCAGATCCGGCTGGTTACGCTTGGGCACGGCGAGATTCCGGCGGCGGTGAACGCGGCGTCTCTGCAAGGGCAATGGGAGAGCTACCGCATTGTCACGCTAGGCAATGTGGTTTGGCTGGTGGGATCGAATCCGCGTGGGACGGCTTTCGCGGCCTACACGCTATCGGAACGGTTAGGCATCGACCCTCTCTACATCTGGACCGGATATGCGCCGGAGCATCGCGACCCGCTGGTGCTCAAGAGCGCCGCGTTTCACGCAGACGCCGCCCGCGATTCAGCTATCGCGGCTTCTTCCATGACGACGAAGATCTTCTGCCCCGACCTTTCGATGCCAACGGTTATCCGCTGCAAACCGGCGATGTCCCGCTGGAATGGTACAAACGGTTCTTTGAAACCGCGCTGCGGTTGCGAATGAATATGGTGGCGCCTTATACCCGGGTTCATCGCCGTTATGAAGTGCAGAAGCTGGCGAGCGATTGGGGGCTTTACTATACGTCGCACCATTACGACATTCTGCTCTCGAATCCTTTCGGGCTGGAGCGGTTTAACCTGGCCGCCGAGCGCGGCGTGCGGCCGATATATGACTGGTTTACCAACCGTGAGGGCATGCTTACCTTCTGGCGCGGAGGCGTGCAGGAAAACAAAGATCTCGACGCGATCTGGCCGGTGGGCATGCGCGGCACGCCGGACCGCCCATTTACTTTTCCCCCGGGCACGACCGACGATCAGAAGGCCAATACATTCCGGGAGGTAATCGGCGAGCAGGTGAAGATGATCGCGCGATCTTGCGCCTAAGGACAAGCCGCCGATTTTCCACTTCACCATGTATTCCGAGATGCTGCCCGAGTACCAGCGCAACCCCGCCGCCTTCGATTTGCCGCAGGACGTGATTGTGGTTTGGCCGGACGATAACGATGGCCACATGCGCGCCTTGCCGAAGGAGCTGGGACGCTGGAAACACGGCGTCTATTATCATCTGGCGTACCTGGGCGGTAATCTGACGAAGCAGACTGACGCACACGGTAGGACCCGCGACTGTCGCGGATGAATTCGAGAAGATCGTGAAGGCGGGCGCCACCGAGTACATGCTGGTCAATATGTCGGAGACGCGCGAGTACGTTATGTGCGGACGCATGATTGCCGATATTACCTGGGACGCCCCGGCGATTTTTGCAAAGCCCAATGCCGCCGACCGCTACACGGCCTGGTGGGCGCGCGAGTATTTCGGAACATCGGCTGCGGCCGCAGAGACGGCGTACAAGAAGTACTTCGCGTTGCTGAACGTTCCCGAGAAACTGTGGATTGCGCCTAACGCCATCGAGGAGTTTCTTTCCCGCTTGTCTCACAAAGTGGCCGGCGAAAAGTATCCGCCGATGGCCGCCGATACAGTGACGCGATTGCAGGCGCTGAAGGGGCCGCTCGATGACGCGCTGGCCGCGGAGAAGCGCGCGGAAAATGGAATGCCGATGGAGAAGAAGCAGTTCTTTTCGGAGGACGTCGCGTTGGGATTACAGGTGGCCGGCCTGCAAACGCAGGCGGCGCTGAAGTTGGGAGAAGCGTTGCGCGCGCCGGATGCGGCGCACATGTGGCCGTTGGTTACTGAGGCGCGCACGCTGCTGGAGCAACTCGAAGCAGAACTGGCGCGGGAAGAGTATCCACCTTTTATTAATTGGTACCGCGAGACGTGGATTCGTTCGGCGCTGAGTCCGTCTAATCCTCACCGGCCTTACAATCAGGTGCGCGATTTTATCGGGAGGGAAGGGTTACGCCCTTGACCCGCAGCGGCTGGGCGTCTAGTGAGTGAGTCGAGGCAGTCAGAGTGACTCGCCGACCGGGCTCACTTTCTTTGGGTCTCTCGAGGTGCGAGGGCGTGCTATGGCGAGTTTGTTACATTGGTTGCGTGATGGCCTCACCAGCGGTTCCCCTACTCAGCCCGGCATTATTGCAATATGTGGATAAGGTCTGGACTGAAAACGGCAAGCAAGCGATCCCGTCGGCGAACAAGGTTTACGATCTGTACGGCGACAGTAATCTTCCCTCGGCCCAGCCGACGTGGGGTTTGGTAGATAAATTCGCCGATACGCTACTTGAATTGCAGCGCGTCGGCGGCGGCGACTGTGAGCTTGCGTGGCAAACCAATATGGTGAATGAGGGCTGGGAGCGCGACCAGACCAGAATTACGAGCGCGTTCACAACCATGAAGGCCGAGGCTAATGCTGGGGCGCCTCTTTGAGCCCACCCACGGAAGCTTTGGTCTACGACGATTTTGTCCATTTCAAGAACGTACACGCGGCGGGCGCGACGAAAGAGCGGGTGTACATCCACTTGAGTCCTCCGATTCCCGAAAACGGCCTAAAGGTTATGCGAGCCTTGCTTGCGACGTTCCCTACGAACCCGGCAATGACGAGCGCGAAAATCTGTGGCGCCGGCGCCACCGACCGGGTGGATAGCATTGTCGTCTATCTGACCAGCAATGTTGCGGCGGATGCGGTGGTGAACGCGCTCAGCCAGAACGCCGCTCTGCACGGCTGCTTCGAACGCGGTGTGCCGTTTGTGGTAAATGAGGTAACGCAAGGCATTGGGCGAGCGCAGGAACCACCCGTCACGTCCCCGCTCTATGCGGACGACGGCATCTCCGAACACCCACTCCGTAAGAACCCAAAGGTGGATTTTGACCGCCCAGGCCACGCCGGGTCCATCGGCTTCGAGACTAAGAACACCAGCTTCGGAACGCTGCACGCGGAGCTCATTTTCACTGGGCTGCAACAGTGGCGCAAGAAGAATGCCGCGGCGCCGCTCACTGGTGCGGTTCCGCAAACACTGCTGACGGAGATCGTCGCTGTGTACAGGTCGGAAGGATACGACCCGACGAACCCATCCCAATTCCCGAACAGGCAGCAGATCGAGGCCGACTTCCAGGGCAAAATGTCCACGAAGTTCTTTGCAAAAGGAGTTGACCCATCTCGAATCGGACAGGCCAAGACCGTCTGATGGCGCGGGATTAGCGACGGCCGGCGAGGTTGAGATTACGGCGCCCAGGCCGGCATCACATAGGTGTAGAACAAGGCGATCAGACCGATTACCGAGGCCAGGAATATACTGTGGCGCAGAGTGAAGCGGAAGAGCAGACCTTCCTCGCCGCGCTTCATGTTTGTGGCGGCCGCGGCTACGCAGATGCTGGTCAGGCTGATCATTTTTCCCATCACTCCGCCGCTTGAGTTGGCGGCGGCCATCAGGACGGGATTCATTGAAAGTTTGTGAGCTGTGACTACCTGCAACGTGCCGAATAGGGCGTTGGCGGAGGTGTCGCTGCCGGTGAGAAAGACGCCGAGCCAGCCGAGCAGGGCGCTGAAGAAGGGGAACATTACGCCGGTGGCGGCGAAGGCGAGGCCGAGTGTGGCGGTGGCGCCGGAGTAGTTCATCAAGAACGCCAGTCCGAGCACGGCCGCAAGCGTGAGCTCCGCTTTGGCTAGCTGCCGAGCGGTTTGGCCAATGACTGCTACGAACTGACGCGGCTTCAGGCCCGACAACGATTGCGCTCAGCATGGCCGCGATGAGGCAAGCGGTGCCCGATGCCGAGAGCCAGCCGAAGTTATAAACGGCAGGGTAGGCCGCCGGCTTTGCCACCGCCGGGGGCATGCGCTGGATGGTGTTGTGCAGCAGCGGCCAGGGGATCGGGAGATTCGTCTTGTTCAATTGAGGCTGCAGTTCGCCCCATGCCAACACGAAGATCACCAGCAGGATATAGGGCATCCACGCGTGGAAGATTTCCGCCGCCGGTTTGGAATTACGCGACGCTGCTTCCGGCCTCCAGAAGCGGATCAGCACGACGAGAGCGCCCATGGCGGCCATCGACGCGAGAATATCGGTGAGTTGCGGGCCGACGAAATTCGAAACGAAGAACTGCGTGCCGGCGAAGGCGATGCCGCAAACGGCCGCCGCGGGAAAGACGGCGCGCAGACCTTTCCATCCCGACATCACCAAGATCAGATAGGCCGGAACGAAGAGCGAGACCGGCGCGCAGATGCGGCCTACGCCCGCGCTCAGACGATCGACAGGCAGTCCGGTGGTGAGGGCAAGAGTGGTGATGGGAATCGCGATGGAGCCGAATGCCACGGGCGCGGTATTGGCCAGCAGACAGATAGCGGCAGCGTAGAACGGCGTGAATCCTAAGCCGGCGAGCATTGCGCCGGCGACGGCGACCGGGGTTCCGAAGCCGGCCGCGCCCTCGATGAAAGCTCCGAAGGCGAAGGCGATGAGCAGGGCTTGCAGCCGTTGATCGCTGGTGAGGCCGGCGATGGAATCCTTCAGGATTTCGAATTTGCCGCTTTCCACAGAGACGCGGTAGAGCAGAATGGCGGTGAAGACAACCCACCCGATGGGAAAGAGTCCGAAGGCCGCGCCGTAGAGGATGGAGGCCAACAAGCGATCGAGGGGCATGCCGTACACTGCGCCGGCAACGATAGCGGCGGCAAAGAGCCCGGCCAGCGAAGCGACCCAGGCGGGCCGGCGCGCTACCGCGAGCAGAAGCAGCAGCACTATGATGGGCACGGCCGCTACGAGAGTAGAGAGGGGCAGGCTACCGGCGACGGGGGCGTAATTTTGCGGCCACATGGGGTCGATTGTAGCTTGTGGGGAGAAGGGAGTCGAGGGAGACGAGGAAGTCGAGGGAGTCGAGGAAGTCGAGGAAGTCGGAATGGTGAGGGCGCGGTGCGGTGGTCGGGGAGGAAGATTCGATTATTATGTGCTGGCAGGCGGATCAGCGGTGGAGTTGGTGGTCCTGGTGAGAGTCGAGGAATCGCGATGCTAGGCCGGAGGCCGGTGTTTTGATTCTGACTTCCTCGACTCCCTTGACTCCCTCGACTTCCAAGCCGAAGGCCCCGCTACTTGCCGTCGCCGAATGTAATCGTCGATTCTCCTGTATATTTCTTATAATTTCGGAAATCGATGGCGTTGCGGCTGCAATAGGGGGCGCCGCGCTGGCAGCTTAGTGTTTCGGCGTGGACGGGGAGCAGGTATTGCTTGGCATCGCCGAGACGGATGTATTCGTAATCGGTGGCGGATTCTACGTCGTCGCTCTCGAAATCGGAGGGGAAACCGTAGGCTTGCATCTCGATCCGCATTACACGCGCGGTCTTCGGATCGATCCAGACCGAGCCTTTATAGGCAGGGTCGTATTTTTGGGAGCCCATGTGGATGGTCCAATGCGAGTTGGCGTGAGTGACGTTGAACGAGTATTCCTTGGTCAGAATTCCGGCCATGCGGGAATCGCTCTTATAGTGGAATTCGGCGGCGGTTTGGGGCGCGAACAGATCGATCAATACGGTGCCAAATTCGCCGGTGGACCAGGCGCCGCCGAGCTCCTCCATCTTCTTGTTCACGGGCCTGCCGTTTAAGGTGATTTTGCGGTAATCCTCTTTGCCGTCCTGATAAAGCACTTCCATGCCAACTACGTCCAAAGCATGCCAACTCACGGGCTTGGTTGTGCTCTCATAGCGCGACATCAATTCCTGGCAGATGTAATTCGGTAAGGTGTCGGTGAAATCGAGCGCGGTGTCGGAAGCCTTACGAATCAGATCGTCGCCGCGCGTAACGGGAATCGATCCTCCAGGCGCGCGGTCGTCCTCATCGGGAGCGAGAGTGGGAATCCGCGTGGGGGCCGGAGGGGCGTTATTCGCCGAAAGAGTGGGCGGGGCGTTAGGGGAGAAAGCGAGCCAGTGGCCGCTGCAGTCTGCGCGGGAACCGGGGCCGATTTCTCGCGCGATGCGTCCGATACGTTTCCTCGTTTCAATGTAGGCGGCCCGGGATCGTCGGCGCTGGATTTGGCGGGAGGCGGCGCGGCTTGCGTGCCATGTTGCTGTGTGGCGGGCGTGTCCGCCCAGGTGTCGGGAACTTTATCGTCCTTGGCTGAGGAACTCGTTGTGGCCGCCGCGGCGCCCGCTTTCTCCCAGTAAACGTTCACGGCCGTGAGATATCCGGCGTTATCCTCCGGACCTTCGATCGAAAGCTGATCGCCCGGGTTGAACTTCGGGCTCTTGATCTCGTCGCCGCCCTTAA
The DNA here is from genome assembly GCA_963708385.1 of Bryobacterales bacterium. Lineage (GTDB taxonomy): Bacteria > Acidobacteriota > Terriglobia > Bryobacterales > Bryobacteraceae > PALSA-243. The sequence continues at coordinate 432,057 of CAVPSN010000018.1, read as the reverse complement.
AGAATTTCGTCGAGCTGGTGCGATGGAAATCGAGAACGCGATCGTCATCCAGCGCCAGCGTGATGGTCTTGGCATCCATCTGTTTCAGTTTGCCGCGAAAGTTCGGCAGGGGCTGCCCTTTGGTGCTGCTGTTGGGCTGGCTCTTGCCGCGTGAAGGGATAGGAATCGGAACCCCGCCGCCGCTGGGATAGCCGCCACCAGGATAGCCGCCGCCCGGATATCCACCACCGGGATAACCGCCTCCCGGGTAGCCAACCGGTGGCATCACCTGGGCCGCTGCAAGACCGACGCTTAACGTGAGAAGCCAGAGCTTGCCGGCGGAGAGTACACGAATAGCAGGCATGGGACGCTCCATCAGTGGGGTAGATGCACCACGATATTATCAGGTTACCGCGATTCGGCGGTCCCGGCCTTAGGGGTGTGAGGCTAGATCGTTACTCGCCAGCGCTTCGGAGTTTCTCTTCGCCCATGGTTTGTGTCTTAGCGTCCGATTCGATCACATCCCTTACCTTACTGGAAAGGGCGGCGGGCGTGAACGGCTTCTGCAGGAATGAAACCTCCTTCTGCAGAATGCCGCTGTTCACAATGGCGCTATCGGTATAGCCCGACATATAAAGCACTTTAATTTCCGGCCGGCGCGTCGAAATGACGTCGGGCAAGTTCCCTGCCGCTGAGCTTCGGCATGACGACGTCGGTGATCAGGAGATGGATTTTGCTGCGATAGTTTTCGGAGACGCGCTGCGCCTCTACCGGATCGGCCGAATCGAGTATCCTATATCCGTCGCGTTCGAGCGTTTCGCGCACCAGGGTGCGAACCATTTCGTCGTCCTCCACCAGCAAGATGGTCTCGTTCCCTTTGGTAACCTGCCTGCGGCGGCCTTCCCGCTCCAGGCGAACGGCCTGATCGATGCGCGGAAGATAAACCTTGATGGAGGTTCCCTTTCCCTCTTCGCTGTAGACTTCGACGCTTCCGCCGCTCTGCTTGACGATGCCGAACACCGTGGAGAGGCCCAGGCCGGTCCCCTTGCCGGGAGCCTTGGTGGTGAAGAATGGCTCGAACAAGCGCGCCTTGGTCGCCTCGTCCATGCCAGAACCTGTATCGCTGACCGCGAGCATTACGTAGGGACCCGGCTTCACCGCAACATGCCGGACGGCGTAATGCTCGTCTAATGTCATGTTGGCGGTCTCGACGGTTAAGGCGCCTCCTTGCGGCATGGCGTCGCGCCCATTTACCACCAGGTTCATAAGCACCTGTTCGATTTGACCGGGATCGGCATTCACTCTGCCCACGTCATCGCGCAAAATGAGACGCAGATCGACATCCTCGCCGATCAGGCGGCGCAGCATGGCGCTGAGGCCACTCACCAGCTGATTCAGATCAAGCACCTTGGGCTGCATCACCTGGCGCCGGCTGAAGGCGAGAAGTTGGTTGGTGAGGCCGGCGGCGCGGTCACCAGCTTTCATAATCTGCTCAGCAGCGTGCCGGTTGGAATCGCTCTTCGGCAAATTATTCAGCATCAATTGGCTATAGCCATTGATGATGGTCAGAAGGTTGTTGAAGTCATGCGCCACGCCGCCGGCCAGCATGCCCACTGCTTCCATCTTTTGGGCTTGGCGCAACTGCTCTTCCATCTCGCGTCGGCCGGTGACGTCCATGATCACTGCCAGCTTAATGGCGCGGCCCCCATAATCGATGTTGTGGACGGCAATTTCGACGTCGATCGCGCGTCCCGGTTTTGTACCATGGCGCCAAATCTCTGGAGTGATCTTACGATCTTCAGGACGTTCGGCCAGAAATTGATCGAGATCGGCCGCGGTCAGTAACTCATCCATCGGCATATCGCGCAATTCATCCGTGGAATAGCCGTAGAGCCTGGCCGCAGCATCATTGGCTTCCAAGATTTTCCGGCTAGGCGCATCGAACAGCCACATGGGCTGCGGATGCTCCTGAAACAGAAGCCGGAATCTCTTATCCTGATTTCCTAACAAAGTTTTTGCCGGCATAAACTCGAACCGGGGGGATGATTACCGAGAGTCACAGCATAGCGGGATTCATCATTTCTCTCAAGCAATCACGCCGCATCCGTTGTGCGGAACCTTACAGCAACTCAGTCGCGAGTTTCACTCAACGGAATCATTCCCTTACCTACAGCCTAGCGACAAATCCGCTGTAAAAGTGAGCGGCATCGCACGATAAAAATCTAGAAGTTCTGGTACGTAACTTAAGTTTGTAGTTTAGTTAGTCCTATAGCCGAAAGCGTCTTTTAATATACTTTCGCTGCTTTGAAGTCGCCCGCCTTAACAATAGAAATCTGCGCCGGATCGATATGTTTGCGAAACGCCTGCGTGATTTGGGCTGGAGTTAGGGCGCGGATTTTCGCTTCTAAGTCGGCATCCCACTGCATGCTTCGGCCAAGCTGCTCGTGCTGTGTTAATAACGTTAAAAGTGAAGTATCTTGAGCACGTGCGACAAACTGCGCGTCCAGATACGCTTTCTTGGCCGTTTCTACTTCTTCCGCGGTGAAGCCTTCCTTCCGAGTCTTGGCCAATTCATCCATGAAACTAAATTCGACCTTCGGCGTGTTAGCCGGATTTTCACTCACTGTCGCCGAGAGCATTGCCGAATCACCCTCGGTGGGTATCTGCAGGCGCGATGACGCGCCATAGCTCAACCCTTCGCGATTGCGGATGCGATTAGGCATGCGCGCGGTGATGGAACCGCCGAACATGTAGTTCGCCAGTACCATAGCGGGATAGTCCGGATCGTTCTGCGACATCTGGAAGCGCAGGCCGGCCTCGAACTGCGCGTTGGCTTTGTCGGGCGTTTCGATCTTCTGGTTGATGGCGCGCCGCCTTATGTAAACAGTTGTCAGCGGCTTGCGAAAGGCGCGGGTGACTTCCAGGAGCCGAACAGTTCGGCGGCGGCTTTTTGCACTGCCGGCCTTATCGATGGGGCCGACGACGGCGAATCACGCCGTACGAGGCGCCGTAGAACTGCTGCGTGAAACTTCTTGACGTCGTCGAGCGTGACTTTCTGGATCTCGGCAACCTGCTCTTCGGGCGTCGCCGGTGTAGCGCGGGTCGCCCTTTGCGATACGGGCTCAGGTGGCGTTGCAGCATTTCGGCCGCCAGCTGCGTGGGCTCGGTGCGCGGCTGGCTGAGCGCGCGGATGCGCTGCTGTTTGATGCGGTCGAAGTCTTCCTGCGGGATAGGCGGGGCTGCGCAGTTCTTCGACGGCGATGCGCATTGCCGCGACGAAGTTCGCCGCTGGCGCCGGATGCTGGCAGTTGCGCCGGCTGAGTCCGCCGCCTGCAGCGCCGCCACCGCCGCCGCGTCCACCGCGGCCTCCGCCGCCACCACCGCCGCCCGACGGCCACGCGCGCGTTCAGCTTCTCGAGCTCGGCTTGGATCTGCTGGCGCGTATGGGTCTTGGTTCCGCCGCCCAGTTCAAGCTTTCGGCAAACCGCGCCGCGGCGGCTTTAGCCGGCGAGCGACGCCGCGTCGCCGAAGCGCAGTTCGATCTCGGCCATGACCATGTTGCCCGTGGTCTCCTTGGTCAGAATCGACCACCTTCATGCCGTTGGCGAGCGTGGACGCGCGCCAGCCGCGCCTTCGATGTTGGCGGGCGTGGGGTCGAACGACTCGCCGTGCGCGACGGTGACGTTGCTCTTGTAATTCGACAGCGTCGAGTCGAGAGCCGGCGCTTCCGGCACGACGGTGCGCTCCGGCGTGTCGCGTCGGGAATGTAGTAGCCGACGGTGCGGTTGGAGGCTTTGAAGTACAGCTTGGCCACGCGGACGAGGTCTTGCGGGCTGACGTCCTTGAGGCGGTCGTGCTCGAGGAACATGAGGCGCCAGTCGCCCTGCGCGATCGGATTCGCTGAGGCCGGTGGTGAACTGACTGCGGTTCGCTCATGCGATCTTCGAGGTTCGCGAGCATCCGCTCGCGGACGCGATCGACCTCCTCCGTGGTCGGGGGGTTCGTGTCGACATCGGACATGGCTTCGAGATGGCCTCCTTGGCTTCGTCGAGGCGACTTCGTCGGTGAGTCAATGTCGCGGAGACCGTGATGAGGCCGGGATCGTGCCGCTAGCTGGAAACCCATGTTGGCGGACTGCGCGAGCTTGGTATCCACCAGCGCCTTGGCCAGGCGGCCTTCGGCGCGCCGCCACCGCCGCCGCGGCCGCCCGGCCGCCGCGGCCACCGCCGCCGCCGTTCATGACGGCCGGAGAGCACCTGGAGGGCGGCCGCATCGGGATGCGCCGCCGCCGGACCGTGGTAGGCGACGATCACTTTCTGGCCGGTTCCCACGCGACGCAGTTCGACGAAGCGCTCGCCATCCTGCGGCGGCTCGACGGTGTAGGTCTGATCGAGCTCGCGCGTGGGGCGCGGGATCTTGCCCATGGTGTCGGCGACCATCTGCGAGCGCCTTTGCGTTTCGTCGAAGCGTCCGGCGATCACGAGCACGGCGTTATCGGGCTGGTAGAACTTCTTGTAAAACGCCGCCAGCCGGTCGACCGGCACGCGCTCGATGTCGTCCCGCGAGCCGATGGTGGACTTGCCGTAGTTGTGCCAGAGGTACGCCGTGGCCGCCACGCGCTCGCGCAGAATGCGCTGCGGACTGTTTTCGCCGCGCTCGAACTCGTTGCGGACGACGGTCATTTCGGTGTCGAGAATCTTCTTGGTGAACTTGACGTTCACCATGCGGTCGGCCTCGAGGCCGAGCGCCCACTTGAGATTTTCGTCGGTGGCGGTGACGGTTTCGTAGTAGTTGGTGCGGTCGGAGTCGGTGGTGCCGTTCCAACTGCCGCTCGGTGCGCCGTGATCTCGTCCTTGATCTGGCGGCCGTTGGTGGTCTCGATGAAATCCATGTGCTCCAGCAGTGAGCCATGCCGGTTTCGCCGTAGCCTTCGTGGCGCGAGCCGACCAGGTAGGTCACGTTGACGGTGATGCTCGGGCTCGACCATCGGGATAGAGCAGGACGCGCAGGCCGTTGGGGTAGTCGTATTCGGTGATGCCGCCCATCGACGCCTTTTTCTCGACGCCGGGCGGCAGCGTCTGGGCAAAGAGAGGGTAGGCAAGCGCCAAGGCGCTGCACGCAATCAGGAGTCTACAGCTCATAACAACCTTTCGGGATGGCAAACATTGTAGCGCCGTTGACTTCCACCTAAAGCCGTAGTAGCATCGACCTAGAGTTTAGTAGCAATGCGCAAACCCAAGATTACCCGTTTTGAACTCGAGCTTCTGCAACGCTTTTGGAAGCTTGGGCCCTCATCGGTGCGCGAGATTCAGGAGAGCATTCCGGAATCGAAGCGGCCGGCTTACACCACGGTGCAGACGATGGTCTACCGGATGGAAGAGAAGCAGATTGTGCGCCGGGTGAAGAAGATCGGCAACGCCTATGTGTTCGAAGCGGCGGCCGCGCGCAAGGATGTTTACCGCCGGTTGATCGATGACTTGATCGACGTCTTCGGAGGGTCGGCCGAGCCGGTGATTGCGCATCTGGTGGAGACGGGCAGGTTGTCGCTGGCGGACGTTCGCGCGGCGGAACTTGGGCTGGCCAAGCTGGAGAACAAGCCGGAGAAGAAGTCATGATGGCTCATCTGATAGCGTGCACCGTTACGGCAGCAATTGCGCTCGGCGCGGCGATGGCGCTTCGCGGAAGAAGCGCGGGGTTGCGGCACGCGCTGATTCTGGCGGCGATATTGCGCTTCGCACTGCCCACGGATTGGCTTGCGGAGGCGGGCCGCAAACTGGCGCCGCGCCAGCCGATTCGCGCGGTGGCTTTGACGCGAATCGGGCATTTCGCTGCGATGGTGGATTCCAGCTTCCAGCGCGCGCCGGAGCCGCGGCCGCGCGGCCGTCACTTTGACTGGCTACGTCTGTTTTGGTGCGCTGGATTCGCCGCAACAGTCTCTCTTTGGATGCGGGGGATGCTGCGCCGCATACCGGAGATGCGTGCCGCGTCGGTGGAAGAAAACGCGGCGCTCGAGCGCGTGACGCAGGCATTCGGCGGGCGAGCAGCGCTGTCGATTGTGGCGCGCGACCAGGCGCCGGGGGCATGCGGCATCTGGCGGCCGAAGATTGTGCTGCCGGACGGTCTTTCGAAAGCGCTCAGCGCCGACGAACTGGAAGCGGTTCTAGCGCATGAACTGGCTCACATACGGAGGCGCGACAACTTGACCGCGGCCGCGGCGCATCTGGTGAGTTGTGCATTCTGGTTTTATCCGCTGGTCTGGTGGCTGGAACGGCAGGCGCACGGCGAGAGGGAGGCGGCCTGCGACGAACTCGTGTTGCGGCGCGGCGTCAATCCGGAAGATTATCTGGCGGCGATACTGAAGGTTTGCCGCATGGCTTTCTCGGTCGCGCCGGCATATGCCGCGGCCACCGGGGCAAATTTGAAGCGCCGCATGGCCGTCATTCTTGCGGGGCGCTTTCGGCGTCCGGCGCCGTCCGCGCTGCGTATGGCAGTGGTTACGGTAGTGGCGGCGGGCGTTGTCGCTCCCCTGGGCACCGCGCTGGTAAAGGATCCGCCGATTGTATCGGTAATTCAGCGCATCGCGGCGATTCCAATGAGCGACGCTGCGCCGGCCCCTCAGCCGACGTTGCCCCAGCAAGCGAAGCCGCGGGTTACAGGAAAACTGCACGCGATGGTTCAGGCGCCTCCACCGGTTCTCCAAACGGACCAGCCGTTCCGCGGCCACATCCAGTCACCTATGCCACAGGTGTCGCAGTTGCTTCGCGAGCCACAGGCCGCCGAGGACGAGACGGTGAAACGTTATGTTGAGCGGGTCAGGAGGGCCTTCACGGCCCGCAGCCCCGCTGACAAGGCCGTCGCGGCGGGGGTCGCACAACTGGAAGCGGGCAACGCTCTGGGCGCGGAGGAATCGTTTCGCATGGCGCTGGCGCTGGAACCGTGGAACGGAGAAGCGGTAGAGGGCATCGTCAGCGCGCTGATTGCGCAGGGACGGCGGAATCTTGCGCTTACCTTTCTCAACCAACATAAGCCCGCGTTTTGGAATGAGGATCCGGCGGCGGCTTTGACTTTCGCGCAGGCGTTGGATCAGGCTGGCGATTGGCGCAGCGCTGAGAAGGCCTATAGCATGACGATTGCGCTCGACCCAAAGAACGTCACCGCGCTGAATAACGCTGGCGGCTCTGCTTTTGCAGCACGGCGGCGATCTGGACGATGCGCTGATGTACGCGAAGCGCGCCTTCGAGCAAGCGCGCGGACCTGCCGGATGTGATCGAGACGCTAGGTCTGATTCAACTGCGGCGCGGCGAATTCGATGCGGCTTCTCAAATGCTCGACCGGTTGTTGCAGGCCGCGCCGGAACGCGCCGCCAAGCTGGCTATTGAGATTGCGCTAAGCGGCCGTTCCGGCGAGGTGCGCGAAATGCTGACAGCGGCATTAGCCGCGAGCGCCTCACCGGAAGCAAAGCAGGAGATTGGGGCGATCTTAAGTCAGATCAAATAAGACGCGCTATTTGCCCCACGCAGGGCTGCTGTTGACGCCATCTGTAGTGAGCTGGTGAAGACCTGTGCCGGTGGCGAGCATGCTCCAGATCTGCTCCGTGCCGCTACGGGTCGAACTAAAAGCGAGATGCGCGCCATCCGGCGCCCACGACGGGTTTTCGTTCTTACCCTCTCCATGGGTCAGTTGAACAAAGCTTCCGTTGGCGACATCCAAAATAAAGATGTTCAGGTTGCCAGGGGCATAACCCTGGGTCCACGCAAAGGCGATGTGACCACCGTCGGGCGCCCAAGCCGGATTGTATGCTTCGCCAATGCCATTGGTGATACGGGTGATGTCGCCGCCATCCACATTCATCGTATAGATTTGCGGCGTACCGCCGCGGCCGGAGGTGAAGGCGATCAAGTTCGGATTTTTGGGATTCATCACGGGCTCCACTTGAACGGATTCCGATGAATTAATAACGCGCGGCTTCGATCCATCGAGATTCGCGATATAGATTCGGAAGGCGGTACCGGATGCGCTGTCGAATAACACTTGCTTTCCATCCGGAGAGAACGTGCTGTGCGCCGAGTAGGTGCCCGTAGGATTGAGGAAATCCAGTTGGAGGAATGGGTCGGTGGAATAGAGGAACAGGCGTGCCGGTTTATCTTCCCCGGGGTACGCCGTGCACATCAGGCGCGATCCGTCCGGCGAAATGCTTGGCGAGGTTGCCCCGGCGGTGGTGTTGAAGTGGGTGATCTGACGCTGATTGGAACCATCGGCGTTCATCACCCAAATTTCCTTGTGACCTGCACGTTTTGAGGCGAAATAAAGATGGGTATCGAAGAGCGAAGTTCCGCCAAGCCGTTTCAAGATGGCCGCTGCGAATTCATGGGCCGCCTTGCGAGCGCCGTCTTCGTTTAAAGGGCCGGTATAAAGATCGCCAATGACTTTGGCTACCCGGGGCGTGGGCTGGCTTAGATCGTAGAAATAGCCGAACGCTACAAAAAGGCCCTCTTTCGAGGCTGCGTAGCCAAAGGCGAGATAATTTGCCTGAGTGGGCGGATTCGACCAATCGGACATCAGGCGTCCCCCGGCTTTGGTTACGTCAGGCCTTGGATCGAGGAAATCGGACGGCTGCTGCGGGACCACGGTCGGATACATGGTTTTGGGGGCAAGCTTCACGAGGCCGGAATCCTGGAGATCGGACCACAGTGTGAGATTGAACGTAGCGGTGAGCGCTTGAGCGTCGCCTGAACCCCGAAAGTCCGCAACGGCGATGACGGGAAGTTTCATGGACTTCTCGACATCGCCGGCGAAATCGGGACGCTTTTGGGCCGCGAGCAAAATAGCAGTGAGCGCGACGAGTAGCGCACATCCAAACCTGGCTCTCATGAGAGCGTCCCCGTTATTCCAATCATAGGCTGCGATTACTTCAAAGATTAGCAGCCTGCCGACGCGTGTGTCTTGCGACTTGGGCTTGGATGCCGGTCTGAAGACGGCAGCTCAACCCAGGTAGATCACATGGACATAGGTGCCGAGCCGGGAGTTATAAGCCAGGTAATAGCCGGGATGGTCGGGATCTTCATAGATCACGATTGGATCCGAATTCCAAAGCCAATCGTTTACATATCCATAATCGAAGGGCGCAACGCTGAAGAAAACGCCATTGAACCCGAAGCGCTCTCGATTACCACCCGACAAATGAAAAACATGACCGGGGCCGAAACCCAACGAGAAACGGCCGTGCTCCCAGGGATGGTCGATATGAAATCGCGCGTCATTTCGGCCATAATCATGCCCTACCCAGCGCCCGTCAGGATGCACATGCGGCGCCTCGGGATGGCCTTCGCCATCGCGAAATCCGTGTTCCGGCTCTGCCCGGTGGGCAGGCGCGTTACGCACCGCGGGGGGCCCGTGAGGCGGAGCGTAACCTCCTCCGACGTGACCGCCGTGCTGCTCTTGACCTCGACCTCGGTCCTGCGCAAAGCTATGCGGCGCGAGGTAGAGCACTACTGCAATTCCCAACATTGCGATTTTTTTCATATGAACTCCATGAGAGCTATTGCAACTGAAGATCCAAAAACGCGTAAACGTGGGCAATCAAATACGTTCCAACAGAGCATGGAATCGCGGTGTTATTGATCTTAAGGAAGATGGAAAGCTGCAAGGCGGCCGCGCGGCCCCGCAGCCCAGCCGGCAGATTTCGAGATGAAGACTACAGCGTTATAGCCGGCGGAATCGAATTGCTTCCAGGTGGCGCCGCCGTCGCTCGAAATGTCGGAGCCAGAGGTTCCGGTGACGATCCAGAGGCTGGTATCGGGTAAATATGCTATAGCTGAACGAAAACCGGAGGGCGGCGGACCCGGGGGAGCCTTCCATGTCTTTCCGCCATCGCCGGTGATTGCGATGTTGTCGCGGGCTTCCGCCGGCTTGGTGTAATCGCCGCCAACCGCAATGCCGTGCAGGCGATCGGAGAAGGCTACGGAGAAGATCCCGGCGCCCGACCCATCGTGGCGGATGGGAGTGGCGGTTGCGCTCCAGGTGTGGCCATTGTCTGTGGAATGCAGAACGCGGGCGGCGGTGGTTCCGAGCCAAACCTCATTTGTTCCGGCAAGCGCAAGGCTGGTATTGCTGGCGGCGAAGGCGCCTTCGGCCCCGATGGCTTCGGGCGTGGACTCGCGCCGCCATGTATCGCCGGCATCGGCGGTGGTGAAGATGGTGATATGGCCGTCCACAGGATCGCCGGCGACGATGCCGTGCGTACGATCCCAGAAAGCGATGCCGTCGAAGAAGCCTTTGGCGTCGGGATTTGTGAAGAGCAGCTTCCAATTAGCGCCGCCATCGGAGGTGCGATAGATGCGGGATTGATCGCCTGTGCCGATGCTGAGCAAATATGCGTTGTTCTGGTCGAAGGCCCATACGGCGCGGAAGTCCAACTTCTCAGCGCCGGGCACCTTGGCGGCGCGCCAGGTGACGCCACCATCGCTAGTAATCGCGTAAGTCCCGGCCGTTCCGCTTACCCAGACCATTTGCGGGCTGACGGCATGAAGGCCGCGGAAGGATGCGTTGGTTCCGCTGGATTGGGCGGTCCAGCTTTGCGCGGAAGCGAGCGTAGCCCAGAGCAGGAGGAGGATCGACTTCAGAAGGCGCATGAACTATTCATAGCGCAAAGCTTCGGTCGGGTTCAGATGGGCCGCGCGATTGGCGGGCAGAATGCCGAAGATGAGTCCGACGAGACACGAGACGCCGAATGCCACTACGACAGCGACAGGGGATATAGGGATCTTGACGCCAGCGAAGAAGCCCGCGCTTAAGGGGATGGCGACCCCGGCGAGAATCCCAATTGTGCCGCCTGTGAGACTGACAATCATGGCTTCGGTGAGGAATTGAAGCTGAATATCGCGAGCCGATGCGCCGACGGCGAGACGTACGCCGATTTCGCGGGTGCGCTCTGTCACCGTCACAAGCATGATATTCATGATGCCGATACCGGAGATCACCAGCGTGATCGCGGAGACCAGGACCAACACGGCGGAGAGAATCAGCGAGATATTCTTAGCAGCGTTGAGAATTGCGGTGAGGGTATCCACTCGGTAGCGCGCGCCGGGACGGTGGCGTCCTTCTACGATCTGCTGTACGCGAGTGGCGACGTGGTCCACTTGATCGGGCGAGCGCACTTGAACGTACATCGGGTCGATGCGCTCGACAGGCGTGAAGTAACGCAGCACAGTGATGGGAATCAGGATGGTGTCGCGCTCCACTTCCGACTGTCCGAAAGTCTCCACCTTTTCGTGAAACGTTCCGATAATCGTGAACTGTAGACCGTAAAGGCGAATGGTTTGATCGACGGCGCCGGCGCGGCTTCCGAACATACGCTCGGCCAGGACGTCAGTGAGCAGGGCGACCTTTTGACGCTGAGAAACATCGCTGGGGTCGAGAAAACGGCCGGTACTGATAACGATATTGCGGACGGCGGCGTAATCCTCATCCGTCCCGATGACCTTCACGTCTTGCGACTTGCCGCCGATGAGGACTTGATCGAAGTTGGTCATTACGCCGGTGGCGGCGACGATATCCGCGCGGAGTTCGTTGCGGAGGGCCGCAATGTCGGCCATCTTAATGTAATCGGCGTCGGCGGAGGGCGAGGTGGGGCCGCCGGTTACGTAGTAGGCAAAGATGATATTCGAACCGATGCCTTCAATCTGTTCCAGGATGAAATCGCGGCTGGTGAGCGAGATGGTAACGACCAGTATCACCGAGGCGGTGCCAATCACCATACCCAAGCCGGTGAGCAGCGAACGGACCGGATTGGCGCGCAAGGCTTGAAAGCTAAAGTTGATCGATTCGCCAAATAGCATGCGGGATCAGCCGCCGCTTGCCTGGCGCAGCAGCTTTTGAGCGTCGGCGCGCGATGGGTCGTCGGGAGTCAGATTGCAGGTGAGGTAGCGCTCTAATAGTTTCCGGGCCAGGTCGATATGACGTCCGCTCTTGATGTACAGATCGGCCTTCGCAAACAGAAGACGCGGGTTATCGGGCGCTATCTGCTCCGCGGCGTCCATCGCTCTGTCGGCTTCCTGGTAACGTCCTTGACCCGTGAGCAAACGGGCGAGATCGACCAATTTGCCGATTTGACGAGGCGCGGCCGCGGCAGCGCGACGAAGGTTCATCTCAGCCGTTCCATATTCCTTGCGCTTTTCGGCTAGTTTGGCTTGCGCCCAAAAGCCTTCGGCCGGGTCGAGTTGCGCGATACGGGTGGCCATGGCCTGCGCTTTGTCGAATCCGCCGCCAAGAAAGCCGGGGGCTTCCAGATAATACTCAAACAGGTCGTTAATGGCTTCCAGGTTCTTGGAGTCAAGCTCCACCGCTTTCTCGAAGTAATGGTGCGCCTTCGATGCATGGCCGGGCGCGGTAAAAGGGCTCGAAGTCTCGGCGCGGCGTCCATAGGCGCGGGCCAGCCAAAGGGTGTATTCGGCGTTTGACGGAGCGGCGGCGACGGCTTTTTCGAGCTCATCGGTGGCCTTCTTGTAGTCCGTCAGCATGTAAAAATCCTGACCCATGAGAGCTAAGACCTCGCTGTCCTTGGCCGGCATGGATTGCAGGATCTTTAGAGATCCGTCAAAATCGGTCGAGTTGTATAACTTGCGCGCCCGATCGAACTCCGGCCCCGCTCCCAGCGCGACGCAAACGAAGCTCAACGCCAGTGCGATGGGCTTCCAGTTTTTCTTCAACATTTCTATGATACTCAACCCTTTAGATGACAATCCGCGGGCCGGGTTTCATTAAGAGTCAAAATTGCAGGGCTTTTTAGCTGGGGCCGGAACAGCAGGCTGCCAAGGGCGGTTCCTGGGTGGCAGCCTGCCGATCGAGGGAGTTATCGGGGTCCTATTGCGTTGCTTATTACCAACTGGTCGTTGAAATCGTAGTAGCGAATCTGAGCGTTTACCAAGCCGGAAAGGTTGAGTGTGCATGCGTTCTCGCCTTGCCAACCACCTGATTCGCAATACGTTGTGCTTGTAGGCATGGTGGTTGCGTCGGCCGCAAAGTAAACGCGCATTTTAAGGGGGTAGGTATAAACCGTACTTGGGGAACCCCTATAAGAAAAATGCTGGCCCGACGAAGAATCGGTTACCGTGACTATCCCGGCCTCCAGGCGCGCCGTCTGGATCATGGTTTCGACCGCGGCGTACTGAGCTGGCGACATCTGGGTCGGCACGGCGTAAATCGGCATGTCGCCGACCTTCTGTCCTATGTCGAAGGACGGCAAACTGGTGGCCCAGCAGACTGGGTCGCCGACGCAATTGGACAGGAATATGCCGAGCCCGCCGGTCGGGTAGATATAGCGCCAGGATTCCGGTGCGAATTTCGGAGCGCCGCTATTCTTTGGTTCTGCGTACGGCATTGCGACACCCATGGTGGCCGCGTAGCTTTCTTCCGGAATGAACAGGCAATCCGGGAACGCCAATTGGAGAGCTCTAAAAATATCTTGCGGGAGTGGAGCGCCGCCCACCCACACGGTGCTGTCAACATAATAAAGCGTCGTCCCCCAGCGCGCGTGCGCGTAGGCGACTTTGGACATCAACAGGGACGTCACTTGGGCTACCTGGTTAGAAGTATAGGAGGTCTGAGCTCCATTGCCGTTCGGTATCAGGGACCAGGGATTGGTGGGACTCTTAGGATCGTTATAACAGCCGTAGAACTTTTGACCGAGAGGTTGGTCCACCCGAATGTAGTAGTCCTTGTAATTATTGTCGGAATTGAAGGTGCATTGCGCGGGAAGGGTAGTGCCCCACTGAAGAGATTGAGGCCGCAAAGTGATGCCAACCTTCAGCCCGGCATTGCGGAAAAGCGCAAAGATTGCATCGGCAGTGGCGTCCATTTCGGGCGCGTATCCTTGAGAGAGGACGCGGGGATCGCCAATATACGTAGTGGGCTGGATGAATTCCTGCCCTTCCAGATCCCAAATCAGGATGCCTTGCGGTTGCACGGGCCGGGCTTGAATCTGGTTCAGGATGCTTTGGGCCTGCGCCATGGCGCGCGCGCCGAATGCGGAAATGTTCGAGGCATCGATGGTCGGGTCATTAAAATAGCCGCGGGGATTGGTGGCGCTCTGATGGGAATGGTCGGCCATAAACCAAGACATGACGGGGCGGCGATCCGGCCAATTTACAACGGAGGGAAAAACGGCGGCATATGCGGTATAGGCTTCCGGGGCCAGACTGATGGTGGGAGCCGTAGTGTCGGTGGTAAAGCGCAGAGTAAAGGAGGCCGTCTTTGTCTGACCGGGAGCGATATTGTTGATCAGTGGTTGATGTTTGCAAACAAAAGACCAACCGCAAGCCACGTTCATGGTGACATCCGGCGAGGGAGCGTTGTTCCAGATGGCGAACTGGCCGGCCTGATAATTCACATTGGAAAGGAGATTGGTAGAATCGAGCGCGACTGGACGAGAGGCAGCGACGTTATATTGCGACATGCTGACGCCGAGAATGCTCAACATGGCCTGCGCGATCGAATTGCTCGCACTGTTGTTGGTTATCTGGATGTCCGCTCGGATTGTCCCTGTGTTGTTGGTCGAAACGCCAGCCACAGGGAGGGGCTGCTAAACGTTACTGTAGCGTTGACCGAATCACCGCCGTAACTTGGGCAATTGGTGGTAACCGTCGTTGGGGTAAAGGTTCCGGCACAGGTGGCGCTGGTCCTGACAAACCCGTTGGGCGTCGCGATAGTCAATGAAGTGACCAGTTGTTCGCCGTAGAGGTAATTGTAGTTTACGCCGTTGAAAATAAGGGATTGAAGGCCATTCGCCTGGGTCGTAAACTTGAGAGCCCCTTTCGGGTGCAGGATTACGGTTGCGTTCGCACTTTTTGTGGGGTCGGCCAGCGAGGTTGCGGTTACGGTAGCGACGGTATTGGCGGCAACTGCAGGCGCCACATAGACGCCTGCCGACGAGATTGTCCCGAGGGAAGTGGACCACTTTACCGAGGCGTTTGGGGCGCCCGAAGCGGTTGCTTTAAATGTCTGTTGGGTGGCATTCAGGAAATCCACGCTGGCCGGCGTAACAGCCAGCACGATGGCGGGAATGAGCTTCACTACCGCCTTCACAATGGTCGTAGGAGTCGACACAGTGGTGGCGGTTATTTGAACAGTCTGACTCTGCGAAATTGAGCTAGGCGCCACATAAATAGCAGAAGTGGGCTTCCCTGTGAGAGTCCCCAGGGTAGGCGTAAAGGTCCACTTTACACCTTGGGAGCTTACGCCTGCAATACCAAGATTCATGGTTTGACCCGCGGCCAAAGTATAGACCGTAGGCGAGATGGTTACCGCTGCGTGCAAGCCTGGCGCGATGTGTGCAACCAGCAAGCCAAAAAGAAAACGTAGACTATTCTTTTGAAGCATGATCGTGGTGTTCCTTTAAGTGATGAACTAAAACGGCTTACAGCTGGTAAATAAAAGTGTTGTTCTAATCAAGTACTGGAGCTTACTAAACTTAAATACTGAACTATTTGTACTATGTACTAGTATCAATTTACGATAGGTGTCCGTGATTTAACAATGATAGAAAGATATTTTTAAGTACAACTGAGGGACGGCACGGATATATGGGGGTAGTAGTCAGGGAGTGCGAAGGGGATATAAAAAGGGCTGTCACACGCGTAGTGTGACAGCCCGAGTGCTACAAACTGAATTGCCGTTTAGGAGTAAGAGCAGGACTATTGCGGCTTAACGGGCTCCTACGGCCGCGCTAGTGACGAGCTGACCATTGAAATCGTAGTATCTGACTTGGGCGGTCACCAGGCCGGCGAGGTTGAGGGTGCAGGTATTCTCGCCCATCCAGCCGCCTGATTCACAATAAGTTGTGCTTGCGGGCATGGCAGCGGCGTTGGCTGCAAAGTAAACCCGCATCTTGACCGGATACTTGTAAACCGTGGAAGGCGACCCGGTATACGAAAAGTGGGAACCGGACGAGGAATCAGTGACAGTGATGGAGCCGGCCTCTAAACGAGCCTGCATGATCATCGATTCGATGGTTGAGTACTGCGCAGGCGACATTTGGGTCGGCACGGCATAAATCGCCATGTCACCGATCTTCTGGCCGATATCGAAGGAGGCGGCGTTGTTGTTCCAGCAGGTGGCGTCTCCGACGCAGTTGGACAAATAGATGCCCAGACCGCCGGTGGGATAGATGAACCGCCAAGATTCCGGAGCAAACTTCGGGGCGGCGGTATTCTTCGGTTCTGAGTAGGGCATCGCAACGCCCATGGTAGAGGCGTTGTTTTCTTCGGGAATGAACAGGCAATCCGGGAACGCCACCTGTAGGGTTCTGAAAATTTGTTGCGGGAGTGGAGCGCCGCCAACCCACACCGTGCTGTCCACGTAGTAAAGCGTTGTACCCCAGCGTGAGTGCGCGTAGGCGACTTTCGACATCAGCAGGGAGGTGACCTGGGCTACCTGGGCGGATGTAAAGGAGGTTTGGAATCCGTTGGCGTTGGGGATCAGGGACCAGGCTGCGCCGTTGGGATCGTAGCATCCGTAGAACTTTTGACCGAGAGGCTGGTCAACGCGGATGTAATAGTCCTTATAGTTGTTGTCCGAGTTGTAAGTGCAATTCGCCGGCAGCGCGGTTCCCCATTGCATGGATTGAGGACGGAGGGTCAGTCCGACCCTTAAACCGGCGTTGCGGAAGAGCGCAAAGATCGCATCGGCCGTGGCATTCATTTCCGGCGCATAGCCCTGGGAGAGGACACGGGGATCGCCAATATACGTGGTCGGCTGCATAAATTCCTGGCCTTCCAGATCCCAAATCAGGATGCCTTGCGGTTGCACGGGCCGGGCTTGAATCTGCGTAAGGATGCTATGGGCCTGCGACATGGCCCGCGCGCCGAAAGCGGCAATGTTGGAAGCATCAATCGTAGTGTCGTTGAAATAACCGCGGGGATTGGTGGCGCTCTGATGAGAGTGGTCGGCCATAAACCAAGCCATCAGGGGACGGCGATCGGGTGAGTTGACGACGGTTGGATAACTGGCGGCGTAGTCGCTATAAGCCTCGGGAGCCAGACCGATAGCTGAGGCGGTGGTGTCATTGGTATAGCGGATAGAAAAAGAGGTCGTTTTGGTCTGACCAGGCGCGATATTGTTGATCAGTGGCTGATGTTTGCAGATATAAGACCAGCCGCAGCTCATATTCATCGTGACATCCGAACTCGGAGCATTGTTCCAGATGGCAAACTGACCGGTTTGGTAATTAACCATGGAAACCGGATTGGTAGAATCGAGCGCTATCGCATGGGAGGCGGCGGCGTTGTACTGCACCATGGATACGCCAAGGATGCTGAGCATGGCTTGTGTTACGGCGGTGCTGGCGCTGTTGTTGGTAATCTGAACGTCCGCGCGTATGGTTCCGGTGTTTGTGCCGGCGGCAGTCGAAACACCGGGTCCCGGTGCGGGCGCGCTGAATGTCACGGATACATCAACCGAATCGCCGCCGGAGGTGGGGCAGTGTTTGTTAACGGTTGTGGCATTGAAGCTTCCCGTACATACGGTATTTAGTCTGACGCTTCCATTAGGCGTCGCAAGGGTAACTGCGGTCACCAAAGTTTCGCCGTAAAGATAGTTGTAATTTACTCCATTAAACATCACCGATTGCAGGCCATTAGCCTGGGTGGTAAACCAGATACCTTTATTGGGATGAAGCCGTACCGTGGCGCTCGCGGCTTTACCCGGCGCTGCCTGTGAGGTTGCAGTAATCGTTGCGGTCGTATCGGCGTTAACCGCCGGGGCGACATATGCGCCCGTCGAGGAGATGCTTCCCAAAGAAGCGGACCAAGTTACCGCGGTATTTTGGGCGGCCCCGACGACCGCCGAAAAGGTCTGTTGCGCATTTGCCATCATGTCCGTGGATGCCGGACTAACTGTTACCGTTACCGCTGGCGCCAGCGTAACGACCGTCTTTACGATGGTTGCCGGAGTGGCAATAGTGGTGGCCGTGATCGTAACGGCTTGGCTTTGAGTAACTGCGCCCGGGGCCGCATAAACGGCCGAACTAAGACTGCCAGTTAGAGTACCCACGGCCGGAGAAACCGTCCACTTTACACCTTGAGCAGTGGCCCCAGCGATAGTTAAGTTTAAAGATTGGCCCGCCGCCAGGGAAATCGCCGTCGGTGAGATAGTAACTGCAGCCTGCGCCGGCCGCGGCAGAGCCGCAGCTCCAATCATAAGTAGGGTAAATAGAAAGGGTTTATTTGTGTGGTACATATTTTGTGAATTTCCTTTGGATTACTGATCGACAGGAATTTGCCGTTTTAGACCAAATTCTGGCTTGGACAGGCGGGAGATTGATCCTAAGTTTTAGGGAGACTAGTCTTATAGGGGTAGCCACGTATGGGGACAGGTGGGGCAGACAGGGGTATGCTATTTGAGCTTGTTGATTCTATTGTTGTTAGGCCGCGGGCCGAACCGGGGCATCGGCAGGAATCGAGAAGTTTTTAGCCTAAAAGAAGGCTAATTTTTGGCAATTTATTGCGGCAGAGTAACCGTAAAAACGCTGCCGCTTCCGGGGCGACTGGCAAGGCTCACGGCGCCCCGATGGGATTCGGCGATCCACTTAACAATGGCGAGCCCCAACCCGAACCCGCCGTTTTCACGGGAGCGTGCTTTGTCGGCCCGGAAAAACCGCTCGAAGACATGGGGCGCGGCTTCGGGAGAAATTCCGATGCCGGTATCCGAGATACGAACTAGAATGCCTTGATGGCTCGCTTCCAGCTCCGCAGTTACCTGGCCGCCGCGTTGCGTGTATCGGATGGCATTATCAAGTAAGTTCAGGGTCATGCGACGTAACAGTTCCTCGTCCCCTTCGAACGGTATATCCGGCGCTACGCGACAAGTCAATTCGACATCGCGCGCGGTTGCCAGCGATTGCATAGAGCGGCAGCAGTCCGACAAAAGATCGTTCCAATAGAAGGATTGCGTTTGCAACTTGACGCGGCCGGCGTCGGCGCGCGCCAGGTTGAGCAGGCTATCCACCAACACGGAAAGGCGCCGCGCCTCATCCAAGATAATGGCCAGCGATTCGCGGTATTCGGCCGCGTCGCGTTCCTTTGCCAGAGCCACATCCGCCTCGCCCCGGATTACCGCAATCGGGGTACGCAATTCGTGCGAGGCATCGGCCACGAAGCGGCGCATGCCTTCGAACGATTGATCGATGCGCCCGAGCAACTCATTGAATGACGCAGCCAGCAGTTTCAACTCGGCTGCCGCGTCTCCTACTTCAAGGCGCGCGTCCAGATTGCTGCCGCCAATGCGGCTCGCCTGCGCCCCCATGGCATCGAGCGGCGCCAGGTTGCGCCCGGCGAACCAGTATCCGCCCGCGCCGGCGAGCACGAGAATCAAGGGCAACGCCAAAAACATGGCGCGGCGAATCACCGCCATGTCAGCCTCGACGCCATTCAACGGTTCGGCGGCGACGGCAAGCAGCGAGTGGCCGTCCACTTCCAGGCGATGGACGGCTGTGCGCACACCGCCGAAAGAGAACGACGATTCGCGCGCGGCGTTGGCGTGCTGCGCGAGGACCCCCGCGTCAAACGGCGCGCTGGCCGCCAGCGGGGTGGCGCCCGACGGCGCGGCGGCATCGATCACGGCTACCTTGCTCCATCGCATCCGCATATTGGTAATGGCTTCGTGCGCCGACTGCGCGATGTCGCCGTGATTCTCCTCCAACTCATCCTGAAAGAGAGAAACCACAGTGGCGGCTTGCGAAACCAGAGTGTCATCCAACCGGGCAATGAGCGCGCGCGACAGAACGCCATAGAGGCCCGCCGCAAGCAGCGAAAACAGAAGCGCGAAACAGCCGAGATACCAGAGCGTCAGCCGCAAGCGGAAGGTCTTAATCACGGGTGACCTCCGCTCCGCCTGAAATTGCGGCGCTCAAAATGTAGCCTTCCCCGCGCCGGGTGTGGATCAAGGGCCGGGTGAAACCCGCGTCGATTTTCGATCGCAGCCTCTTGATATAGACGTCGATCACATTAGAAAGCGGATCGAAGCTATCGTCCCAAACGTGTTGCGCGATCTGTTCCCGGCCCACTACGCGATCCTGATTCAGAACCAGGAATTCGAGCAGCGCATATTCTTTCGCCGTCAGGCTTACGGCGGCTCCGCCGCGAAACGCGGCGTGGCTGGCGGTGTTCAACACGAGATCGCCTGCGCGCACTTCGGCTGGCCGCAGCGTTTGCGGACGCCGTAAGAGGGCGCGCATACGGGCAAGCAGTTCTTTAAAGTCGAATGGCTTCGCCAGATAATCGTCGGCCCCGGAATCGAGCCCCGCCACGCGGTCATCCACCGTACCGCGAGCAGTCAACATCAGAATCGGTGCGCGAAATCCGGAAAAGCGAAGCTCGCGGCAAACCTGATAGCCGTCTTTCACGGGCATCATCACGTCGAGAATAATCAAATCGTAATCGTTAACCGACGCCTGATAGAGCGCTTGTTCTCCATCGGTGGCAAAATCCACCGCATAGGCCTGCTCGCGTAGGCCTTTGGCGACAAAACCGGCCACGCGCGCTTCGTCTTCCGCCAGAAGGATACGCACGTTTTCATTATCCATGCGCCTCATGTCCGAATTCACAAATCGTTTACATGGCCTGCATCTGGAGCCCGTTACCATCGAAAGTAGGTAAGCACTTTTGGCATCAGCCCCCATTCTTCGCGAAGTTTCCGTGAGCCGGGATTTCACGTGGCAAGCCGTTGGCGCTGGAGAACGTTTGGTAGCGGCGGCATTGCTGGCTGGAATAGGTCCTCTGCTGTTCGCCTGCGCGGCGGCGGTGGCACTCGCCTCGCGGCGTTCACCCTTCATTGCGCACCGGCGGGTTGGTTGGAGGGGTGAAACCCTGTGGATGATCAAACTTCGCACTATGTGGGCGCGCGAATCAAGAGGCGGCGCCTGTTGGGTAGAACGCATAGCGGAAGAAGCGGCGGAGCTGAAGGATGCCGACGACCCCCGGATTGGCAATGACTTCGCAAGATTCTGCCGCCGGCATTCTATCGACGAGATCCCGCAGCTTTGGCACGTCGCGTTGGGAAAGATGTCGCTAGTGGGTCCGCGCCCGCTCACTCCGGGAGAGTTAGCCAGGTATTATGGGCCGGACGCGGATGAGTTGCTGGCCGTGAAGCCAGGCTTGGCTGGGCTGTGGCAGGTTTCGGGACGGAATCGGCTTACCTATTCCCGGAGGAAGCAACTGGACCTGCGGTATGTTCGCGAGCGGTCGATACCGATGTATCTGCGAATTCTGCTGCGCACGGTTCCGGAAGTCCTGCGCGGCGCGAATTCCTGGTAGCGCAGAGCGCGAGCCGGCTTTCGAACCGCAATTCCCCACGCGCCGCCAGGAGCATTTCCTTTGGACCAAGACGCGCACTCATGATTCCGTTGGGGGCGTGGGACGGACCAAACAAGAGATGGCCGAGTTCATGCGCCATGGCTGCGCCAAGCAGGATTGAGGGGTCTACCTCCATTTGAGCGGCCTGGCGTTGAATGGCTGGCCAGGCGACGGCCGCATAACCCGGATTGCCGGGAACCAGAACTGCGAAGCCGGCAGCATCGCGGACCGGGCTTTCGAGCGCCACGTTGGCGATTTGCAAATGTAAACCGGCGGCATCGCGCCATTGTAGTTTCACGCCCGCGCTTGTCATGATGTACTCGGCCTGACGTCGCGCGGCTTGAAGTATTCCTGAGGGAATCTCCGGAGGGGTGGAAAGCTGAATCGCCACCAGCATCAGCGGCCAATGTGCCATGTGGCGATTCTGGGCCGGATGCGCGCGTACCTCGATACCCGGAGCGTCCTCAAAGGCTCGCGAGATGGTCACGCGGAGGTCACGAAACAATAGTTAGCAACTATTTGCGCTCTTTCGTCGTCATTTTCCGTATCTTCGTCGTCATAAGGACAAGTGACGCATGTCAAACCGCTCCTTTCGCGGCATACGGACCATTTGTTTCAATGATTTTGAGCTGGATGTCCGGGCTTTCGAGCTTCGCCGCGAGGGCGCCCGGATCCGGCTACAGGAGCAGCCGTTACGGATATTGACGGCGCTTTTGGAACATCCCGGAGAGGTAGTTACCCGGGATGAAATCCGCAAGCGGCTCTGGCCGAACGACACGGCGGTTGAAGTGAGCCACGGCATCAACGCGGCGGTGCAACGTCTGCGGGAAGCGCTGGGCGAAACGGCCGATAATCCTCGCTTCATTGAGACGCTTGCGCGGCGCGGATACCGCTTCATCGCGCCGGTCAAGATCGGGCTGCGAACGCCCTCCGGTTCGCAGGAAGAGACCGCGGCGGAAGAACGCCCGCC
This sequence comes from Bryobacterales bacterium, assembly GCA_963708385.1. Taxonomy (GTDB): domain Bacteria; phylum Acidobacteriota; class Terriglobia; order Bryobacterales; family Bryobacteraceae; genus PALSA-243. The sequence goes on along the minus strand of CAVPSN010000018.1, from coordinate 409,764 downwards.
ATCGGTCGTCTCCCACTTCCGGGTGCTGGAGCGTCTCGGCATTGGTGGCATGGGGGTGGTTTACCGCGCCGAAGATCAAAAGCTGGGCCGGTCCGTCGCCCTCAAGTTTCTGCCGCCCGAACTGGCCGGCGATTCCGCGTCTCTAGCCCGTTTCCGGCGCGAGGCACAGGCCGCTTCGGCGCTGAACCATCCGAATATCTGCACTATTTACGGGGTGGAAGAATGCGATGGCAAGCCGGTGATCGTAATGGAGTATATAGAAGGCGAGAGTCTGGAGGCGGCGCTGAAGCGCGGGCCGGTGCCACCGGAACGGGCCGTTGCGATGGCGATCCAAATGGGAGCGGCGCTCGATGCCGCGCACCGCAAAGGGATCATCCATCGGGATTTGAAACCAGCCAATGTGCTGGTAACGGAAACGGGCATCAAGGTTCTCGATTTTGGACTGGCTAAGATGGACCGGGCTCCGGCGCTGGGATTCGAGCACGCGCATGTCACGCAAGAGGGCGCCATTCTCGGGACGCTGCACTACCTGTCTCCGGAGCAGGTGCAAGGCAAGCCGGTGGAGCCTCGCAGCGACATCTTCTCGTTCGGTGTTTTGCTCTACGAAATGTTGGCGGGACGGAAGGCGTTCGAGGGTCCCAACGCGGCGCATGTTATGGCGGCGATTCTGACGTTGGAGCCGCCACCTTTGGGTCCGGCGATCCCGGAGGCTCTCGACCTGGCGTTGCGGCGGTGTCTGGCAAAAGAGCCGGAGGAGCGATGGCAATCGGCGCGCGATTTAAAGGCGGCGCTGGAGTGGCTTTCACCGCTGCGAGTACAGAAAGCGGAGGGGCCGGCTCCGGCGCCGGCCGCACGGCGAGGTGGGCGGAGCACGGTTTGGTTGTCGGTAGCCGTGATGGTGGCGCTGCTGGTGCGGGCCGCCTTTTACTTAGGGCATTGGGACGGCGTGGAGGGCTCCCGGCGCCGGTTGATTGCTGCCGAACCGCGGAAGCCCGCGGCCGTGTCCGTTCCAGCGCCCGGAGCGACGACTGCGCCTCCGCCGGCAAATCCCCAGAAGAAAGTAGCCACGGCGGTCCGGCTTCCGATTGGGCTGCCGGAGTTGCGCGCGAGCGGCCTGCAATTCGCAGGCGCGGTAATCACGCGTGTCGCGCTTTCTCCCAACGGCAAGCAGGTAGCATTTATTAGCCGCGGCCATTTGTGGGTTGGCGGCATAGGCGGGACTACGTCTGTGATGTACGATGAAGCGTCTGGTACGCCATTCTGGTCGCCCGACAACCGCTACATTGCGGCCGCGAACGGCCGGCTTCTTCGCCGCTTTGAGCTTGGAACCCAAAACACGACTGTGATCGGCCCAATCGACACCAATTTTTCAGGCGCCTGGGGCCAGGACGGGACGATCCTGATCGGTCTGCTGCGCGAGGGGTTGTATCGCGTACCGGCCGCAGGGGGCGTGTTGGAGCGCGTGACGACGGTCGATACCGCGCGCGGCGAAACCCGCCACATCGCGTTACAGTTTCTGCCGGACCGGCGGACCTTTCTCTACGTGGCCGGTTCCAATACCGCTGGCCGGAGCACTCTCTATGCCGGTTCTCTCGATTCCGCGGGGCGGACGGCGATTATGCCCGCTCCATCGAATGTCAGGTTCGTGCAGCGACCGGGCAGGCCAGGCGAAGGATATCTGCTCGATGCGGTGAACTCGATGATCACGGCGTGCGCCTACAACTCGAAAACATGGAAGCCGAGCGGCGAGCCGGTAATTCTTGGGCAATCCGTCACCAGCGATCGAGTGATGGGCGCGGATTTAACCATGGCGAACTTTTCGGTCTCGGGCGATGCGTTGGCGTTTCTTCCCGCCGGCCGCGAGCGGGACCGCATTACTCTGGTGAGCAATTGGATGAGCGCTTTGAAGTAAGCGCCCGATCCTATTACCTTTCGAGCGCGGCTACTCCGGGCAGTTCGAGACCGGCCAGAAATTCGAGCGACGCCCCGCCGCCGGTGGATACGTGCGAGATCTTGGCCGTTACGCCTGCGGCCTTAATAGCCTTTTCCGAATCTCCACCGCCTACTACCGAAACGGCGCCCGATTCGGCCACCGCTATTGCCAAGGCTACCGTGCCCTTATCGAACGGCGGCTTCTCGAAGATGCCCATGGGCCCGTTCCAGATGATGGTTTTGGCGCCGCAATGGCATGCGAGTAAGCCTCGATGGTCTTCGGTCCAATATCGACTGCGATCTTGTCGCCGGGAATGGTTTCGACCGATTCGTTGGCGGCTCCGGCGGCGATTTCCGAAACAACGACGTGATCCACCGGTAACATCAACTTACTGCCCAGTTTCTCAAGCAGCGTCTTGGCGAGGTCTACCTTGTCGTTTTCAACTAACGACTTGCCGGTGGGCAGGCCCTGCGCTTTGAGAAACGTATACGCCATGGCGCCGCCGATCAGCAGGCGATCTACAATTTTGCCGAGATTCTCGATGACGTCGATCTTGTCAGAAACCTTTGCCCCGCCCAGGATGGCGATGCAGGGACGCTCGGGGTTGCGCGTCGCCATGCCGAGATACTTCAACTCCTGTTCCATCAAAAGGCCGGCCGCATGCACGGGAACGAACTGAATCATACCCTCGGTGGATGCGTGCGCGCGGTGCGCGGATCCGAAAGCATCGTTGACATAGATATCGCAGAGTGCTGCGAGCTGTTTGGCGAAAGCGGCGTCGTTCAACTCTTCTTCGGCGCGGTAGCGCAGATTTTCCAGCAGAAGAACTTCGCCGGGTTTCGGAAGCATAGCCTCGACGTCGGCCCCGACGTGATCGGGCGCCATCTTTACCGGGCGGCCAAGCATCGTTTCGAGCCGCTGGGCGACGGGTTTGAGGCTCATTTCCGGATTCACTTTTCCCTTGGGCCTTCCCAGGTGCGAAGCGAGAATCACGGCGGCTCCGTGTTCGAGGGCGTATTGAATGGTGGGCAGCGACGCTTTAATGCGCTTGTCGCTGGTAATCATCATGCCGGTTTCGGTCTTATCTAAAGGGACGTTGAAATCGACGCGAATGAAGACGCGCTTGCCTTTGAGGTCGAGATCTCGAATGGAAGAATAGGACATAAATTTCGAGCGTAGCATGTGGCGGAATGGTTCGAGCGGCGCGTGCGGATTGCCACAACGCGCCGTTTCGAACGCTGCTAAGGCTTGAAATTTGTGACGTACTCCGTGTGTACACTGTTGGCGTCGTAGCCGGAATAAACGACTACCGCATCTCCCGAGGAATTCACTGCGGCGGCTTCCGGCCCGATTTGGCTGCCCGGTCCAGAGATGCTAACAGGAGCGCTCCAGGCGCCCGTGCCGGTGGCTCTGACGACCGCGTGGACCTGCGGAGTCGTGCCGCTCGAGAGCCAAATGGCCACTGCTGCGCCGCTCGGAGCGACGGCGAGATAGATCTGGCCAAGATTCGTATCGCCGCCTGATATTACTGCCGGAGATGACCACGTGTTATTACTGATGGAACCGTTGACCGCAAACGCCTGTGACGTGGAGAAACCGATGAACTCATAGACAAGCGTTATCTGTCCCGCATCGTCACTCGCCAAATCGGTAGTGATCGTTAGACCTTGCGGCGCTGCAACGGTTTTGAACGGACTCCAGGCGCCGCCTGAGTTGCCCTGCGTGGTGGAAGCGTAGGCGCCCGCACTGTTCATCGCCACCACCGCCGCCCCTCCGGCGGCATCGAGACTCACTCGCGCATTATGGGAGGAGCCATCGGGCCCGAGGAGCGAGCCTGAATCTACCCAAGAGCCGGCCCCTGGATTTTGTCGGGACGCATGCAGATCGAAGTTGCTCACCATGCATCCATATTTCTTGCAAACTGCGTTGTAGCTTTCCCACGTCACAATCACCGCGCCATTCGAGCCGATTCCTGCATGATCCGCGGCAACATGCACCCCGCTGGTGACTACCTGCTGTGCCGACCATGCTCCCCCGGCGGGCCGGAGCACAGCCATTACCGACCCATTGGAACTGGACGGGCCGCCCACGCTCCAGGCGATGGCGGCGGCGCCTTGTGAATTCATCACGAAAATCGGACTTGACGCGCCGGGGATGAGAAGTTGAGGCGGATTCCAGGCCGCAGCAGGCGGGCGATCGGCTGTCCATACGCCATTGGAATCGCTCCATACCGCTGTCGCAAATCCTGCCGCGCTAATCCGCACGACTGGAAAAACCGAGGTTGTTTGGAGTGGCGGGGAGATCTCTGTTGGAGACCCCCAATTGCCGGTACTCGGCCTGGAACTGGACCACATCTGGTCTATCGTTGTGCGCTCATCCCATAGAGCCACCGAGTTGCCATTCCCGTCGATGGCTGCGCCCGCCTCCCATCCTTGACCACCGGCGCTGAGTACAACGGGTGTCGTCCATGTGGCGGCCTGTCCAAAGGCTGGGATCAGTAACGTAACTGCAAGGGAGACTAACTGAGTTCTTACACTTGCTCTGAGCATCGTTGCGTCCTCCTATTCTTCACTCTCCTAACTAGAAACGAAAGTGGCGATACGCTAAGACGTTTTGGTTCAGACTGGCGGTTCGCGGATTGATCGTCATAATGCGCACACCGTCATGCGGCATGAACGAAGTTGCGATTTGTCCGATGACCACGCCGCTGGCATGAATCGCCGGGCTTTGTCTTGTGATGCGCCCCAAGGTGGAATATACACTTATTGGCAACAGAGTTCGCATTTGGCATGTTGCCTCCACCTAAGTAAGAGCGCGGCTTCTGTCCGAAGTATAAGGCAATCCCCGCTAAAGTCACTCCTAAGTGCTGTTAGTTTACTGAGGTAAACGCACTGCGCGGCACAACCTCGAATAACGGGCTGCTCTGAACAGCGCGCTTTCGGTGTTACCCAACCATAACGCCCGAAGTTATTCCCGATGCAATTTTGCCTGGGCGGAAGTGACCTGGCGCAGGACGATGAATTCCGACAGATGTTCGGATGTCAACATGCCGACGAGGCGATCGGCGGAATCCATCACGAGCGCGCATGCGGCTGCGCCGGAAAGCTGTGGCAGCGCATCGACGAGGGCTGTCTCCGGCGTGAGGCGGATAAATTCTCGCGCCATCGCGCCGGAGACGTATCCATCCGGGCCTTGGTTCAGCATGGCTTGCACCAGCGCCGAACGCGTTAAGAGACCGATTACGGATTCGCCGTGTACGACTGGAAAATCGTGCTGCGAAGTGGAGAGCAGAAGGTTGCCCGCGTCGCGAATGGATTGCCCGTGCGTCAGGGTACGGAAATCGGTAATCATCGCGGCGCTGACCGGGAATCCAGCGGTAAAGAGGCGGCCTTTGGCGGCCGTACCTTCTTGCAAAGCTCCCAGGTAGACGAAGAGGGCCACGAACATCAGAATGAAATTGCCCCACAGCATGCCGGCGAGGCCCATTAAGATTGCCAGCGCCTGCCCCGCGCCCGCGGCGATTCGGGTGGCGTCCTCAATCGGCCGATAAAGGCCGAGAAGCGAGCGCAGGATGCGGCCGCCATCCATGGGATACGCGGGCAGGATATTAAAGAGGAAGAGCGCGAGGTTGCCGGCTGCGATGCGCTCCACAAGATTGGCATCGGTCGGTTCGCGGAGGGCTTCCAGGGCGACCCATCCTTGCTGCACGGTCAACCATCCAATCAGGGCGACGCCGATCAGCAGATTCACCACCGGACCAGCAAGCGAGATGGGCAGTTCCTCGGAAGGCTTCGGCTGGCGTTCGGGACGCGAGACCCCGCCAATCGGAAACATCACGATCTCAAGGGTGTGAATGCCGTAGTAGCGCGCTACCAGTGTGTGCCCGAATTCATGCAGCAATACGGACGCGAATAGCGCCACGATATAGATTGCGGTAGATAAGCCCGATTGTTTATCGCCGATACCGATAAACAGAAGAAAAATCAGCATCAGGACAAATGTGAAGTGAAAGCGAACCGGTACGCCAAAGACGGTGAAGGCCGCTACGCTTCCCGGAATACGGGCGGTGTCGGGTTGGGTACCATTAGCGCCAGGCTGATTGTTCACGCATGCGCGCCGCGCTTGAGCAGCACTGAAGCTAGTATAGCGGCCGCGACGATGGACGCGCCCGCGAGAATCTCCTTACGGTGGCGAATGAGCTTCCGGTGCTTCCATAACGCGCGCCGATATTTCCACGCAAATTTAAGCTTTTTCCTCGTCATACATGGGCAGGTGCAGATACGCAACCACTGTGAAGCGTCACACGGCTAACGCGCGTTCTGGATCTGCGTTGGGTGCAGAACTTCGTTGAGCGAGCCCTGGCGGTAGCCTTCCAGATCGAGCGCCACATACTTGAAGCCAAGAGGCTTGAAGATGGCTGTGAGCCGCTGCGCCATATCGACCGAAAGCGCTCGCGGCATTTCGTCATTCGCGATTTCGATGCGAACTATTTCACCGTGGAAGCGAACGCGGAACTGACGGAATCCGAGAGCCTTGATCTCCTCCTCGCCGGTTTCGACGGTCTTGATGTTTTGGATGGTGACCGGGGTTCCATAGGGGATACGCGAGCTGAGGCACGCCGCCGCCGGCCGATCCCAGGTGGGCAGCCCGGCGGCGCGGGAGAGTTCGCGAATTTCGGCTTTGGTGAGCGTGGCGTCTGCGAGAGGCGCCGCGACTTGATGTCGTTTCGCTGCGTTTTGACCAGGGCGGTAGTCGCCCAGGTCGTCAAGGTTGACGCCGTAAACGATGCGGTCGATGGAGCGTTCGCGTCCAAACTGTTCGAGGCGCGTGAAGAGCTCGTCCTTGCAGTGGAAGCAGCGGTCGGGATTATTGCGAACATAATCCGGGTTATCGAACTCGTTGGTATCGACGAATTCGTGCGCGATGCCAAAGCGGGCTGTAAATTCCTGGCAATCGCGTTTGTGGGACCGGGGCAGGGAAGGGGAGTCGGCCGTGACCGCGAGCGCCGCGGCGCCCAGCGCCCGATGCGCGGCCCAGGCGAGATACGCGGAATCGGCGCCGCCCGAAAAGGCGACGATCACGCGTCCCATCGGCTTCAGGAGCGCGAGGAGATGAGACTCTTTAGCTGCCAGATCTGGCATGACATCTCAGTTTACCGCCTTGTCCACAAGACGCGAGTAGATATACAATTCTTAAGGTATATCTTCTATGCGGGTTTCCAAATGGGGTAACAGTTTGGCCGTGCGTCTTCCCGCTTCTGTCGTGGAGGCCCTCCATCTCAAAGAGGGCGACGAGATCGAGATCTCCATCGCGGGCGAACGAGACTTTAAGGTGGCTCGGGACCGGTCGAGGGAGCGAGCGCTCAGCCAGCTTCGTCGAATGAAGTGGTCGTTCCCATCTGATTTCAAGTTCAATCGCGACGAGATCTATGAGCGATAAGCGATTTTTCGATACCAATATCGTTCTCTACGCTTTTAGTAACGACGAGATTCGAAGCCACACGGCAGAGACGCTCCTCGCGGATGGCGGAGAGATATCCGTCCTGACCCTGAACGAATTCGTCTATGTAGCGCGCCGCAAGCTTGGCCGAACATGGGAAGAAATTGGACGCGCGCTCGTGGTGCTTCGCACCCTGCTGCCAGAGCCGGTGGCCATCACGATCGACACACACGATCGAGCGTTACAGATTGCGGAGCGATACGGATATGCCATTTTCGATTCGCTCATTGTTGCGGCGGCGCTGGAGGCAGGCGCCAAGACGCTTTACTCCGAAGATATGCAGGATGGCCAGGAGATCGAAAACCTGGTGATCCGCAATCCTTTCTTACGCGCTGATTAGGGAGAGCTGCGCGGGCTGTGAGGTCCGCGCATTTGTCCTCTATTGCACCGGCAGTAGTTCTTGCCCGTTCCCGTTAGGCCCTTCGGTATCGGGAATTACGGATGCGGCCGCGACCTGATCTCCCTCTTCCATAGTCACCAGTCTCACGCCTTGCGTCGATCGGCCTGCCTGACGGATGGTCGACGATTCGATGCGGATGATTTTGCCACTCTGCGTGACGATCATCAGATCCGAATCTTCCTTCACCGAGAGGATCGCTACCACCGGACCGGTCTTCTTCGTGGTCTTCATATTGATCACGCCCTTGCCGCCGCGGCGGGTCAAGCGGTAATCTTCGAGCGCGGTGCGTTTGCCGTAGCCGTGCTCCGCGATGGAAAGGATTAGGCCGTCTTTTTCGACTACTTCCATGCCGATCAGATAGTCGTCTTCCGCCAAATCCATGGCCCACACGCCGTGCGCGGGACGGCCCATGGCGCGAACTTCGGATTCGGGGAAGCGGATCGCCTGACCCTGATGCGAGCCGAGGAAGATGAAGTTCTTGCCGTTGGTGATGCTGGCGCCGATCAACTCGTCACCCTCGTCGAGCGACATGGCGATAATGCCGCGCGCCATCGGGTTATCGAACTCGGTCAGTTCGCATTTCTTGATGACGCCCTTCTTGGTGGTCATCACGATGAACTGATCGGCCACGAAATCCTTGACGGCGAGGAACGCTTTGACGCTCTCGTCGCCCTGCAGGTTGATGAGATTCGAGAGGTGCTTGCCTTTGCCGGTGGTGCTGGCGTCCGGAATCTCGTAAGCCTTCAGCCAGTAAACGCGGCCGCGCGTGGTGAAGATCAAAAGGTAGCTGTGGGTGGAAGCCACCAGCAGATACTCCACGAAATCTTCGGCGCGCGTGCCCATGCCGATGCGGCCCTTGCCGCCGCGCGTCTGCCGGCGGTAGGTGTCGACGGAAGTGCGCTTGAGATATCCGCCGCGGGTTACGGTGATGGCGACGTCTTCCACCGCCACGAGGTCTTCCAGCTTGATCTCGCCCGTATCCTCGATGATCTCGGTACGGCGCTCGTCGCCGAAATCCTTCTGAACGTCCTTCAGTTCCTTGACGATTACCTCACGCAGAACTTTGTCGGAGCCCAGAATCTCGAGGTATCTCCGCAATGCGGCGCTGAATATCGGCGAGCTCATCGAGAATCTTTTGCCGCTCCATGCCGGTGAGGCGCTGGAACTGCAGTTCGATGATCGCCTGCGCCTGCTTTTCGCTGAATCGAAACGCGCGATCAGCGAATCGCGCGCTTCCCGCGGCGTCTTGGCGGCGCGGATGAGGCGGATGACTTCGTCCAGGTTATCGAGCGCCTTCTGGAATCCGAGCAAAAGATGCTCGCGTTCGCGCGCCTTGCGCAGTTCGTATTCCGTGCGGCGGCGGACCACTTCCACGCGATGATCGATGAAATACTTCAGGCAATCGATCATGCCCAGCTCGCGCGGCTGGCCATTGACGATCGAAAGCATGATGATGCCGAAGCCGATTTGAAGTTGCGTGTGCTTGTAGAGATTATTCAGCACCACCTCGGCCTGCTCGCCGCGCTTCAGTTCGATTACGATGCGCATGCCGTCGCGGTCGCTATGGTCGAAAACGTCGGAGATGCCTTCGATACGCTTCTCATTGACCATGCGCAGCGATCTGTTCGAGCAGTTTCGACTTGTTGACCTGGTACGGAATCTCAGTGACGATGATCTGCTCGCGATCTTTGCCCGTGCGCTCGATCGCGGCCTTGGCGCGCAGCTTCAATTGGCCGCGGCCGCGGGTATAGGCGTCATAGATTCCGTTGCGGCCCAGGATGTAGCCGCCGGTGGGAAAATCGGGGCCGGGCACCATTTCCAGCATTTTCGCCAGCGGCGTGGCGGGGTGCTGAATCAACTGAATTGCGGCGCTGATGATTTCCGTTCAGGTTGTGCGGCGGAATGTTGGTGGCCATGCCGACCGCGATTCCTGACGAACCGTTCACCAGCAGATTCGGAATGCGCGCCGGCAACACTTCCGGCTCGACTTCGCTCTCGTCGTAGTTCGGCTTGAAATCGACCGTTTCGAGATCCAGGTCTTCCAGCAGCGCCGTGGAAATGCGCGACAGCCGGGCTTCGGTGTAACGATCGGCCGCGGGCGGGTCGCCATCGACCGAGCCGAAATTTCCCTGGCCCTCCACCAGCGGGATAGCGCATGGCGAACGGCTGCGCCAGACGCACCAACGCGTCGTAAACAGCGAGATTGCCGTGCGGATGATATTTGCCCATTACGTCGCCGACGATGCGGGCGCATTTGCGCGTGGGCCGGTTGGGCTGCAGACCCATCTGCTGCATCGTGTAGAGGATGCGGCGATGCACCGGCTTCAGTCCGTCGCGAATATCGGGGAGAGCGCGGCCCACGATTACGCTCATGGCGTAATCGAGGTACGAGCGCTTCATCTCGTCTTCGATATTGGTCAGGACTGGATATTTTTGTTGCCGCCATCGCCGCCTCCTGGCAAGGGAAGCTGAGTGGGGTTGTTCCTGATCTGGCATGTTCGGGTTAAGTACTAGTATAGCAAGGTTTTAGGCCAAAACGCCAAGCTCGTTTCAGGATCGTTATGGAACGCCGAAGGCGGGGGAAATTTGCCCCCTTTTGCAGATATACGCGTAACCGATTCTGCCGCGCTCAGTATAAGAAGTGAGAGGCAAAATGGGAAAGTATCTGGCAGACGTGCGCTTCGGCCTTCGGCAGCTTCGGTTGAACCCCACGTTCAGCCTGGTAGCGGTATTGTCGCTTGCGCTTGGAATCGGGGCCAACACAGCCATTTTCCAGTTGATCGATGCCATTCGGCTGCGCACGTTGCCGGTTGCAAATCCGCAGGAGTTGGCCTATCTCGATTTTGCGAAGGGCGCTCAACGATCGGGGTGGTGGTCTACCCGCAGCGCAACCTTCACATCCGGTCAGTGGGATAGCGTCCGGCGCCATCAGCAGGCCTTTTCCGCTATGCTGGCCTGGAGCGCAAAGCCGTTCAACCTTTCGCAGGAAGGCAAATCCCGCTATGCGGAAGGCCTCTTCGTGAGTGGAGACTTTTTCAATATCTTGGGAGCGCCCGCCGTGGTTGGCCGGGTATTCACGGCGCAGGACGACCAACCGGGCTGCGGATCACCGGGCGCGGTGATCGGCTACTCGTTCTGGCAGAGTGAGTTCGCCGCCGATGCTTCGGTCACCAGCCGCACGGTCCGTGTAGATGGCAGGGTATTCCCCGTAATCGGGGTCGCGGCGCCCGGCTTCTTCGGCGTCGAGATCGGTCACCGGTTCGATGTCGCCGTACCTCTCTGTTCCGACCCGATGTTTTGGGAGGCGGGCAAAGGACGAATTCCCCAGCCGACCGCATGGTGGCTATCCATCATGGGCCGACTGAAGCCGGGCTGGACGCTCGCGCGGGCCAACGCGCAGATCCAGACCATTTCGCCGGCCATTATGCGGGACACGCTGCCGCCTTCCTATCGCGCGGACGGGGCCAAGAAATATCTGGCCAATAAGCTGACCGTGACTTCGGGCGCACGGGGGTCTCTAATTTGCGCAAGCAATATGAGGACCCGCTCTGGATTTTATTGGCGACGACGGGTCTGGTCCTGCTCATTGCGTGTGCGAACCTGGCGAATCTGCTTCTGGCGCGCGCCAGCGTGCGCGAGCGCGAGATCGCTGTCAGGCAGGCGATTGGCGCGTCACGTTCCCGCCTCGTAGCGCAGTTGCTTTCGGAAAGCATGTTGCTCGCGCTGCTCGGCGCGGCGTTGGGCGCGGTATTAGCCGCCTTGCTGAGCCGGGGGCTGGTGGCGTTTCTTACCACCGACGACAACCGCATGTTCGTCGGGCTCGGAATCGATTGGCGGGTATTGGGTTTCACGGCGGCCATTGCGATCGTCACCTGTATTCTCTTCGGATTGGCGCCGGCCCTGCGCGCGACGCGCGTAGCGCCGGCGTCCGTGATGCGCGCCGCCGGCCGCGGCCTCACCGCCGGGCGCGAGAAGTTCAGTTTGCGCCGCACGCTGGTGGTAGCGCAGGTAGCGATGTCTTTAGTGCTGCTGGCGGGCGCGCTGCTGTTTGTGCGCAGTCTGCAGAAATTGCTGGCGGTCGATCCGGGCTTCCGGCCGGAAGGGATTGTGGCCGTCAGCGTGGACTATCACACGGCCCACTTCCCGAAAGATCGAATTCCGGAAGTCCGCCGCCAATTGCTGGAAGCGCTTCGGACTCGAACCGGCGCAAGCGCCGCCGGGGAAGTCGATATGACCCCGGTCAGCGGCTCAGGCTGGGATCAGAACACGTGGGCGGACGGATCGACCGGGGCGCGCGTGGATACAATGTTCAACCGCTCCGGTCCGGGCTATTTCCGCACGATGGGAACTTCGTTCAAGGCGGGCCGCGACTTCGATTCACATGACAACCTGTCGGCGCCCAAGGTTGCAATTGTCAACGAGGAGTTTGCGCGCAAGATCTTTCAGGGACAGAACCCCGTGGGTCGCTCGTTCCGCCGGGAAGAGTCGGCCGACAAGCCCGATAGCGTGTTTCTCGTTGTTGGATTAGTGCGGAACACAAAATACTACGAACTGCGCGAGGACTTCCGGCCGATCGCATTCGTGCCCGACGATCAAGATGACGATCCCGGCCCCGATGCGACTTTTGTTTTGCGCACGAGCGCACCGCTCGGTGAGTTCTATCATGAAGCGCAGCAGGCGGTCGCCGAAATCCATCCTGGGCTTGGCATCGGTTTCTCCGTGCTGACGAAGCAGATAAAGGAGTCGCTCATGCGCGATCGCTTGATGGCGACCCTTGCCGGCGCATTCGGTTTCCTGGCGGGGTCACTGGCCGTTCTGGGATTGTACGGCGTGATCGCGTATATGGTGGCGCGGCGGAGAAACGAGATTGGCGTGCGAATCGCGCTGGGGGCAAGCCGCGGGCGCGTCATCGGCCTTGTATTAAAGGAGGCCGTGTTGCTACTCGCGATCGGGCTGGCGCTGGGCGCGGCGCTGGCGGCATGGGCGGGTCAGGCAGCGGCGTCACTGGTTTATGGCATGAAGCCGAACGATCCGTGGACGCTGGGCGGCGCGGTAGCGCTGCTGGCGCTGGTGGCGCTCTTTGCCAGCTACGGACCCGCATGGAAAGCCTCACGCCTGCAACCCATGGAAGCGTTGCGCGACGAGTGAGTGGACGCGAGGCGTGATCGCCTCAATTGGCGGGCGGTCTTTCAACGTGGTCGACTATCCAATATTCCACCGGACCATTTGTCTTTTTGAGCTGCAAACCGAACCGGTCCCGCAATGTGGAGATGAGCAGGCTGACACCATCGGCGCCGAACCCCGCGGGGGCCGGCGGTGCATCGGACGTTCGCGGCGCCTGCCATTTCACGTCGAAATCGTAGTAGCCTTTTAATCCGGTCTGGTCGGTTATCGGTCGCTTCACGAAAATCGTCAGCATCTTCGCCATGCCAGCCATTGTAGATTTTTTCCCGTTGATACTGCCGCCCTCATCACCCATCGCCGCGAAGACATAGCCTTCCCTATCCGGGGGCACGGGCGCATCTACTTCCTTGATCTTAAGGCCACCTTTTGCAACCTCGAGAGCAAATGTCTGCTCCTGACGCACCTCCGTGTGTAGTTGCAAGTGAAAGTAATCTGCGAGCATGGCGCGTAACATCAGGCGAACCTGTTTCTCATTCTCCGTGTCCGAAAGCGCCGGGAAACCCTCCGCTGGCTTGGCTGACACTGCGTAGCTTTCGCCCTTCGCCCAATTTGGCAGTCCCACCACTTCGGACGACGGGTCCTTCACGCTATATGCGGTGGCAATCAGGGGGAGCAATCCGATACGCCGGTCGATGAACTGGCCGCCGGGAAGAATCGATTTTTCATAGGGGTCTCTTATCAAGCTCGGCGCATTGGGCGGCGTGGGGCGAATCGAGACCACATCGAACTTGGGCGGCAACGCCTCTTGCGCGGACAGAACTGTCGTCAGGAAGAACGCCGCGAAGGCGGCTTGGGTTACCCTGCGAAAACGCATGAGAATCAGTTTATTCGGTTTTTTTCGCGCCCACAGCCTCGCCAAATACGGTGGCGAAGAAATCGCGCGTACCGGGGGCGCAGCCGATATGCAGGTTATCGCGGCCTTCGTCGATGAAGCCGAGGTATCCATCCCAACCGAGATCGTCCAGCACGAAGCGCAGGCATTCGAACTCGCCGGGCGGCAGGCTGGAGTAATCGATATCGAACACCTGGCCGGAGGCATGCGACAAGGATGCGTTCTTGCTCGCGGGACGGCCGGATTCTTCCGCTTCGACCAGTGAGCTGACCGGAAGCGGCACGAACTTTTCGCCCTTCGCCTTCATCGCCTCATGCAGGCGCCGGGTTTCGAAAGCAATATACGTCAGCGTTCCCAGCGCGGCCGGCGACGCCTGCGAGAGAGCCTCGAGGTTTGCTGGAAGGTCGGGAGTGAGGCTGAGCGAGTAACCGAAATACTCCGGATGATCCAGCGCTCGCGCCAGGCGCTTTCCGGCATCGATGCGGATGTCGTCGTCATTATGGAAAACCAAGTCGTCGCGCCGGAGCCAGACGGAAAGACGATGGGGCGCGCGCCCGGTAGCCATGAAGTCGCTCTTATACGTTTCCGAAAGGGCTTCGAATTCTTTGGGCGAACTGCGGTATAAAGCCAGTAACTGCTCGGCGCGGCGGACGCGGAAATAGTAAGTGGGCGAGTAATCGCGCCGCATCTGTTGCTCGATCGCCTCATACAATTCCCGATTCCATGCGGGATTGGCGGAAAAGAACATGCGCGGGACCGAGACCTGGTCTTTCGAAATACCGTGCGCATGGCGTGTAAGATCCTGCATTTCACCAACACAACCCACACCGCAGTGGTAGGCGAAGATGGCCCAGTCGCGCCCGCCGAATTTTTGCTCGAGTCCCGCAAGATAGACGCTGGCGGCTGGAATGGCGCGATCGGGCGAAAGACGATCGTCGCGCGCCGTCACAGTATAAGGCGTTCGATGCGCCACCGTTTTATATCGGATGACGCCGCCGCGGCCCTTTACAGGGACCTTGTCGCGTGTCACTTTGTAGCGGGTAACGATAGCCACTTTCAGGCCCATGATGCGAGCCGTGGCCGCGGAAATCTGCATGATGCCCTTGGGACCCGCCGGGCTTTCGGCTCGCGGATCGCCCCAGCTTTCGAGGTAGGCAATCGCCTCAATTAGCGATGGAGGCAGGCCGCTGTGCTCGCCCGCGGTGTGGAACAGGGCCTGTAATTTCGGACTGCCGGTAATGCGCTTTGCGCCGGGCTCCGCTTGCGGGTCGCGAAGAATGCTGAAGGTTTGCGATTCGATCATCCGCTGAGTGCGGACCTCCAACAGATCTGGCGAGATATCGTCCCGCTCCACGCCGATACCGGAGACGCGATGGAGCGGCTCGAAATAATCCGGGCCGCTGGCTTTGCCAGGCAGCGCGAGAAACAGACAGACGAGCGGCGCAATTCTCATCTTTGACTACCAGTGTATGCCCAGGCCGCTCTGGTTGGAAACATATTTCATAAGACGTGTTTTGGCGGAGCCCATGTCGCCGTCCCCCAATTTATGCATTGACAAATGCATTCGGGCCGACGACCTTAGATGGTGACGGGCTTCTCGAGGACGAATGTCAGGCGGGTTTCCGACGGAATCTTCACGCGTTCGCCCTTCGTCGCGGCCTGAACGGCGGCCCCGCCGGCCGCGCCCGCTCCGGCGCCAACGGCCGCCCCTTTTCCACCGCCCGCAACCGCGCCGATCACGGCGCCGACCGCGGCCGCGCCCCCGGCGATCTTGGCAGTCTTAGCCCCCCGCGAATCGCTGGCCTGAGTAATATTCTGGGTATCGATCTCGATGGTCTTGCCGTTGAGGGTCACCGACCAGAGACTTACCGTCAGCTCCGTCTTGCCGGTGAACGCGCCCGACTGTTTCGCCTGCACTAACTTCACCGTGGCGTCCGTTCCCACCGGAAGAACGGTCTGGCCGTTCACGGCGATGGGCTGATCGAGACTGGCGGTGAAGGTTTGGCCCTCTTTCGCCGTCTTGGAATCGATCGCTTCAATCATGCGCACCACCACGCTGGTCTGCGCGGGAATTTGGACTGTTGCGGGCTGAGCCGGAGCCGGCTGCGCGGCCGCAGCCCCGGGTTGCGTCGCGGCAGCGGGCGCAGTCGACTGACGAGCGGAAGCGTCGGCATCCGAGCCCGGCGCGCGGCGCAGCGTGGGCCGGCTGCTATCGTCCGATTGACTGGATGCCGATTGCGTTTGCGACGGCGCCGTGTCTGTGGCTGAACCCGTGGATCGGCGGAGTGTAGGCCGGTTGGAATCGTAACCGCCGCCTCCGCCGCCAGTCCCGCTTTGCGTTCTGGGATCCGAGGGATCGGGCTGAATCATGATCGGCCCGGATACCGGTCCGCTAGCGCTTGTTGAGGTTCCTCCGCGGCGTAGTGTAGGCCGGTTGTCGTCCGATCGCGAATCGCCGCGCGAGGAGTACGAACCATTATTGAACTCGATACGGGAGATATCGGAAACATCCAGTGTTTCGATTTCGTCGCCCACTTCCACCTTGATCTGGCGCGGCGTGCCGCCCAGGTAGGTTCCGTTGACGATGCGTCCGTTTTTCAGCGTGATGACGTCGGCGTTAGCGGCTAGGGCCAGAATAATCCCGGCGGCGAGAAGGCGCATGTTTCCTACTCCAGTTCTCATTGTAAGACGCGCCGTCGCGCGGGTTGGTTGCCAGTCGGTACTACGGCCCGCGTTCGGTCAGTACCTGGGGAGTCGCCCGTATCGACGGTTTCCAGCTTCGATTCGACGCGGAAGTTACGTTAAGGGTGTTTGGGGAACCGATTTCGAAACGTTCACCGCGCCAGGTCAGATCGCTTGGATTGCCACGTTTAGGTTCCCGGGGGAATCGCCTCGTGCAAGGCGCTCACGTACTCCCCCAAGGTCGCGTCCAGCCGCTGATGCATGAAGGCCTGGAACGGTTTGAGGTCGTCGCGCACGGAAGCCAGCTCAAGCGCATCGAGATACGTTCTTCGATCTTCGGGACGGACTGTAACGGGCGGGTATCCCTGACGCAGCAGGAGCAGATTCATCAACAGCCTCGCCGTACGTCCGTTGCCGTCGCCGAAAGGATGAATTGCAACGAGCCGGTAATGCGCGTCAAAACTGGTCGCCGGAGCGGATTCGGCCGTTCCCAGCCATTCACCGAATTCGTTCATCAACTGAGGGATTTTTGCCGGGTTTGGAAAAACGACCGGCGAACCGGCGATGCGGCGGGGCAGAGCGCTATAAATGCCGCCGATTTCGGGCTGGCTGCGAAAGACGATTCGCCGATGCAGCTCGCGCACGGTGTTTTGATCGACTCGGACATCCTTAGCTGCCAATTCGCGCATCCACAATACGGCGTTGTAGTGATCGACAGCCTCAAGGTGGTCGCGCAGCGACTTGCCCCCAACCGTAATCCCGTGTTCAATAACCTCCGCCGTCTCGCGCAACGTCAGTGTGTTGCCCTCGATGGCGTTAGAAGTGTAAGTCAGGTCAACGTCATAGGATTTTTGCAGGGCGAGCAACGCCTCTCGCGATACAGGGCGCATCGCGTCGAACCGTTCTTTCTTCGCGGCGATAGAGGTCAGCAGTTCGTGCATGACCTTCAACAGATAACACAGGGAAGGGCGGTGCGCGCCAGGTAAATTCGCGGCCGCATTGGGGGATATAAATTGTTCTCAGTAAGGGCCCAGTTCCGAAGTCTCGCCCCGCGGCCGATTCGGCCCATTGGGCGCGGGAGAGTACCGTAGAATAGAAAATGGTCTGCGTCCGGGGGCGTCCCCAGGGCAAGTGAGTGAGCGCCGGATGTTTTTTGACACTCCCGTCTATTTCGTTTTCCTTGCAATCGTGGTTCTGCTTTATTGGCGTTTCGGACGTAAACGTCAAAACGTCTTTCTTTTAGCAGCCAGCTATTTCTTCTATGGATGGTGGGATTGGCGATTTCTGATCCTGATCCTTATTTCCACCGTCGTGGATTTCTTTTCGGCCCGTTATATTGCCCGATCTACCGGCCGCGCGCGCAGACGCGCCTTGCTGACGCTCTCTCTGGTTCTGAATTTCGGCTTCTTGGGATTCTTCAAGTACTTCAATTTTTTCGTCGACTCTTTTTCGTCGGCGCTTACCATGATGGGTACGCCGGTTCACATGACCGCATTCCTGAAGGTGATTCTTCCGCCAGGCATTTCGTTTTATACGTTCCAAGCCGTGGCGTACATCGTGGATGTTTATTTTGGGAAGCTTGAGCCCGCCGAATCCCTGGTAGATTACGCACTGTTCATTAGCTTCTTCCCGCACTTGGTGGCGGGGCCGATTCAACGGCCCTCGCATCTATTGCCACAAGTGCAAATGCCCCGCAGATTTAACGCCGACACCTTTTTCGACGGAATGATGTTGATTCTCTCAGGCCTATTTCGCAAATGCGTAGTGGCCGACAATTGCGCCAAACTCGCCGACGTCGCGTTTTCCGGCCGCATGGGAGAGCCGAACCTTGGCGTAGTCTTGATTGGAACCTATGCCTTTGCGTGGCAGATCTATGCGGATTTCAGCGGCTACAGCGACATCGCGCGCGGCAGCGCGCAGTTGATGGGCTTTCATTTCATGGTCAACTTCCGTCAACCTTACCTGGCAGTGAGCCTGCAGGATTTTTGGAGACGCTGGCATATCAGTCTAAGTACGTGGCTCCGCGACTACCTTTATATTCCATTGGGTGGAAGCCGCGGAGGCGAGCCGCAGACGTACCGTAACTTAATGGTCACGATGTTATTGGGCGGCTTATGGCACGGCGCCAATTGGACCTTCGTGGTTTGGGGCGGGATCCACGGCGCCGTCCTGGCCGTCGAAAGATGGCTGGGCAAAGGGAAAGAGGTCTTACGGGTTCGTTCTTTCAGCCGAACGTGGATGTCGCGCATCATCGTATTTCATCTGGTGTGCTTCGCCTGGATTTTTTTCCGCGCGCAGAGTTTAGGCGCTGCTGGGAATTTTATTAAAGGGATTGCCAACCCACACCTGGGACCTATCTTCCCTTCGGCCATGATCTTCCTGGCGTTTTTTACGGTTCCGCTCTTTTTACTGGATCTCACGCTGGAAAACCGTGGCGAGGAATACATTGGTCAGAATGCGCCCCAACTTTCACGTGTCGCCGTGGGGCTGGCGATGGCAACCTTGCTTATAGCGTTCTCGGCGAATACGAACGCAGCCTTTATCTACTTCCAATTCTGAGGACGGAATCGCGCACGTGACACAACCCGCCACTCAAATCGCCAAGAACGAACCCGGCGTTCGCTTCCACATTCCTTCGTGGGTTGTCTTGTTGGGCATAATTGTTGGCTTGCTGGCGGTAATCGAACTGAGCGTTCGTTTCGGCATCGGGAGAGTGAGCGCTATCGAACATCGCGTGGAACAGGAGCGCAAGACGGCGCTCGCGATCGGCAACGGACCCGGGGCTCGCAACACAGTGTTACTCGTGGGCAATTCTCTTCCTTTGGAAGATATCGATTTACCTGCGTTGCAAAACGCGATCGCGCCGGATTTCCGGATTGTCCGTTATACGGTGGAACAAACGACATATCTCGATTGGTATTACGGACTGCGGTCCCTCTACGCGGCAGGAGCCCGTCCGGCCGTGGTGGCATTGAGTCTGAATGACTTCCACATGGCAAGTGACCAGGTACGCGGCGATTACTTCGCTTATCGCCTGATGATGACCCGAGACTTCCTAAGCGCCGCGCGCGATGCCCGCCTTTCGGCAACGGCGACCGCTTCGCTGTTGCTGGGAAGCTTGAGCGCGTTCTACGGGACGCGTTCTGAAACCCGCACCGTCCTCTTGGCGAAAGTAATGCCGACTATGCAGAATCTTGTTCCGTATTTGACGCCCCTGCCGGACAAGAATCCGCCGGCCCCCAGCCTGCTAATTCAAATCGCCAGCCGCAGATTAGCGACTCTCGACACAATGGTGCGGGCGCACGGTGGGCGCTTTCTGTTCATTGTGCCGGCGACCACTACCGAACAGGATTCCGCCGTGTTGGCGCAAGCAGGGACAAATTCGGCAGTGCCGGTCTTGATTCCGCTTCACTCCGATTCCCTGTCGCTCAAGGATTTTCGGGACGGATTCCACTTGAACCCGGAAGGAACCGGCCGCTATACAGCCAGCCTGGGACCGATGTTTAAGCAGGCCGTAATGGCAGCGCTTCGTTAGTGTTTTGCTTCGGATCGGCTTTCGAAGTCCACTGCGTCAGCCAGCTTTGCGCGATGTCTCTGCCTCGCTCCAGCGCGTCCTTATAAGTCTTGCGCTTCATCTCGCGCGGAAAATCGACCTGTTCCCGGTGCAGAAATTCCAGGCTCTTGCCCACCACTACAGTCCCGGCGTAGGCAATAGAGCCTTTCGCCAGCAGGCCCCCGCCGAACGGAATCTTGCCGACCAGTTCGCGCGCAACCGCGCGCCATCCAAACGCGCCCGCGCCAATCGAGAGCAACTGCGCCTTCTGTGCGCCGAAGCCAATCTCTTTTCCGCACGCGGCCGAAATCAGAAACGCCATACGAACCTGATTAGCGGTGAGGAAGGCTGTGTCCGACGCCCATTGTCCAAACGCCCACGGCAGCTCAATCATGTTCGGAATCAAGTCGGGCAGTGCTGTGGCAACGGCGAACAGAGCATTCTCCTTCGCGATCATCTGAATAATGCGATCCACCACCAACTTGCGAAATCCGGGGAACTGCCTGGCCAACGGCAGCTCGAAATCGGGTTGATCGCGCAATATCGCATCGAGCGTGGCCTGCGGATCGCGCCGATACAGCACATAGGCTTCGCGCGGCGCCCGAATGCCTTCGTCATAGAAAACCAAATCGACGGAAGACGGTGCGGAAGGGTCGCCGCCGCGGAAGATGAGATCTCTTCCCGCGGCGCGCTCTTCGGGCGGCGCGGCAGACGGAACCAGCGCTTCCTCCATCGCTTCGTACCCCGCATCGTTGGCGGCGATCAGGCCTACCCGGAGGGTTTTTCCGGAAAGGGCGCGAATCTGATCTGGATTCAAGTGAGAGAAAGCTGCGCGAGCCTGCCTGAGAGAGCCTAGCATAGGTGTGATTTGGCCGCCGGAAAACTCAGCGAGGGCGTTCGGCGCCTCGCAAGCGGAACATCGTCTCCAATCCCCTTCGCCATTCTAACGCCAGGCCTATTCTCTCCACTTCAATGTGAGGTGCGAAATAGCCCAGAACGATCTCCGTAGTTGGATGAAACTCCAACGAAGGCGACACCAGCAGCAGCCGTGGAGGCTCTACGCGCAACTCCACGCCCGGAAAATAGCCGTTGGCTGAGAACTCTCCGCGGGCCAGATGCCACTCCACGCGAATCCAGTAATCGAGCGCTTGCAGGGGCAGGTGAATGTCGGCGGACGCCTTGAGCTCCACTACCGCGAGCCGGCCGGTGTAATCCACCGCCAATAGGTCGAGGATGCCGCGCTCTCCGCCGGCGAAGGCCGGAACCTGTCCGTAGACATGATTTCGCTCGAGCGAGGCGTCGATCACGTCCAACTGCGCGCGCGCCTGTGATTCGAGCCACGCCTCAGGAAATTGGCGATACAAGGGATGGTCGCGGCTCTCTGCGTCGGCGGACCGGGCGCGGTCGAGCTCCTGCACGAGACGCTGAATTTCGGGAACGTGGCGCGCGCTCGCGGGATGGCGCTTTTGCAAACCGAAATGCAGATCGTTTCCTTCGATGGTGGCGAACTCTACGCCGCGGACGCGCAAGCTCACGCGGCCATCGTGGCGCGCGATCGATTCGACCGCCGGGAGCGCGACGATGCGCCGCCATGGATGGTCGCCGTTCGGCGCGGCGCGGCGGCAGGGTTCGAGACGCGTATCAACATTGCCGCGGTCGCTCGGATCTACCCCGGCGATGTGGTCCTTTGGCGTGTAAGTAAAGAGAGCAAAGCGCGCGGCGTCGGGGTCGAGACAGAGAAGCCGAAGCGCGGTAGAACGCTCTTCGCCCGCGGGCACGTAGATCGCTAACCCTTCAATGGCGACGCGTCCCTGGCGTGCGCGCAAATGCGAAAGCCAGATGAGACCGAAGGTAAGGACTGCGCCCGCGTCGGCGCCGGGCGGGCAGCCGATAGCTGCCCAACCGTGCTGGCCGTGGCGCAGGAAGGCGCGCGGAAACGATGGCGAAAGACTGTATTGGAGATTGGCTTCCGCGCTGAGTTCGGCAAGCGTCCATTCGGGAAACTGCCGGCGCAGAAACAGACGGAAGCGCTCGCGGAAAACCAGCCGTTCACTGCGGCGGCTGAGTTCCGCGCCCGCGCGGCGGCTCAGATCGATCAGGTACATTGAGCCTTCGCGCTTGGCGAACCGCTCCACGGTCAATTCGAGCCGCCCGGACGTCGAAGCTTCCGCCGCGACCAGGCGGCGGGTCAGATTCCGTGTGCGGTCCCAAGCTTCGAGCGTGAGGCGGGAGCCCCGCATTTCGAGAGCAAAATTCTCGGGCGTGAGAGGAAAAAGCTCCTCGCCCGGCTCAAGCAGAGCCGGCTCCTTGCAGGTCTTAAGAAAGCCATCTACAAGCGTGCGGATCTCTTCGGGACTGCGGCCCGCATCGCGCCGTTCGGCTGACATGAAAGCGGATTGTAGCATTGGGAGCCCGAACGTTCGCTACGCCTACCAGGCGGCTGGACCAGGCATGGTACGCGTGTGAATGAAAGTGTATTCCCCAAGCAGACGCTCGCCGCCGGCTTCGTCCTTACCCACCAGCTTCGCGATCATTGTTTCCGAAGGGGCCGCCTTTGCGTAGCCGATCGGCTGTTGGAACGCTATGCTGCCCGAATCCGCACGATAAGGGATGTCCGGTAAACGGAACTGCTCGACTCCATGGCGGTCACAAATGCAAAGATCGACCTGCTTTGCCGCAGTTAGATCCGCGGCGAGGCGGCCGATCAGAAAATCATCTTCGGCCAATACCGTGCACTGCACGCTGCCTCCGCGCGGAGGGGCGTATTCACGAACGCACAGACCCTGCTCCGCGGCGCGCTGCAAAAATGCATCGCTCACAACCATGAGCAGATCGCCCTGGCGCGCCACCGTGCGGACTGCGTCCGCAAGTCCCATGACCTCACGCAGCCGCGCTCCGCATTCATCGCAGGAAAAAAGATGCTCTTCGATGTTCGATTCTTCTGTCTCCGTCAACAGCCCGAGCCAATAATCCGCGAGGACGGAGGCATCGATTGGATTCTGACAACTCACGCCGAGGCCCCCATGCACTCCCGGAGCCGATGAATCGCGCGATGTCGAATTACCCGCGCGTTGGCCTCGGAGACGCCGAGGAATTGAGCGACATCGGCGCCCGTGCGCTCGTCATAGAACGTCATCACAACCACCGTGCGCTCGCGTTCCTTGAGACTCTGGACGCACCGTGTCAGTTGTTCACGATCGAGAGACGGCATTTCCGCCGGAGCCGGCGCCAGTAGGTCCGGTCCGAACTGTTCGAGCAGCCGCTCCTTTCTTTGTGCGCCGCGACGCAGGTCGAGCACCATCATTCTGCAGACGCCGAGCATGAAGGACGCAAGCTTTTCCGCTTCACGCAAACGGCCCGCGCGCAGAGTTTGGAGCGTCATAATCAGAACCTGCTGCGCCAGATCCTCCGCGGCGGGTTCATTTCTCAGGTGACGAAGGCCATACAGCCGGATCCGCGGCGCCATCCGCCGGAATAACTCCGCCTCAGCCTCATGATCGGATGCCGTGGCGATTCGCCGCACCAATTCCGCATCGCTAAGTTCAGCCTGATTTTGTTCAACTGCCATGAACACATATTTTATGTGTAACGAGCAGGCAAGTCGTTACACATCCCGAATGTAACCCCAAAGGAGAAAAGACGCAGATGAGCGAACACACGAACCAACCCTACCTGAACACGAGGGCAGACGCCGCATTCCGGTTTCTAGGAATACCGACTCTCATGAGGTCCACCGCCGAGACGACCAACGGGGCATTTGGGCTAATGGAGCATTGGTCCATGCCGCCGGGATTTGCTTCGCCCTACCATACGCACCATCTCGAAGATGAGGCGTTTTACGTGATCGAAGGAGAATTGGCGGTGGTGGTGGATGGCAAATGGTTGAAAGCCGGACCAGGCACGTACGTCTTTGGACCGCGCGAGATTCCTCACGGCTTCAAAGTTGTCGGCGATGTTCCGGTTAGAATGCTGCTGTTGTGCGCTCCAGGCGGCTTTGAGCAATTTGTTTTGGAGCTGAGCGAGCCGGACAGCGCGCTCCCGCCAGCGCCGCCAGATATGGCGAAACTCATGGCGGCCGCGGCGAAATACAAAATCGATATCCTTGGTCCGCTGCCGGAACAGGAATAGGCCCGGAGTGTCCATGAAAAACCCACGGAATGTGATTATTGTGGTCGGTCTCGTTCTCGGCGGCGTGTTGGGCATGGCGGGGACTATGGTCGCGGAGCGGAATGTTCAAGCGATGTGTTGGGCCATCGACGGGGTGGGAATTATCGTCGCGACCGCGCTGCTTGCCGTGAAATACTTCCGTACGGGAAGCGACCTGGTTGCCGCGGGGTTTCTGCTATTCACAATCGGCGAAAGCGTCATGTTGCCGGGGACCGCGACAACCCTGGAGGCGAGCGTTCCTTCGTTTGCCGCGGGCGCCGCACTCTGGTCAGCCGCGCTTCTGCTCACCAGTGCCCCGAGACGATTCGCCCTCTGGACTCGCGCGACAGGCATCATTGGTTCCGTTCTTTTTGCGATAACGGCAGGCAGAATATTTTGGGGTGAACTTGTATTGCCCACCTCCGCGCCGCTGCCATTGTTAGGATATCCGTTCCTGGTGCTCACGTTCACCGGCTGGATCTGGACGCTGCTGAAAGAGAAGGGAACGAACTTAGCTGCTGAACACCACGACGCGCGCCCGGTGGCCTCGCTGTAATTTCTTATCGCACGTGTAGAGCACGGAGTCGGTCGCCTCTGCCAGCGCGATATACGCCGCATCGTAAACAGTGAAGTTGCGCCGCAGTTCCCAAATTCGTTCCATCAGCGGGATGTGCGAATAGCGCTCAGCCGGCAGCACCTCGAGTTCTGAGAGAAATTGGCCGCTGCGGTATGGATCGATTCGCCGGGCCGCCGCCAATCTGCGTAGCGCGCTTAGCACTTCAATATCGATCAGATGCGGAACAAGGAAAGACTCGCTGCGGCCGGCTAGTTCGTCTCTTATGGAATCGGCCAGTGGCTCCATTGGTTAACAGTTCGACAACTACTGAGGCATCCAGAACGATCATCGTTTGTCACGTAGTTCTCGTATGATCTGCGCGGCGCTCTGCTTAGTAGGGATCGGTTTCGCTTGCCGGGTGCGCTCCAACCATTCCTGCATGGTCGGCCGCTCGGCTGTGCGCTCCAGTTCCCGTTTAATGAAATCGGAAAGGCTCATGCCCTCTCGCGCCGCTCGCGACTTCAACGTGCCATGTACACGTTCCGGTACGTCCCTCACCTGAATCATCTTCGACATCTTCGACATGTTGGACTGTTCTAAGCATACAAACATGTGCCGCACATGTCTAGCCCCCTCGCCTTAACCATTTTTTCAATCGATCCTCGCCGGGCGCAGCTTCGGCGAAAGCAGATGCACAACGATCAGCGCGATCACGTATGCCGAACCGCAAAATACAAACAACGGAAGATACGTATATTGCGCGATGGCCCCCGCCGCGAGTTGCATCAACACGCCGCCTACGGCTCCCAACATGCCGCCGATCCCCACCACGCTGCCCACCGCCGCGCGCGGGAACAAATCGGAGGTCAGGGTGAAGGCATTGGCCGACCAGCCCTGGTGCGCAGCCATCGCCAAACCCACCAGCGCCACCAACAGCCAAAGATTGTGGGTATAGGGTGCGTAAAGCACCGGAAGCACCGCCACGGCGCAAATTGCCATGGTTGTTTTGCGCGCGAAATTTACGCTCTTCCCGCGCTTAATCAGAAAGCTCGACAACCATCCGCCACCCACGCTTCCGAAACAGGAGGCGGCGTACACGGTAAGAATCGGCGCACTGGTCTTGCTCAGCGTCAGGTTAAACGTCTCCGCCACGTAGCGCGGCAGCCAGAACAGATAGAACCACCAAACGGGATCAGTGAAAAACTTCGCCGCCGCGAATGCCCATGTCTCTCGGACCGGGAACAGTCGCGACCACGACATTTTGCCGCCTTCTTGATCCGGCGGGTCGCTTTGGATCAGCGCTAGCTCTCCTGGCGAAACGTGAGGATGCTCTTCCGGCTTGCGGTAGAGCCACAGCCAGAAAAACAGCCAGATGAATCCCGTAGCGCCGGTGATCACGAATGCGCCGCGCCATCCTACCGAGGCGTTGAGAAAGGGCACCACCGCCGGCACCGCCATGGCGCCCAAGTTCGACCCGGAATTAAAGATGCCTGTAGCAAAAGCTCTTTCTTTTTTCGGAAACCATTCCGCCACGGTCTTGATGCAAGCCGGGAAGTTGGCGGCCTCTCCCAAGCCAAGGAAGAAGAGCGCGATGCCGAAAGTCAGGGGCGAAACCGCGGCGCCCGGAAGCATGGCGGCGAAACTCCACAGCAGGATCGCGTAGGCAAAAGCTTTGCGCGTGCCTAGCCGGTCGGTCACCCGTCCAGCGCACAGCAGCCCAATCGCATACGCCGCTTGGAACGCCGCGGTCATATAGCTGTACTGCTGGCTGTTCCAGCCGATGATGCCTTCCAGCGTCTTTTCGAGAAAGCTCAAAACCCCGCGGTCTACGTAGGCAATAAAGGTGGCAAAGAACAACAGAGCGCAAATTACCCAGCGAAAGCGCGACGAGACGGGTCTTGGTGCGGCGAAGGTCATCCACAGAGATTATAGGGGAATCAACCCACGCGGCATAAATTCTATAATGCTGTTAGGAGTTTTTATGCGGGGAACCAGCGAAATCGACCAGCCGTTAGAGAGCCTGGAGCAATGGGATGAGTTTGTCGCTTCCCGATACCGGCCTGACAAGACGGAAGAGGAGTTCCGCAATTATTCGGCGGACGCCAACCCCGGCGTAGCGGAGTTCTACCGCCAAAATCACGCGGGCCAGACGCTCAATTTCGTCCTCGCCAAGCGCGCCGAGTATCTGCCGCTGAAACGGGGCAAGAAGAGCATCTGGGAAGCCGCGGAGTATCTGAATACTTTGGTGGACGATAGCGACCCGGATACTGACCTTTCGCAAATCGAGCACCTGCTTCAGACTTCGGAAGCTATCCGCCGCGATGGCCATCCGCGATGGTTCGTGCTGGCGGGTTTAGTTCACGATTTGGGTAAGCTCCTTTGTCTTTACGGAGAGCCCCAATGGGCGGTGGTCGGCGACACGTTTCCCGTAGGCTGCGCCTGGTCGGATCAGATTGTGTTCCCCGAATTCTTCGCCGGTAATCCCGACCGCAAAGTGCCGAAATATCAGACCGAGAACGGAATCTATCAGCCCGGGTGCGGATTGGACAACGTGTATCTATCGTGGGGCCACGACGAGTACATCTACCAAGTCACCAAAGACTATCTGCCGGAGCCGGCGCAATATATGCTCCGCTATCATTCTTTCTATCCGGCTCATAAGCATGGCGCCTACCGGCACCTGATGACCGCGCACGATGTGGAGATGTTCGAATGGGTGCGGAAGTTCAATCCGTACGATCTCTACTCGAAAAGCGCCCAGCGCCCGAATCTAAAGGAAGTCCGGCCCTATTACGCAGACCTGGTGGCCGAATATTTTCCGGCCCAGTTGGATTGGTAACGCGCAGTTACTTACGTAGGCAGCTTGGAAACGTCCCAGCCGCCGCCCAGCGCTTTGATCAGGAGTACGCTGGCATCCATGCGCCGGCGCAGAATATCCACTTCCGTCGACTCGATTCTGAAGCGCGATGCTTTGCGCGGTAATGACTTCCAGATAAGTGACCAGCCCGCCTTTATAACGGTTCAGAGCGAAAGGTCTAAGCGATTGCTGCGCCGCTTCCACGGCAACGCGCTGGGCTTTCGACTGCTCTTCCAGAACGCGAAGCGTGGCGAGGTTGTCCTCCACCTCCTGAAAGGCCGTCAGCGCCGCCTGCCGATAATTGGCGACCGTTTCGTCGTAGGACGCGGTAGCCGATTCGGACACGGCGCGCCGCCGGCCGCGCATCGAAGATGGTTTGCACCACGCTCGGACCCACCGCCCAGAACCGGCTCGGCCAGGTCAGCCAGTTGACCGGCGTGCTGCCTTCCAACCCGCCGGTCGCCGTAAGCAGCAAAGTGGGGAAAAAGGCGGCGCGCGCGATGCCAATCTGTTCGTTGGCCTCGGCCGCGCGGCGTTCGGCGGCGGCGATATCCGGGCGGCGCTCCAGCAGTTGCGACGGGATGCCCACCGGAATCACGGGCGGCGTATTGGTTAAGGCCACCGGGGGCAGACTGCAGGCTCTCCGGCGTGCGACCCATCAGCACGGCGATGGCATGTTCGAAGGTGGCGCGCTCCACGCCTACGCCGATGTCCTGAGCGCGCGTGGTTTCGAGTTGCGTTCGCGCCTGCGCCACTTCGGCGCGGGAGCTCAGGCCGCCATCGAAGCGATTCTGCGTCAGGTCGAGCGCCTTCTGATAAGCCACCAGCGTCTCATCCAGCAGCTGCTTCTGCGCGTCGAGGCTGCGCAGTTCGAAGTAGTCGACGGCCAGTTCGGCATGCAGGCTGAGGCGAATGGTTTCCAGATCGGCGGCGCTGGCCTGGGTCTCTTCGCGGGCGGCGGCGATGGAGCGATGAACGCGGCCCCAGGCGTCCAACTCGTAATTGACGTCGATCGGCAGCGTGTATTCGCCAAAGTCACCGTGACCGGTTCCCAGTGGGCGAGTTGCTGCGAGAGCCGATTGGTGGTGATGGATGGGCGCGGTCGAGATGGTGGGGAAGAGACCGGCGCGATTCAGTTGAATCAGCGCGCGCGCCTCGCGAAAGCGGGCTTCCGCGGCCTTGAGAGTCTGGTTGGAAGGATTGACCTGCTCCTCCAGACCATTCAGTTCCGCGTTGCCGAAGAGCTGCCACCAGTCTGTGCGCAGTGTTGCTGTCGGCCGGTTGCGCCTGCTTCCATCCCTTCGATTCCGTGAACGATTGCGGCGGCTGCTCGCTGAACGCGGGCGCCGCGGGAACTGGCGGGCTTGGTGTATTTCGGCCCGACCGTGCATCCCGCCAGCAGCAGAATCGCCGCGATCAGAAGCAGCGAGCTGCCGTGTCATTACTTCGCTGCCCTCATTCCGCGCTTTGCCGGCGACGCACCTCGGTGCCCGGAAGTCAGCGAGTCCGATGGATTTTCGATGATCTCGTCCTGCGGCGTGAGTCCGGAGAGCACTTCCACTTCCGTGCCGTAGTCGCGGCCCGAGCGTGACGGGAACCAATTCCGCCTTGTCGTCGCGCACCACCGCGACCTGCATGCCCTCCGAGCGGAAAATCAACGTGTTCACGGGAACCACCACGCGTGGTCGTCTTCGAACCCAGCTTGAAGTGCACCGAGAGGAACGCGCCGGGCAGCAACTCGCCGGTCGGATTGTCGACATCCACTTCGGTCAGCAGCGTGCGCGAAGCCGGATCGATGGACTTCGGAGTTGCGCACGATCTTTCCGGCGAAGCGGCGGCCGGGGAATTCGGCCAGGGTCAGCTCCGCGCGGGCCGCCGGGCTCGACCGTCGCGCGAATATGCCTGCGGGCACGTTGACGTAGACGCGCAGCCGTCCGGTGGCGGCGATGATCGAACAGTTCCTTGCCGGGCGCGTTCGCGCCCGCGTCGATCAGCGCGCCGATATCGATGTTGCGCGCTGTGATCACGCCGTCGAACGGCGCGTAGACCTTCTGAAAGCGCTGCGTCTCTTCCAGGCGCCGCACGTTGAAAGTGGCGGAATCCACCATCGCCTTCTTGGCGTGCAGATCGCCCACCCTGTCTTCCACGATCCTGCTTGGCCACCGAATCGGTCTTGAACAGCGCCTGATAGCGGTCGGCGGTGGTCTGCGAGAGCTCGTAGTTGGCCTGCGCGGTGGCCAGATCGGCGCGCGCCTGGTCGAGTTGCCGGTCGACTTCGGGAGTTTCGATTTCGGCCAGAAGTTGGCCGGCTTTCACGTGAGCGCCGATATCGAAATACCAGGTCTTCAGATAGCCGTTGGTGCGCGCATAAATCGGCGTGGCGACGTAAGCCTGGGCGTTGCCGGGCAGCACCACTTCCTCGGCCTGCGCGCCGCGCTTGGGATGGATCGACGGTCACCGTGGGAACCGCCATCTCCAGCGTCTCTTGCTTCAGCGCGTCGCGGCATGGACGCGCGACGCGATGCCGGTGACAGACGGCATACGCGATCGCCCCGGCCGCGGCGCAGATCGCCAACGGCGATGGCCATGCCAGAACAGCGCGGGAGAGCCGCGGCGCGACTGGTCCGTCGGGCCGCGGCTGCGATGTCTGCTGACTAGTCATGCGACGGGCCCTCCCGATGCGCCGCGCGCCGGCTGCGCGCCGTGCAGCAGCGCGAACACCGCCGGCACGAAAATCAAGGTGGCGACGGTGGCGAACAGCAGCCCGCCAATCACGGCGCGGCCGAGCGGCGCGTTCTGCTCGCCGCCTTCGCCCATGCCCAGCGCCATCGGAACCATGCCGATAATCATCGCGAGCGCGGTCATGATCACCGGGCGGAAGCGCGTGAAGCCGGCGGCCAGCGCGGCGTCGCACCGGAGTCATGCGACTTCGAGCAGCGTCTCCTTGGCGAAGCTGATCACCAGGATGCTGTTGGCGGTGGCGACGCCCATGCACATGATGGCGCCCATCATGGCAGGCACGCTGAGCGTGGTGTGGGTCACAAAGAGCATGAGGACGATGCCGGCCAGCGCGGCGGGCAGCGCGGTAATGATGATGAACGGATCGAGCCAGGATTGAAAATTCACCACGATCAGCAGGTAGACCAGGACGATCGCGAAGACCAGGCCCGCCACCAGCCCGGCGAAACGATTTGCGCATGGTCTCCACCTGCCCGCGCACCAGCATCTCCGAGCCGCGCACCAGGTTCTGGCGATTGGCGTCGACGATACGCTCGCACTTCGGCGCCCACGCTCGCCAGATCGCGGCCATCCACGGCTCCGAAAATATCGATGGTGCGCTGGATATCGTAATGGTTCACCACCGCCATGCCGTTGCCGCGGCTGATGGAAGTGACGTCGTTGAGAATTTCCGGCGTGCCGGTATGGCCCGGCCGTGCAGCGGCAGATTGCGCAGCGCCTGCAACGATTGCACGTCGTATTGCGGCGCCTGCGTGACCACGCTGTAGCTGACGCCGTTTTGCGGATTGAGCCAGAAAGTGGGCTGCGTCTGGAAGCTGCCGCTGAGCGAAATCAGCAGGCTCTGCGCCACGTCGGCTTGCGTGTAGCCGCTCTCGGCGGCCTTGGTGCGGTCGGTGAAAATGTGCAGCTTGGGCTGGTCGAAAGTCTGCTGGATGCGCAGATCGGCGATGCCGGGAACGCGGCGCATCTGGTGCATGATGCGGTCGGCCAGTTCGCGGTTGGCGTCCACGTTCTTGCCGACGATCTGCACGTCGATGGGCGCGGGCAGGCCGAAGTTCAGAATCTGGCTGACGATGTCGTCGGGCAGAAAATAGAACTCGGTGCCCGGAAATTCGCGCGGCAGGCTGGCGCGCAGCAGCGCGCACGAATTCCTCCGTGGGGCGGTGCTCCCGGGCGAGCGAGACCATGATGTCGGCGTCGGCGGAGCCCACCGGCGCCGAATTGCTGTAGATCGTGTTGATGCTGCTATAGGGCAGGCCGATTTCGTCCAGAATGTTGAGCAGCTGATCGCGCGGAATCTGGCGGCGGATGGACTGCTCCACCAGGTCGCAGAGGCGCGCGGTCTCTTCGATGCGGGTGCCGGTCTTGGCGCGCAGATGCAGCTTGAACTGGCCGGTGTCGGAGGCCGGGAAGAAATCCTGGCCGAGCCAGGGATAGAGCAGAAAACCCGAAAGGCAGACCAGCAGGAAGAGCGGCACGAAGACAACGCGGCGGTGAACCAGGACGGCCGAGGATGGCCTGGTAGCCGTCGCGCAGACGATCGAAGCCGCGTTCGAAGGCCCTCTGAAGCAGCACGAAGGGATTGCGGCGTGGGCCCATGATGCTGCAGCTTCAGCAGGTACTTGGCCAGCGTCGGCACCAGCGTTCGCGAGAGGCCGTAGGACGCCAGCATCGCGAACACCACCGCTTCGGCCAGCGGCACGAACAGGTAGCGCGCCACGCCGCTCAGAAAAAACATCGGCAGGAAAACGATGCAGATGCACAGCGTGGAAACCAGCGCCGGAACGGCGATCTGCGACGCGCCGTCCAGGATGGCGCTGCTCGATCTCCTTGCCTTCGATCCAGGTTGCGGTTGACGTTTTCGATTTCCACCGTGGCGTCGTCCACCAGGATTCCGACCGCCAGCGCCAGCCCGCCCAGCGTCATGATGTTGATGGTTTCGTGCAGCAAGCTGAGCACGATGATCGACGTCAGAATCGAGAGCGGAATCGAGACCGCGATGATCAGCGTGCTGCGCCAACTGCCGAGGAACAGCAGAATCATCAGGCCGGTGAGGCACGCGGCGATCACCGCCTCGCGAATCACGCCGTGCAATGGAAGCGCGCACGAAGATGGATTGATCCGCCAGCGGCTGGATCTTCAATTCCGGCGGCAGCGTGGCCGCCACCACCGGCAGCAGTTTGCGAACGCCATCCACCACCGAGAGCGTGGAAGCGTTTCCGGCCTTCATGACCGTGAGCAGCACGGCGCGGCTGCCATCCTGGCGGACGATATTGGTCTGCGGCGAAAAGCCATCGCGCACGTGGCCGATATCGCGGATATAGACCGGAGAGCCGTTCACCACCTTGATCGGGAAAGTCGTTGAACGCCTCCACCGTGGTGGGGCTGGAGTTCAGATCCACGTCGTATTCGAACTGGCCGATCTTCGAGGTGCCCGCCGGGAATGATGAGGTTCTGGTTGGCGATGGCGGTGGTGACGTCGGCGGGCGAAAGTCCCTTGGACTGCATCGCCGCGGGGTTGATATCCACCATGATCTGGCGCTGCTTACCGCCGTATGGATAGGGAATCGCGCAGCCGGGAATGGTCACCAGGCGCGTGCGGATGAAGTTGACGCCGTAATCGAACAGCGCCTGCTCGCTGAGCCCGCTGCCCGCCGAGGCCGAGTTGGATGATGGGCACGCTGGAGGCGTTGTAGGTGAGCAGAAACGGCGGCGTCGTGCCGGGCGGCAATTGGCGCAGAATCGGCTGCGGAAATCGCGCTCACCTGGGCTACGGCGGCGTTGATGTCGGCGCCGGGCTGGAAAGAAGACCTTGATGATGGCGCGGCCGTCGATGGATTGCGATTCGATGTGCTCGATATCGTTGACCGTGGTGGTGAGCGACCGTTCGTAGATGGAGGTGATGCGCTCTTCCATCTCCTGGGCGCTCAGGCCGGTATAGTTGAACGCCGCGGCGATCACCGGGATATCGATATTCGGGAAAGATGTCGGTGGGGGTGCGGAGAATCACGACCGGCGCAAGAATCAGAATCAGCAGCGCCAGGACGATGAACGTATAAGGGCCGCGCCAGCGCAACTCGGACTATCCACATCTACCGGGCTACTCCAACGCGGCGCATCGCCGTGATCCGAATTAGTAGACGCAGGCGTTTCGAAATTCGTATATTCAAGATTGTCGCACGAGATGGCCGCTCATGCAAAATCACGCGCGTGGAAGAGGCCGGCCGCGGGACGAAGCCACGCGCGCAGAGGATTCTCCAGGCGGCGCTCGACCTGATGGACGAGACGGCTTTCGCGCAGGTAACGGCCGAAGCCATCGCCGAACGCGCGGGCGCCAGCAAGGCCACGGTCTACCGCTGGTGGCCCAACAAAGCGGCGGTGGTGATTGAGGCGTTTCGCGAAGCGGTTGCGCCGCGAACTGCCGCTGCGCGATACCGGGATCGTCTGCGCGAAGATCTGACGACCCAGGTGCGGAACTTCGCGCGGGTGCTTTCCGGGCCGCGGCGGACGCATGCTGCGGTCGTTCATCGTGGCGGCGCGCAGCGATCCGGAAGTGGCGGCGGCGTTCCGTTCCATCTGGAGCGATCCGCGGCGCGCGGAAGCCAAAGAGATGCTGCGCCAGAAGCAGGCCAGCGGACAATTGCGGAAGGACGCCGATCTGGATCTGGTGCTGGATTCCCTTTATGGCCCGCTCTATTACCGGTTTCTGGTGAAGAATGAGCCGCCGTCGCAGAAGTATGCGGAGGCCTTGGCGGAGCTGGTGATCCAGGGTCTGGCGGTCGGCGTGGAGACGGACGCGAGCTGAATGAAGGCCGGATTGCGAGCCATCGCGATGGAAGTGTCCGAGCCGTCCTGCCGATCGTCCTCTTCTCCGTATAAATTGCAATAGTAGTTCGCAGCCACGCATCCTAGCAGCAGGATCAGCATGGCCACGCACCAGCGGACCGTCGCCTTATTCCAGCCCGAATCGGAGGCAACGGCGGAAATAGTGGCGCGCACCATAGCGAAAGCCATGCCGGTTCCCAAGCCCAATTTCAGCCACCAGGGCATCAGGTCGAGATGGTAAGGGCCGCCGACTTCCTCCCAAACGAAGAAAATTGCGATCAAAGCGATGAGGAATTGCGTAGTATATGCAAGGCGGAGAAGCGGCATTCTCGGAATCGCCTTTCATATTACGTTATCCTGGAGGAAGATGTCCCGCGCAACGCCGGAGCGTTCCCGCTTCCGGTATCAATTTCTGAACGCTGCCGTGTTGGCTTTGGATTCCATCCGGGCGCACAAGCTGCGCAGCTTCCTCACGTTGCTGGGGGTGATCATCGGCGTCGCCAGCGTCATTATGGTGGGCGCGGCGATAGGCGGAATGAGCGTCTATGCCGAACAGAGTACGGCGAAGGCGTTCGGCTCCGAATCGTTTCTTGTGGCGCAGATCGCTTCTACCGGGCAACTGAGCCGCCGCCAGTATTTCGACAAGGTGAAGCGCAATAAGCCGATCCGCACGGAGGACGCGCGCTTTCTTGAATCCACGAACGGCGACCGCGTGCTCTACAGCCCGTATCGCAACCATGTGGACGATATCAAGCGCGATAGTCTGATTTGCGAAGATACAACGGTCATTGGAACCTCGGCGGACATGGCGGATATTCGCGACATCGGCGTCACCGATGGCCGCTTTTTTACCGCGCAGGAAGATCACACGCGATCTTTCGTAGCCGTGATCGGCGACACCGTTCGAACCACTCTGTTTCCGGACGAGTCTTCGCCGCTGGGTAAGATTATCCGCATTGACGGCATTGAATTCACGGTGGTAGGCGTGGAGGAAAAGCTCGGTTCGGCCTTCGGCCGGGATCAGGATAAGAACGTCTATGTCCCGGTTTCGGCGTTCAATCGCATGTATGGGCCGGGAACAGGCTTCGCGGTCTTTGGGCGGCCGCGTCCGGCGCCTGACATTGCAGGAAGGGCTCGACCTGACGCGCGTCGCGCTGCGCACGCACTTCCATGTACGGCCCGGCGAGGAAGACGATTTCGATACGTTGACGCCGGATGCAATCCGCGGCTTCATCGATCAACTGCTTGGCATGGTGGCGGCGGTGATTGTGCCGGTTACCTGCATTTCCCTGGTAGTAGGCGGAATCGTCATCATGAACATCATGCTGGTCAGCGTCACCGAGCGAACCCGCGAAATCGGCGTTCGGAAATCGCTCGGCGCGCGGCATACCGACATCATGATGCAGATTCTGATTGAGGCGGTGGTGCTGGCCGTGGCGGGCGGCGCGATCGGCGTGGGCGTAGGAGCCTTGGTCACGCTACTGCTAAGCCACATCTTCGATATCTCGATGCACATCACGGCGGGTTATGTGATTCTCTCCATCGGCGTTTCGAGCGTGGTGGGCGTCGTTTCCGGATGGTATCCGGCCGCGCGCGCGGCGAAGCTCGATCCGGTAACGGCTCTCAGAGCGGAATGAACAGCGGAAGAGGCCGGAGCAAACCATGAACATCAGCCCGAAGGAAAACATGCAGATGGCCGTCTATGCGGTGTGGAGCCACAAGTTCCGCTCTTTGCTGACGGTGCTCGGCATCGTAATCGGTATTACTACCGTGGTCACGGTAGCCTCGCTGCTTACTGGTTTGCGCGAAGGCGTGGTGGTCTTCTTTCAGACCCTGGGGCCGGATAACATCTTCCTCTATCGCACCTCGGGCGACCCTAGCCAGGACCCGCAGAATCCCAAGGAGCGCCGCCGCAGACCTCTCAAACAGGAGTATGCGGATTACATCAAGCGTTGGTGCTCTTCGGTGGCGGACACGGGCGTCATCATTTATATTCCTTCGGTGGTGGATGGCAATCCGCTGATTGCGAAGGTACCCGGCTACGAATCGGACACGGTGAATGTGAACGGTCTTTCGACGAACATGTACGACCTGTCGCCGCGCGATTTCGACGCCGGACGCTTCTTCACGGCGGAAGAGGATCAGCGCGCGGCGCACGTAGCCATTATCGGGCGGAACGTCTCCGATTCGCTCTTCCCCGACAACCGTGCTGTAGATCGCACGTTTATGCTGGATGGCGCGGAGTATACGGTGATCGGAGTCTATTCCAAAGCGAAGGGCGGATTCTTCGGCGAGAATGGGCAGGATAACGAAATCGACATTCCGCTGCACACGGCGGAATCGCGCTATCCGCAGATCAACCGTTTCATGATCGTGGCCCAGGCCAAACCGGGCAAGCGGCAGGAAGCGTACGACGAAGTAGAAGGCACTATGCGGCGGCTGCGGCGCCTGCAAACCGGCGAGGCGGACGATTTTTCCATCTCTACGCCAGACCAAATTATTCAGCAGTTCGACAAGATCACGAGCTTGATTGGCCTGGTGGCGATCGCCATCTCGGGCCTGGGTCTTCTGGTGGGCGGCATCGGCGTGATGAACATCATGTTGGTAAGCGTCACGGAGCGGACGCGCGAGATCGGTGTTCGCAAAGCGCTTGGCGCTCGCCGCCGCGACATCGTCGGTCAATTTCTGGTGGAGGCGATGACGTTGACCGGCGCGGGAGGGATGTTGGGCATTGCGATCGCAGTTGGGCTCACCATGCTTGTAGGCGCGCTGATCCCCGCGCTTCCCGCAAAGGTGCCCTCATGGGCTTTGATCACCGGGTTTTCGGTGTCGGTTGCGGTAGGGGTCTTCTTCGGCGTCTGGCCGGCGGTAAAAGCGGCGCAGCTCGATCCGGTAGAAGCGCTGCGCTACGAATAGATGCCGTGTGCTGTCTTAAAGAGGCCGGATCAGCGTTACGGTCGTAAACTCGATCTTCTCGTACAGATCCGCCATTTTCAAGGTGCAGCCGCATGACGAAAGCTCGATCGTCTGATCTGGCTTACTCGCCGAACTAAGTAGCCAACGCCCGTCTGCCTGCCGCGAGAAAAGATCGGCGCGCATATGGTTCGACGCGAGTAACAGGTATTCCTTGAGCGATTCGATCGTCTGGTAGGCTTCGAACTTGCCGCCGCGGTCATAACCCTCGGTCGAGGGGGACAGAACCTCGATGATCAACACTGGATTTACCAGCGTTTTTTGCGATTCCTCCAGAAAGACGGGCTGGCAGGCAACGCTCAAATCGGGATAGGCGAACAATTCGTCTATCGTGCGCACGCGTTGATCGCTTGAGTAGAGTTCGCACGGTCGGCCTCGCAGTTGCTGATGAAGTGACGCAGCGGTGTTAATGGCGATAAGGTTATGCGGCCGCAAAGCGCCGGACATCGCGTACATTTGTCCTGCGTAGTATTCGTTCTTGACCGGAGAGGCATCGTCGAACGCCAGGTACTCTTCAACGGTAATGTGCGTTTTGGGTAGCGTAGACATGGGCTCAGTTACATTATCGACCGATTTGGCATCGCAATTGGTATCGCCCGCCGGAGGAGATTGCAAGCGGTACGTTGAACGCGATCTAAGCCACTGGCCCAATCCTACTAAAAACAGCCTGCACTACACGGTCGCAACGAGACAAGTGGAAGGGAAATACTTCCGCCGTCAAGACGGCCGCGCGCTCGCGGAGCGCCTTCCGCAGCAAGTGCCGCGCGCGGTGCAGTCTGGTTTTCACGGCTTCCTCTCCAAGATCGAGACATGCGGCGGTTTCGGCAACGCTAAGCCCTTCCACCGCGCGAAACACAAAGACGGAACGATAGCCGTCGGGGAGCGAATCGATGGCCTGTTCCAATATCAAACGCAACTGTTCATCGTAAGCCTGCCGCTCCGGGTCGCGAGTGGGTGTCCTAAGGCTGTCCATGATTTGTAAGTCCGTATCTAAACTCGCCTGAATTCCTCCGGAACTCTGACGCCGGCGTATGCGTTTCAGCGCTTCGTGAACGGCGATTTTCGTAAGCCACGTGGAAAACTTCGCATCGCCCGCAAATTGATCCAGATGTTGGTAGGCCAAAACGTATGCCTCTTGCATCACGTCCTCGGCTTCGCCATCATTCCGCAAAATTGAAAACGCCACGCGGTATAACCGCTGGTTGTACCGCCGCATCAGGATTTCGTAAATGGCCGTGTCTCCGCCACGTATCCGGCGCAGTACCTCTTCGTCGGAGATTCCTTCCCATGCCGCGCGGTCCACTAACGAGGCGAACATTGTCGCATTCGTGTTCAAACTAACTCCTCACTCTATCTCCAGTTTACGCCTCTCAGAGTCTCTCCGATATTTTTTTCGGTTCCTTGCAACCAAACCGTTGAGTCGAACTCTGTACGAGTGCGGAAACGTTATTTGGTCAGCAAGGGCCCGATTTCCTGCCCGCTAGCCATTACCGTTCTATTGACTAAACATCTGACTTTCTGAAACTGAATCTGAGTAAGGAGACCCGTGGTGCATTCACACTTTTCAAGAGCGTCAAAGAGATTCTTGCGCGGGGCCGTTGCTCTAGCCTTCACGGTTGGCATCCTTACCTTGCTGCCTGGCGCGCGATCGGGACAGGATCAGAAGGATACGTCCGGCGGGTCGCGTGCTCCTAACGTTGCAAGGGCGGGTGACCGCAGGCTGGATCCCGAGCAAATCGTAGACTCAAACGCCCGCAAACTGATCGAAGAGGGTCGCAGCACATTTCGGTTCGACACGTTCGGCGATCAGGCATTTTGGGGCGATACGCTCAAGCTTCACCAGGCTATTGCCGGAAGCAAACTGGGCGGCGTGGGAGGGGGTGTGAGTCCCGCCACAGCGCTCGCGGTGGGACTAAAGGTGGATGTGGACGCGCTGCCATCTTCTCTCAAGGACGGCCTTGCGAAGAGTCAGCTGAATCTGAACGACCCCGCCAACACGGTTGCGCTTCTGAAACTCAACGCTGTTGTCGGCCTCACCGGTTTCTTCAACGCTGGCGGAGCGCTTCAGTCTGTAGGTATTCAGTGCGCTCTGTGCCACTCTACCGTGGACGATTCTTTCGCGCCCGGAATCGGACGCCGCCTGGACGGCTGGGCCAATCGCGACCTTAACGTAGGCGCAATCATTGCACTCGCCCCAGATCTGTCCGTGGCTTCCTCGCTACTAGGCGCCGACGATCAAACCGTTCGCAAGGTACTAATGAGTTGGGGCCCTGGCCGGTTTGACGCGGAGCTCTTTTTGGACGGGAAGGCGTTTCGTCCGGATGGAAAGTCCGCTTCTGTGCTGATCCCTCCCGCATTCGGTCTTGCGGGCCTCAACTTAGGGACGTATACCGGATTCGGTTCTACCACCTATTGGAATGCGCTTGTAGC
This sequence comes from Bryobacterales bacterium, assembly GCA_963708385.1. Lineage (GTDB taxonomy): Bacteria > Acidobacteriota > Terriglobia > Bryobacterales > Bryobacteraceae > PALSA-243. The sequence continues at coordinate 370,155 of CAVPSN010000018.1, read as the reverse complement.
CAACCTTGAGATGCACGGCTCGGGCACATTCTACGATCCCCGTTTAGGCGACGCCGTGCAATTCCCCGTGGCCGCGAAGGCGGGCTTTAACAACGTCAGAACAAATCCCAACATATCTGAGAACACCGATCTCATCACATCGAAACTGGCGGCGCTTCACTTTTATCAACTCGCGATTCCCGCTCCTTCCCCATCGCGATCGGCTGCCACTTCGGATCTCGCCTCCATCCGCGGCCAGGCGGTTTTCAATGGTAAAGCTCAGTGCGCCCGATGCCATGTCCCCCCATTATTTACTGAACCGGGATACAACATGCACACACCTCAGGAGATTGGTATAGACGATTTCCAAGCAAGCAGATCGCCCACCAAAATGTACAGGACCACGCCCTTGAAAGGTCTCATGACGCATGCAAAGGGCGGGTTTTATCATGACGGGCGGTTTCCGACGCTGGACGCAGTCGTTGAACATTACGATGCGCTTCTGGGAACATCCCTGACCTCTGGCGAGAAGCAGGACTTGATTGCTTACTTGATGAGTCTTTGACGCCCCATGCTTAGCCATAACTTCACAAACAAAAGGAACCTTTGATGATTCTCACAAAATTAAGATGCTCCTCTCTGCTCGCCGCGGCTTCCGTTGCGGCGGCAACCCTCATCGCTTCGGGAATCGCGCGCGCGGCGCCCCCGGCGATCAACGACGCGAATATCGGCGCTATCGTTGTCGCGGCCAATCAGATTGATATCGACTATGGCAAGATTGCCCTGAGCAAGACGAAGAACAAGGAAGTGCGGGAATTCGCGCAACGTATGGTGACGGATCACGGCGCCGTGCAAAAGTCCGTACTCGATCTGGCCGCCAAGCTGAAGTTGGTTCCAGAAGAAAATGACATCAGCCAAAGTCTTAAGAAGAATGCCGTCGAGGTCACGGCGAAATTGAAGTCACTGAAGGGTGAGGCTTTCGACAAGTTTTACATCGATAACGAAGTGGCTTATCACACGCAGGTGACCGATGCCATCGAGAAGGTGCTCATCCCGAATGCGAAGAATCCCGAACTCAAAGCGGCTCTCGAAGGCGCACAGCCTTTGTTCCTGAAACATCTTGAGCATGCGAAGCAAATTCAGGCGTCTGGCGGGAAAATGGGCGCGTCGCACGCGCACTAGCACCCATGCACTCGTATGATGTTTAAGCTTTGCATGGTAGGGATGCTTGTTGTTTTCGCCGGGTCCGTCGCTTCACAAACGGCGTCCCGGCGCAAAACGCATATCATCACGATTCACCGTATGGAGTTTGTTCCCGCCACTATGGAGGCAAACGCTGGCGATGTCATCATTTGGAAAAATGAAGACATGGTTCCTCACACTGCCACGTCGGAAGAGAAGGTGTTCGATTCACACGAGATCAAGCCCGGAACCTCTTACACCTACGTGGCGCACAAGAAGGGTTCACACTCCTACATTTGCCGTTACCATCCAACCATGAAGGCTGTCCTGGTCATTCACTAAGCGGGATAAGTGGCCGTTCCGCCGCCTTCGGCGAGCCCACGCCTATCCAGGGCTTCAATTTCGCGTCTAAATCGCGCCAAAGCAACCTCCTAAGCTAACGGTAAGGACAGGACGGGCGTCTCACGTGGTAGGCTCCCCCTTATGAATCTTCGTCCAATCGAAGCTCTTTGGCGCGACCTCCGTTTTGCCGCGCGTGTTTTGAGCAAAAGCCCGGGATTTCTGCTGGTTGCGATGCTGTCGCTGGCGCTTGGCATTGGCGCAACCACGGCGATCTTCAGCGTGTTTTACGGGGTGCTGATTTCGCCCTATCCATACGCGAAGCCTGGTGAGATTTGGGCGCCGGAGATTCACGATCTCAAGAATCCTCGGGAGACTCGTGGTTTCCACCACATGCGGGAATACGTGGAGGTGAAAAAGCTTCCTGCGTTCGCGGACGCCATGGCGACTAACCCGATGAACATGCTACTCACGGGTGATCACGCTCCAGAGAACTTTCAGTCGATTTTGGTCACGCGCGAACGCATTCCAGTTCTTGGGGGTCGCGCCGGAATGGGGCCGGACCATTCTGCCCTCAGACATCACGCCGGATGGACATGCGGAACCGGTAATCGTGCTGAGTGATAAGGCGTGGCGGAGGCTTTTCGACGCGAGCCCTTCCGCGCTTGGAAAAGCGCTAACGCTAAACGATCGGCCCTATACCGTGATCGGCGTAATGCCGCCGCGATTCGGGTGGTGGACGAGCGACGGCGGATGGCTGGCGCTTCCCGAGGATCCACGTAGCAACACCAGTGTGGCTGGGATTTTCCGCTTGAAACCGGGCGTCCCACCGCGCGTGGCTGAGGATCAATTGCAGGCTCTGCATCTGCGGTTGGCCCAAGAGCATCCCGATGATTTTCCGAAAGCCGGTTTCAGCAGCAGCCTGGTGAACTATCTGGATATCACCGTGGCTTCGGGCGAGATGCAATCCAGCTTGCGCCTGCTGTTCGGCGCCGTGGGATTCCTTCTGCTCATCGCGTGCGCCAATGTGGCGAATTTGCAGATGGCGCGAGCCACAGCGCGGGCGCACGAGATCGCCGTGCGGATCTCCGTCGGGGCGGGGCGTGCGCGCCTGTTTCGCCAGTTGCTGACGGAAAGCATGCTGCTATCCATCGTGGGTGGCGCCGTTGGCGTTCTGCTCGCTATCGGCCTTACCCGGGGAATCGTTGCGCTTATGCCGGACTCTTACGTGCCGAATGAGGCGCGAGTCACCGTGAACGGTTACGTGCTTCTGTTTTCGGCGGTAGTGTCCGTGCTTACCGGAATCGTATTTGGTTTGGCGCCTGCGCTGAAAAACTCGCGCCAGAACCTGGTCGAGTCGCTCAAGGACGCCGGCCGTTCTCTTTCGGCCAGTGCTGGGGGACGTACTCGGGCCGTTCTGGTCATCGCGGAGATCGCGCTTTCGGTGGTCTTGTTGATGGGCGCAAGCCTCACGGTACGTGGATTTATCAATCTTCAGCATCTCGATCTTGGGTTTCAGCCAGACCGGGTGCTGATGGTGAATCTGCAGTTGCCGCCCACGCGCTATGCGACATATGAACAACGAATTGCCTTTTCGGAGCGCTTGCTGGAAAGCGTGAAAGACTTGCCGGGAGTGCAATCGGTTGCGATCGGTAATGGCGGCTTGCCCTTCGGCGGACCGCAGTCCGCCTATTCTATCGAGGGCCAGCCCAAGCTGGACTCGCGAAGTATCTTTATGGAGTTGATTAGCGCCGACTATCCTCACACTTTAGGAATCGCCCTGCGCGCGGGCCGCGGCCTTACCGGGCAGGAAGTCGCGCACGCCGATCCGGTAGCGGTCATCAACGAGACGGCCAGCAAGCTGTGGCCGGCGGGAACGAGCCCCATCGGCGGCCGCGTGCATCTCGACCTGCTGGCGAAGCCCGGCTCTATACTCTCTCCGGCGCGGAACACCTCCGTCGTAACCGTAGTCGGCGTTATCGCCGACACGCGAAACGACGGACTCCGCAGCCCCACCGCGCCCGCAGTATACGTCCCTTATACGCTGCTTGCGCCGACAGGACGCGTTCTCGCGTTACGCACGCAGATGCAACCCATGCTGCTGCTCAATGCGGTTCGCGACCGGGTCCGCTCTATCGACAAGGATCAACCCCTTAATCGCCCCATTACGCTGGAGGATTTGGTGGGCTTCGAAACCGTGCAGCCGCGCTTCAACATGGCGCTATTTACCTTCTTCGGCTTGCTGGGACTTGCCTTGGCCGCGGTTGGAATCTACAGCATGTTGTCGTATAGCGTTGCGCGGCGGACGCACGAGATCGGAATTCGCATGGCCCTGGGCGCCGACCGCCGCGACGTACTCTCTCTCATGCTTGCCATGGGCGGCAAGCTGGCGCTAGCCGGGTTGGCCATTGGACTGGCGGGAAGCCTGGCGCTCGCGAAACTCCTGCGCAGCGAGGTATTTCAGGTTCCCGGAACAGACCCATTGGCGCTGGCGGGGGTAGTGTTGCTTCTATCCACCGCCGCTATGCTTGCTTGCTATGTGCCCGCGCGGCGGGCGGCTAAGCTTGACCCGATGGCCGCCCTGCGGCACGACTGATGAACAGCCGATCCTACTTTTTCTGCGGATTGCCGACCGATTTCGTCTCCGCTTTGGCCTCAGACCCGCCATCTTTGGCGTCTTTTCCATCTGCGGCTGCCTGATACTGTACGATCACCGAAATTCGACGGTTGGCGGGACTGTCCGGCGCCTCGGGATGACGCAACTGACGGTCGGCATAACCCCGCACCTGAGAAATCTGCTCTGGCTTCATGCCGTGCGCCGTCATCAGTTTGCGAGCGGCATTGGCCCGATCAACCGATAATTCCCAATTGCTGTATGAATCGCCGGGAAAGGGTTTGGAATCCGTATGTCCTTCGATCAACACCTTATTTGGTAAGGTGCTCAATTGCTCCGCCAGTTTGGCAAGCAACTCGTCTCCTTCCGCGGTCGGCGAGGCCTTTCCCGAGGCGAAAAACATGCCGGCTTCGGTTTCCGAAAGTTCGATGCGCAGCCCGTCGGAAGTGATAGTAATTTCCACGTGGTCCTTCAGGTCTTTAAAGTTTGGAACTTTGAGCAGCGCCTGCTGAATCTTCTCGCGCAGCTTGTTCATGTCGTCTTTTTGGACCTGGATGGAGTTACCCTGTCCCGCCGCGGCGGTCCCAGTCATTTTGCCGGGACCCGAGGGATTACTGAAGTATGCGCTGACCGCTTGCTGCACTTCTTTATCCGAGCTCATCAGCCATAACACGATAAACAGCGCCATCATGGCGGTGACGAAGTCGGCGTAAGCCACCTTCCAGGCGCCGCCGTGATGTTCGTGGCCGCCCTTTTTCGGACGCCTGATGATGATGATCTTCTGTTTCGGCGGCGTCTGTCCCGCCGCTGCGCCGGTTTCCGTTTGCGGGGACACGATTACGCTGCTTCCTTCGCCGCATCCGGCATACTCTTCGCCCCACCGCGGCAGGCCGTCTCCATCTCTTTAAACGTAGGTCTCAGCCGTGATGGAATCGCACGTCGCGCCATTTCCGTGGCCATAATCGGGCTTAGGCCCTTCACGTATCCCAGCGCGCCCATGCGAAGGAAACCGAAGTAAGCGGCCTCCTCTTCGTTTTGCTTGCTTACGGCGGTAGCGAGCGGCCCGAATATACCGTAACAAAGCAGCACTCCGGCGAACGTACCCACTAGTGCGGCCGCTACCTTTTCCCCGATTACCTCTTTCGCCCCACCCAGGGAGCCCATTGTGACGACGATGCCCAACACCGCGGCCACAATTCCCAGCCCTGGCAGCGAGTCCGCCATACTTGTGAGCGCCGCGGCCGGTTCATGCCCCTCGCGATGATGCACGTCGAGATCGATTTCCATCATGGCGTCAATATCCAGCGGGTCTACCCCGCCAGTTACGGCGACGCGCAGAGAATCGCAGAAGAAATGCAGCGCGTGGTGCGACTTCAAGAATTTCGGGTACTTCGAGAACACCTCGCTTTTAGATGGGTTGTCGAGGTCTTCCTCCAGTTTTGCGGTGCCCATTTTCCTTGCCATCGAAAAGAGCTCGAAAATCATGCGCAGAGTGTCCGTGTAGACCTTCTTGGTGTAGGGCGACCCTCCCAGGATGGCGACCATCGCCTTTGCCGTCCGGGTTAGCACCGGAAGCGGATTTGCGGCGACCAGCGCGCCTACCGCCGAGCCGAAAATGATGAGGAGTTCCGCAGGTTGAATTAGCACCTTGAGAATCCCATGTTCCATGAGATATCCACCAATGATGCACCCGAGAACTATTGCAATTCCAAGAATTGAGATCATGACGATAAAAAGACGTTCGTACGTTCCTAATCGGCCCAAACGCAGGAATCTTTATGAATTTCCTCTTGCCAAGACCGCCAATCGCCTGGAAGAATGGGCATGGTCTATTCGCTATGCGCATACGCGTTTTGGGAATCATTCTCGCGGGCGGCAAAGGTACCCGCCTTCTTCCGTTGACGAAGGAGCGGGCCAAGCCGGCCGTTCCTTTCGGCGGGAAGTATCGCATTATCGATTTCGTACTCAGCAACTTTATTAACTCCGGTATTTATTCGGTATATGTGCTGACGCAGTTCCGCAGCCAATCGCTGTTGCAGCATCTGAGCGAAGGTTGGCAATTCGGCAGCATGTTGAAAAACCAGTTCGTCATCCCCGTCCCCGCGCAAATGCGATCGCCGGATGAAACCTGGTATCAGGGAACGGCCGACGCTATTTACCAGAACATCAACCTGGTTGAGCAGTCGGAACCGCATGTGGTCGCGATCTTCGGCGGCGATCATATCTACCGCATGAACGTGATGAGTATGATCGAATACCACGTGCAGCGGGCGGCCGAAGTAACCGTGGCGGCCATTCCAGTGGATCGCAAGCACGCCTCCGAGTTCGGCGTAATCGAGGCCTCCGAAGACGGCCACATTGTCGCATTCCACGAAAAGAATCCCGAGGCGCCGACGATGCCCGGCGATGGCGACCGCGTCTATGCCTCCATGGGCAACTATGTTTTTTCCACCCGGACGCTGCTCCGCCTGCTGCACGACGACGCTGCCGAGGCCAATAGTAATCACGATTTCGGCCGCGACATTCTGCCCAAGCTGGCAGGCAAATCCGAGATGTTCGCCTACGATTTTCAGACCAATCACATCACCGGCGAGCCGGCGGGCTCCGTCCCTTATTGGCGCGATGTAGGAACCATTGAGTCTTACTACGAAGCCAATATGGACCTGCGCTCCATCAGCCCCGCTCTCAACCTCTTCAATCGCGAATGGCCGGTTCGCACTGCCGGCTATCCGGATCCGCCCGCCAAGTTTACGTTTGACGAGGAGAACCGGCGTGGCCAGGCGATCGATTCCATCGTTTCGGGCGGTTGCATCCTCTCCGGCGGCATGGTGCGTAACTCGGTGCTGGGCCGCGCCGTCAAGGTCCATTCCGGAGCCGTGGTGGATGACTGCGTGATCCTGGATAACTGCGATATTGGCCGCCGCGCCCGTTTGCGGCGCACGATTCTGGATAAGAATGTGCGAATTCCCGAGGATACGGTGATCGGCTTCGATCTGCAAGCCGACCGTCAGCGTTACCACGTCACTGACAGCGGCATTGTAGTGGTGGAAGGCGGCCGCTCGCCGGTCGGCATCAGCGAGATGGTAGTCTAGCCGCCGGCAGTCGGCGGGAAGACATGGAACAGAGCATCCTCGTTTGGGTATCGCACTACGGATACTTCGCTATCTTCCTGTTGTTGATGCTAGGAATTGTCGGCCTGCCGGTTCCCGACGAGACCCTGCTCACATTCAGCGGGTACCTTGCGTATAAGGGCAATTTTTCTTTGCCGTTGGTCTTCCTCACCGCGTGGGCGGGAAGCACCTGCGGCATCACCATCAGCTTTTACTTGGGGCGGGTCTTTGGGATGAGTGTGATCCATCGTTACGGGAAGTATGCTCGCATCACGGAAGATCATATCCGCAAAGCCCACGCCTGGTTCGATCGCGTCGGCCATTGGGGTCTGACCTTCGGCTATTTCATCCCCGGAGTCCGCCACGTCAGCGCGTTCGCCGCCGGAATGAGCGCAGTGACGCCGCCGCAATTTGCGCTGTTCGCCTACAGCGGCGGGTTCCTCTGGGTAGCCGCGTTTCTCTCGCTCGGCTATTTTCTGGGCGACCGGTGGGAGACGGTCGAGCGTGAGATCCATCACTATTTGTTGCTGATTGCACTGGCCGGCGCCGCGGCGCTCGCTACGTATTTCATTTGGCGTTGGTGGGTCCGCCGCCAGGCGCGCGCTGGGGGATAATAAAAGGCGAATGGAGAAAACGATACGGGTATTTCGCGATCACGAAGAAGCCCGTCGTTTCAATACGCGGGAGATGGCGAGCATTTCCCCCGACGACCGCGTGAAAATGGCGCTTGCGCTTCACGATTGGTACTACCGCGATGATCCCGCCGCACAGCAGGGATTGGCTCGAGTTTGTCGAATCGTTCAACGCGAATCGCGTTGAATATCTGATTGTCGGCGCCTTTGCCGTGGCGCATCACGGGTTTGGGTCAATCAATTTGACCGAGCGCGATTTTACTGAGTCATACCGGGTCGTTCAGCTTGGATTTCCCCCTCTTCGCATCGATCTGATTACATCGATCAGCGGCGTCCCCTCATTTGAGGAAGCTTGGAAGGAACGCTCGCCAGGGTTGTTTGGCGGTTTCGCGGTGAGCTATTTGGGAAAGCGAGAACTGATCATCAATAAGATGAGCATCGGACGGACAAAAGATGTTGCCGACGTCGAAGAGTTGGCCGGTCCCGCGCCGCACGCAGAGAACCCATAACACAAATTTCAACCCATTGCGTCCGCAAATAGGGTATAATCCCTTGCAACAATAAAAATGGGCGCCCTCTGGGGATACTGAAGAGTGCGCCCACCTACGTAACGGAGTTAGTTGGTTATCCGTTATGACGCACGACTGGGGAATTGGTTAGAGGTTTCCGATAGAATTGTTTTGGAACCTGTGACCGATTCCCTATTTCGGCTTTTGCTGGTCGCGATCCTTATCGCCATCAATGCTTTCTTCGCGGGCGCTGAAGTAGCGCTGCTCTCCGTCAGGCACTCGCGTTTGAGGCAGATGGCCGAGGAAGGCAAGGCGGGCGCGCAGGCGGCTCTAAATTTACTGTCCAATCCCGGACGCTTGCTCTCCGTCACGCAGGTCGGCGTAACACTTGCAAGTTTAGGCCTTGGCTGGGCTGGGGAAGATACCCTCTATCAGATCCTGATCGGGGCCTTGAATCCCGTTATTACCCCTGTTACCGCAGAGTTGTTGCACGGGGTTTGCCTTCTGCTATCTTTTCTCGCCATCAGCTATTTCCATGTCGTGTTCGGAGAGGTCGTCCCCAAGAACCTCGCCATAGCCAAGGCCGACCGCCTGGCCGCGCTGGTTGCGCCGGCGTTGCTGGTGTTTTATCGCGTCTCATCGCCCTTCGTGGCGGTTATCGAACACTCCGCAAGATTCCTCACGCGCGCCGCGGCGCCGAAGGCGGGCGGGCACGGGGGTGGGCATTCTACCGAAGAGCTCAAACTGATTGTCAGTTCGAGCCGTGGTCTGGGCTACCTGCCTGAAGCGCAGGAGGACATGATTCATCGCGTGCTCGATCTCGAAACAGTCGCCGCGCGGGAGATCATGGTGCCGCGAAAAGACATTGTCGGAATCGAGGTCGACGCCTCTCTCGACGACGTGCTGCGTACCATGATTAGCGAAAAGCACTCGCGCCTGCCGGTATGGGGAGAGAAGGCGGAAAGGATTGTCGGCATTTTGCACTACAAAGACCTGCTTCCCATTTGGGAGGAACGCCGCATGGCCATTCACACCGGCCGGCCCAGTCGGGCCTTCCGCATGGGACGCATTCTCCGTCCACATCTGGTGGTGCCGGAAACCAAGCCGCTCTCCCAGTTACTCGACGAGTTCCGCGCAGGCCGTTCGCACATGGCGATGGTGGTGGATGAATTCGGAACCATCACCGGCATGCTGACTGTGGAGGACGTTCTCGAACAACTAGTGGGCCGCATCGAAGATGAGCACGACGAGAAGATGAAGCCGCGCGCGGCCGAAGCGGCGGAAATTGAAGTCGATGGCGCCACGCGCATTCGCGATCTGGAAAACGAGTATGGCATTGAAGTCCCGAGCGATGGCGGCTTTGAAACTTTGGCCGGCTTCCTCCTGCTGCAGTTGGGTGAAATTCCTCATGCCGGACAGACAGTCGATTTCGGCGCCAGGCGATTCACCGTTCTCGCCATGGACCGCAACCGAATCGCCCGCGTGAGGGTGGAGCGATTAGTACCGACCAGCGCGCCCGCCGCGGGTTAGAATGTCAACGCCCATGATAATTCGATCCATTGCCTGCTCCGCCATGGCGCGGCCATGCTAGGCATCGACAGTCGCGCCGCGAAGAATACCTTTTCGGCCGCCATGGTGCTGCTGCTTCTGTATCTGGTGTATCTGGTCCGTTCCACACTTTTCGTCTTTGTTCTCGCTCTGCTCTTCGCCTACCTGATCTCTCCGTTGGTCGATCTCCTGGACCGTGCTCTGGCCAGCCGAACGCGCACGCGCACGCCGGCGCTCGCCTTGGCCTACGTGATCTTCGTCGGCGTGAGCGCGTTTGCCTTGATTCAAATTGGCACAACCGTGGTCGAGCAAGCCACCGCCTTAACCAAGAAATTTCCGGAGATGTTGGCTACCTGGCAGCAGCCTTCCCCGCATGTGACGCCGGAAGTGAATTCCGTAAAGGATGAGGTGATCGGCAAGCTTCGCCTGGAGGTGGCTAAGCGTTCTAACGACCTGTTTGCCGCGCTTCCGCAGTTCGGCCTGAAGTTTCTCAGCGTGGCCAGCGACCTGATCTATGTCGTGATTATTCCCATTCTCGCGTTCTTCTTTTTAAAAGATGGAAACGCTATTCGCGCTCACGTCCTGGCGGCTGTGGATCGCGGCCCCCGCCGAGAGAAGCTCGATGACATTATGGCCGATATCAGCCTGCTGCTCGCCCACTACATGCGCGCTTTGTTTGGCCTGTCGCTGATCGCGTTCACCTCTTACAGCATCTTCTTCTCCCTCATGGGCGTTCCGTATGGCGTTTTGTTGGCTGCGATCGCCGCGATGTTGGAATTCATTCCGATGCTCGGCCCGCTGGTTGGCGGCGTGACCATTCTCATCGTGGCCGCGGTCGCCGGCTCGCACTTGCTGGCGATTCTCATCTTCCTTTTGGTTTACCGCGTGATTCAGGATTACGTGATTTCCCCAAAATTGATGGGAAGCGGCGTGGAACTGCACCCCTTGCTGGTTCTCTTCGGCGTCTTCGCCGGCGCGGAAGTGGCGGGAATTGGCGGAACGTTTCTCTCCGTGCCGATACTGGCGCTGGTACGGATTCTGTACATCCACCTCAGCAAATCCACCCGCAAAGTCCCGGTGGTCTAAATCCACCAGTCCGCTGCGTTGGGACCACCATATAAACTATTCGCTCTCTTTATTTTCAGCGGTTTAGGAATGGAACAGCCGTTGCATAAGCAGGGGGCAAAGCCACGGTCACAGTGGCTTTGAGGAGGAAATGAAAATGAAGACCAAATTGCTTGCTCTCGTCCTGATGGCTGGCGGCGCCGCGATCGCCGGCCCACGCATATTTGTAGGTTTTGGGTTCGGTCCGCCCGCTCCAGTTGCGGTTTACGCACCGCCTCCGGCGCCGATAGCGGCTTACGTGCCACCGGCTCCAGGACCGGGATATACGTGGATCGCCGGCTACTATGCTCCTGTTGGACCTCGATGGGTCTGGCGCGCCGGTTACTGGGCGCCGCGTCCCTACGTGGGCGCACGTTTTGTTGCGCCCCGCTATCACGGTGGACGCTACTACGGCGGATATTGGCGCCGGTGAGGATTTACTTCGAGGAGTAACCGGCGGCCCTAACCGCCGGTTACCGACTCGCCTTTCGTAAGCCTAGTAAGGCTCGCCAGGCAGCGGCGGCAGCACAGGCGTGAGTTTGCCCCAGCCTTGATCCTTGGCCGTCTTCATGTCCTTGGTCAACAACTCGGGAAGGTTCGATTTCAATTGCGGCCGTCCATTCTGGTTGGCCAGTTCCCATCCCACAGCGGCGACGGTGCGGGTCACGATCTGCATTTCCTTAAAGTCGATCTTCTCCGGCGTGTCCGTGGGGCGGTGATAGTCCACGTGCAGACCGGTGGTGAAGAATGCGATCGGCACGCCGACCTTGGCGAAATTATAGTGATCGCTGCGATAGAAGATGCGCTGCCCGTTCGGTTGGGGCCCTTTGTTATCGTGCTCCGCGTCGGGCGCGGTCGTATCGTAGAAGTGATCGATCTTCAGCTTCTGATAGCTGGCGTTCACCGTATCGATGGTGTTGCCCAGATCGCTGCTGCTGATGTTAGGACCGATGATCAGCACTTCACCCTGCTTGACCAACACGTGCGTCGGATCGTTGTCTACCGAGTTCGGGTTCATTGTGCGGCCGATCATATCGATGTTGAGATCAGCCACCACCTTGGTGATATCGACGGGCGGGAATTCGGCGAAATATTGCGAGCCGAGCAGGCCCTTTTCCTCGCCGCCGTTCCACAGAAAAATGATGCTGCGCTTCGGCCGGATGCCCTTCGCCGCGCCCGCGGCGTAGGCGTGCGCCAGGCCGAGCAGCGCGGTCGATCCGGAGCCATCGTCGTCGGCGCCGTTGTTCACGTTATGTCCATTCGCCTGCGGCGCGCTCAAACCGATGTGGTCCAAATGCGCGCTCATCACTACGAACTCATTCTTGAGAACCGGGTCGCTGCCTTCGAGTATGCCGATGACGTTCTCGCTGCGTCCATCCTGGGAGTGCACGGCGACCTTTAAGTTCAGCTTCTTGCGCGCATTGAATTCGAAGGAATCGACCTTGGCGTTGGAGCCCGCGGCGTAGAAGACCTGTTGGGCACTCTCGCGCTCGCCGGTGAACAGTGCATTCGTCAGTTCCAGTCCCGCCGTAATGGAGGGAACGGCCGCGCATGCCGGGGTCTGCGCGAACTTCTTGACCTGATAGTTCGGACCATTGGCGCCGCCGCGTCCGCCGCCCGCTCCGCCGCGGCCGCCGTTCGGGTTCGACATGGCAGTCAACTGTTGGAAGTTGGCGATGGTCACCACCGCCAGCGCGCCGTTCTTGGCGCCATATTGCTCGGGCGTCCAGAAATCGGTGCAGGCTTCTCCCAGCGGATTCGCCGCGCCGCGGCCGCCGGTAGCAGCCGCCGGTTGGGGCGCTGCCGTGCCTTGCGCTGTGGTTGTATTCGTGGCAGCCGTTGTCGCCGGAGCGGCAGCAGCGCCGCGTCCACCGCCACGTCCGCCGCGTCCGCGACCTGCGCCAGCCTGGGCCGCTGCGAGTTCCTCCGGCAAGCCCGCAACGACGATGATCTTTCCTTTGACGTCGACTCCGTTATACGGATTCACGTCGCCCTTCTTGATCACGTAGCCGTTGCCCGCGAAGACCAGGTTTGCGTTCACGTCCAGCGGCATCGCCGCCGGGCCGCCGCGTCCGCCACCGCCTGCGCCGACGGTCCAATCTTTCCCGTATTCGAAGTTCGTGGTTTGATCCGGCGCATTTGCGCCTGCGCCGGCGCGCGCGCCGCCACCGCCTCCGCCAAAGCCGCCGCGCCCGCCACCGCCGCCCGGCGCCGTCAAAGACGCCTTGCTATCCTCAGGAACGATTGCGCGTGTTACCAACTCGATGGGCATGAAATACGGCTGCAAGGGACCATTAGTGCCCGTGCCGCTTCCGCCCGGCTTCAATCCCCACTCCGCCAGATGGCTCGCCACGTAGAGCGCCGCCGTGTCATAGCCGCGCGATGGAAAGTTGCGGCCCTCCAGCTCATCGGAGGCCAGGAAGTAGTCGTAGACCTTCAACTCCTCGTCGGTAATGGCGTCGGAGTTGCCGTAAGTGGGCGCCATTGCGGCTTTCGCCGCGGCAGCTTTGGATTTCGATTGAGCGAGCGCTTTGCTCGACCCAGCAATATAGACGGCCGCGCAGGTAAGCGCAGCCGCGGCACTACAAGTAATAACGATTCGACGCATAGAACCTCAGGGTTGGAGTACGGAAAGCGAATTGTAACGCGATTCGTATTTTCCAGTGCAAGTGCGCCGTTAGTGGCACAGCGCGAAAGTCATGATCGGCCTTCTGGCAGCGCTAGTTTTGCGGGGCGATATGCCTTTGCTGCCGCGGTGAAGACGCGAACTCCGAGCGCGCAGCTGCTCACCCCGGTCGACATTCAACTATATAACGAAGTGCTTCCATAGAAAGTATTTCAGATGAAGGTGTAGTTCGTTTCTGCCGCGGGGACTCTTTGTATCGTGCCACAGAGATATTACCGGTTGATTTCGAATTATCTCGAGACGGTAATTTCGTTCGCGTTACTGGCGTGGCAGGCGGCTATTCCCTGGTTAGTTCCTCATTTTGTCACGCAGGACGGCCCCTCGCATTTGTACAGCGCCACTGTGATGCGGGGGCTGGTGTTTCATCACGCGCATTCCATCTATTCGCCTTGGTACACCATTCAGCGGATTCCGCTACCCAATTGGACCGCAAGCATCGCCCTGGCGGCGCTAAGCGCAACCGCCGGTGCGGACCGCGCGGAACGCCTCTTTGCAAGCCTCGCCATTCTGATCGGATTCTTTGCCATTGCGTACGCCATCCGCTCATTGGCCAAGGATGCGCATCCGTGGAGTCCGCTCGCCAATTTTCTGCTCCAGACCTGGTTTCTCTGGCTTGGCTTCTACGACTTCTATCTCGGAATGGCGTTGGTCCCGTTTGCGATTGGATACTACGCCAGGCATTCTCGAGAACTCACTGTGCGCCGCGCTGCCGCGCTTGCCGCCATCTTACTCGCGATCTTCGCGACCCACTTGATCCCGGCTTTAGTGGCAACGATGACGATGGGAAGCATGGCTGCAGTTGTGGCGCTGACTACCCGCCAAGAAATCCGTATGCGTCAACTCGCACTGACTCTGGCAGCCGCGTTGCCTATAATTCTGCTAGCCGCAATCTTCGCTCTTCAGCCGCACGACCATGCGAACTGGGATTTGCGCGCAATGTGGGCCTGGCACGAGTTTCCGATGCACGTCTTCGTGACAGGCGACGCTCCGGACGGCGTGCAACACGGTCTGCGCGACATTCTGCTGTGCTGCATCATCGCAGCTGTATTCCTGCTGCGTCCGGCGGAGTGGAAGTCGCCACGGGGCGGCCTGCTGCCAGCCGCGCTGGGCGCATTTCTGTTGTACATCTTCGTTCCCGACGCGGGTTTAGGAGGGGGCATCGTAAAGATCCGCTTTTCATGGGCCGTGTTTCTCTTAGGCGGTCTAGCGGTTCTAAGCGCATCCCGGTTCCGTTGGGCGCGGTGGGCAATCGCGGTATTCGCCGCAATCGTTTTGCCGCTGAATTTTATCGCCACCACGCGTACGCTTCGCGGCATGAGCGCGGTCGCGGCCGACTACCTTCCCGTGGCGCAACGGATTCCGGATGGCGCGTCATTCGTGCGGTTGCATTATGCCACTCCGGATGCGCCGAGCCGCTTCGGATATGGCAATGCCGGAAGAGATCCCCTGGCGCATCTCGACGCCTTCGCGGCAACCGCGGCGCATGCGGTCGACCTCAGCGATTACGAAGCTCTTTCGCGGAATTTCCCGCTGGTGTTCAGGAAGCAAATCGATCCTGGCTTTCAATCGGGACTCTACGCATTTGAAGGCCCGGACAGCGGTACCTTGCCCACCTTGCTGTGGTTGAATCACGAACTGCCCAAGCCGATCGAATTCGTGCTGGTAGTGGGCGATCAAACCGCGCCCGCCGCGATGGGCCAGCGAATTGGCGTCATGGTGGACTATCTCACGACCCACGGAAGTCTGGTGGCCACTAGCGCTACGGGATGGGTGCGGCTCTACCGGAATCATAGCGCGGCGGCGCCTCCATAAAACAGCTGCTCTCCCACAGGCTAACTACTTACCGCGCGCCTCGTCTGATTATTGAGCACTGTCCATGAAGAACCTCCTGCCGGGAGTTTGGATCTCCTTCTGCGCCGCCGCGTTGGCGCAGCCACAGCCGCCTCAGGCTGAGTCGCACCGCCTTATTTTCGACGTCGCCTCTATCAAACTTAATACGTCCGCCAGTACAAACACGTCGATTAATCGTGCGCTGGGCGGTCAACTCAATTGCAGCAATGTTAGTGTGCGAATGCTGCTTACCTTCGCCTACGACGTCCGCGACTATCAACTTCTGAACCTGCCGGGTTGGGCGGCCGACGAACGCTACGATATCCTTGCCAAACCTTCGCCGGAAGACGCTGCGAGTGAGCCGGATTCCCGTTCCGACGCCGCGCAAAATTACCTTCGCCGCCGAACGCAATCTTTATTGGCCGATCGCTTTGGAGTCGTACTGCACGGGGAGACGAGAGACGCGCCGATCTATATTCTCGTACTGGCAAAAGGCGGTTCTAAGCTGACGCCGACTCAGACTGAGGGCGGGCCGCAGATCAGCTTTAACTACACTCGGATGACCTGCAAGAACGTCACTATGAAGCGCTTCGCCGATGTCGCTCTCAGCATACGTATGGGCCGCCCCGTTGTGGACAAGACGGGTCTCTCCGGCGCCTACGATTTTCATGTAGAGTTTGCTCCAGATGCCCTCACAACGGGAGCCTCCGCCGCCACCGATCAGTCCGGCCCCTCGTTTACGACAGCGCTGCAGGAGCAGTTGGGACTACGCATCGAAACGTCCAGGGGGCCGACTACGTTTTTGCTGATCGACAAAGTGGAGCGGCCTTCGGCAAATTAACTTGACTCCCGGCCGCAACCGCCCTTGTTACGTCAAGACATATTGCTTGGGCGGAAATTGCTCCAGCGACGTCTTGTGGTGCAGAAGGCAGGTGTCGTAAATGCTCTTCACATCGGTACAGATGAAGTTCTCGGCATTCCGGTTCGCGATCACGTCGATGGTAAAGCCGGCGCTTCCCAACAACGTGCGCTGAACGCCGCTATGCAGGGTTGCCAGAATCAGTTTGTCGTGCATTAAGCCTTCGGATGTGGTGTCGGCAACAAGCACCGGCTTTTGCAGAAAGACTTTACATCCCGATTGCAAAAGCGCCCCCACCGCGTTCTTTACGAAGCCCTGCGATTGATACTGGCCCTCATCCAGGTAAACTTCAATTTCCACGCCGCTTTCCGCCATGCCGCATAGAATCGTCAAAATATCCTTGCCGGATGTCGCCCGGTTCTTTGGGCTGATCAGAAACTGACGAATGATGATCTTGGAAGCTCCCTCGAGATTCTCCAATACGAAATCGGTAATGTTGATGACGGGAGCCATGGCGAGTTTGAGTTGATGTTGCTCCGAGTTATAAACCGCAAGGGCGTTCTTGAGCGTGTCGAACTGCGCGCCGCCGAAAGGACTATCGGAACGCAGCAGTCGCAGGTAATCGATAAACAGGGCGGCCACGCGAGGGCTTCGGATGACGATGAAAGCTTCACTGTTTCCCCCCTCCAGGCCTGAAAAGCTCACGTTGGGAGAACCGGTAATCACTCCTTCGCGATCAAGCACCCAGAACTTGTTATGCATTTTGTGAAGCAGTTGCGAAGCCCGTGCGTAATCGAAATGTTCAAGACCCCTACTCAGCAATTGCAAGGTTTGGGAATTTTGTTCGCCCAGCGTGAGCGACAACTTAATCCCCTGCGTGATGAGCAGGGAAAGAATACTGTCGTCGCTTGAATTCGGAGAAAACTTGTCTACGGCCAGATTTACCGTTTGAACGCTCCGCAGTTCATTTGCCAGCACATCCTTGAGGGTGACGATTGAGGAGCCGTAGGCGACCATGGGCGGAGCAAATTTTTGGAGCAATGCGATGCCCAAAGTTCGATAATGTTTGCATACCTGGCTGACGATGGCGAGCGATCTCTCATCCAGAAAACCCATGATGTAGTTCGTCAGTTCGACGGCGAGTTCCTTACTCCAATCCCGCCGGACCACGGGCGCGGTCGTCGCTTTGACCACCGCGGTGGATGTGGCGCCCAGACCCTGCGAGGTCGTCACAGAAGAGTTGCTATTGGAGGTTGTGGGAGGCGCCGTGGAGCTGGACGGAAACGACGGCGATCGCATGGGGGCCGAGCGGTCATATACGGGCTGGCTCTGAACCATGCGCATGGGAGCCGGGATATACTGGCCGAGGCATTGCACGAAGCCAGGTCCTCGCCCACTTTGCATACAGCTTGGGCAATTAGGGTTGAAAAATTGCGTCTGTAGGAATCCGTTCGGCATTCTCATAACCACGGGAACGGAATCTGAAATAAATTGAAGACCACAAACGTTGCACATAAAGACGAACATTGATTTTCACCTCGTCGAGAAATGTGGCACTAAACATTGTGCCGGAGATGTTTGAAATTTGCCACAAGTTCCGTGAGATGAATTCCTAAGGGAAAATCCGGACCCGCCTCCACGCCAGGATGGAGGAGTCAGAGCTAGGTGTTTGGAGTTGACATCCGGATGAGCTATAGATCCCTTTAGCTGCCGCAGCTTTCACAATGGGTGCGGATGTCCTCAGCATGTACGCGGCTAGATCAAACGACAACGAGGCTTGTAACATACGACCGCTTTCCAAGAAGTTCAGCTACCCGTTTATCCGAATGCAGCGGCCATCCTGCAACTGAGTCATAGATTCCTGAAACCCTACCGGTATGTTGCATGCCAAAAGTAAAGTTCTTACTTTGCCGCCATGCAATAATATCCTCCCAGGAGAAAATATGTTTCAGCGACGATCTCTCTATCTTGCCGCCATACTGATGATGGCGGCGATATCTACAATCCGCGTGGCAAGCGCGCAAAACGGCCCGAGTCTCAGCCAGAATGGCGCGACGTGTGATGGTCTTCCCGGTCACGGCGCGCTGCAGACGGCATTGAACCAGGCCGTTGCCGCCGAAAATAGCGGTTTGAATAATCAAATGTGGGCTACGCTTGTAAATCGTGACGGCATTGTGTGCGCCGTGGCGTTTTCCGGCAATAACCGCGGAGCGCAATGGCCCGGCAGCCGGGTAATTTCCGCTCAGAAAGCGAATACGGCAAACTCATTTAGTCTCGATTCGTCATCCCGCAGCGGCGGCAAGGGACAAATAACCGGATTGGCGCTTTCCACTGCTAACCTGTTTTCCGCTGTCCAACCCGGCGGCAGCTTGTTTGGTCTTCAAGAAAGCAATCCCGTAAATACATCGGTCGCGTACCAGGGACCGTCCTTAGCCTATGGTCAGTCCAACGACCCTATGGTAGGAAACAAGATTGGCGGCGTAAACGTGTTCGGCGGCGGGTTAGCTCTTTACGCTCCCGGCAAGGTGATCGTCGGCGGAGTAGGTGTCAGCGGTGACACCTCGTGCACGGACCATGATACAGCCTGGCGTGTTCGACGCAATTTGGGACTTGATCACATGGCCGGCGTGGGCGGTGTCTCTGGCGATGCAACTCGTCCCGACAATATTGTCTACGACATCACTGTAAATCCAGACGGCACTGGCGGTACCGGTCAGAGTCCCACGGGCTCTGGCGGCGTAGGGATGAGCGCGGGAGGCTTTGGCCACCCGAAGTGCCTCAACACTGGAAACCAGTTAGCGCTTCCGGTTGTGACGCAATAACTATGTCCTAATCCGGAGCGCCAGTTAGTGCAATTTGATTATTCCCTGCACGCCGGCGAACCGATCGCCGGCGTAACAGGTTCGGAGAGGGAGTTTACTAATAGCGTTCGGATGGCCTTGACGCGTCCCGCCTTCAACGACACACTTCGAAGTGCGGGCCGGCCGCCAGTTTCTACCGCTTAACGCGAAGCGTCTACTTTCTGATTATAGCTTTGTAAAATGGCTACATCCACCATTTTGGGGCTATCGAATGATGTCCAATGCAGCGCTTCTTTCCCGGCACGTATAGCCCCAAGAGCATTGACACGGTATCCGCACGGTCGATACACTCGGCGGATGTTGCTAGTTTTTCTGGGCCTATTATTTTTTCTGCTATCTCTTGTCGTCGTAGCCATCCATTTCGGACGTCCTGCGGGAATTCTTTCGAAGCTTCCGGTTGTCGCGATAGCCCTGTCCGCTCTTTTGATTCCAGGCCGGGCAATCGCTCAAATAACGCCACCAGATCAGAACCTGCCCACTGCTCCCACGGCGAATGAACCGCCGGAGACTGTTGGGCTGCCTGAGACCGCCGCGCCGCCGGCCGCACTATCGGAATCCGAGTATGAGCGGCCAATCTCCTGGAAACTCATGTTCCACAACTGGGTCGATGATCAGAAGCACATTTGGTCTTTTCCGGCCAGAGTTACGCAGCGTCGAAACTGGATTCCCACCGCTGCTGTCCTGGGAGCCACGGCGGGACTCTTCTTTCTCGACCCGATCGCGAAGCGGCGTATTTCCGCGGCACGACGACATTCCATGGGTTCAACCACATTGTTAACGGCAACGCCGAGGCTTTCGGCATGGGCGCGCTTTCGGCCTCGCTGTATGCCGTCGGGCGGATCCGCAAAGATTCGAAGATGCAGCACACGGCCTTGCTGGCGGGTGAAGCGATGGCTGATGCCGCGTTGGTGCAGACGGCTTTGAAGGAT
This sequence comes from Bryobacterales bacterium, assembly GCA_963708385.1. Lineage (GTDB taxonomy): Bacteria > Acidobacteriota > Terriglobia > Bryobacterales > Bryobacteraceae > PALSA-243. The sequence continues at coordinate 349,973 of CAVPSN010000018.1, read as the reverse complement.
GCCACGATGCGGGTCAGGCCAATCCGTTACCCGGCTTCCGGCTGGTTTGCGACCAGCAGCTCACCGACCTCATACATACGAGGAAATGGAAGTTTTCCTTCCGGGCACAGCATGGAAGCGTTTTCTGTCGCCACAATCATCGCGCGGAGATATGGAAACCATCGCTGGGTGCCTTACGCCGCCTATGGCCTGGCGTCGCTTGTCGGATTTTCACGGCTCACGCTCAATGTTCATTTCTTGTCGGATGTCTTCATGGGTGGTGCGCTTGGATATTCGATCAGCCGCTTCACCGTGCTCCGGCAATAAAACCGGCGGTAATCAGGAGCACTCTTCAATCCTCACCGGCGGTTATCGCGGAACCAGGGCGCCCGGAAGCGCATGAGGTTGGCAACCGACTGCGGGCGGATTCGTGAGGATACGTGTGGTGTCGATCAGGGCCCGGCTCTGTACACGATCTTCGATCCGTTTCTGAACGTGCTTGTCGAGCCATTGGAAGCCGATGGTCATTGCCGTCCCTCCCACCTCGTTCATCACCATATCGCTCACGCCGGTCCGGTCGACGCAGGGAATGTGGAGCGCCTTGCAGTCCCGGTCCCACCAGTGAACCGGAAGGCCGACGTTGCCGATACTGGACTCGCTGAGGGGTCCCATTTTCCACAGCACCGCATCGACGGTGGCGAATGCGAAGGCCTGCAGCAGAGCGTGCCGGTAGCCGGCGCTGTGGAAGTCCTGCTCGGAAAACCGGACATGGTCGTTGTTCTGCCAGAATATGGCCTCCGCGACGGCCCCCTGCGTCGGGTGCGCCAGATAGGAGGTGAACGACTTTGCCGCCGTCGTTCCAGTTGTCGAAATGGTACATCGGAAACGGTGTTGAACCAATCGCGGAAGAAAGGGTCCGCTCAGTTGATCTCGGGTCTTCGGTCTCCTTGACGATCCGTTCGGTCTGTTCCATTGCGACCCATAGCCACCACTCGCGGATGAGCGATCCCCAATGGATGCCGCCGGAGGGTTCTGGGTCTTGTGCTGCGGGGGGAGCCGGTTGGGTAGTGTCGGATGCCGGGTCACTTGTGATGGGCCGGGCCGTTTGCTGAGCGGTCGCGACGACGCTGATCGACCACAAGCTGAATACAATCGCAGAGAGCTTTCGCATGCTGATAGACTTTCGAGACGGTAGTTAGGAGAGGCGCAAACAGCCGGGAGCAGCGCATCGCGGCGCATGTCTCCATGCCCAAGAGTTCTAACGGACTTGGGCGTTGATGCGCCGATCATGCTCTATGCGTCGAGGCCTTGCGATTTCACCTCTCCATGCAAGGGTTGGATGCGAAGCTCTGCAGAGGATCTTATTTTTGGGGGATACGGGAGGGCCCGTCGGTGGAATATGTGGGTGATGGCGGCTTCAACTCTTGGGTTGACTGAGGAAGCGGTAAAACTTGCGGCAGGTGGAATCGAAGGAGCGTTGGTCGTCTTCTGAGCCGTTGTAGATTAACGGACCTCCGTCCTCATGGATCACCTTGCAAACTCTCCTGGAAGGAAATCCGGTTGCGGATCCGTTCCGGACCGCTGAACTCACCGCCAACCAGAAAGTGAAACTGAAAGATCTGGTGCGCTACAACCTCCAGAGCGTTCGCGCCTATCTGCTCAAGGAAGACTTCCAGCAACTCTGGAATTACGAGTCCACCGCCTGGGCCGCCAAGTTCCTCGACCAATGGTGCCGCCAAGTGATGCGCTCGCGGATCGAGCCGATGAAGAAAGTCGCCAGAACTTTACGCGCCCACCGCGAACTCATCCTCAACTATTTTCGCGCCCGGAAAGAGTTCTCCAGCGGGTTATCTTCACTCGCTTGGCAAACTGCCCGAACCGGACCTCACCACAGATTCTTCTCACGAATCACTTTAGTTTTGCGCCGGCCAGTTGCGCATACAGCTCCCAACGTCGTCTGCGCGGCATTCAGGCCGAGCCGAAAATCGCCGTCCGAATAGTGCGAGTACACGTCGGTTGGCTGATGGTGGTTCGGATCCCACCCTTCGCCGATCTGCGAGCCGCGTTCCAGTTCGCGCAGGCTGAGGCGGGCAGCCAGTTCCATGAACGGCCCGGAATCCGTGTTAGTCATGTGAGGGCCCACCGCGGCCGGATAATCGGTGGCGTATTTTTCGTTGGCGGCCTGGAATTGCCCACGCCAGCTCCTGCGCCTGCGCCGCGAATTTCGAGGTCATCTGAAACTCGATATTGACGTCGGCTTCGGGGCGCTGATGTTCGCTGACTGTGCCATCCTTGATGCGGCATGCCGTGGTCGAACATCATCATGTCGTGTTGAATCATGCCGAGCCACTTCGGTTCGGGATATTTGCCGGAGCCGGCGGGGATCCTCCTTGCCCTGGAAGATCCTTCCGCTGATCGACATATGCGCGGGCGCCATTCGGTGCCGGTCTCTTCGTTGTTCCAGAGCGCGAACCGGACCGATCGCTCGGTGACTGCACGTCGGGGCTGCTGAAAACGCGGGCGATTTCCATCACCAGAGCTGTGCCGGATCCATCGTCGTTGGCGGCTTCGCCCCAGCCGATGCCGTCCATGTGCGCCGCCGATGATGTACATCTCTTCAGGATGCGTCGAGCCGACTTTCGTGCAATAGACCTCCTCGCGCGGGCCGGGCGTGGTGGGTTGGCTGTTGAGTTCGCGAAGCCGTGTGTCATGCTGTAGTCCGGATCGTTATTGACGGCCTCTAAGCCGCGTTCGCCTCGCACCACTGCGCCGCCGGGAACTCCTCGAACGCCTCCGCGCCCGCCGCGGCCGCGCCGCCGCCACGCCCCGCTGCCTCACCACCGCGTCCGGCGCCGTCCCCACCGGCGGCAGTTGCACCCGGAGCGTTTGCACCGGTGGCGTTGGCTCCGCGGCGTTGCTCCTGCGCGGCCCCCGCCTGCCGTTGCTGCGCCATTTCTGCCGCCACGAGCCACCGGCTTGTATTCATAATGGATGCGCTCGGTGTTCGTGCATCCATAGCTTTTGAGTTGCGCTTCGATCCAGTCGATCGCCTGACGGTTCCGGTCAGTCCCCTCCCTGCGATCTCCAAACTTGGTTAGGCCCCGGATGGTTGCCTTATAGCGCTGTAGTTCCAGCCGGCTAACAAGAGTTTTAATCGTTTCGTTTGCCGGCTCAGGTAGGGGAGCTCGATCGGTCTGGGCAAACGCGCAGGGCATTGCCAGGAAGGCGCTGAAGATCGCGAGAAGTTGACGTGAACGCATGGGTTTCCGTCATTGTATTAAATTGCACGCGCTTTCGCGATATTTTCGTTTGGCAACCAAGCTCCATCCTCCAATTATTCCCGTCGTTACGCTATTGCGCGGGTGCAAAGGCGTATAACTTATTGTTTCCTTTACCCGGTTTGATGTGCGAGTAACCCGAGCCCCAATAGACCACTCCGTCGGCGATCGAAGGCCCGCCCACCACCGCGCCACCGCTGTCGAAATTCCAAAGCATCTTCCCGGTTCGCGCGTCCATCGCGTACATGAACCCCGAAAAGGAGCCTGCATAGACAACGCCGTTCGCAACGCTCAAGGCGCCGGGGTCAATGGCCCCTGACGTGGGGTCCGCCGTCTGCCATTCGATTTTCCCTGTTCGGGCGTTGATCGCGCTCCATGATCCCCAGGAAATGGTGGGACCTTCCTTCGCCAGCGTGTATGCATTGTGCAAGGCGTTCGAGATTGCCGCGAAGATCCGCTCGCCATCGGTCGCGGTACCCCATTCGATGCCGCCTAGCGTGCTGCCTGGACCTAGAGCCGTGCCCCAGCGCACCGAACCTGTGTCGGGATCGAGACCCCAAAGAATGCCGCTCTTCTGTCCCACAGCCACCAAATTAGGGAGTAAGTTAGGCCCTGAGCCTCCTAAGTCGTAATCCGGTCCCGTGGGCGATGGACAAGTTACTCCTGCCACGGGATTCGAACAGGCCACCGTCCAGATATCTGAGCCTTGCAGCTGTCTGCTCCACTTAATCGCGCCCGAGTGTATATCCAAGACGAGTTCCGCATCGAAATAATCGGCAGGGTCGAAGCAGGAACCGTTCTTTCCTGCGCTAACTGACGCCTGGCAGTCCTCAACAGATTGGGGCGCGCTATAGTTATTTCCTACGCCAATATAAACGAAGCCGTTTGTGGCGTCGATGGCCGCGGGCTGCCATATCGCGCCCCCACTGTAGCCGCCAGGCTCTCCCCCGTTAGCAGGAACGGTGTAAGTCTTCCAAAGCATCTTCCCTGTTCCCGCATCCAGGGCGACTATGCTTCCGCGAAATGTACAGCAGGCGTAACCGGGTTGGTCGGCAAGCGCTTCCTCATTAGATGAAACTCCAACGATGATCGTACTGCCCGCGACCACGGGAGCCCCTGTGATTACCGCCGCGGGATGGTTGTCAACCTGTGTCATCCAATGCAGCACGCCCGTCTGGCGATTGATGGCAATTACATTCGCTCCCGTATGCACTTTGCCAGAGCTTTCCACATCTCCGATGATCAGATCTGTGTTATAGATCGCTGGGCTGGTTCGCGAGAAGGAGCCGCTAAAGCCGTCATACTGAGAGACAGGACGCGACCAAAGAGCTTGTCCATTACTCCTCGAGATCGCATATAGATTTCCGTTCCAATCCGGCACGTAGATGGCAGTCGAATCCACTGTGGGAGTTGCCGATACGTCTCCCTGGGTGGAGAATGTCCACTTAGGTTTCAGTGTTCCAACATTAGATCGCTGAATGATGGTTTCAGCGGGCTGGCTGCGAGAGTTGGTTATATCGTTCCCCGCTAACTGCCACGTTGCCGGCGAGGGTTGAGCCCCAATGATTGCAGCGGTAATCAAAATAGCTGACAGTGGAATTCCTAGCAGGGCAATTTTGCCTTTTCCGATAAGAGCAGTCACTTCTTAGTCCCCCTGTAGCCGAGTATAGAGTGACAGGCCAGTTATATTTGACCGCGCTAGTTGAGTTAACTTCGGTAAATGGATACAACATCACCTGGGATAAGGTTCCTCTTTTTGCTGAAGTCTCTGAATCGTCTGAGACGCCACAATGACGCGCCGCTATATGAGGCGAAGCGTTAAATTTACAGTTCTTGCGGCGCGCCGAACACACATCACTATCCCGGGGGCGCGGACTGAAGCGTGATGCAAAGTCGCGGCCAAGTATAGTGACAATATGGCCAAAGCATTCCCACCCGCGCCGTCCGCTTCTGCGGCCCAGCTTACCGGGTTTATCGCTAAATTCGACGCGCGTGTAGCGAAGTTAATCCGCTCCTGCCGGTCCGCCATGCGTACGCGGCTACCTACCGCCAACGAATTGATCTATGACAACTACAACTTCTTCGTGATCGGCTACAGCTCCACCGAACGCGCGTCGGACTGCATTATTTCGCTGGCCTCAAACGCAAAGGGCGTAACGCTTTTCTTCTATTACGGAGCCAAGCTTCCCGACCCGGGCAAAATCCTTCAAGGCAGCGGAAATCAGGTTCGTTTTGTTCGGTTGGAGAGCGCCGCCACCTTGGCGCGTCCCGAAATCGAGACGCTGCTCTGTGAGGCCATCGCTTACGGCAAGAATCCTCTTCCGGAAGATGGGCGCGGCCGCGCGATCGTGAAGGCGATTTCTGCCAAACAAAGACCGCGGCGTTAGGCTGCCCGCGCTCTGCTCAACTATTGTTCTAATGCGACTGTAAGGGTAACTGAAGCTTGTACTTCGATGGCCTGCGGGGGTTGAATGCTTGTGCTCCGCATGTTGGCTGTCTCCGCCGCCGCAAATGCGTATGGACGGATAGGCGGCGCACCCCCTTCATCGACGTAGAGCACCTTGCCCAATTTCAGACCGAGCGAAGAAGCCATCGCCTCAACCTGAGCCCGCGCCAGTAATGCCGCTTTCCGCAGCGCCTCTCCGCGCGCCTGCGATTGGTCCTTCAAAGTGAACTGCAGCGACTGCACTTCGTTTGCGCCGGATTCGGTTGCCGCATCGATGATCTTGCCTACGCTCGAGAGATCGTCGGTAATGACCTCCACCACATTGTTTGCGGTGAATCCCTTCAGTACGCGCGCGCCGCGGGCCGGGAACTCATAGTTCGGGCTGAGTGAATAACTCGCAGTCTTCACCTCCGCTTTCGGCCCGGCGGCAGCCTTCAATTTGTCGAGCGCTGTCTTCAATTGAGCCGCATTTTGGGAAGCGGCTGCTGACGCGGTTGCAGCCTGTGAAACAACCCCTATCTGTATGTGAGCCTGATCGGGCTTCGAAAGCACTGTGGCGTTCCCCGTGGCTTGCACCGAGGCCGGCCGCACGAGTTGCGCATTGCTGTTCGCCGCGAATAGCAGCACACTGAAGAGAACAGAAATGGTCTTCATAATCTAACGCTAACAGAGTGGCGCCGTCGCGGCCGTGTTGGCGCCGCTACAATTGAAACGTGGCGTTCATCTGCTATCTCGACGCGTTCTCCGGTATCTGCAGGCGATATGACCGTCGGCGCGCTGGCCGATGCCGGGGCGGATCGCGATGCCATCGCCGCTGCTATCCATTCGCTGGCGGTTGGCGCCACGGTTTCCTTCGAGACCGTCAAGCGTCAGGGAATCGGCGCCACCAAGTTTCGCGTTGCGGTGGAAGAAACGAAGAAGCACCGTCACCTTTCTCACATCGTGAAGATGATCGAAGGCGCCGAGATCTCCGCGCGCGCCAAGCGCAACGCTACCGCCATTTTCCAAAAACTGGGCGAGGCGGAAGCCCAAACCCATCAGGTCGCAATCGAGAAAGTTCATTTTCACGAAGTCGGCGCGGCCGATTCCATCGCCGATATTGTCGGCGCCGCCGTGGCGTTTGATTCGCTCGATGTGGATGACGTTTTCTGTTCCGCCGTCAACGTCGGCAGCGGTACGGTGGATACCGAGCACGGCGTGCTACCCGTGCCCGCGCCCGCTACCGCGCGGCTGCTCGAAAACGCGCCCGTGTACGCGCGCGGACCTGCCATGGAACTGACCACGCCCACCGGCGCCGCCATCGCCGCCACCCTCGCAAAGTCATTCGGCGCATTGCCGCCGCTTAAGATCATGCGTACCGGTTACGGGGCGGGGGACCGCGATTTCCCCGGCCAGGCCAACGTCTTGCGTGTCATCCTGGGCGAGACCACCGGCGCCAGCGAAGCTCAGACCGTTTCCGTGATCGAAGCCAACATTGACGATTCGAACCCGCAGGTGCTCGCTTATGCATCGGAACGCCTGTTCGAAGCGCGGCGCGCTCGATGTCACGTTGCAACCCGTCGTGATGAAGAAGGGCCGCCCAGGCACTCTGCTGCGCGCCATCGCCCGTCATGAAGACCGCGAAGCTCTGGCGCAACTGATCTTCAATGAAACATCCACGCTCGGCCTACGCATTTACCCCGCCGAACGCCGGGTGCAGGTCGCGTTCGTGGACCGAAGTCGCGACGCCATACGGAAAGATCCGCGTCAAGGTTTCGGGCGATGGCGCATACGCGCCCGAATACGAAGACTGCCGCCAGGCCGCCGCTGCAATCCGGCGCGCCGCTGAAAAAGGTTATCGCTGAAGCCAACTTCGCCTATTTAAACCTATCTCGATGAAATACTATCTCACCACTCCGCTCTATTACGTGAACGCCGCGCCGCATATCGGCCACACTTATACGACGATGGCGGCTGAAACCATCGCGCGCTACAAGCGCATGAAGGGCTTCGACGCCGTGATGTTCACCGGCACCGACGAGCACGGCCAGAAAGTAGAGCGCGCCGCGCGAAGCCACTGGCAAATCGCCGCAGGCGTTCACCGATACCATCGCGGCCGAATTCCAGAAGCAGTGGGAGAAGCTTGAACATTCGCGTGGACCGAACCATCCGCACCACCGATCCGCGCCATCACAAGAAGGTACAGTGGCTGTTCGAGCGCTGCCTGGCCAACGGCTACATCTATAAGGGCAGTTACACCGGCCAATACTGCGTCTACGACGAGCTTTATGTCAATGACGCCAAGCCTGGCGACCCCTGCCCGGAATGCGGACGCCTTACCGAAACCGTCACCGAAGAGAACTACTTCTTCAAGCTCTCGGCATTTACGCAGAAAGCTGCTCGAGCTATATCGAAGTCAGCCCGATTTTATTCAGCCCGAATCGCGCCGCAATGAAGTGATCTCCTTCGTCAAGCAAGGGCTTAACGATCTCTCCATCAGCCGCACGACCCTCAAATGGGGCATCCCGCTGCCGGTGGAGGGCAAGCACGTCTTCTATGTGTGGTTCGACGCGCTGATCGGCTACATGAGCGCGGTGGATGGCGAAGGATCTGTGGCCCGCCGACCTGCACCTGATCGGCAAAGAGATCGTCCGCTTCCACGCCGTCTTCTGGCCCGCGTTCCTGATGGCCGCCGACCTGCCGCTGCCCAAGCAGGTCTTCGCCCACGGCTGGCTGCTGTTCGAGAACGACAAGATGAGCAAATCGCGCGGCAACATCGTGCGCGCCGAGCCCATCCGCGAAGTGATGGGCGCCGACGCGCTGCGCTACTTCCTGCTGCGCGAAATCGTTTTCGGGCAGGACGGCAGCTTCAGTTACGACGCGCTGGTGGGCCGCTATAACTCCGATCTCGCCAATGGCCTGGGCAATCTCGCCAGCCGCACGCTGACCATGATCCACCAGTATCGCAACGGAACCATTCCGCGTGGCCGAAGCGACCCGCCATCGCGCGTGCTCGCCGAACAGACCATCATTGCCGTGCAAGATACTTTCGATCGCTTCGAGTTTTCGAAAGGCCTCGAAGCAGTTTGGAGCCTGCATCTCGGCGCCGTGGACAAATTCATCGTAGAGCAGGCGCCATGGAAACTGGCCAAGGCAGCCGGAGCCGAACGGCGCTTGACGCCACGCTCTACACCGCCGCCGAGGCGCTGCGCGTGGCGACTGCGCTGCTTGTCGCCGGTGCTGCCGCAATCTACCGCCGAAGATCTGGGCGCAGCTCGGCATGACCGAGCCGCTCGATTCCACGAAGTTCGACTCGCTCCACTGGGGCGGCCTGAAAGCCGGCCACCAGATCGGCGAAGTCTCGCCCGTATTTCCACGCATCGAATTGAAAGACGCGGTAGCGACGCATGCGCGAGCTGGAGGAGAAAATTTCCGCCGAACAGGCGGCGCTAGTGGGAAAGAAGCCGCGAACCGGCGGAACCAGCGTCCCCCAAGATCCCCATCGACGACTTCCTGAAGGTTGACCTGCGCGTCGGCAAGGTGCTTTCCGCCGAGCGGGTCAAGGGCTCCGACAAGCTGATGCATATGAAAGTGGATATCGGTGAAGCAAGCCGCGCACCATCGTCGCCGGTATCGCGGAGGCCTATGCGCCGGAGCAGTTGCTCAATCGCAATGGTAATATCGTCGCCAACCTGCAACCTCGTAAACTCAAGGGCATCGAGTCGAACGGCATGATCGTCGCCGCTTCCGTCGATGGCGGCAAACCGGTGCTGGCCGGTTTCCACGAAGACATCGCGCCAGGCGCGCGGCTGAAGTAGCTGATGACAACATTATGAAGCGTCACATCTTCGTAGGCTCCTCAACGGAAGCATTGGAACAGGCTCGCCATGTTTGTAAAATCCTTTCCAATATCGATGATGTGGAAGCTGAATTATGGACCGACGTCTTCGACCCGGGCTTTCTTACGTTTGAAGTGTTAGAGGCGATGCTTCGCCGATGCTGCGCCGCGGTTTTCATCGTGAGCGCAGAAGATCAGACTTTAATCCGCGATAAGTTGGTCCAGGTTCCGCGCGCCAATATTATGCTCGAGTTCGGGCTTGTGGCGGGCAGGTTGGGGCATCACAGCGTCGCGGTTTGCCAATACGGAAAGCCCGAACTCCCCTCTGACTTAGCGGGTTTGACCGTCATTCATATGGATCCGCCGGATGGAGATCCCGCTCCGGATGTGTTTCAGCAGCAGGCGGAAAAGAAACTCCAGATCTGGTCTTCGCGCTTACTCGCGACGGCCTCCGGAATTTCTCGCACGGATGTGGTTCACGGCTATACCGGCCGCTGGGACTTCGATCTCGCACTCAGCGTATGGCGAGATCGGCGGATTGTTGCCCCGAGCTATGCCACGGTGAAGGGCTACCTGGATCTTTTTTTGATGTCTAACGGACAAGTCGGAAGAGGCTTGGCTCACGGCCGGATGCAATTCAGACTGCTAAGCGGCAGTCCGGGCGTGGAATCGTACAGCGGAGAGTTCCGAACCGCCCACGAAATCCGCAATGCCGTGTGTGCCCGGGATGGTTCCCTGGAACTCATAACAGAGGCGTTCGCACTGGAGAAAATGGAAACCAGCGGCGCCCCGCCTTTGGAATTGGCCGAGATGGATAGGTTTCCTGAGCCGTGGTGCGCCCAATGGAAGCTTGTGCCCAATTCTGAGTACGCGCTAAGTGGGACCGTCAAATCGCAAGGCACCATCGCAACTGAAGGAACCGTCGTCACAACCAAACGAATGGGTTGATCTTATTCGGTTCGCGGGGAGCCGGTTGCGGCTCCCCGACATACCGCACGATCAATTCCCCGTAATTGTAAACGTCTGATCGCCATAGGCTCCCGTACTATTCCAAGCCCGCACGATCACTGTATTAGCGCCGGTTGTCAGGGGAACCGTAGTCGAAATCGACTTAGTAGTTCCACCCGAAAAATCGTCGGCGCCGTTTACATAAATGTGCCAGCCCGTTACCGTAGCCGAGGACGCGGCCGAAGCCGTTACGGTCAGCGGCGAACTCGCTGTTCCACTGGTCTGGCTCGAAACTGTGACGGCGACCGGTTCGTAGGTTAGCGCCTGCGCAGTAATGTGATTCAGAATCGATGGCTTTCCCACGGCTTGTACATAGACCTTGTGGATACCCGCGCCAGGCAATAGCGTCTTTAAGTCGATAGAGCGTGTGGCGCTGCCCGTCCCGGTGCAGAGATGATCGTTGATTGCCGCGCCTCCTCCAAGATTGCACAGGCCTGTCGCAAGAGTTAGATTTTGCCCATCGCTCGAATCGTAAATATTAAACCGGTCAATGGTGGAGTCATCGCCGGCGCTCCCATCCGAACGGGTGGCAAAATTTACCGCCCACGAGAGTGTATTACCCGATATTGAGGCGGTAAGGCTGGAAACGCAGTTGTCGATTCCCGTCTCGATTTGTGTACCCTCGTCGTAGTCATTCCAGGTCACCGCCTGGATAAAACCGGGCAGAAAACTCTTACCGGCAGCCAGCGAATTCAACCATGTCCGGCCGCAGCCGTTGTCTTCGATACGTCCCGCGGGAGCGGGCGACCATCCTGCCATGACGTCATTGAAGGCGGAAAAAGCCGCGCCCCAGGCATTTTTTGCCGAATTACTCTGTGCCGCCTGATAAAACGACGTAAGATCGGAAAGATCGCTGGCCACCGCCGAGGTCTGAGTAGAAATTCCCGAGCCGGGGTGAATCCAGGCGAAAGCGCCTTGACTATTGGCGGAAGATCCATCATGGCTGAACCCGGAAGCATTCTCGAATTCCAAATCGGGAACTCCATTATTTGGCGCATTCGCATAAGTCGCGCTTAACGCGGGACAGTTACCGGCAAGGTTATTCGCGAACTGCTGAACGTGAATCCAAAGGTCGTCCCATGAAGGCGCCGCGCCGGTCGAGTTCAGAGTCCAGCCACTTTCAATTATGAAACTCTGCCATACCGGATGCCCGCTTACTCTCAGGTAAGAGGGTGCGCCAAAGTAATTCTGATTCATGTAACAGAGATCGTCCTTCATGTGAGCGATGATGCAATTCTCGTTTGCCGTCGCGCTGGAACCTGGCTGCGGACACGCGGTTGCGCCGCCGAAGCCCGGGCTAAACTTGATCCCGCTGCCATCGGTCATGATGACCATTTGAACCGGGCAGGAGGCGCCGGCGCACCTGGCATCTAGATCGTCACGGATCTTTTGGATCGATCCAATTTCCAAACCGGATGCGCTCTTGGCTTCGTAATTCACGACGACGCCGTCAAAGTGACGGGAGGCGATATCGTTCATCTGGGCATGCACCTGGGTAGCATCGTTGGAATTGTATTGCGTCAGAATATGACTGTTACAAGTGAGGCGACTCGGTCCCCAGCCCCCGATGCCCGCGTCTGAAGGGTTGGCCGTGCAATTGTAAGTCGTGGAAAACCAGTTCAAGAAGTTAACGAAGATCTTGCCGGCGAAGCCAGATGTAACCAGGTCATGTACATCCAGGTTGGAGACATTCCGGGGTATAGGTTCATAGTTCGGGTTTAACACTCCGGCTCGGGTATCTGTGTTTCCGGCAAAGTTTGACGACGCCGAAGTATTATTCGTACTGGCTGCGGTAAACGTTGTAGTCTGAGCGCCGGCGATTCCGGCAAAGAGACCAATTGCGATATAGCGATTCAGTATCATTAAGTGACTCCCCCATGCTGATTGGTTCAAGTGAACCTGTAACACAGCAAGCATGCGGATGCCCTCTGGATGAAACCTGCCGTTGTAAAACAATGGGTTTACAAGGGTAAGTTTGCCTTACGCAGACTTGACTTTCAAGGGATCCAATGCGGGCTATCGTTTTACGGCGTCAAGCACGGAAACTACGAGTTGATCCGACCGGCTACAAAGGAAAAGAAGCAGCCCGGAACCCGCCGGTATTCGGAGTTGGGCTTCCTCATGAGTAGGCAGATCGCAGCGATGGAAAACGAAAGACTGCTCAAGTGGTCTGTGCCACTCTGAGCCACCAACCCGCCAGGGTTTCGCCATCGCGCTTTCGCGGAACGGACAAAGCCCGCGATCTGTAGAACTCAATTACTATTGCGCGGCCAACCGCCTCGTGGGAGCATCAAAAGATAATGATGCTGAAATGGCCAGACATTTTGAACCTCGCTAAGAAGGGCAACCCCGCGCCAGATCGCAAGATCGAAAAGACCGATGCTGAATGGCGCCAGCAGCTGAGTCCCGAGGAATACCGCGTCACCCGCCAAGCGGGAACGGAGCGCGCTTTTAGTTCCCAAATGTGTAGTTTGTTCGAACCGGGCCTCTATTCCTGCCTGTGCTGCGATACTTTGCTCTTCGATGCGTCCGAGAAATTCGAATCTGGTACTGGCTGGCCTTCCTTTACCCAGCCCGTAGCGGCGAACGTGATTGCATATAGATTCGACGGTCCCAGTTTTCTGGGACGAGTAGAAACCACCTGTAATACGTGCGACGCCCACCTTGGGCATGTGTTCCCCGACGGCCCGGCGCCAAGCGGATTGCGCTACTGTATGAACGCGGTTGCGCTTAAGAAGGCCTCTAAGCCTTAATGGCCGACCAATATCGGCCGTGGCGGCATGCGCACTCCGCTAGTTTAGCGGTCCGGAGCCTCGCCCAATTTAACGCGAACCTTCTCCGTCGCGCGGTTGCGATAGACGGTGAGCTCGATCGTGTCACCGGCCTTCTTTTTGTCCATGATGCGCTTCAACACTTCGCTGCTGTTGGCAGGTTGACCATCCACCGCCTGAATCAGATCGCCGCCGATGCCGAGCGGATAGTTACCTACATAGACCATCTGCTTCGGGCCGCGCAAGCCGTATTGCTGGGCGGGAGATCCGCGCTTCCACTTGCTGCACCAGCAGACCGCCGCCGCGGGGGAGTTCCAGCATTTGGGAAAGGTCTTCCGAAACGAAAACGGTCTGGACGCCCAGCCACGGCGGCGCCACATGCCCGGTCTTCTCGAATTGATCGAGCATGCCTTTGACGCGGTTGATCGGCGTCGCGAAGCCAATGCCAATATTTCCCTGGGGCCCATAGATCGCCGTATTGATGCCGATCACGTCGCCATGTGAATTCAACAGTGGTCCGCCGCTGTTACCGGGATTGATGGCGGCATCCGTCTGGATCATGCCTTCCAGTTGGTGGTTTTCCTCAGTCTGGATAGTGCGGTCAAGGGAACTGACAATCCCTTGCGTCAATGTGCCGCCGAATTGTCCAAATGGATTGCCGATAGCGAGTACCTTCTGCCCCACCACAAGGTTTTCCGAATCGCCCAGACGCAGTGCGGGCAACTTCCGCCCGGCATCCACTTTTAGAAGCGCCAGATCTCGTATGGAATCGTAGCCCACGAGCGTCGCTTTCAGGGTCTTCTTGTCGGAAAGAGTTACTGTCAGTTGATCGGACCCCTTGACCACGTGGTTGTTGGTGAGAATCAAACCATCGGAATTGATGATAAAACCCGACCCTGCGCCTTCCACTGGATAGGGTTGGAAGAACCAGTCGCGCTGGTATTGCTTAGAGGTGATGTTGACCGTAGCGTCGCGCGAGGCGTGATAGATATCGATGTTGTTCTGCTCATCCGCCGTATAGGCCGGGCAGCGGCTGCCGCCGGGCCCTCCCAGATGGGGCCGGAACTGCTATGCACAGGGGCGAGGCGAATCACGGCAAAAAAAGCGGCGAGAATCGCCAACGTCCAGAATAGGGTTCGAACGGCTCTCATTTATTTCTCCGATTCGAATCGGCGCAGCGTTTCATACACCGCGCAGGCCTGCCGTAACGTCTCTTCCTTCGTGCCTGAAGTATCTATGACGAAATCCGCGTACTTTCGTTTTTCCTCCAGCGGCATCTGGCGTCCAATGCGCGCGCGGACGTCAGCCTCTGCCGCCCCCTCACGGCGCAAGGCGCGGTCAATCTGCTGCTCCTGAGCGCAGAATACCAAAATCAGCTTGTCGAAGCGGCGGTGGCTGCCGGTTTCGATCAAAATGGCCGCTTCCACTACCGCGATTCCATGGGGATCGCGGGCGAAAAACGCGTCCGCCAGCTCCGCCCTCGCGGCGCAAAACGGGCGGATGAACGATAGCGTTCAGACCGCGCCAAACGCTCGGGATTGTGAAATACCAGGCCGGCCAGGCGACGCCGGTCGATGGACCCGTCAGGCGCAACAATCTCCGCCGCCGAATTCGCGGATCACATCCTCATATGCTTCGCCCCCCGGCGCGAGAACCTGATGGCCAATCTCATCGGCGTGAATCACGAAGCAGCCCAAGCTCTGCCAGCGCTTCGCCCACGAACTCTTTGCCCGAAGCCATGCCGCCGGTCAATCCGACCTTCAGCATACGCCGCGCCGCCGCTCGGCGGACGCGACCGTATTCGACATCAGCATGGCGATAGTCAGCGGCCCTACTCCGCCCGGAACCGGCGTGTAGGCCGACGATCGCTCCGCCATCGCGATCGGGTCGACATCGCCCACCAGCACGCTTCCGCGGGCTTCCAACGCCGCCAATTTTTCCGTCGAATCGCGGAAGATGCGCGCCACGTCTTCCCGACTTGGTCAGGCGGTTGATGCCCACGTCGATCACAACCGCCCCTGGGCGAATGATAATCCGCCGTCACCATGGCGGGCCGTCCGATAGCGGCCACCAGTATATCCGCCTCGCGGCACGTCGGCCGCCAGATCGGGCGTCTTCGAATGGCAAATCGTGATCGTCGCGTTTTCGTGCAGCAGCAGCAACGCCATCGGTTTACCCACGATGTCGCTGCGGCCCACCACCACCGCGCGCTTGCCCGACATCGCGATGCCCGCTGCGCTTCAGGATCTCGATAATCCCGGCCGGCGTGCACGCGCGCGGCCCGGGCAGCCCGTGGCGAGCCTGCCCGACGTTGCACGGGATGAAACCCATCGACATCCTTTTCCGGCGCGATCGGCCAGCAGGATCCGCTTCTCATCCACCTGCTTCGGCAGCGGAAGCTGCACCAGGATGCCGTCGATATCCGGCCGCGCGTTCAATTGCTCCACCGACGCCAAGCAGTTCTTCCGTCGTCACCGTCTCCGGCGGCGTCAGCGATTCCGAAAAAATGCCCAGATCGTGGCAGGCCTTGATCTTGCTGCGCACATAAATCTCAGATGCGGGATTATGTCCCGCCAGCACCACCGCGAGCCCTGGCGGCCGGCCCGTGGCAGTCAGCGCTATCGACGCGAGGCTTCAGTTCGTGCAGGATTTCATCGCGGATGCGATCGCCGTCCAGGATTTGAGCCATTAAATTCAATCATAACTGGGCAGCGCAGAACAAAAAAAGCCGGCCCCGTCGGAGGACGCCGGGGCCGGCGGAAACGACACGCCTTAGTTAGGCGTGTGGAAAGGCCATGCGGCCTAACCCACTACGTACATGGTGTTGCCTTGGCGGTTTACCAAAAGCAGAGGATCATGTTTGGAGGCGCGCACCGCCTGTTCGAACTCCGAGGTATTGGAGACGGGCTTGCGGTTGACTTCCTGAATTACGTCGCCTTTTTGAAGGCCCGAGTCGGCTGCCGGGCTGGACGCGGTGATGTTGGTCACTACCACGCCGGTCGTGCTGGCGGGCAGGTGCAACTGGCGCGCAGTCTGCGGATCCAGATTGTCTACCGCCACGCCGGCCAGGGCGCTTTCGGATTTATCGCCGTTCGACTCGCGATTGCTCGCCTGGGTTCCGGGTAGGTCGCCAAGTTGGGCAGTGAAATCGTGAACCGCGCCGTCACGCACCGCTTTAAGCTGCACGGTGGATCCGGGCTGCATCATCGAGACAGTCATGCGCAGATCATTGGCATCCGCGACGGGCTTTCCGTTGATGTTGAGAATGATGTCGCCTTTACGTAAGCCGGCCTTTTGCGCGGGTCCGTCAGCGCTCACATCGCCGACCAAAGCGCCCTGTAGGCTCTTCTGGCCAAATGCCTCTGCGATAGCTGGGGTCACGTCTTGAGGAACGATTCCGAGGAAGGCGCGCTGCACTTTGCCATACTTCACGAGCTGGTCCATTACGGTTCGCGCCAGATTGGCCGGGATAGCGAAGCCGATGCCCTGGTTGCCTTCCGAGCCATGTGCCAGGATTGCGGTGTTGATGCCGATCAGTTCTCCGCGGTCATTGACCAGAGCGCCGCCGGAGTTGCCCGGATTAATGGGCGCGTCGGTCTGAATAAAGTCTTCATATTGTTCGATACCGAGGCCGGTACGGCCCTTGGCGCTCACGATGCCCATGGTGACAGTCTGGCCTACGCCAAACGGGTCGCCTACTGCGATGGCATAATCGCCCACGCGGGCTTTGCTGGAATCGCCGAAAACGATTGCCGGCAAGTTGGTGGCGTCAATCTTTAACACGGCGATATCGACTTTCGGGTCGGTTCCGATGACGCGCGCTTTAAAATCGCGCTTGTCGCCCAGGCTGACGCGGATATCGGTCGCGCCATCCACCACGTGATTATTGGTAAGAATGTATCCATCGGAGCTGACAATCACGCCAGAGCCCAATCCCTGCTCGCGTTGTTCCCGAGGCACGTCGCCGCGATTCCGGCCGCCAAAGGGATTGCCGCCGAAGAACTGACGCAGCATATCGCTCGGATCGTCGGATTGATCGTCATTTTGCTCAAACGAGTTGTTCTGAAAATAGCCAGTCGGGGCCTTAACGACCTTGCTGGAAGAGATGTTTACTACGGCGGGGGCCACTTTTTCCACCACCGGGGCAAAGCCGGTTCGGCTAGGCGCCTGATTCGGATCGGCCAATTTCACGGCGACCGGCGCGTTGTCGCTCCGCAAATGGTCCACGCCGGCGATTCCGAGGCCCGTGAGCCCCAAAGCCAACGCGCCGACTAGCATTGCCTGTTGCGGACGCCTCAAAAGACTAAAAGTTTGCATTTTTCCTCCCAAGAATTTGTGGAGCTCCATTGAGCCTCCATAGAGATGGACGGGGAGTAGCGAAAGATGGTTGTCACTACAAGCCGGTATATGGCATGCCTGCGATTGGGTATGGCGGGTAAAAAAGAGGGTTTATGCCGTCAAGGCCTTGTTATTTCGGCTTCCGGCCCCAGCGGTCTCGGCGCAAAACCATCGAAACAGGTTCCTTACCGCTGCGGCCATTGAGAAACAGCCGGTCTCCCTCCATTTTATAAGAGCCTTGGATCATGTTTACGGTTCCCTCCAACCGAATTCCCTCGATGTGGAAGGTTCGGTCCGAGCGCTTTGCATCATAAGTCCCGCGCTCCTTTCGAAGCCCATCATCGAAAACGCAGCCCTTATTGAAATCGAAGTAGAGCGAGGCGCCCTCGGCGGCGGGAATCCGCGCTTCGGCAACCTGTAAGGAATCAATGGTCCAACTTCCCGCGCGGTTGATCTGACGCCTGCCGATGAAGTCGGTAAATGGATCGAGCTGTGCCGCAACCTGCGAATGGAACATGAAACCGAACGCCGTCAGTGCGGCGGCAGGAACAACGAAACTTGCGATCTTGGCCGATAAGCGCAGCTTCCGATTCGCGATGGGTTCTGGCTTGGCGAGCAGGCGCGATAGAAAACCCAGGTACATTTGATAGTCGTAGAGGATCAGAAATACATTAAGGGCTAAGAGCGCCGAACTGATGATTCGGGTGGCGGCCCAGAGGTCCAGAAAGTAATTAATCAGCGTGACATTGAGCAAAACGGGAAACAGCAGTAGCGCGCCTAGCCGGCGTGTACGCGCGAAAAGGAGAAGAGTAGCGGGAATGATTTCGCAGGCGCCGAGCAGAAACTGGAACGCCGGTGAATAGCCGAGAAAGGCCCAAGTGAGAGTGGGGCCCAATGCGCTGCCCAGAGGCTGCGCGTAAATGGACGCTCCCACTTGGAACTGCAGGAGCAATAACTTGGAAATGCCGTAAGGAAACATCCCAAAAGCAAGCGCGAACCGCGCCGCGGTCATCGCTGCAAACCCGACGCGCCTGTGCCAAGACGCGCGCGGCGCGGGTTCGATCGGCATTGGTGAACTAATCTTTTAACTCCACGACAATCGCTTCGAACGGAGTCTCTGCCATGTTGTCCTCTTTGTGTTTGGCGGGGCCTCCCCAGCTCGCTTCGCCGGCTTTGTGTGAAGCCATTTCCACCTTGCCGTCCGCTGCGGTGATGCGGGTGTTCTGATCGCTGAGATAGACCACCACGCGATTAAGCTGATGCTCGTGTAGCGGGGCCCCCTGGTGAGGCGGGAACTTCACTCGAAGGACGCGGACTTGATCGTTTTCGAACTCAATTTTGTAGTGTTTAGGGTCGATCTTCGGAGGGTCGAGCGCCGTCGTGACTTTCTTGGCGGGATCGCCCGGCTTCTTGACTTCCACCTCGACGATGGCTACGGGCGTATCGCTAATGATTTCCGAGGTATGCACGCCGCCTCCCGGGCTCCATTTCACGTCGCCTGCCTTAAATGTGAGCGTGGTCTTTTTGCCATCGGCGGACGTGAACTCCTGCTTTCCGGCTTGCATATAAACCATTACGCGATTCGGTTTATGTACGTGAGGCTGCGACTTAGAGTGAGGCTGATCGTGCGCAAAGACTACATGCGCCTGTTCGTTGTCGATGGGAGGCGCGCTCTGCGCCAGCAAGCAGGAAGCGGCGGCGAAACTCAACGGGAGAAGACGATGCCAACATTGCATCCGTATATGATACTCCGGTCAATCGCTTATCCCGCGCGCATTTTATGATGCGTGCCGCTTAATTATCAAACCTGCCGTTGGACCGGCTTGTCCAAAGATGGCCTCTGACCCGGTGATAGCGCCGTATTGGGCATAATGCCGGCAGCACCGCGAACGGCACTCGGTACGGGCTCTCGTTTTCGAGTTCTAAGGCTACATGCCACAATGAATACGGTGCTCCGATTCCCATTGGTTTTGCTTCTTTTCCCCATTGGCTTAGCTGCCGCGCCGGTCGAATCTGCTTCTAAGATCGATCTCGAAGCTGCGGTGGATATGGCTCACGGCGCGCCCGGCGAGTTTGCGGCCGATGCCCTGCTGCGCATCGCGGAACTCGATTCACTTGACGTTCCACGGCGCATCAAATTGATCGAAGAGGCCTTCGCGCGCGCAGCCGAGGCGCAGCAGCCCTATAAGCGACGCAATGCTATGCCGAACATTTCGTCGAATGCGGGCTTTCAGCAGCGCGCTTTCGCGCAAAACCTGGATGCGCTTTCGCTGCGAACGCGCGCGGTGGAGGAGATGCTGCCCCTGAATTCGGCTAAGGCGCGGGAGCTTTTTCTAGGCATGCCGCCGCTTGACTTGCCGGCGGCTTCTTGCGAGGACGTTCTCGTTTTCGACGTCTCCAGGTACTATGAGGCGCTGTCGCAAGTAGCGCAACACGCCTTCACGGCGAAAGAGGTCCGCAACGGCGATGCGTTTCAGTTCGTTCAGGAAAGGCTGGCCCTGATCTCGTCCCCGGCGGAAATAGCGCCCGCCGCCCACGCCCTGGCCAATTCTACGTTGGACGACAAGCAATTCGCCAGCGCCCTCGTAACCTTCACCGCCGCTTTGAAGAAGATTTCGCGCGACGATCGCTCATTCACGTTCTATTTACCCGAAGCAGGGGCCGCTATCCAAGGCTTGATTATCGACATCCAACACCGCAACGCCTCGCCTCTTCCCCTGATTGAGGCCTACCGTCTCTATCTGGTTGCGAACTTCGGGGCCGCGAGATGCGCCGATGACGACGTAATGTCGGGTTCGAACGGCTCGGCGCCGGGAATGCTACTCGACGAACGATCCGCGGCCGCGATCCGCTTTTTTAACGAGAGCATACGCCTGGCGCCGCTGCAGCCCATTCAATCGACGGAGGCCGCCGCCGCAAGTAAATCGGGCGCCGCAAGCGGCTTACGATCCTGTGAATCCACTGAGTGTTCGGCCATCGCACGCCAATATCGCAACCTGATTTTCGACTCAATGGGTTCCTCTCTGCCGAATGCGGCGCGCGCCTCCGCGGAGTGGCAGGATAAGTTTGCCGACGTACTGGCCGCCTTACGCGATTGGCCGGATGGCGGAAGGGACTCTTCACGGCCCGACTCCGCGGAGGAGTTTCGCGAGAAGTGCGCCTTCTATACCGATTTGGCTGACCTGCCGCCCGATATCCCGCATCGAGAGATGGCTCTTCGCGCCATGTTGCATTATCTGCAGGTCAATCGAGACCGGGCGCAGACGCGATTGGAGTGGCTATTGCCGCTTAACCAATTGATCGGCCGTATGGGTCTCGACCCTCGTGGCCTGGGACGATTGGCCGATGATTTCCGCCGCAGTACCGATCCTGTGATTGCCATGTACGCTCAGTTGGAGGCTGTTGCGCCGCGGACGCCTTCCGCCGTTCTCGCTTTGATGTGAGCGGCAGATGCCCTCGTGTTGCAAGTGGCGTTCCGCCGCGACGCAGCAAGGGCGGGCATCCACGCCAAAGAATTAACCTTGTTGACACTCAATTGCATCTGAAGTGTAATGGACTTACATAAGAGAGCGGCGCAGGAAATGGAGAAGCGATCGGACAAGAACATTCCGCGCCCGGCCTTGAGCTTGTTCCTCTCTACCGCGCTCTGGATTGGTGGATTGGCTCTTGCCGCTCTACTGCTCTTCGAAGGGTTCACCGCCAACGGGAATCCCAATCCCCTCGCGCCTCATTCTGATGGCGCCGCGGCGATTCTCGATATCAGCGTACTTGTCTTTCGGGAAGGTTTGGAATGCATTCTTGTTCTGGCAGCCGTCACGGCTGGAATGGTTGGCTCGAGCGCCGCCTATCGGCGTCCGGTTGCGGCAGGCGCCGGTGTGGCGGCGCTCGCCAGTTTGGTTACCTGGCGTATTGCCATAGGGGTGATCGATGAGCTCGGTACGACGATCTCAGCCCTCGCTATCCAGGCTGCCACAGGCCTGCTAGCGATCGTTGTGCTGCTCGTGGTCATGAACTGGTTCTTTCATAAGCTCTACTGGACCGGCTGGATTTCGCTCCATACGAAGAAGAAGCAGGAACTTCTACAAAACGAGGGCAAACCGGCGTCATCCAAACAAAGCCTCTGGTGGGGCTTAGCAGCGCTTGGATTTACCTCGCTATATCGCGAGGGGTTTGAGGTGGTGCTGTTTCTGCAGAGCTACCGGTTGAAGCTTGGCCCCGGGCCGATTCGATATGGTGTTTTGCTGGGAGTGTTTTTCTCGGGGATTGTCGCAATCCTGACATTTATCGCCCATCGCCGTTTGCCTTATCGACGGATGTTGGTTTTGACCGGCATGCTGTTAGGCGCGGTACTGCTGGTGATGGTGGGAGAGGAGGCGCAGGAGATGCAATTGGCGCATTGGATTCCAACGACCGATCTGCCCGGGCTTGCAAAGGTGATCCCATCGTGGATGGGACTCTGGCTTTCGATATTCCCCACCGTCGAAACGCTTGCGGCGCAAGCTGTGGCGTGTTTACTTGTTCTCGGTTCTTACTTCGCCGCGCGCGTGGGCTCGCTCCGCGCATCGCGGTCGACGATTTAACGTCGACTACTTAACAACGGCAACCTCAAGGAGGTGCGCCGCGCCGGTGGTTGCGTTACTTAAAGTTTTCCACCAGCATCAGATTTGTCAAGCTCTGGTCCACGCGCGCGAAGAGAATCCATTTTCCATCCGGCGAGATGGAAAACACCGGCGTGTATCCAAAATTGCGGCCGGGCAAACGAATCGCCGCGGTGGTCATCTTGGAGCCGAAGTCGTGATAGGCGAGCGTAAGCGGCCGGTCGAATCGATCGAATCGTTCCAATGACAGGTAGTAAATTCCGGTTTTGAAGGGCAGGGGATCGCCGATTAGCGGCGTGTCGAGTTCCAGCGCCGGTTCGGCCGGGCCGCCTCCCACTGGAACGCGCCAGATGCTCGCTCCTCGCATTCGATAATAGACGAACTTTCCATCGGGCGATTCGGCAGGTGCGCCATTGCCGCCGCGCTCGGTGAGTTGTTCAGGGCGGCCCCCATCCGCTTCGGCCTTCCAGATCTGACCACGCTCTGAATAGTAGATCGACTTGCCATCGTGCGACCAGGACGCGCCATGGCCCCCGGTGAGTACGCGTGCCGGCTTGGAACCCGCAATAGCGGGCGTCTTCCAGATTTCGTCTCCATGATTGCCGCTTTGGTCAAACAGGAGCCATTTGCCGTCGGGCGACCACGATGCACGGCCAAGCGCCGGGTGCTCCGCCGAAGCTGCGAAGTTGGTTATTCTGACTCGATTGTTTCCTTCCGCATCGCTAACCCAGATCTCTTCGAAGCCGGTCTGATCTGAAATATCGGCGATTCGTTTTCCGTCCGGCGAATATGAGGCCAGCCTTTCCCGCCCATTCGACCGCAGAATCGGACGTTCGCTGTCCGCCTCGGCTCCTGCACCCCGCCCAGCGCTGCGCGCCACACGGAAGTTACCATTGGGCTATCGGTATATGCAAGCCGGCGCGCCGCGGGCGAAATGCCGGGGTAGCGCGCTTGGTCGCCCGTTCCGATCACTTCGTGCGGGCTTCCGCCGTTCACCGCAATGCGCCAAATCGAATGCGGCTGCTGCGCGATGGAGGCGAAGATCAGGTCGTCCGTTCGAAGCCCACGCCATGCCGCGGATGCCGCTTTCATCGAAAGTGACGCGGTGCGGATTGGCCCCGTTCGCATTGGCGACATAAAGTCGGAAGCTATCGATGTTCTGCGCCGCGGGTGAAGGCTAGTTTCGATCCATCGGGAGAAAACGCAGGCGACCAATCGCCGTCCGAGCCCTCTGGGCGGCGTAGTTACACGCTGAAGGCTGCCGTCCGGCGACCGAGATTAGGCGCGATGGCACGCGGCTTGTTTTTCGCCGCCGACGACCGCTGCCAGCGTTCGTCCGTCAGGCGACCACGAAAGCGCCGGACAGCGTCTGCTGACGTCTCGACGGCGGCAAATTCGGCGATCTGCTTTTCAGCCCCGCCTGTCGCCGGGAATGCGATGCACGGGCCTTGCCCTCGCTCACCCGCAGAAAAGCCAGTTGCGAACCATCGGGCGACCACGCGGGGCTGATGTCGTTGGCCGCCCTGTAGTAAACTGCGTGACGGCCCCGCTAGGGACGCGCCGTACAATGATGTGGAAGAAATCGTCCTTCGACGTACCGCGCTGACTGTAGGCGAGCCGTTGCCGTCTGCGGAAAAAGCTGGATATGCGACCACCCGTCAATGCCGGAAAGCACCGCAGGCTTGGTTTGGGTTTGAGGCCCATTCGTGAGCCGCCCGAGCAACGTAGTGACGGCGGCGAGGGCGCCAGGCCCAGAACGCCAGCGCAAGAGCCGGACGACGGAGAAGGGTAGAGGCGGGCATAAATCCGTTATCTCGTATGATCGCAGGTTCCCGAAAGGTAATGTAGACGACACCGGTGGTATGTTCCCGGCGGTGTTGGACCGGTTCATCAACCGGGTACGTCTTCGATGGCGCACGTCGATGCCGTTTGACTTCGCAGCCAGCTGCGGGTTATCGTGCGAATAGCCCCCCAACGGCGCGGTAGCCAAGTGGTAAGGCAAAGGTCTGCAAAACCTTTATTCGTCGGTTCGATCCCGACCCGCGCCTCCAACTCCGTCTCCTTTGTAATCAGCAAATTAATCATGGACGACTTACTTCCTGTGCCAAAAATGTACCAACATTGAAGGGGAGTTTAAGTGCTCACGCTGTATCGTCGCCATAAGGAAACGTGCAGGTTTGCGGAGAATCCGGACCATAAGGCCTGCAAGTGCCCAATTTGGATGCGCGGTGTCCTCAATGGCAAAGCCATCAAGGAGTCGATGCGTTTGCGCATATGGGCGCGGGCAGAAGCGAAAAAGCACGAACTGGAGATGCCACCGCAGCAATGTTCCCCGGACATAGTGAGGTTCGACCGCGCCCGCGACATGTTTCATTTCAAAAATGAAAGGGGAGGGCAGGGAGGCGGATACGATCCGGGAATACAAGCTGCTGTTTTCGCAGCTCGACGATTTCGCCGTGGCAAAAGGCCTGCGCAACATTTACGAATTCACGTGTGGCCGCTTATCGCCTTGCCATTGGAATCGCTCAAGGCTGATTTGGATAAACTGCCACTCACGGGCGGCTACTATTTTTTTGATCGGCGAGTCTGAAAATCTTCATACCCAAACTGACTCTTGGCGCAGCATTCTTAACGACCTATTCAAGACAGACATCCACGACTTTCATCCTCATCGCTTCAGGCATACGCGCGTAGTTGAATGGTTGGCGCATGGCCTCAATTTCGAGGAGATTGCCGGAATGATCGGAGAACCTTTCCACTCCGTTGTGGAAGATAACGCATGGCGCCGGCACATAGAACCCATGCGAATAGGCCAAGTTTCAGGTGCTTGTGCCCAACTCATGCCAGCCTCGGCCACGATGCCGGGATTTGATCCCAAAGTCGCGGCGGATCAGCGCGGGCATGGTATCGGCGTGGCGATTGATGTCTATACAACGGCGGCCCCGTCCAGGCGCGCCGAAGCGGCTGAACCAGGTCGAAAATGCCGTTCTCACCGCTTAACTGAGTGAAATGGAGTGATGGAAGTTGCTGGGGCGCCCCAAGTTGTTGAAAAATTGGAGCGGGGGAAGGGGTCGAACCCGCGACGTCCAGCTTGGGAAATTGACCGTAGATTGCAAATAAAGAATTTAGCGTCTACGGCGTCAACAGACGGCGATAGAAACATACCCAGTTTCAGCGATTTGCTCCATGGCTCCCGATAAAGGAGCAAAAATGGAGCAAAACAAAATCACGCACGCCGCACGCCTCGAACCGGATAACAATATTCAGGTTGAGGCCGTCAAACAACTCCTCTACACGATTGGCTCCCACTCGGCTGAGCGGCGGTCTGCATTTCGAGCATCGAAGGTCCGGGAACGTCGGTCTTCGAATGCCCAACCGTTGGGCCTTTGACCGGCTCCGTCGCGAACAACCGCGAGATCTGTTTCATGTCGGCCATATCAAGCCGCCGCCACCGCAGGGCCATCCGCCGCCCGAAGATTCCGGCCTTGCACGAAACGATTCAAACAGCCATCGGGCAGCATGGTCCGGTCGAGCAGCATTCCCGCCGCGAACGTCATCCCGTAATAGCTGAAGTCCTTCGTTACCTCGAACAAACCCTTCCATCCTGACCGGCATGCCGGTTCGTTGCTGGGCGAGGGCGCGATGTCTCGCGTCCAGTTCCCTAGCCGACCGAAGGGCGCCAATCAGCGCGAGGGCATTGTCGAACTCGGCCACCCCCGCGGACAGCGACGTGATCGTGACATCCACCGCCACCGCAGCGCCGGAAAGGATTGGCTGCACCCTTGCGACCGAGTCAACCACCGACACCGTAACCTTCGTCGGCATCGGCATCGGCACTTGGACCTTCAGCGTTTCCGCCAGGAGTTGGCCCTCGGACCACAACGCCTGCAAACTGGACACAGCGTCGGTATAGCGCCGCTGAAATTCCGCCAGGAGAGACGATGCCTTGCGCCTGCTGTAGACGCTCCACAGCGGCTCTCGCGGCCTGTAGCCCCTTCTAATTCCGCGAGGGTTTCTATACAAGCAGCGCGCCGCCTGACCGCGCTCTGGCGTTGCTGGATGACATCCTCCAACTGCTTGCGCAGCGCATCGGTGCTCTCGCCGCGCGCCTCGGCAAGGCCCAACTCATGGGTGATGCTGCGCTCCTGCGACAACAGTCGCGGAATTGTCGAGTGCGTTTCTACTAAGGCCGCGCGCATGCGGGCGAACTCCTGGAGCGCAGCGTGCTAGGCGGGCAATTCGCCGATAGGAATTTGTGGTCTGGGTTTACTCATTCGTCGTCGTCCTCTTTCTCTCGGTCTAAGTCATCGTCGTCGTCAACATCAGACACCGAAATTCTGCCCGATCCATTGCATCGACCGCAGCGAGTTCCATCAGACGCAACGCCGCTACCGCGACAAACGTCTCAACTCTTCGTTTTCTGCTACTCGTTTTCGTCGGGATCGCTCACCGGCAGGACCGGCGGCAGGTCGCCGCCCGCAATATTAGGTGTGAAGGTCCGAACATGTCTCGCGAGGTTTATCCTAACGTCGTGGAGCGGCGAGCGATTTCAATACATCGACACAGTGCCCGGGGTGCGCTACACCTGTTGGCCAACAGTATGACGAACCATACGAGATTTTCAACCTGGAAGAAGTTTCTAGCTGGCTGTGAAGGGTTTCGGATCGCGAGGAACGGTTTACCATCAACGGGCAAGAGGCAGAGAACTGACAGACAATTCACCGGACGAGTTGTCCTATTTTCGGCGGGCATTGTGTTCTTGCCGCCTGCCGAAGTTCTGCCCACTGAGCCGCCGATGTCGGTCTACGTGATGGATGAGTTTGCGCGCGTGCGGCCGGGCGATGCCCCGGTGCCAAGCATGTCGCCGGTGTTGCGCGCCGCGCGCAACGAGTATGCCCCATTTCAGATTGTCGTTCGCGCGGGAACCGGAGGGCTGAAACGGGTGAACGCCGTGGCGGGCCCTCTGATGCCGAAGCGGGGTCATAGCCATTGCGGCCGCCCGGATCACCCTATACCGCGAGCATTCCATCGAAGTCAGGAAATTGAGCCCCAAGTCCAAGAGTGTGCCAGGCTGGTATCCCGACGCTCTGATCCCGTTCCTCGACCCGAGCACGGGTAAGCCGCCGGTGCGCGCGCGCTTCGCGGCGGCGCCGTTCGATATTGCGCCTGACTCGAACCAGCCGCTATGGGTAGACGTGCTGACGCCAGGGGATGCCACGCCCGGTGAATACAGGGGCACGATCATGATCTCGGCAGAGGGCATCAAGCCGCACACAGTCCCGATCAAACTGACCGTTTGGGATTTCGCATTGCCCGACACCCCTTCGATGAGGACGCACTTCGGGGACGCCGACGTGAATCCGCTGGTGTCCCGGCCGCCCCAGATCGCCGCCTGGCGCAGCCTGGATGAAGCGGGGCAGCGCGCGCTGCAGACGGCGTACGCGGAACTGATGGCGGCACACCGAATTTGCCCGCCGATTCCGCCGTTTCTGATGCCGAACGTCAACGCGGACGGCAGCATTGACCCACAATCGACACATGCGGCACTGAAACAATGGATCGAACGATTTCATATCACCGGGTTTCCGATCCGGTTTCTCGGCATGGACGGCCTGGGGTGGCTGGGCGATCCTCTGGGCGCAGATCGCAAACGGAATGCCCGATATCTCAGCTCTATATATGCCTACCTGCGGGCCAACCACTGGGACAAGCTGGCCTACGTTTACGTGGTGGACGAACCGAACTCATTGCAGGCGTACAATGACGTGCGCGCTCGCGCCAGGTTCGTCCACGAGGTGGCGCCGGGGCTGAAGGTGCTTTGTACCAAGCAGCCGCAGGTGCGGAACCGCGCGTGGGGCAGCCTGGTGGGCTCGGTGGATATTTGGGCGCCCCTCTGGCCGATGTTTCAGGAAGCGGCCGCGAAAGAGCGGCTGGCCGCGGGCGAAGAAATCTGGTCGTATACGGCGCTGTGCCAGGGTAGCCCGAGGACACGCCATTCTGGGAATTGGATTTCCCCATTGCTGAACTACCGTATCCCGATGTGGATCAGTTGGCGTTTCGGCATCACCGGCTTGCTCTACTGGAGTACTACGAACTGGGCTTCTACCCGGGACGTCTGGACTAACCCTTTAACCTACGACGATCAATACAACATGGAAGGCTCGCTGTTGTATCCGGGGGTGGATGCGGGCGTTCAGGGCCTGGTCGCGTCAATTCGACTGAAGGAAATCCGGGAGGGGCTGGAAGATTACGAATACCTCAGACTTCTGGCGGAACGCCGGGGCAGGGCGGTGGCGGAGCAAGTGGTGAAGAAGATTGCCCGAGCCTGGCAGGATTGGGACACCGAGCCTCTACACCTGCTGGAAGCGCGGGCGGAGATCGCCAGATCGATTCTAGCGAAATAACCTCCCACTTGGACATTGCTTGCGGTGGGGTACCATTTGCTCCAGCATCTGATTCACTGTACCCGCGCAGATGGCTCCGGCTGAGCCGAAACATAGATTGCCGCCAGGTTTCCGACTGCGTCGATCATCCAAAGAAGGAAACTAGGCAGCTTTCGCCTCGCACATCTTTGCTGGCCGCCTTGGCGCTGTTTTTAGCCAGTTAACCAGAAATGCACGCTGGGGCAGATCGAGGACTGCCGCCGGGAGATGAACGAGCTGCGCGGCCCAGCCGCGCGACACGTACTATCTTCATTTCAGAAGTGGCAAATAACCAGTCACCGTATCGATCAACCGGCACTCAGCGGGGCCAATACCGAGAGCAGTTAGGGTTCCGTGCGGGAGTTCTGTGCGGCCTGCATCCGAAATCAGCTCGTGACAGAGATCCAGTGATCGACAGCGTTCTTGCAATGCGAGCAAGGCTTCAAGGGAGGGTGCCTGTAGAACAACTTTTGTCTGTCCCTGCTCCAGCCGCCTTAACGGGTCAACCGGCGCGTTTTGTGCATGAAGCGAAACCACTGAAGCGCTGGTACAGCGTAAGCGCCTACCGCGTCGGCGGGCCCGAGAGCCGGCGAATCGCGGTCCTATTCAATGACATCACCGGAATCAAGCGCGCCGAGCAACGCCTGCGGGACACACAGAAGCTGGAAACCCTCGGCGTGCTGGCCAGCGGCATCGCCCATGACTTCTGCCGAGGTACCTGCCGACTCGCCCGTCGCGGAGGGGGTTAACACTATTAGAGTTGCCGCGCTCCAGGCTGCCGAGATCGTACGTCAGTTGCTCGCTTACGCCGGGCAGGAGAGCTCCATTTTCGAGCCGGTCGACCTCTCCCGGCTCGTGGGTGAGATGCTTCCGTCGCTCACGGCATCAATCTCAAAACACACCGTGTTGAGGTCTGACTGATTTGCATCAGAACAGTAATTTCACCTGGAGCTAGCTAAACTAAGCTAGATGCTCCGGATGCCCCATCCGCGAAATCGCGTTTCAGGAAGCGGCCAGCGGGAGTATTGACTACGTCCTTCTGCGGTACTTGCACATACCGTGGATGATGGAAAGCGTTCTGAGCCTCGAAGCGAAACTCCAAACGCGCCCGGTCGGCAATCTGGATAGCCTTCAGAGGGCACAGAGCCGCTCGCTTGATTCCAACGCCAGGCGCGATCGAGTCAAGGCCTAAACACGAAACGGACAGTGGTTATTGACCCAATCGGCATGCCCTCGCCGGTGCGTGCCGGCTTGAATCGCCATGCGTGCGCCGCTTTGATGGCCTGATCCGTCAAGTATCGCGCCACCGAGTCGCCTGACCGGCGGGACGCGTGCGCGCTCAGGACGCGCCCGGTTTCGCTCACATTCACCTCGACCGGAATCACGACCTCGCCTGTCAGGCGAGACCGAATGCCTTCTGGTATTCCCGGGTATACCTTATGCGCAACCTCCGGTGCAGGGTGCGCATTCGCCTGGTCGGCTTGCGGTCGCGGTGACGGCGGCACGGCTGGCGCTTGCGCGGGAATGGTAGCTAGCCGCACCCCTTCGCTTGCGACCGGGCGGCCCTTCTCCGTAACCGTCAACCGGATCGCGACATCGCTGCGTGCCGGCGCGTATTCATAACGGCCCGCGGCAATCTGTGATCTGCCAAGAGGGATGTCGCGATCCGTTCCCGCATCGGCTATCTTGAGTATTCCGCCAACGTCCTGAAGCGAACCCGCCGCCGAGTCCCACGTGACCAAAAGCTTCTCGGCGGAGGGCCGCGCGTCGAGGTGAAGTTCGGCCCACTGTGATTGCACGGGCGGCGCAGTCGCGGGCCGGGATTTCACTACATACATTCCGGCCGCACCCACCAATGCTGCTAGCCCCGCCAAGACCGGTGCTGGCAACGTGCGGTTGCCTGATACCGCGGCCCGCGGAGCTACTGGCTCCCGTGAAGGTAACACTATGGGCCCGGGAGTCGGTTTATCGCCTGGCGGCGCCGGAGGTGGATCCGATGCCTCTTCACTCGTCGTTGGTGACGGCCCCTCAGCGGCAGGCGACTCATCCGCTCCGACTGGGTGCTTAAAGGCCGGTATTCCCGGCTCGAAGAGAAATATGGAGCCTTCGATTCCGGGCTGCAAGACGCCATCCCGGGAAAACCGCGAGCTCGCCAGGCATTTCCAGGCCGACAGGGGTTGCAGTCGGAGGAAAAGGAAATCCCCGCACGGAAACTGCTCCCCAAAAAGAATCTCATCCGCCTGCTCGATCAGTGGTTCACGTCCCGTAAAGCTCTGGAAAAACCCGATCACGCGCCCTGTCTCCCGGTGCGGTTGGGCGAGCAACTCAGTCAAATTTTCCCGGTCGGATCCATTCATGGCGTAAGAAGGGCCATACTGGTGTTCGCATGGCGCCTCCTGAAAGTCGTCAATCTGCAAATCGCAACCCTGCTCCGACCCGATCAGAATGCCGCCGACCTCCAAGCCCCGCCGCGGAAGCGACTTAAATCCCTCAATTACCAGATGCCGCAGCCGGAAAACTATCGATTCAGCGAACAGCACCTGCCGGCCATCGGGCGAATATTCCCAACCATCAAGGGCCATAGTGTACAAACGGTGGCAATCGCGCGGCCAGAGTGCGGACCTTAACTGCGGCTCTCGAATTGCCGACGCAGAGCCCGCGCGAGCCACCCCAGTTCACGATCCCGCATTCGATTCCGATTCCATCCGACTCGGATCCAGCGGCGCACCAGGACCAACTTCGAGTTCCTTCCGGAGCACCCTCAGCTTCGGGTTATCTTTTGCGTCCGGGGAGTCATATCGCCCCTGCTGGCGAATATCTACCTGCGCGCTTTCGATTAATGGGTTCAGCACTGGCGTAAACAGCCAGGGCAGGGAGCAATCGCGGTTGTCCGATACGCCGACGACAGTCTAATGGGCTTTGAGAAAGTTCAGACGGCGCGGAAGCTCTTGGCAGATGTGCAGGAACGGTTCGCAAAGTTCGGGCTGGTCCTGCACCGGGCGATTTGCGTCCGATTGAAGGCGGCGTAATGGGGAGGGGGAACGTTTTCCCTCCCGACCCTATGAGCGCCCTCACCCCAGCTTTATCCTTACGCGTCCACTAATGCCTTCGCGCTTCGCGACGTCCCGCGCCTCACGGAGTGTACGGCGCATCAACCGCAACAGCCACGTGTCCTTCTTTCCAAAGTTCAGCGTGACGATCTCCTTGCCGGCGAGAATCAGGACGGCGCGCGATTCTGCGCGGGAGCGCTCAAGGTCGGTCATGAGCGCATTACCGCCTGATCGCATGATCGACAAGTATACGCAAGCATCGTGGAGAATCCAGGGAACACGTTAGCTGACCCGCAATGTGGGCAAATCTCCGTTGAGACCTCAAGCGACAGCTCCATCTCGTCCAGAGTCCTCTGCAAATCGGCGGCCGGCACGGTCTTGAGCGTTACTCCGCACTCGTTGCACTTGACGAATCCCATGCGGCCTCGAATCAAGCCATAAAGGCAGCCGCAACATTCCGGGTCGCCAAAATCGGAATGTGGAATGATCGCCTCCAGGATCTCGTCTTTCATGGCCGCATTGTTACGCACAGCTGGCGAACAAATGGCGAAACGTGGTAGCCTTTCCATCGTGCCGAAATTCCAATGCCGCGTGTCATTCATTGACTCCGCGGGAATCGAGCACGCGGTCGAAGTTGAGGCCGATCTCCTCTACGAAGCCGTTGGTATTGCGCTTTCCCGATTCCAGAACTCCCCCGATGGGTTTTTGAATATTGCTCCCCATTACGATTACACGGTCAAGGTGAGACCGCCAGCGACAACCCATAAAATATCGTTCGCAGAATTTACGAAATGGCTCAATGATCCCCACGGACTTCCGCCTATCCGGCAGTTACGCGCGCAGATTCGACAGTTGCTATCAGCGCGCCCTATTACCGTCAGCGGAATGGGGATTAAACTTGAGGACGATGCAAGCCAGTAAGCCGGCTCAGGCCTTCTTCCGGCGGATTGTAACCTTCGTGGTTTCCTTCGTCGGAGGCTTCTTGATTGCGGGCGCGGGATTCTCGCTTTCACTTTTGCCTTCATAGGCCTCGCGCCGCTGGCGGGTGACCAACTCGGCGATGCGTCGCTCAAAGTCCTCTTCGGCGCTCGGGAAAACTGATCCACCTCTGCTTTCCAAAACTGACCCATGCAGGTTGAGGTGAGCATCTAACCAGAGTGCCTCCCAAACACGGTCGAGGGCGGTCCGCCTAATTTGCGCTGGGTTTCTCAATGCGATCGATGACGATGCAATCCACAGGTCCTTTTTGCGACTCCAGTTTGAGCCCGAGTTGTTGTTGCATTGCGGGCAAGAACTCCTCTCCCTCGTCCCAGACCACATAGAAGACATAGACCCCTGGGAGGCCCGTCATGTCCAGAACAGGTCTACCGACATCTGGGCCGCCAGACAAGGTATCAGCCAGACGCTGCATTGTGCCGCGGTCTATAAACTTCGAACGGCCATCCGAACCGAAGGAAGGCATCGGGTCGCCTTCCTTCGATTCGTGGAGTTTAGGGCCGCTTTTCCCTATGACTAGGTGGTACACCGGCATTTCCTTAGCTTCCCGATGAATCACAAGTTTGAATCGTTCCGCCAGCAGTGTCTGGAGCATCAGCCTGAGTTGATTCTCGTTGGCGCCTTCAGCCTTTGCCTCCAAGTCGAATCGATCGGAGTCGAGCCAACTTGGCCCGCCGGAGAGCTGATACTGGGTCAGATGAAAGGCCTCCAGAATGATCTTCCTGGCGGTGACACCGATCGGTGCACTGACAATCCTTCCCGGCATGAAGCGCAAACCCCCACCGCCGGCTCTGGGCGGATTGCCGCCAATCCCTCCGTTTCTGCCTCCCCCGCCTCCGCCACTATTCGGCTTGATGGACGCCGCGTCGAACGCACGCGCCTTCTCCGTCGAGCGCACGGCGGATGATCGCTGCTGCGGCTTCGCTGCCTGGACAGGCGCTGGTGGAACCGGCGGCGGGCTAGTCGATTGTGGGGCCACGTCTATCGGCGCCGCCGGGGTGGCGGTCCCTGCCTCGCGATTGGCGACTGTGTTCGGCACGGACATCGCCTGCGACTGCGCCCTCATCGCGGTCGCATGGCTGACTCCGATCGCTACCGGTCCAGCCAACACCAGGATTCCGGCGCCCGCCAGCAGGAGCTTCTTCGCGCGATTCAATCTATGCCCCACGCGGTTGGCCATGATTACCTCAATCCGTCGTTTCCAGACATGCACGCCAGCGGCGATTCCACGTAAAGCTTGCAAACGTTGAGAATCCCTTCTGCGTAAACCCGCGGCTCACTGCCGAGTTGTAAGACCTCTTCATCGCAAGCTCGCTCGCGCTCCTCCACCATCCGCTTCCCGATCCACCACACCAAAGAGACCCCACTGGAGGTCGGCTGGTTACTGGCGGAGTTGGAGCGACGCTTCAACTACTCGCTAACGAGAACATGCAAAATAATCATTACATACCGACCTCAAGTTAACGAAACTGCGGCGCTCCGCCGATAGGTATTCATGCTCTGCGCATTATGACGGGAATTGCCTGGCTACAGGCATTGCTGTTCCTTGGGACGCTAATAGGGGCCATCGTGGCGGCGTTACGCAGTAAACCGATCACGCAGGAAGAAGAAGAGCGGGCCGCGATGCGTTCTCGCTCCTGGCCGACCGATGGCACCGACGGAGAGAAGGCCATCGCCGCTCTTCTGTCGGTCTACCAAAACAAAAAGCGCGAATGATGTTTTTGAGGGCGACGGTGGTCGCCTTGACGTCCATATTGCAGAACTTCGCCAACTGATAACCGGCGGTCGCCCCGAGCCCGCCGCCCACGCCGGAGCCTATGCGCAAACGGCGGAAGATGAGCGCGGCCGCCAGGGCACGGATCACTGAAGCGCAGCGGAAGAGATCGGTGAAGAGGATGCGCACGCGGCCCTGCTCTACCGCGCTGCGTCGGCTGCTCCTCTCGTTTGGAGCAACACTAAGGTCGCCACTCCGGGTTGTTGGGATCCAGGCGTCGCGCCCACTCCAGCAACTGTTTGCCGAAAGCAGCGCTCTTTGCTACCTCCTCCGTCTGGTCTTGCTCGCCCAGGACCACGAGTTGCTCGACAAGAAGTTGTCCGGTCACTCCCAAAAGCGCGGCGTCAGAAGATGCTTCCAGTTCACTTTTCAACCTCTCGGCGAGTTCCTTCCCTGGGACGGGTAACCGCATCCACCAGATGTCTCGATAGCGAACCGGCCCCGCCATGGCCCGCTGCCGCGTGCGACTGCTCGCATAGAAGACGTCCCGGACCGCCCGCGCGTACACGCTTGCGAGATTCACGGTCCAAACAGGATTCGAGGGTTCCAATATACGCAGCCGCCGCACGACTGGAATCGATTCCTCTACCGGAAGCGCTTGTGCCGCGCTAGCGAGCACTGCGGTGTCGCTCGAAAACCGTTGCAATTGGCGCAGCCACAAAACCCGCGCCTTGTCCTGGTCGGCAACGTTATTCAGTCCGTGCCATGTGACCTCAAGCGACGTCACATCGGAAGCGATCTGAAAGATCTCGGCCTCAGGATGGTTCTCGATAAGCCAGAGAATATGACGGGCTCTCGGCTCGGCGATCATCTGCTGGTAGTAGTGGCTGATCAGGCGCACTCGCGCCACCATGTCTTGCGGATGGCTCGCCAGTTGCGATTCGAGTTGCGCCGCCTCCGCCGGACTGGTGTGCCACCCTTCGGTCAGGATCGCTTGATAGGCGTCGTTCGCCGCCTTTTGCGATTCGGGCAGTCCCGCAGTAGCCGCATTAATGAGACAAAGGAACCCAGCGCTTAGAATCCACTTCATTCCCATACCTATCTCCGCAATTCGATAGTCTACACTGTCGGAATTGCCGGGAAAATTCTCATGCGTTTTTCGGAGCGGAAGATAGCCCAATCATGTCGATACAAACAATTGAGCAACAGAACAGGCGGTGCTCGGGCCGGAACATACGGCTGCCCTCGTTCGAACATTGAAACTGCCTACTCGATATGCAGCTTCTCTTGGATCTTTTCCAATGACAAACCCTTGGTCTCCGGCATGACCAATAGCGCCCACACAAGCTGTCCGACCATGCACACGGCATAAAAGGCGAACGCAGTCCAGCCCGCGGCAGCCGCAATGATCGGAAAGGTCCACGAGATGGCTGCGTTCATCGCCCAGTGGGTGAAACTGCCCAGCGCTTGGCCGCGTGCGCGGACGCGGTTTGGGAAGATTTCGCTGATGAATACCCATATGACCGCACCCTGCCCAAACCCATGCGCGGCGATGAACACCAGCAGACTGATTAGCAGGAGCGGTCCATTGACCTTCGCATAAAACGCCCAGGCAGCACCCGACAGGCCGACGATATAGCCGAGCGAGCCAGCGATCATGAGCTTTCGCCGACCAAAGTGGTCGATGACCGCCATCGCCAATACGGTGAACACCAGCATGGTAAAGCCAACGATTACGGATTGCAGCAGCGCCGATTCGACGCCCGCTCCCGCCATCTTGAAAATGAACGGCGTGTAGTACAGTACCGCGTTGATGCCGGAGAGTTGGTTGAACGCGCCAATGGCCACCGCGAGCAGGATTGGGACGCGGTAGCGTCGGCAAAAGAAGGGCTCGTTGAGGCTGTGATGCGCGAGGTCTATCGACTGCTGTATCTCGCGGATCTCGTCTTCGACGCTGCCATAATCTGAGCCGCAGCGTCGGAGCACGGCGCGCGCTTCGCTGAGGCGGCCGCGAGCGACGAGCCAGCGCGGGCTCTGCGGGGTAAGAAAGATCAGCAGGCAGAAGATGGCCGAGGGCGCTGCCATCACACCGAACATCCAGCGCCACTCCTGCTCACCCCGATAGAAAGTGCCAATCAGGTAATTCGAAAGGTAGGCGAGCAAGATGCCTAAGACGACGTTGAACTGAGTTATTGCGACCAGGCGGCCGCGATAACGGGCGGGCGAGATTTCAGCGATGTAGAGGGGAGAGACCACAGAAGCGCCGCCGACAGCTAGACCTCCTAAAAAACGGAACGACAGAAAAGACCCCCAGTCCCAGGAGAACGCGCATCCAAGGGCAGAGATGAAGTAGAGGACGCCAAGCCACGCAAGGGCGCCTCGGCGACCGATGGCGTCGGCAGGGCGACCGGCGCCAATTGAGCCGAAAATGGTCCCGATCAGGGCGCTGGCTACGGTAAAGCCAAGAAGGTTATCGTTGAGGGCGAACTTATGTCGGAGCGCCTCCGTAGTGCCGGAGATAACGGCGGTGTCGAAGCCGAATAGAAGGCCGCCCAGCGCTGCAATTATCGCGCACCCGAGCAAATAGAGATTGAACCCAGACTGTTTTCGATCACCCTCAAGTCGCTGTGGCTGGACTCCCGACATTATTAAGATCCTACACGGGAAAACAGCAGTTGCCTACGGGGGGGGGTAACTTCCCTGCTTTGCCGTGGAATGGTACTAAACCAGGTAATAAAAAACAGCGGGAACCTAACCCATCTACCCTACAGTGACACTCTATACCTGATATCGACCGATGGAAAGACCTATGGGAAATGACATAAAGGCGCGCCTCATCAAGAATATCGCTTTTATGCGGTAGAGTCGGTTTACGCCCTGCACTCGTTGCGTGAAAACGCTAACTTCTGTTCGGCTGGCGATTCCGGCTATATATTCCTGAATGCGAATGGATATGTGCTCTCGGATAAACTGTTCCCCCCTTACATCCAATCCTAACTCGACCCGACGCCGCTGATGCGACACTGCGGGATTCCTGCGCGACAGTCGGTTGGCATTCTTTTGAAGCGTCACGGCTGTTGTGGAGTCTCAGGGGGTACGGCATCATGCTTGTCGCGCCGCCGCATGAGATGGTGCAGAGCGAAAGGGACCTCGTCGGGATGCACCGCAGACCAAGCGATGATGCGCTCCAGCTTGACGCCATCATCGGCCATCGCGCTGATCTCCATGAGTTCGGTTTCGATGATGTCTGCGTCTCGCATATCCATCTCCAGCATGGCACACGCCGCAAAGGCACGGCTCGCGGTGGGCCGGCCCTATCTAGTTCCAACTTAACCTTTGCCCTAGCCTGATTCACCTTTCGCCGCCGGATTCACCTTCCCGCCCTCCGGTTTCGTGGCTTTCTTCTTCCCGGCCAGTACCGCCCCGAGCACGACCGCCGCGGGCGCCGCGGCCAGCAGCGCAGAGCCGACCTTCCTCTTGCGCGGAGCGGGAATATCCGGGGGCAGCACTCCGGCCTCATGCGAGCGATCGATGGCCTTACCCATGCGCATCTGGCTGAGGTCGTACTCGAACTGCTTGCCGCAATCCAAGCAGACGACATAGCTCTGACTATGCGGCTGGCCAAGCTTGGTAATTGGCGCAACGGGCCGGGTGAGGCGGCGGTGGGAACACCGGAAGAGAAGGTTCAGGAGACTGTCGATCATATCCCAACGAAGACCTCTGAGAATATTTTCGCAGGGTGTCGCCGTCCTCGGTCGAGTGACCCGTTGCTTAGTCGGCCCGATGGAGAA
This sequence comes from Bryobacterales bacterium, assembly GCA_963708385.1. Taxonomy (GTDB): domain Bacteria; phylum Acidobacteriota; class Terriglobia; order Bryobacterales; family Bryobacteraceae; genus PALSA-243. Next base: position 311,765 of record CAVPSN010000018.1, on the reverse strand, counting down.
AACTTCCGAGATGGTTAGCAGCGCGGATTTCGGCAGGCGTCTACTCAAGCGTGCGCGTGGTCTCGAACCCGACAACCCCGCTCTTGTGAACGCACACTGACTGGACATTCGAAATCGCTTTATTCCAGCATCGGCCTCTGCGAAAACAGATACCCTTCGGCCCATTGAGCGACTGCCGCTGCCTCACAATCCACCGCTGAAGCGCCTTTCCCTCAACCCGGTAGACCTTCCCATCTATCACTACTTCAAACGCCGTGGCCAGTGTCGGCCGCGGTAGGCCTTCTCAGGGTGCTCGCTGGTATGGCAGACGTAAATGTGGGCGGCGGCGCGGAGATCGAGGTTATGCCGGCGACCTTCGGCATCAACCACCATCACCGTGCACCGGCGTTCCGGCAAGGGAACAGCATAGCCGTACCTTACGCCGCCTAGCGGCCCAGTCCGCTGCAGCTTGGAAATAGCCGCGGGTGCCATTCTCTTTTGGGGCGCCGGTAAACGACACGGATTTCTGAGGGCGTGGAAGGGTCGGACAGGCATCAAAAACATGATGAAGGGAAAGGAAAACACGATGCAAAACGAGAATCGACAAACTAAAGAAGCATATTCCGAATGGTTCGCTAACGCAGGTGCCCATGGATCATAACCGCGACGACGAATCCCCCAGCGCCGCTAATTATTGCGTCGCTTGCCACGTCCGCGCCACATATAATATGCTGACCCACAGCATCGAGATCATTCGCGCGCTCGCGTTGGGGAACGGCACCAATGCATCGCTGCCGACAAATGCAGCAACACTGGCCTACCCATGAGGGGTAACGATCCGCCACGAGAAGAGAACTGCGAGTGCTCTCTTAACAACGCAGTCTGTTGCCGCCGTCCCTGGGGTTTCAGCCTTTCTTGGATGTTGTCCGGTACCCTTCGTGCGGGTTTGCGGAGTAGTAGTGCTGGATCGGGTCCTTCCTAAGCCGTTTCAGGGACAGCTAAATCAAAGTCTGGCGGTTGAAAGTCGCGATGGGTGATCCGACACAGGGAATGAGATTTACGAATCGTGTCCACGCAATCTCATTGAAACGATAGGTGGATAGCCGCCTAGCATCTAACTAGTACTTCGTGAGCGAGGGCATCGAGACGAATCAGTTTAGCCTGCATAGCCGAAGCCAAAGCATCCTTCAATCCGACAGGCGAGCCTTCAATCGAGGAGTCTACGAGAAGGCACGAGCAGTCCAGTCTTTTGGCAGCCTCTAGAGCGTCAGCCCACGGGTCGTTGCTCTCCAAGGGAACGTTCGCCCGTCCGTCCGTTATTACGATCAGCGTTGAAGCCGACGTCACTAGCGTTCTTGCAAGCTCCAGCGCGTGCGCCAAAGGCGTCCGGCCGCCGGTTGGCAGGAATTCCAGGGTTCTCAGGGCCTGCGCCACATCTCGGCACGGTTCGAGGACTATCTGTGCCTTGGCGCCCCGAAACGAAATCACGGCGACTTCGTCCTTGGAATCCACCGACGACTCCAACAATGCAGCCGCAGCTCCCTTAACAGCTCGCATCCTCTGCTGCGCCGCGTGCGAACCGCTGGAATCAAGCACAAAGATGAAGCGGACAGCAGACTCCGGCTGTGGCGTTCGAAAGACAAGCTGCTCACGCTTCAAAGAGGCCGTTCCCGTATTGCGAAACGACTGCGTGAAACTGGCGACGACATCGATTCCGTCTCCGCTCTTGGAGTCGGAAATCCGCGCCGCGCCCGAAGCCGGTTTGCCGCTGACCATCGCGTTGCTGCCTCTCTTTGCTGAATCAGGCAAGGTCAAACGAATCTCTGGGGCCTGTCGTGCCTCGGGCGAAAAGATGCGATCCCTTCCCTCCGTCTGCCCTTTGGCGGATTCTGCCTTCGTTTCCGGCCGGGATTGCCGATCCTCCCGCGAAGGCGGCGGAGGCTGGCCTGGATTCCGTTTCGCGCGGTGGTGCAGAACCATTGGCAGCACTGCTTCGATATCTTCGCTGGTAATTTCCATTCGCCGTTCTAAGGCCGCGTGGGCGCGGGCGGCGCGAAGCACTGCCAGATCCGCGCGAAGCGAGCGAACCCCTGCTGCTGTCACATCCGCGGAAATCTGCTGGAGGGTTTCGTCGGACGGCTTGATGCTGCGAATTAACGACCGGGCATCGACGATCGACCTCCGCAGCCGTTGGCCCGATGAAGCAATTTTGCAAGCGCCGCTTGCAACTTCCAGCAGACGCTGCCGCCTGCACAATCGGAATTGACCCAGCAGATCACGAAGGACCCGTACAACGTCGACTTTCTGACCCTTGAAGCCGAGGCGCGCTAAAGGGACCTGGAGACAGGCCTCCTCGAACATCTCCGGAAGTTTCTCCTCGAACTCGGGGTCGGGTTCGCCTTTGTCGGCAGCCTGTACCCCATCGAAGTTGGCGGCGAAGAATTCAGAAGTGACCTTTTGTTCTACCACCTGCGCCTCCGCCGCTTCGTCGTGATTTGAAAATAGTCCGTTCAAGCCGGCCTACACCGGACAGACGAATTTCTACCTCCCGGCTGTCGATAATCTTCTCAGCCACGAAACGGACAAGCCGACCATCGGGTTGATTCCATGCAAATTCAGGAATCAGATCGTTGCCGAATATGCACTCCAATCCGCACGATGTCGTTAAGTTGGCCTCCCTCGTTGAGCGAGAGGCGAAAGTGGCGCCGGAAAGGCCCCTGATCGCCGCGGTGTTCACCAACCGGCTCCGCACGTGCATGAAACTCGATTGCGACTCGACCACCATTTACGCCGCCCTGCTCGAACACGCTATCGGGGAACCATTTACCGTTCGGACCTGGAAAGCGATAATCCTTACAATACCTACCGTCACGCGGGCCTTCCCCCGGGACCTATCGCCAATCCGGGCGTCGATTCTCCGCGTGCCGCCATGCATCCGGCGTCATCCAGCGCGCTTTATTTCTTTGCCAAGCCGGACGGCGCCGGCGCTCACCAGTTCTCCGATACGCTGGATGCGCATCGCACTGCGGTTGAACATTACCGCCGCAGCCAGAAGTAACCCGCGAATATCGCCTCGTCCACTGCGAAATCGTGTGAATAGGATTTTTTAGATCGGGATCTGCGCGTGGTCATCCTGTTAACCGTAGTGTGGGAATAACCGCGAACGGAGAATTATGCCCTCCATCGACGTCGACGAATCGCGGAAGCGACTGCTTGCAGGCGTGCGCCGGTTTCAACGGGACCTCTATCCGGAGCGGCGGGCCGCGTATCAACAACTCGTACGCGAGGGTCAAAAACCCCATGCGCTATTCATCACGTGCGCCGACTCCCGGATTGACCCGGAATTGATTACACAGTCTGGGCCGGGAGAGATCTTCGTTTCCCGAAATATCGGTAATCTGGTTCCTGCCCATGGCAGCGATATATCGGGCAGCGTTCCGGCGATCATTGAGTATGCCGTCGCCGCGCTGAAGGTCAGTCACCTGGTGGTTTGCGGACACACGGATTGCGGCGCCATGATCGGATTGCTTCATCCGGAGAAGGTGACGGGGCTGCCGATGGTTACGTCCTGGCTGCGCAACGGCGATGCCGCTTTGAGCATCGTGCGCAGCCGCAATACGGCGACGGACGAGCACTCCACCCTGGAGGAACTGACTAGGGAAAACGTTCTTTTGCAACTGCATCACCTACGAACTCACCCATCGGTAGCCGGCCGATTGGCACAGGGCTCATTAGCGCGTTCCGGGTGGATTTATGACATCGCTCATGGGACTGTCGCCATTTACGACGAAGAGCAACGCAAATTCCTGCCGGTGACGCATAACGACTAGGCGGTCTTCGGGAGGAGTCAATGATCGTAGTCGAGAAGGCGAAGTTTGGAAAGTTAGCGAAGTATGTTGGACGTCCTCTGTTACTCTTGTTCGCTCTTGACATGGCAATCGCGGCGGCGTACGTATTCGCCGGGTGGAAGTGGTTGGCGCTGCCAGATATCCCCCTATCGATTTTTGGGGGCATTATTGGCTTGCTCGTCGGCTTCCGCAATACAAGCGCCTACGCCAGGTGGTGGGAAGCGCGAACCGTATGGGGCGGTATCGTCAACAACTCGCGAAGTTTTGCGCGTCAGACGCTCTCTTTGATCGACGCTCCTGAAAGCGACGGGGCACAGCGCGAGTTCGAAGAAACGAAACACAGGCTGGTCTTGCTCCAGATCGCTTATGTGCATGCCCTGCGTAACCACTTGCGGGGCGCTGCTCCATGGCACGAGTTGGCCGGACTGATTTCCGAACAGGAAGCGGAATTCTTCAGGACGCAAAGTAACGTTCCGCTCGCCATTCAACAACACATCGCCTTTACGGTTGCTCAGTGTTACCAACGAGGTTGGATCGACAGCGTCAGGTGGGTGAGCCTGGACCGAACGCTTAGCAATCTGATGGACTGCCAAGGCGCTTCGGAACGTACCAAGAACACGCCGATGCCCCTGCAGTTCGAGCGGTTCATACGGCTCTTCGTCAGAATCTATTGCATGTTCCTGCCTCTGGGAATGGTCCAGAGCCTCGGCTTGTTAACGCCCTTCGGGTCTACGTTTGTTGGATTCATATTCCTGGCACTCGATCAGATCGGCCGCGATCTTGAAGCGCCATTCGAGAACATGCCAAACGACATTTCGCTGAGCGCGATCAGCCGAACCATTGAGATCAATCTGAAGCAAATGATCCGGGAAAGAGAGATACCGGAACCATTGGCTCCCATCGACGGAGTTCTCTGGTGAGCGGGGCGAAGGCCGTTTGTAGAGCCACCAAATCTTAATAGCCAGGGCGCGGCTTGCCTCGCCTAAAGTCAGCCGGACAACTTTAAGAAGGGGAATATGGCATCAAAAATCGAAGATTACGGGTTCATTGGGAATACGTACACCAGCCGCGCTCGTGTCGCGCAGCGGGTCGATCGACTGGCTGTGTGCGCCGCGCTTTGATTCGGACGCCTGCTTCACGGCGCTCGTGGGTTACGACGAGCACGGCCGCTGGTCCTTGTTTCCCACGGCGACGGTCCGTGAGAACCGGCAGCATTACCGCGGCGACACGATGATCCTGGAGACCGAGTTCGCTTGCGACGGCGGAGTGGCCCGCGTTATCGACTTCATGCCGATGAGCGGTCGATGCGACGTTGTTCGGATCATCGAGGGAGTCGAGGGAGAAGTGCCGCTGGAGATGCTTCTCGATGTTCGCTTCGGCTACGGCGCCGACACGCCCTTCATCGAAAAGACAGGAGACGGCGTGTGCTTTCGTGTCCGGACCGGATGCCCTCATACTGCGCACGCCCATGGCTCTGGAGCAGTCGGGCAAGCGCGTATCCGCTTACTTCCGGGTGAAGAAAGGCGATCGCATCCCGATTCAACTCACCTGGTTCGCCTCGCACGAAGAGCAGCCTGCCGCGGTTGACGTCGAGCATGCGCTGGCATCGACGGAGCAGTACTGGCGAGAGTGGGTGGGACGCTGCACCTATCAGGGCCGCTGGCGCGACGCTGTCGTGCGCTCACTAGTAACGCTCAAAGCCATGACCTACTCGCCGACCGGCGCCATCGTGGCCGCTCCGACGACGTCCTTACCGGAATCTCTCGGCGGCGTCCGCAACTGGGACTACCGCTTACTGTTGGATGCGAGACGCAAGCTTGACCCTGGACGCATTCATGGTCGGCGGCTACATCGACGAGGCCGCGGGCGTTTCGCGACTGGGTCCTTCGCAGCTGTCGCGGGCGATCCTGGGGACCTGCAGATCATGTACAACATCTTCGGCGCCCGGCGCTTGACAGAGTTCGAGCTCGACTGGCTGCCCGGGTACGAAGGCTCGAAGCCGGTGCGCGTGGGCAACGCCGCATCCGGCCAGTTCCAGCTCGACGTCTATGGAGAGGTCATATCGTGCTGGTACGCCGCACGCAAGATGGGCCTGCCCGGGAAGGAGCAAGGCTGGCATGTGTTTAAGGATCTGATCACCTTCATGGAAGACGCCTGGCAGCGTCCCGACGACGGCATTTGGGAGGTGCGAGGCGGGCGGCGACACTTCACCCATTCGAAGGTGATGGCCTGGGTGTTTTTTGATCGGGCAGCGAAAGCGATCCAGGAGTTCGGGGTCGGTGGAGATGAGGGCCAGAAGATGCTGCCACACATCATGCGCGCTGCGGGAGAGGATCCACACCGAGATCTGCGAGCGCGGCTTCAACCCGCGAGTGGGAGCGTTCACGCAATCGTACGGCAGCGAGGCTCTCGATGCCAGTGTGCTGATGATCCCGCACTTCGGATTCCTTCCCGGCAGCGATCCGCGCGTGCGGGGCACGGTGGCGGCGATCGAGAAGGATCTGCTCCGGGATGGCTTTGTGCTTCGCTATGACACCGAGCACGGTACCGACGGTCTCCCCGGCTCGGAGGGGGCCTTTCTCGCTTGCACCTTCTGGCTGGCCGACAACTACGCCTTTGTCGGCCGGATCAACGAGGCGGAGGAACTGTTCGAACGGTTGCTCAACATACGTAATCACCTGGGGCTTCTCTCGGAGGAGTATGACCCCAAGCTGCGGCGCCAGATCAGCAACTTCCCACAGGCGTTTTCGCACCTGGCGCTGGTCCGGACTGCGCGCAACATCGAGACGATCTCCGCCAAAGGCGAGATTGCGGCCTAATCCAGCTACAGCCCAGCACCGGTGTACATGATGCACCATCGGCAAAGACGGTCGTTGTAGCTCGCCCCTTCTCCTGCCAGGAACCGGTCGCACTGGTGTAAAGTCACCATTTTTTTAAACCCCCGCCTGCGCTCTTCATCAGCAGTCCCAGAGTCTGGAGGTAATGCCGCGGCTGCGGAGCTGGGCGCTGGTTGGCTCGGTACGCCGCGTTGGACGGCGCCGAGTCCACTCTTCGCTCCGGATGTCACGCACGCCGCCCAACTGATGCTGTTGGACGCAGGCGTTTTCCTTTCCCTTTACGTTGGCTGGCGCATCGCGCGCAGCTATATAAACCCTCCTCAGGCCCTGATGCTGAACGTCATGGTTGCTTCCATTGGCGCGCACGCCGACGGGGGTGCCCGCTGCCGTTGGCCCGCTCTAGGTTTCTCGAAAACCGGTAATACTATCTTGTCCACATCAAGTCGTGGCGAGATCGTGCACTTTTGGGGGTCCCGCTGTGCCTGGAGAAGACTTGCCTTGACTGCTTGCTCATCGCGGTCATCCCTCCTTGCGAAAACCCACGTCGCGAACACCGTTGCTCTGAGTGCATCTTGAGACGTAGAATAGCCGTACATCGCGTCGCCGGTCGCATTAGGCACAAGCATGAACAATCCCTCTGCTGGCGAGCGATCGGAGGGATGGGTCCACTCGCCAATGACTTGACTGACTTGGCCCGTGTAAATATATCTGCCCCTTGCCCATGTAAGGAATCTCTCCACTACGGCCCGTCAGGCGATCCCGTAATTCTCGACTCTGATCTCCACTTTATCTGTCATAACCGGGTGATCGGGAATGGTCCTGAAGCAAAGAGCGATACCCAGTGCCCCCGACTACCGCGGCGTGCTGGCGCAGCGAGACTTTCGGGTTGCAGCCCCCTACACAGCCCGATCGTATGTGCCACGAGCAGATGGACGGCACGTGATTTTCTGTGTATTCGCATAGCTGATGTGATTGTTGAATCTGACAACGTGATCGCTGAAAGTCTGCGTGGTGTGGCCATGAAGATCGGAGCGAGTTCTGTTTCTCCGGGAGCAACGACCCAAAGGACAGATCGATCGACTAATTGTTTGGGAGTTCTCTCCCGTTGTTTTGACGTGATTGCGGCCGATAAGCCCTATGACTATGCATCAAGGAGGGCGAAGTTCGCTGGCGGTCTGAAGAACCTTTCGCCGCCGCCCATAAAGGTTTTGAATCGGTCGGAGCGTTGATTTGCCGCATAATCGTTAGAGTACGGCGTTGCCGTGGACGCAGTCTGCGCGCAATGATATGCTTGCGCTTTGTTCCCTTGCCCATTCTCTCCTGAAAATCCCGGCAAACCGTTGATTCCAAGCCCGGCGAAAACCGAGATTTTCGTCACTTATTGTCGGCCGCAGGCCGGTGAGGAACTGTTTTATTGACAACACTCGAATCTGGATCGAGACAGAACTAGCCCTGGCCATCCCGAATGCCTTCCCGGTCGCTGAGGGTCACACTGGTCGTGCCACGTAAGCACGTCATCACAATCTACGAATTGACCATCCCGGAGCCGCTGACCCTCTCCACCGAAGACATCGCGGCAAGAATTCTATCGATTACTACTGCCGTCGCGTCGATGGTGTAGCGATCGGAACGGACGCCGCGTGCTTCTTGCCCGAAAACTTGCGGCTCAGATCCGGCCCAAATTCCTTCAAGATATTTCCGGCCATATCGATACCAAGCTGAGTTCCGAGTTTTGCGACCGCGTCGGACGCCGTCCGATTGTCCGGGTTGTAGGCGTTGGAAATGGCAACTGCGGTCGCATTGCCACCGATTTCTGAGATGTTGAATTGGGTTCGGCGGTTGTCGCCGTGAGTGATGAAGATCTGACCCATTGCGTATCCGAGCCGGGAAAACGGGCTGCCGGCGCCGCGTCGAAAATACCGTGGGTCTTGATGAAGCAGCGATGGATATACCCCCTCGGTCATGAAATTTCCGATCATGAAATCCCCATACGACGACCCGTAATAGCGTCCGTAACCTGCCATACCCTGGCCGTATGATCGCGAGGAATTCGATGCTTGGGCGATACCGGCCGCCGCACCCGCAAGCAGGAACGTTCCGGGGTCGAAGGAATCACGCGCGGCAAGCTTGAATTTCTCCCCGGCTGTAAGCGGTTTAGAATCGCTCAAACTAGGATTGCTTCGGTAGTTTGGAATGATCCCAAAGATACGCTTCGGCAACGGTTCCGGCGCAGAAGGTATAACGGGGGCTGGGATGACGCGGTTCGCTCCACCCCCTGGAGGCGAGGTCTGATTCGACCCAGGCATTGTTTGGCTAAAAAGAGAAAACCCGGACATCCATAACGTGCAAATAGCCAGGCGTGCGATCGCACGTCGGCGTATGAACGGATTCATGCTAGCGAGACCCCTCGGATTGGTTGGAAGTAGTTCCTGGCCCACCCTGAGTTCTTTGCGAAAAGTACCCATCGCGGAAATCGGCGAATGACGCACGCTAGAAGTGTTGATCTTCAGCGAACCTTGGCCGGCGCAGTTTATTTGCGTCCGTTGGGGAAGCAGACCCTCCGGGTTAGGTGATGCGGTAGGTCTGGTGCTCTAGGAGGTGGACCATCATGCGCCAAAGAGGATAGCTCCATGTGTTGCCCCGAGTACTTGTGCAAGTCATCGGCTGGTCAACAGTCTCCGCAGCCAACGTGGCAAGATACAGCCTCATCTCCTGCTCCACGTCTTCCCATCGCTCGCGAACGGCCGCAAACGTTGGAAACTCCTCGGGCGCCAGGAGTATGCGCGGAGACCTACCCCGCCAGCGTTCGAGCCTAGCCACTCCACCGCCAGCAAGTGCACCGACGTGCCACGAAGCGAAGGACCAGAGGACGTGGAATTGCTCCCCCGTCAGTGCGGCGCAGACCTCTAGTTGCCGATCCCGCACCCAGTAATTGTATGAAGAACAATTTGTTCAACGCAGATAACGATATCGAACAGGCCATGTTTCACTAAATCATAACGTCGGCACTGGTTCGGCCATAGTCGCCCTGTCCTTGATATCACCCTGTTTTGGAGCGATCACGCGCGAACTGGCCTGTTCTACAAACTTCCCGTCAACGCAACTTGGACACCGCGCCAAGTCGCAACCGCGTTATTTCACATTGAAAGGTGTAAATAATATATCCCCTCTCCGTGACTTCGCGTTTCCGGTAAGCTGACCTCATGCGCCTCCACGCGTGGCAAGTTGTGGGGTTCGCCGGGCTGGCTACGGCGGTGACAGCCATGTTGGGCGGCCCGGTTGACGCGCTCCCGCGATTCGTGGACGTCACTCGGCTAGCCGGCATCCACTTCCGGCATGAGAACGCGGCTTCGCCGCAGAAGTTCATGATCGAAACCATGGGGGCTGGATGCGCCTGGATCGACTACAATCGCGACGGCCTGCTCGATCTGTACCTCGTCAACGGAGCGGAAACGGCAGCCTTCAAGCCCTCCAATCCGACGCACAGCGCGCTTTACCGCAACAACGGAGACGGCACGTTCACCGACGTCACGGCGTCGGCCCATGTCGGCGCCGAGGGCCTTGTTCGGCATGGGCGTCGCGGTGGGCGATTACGACAACGACGGCTACCCGGACCTGATGGTGCTGGGATACGGCCGCTCGATTCTTTATCACAACAACGGAGACGGCACGTTCACCGACGTCACGGCGCGAGCCGGCGTCGCCAACGCGGGCAAGTGGGCTTCCAGCGCTGCCTGGTTCGATTACGACAACGACGGCCGGCTCGACCTGGCGATCGCCAACTACGTCGATTGGACGCCAGAGCGCAATTTCTATTGCGGCGGGCAGGGGCCCGGCCTGCGCAGCTACTGCCATCCCGACGACTACCGCGGCACTGCGCCGACGCTGTACCACAATAACGGCGACGGCACCTTCACCGATGTTTCGGACTCATCCGGGCTGGCGAAGAACCCGTCCAACGGGCTTGGCATCGCCACCTTCGATTATGACGGCGACGGCCGCCAGGACATCTTCATCGCCAATGACGGGCGGGCCAACTCGCTGTTTCACAACAACGGCAACGGCACGTTTACCGAGGCGGCTTACGAGGCCGGCGTGGCTGTCGGTGAGGACGGAACCACCGAAGCCGGAATGGGCATCGATGCCGCCGATGCAAGCGGCAAAGGCTGGCAGGACCTCATCGTCACTCACCTCGACCAGCAGCAGACGCGATTCTATCGCGGCCTCGGCCATGGGATGTTCGAGGACGCGACAGCGGCCGCCAAGCTCGGTTACGCCACCTTCCAGTTCAGCGGATTCGGCGTTCGCTTCCTGGATTTCGACAACGACGGCTGGCTGGACATCTTTATCGCCGCCGGCCATGTCTTGGACAACATCGCCCGCTATCACGAGGGAGTGAGTTGGGCCGAGCCGAAGCTGGTCTTCCGAAATATGGGCAGAGGCGTCTTCGCCGACGTCAGCCGCGGACTAGGCCCCGATCTTCAGGCTCCCACAGTAAGCCGTGGCTTGGCGGCCGGCGATTACGATAATGACGGCGACTTGGACATCCTGGTGAGCAACAACGGCGGCGCTCCCCAGTTGCTGCGAAATGACGGCGGCAACGCAAATCACTGGCTCGAAATTCTGCTGGTTGGAACGCGGTCGAATCGGGACGGCGTCGGGGCGCGCCTCAAGCTCACATCGGGAGACTGGAGCATGACGGCGCAGCGAATGGGCGGTATGAGCTATCAGTCCGCGCAGGACCCTCGGCTGCACTTCGGGTTGGGGAGCCGGACCCAGGTCGATGCGCTGGAAATCCGTTGGCCAAGCGGAAGCCTGACCCGGCTGACGAACGTCGCGGCCAACCAAATCCTGACTGTACAGGAAAATAGGCGATAAATTCCTAGACCTAGAGCCTGCATCGAGGGATAAGCGCCCTCATGGGATGATTCACCCAAACCGAAGTCTGCCCGTACACCAAGTGGCCCATCACGAGCACTGAAGCGAAAACCAGCAAAACGCCTTTCATGGCAGTGTCCTTTCCGCGAACCCGGCGATCATAGGCGTGAGCCGATAGCCCTGGCAGTCGAGTGTGTCCCCGACGTAATCCACATCGTGTTGGTGAACGGGGAATCGCTATCTGGTACGCATTGGCTGCCTTGCTGCACGCCGGGTGGCGGACAGGCGGCATTAGCGATCGCTACGTGCGCCGCGAACAGCGTAACCGGCGAACGTAGTGTAGGGATAGGATGACGCATCTGATTCTCCAACGCCGTCCTGTTCTGAAAGGCCCAGGGACGCGATTGGGAAATGAAAGAGATCCATTTACCTTCGCAGCTCACCTTGTTACTCCAGTCCACGAAGGCGCCCTTGGGGTTATCGCCATGTCCAGACGTACAGTTCGAAATGCGCGGCAAGCCGTATCGGTTGGGGCTAGGAACGAACTGAAACGATTGTCCCTTGAGCACAGGCGGACTGGTGTGTTGCCAGCCAGGCGTCGCCGGCTGACTGGACCCCTTGCCCATTTGCACCATGACGGGCGAATAGGGACCCTTCATGATGTTGTCCGGAACCCGAACTTTGATCTGTATGATTCCGGCGCTCTGTCCCGGTATGCCTTCCGCATAGATCGGGACGACTGGCCCGCCGCTGATCGAAACGGTAACAGGCAGAATCGGCAAGGGCACGCTAGCCGTGGTTCGGCTTGTACCGGCGCTTGGCAACCAACCCGTCCAGCCCCTAGGCCTTCCAGGGAACGGATCAGATCCGGCGCACCCGTGTGTTGCTTACATTTGGGGAAGCGCTGTCAGGCCGGGGGAGAAAGGCGCTGGGAAGGGACTCGTGGATGTCGTCCAGCGTGACTCCCTGGCGAGCCCTATCTCCGGGGTTGTCCCGTTGGTCGGCTCCCCTTTCGATACGTGTGATCGTCGGCCATTCACTGCGCGGTGTATCGAGGTCCAGGGCCATTCCCACCTGTGCAGCTTGGTTCACCCGCGGGCCGAAGCTGGTGAAATCGGTGTCCTGGAACCTATTGCGATGACGCAAGAGGATCGTCTTTATGATAGAGGTGTGATCGAATATCTGACTGCAGACGGATCCTGCGCTAACCCATGGTGAGATGACCATTGCAGGGACGCGAACACCGAGATGGGCAGCGCCTTGGGGATGAATCAGCGGTACTTTCCCGGTTTGGGTAGCGACATCATAGAACTCGGCTGGACCTAGTTTGGTGCCTGGCGGAGCTACGTGGTCATAGAATCCACCGTGCTCGTCGTACAGGAGGACAAAAAGCATTTTGTCCTTCTGCGGCGAGTCCTTCAAATAACCAAAGATCTCACCAACAAAGTTTTGCCCGCGACGGACGTCGACCGGAACGAGATCGTCGTTAGCTGAAGACAGAGGCGGGATATCGCTGAAGTTCGGCTCGACGAACACCACCGGCGGAAGTTCTCCGCGCGCCGCCACATTTTTGAAATCCTGGGTTGGATCATGGCGGTTACGCAGCGGTGTAACATGGGTGCTATCGAGGCGAAACCGGTCGTACGTGCGAATCAACGAGAGGTCGCTCTCAAAGACCCTCCACCCAATTCCATAAATGCTAAGCAGATCGAAGATGGTATGTTGTGGCAGGAATCCAAGCCTGGGGTCGCTGTTAGCGGGATTTTCCAACTCGGGAGTCGATCCGCTCATTGTGGTCCATCGATTGGGCCAGGTGGGACCGGGGTGCGCCGCGAACCATTGATCACACACGCAGAACGAGCTTGCAAGTTGATCGTAGGTTTTCAGCTCGTTGCCGGTATAGTAGGTCATGACCATTTCACCGTTCCCGGTGTAGCTATTCTCATAGTCCTGGGCGAACCCGCTCATCGCGCCATCGGCGATTTGTACTGGTACGTGGGTGAACCCGTGCTCGGGGCCCTTCAGGATCTGGGTAGTGGGTGGAGTGACCACGTCGCTGGCTTTTCGCAGCCACACGGGTTGCGTGCGCCCAACCAGCGCATTACTTTCGCCGCCTGTCACGCCGTTATAGGCTGGACCTCGAGACTGGCGCAGATATCCCAGCATGTGATCGAAGGAACGATTTTCCATCATTACTACAATGATCGTCTCGATCTTGTCCAGACGCGCCAAGGCTACCGGAGGGCCCACAACGAACTCCTGCGGGATGATGGGGGCAGTGGTAGTGGGGGCCGAGCGTCTGGCTCCTGGGGATCCCGTGCCAGTGGTCAGAACTCCCCCGTCGCCGGGTGTCCCGGTGGTGTGTATTGCTCCAGGGGAGGGCTCGACGGGAAAAGCCGTATACTGAACGGTCCAGTTGGAATCGTCGGCGGTCACTTGTAAGAACACTCCGTTCTGACCGCACAATCTTCCCAACGCCTCGCCAAGATATCTCCCCAGGGATGGCCCTGCGTTCTCGATCCAAGGCGTGAGAAAGTCTGAGGCCACCTCGTTCACGTCTGGGAAGATTCCTAAGCCGATAGCCTTCTCGAGCAAGCCGCCAGTGACCCGAGCGGGCGAGAGCACGAGCGCATAGCACTGCTCCATTGCGGGATAGAATGCTACGTAGACATGTATTAGAGCGTCTTCAATTTCAGCAATATCGACGTCGATCGTTCCTACGAGCAGATCTGTTTCACGATCGAGGTGAATACCCGTAAATGTAGCTTTTCCGTGAATCACCAGATAGTCGGAATGGACCTTCTGTTCCCAATCCTGCCTCCAATCGTTATTCTTTCGTATATTGTCGTTAATGGATTGGATGAGAAGCAAAGCGGCCTCCGAGGGCGGCTGGGCTTTAGCAGCAACCAGGGCCTGCGCATATCCGGAATCTAGCTCCTGAAAACGCTCCTGCATGGCTTCGAGGAGTTGTTTCCCGGAGCAAGCATCTAACTCCACGCATTCCAGGCTTCCCGTTCCCGTGACGCCGCCCCCAATCTGACGTGTAAGAGGCGTCGTCAGGATCGCGGGTGGCGAAGCGCCAAAAAAGCGCACGAGTTCCGCGCCGAAGCTGGCTCTCACGGTGTCGCCGTCGATTTCCGCGCGAATTGTCAGCGCATTGAGAATCACCTCATATGTATGATCGAGCAAGACCAGCGGAAGCTGCCCAAAAAGTAAAGGTTTTATGCTGAAAACATAACTCACGAAAACGTTCATCTGGGCGGGCGCCGCGCCTGTATTGGTCACGTGGCACTCCCAGCTCTCCATTTCCGCGGTGGGGCCGGGATCCGCGTACTCAAAGGTGACGCCATCCGTCCTGGACCAGCCCTGCTGCGTATTCCACGTCTGGACCAGCCTGTTGCCGGACCCGAACAGTTGAATCTGCACCGGAACCAGGTTGAATTCTTCTACGAAATCGCTGGCGTCGGTAGCATGCCCTGTACCGACGGCAGTCATTCTGGACTGCTGCCGGTTATCATACGCAAAAACCTGGATGCGGATGGCGCCCTTGAGCGGCATAAACGACAGCATCAATCCCTGCTGGGAAGGCAGGGCAGCGGCAAAGTTGCTTTTCGTCGTGCTATAAGCGATCGTGTTTCCATCAACAACATGCGGGAGATCGTTGATCAGCGCCATTCTAGTCCCTCCTTGGCTCAGTCGTTCTTAAGACCACTGGTATCGTTGCAAAAAAAGCGGATGTAGCCATCCAGCCCTCTTCTTTAGATTTTTCCGAGGTATTACACAATGCCTATAGAAACTTCGCTGCTCGTATGTCCCAGGCAGGTCAGTCGAACACGGGCCGCTGAACCGGTGGAAGCTCCGTGAGGCTTCGGTGAGCGTGCATAAGCCTCCATCAAAACCTTGCCATCCGACAAGAGAGTGCGGTATAGCGGAATCGCAGCGTGAATATGTTGCCGGCAGGTGTGAATATCGCCGCTGACTGAGCGGCCGCAATCCGCAGGAACACCAAGCGAGAAGAAAGGAACTTCTCAATTACGGCTCCTCCCAGTAAGTGGATCTGTTTGTTTGGTTATCGGAGCGCCCGCAATTCAAGCGCAATAACCCGGATCAGGGCCGCTCCGGTCACCGTTGCGGAAGGCGGCCAAGTTTGATCTGTTTGGTGTCCGCCATCGGGTTAGCGGCCGACTGTCGGCCGGGTCTATTTGCCTTCGCAGCTCACCTTGTTATTCCAGTCCACGAAGGCGCCATTGGGGTTATCCCGCCATGCCCAGACGTGCAGTTCGAAATGCGCCGGCAAGCCGTATCGGTTCGGGCTAGCGAACGAACTGAAACGATTGCCCCTCGAGCACCGGCGGACTGGTGTGATTCGCCAGCCAAGCGTCGGCGATAACAACGAACTCCACGCCGACCAATTGCAGACCGTCTCCTGACGCTTCGTATATCAGCACTTCCGGCCGCGAGGCATCCAGCACGCCGTCGCCGACCAGGGCGCCATTCACATAGTGAAAGCCCATGGCGCCGTGATCCGGGCCGCTGACGCAGCCGAGGAACGGCTGGTAACCGGCAGCGCTGGCGGCGTTCACGTTGACGAACTGCTCCGTGGCGTCGCGAACGAGTTGAACGAGCTTGGCCGGGGCGGCTTTCGCGTGACCGGCATGCGCCTGCTCGGTCTCCTGCGGGCCCGCAACGTCCGCCGCGATAAGCGGCGCCGCCGCGATAGCGCTGCTCAGCAGTGTCACAAACAGGAAACGCGTGTTGAATTTGTGGATAAAAGTCTTTATTGTCGTCATGGTTTTCTCCTTTGAATGCACTCGTCCGCTCATGCATTTCTCCCGCTCCCGACGGTCCGGCCTATAATCGGTATGCAGTCAATGCATCCGGGCGTGATCAGAACTTAACATCCGCGCCGGAAGCGAGTAACGAAGGAAGACCAAAGAAAAGCCCAAAAAAAGCAAAAGAGGCGCTTTGGAAGTTCTCGGCCTTAATGCTAATAAAGCTAGAAATGGGCCGAGGAGGACGTGATCGATGGGCAGCGCCGAGCCGAAGAAGGCAACTCAAATACCGGTTCGGCGAGTTCACCCTGGATCCCGGACGAGGTACGGTGCTCAATGCAGACCGGGTCGGTAAAGCTCCGCCCAAAGGTTTACGATGCGCTCCTTTATGTTCTGGAGAATCGTGGCCGGCTCATCGCCAAGGAAGAACTGATCCACGCGTTGTGGTCGGATGCTTTCGTAACCGAGGACTCGCTGGTGCAGTGTATGGTGGAGTTGCGCCGCGCCTTGGACGATCGGGCGCAAGAGATCGTGAAAACGGTGCCTCGCCGGGGATACGTATTCACAGCAGCGGTGACGACGGAGGAGAACGGCGCCGGCGGCAGCCCTGCGCGCGCCAATGCTCCGGAAGCGACCGCCCCCGCCGTTCAAAGCGAAGATGACAGGCTGGTGGTTGCGCAGCGTGTACCCGGCCGCTATTACCTTCCGCTTCCGCGAACACCGCTTATGGGGCGTGAGCGGGAACTCCTGACAGTGAGGCATCTCCTGCTCTCCCCGGATACCGGGCTGGTCACATTGACCGGAACCGGCGGATGCGGTAAGACGAGACTCGGCCTGCAGGTCGCGAGCGAGCTTCTACATCAGTTTGAAGAACGAGTTTACTTTGTAGCGCTAGCTTCCATCACCGATCCGGCCATGGTCCCCATGGCGATTGCGGAATCTTTGGGCATTCACCAGACGGGCGGCCGGCCCGTTCTGGATTTGCTGAAGGATTATTTGCGCGATGCGGCCCCCTCGCCGGTGCTGTTGCTGCTGGATAATTTTGAGCACATTCTGGCTGCTTCTTCGCTGGTAGTGGAGCTTCTGGATTCTTCTGCCGCCTTGAAGGTGCTGGTGACCAGCCGCGCAGCTCTGCGCGTTTACGGCGAGCACGAATTTCCAGTGCTCCCCCTGCCACTGCCCGACTCACACAGATGCATTCGCTCGAAGCCCTGCTCAGTAATCCTGCAGTGGCCTTGTTTTCCCAGCGGGCGGCGGCGGTCAAACCGGATTTCACCATAACCGCGGAGAATGCACCCACGGTAGCCGCAATCTGTTCGAGAGTGGATGGTCTGCCGCTGGCGATTGAACTTGCAGCGGCGCGCGTCAAAATGCTCCCGCCCAGCGCTATGTTAACGCGGCTCGAAAGCCGGCTGCACCTTCTGACCGCCGGCCCGCGCGATGTCCCGGAGCGCCAACAGACGCTGCGGAAAACGATCGACTGGAGCTACGACCTGTTGAACGGGTCCGAACAGAAGCTGCTCCGCAGGCTGGGAGTGTTTCGGGGCGGCTGCACGCTGGAAGCCGCGGAAGCCGTCTGCAATACGCGCAACGATCTCGGAGCGGAAATCTTCAACGTGATGTCCTCCCTGGTCGACAAGAGTCTGGTCCAGCAGGCCGAGCAAGGCGAGGACGAACCGCGTTTCGGGATGCTCGAAACGATTCGGGAGTATTGCCTGGAGCGCCTCGGCGACAGCGGTGAGGAGCAGGCAACGCGGCGCGCTCATGCGGCTTATTGCCTGGTGCTGGCGGAGGAAGGAAACCCAGACCTCGCTGAGACCGAGCGAGCCGCTTGGCTGGCGCGGTGCGATATCGAGCATGACAATTTTCGCGCGGCTCTCGACTGGCTGGTTCAAAGTTCGGATGTCGAGTGGAGTTTCCGGCTTTGCGTCGCGCTGTTTCGGTTCTGGGAAATGCGGGAACATCTGGCGGAAGGCCGGGCCCGGCTGGAGTCGCTTCTGCCGATGGGCGGATCCGGGTTCGCCCGGGAACGGGCCAAAGTGCTGGTTTATCTTTCAACGTTTGCAACAGTGCAGGGCGATTTTCCAGCCGCTACCGATTTTGTGGAAAAAAGCCTGTCGATTTACCAAGAGCTCGGCGATCAGTGGGGCATTGCCGTGTCGATGAATGCGCGAGCGATCGTAGCGTGGGACCGGCAAGACTATCCCGCGGCGCAGAGCTATTTTGACGAGTCTCTGGCTCGCTGGCGTGCGCTTGGCGACAGGGTCGCGATCGCGCGTTGCCTGCATAATTTCGCCAATTTTATCAGGGGTCGCGGGGACTATCCGCGGGCTCGGACAGTGCTGGAAGAAGCTGGGCGGATCTTTGAGGAACTGGAGGATCACAGCGGAGCCGCGTGGTCTCTCAACCAGAGCGGCGACATCGCGCGCGAGGAGGGTGAGGTGGCTAAGGCTCGCGAACTTTACCAACGCGCCCTTTCGGCTTTCCGCGAAGCCCGTGACCGGTGGGGCATCGCCCGGTCACTCACCGATCTCGCTCAGATCGCTTGCGACGAGCGAGACCATGTGACTGCGCACGCAGCCTATCGCGAGGCGCTGGCGCTTTTCGTGAACTTGGGGCACAAACGCGGCATCGCGCGAGCCCTGGAAGGGTTCGCTTGTTCCGCCTTGGCTCAGCGCGATCCCGCGCGTGCCCTGGCCATCACAGCGGCGGCCGCGCATTTGCGCCAATGCGATCGGAGCGCCTCTGATGCCGGCCGAACAGTCCAAACTTGGCGAAAAGCTGCAGCCGGCCTGGACATCGCTCAATGAAGCGGATTCCAAGGCCGCTTACGCCCGGGGCTGGGCCATGAGCTTGGATAACGCGATCCAATATGCTCTCGAAGAATCGGACTCGCCTAAACCAAGCTAGTCGGATCAATCAGGCGGCGCACTGCGGAAATGCGATTGGCGGGGATGCCGGATTTGCGGGAATGTTCTTTGATACTCTGCTCGTCCGGCGCAAGGTAAACGCAATAAACCTTGTCTTCCGTGACATAACTATGCAGCCATTGAATCTGCGGGCCCATCTCATTCAGGGTCTGCAAAGAGTGGAGAGAGAGCTCCCGGATCTGCGCCTCTGAGAGCGATCCGGCTCCCGGAATCTCGCGTTCAATCATGAACTGCGGCATAGTGGACCAGTTTACAACAACCGGCTGCACGTCCGGCAATCTTCCCTGACCGACATCGATGCAATCGTGGACGGCTTGCGGTTAGGCGCTACTTGCGCACGTATCCCGCATGGCCGCCATCTGCCGCGCCGATGCGCGCAGCATCTTGGCGATTCAGCTCTGCCAGCACAGACAGAGCCGCCTTTGCCTGCCCGGGCATTGACGATCGCTGATAGGCTGTCGCCAACGGTGGGTACACGGCTTTGTTGCGCGGATCCAGGCGGCGGGCTGCGTCCAATTGCGCCACCGCATCGGAATTCCGCCCCAGCGCAAGATAAATGCGGCCCAAAGCAACGTGCGAACTCGAGTACGATGGACGCTGCGCCACAGCCTGCTCAAGCACGCTCTGCGCCTCCGCGAATTCAGGTGTGGAAGGCGCCGCGCCGGTGCGGAGCAGAGCCTCTCCAAGCATGGTCAGCAGGAGATAGTGCGGATAGCCCGCGTGGATGCCTGCGCGCGCCGAGCGGATGACATCGGCCATGCGCCCTTCGATCAGGGCCTGTTCCGCCTCCGCGATATAAGCAATATCCGAGGCGGGCGCGAGTCTCCGCACCTCCGCGAATTCCTTCCGTGCCTCCCCATTATCGTCACTCTGCGAAGCGAGGATGCCGCGTTCGAAGTGGAGCCGCGCTGAGTTGGGCAAATTCTTGAGGCCGATTTCCACCACGCGCATGCCCATGTCCGTCAACCCCTCGTCCAGGCAAGCTTGCGAAAGCAGCACGTAAAGCCGCTCGTGATCGGGCGCGAGAGCGGCGGCTTCCTGAAAAGTCTTCCACGCGGCCTCGGCCTGATGATCGCCGACATAAGCCTGCGCCAGCAGATCCTTAACATCCGCGGAGCGCTGACCGGAGGGGATGGCCGACAGGATGCGAATAGCGTCGGGGAAGCGCCGTATGCCCACATAGCAGAGCGCCAGGTTGAACTGGAGAGCGAACGATTCGACGCCGCGGCCCTGGGCGGCGAGGAAATGCGGGATCGCCGCGTCAAACCGGCCCTGGCTGGTAAGGGCGATGCCTTCGCGCAGATCGGGGTCCACTGGCGTCTGAGCGGCCAGGGCCGCCATACTTAGAACCGCGGCCATGACCACACGCCTTACTTCCACCTTCCCTCTCCCTCCACGATCGTAATGTATCGGTCCATAGGCAGATTCGCAAAGCGCTCGACGCCACCGCCGGGGCGCGGCCAGCCCACTTCCAGCCAATCCACCCGTTCGGCCGAGCCTAGCCCCAGCACCATGCGCGGATCTTGCGCCGAAAGGAAACTCCCGCCCCCGGGCTTGATCAAGGTGCGCTTCAGGTTGCCCGCCTGGTAACGGACCACCGCGCCGACCGCATCGATATTGGCTTTGCGCCCGATTAGTCGCACGCCCAGCCAATGATTGCGCCTGCCTACGGTATTACGCAGCAGGATCGGCGGACCATCGTTGACCATCACAAGCGCATCCACCGCGCCGTCGTTGTTGAAATCGCCAAGCGCGAGGCCGCGCCCGGCAATCGGACGCGCGAAGGCCGGTCCCGCCAGCGCACTCACGTTCTTGAAGCCCGTCCCAGTCCCCTGCATCAGCAGCATGGGCATGCGGTACTCTACCGATGGCGTGTGGGACTTGACCATGGTGTCGGGATGGCCATTAGCCATGATCAGATCGAGCGTGCCATCGTTGTCGAAGTCGAAGAACTTCAGACCCCAGCCGCTCAGCATGTGCGTGGCGGAAGCGATACCTCCCTGGAGCGCAACGTCGTCGAATGCCTCCTTGCCCTGATTGCGGTACAGCGCGTAATCCTCGTGATCGATGTTCGCCACGAAGAGATCGGTATTGCCGTCGGAGTTGTAATCGGCCGCGTCCACGCCCATCCCGGAGCGCGCCGCGCCGGCCGGATTGTAG
This sequence comes from Bryobacterales bacterium, assembly GCA_963708385.1. GTDB lineage: Bacteria > Acidobacteriota > Terriglobia > Bryobacterales > Bryobacteraceae > PALSA-243. The sequence goes on along the minus strand of CAVPSN010000018.1, from coordinate 290,361 downwards.
GCCACGCCCGCTACCAACCCGACATCTTCGAACTTTCCCCCGCCTCGATTGGCCAGCAGAAAATTCTCCAGGCCGTCGTTGCTGACGAACAGATCGATCCAACCGTCGTTGTTGATATCGGCGGCCACCACCCCCCACGCGCGCGATTCGAGCGCCGCGATTCCCGACTTCTTGCTGACATCGGTGAACGTGCCATCGCCGTTATTGTGGAATAGCCAGCAACTGCTGGGCTTGACCACCTTAGGCGTGCAGTAATAGTGCGCGCCAGTGTCGCGGTTGCCGCAGAAAATCGCGCTGGCCTTGGAGAAATTGCCGAAGCGGCACACGAACAGGTCCAGCCGGCCGTCGTTGTCATAGTCGAACCACACGGCGCTGCTACTCCAGCCCGGCGCCGCGACGCCCGCCTTCTCAGTGACGTCGGTGAACGTGCCATCGCCATTGTTGCGGTACAGAATGCTGCGCGGATACTGGGTCACATACAGGTCCGGGAAGCCGTCGCCGTTATAGTCACCGACGGCGGCGCCCATGCCGTACGCATTGCCGGGCACACCGGCCTTGCCGGTGACGTTGGTGAACGTGCCGTCACGATTGTTGCGATAGAGGGCGTTGCTCAGCGGCTTTGCCGGCGTATAGAAATCGCAGGGGCCGCTGTTGACCAGGTAGATGTCCATCCACCCGTCGTTGTCGTAATCCAGGAAGGCGCAGCCGGGTCCGATGGTCTCCGGCAGGTACATCTCGGAGGAGAGCCCGCCGGTGTGGGTCCAGTGAATGCCGCTCGCGGAGGGCGGCACTTCCTCGAAAAAAGGAGCGGCAGATTGAGATGAGGCCAGCCGGGACAGCGCCGCTCCGCCCGCGCATCGCGCCATGGCGCGGAGGAACCGGCGGCGTCCAAAAGATGGCATCAACGGCCGGGGCCGCCCGGTGGACGGCGCGCGGCCGCCTCCTTCTGCGCCGCCGCCTCGCGCATGGCGCCCTCGCGGTTGCCGGTGCGTCCATAGGCCATCGCGAGCTGGTAATGGCCCACGGGATCGCCGGGCAGCATTTTGACGTAGGTTTCGAGTGGCTTCACGGCATCGGCGAATCGGGAAGCGGAGGCCAGCGAGATGCCCAGCCCCAGATACGCCTCGGCGAACTCGGGGTCGATCTGGGAGGCGCGCGTGAAATGACGCACCGCGTCGTCCCAACGGCTGGCATGCCGGTCCAGCTCGCCCAGAATGAATTCGCTCGCCGAATTGCGCGGATCGAGCTCCAGCTCTTTCTGGAACTCGGCGCGCGCTTCGTCAGTGGGGCCGGTGTCGCCGGCTTTACTGAGCAGCACCTGGCCGAGGCGGTAGTGCACGCCGGGCTCGTTGGGATTCTGTTTGAGGATGCCTCGATACATGCCCGCGGCCTCGTCCCACTTGCCCTGCGATTCGAAGGCCTCGGCTTCCAGGCGGCGCGCCTGGAATGAAGTGGGCGCCCTGGCGGCGAGTTCCTGCGAGGTGCGCGTGGCGAGTGCGGAAAAATAGTGCACGCAGATGTAGAGAACTTCGGGATCGTTGGGGAATTCGCGCTTCAGCAGCATGAGAGCGGAGACAGCGGCCTGCGAGTCCTCGCGCGCCATGGCGCAGCGCGCCTGGCCCATGGCGGCATGATACAGAAGCTGCTTGTCGGCGAGACGCGGCACGGCGCGGACGAGCAGAGGCAGGGCTTCCTGACAGCGGCCTTCTTCGGCCAGCTTGAGGGCGCGTTCCGCCGAGGCCGCAGACGATTCGGCGGGCGCCTGCTTGCCGGTCTGGCCCGGAAGCAAACCGCCCGCCGCGAAAATCAGAACCAAAGCCCGGCAGCGTGTGCGCATCGTTCTATAGAGTATCAGTGGGGCGGCGATCGCCGCTGGACTCGGCTGCCCCACCGGGAGATCAGAAGATGATGTTGCCGCGGAATTCGATGTTCCTCGGTGAATTGGCGACACTCCCATGCGCAAAGCTGGTCGATAGGATACTCCCGTTGAAACCACCAAACGTGGGATGGTTGAAGATGTTCAAGAACTCCGCCTGGAACTTGAAGCGGACTCTCTCCTTGAAGATCGGGAAGTTCTTGGAAATCGACGTGTCGTTGAGCGTCTGGTGGGGACCGTGCAGATAGAAGATCTGTCCGATGGTCCCAGGCGTGGTGTTTTGTTTAATGTAGGCCGGGTTCGCCGTGCCGCCGGCCGCGGCCGTCAGGTACTGCGGATTGAGTCAAGTCCACATAGCCGCCGCGAGCTGCGCCTACGTGGTACACGCCGATGGAATTTTGCAGAGTGGCGGCTGTGATGCCATTGAGGGCCACGTCCGCTATCGCCATAATCGTTGAAGGTGCCGCTCCCCGCCGTAAGGCGGACGGGCGCGCCGGTTTGGAAGGTGAAAATGTCTCCGACGTTCCAGCCACCCAATACCTCGTTCAGGACGCCGCCATGATTCATAAAACGCCGGCCCTTGCCGAATGGCAGTTCGCCGGTCACTGAAGCGTGCACAACTTGCCGCAGGTCGTACAACGTGGGGCCATAGCTCAGGCCCAGGTCGCGCATCGTGTAGATGGCGGTATTAGCCGCCTCCCAATCGTTCGGACTGGCTAAGCCGAGAGTATGACTCCAGGTGTAGTTGGCATCGAACTCCAAACCGTGCCAGGCCCTCTGGCGCAGGTCGATCTGCAGTGCATGGTAATCGGAGAAACCGTTCGAATCCATGTACTGCACCGGCGCTCCGGCCGAGTAAGGGTTGGCCTGCCAGAAATTGATGGGATAACCGGCGCCCTTGCCGGTGTATCCGGCGTTGGTGGCGCACGGCGCGAAGGAGGCGCCGACCATGTTGCAGAAGTACGGCGCCGTGCCGCTGATGCCGGATAGGGTATTTGCTATCCTGCCTACCTGTCCGGTCTTCAGAGAAGTAATGAAGCTCGAGTTGCTGTAGTCCTGCAATGCGCCATTGGCAATCGTTTCTCCGGCGAACGCCGCATCGAAAATCGGCATGTTCCCCTCGCCCGCGAATCCCATATTCGCAAACGAGTTGCTGATGCCGTGTTGGGTATTGATGTTGAGATTGTTCTGGGCGGTCTGGAAGTCTTGCAGGAACCCGTTGAAGACGTTTACTTCATTGATATCGCTCGAGAGCCACTGATGGACGGAGCGGTTGCCGTTGTAGCGGATTTCCAAAACCCGCGATGGTCCCAGCTCGCGTTGGATACTCAAATTCCAGGACATCGTGTACGGCTGCTTGATGTTGGGATTGATGCCGTTGACGATGGTGCCAATGGTATCCAGTTGGTTGAAAGTATAAGGCGCGAGCGGAATGACCTTTTGATAGGCGCCGCTGGGAGCGTAGCCGTATGCCGGCAGCTGATCTCCCAGATTGAGCGCGCCCGGCGCGAAGCTGCCGGCAACGCCGGTATTGCCATTGGGATTCAGGAAGAACTGCTGGAAATAAGCCGAGCCATAATTCGTGGCCTGGTTCCAGAAGTACTGCTGCGGCTCGGTATATCTCTTGAGCGAAAAGCCCGCTGCGGATGACGGTCTTGTCGGACAGAACTTTGCCGAGAATGCCTTCCTTGGAATCCGGTCTTCCACGCCAGGCCAACCTGCGGCTGCGGAGTTACGTACCACCCGTTGTAAGCATGGGCGCGGGCAGTGATGTTGGGGCTGTTATCGCCGTTCAGTACACCCGGCTGGAAGAGCATGCCGACGCCCGAAGGACCGTAGATGTCCTGAGGCTGGGCGTTGTGGTAAGCGCCCTGCAAGTCGTAGTTGTCGCCGACGAAATCCCAGCGCAGCCCAAGGTTCACAGTCAGCCTGGAGTTGACGCGCCAGGAATCCTGTGCAAACACTCCGCCGGAGCGCAGCAGTTCGTTCAGATTAAAATCGCTGCCGCGCGCCTGGTTATACGTAGACTGTTTTCGGATCAGCGCCAAACTGGCCGCTCACGCTCGAAATGCGTCCGGTCAGCGTGGCATACAAATTCTCCGCCTCCGTGAGCTGCGACGTGTTCGCGCCAGGAAATGCGCTGAGGGTGAACGGGCCCAAGGCCGGGTCACCGTTGACTAATCCCAAGCTGTAGTTGGGGAAGCCCTGGGGAGCATTCCAATATTTGTCATGCTCCTGCCATGCGGTGAATCCGAACTTGATTTGATGGCCGCCCTTTGACCACGAAACGGAATCCGACAGGGTGAAGTTGGGATAGAAATTGGAGATCGGTAACGTATAACTGACTCCCGAATTCGCTATGCCCCAACCTACCGCGCCAATACCCGTAAGCCACAGAGGGGCGCCGTGTGTACAAGGGGTTCCAGACCGGGTTATAGAGGTAGCCAATCTTGAATGAGTTCACCACGGTTGGCTTTATTGTCCAATCCACGCCCACCGAATAGGTGGCGTAAATGGACTTGGTTCCGGCTGCCTGGCTGGAAAAATATTGGCCGGGGAACTGCGGCGCGCCAGAGGTGGGCTGGATGTTCTGACTCATCTGCATGGTGGCATGGAACCGCAGGTTGTCCGTGGGGTTATAGTCCAGGCGCCCGGCCGGATAGTAGTTCGTGACCGGCGAATTCACCAGCCAGTTGATGGTGTTGATATTAGGATCGCTGGAAGGAGTGATGACCCCGCCATTAAGTGAGCTATTGATGTTACCCTGCTCGGCGGCGATCATCGGATTGATCGTGTGCGGCAAGGACGAATTGAAAGCTATTCACCAGGTTCAGCACGTTGACGCTGTGGCTTGTGCCGTCGGTTCCGAGATAGCTGAAATTGCCTTGCTGCGCCGCGGAGGTGAGAACCGAGTTGCCGGCAGTGATGCTGCCCGGCTGCTTCGACATGCTGAAACTGCCGAAGAAGAACAACTTGTTCTTCAGAATGGGACCTCCGAGGGAGCCGCCGAAGTTGTTCAGGATGTACGGCGCACGCGCGATGCCCTTGCCATTGTTGGACCAGGAGTTGGCGTTCAGGTCCCTGTTCCGTAAATCTTCATAGAGGCGGCCATGAAACTTATTGGTGCCGGCCCTGGTCACGAAATTGAGCTGGATGATCGATGCGCCAAAGCCTTGGTCCATATCCAACTGATCCGTCTGGATCGTCATCTCTTCGATATTTTCGATGCGGGGCGAGACCGAGGGCTGTGCATTGCCGCTGAACTTCATCCGGCTGGAACTGGAAATAACGCCATCGATGTTATTACCTTGGGCTACGGACGGGGCGCCGTCCCATGTGCCGTTATAGCCGGGAGCGAGCCGGGCGAATGCCGTGATGTCGCGCCCTGAGATAGGCAGATTCTCGATCTGCTGGACGTCGATCGTGCTGGCGATCATGTTTGAGGAGGCCTCCAGTACCGGCTCGGCCGCAGCCGTAACCTCCACCGTCGAACTGGTGGTCCCGATCTTGAGCTGGACGTTTACATCTGTGACGCGCGCTGCCTCTACAACCACCGGGTCTACCACGGACTTGTTGAAACCGTCCTTGGTCACGGAGAGGACGTAACGTCCGATGTTGAGGCCAACGAACCGGTAGGTGCCGCTGTCCGGGGAAACTGCCGGCGCGCAAATCATTCGTCGCCGCGTCCTTCAATTCAAGTTTGGCGCCGGGGATGACGGCTCCGGCCGGATCGGTGACCGTGATGCTCACAGTGCCCTGCACCGACTGCGCCGCGGCGGGCGGAGCGATGAAAGTAAGCGCTATCATTAGCGCTGGGAGCAGAAGAACAGATAGAGCGCGCGACTGATTCATTTTGGACCACCCCTCCCTTTACCGGCTTGTGCCGCAAGTCATTCTTTAGGCACTCTGATGTAAGCGCCTACTTTTTGCAGCATTGGCGGGATTTTAAGCGATTCACCAAGGAGAGTCAAGGGAAATCGGGAAATGTGTCGTTAGTATGTGAGTTGTCCGGTCGAGTTCACACGTGATCTGTCCGCTTGAGCCGGGGCGGGTAATGCTGGGTGGTGGACGAAACCCAGCAGTACTCCGCCGCCGAGATGGAGCGGATGATGAAGGTTCAAGACGTGTTGTTGAAGGCAATGGCCAAGAAGATCACGTGGTGGTCGGCGGCGGAAATTCTCGGAGTAACGGATCGGACGATGCGCCGGTGGCGCGACAGGTTGGAGACGGATGGCTACTCGGGCCTAGCCGACCGCCGCAAGGGAAAGCCGAGCGCCAAGCGGATTCCGCTGGCGACGATCGAGCAGGTGCTGGGACTCTACAAAGAGACCTACTACGACCTCAACATCCGGCACTTCCATGAAAAGCTGCGCGACGAGCACGGAATCCGGTTGAGCTACACCTGGGTGCAGAAGGCGCTGCAAGGAGCCGGTCTGGTGGCCAAACGGCGCAAGCGAGGGCCGCACCGGCGGGGGCGGCCGCGGCGGATCATGCCCGGGATGCTCCTGCACATCGATGGCAGCAAACATCGATGGCTGAGTGGCGACCGCTGGTATGACCTGATCGTGATCCTGGACGACGCCACGAGCGAGATTTACTACGCGCAACTGGTGGAAGAAGAATCAACGCGAACCGTGATGGCCGGACTGCGCGAGGTGATCGAAAAGCAAGGCATATTCTGCGCCCTCTATAGCGACCGTGGGACCACTTTTTCGTAACGGTGAAGGAGGGCGGAAAAGGTGGATAAAGACCGCCTGACGCAGCTGGGCCGCGCGATGAAGGAACTGGGGGTGAAGATGATCGCAGCGTATTCTCCCCAGGCGCGCGGCCGGTCAGAGCGAAGTTTCGGGACTTGGCAGGGGCGATTACCGCAGGAACTTCGGCTGGCCGGCATCAGCACTGTGGAGGGTGCCAATCGATTTCTGCGAGAGCGATACATCGGAGAATTCAACGGCAAATTCCGGGTGACGGCCGCGGAGAAAGGGACTGGGTTCCGGCGCACGGGGAGGAGCGACCTGAACTGATCTTCAGCGTACAAACGGAACGGGTGGTGGCTAAGGACAATACAGTAGCGATTCGCGATCGGGTGTGGCAGCTGGACAAGAGCCGATTCCGGCACAGTCTGGCGGGAGTCACAGTGACGATCCATGAACACCTGGATGAAACCGGCGACCCCCACCCCCCACGGACCCCCTTCGACCAATAGCGCCTCGGCCCGGTCGGCGCGCGGGAGTTCCCCAGCCATAATGCCAGCCGAGAAAAAGGGTCCCCGTTCAATTTCCCAGCCCCGCTGCTTTCGCCCCTATTGGCGCTGGCCGCCCTCCTTGGGTCCCATAGGGGCGCCGCAGAATTTTTAGAAAATCGCGGGCTATGTGTGGAAGGTGATCATCGAACCGCGACGGAGTTTCACGGATCGCCGGGTTGGCCAGCGTGGCGAGGTGTTCGGCAGAGACGAGCGACAGTCTTGTCCGATGGGATGCTGCTCAAGGAATCGGCGCTGCAACTGTGTCAGTTTGATCGCGTATTCGCCGGTCGCCGCGCGAGGAAATGCGTGAGGAGGAAACATCGACACACGCAGGAATCCTCACAGGACCATACGCCGACACCGTCTGCGCGAATGAGGCCCAGCCGCGATCCAGCGCGGCAAACAGAGACAACAACCGAAATCTACCGAGAGCTCGGACCAGTAGAACGTTCTACGAACTGAAGCGTCCACCCCAGGGAAGTCTCTAATTTCAGGTGCCGATGCCAAATTGGCTACGCACAAGCCGCGGGCTGTTTGCGGTAGCTGTAGGCGAACCACATCGTATGCGCGTGTCGCCGCCGTTCACCGCACAGGGCCGCTATGGTTTGAGGTTGCGGCGGGACTTAACAGTTCTTCGACCGGATGTTTCCCTGCCAAGGCGATTCCCCGGAACAGGATCGTCTAAAACTGCGGAAAGTTAAAGCTTGCTGCGGAATGACCCTCCAGAGTTTCACCTGTTCAGTGTGTAGGCATAGACGGTGTCCTGGGCAGCGATGATGATGAACTGACGGCCGTCCATCATAAATGTGGTTGCGCCGTTGGTGGGCAACACCGGCAACCACGTATGCCACAGAATTTTGCCCGTGGCCGCGTCGAAGGCGCAGAAATTCGTCGAGCCGTCGTGGCCGAACAGCAGTCCGCCGGCGGTGGTCAGCAGTCCCTGAGCCCCGCCGCCTTCATGCATCCATTTCATCTCGCCCGTATGGTAATCGATGGCGCGGATCCCGTTACGCCCGCCGGTAGCGCCACCCCCGCCGCCGGTGAATCCGTAGCCTTCGGGCCGTTCGACGGTATCGACAAGGTACATCATGCTGAGGCTCTCGGTGGTGCCCACGTAAAAAAGGCCCGTCTGCGGGTCGAAGCTGGGAGGCGGCCAGTTGGTGCCGCCGAGCCCGGGCCGACCAGCACGCCATCGACACTGGCTTCCTTCTTCGGATTGTAATTGGCTGCCCTTTGGCGTTGATGCCCTTCGACCATGTCAGATATTCCGGATCGACCAGCGGAGTGGTCAGCAGATGTTCGCCCGTTACGCGGTCCAGCACGAAGAAGTAACCGTTGCGCGCCGCCTGCGCCAGAAGCTTGCGCGGCTTGCCTTGCCATGTGCCATCGAAGAGCACAGGCGCCTCTGTGCTGTCCCAAGTCATGCGCATCGTGAGGCGATGTTTGGTAATACCAGGCCATCTTGCCCGTGTCGGCATTGAGAGCCACAATCGAACACGTAAACAGGTTGTCACCTTTGCGGCTCTGGGTCGCGCCCACGGGGTTGGGATTGCCCGTTGTGACGTAGACCAGATTGAGATCGGGATCGTAGGTAAGCGGCTGCCATGGACCGCCGCCACCGTGCTTGCGCGAATACTCGTCAGGCCACGAATCGTAGCCGGGGTCGCCGGGATTCTGGGGCGTGGTGTACCACTTCCACTGGACTTCGCCGGTTTCGGGATCGCGCGCTTCCAGAAATCCCTGAATGTCCAGGGCATCGCCTCCGACTCCCGCAAAGACGTGGTTCCCCACCACGAGCGGCGCTGTGCTGCCGTAATAGTCCATCTCAACAGGCCCGAGTTGCTTGTACCACCGCTCTTTGCCGGTCTTTGCATCGAGCGACACCAGACACGCGTCCGGTGTCACAAAGTAAAGCCAGCCTCCATACATGCCCATGCCCTTGTTGCCGTTGAAGTGATGACCGCCGCGGGTCTTGAAGAAATAACTCCAAATCTGTTCGCCGGTGCGCGCGTTGATGGCCCAGGCTCGGTCCATGGCGGAGAGGTACATAACGCCATCGACCATCAGCGGCGATCCAGCGATCCGATAGCTGTCGCTGGGTCCGCCCCAATAGGTGGGATCCCCAGGTTTCCACGGGCCTCCGACATTGGTGGCCGATTCCGCCGTAGCCAGACCCTTGAATGCCCAGGCCAGAGTCAGCGTAGCCACATTCGACTTGTTGATCTGGTCGAGCTCGCTGTAGCGCTTGCCCGAATAGTCGCCGTGATAGGTGGGCCAAGCGTCGACCGGGTTGCGCTTCTTCAGCACGTTCGGGTCGAGGAACTGAGCGCTCAGAGCAATGGGCAGCAGCGCCAGCCCGGTAATGGAAACGAAACGGGATGTCATGGTGTTCTCCTGGTTATCGATCTCCTACTTGTCGTTCAGATACGCGGCAAGATTGTGGATATCGTCGTCTGTGTACCTCAGCATCAGATCTACGTGGGCCTGCAGTCGGTTGACCCGAGCCACTTTCGGCCATTCGCCGTCGCGCAGCCAGGTTTTCGCTGTGCCGTCCGAGAGCCGAATCTCAACTACGAAATCGTTGATCATGGCGGCGGTTCCGCTGAATTTTTCGCCGGTCTTGAGCGTCACGTTGGTCGTAACAGCCGGCGCGCCCCCGGCAGCGGCGCCACCGCCTCTGCGCCCTCCGCCCCCGAAGGGCCGGCCCCCGGCCAGAATTGCGCCCTGCAGCGTCGGCGCGTCGTGGTTATTCTTTCCGCCGATACCTTTCAGGTCGCCCGCCACGGAGTGGCAGGTATTGCACTTACCGACCGGACCGTTGAAAAATGCTTCGCCGGCCTTCGCATCGCCTGAGAAAACGTTCGGCCTTACGTACGCGCCGCGGTCCGCCGCCACGGTCACCTGGTAATGGAGCCAAGTCGCAACGTCGACGCCGTCGTCATGTGGAAGCTCGAACTTCGGCATGCCCTTTTCCGGACGGCCGAATTTTAGGAATTCCGGCAGTTCACGGCCGCCATGATCCATCTGGACGATCGACGAACGGACGAGGTCGGCACCTTTCTTTCCGCTGCCTCCGCGGGCGTTATCGCCGTGACAGGATGCGCATTGGGCATTGAAGATCCTGCCCCCGCGCTCGACAGCCGCCTTGTCGAAGGCGCGGGTAGTGGTGATGTCGATGGGTCCGGAGGCCGCGGATGGAGTCCCGCCCCCGCGTCCGCCACGTTGCGCCGACGCGAACGGCGCGAAGGCCGCCAGATTCACTGTCACGATCAAAGCGAAACTGCGATAGCTCATGTAATTCATTCCCCTGAGTGGAAACCAACGAAGATACCGGATCACGATCGCTCCCTGACTGCGACGCTCCGAACGTGCGTCACCGTTTGACGTCGCGCCGAAATTCCTGCTGCACTTCTTCGATCAGGTCCACGCCCTGTGAGGTGGGCAACGATGACCAGGAGCACCGCACCAAAACCGATCAAGGTCCATTCGTACCCGCGCCACATGTCGCCGAGTATATCAGCAACTTTGAGCATGGCCTGCTGGGACCCACAAGGACTGGAGCACCAAACTCCTGGCGTCGTTAACCGGGCGTCGGGATCGCCAGGATGGCGGAACTGATCAACGTAGCCACAGATACCATCGGGCTTGTGCGGATGCGGAGCGTCAGTTGTGCTCCCACCCGCTGAGGATGTTGATGAAGTTGGAATTAGCCGGCTGCTCGATCGCCTGCACGAAGTAGATGCGCGAGCCGTCCTGCGAGACGGCCAAGGGATGAGAACTTCCATTGAGGCCGTTAGGCAGCCGGAGGCCCGAAAAGAGTGTGCAATCCACTTCCGGCCTTCTGGACCGTAACTGACCAAAGCGCTGCGTGATCCGCAAACAGGATCTCCCTGCCATCCTTACGCCACACCGTATAGCCACGGCCGGTCGAGGCAGCAATCTGCGTTCGCAACCCTGGGCCCGGGAACGGCTCTCCGATGGGCGACGATACGCCCGATGCCGACGCTTCCCAGATCCGTTTGGGGCCAATCTCAGTGTAGGTGACTATCTCCATCTGTGCTCAAGTTGGTCTATTGCACCTTCTCAAGAATCACCGCGGTGCTGTCGAAATCGCCTCGGAGGGTGACGTTGAGCCCGGCTTGCATCAGGTATGCTCCGCTAAGTTGTGGCTGGCGTTCGACGAGCTTGTTGTCGATCGATTCCAGACGGTAGAGGGCTTTCGGGTCGAGGCCTTGCAGGTGGATGGCAGGCGGGGCGGTCGAATATTCTTGCGAGTGACGGAAGACGAAGAGGACGGATTGACGGCTATCGGGGGCAACGTACTGATTGGCGGCGATGTCGCCGCTGCGCGGGGAGTAGAGGCGGTAGAGATCGCCTAATTGCACCGTGTTGCGGATGCGTTTGTAAGTGGCAACCATCTTAGTTGCCGTCGCGGTATCTTCGGCGGAGAATTTATTCAGGTTTGCGCCGATTCCGAGAGCACCCTGCATCGCCACGAGGAACCGGTACTGTAATGGCGTGGAGCGACTGTTCATGTTGGGGACGTCGGTAACCCAGGCCGACATGAATTTGGGCGCGTAGGCTTGCGTGAAGCCTTCCTGAATGCGCAGACGATCAAAGGCCTCGGTGTTGTCGCTGGCCCAGACCTCGTCCACCCGGCGGAGAATGCCGAGATCGATGCGTCCGCCGCCGCCGGAGCAGGATTCGATTTCGAGCTTGGGATGTTTGGCACGCAGGCGGTCGAGGATTTCGTAGAGATTGCGAACGTAGTCCACCCAGAGCTTGCGCTGATCGGTTACGGGTTGGTCTTCCCATCCGGGCTCGGAGAGCGGGCGATTCATGTCCCACTTGAAATATCTGATGTTGTTCTCGGTGGCCAGTTTGTCGAGGAATCCGAAGATGTACTCTTTTACGTCATTGCGGGCTAGGTTCAGGACCATCTGGTTGCGCAGTTCGGACTCGCGGACGATCGGGGAAGTGTATCGCCCAGTCGGGATGGGCGCGATAGAGGTCGCTATCGGGATTGACCATTTCGGGCTCGACCCAGAGACCGAAATCCATGCCGAGGGAGTTTACGTGATCGATCAGGCCTTTAAGCCCTTGGGGGAATTTCTGCGGATTGACGGTCCAATCGCCGAGGCCGGCGCGGTCGTTATTTCGTTTGCCGAACCAGCCATCGTCCATCACAAAGAGCTCCACGCCGAGCTTCGCGGCGTTATCGGCTAGCTGCTTCTGGCCGATCTCGTTCACGTTGAAGGTGGTGGCTTCCCAGGAATTGTAGAGCACGGGACGGGCGCGCGAAGTGAGGCCACCGGGCGCGATCTGTTCGCGCTCGAAGCGATGGAGCAGGCGGGAGGCGGCGCCGAATCCGTGGGCGGAGTAGCCGGCGTAAAAGGCGGGCGTGTCGAGCGATTCGCCGGCCTTAAGAGGATAAGCGAAGTCGAAGGTGTTAAAGCCGCCGGTGACGCGCACCTGTCGGTAGGGCGTCTGCTCGACGGTGATGCGCCAGTTTCCGCTCCAGGCGAGGGCGCCGAACCAGACGCTGCCGTGGTCTTCGCCGGCGTCCCCCGCGTCGATGGCGAACCAGGGGTTGATGTTGTGGCTGGTGTGGCCCTTACGGCTTTCGAGCACCTTCATGCCCTGGTGAATCGCCTCGTGATTTACTTGCGTCTCCGCGGCCCAGCGGCCAGTGAGATACGTGAGCTGATAGCCTTCGCCGGCGGGCAGGTTCCAGGTCGCCGATTGCGCGTTCTCCAGCATGAGCGGCTTGGCGGTGCGGTTGACGATAGTGGCGCTGCGCTCCAGGATGCCGTAGTCGGGATAGACCCGGTAGTGAAGAACCACTTGAATGTCGTCGCGGATGTCTTTCAGGGTGATATCGAGGGTGTTGTCGTGAATTGTATGCGACAGGTAGCGGAGCACCACATCGCGGTTGCCGTCGGCGCGCGTCAGTTTCAGGGCAGGTTCGTAGTAGCGCGTGCCGCCCCAGGCGGCAAATTCCTCGCGCTCGAGCATGGCGGGCGGATCGAAGGAGGAAAGCTCGCGTCGCGGGACGGCGGCTGGCAAATCGTCGGCGCGCCAGAGGGCGGCGCCCCAGTAGAGGTGCTGGAGTTCACCGTTGAGGTCGACGCCCATAGCGTAGGAACTTTCCCGTGTGGTGAGTAGAAAGAGCTTGCGGCTTTCGACGTATTGGATCGGCTGGGCGGCGACGGCTAACGCGCCGAGGGAGGCAAGCAAAAGCGACGAGGCTAGGTAGCGCATAGAATCGACTCCAGTTTACAACCGGGGGTGCGATAGGCGGGCTAAAGCCCCAAGCAGGCTTAAGCCCGGATTTCTCACTGGCTATTGGCAAAAGGCCGTACTTCATGGCATAACTGAGTTTCCACACAACAGTTAGCGCCAGAAAGGGACGGCCTTCGCTATGACAGAGTGTAACCAATCGAGCTTTGGATTTGAAGCGTGCGGGAGACGGGAGATCGTGGCCCGTTTCGACGGAGGCACAATCAGTTCCGATGGCGGAGCCTTTCTGCTGCGTGAGACCGATAAGCGTCTGAATCTGTTGCCGCGCCTGGCCACATGTTTCCTGGACGGCCGCAATCAGAATCTGGTCGAGCATACGATTCAGGAGATGCTGTCGCAGAGGATCTACGGGCTGGCGCTGGGCTACGAAGATATCAACGATCACGAGCAACTGCGCAAAGACCCGGTTTTCGGCATTCTAGCCGGCCGGGATGAACTGGATGATCCGTTGGCGGGCAAGAGCACGCTGAACCGGATGGAACTGGGCACGGGAATCAACGGCCGGTACAAGAAGATCACATTCTGGAAAGAGGCTGTGGATGAACTGCTGGTGAATGTGTTCGTTGAGCGCACACCCGAGCGCTCCCGCTGAGATCGTGCTGGATGTGGACACCACCGATCTGCCTTTGCATGGCAAACAGGAAGGACGTTTCTTTCACGGCTACTACGACAACTACTGCTATCTGCCGCTGTATATTTTCTGCGGCGAACACGTTCTGTGCGCACGTTTGAGAGAAGCCAGTCACGACGCCGCTTTCGGCTGTCTGCAGGAGATTCGGCGCATCGTGGCGCAGATTCGAAAGACGTGGCCGGAAGTTAAAATCGTATTGCGCGGAGATTCCGGGTTCTGCCGCAACGAGCTGATGAGCTGGTGCGAGAACAATAACGTGGACTTTGTTTTCGGTCTTGCGCGCAATCAGCGGCTGCGCCGCATCATCGGACAGCAGATGCACGAAGCGACCCAGCAGTGGGGCCGGACGGGCAAACCAGCGCGGGTTTTCAGCGAGTTCGAATACAGCACGAAGAAGACAAAGAAGGGCGGCTGGGACCGTGAACGGCGCGTGGTGGCCAAGGCCGAACACATTGACGGGAAAGAGAATCCACGCTTCGTGGTGACCTCGCTGTCGGGTATATTATGGCCGGCGCAGCCGTTATACGAAGAACTTTACTGCGCGCGCGGCGACATGGAAAACCGCATCAAAGAGCAATTCAGCCTGTTCGCCGACCGCGTCAGCACGGAGACGATCCGAGCCAATCAGATGCGGCTTTATCTGTCGACGATGGCCTACATTCTGGTGAGCGGTCTGCGACGGTTGGGATTGAAAGCGACGGAACTGGCACAGGCGCAGGTATCGACGATCCGCACAAAGCTGCTCAAGATCGGAGCGCAGATCCGCGTCTCAGTGCGCAAAGTCTGGGTTTCCATGGCTTCCAGTTATCCCTGGCAGGATCTCTACCAGCAGGTCTGGACGAACCTGCGCTGCTAGAATTCGGCGCTCAAGCTAAGGTGATCCTTGAAATCGAAAAACCCAATGGCAGGGCCTGCGGAGCCGTGCGCGAAATCGAAAACGGGATGACGAGAAAAGTCATTTCGGCATCTTCAGGCACCTTCCAGGCGCCATTCGCCCCCTTGGTCTCACGATAAAAACGCTCGCCGCACAAATGGCTCCTCCAAAACTACTCGCGATGCGCTCCTCGTTCAGTTCCTCAAGGTTGGTGAGAAAAGCGGGTTAGAACCGTCTACAGGCGTTTTGGCCGTCTACGCCGGTTTTTAAAGCATTGATAATAGACGGGGCAGAGAGCAGTAGACGGTCATAGTGCCAATTCGTAATCAGCAGGTCGCCGGTTCAACCCCGGCGGGTGGCTCCATCTCCTCTCTGAAAACGAGGGAATTCTTCGAAGCCTTCCCCCTCCATCCTCGATTTTGGGCCAACTATGCCAGAAGTGTGTAAAAACCTTTTATGTGGTCCCCCTGTGCCAGAACCCGTTTTGTCGTTCGCTTTGCGATTCAGTTTGCGAGAGCCTCGCGCTTCATCTGAAACTCCCGCCACCGGCTTCGATATGTTGGAGGTAGCGGTAACGAAATTCGGGCGTATCTGAACGCGCTACTGTTTCCGGATCTCTGCCAGCCGCTTCTTCAAATACTCGTCGTATTCCTTCTTAAGCTCCGGATCTTTCGGCGTGCTGTAGATCTCCGTCGATTTGTACTTGCCCGTTTCGAACATCTTGCGCGTCCACTCGTCGTGGATATGCACGATATCGGCATTATCGACCGTCTGCTGCACCAGTTGCGGAGGGATGAAGTAGATCCCTTCAGGATCGCCCACCACCAGATCGCCCGGCATCACTGTTGCGGCGCCGATGCGAATGGGAACGTTGATACCGGTGATGGTCACGTTGGTGAGGAAGCTGGGATGCGACTTGCGGAAGTATGCCGGCATGTCCATTTCAGAGATGCCTTCCAGGTCGCGAATGCTGCCATCCACCACCAAGCCCGCGCATGTCGCCGATTTCATCATGTAATAGAAAAGATTGTCGCCGACGACCGTGCCCCATCCACCTTTCCGAAGAGATCGACCACCAACACGTCGCCGGGCTGCAACAGATCGAGCGCAGCTTGATTGTACAGACGCGGAATTCCGGCGGCCCGCGCCTTCGCTTCCATCACGGCGTCCAGATCCGGGCGCGCAGGCATGAACTGGACGGTGAATGCGCGGCCCACCATCTTCTTTCCGGGATGAAGAACCTGGAATCCATCCTCATATTGATTGCGGAATCCTTTGCCGGGCTGGACTGCGAATATTTCTTCTGCGGACATGTCCTTCGCGCGCTCGATGAGCGAATCCGGAACCTTTGGGCGTCCGTCGGGGAAGCGGTCAAATGGGCTCAGCGCAGTCAGCGCCGTCATCTCCTCCTTCGTCGGTTTCAACGTCTGCGCCCTTGCGGCGGATGGGGCAATGGCGCCTGTGGCGCACGCGACGGCGGCAAGTCTCCAACGATACTTCATCTTCAGCTCAAAATCGGTCGTTCGAACGGCTGTTACTCCACTGCGTGCTTACGAACTCAACGCCGCTTGCATCATAGCGCGCGCATAACCCACGTTGAACGCATATGCCGCATAGCCGCCCCCGCCAGGATATTGCGAATGGAAGTTCGGCTGCGCGCGGTCGTAATCGAGCCCGCGAGGATGCTCGGGATAGATCAGGCGCGTATATTTCTGTTTTACGAGCTCCTTCATTACGGCAAACATGTTGTTCTCGCCCTCGTCGATGAAGACTTCGCTGTAGCGTTCGTATGGCTTCTGCACCTTGACGTTGCGGAAGTGCACGTGGTTGATGCGGTCGCGCGAAGCGAAGTAGCGGCACACGTCCACCGGATCGCCGCCCATTTCGCGCGTCACGCCGCAATCGAAGGTGATGCCGTTTGAAGGGCTCTTGACGATTTCGATCAGCTTCTTCCAGCCCTCGATAGTGCCCATGATCTGCTGCGAGCCGCGGCTCACCGGAGCGGGTGGATCGTTGGGATGCAGCGCCATCCGCACCCCTGCCTTTTCGGCTTCCGGAATCACAGCCTTCAAGAAGTAAGTGATGTTGGTCCACATCTCATCCAGCGTATGGGCGCCTTCGTTGGCCAGCGGAGGCAGATCCTTGAACTTGGTCTTCTCGCCGCCGTTCTCCACTTCACGCTCGTAATCGAACCCCGTCCAACCAGCGCCGGCGCGGCCGGTCTCTTCGAAGTAGCCTTCCATGGCGCGGTGCGCGTACCAGTTATACTCCACCACCGGCAGCCCCGCCTTGCCTGCGGCCTGGATGGATTGGATGACCTTCGAGATTTCCTCATCGCGGCCCGGACGCGCGTAGATAGCGTTGTTAAATCCGCTGATCATCATGTTGCCAACCGCCAGGCCGTAGCTCTTGTAACGGCTGATCGTGTCGCGAAGGCGCGTCTCTTCCCACGGAATCGGGCCGCCGCCGGCGATTACGTGATCCACCCCGAGCTGTTTGATGCGGCGCGCAGCAGCCTCTTCTCCGCCGGTTGCAGCGCCATCGCTGCCGAACCCGGCAGCTCCGGCCTCAAGACAGATCTTGGGCGTGTCCCTGCCTTCGAATCGCGGCTCGGGCATGGTAGCGGACGATACGACAGGAGCCGTGAATGCGGCCGCGGCCGCCGTCTGCATCAACTTCCTGCGCGATAACTTCATCGTTTAATCCTCTTCTGGCTAAGCTTTCGCCTCGGCATTGGCGCGATTCAATAACGCCTTCATGTACGCGAATCCATAAGCCGTTTGCGCAGGTGCGCCGCCCTGCAGTGACGGCGTGTGATCGAGAATGACAATGCCATCGAAGTTGACATCGCGTAGCGCCTTCATGATTTTGTACATGTCATAGTAGCCGTTATCCATGAACGTCTCCACGAAATGGGGCAAGGGAGCGCTGACGTTGCGAAAGTGAATCTTCCAGATCTTGCGCGCGCCGAAATAGCGGATCATCTCTTCCGGGTCTTTGCCCGTAAGTTGCCTCCCGCCTTCGAGCCACGTGCCGCAGCAGAAACAGATGCCTACATTTGGGCTGTTTGCGATCTCCATAGCGTGGCGATAGCCGTCGAAATTTCCGAAGACGCAACGCGGCACGCCCGCCAGCACAGGGACCGGTGGATCGTCGGGATGTATGCCGATGCGCACCCCAGCCTCTTCCGCGACGGGCGCAACCTGCCGGATGAAATATGTGTAATTCTCCCAGATCTCCTCGGTGGTGAACACACGGCCGTGCGAGAGCGGCTCCTTGAATACCGCGCCATCCCAAACACCTTGCTTATCCGGGCTGGCGAGATCGAATTCGCGGCCGGACGCTTCGCGGATCGTGCCGCGCCCGCTGCTCCAGATTCCGTTGCCCATGTGGGCGTAAGTAGTGTAGTAAATACCCGCCGCGCCCAGATTGCGGAGATATTGTTTGTAGTCCTCAATCTTTTTGTCGCGTCCCGGAAGGTTGAGCGTGACCTCGGGCATGTTGTGGACGCTCGTGTTGCCGATGTTCCAGACCGTGATGCCGGCATCGGCATAGCGTTTCTTGATCTGCAGAAAGCCCTCCGCGGTGCGCAGCGCCGGCGTGGACGCGACGCTGACGTATCCCGCGCCAATCTGCTGCAAGAAGATCAGATCGTTGTCCGTTGGAGTGGCCGGGGCTTGCGCGCAGAGCTTGATGCCCGGTTGCGACTCATGAACCACCGGTGCCGCGAGCGCCGCGACGCCGACCGTTTGAAGCAAACCGCGGCGAGAAAACTTGGAATTCACGATGCTCACCCCCTGATACTAATTGTCGGCACGAGTACGCTGCGCCGAGAAATCGAACTTTACGTCTGAAATTTTGCGGCCGGCAACTTCGATGTCGGCATAGATCGCGAGTGCCAATGCCAACGTCTTCAGATAGTTCGCGTCTTCGAACTCGACGCGCGGCGCGACGTTGAGAATGTCGTTAGGCCGGCAATGAGCGCCCAGGATACATTCCTCTATAGGATCCGCGGTAGACCATTGACTCTCCATTACACGGATGCGGGTCGCGCCCGCAGCGCTCATCAGGTGCACTGTCATAGCGATGACGTATGGGTGAGTATAGTGCATTTCTTCCAACGGCGGAAGGCGCCACGCGATAAGTGGGCGCGCCGTTGAGATTGATCTTGATCGTACCGGCTTTGTTCTTGGCTAATTGCCCTAGGTCGTCGAGCTGATCGAACATCTTCTGCATGGTGGGCAGCAACTCGCTCCGCTCATACGTCTTGCGGCGCAACACGGCAACCCGCGACGCCGAAGGGACCGCGATGGTGGCGAATTGTGGGCCGGCAAGATAAGCGCTCGATGCGGCCATCATCTCCCCTTCAAACCTTTTCTGCGCCTATACGCACATAGCATCGTTTCTTTCTCAAGCTTTGAGGTCCAGCGCCAAATGTTGCGGTATCTGGGCAGGTGAACTTCGATGCCATTCCTTCCGACTTTCAGTCTCGATCTTCTCTACCGCACCGTCTGGTGTCAATGCCCTCGCAATGCGAAGCCGGCCTCCGATCCGCAAACGGGCGGCATCGGGACCGCGTAGGCGAACGTAGCGTGACGTCTTCGATACGTTCGGGTTCAATGACTATTGGATATGAGGACGCCCTTGAGAACATGTATGCCGCCGACCTCGTGCTCTCGACTTAACGCCTTCGTTGGCGAACGAGTGCAGACCTTTCTCCGAGTCGCCGACGTCCACTCGGGATAATGGACATATCGAATCGGAAAACCGCGACCGGAGTTGGCGTCTCGCGGTGAAGATCCGTGATCTTGCGGTGGATGCCGAGATATTATAACTGCTGCGCGATGTCCGCGTATGTCACTTCGCCTCTTGCCCTCAAGACGAGTGATCCTCAAAGGAAAGCCGATTTGGAGCGCTTTTGTAGCGAACACAATTGACCGGAAATTGTGGAACCATCGCCGAGTTACGGTGGCGTGAAGTAAGGCGGTGCCACAGCGCCAATGGGATAATGGAGCGTGAAGCGCTCCGGATTCGCCGACACGCCGCTCCACGGCGGCCATGTACCCTCCTGGCTTGCCGAGCGCATGACCCAGTTGGGCACGGCGATTGTTGAAAGCATCCTCCTGCACTACGGACAGAGCGCCTTCCTCTCGCGATTGAGCGATCCGTTCTGGTTCCAGGCTCTTGGCAGCGTCATGGGCATGGACTGGCACTCCTCAGGCGTAACCACCTCCGTTATAGGCGCCCTGAAGCGCAGTCTCAACCCCCGCGCCTCGGACCTGGGCCTGTATGTTTGCGGCGGCCGCGGCAAGCAATCGCGCAAGACCCCCGAAGAGTTACTTATGATCGCCGACCGGCAAGGCCTCGATGGTGAGGATCTCGTGCGCTCGAGCCGCCTGACAGCGAGGATCGACAACAACTGTATCGCCGACGGATTTCAGATCTACCTTCATTCCTTTGTCGTCGCCGCCAGCGGGGAATGGGCTGTCGTCCAGCAGGGCTTGAATGCCACCAGCGGCCTCGCGCGCCGCTATCACTGGCATTCCGCGAGGGTGCAGGATTTCGTGGTCGAGCCCCATACCGGCATCATGGGTGAGCCGCGCGGGCCGGTCATCAACCTGGTCGATCTGCAGGCCGGGCCGGCGCGGGATGCATTACTTCTGATGGCGCGCGACCGTCCCGAAGCCACCCTTGGTGAGATCCGCCATCTGGAGATGCCCCGCCATCATGATATACGGGCTGAGGATATCGACCTTAGCCGCCTCGGCGCTGTACTGGCGGTCGCGTACGAAAGGGAT
The DNA here is from genome assembly GCA_963708385.1 of Bryobacterales bacterium. Taxonomy (GTDB): domain Bacteria; phylum Acidobacteriota; class Terriglobia; order Bryobacterales; family Bryobacteraceae; genus PALSA-243. The sequence continues at coordinate 269,637 of CAVPSN010000018.1, read as the reverse complement.
CTGCGCAGCTTCGCCGATTTACTGCTTACGGAAAAGTTGGGCCCACGGACTCTGCAAACCCTCGCCATGGTCGCCGAGGTCATCCACGGCACGCCGGTACGGTTCTCGGATCCCGCGCGGTACGCCTTCGCCCTTGGCGGGAAGGACGGACACCCGTTTCCTGTCCCATTGAAAACCTATGATGAGTCGATCAATGTGCTGCGACGATCGCTGGACGCAGCAAAAATGGATGGCGGCTACAAACTCGAAGGATTTCGCAGGCTGAATAAATTCGTAGAGGCCGTTGAAACGGATCTGGGAACCGAGGCTGACCTGCCCTCTCTGGTAGCGCATGAGCGGACGCTTTCTTCCTCACTCGGGGGCCGCAGCGTCCAGGCAGACCGCAAAAGGCCGGCGCGTCATGTCGTGGCACGACAAATGAGCCTATTCTGATCTGCCGCCGTTCGCAGCCCTTGCTACCCGCCCGTTTCAAGGCCTCGGTTCCGGTCATGACTAGACAAGATGGGCGTCTGAAATCGTCTGGTCGTAGCGGTGCATAGAGTCCAAGGTCTCCGAGGGAGCGGGGGAAAAGCGCGAGCTTCTTCACGACGATATTCGCGACTGTTCTATGAGGCTCGAGTAAGCGGCCGAAAGCGTCAAATGGCGCCAGCAGAAGATCGCAAAGTATCGCAATGAGCGACCATTCGTCTGCTTCGAGCGGAGCGGTCGCGGCGCGCGTAGGGCCACGAACGGGTTAACCACAATCCTAAAGGTCTTCCGTTGGTCCTGGTTGGATATTAGACACCCCTGCGACGATACCTTTCATCTTTCATTCCTTTGGCCGGCCATTCATCGCTTGTTCGGTTGATCGCGCTCTTTCGTAGCAATGCACGAATTAACCGTCGAAACTCACGAGCGGCGGGGGGAACACTGGCGTTCAAGGGGACGTCAAAGGCCGTGGTGATAAAGTAGTGCGCGGAGGCAAGTTTTATATGTTTTATTGCACCCAATGCGGCGCAGCCATTCAGGATACCTATCGCTATTGCGGCAAGTGCGGTACGCAGGCCGATACTTCGGCGGTGATGCGGCCCAGCCCCGGTTTCCGGCGCGTGAGAGGCGCCACGGATAGTGGCGGCAAATCGATACTGCGGTTTGGGGGCCTTTTCGGGCTCGATCCGCGGATCGCGTTTCTGGCACTGATTGTAGACATGATGTTAAATGCGGGCGATTTGATCTCGATGGGGCTGCTGCTGCCGGTATCGATCATGGCTGGGGTGGTTATGGGCTATGTGACCTATCGGGCACAAATCAATTGGTATGGAGACGATCCGGAATCGGCGAAGATCAAGGCGCTTGTTTTGGGACTGCTGACGGCAATTCCGACTCCGCTTCCAGAAATCCTTTACATTCCCGCGGGCGTGATCGGGCTGCTACGCGGATTTTGGCGCAAGGAATCGCACGCCTAACACTGCCGTACCGGCAACCCAAAGGGCAGTGTTTTCCTCCTAAAACGCCGCGGCGAAGAGCGTACCTGAATGGTGCGCTTGAAATAAAGGCGTGATTAACACGCAGAGAAGTCTGGTCCACAAGCTCAGCGGCTCAGCGTCTTGCCGAGATAATCGGCGATGGCTTTCGCTTGGGCGTCGGTCGCTTGGGCGCCGCGGTTCACCATATTCTCGACAAGCGCGCTCCATTCCTTCGGGCTCAGGCGCTGGCTGGTTACCACTTCGACCGAATGACAACCTGTCCCGCACGTCTTCTCGACCAGCGGCATGGCCTCGCCAACTGGGAGCGCGACGGGCGCGAATCTTCCGACTTGAGGCTGTCCCCGCCTTGCCGCCGCGGCTGCCGCAACCGCCTTCGAGACAACGGCAGGCAGCGGCTTCAGATGAATATCCGGCAACGCGAAGGCGACCAGGCTGTTGCTGGAACCGCCCCCTAAATACGAGCCTCCGCCCGTAGCCATCAGCGCGACATACTGGCGTCCGTCGCGACCCATATAAGTGATCGGGCTGGTATGCCCGCTCGCTTCAAGCTCGCCTTCCCAAAGCAATCTGCCAGTTCTCGAATCGAAGGCACGGAACCGCGAATCGTTCGTGGCGCCGATGAACACCAGGCCCCCCGCGGTCGCTATGCCGCCGCCAATATTCGGCGCGCCCGTATTGTGGACGCCGATTGCTTCAAGAGCCTCTACCCTCCCCAACACCGACCGCCACGCAATATCGCCCGTCGTCAGATCCACAGCGATGAGTTCGCCAAACGGGGGATTCTGGCAGGGAATATGTGTTTGCGGATTCCAAAAGCGAGCATAGCTTCCATACGCCGAGGTCCGTACGTATTCCGAGCCCCGCTTCTCCATGTGCCCCCACTGCCCGACATCCATTACGTTGACGAACAACAAGCCGAGCGACGGATCGACGGATACGCCGCCCCAATTGCCCCCGCCGAGGGTGCTCGGGAAAAAAAGCGCATTGCCCTCAAGCGGCAGCGGCGTATACGGGCCGCCGATTCTCATTCGATTGGTTTCAAACAATTCTCTGCAGAAGCGTTCTTGATCGGGCGAGCGGTCGTAAATTTCGTCCATGCGGAATGTGTTCTTCGCCAAAGGGGGTGGCTTTAGAGGAAAGGGTTGCGTTTTCGAAGTGACTTCGCCTGGCGCCACGGATTGGGGCACGGGGCGCTCCTCCATCCCATAAACGGGCTCCCCGGTATCGCGGTCGAACACGAAAAGCAAGCCCATCTTAGTGATCTGCGCGACCGCCGGGATCGTTCGTCCGCCGCGGTGGATATCGAACAAGGCGGGAGGCGCGGCGAGATCGTAATCCCACAGGTCGTGATGCACTAACTGCTGCGCCCATTTTTTTGCTCCGGTGCGCGCGTCGAGCGCAATCAGGGTATTCCCATACAGGTTGTCGCCCACTCGATCCGCACCGTAGAAATCCGACGTGGGAGCGCCGAGAGGCGCATATATAATCCCGCGCTTCACATCGATCGTGAAGAAGCCCCACACATTCGTCCCGGACCGGTTCTTCCAGCCATCCGGAGGCCAAGTCTCCGATCCCGGTTCACCCGGCCGCGGAACCGTGTGAAACGTCCACAGCAGCTTTCCAGCTTTCGCGTCCCAACCTCGAATATCGCCATATGCGCCTGCCGTGGGCGAGCCCTCGCCATTGCTGCACCCCGTTATCACAATGTCGCCAAAGACGGCTGGCGGCGACTGCAAGGTATATCGGCCATCCTTCAACTCTCCCAATACGCCTTCCTTCAAGTTCAAGCGACCTTCGTTGCCGAAGCCCGGCGCCGGCTTTCCGGTTGTCGCATCCAGAGCCAACAGATATTGCCCGTTGCCGGCAAAAACCCGTGGATGGATTCCGTGAGCGCCGGGCCAATAAGCGACCCCGCGCAGAGCCGACGGCGCTGCGTCATACTTCCAGAGCAGTTCGCCAGTTTCAGGTACGACCGCATACACGCCATCCGGAGCTGTTATATACATCACGCCGTCTATAACAATAGGAATGGCTTCCGAGCCTGGCTTTCCGGCGCGAAAGGTCCAAGCAAGCTTCAGCCGGCCAACGTTTGCGGCATCGATTTGCCGCAGTGTCGAATAGCGCATCGCGCCTGGATCGTTTCCATAGGAAGGCCAACTCGTCTGAGCGACGCCAAGATTGGGCAACAACAAGAGCGCGGCGAAGCGAGTCACTTCCATACTCTAGCCAATTCGGGGGCGCCCCGCGCATGCGCCGTCGAGCATGACAGAAGAGCGCCCTCGGCACAAGACCCTCAAGACGGAGCTTTCAGTCGATCTCTCCGATAGCATCTTCTCACCCAAGCAGACTCCTGAAATATATTGCGATTCGGCGATCAATACCGGGACTGCGCGAAGCGCGTGGGACGGCTCGTACCGCGACTCGTACGCGGACCGCGGTGACGGCTATTTCGAAGATCGGATTCCCTCTTGTCTCATACCGCCTTAGCCGTTGACCGGAAATCAGATGACTGAATTTGGTTTCAACGATAAATAATAGTGAGTACGTCCCGATGCTGGAATGATCCCTAAGATTACGATCGACCTGCCGCGCCCACGGAAGCTTCACCTGGCGACGACCCCTCCTCCGCACTCGGAGCAGATGAACGGTGATCGGGCATGCAGCATAATTGTAAGGACGCATGCCCGATCAGTTGAACCTCAAGACGGTGAACGATGAATTGGCACGTCTCGGATTCGCCGAGCGCCTCGTGAAGGCCACCAACTATTTCCTATTCACGGGCGGCGTTGCCGATGACTGGCTCGACAGGACGGTCGGCGTGCGGACCATCAGCAGCATGACGTTGAAGGAGTGGATAGCGGAGTTCAACCGTCTCAAGGCTCTGAACGAGCAGATCATGGGGACATTGAAAAAATGCAGGACGGGGCGGCATCCGGTATAGTTGCCATCTTGAGCGCGAACTCCTAGCGCTGTGTCGCGCCTGGCCGAACCGTTGAGGCGGTATGATGCGGCGCAATTGCTACGGCTGGCGCGTGGACCCGCGGAATCGCAGATGAGTGCAGCGGCGATTGCGAGAGCGCCATGGAGCCGCCAGATATTGCGGTAAATTGCTTGGGCGACGTGCACGCCTGACAGGGTTTTCCGCGTGACGGCTCTCGATAACTGGACCACGAACGTTGCCATGGCTTGCAGCATGTCCGCAACCGCCGATGCCATCGCCTTTGCAAACCTCATTCCTCGTTACGACGTACCGCGCGGCGCCGTCGGGGCGGATTTTTACTTCCGTTTATCGGACTTGCTTGGGTGCTTTGCCTATGCCTAGTCGTTTATCGCAGCGTCATATGCGATAAAAGCCTCGACGGCCCGCTCGCGAGGTCGTAAATTTAAATGATGAAACGCCGAACCTTCTCTGGCAATCTGCTGGCGGTTGGCGCCCTCCGGACGTTAGCTCCGGACACGGCGCCGGCCTTCCAGACTTCAGATACGGTTGCGCCCGATCCCGAAGTGAAGCGCGTCCTGGTGATGTTCAAGTGCCACCTCGATGTGGGCTTCATCGATACGCAGGCGAATGTGATCCGCAAGTACTTCGAGCAGCACTTCCCACGCGCCATTCAGACAGCGGCAGCTCTGCGCAGCCAAGGCCAAGACCGCTATGTCTGGACCACCGGCTCGTGGCTGGTCTATCAGTACCTCGAGAAGCGCCCAGCGCCGGAACGCCGACGGATGGAACAGGCGATTCGCGATGGCGACATCGCCTGGCACGCTCTGCCGTTCACGTGGCAGACGGAGCTCATGGACCGCTCGCTGATCGCGGGCGGGCTTGCGCTATCGCAATCGCTCGACCGCCGCTTCCAGCGCACTACGACTGGAGCCAAGATGACCGACGTCCCCGGCCATACCCGCGCCCTGATCGCTCCGCTTGCCGAACACGGCGTGAAATTTCTGAATGTGGGCGTAAATTCGGCCAGCACGCCGCCCGACGTGCCTTCGCTGTTCCTCTGGAAAGATGCCGGCGGGAATTCTCTGGCGGTAATGTACCACCTGCATCGCTACGGCGGCGTCGTTAAGGTTCCGGGATCGGATCTCGCGGTGGACGTGGAGGTGCGGGATGATAACCTCGGCCCCCACACGATCGACGAAATCCATCGCATCTACTTTGGGTTGCGAAAGCAGTTTCCAAACGCCGAGATAAAGGCCGCCAGCCTCACCGACATTGCAAACGCCGTGGAACCCTATCGCGGACGCTTGCCGGTGGTGATGCAGGAGATCGGCGACACCTGGATTTACGGCGTTCCGAGCGATCCCCTTAAGGTCGCGCGTTATCGCGAAGTAGCGCGGCTGCGCAACGCATGGGTTACGGACGGCAAGTTGCAAGCGGGCAGCGCCGGTGATCTGGCATTCCTCAGCAGCTTTCTCCTCGAGGTGGAGCACACCTGGGGCACCGATACCAAGACCTGGCTGGATTTCGACCACTATACGCCGCGCGACCTGCGCCCGATGCTCGCCCAGCCCAAGTACCAAGTGGTGCAATCGAGCTGGGTGGAAAAGCGTCAGGACCTCTTTGACGCAATCGCCGATTTGCCGGAGCCTCTTCGCTCAGAGGCGTTGGATCACACGCGCAATCTGCAGCCGCGCGAACCGGACGTCTCGGGTATGCGTTCGAGCCCCGCGGGTGAGGCGATCGAGACGAAGCACTTCGTCGTGACGCTCAATCCGAAAACCGGCGCGATCTCGCAATTGCGGAGCAAGGCATCGGGACGTGATTGGGCCTCGCCGCGGCAACCGCTTGCGGCCTTTTCCTACCAGACGCTTTCGAAGGCCGATTATGAGCGCTTCTTTGCAGCGTATTTGAAGAGCAAGGCCGACTGGGCGCCCAAAGATTTCGGCAAGCCGAACATAGAACGCTTTGGCGCGGAGAGCCGCGTCTGGGAACCGTCTTTGGTGGAGTGCCACGACGGGCGGACCGGTTCGAGCCACCGCATCGTCGCGCAACTCAGGATCGACGATCCCGAGGCGGAGAGATCCGGCCGCACCGCATGGCCGCAGAAGATGTACCTGGAGATCATCTTGCCCGATGCCGAGGCTGCGTCCGAGATTCATTTTTCGTGGTTCGGCAAGGCCGCCAATCGTATGCCGGAGGCGTTGTGGCTCAGTTTCATCCCGCCCTTCGGAGATGCGCGCGGATGGAAGCTCGAAAAGTCTGGGGGTCTGGTCTCGCCATTCGATGTAGTCACGGGCGGCAATCGAGCCATGCACGCCGTTCTCGGCGGGCTCCATTACAGCGGGCCGGAGGGCGCTCTCCACATCGAGTCGCTGGATGCGCCGGTGGTCGCCCTCGGAGAGAAGTTGCCGGTGCATTTCACCAGGAGCCAGCCCGATCTCGCGAAAGGCTTCCACTTCAGCCTTTTCAATAACGGGTGGGGAACAAACTACATCCAATGGTTCGGCGAAGATATGCGGTTCCGCTTCCGGATTTTGATGTAAGCCGCTTGGATATGCATGAGATGAATTCGCAAAGGCGGCAGGAAGCGGCGTTATGCGCCTGCGATTCGCAGGTTCATCGTGTCACTGTCGCATTAGCTGCCTACTTCATTTCGCAGTACGGCAAAATATTGCACACGCTACTGTATGCCCGCTGCCTGATCGGCGAATGCAGAAAGGGCATGTCTATTAACGCTTTGAAGATTCTGCTTTTTATTCCTGCTTTTTGTCATTGCTCCTGCGTTGATCCTATCGTTCTAAACCATCGGCGAGATTGGCGGCGAAAAGCATTACGCCACATCAGGCGGGGTAGGCAGCGGGCCGAGCTTCCTGGCTAAAGAGTTCCGTTCAGCCTCCCGCATCTCGGCATAAGGACAACAGTTTTCTGGCCGTTGCGTGCCAACTGGGCTGATCTATGCCGAAATCCTAGCGATTGACCCTGCGGGATGCCCCTCGTTAAAGTACTACAGTTCAGCGTTTGTCCGGATTCGCGGACCGGTCGGCGGCAGAACTGGTCGCCCGTTGATTCTTGACGGAGATCTCGTTCACCACCTGTTGGACATTCGGCACCCCCACTGCGATGCGTTCCGCTTCGGCGCGGAGTGGCGGGGTTGGCAGGTCGCCCTTGAGGGTCACTACGCCCTGCTTCGTGCTATGAGTAACTCCCTTGATGTTGCTTTGTGTAAGCACGGCATCCAGGTTAGCTTCGATTCCCTTGTCGAAGTCCGAATAAACCGTTTTGACCGCCGTGTCGCCGTTCGGAACGACCGCGATCTCATTGGCCACCACCTGACCGCCGGCGATGGGCTGCGCGATCTGGTCGGCCTGCGCCTTCTGGTCCATGGTGGCGACGTTGCCGCCGAGCGTGACAACGCCTTTGTTGCGATCCTGCGAAACGGTGACGTCTTTCAGACCCGCCTGCTTCATCGAATCGCGGATCTTTCCGGCGACGCTTGGCGCGAGATTCGAGGTGCAACCAACCAATCCAGCGACCGCCAGCGTAAACAGTGATAAATAGGCCCTCATCTGTATCCTCCAACTAAAGAAGAGTGGTGCAAATTTGCGCCCATTGCATGGTTCTTCACACCAGCCGATTATTTACCTAGCGCCGGTACGAGGATCGTCGGAAAGACTGACTGGCAATGTTGTTAGTGGTAGATCATAGGGCCCCCGCGCGGGCGCTTTCTTTGGGCCTCGCGAATAGCTTGGTTGCGAGTGAGCTGTCTTCAAGAATCGAGCCGCCTAGAGCTTTTTATCGACGCGCGTTCGGCTCCTTCGATCATGATCCGCTGCTCAACATTTGGGCGACCTCGTGCGCCACGCCGCGAAAGAAAGGGTGTCCGAAGATGCCGAGCAGCAGAACGCCGGCGAAAAGCGCTAAGGCATCAATGTTTTCGCGGCCTTGCCGCTGCCAATAGACATCTTGCAGGTTAAGCCAGAGAGCGAACTCGTCCAGCGTTAGCGCCGCGCCCACGCCATAAAGCATGCACCCAACGCGCGCTGCGAGCACGCTCGAACCCGACTCGCCCGTGCCAATCCGCATCATCCACGCGAAGCCGGTGACAAGCAGTAGCAGGATGCCCCAGACCAGATGGTGAATGTGGCGGCCGCCCACGGAAACGTTGTGGAAAGGGCCGATATTGTTGTGGATGGCGAAAGTAATGGCTCGAACCACGAGGGCCGCGGTAAAGAAACCGATTGAAGAGAGGAAAAGAAGTTCGCAGCCGGTCTCGGCCAATCTGCGGCGGTATACGCGATGTATCAGCCCGTGAGAGAGCAGGATCGAGAAGAGCCACAGCAGCAAACCGATTGCGGCAGGTGTAATCCAGAAGACTCGGTGTGACCAGGGCATGCCGGTGCTACTTTCAGCATAGCCCTCTGGGCAGAAGCGAATGCCCGTTCGGCCTTCATTCGCGCGTGATCTTAACCCTGATGCCGTGCTGTTCCAGAGCAGGCAGCACGTCATCGTATGATACGTCGAGTGGCGTCAGTATTCCCGGCTTTCTCAACTTCCCTGTCGCAATGAGCTGTGCGCCTCGGCTCATCGTGAAACCGACGGTGCGCTGCATGGCGGTAAATCCGGTGTCCAAATCTCGATAATCGAGCAATTCGTAGATTACGTGTGTTGGCTTGCGCTGCCGCAGCCCGCGCGCCACAACGCGGATGAAACCCAAGTCTCGCTCTTGGCCGGCAAATTGAAACTGCGGCTGTGTCGAAAGGGCCGCGGCCATGAATTCCGCCGGCAGAACCGCGGCGCCATGTACCATAACTGGATCATTGCTCAGCAGACCGCTCTTGACTACAGTGTCCCAGAAGGCGCAATGGCCGGGATAGCGTCCGGTATACCGGCCCGATTCTTTCAGCGAATGGCGGATCCCCAGTAGATCCGCGTAGTGCGCCGCATCGCCGTTGGCAAAGCACTCGAGCTGGGATTCCAATTCCGGCACGTCGATCGGATGGTAGTGGCGGCCCTCAAAAATCTGTTGCGCTGGAATCACCACCGCCTGCCCGTTGCGGATCACGATAGACGACCGGCGATACGACCGCATGACACCCAGCGGCGACCAGGAAAATTTGTACTGTAGCGGATTCCCCCGAGCCTCGTCTGCCGGAAGGCCAGCTCCATAGGTATTGAATGCGTGAACCTCGTCGAACTCGGAGACAGCCTTGGCGGCCATCAATAGGTCAAGGCCCGGGTCCATGCCGAACTCAGTCAGCAGCGGGATGCCTTGCCGCTTCGCCAGCCGGTCGAGTTCATCGACCGATCCGCGCAGCGCCGCGGCGCCCGCGGCATCCAGTCCGTCTGGATTGAAATAGTACATGCTGCTCACTACCGGAACGCCGCATCGCGCCGCCAGTTGCCCTGTGCGCAGCGCCAACGCCGCGGGGAGCGCTTCCACAACGATATCGGCCTCGCGGATCAGTCTGGTCAGGACCAGTTCGTCGGTGGCATCGGCGCGGACTGTGGCGACCTTCTCCGCTGAATATCGTCCTGCGATATCGTCCAAGTCATCGCGGCTGTCGGCGGCCACGATGCGCGAGAACTCGGGACGCGCCGCCATGTCGTGCAACGCGGCCTGCCCTTGCATTCCGAGGCCAATTAACAATACGCGCTTCATTTCCGAGTCCAGTAATAATAACAGGGCAACGACGCCAGCAGCAGTCCTATACCAATGGCCGCGTTGCGCGTGTCATGCACCAGCGTATTGTAGAGGAACCAGCCCACCACCGCCACAAACACCAGCGTCGCATAGGGATAACCCCACGCTCGATAAGGCCGGGGTGCATCCGGCATCTTGCGTCGCAGCGCGATCACGGCGAGGGCTGTGAGCGCATAGAAGGCCCATGAGCCGAATACCACGTACGATGTGATCTGCTCGTAGGTGCCGCTCAGGGTAAGAATCGCGCCCCACACTCCCAACGTCACGATCGCGAGCGTCGGCGTATGAAATCGCTTGTGCACGCCACCGAAGGCTGGTGGGAACGCGCCGCCTTTCGCCGCGGCGTACAGGCACCGCGGGCCGCCCAACACGCAACCGTGCATAGTGCCGAATGTGGAGCAGAGAATGCCGACTATTACGAACGCCGCGCCGAATCGCCCGAACACCACACCGGCTACGTCGGCCGCCACGCGCGGTGACGCCGCCATCCTCGAACGCGGCAGTACATACGCGTAAGCCACATTCGCCGCCAGGTAGATCACAATCACCGCAATGGTACCCAGTAGCAGCGACAGCGGCACATTCCGGCTCGGGGATTTTATTTCACCGGCCGTCAATGTCACGGTCGTCCAGCCGTCGTATGCCCACAGAACCGAAATCATGGAGAGCCCAAGGCCCGTGGTGAGGGAGTGCGTCCAGTGGTCGGGCCACATCGGCTGCAGATTCGCAGCGCTCCCTCTTCCCGAGAAGAACGCCGCTACGATGAGGCCCGCGAGCGCGATCAGCTTGGCCGCGGTGAAGGCGTCCATCACCCAGCCGCCCAAGCGAACCCCGCGGACATTAATGGCCGTCACTAGCACAATGGCCGCGACCGCGACGATCCGGATTTGCCAGAGGTTCATGCCAGGCGCCCAGAATCCCATATACGTTGCGAAGGCCACGGCCAGCGCCGCCACACTGCCGGCCGTGTTGATAAAGAAATGATTCCAACTGAAGAGGAAGCCCCAGACACGTCCAAAGCCCTTGTCGAGATATACATAAGGTCCGCCCGTTTCAGGCAGCACTGAGCTCAGTTCGGCAAGCGTCAACGCGCCGAAGAGCACCATCACGCCGCCGAGAGCCCAAACTAGCAGCATGGGACCGAGTGACTCTAGATGGCCGGCGACAGTAGCGGGAACAATGAAAATGCCGGAGCCGATGATCATCCCCATCTGTATCGCGATGCCTTCCCGCAGTCCCAGAGAGCGAATCAAATGCGGCGGGGTGGGGGTGCTCATTGGATGGAGACTATGCTATCAGTTCGTAGCGAGGGCCTATTCCTCCGCATAGCATATCGAGGGCCCCTGTCGGGATTATATTGGCGTTGTACAAAATACGAAGGGACCACCCCTCTCTTCTTGCAGTTCTTATCTCGAGTCGAGGCTGTCGCCCTGCGTAAGCATGTCTCGGATCACCGAGGAGTTTTGCCGCATCGCCCCGGGGCGTTTCGGCTGGAAAAGCGGTTTGCGTGACATTGGGCGCTCGTAGGTGCGCCGTGCTCAAGTCTCTGTCGGCGATTCCATTGGCGCCGGCGACGCGTTTGCGGCGGCGTTTCTCCCCGGGCTCACGCTTCGATGCGCTGTTTCCACCGTGGCTGGATTCGCTTGCCGGATGGGAACTCTAGCCGCCAGCCGAGTGGGAGCTGTTGCGGGATGGAGTCCCGCCGAAGCGGCCGCTCTAGAGAGTATGCCAAGCTAAACAAATGTCGACCGGATCCCAGAGCAGTCAACGGCAACACCATGCAGGCAACGCGCTTCTGCTGTTCAGTTCGCTGGTTGCGGCCTTGGGCGGCCTCCTGTTTGGGTTCGATACCGCGGTGATCTCCGGTACGACTCGCGCCCTAACCCAAACGTACGCCCTTACGGCCGCGTTGCTAGGCATCACCGTCTCTAGCGCATTGTGGGGCACGGTGATCGGATCGCTTGTAGCGGGTCCGCCGAGCGATCGCTACGGTCGGCGCGGCTGCCTTCATGTGTTAGGAGTGCTGTACGTACTTACGGCGCTGGGATGCGGTCTGGCGTGGAACTGGTACGTCTTGGTAGGCTTCCGGTTTATCGGTGGTCTCGCCATTGGAGCCTCTTCGGTGATCGGTCCGATGTACATCGCGGAGATCGCGCCCGCCAAAAAACGCGGCAGGTTGGTTGCGTTCTTTCAGCTCAACATTGTCTTGGGGATCCTTCTGGCCTATCTCTCAAACTACCTGATCTCTCAGGCCGGCTTAGGAACGGCCGAATGGAGGTGGAAGCTGGGCGTAGCTGCTGCGCCGGCATTGGCGTTCTTTATAGCTCTTTTTGCCATTCCGCAGAGTCCACGCTGGTTGGTTGCCGCGGGCAGGATGGCCGAAGCCGAAAATGTGCTGCGACAGATGGGAGAGACGGAACCCGCCCGTGAAATACAGGAAATCGCCGATTCGTTGGGCGTGGAGCGCGGCAGACGAAACGAGCTCCTGTTCCAGCGACGGTATCGGAAGCCCGTGTTTCTGGCCATCTGCATCGGCATGTTCAACCAGTTTTCGGGAATCAATGCCATTCTCTACTATCTGAATGACATCTTTGAGCGCGCAGGTTTCAGCAGGGTTTCAAGCGACATGCAGGCTGTCGTGATCGGGTTTACCAACCTAGTTTTTACCTTGCTGGCGATGAGCGTCATCGACCGCCTGGGCCGGAGGAAGCTATTGCTGATCGGCGCCGCCGGCACAGCAACCTGTCTCGCCGGAGTGTCGGCCATTTTCGCCACAGGCAAACAGCCTGGACTCCTGGTGTGGCTGCTGATAGCATTTATCGCGTTTTTTGCCTTTTCTCAGGGCGCGGTGATTTGGGTGTACTTGAGCGAAGTGTTTCCAAACGTTGTCCGAGCCAAAGGTCAAAGTCTCGGAAGCTTCACGCATTGGATCATGAATGCGCTTATCTCAGCCATTTTTCCCGTCATGGCGGCTAGCTCCGGAGCTGAGCCATTCATTTTCTTCACCGCGATGACAGTCCTCCAGTTCTTTGTCGTCCTGCTCGTATTCCCCGAAACCAAAGGCTACAGCTTGGAGGAAATGGAACATCACCTTGCTGTTTGACCGCCGGCCATATGTGCCGGTTTTGGTTGACAGTTCCGTTGCTCCCGCAAGTGATGAGCTGTTGGAGTTTCGCCGCCCGTTCCGGATCCGTTCGTCCGTGCGGCGGCGTCCACGGAGGAACTGTGGCGGCAAGTGCCGTCGTGAGACTGCCGAATGTCTTCGCCGCGGCGCTCGAATTGTACGGCGTGGTGGATCGCGCCGTTCCTGCAATACATGAACGCAACTCGAAAAACCAGTGGCCGTGCTGCCCGACGTGATCCGCATCCAAACTCCACTGCTCATCATGCATGGAGAGCAGGACCGTAGGCGCCGCCGCAGGAATCGCAGGAGTTCGTTGCCGCACCGAAGCAGGCGGGCAAGACTTGCGTTACTTCGCGTACCCTGGCGAAAAGGCGGCGATGTCACCCGGCCTTCAAATTCGCCTGAAAGATAGTACACTGCTGCTGTGGCGAGGTGACTGTTCCTTGCAGGTTGATGCTTTCTCGCCGGTGATCTAGTTATGAGGCCTGCCTGTATCTTGTCTTTGTTTCTTTGCCTCGTTGCTGCGGACGTACGAGCCCAACAGAGCGATCCAGGCCAACCCGTCCTAACGGTGCGCACAACGTTGGTGCGGGTGCCTGCCCTCGTGAAGACCAAGGGAGGACAGGTGATGCTTAAACTAACGGCTGACGACTTCGTGCTCACGGATGACGGCGTACCACAGGCTCTCACACTCGATCAGGGCACTGATTTGGAGCCGCTGGCATTGGCTATCGTCGTTGAGACCGGCGGCGCGGGAGCAAATCACCTCGTTGATTACCAACAACTGGACGCGATCCTCGACGCGCTGGTCGGCGGCGTGAAACATCGAGTTGCCGTCATTGGCTTCGACAGTAAACCGCATCTGCTGAGGCCTTTTGAGGCCGACACAGCCCATGCGTCACGGCAGTTGGCGACCCTCCGCGAAGGCGATTCAGGGGGAGCCATTTTGGATGGTGTGGCGTTCGCCGTCGCGCAGTTACGGGCACAGCCCGCTCGTTTTCGCCGTGCGATCCTGTTGTTCAGCGAAACGATCGACCATGGCAGCAAGACAACGCTGACTGAGGCTTTGCGCCTAATCAGCGACACGAATACGACCATGTACAGCTTCGGTTTCTCCAGTACACGTTCAGCCGTCTCCCATGAGGCGTCAAAGTTTAACTCTAGCGAGCAGGGCCCCGCGCACGGCTGCTTCAGTCGCAACGGAGCTGATGCCGAATACGAAGGCCACTATTCCAAACAAGTGCTCGACTGCATCAGCCAGCTTGCTCCTCCCCTTCGCCTGGCCACAATGACTTTTCTTGCCGCACGCAATTCGCTAAGGACCAATACCGCGGAAGCAATCGCGCAGCTGACCGGAGGCGAGTTCTTTCATTTTCACGAGGAGAAGGATCTGAAGGCAGGTCTCATCGCGGTATCCAACGATGTGCCGAATTATTATATGTTGAGTTTCCGCCCGACTCCTTCTACGTCCGGCCTGCACGCGCTACATCTGGAGATCAAGGATCGTTCCCACTTGGTGATCAAGTCCCGAAGTGAGTATTGGATGGACAGCGATACTGGTCGATAGAACGAGCAAGAGCAGCTAAGCCGTCGAGGCGCCAGAATTTGATTTGGCTTAGCGGTGCCCAACGTCGCGCCTGCGAATCGGGCGATCGGCAGCCCATTCCCGAGGACGACGAATGCGGCCGCCCGGATAGCTAACGATATTTATTCGTAACGCCCGCGCCGCTACTCACTTCTTCGATTGGAACAACTGCGGAGCCAATTCTGCCAGGTTTTGTCGCCACAGAGGCCACACGTGGGCAAAGCCGGGAACTTCCTCGTCCGTAAACTGGATGTCCTTCGACTTCATCCACTCCGCGAACTGACGGTTGACGCCCAGCAATCCGTCATCCGTGCCGCATGCCATCCACAACAGCTTCAGTTGCGAGGCGCTCTTGGCCGTCAGGTTCGGAAAGTTCTTTTCGAAATCCGCGGTCTGCAGCCTTGGCTGACCGCCTCCGCGACCGCCACGGCCACCGCGGCCCGGGGCTTCGCCTGGCGCCGCCGCCGGAAGCGCGGGAGGCTGCAGATTGGCTCTCGGCCACATGACGAATGCGCCGCTCATCGAGCCCACATACGCGAACTTATCGGTGTTATTCAACCCGGTGTAGAAGGCTTCTGCGCCGCCCATAGAGAGCCCCGCAATCGCCCGCGAGTTCCGGTCCTTGGCGACGTGATATTCCTTCTCGACCCGAGGAAGTACCTCCTCGAGAAGCGCCTTCGCGAACATGGGGATCATGTCCGCCCGCATCGCGCCCGTGGGGCCATCCGCGTTACCGTAGCCGAGCGTGTTCACCATGATCATCGGCTTGGCTTTGGCTGCATCGATCAGGTTGTCAAGAATCGTGTTTGCCGCGCCGACGTTGGTCCACGCCGCCGCGTCGTCGCCGAGTCCGTGCAGCACGAACAAGACCGGGTAAGGCTCTTTGCGATTCGCGTCGTAATTCGGCGGCGTATAGACATAGTAGTCGCGATCGTCGCCAATCAATCCGGAGTGATAGAAGTGATGTGCCACGGCGCCGCGCGCGCCCGCAGTTGGCTCGACGAGCGACGGTCCCGGCACGCGCACCATGCTGTTCCCCACACCCGCGTAGGCAGTCTTCCGCAGCGGGTTTGCCGGGTCCATGATCGCAACGGCATCAAGGATGAAGTTGTACGTGTAGAGATCCGATTTCAGCACGGCGGTGGTAGCCGACCACACACCCTGATCGTCCTTCGTCATGACGAGCCGCTCCCCGATGCCGGTGACCGCGACTTCGTTCGCATTCGGGGCGCGTAAGCGGAATGTCACCTTCCCGTCGGCTGAAATCTCCGGGGACTTTACGGCCGGTCCGCGGCC
The DNA here is from genome assembly GCA_963708385.1 of Bryobacterales bacterium. Classification (GTDB taxonomy): domain Bacteria; phylum Acidobacteriota; class Terriglobia; order Bryobacterales; family Bryobacteraceae; genus PALSA-243. The sequence continues at coordinate 253,524 of CAVPSN010000018.1, read as the reverse complement.
AGGTTGGCCGTATAGCGACGCCGCAGCCAAAAAGCAGAACAGGGTCCTCATAGGCGTTTACGCTACCACAGGTTGCGCGGCTGCACTGCAAACGGCGGCAAGTTCCAGTTTCGTAATACTTCGAAAAGTGCCGGACGGATGTGAACACCAGGTGTAGAACTCCATCCGCTTTTTCGCCTTCATCCTCAGTTTTGAGACTCGGATTCAGAGAATTCCCCAGCATTCTCTTCGAGCCGCCGACAAATGTGGTCGCCTTTCGACCAAGGGCGCGTTTGACCTTGTCCGTAACGGCCACGAAGGGCCCTTCCCGAACCGCAATTCACAGGATGGACTTGAAAAGCGCCTCGACTTATCGAAATGAAGTTCTCGAACGCTGAGGTCACCCTGCGGATGCCTAACTGCGCCACCGGCGCGCACGGACACGGAGGCTGGTCCAAATCATCGCGGAGATCGTGATCGGCGCCCGATTTCCTACCGCGCCTCCATCTCCCTCTGCAGCTCGCTAGCCGCATGCCACGGGCCCAAACGAATTTGAGCATTATACTAACTGTGAACATTGGACAGGAACGCAAAGGAACAATGAATTCCCTCTCATGCAAGATGGCCTTATGTCTCGGGGTGGTTCTCGCTGCCGGCTTCGGCCTTGCGGAAAGCGGCGACTACTACCCGCCCGCGGATAAAGATGGCGGTTGGCGGACGCTGACGGATGCGGCCAAGATCCGAAAAATGGCCGGGATGGATCTCACCCGGCTCGATCAGGCGTTCGAGTTTGAAAAGGAAACCAGCCAACATGGCGGTCTGTTGGTGGTACGCCACGGCTACCTGGTCTATGAGAAATATTTCGGCAGGGGAAATCGTGAAGCGCATCCCGACATGGCTTCAATCGGGAAAGCCTTCACCAGCATTTCTTGCGGAATCATGCTGCAAGAGAAGCACGATCAGATTCCCGATGGCCTCGAAACCAAAGTGTTCACGCAACAGTACCTACCCCAAGCCTTTCCGCTGGACGATCCGGCGAAAGCGGATATCAAACTTGGCCAGTTACTTTCCATGTCCGCGGGTTTGCACGGTGAAGGCGGCAATCCTGGAATTGTCAACGGCGTCGACCAGAAGCTCGATCCCATTGCACGCCCAACCGGCCCTGCGGACCAGGATCGGGATGCCTTACGAACGCCTCTGTGGACCAAGCCAGGCGCCGGATATTCTTACGCCTCGAATTCGCCTCACATTGCGTCGATCGTACTCCGCAACCTTACCGGCATGGAAATGCAGCAATACATCCTGGAGAAGTTGGCCCGGCCGATGGGATTTGGCTCTTGGGGCTACGCTCTGCATCGCAACGGGACCACGCTTCCTCATACTCCCGGCGGTGGCAGCATTGCGCTACGCGCCACGGATGCAATTCGTTTTCCCTATTTGCTACTCCACAACGGTAAGTGGGGTAGCCAGCAACTTGTACCGGCCGGCTACGTGGCGCTGTGTGGCAAGCCGTCCCCTTACAACCCGCATTCGCCGATGGGCTTCCTCTTCGAAGTGAATGCCGATGGCCATGTGTTCGGCGCACCGCGTGACGCGTATTTCAAATCGGGCGCGGGCGGGTCCGGCATCTACATAGTCCCCTCTCTCGATCTGGTGATGTACAAGATGGCAGCCTCGGACGCTCAACTCAATCCGGAACTCACGAGCATTCCGTTGGGTTACGAACCCGATAACTCGCGCGATAACTGGAAGCCACTGCCTCACGATCAATTTCATGACGGCCCTGTGGGAGGCGACGATGCCGTGCGCAGGCTGCTGGAGATGGTGGTGGCCGCGGTCGTTCCCGACGCGCGACCGTGAGGGGGGATCGCTTCAGTAAGATGGATGTACGGTGCGAGGTAGAGCCATGATGCGGTTTTTCGTTTCTGCCGTGATTCTTCTTTCGCTGAGCCGGGCGCACGCCCAGACGCCAGCGGAAACGGTAAAGGAACAGTTTGCGAAAAGGGCCGCCAAACTCTGGTCCCTGCAGCCCGTAACCAAACCAACCGTACCAATCGGCGTCACTGCTTCCACCAATCCGATCGATGCCTTCATCGCCGCGGATTACAAAGCCAAGGGCCTCGTCCCTGCAGGCAAGGCCGATAAGTTGACGCTTCTTCGCCGCGTCTATCTCGATCTGATCGGCCTGCCGCCAACCCCGGCGGAGCAGGAGGCATTTCTTGCCGACACGGCCCCCGACGCCTATGAGAAAACGGTGGATCGCCTGCTTGACAACGAACAACATGGCGTCCGATGGAGCCGTTACTGGCTGGATATTCTGCGCTATGCGGATCTGGATGGTCTCGATGGCTCGGTGATGCCCGCCGCGCCGGGCATTTATCTGTGGCGCGACTGGGTGATTCAGGCGCTCAATCATGACATGCCCTATGACCAGTTCGTCCGCGCGCAGATCCTGGGGAATCGCTACCGGCCTGAGATCGCTACCAATGCGAGTGGCCGCCGTACCCGTGTGGAGGGCAGCGTGGAGGATTCGTTCGCGCTCGGTTTTCTGGCGCGATCGGCCGTCACCCGCAACGATAAGGACCACGATATTCCCTTCGCCGCGGTGGAGACCATTTCGTCCGCGTTCATGGGTATGACGGTGGGATGCGCGAAGTGCCACGACCATAAATTCGACCCGATCACGCAAAAAGATTTCTACTCCATGAAGGCGATTTTCGACCCTCTGGTATTGAAGAGCGTCATGCTCGCCACGCCCGCGGAGATTTTCGCCAACGGCCAAAGGTTGGATGAGTTCAAGAGTAAAAGCGCTCCGGTGAACGCCGCTATCGAAGCACTGACCGGACCTTATCAGACCCGCCTTTACAACGAGCGCGTGGCGCTGCTCACGCCGGAAGTCCAGGCCATAATTCGCAAGCCGGAGCGGGACCGTACGCCGGAAGAACAGAAGATCTTCGACGATTATTACCCGGTGCTGCGGATCGATCCGGACAAGATCAAAGAGGTGATGCCGAAAGAGGATATCGCCAAATACAATGCGTTGCTGAAGCAGCAGTCAGCCATTGCGCGGCCACTCGCACTGGCCTCCTACTGGACGGTGGAAGAAGACCCAAGCCTGTTGAAGCAAAAGAGCTACGTCCTCACCACCGGTGATCCGGCAAAGCCCGAAAAGGACAACCCTGTGGAGCCGGGCTTTCCGTTTCAGCCGGCGAATCTCGATTTCCGCGATGGCCGCCGCGAGACGTTCGTCGAATGGCTGACCGCGCCTGCCAACCCACTGTTCGCGCGCGTCGCCGTGAATCGGGTTTGGGGCTGGCATTTCGGTGAGGGCCTGCAACGCGCCACCAGCGATTTCGGTCTGCTGGGCGGCAAGCCGTCCAACCAGAATGCTGCTGGATTACCTGGCTTCGGAATTTGTGGCGCACAACTACAGCATGAAGTGGCTGCACCGCCTGATCGTGACCTCCGATACTTACCAACTGTCATCGAAAGCCGAGCCGGCGCTCGTTTTACGCAACGCTGCCGATTGACTCGCCGAATACCTATCTCTGGCACTTCCGCCTGCAGCGACTGGCCGCGGAGCCGATTTGGGATTCCATCCATTTCGCAGCCGAAGATCTGGATCTTACGGTGGGCGGAAAGTCGTTCCAGCTTTCGGCGCCCGATCAGAAGCAGAAGATTTTTCTTCCCAAAGATGGCGACATCGATGCTCAGCACCGTGAACCGGCGCGGAGTCTATATGGTTCGTGGTTACATCCCCAGCACGGACGTGATGAATAACTTCCTCACCTCGTTCGATGTGGATGACGGGCGGACTCCCTGCCCGGTGCGGACCCAGACTGTGACGGCCCCGCAGGCGCTCTTCACCATGAATGGCGAATTGGTGGAGAAGGAATCGGAGAAGCTGGCGGCGCTGGTTCTGAAAGATAGTTCGGGCGATCTGCGTGCGGCTGTTACCGAGGCTTATCAGCGGGTTCTGGGACGCAAGCCATCCGCTTCCGAGACGGATTATTCACTCACCTATATCGACAAAGACCCGGCCCGCATGAAGGAACTCGCGTGGCTGCTTTTCAATCTGGACGAGTTTATTTACGTGAGGTGAACCATGAGCGATCTTCGTAGCCTTTATCCATGCGGTAGGATTGCCCGCCGCCGGTTCCTGTTCCAGTCCGCCGCCGGGTTTATGGGGACTGCGCTAAGTTCTCTTTGGGCGGACGGTGGCAAACTGATGCAGGACGCCCGCTTGCCGGGCACGCCGAAAGCAAAATCCGTCATCTTTCTCTTCATGTGCGGCGGCGTGAGTCACATCGATACGTTCGATCCCAAAGACAACAAGCACGCCGGAAAAATCATGGACGCGATCGGCTTTGGCGATAACAATGCGCCGATGAAGCGGCCGGTGATTCCGATTCTCCGGACTTACAAGCAGTATGGCAAGTCGGGGATTCCTGTATCCGACTGGTTTCCCAATGTGGGCGAAACCATTGATGACATAGCCGTGGTTCGCTCCATGTATTGCCATCAGACCAATCACTTCCCAGCCGTGCTGGAAGGGGCAACGGGAAAACCACTCCGGCAGTTCGAACATCCCTGTCTCGGAAGTTGGGTTTCCTATGCGCTCGGCACCGCGAATAAAGATCTTCCGACGTTCGTAAATATCGGCCGGCCATCTTCGCCGGTGCAACTGTCGGGTGGCTATCTGGGGGCCAGTTATTCAGCTACTCCTTTCCAGCCTGGAGATATTCCCATCCCGAATCTGCTGCCGCCCAAGGGTTCGGCCAATGGGCAGCGCGACCGCCAGATGCAGGCGCTCTTTGACCTCGATAAACAGTTCCGCGCGGACTATGTAATCGAGAGTGAAATAGCCGGCCGCGCGCGGGCTTTCGAGTTGGCTGCCAGTATGATGATGAAGGCGCCCGCGATTGTGGATTTTTCCACCGAGCCAGACCACGTCAAAGAGTTGTATGGCATCGGCGTCAAAGAGACCGACGATTTCGGACGGCAGCTGCTGCTGGCCCGTCGTCTGGCTGAGAATGGCGTCCGGTATATCCAGATCTGCCATGCTGGCGGCGGAAACGGCGGATGGGATGCGCATTCCGATATGAAGACCCATGCGCCGCTTTGCCGTTCGGTGGACAAACCGATCTCCGGCCTGATCCGCGATCTGAAACAGCGCGGCATGTTGGACAGCACGCTGGTTGTTTTCACGAGCGAGTTTGGCAGGACTCCGTGGTCGCAGAACACCACAGGCCGTGATCATAATGCGATGGGTTTCACCTCGCTGCTGGCGGGCGGCGGCGTCAAGGGCGGAGTTGTGGAAGGCGCTACGGATGAAGTGGGTTATCGCGCGGTGGAGAAACCGCACTATATCAGCGACCTTCAATCAACCATCTTGCAGCAGATGGGTTTGAACTACAAGAAGATGGACTTTGTTTTAAATGGGCGGCCCTTTCACCTCGTGGAGGAGGGCTTGGGGCCCATCGGGGCGGTTCTTTCGTAGGGGCCTAACTATTTTGAAGGTCTTCCGATTGGATGCCTGCTCGTTCCTTGCATCAGCTAGACGCAAGCCATGACATTTGACTACAGACGGCTTTTCAATCTCTCTTAGCCTTCGCGCTTTCCAACCATCCCCTCGCGACGGTCGGCAAAGCGAAGGGCAACACGCATTTGGGGACGCCACCGGCTCGGTTTCCAGGATCACGCACACCGAATGTGTTCGCGCCGACGTCCCCAAATCAACTTGTCGATCGTCAGATTTTCCGACCTTCAGCGGAATCCCTTCCGATCAAAGTCCGCCGCCCCCGCTCAAGGTTTTTCGGCTCGGTTGATCGTCTTCCCAATACGGATCGGCATTGTAGTGCTTGAAAACCTGCGTTCGCCAAGTTGTGTCTGCCATGTCAGGCCAGTTGCTTTTGTCGAAACCGGGCGCGGTTTCCAACGTTTGCCGGTCGACATCGAGAATGAAGCATTTGTCATCCTCATCCACCTTCAAAGCGCTCCATGGAATAGCGAACAGTTTATTCCCCATTCGCATGAATCCCCCAAATGAAACAACGGCATACGCCACCCGGCCAGTGGGAATGTCAATCATGATCTCGTCGACCTTGCCGAGATCTTCTCCCGCGGTGTTGCGGACCTTGTCTCCCGCTAGCGTGCTCGCGGCCATTACGCGGCGAGCGTTCTTATCGGGATCGGTTTGTTTGATCTTTTCGTTCTGCACGGTTTACTCCATTCTGTGTTTGTCTCGCCAATTGAGCGTCCCTCTAACCGCAAGGGTCGCGGAGTTTATCGAGACTAAAAAAGCACTCTGACTGGAGCAACTTCAGTTCCCTTCAGACGAATCGCGCGGCTCTTCGCGCGATGCAAGGTGTTGCAGTTTTCAACCGCGCGCTTAGTTTGTAATGCTCGCTACACCCGGCAGATACAGTCGTGCGGCTGTACGACTCCTGGACGATCCGCTAGGTTTACCCCAAAGGAGTTTTCCGGATTGGTCAATCAGTGCTTGGTCGAAGCGCGATCAGGAAATAGTTGTCGAGCGCAGCTTACGCGATTGGCATAAAGGTTTTCTCGAACATATCTTACATTCAGCTGTTCGTAGCCGTCCTGCCGGCTTCATCACGCTCGACAGGACGTCGTCTTCTGGACCCAGGGTTGCAGGCCTCTTGCGCATGTATCATCACGTCAAACAGCTTATGTATACCGTCCGAATCGGACAACCAGACCCCCGATTCGGAAATATGTTACTCGAACAATTTGGAGGCGCCAATGGGGAGTTGGCGGCAGCCATGCAGTATTCGATCCAAGGACTGAACTGCGACGATCCCGACCGCAAGGACCTTCTCATGGACATCGGGACCGAGGAATTGAGCCATTTAGAAGTCGTTGGCACTCTTGCAAGGATGCACCTGAAACCGTTAAAGAATGACCGCCGCGCTGCGCACGAGGATCCTTTAATTGCTATCGCCGGCGGAGGTGGGGTCGCGCTCTTCAATTCGATGGGAAATCCATGGACCGCAGATTATTTGAAAATTACAGGCGAGCTTGACGTGGATTTACGCAGCAACATCGCCGCGGAAGCACGCGCCAAGATTGTCTATGAGCGGCTGATCAATTTCACTGACGACCCAGGCACCATCGATGCGCTGCAGTTTCTGATGACGCGCGAAATCACCCATATGAAGGCGTTCACGGCCGCGCTTGAAAGCTTGGAAAAGCCTGCTTTCTCAATCGGCCGAATCCCCCCAACGCCCGGACTCGTGGACCAATTTTTCAACGACTCCACAGGCATGGGCGATCGCGGCGAACCCGATGCGCGCGGACCTTGGAACGAAGGCGGGGACTGGCAACTGGTCACCGCGCCCGCCTTCCAGGAATTCGAATCGCCGAAATCCGGCACGCGGCGCGAAGGCTCGAACGGATTAAGCAAACAATAAGGAAATCAAGAGGAGAAAAATGGCACTCATAAAGGAACTTCTAATCGATCAAATGCGGGACCTGCTTCACGCAGAAACCCAGCTCACCGCCGCCTTGCCCAAGATGGCGGAGGCTGCCAATCATCCAAAGCTGCAAGAAGCTTTTTCGAAGCATCTTGCCCAGACCGAGATCCATGTGGAACGATTGCGCAAAGTATTTGAGCTGCTAGGCGAGAAGGCCGAGCCGAAACCATGCAAAGCGATGATGGGGCTGGTTGCAGAAGGCGAAGAAACCATTGAGGAGGGCAGTGAAAAAGAGCCGCTCGCGGCCGACCTCGCCCTGATCGCTGCGGCGCAACGGGTGGAACATTATGAGATTTCCGCTTATGGCACGGCGCGCGGTCTCGCGCGTCAGCTAGGCCAACTGGAAGCGGTGCGTCTGCTGTCTCATACGCTCGGTGAAGAGGAAAGCGCCGATTTTCTTCTGACCGCCATCTCAGACCCGTTGATTCAGGAGGCAGCGCTCGAAGATTTAGGCGGGAACGTCAATCTGAAGAGCGTTCCAAGCGTTTCTAGCCAGAGCGAGAAGACCTCCGCGCGGGGGCGCAAATCGAACAAGGAAAAAGGCGCGGCGTAACATCAAGGGAGCGATTCCGCGCGGCGGCGTCCGGTGCTGACATCTGCAACGGACGCCGACCCCCTCACGGGCGGCCGGACTGTTCGGGTTAATGCGGATTGACGCGCAGATTCCGGAGCTTCTCACCGAGTAGTCCCCATAAGTGCAAGTTAGGAACAATTCCAGACAGACAGGCATGACGATTGCTATCAGTGAGACTTAAGACCGTTTTACGGGTTAGTTAGTCCTGAACCGGGCGCGCCGCTTTTCGCTCAGAAGAGGCGTCAAATCCGTCACAACAAACCGCGATCTCCGTCCAGTGTGGATTTAGGAAGCGTTTTCGCTACCGCACATCGCGAGGCGATAGAAGGCCGGTAGCGCGTCGTCGATGGGATGGCGCTGTGGCTTTCCCGAGGAGTCCAGCTTGTTCCACCTCATGAGGTTCACCGCGACCGACATCTGCCGCTTGCCGTCTGCCCGCGTCATGGTCATCGCTCCGGCGCCCCAGACCGTGCCGTCATGGCCCCAGAACGTGCCATGGCCAGGGATCTCCATCTTGTGCAGGCCGAGGCCGTACTCGATCTTCTTTCCCTCAAAGGAGATGACGGGGACAGTACGCTGCATCTGCGCGAGCGACGACGCGTTGACGATCTCGCCGGCAAGTAGCAAACCGTAGAAGCGGTTGAGATCCGCAACGGTCGATATCAGCGAGGCCGCCGGGCCCACCCACGACATGTCGTAAACGCTGTAGTCGCGCGGCGGATCGATCATGCCGAACCATGCTTCGTACATCTGCGAGTGCGGTCCACTGATATGCGGTCCGGCCGGGAGTTCGGTGTCGCGGAGCCCGGCGCGCTCAATGACGTTTTGGGTGATGCACTTCTTCAGCAGTGGCGCCGGTTACGCGCTCAAGGAGTTGGCAGAGGAGCTGGTAGTTGGTGTTGGAATAAATGCCCGGAGTGCCACCGGGCGTGCCGACGGCAGGCGCCCTGACCCCCAACTCGATCAGTTCGGTCGGGGTGAAACTGCGTGAACCGGTTGTCGTCCAGGCTCTGCGGGCGTGGTGTCCTTCAGCGAAGGGAACGCCTTGAGGGACGGGTACGCGTACGGGAGGTATTCCGCCAGGCCGCTGGTGTGGTTGATCAGCATTCGGACGGTGATCGTTTGTCCGCGTTCTCCGGGCACCAAATGCGGCAGGTAGTGGCCGATTGGCGTGTCGAGCCCGATCTGACCGCTCTCGACCTGCTGCAGGACCGCGGCGGCGGTGAAGGTCTTGGTGATGCTGCCGACGCGGTGCCGCATGTCGGGGGTAATGGGACGGCCGGTGCTGACATCGGCGACGCCGGCGGCGCCGCGCCATACCTGGCCGCCGTCGCGCACCTCGGCGAACACTCCCGGCATTCCCGCGCGATGGACGTTTTCTATGGCGGTCTCTAACTCCGTGGGATCAAGTGCGTTCTTCACCATATCCGTCCTCCGATTTATTGCAAATGCCTCAGCTTGTCCGGGTTGCGCACCACATAGATTGCCGCGATCTTTCCGTCCTCGATTTCGAACGCGGTCGTCTGGAGTTCTCCATCGGCTTCGAGCGTAATAAAACCGGGCAATCCATTGACGAAACCAGCACGAACAAATTTTGACTCGTTCTTGCGGAACCAAACCGCCAGATACTCCTGGAGCTTCATCACGGCATCGAACCCCAATACCGGCTCGGTCGCTGCCGGTCGCTTGCCGCCGCCGTCTGCATGAACGCTGACATCAGCCGCCAGCATCCCGCGAAGCGCCTCCATGTCGCCGTTGCGCGAAGCAGCGTAAAAGGCCTCCGCGAGAGCAAGACCCTGTTGCTTTTCTACCTGGAAACGAGGTTTCGCCTCGCGGACGTGGGCGCGTCGCGCGGGCCGCGAGTTGGCGGCACGCGGCCGAATCGCGCTCGATGGTTGCCGCGACCTCCTCAAATTCCAGGCCGAAAACATCGTGAAGCAGAAATGCAGCCCGCTCCAGCGGAGAAAGGCGTTCCAGCGCGAGCATCAACGGCAAGGTGACATCTTCCACCTGTTCCTCTTCCACGACGGGATCGGGAAGCCAGGTGCCGATATACGTCTCGCGACGATGCCGCGCGGATTTGAGTTGATCGAGACAAAGCCGCGTGACCGTGCGGCACAGGAACGCCTCGGGCTCGCGGACATCGCCGCGGTCGGCCTTCATCCAGCGGATGAAGGCCTCGTGAACGACATCCTCGGCGTCTGCTACGGAGCCGAGCATGCGATAGGCGACGCGCCTGAGCTTAGGCCGCAGCAAGCCGAAGTCCGGCGCTGCGTTCTCAGGCCTTGCGTACGTCATTGGTCTGCGACCGCCTTGACAGCGGATTTTATCGCTGCCGGATCCGCCCACACACCAAATCCGACGGCAATGCGATTCCAGCCGTTGATGATATTGATCGTCAAGGTGAGCTTAACCTGCTCTTCCTCGGTGAAGTGCGCCTTGAGCGCTTCGTAGGCGCTCGTCATGCTCACGTCCCTCTGAGAGTCTGGTCAAGGCTTCGGTCCAGCCGAGTGCGGCGCGTTCACGATCGGTATAGCAAGGGGCCTCGCGCCAGGCCGGCAGCAGATAGATGCGCTGCTCGGTCTCTCCATTGTCACGCGCTTCGGTGGCATGGAGATTAATGCAGTTCGCGCAACCATTGATCTGGGAGGAGCGAAGCTTCACGAGTTCGGTGAGGCTCGGCTCAAGCTTGGAGGCGGCGTCGAGGGCGATCGACGTCCGTTGGTAATCCTTCATCAATGAAGGGGCAGCGGCGAAGAGATCGATTTTAGGTGTCATGTTTCAGTTTCCTTTCTGGTCGTTCTGAAATGATGACGAGGCAGGATCCGCCCGTGTGACACACGCCAAGAGTGTTCTCGAGGGCTGGCGTCCTGCACATTACAGATTTATTCGGCCCTTTCGCGGACCAGTCTTGTTCGGTGAGGCAGACGTTCGCAGCTGCGGAGTCTCTGCTGCGTGCGCGGGCTGAGCGCATGGTCAAACAGGCAGCGGAGAACGATCTGCGCCAGGTGAAGGAACTCGGCCGGTTCGGCCAGTGGATGCGAAATCAGGCGTTTCCGCTGTTGGCGCCAATTATTGCGCGCGAACTCCGGCGTCAGTACAGTACGTTTCAACATATGTTCGCACCCGCGGCGTGAAGTGACAGATTATGGATCGGGCGCTCCTCCGTATTCATTGGGGGCGTGCTCCTTCTTGTCTTCGGGATGTCCGCCTGAGCGTCTTTATCGGGGCAAAATCCCCGCAAGGTATCGATGGAGATCGGGCAGGTTTTCCTCGAACCCTATCCAGCCGATATAGCCATCGGGGCGGACGAGCAAGTATTCGCCCTTACCTGCGCCATACGCGGAGGCGAAATGGCCAAATGCATCCACGTAAACCTCCCCGCCATCATTGGATTTCGGCGCCGTCCTCACATCGACGCATTTCACGCCGCGCCACTCACTTGCGCTCATCTGGCCATCAGGTCCAAAAAGCCGCAGCAAGGTAAAATGCGGACCTCGAAAAACATCGAATAGCCGGATAGGTTCGCCCTTGGCGTTCAGCCCTGGGGCGTCGGGCGCCCTGTCGCCTGATGTCACCTTTAGATCCACACTTCCGCAATTCCGGCTAAGCGACATCTCCTTGTAGGTGATGCCCAGTTGAAGCGTAACCGCGTCGCGGCGCACCTTGTCCTCATCGATTTGGCTCGTGATTTGTCTGTAGAGTCTGGTACTCAGGCCGAGCACATTTGCCGCCACTGGCAACCGTTCCTCTTCGTACGTGTCCAGGAGCGCGTCCGGAGCGCCATCGAGCACGCAGCGGAGCTTCCATCCGAGGTTGTAGGCATCCTGTATCCCGGTATTCATGCCTTGCCCACCCGCGGGCGAATGGACATGCGCGGCGTCTCCCGCGAGAAACACGCGTCCGAGCCTATAGCGAGCCACCATCCGGATGTTCACTCGGTACAGGGAAAGCCAGGGAGCCTCCGTAAGTTCGATTTCCATGCCGCCAGTGCGCTCTTTTACCAATTGCCGGAACAACTCCAGCGAAGGCTCGCGCTCATCGCCCGGTGGCACCTGCGCTTGAAACTGGAATTCGTCGGTGGAAGGCAATGGACAAAGCGCCAGCCAGCCATCGGGATGATTGGGCCAGGAGTGCCAGGCATCGCGGTCCAATCCACGTAGACGTACATCTCCCACATACATGCGCTCGTCTTTCCAGGTTTCTCCCTCGAAAGGCACGTCGAGATGTTTGCGCACGAAGCTCTTCCCGCCATCCGCCGCCACCAGATACCGACACCGAACGATCTCTTGCCTGCCATCGCGCGTTAACGTCGCCGTGACAGTTTCCTGGTCTTGCTCAATCGCGACCAATTCGGTGGCCAGCTCAACCTGCCCGCCGCCTCGTGCCAAAAACCCGCGCAGAGCCTCCTCCACGCGCCATTGCGGTGTCAGGAGCGGACTCGCGTATGGCGTGCCTGGTGTGGGATAACGGCCTTCATGCGGATCTCTTTCTCCAAGTACCTTTGCGCCGTCGTAGCCGCGAAAAGGAACATGGAACTTTCCGTTTCGCAAAACCCGATCGACAATTCCGAAATCGTCCATCACTTCGAGGCTGCGTGGCTGAAGACCCTTGCCCTTTGAACCGATAAAGTAGGCCGGCGCCTTATCGACAATCCGGAATTGCACGCCGCGGCGGGCGAGATCGCCTGCTAACGTCAATCCGGTTGGCCCGGCTCCTGCAATCAAAACCTGAACATCGTTGCTGGTCATAATGCTTCTAGAAGAATACGGAGGATATAGATTCACGACGATGATAGACGGCATGTAGGAGGGGATGCAACTAAACGTGGCCCGTTGGCTGTCAGTAGCAACGCCTGGCAACTCCCGTGGCTCTTTGGTCTGGGCAACTTGACCAGCACCGCTGCGTGCGATAGATTGCTTCCACGGAGGCGGCACTTGTTAAAGAGTATTGACGTACTAATCGGAATCGCGGTGGTGATGCTAGTGGTAAGCACTGCCGTAACGGCGCTCACGCAATTCTTCCTTAACCTCATGGAGGCGAAAGGCAAAAAATTAAAGGTAGGCATCGCCGATCTCCTCCAACTTATCGCGCCCAATTTCGAACGCAAATGCGCCGAGGGCATCGCGGATGCGGTCCTTAAACACCCTCTCATTTGCCGTGGGGGCAACAAACTCAGCGACACTATCCATCGCGAAGAACTCGTCAAGATGCTACTGGAACTCTCCACTGCCGACGGGATCTATAAGCTCAAGGACGATGACCGTAAAGCGCTCAAATCCGCCCTCGAGGCCAATGGCATCAAAGAACCGGCCGCGATTCTCGAGAACGCTCGCTCGCTCCTCCTCCAACTGGAAATGAGCCGCCCCGATCTCTCGAACGCCATGCGGACCGACATGGTTCTCCTCCAGGAGGCCTCCAGTGCTTTCCTCGCGAAAATCCACTCCTGGTTCGATCAGACCATAGACCGCACGGTAGATCGCTTCACGCTTACGGCACGCAAAGTCACATTCTGCTGCGCCGCCCTCGTAGTGGTCTTCCTGCAACTGGACACCATTGCGTTGATCAACCAGCTTTCGGTGGATTCCCAGTTGCGTAACACGCTGGTACAGCAGGCCATGGACGTCACCGCCCCCTCAGGTTCCACGGGAGCCACCTCAGGCCCGAGTGCTGCGACAGGCGCCACTGGAACTACCACTTCGGGGGCCACCGTATCTGCCACTCCGGCCCCCGGAGTCTCGGGCGCTACTGGCCCCACTGGCATACCGGATGCCGTGCGCGAACTCCGGCAACAACTTAACGCCAACAGCGATCAAATCCAGAGCCTGGCGAGCCTCGGTCTATTCCGCGTTCCCCAAAGCGTCGGCGAATGGGTGAAAGAGTTCCAATCCGGCAACGCCATCATGAAGATCTCGGGCCTGCTTATCAGCATGGTGCTCCTCACCCTGGGCGCACCCTTTTGGTACAACGCGCTCAAGACGCTGATTGGTCTCCGCTCCGTCGTCGCCGGCAAGGATGATGAGCAGCGGAAGCAGCGGCAGACGCAAACTGCGGATACGACGAGTGCACCGGCCGTTGCGGCTGCCGCCGCGGCAGCGGGTGCGGGATCGGGCGCCCCCACGGTGCTGCGCGGCGAACGCGGATTTCTCGGGTAGGAGTGCCATGCACAAACAATTTGTAGGATGCGCAGAGGCGAACTTCGTCAAGGGCCGGGCGAATGGGATGAAGCCCGAGGCGATCGTTATCCACATCATTAGCGGATCTCTTGAATCTGCCAAGGCCCAGTTCGCCGACCCCGCGTCTCAACTCTCGGCCCATTACGGAGTCGGCCGCGACGGCGCGGTCCTGCAATTCGTAGAAGAAGAAGATACCGCGTTTCATGCTGGCATCGTGGTCAGCCCTACGTGGAAGGGGATGCGCGGCGGACTCAATCCGAACCTTTACACCATTGGCATCGAACACGAAGGCGGACCCACGGACACGTGGACTGACGCCCAATACAACGCCTCGGCGCAACTGGTAGCTGAAATCGCGGGCCGCCTGGCGATTCCGCTCGATCCCGACCATATTGTTCTGCACCAGGAGATCCGTGCGTCAAAGGCCTGTCCAGGCGGCCAGTTCGACCGCGACAAGTTGATCGTGCTCGCTAAGCAGGCCGTGCCCGCGCCGCCCAACGGCATCCACGAACTCGTCACACGCGTCACCGTCATAAGCAAGGCCAATCTGCGCGAAGCCAGACCCTCGACTGACGCGCGTATCGCGGGTGTGATCGACGAAGGCGCGGCCGTCACTGTCACCGGGTTCACTGACGCCGGCGAGCGCGTCAGTGGTAACGCGTGCTGGTATAGGACCGAGGACGGCAACTTCCTCTGGGCGGGAGCCACGTCGGAGCCGCACCCGGTCGCTTCTCTGGCCGTCACGGCTCCGCCACCACCGGTGACAGCCACTCCGATGCGTCCGGGTACGTGTGGAGTCCCGCGCATCGACCAGATGGTCGCCGGCACATTCGTGGAAACGATTACCCAAACCGAAACGGACCGCGAGGCCGTTGCAATCGTGCAGGACCTTCTGACGTGTCACGGGTTCGGTTCTCTGCCGGGGCTGTTGTCGCCGCAGCGAGGCGTGTTCGGTTCCAAAACCGCGCAGGCCATAACCGCGTTTCAGAATGGTTGCTTGCTTCCGGCCAACGGCCAAGTGGACTCGGCCACTCTTGAAAAGCTGATTTCGCAACCCGCGCCAGATCCCCGGGCCGCGCAGGCATATCTTACGCTGGTTCTCGGCAACAGTTACTCAGGCATGTACCGCGTGCTCAGCCTGGTAGCGCAGATGGAAGGCGTCGGGCGGTTCGCGGCGTTGAATCGCAACACGGATGGCGCCGGCCTCTCGTTTGGCTTGATCCAATGGGCTCAGCGGCCCGGACGCCTGGTCGATATCGTCAAAGCATTCCGCGATGCCGATCGCGATTCTTTTGTGAACATCTTCGGCGCGGGCGATGCGGCGGTCGCCGCCGACCTGATCACACACGTCAGCAGAAAGAACGGCGGACTGGTAAAAGAAACCGGCGTCACCCTCGATCCCGATTTCGACCTTATTGCCGAGCCCTGGATCACCCGGTTTCAGAAGGCGGCGCTGCTGCCGCTTTATCAGGCCGTGCAGGTGAGCACAGCCGTGGGGGCATTCCTCAAGTCGCGCGCCGCAATCAAGGCGTACGCGCCGCAACTTGCCTCCGAGCGCGCCGTCTCGTTCATGATCGACGTGGCGAATCAATTCGGCGATGGCGGAGCGAAAGACCTCTACCAAACGGTTAATCGGCCGGATATGGCGGAGATGGATCTATTGGAGGCAATCGCGGACGAATCCGTCCGTCGCATGCCCGACAAGTTCAAGGGAGGAGTGCGGGCGCGCCGCGACGCCTTCTTGAACATGGCGCTGTTGAGCGACGAGCCGTTCGTCGATGCCGCACAGTCGGCAACTGGGTCAGTTTAAGAGAACCAAAGGCCACGCTTGGCCACGCTTTGAGCCGGATCGTCGAAAAGTGACCCACCGGCGCGAGCTCGGGCGCCTGGCGCCGATGGGCTTGCGGTTCGGTGTAGATCCGCGTCCGATTGGCCAAAAAGCTGCCCCCTCCTCTGTAGAAACTCGCCACATTTCGGTATAATTGATTGATTTCACAGATGCTTACTCCAACTATGCGCTTAGGGATCGTTGTTTCTCTCCTATCACTCCTGTGCCCCGTTTGCACATTCGCTCAATCGCCGCTGGGGTATGGGACGGTGTCAGGCCAGATCATCGAGGCGGGATCGCACGATGGGCTTCCCGATGCGCAAGTGCTTCTATCTAATGACGCTTTGGGTCTCCGCCGCGTTATGAAGACCTCCGACGACGGGTTTTTCAGCGCTCCCGCGGTGCCCGCGGGCTCCGGATATGTGATTACCGTAACGCGCAAGGATTTCACCGATTTCGTCACGACCCCGTTCATCGTCTTTGTTGGCCGCACGTTGAGCTTCACGATTAACGCCGAACGCACTACCGCCGAGGCTGCGGCCGCCAAGAAACCGGTGGAACCGGTGGATGCCGGGTCCCTGCTGCCGCAAGAGGAGACGACAAAGGTGGGAGTTTCCGCCACTACCCGCCAAGCCGAAATAGAAGACTTGCCTTCGAACGCGCGGCGCCTGGACACCTTTGCTTTGCTCGCTCCGACCGCGGCAAGAAACACCGCCACCGGACAAGTGGCGCTTGCCGGAGATTCCGACGCGAATGCGTTTTTCATGGATGGAATCCTGGTCACCAGCACCTACTTCGGCTCGCGCCCCGGCATCGCGAATCAGGTTTCTCAGGACGCGACTTACGAATTGCAGACCTATCCCGTGGGAGCGACGGTGGAATGGGGTCACAGCGCGGGAGGCGGGTTCAACGCCGCATCGCACGTGGGGGAAAGCCAGTTTCACGGCTCCGTCTACGGCTATGAGCGCATCCCCTCCCTGGGCGCCGCCAGCCGCTTCGCGTTGGGGAAGAACCTGCTGCAAAAACAGAATCAGGAGGGCGCTAGCGTGGGCGGTCCGATATGGCCGCATAAGGTGTTCTTCTTCGCCAATACCGAGTTGCTGAGCGGCCATTTCGATGGCGTCAATCGCATCCTCAATCCGTTGATCGCCGATTCCACGGGCACGGTGGTATCCGCCGCCAACTGCAAGGCCACCGCGACCGAGTGCGCCGCGGCGACGAAGATCATCCAACCACAAATGAACGTGGCGGAATCCTTCAGCGACCGGTGGCTCAACGCGCTGGGAAGGATCGATTACCATGTCAACGACCGCCATACCTTTGGAGTAGAAGTCAACGGCATGAACTCACGGGCGCCCTTGCAGGCGGAAGTCAACGCCGTGCCGGCAAATGGTGGATTGTTGGGAATTGGCGATAACACGGAAGACACGCGCCTGGCCAAGCTCTATTGGACCGCCACGGTGACTCCGAAAATGGTCAACGATGTGCGCGCCTCATGGGTCACTGATAAGTTCTTTCAACCGGCTTCCACGCCCGGCGCCACCGGCCCTTTGGCCGTAGTGGTAGCCGGCACGAATATTGGGAACTCCGTGCCGGACCCGGTCACGGTGAACGAGCGTCGGTGGGATGTAACGGATAACTTCACCGTAACCTCCGCTTCGCACATGATCGAAGGCGGAGGCGAGTACTTAGTCCGCGCCTATCGCGTTAATCAGCTACCGTACGCCAACGGCCTTTATGTCTATCCCACGCTGACCGCATTCGCCACCGATTTAGGCGCCATTAATCAACGCGACTATACCTCTTTCACGCAGAGCGTGGGGAACCCATCGACCGAACCATCGGTCCGAGAGCGGAATCTATATGCGCAGGATACCTGGCGTCCAACAACGCGCTGGACCATAATCGGCGGCGTGCGCTGGGACCACTACAAGGCGGCTCAGCCGACGCCATCTACGAGCTTCTTTAACACCGGCGCCATTACATCGCCCAATATTAACTGGGCGCCGCGCGTGGGCATCGCGTTCCAGTCCGACGTCCATACGGTGCTTCGCATCGGCTATACCTGGTTTTACCAGCCGCTCCCGGGGCAACTATATAACGCGATGTACAGCGGCGACGGCGTTCTGCAGAGCACCTATTCGATGTACCCGCTGCAATCGGGCGCGCCGGTCTATCCCAGGATATTTACTCCCACTACGATTACCACTACGGGAGCGGAGGAGTTGTTTACCGCCCAGTCGAAGCTCCGGAATCCTCGCATCCAGCAGATCACCGCCGCCCTGGAAGAGCGGCTGAGCAACGATTTGTCGCTTACTGTGAGTTTCGTCGATAGCCGTGGTTATAAGCTATACACCGCAACGGATACCAACTTCGCGGCGCCTACCGCCAGCGCGACCTATAACATCGACAACGGTTCCGGCGTTCAGGTGGGAACTTACAACACGCAGGTCTATTCCGCGCGCACCGATAACACCCATTCACATGTTTATCAGGTGCAAAACGGCGGTTCGTCTTACTATACGGCGGGAGCGCTGCAGCTGCTAAAGCGCATGGGGCACGGCATTTCCGGACAGCTCGCCTATACCTACTCGCGCCCTCTCATCGACAACTCGGGGCCGCTGGTGTTCGGAGCGGCGCCCATCAGTTACTCCCCCGCGGATTTCAGCGGCGACAAGGGAAGTATGCCGATCGGCCAAAAGAACCGCGGAACGCTGAGCTTGATCTGGCGTCCTACGCTGGGCGCCAATTACATGTCGGTGGCCCGGGCCTTGGTCAATGGCTGGGCTGTGAGCAATATCGTGACAGTGGCTTCGCAGGGCACAGAGACGCCCCTCGCTATTGTGACAGCGCAGCAATTCGCCGGTGCGGCGCTGTTGTATCCGAGTTCCCTTAACGGATCGGGCGGCTGGGGCCGTGTACCCTTCCAAGGGGTCGGCGCGCTGAGGACCGGCTCGCTGCATACATGGGATATGCGGGTCTCGCGCGATATCAACTTTACAGCCCGCTTCAAGGCGACGGTGCTGATTGAAGGCTTCAACATCCTTAACAATCAATACATCACCGGCGTGAACGACGTTACGTACACCAGTACGGCCGGCGTGCTCAAGCCGGTTGCCGGCGCAGGCGACGGCAATGCGGCGCAAGGGTATCCACAAGGAACCAACGCCAGGACTATGCAGGCGGCGTTCCGCGTGGTGTTTTAGGAAGCGGACGCCGACACCTCCAAGCTTTCTCTGCGTTCGCGGAGCGCCGCGTCGAAGCCCGGCGGCAGCCCGAAACGGCTGGCCCCACATAGGGGTTCAACTCCACTGCACTACGGCCTTCACCACGCCCGCCTCGCGATGCAGCCAGAGCGGGAAACGCTTGTCCATTGCCTCGGGCGTCGCGCATTCCATCGGCCAGCCCGAAACGTCGATTTCTCCGCTCTCCATCAGATCGAGCACCCGATGATGCTCCGCTGCGGTGCTGTTGCGGCTCGCCAGGATGGTCGCTTCGCGACGGTGCAGGTCGGGATCGAAGAGGGAGACGCTGTCGTTGATTAGCCCCACGAAAGATCATCTTGCCGCCCTGTTGTAAGAGGTGGATCGAGCTTTCCATCGAGCTTCTATCGCCGGTGCAATCGAACACCAGCATTGACGCCTCCTCCTGCCGCGCCTCCTCGTGCGATGGAAAATAGCGCTGGATGCCGTAATGCCGGGCGGCGAAATCCAGCCGTTCAGGCATTTGCTCCACAACACCGATATCCGCGCCGGCGACGCGCAAAAACTCGATCACCGAAAGTCCGATAGGCCCCGCGCCGACTACAATCGCGCGCTCGCCCGCTTGCGCCTGCGCGCGCCCCACGGCATGGATGCCTACGCCGAGCGTTTCGACCAGAGGTACCAGGGCCAGGGGAAGCTTCTCACACCGATACATCTGTTTCGCCGGCAGCACGATCCGGTCACGCATGCCGCCGTCCGAATGGACGCCGATCACGCGCATTTTGGCGCAGCAATTCGTGCGTCCTCGCGAACATGCCGCACACACGCCGCAGGTCATGTACGGATTGACAGCGCAGCGGTCGCCGGGTTTGAAATCGCCAGATCCCTCGCCGCATTCCAATACTTCGACCGCCAGTTCGTGCCCCAAAATTCGTGGGTAGCTGAAAAAGGGCTGCGTGCCTTCGAAGGCATGGAGATCGGTGCCGCAGATGCCGACGGTCAAGACGCGCACCAGCGCCTCGCCCGGCCCGGGAGCCGCGGGCTGCGGCGTCTCGGTGAGCGTGAATCGGCCCGGCTGTTCCAATACGATGGTCTTCATCAAGCACCAACTCTAACAGACCGACGAGGGAAAGAGGAGTGGGCGGGACGCCCGCGAAAGACAAATCCGCTAGAATTAAGGAGAGCCAATGCGCAAAAAACCCAACGTCTTAAGTACCGCCGCGGCTATCGCCAAAGGCATGGGCATCACTTTCAAAGAGATGATGTCGCCCACCGTGACGGAATACTACCCGCTGGAGCCGCCCAAGTTCGAACAGCGCTACCGTGGCGTACACGTGCTGCAGCGCGATGAAAACGGCATGGAAAAGTGCGTGGCCTGTTTCCTTTGCGCGGCAGCCTGCCCAGCCAACTGCATCTATATCGAAGCAGCGGAGAATACCGACAAGGTCCGCATCTCGGGCGGCGAGCGCTACGCCAGCGTCTATAACATCGATTACAACCGTTGCATCTTTTGCGGCTACTGCGTCGAGGCCTGCCCCACCGACGCCATTACCCACGGCCACGGCTTCGAAGTGGCGAGCTACAATACATCCACGCTGGTCAAGCGGAAGGAAGATATGCTGGCGCCGATTCCAGCGGGAGCAAAGCCTCCGGTGATCGAACCGGAGCACGCCGGATCGCACTAACCGGAATCGCAGCACGCAGGCGCCGCATCTACTAGAGGAACGGCGGCGTTTTCATTGCGTAGCCGTGGGAAGCGCCGAATGTTTCGCGCCGTTCGAGAACAGATCGACACCATCTTCCGGGAAGACCCGGCCGCCAAGAGCGTGCTGGAAGTGGTCCTCTGTTATCCCGGCTTCCACGCGGTCTTGCTACACCGCTTTTCCCACTGGCTTTACCGATGGGGTTTGCCGCTTTTGCCGCGGGTGATTTCGCAATTTTCGCGCTTCTTCACCGGCATCGAGATACACCCCGGCGCCACTATCGGCCGCCGGTTCTTCATCGATCACGGTTCGGGGGTCGTGATTGGTGAAACCTCAGAAATCGGTGACGACGTGCTGATGTATCAGGGCGTGACTCTGGGCGGTACCGGCGCGGAGAAAGGAAAACGCCATCCGACCATCGGCAATCGCGTTGTAATCGGCACTGGCGCGAAGGTGTTGGGCAACATCCGCATCGGCGACAACGTGAAGATCGGCGCGGGCTCCGTGGTGGTGCATCCGGCGCCGGATAACTCGACGGTGGTCGGCATTCCGGGCCGCGTGGTGCGCGTGCGTCCCGAGGGCGGACCGCTCGAGCATGGCCGCTTGCCCGATCCTGAAGGCCAGGCAATGGACGATCTTGCCCGCCGTGTCGCCGATCTCGAGGAGGCCCTTCGCCAACTCCGCACGGGCGATTCCAGGCCGGCGCGGGCGGTGGGGCGCGGCGATTCGAGAATCTGACGGCGAAGCCAGTCTTGTGACCGCTCGGCCGGTGTATAATCGCGCTGAGTCGATGAACGAACCGCATGACCTTTCTGGCGACCCTGCCTTTTGGGTCTTCCTCGATGACCTGAAGAACAACCTGAGAGCCGTACGCGAGGACCAGAACGCGCTTCGACTTTGCCTCCGCCGCGCATGCGAATATTTCAAGGTAGATGACGGCTGCATAGCGACTGCCACGCGGCAAGGATCGCAAGCAGAACTGATCACGGTGACGCCGCGCCGCGCCACGTGGGACTTAGACCTCCTGGCTGCGTTCTTACAAAAACGCCGGCCCAGGATCCCGCCCAACGTGATCATGGGGCCCATCCAGCGCCGCGGCCGCTTGTGGGGTGTGCTGGCTCTTCGAGGAGAGCACGAATTTCGCATCCCCACGAGCTACATCGCCCTGAGGCGCATCGCCAACCTGATCTCCGAGGCTATAGAGGTTATCGACCGGGAGCGCAACATCGAAGTACGCTCTCAGATCGATCGTAAGATTCTGGAGCAACTGCGGCCACGCGACCTCTTTTACCAGATTCTTCACGGTCTTCGGTCGCTCACGCGCTATGACCATTCTTCGTCCCTTCTCATCTGCGACCCGCGGGAGAACGTCTTGGAAGTGGTGGCTGAACAAATTGCCTGGTTCAAAGGCAAGAGCCGCCGAATTGGGCTCAAACTTCCGTTGACGGACGATATCTGGGCGCTGCTGCGCAAAAACATGGTTTACGGTTTCAACCTGAGTAATGCGGGATGGGAGGAGTGGTCCAACGGAAAGTCAAAGCTGCTCGCAGAACTCCTGGACTACAACAAAGCGCCGGAAGCTTCCACCGCCGATCGGCGCGAATCCTGCATGCTGTGCGCGCCTCTCACCGGGCGCGAGGGCGTTATGGGATTGTTGAAAGTGGCCGCACGTTATCCGGGCGCCTTCAGCGGCTATGAGGTGGACCTGGTACAACGGTTCACACCTCTGGCGGCCGTGGCCATCCAAAATTCTCAAAGGACCGTTACGCTCGAGACCAAGATGCTGGAGGCGGAGAAGAAGCACGCCATCGCGAATCTGCTCCGCGGCGTGTCACACGACGTGAATAATGCTCTCGGATGCATTTTGCCGCTGGTGCAGCAAATCCAGGTCGACATTCCAGCGAATGGATTGCAGCCCGAAACCCTATCCGGCGATCTTCAGCAAATCGAGCAATCCATACAGATCTGCCGCAGAATCTTCGGCGGCATGCTGGCTCTGGCGCGAAATGGCAGCCAGTCCAACTTTCAAGGAAATGTGCGTCGCGCTTTGGATAGCACGCTGGCCGTTCTTCGAGATGCTTTTGAACGGCAGGGTATCCGCTTAGACATTCAGTTCCCCGATGTGCTTCCCAACATTCAAGCGGGGCAGGGTGACATGGAACAGTTATTCCTGAATCTCGTGACAAACGCCCGCGACGCGATGCCTAGCGGGGGCGTGCTTTCCATCCGAGCGGAGAATGATGGGGAGCAAGTCGCAATTTTGATCCGCGATACAGGGTGCGGAATCCCCGTGGAGTTCATGTCTCGTATTCAAGAGCCATTTTTCACAACGAAGAAAAATGGCAATGGCTTGGGGCTGTCAATCTGCCGATCCATCGTTTGGAACGCGGGCGGCCAGATGGAAATTAGCAGCGAGCCCGGCGCAGGGACCAGGATCAGAGTCTTACTACCCAGTGTGGGCGCGAAGAAAGCCAGCGGCGCCATATGAGTTTGTGGCGCATCCTCGTGGTGGATGATGAACCCGGCATGCTTCGTTCTGTGGAGCGTGTGCTTGGGAAAGACTACAATGTGGCCGGCGCCCGATCGCCGCGCGAAGCTATCGAGCTCACTACAACGTTCATGCCGGACCTGGCCATCCTGGATATTCAGATGCCGGAGATGGATGGATTCCAGTTGATGGAAGAGTTGCAGGCCCGCGATCCCGAGTTGGACGTCATCTTCATGACCGGAAGCACCCATGAAATCGACGCGAAACTCATCAAGGCGATCCGCAAAGATGCCTTCTACTTTCTTCAGAAGCCATTCGACCGCGGCGTGCTCCTCAGTCTGGTAGAGCGATGTCTCGAACTGAAGCGATTGGATCGCAGTAACCGGGACCACCAACTGCGCATGGAGAAGGAACTTGCCGATGCGCGCGCCTTTCAACAGAGCTTATTGCCTCCGGGGTCGGGCAAGATAGAAGGGATTTCGGTCTTTGCTCACTACATCCCATGCTCTGAACTTGGCGGTGACTTTTATGACTACGCCGTCGCTTCGCAGGGCGTCGCCATCCTCGTAGCCGATGTCTCGGGGCATGGCGCCAGCGCCGCTATGCTGACGGGAACCGTCAAATCCGCGTTCCATTCCGCCAGCGCCGATCATTATGAACCGGCTTCCGTGGTCGAGAGGGTGGCGAGCGGAATCCGCACCTTTGGCCACCATCATTTCGTTACGCTGATCTGCGCTCGGATCCGGAACGGGTCGCTGGATTTCGTAAATGCCGGACACCCGCCCGGGTTTCTGCTGAACGGCTCGCCTGACGTGGCGCTTCTCGAATCCACGGGTCCGCTCATATCTCCAGCCTTCAAGTTTTCCTGGGAGCAACGAACGGTTACGGTAAGACGTGGGGCCGATCGCATCGTCCTTTTTACGGACGCCATAATCGAAGCGGAGGCAGACTCGGGACAGTACGGGCTCGATCGGCTGCTCGAAGAGGTCCAAAAAGGCCCGCAAGACGGGAAGGCTTTATCCGATCGGATTTTGAGCAGCGTCAGGCAGTTTATGCTCGATCGACCGATGAACGACGACCTGACACTTGTCGTCGCCGACCTTTAGATCGAACCTCGGTTGGCGGGCGGCGTCTCCCTGCAACAGCTAGTAGGTTGACATTCTACCTAGAGGTGGCAAATCAGTGGCATTACGGATATTCAGAGTGGTGTGCCATTGGCAGTTACTGATGGCACCGCGAATAATGGCGGTTTGAATGGAGGCTGAAACCACAGGGCTAATTAAACCCCGCTTGCGGATCTTCCGCCCCGATTGTGAACCAGGATAATACGCTCTCCACCACGCTAGGCGTTGAGTGGTTCAATGTGACCTGTTTCTCCGACCACACGGCAAACTACGTTCTGGGCAACTCCGTTCCGGGGAACGGCTGAGGTCCCGGAATTGTCAACTTCAACTTGTCACTTTCCAAGTCTGTGAGTCTGTGCGGGTGAAAGAAAAGTGACGGTGCAGGTTCGAGGCGACGCTTTCAATGCCATGAACACGCCGCACTTCACCAACCCGGAACCACCTGTTGCACGGCGCACAGCGCCGGCTTTGGCGTAATCACGGGTACGCCCAGCCGCCCAGGCAACTCCAGTTAGGATTGCACCTCGCTTTCTGAGCAACCGGATCTTTTGCTGCCTGCCGCCTCGGAGCGCGCTTCACAGCTCGCTCCGAGAACCTGTAACCTTCGGTCTATGCGGCCTCGGCGCCAGCGTCTGCGGAGGCCAAACGTACTGCGCTACTCGCCGGCCGCGCCGCAGTTGAGCCGAGCAGAAGTCCGGGCCGGCCGCATTCGCAAACGGTCTTGGCTTCCGGGGCCGGTTTCCCAGGTAGATGAAAGCCATCCTGCACCTCGCATTCGAAACCGGCGATGCTCCCGTCGCTGCCGGTAAGCATCGCATAAACGGGAGTTTGAAAGAGCTCCCATAATCGATCGCGATGGGTCGCGGTGAACGGTGGCCCCTCTCTCTCGATCAAAACGAACACGGCGCGTTCGGCGGAGACACCTTTCGCCGCGGCCTTCTCCAATTCGATGTATGCTCCGCACAGCGCTAGTGTGCGTCCCTTCGCCTCGCTCGCGGGCGTGGGGTTCAATCCCGGAAAAAACGGATGCCGGATCCGGGGCCGGAACCAAAATGTCATCTACTGGGATAGTGCGGTGGACCCGAAAAGATTCTCAAGATTCTCGCTGAAGATCAGCCGCGCATCGGCGGCGCCGATATCGAGCGAATGCAATACGAGAGATTGTTGTTCGAAGATGGCATCATTCCAGCCGCGCGGAAAGAAGGAAGAATCCGTGCCAAACAGCAGCCGTCGCGGCCCCGCCACGGCAAGCGCGCGCCGGAAAACGGTGTGCAGATCGAGCCCTTCGTAGCGCATCCAGGAATTGCTGCTCGATGTATCGAGGTAGACGTTAGGGCACAGATCGGCCAGCATCAAAGCTTCGCGAAAATATCCAGCGCCGAAATGCGGCACGATGAAGGGCAGCTTGGGATAGCGAAGCGCAATCGGGTGCAGATCGAGCGGATTTGAATAGCGCATATCGAATGGCGAGGGCAGCCCAAGTTTCTTGCGCACGCCCACCGTCAGCACGCCGCAATGCACGAAGACCGCGCGATGCGGCCAGGACGCCGCGATTTCGATGATGGCGGCGACGCGCTCGTCGTGCATCGAGTACCGGTGCATGGCGGGAAAGAGGCAAAGCGCGCTCATGCCGGCTTCGAATGCGGATCGGGCGCGCGACGGCGCATCCGGTTCCAGCGGATTGAACATCGCGTAGCTGAAGAATCGCCCTGGTTGAGCCGCGGCTGCCTGCAAGACCGAAGCTTCGTCCCCGGCGACGCTCGCGATCAACGCGGCGCGCGAGACGCCGTGCGCGTCGAGTTCCTCCGCCCAGCGCGTTGCGAGTTCGCCTGGATTGTCCGCCGGCAACTCCCATTCGACGGCTTGTGCCACATCCTCTACGCTCTTGCGGCACTGCCCGGCGAGCGAGTCGAAAAAGCGCCGCGAAAAAAAGTGCACATGCGCGTCGGAAACCGCCAGATCACCCCACGGGGTTTGCATCGGGTTTGTTCCAGTGGGTGATGCCCGCGGCGAGCGCGAGCTGCGTGAGGCCGGCGACGTTGTTGACGCCCAGTTTCTTCATCATCGTCTTGCGGTAGCTGCGGACGGTCTGCAGACCGAGGTCCAGCATCACGGCGATATCCTTGCTGGTCTTGCCTTCGGCCACCAGGCGCAGCACCTGCAATTCGCGCGGAGAGAGCGAATCGAGCGGCGTCCTATCGTGCGTCTCCAGGTCGCCGCGCTGAATACGCTGCAGCAGCCGGTCGGAAACCTGCGAGCTCAGGTAACTGCCGCCGCGCGCCACGGTGCGCAGCGCGTCCAGCAATTCGCCCGACGACGCCTTCTTCAGACACGAAAGCGCGCGCGCCGCTGCGGATCGCGCTCACCACCGAGTTTTCGTCGTCGTACATGGAGAGGATCACGACCTTGATGCCGGGGCAGTGGCGCAGCAGCTCCGTGGTGGCCTCGATGCCGTTCATGCCGGGCAGGCCGATATCCATCAACACGAGATCGGGATTGGTTTTCTTGCAGAGCTGCACGGCGTCGGCGCCGTTTTCCGCCTCGCCAACCACGTGAAAATCCGCGCCGCGCTCCAGGATGCGTCGCACGCCGTCGCGCACCAGCTTGTGATCGTCGACCAGAACGATGTTGAAAGTCATAGGCGTACCTCTACGCGCTTCCCGTCAACGAGGCGCGCACGGTGGTTCCGGTAGCGCGGTCGCTCACGATCGAGAGATTCAAGCCGGCCTGCGCGGCATAATGTTCCATGCTCAACAGCCCCAGCCCCCGCCGTCCCAGAGGCAATTTCGCCGGGATCGAACCCGTGGCCATTATCGCGCACCTCGAGCGCAGGCCCGCTACGGGTGGACTTTACGGCGATTTCGATGGAAGAGCAACCGGAATGCGTGACGGCGTTTTCCACGGCCTCCTGCGCGATCTGATAGAGCGCCGGGGCCACGTTCGGATCGAGTTTGAGAAACGGATCGACGTTGAGGCGCAACGAGCCGGTGAAGCGCTCCCGCATGCGCGTCAACAGGCGGTCGAGCGCAGGACGCAGCCCGGCGCGTTCCACCGTGGAGGGGTTCAGTTCGTAGCTGTAGTCGCGCACGTCCTCCATGATGGTTTCGAGCAGCTTCTTGAATTTCACCGATGCGCCCGCAGACCTCGGGCGCGGCGGCTTCGAGATCCATGCGGACCAGATCCAGCTGCATGCCGAGCGCGGTGAGGTTCTGGCCCACCGTATCGTGCAGAAACTTCGAGGCCATTTTGCGCTCGAATTCCTGCGCCTTGAGCGCGCCAGCACGGTCTGGCGCAAATCCTGTTCGGCCTTGTTCCAATCGCTGATTTCACGCGCCATCGCGCCGGCGTAGCACAGCAGGCTTCCCTCACGCACAGGAAAGATCGAGATGTTCCAGACCGTGTCTCCGGCGCGTCTCGCGCAGGGAAAGGTTTCGCCAGCGAGGGCCCGGGAAAAGCGTGCTGATCCAGGCCTGCGTCGCGTCTTTCGCGCGGCAGAACCTCGGTGCACCGGCCGTCCGGCGAGTCTTCGACGGGCTTGCCGAAAATGCCCGAAGCAATCGCCGTAGAGCCGCTCAAACACGCCTTCTGGCTCACCAGCCAGGAGCAGGAGGGAGCCTGATGAGCAAGCAGCTCCGCTAGACGATCGTCTTCCGGCATGTTGCCCGGCTTACCGCTTCCGCGCGACCGCCTTCTTGACGGCGGCGACGATGTTGCTGCGCCACGCAGGCCGTATTTCTCCAGCAGTTGCATGGGCTCGCCGGATTCCGCGTAGGTGTTCTGAATGCCGACGAACTCCATAGCGCAGGGATGGGTTTCGGCAACCACTTGCGCCACGCGCACGCCCAGGCCGCCATCCACCAGGTGCTCTTCCGCCACCACGATCGCGCCGGTTTCGGCCGCTTTGCGAATGGCGTCGCGGTCGAGCGGCTTCACCGTGTGCATGTCGATCACGCGCGCCGAAATGCCTTGCGCATCGAGCGTGTCCGCCGCCAGCAGAGCCTGCGCCACCAGCAATCCGTTGGCGATGATGGCGACGTCCTTGCCCTCCGCCACTTCGATCGCCTTGCCGATTTCGAACTTCTGATCGGCGGAATAGATGATGGGCGCCTTGAGCCGTCCGGTGCGGATGAACACCGGGCCGACGTACGCCGCGGCGGCTCGCGAACCAGCGCCTTGGTCGCCGCTTCATCGGCCGGCGAGATCACCACGAAGCCGGCGAGCGAACAGGCGAGGCCAGTCTCTTCGATGCTCATCTGCGACGGGCCGTCTTCGCCGATCGAAATGCCGCTGTGCGTCCCCACCACCTTCAGGTTGGCGTGCGGATAAGCGGCGCACAGCGCGCAGCTGCTCGAAGCCCTTGTTCATCACGAACACGGAAAAGCTGGAGACGAACGGAATCTTTCCCGCGTACGCCAATCCCGCGCCGATTGCGCACTCATATTGGCTTCGGCGATGCCGCAGGAAATGAAACGGTCGGGAAATTCCTTTTGGAAATAGACCGTCATGGTGGACTTCGCGAGGTCCGCGTCGCACACCACGATGTCCTTGTTTTCGCGGCCCAGTTCCACCAGCGCGCGCCCGAAAGCTTCGCGCGTGGCCGGGCCCTTCTTTGATTTCGAATTTGGTTTTCGCGGGCATTATTGCAGCTCCTGTAGCGCCAATTTAACTTCGGCCGGCGTGGGCGCCGTGCCGTGGAACTTGGGATTGTTCTCCATGAACGAAACGCCCTTGCCCTTGATGGTGTGCGCCACCAGGCAGGTGGGCTTGCCCTTGGTGGCCGCCGCTTCTTCGAACGCGGCGCGCACCGCGGCCGGGTCGTGGCCGTCGATTTCGATGGTGTGCCAGCCGAACGCGCGCCATTTTTCGGCCAGCGGAGCGACCTCCATGATGTCCTTGACGAAGCCATCGAGCTGGATGCCGTTGTAATCCACGATGGCAGCAGACGTTATCCAGCTTGTGGAACGCCGCCGGCCATGGCCGCTTCCCAGACCTGGCCCTCCTGGATCTCGCCATCGCCCAAGCATGCAGTAGGTGCGCGAGGGCTGCCGTCCAGCCGCGCGGCGAGCCCATTCCGAGCGCGAGCGAAAGACCCTCGCCCAGCGACCCGGTGGAGGCTTCGAGCGAGGGGATGAAGCGCATGTCCGGATGGCCCTGGTAGATCGAGCCCAGCTTGCGCAGCGTGTTGAGTTTGTCCATTGGCGTTCGGCATACCCGGCTTCCGCCATGACGGCATAGAGCACCGGCGCCGCGTGACCCTTGGAAAGAATGAAGCGGTCGCGATGCGGCCACTTCGGATTCTTGGGGTCGATGCGCATCGTGTTGAAATACAACTCGACCACGATTTCGACCGCGGAGAGCGATCCGCCCGGGTGACCGGACCCGGCCGCGCCGATCATTTCGACGATCTCGCGGCGGACACGCTTGGCGATGACTTGCAGTTCTTCCAGAGATTTCGGCATGGGAATCATCTTGATTCTACCAGCCCACTGCTGCGCCGGTACAATTGGGGAAGGCGCCAAAGATCGAAAATGTCCAGAAGCCAACCTGGAAACACGGTTTGTAAAAGACCGATTCCGCAGGGATTTCGACATCGAGTTCTGGCATGAGCAAGGCGACGGAGCGATTTTCCAGGCTGCCTGGGAGACGGTGAACTGCGGAAGAGTTCAAGTATGGTCGAAAGCCCGCACTACAAAGATCGGTTACAACTCTTCAACGATTGCCAGGTTGAGTATCTTGTTATAGGTAGCTACGCTAGATCAAAGCGGTTTCTAGCGGGCGCTGACGTTGGGATCCGACTTCGCGGCGCCAATTCAACAAGTCGTCACTCAACGGCCCAATAGCCCTCGCGCGTCTTCGCCCTCCACTCGGGATGGCCTTTCACAGCGATCCGAATCGTGTGAAACGCACCCGGTTCGCCCGGCGGCGGTTGAAAGCTGGCAATGTACTGGCGGTGGATCTCCTCGCCGAGTTTGTGGATTTCGTCCTCAAGGCCGCTCTTCTTGAGGAAGTTCATGGTATGCGCTCCGGTAACGCGTGAAAACATGTCCGCTATGTCCGGGGCGTTGAGATGTACCAACTCATGGATCGCGCCCATAATGTCCCATTCCACCGGCTGGACATCGTTCTCGATTACTTTGCCGTCTTCCTCGCGGTGAATGCTATGTACTGTCTTCGTCTTCATGGTGTAAGGCATCAGGGCGGCCGAGTAAGTCAACCAATAGACTGTTGCATTTTCGCGCTGCACGGCGCGGACGGCCTCATCGATCTTAGTAGCGCTCCCACGGTCGCGATTCTCCGCGATCAGAAACAGGATGCGGCGGCGGTCCTTCGGCCGCGCGGCAAGCATCGTCATTGCCTGCTTGATGGCGTCGAGCATGCAAGCTCCCTCGCCCTCCACGTGCATGTTGCGAAGCGGGCTTGCGATGGCGTCGGGGTCGCGGGTGAAATCATGCCGTACCTTGACCTCATCGGCGAAAGTAAGCAACGCGGTCTCTCCGCCGTATGCGGCCACGAGATTCGCAAACAGGATGCCGCTGCCGCCCAGTTTGTTGATGGCCGGTTCCGATTTGGCTCCGGTTTCTACCGCAACCACCAGCGAAATCGGGTAGGGATCGTAGTCGAGCCGTATTCGCTGGGGCACATTGTTGTCCGAAAGCAGCAGGTCGTCTTCGGTCAATCCGTCGATGTAATGGCCCTTGGCGTCTGTGACGGTAATCGGCGCAACCACAAGCGGGACGGTGCTGCGGAACTGCGCCTGCGCGGCGGCCGAGAACAGCAGCAGAGCAGGGAGGACGCGCATTGGAATAGCTCTAGCAAGCGCGGCGCCAGGCGTCAGGCGAAGGGAATGAGGGGCTGGAAATGCTTATTGCCGCCCCACCGGTAAATCTCGAAATCGCGATCCAGCGTTAGGATTTGCCGCTACGAAGCTCACTTGCCATGTGAATGAGGCAGGCGTCCGCGAGATCGACTTCGCGGTCATGGTAACGGCGCAGGATGCGCTGAATTTGGCGAGCCCCGCTGGCAAGCTGAAACGGGATCTGGAAAGCGCCATTCGCCACGTTCTCCAATATCCTTTCGGCGGCTCCACGCTGTTTACGCAAGAGACAACAGCTCTCACCGATAACCGCTTCACAAGTCACGAGAGGGGCTGCGCATGATTCGATCGCCTCGATACAGGCCAAATGGTGGTGTTCGCTTGAATCCAGGAGCGAGACGATCACCCCTGTATCGAGCAGAACCGGCTTCAACACCCAAAGCCCTTCAAATGTTTCTTGTCGCTTCCGAGGTCGGGAATGCCAGAGGTGAATTCTCCAATCCCAGCAATCTTCGGACGCTTGGACGGAGGATGTATAGCGGCGAGCACGCGAATCCCCTCGCGCATAACGCGCGAACGGCTCCAGCCAAAGCGCCGGACAAGGCTGGCGAGTTCCTTGGTGGTCTCTTCATCCAAACGGGCCTGGATCGTGGTCGCCATGTCATTATCGTAATACATAGAGCACCGTGTAGTACGGTCGAAGCGTCGCCGCCGACGTCCAGCTTGTTCATCGCCGGCTCCGATTCGGCGCCGTTTCTACCGCAACCACCGGCGAAATCGGATAGGCATGCAAGGCAGATATGACAACTCGCCCGGGTACTCATTTCAACTGTGCGGATTGCGACTGGTACCACAGCGGCATGATGCCTTGGCGCAGCTGGCGGGCGGCGAGGAGTAAATCGAGATTCCGGCGATGAAGAACTTTGCCGTAACGTTCGAGGTAGTCGATCACAGCTTTGCGTTCGGCGGCGCCGCCGTATCGGAGGAGGAGGACGGGGAGCTTGATCGTGAACTGGTTGAGGATGTTCCCCGAGGTCTTGGCGGTGGAAGCGGCAAGTAACTCGTTTCGGGCTTCTGTTATGTTGCCGTCGACGCGCATCGCTACCATGCCCGAGACCATGTGCGAAATGTAGAAACGCTCGTCGTTGTCCGGGTTCCCCGTGGACACTGGGGAAAAGCGGAGAGCGTCCTTGGCATACCTGCGGGCTAGTTCCCAGTCGTTCCGCGCTCTCGCGCTGTCGTGCTCGTAGTAGTCCAAATAGTCTCCAGCGAGGTACGCGCCTTGGGCGAGGTAGGGGAGGAGACGCAAGCGTTGCGCGGCGGGAAGTTGGGCGGCCTTCCTATACTGCGCTTCCGATGCCTCGCGGCCCACGGTTTCGGCGAGCTCGTTGTTGATCCGTGAGAACGATTCCGTCACGCTCACCCGTGTCAGGCCGTCGCGCGCCTCGGTGGAGTTGGGGTCGAGCGCCAGTGCGCGTTCGAGGTAGGATCGGGCCAAGTCGCGCGTCTCAGCCCGGTTCGGCCTTGCCTGCATTGCAAGGCTGAAACCAGTGGCAGCAAGGAGGGAGGCGTCGTTGCTATCGTGTAATTCTTTTCGGATATTTTGTGTGTAAAGGCTTTGGGAATCGGAGTCGGCGAGGACACGGGCATAGATGCCTCCTAGCATTTGCGTGCGCCGGGTAGCCGGGAAGCCAGCGCGATTGACGATCTTCGCGGCAAGCTCGGGATCCGCTCGCTCGAAGAATGTGGCAGCAGCGACTAAAGCATCGGGCGGGGCATTATTGCTGCGCGCGACGGCCAGCCAGAGCTTGGTTGCCTTTGCATAGGCGGCGGAATCGGAAAGGGGCTCGATTAGCGATGCGCAAGGGTTCTCCGGGTGATGTTCGATGCACCAGAGCCGCTGCGCCCAGAATCCCGCAGCGGTCGTTTCGTCGCCAAGGACTTTCCGTCCGCTGGTTTGGTAGAAGATCATGAGTTTCTTGCGCGCCTCCATGTCTTCCGGATTAGTGCGAAGATGGGCCTCGATGCTCCCGGTTTCGGCGGCCGGCATGTTGCTGGCGGCTCGATTGAATTCTTGATTGGCCTTCTGTTGCGCCAACAGGGCCGAGTTTTTTGGGTCGGCGCGGAGGGGCATCGCGGAGGTGGAGTTCTCGCGGCAGGCCGCGCCGGCAAAAATCGCGAGCGCGCAACTGATTGCGGTGACTGCTTGTTGAACGCGAGAAGCACCGAACAGCGAGTGGTCGCGCAGGATTCGATCGATTCGGGCTCCGAGTAAGCCGGCGCTCTCGACGCCGACGCCTTGGATGGTGAAGGCCCAACCGTGACGACGAGCCCGGCCGGCAATCTCGAGCAGAAGTGCTGCGTATGTGTGGCGTTCTCCGATGGCTCGAACCGCAGCCGCATCGCATTCTTCTTCAGCCGAAAGGGCGAGTTGACGCCGCAACCACCAGGACAGCGGGTGAAACCAGAATATACAGGCGTTGACATGAGCGAGGAAGCTAACGGCCGTGTCCCGGCGGGCTACGTGAGCCGATTCGTGAGCCAATACGGCTGCGAGTTTTTGTGGGGACCATTCGTTCCAGTCGAAAGGAAGGAGGATCTTAGGATAGAGCGCGCCGACCGTTAAAGGCGTGGCGACGTGGGAACACTCGTACACAGCCGCGCCTCGAACCGTGGTCCGACGGGAAGCTCTCATTAACGCACGCGCGCCGAGCCACCCGGCGAGAAGGCGTGCGGCAAGGAGCGCAAAGCCGGTGAAGTACGCGGCGAATATGATTTCGGGCCAGGCGGGCTGGCGAGCAGGCGCCGATTGAGCGTTTGAAGGGAGAATGTTGGGCGCGCTGGGGTGGATCGGCTCAGGCACGATGGCAGAAGGCGCTTTGCCAGGCACCGGCGTTGGAATTGTCGAGCTGAGCGCTGGACTCGGGGTGTAGTCGATCGGAATATCAATGTGAGGAACGATTTGAAGAAGGATCGGCATCAGCAGCATGGCGCACAGTACTACGAGCCATGCTCTATGCCGGAGCGAGCTGGAGCGCACTCTGGCGAGGAGCAAGACCGCTCCCACGGCGAAAGCCGCGAAGGCGATGCGAATGGAGGCGCCGAATAGCGTCATGAGGAAGGTCGTCATTTCGAGCCCTCGATCTTCTTGGCGAGACGTTGGAGCGCGGCGGGTGAAAGCACCTTGGCGTCCACCATGCCGATGACAAACTGCTCTGCCGATCCGGACCAAAAGCGTTCGATCAAATGCTTCACGGTTCGTACGGCGGAACTGCTGGCCGGCGCTGTGGCCACATAGAGGAACGTTTTTGCTTCCATCCGATGGGTGAGATAGCCTCGGGCCTCAAGACGGCGGAGGATGGTGCGCACGCTGGAATCTTTGAGACGGTGCTTGGATTGCACGCCTTCGCGAACCTCCTCGGCGGTGGCATGGCGCTTCGACCAGATGAATTCGAGAACCGCCTGCTGGAGCTCGGTGAGCGGTCGTGCCGACCTGTTACTTAGTGTCACGCTACTGAGCGTAACACCGAAAGAAATCGAGCGCAAGAGGGATTGGGAATGCCCTAAGGCCGCAGGCATCGCCATGACATTGGGGGACCACCAGCCGGGACGGTCTTGCGGAACTGGGCCTGCGCAGAAAGGAATGAATGGCCGGAAGCGCTTGTTGGCTGGCGCGAAATCTCAGGACTTCGCGCCGAACATTGACATCAGATGATATTGGGCTGTCTTGTGTTTTCGAATTCGCCGCCAAGTAGCGAAGATCTGGCCGGCAAGATCCAGCGAGCGCGTTACGTCCGTGGGTGACCAGATCTTCGCTACGTTGTAATCGGCTTCGTAACGATCCTTCTGCAATTGGGCAAACTGAGCGATCAAGCTCTTGAGGTCCTTCTCGATAGGCGTGGGCTTGTGCTTGTCTTCATATTCGAGGGGAGCCCCGCTCATCCGGCGATGCTCGAACATTCGACCTAGGCGGGCGCGCTGATCCGGCAACTTCCAATTGGCAACAAAGTCGGAGATGATCAAATGAAACACCGCGTAGTATGCCGTGGATACGGCGCGCCGCAGGGTTGATTGTCTGGCGGTTTTTCCACTGCGGGCCGCAATCCGCGCGTCCCTTAAGAGATCATCGGGATAGGCCATCCGTCAAGCCCAAGCGTGTTCGCGCAACGCGGCCTGTTCTGAGGCGCTCCGGAAGTTGTGGTAGGGAAAGACCCCCATCTCATCGAAATCCAAACGCTCAGCGAGATGTTCAATTACGCCCTTCGCAACCTGCCGGAGACGGCTTTTCGCGGCGGAATCTGAGATCACTATTCGAAAGAAAATAGCCCATTGGCCGCTCCAGTCCTCGCCGATGTTATATCGAATGCGGACGACGTCCGGAGCCAGGATTCCAACGACTTCGTCGGCTGCCGCCGAAATATCGGACCGCTTTTGGACTGCAGTAGGTACGAGCATCTCTGCTACCAGTTTAGCCCCCGGTTAATGGATCTTCGCCGTCGGAGCTGGCGCGCCCGCCGGCAAAAAGGCAACCTTCTCTCCCGAGTTCGCCAGATCCGCCGCCGTCAGAAACACTAGCCTCGCAATTCGGGTGAATTTATCGTAGTTAATCCGCTGCCAGGTGTCGTTGTCGGTGTGGTAATCGGGGTGCAGTCCGGTTTGAAATTCCACCTGCGGGATGTGCAGAGTAGCCATCCAGAAGTGATCGCTGCGCGACCATAACGAATCCGGATCTACCGTATCCATCTTGTGGTCCAAGATCAGATCTTGAGAGCGATTAGCCTTGGCGATGATATCGCTCAAGCCCGGGTTGTAGCGCGTGCCCAGAACGTTCACCATGTTGGCATTTCCGTTCGGAGGCACAGGCCAGTTGGGCTCGTTCTCGTCGCGGCCGATCATGTCCATGTTCAAATTCGCCACGGTCTCACTCAGTGAAACGATAGGATGCGTCATGTAATAGTAAGAACCGAGGAAGATGCGCTCCTCGCCCTCGTAAACCATGAAGAGAATACTGCGTTTGGGCCGTACATTGCCTTCGACAAAAGCCTGCGCGATCCTCATCACCGCGGCGGTACCTGAGGCGTTGTCGTCCGCGCCATGGTAAATATGCCCATTGATCTCTCCCATGTGGTCGTGATGCGCGGTCACGATGATGGTCTGCGCTTTGAGCCGCGGGTCGGTGCCTTCTAGCAAACCGACGACGTTGCGGCCTTGGTGCGTCTCGAGGTTGTTGAACGCCTTCGTCAGGCAGGCGGAACTTTGCGGCACATCGAACGAGCCGGGCTGCAACGTGCGATCGATCTCCCGCTGCAGCGCCTCGACCGTCTTGCCGCTCGGCGCCAGGAATCGGTCGGCCGCCTCGCGTTGAATCGTAAACACCGGGAGGTCCCACATCTGTCCGGCAAGCGCGATGGACGGGCCGCCCGCGGAACGAGTCGAGCTTGCGGGGATTTGCTTCACGTCGTGGCTCGGTCCCACGCCCTGGACAATCAGCACGCCCGCAGCGCCGAGTTTCCGCAGCGCTTCCAGTTTTTCCCAGTTGAAGGCATGATAAGTGTCCCAAGTACCCATAAACTTGGAGTTTGCGTCATTGGCCTGCGGCTCCCGCGGCAACACCAGAGCGATCTTGCCTTTGACATCTACACCTGCGAAATCGTTATAGCCGTACTCGGGAGCCTCGATTCCATAGCCCGCAAAGACAATCGAACCGCAGCCGGTTGTTGGGCGGATGCTCGACCGTACCCAGCGGAAATCCTGATTGATCGCAAACGTGTGTTCGGCGCCCGCGATCTTTCCGGTGAGCGTTGTGCGGTCGCGATCTAAATCACCATAAACCAAGTCCATGTTCTGAAAGTACGTACCGTTGTCGCCCACCGGCTTCAGCCCCAAGCGCATGAACTCGGCGGCGATGTAATCGGTAGCGACGTGATCGCCCACGGTACCGGCTGACCGACCGGCAAGGTCATCGCTGGCAAGAAAGAACAGATCCGCGCGTAAATTAGCCGCGGTTATGATATCGGCCGCATGTTGTATTGCCTGTTGCGACAGGGCTGGAAATGCTGCCGCGAGCGCAAGCGCGGCTGCAAATATCGAGGTGCGAGAGATCATGGAAACTTAGTGAATACCCACTTGGCCTTTAACCGATTCGATCAGTTTGGCTGAGTCGTATCCGGCGCCGTTCTTGAAGACGGTTTCCACGTTCTCGATATCCGCGATCTGTTGATCCGGCTTTCCGCGCACCACGATGAGATCGGCCTGCTTGCCTGGCTTTAGGGTGCCCACCTTATCGCCGGCGCCTAAGAACTGCGCGCCGTTTTCAGTCGCGATGTGGATCGCTTCCAGCGGCGTGAAACCCGCCGCCACCAGCAACTCAACCTCTCGTTGATCGCCGAAGCCCGCCACCACGCCACCGTAGCCCGTGGGGTCAAGGCCGGCGAGCAGCGTGCCGCCCGCCTTCACGAACATGTGTTCGAACTCCTGTTCGTTTTTGAGAATGGCTGCGGATTGCGCACCTCGGCCTGCGCCCCCGCCGCGTCCGGCACTGCTCGATCCCGCCGCCGTCGTTCCGGAGCGGCCGCGGCCGGAGTTGGCAGCCAGAAAGTCGAAGCGCGATTGCGGCGAGAGCGCGTCCAGGATGCGCGCGGCGGTGGAGCGGTTGGGCTCAAACACCGGCAATGTCGAGGTGAGCGCCACGTGTTTGGCGATGAGAGTGTACATCATGTTCTGCACAGGCGCGCTCTGTAAGTCGAGCGCGGCAATTACAGGGCCGGTGGGTGCGCTCATGCCTCCGGGACATACATCGGGTTCCTTGCCGGGGTCGAACTCCGTGTCCACCGGCAGTCCATGTTCGAGATCGTCAATGCCGATATTGGCGGCTTCCGTGAAGCCGACGGCGCAGAGGTGGCCGGTGACTTTAAGTCCACGCGCATGAGCCGCCTTGACCACCGCCGCGAGTTCCGCCCGCGTGATGTGCATGTAGGTTTTGAAATCGTGTACGCCTTCATCCGCCCAGTAATTCACGGTGCGCGTGGCATCTTCCGGTCCCGAGAGCGCATGCATCTGGGCCATTCCGGCATTGCCGGCGCCTTCCAGATAGGGGCCGGTCACGTACATATTCGGCCCGGGGATTCGCCCGCTATCGATCTGCATTTTTAGTTGGAGATCCGTGTAAGGCTCCAGCGTACCGGTGGTCCGAATCGAGGTCACGCCGCCCGCAAGATAGAGCCGAGGGAAACTCACATCCATCTCGTTGTAGCTGGTTGGCGCGCCGGCCACGCGTCCCGCTTCGCCATAGGGAGACGGATAAAACATGTGGTCGTGCATGCCTACCAGCCCGGGAAGTACGGTGCGCCCGTTCAGATCGATCGCTTGGGCGCCGGCGGGGACCTGCGTCGAGCCTGCCGGCCCAATGGAGCGGATCTTGCCGTCCGCAATCACGATCGTCTGGTTCTCCACGACAGGCGCGCCCGTGCCGTCTATCACGCGTACATTCCGCAGCGCCACTACCGGCGCATTGACCGTAATGAACGATTGAGTCACCGCGTTAGGGTTTGGTTGTTGCGGAGCGGCGGAGAGAGATGCGATCGCGAGGGCTAACAGGCGCACGTGCCTGCGCGAGCCTCTCATCGCGGGTTGAAGGATTTTGCTAGAAAACATATTTGAGTCCGAATTGAACCAGTCGCGGGGCCACGCTCATGGATGTGATCTGTCCGAAAGAGGTGCTGTTGACCGAGGTGCCCGGATTGCCGAAATTCGGGTGGTTGAAAGCGTTGTAGAATTCGGCGCGAAACTGAACGTTGCTCGTTTCGCTCGGGCCTGGAGTCTTGAACGTCCTGCCCACCGAGAAATCGGCGGCGCTCTCGGGCGGGCCGAGTACAATGCCGACGCCGCTGTTGCCGAAGCCATATCCGCCAGGGACAATCGCGACCGGCGCGCAGTTCATGGTCGCAATATTGAAATAGTTGTTTAGCTTCGAATCCACCGAACCGGGCTGCACGATGCCGCCGTAAGTGGCTCCCGGACACATTTGCGCACGCGATGAGCCTCCGTAGATATTGGTGAATGTGCTGTTGGAGAAGCTCATCGGATTCCCAGACTGAACCGTCACCACCCCCGAAAGCATCCAACCGTTGGCAAGAGCTCCGTGGACGCCTTTGGCGGCCGAAGGCGCCTGCCAGACGAAATTGCCGACGATGCGATGCGGCGTCTCGAACGATGCCGGGCCGTAGCCGTTTAAGGGATGGCTTGCATCACCCGACGTACCGCCTGTGCCCGGGAAAGTTCCGTTGCCGGTATCGTCAGTCAGGGTCTTGCTGTAGGTGTAAGCTATTTGACCTTGCAGCCCGTGGCTCATCCGGCGCTGAAAGACTGCCTGAAGACCGTTGTAGTTGCCGATGAAGATCTCTTGCGCCAGGCTGATGGTGGAGAAGCCCAGATACGGCCGGCGGGCATTGATGTTGGCCGCAGCCGTGGTTGGGCCGGTAAACGTAGGGGCGAGCGATGAATCGGGATTGACCGTCAGGAGCGCCTGGTTGATGTTCTGAGTGCCTTCGAGATGCGTGCTCTTGGTCCCGACGTAACCAACTTGCAACATGGTGGAGTGAGTCAGCTCATATTGCACATTGATGCTGAATTGCTGCACGGTGGGCGGTGTGAAGACCGGTCCGGGCAGGTTTAGCGTCAATTGCGAGCTTTGGGTGCGCGGTAGAAAGGCCGGGTAATTCGAGGCGAGAGGCGGCGCAGAAGGCGGCCACGGATTCTGGAACGTCGCTGCCGCGGCGAGCGTGGCCGAGTTGGTTTGTGAGATCTCGAAAGGCGGATCGCCCACAAATTGGTATGCGTCGTTTGCCGATGTGCGTGCATAGTAGATGCCGTAACCGCCGCGGACTACAAGCTTGGGACGCGCGTTCCAACTGAAGCCGACGCGTGGCCCAATGTTGCGATACGAGACTGGATTCTCGGCAAAGCTATTGTTGCTATTGATCGCTACGCCATCTGGCGGCTGACCGTAGTGCGATACATAGTTCGCCGGCACGATAAAGCCGGTATAAAGATTTCCGCTGGCAGGGAAGGTATTGGTGGCCAGTTGCGGCCAGAACGCGGCGAATTTGCCCTTATCGTCGGTGATCTGGCCATAAGCGTCCCAGCGCAGGCCCAGATTCACGGTCAAATTGTGGGTCAGGTGGATGTCGTCCTGGAAGTAGAAATCGAAGTCGGTTTCCTTGAACTCCTTCTGGGCGTCTCCGCAAAGGCTGCGCGCGCTGGAGAGGTTGCTGTAGGCGCTTCCGTTCTGCGCGGCGCTCATACCCAGGAGAAAATCGGGGAAGCTGGAGAACCCGAGGGTGCCGCGCGTCGTTTCCGGATCGGCAAAGGGCAACTTCGTGGTCTCCACGTCGCCGCCGATCTTGATGTTGTGCGCTCCGTGGATCCACGTAAGCTGGTTGCCAGCCTGATAGCCTTCTGTGTTAGCCCATTGGCCGTCGTTGAACGTTCCGCCGAGCGCGAAGGTACCCGAGACCGAGATGATCGGCGAGATATCCTGACTGCTGCAGGAAGGAACCATGCCGAGTTGGGCGTTCGTGATGGGGTAAAGGCTCGAGACCTGACCGAAGATGCGGTGGTAGCCGGCGCTCACCTGATCGATAACGTTAGGCGAGAAGATGTAGCTATACTTCAAAGCCAGGTTGGCGTTTTCATTCAGATTGACTGCGGGCGCGCCCGGTAAGTCGGCGGTGCTAAAAGCGGAGTACGTGTAGTCGCGAGCCCAGAAATAGCGCTCGCTGAATTTCTGCTTCGCGGTGGGTGACCAATCTATATTGCCGAGCGCCTGATCCTCGCGGAAAGTGGAGGGAAGCGAGAAGGAAGAGAATCCGCCGGTATCCACGTTGCTAGGGGTCTGGATCACCTGCGGCGAAGGGATCAAGTAAGAACCGTCGGGCAGCTTGGCGTTGAGCAACGTGAGGGCTATCGGATTAATATTCGATCCATCGGCCGCGATCTTCGTGCCTCCCTGCTGGCCTGCCTGACCGGCGAACTCCGCCCCTAGCGCGCTCGCCGTGCGCCCGGAGGCGGTGGGAGAAAGTAGCGGCATACGAACCGATTGCAGCGACGTGCTGCCCAAGCCGTTCGATTGACGCGTGCCTTGGTATGAGACGAAGAAGAAGAGCTTGTTCTTCAAAATCGGGCCGCCGAAAGTGCCGCCGAACTGGTTCTGACGGAGTATGGGCCGGGTTTGCCCGGCTGAGTTGCGGAAGAAATCGTTGGCGTTGAGATCCGTATTGCGCAGGAATTCGAAGATGTCGCCGTGATATTGATTGGTTCCCGATTTCGTCACCAGATCCACGTTGCCTCCCGCGGAGCGGCCGAAGGTGGCATCGTATTCTCCCGTCTGTACGCGGAATTCCTCGATCGCATCCGGGTTCGGAATTGAGACGCCGGATTCAGCCAGGATGCCGGTCGAGCCTTGAACTTGCACGTTCAAGGCGTCCTGACCATCGAGCTGATAGCCATTATCGGAGACGCGGGCGCCATTGACGTTCACATCCACCGTGCCTTTGCCGAGCGAAGCCGCATTCGGCAGGTTGCTGGCGACGCCGGGGTTGAGTTGAAGAATTTCGGTGAAATTACGGCTGGTCAGCGGTAGTGCGGTCACGGTGTGCTGATCGGTGGTTTGTCCTATGGCGGCGCTCTCGGTCTGCAATATCTCGGCTCCGGCCGCGACGGTGACCGATTGTTCCGCCGTTCCCACCGTGAGTTGCAGATTGACGGTGGTCGATGTGGCCGTGGGAACCGTAATGCCGGTCGCAGTTGCAGACGCAAACCCGCTGGCGGTTGCGGTGACCGAATAGGCGCCGGGCGGCAGCAATGGGACGACGTAATGCCCCACGTGATCCGAGGTTACGGTTCGGGTCTCACCCGTTGCGGTACCTTTCGCGGTGACGGTCGCCCGAGGAATCGCGGCGCCCGAGGGATCGCTGATATCGCCAACCAGCTGTCCCGTCGATGCGGTCTGTGCATGCGCGTTCGGAACGCTTCCACATAGGACCGCCAGAAAAAATAAAGTGCCCCCTGCAGCTTGCAGTCGAATCACAAAGCCTCCTTCGAAGCCATCGCTTCTCCCGTAACAAGTTTGCCCGATTGTAGTCAAAGCGGGAAAACGGTGTCAAGAAAGAAAAGTTTTTAAGGCAGATTAAAAATGTTTCCCCTTGGGCGGATGTGTATGTTCCAATACGTCGCATGGTTTTTTAATGATCGAAAGATTCCTGGGGCTTAGCGGCGTCTTCGGTTGCGTAATCGAACCTGTGCGGATCGAACTCGGCAGGCGGATTCCCGCGCTCCCAAGCGACGGTACGCCGAATCGCTTCCTCTTCCGGGACCGGTTCCCGATAGCCGAGTTCCCGGCGAATCCGGCTTGAATCGGCCTCCAAATCCTGCTTACTATTGCCGGGCTGGATCAAATGCGCAGGCATACACTCTTTCGACAGCACGACAAACTCGCCCTCCCAATCGGTAGCCTTGGCAATCATTCGCGCCCATTCCAATTCGGAGAATGCCGGGGTCTCCGCGAGATTGTAGATGCGTCCGGCGGCTTGCTCCGAAGTGGCGGCCATCGCCAAGGCCGACGCTACATTGTCCACATATCCGCGCGGCGAGCGCCAGTTCGCCCAGCCTTCTTCGATCAGGATCGCGCGGCGGCTGTCATCGATTCGCTTAACGATCGGGCGAAATCGCCGCAGGTGATCGCCTGGCCCGTAGATCATCGGAAGGCGGAGCACTGTTCCAGGCAATTCGGCATCTCTCAGAACGGCTCGCTCAACCGGAATTTTGTCGTAGTCGTCGTCAAGCCAACCGAAGACTCTCTGCAGCATTTTGATTTGCGCTTGCGGATAAGTTTGCAACTTCGTCCTCAGCGTGGATTCTTCGGTAAGCGGCAGGGATTCCAACGGACCTTCCTCGCCTCCATGCAATACTCCGCAGGCGCGATAGACATCCATGCTGCTCGCTACGACTACGCGTGTTGCAACGCCGCGGAATACTCGCATTAACGATTCGGCTTGCGAACCGGAACTCAAAATGAGATCGATCACTACATCCGCGCGCAGTCGAAGTTCCGCCAACTGTTTACGGCTGCCCAGGATATGTTCCGCGGGTAAGTCCGCGGGCGTGACGCCGCGATGGAAGACGATAACCGAATGGCCCATTCGGGCGAGTTCACGAACAAGCGGCACACCAAGGAATCCAGTGCCGCCGATTACCAGGATCTTCATGTCCGCCATGTTCGCCGACTCGTCAGGTGCGAGTGTACTACTGATGCGGGCTGGGTGGTTGGCGGCCTTCGGCGTTTAGGGATGGCGCGTTTCTCCAGATGTTCTACGGCGGCGCCCATTGCAGCGCGGGGGTCCGCTTTGGTGATAGGGGCCGCGCCTGGCCTGTCCAGCATGAGAATTCCTCCACATTATTCCCCCGAACGGGCCGAAATCACCGCCCGTGTACGCCTCGTCCCACCGTCGGACATGTCCCGTTGGATGCGAGAGAAGTTTCGGCGAAGTATCCAGTTTCCAGAATGTGGGCCACTCGGCTTATGCACACCGAAACCAGACGGGTTGATTGTGTGAGGATTGCATGTCTCGCAGCACTATTCACGCTATGTAACGCGAAGTGAATTCACGTGGTTTACAATGTGAACCAGCAGGAAAATGAACTTGACGGCCGTTGCATCGGCGCGCCGATTGCCAGCCGCCGATGGACGCGTGCTCGCCGCGGTAAGCATTTCGGGCCCCGTCTTCCGCATGGACATGAACCTCGCCAAATCGCTCGCGCCCGCGCTCAAAGCTGCGTGCGCGGAAATCGCGAGGCGGTGAGCCGGGGATAACGCCGCATGCATTCTCGACCGATTTCAATTGCACGGCAAGACCGCGCTCGTCACGGGCGCGCGCCGCGGCATCGGCATGGCTAGTGGCGGATGCGCTGGCCGAAGCGGGCGCGGATATTGTCGGCATGAGCGCATCGCTCGAAGAGCGAGGGCAGCGATGTCGGCGAAGCGTGTGGAGGCG
This sequence comes from Bryobacterales bacterium, assembly GCA_963708385.1. GTDB lineage: Bacteria > Acidobacteriota > Terriglobia > Bryobacterales > Bryobacteraceae > PALSA-243. Next base: position 209,090 of record CAVPSN010000018.1, on the reverse strand, counting down.
GCTGGACGCAAGTTTTGGGGCTATGCGTGCGATCTGGGAGACCGCGCCGCGGTCTACGCGTTTATCGAAACGGTGAAGCGCGAATGCCCGCCCATCAATATTCTGGTGAACAATGCGGGTGTGATTTTGCGCAAGCCCGCGGCCGAATTCCCAGACGAATATTGGGACCAGACCATCGAGATCGATCTCAATGCGCAGTGGGTGCTGGCGCGCGAGTTCGGCCGCGGATGCTGGCGCGCGGATCGGCGGCAAAATGATCTTCATCGCATCGCTGCTCAGTTTTCAGGGTGGCATCACGGTGCCGGCGTATGCGGCAGCGAAGGGCGGCGTGGCGCAACTGGCCAAAGCGCTCTCGAACGAATGGGCAGGCCGCAACGTGCAGGTGAACGCCATTGCGCCCGGCTATATCGCGACGGATAATACGGCTGCGCTGCGCGCCGATCCGGCAGCGCAATCCAGCGATTCTCGCGCGCATTCCCGCGGGACGCTGGGGCGCAGCCGGAAGATATGACGGGCGCGGTGGTGTATCTGGCGTCGGCGGCGTCGGATTATGTCAACGGCGCGCTGCTGACGGTCGATGGAGGTTGGATGGGGCGATGAACATCAAAAAACTCGCGGCGCTTGCTCGCGTACCGTTTATGATGCTGCTTATGGCTGCTGGAGATCCGCAAGGCTTCGTGGTATGGACGGCGGGAGATTTGAAGGCGCGTGCAGCCGCGTTCGCTTCCAAGTTAAGCCCGGAGGGCGTAGTGGCCAGCGACAAGATCGCCGATTACGGGTACTACAATACGCAACTGGCGCACCGGGAAGCCACGGGCGTCGCCGAGTTGCACGAAAAGTTCACCGACATCTTCATGATTCAATCCGGCGAGGCCACGGTGGTTATCGGCGGCAAATCGATGGCCGCCACCAGACCGGCCCGGGCGAAATCCGCGGCACTGCCGTCAACGGCGGCGAACGCCATCGCGTGGCAGCGGGCGACGTAGTGCATATCCCCGCCAATCGCCGCACCAGATGCTGCGTCGATGCTGGGCATCAGGTGACTTACTTTGTGGTGAAGGTCGAGAGCCGATAGGCGGGCTCAGCGCATCTGAAGCAAAGTTACCGTGCCGTTAGCCTGGTTGGAGACGGCGAGCGACGGCCTTCCGTTGCCGAGAAAGTCCGCGGCGGCGATGCCGTAGGGCTTGCCCGGCAGCGGTCGAAGAGTAAGCCGGTAACCGCGTCCCTCCGGCGTCAGAAGCGCAAGCTGCCCGCTATTGACACAGGTTACGGCGATATCGAGCAGCGCGCCGCCGGTAAGATCCGCCACCGCGAGCTGAGTGGGTTGCGCGCAGCCGCCGAGTGGAAAGGGCGAACCCGTCAGCGGCGCGAATCGACCTGCGCCATCGCCGATGAGCGCTGTGACGTTCGCCGCGCCGCCTCGCGTTTTGGCGTCACGGTCATACGGAATGACGACCAGATCGGGCTTGCCGTCGCGGTTCACGTCCGCAATCGCGACTTCCCATGGAGCCGGCGCAGTCTTGAAAGGAGAGCCGGGGGCCTCATGAAATCCGCCGTGCCCGTCGCCGAGCAAGACGGTGAGGGAATCCCCGTCGAGATCCGTGGTCACGATATCGGCGTGGCCATCCCCATTGAGATCGGCCGCGCGCAGCCGCTGATAGGGACGCTTGCCCACGCTGAAGAACGGTCCCAATGCGAAACCACCGCGCCGATCCCCGCGCAGCATCTCGATCTGATTGTGGCCCCAACTATCCGTCATTAGATCGATTGCGCCTGTGCCCATGAAATCCCCTACTGCCACGCCGTGCGGATGCGGCGCCGATGCGGTACGCAGCGGAGAGCCCGCCGCCGGATGAAAGCCGCCACGCCCATCGCCGAGAAGGATCGTGATGAATGGCGTCTGGGTGTTCACGATAGCAAGATCGGGCTGGCCATCATGGTTGAAATCGGCGATGGCGAGATCGTTGGGCAAAGCGCCACACGCGAATGGCGAACCCGGTGCCGGATGAAAACGGCCAGCGCATCGTTCAGGAGGATGGTGACGGTTGCTTCTTCGAGATTGGTGACGATGAGGTCCGGTCGCGAATCGTGGTTCACGTCGGTAGCAGCCATCACGCCCGGGTGAGGTCCGGCGGGCAGCACGATTTCATCGAATGAAGCGGCGCAGGCGCCCAACGTCAACAGGCCGATGAGAATCAGCTTCATGCCGGCATAGACGGATCGCGCCGCGCGAGCGTTAACCCACGGCGGACTTTTCCGCCGGCCAGTACAGCTCCTCTTTGATGGATTCCTTCTCGAACCCGGCGCGCTTGAGAAGGCCCTTCATGTTTTCGGTCATCTGCGGGTTGCCGCAGAGATAGGCGGTGGTATCGGCGCCGGTAAATCCCGCGGCGTCGAGATACTTGCGCGCGATGTCTTCGGCGCGTCCGCGTTCGCCGGTCCAATGCGGATCCAGCCAATGGCGGCTGATGGAGGGCACGTATTGGAACCACGGGTATTCGCGCGCGGCGGCGGTGAAGCTCATCGATGTATCCCAGCTCTTCGGAAATGCTGCCGGTATGCAGCACCAGCATGCGCTCGCGGCGCGGGCTTCCCTCGCGCATATCGGAGATGAACTGGCGCAGCATTGCGATGTAAGGCGCGGCGCCGGTGACCGTGGCCACCATGAAATGGTGCGGATGTCCGCTTTTACGTCAAACAGGAACGCACCCTTGGTCGCGCGGCGGATCAGGATCTCGCCCCCGACCGGCACCTGGTGCAGATGCGGCGTGAGCTTGCCGTGCGGCACCAGTTCCAGGTAAAACTCGAGCTCTCGTCGTAAGGCGAGGACGCGATCGAGTACGGCCGCTCGATCATCTTCTGGTTCTCGCCAGCGGGCAGGCCGAGCGTGGCGTATTGGCCAGGGTTAAATGTCACCTTCGATTCGGGACGCAGGCGGATCACCCAAAGCTCCGCGCTCAATTCGCGGCGCGAGGTGACGATGCCTTTGACATATTTGGATTCCGGGGACGGAGGGGTCATAGGTTGGCTAGATCGCTCGTAGGTTCAACGCTACAGGGTTTTGACAACGGATGCAAGGCTCCCCCGCGAGGGGCCGCTCAACCGGGGATCCCAGCGGCAGGTTGCAATCTTATGACTCCGGGCCTGGTTTCGCGGCATTATGCAGGAAGATGCTGCGCGTGGGGAACGGCATGTGATGCGCTCTTCGCGGAAGCGATGCAGAATTCGCTTGCGGAGCTCGTGGCGCACGCTGTACTGGTTCGAAAACTCGGCGATCTGAAAACCCAGAGTGAAATTGAGCGACGAGTCTCCGAAGCCGGGGTCAAAGGTTACGGCGGGCGCCGGCTCGGCAGCCATGCCGGGGACCTCGGTCAGCGCCTTGTTCGCGATTTCGAGCAGCACGCGCTCCACCTGTTCGATATCGGAATCATAAGAAACAGAAACCTGCAGCGATGCGCCCATGCGCTTTTCCGGCAAATAATAGTTGGTGACGTTGGCCTGCGCCAGCTTGGCGTTCGGCACGACGATCATATTATTGGGGAGATTTCGCAGCGCGGTGGAGCGCCAACTGATGTCGGTGACGTAACCTTCTTCGCCGGTGCTCAGCTTGATGTAATCGCCCAGGCGGATCTGCTGCGCCAGGCTGATGTAGAACCCCGCGAAGAGATTCGAAAGTGTGTCCTGTAGCGCCAGCGCAACCGCCAATCCGCCGACGCCCAAGGCCGTGAGAATGGGCGTTACCTCGATGCCGATGACGCGAAGCGCCACCAGAATCCCGAGAATCAGCACCACCAGCTGGGCCAGGTTCTGCGAGAGCGTGGTCACCGGCAGCGCGCCGGGAACCTGGTCGCCGAAGTTGCGCACCATGTCGCCGGCCAGGCGCATGCACATGATGGTGAGCGACGCGATGAACAGCACCTGCAGCACTTCGGGCGCGCGCTCGGTGAAGCGGTGCGGCAAATACGAAGATTGAATGGCGAAGTGGCGGCCAGGATGAAATTCCAGATGTGCGTGGGCCCGCGCAGCGCGTCGTGGAGCGTTTGCACCGCGCGAGTGGGCGAACGCCGCCGCCAGGATCGCAGCGCGCCGAAGAAGATGCTGCGGATCAGATACGCCACGCCCAGCGTGACGAGGAATACGATGGCGGGCTGGATCCATTCGGCAGGATGCTGGCGCAACGATTCGAGGATGCTCGTGCATGTGGCGGCTCCTCTATAAGATCGCATATGGAGCGAGCGGCAATGCATATCGTTTCAATAACTTAGAGTTTGGGCAGCGGGCCGATACTCGTGAAAACCCGCGGTTTCGCCCGATATCGCCTGCACGCCGCGCGCGATCGCCGCGTCATAATTGATGTGAGGGTTCGTTCGCCCATACTCTGCCTTTTTCTGACTGCGTTGCTGGTGGCCGACGAGCCCTCGGCCTCCGATCTTTTTCGAGCGCGGGCGCGAGGCCGAGAAGAAGGGGCATATCGCCCAGGCGTACCTCCTCTATTCGGAAGCGGCGGCGATGGAACCCAAGAACCGCATGTACTGGCTGAAAGCCCGGGCGCTTCGCACGCGCGCCGCGCTGGAATCGCTGGTGATGCCCGCCGCGCCTGTGCCCGACTACGGACGACCAGACTGACGATGCCGACGCCGCGCCGACCAGGAGCCATTCGTTCCCGGACGCGGCCACGCCGCAGGACATGCTGGACGCGACGCGCGCAACTATCCGCCCACCGGAATTCACGCCCAACGATGGAACCGGCGATATCGATTTGCGCGGCGATTCCGAAGCAGCTCTGGGAGGGCGTGGCTAAAATTTTCGGCCTCGATTGCGTGTTCGACGGCGACTACACGCCCATCGCGGCCGATGCGCTTCCAGTTGAAGAGCGTGGATTACCGCGTGGCGATCCGCGGGCTCGAAGCCGCCACGGGCACATTCATCTTTCCGCTGACCGGCAAGATCTTTATGGTGGCGAAGGACACGCCGCAGAAGCGCACCGAGCTTCAACCGCGCGTCGCGGTTTCGGTTCCGCTGCCGGATAGCGTCTCGCAGCAGGATTTCAACCAGGCCGTGACCGCCGTCCAGCAAGCCGTCGGAATCGAGAAGATCTCGTTCGATACGCAGACCAAGATCGTGATCTTGCGCGACACGGTGGGCAAAGTCACGGTGGCGCGCGCGTTATTCCAGGACCTGCTGCGGCCTCCGGCGCAGGTGATGGTGGACCTGAAGCTCATTGAGGTCACGCGCAACGACATGCTGACTTACGGGATCGATATTCCCCACACGTTTACGCTCAATTTCCTGACGAGCTGGCTGGGCAACCAGTTCATTCCGCCAGCCAACATCTAGCGGGCTGCTGACCTTCGGCGGCGGGAAGACGCTGATGGGGCTCGGCATCATGACGCCGTCGCTGGTGGCGCAAATGTCCAAATCGAGCGCGACCAACCTGCTGGAATCGGAGCTGCGGACAACCGACGGCAGCCGGCGACGATGCATATCGGCGAACAATATCCGGTGCTGACTTCGCAGTACGCGGGCCCCGCCAATTTCACTGGCGGCGGAACGGCGTACACTCCGCCGCCCTCGTTCCAGTTTGTGGATCTCGGCCTCACATTGAAAGTCACGCCCGCGGTTCGCACCGCAATTGACTGCGACGTTCGATGTCGACGCCGAATTCAAAGTGCTGACCGGCCAATCCAACGACGGCATTCCGGTGATTGCGAATCGCGCACTGAAATCGCAGGTCAACCTCCGCATGGGGGATTGGGCCGTGATCGGTGGGTTGCTGGATGTGGAAGACGCGTACACGATTGCCGGGCTCGCGGGTGCATCGCGGATTCCCTATCTGGGAGCGTTGACCAGCACTCGCACCAAGACCGGGAACACCGATCAGATTCTTCTGCTGATGCGGCCGTATCCGCTGTCGATGCCTCCGAGCGATGTCTCTCCCGGGCGGACGCTTCGCATGGGCTCGGACTCGCGACCAATCACGTTACTGTAGATTCCACGGGGCATACCCGCTACATCCCCTGCAAGGCGGCCTATTTCACGGTTCGATGGGGCTCAAATTGTCCGCTTCATACGTCCTTGGCGGGCGGGCATAGTCTCGACCAAGGCGCGCAGCAGCTTGTTCACAGACTCCGCGCTCTTCAAGACCTGCGCGATGTTAGGATCCAAGAGAATTGCGACCGCTCCTGGTCGAGTCTCTTGGGCGAACCGGTTCGCTTTGGCTTTTGTGTAATCTACAAACAGACTAACAAGATACCTGGTGGGATGCCCAAACAATGAGCTCGCGCGCCTCCGCCGCCCGGATCCGGCCATGCTCCCCTACTCCCCTACTCCCCTACTCCCCTTTGCCGATGGAGATCACTGCGGCCTTTTGCGGCCTCGGGTGACACGTGGACGCAGTGGAATCAGAAGTAATGCCGACCATAAATATCCTCCAGGCAGCGCCAGCTGTGCGGTGGGGATGGTCTCACCATCGGAATCGTCCTCCCGTCGTTGGACGGGCGACCATGCTGGCTGGTCGGGAAGAGACCAGTTTGCCGGTATGAATCTGTCGAAGCTTCCTGTCCGCCTCTGCGCCGTTACCGAGGATGCTCTGATTCACGCGCGTGCCCGGTGGTAGTCGCGAAGTGTTTATTTTGGCCTTGAGCGCTTCGGCTTTTCGAGACCGCCCGATAAATGGCCTATCTCTGAGCTGAGATCATCGTCTAAATCACGCCGTCGCCGCCTTGGACCCCATACACCTGCCACGACGGCCAATTCATGGGTCCAGTCACGAGCTGATTGATGTGCCTATGTGGCATGGTAAGCGCGCAGCCTCAAAGCGTGGGTAAAGTTGTCGGGGCGATTCGGGGTCGGGGAGCGAGGGACATCGCGGAGGATACTCAAGTCCGTTATAGCGACAAAAGTCGGCGGAGCATACGATGCCGCGAAGTGGCCGAGTCGCGTCCTGCCGTACGATAAGGCCTTATAGGCGGTTGCTTCTTGGAGGCGAGCGAAAACCGATAACGAAGCTCAAAGGCCCGAAATACGTCGCGAATACGAACCGCTGTACAGTGAAGAGAGCACATGGTAAAGGAGTATATGGAACAGCGGGACGGCAACTACTACGTTGCAGGCACGCGGATCTCGCTAGAGTCCATTGTCTCATGCATTCCGCCGCGGCGAATCTCCTGAGACGATCTGCCAGAATTTCGAGTTGCTGCGGCTCGAAGAAGTGTATGGCGCCATCGCATACTATCTCGCAAACCAGGCTGAAATCGATTCCTATCTGACCCGCCAAAGGACAAATGGGCGGGAGGACGCGGAATGCTGAACCGCTGCCTACCGATCTGCGCGCAAGGCTCATGCGCGCTGGGGACGAATTGCACACGGCTCGCCCGTCGTGAAGGTTCGGTTTCTCGCGGACGCCGATCTCAACAAGGCCATTCTTAACGGGCTTCTTCGCCGGGAGCCATCCGTTGATTTCCTCGCGGCACAAGCGGCCGGACTGCGGAAGATGCAAGATCCGGAGGTCCTCAGGCCTGGCGGCGGGAGAACGCGCGTTCTCGTTTCACACGATGTCGGCACGATGCCATCGCATTTTCCGAGCTTTCAGAGATGCGGGGCAAATGGAGCGCGGGTGTATTCCCTGCTCCCCAAACCCTACGATGTTGGGACAGCCATAGAAGAACTGCTGGTCGTCTGGCTTGCATCGGAAGCATCCGAATGGGAAAACCGTTTGGATTGGTTGCCTTTTTAAAAGCGTTATTTGTCCAACTATGAGCGGAACGATCGCAGGAACCCTGTGTTAAACTAGCGAATCCTTCCACGTCGAGGGGGTTCCACATGCCCACTCCCGCTATCGACGATCCGGCAAAAGACCGCTCCCGCTTCGATCAATACTGGCTCGATGGCGCCTACGATGAAATGTTCGCGGCGGAGGGCAAACCGCGCGCGCATTATCGCGGTCTGCACGATCTGCTGCGCGACGTCCCGCTGGCCGAGATGCGCCGCCGAAAACAGGCGGCCGACATCTCGTTTCCTGCACCAGGGCATCACCTTCACCGTTTACGGCCGCGAAGAGGGCACCGAGCGCATCTTCCCCCACGACCTGCTGCCGCGCATCATCACCGGCGCCGAATGGGACGACTATCGAGCGCGGCCTGACGCAGCGCATCACCGCGCTCAACCTGTTCCTGCAAGGATATCTACCACGAAGGCCGCAGTCCTCGCCGACGGGGTTGTGCCGCGCGAGATCGTCTATTCGTGCAAGCATTTCCGGCGCCAGATGCGCGGACTCCAGGTGCCGCGAGGACATCTACGTTGCCGTTGCCGGCACCGACCTGATCCGCCTGCCGGACGGCCGCTTCGTGGTGCTGGAAGACAACCTGCGCGTGCCCAGCGGCGTCTCCTACATGCTGACCATCCGCCAGGTTATGAAGCGCATCTTTCCCGGATCTTTTCCGCAGCTGCGGGTGTGCGGCCCATCGATCACTACGCCGAGTCGCTGCTGGCCACTCTGCGCGCGCTGGCGCCGCGAGGGCGCGCCGATCCGAACATCGTGCTGCTCACGCCGGGCGTCTACAACTCCGCCTACTTCGAGCACGCCTTTCTGGCGCGACAGATGGGCATCGAGCTGGTGGAGGGGCGCGACCTGGTGGTTCACGACAACTTCGTCTACATGCGCACCACCGCCGGCCTGCGCCGCGTGGATGTGATCTACCGGCGCGTGGACGACGACTTCATCGACCCGCTGGCATTCCGCGCCGATTCCACGCTGGGCGTCGCCCGGGCTATTCAACGCCTACCGCGCCGGAAACGTTACCCTGGCCAACGCCCTGGGCACCGGCGTAGCCGACGACAAAGCGCTCTATGCCTATGTTCCGGCAATCATCCGCTACTACCTGGGCGAAGAGCCGATTCTGGGCAACGTGGAGACCTATCTTGTGCAGCGAGGCCGGCGCAGCGGCAGCACGTGCTGGATAACCTTGATCGATATGTGGTCAAGGCGGTGGGCGAATCGGGCGGCTACGGCATGTTGATCGGTCCGCACAGCACAGCCGCGGAGCGCGAAGAGTTCCGCCGCCACATCGAAGCCGACCCGCGCAACTACATCGCGCAGCCCACGCTGCAACTTTCGCGCGCGCCATGTTTCTTCGACGGCAGCGTGGAGCCGCGGCATGTCGATCTGCGCCCGTACATCCTGTATGGCGACAAGATCACCATCGTGCCCGGCGGATTGACGCGCGTGGCGCTGCGCAAGGGGTCGCTGGTGGTGAACTCGTCGCAGGGCGGCGGCAGCAAAGATACCTGGGTTTTACACGAGGGAGGCGCCGATGCTCTCGCGCGTGGCCGACAGCCTCTACTGGATGAGCCGCTATCTCGAGCGTGCCGAGCATACGGCGCGCGTGATGGGCGTACACTGGAACCTCGCGCTGGAGCACGACGAAGGTTTCAACGCGCGCCGCTGGGAGCGCGTCCTGACGTGTTTGAGCGGGGAGGAAGCGCCGCCGGGCGATGCCTTCGCCGCTGCGCAAAGCTTTGCGTTGGCGCAGATTAACGACGGCATCGCTGCCGCGCGCGAGAACGCTCGTCAGGTTCGCGAGCAGATCAGTTCCGAAATGTGGGAAGAACTGAACCGGTTGTTCCACGAATCAAAGCGCATCGGCACGCCAGAGTTCATCAGTACGCGCGGGTACGACCTGGTGTTCTCCGTGATCCAAAGCTCGCATCTTTTTCAGGGCATCACCGATTCCACAATGTCGCACGGCGAAGGATGGCAGTTCATCCAGGCGGGGCGCTGCATGGAACGGGTGCAGGCCATCGCCGCCTTGATCGAATCGCATTTCGGCGAGTTCTTTTCGGAAGACGCCGAGGCGGGCATAAGCGCGAGCCACGTGGAATGGATCGGATTATTGCGAAGCTGCACCGCATTCGAAGCTTATTGCAAGGTATACACCGCCGAGATGCGGCCGGAGCGGGTGGCCGAGTTTCTCTTGCTCAACGCCGAGTTTCCCCATTCCGTGCGCTTCGGAGTGGATAGCCTGGGGCGCTCGCTCGAAGCGATCCAGCAATCGGCGGCGACGCGCAATGCCGATCGGCTGAGCAAGCTCGCGGGCCGCCTTACCGCTTCGCTAAGCTATACGCCAATCGAAGAGATTATGGGCAACCTGCGCGAGTTCACTCTCGGAATCCGCCGCCTGTGCAATCAGATTCACGGAGGAATTTATCAGATCTACATCAGTTACCCGCTGGATGCGGCGGTGGAGGCCTGAGTGTTCTATAACATCCGCCACCTGACCCGCTTCCGCTACGGCGCCCCGGTGCGCGAGAGCCTGATGGAACTGCGCATGCACCCGCGGTCGGAAGGCCCCCAGCGCTGCCTGGGCTTCGAGGTCAATGTCACTCCACGCGCGCGCCTGCAATCCTATCGCGACTACCTGGGAAACGTGGTGCATCACTTCGACGTGCCTGGGCCGCACCGGCACTTGACCATCACTGCCGAAGCCATGGTGGATGTGGAGGCGATACCCGTGCTTCCCATGCGGCTCAATTCCGGGGCCTGGGAACAATTGGACGCGGATATCGCCGAGCGCGATTTTTGGGAAATGCTCGCCCCCAGCCAATTCGCGCAGTGGACCAGCGCGATCGAGGAGTTCGCAGCCGAGTTGAAGCTGCCCGCCAATGGAGAGGCGCGTGAGTGCGATCCTTTGGAGCTACTGCTCGACTTGAATTCCGCGATCTACCGCTCCATCGAGTATGTGCCCAAGAGCACCCGAGTGGATTCGCCGGTGGACGATGCCCTGCGCAGCCGCAAGGGAGTGTGTCAGGACTATACCCATATCGCGATTGCACTGGTGCGACGCCTGGGGATTCCGTGCCGCTACGTGAGCGGCTATCTATTCCATCGCGCCGACGCCAAGACGCGCTCGACGGAAGGGGCTACGCACGCGTGGTTCGAAGCCTATTTACCGGGTATCGGTTGGGCTGGCTTCGATCCGACAAACAACATCCTGGCAGGCGATACGCACGTGCGTACCGCCGTGGGCCGTGATTACGCCGACGTCCCGCCGACCCGCGGGGTCTTTAAAGGCGATGCATCGAGCGAACTGACGGTGGCCGTGCGTGTTTCGCCGTCGGACAAACCGCCACCGCCCGAAGTCGAACTAGCCCCGGAAGACTGGTCTCGGGCTTTGCCGCCGGAACCCGCGGAAGAGGTTCAGGCGGCGCAACAGCAGCAGCAATAGAGACGCCGTAGCCTTTTCACGCAAACGGCTAACGCAGCCGGTTCTTCTTTATTCTTCTCACTCCGCCACGATCCCGCAACCGCTCTACAAATATAAGAGAGCGGTGGGAAATCGGGTTTGTCCGCGCCGTTTGAAGCGCTATTTCGCCCCTTTGGCGGCCGCGGCTGCGGCGGCTCTCACTGCCGCCCAACGCTTTTTAGTGGCTTCAATGATTCGCTTGCGGCCTTCCGGGCTGAGTCGCCTCTTTCCCGTCTTCGCGGCCTTTGCCGGTTGAGGCGAGTCGCCGGATTCCTTCCTCGAATCTGCCCAGCGCTTGCGCTGCGCTTCTGCGATCCGTTTTCTACCCGCGGCGCTCATCTTTCGCCGCTTGCGCCCAGGCGCCTCTGTGGCCTCTGGCGCGGAACTCTCGCCGGACATGAGTTGTCGCAATTCTGCAATCTTCTCGTCAAGGCGGTCTTTTTGGGATTCGAAGCCGGCAATTGCGGCTTCAATAATTTCGTTTGTGAGTTTGTGTGTTGCCATCTGAGTGGTGATTCCCCCTCGAAATTTTGGTCACTGTTGTTATCTTGTCACAAATATCTGCGTAGATCTACTCAATCGGGATGCGATGCACCATAGGCTGGTTTTGGCTGAGAGGCCGGTTGCGCTATCTCGCAAGATGCTCGCGCGCAATTCTCATGAAATTATCGAGAAGGATTTTGTCCGACCCGGACTTCACGCCCATGTCGATTGTCGTTCTGCAAGCCGCATGTACATCGCGATAAACCGCCCCGGGAATGGTGACAGTTGCGACGCAGGCCGGGGCGAGAGATATGCCTAGCCCCGCGCCCACCAGTCTAACCAGTGTGGGCCACTGCGGCGCTTCCTGGACAATGTTAGGACGAAATCCGCTGGCTTCGCAGCAGGCCATCGTTCTGTCGAAGGCAAGCGGCCCCATCCTGCGCGCGAAGAGGATGAAGGGCTCGCTGTGCAGATCCGCGACGCGTAGTGAGCGTTTGCGGGCAAGAGGATGACTTTGTGGTAGTACTGCGACGTAAGGTTCTTTCAGTAACGTCGTCATCTTGATCCCTTCCGCGCCATCTCCATCCCGCAGGAAGGCCAGGTCGAGTGTTCCATCGAGCAGGGCCGGTATCTGCGCGGAGGTGACCATTTCGCGCAGGCGAAGCTCCACTTTCGGATAAAACCGTCGATAGCTCTCTATGGCTACGGGAAGAGCCGTAAACATCACTGAGCCGCTAAAACCCACTGTCAGCGTTCCTGCCTCGCCGCGGCCCAGCCGCCGCACCTGCGCCAAGTCGTCCTGGACTTTATCGATCGTGCTCCGCGCTCGCTCCGCTAGAAGTTGGCCGGCGAGCGTCAGCTTCACGCCGCGGGTCGTCCGGTCGAAGAGTCGGTGGCCAAGAAGTTGCTCCAGGCGTTTGATCTGCTGACTGAGCGGGGGCTGCTGCATGCTCAGCCGTTCCGCAGCCTTGCTGAAATGGAGCGTCTCCGCCACGGTCAGAAAGTAGCGGAGATGCCGCAACTCGATCTCTCCATCCATACGACTAAGATATCAATAGCCATGCGCCAGATATTGGACATCTAGATTCCGTGTGACATAACTTAAACGTATGACTCCTGAACCTGTGAAGCCCGCCGCCGAATTGATAATCCGCGAGTATGCTCCAGGCGATGGCCCCGCTTTTCGGCGCCTCAATGAGGAGTGGATACTCCGCTACTTTGCCTTGGAGCCGAAAGATATAGAGACCCTGGCCGATCCGGAGAGAACGATACTCGCTTACGGCGGCCGGATCTTCCTTGCGGTCCGGGAAGGCGAGGCGGTAGGTTGCTGCGCTTTACAAGCGACGGGACCCGGCGAGTTTGAAGTAGTCAAAATGGCGGTCACCGAGTCCTGCCAACGAATTGGCGCCGGGCGGCGCCTTCTCGAGAGAGCGATTGCAGACGCGCGGGCTTCCGGCGCGACCCGTCTCTATTTGGAAACGAACCATAAGCTGGCGCCCGCCATCCGCCTATACGAGTCGCTTGGCTTCCGCCATATTCCACTCGAACGGGTGATCCCTTCTCCGTATACACGCGCCGATGTCTTCATGGAGTTGCGTTTCGAGAACCAAGAGTGAGCCGGCAGATCGTTCTTATTGCAGCTCGAACGCCACCACCGCATCCCCCATCTTGGTCTTCAACTTCCCATGCCCGCCTGCGCAGATGACGACGTACTGCTTCCCGTTCTGTTCATAGGTCATCGGCGTCGATTGCGCGCTGGCGGGTAGCTCTGCGGTCCAGATTTCCTTTCCCGTGTCTGCGTCGAACGCACGCAGGTGGGGATCCATTGCGGCTGCGGTGAAGATCAAACCGCCAGCCGTGGCCATTGGTCCCCCGAGGTTCGGGGAGCCAGCCGGAGCGCCTGGCGCCATGCTGCCTTCAGCCGCTTCCCAGCGCAGCTTGCCCGTGTTCAGGTCGAAGGCAACCAGCGCGCCCCACGGTGGAGCGTTGCAGGGCAGGCCGGACGGCGAAACCAGCCAATCGCGATGCAACACGTAAGGCGTCCCGCGCTGGCGTCCAAACTCTCCGCCCCAAGCCATGTCATTGGGATGCTGCAGGGCCGTCAGCATATCCTCGCGCGGCATCAATTGCATTACGGCCGCCACGCGATTGGTGTTCGCGAGCAGCAGGTTGCGCACCGGGTCCCATGCAGCGCTGCCCCAGTTGACGCCGCCGACGTTGCCGGGAAACGAAATCGATCCCTGGAAGCTGGGCGGCGTGAAGAGACCATCGTCGCGGAGCGACTTGATCTTATCGGCGCACCACTGGCGCATTTCGGGCGTCGGTCCCCAAGCGTCGGCCACTGTGAGTTTCTGTGGGACCATCGGGCTCCACGCCGGCATTGGCTGGCTGGCGGAGGCGTCTTCGCCAGGGATATCGCTCTTGGGAACGGCGCGCTCTTCCACCGTCATGAGCGGCTTTCCCGTGAGGCGATCGAGTACGAAGACGTTCCCGATCTTGGTTGTCACCGCGACCGCGGGCTTGCCTTTGAACTCGATCAGGCTGGGCTGCGAGGGGACGTCATAATCCCAAAGATCGTGGTGCGCCACCTGGAATCCCCAGACAAACGCGCCGGTGGATGCCTTTAAGGCCACCACCGAGTTAGCCCACTTATTGTCGCCGGGGCGCGCGCCGCCGAAGTAATCGGGGCTGGCGCTGCCGGTGGGGATGAAGACGAGGTCGCGAGCGGGGTCGGATGCGAAGGTTGACCACGCGTTTGCCGCGCCGGTACGCACTTGTTGTTTTTCAGCCCAAGGAATCGGGTCCCAAGTCCATCGCAGTTTGCCGGTACGGACGTCGTAGGCGCGCACGACGCCGCGCGGCATATCTACGGCGTTGTTGTCGGCGATGGAGGAACCGGTGATCACGAGATCGCCGACGATCGTGGGCGCGGATGTGACTTCATAGTCGCCGCGAAACTCCGGGCCGTAAACGACGCCGCGGGTGAGATCGATCTGTCCGCCCGTTCCGAAATCGCCGCACGGCTTGCCGGTCTTCCCATCGAGCGCGATAAGACGGGCGTCGATTGTACCCTCGAAGATGCGAATGCGGCAGGGCCCTTCACGGCCGGCGAGGGGTCTCGGGTCGATCCAGGCGGCGACGCCGCGAGAGGTGACCTCGGAATAATCGTGGGAGCGGTCTACGTTGGGATTGAATTTCCAGCGCTCGGCGCCGGTTGCCGGGTCAAGCGCGATGACGGCGTTGAATGGCGTAGTGAGATAGAGCGTTCCCTCGATCAGGATCGGCGTAGCCTCGAAGGCGGCCTTGTCGTTGCGATCGGTCTGCGGAGAGAGCGCTCCGGTGTGATACATCCATACCGCCTTGAGATGGGCGACGTTTTCGCGCGTGATCTGTTTCAGGGAAGAATAGCGCGTCCCAGCGGCGTCGCCGCCATAGAATGACCAACCGTTGTCGGCCGCGGCGGCGGAGATCGGGGCGCTGCAGGCTAGCAAGAAGCTCAGAAGAACGGTTCGCATACCTGCATTTTGATTGACTGTGCGGCGGGCGCCAACCATGCGGGGACGAGTGGGCCTACGGACGGGACGAAGAGGCCCGGAAGCGGCGGGTCCAAGTCAATTCGCGGCCATCGCGCAGCACGATCCGCCGCTCGCCGTGAAACCAGGGCTGCATCTCCTTGATGCGGTCAAGATTGACCAACTCCGAACGGCTGATGCGCGCGAATTGCTCGGGGTCGAGTTGCCGAGCGAGGTTCTCCAGGGTTTCGCGGATGGCGTACTCGTCGCCGCCCGAATGAAGTCGAACGTAATTGCGGTCGGATTCGGCCCAATCGAGCTTCTCTACCGGCAGAAAAATTTCACGGCCGCCCTTTTCGACGAGAATGCGCTTGAGGAATCGCACGGGCTCGGACTTCGGATCGGGTTCCCGCCGTAACGCCACATGCTCCTTGGCGCGTTCGAGCGCGCGCTCGAAGCGTTCGGGATCGGCGGGCTTCAGGAGGTAGTCGAGGGCTTCAGCCTCGAAGGCACGAAGGGCGTGCGCACCGTGCGCGGTGAGGAAGACGACGTGGAATTGGTGAGGTTCGGGAACGGCGCGAAGAACTGCGAAGCCATCCATGTCGGGCATGTGCACGTCGAGAAATACCAGGTCGGGAGCGAAGGTACGGATGGCCTCGATTGCCTCTGCGCCCGATCCGGCCTCGGAGATCGCGCCGATCTCCGGGTCACGATCGAGAAAGCGCCTCACCTTGCGGCGGGCGGGCGGCTCGTCGTCTACGACTAAGACGCGGATCATGTGCGGTAAGGGAAGGCCACTGTGACCTGCAAGCCGCCGTCGACGCAGTTTTCGAATTCGAGCCGGTGCCGCTCGCCGTAGAGCTGCGTCAACCGCTCGGCGGTGTTGGAAAGACCTGTTCCGCGGCGCATCCCTTGGGGCATGCCGCGGCCGTGGTCGCGCACGCGCAACAGCGTGGAGCCATTCTCACGCGCGGCGGTAACCGTGACTTCGACCGCGTGCGATTGCGGATCGACGCCGTGGCGAATACAGTTTTCGACCAATGGCTGCAAGAGAAGGTGCGGCGTGAGTGCTTCGCGAACCGCTGGATCAATCTGGATATCGACGCGCAGCTTGTCTTCGAAACGCTGGCGCATCACATCGAGATAAAGTTCCAGAGTTTCGATCTCGCGGCCGAGCGGCGCCGTCTGCGCGCCGGAATCGTCGATGGTTTGCCTCAGAAGATCGCTCAATCGCGCGATCATGGCGTCGGCCTTGCGCGGATCTTCGTAGACCGCCGAAGAGATCGCGTTCAGCGCATTGAACAAGAAGTGGGGCTGAAGTTGAAGGCGAAGGTTCTCGAGACGCGCCTGTGAGAGTTTGGTTTCGAGCTGGGCGGCGCGGACGTGGCGGTCGAAGAGATAAACAAGGCTGACTACGACTGGGTAGGCGATGCAGTCGTGGAAGAATTCCATGAAAAAGCGAACCGACATGATGCCGTAATCGTAGCGACCGACTCCGAAGAGCCAATGCAGAGGCGGGCGCAACAGCCAAAGCAGGGCAGTGTGCGTAACCGAGTAGGCCACCAAACCGCATAAGTGAAGAGGAATCCGTGTTTTCCAGTTGGTACGGTCGATCGGAAAACGCCGCGCGAACCGCGCCACGAGCGGGAAAAGCAACGCGGCCATCCATGCGCCGGTGAAGAGCTCGTTGATTAACGGATCGAGAGACGATACGCTCTCACGATTGGCGACGAATTCGAGATAGCGGTATCCGAAGAACAGCAGACCGACGGCGGTGAAATAACCGAAGATGGTCAGGCCGGAACGGAGACGCCGGGTCACGAGTAAATTGTAGTTGGAGCGAATGCTGCAATTCAAATTCCTGCGAGGCGAGTCAGGATGTAATCGACCATTGTTAGCAGAATTGACCCGAGCACGGCCGGCAGGCATCCATTGACGCGGAAGCCAGGCACGACCACCGAAGCCAGTTTCAAAGTGAGACCGTTGATCAAGAAAGGAGGGGAGGGAGGGGAGGGGGGAGGAGGAGGGGGGGGAGGGGGAGAGAAATAGACAACTCCAAGCGTGAGGATAATAAAGGGCAGCAGAATCACCTTTAGAATCAGGCCCACGGTTGCTCCCACAAGCCCAACTACGAGAGCGGCGATCAGCGCGGCCACAAAACCGTCTACCTGAATACCAGGTACAATCCTGGCCACGATCAGAAGGGCGACTCCGCTCAGAAGCCAGTGGATCAGCCAATAGCGCATGGGTTGATTATAGTGGCCGATGCCGCGCGGTGGCTGAGACCAGACCGATTGCTCCGGATGGCCGCGATTTTCCGCTAGTTCATTTGATGGCTCGATGAGCGGGCGCTTTAGCGAGCTGGTCTCAGCCCTTCCGACCTGAGGGTATCGAAAACACCAAACAGTATCACCGATGGCGTGCCCTCCTCGGTCGCTACCGTAAGAACCGGCGCCCACCGCATATTTATGCAATTGAACCGAATAGACGATGAGCTTAATGTAACTGAGCCTCGAATGGGTCACCGATACGCAACAACGATCTCAAATCGTAACGACGTATTCTCGAATGCGTTCCTCATTTTCCTGGATCATCAGGGGCAACCGGGTCGCTCTTCTTCTCGTTATGCACCCACAACGCCGCACCGCCTACAAAGAAGGTGTGCAATCGATCGACGGTCAAGTTGTAGACCGTCGCTTCGCCCGTTTGAGTTTTGATGGAGATCACTTCGGCGCCACGCCCATCGTGAGTTGAAAGTCTGTCGCCGAGGCTCAGCAGGTCTGCGCTTACGAAGCCCTGCCCTTCGACGGCGAAGCGATGCGCCGCGGTCGTCTCTATCGTTTCGCCCCCCGCCAGTTGCAGCAGAATTGTCCCAACGACTCGGTGGACGAATGTGCGCGACACGGCGCTCTCGGCCGTTGCGCCCGTCTGCTCGTCGCGGCCAATGACCATGTCGCCCGCGGCAATCGACTGAATTGACTTCTCGCCTCCGCCCGCCATCAGCACGGGCGTCGCACCTATGAAACAGCCGGTTGGCGGAGGCGGGGGGTCAAAACCGGGCGGGAAGGGACTGCCCTTTTCCGATGGGAGCTTATTATCGGGATTCTTCGTCGGTCCCATTTCCGGTGGGGGATCGCCTGGGGGATCGCCAATTGGTCCGTTGTGACCCTTACCGTGCGGGTCGCCGAGTTCCGGGTTGTTGGGGCCGTCTGTCTTTCCGGGATTTGGGTGTTGGAGCGATGGGGCCTGAAGCGGCGGGGGCAGCGGTTTGAGTACGACCGCCGGATCCACTCCCAAGCCCAACCGGACCAGATCCATGTTGCGCAAACCCTGGAGGCGCGGGATGCCCAGGTGAGTCTGTGATTCGATCTCCACGATCAGAATATTGCGCTGGTCATCGGCGCTGATGGACTTGAGCTCTTGATCGGTGCGAATCTTGGTTTCGCGCAGAAACACGAGAACCGCGCCAACTCCTGCCAGAGTGAAGTCGTTCATCGCCTGAAAGAAAGGAACGGGCTGATTCGTGCGGCCCGCCAATTCGACAATCAGGATGTTCCTCTGACCGTCATTTGACACGCCGTCCAACTCATGTTGGGTCCGAAACTGTCCGGCCAACAAAACGCCACGAAGGTATGAGGGTTGAACTAACGAAGTTCCGGGGCGCCCCTGCCCCAGTCCCTGCAACACCAAGCCCATATTGCTGAGGCCCTGGAGTTCCTTTCCCTGGCCGGTTTGCTTCCCGACTTCAACAATCAGAGTATTGCGTTGGTCGTCGGGGCTCATCGATTTGAGTTCGGCGTCGGTTCGAATTCTTCCCCGCCGCAGGAACACCAGAACCGCGCCCACACCCGCCAGATCCGCATCATTCATGGCTTGAAAATGCGATACAGGTTTGTTGGTCCGGCCGGCTAGTTCAACTATGAGGGTGTTCCTCTGATCTACGGGCGAAATCTTATCCAGCTCGTGTTGAGTGCGAAAGTTTCCGGCGAGCAGTACGCCACGGATTAACGACATTCTGTGCCTTCCTTTTCTTGAAGCGCTACCGACTCGATCAGTTTAGGGAAAAGCCGCGCGCGGCGATAGTCGCATAAAGATGCGGTTGCTCCACCAACGTCGTTCGCCTACACTGCAAGCGTGTCGCAACCCATTCGCGTGGCGCTCGTTGAAGATCAGCATGTCACCCGGGAGGGGCTGAGCCTGCTGATCGGTGGTTCGCCTGGATTCGCGATTTGCGGCCAGTATGGCTCCATGGAGGACGCCATCGAACAAATTCGTGCGAATCCTCCGGACGTCCTCCTTGCCGATATCGGGCTTCCCGGCATGTCGGGCATTGAGGGCGTGCGTCAGATTCATGAGTGGATGTCTGAACTGCCTATCCTGATGCTTACGGTCCATGAGGACAGCGATTCGGTGTTCAGCGCAGTGTGCGCCGGCGCCTGCGGTTATCTGCTCAAGGAGACTCCGCCCGCCCGGCTGCTGGAAAGCATCCGTGAACTCTACGATGGCGGCGCCCCGATGTCGCCCGGCATCGCGCGCAAAGTAGTGTTGATGTTTCAGAAAGCTGTGCCGCCCAAAGAAGACATGCAACTCTCCGTGCGGCAACTGGAGATCCTGCGAATGCTGGCCGAAGGTCACAGTTATAAAGCGTGCGCTGCGGCGCTCGACGTCGGCCTGGACACAATACGTTCCCACGTCCGAAAGATTTACGAGCGACTCCACGTACATTCGCGCTCGGAGGCTGTGTGGAAAGCGCTGCACGGGGGCCTTCTCCGCAGCGGCAGGCCAATGTGACCCTGTGGATAGGCGGTCGCATTTCCCTTCGCCCCATCGCATGTTCATGCGATTGAAAGTAACTTGCCGCCAGCCTAATATGAGTGAGCATTCGGAGCGGGCACACCGATGCGGAAGGGAACTCCTCAGATTATGGCGAAGTGTTTGTTGGCGATGGTTGCGGGCGTACTTGCGGTTGGAACTGGACAATTGCACGCAGACATCCTGTCTTTTACGGGCGATCTACGGACAGATGCGACATTTATCTCATGCGGGAGCGGTTGCACGCTGGATGCCGGCAATTCCGATTTCGATTACGCACAGTGGGCTGCGGTGGAACGCGACTTTACCGTGGCGACGTCTTCGTTAGTCCAAGCCATCACCTTCAGCTATGGAGGAGGCACAAACGGCCACGGCCTGGCAATCGGCGCAAGTGGGTTCGAGCCATACCTGAGCCTGTTCGATGCTTCCGGAGCTTTTCTCGCATCCACATTTCTCGGAACTACCTGTCCGCCAGGCGCAAACACGAATGCCGGTTCGGGCCAATGCTTCGATGTCCTGCTCGATGCAGGTGTTCTGGCGCCAGGCAATTATGCCATTACGATTAGCGCGTTCGAGAATATGTCGTTTGCGGAGAACTCAGGTTTGGGTAGCCTGGCGGACGGATTTACGGGGCTCGGCAACCTGGCTCCCGGTGAAGACATGCACTACGCGTTTGACGTGGATCTCACGCCCGCGATCGCTACCGCCGTTCCAGAGCCGGCCTCGGGCGCTCTTCTCGCTGGGGCCGGCCTGTTGTGGTGTCTCGCGACTAGAAAATCGAGACCGGCTAATCGCGAAAAACCGATTACCCGTAATCACGTATGTGGCGGGATTCGTGAAGGACAATCTGCCGGGCGGCTGATCCCTACGGAAGATTAGCGGGTTCCTGTGAGCTCCCCGCTTAGGGGAGATCGTGGCGCAAATGCGGCTCCCTATTGGTCCAGATGCTACCCCAGTGAAGTCAAGTTTCAGCTGACGGGGATGCATGCTGGATCGCTCCGCCGCCCGTGCGCCGCGGCGCTAACTAAACGCCGACTCACCGGGACCGGCAGCCATTAATCAGTCGAAAACGAATTGGACGCTCAACAGAGAAGGAGATCAAAATGGAACGATTCAGAAACTATGTTTTGATGGCTATGAAACTAAACAAAACAATCCTTTACGCCACGGGAGCTTTCCTCACCCTGGCCTTCGTCGGCTCCCTTGCCGCTCCGCGAGTTTCCGCCGCGATCAGAGCGGCGTTCGTCGAAGTCGTGATCCCGAGCATTCCATTCAACAGCCATATGAATGTCGACGCCCATAACCCTGGAGTTGCGGGTCCCGACACTGGTAACCTTGGCGTAACCAACATTACCCTGACGAATGATAGCGGCTCCGTTTCCGAGGTCATTATCCTCGGTGTTTTTACAGAAGGAAGTTGCACTCCTCAAAATGTAAATGATCCAAAACTAGGCGCCGCCTTAGAGCCAGGATTTGATATGCATATTTTGGTGCAACCTTTATCCACGCTGACGCTTACCTACCCAACCCCCCTGGTGTTTGGAGGATTACGCCATGGGTGCTTTGTGGCGCAGGGTGGTCCGGTCGAGATCTTAGTAAACGGGTTTGTGAACTGAGGCGACGGGACGAGCGGAGTTCGGACCTTGCCGGATAGCCCGGTAGAGTATCCTGAAGACCGGCGTTGACTGGCGCCGGCACCCGATGCGACGCCGTTTTCGATTCTTTCTAATCCTCGCGATTGCGACCGCTCAGTCGCTTCGCGCACAACAGCCTTCGTTCCGCATCTTTAGCACTCAGGATGGCCTGGTCCGGAATTGGGTGACGAAGATCCATCGGGATTCCAAGGGGTATCTCTGGTTTTGCACGGTCGAAGGAATCTCTCTTTTCGACGGCTACCGGTTCACCAACTTCTCCACCAAGGACGGTCTTCCGAGCCGGCTGGTTTCCGACATGATCGAGACGCCGCGGGGGGACTACTGGTTCGCCACCGGGGCCGGCCTGGCGCGATTCCATGACAACCATGGGAACCGCCCGGCATTCGAAGTGACTCACGTCGGCGATAGCAAGCAGTCCAACGATGTCCAAAGCCTATACCAGGATCACGATGGAACCATCTGGTGCGGTACGGCCGCGGGACTCTACAGGTTCCGGCCCCAGGATAAGGAACCTGGTCCGCACCTGACGCCGCTGGATTGATTCGGGGCCTCTGGAAGTACGAGCGCTGGCGGAAGATTCGCGCCGCAACCTCTGGGTGGCCACTCTGGGAGGCCTCTTTCGGCGCCGGCCCACCGGAGAGATCGATTCCCTGCACCTGCTCTCTTGCCTACAGCGTGGATCTACTCTCTGCTGGTCGACGGGCATGACCGCTTGTGGGCCGGCGGCTACGGCTTGGCGGGCATCGACACCAAAACCGAACCGCCGCGAATATTGCCGCCCGAAGGACCTTCCCGCCAAGACACCGGGGTGGGTCGGCGCACTCTACCAGGGCGATCGCGGCGAGATCTGGATTGGCAGGCAGCACGGGGCTGGTCCGATTCCGTCCGGACGCCTCGCCGCCGGAGATCCTGGCCTATACGCCTTCGGATGAATTTCCCGTCCAGAACGTCGGGGCCATCGAACAAGATGTCCGGCACAATCTTTGGCTGGGAGTGGGTTCGCTGGGCGTGGCCCGAATCGCGGCGGGGCCGTTTGAACTCTTTACCAAGGCCAATGGCCTGGAATCAGCTCGATGTGGTCGGCCTGGCGGAGGGCGTTCGCGGGTCTCTTTACGCTGTCACGGGGCAGTGGACACTCAATGAACTGCGTGGCAGCCGCTTCGTTCCCACTCCGCTTCGAGTGCCCCATGCCCGGGAGTACCTGGGCGATAGGCCGTACCCTCGTGCAAGATCGCGAGGGCGGCTGGTGGGCGGCAAGCGGCGTCGGGGTAGTACGATATCGCGCCGACCATGGATGCCCGCAATCTGAAGGGGAAGCGACCCGAGCGGATCTATTCGGTTCGCGACGGGCTGCCGAATGCGACGATCCTGCGAATGTTCCAGGACTCGCGCGGCGATATTTGGGCCGGCACTCGCCGATGGCTTGGGCCATTGGAGTCGCGCCACCGGCCGATGGCAGGGCTTTCGAACCGCCGACTTGATCCCGGGAGCCACAGAGTACCGCCGCCGTGCATTCGTTTGCGGAGGACAGTTCCGGCGATGTGTGGGCCGGTCTGTACACCGGCGGCCTTGTTCGTTGTCGCGGACTCGGCTGTAAGTTCTTCGTCCATGGAGTTCCCAAAGGAGCGATCAATTCGCTGCTTTCGGATCATCAGAGAAGGCTGTGGATCGGATCCAGCCAGGGCGGCGTAGGACGGATGGACAACCCCGCGGCGGACGAGCCACTAATCCAGCGCTACGGCCTGGAACAGGGGCTTTCGAGCGAGCATGTCTTTTCCCTGGCCGAGGACGATTGGGGTCGGATCTACGTGGCGGCTGGGCGTGGCGTTGATCGATTAGACCCCAAGACAGCAATCCTGCACCACTTCACCGCATCGAGCGGTCTTCCGCCGGGGGAAACCGAGTTCCTTTTCCATGATCGCGAGGGAAGTATCTGGTTCGCTTCGTTCTACGGCCTCGCCCGCTACAGGCCCGAGCCGGACCAGACTGCGGATGCGCCGGCGCCATTGCTTCGAGCGCTGCGTTTTGGAGGTCAGGCCATATCCGATTTCGGAAACTGGAGAACGGGCAGTGGCCGGAATCGATCTGGCGCCCGGGCATAACAACCTGGAAGTCGAATTCCGCGCGTTGCACTTCGATATCGGCGAGAAGGTCTTAGCTATCAGTATCGGCTCGAGGGAGCCGACGGCGATTGGAGCAAGCCCTCGGGTGATCAGACCGTTCGCTATGCCAATCTCGCTCCGGGCGGCTACCGCTTCGCAGTTCGCAGCGTCACCGAATCAGGCCAAATCAGCGCCGGCAGGCAACTCTGACGTTCCAGGTATTACCCGTTTTCTGGAGGAGAAGCTGGTTTCTAGGGATAGTGATCCTGGTCATTGTGAGCGGAGCAGTGTCCTTCCACCGGTATCGCCTGAATCACCTGCTGGCAATGGAGCGGGTCCGAACGCGTCTGGCGACCGATCTACATGACGATTTGGGAGCGGGTCTCGCGGAGATCGCCATTCTGAGCGAAGTGGCCAAACGCCAGGAGCGTCCCCGAACCATGGAACTATTGGATGGCATCGCCGGCCGGGCGCGTTCTCTGCGCGAATCGATGACCGATATCGTTTGGACGGTGGACCCGCGCGCGGATTCTCTGGCTGACCTGGTGCTGAGATTGCGCCAGACCGCTTTCACGCTGCTCGAAACCGACGAGCGCTGGGTTGAGTTTCTGGCGCCATCAGATGATCAACTCGCCATACGAACTGGCGCCGGACATGCGCCGCCATTTGCTGCTGTTCTTCAAGGAGGCGGTAACGAATGTGGCACGCCACGCGGAGGCCACGGCTGTCCATGTAGAAATCTCGACGGACGGCGGATGTCTTCGCATGTCTATTCGAGACAACGGCCACGGGTTCGATCGCTTGCAGCCGCGCTCGGGACGTGGCCTCAATAGCATGCAATACCGCGCCGGCGAACTACACGGTTTCTGCCGCATCGAATCCGCGCCATCGCGTGGGGCGACGATCCAACTGAGCGTTCCACTATAATTGCGCCACTCCGATTGCGCTAATCGGACAGCGCCGCGACGAAGCCCTTAGCCTCGGTCACCCGGCCCAGCAGGACCGCCGCGCCCGCCACCCCGGTCGCCGGCAGCAGCGATGCAGCTTATCGTCGTGCAGCGGACGGGATTCGCTAACCGTCGAACACCATGGCCTGTGGGTTGTCGACCGCATATGGTCGCCATTCCAGACCGGGCTGGCTGGGATTCGCGGTCTTGGCGAAATTGACCCACGCTCCAGCGACCTTATCCTGCAGCGCCATCGCGACCGGGCCGCCGCCGGTTACGGACTTAATCTGCGGCACGTTCAGGGCATGGAAACAAAATGCGAGTTCGGCGCAATGGAAGGACGTGATGCCGCCGTTGATCGGGTATTCCCACGCGAACAGGTAATTCCGCGGGAACGCTTGCTTCAATTCGGTGACGATGTCGCTCTTCTTGTCAGTGTAGGCTGTCGTGAGCTGTTCGTCGACTTTCTGCGGCGTCCATTCGTTCTTGCGCCTGTCGCCTCGCGTGAGGGTTCCAGCCGCCGACGTTCCCTACGCCGAGTTCTCTTGCCACCGATGGACCCGCGGCGGCGGCCTTCACACGGTGCGTTCCCACGTCCGGAAGGTCTTTGAACGCCTGCACGTGCATTCGCACTCCGAAGCTCTGGGGAAGGCTCTGGAAGCTGGGCCTCTGCGTGGCGGCAGACAAATCTGACAGTGTTGCGGGGATGGCGCCGCCTGGTTGAGCAGCGCAGCCGACAGCCTCGGACCATCGCATCTTTATGTGAGTTGGCGGAACCGCAGAGATGCCTTACGATGATTCAGCACTGGCAGAGGCAGCTGACCGCGCAGAACGGAATCCTCATAACATGGCTAAGCGATGGTTGTCGATCTGGGCGTGTTTGTATGTGGCTGGAATGGGGCCGTCCCAAGCCGAGGCGATGCAGTCGTTCACTGGCGATTTGCGAGCGGATGCGACATTTACCTCGTGCGGATTTTGAATGGCGGCAGTGCGGATTCCGACTACGCACAGTAGGCCGCCTTGGAACGCGATTCACCGTGGCGTCGCCCTCCATTTTGCCCGCCATTACTTTCAGCTTTGGTGAGGGCGTAAACGGGAACGGACTGGCGATCGGCCAGGGCCTATACGGCCCGATCTAATGGGCATTTGGATTATGGAGGAGACAACGATGAAGAACAAACTGCTAATGGGCGCCGCGGCGCTCGCTCTGTTCGGCGTTCTGGGGCACTTCGGCGCTAAGCCCCTGCTCGCGCAGATCCGCGCCGCGCTCGTGAAGAACATAGACGAGCCGGGACGCTCACCGTACCAAAGCACTAAGTCGTGCAGCATTGCGGCGACCAATGTGATTGGCCTTCTGCTTTGCGACTTGACTCCGGTCCCCACTGGGAAGCGGCTGGTGATTCAACACATTAGCTCGTATATGACTTGCCCGGGTGGCTGTTTCATCAACTACTTCAAAATCGTCCGCGCCGCCAACGCCTTCATTGTGGACGACAGCGCCTTCATTCCGCCGCCCTCTCAGACGCCACTCGTGCCAGGGAACTGTTGCGGGACCTCTGGATTGGTCAATCTGGATGTGCGGCTGTATCTGGAACCTGGCGATACCCCGGAAATCCTCATCTCCTTTGAACAGTACCCGGCAACGGTCGTCTCAACTGTAACTGGATACTTGGTTGACCTGAACCAGTAGCGTGGCCGGTTCCATCGCATGAATATGCGATGCCCCGCGTGCGGTATGCTCTAGCTTGCGTTGGCCTGTGCCGCGCAGCCGGATGCGACAGGACATTCAACTTTTCTTGTTTTCGCCCTGTTAGCGGCTCAACCGCTTCGCGGCTGGCAGCCGTCGTTCCGGAGCTTTGCTGCTCAGGACGGCTTGGTTGGGAATTGGGCCACCAAGATCCACAAGGATACAGAGATTATCTCTGAATCTGCACGGTGGAGGGAGTCTCGCTTTTCGACGGCTACCCTTCACCATTTGTTCCGATTAGGGACGGCATTCCGAGCAGGCATATCCGGGTTCGGAAACTTGGAGAACAAGCGGTGGCCGGAATCGATCTGGCGCCCGGGCATAATTACCTGGAAGTCGAATTCCGCGCGATACACTTCGATATCGGCGAGGGTCTCCGCTACCAGTATTGGCTCGAGGGCGCCGACAGCGATTGGAGCGAGCCCTCTGACGCAGAGACGGTGCGTTATGCCAACCTCTCTCCCGTGAATTACCGCTTAGCGGTTCGCAGCATCACCGAGTCGGTCAAATCAGCGCGGGGCAGGCGAGTCTGGCATTCCAAGTGTTGCCCGTCTTCTGGCGCAAAAGCTGGTTTCTAGGGTTGGTGATCCTGACCATTGGAAGCGCGGCGTTCTCCTTACACCGGTATCGCGTGAATCATCTGCTGGCACTGGAGCGGGTGCGTACGCGTCTGGCGGCTGATCTCCATGACGATTTGGGCGCCGGCCTCGCCGAGATAGCGATCCTGAGCGAAGTTGCCAAGCTACAGGAGCGTCCGCGGACCATGGAGGTGTTGGATGGTATCGCCAGCCGTGCGCGATCTCTGCGCGAAGCGATGACCGATATCGTTTGGACCGTAGATCCACGCGAGGATTGTCTGGCGGACCTGGTGCTGCGGTTGCGGCAAACTGCGTTCACCATGCTCGAAAGCGAAGAGCGAAGCGTGGAGTTTCTGGCGCCGGGCGGCGAACAGCTTGAAATAGAACTGACGCCTGCTGTGCGCCGGCATGTGCTGTTGTTCTTCAAGGAGGCCGTAACGAACGTGGCGAGACACGCAGGGGCGACCACGGTCCGCGTGGAGATCGAAGCGGTTAAGGGGCGTTTTCGGATGTCGATTCGAGATAACGGCCGCGGTTTTGATCCGCAGCTTCCCCGTGCCGGGCGCGGTCTCAAGAGCCTGCAATATCGCGCCGGCGAACTGCGCGGGGGCTTCCAGATGCAATCGGCGCTGGGCAGGGGAACCGAGATTGAACTGAGTCTTATGTTGTGATAGCCGAGACGCTAGTGACTCATCGCGTAAGTCACGTAATTGACGCCGATGCGGATGCCCAGTTGGGAAAATTGCGAGGGATACTCGGGGTTGTCGGCATGCTCCCACGAATCGCCAAGATCCATATCGTTACAGATGGCGACCATCACGCGCCCATGGTCGTCGTAGATTCCGCGCCAGTGCGGGTCGTAGCCGTCGAATTCGTAAGTCCGGCCGCTGCGTACATACTGTTCGCCCGGCACCTGATAGCGGTCGCTGAGATCGTAGATGACGTGGAAGATGGCGTCTGAGTTTTCGAGGTCGACGATTTGCCGGTCGGGAAACACGCGTTTCATGCTGGCGATGAACACGGCCCATTCCTCGGTTCCGTGGAAGTCATCGCACATGAAGAATCCGCCCCGTAGCAGAAACTCGCGCAGCGACGCCGCCTGCGCATCGCTGAGGTTCCAGTGACCCACCTCTACGCCATAGAGCCACGGCCAATCGTACTGGTCGCCGTCGTCGAGGTTAATGGGCTCTTCGACGGAGCGCGTATGGATGCGCGTGAGGCGGCGCAGGGCCGATGAAAAGTGGCGGTCGGAGCGTGGATAGTCCATGGTCCAATATGCGCCGCGTCCACCCTCCCTCCAGTCACTGGCCATGCCAAACCGGCCAAAGCGGCCCCGTCCGTGTACGCCGGGCATGGTGGGATACATCAGGCGGCCGAAGACCCACTCAGTCTTTTCCTGATAATCGGGCGGGATGGGGAAGTCGTTGTACTCGAAGGCCGGATATTCGCGGAAGGCCTTCTGCGCGAAGAGAACGCCGGCGCACAATATGAGGCTCGCTACGCTCGAAACGAAAACGCCGCGCCACGCCATTTGCCATAAGAATACCATCGGGCCGGCGTGGCTTGATGCTGCAGGGGTCCGGTGCTTAGTACACGTAGCTCAAGCCCACCATGGGAACGAGGTCCTGCAGCAGGCTGCCAAACTTGACCCCCGGAGCAGGCGTCAGAACCGCGGTGGGAAACGGCGTAATGAGATCGCGGATCTCCGCGCGTAGAAAAAGCCGGTTCGAGACCCGGTAAGTCAATCCCCCGCCTACGCTAACCATAGGTTTGATAGCCTGCGTCCTGGTGAAGTACCCGAACTGGCTTAGCGGTTGATAGGCTTCTTCGGCGCCAGTGCCGCGGAAAAGCTTCATGCCTCCGCCGAGCGCGGCGAAGAATTGAACGTTCGATTCATGCCGGCTGGTGTGATAGACAAAGTCGTAGTGAACCGCATGGGCCGCTCCGGTGAACTGTGCGGTCTGGCCGCCGCTCGAGAGCCGAAGATTATTTTGCAGATACTCATAGTGGATCTCGCCGCTGATATGTCGGTTGATGCTATTGCCGACGAACGCTCCAAAGACGGTGCCAGGCGCGAAACCGGCTGTGGCGTTGCCAGTTGAGCCGCCATTTGCCGGAACATTCCCGAGGAATCCGCCACCGCCCAGGGCGCCGAATTCCCATTGCTGAGCGAAAGCGGCTGAGGCCGCCGACATAAGTGCGATGGCTAAGACGATGGTTCGCATGATCACTCCTAATTGACTACGCGGACGCTCAATGTCGTGTTGGCGCCGCCCTGACTGATGTTAACGGAATGTTTAATCCTTGGGGCACGTTCGTGGGAACGGTTGCATTGATCTGATAAACACCTACTTCACCCGGAACGAGGCCGGCATAGCTTACCCCTAACGACGCTCCTCCAAGCGTTACGATCGGCGCAATATTGGCCGACGCAAGAGGGTTCGAAGGCGAGGGGATGCCGCTCGGCACCTGGGGCGTGGTCTGGCCCATCCCAGTCAGGAAGACGATCAATGTGTCGGTTGGATGGATCGGATTCGTTGCCGTAACTAACTGACTGTTGCTAGAGCGCACGATGGTGGCTAGGCCCGTTTGGGGCCGGCAGTCCCGCTCTGAAAGACGCTGGGCGCGGTAGGCTCAACCGTGAAGAGATAGTTGTCGCTGATGCCGCCCGGGGTGTGTATGGTAAGTGTCGCGTTACCGCTGACGTTGAATGGCAATTGCGCGTTAATCTGTTGGCTCGAAACGAAAATCAGAGGCGCCGGTGTTCCGTTGATGCTCAGGCACGAATCGCCCAGCGCGGTCGGTAGAGGAATCTGGTTGGTGGCCATATTGACGGGGCTCATCTGATTTCCGTAGATGCTGATGAGCCCGCCCGGTGCGACCGGCTGTGTGCCGTTGGCGGCATTGACGACGCTAGAAATGACAGGAGGCGCGACGGCGGCGTCGTAATTCGACGCAAGCACGGTGATGCCCGACGTAGTCAGTACGGCCACCGTTCCCGACCCGGGCATCGGAGCGACTGTTCGCGTGAAACTCTCCAATGCGTAATTGCTGGTGCTTCCCGATCCATTTGGCGGTCGTGGTACCGCCCGCTCCGGTGGTACTTCCTATGGCCGAGCCCGATCCGGATTCCCGTTCCTGTGGCGGCAACTGCTGGAACCGGACGTCGCGGCGCTGTGGGCAGCAGCGGCGCTTCGGAAATCAAGACAGGCGGCCCTGTGAGGGCTTTTGTATCATCGCTGACGCGCTGCATGACTCAGCGGCGCTGGCCGTAGACGCATGCCGACGCCATGAATCCACCGTGATTCGATGAAGCGAAACCCGAAGAGGCGCTCCCGGAGGTTCCCATGGTCCCGACGGCACAAGTGAGGTGTCGAATACGTTGTTTCCGACAACATAATTGCCGTAATTGGATGCCGCGAAGGCGCCGGACAGCGACGCTAAGTCGTTGCGGGAAGCCGACAAACGTGTCTGCAGCGGCGGAATAGAGCATGAGGTTGCCGTCGGGGGATGCCAGCAGGATCGTGCTGCCGTTAGGCGAAGCGGTCAGTACTCCACCGGGATTGACGGCGTTCTTGTAAATGCCGAGCGTTTCGAGCGGCGCGGCAGTGCGATTTGCGAAATCGATGACGTCAATAACGCCAGTGCCGTTCGCCTCGTTGCGCGCCAAGACCAGCAATGCCGCGTTCGAGGCCGCGATGGAGCGGGCGTAATGGCCGCCCGGCAGAATGATCGGCGGCATAACCGGCGCATGGCGTTTAAGTCGTAAATCGTAATGTACTCGGAATCGTTGTGGCCCACTAATAAGTAGTTCTGATCGGATGTGATCGACATCATGGTGGGCGAGGTCGCGGTTGGAAGCGTAGCGACAAGTTATTCGAAGCGCCGTCGAAGATCAGCAGCTGATTCCTGATCCTGGCGCAGAACGTAATACCGGTTGCGAGGAGCGTCGGGAAGGATGTCGCTCAAGACCCCGGCTGATCGATCACCGTGCCGCGCTGGCTCGGGTCGGGATTATTAAAAAGCAGGCGAACCGGCTTGGGCCGATTGACTGCGTTGGCGGAAGAAATCGTCAGTGTTACGGGAGTGGTGCCGCCTGAGCCCGCGAAGGCGGCGGGGCTGACGGTCACCTGTACAGTGGCCGGCGTCACGCCCGAGGATTGCGAAATGGAAATTCCCGTCTGGGATGTCGAAACAGCGAAATCCGTGTGGTTGCCGCCGGGGTCGGCCACCGTGAAACTTTGCGTCACAGCGCTACGATTGCAAAAGTTCGGTCGAAACCAGTACGTCTTCCACCGAGGCCGCGACGCGATTATAGTTGTTCAGGCTTCCTACAGGCAGCGCCATTACGCCGCTTTCAGATATGGCGTAAAGCATGGTTCCCGCCGCGTTGAGTAAGCGCGCGCCCAACGATATCTTCCGGCATGATCAAACGGTCGCGCATCGCAAGATTGATCCGGATCCATGAGAAGGAGCGCCGGCAGTTTGACAGAGGATGTCGACCCTGCCGGCGTGGAGGAGGAATGTGCAGCGGCCAGTAGGTTGGTTTGCATCGGGGAATTGACCGTATATGATGCCGTTCTTGGAATCGATGGCCGAGCCGGTAATAGTGGTGGAAGCAATTACGTTGGGATAGCGTCCCTTCAGGTTTCGCGTTGGCGTCGATCAAGCGTATAACCGATCATTGCGGAACCCGTCCGAGGCCACGCTGACTCGCGGCAGCAGCGGCGGCGAAGTGATATAGATGCCGCCGGAAAGGGCCTCGACGTGCGCGTCGTATTTGAATACCATCCTGGCTGCCGGTGTCTGCTCCGCCGATGCCCCAGACCGTCATACCGTCCGCGGATGTGGCCATAGCGGTTTGCAATATCTGGCCGGGAAAGTTCCCTTGGACACGGGCAGGGTGTTCGCGAGATTGGCGAATGCGCTCAATGACCGCCGTCTGTCCGGAAACCGGATCGAAACGCAAAACGCCGGTCGTGGTGACGATCAACGCTTGCGGTGCGGTACAGGATGGACTGGTGCAATAAGAAGGCGACGCCCAGGGGAGGATCGCCGGTCGTGAACGTCATGCCGCGACCCATCGGCAGAGTTGAATGAGCGTGATGAGATTGGAGCCTGGCGGACGAGTGGCTCCGTTCGCGTAGTGGGCGACCAGTAGATATTGCGAATCCTGCGAGATAGCCAGTGCTCCGGGCTCGGGAGCGACGTTGAAGGAGCTTTGTATCGAGTAAGTCGGTGAGCGACATCTTTTCGATTGTGGCCGCGCCGAAGTTAGCGATATAGAGCAGCCCTCGCGATTCATCGAGCGCGATATCGGAGGCCGCTCCGCCGATGGCAACTACCTGGCCGAACGTAGCCGCCGTCGCCGCGGAAGGTGCGAGAAACGCCACGCGCGAGTAGCGAAATGTCGAGATGCCTTTCCAATGCATACGATTCGCATTCTAATTACACGCCAGGAGCGAGGCGCGAATCAATGATCGAAATAGGTAGCATTAACGGAATTACCAAAGTTAGCCGTGTATTTTGAGTGATTTACTTCTATACTTCGGCGTTGAAGGATCATGAAGCAGGGTTATCTGTTGGCAATTGCGATGGCGGCGTTTGCCGCGGCTGCGCACGGCGCAAACAAGCTCCATCACCACCATCAGCGCCAGTCCAGCCGGGGCGCAGTACAGCGTGGACGGGCAAAATTATAATCAGCCCACCAGCGCGGCGTGGCCGCAGGGCAGCAAGCACGTGTTCAGCGCGCTCCCGTCCCAGCTGAACGGCGTATTCGGTACGCTGATGGTTTTCAATAGCTGGACCTGGGCTGGGTTACCGTTCACGCAACCCACGATCACGATCACGGCCGACCCCGCGATTCGCTCTTACACGGCGAAATTCGATTTGCAATATCAATTGAGTGTCCTCTACTATCCGTGCGGCAACTCGAACGCATCTCCGGGAACCGTGTATGTAAACGGCCTCGCGCAGACATGTGACTCGCAAGCGTTCTTCGAGGCTGGCTCGGCCGTGGTGGTGCAGGCCGTTCCTAATAACGGCTATGTCTTCATCGGATGGGCGACCGCGACAAACCAGACCATCATCGGTTTTCAAAGTACGGTGACGATGAACGGGCCAATCGCGATCTATCCGCGGTTCGCGCCCACCCGCAACATCAATCT
Source organism: Bryobacterales bacterium (assembly GCA_963708385.1). GTDB lineage: Bacteria > Acidobacteriota > Terriglobia > Bryobacterales > Bryobacteraceae > PALSA-243. The sequence continues at coordinate 175,847 of CAVPSN010000018.1, read as the reverse complement.
ATCCACCTCGCCGCAGGGCCTGACGGTATTGGCCGACCGCGCTCCCATTGCAGCGCCCTACACGCTGCAATGGGGATTCAGCACGGTCCACACGCTGGCTGCGGTCACGCCGCAGATGGATCTTCACGGGAACCCGTGGGTGTTCTCTTCGTGGAGCGACGGCGGCGCGGCGATTCATGCTTACACGGTAGCTTCGATCAGCCTGCCGGATACGGTGACAGCCAATTACGTCGCGGGCGTTGGCGCCACATTGACCACGTTGCCGGGCGGGTTGAGCCTGACGGTGGACGGCGTGAGCACGCTTCCGCCGTATAACTTCATCTGGGGCGTCGGAGAGACACACAGCTTTTCGGCCCCCGCGCAGCAGACCGATTCCTCGGGTCACGTCTGGGGATTCGCGGGGTGGTCGAACGGCGGCGCGGCAGCGCAGAATGTCGCGGTTCCAGCGAGCGCAGTAGGGCAGGGGATGCGCTACGTCGCGACTTACACGCCGGTAGGCCATCTTACCGTGAGCAGTACCATTCCAAGCGCCGCGATCACAATCAACGGACAGACTTGCGCCACGCCATGCGATGTGAAGCAGCCGGTGGGGACGCGGATCGATATCGGCGCTGTGGCTTCGCTTCCGAACGGGAGTAGCTCACGGCTCGATCTTAGCGGGTGGACTGGAAGCGCGACCGGCGGACCAGGCGATTTGATCGTGACACTGGGACCCGAGCCGATCGCGGTGTATGCCAATTACCAGCAGATGAACTATCTGGCGATGAGTTCGAACCCGCCGGCATCGGTGAATTGGACGGTGCAGCCGGCTTCGCCCGATGGATTCTATAGCGCGGCAGCGACGGTGAATGTAAGTGTTACGCGCGCTGCCCGGATTCAAATTCCGCAGTTGGACGGGCGATCTCAGTGGCACATCGCCCTGCGGGCGCAGTTGCCATGACGGCGCCGCGCGCGGTCATGGCCCTCCTGGACAAGGTTCCATACGCTGCGCCCGCGGGGGTCGAGAACGGCGCGGGCAGCACGCCGGTCGCGGCAGTCGCGCCGGGTTCGGTCGTATCGGTGTTCGGCGCGAACCTGGCCGCGGGGACGGCCGTGGGCGCGGCGAACCCGCTGCCGCAAACGCTGGGCGGCGTGACCGTGATAATCGGCCAGCAGTTCATGCCGATCTTGTTCGCATCCCCGGGACAGATCAATTTTCAACTACCGGATGCCATTGCCTTGGGCGCGCAGACCCTGACGATTGAGCCGCAAGGTCAGCCGAACGTGCAGTCGAATGTCAACGTCGCGCGCAACGCACCGGGATTGTTCCAGCAAGCGATCGACGGGCAGGCGTTCGCGCTGGCGTATCACGCGGATGGATCCGCGATCACGGCCACCGCACCGGCGCAGGTTGGGGAGACGATCACGATTTACGGCACCGGTTTCGGCCCCACGAGTCCGGCCCGATTGGAAGGCTACGCGCTTCCGGCTTCACCGGTCTATAACATCGTGGACGCCGTTACGGTGACTGCCGGCGGCGTAACTGCGCCGGCCACGGCGGCGTTTGCGCTCGCAGGCAGCGTGGGGATCGACGTGGCGCAGTTCGCGATTACCGATCCGGCGACGTCGGGGACCAACGCGAGCGTCAGCCTTACGATCAACGGGCAGTCCAGCAATACCGTGCTCGTGCCCGTGCAATGATTCTTTCCGGGGCCAAGGCTTCTGTCTTGCCGCCGGGCTTCGGCCCGCGGCGTTCCCGAGAGAGGCAATCGGCTCATCAGTCCTAAGCGGCGACGGCGAAGCCATGCGCATCCAGATCCGCGGCAAGCGACTCGCGTTGCGCGGCAGTCAGTTCGACTAACGGCGGGCGTACCGTTATCCAATCCGGATCGGACAAAGCGCGCGCCACGATGGCTTTTAGCGCGGGGATGACAGGATATTTCTGCACGATCAGGCGGGTCGCGCTGATCCCCTGCTGCATGGCGTCCGCTTCCGGCGAGCGCCAGTTTTCGAAGACCCGGTGGATCGCGGCGGCGTTCACGTTCGCGCCGGCGCTGATGCAACCGACGCCGCCGTTGCGCATGTTAGCGAGCAGAAACGCCTCGCTGCCGGCGAAAACGTTGAATCCAGTGTTGGCGAATGCGTCGAGCACGGCTTTGGTGTTATCCCAATCGCCCGAGCTGTCCTTGAGTCCGGCTATGGTTTCGGGATATCGCTTCAGCAGGCGTTCAATCAGCGGAATGGAAATCGGGACCTGCGCGACCGGCGGGATGTGATAAAGGTACAGGCGCAAACGCGCGTCTCCTACGCGCTCAATCACCTCGGAGAAGCTCCGGAACAGGCCTTCATCGGATACGTTTTTGTAATAGAACGGCGGCAACATCAGGACGCCCGCGCAGCCTAATCCGACGGCGTGCGCGGTGAGCCGCACCGTGTCGGTGAAGGCGCAGCAGCCCACGCCAGGCATGAGGGCGGTGGGCGGGACGTCATGCGCGATCAGATATTCCAGCAGGGTCATGCGTTCCTCGATGTTGAGGGAGTTGGCTTCGCTATTGGTGCCGAAGGCGGCGAGGCCGGTGCATCCGTTGGCGAGGAGCCATCGGGCGTGGCTGACGAAACGTTCGGGGTCGGGCGAGAGGTCCTTCTTGAACGGCGTGATGGCGGGCGCCCACACGCCGCCGGGTCTGGTAGCAGTCATATCGTTCTATTGTCTTGCATTTCGGCGCAAATACGATACGAGCCGGTATCCCAGAACGATGGCAGCGAACAGCGCCACCACGGCCCATGTGACATTGCCCAAGATGGCATCGAGGGCGATGATGCGATCGCTGAAATAGCGGCCCAGCGAGATGTAGAGCGCGGCGCCGGTCAGTTCGCCCAGGACGTCCCAAAAGAGAAACCGATACCAGGGGTAGCTGGCCGTGCCGCTGGCAAGATTGATCCAAGGTCCCAACGGGCTGAGCAGCCAGCGGGTGAGATAAATTCCCGGGCCACCCCAGGCCCTCGCTTTGGCCTCCACGGTTTCGATGCTGCCTTTTTTCCCGATCAAGCCGCTGAGTTTGGCGATGGCCTTGGGGCCTCCCCACCGGCCGATCGCATAGCCTGCCTGATCGCCCAATATAGATCCGGCGCCGGCCGCGCCGATCGCCAGCCAAGGGTTCATCGCGCCTTGCGAAATCATCGAGCCGGCGATAAGGAGCAGCAGCGTAACAGGCAGTGGCAAGCCGATCGCTGCGATAGCGACGATGCCGAACAGGGCCGGCGCGCCATATTGCGACACCGCCGCGAGCAGCTGGTCGTTCATTTCGGCGGACCGCCTGGAGGTTGCTTAGCGGCATCAATGGCGCGCTGTACTTGGGACATCAACTCCGGGACGGGGCGGTTCAGGTCGCGGGCAAGCCGGTGAAGGGAGCGGCGGTCGTGGGGTTGGTGGGGTTCGATGCCGATGGCCTGGAAGAGAACCGTCGCCGGGATGTGGTGCGCATGGGCGATGAACGGGACGGACATCCAGGGCCGGATCGGCTCATTGGCTGCGTGGATGTGCCGCGCTTCACGGCCGGCGCGGAAGGCGAAGAGGAAAGTGCCGACTAGGGCGAGCGCGAAGGCCAGGCAAATGGCGAGTGTGCGCTGCCAGGTTTTTCCCACGATTCAATATAGCGGGATTCGGTGGCGGAGCGGCTCTTAGCGAGCTTGCAGATCAGCCGGAATGCAGCGTCAGTCGGAGCGGCCTGTCTGCAAGCTCCACAGTTGCGGAGTGCGACGGGCAGCGCTATTCTTCGCCGACCACTCTACGCTTGGCGTCATCGGCTTCTGCCGCCAGAGCGCCCAACATCTCAAAGAAGGCGGGGGACTGGCCGATGAATAGCCCCATAGCCGTCAAAAACTTCACAACCCCCATTGCAACTCCTTTCGTCGCCGTCGGTCGAATGATCGAACATGGCGGCAGGCTTCGGCTCAGAAATGGACATGGCTCGGGCATGATCAGGTTGGTTTGGTATGTTGGACCCCCGAAAGGAGGAGAATTGAGATCGGGGAACACGAGTCCGTTCGTCGGATCGGTGAGCGGCGGCGCATTGCCCGCCTTGTCGGACCAGGTTTGAAAGTGCATTGTCTCCGTCGGCCCGATACTCAATAGGATTCGTAACACTTCCACGCTGCTGGCTCTCTGAGCCATGGAAGGATACAGGCTGCTTCCACCTTGCTCGATAGTGGGCATGTGGAACCCGGCCGTGTTGGCGATGGCCTGGAGATGTGCATCCGGGGTGAGGTCGGCATCGGTTCTGGGAATTGCTGTAAACTGCCCGGAGGCCAGCCCCGGTACGGCTTGGGGAAACACGAACGTAGGATCTAGATCGGGGTTATTCGCAGTGCTGCGATACCGTGTCCACCAACTGGTATCCAAGGTAAGTTGCATGAGATTAGTCAGCCGCGGCATTGCGCTTGATCCAGTGGCTCTGCTGCTTGGTAGCGTTCGAAACGCGTCGAGATTAACCGCGGGAAAACCCTTAGACACTAGATACGCGTTTAGAAACGTGTAATGAGTGATCTCGTCATGGGTATTGTCATGGACGTATTGTGGGAAGTCCGAATCAAGGACTTCGAGTTTCGCGGTGTAGGCGGGATTCCCCGTCCCACCTGGCACTGCGCTGTCTTGGATTCCTCCGAGTTCGTTGTATTGAATCCAAAAATCGCTTTCCAGAATCTCGGCCGCGGCGGCAAAGCTTAACAGGGCTGCATCTCCTCTGGTCAATGGGCTGCCCTGCAGTAGCCCTCCAGCGCTCGTTGCCCCGGCGGCCACTAGCGCTTTCTTCATGAACCACCGCCGGTTTGAGTTCATGCCTCTTGCCATAAGTTTCACGGTAATTTCTTGCCTCTCTTTCCGAAAAGTATGTACGCCCAGGTATTGGCGCTGTGCAACTCTTCTATATCTTATGGTCGCCTGATGCTCGACAAGAGGTATGAGACTTGTAAATATGCGATCCAAAGCTATAAAGGAGACAGTAGAAAAGTTAAATCCGGGGCGATACAATCCTCTGGTTACGAGTGTGTCTCGGAAGGCGCTTTACAGTTGGAAACGAATATACAAGTCTGAACGAATTATGGCAGATTGGTTCGTTAGCAAAACGTGCGGTGAAAGACTGATGGGTTGCTGTCATAAGTTCGCCATTCACGTACGCGACACTCGCCGAGCCGCTATCTGAGTGGTGGAACGCCCGGACCGACACATACTGCAACGTGCATTCGTAATATAGAGGAGTCTTCCTCTTGTGGATCGGTCAGCAAGAATTCCACCGCAGGGCGAGAGTTCGTGCGAAAACGCGGAATGCTTCACATCTGGAAAAACATTCCGCTGTCGAGCCCCAAAGGAACGTACCGCAGACTGGATGTTCGCGGAGTTCCCGTCCTCGTCATCGACCAGGTCGAGCGGAAAACCCAGGAAAAGTGAAGTGCGCCGGGCGCCGCGCGCTTAAATCTAGGCGCTCATGTAACCTTTTTCCAATTCGCCGGTATTCACCCTGGACGGCCGCGCATCGCCAACTCCATCGCTGGCCGCCAGGAGGATTTTGATGAAATCTCTGCTCACCGCCGCCGTTTCGGTCGCTCTAGCCGTTCCCGGCCTTCCATTGTTCGCCCAGTTGCAGGACAACACCGAACATCAACTCAGCTGCGACAACGGCAACCACGATAGCGACAGGGTTCGCCACTGCGAAATCCGCGAGCAAACGTACCCCTCTATCGGCCGTCTGGCCGTGGATGAAGTCCGTAACGGCGCGGTCTCCGTGAAAGGCGCCCTGCGCGGCGACGTCTTGGTTCGCGCGCGCATCGAAACCCAGGCCGATAGCCAGGTGTCTGCCGCCAGCATGGCCAGCCAGGTCTTCATCGACGGTTCCGGCGGCCAGGTGCATGCCAACGGACCCCAGAGCGGCGAGAACTCCTCATGGAGCGTAAGCTATGAAATCTTCGTCCCGCAAACCACCGATCTGACCGTGAAGACCCACAACGGCGCAGTCGCCATCTCCGACGTCCGCGGCAACCTGCATTTCGATGTCAGCAATGGCGCTGTACGTCTCAAGCGCGTCGCCGGCGATGTCAGCGGAACTACCGTCAATGGCGCAATCCAAGCCGATCTCGCCGGGGGAACGTGGGAAGGCCGGCAACTCGAAATCGGTACGCATAATGGCGCCGTCACCGTCACAACCCCATCTTATTATTCAGCCCACGTCAAAGCTGAGACCGGAAATGGCCACATCCAATCGGACTTCCCCATGACGCTCTCCGGCAATCTGCGTCCGCAAAACCTGGAATTCGACCTGGGTGGCGGAGGGCCCCTCATTCACATCACAACTAACAATGGCGGGATCAGGCTGAAGCGCGCGGATTCGCAATAGGAGGCAGGGCGGAATGTTCCTCCCACGCGCGGATCTCATCCGCGGAACCATTCAGGACTTTTCGGACTTCTTGAGAGCGACCGCGTTCATGCAGTAGCGTAGACCGCTCGGTTCGGGGCCGTCGGGGAAGACGTGCCCCAGATGGGCGTCGCAGGTGTTGCAGACTGTTTCAACTCGCTTCAAGAACGCGGGGCCGTCAAAGCGGTAGGCGATCACATTGGCTTTGATTGGTTGCGTAAATGAAGGCCATCCGGTGTGGGATTCGAATTTTTCATTTGAATCGAAGAGGAGGGTGTCGCAGCACAGGCAAGCGTAGAGTCCTGGCTCGAACCGGCTGCACATCTCGGAGCTAAAGGCGGGCTCGGTTCCCGCCCTGCGAGTAACGTGATACTGCTCGTCGGTGAGCTGCTGGCGCCACTCCGATTCGGTCTTGACCACCTTCCGCTCGGGAGGGGGATTGCCATCTTTGGCGAGTTGTAGAACGTCCGGCCACTTGAGCATCTTGCTGTATTCTACCGCGGCGGTTTTGTAGGGCAGGCACGGCGTGGTTCATTATTGGGATGCCTTCCAGGAAACCGGTACTGCGAATGTAGCCAGGACCTGTATTTCGTTCCGGAACTTGATAGCAAAGCTCTCGACGCTCCTCTCATTCCAAGGTTCTTCGCGGGCGGCCTGGCGAAGAAACTGCCGGACCCAATCGGATGCAAGGCTGGGGTCGGCCCGAGTCATGTCCTGAAAGAGGTATGGGCGTTGAACTTCCGTTGCCATCCGGATCGGCGCCAGACGGGAAACGAAATAGGGACCCTGCTGATAGCGATCGCCGAGTGAGGCGAGCAACAACTGGGCGCGAGCGAAATCGTATTCCTTGAGTACTGGTTCCGCGGCTTTAGCGGGAGCGCTCTCGTCCACTTCAATAGCGGAACGAACGGGAATATACAGCACATTGATCCGGCGGAGATCCGGCTTGTTCGCGAGGATCCCGGCCAGGCTGGAAACCTCTACGAGGGCTTGCCGCAGAATCGCAAGATAGCGCTTCCGGTTCTGGGGATTCTCGTTTTCTCCGAACAACAGGTAACTGTATAGGCCAAATCCCAATTCCTCCGGAACGCCTCTGGGAAGCAGATTGCGTCCCGTGACGCGGGCCAGTCCCAAATCCCGTGGCGGCGGTGATGGTGAACTGGGATTCGGCGCAACGGTCACTGCGACAGTTGACTGCCTCGTTGCACCTGCGGAATCGCGAGCCGTGATCGTATAAGTTATGTTATGAGTGGGCGAGGTGGTTACCGAACCCTTCCTCGGAACCGAGCCCAGCGCTTGATCGACGCTGACTTCCGTGGCCTTCTCCACCTCCCAACTCAGTGTGACCTGCTGGCCAACAGTTATCGACTTGGGACTGGCGTCGAACTTCCGAATCACGGGCTGTCTAAGCGTTCGCGGCCAAGCTGAATAAAATTACGAGTTCACCAGCGTTCCTCATGAGGCCGTCTCCTTGCGGTGCTTGAGGCTATTCCACAGGTACTGCACGCCCCAGGCAATGACGCCGCAGACGGCGAGCACGAACCAATACGCGGCGCCCTGAAGGAGCGCGGTTCCAGCGGTGTAAAAGAAGAGTTGCAGCAAGAGTGACATAACGATGGCGACGATCGCGACTCTGATGCCGCCAGTCACCCATGGATGCAAGCGTCCCGGGCGTGGGCGAGGGGTAGGGCCCCGAGCCGGGCGGGGCATTGGGCTAGGTTCCGTGGAGATCCGCCGTTGAACCGCTTGAACCAGAGCCGCCGCGTACGAGTCGAGCGGCAGTTCGAAAGCGTCGAACCACTGGACGGACTGCAGGAAGTAGGCGGTGCGTTCGAGGTCATGCTCCCGGATCCGTACCGGAAGGAGTGTCTTCTTTTGATTGCCGGCAAGCGATAATTCACGGAAGACGTCGTCGCTTCGAACGGACGCTGGCGAGAAGAGCAGCAGGAAGAGGCGGCACCGGCCGATCGCTTCCGCGATGGCTTCCGGCCAAATTTCGCCTCCCGGGATATCGCGGGGCGCGATCCAGCAAGTCACACCACTCGCTTCCAGCATGGTGACAACCGCATCCGCATCCGGTTTGTCGGCGCTGGCATAGCTGATGAACACGATCTCCTGGAAGTTCGGCGTGGCCCTCACCTCCTCACTGCGTGGTACACCGGGGCGCGCTGGCAAGATCAATCGGGCCGGCTTCCGCGCTCGCGCCGGCAGAGTTACTCATTGTGACATAGACCTGTCCCACAGCTCCGGCGCTCCCCGCTACAACGAACGGTTGGAACAGAGTGAAACCTCCTTCGGCGGCCGCATTCTGTGGCGTGAACCAAGCCGCGAAATCGGGAGCAACCGATCGCGATAGCGAGCTCGTCGAGAGGTTCGCTCCGCTCGCCGGAACCAGCCGAAAAGTCAGGTCGTTCATCTGCAGGGTATTGGTGAATCCAGGAACGCAAATGGTGAATCCGCCGTTTGTCTGGCTGACGGAGATGCGGTTCGCATCGATTGATGGCGGCGCTGGGTCCTGCTGCAGAGTTGCCGCAGGGAATGCCATGGTGGGGGGCGTCCCCGCTCCTTGGGGAGCAACAGACGTGACGCTCCCTGCGAATGCGACAGGGCCGGACACGGTTCCGGCTTGCAAGGTCAAAGTTGCACCGCATGTCGGCAATACACAATTCGGCGCAATATCAAACGGAACGGTGGCGACCGCGCTTGTGCCGGAGACGAATGCGGCGGTTGACGAGCCGAGGCTAATCTGACCGGTGAGGTGCAGGGGCGTAGCGCGGTTCGTGCCAAATTGGACCATATACATCTGGTCGGGCTGAAGCTTATTGTTGTCGGGCAGCCCGCTGAAGGTCAAGGCAGGAACCGCATCGACCACGAGCGGAACATTCACCGGCGCCGAAGCTACGGCCGCTCCCGGGAGTCCGTCCGTGACCAGAATCTGCGCGGTGGTGGCTGCGGAGAGTGTGTTTGATGGCGGCGTAACCGCGAGACTCGCGGTTCGCGGGCCGGTGGATTGAATCGAAATCCAGGACGGCGCATTTGCCAAACTCCATGCGAAACCGTTGGGGCCGGGCGTGCCCCCGGTTACCGACACGGTTTCGGCGGCCGTTTGTCCGGCATACAACCGCGAGGCCGAGACCCCGGTGATCGTGGGGACCGGATTGACCGTCAGCGTTGAGATACTTGTCTGAGCGACGTTCCCCGTCGAACTGCCGATCTGGACAGATAGAGGGCCCGCCTGCCAGGGTCCGGGAACTGTGGCAGTTGCCACCGTGGCGCCGGGCTGCGGAGTGAGTTGCATCGTTTTTCCGTTGGCCGAGAAGGCGCCCGAATAGAGCTGATCTCCGTATATGGTGAAGGATATGGGATTCGGCTGCGCTGTGAACTCGGACGGTTGGACGTCACATACGACGGAGAGATAGCCGGTATTGAATATCAATTGGGCCGTTGCAATGACGGAACCGGTGCTGACGCTAATGTTTCCGGCAGTCCCGGCAACGGTGCCAATCGTTGGCGGGATGGCCAGCTTGATCAAGGTCGCGCTCACGAACTGGACGGCTAGGTTGGTTGGTGTCGTTCCTTGTGTGCTTGCCTGCTGCCATACGGCTGTTGTCGTTGGAGCGAAGCCTGCGCCCCTAACCGTCAGAATCCGTTGCACGGTGTCCGGATGCAAGGGAGACGGGCAAAGGGTAATACCCGTCTGCGCCCGTACCGTGAACGCAGCTAAAACGGAGAGAGCCAATGTCCGAATCATTGGGCGCCTCCCCCAGCGAGAGTAGCGGCCGCGATCCGTGCGGCAGGGCCGGTCTCCAGCAATATCAGACTTCCGCTAGCTAAACCGGTGGTCAGATACAGCTCTCTGCCGACCGGCAGAAACTGCGAAGGCTGTGCCGGCGAGGGGATCGCCCGAATTGTCCCGGTCTCCAGATCGATCGCGTGAATCACGCCCGCTCCGCGATCCGCCACATACGCATGTGAACCGGCCGCCAACACCGCCACCGGCTCGACGATGCCGTCGGCGGGACCGGCAATGAGCTGCGCGGTGGAATCACCTGCTCGCGCGACGTAAACCTTCCCGCTCTGTCTATATGCGAGAAGCACCCGCCGTTCGGGGGCAAACGCTCCCGTGACATCGCCGTCGCCGTTTTGCACGCAACGGGGCGTCTCATCCGGCGCCAGCAGCCATGCGCATGCGTCGTCGCCGCGCGCGAGCGCCAAGGCTCCATCGTCGCTCACAGCCAGCAGTTGGGCAACCGGAGCGGTGGGCTGCATCATCCGCACCGTGGAGCCAGCGCCGGTAACAACGTACAGTTGGTGAAGGTCGGCATACCAGAGAGCCAGCGCGGAACCCGATCCGCTAACGATAAGCGCTGACGGTCCCGCCGGCACGTCGAGCGCTCGTGAAGAAGAGCCGTCCGATGCCGATACGCTCACCTGGCCCTCCGCGGAGACACAGAACCATTGCGCGGCAGGACCTCCATATATGCATCGGCCGTCGGGCGCCGCGTGTGTTTTGACCGTGACGCGGGCGGTTCCAGGGGTTCCGGTGAAGACCAGAAGCGACGCGGCGGAGGCGTCATAAACCTGTCCCAGCGCGGATATCGCTATAGACGCATCGCGTGTTTGACCGCCTAACGTCCACAAAGTGAGTGACAGCAGCAATATCGTTCTCATCGGTATTTACCTCGCACCCACTTGGGCAGGCCCGAACGAGACCGTGGTTGCGGCAGGCGTGCTATTGCCTGGGCGGCATGGCCCGGCGAAACAGGCGCCCACGCCACCGGCGGCCGCAGCCGCGATGGCCGCGTACTTGACCCATCCTGGGACGCCGCCTTTGATGTTCTTCATCTCTATCGTTTCGCGGCCGCTATAGTGAATCCGATCGGAATCGGTAATGTCGACCATGATTTCGAGGTGATAGGAACCGGCTATCCCATTGGTCAGCAAGCCGGAGATTATGAATTCGCCATTGGCGTCAGTCCGGAACTCGCCTTCGTGCGAATTGGTGCGCCCGAAAGTCGCGCTGGGGCCCGTGGACGGCGTCCGCGCCTTAATCAGGAGCCCTGCCGCGACAGGACGCCGGTTGTTTCGCCTTGTCACTCTGACTTGCATATCCTGAATCACGCGCTCGCCCGTTCGGGTGGAGATCGTTTGCAGGCCATTACCGATCACCACCTGAATGTCGAGAGGCTCTTCACGCTGAACCTGTGGTCCGCGCTGTGCCGACACGGGAACGGCGACGAGATAGCAGAGGACGAGTTGGAAAAATGGATTGTGCAATATCATTAAGACCCCTTTTGATCGCGCTCGAGGGATAAGATAGATCGTGCGCGCGTCGAGTATTATGTGTTGGCGAGGACTCAAGCGTTACAACGTATTGCTATTCGCGCTTGTCGCGACGACCGCATTTGTACGCAATTCAACAGCGGCGTCATACGCACTCATTGCCGGAATTAGCCAATACGGATCGCAATTGCGGCTCACGGGCGACGAGCTGTTGCGCTTTCCGGAATCGGACGCCAAAGCTGTTTATAGGATCCTGCTGAGCCCACACGGCGGTAACATTCCGCCGGAGAACATCAGGCTATTGCTGGGGCCCGCCGCGACTAAATCGGCGGTGACTGCGGCGTTGATCGAATGGCTTGTAGGGGCAGCCCAACCGGCGGACACCGTCTTCATCTACTTCTCCGGCCATGGCTATCTCGATGAAGCGAACGAAGGATATCTGATCGCCTACGATACCGTTCGCGTGGATATTCCGCATACAGCAGTCCCCCTTTCCGTTCTGAGAAGGGCGCTCCGCGCCATCCGGGCTACTACAAAGGTGGTGTTCATAGACGCGTGCCACAGCGGAGCGCTAAACGAGACCTCTGTCGCAGCGGAACGTCTCCGCAAGAATCTGCTTGAAATCGATGGAAACACGATCTCCCTTGCGGCAAGCACGGCCGGCCAAAACGCGCTGGAGGGCGGCGGGGCGGACGACCGGCATACGCTGTTCGGCGAGTTTCTGATCTCCGGATTGGACGGCTATGCCGATGCTGATTGCAATGGCGTCATCACCGCGCAGGAGCTGGCCGGGTATATCGAAGCGCAGGTCTCGAAGTGGTCCAACGGGACGCAAAGGCCATCGGCCGCGCTGCCTGCCGCTTTAAGGAACCTTTCGCTGGCGCGTTATGCATCGCCGCGATGTACGGGGGCGAGCGCCCCGGACCGCAGAGGCGACGTACGCGTCAAACTCAGCCCCTTCGATTGCAACGACAACCCGGCGGTAGTTCAAGTGGATGGCCGCATTACCGGAACCATCTGCGCCGGAGGAGCATTGTGGGTTCCAGGATTGCCGGGCAGAAAATACCAGCTCCGCGTAACCCGGGCGGGAATGCAGCCGCGCGAAGAAGTTGCTGAGATTACTCCGCCCGCTGAAACCCTGATCACTTTGGAATTGCGAAAGCGGCCCGCTAGAAGCGACGCGGCCGAGACTGAGTTAAAGAAGGCGTTGGAGCTCTACACGAAGGGTGGGGCGACCCATTACCAGGATGCACTGGCGGTTTTGGAGAAGGTGAGAGCGCAATACCCAACCGATCCCGAATTACCTTACCGCATCGGGCTGATTCACAAAGTTGAGGGATCTGCCGGAACCGCAAGCACCGCTTTCGAGTCTGCGCTTGCTCTGGACGCCTCTCATTTAATGGCCCGAACGATGCTTGCCGATCTCAAAGCGTCCGAGCAGCCTGCCGAAGCGATCCGCTTGTTGCTCGAAGCGCCGGATCTCACAGCGAACGATGTACTCTCAAGCGTCGTTCTCTCGCGCGCCTATCAGCGCCTGCATCTTTGCGGCGAAAGCGTTCAGTGGGCAAAGAGCGCTGCCGAACGGGCGCCCGCGCGGGGCGACCTCCAGGCGGAACCTCTGGTGGAATACGCCGTGAGTCTGAAGGCATGTGCGGAGGAAGCTAAGGATGCGGCTATCAAGATCAAGCTGGATAGCGACGCGGTCGATGCATTTCACGACGCTCTGGAGCGTCTGAAGCGATTCCGCAGCGGGGTCGGTGGCGACATTTGGTACGAGGTGGCCGGAACGGTGGGAGCTGGGTGGAAGTTCGACGCCGCCAATAAGGACCAGTACGAGCGCCTGCTGGTGGACACATATGCGGGCCTGTGCGAAGTCCAGGGCCGGCGCGGGCAGACGTGTGCGGCGCTTGACGCCTGTCAGGAATGGACGCGCCTAAGGAAAGACGACGCCGAAGGCCGGTTCCGCATGACCTTCAATGCGGCCTCCGCGGCCAATAGCAACCTGGTCTGCACTTCGCGAAAATGGACCTGGCCGGCAGTTTGCGAATTGTACCAATCGATTCCACTCAGCCGCCTGCCTCCTGTAATGGCGCAGCAGGCGAGTGACCTTGGCATCGCCCTGCGTCAATCGGGGCGTTGCCACAACCTTAAATAAACTTACCCCGGATACAGATAACCCTCCGCGAGAACCTTCTGCAAGGAGGCGTCGTGATCGTAAACGTCGTAATAAACGTGAACTACCCCCTCGCTTAGCACGATCACGGTGGCATATATAATCAGGACCGGAATGGGCTGCGTCAGGTTCACTTGCTTGGGCGGAGCGCTGTTCATTGCGGCGTGAATGCTCTCAGGGGTCCAGTCGGGATTGTGCGGAGGGCCCACTGTCAGCCTCCGTCGGTTGGAGCGCAGCGGGCTTGAGTCTTGCCAACCGATCATTCCACAGCGCGCCGTCAGCGGCGCCTCGCCACATTCGCCGAGAGGAAGGCAACGGCGCAGAACGATGCGAACAGCGGGCGTGTGGCGATCATCGATCCTGCGTAACCCGCGTCTAACCGCGATGGCTGCTTTCGTAATGCGCCTTCAGCAGGTCGCCGCCGAAATCGTCGCGCAAATCACGCCACACCGAGTGAATGTGGTTGGCGCCATCCTGCGTGTCGTCCATCTCGATCAGAAATGTCGCCGTCTGAACCCGGTAGTAGTGCGGGTCGCCTGGATTTACGCCGCCGGCCCATGCGAAATACGCGTTGCGGCCGGCGCCATCGATCTCGTCCATGCGCCGCTGCGCGAGGTCATCGGGGAGATTGCGGGCGTATAACTCGGTTAGCGCGCGCAAGGCTTCGAACTGCTTCGCGTTCATCTTGGAGGCTTGCAGTCCCGAAGGCTGCCCTGCCAGCGCGGCCTTGCGGCTGGCCGCGGTAAGGATGTCGGCGTAAGCCTTGGCATCCACAATCGCCACCTTTCGCATCGGCTCGTCGAGCGTACGCAGTACTTCGAACCCCATGTCGTCCTCGGCCGATAGCACGCGCAGACCTTTGCGCGGACCTTGGCGCACCTCGGCGGGATTCGAGCCGAAGAAGCTTGGCCCATCGACCACCTGTCCATTCGCCACCGTATAGTTCTGGCTCAAGTGATGCCCCTCGACTCGCCAGCCCCAAGTACCGGAATCGGAGGGCGTGCCGAAAATCGTGAAGTGATACTTCTCCGGATTGCGCCGCTCGCCGCTATCATTCTCCATCGTCTTGAGCACGTCTTCCAGGCTCATGATGGTGACGGCTTTGATATACGCCGTTTGGCTCAGTCCGGAAGCCAACAGCGCTGTGGCGAGATGCTTCTGATAGGGCGACATCTCACGGAGCGTGAGCCCTTTGCGCTCTTTAGGAATGTAGTGCCAGTCCAGGCGCTCGTCGTCGCCAAACGGAAATGTGGCCTTGGTCCGCTGTTCAGCGCTGAGCGCCGCGAGGAACCGGTTCGCGGTTTCGGTCATCAGCGAAATGCCGTGTCCGTGGTGCCGCACGTCGCTCCCTGTGGCGTGTTTGCGATCCTGCCCGTGGCCGGCGTTGACCGCGGCCAGACCGCCACCCACCAGCGTCGCCGACGAACCGAGAAACGAACGCCGCTTCATCTGACACATAACGTTTCCTCCCCAGCAATCATACTCCGAGGCGTGAGGGTTCGCGGATATCTTATGGCAGGCCGAACCTCAGGAACAGGCTCTGAATTGAGGATTTCCCCAGAGCAACGACATTCGCGGGTTCTGGCCGCGTATCTCGACGCTGACCATGAATTCATTCAGGAACTCTCCGCGGCCGCCAATAGTCTCTTCGACGATGAATGCGAGGAAGCGCGTGAGAAGGTCGGCCCCCATGCGGTGCACTTTGGCACACGCTGCTGGCGCGCGCCTAAGACAGCCGGCTCTTTGCAAGACAGCCAACTACCTGGCAGGCGCGTAGGGGCGCGGAGTGGCATCGCCATCTGTCAGTTTCAACGCCCAGCGTATGGCCTCGAAATACATGTGATAGATATCCGGGTTGTCCCATGTTTTAGAATCGTGCGCGAAGGATCCGTAGAACACGCGCCCTTTGCCGTACATTTTGGCCCAGGCAAGAGGATAGTCGCCGTCCTTCCTGAGCAGATTTGGGTTGGGCGGCAGCTTAGAGGTATCGAGACGCAATAGGACGCGGCTCTTTTCGCGCGAGAAATTCTTCACTTGGTAGAACTCGTCCGTAAGATTGAAGGTCAGGGGAAAGTGGCTCGTTGCGGGAAAGGTTGGATCTTCGTTGATTACGGTTCCGGCCACGACGCCATAAGGATGATCCTGGAATTGTCCGCCGAGCATCTCGCCGAATTCGGGCCACGACATGAGCGACGTCAATCCGACGTGCGCCGCCACGAAGCCCTTGCCGTCATCGTGTACGAACTTGAGTAGGTCGGCCTTCTGTTGATTGTCGAGGGTGATCTCGCGATGGCCCATGAAGAAGATCGCATCGACATTAGCGAGGCTCGGTCCGCCGCTGGCTGGCTGGCCGGTGGTCATCTTCGGATGGTAAGAGATGATATCGGAATCGGTGCGGATGTAAGTGTCCCAGAAGCCCGATTCGTAGCCAAGGCGTTCGATGATCGCGAGCGCGTGCGAGACGGAAATGTGCTGCGAGTTTCCATTACGCGTGTCGGCCCATGCGAGGATTGTTTTGCGCCCGCCCGGACGTCCACGGCCGGCCGGGTTCTGTTGAGCGCCAGGAGGGCTTGCGGGAGGCGTCTGATTTTGTTGAGCCGTCAGCCACAAGGCGCCGCCCGCGATTGCGACCAGCAGAGAGGCAAATCGCGCGTGTTTCATAATCGATCTCCAGATAGATTTCGCACGCCTCGGCGCGCACTCGACCGTGACATTGGCAAAGCGTAGCACACGCCATAGGATTCGAGACCACCACATCTAAGAAGTAATCCGGAGATCCGCCACATAGACGGGGTTGCCGCGGAAAAAGCGACCGAACGCGTGAGCGCTACCCAGCGTTGGCAGCCGAAAGAGAAGGCACGTCCACCCATGCACGATTTTCGCTGCTGGCCATCTCCGCTTCCAGAATCGTCAATTGCCGCAGGCCATCCACAAACTGCGGATATTCGGGCGTGGCCGCCGGATCTTCAATCGACGCGTAAAATCGCCGGAACACTTGCTTGAACGTGTCGTCATAGCCTTCGCTGTGGCCGCCCGGGAGATCGGCATAGCTTCGCGCCGCAGCCTTCATTAGCGAGGGGTCCTTGATCATCGTGTAGTTGGGCGTATTGCGATTGCCTATCCAGAGCTCGTCGGGCCGTTCCTGATCCCAGGCTACGCCGCACTTGGTTCCGAAGATCTCGAGCGAGAGCCGGTTCTTGCGGCCCGACGAAACCTGGCTCGCCGTGAACGCGCCACGGGCGTCGTTATCCATGCGAAATACCACCGCGCCGAAATCCTCGGTGTCGATCGGTGTTTCGATGTAGTCCTCTGGTTTGAGCGTCTTGCCTGCGAAAGTCTCAATTGGTTTTTTAGGTCGCTTGCGCGTCTTGTGGAAGGTATTGAGATCGGCGCAAAGCGATGCGATACGCTGTCCGGTAACGTGCTCCGCCATATCGCACCAATGCGAGCCGATATCGGCCATGCAACGGGAGGGGCCATTGTCCTTACGTTCCACGCGCCAGTTCCAATCGGTGTCATAGAGCAGCCAATCCTGGGAATAAGTGCCCTGCACCACCAGGATCTCCCCCAGATCACCGGCCTCCCGCATACGGCGCATCTGCTGCACCATGGGGTAGTAACGGAGGTTGTGAAAGAGGCAATTGCGCCGGTTGGCCGCCCGCGCCGAGGCGACCATTTGGCCCGCATCCTCGGCCGATACCGTCAGCGGCTTTTCGCATACTACGTGTTTGCCCGCCGCGAGCGCATCCAGGGCCATGGGCCGATGGAGCGCGTTGGGCGTGCAGATGTGTACGGCGTCGATCGAAGGGTCGTCCAGGACGCGCCGGTAATCGCCGGCGGACTTCGGGATGCTCAACTGCTCGCTCAATTGCCGCGCCCTCTCGTCCGTGTCGTCCGCCAAAGCCGCCACTTCCACGTTGCCCAACCGCCTGATCGCTTCGATGTGTACGCGTCCCACGAATCCGGCGCCGAATACCGCCGCTTTCAATCGCTTCATGCCGCCTCCTGTTGTCGTACGGTGACTGCCCGCTTTCTGACTCTACCGCAATCCTGATAGATTAAAAAATAACGATTATGGTCGTTCGCATTCGGTTCGCCAAGCCCCCATCGCCGAGCGAGAAGCGTCTTCGAAACCAGCGCCTGGCCCTGGTATTCGCGACGCTGCTGCAGCCGCCCGCGGTTGCCGCGCTGGCGCTGGCGCTCTGGCGGATCTGCGCCAACTTCAAATGGGTGGCCAGCTTCGCGATACCGAATGGCCCATTTTCGCACTGGCAGACCTGGATCGCCGGCGCCGCCGGAATCTGGCTTTGCTCCTCCGCGCTGGACCGTTATGGAAAGAACGGCGGCCAAGCGGCCGTCTGATATCCTGTTTCCAGAGGCGCCATGCGCTCCCAGTATAAGTACCGCCGATCCTCCTTTTTCAACAGCTACTTTCCGACCGGAGTAAAGTGGCTGATCGTCAGCAATGTCGCCATTTTCGTCATCATCACGCTCTTCGGGCGTTCGATTGGCAACGATGTCATGCTGCTCGCGCTTGCACCTAGAGCGGTGGTTTCCTACTTCGCTCTTTGGCAGCTTGTCACCTATCTGTTCATTCATAGCGGTATCAGTCATTTACTTTTCAACATGCTCGCGCTTTGGATGTTCGGCGTCCCGTTAGAGCAGACCTGGGGCACGAAACGGTTTCTCAAGTATTACTTTCTGTGCGGCGTCGGCGCCGGCCTTTGCGACGTAGCGCTGCATGCCGTGGTAGGAAATTGGGGAACGCGAACGGTTGGCGCATCGGGCGCGATTTATGGCCTGTTGATGGCCTTCGGCGTCTTGTTCCCGAACCAGACCGTGCTCATGGATTTCCTGTTCCCGATCAAAGCCAAGTACATGGTGATGATCTATGGCGCGATCGAACTGCTGCTCGCCTTCAGCGTCAACGACGGCGTCAGCAACATCGCCCACCTGGGCGGCATGGTCTTCGGCTACGTATATCTCAAAGGCCGTCTGCCGCGCCTCAGCCTGCCCGATTGGAACGGCGCCTACAAACAATGGAAGCTGCGGCGCGCCAAGAAGAAGTTTCAGGTATATATGCGGAAGCATGGCGATCGTGGTCCTTGGGTGAATTGAGGTATCCAAGGGAATCGCTGCCGCGCACCCTGACAGAGACGAAGCCAGCGAGCTTGCGGCTCGTGGTCATGATCCTTCGTCACCGGCGGAATAATGGCTGAAGAGTCGTCCAAGTTAAGCAGTTGAGGATAGAGGCCGGCGCAAGCGCCGCTCGCCGCGCTTGATCGATTCCATACCGGACGGTTCCAAATTCGCGTGTACTATGCGCATCGGTTGAAACGGCAATCTTCACACCCGCTTCGCCGGCTACACGGGCGTTCTCAGCCGACAAATCCAAACGGTCCGGGCTCGAATTGATTTCAAAGAAACAACCATTGGCCTTCGCATGGGCAATGATGCGATCCATCTCGATTTCGTAACCGGGCCTTTTAAGCAGCAGACGGCCCGTGGCATGGCCCAGAATATTGAAGTAGCGATTGTCCATCGCGCGCAGTATGCGCTCCGTCTGTTGCTCGCGGTTCAAGCCGAAACGCGAGTGAACGGAACAAACCGTATAGTCAAGCTCCCGCAGAAGATCGTCTGGATAATCCAGGGATCCGTCGGAGAGAATATCCACTTCGGCAGACTTGAGCACGCGGACGCTTGTCAGCGTTTGATTGAGCCTGTCGATGTATTCGATCTGCGCCCATAAATCTTCAATGGAAACGCCATTCGCAATTTTGAGACTCTGCGAGTGGTCCGAGATTCCGATATATTCATAACCCCGTTCCTGCGCGGCGATCGCCATCTGCTCGATGGAATGCACGCCGTCGCTCGAAGTGGAATGCGCGTGGAGTTCGCCGCGGATATCGGCGGCTGTAACCAGCTTCGGAAGAGTTCCTCGTAATGCGCGTGCAATCTCGTCATATCCTTCACGCAGTTCAGGCTCGATATAAGACAGCCCGAACGCGGTATAGAACGCGGCCTCGGTCGGGAAAGGACCCTTTACGCGCGCCGCGGACAATTCTCCGGTAACCGCTTCCAGTTTCTGGAGGTGCGCCTCCGAGCCTGTTTCCGCGATCAGGCGGAGACCCCATTCGCTGGAGTGCGCCTGACACAGGCGAAGCTCGATGCCGGAGGAAAGCGCGAAATGCGCCCGAGTCTTATTTGATTCAAGAAGCGGTGTCCGGCCGCCATACCGCTCCATCTTTTTCACGACTGCGGGGAAGTCTTCCGTCTGGATCGCGAAAGCGATCTCCTCGATGACCTCGACGCGGCGGCGGCAAGCGCCCACCACCTGGACCGCCGTTACGCCGCATTTGTCGAGCAGGAACGCCTCGATCGCGCCTTGAAGATCGTCGGCGTGATAGAGGAGCATCGCGTGCGTTTCAGAGATCCCTTGGCGAACATGCTGCGCCATGCGCTGGCCCAGCGCCGCCTCAATCTGGCCGCTTTCCAGTTTTTCACGCAACTCTCCAATCGATGAGATTTTCAACTTCTTGTAAATGCGCAAAACGCGTTTAGGATCGAGACGCGGATAGTCGGCCAGATTCGCCACTTCCGGCGCGGCCTCGCCCGCGCAGCGTGTCGAGTTTCCTGAGTGTCCCCGTCAGCACGATCTCCCGGATCGCGCTTGCGATGGCGTCGCCGATCCCGGGAAAGCGCGTCAGATCGGCATCGTCCCGTACCAACTCGTCCAGACTTTCCGAAAGAGACCGTATCCTCGCAGCCGCCCGGCGATAGGCTTTTACCTTGTACAGATTCTCTTTGTGAGTTGACAGTAACTGTGCCAGGCCGGCTAACCGATCGGCAATTTGCGCGTTGCTGAGAACAGCGGAAGGCTGTGCGGGGGAGATTTTTGCTTCGTCGATCTCCATACGCTAGGTCTTAAGTTTGTTATGGTGGCGGCTCGCACGCCGTAGCGCGTCGACCCGCAACTTCGTCGAAGGAATGACGGACGCGCACGTCATCTCTTTGATATGCTCGATTGCCTGCTCGTGCTCGCGCCGGCTGCGCGCGGCCGTACAGAGGGCACATACAAGCCGTAATTTCGCATCTTCGCGTCGGAACGCCATTGACCGAAATTGTCGTTGACGCAAAATAACCGGAATCCCCGCGCTACGGCATCGTTGCTTTAATCTCGAGAGAGGGGCCGCCATCGGTAAAGCCCTCTTGAGAATCTTGTCGCCATCGGGGAATTCGAAATGGTTGACGACATCGATCAAGACGAGTGCGACAGACGATGTGTGACGTGTATGCCTATCGGGCGGCGTCGATCTAGCAGCGTTTGTCATGACGGCAAGGTCTGCCCTTTAGGCTGAGGTGGCGCCTTGTGCTTCTCGAGCCTCTTCAAAACGTCTTTCATCGAAGAGCTGCTTGCCGATTTCAAGGCGCGAAGTTCGTCCCAGGCCAGCGGGACCGCCACCGGCGCTCCCGGCCGCGCCCGCACGGCGTAATCCGCAATGGCGGTGGCGGTGTAGTCATTACGGAAATAATCGATAAAGATCTTGCCTGTTCGTTTCGCCTTGCTCATCGTAGCGACATACGCCTCGGGTGCATCCGACGCCATTTCGTCGGCCATAGCGGCTCCGAATGCCTTGACTGCCGGCCACCGGTTCTTGCCGGCCAGCGGCACGGTGACGTGCAATCCCTTGCCGCCCGTGCATTTGAGAGCGGATTCGAGCCCCTTGCGTTTGAGCCGTTGCCGCAAATCCTTCGCGGCGAGCTTCAGTGCTTCAAAAGGAACATCCGGCGCCGGATCGAGATCAAAGATGAGACGGTCGGGATAATCAATCGCATCGATCGAGGCGCCCCATGGATGAATTTCAATCGCGCCCATCTGAATGATTTCCAGCAAGCCCTTTTCACTCTCTATATACAGGTATTCGTAATACTTGCCCTTATGCTGGAATTCGAAGGGATGCACATGCTTTCCCAGCCCCCGCCCAGGATTGCGTTGATAGAAACACCCCCGACCGTCGATTCCGGCCGGACAGCGCAGCAGGCTGAGCGGATGCCGCGCAATGCGGGGCAGCATGAAGGGGGCGACCGCCGCGTGATATTCCGCTAGTTCACCCTTGGTAACGTGTCCAGTCTCCGATATGACGCGGTCAGGATGAGTGATCGTAATTCCGGCGGCAATCAGTGCGCCGGGTTTGTCTTTCGGATTCGGTTTTGCCGCTCCGGAAACGTGAACGGGTTTTTCTTGTTTCACCTCTGCGGCCTCCTTGTCCGCGCGCAGTCCCTGAAAAGAGGGATGACGGATACGGCCGTCTTCCGTCCATTCGGTGAAGGCGACTTCGCAGAGAAGCGCCGGCCTGACCCAGTGCACCGCCTTCCACTCCCTTGCGCCGAGGCCCTTCGTCTCCGCGCGCGTCAGAACAGGTTCTGATATGGCCAGTCTGCCGAGACATTCGACGAGTTCGCGGGCGCTTTTCATTGTGAAACCGGTTCCGACTTTTCCCGCGTAAACCAGCGCCCTGTCCTTCCGATAGCCGAGATAGAGGGCGCCTAAAGCGCGGCCGCCCGTTTTGGCGGCGCTGTAACCGATGATGATAAATTCCTGGCGCAGGGCGCACTTTACCTTCAGCCATGTCTTTTGTCGTCCCGCAATATAAGGCGCGTCCGCGAGCTTCGAAATGATGCCTTCGAGCCCCTTGCTGCAGGCCTCCTTGTGCATCTCGCTGCCTTCGACAGCGAAATGATCGCTGTAACGAAGGACCGATTCCTGTTTTGACTTCTTGAGCAGCGTCTTCAGCGTCTTTTTCCGCTCGGTCAGAGGCAGCGGGGTTAAGTCCTTGCCGTCGAGACAGAGCAAGTCAAACACATAGGCGAGGATGTTTTCAGAATGTCCGCTTTCGCCGAGCGCCGACTGCAGGGCCTGGAAGCTGCTCTTGCCGCCTGCGTCGAGAACGACGGCCTCGAAGTCAATGACTGCGGAATCGCATTTCAATTTCCGCATCGCCGCGGCGATTGCGGGAAAGCTGGATGTCCAGTCATTTCCATTTCGGGTTCGCAAAGTCACCGCGCCTTCGGCAAAGAAACCGAGCAGCCGATAACCATCGAACTTGATCTCGTGAACCCACTTGTCACCTTCGGGCGCCTGATCGACAAGCGTCGCGAGTTGCGCGCCCGGATAGTGCTCCATCAGTCGCTTGAGGGTGATCTCTTTCAACGAACGGCCGATGCCGATGCTAGAAGACCGCTTATCGAGAACATCGGCTTTCATCGGAGTGCCAGTGCCAACCTTGCTGGAATCTTGCGTCTCCCTCCCCGGGGTCCGCACCAGCCCACGCGGAACGGCTTTGACTCTGGTACCGCGAGACGCCGGATTAGGAAGTCCGCCGATCTGCAATGCTAGCATTACTTCAGTCTTTGGGTCTTCCTTGTCGGCGCGGACAACGTGCTTCGCAATCACCCGCTCCCGGCCCGCGGCATGTTTCAATGCCATCCTTCCTCCTCGACGGAAACCAAACAATCGTAAAGCTGAAATGTTCCGGTTCGCGACTAGGGAGGATTAATACCAAGCCAGCGGCGCACATTTGCAACCGCTGCATTTGGGAGGCCAATGTCACGTTTGTAGCGCTCCCTGATCGCTATATTTCGCGTAACGGCGATCCGCACGGCTGGCTTCGCAGTTGCGGACACTAAAGGAATGGTGAAACTGAAACGAGTTTACGAACCAGAGGCTCCGGAGGACGGTGTTCGATATCTGATTGAACGGCTTTGGCCTCGCGGTGTGAAGAAAACCTCGCTCCAGATCGATGGCTGGCTAAAAGAGGCCGGCCCCAGCACCGAACTCCGAAAGTGGTTCAATCACGATCCTGAGAAATGGAAGGAATTCCGCCGCAGGTACTTTTCCGAACTCAACCGCACGCCCGACGTGTGGGCGCCGATCCGGGAAGCAGCGGCCAAGGGCGCGGTCACGCTGCTATATAGCTCGCATGATGCTGAGCACAACAATGCCGTGGCGCTGAAGGAATATATCGATCGGAAGACGCGATCCAGGGCGGATGCGGCCGGCGGACGGAAACGCAAGGCACAGAATTCGGTTCGATAAGCCAAGGACAATGGCGACACTACCCGGCTGCGGAGCAATCGAGGTGCTCTCTTCGCTTCTACCGCCGCCGATCTTGGAATCTCCAAACTGGATACGGCAGCCGCGCCAGCCGGTGAATGCAGAACGCCTGCACCACCAAGACAAGTACTGCGATTTCGATGAGGACGAGGTATGGCGGCTTGGTAATAATGCCCAATGAGACGATCAGAGTGGTGGCGCCGGCCGGGGGATGGCTGGCATCGAGCAGGATCATGACGGCCGCCGTAGCTGCCAGCGAAAGTGCTGCCGCCACGACAGGGCGCCAACTGAAATCGCCGCTCGCAAGGACGGCTGATACAGGCGTTCTCGCAATCCGGAATGCTCCGTACCCGCAGACCAGGCCGATGAAGTGGCCTATCAAGGTGTTGCGGGGCGTCGAAGACTCGGCCCGCGGCGAGAAAAAGAGCTGGTAAGCCGTCGGCCCAAGGGAGGGAAATACGAACGGCATGCCCGTAGCGACAGCCAAAAGGGCCAAGAGCGCGATGCTCAGGAAGCCGTTCGCGAATACATATGCAGCCCAGATTGCGACCGGGGGCATCTGCCGGGCCAAATGGCCCAATCCTAGCCGTTCAAGTAGCTGCTCGACATGCGCCAGGTCATGAGCCCTTGTGGAGCGGGTCTCCCCAGGCTGTATCGGGAGGGGCACTCAGGAAATGCGGCACGCAAGGCGCCGTTCGGCGCAACGAGACCGCAGCAACTTAAACCTACGCCGGTTGGGCGATACTGCGACATCAAAAATCGCAGTTATCCATTCTTGGTATGCATGCTTTTCGGACCCTACCAAATGCCACATCCCCACATAGCGGCATTTGCCAATGAATGATCCCGGCCGGAAACGTCGGATGCGCCGGCGCGTTCACATTATTCAGGGCGAGCCATCGTCGTGTTCCGTGGAAACGTACTCGTGTAACTTGAGAACGGCATGTTTGAAAGTATCATGCGCCATTTTGCGATCCTCTCGGTCTTTGGCGCTGTTAACGGCCCAATGAGCGACTGCAACATCCAGGACGAGATCGGCCTCGTGACGGTCCCGGTTAGTCTTTGCCTTGGCTAAAGCCATCTTCAGTAAGCTATGACGGCTTCGCCCTTCGTTCAATTCCCAAAAATACCTAGCCGCTTGGGGTAGGCAAAAGGGGTGGCGCCTGGCGTCGCCGGAGTGCAGCCCTGGATCGCCCAAGTATTTCCGGAGCGCGCGTGCGGCCCCAGGGTCGTTGGGAGGACCCCCACAAGACGCACCCGCATCTAGAGAGTCGCGACAATTCTAGGGCCGCTCGATCAGTATACGACATCTAGCAGGCAACCCTCCTATGCGGGCTAGCCGGCGAAGCACGTACTCCAGCGCCCAATGAACTCCACGGGGCGGCAAGGCTCGTTGGGGCTGCGGCGAAGACGATCTGGCCTAACTGGCCGCTACTCGGACGCCGTTAATTGAACCTTGAGATGTGACGGGCGCCGGCGGCGAAGGCCGCGCGGGGGCGACGCCATATTTTTGTCCTGACAGCGAGGCCCATCAAACCGCAAATCAGAAGCATTGTAGTGGACGGCTCCGGACTGGCCGAACCCGCTGCCGGCGTTACCTCGAAGGCTCCCGGGTTCACCGCGGCGTCCTCTATATACAAGCCTGAAAAAGGGTTGAAGTAAACATTCACGTCACCAAGTCCGTCGTCGCTGAGCGCTGGGTTGTCAACCGAAAAGCTCACCCCATTGAAATCCAGGAATGGAGGGCCAGGAAAGAAAAGTAAATTGTCGCTTCCATCGAACTCATTAAGCCCGAATGTCGGCAACACGCCAGTAATCTGCATGTCTGTGCCGTTCACGTTGCGCGTCCCCGCGATACTCAAAATGGGAAAGCCTCCACTGAGGGGGTCCTGAGCGCCCACCGTGAGAGTGCCCGATGCGGTAATTGTGTTGAATCCGGTAAACGAATAACTGAAATTATAAGTATTCGCTAGGCAAGGGCCTGTCAATGCGCCCGAAACCAGCAGCGCGAAAGTAAACGAAATACCTTTTCCGCTTGTCATAATTGTTAGTCCTTTACTTCCTTTCAATACTCTCTTGACCCCCCGACGCTGGCTGGACGCTCTGAATCGAGCAGCCTTCCAACAATGCCGGCACGCGTTGTCGCGCCCATTTTGACCATAATCAAACGCAGGAAGGCTTTAACTGTGTTGGGGCTGATTTTCATGCGCACTGCGAGTTCCTTGCTTGTGAGCCCCATCGCTACGCCGATCAGCGCCTCCTGCTCCCGATCGGTCAGGCTATATTCCACGCCCACCTGATGCACGGCATCCACAACCGATAGCTCTCGCTTGAGATAGAGCGCCAGCACCGGCTCGGCGAATGCGCCCGCTCGGGGATTTACCTTGGAGCAGCGGCAACTATAAGAACGGCCGCCCGCATTCACGTAGATGAGAACCCGATCCAACTCGGTTAAGGGCCTTGCCTTCAATGCATTGAGGAGATCCAGCGGAAGACTTGCGCCGCCATCCCCCCCGCCGCAGTGTCCATCCACATCAACCAGAATGGCCTCTGCCCCGCAATCGAGTGCGATTGGGCTGAAGGTCGAATCGACCAGCACGATGCCTTCGCCGCCCAAGACGACCGGGCCCGTTGGTCGCTTCCCCACGCGTCTTATCTTCTGCTGAACCATACCTCACCTCCCTGTAGGCCTGGCAATATCGGATTCGATTGCCTGGGGCCGCGTCCGTTCAAGGTTGTACATGGAACAAAAATGTATTCCAGTTGGCAGCTACGGTTCTTGGGTAAGTCCCGATGTATTCGACCGCCATCCATATCGACCCGTCGCTGGCGGCTATCGCCGAGTTGTAGTCGCCCCAGCGGGCGACGCCATCGCCGCCATCGGCCGTGTAGCCTGTAAACCCATCCTCCGGAAGAGTCCCGGCGGCCGCTATTTGAATCGTGGTAGGTGTGGAGGACCCAGAGAAGGGAATGAGCGCAGCGCTGGGGTACCAACTGGCTCCCACCAGGGTCACTGCGATGGCGCCGACGCCTTGAGCGTTCACTGCGATCTCGGGCCGCAATAAATGACTATTGTTGACGAGTAAGTATCCCTGGTTCAGTACTTTCGCGGCTAACACATTACTTCGGAAAGTGGGGGAGAGCACGATGTAGGCGCCTCCCACCACCCAGGTTCCATTTTGATCGTTGACGCCGGTCTGGAGCGTCAAATAGAGACTTCCACCAGCATAAGAGAGCGATTGGACGCGAGGATCTCCCCCATCGAGAAATTCAAGCGGCCCCCCCAAGCTGGTCCCAAGGGGCGTTGGGCCGGGACGTTGATCCGCAACGTCCGGGACCTCGTAAGCTAAACTCGGGATCTGTACCTGAGTCAACGTGATGTTGGGCGTGCCGTTGGGACCTAGCGTGCCCAATGAACTGGTGTTGTACATAGCCCAGAGCGCAATCGCGCTGCCGATTCCGAATAAATGGGACGAACTGGCGAAATACTCCACGCCGCCGCCCGCCAGGTAATTACTTGCGCCCGGTGGCGTCGTCGCTGGCTGGATCGCGAATTCGAAGCCCGTAACGTATGGAACTATGAACTGAACCGCGGCGGGCGCGCTAGAGCCCGAAGCAAGCGATGATTTCGAGAGCGCCAGGATCGCCGCATCTACGAACTGTAAGGACGATGCATTATACTCATTCCACGCAATGTGGAATCCATATTGATCGGCTCCAATCTGTGGGTAATCGTCGACGCAAGGGCACCCGGGGTGGTTGGGATTGGTGGTGTCCATAAGGTAGATGTTGTAGTTCGCCGTCGGATCGTTAGACTGGCTAACGGCGATATACAGGTGGGACGAATTGAGCGGGTTGCCAAGAATATCGTTGTCCTGAGTGCGCTGCACGACGAACCAACGATCTTTGTCCGGGTCAAAGAACACGCGCATGTCCGTGAAGTAGACGCCATTCGCGCCCGTTGTCCTGTCGAGAGCGGGAGCCAAACCGAATAACTGGTTCGACGACAGAACATTCAGAGCGGGGCTCCCCGAGGTTTTGAAGACCTCAATGGCGTCGTTTACGCCTTCGAGCACATAACCGTCTCCCACGGCTATGCTTGGATTCGGCGGTTCAATACTGAACTGGTTACCGTTGTTAGCGTTCCTTTGATCCAAATGGGATAGCGCATTAAATCCCGTAACGCCGGCCGGCGGCACAACGGAAAGACTATTCATCGGAAGCGTTGGCGTCGTCACCAGCGGTCGTGCCGCCATTTTCGCCGGCATCCCTATGCCGTCGGAACGCAATCCCAATCCCGACCGTGGGGACCGTATTCTTTCTACCTCCGCCCTCTTTAGCATCGCCATCACGCCCGAGGGCTGCTGGGATGCCTTCGCCTGCTGGCCCACGTTGACTACATTGACTAGCGCCAGTTGTCCGGTGACGTTCGACGGGGAATAAAAGACCTGGGATTGCGCCCGCAAACTCGACATCGAACAGAATGCCGCCGCAATAACCAGCACAACACCAGCCAGGTGGCGAGCTCGAAAATGGAATCGTCTCCGCCGGACCCTCCAAGCGAGGATCGCCGCGGCCCCTGCCCAGAGGAGTTGCATGGAGCCGGGCTCGGGAACCGGCGCGACGAAATCAGTCACCGTGAGAACTCCGGCTCCGCCGGTATCGTCCGCACTTTCTACACTAAAGCCGAAAATCTCCCCGCGAGATAACGGGACGATAACAGACCCGCTTTCACCGCTGGTATCGGCCAACGGAAAGAGCTGACCTGCGAGAAGATATCCCGCACTCTCGAAGCCAGGGTCGTCGAGCGTCGTAAAAAGATAACTGAACTCTAACAAACCCGCCGCTTGAGCTGCGATGGTGAGATCGGTAGCGCCGGGCAGCCCGCTGCCATCGTTTGTACCGGTCAAGATCAACTTCATGGGGTTTGGAGAAGACACGGAGCCATTGGGGATGAATCCGCCGGAATTCACAAGAGTAAAATTGGCAATTCCGTAATACCCAAGCAATCCATCTGCTTTGGCTTCAGGGGTCACGCCGGCGAGCAGTAATACGCAACCGAACGTTAACAAAGCTGAAACTCGAGCACCGCCGAATCGTTCTTGCGCCGCTTCTGATTGCGCGAAACCCATAACTTTCCTCCTCGCAGGATTGCGAAACTGCCTTGCTTTCGGCAGCCATTGTGCGCAAACGTACGGCACAAAACACTCTCGACCGCCACAATCCCAACACCGCGCTTGGGATTCCCTCTTGTAAGACTTAACTAAGTCTTACAAGACAGTGAGAAGCGCCTTTTATAGCTCTCACCGACCGTCTTACTAACATGGCTGCTTGTGGGTTATTGCATCTTACAAAGAGAACTAGTTCTGTTTGTATGCGGGGTTTAGAATAAAGTTGCGAGGGTGGCCTTGTCAACAGTTTTTTGTTGGGTACTGTTTTCCCTTGTTTTGTACTCGTACTAAAGTCATAGAACCGTAGGGTGCGGAGCGGGCGCGCCAGCGAAAAAAGGGCATGAGACCTCATTTAAAAGAGGTTTTTAGGCGATTTGTGCTAACTTTCCTCAATGATTGACTGGATTCAGTAATCTGGAGAGCCGCGCTTTGGGGTGCTTCTCGCGGCCCTTCACCGGCTCGTCGATAGACTCTTATCCCCGCTATTCGTCGTCGAGATTTGCGCCTGACAGCTTCCAACTGAGCTTTAAGTTGGTCGGCGCCTATTAGGCTCTTGGGGCAGACGGAAGTACACCCCTGAGGTCCGTTTCCTTGTTATGGCCGACAGCATGAAACCCTTATATCCCCGTTACTTATGCTCTATAGACTATGGGGAGCCATCAGACTGCCCGTCAGTGCCGCTCAAGCTGGCGGTCCTAGGTAATTTAGGTCTAGTCGGTGATTTTCAGCAGATCCAAACGCGCTTCCTGAAAGCCCCGTGACAGCACAATCCAAGCCGGTGGCGAACACTCGAAGCTAGCCGCAGAATAAGCCGTAACCGGCCTGCAACAGTTCTTGAAGAGAGTAATTCACGATTCGATTACGTCTTTGGATTAATCCTTTTTGATAGTTGTTTCACCGTTTATCGAGTGGTAGTTTCACATGGGAGGATTAACCCACGATGCACCTTCGAAACGTACTTTTGGCGGCTCTCGCTCTTTCGGCTACCGCCTTCGCTCAAGCAAACGCCACTCTCGACACCCCCTTTCAGGTGAGATATGCGGCCAACCTTAACCTCGGTGAGTCTTATATCGACATCACCAACACCGGCGCCAATGGGGCGCCTTTATTAGGCCCCGGATTTGGCGGCGCGTCCGGCAACATCTGCGTTAACGTGTACGCGTTCGATCCAGGAGAAGAGTTGATTTCGTGCTGCTCTTGCTTGGTAACCCCGGATCAGACCGTTAATTTAGGCGTAAACCGCGATCTCACGGTCAAGACCCTGACAGGCGTGGTTCCGACCTCGGTGACGATTAAAGTACTTGCGACCCTGGCGGGAACCGGCGGTAGCGGCTCCAGCTGCAACAACAGCGCGGCGCAGGTCCAAAACCCTGCCACCGTTGTCGTAAGTGGCATGGCCGCTTGGGGAACCACGCTCCATGCTGCGCCCGGCGGCGCCATCGCGACCACAGAGACGGCGTTCACGCCGGCCACTCTGAGCGCCGGTGAAACCGCCAGCATCGGCGGCCGTTGCGCCAGCATTCTGGGCAATGGCAGCGGTTTCGGCGTGTGCAATTCCTGCCGCGCCGGTGGTCTAGGCGGAGGAAAGAACTCTCAGTAGTCGCCGAGGCCCAATCATTGGTTCGGGTGACTGGTTAACCACCAGTTACCCGGACTCTTTTCGAGCAAAGTGAGGCGCGAGCCCGATGCAGTTCGATACTACGAGGAAATCCATGACACGAATCACCGTCGTTACAGCGTTGGCGATGTCTGCCGCGACATTTTGCGCATCCGGCGCCACGCCGCCGGCTGACCCCCCTACGGGCGGTGACGCCGTTCTAGTGGAATTAAAGGGCGCACAAATAACCCAGGCCGATCTCGAGTTGAAACGTCCCGAGGCGATGTTTCAGGCTCGGACCAATTACTACGAGGCGGAACGTAAGGTCCTTTTGGATCTGGTCGATGAGCACTTGCTTGAACAACAGGCCGCCAAAGAGGGACTAGCTGTTCCCCAGTTGCTTGAGCGTCACGTGAATGCGACCATAGCCCCGGACCCTTCGGAAGATGCTTTGCGCGTGTACTACGAAGGACTTGACACCAAAGAGTCGTATGAATCGGTTCGCCCAAAGATTATAGATGCGATTCGCCAGCGGCGAATTGCCAAGGCTAAGACCGCCTACTTACAGTCTCTGCGCGCCGAAACCCCCGCTATCATACGCCTGGCTCCGCCCCGCGCGCCAATCTCCATGAAAGACGTTGCTGTCCGTGGCCCCGCCAACCCGCGGATCACCCTGTTGGAGTTCGCGGATTACGAGTGCCCTTATTGTCAGCAGATTCAACCTATTCTTAATCGAATCGAAACAGAGTTCAAAGGTGAAGTAGCGTTTGCCTACAAGGATTATCCACTGGGCATGCATCCCGATGCCCCAAAGGCCGCCGAAGCCGCTCACTGCGCCGGCGTGCAGGGGAAGTTCTGGGAATACCATGACCTTCTCTTCGAGAGCAAGCGGCTGGATGTGGCTAGCCTGAAAAGCGATGCCCGCGATCTGAAGCTGGACACTGCGGCTTTCGAAACTTGTTTGGCTAAAGACGAAACGGCCGGCGTGGTAAAAGAGTCGTCATCCGAAGCGCAAACTCTTGGTCTCCAGGGAACGCCCACTCTTTTCGTCAATGGCCGGTACGTTAACAACACAACTTACGAGGGCATCCGCGGCGTGATTGCCGAGGAACTAAGCGCCCTGGATAGCAGCAAGACCCCGAGACAGTGAAAGAAGCGCGTCCGCTTCCCACTCGTGGGCGAGGAGCGCGGCCCGCGATGGGCTTATTGCTTCATCGCGCTGAGGCGTCGGGATTCCAATCGATTTTCAGTCAGTCAATGCGACCCGGCCGGGAACTCTCCCGGAGTAGTGGAATAAGCTGCGGGTAAATATTCGTTTCGCGAACCGTACATTGCCCCGTGCTTCCGGCGCGCGGCGATGCCAGGAAAGCTGTCTTCTCAAGCGTTTAAGTTGAGGTCGTTATGCGATATTTGTCCTCCATCATATCAAGCGCCATTGTCCTCTCTGTATTGGGTCCTTCTCTCGTTTTCGGTCAGGCCGGGCCTCCTAACACTGACGTGCCGCGATTGGAGCCGCGTGGAATTTCCAGCGTATCCATACCGCCGCTGGGCTCCAACTACATAGAGCTCAGCGAAGTTCGCAATACGCGAACGCAGTTTTATGTCACTTTCCAGGTCATCCTCGTAAACAACGGTCCGGCGCTGCCAGGCGTCACGGCGACCGTAAGCACTCAGGCCCCGAGTGTGCAGTTGGTTCCGGGCCAGAACACGGTGCACTTCGCCCCCGTGCCCGCGAACAGCACCGTGATGAGCAACGATTCGTTTACTATATTGATTGATCGCTCAGTCCCGTTCGATTTCAGTTTCCTGCAGTGGTCCTTCGCAAACCCGGTCGCAAACCCCGGCCCCAATCAGACCGCGACAGTAGGTTCCACAGTCACCCTGAACGGGAGCGGGTCGACAAACCCAAGCGGTATTGGGTCGCTGACCTACAACTGGTCATTTACCAGCGTGCCCTCCGGATCGACGGCGGCCTTAACAAACCCGAACTCCATGGTTGCCACGTTCGTGGTTGATGTGCCTGGAACGTATAACGCCAAACTTACTGTGAGTAACGGTACTCTGACCGATAGCGCCACGGCGATCGTCAGCACGGTGAGTACGCCTCCGGTTGCGAACGCCGGCCCTAATCAGTCGGTCACTTTGGGATCGACCGTGAGACTGGATGGCAGTAAGTCGTCCGATACGGACGGCAATCCACTCACCTATTCGTGGTCCCTGATCGGCATCCCCGCTACAAGCGCCGCCACACTTTCCAACGGCCGATCCGTGAATCCTACATTCGTAGCCGACGTGCCCGGATCCTACATCGCTCAGCTCGTTGTCAGCGACGGTACTACCAACAGCCAGCCTTCTACGGTTGTCGTTACCACGGCCAACACTCCTCCGGTCGCGAACGCCGGTCCGAATCAGCGGGCCAATGTCGGGTCCCTCGTGCAACTGAACGGCTCGGGCTCCACCGATGTCAATGGCAACCCGCTCACCTACCAGTGGAGTTTGAACACCACCGGAGCTCCAGGAAGCAGGGCTACCCTCAGCAACCCGAATATCGTCAACCCAACCTTCACAATGGACGTGGCGGGCACGTATGTGGCGCAGTTGATCGTAAGTGACGGAGTTCTGAGCAGCCAACCCGCGACGGTGAGCATCACTTCGGATTCCGTGCAGCCGCCGACCGCCAATGCCGGGAACAACCAGACGGTTGTCCATGGCTCCACCGTCACGCTCAACGGCACGGGATCTAGCGATCCCCAGGGATTGCCGCTCTCGTTCATGTGGTCGTTGATCACCAAGCCGGCTAATAGCCACGCCGTATTAACCGCCATTAACGTCCCCAATCCCCAGTTCGTCGCCGATCAACCGGGAACTTATATCGCACAACTAGTCGTCTACGATGGCGTTGCTTACAGCGCTACTCCCGCAACCGTTACCATAACGACGACCAACACCCCGCCGGTGGCAAACGCCGGGCCGAATCAGGCGTTAATGGTGGGCGCTACCGTAACCCTGGATGGCGGCCAATCCTTCGACGCCGACAACGATCCCATTACCTACTCTTGGTCGTTTCTCAACATTCCGGGATCGAGCGTCGCCACCCTTACCGGAGCCAAGACAAAAAATCCGACCTTCGTCGCCGATGCGGCTGGCACGTATGTCGTCCAATTAATCGTCAGCGACCCATTCACCAGCAGCAATCCCGCCACGGTCACGATTACCGCGGGCGTGATGACCATTAGTCTGTCGCCCTCTCCGCTGAACCTGGTCAATTCGCCTGTACCCCTTACCATCACGCTGAGTCCAGGGGCCGGGGCGAATCCGGTTGTCGTGGGCCTCAGCGGGTTCAACCCCAACGTCATCTCTATTCCATCCCCAACGGTCACCGTTCCCGCGAACTCCAGTGGTGTAAACGTGACCGTTACGCCGCTGACTGCCGGCTCTACCCAGATCATCGCCAATGCCGGGGGATATCAGCCGGCAACCGATACGGTGACTGTCGCGACGGCGTCAATATCCGTCGCGTTGAACAATAATGCAACCGCGATAGGGCTGACGCGCACTCTCTCCGGCACAATCACCCTCTCGTCGGCTGCTCCGCAGGGTGGGTTGAGCGTTGCGCTCTCCTCCGATCCCTCGGCGTTAGGGCAGCTTAGTTTCGATCCCCCCAGTGTTTCGATTCCTCAAGGAGCAATGAGCGGGACGTTCACTGCGACCGGTCTGGCTGTGGGTTCGACCACCATAACCGCCAGTGCGTCCGGCTACACCAGTGGAACTCAGAGCGTACTGGTAGTCCAGCTTGGGGGCATTGCCGTGAGCACGGGCGTGACCGTCGCGCCAGGGCAATCGGCTCCGTTAGGTGTGCAGTTGTCAACGCCGGCGCCGGTTGGGGGCGTCACTGTCACGCTCACTAGCACCAACCCTGGCCAACTCACGGTATCGCCGAGCGTCTTTATTGCCCAAGGCTCCACCATTCCGGCTACGCCTGCCCAGGTAACCGGTGTCGCCATCGGGTCGCCAAGCGTCAGTGCATCCGCGGGAGGGTACTCCGGCGACAGCGAAACCGTCAATGTAATTGCCACGATTAGCTTATCGCCTCCAACCCTTACCGTAGGTCCGGGCGGGACGCAGACTCTTAACATAAACCTGTCGTCAGCCGCACCCAGCGGAGGCCTGCCTGTTACCCTGATGTCGAGTCGTCCGGGCGCCGCAACCGTACCGCAAAATGTCACGATTAACGGAACTGGCGGCAGCGTCCAGGTTACCGGGGTAGCCCCAGGTCAGACAACCATCACCGCAAGTTCGACCAACCCACTCTTTTCTGTTGTAGGGACTGGTGTCGTGGTAACAGTAACCACAGCGCCTGTGCTCACTTGCCCGGCCGTCAGCTCGGGCGAAGTCGGCGTGGCGCTGAACAGCCCGGCCATGACGGTCAGCGGCGGAACGTCGCCTTACACCTTCTCGGTGGTCGGCACTCTGCCCAACGGTTTGACGCTGAACGCCACCAATGGCGCCATTACCGGCACTCCCACAGCCTCAGGGACCTTCACCATTCAAGTGAAAGACGCTAACGGCGTGATGGCGGCCAGTGCGTGCCCCTTCACCATCAACGGCGGCCCCGTGCTTACCTGCCCCGCGGTCAGCTCGGGCGAAGTCGGCATAGCACTGAACAGCCCGGCCATGACGGTCAGTGGCGGAACCTCGCCTTACACCTTCTCGGTAGTCGGCACTCTGCCCAACGGCCTGACGCTGAACACAACTACGGGAGCCATTACCGGCACGCCCACGGCTTCCGGAACCTTCACCATTCAAGTAAGGGACGCTAATGGCGTCGCCGCCACCGGCACTTGCCCCTTCACCATCAACGGCGGCCCTGTGCTCACTTGTCCCGCGGTCAGCTCGGGCGAAGTCGGTGTGGCACTGAACAGCCCCGCCATGACGGTCGGCGGCGGAACGTCGCCTTACACCTTCTCGGTGGTCGGCGCTCTGCCTAACGGTCTGACGCTGAACACCGCTACCGGCGCCATTACCGGAACGCCGACAGCTTCTGGATCTTTCAACATTCAGGTGAAGGATGCGAATGGCGTGGTCGCCGCCAGCAACTGCCCCTTCACCATCTCCAACGGACCGGTGCTCACCTGCCCAGCCGTCAGCTCCGGCGAAGTCGGTGTAGCCTTGAATAGCCCAGCAATGACGGTCAGCGGCGGAACCTCGCCCTACACTTTCTCGGTGATCGGCACTCTGCCCAACGGCCTGACGTTGAACACCACCACCGGCGCTATCACCGGCACGCCAACCGCTTCCGGAACATTCTCCATTCAGGTGAAGGACGCCAGTGGCGCGGTGTCTATTACCACCTGCCCATTCACCATCGCAGGTGGCCCCGTGCTTACCTGCCCGGCGGTCAGTTCGGGCGAAGTTGGCGTGGCGCTGAATAGCCCCGCGATGACGGTCGGCGGTGGAACCGCGCCCTACACCTTCTCCGTGGTTGGAACTCTGCCCAACGGCCTCACTCTGAATACCACTACCGGCGCCATCACGGGCACGCCCACGACTTCCGGAACCTTCACTATTCAAGTGAAAGACGCTAACGGCGTGGTCGCCGCCGGCGCCTGTCCCTTCACTATCGTCAGCGGGCCGACGCTCACTTGTCCAGCCGTCAGCTCCGGAGAAGTCGGCGTGGCGCTGAATAGCCCCGCTATGACGGTCAGCGGCGGAACCTCGCCCTACACGTTCTCCGTGGTCGGCACTCTGCCCAACGGCTTGACCTTGAACACAGGCACCGGCGCCATTACCGGAACGCCCACAGCTGCAGGAACCTTCAGCATCCAAGTGAAGGACGCCAACGGCGTGACATCCGCTACCGTCTGCCCCTTCACGATCGCCGCCGCGCCGACGCTCACGTGCCCCGCGATCAGCTCGGGTGAAGTCGGTGCGGCTTTAAACAGCCCCGCCATCACGGTTAGCGGCGGAACCTCGCCTTACACGTTCTCGGTCGTTGGCACTCTGCCTACCGGCTTAACGCTGAACACCACCACGGGCGCAATTACCGGAACGCCCACGGTTTCCGGAACCTTCACCATTCAAGTGAAGGATTCCAAAGGCGTGGCCGCGTCCAGCAACTGTCCCTTCACCATCAACGGCGGCCCTATACTCACCTGTCCGGTCGTGAGCTCGGGCGAAGTCGGCGTGGCGCTGAACAGCCCCGCCATGTCCGTCAGCGGCGGAACCTCGCCTTACACCTTCTCAGTGGTTGGCACTCTTCCCAGCGGCCTGACGTTGAACACGACCACCGGCGCCATCACCGGAACCCCCACCGCTTCAGGAACCTTTAGCATTCAGGTGAAGGACGCTAGCGGCATCACCGCCACCGCCTGTCCGTTCACCATCAACGGCGGCCCTGTGCTCACTTGCCCAGCGGTAAACTCGGGCGAAGTTGGCGTGGCCCTGAACAGCCCGGCCATGACGGTCAGTGGCGGGACTTCGCCCTACACCTTCTCTGTGTCGGGCACTCTGCCCAATGGCTTGACGCTGAACACCAGCACTGGCGCCATCACCGGCACGCCCACGGCTTCGGGAAACTTCACCATTCAAGTGAAGGACGCGAACGGGGTGGTAGCTGCCAGCACATGCCCCTTTACTATTGCCAGCGCGCCGACGCTTACCTGCCCGGCAATCAGCTCGGGCGAAGTCGGCGTGGCGTTGAACAGCCCGGCGATGACGGTCAGCGGCGGAACTTCGCCTTACACCTTCTCGGTGGTGGGCACTCTGCCCAATGGCTTGACGCTGAACACCACTACAGGCGCCATCACAGGCACGCCAACGGCATCCGGTACTTTCACCATTCAAGTCAAGGACGCCAAGGGCGCAGCGGCCGTCACCGCCTGCCCCTTCACCATTGCAGGCGGACCGTCGCTCACCTGCCCGGCGGTCAACTCCGGCGAAGTCGGCGTGGCGCTGAACAGCCCGGCCATGACGGTTAGCGGCGGAACTTCGCCTTACA
Source organism: Bryobacterales bacterium (assembly GCA_963708385.1). Lineage (GTDB taxonomy): Bacteria > Acidobacteriota > Terriglobia > Bryobacterales > Bryobacteraceae > PALSA-243. Next base: position 138,126 of record CAVPSN010000018.1, on the reverse strand, counting down.
CCTTCTCGGTGGTGGGCACTCTCCCGAACGGATTGACGCTGAATGCGACTACTGGCGCTATTACCGGCACGCCCACCGCTTCAGGAACCTTCATCATTCAGGTGAAGGATGCTAACGGTGTGACCTCCGCCACCACCTGCCCCTTCACTATCGCGACCGCGCCTGTGCTGACATGCCCAGCGGTCAGTTCCGGCGAAGTCGGCGTGGCGCTCAACAGCCTGGCCATGACGGTCAGCGGTGGAACTGCGCCTTACACCTTCTCGGTGTCGGGCACTCTGCCCAACGGTCTGACGTTGAACACCACCACGGGAGCCATTACCGGTACGCCCACGGCTTCTGGAACCTTCACCATTCAGGTGAAGGACGCCAAGGGTGTGGCAGCTTCCAGCACCTGCCCCTTCACTATCGCCGGCGCGCCGGTGCTCACGTGCCCTGCGATCAGCTCCGGCGAAGTCGGCGTGGCTCTGAACAGCCCGGCCATGACGGTCAGCGGCGGAACTTCGCCCTATACCTTCTCGGTGTCGGGCACCCTGCCCAACGGTCTGACCCTGAACACCACTACCGGCGCGATAACCGGCACGCCTACCGCCTCTGGGAGCTTCTCTATTCTAGTGAAGGATTCCAAGGGCGTGGCAGCTTCTAGCAGCTGCCCCTTCACCATCTCTGGTGGCCCGATGCTTACCTGCCCAGCCGTGAGCTCAGGTGAAGTCGGCGTGGCGCTGAACAGCCCCGCCATGACGGTCAGTGGCGGGACCTCGCCTTACACCTTCTCAGTAGTCGGCACGTTGCCAAACGGCCTGACGCTCAACACCACCACCGGCGCCATTACCGGAACGCCCACCGCTTCGGGAACCTTCACCATTCAGGTGAAGGACGCTAGCGGCGTGACGTCCGCCACCACTTGTCCCTTCACCATCGCCACCGCGCCGGTGCTCACGTGCCCTGCGATCAGCTCGGGTGAAGTCGGCGTGGCGCTCAACAGCCTGGCCATGACGGTCAGCGGTGGAACCTCGCCCTATACCTTCTCAGTGGTTGGCACTCTGCCCAATGGTCTGACGCTGAACACCACCACGGGAGCCATTACCGGCACTCCCACCGCTTCCGGCACATTCTCCATTCAGGTGAAGGATGCCAAGGGCGTCGCTGCTCCCAGCACCTGCCCCTTCACTATCGCCACCGCGCCGGTGCTCACGTGCCCAGCGATCAGCTCCGGCGAAGTCGGCGTGGCGCTGAACAGCCCCGCCATGACGGTCAGCGGCGGAACCTCGCCGTACACCTTCTCGGTCGTCGGCACTCTGCCCAACGGCCTGACGCTGAACACCACCACGGGAGCCATTACCGGGACGCCAACGGCCTCTGGAACCTTCTCCATTCAAATGAAGGACGCTAACGGCGTCGCTGCCACCAGCCAATGCCCCTTCACCATCAACGGCGGACCTGTACTCACCTGCCCGGCGGTCAGCTCCGGCGAAGTTGGCGTGGCGCTGAACAGCCCTGCCATGACGGTCAGCGGCGGAACCTCGCCCTACACCTTCTCGGTGGTTGGGACTCTGCCTGGCGGCTTAACCCTGAACACCACCACCGGCGCCATCACCGGCACGCCGACGGCTTCCGGAACCTTCAACATTCAAGTGAAGGATGCTAGCGGCGTGACGGCTTCCACCACCTGCCCCTTCACCATCGCGGCCGCGCCGACGCTCACCTGCCCTGCGGTCAGCGCGGGCGAAGTCGGCGTAGCGCTGAACAGCCCCGCCCCGACAGTTAGCGGCGGCACGGCCCCCTACACCTTCTCGGTGACCGGCACTTTGCCCAGCGGCCTGACGCTGAACACCACCACCGGCGCCATTACCGGCACGCCCACGGCTCCCGGCACGTTCACCCTCCAGTTGAAGGATTCTAAGGGCGCCTCGGCTGTCACCACCTGCCCCTTCACCATCGTGTCGCCGCCGGCGCTCACTTGCTCGGCGGTTAGCTCGGGTGAAGTCGGCGTAGCTCTTAATAGCCCCGCCCCGACAGTCAATGGCGGAACCGCGCCCTACACCTTCTCGCTGGCCACGGGGACTCTTCCTCATGGCCTGACGATGAGCGCCACCACCGGCGCGATTAGCGGAACGCCCACTGCTTCTGGAACCTTCACTCTCCAAGTGAAGGACGCCAATGGCATCGTGGCTACAGGCACTTGCCCATTCACCATCGTCACAGGACCATCCCTCACTTGCCCCGCGAACAGTTCCTTTACGAAGGGCTCTCCTGTAACCAGCCCGGCTATGTCTGTCAGCGGCGGAGTTTCCCCCTACACCTTCTCGGTGGTTGGCACCCTGCCCGCCGGTCTGACGGTTAGCACCGCCACCGGCGCCATCACCGGTACGCCCACAGCCAACGGCACCTTTACAATTCAGGTGAAGGATGCCAACGGGGTGGTTGGTGTCCCCACCTGCCCCTTCACGGTAGGCGCCAATACCCTAGCTATCACTACCACGTCTCTACCGGCCGGGGCGCCGGCCGTGGGATACAGCTTCCAGCCCCTAACATCGGGCGGTACGCAGCCGTTCACGTGGACTATATCCGGACTGCCGCGTGGAATCACGGGTAACTCCTCGAGCGGTTTGATCAGCGGCACGACAACCTTCTCGGGCACATACAACGTGACGATCTCCGTGACCGACTCGAGCAGCACGCCGCAAACCGCTTCTACGACTCTCGCGCTGGTGATCTTCACCCCTCCGCTCTCTATCGCGACACCGGCAGCGCTTACCAACGCCCTGGTCGGTATACCTTATAGCGTCCAAATTACGGCAGCCGGCGGACAGGTACCCTATAACTGGTCGGCGAATACCACCGCGACTACATTTCCTTCTTGGCTGACCTTCGATCTCAGCGGCAGAGGTGTCAGCAATGGCGGCTGTGACACGCCGGTAACCCTTTGCGGCACTCCACCCGCTCTCGGCAACTTCACTTTCCAAGTTACGGTCATCGACAGTTCCAACCCGGCGCAGTCCGTAACTCAAACCTTCACCGGCACAGTTACGCCGCCTGGAGGCTTGGGCGCCATCGCGATTTCCAATGCCACCGTAGGCCGGGGCCTGGAAGTGCCGATCAGCATCACGTTTACGCCTGTGCCCACCGTGGGCGCCGTAAAGTGTGACGATGGTCCCGCAAGCTCAGGTTGCGTGACGCTCACTTCCAGCAATCCGAGTCTGATCTTGATCGGCGGGGCAGGGAACCCAGGCTCGGCCTCCCTTACCGCCCCAATTGCCGCCGGTACGTCAACGTTCCAAGTCTTTGCCCAAGCCGTGGGCACGGCGGCGGCTGGAACCACGATAACGATTACCGCATCGTTCGCGGGCTATTCGAATGGCACTGCCACCATAACCTACGCAAACTCCGGATTTGTAGTCTCGGGACCGAATGGGATCGGCGGGGCCTTTAGTACTTTCCAGGGTGTGCAAACAGGTCTAACCGTGTTCGCTGCCCGGCTCGACTCCAGCGGCCTGTTCGTCGAACCGGAGGATGTGGTAGCTGGCTCTACTCTTAGCGTACCCATAGCCAGTTCGTCGCCGACTACCGGCGCAGTATCGCCGACCTTGCTCTCTTTCAGCGGCGGCACCAGCAGCGCGGCGGTGAACTTTACGGCGAGTGGCGCGAGCACCGGAAACACCACGGTGACGCTCACCCAACCTGCCGGGTTCACAACTCCGGTAGTCGGGGGAACGCTCATCGCGACTGTCCAGCAGAGCGGTCTTATCGCTCCAAGCGGCCTGATCGTCGGCAAGAACCTGCAAGTAAGCGCAAACGTCTCACTCAACGGGAACGCGTCGCAAACCGTCTCTGTAACGCTGCAGAGTTCGGATAGCACCAGGCTCCAATTTGCATGTCCGCCACAGGGTCCGTCGCCGGTATGCACGCCCTCGAGCGGAGCCTCGTCGCCTTCCATAACCGTCAAGATCCCCCAGAACTCGTCACAATCGGCGAATTTCTTCGTGAGGGCTTATGACAGCGCAGGTTCTGTAGGCTATACGATATCCGCCCCGAACTTCGGCATGGTCTCGGCGACTATGCCGCTCGCGCCATCGGGATTTGTCATTCAGACGCCTGGCGGCGGATTCGGAAGCTTCAGTATGACGCTGAATAGCCTGGATGCGACGCTGAACGTGTTCACAGCGGCATTCCCCGGTAGCGGCTTCGTGCTTGAATCTGTAGCGGGCGACAAGTCGGTCAGCGCTGCAGTCACCAGCGATACGCCGGGTGTTGGAACCATCGGTACGTCACCCGTGGCGATCGCCGGTGGAGATTCTTCCGGCTCTACTACGTTCCACGCGGTTAGCGTCGGCTCGGCCAACATTACGGCCAGCGCAACCGGGTACACATCTGCGACCGTGAAGGCAACGGTCCAAAGTAACACTTTGGCGATAAGCAACTTCTTGACGGTTGGCCAGCACCTGGAGGCCGAGGCCAACGTCTTCCTGAGCACGGCGGCTCCGGCCGGAGGCGTGCCGGTTACACTGAGCGTTGACGCCGCTTCAATGGGCCGCATGCAGCTTGCGATCAATGCGACTGACCCAGGGTCGAATACAATCACGGTGACCGTCCCGCAAGGCCAGTCGATCGGGACGTATTGGATCTATGCGCAGGAATCCTTCGGTACGGCGACATATACGGCAACAGCGCCAGGCTACGGGTCCGGAGGTGACACAGTCTTCATGGCCCCATCCGGCGTCATTATCGTAGGGCCGGGCGGCCAGCCGGGTTCGACATCGGTAAGCTTGACCGGGGGTCCTCAGACCCTGACGGTGATTACGGATCAGCTCACGACGGACGGGCAGAATACGCCCCAGCCTGGGGCCATCCAGGCGCTCGCGGGCAACGTAACGCTTAGCGTTATGCTCGGTGACAGCAACCGCGGGCCCGGAAGTCTCTCCGCAGCCTCGGTCAATATCGCGCCGGGAACATCCATGGGGACCGTAACTTTCACGCCCCAGGCTACTGGCATTGCGACCATTTCCGTAGTCGAGCCGGCCGGCTGGACTATGCCAGGTCTATATGCTGGGAGCTTCGATCTAACTCTCTTTACTTTTCAAGTGCAATGACGGCGCAAAGGCGTAATAAGGCCGCACACTGCAACAGGGGGTGGATGATTATGGGCGGGCCTTCTCGCCGTGCCGAGGGAGCGGAGGACTAGAAATGCCGCAGAAGAAGCCAAGTACGACATTGCGATTCATCGCCCTCGTAAGCGCATCGTTTGCCGTTGCGGGGCGCCGCACCCCTTGTCCGCCGCGGCGGGCATCACGGCGCCCAACGTGACGGTAGGACGGAACCTCGAGATGTACACCTCCGTCAGGCTCCCGCAGCCCGCGCCCGAGTCCGGCGTGCAGCTGACTTTGACCAGCGACGATCCAGGCCGCTTGTTATTGTCCGCGGCGCCGGACAAGGCTGGATCGGCGACGCTTTCACTCACTGTTCGGCATCGCTTAACCGAAAGTCCCGAGTTCTGGGTTCAAGGATTGGCGGATAGCGGCGAGGCCACTTATACAATATCCGTGGCAGGCATGGATAGCGCCAAAGGCACGGTAACGCTTGCGCCGTCGGCGATCTTGATTCTCGGGCCGTCCAGAGTGCCGATTTACCCGACGACGCCGCGAGGCAGCATGATTCGAGTGACCATTCTTTCCGCCGCGCTCGATTCGTCTTTAAAGGTTGTCGGTGAGCAGTCGGTGGCCGGCGGGTCGCACTTGGAGGTAGCGCTTGCCAATTCCAATCCAACGGTCGGCCGGCTTGGGGACTCGAAGCTGACCCTGGATGGCGGCTCGAGTACCGCTCGGACATCCTTCCAGCCCGCCGCCGAAGGGGATTCTGCACTTTCGGCCATCCCGCCGCAAGGCTTTACTGTTCCTGCGGAATTCGCAAAAGTGACAGTTTCGGTCGCCAAGCCGGGGTTGTCCATCGTCGGCGAGCTATATCTCGGCAAGGACCTGCAGATGTTGGGTGTGCTTTGCCTGGGTGAACCGGCGCCTCCGGGCGGCTTGAAAGTAACTCTCACCAGCGCCGATAGCGCCAAACTGCTTATATCCGCCCGCGAAGATGAACTGGGATCGCGCTCCGTTACGTTATCGGTTCCGGCCGGTCAGCTCGTCGCTCAATACTACATCCAGGCGCTTGTCGATTCCGGCGAGGTTACCTACCAAGCGCAGGCGCCGGGATTCAGGACTCGCACCGCGAGAATAGGTCTTGCTCAATCCGCCGTCATCGTAGCTTCGGAACGCTACGGCCCTCCGGATGAATCAGCCGTGCGCCGTAGAGGTGGGATAGACATCCCAAGGGAATTTTTCGCATCGCTCGCAGAAGCCAAAGTGCATCCGGTTCAAGTTGGAGTCTGGACGGCTCATATCGATCCCACCAGTGGAAGAACAGCCGACATCACTGTTCAAGCCCTGCGTCCGGGCGTAAACGTCACGGTGGATTTGAAAAGTAGCAACCCCTCCGTAGCGACAGTCGAATCGCCATTGACCATCAAGGCCGGCGCGGCTCATGTCGTCAGCCGCTTCATTCCCGTGGGAGAAGGCAAGACTGTCATTTCGATTAATACGCCTGAGGGCTTCGGGACGCCCAAGAACGCCACGTCCGTGCCGGCGACTGTGAGCCAATAGAAGTCCGATTGATGTTCGGCAAATGGGCGCAACAGTCGAGAGATCCGTCTTGGGCAATATCCGCGTTGGGAGTGCCATCGGGTTATTACGATAGAGGCTACTTTAGCAGGGCGGATCGCTGCAAACCCTCCGAATGACGGGCGTACTTTCCGCGTAATGTTCTAGTACTAAGTCGGGAAATTAAGATGCCCCAAGTTAACCAGATGGATGTATACTTACCCTTGCGATTTGGTGTCGATTGTGCGATGGGATTTCCGAGATGGCTTTCTTCTTGCACAATATTCACATTTGTGAATACGCGGCGGAGGTCCTCAAATGCTCTTTAGACTGCTTGGTATTTGCACGCCGATAATGTTTTTAGCGTTTCAAGCTAACGCCGATGCGCTGATCGGCTATAACCTGACCGCTTTGGGCGGCGCCGAATATCAATACGATTATTCTGTGTTCAACGATGGCTCCCTTGGACCCAACGTTCCGATTCAGTTGTTCGATATCCTTTTTAATCCGGCTTTGTATCAGGCGGGCTCTCTTTCCGTTGTCACATCACCGCTGCTCAACTCAGAATGGTCTCAAGAGGTTCTTGCTTCCGTGGGTGTAGCCCCGGCGGACTACGATGTTTTTGCATTGAACGGCGGAATTCCCGTCGGAAATACCGTAAGCGGTTTCGCCGTACGGTTTGAATGGATCGGTCAGGGCTTACCCGGCGCGCAGCCGTTCCAAATCTCCGATCCTAACAGCTTCAATGTGCTCCAAACCGGTGAAACCGGTGAAACCGGTGAAACCACGCCGGGCCCAACGCCTGAACCTTCTACTTTCTGGATGCTTGCAATGACGCTCGCAATCTTCCTCGCAGGTTTTAGGAGCATCAAAGCCCTCGCCCTACGCGCTGGTTTTAATGTAAGACCGCACTGAGATGTGCCTAGGATCGTCGAGCGCGGTCCCAATCCATTCACCTCTCAGGTAATACGCGTCCACGGCCTAGCCCAAACCTCTGGCTTCTGGCACATCTAGCGTGCTTACCTTTCGTCACCACCTTCGGACGTAGCCTTCGCATCCGCTTACTAATTAGATTGGCGTGCAGCATCCTCTAAGCCTTTGGCTTACATCCTTTGAACCATTGCATGAGGCGCCATAACCAGATAGTCTTACTGGAAACACATTGAACCAGGAGGCACAAAGTGACTGCGCGCAGTCTGCCCGTCCAGATCCCGGTCCAACGAGATAATTCTGAAAGGTAGGACTAGCCATCCGATTGCTTCCTTTACTCTCTCTCGTTTCCGGACTGCTGCCTACAGTCTCATCCGCCAGCGCCGCCACCGGCCGTAACGCGGGTAACTTAGCTACCGGCATTGTCACCACAAATTCATGCACCAAAACTCATGCTCAGGGGCGATCCTAGCCCCGGACCCCCGGAATGCCAAACGCGAAGGATGAAAACACATGCGCAGATTTGTTGGAATCTCTCTGTTTTTGATTTCCACCACAGGGATGCAAGCGGCCGTGCAGTATAAATATTCCGCGCCCGCCCTGTTTGGTGAATCCGCAACGCAGTTGACGTACACCCCTATGGCCTTCGTAACAGCGAACACTACGATCAATCTACCCGATCCAAGCGTCGTAGTAACAACGCCCACCACCGGAAGCGTCCCGACGCAAATCCAAATCCTAAGCCCCACTACCACTGCCGCTCAATTTAACGTGATGTACAGTGACGGAACTACAATTGAGTCCAACTTCGGCGTGAATTTCATTCATGAGGGGAGTTTTCCCAACGGGGCGGGAGTGCGGTTGACAATAACGGCGGTCCCCGTCTTCACGAAGTCCTTTGTACCCTCGACAATTCTCCCCAATGGCACAAGCACTCTCAGTTTCAACATCTCGAATCCAACTGCGCTGACTATGATGGGCGTTGCCTTCACGGATGCACTTCCTGCGGGCGTAATCGTAGCCACCCCCAGTGTTCTGACGGGCGCCTGTCAGGGAGGTTCGATCACGGCCAGTGCCGGATCGTCCTCCGTGAGCCTGAGCGGTGCGACGTTCGCGCCGGGCGCCACTTGCACATTCTCGGTGAATGTTGTCGGGACTACCGAAGGAAGCCATGCCAACTCGGCGCAGGTCACCACCACCAATGAAGGTAACGGCGGCACTGCGACGGCCACCTTACTCGTTGGCACGCCGCCCAGCTTAACCAAGTCATTTGGACAGGCAAGCGTCGGTGCAATGTCGTCTGTCGTGCTGTCCTTCACGCTCAAGAACCCGAACGCAAGCGTGACCCTCGATGGGCTGTCGTTCTCGGATTCCTTGCCGGCTGGCTTGGTGATTTCGACGCCCAATGGACTTACGGGGAGCTGTGGCGGCGGAACGATTACGGCTGTGGCCGGAACGTCGACGGTGAGCCTAAGCGGAGCGACGCTCGCCGCAGGCGCAAGCTGCACCTTCTCGCTGAATGTCACCAACAACGCAACGATCGCTGGATCTCTGACTAACACGACCAGCACGGTGACCTCCAACGAAGCCCCGCCTGGGGCTGCCGCGTCGGCTGCGTTGTTCCTCGGTAATCCCTTCCAATTCTCGTACGCCGCCAATCTGAACTTGGGAGAGTCATACATCGATATCGCCAACACGGGAGCTAGCGGCGCTTCTTTGCTGGGCCCCGGATTTGGAGCGGCGACGGGCAACATCTGCGCGAATGTGTACGCGTTTGATCCTGGCGAGGAACTAATCGCCTGCTGCTCCTGCCTGATCACGCCAGATCAGACGGTTAACTTAGGCGTCAACCGCGACCTTTCGGTAAAAACCCTCACCGGCGTAGTTCCCACCTCTGTGACCGTCGCCGTGCTTTCAACCCTGGCAGGTGGCGACGGCACGGGCACAAGTTGCGCCAACTCCGCGGCAATGGTGGCCACCGCCGCTTTGGCTAACGGCGTGGCTGCCTGGGGTACCACACTCCATGCGACGCCGACGGCCGCCCTCGCGACAACCGAGAGAGCATTCTCGGGAGCTACTCTGAATTCTGGTGAACTCGCCAGCCTCGGCGGCCGGTGCGCCAGCATCTTGGGCAACGGCAGCGGCTTCGGCGTTTGCAATTCGTGCAGAGCCGGGGCTCTCGGATCTGTTCCGAGCCAGCAGTAACTTCGAGTTACCGTTTAAACCCGCCCGAGTTGAAGCTATTGAGATAGGAACGTTTGACGCGACGAAGACCAGCCCGGTCGCGTGAGGCAAGCCGCGACCGCGAATACCATCGCAGGCAAAAACTGGCCTGTGAGCTGGCTCAACACGGACTCCCGACAGTCAGCCGGCAGCACACCTAATAGAGTTGGAGAACGGACTAGTCCTAGTACCAAATACTGACATTGGATGCGAAAAATGCTAAAACTGGTACCTATTTGGAAAGGAACGTTTTTGTGCATCTTTGCGCGTCGTATCTTCCCTCGCCACAGCAGCATGCCGGTTCTACCTTGCTAAAGTCTTGCGCCCGCCAGGTAATCCTTTCGCTTTTGGCTTGTTTGGCGGCATTGGCGCAAGGGCAAGGCCTTTCCATCGCGAATTACCAACTCGTCAGTCAGCAGACGATACAAAGAACCGTAAACATCACATACCGCGCGAATCTCGTAAACACCGGGGCGGCGCTGGGAGCGGTGGCAGCCACAGTGACCAGTCTGAACGCATCGATCCAAGTGGCGCCCGGCCAAGATACGCTCCAGTTCACGTCCGTGCCCGCCAATAGCCAAGTCACCAGCAGCAACACCTTCACGCTTCAGGTCAGTGGCACTCCCGTGGATTTTACCCAGTTGCAATGGACCTTCCAGACGGGAGGAATCCTTTTGCCCGCGAGCCTTACGGTGACGCCGGGTGGCGAGGTGACCGTTCCCCTGTCGTTGGGGGGCCCAGCGCCGGCCGGCGGCGTGTCCATTACGCTGGCAACCAGCAATCCCTCGGCCGCGACCGTGTGGCCGGTGAGCATCTTTGTGCCGCAAGGCTCCACGACGGCTGTTCGCGGCGTGACCTCGGTGACGGGCATCAGCCCCGGATCGGCTACGATTACGGCATCCGCGCCGGGCTATGGAACGGCAAGCGTTCAGGTGCAAGTCACATCGGGCGGCGGCACTGCCACGACAATGAGCTTCTGGCCCGGGAGCCTGACGGTTCCCCAGGGCACGACGCAGAACCTCACACTGAATCTATCCGCGCCGGCGCCGGCCGGCCTGGCGGTGAGTCTGAGTTCTAGCGACAAGACAGTGGCATCGGTTCCACCGACGGTGAACTTCGGGACGGGTGCCACCAGCCTGTCCGTGCCCGTCACGGGCGTGGCCGCGGGATCGGTGACCATTACCGCCAGCGCGCCGAACCTGGCGAGCGCGGGCGCCAGCGTGACAGTGATCCAACCGGCGACTTCCGCCGCTGCCATTCTGCTACCCGCCAGCGTGACGCTGACGTCCGGCAATTCAGTGAATCTGGCTCCGACTTTGGGAACTGCCGCGCCGTCCGGTGGCGTAACCGTCACCCTGACGAGCAGCAATCCCTCGACGGCGACGGTATGGCCGGCGAGTGTCTTTATTTCGGACGGCGCGACGACCGCGCGCGCGCAGCCGGCGGTGACCGGTTATAGCAGTGGAACCGCCACGATTACGGCGTCAGCGCCGGGTTATACAACGGCGACCGTAAAGGCCCAGGTGACCGGCGGCGGGACTCCTACAAATACGACGATGAGCTTCTCGCCAGCGAACGTGACAATTAACGGATTACTGACGCAGAACCTCACACTGAATCTTTCAGCGCCCGCAGCAGCTGCGCTGACTGTCACCCTTGGCACGAGTGACCCGAAGGTGGCCACGCTTCCTGCGACGGTAATTTTCCCGGCCGGCGCGACCAGCGCGTCTGTGCCCGTGACCAGCGTAGCGGCCGGGTCCGTCATCGTCACGGCCAGCGCGCCGGGCCTGGGCAGCGCCACCGCCTCGGTGACCGTGACACAGGCTGCGGCAGGGGGAATTGTGGCGCCGGCCAGCGTGACGGTCCCAGTGGGCAATACGGTGAGCTTCCCGGTGACGTTGGGAGCGGCCGCCCCGGCGGGCGGCGTTTCCATTACCCTGGCCAGCAGCAACACCTCCATCGCGACGGTTTTTCCCACCAACTTCACCATTCCGGAGGGCGCGACGAGCACGCGCGTAGCGATCACCGTCACTGGCGTTAGCGCCGGGTCCGCAAGCATTGCCGCGTCGGCTTTCGGCTTCCCAACCGTCAGCGGACAGGTGCAGGTCACAAGTGCCGCCTCTGGCCCCAGCGCAACGATGAGCTTCTTTCCGGCAAGCCTCACGATCAACGGGACCGGGACCCAAAACCTGCAATTGAATTTGTCTTTGCCCGCGCCAGCCATGCTCGCGGTCACCCTTACCAGCAGTAACACGAGCGTAGCCACCGTACCGGTGACGGTAGGCTTCGCGACAGGCGCGACCAGCGTGTCGGTACCGGTAACGGGCCTCACTGCGGGCTCGGCGACAATCACGGCCAGCCTGCCGAACCTCGCCAACGCGACGGCCAGTGTGACGGTAGCGCCGGCCGCCGTGGGGCCGATTACATTTGCGTTCAGCCCGACGGTGGGGGTGAATCAGTCGGCATTGATCGCGGTGTCGTTGCCGTCGCCGGCCCCGGTCGGAGGCGTGACGGTTACTCTCGCCAGCAGCAATACCTCGATTGCGACGGTGCCCTCAGGAGTATTCATTCCAGCCGGGTCTACCTTTCCCAATCCGCAACCGCAAGTCAACGGCGTGAATGTTGGCTCCGCAACCGTCACGGCCTCCGCGCCGGGCTTCACTTCGGGCAGCGTCCAGGTGCAGGTGACCGCGGGCGGTGGCAGCAGCTATTTTGTGCCGGTGGGCGGCCTGACCATCAACATCGGCACTCCGCAGAACCTCAACCTGAACCTTTCCTCGGCCCCTGCCAACGCGATCGTCGTACACCTGACTTCGAGCGACCTAACCGTGGCAACTGTGCCGGTCACCGTGACGGGGACTCCAGGGTGGGCCAGCGTGAACGTGCCGGTGACCGGCGTGGCGGCCGGTACGGTCACGATCACCGCCAGTTCAACAAGCTATGGGACCGCGATCGCCAGCGTCACTGTCAATTCGCTGAGTGGCGTTTCGGTGCAATGGTACGGCGCGTGCTGGGCCAACTTAACCATCAATGGATTCACGGGTAATTTTCAGGCGATAGATTTCTCCTTGTCTACGCCCGTGCCGCAAGTATTCAATGGCAGCCTGTTCTTCACGCCGAACTGCGATCCCATAGGGGGGATCGATAACCTGAACGACACAGGGCTGACAATTGGATCGACGCATATGATACAGGGGTTTATACACTACCCGAATGTGATGCCTTCCTCTGCGCTTTATTGGATAGGTAATGCGACTACGCTGAATGGCGCATGTCCCGCGGGGAGCTTGTGCTCGGGATGCGTCAGTTATACAGCGGCGACTCCTAGCTGCAGTATCCTGCCTTGAGGCAAGGTGGCGCGGAGGTCCGGCTCCGAAATTTGAACCAGCTCGAAGCCCGTTCGATTCCCATTAGAGCCAAATCCCCGAGGGGCGGGTTCCGGCCCCTCCCGGCCCGCTCCTCCCTTTGAATTCCCGCTAAGACTCCAAACTATCGCAAGTAGTGGAAGCGAAACGACTACCACCTGCGACAAGCGCATTCGCAACTGGCCACAAATCGAATTTATTGCAACATAGGGTTGCCAACTGCATCCACCTCTCTCGTAGGCCGGTTATCGAAACCTGCTCTTTACGGCGGGTGCGGTGGGGTCTAGAAGAGAAGCCCCATCGTTCGGCCTTAAGGTTAGCGTTCAACTCCGTGCGATTTTCTGTTCTTTCACGACTTCCGAACTAAATGCCAATGGGATCTCGCGTTCAGAAAACTACAATTCGGCTCAGGCGCATGCGTCCGTACGTCGTCCCGTTACTGGCGGGCTCGCTGGCCACTGGAGCGTGGGCGCAGAAGTCGCTGACCTGGGACCAGGCGAAGCTGGAATTCGAAGCCACCAATCCCAACCTGCGAGCGGCCCGAATCGGGATTCAGGAATCCCGCGCCGACGAAATCACCGCGTTCCTGCGGCCCAACCCGGATCTCACCGTGTCCGCCGACCAGTTCACTTTTTTCACCGGAAACCCCTATCGTCCCTTTACCGATGTCGAGCCAATTTTTGCCGGCAGCTACTTGATTGAGCGGCAGCACAAGCGCGAATTGCGGCGAGAGAGCGCTCGGGGCGCCACGGCTATCGCCATCTCGCAACTGGCCGATCAAGAACGGACCCTGCTCTTCGATCTTCGCACCGCGTTCGTCCAAGTGCTGCAACAGAAGGCCGTGCTGGCTGTCACCCAGGAAAGCCTTACTTATTACGATCGCGTGCTCGGCTGTCAGCCGCGATCGCCTGAAAGCGGGAGATATCGCGCAAGTGGACTTCGATCGCCTGGATTTGCAGCGCGTTCAATTTGAAACCGACGTGCAGACCTCCCTGATTAATCTACGCACCGCCAAGATCCAATTTCGCGCGCTGCTCAACGACCACACGCCGATCGATGATTTGGACGTCAGCGGATCCGTTCGATTTTACCGAAGCCCCTCACGCCGCTGGAAGAGTTCCGGCAGATGGCGCTCGATAACCGGCCGGACCTGCGGGCAGCGGTTCAGGCGGTCGCTAAGGCCAGGACGGACTACCAGCTCGCTATCGCCAACGGCTCCACCGATCCCACTATCGGCTGGGACATAGCGCGGGACCCGCCGATGCCGGCGTTCTATCGGCTTCAGCATCGACGATCCCGCTGCGGATTTTCGATCGAAACCAGGGCGAAAAAGAGCGGACGCGGCTCGACATCGGGCGTAATGAACGGCTCGTGGATGCCACCAAGGCGCAAGTATTCAGCGACGTCGATTCCGCATATGTCGCGATACAGAGTAATCTTGCCCTGCTACACCCCTATAAATCCGATATCTGGACGAAGCGGTACGCGTCGGGAGACGATCTCGTTTTCCTATCAGCATGGAGAGGCGTCCCTGCTCGATTTCCTGCAGGCGCAACAAGATTACCGAAGCATCCAACTGGGCTATCTGAATCTGGTGGGTGCTTATTTGACCGCTGCGGCCCAGATGAGCCTCGCGGTCGGACGTGAGGTCATCCTATGAGACAGATTGTTTTTGTGGAAGCGGGCATTGCGGTGCTGTTGGGTTTCTGTTCGCCGCTTGCGGCGGAAAGGCGAACGCCGACGCTCTCGAGCCGGAACCGGGACGCCGGCAGGTCGTGCACAAACGGGGAGCCAGCCTCGTGACCGTGGATAATCCAGAGCGCTTCTCTTTAGCTACCGCCACCCAGCATGCCGATGCCCCGGAATTGAAAGCCACCGGCGTAATGAGCGCCGACGTTTCGCGTAATGTGCCGGTCATCTCGATCGCAACCGGACGGATTCTCGAGATCCACGCGCGATTGGGCGATACGGTGACGAAGGGCCAACTCCTGATGCGAGTGCAAAGCGTCGATATTTCCGATGCTTTCTCGGATTACAAACAGGCAGTCGCCGATGACGTCGCTCGCCGAGGCTCAACTCGCGCGCTCAAAGATTCTTTATGACAAGGGGGCGATTGCCCAAAAGGATCTCGAAATAGCCGAGGATGCCGAAGAGAAGGCCGATGTTGCGGTAGACGCCACGGCCGAGCACCTGAGGGTGCTCGGGGCGGATAAAAACCACCCCTCGGCCATCGTCGATGTCACGGCGCCGGTCTCGGGTGTGATCACGGACCAGCAAGTGACCGCGGCAGCCGGCACGCAAGGCCTCGCTTCGCCTAACGCTTTCATTATCTCCGACCTGTCCCACGTCTGGATCCTCTGCGATGTGTATGAGAACGATCTGGCCTTTGTACATCTGGGCCAAGTCCGCCGATATCCGCCTGAACGCATATCCCAATAACGTCTATAAAGGGTCGGCTGAGCAATATCGGACCAATTCTCGATCCGAATATCCGTACCGCGAAGGTTCGTATCGAAGTTGAGAATCCCGGTTTGATGCGCTTGGGAATGTTCGTGCAGGCGACGTTCCACAGCCAGCAAAGTCAAGTGCGCGCCGTGCTTCCGGCGTCCGCCATTTTGCATTTGCATGATCGGGATTGGGTCTATATGCCGCAAGGCGATAATGCGTTCCGCCGCGTGGAAGTGCAAAGCGGAAGGATGCTCGGTCCCAGTCAACAGGAAGTCCTCTCGGGTATTCGGCCTGGCCAGCGCGTGGTCCTGAACGCGCTTGATTTGCAGAACACCGTGGAGAATTAGCGCATGATTCGGAAAGTCGTCGATTTTGCGCTGAGTAACCGGCTCCTCGTATTGGCGGCGGCGGTCCTGCTGACGATCTGGGGCATAATCTCGTTTCACAATTTGCCGGTCGAGGCATACCCGGACATCGCCAACAATTACGTGGAGATCATTACCCAGTGGCAGGGGCGCGCCGCCGAAGAGGTGGAACAACAGGTTACGATTCCCATCGAAATCGCCGTTAACAGCATTCCCCACCTTCAGCACATGCGCTCCATCTCCATGTTCGGCCTCTCCAACCTGATTTTGACCTTCGACGACGACTCTGAGAATGATTGGAATCGGCAGAAGGTTCTGGAGCGGCTCTCGCAGGCCGAGCTGCCGGACGGATTGACCCCGCAGATCGGGACCGATTTCTCCCCGGTGGGCGAAATCTTCATGTACACGTTGGAGAGCACAAATCCGCAGTATGACCTCATGGAGCTGAACTCGCTCGAAGCTTGGACCTTAGAGAAGGAGTTCCGGTCCGTACCCGACGTTGTGGACGTGTCCAGCTTCGGCGGCATCACCAAGGAGTATCAGGTTCAGATCGATCCCGATAAGCTCGTGTCCTACGGTCTCAGCTTGAGTCAGGTGGAGCAACAACTTTCGAGCAATAACAGCAACTCCGGCGGCAACTTTGTGGAGGTAGGGCTGCAGCAAGTGAACGTTCGCGAGGTTGGGCTGATTCGAACCGTAGATGACATTCGCAAGATTGTGCTCAAGACGCAGAATGGCACGCCGTTGCGCATGAGCGATATCGCCACCATCGAGCAAGGCCCCAAAATCCGCCTCGGGCGAATTGGCAAAGCGATTCACCGCGCCGATGGCAAAATCATCGATGACGACGATGTGGTGGAAGGCGTGGTCATGTTGCGCAAGGGCGCCTACGCCGAACCTACGCTGAAGGCGATCAACCAAAAGGTGCAAGAGCTAAACGATCACGTTCTGCCGCCCGGCGTAAAGGTGGTGCCTTTTCTCGATCGAAGCTACCTGCTGCACTATACGACGCACACCGTGTTGCACAACCTCACGGAAGGCTTCATCCTTGTCTCCATCGTTCTTTTCCTGTTCCTCGGAAGTCTTCGCAGCGCGCTCATTGTGGCCTTGACCATCCCATTCGCCCTGTTGTTTGCGTCCATCTGCCTCGACCTGAGGCAGATTCCTGCCAACCTTTTGTCGCTAGGCGCCCTGGATTTCGGCATGGTGGTGGATGGCGCCGTAGTGATGGTCGAAAACATTCTTCGACGTCTGGTCTCCGAACCGGAGGCGCCGCAATCGATTATGCAGAGGATTCGCGCCGCCGCGCATGAAGTGCAGCGGCCGGTCTTTTATGCAATCACCATTATCGTCACGGCGTATCTGCCCATCTTCACCCTCCAGCAAGTCGAAGGGCAGGCTGTTCCGGCCGATGGCATGGACAGTGGCGTTCGCGCTCCTCGGCGCAATGATATTTTCCATCGTGATCGCTCCGGTTCTGGCGACTTTGTTGTTCCGGAGACTCCCGCGCGAGCGGCGAAATCCGGTGCTCGCGTGGATTACCGCGGCATATAGGGGCGCTTTGACCTGGACGGTCCATCATCGCTGGGCAATGGTCGGTGTGGCCGTAGCGGCGGTGTGCTGTAGTCTCTGGTTGTTGACCGGTGCAGCGAATCGGCTCCGAGTTTCTACCGCATCTCGACGAAGGCGCCATTTGGCTGCGCGGTACAAGCGCTCCCAGCACCGGACTGACCTCAGGCACGAACATTATGGACCGAACGCGCATCATGCTCGCCTCCTACCCGGAAGTCACGCAGGTAGTAGCGCAGGTGGGCCGTCCCGATGATGGAACCGACAGTATCGGTTTCAACAACACCGAGTACTACGTCGATCTCAAGCCCAAAGAACAGTGGCGTCCGAGATTCCATCAGAATAAAGAGGAGGTGATCTCTGACATGGATCGGCAGTTGCAAAAAATCCCAGGCGTAGTCTGGGGCTTCTCGCAACCGATTGCAGACGATATGGATGAGGCCATGAGCGGCGTTAAAGGCGAGCTTGCCGTCAAGATCTACGGCGACGATCTCAAGATTCTGGAAGAGAAGGCCGACGACATGGTAGAGGTCATGCGGACCGTGCCGGGCATCTATGATCTTGGTCTGTTCCGTGTCACCGGCCAACCGAATCTTAATGTGACCGTGGATCGCGACGCCGCGGCCCGTTTTCAGATCAATGTTGCGGATGTGCAAGACGCCATCCAAACCGCCGTCGGTGGCAATGCCGTTAGTGAGGTCCTGCAGGGCGAGCAGCGATTCGACCTTGTTGCGCGATATTCTTCCGCGTTTCGGGATACCAGGGAAGGGATCGCAAATATCCGGCTGCTCTCGCCCTCCGGCGAACGCGTCTCGCTGGCGCAGCTTTGCAGCATCCAGATTAAGGACGGAGCTTCACAACTCTATCGCGAAAGTAATAAGCGCTACGTCGCCATCCGCTACAGCGTTCGCGGCCGCGACTTGGGTGGAACGGTGGAAGAAGCCATGCGCAAGATCAATGAGCGCGTGAAGTTGCCGCCGCTCTATAGCACTGTCTGGGCGGGCGAGTATGAGAGCCAGAAGCGCGCGGAGGCAAGACTGATGATCATCGTGCCGACCACGGTCTTCCTCATCTTCCTGATCATCTACGCCGCGTTTGGATCGGTCAAGTGGGCTTGCCTCCATCTGGTCAACGTAGCCGTGGCGCGCGTGGGAGGTCTGCTCGCGCTGTATATCACCAGCACCCATTTCAGCGTATCGTCCGGAGTCGGTTTTCTGGCTCTGTTCGGCGCATCGGTTCAAACCGGCGTAATCATGGTGGAGTACATCAATCAGTTGCGCGCGGGAGGCTATTCGATTGAAACCGCCGCGATTGAAGGCGCCATGCGCAGGCTCAGGCCGATCATGATGACAATGTTGGTGGCGACGCTCGGTTTACTCCCGGCGGCGCTCTCCCACGCGATTGGATCGGATTCGCAACGCCCCTTCGCGATCGTGATTGTGGGTGGATTGATTGTGGATCTGATCATGAGCACCTTCCTGTTGCCCACTTTCTATGTCTGGTGGGCGCGTCCGACCGATCGCCTGCCATCCGCGGCGTAACAACACGACAGTTTATGCGCTGCCCTGTCTACGGTGTTTTCTGGCGCCTGGGGGGAATTTGCCCCCCTTGTCCTTCAAACGAGGGGAGGTCGATAATTGAACTGTAGCTTCGGATGAAAACTCAAAGGCGCGATCGCTAATGATGGAAGTTCTCCAAAGCTCTGCATGCCTGCAAACCCGCTGCCGGCGAAAGTTCCTCAATATCCGAATTTGGGCGCAACGGGCGCTCTGCCTCAATTCCGCTAACAGCTACGACAAAGCGGAATCGCATTTGCGACGGCGCCGTGTCACGAGGTGATGGGTTGTCCGGCGCTATCTAATCACGAGCAATTTAGAATTGCTCGGTTAAACGCGAAAGGACTGTTATGAAAATCGTAGTAATTGGCGGTACTGGGCTCATTGGTTCGAAGCTGGTCAACAAGCTTCGTGAGCAGGGGCAGGAAGTAGTAGCGGCCTCCCCATCTTCTGGCGTCAACTCCATCACCGGCCAGGGACTCGCTGCCGCGCTGAAGGGCGCCTCGGTGGTGGTCGATGTAACCAACTCCCCATCGTGGGAAGATGCGGCAGTGATGAAATTCTTCGAGACATCGACGCGTAACCTCCTCGACTACGAAGCGGCTGCGGGTGTGAAACATCACATTGCGTTGTCGGTTGTCGGAACGGACCGTCTGCTCGAAAGCGGCTTTTTCCGCGCAAAAATGGCTCAGGAAAACTTGATCAAGGCATCCTCAGTTCCATACTCCATCATCCGCGCGACGCAGTTCTTCGAGTTCGTGAAGGGCATCGCCGATTTTGGCACGGAGGGCAACAAGGTGCGCCTGCCTCCCGCGCTCTTCCAGCCGATGGCGGCCGATGACGTCGCCAGTGCGTTGGCCGGAATCGCCATGGGATCGCCTGTGAATGGCATCGCGGAGATAGGGGGCCCGGAACCGTTTCGGCTCGATGAACTCGTCCGGCGGGACTTGGCCGCGCGGAAAGATCCACGCGAGGTAATCTCCGACCCGCAAGCGCGCTACGTCGGTATTGCAGTGAGCGAGAAGGCGCTGGTTCCTGGCGCTGACGCGCGGCTCGGCAAGACGCGCTTCGAAGACTGGCTCACTCGCGATACGAAGCAACTTCCAAAGACATCTGCGGCCGGCTCAACTGGGCCGAAGCTGGACAATTAGTAATCTCGTAACACCGGAAGCGCGTCCCGCGCGATCCGCTCAGATCGCTGCGCGCTTCCTCTGGTTCCAACGGCCCCTGGCCTTCATCAAAGCTGAAGCTGACGGTCACTGGGGAGACTTCACGGAACTAATCGACAATGTCTGGCCAAAAGCGGGCGCAGTGCGCATCCTCACCCGCTTCCTCAGGCGGCAACAATTTGCTTGTATCCGTCGTGCCGTGATTGCAGGAAATTCGGTGGCTTCAGAGCCGAATGACGGCGTGCCTTCCTTTCCGGCACGACGAATCCCAGAGCAGCGCGGCGGTCAGTTCCGGCAGGAAGAGGTCTGTTCTTTCCGAGAACGGCAATAAGATGGAGTCTCGCAAACTGGCGAGCGCGGAGCCGGAGCATTGCTATCGCGGGGTGGGGCGGAAGCCAGTATTTCAGTTGGCCTTAGGGTTGAGCGATTTCCTCCACCATCGGAAGCCATCCAAAATAAGGCCACAACCGCATAGGGCATAAAGGACCGTCGGCCAGGGTCCAGGTGACTCCCCGCCATGGATTGCCCGCTCAACTGCGGCGCACACGAAGAACATCCCCGCCAACAGCCTTGACCAACCGCGAACGGACTTGAATACCGACATCGCTAACAGCATTTTACTAAAACGCGCTTGAAGCATTCTCCGTGATGGCGGCTTTTCTATAGGCCTCATCAAGACTCCAAAAAGCAAGAGCGCAACGCTGGTCCAGGCATAGAATCCGGCTTGCTATACTTCCCCTAATCGCATGAAATTGTCCTTAAGCATTGCCCTCCTGGCTATACCCCTGTTTGCGCAGGAACCCGTCCGCTATGAGTTCCGCTTTCCCAATGCTGCGCATCATGAGGCGGAGATCACCGCCACGTTTTCCGGCGTGCGCCAACCGGTTCTCGAGCTTGTCATGAGCAGCTCATCGCCCGGACGCTATGCCGTCCACGAGTTTGCCAAGAACGTCTACAACCTGCGCGCGAGCGACGGTTCCGGCCACTCGCTCGACGTAGTGAAGGTCAGCCCGAGCCGCTGGAACGTCACGGGGCACAAAGGCACTGTCGTCGTCGAATACACTCTCTTCGGTGACCGCGCCGACGGCACTTACGACGGAATTGACACTACCCATGCGCACCTGAATATGCCCGCCACCGTCATTTGGGCGCACGGATTTGAGAAATCGCCGGTCTCGGCGAAGTTCATTGTCCCCGAGGGCTCCAACTGGAAGCCCGCCACACAATTGGTCCCGCAAGACGATGGCTCGTGGACCGCGCCCTTCCTCGACCGCTTCATGGACGCCACCACCGAGCTCAGCGTTCACGATTGGAACGAGTGGAAGTCGGGCGACGCCCAGTTCCGCGTCTCGCTCCACCACCGTGGAACGAAAGAGGAGGCCGATGCCTTCGCCCGCATGTGCGAGGCCACGGTCATCGAAGCCGAGGGGGTTTTCGGCGCATTTCCCAAGTATGACAATGGCACGTATACCTTCCTGATCGACTTTCTCCCTTACGTCAACGGCGACGGCATGGAGCATCGCGATTCCACCAGCATCACCGCTACGCGCGATATCCACGATTCCGCCGCGCAGCTTATCGGCACCGTCTCGCACGAGTTCTTTCATAACTGGAACGTGAAGCGCATCCGCCCCAAATCGCTTCAGCCTTTCGACTATGAACAGGCGAACATGTCAAGCGAGTTGTGGTTCGCCGAGGGTTTCACGAATTATTACGGGCCCCTGGTGCTGCGCCGCGCCGGCCTCTGGAGCCTCGATCGTTTCACTCGTACCATGGGCGGCGCGGTGAGCCAGGTGACGACTGCGCCGGGGCGCCTGGTGCACAACGTCATCGAGATGAGCCGCCTTGCGCCGTTTGTCGACGCCGCCACCTCCAACGATCCGGTGAACTACGCCAATACCTTTATCTCCTATTACACCTACGGACAGGCTCTGGCCTTGGGAATCGATCTCGCCATTCGCGATCACTTTCCGGGCAAATCGCTTGACGATTGGATGAAGACGATGTGGCGCGAACATCCCGATATCGATAAGCCCTACGACATCGAGGATTTGAAGAAGGCGCTGGGCGATGCCGTGGGCGACAAGGCATTCGCCGAGCGAATCTTCCAGAATCATATTTACGGCAAGGAGATAATGCCCTACGAGGAGTTGCTCGCTCACGCTGGTTTCCTGCTCGAAAAGCGCACGGGCGGCGGCGCTTGGATCGGCGCTCCTCAGCTCAGTTTCGCGTCGAGTGGAGCGGAAATCACGGCGCCTACGTTGCACGGTTCTCCCATCTACGAAGCGGGACTAGACCGCGGCGATCGTATTACTCAGTTCGATGGCAAATCGCTGGCCAGCCAGCAGGATTTGGCTGCAATCCTCGATGCCCACAAACCCGGCGACAAAGTGAAACTGCGCGTCGAAACCCGAGGCGGACGTAAGGATCTCGAACTCGCGCTAGGCGCGGCGCCGCAAGTCGAGATGAAGCCCTACGAACTGGCCGGCAAGGAACTGACGCCGCAGATGGCGGCTTTCCGTGACGCGTGGTTAGGCAATAAGGCGGTGCGCCCGCTGCCCAAGCTCGTGAAATACTGCCCCGTGTGCAAGCGCACCTGGGCCTTCGAATATGAGAACTGCCCCTACGATGCGGGCGTTTTGCAAATCACTGTTCCCAAGCCCGGCGATGAGAAGCGCTCAACGGATGCGACCGATGGCGGCGCGGGCCGCGGCGGTAGAGGCGGCCGTGGAGGCAGGGGCGGCCGCGGCGGCGGACAATAAATCGTCTAAACCCCGCGCGCCATTCGGCCGATGTGTTCTCCAGGAGCGCAACACCCAATGGAGAGCATCCACCCATCGGAAACGTCCATCGCAGCGCAACTGGGCGCCCGGCGTGAATCCTGTTATGTGCAACCCGCGGCGGCGGACGAAGTGATGATGGAGCAGCTCGAATTTCTGCTGCTGCATGCGCGCAGGGGACGGCACCTTGCATGTGCGGAATGCGCGCGCCTCGACCGCATCGGCAGCGTGTTGCTGGCGCCGTTTTTATGACGGCGGGAAGGCAATCTTTCCTGGAAATCGCCCGCCTAGTCGTGTAGTCCAGTCCGCCACCTCGCGATTGCTCGAATCGATCGCCAAAGCACCAGATTACTCGCGGCGATTTCCGCATCGCCGGGGCCGAAATTTTCAGTCACAGATTTTCGAGAAATATTTTTACCCTAATTCGCCGGTTGAATTCAATCACTTGCGGCGAATTCCTTCTCCGGCCATACCTGAAACCGGCACACCCGCCTGCTACTTTAGAATCAGAAAAGGCCGCTCGCGGGCAACCGTGAAGCGGCCTTTTCCATTTTCAGAGCAGCAAAAGGAGAAAACGCCCATGATGGCCCCACGCCATTTTGAAAACAAATCCACGGGACCCACCAGCGCCGCCGGTAAGGTAACCGTCAGCAAAAATGCATTAGTTCACGGCTTGAGCGGCCGCACTCACGCCTGCCTTCCCGGTGAAGAAGGCCCCTTTGAGCAGTTCTGCAACGAATTCATCGCGGCTCTCGGGCCCGTCGGCATCGTGGAACAGTCCGTCGCCGAAGACATAGCCGGTGACCGCTGGCGCCTAAAGCGTGCCCGCGCGATGGAAAACGCTCTCTTTTCCCGCATCGCAAAGGAGCAGCCCGACCCGCTCGATCCCGCAGCCGCGCTGGCCGACGCCTGGCTCGACGCCTCCAAAGGCCTGAAAAGCGTCGCCGTGTATGCCAACCGCCTCCAGCGCGCCGTCGAAAAGAACACCGCGTATCTGGAAACCCTGCAAGCCAAACGCAAAGCAGCTCACGCCCAGGCGCAGGAAGAAGCCATCCTGCTCACCCAACTCGCCGAATCGAACGGCGAAACCTACAACCCCGCGCCCGATTTTCCATCCACCGGAACCGCCGGGGAGTTTGTTTATTCAGCGCCCGAAATCGCTCGTCTCATCGCCCGCGCCAGCCGCCTCGGGGATGCAAAAATCCTCTTCGCAGCAGCCGCATAAGTTCCCAAAAGTGCCATCATGTAACTTAACCAACCCCGGCTCAGCGTTTTTCTTGGCGTCTTAGCGGCTTTGCGAGCGAAAGCTTTTCTGCTTCGCTCAATCTGCGCCGCCGCCCCGGGACCGGTCTCCCTCGCCGCAAAGTGTTCGGAGCCACGGCCCATAGATCTTTGACAACCTATGTAATTGACGCGCCGTCGGAGCCCGTAGTGTCTCCCGTTTCTCCGGCCATCCACAAATCCGCACGTCCGTGGATGGCCGCCAGGCCTAAGGCGAAGTTGGCGCCATTGAAAATGAGGCTACCCATCTGCTAATGCCGCCCACGAAGTATGGTCGGACGGTCACTTAACCGCGGTAGGCATCTTTACGGTTATCGACGCTCTACACTCTGAACGCATCCTTGCCCTCGCGCTTGAAGATGATGCGCCAATCTCCCACACGAAGGCGGAAGCGGCGCTGCTTGTCGCCCTCAAGTTTTGAGGAGATCGCCCACGCCAGTCCTTCCGAAGCGGTCGAGGGCATGCAGGATGCTTGGAGCTTGCCCTTGCGTCACGTCGCGGAGATCGGCTCGCGCCGATGGCTCCCACGCGAAACGGCTCAGCGCTCTCTTCCGCTCAGCCCAAACTCGCGCATGATCTCCTCGTGAGAGACCAATGGCTCGCCGCTCGCCTCGCGAAGATCGGCGTCGCCCAAGGCGGCCAGTTCGTGCTCCGACAGCGCTTCGTCTTCCTCAGGGGCGTTGAGCAAAACCAGTTCTACCGGGTCCATTAGCGCGCGAAGAATCTTGCGCCCCGCCGGCATGTCGTTTTCCGGAATGTATCCACGAGCAACCGCAGCTCTTCGCGCATAGCATCCGCTTGGAGATTGGCCATTCTACATCCTTCTTGATGATACAACCGATGCCGCGGGAGGCCTCTCAAAGCGCTCCGCCGCCCCACTGCTAGAATCGAAGTTCCCCATGGCTCAGCGTTCCGCCAATCGCACGGTCAAGCCCGTTCCCGCCCCCGTGGCTTCGGCGCCCGCCGCTCCCCCGCTTGTCGTGCCGGTCTGGCTCAAACCCGCTCTCGTTCTACTGGCCGCCGCGCTTCTCTTCGTTTGGTTTTCGCCTGAGGTTGCCGATAGCGATACCTGGTGGCATCTCAAAACCGGCCAGTACATCCTGCAGACGCACCAGCTTCCCGATCCCGATCCCTTCGCATTCACTACAAAGAACGCCGGCGCGGCCTATCCCGAAGAGCCCATCGTGCGGCGCTTCAATCTGACGCATGAGTGGCTGTCGCAGATCATCTTCTATCTGGCATACGCCGCAGGTGGATTCACCGGGCTCATCGTCTTGCGCGCGTTGCTGCTGATGGGGGTTTGCGCGCTCACGGGGTTAGTGGCTCACCGTCGCACGGGCAGCTTTTACTGGGCGATCGGCGCCGCCATTGCAACCGCAACGGTGGCCAACCGCTATGTCTCCGACCGCCCGTTTCTATTCTCGTTTTTCCTGGTTGCGGCGACCTTCGCGATTCTCGAATACCGCCGCTGGATGTGGGCTTTGCCGCCGATGTTCCTGTTCTGGGCGAACGTCCACGGCGGATTCTTTTTGGGATGGGTCGTTCTGGGCGTGTATTGTGCTGACGCCATAATCTTTCGTGGCGCGAAGTTGACCGCGGAAGACCGCAAGCTGTTTCTGATCTCGGCGATTTCGGTAGCGTTTTCGATCGTCAATCCGAATTTCCTGGAACCGCTCCGCATGACTATGCTTTATCGTCAGAGCAAATTGCAGGTCAGGCTGTGGGAATGGCAGCACACGGCCTTGTGGCCGCTCGAGCCGTTTCAGATCATGCTGTTCGCATGCCTGGCCGTGATGCTGATTGCTGCGCGCCGCGTGCGCTTCACGGATTGGATCTTCTTCCTCGGGTTGGCCTTCGCCGCCGTTTGGGCCGTGCGCAACGTGATGATATTTGCGATCGTAGCGCCATTTCTGATCGCGACTTATTTTCCATGGAAGCGCGCTCTGCCGCCTATCGCGGAGTTCGCGGCCGCGGCGCTCCTGGTTCTGGGAATCGGAACGGCCGTGGCGCAGGGCTCGGGTTTGCAATTCAGGGCCGCCGAGTGGAAGTATCCGTGGGGCGCGGCCAAGTTTCTGCAGGACCATCACATCACCTCGGCAATGCTGAACTCTTATGTGGATGGCGGCTTCCTGATGTGGCGACTTTGGCCGCAGGAGAAGGTTTTTATCGACGGCCGCGCGCTCAGCGACAACGTATTCGAGGATTTTACAAAGATCGTCTACAACATTGCCGGAAGCGACCCGCGGAAATTATTGGACCAATACGGCATCAATACCATCGTTTTGGACGGCTTCGAATACACGTCGGGCGAGCCGTTCCGCTTGATTCCGGTGCTCGCGCTTTCGAAGCCGGTAGAGTGGCAATTGGTGTATGGGGATGCAACCGCCGTCGTCTTTATGCGTCATTTGCCTCAGGGGATTGCGCCGGTTGACAACGGATATGCCATGAATAGCATGGAGGCGATGTGTCAGAATTACGTTGCGCACGATCCGTATCATCCCCGTTGCGCGCGTGGTATGTCCTTGTTGTATCAGCAGATCGGCAATATCCCGCGAGCCCGGATGTGGATGGAGTTCTATTTGCAGCATGCCGTCGATCCCGATCCGGAAGCAAATGTCATCTATCAACGTCTAATTGTCCAAAGATGAAGAAAGCGAGCTTCCAGCAGTCGGCGATCGGCTTTAAGCCAAAAGCGACAAAGACGAGCGTGACCGGGGGCAAAGCTAGGTTTTAAAAGCCGCCCGCCTAAAGCTGGCCGCTGATAACTTTTTTGGAGCGTTATACTACAAAAAGACCAGTATGAAAAAATATGGGAAGTTCGCGGCCCTGATCGCCGTCGTGATCGGAACCCTGGCGTGGCTTGCGGCCAGCGGGATGAGCGGCAACCAGACGTACTATAAGTCCATCTCCGAACTCGGCCAGATGGGCCACGATGGCTACGGAAAGCGTGTGCGCGTGGGTGGCGATATCGCCAGCGGTATCCATCCAACGCGCCGGGCACGAGATCCACTTCGTGCTGGTACAGGACAAACTCAAGCTGAATGTGGCCTACACTGGGTCGGACCCGCTGCCCGATACCTTCCGCGACGGCGCGCAGGCGCTGGCCGATGGGAAATTGGGGCCGGACGGCGTATTTCGCGCAGGGAAGATTCAAGCCAAGTGCGCGTCTAAGTATGAAGCGAAGCCGGGCGTGGCCCCCACGGGCAAGAGCACGATTTAGTAGGATAGGCTTCCAGTCTGTCCACGCGCCGAAGGCGCGGGAATCGCGAGCATCGAAAGGTAACGAATGGAAAATTTAGGCGCACTCGCCATTCTGATGGCGTTCTGCATGGCGATCTACGCCGCGATTGCATCCGCCGTAGGCCGCGCGCGGCGAAAGCCGTTCCTGGTGGCGAGTGGAGGGAGAGCTGTCTACGCGGTCTGGGGCTTAATGACGCTCGCGGCCGGCTATTCTGGTCCATGCCCTGCTGACCAGCGATTTCCGTTTCGCCTATGTCGCCGAGCATTCCAATCGCGCCATGCCCACCATGTACAAGTTCGCCGCCTGGTGGGGCGGGCAGGAAGGTTCGCTGCTGTTCTGGAGCTGGCTGCTCTCCACCTACGCTGCGGTCGTTGTCTTCACCAACCGGCGCAAGCATCGCGATCTCATGCCGTACGTCGTCGCAGTCCTGGCGACGGTGCAGACCTTCTTCCTGCTGATGAACAATTTCGTGGCGAATGCCTTCCAGATGCTGGCGGTGGATAAGCTGATCACCTCGGTGCCGGATGGCAATGGCCTCAATCCCTCTGTTGCAATATCCGGCCATGGCGATCCACCCGCCGATGCTTTATCTGGGATACGTCGGCTTCGCGGTTCCATTTGCGTTTGCGATCGCTTCGGTGCTGACCAAACAGCCCGGCGATGGCTGGATCCACACTACGCGCCGCTGGACGCTGGTCACGTGGCTCTTCCAAAGCACCGGCATCATGCTCGGCGCGGCGTGGGCATATCACGTGCTGGGCTGGGGCGGTTATTGGGCCTGGGACCCGGTGGAGAATGCTTCGCTGCTTCCGTGGCTGAGCGGAACGGCGTTTCTGCACTCGGTGATGATGCAGGAGAAGAAGGGCATGATGAAGGTCTGGAACATCGTCCTGATCTCGGCGACGTTCTTCCTGTGCATCTTCGGCACTTCCATGACGCGCGCGGGCTTGGTGGATTCGGTGCACGCCTTCGCGCAGTCGCCGATCGGGAAGTATTTCGTCTCCTTCCTGGCGCTCGGCATCGCCGCCACGGTTTACCTGATTCTGGACCGGCTCGATTATCTCAAGAGCGAATCGCAGCTGGAAAGCGTGGTCTCGCGCGAATCGAGCTTCCTGTTCAATAACCTGATCCTGCTGGCGAGTTGCTTCGCGGTGCTGTGGGGCACGCTGTTCCCGATGATTTCCGAAGTATTTCACCAGCAACAAGATCTCTCTCGATTTCGATTGGTACAACCGCCTGATGGTGCCCATCGGCCTGTTCCTGCTGTTCCTCACCGGCGTAGGCCCGCTGTTTGCCTGGCGGCGGACTTCGCTGGAAAGCCTGCGGCGCAATTTCCAGATTCCGGGCATCGCGGCCCTGGTGCTTGTCGGTCGCGCTGTTCGCGGCGGGGATGCGCACTTCTACGCGCTGATCTCGTTCGGCTTCTGCCTGTTCGTGGCGCTGACGGTGCTCATCGGAGTTCTACAAGGGCGCGCGCGCCATCGCCGGCAAGAACAGCATGAACCTGCTCCGCGCCGCCGTCGAGTTGACGCACCGCAATACGCGCCGCTACGGCGGCTATCTGGTTCACATGGGCATCGTGCTGATGTTCATCGGCTTCACCGGCCATGCCTTCAATCAGAACGAGGTGAAGGAATTGAACGTCGGCGATTCGATGCGCATCGGCGCGCTACGACCTGAAGATGGTCGATCTGCAAGCAGGGCGAGAACGACAACTACGCATGGCATCGCGCCACCATGCGGTCTACGCGAAGGGCGAGCAGATCGCGACGCTGGAGCCGGAGAAGCGCTTCTACAAAGCCAGCCGGCAGGGCACTTCCGAAGTAGGCTTGCGCATGCGGCCCAACGAGGATCTGTACCTCAACTTCGGCGGCATGTCCGACGACAACCAGCGAGCAGTGATTCAGGCCTATGTCTTTCCGCTGGTCTCGTGGATCTGGATCGGCGGCCTGGTGCTGATCGGCGGAACGCTGACTTGTCTCGTTCCGAGCAAGGTCAAGATGCAATACGCCCGCACGGAAGTAGTCGGAGTAGCAAGGAAGCATGCGACGGTTCAAAGCTAGTACGATAGGCCTCCTGGCCTGTCGAGCGCGCGGAGCGCGCTTCGGCGCATTGGTGCCGCTGCGACGCTGCGTCCGTTCCGGATCTTGTCGCTGGTTCTTTACGCCGCGCTTTGTCGCCCCGCATCCTGTGGATCGCCGCGCTCGCATTAACAGGAGCCCTTACCTGGGCTCAGACCGCCTCCGAAAGCCCAGCATCGATAGCCGCCGCGTAGGGTCCCGTCTCAAATGCCAGTGTGGATGTCCCGATTCTGTGGCGAGTTGCAGCATGCTCGAATGCAGCTTCTCGAAACCGGCGAAGGAAAACATCGCCAAGATGCAGGCGCTGGGCATGAGCGATCGACAGATAATCGACAGCTTTATCCGCGAGTATGCCGACCATCTATATGGGGCCGCCCAATCTGTTCGGCATGCTGATTCCTTATCTGCGCGGTCGCCGCTGGTCTGGGTCTGATCTGGTGGTTCATCCGCCGGTATCGCAAGCCCTTGCCGCTGCGCCGAGATCGGGCCGATGGAACTGGACGATCCGGCGCTTGCCAAATACAAAGATCAGATTGAGAAGGACCTCGCGAACCTTGAGTGACCTCGACGGTGATTATCGCCATAACCTCTCTGCTTGCGATCGCCGTTATTGCGTTTGTACTGCTGTGTTCGTCCGCAGGATCTGCCGCCGATCGAAAAACCGTCGCCCTTCGCGCATCTAGACGAACGCAAAGCGGCGATTTATGAAAACCTGCGCGACCTGCAGTTCGAGTATCGCGTGGGTAAGCTCTCCGATTCGGATTATCAAAGCACGAAGATCGATCTGCAGAAACAATTAGCCGCCGTGCTTGCAGAAGTAGATCGCATAAGAGCCGGCGCGCGCGCCCGAGCCCGCGCCAAAACCGGTTGTGAAGGCCTCGAGTCAAGGCTTCAATGCCCGCACTGCGGCGCAAAGTTCGAGCGCGAATTGAAATTCTGCGGCGAATGTGGAAAGGCCATGTCCAATGTATAGCCGCAGTGTAGTTGGTTCCCGTGCGATAGGCCTCATGGCCCGTCGACGCGCCGAAGGCGCTGGCGCCCTGTATACTCCTCCTCGCGGCCTCCCGCCGCCGCCCAGATCAACGGCGTCATCATCAATCAGACCACCGGTCAGCCGCAGGCCAATGCCGCGGTAACGCTCACCAGAATGACCGCCACCGGCCCGCAAAACATCGGCGAAACCAAGACCGCCGCGGACGGCAAATTCGCCTTCAACGATTCGGTTCAAGGTCCAACGCTGGTCCGCGCCGCATGGGACGGCGTTACTTACAACAAAGTCCTGCCTCCCGGGACGCCTCGACCAATCTGACTGTCGATGTCTACCAGTCGTCCAAAGCCCCCGGCGATGCCAAGGTCTCAAAGCACATGATCCTGTTCGAGCCGGCGGCGGCCAGATGTCGGTCAACGAAACCATCCTCTACAGCAACAACGGCAAGACCTCATGGAACGACCCAGCCAACGGCACGCTGCATTTTTACCTGCCGCCGGATGCCGCCTCCAAGCTGCAAATCAACGCCACCGCGCCCGGGGGCATGCCGGTCGCAGCGCCGGTGTCGAAGTCGTCGCAGCCCAATGTCTACAAGACGGATTTCCCCGTCAAGCCGGGTGAGACTCGCTTCGATCTGACTTATACCTTTCCCTATACGATCGGCGATCAGCTCGAAGGCAAGGTAGCTACTAAAGACGAAAACACCTACCTGATCGTCCCCAACGGCATTACGCTCACAGCCGAGCACGTCAACGATCTGGGCGTCGAGCCACGCACGCAGGCGCATATTTACGGGCTTGACGGGAACTTCGTACAACATTCAGCTAACTGGCGCGGAGATTGCCGGGCCGGCCGAGGCGGGCGCCGGCGCGCCAATGGTCAACAAGACCAGGAATCGGGCCCGCAAATCGCGCCGATTTTGCCGCGCATCTACACGCAGGTCAAACCGATTCTCGCCATCGCGCTAGGCATTCTCGGATTGGGCTTCGCGCTCCTTTACCGCAAGGAGGCGCACGGACGCCAATGAGCGCCGTTGCCGTTGAGGGCGTCTGGAAGTTCTATGGCGATTTTCCGGCGCTGCGCGACATCCGGCTGGATGCGGCCCCGGGCTCGTGTCTGGCCCTGATCGGCCGCAACGGGGCGGGGAAGACCACGCTGCTCCGCATCGTCGCGGGCTTTTCCCGGCCGATGCGCGGCAAGGTGCGCATTCTCGGCGATGAGCCGCGCGCGAGACTGCAGCGCGGCGGCGAATCGGATTCATCGGCCATGGCATCTCCGTCTACGACGAGCTTTCGGCGTTGGAAAATCTGATGCTCTTGCGAAGCTCTACGGCTTGCCCGACGCGCGGCGCACGGCGATGGAGTGGCTGGAACGCACCGGGCTCGACCGCGTGCGCGACGGCCTGGTCCGCGAGTTTTCGCGCGGCATGCGGCAGCGGCTGGCGGTGGCGCGCGCGTTCCTGCACGACCCGCAAGTGCTGCTGCTTGACGAGCCGTTCACCGCGCTGGACGACCGCGCCATCGCCTTATTGCAAAGCCTGCTGCGCGATGCGCTAGCAGCGGGAAAGACTGTGGTGATGTCGACGCATCAATTGCGCGAAGCCTTGGAACTGGCGACGCACGTGGCCCTGCTGGTGCGCGGCAAAGTCGGCTTTCTGGGCGAGCGCACAAGTGAGATGATGGAGGACCCGGGATTTGTCTATGCGCGATACGGCGAGGCTTGATGGAGTTTCTACGGCAGGTGCTGGTCATCGCCCACAAGGACGTAAGGGCGGAACTGCGAACCAAGGAAGCCATCAACGCGTCATTCGCCTTCGCCCTGGTGGTGCTGCTGCTGTTCAGCTTCGCGTTCGATCCGGAGAGCGAAACCATGCGCGAGATTCGCGGGCGGCTTGCTGTGGATCGTGTTCGCGTTTGCCGCCGCCTTGGTGCTCAACCGCAGTTTCGCGCGCGAGTTGCCCAACGATTGCCTGGATGGCCTGGTATCGGCGCCCATCTCAGGCGCCGCGCTGTTTCTCGGCAAAGCGCTGGCGAACTACGCATTGGTGCTGGCAGTGGAGCTGATTTCGTTGCCGGTCTTCGGAATCTTTTATTCGTTGAACCTGATGCCGTTTCTGCCGCAGCTGCTGCTGATTCTGGCGCTTGGCGCCTGGGCGCTGACGGTGATCGGCACGATGTTCAGCGCATTGACGGTGAACATCCGGCTGCGGGAAGTGATGCTGCCGATGATGACCTATCCGATTCTCGCGCCGGCCTTGATGGGCGCGATGCGCTTGACAGCCGCGCTGATGCAAGGGCAGGCGCTGGACAAAGACACCTTAATCTGGCTAAAGCTATTGGTCGGCTTCGACGCCGTGTACACCGCGGCAGCATTAGTGCTAGTCGATTTTGTCTTAGTAGGATAGGCCTCCGGCCTGTCCCTGCTGGGGTACCGGAAACGATGTCATATTACCAACGCCACCTCCCTCATTGGCAACCGGAAGACGCCGCGCTGTTCGTAACATGGCGGCTACATGGCTCAAAGCCAAGAAACTGCGATGCGCCGCGAGGCGCCAATATCACAGCAGGCCGGGCCTTCGTATTAGAAGACCGCGAATGGGAGCGCTTCTACGGGTCCTCGTTGGCTAAGCGATCCGCGTATCGCGAGGCTCGTAGCCGATGCCTTGCACTACGGCGAAGAAACCCTGAAGCTGTACACCCTTCACGCGTGGGTGATCATGTGTAATCACGTGCATGTTCTGATCGAGCCAGCCGTCCCGATCGCTCGCATTACCAGGAGCATCAAGACCTATACCTCCCATCAAGCAAACGCGATCCTCGGAAGAACAGGCCAGCCGTTCTGGGCAGAGGAGTCCTATGATCGCTGGATTCGTGCTGAGCGGGATTTAGAAAAGGTCGTGCAATATATTGAGGGCAATCCGGTCGCGGTAGATCTTTGCGAGAGGCCTGAGGATTGGCCTTGGTCTAGCGCCTGGACAGGCCAGGAGGCCTGTCCTACGAAGAGCGAGGTAACTACGTAATGAGAGACAAAATCATTTATGCCCTAGTCATCGCCTCCGTGGCGCTGCTAACCCGCGATATCTACCACATCGCCAACCTGCCCGGTGAACGGATGCAAGGCGACGCCTTCAAGATCATCTTCTTCCACGTCCCCGTGGCCTTCACCGCGCTCTCGGCCTGCGGCGTATCGCTGATCTCGAGCGTCCTCTTCCTCATCACCCGCAATTTCCTGTTCGATGCGCTCGCCGTCTCCGTCACCGAAGTCGGACTCGCCTTTCTCGCCGCCAATCTGATCACCGGATCGATCTGGGGCCGCGTCATTTGGGGCATCTGGTGGACCTGGGACGCGCGCCTTACCTCCGCGCTGATCTGTTGGGTGCTCTACGCATCGTATTTGATGCTCCGCCGCTCCATCGACGACCCGACCCAGCGCGCGACCTTTGCCGCCGTGTTTTCCATCTTCTGTTTCATCGACGTGCCCATTGTCATCTTCTCGATCAAATGGTGGCGCACGCAGCATCCCCAACCCGTATTCTGGGGCGAAGGAAGCTTCCCTGCCGATTGGTCGCCGTTCTTCTGGTGGAACGTGCTCGCCATGATCCTCCTCGGAGCGGCTCTGACCTTGTTGCGTTTGCGCGATGAAGAGTCGCAGCGCGAAATCGAATCGCTGCGCCGCATGGCGCATGCCTTCTAGGAGATCTTATGTTGGCGCCTTTACTCGCTCAGGTTTCACCGCAAGACATCTCTCTCGAGATCGAAAGAATACACCGCAATTGGGAGTTCATGTGGCGCGGCCTGATTGCCGCGTGGATTGTTCTTGCAGTCTATGTCGTTATGATGGTGGGCCGGCAACGCAAGTTAAGACGTGAGATCGAACGCCTGCGCCTCATGATCCAAAAGTAGTCATCTCCACACTTGCTGCCTATCGCAGGAGCGATTCTGGCCAATCGCGTGCATTTCCTCTCGCCAGGAGCGGCAAATGCAGCGAATTTTACGTGTTTGGATGTTGGGCGGCGCACTGATTGGCTTCGGTGTCCCGGCCATGGCGCAGTACGGGCCCGCGGGCGGTCCCTACCAGCCGGATTCGGTGAGCGGCTTGGTCGACAAGGTCCATACGGACCTGAACCAAGGTTACGATCACTGGCATATTTCGAATGGCGACCGCGATCGGCTTAACAAAGCGGAGAAACGGCTTCGCGCTTTCGTGGCCGACTGGCATCACGAAAAGTTCGATAAAGGCGATCTGGACGATTCCATTTCCACAATTCAACACGTCCTGGATAACAACCACCTTGCGGGCGCGGAGCGCGATGCTCTGTCGAGCGACGTGGATCGCCTTCGCGAAATGCGCGAGGCATACGACCGTCACGAAATAGGGCGCTGGTAATGCAACCCGGAAATGTTGTGCTTGTTCTGCTCTGCGCCGCGGCCATCGATGGGTCATACCTTAAGGCCCAGCCAGTCGCGGTTCGTCAGACGGAAGGAGCGGTTCATGGGTTCCTGACATTGAGTTCTCTGGACGGCGACCTGGTTGCGAACGGCGATTTGGAACAAGTGGCGCGTGGCAGCCGCGTCACGAGCCGGTTAATATTCCACTTCAAAGACGGCTCCCTCCAGGACGAAACTACCGTGTTTTCGCAGAGCGGCCACTTCCGGTTGTTGAGCGATCACCTGGTTCAGAAGGGCGCGGCGTTTAAACGCCAGATGGACCTTTCGGTCAACGGGTCGACCGGGGTCGCAACGGCGCGCTACAGCGACGATCACGGCAAAGAGAAGGTCGAGACTGTTCGATTGACCCTGCCTCCCGACGTTGCAAACGGAATGGTTCCGGTCTTACTTAAAAATCTGGCCACGGGTCAGTCACTGACGGCATCCATGGTGGTCGCGGCGCCCAAGCCTCAACTAGTGAAGTTGGCAATTAATCCAATCGGAGAGGATCCGGTCTCCATCGGAGAGCGCCGCAAGGCGACGCGGTATGTGGTCAAGATAGAGATCGGTGGCATAAAAGGGGCGATCGCGCCATTAGTCGGGAAACAGCCCCCTGATACTTACGTCTGGATTCTCCGCGAGTCTGCGCCGGCTTTCTTAAAGTCTGAAGGCCCTGCCTGCGAAGGCTGCGATGTCTTGCGCACTCAATTGGCCTCTCCCGTTTGGCCCAAGGCGAGCGACTCGTCGGCAGACCGGAAGAAGTAAAGCGGCGTTGCGTTTCAGCGTTTCTTCAACATCTCCAACTCGTCGAGCGTTCGTGGCCAATCTTCGCGCAGCAGCCGCGATAGGCCGCGGTCAGCCAGCAGTTTGCCGCCGGTCTGACAGGTTGGACAGTAGTTCGTCTCGTTGGAGGCGTAACGAATGCGCTGCACCTTCGACCCGCAACGCGGGCAAGGTTCGCCGTAGCGTCCATGTACGGCCATTCCATCTCGAAACGCGGTGACCTTTTCCGGGAACTTGCCGGCTGCTTCAGCGCGGAGGCGGCCGGTCCATTCGACGAGCGAATCGCGAGTAGCGGCGTAGAGCCGCGCTATCTGATCGTCTGTCAGTTTGAACGTCATTGCGATGGGCGAGAGCTGGGCGCGATGAAGGATCTCATCCGAATAGGCGTTGCCGATGCCGCTGAAGAGATGAGGATCGGTTAGCGCCCGTTTCAGCGTGTGATTAGCCGATCGCAAGGCCGCGGCGAACTCCTCGAGAGTTGCATCGAGCGGTTCGATTCCGCCGGCGGAGAGTACGCGCAATCCGTCTTCGCCTTCGGCCATGCGAATCGCCGCGCGATGTTGCGTGCCGGCTTCGGTCAGCAGCAGAAAGCCGTTTTCGAACTCCAATGCAGCAAGATTCTTCCCGCCGACCTTGGCGACTGCTTTCCAGTGCAGTCTGCCCGCGATCATCAGATGAAACACGAGCCACACGCCGTTCTCGAACCCGATTGCGATCTGTTTGCCCACCCGCCGGACCTCGGTAACGCTTTGCCCCTCGGCCGCTGAGACTGGGGGCGCGAACGATCGCAGAAGGAACGGGCCGCGAATCTGGGCGCGAATGAACTTCCGGCCGAGGATACGCTCGCGCAGCGCTTCAATATAAACAACCACATCGGGAAGTTCGGGCACGTTTCTTAGCTTATACTTACGCCGATGGCCTATTTTCTTGCGAAGAGCGAACCGGAAGTTTATTCCATCGACGATCTCGAACGCGACAAGCGCACCACCTGGGATGGCGTCAAGAATCCGCAGGCAGTCCGTGCGATTCGCGAAATGAAACCGGGCGACCGGGTTTTTATCTATCACAGCGGCGGCGTTTCCAGCGTCGTGGGAATCGCCAACGTCCACTCCGAGCCGCGCGACGATGCAAAGAACCCGAAATCGGCGGTGGTGGATCTGGAATTCGGCGGTCATCTCGAGCCGCCGACCACCCTGGCCGAGATCAAGCAGTCGAAGCTTTTCGACGATTGGGCGCTGGTGCGGCAAGGAAGGCTATCGACGATGACCGTGCCGGAACACTTCGTGCAGTGGATGCGGAAACGCTATCCCAAATCGAAGATTTAGCGCTGCGAGGGCTCGCCCGCGAGGCGTAGATCCGGGCGCGGCCGGCCGGCCGCGGCTTCGATGCAGCCGCGGAAGCCGGTGTGCAGAAAGTAGACGCCGTCGATGGTGTTGGCGACGTCCGATATGATTGCCGGCCCTTGCGTTGCCGCTACGCTTGCGCAGGTGCGCTCGGCGAGGCGGCTGACGCGATCCCAGATGATCAAGTTGTGCTCGAGCGCGGCCATCTGAAATGTGAGGATGGCGGCAGCCGCGCCGATCGCGAGTCGCGGGCGGCGGGAAGCGGCTTCGAGCGCGGTCGCGAAGACCAGCGCATATCCTACCGACGGCAAATAGAGTACGCGCGATTTTTCCAGGTTGGCGTCGATCAATAGAAACTCATGTACCGGAAGCGCTGCCAGAAGTACAAATCCCAGGCCGAACAGCACCTTCAACCGGTCGACTTTCACCGTGGCTAGGGCCGCCCAGGCGGCCATCGCGGCCAGTAGCATCGCGATCAACCACCATTCGAGCGGATGGCTCCAGTTGATGGGGAAATCGAGCGCGGCAGCAAGGCGGGCAGTGAGCGCTTTCAGCGTGCGTAGGAAATCGAAGGTGAGGATGTACGGCCGTCCCGTTCCAATGTCCCGATAGCCTCCGATTCCGCCGAGCAGGCGCCAACGGTAGAAAAAGATGGCGGCCGTAAGCAGGAACGATGGACCGGCGAGGCGCGCCCACCGCTTCACTGGTACGCCATCGATCCACAACATCAGCACTAACACCAGCGGATAAACGTACGCCGATTCCTTCGAGAGCAGCGCCAAGAGCAAGGGCGCCAGTGAGACGGTCCGCCAATCCTTTTGGAAGGCCAGCAGCGCGAGCAGGAAGAAGAGCGCCGCCCAGAGATCGAACTGCGCGGCGATCCACGTGACGGCCTCGGGCCGCGATCCGTGGAGCAGAAAGAGGATCGCTGCGGCGAGCGCGGACCATCGACGGAATTGGCGGCGGCGCGCGAACGCGTATACCAACAGACTTACGCCGACGTGTAGCGCGAGCGAGAGCGCGTGCCATCCTACACGGCTGTAGTCGGCTAGGCGCGCTTCGGCGGCGTAGAGGACGAATGCGGCGGGGCGGAAGAATCGGTCCGCGGCCGGATGCGTGAAGAGGGACGCGAGGTATGCGGGCGTCGCGTGGATGGCGTGCGGGATGTGGTCGTAGTCGTCGGCGAGGAATGGGAAGGGAAAGGTCCAGGAGTAAGCGACGAAGGCTGCGACGATTACGACGGCGGCCGCCTGCGAGGCGCGCAGTTCGCCGACGGGTCCGAAGTACCCGCGATATTCGGACGCGAGTAGGAGAAGAGAGAGCGCGGCGAGGGCAAATACGCCCTCGGCGTTCATCGGGCTGGTTACCGGCAGGATGAAGTAGAACGGGCCTGCGATGGCGCGCGCGGCCAAGACCAGCGCGCTCAGAATGAGAGCGGCCCATAGCGCGCGCCGGGCCGCTGCGATCAATTGATCTCCCGCGGCAGTCCGTTAAGGCGCACGGTCGCGGTGGCGACGCCCACGATCACGGCGAAGTCGCCAGGCTGTACCATACGCTTGCCGTTGACGCCGGTGGAAGAGAACTGGCGTGGCTCCAGGTGGAACGTGACGGTTTTACGCTCGGCCGGGCGCAGCGCGATGCGCTCGAAGCCCTCAAGAGAACGCAGTGGGGCGCCAGGACGCGCCGGTGGCTTGAGGTAGAGTTGTACGACGTCCTCGCCCGCTACCTTGCCCGTGTTTTCGACTTCGACCGTCACTGTGATTCCGTCTCCAGCGTTTGACTGCGAAGGCGCACGCAGATTGCGGTACGCGAACGTAGTGTAGCTCAGGCCATAGCCGAACGGAAAGAGCGGATCGCCCGTGAAAAATCGGTAGGTGCGGCCTTTCATGTTGTAATCGGTGAACGCCGGAAGCTGACCCGCGGATTTGTAGAAGGTCACCGGCAAACGTCCCGCCGGATTGTAATCGCCGAAGAGTACATCGGCGAGCGCCGCGCCGCCCGATTCACCGGGGTACCACGCCTCCACGATCGCGGGTACGTGGTCGCGCGCCCAATTGACTGAGACTGCGCTGCCGTTCATCAGCACCAGGGTCGTCGGTTTGCCAAGCGCGACCACGCGTTCCATCAAATCCTGTTGCGAGCGCGGGATATCGAGCGACACGCGGTCGCCGCCGGAGAATCCTTCGACGGGAACCTTCATCTCCTCGCCTTCGAGGCGCGGCGAGAGGCCGAGCACGAGCACCACGGAATCGGCCGCCTTAACGGCGGCTTCGGTTTCGCTCCAACGCGCGGCGGGATCGACGGGGCGCGACCAAACGAGCGCGATATCGGCGTCGTTGAGGAACTCGTGGTAGTCGAGGCGGATGGCGTAGAGCTTGCCCGCTTCGAGCTTAACCTCTTCGTATCGATAGGAATGCTCGTGGATGTTGTTGAAATTCACTATCGGCTTGCCATCGAGGTAGAGCTCAAACGCATTCAGGCCGATGGCGCCTAGCTGGTAAGTTCCGGTGACAGGCGCGGCGAGATAGCCGGTCCAGCGAACTCCGAAATCGTCGTCGTTCATCCCGGGGCGGGGCGCGCCATCGAGCCAGTGAAAATCGATCTGTGGGTCGACGCGCGAGAACAGCGGTTTCATGTCGCGTGGAACCTCGCCGACCATCTTGCCCGAGTTCGGATAGGTGAGCTCGCGGGGACGGTGTGGTTTGCCGTCGAAATTGGATGAGTTGTAGTATTCGCCGGTCAGTCCGTTGCGGCGGCTAGTAGTGTTTGAAGTGAAGAGCGCCGAGGTGGGGACCGTCTCGAAGCTTGGCATGTTGGCGGCGAGATCGCTGCCGCGCGCGTAGAGTACGCGCGCGTTGGGAAGCTTGCGTCGAATGCCCGCGAGCGGCGTGATGGGTGCGGAGGGGTCGCCGTTGTAGTTGCCGGTGAGCGCGTCCAGGTCATCGGCATCGGGGCCAATAACGGCGATGGTTTTGATGGATTTCGCGAGCGGCAGCGCACGGTTTTCGTTCTTAAGCAGCACGATGGATTTGCGCGC
Source organism: Bryobacterales bacterium (assembly GCA_963708385.1). Lineage (GTDB taxonomy): Bacteria > Acidobacteriota > Terriglobia > Bryobacterales > Bryobacteraceae > PALSA-243. The sequence goes on along the minus strand of CAVPSN010000018.1, from coordinate 97,899 downwards.
AGCCTCGAGCGCGAGTTGCCGATGAGCAGGGCTGTCGTTGACGCTGATCGGAATCTGCGCGTACTTCACGATCGCCGGTGGATCGAACATGCCTAGGCGGAAGCGCGCCGTGAGCAGGCGGCGCACGGCTTGATCTATGTCGGCTTCGCGCAAGGCGCCCTGCTTCACGGCCGGCAGCAGGGCTTCGTATTCCACGCCGCAGTTGAGATCGGTACCGGCCTGGACCGCTTTGGCCACGCCCAATTCGGCTGTGGAAGAGAACTTATGATGCAGGTAGATATCGCCAATGGCGCCGCAATCGGAAACGACGTAGCCCGAGAAGCCCCACTGCTTGCGCAGAATCTGTTCGAGCAGAGGCGGGTTGGCGCATGCAGGCGCGCCATCCACGCTGTTGTATGCGCACATGACGGATTGCGCGCCGCCTTCGCGAATGGCGGCCTCGAACTGCGGCAGGTAGGTGTCGCGCAGGTCGGCATCGTCGATTCGGGCATCGAAGGTGTGACGCTCAGATTCGGGACCGCTGTGTACGGCGTAGTGCTTTGCGGTCGCGACGGTCTTGAGGTATTTCGGGTCGTCGCCCTGTAGGCCCTTGATGAATTGCACTGCAAGACGCCCGGTGAGATACGGATCTTCGCCGTAAGTCTCCATGCCGCGGCCCCAACGCGGATCGCGGAAGAGATTGATGTTGGGCGTCCAGAAGGTGAGGCCCTGATAGATATTGCGCTTGCCGCGGCGGACGAAATCGTTGTTCTTGGCACGGGCTTCGTCGGAGATGGCGGTGGCGGCGCGGAAGATCAGGTCCTTGTCCCAGGTGGCGGCGAGGCCGATGGTCTCGGGGAAAACGGTGGCGCGTCCAGCGCGGGCGACGCCGTGGAGACACTCATTCCACCAGTTGTATGCCGGCACTTTGAGGCGCGGAATGGCCGCCGAATCGTTCATGAGCTGCGAAATCTTCTCTTCGAGCGTCATGCGGGAAAGGAGATCGGAGACGCGGGTATCAAAGGGCGCGGATGGGTTCAGGTATACCGGCGTTTGGGCGAGGGCCATAGGCGCGAATGCGAGCGTCAAGACGCACGCCATTTCGGCGGCTGATTTGGCGGATATAGTCATCTTTGTTGTTGTATCAAACTATATGGGTGGCGTGGGGGATTCGGGGACTGACGAGGCTGGAGATGGGTGTCACGCGAAGAACGGTAGCCGGCCGTACCCGCAGCAAGCCCTTTCGGAAGACGGCGACGCAACCCGCATTCAGTTCGGGTTCAAGAATTGGCAAATTGGGAACCAGCATCTTGTAATAGTCGCGCGCCGAGAGCAGATTCGGCTCGCGAAAGAGGATAAAGGAGGGATGCTGCGCCTCTTGTGCGGCGAGAATCTGGCCGAAATCGGTATCCGCGGAGACGACTATCTGGCCTTCACGAAGCGCTCTCGCCAAGATCGTGACGTCCTCAGCGGCCTGCATTCCATAGGTTCGGACGTGGACGGCCTCGTATCCCGCCGCAACGAGTAAGTCGGCGAGACTTGGCGGCAACGCGTTATCGATCAGAAATTTCAAGTGGAATGAACAAGCGGCAATTCCCGCTCCATAGCGGCAGCGGCAGCGAAACGCAGGCACTCCCGAATGTCTTCCGGCTGGAGATCGGGATAGTCGGCAAGAATCTCCGGTTCGGTGAGCCCCCCGGCCAGCAATCGAAGCACTGTGGCTACCGGGATTCGCAGGTGGCGGATACAGGGAACGCCGTCCATTTGCGCGGGGTCAACCGTTATATGCGTAAAGTTCTTCATCGCGCCCGCCTCTCATTGTCGCACTATCGTGGATGCGCCAAGCTGGCAGCGACGATGGGAGCAACGCTGAGAGCAGAGGGGGACGCCATCAGATCAATTAGGCGTGGGCTTATCTATGCGATCTATTACAAGGACGTCCATCGATGCCTTGTCGGCTCGGAGTCTCAGCCCCAGTTGCGCTTGCAAGGCGGACAAAAACTCATCGTCCGTGTCCCATCCAAACGAATAGATGTAAGAGCCTCGGAGGCCGGTCATGTCCAATACCGGCCGGCCGATGCGAGGATCGCTCGACAGACTTTTCGCGAGATCTTGCAGCGTGCCAGCCGACCTGAAGTTCATTGCGTGGCTCTTGGTTGGCATAGGTACGCGGTCCCCCACCTTCCATTCGTGAAGCCTCGTTCCGTCCCTCGGAAGTTCGATCGTGTAGATGGCCAGGCTTTGCTTTCGCCAGTGGGCAACAAGGCGGAGCCGCTCAGCCAAAAACGTTTGCAGCATCGCTCTAAGCTGTGCCTCGTTGGCATTCTCGGCCTTGGCCTCCACGTCAAAGCTATCCGACGACAACCAGCCCGTCCCTCCAGACAGCTGGGGCGAACTCAGGAGATACGCTTCGAGGATCATCCCCCGAACCGTTATTCCTCTTCGTCCGCTAATAACCGTTCCCTGCCGGAAAAGGAGCGACCCGACCTGCGGCAACGGAGCGGCACCTCCGTTCTTTGACGTGATATTGGGATTGGAAACCAGGTTATCTTGATGGCGCTTGATCGACGCCGCGTCGAAGCTGAGCGGCTTCTCCTGTTGGGGATGGCCGCAAAGAACACAAGCCGCCAACGCGAAGGGCGCCAGTCTGGCGTGTAGCACCGATTTGTCACCTCCTCAAAGATGACGCTTCGCAAGCGAACATGTTGAGGCCAAATCGGACACAACGAACCTCCCTAGGCGAACTGGGTCAATTCGGCCGCCGCGCAAGGGCCGGGACTGCTACTGTCACCGATCCAATTGCGTTTGAGCCCCGGTCGAAAACGGCTAAACGAACCCTCGTAACTTCGGCCGCAACGCTCAGATCCTGCTGGATGGGGATGCCATCCTGCAAAGCCTTGTCGCGATTCTGCTGGCTGAGGTGCAAGTCGAGAGGCGTCAGGGGACCGGTGATCGGTTGGGAATTCGGAGCGAACCCAATGACGGCATAGCGCAGTTCTGCGCTATACGAGTCTCCGTCGTGAACGAACGCAATGTCGCGGGCGTCAATGTGGGCGTCGAGGCGCAGCGGGCGCGGGTCCTTCACATCGCGCGTGAGGCTGGCGCGGAGGCCAATTTCGGCCGCATCGAAGGTCGTAGCGATCACTGACGCGATCGCCTGCTGAGACCGCGCGCCTGCCGGTTCATGCCACGCATAGTAACCGGTCTTCGCCTGAATTTTCACGCCCTTGCGTGTGCAGGCGATCCGCAGCTTGTGGAACTTATCGTCCCAATTCGATTCGGGCGGATTGTATCCAACCTGATAGCTAGTGCGCGCGTCGGTGATTGCCTGACGCACGGCGCCGCCGATGTCTTTACCGGAATCGGGACGGCCGCCTGTCAGGTCTGCGAATTGTGAGAGAGTCTCGATGCTTCCAATACCGCTCGTGCCGGGTCCGCCCATACTCTCTGGGCTGCCCATCATGACTTGGCGCGCAGGGTAGATGGCTACACCGGCGCGATCGAAGGTTTCCGTCATCTGCCTGATCAGCGGTGTAAAATCGAGGGCCTGGCCGTCCCAGGTGCGGTTCGGGCCCAACTCGATGGGGACGCCGTCAGTGAGCCACACGAGACTCTTGCGTCCAGGGGCGCGCGCCAGTTCACTGGCTGCTGCGTTGAGCGCGGCATAGGTCAACTGGATGCGGTACGTCGGGTCGAGGTCGTCTACCGGACGAAGCTGCGTAAAGGAGCGCATAGCGCGATCTAACAATGGCTTGATCTGGCGGGTCCAGGGATCCCCCCCGGCAGGCTCCGCTTCCTCCTCAGGGCCGGGCATGCCGTGGACTGGGACCAAGCGCCCGTCGAGCGTCAGGCAATAAAGATAAACGTAATCGGCGGATTCCAGCGATTGGAGATCATGCACCAACCGGTTAGCCGTGCCGCCGCGCGTGCCGAATCTTTCGTTCAACAGATCGAATAGAACCATGGTCGCGCGCGGCACGTTCTCTCTGCCGCGGTTGGAAACCTCGTTGGGGCCAAGGGCGGTAGGCGCGGAGAGCGCGTCGTCGCGATGATGAAAGAAGGTGATGGTCTGCGGCTTGTTGGAATCGGTTATGCGGAGCTCGTCGCGCGTCAAATCGGTGACGGGTTGTCCCTTGGCATCAACCGCCACCACGTTCAGTTCCACCATCTGCGGTTCGCGCGGCGGGGCGTTATCTCCGTAAAGCTGAAGAGGAGGATTTCCGTAAAGTTGCGCGAGGCCGAGCACCAGGCAGGGAACGAGGACGATCCCTAAGCGGAAGATGGGAAGCCGCTGCCGCATGCCCATAATCATCCTCATCATTTCACAGTACGCCGTGCGGAACTGGATTCCCATACCCCAAGGGCAGTATTTGCGTGAAGGCTTGAAAGTAAGGGGAAGCGTGCAGGGTAGAATGCGCTCGGCGACCCTTCAACACCGTGGCAACCGGAATTCGCAGGGGACGAACACTGGGAACGCCGCCGGTTTCTAAGCGCGCTTACTGTAACGTGGCACGGGTGAGGTGAACCGCGAGTTCCTTGGCCTGCGCGCGGATCTCAGGAACCGCGGTAGTTTCAAAGACCTCTCCTCGGCGCGGAGGCCCTAACGTGAAGAGAGTGGATGACGCGCGCATCTCCGCATCGACCAGGGCGCCGTGGCGATCCGCGCGAAAGCCGGCTCCCAAGTCGTTTGCGCTGGCGAGGCCTTTGGCTATCAGCCGCCGGATCAGGCCGCGTGGACTTTCTCTATAGTTTTCCTGTATGCCTGTGCAACTGACGATCCGGTCTACCTCCAACAGTTGTTCGCCTCCTCGCCTCAGGGCGATCCGAGCTTGAATGGCTGTGCCGTGGGTGGAAGTGTCGCGCACTCGTCCTGCAATTGCCTGCACTTTGCCCTCTGCCCGGTATTGGTCCATGCGCTGGCGGATTTCGGGCGCCATGCGGTGCCGGTGAGCCTCCCAATAGGTCTTCAAATGGCGCAGGAACCTTTTTCGATCGGAAACGGAAAGCCCTCGCCACATCTCATTGGAGACCGGGCGCAAGGAATCGATTGCGACCCGCCAGCAGAGATCCTGTTCACGCATGACTCCGATTTGTGCGCGTAACTCTCGAAACATCAGGCGGAGGTTGCCGTATTCCCCAAAAATCGGCGGCATAGAAGTGGGAAGACGGAGATTGTGGACCTGAGGCGGAATTCCGCGGCGAGAGATCATGTATGTCTGGCAAGGCGTTGCCTGGCTCTGCAGAGCCATCACGGAATCGACCGCGGTCAAGCCCATTCCTAAAAGCAGGATGCGCTCCCCGGCGAAGCGGACGCGAAGGCCATCCCCAATCCATGGCGAAGATTGCCATCGATCATCAAGACACTGCGTCGAGAGGTCGGGATGTTGGCACGAAGCCGGATTCCCCAAAGCGAGCACCACTCTTTCCGCACGCAGCATCGACTGGTCGCTAAGCGTCAGATGCGCGCCGCCGCCATCAGCGCCGATATCCAATACTTCCGCGCAAATGTGGCGGAAGTTCCGGCAATCTCCGGCGCGCATTTCCGCGTTAAGGACGTCCTCGAGGTACTCTCCGTAAACCCGCCTGGGAGCGAAGGTGGCCGCCGTGGCGCCGGCAAATCCGTGGGTCTTGAGCCACCGCAGGAAATGATCGGGGGCGTCGGGCATAGCGCTCATTTTTCCAGCTGGAACATTGAGAAGGTGTTCGTCGAACTGGGTTGAATAGGCTAACCCGCGTCCCAACTTCGACCGTGGTTCGATGATGGTGATGCGGCCCCGATAGCGGAGTTTCAATAGTTGAACGGCCACCAAGAGGCCACTACAGCCTCCGCCAACAATGGCGATTCCAGGACAACCTGCTTCCTCCGTGCTTTCCGATTGCGACATGCCTTGCTCCTCGTTAGATTCTGTCTACTTATTTTATAGACAATCATCTATTTCGCAATCGTGACAACATCATGACGGTACTGGTACTATTTCTGTGGGAATTATTGGCTAATACATCAATACCGCACGCCTCTGAATTATCGATATCCAAGCCGCTATTGCCCCTCCGGCGACGGTAATATTACAAAACTCTATAGATTTGATGGGGTAATAAGACTCCGCTTTTCGAGCCTCACGGATCGATACTCCGTCGGATGGCACCCACGATGCGCTGAAGCGGGGTTTCGCTGGCCCACCTGAGTTCAGCGAATCGGGAGCCTCATCCTGCCGAATGGGAAAAAGCGATTGTGCTGCGGGCCGCGCATGATCCCGCCTTCCGGTGTGCCACGTTGGGGCTACTGCTTCAATTCCTCGACAATCTCCGCTGCCACGCTTCGCGCCTTCTCGAGTGCCCCGGGCTCAAGGCTAATGGCGCCCACTCGCGCATGCCCGCCGCCGCCGTAGCGCTCGCAGATTGTGGCCAGATTATGCTTCGGCTCGACAGGCGCCCATGGGTTCGATCCCACCGAGATCTTCGTCCGGTTGCTAGATGGCATCACCGACACGGTGTAAGTCGATTCCGGAAAGAGATAATACGGAATAAACTTGTTATATCCTTCGATTTCGTGACCCGCCAAATCGAAGTACACGACTCCGCTGTCTTCCTTGGCTAGCGTTCCGATCAGGCCGATCGAATCCAGGTGCCTGCGGTATAGCGGCTCGTATAACTCGCGTATCTCGGCCTGATCAACGATCTCCGCTAATTGCAGCCGCTGCATCCATCCGATAATCTTACGCACGATCCCCGAGCCCTTCGCGGCTTCGATCACCAGCGTCAGTTTCATCGCCGGCGCGCCGAGTTCTACGGCTGTTTTCGCATCTGGATATTGTGCGCCATCGATGACCAGTGACCATTTCACTAAATCGTCCAGGTCTGGCGCGCGGAATCCGAATTGGTTGCACGCCACGTCGCGGATAAACGCTGTACAGGATTTATAACTTGGGTCGTAGAGTTTCCGCCCCGTCGTATCTTGCCGGAAATGTTCAGCGTCGGCCGCGCTCAGAAACGCGCTCTGATGATGATCGAACCACCATGTAAGGCGCGGATCGCTCGAATACTTAAAATCGACAATGGCGGTTTCGTCTCCGCTGAACAATGCCGGGTCGAACTGCTGCGCCGCTCTGTGCGCCATACCGGTATATTCGAAACGCGCGCCCGTATGGACAGCGCCCCCGATAAACCGAGTGAAGAATGCGGCCGAGGCGGCGCCGTCGAAGCAGTGATCGTGATATAGCACGTGTACAAGCATGAAAAAAAGGGGAAAACGTATTAGGTTGCCTGAACCTGCGGCGAAAAGCAAGTTTAGTTTCGAGAATGAAATTGAGGCCTCGCTGGTCCGCGCATGTAATTTGGCCAATAGCTTGCCAGCCATATGTCACTGGAGGCCTTGAAATGATTCGCCAACTACCTCTTGCGGCGATACTTGGACTGAGTTTCACAGTCTCGGCATACGCGCAAAGCGTTCCAATTTACCGCCTCACCGTAGTAGAACGCACGGTTAAAGCGGTAAATTATCAATACCGTACCGGTCCCACCCCTATCGATTTCCGTGGCACAGTGCTTTTGCCCGAATCGAAGGGCGACGCCACCGTCGAATCGAAGGCCGGACGCACCGAAATCGATGCCAATTTCAGCCATCTCCCAGCGCCTAGCCGCTTCGGACGCGAGTACTTGACCTATGTCTTGTGGGCGATTACGCCCGAAGGCCACTCTAAAAACCTGGGTGAGATCATTCCGGGCTCTTCCGATAAAGCGAAAACACATGTCACGACAGATCTGCAAGCGTTCGGCATGATTGTGACCGCGGAGCCTTATGCGGCTGTCCGTCAGCCTGGTGACGTAGTCGTGATGGAGAACGAAATACGTCCGGATACCATTGGCTCCATCGAACCTGTGCAGGTTCGCTACGAACTGATGCCGCGCCAAGGATACACGTATAACAAGCCTGTCAATCTCAACTCTGAAAACGAGGGCCAGAAGGTCTCAATGGGCGAGTACGAAACCCTGCTCGAGCTTTACCAGGCGCAGAACGCCGTGCAGATCGCGCAGGCCTCCAGCGCCGCTCAATACGCCGGCGACGTTTTGAGTAAGGCACAAACGCAGCTGCAAAACGCCCAGAGGCTACACGATCAGAAAGCGGACAAGAGTCTTGTCATCGCGGCGGCGCGCGAGGCTTCGCAAACCGCCGAAGACGCCCGCACTTTGGCCGGCCAACGCGCGAAAGATGCGGAGATAGCGAGCGCCCACAGCGCGGCCGAGAGCGAGCGCCAATTGCGGCTAGCGGCCGAAGCGCAGGCCGAACAGGCCAAACAACAGGCGGTTCAGGCGCAGGCGCAAGCACAAGCCGCGCAAGCTCAGGCGGCTGCGCAGGCTGCGGCGCTGGCCGAAGCCTCCGCCGACCGCGTGCAACTGGAACAGCGCCAAACTCCGCCTCCGCCGCCAATCGACTATTCCGCCGTCAAACCGCCGCCTCCATTGCAAATGGACGATCGGCCGCAGCGTGAATTGCGCGCCTCTTTAGCTCAACGCCTCAACGCGTACTTTCCTTCGCACGATACGCCGCGAGGCTTGGTCGCGACGGTATCGAGCTTCGATTTCCGCGGCGCCGTGCTCGATCCCCAGTCGCTGGGTAATATTTCGCAGGTTGCCTCGCTGGTGGCAGCACATCCGGGATTGATTGTCGAGGTAGAGGGCAATAGCGATATTGCGGAGCCCGAAGCCGAGCGCCTCGCCGCGTCTCGCGCCGCTACCGTCCGCGAGGCGTTGGTTCGAGCGGGCGTGCCGGCGGACGGGGTGACGGTGCGCGCGTTGAGCAATACGCGGCCGATCGGCCCGAATAATACCGCGCAATCGCGTGAAGCCAATCGCCGCGTCGAAATCGTTATATCCGGAGCGCCGATCGGCAGCGTTGCTTCGTGGGACCGAAGCTATCCTCTGGTGCTCAAGAAGTAAACAAGCTGTTGGAGAAATCAGTAACGATTGCGTGGAACAGGATGAATGGCGGGGCCTTATAGCCCCGCTTTACCTACCCGATCGAGCAGCGACAGCATATCCTCTGCGTGCTCCTCCTCCTTGGCGAGGATCTCTTCCATCATGCGCCGGCTTGTAGGATCGTTCTCTCCCAGGTACCGGATGATTTCGCTGTAAGATTCAATCGCGATGCGTTCAGCCACGAGGTCTTCCTTGATCATGCTGGTGAGCGAATCGCCCTCGACGTACTCGGAGTGACTCCGTGCTGCGAGCCCTTCGGGGCTGAAGTTCGGCTCACCGCCCAACTCGGCGATGCGTTGCGCGATGCTATCGGCGTGGGTCTGTTCCTCGGCTGCGTGTTCCGCAAACTCATCCGCCACCGATTGAGCGCTGAGTCCCTTGGCCATATAGTGATGCCGCTTGTAGCGCAACACGCATACGATTTCCGTGGCCAGCGCTTCGTTCAAGACTTTGAGCACGGTTTCCAGATCGGCCTTATAACCTTCGGTCACCGCGCCTTTTTCCATATGTTTCCGCGCCCGCTTGCGAATCTCCTGTATGTCGGAGAGAAAGGGCTGTTTGGGTTGCGTTGTCGCCATGCATCCATGATGCGGGGAAGCTGGCGCGAGAGGCCACGCCGAACTCGAGACGGAGGCGCGTTTCCTCACACTTCACGCGGGCGGATGTACGCTGCTTATCTCCGTCCGCAAATGATGCAAACTTCACGGCAACAGCTGGCTGAAAGCGTCTTCTTGCGGAAGCTAGCCGCACGGTTCGCGGTCTTGGCGTTCAGTTTTCCCAGGCCCGCTTCGGTACGCCCCGGTCGCGATCCGCAACGCGATCGTAGAGGTAAAGCGTGGACACCGTTCCCAGTGCTTCGTTATAAAGGTTCACCTGCCCGAGCCCCTCCTTTACATCCTCTTCGAACTCGTGCAGGGCCTTCAATTCTTCCGCCAGCGCGGGCTTGCGTCTGCCGCTTGGAGTCTGGAAGAACTTCTGATAGCCGCCATCCACGAGCACGCCAATCTCGTTGCCCATCACGATGCCGGCGCGGTCGCTGACATCCACGGAGGCCCCATTCTCCTTCAAATCGACGGCGCAAAATCCGCGGGTGACGCGCGTGGCGCCGTTCGGAACGGAGTTCACGCTGAAGCCGGATTTACGAAGGTTGTCGAGGCGATCGGCGAAGGTGAGAATCTTGGGCTGCTCGCGGCGAAAGAACATAAATCGATTATAGCGGTGGAAGCGGGCGGCGCGTCTGGTAATCGCTAGAATTGAAAGATGCATTTCCGCCGTCCTTTGTGCCCTCTCGCAGCTTTGTGCGCCCTTGCCGCCTATCCGTTTGCCGCCGCTCCGCAGCAATCGAGCGACATCCCCAAGACATTCGTCCCCAACGCCGGCTACGACTATGTCAAGCGCGACGTGATGATCCCGATGCGCGATGGCGTGAAGCTGCACACGGTCATCGTGGTGCCGAAAGGCGCAAGCAATGCGCCGATTTTCCTGACGCGCACGCCTTACAACGCTTCGAAGCGCACTGACGCGCAACGACAGCCCGCACATGCTTTCGACCCTTCCGCGCGGCGGATGAAGTGTTCGTTCGCGACGGCTACATTCGCGTGTTCCAGGACGTTCGCGGCAAGTATGGATCGGAGGGCGACTACGTCATGACGCGGCCGGTGCGCGGTCCTCTGAACACGACCACAACGGACCATGTGACGGACGCCTATGACACGATCGACTGGCTGGTGAAAAATACGCCAGAATCGAACGGCCGTGTCGGCATGATCGGCTCATCCTATGAGGGCTTCACGGTGGTCATGGCGCTGCTCGGGCCGCATCCAGCGTTGAAGGTCGCGGCGCCGGAGAGCCCGATGGTGGATGGCTGGATGGGCGACGACTGGTTTCACTACGGCGCGTTTCGTCAACCGAATTTCGATTACACGTCGGGCCAGACGACGAAGCAGGGCGAGGGAGAACCGTCGCGCGCGGAGCCTATGACGATTACGAGACTTTTCGGCGGGCGGGCTCGGCCGGCAACTATGCGCGGCTCATGGGCTCGATCAATTGCCGTGGGCGGAGAAGATGATGGAGCATCCCGCCTACGACGCATTCTGGCAAGGACAGGCGCTCGACAAGCTGGTGGCGGAGCGTCCGTCGCAGGTGCCGACGATGTGGATTCAAGGACTGTGGGACCAGGAGGATATGTGGGGCGCGATTCATTGCTACCTGGCGCTCAAGGCCAAGGGCCAGGCCGATCACAACTATCTCGTGATGGGGCCCTGGCGGCACAGCCAAGTCAATTACGACGGATACAATCTGGGTCCGCTGAGTTGGGATGGCGACACGGCATCTACAGTTTCGCCGCGATGTGCTGAGCCCGTTTTTCGACCAGTATCTGAAGACGGGCGCCGCAAAGCCGAACACGCCGCCCGTGTTTATCTACAACACCGGCGAGAACCATTGGGACCGTTTGGACAACTGGCCGCTGGCGTGCGAGCACGGGTTGCGCCGCGCCGATGAAGCCACTGTATCTCGCAGGCCGACTTCGGCTTGGGATTCGATAAGCCCGCGACGCGGGAGCGCCGCCGACAGCTACGTTTCCGATCCGGCCAAGCCGGTGCCGTATTTGCCGCGACCAGTGCGCTTCTCCGATTCCGATCGCTGGCGAACCGTGGCTGGTGGCCGATCAGCGATCGGTCGCAGATCGGACTGACGTGCTGACGTATCAAACGCCCGCGCTCACCGAGCCGGTGCGCCTCGGCGGCGCGCCCATTGCCGATCTCTTTGCCGCAACCAGCGGCACAGACGCCGATTGGGTGGTGAAGTTGATCGACGTCTTTCCGGACGAAGTCCCGAGCCAGCCGGAAATGGGCGGCTATCGAGCTGGCGGTTTCGATGGACATTTTCCGCGGCCGCTATCGCGAGAGCTTCGAGCATCCGTCGGCCGATTCCGGCGGGTAAAACGCAACGCTACCGCTTCGCACTGCCGACCGCCAATCATGTATTTCTGCCGGGCCACCGGATCATGGTGCAGATTCAATCAAGCTGGTTTCCGCTTTACGACCGCAATCCGCAGAGCTATGTGCCGAATATCTTTTTTGCGAAGGCGGCGGATTATGTGAAAGCGACGCTGTCGATCTTCCGGTCGGGGGATCGGGCCAGCGCGATATGGCTGCCGGTGGCTGGGGCGCAGTAATAGAGAAGTGGATCAATCGGCCATGACTGTCGAACGGCGTCGGGAAAATCCGCGCCATCCGGATCAGACGCCTTGAGTTCCATCGGCAGATGTGTTTCAAATCGCCCTCCGGCTCATTTTCCTGTGCTATCTGACGTACTCTAAAAGAAAGAGCGCAGATCATGGCAACAGCAACCCTCGATTGGTCACAATGTCCCGCCGTGGAGAGCATCCCCGGCAAGCGCAGCGGCGCGTGGGTATTCCGGGATACGCGGACGCCGGTTTCCGTTGTCTTTGACAATCTGGAAGCGGGAGCCTCGATCGACGAGATCATGGAGTGGTTCCATTTGTCGCGCGAACAGGTGGTAGCGGTGATCGAATTCGCGGCGCGAAGCCTGGACGCGCCCCCGGCCATGCAGCCAGCCAGCCCAGACGGTCGATGCTCATACTCTTTGATAACGGCACTCCCGCCCCGCTCCGCGTTTGCCTCAAGGGCCATGTCGTTGTTGAAGCCATCGAACGCGGATGGGACCGGCTTGTAAACGGCGAACTGATAGATGCGGCTGAGGCGGCGGGCTTCGAACTTTTGCTGACGACCGACAAGAACATGCGGTACCAGCAAAATCTGACGGGCGAAAAATCGCCTTCGTGGTTATCGGCAATCAGCAATGGCCGATGTTGCGCCGTTACGTTGACCGGGTGGTGGTGGCCGTTAACGCGGCAACACCCGGCAGCTTTGCCGAAGTGGACATCCCTTTCGAGTAAGCCCCCCGTGTTTCTCTGCGGCGCGAAGCGCCGCACGAAATTTTCCCAAGGCCCCCCCTTTCTATTCGTGGTCTCCGTTTTGTCGGAAAATGCCGCCACTGCGCTGTTACCCGCCGATTGGGTGGTCAAGTGTCAAATTGATCGACGTCTTCCCGGACGAAAGTCCCAGACCACCCCGAAATGGGCGGCAACGAACTCCCAAATTCTCTGACAGGGTAGCAGCAGCGGTGCAATGCGGCAACGCCTGGCAGCTATGCTGAGGTAGAAATTCCTTCGATAGCCCGCCCGTGTTTTTTTTCGGGGGTGAAGCGCCGCACGAATTTTCGGGCGCCTGTCCGACACGCGAATTGCCACGCATGGACGCGAGTGTGACAGAAAGACTGGCTGTTTCGCGAACGAGGCGCTTGAGGCAATCCAGCATCGACATTCAGGCGTTCTACTTCGGCAGCATCCCGATCGTCCGCAACCACGTCTCCACCAGCTCTGGCCATCGCGTGATCGGAAACTTCGTGCGGCCGCAGCCCGAAGGCGTGCCTGCCCTCCGCGTACAAATGCATTTCCACCGGAACCCCGGCGTTCTTCAGCGCGATGTAATAAACCAGCGAGTTGTTGACGCTGTCCACGTGATCATTCTCGGCCTGCAGCAAAAAGGTAGGAGGCGTCTGGCGGGTGACGGGAACAGTCTGGATTCAACTCAAATTTTCGGACTCGATCCAGAGATGCCCGGGATAAAGAGCGACCGCGAAATCCGGACGGCAGCTTTCCTTGTCGGCGGCATCGACAGCGGGTACAGACGCTTCTCAAAATGCGTGCTGATTGCTGCCACCAGATGCCCGCCCGCTGAGAATCCGAGCACTCCAATCTTGTGCGGATCGATATGCCACTCCGCGGCTGGAAGCGGACCAGCCCCACCGTCCTCTGCGCATCTTCCAGCGCCATCGGCGCTTTCGGATATGGCCCCGATTGCGGCTCGCAGTCCGTCACCGCGGCACGCGGTACTTCAACAGCACGCACGTGATCCCCTTCGACGTCAGCCAGTCACAGACCTCCGTGCCTTCGAGATCGATCGCCAGAATCCCAATAGCCCACCGCCGGGAAACACGACGACCGCGGCGCCGGTATTCTTTCCCTTTGGCGAATAGACCGTCATCGTGGGTCGCGAGACCTGTTCCACATATACCAACGGCCGGCCGGCAATGAGATCGTCCTGCTTTGCATTGTCGTGGAGTACTCCGGCCCCGCCACAGGTTGCGCATCGGGCGCCGCCCCTGGCCATAGCGGGATTTGCGTATGTCCCGGCTCCGGTGGCCAGACAGGCTTCTGCGCGTTAAGGCAAGAAACCGAAAACCCAAAGCAGAGGGCAAAAATTCGAGGCCTCACCACGATCTCCCAAACGCAGCATACAACAAGGAAGCCCCGTATTAATGCGCCGCTACCGTTTTACCAACGGTAGAACCTGAAGCACACCGCGAGGCCCTGCAAACGCTGCGTCACGGAAATTATCCGCTCCCCAAGCCACAACGGTATCATCGATCGATTGGGCGGCTCTATCGATCGGCTAAGACAGGATGATGTATCAATTTCGTCATCGGTGAGCAATCCCCGGATTGGTTCGGAAGCTCCACCAAGTTAGCGGCCTGCGCGGGGCGAGGTGGCGCCAACGCCTGTTGCGACAGATGAGCTTCACGGTGCGACGATCTCCCGCACGTAGTCCTGGAGCGATACGCCTCGAAGCTGAGCTTCGCTCACGAGGCCACGTTCGACATAGGGTTGAAGGTCAAGCGTGATCGTCAGGAATAACTCCTCTTGTCTGTACTGTCACCCTACTCCGCGCCGGCCCGAAAGGTCAAACGATGGAGCTCCGCCTAACGCCACTTCACGCCCAAATCCAGCGTCTTCCGCGCATACTCCACGCCGCGCTTCATATGGTCCTGCTGCTGAAACTGCAGCGCGGCAGCAATCGCCTCCGGCGTCTTGCCGGGCACGTCCTCAATCACCATGTGACCTTCATACGGATGCCCCTGCTTCGCCAACGCGAGGAATCGCGCCAAGTCCGAGGCCCGCATGTCGCCCCAGTTCTTCATGAACGCCGGATCGTAAATCGCCAGATGCTGCGGCGGCCGCCCGGTGATCGGCTTGTTGTAGACCGCAATCGGCGGGCACACCTCGCGCGCCTTGGCGACGATCTTCTTGAAATCCACCACGCCTTCGCCGAGCGGGACCCACTGCACCGCGACGCCGTTGGGCGTTTCGTACACCACCGAATCGCGCAGGTGCAGCATCACCGCCACCGGCCCGAGAGTCTCCACCGTCGAGAGTGGATCTTCCATGACGAAGACCGGGTTGCCAGTGTCGAGATAAGAGCCGACGAACTCCTTGCCAGCGCCGTCGATGCATTGCCGCGTCTGCCAGCAGTACAGGTCCTTGTGATTCTCGATGGCGAACTTCACGCCGGCGTCCATCGCCTCGCTGCGGACGCTGCGCAACGTAGTGATAAAGGTCTCCATCGTCTTTTCAACTGGGCCGGGCGGCAGGCTGGCGCGGTCGCCGGCCACGCGGAAGCGCACCAGTTTCGATCCGATGCCCACAGCGTGCCGGATGCCTTCGCGCAGGTGCAGCAGGGTGGCGGGCATACCATCGGGAGTGCGCGGGAGCGCGCCCGCATCGCCGCCATCAAGGCGCAATCCGAGACGTGCGGATGCGTCCTTGAGCTCCTTCCAGTGCGCGGGTTCGTTGTTGGCGGGGTCGATGGAATCCTGCAGGTAGACGGCGTCGAGTTGGAGACTCGCCGCGTATTCGAGCAGTTGCACGTCGTGCCAGCGCATGGCGCGTACGGAGTAGGTGTTGTAGCCAAGCGGAGGATGGGCATCCATGGAGATATGGTAGTCGAAGCGCGGTATGATGAAGGCGTGAACCACCCGGAAGCTGCGCTAGAGGTTGGGCCGCCTCCCCTGGATTATGATGAGGCCGGCGTCGATCTTTCCTTGATTCGGTGGAGCATTTCGCTTACGCCATTCGAACGGCTTGCATCCGCCGAAGAGCTAATCAACGAAATACTGGCGATTCGCGAACGGAATGCAAAACGCTAGATTCTACGGAGCGCTGAGGAGCCTCAGCGATGCGGGCATCGACTTCATTCTGGTCGGCGGATTGGCTGCGATCATACAGGGCGCTCCAGTAGTCACCCGAGACGTCGATGTTGTCTTTTCCCGCGCTTCGGGAAACCTTACGCGGATCCTGCGATGGCTGGAGCAGTCAGATGCGATTTTTCGGATCCAACCGGATCGAAAACTTCGCCCGAACCAGAGCCACGTCGCAGCGGGAAAGCATTTGAATCTATTGACAGTGTATGGGCCGGTCGATCTACTCGGAACTGCTGGCGAAGGACTTGGATATGAGGAATTGCTTCCGAATTCACCTGAAATTGAGATCGACGGCTCCCTGCGGATTCGTGTCCTGGACTTGGGAACCATAATTTCCATCAAGGAGAAGATCGGCTCGGAGAAAGATTTAGCCGTCCTTCCCACGCTGCGCAGCACGCTCGAAGAGCTGAAACGTAGCAAGTCTTAACGCGTCGCGCCCCGCCATCGTACACTATTCCTTTTGGGGGTATCCATGTTCGATCGTCACCGGACCGCGTTGCTGCTGCTGTTGCTGCTGCTCGCGCCGTCCGCCTTTTTGTACGCTCAAGAACCGGCCGTCACCGGGGCCGGAGCGCGCGCCGCCAACGACAAAGCCGTCACAGCCGCCGCCATCGCGGGCGCGAAGGTCGATCCGAAGGCCTATGAGCGCGGCACGGCGCTCTACGGGTCCTTTTGCGCCGGATGCCACGGCCCCACTGGCCATGGCGGAGCGGGCGCGCCCGATCTGGTGCGCTCGCTGGTAGTCCTCGACGACGAAAAGGGCATCCTAATCGCGCCCGTCCTGCGCAACGGCCGGCCCGACGCGGGCATGCCAAAGTTGGGCCTTACCGAGGCGCAGATCTCCGACCTGGTGGATTGGCTGCACGTGCAGACTTATGCCGCCGACCATCGCACCACCTATGCTTACCAGGACGTGCTTACGGGCGATCGCCAAGAAAGGCGAGGCCTACTTCAAGGTCACCTGCAGCGGGTGCCACTCGGCCGACCGGCGATCTGAAAGGCATCGGCGCGCGCTATGACGGCTTTGCGCTGCAAGCGCGCTGGCTGCAACCGCGCGGAGGACGAGGCGGCGGCCGCGGCGGACGTGGAGGCGCGACGGCGTCGGCCCGTGGCGAGACCACGGTTACGGTAACGCTACCATCGGGCCAGAAGGTTTCCGGTATGCTCGATCGCATCGACGATTTCAGCGTCTCGCTTCGCGATTCGGCCGGCGACGTACCACTCCTTCACGCGCGACGGCGCCGCTCCCAAGGTCGAAATTACACGATCCGCTGAAGCCGCACACCGATCTGCTGGCCAAGTACACCGACGCCGACATCCATAACGTGACTGCCTATCTGGTGACCCTGAAATGAAGACCCACGATTTCTGCTCTTCCGCATTGCTGGCCGCGCGCCGGGCTGACTTTCGCGCAAGGGCTCACTCAAGCCGAGTTACTCAAGCCGAAAGCCGATTCCTGGCCCACTTACAACGGCGATTACTCCGGCCGGCGCTTCAGCCCGCTCACCGAGATCAATACCTCGAACGTCCACACGCTGTCGCTCGCCTGGGCCACGCGCTTCACCGCGGGCGGCGGCGGAGCGGGAGGACGCGGCGGCGGCGGAGCCCCGGTCACCATCAAATCGACGCCGCTGATGGTGAACGGCATCCTCTACTTCACCTCGCCCAACAACGTCTGGGCGGCCGACGCGCGCACCGGCCGCGAGCTGTGGCACTACCAATATCCGCCGAACACCGGCAGCACCATCGGCAATCGCGGCGTCGGCATGTACGGCAACTGGCTGTTCTTCGAAACGCCGGACAGCAACCTGGTCAGCCTCGACGCGCGCACCGGCAAAGAGCGCTGGAAGGTCTCGCATCGCCGATCCGAAGCTGGATTACACGTCCACGGTCGCGCCCGTCATCATCGGCAATCACGTCATCGCCGGCATCGGCGGCGACCATCTGGATAACCCCGGCTTCATCCAATCGCGCGACCCGGAAACCGGCGCGCTGCAGTGGAAGTGGTGGACCGACGCCGCGCAAAGGCGAGCCCGGCATCGAGACCTGGCCCGACGAATACGCCGCCGCGCACGGCACCGGACAGGCGTGGATGCCCGGCACTTACGATCCCGAGCTGAACCTGTATATCGTCGGCACCGGCAATCCGAATCCGGTGATGGCGGAGCAGAGCCGCAAGGGCGACAACCTGTATACGTGCTCGATCGTCGCGCTCAATCCCGATACCGGCAAGATGGTCTGGTATTTCCAGGCCTCGCCGCACGACGTACACGATTGGGATGCGGTCGAAACGCCCGTGCTTGTTCGATGGAACGATCGACGGACAGCCGCGCAAGCTGGTCGCGCAAGCCAGCCGCAACGGATACTTCTTCGTGCTCGACCGCGCCACCGGCAAAGCGGCTCGTCGGCGCGCCGTTCATCGACACGCTTGAACTGGGCGAAGGGCTTCGACGCAAAGGGCCAGCCGATCGGCGATCCGAAGAAGTTTCCCACCACCGATGGCGTGCTGGTTTCGCCGTCCTCGAACGGCGCCACCAACTGGCAGGCGCCGAGCTTCAGCCCGCAGACGGGGCTGTTCTATGTGGGAACCAGCCGGTCGTGGAGCATGTTCTATCTGACCGACACCGACGACCATCCGGAAGGGTGGGGCGGTCTGGATAGCGGCGTGGGCAACGAAGGCAACGCGCTCGTGGCGATCGATTATCACACCGGCAAGATCGTCTGGCAGCACGACTGGCCCAGCGGCGGCGGCATTGTCAACCACCTCTCGACCGCCGGGAAGCTGCTGTTCACCAGCAACGGCCAGAACCTCATCGCGTTCGATGCGGCCAACGGAAAGATCCTCTGGCACTCGACGCTGATGGGTGCGCCCAGCGCGGGCCCGATCACCTACATGCTCGACGGCAAGCAATACGTGCTAGTCGCGGCGGGCGACAGTCTGTACGCATTCACCGTGAATCAGCCCGCGGAGTAAATAAGATAGGTTTCGTGGGCGTCAGAGTACGCGCTCTCCGCCCACCCAAACGCTGCGGACGTCTATCCGGCGCCCGTCCCATGCGAATTGCACAAGGTCGGCGCGATCACCGACGGCGACGCCATTTCCGCGGCCCGGAACTTTGCCAGCCTTTGCCGCGTTGACCGTCGCCATGCGCACTGCGTCCGCCAGCGATACGCCGGTCATGCGCATCACATTCTCCACGGCGCGATCCATGCGCAGCGCGCTGCCCGCCAGCTTGTCCGTTCCCGCCAGCACCACGCGGTCGTCCTCGGTGAGATCCACCGCCTGCTCGCCCAGAAAATAGCGCCCCGGCGTTCGCGCCCGCGGGAGCGGAAGCGTCCGTCACCAGCACCGACCGCTCCATGCCCTTCGCGCGTAACGCCGTCTTGAGAAACGCGGCGCCCAGGTGAATGCCGTCGACGATGAAATCCGCCATCAGGCGGTCTTCCGCAAGCTGGTCCCAAATGTAGTTCGGATGCCGCCGCATCACCGCGTGCGCGCCGTTGCCCAGGTGCGTCGAAAGCGTCGCGCCCGCCGCAACCGCATCGGCGATCTGCTCCGCGCTCGCGCCGGTATGGCCGATCGACGCCACCACGCCTTCCGCCACGATGCGCTCGATGTAGCGCGGCGCCTCGGGCCATTCCGGCGAGAGCGTCACGATGCGGACGCGGCCCTCGGTGGCGTCCTGCCAGCGGCGGAACTCGTCGAAATCGGGCTTGCGCACCCAGTGCTTCGGATGCGCGCCGCGCGGGCCGTCCTCGATGCCGATGTGCGGGCCCTCCACGTGGAAGCCGTCCATCGCCTCGCCCTCGGCAGCGAGTCCTTCGCGCGCGCCAGATTGCGCAGCGCGCGCTTCCATATCCTCCGGCGCGCCGGTGATCACCGTGGGATAGAAGCGCGTGACGCCGGTCGCGAATTGCACGCGGATCGAGCGCGCGATCTCCTCGTGCGGCGTCGCGCGGATGGTTGTAGTCCACGCCCGCGAAGCCGTTCACCTGGATATCGATCCAGCCGGGCGCGAGTATAGTCTCCGACGGCGCGCTGCCGCGGCGCACCGAGTGGATCGTCTCGCCGAACTCGATTTCGATACCGGCTTGCCGCGTGAGCGCGTCGATGCCGGAACAGTTCATAGCGGCCTTCGGTTTATTCACAACTTTGCCACAATGCGCGCGCCGCTAAGTGCAAGGGATCGCAGGCGCAAAAAAATCTGTTGAAAAGCGCTGCGCGCGCATGAGATTCCTTGTGGCATTCCGGCACCCGTCGCGCTAAAAAGAGTAGACCATTAGGCGGCCGCGCAATTCGGGATGGCAAATCTCGGGGGAGGTGGTCATCCGGTTGTCCGCGCAGCCTAAGCTCATTTTTGCGGCTTACTTGGCTCCGACGGGTTGCGCGCATGCACGGGCGAAAGCCAGCCGTGCGTGTCGGGCCGCGTGCCGTCGATGATCCCGAAAAACTCCTTCTGCAGCTTCTCGGCCACCGGTCCGCGGCGGCCCTTGCCGATCGTGATGCGGTCGATCGAGCGGATCGGCGTGATCTCGGCGGCGGTGCCGGAGAAGAACACCTCGTCGGCGATGTACAGCATCTCGCGCGGAATCAACTGCTCGGACAACCGGAATGCCGAGATCGCGCGCCAGCGTGAGGATCGCGTCGCGCGTGATGCCCGGCAGCACCGAAGCGCCCAGCGGCGGCGTCAGGATCTTGCCGTCGCGCACCACGAAGATGTTTTCGCCCGAGCCTTCGCTGACATAGCCCGTCGGTATCGAGCGCGATGCCTTCCACGTAGCCGTTGGTCGATCGCCTCCATCTTGATGAGCTGCGAGTTCATGTAGTTGGCGCCGGCTTTGGCCAGCGCGGGCAGGGTGTTGGGCGCCATGCGGGTCCAGCTCGAAACGCAGACGTCCACGCCTTCGGCCAGCGCCTCTTCGCCCAGATACTTGCCCCAGTTCCAGCAGGCGATGTAGACTTCGATCGGGATTCTTCATGCCGTTCACGCCGATGTCGCCGTAGCCGCGCATCACGATCGGCCGGATGTAGCAGGAATCCATCTTGTTGACGCGTACCAGTTCCAGCATCGCTTCGCGCCAGTTCGGCCTGCGAGTAGCCGAGGTTTTCCATGCGATAGATCTTGGCCGAATCGATCAGGCGGCGGACGTGTTCGCGCAGGCGGAATACCGCCGGACCAGCCGGGGTGGCGTAGCAGCGGATGCCCTCGAACACGGAGCTGCCGTAGCTCACCACGTGCGAAAGGACGTGAATGGTGGCGTCCTTCCAGGGAATGAAGCGGCCGTTGTGCCAGATTTTTTCGGTGGGCGTCAGCATAGAAAAATTATAGCGAGGAATGGAGCCGCGAAAACACTATGTAAATGCTAGGCTGAAGGAGGCGTTCAAATGAACGACGCACAACTATATTTGGCTGTCGGGTTACCGACCATTGCGGTGCTGGTTGGCGTCCTAATCAACGCGATGCAGTTCAATGCTCAGTTTTCGACCTTGAACTCCCGACTGAGTGCGCTGGAAAACCATGTCTCAAACTTCGAAAGCCGTGTCGAGAGCCGTCTCTCGAATTTGGAAGCCAAGATGAACGATCGGCTCGAGTTGATCGTCGGCAAGCTGATCGAACTGGACAACCGCTTGACGCGCGTCGAAGAACGGCTCGAACATCTTCGGTAGCTATCCTTCCATCCTCATTCGCGCCCGCCTCCGCAATTCCGCAATATTCGAGCCTGTCAGCGCCGTCGCAACCGCGCCCGACAGCACGATCGGCAGCGTCCAAACCCCGAAAAGAATGATCGAGAATGTCGTCGCCACCTTCGGCTCCACGTCGAGTCCCTTCAGCGCCACCACGCACGCCGCGTTCAGAAACCCGAGATTCCCCGGCGCGTTCGGTACCACCGTCCACAGACGGATGACCGTCACAATCGCCCGCCGCAGCCCAGATGGAAAGATCCAACTCATAGGCCTTCATCACGGCCCACAGCGATACGAATTGCACCGCTACATAGAGCACGCTGATGCCCCGAGGTGAGAGCAGAGTGCGCTTGTTTCCCATCAGGTGCAAGCCTTCCACGACGTGGCGGAAAGTAGCCACCCACTTTCCCTCTCGAAGCGCCGGTTGTGAACTTCCAGTTTGCGCGGATCATCCATAGAGGCCGATCGCTAACAGAATGAGACGTCCGCCCAGGACTCGCACCAGAAACATCAGCTCCTCAGGAATGCCGCGAATATGCCCGCGGTGGAAGAAAACAGGCCACCAGCACTATGCCATCGATCACGCGCTCCACTGCCGCCGAAGCGAAGCTGAGCGAGATGCGCAAATTGTTCCAATGCGCCAGCAAATAACAGCGGATCAATTCGCCTGTGCGAAGCGGCAGTATCTCGTTGGCGAAGAGCCCGATATAGATGGCTTGCGCGGTGCGCCAAAAGCCCAGCCGGATCACTGGCTCCAGGAGCGTGCGCCATCGCCACGAGTGTATCGAAGTAGACGGCCACTTCGACACCCGCTGCCAGCGCAATCCATCTCCAATCCAGTTCGCGCAGCGCGGGCAGCAGCTCCTCTTTTATTTGTAGCCGTGCAGCACCCATGCCAGGGCGGCCGCCGAGAGAATATAACCCGCGGCCTGCGTCGCCCACGCAGGGATTTTCGAAGTCGCGAAGAAGTTCGCGCGCAGCTCCATGGCTTCAGACGCGCGAACGGAAGAAAACATTTCCGGCTTCTGCGTTCTTGGCCGATTTTCGCCTTTGAGGGCTCCACGGTTTTATGATAACTTGGCACTTCAGGACCAAGCGAATGAAAACACTCGTACGCACGGCATCCACTCTCGCAGCTGGCGGCGTTTCTGGCCGCCGCTCAGAACCCCAACGAAGACCGCGACCGCGGCGCAACCCGCTTGTACAGCGGGCCCCGCGCCCACGGTACTCTATGGCCGGAACGCTGGTGGATGCGGGCTGCCGCAATCGTACGGCTCTGAACATGTCGCTGCCCTCGCTGCCGCTAACCGTCGCCGCGCCGGCGCAAACCGCCGGCCGAAGCGCAAAGCGGAGTCGCAGATGCGCGCCGCACAGGGCTACCAGAACGCCAACCAGCCGGCGCAGCAACAAAATCCGCAAATCTCCGCGTACGGCGTCACGGTGGATTCGAAAACGCTCGCTCGCGAACGCTCCGACGTGCTGGAACACCAAGTTCCCGATCTGCACACGCGCCAGATGGATCCCACCTGCGCCATTACCGGCGCCACGCATGCATTCTCCGTCGTGCTCAAGGAAGGTCGCATGCTAAATCTGGATGACGGCGGCAACACCTACGCCACGTTAGCCATCCAGGGCAGCGCCAGCGGGACGCGCCATGTTGAACGGCAACGGCGGCGGATTCAAGCCGGATGTCGTGATCAAAGGCCGCATGCGCGCCGACAAAGTGGTTGTTCAAACTCTGAAACTCGCCAAGTAAAGGAGAGGCATGCCTCTCAAGCCCCTTCGCCGTGTCGCGGTTCTGGGCGCCGGAACCATGGGTTCGCGCATCGCCGCCCATTTTGCCAATGCCGGATATCCGGTCGATCTGCTCGACATTGTCCTTCCCGATCAGCCCAAGCGCAACGCCGCCGCGCTCGCCGGCATCGAGAACGCCGCCAAACAGCGGCCCGTCGGTTTCTTCACCGATGCCGCCAAGCCGCTGATCACGCCCGGCAATTTCGAAGACGATCTCGGCCGCCTGCGCGATTGCGATTGGATCGTCGAAGCCGTCGCCGAAAACCTCGACATCAAGCGCAGCCTCATTGGAGCGCGTCGCCGCGGTGCGCACGCCCGGCACGATCGTCTCCACCAACACCAGCGGCATCCCGCTCGCCAGCATCTCCGAAGGCTTCGACGCCGAATTTCGCCGGCATTTTCTCGGCACGCACTTCTTCAATCCGCCGCGCTATCTGCACCTGGTCGAAATGATCCCCGGCCCGGAGACCGCGCCCGAAGTCTTCGACTGGGTCTCCGAGTTCTGCGACCTCCACCTCGGCAAAGGCGTCGTGCCATGCAAGGACACGCCGAACTTCATCGCCAACCGCATCGGCTGCTTCTTCGGCGCGACCATCCACGAAGCTCACCGTCGAAGGCGATTTCACCGTCGAAGAAGTCGACGCCCTCACCGGCCCGCTGATCGGACTTGCCCAAGAGCGCCAGCTTCCGCCTGGTCGATATCATCGGCCTCGACGTCTGGGCGCACGTCCTGCGCAATCTGCACGAGCTGGTGCCCAACGATCCCGCGCGCGAGCGCTTCGTCGTGCCCGATTTCATGGAGCGCATGATCGAGCGCGGCTGGCTCGGCGAAAAACGCGGCCAGGGCTTCTACAAGCGCGTCGGCAAAGGCACCGAAAAGAGATCCACGCCATCGACCGCAAGACGCTCGAATATCATCCTGCGCAAAAGGTGAAGTTCCCCTCCGCCGAAGCGGTGCAGGCAATCGAAGACTTGCCGCAGCGCCTGCGCGCGCTGGTTGCCGGCAACGACCGCGTCGGCCAGTTCCTCTGGAATCTCTACCGCGATTTCTTCCTCTATTCGGCGCAGATGATCCCCGAAATTTCCGACCGCATCGTCGAGATCGATCGCGCCATGCGCTGGGGCTTCGCCTTCCAACTCGGTCCGTTCGAAATCTGGGACGCGCTCGGCTTCCGCGAAACCGCCGCGCGCATGCAAAAGGATGGCTGCGCGCTTCCGCGCGAACGTCGAGCGCATGCTGGAGTCCGGCGCGACGTCGTTCTATGAAACCGCCGACCGCGCCGGCGAGCCCGGCGCACGCTATTTCGATCTCGGCGCGCGTGCGTATCGCGACCTCGAACCGCGCCCCGGCGTGCTCGTGCTCGGCGACATCAAGCGCGCGCGCGGCGTCGTGAAGCGCAATGCCGGCGCGTCGCTGATCGATCTCGGCGACGGCGTTCTCTGCCTGGAATTCCACAGCAAGATGAACACGCTGGGCGAGGACTCCGTGCAGATGATCGCCGCCGGCAATCGAAGAGATGGGCCGCGGCTTTGAAGCCATGGTGATCGGCAACCAGGGCGAGCATTTCAGCGCCGGCGCCAATCTGATGATGGTTCTGCTCGCCGCGCAGGAAGGCGAGTGGGACGAGCTCGATCGCGCCGTTCGCCGGTTCCAGCAGGCCAACATGGCGCTGAAGTACGCGCCCAAGCCCGTGGTCGCCGCGCCGTTCGGCATGACGCTCGGCGGCGGCTGCGAAGTGGCGCTGCACGCCGCGCGCGTGCAGGCGTCGGCCGAAACCTACATGGGCCTGGTGGAAGTCGGCGTCGGCGTGATCCCCGCCGGCGGCGGCTGCAAGGAATTAGTCGTCGCGCGGCGGCGATCTGAAGACGATTTTCGAGACCATCGGCTTCGCCAAGGTTTCGGCCAGCGGCGCCAACGCCCGCGAACTCGGCCTGCTGCGCGCATCCGACGGCATTTCCATGAACCCCGAACGCCTGATCGCCGACGCCAAGGCGGCCGCGCTCGCTATGCGCGCCAGCTATGCGCCCGGCGCGCCGCGCGAAGACATCGCGGTCGCAGGCGACGCCGGTTTTGCGCTGCTCAAGATGGGCGTGTTTCTGGCGCGCGAGGGCGGCTACATTAGCGAATACGATGCCGTGATCGGCGAAAAGCTGGCGCTACGTACTGAGCGGCGGGCGGCTCACCGGCGCGCAGAAGGTTTCGGAGCAATACCTGCTCGATCTCGAACGCGAGGCGTTTCTGAGCCTGTGCGGCAATGTGAAGACGCAGGAACGCATGCAGCACATGCTGAAGACCGGCAAGCCCCTGCGAAACTGAGTGGCTGCGTTAAAACGTCCGATAGCTCTTCGATATCCGTTATATCAACGCGATTCGCGTTGAACGATTCGATAAACTCTAGCCAGTCCGTGTTGAGCGGCGGGAACATCGCGGTAATACCATTCGTGAAGCGCGAGGGCCATACGCACGCGGTCGTCGGGGCTGATTCGCGCCATCTCCCGCGCGTTGTGACGCCGGGCTTCTTGATGGTTGCGGAACACCCGGATCGTTTTCTCCATTCGTCTCCTATTATGCCTTATGGCATAAATCCCTCGCCCCGAGGGCTACGTCGCCCGCCTCCTAATGCTTTCTCGCTTCCGGCCGATACCTGTAACAGGATGACCATCCTCCGGCATCGCACCCTCGCGTCCGTGTCTATCGCCGTCGGGTGCTTCGTCGTTTTTACAGCCCTATATCTTTTCTGGCGTCGCGATCACCAAGGCCTCGGCCTACGCGCCGGCATACGGAATCACTCGCTGTCCACCGATCTCAATCCCGAGGGCCGCGTGGATGCTCTCGCTGTCGAGGTGGTGGCCGCCGCCGCCCGCCGGGCGGGGTTGCGCCTCCAGTGGGTGGAATGTCCGGAGGGTCCGGACCGCGCCCTGCGCTCTAAGAAGGTCGATCTCTGGCCTGTGACGCTCGATCTGCCTGAACGCAAGAAGCAGTTCCACATCACCGAGCCCTGGCTCGCCGCCGAGCGATGCCTGGTAACCAAGGGCCCGCCGCCCACGCACTGGACGGGGGTGTCGGTGGCCTATGGACTCGGTCCGGAAAGCCAGCTTCTCGCCGCGCTTCCTGCGTCGAAGCCGGTACATTCCGAGGGCGATGTGGCGGCGGTTCGCGCCGTTTGTGGCGGCGGCGTACGGGCGGCCTACGTGCTGATGCAGTCTCTCGGCGCGTTCGTTCTGCGCAAACCTGAGGGCTGCGAAACGGTCGATTTTCATATCACCCCGGCCGGTGGCAGACCTCTCAAGCTCGGCATAGGTTCCACCTTTGAAGCCGCACGCGAGGCGGATGAACTGCGCATGGAAATCGGCCGCATGGCTGCACAAGGCGCCCTCGAAGAGTTCTTCAGTAAGTACTCGCTTTACTCCATCGCCGAGACCGCGGATATTTACGAGTTGATGGATGCGCAGCGCCGGACGCAAACTCTCGAGTTTGGCGCGGGTGGCCTCATTCTGGCGCTTGTCATTCTGGTCTGGCAGGTAGGGCGCGTCCGCGACGCGCGGCGCACGGCTGAGAAAGCTAACAGCGCCAAGTCTCAATTTCTTGCGAACATGAGCCACGAGATTCGCACGCCGCTGAACGGCATCGTCGCCATGACAGAGGTCTTGGGACGGTCCGGCCTGACTCCGGAGCAGCGCGATATCGCGGCGGTGATTCTCAATAGCTCCGAATCGTTAATGACCATCGTGAACGATATCCTGGATTTCTCCAAAATCGAGGCTGGAGGCATGAGCATTGAACAGATCGCTTTTGACGTCCGCGCCACGGTAGAAGACGCTGTCCGTCTCTTCAGTCCTCGCGCGCAGCAGAAGGGGCTCGAGATCGCATGCCGCATCGCCGCGGATGTTCCCCGGATGATCTTTGGCGATCCGCTGCGTATCCGGCAGGTTCTGATGAACCTGCTATCGAACGCAATCAAGTTTACCGAGGCCGGCGGCATCGGTGTGGAACTGGCCCGCGGCGGGAATCCGGAACAAGGCCCCGCTCTTCTTTTTCGTGTAGTCGACACCGGTATCGGCATCCCTGCTGAAGCTTCGAGCAAGCTGTTCCGCGCCTTCACCCAGGCCGATTCCACCACGACGCGCAAGTTCGGCGGTACGGGTTTGGGGCTCGCGATTTCGCTTCGTCTGGTTACCCTGATGGGAGGCTCTATCGGCCTGGAAAGCGAACCGGGCCAGGGCTCGGTCTTCTGGTTTATCGTTCCGGCCCCGGCTGTGGATCGCGCCGAGCATTTGGAGCCAGTTTCCGTCGCCTCGCCGGCGCCGGCCGAAAGTACGGCCGCGGTCGCCCAGGCAGGCTGGAGGATACTGATCGTTGAAGACAACCCCGTGAATCAGATAGTGGCGGCGCGCGCGTTGCGGACATTGGGATACGCGCCCGATGTCGCTTCGAGCGGAGAAGCCGCTCTCGATGTTCTCTTGCAGCATCCCTTCGATCTGATTTTGATGGACTGCCAGATGCCGGGAATGGATGGGTACCAAACGGCTGCGGAGATCCGCCGCCGCGAGGCCGGCAGCCATAGAACGCCGATTGTCGCAATGACCGCCAACACCGTGGATGGCGACCGTGAGCGCTGTGCCGCAGCCGGCATGGACGATTACCTCTCGAAACCTTTCCGGATGGCGGCGCTTGAACGGGCTCTGCGACGATGGCTCTCGCCTGAAGCTGCGCGCTCGGTGGCGTGACCGTTCTTACTTGTCATCGGGCTGCGGCCGCAGGCTTACGTTGCCCCGCGGCTCAATTGCGCCCGTATCGATGTGGAAATCGGCTTCGTCGGCGCGCATGAGCACGAACTGTCCGGGATCTCCGGGTCGGGGCGCAGTCTTGATTTCGACATTGCCTCTGAGATGCAATACCGATGTTTCTCGCGCCATGTTCTCGGCGCTCAACGAAACTCCCCAGCCCCCCTTGTAGACAATGGAAAAATGTTTCAGGTCCGCCGGCTGTTGTCCCATCCCTGGCGAGAGCGGCAGGGCGATCAATGCCAACGCTACGACGTAAGGCCGCATACGTTCTCCTCAGCGCCAGTAGACGCGTATCGGCGCAAAGCAGTTTCCTAAGACGCGTGACTTTGCGGGTGTGTTCAGTTGTGCTGTGCTACTATTCGAATTAGGACCGCTACGGGTCCAGTTAGTTAGTCCCGTCCCGAAGTGACCAATCGCACAGAATGAATCTAACGCGCTCGCTGTTCAGTCTGTTTTCGTCGGACCTCGCCATCGACCTCGGCACCGCGAATACGCTGGTTTTCGCGAAGGGCAAGGGCATCGTTGTCAACGAGCCTTCCATCGTCGCCATCAATAAGAACACAGGTGAAGTTGAAGCCGTCGGCAAAGAGGCCAAGGAGATGTTGGGCCGCACGCCCGGCAACATCGTCGCTATCAAACCTATGAAAGACGGCGTCATTGCCGATTTCAAGGTCACCGAGCGCATGCTGAATTACTTTATTCAGAAGGCGCACGGGCGGAAAATGCTCGTCCACCCCCGCATTGTGATCGGCGTGCCCAGCGAGATCACGCAAGTCGAAAAGCGCGCCGTCATGGATTCGGCTTACCGCGCCAAGGCCAGCGAAGTGCATCTTGTCGAGCAAGCCATGGTGGCGGCCATCGGGGCCGGGTTGCCCATCACGGAACCCTCCGGCAATATGGTGGTGGATATCGGCGGCGGCACCACCGATGTGGCCGTCATTTCGCTTTCCGGCATTGTCTACTCCCGCTCCGTGCGCGTGGCCGGCAATGAGATGGATGACGCCGTGATGCAGTATCTCAAGAAGAAATACAACCTGCTGGTTGGCGAACGCACGGCCGAGACTATCAAGATCGAAATCGGTTCCGCATACCCGCTCGACAAGCCTCTGAGCATGGAGATCAAGGGCCGCAATCTGATTGAGGGTGTTCCGCGGACAGTGAACGTGCAGGACGACGAGATTCGCGAGTCGCTGTCAGAATGCATCGCGACCATCATCAATGCGATCCGCGTGGCTCTCGAACGCACTCCCCCCGAACTCAGCGCCGATATCAGTGACCGAGGGATTGTGCTCACTGGCGGCGGCGCGCTCATCAAGAACCTCGACAAGCGCATCCGCGAAGAGACAGGGCTGCCGGTCTCCATCGCCGACGATCCTTTGGCCTCCGTGGTGCTCGGCACCGGGCGCATGCTCAGCGATTTCCGGCTGTTGCGGAAGATTTCGATAGACTAAAGGCTGAGGGCCGGGGTTGGCCTAATGGATTCGCTGCTCAACCGCTACCGGAATATCACCGTCCTGCTGCTGGTGGTGGCCGCACAGTTGATCCTGCTTGCGGTGCAGGTGAAAGACGATCGGGATATTCCCTTTATCCGCGTCTGGACCATTACTGCCGTCACCCCCTTCGCGCGCTTCGTAGAAGCAGTGCGCGGCGGCGGCGTAGGCTTCTTCCGCGATTACATCCACCTGCACGATGCCGACGCCGAAAATCGCCAACTGCGCGACGAGGTCGGAAAGCTGAAAATGGACAACATTTTCCTCCGCAATGAGCTCAGTCAGGCCGACCGCGTGAAAGCCCTGCAGATGTTCCAGGCGGAGACGCAATCGAAAACCCTCGCGGCGAGGGTCTTCGGCGTCGGCGCGGCCGCGAGCGCCAAGATGGTCTTGGTCGATCGAGGTTCCGTCGCCGGCGTGCAGCGCGGTATGGCTGTCGTAACTCCCGACGGCATCGTGGGCAAAGTGATCGGAGTCTATCCCACCGCCTCCCAAGTGTTGTTGGTGACCGATCCCGATTTCGCCGCCGGCGTAATCTCGCAGAAGAACCAGGCGCGCGGCGATCTCAAAGGTACGGGAAAAAACTATTGCACGGTCGATTACGTGCCGTCCGGCGACAAGGTCGAGGTTGGCGAATGGTTTTACACATCGGGCGACGATCGCATCTTTCCGCGCGGATTTCCCGCCGGAGTAGTGAAGGAGGTTCGCGACGCGCAGCCCTTCAAGGAGATCCTGGTCGAGCCGAGTGGCCTGAGCCGGGGATTAGAGGATGTCCTCATCGTACTTTCCGGCGTGCACCAGGAGATTCCCAAAACGCCGCCATCGAACCAGCCGCTATATATTGCGCCGCCGCCACCGGCTAGCGCTTCGCCGGATGCTGGCGCGACCGGCGCCACCGGCGCGACTTCGGCTACCGGTACTGAAGCCGACCGGCTGCGCGCCCGCTACAAAGCGATCGGCGATGCCCAGAACCATGTATTTGGTGAAGGGTTGCCCGGTTCGAAGCCGCCGAATTTCAATCTCGCGGCGCCTGCAGCTGGCGCCACGAGCGCCACTGGGCCGGCTGCTCCTGGCGGCCATGCGGCTTCCGCTGCTTCGGGCGCAAAGGGCGGCGCGGCTCCCTCCGGCGCAAAGGGTGCTGCGAAAGGCACTTCACCCATCACGGAACTGGAAGATGGCGTCGCCCCCGCACCGGCAACGGGTGCTTCAAGCCCTACCGAAACGCAGCGCACCGCACCCGTTGCCGGCGCTGTCAAGGGCTCTTCGCCCACGACCGCTCCGAAACGGAGTGCCCCTTCGGGCACGACAGGTGCTCCGCCTGTTACTGGCGTAAGTGGCCCCACGGGAGGCCCGCCCCGCTAATGGATTATTCCAGCGGCCCAATCCTCCTAAGCAATCAGCGGGAGAGCCAGATCTCACGCTTCCGCGCCTGGATCGTCTTGGCCATCCCCTTGGCCGCGATTCTATTTCAACTTTTCGTTCCCCGCTTCTTCGAGTTTCTCGGATTCATCGAGATGCCGCTGCTGGTAGTAATCTACTTCGCCTTGGTGCGCCGCAGTCAGATTGCTGGATTGCTGACCGGAGCACTGGTCGGTCTGGCGCAGGATTCGTTGAATAAGACGCCGGTGGGTATGTTGGGCATCGTCAACACTCTGGTAGGCTATTTCGCCGCTTCGGTCGGCCTGAAAATAGATGTCGATCACGCCGGTGTGCGCCTGCCGCTTACCTTCTTCTTTTATTGCTTCCATCAGGTGTTGTACTGGGTGATGGTGCGCGCGCTGCTGAGTCGTCCGATGGTATTCGACTGGCAGCGGACACTCATACTGGCGCTGTTGAACTCGATCATCGGCGTATCGCTCTTTCACTTCCTCGATAAATTGCGTGAGAGGCCGTAAGCTACCGGCCAGCAACGCCGTGTAGTTGGCGGGCCAAGCGTAGCGGTGGCCGGCATAGAATGCTCACCCTCTTTCCGTCTACGAGGCGGCTATTAGGCTTTGGGCGACGCGGAAACCGAAGTCCAGCGGACGGTGCAAAAGGGGAACCCGCGAGAGACGGAGATAGCTTCGCACTTCGTAGCGAGTGTTCTTGAACGAACCGCCGCGGAGCGAGCAGAAGTCCTTGGGAGAGGTGGGGCGCTCGACGAATTCCCAGACGTTGCCGGCCATGTCGCAGGCGCCAAAGAGGCTGGCGCCGGCAGGGTAGCGGGTTACCTCGGCGGTATCGTTCAGGCCGCTCTCGCTCGAGTTGCAAAGGGTTGGATCGAACGCATCACCCCACGGATAAATCAGCCCGGCATCGCCGCGGGCGGTGTACTCCCAGAGTTCCTCGGTGGGCAGCGTCCAAACCCAGGAGACACAGGGAGACACGGACTGGCACCACCGCACGAAGGCCTTCGCCTCGATTATGCTTATGCCCGTCACGGGGTGATCGAGCTTTTCTTGAGGAACTGTGGAACCGTTGGGCCAAGAGGCGGGGCCGGCGGTCGTGCCGTCTTGTGTCTTAAATGACTTGCGGCTGCGCGGTGTATCCCAGAACTGTTGATTCTCGTACCCGCGCGCGGCGACGAATTTCTGGTACAGACGGTTGGTGACGAGACACTCGGAGATTCGGTAGACACGAGGTAAAGCGATATAGTGTGGGCCCAATGAATTGACGAAAGGCCCGTGTTGTTCTTCGACGTCGTTATAGATAACCGTTGGGCTTGCGGGACGAACCTCCAGCAACACCCAGGGCACGTCCTGAATGGTCTCGGTAACTCTTTGCGGTTCAATCTTCCAGCCCGGCAGGGAAGTCTTAAACGAGGGTGCGAGGATCTGACGGGCGAGGCCCCACCGGCTTTCGTCAGCGGCCATAATGGTGACGTTGAGCTGGCTGCTGATAGCCGCTTGGACGCGATCCCGCGCTGTGGCGTCGAGTTGGCTGATGATCGATTCGCAGAGGCGTAGCGCGTGAAACTGCTCAAAGGCGGAGCGTGATTTGGCGATGCCTTCGAGCACCATCTCAACATGATTGCGTTGTGGGTCCTTACGGGCGAGCGCGATACCGGCGATACGTGCGCCATCCGAACCCTCATTGAAAAGCTGTTCGCCGATCTGGCCCGCGCCGCGCGCGGGGGCGAGTTGCTGAGCGCGGGTGACCATGGCGGTCATGAGGACAGTTCGCGGTTCGCCTGCTTTCATCCTGGCGCGCGTGCGTTCGTATTCTTTTCCGAGTAGCGCCATATCCTGGAGGCAGCTCACTGGCGTCCGCTCCTGGAATGCTTGCAGACCTTCGGCGCGGCGTTCGTCATCGAGGGGGGCGGCAGGCTGGGCGCCGCCGGTGAGATGGGACGCGATCAGCTCCACGCTGGAGAGCACGGAGTGGGCTTCGCGCGATCGGTCGCGAAATACGGCGAGGACTTCTTCGTAGGAATAATACGGCTGGTAGGGGACTTCGGCGGCGCCCCAATAGACGTCGGCCGCGTCGGGTTCCAAGTGAGTAAACGAAGAGCTGAAGCGGGTGCGAGCAAGGGCGCGGGCGCGCTCCAGCCGGTCCTTCTCCGCGAATTCGATTCGCATGGGAAGAGGCCAGATCTTGAGTGTCTGGGCGCCATCGCTTTTCGTACGCTGCTGTAAGGCGGAGAGCGCCGCGGCGGACGCTCCGTAGATGCTTTGGCGATTGAGGGTGAAGCAGACGACGAGTTCGTCCGGCATTTGGACCGTGCAAACGCCGGAGGTGTCGCTGACGCCCGTGCGGCTATCGATCAGGATGTAATCGTAGCTTTCGCGGCAAAGCTGCTTCATCGATTCGAGCATCACGCCGCCGCCGAGCTTCTCGTAGAAGCGGGGCCAATCGAACGAGTTGACGCGCAGGCCATAGGCGCTGTCCTGGCGTCCGGCCGGCACGAGGTGAAGCGCGCCTTCGAGAGGAAACGTGTACCGGACAGGGACCGCATGAAGAAGGATGTTCGAGTATGAGAGAAACCAATCGCTGGTGCGGGTGGATTCGGCGTCGGATACGGCCGCGGTGGCGAACTCGAGAACGAAGTCGATGACGCCAGTGGAATTTTCGAGCGATTTGTCGTCGAGGAAAGGTTCGAGATAGCGGTGGAGGCCGGGCGCTTCGAGGTCCCAATCGATTGCCAGCACGCGGTTGCCGGCGCTGGCGAGGAGCCATGCGACGTTGGCAAGCGCCATGGACCGGCCCGTGCCGCCCTTATAGGAGTAGAACGTGACGATCTTTCCGGGAGGCCGCGAATTCATGGCTTTCACGCGCCGATAGAGGGCGCGAGCTGGGGTGCGATGTCGAGACGGACGCCGTTCTGCTCAGCCTCTCTGGTCACGGCGGCATCTTCCGCCTTAGAAACGACGGCGGTTTCGCTGCCCAGCGCCTTCTGGAGCAACTGACTGCGGATGGCCTCGATGACGGCGGCGGACCGTGCTTTGAGATCGTCCGGGCTCACGGTGGAGAGCCAATCGTGGTGAGGCGGCGGCGCAGTGGCTTTCTGAGGACACGCAGTATGTTGGATGTGGAACCAGCGCGGATCGGTTGCAGGGGAGGGAATTGGACGCTCCCAGGGAACGATGAGGCCACAGTTGAGGAAATAGACTTGATCGTAGCTTTGGAGGGCCCCTTCGATGGGCTGCACGGCGGCGCTGGAAGGGTCGGCAAAGACCACGGTGGGGACGTCGTGCTCATGCGTATCACGGAGGCGTGTGGAGAGTGTCGCATCGCACGGGATCTCCTCATATTTCAAGCCGAGCTGTCCGCTGATGGTTTGCGCGAGGGCGCCGATGGCTGGTTCACCGGCGTAAGGTCTCCAGTCCCAGCCCTGGCGCGCGGCGAATACGAAGCACGTTTTGGTGATGCCGCCTTTCTTGTGCGAGGCTGGATCGGCGTCGGATGCGGCGTCCCAGACGGAGACGACTCGATCGAGATCAAGTTGGGCAAGCGGCGGGAGGGCGTTGGCTTGAACTGCGGCAACGATGCGGCGGGCGAGGGCATTGACGATCAGGTAAAAGTCCGATTTGGCGCCCACGTTCATAACCTGTCGCAGACCGAGACGCGAGTAAGACTCAGGGAAGGTGGCATCGTGAGTCTGGAATTTCTGGACAGGAGCCGGCAGGCCTTGAAGCGCGGGCGTCCAGATTACGGGAATGAGTGGAGTGGCAGGCGGACCGGGCGCGTTGCCGGCACGGTCGAGGAAGACCTGGAGCTCCTTGCCGCACCACCGGCTATTAAAGTAATGGGGCGAATAGAGGCAAAGGGCAACGCGGGCGGTGCGAAGAGCGTCGGCCAGAGTGATCGGCCATTCCGCTCCGGCTTCGATATCGCTGGCGTCGAAAAAGCAGATCTCGTCGGCGGTATTGCCGAGAAGCTGTTCCACTTCGCCTTCGAGAGCTTCGCGGAAAGTGCGGACTAAGTCGCTGTCGGCCGTCCGCTTCGTATTCGCTCTCGCGTAGCTGAAGAAGAACAGGTGCGGCATGGCTGTCGAATCATTTTACAGCAGGACGGGGTGAAGCGTTGATCGAGGAGCCCGTTGAGAATGGAGTAGAGCGAGTTCAGCCAAAGGTCCGACGCGGCGAGTGGCGTGGGGCGGCGCCACCTATGGTTAAGACATAATTGAGTGATGAGGAGAGGCCGGATCGACAGGCGAGGTTTTCTCAGAGCTTCGGCGATCGGAGGAGCGGCAGCATCGATTTCCTCGGCCGAGCCTTTGCAATCGGCCGGTGCGCCGGCGCGCGATGTGACTCGTCGCCTTGCGGCATGGGCCGTTTCATCGCGGAAAGAGGATGTGCCTGCGGCAATTCGGCGCGAGGCTTTGCGCACCGTCTTGAACTGGACGGGATGCGCGGTAGGTGGGAGCAGGCACGAAACGGTTGAGATCGCGATTCGTGCTCTGAAGCCCTTCAGCGGTCCCGCGCAGGCATCGGTGCTCGGCCGCAAAGAGCGTCTTGACGTGCTCAATGCGTCGCTGATGAACGGCATCAGCTCACACATTTTCGACTTCGACGATACCGATTTACGAACCATCGTTCATCCGGCCGCGCCCGTTGCGCCGGCCCTTCTGGCGCTCGCCGAGTATCGCCCGTGCTCGGGCGCGGATTTTCTGCATGCGCTCATTGTCGGCGTGGAGGTGGAATGCCGCATTGCCAACGCCGTCTATCCGCAGCATTACGACATCGGCTGGCATATTACCGGCACCGTGGGACCGTTCGGCGCGGCGGCAGCCGCGGGCAAATTACTCGGGCTTTCGGAACAGCAGATGCTCTGGGCCCTTGGGCTCGCGGCGACCCAGCCGGTTGGGCTTCGTGAGATGTTCGGCACGATGACCAAAAGCTTCCACCCCGGCCGAGCTTCGCAGAACGGGGTGATGGCGGCGTTTCTGGCGCAACAGAATTTCACGAGCTCCGATCAACCGATCGAAGCGGCGCGCGGCTGGGCGAATGTCTTGAGCACGGCGCGCGATTATCGGAAGATTACGGATAACCTCGGCCAACAGTATCAGATCGCGTTTAACAGTTATAAGCCGTTTCCTTGTGGAGTGGTGATCCATCCCGCTGCCGATGGTCTGCTGCAATTGCGCGCGGA
Source organism: Bryobacterales bacterium (assembly GCA_963708385.1). Taxonomy (GTDB): domain Bacteria; phylum Acidobacteriota; class Terriglobia; order Bryobacterales; family Bryobacteraceae; genus PALSA-243. Next base: position 61,551 of record CAVPSN010000018.1, on the reverse strand, counting down.
GAACCGCTTGACCGCCGATCGAATCGACCGCATCGATCTGCGCGTACATCCGTTGGTTCTCGAGTTGACGGGGAAGAAGGCGCCGCGAACCGGTCTCGATGCCAAGTTCAGCATATTTCACGCGGTAGCCGCGGCGATGGTTTACGGACGTCTGGACGAGCCGGCGTTCAGCGATGAGGCGGTGCGCGATCCGGCCGTGGTGGCCCTGCGCGGCCGTGTCGGCGCCACGGTGGATCCCGCCATTGCCGAAGATCAGGTTCGCATTGCGGTGCTGTTGAAAGACGGCCGGGAGTTGGATAAATTCATCGAGCACGCGATCGGCAGCGCCAGGAATCCGATGACGGATGCGCAACTGGAAACCAAGTTCAAAGGTCTGGCGGATGGCGTTTTATCGGCCGGCGGCGCCGACCGGCTCATCGAGTTCTGCTGGGGGCTGGAGCAGGCGCCGGATGCGGCGCAACTGGCCCATTTGGCGACTACTTAGGCCACTTCGTTCATTGCGGATGATTCGCGCCAGAGTACAATACGTCAGGTATGCTTAACCAGAATCCTTCGACAGCTAACCTCTCTGACCGCGTCGCTCAGCATCTGGTTTCGCTTATCCGCGCGAAGAAGCTGCGTTCGGGGGAGCAGGTCCCCTCCGAACTGAGCGTTAGTTCCGAACTCGGTATAAGCCGCGGCATCGTTCGCGAAGCCTACCGCGGATTGCGTATGGCGGGCATCCTGGACATCAGTAACGGCCGGCCGCCAAGGGTCGGACGCATCAACGAAGGAGTTCTCGCACACCTGCTGGAGCACGCGCTGTCAACCGAGCAGGCGACTGCGGAACAGGCCCTGCACTTGCGCGCGGCGATCGAAGTGCGTGGGGCGGAGCTTGCGGCTGAAAACCGGCTTCCCCGTCATGTAACTGCGTTGCAGAAGGAAGCGGCGAGTTTGCGCGTGAATATTGCGAATCAGGATCTATTTGCAGAAGCGGACGCTCGATTTCATGAGGTGATCGGTAGCGCGACCGGGAACCCGCTGTTCGAACTGATCGGTAGCGCGCTTCGGGGCGCTCTGAAAACCACGATCCGCGCCGGACTTCGCAACAGGGTCGTTATATCGGAGTTGGACCAGGTCGTTGTTACGCACCAGCGCATAGCCGACGCCATTGCCGACGGCGACGCAATCCAGGCGCGCGAGTACATGGTCATCCACTTCCGGGAGGCTCTTCGCTCATTCAACCGGGCCCAGGGAGTGCAGCCCGTCATCGTCCCGCGTAAATCGATGGACGGCCGGCGCTCCCGATAGCATTGGAACGGGCCAGGGGCCGCAGGTAAACCGCTACTTTCCAGCAGGGAGAGCGAACACCACAATTCCCGACGGGAGTTTCGCGGCGTTCGGATCGACAACATCTACTTGTCCGCCGCGTCCCGGCGCACCTGGGGCCGCGACGGTTACGGCCAGATACTCGCGGCCATCGATTTCGTACATCGATGGACACCCTAGCGAGTTACCCGCGAGATCGTGTGTCCAGACAACCTTGCCGCTGTCCTCATCGTAAGCGCGAACTTTGTGGTCGCCTCCCACCAGGAAGACGAGGCCCGTAGCCGTAGGAACAATACCGTTGCGCAGGCCGCGCGCGCCCGTATTGTGAACGCCCTGCGCCACCAGCGCAAGATCGTCACCCGCTGGGACCTGCCACTTAATCGTGCCGGTGTTCAGGTCATACGCAGTGATGGTGGACCAGGGTGGCTTAACTGCGTTGGGCGACAATCCATAGCCGCTGTTATAGCGCACGTCGGGCACTTCCACGCCTGGCGGGTAGGGAACGGTACCCCCATTTCCGCCATAGTTAGCGCGCGACTCCTCCGGGATTACAATCGCCGGCGTGAGCGCGGGTGGCGCGGGACCTGACTCCACGACTTTGCCTCCCGAGCCACGTCAGAGGCCCGTCGGGCTCGGGCGCGCCCCGTCCACTGCGGCCTCCGCGTCCACCTGCCGCCGCCGCCGGGTTGGCCAGAAACGCGATGATGGAATCCAACTGCCCCTGAGTCATTCCGGAGAACGGGGGCATGATGCCTTTGCCGCCCGCGATCGTGCCCTTAATGGCGTCGGCGCCCATAGTCGTGGTGATATTCTGCAGCGACGGTCCGACGCCGCCCTTAAGATCGCCGCCGTGACAGCTCTGGCAATTATCCATGTAAAGTTGGCGTCCAGCCGCAGCCTGGTTGTTTCCGCCGCGGCCTCCGCGCCCGGCGGGAACGCCGAGCGAAGCGCTCGCTCCCCGTCCGCCCGGTTCCGATTTTTCCAGCTTCAGGAGCGCCGGTCCGTTGGTTCCCAAGACAAACACCAAACCCTTCTGCGGGTCGGAAGCCGTTACGCCCCAATTGGCGCCGCCTGGATTACCCGGCATTTGCACGGTGCCTTTCAGAGAGGGAGGCGTGAACATGCCGTCGTTGCGCGAACTCAGTACCTGATCTTTGATGACAGCGCGCTCCTCCGGAGTCAGATACGGATTGATATCGTCCGTGGTGAACTTCATGCTGACGAAGGGTGGCGGCGCCGTGGGGAAAGGCTGCGTCGGCGAAGAATGCTCGCCGGGAACGTCGCTTTGCGGAACCGGCTTCTCGATGATGGGCCAGATCGGCTTGCCTGTCACACGTTCGAACACATAAAGGAAGCCATCCTTACCCGCCTGGGCCACGATGTCCACGTTCTTGCCGTTTTGCTTGATGGTGGCGAATTGCGGAGCGGCAGTTTCGTCGTAGTCCCACAGATCGTGATGAATCATCTGGAAGTGCCAGATACGCTTGCCGGTGCGCGCGTCGAGAGCGAGCAGGCTATCGCCGAATAAGTTGTTACCGATTCGATCCGCGCCGTAGAAATCGTATGTCGGCGAACCGAGGGGGAAGTAGACGATGCCGCGCTTTTCGTCCACCGTCATATCGCCCCACACGTTGTTGCCGCCCATGTACTTCCAGCTGTCTTTGGGATTTGTTTCGTAGCCGAATTCGCCGGGATGCGGCACCGTGTGAAACGTCCATGCCAGCTTACCGGTGACGACGTCGTAGGCACGCAGGTCTCCGGGAGGAGAGACATACCCCTCGCCCGGCGCGGAGCCCAGAATCACGAGGTTCTCGAAAATCTTTCCCGGGCTATTCGACTGCACTTTGCTGATGAGTTTAGGGTCGCGGCCCAAGCCCTCGCGCAAATTGACAGCGCCGTCTGTCCCGAAGCTGAGAATCGTCTTGCCAGTGGATGCGTCGATTTCCTGCAGGTAGCTGTTGACGGAAAAAATCAGCCGACGGTCCTTCCGGTCCTTGCTTTCCCAGTAATTAATGCCGCGGCTGTTGATACCGCGCAGCCCTTCATGAATCCAGATTTCTTTACCGGTGGCCGCATCGAGGGCGATGAGCGCGCCGCGGCCAGTTACGTACATGGTCTTATCGATCACGAGCGGATTGAATCCGGTGTCCGCGTACGGATACGCCCACGCGACATCCAGTTGGCCGATGTTCGCTTTCGTGATCTGTTTGCTCGCAACAAAATGACTGTTCTCGGGACCGCCGCCGTAATCCGACCACGATCGCTGTTGGCCGAAGGCGCTTGCGGTGACGGCGGCCGTTAACAAGGCGAAAATCGTGAATCGCGGGGCAAGGCTTCGGGTGTTCCGCATAAAAGTCTCCTGTTGAATAGGTCCAGATCGATTATGATATACCACGAAGGCGGGAACTCATGGCCCGAATTTTTCGATGAATCAAAGAAGTCTTGTGATTGTCGTCGTCAGCGCCGCCTTGGCGCTTGGCGTGGCGGCATTCCCGGCCAATGCGTTTCAGGGAGGACCGCCGGCGATTGGCGATGCGCCGCCGGCCGGCATCACTCCTCCCCATGTCGTACCGAGTCCTCCAGCCAAAACCTCCCTAAAATTCGACGGAGGAAAGATCACGATCGCTTACAGCGCCCCATCCATGCGCAAGCGCGTAATTTTCGGCGAACTCGTGCCGTTTAACGCGGTTTGGCGGGCGGGCGCCAACGACGCGACTGCACTGCAGACGGATCTGGACCTGAAACTACCCGGGCTCAATGTCCCCAAAGGCAATTACACCCTGTTTGTTTGGGTGGACCCCAAGCAGTGGCAGCTCATCGTAAACAAGCAGACGGGGCAATCCGGGCTGCAATACGACCAAAAGCAGGATCTCGGCCGTGTGCCCATGCAGATGAGCAAATCGGCAAAGCCGCTCGAGCGCTTTCGCATTACGCTCTCGCGGCTCGATAAGAGCGATCGCGGCCGTCTGGAGTTAGCGTGGGAAGAGACGCTCGCCACGGTCGATTTCTCCGTGGCGCAGCAGAAGTAAATGCCCGAGTAGGTCAGTCCTCTTTGATCGTCATATAAGAGTCCATGCGCGGGTTGAGAATCCGCTGCACCTTGCCGCTCGGTTTCGGCCACGTGACTTCCAGCCAGTCGATTTTCGGGACCGCTCCCGTGCCGAGGACGATCCGTGGATCGTGCGCAGAGAGGTAACTGCCTCCGCCGTTCTTGCACCTGGACCGCACTAACCCCCCGGCCGACCAGCGAACCTTCGCGCCCACCGCATCGCGATTGCATTTCACGCCTTCCAGTTTCAGGCCCAACCAGTGATTTCCCGGCCGCGATTGGTTTTTCAGCAGCACCGGGGCGCCGCCGTTGGTCGTAATCAGGACATCGACGAGTCCGTCATTATTGAAATCGCCGATTGCGAGCCCGCGGGCCGCGTAAGGGATGGAGAACGCCGGACCGGCAATGCGGCTCTCGACGTGCCGCAGTCGTCCCGCCTCCTGATGAAACAACAATAGCGGCTCCTTGTAGCTGACGCTGGAAGCGGAGCGCTCGCCGATGCGGTCGTCGGGATGGCCGTCGGCGATGATCAGATCGAGCGCTCCGTCGTTGTCGTAATCGAAAAATTTCAGCCCCCACCCGCTCATGGAACGCGTAAGGGGAGCGAGTGAATTCTCCGCCGCCGAGTCGCGAAAAGTTTCGTCTTTCAGATTGCGGTAAAGCGAATAGGTTTCCTCGTCGATGTTGGCGACGAACAGATCCTGATACCCCGACCCGAATACGTCCGCCGCATCAACCCCCATACCGGAGCGCGCCACCCCGTCCTTGCTGTAAGCGACCCCGGCGGGGAGGGCGATCTCTTCGAATCCCCAATCGCCGTTCTTATCCCGGCCGCGATTCATGTAGAGGAAATTTGGGGCCGTGTCGTTGGCGACAAACAGATCCATGAGGCCATCGTTATTGATATCCGCGGCTACCACTCCCAGACCCTTGCCGAGCGATCTGTCCAGATCCGTTCCCTTCCGGACCTCGGTGAAGGTGCCATCGCCATTGTTGTGATAGAGGAAACTGAGGGTGCCGTTGAAGACGCGCGGCGGACAGTAGTAATTCAGCGTCGTCTTGCTGTCGCCGCACTTGAAATGTTCTTTGCCGCTGTAATCCACGTAGCTGCAGACGAACAGGTCAAGTTTGCCATCGTTGTCGTAATCGAACCAGACTGCGCTGGTGGTCCAGCCCGGGGTTTTGACTCCCGCCTTGTCCGTGACATCCGTAAACGTGCCGTTGCGGTTGTTGCGGTAGAGGGTGCAGTTGCCGTAGGCGGTCACGAAAAGATCGGGCCAACCATCGTTATCGAAATCCCCCACCGCGACGCCCATGCCGAAAGCTCCGCCGGCGACCCCGGCATCTTCGGTCACATCGGTGAACGTGCCGTCGCGGTTGTTCTTGTAGAGCGCGTTTCGCAGCGGCTTTTGCGGCCGAAAAAAATCGCATGGGCCGCTGTTAATCAGATAGATGTCCATCCATCCATCGTTGTCGTAATCGAAGAACGCGCAACCGGGACCCATCGTTTCCGGCAGGTAGCGACTATCCGACCGGCCGTTTTCGTGGACCCACGAGATTCCGCTGCGGGCAGGCGGAACCTCCGCAAACAGGGGCGCCGTTAAGTCGGCGCTTCGGGCCGCGCCGCAAAGCCCGGCGCCCAAAGTTACGCGGAATATCTGGCGGCGGGTCACGCCCATTCACATCCAATCTAATCGCGCGTGATGGCGCATGGCAATCTTTCCGATCACCACCGATGAGAACACGATTCGCGAGGAGACACTGTTTTTTAAAAGATGCTTAAAATCTTTGATTTGCAGTGCCCACAGGGGATTGAGCCTCTGACTATAAGTAAGCGATTAGGGATTTTCCGCTTGACTTCATCTCAGGACACGTGATAGTTTCATCACACGTCCGTAGAGGTGTTTAACAGGTTAGGGTTTCCGAGTTTAGAAATCTCAAATTGGGACGCGTCACGATAGCGCGTCCGAGGTGGGGGCCATGAAGCTACGAATCGCGGAAATGTTTTCAACGGCCGTTCTGATCGTCTTCGGCTCGTTGCTGGCCGGACAGGCGGCTTTCGGCCAGACCGTTACTGCAACGTTAACAGGCTCGGTGGTGGACGCCTCGGGCGCGTCCGTTCCCGACGCCAGTGTTACTTTGACGAACGCGTCCTCAGGCAACGTTCGCAAAACCGTGACGAATGCGTCGGGCTATTATGCGGTGCCTGCCATTCCAGCAGGCACTTATACGCTTACGGTGGAAGCCAAAGGGTTCCAGAAATCGGAAGTCAAAGACTTCGCCCTGAACAGCGCCGACGAACGCAAAATAGACGTCACTATGACGCTCGGCGCGGTTACTGGAAACGGTTTCGGTCACGGCCTCTGCTGAGCAGGTCGAGACCTCATCCGGCGAAAAGGCCCAAGTTCTCGATACTCAGGTCCTGCAGAACGTCGCCGTTGTGGGCCGCAGCGCCGCGGAGTTTCTCAAGATCCTTCCCGGAATGACTCAGACCGGTAACGGCGTGACCAATGCCCCCGGCTACTCGGGCGAGGTAATCGGAATTAACGGAAACGGCAACGCGGGAAAACAGAGCGCGCTCGGCAACTTCTCCGCAAACGGCACGCCGACGGCATCCATGGAAATCATGTCGGATGGCGCGCACGTCTCAGATCCTGGATGCAATTGCGCGACGCCGGTGAATCCGAATGCCGAGATGATTCAGGAAGTGAAAGTTCTTCAAGCTGCGTTCTCAGCCGAAAACTCCTACGGCCCGGTAGTCATCAACACGACGACGAAAGCCGGCGGCAGCGCATTCCACGGCGAGGCTTATCTATCGGCTCGCAACTACGTCCTGAACGCCAACGATTCCTCCAGCAATGCGAAAGGCCTCAACCTGGCTGGCGCGGAAGCGGCGCCCCGTCCGCAGAATCGCTACTACTTCCCCGGCGGAAACATTGGCGGTCCGGTCCTCCTTCCTCACTTCAATAAGAAGCGCGACAAGCTGTTTTTCTTCAGCGGATTTGAATACTTCTACCAGGCGCTGAACGCCAACCCCGTTCTGGCTGTGGTTCCCACTGCGGCAATGAAAGCCGGCGACTTTTCGCAGGCTTCTATCAATACGCTGAATCCAGCGGCGGGCGTAGGCGGCGGTATCAAGCCGCCCAACCCCGCGTTGTACCCGAACGGGCAGATTCCGGTCTCCCAGATGAACCCCATTGGCATTGCTCTGGCGGGTCTTTTCCCGGCGCCGAACGCCAATCCGTTTGTCACTGGCGGGTACAATTTTGTCGAGCAGGTTCCTTTCCAGCAGAATGGCTGGCAGATGGTGCATCGCATCGACTATTCCTTCAGCGACAACACCAAGCTGTTTGTTCGTTACTACCATCAACAGGAAGCGCAACATTTTCCCATCAACCTGTGGGCGCAGGCTTCCGATCAGGTTCCCTATCCATCGCCGATCCTCGGCGCCAACCACTCGGAGTCAGTAGCGGCCAATCTGACCCACGTATTCGATCCGACTCTCACGAACGAATTCGTCGTCAATTACACATATGTAGGCTTCCCGAACAGCTACACCAATCAGGCAGCCGCGAAAATGGCAACTTACGGCTTTAATTTCCCGGGCGCGTTCCACAACAACGATCCGTATCTCCCGAACGTCAATATCGGTGGCGTAGCTTTGCTGCAGAGCGCAGGCGGATTCGACGTAGCTTATCCCTATTTCGCCAATAAGCCGCTCTCCAGCATTGGCGATAACGTAATCAAATCGTGGCGGACACACACCATCAGGATCGGTTTCTGGGGCGAATACTACGGCAACTATCAGCCGAGCAACAGCGCCGCGAACGGGACAATCACCACCGCCGTGAACGATCCTACCGGTTCCGGGAATGCCTTTGCGGACCTGTTCCTCGGTAATGTATCGGCATACACCCAGCAGAACGCCAATGCCGTTATTAAAGCCGAATCGACGATTTTCGAAGGTTATGTCCAGGATAGTTGGAAGGTTACTCGGAAGCTGAATTTGGATTTCGGCGTCCGCATCCAACACGATCCGCAGGCAAAAGATCTCGAACACCTAGGCCACGCGGTCTGGGTTCCCTCTACCTGGTCGAATAATCCCACCGCGGTGCTGCCCGGTATCCAATGGATGGCCCGCGATCCTCAGATCTCGAACGAAGGCTACCCGACGCGCGCTGCGTTCTTCACGCCGCGCTTTGGTGAAGCCTATGACGTGTTCGGTAATGGAAGGACCGTTCTTCGCGGCGGAATCGGAGAATATCGCTATCGTGGTCCCACGGGCGGCTCCGGCAGCGGCCCGCCCACCGGTTCGTATGCCTACAACCTGCCGAATTCCAACGGAAGCACGCTGGCTGCGATCCCGACTCTGTCGGTGCCCGGTTTTACCGGACAGAATTCGTCGGTTGGCGGCATCGCTAATCAGAATTCGTCCCAACTCTCGATGACGTGGACGTATGACTTCACGGTCGCTCAACAGTTGCCCTGGAACACCACGCTAGAAGTCGCGTATGTAGGTACGAAGGCCCGGCACCTGGCGGAGTCTGGCTTTCACAACGTCAACATAGTGCCTTTCGGCGCGATGTTGGCAACGCCTACGGCGAATAACCAGTTGTTCCGCCCATATCCGAATTACACCGATATTACGATCAACGAATTCGACACCAATTCGGACTACAATGCGCTTCAGATCACATTCAGGCGCCAAGGCGCTCGTTACTCTATCGGCGGCAACTACACGTTCTCCAAGGTTCTTGGAAACGTGAATCAGGCCGATCCGTTTAATCCGGCCAATGACTACGGTCCTCTGTCCTTCGATCGCCGTAGCAGCTTCAATTTGAATTATGTGCTGAAACTCGGCGCCCCATTCCGCAACAAGATTGCGGGCGGAGCCGTCAACGGCTGGAGCATTTCGGGAATTGTGCAGTACCAGACCGGGGCATTTTTACAGGCGGGCGGCGCGCTCGGTCTAACGCTGCCGGCCGGGTACGTAAGCGGCGCCGGCGTAGGCATCACGGGAACCCCCAATATGGGCGCCTTCCCGGTGCTGACTTGCGATCCGCGGAGTAACCTGGGGCCCAATCAATACCTTAATCCGAGCTGTTTCGCGCTGCCGACGCCCGGTCACGATGGGTCCATCATCGAGCCGGAAGCGTTTGGGCCGGGCTACTTCAACACGGATATGTCGTTATTTAAGACCTTCCGAATGGGCGAGAAGCGTAGCCTTCAGTTCCGCGCGGAGGGCTTCAACTTCCTGAATCATCCCAACCCGACGTTCGGATTGGATAACAACCTTGCGTTGGCGTTTAACCTTGCAGGGCAACAGACTAACGCCCTGTTTGGAACCGCGACCACCAAGACCGATCACCGAATCCTTCAGTTCGCGGTGAAGTTCTACTTCTAAGCGAGGTAGCTGTGAAGCGCTGGCGCGGCCACATCGGAGGCCGATTGCAACGAGACAGGGCGCGAACGAATCGCGCCCTGTCACGGTTTCTTATTCGGGTTATGCTTTTCCTCTTTCCGACCACGACGCCGCGCCGTCCAATTCTTATTCCACTCGTCGTAGCTCTCGCACTTTCCCCAGCCTTCGCGCAGGCGCCCGCCGATCCCGAATCCACTCTCAGGCGCGCAAGTGAGTTCCAGCAGGCCGGGGATTCCGCCAAAGCTATTCCCCTCTACCGGGAATACCTAAAGACCCACCCCTCTTCACCCGGCGTCCTCTCCAATCTTGGCGCGGCGCTCGCGCATGAGGGAAGGTATGCGGAAGCAATCGCCGAATATACAAAATCCCTGGCTATTGAACCTGGGAATCCGCAATCGCTGGCCAATCTGGGACTGGCGTATTACAAAACCGGGCAAGTTCCGCAAGCCAGAGAAAAGCTGCAGGCCGCTCTTGGGGCGATGCCGGGCAACCAGCAACTCAACTTCTTGGTGGCCGATTGCGACGTGCGCTTGGGAGAGTACAAAGCCGCGATTGCCATTCTGGAACCGCTAGAAAAATCGCTCGTCGACAATGATACGTTCGACTACCTTCTCGGCACCGCGCTGCTTCGCGACAACCAGGTCGAGAGCGGCGGTATCCTGATCGATCGCATTCTGCGCCGTGGCGATTCGGCGCAGGCGCGGCTTCTGATGGGTACGGCGAAGCTCGATGTGCGCGATTACCTGGGCGCGCGGGAGGATTTCGAGAAAGCGTTGGCGCTGAATCCGAAGCTGCCCGAGGCGCACGCCTATCTGGGTCTCGCGCTCGCACGCGTAAGCGATGTGGAAAAAGCTACGGCGGAGTTTCGCGCCGACTTGGCTCTCGATCCTAATAGCTTCCTCCCCACGTTTGAACTGGGCGTCCTGGCCGCAAAGGAACAGCGCAACGCGGAGGCCCGAAAATTGTTCACGCGCAGTCTGAGCCTGCGCCCCGGGGACCCCAGCGTCCGTTATCAGCTCGCTACTCTCGACCTTGCCGAAGGTCAGGTGGAGAAGGCTCGCATCGCGCTGGAGGCGATCGTCAAGCAATCGCCCGATTTCACCGCGGCGCATGTCAACCTGGCGACTGTATATTACCGTCTGAAACGAAAGGAAGACGGCGACCGTGAACGGGTCATCGTGCGCAAGCTGAACGCCGCATCGCAGGCAGCGGAGCCGGGAGTGAGCCCATCGGGCGCACTCAAACCGGATGTGCCAAAGAAATGATTCTGCCGCTGCTCGTTTTCGCCACGCAGACCGTTGCTCGCGGCACGGTGCAAGCCGCGCAATGCGGTAGGTGCCATGCGCGGGAATCGGCAACGATCGGCGATTCTCCGATGAGCCACGCCTCCGAGAGACCTGCCGACAGTCCTTTTCTGAAAGACAATCCCGAACTCACATTTCACATCGGAAAGTTTACGTATTCCGTAAAGCAGCAGGGCGCCCGCTCGGTCTATTCCGTCACCGACGGGACGAACACGCTTTCTGCGCCTATCGGTTGGGCTATCGGCAAGGGCATTGTCGGACAGACTTATTTGGTCGAAATGGGCAGCCTGCTATATGAAGGGGCGGTGAGTTATTACCCAGGGCCGAAAGCTTTGGATCTTACCCCGGGCCACGCGGAACTGCCTCGCAATACTCTCGAAGAGGCCTTTGGCAGAAAACTCGATTCCTCTCAAGCTAAGCTCTGCTTCGGATGTCATGCCACCGATATCGTCTGGAAAGGCGGAGCGCATCCCGAGTCCTGGACACCCGGCGTCCAGTGCTCGCAATGCCACTCCAAAGCGTCGCAGCATGCCACGGCGTTGACGGCGGGAACCAATCGGCAGCCTGTAAAGATGCAGCATCTCGGCTCGGTCTCGCCGGAAGACCTAAGCATTGTCTGCTCGAAGTGCCACCCCAGTTGGGCCGACGTGGCCGCGAAAGGGCCGCAGGGCGTTCTCAATGTCCGCATGCAGTTTTATCGCCTGACCAATAGCCGTTGTTATGATTCAGCGGACCGCCGGATTTCCTGCACCGCCTGTCACGACCCGCACGGGAAGCTGTCGAACGACTCGGCGTATTACGAATCGCGATGCAACGAATGCCATTCGCCCGAAGCAATCGCACAACATAAGGCGCCGGTGGCGGCGAAGAAATGTCCCGTCGCGTCGACGAACTGCGTAAGTTGTCACATGCCGAAGGTAGAGATCCCGGGCCTGCATTATCAGTTCACCGATCACGACATCCGAATCGTGAAAAAGGGAGACCTGTATCCGAATTAACGCGGCCACGGATGTTTAATAGAAGGAACCATGAGATTCGTTAAGATCGCTTCCGTTCTATGCTGGGCGCTGCCCGCCTTTGCGCAATACACCGCGCAACAAAACGGCGATGTGGTGCATCTTGAGGATGCCAAGAGTCAGACAGTGGTCTCGATAGTTACCTCGGTCGGAAATGAGACCTTTGAGATGAAAGTTAGGGGAACCAATGTTCTCTATTTCCCTTTCGCTTCTCTGGACGAATTCAAGAGCCGCCCGTCGCTCAGCGGAATACCGTTTCTGGGGCCGTGGGCGAACCGGCTCGACGAAGATGCATTTTACGCCAACGGCAAAAAATATACCTTCAACATGGAGTTGGGAAATGTGCGTGGCGCCATCCCGATCCACGGCTTTCTGAGCACCTCCCCTCACTGGGAGGTTGTGGAAGCGAAAGCGGACCGAGACTCCGCGTGGGTCACGAGCAAGCTTGTGTTCTACCGCTATCCCGACTATATGGCGCAGTTTCCCTTCGCGCATACGATTGAGATGACGCACCGGCTAAAGGATGGCGTGCTCGAGGTCATAACGAAGGTGCAGAACCTCAGCGCCGAACCGATGCCGCTCTCGATCGGCTTCCATCCCTACTATCACTTGACTGAATCGCCCCGCGAGGACTGGACGTTGAGCGTGGGGGCGCGCAACCACTGGATCCTCGCTCAAAATAAAATCCCCACGGGAGAGACGGAGGCGATCGACAAATTCTTCCCGAGCCCGAATGCGGTCGCGCTCAAGGATTTTAGTCTGGACGACGTCTTCGGCGATTTGGTCCGCGATTCCTCCGGCCGCGCGACGGTCTCTGTTCAGGGAAAATCTCAGAGGATCGAGATCGCGCTCGGGCCCAATTATCGCAATGTGGTGCTTTTCTCGCCGGGGGCGGGCGGAGGCCGTAGAGGACCCGCCGCGCCGGGCGGCGCAGCGGGTGCGTCGGGCGCGACTGCATCGACGGAAGGCCGGGCAGGAGTGGCAGGCGGCGGACCGGGAGCGGGCGGCCGCGGTCGCGGTCCGCAGGAGCGCAACTTCATCGCCATCGAGCCTATGGTTGGTCCGACCGATGCAATCAATCTTGCTCACAAGGGCTTATATAAGGATCTGCAGTACATCGCTCCCGGACAAACCTGGCAAGAAAGCTTTTGGATACGTCCGAGCGGATTTTGAAGCCTGCTCGAGAGTCAGTAGCGGCGCAAGCAACGCGTGTCACGTATAAATGAGAAACAAACTTTAACGGAGATTAGACGATGGCAAAGAATATTTCCCGACGCAAAGTGTTTAGTGGAGCGCTGACCGGACTCGCTGCTAGCTGCGGCGCCCCAATTGGCCTCCGCGCAGACAAACAAGATGGTTGAGGCGGTAGGGCTACCCGATGTATGGGGCCAGGATTTCCTGTATCAGTGGAGCCCGCCGCAGAATATCAAAAGGGATCTTACCGCGGGCAACGCGCTCCTCAGACTAAGCCATCCTCAGATGGTCAGCGCAGAGGGCACGGATTATGACAAGCTCTTCAAATCCATGCGGGCCGGGGGTTGGACCGCCTGCGAGGCCGGATCTGCCCAATGGCTTGCCAATAAGGTTTCGGACTCGCAAACCCGGGAGATCAAAACGGCGTTGAAAGCGAATGACGTGATCTTCTACGGTATTCATTGCGCCGGCAATATTATCGCTCCCGACCCGGAAGCGGACCGGTGGCAGAGACATATCATCGAGGCAGTTAATTCCGCGGAAGCGATGGGCTGTGAGTTGATTCTTACTCATACGGGCAGTATGTATCCTAACCGGAACACCCCGCATCCCTTGAACTGGAGCCGGGAAGCATGGACGAGGTCGGTGAATGCGCTGAAACGGATCTGCAAGGATACCGCGGGTGGCAAAGTCAAGATTGCTATTGAGCCGGTCAACTCGGAAGCCATCAACAATCCGTGGGCGCAGAAGCGGCTGAAAGAGGATGTTGGCGACCCTCGCATCTCGTCTGGCCTCGATATCACCAACTTTGCTTATCCCGGCTGTGCCTTCCGCATGACCGAAATGCTAAATACGACCTTCGATCTCATCGGGGACCAGATTGCCTACATCCACGCCAAGGATTTCGTGTGGAACGGGATGATGGCCGGTCTCAACTGGGCGATGAATGCCACCGGCAGCATGGATTATGAAGTCTTCCTGACTCACATCAGCAGATTGAAAAAAGATCACGTGAACGTTCTCGTCGAATTCCTCAACGCCGAGGAAGAGTATCAGGAGGCGCAGCGGAATATTCGATCGATTGCAGCCAAGACGGGAGTAAAGATACACGGTACACAGCCCGCTGCTTAATTTGCGCGTCAGGAGAATAACTCATATGAAGAAACCTATCTTGATGGTTCTCGCCGTGGCATACTTCGGCTTGCCGTTTCTGGCTACAGCCGCCCCTAATTTCACGGGATCCTGGTTCAGGGATCCCGCCAGCAGCGATCCCGTACCCAATCCCCTAATGCTCCGCGAAGATGCCCAGGGAGGAGGCGGTGGAGGGAGAGGTCAAGGGAGGGCTGGTGGTGGTGGTGGAGGAAGAGGTCCAGGAGGGCGGGGCGGCGCCCCAATGCCCATGGTCGTCACTCAGGACGATAGCACGCTGCAGGTAACCGATCCCCAGGGCGCCGTGCGCAAGTACACGCTGGATGGCAAGGCCCACATCGTAACCATGGATACCGGAGTGCAGAAAGCCCACGTCACTGCGTCCTGGCAGGGAGATGCGCTTGTAATTTCGAGCGAAGAGCCATATGGCGGGATGCCTGGAAATGTCACGCTTCACGCCAAAGAAGTATGGTCGATCTCGCCGGACGGAAAGACTCTGACGATCGCCACAACGCGCACTATACCAGCGATCGAGAAGAGTTACAAAGAAGTCTATACCAAGAAGTAGCCGGGACTGAAAATCGCCTTCCGCTCATTGGTCGCGATTGCGCGATCATGCGCAGTCGTCTCGCCCTAACCGGCGAATTCTGTTTGCTACCTGTTTAACAGGATCGGGCGATCTGTAGTAAGATGCGGTAATTCGGGAGGACAGTATCAATGCACATCGTTCGCTCCGGCCGTAGGGTCGTATTTGGAGCTCTGGTCGCGTTCTTCGCTGGGTGGATCATTTTCGGCGCCGCGCCGCCAAAGAATGTTGATTATCCTTACTACGGCGGCGACCCCGGGGCGATGCGTTATTCGGCCCTGACCCAGATCAACGCCCAGAACGCCAGTCAACTGAAGGAAGTCTGGCGCTACGATCTTGGCGGACCGGCGACCGATCGAGAACCAACCGATCGTCGTCAACGGAATTATGTACGGCGTAGCGGTGCAAACCACCTATGCGCTGGATGCGGCGACCGGCAAGATCAAATGGGAGTACACGTTCCCGCCGATCTCGGGCCGCAACCCGCGTGGCGAAACGTTCTGGACCGATGGCAAGGAGCGGCGCCTGATTGTCACAAAGGGCAACTTAATGATCGCGCTGAATGCCGATACAGGCAAACCCATCCCAGGCTTCGGTAACGAAGGCTCGGTAGATCTGAATGAGCATCTGCGCGGACCGGCTTCGGAAAACAAAATCGGAATGGCCAGCCCAGCCGGGCTTTACAAGGATATTCTAATTACCCATGGCGGCGTAGGCGAAACGACGCCGGCCTCCCCGGGCGACATCCGCGGTTGGGACGTCCGCAGCGGCAAACTGCTCTGGACCTTCCATACGATTCCACACCCCGGTGAGGAGGGGTATGATACCTGGCCCAAAGATGCCTATCAGAAGGCGGGAGGTGCGAATGCCTGGGCCGGAGTTTCATTCGATGAGAAGCGCGGCATCCTCTTTGTCACAACTGGTTCGGGCTCAGACGATTTCTATGGCGGCGATCGCCTCGGTGACAATCTCTACGCCAACAGCATCCTCGCGCTGAATGCTACGACGGGCAAAAAGCTCTGGCATTACCAGGTGGTCCATCACGATTTGTGGGATGCCGATTTCGCCTGCCCGCCGACCATGTCCACCATGGTGCGCAACGGCAAGACCGTGGATGTAGTGATAGCGACCCCTAAGACCGGCTACATCTACATCTTTAACCGCGAGACCGGTGAGCCCATCTTCCCCATTGACGAAAAGCCGGTTCCGCCCGCCACGGCGCCCGGCGACGTCGCATCTAAGACCCAGCCCATTCCGCGGATGACGCCATCTCTCTCTTGGGCGACTACCATCACCGAGAACGACCTCACCAATCGCACGCCGGAGGCCCATGCCGTTGCGCTGGAGCACTTCAAGAAGATGCTGTCCGGCCCGCCGTTTACGCCGCCCGCGTTCGGCAAAGAGACGATCGTGGCGCCAGGTTTTGCCGGCGGCGTGGAATGGGGCGGTCTGATGACTGACCCCGTCAACCATGTCGCATTCTTCAATTCAATAAGGATCGCCTGGTACACGTCGGTCATGGATCGCAGAACGGTTGGCCCGGGCGGACAGCCGGACCGCGAACCGCACTCCCGCTTCAGTACGCAGGGTTATCGAAGATTTGCGGATCAGGATGGCTATCCGGCGACCGCCCCGCCATGGGGTACGCTGACCGCCGTGGATCTGAATACCGGCAAATTCATCTGGAACATCCCATTCGGCGAATATCCGGAGCTGGCGGCGAAGGGCTTGAAAGACTACGGAAGCGAAAACTATGGCGCGGGCGTGGTCACGGCAAGCGGAATTCTGATGATCGCGTCGTCTGTCGCCGATAGCAAGTTCAAGGTTTACGACACAAAGACCGGGAAAATGATATCGGAGACGAATCTGCCATTTCCGGGCATCGCAAGCCCTGCGACATACATGGTGAACAGTAGGCAGTACGTGGCGTTCGCAACCAGCAGCGGCCGTGCGCGGAACTCTGAAAATAAGGGATCTATGCTGGTCGCATACGCGCTGCCGCAATAGAATTCCATGATTACCAAAGCGATTACAGCCGCCCTTCTTTGGAGCATCGGAGTATTAGGCCCCGGGTTGGCAGCGGCCGCTGCGGAGCCTCCCTCGGCTTCCATCGGCAACGGTTTGGTGACGGCTAAGCTGTGGCTCCCAGACATAAAAGACGGCTACTACCGCAGCACCCGTTTCGATTGGTCGGGTTCCATCTGGAGCCTCGAATCCGGCGGACATTCCTACTTCGGCCAGTGGTTCCCGCGCTATGATCCGCTGGTGCACGATTCGATCACCGGGCCGGTGGAGGACTACGCCCCGCTGAACTACACGGAAGCGAAACCCGGCGAGACCTTCGTGAAGATTGGCATCGGCGTGCTCAAGAAGATCGACGACCAGCCCTACCGGTTCACCACGATTTACGAGCTCACGGACACCGGTAAGTGGGCCGTGCGCACGGGACCGGATTTCGTGGAGTACCGGCACGAGGTAAGGGATCCGAACTCCGGCTACGGCTACATCTATACGAAGACGGTGCGCCTGACAGCGGGCAAACGGCAAATGACGATCGATCATACCCTAAGGAACACGGGTACGAAGGCGATCGAAACCAATGTTTACAATCACGGGTTCTTCATGCTGGATTCGCAGCCGGCGGGTCCTGACATCACGGTGACCTTCCCGTTTGATGCCAAAGCCGTGCGCTCCATGAGCCCGGCCGCGGCGGTCACGGGCAAGCAGATCGTTTATCTGCAGGAACTCCAACCGAGGGCGATCGCCGCCGCAACTCCGGGCGGCGCTCCGCCTGCTGGAACGGCGCCGCGCGGCGCTTCGGGCGGGTCCCCAACCGGCGCCAGTTCGGGTATTGAAGGATTCAGCCCGACGGATTCGAAAGACTTCGACATCCGCGTCGAGAACCGCAAGACCGGCGCGGGAGTCAGGATCACCGGCGACCGCCCGCTCTGGCGCATCAACTTCTGGTCCACCCGCACTACTGTTTGCCCCGAGGCGTATGTGGAAGTGAAAGCGGAACCGGGCAAAGAATTCTCCTGGCGGTTGACATACGATTTCTACTCACTGCCGTCGGCTGGGCGTTGAAGTTCTATTGCATTGAGGACAACATGAAAACCATCGTATTTTCGCTAACTGCAATTTGCTTTGCGGCCATACCTGGTCTTGCACAACAAACGCCTCCTGCCCAACAACCGACGGCTCGCGAAGATGCGCTTGACCCAACGCCGATCGACCCGGCGGTCGATCCTAATGTCGATATGTTTATCAACGACTGGAGGAATGCCAAGCCCCGCCCTATGTACGGCAAGCTTGTCTTCCACGATATCCTCACTAAGCTCGATGCTCCGGATCCGGTTCGTCCCGTAAAAAAAGGCGCGGTTCTCACAGCTATAACGGCGATCAGTTATGCCACGCTGGACCCGGGCGCAACCGCAACCGGAAGACCGCAAAAAGGGGAACGCCAGACATTCCTTGCGACTGCGGGAGCCGGACAAATTACGGTTAATTCCAAATCATACGACGTCAAGGACGGCACTGGATTTACACTTACGCCGGACTTCGATTTCAAACTAACCAGCACAGGGAAAGAACCGCTCGGCTTCTACGTCAGAACCGAGCCGATTCCCGAAATTTCCGCGCCTGATGAAACCTTCGCGGTAGTAAACCGTTTTTACAACGACAGAAGAGTAGGCGCGCACTGGGTGCATATCTGTGATGGAGGCCCCAGCGGAATGAATTTGTGCACCATAGCCCCGTATACTATGCCACAACCTCACAGCCATCCTGGCGAAGAGTGCTGGATCATGGTCAAAGGCGAAACGGTGCTCTCGCTGGGGAAGAATCTTAGGCGCATGACCCCGGGCCAGGCTTACAAGATTCCTCCAACGGGCGTTACCGCGCATAGCAACCTGAATTTGAGCGAAGAACCGGTTGAAATGATTTACCTAGGACCTGCCGGAAGAGGCGGGCAAGGGGGAAGAGGCGGGCAGAGCGGGCGAGGTCGGACAAACCGGGCGCGGCGGGCAACCGTCACGCGATTACGCCCGGCTTGACAACAGCCCCATTAACCCGGCGACAGAACAAGATGTCGATATGTTCATGGGAAACTGGCACGATGCATTCCCGAAAATCAAGCATGGCAATCTCTATTTTCGGGATATGCTGACCGCGCTCCAGGGCCCTGACAGCCTTCATCCGACGCGCAAGGGAGCTGTCCTGGTAAATGCCGAAGCTGTCAGTTACGCCATGCTTGAACCCCGCTCGACAGCCCATAAAATCGACGGCGAGTTGAAGGGTATTCAGGAGACATTTGTTGTGAACTCCGGAACCGGGGTCATTACTTCAGGCTCAAAAACTGCTGAGCTGGTAAAAGACATGGCATTTATCATAACTCCGGGGCTTGATTTCCGGCTTACGGCCACCGGCGATAAATACATGACATTCTATGTAATCAGCGAAAAGATTCCTGAGGGGTTTACGCCGAAAACAACTCTTCAAGTAGTCGACGATCGCGGAAAAACTTCGGTGATGAAAGCTTGGGTTGACAAAGAACACCCACTAATCACAAAAGATGATGGCTTAAGTCAATATGGCGCTATAACTCGGGTTGAAATGAATGGTATGACAATGTCCCGACCATATAGCGATGGCGAGGGCGTTGAGGAAATCTGGATCGCGACCGATGGCGACAGTGACATGCTTTTCGGAAAAGAGCTAAGGAAACTTCCAGCCGGCACTGCTTATCGCGTCCCTTCAACGGGAATAACCGCGCACGCGAATATCAACACGTCCGGTAAGCCGGTCCATTTTATATATTTTGTAAAGTAGAAGATCACAGGACAGAGGAAGACGAAAACGAATGAGCAAGAATCGCCGGGACTTCGTAGGTAAATCGAGCCTCGCCCTGCTGGCTGCCGGGTTGATGACTCTCGCTGGATGCTCAAACAACGGCGGCAACGAACCGTGGAGAGCGAAGAACGCCGAGGTCGTCAAGGAGAAGGGTATCAAGCTGCGGGAGCGGACAATACCGCAGACGGATGTGCCGGTGAAGGCCGAAGCCGGCAAGGTGTTCGGCAAGAGTTCGCTGCCGCCGATCACCATCGCGCCAGGAGTGACGGCTCACATTGTGTGGAGCAAGGGCATGATGAACGAGATGCTCGATATGGAAAAAGGCGCGGCATATCCTGAGCAAAAACTCGGCGAGGAATTGTTCACGGCAGTTACCGACGGTTCGGCCACCTGCACGCTGGATGGCAAGAGTCTGGAATTGCCCAAGGATTCGGTCCTTTATATGACTCCGGGCATGACTCGATCGCTGAAGGCTGGGCCGGATGGCGCCAAGGTGATCGAGGTTTATTCGCCGGTGCGGCCTGACCTGTTGAAATTGGCAGGTGTCACGTTGCCGGCGGATGCCAAGATCTCGTTTCGCGACCAGGGCGTGACGCCGAATTTGCAGGCAGGCCAGGTTTATGCGTTAACCGACATTCAACTCTCGCCCGTCAACGCGCCGGATCCGTCGCTCCCTTACAAGCGGGCCGCCGCCAACTCGCGCCTCGTCTGGGGAAAGAATGTGATGCTGAGTTTTCTTCGCATGGATCCGAAGACTCCGTTCCCGATGCATGTTCACCCCGAAGATCAATTCATGACCACGCTACGCGGCTCGCTGATGCAGACGCTGATCGACTCGCCACAGGAGATGTCGGAGAAAGACAACAGCATGGTATATATGCCGAGTGGATTGGTGCACGGCGCCACAATGGGCGACTTGGGCGCCGATGTACTGGACGTTTTCTGGCCGGTGCGGCCCGATTACGCGGATTTCGCGAAGAAACAGCAAGCCCTCTACGAGGAGGTGATCCCTCCCGATGCCAAACCAACCAAGGTAGCCGATGGCTTCACTTTCACCGAAGGCCCCACTTGGCTCAAGGGCAAATTGTACTTCTCGGACATGTGGTTCAAAGATCCGGATAAGAACGATTGGACCGCCAATCCGTCCAAGGGCCGCCTGATCGCGATGGACCCCGACGGTAAGTTAAAAGTGGTTTCGCATGGAGCGCAAACGAACGGCACCATCGCCACTAAGGACGGGAACCTGCTCGTATGCGACATGTTCGGACACAAGGTGGTGCTGATGGATCCGAACACCGGGAAGATTTTGAAGGTGGTGCTGGATAAGGTCGATGGGAAGCGGATCGACGGGCCCAATGACCTCGTGATGGACGCAAAAGGCGGCTTTTATGTAAGCGACCCGCAATTCACGGGAGACGCCAAGACCCAACCTGGTAAGCAGGTGTATTACGTCGCGCCCGATGGATCGGCCAAAGTCGTGATTGGACCCGGCGAGTACGCCATGCCCAATGGCGTCGAGCTCTCTCCCGACGGCAAGACTTTCTATGTGAATAACACTTATCTGTCGCCGGGCGAAGACTTTCTTTATGCGTATGACGTGCAGCCGGACGGCTCGCTTACTAACAAGCGTAAGTTCGCCAGATACAATCTGCTGGCATCGGTGCTGAGCGCGCCGGACCCGGCCAACCGCTTCGATTCGCGCGCCGATGGGTCCGCTGTGGATACCGACGGCCGCATCTACGAGGCTACTCTGATGGGCGTACAGATCTGGGATAAGACGGGTGTGTATGTAGGAACCGTGACCTTCCCGCAGTTCCCGGTGAGCGTCACATTCGGCGGAAAGAACGGCGACGTGATGTATATCGTCGGCGAAAAGCAGGTTTGGTCGATACAGACCAAGGTCAAGGGTTTCCGTCTGCCGGAAGGGTTGAACTAGCCTCCTACTTACGGAATTCTGAGCCGTCGTACCAGTTGGGCGTCCAGGCGGGGATCTGCCAAGCAGCAGGAACCGAGGCGAGCTTCACCGGGGCGCTGGCGCGTTCGAACTGCGAGTAGTAGGCGGCGTGCACACACTGGAATTTCTTGCGGATCACGTCGAGCGGCTGGTAGAGGGCCTTTTTCTCGAATGATCTCTGGATGTCGAGAAGGGTGCCCCAAAATCGCGTCAAGTTATCCGCCTGGGACGGCATCGCGCCGGAGACGACGCCATGATCGCCCATGACTAGAAAGCTGTAATTATCGGGACGGGCCCCGCTCATCGAATTTACGAACGGACGCCGCTTGTCTGTCCTGGGATAGAAGTGGTTGACGTTCAGGTAGCCCACTTTGTGGACGTCGTCGGTCGCCATGCTGACGGATTCGACGTCGTATCCCAGGATCTTCATCATCATGTAGGGCAGGTGGAAGTGCGGTTCGTCCGATATCTGCGCGGTACCGAACGCGGCTTGAATTTCGCCGATGTTTTTGAGGCGCGCTGCGCCGGTTTCGGCGTCGCTATAGTGCTCGAATGGCACGGTGGCCATGATGGGCGTCGAGTGTTTCGCGGAAAGGTCGAGCATCTCGTCGAGATGAACCAGGCTATCGGACCAGGGCCGCTGCAGGAAGCAGGGAACGCCTGCCTCGATGTAGGGCCGCAACAGCAGGTGCTGCCAAGGGACGCTGTTCAGTTCACCATTCAGCACCACGTCCACTTTGCCCAGCATGGCGTCGTAGCGGTCCACCACTTCGCAATCCCACTGCGCGGCGAAGGCCTGGGCTTTCTTTGTGTCCTTATCCCAGACGTGGGTCGGCGTAAGACGCAGGGTGCTGGTACCAGGGCCACGGCCTTTGGGGCTGAGGAGATTGGCCCAAATGCTCCAGAACGAGTAGTCAAGACCGAACACCCCGGCCTTCATCGGCTCAACGGGAGCGGCAGCGCGGCAGGAGCGAAGCTATTGACGGCCGCCGCCGCGGCAAGCGTGGAACCGGCGCCGCGTATAAATTCGCGGCGGTTGAATGGGTATGAATGCATTTTTCGATTCCTCTCTTCCAAATCCTGCGGCCTAAGATAGCCCCCGCGACGCAGCCAGCGTTATCGTCTTGCCCGCCGTCTTATCTTCCAATACAATCTTGCCGTTTTCCACCCGAACTTCATCGACCTTGCCGAACCCCGCCGGTGCGTGTGCGTAGAACACCAGAAAATGCGATTCGATCTTGCCTTTCGCCGTGAGCCACCGGTAAGTGGGCGCTCCGAATAACGCGGGCGTACTCAGCACTTCGCGGCGCGGAACGTCATACGGCTGCGTGGAGAACTCCAGTCCGCGCGCCAACCGTTCCACGTTCCCGAAGCTGTTCCAGTTCTGAATCCAAAAATAGTCCGACGTGCGAAAAATCCAGCCGACGATCAGGTTCTTCTTCACGTGGATCGCCGTCGCCCAGGCCAGTGGCTTGGACAAATCCATCAAGGTGGCCGAGTGATCCGTGAAGTGCGGGTTCTCCGGCACGATGCGCAGATTTACGGCGGATCCATCCAGCCCCGGCGCGTCCGGCCACGTGAAGTCCTGGTCGGGGCGCACACGGCGCGCGGCGCCGCCTCGTCCGCCTGCGTTGTTGGTCATCGGAACGTTGCGGGTATGCGATCGCGATGCCGAAAAATCCACCACCACGGCGTCCGGCGCGAGGAATGGCGAACCCAGTGTTGCGTGTTCCGCCCAAAATACCGGGCGGTCGAGGCCGAGTAAGTTCTCGAGTTGGCTGTCCACGTAGATTACGTTCTCGCCGTCTACCATTCGGAACGTGCGCGTGAACTGCTCCTGCGCGATGGGCAGCTTGCCGGTCATCGATACGGATGCGACCGGCCCCTCGCGTCCCGATTGCACTTCCATCTGCGTCACGTGCGCTTCGCCGTGCTGTGGCATCCCCGCGGCGCGCTCCTCCGCCGATGGTTGGCCAAACCCATCCACCGCCACGAAATGGCCTTGGACGCCGTTGCCGCCGCCGCGACCGCCCTGGGCTCCCCGCCCGCCCGGCGCCGCGGCGCCCGCTGCGGGCGGGGGAAATTGGCCGGGATCCCATAAGGGGCTAAGATGCTGCGGGTCGTCTTTCAACACCAGGTGCGCGAGTGTCCCGCC
Source organism: Bryobacterales bacterium (assembly GCA_963708385.1). Lineage (GTDB taxonomy): Bacteria > Acidobacteriota > Terriglobia > Bryobacterales > Bryobacteraceae > PALSA-243. The sequence continues at coordinate 37,566 of CAVPSN010000018.1, read as the reverse complement.
CTGTGTCATCACGGTAAGTTCCAGTTTGTCGTTCGAGAGCAGCATGCCGGGACGGCCCTCGAAAGTGGTGGGCGCAACGGCATTACTCTGCGCCAGCGCCCCGCAGGCCGGAACGAGAATCAGAATTAGTCTATGCATGGTGAACATATCAGGCTCCTAGCCTTACCGCGCCACCCGCGCGCCCTTGCGCTTCATTGCCGATTCCACTTCCATTAGCGTGGCCATGCTGGTATCGCCCGGGGTGGTCATTGCCAGCGCGCCGTGCGCCGCGCCGTACTCCACGCGCTCCTGCGGAGTCTTGCCGGCCAGGAAGCCGTATGCCAGCCCGGATGCGAAACTGTCGCCGCCGCCGACCCGGTCGTAGATCTCCAGGTTCTCGCGCAGCGGCGCTTCGTAGAACTGGCCGCCGGTCCACAATATCGCGCCCCAGTCGTTGAGCGTCGCCGTCTTGGCATTGCGCAGCGTCGTGGCCACCGCCTGGAAATTGGGGTACATCCTTACCACTTCGGCGATCATCTTCTTGAAGTTCGCCGGGTCGAGCTTGGAGATGTGCTCGTCCATGCCGGGCACCTGGAAATCCCAGCGCCGCGGTGAAATCCTCTTCGTTGCCGATCATCACGTCCACCAGCGACGCGATCCGGCGGTTCACTTCCACTGCGCGCGCTCGTGCCGCCCTGCGACTTCCATAGCGACGGCCGGAAATTCAGATCGTAGGAAACCACCGTGCCCGCCGCCTGCGGCCGCTTCCATGGCCTCGATGGCGATATCCGCGGTCGAGGCCGAAAGCGCCGCGAAAATCCCGCCGCAATGGAACCAGCGCACGCCTTCCTCTTCGAAAAGCCGCTTCCAATCCACGTCGCCGGGCTTCAGCTGCGACGCCGCCGACCAAGCCGCGGTCCGAGCAACCCACCGCCGCGCGCACGCCGAAGCCGCTTTCGGTGAAGTTCAGGCCCACTCGCGCCGCGCGGCCGATGCCGTCGAACGGCGTCCATTTGATGTGCGAGAGATCGACGCCGCCCTGCAGCATCAGGTCTTCCAGCAGCCGGCCGATGTCGTTGTCGACGATGGCGGTCACTACCGTGGTACGCATTCCGAAGCAGCGGCGCAGCCCGCGGACCACGTTGTATTCTCCGCCGCCTTCCCATACCTGGAAGCTCCGCGCGGTGCGGATGCGGCCTTCGCCGGGATCGAGCCGCAGCATGATTTCGCCCAGCGCGGCGGCGTCCCAGCGGCATCTCTCGCGAGGTTTGAGTTTTACTGCCATGGCTGTTTCACTGTCGCAATCGCTCTAGTCCGGCAAGCCGAAGCTGTAGAGCATGCCCGACGACGAAATGGCTACGTACTGCTTGCCGTCCACGGAATAACTCATCGGCGAAGATCCCATTCTTACGCCCGTAGTAAAGTGCCATAACGCTTTGCCTGTGGTGGCATTCAACGCAAGGAAATTCCCTTCCGAGGTCGCAGCGAATACCACTCCGCCCGCGGTCGCCATCAACCCGGGAGCAAGGCCGCCCTGCGCGAGCTGGAATTTCCATTGCGTCTTGCCGGTTTCCGGATCGAAGGCCTGGATGCCGTCAGAAGGCGGCGCTTCATCGGACGGCGTCTCTGTTCCGCGCCGGGTTCCGCGGCCGGTATACTGCGTTCCCGCTTCGAAAGGCGTGGGGCCGCTAACGTAGACGTCCGGACCGTCATGGTACATGAAGTACATCCATCCCGTCTTCGGACTGTAAGACGGCGCCTGGAAATTGGTGCCCCCTCCAACAGCCGGATAGAGGTTTTCGCCCTTGTCATTCGCGCGCCAGTTTTCAACTGTGATGGGCCGCCCGCTCTCATCCCATCCCTTAACCCAGGTAACGCGTACGAACGGGTTCGCGGCCAGGAATTTTCCATTGGTCCGGTCAAGCACATAGAAAACGCCATTGCGATCGGCATGGAGCATAAGCTTCCGATTCACGCCATGCCACATCCGGTCCACCAGCACCATGTCCTCGGTGGAATCCCAGTCATGCGTATCGTTCGGCGTGAACTGGTAATGCCAGCGGAGTTTCCCGCTCTCGGGATCGAGAGCAATGACGGAGCAGCTATAAAGGTTGTCGCCCATGCGCACATCGCCGTTATAATCCGGCCCCGGGTTGCCGACGCTCCAGTAGAGGAGATTTAAATCGGGATCGAAGCTCCCGGAAAGCCACGTAGGCGCTGCTCCCCGCTTCCAACTATCTCCCTGCCAAGTGTCATGGCCCGCCTCGCCGGGCTGAGGGACGGTATTGAATCGCCAGAGCAGCTTGCCCGTCGCCTGATCGCGGGCTTCGAGGAACCCTTGAATACCGAACTCGCCGCCGGCAATGCCCGTGATAATTTTGTCCTTCACCGGCAGTGGTGGCGCGGTGATGGAGTAACCCTGCATGGTGTCGGCAACCTTGACCTCCCAAAGTTGCGTCCCGGTTCTGGCGTCCAGCGCTATCAGGAAGGCGTCCAGCGTCCCGAAGAATACCCGATTGCCCAGCACTGCCACACCCCGGTTCGAACGATTGATCTCGTTCGGATTGGTGACCTTCTGCTTACGTTGATAGCGCCAGAGCACGCGGCCAGTCCTGGCGTCGACGGCCAATGCCTCCAGCGTTCCCGCCACGGGTCCAAGGGTGTACATGATGCCGTCAACGACTAATGGAATCGCTTCCGTGTTGCCCTCTCCCGTGAGTGGGAGGGCCCATTTTGCTTGTAGATTCCTCACGTTCGCGGCGTTGATTTGAGTGAGCGGCGAATAGTGCGTTCCCGCCAGATCGCCCCAATAGGTCATGTAATTTTGCGGCTCCTTGGCGGAGTTGCGTAGCCGGTCCCATGAAAGAACGCCGGCGCCATCGGCGCGCTTGGCGACGTCGCCTCCATCTAGTGCCTTCAGGTAGGCGACCGTATTTTGAATTTCATCGGGCGTGAGACGCTTCCCAAAATCGGCAGGCATAAGCGACACGTCGTCGGTTCGTACCGATGCCACGGCGGCCTTGTCAAAGGATCGATAGTTTCCGTTGACGTCGATGAGCCCGATCTCGAGAGAGTCGGCATTCTTGCGGACGCCGCGATACTCGTGGCGATCCTTGGTTGTCACAACTACCGTCGCCGGCGGCGGCGGACCGCCTCGGCCGCCGCGGCCTCCTCGTCCACCACGCCCGCCCGCAGCCCGCGCAATCTCATTCGGGTTCAGAATCTTCGCTTTCAGACGTTCTGCGGGGATCTTTGCCGCGTCCGAAAGATCGGGACCAACCATCTTGCCCGCATTGTCTACCACATGACAATCGAGACAACGTCCCTTCCCTTCGAAAACGATTTTCCCTGCCGCCGGGTCGCCCGCGACCCGCTCGTTACCTGCGGAAGCCGATGGCGCGCCGGTTCCACCAAGATCGCGCAGAAAAGCGACGATTTGCCAGATTCGATCGCTCGAAAGCTGTGCAAAAGCGGGCATTTGGCCGCCGCGAACTCCTGCCCGTATGGAGAGAAAAATCTCTCCGTCCGCGCCGCCATGCGGAAAAACTCCGCTAACAAGCGAAGGGCCGCGATCGCCTTGCGCTGAGGGGCCGTGGCACACGGCGCAGTTTTGGTTGTACAACGACTGTCCGGCTTGGATGGCCTGCCGGTTACCAGCCAAAGGATTGACCATGCTTTCCGGCCGCTCGCCTTGAGCATGAAGACTGGAAACCAGGAGGCAAGAAATGAGCGTCGCGGCGGCAAAACGTGGTTCGACCGCGAGTGTAGCCAGATAGCGGACGCAGCGAAACATACGGAGGACAGTCTATCACCTGTTCTACAGGTTATTCAATGGTCAGCGATTTCGGGGTTCTCGGATGCAAAGCGGATGCCGATAAGAGCCCAGTTGACGACGATGTTCTGGCGCGCGATTAAGGCCCCTGCGCGCTTTACCCGTCAAACCGGAGTTTGAAAAGCTGTGTTCCGTTTTCCCAAGTGATCTGGTGGAAGATCTCCGGCGAAGTCAACTCTTTCAACAATCCCAGGGTGGCCCTTGCGACGCACTTGCCAGCCAATCTGCTCGCCTCGGGATTATTGCCTTGCGAAATACCTGTGCCTTTACCGTCCGCACAACTGCAATCGCTGCCAAAGATCAGCTTGCTCTTGTGGCGGACGATGAACCCGCGAGAGAAGTCTGGATCGCGCGACAGGGCGTTGTTTCCTGAATTCGCCGACATGTCGGCATAGAGATTCGGGAAATCGGATAGCAATCGGTCGGTCAAACCTCCAGGTTTGATTGGCCCCGTGGGATAACCCCGATCGGTTGGAACGTCCGCGCTGATATGGGCCCAGAAGAGGTCGGCATGCCCAATAAAATTGGTCCGCGGATAGGCGCGCAAAATTTTGTCGAATTGGGGATAGCCCGTGTTATAAGGAAGCTCCCCATCGAAGTGAGGAAAATTTTGGATATGCACCATTACGGGCACGTGCATGTCGGCCGCGATCTCATAGACGCGCCGCATCTCCGGTGAATCCAGCGCCAGGTGATACTTTAGTTCGCCGATGCTGACGGCCCCTCCTTGCAGCGCCTCCCGGATGCTGGGCGCGCCGTTGGGTTGGGCCGGATCGGCCGACACGGAACGCACGAAATGGCCCGGCCGCTTCGCGATCTCCTGCCTGGCACTCTCTTCCTGGCTGGCCGGCGTCAGGAGGACGGCATGGGTGACTCCACAACCTTGCATGTGCGTATAGCATGCGTCGGCATCGCGCCGCAGATGGAGGTGGGTGTCGAGCACCCGTCCGCCCCACGTGGGTTCCGTCTGAGACCACAGGCGGCGCGCGCCGGCCGCCAAGAGTGCCGATTTGAGGAGTTCTCTTCGTTGCATGGTTCTCGCTTTCAAATTACGGGCAGCATACCACGCGAGTTGCGAGCCTGTCTCAACTGCATCGAATCGGGAGCGGACCTTCGGGATTTTTTATCGGCATTCAGCGGGGGCGTGCTCGAGCGCGTGAGCGCGTTACAGCCTGAAATGGTTTTCGGCAATATTGCGGACAAGATCCCGCTTGGCAGGCGAACCTTGCAGCAGGGTCCGCGTTTCAAGGAATCTTGGCTGACGATCTTCTTACCGGCTTCGCTGGTGGCGCCGGTCGAGATACGCGAAAATCCGGGAAACAGCCATCTCGGTGTTGAAGCCTGCCCTACCTTAGGGAACTACTGCCGCATCGCCCTCAACAAAAAGTACTCATTGATCGGATGCTCATCCGAAATCGGCGCTTGCGCCGGATCCAGCCCAATCAAATCGTCCACCTTTTTCTCCCCCGCCAGCACGCGATCCATCATCGCCGACGGCGTTTCCCCGTCCTGCCATTCCACCAGATCGGCGGCGGCCCGCGGTGGCAGACGCGACGCCAACTGCTCGCCGGTGGGAAACGGGAACGGCTCCATCCGCCCTAGAAAATGGATGCCCCAGCCCTCGATCGATTCAAACGTTCGCACATACGGAAACGCGTCGCGAAACGCGCGCGCTATCGCCGCCAGCGTCGCATCGTCGCCGCCCGGAAACCACACCTGCACGATCCCGCCCGGCGTCAGATGCGGCTTCATGATCGCGTAGAATTGCCGCGAATAGAGCAGCCCGGACGTGGGCGCGCTTACCGGGGGCGGCGGATCCACCACGATCGCGTCGTACCGTTCGCCCGAGCGTTCCAGAAACCGCCGACCGTCGTCAATTACCAGCCGCGCCAGCGGCGAACGCAGCAACTCGGGCCCATCCGCGTGAAAATATCCGTAGACCTTCGGCACGCTCGGAATCAACTCCACGGCCGTAGTCTTCAGATCCCACGACATCATCGAACGGAACGTCGTCCCCATTCCGAAGCAGATCACCAGCGTCTTCTCGGCTGGCCGCCCCAGCAGCGTGAGCGGCAAATGCGCCATCACTTTCGTAATCGGCGTCAGCACCGTCATGCCCGTTCCATTCACCAGCAGGCGCTTGTCCATCCCTTCGCCCGTCGCGATTACTGTCGCCGCGTAATCGCGCAGTTCGACGCGATGCGGAAACTTCGCGCCATAATCCCTCGTGAAAATCAGCAGCAGCAGCGATGCCGCCGCGCACGCCGCAAACAGCTGCTTGCGGCTCCCCACGCCAAATGCCGTCGCGAATCCGATCGCAAAAAGCGGCAAAGCGACAAGGCACAATCCCCAGTGTTCGCCCGCCCACGGCAGCACGCCGAAACCCGCAACCAGCGGCCCCAGAATCGAACCGACGACGTTCACCGCGTATGCGCGTCCCGCGCGATCGGGATCGCCCGCCGACCACCGGTCTACCAGCATAGGCGTCAGATATCCCGCCAACCCGCTGAACAAAATTACCCCCAACCCCGCGCGCACCGCGCCGAAGAGAAAGCCCTCCAGCGTGTACTGTTCGCCCGGCAGCGGCAGCCGCGGGTCGGCAAACAGCAGCGGCAGCAGTGATGCCAGACCAAGCACAATCCAGGCCGAATCGCCGCGAGTCATCCGCCGCCGGTAGATCAACGACCCCGTGAACGTAGCCCCCAGGTACATCGCCAGTATCGCCGCGAAAGCATAGACCACGTTGCCCAGATAGACGGTGAACTCGCGGATCCAAATCACCTCCATCGCCATGCTACACAAGCCGGTTGTAAATAGAAGCCACAAGATCGATGAGGAGGAAGAGAACCCCTCCGTTCTTTGCGCCACGGCGGTGAATTTCTTGTCCTCAACCGCGCGTGAGCTTGCCGCCCATACCGCCGCTGCCAACAACACATTCAGCGCGGCCGCAATCCGCAGCGTGCCGTAGAAGCCATAAAGCTCAATCAGCACGAACGCTGGAACCACTGTCCCCGCGATTGCGCCCATCACGTTCGCCAAATACAGGAAGCTGAACGAGTGTTCCGACGCCCCCGCGCTAATGCGCCGGATGGCCGCCATCGCGAACGGGAATGTGGCGCCCATGCATGTACACCACGGCAGCAACGCCAGCGTTATCCATGCGCCCGACGCTAGATAGTAGAACGACGACCCCCACGCCAGCCCGCCGCCCTCATCGCGCAGCAGCCGATAGCCCCAATCGATGGTCGCGGGCGCCGCGAACGCGGAGATTCCGATCAGCAACTCGAGCAACCCGTATAAGCGCAACGGCGCCCGCGGCGATGAACCGATGCCGCGCATCCACTTTCCGCCCAACCACGACCCCAATCCCAGCCCCGCCATAAATACCGAGAGCACGATCGAAACCATAGGCGTGGTCACGCCAAACTTAGCCATGCTTAAGCGCAGCCAGATCACCTCGTAAACCAGGCTGCAGAAGCCCGAAACGAAGAAGAACGCCAAAAAATACCGCGGAAGTTTCATGTTCGAAAATCGTGTCCCGAAATTGCTGTGACCCTTTACAGTAGAGGAGTGGCGCCCTCCAATTCAACCTCGACCTTTCGTGGACCTCTCGAATCGGCCCTGCGGCATGCGTTGGCGCACCTCGAGAGCCTCGACGCCGCGCCCGTCGCGCCGACCGCGCCACTCGAAATCCTCCGTGCGCGCTTGGCGCGTCCCTTAACCGACGATGGCGCCCCGCCGGAACAGGTCATCGCCGACCTCGTCGCCGATTCCGCCGGCGGCATCATGGGCAGCGCCGGCGGACGTTTCTACGCCTGGGTGGTCGGCGGCGCCGTTCCCGCGGCGCTCGCCGCCGATTGGCTCACTTCCACATGGGACCAGAACGCGGGCATCTACGCCAGCGGCCCCGCCGCGGCACTCGCGGAAGAAATCTCCGGCGCGTGGCTTGCAGAGTTGCTTGGCATCCCGGAAGGCGCCAGCTTTGCCTTCGTCACCGGGTGCCAGATGGCGCACGTCACGTGTCTCGCCGCCGCGCGCCACGCCGTGCTCGAACGTGCCGGATGGATTGTCGAAGATCGCGGTCTCGCAGGTGCCCCGCCTATTCGGATCTTCACCAGCCGCGATCGCCACGGCAGCGTCAAGCGCGCCGTGCGTCTGCTCGGCCTCGGCTCCGATAATCTCATCGGGCTCGATACGGATGAGCAAGGCCGGCTCGCCCCAGCCGCGCTGGAACAGCCGCTCGCCGCCGTTTCGCGGCGCCCCTGTCCATCGTGGTGCTGCAGGCGGGCGAGCTGAATACAGGCGTCTTCGATCCATTTGAGAGCCTCATTCCCATCGCGCGACGCTACAATGCCTGGGTCCACATCGATGGCGCCTTCGGCCTTTGGGCGAATGCGTCGCCGCGCTTCCGCCATCTTCTGGCCGGCGCCGGCGCCGCCGATTCCTGGGCCACCGACGGCCACAAGTGGCTTAACGTGCCCTACGATTGCGGCTACGCCTTCGTCGCCGACCCAGAAGCGCAGCGCGCGTCGATGTCATACCAGGCTTCGTATCTGTGTTTTCGATAACGCCGCTCGCGACCAGATCGATTGGAACCCGGAGTGGTCGCGCCGCGCGCGCGGCTTTTCGACCTATGCCGCCATCCGCCAGTTAGGCCGCCGCGGCATCGCCGAAATCGTGGATCGCTGCTGCGATCACGCGCGCGCGCTGACCTCGGGATTGGAGGATTGCCCGGCGCGGAAGTCCTTTGGACGCCCGTAATCAATCAGGGCCTCGTACGTTTCCTCGATCCCGCGCGGCGAAGATCACGACCGCCGCACCGACGAAGTCATCGCCGCGTGCAGGCCTCGGGCGAAGCCTTCTGCGGCGGCGTCACCTGGCGCGGCCAACGCGCCATGCGCATCAGCGTGTCGAACTGGATCACGACCGATGCCGACGTCGAACGGGTCATTGCCGCCGTTGCGAACGCTTTGCATCAAGATGCCCTGAGATGAACGAACGGGAGCTATTGCAACAAGGCCTCGATCACCACCGCGCCGGCCGCGCGCGTGAGGCGGCGGAATGCTACCAACACGTTCTGCGTTCCAATCCTGGGCAACCCGACGCGCTCTATCTGCTGGGCGCGCTTTCGCATCAAATCGGGAATCAGGAGGCCGCCATCGAGTTGATGCGCGGAGCCATTGCCGTTGCCGGCGAACAACCGCGTTTGCACGAAATCCTCGGGCTTGCGCTGATGAGCCTCGAGCGCTACGACGAAGCCGAGCCAAGCCTCGTTCGCGCCAGCGAGTCCGGCACGCCTGAAGCTTTCAATAACCTCGGCATCCTGCGCAAGAAACAGGGGCGTCTCGACGAAGCTATCGCCGCGTTCGAGCGCAGCATCGAGCGAAACCCATCCTTCGTTGACGCTCTCTATAATTTGGGCAATGCGCACCGCGCGAACAACTCGCTCGAAACGGCCGCCGGATGTTTTCGCCGCGCCTTGGCCGTGGATTCCTCGCATGCCAATGCGCTCGCGGCCCTCAGCCAAACTCTGCGCGCGCAGGGCGAGCACGCCGAAACCCTGCGCGAATTCGCTGATGCCGCCGCCTTCTATCGAGCCGCGCTCGCCGCCGATCCAGCATGCCACGAAGTCAAACACAATCTGGCGCACACGCTTTTCGAACTCGGCCAGGCCGATGAAGCCCTCGACCTCTTCCGCGAAGCCGCTCTCGGCCCTCGCGCCACGCTGCCCCGCGCCATGATGGCCGTCATGATTTCCGGCGCGCCGAAAGCCAGCAACCAGGACGTCCTCGCGGCCCGCCGGGCTTTCGCCGAGAACGATCTCCCGGCCCTGCGGCTAACCCCCGCGCGACAACCGAAAACTCCCCTTCGCATCGGCTACGTCTCATCGTTCTTCCATCGTCAGAATTGGATGAAGCCGGTCTGGTCCCTGATAGCGCGCCACGACCGCTCCCACTTCGAGATTCACCTCTTCTCCGACGCCCCGGAATCCGCCGTGCCCGAAGCATACCGCGCCTGCTATCACGACATCTCCGCGCTCGGGAATGAGGCCGCCGCGCGCCTCATTGAAGAGCATGCTATCGACGTTCTGATCGACCTGAACGGTTATAGCAAGCTCGCCCGCCTGCCGCTGTTTATGTTGCGCCCGGCGCCGGTAATCGTCGGCTGGTTCAATATGTTCGCCACCACCGGAATGACCTGTTACGACTATCTCATTGGAGACGATCAAGTCATTCCCCCCGAAGAAGAATCTTTTTATTGCGAGAAGATATTGCGCGTGCCGGGAAGTTACCTAACATTCGACGTAACTTACTCCGTGCCGGATGTAACTGAGCCGCCTTATCTTACTGCCGGCGCCGTTACCTTCGGCTGTCTTGCGCCGCTGTATAAGATTACGCCGCAAGCCATCGCCGCGTGGTCGCAAGTCCTGCGCGGGGCGCCACGCACCTCCCTTGTGCTGCGCGGCTCGGCGTTGCGGTCAGAAGGCGCGCGCCGCTACGTCGCCCAAGCCTTCGGGCCACTAGCAGAACGAGTCCGCCTCTACGGTCCCGCGAATCACTACGAATTCCTCGAAACCTACAACCAGATCGATATCGCCCTCGATACCTTCCCGTACAATGGCGGCACCACCACCACCGAAGCCATCTGGCAAGGCGTCCCCGTCGTAACTTTCTGGGGCGATCGCTGGGTTTCACGCACCAGCGCCTCAATCCTCCGCGCAGGCAACCTGGACCATTTCGTCAACCGCGATTTGGATGGATACATCGCCCAGTCCATCGCACTAGCCAATTCGCCATCTGAATTGCCCGGCCTCCGCCGCAAGATGCGAGCCAACCTGCGAGCCTCCCCGGTCTGCGATGCCGAAACCTTCGCCCGCAACATGGAGCGAATCTATTCCACCATCGCGTAAGCCCTCCGTGCGACCCTGAAATTTATGTTCACCGGCATCATCGAAGAGTTAGGCACAGTTGAAACCCCCGGCTCGCGCCTCACCATTCAATGCTCCAAAGTCCTTGACGATCTCACCGAAGGCGCCAGCATCGCCGTGAACGGCGTTTGCCTCACCGCTGTCGGCCTCCAACCCGGCTCCTTCTCCGCCGACTTGGCGCCCGAAACCCTGCGCCGCAGCAATCTCGGTGACCTGCGTGCCGGCGCCCGCGTCAACCTGGAACGCCCCGTGACCCCCGCAACCCGTCTCAGCGGCCACATCGTGCAAGGCCACGTGGATGGCACAGGCGAGTTACTCGCCCTCGACCCGTTAGGCGACGACAACTGGTGGCTTCGCATCCGCGTCCCCGCGGACCTGGAGCGCTATCTCGTATTCAAGGGCTCGATCGCCATCGACGGTATCAGCCTTACCATCGCGTCCCTGGACCGCGACGAACTCTCCGTCACCATCATCCCGCACACCTACCGCAACACCACCCTAGGCGGCTATCGCCCTGGCGCGCGCCTGAACCTCGAATGCGACGTGCTGGCGAAGCACGTGGAAAAGCTGCTCGAAAATCTCAACATCCCGCCGCGCAGCGTCTGATCCCGTTCCTCACCTTATACTTGAATTAATGGCCGTATTAATCGACGCGATCAACGTAAAGAAGAGAACTCTCTTTGAGCTGGACAAGACTCCGTTCTCCTGCCTGGAAGCCGAAGTCAACACGCCCACAGCGCGCGGCGGCCAGACCCTGGTACGCCTGAAGATCCGCAACCTTCTCACCAATGCGGTCTTCGAGAGGACGTTCAAAGCCAGCGACAAGTTTGCCGAGCCCGACCTCCAGTTGGTCGCCGCCTCCTACCTGTATAGCGATGGCGATGGGTCTCATTTCCTGGACCAGGAAAGCTTCGAAACCCTCACCCTCGCCGAAGACGTAATCGGCGATTCGCTGGACTTTCTGATTGAAGGCGCCATCGTCGAGTTACTCAAGTACAACGGCAATCCCATCGGCCTCGAATTGCCGGCGTTTGTCGAACTCAAGGTTGCCTTTACGGAGCCGGGCGTAAAAGGCGACTCCTCGAGCGGTACCGTCACCAAGCCGGCCCGGCTGGAGACAGGATTGGAGATCCGCGTTCCTCTCTTCATCAAGGAAGGCGAAAAGGTAAAAGTATCGACGGAAAACCGGACGTTTTCGGGCCGGGCTTGACTCTCTCCGAAGCCATCACCTCTACTATAGTTTCATTCTCCGGCTAGGCCGAAGTCAGTTCTCGATCGGAGCCTTCTCCGCGTGGTCCACCACTAGGACGTCGGCTTGCCCCTTTTTCTTCTCCAGCCTGAGTCCAAGCTGATCGCGCACGGCGTCGATGAGGTTGATTCCGAATTCGGGTTCCGACCCATTCGAGGCTACCAGGCCCGTTGCCCGTCCGCCCGGTTCCATCAAGAAGGAAAACGCATAGTCGTATCGGCCTCCTAGCCCTGTAGCGTCCGTCACCGGCTGTCCCAACTGGTTCGAGAGGAAATTTGCCAGATCGCCAATTGAATCGCCTTTGCGATTCACGCGCGCCGTGGTACGGGCAGGCGGTCCGCCCGCGGGAGGCCTCCATGCTGCCTCGGATTTTTCGGACGCTGGCTGTTCGGATGCTTTGAGCTTCGATCCGCCCTTAGCCACCGTCAACTCGTAAACCGTCATGTCCTTCTTCTTGAAATGAACCTTCAACCCGAACCGTTCGGCCAGCAGCCTCTGCTGCATCAACCCGAACTGCCGCCTGTCGGCGCCAGGCGGAATCTTCGCCACGACGTTGTATCGTGCGGTATCCATCCACGCCGGCGCAGTCAGTTCGAAGCTGCGCAAGTTGTAGGCCATCATCACCAAGAACGAGAGGCTGTAGTTCTCGCAGGTGAGCGTGCCCGGATCGGACGTGCCCGGGCCGCCCGTGCAGTGCATCCCCCGCGCATCGGTCTGAGCCGGCTTCACCGAAGCCACTTCGAACTGCGCCGTCTGTGCGAATGCGATCACCCCGCATACAACAACGCCGGCGCACACCGTCACTATCGCCTTTCGCATGATGGCTACATTATAAGCGGGACACTGCGCCACCCAGCCGAAATGCGGCTAGATCTGGTCTAGTTCAGGGCTAATTCGCCGCGCCGTGCCAGAAGGTCTTCAGATCGTCCAGACTCCGCCGTGAAGCGTCGGCATCGCCCGCTGCCGCCTCGGCTTTCGCGAGGCCTCGCAGTGACTGCGCCCGTTTCGGCGCGTGAGCCAGAGCGCGCTCGAATTCCTCGCGCGCTTCCTTCGGCCGGTGCGCCACCAGCAGTTCCTCTCCGTACAATTCATGCGCGGGTTTCAGAGGCATCGGCGGACCGAACTCGAACGTCAGTGCATCTTCTTCAGCGGCGGTCTGCGCGAGTAGCTTCAGCGCCTGGTCCGTCTTGCCGTCGGCGATCCAAAGTTCCGCTTGCAACTGCTGCATCATGACCTCGGCAGTCTTGCGATCCAGAGGCGATTCCGTAGAAGGCAGATGCCCGGACATCGCCATGGGCATGGCAGCCTGCGGCGGAGCCGCATTTCCGTCGCCGAGCCGCTTCTGGATCGATTGCAACGCGCCGCGAGCGTCCTCGAGCCGGCGATCGCGCACCGCCACCAGGCCGCAACTGTTTAAGGCCGCGACGCCCTGTAACATCGGAGATCTCGAAAGATCGCCGCGGCACAGAGTCTCGTCCGCTTTTCCGGTCTCCAGCGCATAAATGGCGCGATTCATTGCGAGCCCTCTGCCACCCGATTTTGTGACATCCGCCACCACGGCATGCGCTTCCTCATTGCGGCCCTCTTGCAGGTAGGCATACTCGAGCCAGAGCAGGGAATGGTAGTTGCGCGCTTCCGGGCCCAGGCCCTTTCGCTGAATCCGCTCGTCGGCCACCGCGATGGAGCGAATGTTCGCGGCGATGGCATCGTCCCACATTCCCATCGCGAAAAAGATGTGCGCCGGCATGTGCTGCGCATGCGAAGCCGAGCCGGCCACAGTCCCATAAACCCGCGCCGCCCGCAGCCCAAGCGGCGCATGCACAGGATCGTCATAGGCATGGATCAGATAATGAATGGCGCCCGGATGCTGCGGGTTCTTCGCAAACACCTCCTCCGCCACCGCCGCCGCCCGCATGTATATGGGATATTGGCGCTCGTGCTGACAGGTGCCCATCAAAGCCACGGCATAAAGGCTGGCGGCTTCCAAATCGTCGGGATATTTCTGCCTGAGCCGGTCCATCGCATCCGAGTACGCGATATCGCGAGCTACCTTGTCGCCTTCGCCGTAAAGCAGTTCTACCGCGTGAAGATAGCCCTTCTCGCGCTGAGTCGGCGCCTTCGCGGCTCTCGCCTCGCGATTAGGCCCCAGCCGCTGCAATACCGCCCGTCCCGCGTTTGCGTCCTGTTCCACCCAGATCGGATGCGTGTAAGTGAGGGCTTCGCCCCAGTACGCCATCGCAAAGCCGGGTTCGAGCTTGCTCGCCGCCTGGAATTCCTCCTTCGCATCGGCGTACTCGAAGCTGTGCAGCAGCAGGACCCCTTGAATAAAATGCTTCTGGGCTTCGGGTGAGCCGGACGTCGGAAAATCGATGTGCCCTAAATTTCTCTCCTGCGCGACAGCAGTCAGAGTCAGAACCGCGAGCAGGCATGCGAATTGAATTTTCACGGACCCTCCAATCGACCCAGCTTATCACCAGGTCGAACGCCCTCCTCGGACCTGTTGACATTCTATAAGAGCGGCCTTATAGTCAGACTATAAGAGGCCAAATGCCCGAATCCGAAATTCTCCAAGGCACCCTCGATCTACTGATCCTCAAGTCCCTCGCGCTCGACCAGCTGCACGGCATGGGAATCTCGCGCCGCATCGCGCAAATCACGAACGAAGCTTTCGACGTCAAAGCCGGCTCTCTCTTTCCCGCGCTGCACCGCATGGAGCAAGCCGGCTGGCTCGTCTCCTCGTGGGGTGAATCGGAAACCAGGCGCCGCGCCAAGTTCTATCGACTCACCCGTACCGGGCGTAGCCGGCTGCAATCCGAATCGCAACGCTGGGAGCGCATCTCCCTGGCCATGGCCAGCGCTCTCCGGGCTACTTAGGAGACCCTCGTGCTTCGCGCCTTCCTGCAAAATCTCTTCCGCAAGCGGCAGGCTGAGCGGGATCTCGACGACGAACTCCGCTCCTACTTCGAACTCACCGCCGCCGAAGACATCCGTAACGGTATCGCTCCCGCGGATGCCCTCGCCAAAGCCCGCCACGATCACGGGGGTATGGAGCAGATCAAAGAGAACGTGCGTGACGTCCGATTCGGCGTTGGGCTCGAAATCTTCATGCAGGACGTGCGCTACGCCATCCGGGGCCTACGCAGGAATCCGTCCTTCGCCGCGATTGCCATCCTCACGCTCGCGCTGGGCATCGGCGCCAATACTGTCATTTTTAGCGTCGTCAACGGCGTACTCCTCAAGCCCCTTCCATACCCGCAGCCTGACCGTCTTGTTATGCTTTGGGAAAGTCATCCCTCCTATAGCGGCCTCCTCACCGTGGCGCCCGCGAATTTCTATGACTGGCGCCAGCAGAGCGCCTCGTTTGACAAGATGGCTGCCCTCGATCCTTATCCGGACTTCATTCTCACTGGCGCCGGCGAAGCGCGCCGCCTCGCCGGGGCCGCGGTCACTGCGGATCTCTTCCCACTGCTCGGCGTCCGCATGGCGCTTGGCCGCGGATTCCGGGCGGCCGAAGACCACGTCGTGGTCCTCAGCTTTGCCACCTGGCAGCACAGCTTCGGCGCGAATCCCGACATCGTGGGGACGCAGGTCCGCTTGAACGACACGGGCTACACTGTGACCGGAGTGCTGCCGCGCGGCTTCTCGCTCGTAAGCAAAGCATCCGATTTTCAGGCGCGCTCGCAGTTCGACGTCTGGACCAATCTCGGTCTGGTATCGCCTCCCGATGAATGGCAGCGCAGCACCCACCCGCTTTGCGTTTACGGCCGTCTGAAGCCGGGAGTGGCGCTGCCAAAAGCGCAGGCCGATCTCGACCGCATCGCGCGGAACCTCCAGCGCCTCTACCCCGATGCCGATAAGGACCACGGCATCGTCGCGGTCCCTCTGGAAGATCACGTCGTCGCCGGCGTCCGCACCGCTCTGCTCACTCTCCTCGCCGCGGTCGCTATGGTGCTACTGATTGCCTGCGCCAATATTGCCAACCTGCTCCTCACTCGCGCCGCCGCCCGCCGAAATGAAATTGCCCTCCGCGCCGCCCTCGGAGCGAGCCGCAAACGCCTGGCTCGGCAGCTCCTCACGGAAAGCGCAGTCCTCTCCCTTGCGGGCAGCGTCCTCGGATTCGCGTTTGCCTTCGGAAGCATTCCCGCGCTGATCAGATACTTGCCGGCCGATCTGCCTCGCGCTTCGGAGATTACCATCGATGGCCGTGTCCTCGCCTTCACGTGCCTGCTTTCCTTGCTTACCGGTGTCCTCTTCGGCCTGGCGCCTCTGCTTCTGACTAGAGATTCGCTTCGGCAGAGCGGACGCGGCGTCACAACCGGCCAATCCCGCTTGCGTAGCGCACTTATCGTGGCCCAAGTATCCATCGCGATGGTCCTCCTGACCGGAGCCGGACTGATGACTAAGAGTCTGCGAACTCTGCTGCAAGTCTCGCCCGGATTTCGCACCGGGCACATCCTCACCGCGCGTATTTCTCTTCCGCCGCGCTACGCCAACGGCTATCGATTCGGCGTCGGCCAGCACCTCAAGATTTCTCTCTTCCAGCGCGCACTTGCCGAGCGCGTGCGCGCCCTTCCGGGAGTGCAATCGGTTGCCTTCGCCTCGCACCTGCCTCTCGCCGGCACCGACAATAACTGGAGCTTCTTCATCGAAGGCCGTCCACCGAAGCCGCTGGGCGTCTTCGATTCCACCGACTACCGCCCCGTCACAGCGGGGTACTTCGAAACTTTAGGCATCGCTATCCTGCGTGGCCGCTCGTTCGAAGCGAGCGACGATGAAGACCACGGCCTCGTGGTGATTATCAATGAGGCCATGGCGCGCGCGTTCTGGCCCGGCGAGGATCCCGTAGGCCGGCGCTTAAGGTTCGGCGGCCTCGAATGGCGGATGATAGTCGGCATCGCCGGCGACGTCCATCATCGCGGGCTTGGTCTCGGACCGACGCCGGAGATGTACATCCCCTGGGGCCAGGTCCCCAACATCGAAGATCGCCCCACCATCGTAATGCGATCTTTCGTCGATCCGGCAAGCCTCGCCGGCGCGGTCCGCAAGGCGCTTGCTGAGGTAGATTCCGAAGTGCCGATGGATCAGGTCGCCACCATGGAGCAGATCGTCTCCGGCTCGGTGGGCGAATCGCGCTTCCGCACTGTGGTGCTGTTGCTCTTCGCGCTCCTGGCTCTCTTCGTCGCGTCCATCGGCCTGTATGGGGTGATGAGCTACCTGGTGGGACAGCGGACGCGCGAGTTCGGAATTCGCATTGCTATGGGGGCAAGCCGTAGCGCCGTATTGTGGCAAGTCCTCCGGCAGGGTGCTGAGCTAGTCCTCATTGGACTCGGCGTCGGGCTCGCGGCCGCGGCGGTGCTCGGCCGTCTGATCAAGAGCCTGCTCTACGGCGTCACGCCATTGGA
This sequence comes from Bryobacterales bacterium, assembly GCA_963708385.1. Classification (GTDB taxonomy): domain Bacteria; phylum Acidobacteriota; class Terriglobia; order Bryobacterales; family Bryobacteraceae; genus PALSA-243. Next base: position 20,176 of record CAVPSN010000018.1, on the reverse strand, counting down.
CGCCGCCACCCTGGCAGGCGTCTCGATTCTGCTCGCCACCGTCGCGCTCCTCGCCAGCTATATGCCGCTCGCCGCGCGGCCAATGCCGACCCGATGGAAGCTTTGCGCTACGAGTAACACATAGTCCCTCGGACTTCGCCACGCGTGGCACAAAGCCAACCAGGATCGGCTAAGGCTTCCTGCCTAATGTGAGATTCAACTTGCCCGCATCGCCGTAATAAGCCAACTCATATGAAGTATCCTTCGCCACTTTCTTCGGCTTGGGAAAATAGAGATAGCCCGCGATGGGCTTCGCGGTTTTGGCATCCGGCAGTTCCTTATCCTCGAGGGCGCGCCTTTTTTCCAGCTTCGGATCGGGGGGCGGCGGCGGTTGCGATGGATAAGGCGTATCGCCAACCGCGACCTGTACCTGCGAATCGGTGTATACGGTCTTGCGTCCGTAGGGTCCGCTGGCTACGCCAATGGTATCCACCGTACGCACGTGTACTTTGGAGTCGGGCCCGACAGGTCCGCTATTGGTCTTCGTGCGCGGGTAGGGAACCAGCGCCTCGGCATCCACGGGCGCTACGCTTTCCGTCCCGGCGCGGAGCATGAAATCCCGCGGAGCCACCGTCAGCGGGTGGCCAGGCTCGGGATAGAGCGAGACTTCGACGATGAGATAAGACCCCGACCAATCCTCGCCAAGGATCTTATGCTGATCGGCGCCGGCTAGAAATACCGCCCCGACGGAGACGGCTTCATTGCCGGCGTGCACCCGATAGTCGGCTACGCTAGGGCGGGGATCTACCCCAGAGGTGTTCTGGCCGAAAGCGAGCGTGACGGCGGCGAATGCAAGTAGGGATCGAGTGGTCAAGCCGAGCCTCCTTGTCGAGTGTATACGTGTTCGGAAGCCGCGGCGTTTCAACGGGTTTGGTCGGGCTAAAGCTCCCGAAGAGAATGCCGATAGCTAGATATGAGCATCGGTCCCATTGCCAATCTCGCAGGCGGCTACTTGCAGTCGATTATCAGCCCCGCTCTGAGGAGCGCCGGTCTAACCTCCACAACCTCGAACAGCACCAGCGGTGCAGGCGCGTCGCAGCCCGATAACGGGCAGCTCTCTCCTTTCGCACAAGTCTTGAATACTTTGCAGCAACTTCAGCAATCGAACCCGTCACAGTTCGGGCAGGTTACCCAGCAGATTGCCACGAACCTGCAAAGCGCGGCGCAAACGGCGCAAGCGAACGGCAACACTAGTGCGGCAAGCGAACTTAACACACTCGCCACGGATTTCACATCCGCTTCGCAGAGCGGTCAACTTCCCAATGTCCAAGATTTGGCGAAGGCTATGGGCGGCGGCCACCATCATCATGCACATTCCGCTTCCACCGATTCCGGGAGTGGAGCGAATTCAAGCAGTACCACCACTGCCTCCGGAAGCGCCGGGAGCAGTGCGAGCCAGCTGATGAGCCAACTACTGGCGTCTTTCCAAAACAACGCAACTCAGAGCGCATCCACCGATCCAGCGTCGATCATCATGAATACCTTGTCGAACGCCGGAATCGGCGGAATTAGCGCGTGAATACGATTCTGCTTGCGCGGCTACATCTTTTTTGTCTGCCAAAGGCCGAGCATAGCTCCGGTCGGGTCGATCAGGATCGTGAGCCAGCCCATATCCGGCACTTCCGTGACGTCTTTAACGATCTGGGCGCCGAGCGATCTCGCCTTATCCGTGGACTCCTGGATGTCGTCCACCAGTACATAAGACAGCCAAGAGGATGGGGCGCCGGGCACGGGATGTTTCATCATGCCGCCTCCGGTCCCCTCCCCAACCTTAATCAGCGTGTAAGATTCGCCTCCCATGGGAACGTCGTTCAGTTCCCATGCGAATAGCTGCCCGTAAAAGGCCTTGGCCTTGTCTAAATCGGTGGTGTTGAGTTCAACGTGTACGAATGGATTTGCCATGATTGTTCCTCTCCAACGCTAAAACGAATGGACGCAGACCGAATCGACTCGTCGCGAAAATATCGACGATTTCAGATGCGCATCAGCCAGCTTAGGGCAAATTGGATTACAAAGATATGAAATCTGCGCCTGACAGGTGGCGCTTGCCGCCTAGTGGGACATCGCGTACGTGAGGTAGTTCACCCCGAGCCGTATTCCGAGCGCGGAAAACTTCTGCGGATAGTTGATCTCGTCGGCGTTTTCCCAGGAATCGCCCAAATCCATGTTGTGGCAGATGGCCACCATGACGCGTCCGTGATCGTCGTAGATGGCGCGCCAGCGCGGGATGTCGCCGCCCATGCCGAAACGCGGATTGGTGGGGCACTTCTCGCAGATGCTGCCGGTTTGCGTGTATTGCATCCCCGGCACCTGGTAGCGCTCGCTCAAATCGTAAACGGTGTGAAAGATGGGGCTGTCGTTGGGCAGATCGATAATCGCCCGGTCCGGAAACACCTTCGACATAGTGGCGACAAAGACATTCCACTCATCGGTGCCGTGGAAATCGTCGCACATGAAGAAGCCGCCGCGCAGCAGGAATTCGCGGAACTTGACGATTTGCGAATCGGTCAGCTCCCAATGGCCCACCTCTACGGCGTAGAGCCAGGGGTAGTTGAAGACGTCGTCGTCTTCGTCGAGGTTGATGGGCTGCTCGGCCGAGCGAGCCTCAATGCGCGTAAGACGGCGGATGGCCAAGGCGAGGTGGCGGTCGGAGCGCGGATAATCGATGGTCCAGTTGGTGTTGCCTTCCCGCCAGTCGTAGCCGCGCTTATATTCGGATTGCCAATCGATCACGTAGTGCGTGGTGGGGTACATGAGCCGGGCGAAGGCCCACTCGCCGGGAACTTTGTAATCGGCGGGCAAGGGGAAATTGTTGTATTCCCAAGCCGGATACTCGCGAAACGGGCGCTGCGCCATCAGCGAACAGACCAGAGCTACGCCGGCGGCGGCCGTGGCCACGAGAGGACCAAACTTCATCTGTATCCAGTATCTCAGACGGATCTGTCAGACGGATGGCGCCGAAATCTCTCCGAAAACGCGCATCATATCGCGGTGCGCGAGTACGGCTCCAGCGTCGCGTTGCATGATGTCGAAATACTTGCGCGCGAATCCTACACCCTCCTCCGATGGGGACACAAGGGCGCGCGCTTGCGCGATCAATTTCGCGGCGTCGTCATCGGTTAGAGCCTCGCCGAAATCAAGCGCCTCGTCGATGGTCACGATGAATTTCGAAAGCTCATGCAGCCAGGCGAACCAGGGGTCATTGAGCACAAGTTGCAAGTACTGCCCAGTGGTGGCGATGCGCTCGACATCCCGTTCATAAAGGGCGCGTTCGGAATCCATCAGGTATTTGTGAAGGCGCAGCAGGCCGTTGCGTAGCGAGGCGAGGCGCTGGCGGGTCGCGTTCGAGGTCATGTCCATCTGCCAGTATAGAAAAGATATGCGGAAACCGAGTTTCGATCCGGGCTTGACTCAACAATTCGGCGCGCCCCTCCGGCGCACGATCGACAAAGATGGCGGCTTCAACGTGCGCAAGGTGGGCGGCGAGTGGCGGGACATCCATCCCTATCTGCATTTGGTGAACATGAGCTGGGCGGGCTTTTTTGGTATCATTCTCGCCGCCTATGCGGTGGTGAATCTGCTGTTCGCCAGCATATACGCCTGGATCGGCATCGATCAATTGTCCGGCGCGGACGCGCCTACCGCCTTCGAGCGCTTTATGAACATGTTCTTCTTCAGCTCGCATACGCTGAGCACGGTAGGTTACGGGAACATTTCGCCGCGCGGCATGGCGGCGAATGCCGTCGCCTCGTTCGAGGCATTGATCGGCGTATTAGGGCTTGCTGTGGCGACGGGTCTCCTCTTTGGCCGCGTTTCAAGGCCTTCGGCGCGCATTGGTTTCAGCGAGACCGTGGTGGTCGCACCGTATCAGGACATCACGGCGCTCGAGTTTCGCATTATCAACCGCCGGCCGAATATTCTCGTAGACACCGAGGCGCGCATCCTGTTGATGACGGTAGAGGTGGCCGACGGCGTTCCGGGCCGCAAATTCGAATTTCTGAAGCTGGAGCGCGAGAACGTTCTCTTTTTAGCGACGCCGTGGACCATCGTGCATCCCATCGATTCCGAAAGCCCGCTGTTTGGCAAGACAGCGGAGGATTTGGCGCGGCTGCAGGCCGAGGTGCTGATTCTGATCAAGGCGTTCGACGATACCTTCGCGCAATCGGTGCAGCAGCGGTATTCTTATCGGCACGACGAGTTCGTGTGGGGCCGCCGGTTCGCGCCCGCGTTCTTCATCGGCAAAGAGGGGGATGTGGTGATCGAACTGGATAAGATTGGGGATCTGACGTAACCGTTACATCCCAGGCATTTGGCCAAACGGGAAGCCCGGCGGCAGCTTCATCTTGCCCATCTTCTTGCCCATGAAGCCGCCGGAGAAGCTCTTCATCATCTTGCGCCTTCGCGCGTACTGCTTCAGCAACTGGTTGACTTCCTGCACGGACGTGCCGCTGCCCTTGGCGATGCGCCGGCGGCGGCTGCCGTTGATGATCATGTGATTGGCGCGCTCCCTGGGCGTCATCGAATCGATGATCGCCACCACGCGCGTGATCTCGTTCTCGTCCACCTTGACGTCCTTCAGCTCCTTCATCGATGCCCACCTTGGGCATCATGTCCGAGCAGGATTGCCGAGCGGCCCCAGCTTGCGGATCTGCCGCAGCTGATCGCGGAAATCCTCCAGCGTGAACTCGTTCTCGATGAGCTTGCGCTGCATCTCGACGGCCTTCTTCTTGTCGATGGCCTCCTCGGCCTTCTCGATGAACGAGAGGATGTCGCCCATGCCGAGGATGCGGTTGGCGGCGCGATCGGGATGGAACGGCTCGAGCGCGTCGGACTTTTCGCCGACGCCGACGAACTTCAGCGGCTGGCCGGTGACGTGGCGGATGGAAAGCGCCGCGCCGCCGCGCGCATCGCCATCCATCTTGGTGAGGATGACGCCGGTGATGCCGAGCCGCTTGTGGAATTCGTCGGCCGATTTGACGGCGTCCTGCCCGGTCATGGCGTCGGCGACGAACAGGATCTCGACCGGATTGAGCTGCTCCTTCAGCTGCTGCAGCTCGACCATGAGCTGGTCGTCGATGTGCAGGCGGCCGGCGGTATCCACCAGCAGCACGTCGCGGCCGGTGTTGGCGGCTTCGCGGCGCGCCGAGCGGGCCAGATCGAGCGGCGCGGTTTCTCCGGCGACGCCTTCGTAGATCGGCTGGCCGATATCGCGCGCGACCACCCTCAACTGTTCGCGCGCGGCCGGGCGGTAGACGTCCACCGAAACCATCATGCGGGCGATGGCCGTTCTTCGAAAGCCAGCGCGCCAGTTTGCCGGTGGAGGTGGTCTTGCCCGAGCCCTGCAGGCCGACGATCAGGAAGACGCTGGGCGGCTCGTTGGCGAAGCGCAGCTTGGATTCGTGGCTGCCCAGGATCTTGATCAGCTCTTCGTGGACGATCTTGATGACCTGCTGCGAAGGCGAAAGCGCGGTGAGCACTTCCTCGCCCATGGCCTTTGACCTTGATGTTCTCGATGAGCTGTTTGACGACCTTGAAATTGACGTCGGCTTCGAGCAGCGCCATGCGGATTTCGCGCAGCGCGCGCCTCCATGTTCTCGGCCGTAAGCTTGCCTTCGCCGCGCAGGTTCTTGAAGACCCGCTGCAGTTTTTCGGATAGATTGTCGAACATGTGGGGGCTTAATTGATTATAGCGGGCGTAGTTAGAGATCGTCGGCTCCAGGCTCTCCAGAGCCGTGGATTGGGTGAGGATGGCGTGCAGGATATGCCATCCCACCTGCATCGCCGGTCAGGCGTGAGTCTTCGAGTAACTGATCAATTTTCCGTGGGCCTCTCCACGTGATCGATGACGAAAACGTCAACAGGACCGGTGGACTTTTGGAGTCTCAGGCCGAGTTGCTCCGGAAGGGCGACGTATAGAGATGGTCTCGCGCCGTCGGCCGGCGGCGAACCCTCGGGGCCAACGGGATTTGGAAATCCGGCGAGAGTATCGTCCGGAGCGAAGTCCACGTGAAGCGCGAATCTGGCAGTGACGCCCGTTTTGTCAATTACCTCGCGCCCCACCAACATCGAGAGCAATTTTGCGAATGCCGGCATGGAGACGCCGATCCCGTCCAGAGCCCGTCCCGTGCCGGATGCTACTATGCCGGGGCCGCACGGAGGCTTGGGCCGCGGCTGGCCGGACTGGGGCAACGGTGGATCATCGGAGCAAGCGCGTCGAGGCGGCGGGAGTTTAGGCCCGCCTTTCACCACCAGCAAATCGTAGACTGGGAGATCTCTCGTCTCACGGTGCATCGCCAGCTTGAACCGGTCGGCCAGTAGCGTTTGCACCATCAGCCACATCCGCTTCTGATCGGTATTGCCCTCCGGTTTGGCCTCGATATCGTAGCCATCGGTGCTGACCCAGGACGGACCACCTACCACCTGAAAACTCTGGACCCCATACGCCCTTTGGATGAGGAACGTCACGCGGGGCATTACCCGCGACAAACCGGCCTCCGGGCCGATAGCCGGCTCCCATGGGGCCTTCCACTGAAGCCGGGACCTTAGATTGGTTGCGTTTGATGGATGCGACCGCGAATCGCAGGCTGCTCGGCGGACTGGCCGAACAATCCATAGGCCGCGGCCACCAGCAGACCCGCGACGGCGATAACGCCCGGCCCAAGACCGGTGCGGACGACCGGCCGTGACTGGCCCAGAAGCCTTGCGATGCGGTTCGGCCAGAGATCCGCCATTAGCGGCGATCGCGGCACTGAGATGCGCCGGACGGTACGATTCCAACTGCGCCAGAGCGCGCGCATACGTGAGCACATCGCCACTGACCGAGACGGCCACATCGTCGCAACACAGTTCGCGCTCGGCGCGAATGTGCCCCGACACCCACCAGACCGCGGGGTGGTAGAACAGCAGGGATTCGGCGACGCTCTGCAAGATGTTGATCAGATAATCGTGCCGCCGGATGTGCGCCAACTCATGCAGCAGCAGCGCCTCCAGATGCTCAGCAGGCAGACCGCCGAGCGCCCCTACCGGAACCAGCACCACGGGGCGCAGCCAGCCGACCACCGTCGGCACCTGCACCAGCGCGGAGACCAGCAACCGCACGGGACGCGAGAGACCGATCCGCGCGCCGAGTTTCTTCAAGGTCTCCTGCCATTCCGGCGGCGCACGCCGGACCAGCATCGACCGCATGCGCGCGGCAACCACCCAGCCTCCCGCCAGGCGAACCCAGAACACCATGGCGCCGGCGAGCCAGACGATCACGACCCAAGGCAGGAACTGTGCCGGCTGCATCGCTGGACACCGTCGGCGCGGACGGAAGCGGGCAACGTGGCGGTGGTGGCGATGCCGGCGGTGGAGGCAGCCGGGGGAGTGCTTCGGATGCGATACACGGCGTCCGGGCTTGCGTCCGCGGGGCCGCATCAGCCCCCAGGTCACGAGCGGAGCGGCCATCATGGCTGCCAGTGCCGCGCAGGCGAGCAGGTATCGCGTCTGCGGGCTCGACGTGCGCGCCACACTTCGGCGTGCGGCCGCATATAGAATCGCAATCGACTAAGCCCTGCCAGAGGAAGTGGAGCAGCGTCCAGCCGAGGCGTTCCACCCATGGCTGTGAGGACAGTATTTGCATGGCATTCATGACGAGCGTCCTTTCTCTTCTAGCAAAGGAGTCCAGCATGCCGCGGATTTCGTCCAGTTCTTCGCGCGAAGCCGGCTGTGCCGCCAGGGCGCCCATCACCAGGCTTCGGGCCGAACCGCCGAAGGCCCTTTTCAGCAGGTCGCCCGCGATCTGCCGCTGCGTTTGCTCTTTCGGGACGCTGGCCTCGTAGACGTGCGATCCGAAGCGCTCGCCGCGGATGAGCAGACCCTTTTCGGTCATCAACTGCATCGTCTTCAGCGTGGTGGTGTAGCGGTTGTCCTTGCCGAGCTCGTCGTGGACTTCCCGCACGGTCGCCATTCCCAGCTTCCAGAGGACGGCAAGAATGTCGAGTTCGGCGGCGGTGGGAAGCGCGATTGGCGGCCGATTGCGGCGGGAGAAGTCATCTGGCTTCAACGATACTACGATAAAAACCGTAAGTCAACGGGAAAATCCGTAGTTGGTGATTATTGACCCTCAGTAATCTCATTCGTAACGGAGCGCGGTCATGGGATCGATACGCGACGCGCGGCGAGCGGGCAGCAAGCCGGCGAAGGCCGCCACCAGGATCAGGGTGGCAGTGGCAAGCACCATCGAAGTCACATCGTCGGGCTTGAGGCCATACAGCAGGTCGGAGATTAACCCGGCGGCAAAGCGTGCAGCCGCGGATGAGACGGCGATTCCGAAAGCGAGGCCCGCCGCCACCAGCAGTATTGTTTCCCGCAACACCATCCGCGCGATATCCAGGCGGCGCGCCCCGAGCGCCATGCGAATTCCGATCTCGCCGGTTCGCCGAGCCACGTTGAACGACATGGTGCCGTATAGACCCACGGAAGCAATGGCGAGCGCGAGTAACGCGAACACGGAGCACAATCGCGCGAACGCAATCTCGCGGTTGATGACGCCATCGATCAAAGCCCCCTGCGTGAGCACATCGGCCACCGGAATCCGTGCATCGGCGCGGTGCACGATCTCGCGCACGGATTGCTCATAGCCCAGCGGGTTGCCCCCGGTGCGCAGTTCGAAGGTCATGTCTTCCATAGGCCACTGCGCGAACGGAAAGAACACCGCCGGTTGAGACTTCTCCTTGAGACGTCCATAGCGCACCTCACCGCTAACGCCCACCACCTCGACATCGCACTTGGGGCAGTCCGATACCGTGATGTGACGGCCCACGGGATTCTCTTCACCGAACCACTGTTGGGCAAACGTCCGGTTCACGACTGCCGTCATCGGCGTGTTCGCGTGGTCGCGCGCGTCAATCTCGCGGCCGAGCAACATGGGGATCTGCATGGTGGAGAAAAATTCCGCGCCGACGTTCAGGATCAGGCTGCCCTTCGGTTTCTCGCCCGGCAGTCCAACCATCGTCATGGCCCGGCCCTGTCCTATCAGCGCCATTTGGGACAGGCTCGCGCTTCTGACGCCCGGAATAGCCGCGAATTGCGTGCGTAGATTTTCGTAAAACGCGGCAATCCTGGCGGCGCGATAACCCGCCTGGCTCGCGTTGAGAGAAAACGTCAGTATGTTCTCGCGATTGAATCCGAGATCGATCGATTGTAGATTCGAAAGCGTTCGCGTGAAGAGCCCCGCCGCGACGAGTATCAGAAGCGTGAACGCAATCTGTGAGACGACGAGGGCGCGGCTCAGTCCGGAGCGCGTGCGGCGGCCGCCAGCGCGCGATTGCTTGAGTGCGGGCGCGAGATCGACACGGGTGGCCTGAAGCGCGGGCGCCAGGCCGAACAGAATACCCGTCACAATCGACAGCGCCGCCGCGGCTGCAAGCACGCGCAAGTTCAAATCGGCATGCAATCCGAGCAACAGTGCGAGCCCATGAATGCCCCAGACTGCGACGCCCACGCCGAGTCCGCCTCCAATCGCTGCGAGCAACACGCTCTCCGTCAGAAACTGCCGCACCAGGCGCGCCCGTCCGGCGCCCATGCTCAACCGCACCGCGATCTCACGCCTGCGCGATGCCGCGCGCGCCAGCAGCAGATTGGCGATGTTTGAGCATGCGATCAGCAGGATTAGCCCGACCAGCGACAGCAGCACGTAGAGCGGCTTTGAGTAAGTCCGGCGCAGGCTGTCGAGGCCGCGTGCGCCGTCTTGAACGATGAGGGATGCAAGATCGTCCCGCGAACGCTTCTTCGCCACGGTACGTTCGAATTCCGCAAACTGCGGCGCGAGCACGGCTTGCGCTTGCGCAGGAGTGACGCCGGGCCGTAGACGCGCCATGATATCGACCCAATCGAAATCGGGATCGATAAACCGCCGGGGGGTGGCCCATGTGCGATCGTTCGGTTCCCACAGGCCTTGCGTGCGCATTGGGACGTAGGCGTCCGGCGCGATGGCGGGATCGGCCCCGAAGAATTCCGGATTAGCTACGCCGATCACAGTGAACGGAAGATTGTTGAGCAGGATTTGTTTTCCCGCCGCATGCGACGGACCGCCGAATCGCTTTTCGCTCACCGCGAAGCTGATCACGGCCACCGGCTGGGAGCCGGCAATGTCGTCATCGGGCGCAATCAGGCGCCCAGAGGCCGGCGCAGTGCCAAGGCCGCGGAAATAATCGCCGGTGACATATTCGGTCTTCGCGACCTCGGCCTGTCCGGCGATCGAGAGGTTGAGATCGCCCGCTCCCTGATATCCGAATACGCTCGAAAAGACCGTGTCGTTGCGCCGGAACAGCTCAAACGAGGGGTACGCGAAGAAACCGCCAATGAAGCCGGTCTTGGCGTCAAGGTAGCTATCGTCGTGCCGGTTCATGCCGTGAATTTCATCCTGCCGTGTGCGCCATGCGAGCCGCACCAGCGACTGGGGATCAGTCACGGGCAACGATCGAAGCAGGATCGAATCCATGAAACTGAAGATTGCGGTGTTGGCGCCAATCCCCAACGCGAGCGATAGCGCCGCTGTGGCCGTAAAGCCGGGGCTGGCGGCAAGAACGCGGCTGGAGTAGCGCAGGTCGTGCAGCAGATCCCGCAGCCAACGCCAGACCCACGCGTCTTGCACTTCCTCCCGCACGTGAGCGACGCTGCCGAATTCCGATGCCGCCTGGCGACGCGCCTCGGGCTCACTCAATCCGGAGCCCATCAAGTCCGCCACGCGACGCTCGAAGTGATAGCGCAACTCGCGTTCGAAGTCCTGTTCCATCCGCTTGCCGCGGAACAGGTTCAGCAGTTTCCGCATGACCTAACTCTCCTCGTTGAAAATCAACTGGACCGCGGTGGCTAAGCGGTCCCAACTTTGTTTTTCCGCCGTGAGTTGCTTCTCTCCGCTTCGCGTCAGCGTATAGAACTTAGCCTCCCGGCCCGTTTCCGACTGGCGCCACTCGGATTTCAACCAACCCTTTTGTTCAAGCCTGTGAAGAGAGGGATACAAGGAGCCCTGATTCGGTTGCACAGCTTCGCGCGACAACTGCTGAATGCGTTGCGCGATGCCATAGCCGTGGGCGGGTCCAAGAGAAAGGATTTGGAGCACCAGCATGTCCAGGGTGCCCTGCGGAATGGGAAAGCGGGATGAAGAGATCACGCCTCAACCTCCAAGGTATCGATCATCATAGCCTGCTATGTGTCGAAGGTCAAGGCGTGGCGATGGAATTTTATAAAGTACTGAATCTACCGAGCTTGCATGTCTAGTAAAGCGGGGATTCTGCGGCGGGCTGCTAGTCCAGTTCCAATTCCGACAGGGCCAAATACGCCGCCGAATGTCCACCCGCGCTCACGCGGGCGCCGCCTTCGATCAGCGCCGCCGCTGTGGCGATCCACAGCTTCGGACCTTGCGGCGAAACGATCCAGATGTTTTCTGCGCCGAACCGGCGGTAATCCTCGCAACGATCAAAGACCTTGTGCAGTCGGTCTTCTGGGGAAAGAACCTCAACGATAATCAGCGGCGGCGTAGTGAAAATCTGCTCGATCTTCTGTTCGCGCCGGAATACGGCGACGTCGGGCACGCGGTAGCGGGTCTCACTCACCTGGATGCGTTGCTCCACTACAACGCGGATCTCCCATTCATGCATTCGCGCCCTAAACCACGCGGCAATCGCGGTTTGCAGATTTGCGTGATCGTACTCTCCCAAATTGCGCTCCTCGATGACACCATCGATATACTCGCGGTCAGGCCGGTAGACCGTGGTCAAATATTCAGTCAGTTCGGCAGTTTGCACCATTTACTTAATCCAAATCCAGTGTCGCATTTTCTGCAAAGAAGCAGTATTTCAACTGCACATGCTTCGCCGCCCAATCAACTTGGAAGCCCTTCAAGCCTATATTCGTCCTTGGATGCTAGTTGCGCGGAAGTGCCGAGACTGCGTCGCGCGGGATCTTCAAAATTTCAGAACACTTGACATACGAAGAGCGTCGTAGTAATCTCTTCGTATCAATGCCGGATACGCCCAGACCCACCGATGCCGAACTCGAGATTCTTACCGTGCTCTGGAGCCGCGGCCCGTCCACGGTGCGCGATGTGCATGAGACGATCCAGAAGCGCCGGCCGGCGCAATACACCACGGTTTTGAAGATGCTGCAGATCATGGCGGAGAAGGGACTCGTGGTCCGCGATGAGGCCGAGCGCGCGCACGTTTATGACGCCGCCAATCCGCGTGAATGGACGCAGCGGCAATTGGCCGGCGATCTGCTACGGCGCGCGTTCGACGGCTCGGCGCGTAGCCTGATGATGGGCGCGCTCTCGGCACGCAAGGTTTCGAAGCAGGAATTGGCCGAACTGCGAAAGTTGCTCGACGAGCACGAAAAGGGGACCAAGTGACGCGGGCTTTCACGCTAGGCGCCGCTCTGCTGCTTGGCGGCGTGACGTGCGCGCAATCCTTCGAAGCTGCCTCAATCAAGCCCGTGAAGCCGAGCGCAAGGCAGCGAAGGCCGGGACTGGAAGGCGGACCCGGAACCAGCGACCCCGGCCGCATACGTTATAGCAACATCAGCCTGCATGACCTGATTCTGCTCGCGTACCGCGTGCGCGGTTTTCAGCTTTCGGCGTCGGATACGAAAGCGCTGGATGCGAAAACGTTCGAGGTGGCGGCTTCGCTGCCGCCCGGCGCAACGCGAGCGCAAATGCGCGGAATGCTGCAGAACCTCTTGACGGAACGGTTCCATCTGGCTACTCACCGCGAACAGAAGGTAATGTCTGTATATGCGCTGGTTGTAGGAAAGAACGGCCCGAAGCTCAAAGAGGCGGTGGACCAACCCGGCAACGGGGACGACGATTTCGATCCTCTGCCGCCGGCGCCTCCGAACGAACTGGAAGTCCATGACGATGGCTACCCGAACGTGCCGCCCCGCGAGGGCTCGTGGCTAGTGGCTTTGCGCAGCGGGTACGCCCGGACACACCAGCTCCACGCGTCGATGGCGGATCTAGCGGGGATACTTTCAAATCAATTGGAGAAGCCTGTGACCGATGCGACGGGTTTGAAGGGGCGATATGAATTCACACTCTCGTGGATGGTCGCGGTTCCAGCGTCGTCCGCCCCATCGGCGCCAGCGGCTGACACGGGGCCCGACCTTTTCGCGGCGGTGCAGCAACAGCTTGGCCTCAAGTTAGAGGCGTCCAAGGCGCCGGTGGACGTATTGGTGATCGACCATTTCGATAGAGATCCCGTGGAGAACTAGAATGACCTGGCTTGAACTGTGGACACAAACACCGCTCGCAAAAGCGCTCGCCTGGACGCTGCTGCATTCGCTGTGGGAAGGCGCCGCAGTTGCCTTATTGCTGGCCGCGGCCTTGTGCGCACTACGCTCGCCTCGCGCGCGCTATGTGGCGGCTTGCGCGGCGCTGCTCGCTCTATTGGCGGCCTTTACGATTACGCTCGCGCGGCTGTGGCCGGCCGGCGCCGCGCCGGCTGCGCAGCATATGGCGCCTCTGCCCGGGCTGCCGCAGATCGATATGGCGGCTTCCGATACAGCCTCGCCGCACGCCTTCCACGCCGCGGATTTTCTGCCGTGGCTCGCGCCCTTCTGGATGTTGGGGGTGCTGGCGTTTCATTTGCGCGCGCTTGCGGGATGGATCGCGGCGAGGCGTCTACGCCGCTCGGGAGTCTGCTGCGCAGCGGCGGATTGGACCGCGCGGCTGGAGGGGCTCGCGGCGCGCATCCGGATCTCACGGCCGGTGACGCTCTTCGAATCGTCTCTCGCCGATGCGCCGTTGGTAATCGGTTATCTGCGTCCTATCATTTTGATGCCGATTGGATTGCTTGCCGGGCTGCCTGCCGCTCAGGTGGAGGCGATTCTGGCGCATGAGTTAGCGCACATCCGCCGCCAGGATTACATTGTCAACTTAGTGCAGACATTCGTTGAAGGGCTGCTCTTCTATCACCCCGCCGTCTGGTGGATCTCGCACGTGATCCGCGCGGAACGTGAAAACTGCTGCGACGATGTCGCGGTAGCCGTTAGCGGCGATGCGCGGCAGTACGCCGCCGCGCTGGCCGCGTTGGAACAGAACCGATTCGCCGCGCGCGAGATTGCGCTGGCGGCAACAGGAGGAAGTCTCATGAACCGCATTCGCCGCATTCTCGAAATTCCGGAGCGCTCGCGCGTTGGATTTGCTCCGCTCGCTTCCGCAATCGCTTTGACCCTTGCCACCGCCACTGCGATTGGCCGCCTGGCAAACCACGCCGGCGCCGAGGCCGCAAGTGTCCGCAGCTGCCCTTCCACGTGGTGTCCCTACGGCCTCAAGCGCTCCGGTGAATCCCAGCCTTTGCCGCGGCCTACAGATGCCGGCGCAGGAGCTCCGGCTAATGAGATCGCCGCCGTTCGAGACCAGCAGCCACAGCCGCAAATGGCGCCGGGCACAGCAGGCGCGAACCAGCCGCTCTGTCGACGCCCTACAAGAAGTGGCTCAACGAGGACGTGGCCTACATCATCACCGACGAGGAACGCGCCGCGTATAAATCGCTTGTGACCGATGCCCAGCATGAAGCTTTCATACATGATTTCTGGCTGAAGCGCGACCCTACGCCGGGCACGCGCCGAGAACGAGTTCAAAGAAGAGCATTACCGCCGCATCGCTTACGCGAATGAGCACTTCGCTTCATTCGTTCCGGGTTGGAAGACCGACCGCGGCCGCATCTACATTAAATTCGGGCCGCCCGACGAAATTGAAGACCACTCCAAGGGCGGTACATATCAGCGGCCGCCCGAGGAAGGCGGCGGACAGACCACCACCGTTCCGTTCCAGCAGTGGCGCTACAACTACATCGATGGCGTTGGCAGCAACATCATTATCGAATTCATCGATCCGACCTACACCAATGAGTGGCGCATGACAATGGATCCCGCCGAGAAAGACTCGTTGCGTGACATTCCCGGCGCGCAGCCTCGCGGAGTGCCTCGCGATTATAAGATCGGGCCGGGAGATGTTTTGGAAATTAATGTCTGGAAGGAGCCCGCCGCCAGCGTCCGCAACGTCATGGTACGGCCGGATGGCAAAATCTCCGTACCGCTGATCAAGGAAGTCGATGTCGTGGGATTAACTCCGGTTCAGTTGGAAAAACGGATCACTGAGGGCCTCACAAAGGTTATGAACCTGCCGCTCAGCGTCACCGTCGTTGTTAACCGCATCAACAGCAAGAAAATTTACGTCAATGGTGGACGAGGTCGGTAGCGCTCTACGTGAACTGAATCGACCCGCAGAGCGCTACTCGAGAGGAATCTCGAAAAAGAGCAATTCCTTGCCGGTAGCCGCTTCAGCCAACCCGCTCAAGTAGAGAGTCGCGCCTTGCCGCAAGGGCGCCTGAAAATAGAGGAACCCGAATGCTGCGTTTCCCGGCGGAATTGCCTCTGCGGCGAGAGCGTGCCCATCGATCTGCCATTCGTCGAGAGGGTTCTTCTTCTTGGGTAGTGGCACAGGCGTAACCGGCACGTTGGGCCGGCTCGGCGCACGCGCATAGCGGACGTCGCCCGCAGGCGTCGCCTCCACTCGTTGGCCGTCGGGTAAAACGTACTCCGCCCTTAGCCCCTTAAGCTGTATGGTCTGCCCGCTATCGTTTTGAAAGGCGACGAGCACTGGGAGCACGCCGTACTGATACGGGATCAGCTTGCCGAACGCGGCCTTCATTTTCTCGCCGGAGATATACGGATCGGCGCCAATGGTCACCTTGCCGTTCGTCTGGTGATGCGGCAGCGCGGCGGCCCCGGGTGGACGAAAGGGCGGATCTTTGTCCGCCGCCGCGTTGTTCCCCGCGAAGGTCGCGGCTATACTCATTGTTAGAGCCAAACGTTTGAAAATAAGAGGCATTTATCTCCTCTACCGGGTCCTTCAGGCGCTTGGTTGGCCATTGGTCCTATTGTATTTCCTCTACCGCGGCGCCGTGGATCGCGGTTACCTTCGCACCCTGCCGGAACGCTTCGGTTGGTTGCCGCGCTCCTTTACACAGACCGGTCCGGGGGCGATCTGGTTGCATGCAGTTTCAGTAGGGGAAGTCCTGGCTTCGCTCGAGTTCCTGGCGCAGATTCGCCGCCAACTGCCCAATGCGCGCGTCTTCGTTTCCGTCTCCACGTTAGCCGGCCGATTCACCGCTATCCATAAGCTGCGCGGACTCGCCGATGGCGTCTTCTACGCGCCCGTCGATTTCGTGTTTGTGGTGAGGCGGGTTTTACGCGCACTGAAGCCTTCCGTGGTGGTCATCGCCGAAACCGAAATCTGGCCCAACCTGTTTCGCGAAACCAAGCGGACTTGCGCGGCGCTGCTCCTGGTCAACGGACGCATCTCCGATCGCGGGTTTCCCCGGTATCGCCGTCTCGGCTGGCTGTTCGGGGCCGTTCTACCTTGCGTGGACGCCATCCTGGCCCAATCGGACGAAATGCGCGACCGGTTCCTCGCCATTGGCGCTCCGGCGGAGCGCGTGCGCACAGCGGGCAACTTCAAGTACGATTTCGAAGCGCGGCCGGCCGCGCCGGATTCGCCCGTGCCGATGCTGATTGAGCGGATCGCGCCACGACATATCTGGGTCGCCGCCAGCACCATGCCGCCTAACGAGGATGATGCGGCGCTTACGGCGTTTCGCGAACTGGCGGAACGGCATCCGCGATTGCTGCTCATCCTTGCCCCGCGCAAGCCTGCGACGTTCGATGAGACGGCCGCCAAGCTCGCGGGCACGCCGCATCTGCGCCGATCGAAATTGCAAGATGGCGATACGCTGGCGCTACCCGGCGTGCTGCTGCTCGATACCATCGGCGAGTTGAGCGGGCTATTCTCACTTGCCGACGTCGTCTTCATGGGCGGCACGCTGGTACACGCAGGTGGACATAACATTCTGGAACCGGCGCACTTCGGCAAGCCGGTGATCACGGGTCCGCACATGGAGAATTTCCGTGCCATCGCCGACGATTTCCGCGGGGCCGGAGCTTCGATTGAAATCGCGCATGCGAGTAGAGCTCACGCAGGCGGTGGAGCGGCTTCTCGATTCGCCCGAAGAAGCGCGCGCGATCGGCGAGCGGGCGCGAGTCTGCGCGGAATCGCGGCGCGGAGCGAGCGCGGCCGCGGCTGTGGAGGTGCGCGCGTTCTACGAATCGGGCTTGCCCCGCTACCGGCATTCCTTGCCGGCGCTGATCTTCGGATGGCCTGCGCAGCGCGCCTGGATCGCGGGCGGCCGAAGCCGTCGGCGGCGAGCGCGCGAGCTGGATGTGCGTGTGATCAGCATCGGCAATTTGAGTATGGGCGGCACAGGGAAGACGCCGTGCGTACTACGCATAGCCGAGCTGTTAAAGAGCCGCGGCAAGAATCCGGGCATACTCACGCGCGGTCATGGCCGCGTTTCGCACGAGCCCCTGCTGGCGCTCGCTCAAGGAACGCAGATACCCACGTACCACACCGGCGATGAGCCACAGATCTTTCTGCATTCCGGCATCGCGCCCGTCGGAATCGGCGCGAACCGTTACGCGGCGGGTGCGGAACTGATCCGCAAGTTCGGCTGCGACACGCTGATTCTCGACGATGGCTTCCAGCATTCCGCGCTGGTACGCGATCTGGATATCGTGCTGATCGATGCGCTCAATCCGCTCGCCGCCGGCGTCTTTCCGCTGGGGCGGCTGCGAGAACCGTTCAGCGCGGTCACCCGCGCCGATGTTGTGTTGATCACGCGCAGCGAGTTCTCCGATCTTGTCCCGGCTATCGAGCGCGCCGTCCGGCGGTGGAACACCCGCGCCCCCATTTTTTGCGCGCGAATACAGCCGCGCGCCTGGGTGAACGCGGCGACAGGCGAATCGTATCCGCCTGATCGGCCGCCATTTCGTCGTGCCGGAGCCTTCTGTGGGTTAGGGAACCCGCAATCGTTCCGCCGCACGCTTACCCAGTTGGGCATTGAGCCGGCCGCTTGGGAGGAGTTCGCGGACCACCACCGCTATCGTGTTCACGAACTGGAACGCCTGAAATATAGCTTCGAACAGGCTGGCGCAGATGCGATGGCAACTACGGAGAAGGATGCCGTGAACCTGCCGGAAATGCGCGAAGCGCTCCCGATTTACTACCTCCGCATCGCCATGGAGATTGAGAATGAGGAGCTGTTACTCGGTGGCTAGTGGGCGGACAGTTTCATTCGCAACAGACCCAACTCCCGGGCGTCGAGGGTTATCGTGGTCCGTATCTGCTTTCGTGAATTCCTTCTCCATGTAATCGAGGAATTCCTTTTTATCGACCGTGTTGTCTTTGTCCTTATTCATTACGGCTAGCCACTGCTTGCCCGCCGCCTCAATCTTTGGACTGTCGGCCGGCGGTTCCTGTGCGACAATCGCCGCGCCCACTGTCAACCCGCATGCCAAAAGACTTCCCGCAACCCAAGCCCGGAGGCGCCGGCGAGGCCAACCATAAGCTGCTACCACTGCTGCTGTGTTGCCCGCGACAGCCCGGTGATACGGGAGTTCTCGCCTTCGACCGGCGGATATACCGATTGAATCGCTACGCGGCCCGGGCCGGACAACAGCAGCCACATATACCGATTTCCCCACGATCCCCACGCGTTCCACGCCACGCTAGGCTGCTCGAAGTGCAATTGCATTTGCACGGTGGGGTCCTTGAAGACCAGAGACTTCGGTTTGATGAGGATGGCCTCCTGGTCGGCCAGATCGCGCACGAAGACGTTGCCGGCCGCGTGCAGCAGCAGCAGCCCGGGCACTTGTGGCGAAGTGAAGCGGTCCATGAACATCCCAATCGGATAATGGGTTTCCGTGTCGTTGCCGTTCTGCGTCTGGTACCAGACTCCGGTGTTGAACCAATCGTATTGCACGTGGCCGGTGGCTACCAGGAACATGTGCTCGTGGACATCCACCGCTTCGCCAGGCTGCAACGGAACGGAGATCATTTCGCCCGGAGCGTCCTTAGAGAACGCGATGTGGCCGGGACCCTGCGCCTGCGTCATGATGAGCGGCAGGCCTGCAAACAGACGCTTCCAGCCGCCCTTCATCGACATGGTGGTGACGTTGACCTGAGGGTCTTTCCACAACAGCACGTGATGCGTGAAGAAGACGCTGTCTTCGGGCGCGAGCTTCATATCGGCCACCGGCACGTACGCGCCCTCGATTTGGCAGAACGAATTTCCGAATTGGATCTTCGCCATGTCCTTCCGCCCCGGCAACTGCGCCCAGCCCGATTGCGAGACCTCCTCCGGCATGGAGAGCGATGCGCCGCAGCGCGAGCAGCCGGTTTCGCCGCGGGCAAACGGCGCGCCACACCATTGGCATTTGCCGGCGTGATCCACTGGGGCCGGTTGCGGTTCCTCCGCCGCGACGTAGCGCGGTGCGGTCGGGCAACCGGCGCGGCAGTAACCTGGGTGTCTGCCGAGGCCGCGGCTTGCTCGAACTGCACGTCCGCCGCGGGCGCGGGCCGCTTGACGGGGCGAGCCGCACCCCACGCAGAAATTCTGGCCCTCGCGGAGTTGCGTGCCACAGTTTACGCAGAACATAGGCGCTCCTTATTCGGTATGGTGATGCACATACATCGATTGGATGCCGACGCGTCCCGGCCCTGTCATCCTCGCCAGCGCCATGTTCGCCCCTCCGAAAAACCCCGAGCTGAAACGCTGGAACTCGACATCCATGGTGACCGATGAATCCTTATAAAGAAACGCGCCGGGTTCCACCTGGATGCTCTCGCCCGCTGCGAGACGGCGTTCAAAGACATTGCCGTACCCGTGCAGAATGAGCAGACCCGCTGTGCTAGTTGTGACGAACCGATCCATGTACATGCCCTGTCCGCCGAAAAGAATATTCGTGAGTCCTTTGACCCGAATGAAGGAGTAGCCGATCTGGTGGGAACTGAGGAGAAAAGCGTGCTCGCGAACGTCGATCTCCATGCCAGGATGCAGCGGAAGCACCACCAGTTCGCCGGTGGCGTCGCGCGAAAACGCGATTCGGCCGGGGCCGGTAGCGGCGCTGATGATGAACGGCATGCCCGCGAAGGCGCGCTTCAGGCCGCCCGAGAGCTGCATTACGCTGAGCGGAACGTTGATCTCCTTCCATAGCATGACGTGGTGTTCGAAAAAGATGGAATCGCCCGCGCCCAGGTTGATCT
>CAVPSN010000017.1:0-363343 GCA_963708385.1 Bryobacterales bacterium | reverse complement strand
GCCTGGACCCAGCAACTCCCGGCCCTTGCCCATCTGCTTGGTCGTGACGATGTTCCCCGCAAGGAGCACCACCTACCGCGCCCTCTGACTCCGGAGCAGGATCAACTGATCCAGCAGGAATTACTGCGCCGCAATGACCTACTCAGTAATGCCCTCCTGCTTCTCCGTCACACCGGCATGCGCATCGGCGAATGTGTCGATCTCTCCCTGGATTGTTTACGCCCTCTTGGACCCAACCAGTGGGCCATCCATGTGCCGCTGGGCAAGCTCAAAACCGAACGCAGGGTCCCCGTGGACACCACGGTCTGTCAACTGGTCGAGCGGATCCTTGCTCTGCGCCCGCCGACCGCCCCCAAGACCGGCCGCTTGCTATTGTTTCGCCCGTGCGGCCGCAAAATGTTGGTTCGTAGAATTCGCGCCGCACTGCAGGATGTCGTAGCCGCCGTGGGAATTTCCGCCCGCATTGTCCCACACCAATTTCGACACACCTATGGAACTGAGATGCTACGAGCGGGCGTCAACTTTGCTGCCGTTATGAAACTCCTGGGTCATACGAGCCCGGACATGACCTTGGAGTATCTCCAAATCACCCAGCAGGATCTCCAGCGTGAATTCCACCGCGCCCTCTCCCATCCCAGACATTTGGTAACCTCTCGGACCGTCTCCTCTGGTTTTTCGCCTCGGGCAGATTTGTCAGGCCTGATCGACTCCTTCACGGCCGCCCAGCACGTTCTGGAGATGTACCGCCGCAGTATAAAACGTGGCATAGCGGCTTACAACGCGGTTGCCGACGCCGCCTTCTCGATCGCCTCGCCAATCGCATCGTCAAGATCCTCATCGAAGCCCGGAAACTCGATCCACCCCAAGAATAGGCAGAGATTAGCCGGTTAAGTCCCGATGAAAGTTGTTATTTCATGGCGGCGTTGGGGGTCGGTGACGATGGCTCTGATGGAGTCACCGAGCAGTCGCAGCGCCAGTGACTTAGCGTTGTCATCAGCAAACGTCGCGTTGACGCTCGTGACGAGTCGCTGATGCGCCCCATCATCCATGTACCGTTCTGTCCGGCTGACGACCTCCAACGTCAACCGTAGATCTCCGTCCGCGACCGCGATCAACGCCCGCCGAGCATCAAACAGACCGCGCGAGTTCGAGACCGCCACCCTATGGATGGCTTCCACGCCTGGCACGCCATAAGCAAACAGCGTATAGACACACGGCTCTTGTAGCCAAATGTCGTCCTCCGTCGCTGAATGCGGAACGGACTCAATCATTGCCTCGTGTTTAGCTAAGTGCGCCAGATCAACCTTCTCCAGAATCTGCCGGAATTCGACTACCCACTGCCGCTCTTCAGGCGGAAACCCGTCAAGGTTGATCTTGTCCATTTCAATCCGTCCAACGCTGCGGTACGCGACGGCTTCACTTCGATAGCTTGCTCTCGGTGAATCCGCAGAACGCGCACTTGTACACCCGCTTAGAAACACCGAGGTCCCCAAACACATCATCTGGCGCGCTGGATTCGATTTGCCATCCTGGCTTGCCGCATTTCGGGCACGACTCGCCCCCAGGGTGGGCCGCGCGCACTGAGGGCTCTACCCGTGCAGGGTGGACGCCTTCGCGCTCCAATACGTACCTGATCTTTTCGAACGCGGGCTCAAGATTACCCTTCGGAAAGCCGATATGCGTTAGGCCATGTATGTTCGAGAACTGCGCGCAGCCGTCCTCCAGCAGGATGATGGCGCGCTCGAATCCTAGGCGGCCCTGAAACAGCCCCGCTTCGTGAATCACGTTCTCACGGGCATGAGCGGTGCAGTCCGCGTGCGTGTCCTCGGCGGTCATGACCAGAAAGGCAAACGCCGCTTCGTTCAGCGTTTGCTCCAGCCGGGCCGTGGTCGTGCGCCCAGCTACCGACTCGGCGTTGAACTCATCACAGGCAAGCTGCAGCCGGTCCGTCAAAAAGCTCTTCAGCTGCAGCCATACCAAGGACCGGCCATGCCCGATGAAGACCTTTGTTCTCGCATGACGTTGCATGTCCACTCCCTCGTTCTCGGACTGCAGTTCGGCTTTGGCCTCGTTGATTAGGATCAAAAGGCTGTTGAGGCCCGTGCCCGCCTCGCGGGCATGGCGATTGCTGAAAAACAGATCGATGCATTCTTGAGCCAATGCACTCTTCGACGGATTCCATTTGCTAATCGCGGCGCACACCCTGCCAAACCAATGAACGTTATCGGGGTTGTCGCGATGGCGGATAGTGGCGCTAGCAGCCCGTGTCTAAAGTCTCCAAAACATCTTTACCCAAAAATGTTTTGGCCTTAATATTGGATCATGGCGATGGGCACGCGGAAGAAGAGGGAGCGGCAGGAGCCGCTGTGGTATGGAAGCGAGTTGCCAACCGCTCCCGGTCACCCTTTCTATAGCCGTCTCAACGAGGTTCTCGACAAAGCTGGCTTTGACAGGTTCTGCGAAGAGGCATGCGCGGCCTTTTACCACGCCACACTGGGTCGCCCTTCGCTGGCGCCGGGGATGTACTTTCGCGTCATGATGGTCGGTTTCTTCGAAGGTCTCGACAGCGAGCGCGGGATTGCCTGGCGGCTGGCGGATTCACTCACTTTGCGGCAGTTTCTGTCCATCGGACTGGATGAGAACACGCCCGACCATGTGACAATTTCGCGTACCAGGCGGCTGATCGACGGAGAGACTCATCAGCGGATCTTCACCTGGGTGTTGGAGCAACTGGCGCACGAGGGACTCATCAAAGGCAAGACCATCGGAGTGGATTCGACCACGCTGGAAGCGAATGCGGCGATGAAGTCCATCGTCCGGCGCGATACGGGGGAGAACTATAACGAATATCTGAAGCGACTGGCCGAAGCCGAGGGGTTGGAAGCCACGGACGCGGCGGCCTTGCGGCGCATGGACCGCAAGCGGAAAAAGAAGATGTCCAACGAAGATTGGGAGAGCCCGAACGATGGTGAAGCGGAAATCACGAAGTTGAAAGACGGACGGACGGCGCTGGCTTACAAAGCGGAGAACGCGGTGGACATGGAGACCGGCGCCATCGTGGCGGTAACCACGCATGGCGGGGCGGCCGCGGATACGGCGACTATGAAAGAGACGGTGATCGAAGCGGGCGTGGCGGTGGCGGAACTGCTGACGGAGGAAGCGCCGGAAGGCAGGTATGCGATGCATCCGGGCGGAGTGGAAGAAGTGGTGGCGGACAAGGGATACCACAGCAACGAGGCGGCGGTGAGCTTGGGCGAACTGGTGGCAAGAACTTATATCGCGGAACCGGATCGGGGAACGCGCGACTGGGACGGCAAACCGGCGGAAAAGGCAGCGGTGTATGCCAACCGGCGGCGCATCCGGGGAGAGCGCGGCAAGCGGATGCAGCGGCAGCGTGGGGAGAAAATCGAACGAAACTTCGCACACCAATTCGATACAGGTGGCATGGACCGGCTATACGTTCGGGGCATCGGGAATGTGCACAAGAAACTGCTGGTCCAGGCGGCGGCGTGCAATTTGGCGCTGCTGATGCGGACGATGTATGGAGCGGGCAAGCCCCGAGCCGCTCATGATCGGGCAGTCGAAGCGATTTTCGCGATTCTGGCGCTTATAAGAGCGATAGCAAGCCTCCCGGAGCCCTGGGACGCGACCTCGGGCAATTCGCCACGTCAATCGCACCGTTTTGCGTATAGATAGACATTCTACCTATCGCCCCGGAAATTCGACCATTTAGACACGGGCTGCTAGGCGGCATGCTTTGCAGTATCTCTTCGATTTCAGCTCGCAGAGAATGTCTGTCGGCGCGCATGATCACCTCGGTTCACCCAGGATCACACATGAAATCACCGGCTGTACCTGCTGAAAACATTTCTCATCTGTTCTGCTTCAGCGTAGCGAAGTCGAGAGCCGCTGGCAAGATGCGTTGCGACCATGCCGGACAATTGGACGCGGGCGAGGTTCTGGTTTTGATCAGCATCCCAAGCGCCGAAATCGCTACCAGGGCAATTCGGTGACAAGGGCAGTCACTTGACGGTTTGTCGCCGACGCTGAGACCGGCCAGAATAATTGCCCCTAACGAGGATGCAGGTTCACAAAAGGAAAGGCGGCCGGTTGTCAAGCCGGCCGCCCGGAGTGGCTGGATCCCGAGCTGTCCCGGCGCGCCTGAGGAATTTACGTTCTTTAAGGAGTTACCACTTGCAGGTTGTTGACTACGGAACCAAAGGTCAAACCCGCAGTCTCGACGCGCAGGGCGGCGGCGTCCTTGCCGGACTGCGTGTTCACAAAGCCCGTCAGAGTTACGTGGCCGTTATCCACGAGGATGTGGATGGCAGGATTCGTTCCCGCTTCGTAGCGCGAAAGCGAGGGGTCGCGGTGGATCGCCGCCGCGACTTCGCGCCGCAGCAGGTTGTCGCGATCGGAGAAGGGCAGCACCTGGATGTTGTCCGTCACGCCTTGCACGCCAGGAACCTTGGCGACGATGTTGTGCATGTCCGATTTCTTGAAGGGCTCGGTCACTTCGCCGGACAGGGAAACCTGGCCGTTCCGAACCTGGAACGTGACTTCATCGAACGCGCTGTAATCGGAATAGCTCAACAACTGGTGTTGAACGCTCTTGGCAAGGTCCGCATCGGCTAGCGGAAGGTTGGTCTTGGATCCATCGGCGGCCAGAGCCGAACCGGCGCCGGCTGCCAGAGTTTGTTGAAGCAGCTTGAATTTCATCGGTGTCCTTTAACCTCCGACTGAATAGGCGATGACGACAAGGGATGCAGTGAAAATGTTTGTAAATAAAGCTATCCACGCCGGGCAAATCAGCTTTTGGCAACTCGCCGACCGCGAATTGAGCCTTCTAACCGCAACCTGGGTATAAAGTCGTAAGGAAGATACACACCTAAATCCATAAGTCTCAGATCTTCTTTGAGCCGGAGTAAGCGCGAAAAACGACGCCAGCCCTGCCGAAGCCAGGTTACAATCCAATCAATTGTCCGTTCGCGAGTTACACAACTCTTATGATGCCCTCTACCGCGCCTAAAACCGAGTTTGGTCTGACTGCCGTCGAAGCCTCTCAGAAAATCGACAGGGATGCGGCCGTTAACAGAGAAAACGACGTCAGACGCTTGCTGTGTTTCCCTAAATTCACGAAGTATGTCCCTGAAGCGCGAAGGCTCCTCGAAGTTGACTGGGCGCCCGAGCCCGGCAAAGGCATGCGCGAGGCGTCGAAGGATCACTGGCCGGTGGTCCCACGGGGAGCGCTGCCGGTTTCTCGCGAGAGCGTAAGTCTGATGACTGGAGCGCCTCCCGGCACTCCATTGATCGGCGTCGTCTGGTTCAAACGCTATGATGGGCGGCGGCCCGTCGAACCGGAAATCGTATTGCATCCCTCCCAATCCACGGGCAAATTCCTTGAACGCGGAATCCTCGTCTCGCAAACCTACAATTGGAACCATACAGATCGCTCAAGGCCGGAGACTGGATCGCTGAAAGCTTTGGCTGCCGCCCGCACGGCAGCCAGCGCAGCCCGCCGGGACCACATCGATGCCTTCCTTGCCAGAGGGCGCGTCCTTGTGAACGCGAGGGTCAACAACCGCCTGGCGCCGGACTTCGTCACGTGGGAGGACGCCGGCAACACGAGTCACACGAAACTCGCGAGGCTCATCGCTCAAGGCGGCATTGGCGACGAGCTGAGGAGGTTACTCGAAGCGCGGGATTGCATCTCCGGCGATGGCGTCCCCGACTTGCAGAAGGCCGGTTTAATCATCGGTTTCGCCGTCCTGTGCGGCGGAAAATACAGCCGCAACAAGTACACCTTTACTTCGCGCAGCAGCAACACGCATTCGTTCTCGCCAACGCCCAAGCTCAGCGACGCACCCCCTCCCCCGCCGGCAACGCCTGGGAAACTGCAGGCATCGGCCGCGATCGCAGCTTTTCCGTTGACATCGCATTCGTGTTCGGATATCTTTCAGTTATATGGTGAAAGATAAGACCGAACGAATTATAGAGGTACGCAAGCGCCTCGCTCAACAGGTACCCGACCCCACCATTGCTCTCGCGGGTTCGCTCATGAAGCGCATGATCCGCTGCAACAAGCCGGGTTGCCGATATTGCGAGAAGGATAAGGGCAAGAGCCACGGCCCGATCTGGATTCTCTCGGTCGGCGCAGGCAACCGGCGGGTGCGCCAGATCCCTGTGCCCGCTCATCTGAAACAGGACGCCCAGGAGGGCGTACGCCGCTATGCCGAGATTCAGAAGTGCCTGAAACAGATCTCAGGCCTGAACGTGGAACTACTGGAAGAACGCAAAAAGCGCTGACGCGCTTTTTTTGATTTCCTTATCTTTCAATACAGTGATGAAAGAGTGACACGCCTATGCCCGATCTCCTCGTCCGCTCCTTTGCTCCCCTACTGTTCGCCTTTCAGCCGTGCTTTACCCGGCCCGGCTTCTCCTCCTTCTGGGCGCTGACCTGTGCCTGGATCCTTTGCTCGGGCCGCCGTTCCCTCACACGTGTCATTCAGTCCGGGGAACTGGGCCGCTTCAAGCACTTCTGCTCGTTTCACCGTTTCTTCAGCCAGGCCCGCTGGAACCTGGACGACCTCGGCCACTGCGTCTTCCAACTGCTACTGCCTTTCTGTCCCGAAATCCTCACCGGCGCCGTCGATGACACGCTGGCGCGCAAGTCGGGACGCCACATCTGGGGCGCGGGCATGCACCACGACCCGCTCCGTTCTACCCAGAAACGGCCCGTCTTTTCCTTCGGCCACAGCTGGGTCGTTCTCTCCCTGCATGTCTCGTTTCCGTTCGCGCCCCAAAAGACATGGGCACTCCCTGTCCTCGTCCGCCTCTATCGCAAACGGAAAAACCCGAAACTCACGACCGGCCGCAATGGAAGGCCGGAAAAGAAACAGACCGGGCAGGCGACCGAGAAGCAGTATCGAACACGTCCTCAACTCGCTCTGGAAATGATTCAGGTCGTCGCCCGCTGGCTCGGCCCGCGTAAACTCCGCGTGTTGGGAGACAGTGAATATGCCGGTGGTTCTATCAGCCGCCATCTGCCGGCCAACACCGAGTTGATCAGCCGCATGACCATGAACGCCGCCCTGTATCAGTTGCCTCCGCGCGGAACCGCCAGTCGCGGGCGGCGGCGCAAGAAAGGTGTGAGGTTATCGAATCCGCTCCAGATGGCACAGGACTCCCGCAGTTCCTCGATCAAAACCACCGTGTGCCTCTATGGACGTAAGGTCAAGGTTTGGTATCGGTCCATCGACGCACTTTGGTATTCCAGCGCCGGGTCGAGACTGCTGCGTATCGTTGTGGTCCACGACCCCAGTGGCCGCCGCCACGACGACTGCTTCTTCTCCACCGACCTCACTCTGAAACCTCCACAAATACTGGAAACCTTTGCTCTGCGCTGGCCCCTGGAGGTCTGCTTCCGCGACGTCAAGCAGTTCCTCGGCTTTGAAGACCCCCAAAATCGAGTCTCCAAAGCTACCCAGCGAACCGCTCCCCTGATCTTCTATATCTATGACCTTGTACTGCTGTGGCACGCCAAGTCAGGCCATCTCTTTGCGCCGCAGTCAGCTATCGGGCGTCCTTCGTACAAACGCAAGACCTCCGTTTCTTTCGAAGATATACTTCGAAATCTGCGGCAAGCCACATGGCAGGAAAAGATTTTCGGCGACCCCAGACTGGACGCGCACACGCGAGAAATCCTTCAACCCCTTGCAGAGTGGGTCAAAGCTGCTGCATAAATGTGCAAAACGCTAGCTCTAGTAGCGCGGCAAACGGGCGCTGGCGGACCCGGTCCCGCAGGCCTCGGCGGGCCCGTCCACCGAGCCGTGGAAATCACCACTCCCACAGAAGCCTGGTGCTCTTGCATCATGCGGTCGATCGATGCTGTCTTCCCCGGCTACGGCAAAGGCCTCGTCGAGCCCAATTGGTGGCTTTTCCCCGGGGCGTAAAACCCAGCACCGGGGCTTAGCTTATAGAAGAATTCTTGGTACGGGGATTACAACCAGCTTGCCGCAAACGAGGGCGCTCTGGCTATTTGAATCATAGACAGCTCTATCCAATGAAGTGCGGCCACTGCGCGATTCACTACGATCATGCCGATGATGATCATACCGCTCGCGACGAAAAACGCCCAAGCGATATCTAGGAGGGCGGGAACGCCAGCAAGCGGACCCGCTATCGTGGTTATCGGCGGTCTGCTCGGCCGCGATGTAGCGACGCGTTACGTCACCGGCATCCCGTGTAAATTAACTTACTGCCTTGCTGTTGAATTTCTTCACGCCTAGCGTCAGCACCAAAGCATTGATCACAAGCAGCGCGCCAATGGTTGCGATGGCGGGCATGTGTGGCACCTGCGGCACCAGCGAGCCGCGCATTCCTTCGCTGGCGTAGACCAGCGGATTGATCAGCACGGCATACTTCAGGGCCGGGAAGGAATCGAGCGCGCTCCATGGGTAATAGGCGCAGCCGAACATCATCATGGGGGCGATGACCATGCTGAACATCAGGCCGATCTGCGTTTGGCCTACACTGACGCCCATCCACAAGCCGCCCGCGGCAGAAAAAAGCGCCACCAACAGGCATGTGACGATAAACTGCGCGGGACGCCAGTTACCAAGGTCCACGCCTGAGCCGAGCGTGAGCCACGCCGCCGGAATCACTACCAAGCCCGAGAACAACGCCTGCATCATTCCGGCGACGACTTTCTCTAACGCGAGCAAACTCGTATCCATGGGCGCAAGGAGGCGATCTTCGATCTCCTTGGTGAACTGAAATTCGGCGATCAGCGGCATGGCGACGGCCCATATGCCGGAAAGCATCATGCTGAGAGCCATGATGCCCGGCAGCAGAATGTTCTTATACGAACCCGCATCATGCCGCTGGCGGTGAGCACACGGCCGAAGACGAACGTGAGCAGGAGCGGTTGCAGCAGATTCTGCACCAACGTGGGAATCAAGTTGCGGCGCGCGACGTGACCATCGCGCGCCAGCATGGCGAAAAACGTTTTCCAGTTCAATCGCGCAAGCTCCTTCCGGTGTGGTGCAGAAACAGGGTTTCGAGGCTCGGCTCGGAAATATGGACGTCGTGCAACTCGACGCCCATGAGGTTGGCGGTTCCCACAATCGGACCCGATCAGCGTGCCGCCGCGATCGGCGTAGACATCGGCTCCGGAATCGGTGACGCGGACTTCGTTGACGCCGGGGAGGTCCTGCAGCGCGGCGGTGAGTTCCGCTGTGATGCGGTCAAAGCGCAGGCGCAGCAGATAGCCGCCGGGAATCGACGCCTTCAATTCGTTCGGGCGTGCCCTGCGCGATGACTTTGCCGTGATCGATGATGGCGAGGGTCTCGCAGAGCGCGTCGGCTTCATCCATATAGTGCGTGGTGAGCACGATGGTTTTGCCCCGCTGTTGTAATCGCGGATGATCTCCCAGAGCAGCAGGCGCGTCTGGGGATCGAGGCCGGCGCTGGGCTCATCGAGGAAGAGAACCTCGGGATCGTGCATCATGGCGCGCGCGATGGAGAGGCGCTGCATCATGCCGCCGGAGAAGGCGCGAACGAGTTGATCGGCGCGGTCGGTGAGCTTGAAGACTTCGAGCAGTTCGTCGGCGCGGCGGGTACGGTCTCTGGCATTTTGTCCGAAGTAGGCGCCGTGGAAGGTGAGGATCTCGCGCGCGGTGAGGGCGAAATCGAGATTGGGACGCTGCGGCACGACGCCGATCAGGCGCTTGACTTCGACCTGATGCTTCCACACGTCGAGATCGCCGACGAACGCCTGGCCGCTGGTGGGCGCGTACGCGTGGTGAGGATGCCGATGGTGGTGGACTTCCCCGCCCCGTTCGGCCCCAGCAATCCGAAGATGCGGCCGGCGGGGATCTCCATGGAGACGCCGTCAAGCGCGACAACTTCGAACTTCTTTTTCTCTTTCTTGGCGTCCTTGCCATCCTTCTTGGCGGACGTGAAGCCGATGCCGAAGCCAATGCCGCGGGCCGCCATGGGCGGCGGCGTGTCATAGACCTTACGTAGATTCTCGATGCGTATGCCGATTCCCATATCTTTCCTTAGAGACTTTCCAATTCGTGGCGAGCGCGGTCGAGCACTTCACGCACGCGCTCGGCTTGCGCGTACCCGCCTCCACTGCCGGCAGCGCGCTTGGAGGCTTGGACCGACGCCTTAATCAGGGCAGTCATAGAACCCCAGAGGCCCATCGTCTCGGGGCTCGCGAACAATCCCCAATTCTCGCACTCTTCGGCGCGCTCCCATATATCGCGCACGGTGGGGGCTTCCTTTTGTAGTTCTTTTTTGCCGGCCCTGGTCAGGCGATAGACGCGGCGGCCGCTCTGTTGATCGGATTCGATCAGTTCTTCGTCTTCGAGCTGCTGGAGAGTGGGATAGACGCTGCCGGCGCTGGCGCGGTAGGCGCCGTTCGAACGCTCGCCCATTTCCTTCATGAGCTGATAGCCGTGCTTGGGGGCTTCGCCGAGCAGGGAGAGCAACGCCAGGCGGATCTCGCCCGACTCGAAGAGGCGGCTGCGTCCACCGAACGTGAAAGGGGCGAAACCGGGAAATCGGCCGAAGCCCCAAACATTTTTTCCCATGATATATCGCACGATATATCAAAAGAGTATTGGACGCAAGCGGAATTTTTGGGGGATGTAGGGACCTGATTGCGCGCCTTCGGCGCGTCGACAGGCCAGGAGGCCTATCGCACGGGGCTATTCGTCTCGGAGAACGCGGGCGGGGTCGATTCTGGCGGCGGCGCGCGCGGGCAAAAGGCACGCGAGGATCGCGACGCAGGCGAGGGCGGCGACTACTCTGGCGAGGGTCAGCGCGTCGCTTGGAGCAACACCGAAGAGCAGAGTGTGGATTAGCCGGCCGGTGGCGAGACCGATGGCCAATCCTGCCGCGACGGGGCGAATTCCGCGGATCAGCACCATGGCGCGTACCTGCGCAGCGCGGGCGCCGAGCGCCATGCGTACGCCCATTTCGCGCCGGCGGAGGGAGATGCCGTAAGCAACTACGCCATAGATGCCGAGCGCGGCCAGCAGCAGCGCCGCGATTCCGAACGCTACGACATGCAAGCCCGCAGCGAGGCTATACGCATCGACGATACGCTACTCGAGCAGGTTCAGCTCCGCCGTTCCCCGAGCCTGCGTCACGCCGGGACGTAACCTGGCGAACACGATGTAGTCGAAGTCGCTGCCCCAACCGGGATTGAACGACTGAATCGGTTAGAAGGCCTCGGTACGTTCGGTGAGCCTGGTCAGCGGGCCGAGTTCTCCGTTCTTGGGGAAATGGAATGACGGCGGCAGGATGCCCGCGACGATAAACGGAGATCCGTAGAAGAGGATCTTTTGTCCCACAAGTGAACGCGCTGCACCCAAGCGCCCTCGCCAAAGTCCGTCGGTGATTACGACAGTTGCAGGCGCGTGCGGTTCCTCGTCCTCCGGAAGGAAAGTTCGGCCGAGGTGAGGCTGGACGCCGAGCGTATCGAAAAGTGACGCTGAGACGTCCGCAACGCCGATCGTTTCCGGCTCACCGCCGCTGGTGAGGACCGCCGTGCCGGAGGTCAACGCAGCCATTGATTCGAACGAACGCGCGTTCTCCCGCCAGAAACGGAAATGCTGGTAGTTTACCGGCATCGTGGGATAGATGTGCGCCAGCGGCTTGACCACTTCACGGATAGATATGAGCCGGCCGGGCTCGCGATAAGTCAGCGGCTTCAGCACAACAGTATTCACCAGGGAAAACAGCGCGGCGGCGGAGCCGATGCCGAGGGCGAGCGAGAGAACCGCGACGAGCGTGAAGGCAGGGGCGCGCAGCAAGGCGCGGAGGGAGAAGCGCAGATCCTGCTGGAGGCTGTCCCAAGGTGGTTTCATACATTTAACTCTTGGTCGTTGGACGAGAGTGCGGACCTGTGGTTAGCGCTGCCACTGCGCTACGGCCACCCGGGGGATTCCGGCCAGGTCAGGCTCCACGCGGAGATCGTGCCAGCTTGAGAGCAGCGCCGAGACGTGTGGCTCGCAGCCGAAGCCCAGCTCCAGGACGAGCCATCCGCCGGGGCGCAGGACGCGCGGCGCGTCTGCGGCGATACGATCATAGATCTCGAAGCCGC
This sequence comes from Bryobacterales bacterium, assembly GCA_963708385.1. GTDB lineage: Bacteria > Acidobacteriota > Terriglobia > Bryobacterales > Bryobacteraceae > PALSA-243. The sequence goes on along the minus strand of CAVPSN010000017.1, from coordinate 351,228 downwards.
GCTCGCCACCGAACAGCGCGACTGACGGTTCAAAGTCGCGGACTTCGCGCTGCAAGAACTCGCGCTGGGCTAGCGGGACGTAAGGTGGATTGGAGACGATGAGGTCGATCGAATGGTCGGCCACCGCCGACATCAGATCGCAGACGACAAAGTTGACGCTGGCGCCGAGGGTTTCGGCGTTGCGCGCGGCGACGGCAACGGCAGCGAGTGAAATATCTGTTGCTGCAACCTGCACGCCCGTTTCGAGGGCGAGCGTAATGGCGATGGCGCCGGAACCGGCGCCGATATCCAGAAGAAGGCGGGGCAGATTTCCCCCTGTCCGCGCAACACCGTGAGGGCGGCTTCGACCACGTGCTCGGTCTCGGGGCGCGGGATCAGAACGTCGGGCGTGACGCGGAATTCGCGGCCGTAAAATTCCTGGCGCTTGGTGATGTATTGCGTGGGCTTGCCTTGCGAGCGCTCGTGCAGATAGCGGCCGTAGTGGATCCACTCCACTTCGCGCAGTTCCTGCTCGGGGTGCGCGAAGAGATAGACGCGCTCGCAGCGCATGGCGTGCGAGAGCAGGACTTCCGCGGTGAGGCGGGGAACGGCGATGCCGGCGTCGTCGAGGATCTGCGTGCCTTGGAGGAGCGCTGTCTGCATGGTCATGAGGCGTCTTCGCCTGACCAGCGCGGGCCAGGAGGCCTGCGCCACTTAATCGGCGGCGACTTGGCCGTGTTGGCCGCCCTGGCTCTTTAGCTTTTCTGTCTGGTAGTAGGCGATCAGCGCGTCGAGAATCTGATCGAGCTTGCCATCCATCACGAAATCGAGCTGGTGCAGGGTGAGGCCGATGCGATGATCGGTTACGCGATTCTGCGGGAAGTTGTAGGTGCGGATCTTCTCGCTGCGGTCGCCCGTACCCACCATGCTCTTGCGCTCTGCGCCGAGAGCGGCCTGCTGCTTTTCCAGCTCCATCTCGTAGAGCCGCGAACGCAGCACGCGCTCTGCCTTGGCGCGGTTCTTGATCTGCGACTTTTCGTCCTGGCAGGAGACTACCAGACCGGTCGGCAAGTGCGTCAGGCGGATGGCGGAATAGGTGGTGTTGACCGATTGGCCGCCGGGGCCCGACGAGCAGAAGGTATCGACGCGAATGTCCTTGGCTTCGAGCTTGATCTCGACATCGTCGGCTTCGGGCAGCACGGCCACCGTGATGGCCGAAGTGTGAACGCGGCCCTGCTGTTCCGTCACCGGCACGCGCTGCACGCGGTGTACGCCGCTTTCGTACTTGAGCTTGCTGAAGACCTTGTTGCCGCTTACCAGCGCGATGACTTCCTTGAGGCCGCCGACGGAGGAATCGCTGCTGGAGGTGATTTCCATCTTCCAGCCCTGCGTTTCGGCGTAGCGCGAGTACATACGGAAGATCTCGGCCGCGAAAAGGGTGGCTTCGTCGCCGCCAGTGCCGGCGCGGATTTCGAGGACGACGTTCTTATCGTCGTTGCGGATCCTTGGGCAGCAGCAGCACCTTGAGCTGCTCTTCGATTTGCGACCAACTTCGGCTCTAGTTGCGCCGCTTCCTCCTCGGCCATCGCCTGCAAGCTCCGGGTCCTTTTCCTCGAGCATGCCGCGCGCCTGCGAGAGGCTATCCTCCACCGCCTTCCATTCGCGGAACTTGCCGACGACCTCTTCGAGTTCCGAGCGCGTCTTGGCGATCTTGCGGTACTGATCGCCGTCGGAGATGACGGCGGGATCGGCCATCTGATGGTTTAGCTCTTCAAAGCGCTTTTCGAGCTGTTCGAGCTTTTGAACGAATTGCATGGCCGGGATTTAGGCGATGACCAGTTCGCCGCCCTGCGCCTTTTCGAGCTCCATCGCGCCTTCCAGCGCGCGGATGGCGACGGCCGCCTGGGCGTCGTCCGGCGCCTTGGTGGTGATGCGCTGCAGCCAGAGCCCGGGCGCGGTAATGGTGGCGAGGAACGAACCGCGGCGCTTGGCCGCGAAGCGGATCAGCTCGTACGAGAGGCCGATGACAAAGGGCAGAATCAAGATGCGGCAGATCAGTTTGGCGGCGAAGCCTTCGAAGGGAATCAGCGCGTAGAACGGGATCACCAGAATCAACAGCACGAACAGGAAGCTGGTGCCGCAGCGCGGATGCCAGGTGACGAACTTCTGCGCGTTCTCGATGTTGACCGGCTTGGCCGGATTCGTAATTGAAGACGACTTTGTGCTCGGCGCCGTGATATTGGAACACGCGGAAGATATCCTTCATCCGCGACATTGCGTAAAGGAAGGCGAGGAAGATCGCCATGCGGATGACGCCATCGGCCACGTTGAAGGCGATGCGTCCCGCGAGCACGGGATAGACCTTCTCGAGCTTAGTTACGAGCAGCAGGGGAATGAACTTGTACAGGAATGACGAACATGGCCAGGCCGAAGACCAGATTCGCGGATTAACTGCGCCGTTCCACACCTTCTCGGAGGGGCGCTTTTCCACGGGAATGGACGGATCGTCAAGCGCGGCGGCGGCCGAAAAATTGAGGGCCTTGAAGCCGAGTTTCATGGCCTGGAACAACGTTCCGACGCCGCGGAAAATGGGGAGTTTGAAGATCTTGTACTGCTCGGAGAGGCGCGGCAGCGGCATCTGCTCGGTGACGATCTCGCCGGATGGCTTGCGGACCGCTACACAATAGCTGTGCGGCGCGCGCATCATGACGCCTTCCATGACGGCCTGGCCGCCGACGAGGGTTTCCTCGCCGCTCTCGAGGATGGGCATCAGTTGGGTATGGGTAAATAGACGAAAGAAAGTACGAAGGAACACTAAACCTCTCTGGGTTTACCCCTTCATTATAACGCGGGCTACCGAATCAGGCGGTGAAAGCGGATGCGACGCGATCCTGATCCCCCTTTTTGATGCCGGCTTGCCGCGCCACGATGCGCCATTGGGAAACGGCTTTGCGAACGTCGCCGGCGATGCGCCGGGCGGAGAGTGCGGTAATTCCGAAGTATTCCGCGACGCTTAACGCCAGATCCAGAGATGCCGTGGGGTCATCGGCGTCAATAGCTGTGGACAAAACACGCGGACCCAAATCGGCGGGCATGGGGTTCAGGTCGTAGGCCGGCGCGAGCCGCCAACCGGCGCCTCCGGCGTAAAGAAAGCCGTGGTTGCGCAGGTGATCATCGGTATTGGAGATCAGTACGTTGAAGACGATTCTGCGCCACAATTGACGCAAATCCGTGGCGGGCGCCGCCCCGTAACGCCGGATGGCGTCGGCGATTTCGAGATAGCTGCGGGCTTCGTTGTCGTTCGCGCCAAGCATGCTCATCGCCGAGAGAAACGGAATGCGAACGCTATGCGCGCGGTCGAATCGGTCGAGGAGCAGGACGGGCTTGCGCCCGGCTAACTCGAGTTTCGAGCGAGGGATTTCAATGCCGGCACGCCCTGCCAGATTTAGCGCGACGGCTTCCCAACGGACGGCATCGATTTCGTCGGATCGATGTGGAAACTTGGCAATCATGAGACGTCCATTGCCGTGCCGTACCGAGGCTTTCGGACGGGCGCCGCCAAGCGAGGACCCGGGCGCGAGGAGCCGGCGAAGGTCCTCATCGGTCTCGTGGTCTTCGCTTACGCGGCTGGCGGAGGCGAGCAAGCGCGGCAGCTCGACGATTGGCGGGATACGGGTACCGGACGCTTCGGCTTGAAATGGGCCCCCCTCTTCGAAGGCGAAGCGCAGAGCGCCCAGGCGCGTTTCGTCATCGACCATGAGAAGGTAGTCGCTTTCGAGCAAGGTGCGGGGCGTTCGCTTTTCGCGGCTGGCGCAGCGACGCTCCGCAAGACGCATGAGCGTGCGGCCCCATCGATCGGGCGTGGAATCGCCGATGGAACCGAATTGAGACTTGCCCGCGACCGTGTGAAATTTGCCGGGGCCCAACGCCAGCGCGGGTTCGAGAGAGAAGCGTGCGGGATTCTGCAGCCAGCGCGGAGCGTATTCGAAACTCGCGCCTTCGCCGCCTTTGCGCGCACGGGTCCAGAGGCGTCCTACGAAATGCGAGGCGCCGGAGAGATCGGCGTAGACATAGATGGCGCGGTCCATTGGAGTCCTAGTGAACGCGCTTCGCGCGCTGCGCGGGCTTGGGGGTTGCTCCGCGGATGCGTTGAGGCAGGCGCTCCTCTTCCAGCGCCAAGCCGGTGGCATCGTACCTTGCATCGGCTACATCGGCGAGACGGTCCGTCAGCCCTAACACGAAGAGCAGGGTTGCGTAGGTGCCCATGGAGACGCCCGGATCTCCTTTTTCGGCCTTCTGCAAGGTTGCGCGAACGATCATCGCGCGCTCGGCCATGACAGCGGTCGGGATGCGGCGGCGGCGGCGGGCGTCGCGGATATCGGCGCCGAGTTTGGATAAGGCGCGCCGGGCTGGAAGGGGGATCGGTTGCATTACGGCTATTATTATAGCCGATGTAGCAGATTGTGACTGCTATAGTAGCCTTTAAGCGGGTGCTTGCGGCACCCGGGACAGGCCGGAGGCCTATCCTACTAACTGCTGGAGCGCGGGTTCGATTAGGGGATAGCGGAATTGGTATCCGGATGCTTCCGTATGCTTGGGTAAGACTCGCTGGCTATCGAATAGCACTTCGGCCATTTCGCCGAACAAGAGTTTCAGAGCAGGCTTGGGCGCCGGAAAAATTGCCGGGCGGTGAAGCGCTTTGGCGAGAGCGCGAGTGAAATCGGCGTTCGTTACGGGATTTGGGGATGTGGCATTCAGCGGGCCGCTGACGGCGTTTTCGAGGGCGAAGATGTAGATTCCGATCAGATCGTCGAGATGAATCCACGGCATCCATTGCCGGCCATCGCCAAGCCTGCCGCCGACGCCGAAGCGGAAGGGCGGCAACATCTTTTGTAGCGCGCCGCCGCGCGGATCGAGCGCGATGCCGGTGCGAATCGCGACCACGCGCACTCCCAAAGACTGAGCGGCAAAGGCTTCGCGTTCCCATTCGACACAGACTTCCGCGAGGAAACCTGAGCCGGGCGTGGAGTTTTCGTCGAGGGCCGCGTCGCCTCGCGATCCATAGAAGCCGGTTGCCGATGCGGAAATAAGCGCGGCGGGCTTGCGCGACAGCTTCGCCATGCCTTCCACCAGATGTCGAGTCCCGGCGATGCGGCTTTCTCTGATGCGCTGCTTCACCTCGGCGGTCCAGCGCTGCGCGACGGGTTCGCCGGCGAGATGGATGACGGCATCGGCATCGCGCAGAGCGTCTTCGGGAGGCGGGCCCTTCATGGCGTCCCAGACGGAGATTCGCACCCCCGGCGGAAGATTCGTGCCGCCGTGGCGGCTCAACACGTGCAACGCATGGCCGTTCTGCGCGAGGGTCCTGAGGAGGCGGCGTCCGACAAAACCGGACGCTCCCGTAATGGTGACGTTCACGGTTCGATGATCGCACGCGCCGGCAGTTACAATCGAAGGGCATGAGGGCCTGGAACCGCGCCAAATTGCTGTGGGGCTATCTGCGCGCCGGGCCAAGCTCGACGCGCTGCCGGTGGAGTATATCGTCGAGACCACGGCCAAGTGCAACCTCTATTGCCCGATGTGCCCGCGCGAAACCCACAAGCAGCCCAAAGAGGACATGACGCGACGAGATCTTCGACCGGCTCGTCGAGCAGGCGGGAGCCACGGCCGAACACATGATGCTGATCGGGCTGGGCGAGCCGTTCATGGATCCCGCAGATCTTCGAGCGCATCGAGTTCTGCCACCGGCACAGCATCTCCACGCTGCTCTCCACCAACGGCACTTTCCTGGACGAACGCATGCCGCGCAAGCTGCTCGATTCGCCGCTCGAACAGATCACGCTGAGCTTCGACGGCGCGAAGAAGGAGACCTTCGAGTTCTACCGCAAGGGCGCGAAGTTCGAAAAGGTGCGCGACAACTTCGTGCGCTTCGCGCGCATGAAGAAGGAGCGGCGGTCGAAGCTGCAGATCGTGGTGCAGATGGTGCGGATGGAAGGCAACGCCGGCGAGGTGGACGATTTCATCGGCTTCTGGAGGGCCATCCCCGGCGTGGACCTGGTCCGCATCAAAGAGGACGAGACCAACCTGATGCGGCCCGACGCCGGGCACGCGGCCGACGATTGGAAACACCCCTGCCACTATCTGTGGCGCGGACCGATGTACGTGAAGCAGAACGGCGATGTCTATCCCTGCTGCCAGAGCTACATGCTGGACGGCGCGCCGCGTGGGCAACGTCGGGCAGCAGCCGCTGACGAGATCTGGAACGGGCCGGCGATGCAAGATCTGCGCCGCCTGCACGCCGCGGGGCGCGGCCGGCGAGATCGACATCTGCGCGCGCTGCTGCACCACCATTCCGCATCCCGCGCTGGTGGCGGGCAGCCTGTGCTGCATGGCACGACGGTGCGCCGCCTGCTGCCGGTGGTGGAGCGGCTGACTTATCTTTCGAAGCTGCCTTCGCGGCTGCTGTCGCCGCCCAAGCGGCAGCGGGCGTCCGGGGGAGTTTGAAGAGTGGGAACTGACTGGCTCCGCGCCGCGCGGAAGCGCGGCGGCAGGGCCGAAGCCCTGCCCCACATTATAATGAAGTTTTCCAAGCACCCACTCAATCCAACACTCTAGGAGAATCATGGCGGCGAAGCGGATCGGCATTCTTACGGGCGGCGGCGATGTTCCCGGCCTCAATTCGGTCATCAAGACGGTGGTTTACCGCGGCGGCGAACTCGGATGCGAAGTCATCGGCATCCGGCGCGGATGGGAAGGCCTCACCCACGTCAACCTGGAGGATCCGGCGAGCCGCACGCGCTACATGCTGCCGCTGAATCGCGAGAATACGCGCACCATCGACCGCACCGGCGGCACGTATCTGCACAGCTCGCGCACCAATCCGTCGAAGATGAAGAAACTGCCTCCGGTTCTGGAAGGCCAGGAGTTTCCGCAAACGTGAAATCACCAAGAAGGGCGTCACCAGCACGGTCTACGACATGACCCCGGCGGTGCTGAAGAACATCGAGACGCTTGGGCTCGATTATCTGATCGCCATCGGCGGCGACGATACCCTGAGCTACGCCGCGCATCTCGACCGGCAGGGCGTCAAGGTGATCGCGATGCCGAAGACCATGGACAACGACGTCCGCAACACCGAGTATTGCATCGGGTTTTCGACCGCGATCACGCGCGCCATGGACGCCATCGAGCGGCAGCGCACCACGGTCGGTTCGCACGAGCGCATCGGCATCTTCCGCGTCTTCGGCCGCGACGCCGGCTATACCGCGCTGTATACGGCCTACGTCACTTCCATCCGCTGCTGCATTCCGGAGTACAAGGTGAATCTGGAGAAGCTGATCGATCTGCTGATGACCGACAAGCGGAACAACCCGAGCAACTACTGCGCTGGTGATTCTCTCCGAGGGCGCGGAGTGGGAGGGCTACACAGTGAAGGAATACGGCGATCCGGACGCCTTCGGACATCGCAAGAAGATGAGCGTGGCGGAGGATCTCAGCAACGAGATCAAGGCGCCCACGGGCGAAGAAACCATCGTCAGCGATCTGACTTACGATCTGCGCTGCGGCAGTGCCGGACTTCGTCGACCGGATGGTCGCGTCCACTTTCGCCGGGATGGCGATGGACGCGATCGAGGAGGGCAAGCACGGGCTGATGACGGCGATTCAGCAACGGCTGCTACGCGCTGGCCGAGATTCCCGATCCTAAGCTCGGGCCCGCGCAAGGTGGACAGTCGACACGCATGTACAACACCGAACGCTACCGGCCGACTTACGACCACAAGCTCGGGCTGCCGATCTTCCTCACGCAAGCCTGAGCTCTGGTGAATTGGAAGACGGCTGTTTCGACAAATCGCGGCGCGCCGCGCCGAGCTCACGCCCGAGCTGCGCGCCCGCATCCAGGCATCCTTCGACGAAGCCTCCACGCGACGAAGAGCATTTTCCTTCCACGATCGATCCCCGCATCTATCACGTCAAGCTGATCCTCGAGCACTTGGGCGATCTGCGCGGCAAGCGCGTGCTGGACGTCGGCTGCGGCAAGGGCCGGTTTGCGCGAGTGTTTCACGAGCAGGAACCGGGAGCCGAGATTTGGGGGCTCGATATCTCTCCAGAAATGCTCCGGTTCGTGCCGGCCGGGCATCCATACGCGCGCCGGTTCGATGACGGAACTGCCGTTCGAGGACGCGTTCTTCGATGGCGCTTATGCCACCGAATCGCTCGAGCACGCCGTCGAGATCGAGCGGGCGGTGGACGAGATCTGCCGCGTGGTGAAGCCGGGCGGACGCATCGTCATCATCGATAAGAACGCCGAGCACTGGGGCAAGCTCGAAACCCCGGAATGGGAACGCTGGTTCAGGCGCCGCGAACTGGAGCGGATGCTGGGGCGCCACTGCCGCGAGGTTTCGAGCCGGCACATTTCCTATTGGGAAGATGTCGAGCCGGACGGACTGTTCCTGGCGTGGCTCGCCGTTCGCTAGCAGCGCCGTGGCCTCCTCAGCCAACAGCTGGCGCAGCGTGCCTTCGATTTCACGCGTCATTTGATCGTGCAGCTCGCCGCTGGCTTTACCGGCGAATCCAGTATGGATCGAGCGGACACGACCGTCGCGGCCGATAAAGAAGGTGGTAGGCCAGGCATTGAGATTTACCGCCTGGGGAATCTTGGCGTCTAACTCGGAAGGCTCGCCCGGCAAGAGCACAGGATACTCGATGCCGTATTGCTCGATGAACGCGCGCAGGCGCGTGGGATCCTTGAGCTGATCGCCTTCTTCGAAGGAGAGACCGACCACTTCGAGTCCGGCGCCGCGGTACTTGCGATACAACTCTTCCAGATATGGAGCTTCATCGTGACAGTTGGGGCACCAACTTCCGCCGATCGCGACCAGCAGAACTTTGCCTTGGAAGCGCGCGTCTGTGTTGGAAACAATGCGGCCTTCGAGATCCGGAAAGGCGAAGCGTAGCGGCTCGCCAGGATCTTTCATGGTGGTGTGCTGCATCGGATTGTCGGGCGCCGGCAGCCCTTTGGCGCGCGCTTCGGCGGAGCGCACGGCGGTGAGTTTCTTGCCGTTCTGCACGACTTCAAGCGATCCATCGGGCTGAGGCGTGAGGGTCATCAGCGACGGGCGCGCCCCGGAGAAGTGGCTGAGAGTGAACCCGCCGGCGCGGTAGCCGCCCGTTAACAGACCGGTGTCGCCGTCCACGCGCAGAATCGCGGCAGAGACTTCCCCGCCCTTCTGGTGCACAATCAGGCGCCAGGCTTTTTCGCCTTTGGAGCTCGCGACTTCAACGTCCCACAGCCCGGCGATATCAGGCGCTTCTTGCGTGGAGGCAACGGACGCTTGGTAGGCAACTGCATGGAATGGATAGGCGCGGCCTTCCCGTCCGTACGTACCCGTCAGTTCGCCGCGGGCGAGTTGGGCTTCCAGCCTGGTGGCGTAATGATCGAATCGCAGCACCAGCGCGCCGTTTTCAAAAGCACCCGACGTCGATGCAACCTTCTCGTCTCCGTTGAAGAACCACCCGTGCACTCCGCCCTCGGTGGAGAAGCCGATGCGGAAGGGGATTTCGCGATTGTTGACGGTGACGGTGGCGCTCCATATGCCGTCGAGAGATGGAATCGACGTTTGACCGGAAAGCGCGGCAGCGAGGGTGGTGAGAAGAAGCAGGTGTCGCATGGTTTTTTCATTCTATACGATGTCGATAGGATATGGGATGATTCAGAAAAAATTGCGCCCTATGATGCCCACCTCGTGCCGGCCAACCATCGCCGTCATGCTCCTTTAACTTTCGACATCGATAATCGGGAAATATGAAAATCCGCCCAGCCGCCAAGCGTCTGGCAATTATGTTCGGGAGCCTGATTCTTGGGCCGTGGCATCAGGCCCTCCTAGCCCAAGAGCCGCGCGACAGCGCTTGTCAACGCCCATCCGTTGGCAGCGCGGTCCCGGAACCGGAAGACTTGCGCAGCCAAAACGGCGAGTTGAAAGTCGACCTCGCGATTCACAATTATGTCGAACCGGATGGCTCGGTCAGCTACTGTTACACCACTACGGACGGCAAACAGGCGCCGAATCTGCGGCTGAATCCAGGGGATCTTCTCATCTTGAACTTGAAAAATGATCTGAGGGATTCCGCGAACAGCGCCCTCGATAGGCCCGGGCATCATCATGCGGCTCCGGCCGCCAAAGGCAACGACGACCCCTGCATGAGCGGCTTGATGACCGCAACCTCAACCAACCTTCATTTCCACGGACTGACCATTCCCGCAATCTGCCATCAGGACGACGTTCTGCACACATCGATACAGCCCGGCGACGCCCCATTTCAATATCGGTTCCGTGTTCCGGCGAATGAGCCGCCTGGCTTGTATTGGTACCACCCGCATATTCACGGCTTCAGTAAAGTCCAGGTCTTGGGCGGGGCGTCGGGCGCGCTGATCGTCGAAGGAATCGAGCGTGCGAACAAGGAAGTGGCGGGATTGCCGGAACGCGTGCTGGTTATTCGCGATCGGGACTTGATGAATCCGTCGGCGCCGCCATCCAAATCGGAGCCCGTTGTGCCTAAGATGCTTATCGACCGCGATGGCGATGCAGCGAATAATGGTACGGGTTTCGGCAAACCGGCGAAAGATCTCTCGATCAACTATGTGCCTGTCCCCTACCCGGACTATCCGCCAGCAACGATCAAGATGAAACCCGAGGAACGCCAATTGTGGCGCGTGCTGAATGCCTCGGCTATCACTTACCTCAATTTGGAAATCGTGTTCAATCGAGCCCCGCAGCCGCTGGGCCTGGTCGCACTCGACGGCGTGCCGTTGAATGAGAATGGAAAGCCCGGCGATTCGGTCAGTTGGCAAACTCACCTTGGAGTGCCGCCCGGCGCCCGCGTGGAATTCATCATGAAGGGACCTCCCGCAGGCGTTGAAGCGTTCTTTGTAACAAGAAGCGTGGACACGGGACCGGGCGGTGAAAACGATCCCAATCGCGCAATCGCCAGAATCATAGCGTCGGAACATGCGCCCGAACCGCGTTCGAAATTGGCTGTCTCTCCCGATCCCCTTCCCCCACCCGATGCTCCTTGGTTGGGAGACGTGCGTCCCGTACGCACACGGAGGCTGTACTTCTCCGAAAAGCCCGTCGACCCGGATAATCCGAATAGCCCAATGGAGTTCTACATCACCGTAGATGGACAGACTCCCGCGCTTTTCGATCCAAAATCCGGCGTACCGGATATCGTCGCAAAGCAGGGAACGGTGGAAGATTGGATCATCGAGAACCGGTCAAACGAATTGCATGCGTTCCATATCCATCAACTGCACTTCATGCTTCTCGAACATCTCGGGAGACCGGTGAGCGAACCATTCCTGCGGGATACGATCAATGTTCCTTACTATAATGGCCGGTCGCTCGAATACCCCAGCGTGAAATTGCGAATGGATTTTCGCGATCCGAACACCGTAGGCACTTTCTTATACCATTGTCATCTTTTGGAACACGAGGATGGCGGGATGATGGGACTAATCCGCGTAACAAGCGGCGACTCGGAAAGCCCGGCGCCGCGAAATTCGAAGTAACCGACAATTTACCGAGTTTGCATTTGGTTGTAGCAATCGCGCGCTAATAATTGACAACGTTACCTGTATTTCGTTGGTAATAAATCGCAAGGAAAGGGAAACGGAATGTCTTTGAATAGGTATTTACCGGACACCGGATCATTAGTGCGCATATTGGCCGCATCACTCGTGTTTTTCCAATTCACGACCACCGCGCCGCTAATGGCCCAACAAACGGGCGACAACAACACCACAACGCCCATCAAGCACGTCATTGTAATCATTGGAGAGAATCGGAGTTTCGACCACGTCTTTGCAACCTACGTGCCCAAACGGGGGCAATCGGTCTGGAACTTGCTTTCAGAAGGCATTGTGAACGCCGACGGCACGCCGGGGCCTAATTTCTCCAAAGCGGTGCAGAACGCGGCCACGGATCAATCGTCCGATGCATTCCTGTTGAGCCCGTCCAAGAGTTCATTCCCGAATAACATTTTGCCCGCGCCATTGGCGGGCGGCCCTACGGACTCCTACGTTAAGGGCGATAGCCTCACTTTGGCCCAGCAGTCTCAGATCGGATTGCCCGCGAATTACTATCAATACCTAATCTCAGGCGGCACAGGTTTGAGCTCAGCTACCCCCGATACGCGAATCAAAGGCTTCAACCAGTTGCCGCCCGGACCGTTTCAACTGACTAACGGGTCGACTTTTACTTACAACTCCTACGCTGCAAGTCCGGTGCATCGCTTCTATCAGATGTGGCAACAAATGGATTGCGCCGCGGCTCACGCCACTTATGAAAATCCATCCGGGTGCAACGCCACCCTGTTCCCTTGGGTGGAAGTCACAGAGGGCGCTGGCGCCAATGGCATCACGCAGCCGGCGACCTTCAGCACTCAATACTCGATGGGCGCCACCACAACGGGCGAGGGCGCCACGGCCATGGGATTCTACAACGTCCAAAACGGCGATGCGCCCTACTTCAAAACGCTCGCCGATGACTACGCAATGAGCGACAATTTCCACCAATCCGTCAATGGCGGCACGGGCGCCAACCACATCATGCTCGGCCACGGCGATGCGATCTGGTTCAGCGATGGGAACGGCAACGCCGCAACTCCGCCGAACAACGTTGTGGTTGCGGCGGGAACGCCGAATGCAGGCACGGTAAGCGAAATCGAAAATCCGAATCCGGCCACCGGCACGAATAACTGGTATACACAGGATGGCTACGGCGGCGGGTCCTTCGGTACAGCCTCTTTTGGCGGGGGCTCTTACACGAATTGCTCGGACATGACTCAACCCGGAGTCGCTCCGATTGTGACTTATCTCCAATCTCTCGCCCGGCCGATCAATCCGAACTGCGAAGCGGGTCACTACTATCTGCTGAACAACTATAACCCCGGCTATTTCGGCAACGGCAACAACGCGTTTACGGACACGAATCCCGCCAACACGGTTTTCACAATTCCACCCTCCTCAGTTCCGAGCATCGGCGATACGCTCATAGCCGCCAATGTTTCCTGGAAGTATTATGGCGACCAGTGGAACAACTATGTGCCCGACCCCTACCAACTTAACTATGGGGCAGTAGGCGCCAATAGCGACGAGTATTGCAATATCTGCAACCCGTTCCAATACGACACCTCGATCATGGCCAACACCGCTGTCCGTACGGCCCATATCAAGGACACGGCCGATCTTTATAACGACATCAAGTTCGGGACACTTCCGGCGGTATCGTTCGTGAAGCCCAGCGGACTTGTCGACGGCCATCCGGCCTCGTCAAAACTAAATCTCTTCGAAGGCTTCATGCAGAACATCGTAGACGCAGTTAAGGCCAACCCCGAGCTTTGGAGTGAGACCGCGATTCTGATCACCTTCGACGAAGGCGGTGGCTATTACGATTCGGGATATGTCCAGCCGCTCGATTACTTCGGCGATGGAACGCGAATCCCATTAATGGTTGTATCTCCCTTTACGAAGCCCGGATATATTTCGCACGAGTATTCGGACCACGTCTCCATCCTTAAGTTCATCGAGAGGAATTGGAATGTGGGCCCGGTAACGAAGCGCAGCCGGGACAATTTCCCCAACCCGATGATTAGCCCGGCGAATCCGTACGTGCCGGAAAACAGTCCAGCGATTAGCGACCTTTTCGATCTATTCAGCTTTGGCCGCTCCCGCCGTTAAATTAGCGCGTTCGTCCCAAGTTCGTAAGTTAGTGCGCTGGCGCCGAGGCTCATTCATCGAGCCTCGGCGCTTTCTTGCTTTTTGGGCCGCCAAATGGAATCGCGTCGACATCGGGTATTTTCCCGATTGATTGTTCTAGATAACTAATACACTATTAGACCGATGGATGCGCTGGGCGCCCGCCAACGGGCCTTTGAATTCCGACTGGACGCCACGAGCGGCGTCCCCGTCTATCGCCAGATTATCGATCAGGTGACAGGCGGGGTGGCCTCGGGCGTTCTCGCAGCCGCGGCTCAATTACCGACCGTGCGTCAGGTTTCCGTAGATCTTGCCATCAATCCGAACACGGTGATGCGCGCCTACCGGGAGCTGGAGATCCGCGGGATTATCGAAACGCAGCAGGGAACGGGTACATTCATCAGCCGGCAAAAGCCCAAGCGAGCCGGGGTCGAACGGCAGCGGCTATTGAGCCAACTGGCAGCCGATTGCATAGCCCGCGCCGGAGCGGCGGGCTTCACTACAGAGGAATTATTGGAGCAACTTTATGCCATTCACAACGATGCCATTAGGAACCGGAGCTAACCTCGTGAGAAACCAACCCTTCGAATCGCCCATTAGCCGCATCGGCCTTGCGTTATTCGTCCTCTGTGTGCTGGGCGGCGTGGGCGGAGCTGCCGCAGCGGCCAATCCCATTCCGGCGATTGCCGGCATCGTGGTGGGCGTGTACTTTCTATTCGCGATACGAGTGGCCGATCAATGGCAGAAGGTGGCGGTTTTGCGGTTCGGCCGTTATATCGGTCTGCGCGGTCCGGGACTGTATCACATTATTCCAATCGTCGATTCGGTGAGCCGCTATGTGGATCAGCGAGTAAGGGTGGCGAGTGTTTCCGCGGAATCCACGTTGACGCGCGACACGGTGCCGGTGAATGTGGACGCCATCGTGTTTTGGCTGGTGTGGAACGCGGAGAAATCGATTTTGGAGGTGCAGGACTTCACGCAGGCAATCACGCTGAGCGCGCAGACGGCGCTGCGCGAATCGATTGGGCGTCACGATCTGCATCAGATGGTCGCGGAGCGGGAATTGATGGGCCGCGAGTTGCAGCGGATTCTCGACGAGAAGACGAATCCATGGGGCATCACGGTGCAATCGGTGGAGATTCGCGACGTGCAGATCCCCTCCGAGTTGCAGGACGCGATGTCACGGCAGGCGCAGGCGGAGCGCGAGCGACAGGCGCGCAACATTTTGGGTCAGGCGGAGACGGAGATCGCCGACAAGTTCGCGCAGGCCTCACTGGTATATCAACAGAACCCAACGGCGCTGCATTTGCGCGCGATGAACATGTTATACGAAGCGATCAAGGAGCGAGGATCGATGGTGATTGTGCCGTCGTCGGCCGTGGAAACGATGGGGCTGGGCGGAAGCCTGGCGACAGCGTCGTTGGCCGGGGCGAAGGCTCAGTAGGATCGATAGGTTATGATGATGCCGTCATGATGGCTCGGACGCAGATCACGCTCGAACCTGAAATGCAGCGACAAGCGCGCAAAAGAGCCAGTGAGCTAGGCATTTCGCTAGCCGAGTATGTGCGCTGCCTCCTGGCGCGAGATCTCGGCGGGTCTTCCACCCGAGCTGATCCCGCATGCATTTTCAATCTAGGTCGATCCGGCGGTTCGGATATCGCTAAGAACAAGAATACGATGATCGGCGAGGCGATCGCACACCGGTACGGGCAACCGAGGACTTCCTCGTCACGGTAATGAGTTGGTTGGTCGATACGTCCATCTGGTATGCGGCAGCGGACCGGATGAGGTAGACAATGCCCGTGCGAAAGTAGGGTCAGGCGCTGGCTGTTCCTTGAGTTCTACAAGATCTTCCGCCAGGTTTGCCCAGTGAGTTCCGGGCCGAATTGGCGGTGCTTCTGCTCCTCTATCAGTTCGAAGCCAACCTTCTCATAAATGTGGCGGGCGGCGATCAAGTTGCTGTTGGTCCACAACACCACCTGGCGGTAACCCGCTTGTTTCGCGAAACGGAGGCATTCCTCCACTAATTGGAGGCCGAGTCCCGCGCCGCGTGCCTCCGGCTCTACCAGCAATAGACGAAGCTTAGCGACTGTCGCGCTTTTAGCAACAAGGAAGATCGAGCCGGCGCGCTCTCCATCGCGCTCGGCGATCCAACAACGCTCGCGCCTGGCATCGAAGTTAGCGATGAAGGCCGCCACAACCTCTGCCACCAGAGCCTCGAAACGCTCGTCCCATCCATACTCCTGGAAGTAGATTTCGCCGTGGCGCTGCACTACCCAGCCCATGTCGCCCGGGCGATGCGGGCGTAGTACACACAGCGCGGCGGCAGGCTTGGGCGCGCCCAGTAACGCTTGCGCCGATTCGAGGGATCGCACCAGTTCCATCTGGCACTTCGGGGTGAGACTCCTTAGCAGGGCCGCGACCTCTTCGTGCGATCGGCGGTCCAACGTGACGAACTGCTCGCGCCCCTTATGGGTGAGCGAAAGAATGCGCTCGCGGCCATCGGCGGGAGAACGGGTCCGACTCAAGACGCCGGCCTTCAGAAGACGATTGACGATGCGGCTGAGATAACCGGCATCGAGATTCAAGCGTTTACCGATGGCCGCGGCGGCCGGCCGCTCGGCGTGTGCGATTTCGTAAAGCACGCGAGCCTCGGCAAGCGAGAACGGGCTCTGCAGAAGCCCCTCCTGCAAGACGCCGATCTTCTCTGTATAGAAGCGATTGAAGCCCCGGATGCGCTCGGCGCGGGCATCGATTCCAGGCATAATAGTTGACAGTGTCAACTATTTCGCACGCCATGTCAAACGCCTGTAGGCAACGCCAGGCGGGCATTCCAGCGTTGCCGATCCCGGATGATGTATCATTTTTGTTTATCGGTGCTATGTCGCTACGACGGCTTGGAATATCGAACTATCTTCTCTTTCGGGGCCGCCAGGTCCAATCGGTGGGAGATGACAAAGCCGCGCAACTGCTTCTAGAGCAATTCAGGGGCGATACTGGCGCCATGCACGATCTGGAGGCTCTACTCGCTGAATCCGATACCGGCCTTCCGCAGGCGCGTCTTACCAGCGATCAGCTACTGGGTGAGATTGCTCGCATGCTCGCATCGGGCGAACTGCTGTTGGTAAGGGAAGGCCCAGTGCAAGCCGGAAGCGGCTCCCAGCTGGGCGCCACCAGCCAGCCGGCCGCTCCACCTCCCTCGTCTCCAACCACCTCTTCCAAGTCGCAGGCGCCGGAAAATCCGAGCCTGCCGTCGAATACCGATGGCGCCGCGCAGGCTGCCGCCCTGGCCGCGGCCGCCGCGAGTGGAACTCCTTTCTGTTCGCATTGACAGCAGCACTAAGGCGGCGGTCGCCGTCACGAAAATCGTATGACGAACAACTACATGCCGGCAATCAAGCAGCAGTTCTGGCCGCGGGCCGCCGGGCGCGACGTATGGGCTGTGGTGGATGGCGCCCGCGACCGAGCCATTTATGGCGCGTTGCTCGATTCGTATCTGAACTATTCGTGTCTCTACCACGGCGAGCTCGCTCCGGAGCTTGAACTGGCGGCGCCGTACTTAGTACAGCTCGAGTATGACGATTCCTATAGCATAAAGCTGATTGAACGCGCCTGGGGTAACAGTTGGGGCATCTTTCTCAAGTGCGATTCGAGCATGGATTCGCTGCGCCGCCATTTGCGCACTTTGCTCACTGTGCGCGACCAAAAAGGCAGCCTGCTGCTGTTTCGATATTACGATCCGCGCGTGCTTCGCGTCTATCTACCAACCTGTTGGGAGGACGAATTGAAAATCGTCTACGGACCGATCGACCGTTTTTGGATGGAGGATCAAACGCCGGAGACGATGCTGGAGTTTCGATCCGCCCGCGGTAAACTTTTATCCAAGGAGATTCCTCTGAGCCCGGATGCCGCCTTGACTCAGGGCGCGGGCAATGAAGTCAGGGCCCTCTGACCAGCGGGTAACACTCGCGTATACTACTCTGGAACTATGCAGAAAAACCGCCGTAACTGGCCGCGACCGGGCCGCCTGGACGCGGTGTTTCTGCTCTTCGCGCTGGCATTCCTCATCGCCTATTTCGTTAGCCTCTCACCTTTGGTAGATTGGCTCGGCCTGATCGCGATCGTTCTCGGTCTGATTGTCTTCTTCCGCATCGCGCGTCGCGCCACGAAAAAAGCCATCTGGAGACTGCGCAACCGGCTGATCGCGGCGTATCTCTTTATCGCGGTGGTACCCGTGGTGCTCGTCACGGCCCTGCTTGCACTAGCGGGCTACGCGGTGATCGAGCAGATGTCGATCTACCTGGTGAATCGCGAGCTGGATCATCGCGAAAGCACGCTGCTGCGCCAGGCAGAGATCAGCGCCCATGTTCCAATGCGCGATCCGGAAACCGCCATCAACCGGTTCAGGTTGACAATGCGCAACGACTTTCCGGATGCCCATCTACTCGTCACAGGGCGTGATGAGTTGCGCTATCCAGAGGGTTCTCAAATCACGCATCCGCCGGCGGCGTGGACCGCTTTCGAACATTCCACGGGCGCGGATCACTCCTCCGGCCTGGTGATCAAAGACGGCAAATTGTGTGTCTGGGCCCACGTGGTCGCCGCCGGGAACGAGGTGACGGTGATATCGCCCCTGACGCCCGAGTTGTTGGGAGGCCTCGTGCCCGGGCTGGGGGACGCCACTTTCCGGCCGATCATGGGGCATGCCCGACATTCGCACGTGGCGCCTCCCGTGAACGCGTTCGATTTTCGGGTGAATGGGCTTTACCCCGTCGTGGCGCCGCACTGGGATGCGCCCAAGAAGGAGGAACGGCTTTATTTGTGGGTGGACACACGGCTGTCTTCCGTTATGGGAATCGTGTTTGGGCAGAAGTTGGAGTGGGGCGAGATAGTGCTCGATTTGCTGATAGGGTTCGCCGTGCTGTTCTTCATCGTCGAACTGGCGTCTCTAGTGGCCGGGGTTCAACTCAGCCGCAGCATCACGGGCGCGGTGCACGAACTCTACGAAGGCACGCAACACGTCAAGGAGGGCGATTTCGGCTATCGCGTTCCCGTTAAGGGCAGCGATCAATTGGCCGAGCTCACTTCGTCATTCAATACAATGACGGAAAATCTCAGCCGGCTGATCGTGGTGGCCAAGGAAAAGGAGCGGCTCGAATCGGAACTGGAGATCGCGCGCGAAGTGCAGTCGAACCTGTTTCCGAAGAACGCGCCGTCGGCGAAGAATCTGCAGCTTCGCGGCTTGTGCCAACCGGCGCGCGTAGTCTCGGGCGATTACTACGATTTCATGCCGCTGCAGCATACCCTTGGATTCGCGATCGGCGACGTAGCGGGAAAGGGAATCTCGGCCGCGTTGCTGATGGCGACCATACAATCGACCATGCGCACGCAATTGAGTCCTGTGAATGGCAGCGGGCCGCCGCAGTTCTCCACTGCCAAACTAGTAGGCGTCCTGAACCGGCAGCTCTTTGCAACCACTTCGGCGGAAAAATACGCCACATTCTTTTTCGGGCTCTTCAACGAAGACACCAACGCTTTGACCTATACCAACGCGGGACATTTGCCGCCGCTATTGCTGCGCGGAAGTAACGTGGAACTGCTCGACCCCACCGGTACCGTGGTCGGCGCTTTCGCTAAAGCCAAATACGAGGAGCGGACGCTGCAGATGGAGCCAGGCGACGTGCTGATGGCTTACACCGATGGCATTGTGGAGCCGGAAAACGAATACGACGAGATGTTCGGGGAGGAGCGCTTGCAGGAGCTATTGGTGAAGTTCGGGCATGCCGATTCCGATGAGATGATCGCGCGCACCATGGAGGCCGTAAGGCTGTGGACGCACTCGCCCGAGCAGCAGGACGATATGACCATGATCGTGGCGAGACGCATATGAGGATCCTCACGGCGGCCGAAATGCGCGCGGCGGACCGGCGAACGATCGAGGCAGGCATCCCCGGCATTGTGTTGATGGAAAACGCCGCGTGCCGCGTGGTGGAGTTTCTAGCCGGGCATTTTGCGCCGCTGGAAGACCAGCGGATTACGGTGTTGTGCGGCAAGGGAAACAATGGCGGCGACGGGATGGCGATCGCGCGCCAGATCCACGTGCGCTTTCCCGGCGCCGCATTGCGCGTGGAACTGTTCTGCGATCCGGCGGAACTGGCGGGCGATGCGGCTGCGAACTTCAACATGCTTGAGGCCGCTCAGGTGATGCGGGCAGACGGCGGCGCCCGATGTCCTACGCTGGTTATCGACGCTCTGCTCGGC
This sequence comes from Bryobacterales bacterium, assembly GCA_963708385.1. Classification (GTDB taxonomy): domain Bacteria; phylum Acidobacteriota; class Terriglobia; order Bryobacterales; family Bryobacteraceae; genus PALSA-243. The sequence continues at coordinate 331,235 of CAVPSN010000017.1, read as the reverse complement.
ACTGGCGTCACGGGTCCTGCGACGGGACGCGCGCTCGAAGGCATCCGCAAGATTAACGCGCTGGCCGCGGATGGCGGCGCAAAGATCGTTGCGGTGGATATTCCTTCGGGTCTACCGAGCGATTCGGGCGAACCTGGCGGCGAATTCGCTCACGCCGACTACACCGTGACCTTCACGGCGGCGAAACCGTGTCACGTCTTTCCCCCGAATTGCGATCACGTTGGGGCGCTGACGGTGACGCCCATCGGTACGCCGGCTTCGTTCTATGACAACGCTCAGCTCGAGTTAGTGGAACCGGCGATGTTCCGCGAACTGCTTGCGCCGCGCCCGCCGGACGGGCACAAGGGCACGTTCGGGCATGCGTTGATCGTGGCCGGATCCATCGGTAAGACAGGCGCGGCGGCGATGTGCGGCATTGCCGCGTTGCGCGCGGGCGCGGGCCTGGTCACGGTGGCATCCGATCCGGCCGTCTTGGGACAGATATCGTCACATGCGCCGGAGTTGATGACGGAATCGATTGCGAATCTGCGGCAAGCGGGCAAAGGAAAAACGGTGATCGCGATGGGGCCGGGCCTCGGCCGAACGCCTGAGACGGAAGCGACCGTGCAGCAGGCGCTGAAAGAATTCGCCCAGCCCATGGTCATCGATGCCGATGCGTTGACGGGGGAGATTCGCGGCGAGGGCCGGGTACGCGTGCTGACGCCACATCCCGGCGAGATGGCGCGCATCAGCGGAAAGAGCGCGGCGGAAATTGCGAAAGACCGCGTCGGCGTGGCGCGCGCGTTCGCCTGCGAGCACGGCGTAACGCTGGTGCTCAAGGGACACCGCACGGCAATCGCATTCCCGGACGGCCGCGTGTGGATCAATCCCACGGGGTCACCCGCTATGGGCACTGGCGGAACGGGCGACGTGCTCACCGGCATGATCGCGGGATTTCTCGCGCAGTTCGCGGCGAAACCGGATCTCGCAGTTGCAGCAGCGGTCTATTTGCACGGGCTCGCCGGACAGATCGGCGCGCGCGCCCTGGGTGAGAAGTGCCTGATCGCGACCGACCTTTTCGATTACCTGCCCGACGCGATGGAGGAGTGTGCGCAAATTCCGCACGGAGTCTGACGCGGAGACCATTGAGTTCGGCCGTCGCCTCGCGGTCGAATTGCCCACGCGCGGCGTAGTGCTGCTGATCGGGAATTTGGGCGCCGGTAAGACGACGCTGGCGAAGGGAATCGTGGAGGGGCTCGGCGTCGCTCACCAGGACGAGGTTTCGAGCCCAACCTTCACGCTGATTCACGAGTATGGCGAGGGACGCGTGTATCATATCGATCTTTACCGGCTCGATGAAGCGCGGGCGGTGGAATCGCTAGGGCTCGCAGAGTTGTTTGAGCGCGATGCGCTGACGCTTATCGAATGGGGCGAGCGCTTTCCGGATCTGATGCCCGCGCAACATACCGAGATCCGTATCCACGCGCTCCCCGATGGGTCTCGTGAATTCGAAATCTCAGGAGAAACAACATGAGCGACGATGAACTGCCTTGTCTCGAAATGCTAGAAGCGACGCCCGATATCCTGCGCGGGCTCATGTGCGAACTTTCGGAAGAAGACGCCGCGTGGAAGCCCGCGCCGGACCGATTCTCGGTGGCCGAAGTTCTGGCGCACCTCTCACACTCGGAAGGGCACTGCTACCGCGCGCGCGCGGACCGTTTCCTTAACCAAGAAATGCCGGCGCTCGAAGCCGACGACGCACAGATGCACCTGCATCTTTACCGCGACGCGGATGCGGAGGATTCATTCGATCATTTTGAAGACCAGCGTGAAACCAACATGGAATTCCTGCGCGGTCTGCCGGCAGAGGCGGGCAAGCGGCGCGCCATGCACAGCTCGGCTGGTGAAATAACGCTTTCGCAGATGCTGCACGAGTGGGTGCTACACGATTTGGGACATATCCGGCAGGTCGCCGAATTGGTGCGCGCGCGGCGTTATCTGGCTGGCGCGGGACCGCTGGGCGCAGACTATAACTTGCGTCCGTGAGGGGGCGAGCCGACAGCTTCTGATCGTCGTAACTTCAGCGCCATTGCCCAGGTAGCATATTACGGCGCAGTCACGCAGCGGGGGCCTCGACAAGCCACACAGCGGCGCGCTTACGGTCGTATTGCTCGCAATCATGCGTTAATCTCCCATTGATGCCTACGAACTGATCGTGCAAACGGAGCGAGTGCAAGCAGCCGTCCCACTGACAAATGGAGTTCGAATGGGACCCCGCCGCGGGGCAAATACGCGAAACGCTTTCAAACGGGCAGCAGTCTCGTTCTGTTGGATCCCATGTCCGCCGGGTCTTCCGAAGCGAGCGGACCGTGAATGATGCTTTGCGTCTAGTGATCGAGCTGCGGAAGATTGGGCGGGGCTGGTGCGGCGGTATTTGGCGAAAGGCGTGGGCGGCCAATCGAACCGTCCTCGCGGTTGCGTTGCTATATTAGATCGGTAACATGCGTTATCTCCCGCTGATGCTCAAGAACTGCTGGCGTAACCGCCGCAGGACTATCCTCACCATCGCCAGCATCGGGATTTCCATGTGTCTGCTCGGCGTGATGATCGGGCTCTATCACGGTTTCTATCTGGCCGATCCCGACCCGGGCGAGGCTTTGCGGGTGGTGACGCGCAACAAGATCTCTCTCACGCAGGTGATGCCGCTCGCGTATCAATCGCAGATCCAGCGCGTAGCGGGCGTGAAGGAAGTGATGATCGCCAATTGGTTCGGCGGCGCCTACAAAGATGCGCGCGATCCGAAAAACCAATTTTCGCGCTTCTCCGTCGAACCGGAAAAGCTTTTCGCAGTCTATCCTGAATTCCGCATACCCGACGATCAGAAGCTCGCCTTCGAGAAAGACCGCACCGGATGCGTGGTCGGCCGCGATCTGGCAAAGGCCTTCAACTTCAAGGTTGGCGACCGGCTGCACTTGGTAGGCGACATCTATCCCGGAGATTTCGATTTCACAGTGCGGGGCATCTTCGATAGCCCGCGCGTGAGCGACCTGATGTACTTGAACAAGGAATATATCGATCTCTCGCTGCCCGAAGCGAGGCGGGGAAGCGTAGGAATCTATTACATCCTGATCGACAATCCCAATAACTCCACGCACATCGCCAACGCGATCGATGAGCAATTTCAGAACGCCACCGTGCAGACGAAGACGGAATCGGAGCAAGCGTTCACAGTGGGTTTCCTGGCGTTTCTGGGCAACGTCAAAGTGTTTCTCGCGGCCATCTGCGCCGCGGTGATGTTCACCATTCTGCTGGTCTCCGCAAATACTATGGCGATGTCGGTACGTGAGCGGCGGCGCGAAGTGGGCGTCCTCAAGACGATCGGATTCACGCCGGGCGCGGTGCTGGGAATCGTTCTTGGGGAAGCCTGTGCGTTATCCCTGGCCGGCGGCGCGATCGGTTATGCGATCTCGGTGTTTCTGATGACGGGAATCGCCAAAAGCCCGTTTGGCGGGTTCCTGCCCTCGTTTCATGTTTTTGAACCTGCGGTGGCCGCGGCGTGTCTCGCGATTGCCGCGATCATCGGCGTGTTGAGTTCGCTGGTTCCCGCGCTCGGCGCCGCGCGCGCCCCGGTGGTGGATGCGCTGAGGAGCACCGACTAATGGCCATTCCGCTCGCTTATAACCTGCGCAATCTGGCGGTTCGCAAGACCACCACGATCATGACCGCGCTCGGTATCGCGCTCACGGTGGCGGTGCTGCTGGCGATCCTGGCACTGGTGAACGGGTTGAATTCGACTCTTTCGGTTTCGGGCGATCCGCGGCACGTGATTGTGCTGCGCAAGGGCGCGGAATCGGAGGTGACGAGCTTATTCGAGAGGCCGCAGTTTCAGGACCTGAAGTTCAAGCAGGGAATTGCAACCGGACGCGACGGCCAACCGCTGGCGTCGCTCGAAGTGGTCACTGTGATCAATCTGGCCAGCGCGGAAAACCCTGACGGGATGAACGTCACCTTACGCGGACTGCAACCCGCCGGCATTGAGATGCGCCGCAACGTCCACATCGCGAGCGGGCGATGGTTTGAAGCGGGGCATCGCGAGGTGGTGGTCGGCAAATCGGTCGCCGAGCGTTACCCCGACGCGAAAATGGGCAAGGGCATCCGCATCGGCCGCAGCGGACAACCATGGACCGTGGTCGGCGTAATGGACGCCAACGGCGCCGCGCAAAATAGCGAAATTTGGGGCGATTTGAGTCAGGTGGCCGCCGACTTGCAACGTCTTGAAGTGCTGAGCTCGGCGACGTTGGAAGCTCGCGACGAAGTGGCGGCCAAAGCGCTCGTCAACGACATTTCGAACGATCAGCGGCTGCAGCTTTCGGCGCAGTCCGAGCGCGAATATTACGCACAGCAGACCGCGAGCGCGGGGCCGATTCAGGCTACCGGCATCATGGTGGCGCTCATCATGGCCGTGGGCAGCAGTTTTGCCGCTATGAACACGATGTACGCGGCGGTGGCGCGCCGCGCGCGGGAGATCGGAACGCTGCGCGTGTTGGGCTTTTCACGGGGCAGCATTCTGTTCAGCTTTTTCGTGGAATCGGTGATGCTGGCCGGGCTGGGCGGTCTGCTCGGCTGCCTGCTGGTAATTCCGCTGAACGGAGCCACAACGGCGGTTGGCAACGCCAACTTTTCTGAAACGGCGTTCAGCTTCCACGTGACGCCGGAAATCATGATTACGGGTGTGATGTTCGCCATTGCGCTGGGCGTGGTTGGCGGATTGCTACCGGCGCGGATGGCGGCGAAGAAGGAGATTCTCACGGCTTTGCGTGAGGTTTAACCGGTATGGACGCGGAACTCAAAAATCTGCGCATCGATCGCAGCAAACGCCGTTCGAGCGAGCCCTCGAAGTGGGCGTCGCGCTGGATTGTCGTTGGGGTCCTGTTGTTCCTGCTGGCGGGCGCGTGGCGGCTGTTCTCCAGCAAGTTGGATACGGCGCCGGTTGTCGAAATTGAGCGGGTGCGAGCGGTCAGCGCGGCCAGCGCGCCCGAGGGAGTGGTTCTCAATGCCACTGGATATATTGTGGCTGCTCACAAGATCGAAGTCGCCGCCAAGGTCATCGGCAAAGTAAACTGGATCGGCGTCGATAAGGGCGACCATGTGCGCGAAGGCCAGGTCCTGGTGCGGCTGGAGGACGATGAATATCAGGCGCAGTTGCAGCAGGCCCGAGGGCAACTCGCAAACCTGCAAGCGCACCTCGACGAAGCGCTGCACGGGTCGCGCCCCGAAGAAGTGGCGCAGGCGCAGGCGAATCTCGATTCGGCCAAGGCCGATCTGGCCGACGCCAAAGTCACGCTGGATCGCACCAAGGAACTGATTCGCGAGAACCTTACGCCTAGGCAATCGCTGGACGATGCACAGGCGCGCTACGATGGCGCGATTCACAAAGTGAACTCGCTGCAGAAGGCATTCGAGTTGGTGAGGCTTGGCCCGCGACAGGAGGAGATCGATGCGCTGCGCGGACAGGTGGAACAGGCCAAGGGCGCTCTGGCATATGCCGAGAACCAACTCGCCAACACCATCATCCGGGCTCCGGTCACCGGAACGATTCTCGAGCGCGCGGTGGAGAAGGGCGAATTCGTGACAACCAGCTTCGTCGGCGACCGCGGCGCGAAGGGCTATGTGGTATCGCTGGCGGATCTTAACGATCTCGAAGTGGAACTCGACATCAGCCAAAGCGATTTCGCGAAGTTGCGCTCCGGGCAGCATGGCATAGTTACCACAGACGCTTTCCCGGACCGCAAGTATGACGGCTTCATCAAAGAGATTTCGCCAGAGGCCAACCGCCAGAAGGCTACCGTGCAGATCAAGGTCAAGGTGGTGAAGCCGGACGATTACCTGCGTCCCGAAATGAATGCGAGCGTGGCATTCCTGGCTGAGCGCAAACCGGAATCTACGTCGAATGCGGCATCGAATGAGGGAGCCAAGCCCGTGGTGCTCGTGCCATCGTCTGCCGTACGCGATGGCGCGGTCTTTGTGCTGCTCGATGGCAAGGCGCTGCGTCGCACGGTGAAGACGGGAGCGGCCAACGGCGCGAGCGTGCGCATCGAAGACGGCCTGATCGGCGGCGAGGATTTGATTGTCGCGCCGCCCGCGAACCTGAAAGACGGCGACCGCGTGCGCCAGAAAGAAAAGGCATGAGCGAGACCATCATCGAAACACGCAACCTCAGCAAGGAATACGTGCGTGACGAGTTCCACATCACTGCGCTCAAAGATGTGAACCTCGAGATTTCAAAGGGCGAGTTTGTAACGTTGATGGGGCCGTCGGGCTCAGGCAAATCGACTCTGCTGCATCTGATCGCGGCGATGGACCGCCCGACCGGAGGCGAAATCCGCGTGCTGGGCCACAATCTGCGCGAACTCAGCGACCGCGAAATCGCGCACTGGCGCAACGAACATGTCGGCTTCGTCTTTCAACAGTTCAATTTGATTCCTGTGCTGACGGCGCTCGAAAACGTTGAGCTGCCGTTGAAGCTGACGAACCTGAAGAAGGCCGAGCGCATCGAGCACGCCAAAACGGCGCTCACGCTGGTGGGTCTCAGCGAGCGTCTCGGCCATTTTCCGCGGCAACTCTCCGGCGGCCAGGAGCAACGCGTGGCCATCGCGCGCGCAATCGTGACCGATCCGGCGTTGATTCTGGCCGACGAGCCGACCGGGAACCTGGACGCGGCTTCGGCGCAAGAGATTCTCACGATTCTTTCGCGGCTGAACAAGGAGTTCAATAAGACGGTGGTGATGGTGACGCACGACCCACATGCGGCGCAGTTCGCGACCAGGGTACATCATCTGGAGAAGGGCGAGTTGCTGGCGGCGGATGGGGCGCCGGTGGGCTAGCCCCATGCCGGCCGCGCCATCAATGACGGTCGAACAATACCTGCACACGTCGTTCGAGTATGACGCCAAGTACGTGGCTGCGAAAGTCCAGTACCGAGTATGGCCCGATTTGTCTCACAGCGAGGTGCAAGGCTTCCTGCTCTGGTCGCCACAATTGTGGAAGGAAGTTAGGGTTCCGCTCCTGGCCCTCGATTCGCGTTCGAACGCAGGCCGATCCGCCCCACTATCGCGTTCCGGACGTGTGTGTCACGCTCGGCGAGCCCGCTGAGAGATTTTCACCACCCCACCATTCATCTGCATTGAAATACTTACGCCCGAAGATCGCGCCATGGAACTGAGTGTCAAGATCGAGGAATATCTCAATTTCGGAGTCCAATACGTGTGGGTGATCGACTCGAGATCTCACACCGGCCAGATCTACACGCGCAGTGGCATCGAGAGAATTCGCGACGGCAAATTCAGAGCGGGCGCGATCCTGGTCGATCTGAACGAATTAGAGCCCTAAATCTCGCTTCTTACCTCACGTGTTATTCTGATTTCGGCACGCCTATGACTGTCCGCTGACCCAACTCGCGTTGCAGTATTAACTCCGCAGCCCGAAGTGTGTCTCCAGGAGCGAACAGTGAATCTCGAACTTCTCGGCGCCAGCGCGCGTGTGCGCGGCGCCTTTGGACCCTATCTTCAGCGTGGTCTTGCGCTGGCGCGTGTGGCTGTTGCCCATCGCGATCTTTATCGTCTCTACACCGAAGCCGGCGAGATCGCCGCCGAGCCGTCCGGCGCCTTGTGGTATGGCGCCGCCGATACCGCATCCATGCCAGTAGTGGGCGATTGGGTGGCGGCCCGCATCGTCAATTCTGAACAAGCCATCGTCGAAACAGTATTGCCGCGGCACTCCTGTTTCTACCGGCGCGCTGTTGGCAAGCGGGAAGAGCGGCAGGCTATCGCCGCCAATCTCGATTTGGTGTTCCTGGTCTGCGGGCTCGATGCTGATTTCAATCTGCGCCGCATTGAACGCTACCTGACGCTGGCCGCCGATTCCGGCGTGGCGCCCGCGATCGTGCTCAACAAGGCGGACGTTTGCGCTGACCCCTCCGCGCGCGCTCGGGATGTGGCCGCCATTTCCAAAGCGCCCGTTGTTACGCTTAGTGCTCTCGCTCGCGAGGGCATCGCGCAGTTGGAGCCGTTCCTCGCCTGCGCGCCGACGGTTGCATTGCTCGGCTCCTCCGGCGCCGGCAAATCCACCATCGCTAATGCGCTGCTGGGCGAGGACCGACTCCGTACCGGCGCTGTGCGCGAATCCGATAGCCGCGGCCGGCACACCACCACGCATCGCGAACTTCTCCCGCTGCCCGGCGGAGGCGCGCTGATCGATACTCCCGGCATGCGTGAATTGCAGCTATGGGCGGGAGCGGAGAGCGTCGGCGAAGTGTTCGGCGAGATCGCGGCGCTTGCCGCCGAGTGCCGCTTCGGCGATTGCTCACACTCAAACGAGCCCGGTTGCGCGGTGGCCAAAGCGCTGGCAGTGGGCGCTCTGGCGCAAGACCGCTGGGAGAGCTACCGCAAACTGCGCGCCGAAGCGCACCGCCACGAGGCCAGGGCTGACGCGCGAGTCGCGCAGGAAGATAAACGCAAATTGAAACGCATGATGAAAGACGTCAGGCGTCTCTATCAATCGCGACGCTGAGTCGCATTCGCCTCCCCGTGGCATAATCCGGATATGGAAATCACCTGGTTAGGGCACGGCTCATTTCATTTTCGTCTCTCCACGGGCAAGGTTTTTGTAATGGATCCGTGGCTCGAAAACCCGAAATTCCCCAAGGGGTTCGAGATCGATCGCGTGGATGCCATCTGCGTCTCGCATGGCCATTTCGATCACATCCACGACGTTGTGCCGCTGGCCAAGAAGTTTTCGCCGGAGGTGGTGGGTATCTTCGAGTGCTGCAACTGGCTCGAATCGAAAGGCGTGAAGAACACCCGCGCAATGAATAAGGGCGGTTCGCAGGAGATCGCCGGCGTGAAGATCACCATGACTCAAGCGGTGCATAGCTGCGGCATTCTCGACGATGGAAAGATCATCTATGGGGGCGAGGCCGCCGGCTACGTGATGCGATTCGCGGACGGGCGCGCGCTCTACTTTGCCGGCGATACCAATGTCTTTTCCGACATGGCGCTCATCGAGCAGCTTTATCATCCCGAATTGGCGATCATTCCTATCGGCGATCTTTTCACGATGAGCCCTCTCGAAGCGGCTGCGGCCTGCAAACTCCTACGCCCGGCGAAGGTGATTCCCATGCATTTCGGCACGTTTCCGCCGCTCACCGGTACCCCGGAAAAGCTGCGCGAGCAGTTAGGCCACGCGCAGACTGAAGTCTGGCCGCTCGAGCCCGGCAAGACAGTAAAGTGGTAAGCGGCGCAGGCGATCAGGAGATTCCCCGATATTTTCCCGGCGAAGGGAACCTCCGTGGCGGTCTTGGCGTATGATTTCGAATACGACTCCGCAAATCGCCAAGTTTTTTTTAAGATCGATGTCGAAAACGCCCGGTTTCGAACGACATTACTGTGACGGAGTCGAGAAGGAGGCCCGGCAATGAGTCTAACCAGTTCAGATAGGTTGAATTTCAGCGAAGCCGTGGGAATTTTTTGGCGCGACGTGAAGTATGCGTTCCGTTCGCTGGCCGCTGCTAAGGGCGTCACGCTAACAGTCGTTCTCACGCTAGCGCTCGGGATCGGCGCCAATGCTGCGATCTTCACGCTGGTTCGCGGAGTTCTGCTGCGGCCGCTGGTGAATCGCGACGAGAACAGGCTGATTTACATCCGGCAGAGCGCGCGGGGCGTGGGGACGGAGAATACCGTATTTTCCGTGCCGGAGATGCTGGATCTGCGGCAGCGCGTCAAATCATTGAGCGCCATCGGCGATTTCTCCACCATCGGCTTCACCATGAATGGGCTGGGCGAGCCGCGCGAGGTGCAGGCTGGAGTGGTGGGCGGCAATTACTTCGACGTGATGGGCCTCCGTCCCGTGCTGGGCCGGCTGCTCGACATGCGGGACGACGGCCCGAAGGCCGCCGGCGCGGTGGTGCTGACTTATCGTTTCTGGACCAAGGCGCTGAAAAGCGACCCTTCGGTGCTCGGGAAAAGTGGTCAGGTTGGAATCGTTCGGGCCGCCGCGGACGGCAACCATCGTAGGGGTGTTGGAGCCATCCATCCCGTATCCGGCCGAAACCGAGATCATCGCCAACGTCGTGACCAGTCCGCACCATCTCTCGGCCACCATGGTGACCGGCCGGATCCATCGCATGACCGAGCTGTTTGGCCGGCTGGCCCCCGGCGCGACGCTGGAACAGGCCCGCGCCGATCTCAAGGCGGCGCACGCCGCCATGATGAAGGAGCATCCGGAAGCGTATCCCGCGAAGGCGGACTTCGACATCGACGCGATGTTTCTGCGCGACCAGATTACGTCAAAAGCCAGGACCGTGCTTTGGGTGCTGCTGGCGGCTTCGGGATTGGTCTTCATCATCGCCTGCTCCAACGTAGCCAACCTGATTTTGGCGCGGACGATTCGCCGCGAAGGCGAATTGGTGATTCGCGCCGCGCTGGGCGCGAGCACCGCCGCCCTGCGCCGCGTCCTTCTGGCGGAAAGCCTGCTGCTCTGCGGCGCGGGCGCGGCGCTGGGCGTGTTGAGCGCCCGGCCGATGGTGGCAATTCTGGCGCGATATGCGTCGCGCTTCTCGGTCCGCGCGCTCGATCTGACGGTGGATTCCAGCATGCTATGGGTGGGCGCGGGGCTGGCGCTGAGTTGCCGCGGCTGCTGCTGGCGTTTGTGCCGCGGCTGCCTTCGGGCGACCGGCAGAACGGAATCGCGCTTTCGAGCGGCAGCCTGCGGATAGCCGGTGGCGGGACGCGGCGTCTGCGGGCATTCGCGGTTACGCAAATCGCCGCCTCTTTTCTCCTGCTGGCAGGCGCCGCGATGCTGCTGAAGACGCTGCTTGCGCTTCAGGCGGTACAGACCGGCATCGACACGCGCCGTGTGCTCTCCATCAACGTTCCTGTAACTACGTATGGGCGGACGGACGGGCAGGTGGTGGACTTCTACAAAGAGGCGATGCGGCGCGTACATCAACTGCCCGGGGTGGACGGCATTGCAATGGGCATGCTGACGCCGTGGCGCGAGGGAGGCAACTTCGGGCCAGGCTTCCAATTCACGGCCGAAGGTTACGTTCGCGCTACGAAGGAAGACGATCCGCGCGGCCAGTTCCGGACGGTGACGCCCGGATTTTTCGCCGCGCTCGGCGTACCCATGATCGCCGGGCGAGACTTCAATGATCTCGATCGGAAGGACAGCGAACCGGTGACGATCATCAGCCAAAGCGTGGCGCAGACGGATGTTTCCGAACCAGGAAGCGCTTAACCGTCACCTCATTTTGACGGATCCGGTGATCCAGTTCATCGGCATGAAGGCGGCGCCGATGCGCATCGTCGGAATCGCCGAAGATATCGACGATGAGCACCTGGTACCGCAACCGACGCTGACTCTATATACGGCATTTGGGCAGGGACCGCTCTTCGGCGGACGCCTTTTCGTCCACGTGCGAACCGATCCGTACGCTCTGATCAACCCGATTACGCGGACTATACGAGGCCTTTCGGCGGAACAGCCGGTGGAGCGCGCCTCGACGCTGGAAGATGTCCGCGCGGAAGTGCTGACGCCGGACCGGATGAACGCGATGGTTTTCGGGGTCTTCGCCTTGGTGGCGCTGACTATTGCGGTGGTGGGCGTCGCGGGCGTGCTGGCATTTTCGGTGAGCGCGCGAACGCGGGAATTCGGCATTCGGCTGGCGATCGGGTCGCAGCCGCAGACATTTGCTCGGGACGGGTGATTGCGGAGGGCACGGTTATGACCGCTCTGGGCATCGGCGCAGGGTTGGCGTGCGGACTGGTGCTGCAGCAACTTGCCGGAAGTTATTTCGGGAAAATGCAAACGCCCGGGATGTGGGTCGTGATTGGCGCAGCGGGAGTATTGTTATCCGCGGCTGTAGTTGCATCCGCGTGGCCGGCCCTGCGGGCGGCGCGCGTAGATGTGATTCAAGCCCTGCGCGCCGACTAGTCGCGCGCCAGTCAGTGGATTTACGGATTCACGAACCTGACGATCTCGTCGATCACTTCGGCGGCGACGTGTCCGCCGGGCTTGCGATATTCCTGCTCGGTGCTCTTCCCCTCGCCGGCTATGAAGTAATGATTCAGGTTGGGAAAGTCCTTGAATACTGCGTCCCGCCGTCCGGCGAGGCCCGTTTTCCAGGCATCGAACTCTTTCGGAATCACTTGAAAATCGCGGCTGCCCTGCAACACTAGCGTAGGAATTGTCAGCTTTTTCGCTTCCGCCGCCGCGTCATAGCCCTTCAAATCAAGCCAGTATGGCGCCGACAGCCCGAACAGGGGCGGAGAATCGGCGTCGCCCGGGTCGAGCTTCTTCACCTTGGCTGCGGCTAGCTTGCGGGCATCGAGCTGTTGACCTGTGACGCCGAGGGATTCCACCGTCTCCACGTACCAATCTTCCAGCGGACGCGCGGGCGCGCTCATCATAATCATGCCCGCCAGATGCCCATCGTCCGCCGCGATGCGTGGGGCGATAAATCCGCCAACGCCCAATCCCGCAACGTATATGCGTTTGCCGTCAATCTCCGGCTGAGTCCGCAACAGCGCAATGGCGGCAACAGCGTCGTGTACAAGTTCCTCATCAATGGTGAAAGCGGACTCTCCCATTTTCCTGGCGTATTTAGAAATCCGAGGGTCGTAGCGCAGTACGGCAATTCCCCGCGAGGAGAGCCCTTCGGCCAGATCGCGAAATATCTTGGTGGCGTAAACCGTGCCATCGCGGTCGCCCGGTCCGCGATCCGATACAAGCACTATCGCCGGACACGGGCGTTTATCCACAGGGATGGTCAATGTTCCCGGCAGCTTCCATTCATCCGTTCCTACCGTTACTTCGCGCGTCTGAAAGGCCGCGGGCTTCACGTAATCCGGATGTTGCCACGGCGTTTGTCCCGGCCGCATCTGTAGCTGCACAATCTGCCCGCTCGCGTTTACGGGAAAAGCGAAATCGATGTTCCGGGTGGCGAACTGAACAGGAATGGTCACCACTGAAACCAAGCCCATATCGTTCGCGCTGGGCTGGCCGATGTTCTGAACGGCGCCCCACGTTTTCACCTGCGCCGCCAACTTGGAGAGGTCCGTTTCGGTGTACTTGTCTTTCATGCTGGGTGCGAACATCTGGTTCAACTCGGCGAATTTTCCGCCGAGGAAGAGATCGAGCGCCTTCTTGGCCGTCCCCGATGGATCGGCCGGCTGCGCCACCGCGAGCGAGGGAGATATGAGGGCTGCCACGCACAGGAAAAGGCAGAGGACGCGAATCGGTTTCACACTCTTATGTTAGCTCCAGTTCGATAGGCCTCCTGGCTTGTCGATGCGCCGAAGGCGCAGGTCGGATGTCGAGAAGGGTTCGGCTTTGCCCGTCGCCTATCTCACTTCCAGGGCAACGCGCACTAACTGCGCGCGTGTGCGCACGTTTGTCTTCTCGAAAAGCGTCTGCAACGTCGCTTTCACAGCGCCTTCGGTAATGCTTAACCGCTCCGCGATGCGCTTGTTGGTTAAGCCCTCCAGTAGCAGGTCGAGCACCGTCCGCTCCCGTTCGTTAAATTCATCCCTCAGTTCATGTACCGGTGGCCTGGGCGCGCGCATTGCAAGAAATTCGACCACCTTCGCGTCGAGCCACACGTCGCCGGCGATGGTCACGCGAATCGCCCGCAGCAGCGAACTCGCGGGATTGTGCTTGAGAAAGATTCCGGAAGCTCCCACTTGCAGCGCCTCCGAACTGGCGTCCAGATCCATGGCTCCGGTCACAATCAGGATCTTACCCTCATAGCCAGTCTGCCGGGCCGACTGGAGGAAGCTTGTACCGATGCCATCCGGCAGATTGAAATCGAGCAGCACCAGGTCGACCGGATCGCGCGCAAGAAATTCCAACGCCTCCGCGGCGCTGCCGCATTGGCCGGCAATTTCGAAATCCGGCTCGGATTGCAGCAGGCGGCCGAGACTCTCACGGAAGAGTAAGTGATCGTCGACAAGCAGCAAGCGAGTGCGAACCATGGAGGCCAGACGTTGCCATGGTAGAGCGAAATGGCGCGCGAATGGGTGATTTCGGCCAAAAGATCCGATTAACCGCCAAAAGATAGGCGAACATCCGAAGGAATGAAAAGCGGCGCCGAAAGATCGCCCCATTTCCGTTCTGAAAGATAAGTGGATTTGACCCGATGCCGTCGCTACAGTCGGATCAGGGACGCATTCGCGCCTAATCTCGCAGTTAGCCATGATCCGCCGTATCTGGGCATTCTGCTCTTCGTGTGGGGCGTCATCTCTTTCCGCAATCTACCCATCGAAGCGTATCCCGACGTCGCCAATAACTATGTTCAGATCATCACGCAGTGGCCGGGCAGGGCCGCGGAGGAGGTGGAACAGCACGTCACCATTCCCATCGAAATCGTGATGAACGGCTTGCCGCACCTGGAACACTTACGATCAACCTCGGTTTTTGGCCTCTCCAGCCTGATGCTGGTCTTCGACGACGATTCCGAGAACGATTGGAATCGCCAAAAGGCATTGGAAAGGCTGTCCAGCGTCACCCTGCCGGAGAACTTACAGCCGCAGATCGGTACGGATTATAGTCCCGTGGGCCAGATATTCTGGTACACGCTCAAGAGCACAAATCCGGAATACGATCTGATGGAGCTGAAATCACTAGAGGATTGGGTACTGGAAAAGCAGTTCAAGTCCGTGCCGAACGTGGTGGATGTCAGCAGCTTCGGCGGTATTACGAAGGAGTATCAGGTTCAGATCGATCCGGAAAAGCTCGTATCGTACAACCTCAATCTCTCGACGATCGAACAGCAATTGGCGAACAACAACATCAACGCCGGTGGCAGCTTCATCGAAGCAGGCCTGCAGCAGGTGAACGTACGGTCTATCGGGTTATTCGATCATGTGAACGACATCGGCGAGACCGTGCTGAAGACGCAAAACGGAACGCCGATTCGCATTTCGGATATCGCACACGTAACGCAGGGGCCGAAAATCCGGTTAGGGCGCATCGGCAAGGCGGTCCATCGCGCCGACGGCACAATCGTCGACGATGACGACGCGATTGAGGGCATCGTGCTACTGCGCAAGGGCGCCGATTCCGATTCCACGCTCGATGGCATCCACGCCAAGGTCAAGGAGCTCAACGAAAAGATTCTGCCGCGCGGCGTGAAGGTGTTTCCGTTCCTCGACCGTAGCGACCTGGTGCATTACACCACCGAAACCGTGATGCACAACCTGCATGAGGGGATCATTCTGGTCGCGCTAATTCTCTTCCTATTCCTTGGCAACACTCGCGGGGCTGATCGTCGCGATTACGATTCCCTTCGCGCTGCTGTTCGCCTCAATCTGTCTCGACCTGCGCCACATTCCGGCGAACCTGCTCTCGTTGGGCGCGCTCGATTTCGGCATGGTGGTGGATGGCGCGGTGGTCATGATCGAAAACATCGTGCGCCACCTCAATCGCGAGAACGACCGGCGTCCCATGCTGGAGCGTATCCGCGAGGCGGCGCACGAAGTACAACGCCCGGTTTTCTACGCCATCGGGATCATCATCACGGCCTATCTGCCCATCTTTACGCTGCAAAGCGTGGAAGGCCGCCTTTTCAAACCCATGGCCTGGACGGTGGCGTTTGCGCTCCTTGGCGCATTGACGGGTGGCGACGCTCGGTCTGCTGCCTGCCGCCACTTCGCACGCCATCGGGTCGGATTCGCAGCGGCCCTTCGCGATCGTTATCGTGGGCGGACTGATGGTGGCGATGATGATGAATATTTTCCTGCTGCCGTCGCTCTATGTTTGGTGCGCGCGCGATACGGACGTGCTGCCGGAGGCGGAAGCGGGGTTTGAGGAATAAGCCGCTTATTGCATACCAAATGGCGCTACGGTCTGCAGTCATACATACGCTGACGGAAGTCACTAAGCGAGAATTGCCGGCATCAGGCGACCTTGACGAGCTGCTTGCCAATGTTATGTCCTTCGAGCATTCCAATGAAGGCCTTGGGGGCGTTCTCGATGCCTTCCACAACGGTTTCGCGATAGTGTATCTTCCCATCCCGCAGCCAATTCCCCAATTGCCGGTACGCCTCTTCGTAGCGATCGGAGAACTGCCGGACCAGAAACCCCTCGACTCTCGCTTGCTTCACGATCAACTGACTGAGCCAGCGCGGTCCCATCTCGGGTTCTTCCGAGTTATATTGCGAAATCTGCCCGCAAACACCGACGCGCGCGCGATGATTCAGACGGCCGATCGCCGCATCGGTGATGGGGCCGCCTACGTTATCGAAGTAGACGTCAATGCCGTTCGGCGCAAGTTCCCGCAGTTTCGCGTCGTAGTCCGGAGTGGTCCGGTAATTGAAAGCGGAATCGAACCCCATCTCGCCGGTGAGATACTCCACCTTCTCATCGCTTCCGGCGATGCCGATCGCGCGGCAGCGCTTGATCTTGGCGATTTGTCCCACCAACGATCCTACAGCCCCCGCCGCGCCGGATATTACTACGGATTCCCCCGGCTGCGGACGGCAGATTTCCAGCAGACCGAAGTAGGCCGCCAAACCTGGCATTCCCAAAACGTAAAGCGCCGTACTCACGGGCGCCAGTTTCGGATCGATCTTTCGCAGCGTTTTTGCCGGAGCAGCGGCATACTCCTGCCAACCGAGTTGCCCTTCCACGTAATCTCCCCTAGCCAGCCGCGGATCGTTCGATTCGAGTACCTCCCCGGCGACGCCGCCCACGACGACGCTTCCCGGTTCCACAATTTTTGCGTATCCATTTTGGCCGCTGATGCGTCCGCGCATGTATGGATCCACCGAAAGATAGAGCGTGCGGACAAGCGCTTCGCCCGGACCGGGTTTTGGAATCGGCGATTCGATAAGTTGAAAGTCGGATTCGCGCGGCATGCCGTGCGGATGGGTAACCAGCGATATTTGCCGATTTGTCTTAAGCACTTTTTAAAATTTAGCACCTTAAGAAAAACTGCTTCACTTGTAGGAGTGCGGCCCGTTACGAACGATGTGCTATGCCGCTGTAACTAGCGTGCTGCCAAATACAAAAATGCTTACGAGGAGAGGAATCATCCGCTAACATACCGCAAAGGAGACCTTATGGCGCCCGATACACAGCAAGCTCACAAACCCAAGTCCACTTTTCGCGTCGACGTTCAACTCCATGAACTCCTGGTTCAAAAAAATGCACGGCCCAAATCGCTGCTTCCGAATCCCGTGCAACCCCAGACGCTCCCCGACCCGATATTTCCTTCCCGGCCGGAACTTGTAAATCTCGCTGACCCGGGCACGGTTCCGGAAAAGCGCTCCTGGCCGGCGGCTCATATCTATCGCGCCATGCGCGGATGGCTTTTTCCTTACGTGCGGTCCCGGGTAGCGCCTGGTGATTTCCACCCGATCATCGCTTACCTGTTCACCGAGTGGAAATGCAATCTGGATTGCCATTATTGCTGGGCATTCGATAACAACGTCAAAGGCATGACGGAGGATGTCGGCCGCCGGTCCATCGATTGGCTGCACGACCACGGCTGCCGCGTGCTGGCGTTGATGGGAGGGGAGCCGCTGCTGCGCCCGCAGTTCGTGCATAAGGTTGTGTACTACGCGGCGAAGAAGGGATTCTGGATCTATGTTCCGACCAACGGCCGATTGCTCCGCCCGGACGTGATTGACCGCTTGGGCGATGCCGGCGTAGCAACCTTCAACCTGGCCGTGGATGCGCTGGATATCAAGCCGGGCTTGCCCAAGGCGCTTGCTCCAATACGGTCTTATTTCGATCACTTAGTTAAGCGCCAGTACCGTTACGGCTACACGGTGTTCTTCAACATGAACATCTGCCGCAATAACATGGAAGACATCCGGGCCCTGACAGAGATCGCGCGCGAGCACCGCCTCGCAACCGACTATCACATTAATGAGCCGCCCATGCTCGAGCCGGAACATTTCGAGCATTTTCACGATAATGTGACTTATATTCACAAAGAAGACTGGCCGGAAGTCGACAAACTGGTGGATTGGTTGATTGAAAAGAACCGCGCCGGTTACAAGATGGTCAATTCCGTTCAGCGCTTGAACGAAATGCGCGAATTCATGCGTGGCAAGCTGCAAGAATGGAATTGCCGCGCAGGACATAATAACGTGATTGTGCGCGTAGACGGCACGTTGGCGCCGTGCTTCCCGATGTATTCCGCCACTTACGATTGGGGGGTGACGGGAAGTCACAAGTTCGAGAAGAAGCAACTCGATGAGATGAAGAAGGGTTGCCAGCCACACTGCTTTTCGACGCTGAATCACAACCTCGCTTACTGCTACGATGCGATGCGCGTCGTAAAGTGGGTAGGCAAGCAGGCGTCGCGGGGATTCCAAGGGGTCAGCGGGAGCTTCAGTTAGGCTTCTCCGCGAGTAACGGTAGCCTGACGGATGGTCCGAATGGATCCTGGCGGCTTGACCACGGGACGAATTTGGCGTTGCGTGCTCTCACAGGCTTGTCGGGAGGAATCGCTACGCAAAATTCCGGCATGTCAAGTGGTATTCTGACAACAGAAGATTATGCCGCTTTTGGCCAGGGGAATTTCGCAAGTTGCCAAACTCCAGGAGGAGCTCAATCGCCTGAGCCATGTCAAGATTCCCGGAGTTGTAAAGTGGCGTTACACCCTTGGTGAAGATTGGACCGGCGATCCCGCTATTTTCTTTTGGATCATCTTGACGGATGCCGCAGCAGCGGGGAAGTTATCAGCCACTACTTCGACATTCCGCAAGAAAGTAACCGACCGTATCGATTTTGCGAATGATTGGGATCTTCATCCTTATTTCAATTTTCGTAGTCTGTCCGAACAGGCGATGCTCAAGGATGAGGTTTACGAATAGGCGATGGCTCTTGCTGACGACCTGCTAGAGCAGGCCGCCCACTTGGCCACTCGTGAGCCCAAGCGTCCGAAGCAAGCCAGCCTCCGGCGCGCCGTTTCGACCGCTTACTATTCACTTTTCCATCTTTTGATCTCGTCGGGCATCTCGCATTGGAAAGATCACCGGCAAAGGCCGATCATTGCCCGTAGCTTCAGCCATACAGTGATGAGAGAAGCCTCTCAGAAAATTGCCAATAAGCAATTCCCTGCTTCCGACGCTGCCGTCGCCACCTCGCTAAAGATGATAGCCAATGCATTTATCGATCTTCAGCAAGAACGTCATAACGCTGACTACAGCTACGTCAAGAAATGGTCGCGCACAGAGGTCCAATCCCACATTGATTCAACAGCGAAAGCCTTTGCCGCCGGGAAGCGGATTCGGGATGAGCGCTTGGCTAAGGATTATCTCATTTCCATGCTCTTCAGGGAGCGTTAGAAACGATCGGCAATCATCAGCCGGGTTGCCGGCCTGCTGATAGCCTTGAAATACCTAGCGCGCGCCGCCATGCCCGATCTCGAAACCCTTCCGTACCATGTCGCCAGCCGGCGATTATTGCCCTGGCTCGTCGCAGTGGCGTTCTTCATGGAATCGTTGGATACGACGATTTTGAACACCGCGGCGCCAGTCATCGCAGGGGCTCTCAAGGTCGCGGCGCTCAGCATGAAGTCGGTCCTCGCAAGCTACACGTTGAGCCTCGCAGTGTTTATTCCGATCAGCGGCTGGATGGCGGATCGATTCGGCACGCGGCGCGTTTTCGCATCCGCCATCGGACTCTTCACCCTGGGCTCGTTCCTCTGCGGCTTGTCGAGTAATATCCACGTGCTGGTTGCCTGCCGTATCCTGCAAGGCTGTGGAGGGGCGATGATGGTGCCGGTCGGGCGGCTGACTCTGGTGCGGACATTTGCAAAATCCGAGTTGCTCCGCGCCATGAGCTTCGTCGCGATTCCGAGCCTGGTCGCTCCGATGCTCGGACCGGTCGCAGGCGGCTTCATCGTTGGGTATTTTGACTGGCGCGTGATCTTCTACCTAAATATACCGATCGGCCTGATCGGCCTGGTGATGGTCTATCTTCATCTGCCGGATTATCGCGCGGAGCATGTCCATGCGCTGGACGTCCCTGGACTGGCGCTCTTCGGCTCCGGCGTCGCGCTGCTATCGTATGTGCTCGAGGTGTTCGGCGAGCACACGCTGAGCGGCATCGAATTGTTGGGTTTGCTGGCGCTCTCGGCAGCTCTGCTCGCAGGATATGGCTTCCGCGCCGGGAGGACAGCCTTTCCGCTGCTGCGCCTGAGCCTGTTTCGCACTCGCACGTTTCGCGCAGCGGTGAGCGGCAGCTTTTTCACGCGGCTGGGGATTGGCGGCATCCCGTTTCTACTTCCTCTTCTCTACCAGATCGGTTTGGGGTTCACTCCCATTCAGTCCGGCCTGCTCTTAATGCCGCAGGCGATTGGCGCCTTGGTCATGAAGTTAACTATGACAAGGATCCTTGCGCGCGTTGGCTATCGCGGGGTGTTGATTTCGAATACCGCGATTCTCGGCCTTCTGATTCTGCTTTTCGCCACCATCGGCGCGAACACGCCTGTTTGGCTGATCGCGATGCAGGCGTTCGGGTTTGGGTTCTTCACGTCGCTGCAGTACAGCAGCATGAACACGCTCGTCTACGCCGATATCACCGCCGATCAAGTCAGCGGCGCCAGCAGCATTGCGAGCACGATGCAGCAAATGTCGATCAGTTTCGGCGTCGCGACGGCGTCGCTGGCGACCGCTTTTTTCATTCCAGACCGGTTCCATACGAATGCGCCGCAGATGATCCACGGAGTTCATCAGGCGTTCCTCGTTCTGGGCGCGCTGACCGTCCTTTCGACTATCGTTTTCCGCGAATTGAAGAGCGGCGATGGCGATGACGTAAGCCAGCACGAAGTGCTTCCGCAGCATGCGTGACGCCGCAGGCCGCCTCATCCGAGCCGTTTCCGGCTAAACTAGACCAAAAGGAGTCCAGATGTTCCGCGTTCGAACCGTTGTGTACTTGACCAGTCTCGCCGCGGGCTTACAGCCCGTATCGGCCCAGGCCCCTGCGCAAGCCCCGGCCCAACCTACACGCCCGGCGCGCCCGACGCCGCCGACCCGCGATCCGAACACGCCCGGCTATGTCGACGGCGAAAGAATTGCCCGATGGCGAGAATGCTCCGGTCAAGGCCGACGGAAACTTCATCCTCGGTCCCACGCACAGCCCGGCGCCGGAGATGACCGTGCAGGAAGGCGTGCCGCAGGGAACGGTCTACAACTTCACCATGGAATCGACGGACAGCAAAATCTACCCCGGCATCGCGCGTGAGCCCGGCACCTTTGGCACGGCCGACCCCCCGACCCAGCCAAGCTTATCGTCACTACGAGCCACCCCGCTCCCTACACTCGCAAGGTAGCAGTGTATGTTCCCAAGCAATACGTCCCCGGCACGGTGGCGCCGTTCATCGTCGGCGCCGACGGACCCGAATGACAAGTCGCTCTTCACGGCCCTCGACAATCTGATCGCCCAGCACCGTGTGCCAGTGATGATCGCCATCTCCATCGGCAACGGCAGCGGCGACGCGCAGGGAAGCCAACGCGGTCTGGAATACGACACGATGTCAGGCCTGTACGCGGAGTTCGTCGAGAAGGAAGTGCTGCCTCTGGTGGAGAAGCAATACAACGTGAAACTCACCAAAGATCCCGAAGGCCGCGCGACCATGGGCGGCAGTTCCGGCGGATCGTGCGCCTTGATCATGGCGTGGTATCACCCCGAGCTGTATCATCGCGTTCTCACTTACTCGGGCACTTACGTGAACCAGCAATGGCCATCGAACCCTGAGACTCCCGCACGGCGCATGGGAATTCCATGAACACCTCATCCCCAATAGCCCGGTCAAGCCGATCCGCTTGTGGATGGAGGTCGGCGACAGGGATAACTACAATCCGAATGTCATGCGCGACGACATGCACGATTGGGTACTGGCCAATGAGAATATGGCCAAGGTGCTGGCTGCCAAGGGTTATCACTATCAGTTTGTCTTTGCGCGCAACGCCGGACATACCGATGGAGCGGTGAAACGGCAGACCTTGTCCGAGGCTCTGGAATATGTCTGGCAGGGATACCCTAAGAATTAGCGCACTGTCGCGGCGGGATCGTAGGATTCTCGATACCGTAGCTTGATCTCCGGGCGATCCACTCGGATCTTGAGTTCATGCAGCCCGGGCGTGGCATCTTCGGGCATATGAAATCCGAGGGTGTAACTGACGGCCATATCTTCCAGCGCGACGCGCATGCATTCGTTCAAGTCATTGCGGTTATAGAAAACCTCGCCACCCGTTCTGGCGGCGAATTCGAACAGGCTGTCGGAAGGCGGTGTCATGGCAAGTCCGCGCGCATCGATTGAGTAGATGGCGGTATCGGCCTTGTTCAGTCTGCCCAAGGCGCTCTCGATGAAGGCGGCGTAGTAGGATCCGCCGATAACCATAGGCACTCCCGTGGTCACCCAGAGCAGAGCCTTCCGCCCTGGAACATGCAGCAGATGGTCCGCGATCTTTTCGAATGCGACGGACGTATCGACGGTTTGCCGGGAGGATCTATTAAGCGCCGCCTCGCCCTGCGCACTCTGTCCGCCCTGCACCCCCTGGCGGCCAACCGGTTCGTCATGGGAAGGCCCGAGCTTATCGTCCGGGTCGAGGCTTAGCCGGCCGGCGCTTCCTTATAGAGGGCCATTGCCCGCAATGCGCCGTCTGACAAGTCGAAAGATTTCGAGTCCGCGCGCATGATGTGCCAATCGTGCTCCATAGGACCGCAAGTGGTTTGCACAGCACTCTTATCAGTTGCCTCTGCCGGTACAATAGAAACGAGATTTGTAAACACCTCGGAATTGATTGATATTAGGAACCGTAAGCCGCTTCGAGTCATCTATCTACCAAGCATGCGCTTAATCCCGTTCGCAGCCTTTATGAGCCTGATGTGCGCCCTCGCGCTATCTGGGCAGGAGAGTCCGCTCTCGCAGCCGTCGCTTGACCCCGCGGCGACCCAAACCGCGGCGCCTCCGCAGGATCCGCCCCAATCTGGGCAGCCAAAACCGCCGGACCCTAATGCAACGGGCACGCAGCCGGGGAATAAACCGGTGGATAAGCGGGTCTTCGGCGTGATCCCGAACAATCGGACGACCTCCGGGACAGTTCCCTACCAGCCGATTTCTGCCAAGCGCAAGATCGTAATCGGGCTCAAGGACTCCTTCGACTGGCCACCTTTCCTTACAGGGGCTCTCTTTGCCGGCCTCTATCAACTGGAAGACTCAAATCCATCGTTCGGACAGGGAACGGCCGGGTATTTCCGCCGTTGGGGAACTGCGTCGGCCGATCAGGTAATTGGCAACATGTTTACGGAAGGGTTCATTCCCGCCGCGTTTCATCAGGATCCACGGTACTTTATGCTTGGGCCCGGCGGCGGAACCCGTAAGCATCGCCTTTGGCACGCCGTGAACAGCATCGTGGTGGCGCCGATGGATTCCGGGCGGAAAACGTTCAACTTTTCGGAGTGGGGCGGCAACGCGTGCGCCGTGGCAATTTCGAACTCCTATTATCCCGATACGCGCGATGCCTCGGATAACGTGGATAAGCTGCTAATCGCGGTGGCCACTGACACGTTTTCGAACGTTCTTAAGGAATTCTGGCCAGACGTGAAGAACTGGTGGCAGCGCAAACACGGACACGCACCGCCGCCGGGCGTGGTTGCGCATTAAGCGACTGGCGCGGAATATTTCATTTTTCACCCAACATGTGGCGCCCTCTTGGCCGTGTGCGTTCTTGTTTTCCCCATTGCGCTATCGGAGAATAAGGAACGCTCGCGATGATAGGGGAAATCGTTTCGCACTACCGGATTCTTAGCAGCCTGGGCCGTGGCGGAATGGGAGTGGTCTACCTCGCTGAGGACACCCATCTCGCCCGTCGCGTCGCCATCAAGTTTTCCACGGCCCCGCCGGGAGACGAATCATATCGCACCCGCTTCCTGCGCGAGGCGCGCGCCGCTTCGGCGCTGAATCACTCGCACATCGCAACAATCTACGATTACGGCGAATCTCCTGAGGGCCAGCCCTTCATCGTCATGGAACTAGTGACCGGTGAGACGCTCGCGAATTTGATGCGCCGGGGCTTGACGGTTTCGGAAACCGTGCGCATCGTTGCGGAGGTGGCGGAAGCGCTGGGCGAGGCGCATCGCAACGGAGTGATTCACCGCGATATCAAACCGGCCAACATCGTGATCGACGAACGAGGCCAAGTAAAGGTGCTGGATTTTGGATTGGCGAAGGTATTTCAGGGATCCGCCGGAACCAGCGAGCCGGACGCCACCGAGCCTATTACACAGACCGCCGCCGGCATTGTGCTCGGCACGCCCTCATATATGTCGCCCGAGCAGGCGCGCGACGCGCCCTTGACGCCAGGCACCGATCTGTTCTCGCTGGGAGCGGTGCTTTACGCGTGTCTGGTGGGGCGGCCTGCCTTTGCGGGCTCCAACACCGTTGAGATTCTGGCGGGCGTTCTGCATGTGGACCCCTCGCCGCCCTCGCACCATAATCCGGGCGTGCCACCCGCTCTCGACGCAATCGTAGCCAAGGCGCTCGCCAAGGATCCGAAGACCCGCTACCAATCCGCGCATGAGATGCTGGCCGATCTGCGCGCCACCCGCGCCGCCATGATGCCATCCGGCGCACAGGAGACCGAATTTCTTCCGGCCGCGGCGATTCCTCACCCAACGCAACCCACCCGGTTCAGGGATACTCTGCTCACCTTGGCCGGCCCGTTGCGGCGATCGCGGCTCACGGCCGCGATCACATTGGCATTCTTGCTGGCGGCGGTCGTCGCCGGCGGCTGGTTTCTGTTGTCCGACCAGACTTACCAGCCGGCTCCGGCCGCGCTTCGCTGGTATCAGGAAGGCGTGGCCGCGCTGCGCGATGGCACATATTACAAGGCCAGCAAGGCGTTGGAACAGGCCGTCAGCCGTGACCGCGCGTTCAGCCTGGCCCACGCGCGGCTCGCCGAAGCCTATCAAGAGCTGGATCTGATGGACAAGGCTCGCGAAGAGATGTTGCGCGCCGTTCCGCCCGGCGCCAGTCCGCGGCTGACCGGCTCTGAGCGTTCGTACCTTCAGGCATTGCAACTGACCCTAACCGGCGATTTTTCAGGCGCCGCCAGAATCTATCGCGACATGCTATCGCATGCGGCGGCGCCGGAGAAGGCCGGCGCATATCTGGATCTCGGCCGCGCATATGACAAACAAGAGAAATCGAAAGAGGCGGCCGACGCCTATCGCGAATCTATCCATCTGCAATCTCAAAATCCCGCGGCGTGGATGCGCCTGGCGATCCTCTATGGCCGGCAGTCGCAGCGTGAACCCGCATCGCAGGCCTTCCAGCAGGCCGAGCAGCTTTATCGCGGCCTGAGCAATCTGGAAGGCGTAACCGAAGTGTTGTACCAGAGAGCCGTGTTGGCCAATCGCGTGGGGAATTTCGCCGATGCGCGAAACCTGCTGGGCCAGGCGCTACAACTCTCGGCGACCATCGGCAGCGTCTCGCAGCAGATCCAATCGCTGTTGCAGTTGAGCGCTGCCGAGTACCGCGCGGGCGATTATCCGCAGGCCCAATCGGACGCTGCCAAAGCCATCGATATGGCCCGCGCCGGCGGCTTGGAGAATCTCACTACGCGCGGCCTCATCGACTTGGGGAATGCCCACTTTCTCAAAGGCGACGCCGGCGAGGCGAAGAAGGCGTATACGCAGAGCCTGGAGTATGCCCGCCGTTACCGCTCGGAACACAACGAGGCCCGAGCCCTGTTGTCGCTCGGGAGCCTGGCTGTGCGTTACGGATCGGTGGATGAGGCCATTGGGGACGTGCAACAGGCCCTCGTGTGGTTTCAGCGCGGCGGCTATCAAAAGGAGACCGCGAACGCATTGGTTCTACTGGCGCGCGCGCAACGGCAGAAGGGCGATTACCCCGCCGCGCTGGGTTCGTTCGACGAGCAATTGCGCTTAAGCAACCAGCTGGGCGACTCGTCGCAGGCGGCGCTGGCGCAGCAAGGCAGAGGATCGGTCCTACAGGCGCAGGGCCGGTTGCCCGAGGCCCTTGCAGCTTATCGCGAGGCGTACGATGCCGCTCACAAATTGGGAGACCCGTTGAACTCGGCATTCGATATGTTGGATACCGCTGACGTCTACTGGCGCCTGGGCCGGTATGAGCAAGCGCGTCAATCGCTCGACCAGGCCGGATCCAGCCCTTCGCGCGCGGTTTCCGCGCTCGAGAGCCAGATTCGCGCCGCCATGGCTTTGAGCCGGCGTGAGTTTGCGGGCGCGATGGAATTCAGCCGGCGTGTGCTGGATGAACCGAACGTGAGTATCGACTTGACGGTGGCCGCGAAAAGCACGCTGGGCGCGGCCAAATTCGCCTCCGGCTCTCGTGCGGAAGGCCTGGCTGCAATGGCGGACTCCGCTCGATTAGCGGAGAAATCCGGTTCAGTGCCCTTGATCGCCAATAGCCAATTGGCCAATGCCGAAACTCTCCTGGCAGCGGGCGAGACGCGGAACGCACTCGATGTGGCGCGCTCTGCGCAACAGTGGTTCGCCGGCGTGGGGAATGTCGAGGCGGAGTGGCGTAGTTGGCTGGAGCTGGCCCGCGCGGAAGGCGCTCTCGGAGACGCCGCCAACGCTCGAGGGGCCGCCGAAAGAGCCACGAATCTACTTGCCTCGCTGCAAGAGAAGTGGGACTCTGAGAGTTACAAAGCATACTTGAATCGGCCCGATATCCAGCAGTGCCGTAACCAGCTATCCAGGCTGGGCGGCGCCCGATAGGGCCGTATTCTGTGCGCCGGGAAAGGGAGATAGGAATGGAAAGACGGCGGATAGGCCGTGGGATTGGAATCGTTCTAGGCCTGCTTGCGGTTGCGGGGCTTTTGAGTTGGGCGCAAGGTGGAGACACGCCAATCGTCATACTGGATGGGTCGTTGACTATGCAGTCGGCGGTTCCGTGGAAGCAATATTCCGGGAGCGGCGATGTGAGATCTCACCCACACAGCGGCAAATCGGTCACTAAGGTTACGGTCACGGTAAACGGAGCTACTCAAACCATAGATTTCTCGAATCAACAGTGCATCGTGAATGTCACCTATGCATCGCAAAACATTCGCGTTGCTACTGGCGCAAACGGCAAGGGATTGAGCGTCTCGCCCTTCAGCGCATTCCAGAGCAGGACGGACACGATTCTGGCGCACCGGAACCAAAACTCCAAAATCTCGCACGTAACGGTGACGAAAGCCGGCGCGCGCGCCTTCGATGCCAATGCGTCGGGCGGCACAAAAATCACGATCAGCTATCAATGAGCTGCCTATGAACCGGTTCTCTCTAATCGCTTTTTTCGCCGCTGCCGCTTTCGCCCAAGATCCAGCCGGGTTGATGAACGACCCTTCCATCCGTGCGGCATTCGACGCCGTGAAACGGAATGAGCCATCGGTCATCCAGCAGCAAATCAAGCTTTGCGAGATCCCCGCGCCGCCGTTTCACGAGGAAGTTCGCGGCCGCGAGTTAGCGCGTCTCTTCGAGAGCCTCGGCCTCCACGATGTTCGCATGACCGCGCCGGGAACGTGATTGGCGTGCGTCCCGGAAAATCCGCGCATCCGAACCTGGTCTTCGCCGCGCATCTCGATACGGTTTTTCCGGAAGGCACCGAGGTCAAAGTCAAAGTTGATGGCGACATTTTGAAAGGCCCCGGGATTGGCGACGATTGCCGTGGGTTGGCGCTAATGCTCGGCGTCATTCGCGCACTCAATGAGGCGAACGTTGAAACGCCGGGGACCATCACCTTCGTTGCCGATGTGGGCGAGGAAGGGCTCGGCGATCTGCGCGGCATGAAGGAACTCTTCGGCGCCACGATGAAGCGACAGATCGATAAGTTCTTTTCCGTGGACGGGCTTGGACTTTCCATCGACAACGTCGGCGTTGGCAGCAACCGTTATCGGGTGACATTCAAAGGCCCGGGCGGCCACAGCTATCGGCGCATTCGGGATGGCGAATCCGATTCAAGCCATGGGCCGCGCCATCGCCAAGATCGACGCGTTCGAAGTTCCGGCGCAGCCTAAGACCACGTTCAACGTGGGGCGGGTGGGCGGCGGCACATCGGTCAACGCGATTCCCTTCGAGGCGTGGATGGAGGTGGACATGCGTTCCGCGGACGCGGCGTCGCTGAAGGCGGTGGACGATAAGTTCAAAGCGGCGCTGCAACAAGCCGTAGATGAAGAGAATAAGCGCTGGAACAATCGCGGACCCGTGACCGTCTCCGCCGAGTTGGTCGGGTTGCGGCCGGGCGGCAGCACTCCGGAGAGCGACCCCATTGTGCAGACCGCGCTGGCCGTTTCACGCGCGATGGGTTTTCCCGCGGCGTTGCATGAAGGGTCCACCGATGCCAACGTGCCGATGAACCTCGGCATTCCCGCGATTACAATCGGCGGTGGTGGCGCCGGATCGGGCGCGCACTCGCTGGGGGAAACGTTCAATACGAAGAACTCGTGGCAGGGAACGGAAAGGGCCTTACTGCTGGCTGTGGCGCTGGCGCGTTAGACACCGAAATCCGCCTTACCAGTGGCCGCACCCGATCGAGATGGCTTGCCCGCCCTGCCGCCGCCTCTCTCTCTACTGGAAATCGCCAGAACGGCGGCGGCGCTCGTCGGCATCGCGTGCGGATTGCTCGTGCGCAGAAAGCGGTTCGTTGTCGGCCGGCGCGTTGAGCAGAGGCAATTCCACCGGGTCGGCGACAATGCGTCGGCTCTCATTGCCGTAGATCGGGCCTTAACCGCGCCGTTTTTTCCAACGCGGCATTCTTCCGGAATTTGCGGATCTCCTCGTGATTTCCATTAAGCAGTACCGCCGGCGCTTTCCATCCGCGGAAATCCGCCGGTCGTGTCCAGTGCGGGCAATCGAGCAGTCCTTCGCCGTGTCCCGATTCCTGAAACGAATCGAACGCGGCCGAGGTCTCGTTGCCCAAGACGCCGGGCAGCAATCGCGCCACCGTGTCGATCACCACCGCCGCCGGCAATTCGCCGCCGCTCAGGACGTAGTTGCCAATCGAGATTTCGTCGTCGGCCAGGTGTTCCGTCACGCGCTCGTCCACGCCTTCGTAGCGTCCGCAGATGAGCAGGATTTCGTCTGCGTCCTCCGCGCAGTCGGTTGGCCATCGCCTGATCGAAGAGCCGTCCTTGCGCCGAAAGCAGCAGGGCTTTCTGCCGGTGACCGCGCTCCGGCCAGATGCTCTCCACCGCTCGAAACAGCGGCTCCGGCTTCATCACCATGCCTTCGCCGCCCCCGAAGGGACGGTCGTCTACGCTCTTGTGGCGATCATGCGTCCAATCGCGCAGATTGTGGATGCGGATATCGAGAAGCCCCGCGTCTTTTCCTCGCTTCACTACTCCGTGGGCGAACGGTCCCTCGAAAAATTCGGGGAAGATCGTCAGCACATGGAAGATCACGAGCGGTTGAGTTCCTTGAGTCCTGCAGGCAATTCTACCGCGATGCGCTTAGCCGCCGGGTCGATCTCCACGCAAATGGCGCGCGCGAAGGGAATCAACAGATTGCCTTCGACGACCAGCAGCCCAGTGCCCCCACCGTCATCCCAATCGGTGACGGCGCCGATGCGTATTCCGGTCGCATGCTCGATCACTTCGCAGCCGATGAGATCCGATTGGAAAAATTCGCCGGCTTCGAGCGGCGCGCGGTCCGCCAGCGGTACGCGCACCTCCAGACCGCTCAGCAGTTCCGCTTCGGAGATGGAATCGATGCCGCGAAACTTGAAGATCAGCGTGCCATTGTGAAACCAAGTCGTCTCCGATTTCGCGACGCTCGCCTGAGCCGAACAAATACACCTCTTGAAGGGAGTTGTACCGCTCCGGCTTGCTGCTCAACGATATGGCCGTAATCTCGCCACGATTGCCGCGCGTCTTACCAAGCAGGGCAATCGTGACCCAAGCGCCTTCCACGGCCTACTCGAGAATCTCCAGCGTGAAACGGCGGTTCAGCTTCATCCCGGCCGCGCCAAGAATGGTGCGGATGGAACGAGCGGTCCGGCCCTGCTTGCCGATGACCTTGCCCAAGTCGCTGGGCGCCACCTTCAGCTCCAGCACCGTGACCTGCTCCCCCTCCACAACGCGGACGGAAACCTCTTCAGGGATGTCAACTAGAGCTTTCGCAATATCTTCAATCAACTGTTTCATGCACCCCGCCTCCCTCGAACCATGTTAGCGAACCGTAAGGAACGGCCCTAGTCTTTCCGCAAAACTTAAGGCGTGTTGCCGTTATTTCGCTTACAGTTAGGCGGCCGATTCGGTCACTATGCGACCGGTTGCGCGGCCGGGGCGGGATTCTTATCAACCAAACGCTTTACGGTATCGGACATCTGAGCGCCGTTTTTCGTCCAGTGGGCCACCCGGTCATGCTTCAGCAGCACCTGCGCCGGATTGGCAGTGGGATTGTAGTGCCCCACCACTTCCAAATTGCGGCCATTGCGCGCGCGCTCTTTCTCGATCACGACAATGCGGTAAAACGGCTTCTTTTTGGCGCCGAAACGCGCCAGGCGAATCATTAGCATCTACTCTCCAAAGATCTAAGCCTTCATTGTACTAAAGTGCGAAGCCGGTTTCGACCCGAAACTATAGGGAAACTTGGCCTTGGCAGGTGTCGGTCCCTTACGTCGACCGGTTAGGACTTTACCAAATCGATCGCGACAGCTCTAAATAGCTTTAAAAGATCATGAACTTTCAAAGAATGTTTTCGATATAATGTATGCGTCTGTTTGATCAAGCTGGCCCGCAGAGATCAAAGAACCTGGGACATGAATAAATCGATCGTCCTGTCGCTCGGCGTATGCTTCGGAACGTTGGCTATTCCCGCTGCCGCACAGAACCAACCAGCGCCTGTCGGCCATCAGGCCCTCCTGCAGCGCTATTGCGCGACTTGCCATAGCACCCAGGCAAAGACTGCCGGGGTGGTTTTGCAGGGTATCGACCCCGCGGATGTAGCCCACAACGGCGAATTGCTGGAGAGAGTCCTCCGTAAAATAAAGACCGGCCAGATGCCTCCTGCAGGTATGCCCCGCCCAGACAAGGTCGTTCTTACCGAGTTCACCACTTGGCTGGAGGGCGCACTGGACGCGGAGGCGGCGGCCCACCCGAATGCTGGCCGTCCGGCGATTCACCGATTGAACCGCGCCGAGTATGGTAACGCTATCCGGGATGTCCTGGATCTCGATATAAACGCGGGCGCTCTTTTGCCCGGCGACGACACGGGTTACGGGTTCGACAACATCGGCGATGTGCTCTCGCTTTCGCCGACATTGCTCGATCGCTATCTTTCGATGGCGCGTCAGATTTCCCGATTGGCGATGGGCGATCCAACAATCAAGCCGGCTGAAGAAACGTTCGAACCTCGCCACGAGGCAGCCGGTCAGAGGCCGATTCCTGCACGGCTGGAATGGGTGAGCGACGATCTGCCCTTTAACTCAGCCGGTGGGCTCTCCGTGCGGTATTACTTCCCACTGGACGCCGAGTACGTTCTGCGCGCCAATTTCGGCAATAGCGCCGACAAAGCGATCGAAGCACGGCTTCCCATAAAGGCCGGGCTGCGCGAGGTTGGCATAACGTTTCCCAGACAGTCGCTGCTGCCGGACATCTTGCCCACAATGGGCGGTCGCGGTGGACGTGGAGGCGGTGGCGGAGATGGCGCACCGGTTCCTGTCGATCTACGCCTCGACGGCGCCAGTCTGAAACGATCGAGTACTCAGGCGAGCCTTGGTCAATTGCCGCGTCTCACGGATCTGACAATTTCTGGGCCGTTCAACCCCAGCGGCTCGGGGGATACGCCCAGCCGCCGTAGAATCCTGGTCTGCCATCCTGCCAACCCAGCTGAGGAGGAGGGTTGCGCCGGCCGAATCCTGAGTCAACTCGCTCGCCGTGCTTACCGGCGGCCGGTAACCGACGCAGACATACGGCCGCTGCTGGCCTTTTATAAGGATGCCCGCGGCAAGGGGCCGTTCGAATACGGAATTCAGAAGGCGCTCGAAGCCGTCCTCATCTCCCCGGATTTTCTTTTTCGCGTCGAATCCGATGCAGTCGCGGGCACGGCGAACGGCAATCATCGCATCAGTAACGTGGAATTAGCGTCGCGCCTGTCGTTCTTCCTATGGAGCAGCGTGCCGGACCAGGAACTACTCGGTTTGGCGGAGAAGGGTAAGCTCGCGGATTCGCAGGTACTCAAGCAACAAGTCCAGAGAATGCTGGACGATCCCAAGTCCGATGCCCTCACTTCCAATTTCGCCGGCCAGTGGCTGTATATTCGCAACGTTGCCACGGTAAGACCGGACCCGGCCATCTTCCCGGACTTCGACGAGAGCCTGCGCGCGAGCATGCGACGGGAAACCGAGTTGTTCTTCGATAGCATCCTCACGGAAAACCGCAGCGTGATGGATTTGCTGGAGGCGAATTATACTTTTCTCAACGACCGCCTCGCCAAGCACTACGGCATACCGGGCATCTACGGTTCGCAGTTCCGCCGTGTCGAACTCCAGGATTCTCGGCGCGGCGGTCTGTTAGGTCAGGCGAGTCTGCTGACGGTGACGTCGCCGCCGAACCGCACTTCCGTGGTGCAGCGTGGGAAGTGGGTGCTCGACAACCTTCTCGGCCAGCCGCCGGCGCCCCCACCGCCTGTACCTTCGCTGGAAGCGACAACCAAGGGACATCCCAATCTCAGCCTCCGTGCGGCGTTGGAGTTGCATCGCGCAAATCCGGCCTGCGCCGGTTGTCATAAGCCGATGGATCCGATCGGATTCGCGTTGGAGAATTATAACGGGATCGGCGAATGGCGCACCGAAGACGGCGGATCCCCCATCGACGCCAGCGGCAAGCTTCCCGATGGAACCGAGTTCACCGGGCCAGCAGGCCTTAACAAAGCATTGACCACAGTACGCCGCGAAGATTTCGCGACCACCGCCGCATCCAAGATCCTCACCTATGCGCTGGGACGCGGGCTAGAATACTACGACCAGCCGGTGGTGAGATCTATCCTGCGAGAATGCAGCGCCGGCAATTACCGGCTTCGGGACCTGATTACAGCAGTAGTGATGAGTACTCCATTTCAAATGAGGAGATCGCCAGACCGATGATCGTCACACGCAAACACCTACCGCGCCGAACTTTTCTTCGCGGGGCCGGCGCCATGCTCGCGCTGCCTTTCCTCGATTCAATGGCCCCGGCATTCGCCGACACCGCCAAGAGCGCCGCTACGCCGACGCGGCTGGGATTCGTCTACGTTCCCAACGGAATCATCCAATCCAGTTGGCTTCCGAAGGCGGAAGGCGCGGATTTTGAATTCAACGCCACCGCGAAAGCCCTCGAGCCTTTCCGCTCTCAGACCCTGGTGCTGAGTAATCTGGCGCAGATCAACGGCCGCTCCTTTGGCGACGGCGGAGGCGACCATGCACGCGCTGGAGCGACTTGGCTTACCGGCGTGCATCCCAAGAAGACCGAGGGAGCCGATATTCATTCCGGTATTTCCGCCGACCAGATCGCGGCGCGTGAGTTCTCCAAGCACACACAGTTCGGTTCGCTCGAGATTGGCGTGGAAGCGCCCAGCCTGGTTGGCGGTTGCGATTCCGGCTATAGCTGCGCGTATACCAACACGGTTTCCTGGAGCAGTCCCAACACTCCCAACCCAATGGAAGTGAATCCGCGGATTTTATTCGAGCGCCTGTTCGGAGACCGCGAAAATACGGATGCCGCGTCGCGCATGGAATCTCTGCGCCAACGCAGTAGCCTGCTCGATTTCGTGAAGGGCAGCGTGGATCGCCTGGAGACGAAAATCGGTACGGGCGACCGCCGCAAGCTCACGGAATATCTCGATGCGATTCGCGATATCGAGAGGCGGATTCAGAAGGCCGAAGAGCAGAACGCGACGATGAAGATACCGGCCATCGATCTTCCTCTATCCGCGCCCGAGGAGTTTGCCGACCATGCGCGGCTGATGATGGACCTGATGGTGATCGCGTATCAGACGGATATGACTCGCGTGGCCAGCTTGATGCTCGCCCGCGAGGGCAGTAACCGCGGTTATCGCGCTATCGGCATCTCCGACGGGCATCACGATTGCACGCATCATCAGAACGATCCGGTGAAGATCGAGAAGACCATCAAGATCAACACCTATCACGTGCAACAGTTCGCCTATCTGATTGATCGCATGAAATCTACGCCTGACGGCGATGGCACGCTGCTCGATCATTCGATGATCTTGTACGGCAGCAGCATCAGCGATGGCAATCGCCACACGCACACCGATCTGCCGTTGGCGTTGATCGGCGGCGGGTCCGGAAAACTGAAGGGCGGCCGCCACATCCGCTACGCGGACGAGACGCCGATGACCAACCTGCTGCTCTCGATGTTGGATAAAGCCGGCGTACGCACCGATAAACTGGGCGACAGCACCGGCGAACTGCAGCACCTCTCCGACATCTAGAGACGTGGCCATGCGCTCCGGGAAGTGGATCCAGTTTGCAGTGTCGATTTGCCTTGCGGCCGCCGTATCATCGGCGGCCGATCTTCGCTTGCTTGACGCCGTCAAGCGGCGGGATGCCAAGGGATTCGACCTATTAATGGCGCAGAAGGCGGATATCGGCGCCAAGGCGCCCGACGGCGCCACAGCGCTCTCGTGGGCGGTGTTTCTCGATCTACGGGAGATGGCCGAAAAGCTGATCGCGGCGGGCGCCAACGTTAACACCGCGAATGATTACGGCGAGACGCCGTTGACTCTCGCGCTCGCTAATGGTGACGCCGGCCTTGCGGAAAAGTTGCTCAAAGCAGGCGCCGATCCCAAAGCCACCCGCTGGAACGGCGAGACCGCTCTCATGGTCGCCGCAGGCGTAGGAAGCCTGGAAGAAGTGCGGATGCTGCTTGATCGTGGCTTGGACGTAAATGGGGCCGAGCCGAATCGAATGCAGGATGCGCTGATGTGGGCCGCATCGGAAGGCCATGTCGAGGTTGTGGACCTGCTGATTCAAAAAGGCGCCAATGTGAACGCGGCCAGCAAAGGCGGATTCACTCCGCTGGTGTTTGCAACGCTCAAAGACAATGCGCCATCGGTTCGCCGGCTGCTTCAGGCCGGGGCCGACCCCAACTCCGCTCTCGGTCCGACCAAGCTATTGACGGCGGCAACGGCGAACCGCTGTTACCAGGCGGCGGTCGCGTTGCTGGTCGGCGGCGCCGACCCTAACGTCGCGGATAACACGGGAAACACGCCATTGCATCTGGCCGCGCAGGCGGGCTCGCTCGAGTTGGTGAAGACTCTACTGGCGAAAGGCGCCAATCCGAATGCGCGCACGAAGCCTGCGGCAACGGGCGGAAGGGGAGGATTTCGGGCCATCGCCGGGCAACAGACGCCGCTCCTTTTGGCCGCGCGATCCAACCACGTTGAAATCATGCGCGCTCTAATTGAGGCGGGCGCCGATCCCAAGGTAAAGGCGGACGATGGCGCCAGTCTGCTGCTTGCGGCGGCGGCAAGCGGCCGCGTAGCGGCTGCGAAATATGCATTTGAATTCGACAAGGATGTGAAAGCAATCGATAGCGCAGGCCGCACGGCAATGCATGAAGTGGTGGGGGGCGGCGGCGGCGCGACGCAGCCGGAAATGACGGACCTTGTGCAATACCTGGCCGATATCGGCGTTCCCCTCGATGAGAAGGATGGCCGCGGCAAAACGGCCATTGAGGTTGGCGACAACATACCGTTCGACATGCCCATTCAGCGAATGGCCGACATTATTGTAAGCCGCGGCGGCACGCCGGTCTCTTTCCCCAAGGAATACGTCAAGCCGGCCGCATCGCACTAACCATCCACCGCCGGCTGCAAAACGCCATCAGAGGTTCCCCGTGTTTCTCCACCGCCAAGACGCCGGCAGGCAGCTCGCCACGCGTTTGCTGCATTACCGGGATCACCCTGAAGTTATTGTTCTCGCGCTGCCGCGCGGCGGCGTCCCCGTTGCGGCTCAAGTTGCGCGTAAGCTTCACGTCCCCCTCGATGTCTTCCTCGTACGGAAGCTAGGCGTGCCCGGCCATGAGGAACTGGCCATGGGCGCTATCGCCAGTGGCGGGATTCAGGTGCTCAATCACGATGTAGTCCGCACACTCCATATCTCAGAGTTGGACATCGAAGCGGCGGCGGCGCGCGAAACGCTGGAACTCGAACGCCGCGAACGCGATTACCGCGACGATTCGCCGCCGCGAGAGGTTTGCGGCCGCACCATTATCCTGGTCGACGACGGAATCGCAACCGGCGCTACGATGCGCGCCGCCATCACCGCCCTTCGCCGCCGAGGCGCCGGAAAGATTGTCGTCGCCATTCCCGTGGCCGCTCCGGCGACTTGCGCCGAAATGGAAGGAGAGGTCGATGAAATGGTATGCCTCGTTACGCCGGAGGCCTTCGAAGCCGTTGGCGAATGGTATGAAAATTTCTCCCAAACCTCCGATGCCGAGGTTCGTCAACTGTTACGCGAACGCAACCGTGACGGCGGATTGAACGTCACACAAGTACTACAATAAAAGCACTGGAGTATCCCGTCCTCATGAATGTGCGAATCGCCGCAGTCCTCCTCGGATTCGCGGCTGTTATTGTCCCCGCAAACGCTAGCGAACCCACGCTGGTACGTCCGAAAGCCGGCAAAGTCGATATTCTGCCGGAGAACCAGATCAAACCCGGCATGAAGGCGACCGCCTGGACCGTATTCCAAGGCACGGAACCCGAACCGGTACCGATCGAAATCATCGGCGTCTAAAGAACCAGTGGGGACCCAAGCAGGACATCATCGTCGGCAAAATGGGCGGCAAAGCCATACGCACCAACGTCGCCGGCGGCATGAGCGGCAGCCCGGTTTACATCGATGGCAAGCTGATCGGCGCGGTCGCGCTGCGTATGAGCGTCTTCTCGCCGGACGCCATCTGCGGCATCACGCCGATCGAGCTGATGCTCGAAATCAACGATTTCGACAAGTCGCGCCCCGAAGACGCCAAGACGCCGGACAAGATCGGCACGCGGAACGGTCAAGTCGCTATCGATAGCCCGATGCTGCAGCAATTGGTCTCGGCCGGCGCCGGCTCCAACTTCGCCGGGCAGATGCCGATCATGGTTCCCATCGAGACGCCGCTCACCTTCTCCGGCTTCCACGAAAACGTCTGCGCGATTTCGGCCCCATGTTCCAGCAACTGGGAATCGCCGTGGCGCAGGGCGGATCCACACGGGAAGCACCCTACAAACCACGAAGCCCGTTGCCGGCTGGGAGCACTCGCTGAACCCCGGCGAGACCGTAGCGGGCGTGCTGGTGGATGGCGATATGAGCGTCACCGGCGCGGGTACGGTCACCTACAACGATGGCAAGCGCGTGCTGGCTTTCGGCCATCCGTTCTTCAATCTCGGCCCGATGGATATGCCGATGACGCAAGGGCGAAGTGCTGATGACGCTGGCCTCGACTTATCAGCCGAACAAGATGACCAATGCCACCGACATCGTCGGCGCGCTGCATCAGGATCGCCACAGCGGCATCGTAGGCGTGCTCGGCGCCGAATCGCACATGATTCCGGTGACCGTGAAGGTTCGCTCGCTCGACGGCAAGGACGCCGTCCAGCGGGAGAAGGATTTCCACTTCAACGTCTTCGTGCATCAGAAGTGGACGCCATACCTGATGATGCTGTCGCTCTACAACTCGATTTCCGAGTTGAACGAATTCTGCCGACGAAGCCACCTACCGGCTGACCGGCAAAGTGGAGATGAACGGCGGAGGGCAGGGGCTCTCGCTTTCCACCATGCAGGCCTCCGGCGAAATGCCGATGCCCGCGCCCATGGCGCTGGCCGGATGGTTGGGCGACAAGTTCAACCGCCTGTACCTGAACAACGTCACAGCGCCGGACGTGAAGCGCGTCAACGTCACCGTGGATCTGATTCCGGAGCGCCGCGTGGCCACCATCGAAAACGCCTGGGTGGCGCAATGCCGACGTGAGGCCCGGCGATACGATTCCGGTGAAGGTCTTCCTGCGCCCGTATCGCGGCGAATCGATCCAGCGCGATTTCACGGTGAAGATCCCGGCCGGACTGGCCAAGGGCGACCACCGCATCCTGCTGAGCGACGCCGACACGCTGAACCGCATGCAGAACATCGCAGGCATGGTGAACCGTTATCTGAATATGCCGGAGACGGTTTCGCTGATCAATCAGGAGCGCACCAACAACAGCTTGTACGTTTCGCTGGTGGAAGCCAGTCCCACGGCTTACGTCGACGATAAGACGCTGCCCAGCCTGCCTTCTTCGGTGCTGAACGTGATGCAGGCCGGCCGCGCGCCCACGCGCACCGTGCTGACCTCGCCCGATACCGCGACGGAACAGACGTCGCTGCCATTCGATTACGTGGTGAGCGGCAGCTTCACGCTCCACTTGCATGTTAAGTAGGACTGGCCTCCGGCCGGTCCATGCGCCGAAGGCGCGTAGCTTTTCGTCCCCCAGAGAAATAAATGACGCACTTGAACCATCGATTGACGGCCCTGCTCCTAGCCACGGCCGCGCTTCTCACCGCGAGCCAAACCCGCACCTGGACGCAATCCGACTACGCCGATTTCGAAAAGGGAGCGATCAAGAACCTCTCCGTGCGCAGTGACGGGCTTCTCACGCTTGGCCCCGCGCTCGCGCGAGTTAATGGACACTTCGTCCGCCTACCTATGGGCGCTGGCGCAGGATTCCAAGGGCAACCTCTACGCCGCCGGCGGACCAGGCGCCAAGCTCTTCCGCATCTCGCCCGACGGCAAGACCTCGGCCGAGAAACCGAAGGCCATCGCCGATCTCGACGCCCTCGGCATTCAGGCTATCGCCGTGGATTCCCGCGACCGCGTCTATGCCGCCACCGCGCCCGATGGCAAAGTCTACCGCATCGCCGGCAACGGCAAGCCTGAAATATTCTACGATCCCAAGGCCAAATACATCTGGGCGATGGCGTTCGATGCCAAAGGCGATCTCTTCGTCGCCACCGGCGATCCGGGCGAAATCCATCGCGTGACTCCCGACGGCAAAGGCAAAGTCTTTTTCAAGACCGATGAGACCCACGTGCGCTCGCTGGCCATCGATGCCACGCAGAACCTGATCGCCGGCACCGATCCCGGCGGCCTGGTGCTGCGCGTCTCGCCGCAAGGACAGGGCTTCGTGCTGTACCAGATGCCGAAGCCCGAAGTGACTGCCGTCGCAATCGCCGGCGACGGCGCCATCTACGCGGCCGCGGTGGGAACCAAAGGCGCTTCTGCGCCGCCTGCGCCGATTCCAAGTCCGGCCGCTGCGACCGTAGTAGTCAACGCCCCTGGCGCCGCCGCGCCAGGCGGACAGGCGCGTCCGGCCGCCGCCGCCTTCGGTCAGCGCGCCGACGGGCGTGAGCGGGGGCAGTGAAGTTTATCGCATCGAACCTAACGGCAATCCGCATGAAGCTCTGGTCCCAATCGCAGGACGTAGTCTACGCGATCGCCTTCGATGCCGAGGGACGCGCGCTCATCGGCGCGGGCAACCACGGCAACCTGTACCGCATCGAATCGCCAACCATCTACACCGCGCTGCTTACGATGCCGGCCACGCAAATCACCGCGTTTCAGAAGGGCCGCGACGGCCGCCTTTTCGCCGCAACCGGCAACGTGGGCAAGGTCTATGAGATCGGCCCGGCGTTAGAGCACGAAGGCTCCATCGAAAGCGATGTATTCGATGCATCGATGTTCTCGCTGTGGGGACGCGTCAGCTTCGAAGCGCGTCTGCACGGCGGACAAATCGCGATTCAAACACGCAGCGGCAATCTCGATCAGCCGCAGAAAAACTGGAGCCCGTGGTCCGCACCGATGACGGCTTCGAAGGGCGCGCCGATAGCTTCTCCCGCGGCCCGTTTCGTGCAATGGAAGGCCACGCTGACCGCCGATAGCTCGGGGCATTCGCCGGAACTCGAATCGGTCGATGTCGCCTATCTGCCGAAGAACGTCGAGCCGCGCATCGACCAGATCGAGATCACGCCCGCCAACTATAAATTCCCGGCGCCGGTGATGTCCATCCAGACGCCTGGCGGTCCTCCCGCGACGCTCAATCTGCCGCCGCTCGGCAAGCCCGCTTCGTCCTCGCCTTCCTACTCCGCCGATGCGGGCCCGAACGCGCCCTCGATGAATTACGCCAAGGGCTTCATTGGCGCGCGCTGGCTGCATCCGACCCGAATGGCGACGCCATGCTCTATACCGTGGAGATTCGCGGCGAGAAAGAAACGACGTGGAAGCCGCTCAAGGAGAAAATCCCCGAACGGTACTTGTCCTGGGATTCCACCGCGTTCCCGGATGGCGATTACCGCCTGCGCGTCATCGCATCCGACGCGCCGGGCAATCCCCCTGGCGATTCACTCACCACCAGCATGGAGAGCGACCCGTTCACTATCGACAATACCCCGCCTAAGATCACCGGCCTCGCGGCATCGCGCAACGGCGCAAAGCTCGAAGTCCGGTGGCACGCCGCCGATGCGCTGAGCAACATCACCAAAGCCGAGTATTCGCTAGATGGCGGCGAATGGACCATCGCCGCTCCGGTGACCAAGCTCTCCGATTCGCCGGAACTGGATTACGCGCTGACCCTTGACGCCGCGCCGGGCGAACACACCATCGCCGTGCGGGCGGTGGACGAGTTCGAAAATCTCGGCGTGGAAAAAGTGGTCGTGCGCTAATTGAGCCGGCGCGGGTCCTTGGACTGCGCCTGCGCGTTACGCAAGTTGCGCTACGAACTCGCCTATATCCAACGCATCCACACCCGGAGCAATGGCTGTGGTCTGTACGGACGATTTGGATTTCCGGTGCGCGACAATGAGCCGCTTGGCCCGTTCTCCAAGCGCCCGCTGCAGCGAGAATAGCGGCGCTGCCATTGGCGGCCACACCGTCTTACTTGCCTTCGCTTCGACCAGCCAAAGTCCGGCATTCGCCCGTGGCACGAGAAAATCCACCTCCAAACCCTGTTGATCACGGGTTTTCATCACCTTTGGTGGCCCGCACGGGCCATGGGGACAGACCGGGAGGTCTGCGCCACTACAACTCGAAGCGGGCATTGGCCTCCGCGAGCCGGGCGGCGCGGCCGATGAGACGGGCGACTTCGGGCAGGGAGTAAACAAAGCCACCGCAGAGCTCGGGGGACGGGAATTCCTTGGCTTGATCGGGCGGTTGGCCTTTGGCATGCGCGAGTTGAGTCAGCAGCATGGCTTCTTCCTGGGCTTTGGAGTAGGCGGATTTGCGCTCCGATTGCAGCGATTTCAGCTCGTTGCGAGTCTTTTCGATGGTACGTTCCATTTTGTGGGCGTAGCCGACGGTTCGGTTCAGCTCTCTGAGGGTTTCGGCCGCGGTTTCGGCGCCCTCAGCGACTTCCTTCTGGAGGTGTGAATACAGAGCCCGTTCCATCGAGTGGCACCGTTGCAGGCGCCAGTTGTTCGATGCCAGGCTGCGGACAAGATCCTGTTCGGGAACGCCGACGGGCGCATAGGCTTGCATGTATCCTTCGAGGTGCGCCGCGAACGGCTCCTCTTCGCCAGGCAGTATGACGTGGACGGGGTTGGGGCTACTGAGCCCGTGTTTTAAAGAATTTTTGCTGACGGTTTGCTTTCCGGCGTCGGTGGTGGCGCCCGTCGAAAGTTTAGAATTAGCCTGATTGGCGGCGATTTGAGCTGGGCTAGACATTTCGTTTTCTCCTTTGCGTATCCAGTTCGTATCAGAAATAGAAAGGGCTGTCTGGCGCTGGATTCGCGCCGACAGCCCTTTTCAATCTCAACGTTAGCAGGCGGGCAGTGGGGACTGAGGCGCTGGCGGGGAGGGCGGCGCCTACAAACGATTGATAAGATTGGGGGAAAATGGCGAAAAATATTTCTCAAAAATGTGTCACCGGGTTTTGGCGGTCCTCGGGTTTTTGATGGCTCACGTGTAAGCGATTGACTATACGGCGGTTGTCAGGACTGTGGAGCGCCAATCGGGCGCAATTTCGATGTCGTGACAGCGAAACGGATGAAGAGGCTCAACATAAGACAGACCTTCGAGTCAAATTGGCCGCATCTGCGAAAGGCTTGGGCAACAAAATCTCTCCGTCAGCCCGTCGAAGGATCCCGAGAAAGATCCGCGACGACGGGCAGTGATTTAGGTCGTGGAAGAGTTCAATATGGGCGAGAACAATTTGCCGGCTAATGCCAACTTACTCTGCGCGCCCGCCGTGTTCGTAGGCGCTGCTGTGACTTACTTGCCTCAGTAATTCTGAAGCCTCTTCCCTGTTTGTTTAACGCATGATAGACGCGATTATCACGTAGGGAATGGGAGCGGCACACAGGCGCTTTTCATCACTCTGCAGAATTGACCCTCAGTGGTTGTCCGT
This sequence comes from Bryobacterales bacterium, assembly GCA_963708385.1. Taxonomy (GTDB): domain Bacteria; phylum Acidobacteriota; class Terriglobia; order Bryobacterales; family Bryobacteraceae; genus PALSA-243. The sequence goes on along the minus strand of CAVPSN010000017.1, from coordinate 288,853 downwards.
GTGCAGAAATCAAGATTTGTGCACAACGAGGATTGGAACAACGGACGGCCTCGTAAAACCACCGTCGGTGGAACGCTAAACTACCGTACTTTGTTTGGTGCTCGACGATGCCTTCCTAGCTGCGTAAGCGCGCAACCTACTGTAGTAATGACCTCCGCCGGAAGAACACGCGAAAAGGCCGAGATGTGAAATCTGAGGGCAATCGCAACAAACGCCGAAACAAAGCAACCACGCCCCGAAACCGATTGATGGCGAGACCAGTGCGAAAGACACGATTCGCTAGCTGCTACTGAAGAGAAATCACAACATTAGGGGGCGTTTGCACACCACCCACGGTCGCCTGAAGCGGAACATCACCTGTGCCAAGCCCGGCGGGGATTGTCAGATTAATTTGGTATAAGCCGGCGCTGGATAATCCAACGAAAGAAGGCGTTACACTCAAATTGTTGATCAAGAGAGTTACGCGGTTGGTAGCGGCTGCTGAACCAAAAAATGCCTGGCCGGCTGGTACCCCAGGCATCGTTGGGCCAAATCCGACGCCGAACAGTTCAACCGTGTCGCCGGCCTTCGCAGCGACCGTCCTATAACCGAGTGAGCTTCCAGTCGGTCCGACGACGTCGTAGGTGCCCCCCCCATAAGCACCTGATCCGTCGGATCTGGATATGATTCCGGTTACGTGTCTAATATCCAGCAAAGAAAATGAAGGCGCGAACGGTCCCAGTATTACAGTTGACGTCGCACTCCCGTCGGCTGTCGTTACAACCACGGGTACATTGCCCGTGGCTGTGTCATCCGGGGCTTGCAAATTAATTTGCCCAGGACTGACAAACCATAGGAAGGCGGGTTTTCCGTTGATCGTCACGCTGGTGTTACCAAGCGAAGTAGGAAAATCGCCACTCCACGTTACGGCGGCGCTGGCTAGATTGGTCCCATAGATTGAAATCCATTCGCCAGACTGAATTGTTGTGGCACTGCTATAAAGAGGGACGATACCCCCGGATGTAATGGACGGACCGCCTGAGGGCGGAGAGGCGAGAGTCAGCTTGAAGAGACTATTGGCGGCCACCCCGTAAACATTTCCGTCCGTGGCCTGAACGAGCCCGAGTGCGCCTGAACCATTTGGGAAATCATGAAGTGTCGTCAGCGCGCCCGCGGGAGTGATTCTAAAGATCTTCGTGCCGAGCGTGTTTCCATAGAAGTTCCCGTCTGTAGCTCGGAGTAACCCGATCGGATAGGTCCCGTCGGTGCCGGTTGAGCTGAAGGCGTACAGGGTTGTAAACACACCGCCCGGTGAAATCTTGAAAACCATGCCAGGCACAACATTGGGCCCGATTTGCGCGGTTCCATAAAAATTGCCATCCTGGCCTTGAACCAGCGGGCCTTGAGTAAATGGTGTGATGTTAATAAACCCACCTTCCAATACGCCGAAATTATGGAGGGTAGTCAGAGCGCCGCCCGCAGTTATCTTGAAGATTGTCCCGAAGCCCTTACTCCCTTGCGTCGTGCCGTAAAAATTACCGTCGGTACCCTGAGTCAGCGCGGCTTGCGGGTTGACGCCATCATCGCTAGTCGAGGAACCGAAGCTGTAAAGCGTAGTCAGGGTACCCGTCGAGGTGATCTTGAACACCGTCCCGGCCCCGTGCGTGCCGCCATAAAATGTCGTGCCGTAGAAATTTCCGTCAGTGCTTTGGATCAGCGGAGCCCTCGGCAATGCTCCGTCGGGACCTGAGAGGCTGCTGAAGTTATACAGCGTGGTTAGCGTACCCGTCGGCGTAATTTTGAAAACCGTGCCACAGCCTTGCCCGCTGCAACTTGGGGCACTCCCGGCACCTACTCCTCCAGCCGTTGTAGTACCGTAAAAAATTCCATCAGTGCCTTGGATCAGCCCGGTGGGGCTGCTACCCTCAGTACTGCTGACGCTAAAGCTATGCAGAACGGTCAGCGCGCCCTGCGGGGTAATCTTGAACACTGTGCCGCAGCAGGTCGGGCCCGACGTTCCAAACCCAGTGACGCCCACGTTGAGCGCGCTGGTCCCGTAAAAATTCCCATCTGTACCTTGAATAATGGGCCCTAGAACGGTGCCGCTGAAGCTTGCAATCGTAGTGAAAGTCTGTGCCTGTAAAGGGACAACCGCGACGCCAAGCAGGAAAACGATCCCGGCTCTCTTCGACCAGTTTTTCTTATCCATTGGCGGCCATTTCCACCCAATTGTGCCAATGCTCATTTGCCACTCCCCTGTCGATTATACTGCCGCCCTTCCCTGCAAGCATCTCCAACGGCCGGTACGAATCCCCCGGATGTTGCTAGAACGACGAAAACACTGAAATCCGGCATCTCCCATCATCGCTGTGCATAAATCACGAATTATGCACAGAAACGACAAGCTCGCCGGATTTTCACACCTCCCAGATGGCGTGGCCCATTGTCCACGTTATAATCCCGCTCGATGATTTTCCGCAGCAGCACGGGGAAGTACTTGGCGTCGCCGTCCCCATTCTTCGGTAGGAGGATGACTCCGGGCGATTGTCGGAGCAGGAAAAGCCGGTCATCCCAAAAATCATCACCATGCTTCAGGAGATAACGGTCGAGCTGGCGGGTCTTCTGATAATGAAACTCATCTTCCTGATGGCGCAGCTGCGCATCCTCGCCCACGGCCACCACGTCAAACCTTTCCTCTCGCAGGTATGCGATGATTTCCTTCTCGATGTTGTTATCGGCGTACAGCCGCCATTTCTTGCGCGCCTTCACTGGTCCCGCCTTCTCGCATTCGTTAAGCAGTGCTACGGCGCTCGGGATTCAGCTCGCCATGGTAGAAATGCTTCCGTTGCACCCACTTAAAACCCTCATGCTTCGTTATGACAGCTATTTCCACCGGCCCGCCGACTGTTTTAGTTCGCTTGATGGAGAAGCGGATGAACTCTCTTGTGGTCTCCACCATAAAGCGGGCGAGGTCAATGGCGTCCTGTATCGGCGCGGCAGGCAGAATGAGATTTTCGTACATATGGGGTAGCAGTTGCTCCCGGCTCTGTGTGGCCTGCTCCATCGTCAAACCCACCGCTTTAGCCCCAGCCTCCGGTATCATTCCGATGCCCCGAATCAAACGCGAGAGCAGTTCCATCTCACCGTTCCACATCGTGCCAAAATTCTCCTCAGGCTGGATGCAGCGCGGCTCTAGGAGTTCTCCATTATCCAAAAACGCGACCTGCCACACTTCCGGCAACAAATGCCCGCTCGAATAACCGCAGACGCGCAGCATCAGAAAGGATTTCTGATTCGCTTCTTTCGTCTTCTCCATGAAGAACTCATGCACCCGCGCGTTGACCAGCTCCATCGTGTAGTTTTTTGCGTCGAGCTTCCAATCCATGTGTGTGTCATCTTCTCCGGCAAACCGCTGCCGCAAATCCTTCAGCAGCGTGGCAATCGAAGCGTTTCCGAGGCCGCCGCCGCAGGTCATGACGCCGATGGGCAGACCTTTGACGAGGTTCACGATTTTATTCGCATGCTCGTATATCTGGCCGATGGCAAACGACGTTGCACTGTCTGCGGCCATTACAATGCCGTCGTTGATTTTCACAGAGACGATGATGCTCACGCTTCAAATCCCTACCCTTCCGTATTCATGCGCGGTCTGCCCAGTCACATATTGTTGCGTTATCGTGCGCGGCGAAAAGCTCTATTAGCCGTGCGCCCGTTCTCAGGCCGGTTCCTCCTCGATTGACCCGTGGTGGGGTGCTTGGTGCATAAGGAGACTGAACAGTTGTTCGGTGGGGTCGAGGTAATCCTGCCGAAAGCCGTCGATTCCGATCCGCATCGTCCCGAAAGACGGTTGCAAGACCCCGTCAATGACCCTGCTGTGCACGTTGCTGAAACAATGCTGCGTCGCAAACGCTGCCTGCGCACGATTCACTTCATCAGGGGATGGCGTCCGAACGTGGCGGTTGCGCGGGACCACGGGCAGAATATGCAGGCACGCCGTCGGAAAGACAGGCAAGAGTACTTCGACGTTGGGGCGGGCGAACCCTTGACCAAAGAGCAGCGTATCGTCTGAGGTGCGTTCCCACGTCACGACCGGGGCATCACCGATCACAAACGGGGCCTCCGGGGCAGTGTGGATGACGCGCCACTCGCCGTTGTGGATGTTTGGGTCGGCGAAGGTCATCATGGTGTCCATGGCATGCAGGTACAGTCGCTGCGCGGACCCAGGCATCGTGGCCTCGATGATACGGTTATCGATTGCGGCCTTGACCTCGTCCGTCGTCACCAACCGGCGCAGCCCGCCAGGAACCAGGTCCATCGTCTGTTTCGCGGCGACCATGCTGATACGCTCCTCATCGCTCCGGAGAGATCGGAGCGCGTCCACCATCATTCCTTGGTGGCCAACACTTGCCGCTTGTCGGGCGCGGCTCCGATGAAAAAGCATCCGGACATACCCCGCCAACAGCCGACGGTGCGTCGCGGTGAACGCAAATGTCTCATAACGGAGGAGGTCAAGAAACGCATTCACCGGACCCTCAAACTCCCGCTCAAGCCGCGCCTCGATCATCGCCTCCCTCGCAGCGTCCGACGGATCAGCGAAATGACCATCCCAACGCGTCGCTGCCTTGGGCGCCGATCGACCATACGGGGCCCGGTTTTTCTCATACCGCCACAACCGCTTGGACCGCGTGTTCGGTTCATCGAACGCGAAATGCTCTAAAAGCTTCTTGGGGACGGTGTGCGACAACATGAACGAAATAATGCAGCAGTTCCCAGAAACCAGTGTGACAGACTGGGCGATTGCCCCAGGAATTCGATACGCCACTCCTGTACCAACGGAAAGGGGAGAAAGCAAGGGCCTCGCCTTCAGGTCTTCGGCGCACGACTAGGGTGGTGACGCGGTAAATCTCGCTCACAACCTAAGGTTACGGGATACCGTCGAGGCAGAGGCGGGCGTTGCACGGGTAAACGGGCGGCCCTTTCATGACCCGGAAGCCCGGATCCTTGGTACCGACAACCGCTTGCATTCGCTAACGGAATACCCTCCGGACGGTTTGTCGGCGACTCTTCCAGAGATCAGGCCGGCTCGCGATGCCGGGCCGATTCCGATCTTGCGTTCACGGCGGCGGCAATTCAATGTGTACACCGGCCGTCATGCCGCTCACCTGGAAATCAAGCTGGCCGTAGAGGCCGGGGACAAATGATGCCGATCTGCGAACGGCGATCCGAATCGCTTCCACTCGGACCGAATAACTAAGGGACCCGTTCGCAAGACACCAACTCATAGCCGTCCACGGCCGATTCCTGATCGCTTTCGCACGTGAGCCGCTGATAAAAAGCTTCACGCCGTGCTGTGAACTCGACCCGGTACTTCGCGCCGTCTTGCGTCGCGGCAAATTCTACAGTAGACCCGATCGCCGCCAGCGGACGAAACGCGTCGATTCCGATCTCTCCTGTTTCCCGTCGAAGGAAATACTCCGCTACCTGCGCAGAGCGCGGCCAACACGATCGTCCCCGGTACCCGGGAAGCCAGACCTCACCGGCTTCCGAGAGGCGAACCAACTGCGGCACATCTTCGGGGGATACACGGCCGTAATACAGCCCGTATGGGAATACCACTACATTCGCCGCAAAACGGTCGCCGCCCACGTGAGAACACTGCCACGCCCGTTTCGGCGCGTACTCGTTCAGAGCGCGCCAAACCGGCATGCCGAATTTGGCGCAACATGGGTCGTGACGGCCGTGCGTGCACACCGCGAACATCAGATCATTGCCTAGCTCGCCGAACGAACTGGCGATCGGCTGAAGTAACTGCTCGTAATCTTCCACTTCTTGTATTCGAATGGACGGCCGGCCGGCCGAAGAATCGACAAACATCACCCGAGCCGGCCAACTCGGGCAGTGTGTCTGGCGAACCAGGAGCGTACGCTCCACGCCGATGCCGCGCAAGTGAGCCTTCACAGCCGGCGAAAATAGCAGGCTGTCCGCCACCGCGTTTCGCCGCCACGCGTCAGAGTATTCGATCAGCAACCACGATCGGATGCGAGCCACCGTGCCTGCCAGCATCTCGCAGTTGGCTCGCGACGCGAGCGAACAAAAGAAGCGGTCTCGCGTTTCCGGCATCGCCTACCGGACCGCCACCAGGCCCTCAGCGGCAAGCTCCTGTAAAAGAGCGCGCACGGTTTCGGCCTCCAGCCCCGCGGCCGTACTCAGTTGCCGCAACCCAAACTCCTCACCCGTGACCAGCGCCTCCAACAGCCGCCGCGCTTTCGCAGCGAACCGCCAACGCCGCCCGAGCGCTTCTACGCCGATCGCAAGTTCTCCCTCCGGGTTCACTCTTGCCGCGCGCGCGCCGCTCCACCGCACGCGAAACTCACCATCGGGCACGATCTGCGGAGTCGCCCCCCAGGGCAAGGCGACGTTCGGCCTGGCGCGCGCCGTCGCGTCCATGTGCCGTAAGTATTCCGGAATCAGATCCCGATGCCAGGCCTCCAGCACCGCCGCCTTCAGCCGCTCTGCATATTCCGCCATCGCTTCCGCTCCATCGAGATGCGGAAGATCCTGGCGCACCACTTCGGCCGCCTTCACCCGATTCGCAAACCAAGATAGGAAGTCCGCCCCGGTCAGATTGTTTACGCCGACGGTCAAGTGCAGCGTCGGTTCATCCAGGGGTACCGCCACGTGCCACCATCCGCGCGGAATGTAGAGCAGATCGCCGTCTTCGAGTAGACCCTCCCATAACACTTCCGTTGGAGGCGTGTCCGCGGTTTCCACATCCGACGCCAGCGGAAACGGCCGCGTCATGCCGTACACCTTCCATTGCTTTCGACCCGCTACCTGGAGGATGAATACATCGTGGTCATCCCAGTGGAGGTCGAAGCCGTGTGACGTTCGAAATCCCGAGTAGGAATTTACCTGCACTTTCACGCGGAAGATACGCTCGAGCGCCTCTGCCATCTCGCGTACAGGACGGTGCAATTCGTCCACGTTATCGAGCACGAGGGTGGCGCCTTCCCGCAACTCGTGGGTCAGCGCCGTCGAATTCAGCCGTGGTATGGCCGAACCGCTTTTTCTTACGATTTGGCTGGGACGAAATCCATCGGTCCGCCGGCACCGGTTTGCCCTCACGAGTGAGGCGCAGGCGCGGCGGTTCCATACGGTGTTCTTCCAGAATCTGGTTCAGCGCCGGCCACGGAAGCAGGGCCGAGAACTTGCCCGGATATCCCGAGACGCGCACGAAATGCCGGCCGTAATCGCGGCGGAGGAACTCTTCCGCCGCGATCGGGCTCAGCAGAGTTTGCAGATCGAACACATCGCTTCGCTGGGCCGGAGTCAATCAGTCCTTCCCGTCGGCATCGCCTTTGTCCGTGCCGTCAGAATCCCCTTTGTCGGCGCCATCGGAATCACCATCGGTCCCATCGGCGCCCTTGTCGGTCGAGTCGTCGTCGCCGGAATCCTTAGGCCCGTGGGCGTGATCTTTTGTGTCATGGTCCTTCGCGTGGCGCTCATGCGCTCCGCCGTCTAATGGCTCCGAACCAAGGAACAGCCCGGATGCTCCCTTCTCGTCTTCTCTTTTCATCGCTTCCTCTCTCTCTTCTCTCTCTTCGCCGCGAATGGACTTCGCCGGCGTGCCGCCTGCCATCTCGAGCGGTTAAAACAGGCTCGTCCTGCTAGATGATATCCCGACCGAGTCCCCGAACCCCTCGAGGGAATCACGCAAGTGTTCAAATGATCTCATTCGCGAGTTTCAATATGGCGTCCCGGTCATTGTGTTCCTATGAAGGGCCCACCTCCTCTGAAGACGCCGGGCCGAAGCCCGGCGGCGGCCTGGAAAGGGCCGCCCCACAATCGGCTGGTAACCAAATCGCCGGGACATAGACGCCAGACCCATTCTCCGGTTTTGCTGATAATCTCTAAGAGTGTCGACCACCGCACCCGCTCTTCGTCCGCGCTTTCGTAGCGCTCGCATCGCCAACTTCACCGAATCCGTCATCCGCGAGATGACGCGCCTCGCCGGACGCTATGGGGCTACCAACCTCGCGCAGGGGTTCCCCGACTTCCCCGCCCCGGAGGCGCTCAAGCGCGCCGCCGCCGACGCCATCGACGCCGATATCAACCAGTACTCCATCACCTGGGGCTCCAAACCGTTCCGCGACGCTGTCGCCGCGAAATATGCCCGCCACTACGCGATGGACTTCGACCCCGAGCGCGAAATCACCGTTTGCTGCGGCGCCACCGAAGGCATGATCGCGACGATGCTCGCCGTCATCGACCCTGGCGACGAGGTGGTTATCTTCGAACCCTTCTACGAAAACTACAATCCCGATACGCAGCTCTCCGGCGCCACGGTTCGCTACGTCACGCTCCGCGCGCCCGATTGGAGCTTCGACCGCGACGAACTGCGCCGCGCCTTCAACGGCCGCACCAAAGCCATCGTGCTCAATTCGCCCAACAATCCGACCGGCAAGGTTTTCAATCGCGAAGAGCTTGAATTCATAGCCGGCTTATGTCAGGAATTCGATGCCCTGGCCATTACCGACGAGATCTACGAGCACATCCTGTACGATGGCGCCGTTCACACGCCGATTATTTCGCTGCCGGGCATGCGTGAGCGTTCGATTTTGGTGAACAGCATGAGCAAGACCTATTCGGTCACTGGCTGGCGCGTAGGCTGGGTGCTGGCGCCGCCCGACCTCACCGATTCCATCCGCAAGGTCCACGACTTTATCACCGTTGGAGCGGCATCGCCGCTGCAGCAGGCGGGCGTGATGGCGCTCGGGATGGCGGACGATTACTACGCCAATCTCGCCGCCGAATATGTGGGCAAGCGCGACCATCTGGTGGCATCCCTTGAATCCGCCGGCTTGCGCTGCTCTATTCCGCGTGGGGCGTACTACATCATGGCCGATATTTCCGCGTTGCATTTCCATGACGATGTGAAATTCGTTAATCATTTAATTGAAAATGTAGGAATTGCCGCAGTTCCAGGATCGAGCTTTTTCTCACATTCGAGCGACGGCGCCAACTGGGTTCGCTTTTGTTTTTGCAAGAAATATGAGACGCTGGATTTAGCCCGGCAGAAACTGCTCCGTTTGAAAAATTGAATTGCGTCCAGGCCGGGTATTGGGGGGCAGCATGGAATTCTTACTGCCGGAGACGACCGTCCGCGAGGCGGGCGTTGGGCCTGTTCTCGATCTCGGCGAAGCGTGCGGCGGGTCTTTAATTCTGACCCTCGGCATCACTCGCATTCTAGAAAAAGAAAGCATCGACGTAGCCATCTGGGGCTCGCCAGACGCATTCGATTGGGGAACCATTCCGATCGCCACATTCCCGCAGAAGTTTTATTGCGGGACCTATCAGATGCACCTCAATCTCTCAACGCGCCCCGATGTGCGTTACCTCCGCGCACATTGGGACGCCGGGCGTTGGACCATGGGTAAAGGGAAGCCCTTATTTACGATCTATCTTTTCGTGCAGGCGCATGATCGCCAATTCGCCTATGCGGGCGCGTAGAATGGAAGGGTGATTTCCCGCGAAGAAGCGCTCGACCTTTTCCGTTCGGACGACCTGATCGGCATCGGCATGGAAGCCGATGCCATACGCCGTAAGTGGCATCCCGAAGGCGTTGTTTCCTACATCATCGACCGCAATATCAACTACACCAATTTCTGCACCGAATACTGTACCTTCTGCGCCTTCTACCGGCCGCTTGGCCACGCTGAAGGCTACGTACTGCCCAAAGAGACCATCTTCGATAAGATTCAGGAAACCATCGACCTTGGCGGCACAGGCGTGCTGATGCAGGGCGGTCTGCATCCCGACCTGAAGATCGAATGGTATGAAGACCTGTTCCGAAGCATCAAGGCACGCTTCAAGATTCATCTGCACTGTCTCTCGGCCCCCGAAGTAACCAACATTCGCGACGTCAGCGGCATCAGCCTACGCGATACCATCGCCCGCCTGCGCGATGCCGGCCTCGATTCTATCCCTGGCGGCGGCGCGGAAATCCTGGATAACGACGTCCGCCATCGCATCAGCCGTCTCAAGTGTTCGGTGGATGAATGGATGGATGTGCATCGTACCGCGCACCAACTCGGCATGAGAACCACCGCGACCATGATGTTCGGCACGGGTGAAACTATCGAGCAGCGGATGAATCACTTCGATCTCATTCGCAACCTGCAATCGGAAACTGGCGGATTCACCGCTTTCATCCCATGGACGTTCCAACGCGAGAATACCTCGCTCGGCCGCTTCGTCAAAGAAGAAGCCACGGCCGTGGAGTACCTCCAAACGTTAGCGATTTCCCGCATTTATCTCGATAATTTCGAGAACGTGCAGTCCTCGTGGGTGACGCAGGGCCTGAAGACTTGTCAGTTGGGCCTTCGTTTCGGAGGCAACGATGTGGGCAGCATCATGATCGAAGAGAACGTAGTCTCCGCCGCTGGCGCGCATCATCGCGCCAGCGAGGAAGAACTGCGAAGAATCATTCGCGATGCGGGTTTCGTGCCGAAGCAGCGGGATACGTTATACCGGACGTATTTCCTCAACTAACAGGTTTACGCCCCGAGGTAGGTCACATGGACGTAAGTTCCGAGCCGCGCATTGTATGCGAGATACCAGCCAGGGTGGTCGGGGTCTTCATAAATAACGATCGGATCTGAATTCCACAGCCAGTCATTGACGTACGCATAATCGAAGGGTGCAACGCTGAAGAAAACACCGTTGAACCCGAAGCGCTCGCGATTCCCTCCTGCTAAGTGAAACTGACGGCCAAAACCTAACGTGAAACGCCCATGTTCAAACGGATGGTCGACGTGGAAGCGAGCGTCATCGCGGCCAAAATCATGACCGACCCAGCGCCCGTCGCTGTGCACGTGGGGCACATTGGGATGCCCGTCCATGTCGCGGAAGTCGTTGCGATGTTCGACACGCTGTGGCGCCGTGTTATGAGCGGGCGGACCATGCGGAGGAATGAAGCCTCCTCCAACGTGAACATCGTGCTGTCCCCGTCCTCCGCGATCCTGGGCGTAGCCGTATGCAAAGAAACAAAACGTCAACGCGATTCCTACAGTGGCAATTTTTCTCATGATTGAACTCCTTTGTCGATAACCTGCAAGCGAGTCCCCACGCATTCGCAAAGCAAACGGGTTCAGCGTGAAAAGACGCACGCGTCAGTCAGGATGTCCACATGTGATCCAATGGCTTCATGAGCGAAGCAAAGGGCTATTTCCCGATCTTGAAGGACCGCATACGGAGCCGGCAGTTCAATTCGCTCTTTCTTTTCGTAACCTCGCGCTGCAACTCGCTCTGCCGCACCTGCTTTTACTTCGACAAACTGAATAGCAAAGACGATTTGACCATTCAGGAGATAAGCCGCATTTCAGAATCGGCGCCGCCCTTTCGCAAACTATGGCTCTCAGGCGGCGAGCCGTTTCTGCGCGAGGGGCTCGCGGACATCGTCGCCATGTTCGTCCACCGCAACGGCGTACGCAATGTGAATTTGCCGACCAATGGGTTGCTGCCGGAAAAGATCTTCGCAGCCATGGACCGGATGCTCGAACTCTCTCCGGAAACATCGATCGATCTCAACTTCTCAATGGATGGGATGCAGAAAACTCACGACGCTATTCGCGGAGTCCCGAACAACTTCGTGCGCACCATGGCGACCATGCGTGAGGCCGCCGCGCGGTATCGCGGCGTCAGACGGCTGCGCCGTAACGTGCTCACCGTGATCACTCGTGAGAACTACGGCGAAGTGGAGGAACTTGCGGCTTATCTGAAGGAGCACGCTGAGATCGACGGGCACTACTTCGAAGTAGTCCGCGGCCAGACGCCCGATCCATCGTTGAAAATGCTCACCAGAGACTCGCTTGCGAACTTGCATGCGCGCGTGATGCCGTTTCACAGGCACTATGCCGAGAGCCTGTTCGCGCATCTGCCCTGGGGCGCGCGGCAATTGGCGAAGACTTACTATCTGGGCAATCTGCGATTTCACTTCGATCTGCACGAAGCGTGTCTCGAATCGCCGCGCGAGTGGCCGATGCCCTGCACCGCGGGCGAGACCTCGATCGTGATCGACCACAACGGCCGCTTTCGCGCGTGTGAAATGCGCGGCATCGTAGGCGATCTGCACGATTACGATTTCGACGTGCGCCGCGCGCTGGAATCGGTGAAAATGCGCGATGAAGTTGCCGCTATTCCCGGCGCAAACTGCTGGTGTACGCATAGCTGCTTCATTCATGAGAGCTCGAAGTTTTCCGCAAAAGCGCAGTTGTGGGAGATTCCGCGAGCCGGACTAAGCGCGCTGTAACTACACTTGGCGACGCCGGTGGTCATGCCGCCGGTGCGCAAGAGCCGAGAGCTAGACTACCGACTCCACTTAGCGATGCGGCCGCGTGGCCCCACCGCCCATCCGGCGGCGTTCGAAACGAAGGCAACGGCATTGTAGCCCGTGGAATCGAATTTCTTCCAGGAGGCGCCGTCGTCTGTGGAAACGTCCGAGCCGGACGTTCCCGTGGCGATCCAGATCTTCGCATCGGGCAACCAGGCGACAGCGGAGCGAAACCCGGCGGGCGGCGTTCCCGTGGGTGCTGTCCATGTTTTTCCGCCATCGGAGGTGACAGCGACATTGTCGCGGGATTCGGCGGCCTTAGTGTAATCGCCCCCGACGGCGATGCCGTGCTCCTGGTCCCGGAACGCGACAGAGAACACGCCGGCGCCTGAGCCATCGTGGCGAATGGGCGTCGCGGACGCCGTCCACGTGCGGCCGTTGTCGGCCGAGTGCAGCACGCGCGCGGCGGTGGTTCCGAGCCAGACGTCATGCGTGCCCCAGAGCGCCAGACTGGTGTTGCTGGCGGCGAATGCGCCCTCGCTGCCGATGGCCTGAGGTGACGGCTGGCGTTGCCAGGTTGCGCCTGCATCTTCGGTGGTGAAGACAGTGGTGCGGCCATCTACGGGGTCGCCCGCCACGATGCCATGGCTGCGGTCCCAAAATGCGATGCCGTCGAAGAAGCCTTTAGCATCGGGATTCGTAAAGAGAAGCTTCCAGTGAGAGCCGGCATCCGAAGTCTGGTAGATGCGCGATTGATCGCCGGTTCCGATGCTGAGCAGATATGCGGTCTTCGCGTCGAAGGCCCAGACCGCGCGGAAATCCAACTTCTCGGCGCCGGGGACTTGCGCGGCATGCCAGCTTGCGCCGCCATCGGCGGTTGTCACGTAGGTCCCGGCCGTCCCGCTCACCCAGACGATTTGCGCATCCGCCGCATGAATGCCGCGGAAGGAGGCGCCCGTACCGCTGGTTTGGGGAATCCAGGATTGGGCAGAGGCTAGGGCGACGGTAAGTAGCGCGAGGGAAAGCCGCCTTCCACTCATTTCCCCGGCCCGTCGCCAATCTGCAGCAGTTCAATCTCAAATACGAGAGTCGCGCCGCCGGGTATTCCCGGCCTTCCGCCGTCGCCATACGCAATATCCGCCGGACAAACCAACTGCGATTTCCCGCCGACCTTCATCTTCTGCACGCCTTCGGTCCAACATTTGATTACGCCATTCAACGGAAACTGTGCCGCCTCGCCGCGCTTGTAAGAACTGTCGAACTCCATGCCGTCCACCAGTGTGCCGCGATAATTCACTTTCACCGTATCCGTCGCTTTCGGCGACTCGCCAGCGCCAGGACGGAGTTCGCGGTATACAAGGCCAGACTCTGTCTTCTGAGCGCCGGCCTCGCCGGCCGCCTTCGAGAGAAATGCGGTCGATAGCGCCTTTTGTTTCTCGGCGGCGCGCGCGGCGCGGGAACCGGCCAGCCCCTGAATTTTGGGTCCCCAAACCTCTATGTCCTCCGCAGGCTTGTGCGCGGCCGCGTCGGTGAGGGCCTTCTTCACTATGTCCACTTCCGCCGGGGATAGGTCGAACTGACCTAGCGAGCGATACATCGAGAGTCCCAGTGCATAGATAGTCTTTTCATCGTCAGTCATAGGTTTAGGAGCCGGCGCGGGCCTTTTAACGACAGCGGTCGATGCCGCCTTCCCCGCCGCGGGTTTCGGCGCCGTCGACGTGCCAGCGGCTGGCTTGGATTGCGCCGGCGGGGCGGGAGAAGTCTTGGGCGGAGGTGTTTGTGCCCAAAGAACGGCTGGCAGGAAAATCAAGGCTCGGCGCATCGCCTCAGACTAACACGGCGCATTCCAGGTCAAGGTACGGCGCCAACCGGATGGCGTAATGCGATCGCGGTTTGAATCCTGATAGGGCCACCGCGAATCGCATATTTATGAGCCAGCAAACAGTGCAACGGAAACAGCTCATGACCGCGGTACTGGGAAACAGGAATGTCACCTCGGTCGATGTGCGGGAAATCCATATGGAGCCAGGCCAGCAGGTCGGTCGGCACGTTCATCCGTGCGCCGTGCTCGGGTACATCGTCGAGGGCACGGCCACTTATCAGATCGAGGGCGAGGCGGCGCAAACGCTGCCCGCCGGGTCTGCCTTCTATGAACCGGCGGAAGCGGTCATTGCCAGTTTTAGTAACGCTTCAGGTACCGAACCAATGCAATTCGTTGCTTTTTATTTGCTGAATGGTGAGCAGGAACTAATCAGCATGCTAGGAAGCAAATAGGGCTATGAACTCGATTGCAGGACAGTCTAAGTTGCCTCTATGGCGGCCTGAGTCTCGCCACTCCTACGCTTCTGGCAGACTAATAGCCAATATTCCCCAACGCTTCCGGCCCCAGTCGGTCGCGTAATTGATATAGATACAGGCTGGCCGGCACAACCATTTTTCCCGGTGAGTCGAAAATGCCGTTAGGTGTACCGCCAATCGTGACCGGCGTACCGATGCAGCCGATGCACCAGTTCATCGCCCCGGGCGGCTGCTGCACCAGCAGAAAGGGCGAGCTAACGTTCCACGCAACTGACCATCCGATTTCCGATGGCCCGTCCCGCGGAGCCGCTGGAGAAAGCGATGCCCGGCCTGTGCTCGGTCCCGCCTGGGAATTTGCCACCATCCACCAGCAGGCCTGTCGCCCACCGTTGATGCGGCGCAACACCGGCGTGATCGGCCGTGAAGTTCAGGACGACGATCGGCCCCGTCGCATCCGACTGCGTGACTACAGGCCACGTCGCCTTCGCCCGTGGCTTTGCAGCGGTCCAACAGGATCTGCGTCCCTGCAAGCGAAAAATCCGCCGCGGATCTTGAACCGGTCGCCGAACCCGAATGAGCCTTCGAATGTGTGACGCGTACATTGGTCAACGTGAGACGCTTGGCGCCCGGACCGATCACGATTCCGTTCTGCGTCTCCAGAATCTCGAGATCGCGGGCCCATCCGTCCTCCACGGCATCCATGCGAAGCGCCGTGTATTGCGGTTCGGCGATGGGGATGTCGTCGAACGGCAGCCATGATGCGCAGCCCTTCCACGCCAACCTCGGTGATGCGTCCGGGAAAGCTGTAGCGAACGAGGGATGCGGCCGTGAATCGGGAATCCAATGCGTCGCTCAGGGGAACGTCCAGCGTGATGCGATCTCCTTCGACGGAATCGACCACCCGATCCGTGCGGATCATGCCGCCCGCGCGAACCAGTTTTGCCTCGTCGCCGTCGCGGACCAGCGCGTCCATGCCCATGAAATGGATCCATTCGGAGGTCACCGGGCGGAGCACCAGCACGCGATCGCCGGGATGGAAGCTCGAGGCGTCCGCGCACCCGAAAAGTATTGGCGCCGGCCGGTACATAGGCGTCCAGGATCGGTTCGGCGGGGCCTTCCTCATGCCACGTGCCCGCGCCGTGGATTTCCAGGAATCGATGCGGTTTGCCGGTGAGCCGGATAACAGCGCCCTTCTCGCCGCGCAGAACGACTCCGCTGCGCGTGATGCTCAGTGTTCCCGCGATCTCGTATTCGCCGGCCGCCAGCACGACCGCGCCCGTTGCGTTGTCCAGTGCCGCCTGAATGCGCGCCGTATTGTCGCCGGCCTCCGGTTCGAGCCGCTGGGCCACAAGGGCGGACGGCAATTTCACCCCGCCTGCGCGATATCCCGCGGCGGAGAAATCCATGATTCTATTTCCGCGGGCATCGTACCGGTAGTGCAGGCGATGATCCGGTCCGCCGAAGGCCCACTCGCTAATCTGCTGCGCATGCAATGCGAACGCGGCGAGCATCCAGAGAGCAGCCCTCATACCCTAAGTTTATCGGCCGCTTCGACTCACTAGCCATCGCGAGTGGGAGAATTGCCGTTACGGCGGCGGCGCCTCTGCGTGCGACGAATCACGTAGCATCGGCGTGTTCTGAGCGGCGAGCGAAGAATCGGATAGGCCTGATAATGCTTGACGCGTACGGTATAGCCACACATGCTGAAGTCGAAGGGATGAAATGCAGCTTGCCCGCTTTCGCCAAAGGGACCAAAGCAGCTTCATGCGGACGTCCGACAGGCTGCGGAAGCTCCTCTTCGCCCTCGAAAACCGCCGAGACACTGGAGCAGCTCGGCAGGTTTCCAGGCTGGAAGCTGCATCCGCTTAAAGGCGACCTGAAAGGATTATGGAGCTAACGGTCACCGGAAACTGGCGGTTGATTTTCCGCTTTGACGAACAGACGAACACCGCCAGCGATATTGACTTGATCGACTACCATTAGGAGCTCGAAATGCCGATGAAGAATCCGCCCCATCCGGGCGACCTGATCAAAACCGAGATCATCGAAGCCCCCGGTCTCAACATGTCGAAGGCCGCGGAGATTTTGAAGGTGCGCCGCGCTACGCTCTCAGATCTTCTGCACGGCAAGGCCGCCCTGACGCCGGAAATGGCCTTTCGCATCGAAAAAGGCGTTCGGCCCTGACATGGACCACCTTCTGCGTCTGCAACTCGCGTACGACGTGGCGAAAACGCGGACGCACGCACAGGACATTTCGATGAAGCGGTACGTCCCGGCCTGACGGCGGTCTCGAAGACCGCTTCGTTGATCACAACGGCCATCAGACAGCCGCGTTGCGGTCTACTCCAAACCCCGCCCGCTCGCGAAGAGAGCCCGAGGCCTATTCATACCGCAGCGCCTCGGTCGGATTCAAATGCGCCGCGCGGTTCGCCGGCAGAATGCCGAACACCAATCCCACCAGGCATGAAACCCCGAACGCCACCACCATCGCGATCGGTGAAATCGGAATTCTGATATCGGCGAAGAACCCGACGCTCAACGGAATCGCGACGCCCACCAGAATACCGATCAGGCCGCCCGTGAGGCTCACCATCATCGCTTCGGTCAGAAACTGCAGCTGAATCTCGCGCGCCGAGGCGCCGACCGCCAGCCGGACGCCGATCTCGCGCGTCCGCTCGGTGACCGTCACCAGCATGATGTTCATGATGCCGATGCCGGAGATCATCAGCGTAATGGCGGAAACCAGCACCAGCACAGCGAAAGAATCAGCGAGATGTTCTTGGCCGCGTTGAGGATGGCGGTGAGCGTATCCACGCGGTAGCGCGCGCCCGGGCGATGGCGGCCCTCCAGGATCTCCTGAACCCGCGCCGCCACGCGGTCCACTTCGCCCGGCGAGCGCACCTGCACGTACATCGGGTCGATCCGCTCCACCGGCGTGAAATAGCGCAGCACCGTGATGGGAATGCAGGATGGTGTCGCGCTCCACCTCCGATTGGCCGAAGGTCTCCACCTTCTCATGGAACGTGCCGATCACGGTGAACTGCAGGCCGTAGAGCCGAATCATCTGATTCACGCGCCGCTGCCGCGCGCGCCGTACATGCGCTCCGCCAGCATGGTCGGTCAGCAGCGCGACCTTCTGCCGCTGCGAGACGTCGCTGGCATCGAGAAAGCGGCCCGCTGCTGATCACGATATTGCGCACCGCGGCGTAATCTTCGTCCGTGCCGATCACCTTGACGTCCTGCTGCTTGCCGCGCGATCAGCATCTGGTCGAAGTTCGACATCACGCCGGTGGCGGCCACGATATCGGCGCGCAGTTCGTTGCGGATGGCCGCGACGTCGGCCATCTTGATGTAGTCGGCGTCGGCCGCAGGGCTGGTCGGACCGCCGGTCACGTAGTAGGCGAAGATGATGTTGGAGCCGATGCCCTGGATCTGTTCCAGGATGTAATCGCGGCTGGTCAGCGAGATGGTCACCACCAGAATCACCGAGGCCGTGCCGATCACCATGCCGAGACCCGGTGAGCAGAGAGCGCACCGGGTTGGCGCGCAGCGCCTGAACGCTGAAAGCGATGGATTCGCCGAAGAACATTCGGACTTAGCCGCCGCTCGCCTGCCGCAGTAGCTTCTGCGCGTCGGCGCGCGGGGGATCGTCAGGAGTAAGGCTGCTCGATAGGTACTGTTCCAGCAGCCGGCGCGCCACGTCGAGGTGGCGGTTACTCTTGATGTAGAGATCCGCCTTCGCGTAGATCAGCCGCGGCGTATTCGGCGCGATTTGCTCAGCAGCGTCGATGGCCTTGTCGGCATCCTGGTAGCGGCCCTGCCTGGTCAGCAGCCTGGCGAGTTCGATCAACTTACCGATCTGGCGCGGCGCGGCGGCTGCGGCGCGGCGAAGCTCCATCTCTGCCGCACCGTATTCTTTGCGCTTCTCCGCGAGCTTGGCCTGCGCCCAAAAGCCTTCGGCCGGGTTCAGTTCCGACATCCGTCTCGCAATTGCTTGCGCCTTATCGAAACCACCGCCCAAAAATCCTGGCGCCTCCAGATAGTATTCGAACAGATCGTTCATCGCTTCCAGATTCTTAGGATCCAGCTCGACGGCCTTTTCGAAGTAACGGTGAGCTTTGGACGCGTGGCCGGGCGCTATGAACGGATTCGAGGTCTCCGCGCGGCGTCCATAAGCCCGAGCAAGCCAGAGCGCGAAATCGGAATCCGCTGGCGCAGCCGCTGTCGCCTTTTCGAGGCACTCGGTGGCCCGTTTATAGTCCGTCAACATGTAATAGTTCTCGCCCATTAGAGCAAAAACGGCGGCGTCCTTGGACGGAATCGATTGCAAGATCTTCAGGGACCGATCGAAGTCGGTAGCGTTGTATAGGCGGCGCGCCTCGTCCAGTTGCGGGTCCGCCGCGAACGCCAGCGCAGCGAAGCACATCGGTAACCAAACCTTCTTCAAGGTCTTCGTCAACATTGCGATTCTCATCAGTTAGATGACATCTCATTGTGCGGGGTTTCACGTCACCCCCGGTAGCCCCCAAGGTGGTCTGAAGAAGACCTCAAATGCGCTACTTTCGGGAGCGATGCAGTACTTTAGTTTGCCTGTCAAATGAAGCGCCGACCGCCCATAACCGCTTTGTTTTCTGACAGAGCTCAGTAGGTTTTGGCAAACCTAGACGCGCAGCTCGTAACCAAGTCCGCGCATCCCGGCAATGATCTGGTCCCGAACCCCGCCCATCTCTTCGGTAGACAGCGTCCGCTCGCTCGAGCCCAAGGTCACGCGGAAGGAGACGCTTTTGCGGCCTTCCTCGAGCGGCGGTCCCGAATACTGCCGGACGAATTCCACCGATTCAAGCAGCGGACCCGCTGCCGCGGCAATGCGCGATTGCAGTTCGCCGGCAAGTTCCCGCAATCCGCAGATCACCGAGAGATCGAACGCGCTCGAAGGATAGCGCCGCACGGGCGAATATTTCACGTGCGCCGCCGCGCGCAGCTCGCGCACCGCTGCCAGATCGAGATCCAACACTGCGGCCCGTCCCGATTCCACCAGCGTAGGATGCAATTCGAACAGCCGGCCAACCGTACGGCCGCGCCATTCCATTGCCGCCGCACGCGCCGGATGCTCAAAGCCCCGCGCGTCAACGGGCTTCGCCTCCACGCCCGGCATCAGGCACTCGGCCGCGCGCTTCAATTCGAACAGGCTTTGCGATCCCTCGCCGTGCCGTTCGTAAATTGCGGCCGCCAGATGCGGAACTTCCTTCGGCAGCCCGGCAGCGCCCTTGTGAATCTCCAGCCCAAGTTCAAACAGGCGGAACGAATCTTTGTGCTTGGCGTTATCCAGAATGTTCTTCCACACGCCGGGCAGTAGCGATGCGCGCATCAGCTCCTGATCGGAGGCGATGGGGTTGGCCACGCGCACGTGCGCGTCCCGCTGCAGGCCGAAAGCGCGCGCCTCCTTCTCGCCGATGAACGAATAGTTGTAGACCTCCGTGAATCCTAGATCCACGAAGATGTCGCGCGTTTCGTGCTGGAACTCGCGCTCCGGATTTCCCGGTGGCACGGTGGCGGCGACCAGCGGCGCGGCAGGCGAGATGGAATCGTAGCCGATCATGCGCCCCACCTCTTCCACCAGATCGTCGCGCATCGAGATGTCCTTGGTGGCGCGCCACGAAGGCACGGTCACCGAAAAGATCCCCGGGCGCGGTTCGGCCACGCCGAATTCGAGGCGCTCCAGGATCGCGCGTACCTCTTCGGCCGGAACAACGCGGCCCAGTTTGCGAGCCAGCCAATCGAGTGCCAGTTCGATAGGCGGCGGCGCGGGAATCTCCTTGCGGCAATCGGCGACGCCGCCCACGATGCGCATCCCAGGTGAGCTTTCTCGCAGAATCTCGACGGCGCGCGCGAGCCCGCGCACAGTATTGTTGGGGTCCTGCGATTTCTCGAAGCGCATCGAGGCGTCGGTGCGCAGCTTGATCGCCGACGAAGTTCGACGCACGGAACCCGCCTGGAAGGTGGCGCTCTCCAGCACGATGCGCGTCGTCGCTCCGCCGATCGAGCTTTCCATTCCGCCGATCACGCCCGCGAGGCCAATTGCCCCCGCAGCGTCGGCGATAACCAGGTTCGAATCATCCAGCGTGTACGTCTCGCCGTTGAGTGCGTGGAATGCCTCTCCGGACCGCGCCGAGCGGACAAAGATGGTATCGCCGCTCAGCTTATCCGCATCGAAGGCGTGCATCGGCTGCGCAAGTTCGGCCATCACGAAGTTGGTCGTATCGACAACATTGTTGATGGCGTTCAGACCGATGGCGTAAAGGCGCTGCTGCAGCCATAGCGGCGAGGGACCGACGGTAATGTTCTCGATAGCGAGTGCGCAATACCGCGGGCAGAGATCGAAATTCTCGATGCTGACTTTTACGCCGGGCGCGGCTTGCGGCAGCAGATCGAGCTTTGCCGGATCCTTGAGCTTGCCTCCCGCGATTGCAGCAACCTCGCGGGCCATGCCGTGATGTCCCCACAAGTCGGGCCGGTGGGTGATGGACTTGTTATCGATTTCGATGACAAAATCGGCGGCGCATCCCGGCATTGGAGCGCCTGGAACGCCTTCCATTTCCAGGATCCCTTCATGATCGCGGCTGATGCCGAGTTCGGCGGCGCTGGCCAGCATTCCATCGCTTTCGACGCCAGCAATGGTCTTCTTGCCGATAGCGGCGTAAACGGTGACTATCCCCGGCCGGCAGTTCTTCGCGCCGCAGACTACTGTTTTGCGTCCGTGGCGTCCCAAATCCACGACAGCTTTGACGTTATGCGATTCCGCGATCGGTTCTACCGATTCTACTCGCGCAAGGCAAGCGCAGTTGAGCAGTTCGCCCACCGGTTCGATTCCTTCGCACTCGGCGGTCTTCAGCGTAATAAGACGCTCAAGCGCTGCAGCCGGGAGATCGAGGCCGTCAACCAGTTCGCGAATCCAGTTATATGAGAATTTCAATGATCTCAAAACTGCTCCAGAAACCGCAGATCTCCGCCCTGCAATTGGCGGATGTCGCCAATCCCGTAGCGCATCATCACAAGACGCGTCAGCCCCAATCCGAACGCGAAGCCGTTCCACTCGTTGGGGTCGATTCCGCTCATGCGCAGCACGTTCGGGTTCACCAGTCCGCACGGCAGAAGTTCCACCCATCCGCTCTGCTTACACACGGCGCATCCCGGGCCGCCGCAAATCAGGCACTGAATATCCAACTCGAATCCGGGTTCGACGAACGGGAAATAGCCCGGCCGCAGGCGCACCGTAACTTCGCGATGAAGATGGCGCCCAGCAGCGTCTTCATGAAATAGATGAGATTCGCCACGCTCACGTCGCGATCGATCATCATTCCTTCAAGCTGATAGAACGTGTGCTCATGCGACGCATCCACGCTCTCATTGCGGAACACGCGGCCGGGCGCAATCATCCGCAGCGGTGGACCCAGCCGCTCCATGCCGCGCACCTGCACCGGCGAAGTGTGTGTGCGCAGCAGATTGCCGCCCTCCAGCCAGAACGTATCCTGCATGTCGCGCGCGGGATGATCCGGCGGAATGTTGAGCGCATCGAAATTGTGATATTCGGTTTCCACCTCGGGCCCGTCGAGCACCGCAAACCCAAGCGATTGAAACAGCCGTTCAAGCTCACGCTGAATGCGGGTGATGGGATGCAGATGCCCTCGGCGCGGCCCGGGCGCGGGCAAAGTCAGATCGAGCCATTCGGCGTCTAGGCGCGCGTTCAAAGCGGCGGATTCGAATGCTGTCTTCTTGGCTTCGATCGCCGCTTCGATCTTCTGCTTCGCCGCATTGAGCGCCTTGCCTGCACGGGCTCGGTCTTCAGGCGCGAGTTTACCCATCTCTTTGCTGACGAGAGTCAGCGCGCCCTTGCGCCCAAGCGCTTCCACCCGCGCCGATTCCACTTCCTCCAGCGTGGCCGCGGAAGCGATCCGCGCCAGGAAAAGGCTCTCCTGCTGCTGTATGGAATCGTCTAACATGTGGTGAATTGGCTATTGTAACAGGGGCGCCGCTAGCGGCGTCACTTCGCAGCCACGGCGCGGTTGGCTTCCATCAGAGCCGATTGATTCAGGTATTGAGAGAAATCGCGATCCGGCGCCTTGACCCCTGCCGCGAACGCCGCGATTGCCCCGGGCTCGTCGCCCTTGGCAAGCGACAGAATGCCTTTCGAGTAATAGAGGACGCCTTTCGATTCGGCGCTCGCCGCATCCAACGCGCGGCCGATCTGGTCGAGCAAGGGTTGCAAATCGGTTGCCTTGCTCAGGTTTTGCGCTGCCACTGCGGGAAAGGCGAAATCGGTCGACGCAACATCGGGCGTCATTTTGACCACGTTGGCCCACCGCCGCCTGGCTTCTTTCGAAAGACCGCAGAGCGATTCTACGGCTCCCAGATAATATTGAAAACGGGCGCCCTTCATAAACGGGTCGAGCCCCTGTAGCGTGAACGGTAGATCCTTGTTTACACCGCCGATGCGGTCCAACTCCGTCCGCGCGGTGGCGCAATCCTTCTTCGCGGCGCTTCGTCGCAGCGCTTGCAATTGGATTTCGATGTAAGCCTGCCGCACAACCGCCGGCTGCTTCTCCTCTGGAAAATTCCGCGCATTGAAAGAGTCGGTAGCGGGCTCCCCCTCGGCCGTCGCAGCAAGCGCCATCATGGCGATTTCGATTGGATTCGCGACCGCCTTGGGCGGGGGTGTGCCGACGGCTGCCGGCGCGGACCCGCGTGCTGCGGCGGCGGTTGCCGGCGCGGCACCTGTAGGTTTTGGCGCATGCGTCGCGGCTTCAATCGCGCTCTTCAATGTCTTGCCGGACGGATCCATCGTGGCGCCGTCCCTCAATACTGTCAGCGCTTCCGCTTTCTTGTCAGGGAACAGAAGTAGCGTCCGCCCAAGCAAGTAATGAATTCCTGGTATATCCTTGCGCATTGCGAACGCCGCCTTGAATGCATCCGCCGCCTCTGCGGCGCGGTTCTCATCGAGATAAAGCAAACCCGTGAGAAACGTCGCCGAAGCGTGCTTCGGGTCGCTCTCGCGCGCGGCGGCAAGTACCGCGAGCGAACTCACACGATGCGGAAAGACATATTCGAGCGGCTGCGAGGCGGCGAGGTTGAAATCGGCCGCCGCATCGTGACCCAGCTTCATCTGGCAGTAGCCGCGATAGTACGATACCAACGCATTCGCCTGTGGCAGCGTCGCGCCCGGCTCCGTCTGATTCGCGGGGACGGCATCGTATTGGCGGCTGAGCAACTCCATCCCATCGCCATAAAGCCCGAAATCGAAGTAGCAATCGACGATATCGAGCACGCGTTCGGGATCCGCGGCGAGATGCGGCCAGAGCGCGTCGTCCTTGCCGCCCAGGCGAATCGATTCAAGGCGCAGGAACGAATCCAATGGATCGAGCGCGAGCCCTTCGTCTACCTGCTTGCGCGCTTCTTCAATCCGCCCGGCATGCCGCAAGAGCGCGGCCGCCAGTTCGATGGCACTTAGTAAAGACGGCCGCCGGTCAATAGCTTTCCGGATGAGGTCGAGCGCCGCCGCGGCGTGCCCCGCGCGGGCCTCCAGCGAAGCCAACTCCGCCAGCGAGGGAGGGCCGAATCGCGCGTCCGGCGCCGCGACCAACCAGCTTTGCCGCGCCCTGTCTTCCTTGCCCGAAAAGGCCTCCGCAAGGCCCAGGTAATAACGAAGTTCCGGGTCGAGATACCACTTCTGAGCGGCCTGCGAAAGGACACTGTCCGCTTCGGTAAAACGCCGCTGGCTTACCAGCAGCCGCCCCAAGGCCTTCTCTAACTGGAGATCGTTGGCGAACTTCTTCAGTCCCGCGCGATAATCTCCTTCGGCCAATCGATAGAAACTGCCCTTTTCGTCAGAGTCGCCCGCGGCCAGAAAGTCGGCGACCGAATCGCGGTGTGCTACCGGTTCCTTCGGCTTTGTCGGACCGAGCGTGACCGCAGCCTGCTGAACCGCTTCATACGCGCCTTCTGTGTGGCTCATTAATAACTTGCCGGCTGAATCGCGTAATTCAAACCGATAAGCCACCGTCGTCTCCGGATCGGGTAAAACCCGCTCATAAGTTTTCGCGGGGGATAAGTCGGACTTGTCTTGCCACGCCACGGTGTTATCCCTATAAAGGGCAAGCGTCGCGCCCGAGATGGCGTGGGTCACATTCAGTTGAGTTACCAGCTTGCTCTCCCCCGCAGTCGCGGTGCGCTCCAGACTCAGAATGGCGTGCTCATTGGCGCGCGAAACGTCGTTCAAATCGCGACCGCCCATCCATAATTCGCTGAACTGAATTCGCTCGCCAGGTTGCAGAAATTGGTGAGTTGCCTGGTTTTCGAATAAGCCGGCCTGCATCTCGACATAACCTGAGTTATCGTCCGAGAGATGCTGGCGCGCCCAAGAGAGGCCAGAAGCGCCCCAGTGAAATAACCCCTTGCCCGCGACCACCGCCGGATCGGCCACATGAACTACCGCCGTGCGGCTACCAGCGTTGTAAATCGCAAAATACGGTTCGCGCGACCCGTAAGCAAACAGGCGGGTCATCTCTTGAACGGTAGACGGCTTACTCAGATCGGCTTTCTTGTCCTGCGGCCACGGGGAAAGCTCCGTGGACGCGAGGGAGGCCATCGCCTTAGCTGGGTAAACAAACCGCGTCCCCTCATCCAGCTCGATACTCGCGTTCGCCCACCATAAGTAGGGATGCCGCACCGAGTCCGGGTTACTCAGGGTGACGCGCTGTTCGAGCGCCGCGCTTCCGTCGCGCAGGATGAATTCCGCAACCCACCGCATGCCGGTAACGCGATCGGTATCGCCCAACCAGACTTCGGCGCGATCTTTCTCTTGGCGAAGCCCAAAATCCACCGGCGAAACGGTATAACGGCTTTGCGCAACGGGGAAATTGAATTCGATCCCCATCGCCACCCACGCCCCACGCGATCCTACTTCGGCCTTTTTGATCGACTCGTTCGCGCGAAAAATCGGACGCCCATTGCGCTTATCCGTGCAGTTGCAGAGGTGGCCGCCGAGATCGGGGAGGAAGCTGCAACTCAGATATTCGTTTTCCAAGTTGAGGCGCCGCCACGTCTGCGGCTCACGCGTCTTCGTCAAATTCGCGCGGCCCGTATACGGATAATAAGCACTCCCTGGATCGAGCGCGTCGATCTTTGGATGAATTTCGGGAGCGCCTTCCACCCATGTAGGCAGCGCGATCGTATCCTGCCAGGCTTTCGATTGCGCGAAGGCGCACTCCGCTGCCGCCGCAAGAAGTAATGCAGGCAGGAGTCGCCTCATTCGATCCTTAGCGTATCACGGGCAGTCTTTGTCCCTGGTTAGTTAAGATCGTCCCCAACGCGCATGCCGAACAACAAGGTGTATGGCAGATCGCTTACTGTTTGATCTCGGTCTTAATCGCCTCGAGTTCCTTCCCCGCTTCCGACAGACGACCCTGCGAAGTCAGCTCCTGATACCTCCGCAAATGCTCGGCGATACGCTGCAGCCTGGCTTCCGCGCCGCTTCCGGTCGCAAGGGGAGGTTGGTTTGGAGCGGCTGCCGCGGCGGCAGTCCCGGCTTGCGCCGGGCGTTGCGGCGCGGAGCCCGTTAATTGCGCCAGCGCCTCATCGTAAGTATCCGCGTAGATGAGCCGGTTACCCACCGCCAACACGACCTTCTTCAATTGCGGCATCTTCGCCTGTGTAGCTTGGATGTAAATGGGGTCTACATAAAGGAAGGTATTCCCCACCGGCAGCACCAGCGTCTGGCCGCGCAACACCTGCGAACCTTGCTGGTTCCAAAGCGTCAGGTCTTTCGAAATGGTTTGATCCTGATTGATGCGCGCTGCGATTTGCATCGGCCCGAAGATCAGTTCCTGCTTCGAAAGCATCAGCACCACGATTTCGCCGAGATGGGCGCCATCGCAGCGCGCCGCCATCAGCCCGATCAAGTTATCCTTGCCGCGCGGCGTAAACGGCGTCATCAGTAGAAATTCCGGCCTGGCTCTCCCCTGGCAACGACGCCACCACATAAGTGGGAGTAACCGACTCCGATCCGCCGTTTTGCGCCCCAACATGGCGCGCCAGATCCCATAAGTCCTCCTTGTTGTAGAAGCTTTGTGGATCGAGCATGTGATAAGTGCGGTAGATTTCCGCCTGCACGCGAAACAGCACTTCGGGATAGCGCGCGTGCGCCCGCAGATCCGCCGGCATTTCCGATTCGGCGCGGAATAGCTTAGGGAACAACCGCTGGTAGGCGCCGATCAACGGATCGTCGGGCGCGAAGATATAGAGGTGTGTTTCGCCGTCGTAGGCGTCCACCGTGGCCTTCACGGCGTTGCGGATGTAATTGACCCGTCCCAGGTCGCCCAGATCGACGTCGCGTGAATTAGGATGGGCATCGGACGTCGTATAGCCATCTATCATCCAAACCAGCCGGCCGGATTGCGTGATCACCAGGTAGGGATCGGGATCCCATTCCAGAAAACCGGCTAGCGTCTGCAAGCGCTCGCGCACGCGGCGGCGAATCATCATGCGGCTCGATGGCGTGAAATAGTCCGTGAGCAGAATGTTCGGCTCGCCCTCGTTGATGGCCGCCGCGACGCGCATCGCCAACGAATCGATAGGGAATCCACCCTTGCCCTCATATTTCGACCGTACGTTATCGTCGCCCGATGGGTAATTGAACTCCGGCTGCGCCGTATTCACAAAGACCGGCTCGTGCGTTTCTTCGCCATAGTAGACTTCGGGGCGGGTAAGAGACAGGCTCTTCGTCTTCACGACCGGCGGCGCGTTATCGATGAGAAGCAAAGGCAAACCGTCCGGCGTGATCTTACTCACTTCCGCCAGCACTAATCCGTAACCATGCGTATAGATGAAGGCGGGGTTGATCCAACTGGCGCGCGCGGCCGGCAACAAGCTAATATCCAATTCGCGCGGCGCGATGAAGACCTGGCGATATGCGTTATCGAGCGTGTAGCGATCCACGTCAACGTCGTGAAATGTGTAATAGGGGCGCAGCGCCTGAATCTGCGTCACGGTATCGTGAAACGCCTCCACGTCCCACAACCGGACATTGTCCAAAGTCGAACGGTTCTGCTCCACATCGATCGGCGCATCCGGCTGCGCCTTGAACTCAATCTCTTTTACGGATTGCTCAATGCGGAAAGCGGAACGAGTTGCGTGTATGTGCGTCTGTATATAAGGACGCTCCAGTGAAATCTCGTTCGGCTTCACATATAAGGTGGAAACCACGGCAGGCAAGACAAAGTCGGCGACTAACGCGAGTGCGAGAAACGACGCCCAGAGAAAGCGCTTCATCCAAATCAGCGCGGCGGCGGCGATGCATGCGAAAATCAGAACCCACTGCATCGGAATGCCGATATTCTGATCCACCCAATCGACGCCTACCAGGAAACTGCCGTGCTCGTTGTACACCATCTGATAGCGCGCCAGGTAAAACTTCACCGCGAAGGCCAATAGCAGCACCACGCCGGCGCCGCGCAGGAAGAGCGATTCCAATCCACCCTCTAGCCGCAGGAACGATGCGTCCAGTTCATGCACTCCCCGCAGCTCTTCGATGCGATAGCGCAACTGCCAAGCGCGCGCAGCGACCCAATACAGCAGAATCGCCACGATCACCAGCGCCATGGCGTAGCCGCGGACCAGCTCGTAGAAAGGAAGATCGAACAGGTAAAAGGAGAGGGGTTTTTGAAAAATAGCGTCGGTCGCGCCCGCCGCGGCGGCCTGCAAGCCGCGCGAGCCGGCGAAACGCACGACGGTCCAATTGTCAATCGAAGCCGAGGCGATGAAATATGACAGCACCAGCAAACCCAGCGCCGCGGCTTTCGCATACAGGCCGTGATCGCGCAGAGATGACCCCGCGAACTTAAGCGCCCGCGCGTGCGTAAACCACAACACGGCAAAAGCCAGCAGTGTGGCCCCGGCAAGCGGCGCCACGCTGTAGGTAAGCATTCCGATCCACGTTTCGAGCTGGCCTAATTCCTTCCACCATTCCACCTCGATCGCGTAAAGCGCCACTTCGCGCAATGCGATCAGTAAGAGAATAATTCCCACGATCAATGCGATGCGCATGCGTGGCAGCTTAGGCGATCTGCGCCCGTATTCGATTTGGTACTGGGCCATGAACCCAAGCGTAGCACTTGGGAACGAGAATTAACGATTCGGTAGAGAGACGAACCGCCGCGCTCGCCGTCTGCTCGAGTAAGGAATCGAATAAGTGCTCTCCATCCGGGTGTTATTCACGCCAACCTTAGTTACTCTAGCCGCTCTTGCGCACGCGCAACCGGAACAGGCGTTGACCCTGAACCGGCACGGCCTCGAAGCTGAGGCGCGGCAAGATTATGTTACGGCCGAGCGCTACTATCGCGGGGCCGTGGAGATATACCGTACGCTCGGCGCGCCGTATGAGCCGCATCTTACAATCACTCTATTCAATCTGGCGGAGACCATCTGCGGAGAGGGCCGATGGCGCGAGAGTGCGTCGGTATTCCAGGAATCGCTCGACGTAAGCCGCCGCGCCAATGGGCCTAAACATATCCGGACAGTGGCGGCTATGAACGCCCTGGGCCACGTAGAGACAATGCTGGCAGCGTTCGATAGCGCCGAAGCGCGGTTTAACGAAGCGGCCGCTATCACTCGCGAATTGTATCCGCACGATATCCAACTGGCCTACGCGCTGGCCGGGATTTCCTCTATACGCCTGCGCGCAGGCCTTCCGGACGAAGCGCTACCTTATGCCGCCGAAGCATTACGCATCACCATTGAGGCTGAGCCCAAGGAGGGTGTGGAGTCGGCGACCATGTATCAGAATGTGGGCCGTATTCATCGCGCCGCGGGGCACAGCGAACTCGCCTTGCCGCTGCTGCGCAAAGCGCGGGCCATCTATGAGCGGGTAGCGCCCAATGACCCACGCTATGCAACCTCCCTAAGCGACGAAGGCTTGGCTCTGATGGACGATGGCAAGTTGGTGGCGGCGCAAACGGACATGAAGCACGCGATCCGATTGCTGGAACCATGCCCCGGCTGCGGCTTTCAATTGGCCGTCGCCCGCAACAATCTCGGCCTGCTGCGCTTTCGTCAAAAAAAATACGCAGAGGCCGCCGATCTGTTAGGCCAGGCGCTGGAGGAAGAGCAACGTTACAGTCCTGCCGACGCCGCGCAGATCCGCAAGACGAAGACCGCGCTCGATCAGGTCCGTTCGGCGCTGCGCTAGCGCATGCCGGTGGGGCGTTGGGCGTGAGCTATCGCGCAGTGGTCTCCAGAGTGCCGTAATGATGTCGCTATGGCGAATACACTGGCTGGGTTTTTTCCTACGCGCGGCGATGGAGAGGTCGCGCAAGAAGCTTTACTGTCCGGAGGATTTGCGCGCGATCGAGTAAGCTTTATCGCCGGCGATACGCGCGGACACGAAACGCCGGCCGTTGGGCCAATCAAGAATGTGGAGGGCGATACGGAATTAGCACAGGACGCCTTTCTCGGGAGCGCCGTCGGATTGATTGTCGGCATGATCGCCGTGTTTATTCCCGGCATCGGGCCGTTGATTGCCGCCGGGCCACTAGCAGGCGCGATTGCCGGCCTGAGCGTAGGTGCAGGGGCCGGCGGTCTCATTGGGTTGCTAAAAGACCACGGCGTCTCGGACGAAGAGGCGGATTTCTACGCCGAGGGCGTGCGGCGGGGCGGAGCGCTGGTGACCGTGCAGTATGCCGGCGACGATGAGGAAAAACGGGCGCGCGAAATCCTGCGGGAGCACGGCGCGATCGAGACCGAAAAACTCGCCGCAAAATTGCGTTAACGGTTCGCCTCCGCAGAACACCGTCGAAACAGCCTGGAGCAACCCGCCGGCGGCGATCTCAACCGCCGGCGGGTAGCGATTTTCTGCCTTCCTGCCGCCCGGCTTCCGTAAGCTAGAATAGGCTTGCGCGACACAAACCCATTACAATGCAAACAAAAATCCGGTCTACGACTGTGCTCTGCGTGCGCCGCGACGGCAAGGTGGTCATGGCGGGCGACGGACAGGTAACGCTGGGCCATGAGGTAATCAAGGGAACAGCCCGCAAGCTGCGTCGTCTATATAACGACAAGATTGTTGCGGGATTCGCCGGATCGACGGCCGACGCCTTCGCGCTCTTTTCGCGCTTCGAATCGAAACTGGAGCAGTTCAACGGCAACCTCCCGCGCTCCGTGGTGGAACTCGCTAAGGAGTGGCGTACCGACCGCGTGCTGCGGCATCTGGAAGCGCTGCTGCTGGTCGCCGACGTCAAATCGATTTATGTAGTGAGCGGTAATGGGGACGTCATCGAGCCCGACGAGGATATCGCCGCCATTGGTTCGGGCGGCCCGTTCGCAACCGCGGCGGCGCTGGCGCTCACTCGCAACACCAAGCTCTCGGCGAGGCGCATCGCCGAAGAGGCCATGAAAATCGCTGGGAAGATTTGCATCTACACCAACGAAAACGTGATATTTGAGGAGCTGACGTAGTCATGGTGATCTATCTGCCCAGCCAATCCGTGGATGAAGAGCCCCTGCTCGACGAACTGACGCCGCGCGAAATTGTGCGTGAGCTGGATAAACACGTCGTCGGACAGGCCGACGCAAAACGCGCCGTCGCCATCGCGCTGCGCAACCGCACCCGCCGCCAAAAATTACCGCCCGAAATGGCCGACGAGGTGATGCCCAAGAACATCCTTATGATCGGCCCTACCGGCGTAGGGAAAACCGAACTGGCGCGGCGTCTGGCGCGGCTTGTCCAATTCGCCCTTCATGAAGGTGGAGGCGAGCAAGTTCACCGAAGTGGGCTATGTAGGCCGTGACGTCGAATCGATGATTCGCGACCTGGTTGATATCGCCATCGACATGGTGCGCGAAGAGCGTCTCGACGAAGTAGCCGAACGCGCCGAGACCAACGCCGAAGAGCGATTGCTCGACCTGCTGATGCCTCCGCAGCCGGAACCCAGCGAGAGCGTGGAGCGCACGCGCGAGAAACTGCGCGAGCGCCTTCGCGAAGGCAAGCTCGATGAACGCCTGGTCGAGATCGAAGTGAAGGACCGCGCGCCGACGTTCGAGATCAGCACCAACGCCGGGATCGAGGAGATGGGGATCAACCTCAAGGACATGCTGCCCAATCTCTTCGGGCAGAAGACGCGCAAGCGCAAGATGCGCGTAGCGGAGGCGATCGATTACCTGGTGCAGGAAGAAGAGCAGAAGCTGATCGACATGGATCAGGTGACGCGCGTGGCTCTCGAGCGCGTCGAATCCGGCGGCATCATCTTCCTCGACGAGATCGACAAGATCGCCGGACGCGAAACGGGCCATGGGCCGGATGTGAGCCGCGAGGGCGTCCAGCGCGACATCCTGCCCATCGTGGAGGGCACCACGGTAAATACGCGCTATGGCTTCGTGCGCACCGACCACATCCTCTTCATCGCCGCGGGCGCTTTCCATGTCTCGAAGCCCAGCGATT
Organism: Bryobacterales bacterium; assembly: GCA_963708385.1. Classification (GTDB taxonomy): domain Bacteria; phylum Acidobacteriota; class Terriglobia; order Bryobacterales; family Bryobacteraceae; genus PALSA-243. Next base: position 256,760 of record CAVPSN010000017.1, on the reverse strand, counting down.
TGATTCCAGAGTTGCAGGGACGCTTCCCTATTCGCGTGGAGCTGAAATCGCTCACCGTGGAGGATTTCATCCGCATACTGAAGGAGCCGAAGAACGCGCTCGCCAAGCAGTACGTCGCACTGCTGGAAACAGAGGGCATCAAGCTGACGCTCACCGATGACGCGCTTGAAGAAGTAGCGCGCTTCGCGGCGCAGGTCAACGAGGGCGCGGAAAATATCGGAGCGCGCCGCCTGCACACCATCATGGAAAAGCTGCTCGAGGAGATCTCCTTCGAGGGACCGGATATGAAGAAGAAGACCTTCCGGGTGGATGCGACCTATGTGCGCAAGCAGCTTGCAGACATCGTCAAGGATCAGGACCTGAGCCGGTATATCCTGTAATACGCCGAATTTACTTTCGGCATCTTTCTCCAATTACCTTTCCGCTTAGTAATTCTATGCGGATTAACTAAATACAACTTGCCGGGTTCCCTTGCCGACCTTAGCATGAAAACTGCGAGGATACCTAAGCCCATGAAACACATGCTCAAAACGTTTGTCAAAGAAGAACGGGGACAAGACCTGATTGAATATACGCTATTGATGGCCTTTGTCGCTCTGGCGTCGGCGGCCCTCTTTATCGGCGCCGGCGGCAGCATCTCCGGAATCTGGAGTTCGACCAACACCCAATTGGCCACCGCCAACACAACGTCCTAAAGTCGGCGCGCCAATCGAGCCCGCAATCGAAGGCGTCATTCCGCCGCCCTTTCCAGCGCCGGCGACGTTTGTCCCGCGAGAGCGCTATCGCTTTCCGGATCTTGTCGCCGGCCTGCTTCCCTCAGTTGTACGCCGCGCTTCGTCCCCGGCTATCTTAGGCAGTCCCAAGTAGTCATCGCGCGGCGCCCGCTCCAGTCACTGCCGCGCCGCAAACGGCGAGGCTCTTATCAAGGGCATCGATGAATTGATCGACATCGCTCCTACCGATATTCATGGGCGGCGAGAAGCGCAGCACGTTGCCGAACATGCCGCCCTTGCCGAGCAGGATACGGTTTTCGCGCGCTGCCTCCATTACTTGCGCCGTGGCAGCCGTGGCGGGGGCTTTAGTTTGGCGATCCTCCACTAATTCGATGGCTTGCAAGAAGTCCCATGCCCCGGATATCCCCGATGACTTCGTGCTTGTCCTTCAGTTCTTCGAGACGGCCACGGAGATAGGCGCCGGTCTCGGAGCAATTGGCCATCAGGTTCTGCTCCTCGATGAAATCGATCACTGCTTTGGCCGCGGTGGTGGTGACGGGGTTACCGCCAAAAGTAGAGATGGTGGCGCCCTTCATGGCGTCGGCCACCTCCGGGCGAGCGACAGTGAGACCGATGGGAGCGCCGTTGCCGAGTCCTTTGGCGCCGGTGATGATGTCGGGCGTGACGCCGTAATGCTCGATGCCGAACCACTTGCCGCCGGTGCGCCCCCAGCCGGTTTGAACTTCATCGCTGATGAAGATGCCGCCGTGGTTGCGGACGATCTTTTCGACGATTTGGAAATACTCTTTGGGCGGCGTGACATATCCGCCCACGCCCTGGATGGGCTCCGCGATGAATCCGGCGATGCGGCCGCTGGTGGACGTGCGGATGAGATCCTCCATGTCCTGCGCGCAGCGCACTTCGCAACTGGGATAAGTCAGACCGAGCGGGCAGCGATAGCAGTACGCGTTAATGGCGTGGACGATGCCTGCCTGTGGGGGCCCGAGCTTCCAAGCTCCTTGACCCGTGATGGCCATCGCCATGGAGGAGCGCCCATGATAGGAGTGGCGCAGGGCGACGATTTCGGTATTGCCGGTGTAGCAGCGCGCGGCGAGAATGGCGGTTTCGTTGGCCTCGGTACCGCTGTTGGTGAAGAAAGATTTGGTGAGTTTTCCGTCCGGAGTCAGGCCGGCGATCTTTTTTGCCAGCGCCGCCTGCGGCTCGTTGGCGAAGACGGTAGAGACGTGCTGCAGCGTGTCGTTCTGCCGATGGACTTCGGCGTTGACCTTGTCGTTGCAGTGGCCGACGCTGACGGTGACGATGCCGCCGAGGAAATCGAGGTACTGGTTGCCGTCAGCGTCCCAGACGTATTGGTTCTTGGCGCGGGCGACGACCAGGGGCTCCTTGAAAAAATGGAAGACTGCGGGGAAGAGGAATTCCTTGTTCGCGAGGATAACTTCTTGTTTAGTCACTTGGTGGCCTCCGGGATGTGTTCTCTCTGGGTCAGTATATACGGATTGGTACCGCGAGAGGAACGACGGCAGACGACAATCGCGCGAGGCTTTCTCGATAACGGACGGGTTGGCGGGGGTGTTATTGTTCGTCGGTACCCAGTTATTTCGCAGGCGCGGCCGGCAGCATGTTGCGAATGGCCGCGAGCTTCCACCCCGCCGCCGTTTTGACGGCGACGAGCGACGTCCACATGTGGCGGGTTTCGCCGCCAGCGAGGCCAGTGAGATCGTAATGGCCATCGGCGAGCGCGACGCCGGGTGAAAGGAAGCGGACGGATTCGACGCTAATCGTGCGCTTGCCGCCCGTAGATTGCGAGCTGGCCATCGTGCCCTTCACCACCTCGGGGCGGCCTTTGCGCCATTCACCGGAAGAGACGAGTTGATCGGCGTCGGCGGTGAACAGCGCTTCAATCGCGTGGGGATCCTGGCGATCGCGGGCCCCCATGTATTGTTGGACCAGCGCACGGACAGCGGCTTCGTCGCCCGCGGCGCCAGTTGGACCCTGCGCGAATAGAGGGGCGGCAAACGCCAGAGCGGCAATACAGGCGATCTTCATGCCTGATATCGTGCCAGCCTGGAAGGCCAGACGCAAGCCGAACTGTGCAGATTGCGTCCGGCGGCGACGCTACGGCTTGACCAATATTTTCCCGAACTGCTCCTTGCGTTCCAGGCGCACGTGCGCGGCGCGAATTTCGGCCAGCGGGTAGACGCGATCGATCACAGGCCGGATCAGCCCGCGGAAGACGAATTTCAGCGCCGTGGTCAGCTCGCCCATGGTTCCCATAAGGAGCCGAGGACGCTGTACTGTTTGGTGAAGAGATAGCGCAGGTCGATGGAGGCATCGTAGCCGGTGGTGGCGCCGCAGGTGACCAGGCGGCCGGCGGGCGCCAGCGATTCGAGGCTCTTCGCCCAGGTGGCGGCTCCGACGTGTTCCACCACGACATCCACGCCGCGGCGGCGCGGTGATCTTCTTCACCTCGGCGGAGATGTCCTGGCGGTAGTGATCGATTGTGTGATCGGCGCCGAGCTCGCGCGCTTTGGCAAGCTTCTCTTCGCCGCCGGCAGTGGCAATTACGCGGCACTGAAAGAGCTTTGCGATCTGAATGGCGCAGGCGCCGACCCCGCTCGATGCGGCAAGTACGAGCACATCTTCACCAGGCTGCAGCCTGGCGCGGGTCATGAGCATGTGCCAGGCGGTGAGCGTAACCAATGGTGCAGCGGCAGCCTCTTCAAGACCGAGATCGTCGGGGATCTGGATGACGCTGTATTCAGGCGCCGCGAGAAGCTCGGCGTTGCCGCCATCGATGCCATAGCCAAAAACGGTATAGCGGCGGCAGAGATTGTCGTTGCCGGAAAGGCAGTGCTCGCACTGGCGGCAACTCAGGCCGGGCGAAAGCAGAACGCGCCACCCGGCTTCACGCGCTCACACAGTTCCCCTACCGCGACCACTTCGCCCGCGATATCGCTACCGAGGATTCGCGGCAGGGAAATCTTCACACCGGGCATGCCGGCGCGCACAAAGAGATCGAGATGGTTGAGGGAACACGCGCCGACACGCACCAGGACTTCTGTCGGCTTAATCCGTGGCTCGGGCGCATCTTCACAAACCAGTACTTCGGGTCCGCCGTGGCCGTGGATGCGCGCGAGCTTCATGCGGACTTTTTATTCACCGCGGAACCGATCAATGTACAACGGTGATGGTCACGGCAACCTTGTGGTCCGGAAGATCCTTGGAAGTGACCGTGATATCTTTGGCCTTCAATTTGCGCTTCAACATCATTTGAGCGAGCAGCGTGCGTGCCTGATCGCCATCGTCGGGGTTGTAGGGGCGGCCCACCATCAGGCGCGCGCCGGCGAGTTCGTACTGTTTGCGGATTTCCTTGTCGGAAAGAGGCTTGGTGTCCACGAACGTGATCGAACCTACCAAAGGCTTATCGAGGCCTTCCTTAGCGAGTTTGGCGTAAGCGCTGGTGGGATAGTCCTTCATGATCGTCTCGAAGCTCTTGCGAGCGTCGTCGCCTTTGCCGGCGTCCAATTGCTTGACACCCTTGTTATAGAGCTCCATGGCCGCTGCGGAATCCTGCGCGAGCGCAGGGCAAGCGAGCAATGCGAGTACACACAAAACTTTCATTTCGAAATCACCCTTATGCAATTATTATGCCGCGCGGATCCTCCACCGAGCGAATATTTTTCAGCGGGGCATCTTTATCCATGCCTCACGCGCCGGCCGCCTGCCGGAACAACTCCGCCGTTTCCCGATTGCGGCTGTCGGCGATGCCCGCGCGATGGCACTCTGTGGCCGCGGTTTCCCAGTCGCTGGCGGCGCATGCTGCGAGCAGCTTGCGGAACTTCAACAAACCGCCCACACCGAGATTGTAGGCCATATCGAACAGCGCCTGCTGCGCGGGCTCGGGATAACCCTGCCACGCGGGAAGGCTCGCGGTGAGATTTTTCCCGAACGCCTCTATATCGGCCAGCAACAAAGCGTCTATGGCTTCGTCGCTCATACGGCATTGGGTGAGGCCTTGGTAGTGCGCCGCCGCGCACCCTATACCGGCCGCGGCAACGCGCGCGAAATCGCTGGTCACAAGATTCGACGCCGGAGCGCCGCTCCAAGGGAGTCGGAGGGCGCGCCCGGCGTCAAAAATGGCATGGCCAACGCCGACGGTTACTTCGCCGCCGGTGCAGCGGTACATGTAAGAGGTCGATCCCTCGAATTTTTTCAGCCGTTCGGCCGCGGATGCGCAGTTCATGGTCTTCCCAATTCGAATATTGCATGAGGGGGCGAAAAAATCGGCGTGGGCCCAGCTCCTCAAACGGGATTAAGGGCTTTTGATTTTAGCGAGATCCGGGTTTTTTCAAACTTCTGTGACTGAGAAAAAGCGTTGGCCGGCGCTAAAGTCACGGGAAACATTTTTGGACGGTTTTGTTTGAAGAGGAATAGGTGTATTCTGAGGTCTTGGAGGAATGGGGCAATCGTTAAGTTTTGCGTACTGGCGAGCGGCAGTGCCGGAAACGCGGCGCTTCTGGCGACGGAGAGTACGCGCATTCTGGTGGATGCGGGACTCAGCATGCGCGAGACCGCGAAGCGCCTGGCCGCGATCGGCGAGAGCGTCGAATCGCTCGACGCCATCCTGATCACGCACGAACATTCCGACCACGTCTCCGGGCTGCCGGTGCTGGCGCGCAAGAAAGTCGGCAAGACGTATTTACCTGACGCGGCTGACCGCGCCCGCGATCGATTGGGGCGAGACGGGCCGGAGAGGCTGGAGACGTTCCAGGCCGGGCGCGAGTTTTCAGATCGGCGATATCGAAGTGCAGAGCTTCAGCGTGCCGCACGACGCCGTCGATCCGGTGGGCTTCTGCTTCGAGGCGGAGGGCGTGAGCATCGGCATGGCCACCGATCTGGGCTATATTCCGGAATCGATCAAATTTCATCTGCGGCGCAGCGCATCTGCTGCTGCTCGAAGCGAATCACGATCTGGACATGCTGAAAGTGGGGCCGTATCCGTGGTCCGTCAAGCAGCGCGTGATGAGCCGCGTGGGGCATCTTTCGAACCTGGTGGATGTCGGATTATCTGACGCGAGGATCTGGATTCCTCGACCGCGCACTTGATCCTGGGGCATTTGAGCGAGCACAATAATCATCCGGCGATCGTGCGAGATGGTGGCGAGCCAGGCGCTCGAAGCGCGCGGCCTTGCGGCGCAGGCTGGCGATCGCGGCGCAGAACACGTCTCGAAGTTTACCGATTCTGAAGTATTTCAACTTCTGAGCACATCATGATTCCCCGATACACGCGGCCCGAAATGGGCCGGATCTGGAGCGACCAGAACAAGTTTCAACAATGGCTCGAAGTGGAGCTGGCGGCGTCGGAGGCGCTGGCCGAGCTGGGCGTGGTCCCGGCCGAAGCGCCGCCGGCTGCTGCGCGCGCACGCCGGTTTCGACGTGGCGCGCATCCACGAAATCGAAAAAGAAGTGAAGCACGACGTGATCGCCTTCACCACCGCGGTGGCGGAAACCATGGCGGCGCGGGCCACGCGGCGGCTCGCGCTGGCTGCACTACGGGCTGACCTCGAACGACGTGGTGGATACCGCGCAGGCGCTGCTGCTGCAGCAGGCGGCGGCGATTCTGCTGCGCGATCTGGAGGCGCTGCGCGAAGTGCTGAAGCGGCGCGCGCTGGAGTTCCAGCACACGGTGCAGATCGGCCGCACGCACGGCGTGCATGCCGAGCCGGTCACGTTCGGACTGAAGCTCGCGATCTGGTACGAAGAGGCGGGGCGCAACCTGGCGCGCCTGCGGCGCGGCGGCGGAAGATCTGCGCGTAGGCAAGATCTCGGGCGCGGTGGGCACGTTCGCGCATATCGGGCCGGAAGCGGAGGAACTGCATCTGCGCGCGGCTGGACCTGAAGCCGGCGCCGGTGGCGTCGCAGGTGATCCAGCGCGACCGGCACGCGGCCTTCGTCGCGGCGCTGGCGCTGGCGGCGGCGCTGTGCGAAAAGATCGCGCTCGAAGTGCGGCACCTGCAGCGCACGGAAGTGCGCGAGGCGGAGGAGTATTTCGCGCGGGGCAAAAGGGCAGCTCGGCGATGCCGCACAAGCGGAATCCGGTGACCTGCGAGCAGATCTGCGGCCTGGCGCGCGTGGTGCGGGCGAATGCGCAGGCGGCGTTCGAAGATGTCGCGCTGTGGCATGAGCGCGATATCTCGCACTCCTCGGTGGAGCGCGTGATTCTGCCGGATTCGACGATTCTGACCGATTATCTGCTGGACAAGACGACGCAGCTGGTGGACAAGATGCTCGTCTATCCGGAGCGCATGCGGCGCAATCTGGAGCTGACGCGCGGGCTGGTATTTTCGGGCCAGTTGCTGCTCGATCTGGCGGCGGCGGGCATGCTGCGCGAGCAGGCTTACCGGCTGGTGCAGGCGCACGCCATGAAGCGCTGGGAGGAAGAGGGCGATTTCCGCGCGGCGATCGAGGCCGATCCGGAAATCGCGAAGGCGCTGACGCCCGAGAAGATCGCGGAGGCCTTCTCGCTCGAGCGGCAGTTGCGGAATGTGGATCGAATTTTCGAAAGGGTGTTTGGGATGGGGGCCTGAGTACGAGAGACTCAGCCCTATAAGCCCCTTAACCTACTTCACATTCACCGTAACCGCATTCGCAGTCTGTCCATCCACGGTGAGCACCACCGGGACCTCTCCCGCTCCCGCCGAACTTCGCGGGATCACCAGGTTCACCTGATCCAGTCCTGGAAACTGCCCCTGCGCCCCAACGTATAACAACCCCGCACTCACTCCTCCCACGCTCGCGGAGGCATTCTGCAGCGAACTGATATTGCGGAGGCCGGTGCCGTACAAAGTAACAACAAGCTCCTGGCCCGGCGTACCAACGTCCAACGGCACGCCGACGCATACGCCCGCCGCGCTGCATTGAAACACGCTCTCGGCGACGAAGCTTCCGTCCGCTGAATAAAGAGCGGCATTCGCGGCGGCGACACCCTTCCCGTCGCCGCTCATCGAGTAGAGCCCGGGGCCGACCGCATCGATTTGCGCGCTTCCGGATGAAGAACCGATCGTCACCGTGGCAATCCCTGCAGCCGTGCCGTCCGGCAACAGATAGTTCACCTGGTTAGGCGAAACAGCCTGAACCGCCGCCTGCTGCGTTATCCCCGAGCTGTCCTTCACTGTCACAGTTACTCCGCCGAGATTCAGCGGGTATGGCGGCGATGCGATCATCGTGGTTGACGCGAGGCCGCTTCCATACGCGGCGGCGAAGGAACCCACGCCAAGTCTCGGATATCCGCTCGCCGTCGATGCATTCACCAGCAGGCTGCCCGCTCCGCGGGACGTGTTGTTCGCCACCGAGACCGCCAACGAACTGGGCGTGAGTACGGCCTGCGCGAAATCCGCCTGGTATTGCGCCAACGTTTCGCAGCAGGAAGGCGCGGTAAAGACATTGACGGCCGGCGCAAGTCCGAATCCCTGAATTACATTGCCCGTGATAGCGCCGGTATTTACATTCTCCAGGCGAATCGCGGATCGTGCGGAATTGGTGACCCGGTTGCCAGTCACGGTAATATTCGCGTGCGGGCTGGTAGTGACTTGCGCGTTCTGATTGTTTTGCGATACCGAATAGATCGAGGCCGCCGCGAAGGCGACTCCGTGCGAGACATCGGCGTAATTGATGGCATCGTCCACCAGATTGTTCTGAATAGAGATACCCGTGGAGGGCCCGGCGTCGGTGTTATCGGCGCCGAGTTGCTGAATAAAAATTCCATTGCTGCTGGTGCGCTGAATGTAGTTGTCGTGTACCGAGACATTCTGCACGCCGGCCAGCCATACTCCCCGCGCGAAGACGCCTTCCTGCACCGTGTTGTAGGCAATCACCGAGCCTGAGCCTCGCTTGGCGGGGTCGTTGTCGGTCATTCCGAAATTCGCCGCGATGCCGGGAATCAGGCGATCTAGGGTCAAAGTGACTGTCTCCCCATCCGTCAACGACTGCTGCGCGTAAGGCGGCGTTTCGGAAAGAATTGTGGCCGTTCCAACGGTCGCCTCCGTGCTGGGGTCGATAAATGAAACCGGGACGTTGGGTGGAAAGGGCGAGCCGAAACTGCGACTCACCGTGACGCTCGTGCCGGACGTCTGGCTCACCGTCGCCAGCCATGCCGCGGAGATCGCGAGCGCATCGTCACAGGTGCGGCGTACGATGTTGTTCGTGAAGACGTTCGCGCCCAGGGCAAAACTGGTATGGATGCCATCGGCGTTGGTGCTGATGAGACGGGTGGTCCCCGGTCTTGGTATCACCTGAACGTGGTCGGCGGTGGCGCCATTCGTGCGTCCGAAATAGAGACCGATTTGTCCTGCCGAATAGATGGAGGCATTGTGGATGGCGTCGTTCTGCCCGCCCACGAAGTTAATCGCCGGAGATCCGGAACGGTCGGTGAAGACGACAGTATCGCCCGGCTGAATGGCCGCCAATTGCGCCGGTTTGGCCCAAGGATCGTTGACGTCGCTAATCGCGATCGTATTCCCCGTGACCGGCCGCTTCGCCGCCATCCGCCCCACTTGCTGGAGGGGCACGCCGTTTCGGAAAACAAACATCCAGATCGCATCGCTCCCATCCGCGGCGCGGTTGGCGTTGAAATCGGCGGGCGATTGATAATTGGGAAGGGTCGTGAACGTGAATGACTGGCCGGCTGAGTCCACGGACCCGACGGTGACTTGAGTAAATGGCAGTTGCTGGTAATCCAGGGTGAAGTTCTGCATGGTTAGCCCAGAGCAATTGCTAAACTGCACCGCCGAGACGTTGCTGGAGTGGAACAGAAGGTCCGAGTTCTGCCAGTCTATCGTCAGATTGGCCGCAGCGCTGATAAGAGCGTGCGTGGCGGTATTCCTGAGAGTAAGGAAATAGTAGGCGCCAGGATCGGCAATCATGGTGGGTATGCCGTTTTTGACCGCATAGGCCACCGCAGCCTCGAAGAGCGGACGGGCATCTGACGCGGGCGAATCGGGTAGCATGTTGGCGCTGGCGACGCCGCGAGCAATAAGATCCCGCGACATGTTGAGGACCTGCCCATGAAGTAGTGGCGATGTAGCGATGAGAGCGAGGAATAGACGGCGCATGAATTTCCGATTCTATCCCGATCGCCGGTTTTGGCGCACGTCGATCGATTCGCCATTGACGGCGCGGCCAGCAATGGAATAGACTCGCCGCATGCTCCATCGCCGAATCGCCCCGCTGGGAGCCGCGTTCTTCGCGGCATGCAGCCTACTTTCCGCCCAGACGGCCGTCACGACAAGCTTTACGGTGTCAATGCCGCAGCCCGCCAACCATCTGTTCCACGTCACCATGCATTGCGACGGTTTGCGCGGCGAATTCCACGATTTCATCATGCCGGCTTGGGCGCCCGGCTACTATCGCATTCTCGATTTCGAAAAGAACGTGCGCAATTTCGCCGCGGCGGACGGAGCGGGACGGGCCTTACCGTTCGAAAAGAACACCAGGAACTCCTGGAGAGTAGTGACCGGCGGCTCGACAAGCGTGATATTGACCTACGACGTGCTGGGAACGGTATCGTTTCCGGTGCAGAACTTTCTTAGCGAGACGCGGGCGCTGCTCTCGCCGCCGGGACTGTTTGTCTATGAGCCGGGTCAACTTGCCAGGCCCGTTACGATTGCGCTCGAACCGCCCGCGGGATGGAAGAGCGTGGCTACGGGGCTTGACCGCGTTCCAGACCGCCCCAATGCATTTTCCGCCGCCGATTTCGACGTGCTCTACGATTCCCCCATTCTGATGGGGAACCAGGAATTGCTGCAGTTTACCGTCAACGGCGTGCCCCACGACGTCGCCGTGGAGAACGTCGCAGCCGCCGTGGATCGCCCGCGCATGCTGGCCGATCTCAAACGCATGGTAGAGACCGCGACGCGCCTTATGGGAGAGGTACCATACACGCACTACACGTTTCTGATGATTGGCACGGGAAACGGCGGTGTGGAGCACCTGAATTCCGCGTCGATTCTCTTCAATGGAAACAGCCTCGGCACGCCCGAGGGTTATCTGCGCTGGCTGAGCTACGTGGCGCACGAATATTTTCACAACTTCAACGTGAAACGGATACGGCCGCTCGCGCTCGGCCCGTTCGATTACGAAACCGAAAATCAAACGAATATGTTGTGGGTCTCTGAAGGCCTATCGGTTTATTACCAGGATCTGGTGCTGGTACGCGCGGGATTGATGACGCGCGATCAGTATCTGGAGAAAATGGCGGGCGCGATCACGAAGTTCGAAAACGCCGCGGGCCATCGCTATCAGTCGGCTACCGAATCGAGTTGGACCACGTGGGGCACATCGGGCGTGGGCGGCGACCGCAATACGACCATCTCTTACTATGACAATGGCGGCATGTTGGGGGCGATCCTCGATCTGGCGATTCGCGCGGGAAGCGGTAACCGGAAGTCGCTCGACGATGCGATGCGCGGGCTCTATCAAACTTATTACAAGACGAAAAAGCGCGGCTTCACCGACTCCGAGTTCCGCGAAGAGTGCGAAAGGGCGGCGGGCGGTCCACTGGACGAGGTATTCTCATATGCTTCCACCACCAGGGAGCCGGATTACGCCAAGTACTTCGCGCTGGCGGGGCTGGAGACGAAGGTCAAAATGGAGGACGCGCCCGGCGCCTACCTCGGCGTCAACGTGCAGGCGCGTGATGGCAAGCTGTTCGTCACAAGCGTAGACGCGGGGTCTCCGGCGGAAGCGGCTGGAATGCAAGTGGGGGATTGGGTTGCGCAGATCGACGGGGCCGCCGCATCGGTTAAGGCGTTGAACGCGGCGTTAACGGCCAAAATGCCCGGGGATAAGCTTAAGCTAAATGGATCGCGTGACATCGAAGCGACGCTTGGAAAGAACTCGAAGAGAACTTGGTCAATTGCTCCTTCGCCAGGAGTTGGAGGATTGCAGAGGGATATCTTGACTAGCTGGCTGCGGGCGGGCCAATAAACGGCTGGGGAGAAGTCAGAAAAAGGCCCTTGGTGTATCTGCCAAACGCCATTCTGACTTCCTCGCCTCCCAGCTTCTGACTTCGAAATCCTGCACGGAATATCAAAGGCTAAGCCCTTGGCTAATAGCTCCGCTGGACCATCGGCCGTATCGGCGTAGCAAAACGCGGCGGGACTTCCGGACGATCCGCCGGCCTCTCGAGAACCAGCGAACGCAGCCCGGGCAAGGGTGTAGCGCCGGCGCGCGCTCCCCTGTCCGTCGTTGGAAGCTGGCCGGTGGTCAGATTCTTCAAGCCGAACAGCGCCAGCTCGAACCGGTCCTTCACTCCAACCTTCTGGAATAGGCGCGAGAGGTAGACCTTCACGGTGCCTTCGGAGATCATCAGGGTGGTGGCGATCTCCTTGTTCTTCAATCCCTGGGAGAGCAGGCTCACCAACTGGCCTTCGCGCTGGGTCAGCGCCACGCGGCGGGCGCAGAGGAAGCTGTCGGTGAGGGCCTTTTCAAACCACAGTTCGCCGGCCTGGACCTTCTGTAAGCACTTCACCTGAAGATCGGTGGGCAGGGTCTTGCGGAGAATGCCGCGGACGCCCAGGCCCATTGCCTGGAACGCCAACTCCGTGGAGATCGAGTTCACCCAGAGAACGATCTTGCAGTTCATCATCGCGTGCTTCATCTCGCTCAGCACGGCGAAGGTGATTTCCGGCGTCAGGTCCATCAGGACCAGGTCCGGAGTGCGCCCGTTCATCTGCTCCATAAGACTGGCTACCGTTCCGCAGGTCGGCAGCAGATCGAAACCTTCCACTTGGCGCAGCACGGACTCGAGCCCTTTGGCAAGGATGGGTTCGTCGCTATAAAGAAGAATGCGCGTCATATCTTTGTCCCTTCTTCGAGCTTTTCCTTAGTGGGTTGCAGATTGAAATCGTGTAAGTTCCCGATTCATCTGCCCCTCAGATTCTTCTGAATTGTGCTTCATATTTACCTCGGTTGTCAATAAAATTTATCTAGAAATCAATACAAATTTAAATTAAATCAACGGATCAACATCGCGACAGCACCTCGCATCGCATAACATAAGTCGTTCATAAGACAGATATCATACAAAGGTGCTTCAGTTGACTTCATCCTGCCAAAATTTATATGAGAAAATTCGAGATTGCTATCCATTAACGCTACCGGAAGTAGCCTCAATCTACCGGTAAACATTGCCTGGAAGCCGGTTGGTAATTAGTTTTCGAGGGAATTCCCTGGGGCGTTTTGCGCTTCTATTAACCTTCGGAGGCTCGTCGCTGTAACCCATTTACGATATTGCGCCAAGCTCATGAGAGCGTTACTTTTGCAATTGACTCATGAAATGCAAAATTAACCGGCGCGAGAATCCGCGAATCGAGATCAAGCTTCGATGTTACGTAGCTTCGCCCGGCGATCCGCATCCACGGCGCGATGCGCACCGAAAACATGAGCCGGAACGGGCTCTTGATCGCGTGGGAGACCGAAACCAGCACAGTGCCGGCGCCAAGCCTGGGAGCAAATCGTCACCGTCGAAATCGAGCTTCCGGCGCACCATTCCTTCAATCCGAAATGCATTCATTGCCAAGGCGCGGTAACACGCGTTTCTAATGAAAACCACGGCCCCACAACCGTAGCTTTGAGTCTGAATTATGTGGATTTTCGGCCTCTACAAAGGCCGCTATTCTCCTCGCCCGCGTTGGGCCGGCTCCCGCAGCCTGAACGGGCATGAATTTTATGGAAGCTCGCGATTCACAATTTGCGATTAGAATGCTGCCGTCCCTGACGGATTTCGCCTTCCTCATGCCCATTGTGTTTCTCTTCGGGCGAATGGACGGAATGCAGACCTTGTTGAGCGATTGCGATACGGGCTGGCACATCCGCACCGGGCGAATGGATCGCCGCGCAACCATGTGGTCCCAATGCGCGACCTCTTTTCGTTCTCGAAACCAGACGGCGTCTGGTACGCCTGGGAATGGATCTCCGACCTGCTGTTTGCCTGGTTGAATGCGCACGGCGGACTGCCGCCGTCGCGCTGTTTGCAATTCTAATTATATCGATTACGTTTGCGTTAGTATTCCGTCTTGCCCGCCGGAATTCGAATGCAATTGTCGCCATCCTGTTTACTACGATTCGCGGCCGCCTCCTCTTCCATTCATTGGCTGGCGCGGCCACATCTGTTCACGTTGCTTTTCCTGGTACTCTTTTACTCCGCGCTCGAGCGGGTTCGTGCGGGTCAATCAAAGTACCTCCTTGCGTTGCCTGCAGCAACCGTTGTGTGGACCAACCTGCACGGCGGCTTCTTGGTCGGAATCGTGATCATCGGCGCGTACGGCGCAGGCGAACTGCTGAAGATGGCCCTCGACCCCAACTCGGCCACGCGGCGCGAGGCAAGCCAAGCCGCCAGGCGCTACTTCCTTTGCGCTGTCGCGTGCCTGGCGGCCAGCCTGGTGAACCCGTACACCTATCATCTGCACGTACACATGGTTCGAGTACCTGCGCGATCCATACGCCTCGCAGCACATCCAGGAATTTCTCTCGCTCAGCTTCCACCATCCCGATTGCGATCTTCTTCGAATCGCTGCTGCTGCTGGGCGCCGGCGTCGGTGTTCTGGAGCTTCCGCCGGCGCAGCTACGTGGAGGCGGTTCTCATTGTCGTCTTCGCCCACGGGGCGCTGCTGGCCGCGCGCAACATTCCGCTGTTCTCTGTTGTCGCCGCGCCCGCCGATTGCGGCGATGCTCGCGGAATGGCTGGCAGCGTTCCCGCAATTCAACGTGGCCGCGTGGCTGCGCGGCGCGGCGCGCAAATTCAACTCCGCCTCGGCAGAGCTTACCGAGACCGATCGAATCGGCCGTTGGCACGTGGTCAGCGTGGCAGGCATTGCCATTGTGGCCGCGCTCTTGTTCGCGCCGCATCCGCCCAGAAGTTTCCGGCCCGAATTCGATCCGAAGAACTATCCCGCCGCCGCCATCGACAGATTTCGCGGGACGCATTGGGACGATCCGTTTCCGCGCGCATCTTTACCTACGACCAGTGGGGCGACTATCTGATCTACCGGCTCTACCCGCGAATCCGCGTGTTCATCGACGGCCGCAGCGATTTTTACGGCGCACGATTTCGAGCAGAAGGCCGTCGACGTGCTGAATGTGAAGTACGGCTGGGAAGACACACTGGCCCGTTTCGGCTGTCGACACCATTTTATTGCCCCCGGGCACGCCCTTGTCGGGCGCGCTGAAGAATTTCCAGCCGCTGGCGCCTCGTTTACGACGATGGCGTCGCGCTGGTATTCCGGTCCGCCACCGCGCAATCGGCCGAAACAGCCATTGCAGCGGACGCGAACAATCCTATTTCGTCGATTCCTGCCATGGATCGCGGAAAAAGCCGTGATCGCGAGGTCACGAAAACTCGAAGCAAGTGATCGAGCGATCACCAAACCCCAATCCACAACTTAGGAGCGAAACCACAATGACGTTTTTGCGTAACTTTTGGAATGACGAACAAGGCCAGGATCTCATCGAATACACCCTGCTCATGGCGTTCGTGGCGCTGGCTTCGGCCGCCCTCTTCATCGGCGCCGGCGGCAGCATCAAGGGCATCTGGACCGCGACGAACAGCCAGCTCGCCACGGCCAACACCACCAGCTAGCATTGACACGGGAGCCTGCCGGGCAACCTTTTCGGCGTTGCCGGCATGCTCGGCAAAACCTGAGGCGCCGGACCGCTGGCCGGATTCAGGCCTGGGCGAGGCTACCGGCTGGCGGAAGGGAATGTGAACGCAGGCTTGCCGTTGCGGTCGGAGTGCGGTGGCAGTGCGGTGGGACGAGAAAGAATGCAATGAATAAACGGTTTGTAGGGGTTCTGATCTTCGCTTTCGTGGTGGCGTCGGTCGCGAGCCTGCTGCTCTACCGCCTTCTGGCTTCATCGCGTCCGCATCGGCGAAAGCCGCTGCGGCCACCATTCAGCTCGCGTTGTTGCTGCCCGCAACCTGGAAGTCGGGGGTCGTATTGAAGGGAGAAGACGTCAGAATAGCCGACTGGACCGGCGCCGCGCCGGAGGGCGCGTATGCGCGCCCGCAGGATCTGGTCGGCCGCGGCGTGATCACGCGCATCTTTCGCCGGAGCCGATCATCGATTCGCGCCTTGCCAGCAAAGGCGCGGGCGGCGGGCTGGCGGCCATGATTCCCCAGGGCATGCGCGCCGTCGCGATTCGCGTGAACGAAGTTGTCGGCGTGGCCGGATTCGTCATCCCCGGCATGCGCGTGGACGTGCTGATCTCCGGCACGCCCGGCGCTACCAACACCAGCGCAGCGCTGGGCGTGCAGTCGAAGACGATGCTGCAGAACATCGAGGTGCTCTCCGCCGGCCAGGATTTCAAGAAAGACGCGGAAGGCAAGCCGATCACCGTGCAGGTAGTGAATCTGCTGGTAACGCCGGAGCAGGCCGAGATGTTGAGCCTGGCATCCAGGCAGACCACAATCCAGCTCGTGCTGCGCAATCCGCTCGATCGCGAGGTGGCGAAGACCCCCGGCACCGCGGTCGCTCTGCTCTTCAGAGGCGGTAACCTTCCGGCCGATGCGCCGTCGCCCGCAGTGGAGCGGCCGGCTCCCGCGCCCGTCCGCGAACCGAAGCGGCCAGAGCGGCGGAAACGCCGCCCATCAAGACACGACCCCCTTTCGTGATGGAGATTATCTCGGGTTCGTTGAAGCACGACGTTACGTTCTCCGGGTCTGAAACGGAGATAAAGAGCAACACCGCGGAGGTCAAGAATAACGGCGAGGCGAAATAGAATGCGTCCCTTGCTTGGATTGCTTGTAGTAGCCTGCACCGGCTCGCTTCCTTACCGCGACCACGCCGCAGGAAAGGCCAGCCTCCCAGGAAGCAAAGCGCCCCGGGGTGGACGGCAATCTGGTGGTGACCGTGGGCAATGTCGATGATCATCGACAGCCCGGTGGCCATGCTAGCGCTTTCCATCGCCAACGGCGACCTGGCCGAAGCCGTGGCCGTCAATCCGAAGGAGGTTCTGATCAACGGAAAGGCGCCGGGCGAAACCTCGCTGATCGTCTGGCAGCAGGGCGGCGCGCGCCTGGTCTACGACCTGACCGTGCGCATGAGCCCGCACAGGCTGGA
This sequence comes from Bryobacterales bacterium, assembly GCA_963708385.1. Lineage (GTDB taxonomy): Bacteria > Acidobacteriota > Terriglobia > Bryobacterales > Bryobacteraceae > PALSA-243. The sequence continues at coordinate 239,911 of CAVPSN010000017.1, read as the reverse complement.
CGCGGTGCGGCAGCAGATCGCGCGCGATTTTCCCGACGACGATATCAACGTCACCTTCGAAAACGACACGGCCTTCGTGCGCGGCACGGTGAAAGACGTTTCGACGGCGGACCGCGTGATGGCGATCGCCGCGTCGCTGGGCAAGAGCCGTGAACCTGCTGCGCGTGGATGTTCCGCCGGTGGAGCCGCAGATTCTGCTGAAGGTGCGGTTCGCCAATGTGGACCGCAGCCAGAACCTGCAATCTGGGCGTCAACTTCGCTCAGCACTGCCTTCAACCAGTCCACCGGCATCAGCACCGGCCAGTTCGGCTCCGCGGGAGTGGACTGGCTCGGGAACGTTCGACCTTTCGGATGCGCTGAACATTCTGCTGTTCCGCAAGGACATCAACCTGGGCGCAACCATCAAGGCCCTCGAAGGCCAAGAACCTGCTGGAGATGCTGGCCGAACCCAACGTGCTGGCCATCAGCGGCAAGCAGGCGAGCTTCGTCGCGGGCGGCGAATTCCCGGTCCCGATGGTGCAGAGCCGCGTACGCCGGGCGCCGTGACCATTCAGTATTACCGCGAATATGGCATTCAGCTCAACTTCCTGCCGGAGGTTACGCCGCGCGGCACCATCCACCTGAAGGTCGACGCCGGAAGTCAGCTCGCTCGATTACTCCAACGCGGTCAGCATAGCCGGCATCACGGTGCCGGGCTTCACCACGCGGCGCGTGCAGACCGAAGTCGAACTGGAAGCGGGCCAGAGCTTCGTGATCGCCGGCCTGCTCGATAACCAGACCACGGAGACGCTGAACAAGATTCCCGGCCTCGGCAACATTCCGATCCTGGGCAAGCTGTTCCAGAGCCGCGCGAAGTCCAAGAACAACACGCGAACTGCTGGTGATCGTGACGCCGGAGCTGGTGCGGCCGATTCCAGCCAATCAGCCAAGCCGCCGGAACTGACCTATACCACTTCATTCCTGGAGCCCAATAGCCACGTCCCGCTGCGACAGCCGGGTATGGATCAAGACCGGAGCCGGTGCCGGTGCATCCGCCGAGCCGACCATGCCGGTCGAGCAATTGATGCCAGCAGCAGCGAAGCAGAAGGGCAATCCCGCGCCGCAAGCGCCGCAACTGCCAGCTCATCCCGGTTGCCGGCGGCGCCGGACCAGGCGCTCCATGCCTACCCGGCCGGGCCGAATCCGGTGCCGGAACGGCGCCGGCCGTGAGCGGAGCTCGGCAGAGTACATGTATCCGCTGACCATCGGGCTGGCGATCGAAAACCGCGACCTCTGGGAGCAGGCGCAGGCCTGGCTTGTCCGACCTGCCATTCCGCATCATTGTGGAACACCAGGACATCGGCGACGTGAGCAATTTTCTGGACCGCCTGGAGCGCATGCGGCCGGACGTCGTGCTGGTCGATATCAGCACGTTGGCAGGAACCGCTCGAAGGCCTGGTGGCCTCACATCCGCGGAGCGATCGGCGACCCGATGATCATCGCGCTGAACAACTACGGCGGACGCGGACGCGATTCTGGCGTCGATGCGCGCGGGCATCAACGAATATCTGTATCCGCCGCTGCAGGAGACCCTGCGCAAGCGCGCTCGAAAAGCGCTCGGTGGAGCGCAGCCGGCGGCGCGACGGCGGCGCCAAGGGCAGCGGGCAAGGCGTTCGGCTTCATTTCCGCCAAGGGCGGCTGCGGCGCCACCACGCTGGTCTGCCACGTGGCCGCCGAACTGGGACGGCAGAACCAGAAGGTGCTGCTGGCCGATCTGGATCTGGATGCCGGCATGGTCGCGTTCATCACCAAGACCAAGGCGGTCTACTCGATTCTGGACGCGGTCAACAACCTGCACCGGCTGGACATCTCACTATTGGAAGGCGCTGGTCTCCAACGGCATTCCGGGAGTGGAGATCGTCTCCGCGCCGCTCGCGCTGGCTTCCAAGCAGCAGCCCAAGGACGATCAGGTGCGGCATGTGCTCGGCTTCGCGCGGCCGCATTACGATTGGACGCTGGTCGATCTCGGGCCGCAGCCTGAGCCGCACTGGCGATGGCGGCGCTCGAAGAGATCGACGAAGCCTGCCTGGTGACCACGCTGGAGGTTCCGGCGCTGCACCAGTCGAAGCAGATCATTCAGACGCTGCTCGACAGCGGCTACGGCAAGAGCCGCATCCGGCTGATTCTCAACCGCGCGCCCAAGCGGCTGGACATCACGCCGGGCGAACTGGAAAAGATGCTGGGCATCCCGATCTTCTGCATGGTTCCCAACGACTATCCGGAGCTGTACGAGACCTATGCCGAAGGCCGCATGCTGAACCGCAACTCCGAGCTGGGCAAGCAGATTGCGCAAGCTGGCGGTGCAAGCTGGCGAGCCTGGAAGAAGAAAAGACGGCGAAAAAAGTTCGGCTGTTTAGGTAGACAGACCGGCTGTGACGGCCAGCTGACTTCGGATGAAGGAGGACTGACTACGATGGCCGATGCTCAGTAATAGATCATGCACGCAGTATCAAGCACGAACGGCGAGAACCGGGAGACCGGCTGGGTCAACCGCCTCTTCAACCGCGAGGGCTACACTCCCGAGTACCAGGAGCTGAAGTTCACGCTCCACCGCAAGCTGCTGGACCGCATCAACCTGGAAGCGCTTTCCTCCATGGCCGGCGAGCGCGTGCGCGCGGAAATCCGCGCCGCCGTCGCCAAGCTGGTGGAAGAAGAGAAGACGCCGCTCAGCCTGGTGGAAAAGGACCGCGTCATCGAGGAAATTCTCGATGAGGTCTTCGGCCTCGGCCCGCTCGAGCCGCTGCTGCAGGACCCCACCATCTCAGCGACATTCTGGTCACCACGCCGCACCTGGTCTACGTGGAACGCGGCGGCAAACTCTACCGCACGCCGGTGGAGTTCAAAGACGACGCGCACCTGCTGCGCATCATCGAAAAAGTGGTCTCGCGCGTGGGCCGCCGCGTGGACGAATCGTCGCCGCTGGTGGACGCCCGCCTGCCCGACGGCTCGCGCGTCAACGCCGCCATTCCGCCGGTGGCGGTGGACGGCCCGCTGCTCTCCATCCGCCGTTTCGGCCGCCACGCGACTGAAGGGCGAAGACCTGGTGGCGAAGCTGGCCATGACCGAGGGCATGCTGGAACTGCTCAAAGGCTGCGTGAAGGCGCGCCTGAACATCCTGATCTGCGGCGGAACCGGCTCCGGTAAGACCACGCTGCTCAACGCGCTCTCCTCCTACATTCCGGAAGACGAGCGCATCGTCACCATCGAAGACGCGGCCGAATTGCGGCTGCAGCAGACGCACGTGGCGCGCATGGAAACCCGCCCGGCCAACGTGGAAGGCACCGGCGCCATCCACATCCGCCAGCTGGTCATCAACGCCCTCCGTATGCGGCCCGACCGCATCATCGTCGGCGAGGTCCGCTCGGAAGAAGCGCTGGACATGTTGCAGGCCATGAACACCGGTCACGACGGCTCGCTCACCACGATCCACGCCAACACGCCGCGCGACGGCCTGGGCCGCCTCGAAGTGATGGTGGGCATGGCCAACGCCAACATGGGCATCCGCTCCATCCGCCAGCAGATCGCGTCGGCGGTCGACCTGTTCGTGCAGGTCGTCGCGCTTCAGCGACGGCACGCGCCGCATCACGCACATCACCGAAGTGGTCGGCATGGAGCAGGACATCATCACGCTGCAGGACATCTTCCTGTTCGAGAAGACCGGCATCACCGGAATCGGGCAAAGTGCTGGGCCGCTTCCGCGCCACCGGCATCCGGCCCAAGTTCTACGACCGGCTGAAGGCGTGCGGCATCACGCTGCCGACGCAGATGTTCCAGACGGTGGTGGAGATTAACTAGATGCCAGCTGGCGGTTATCGTTGCGTTCGTCGTCGTCTTCGCGCTCATCCTGCTGGCGGTGAGCGTCGGGCTGAAGTTCTTCGACGCGCGGCGCAAGAAGCAGGTGGCCGACATGCTGCAGACGGCCTCCGGCGAGACCGGTGGTCACGATCACCAACCTGCTGAAGGAGATCGAGCCGGACAAGCCGCACCGGCTTCAAGCGCGCTGGTCAGCTCGCTGCAGTTCTCGCAGGCACGCGCAGGAGCAGATCCAGCAGGCCGGCTTGAACTGGTCGCCCACGCGGCTGATGACCGCGATGGCGTCTGGCGACGATTCCGGGACTCGGGCTCGGGCATGCTGATGCCGGTTCCTGTTGAACGGGCCGACCACCGCGATCGTGCTGGCGCTGGTCTTCGGCATCGCTGCCGTACCTCTACGTGCGGCACAAGCGCAAGAAGCGCCTGGACACGCTGGAAGAGCAGTTTCCGGAAGCGCTCGACTTTCTGGCGCGCTCCATGCGCGCCGGCCACGCGTTCTCCATCAGCCTGGAAATGCTGGGCGAAGAGATGGCCGATCCGCTGGGCCAGGAATTCCGCACGCTGTTCAACGAACAGAACCTGGGCGCGCCGCTCGATATCGCGCTGCGCAATTTCACGGACGCGGGTGCCGCTGCTGGACGTTCGCTTCTTTACCTCGTCGGTGCTGCTGCAGAAGCAGACCGGCGGCAACCTGAGCGAAATTCTCGCGCGCCTGGCCTATGTGATCCGCGAGCGTTTCCGGCTGAAGGGACAGGTGAAAGCGGCCAGCGCGCACGGCCGCCTGACGGCCACGATTCTGACCCTGCTGCCGATGGCACCATGCTGGCGCTGCTGGTGGTGGCGCCCGGGCTATCTGCAAGGCATGGCGGCGGATCCGGACGGCAAGTGGATGATCGGCGGCGCGATCGTCGCGCAGATTCTGGGCAATTTCTTCATCAAGAAGATCATCAACATCAAGGTCTGATATGGATAACCCGATATTTATTTGCCATTTGCGCGTTCCTGATGCTGATGGCTGCTCTGCACCTGGGTCGGGCTACCGCTGTATCTACAAGCCCGGACGCATTCTGAAGCAGCTCGGAACCCCGGTGATCACGCGACGCTAAGCAGCGCCTGATCGGACGAGACCGACGAGGAGCCGAAGGCAGCACGCTGGTCACGGTGCTGCAGCAGATCGGCTCGCGCGTGCCCTCCTCGGATGCGGAAATCGCCAACCTGCGAGGCCGATCTGATCCGCGCCGGCTTCCGCTCCGAAAACGCCGCTGCCGGTATTCTACGGCGTGCGCATCGTGAGCACGCTGGTGATGCTGGTGGTGTGCCTCATCGATGCAGCCGCAAGATGCCGCCGAACCCGATGATGAAGCATCGCGCTGCATGGTCTCGGGCTGCATGGCCGGCTGGGTTCTGCCGCGGTTCTTCCTGGAAAAGAAGGTGAAGAAGCGCCAGGAGATCTGCGTCTTTCCCTGCCCGATGCGCTCGACCTGCTGGTGGTCTCGGTCGAAGCCGGCCTGGGGCTCGACCAGGCGATCCAGCACGTAGCCCGCGAACTGCATGTCAGCCATCCGCAACTGAGCGAGGAGATGTCGCTGGTGACGCTCGAAATGCGCGCCGGCAAGCGGCGCGCCGAGGCCCTGCGCAACTTTGCCGAGCGCACCGGCGAAGCCGGAGATCCGCAAGCTGGTGGCGATCCTGATTCAGAACGACCGCTTCGGCACCAGCATGGGCGAATCGCTGCGCACCCATTCCGACTTCCTGCGCACGCGCCGCCGGCAGGAAGCCGAAGAGCGCGCCGGCAAGGTGGGCGTGAAGCTGGTGTTTCCGATCTTCTTTTTCATCCTGCCGTCCATGCTGGTGGTGGCGGCCGGCCCCGGACTTCTGCAGATTTTCAAATACCTGTTCCCGATGATGAAGAACATGGGCGGTGGGTAGAAAGGAGAAACGACATGGACTAACGAATACATTCAGGCCGTGATGTGGCTGGTAGCCGGTGGAGTGATGTATCTCTTCCTGCGCCGCCGCCGCGTCGCGCCAACGCTAGTTCCGGACTAAGGCGCTAGGGCACCGGGTAAATCAAAAAGCAGGAAAGGAGGACATATGAACTTTGCAATTCAACGGCGATCTGGCTGGGCGCCGGCGTCACGCTGGTGATGCTGCTTAGGACGCCGGCGAAAGCGCCGGGATTCGTCTTAGTGTCTGCACTGACCTGGGGCTGGCGTCGCTAGCAACAGGCACGAAGCGCCAGCCCGTGCATTATGGGAGCTATCGGATGATCGAATTCCTATTGAGGAAGCAGAATACCGATGGCGGTTGGCCGTATGTGCAACGGTGGCTCGTGGACGGAGCCCTCGGTATATGCGATCCTCGCTCTGTTGGCCGCCGGTGAGACGGCGCCGGCGAAGCGCGGCATCGGCTGGATGTTGCGCACGGCGCGCCCGGATGGCGGCTGGGCATCGCGTCCGGGCGTCGGCGAGAGTTCCTGGGTGACGGCTCTCGCTGCGCTGCTTCCGGAAGAATGCCTTGCCGGTAGAGGCGCGCCGGCGGCCATCGCATTGGCTGCTGGGTACGCGCGGCGAAGATACCACCGTAATCTATGCGTTACGCGAGCGTCTCTCAGGGCGATCGGCATCCGCCGATTGCGCCCATCCCGGCTGGCCCTGGACGAGGGGCGCCGCGGCGTGGGTGGGCCCGACGGCCGCCGCGCTGATTGCGCTGGAGCGCGAGCAGCGGAGCGCGCCCGTCTCCGCGAATCGCGGAGCGCGCCGACAGCGGGCCGCGAATTTCCTGCTGCGCGCACATGTGCGCGGAAGGCGGATGGAACCACGGCGCGACCAGCGCTTGGGGTTACGATATGGAGCCATACCCGGAAACAACCGGCATGGCGCTCTTGGCGCTCCGCGGCGTGCGCGCTCCGCAAATGGAGCGCGCTCTCGCAACGGCGCCGTAACGTTTCTGACGGCGCGTTCCGCCGATGCGCAAAACTGGCTGCGCTTGGGGCTTGGCGCGCATGGGCCGTTGCCACAGAATTACCAGCCGCCGGAAGGCATAGCGTACCGCACGGTTCCCGAAGTCGCGCTGAACTGAGATCGTCAACCGCGGAGGTCTGACGTGAGACGCAGTCGACCACGCGGCGGGAATGGATGGCCGGCGCTTTCGCGGCGGCAGGCGCCGCGTTGGCTGGCGTGCGGCGCCAAAAGGACGCCTGCGCGCCGCCCGCCGAGGTCTCCATCGTCCGGGCCCCAGCTTACGATCAGACGCTTCTACGATACAGTGCGGCGCATCGCTGGCCGAACACCGCCTGGATGTGCGCGGGCGCAACGTTGTCCTCAAGCCCAACCTGGTGGAGTTCGAGCCCGGCAGCAGCATCAACACGCATCCGTTGCTGGTGCATGCGGCCTACGAAGCCTTCAGCGCCATGGGCGCGGCCAGCGTCCGCATCGCTGAAGGGCCCGGGCCATCGCCGCAACACGCTGGACCTGGCCGATGCCGCCGGTTATTTCCGCATCGTCCCGAAATTCGAGGAGCTCTTCACCGATCTCAACCTCGACGACGTCTCGCGCGTTCACCTCGCCGCACCAGTTTTCGCGCATGGGCAAGCTCTATCTGCCGAATACGGCGCTCGGCGCCGATCTGCTGGTCTCCATGCCCAAGATGAAGACGCACCACTGGGCGGGCGCCACGCTTTCCATGAAGAACCTCTTCGGCATGGTGCCGGGCGGCGCTCTACGGATGGCCGAAGAACGTGCTGCACTGGGCGGGAATCGACGAATCGATCGCCGATCTGCGCACCGTCTTTCCGCGGCAGTTCGCGCTTGGTCGATGGCATCGTCGGCATGGAAGGCAACGGACCGATTCAAGGCACGCCGAAATACGCGGGCGTGCTGGTGGCCGGCCGCGACCCGGCCGCGGTGGACGCCACCTGCTGCCGCATCATGCGCATCGATCCCTACAGAGTCGCGTACCTGCGACTCGCCGCGGAGGCCGGGGCACAAATCGCGGAACGCGAAATCCATCAACTGGGTGAGCCGATCGCGAGCGGTCGAAACGCCTTTCGAGCTACTGCCATATTTTCATAGCTATCGCCTGGGCGCCGGATAGAGAATAGAAAGATGCCCGCGAAACGCCCGCGCCCGCCATCGAAGACGTCCGCGCCCACCGTCGCAGCCGAAGCCGAACCCGCGCCTCCATCCGTTCTCCAGCAGCGTTTCGAAGCGCTCGGTCGCAGCCCGTTGGGATACGTTCTGGCGTCCATCGTGGCGCTGCTGCCCTGTTACTGGGGGACGCATATTCAGGCGGGCGACCTTTCGAGCCATATCTACAATTCGTGGCTGGCGCAGCTGGTGGAAGCGGGCAAACTTTCCGGCTTGGTTGTGACGAGCCAGGCGACGAACGTGCTTTTCGATCTCATCCTGACCGGCCTGTTCCGCTCTGTCGGCCCGGATCTGGCGCAGCGCTTCGCGGTGTCAGTGGCCGTATTGATCTTTGTTTGGGGCGCATTCGCCTTCGCATCGGCGGCGTCGGGCAAGCGCGCATGGCCAGTGCTTCCGTGCATCATCATGCTCGCCTACGGCTACGTGTTCCACATGGGCTTTTTCGATTTTTACTTGAGTCTGGGCCTGTGCTTTTGCGGGTTGGCCATGGCGTGGAATCCCACTGCGAAACGATTGGCCCTTGCAGCGCCGTTCTTCGTCTTGGCATTCGTGGCCCACGCACTCGCCTTCGCCTGGGGCGCCGCGTTTCTTGCGTATCTGGTCGCCGCGAATTACCTGGGGCCGCAGCGGCGCATGCAATTAACACTCGCCGGATTGGCCGGCTTAATCGCCGCGCGTGTCGCTGTGAGCAGCGCGTGGCCAACGCGCTGGGCCGCCGACCAAATCACGCTGATAACCGGCGCCGACCAATTGCGCGTTTTTGACGACAAATATTACGTCCTGTTCTTCGCTCTCCTGGCGGTGTGGGCGATGCTGTTGTTCCATCTGATTCGAAACCAGGCCGCATCGCCATTGCATTTGAGACTCCCTTTGCAGCTATGCATACTCAGCGCCGCAGGCGTCTTCCTGCTGCCAGGAGCGATTCAAATACCCGGCTACCGCCACGCACTGGTGTTCATCGCCGAGCGTATGTCGTTAGGCGCGGCAGTGTGTCTCTGCGCCCTGCTGGCATCGGCGAAGTTCGGGCGCCTGCAGCATTGGTCGATGGCCGCGGTGACCGCCGTCTTCTTCCTCTTCCTGTTTCACGACGAGCGTGCGTTCAACGCGTTTGAGAACCGCATTGGACAGGTGGTTGCAACTCTGCCGCCGGGACAACGCGTTTTGCTTGGCCTCGACGACGATTCGTTAACCCGCGTCAACGCGATAACTCACATGATCGACCGCGAATGCATCGGGCGATGCTACAGCTATGCCAACTACGAACCCTCCACATGGCAGTTCCGCATTCGCGCGATGGCGCCGAATCCTTATGTGGCCAGCGACTATCGCGATTCCTACATGATGCAAAGCGGCCAGTACGTAGTGAAACCCTCGGACTTACCTCTCTATCAAGTGACTATGGACGATGGCGGAAATGTGCAAATAATCAGCCTACCCGCCGGTGCTCCGAGTGGATTGAAACTTTGCCGAGTCTTGCCTGGTCTTCTGTAGACCTAGTGAGGCCCCGTAACCGGCCCCGGCTGTGCGAAAGCCTGCGTCCTCAGGTAGAACTGCCAGCCATTGCCGCCCCGAATGCCCACAACATTGGCCAACTGCATCGGCTGATATTCAATACCGGGGCGTACCTGGAAGAAGAAGGCATGGTTCGCGCCGGCGACCACCCCCTGACGGAGGGCGTAATTGCCTGGGGCGGTGATGTAGTTGTTGTGTTCCACCGTCACGTGATCGCGGTCCGGTCCATAAGCCATAAACTGGCAGCCGCTCAGGTGCATCGTGAGCATGAAAGGGACGTCATTCGGAAGAGCGTAGCTATTGTCGTTATTCGGTAGCCCCAAAAGATAGTACGCGCGGATCGGATGCGAGCCCTTTCCGTGCCACGTAGAGCTGGCCAGCGCCGTTGTGCTGGCAAAATTGCCGATACGGCAAGATTTCGTGGGGCGGGTGGAGACTTCCGTTAACCCAAACTGACCGGGGCCATTGACCAAGCCGTTGTCAGGCGCATAGATGAAGTTTCCCCGCATGAATTGCTCCGTACCGCCGATGAACTCTTTGTTTAAGCCGCCTGCCATCAAGATCCTCCAGAGGATGTGTTTCCCGATACCTCATACTCCCTATCGACAGTCGGATGCGCCTCCTTGAGAGCCGTTTTTCATTAGTGATGGTAATCCTTCAGGAAGGCCCCGAAATCCTCATATTGATCGGTGGCGATCAGGTTCACTCCGGCATCGATCGCCGCCTTCCACCGCGCCTCGGCTCGTTCCCGGCTGCCGAAGTTGTAGCTCGCGCCCCAACCCCGATCATCGGCTGGCGCGAATCCATCCAGGGTATAAAAGCGAATCCAATAACCCTGACGGTGCGCGTAGTCCACTAGCGCCCGTAGCCGCGCCATGCTGGCCGGTGTCCACGCTCCCGCCTTCGTCTGTCCGCCTTCTTCCACTTCGTCCCACGAATTATTCCACCAGCGGCGGTAGTTGGTCGGGCGCCCGGTGAGAAGCTGCTCCGGCGGAAGCGTAGCCGCCAGATGCTGGCGTTCTTGCTGCGTCTTGGCGTCGATCTTCGCGGTGTGGGCCGATCCGAAGACGCGCAGGCGCGCCCCAGCGGGAATCTCGCGGAAGAAGACTTGTTCCTGAATATCGGCGTCCTCCGTCAAGACCAGAAGCGGTTTCGCGTCGAAGGTTCCCAGCGTGTAAGGTTCGGAGGTCTGCGGCGCCGTCGTGATCCAGCCTTGATATTCGCCCAGTAGATCCCACACGGCGCGCAGCAGAACCGGATCGAGCGACTTGAAATCGAAGTGGAGCACGATGAGCGGCCAGCGCGCGCGATCGTTCTGCTTGAGCGCCTGCTCAATGATCGGACGCACACGTTCGAAAAAATGATCGCGCAGCGTCGGTTCCGCTCCGTTCGTTTGCGCGCTGTGCGTCACCACCGGACGACCCTTTCCCGTCGCCGGGTCCACATACCAGGCGATATCCTGTTCGATCCCGATCGGAAACGGGTTCTTCAACGCGCGGTCGATCCGGTCCGTCCATTGGCCGTCATACGGATAGCAATTATGCGCATCCAGCAGCGGCTTGTCATGGTTCAGAAAGTCGAGCGGCGCCGGCTGCGCGCATAACAAAGCCGCGGATGCCGCAAGCAAGCAAAGAAGCCTCATGCGACTAGTTTAGTATCTGCAACGGGCGCCACAACCGCCGCAGCACGGATGAGAGGTCAGACCTCCTTCCATAGGAGCCGTTCTTCGCAATCGGGATCGTTGATCACTTCACACTGCGCGTTGAGAATCATGGTGGCCCGCCGTTCCAGTGTATAGGGCCGCCCAGGCGCCCGCGGGAAGGAAGCGGCGCAACATCGAGTTGGTCATTCAGTGCAGCATTGCGAACAACGAGTGGGGCGAACCTCGCGTGGTTGCGACGCATTTCTGGTAGCTTCCGCGAAGCGCGACTTTATACCTTATCGGGTACGCCTGTTTGCGGCAATGCCCACCGCGGGCTAATAATGGCTGAATATACTGACAATGTCACGGCTGCCATGCACGACGTGCAAAATCAGCACCACGGCGTCGAATTCAATCGCATGGATGATCACGTAGTCCTCTGCGGGAAAGGTGCGCAGCCCCGGCCGCAAATCCTCATCGCGAGCACGGCCAAGATAAGGGTAGCGAGCAGTCCAAAGCGGTCAGTGATTCTCTCGACTATGCGGGTTGCCAGATCGACGCTGCCGCTCTCGCGGGCGATGCTCAGCCAAATATCGTCAAGCTCAGCCTCGGCCTCCGAAGCAAGTCGGTATTCGCTCATGTGCGAGGAGTATGCCGCTCAGCCGCAAGGCGCGCCATTCCGCGGCGTTTAATATCCTCGACAAGCTGCTGCGCTTCCTCGGGCGTCGTCACCCTGCGACCCTCCCTACGCTCAAGGGAGGCCTGCGCTTTATCGACGGCTGCTAGGATTTCGATTCTGCGGCGCTCACGCTCCTCCCATAAGAGAAGACCTTGCTTCACCGCATCTTCTTCGCGCTGTAGCCTGCCGCTCTTGATCGCGTCGCGGACAAAAGCCTTTTGGTCCGGGGTGAACTGCACTTCCATACCCCAAAGGTATGGGTTTCTGACAAGGCTGTCAACTACGCTGCTTTGTCTGCCCAAGGGGGACTGTCTGCGAATATCGGCGCGTACTTCGCCTGAAATTGGGTGGCCGAAGAGGCTCGGCGCCCCACTAGCGTAAGGATCGGTCTCCAGCACGATGGCCGCCTGCGGCGCAAGGCCAGTAGCAGTGGCCAGTGGGAGATCGTCGAGATCGATCTATAGAAGCTTGGTAGGCATTACGCCCACACCGGGACGATTACGGAGGAGACCATCCGGGCGGTAGTGCGCGCGCAGGAAGCATACGGTTCGCACAAAGGGCTTCCGTGAGGCATCTCGGAGTCCGCGTGCGCGGGCTATCGGGGCGGCGAACCCGGCTATGCGCCCTTCGGAATTCCTTCCCTGGCGTTGCATCGGCAGGACCCGGACGCGCATGTGATTGCCCCATATTCTTCCTTCCTGGCTCTGATGGCGAATCCGGCGGCGGCCCTCGAGAACCTGCGGCGCATGGAACGCAAGGGCTGGTGCGGACGATATGGTTTTTATGAGGCTGTGGATTGTTCCGGCTCGAACCGGCAGGTGATCCGCTGGTGGATGGCGCACCATCAGGGGATGGCGTTACTGGCCCTTTGCAACGTGCTCCACGATTGGCCGCTGCAACGCTACTTTCACGCCGAGCCGCAAGTGCTGGCGACGGAACTGTTATTGCATGAGCGGCTGCCCGCAAGCGTGGTAGCCGAAGCGTCTGTGGCTCCGCCCGCGGCCGACCTGGACGCGTCTTACGGATCCCGCGAACGAATACCCGAAATCACCAGTGCTTTGCATAACAGTCCCTGATATGGCTTACCGGAAGCCGAGATAATCATACGCAGCAAAATGCTTGGCGCGCGTTTATATCTGGTTGCCTATGCGATGTGAGCCGTGGCGCATGCACGGCTGAAGGAATTTCTCAGCGATGTTTTTTGAAAAATTCTTGCAGTGTTCCGCCCACTCATGATACTCTCCAAGAGCTCTCACCTGATCCTAAGGAAAGGAGGTACATTCGTCGTGCGATACGAATTCAATCCGCTGAATAAAGCGATGATCGGCGCGTTTCAGGATTGCCTGCTTTCCGCCCGCCCTCGCTAGGCCAACCCTCTAAACAACATTCGGCGCCATAGCCGAAGTGTGTCTCTTTAATTGATCTTTTTGGTCTTTTATTAGGCACGTGTGGAGTCTATTTTCAAACTTATGAATCCGAATATCTTTCAACCACCCTCAGTTCTTGGAACTGACAAAATCCGCGAGATTTTAGCAAAACGTATTGACCAACAGAGGCAAGCGGTCGGCATTGTCCTAGGTGTCGTCGAACCCACCGGCCGCCGCGTAGTTGCCTATGGCAGTCTCGCCAACGGCGATCCACGCACGCTTGATGGCGATACGATCTTCGAAATCGGATCTATCTCCAAGATCTTCACTTCGCTGCTATTGGCGGACATGGTGAACCGCAAAGAGGTCGCCCTCGACGATCCAGCCGGCAAATATGTCCCCGAAGGTGTCAAGATGCCTGAGCGAAGCGGCAAATCCATCACGCTGCTCGATCTTTCCACGCACACGTCGGGGCTTCCACGCCTTCCCGGCAACCTGAAGCCGAAGGACCTACTCAATCCTTACGCCGACTTTAGCGTGGACGATTTGTACCAGTTTCTTTCCAGCTACACCCTGCCGCGCGACCCCGGTTCCGAATTCGAATATTCAAACCTGGGCGGAGGGCTGCTCGGCCACCTTCTCGCGTACCGCGTCGGAACCGATTATGAGAGTTTGATCGAAACGCGCATCACGCAACCGCTCGCCATGGCGGACACGGGTATTACGCTCTCTTCTTCGATGAAGCAGCGCATGGCTACCGGTCACACCGCGATACTCGCGCCCACGCCAAACTGGGACCTTCCCTCGCTTGCCGGTGCGGGCGCACTGCGCTCGTCCGCCAACGATATGCTGACGTTCCTCGAAACCTTCCTCGGCTACAAGGAATCGCCTCTTGCGCCCGCCATGAAGGCCATGCTCGACGTTCAGCGTCCCGCGGGCCAGGCAAAGATCGGTTTAGGGTGGATTGTTATCTCACCTGACGGTCGAGAGATAGCCTGGCACAACGGAGGCACCGGAGGCTTTCACTCATTCGTCGGATACGATCCAAATGCGCGCGTCGGCGTCGTTGTACTGTCCAACGCAGGCGGTGTGGATGACATCGGTCTTCATCTCCTGAACCCGAAGCTGCCGCTTGCCAATCCCGAGGCTCCACAGCGGCACACGGAGATTCAGATTGATCCTAAGCTCCTCGACAACTACACCGGGCGCTATCGATTGACGCCGAACCTCATTTTCGAAATCACTCGCGCTGGCGATCGGCTCTTCGCACAGGGCTTCGTACAGCTTCCTCACAATCGGCCTGGCGCTCTGACCGCCCTGCCTAAGTTTGAACTGTTTGCCGAAGGCGAGGAGAGCTTCTTCGCGAAGGTAGCTGATCAACAGATCATCTTTGAAACGGGGCCGGAGGGCCGGGCCACCAGCCTTATTCTGCACAAAGCCGGCCGCGATATGCCCGCCGCCCGATTATCGTGATTGCCGGTCCAGTCGGCCCGTCTCCTGATTCAATAGCGTCGCGGATCAGATGACTGCAGTTCGGAGCACCCTACGCTCCGGGTTTCTTCGGCGCCGAGGCGCGCAAAGGATCGTCACGCATAATTCCATTGTGGGGCAGCCCTTCCGGGCTGCCGCCGGACTTCACCCCGGCGCGCCCCGCGGGCGCGAGAACGCTTGCGATCCACCACAAAATCGAAAGTGTCGGCGTCACCATACAACGCGAAACTCAATAGGCAGAGCATTCATGCGCAAGACGCGACACGGCCGGCAAGCAATCCTCGGACGACGACTGAGAGACGCATTGTGCTTTCAATGGCTGAATATACTGCGAATGTCATCGCTGCCAGGCGCCACGTGCAGAATCAGCGCCCCGTCGTCGAATTCAATCGAATGGACGATCACGTAGTCATCCGCGGAAAAGGTGCGCAGCAACGGCCGCAAATCCTCATCCGAGTACGGCCAAGATAAGGGCGCCCGAAGCGATCACTGATTCCTGCGCGTCGCCAGGCAGCTTGCCAAGTGACTGACAGAGGGCTAGTTCGAGTAACGAGGACCTGGTTCATTTTCGCGACGATCAGTTCCATGGTGTAGCACGGGAGCTTATGGTGGCGAAACCTCCACTAACTGGTCCCAAACGCGGCGCGCCTCCCCGTCTCGACAAGCCGTGGCTCCTAATCGGGAGGTTGTCCAGGATCTCAATGAGAAGTTCAGAGAGGAAGCACGTGATCAAGCCGGGAGCCGCGGAATCCGCAAACGCTTTGCGGCAGAGCGGTGTAGAGTCCGCGCGGGTGTGGCGGGCAAGATACGGTCCCGTTTCCCACCGCTTGCGATACACTGACGTCAGATCGAGGCAATATGACGCGCCGAGAGCTAGCACGATTCCTTGGGGGCATAGCCGCCGCTGGCACAATGTGGGGCGATGAGCCGATACTTTCGGTATCCGGTGTGGACCACATCAAGGTGCGGGTCGCCAACGCCGGAGCCTCCGCGATGTTTTACTACGGCCTTTTTGGCGGCGACATCGTGCCGGTCCGCAATAGCACGTTCCCCAACTCGTCACCGGTGGATGAAGTTTTTCTCAAAATCGGCGCACATCCTTTCCCTTACCTTATGCTGTCGGGAATCAGAGAAGGTGAGTCGCCCGCGTTGGATCACCTGTCGGTATTGGCAGGCAACTCTGTGGCAGCCCGTGCGGTGCTGGCGCGCAACGGCATCCCTCTTATCGATCCCGGCCAAGGGCTGTGGTTCCGCGATACCGACGGCACGCTGATTGAACTGATGGCAGCTCCCACGTGGGGCTTGCAGGCACAGAGCATTCGGCTTCCGGTTCCCTCAAACCTCCCGAGCCTTCGACCGGCTTTCGAAACTGCAGCCCTGACGAGAATCCACCTGCGGGTCTCGGATATCGGTCGTGCTATCTCTTTCTACAGCCAACTGTTCGGGCGGGACGAGGCAACGGGCGAGAGGCAATTTGCTTGTGGTCCTACTGTGTTGCAGTTGAACCCGAGCGCGGAGGCCAAGGTGCCAGGCCTCGACCGTTTGGTCATCTCCATTCGCGACTTCAGACCGGGACAGGAGCGTCGCATTCTCGAGCAACGCGGGATTAAGTCAATCGGATCGCAACATAACGTTCTACTGCGCGACCCCGATGGTAACGAACTGGAACTGGTTGCGGGCTAATCAGCCCCGGCATGGGCGTCGGCGAAAGGCTGGTGCTCTCGGAGTTTTGGCTGACACGCCAAGACCGATGCCTTACTATACTGGGGTAGGATTGCTGGGCTGCGCGAGATGGGTTTCACATCGCGCCATTCGAAACCTATCGTGACCACAGATTCCTCTGACGAGGCAAGACAGTAATAATCTTGCATTTGTGCAAGATAGATGATTGCCCTGACATGTGGAGCAGGTCAACCCGGCGTATAACCCGCAAGGTATAGCATTTGCTAGGCTCCACGCGTAGTGGGTAGGCGACTCGTACACAGCCGCCGGTCCGCTCGCTTGCTCTCGCGCGCGGGCCGTCGGGTGTTTGGCTGCCGATATTTGGCGTTAACGTCGCAACTTTTAGCAGGCGGCGCGACCCAAAGCCATCTCAGACGCATAGCTCGTGCGGCGGGTCATCGCTTCAGTTCCACAGTTACCGTCCGCCCTGAGTCAATCTCAATTGTTTCTGTCCCCGCTGCTTTTCTTCGCAGAAGCGCCATGCTCCCTTCGCTTTCTACATCTTCTACATCGGCGTCTGTAAGCACAATCGCCCGATATCTTCCGGGAGGCAGATCGCGAAATGCGAAGCTGCCGTCCTTGGCCGAAACTCGAGCCTGAATCCTGCCGCGATCGGTTCGGTCGGTGAGCGGTTCGGGGAAGAGAGCGACGGTCGAGCCCGGCGCCGCATTTTGGTCGCTGTCGCGAACTACTCCCGCCACGGCGCCAGGACGTGACGTAAGCACGACCGTAATCGGCGTCTGCGGGCTATCAACCGACATTAGACCATCTGTGGGCAGTCCTCCCGCGAGGATCTGCGCCACCGCATATCCCTCAGGCAAATTGTTTGTGCGAGCCCAATAATAACCCGGGAGCAGCCAATCCTGATGAAACCCGCATGCGGTTACTGGCGACACTCGGTTCGTCATGATCGCACCCGGAGGCGGAGGGCTCTCGTCGGTGGACGACGGCACTGAGGGGACAAGTAACACGCCAAAAGCAGCGGGGAGCTTCGCGTCCTTCTCAAGCATGCGCACTTCGCCTGCGACGCCAGCGTATGGCCCAATAGTGACGTTGAAATTATCGATGTCGCGGTCGACGATCTCGAACTGTGCGGAGCCCACGGCATTCACCGCAGGCGGGCGATTCGCGCTATTGTTTACGGAGATCACGTAATCCCGCAAGATCAGGTAATCGCGCAAGTTCGAAGAGCCGTCGGGCGGCGCACCTCCAAACACGTAGAGACGATACGATCCGGGCGGCAGATTATCAATCCGGAACCCTCCCGGTGCGGGCATCGCGGCCACGCTGCCGTTGAGTCCGCTCTTTTGCAGAATCAAGGTCAGCGGCTGCTCTGCCATTTCGTGCGGCGCTCGTACCACGCCGGAAACGGAGTGCGTATCGCGAGAGGCGAGCGCTATATCGACGGCACGGCTCTCACCCTCTGCGAGCCGGATCGGCGCCGCGAGTTCGAGCCGAGCCACGCCCGGATACCAGCTTTCTCCGTATACCTTTTCAGGAGGACGCCTTGGAGAAGCCTCTTCGGAAAACACGAAAGTCGGCTGTGCGTTG
Source organism: Bryobacterales bacterium (assembly GCA_963708385.1). Lineage (GTDB taxonomy): Bacteria > Acidobacteriota > Terriglobia > Bryobacterales > Bryobacteraceae > PALSA-243. The sequence continues at coordinate 221,947 of CAVPSN010000017.1, read as the reverse complement.
CTTTCGATCTTTAGGTAATAGATCCCCGCATCGAGTTCTGGGATCTCGAACTCGGCGCCTTTCTGGCTGGCGGGAAACTCCAGGTACGCAGTCTGCGCCGGATACGCCTGACGCGCTTCGGCTCGTGTCGCAATCACCAAGTGACCAGTGATCGGCTCACCCGTTTCGCGATCCGTCAAATGGCCAAAGATGCGCCCGCGCCGGTGCAGTACATATCGCGCCGCAGTCTCACCGGCTGAAAGCCGGAACCGCGTCTCGCGGCCCGGCGGGTCCGCGACGAATTTGTAGCCTTCCATGTTGACTGTAATTCGAACGAGTCCCGCCGGCACGTTCTCCAGCGTATACGCGCCATCGGCCTGCGTGAGCGTGCCTACGAAAGTATTCGAACTCGGATCGTCGTCTGTCACGCTTCCGACATGGACCTTCGCGATCGGCTGATTCGTCGCGGCGTCGACTACTGCGCCGGTGATTCTACCCACGTTCTGCGCCGCCAACGGCGCGCAGAGCAGCAGGATACCGGCGATGCGCAGCATGCGTGTTGGGTGCGCGGCGGCGGCGGCGGGTTACAAGAATTCAGCGCCGGCCTAAACCACTACCCGCAGATGCCCGCAGTTCCCAGACAAACGCTAAACTCCGAATGGTTCGTTCGGCTACCCTTCCATGGGTCGGGCGACGGCGCACTTAGGTTCGTACGTTCAGATTATGCGCCTACTGCCATTGAAGTGTTTCAGGATTCTCCGAAATTTATGCTACTGGCAACAAGATCGACGCCCTTCGGACACTGCGTAGGTCGAAAGTGGCATCGGATCTCTACACACAAGTACAGTTTCACCGGAGGGGACGTAAAGGGAACGCGTGCAGAGTTCCTCGGGCATTACTACAAATCCGATTATGGCCGCCCGCGCCAGGTCTATGTCGCGCCCTAAGGCAAGGTAATTCTTTGTTCACGAAGCCCGCATAGCCAAATAGATGACCTGACGCGGTGGGCGGATTTCAATTGCATTACGCGCTTGGGGTATGTAGTCCGCTGCTGGGAGAAACGTACCTCCCAAACGCCAAACGAAAGGGCGCGATATCCCCAGATATCGGAAGCTAGTTGCAATGTGGTTCTACCCCGAGGCGCCTCCGTCGAACTGAGAGGCGGCTTCAGTAGCGCCAACTCGTCAGATCAGCTCCGGGCGGAGCCGCGGCTTGAATCCGCGCCATAATCTGCGGGAGGTACATCTGGTTGTAGTGTAGCCGCGAGTACCAATTGGGATGATCCGGATCGCCGTTCCAGCAATGTTCCGCGCGGGGTCCGTATCGAACCTCGCCTTCGTAGGGAACTCCGTGCCCTGGCGTGCCCGTCTGCCGCAGAAAATCCTCCATCAAGTACACCGCATCGTTGAGGAAATACGTGTCGTCCGAGCCGACGTATAGGTGGAGCTTGCCCCGCAGCTTCGGCCCGAGCGAAAGCCAATCGCGCTGCAGGATCGCGTTCAGATCGTAGTGCTCACGCCAATACTCGGCTGTACGATGGTCGATCGCACCGGTGGTCTTGTCGAAGATCGGCTGCGGATATCCATCCGCTCCGACGGGCGAATAGACCGCTTGCCAGATGTCGAATTGCTCCCCCGAGCGTCCATGATCGCCGAGCGCGGCCTCGTACGCGATATTGTCCCGCATGGAGATTAACGTATGGCCGAGGTAGTTCCGCATCGCCGGCTGTTCCACGTTCTTGTTCGCGCCCGGCAGATAAAACATGTTGTCTTGCTTGTACAGATCGGCCGTCATGTAAGCGTGGAAGTCTACCGGATCCGGACAGGCGACGAACGCGCCATTGTAGTGATCGGGATAAAATATCTGCGCGGCGAGCGATTCCCAGCCGCCCGTCGACCCTCCATACACGAAACGAGCCCAGCCTTGGCCGATACCGCGAAACTGTTTTTCAATCGCCGGAATCAGTTCGGTCTCGATAGCATCGCCGTATGGTCCCAGGTTCGCAGAGTTCACGGCGTACGAGTCGTCATAGTACGGATTCGCGTGCAGAAGCTTCACAATCAGCATGCGTGGCATCCCAGGCGCAATCCAAGCCTGGTAATTCTTGTAGGCTTCCTCCTGTTGGATGCGGTTGTAGCCCGCAAGGTGAAATCGCTCCGAATAATCCGGTTTCAGGTTGGGGTCTGGAGGAGTCTCGCGGAAATCGTTGAGGTCGGTCACAAAGTGATCGTGAAAAACGATCAACGGATAGTGCGCATCCGGATGGCTATCGAAGCCCTCGGGCACTATGACTATCGCTGAAAGGAAAACCGGCCGTCCCCAGAATTTGGTCAGCATCGCCGACTGCATCCGCATCCGCCGGACATACTTGGTATCCGGCACGGGCTGGATTGGCGGGATCACATCGTCGAGCTGGATGTCGATCGCCGGCGCGCCCGGCCCCACACGCACCCGGCGTGGCTTCGAAAGGAAATTGCCCGGCGCCAGGTTCCAGTGCTGACCCTCGCCGCGGTCGGGGGCAAGCTTCACCGTTTTGCCGTCCGACCGGTGAAAGGTCTCATAGACGTTAAGCACTGCCTGCACCGTATACTCTCCCGGAGGCGCCTCTTTCAACCGGTGACGCGGGTAACCCTCAGTGTTATCGCCAATGGTGATCGGCTGATCCGGCTTCCATCCGTCCACCGTCAACCCGAAAACCATCTGGGACTGCGGAGAATCGTCGATCTGCATACGAGGCTCGGCGCTCGGATCGTTGGAGACCAGCAGCAGAAGGCGCCCACCCACCGGGCTGGTGGAACGCGAGGCCGGGAAGCGGACGGTGATGGTCTGTGCGGCCGCCGCCGCGATCCACACTATTGCGGCCGCCGCGGCGAAGCAGAAGCTACGAAATCGCATACCGAAGTATAGAACTTTAAGTGTCCCCGGCTTGCAGAGCGTTTATAGGGTCTCTGAAAGGGAGCAGGATTCCGTGATCGCCCTAAAGGGACTGTCCCTCGCGACGTAGCCTGCGCCGCGAGCTTAGTCGTTTCCGAAGGGATGAAAAATGGCGGTGACAGAAAATCGAAATTTATATTTCTCCTCGCCTCAACCACTTACAAATTCCGCATCTCGATTCCCGAAAGCGCGCCCGCTAACTTGGTCTTGTAAAGAAGTGATAAGTAACTACGAAAGGATCACAACCATGTCTGACCATCAACCTGAGAACATCCCGGCATCCACCCAAGCCCCGCCCGCCGAACCCCCGCAGAAGAAAAAAGGCGGCCCCCGCACTGCGGAAGGAAAGCGCCGCTCGTCCTTGAACGCAACCCGGCACCAACTCCTCTCCAAAACCTACATCGCGACTCCGGAAGAAAGCGCGGCATTCGGCGCCCACATGGCGGCCTATCGCGAAGCCCTGGCGCCGGTCGGCTTCCTGGAGAGTGAATTGGCCACCCTGATCGCCATGGATCGCTGGAAAATTAAGCGCGCACTTATGATCGAAAACTCGATTTTTGCGAGCGGGTATTTGGACCACGCCGAAGCCATCGATGTCGATAACTCGCAAGTTGCCGAAGCCCTCGCCGAGGCGAAAACATGGACCGCCGAAGCCCACTCCCTATCGCTCCTGAACACCTACGAAGGACGCATCAGCAGGAGAGCCGACAAGAACATCGCCCAACTCATCTCCATGCAAGCCCAGCGTAAAGAGAAATATTCCCAAGCCCAGAGCGAAGCCATCCACTTGGTGGAACTAGCGGAAGCGCAAGACGCAGTCTACGATCCCGGCGACGATTTCCAACCCGCCAGCGCCCACGGGGAGTTCGTTTATTCAGCTCCCGAAATCGCCCGCGTCCGTGACCGCAAAAACCGCCTCAACCTCGCCTGGGAAGTCGTCAACCGCCCCGAACGTTTCAAAAAAGCCGCCTAACACCGCAAATTTGAACCGACAAACTGATGAACGCACAACCCGAATCCGAGACCTGAGCCCAAGAACCGCATGATGCCCGCACTCCAAACCTATGCGTCTCTGCGTCCAAAAAAAAGTCGCGAAACTACTACACATCCTGGCCGTAGTAAGCCTGGGGCCCGTGCTTACGGCTATGATGCTTGCGATGCAGATCGTTCGGTATAGGTTGGGCTTGCGGATTGATAGTGAGCGTCTGCCAGGCCATCGCCGCCAGCTCTTCCAGCACAACCGCATTGTGAGCGGCTTTGGCGACAGTTTCGCCCCAGCAGAACGGGGCGTGCCCGGCGACGAGAATGCCGGGATAGGCCAAGGGGTTTAGGTCCTTCATCCGTCGGATTATGGCAACCCCTGTATTGAGTTCGTAAGCGGATTCAATCTCTTCGGGGGAAAGGTAGGCGGTTACTGGAATGGAACCCTCGCAGTAATCGGCGTGCGTCGTGCCGAAGCAGGGAATCTCGCGGCACGCCTGAGCCCAGGCGGTAGCGTGCCGCGAATGCGTGTGAGCCACGCCGCCGATCTGTGGGAAGGCGCGATAGAGAGCGGCATGGGTGGGCAGGTCCGACGAAGGGCGCAACTTGCCCTCCACGACGCGGCCGTCCAGATCGGCGATCACCATGTCGGCGGGCGTTAGCTCTTCGTAGGGAACGCCGCTAGGTTTGATCGCGATGAGGCCCTCTGCGCGCGAGACGGCGCTAGCGTTGCCAAAGGTGTATAGGACCAGGCCTCGGCGCACCAATTCGAGGTTGGCTTCCAGGACTTCAGTTCGCAGCGTGTCCAGCACTTTTTCCTCCGCGGACTCTCGCGGCGATATGACGCAGTTGCGGGAGCACGTCGCCAATCGCTGCCGGATCCGATTGGCGCTCGCCGAATGCGAAGTACAGTTTGCGATAGAGCGCGTAAAGTTGTTCGTAGACTGCGGCCTCGGCGGGGTCTGGTTCCACGTTACGGTGGCCAGGACAGAGGGCGTCCTGTGCGGCTTCGATGCTCGGAAACGCGCCCGCAGCGAGGAAGGCGAAGATGGCGGAACCGAGGCTGGTGACGTCGCCTTTGGGAACAAGGATGGGTTTGCCCAGCGCGTTAGCGTAGACGCGGTTGAGCACCTCATTCTTTTGCGGGATGCCGCCGCCGTTGACGATGCGGCGTACGGGAACGCCGTGCCGCTCCATGCGTTCGAGAATGACGCGCGTGTGGAGGGCGGTGCCTTCGATGGCGGAGAAGAGTTCGTCCTGCGCCGTCGTGGTAAGGCGCCAGCCAAGGGTGATGCCGCTAAGTTCGGGGTTCACCAGGACGGTGCGGTCGCCGTTGTCCCACGACATCCGCAGCAGGCCGGTTTCGCCGGCGCGGTAGTTCTCCAGGCCCTCGGAGAGCGCGGCGACGCTGGCGCCGCTGCGGCGGGCGATGGCGTCGAAGATATCGCCGGTCGCGGAAAGTCCGGCTTCGATGCCGGTGCGCGCGGGGTCCACCGACCCGGGGACTACCCCGCAGACTCCGGGCACCAGATTCGGCGCGTCGCCGATGGCGACGATGCAGGTGGAAGTGCCGACTACGTTGACCACATCGCCGAGACGGACGCCCGCCCCGACGGCGTCCCAGTGAGCGTCGAAGGCGCCGGTGGGAATAGGGATGCCGGCGCGGAGGCCGAGCTTCGCGGCCCATTCGGGCGAGAGATGGCCGGCGATGCGGTCCGATGTCGCATAGTGGCCGGCGATCTTGGCGCGGACGCCAGCCAAGATCGGGTCTACCCCGGTGAGGAAGGCCTCGGATGGCAGCCCGCCGAGAGCGGCGCTCCACATCCATTTATGGCCCATCGCGCAGACGCTGCGCGGGACGCTGGCGGGGTCGGCGATGCCGCACAGGACGGCGGCGACCATATCGCAATGCTCGAGCGCCGTGGCGAAGCGCGCGCGTTTTTCGGGATTGTTGCGCAGCCAGTGAAGGAGCTTGGCCCATCCCCACTCGGAGGAATAGATGCCGCCGCACCAATCGATGGCGGGGAGCTGCTGGGCCCGGGCAGCGGCGGTGATTTCAGCGGCTTCGCGCCAGGCGCGATGGTCGCACCAGAGATAGTAGTCGTCGAGGGGTTGAAGCTGAGCGTCGACGGGGATGACGGAGGAACCCGTGGTATCGAGCGCCAAGGCTTCAATATCGTGTCCGTTCACGCCGGCAGATTGGATCGCCGCGCGCATGGCCTCTGCCAGCGCGCGCATGTGATCGGTGTGAGATTGCGTAGCGTAGTCGGGATCTTCCTTCTTCCGATGGAGCGGATAGTCGGCCGTAGCTTGGCCGAGACGCCCCACCTCGCTGGAGAAGATGGAGACGCGAACACTGAGCGTGCCGAAATCGGCCCCCGCGACTTTGTGCGACAGGCCTCCGGCCTGTCGATCCCGACCGGCGGAATCGTCCCCTGGTTGCCTGCGCATTCGCGATCCCAGAGGATCGCCCGCATCAAGGCTAGACATGGTGGTGCACACTCCAGCCCAGGTAACGGCTGGTCGCCTCTTGCACCGCACTGGAGACTTGAGCCAGGTTTGCCGCCACATGATGCTCGAAGCCGTTCTCGCAGATGTAGCGCAGCAGGCCCTGGAGGTTAGATATGCGAACCACGCCGGCGCCACCGAAGGTGGTGAGAGGGTCATCGGTGAACTCGCCTTCGCCGACATAGCCCCAGATCTTGCCCTCTCGGTCGTTGGTAGAAAAGCGGGCGAAACTCATCGGGCCGGCTTTGACCAAGCCTTCGCACGTGCCATAGGTATTTTCGCGGCCCACGGTTCCGGCGATGATTTGCTGGAATTCCATCTTGACGGATTTGAAAAAATGCTTAGGAAGATTGCTGCAATGGAAACAGACCGCTTTATCCGGATCGTCGCCGTAGTTGTTGTTCCAGTCGAGAAGCGCGCTGGGAGTCTGCGATGCCAGTTGCAAAGCGTGCATGCCGACTACGCCCGCAATATCCACCTCGCACGCGCTCGACATCAGGTTCTCGCTCATCATGCTCATCACCGTGCAAGGAACAACGCCGAAGTACTCTTCGAGCGAAGTCCAGCATTGAATGGCGCTGATGGTGCAATCGGTCTGGCGCATCCATCCATCGATTACGGCGCCAAGCTTGGCCATTTTCATCAGAGCTTCGGCGGGGACGGCATCGGTGGAGACGTACTTCCGAATCTGCGCCAGTTTTCCTTGCGCTGCTTCGTCCTTATCGGGCATGCGCTGAATGCGGCCCAGAATCTCCGAGAGGTCGATGGTTTCAACCGAGATGCCATTGGCTTCGAGGAGCTTCTCGCTGTAGCGGACCGTGTTGAATGCGGCCGGGCGCGCGCCGATCGCTCCGATGCGCAGGCCGCGCAGGCCGCGCACTACGCGGCAGGTTGCCGCGAACCAGGCGAGATCTTTGCGGAAACCGTCGGAATCGGGCGCGATAGTATGGCGCGCGGTAAGCGAATAGCGGATGCCGTATTGCGCGAGATTGTTGCACGCCGACATCTTGCCGCAGAAGCTATCCCGGCGATCCTGGATGGTCATCTTGCCCGGCGTATCGGGCGTGGCTTGCACCAGCACGGGCACGTTGAGGCCGGCCATGCGAAGCGTATCGGCAATGGCGCGTTCGTCGCCGAAGTTGGGAAGCGTGACAATTACGCCGTCGATTGCGTCGCGATGTTTCTTGAAGAGATCCGCGCAGCGCGCCGCCTCCGCGCGGGTTTCGACGGCGCCGAATTTAGAATCTTCGGCGCCGAGCGCCACCGCCGCATAGCCGGCTTTCTCCAACGCGGCGAGCATTTCCGACCGTCCGCTTTGCGCGAGGTGTCCTGGGAAGAAACCGCGATTGCCGACGATTACTCCGAAAGTCATTTGGGCCTATTTCCTTTTCTTGGGAGAAAACCGGTGCGAGTAAAACACGCCGAGCCCAGTGAGAAGTATGCCCCACCAGACAGCGGCGTGAAGGTCGGAGCGCACCACGTTCGGCGGCGACGACCATTCCGAAATTCCGGTCCCAAGAATTAGGATGCCATAGACCAGGAGCAACAGTCCGATGAAGAACCAAATCGAGATCATTCCTTCACGATGCATATTTTTACCAGAAGATAATGTTCAGCGCCACGAAAACAACGGCCACAACGCCGGCCCAGAAAATCGGGCGTTTCATCAAGGGCAGGTGTCCTTCGGATGGGATTTCCGTGCACGAGTAAACCAGGCCCACAAGTTCCGAATCGGGTTTGGGCCTGCTAGCCAGGCTGACCAGTATCGTCGTGCCGGCGCAGATGAGGCCGGCCCACAGAGCTCGGAACATATTCACGGCCATCGGCTTTGCGTCCGGAGAGAGGGCGACGTATCGGACCGCATCAGGGTCGCTCAGCACCCATGCCCAGAGCGCAATGGCGGAGCCGGTGCCGGCAAGGAGTCCCCAGAATCCACCGGCGGGCGTGGCGCGTTTCCAAAGCATGCCGAGCACTACCGTCCCGAAAAGCGGAGCGATGAAGAAGCTGAAAAGCTCCTGTACGTAATCCATGATGCTGGCGGCGTGCATGACTAGGTACGCGGTTCCGATGCTGACCAGCACGCCTACTACAGTGCAGGCGCGGCCCATCGAGACGTAGTGAGAATCGGTGGCGCTCTTGCGGATCATGGCGCGGTAGATGTCGTAGGTCCAGACGGTGGCGAAGGCGCTGACGTTGCCCGCCATGCCGGACATGAACCCGGCGATGAGAGCGGTGATGCCGAGGCCGAGCAGGCCGGGGCCGCAATAGCGCGCGAGCATGAGCGGCAGTACGTCGTTGTAGGAGTGCGCGCCGGGATTGGCCGCGAGGTCGTTTTCGCCGACGAGGTGGAAGGGCAGAACGGCGAGTCCGAGCAAGCCGGGGAGGATAACGATCAAGGGCACAGCCATCTTGAACGCGGCGCCGATGATGGGGGCCAGCTTCGCGGAGCGCAGGTCCTTAGCAGAGATGACGCGTTGGACAACGAGGAAGTCGGTGGTCCAGTATCCCATCGAGATCACCGCGCCGAGACCGAAGACGATGCCAACCCAGTTGATGCCCATGGGGTTGTCCTGGAAGTGGCCGAGAGTGCTCCAAAGGTGGGTGAAGTCTTGCGCCGGGAAACGCGTATGGATGCGCGCAACCATGCCGCTCCAGCCGCCGGTTTCGATCATGCCGACAATGGCGATGAGCAGCGCCCCAAGCCATATAAGGACGAACTGCAGAACCTCGTTAAAGATGGCCGAGAGCAGCCCCCCGAGAAAGACGTAGGCGGCGACAGTCGCTGCAGAGACCCAGATGCTGACGTCCATATCCCAGCCGAGAATGACGTTCATTACCTTCGCCATGGAGAACATGTTGATGCCGCTCATGAGGACGGTCATCAACCCGAACGAGATGGCGGAGAGAGCGCGGGCAGGCTCGCCGAACCTGAGTTTGAGGTAGCCGGGGACGGAGTGGGTCTTCGAGATGTAATAAAACGGAATCATCACCAGGGCGAGGAACAGCATCGCCGGGATGGCGCCGATCCAATACCAGTGGGTGGCGAGGATGCCGTATTGATACGCGGAGGCGGCCCAGCCCATCAGCTCGAGCGAGCCGAGGTTAGCGGCGAGAAAGCTGAGTCCGGCGACCCATGCCGTCATCTCGCGGCCGGCCAGGAAGAAGTCCTCCCCGGTCTTGGTGTATTTCTTGAGGTAGAAGCCGATCCCGATCACCGCGACGAAGTAGAGCGCGATGATGACGCCATCTACCGTGGAGAGGGAGATGAGGCGCGACGCAGCGCCGGCCTGCCAAAGGGCGGGTATTGTTGTAAACGCTTGCAAGAGACTTATCCTATGGCGCTTGGGCTATGCTGTCAAGCGCGAATTTGTTTTGCTTTGCAACAATATCACGGATTTCACACGGAAAGTTGGGTGAGAAAATACCCCCGTTCAGACGCATCCCCAAGGGCTCGGCGAACGAATCGCTAATGCGATGGCAGAACCGTGAACCCGTTGATGACATCATCCAAACCGTAAAACCCGCCGTAGGTCTGATACTCGTAGGCCCCCAAATCGAATACCGAAGCGGCCGACCAGTTGGCCGCCGTCGTGGCGGAGGGCGCGGATTTCACCAGCACGCCATTCAGATACAGGTTGGTCACGCCTGCGTTCCAGGTCATCTGCACCTGCAGGATTACGCCGTTGCCGAAAGTCGCATCCTCCGTCCCCGGCTGCGCATAGGCGTATTGCGCCGTTCCCGCGATGCCATAGTTAAAGAACAACAATCCGCCCGACACCTGCGTCAGGAAATAGAACAGGTGGTTGCCGTTGCCGTCCCGCACATCGAACGCATAGCGCGGCCCCGACGCATTCGCCGTCCGTTGCGCAAAGCTGTAGCGCGATTTCAGGTAGAACGTGATCTGCCCCTGGCTCGTGTTGAAGATGTTCCCTACCGTCGCGCCGGTGAACTTGTAATAGGCGTTGTTGCTGTTCACGCAACAGTTCAGGAAATACACGCCATTTCCGGTCTGCGCAGCCGTGTAATTCAAGGACCCGGTTCCGTTCACTACCACCGCGCCTGTAAATCCAGCCGGCGCTACGCTCGGCGTTACCACAGACCCGTTCGTTACCCCGCTCACTTCCGTCTGGTTCCCCTGTATTTGTAACAACGGTTGCGGCCCCACCGGAGCCGCCGCCGTCGTGAAGGTAAAGCCGCCCAACGTCGCCAGTCCGCCCAGCGCGCCTTGCGATTGCACCTGGTAGAAATACGTGGTCGATGCCGCCAGTCCCGTCAACGTCACGGAATGCGACGTCACCAGCGTTGAGTTCAGAGCGCTCAGTGAGCCATAACTGCTGGTGGTGCCATACGCCACTTGCGAGTTCGACGCCTGGTCCGTCGTCCACGTAATCGTTGCTCCGGACGAAGTCGGTGTTCCCGCGCTCACCGCGGAAATGGCCGGCGGGACGATCGGATTGTTTACCGTTACGGAAACGCTGCTCGTGGCCGTATTGCCCGTCGCATCGCTGGCAATCGCCGCCACCGTGTGCGGTCCGTTAGCGGCCGCCGTCGTGTCCCAGGAAAAGCCGTACGCTGGTCCGGCTCCGGTAATTACGCCGCCCAGGTTCTTGCCATCCAGTTGGAACTGTACTCCTGCGATTCCCACGTTATCGCTGGCATTGGCGGACACGTTGACCGTCCCGGTAATGCTTGAGCCGTCAGTTGGCGAGGTCATCGTCACCGTCGGCGGCGTCGAGTCATTGGCTACCGTTACGGAAACGCTGCTAGTGGCCGTATTGCCCGCCGCATCGCTGGCAATTGCCGCCAGCGTATGAGTCCCATTGGCCGCCGTCCTCGAATTCCACGAGAACGTGTAGGTCGAGCCCGCGACGGCCGGCGTGCCGGCCAGAGTGGCGCCATCCAACTGGAACTGCACGCCTGTCACTGCCACGTTATCGGTGGCGGTGGCCGTCAATGTCACCGCCCCGCTTACTGTCGCCCCGTTCGCCGGCGCGGTCATCTTAACCACCGGCGAGGTCGTGTCAGGCCCGGCGGCAGGCCCGCTTACCGTGAACCCGTCGATTGCATCATCTGAACCATAGAACCCGCCATAGGTCTGATACTCGTACGCCCCCAAATCGAATACCGAAGAGGCCGACCAGTTCGCCGCCGTCGTGGCGGAGGGCGCCGATTTCACTAATACTCCATTCAGGTACAGGTTCGTGATGCCCGCGCTCCACGTCATCTGCACCTGCAGGATTACTCCGTTGCCGAAAGTCGCATCTTCCTTTCCCGCCTGCACATAGGTATATTGCGCAGTTCCTGCGATGCCGTAGTTGAAGAACAACAAGCCGCCCGACACCTGCGTCAGGAAATAGAACAGATGAGTGCCGTTGCCGTCCCTCACGTCGAACGCATAGCGCGACGTGGCTGCATTCGCAGCCCGCTGTACGAAGCTATAGCGCGATTTCAGGTAGAACGTAATCTGCCCCTGGCTCGTGTTGAAGATGTTGCCTATCGTCGAGCCTGTGAACTTGTAGTATGCGTTGTTGCCATTCACGCAGCAGTTCAGGAAATACACGCCATTTCCCGACTGCGCGGCCGTGTAGTTCACCGATCCGGTTCCATTCACTACCACCGCGCCCGTGAATCCCGCCGGGGCTACGCTCGGCGTCACCACCGATTTGTTGGTCACTCCACTGACTTCCGTCTGATTCCCCTGTATTTGCAATAGAGGCTGCGGTCCCACCGGAGCCGCCGCGGTCACGAACGTGAAGCCGCCCATGTCGCTAATCCGCCCTGCGCGTTCTGCGACTGCGCTTGGTAGTAATACGTCGTTGACGCCGCCAGGCCCGTCAACGTCACCGAATGCGATGTGGTCAACGCCGAGTTCAGCGCGCTCAGCGACCCATAACTGCTTGTGGTTCCATATGCTACTTGCGAACTCGACACCTGGTCCGTGGTCCAAGTTATCGTCGCGCCCGAGTAAGTCACCGTCCCAGTGATCACTCCCGAAATCACAGGCCCGGCTATCGCATTGTTGACGGTGATCGAAACGCTGCTAGTGGCCGTATTTCCCGCCGTATCGCTTGCGGTCGCCGATAGCGTGTGTAGCCCATTGGGCACGCCCACCGTATTCCACGAAACACTATACGGAGCCCCCGCGATTACTCCTCCCAGGTTCGCCCCATCCACCTGAAACTGAACTCCCGTGATCCCCGCTGAATCCGTGGCATTGGCGCTCACCGCCACCGTTCCGCCAACGGTAGCTCCGCTCGCGGGCGCTGTCACCGAAACCGTGGGCGGCGTAGTGTCCATGGTGACCGAGATGCTGCTAGCGGCAGTGTTTCCCGCCGCGTCACTCGCCACCGCGCTCAAAGTATGCGGTCCAGTCGCAAGTCCCGCGGTGTTCCAGGAGACGCTGTAGGAAGGTCCTGCACCAGTCGCGGGCCCGCCCAGATTCGCGCCATCCACCTTGAACTGCACCGTACTCACAGCCACGTTATCTGTGGCAGTCGCCGTCACCGTAACCGCTCCGCCGTTGACGAACGATCCATTCGCCGGCGCCGTCATCGTTACCACCGGAGGCGTCGTGTCGGGCCCGGCGGCAGGCCCGGTTACCGTGAACCCGTTGATTACATCATCTGAACCATAGAACCCGCCATAGGTCTGATACTCATATGCCCCGAGATCGAATACCGAGGCGGCCGACCAGTTTGTGGCCGGAGCACTGTACGGCGCCGATTTCACCAGGACGCCATTCAGGTAGAGGTTGGTGACGCCCGCGTTCCACGTCATCTGCACCTGCATGATGACTCCGTTGCCGAACGTCGTATCCTCCGTCCCTGCCTGCAAGTAGGCGTACTGCGCCGTTCCCGCGATGCCGTAGTTGAAGAACAACAATCCGCCCGACACCTGCGTCAGGAAATAGAACAGGTGAGTGCCGTTGCCGTCCCTCACGTCGAACGCATAGCGCGACGTGGCTGCATTGGCCGTCCGCTGCGCAAAGCTGTAACGGGATTTCAGGTAGAACGTAATCTGCCCCTGACTCGTGTTGAAGATGTTCCCTACAGTCGAGCCCGTGAACTTGTAATAGGCGTTGTTGCCGTTCACGCAGCAGTTCAGGAAATACACTCCATCGCCCGTCTGCGCGAGCGTGTAATTCACCGATCCGGTTCCATTCACTACCACCGCGCCTGTAAATCCAGCCGGCGCTATGCTTGGCGTCACCACCGATTTATTCGTCACGCCGCTCACTTCCGTCTGATTTCCCTGTAATTGCAATAACGGCTGCCCAATCGGAATCCCCGCCGTCGAGAACGTATAACCGCCGGAGTTTGCCAGTAAGCCCTGTGAGGAGCGAGACTGCACCTGGTAATAATATGTCGTGGACGCCGTCAATCCCGTCAGCGTCACTGAGTGCGAGGTTGTCGACGCCGCGTTCAGGGCGCTCAACGATCCATAGCCGCTCGTCGTTCCATACGCTACTTGCGAATTCGACGCCTGGTCCGTCGTCCATGTAATCGTCGCCCCGGAAGGAGTTATCGATCCCACGGCGACTCCCGAAATTACCGGTGGGACAGGCGCAACATTCACGGTCAGCGTCGCCGTCGTTAGCGCACCGAAACATGAGGCGCCGATCGAAACCGATGTGGTGGCGGCAACAGCGGAGGTCGCGATCGGGAACGACACTATGGAACTTCCGGGAGGAACGGTTACGCTTGGCGGTACGGAGACCGCGCCGTTATTGGTGGCGAGGCTTACAACGATTCCGCCAGCCGGAGCGTTCTCATTGAGATACACGGTCCCCATGGCTGACGCTCCGGCTGTCACCGTGCCTGGGCTGACGAACAGCGCCGCGAGCACGGGTTGAGGCACCAGTGTGTTCGTAAGCGTCAGACCTGGCGACGCCGCGGTTATAAACAGAGGCGTATCACTCGCGACAAAGCTGGTCGAGATCGGAAATGAAGCCGTAATCTGACCAGCAGGCACGGTAATGGTGGCGGGCACTGTTGCAGCGCCGGTCTGGCCGCTCTTCAATGTAAAGGCTGTATCGGACGCGGCGGCGGCTGCGAGGGTGATTGTACCCATCGAGGGCGTGCCGCCGATCAGGTATTGAGGGTTAAGAGCGAGCGAATTGGATGGCGCTGTCACGGCAGGAAAGCCCGCCGGAAACGGCCGATACAGCGGATCCCCAATGTTTAACATCATCCATTTCAGATAGGATGTGTTTCGCAGGAAGGCGTCGCCGAGGTTCGCGCCTTGAAAGAGATTGTTAAAAACGCCGTCCGAATGGGCGAATCCCTGGACATAGGGCTCCGAAACGGAGCCGTGCGTGGCCGTGATGCCATTCAGAAGCGCGTTGGCCGACCAGTTGGAACCGCCGCGAGGATTGACCGCCGAGGCGCTGTCTATGTGATAACCGATCGCTCCCGTGTTCCAGGTGAAGGCATTGTTGTAGTTGTTAAAGCTATACCAGCCTGAGTAAAGAACGGCATTATCGCAACGCGAAGGAGCGGGAGCCGTTCCGAACTCGGCCGAGTTTTGATCCTCCGTGACGTTAAAACCGGCTTCTCGCGCGAAGTTTGCGGCCATTCGAAGCTCCCATTCCGGACCTCCGAGGCCGTAATCGTATGCCGGCGGATTCGTTGTTTCATCGATGCAAACCTGGCCGGTAAGACCGGCTGACTCGGCGGCCATTGCCTTGTCTACGAGGCCTTGCGCCAGCGCCGGTGTCGCGGCATCGAGTCTCCAGACGGAGTAAATTAGCGCCGAATTTTGACTACGAAAAGTCGGCCAGAGAAACGAACGGCGTGTAAGCGTTGCCTTCCGCCTGGTTGGCCGCATAGTAAGGGTGAGGCGATGCAGGAAGGCCAAATTGACCCGGCGGCTCGTAAACATCCCATATATCCGCCACGAACTGGTCTAGCGAGTAAGTCGCCTGGTCAAGCCCTATCAAGCTATAGGGGGTATTGTAAGTAAAGACGATATAAAGGATATTACTGGATCCGAGCGCGGTGAGGCAGTTTTGAACCGGCGTTCTTACCGTGGAAGTATAATCCGACCAAGCCAGGAGCGAAGTCGATGGCGGGGTAGTCGGGCAAAGGTTGGCAGCCGGGATCCCGCGTTGTCCGGCATAATAATTCGCTACAGCCGTCGAGTTGGCATCGGCCGAATTGTAGACAATCAATACGCGCTGGTTCAGGGTAAGGCTCTGCGCCTCGACGCGACAGTGCAAGGCGAAGAATAGCGTGCATGCAATTGCCACGCGGAAAATCAATCGATTGGTAAATTTCGGGAGGGGGCGGTTCGGCATGAGGAGCGGCAACCTTATCGTGAAATATAGCACTTTTCACGATAGATGCAGCCGGATTTAGTACCCCTACCTTACCCGGTTTCCTGGTGAAAGCCTCGGCTCAATGCTCCACCTCATAGTCTCTAGCTTCTAATCCGACGAACCAAGTAGGATTTCTACTTGCCGCCAGCCAATCGCTCCCGCGTAACGGCGCTACCCGCGGGAGCGGGAGCGGACGGTCTAATAATGCAGGCCGCCCAACAGATAGACGATCAAGATAATGACGAGGATGGTCCCCAGACCGACGCCGGCGCCTCCACCATATCCCCAGCGTCGATGGCCGTAATAGCCGCCACCACCGCCAAAGAGCAGAATCAAAATAATAATCAGCAGTAACATTCGATCTCCTGAGAATCGCAGCGGAAAACCGTCAAGATACCCACCGGGCTAGAGGTTAACTACCTTCTCGACTTGTCCGACTTTCTTTTGCACCGTACCCGCTGCTTGCTCGTCTTGGCCTTCCAGCTCGAGGTCGGGATTATTCGTCGCCTTGCCGACCTTCTCTTTTACCGCGCCCTTGACCTCATGAACCTTGCCCTGCACTTCATTCTTCGTACTGTCTTTCATTGTGGCTTCTCCTCTTCTAAAATCAACCACACATCGATTAGCACGTTTGACCCCATCTCCATTGAACCCCCCCTATTGCACGTTTCACGCTTGAAAGAAAAGAAAGGATCTCTACAGCGTAAGAACGGAGCCGCCATGGGCGGGAGAGGTGGAAAAATGTGCTCACCGGGACATTCCATGTCGTAGGTTGCGGCTCGGCGTGCTTGGCGCGCCTCTCTCGCCGCGATAAGCTGCGTCGCGCTAGCGGACTATATATGGTCAGTCCATGCCATTCCAAACGATCTGTCGGGAACGCCATTGTTATCGATGGCCATCGCCGTGCTTGGTTCCGTCCGGAGGAATACACATGAGAAGTTTGGTTATCCTGGCATCGTGCGCATTGGCAACGTCCGCACTTGCCGCGGACAAAGCTCCGGAACGTTTAGAGGACTCCGCGCGAGTCTTCTCCGAGATTATGAGAACACCGGATAAAGGCATCCCTCAGGATCTCCTTGCCAAGGCGCAATGCGTCGTGATTATTCCCGGCCTGAAAAAGGCGGCGTTTATCGTTGGCGCCGAATATGGCCGCGGTTTCGCGGATTGCCGCAATAGGGACGGCAAGGGTTGGAGTGCGCCCGCCGCGGTCCGAATGGAAGGCGGGAGCCTGGGATTCCAACTAGGCGGCTCAGATACCGACATGGTGTTGCTCGTGATGAACCGGCATGGCATGACTAAATTGACCGAGGACAAGTTTACCCTCGGCGCCGATGCCTCAGCCGCCGCCGGCCCGGTAGGGCGCACGGCTAATGCCTCCACCGACGCCGAGATGACGGCTGAGATTTTGGCGTGGTCCCGCGCAAAAGGTCTTTTTGCGGGGATCTCGGTGAAAGGCGCTACGTTGCGGCCCTCACAGGACTGGAACGAAGAGATCTACGGCCGGAAGCTCAGTAACCGCGAGATCCTGCTCTCATCGGAAATCGCTGTGCCGGAGGCGGCGCGGCCACTTATCCGGGAACTGGATCGTTACTCGAGCGTGTCGAGCGCCGACCGCGCACACTAGCCGCGCGAGGTTGGAGGCTATCTTAAGTGGGTTCCGATTCGCAAGAAGCGGGCCCACCGGTGGTCAGCGGCGGATTGGCGGCCTCATGGGCTATCAAGGAAAGGACTTATATGGAAACAGTTGAGTCGATAACGTCGTACAACGTCCGGCGTGACGCTTCCTCGTCCGGCGTATCCTGGGGAGCAGTGATTGGCGGCGCGTTCGTTGCGGCGGCTTTATCGCTGATTATGCTCGCGCTGGGTGCGGGTTTTGGCTTGTCCGCGGTATCACCGTGGTCAGGCGCCGGCGTATCGGCTTCGACCGTCGGATCAGTCGCGATAGTCTGGCTCATCGTCACACAGCTCATCGCATTCTCTATGGGCGGCTATCTGGCGGGCCGCCTGCGCACAAGATGGAGTTCCATTCACAACGACGAAGTCCATTTTCGGGATACCGCTAATGGCTTCCTGGCGTGGGCGGTGGCGGTAGTGATGACCGTAGCATTCTTAACTGCGGCGGCCTCCTCCATGGCCGGCGGCATTGCCAACTCCAGGGACACGTCGGCAAGAGCGGGCACGGCGGAGGATCGCGCCGGTCTGGAAGTTAATGCGTATTTTGTCGATCGTTTATTTCGATCCGACCATCCTGCTACCACCGAGAATGATATGCCACTCCGTGCTGAAGCCTCGAGGATCTTCGCAAAGTCCATAGCCGCTAGCGGAGGGTCGGCAGCGGACACGGCCTACCTCGCTCAATTGGTCGCGGCAAAGACTGGGCTGAACTCGAGTGACGCTGCCAAACGGGTATCCGATACGCTCACGGACGCCCGTCAAAGTGAAGATGACGCGCGGAAAGCCGCGGCGCACCTGCTACTCTGGGTATTTCTCGCCCTCCTAATCGGAGCGTTTTGCGCAAGCCTTGCCGCAACTATCGGCGGCAAACAACGCGACCGTGTGCAGGTCATTTAGAAAGGAGATCTATGCGATCCATTCTGCTTTATTTTTTGGGGGTGCCCATCCCAATCATTATATTAATCGCGCTCTTCACCCATCACGCTTGAGAAGTAAGCGCGATGGCCGATGAGCGCGCGGTAGGAGACCAAACGAATGACTAGCCGTCCAGTAAACTCCGAAGATCCGCTTATGTATTTGCCTCGGCGACCGATCGAGGAACATGCCAAGGACAGCATCATCTACGACTCGGAACGCCCTCCTCATAGCCTTTACGTTCTAATTCTGGGCCGTGTAAAGGTCAGCAACGCGGCCGATGATGGATGTGAGACTGTGGGGCGGATTGTTCGCGCGGAAGGCATCTTCGGCGAATCGTGCCTTGTCGGGACCTCGAATGGCAACGAAACGGCGACTGCCCTCGATAAGATAGCGCTGATGTCGTGGCGACGCGAGGAGATTGAGCAGCAAGTGGAGCGCGAGCCACGTCTGGGAATGGCGTTATTCCAATATTTGGTAGGACAGTGCCTGGAACTCCAAGATCGAATCGAGGACATGGCGGTGCATGCTGTGCCGGACCGTGTGACGCTGGCATTGCTTCAACTGGCAATGGATTTGGGAACGGCAACGCCAGAAGGAGCGACGCGCGTAAAATCGCTCACGCATCACACGATCGCCGAGTTTGTGGGGACATCGCGCGAGCTAGTGACTTGGCAAATGAATCGCCTACGGCGTTTGGGGCTGATCCAATATTCCAGAAAACACATCGACGTCTACGTTCCGGTGATGCGCGAGCATCTGAAGCAGCAAGGAATCAGCATGCGGCGCGTGGAAGGGATTGCGCAGCGCGTAGGCGGAAGTTAGCCGCCGCGGGATGCAGCAGTAAAAAGGACCGTCTGGCAAGCGCCCCTGCGCACCAGAACGCTTTAGCCGAATGCGCCGAGCGCCTCTATGACCGCACAACTCAGACCCCGGAGCTCATCGGGGATTCGCAACCTCGCCATAGTATGCGCCGTGGTGGGCATCCTTTATGTGGCGCGCGAGATTCTCATACCACTGGCCTTTGCCATTGTCCTATCTATGATTCTCGCCCCCGCGGTGGGCTTGCTGCAAAAGCTGCGCATTGGCCGTGTTCCATCGGCGCTCTTCGTGTTCGTCGCCGCCTCCTGCTCCGCCGGCGCAATCGGATGGGTGATCGTTAACGACTTCGTCGATGTCGCGATCGGACTCCCTCGATACCGCCAAAACATCGACCGGAAGCTTCAAGCTTTCAATGCCCCCGGTACAAGCGCTTTAGGCCGTGCGGCGGACAGCGTGAAGGAACTGAGTAATCAGCTTTCAACGGTGAAACCGGTACCCCCGCCCTCTGACTTGCCCTCCCCTAGCGCCACAAAGCCGCCCGTGGGACTACGCGCTGTCAACCGCCCCATGCCCGTACAAGTGGTGCAGGCGCCGGCGAACGATTTAGACTATGCAGGCGACTTACTGAAGCCGATGATCCGTCCTCTCGCGATCAGCGGAATGGTGTTGATTTTCACGCTGTACTTATTGATCGAACAGCACGACCTGCGGAATCGGATATTTCGCCTGGCCGGCATGGGGCAACTCAACCTCATGACGCAAGCTCTCGATGACGCCACGAAAAGGGTCAGCCGCTATCTTATTCTTCAGCTTCTAGTGAATCTCGTTTTCGGGGTGGTGTGGGGTACGGGTCTGTATTTAATCGGGGTTCCCTATGCCGCGCTATGGGGCGCGATTGCAGCCATCCTACGGCTGGTGCCCTATGTGGGATCTTTGGTCGCCGCAGCCCTTCCCTTGATTCTATCGCTGGCTGTGTTCGATGGTTGGAGGTCGCCCTTGATGGTAGGCGTACTTTACGGGGCATTGGAGCTTACCACAGGAAATTTTGTCGAGCCTTGGCTTTATGGAACTCACACAGGTATATCTTCACTCGCGCTGCTTCTTACCACCGTCTTTTGGTCTGCCCTCTGGGGACCGGCGGGATTGATCCTCTCTACACCCCTAACCGTCTGCGTAGTCGTATTAGGCCGCTATGTGCCCCAGTTTTCCTTCCTGCACGTTCTGCTCGGTGACGAGGCCCCGCTGGCCGCGGAGGCTCAGGTCTATCAACGCCTGCTGGCTATGGACGATCCAGAAGCACGGGCGGTGATGGATCGCTACCTGAAAGATCATTCGCTGGCGCAACTTTACGATTCCGTTTTGATTCCGGCGCTGACGTTAGCGGAGCAGGACAGGCATAAGGGCGCGCTAGACCCCGCAAGAGAGGAATTTCTTTTCCTCAGTATCAAGGAAATGTTGGCGGACCTTCCCGATAGTTCGTCCGATTCCGGCGCCGAAAAAGTGGAGGCTTCGGAGGAGACGAAGCGCGTATGGCCGGCGGGGCGGGTTATCTGTATTCCGGCCCGGGATGAGGCCGATGAAATCAGCGCGGCCATGCTATCTCAGTTGCTGGAACTGGGCGGGTGTAACAACGTATCGTTCCCCTTGGATTCGGACCTGCTTCATCTCATGCAAAGCCTCCAACTCTCGCAAGACGACGTCATCTGTATCTCAGCCCTGCCGCCCTTTGCGCTCTCCCACGCCAAGACGGTCTGCCGTCAACTTCGTACTCACTTTCCGCGGACCAGAATCATCCTCGGCGTTTGGGGCTTCGCGGGCGACACGCAACGAGCGCTGGAACGCTTTCAGGCGCCGCGTCCGGATTGCCTGGTGACGACGCTGGAGCAGGCTATTTCCGCCGTCCTGGAGCCGGTCGCAGTTGAAACGGCGTGAGTCGCTGCGCTAATCGGTTTGAGTGCACAGTTAGCCTTACACGCTTCGTTGCAAGCTTTCTTTACGAGGCGAAAGCCAACGACCCTTGGAAGGCTACAAACTAACGAGCCTCGCTCGCTAAAACCCCGGCGGCCTCTCTGAAACAACATGAAGGTCCTGTTCGAGCGCGATTCCCACACTGCCCAACGTGCCCTCTTCGAACAGCCGCCCGATCAGCGTGACTCCGTGCGGCACGCGGCGCGGCGGAGAGAACTTCGGCAGGGATGCGCCGGGTCGGGCGCCCAATCGCTGCGCGCTTCGGAGACTTCGACGAACCCGGCGCGCAATGTGAGCGACGGATGCCCGGTGAAGTTACTGATAGTCAGCATCTCGTCGCGCAGCGACGGGAACCAGCAGCAGATCGACCTCGCCAGAAGATACGCGCCATCTCCTGCGCCACTTTGCGCCGCATGCGGTCGGCCTGGACGAAATCCACGGCCGAGAGAAACCGCGCCTGCCGGAAGAGGTTGGGCCACGCGTCGGGAACCTGCGCCTTAAGTTGGCGCAAGTCCGCCGCCGAGCGTGAGCTCTTCGAACGCCGCGGCGGCTTCGGCGAAGAGGATCAATTGGAGGGAGTCGTAGGGCCAATCGGGAAGCGACACTTCGGTCGGAATCATGCCGAGTTTTCTGCACAGCTCGAGCGCGGCGCGGTCCACATCGGTCGCCGGCGCTTCCTTCATCCAAGCGGGGAAGTAGCCGACGCGCAAGCCCTGTACGGGCGCGGCGGCGTCGAAATCGAGATGCGCGGGGACGCTGGCGAGATCGCCCGCGTCGGGACCGGAAATGGCTTGCAGGACCAGCATGCCGTCTTCGACGCCGCGCGTCATGGGGCCGAGTTTATCGAGCGACCAGCACAGCGTCATCGCGCCGGTGCGCGGCACGCGGCCGTAGGTGGGGCGCAGTCCCGTGATGCCGCAGCGCATCGAGGGACTGACGATGCTGCCGCCGGTCTCGCTGCCGATGGAAAAGCCAACCAGTCCCGCGGCGGTGGCCGCGCCAGGACCGGCGCTCGAACCGGAGGCGCCTTCTTCCAGCAGCCAGGGATTCATGGTCTGCCCGCCGAACCAGATATCGTTGAGCGCGAGCGCGCCCAGACTCAGTTTTGCCACCAGCACGGCGCCGGCTTCATGCAGGCGCTTGACCACCGCGGCATCGTGCGTCGGGAACGCGGTTGCGAAAGGGTTCCGCGCCATAGGTGGTGGGGATACCGGCGGTATCGAGCAGGTCTTTCACGCCGAACGGAATGCCGTGCAGCGGGCCGCGATATTTGCCGGCGGCGATTTCGGCATCGGCTTGTTTGGCTTGCGCCGAGGCCGATCGCGGTGAGCGTGATGACGCAGTGGAGTTTGGGATCGAAGCGCTGCAGGCGATCGAGATAGATCGCGGTGAGTCGCTCGGAAGTGAGCTTCCCGTGTCTCGATCCAACGCGAGAGTTGAGTGACAGGCGCGAACGCGATATCGGCGTCGTTCGCGGGCAGAGGGCCGGGATCGGGCTTGCTGCGGACGAACCGGTCGCGCTCCGGGCCGATGCGCACGCCGGGAATCGCGGGATTCCATTGCGTGGCGGGCGCAACCGATGGTTCGATGGCGAGTTTGCGCGGCCCAGTCCGGCGTTCGTAAACCGGCGCCATGGATTTGCGCCAATTGCCAGCGGCGGTTTCCCGTTCGGGCGCGGTGAGCGGAAACTGGACCAGCTTTTCGGCCTCGGCGAAGGTTGCGGTGGAGACTGGCGGCCCGACATCGGGCGCGGTTCCGAATGCGGGAGGAGCGCCAGGCGGTAGTTCGCTCGATTGCTCGACGGGTTTGCGGCATCCGGCCGATGTGACCAAGAAGCCGATAGAGGCGCGGGTGAGAAATTGACGGCGCGATTTCGGCATCTCGGTTACCAGGCGTCGCGGCTGGTGATGGTTACGCGGAAGAACGGCTTGTCCTTTTCGGCAGGGTCCATCTGATATTCCTGCGACGTCTTCGTGCGGGTCGTAATCGCGCCAGAGCCATGCCAGCGATTCGGGCAGATCGAGCGCCGCTTGAGCACCGCCATGCGCGGCTGTGCCGAAACGGAAATGGAAATCGTATTCGCGAAGCTTGAGCGAGTTCGCCATCTGGATGTTCTGCATGGGCCAGGAGCCGAATTGGTTCTCGAGATCGTCGGAGCCATCGCTCATCCAGACGCGGATGTTGCGCTTGGGTTCCTTGCGCACCTTGAACGGATAGACGTTGCCGCCTTCGAGCTTTTCCTCCGGATGCCATTGGATGGAGGTGAAACTGCCGACCGCTGAATGGACGCGGCTGAAATGATCGTTCATCAGCCAGGCGGCGTTGAAGGCGCAGATGCCGCCGGAGGATTCGCCCGCGATAGCGCGGCTATAGCCATCCGGGCGGAGCTTGTAGGTCTTCTCGACTTCGGGCAGCACCTCTTCCATCAGGAAGCGCGGGTAGCGGTCGCTGACGGTGTCGTACTCGATGGAGCGCATGGCGCGGCCATCGGTTGAAGTCCCGGGTGCGATCAGCACGTGGACGATGGGCGGTAGCAGCTTCTGCTGCACCAGATTCTCGGTGACCGTGAAAAGGCGGCGACGCGAGAAATCGCCGACCAGACCCTGGCCATCCTGCCAGACCATGAGGGGCGAAGGGACCGAGGGGTCGACGCCGGGAGAGGCGTAGATCCAATAGTCGGACTTCATGCCATCGTAGATCTTGCTGACGATGGTAAGCTTTTCGCTGGCTTTGCCATGCGGAACGCCGGGCTTAGGGTAGGAATCGGGATTATAGCCGATGGCATCGCCGCGCGCGCCCAGCGGCTTCCCCGCTGCATAGTACTGGAATGAATGCGTGACGCCGGTGCGCATCTTTTTGAGAAGCATCCAGAACGTAGAGCCCTCGACCTGAGCCATGGGGACGGGCTGGCAGTTGATCGATGGAGACGGTGACGGGCGTTGGGGAATCGGCGACGAAGATGTAATCTTGGCCCCAGACGTTTTGACCGCCGTGCGCGCCGAGCGTCTTCACGATCATGTCTTTGAGCCCGGGAGTGGCCGGGCCGCCGCGTGCGGCCTGGATAAGCTCTTCGATGGGCGGGGTCTGGGCAAACAGGGCCAGAGAGGCCGATGCGAGGAGGAATAGAATCTTCATATTCTGGTTCAGTATGGCACGAGGAAGTTACTTTTTCGGCTTCCTGCCCCGCGCGTTACGGTTCTTGTCCACGCGAACCATCCATGCCGCGCGCAGCGCGCCGGAGAGAACATCTTCGTTAGCCTCGGAAAGACGGATATGCGTCGCTCCGCTCTTTCCCCATCCGCCGGGGATGGGCAGGAACAACTCGGGTTGCTCGGCGACGAATTCCGCCTGTTGTTCGGGCGTGAGCATCAGGTTTCCGTAACCTTGCTTGACGGCGGCGAGCGTGGCAAAGATGCGGCCGCCCACGCGGAAATCGACTGCGCCGAAGTGCGAACCTTCCTCGGCGCCTTCGAGGCTGAGTGCGATGCGGCGGAAATCCTTGGCGGTCATTTTGGCTGCCTCGTAGCGGGTTACGGCGAATACCTCCGCACAATCAGCGAAATGGAAGGCCCGACCACAACCATGTGAATGGCGAGAATTATGTAGAACGTGCGCGGCGCGAACGGACGAGGGCCGATGGCGGATAGCGGAATCACCACGAAGCTCATGAAGAGGTGGACCGCGACGCCGTACAAGACGCCGCAAAGAAGCGCGCGGCGGACCAGCACGGGCAGAACGCGGCTCGCCAGATAATACACGGCCGCGGCGCCGAAGGCGATGGCGAAGTGGAGCGCCACGCCCAGCAACGCGGAATTGGCGCCTTGTTGAAACGCGACGGCGCCCTGTACGCCGCGCGCGATGCCCTGGAACATGCGCACCGTGCTGCCGCCAAGAGCCTTGGTCAGGACGATTGCGCCGATGCCATCCAGCACGCCGCACACGAATCCGGCGAGAAGGATCGTCTTCGCGGCTCTGAACATGGCGGAAGGGGACGGCATCGGCGCTCTCCATCATGCCACAGCTTCAACAAATTTGGCGGCGCACGTTTTATTCACAAGCGATCCACGTTTTCTATCTGTAACTCATTCGAAATGCGTGTGAAAGAAATTGTTGAAAAGGGTCGAATCTCTGGAGAAATTCGTTGACGGTAACTCGGCTTAGTAGCATAGTGAGGAAGGTTCCAAGAGGTTTGAGGAACAGCAAGCCTCCGGAAACGTAGCGGATCGGGAACGACGATCCGCAGCCAAATAGAGATAGGCGGCTGCGGGGAGCGAACGAAGATCGGGCGAGTCTGGAAGGCGGACCGGAAGACCGGGTAACCAATCGAACGCTTTGATCCTGAGGGAGCGAAAATTCCCATAAGGGGAGTGGAGGTTGGTGGCGCGGCCTGAAGAACGAATCGGCAGAGTGCAACGGGTCTGAGGCGTGGATGCCTCCGGCCGTCGGGGCAAACCGGCGGCAGGTAGCGGAGCTAAAAGGCCGAACGAGTAATATTAGCCGATTTGTGAGTGAGCGAAGCGTCAGGGGAGGACCATGGACCCCGGAACGGAATTCGCGTAAGCGGAAACCGTTGCGGGCGAGGAAAACTTCGGCGCGAGTGAACGGTCCCGTTATGAAGATGCACGCGGCGCGCCTCCAGGCGATGAAGCCGGAGCCGGCAAAAACGGTTCCGGTGGAGTAGGGAGGCGAAGCGTCCGGCGCTTCGTAATGCGATGCTCAGTGCCGTGCATGCCGGCGATGAGCTATGCTGCCCTAAAGTCACTTGGAACCTTTTTTGTTTGGTCTGAGCAATAATTGGCTGCCACCCGCGTTCCCGGTTGATTACTGTAGCTCAGGTCAACCTAATTGCTCGCCGAGCCGCTGGCTTGATGATAGTCAGAATAGGTCTCGTCATCAGTGGAATGCCGCGAGGAAAGGAGCACCCGCGCATTTACCGCCATGGAGAAATGGCTCGGGAGCCATAGATTTCCCCGCATAGGCTTCTGTTCCAAAGTAAACTGCGTTCCTGGCTTCACCGTAGCGATGAACAGCCCGAATGCCACTGGACGGAACACTTCGGCGTGCACCTTCGCCCATTGATATGCCTGCATATCGATCCACATCGTTCCGCGCATGCTAGTTAAAACCCGCGTTTCGCGAGTTGGCGGGTTGTAGCCGGTCTTTGGAGTGGCATCCAATACAAAACATCGGCGGCCGTCGACTGTGTCCTCGCCGGCCAATTTGAAATCGAACCCTTTTACCATCTCGCCCATTAGCGCGTGATCCTGACGGCGTTCCCTTTGGTATTGAGCTACCCTTTTCTGTCTCGCCGCGGCGGATTCGCCGCGCCTCCGGTTTGTCTCGTCCGCAAGTTTGCGCTCCTCTTCGGCCGCCTGTTTCGGGGAAAGAGGTTGGCCATTGAGGGCGATTAGCTTGTTGTATGTAGAGCCATCGATCATCATTACCTGGTAAGACTTTGCGGTACGGGTTCCGTGCCGGGTTATGACGTCCCGTTCCGTAAAATCGAATTGCGGCGCTGCGGCCCAATCGGCATTGGTGTTTGCGACCGATCGCTCAACAATCTCTTGGGTCCTATCCGGCGCCGAGTTCGCGCTCCATAATGCGCACGCCGAGAACAGTGCCAACGCGATATATACCGGCTTCATAGATGCGGCGCCTCGCAGCTATAATCGCCGCAATTCCACTTCCACGACATCAGAAGCTCAGGCGCCAGTGGTGCGATTCATGACCCTAAAAGCGGCGTGGCATGCGAATGCGAACGTTGGAGGCGTCGGGCGAGTCAGCAAATCCGGAACGCGGCCGATATGTTGTGGGTAGTATTTCGGGTTAAACTCCCGACGACTTTTATTCGGCAATAGTGCCGTGGACAACTGAGGACCTGTGAGTACGTTCGGCCGTTTTGAGATTCTACAAGAGCTGGGTCGCGGTGGAATGGGCGTAGTGTTCCGCGCGCACGATCCGGCAATGGCGCGCGACATCGCGCTGAAAGTCTTGCGCCTGGATGCGGGACTAGAACCCGCACAAATGCAAGAGATCGAACGGCGCTTCGAACGTGAAGCGCAGGCGGCCGGGGCTCTGAACCATCCCAACATCGTCGCCTCGTATGAGCGCGGCGAGATCGGCGGTCACAAGTTCATCGTGATGGAGTTCGTCGAGGGAAGCGCGCTGCATAAACTGATGTCGGACGGGCCCCGGCCCAGTCTGCAAACGTCGCTCACCATCGTGCGGCAGATCGCAGCGGGGCTCGATTACGCGCACAGCCGCGGCGTAATCCATCGCGATATCAAGCCTGCGAACGTGCTGCTGCCGGGTGAAGGCGGCGGGGCGAAGATCGCCGACTTTGGCATCGCGAAGGCCACTTTGGGCGCGTCGATCACGATGAGCTCGAGCGTGCTCGGCAGTCCGCACTACATGTCGCCGGAGCAAATCGAAGGGCGTTCCGTTACCGGGAGAGCCGATCAATGGAGCCTGGCGGTAACGGCCTACGAACTACTTGCCGGACAGAAGCCGTTCGACTCCGATTCGATCGCGGCGCTGTTCCAGAAGATCCTTTCGGCGCAGCCGCGCGACCCGAGCGAACTCGATGCGCGGATTCCCTCGGCTGCGCGCATTGTCTTTCAGCGCGCGCTGAGCAAGGCGCCGGAAGATCGCTTCGAAACCTGCACGGCGTTCGTGGAGGCGCTTGCCGCCGCGGCGGCTGGTACCGAGCCCGCAAGTCCCTTCGCGATGAAATCCGCGCCGCGGGAGAAGCGGGCGCGCCTGGGATTGTGGGCCGGGCTCACTCTGGCGGCGGCTCTACTGGCTTGCGCGGCGTTCGCGTCCATGCTGCCGAAGCTTCCAGGGACGCTCGCGAAACGGGTGCTGAATCCGCAGCCCTCCATGGTTGGAACGCTTCTGGCTGTGGACCCGTCGCTCAAGACGGGCCAGACCCGAGTGAACCGCCGAGACGATCTGACTTACATATGGATTGCCGCGGGCACGTATCGCATGGGCTGTTCGCAGGTGGATGCCGCCTGCCGCAACGACGAAACGCCACACCAAGTCACTCTGACACGCGGCTTCTGGATTGGGCAAACCGAGGTCACGGCGCAACCGTTCCGTCACTTCGCCCTGGCTACGGAAGCGGCGATGCCGAAGGCGCCTGACGACAATCCCGACTGGAAGGATGAATCGATGCCGATTTCGAACGTCTCGTGGACCGCGGCCAGCGCCTATTGCACGTGGACCGGCGGTCGCCTTCCCACCGAAGCCGAGTGGGAGTTTGCGGCGCGCGGCGGCTCGGATCAGTTGCGCTACGGGGCGCTCGAGCAGATCGCCTGGTACAAGGCTAACAGCGGCGCGCACACGCACGCGGTGAAGACGCTGGTTCCGAATGCATACGGCTTATACGACATGTTGGGGAACGTTTGGGAATGGACGGCGGATTTCTACGGTCGTGATTTCTATCGCGCCAGTCCAGCGAGCGATCCGCGAGGGCCTCAAGCGGGCGAATACCGGGTGCTGCGCGGGGGATCATGGATGCGCGATCCCTCCGATGTTCGAGTGTCGTTGCGATATCCGGCGCCGCCGGGGAGTCCCGATCAGGGGACGGGGATGCGCTGCGCTAACGACGACATGCCGTAGGCTGATCCTGCGGGGATGCTTTCAGGCTCCAAGCGAGCGGGCACGCGCTTTCACATAAACGATAATCGCGGCGTGAATCACGAGCGCGAGAGCGAGGCCGAACGCGTGATAGCGCCAATCGATCGAGGGATTCAAGCCGGATTGCCAGAGGGAGAGCGCCGACAGCGGCAGAAATAGCGCGATCGCGGTCCAGAGGCCGGGATTATAGGCGCGAGAGGCCGCGGCGCCGGCAACGTGAATCAGCGCGTTCACCGCAACCAGGTACACCGCCGGCAATCCCCAGCCAGGGGCGATGTACACAGCCGCGTACAACGAGAGGATAGTGACTCCCCAGACTCCTGGCAGATTAATCACCAATACGGCTGTGCTGCTGAGAACCTCTACCCCGTGAAACATGCGCCGGTTGACGAATTCGCGGAAACGGTCGCCAGTGTGTTCTTCAACCTGGTGCAGCATGTAGACCGGCGTGTGCAGATATACGAGCAGGAGAAAGAGGTCGCCACGCAGATCGAAAATGGGCGCCAGCGTCAACAGCAAGAGGCCCATGCAGAGCGAAGCTCCCACCCAGTAGAGTTTCAGCCACTGAGTCACGCTCATCGCAGCTATCTTACTTGAGGTGATGCGCTGGCGGACGGGAGTCACAATTTAGCGGAGCGCCTCCCTCTCATTACACCGGAAAGCAACGTCAATAAACTGAGAGCGGTCACTAGCGAGATGCGAGGTTCAGGAACGGTAGCGTCCGCGTGAATCGATAGTCCGTTGAAGCTTCCATCGGATAATGAGCCGTCGAACTCGCCACGCACACCGAAGAGGGTGAGTGCGTTGGCTGGGGCGGCGACCGCGGTCGCGGAATTCCCAGCCGAGGTAGTGGAATACTCGGTGCTACAGAGCGACGCGAAGATGTAAACGCCGGGACAAATTCCAGCGGTGACATCACCGGATTCGGCGGTCGTTACCTGATTTAGAATCATCGTGACCGGCTGGTTCACTTGCGTTATAAAGGACGCGCTGAACCCAAGGCTTTGGCCGACAATTCCCATCCATGACCCCGATACGAACGAGAGCTGGAAATCCTCGCTGAACCCATCCGGCAATAACGCGAAGGACGGATGAATCGTGATGTCCGTAAGGTCACTCGGGTAACTCGCCCCCGGGGTATTGGTTCCTGATCCGGTTCCGGCCAATTCCACATTGAGCGTGTATGGGCCGACAGTTGCGTTGCAGCCGGCGAGCCCTAACGCGAAATATTGGGCTGCGGTTCCATCCACACACGGGCCGCCCATTATTGGGTCAGCAAAAGCGGAGATCGAAAAAAGTGCCATCAACATCAGCAGCGAGATACGCATAACCAATCCTCACAAGGTCGCCTGAGAGCGTACTCTCTCGAACAGGCGTGTGTCAAATTATTGGGCTACGTTGTTGAGTGCCGGCGGCGATGGTTCGCGGCGGAGTTTCACGAAGCCCAGATGTCTCCCACGGTGAATCCGTTCGGGAATGGATCTTCGGGATCCACCACATAATTCGCGAAACCGGTGATCCAAGCCTGTCCGGAGAGAGTCGGCACAACTGCCGCGTAGGGGCCCACGCGAGTTTCTTCGATCAGCCGGCCAGTGAACGTCGTTCCCAGGATGCCTTCGTGTACGAAATCCTGGTGAAGCGGCAGCTTGCCTTTGGCGTGAAGCGCTGCCATTTTGGCGCAGGTTCCGGTGCCGCAGGGCGAGCGGTCCAGCGCGCCCGTCCATGAGGCGGGGCGCGACCAATCGAGCGTGCCGGTCGAAACGACGACCGTGTTTTTGCGATGCGCTCCTGGCGTCGATGGCTCGCCGGAAAGTTGCGCGATGGTAACGCCGGCGATTTCAGGGTTCTCGGGATGCGACACGGGTAACTGCTCGCGCGCCGCGGCCTTGATCATCTCGGCAGCGCGGACAATATCGCGGGCTTCGTCGGGCGAGAGTCGAAACCCGAGCGGAGCGGCGTCGGCAATGACGTAGAACATCCCGCCGTAGGCCACATCCACCGTCACCGTACCCAAACCCTGCACCTCCACGGGTGCATCGAGATGCGCAGCGAAGGCGGGGACGTTGCGAAAGGTGACCTTCCTGACTTTGCCATTGCAGACCTCAGCTTCGACCGAGATCAACCCTGCGGGCGTATCGAGCTTCAGCTTTGTCAGCGGCTCGACAACAGGAACCATGCCAGTTTCAATGAGCACGGTGACCACGCAGATGGTGTTGGTGCCGGACATGGGCGGATACTCGACCTGCTCCATGATCACGAAGCCGGCGTCCGCTTCGGGATGCGTGGGAGGCAGGATTATATTGCAGTTGGCGGCCGGATAGCCGCGCGGCTCGCGCAACATGCGCAGACGGATGTGGTCGGCGTGGCGTTCGAAATACTTCATCTTCTCGAACATGGTGGCGCCGGACGGATTGAGCACGCCGCCGGTGATGACGCGGCCGGGTTCGCCGCACGCGTGGGCGTCCACGGCGGTGATCATGTTGGAAAATCGCATGTTTAGTGGCCGCCCATGGCATCGCTCAGGCCGCGATGCTTCGCCATCAATTTTTCGATATCCGCGATCTCGACGGGCACGAACGCGGAGAGATTCTCGTATCCGCTTTCGGTAATCAGCAACATATCTTCCAACCGGATGCCCACGTGCTCATCCTGAATCTGCATGGCCGGTTCGATGGTGAAGACGTAGCCAGGCTCGAGCGTAGGCGTGGGGTAGCGAACGTCATGGACTTCCATTCCGACCGTGTGTCCTAGGGTTCCGGCGGGCCGGAACTTCCGATAGTTTTCGACGAAGTTAGTAGCGGCCGTTTTGATCTTGTCGTCTGTGAAGTGATAACTGCCCATAATGTTGTCCATCTTCACCACGGCGTTCTTCACAATCTCGGCCGGCGTCTTGTGAACTTCGATCGAGGTCATTAACGCCTGGTAGAGCTTGAGATAGATGCCGTAGAACTCTCTCTGGCGCGGAGTAAATTTGCCATTGGCGGGAAAGACGCGGGTTACATCGGACGTATAGTTCTTGTAATCCGGAGCGTAATCGAGCTGGACTAAGTCGCCATCCTGGAGCTTTGCCGTGTCTTTGTGATAGTGCGAGTAGTAAGTGTTCGGGCCGGTGGCGATGAGGGCGAAGTAAGCGGCCCCGTAAGAGCCGAACTTCTTGAAAACGAACTCGCAATCGGCCTGTAGCTCGTATTCGAACATGCCGGGGCGAGCGTCGCGCATGGCCTCCATGATTCCCTGCCCCGCGATGCGCGTGGCCTCGCGCAGAATCGCGATCTCGCGAGCGTCCTTTGTGCCGCGGAGATTATCAAGGATCGGGTCGAGGTCTTTGATTTCGGAATCGGGCGCGAACTCTTTCAACTTCGCGCGAAACTGCTCTTCGCGCGAGATGCGGCCGTCCCAGGGATCGTTTTTGGTATTGCGCGCGAGCGTCACGGGATCGCTGGACGAAGCCGAGCCGAGCACTTCGGGGCGGAACGGCGTGTAGATTACGCGCTTGTCGCGGCCGAATTGTTCTAGCATGCCTTTGAAATCGTCGCGCGGCAGTACCGCTTCAATGCCGGTCTCTTTGACTGCTTCGTCACCGGGATAAAGACCGGGGCCGAACATCCGCTTCTCGCGGGTTTCGTTGCGCGGGTTGAGGAAAAGCGTCGATTTCTTTGTGCGCCCGTCGATGACCAGCAGCGCGCGCGGTTCCACCACGCCGCTGACGTAGAAGAATTGGTTGCTCTGGCGTAGTGGTTGCTCGCCGGGACGTTCGGTGGTGCCCTGCATGATCGCCACCGCGTCACCGATCTTATCCATCACCTTTGCGCGCCGCATGGCGTACTCATCGGGCGGGAAGACATTGGTGAAGACGGGTTGCGCGGCGGCGGGGAGCGCAATGAGGGTAATAGTGGCAAGCTGTGCGAAGATGAATTTCATAGACGTTCCGAGTATTGTCATCATAATCCCATGAACCTTAAAGGCACATCGATCATTGGACGCGGCCGAGCCGCCGCGTCTGGCAAACCGTTTCATGCAGTGGACGCCGCCAGCGGCGAGCCGTTGGAACCGGGGTTTCACGGCGCGACCGCCGCGGACCTGGAAAACGCCGCGCAATTGGCGGCCGCCGCGTTTCCGGAATATCGAGCACTGGCTCGCGGCAAACGGGCGAGCTTTCTGCGGCAGATCGCGAGCAATCTCGAAGGTCTCGGCGATGCATTGATTCACCGCGTGATGGCGGAATCCGCGCTACCCGAGGGACGCGTGCGCGGCGAACTCGGGCGCACCTGCGGACAGTTGCGCTTCTTCGCCGGCATAGCGGAGGAGGGTTCCTGGGTTGACGCGCGGCTGGACCTCGCCGACCCGGATCGTAAGCCTCTTCCACGCTCCGATCTCCGTTCGATGCTGCGTCCGCTTGGACCGGTGGCGGTCTTCTGCGCCAGCAATTTTCCGCTGGCGTTTTCGGTGGCCGGCGGCGACACCGCATCCGCATTGGCCGCGGGATGTCCCGTGATTGTGAAGGCTCATTCGTCTCATTTAGGGACAGCCGAGATGTGCGGCACGGCGATTCGCGACGCCGCCGAGCAGACCGGCATGCCCGAAGGCATCTTCTCCCTTCTCTTTACCAGCGGCCATGAGATCGCGCAGGCATTGGTGGCGCATCCGGCCATTAAGGCCGGTGGGTTTACGGGCTCGCGCGCCGGCGGATTGAAGCTGCTCGAGATCGCGCAATCGCGCCCCGAGCCTATCCCGTTTTATGCCGAGATGAGCAGCATCAACCCGGTCTTCATTCTTCCTCACGCTCTCGAACATCGGGGCGCGCAGATCGCTGCCGGCCTGTCCGCTTCCATCACGCTCGGCGTGGGCCAATTCTGTACTAACCCTGGAATCGTAGCCGCGCCCGCGGGCGCGAACGGCGATGCGCTGACCACGGAACTGGGCGAAAAGCTTCGCGCCACCGCGCCAGCCGCAATGTTGAATTCGCACATCCTGGGCAGCTACGCCAAGGTGGTCGCCGCGCGGATGAGCGATTCGCACGTACGAGCCGTCGCGGTCGCCGACGCTGTCGCTAACCGCGCTTCGGCCGCGCTCTTCGAAGCCGACGCGGAGACGTTTTTCAAGACGCCGGAACTCTCCGAAGAGATGTTCGGGCCGGCCTCGATCCTGGTGCGATACAAGGGCATCGAGCAGGCGCTCCAGCTGGCGCACACGATGGAAGGCAACCTGACGGCGACCATCCATCACGCACCCGGCGACGAGGCCGATTGCGCGAAGTTAATCGCGGCGCTTGAAACGCGGGTGGGACGCATCGTTTTCAACGGTTACCCCACCGGCGTGGAAGTGTGCCAGGCGATGGTGCACGGCGGACCATATCCATCCACTTCGGACGGGCGCAGCACTTCAGTAGGCGGCCGCGCCGTCGATCGCTTTGTGCGCGCGGTCTGTTATCAGGATGCGCCAGCCGCGATATTACCCGAAGAACTGCGCGACGGCAACCCGGCGGGAATCGCGCGTCTGGTCAACGGCGTCCTGCAGCCGCGGCCCACGCAGACTCAAACTGCTTCTTCGTAGCGAACGACATCTGCGTGCCGACGCTTAAGGTGGATAGAGCGGCATAGACATTGGCGCGCGCGATGGCCTCGCTTTCCGCGCGGCCACCGGCCAGGAAGTAAGCGAAGGCGCCGATGAAGGCATCGCCCGCGCCGGTGGTATCGACGGGTTCGACCGGGTGTGGCGGGATGTGCTCTTCGCCCGCCGCGTTTGCGGCCAGCGCGCCATTCGAGCCCAGTGTGATCACGACGTTGCGGAATCCCTCGCCGATCAGATGGCGCGCGCAGATGTGCGCTTCGTCCAGATTTGTCACGGGCAATCCGGTAAGTGCTTCGGCTTCGGTCTCATTGGGGATCAGATAATCGGCAAGCGCGGCCTGGCGCAGGTCGAGCTTCTGACCAGGAGCGGGGTTAAGGATGGTGCGAACGCCGCTGTCGCGCGCAAACCGGAGCGCGTAGTATACGGTTTCGACCGGCACTTCGAGCTGGAGCACGATGCAATCGGCAGAGATCAGCAGGTCCGAGGCATTGTCGATATCGGCTGGGGTGAGCGCGTCGTTGGCGCCTTTGACGACCAGGATCCGGTTCTGGCCCGCGCTATCAACGAAGATGGGCGCGACGCCGCTCGACTGGCCCTTGGTGATCAAAACGTGGCTGGCGCCGATACCTTTGGAGCGGAAGTTCTCCACGGTGGCGGGGCCGAAGAGATCGTCACCAACGCGCGCCACCATGGAGACGTCGGCCCCACAGAGCGCCGCGGCGACGGCCTGGTTCGCGCCTTTGCCGCCGAAGCCGAGCTTAAAAGCGCGGCCGAAAATGGTTTCGCCCGGGCGGGGGAATTGGTCGGTGAAGGTGGTGAGATCGATGTTGGCGCTGCCAACCACTGCTACGTGAGGTTGCCGAGTCATGACGGGATTCCCTTATGATCGAGGATATGGATCTGGCGCCAACCGAGCGGTTTTCTTCGCGGGCAGAAGCGTACGCGCGAGCGCGGCCCGGATATCCGCGCGAGATACTGGCGCTCCTGGAGCGCGAGTGCGGGCTGAAGCCCACGTGGCGCGTGGCGGATATCGGCAGCGGGACCGGTCTGCTGGCGCGGCTGTTTCTCGGCTTCGGTTGCGAGGTGTTTGGCGTGGAGCCAAACGTCGAGATGCGCGCGGCCGGGGAACGCGAACTTCGCGGCGAGCCGCGATTCCGTAGCGTAGATGGGCGTGCGGAAGCCACCGGACTTGCAAGCGGCGAGTTCGATTTGGCGACGGCGGGGCAGGCATTTCATTGGTTCGAGCCAGAAGGCACGCGAGCGGAATTTCGGCGGATTTTGCGGCCAGACGGGTGGGTGGTTCTGGCTTGGAATGAGAGACGGCATACGCCCGGATTCATGGCCGATTATGATGTTGTGCAGAACCGGTTTGCCGTGGAGCGGCCGCATCCTGGCGAGGCGGAGTTCGATGCGTTCTTCGGGCATGGGGAGTGGAGAATGGCTACGATTCCAAACCCGCTGCCGTTGAATGAAGAGACGCTGCTGCGGCGCGTGGAATCGTGTTCGCGATCGCCGCTGCCGGGGGATGAGCGGTATGCGGCGATGATGGCGGAGCTGCGGCGGGTGTTTCGGGCCTATGCGCTGGAGGGGCATATCGTAATGGAGTATGAGACTCGGGTTTATTGGGCGCGCAACTTCGTCAGCGGCTAGCCCGCGCCTTCGGCGCGTCGACAGGCCAGGAGGCCTATCGCACTTGGCCTCCGCCATTAGCGGCCGTGCCCGTACCGGTTGGGTGCTGATAGTTCGGATATGCGGGGCGCGTGGGCTGCGGAACGGGATGTTGCTTCAGTTGTTCGAGCGCGACCGCAACGGCCCGTTCGAGTTGGGGGTCGTGGCCATCGTGGACGGCTTTGGGATCCATTTCGACTTCGATATCGGGGGTGACGCCTTTGTTTTCGACGTCCCACTGATTGTCAGGATTGAAGAAGCCGAAATCGGGCGACGTTACCGTTCCTCCATCCATAAGCGGAGGATAACTTCCAATTCCGACTAAGCCGCCCCAGGTTCGCTTGCCGACTAACGTTCCGGTCTTCGTGTGGTGGAACATCCAGGGCATGGCATCGCCGCCCGAACCAGCCATTTCGTTGATCACCATTACCTTCGGGCCCAGAATGGCCGCCGCGGGGGAGCGGTAAATGGCGCCGTAACGCGGGCTCCACCAGCCGAGTAATTCGCGGTTAAGCACTTCGATCACATAGTCGGCTACCTGGCCGCCGCTATTGAAGCGCTCATCGAGCACCAGGCCCTGCTTATCGGTCTGCGCGAAGTAATAACGGGTGAAGCTGGTGAGTCCGCCCTGGCCGGTATCGGGCATATAAACATAAGCCAACTTGCCGCCGCTGAGTTGCTCGACCTTACGGCGGTTATCCTCCACCCACGCCTGATGGCGCAACTGTTGTTCGTTGCCGGTGGGCACCACCGTGATTTCGCGAGCGCCAGCGCCGGCTGCGTCCTTGGCAACGCGTACTGTGACGCGCTTGCCCGACGTATTCTCGAGCAACTGAGAGATATCCGTGCCAGCGGTAAGGTCCTGCCCACCGATGGCGAGCAGATAATCGCCCTCGGACACGTTGAGGCCAGGCGCGGCGAGAGGGCCTTGCAACTGCGGGTTCCAACTTTCGCCAGTGTAGATGCGCTTGATGCGGTAGCGATTGTTCGAGATTTCGAAATCGGCGCCGAGCAATCCACCGGGAATGGCGTGCGCGGTGGGGATGTTACCGCCACCGCCGCGCAAGTGACCGACTGTCATCTCACTCAGCATGTCGTGGAAGATATAGTTGAGATCGTTGCGCGAGGAAAGCGAATCGAGATACTTCTCGTACGCTTTTTCGTTATCGGCGACATTGACACCGTGTAAGTTCGGATCGTAGAAGTAACTTTTCTCGATGCGCCACACCTCGTGATACATCTGCTTCCACTCGGCGACAGGATCGACCTTCACTTCGACATCGGTCAAGTGGAGCGCGCCCTCGCCGGCCTTTACCGGAGCCGATGAGGAGACGATAGCGAATTGAGGACCCGCTGCGGCGCCGGCTCCCGCGCCACGCCCACCGCGGCCTCCGCCGCCGCCACCCAGACGAAGCAGCATCTTATCTCCGTTGGCGGAGAGATCGAAGCTGGCGACGCCCGTGGCAAGGTTTTCGGAGCGGCGGGTTTTGAGATCGAACCGGACGAGCGTACTTCCGCCGCCGCCCGCGCCTCGACCGCCACCACCGCCGCCGGTTCCGGCTTCGACGAGAAAGACGACGCCGGCGCGTCCGGTAGCGAGCGTAGTGTAATTGCGCGCGGGAACCGGAAGAGCGAGAATACGCTGCTCGAGCTTGTCGAAATCGATGTGGACGGGTTTGGGCGGCGCTTCGGGAGCCGCATTGGCGCCGCTGCGTCCACCCCTACCGCCACGGCTGCCTCCTGCCGCGGCGCCATCGGCAGCGGCTTCGCCAGCCGGTTTTTCTTCGTCGCTCTCAGGCGCGAGCGGCGAGGCCAAATCTTTGGGCAAAACTGCGAGGTAAGCGTTGCTGGTGACTTCATGCTCATCGCTGGTCATATCGAGACCGCTCGACGTCGGACCGAAGTTGGTGCTGGCCGTGAAGTAGAGATACTGACCGTCGCGATCGAAGGCGGGATGGCGGGCGTCGCTGAGGCCGTCGGTGACCTGATGCGTCTGGCCGTCGTCGAGCGAATACACGAAGATGGCGTGGAGACGATTGGGGAGGGAGCGCGCGTAGGCTATCCACTTGGAATCGCCCGACCAGGAGAAATCGCGCTGCAATTCGTGAAAGTAATCGGTATCGACTTTAGTCAGTTTGCCGGATGCGATTTCGAGCGACCATATATTGAGTTGATTATCGTTGAACGCAATGTACTTACTATCCGGCGACCATTTCGGGTTGAAGTAGAAAGCCGACTTACCGGCGAGCGGTATCTTGCGCGCATCGCCTTCACCCGACTGCGGCTTGATGTGCAAGGCGTATTCGCCGGATTCATCCGAGAAATAAGCGATAGAGCGTCCATCGGGCGACCAGGCGGGGGTCCGTTCCATGACGCCGGGGGTGTTGGTGAGATCGCGGAGATCTCCTTTTTCGGCGGGCGCGGTGACGATCTCGCCGTGCGCCTCGAAGACGGCGCGGGCGCCGGTGGGGGAGATCCTGGCATTGACAATTTGGGATGCGACATTCTGGAAGCGGGGCCGGACCTCGGTGAGATCGGCCGCGATTTGAACTGGCACGGCGTGTTCCTTGCCGCTTGAAATATCGTAGATATGAATCTGTCCGAACTGCTCATAGACGATGCCGCCGGGCCCGGCGCTGGCGGACATGATGTCTTTACCGGTGTTGGGGATCAGTTTCTTGACCTGCTTCGACGCGGGATCGTAATCGAAAAGGGTCATGGGGCCATCGCGATCAGAGAGGAAATAGATTTTGTCGCCGATCCACATGGGGTAGATGTCATTGGAATCGGTGCGAGGCAGCTTGGTGGTGTTCAGGCCGGCTAAATCGACCAGCCACAGGTAACTTGCTTCGCCGCCGCGATACCGCTTCCAGGCCACGAAGTTGGTGAAACCGGGGGCGAACTGTCCGCCATCGAGCGGGGCGTAGACCATGCGTTTGCCGTCCGGCGAATAAGCGCCCATGCAGGCCATGGGTAGCGGCAAGACATCGGCCGGACCTCCATCTGCGGCGACGGTGAAGAGCTGGGTGTAGCGCGATTGGCTGAGGCGATTGGAGCGGAAAAGAATGCGTTTGCCGTCGGGGGTCCAGCCGGCGACGCGGTCGGCATCGGGATGGTAGGTGATGCGCTTGGGAATGCCGCCGGCAACCGGTACGGTGAAGACATCGGTATTGCCGTCGTATTCGCCGCTGAACGCGATGGTAGAACCATCGGGCGAGAACGCGGGGTCGCTTTCGAAGCCTTGGCCGCTGGTAAGACGCTGGGCAAGTCCGCCGACGCGCGGTACGCTCCAGAGATCGCTGGCGTACGAGAAGACGATCAGATCTTTGTTCATCGCCGGCTTCTGCAGAAGGTGTAGGGTGGCGGGTTGGGCGAATGCACCGGCAGCCAGGAAGAGGGCGGCGCTGAACGCTGAAGGTAGGTGATGTCGCATGGGAACCTCTGGAGGATCAGTGTAGCGGAAATGGCGTAGTGGTATAGGGGACGTCCGTCCAACGCGGAGATGCTGAGAGGCGATGGCGCGGTTCTTGGGCTTCGGGAGGCTGAACAAACGATTTCCCGTGCGACGAAGGGCGCGATCTGATCCGGCAGCTTGGCTCTGTCGGCTCCAAATTGGCTGCGGGATTTCGGTCAAGATCAAACGGGAACGAGCGGCGGGACTGGATGCGTCCGAGCTGGCCGGTTCCGTTAGATAACGCAGCTCGTTCTCAATACGCCTTGGCGATCACCGCGCGCCGATCCACCGTCTCTCCGGTCACGATGCATTTCCCAGCGCCGTCGAATTCGTCCGTCATCGGGATACAGCGCACGGTGGCTTTGAACTCCTTCATGCGGGCGTCGACGGAAGGGTCGTCTTTAACGTGCGCCATCACGAACTTCCCGCCGCCTTTTTCGGCGCTCACTTCGCGAAGAATTTCTTCGACTTCCTCCACCGAATTCGCCAGCACCGTGTTTTCCTTCTGGCGCTGCTTGGCGGCGGCGTAGAGATCCTTCTGCATTTGATCGAGAACCTCGGGCAGACGTGTCGCGAGCTGAGTTTGAGGAACGATCTCTTTCGTTCCCGTGTCGCGCCGCTTCAGCACTACGTTGCCCGATGCCAGATCGCGCGGACCCAGTTCCAACACCACCGGCACGCCGCGGCGCTCCCAGTGATAGAACTTCGCCCCAGGCGATAGGCCCTCGCGCGCATCGACCTTCGCGCCCACGTCCTTCGCGATGCGGTGGGCCGCTTCGAGCACGGCCTCCTTCTCCTGATCCTTGCGGTAAATCGGCGCCAGCACCGCCTTCACGGGCGCAAGCTTAGGCGGCAGGACAAGACCTTTATCGTCGGAATGCGTCATGATCAGTCCGCCGATCAGCCGCGTGCTCACTCCCCAACTGGTCTGCCAGACATAATCGAGCTGGCCTTCCTTGCTCTGGAACTTCACGTCGAACGCTTTGCCGAAATTCTGTCCTAA
The DNA here is from genome assembly GCA_963708385.1 of Bryobacterales bacterium. Lineage (GTDB taxonomy): Bacteria > Acidobacteriota > Terriglobia > Bryobacterales > Bryobacteraceae > PALSA-243. The sequence continues at coordinate 181,513 of CAVPSN010000017.1, read as the reverse complement.
GTCGTGACTGGTACCCGCCTGGAGCGCGAGACCGTTCTGCATCATGGCCTCTATGGCATAACTGCGCAGCGCGCCCGCGAACTTTTCCGCGCGCGTCTTGGCGCCCTTGATGACGGGCATGGCCATAATATTCTCCGCCACATCGGCGTAGATATCGAGGATGCGCAGCACCTCTTCCAGGGCCTCTTCGTGGTTCGAATGCGCGGTGTGCCCTTCCTGCCAGAGGAACTCCGTGGTACGGAGGAACATGCGCGTGCGCAGCTCCCACCGCACAACGTTGGCCCATTGGTTCACAAGCACGGGCAGATCGCGCCAGCTCTGAATCCATTTCGAGAAGAAGTGGCCGATGATGGTTTCGGAAGTCGGACGGATCACGTACGGCTCTTCCAGTTCCTTGCCTCCGGCGATGGTCACGACGGCGAGCTCGGGCGAGAAACCTTCCACGTGCTCGGCCTCCTTGCGCAGAAAGCTCTGCGGGATCAGCAGAGGGAAGTAGACGTTCTGGTGATCGGTGGCTTTGAAGCGATCGTCGAATTGGCGCTGCATCAATTCCCAAACGGCGTAGCCGTTGGCCTTGATAACCATGCAGCCTTTGACGATTTCGGCGGGCTCCGCCATATCGCCTTGCAGAACGACGTCTTGATACCAGGAGGCAAAGTCCTCGCCGCGAGGCGTAATGGGAGATTCAGCCATATGAGTGAAACTTAAGGTTACTATTTTCGGAGGGGCGCCCGCCGGGCGCCTAGTTGCGCGAGCCTCAACCGGCCTTCCATTCCGGCACGTTATCCTCAGGCCGGAACACGCTCACGCCACTGGTTGCGCCCAACGCCGCCATTTTCTGTTTGTTCCAGCCGTGAATGGTTTGCGCGATCAATCCGTCTGGCTCGATCAAATAGAGCGTCGGAACGTTGGTGAGGCCATACGCGTTGCTCACAGGAAACCCGGAGCTTTCGAGATCGAGCAGCATAGGAAACGTAACGCCATACCGCTTCGCAAACTCACGCGTATCGTGAGCGTTGTTTTGTGAGACGCCGTAAACCGGCAGCGTCCCCGGCCGGTGCAGACGTTCGAGAAACGGAAAGGCAAGCTGGCAAACCGGACACGAAATCTTAAAGAACGCCAGCAGCGCCAGCCCCGCGGCTTCGATTTCCGCAAGCGATGTCTCGCCGCCATCGAGCCGCGGCAAACGGAACTCCGGGGCCGGCGCGCCCGCTTCGAGAGGCGTGAGGTTGTGCCTCGTCCCCATGATCACTCGTCTTTCTTCATATGCTGCACAAAACTGAGTATGTCGAATGTCTGGATCTTACGGTCGGGATAATAACTGCTGACTGCGTCCTGTTCATCCGTGAAGATTTCGAAAACCGTCGCCAACTTGGTCATCACAAGCAGTTCGATATTGCGGCGATTCAGGTTCACCAGCTTAATGTTGCCTTGGTGCTTGCGCAAGCTGGTTGCGCAGATCACGAGCGCTCCCAGACCGGTACTGTCGATGAAATCGACGTTAGCCATGTTCAGCACCAGGTTGCGCTTGCCGGCCTCGTTCAAAGCCGCCACTTTTTCACGCAAGGCGCTCGCCTCCGGGCCGACCACAATACGCCCTTTAAGCTCCAAAACAGCTATCCCTTCGCGATCATTTTCCTGTATGTCGAGCGCCATGCGTTCCTTTTTCGCTTTACGATAGCAACTGCGCGGTCAGCGTAATGTTGGTCTTATACAGCTTCGACACCGGGCAACCCGTCTTCGCGGCCTGAATGGCTTTGTCGAATTGCTCTTGCGTGGCGCCAGGCACTTTTGCTTTGAGATCGAGATGGCTTTCGGTAATCGAAAAACCATCCGGCTGCTTTTCGAGGCTGATGGAGCATTGGGTTTCGATGCTCTCGGCGGTCAGATTGGCCTGACCCAACTGCGCGGAAACAGCCATCGTAAAGCACCCTGCGTGAGCGGCCGCCAGCAGCTCCTCGGGATTGGTTCCCTTCCCCTCTTCAAAACGAGTACTGAACGAATACTGCGTTTTGTCCAGCACTCCGCTGGCCGTCGAGATGTTGCCCTTGCCCGATTTCAGATCGCCTTGCCACTGCGCGTTTGCCGTTCGCTTCATTAATGCCTCCCTTTGTATTCTAGGATGGATTCGATGGCCAAACGCAACATAGAGGCGGCGGTCGATGCAGTTAGTGCGCTCCGTGACGTTTCACCCGAGCATGCCGCCCCGCGATTGCGCGAAGGTCTTGCCGATCGCGTAAACCTCGTTGCGGCAAAGGCCGCGAAGATTACAGCCGAGTTGCAACTGCGTCAGCTCATTCCCGACCTGCTCGGCGCTTTCGATCGCCTTTTCGTCAAGCCGGTCGAGCGCGACCCGCAGTGTTGGGCGAAGAACGCCATCGCGCAGACGCTGGTGGATCTCGATTATCGCGAGCACGCTCCGTTTTTGATGGGTGCGCGGCACGTGCAACTGGAAGCGGTATGGAACGGGCAGGAGGATACCGCGCAAACGCTGCGGGGAATTTGTCTGCTGGCGCTGGTTTCGTGCAACGATCTTCCGCGGGCGGAGGTCTTCCGGGTTCTAGTGGACGCGATGGCGGATAAAGCACAGGTGGTGCGGGTGGAAGCACTCCGGGCGGTTGCCGAGATGGAGGGAGAAGAGGCGTCGCTCCTGTTGCGCCTGAAAGCGCGGATGGGCGATAAAGAACCGGCGGTGACAGGTCAGGTGTTCGATTCGCTGCTGCGTTTGGAACCCGCGCGGGCGCTGCCGTTGGTGAAGGGCTATCTTGAGGGCGGTCCGCCGGAATTGAAGGAAGAGGCGGCGCTGGCGCTCGGGGCGTCGAGAAATGCGGAGGCTGTCGATATCTTGTTGGAGGCCTTGCCGCACGCGGTAGAGCCTTACTTTCGAAAGACCGTGTTGCGCGCGTTGGGGGCGTCGCGGCAGGAGAAGGCCGTTGCGTTCCTTCGCAGTTTAGTAGAGGCCGGCGGTTTAGATTTGCCTGGAGCGAAGGAGGCGTTGGCGTTGTATGAGCGGAAGTAGGCGCGCTTTGTTTGCCGGGACAGGCTGGAAGCCTATCCTACTAACGCGTTGATAATGGCTGGGTGCGCGGTTTCATACGCTGCGATCGCCGCATCCTGGTGTAGGATGTAACCGAGTTCGTCGACCCCTTCGAGCAGACAGTGCTTCGAGAATTCGTCGATGGGAAACTCCACGGCGCGGCCGTCTGGCGTCGTCAGGGTTTGTTTCGCAAGATCGATTTGGACCATGACATCAGGCGGCGCGGCGAATAAGACCGCGTGGACTTCCGCCGGGACCACAATCGGCAGCAAGGAGTTCTTCAGCGAATTCTGCTTGAATATGTCGGCGAAGCTGGTGCTGATGACAGCGCGGAATCCGAACTGCGTCAGCGCCCATGGCGCATGCTCGCGCGAACTTCCGCAGCCGAAATTATCGCCCGCGAGCAAGACCTGCGCACCTTGAGATTCCGGTTTGTTCAGGATGAACGACGGAATCGGTTCGCCATTCGCGTTGTAGCGCCAGTCGTAGAAGAGGTTTTTATCCAACCCGATCTTCGACGTAGTTTTCAGAAAGCGCGCCGGAATAATCTGATCGGTGTCGATATTATTCATCCGCAGTTTCACCAGCCGGCTTTCGAAGTTCGTGAACGGCTTCATAAAATGGTCCTCACATCGGCGACCGCGCCGGCAAGCGCGCTTGCCGCAGCCGTCAGTGGGCTAGCCAGAAATGTACGCCCGCCCTTGCCCTGCCGTCCTTCGAAGTTGCGATTGCTGGTGGATACGGCGTATTGCCCCGGCGTCAATTGATCGCCATTCATCGCGATGCACATCGAGCAGCCGGGCTCGCGCCACTCGCATCCCGCGGCGCGGAATAGCTCGGGCAATCCTTCGGCAATGGCCTGTCGCTTCACTTCCTGTGAACCCGGCACCACCATTACCCGCACATTCGGACTCACTTTCCGGCCTTTGAGGACCTGAGCGGCCGATCGCAGATCGCTGATGCGCGAGTTGGTGCAGCTTCCGATAAATACAACATCGACGGCGTGCCCGAGCAACGGCTTCCCGCCCTCAATGCCCATGTATTTCAGCGCTTTCTCGACCGACTCGCGCTGCATCGGGTCGGAAAGCTTCGATGGCTCCGGAACCGGCGCGCCGATTGCCACGCCCATGCCCGGGTTGGTGCCATACGTGATCATCGGTTCGAGCGCATTAGCGTCGATCGCAACGGAGCTGTCGTAAGTGGCGCCGTCATCCGTGGGTAACTGTTTCCACCGCGCGATGGCGGCCTCCCATGCCGCGCCCTTCGGCGCATGCGGCCGTCCCGCCAGATACTGGAACGTCGTATCGTCCGGCGCAACCATGCCGGCCCGGGCGCCGCCCTCGATCGACATATTGCACACGGTCATCCGCTCTTCCATGGAAAGCGCGCGGATGGCGCTGCCCGTGTATTCGAAAACGCTTCCCGTCCCGCCGCCGATGCCGATCTGCGCGATCAGCGCGAGGATAATGTCCTTGGCGGAAACGCCCGGCCGAAGCGCGCCATCCACGCGCACCTGAAACGTCTTCGACTGGCGCTGCAGCAGGCATTGCGAGGCCAGCACGTGCTCCACCTCGCTGGTACCGATGCCGAACGCCAGCGAGCCGAACGCGCCGTGCGTCGCTGTGTGACTATCGCCGCAGACTACGGTCATTCCGGGCTGGGTCAGTCCCAGTTCCGGGCCTATCACGTGTACGATTCCTTGTTTATCGCTGTGGACTCCCAACAATCGGATGCCGAATTCTTTGCAATTGATCTCTAGCTGAGCGAGTTGGTTGGCCGCGATGGGGTCGAGAATTGGCAGTGAACGATCCGTGGTGGGGATGCTGTGGTCGGCTGTCGCAATGGTGAGATCGGGACGCCGAACTTTGATGCCGCGCGCGCGCAAGCCGTCAAAAGCCTGCGGCGAAGTGACCTCGTGTACTAAGTGGAGGTCGATAAACAAAAGCGTAGGCGCACCCGCTTGTTCATGTACGACGTGCGCGTCCCAAAGCTTCTCGATAATTGTCTTTGGCATAACTTATCCAATTGCGGCGCAGACCGCTTCGCCCACTTCTTCAGTCGTCGCCGGCTTGCCCGCGGGCTTCAAATCGGCCGTGACGCGGCCGCTCTTCAGCACGGCTTCAATCGCGCGATCCACCGCGGCGGCCTCTTCCTTCAATCCGAAGCTATATTCCAGCATAGCGCCCAGCCGACCCGATGGCGCCGAGAGGGTTGGCTTTGTTTTGACCCGCGATGTCCGGGCGCGGATCCGTGCACCGGTTCATATAGGCCCACCCACACGCCATTCGGACGGCGGTCGCCGATAGAGGCCGAAGGCAGCATGCCGATCGAGCCTGCCAACACCGCGCCTTCGTCGCTCAGGATATCGCCGAACATATTTTCCATCAGCAGCACGTCGAAGCGCCGCGGATTCAAAATCAACTGCATCGCGCAGTTATCGACCAAAATGTGATCGAGCTCCACATCGGGATAATCTTTCGCAATCTCGATGGTTACTCGCCGCCATAACTGTGAGGTTTCGAGCACATTCGACTTATCCACCGAAGTTACTTTCTTCCTTCGCGCGCGCGCCAGGTGGAAGGCCATGCGAGTAACGCGCTCGATTTCGGCGCGTGTATAAGTCATGGTATTGACTCCTCGCTCCGCCGCGCCTTCTCCAGAGATGCCGCGCGGCGTTCCATAGTAGATTCCGCCCGTCAGTTCGCGGACGATAATCAGATCTACGCCTTCCACCAGGTGATTCTTCAAGGGCGAAGAATCGAGTTGCGATGCGTACGCGCGCACCGGGCGCAAATTCGCATATACGCCCAGCGCTTTGCGAATGCCCAACAGGCCCTTTTCCGGACGCTTTTCCGGCGGCGCCGAATCAAACTCGGGCAATCCCACAGCGCCTAGCAGAGTCGCGTCCGCCTCCGAGGCCAACCGCGCGGTTTCATCGGGAAACGGAGAGCCAGTCTTATGAATCGCCACTCCGCCGAGCAGGCCTTCGGTCAGATGAAGTTTGTGATTCCACTTCTCCGCGACGCGCCGCAGCACGCGAACGGCTTCGCGGGTTACTTCGGTTCCGATACCGTCGCCGGGAAGAACCAGTATGTTGAGGTCCATGAGATTTAGGTAAAGGGCTCCGCACAGGCGCCTACACTGCTAGTTTGCCGCTGCCGCCACGGCCGTCTGGCACTCCTTTGCCAGGGCCGCGATCTCTTCATCCATCAGGCCCTTCTTGCGGTGGTCCGCGACGGCTGTGAAGCGATGATAAAGGCGGTCGAGTTCTTCGCGGTTCAGGTCGAAGCCCAGTTCCTTGGCACGTTGATTCAGGGCGTGCCGTCCACTGTGCTTACCCAGAACCAGACGGCCCTCGGGCACGCCCACCGATTGAGGATCGATAATTTCGTAAGTCGACTTGTTTTTCAGGTAGCCATCCTGATGAATGCCGGCCTCGTGAGCGAATGCATTCTTGCCCACAATGGCTTTGTTGGGTTGCGGCCCGAAAGTGATGATCGAACTCAGCAGTTCGCTGGCGCCAAAGAGATGCTCGGTGTGAATACCGGTCTTATAAGGATACGCATCTTGGCGTGTCTTGAGGATCATAACCACTTCTTCGAGCGAGCAATTGCCGGCGCGTTCGCCAATTCCGTTGATGGTGCATTCGATCTGACGCGCACCGGCGGCTACGGCTGCGATTGAATTCGCCACTGCGAGACCCAGATCGTCATGGCAGTGTACGCTTACTACGGCGCTATCGCCTAACGCCTTCGCAACACGTCCAATCAGCGCGGCGTATTCTGACGGCACGGAGTAACCAACGGTATCGGGAATGTTCACGGTTCGGGCGCCCGCGGCCACGACCGCGCGCGAAATTTTCTCGAGGAAATCTGGATCCGTGCGTGCGCCATCTTCGGCGGAGAACTCCACGTCGTCCACGTGCCGGCGCGCGAGTTCCACCGCTGCCACCGCATCGTCGAGAACCTGCTCGCGCGAGCGCTTCAACTTGTATTGCAAGTGAATGTCGCTGGTGGCGATGAAAGTATGGATGCGCGGCCGTTTGGCGTGGCTCAGCGACTTCGCGGCGCGCTCCACATCGAGGGTGCAGCATCGCGCCAGCGCGGCAACGCTTGCCCAGGAGAATTCCCGGCTCACCGCGTCTACTGCTTCGAAATCGCCATCGGATGCGATGGGGAAGCCGGCCTCCAGAATGTCGACGCCCAGTTCAACCAGTTTGCGCGCCATGCGCAGCTTTTCGGGCACCGTCATGCTGCATCCTGGCGATTGTTCGCCATCGCGCAGGGTCGTATCGAAAATGTATACGCGGTCGCTCATGAAGTCAGTATGGCCTTACGTTTAAGATTTGGCAAATTTATAATCTTGGAGGACAATATTAATTGTAATTATAGCATGGAACTCCATACTCTACAGGTTTTCCTGACGGTGGCCAATGAGCGCAGCTTCTCTCGCGCGGCCGAGAAGCTGTTGCGCACACAGCCCGCGGTTTCGCTCGCCTTGCAGCGCCTGGAGCTCGAATTGGGCGAGCGGCTTATCGACCGAACCGGCAAAGACCTGCTTTTGACCGACGCCGGACGCACAGTGCTAGAGTACGCTCGCCGCTTCCAGAGCCTGCAGCTCGAAATGGATAACTCGCTTGCCGAGCTGCGCGATAATTCCGCCGGCCGCCTCTCGATCGGAGCCAACGAATCGACGACTCTTTATCTGCTGCAGCATATCGAGCGCTATCGCGAGCTATATCCGAAGGTGAAGGTACAGGTGCGGCGGAGTCTATCGAGCAAGATTCCAGACGAACTGATCGACGGCAACCTGGAGCTGGGCGTAATCAGTTACGATCCTGGCGACGAACGCATCCGAAGCAAGGTGATCTTCACCGATTCTCTAGCGCTGATCGTTTCGCCGCGCCATCGCCTGGCGCGCCGCAAGACCGTACCCATCGCCGAACTCGGGGAAGAGAACTTCATTGCGCACAACGTGGTTTCGCCATATCGCGACCTGGTGCTGCGCGAGTTCCAAGCGCACAAGGTCCCGCTAAACATGTGGATGGAGATGCCGACCATCGAGGCGATCCGGAAGCTGGTGCAGAACGACATGGGCGTGGCGTTCCTTCCGCGCATGTGCGTCGAGCAGGAGATCGAACAGAAACTGCTGCGCGAGGTTAAGGTGGATGAGTTACACGTCGAACGCAAGATTCGGCTTGTCTACCCGACGCGACGCGCGCTGAGCCATGCAGCGAAGGCATTTCTGGAAGTGGTGGGGTAAAGGCGCAATCGTAGAGATAAATCGCAGCGCTGGCGCTGAGCCAAGTTCTTCCTTCTATTTGGAAACCCAGCCTTCCATCTATGCCGAACGGGTTCGCCAGCAAAAGCGCTTCGCGGCGATTCGGCGTTCTCCGGCTCCGATATCTCCGGAATTAAGTACGCGGCTCGATATCGTCTGGCTGCCGCTTTCACGACCTTCGCCACGCGCCGATTCAGCCGACGCTCCCAGTTATACTGTATGCCTATATGAAGAAATTGCCCCTCGTCTTTGCTTTCACCTGTGTCCTCGCGGCGCAGGACAAAGTCGATGAAGCCACCTCCGCGCGCATCCGCAGCGAAGAGTTGGAACACTCCATGATCATGCACACTGAGCACATGCTCACTGACCGCTTCGGTCCGCGCATGACGGGTACGCCTAACCACGAAGCCGCCGTCGATTGGGTCATCAAAGAGACCACCGCGTGGGGCATGAAGAACGCCCACAAGGAAGCGTGGGACTTCGGCCATCCCGGCTGGCTCAACGAGCGCGCCTCCGGATTCATTACGGCGCCGGTCAAAGAGAACCTGAAGTTCGAAGTGCTCGCCTGGACGCCCTCAACCAAGGGAACCGTCACCGGCTCGGCGATTCAGTTGATTCCGCCACGCGGTCCGGAAGCTCCCGCGCCGGCCAATGCCGCAGCGGGAGGCGGGGGATTCGGGGGACGCGGCGGTCCGCAATTCCTCGGCCCGACGCAGGCCCAGATGGATCAGTGGATCGCACAAGTGAAGAGCTCCGTGCGAGGCAAGATGGTGCTGATCGGCAAAGCCGCCGTGATTCCCGTCGATTTCAACCCTCCGCAGAAGCGTTTGCCTGACGACCCCGCCGCCGGCGGACGAGGCCGCGGCAACTTCGGCGGTGGCGGACGCGGCCCCGCCGTAAACGACGGACGGCTCACCGCGCGCCATGTCACCGATGCCATCGACACGATGCTTCTCGCGAGCGGCGCATTGGTGCGCATTAACGATGCGGCGCGCGGCCAAGGCATCATCGTGGCACAACAGAACCCGAACTACGCGCCCGAAAAGACCGTGCCTACCGTCATCCTGCGCAACGACGATTACGGCCGCATCGAGCGATTACTCGACGACAAAGACGACGTCAAGCTCGAGTTCAACATCGAGAATAAGATCTTTCCCGAGGGCAAGACCAGCTACGACGTGGTGGCAGAGATCCCTGGCTCAGATAAGAAGGACGAAATCGTCATGCTGGGCGGGCACCTCGATTCGTGGCACGCTGCGACTGGCGCCACCGATAACGGCATCGGATCCTCGATCATGCTCGAAGCCGCGCGGCTGATTCAAACCCTTGGCCTCAAGCCCCGACGTACGATTCGCGTGGCGCTGTGGTCGGGCGAAGAAGAGGGATTGCTCGGGTCGCTCGCTTATGTGAAGGCGCACTTTGGCACCTTCGAAAATCCCAAACCCGAATTCGCTAAGCTTGATTGCTATTTCAATGTGGATACCGGCACCGGGCGCCTGCGCGGCGCAGGGATCTTCGGACCACCCGAAGCAGCGACCATTCTGGAGCCGGTGTTCGCGCTCTTCAAGGATTGGGGCTTTGGCCCAGTGACCACCACTACCAGCCGCGCTACAGGTGGAACCGACAGCACTTCATACAATAACGCCGGCCTGCCCGGAATCGGCTTCCGCCAGGACCCGATCGAATACGGCAGCATGACGCACCATACCAACCTCGACACCTACGAACGCATCATTCCCGATGACGTGAAGGAAGCCTCCGCGGAAGTGGCCGCAGCCGTGTGGTTTGTCGCCAATCGCGATCAGATGATGCCGCGATTCAACAAGGAGACGATGCCGGCGCCCGTTGCGGCGCGGTAAGAACTAATTCTCGACCGGCGCGCGGTCTACGGAGTCGACCACCACCACGTCGAACGGCAGTTTCCTAGCGATCAGTTGCAAACCGAGTTCCTGGGGTAAAGCGGTAAAGAAGCTGGCGGCGATGGGCGTCGAAGCGTCGCTTCCGCGGGAGACGCCCGGCATCTCGTTGCCACACTCGAGCGTGAAAGCGTATTTGCCGGTGACGCCGGTCTTATCGACAACCCGTTCGTCTCCCGGCGTGTGCAGAATGTCCGCCAGCACAGAAAACGGCTCCTGCCGCGCCCGCAAGCGGGTTAACATAACGATAGAGGGTTGGATCCTTTTTTCCCGGCCCGCCGCTCTCTCCACGGACGCTCTTGGGGCCGGAAGGTTTGACCGACGCTACTTCAAAATCGAGATAGCGATTGGGACGCCGCGATGGCAATAGCCGCGGCCAGTAGGATCGCCGTCGATCTCAGTGACGACAGGTTCATCTATTTCACTGTAGCTGTGTGACTGGCATAATCGCTCGCGCCCATCAAATGAATCGATATGTAGGGCTCGTCGCCGATAACCCAGCTATCGTGCCCGGGCGGAATGTAGAAAAGGTCGCCGGCCTTCATCTCGAAGACCGTTCCATCCTCCATGGCGGCTCTTCGTTCACGATTTCCTCCACCTTTATCGTGTCAGAGCCTGCGCCTTCGCGCGTCGACAGGCCGGAGGCCCGTCGTTCTCACGCTGGAGTCAGCACCAGGTTCGTGCCGCGCTTCACCAGGTGTGGAGTGCGGCTGGCTACATCGGCGATGAAACCCGGCGCGTCGGCGGGGGCGATGCGGATCTCGGAGTTCAGGCCGTAGCGGAGGCAGACGCCGTCGAGCGTTAACGCCAGATTTTGTCCGCCGCCGCATGGGCCTACATAGGTGATCACATTGTATGGAATGTAGCGCCGCACCAATCCGGCGCGGATGTGTACGCCGTCGGAGGCTACCTCGTAAGTCTGCGGCAGCACGCACAGTGTGAAGACGAGAAGCAGCGGGCCGCCGATCCAATACTTACCCATGAAGAGCAGTGCGGCCGTGGCCAGGGCGAATGATGCGATGAACCAGAGGTCGTTCCGTCCTTTGTAGGTCATAAATGCCTCTCCGCCTGAATCAGCTGGCTTTGCGCCTCGATTTCAGCTCCGCCAGCAAGCGATTGATCTCGTCTTCCTTTTCGAGCTTGGCGAATTGCTCTTCTACGTCGTCGGCCACAAGTTCGGCCTGCGCGGCGGCGGTGGCTTCCGTGTGGCGCACCTTCTCCTTCATGCGGTCGAACGCCGCGGCGTTCGCGCCGCCGTTCACATGCACGCCGGCCGCGGCCGGCCTTTTCCGCGGCGCGCGTCCGGCGATGTTGGGCGATCAACGTATGGCTCTTGGCGCGGGCTTCTTCAAGCTTCTGCTGCAGCTTGAGCAGCGCCGTCTTCAGGTTCTCCACCTGCGTCTTCTGATCCTCCACCTGCTGGCGGAAACTCGCGGTCATCGATTGATAGCTCATGGAGCGCTCCACCGCCGCGCGCGCCAGATTGTCGTCCTTCTTGTCCACCGCCATTTCGGCGCGGCGCATCCATTGCTTCTCGTTCTCCTCGCTTTCCTGCAGCTTCTTCTCGAGCACGTGCTGGTCGGCGATCGAGATCGCCACCTGCGTCTTGACCTGGAGCAGCTGGTTCTCCATGTCGAGAATCACCTGCTTGATCATTTTTTCCGGCTCTTCGGCCCTGATCGATCAGGTCGTTGAGATTGGCCCGGACCAGTGTGGCAACGCGTTCCAAAAGTGCCATAGTCTTCTTCCTTATCGTCTTAGTGCGCTCGCGCCCTTCGACTTATCGTCGGGCTTGGGCGTGCTGTCGCCGATGGTGCGCATCTTCGCGAACAGTTCGCTCATCGGCATGCCCGAGAGCGTCTCGAAGAGCGCGGGAATCTGCGCCGCCATCTTGCGTGATGTCGCCGGTAATCTTGTTGCATGCCGGCGGAGTCGCCGTTGCCGGTGGAGACGATCGTGATCTTGTCCACGTTGGCGAGCGGCGCCGCCAGCGCCCGCACGATTTCCGGCATGGCGGTGATCAGCTTGTCGACGATCGCCGCCTGGTTGAACTCCTGGTAGGCCTCGGCCTTCACGTTCATCGCCTTGGCTTCGGCCTCGCCCTTCTTGAAGATGATCTCGGCTTCGGCTTCGCCCTGCGCGCGGATGGCGGCGGCGCGGCCTTCGGCTTCGATGATCGGTACGCTGGCTTTCGGCTTCGGCGAGGGTCTCGATGCGCCGGCGCTCGAACTCGGCCTGCTTCAGCACGGTGGCGGTCAGTTCGCGCTCGCGGCGCTGAATTTCCGCCTCCTGCACCTTGACCTCGTGCTCCTTCTCCACCTGGTGGATCGTGACCTCCTCGGCGCGCACCTGCTGCTGCATGATGTTGGTCTGGATCTCGTAGGCCTTGTCCGCCTGCGCCTGCTGCTTCTTGACGGTTTCGAGATATTCGGCCTTCTTGATTTCGAGATCGCGCTGCGCTTCGGCCTGCTTGGCCTGCGACAGCGTCTCGGCGAGCACGCGCTCCTGATCGGCCTGGGCCTTGGCGACGGCGGCTTCGCGCGACGCCTCGGCGCGCTTGATGGCGGTGTCGCGATCGGCTTCGGCGGCGGCGACGTCGGCATCGCGCTTGATGCGGGCGACATCGGGCCGGCCCATGTTGGTGATGTATTCGTTCTTGTCGCGGACTTCCTTGATGGTGAACGAGATCACTTCGAGGCCCATCTTGTTCATGTCGTCGGCGCAGGTGGAGCGCATCCGCTCGCCCACCATTTCCGGCTGCTTGACGATCTCTTCCACCGTCAGCTGGCCGATGATGCCGCGCAGATGGCCTTCCATCACCAGCCGGATCAGGCCTTCGCGCTCCTGCGGCGGCTTGGTGAGGAACTGCTCGGCGGCGGTGAGGATCGATTCCGGATCCGACTTCACCTTGATCTGCGCCACGGCTTCCACCGTCACCGCGACGCCCTGCCGGGTGTAGAGATCCTGCTGCGGCGCGACGTCGAACGACATCAGTTCGAGCGACAGCCCGCGGCAGCTCTCCACCATGGGAAAGATCACGGTGCCGCGGCCCTTGATGACGCGCGTGCCGCGGAAGCCGTAAACGATCAGCGCCTCGTGCGGCCCCGCCTTGCGGTACAGCCTGGCGAACATGGCCATCAGAAACAGCAGCGACGAGTACATCAGCCGCCGATCACGAACACTTGGTTGTCCATAAAAGTTACTCCGTTTCGACTTACTCTTCTCCTTTAGTTACTCTGCGATTCTGGCGATCCGGCAATGCCGGCCGCGAATCGTCCCACGGGCGCACGTAGGCGATGCCTTTTTCGTAGCGGGTGACGATCACTTCGGCTGCCTTTGGGGATGGCCTCGCCATCTTCGCTGCGCGCGCCGGCGCACGCGGCGGGTCCCCTCCTGCGAATAGATCAATTCGCCGGTGCCGCCCGCGCGGATGGGCAGCTCAAGCTTCCCAGCACGCCGACCATGTCGTAATCGGCCGGGTCGAGCGGCGCCTCGCGCGACATCAGCACCTTGGCGAGAAACCAGAACACCACCGCCGCTGCGCCGATGCCGCTGACGATCGAAATACCCAGCGCGAGCACGAACCATACGCCGTAATAGTGTTCCAGCAGATAGCCCGTGCCGCCGAACCAGGCGAGAAACGCGGCGATGGTGCCGAAATTGAACCACGAGTTTCCGCCGCGGCCCATGTGCGCGCCGTGATGCAAGTGCAGATGCGGCAAGTGCAGGTGCGCGCTGCCGCCCAACAGCGACAGTACGCTCAAGCCGAATCCGACAAGAAAGCACACGAGATAAAAATCCGACCAGTTCATGAACGCCTCCCGTTTTTGCGTGGGACCTCTTGCCTTGGCGTCTCCGGCTTCAAAACTTCCATCAGCCGTTCGGCCAGCCCCGGGTTTTCCAGAATCGTTCGCCAGCAGCACCAGGCACGCGCGCGAATCGTTGTGCTTGCGCGATGGCGAGCAGCGCATGGTGCAATGCCGGCTCGCGTGCGGAACCGCTCCGCGCCGCTCACCAGCCAGAGATCGAGCTTGTCTTCGAGCGCGCCGACATCTGAGATCAGCTCGTTCTGGAAACCCTCCGGGTCGTCCACCAGATAGCCGGGATGCACCTTGAAAAAGCGCGCCAGCAGCATGCGCGTGGCATTGGTAAGATGCGGCCGCGCGCCGCTTTCAATCTGCGACAGATAGCTCTGGCTGATCGATTTGCCCGACTCCTTTTCGATCAGACGAGCGAGCTCGAGCTGGGAGATTTCGCGGTCGAGACCGCGAAGCGTCCCTTCGACCTCCCGCAGGTAGCGAATTTTTTCGCCGAGTTTCATATTGCTTTGCATGCATCATATCGCAATCTGTGATTATATTATGGCAATTTGCAATCGCCGTCAAGAGGAGATTTCGTAATGTTTCCAGGGGGTTGCGCTCGGGGGTGAACCGACGGGTACGTGCCAGGCTGAATATTGCCGCGTACACTTGGCACGATCGAACGGGAGATGGGCGGGGATGTCGAGGCCGATCGCTTCGATATTCGATATCCCGCTCGCTGCGCTCGCATTCATGCGCCGCACGCTCAATCCACCCTAGGGTATGATTCAGTCATGAACGCGCGACTGAGCTTCCAAACTGTCGCCCGTTGCGTGGCCGGGCTTATCTTCGTAGCACTCACCCAGAACTACCAGGGCATGCTCGCGTGTGCTCAAACCGTGAAATCGGACCCGGCTTTTCAGAATACGGCAACTGCACCGCATCCGCCCGGATATTCGGGGCATGCAGACGCCGCGCCCGCCGTTCGCCATGAAGTCGTAATTCCGATGCCCAACCACCTGAGCGTTGAACGAAAGCCGAACCGTCTGTCCGTCGGTTTCGATCTTGTCACTTCGCGAAGAGTGAAGGTCGCTGTAGACCAAAACATGAGCATCGGAGTGAAATATGAGATACGTGTCTACGCAAAAGGCGGCGCGCGGCCGCACAACCCTAGCAGCGTTGGGTATGCCAGCATTAAAGAGCCCGCTACTCCTTTAGAGCTCGGTTTCCTGAATGGAAAGGCCTTTTTGAACAGCGCTGATGGCGGCATTCCGGCCCTGGGAGAGCAGTATGTGATTGAGGAGGATATCAGCATCTTCGAGACAGACATTCCGGCACAGCATATGTGGAGACCGGAGAGTGGAAGATATCGGATCATTTGGCTTGGAAAGCTGAGGACCGTGAGATAGTCGTGGCCAAGAAACTACCGCCTTGGTTCGCGCGTGGTCGCCAACGCACGGGTGAACTCTAACGACATCGCGGTTGGGTAGCCCGATCCGGACGGCGCCCGATTCGAGCGACTTGGCGCCTATCCATAAAGTGGGGCTATTGAATCGGCAAGATAACCCGTCCCGGCGACGACTGGCCCGCAGAGGTTATGGTCAGAGGATAGTCCCCGGTAGTGATGTTCGGCGGCACCTGGACATTAAGCTGGAATAGCCCGGGAGCGACGAGTCCAGCAAAACTGACGCTCCCATTCATGCCCCCTATCGTGACAGTGACGGGATCGGCGTAGGGCACTGGCGCCCCAATGAGCACTCCCCCTTGGGATGGCGCCAGTCCATTGACGTAGAGCGTGATCGATTCACCCGGCTTCGCTTTACTGCTACCGGCCTGAATCGCCGGATCTCCGATCAGGCTGCCGTCCGCATGAGTCGCGGCTGGATACACATTGGAACCCGCGATATAGACAAACAAAGATGGCGCGTGTGTTCCGGCGTTCACAGTGAAGGGCGCGGTGGACGCACCCCGGAACGTCACGACAACTGGGACACTGCCGGAAAGTCCGCTTGGAACCTGTACGTCGATTTGCCCAGGACTCACATAATACACGGCGGCGGGCAGTCCGCCGAACTGGACGCCGACGCCGTCAAGCTGCGTTGGCAACGTGCCGTTGGATCCAAAATCATTCGCCCCCCAGATTCGCGCCGTGCCGGCCAGATTGGCGCCGTAGATGGCCACCCATTCCCCAGGAACCACCGTCGTGTTGGCGCTCTCCGCATCCTGCACACTCGCTATGGATGGGGGACCGGTTCCGGCGACGGTAAGCGTGACAGGCACAGTCACGCCTCCGGCAGACGACCCAGAATATCCTAGCCCTACAGACGCCGTGTACGTCCCGGGAACCAAGCCAGCCGGTCTCACGCCAATAGCAACGATTTCCGGCGGGCTGTTAGCGCTGCTCGAAAAGGTGAGCCAGCTTGGATAGGGTAAACCCGCGAATGAGGCGGCAAGCGGCTTGCCCTGCTTCGTCAGCGCGAAGGACTGCGCCGCGGGAACGGGATCACCGATGCGCCACGTGAAGGAAAGGGAACTTACCGAAGCCTGTAGAGGATATGGATTCACGAAAGATATTCGATACGGCGCCAGCACCGGCGGATTAGCTGTATTCGAGATCAGAAGCGCGACGTGGCCGGTGAAATAGTCCCCCGGCGCGGGCGTATTCGTTGGTTCGAAGTCGAGGGCGCCTGGAATCTGAAAAGGCGCGTATCGATTAGCTTGGTAGCCTGCTCCCAGCGCTAGACCGCTGGATTGGTCCGGCAAAAGGATCGCCGCTCCCGGCAAACCAGTTTGCTTGCTTAGCACCTCTAGTTCATTATCCGGAGCGTAGTCAATTGCCCCCAGTTCGATTGTTGCCTGGAACGCGCTGTTTACCGGGTAGAGGGAAAACTGAAGCGCTTGCGTAGGCTCTTTAACGAGATACGCATTCGTCATGCGGAAGGCAACGCGCCCGCCTCCAACGTCGAATATGTCGCTGTAGGAATAGGAAGTGCTGTCGCAACTGGGGCTGGTGTATTCTTCCCACAGCGGCAGGAAAGTAACCGGATCGTATGCTCGCAACGAACAGTTATACTGGCTCGATGTGAGCATGATCAGGCTGGTCGGGCTCACCAGCGGCAGCATATAGCTCGAAGCCGGTACATTTCCCACGTGGGCCATTGTGGCGGCGTCGAAGACCGCGCCGGAAATTGTATATATGCGCCCTTGAAAGTATCGGGCGGGGCTAAATGCGTCGGGTTCCGTCGGGTTGGCGGATGCCTTCGTAACCGCCGGGCCAAGCCCGCTGCTGGTCACGGGCATGCTGATAAACGTCACGGTGGAATAGCCGAAGACATAGTAAAGCGTCGTGCCGTCGCCGGAAAATTGCAGTCCTCGCTGCGCCATCCCCTGGTTAATCCTTGGCATCGGAGCGGTGGTAGGACGCTTGATGGCGCCATCGTAGATCGCGATCTCATTCACAAGACCGGTATTGGAATACACCGCGACAGATCCAGGACTTCCGGGAAGCGGGGCAAAGTCGACGATCCCGGATATGGAATAATCCAAAGGACTCGCCAGCCAAGGCGCAACCGTAAGAATTTGGTAGCGACGCAACGTGCCGGTAGAAGACGACATCGCAAAGAGGTAACCGCCATCCGGTGAGATCGCTAACCGGATGATCGAGATATCGGTCGGAATGGTAGTTTCGGCATCGCCGGTATCGGGATTGACGACAATCACCGAATTGGCAGTGGAAAGGTAAAGCCGCCTGTTATTAGCGTTCCAAGCCATATCCGCGCCGGCTGTGGCAAATGGGATCCAGACCGGCAGGGAATTGGATTCCAAACCGGTCGCCCGATCGAAGATGGTTACCTCTGCCGTGCCGGCATGGGCGAGGTCCGTTGCCGACGCTGTGAATGTGCTGTGGACGAAATCGATGGGACGATCCGCGCCGTTCCATCGAGCTACCGCTGACGGTCCTAGTCCGGAAACAGTGATTCCTATAGCGGTATCGGTGAAACTGCCCGGTCTCGAAGGTCCGACTGACGACAACCCGGGAGGCTGCCGCGGGACAAGTGCGGGCGCCACCAGAAAGGAAGCCGGGGCGGAAACACCGCCGCCAGGTGATGGGTTAGTCACTGTTACAGTCAAAGTTCCGGCCGTGGACAGGTCGCCTTGGGTAAGGGCAACAGTGAGCGTGTCATCCGCATTCAACGACGCGGAGCGCGGATTTCCGTTGATCGCCGCCGTGGTGGAGGCCAGGAGGCCTGAGCCCGTTACGATGATGTTTCCACCAGGACTGCCGGCGGGCAAACCGTTCGGCAACAGGCTCTGGATGCTGGGATTCGGATTGGCTCCGGCCGGCGTGACAACTGGCAGGAGGAATCGATCCGATGCCGCGCTGCTCGGATTCAGAACTCTTAACTCAAGCAAAGCGGTAGCGGCCAGGATAGCGCCGCTCACGGTGGCAGTGAGTTGGGTCGAACTCGTGAGTACTGTTGGCACGGGCACTCCGTTTACAAGAACAACCGCATTCCCCGAGAAATTGGCTCCGGTGATTTGAATCGGAGAGTCGTTTGCCCCCGCCTGGAGGGTCGCGGGCGTGACCGACGTGATTACCGGCGGCGTGCCCGCATCGCGGGCCAGCTTCATGGCCCACAGCGGCCCTGTGCCGTTGAATGTGAATACGCCAGGTGACTCGAGTCCGCTGAGGGTGGAACCTCCGAGGTACGCGTTGTCAGCCAGATCGAGAGCAAGCGCGGTGATATTGTCCGCATTCTTCCCTCCCAGCCACGTCGAATAAATTAGCCGATCAAGGTTGGGACTGAGCTGTGCGAAGAATCCATCGCCCATTAGATTCGCATTTGGAAGCGCTCCGCCCCCGTACTTCGAGTTCAGCGCATCCGAAGTCACCGGGAAGTCTCTGGACGACGTGCCGCCGGCAATCATGACGGAGTCGTCGGAGGCGACGCGAATCGCCTCAATCTGGTCCACATCGCTGCCGCCAACAAAAGTTGCGGCCAACACCGCGGAGGCATCCGCGGCAATCTTTACGATGAGGCCATCATACGGTGTCGTGGGTGTGTGCTGGGGCTGGAAGGCGCCGGTAGTTCCGGCCGGGAATGTAGCGCATCCGGAAGAATCAGCTACCAGGATATTATTCCTGGAATCCAATGCGATCAGACCCGCTTGTGCATAGAGTGGACCCATGCAACTGAGTGCAATGGTTATGTCCGCCTGAGTTCCGTCGGGGGTCAATCGCGTCACGATCGTGGTCGGCGAATCACCAACTTGGAGCGTGTATTGGTTCGTTGGGCTCCAATTGGGAAAGACCGCGCCAAAGACGTAAGCGGCGCCGGCGGAATTGATCGTCAGGGCCTCGGGCGTTTCGTCAACCAGCGTGGAATAGAGCAAGGCTGTTCCTGTGGTGTTGAGCCTTGCGACGAATCCACCTGCGATGGGTCTCAGGGCGTAGGCGGAGTCCAACGGATAATAGCTGAAATGATCCTCCCAGGAACCGGTGGTAAGCGGGAAATCCGGAGCACCCGGCGTACCGGCAACAAAGGCGTTCCCGTCCCGATCCACCGCAATGGCCGTAGCGTTTGCTCCGCCCGTGCTGCCCAGATAGGTGGAATAGTCCAGAGAATCGCCTTGCGGCGAGAGCTTGGTTACGAATGCGGCGCCTGCGTTAATACTGGGGAGGGATGTCTGAAACGCCTGCGCGGTCACGGGAAAATCCAGGGAACCGGTTATTCCTACGATGTAGGCGCTACCGTCATTTCCAATGGCAAGGCCGTTCGCGAAGTCATTCCCGGCGCCACCCAGTAGCACCGCATAGAGCAATTTGGCGCCGGTCGGATCGACCTTGAACAACAGGACGTCCCGGGATCCGCCACCACCACCAAACCTATTCGTGAACCCAGTTCCCTGTCCCGGAAAATCGGAGAGAATCCACATGTTGCCGCCGGGATCCACTGCGATTGTATTCGCCAGGCTGCCTCCGCGATAGAACGACGCCTGCCAGGCGAGCACGGGATCGACGATCAACCGCTGCGAGCGATCGTATTTCCCCAGTATGATCCGCACCTGTGTGCCGTTCTGGTCGATTACGTAGGTCGCGTCGATCTGGCGGGCTCCCTGATAGACGCGAGGCCGGTGTTGGATCAATGTGGAACCGTTCGCAGTTACCAGCAGATCTCCCCGGGGCGAGAGTTTCAACGCGGCGTTTTTGCCAAAGCCCAAGCGAATCCGGGATGCGTCGGTTCGCGGCGCAACTTCGAAATCGTATTCCAAATGCGGTCCATTCCCGTAATAGATGAGATCGATGCCCGGGTAGACTGAATGGAAGCGAACCCGGCGCGATAACGGTAGATGCGAACGCCATTTTGAAGAATCCTGTCCGGTGAAAATGCTAAGCCGGTTCTCGGTCTCTTCAGCCGCGCAGGTGACGTCGGATCGCGCGTTCAGGAAATCGATACGCTGGCCTTCTGGAAACTCGAGACTGTTGGACGTGATATGAGGTGAAGCGGTCATATTCAACAGTTGGCAACCCGACGCCGCGGAATTGCTAGTAATGAAATAGATCGGGAGATTCTCACGTGCGCCGTAACAGAGAGCGCAACTGAGAGGTAATATTGCAGCGTACTTAAGGATGGCCTTCATCGAAGATCCTAGATTGTAACGTCTCGAAGCTGCTGAGTGCCTGGACGCTCGATGACCTTCTTCAGCAACGTCGTTCTGTTCTGAGAATCTATAATTTCGGGAGAACTGCGCCCTGAGAACTGCGCCCTGAAAGGATCGTTGGGCCTATCGATGGAGATGCTCCAAGAAATTGTGAAACAGCCCGGGTTGAGAGCCGCTCCCTTGGTTCTCGGGCGACGACGGGGAGGCATACGGCTACTTGACTACCTAAGTGAACTGGACAGCCTCGGGCTAGCTCTTTGGCAGTCCCGCACGTTTCCACAGCTCATCCACCCGCTTTTTCACCTCCGCGGGCATCTCGATCACGCCCGGCCACGGGCGCGTGAAGCCTTCGCCGGGCCATTTGCGCGTGGCGTCGATGCCCATCTTCGAGCCGTAGTTCGGCAGCCGGCTGGAGTGATCGAGCGAATCGACCGGCCCCAGCACGAACTGGATGTCGCGCTCGGGATCGATATTGTTCAGCGCCTTCCATGCCACTTCGCGGTAGTTCTGCACGTCCACGTCTTCGTCCACCACCACGATGCACTTCGAGAACATCGCCTGCCCCGTGCCCCAGATGGAATGCATCACTTTGCGCGCGTGGCCCGGATACGATTTGCGGATCGACACCAGAATCAGGTTGTGAAACACGCCCTCGGCCGGCATCGCGATATCGCGCACCTCCGGCAGTTGCAGGCGCATCAGCGGCAGGAAAATGCGCTCGATCGCCTTGCCCATGTAGTAGTCTTCCATCGGCGGCGGCCCCACGATGGTGGTGGCGTAGATCGGGTCCTTGCGCTGCGTCACGCAGGTGACGTGGAACACCGGGTATTCGTCGGCCAGCGAATAGAAGCCGGTGTGGTCGCCGAACGGGCCTTCGGTGCGCAGTTCGCCCAGTTCCACGTAGCCTTCGAGCACGATCTCGGCGTTGCGCCGGCACCTCCAGGTCGCAGGTCTGGCACTTCACCATTTCCACCGGGCTCTGCCGCAGGAAGCCGGCGATCATCATCTCGTCGAGATCGGGCGGCAGCGGCAGAATCGCCGAGTACATGGTGGCCGGGTCGGCGCCGATCGCCACCGCGACGTCCATCCGCTTGCGCCCCTGCGTGCTGCATGCGGCGATAATGTTCCGCGCCCTGTTTGTGCGTCTGCCAGTGCATGCCGGTGGTGCGCTCGTCGAAAACCTGCATGCGGTACATGCCGCAATTGCGCTTGCCGGTATCGGGATTGCGCGAAAACACCAGCGGCAGCGTGATGAAGCGGCCGCCGTCCTCCGGCCAGCATTGCAGCACGGGATAGTCGAGCAGCGAGAAGCCTTCGCGTGCGCACCACTTCCTGGCATCGGCCCTTGGATACGATCTTCGGGAAAGAACGCGCCCATCTCGGCCAGTTTCGGCAGCATCTTGAGCTTGCCCATGCATGCCTTCGGGCATGCGCATTTCCAGAAACTCGACGATGCGCGCGGCGACCTCCTCCACCGACTCCACCTCGAGCGCGATCTCCATCTTGCGCATCGAGGCGAAGGCGTTGATCAGCACCGGAGTCGAGTAGCCCTTCGGCTTTTCGAACAGCAGCGCGGGTCCGCCCTGTTTTACGGCGCGGTCGGCGAACTCGGTGATCTCGAGCACCGGGTCCACTTCGAACGGGAATGCGCTTCAGTTCGTCCGTTCTTTTCCAGCGCGCGAATGAATTCGCGCAGGTCGCGATAGGCCATAGTTATGATTGAGTTCTTTAACAGTAACAGAGTGGCGCCGGCATCCAGCCTGGCGGGAGATATATGGACAATCGAGTCGCCTTCGTCACGGGCGCGAGCCGCGGCATCGGACGCGCCATCGCCCTGTCGCTTGGCGCAGGCAGGCTACGACGGTGGTTGCCGCCGCGCGCTCGATCGAAGAGCTCCGCGGCGCTCGAGATCGTTGCGTGCGGCAGGCGAGGCGATGCGCCGTCAATCTCGATCTCGCCTCGCCCGATTCCATCAAGGAAGCGCTCGGCCGCGCCGTCAAAGACAACGGCCGCATCGACGTACTGGTCAACAATGCCGGCATCACGCGCGACGGCCTTGCCGTTCGCATGAAACCGGCCGATTGGGACGCGGTGCTGCGGACTAATCTGGATGGCGCGTTCCTGTGCATCCAGCAGGTGCTTCCCGGCATGATGCGCAACCGCTGGGGCCGCATCATCAATATCACTTCGGTGGTCGGCCAGGCCGGCAGCGCCGGACAGGCCAATTACGCCGCGTCGAAGGCTGGGCTGATCGGCCTGACGAAGGCGCTGGCGCAGGAAATGGCCAGCCGCAACATCACCGTCAATGCCGTCGCGCCGGGCTACATCGCGACCGACATGACGACGGACCTGCCCGAAGAGCTGAAGCAAAGCAATCCTGGCAAAGATTCCGCTGGCGCGCATGGGAACGCCGGAGGATATTGCCGCCGCCGTGAAGTTCCTGGCCAGCGACGAAGCGTCCTACATCACGGGACAAGTGCTCGCCGTAAACGGCGGCATGTACATGTGACGATCTGCTGGCAGCTGCCCTTGCCAGCCCTCCGACCTGCGAAAACTGCCTTCCTTCAACTACAGTGTGACCGCAAAGAAGATGACTGAGTGCGGGTGACTTGCTACACGCTCAAAGACCTAGTAGTCCGTTGCTGGGTTGAAAAGTTTCGTCGGGAACGTCGCTGCAACCGCGGGCGGATGGAGGATGGGGCTCGAGCGCCCAGCCTGTCCGGGATCGAAGACTACGAACCCCACCGCGGGTGACCCTTTGGGTAACGAATAATCGTCCACCGGATAGGCCGGGTTGTTGAACCCGGGATTCTGCACCACGCTGTGAAGGTCTTCGCCCACCGTCTGCTGCCACCCCGAGAATGTATAGAAAGTCCATGTGGTCTTGTCATCGGAACAGGGCGCTTCGGGGCCGGGGCCGGGCGCGGGCTGTATGTGGAACGCTTGCGCATCGCTGGCGAAGGCGCCATCGGTACGCCAATAGAGGTTGCTGGTGAACTGCTGAAACGCCGTAAATGGAAAGCCGCCGCTGTACGGACATCCACCTTGCACGCGGAATGGCGGGCCGGAAGCGGTGGTCCGGTCGAAATAGAACAGATTGTTGGTGACGGCATAGACTTGCGGAACGGTGGAAGGCACCCCGTTCTGATAAGGGGAGGTAACGGCCACCATCGCCAGACGCGGATATGCCAGGATATTGTTCTGGATGGTATTCGCTTCATTAGGCGCTGCGGGACCGTGGGGCGTATACACGGCGAATCCCGAGACGCGATAGACCAGATTGTTCTCTACGTCTACCAGGCCCGTATTGTCATCCATATAGATTCCATGGCCTCCGTAGCCATTGGAATCCATAATCGACGCGTCGGTTACGTCGTGAATTTTGTTGTTCAAAATCTTATTGCCGGCGGCCGTGAAGACTTGGTTTCCTCCATCGATCCGTATGGAGCCGCCGTCGTTCATGATTCCCTGCAACAGGTTGTAGACGTGATTGAAGGAGATGGTATTGTTGGCGTTCCCGATGCCGCTGGGCTTCGTCATGTCGGCAATGCTCTGGGAAGTCGAGATGGCGCAGTGATAGCCATCGTAAACGTCGTTATGCGTGTAAAGATTGTCGTGTCCCATGCCCTGGCCGATGCCGAAGGAGGCCGGAATCGTGCGGCCGTAGCCTTCCACCACGTTGTTCTCGACAGTGGTCAATTGCGGCACGTTAGCGTCGGTATCCGCCCCCTGATACGGGTTCCCGATCCGTATTCCCACGGCGCCAATATCGTAGAAGGCGCTGTTCTCAATAAGGTTGCCGGTGACAATAGCGGCGGTATTGTTGGACAAGCAGTAAGCCGGCGACGATCCGTTGAGGCAGGGAATAAACTCCAGGCCCGAGCCCGAAGTCTGGGTCACGGTTCCCGAATCGAACGTGATGTGCTGCGAGTTCTGAAATGACACGGCCGCGCCGATGTCCGCTTCCAACTCCGATGATACATGTCCGGCGGCGGGCAGGGTGTAGTTGTCGTGCTCGAAGGTCAATCCTTGAAATGTCACGTACTGCAGATTCGAAGCCACCAGCACCTGCGAGAGTTGCGGAACGATGACAGTGTCATTGTTCGGGTTCTCGCCGCTGTTGGCCAGATAGGTCAGCGTCCAGGGCGTGGTGGACCGGTCCAGAAACCATTGGCCGGGCTGGGTGAGCTGGTCCTGAACGTTCTCCACCAGATACCGGTTGCCGGCGATGAAGCCGACCTCACTGGCATTGTTCTGGGATATCCCGTGGGTCCCGTTAGATACAAGATCTGATTTGCCGTGTCGATGCAACTGATGCGCAGTTTGGAGGTGCTGAACTGTTCGAAAACTAGCAACTCGATGTCGCCGGCCAGCGCCGGATTCCCGGCGGGTTGGCCGCAGGGGTTACCCGCGGCTGGAGCGAGATTCTTCCACGTATTCACGATGGGGTCGGCTTTGCTGTATTGAAAGCGGTCGAAGCATTCCCATCCGCTGCCGGCGATGTAGACCGAACAATTGGCATTCGGCGCGGCTGCGGGGGGCGCGGCCCCTTTCAGGTAGATCGTGTTCGCGATCCGGTAAAACGTGCCCAGAGTTCCGCCCAGCCGGGGCCGAAGCCGCCGTATCCCGTTATAAAACAGGTTCTCGAAGTATTGTGTTGAGGCGGGCAGCGTAGTCTTCCATATGTCGCCGCTCACATTCGTCCAGTTCTGCACTCGCACTCCCCCACTGATCGCGGGGGCTTCGCCCGGATAGTTCTGGTACACGATCTTGGTGCTTGCTGAACCCGAATCGGCCGCGGTGAGCACCTCCGTCGCGGGCAGGTAAAAGGTACCCGCGCGGAATTGAACGTTGATCTGGCTCAATCCCGCTTTGGCGACGGACTGCAGGATGGCGCGGGCGCGGTCGAAGGTCGCAAGCGGACCGTCCGTCTTCGCGGAATTGGGAGCGGACAGCGTACCGCTCCAGAAATCGTTGCCGCCCGGCGCGACGTAGAAGGTGACCGATGTGGGCGCCGCCGTGGAGCCTAGTACAGTAATGAGCGCTGCCGGCGCGGCTTCGACGCCATTGTAAGTTGCGATCAAGGCATTGTCGCCGCTTGGCGCGTTGACGGGTATTGCCACGTTGAACTGAAACAACCCTGGCGAGACCAGTCCCGCAAACGTCACCGTCGCAGGAAGCCCGCCGATGGTGACCGACGGCAGAGTCGAGAGCGTCCCCGATTGCACGCTCGATCCGTTCACCACTGGCGGCGAGGTGGGCCCGAATCCGTTGGCGTAGAGCACCACCGTCTCGCCAGGCTTCGCCGGCGTAGTGGAACCAGGAAACAGGCTCGCAGGTCCCAGGAGGGCCCCACCCGCGTGCTGCGCCACTACGTAAGGCCCACCGTTGAATACGAAAAACGATGGCGACAGCGCCTGGGCCTGCACGGAGAAGCCGGGACTGATGGCCCCATTGTTGTTGACGTGGACGACAACCGCACCTTGCAGGGCGTCGGGCGGAGTCAGAATATTCACCTGCGTTGGGCTGATGTAGTAGACGTAGGCGCTCTTGCCGTTCACTGTCACGCTGACGCCGTCGAGGCTTGTCGGCATCTGGCCGTTGACGAAATCTGACCCTTGCCAAATGCGCGAATCGCCGTTCTTCGCCAGCCCAAGGCCCTTCACCTCTACCCATGTATTGGGAGCGATGATGGGGTTCTCTCCTTCGGCATTCGCCACCAACGCGATTACTGGGGATATCGATTGCCCGCCTGCGATGCCGGCGAAGAAGGTGAGTGTGATAAGGAGTTTCATGGCGAGGCCCTTCCTTGAGAATAATATCTTAGATTGAGGTGTCCATCGAGCATTTAGTTCCCGTCATAAGGGCAAGCAATAACTTTGAAGCCGACCGCGCCGAGGAACGCATCCAGGTCGTCGCAGATGCGTCGACAGGCGGTCAAGTTGAGAACGTTTCTCTTAGGCGAGCGCGTGGTTGCGGAAATTGCGTCAACAGGCCCGCTGAGAGAGAGGTGCGTAGACTTTCGAACAGTTTGAGGATCACGACGCAGATAGAATAGCCCTTGTCGTTCGAGTCGATAGCGGAGGGAACGGGGCACCTTTTTTTTGGCCAGACCGTTGGCGCGCAACTTGGAGAGGTCATGACGGAACGAGGACAAGGATTACTGCGATTCGGTCGGGCGAAGGGCAGCCCATGGCAACCCATGGCGCTGTTGGAGCCTTCCTTTATCGGTAAACTCCGGTATACTATCCGGCAAGATTATGAATCGCCGAAGATTCTTCCAATCCACGTCTGGCGCGGCTCTCGCAGCCGCGGCCGCTCCTCCCGCTCCCGCCGCACCCACTAAGCGCGCGATGATGCGCCTGGGCTGCCAGAGCGCTCCCACCAACGACGTTCATCTGAAATACCTGGCGCGTTACGGCGTCAAGCGACATCACTGGCTATCCGCACATCGAGGGTGACCGCGTCTATGCCACGGTGGACGAGCTGAAGGCCATCCAGGATCTCGCGCAAAAGAACGGCATCACCCTCGAAGGCATCGCCGCGCCTATTCTCACGTCCAGCCATATCGACCGCGAGAAGCATGGCGCCATCATGCTGGCGCAGAGCCCGGAGCGCGACCGCGACATCGAGCAGCTTCAGACTACTCATCAAGAACTGCGCCGCAGCCGGCATTCCTTCGATCAAATACAACATGAGCATCCTGGGCGTGCTGCGCTCCGGGCCGCGACCCCGGACGCGGCGATGCCACTTACAGCACTTGGAGGCTACGCGACGCCAAACCGGCGACGCCGCTGACGCGCGCGGGCAAAGTGGACGCCGACGCTTTCTGGGAGCGCATCACTTACTTCCTTGACCGCATCATTCCGGTGGCCAACGAGTACAAGATCCGCATGGCATGCCATCCGCACGACCCGGGCGTTCCGCCCGAAGGCTATCAGGGCGTCAACCGCGTGCTCGGCACGGTGGACGGGCTGAAGAAGTTCATCACCATTCAAGAAAGCCCGTATCATGGACTCAATTTCTGCCAGGGCACGGTTTCGGAAATGCTTGCGGACCCGGGCAAGGAGATCTTCGACGTGATCCGCTATTTCGGAACTCGCGACAAGATCTTCAATGTGCACTTCCGCAATATCCGCGGGCATCGCAACGATTTCATCGAGGTCTTCCCGGACGAAGGCGACGTCGATTTCGTCAAAGCGATCCAGGTCTACAAAGAGGTCGGGTACCAATATCTGCTGATGCCGGACCATGTGCCGCAAGCAGCCGCGGATCCCGGTGGACTGCAATCGTTCGCGTTCGCATACGGCTATATCCGCGCACTGATTCAGGCCGTTGATCAGATGAGCTAGAACCTACAAAGACGGCGGCTTCGGAATCTGAGGTGCGCGGGCCTTGAGGCGCACATTCCGGCGCGGTGAGGATGCTGTCGCCAGATGCTGCCGAGCCTGTGGTTAGCCTCGAAGATCTTCTATACTAAGCCTGCGATCCTCCGTTACTGCACCCACAAGCTCACGGCCGGCGCAGGCGTCAGACCCACAGTTAGCACCGCGTTCACGCCGCCAGATGCCGTGCCTGCCGGAACCATCGCATTTACCTGCAACATCCCTACCAGCCCCGGCGCCTCGCCTGCGTAGAGTACCGTGGCCGTCGTGCCTCCGATGGTAATCGATACCGGCGACAGTGGCTGTGGATAAGGCGGAGACGCCGGTTGTCCCGCGACATTCGCCCCGTTGGTCAATCCTTCACCTGTCCCAAAGAAGGTCAGCGTGGACCCTTGGATCGCCGGGTTCGAAGCGCTGTTCAATGATCCATCCGGGTTCAACACGGTGGGAAATAGCGCCGGCGCCGCGGCGGCAACGGGCACATCCGACGCGCCGGCGATCTGCCCCTGATAGAACACCTCCACGTGCGTGATGGACTGGCCCGCGACGGTGTAGGGCGTCTGCGCATTCACCTGGCCTGCCTGGGTATAAAAGATTGGCGCCGCTACCCCATCGAAGTGGACTTCCGACCCGCCGACCAGATTCGATAACAAGCCGGTTGAGTTCAGTGCACCAGATACTCCCTGCACTGGACCGAGTCCCGAGCCGTAGATCGTCACGATCTCGCCTGGCGCAACGGCCCCTCCCAACAGACTTGCCGCACTGACGGCCGAGACCGGCGCAGGCGCAGTGATCGGCGCTATGGTTGGCGGCGGAATCGCTTGCGGAGACAGCCGCCGCACGCGATTGCTCCCGCTATCGGCAAAATAAAGAGCGCCGGAGCCATCCATCACGATTCCAGCCGGCGCGTCGATCTCCGCGGCGAGCGCCAGGCCGCCGTCTTCCGAAAAGCCTGCCTTGGCGTTCCCTGCGATGGTGTAAATGATTCCGCTCGATGTCACTTGACGGATGAGATTATTGCCTGTATCTGACACAAAAAGATCGCCGTTACCATCCACGGCAACTCCCGCCGGGGAATTCAGCGCAGCGCCCGCGGCGGTGACGCCATCGGCGCTCGTACCGGCCTGTCCGGTTCCCGCGACCGTCGTGATCACGCCGCCGGTATCCACTTTGGCAATGCGATGGTTAAGGGTATCGGCTATAAAGACGTTGCCTATCGAATCCACAGTGCAGGCTTCCGGCTGGTTGAGCTCCGCTGTATGTGCTGGGCCGCCGTCGCCGCCCAGGCCTGCAGTTCCGTTGCCGGCGAAGGTCGCGGCGTAGCCGCCGGGAAGAACGCTTAACACCCGATGATTCGACGTATCCACGATGTAGATTGTGCCCGTGAGAGAGATGCATACGTTGCGCGGGCCGCGCAATTCGGTCTGCGCCGCCAGTAGATCGGCCGGCCCCTCACCCCCCGTGCCGGTACCGGCGAAGGTGGAGATTCGTCCAGCCGCGGCCACTTCACGAATCCGATGGTTGTACGTATCGGCGATATAAACGTCGCCGTAGACGTCGGCAAAAAGCCCCATGGGTGAGTACAACATCGCGGTGGCGGCCGGAATCTGGTCGCCATTGAACCCGGCGGCCCCGGTTCCCGCTAGCGTGGAAATCACGCCCGAAGGCGCCACCATGCGCACCCGCTGAGTCCCCGTGTCCGCGATATATAAGTTACCGGACCGGTCTAGCGCCACACTCATCGGCTGATTCAGAATCGCCTTCGTAGCCGCACCGCCGTCGCCTACGGCGTGCGCGAAGCCATCGCCCGCCATGGTTGAGATGATGCCCTGCTGATTAATTTCGCGGATGCGAATGCCATCGGCGATGAAGAGATCGCCCGTCAGATCGACGGCCACATCGCGCGACGCGGTAAGTTGCGCCTTGGACGCGGGACCCCCATCCCCGGAAAACCCCGGCGACCCCGTCCCCGCTACCACGATCCACGCGCCCGCCGGCGTGGCCTCGTGTACTACGCCGCTGGTATCGCCGGCATAAATATTTCCATAGTTATCGATCGCTACGGCCACCGGAGTCAGCAGCGGCTCGCTTTGCGTGCCCCCCACAACCGTGGAAATTATGCCGCCAGGAATGATCTTCCGAATACGTTGGTTCTGCGAATCGGCCAGATACACATTTCCAGCACGGTCCACAGTGAGGCCCGCCGGGAACCCGATCTGCGCGTTAACCGCGAGGCCGCCATCGCCGCGGAATCCGGCGATCCCCGTGCCGGCGAACGTCGAGATCTTTCCGTCAGGCGTTACGCGGCGAACGCGATGACCTTCGAATTCGGAGATATAGAGGTTGCCGGCGGCGTCCACCGCGACATTGCGCGGCGACATCAACTGCGCATTTATAGCCAACCCTCCGTCACCCAACGAGCCTTTCACTCCCGTGCCGGCAAGCGTGCTCATCGTGCCGTCGGGCGCGATGCGGCGCACCCGCTGGTTACCCAGATCGGCGATATAGACGTTGCCCGCCAAATCGGCCGCAACGCCATAGGGCAGGTTCACAGAAGCCGCCGACGCCGGGCCGCCATCGCCGCTGAATCCGGCCGCGCCCACACCCGCAACCGTAGTGATAACTCCCTTGGCGTCGATTTTTCGAATGAGATTGTGGTCGGTGTCGGAAAGATACGTATTACCCGACCGGTCTACCGTAATGCCCTGAATGTTTCCGAGCTGCGCAGCAAGAGCCGGGCCGCCATCGCCATTGAAGGAACTGCCGGCCACGGTATCGATGCGGTAGGCGACCGTCGGAGCCTGCGCGCGCATTCCCAAAGCCGTCGCGACGAGAATACCTGCGACTCGTTTCATGAGAGGGATATCACCTTTCCTCGAAGAGATAGTGCATCGAGCACCGAAAAATTCTCATTCCGCAGCCGAAAAGATATTCATGGTCGCCGCGAAGGTAGCTCGGATAGCCTTCCTCGGGTTGCTTCTGTTGCAATCCGAGTCCGCAGCAGCCGTGCTTCATCTGAAAAACCGAACGGTTCGAACGGATGGAAGCGGAGAAATCGCCACGCTGCCACTCGCGGGCGGCCCCGGCCAACACTGGATCCTCCAGTTCTCCAAGTTCCCCGATGCCGCGATCCGGACAGAGTTGATGCGGCGCGGCGCACGCATTTTGAATTACATACCCGATGCGGCTCTGATGGTTTCGTTTTCCCGCGCGCCGAACCTGACAGGCATGCACGCATTGTGGGCGGGACAGTTGCAACCGCAGGACCGTCAAGGCATAGGGTTGGATGGCGCACGCGCTTTCCTGGTAATCTTTCATCGCGACGTAGCGCCAGGCCGCGCCGTCGAACTGTTGCAGGCTTTTCAGCGGCTGGATGCACCCTCACTGCTGCCGAACCACTATCTGGTCGCCGCAAACTACGGCGCCCTGCCCGCGTTGGCGGATCGGGACGAAGTGGCCTTCATCATGGCTGCAGATACCGATATGGGCGCGAGGCGGCGCCCTTACGTTTGTCCGGGGCCGCTCACCGAGGCCGGAGTGATCGCGGAATACGCGACCAGCGGCGCCAGTTGGTCGAAGGATTCCTCAGGCGCTGTATCCATCGGCTACCACTTCGGAGATTTCACCGCCAAGATCGATCAGAACACTCAAGCCGGGCAGATCGCTTTGGCCTTTGCGCAGTGGATGAAGTACGCCAACGTGACAATTACGGCGGTTGCTCAAGCCGCCCAACCGCGCAGCGCCGATCTGCTGTTTGCCGCCTATTCGCACGGCGATCCGTATCCGTTCGATGGGCCGGGCGGCGTGCTGGCCCACACCTTCTACCCCTTCCCGCTGAACAACGAGCCTCTCGCGGGCGACATGCATTTCGACGATTCTGAAAGTTGGGGAGTGGGAACTGGCGTCGATCTGTTCTCCGTCGCTCTGCATGAAGCAGGGCATGCGCTGGGACTCGCGCACTCGACAAGTCCGTCCGCCGTGATGTATCCCTATTACCGGCAACAGACGGGCTTGACCAGCGACGACATAGCGGCAATTCAATCGCTATATGGCGCGGCGTCGTCAACGCCCGCGCCGGATGCGCCAATTCCGCCGAGTACGCCAACGCCGGCGCCGACGCTGCCCGTGCGGCCCAGTCAACCTTCGCAGCCGGCGCAACCCACGCAGCCGGAACAGCCCACCAATCCAACACAACCTGGCGCGCCGGACACGACGCCACCGTCGGTCACGATTGTCTCCCCCGGTTCGAGCATCGTCTCGGCGTATTCCTCTACTCTTGTCTTCAGCGGAACAGCGACTGACGATGTCGGCGTTACCGCAATCAAATGGACCACATCCACCGGCGGGTCGGGAACCGCTTACGGAACCACTCAATGGTCGGCGGCAATTCCATTGCTAATGGGTACCAACGTGGTAACCGTGCGCGCGTACGACGCGGCCGGGAACGCGGGCTGGCGGGCGGTCACGGTGGTGCGGAGCCAGTAAGAGCCAAATTTTTTCGACGTAGTACTCAAGCGTTTCGATGGGCGCGCCGATATAGCAGTAGTAGGAGCCATGCGCTACACTAAAGCACCAAAGTCCTATGCCGGAGGGCGAATCGGATGCAAGCCTGTCGTGGCGAGCGTCGCCGAACGAAAGAGCGTAGCGGTATTGCAAGACCTGTTCGAGGGGTCGCGTGATTTCACCGAGAAAACTGCTCCTCAGGCCCGCAACGAATTTGCCATCGACCCAACCGAAAGTATTCTCTTCGCTCTGGCGCAAGCGGTGGAGCAACGCGACCACCAGACCGCCGGGCACTGCGAACGGCTCGCCTTCATCGGCGTTGCGTTAGGGATGGCGATAGGCCTGGATCGCTCGCAACTGCTAACGCTGTACCGCGGAGGATATCTGCACGATATCGGCAAGGTCGGAATCCCCGATTCCATTCTCTTTAAACCGGGCAAATTGACCGCGCAGGAATGGGTCACAATGCGCAGCCACACCGTACGCGGGGAAGAGATCTGCCGCCCGCTTGCCTCTCTGCAGCCCGTGTTGCCGATTATTCGCCACCACCACGAACGTTGGGACGGCAGTGGATATCCCGATGGGTTGCGCGGGGATCAGATTCCGCTGTTGGCGCGAATTGTCCAGGTAGCCGATATCTACGATGCGTTAATTAGCCCTCGTCCCTATAAGCCGGCGCTCTCCCGCGACGAGGCTTTGCGAATTATGCGCGAGGAAACGGAGCGAGGCTGGCGCGATCCGGAGATCGCAGGGCTTTTTCTCCGCTTGCACGAAAAGGTTATCTCTCGCATTGCGGATTACACAACTGGCGCCGACCGGAACCTGGAAGCGATGCGCGGCGCTTTGACCAGCCTTCAGACGGTTATATAGGCCGAAGACGTTATGTCACAGGGCCGGGATTGAACGGCGCCATCGCGTTTCCCAATCCCCAGTGTTCCGCCCACGTCCGTTTGCGTCCGCTCGCCACATCCAGAAGATAGCGAAAGATCTGCCATCCAATTTCTTCGATGGTAGCCGCTCCGGTGGCGATACGTCCGGCATCGATGTCGATGAGGTCGCTCCATTTTTCGGCAAGCGCTGTTCGCGAAGAGATTTTGATCACCGGAACAAGTGAAAGTCCGTAGGGACTGCCTTCGCCGGTGGTGAACACGTGCAGATTCATCGACGCCAGTTGCTGCGTGCCGCAAATGAAATCGCTCGCCGGGGTAGCGGCGAAGACCAGGCCTTTTGCCGTGACTCGCTCGCCGTGGCCCGCGACAGCGCACAGAGCCGTGCTGCCCGCTTTAGCGACGCTGCCAAGCGCTTTCTCGACGATATTGACTAATCCACCGCGTTTGTTGCCGGGAGTCGTGTTGGCGGCGCGGTCGGCCGAGCCGCGCGCCAGATATTCGTCGTACCAGCGCATCTCGCGGATAAGGTCGCGGGCGATGTCGGGAGTGGCCGCGCGCGGCGTCAGCAGGTGCACTGCGTCGCGCACTTCAGTGACTTCGGAGAACATCACAGTGGCGCCCGCGCGGACCAGCAAATCGGCCGCGTACCCGACGGCTGGGTTGCACGTCACGCCGGAAAACGCATCGCTGCCGCCGCATTGCAGCCCCACCACCAGATCGGCGGCGGCGCACGGGACCCGGCGGCGCTCGTTGAGCTCCGCAAGGCGCTTTTCCGCGCCGCGAAGAATCGCCGCAACGCTCTCGCTGAAGCCGCGCTCGTCTTGCAAGCGGATCACGTTCCCTTCCCCGAGAATCGGCAGATCGCTACCCAGCAACCGCGTTGGCTGCAATTTCTCGCAACCCAGGCTGACAACCAGTGGTCGCACGGCCATGTTGGCGTGCAGCGAAATATGCTTCAGCGTTCGAATCGGGATCGCGGCGCCCGGCGCATCGATCGCTACTCCGCAGCCGTAAGAGTGGGTGATGGCTACGACGTCGTCGACATTAGAAAAGCGCGGCAGCAACTCGGCGCGGATGCGGCGCGCTGCGTACTCCACCGTCGGCGCGACGCACTGCACGGTGGTCGCGATGCCGAGAACGTTGCGAGTACCTACGCTGCCATCGGAGTTCCGGTAACCTTCGAAGGTGAAACCATCCAGCGCCGGAAGCGGCGCTGGGACATCTGTTGCGAGGGGGAGATGGTCGAGCGAGGGCGGAGCCGGCAGATCCACCAGTTCTTCGCGTACCCACGCCCCTTCCTCGATGCGCCGGTTGGCGTGGCCGATGTTATGTCCATAGCGGACCACGGGCTCGCCGGCCTCAATCACGCGCAACGCCATTTTGTGGCTTTGCGGAATGCGCTCGCGCGCGATGAAGCCCTCCGGGTCTACGATAATGCCGACATTGTCGCCGGAATTTACGCGGATGAACATCGAGACTACTTTAACGCCCTTGTACGCATTGGACAATGGCGAAGCCGGTTGTGTGGAAGGCAGCGAAGCCGATTGAGCGAATCGGCGTGATTTCCTTCTCGACGTACCGTCCGCATCCTGAGTGGTGTCGGGATAACCTGACAGAATGGCTCCGGATTTACCTATGAATAAATACCGGACCGCGTGGCGCGCGAATGAGTCGCGAATCTCTTCAGCCTGGCGATAATCAAACGCGCCCATAACCCAACCAATCGGGCAGATTGGCGTCACACCATTGGCGATACTCCTCCATCGTGTCGAAAGCGCGGAAGCGGGCGTCGTCTAATACAGGCTTATACGTGTGGATGAATGCATAGCGCATGCGATGTTGGAGAGGCCGTTTGGCAGCCGCCTCGAACTCAGCCTCCCACTCTTTTTGTAACCCGAGATCCGTCTGCATCCGCATCCCTCAGCTTCGTGTTCCCATTCTACATACCCCACTGGGAGCATTTGATATGAGGAGGCCACATTAACGCGCCCATTGTCTGACGAGGTCGGGATCTCACCGCATTGAGTCAGTTAGCCTCTAGCTACACCCGCTAGTCCCGCCGCAGTTCCCGCACTTATAGCAACTCCCGTTGCGCGTCATCATCGACCCGCACTCCGCGCACAGCGGCGCATCCGTCACCGCCGCCGGTGTGCGAATGGCAGCGCCTGCTGCGGATCCGGCTCCGTCGGCCGCAGCAGCCGGCGTCTCGCCCGCTTCCGTCAGCCGCGTATTCCGCGCCCAGGAACTTCGCGCCCAGCCAGCGGAAGATGTAATCCATGATCGACTTCGCGTACGGAACCTGCGGATTGCCCGTCCATCCGCTCGGCTCGAATCGCACGTGCGCGAACTTGTCCACCAGGAACTTCAGCGGCACGCCGTACTGCAGGTTGAAGCTGACCGCCGTCGCGAACGCATCCATCAGGCCCGAAATCGTCGAGCCTTCCTTCGACATCGTGATGAAGATTTCGCCCGGCGCGCCGTCGTCGTACATGCCAACCGTGATGTAGCCTTCGTGGCCGCCGATCGAGAACTTATGCGTCATCGACCGCCGCTCATCCGGCAGCTTGCGCCGCACCGGCCGGTACACCACCTTCTCGACGACCTCGTCCGCCGTAGCCCCGGTCGGCGCCGCCACTGTGGCGGCCTTCTTTTCGCCCTTGCCCGCGCCCGAACTCAGCGGCTGCACCTTCTTCGAGTTGTCGCGGTAGATCGCCACCGCCTTCAGCCCCAGCTTCCAGCTCTCGGTGTAGGCGCTCATGATCTCTTCCACCGTGCACTCCTCGGGCATGTTGATCGTCTTCGAAATCGCGCCCGAAATGAACGGCTGCACCGCCGCCATCATGCGCACGTGGCCCATGTAGTGGATCGACCGCGTCCCGTTCTGCGGCCGGAAGCTGCAATCGAACACCGCCAGATGCTCCGGTCTTCAAGTGCGGCGCGCCCTCGATCGTCCCCGTCGAATCGATGTGGCTGACGATCTGCTCCACCTGCTCCGGCGAGTAGCCCAGCTTGATCAGCGCCTGCGGCACCGTGTTGTTCACGATCTTGATCACGCCGCCGCCCACCAGCTTCTTGTACTTGATCAGCGCCAGATCGGGCTCGATGCCCGTCGTGTCGCAATCCATCATGAAGCCGATCGTCCCGGTCGGCGCGATCACCGTCACCTGCGCCGTTGCGATAGCCGTTGCGCCGGCCCGATTCGTAGGCGTCGTCCCAGCACTGCTGCGCGCCTCTGATAAAGCGCCGTCGGGACGTTGCGCCGGTTGATGCGGCTCACCGAATCGCGATGCATGCGGATCACTTCGAGGAACGGCTGCTCGTTCTCCGCATAGCCGGGGAACGGCCCGGTGGTTCCGGCAATGCGCGCGCTGGTCAGATACGCCTGGCCGCACATCACCGCCGTAATGGCGCCCGCGATGTCGCGGCCCTGGTCGCTGTCGTAGGGAATGCCCATCGACATCAGCAGCGCGCCCAGGTTCGCGAACCCCAGCCCCAGCGGCCGGAAGTTGTGCGAGTTCTCGCCGATCTTCTGCGTCGGATAGCTGGCGTTATCGACGATGATCTCCTGCGCCATGATCATCGTATCCACCGCGTGGCGGAACGCCTCCACGTCGAACTGGCCGTCCGGCCCCACGAACTTCATCAGGTTCAGCGACGACAGATTGCACGCCGAATCGTCCAGGAACATGTACTCCGAGCACGGGTTCGAAGCGTTGATCCGCGCCGTGTTCTTGCACGGATGCCAGCGGTTCACCGTGGTATCGAACTGCATGCCGGGGTCGCCGCACTGGTGCGTGGCTTCGGCGATCTGGCGCATCAGGTCGCGCGCCTTGATAGCGCTTCAGCTTGCTCGCCGCCGGCCACGGCCTTGGTCCACCACTCGCCGTCCGTCGCCACCGCTTCCATGAACTCGTCGGTGGCGCGCACGGAATTGTTGGCGTTCTGGAAGAAGATCGAGCTGTAGGCGTCGCCATCGAGCGAAGAGTCGTAGCCCGCCTCCACCAGCGTGTAGGCCTTCTTCTCTTCCTTCGCCTTGCACCAGATGAACTTCTCGATGTCCGGATGGTCCGCGTTGAGGATCACCATCTTGGCCGCGCGCCGCGTCTTGCCGCCCGATTTGATCACGCCCGCGAACGCATCGAAGCCCTTCATGAACGAGAGCGGTCCCGAGGCGCGCCCGCCGCCCGAAAGCACCGCATCCTCCTCGCGCAGCGCCGAGAGGTTCGTGCCCGTTCCCGAGCCCCACTTGAAGAGCATGCCCTCGGTCTTGGCCAGATCGAGAATCGATTCCAGCGAATCCTTCACCGAAACGATGAAGCACGCCGAGCATTGCGGACGCAGCTCGCCCGATTCCAGCTTCTTCACCGCGTCGGCTTCTTGGTCGTAGATCCAGCCGTAGCCGCGCGTCTCCTTCACGCCCACGTTGAACCATACCGGCGAATTGAAGCACGCCTTCTGCGTGAGCATCAGGTGCGCCAGTTCGAAGCGGAAATTCTCGGCGTCGGCGTCGGTCTTGAAATAGCCGTCCTTCTTGCCCCAGTCGGCGATGGTGTCCACCACGCGCTCCACCAGTTGCGCCACGCTCGTTTCGCGCTCGGGCGAACCCGAGCTTGCCGTAGAAATACTTGCTGGCGACGATGTTGGTGGCGGTCTGCGACCAGTCGGCGGGAGCCTCCATGTCGCGCTGCTCGAAGATCACCGAGCCTTTATCGTTGCCGATCGAGGCGGTGCGGGTTTCCCACTGCACCTCGTCGTAGGGCGTCTTGCCGGCTTCCAAGCGGGCGGTAAAATAGCGCGGAAACGCGATTCCGGCCTTTGTTTTTGTTGTAGTTTGCGGTTCCAATACTTCCATTTTCGCAAGTCCGACGGCCAGTTGTCCCATGTAATGCTCCTTCCTCTCAAAACGAGACGACTTCGTAATCTTGCCCCAATATATAGGGGCCCGTCAAGAATTTTATCTATATGCAGTACGTTGCGGTTACGAATGTACAGCGCGCGAAAACACAAAACGGGATCCTCGTAAAAGAAGAGCCGATGGGTGCTGCGCAGCACCTTAAAGCTTTAGCCGATGGAAGAAGCAATGCGCAAACAGAGCGGAGGCAAGTTTTCTAACGCCCTCAATTCAATGCCATGATGCTCCGCTCGATGGCACGTGTATGGAATCGTACCTTGCCCCTTTCCGTTCTCAGCACCCGCGAAGGCCCTGCGCAGGAGCATGGGCTCCAATCTCACAACTGCGCCGAGTCGCCGTCATGAAGTGAAGTGCACAGAGCCTCGCTCCCCATCAAACGGCGCCGGCCGCGGCTCGCGTCCGGGACCGGTCTAATCGCCTCGGCATCCCAGTCCAAAAGATCATTGCATTCGCATCGGCCCGAAACTATACTAATTTACGCTGCGCCGGGACCCAATCGAATTGCGCGGCGCCCAGTGCGGTCGATCGGTTATGGACCCGAAGCCAGTCGCGCTGATCAGCATGCCGGCGTTGTCCGCCAGGTATCCCTCCTTCCAACTCGCCTTATTGAAGCCGACGCTCGAAAAGGCCGGCATTCCCGCCCAGGCCTTCTCCCTGTTCATGTACTTCGGCGCGCACGTGGGGTGGCGAGTCAGCGAGGCTCTCTCGGACGTCTGGCCCTGCATGGCCGGCGAATGGATCTGGAGTAAAGCTGCCTTCGGCGAAATAGCCTCAAAAGAGCAGGACGACGAATATTTCAGGCTCTACAGCCGCAGCTTCGACGCTATCTGTCGCACTGCCGGCTGCTCGCGCGAAGATCTGATTGCCATCCGGGACCATGCGGCGCCCGCGTTCATCGATTTCTGCGTCGACGCCATCGATTGGAGCCGCTTTGGATTGGTTGGCTTCAGCGTAGTATTCCAGCAATTGCTTTCCAGTCTCGCCCTCGCTCGCGCCCTGAAACGCAAGCATCCCGACCTGCCTGTCATCATGGGCGGCGCGAGCCTCGAGGACGACATCGCGGGCGAAGTGATTCGCCGCTGCCCACAAATCGACTACATGCACTGCGGCGACGGCGAAATCTCCTTTCCAGAGATGGTCCGGCGCCTCTACGCAGGTCAATCCCTAAGAGGATTGCGCGGCCTGATGTTTCGCGAGGACGGTGAAATCCAGTTCGCGGGACGGGCTCCGAATTTCAGCGCCATGGATGAAACCCCTACGCCGGATTTCACCGAGTACTTTTACGCGCGCCGCGAAGGCGGCTACGAGCAGTACGATGGATCACGCGACGTTCTGCTGCCGATTGAAGCCGCCCGTGGATGCTGGTGGGGCGAAAAGAATCATTGCACCTTCTGCGGTCTCAATCGCTCGGGCATGGAGTTTCGCGCCAAAAGCCCCGAACGCGTTATCGAACAGATCGAAACGTTGTCGCGCCAATATGGCGTCTTTCAGTTCAACGCTATCGATAACATCATGGCGCCCGAATATGCGGAACAGCTATTCGGCAGACTATCCGCCGCGAACAGCGATTTCCAACTGCATTATGAGATTCGGCCCAACTTTTCCCGCACCCAGTTGGGCCGAATGCGGCGCGGCGGCCTCTATTCCGTTCAGCCAGGCGTTGAGAGTTTTTCCACCCACATTCTCAAAATCATGCGCAAGCTATCCACCGGAATGCGCAATGTAGAGTTAGTCAAGTGGTGTACTTACTACGGTATTAATAACCTCTATAACATACTGGTACAGTTTCCAGGGGAGACGGCGGACGATTACCAGTTGCAGAGCAAGGTCGTCGCGAAGCTGCATCACTTCCAGCCGCCCTACGCCATCGTCAAAGCGCGCGCCGACCGTGGCTCGCCCATGTATTCGGACCCGAAATCCCAAAGCATCGTGAAGATGACACCCTCGCGCTGCTATGACTACATCTTTCCGCAAGGCGAATTCGATCTCACGCGCGTCTCTTATTACTTCGATCACGAAATGACAGCCACGGTTCCAGACCAGGAGTACGACGAGCTATTCGCGCGCGTCGGAGTCTGGCAGGACCGGTGGGCGGTGAGAGCGAAGCGCCCCTTCCTGCGTTATCGAAAAGCATGGTCCAGCATCGTCATCGAGGATGGTCGCTCGCGTCAGGTTCGCGAGTGGCGTTTTAGCGATGAAAATGCCGATCTCTACGAATTCTGCGCCGACGCTCGGACTATGCAACAGCTTCACCGGCAGTTCGGCCCCGAGCCCTGGATCGAAGCGGCCCTCGCGGAATTTCTCTCTCTCGACCTGATGCTATTCCTCGACGGCCGTTATCTCAGCCTCGCGCTTCCGGAAAACCCCGATTTCGATTTATCTCTGAACGCCATCGCTCCTTCGTCAGAAGTTACAACGTCAGATAGCCCGGATCGTGACGATCGCCTGGTCCGCATCGCCTAACCGATGAACTACGCCGTTTCAGAACGCGACGAACTGCTGCAGTTAATCCTGCGGGACGGGATCCTGCACCGCTCTCCCACTCAGCCTATACTTTCGCGCGATGGCTCCTCCGCGCGCTGGATGCTGGACACCCTTTCGGTGAGTATGAATCCGCGCGGCGCGCTTCTGGCGGGACGTTGTCTTCTCGCGCTCCTGGAAAAGTTCGACGGCCGCCAGATCGCAACCTACGGAACCACTGGCATTCCGCTGATGCAGTCGGTGATTCTGCAATCGGGGAATCGCTATCACGGACTAATCGTTCGCAAGGAGAAGAAAGCTCACGGCTCGGTCAAACGCATCGAGGGCCGCATCGATTTGGATGAACCCGCCATCCTTCTGGACGATTCCGTAAGTTCGGGACTTTCCATGCGCGAAGGCACGGTGTATCTGGAGGAAGCGGGCCTGCGGGTCGAAGGCGGCCTTGTCCTGGTACGTTTCGGTTGGGACGCGGGCTTCGCGCGTATGCGCGAACGAGGCTATCACATGGAAGCCGTCTTCGATGTTTTTCAGGACGTGATGGAAAACATGGACGATGAGCCAAAAGTGGACCGGAACCCGACGCGGTATATCGATGAGATTCCCTGGGACGATCAACAGGCGCCGGATGGTCTTCACCCCGCCCAACTGGCGCGGCTCGGCATGGATGCCTATCTCCGTTGCGGCAGATTGCCTCGCGCTCCCCAGTACCTTGACGGCGATTACGATTCGCGCGGCGGCGCGTGGGTAAGCCTGCGCGACCGCGACGAAATCTATCTGCGCCACGCGCGCGACGGTTTCTGGATCTTCCCCGGCGAACCCTCGCCGCCCACTCCGGAAAGCATTCTGACGGCGGCGCTGAAGACCGCCAAATCCCTGGGCGCCGCCGACAAAGCGCTCAGCGTTCTCGAGCGCAGTCACATCGCAGTTACGTTCTTCGGGCCGCTCGAAGAATGCCACCCAGGCCAGCTCGATAATGACCGTTACGGAATCGTAGTCTGCAGCCGTGAGCGCCCGTCACAGATGGGCGGGGCTCTTCCGCGCATGCCCGGCATCGGCAATGAGTGGGAGCAGTTTCGCCACGCACACGAGAAAAACGCGCGTCTTTACAGCTTCGAGCCGTACGTGTTGTACCGCCACGATCTGCAGAAGGCCGTTGAGCCAGGCGTTAATTGGCAGCCCTCAGGTGTTCCCGTTCCGCAACGGCATGAATGGCACGCGCGCCGCGCTATCGGCGGCACGGTTGCGCAGCGCGCCCGCGACATGGCGCAAGCCATATTATTGGGACCACCTGAAGCGGAGCCACCCCTTCCACGCGATCTATTGCCCGGCGCGCTCCACTCGCTTTATGTCACGGTTTATCTTGACGGCCGGTTATCCGGATGCGCCGGCTCCGCTGTCGCGGATCCCGAACGCGATCTTCGATTGCTTGTGGAGGCCGCGCTGAACGACCAACGCTTCGAGCAAAACGACACCTCGGAACGGGATCGGCCGGAACGTATTGCCGTCACCGTATCTCTCCTGTTCAATCGCCTCGTGCTGGGTGAGATGTCGCCGGAGGAAGTGGAGCCTCGCTTCCGTCTCGGCAATCAAGCGCTCGAGGTGGAGCAGAATTCGCGCCGGGGAATGTTGCTGCCATTCGTCGCCATTCGGAATAGCCTCAGTTCCGCAGGCTTCGTCGCCGAAGTGGTCGATAAAGCCGGCATTACGCGCGCGCCCTATCGATGGATCCGGTACGATTGCGCTACTTGGCTGGCCGATTGGCATGGCGTCGAGGTACTGGAGCACGGCTTCCGGCAACCGGACGGCGAGTACCGCTTCGAAGACGCATTACGCCAACTTGTGGATTGGCAGGTTCCATATCTGATTCGTAATATCCTGCCGGAGGGCGCGACTTACTCTTGTTATGAGCCCTTCCAGAACTGGATCTACCGCGGGAACAGTGCCCCGCGCGACGCGCACCTGGCCTGGGTTTTGATGCGGGCGGCGCGCGCGCTGTCGCAGCGCAAGGCCTTTGAAAGCGCGGATACGATGCTCGATTCCCAGCTCGCAAAAATCCACGAAACAGCGGCGGGGCTTTGGATGGAGCAGGAGGGCAATGCGCCTTCCGTTTCGGAGCTATCCTTCGTCCTGCTGGCTCTGACGGAACTCAGTCTCGATGACGAGAGACGCACTCGCGCCGCCGGAATCGCCGCCATGTTGTGGTCCCGCATTGGCCCGCACGGCCGCATCGCGACGCATCGGGAAGAGGACGCGGGTCCCGACGAATATCAGGATTACTTCCCGGGCCAGACCATGCTCGCGCTGGCGGCATCAGTACTGGCGGGTCTGTCCGCGTGCGATGAGACCAAGATCCGTCGAGCTTTCCTCTATTACAGACACCGGTATCGCTATAAGCGGAATTTCGGGCAAGTCTCCTGGCTGATGCAGGCGGGACGATTGTGGTGGGAAGTTACCCGTCAACCCGAGTGGGCCGAGTTAGTTTTTGAAATTGCGGATTGGATTCGCGAAGTCCAACTCGAGCGAACTGGTGGCTTCATCAATCGGCACCAGCACGACGGTCCCGGTTATACAACGGCACTCTACGTTGAGGGTCTCGCGGCAGCCGCCCGTCTCGCTCATGACCTCGGCGATAACGAGCGTTATCGGACCTGCATCGGCGCCTGCGAGAATGGCTTTCGTTTCCTGCGGCAGTTGGTGATTCGCCCCGAACACGGAGCCATGCTGCCCAGTCCCAGTTACGCGCTGGGCGGCCTGCGGCGCAGCCTGACCGCAAGCGAAGTGCGCCTCGATTTCGTGCAGCATTCGCTTGCCGCGGTGCTCGAGCTTCATTCCCATTTCGGTATGTTCAAGGAACCCCTGGCGGCCCGTGCGAATGGGCCATATTCAATCGCGTCGTGAACCGAGTTGAGCTTGGAGATTAAGCCATGAAAGAAGACGAGAAGCCACAGGAAAAGAAATCGAAACTGCCTCCCAATGTGCGGCCAGAGGTTGCTCCTGAGAGGGTCAAGCGCGATGCGCCGTACTCGGAGGTCGTAGTCGAAGTTGCGCCGGAGACCAAACCCGGAGGACCTTCTGAAATCCGGCCGGAGATCGGCCCGGAGATCAAGCCCGAGATCAGCCCGAGATCAAGCCCGAGATCCGGCCTGAGATCAAGCCCGAGATCCGGCCTGAGATCAAGCCCGAGATCCGGCCTGAGATCAAGCCCGAGATCCGGCCTGAGATCAAGCCCGAGATTCGGCCTGAAATCAAGCCCGAGATTCGCCCTGAGATCAAGCCTGAGATTCGGCCCGAGATCAAACCCGAAATCCGCCCTGAGATCAAGCCTGAGATC
Organism: Bryobacterales bacterium; assembly: GCA_963708385.1. Classification (GTDB taxonomy): domain Bacteria; phylum Acidobacteriota; class Terriglobia; order Bryobacterales; family Bryobacteraceae; genus PALSA-243. Next base: position 137,315 of record CAVPSN010000017.1, on the reverse strand, counting down.
CGACCTGAAGTCAAACCCGAAATCCGGCCGGAGATCAAGCCCGAGATTCGGCCTGAGATCAAACCTGAAATTCGGCCCGAAGTGAAACCCGAGATCCGGCCCGAAATCAGACCCGAAATCGGTCCAGAGATCAAAACCGAAATCCGGCCGGAGATTAGGCCCGAAGTAGCCCCCGAAGTAATCGTAGAGGTTGCGCCTGAACGCAAGCCTAAACCCGAGGTTGCTCCCGAACCTCGCGAAAAGCCGATCGTCGAGGTAGCTCCGGACAAGGCAAAGACGAAGCAGAAGCCGGCTCCGGAAGTCATCGTCGAGGTGGCGCCAGAGAAGCGCGAGAAGCCCGGTTCCTGAAGTGCCTCCGGAATAGTCCTCCAACGGACGCGAGCGATGAGCGGCGAGTTTCAGTATGCCGCCCATCGCTCCGCCAGTCTCGCCGCCCACTCTATTGTGAGTTTCCCGCAGTCGCGCCTGAGTCAGAAGACAGTAACCGAGCGCGACTCTCGTAAAGGTGACCCCGAGCTGGGGATGAAACCATCGGCGGCCCGGACGCAATCGCTTCGCCGAGCGTTCCGCGCCATTCGCTCCGGTAACCGTTGAATCATTGAAGCGTTTTCAAGCGATTCATCGCCTGCTGGGATGCAATGGTGGCCGATACGGCATGCACGACAGCTGCCGCCGCTGTCTCTAGAGCCCCGGCGAAAGGATTTCCAGCTCCATCCGCGGTTGCCCGGCATTCGCCGCTGCTAACACCGCCGCCGGCGGCGGCTGGGACGGGTTTGGCAGCCTCGTTCGTCGAGCCGCTTGAAAGCGGTTACCCGCTGCCCCTGGCTCAAGGTAAGCTGATCCGCGTGTCCGCCATCGGCGACCTTCGGAAACTCGATCTGCGTGGGCGTCTGCTGGCCCGATTCAGCCAGCGCCATCAACTGGCGCTGCCGTCGCGGTTGGCGTACTTCTCGCCAGTGATCGAAGAAGTGCTGCATCTGAAGGTAATCCAGGACTACTTCCGCGACCTCTCCCACAAACTCCAACGCGCCGTTCCGGCGCGATAGAGGGCACTCCCACCCTGAGCGAATTCCCGCTCAAGCAGCGCGTCTTCGGCGCGGATGAAATCGCTGTGCTCCCACAACAGTAAACGACTGCGGGCGCCTGCGGCGTGCATGATTCGGGGCGTTGGGAACCCTGCGGCGTATTCCGGTGATGCGGTTCTTCGTGTTGAGGTCAAGATCACATTGGCGCTGGCAAACAGGGATCCGCCGCCTCCGCGGGACCAGGCGGCGCCGGACAGATGTTCACGTCTTGGTCGGGGTCTAGAAGGCAGACCGCCCCATGCCGAACCAATTCAGTTAGGCATGCTAGGAGTTGGTCCAGACCTATTTCAGCACCGAAGGCGTTCAGTAGCAATTCGAGTGTAGCGTTCCCTCGATCAAAGATGGTCTCGATTAGCGGAGAGAGTATTCCTGGGAATACCAAGGGCCCACCATCTACAAAGATCGAACAACTATCTTCGACCTCTGAATGCATTACTAAACCCGCTTCCGGAAAGCGAAGGAGCGGGAGCACCACACACCTATCTGATGGCCTCGGGGGCGATTTCTCGGCGCTCCAGGGAAGGGAGAATCGCCTACGGGGCTCCGCAAGGCGCCGCAAGTCTGCCGAACAGCCGAGAATCAGACCAGGCTCCGTGCAAGCCATGGTCAACATCCGCTGAATGTTAGACAGGAAGCTGGCTTGTGCCTCGGGGCCGCCGAAGAGAGGAATGTTACTGCCCATAATTGGAAACGCTGCCAGTCGTTGAGTAAGCCCAACCACGGTGTCGAGCCCCGTGGGATTCTTGAACCTCAGCCCTAGGCAGAGTGCTTGGTCGCTCACAGGCTCGTTCCAACACCACCAGCCTCTGGGCACGTAGAGCAGGTCCTGGGCGCTCAGAAGCCCGCGCCATGCTGGCTCGCCGGTAGGGTCGGTGGTCTCCCCCGACACTCCTAGCACTGGGGAATACAATGTCCACTCGCGCCGTCCCTCGATTTGAACGACAATGACGTCCTGTTCGCTCCAACGCCCGGGTGCCACTGGTGCGTCATGACAATCGGCGAACAGGTCCGCCTGGACCGGCAGTCCGAGCCCACCTTCGAGCGCCTGACAGAGCGCCGCCGTAGGCTCGTGCAGTTCATCGATGCACTGGATCGCCAGCACCGAGCCATCCCGTAACAGCGAGGTTAATTCGCGGACAAGAGGCCGTGGGTATCCGCTACGGCCAAGGCCGCAGTACAAGTCCCCGGGTAGCTCCTGCCCTCCTTTTACGACGCGCAAACGCGGGAACGACAGTCCCCCGAACTCAAGGAGACGGTTCAGATCCCGCCAGGAAATCAAATGCGTGAACTTGCCCGCCTCGCCAGGGAGGTGTAGGGCCGATTTTCCGAGGACTTCGGTGAAAAAGCTGTTTGCCCCATGAGGCGCAAAAAGAGCATCCAACGTTAACATCGCCGTTCCCCTTGGGCGGTCACAGATCGTTCCAGGCGGCTGCCCCTGTTCGCAACTGCCGGTACGGATCGTCGGCCCATCTCCCGCAGCTGGCCCTAATGGTCTCGCTCGCCCGCATTCGCTTGTCGGCTGAATCGCTTTCGAATACCCTACCCGGACGCTTTGCATCTAGCCGAAAAATCTCACTCAGGGATCGCTCGCCTTCCACGGAAAACGATAGGTTGAAGAATTCCCCGACTTTCCTCACCAGGCCGAGTGTAATTTGAGAGTAATCGAGGACGCGGCATCGGGGGCCCAAGAGCGTAAGGGCATCCGAGCAAAATCGACCCATAATCCAAGCCCAGAACTCCACGTGCCCCTGGGCCAGGATTTCGGGCGGTGGTATACCAAAGCGCGGGATATGCGCCGAGTCGTACCACTCGACGAAGGAGACTGGGGTTAGTGCGGCGATCGAAACAAGCACTTCGACCGGATCGCGCACCAGAACCAGGCACGGCACCATCGGCAGCGCCGCCCTGATGGCCCGCAAGAGAAAAAGACCGTCGGCCCCACACTTGAGTATGACCGGTTGCGACACGTCGTTCCCCTGGTAGTGCGCGAAGACTGCGGACACTTGCCTCACAAGATCAAGACCTACCCGCGCCCAGTATGGGGCGGGCGATCCTACCCATCCGAGGACCCGGCCAAAAATCTGCGGCTCGCTCAGCACGACAGAATGCTCTGCCGCTCGAAGTGCGTTTGTGAGGAGAGTGGAACCGCAGCGGGTGACGTGAACAATAATCCCGGACGGCATGACGGATCGACTGCCCGCAGCGCGTTCCAATGCGGAGAGCTCCGTCTCACACTCAAGCGGAGGTCGCTCGCCGTCCCGAAGGCTATTGACGGTCTGCGCGAAGAATGGCTCGTCCAAGCGCAGTCCCCGTGCATCTATCCATCGAACGACCGGCATCGCGCCTGACGAAATGCTGACTGGCAACCAGCCTCCAGCATTGCCCGTGCCGGGCCATATCTCCGGCCTGCTCCGTTTTGGCGCCCAGCGCTTCCGAGAGTCGGGAATTATCATCGAATTTCCGATTCGATCAAGCGTCTATGCTCGCAAGTCATAAGGTGTCGGCGGCTGTTGACAGCGTCGATAGGAATTCAATTCTCGTCGGGCGTTCGTTCTGCCGCGTCAACCACTATGACCCGCAGGTCCTGCGTCGCTTGCCTCAGCTCCAATCCGAGTTGTTCGCGAAGCGCTTCGACAAGAGATGGACCATCGGGCCTTTCCACTCCGGCTCCCCGATCGCCTACCCAGCTTAGGGAGAGTGAATGGTCTCCGCTCAATCCCGTCTTGTCGATAGTGGGACGGTCAAGATACTGCGACAGCCGTGAGGCGAACTGAGCCATAGAAGCATTAGTTACGAAGAAGCTCTGTGTGGGCGTGAACCTCAATCCCTGGAGGGCCTTTTGCTGCTCTCCCACGACACGCAACGCAACGGCCCTGCGGTCCTGCCCCTCCGACACTGCTATGGCCTCTCCGGAGCCGAACTTTGGGCCGTCTTTAGAGACGATGAGTTGAAAAACGCGGAACGGCCTGGCCTCGGCGTGTTGACGCAGGTGGAATCGCTCAGCGAGAAGGTTCTGGAGCATTAGCTTGCACTCCTCGGCGGTCGTCCGTGTGGGCACCTTGGCCGTGATCGAATAGCGCTGCCCATCCATCCACCGCGGTCCGACTATCTGATACGACTCAACATCGTATGCGCGTCGAATTAGCATACTCAATGTCACGCCTCGATAGTTGACACGTTCGGGAGAAGGCGTTCCTGGTCCGCCCTGAAACCGAAAGCGCATCTCCATTTGTGGATTGTCGAAAGGCACCGGCGAAGTGTCGGAGGCCAGCTTGAGCGACGCAACTTCAAAGGAAGGACTACCGACAGGCTGCTGAGCACTCGCTAATGCAAACGCAACGAGTCCTAAATTTAGGTGGCGGAACATTTGTAGTTACCGGCACAGCGATTTGACTCGGGCCAGGACGTCTTTCTGGTTAATTGCCGGGAGAAGACCGGCCCAGACGCGCTTAACCAGGAGCGACGAATCTCGTAGCACGAGCGTAGGCGTACCTGAGATACCGAGGCTCGCGTAGTCAGCCACGTCCACACCGTCTACTTTTAATTTCTGATCTGCGAGGTAGCTGACAATGTCTCCACGTTTCTCGCGAGCCTGGGGGCCGACGGCGACCAACTTCACATCGCATGTGTTGTCCTCAGACGCAACAGTTGCCAACTGCCGGTAAAAGTCCATACTCTCGAGACAAAAATGACAATCTTTCGACACGAACAGAGCAATTGTGCCCTGACGGCCGACGGGTAGCGCCGCTGGAAGCGCCATGGGCTTTCCGGCGAGTTGCCGTTGCGCCTTCTCGCTGCCAGTCTTGGGCACGACTAATCGACCGTACAAACTATTGCCCGCGACAACTGCAGCCGCAATAATGACAATGATGTTAGCCGCTTTTTCAAATCTACTCATAGATCCTAGCTCCGCTTATCCACAAATCGACGATGCTTGACCGGAAGACGAAAGCGCATCGCCAGAAGAGGCTGTATAGCGTCCAGCCGAGATGAGCGGACCCTACCATCCTCGCGAGGCCGATTGGCCGACCGAGCCATCCGTAACGAGACTATTATCACTCGAATCGATTCGGCTGATGGCTATTAAAAGCAGCTTTCGCGGGTGCCCGTGCAGGTGATGTGGGTGCCGCCGCAACACTTGAGCCGATACGCATTGCCGCACTGGCCAGGCAAATCAGTTCCGTAGCAAGCAAAACAAGTTCCGAAAGAGATACATGTGTTGGCGTATGCGGTTTGTGATACCGGGGGCACGGTCGCCAGCGCAGCTACTACGAGCCCATTTCTCACGGTCTTAAGGCTTAACATAAAATTAGACGACTCCTCTCTTTAGATCCAAGTTTACACATATCAGTCTCTTACCTCCCAAAAGTGCTGAGGCTCACTAAGGCAGAAACTGCTTACGTATGTACATACGGCCTTTTGTGCTTCTACGCAATAGGGTGAACCCCTTGGCTGAGACAACAGTTAAGGCAGATCACGGGCGGCCACATGAGCCGCGCGAATGTTGGAGCACTACCTGACGGGCCACCGTGTAAAGAGCGCTGATCCGACGAAACCGCCATCTCGCGAGGAAAGCGCCGGCGGGAACAATGCCCTGGACCGCGGCCAAGCCTTGCCTGATCTTGGCCGTATCGAGCACCGTCAGGCTCTGCGGCTCGCCCCGACCGGCGAAGCGATTCGAGCTGGCCACAACAAGTCTTCGGCCTCTACCCACGGTCATGACGGGCACGGGCGCATCGCCCACGGGAGCGATTCCCACCATGGCGCAGGTCGCTCCCGAGAGGGTCAAGCGCAATGCCCCGTACTCGGAGGTCGTAGTCGAAGTTGCGCCGGAGACCAAACCCGGAGGACCTTCTGAAATCCGGCCGGAGATCGGCCCGGAGATCCGGCCTGAGATCAAGCCCGAGATCCGGCCTGAGATCAAGCCCGAGATCCGGCCTGAGATCAAGCCCGAGATTCGGCCTGAGATCAAACCCGAAATCCGGCCTGAGATCAAACCCGAGATCCGGCCTGAGATCAAACCCGAAATCCGACCTGAGATCAAGCCTGAAATCCGACCGGAAATCAAGCCTGAAATCCGACCGGAAATCAAGCCTGAAATCCGACCGGAAATTGGTCCCGTTGAAATTAGCCCCGAGGTCGCGCCCGAGATTCGGCCTGAAATTAAGCCCGAGGTGCGGCCCGAAATCCGACCCGAGATCGGGCCGGAAATCAAACCGGAAGTCAAGCCGGAGATTCGGCCTGACGTAGCCCCCGAGGTAATCGTAGAGGTCGCGCCGGAACGTAAGTCTAATCCCGAGGTTGCTCCCGAGCCTCGCCAAAAGCCGATCGTCGAGGTAGCCCCGGAAAAAGGGAAGCCGGCGCAGAAGCCAATTCCGGAAGTTATCGTCGAGGTGGCGCCGGAAAAACGCGAAAAGCCCGGTTCCTGACGTGGCTTCAAAATAGCACTTTAACGGCAGAGGAGCGATGAGCGGCGGTTTCAGTATGCCGCCCATCGTTCCGAGTCCGCTCTACTTTGGCTTTGTCCGGCCTCGCGTGTGGGAACAAAGGCCGACCGCTATGTCAGTGTCAGGGCTTGATCGGCGGAACCCCACCTAGGGTCGATCATTTCCCTTGAACGGCGGAAGAAGCGAACCGCCAACTCTGCTGTTCACGCCCTACGCGAAAAAGCGCTTAGTTATCGCTAACGTCGCGACCAAAAAAGACTTAAGGAATGCAGCACTGCTAAGACACTCTCTACCGTTAGATGATAAAGGCTTGCATTCGCTGTCCGTCATCTGCGAGATCCGGCCATTGTCGACCGAGGGAAATGTTTACGTAAAATTGATACCGCACCGCCACCGGTGGGCGCTGCGAAAATCCAAGTAAGTTCCAGGTTGGCGTTGTCGCTGCGCGATTCACGGAACTGGTTGCTGTCCATCTTGGTCAACCGGTCCTAACTCGCCCGCAGCGCAATCGATGGATCGATCCGCGAGGCGCGGCGCGCAGGCAGAAAACCGGCGATCGCGGCCACTAGCGCAAGAACGGCTGGCATGCTGAGGAATGTCAGCGGATCGGCTGCGGTCACGCCGAAGAGCAATCCACCGAGAGAGCGCGCAAGTATCGCCGACGCGACGGCGCCGATGGTCATTCCGATTGCGGCAAGGCCGAGCGTCTGTCCAATGATGCCGGCCTGCAAGCCCGACGCCGAGGCCCCGAGCGCCATCCGAATCCCGATCTCCTGGGTCCGTTGGGTCACGCCGTAAGATACGACGCCATAAATTCCCAACGAAGCGAGCAGCAGCGCGAACAAAGCGAATCCGCCTAATAGCGCAGCCACGAAGCGGCGGGGCGAGACCGAGCGATCGACCAAGGTTTGCAGCATGCGGAAATCGTTTCCGGGGAGGTTGGGCACGATCGGCTTGAGCGCGGCTCGCACGCCCGCGGCTAGATCGGCGGGTGGGAGCGAGCCGCGCACCACGAGATCCACAGACGAGAAATCGCGGCATTGGCGCATCGGTATATATACCTCCATTCCCGAGCCCTGTTCCAGCGCAAGGTGCCGCACGTCGCCAAAGACGCCAATTACGCGGCGATCGCCGCAGGCGCGCAGCACTTGGCCCAAGGCGCTCTGGCCGGGCCACAGTGTGCGAGCCAAGGTCTCATTGATGGCGATGACTGGTTCCGTGGCGGGCGTGTCTCTTTCCGAGAGATCGCGGCCGGCGACCAGTTGGATGCCCAGCGCTTCGCGGTAGCCGTCGGTGACGATGCGAATAAACGAATTGGGAAACTTGCCGGGCGGATAAACCTGCCCCTTCGCAGGCGTGCCCCAACTCCGATTGCGCCCCAATGGAAGGTTATCCGTCAAACCCGCAGCGGTAATTCCCGGGAGAGCTCGAACGCGGTGTAGGACGTCATCGAAGTACGCATTCTGTTGAGCCTGGCTGGAGTAACTCGCGTCCGGATCGACTCGCACCGTGGCGGCGTGCTCCGGACGGAAGCCGAGGTTGACGTCGAGCACGTGGAGAAAACTGCGGATGAGCAGTCCCGCGCCGACAAGCAGCATGCACGCGAAGGCGATCTCCGATACTACGAGAGAGCTGCGAACCCAGTTGCGGCTCTTGCCTCCGGTGGTGCCGCGCGTGGTGTCCTTCAGGACATCGTGCACGGCGGTAAGCGGGGCCTGCAACGCGGGGGCGAGGCCGAAGACCACACCCGTAAGGGCGGCCGCCACCAGGCAGAACGCCAAAACCATGAAATCCACGCGGACGTTCGCGAGCAGCGGAATGCTGAGAGCTTCAAGGCTCGCCAGGAGACGAGTTCCGCCCACGGCCAGAACGACACCCAGCGCCGCGCCGCAGAGGGAGAGGGTCAAGCCCTCGGTCAACATTTGCAGGATAAGACGTCCGCGTCCCGCGCCGAGGGCCGTGCGGATCGCGATCTCCTTCTGCCGTCCCGCGGTGCGCGCGAGCAGCATATTCGAGAGATTGGCGCACACGATCAGCATTACGACGCCAACCGCGCCGACCAGCACCAGCAGCGCGGGACGGATGCGGCCGCTGACATGTTCCGCAAGCGGCGTGATCTTGCCTTCGAAGGTGTTGCGTTCCTTATGGGCGGCGGTGAGCTGGGCGGCCAGAGCACTCAATTCCGCCTGAGCGGAAGGTGCGCTAACGCCGGGCTTCAAACGGCCGATCATCGCCATAGTGTTGCCCCAACGATTGGTTTCCGGGCTGAGTGGAAACGGAAAGTAGAGATCGAAATGGCTGCCGGGGGCGAAGACCGCTGCCATATCGAACGACCCGGGCAGAACGCCGGCAACTGTCACCGGCTCGTCATTGATGCGGAGTACCGATCCGGCGATGGCGGGATCGGCGCCGAAGCGGCGCTTCCAGAGACCGTAGCTCAGAAGCACGGCTTTAGGCCCGTGCCATTTACATTCTTCGGCGGTGAAAAGTCTGCCGATCAGCGGTTTCACGCCGAGCAATTGGAAGAAATTCTCCGAGACCGGCACGCCGCTGAGGCGTTCCGGCTCGCCGCCGGTGCTGAGCAGGTTGTCGCCGACGCCATAAAAGGCCATGTAACCGGCAACGCCCTCGAAAGAACGGCTTTGTGCTCCGGAGATCCAGCATGTAATCGACCTGCGTGGTTTGGCCGGAGAGACCGCTGACGTCGTGGTTGGCGATCCAGACCAAGCTCTGTGGGTCTTGGAATGGGCAGGGGACGGAGGAGAAGAGCATCGACCACGCTGAAGACGGTGGCGCTGGCGCCGATGCCGAGACCGACGATGAGAATCGGCGAAGGTGGTGAATCCGGCATCGCGCCGCAAGGTGCGAAGTGTATAGCGAAGGTCTTGCAGGACGCCATCGGCGTTGGACAAAGGCATGGGAACTCCTGAACGGTTATACTGCCGGGCGGTGATTTGGTTACTGAAAAACTCAAACGCTTACAGGCTATTTCTTACCAGTCTCGCCGAAATGCACAGAGAGTTCCCGCCGCCGATCTCTCCGATCTCATCCCGGTTGAAGCCTTTTTAGCATTTACGTCACCGACCGCTTCAAGGATGAAGTGCACGCGTTCAATATCGGCGCCGGGCCTACATTTACCGCGGCTGCGGAGATTGCGACGGGTAACAACGATCTCGACCGCGCGAATCCGCGGGATCTCGCTCTGAGCGACGACGGCTCGCATCTGTATGTCGCCAACACTCTTGGGCACACCATTGCCGTTATCAACACGGCCACACTCGCACTTGAAAAGACCATGATCTCGGGCGGGTTGTCCACCGACGTGAAGATCGCGGAACCTTGGGGAATCGTTTCCGGCCACAGCAGTACGAATGCTCTGAATGAGCCCGAGACAGGCAGTGGCATGCCGAAGCGCGTCGGCCCGAACAGCTTCATCCGGAACGACGGGACGGCCCTTCCGTATTTGCCGGTGATGTCTGACACCACCCGCGCCACCACCTTCGACGATCTCGGGAGCGACCTGCGTATCTTCAGCACCGCCACAAACCAATTCGTCTACAGGTATGTCGACGTGGGCCGCAATCAGTCGATGCTCGCGGTTCCCGGCAAGATCGTCGATCTCGGGGACTGGTCTTCCTCTCAAAACGATCATTCGCGGCAGCGGGCCTGAGCAGATCTTCGTGCGAGGCAATCTGCTGTTTGTCAGCGCAGCTCATTCCGACAAGGTGGAAGTGTTCCATATCGATCTCGCCACGACCGATCCCTCGAAGGTACTGTCTCAGGCTGGATTTGAATTTACCGGGGGCATTACGCCACAGGGGCTGGCGGTCTCCTCGGACGGCCGGAACGTGTATGTGGCGAACATGCAAACCGAGGATATTTCCTTCCTTTCGGCCGACAGTAATGGCAATCTTCAACGGCAGGGGACGCTATCCGTGGGAGTCACGGGTAAGACGCCGGACCCGACTACCGGCGGGAATGGCTCGGGCCTGTTTGCCACCGCAGAAGAGCGGGGCCTGCGCTGGCTGTTCAGCTCGGCTTATTCGGATGACGGGCAGAAGTCGTGCGGCTTCTGTCACTGGCAGAGCCGGCATGATGGTTCGCAGTGGAACGTGGGCGGCAATACCATCGGGGGCCCGAAGATTTCGCCGCAAAACAAAGACATTTCCGACAGTTGGCCGGAGTGGTTCGAAGGTCTCAGCACAACGATGAATTCTTACTCGTCCTCGTGCAATGGGGAATTGGTGGTGGCGGAGCGCCCGACCGCGCTTTTTCCACAAGCTACGCTCCAGGATCGCCTGCTCGCGCGGGACGCGTACGTGCAGCAGAAAACAGAAGAGAATTCACGCGCCATTGGACGCAATGATCTGAGCGGAACGGCGTTCAAGGTGGGCTTCTACGATATGGCGTTTGCGCAGGTCCTCTGGTCACAGAACGAAACGCGGCGCATGCCCAACCGCTTGACGCAGTTTCCGAACGCAGCGGAAACCTCGATAATCGCGCGCGGAAAGCAGATCTTCTCGACCGAAGTCGACCAGGGAGGCGCGGGGTGCGCCAGTTGTCACCGCAACGGCAAGACGATGGTGAACGGCGTCCCGAATGACACGTTCCAGGACTATAACATCCACGAGCCGGGCGTTGTGGCCGAGACCACCGTAGACAATGACGGCGTGTTCCTCCGCCTTGGTGACGACTACCTGCATCAGGCCTTCGGACCGCCGCAGGATGTGGGGGGCCGCCAAAACATCAGCAGCCGGAATACCAAGCACCTGAGGAGCTTCTGGGACAGTGTTCCGCGTTGGCTGCATCATGGAAGCGCGCACACGGTGCGGGAAATCCTGTTGCCGCCGGATTCTCCTCTGCTGCCTCCAGGAGAGCGCGGTTTTAACTTCCGCACAGTTCGCACGGATAGCAGCCGCCGAGTGGCCAAGGACTTCCTGGGCGGACCGCCCATTATCCTCCCGACGGAAGTTCCGATCACCATGGGCGATAGCCGCGGCTGGCTCGCCGGCGACGCAAAAGGTCCTATCTACGTCAGTCTGGACGCCCCCACACAGGTTTCGCCGCCTGATGCCGCGTACCCAGACGGGCGGCTACTGATCGATCGCATTGGGTCGGATAATCTCGCGCCGCTCGTGTCCGGAGGCCAGATCAATCCGGCCCTGGCGGCGAACAATATTCGCGTCATTAAAGACACTCACGGGAAGACATCGCATCTTACCGCAAGCGATATCGACGCACTGACGATGTACTTGTTGTCTTTGCAGTAAGAGTGCGTATTCTGCTGAAGTGTCGGCGGCGAATACGATGAAGTGGGTCGGCGACGCGACGATGGCGGACGTTTTGGGCCGTTTCTGCGCTCCGCAATTATCGTCGCGGCCGCCGACGCGCTGGCGACACGTAACCGGAACCGGATCTCGCCGCGCTCATCGTGTCGAGCGCTCGCACCGCGGGCTAGCCGCGGCCTCTTCCCTCGGCCATGTGTACCTCATCGTTCGCTGTCCGAGCATCACGCGGGCTTGCCGAGACGACGCCTCGCATGTTTCACAAGGACACTAGCAAGTCTGTCATACCGATCCGGTCTTATCGGATTGGCAGCTTCCCGCGAGGCTCCCGACCCGCGCCGCGAAGACAGGCGGCCGGACGGATTCCGGCTTCCAGCCCAGCAGGAACTCCACCGCCGGGCCGCAGATGCGGCTTTGACATGGACCCATGCCGCAGCGGGTGTGCAGCTTGGCTTCGCGCCAATTCGAGCATTGATGGATGCGTCCGAGGCTTACATCTTCGCAACGGCAGACTAACGTAGAGTCTTGGGCAATCGCGCGGAGTTCGGCGCGCGGCGCGAAGGCGCGCTCCAGGGCGTCGGCGAATTTGCGGTGCGAATCGCGCGCGGCGAAAATTTTGCGGGCAGCTTCCGCCTTTCCGGCTGCGGCATAGCCGGCGATTTCGCCTTCGGCTAAGGCTAAATCCAATCCGCCGATACCGGTGATCTCGCCGGCGCAATAGACGCCGGGGATGGAGCTTTGCTGGTAGTCGTCCACCGCGACGCCGGTTGCGGACATGGCGCAGCCGAGCAATGAAGCGAGTTCCAAATTGGGCACCAGGCCGAAGCCGCAGGCGAGGTAATCGCACGTCTTCGTGAAAGTGCGGGCGCCGCGACGGAATGTGACGGACTCGAGCTTGGCTTCGCCTTCCGCTTTCGCAGGCCCCTGCGCGGAGATGGGCCAGCAGCCCGTGAGGTAGGGGACCCCGAGAAGCCCGGCGCGCAAGCCAATAGCCTGCGCCACCTTGGCTGGTTTCGCAATCAGACCGAGGCCGAAGCGAAAGAGGGTGCCGGAATCCGCCTGTTCGGCAATGAGCAGGACTTTGGCGCCGTGGTCGCGTAGATGCTTCGCTACCGCGAGCAGAAGTGGACCGCTGCCTGCGACCGCTACCTGCTTGCCCTTGATCGGCAGACCCGATTTGACCAGCGCCTGCAGGCCGCCGGCCCCCATGACGTTGGGCAGCGTCCATCCCAGAAATGGAAGGAACCGCTCGCGGGCGCCAGTGGCGAGGATCAGGCTTTTGTAGCCGACCAGGCGTTCGCCGTGGAAGGTTTCAAGTGCGAGCGTTCCAGACTGGGGCACGGCGAAGACGCGCGCGCCTGAGATGAGTTCGACTTTGTCGCGAAGCCACGGCTGCGGGTAAGACGACGCACGCCAGATCTGGCCGCCCGGACGGGGGTTATCGTCAACCATGGCCACGCTCGCTCCGGATTCGACTGCGCGAGCGGCGGCGGCAAGCCCGGCGGGTCCGGCGCCGATGACGACGACGTCAGGCATCGGTGCGCACCTCCATTCCCTCTTCGCAGAGTATCTGGCAGCTCTTCGCGTGCGGGCGTCCATTGATGGTGACGCGGCATTCGTAGCAGATGCCCATGCCGCAGAGAGGCGCCCGCGGCTCGCCTGTGACGGAGCGGCGGAAACGGCTTTCCCCGGAAAGCGCCACGGCGGCGGATACCATGACGCCGGCGGCGACTTCGACGGTGCGGCCATTGATGGAGAGCTTAGGCATGCGAGTGCTCCTCATGCTTGCGGTCCGGCAGATAAGGCTCGAACGGAATCGCGGTGGCGCGGTGCATGATTTGGTCGGCGACCAGTTTGCCGGTGGCGAGCGAAGTGGTGATGCCGAGGCCTTCGTGTCCCGTGGCAAGGTAAAGGCGTGGATCGCCAGCACAGGGACCGATGAGCGGGAGCTTGTCCGGAGTAGCAGCCCGGAAGCCGGTCCAGGAGCGGATGGCCGAAATTGCGCCGAGGCGCGGCATATATTCGAGCGCGCGGTCGAGCATACGGGTCAGCATGTGCGCGTCGATGGATGAATGCCCGGCGCCGTACTGGCGCGAAGAACCGATCAGTAACTGGCCGGTCTTGCGCGGCTGCACATTGAAAGCGACGGAATCTGTGGAAATGGAATGCGCGCTTTTGAGGTAACCCAATTCGACCAGTTGATGGCGCACCCAGCCGGGGTAGCGGTCGGTAATCACCAGATGGCCTTTGCGCTTGCGCACTTCGATCCCGGGCGTAAGTTCAGGCGCCCAGGCGCCGGTAGCGTTGATCGCGATGCCGGCGGAGATCGCCGAGCCATCGCTAAGCTTCATGGCGCCGCCTGAGAGTTCGCGCGCGCCCACCCCGATGCGGACTTCAGCGCCGCGTCTGCGGGCGCAGTCAAGCAGATAACGGGCGGCGCAGGGCGGGTAAACAACAGCGTCATCGGGCACGAGCAGGGCGCCCGCCAAGCCGGGGCGGAGATTCGGTTCGGCTTCGGCGAGAGCGCGGCTATCGAGTACTTCGGCGCGCACGCCGATGCTTTCATAAACGATGCGTTTGCGCTCGACTTCGGCCATCTCTTCGGCGTCCGCGGCGACCCAAAGCGTGCCGGCATTGAGATATTCGACTTCGGCTGGGAGGTGCGGAGCGAGGGCGATCCACAAGTTACGCGAATAATTGGTAAGGGCGATCTGGGCGGGCGAATCGTCCATGACGACAAGGTGCCCCATACCGGCGGCGGTGGCTCCTCCGCCGATCACGCTGGCTTCAGCGACGAAGACGCTGAGTCCCGCCGCCGCGCACTCGGCTGCGCAGGAGGCGCCAACGATACCGCCGCCGGCAATCGCTACGTCGAAGCTTGTGCGCATGAGGCGCGAATCCCGAAACAGAATGGGTCGGCTTCGTCGAGGATGAGGTCGCTCTCCGCATTGACATAGGCGTACCCGGTGATCTCAGGGTACAGCTTACCGTCCTGAATCGCGACAGAGCCTTCGAATATGCTGCCCACAATGCTCTCCTGGCGCCACGTTTCGCCGGGTTTCAGCTTGCCTTCGGAGTAAAGGCAAGCCAGCTTGGCGCTGGTCCCCGTGCCGCAGGGTGAACGGTCATATGCCTTGCCGGGGCAGAGGACAAAGTTCTTGCTATCGGCATCACGGGTACTCGGCGGTCCGAAGAGCTCGATGTGATCGATCTCGCGTCCGTCAGCTCCCGCGATTCCGTTCGCTTCGAGAGCCTGCCGAATGCGCCAGGTGTAATCCGTGAGAGCTTCGAGTCGCGCGAGGGAAAGCTCCTGCCCGTGATCGCCCACGAGAAAGAACCAGTTGCCGCCCCAGGCGATGTCGCCGTGAATTTTTCCGAAGCCGGGAACATCAAGCGGGACTCCGGCGGAACTGCGATAACTGGGCACATTCCGGATCGTTACGCTGCCATTCGTGTTGAGGCGCGCTTCTACGGGTCCGCAATTCGTGTCGATGCGGCATACGCCCGAGCCGATCCTGCCGAGATGAGCCAGCGTAACCATGAGTCCGATGGTTCCGTGGCCGCACATATTGAGGAAGCCAACGTTGTTAAAGAAGATAACGCCTGCCTGGCACGAGGGGTCGTGCGGTTCGCAGAGCAGCGCGCCGACAATGGCGTCGTTGCCGCGCGGCTCGTTGACTACGGCGGAGCGGATGTGATCGAAATGAGTGCGGAAGCGGTCGAGGCGCTCCTGGATGGGGCCGCTGCCGAGATCCGGGCCGCCCGAGATGATGACACGCGTGGGCTCGCCGCCGGTGTGGGAATCGACTACATGGATTCTAGTCATATAGAGCCAAGTGCTGATCGGCGAACATCGTCAGCTTCTCCTGCGCGACCCGGCGAGCTGCGTCTTTGTCCCTCGTCAGCATCGCTTTGGCAATTTCGACATGTGCTTGCGCAGAATCCATCATGTCGATATCCAGGTTGCGGCGCAAGTTGCGGATGAACAAAAAGGCGAGTAGCGGAGCTAAAGTTTGCTCAAGCAGACGCGGAAGGAAACTATTATTCGAAAGCCTCCACAGCGTATGATGGAAGCTCATGTCTAACTCGAAGAAACGCTGCGGAACTCGTTCAATCGCAGCAGCTTTCATACTATCGGTGATAGTTAGAAGCTGGCCGATTCCGGCGTCGCTAGCGCTCTCAACCGCCAGCTCGACGGCGAGCGTTTCGAGTTCCGCGCGGATGCGAATTAACTGGCAGATTTCGGCGCGCGTGAGCGAAGTGACCACGCAGCCCTGATTGGCCTTGCGGACGACGAGCCCCTGATGCTCCAGCGCCACCAGCGCTTCGCGAACCGTGGGCTGTCCTACGCCGATATCGCGCGCGATCCGGGACTCGACGATGCGCTCGCCAGGTTTGAGGTCGCCCGCCACAATCATGTTGCGGATGGATTCGGCAATCTGATCCGCCAAGGGCGCACGACGACCCAATTGTTGCGAAAGCGCCTCCAGCTTGACCGTGAATCCCTCGGCCGCTAAGTTCACTGGACGGCTACCGCAGCCAGCGAAGGACGCGTGGCTATGGCGCTGCGAATGATGCCGAGGATCTCGTCCCGTTCCGCGCCGACGATGGGCAGACGGGGCGCGCGCGTGAGTTCCGTGCCAAGGCCGGTTTCCTGCATCGCGAGCTTAATGTATTGCACCAGCTTTACCTTCGTATCCAAATGCAATAAAGGAGTATACCAGCGATAAAGCTCAAGTGCTTTCTGCCATTGACCGGTGGTGGCGAGGTCCCACAACTCGCGGTTTTCGTGGGGGAAGGCATTGACCAGGCCGGAAATCCAGCCCTCGGCTCCGAGGGCGATGCTTTCGAGGATGAGGTCGTCAACGCCGCCGAAGAGGATGAAGCGGTTCCCAACGGTGTTGCGCAGATCGGTGAAGCGGCGAACATCTTCCGAAGATTCCTTGATGGCGACGATGTTGGGCAGGCCCGCGAGTTCTACGAAGGCGCGCGGCAGTAGGTCGACGCCGTAGGATACCGGGTTGTTATAAATCATGATAGGCAATCCGGTGGATTGCGCGATGGAGCGGAAGTGGGTAAGGGTTTCGCGCTCATCGGATTTGTAGACCATGCCAGGCAGCGCCATGAGCCCCTCGGTGCCGGCCTTCTCGGCATCGCGAGCAAAGCGGCAGGCGAGCGCGGTGGTGTACTCAGCGACTCCCGTGAGCACAGGGATGCGGCCGCGCGCTGTTTGCTTCAGTTCGCGGATGACTTCGAGCTTTTCGGCGTAATCGAGGGCGGTGTTTTCACCGACGGTGCCAAGAGCCACCACGCCGTGAATGCCGGCTTCGATCATTGTATTCAAGTGTTTCGAGGTGGCGGCGAGATCGAGCGTTTGATCGTGCCGGAATTGGGTGGTGATGGCGGGGAAGACGCCGTGCCAAGTGACTTTCATATGATCTATAATCTATGATTTTAGCGGAGGCGTGGGCGAAGCGTCAAGGGTATTTTTCGGGTGTTTCGGGGATCAATTTGCCGATGGCTTTTCCGCATGGTCAACGACCAAGACTTCCACTGGGCCTTTTGCCGCTTCCAGCTTCAGCCCGAGTTGCTGTTGAATAGCGGTGAATACCGAGATGCCGTTGCCGGCATAATCCGGCGCGTCGAGAAGGCGCTGAGGCGTGTAGCTGAGGGTGATGTCATAGACGCCCGTGATGCCGGTCTTGTCCACTACCGGCAGATTCAGTTCTCCGCCTAGCAGGTTAATAAACCATGGAAAGTCCATTTTGACGGCGGTGAATCCGGCAGGATCCCTTGGCGGTAGGACGCGGAGGCTCTGCGACTTTCCGTCATTCGGATCGGACGCGGTCAGCTTCGGTCCGCCTTTCGCCACGACAAGCGCGTAGACCGGCAATTGCCGCATCTCGCGATGAACAACGAGATGGAACCTGTCTTCGAGCATCGCCGGCAATCTCTCCGAGCCAGACTGCATAGGAGACTTTCCGGGAGTTGGCGGGAAGGTCCCCTCGATATCCCAGGCGTCGGTATCCATCCATCCTTTGGCTCCGTCCAACTGAAAATCTTTTAAATGATAGGCCGTGAGGATCAGCAGCTTGAGCGTGTAGTTACGAACGACGAGCCTGCCTGGGGAGGGAAACATTCCAACTACCCTCCCCCATTCCGCGGACCATTGGCTCGGGTCCTTCGATTGGTTTGACTTGATCGAAACCACGTCGAACTTGGGAGGCGGAGTCTGCTGTTCCTGTGCGCGGCCAGAGCGCGCCCAGAAGAGCCCAGCAGCGAGGGGCACGGCGATCGCGCCTATCCCGAGCGCCGCGAGCAATGCTTTTTGCATTAGATTCAAATTTCGCAGTACGTGGTGCGTCATGATGCCCGTCACGCGGCGCTTCAGATCCGACCCGCCGGCGCAGGAAACGAATGTGGAGCTTCGCGACAGGTAGCGCCGGCATACTTGAAGCAAGCCATGAGCATACGCTTCAGGGTCGCAGCCTGCATCGAGCACGGCCTCGTCGCAGGCGCGCTCGCGGTCCTCTAAGATTCGCGCGCCCAGCCACCAGACGAGTGGGTGGAACCAGAACAGGGCTTCCACCGCCGTGTGCAGCGCCGACCAGAGATTATCGCGGCGGCGGATATGGGAGATCTCATGCGCGATCATCGCATCCAACTGTATGCGGCTTAGCGAATCGACTATATCGGCGGGCAGAATGAGAGTGGGGCGCAAGATGCCGAATACGCCGGGTTCGACGGTCTCGTTCGAAATCAGAACCGGAACCTCCGGCGGCATACCCGCGAAGGGCGATTCGCGGCGGGCGCGACCGGCGGAGGCCAGAACTCGACGCCAACGTATCCCCGCATAGGTCGCTACCGAGAGGAACCCGACGAGCCACAGAAGGAAGATTGCGGTTGCCGCGGTGTTCTCGATAGCGGCCGTCGGTGGAAGTGCGGGCGAAGCGGGGAGTGAGAAGACTCCATCCGCACTTGGTTGCCGGAAGGGCCAGCCAATCGCTGCGATTGAGCGAACGGGAACCGGGATCCCGTGGACTTCCGGTTTAGGCCAATAGCTGCCGATTGCGATGAGCGCGGCAAAAGGGAAAAGGAACTTCAAGGAAGCGCTTAGCCAGAGAATATGCCGGAGGCGCGCGCGATGGTTTCGCAATGCGAGCGCCACCAGTGAAATCGCGCAGGCAAACAGCGAAGATTGCCAGAGATGATTGGCGATTCCGGCAAGCTGCGGCGCAAAGAGAAGAGAGATCATCTCGCTTGATCCTTTCTCGCCTTGGATAACTTCTTAAGGGTTTCTTCGGCCTCACGCAAGTCTTCGGACGTGACGCGGCCGGATTCTATCCAGTGAGCCATCACCGGCTGTATCCGGCCGCCGAACAGTCCCAAGACTTCGTCAATCAGCCCGCGATGTGCGGCATCGCGCGTCACCGCTGCCTTGAAGATATGCGCATTTCCTATCTTTCGATCTCGCCGGACAGCGCCTTTAGCTTCGAGTCGATAGACCGTAGTCTGGATCGTCGTATAGGCGGGACGTCCCCTGGAGGGAAACGATTCCTGAATCTCGCGGATCGAAATCCCCCCGCGTTGCCACAGGGTATCCATGATCCGTTGTTCCAGCCGCGAAAACCGGGCTCGTGTCATGCCGCTTCCCTTCTACTACTCGTTGTTTGTGATTCTATGACAACGTGTATGCGGAAGCAAGCAAATTCTTAAGCCACTAATTCAGGCGGAAGATCACCGCAATGGGCGCGACGATTTCGACGCTTTCGCCATTGAGCACGGGGGGTTTGTAGATCCATTGGCGAACGGCATCGATGGCGGCATTGCGGAGCAGCGGGTGACCGCTGACGACGCTCAGGTCACGCACGCGCCCGTCGGTTCCGATCACTGCGCTTAGTTCGACCGTCCCCTCGATGTGCGCGGTCTTGGCGATAGGCGGGTAAACCGGCTGAACCATGTGGATCAGGCGGCCGGGGTCGAGGCTGCTTACGCGGATGCGTTTCACTTCCTCGACCTGGCCTTTCGGTTCGACCGGTTTTACCATCGGCTTCGAGACTTCGGGCGACATGCCTAAGATGCCATTGAGTAGTGTGCTGCCTTGCGCCTTGCCAAGGCCGCCGGGAACACCGTTGTCCAGCAGCGACCCGGGGTCGGGTTGGTCGACGATTACGGGCGGGTGAGCCGGCATGCGCGCGGGCAGTAATAAGTCTGTTCGGAAGATTGGCGCCGCGCTGTGCGGCGCGCGCGGTCGCACGGCAGTCATATGTTCTGGCGGTGCAGGCGCGGGCGGAGGCGGAGTGATCGTCATGGTGAAGCGCGGAGAAGGCAAGACCTGCGGCCAGATCAGCGGCGCAATCGCGATGAACGCCGCCAGCGCGGCTTGTCCGGCAAAGCCGGCGCTCGCCGCGAAGGCGCGGCGGTTCCCGAATGAGTTTTCAAGCACGGCATGTTCGAACATAGTTGAAGCTCCCCTGCGCGCTTCGCGCGCTCGACAGACCGGAGGCCCGTCGCACTAACTCAGACACCACACTGTGGCGCAAAGTTCCGGCATGATAGTAAGGTGCACTTGCCGGTTGAGATTCGTCAGCGGATTGAAGAACGGGCCTCCGAGATTCCCTTCGCGGAACTGAAACGCGCGGCGGCGGCGATGTCCGATGCTTATCGCGAAGGTCGTCCGTTTGCAGTTTCCCCCGCTGCATACTTAGTAACTCGCATGCCGGCGACTTATGCCGCAACTTATTCCGCGCTTCGCGAGCTTCCAGAGGGCCTGCCGCCCATCGAAACGGTTCTCGATATCGGCGCGGGCACGGGCGCCGCTTCGCTCGCCGCGCGTGCCGTGTTTCCTCAAGCCAAGATCGAAATGGTAGAGCGCGACGCGGCGCTGGCCAAGGAAGCCCGAGGGCTGCTGCCCGGAGCAGACATCATCGCAGCAGATGCGGCGCGCATGGAGCGGTTCCCGGAGCGAGACCTGGTGATTGCGGCCTACTCGCTAGGGGAGATTGGCGCCGGCGCGGCGATTCGCTTGTGGCAGGCCGCGCGGGTGGCGCTTGTCATCATCGAGCCGGGGACACCGAAGGGGTTCGCCCTCATCCGCGCGATTCGCGACGAACTAATAGCGGCCGGCGCGCACATCGCGGCGCCGTGCCCGGGGGCGATGGCGTGTCCGATGGTAGATCCGGATTGGTGCCACTTCGCGGCGCGGGTGGAGCGCTCCTCTCTGCATCGGCGCTTAAAGGGCGGCGAACTCGGATACGAAGATGAAAAGTACAGCTATGTCGCCTTTACACGCGAACCGCTGCCCTTGCCGCCGGCGCGTATCGTGCGGAGGCCGCAACACCATCCCGGCTGGATAGAGATCCGAACCTGTACCGAAAATGGCCTCGATACCCAACGCGTCACGAAGCGTGAGCGCGAGCTGTTTCGCGCGGCACGCCGGGCAGCCTGGGGCGATGCGTTCGGCAACTGATGGGCGCTTCTTCGAAGGTGTATCGGGCCGGACACGCGTGACGGCGACCGCCGCCTAGCTGTTCGTTCAATGCGGACAGAAGCCCGCTCCCGAAGCCGCCGCTGCAACTAATACAGCGGCTTGTGCCGCGGCGTTTGTGTTCGAGGCGAAGGTCGGAGATTCGGGCGGAGGCGCTTTCGGCGAACTGGATGGAGCCGGGGCGGCATTGGGCGGGGGCGCTTGCTGCGAGATGGGTTGACCGCCGCTCCCGGCTTGCCGCAACTCCTCCCGTGCGATGAGCAGTTCCCCAGCGCTGAGCAGGCGGGCTATGCCTGCCAATACCTGGTCGTCGGTAAGGGAGGAGGGATAAACACCGGGAGAGCTTTCCGCCAGTTCGCGGCGCAGATCGTACATCGCGCTCGGATCGCTCTTGAATTGAGAAAGGAACTGGGGATTGCCGCTGGGCTGAACCTGGCGACGCCAGATAAAGTAATAATTCGACGATCCCGCGCGGCGCAGCGGCATATGAACCGGTCACAATCATAACCCACTGAAGGCGCGCGGCGCAGCGGTTCGAGAAGGCATACGGTACCATCTCTTGCCGTTCTTCACGCCGCAGGCCGCGGGCGGTTATTATGAATTCGATGCTTACCCGCGAACAAGCCTGGGAACTGCTCTGTGAATATACCAAGTCCGACGGTCTGCGCAAACACGCGCTAGCCGTCGAGACTTGCGTCGCCGCCTATGCTCGAAAGTTGGGAGGAGATGAATCGAAATGGGCGCTCACGGCGCTGTTGCACGATTTCGATTGGGAGATTCATCCAACACTCGAGGAGCATCCACAAAAGGGCGAAGCGATTCTCGCTGAGCGCGGCGTGGATGAGGAGATCCGTCGCGCGATTTTGTCGCACGCGAATCATCTCGGCGTGGCGCGTGTGTCGCAACTCGAGAAGACGCTCTACGCATGCGATGAATTGGCGGGATTCATCACGGCGATCTCCTACGTGAAGCCGCACAAGAGCGTGTTCGAAGTCGATACGGCCTCGGTCAAGAAGAAGATGAAGGACAAGGCATTCGCGCGCTCGGTCAACCGCCAGGACATCGTGGAGGGCGCGCAGGAGTTGGGCATCCCGCTCGATGAACACATCGAGTTCTGCGTGAAGGCCATGCAGGCGCGCGCGGAGGAATTAGGCCTCAAGGACGCGATGGAAACCGGCGCGTAGCCGTTAATCGGCGCCGCTTACCCGCCTTGAGCATCCGGTTTGCCGGTGCCGGCCTGATCGTTGACGCTTTGCGAGACGGTATCGGCCATATCGACCTTATCCTCGGTCGCTCCCACGCTGGGGTCCGTTGACCGTGGAGGTTGACCTTTCGGAGCGGCTTCGCCGTGCGGATCGCGCTCCACCACGAGGGTAAAGTTGGCGACCATGCCTGCGATGGTCGCGATAGCCGCCAGGACCGGCGCCGCCACCACCCCAACTGTGGCGACGGTGAGCGGAATTTCCAGGAAAGTGTGGCCCTGCTCGTTCTTCACGATAATGCGGCGCACGTTGCCTTCGTGGATCAGCTCCTTGATCTTGTCGGCAAGATCCTTGCCGTGTACTTTGAATTGCTCGAAGAGATCGCCGAATTGGTTCATGCTATGATTATCTCGCGTTGTGCAAGGCGGCATAGCGCCACCGAATTTTCGCTGCTTCCGTAAGTTCTTCCGCGAGCATCATAACTTAAGTTAGTAAGAGATTAATAAGTACTGGGAGGAGCGCTCACGGTACCCTATTAACCAAAATGCGCTTGCGATGCGGGCCCGTATTCGTTCTAATAACCATAGAGGCTATGAGCCGCATACTCCAATTCGCGCGCGAAGAACAAGGGTCGGACTTGATCGAGTACTCGCTGCTTGTTACGTTCATTGCCATCGCCTGTCTCGCGCTGATCTCAAGCGGCCACCCCGCGACGCAAGCAGTTTGGCAGACCGCGAACAGCACGATCTCGACCGCGAATTCTTTCGCATTCGGACACTAGGCGCGCGGGGACCCGTGGGTCTCGTTCTTCGGCCTCGTCCGTGTTCGCCCTGATGTAACGCGTGTTTACGCCGCCTCCGTCTCCTTGACAACTTAGGAGAGCTGGTTTACTCTCCTAACTAGATAAGGAGAATAGATGCCGCCCTCCCCCACTGCGGAATTGCTTCCCGGAACGCTCGATCTTCTGATCCTCAAGGCCGTCTCCCTCGGACCGTTGCATGGCTACGGCGTGCTCTTACGCATCGGTCAAATTTCCGGCGGCGCGCTCGCCATTGAGCAAGGCGCGTTGTATCCCGCGCTGTTTCGCCTGGAGCGTCAAGGATTGCTCGCCGCGGAGTGGGGAGTTTCGGAAAATAACCGCCGCGCCAAATTCTATACGCTCACCGCC
The DNA here is from genome assembly GCA_963708385.1 of Bryobacterales bacterium. GTDB lineage: Bacteria > Acidobacteriota > Terriglobia > Bryobacterales > Bryobacteraceae > PALSA-243. The sequence goes on along the minus strand of CAVPSN010000017.1, from coordinate 113,641 downwards.
GCCGGGCTTAAGCGCCTGCGCGAGGAGACAGCCGGATGGGAGCGGCTGGTCAACGCCATGGGCTCGGCATTGAAGGCGCGTCCGGAGGAGGTATAGGGTGCTCGGGATTCGCAAGACGTTGCGGGCCCTGCGCGGGCGCGAGCGCTGGGAATCAGATCTGGATGATGAACTGCGCTCTCACGTGGAGCATCGCGCGGCCGATCTGGCGCGCCGCGGCATGTCGCCGGCGGAGGCCGAACGGCGTGCGCAGTTGGAACTCGGTTCGCGCGAATCGCACAAAGAAGAGTGCCGCCGCTCGTATGGCTTGCGTTGGGCCGACGAGACATGGCAGGACCTTCGCTACGCAGCGCGCACATTGCGCCGATCGCCTGGATTTAGCGCCGTCGCCATTCTCTCGCTCGCGCTCGGCATTGGTGCAAACATGGCGGTTTTCGGGGTTCTCGATGCGCTGGTCTTGCGCCCGCTGCCGGTGAAAGCCCCCGACCGGCTTGTCTTCGTCGAACCTACCACTCACTCTTACCCGGCATATCGCGATCTGCGCGACCGCAACGTAACATTCTCCGATCTGTTCGCGTACCGCGTTTCGCCCATAGGTCTGGGCTCCGGCGATACCACGGCGCGCGTCTGGGGCTATCTGGCAACGGGGAACTATTTCGACGCTTTGGGCATCGCCCCGCTGATCGGCCGTTTCTTTCATCCCTCGGACGACCTGAAGCCGGGCGCCGAGCCCTACGCCGTCTTGAGCTACGAATGCTGGCGCAACCACTTCGGCTCCGATCGCGCGATCGCTGGGCGAACCATCTATCTCAACAACCGGCCTTATACCGTGACCGGCGTGGCGCCCGCCGGATTCCACGGCACGGAGAACTTTTTCTGGCCCGACGTTTGGGTTCCCATGGCGATGCAGCCCGAGATCGAAGAGACTTCGTGGCTGGATAACCGCCACACCCTGGATTGTCTGGTTGCTGGGCGCTTAAGGCCTGGAGTAACATCGGCCCAGGCAGAGGCCAATCTGCGGGCCATCGGCGCACAGTTGGGACGCGAATATCCGCGTAGCGATGCCGGCACGGACATTCGGCTTTCGAAGCCGGGATTGATTGGCCGGACCTTGAGGCGGCCGATGGAAGGCTTCGTCTTCGGGGTGATTCTGCTCTCCAGCCTCGTGCTGCTGGCGGCGTGCGCCAATCTTGCGAGCCTGGTAGCGGCGCGCGGCGCGGACCGCAGGTTCGAGTTGGCGATTCGCGTGTCGATCGGCGCGGCGCGCGCGCGCATCGTGCGCCAATTGGCGACCGAATCGCTTCTTCTCGCAGTCGCGGGCGGCGCGGCGGGATGTGGTTTGGCGGCGCTGCTGATCCGCGCCATGCGGCAATTGGTATCGTCCGAGGTTCCCGTGCACGTAGATGTGCGCGCAGGAGGTAGTGTGCTCCTGTTCGGATTGGCAGCGGCGCTGGTTTCGGCGCTGCTCTTCGGTGTCGCGCCCGTGCGCCAGGCGTTTCGCGCGAATACCAATCTTGCGTTGCGCGGCGGGGCGCAAGGGAGTGGCTCTCGCGGACGCGCGTGGCCGTTCCGCGAGGCGCTGCTCGCGGTTCAGGTGGCGCTCTGCTGCGTGCTGGTGACTGCCTGTTTCGTCGCCGTGCTAGGCGCGCGGCGGACATTTCAGATGCCCGTGGGAATCGCGCCGCGTTCGGTTGCGGTCGCCGGTTTCGACCTTGGGTTAGCCAAGTATTCCCGCGCCGCGGGCGAGGAGTTTCAACGCCGGGCGCTGGATGCCGCCGCCCGCGTGCCCGGCGTCTCGGCCGCGGCATTCGGCGACTCGTTTCCGTTGGGGATCGATCAATCCACCACCAGTTTCTTCCGTCCGTGGGAGACCGATTTCCGTTCTTCGAACACGCTCAACGGAAGCCACTACAACGTGTCGCCCGGATTTTTCGCCGCCATCGGTACGCGTTTGCTGGAAGGGCGTGATTTCACATGGCATGATGGGTCGCATTCTCCTCTCGTAGCGGTTGTCAACCTTGCCTTCGCGAGAAAGGTGCTGGGGACGGAACACGCCGTGGGTCTTCATTACCTCGGCGGCCCTGAGGCTCCGGTGCAAGTGGTCGGCGTCGTGGAAGATGGCAAGTACCAGGCAATCACGGAAGATCCGCGGCTCGCGCTTTTCACGCCCATACTGCAGCAATACAACGGCACAACGTATCTACTGGCGCGTTCATCACGTCCCACGGAAGAGGTGGCGCGCGAAATGGAAACGGCGATTCGCGGGCTTGATCGCAATTTGCCGCTCTATAGCGTCGGGCCTCTGGAGAACTCGCTTGAACTCGCGTACTTCCAGGCGCGCGCCGCAGCGTGGTGTCTAAGCGCATTCGGCATTCTGGCGGTGATGCTCGCGGTCACCGGCATCTACGGACTTTCGGCCTATACGGTGAGCCGGCGTGTGCGCGAAATCGGCATACGCGTAGCGATCGGCGCACAGCCCGGGCAGGTATTGCGCTCTGTCCTCGGTCGGATGGGTGCAATCGTCGCCATAGGCGCGGTCGCGGGGATCGCGGGTGGCGTTGTGAGTTCGACGATATTGGCGCACGTCGTGGAGCAGGCGGCGCCGCGCGATCCGATCGTGCTGGGCGGCGTGGCGGTTACGATGATTGTGGCGGCATTGCTCTCGAGCTGGGCGTCCGGCGCGACGGGCGATCTCGGTGGACCCATTGAGGTCGCTGAGGAGCGAGTAGGCTACCGGCCTGGCTCCTCGGGCGCAGCAATCTGCATCGGCGGCGCCTCGTGCTTCGGCCCCAGACCGAGCGCGATCAGCGAGAGGGAATTAATTTTGCCCGAAGCATCCAGATTCTGCTCAGCCTGAAACCGCTTCAGAGCGTCAGTGGAGTTCTGGTCCCAAGTTCCCGTAGCCTGGTCCGGCTGCAAATAGCCCTTGGCGGCTAACGCCTGCTGGATTTCCCGGTAGCGATCCTGCGAGGGCGACAACTGCCGGTTTCGCCACGTCACGGCGTTCTTCACCGGCGCAGCCTTCTTGCGATTCGCCACGGCGGCCGCCGTGGGCCGGCGTACCGATGGCGCGCCAGGATGAGCCGCAGTCGAAGGTCTACGCATCGGGCTTTTCTTAGCGGTCGAAGCAGTCTTCTTCTTAGCTGGGGGAGCCGTTTGCCCCGTCGCGACAGCCACGAGCATACCCATAGCCACCATCAGGCCTAGAATGTAGCGCATGATTGAACCCGATAATTGTAGCGCATCTCAGTATACTCATGGAGAGGCTTTCCATGTTGAATCGACGCCAGTTGTTGCTTTCCGCCGCCCCCGCACTTTCGGCCGTCCGAGCTTCCGGGGCCTCGCCGGGCGCCACGGTACTTTACGGAGAGCGGGCAACGGCGGTTGACAAAGATTCGTCCCGACGCCAAAGAACTTTGGGTGCGCGCGGCAGATCTTCCGCGCGTCAACGGGTTCGAGGTCAACCCGCAGGGCGCTTGCCGGGCCGATATGTGCATTCCCGTACCCAAGGATCTCAAGAGCGGCGAATGGTTCAATCTCACCGGATTCGCGCGCCGCATCCGCCAGGCTTATGTTTCGGACGCCGGCGTGTGGAGCTTCGGCGAGATTCCCGCCGTACGCGGCGATTTTTATAACTCGCGCATCGCGCCCGATTTCGCGGTGCCCGATCGCACTGGCCGCATCGTTCATCTCTCCGATTTTCGCGGCAAGAAAGTGCTGGCCATCTCCTGGGCTTCCTGGTGAGGCTGCCGGCTCGATCTGCCAGGTTGGCAGAAAATCTACGAGGAGCTGAAGAACCACAATTTCGAGATTCTCGCGGCTGCGCAGGATACGGGCGGCGAGGCCGCGGCCGGGAGCTGGTATGACCGCGCGCATGCGACGTTACACCACATTGATCGATGTGCGCCATTCCGTCAGCACCGCGTTCCAATTCATCAACGTACCCATGGGCATTTGGATCGACGAAAAGGGCCGCGTGGTGCGCCCCGCCGAGCCCGCGTGGAACACCGATCAGGTAATGAAGATCGCGGGAGGGAAAGAATATCGTCACCCAAGGCGTCGGTTTATACCAACGCGCTCCGAGATTGGGTGACGAATGGCGAACGTAGCGTCTATGCATTATCCGATGCCGAGTTCGCGCGCCGCGTAAAGCCGCGCTCCGCCGCCGAAATGGAAGCCGACGCCAGTTTCAAGTTGGCCGTATGGTTCCACGAAAAGGGCGACGACACGCGCGCCGCGAAGTATTGGGAGCACGCCCAGCAACTGAATCCCGACGATTGGAACTACGCGCGCCAACAATGGGGCTTTACGCCGCAGCAAGCCGGCAAGAACTGGATGGACAAGTTCCAGAAGCTGGACGCGCCTTATTATCCGAAGCTGGATATGGCGCCGGATCCGGCGAAGAAGCGGTGACCATCAGTTAGTCCTTCTCAACCAGGCTTAGTATCGTGAGCGGCGCATTCCCCTCCAGCCGGTTATTGACGAAGAGAAACAGGAATTGCTTGTTCTCCCGGGCGCGGCCGATCAGGATGCGCATCGAGTCCCGCGCCTCCGGATTCGGATCCTGGATTTCCGTGTAGGGCTGAAACGTCGCCACCGCGTCCTCGTAGACGCGGCCGAGGCGCAGCAGCGCGCGGCAGACCAGGAAATCCGCGGTCACCGAATCCGGGATTGCGATCTGCTGCCGCAATTCCGGCATCTTCGACCACGCGTTGTAGACGTGCGCCACGCCGTGCGTGCGCAGGCAGGAGAAGTAATCCGGCTTCAGAAACTCGGGGTTGCGGATCTCCACCGCGTAGCGGAACTCCGGTGGCAGCGCTGCGAGGAACGGGTCGAGGCGGTCCAGAAACTCGCCCACTTCGGAGAAGCTGCGCGTCCGAATGCGCCGAACTCGAAGATCAGCACCGCCGTCTTCTCGCGATACGGCAGCAGCGGCCGCAGGAACATCTCGCGAAACATGTGCGCGTCGAGGAACGCCTCATTCTGCTGTCCGGCCTGCGGTCCGTAGCGCGCATGCGCCGGAAACACCTTGCAGGTGATCTGCTCCGGCACCTTGAAGGCGAACCGGAAACCGGCAGGCGCTGCGCGAAGAGCTTGCGCCAGAATTCGTCGCTGGGGAACTGGTAGAAAGCGAAATCGCCGCAGACCGTGGGAAACGTTTCGGCGTATTCGCGCAGGCATTCCGCTTCGAACGCCTTCTTCGAAAACCGGCCGCGCGTCAGATACCGCTCGCGCGAGTAAATCTGCCCGAGCCAGCCTTCGTACTTCCACGAACTGCCGCCGATGTAGATGTTCTCGCGCGCCAGTGCCGCGCAGCCGCTCGCGCCAGGCCGTCGCGGTCGAAAGCCGTCCGGTTCGTCGAAGAGCGAACCTACCACGCCTGTGACGCCCGGAAAGTAGAACGGATCGGCGCCCGCTTCGATCAACGCCGCTGGGGTACAGCCGGATCAGCACCGGCGCGGTGCCGCTGTCGTAGCGCGACTTGACTGTCCACCTTGTGGCCGCGCTTCGCATCAACTCCGGTACATGGCCGAGGGCGATGCCGCTCGTCCAGCACAAGCGCGCCGGGACTCATGGCATGGTTGTCGAAGCTCGAGACCAGGTGCTCGGTCTGGAAGCGCGGCGCCTCCACGGCATTCTCGCGCGTTCATGCCGAATCGATCGCGTTGAACAGCACCTGCAGCAGCGCCTGGTCCTGGTTGTCGCCGCCCGGCGTGGAAAGAGTCGAGCATAGTTCTGTCCGGGCCCGGTCACCAGCGTCGGGCTCAACGTCACGCGCGGCCGCTTGCCCGGCGCCAGTTCGTTGGGATGGCCGGGAACCAGCAGGAAGCTCTGCGCGCGCTCGGTGAGCGGAATGCCGGTATCGCCCGCGATTACCGGCGGCATCCACGCGCCCGAGGGCGTGACCGAGATCGCCACGCCGTCCTTGTCGATGGCGTCCACGCAGGTGGTGTCCTTCGCCATGAGCGCTGGGTCGATCTTGTGACGCGTCGATGTCGGCGAGGAAGGGATGCTTGCGGCGGATTGGTCGCCAATCTTGCCGGGCCGGAAATCGAGCGACGCGTCGTTGCGCGATCAGCTTGCGCCGCTCCGCGCCATACTCCTTCGAGAGCAGCGTTCCGCGGGAATCTTGATTGAACTTGGGATCGCCGTAATAAGTGTCGCGGTCGGCATAGGCCAGCTTCAGCGCCTCCACCAGGGTGTGGATGTACTCGGCGGAATTGTAGCCGCATCTGGCCGACGAGATCGAAGCCTTCGAGAATATTGAGCGCCTCGATCATCGCCGGGCCCTGGCTCCAGAAGCCGGGCTTGTAGACGGTGTAGCCGTGGAACGTGGTGGAGACCGCTTCTTCCGGCTGACACGTGGAAGGCCGCCATGTCTTCGTAGCGCAGCAGGCCGCCGTTGGCCTTGCAGAATTCGTCGATCGCTGGGCGATCTCGCCGCGATAGAAGTAATCGCGCACGGCGTCGATCGCTTTGTCGCGCGATGGCGCCCGCGGCCAGCGCCTTCTTTTCCGACGGCCGCCATGGAGCGCAGCGTGCGCGCCAGATCGGGCTGGCGGAAGATTCGCCCGGCCGCGGCACGTTGCCGCTTGGGCAGAAAGACTTTCTTCGAAGTAGGCCACGCGGCCAAGATACTTCGAGCGTCGGCGCGGATGATCCCGGAGCGGAATTCGTCGATGGGGAAGCCGTCCGCCAGTTCGATGGCGGGCTGAACGGCTTCGCGCGAAAGACTTGGTGCCGAAATCTGCGAGCGTCACCAGCGCCGCGTCCACCATGCCCGGGCACCAGCGCGGAGAGCACACCGACCACCGGCACCCAGTCCTTCAGGCCGTCCGGGCTCCGGCGGATCGTCAATCTCCGTCGTCGGTTAGCTTGTGGTTGCGGTAGAAATCGGCGGTGCCCAAGCTTGGGCATGGTGCCCACGCCGGCGATGGCGAAGACCTTGCCTTCCTTGGTGCGCACCAGAATGGGCGCTTCGCCGCCGACAGCCGAAGTGGGAAAACTCGGTGACGGACGCGGCGAGCATGGTGGCGATTCCCGCATCCACGGCGTTGCCGCCGCTGTAAAACATGCGCATGCCGGCCTCGGTGGCGTACTCGGTCCCGCCGGCAACGGCGCCACGGGTACCGCGCGAGGGGAAGCGTACAGGGCGCTGCCCTCGCTGTTGCGGAAACGCGATGAAAGCCAGCGCCGCCGCCAAAACTGCGATTCGGAATTTCATAGGTTGCCTTTAGTATAATTTGAGATCCCGTGCAACGAGAGCAAGTAGGGAAAGAGATCGAACCTGCGGAGGCAGCGAAATCCGCTTCCGGAGACGAGCCGATGCTATATTGCCCCGTGTGCTCATTGCGTCTCACCGCGCGTAAATGCAAGTTATTCTGCGAGCGTTGCGGCTACTATATGAGCTGCGCGGATTACTACTAACGAGAAAACAATAATGACGGTAAAAGCTCCCAAGCGGCTGCTGTTCGGCCCAGGACCCAGTCCTGTGGCCCCGCGCGTATACGAGGCCATGCAGCAAAATGTGGTCGGCCATCTCGATCCGTTCTTCCTACAGACGGCACGCGAGGTGCGGAAACTCCTGGGCTACGCTTTCTCAACCTCCAATGAATTCAACCTGGCGCTTTCCGGCACCGGCAGTTCGGGGATGGAAGCGGCGGTGGCGAATTTCACGGAGCCGGGCACAAAGTTCGCCCTCGTGAGCAATGGCTTCTTCGGCGACCGGATCGGCGAAATTGCGCGCCGTCAAGGCGGAGAGGTCGTGACGCTCTCAAAGCCGTGGGGCGAGCCTCACGATCCGCAGGAAGCGCGCGAGTTCATTCGTCGCGAGAAACCCCGGCTCGTCGCGTTTGTGCAGGCCGAAACCTCAACAGGCATGTTCAACCATGTCAAGCCCATCTGCGAAGCGGCGCATGAAGTGGATGCGTTGACCATTGCCGATTGCGTTACGTCGCTGGGCGGCATGCCGGTGAACGTCGATGAGAACGGCATTGACATCGCCTACAGTTGCACGCAGAAAGGACTGGGATGCCCGCCGGGACTCTCGCCCATCACAGTTTCTCCACGTGCGTTGGAGCGATTGAAGCAGCGGAAGACGCCGGTGCAATCCTGGTATCTCGATCTGCAATTGCTCGACGCGTTCTACAGCGGCGGAAAATATCACCACACAGCCTCGTCCACTATGTTTTATGCGTTGCGCGAGGGGCTGGCGCTGGTGGAGGAAGAAGGCCTGGAGCAGCGTTGCGCGCGGCACCAGCGCAACCATCAGGCGTTCGTAGCCGGCATCGAAGCGATGGGTCTTCAGATGTACGTCGCCGACCCGGCGAATCGGTTGTGGACACTCAATACCCCGCGCGTGCCCGAAGGCATCGATGACGCGAAAGTGCGGAACTATCTGCTGGAAGAGCGCAGCATGGAGATCTCCGGCGGCTTCGGACCACTTGCCGGCAAGGTTTTCCGCATCGGACTGATGGGATACGGATCGCAGCCAGAGAATGTAGCAATGGTGCTGGAGGCGCTGGAGGCGGCGCTGAAACAGCAGGGCTGGAAACGCAAGTAGTCCACCAGCGCTCTTCGAGGCCTTGCGCAAGCTGCGGCGCCTACAGCGACGCCTCGCTCGCAAGTTGCGCTAACGCAATCCTGATTTAGATTGCCATCGATTCACACTGGGCGCGCCGCGTCACTATTGACACAGCTTTCCCTGTGGTGCTAGTTTTTTAGCATGTGCTGGATATTTAGCACTTGGCGGTAACCACATGCCAGACGATCATCTTTCTCGCCTTCTCCTCACGAAAACCGAGGAGCCACTTTACAAGACCCTGTTCCGCAATCTCAAGGAGGCCATTCATCCACCGAAATTGCCGCCGCTCGAACTCACGTCGCAACCGGTGCAGGTTCAGGAGATCTGGGGACTCTACGGACGCCAGAAGAAATCGTTCCTGATGTCGACTGGCGTCCAAATCGCCGCGGTGCTACTCATTTTCACGGCACTCTCTTCAAAGACAGTGCAGAAGCGGATCCAGCAGGTTGTTCCGCTGATTCTGCCGGATGAGGCCCCAATTCCGAAGCCTGCAATTCATGCCGGCGGCGGTGGCGGCGGCGACCGGTCGCCGCTGCCGGCGAGTAAAGGCAGGCTGCCAAAGCCTGCGCCCCGGCAATTTGTGCCTCCGTCGGCCGTAATCGTTAATCCACAGCCGAAGCTGGCAATGGAAGCGTCTATCCTCGCGCCGCCTGATGCCGTAATGCCGAACATCAACCTGCCAAATTACGGCGATCCGCTCGGTAAACTCGGGCCGGCTTCGAACGGCACGGGCTCAGGCGGCGGTATTGGCTCTGGCAAAGGCGGCGGCGTGGGCTCAGGCTCGGGCGGCGGCGCCGGACCGGGTGACGGCGGCGGCATCGCTTACATTCCCGGAAAAGGCGGCGTTACCAAGCCCACCGTCATGCATCAGGAAGACCCCGAGTTTTCCGACGAGGCCCGCAAGGCGCACTTTCAGGGCGAAGTGGTTGTCGCGATCATAGTCGATGCAAACGGGAGAGTAGTCCAACCGCACCTAGTCAAAAGCCTCGGGATGGGCCTCGACGAAAAAGCCATAGAGGCGGCGCTCAAGTGGACGTTTCATCCGGGCACGCTCAACGGGAAACCAGTACCCACCAGAGCCACTATCTCAATGACGTTTCATTTGCTCTAATGTTGGGTGCATGATCCGGACAGCCCTACCGCTGCTGCTTGCCGCGCTTGCAGTATCGGCGCAAACGCCCGCGCAGCCGGACGATCCGGTCAAACTTCGCCAGCAAGCTGGCACACTGATGGCGCAGGGCAAGTACGATCAGGCCGAAGGGCTGCTGAATCTCGCGCTGGCCGCACAGGAAAAGGCCACCGGACCCGAGGATCTCTCGCTCACTACGCCACTGGGTGAGATGGCTGCGCTCTACCGCGCCGAAAACCGCATCGCCGATGCGCAGAAGCTTTACGAGCGCTCGCTCGCGATCCGCCGTAAGGTCGAAGGCGAGAATGCGATCGGTCTCATCCCGGACTTGAAATCGCTCGCCAGTTTGTACGCCGCAACGGGCAAGAACAGCGAGGCGGAAGTGGCGTTCCTGCGCGTGATCGCAATTCGCGAGAAGGCCAATGGCCGCGACGACCTCGCCCTAGCCGCCGATTGCACCGATCTAGCCAACTTCTACATTGCGCGCAAACGATTCGCCGTCGCCGAGCCGAATCTGATTCGCGCCGTGGCGATCGTCGAGAAGAACCTTGGCGCTGTGTCGCACTCGTTGATCCCGCCGCTCGATGCACTGGTCGACGTCTACATGAAGCTGTACAGGTTTCCCGATACCGAATCGCCGCTGCGCCGTGAGATTGCGATCGAGGAGACCACTTACGGCCCGGCGGATGAGAACGTTGCAACCTATCTCGACCGGTTGGCGATGGTCTATTTCATCGAAAAGCGTTACGCCGCCGCGCAGCTTCTCTATGAGCGCTCGCTTCCGATTTGGGAGAAGGCGATGCATCCCGACGACCTTCCGCTCGCAGCATCGCTCGATAATCTTGCGGTTGTCTACGCCAACCAGGAGATGTTCGCCAAGGCGGAGCCGCTCTATCGCCGATCGCTCGCCATCAAGCAGAAGGCGGACGTTCTGGCGACGATCAATCTGGCGATGACGCTGGAAGGCAAGGACGACAACGCCGGGGCAGAGGTTCTCTATCGGCGCGCATTGACGTTAGCCGAACGCATTCCGTCGATTCCGCCTCCCGCCAACGTCGGCGAGGCGGAGGCGTTGAAGAAGACGCTAACCAACTATGCGATGCTGCTGCGCAAGCTCAAGCGCGATGCAGAAGCCGCTAAGATGGAAACCCGCGCGAGCGGCGTGAAGTAGCGCCTACATCCCAACCATCGCCGCCAGCGAGACGATTCCGCTCCACAAATTCCCCAGGCGCAGATTTTCATTATCGCCATGCTGGTTGTTGTCGAAATTGACGATCGGTACGGACACCGCCGGCACATTCAATTCGCGGATGAAGGCGGCGATGGGCACGGTGCCTCCCATGGTCCGGATGAGCACCGGCGGCGCGCCCCAGATACGTTCCAGCGCGTGCGTTACCGCAAGCGCATCAGGCGAATCGGGCTCGGTTCGAAACGCTTCCGACGCGGCCTCGCTCGCCCGGAGACGCGCCAATTTCGGAAACTGCGCACGCTCGGCGTCGGTGGGCTCGCCGGCGACGATGTGATAGCCCTGTTTTTCGATATGCGCGCGAACCAACTGGACCATGTGAGCCGACGGAGTCTCTTTGACAAGGCGGATATCGATGGCCGCGGTCGCATCCGGCGGAATGATGGTGCGGTCTTCGTATCCGCTGTGCATGCCGCGGATATTGAGGCTCGGATACTGGATGGCTTCCTGCAGGCTCTCACCCACGGCGTCGGGATGTGCAACTCCGAAGAGCTTGAGAAGCGCGGGCTCGTCGTCAGGGACGGATTTCAAGATGTTGCGCTGGGACGCAGTGAGCGGCGGCACGTCGCTGTAGAAGCCAGCGATGGTGGTGCGACCCTGGTCGTCTTTCATCGAGGCCACAAGCTGCGCCAGGCGCACGGCGGGATTGGGAATCCAGTTGCCATAGTGGCCGCTGTGCAGGGCCATTTTGGGTCCGAAGACCGTGAGATCGAGCGTAACGATGCCACGCGCACCGAAAGCGAGGGTAGGACGGCCGCTGGGATGCACAGGGCCATCGAGCACGAGCAGCAGCGAGGCGCGCAGCTTGTCGCGATAGCGTACGATGGCCGCGGGCAGACTCGGCGAACTCTGTTCCTCCTCGCCATCGATGACCACGTGGATATTGCTGCGCAGGCTATCGCCCACCGCATCGAGCGCGGCGCAGAATGCAACGATGGGCGCTTTATCGTCCGAGGCGGAACGCGCGTAGATGCGCCAGGTGTCAGGAAACGTTGCGCTCGAAGCGAAGTTAGGGACGAGGGCCGCGCCGTCCTCCATGCGTCCATCGCGCATGACCGGTGTGAACGGGCTCGCCTGTTTCCACTTGGCTGGGTCTACTGGCTGGCCATCATAGTGAATATAAAAAAGGATCGTCTTCGTAGCGCCGGCACGGTTCTTTTCCCCGTAGACCAGAGGATTGCCCGCCGTTTCGAGCAGTTCGGTCTTCACTCCACGACGCTCCAGCATGGCGCGAATGAACTCGGCGTTGCGGCGGATGTTAACGCGGTCGGTTGCGACGTTGGGAATGGAGAGCAAGTCGACGAACTCGGCCATGATCTGCCGCTGATGCGAAGCAGTAAAGCTCTCGATGGCGGCGCGATCCTGCGCGCAGGCCAGTACGGCGGCGAGGAAGAACGGGGCAATGCGCATCACGGCTACGATACTATGGAATTTCATGGAATTCCTAGCCACCAGCCTGCTCGAACTCATCACCCAAACTTCGACCAACCTGCCGCCCGACGTGCGCGCTGCCATGTCGCTCGCCACCGATAACGAAACGCCCGACACGCAATCCTCGCAGGCATTCAATATCATCCTTGCCAATATCGATATGGCGCAAGAGGATGAAGGTCCCATCTGCCAAGACACCGGCATGCCGACGTTCTACGTCCACACGCCGGTTGGCGTGAACCAGATCCGAATCAAGGGAGCCATCCTCGAGGCCGTCGCGGAAGCGACGCGGCTCGGCAAGCTGCGGCCCAATTCCGTCGATTCCCTGACGGGCAAGAATAGCGGCAACAACCTGGGCGACGACACCCCGGTGATCCACTTCGAGCAGTGGGAGCAGGACGAAATCGAAGTCAAACTGATCCTCAAAGGCGGCGGCTGCGAAAACAAGAACATTCAATATTCCGTACCCTGCACGCTCGATCACCTGGGCCGCGCCGACCGCAATCTGGAAGGCGTGCGCAAATGCCTGCTGCACGCGGTCTGGCAGGCGCAGGGACAGGGATGCGCGCCGGGCGCGCTCGGCGTCTGTATCGGCAGCGACCGCGCGCACGGCTACGATCTCGCCAAGCAGCAGTTGTTCCGTACGCTCGACGACATCAACCCGAACCCCGGTGCTGGCAAAGCTGGAAGCCGAAGTGATGGAAGAGGCCAACGGCCTTGGCGTCGGCGCGATGGGTTTCGGCGGCAAGAGCTCTCTGATCGGGTGCAAGATCGCCGCGGCGAACCGGTTGCCCGCGAGTTTCTTCGTCTCCGTGGCGTACGAATGCTGGGCATTTCGCCGGCTGGGGGTGCGGCTCGACGCGTCTTCGGGTGCGATCACCAGTTGGCTGTATCGCGATCCGGCGCGGCCCATCGAGCGCATGGCGCGCGGCGAAGGCTTCCCGTTGACCGGCCGCGAAATCGTGCTCACTCCGCCCCTGACGGAGGCGCAGATGCGCGCGCTGAAGGTGGGTGACGTAGTTCTGATCACGGGCGAACTCTATACCGGCCGCGATAACGTGCATGCCTATCTGATGAAGAACCCGCCGCCGGTCGATTTGCACGGCGCGGCGCTTTACCATTGCGGCCCGGTGATGCTGAAACAGGGCGATAAATGGACGGTGAAGGCCGCCGGCCCCACTACGAGCATCCGCGAGGAGCCTTATCAGGCCGATGTCATCCGCAAATATGGCGTTCGCGCCGTAATCGGCAAGGGCGGCATGGGAGCGAAGACGCTGGCTGCGTTACAGGAATGCGGCGCGGTGTACCTTAACGGAATCGGCGGCGCGGCGCAATACTATGCGCGGACGATGGAAGAGGTGCTCGATGTCAACTTGCTCGAGTTCGGCATTCCCGAAGCGATGTGGCACATCCGCGTGAAAGGCTTCGCGGCGATTGTGACTATGGACGCTCACGGGAATAGCCTGCACGCGGATGTGGAGCGGGCAACCGGCGAGAAGTTGGAAGAGTTGCAGACCGTATAGGCGTATCGCGCGCTAATTCGCGTCCGGCCTCTCGGCGTGGTCGACCACCAGCACTTCGACCTGCGTCTTTTGCGATTGCAAGCGCAGCCCAAGCTGCTCCTGGATCGCGGTAAAGAGAGAGGGCGGACTTCCTGGGCCTTTGGGATTCTCGCCCTCGGGAGTCCAGACCAGCTTCATATTGAACACGCCATCGATCGCGGTGTGGTTGACCACAGGCAGTTCCGTCACGCGCGCCAAACGCTCGGCCAAGCCGTCCATGGTCGTGTTCTTGAGCGTGAGGAGACCCTGACTGCTGTCGGTCACGGCCTCGCCGCCGGGCGCTTTTTCGAGCTTGGGACCGTTTTTGGCTGCTTCAAGGACCAATGCCTGCAAGTTCCTGGTTTCGCGATGAAGGGTGAGATGGAATCGTTCCGCGAGCAGCGCTTTCATCATTGCATCCAGCTCCGCATCGTCCCCAACTGCCTCCGCTGCTTTGGCTTCAATGTGAAAGCGGTCGGAATCGATCCAGCTTGGACCGCCCACGATTTGGCCGGGACCGGCGTGATACGCGCCGACGATGCAACGCTTCAGCGTCACATCGGTACACCGCGCACGGCCGTGGCCCGTGTAGCACCCTGAGCTACCTGCCTGGATTTCCTCGGGGCTGGCCGGCTTTATCGCGGCCACTTCAAACTGCGGAGCGGCGGGCGTCTGTGCATAAGCAAACGAAGCGAGAAAAATGGCTGCAAATCGGATCATCCGCATACCTCTGCCGTTTTGACGACCGCTCACGGCGACGCGTTGGCTTTATTTGTCCCGCTCGTTCTTGCTCGCCGCGTAGAGATCCTCCCACATATCGCCTGAGGATCCCGTCCATTGCGGGTTTTCCAGCTCCGAGGTCTCGTACTCCTCCTGCTTGAGCGTTCCGTGGCCGAACGGACAAATGTATTCCACGCGCGGGCGTCCCAACTGCAGCATATAGCCGCGCGAACCGGTCTCCACCGGCATGCGCAACCGCCGCAGACAGACGCGGCAGCGGTAGCGTTGATCGCGCACGATCAGATAGAATGTCCCCGCCGCCAGCAGGAACCACACCATAAGCGCAACATTAATCGCTAGATACGCTCCCACGTGTTCCAGCCCGGCGAGGCGTTGCCTGCTCAGCTCATCGTCCGTGAGCGGGCGGGGCTTTTCCTTAGCAGGAGCCCCATTTGGATTGACAATCCTGACCGCGTTCACCGATGGCAACGGCTGGGCGGGTTCGTCGGGCGCGAGCGGCCCGAGAAGCGCAAGGAGCCCATAAAAAACCGCTCCCGCAACAACTATCTTGGCAGCGAAGTAGGCCCAGTAGCGCATAGACTATTAGACTCTAACCCCCTGCCTTTAGTTTCTCACGCCCGGAAGAGGTTCCTCAGAATGAACAGTACGTTTGCCGGGCGCTCCGCCATCCGCCGCATGTAGTACGGATACCACGCCTCCCCGAAGGGCACATAGATCCGCACGCGGTAGCCTTCGGCGATCAGCTTGCGCTGCAAATCGCGTCGGATCCCATAGAGCATTTGGAATTCGAACCGGTCGCGCGCGATTTTCTTCTCCGCAACATACGCCCGGGTGGCCTCGATCATCTTTTCGTCATGCGTGGCGATGGCGGGATACGTTCCGCGGTCGAGCAGCAGCTTCATCAACTCGATGTAGTTGGCGTCTACATCCGTCTTCTTGGGGAACGCAACCGCCGCAGGTTCAAGGTATGCGCCCTTGCACAGGCGGATCCGGATGCCGCGCCGGCTGAGATCTTCGATATCTGCTTTGCTCCGGTAGAGATACGCCTGAATCACCGTGCCCACCGAGCCATGCTTCGCATGCAGGTCGCGCACCAAGGCCAGAGTACGGTCGGTGTATTCGCTCGATTCCATGTCCACGCGGACGAAGTTGCCGCATTCGGCGGCGCGGGCGACAAGGCGTTCGACGTTGGAGCGGCACTCCGCTTCGGAAAGATCGATGCCAAACTGCGTGAGCTTGAGCGAGACATTGCCCTGGACGCCCCCCTGTTGGACAGCGTCGAGGGTGCGAAGATATACATCGCGCGCCTCCGCCGCCTCATCGAGCGAGTTCACGCTTTCGCCGAGGTGGTCGAGCGTGACCGTGATCCCCTCGCCGTTCAGCTTACGGGTGACGCCCAATGCCTGGTCGAGCGTTTCCCCGGCCACAAACCTGGTGGCGAGACGCCGGGCGGTTTGCGAAGTCTCCATCCACTTCCGTAACTGCTTCCGTCTCGAGAGAAACAGCAAAAGTGCGCGCACCATCACAGGCTAACAAAAAGCTCTTTCATGATCAGCGATCAAGCCAGCATTTTTTGAGCGCCCGTGCGATAAAGTCTCCCGGCATGTCGATGCAAAGAAGGCGCAGGTCCACCCGAAAGCCGTCATTCTACCTCTGCTATCCTGCGAATTGAGGGTCAACAGGCCTCTGGACATCAAGCAGGGCGAACTGCGTTGCCCGCACTGCTATAGCAAGGACCTCGTTCCTTCCCTGCCCCGCGGAATTTGGGATGCGCTGATGAGCGGGTTAGGGCGCGTGCCGCGCCACTGCCGGGCTTGCGAGCGCCGTTTCCACCCCAAGATTGACGATGTAGAGCGCGATGCGGCGTTGCGGATCGAAACCGAAAAAAAGGGCAGAGGACCCGAATCGAGCCTCTGCCCAGGGGGAAACCAATCTGCTTAGAACGTGAGACGCGCGCTCACCTGCAATCGGCGCGCCTGCGTACCATCGGGGAAGCCACCATCCGCCGTTCCGAATCCAAACGCCGTGGGCGTGTAGGTTAAAACGCCTTTGGCTTCGGTGAACGCCTGCGTTGCAAGCGATGTCGGCGACCAGTTATTCGCAATGTTGAACGCTTCGAAGTTCAGGCTCAGCCGCACCGATTCCTTCGCAAGGGGAATATGCTTGGTCAAGCGGAAGTTCTCCGTTTCCACCCAGGGAGTGTATAAGCTGTCCACCGGTAGGAAGGGTACGCGGAAATTTCCGTTAAAGCCGTTGAGCGCGTCGGCGCTGTATAACATCGTCGTCGGCGTGTCATTCATTTTGACGGTCAAGCTTCCCGTCGGACGGCCGCTCTGCAGCGTCGTGATGCTCGCAAGCTGCCAGTTGTTGACGACGTACTTGGCGAAAGCGCTATTCGAATGGCTGAAGGTGGGCGCCCAAATGAACGAATACGTGAAGCGCTGGCGCTGATCGAGCGCGCCGCTGCCCTTGTCGAATCCGTATTGCCCGTTATAAGTCCAAAGCGCGTCGCTGAATCCGAAAATCGCGTTGGTTGCGGAGCCTTGCCCATCGTCGATCTCATGCGACCAGGCATAGGAAGCGTCCATCTGGAGCCCGTGGGAGAATCTCTTGAGGAAAGTTACGCTCAGTCCGTCGTACCAACTGCTGACTCCGTTCGTTTCCTCGTAGATCGCGCCGAAGTTCGGATTCGGCCGAACCGTGGTGTTGTAAACCTGAGTACTGTAGGCCGTAGGATAGCCCGCCGGAGCGCCCGATATCGTGTAGGTGAAGGGGGCTCCAAGGGCTGGCGCATTGATGTCCTGGGTGCCATAAAGATTCACGCCGCGGCTGAATATCCCCGAAACCGTGAGTACCATGCCGGACCCTAACTGCCGCTCGATTGCAATCTCCGCCTGCTCCGAATACGGCGTCTTGAGCTTGGGCGACATTACGTCGAGCGTGGAGGCTCCCGAGGAAAGGCCTGTAACCGGCGACGCCAGAGCGTTCGGAAACGTTGGACCTGCCGCAAGCAGGGTCGAGTTCGACGACGATAGCGAATCTGAGATCTGATAGATACCGTTGCCGGTGTAGACGTCATCCAGGAGTCCGCCCACCAGACGAGCAAAGAAGGTGCCAGCGCCAGCTCGAAGCACGGTCTTCTCATTAATCTTGTAGACCAGCCCAACGCGCGGCATCAGATCGATCGCCCCCGTGTGAAGCGTCGCTCCCGTCAACGGGAAACCGGGATTCGCCGGCGGTGGAGGAGGCGCAAAAGTATGCTCATAACGCGCGCCGAGCGTCAGTGACAGACGGTCGGTTACCTTCACCTGATCCTGAAGATAGAATCCGATGTCTTTGATCTTATAGTCCACCAGCGGATTGCCAAACGTCTGGCTGTATCCCGTCCAATTCTTGGCGCCTGTCGTGTTGCCGGTGTAGTCCAACGCAAAGGAGGTTACGGTCGGATAAGTGTAGGAGCCAAACCGGTTGCTCAGGTAGTTCACGTTGTCGTCCACATGCTCGTAGGTGAAACCGAACTTGATCATGTGGCGGCCCTTGGATATGCTCACGTCGTCTGCGAATTCGTGGCGCGTTTCCATCGGCTCGACGCGCGGAAGGTAGGTCGCCGGTCCAAGCTGAACGCCAGCCACGGACACATCCAGATAGCCAAGACCGCCGCCTAACTCAGCCGAATCGAAACTATCGGCCTGACGATCGGTATCCAAGCCATAGCGGAACGAGTTGACGATTGAGTTGCTGATTACCGAAGTCCAGGTGGCCTTGCCGTTGCGAACCGTTACGCTATCGTCGCCGTTTCCGTTGATTCCGGCTCCGGATGTGGAAGAGAGGCCGGTTTGAATGCCATTGGGCGAGAGCCACGTCAGATAGTTAAAGCTTGCGCTAAACGTGTTTTTGTCATTCAGGTGATAGTCGAGCCGGCCGAAATAGAGGTCGTTCTTAGCGGTACGCGGAATCTGTCCGAAGAACCGCGGAAGCAATCCGTTAATCGCCTGGCACTGTGCGGCGCTGGCGGGCGCGGCGCAGGTGAGCCATACCTGGTTCGCGGTGTCCACGAACCCGGCCTTGACATAGCTATCCACAAATGGGAAATTCCGCCGTGTGATGTCCGCGCTCACGAAATAAAAGAGCTTATCTTTGATAATCGCTCCGCCAACGGTGCCCCCGGTCTGAATACGGTGCTCACTCGGATTGATCTGGGAATACGGATCGTGAGCGTCGAAGCCCGTGCTGCGCAGATAGTAGAACGCGCTTCCGTGAACGGCGTTGCCGCCGCTCTTGGTGACGGTATTCACAACGCCCCCCATCGCCCGCCCATATTCGGCCGAGACGTTCGCCGATACCACTTGGAACTCCTGCACGGCGTCCGCCGAAACCTGTGACTGGATGCGCGTACGGCCTGCGTTTTCGTCGTAGAACTGCTCGGTGTTGTCGTTGCCATCGAGCAGGAATGAGTTGTTGCCCGCTACGCCGCGGAAAGTGAGCAAACCGAAGGTGGCATCGTTCGTAACGCCCGGCGTGAGCAACACGAATGAATCGACGCGGCGGCCATTGATCGGCAACTCCTGAATCTGCTGCGTGCTGACAACGGTCGAAACATCGGTTTTCGTTGAATCGACCAATGGCGCCTGGGCGGAAACCTCCACTTGCGTCGCGCTCGCCGCCACCTGCAATTTCGCGCTGAGATCGAGATCCTGGCCCACCTGAAGGTCGACGTCCTTGACCTCATAGGGCGCGAAGCCCGCAGCGTTAATCGTCACGCTATAACCGGGACCCGGGATTAGCGCGGGAGCCGAAAAGGCGCCCGCCTGGTTCGTGGTGAGTGAGCGGATCTGTCCTCGGCTCGTGCTCGAAATCACTACTTTAGCGTTCGGAACCGCGGCGCCACTGGGGTCGCGAACGGTTCCTGAAATTCCAGCCACGCCTCCGGCTTGAGAAAACACAGAGGTAGCGGACAACAGCAAGAGCGCTGCAACAGACTTCAAGTTCATATTTTTTCCCTGAGCGAAACACAGAATATCAAGCCGCTAATTACGGCTTTATGACACCGGGCGACTTTAACAAAATGCGAAACAGACCAAGCGATTCGCAAAGTATAACTCGATTCTGTGAAAATCGGGTAGCGAAATACGCGAGGCGTTGCTAGCGCGCTAGTGCATACCCGCCGCGCCGTGGACGGAATCCGTCAGCTTGGCCGGGTCGTAACCGGCGCCGTCCTTGAAGACGACCTTGATTTTTCGGATATCGGCGATCCTCGCCGCAGGGTTACCATCTATTACGACTAGATCGGCTATCTTCCCCGCGGTTATTGTGCCTCGCGAGTCCAGTTCTCCAAGCAGTTTAGCGCCGTTTTGAGTTGCGATCTGAATGGCCTGAACCGGCGTGAATCCCCCCTCCACCAGCAGTTCGAGGTTCCGCTGATCCCCGAAGCCGGCCATAGCGCCGCCGTTGCCGGTTGGATCGCAGCCGAAGACCAGCAGCCCGCCGGCTTTGACGAAAGCGACTTCGAATTCGAGTTCCTTCTTGAGTTGGGCAATGGCAGAGGAATCGACGCCGCCGCGGGCGCGTCCACGCGCGCTCAGATAAGAAATAGCGGCCTCCGGCGAAACGGAATCGAGGAAGCGCTGCTCGATCGGTGGACGGCTGCCATCGAACGCCTCGAAAACCGAAAGCGTCGACGTGATGGCCACGTTATGGCGCACCAGATCGGCGATCATATCGCGCATCGGCTGGCCGCCAATATCGATCCGCTCCATCTCGTTGCGCGTGGTTCCCTGAGCCGGACACTCGTCCGGTTGTTTGCCGGGGTGAAACTCGGTATCGACGAGCAACCCGTGTTCAAGGTTGTCGATGCCGATGGCGGCAGCTTCGCGGAACCCGACCGAGCAGAGATGGCCGGTGACCTTGATACCGCGCTTGTGTGCTTCGTCCACCGCGGCTTTCAATTCGGCGCGCGTGATGTGCATATAGGCCTTGAACGACGTGACGCCGACCGAAGCCCAGTAATCCACCAGGCGAACGGCGTCATCCGGACCGCTGAGCTCATGCATTTGCGCGCCGATCGAGCCGGTACCTTCGAGATAAGGTCCGGTAATGAACATGTGCGGACCGGGCATGCGGCCGGCATCTATGAGTCGCTTGACGTTGAGATCGGTGTAAGGTTCGAGGCTCCCGCCGGTGCGCGCAGAAGTTATTCCGCTCGCGAGATAGAGTCGCGGGAAGCTGAAGGCCATCTCGTTGTACATCGGGATGCCGCCGCCCGACGGATAGAAGAGATGCTCGTGCATGCCGACCATGCCAGGGATGACGGTAGTGCCTGAATAGTCGAGAGTCTGAGCGCCGCTTGGGATGGTGACGGAAGCGCCAGGTCCCACCGCGGTGATCTTGCCATGATCGATAACAATGGTCTGATTCTCCGAGGGCGCGGCGCCGGTACCGTCGATTACACGTACGTGTGTGAGAGCGACAATGGGCGCGCTGACGGTGAGGAAGGGCTGCAATCCGGGTGTAAACCGGTTCTGGCCATAAGCCGCAGCTGCAATAACTAAGAGGAGCGTGAATTTCACCGGTTCATTATACTGTGGCGGGGTTTTTACCTCCGAAAAACACAACGCAGGCCGGCAAACGCTATTCTTCACGCAAATATCGAGCTAGTAGGCCAATATTTTCAGATACTTCCGCCGAACATACCGAAAGGGCTTCACCTCTAGACGTGCGAAGCGTTACAATTAAGGTATGGCAAGAGGATGGGAAAGTAAATCGGTCGAAGATCAGATCGATATGTCCGAACGCCGCGGCCGACGCACAGGAAAAGGCGTCGCGCCTGCAAAACCACCTGCCCCGTCGATTGCGGAATCGATGCGGAAACGAGAGACCTTACAACTTTCGGTCACCCACGTAATTCAGGAATTGCAATCGGCCCAGAACCCTCGATATCGGGCTTTGCTCGAAAAATCGCTGGCCGATCTGCAGATACAGTTGGCGAGAATATAAACCTACTCGGCGCCGGAATGCACGTGGGGATGCGAATGCCCCACTCCGGCGCCATGGGTGTGCCGGTGCGCATGCACCAGGTTCGCGCGCTCCAGCAGTGCGCGGTCCGCAAGTATGTCGCGCGGCGCGGCATCGGCCGCCAGCCGTCCTGCTTCCATCACGCAGCAGCGGTCTGCGATATCCCCAAGGTGTTGCAGATCGTGCGTCGCCGTGATTACCGTTTTCGTCCCTCCGCCCCAGTCCACCAGTTGATCGATCAATTCGCTCTGGCTTCGCGGATCGAGCGAAGCCGTCGGCTCGTCCAGCAGCAACACTTTCGGGTCGAGTACAATCACACTCGCCAACGCCACCCGTTTCTTCTCGCCGCCCGAAAGCCGGTGTGGCGCGCGATCCTTTAGGTCCGCTACACGGAACCGTTCGAGGGCGGCGCCAACGCGATCGCGCACTTCAGCCTTCGGCCAGCGCATCTGCAGCGGCCCAAAGGCTACTTCGTCAAACACGGTCGGGTTGAAAATCTGCACGTCCGGGTTTTGAAACACCAGACCCACCTGTCGCCGGAACCACAATGCGAATTCGTCGTGGGCGAAAGCATGCTCGCTCATCTCGTCGCCTTGGAATCGCACCGATCCCTGCTGACCGAAATAAAGTCCGTCGAGAACGCGCAGCAACGTCGATTTGCCTGATCCATTCGCCCCCACAAGCGCGATGCGGCTGCCTTCGGGAACCGTCAGGCTGAAATCGTCGAGCGCACTTTGATTCTCGTAGCGGAATGTCAGTCTTTCAATTTCGTAAATCATCGCCGACCCGCCAAAATCGCCGCTGCTGTCAGCGCCGCGAACCCGGCCGCCGCCGCCCAGTCGCGAGGCTTCATCTGGAAATCGTCGAGCAGATAAACCTCACCGCGAAATCCGCGCGATTGCATTGCGAGATAAACGTCCCCGCTCAACTGGGACGTGCGGCTTAGCAGCACGCCCGCCGCCGATATTGCCATCCGCCGGCGGTCGCCCTGGTCAAGTGCGCCTACCGTCCGGCTCTTGCGCGCCTCAAACATTTCGTGCGCCGTCTCGAGAAGCAGCATGATGTAGCGGCACGTCATTCCAAGGATCACCACCAACAACACAGGCGCGCGGAAGACGCGTAGCGCTTTGAGCACATGCGTCCACGGAGTCGTAAAGATCAGTAGCAGGGCCAACGTCGCGGAAGACTCCACGCGCAGCAGCATAAACGCCGCCGTGCGGATGCCTGCCGACGTAATCGCAAGACCGTTCGGAAAGCTCACGACGGCTGCGCCGGGCGTCAGGAAAAGCGCGGGAACCGAAATCGCCGCGCTGAACAGGAACGCGCTCGCCCACACTCGCGTTGCCAGCATGCGCGGTGAAATCCGCGATAGCCCCGAAAGAATTGTGGCCGCCGCCAGAATCGCTGCGAGGGTCCAAAGGCGAGATGCCAGCGCCACCGCCACAATCAGCGCGAACAAACCCGCGACCTTCACTCGCGGATCGATCGCCTGTAGCAGGCCGCCTGCCGACGCGGAACTCTCGGCATAGAGCGCGCGCTCCATCGCGGCGTGGAGCCCTTTGATGTTTCGCTCGAAAAACCCGCCCCGGTGGTAGCCGCTCACCAGCGCGCCGCCGTGCAAATCAGCACGATCAATCCCACGCCGAACATCGCGGACAACAGGTAGCCGAAACTGGCGTTGCGGACCAACGGCGGGGCATAACGTGCAAATGGGGCCGTCCAAACGGTCGCAAGGCGAGCCAGTCCCTGGGGCGCGTGCCTGGGCGGAGCCTGCGCTAGCGACGCCGCGGCCATTTGAGTGCGCGCTGCCTGGCTCGAGTAATCTGATGCCACCCACTCTCCCCATGCGGTCCCGCCCGCAAGAATGCCTAGCGGCGTAAGGACCAGGAGCACGGCGAGCGCCGCCCAGAGAGGACGTAGGTGACGTGAACTGGCGGCAGGAACCACCGAGGGTGCAACGGTGTGCGTCGTGGTTTGCAAAACCGAAGGATCGGAGCGCTGCAGGAATGCAACTACGCCTCCTGAGACGAACGCTTCCGCCACGCCCGCAATCGTCAGATGGCCAAGCATCATCGCGGGAATCGCCACGCTCAATGGATAAGGACAATAGAGTGGCGCGCCCGAAGCATCGTGATAGAGCATCGGTTGAATGCCGAACTCCACGGCCGCCAGCAGCGCCGAGACGTTCACCGCGCAATATCCGGCGATTCCAGCAGCTACCGCTCGCCGCATCGAAGTAATCGCCGAACGTCCCGCGATCAATCGGTACGCCCCGTAAGCTACCAAGGCGCCGACGATCGCCATATTGAAACAGTTGGCCCCGATCGCCGTAATTCCGCCATCGCCGAAAAACAAAGCCTGCACCACGATCGCCACGGATACAGCGAGCATCCCCGCCCACGGACCCAATACAACTGCCGCCAGGCCAATTCCTACCGCATGGCCTGTCGTACCGCCAGGCAGAGGCAGGTTGAACATCATGATCACGAACGAGAACGCCGCAAAGAGCGAGAGCCGTGGAATGAGCCGCGTGTGAAGCGCCTTCTTCACGCGCTCGAGCGCCACGTACCAGAACGGCGCCGATGCGCCGTAAAGCGCCGCGCAGGTGGCTGGGCTCAGATATCCATCGGGAATATGCATGTCAGGCCGCTCGTACGCAATTTTAGTGTATTACGATTCGAAGATTCGTAACACGCTAGTCTCGCCTCGTCTTACATTTGGATCTACGAATCCGGCGGCCAGCCGGATGTAATGCGCCCGAAAATTCTTTGCGTGTGGGCGGCTGCTTATGGGAATACACTGTACTAAATGACTTGGCGGCTGATCGGACGAACGCTGCGCCTCGCCTTCTTTCTTCGCGTGCCACTGTTCACTCTCTTTCTGCTCGTCGCTATCGGCCCGATTTCGCTGACAAGCAGCTTACTTGGCAATCTGCTCGATCAAGGTACGTGTGAGTGGTATCTCTTCACGGTCTCTTTTTCCGCCTTCCTGCTGGGGTTCACGGCAATTACAGCCATTAACCTGACGTTGTATTACGGCGACGACCGGTTTGATGACTGCGCTCCGCTCAATCTCTCGCCAAAGCGCCCGCTGTTGACCTTTTTCCTTGGATCTCTCGCCGCCGTCGTCCTGGACGTTTGCGTATACTTCCGAACTATCCCGCGCCAACCGGCGAATGCTTTATATCTCCTCGCAGGTCTCGTGGCGGCATTCGCCCTGGTGATCGTCTCTAAGATCGTTCAGTTGGCGTTGACGGATCCACGCTCAACCTTGCACCCTCCACCGTTCCTGATATTCCCCGCGTACATGTTCGCGCCCGTCGAACGTTTCTTCGATAACATCTACTGCTGGTCTTCAGGACGCTCGAGGCAAGTTAAGACAGTTTTCAACCGGCTCTGCCAGTGGCCGCTCGAGATTCTTCGGCCCGCCGGCCAAGGCTATCTCATTAACCTCGATCCTCCTCTGGGCGAGCCGTTGAAGTTGCGATCGGGGCACGTATTTGCGCTCTCGCTTTCCCTCCTTGCCTTTCTCGCCTATATGGGCATTGGACTCGCCAAATCGCGCATTACCGCCAGTCCCGCTGTTGTTCCAGCCCTGGCCTTTGTTCTGCTGTTCCTAATCGTTGCGTGCTGGGCGCTCGCGGCGCTCGCTTTTTTCTTCGACCGCTACCGGTTTCCGCTCCTGTGGACTTTGATCGTCCTTTCGGCGATCACGTATTCCGTGCCGCAGTCGGATCACTTTTTCCGCGTACGAAAGCTGCAAGCGGCGTTCCCGGAACCAATCGGCGCAGCAGAGTACCTCAAAAGGAAACTGGATTCCGGACATAAGCGGCTGGTGCTGGTCGCAACGCCCGGTGGCGGCATTCAGGCCGCCGCGTGGACGGCAGAGGTTTTAACAGGTCTGAACGAGCAAACGCCTGGTTTTCGCGATTCGGTGGCGCTTGTCAGCTCCGTTTCCGGCGGCTCCCTGGGTTCAATCATCTATGCTGCCAGCTTCGCGAACAAGATTCGTAAGGAAGAAGTCCCGTTGAAGGCGCGCCAGCCCGCCATAGATGAGGTGGCATGGGGTTGGACGGTGCCGGATTTCTGGCGCGCGATTTTCCCGTGGTTCCGGCTGAATCGCGCGGTAGACCGCGGATGGGCGTTAGAGAAGAAGTGGGCGGCGGTCAACAAGCTCGACGATACAGGCGGCGACCGCGGAACGATGCTCTCAGATTGGAGCGAGGCCGCCCGGGCCGGCGCCATGCCGGCGTTGATCATCAACTCGATGCTCGTCGAAAGGGGACAACCCGTTGTATTTTCGACGACGCGATTCCCTCGCGAGCGCAATGACAAAGGCCGCATCGTGAATTTCTACGATCTCTATCCCGGCCAATACCTCAAATACGATATTCGCGTGAATACCGCGGCAAGACTGTCGGCATCCTTTCCTTACGTCGCTCCCGCGTCGCGGCCGGATCTCAACGGACCATACGCTGAGGCGTTTCATTTCGTCGATGGAGGTTACTACGATAATTTTGGCGTCGTCTCATTGGCGGCGTGGTTGAATGAAGCGCTTGCCGATCCCGATGTCCGCGCGAACATCCCTGACATCCTCATCCTGCAGATACGCCACTTCAATCCGTCAGTTATTCCGGGAGGGAGCATACAAGGTTGGGGCTTCCAGTTGGCCGCGCCACCTTTCGCCCTTTACCATATGCGGGATTTCGCACAGGATTCGGTGGCTCTGAGTCAGTTGGAGTTCCTCGGCAAGTATTATGCCGACCACAAAGTGAACGTCTGGAAAACGAGCATCGACTACATGGGAAAGGGCGATAAGTGCGGCGATACTCCCCTGTCCTGGAAGCTCGACTTCAATCAGCAGGAGTGCATCGCCCGCAGTTGGGCGGAAGTTCTGACAACTCAGACCGCCGCTCTGTCTTGTATCAATTCTTACGTGAACGGAGGCGATCCTGGTGCGCACTGTTTGAAAGCCGCCGAGGGGAAGGAGTAGACTATGTTTCTGCGAAATCCAGGTATCCGGGCTGGGGTGGCGGCCGCGTTTACGATTGCCTGGGCGCTTCTAATGTCGACGCTGAACCGCTATCCTTTCCCGCATATCTTTTCCTACGACATCAACTCTCCTGTCCTGGCCCTGGAGTTTTCTCATGACGCCTACGATATCGACGCGGTGCTGCATCGATCCGAGCCTGACAAAGCGCCGGTGGCAATTCACATCATGTGGTTGGAGAACGCACTGGATCTGATTTTCATCCCGATCTACGGGTTTTTTCTATGGTCGCTGGCTCGTGTGTTCACGGACCGTACCCGGCTGTTGACTTCGTTGATCGTGGGGACTACGTTATTCGATTACCTGGAAGACTGGCAAATCTTCAGAGCCCTCGCCGGCGCCAGCCCGCCAATCTACCTTTTCTCGCTCGTCAAATGGGTCTTATTGGGACTGGCGCTACTGTTGACCGCGGTAGTGCTGCTTCGAACAGCGAGCCTAGTCTATTCGTTGCCCACCGAACGATTAATCGCCATCGGTTACCTAATATCGGGTGGCCTTATCGTCGTCGCCGTTGCGCTGGGCCAATGGATCGGATATTCCTATATCGAAATCGCTCTGGAAATCTTCGGCTTCTTAGCGATAGTTCATATTATCGGGCTGCTCGGCCCTCACCTCGCTATCGCCGGCATTTCACAGAAGTATGTCGAGAACTTCTGCGAAGAACGAAAGAAGACCGGAAGGGGATCGCTGGTCGCGGTAAAACCTGATCGCCCAACATAAGCCGAACGCATTAGCCGCCGTCTCAAGATTGCGCGGTGACTAACCGCCATGCTTGAAATACTGCACTGCCCGTTCGTGCTTCTCCGCCGCCTCGCGCGTCGAGAATGTTCCCAGGTTCTTGCGATGCCCCGATTTTGCATCTTTCTTTCGCGAATAGAGCCGGAATTCACCGGATTTGAGTTTCCGTATCATGCCATGAGAGAAAGCACGCGAGACTCCAATGTTATATACCGGAAGAAGCTGGTAACATAAATATAGGCGCTTGCGTGCCCTGTTGTGATCCTCCCTTCGTCAGACCCGACCGTCGAACCGCGGCAACAACTCTCCGATAAACCGCCGCTTCGCGACGACACGAACTTCGCGGCTGGAAAAATCGCCCTCTTCCAATACGGTGCAGTCGCCATTTTTCTGGTGCTCATCGCCGGCTTCTGGCGCCTCCAGGTGCAGAATCCGCAGCTCTACGATGAGCGCGCCCAGGCCAACAGTATCAAATCGGCCCCCCTCATCGCCCCCCGCGGGCGCATTCTCGACCGCGATGGCCGCGTGATTGTCGATAACCGCGCCTCCTTCAAGCTGCTTCTCGCGCGTGAATCGCTCAAGGAAGAGCACCTCAAGGCCATCGCCGCTGGGCTCGACGTGGATTACGACGAACTCATGGCCAAGATCATCCGCTTTCGCTCGCGCCCCAAGTACGAGCCGATGGTCCTCAAAGAAGAGATGAGTCCGGCCGACCTCGCCTTCGTCGATTCGCACCGCGACTTCTTCCCCGAACTCCTCGTCGTGCAGGCGCAAAGCCGGATCTATCCGCAAAACGGTATGCTTGCCCACGTCCTCGGCTACACAGGTGAAATCAGCGAGGAGGAGTTGGACGATCCGCAGTTCGCCAAATATGACCCCGGTCAGGTAATCGGTAAATTTGGCATTGAGCGGCAGTACAATGCCTGGCTCACGGGCGTCGATGGCCAACGCCAGGTGATCGTCGATAACCGCGGAACCGTACGCCAGGAGCTCGGCACCAAGCCGGCCACTCCCGGCAAGGATCTCCAGCTCACCATCGATCTCGATTTGCAATCCGTGGCCGAACTATCCATGGATAGCGGGCTGAAGGAAGCTCCCCTGAATCTCGAGCACAAGAACGGCGCCGTGGTAGCGCTCGATCCCAACACGGGTGAAGTGCTCGCCATGGTAAGCCGCCCCACTTTCGATCCCAACCGCTTCGCCGGCCGAATCAAGGCTAAGGATTGGAAAGAGATCAACAGCAACCCCGATCACCCCTTGCTCAATCGCGCCATCCAGGATGCTCAGGCGCCCGGCTCGACCTTCAAGCCCATCATGGCCATCGCCGGGCTCGAAACGGGAACCATCGACGACGAGTACACGGTTCATTGTGCCGGCGGAGCGACGTTTTATGGCCGTTACTTCAAGTGCCATTTGAAAGGCGGCCACGGCACCGTGAGCCTGCACAAGGGCATTGTTCAATCCTGCGACGTTTATTTCTACAATGTCGGCAACAAGCTGGGCATCGACAACATCGCTTACTACGGCGACCTGATAGGTTACGGTAAACTCACGGGCATCGATCTGCCGGGCGAGCGCACCGGAGTGATGCCCTCCTCGCAGTGGAAGATGCGCACCCAGCGGCAGAAGTGGTACGCAGGTGAAACCATTTCCGTCTCCATCGGACAAGGCGCGCTGACGGTCACGCCGCTGCAACTGGCGCGCGCCTTCGCCGGGCTCGTGGTGGGCGGAACGTGGCGCCGGCCCCATTTGACCCGCGAAGGGGGGGCCGACGACAAGCCGGTCCAGTGGCCGCTCAACCCTCAGAACGTCAAGGACGTGGTCTCCGGCATGTACGGCGTCGTCAACGAAGGCGGCACCGGCGTGCGCGCTGCAATTCCGGGCTTGCCGTCTGCGGAAAAACCGGCACGGCGCAAGTCGCCTCCAACGATTTCGTGAAAGCGCACGGACACGAAGGCCAAGATCTCAAGGACAACGTCTGGTTCGTGGGATTCGCACCCTGCGAGAAGCCGGAGATTGTAGTCGTAGCGTTCTTCGAACACGGCTTCGAAAGCAAATATGCCGCCCCATCGTCCGCGACGTGATGAAAGCCTATTTTGATAAGAAAGCCCGGAACGCCATGCTGCAGCAACAAAGGAACGCGCTGGCGATTAATCTCGGTGCGGTAAGCTCCTTGGGACTTACAAGCCTCACTCGCAACCCCGAAACCTCACAACGTCCCGAGTCCCACCCCCCGAATCCCGGGCCTCAGTAACATGTCCCGTTATCTCTCCATCCGCGATCTCGATTGGGTCATGATCCTGATCGCACTGATTATCTGCGTGGTTGGGGTGATCCAGATCTTCAGTGCCACATTCGATACCAGTTCGCAAGGCGCATGGTGGAAACAGGCTGTTTACATAGTCGGCGGCCTGCTCCTGATGTGGATGGCCCTTAGCGTCGATTATCACTCGATGCTGCATTAGGTGCCGATGCTCTATCTCGGCTCGTTGGGTGGC
Organism: Bryobacterales bacterium; assembly: GCA_963708385.1. Classification (GTDB taxonomy): domain Bacteria; phylum Acidobacteriota; class Terriglobia; order Bryobacterales; family Bryobacteraceae; genus PALSA-243. The sequence continues at coordinate 83,676 of CAVPSN010000017.1, read as the reverse complement.
CTGTTGATTACTTTGGTCTTCGGCGAGACCACCATGGGAGGTCAACGCTGGATTCCGCTGCCCGGTGGTTTTCACTTTCAAGTTTCGGAATTTGTCAAGCTGGTGATAATATTATTGGTAGCCCGCTACCTGACCGACCTGCATAAGGACGATCTGGATGTAGGAGATGCACTGAAATTGGCGGGTTTGGTTCTGGTTCCGGCGGCGCTGGTATGGAAGCAGCCGGATCTGGGAACGGCGCTTACTTATGTAGCTGTTCTGTTCGTGGGCGTGTTTCTGGCGGGATTGCACTGGAAGTATATCGCCGCCGTGGTCTTGGCCGCGGCCTTGGTGGCGGTGGTGGCATTGCCCGCAGGTTCGATTTTTTTGAAAGATTATCAGCGGCAACGGCTGGTCAGTTTTTTGAATCCCGACGCCGACCCGCAGGGCGCTGGGTATCATGTCATTCAGTCCCAGATTGCGATCGGTTCTGGGGGAATGACGGGGAAGGGGTTTTCGAAGGGAACGCAGTCGCAGCTTCGCTTCTTGCCCGTGCCGTACAAGGACTTCATCTTTTCGGCCTTTGCCGAAGAGCAGGGGTTCGTGGGCGTAGTTGTTTTGTTGTCGTTGTATTTTGTGATGCTGATGCGCATCGTGCAGAATGCGCAGATGGCGCCTGACCGGGTCGGGTATGTATATTTGCATGGGGATGGCAGCCTTGTTGCTGTGCCATATCCTGGTCAATGTGGGGATGGTGGCGGGGATGATGCCGGTCACGGGTATTCCGCTGCTGTTTATGAGTTTTGGCGGTTCAAGTATCTGGTCGAGTTTTTTGGCGCTGGGGTTGGTGAATAATGTCCGCCTCAGAAGGTTTGTGAATTAGAGGAAGTGGAACGCCGGCGGGTTTGCCGCCGGTTCTTGAAGAAGATTTGTAGCTAAAGTTAATTCGGGAGCCTGAAGAGACCCCCGGGAATATGCGGCGCTAATAGGCGCTCTCCCGGATGAGAGGAAGTGGTTCCCGGCCGTCGGCGTATGAGATTTTTCATTCTCCGCCGCATGGCCAGCGTGAGTTTGTCGAGCAAGATCGCCGCGGCGACGCGCACGCAGGGCGCCCTAACTTCCGGTCTACTCTCCACGGTCCCGGGGAGGCAGCCGATGTCGAAGGAATTAATCATCTCGGCCAATCGCCACGAAACACGCGTGGCGGTGGTCGAAGACGATCAGGTAGTTGAAATTTTCCATCAGCGGGAGAATGAATATTCGCTCGCCGGAAGTATCCATAAAGGCAGAGTCACGCGCGTTCTGCCGGGCATGCAATCGGCATTTGTCGATATCGGCCTGGATCGCGATGCCTTTCTGTATGTCTCCGATTTCTTCGAAGACAACGACGAATACGACAAAATCGTAACTAGCGTCGAAGATAAAGTCCTCAAGCAACAGAGTGGGGCCGCGCTTGCGCCGGTTGCGGTGGAACGGCCCGAGGCCATTGTCGAAGCGGAATCGGCCGCGGAAGCACCCGTGGAAGAAGCCGTTGCGCCGCCTCCTGCGCCTCCCACAGCCGGCCCGCACGCGCCGGAACGGCGCGACGAGCGCGGGAACCGCGACCGGGATAACGATCAACGCCGCGGACGTGGCAGGCGCCGTGGACGCGGCGGACAAAGAGGCGGCGGGCGGGGCCTGCCGGATTCCAAGTTTTATTCCCCGCGGGCGGATGGCGAAGCACGGCCCGAGCATCGTCCCGAATCGCGCGAATCTTTCCGCGCCGAGGCAACCGAGGCGCCCGTGCGGTCCGCGGAGGCGCCTGTCGCTTCCGGGCCTGCCTCGCAAGCCGACGATTTCCTGGTCCTGCCTGGCGAGAAACTTTCCAAGTACCGCCACGATTCCGCCGCTTCAGCGCCGCACATCATGGAAGAGCCGGAAACAGTCGAGCCCCCGGAGGACGAGCCGCTCGCCATCGAACCGGAGCCCGATGGCGTAGCCGAAACTGCGGCCGAGACAGAAACCGAGATAATCGTAGAACCCGAGCCGGTAGCAAAACTCGAGGCCGAACTCCCAGTTGGACGTGAAGTCGAACCGGAAGCCGAAGCCGAGTTCGAGGTGCCAGCCGAGTTGGCGCCGGCAGAATTGGCCGAGGCTGTCGAGGAAGCGGCCGACGAGGCCCTTGCCGAAGAGGACGAGGAGGCGGAAGCCGCCGAAGCCATCGCAGAAAATACCGAAGCCATTGAGGAGAACGGCGAACTGCCAGCCGAGGAATTCGGTGAAGCGGGGGAACCTCTCGCGGAATCGCTCGAGCTCTCCACGCCAGCGGATGCCGGTGAAGAGTCGGAGACGGCTCCGCCTGCCGACGAAGGTCCCGAACCCGCACGCATCCCCACCAGCCTTACCGCCACGCTCCGTGAGCAGGGTGGGCGCTATCCGCACCGCGTATCCCGCCGTTCGCGCCGCCGCGGCCGCGGCCAGGAAGGTCGTGGACCGGATGGCCGGGATACCCGCAATCAAGCCCCCGCTGCCGAACCTGCGCAGCGCGTCCCGCAGCAGGAAGTGCGTACCGTCGAGGGTCGCACCGAACGCCCTGAGCGCCCTGAACGAGCCGATCGCCCGGAACGCGCTGAGCGGGCCGAGCGCTCGGAGCGTCCACGCCTCCATCAGCGATCTGCTGAAGGAAGGCCAGGAAATCATCGTTCAGATCGCCAAGGAGCCGCTTGGCCAGAAGGGCGCGCGCATCACTTCGCACATCGCCCTGCCCGGCCGCTTCCTGGTCTACATGCCGACGGTCGACCACATCGGCGTCTCGCGCAAGATCCCGAGCGACGACGAGCGCGCGCGCCTGAAACGCATGCTGCAAACGCATCGCACCGGCATTCCCGGCGGCTACATCGTGCGCACCGCCGGGCGACGGCCGCACCGAAGAGGAATTGCGCGCCGACATGATGTTCCTCTACAACCTCTGGCTCGACATGCGCCAGAAGGCCGAGCGCCGGCCCGCGCCCGCTGCTGATCCATCACGATCTCAACGTGGTCGAGCGCATTCTGCGCGACCAGCTCACCTCCTCGTTCAAGAGCATCTGGGTGGATAACGAGGAGGTCTACGAGAGCGTGCTGCGCTTCGTGCAGCGCTTCCAGCCGGCGCTGGTGAGCCGCGTCAAGATGTACACGCGCTCCACGTCCGATCTTCGACGAATTCGGCATCACAGCCGAACTCGAGAAGGCGCTGCGCCCCAAGGTGTGGCTGAAATCGGGCGGCTACATCGTCATCAACCAGACCGAAGCGCTGGTGGCCATCGACATCAATACCGGCAAGTACGTCGGCAAATCGAACCGCCTCGAAGACACCATCGTCAAGACCAATACCGATGCCATCAAGGAAATCGTGCGGCAGATCCGCCTGCGCGATCTGGGCGGCATCATCGTGGTCGACTTCATCGACATGGACGAGCGCAAGAATCGCCAGAAGGTGATGCAGGCGCTCGAAGAGGCCATGCGCGCCGACCGCGCGCCTTACAAGATTCTGCAGTTCAACGATTTCGGCCTGGTCGCCATCACCCGCAAGCGGGTCAAGCAGAGTCTGGAACGTACGCTGTGCACGCCGTGCCCGTATTGCGAAGGCGCCGGATACGTGAAGAGCCCGCAGACGGTGGTCGGCGAGATCCTGCAGGAAGCGCACAAGATCGCAAGAGCCGTGGAAGGCAAGGATGTGATGCTGCGCGTGAACCCCGAGGTGGCGAAGCTGCTGAAATCGAATCAGAATACCTTCCTGCAGGAGATCGAAGAGATCCTGGGCCGCACCGTGATCGTGAAGAGCGACCCGCTGCTGCACCAGGAAAAATTCGACCTGGCGTAGTACCTGCAACGCCAAGGCGCGAAAAGACGCCGGTGTCAAGTACGTCCGGACTAGACTTCCAGTGCTCAAAGTTCTAGTTCTAGTTGACATCGCAATGAAACTTTGAGCTAGAATGAAGAAATCTACATAAAGCAGATGTCCGTTTCTGCGGAAGGCGAGGTGTAGCTGTGAGCTATCAAGCCGAAACGCCCTTTGACAATATCGAGGGTTCGCACGAATACGTGGCCATGCTGGCCGATGCACTGGAAGAAGCCCGGCGGGATGTCGAGAGCGAAATCGCGACCGCCGACCACGATGGCGCGGAGCGTCGCAAACAAGCGCTCCTCTTGGTTTCCTATAATCTTGCCAAACTCAATCTCCACATCACAACCAGCCGTCGCATCTTGAACGACTTGCGGACGCTGCGGAGGCTGCTCCTGGCCGAACGAGGCTTGCCCGCTTCCCAGGAGATGGAATCCTCAACTGCCGGGGGCGATTAGCGGTCTGTACGTTCAGTAATAACCTCCGCCAGCATGCTGAGGAGCCACCTCTGCAAGGTGTATCGTGCGGTCTAAACTTCAGACTGCAGATTACCTCTATCTCTTTCGCTTTTCAGCCAATTCGCAGTAATCCATTCAAATCTTTCGGTTTTTCACGTACTACCACTTGACAGAATCGGTCCCTGAGCGTACTATTCAAGAGTTATAAAGCCTTTACAAATTAAACACCTCATCCAAGTGGCATGAGGTGATCGGAGGCGCTCGATGATGACGTTTCAGGTTGGCGACAAGGTCGTTTACCCTAATCAAGGGGTGGGGACCATCGAGAATATCAGCATCCGCTCCTTCGGGGCCGCATTCGAGAAATTCTATCTCCTCCGCATCGGCTGCAATGCCATGACCGTAATGGTTCCGTTCTCTAACGCAGCCAATATCGGATTGCGCAGGGTTACCAAAGACCGCGAAATCTCGCGCATCCTTTCTTATCTTGCTAACGGCTGGGGCGAAGTAAGCTCCGATTGGAAGATCCGCTTCAAAGAAAACACCATCAAGATGCAGAGCGGCGATCTATTCCAGGCCGCCGAAGTCTTCAAGGGACTTCTGCAGATCCACCTCGAGAAACCGCTTTCATTCCGCGAAAAGAAGATGCTGGAACGCGCGCGCCATATGCTCGTCGCCGAAATCTCCATCTCGCGCGGCGTGAGCGAAGTCCATGCCGTCGCTATGTTGCAGCGCGCCCTGGAAAAGAGCGGCCTTACCCTTCCTGCGAGCTTATAGCCTTCCCGATTTCGGATGGCGCGGGCGCATTCCCTAGCGCCCCGAGCAGAAACTTCAGAATCGCCATCGTCAACGCCCTCGGGTTCTCCGTTTTTGAATACACCAACGCCTGCAACCGCGTCACTCGCCTTCCCGGAACGCGGAAAACCTGAAAAAACTTCGTTCCCGTGCGCAGTGCAAACTCGGGAAGAATCGAGTAGCCGAACCCGGATTCCACTAGCCCCTTGATGACCTCCGTATCGTCCGCTTCCATCGTCACTTTCGGCTGAATTCCAATCTCCAGGAAGAATTGATCGATAATCGCTCTCATGTTGCTGCGCTTCGGATACAGCAGGAAGGGCGCCTCCGCCATCTCCGCCGGCTCGATCGCTCCCACATGCCATCCCTGCAGCCGCTTCGCCGAGGGCCGCAGGATCACCAACTCCTCTTCGAAGAGCGGCGTCACCCCCAGTTCCCCCGTCGGGAACGGCAGCGTCACCAGCGCCAGATCGAAGCGCCGGTCCATCACTCCGGCCACCATCTCCTCGGTTGGCGCCACCATCACCTGCATGGTGATTTTCGGAAACTGCTTGCGTAACTGGCGGAATGGCCGCCGCAGTTTATAGATCAGCGCCGTTGCCCCGCATGCGAAGTAGAACGGGTGCGCATCGGTGGCCGGATCGTTTTCGAATTCGCGTTCGATCAGTTGCACCTGCCGCATCAATTGCCGCGCATGCTCGGCCAGCCGAAGCGCGGCAGGCGTAGGAACCAGCCGCTTGCCCGAGCGGACAAACAACTCCGCGCGCAACCCCAGCGCCAGGTTGCGCAACTGCAAACTCACGGCCCCCGGCGATAGGCACATCCGCTCGGCCGCCTTCGTTACACTGGCGTTTTCGATTACCGCGAGAAACAGCTCCAGTTGACGGATATCCACAAGCGTCAGAATGCCACACTTCGTTTAAAATTTCTCAACGATTCCACCAGCCTATGTAAACGGTGACGTTTGGCGTGGGTTGCGATATCGTAAAAGATTCTGCAAAATGCCTAGCTCACTCAAAATTCCCGCCGGCGGGGCGCTGGATTTCCTTTCTCTCGGCGGCTTGGTGCATCGCCTCGACCCCGGCATCATCCCATTCCGCAAAGCCGCGGAATGCCTCATTCACGTCAGCGGCGGCGAGTTCAACGTCGCCGCCAATCTTTCCGATTGCTTCAAGCTCAAGACCGGCGTTGCCACCGCCATGGTCGATTACCCGATTGGCGATCTCATCGCCGAACGCGTCCGCGCCATGGGCGTCACTCCGTTTTATAAGCGCTTCGCGCACGACGGCGTGCTTGGCCCGAACATGGCTACCGTCTATAGCGACCGCGGCCAGGGCGTGCGCGCCCCCGTCGTCTTCTACAACCGGTCCAATGAAGCGGCGGCCCTCTTAAAACCCGGCGATTTCGATTGGAAGGCCATCTTTGCTTCGGGCGTCCGCTGGTTCCATTCCGGCGGCATCTTTGCGGCGCTTTCCCCCACTACCTCCGAGCTCGTCGTCGAAGCTGCCCAAGCGGCGAAGGCCGCCGGCGCTATCGTCTCTTTCGATCTCAACTATCGCGAAAAAATCTGGAATCTCTCCGGCGGCGCCGCCCACGCCAGCGAAGTGCTAGGGCGTATTGTTGCCAACGTCGATATTCTGGTCGGCAACGAAGAGGATCTGCAGAAAGGCCTCGGCGTGCCGGGCCCCGAAGTACATTCGCAATCCAAACTCGATTCCACCGCCTTCTTCGGCATGATCGATAATGTGCGCAAGAAGTATCCTCACGTCACCGCCGTCGCAACCACGCTTCGCGAAGTCCATTCCACAAACCGCCACAGTTGGAGCGCCGTCGCATGGATCGATGGCGAGAAGTGCGTCGCCCCGGTGGCCGAGCTCGATGTCTACGACCGCGTTGGCGGCGGGGACGGCTTCGCAGCCGGCCTGTTCTATGGATTGCTCACCGGCCAACCGGCGCAGGAAGCCGTCAAGCTCGGATGGGCCCATGGCGCGCTGCTGACTACGTTCCCCGGCGACACCACCATGGCGACGCTCGATCAAGTTCGTTCCTTCGCCAAAGGCGGCAGCGCAAGGATACAAAGGTAAGTAGGACGGGCCTCCGGCCGGTCCCAGCGCCTAAGGCGCTGGCCGCTAACCCCAAGGAGAAAGAATGCCAGAAAATTTGATGGATCTTACCGGCCGCGTAGCCGTCGTCATGGGCGGCACCTCCGGCCTCGGCCGGAAACTCGCTGTCGGCCTCGCGCGCGCCGGCGCCGATGTGGTGCCCACAGGCCGCCGCGAACAAATGGTCGACGAAGCCTGCAAGGAAGTCGAGCAGGCAGGAGGCAAGTCCCTGCGCGTTGTCTGCGACATCTCCTCGCGCGCTTCTGTCGATGCCTTCCGCGACCGCGTGGTTGCCCAGTTCGGCCAGGTCGATATCCTGGTCAATGCCGCCGGACAGATCTTCCGCAAGCCCACGCGCGATGTCACGGAACAGGAATGGAACAACCTGTTCGACGTGAATCTGACGGGCATGCTCCGCTCTTGCCAATCCTTCTATGAGCCCCTCACGCAACATAAGCGCGGCCGCATCGTCAACATCGCGTCGCTCAACTCTTTCGTCTCGCTGGTACAGGTTGCCGCCTACGCCGCGTCGAAAGCGGGCGTGCTGGCCCTGACCCGCAGCCTCGCAGTCGAATGGGCGCGCGACGGCATCAACGTCAACGCCATCGCCCCCGGCGTTTTCCGTACCGACCTCAACGCCGCTCTGCTCGACGGCACCGAGCGCGGCAAAGAGCTGCGCATGCGTACGCCAATGGGCCGCTTTGGACAATCGGAAGAGCTGACCGGTGCAGCGATTTTGCTAGCCTCCGACGCGGCGAGTTTCATTACTGGGCAATGCATTGCAGTCGACGGCGGCTTCCTTGCTTCCGGCGTAAATCAGTAGAGTCTTCCCAACTCAAACCGTCCTCCCGAAGCGCAACCTGATAGTTGCCTTTCTATTCAAGTTGCGATAATATGCAACCATAAGGTTGCTTATCGTCGACAAAGGAGACTGCTCATGAATACCGACCATATCGAGAAAACAGTGCTGCTGCGCGCGCCGCGCGAGCGAATCTGGCGCGCATTGACTGATTCCGCAGAGTTCGGCAGTTGGTTCGGAGTCAGATTCGAGGCCGCATTCGCGCCTGGAGCCATATTGCACGGCGCCATCATGCCGACCAAAGTCGATGCTGAAGTCGCTAAACTCCAAGAGCCCTATAAAGGCAAGGCCTTCGAAATCACTGTGGAGGAGATGGAGCCCGAAAGACGCTTCTCCTTCCGCTGGCATCCTCACGCCATCGAGCCCGGCGTCGATTACTCCGCCGAACCCACCACGCTCGTCGCTTTCGAACTCGAGGACGCGGCGGACGGAGTCCTGCTGACGGTCACCGAATCCGGCTTCGATCGGATCCCGCTCGAGCGGCGCGCCAAGGCCTTCACCGCGAACGAACGCGGTTGGGGTATGCAGGTTCAGTTAATCGAGAAGTATTTGCGCCATGCCGAGTGATCCAAAGCACATCGCCGCGTCGAAGCTCTCCGCGCGTCTCTTCGCCGCCTTGGGAGATGAGACCCGGCTGCGCCTGGTATCCCGTCTCTGCGCCGGCGGGCCGGCTTCCATAGCCACTCTCGCCGCCGGCTCCAAACTCACCCGGCAGGCCATCTCCAAGCACCTTCGGGTGATGGAGAAGGCGCATCTTATCCATCGTACCCGTCAGGGGCGCGAAAGCGTTTGCCGCTTAGACCCGCAAAGCCTGGAAACTGCGCAGCGGAGTCTCGATCTGATCTCTAAGCAGTGGGATGGCGCTCTCGCGCGGCTGCAGGCGTTCGTTGAGAAGGATGACTCCCAGAAGTAGAGACTCCGGCCGCTCCGTTCGCTCGCCATTAACCTGCTAACGCTTACAATCACGGTGGGCCGTGCTAAGATTGCCAACGAAATGAGCACTCACGTCACCCGCCGTCAATTCGCGAGCGCCGGCGCCGCGGCTTCTCTTGCGGCCCTTCTGCCACGCGACATCTTCAGCCAGCCGGGCGCTTCGAAGAAGGCCGTCATTCGTGCCAGCGAGGAAGTCGCGACCATCCGACCGGAACTGCATTCGCACTTCGCCGAGCACCTGGGAAGCTGCACCTATGGCGGCATTTGGGTGGGAAAGAATTCGCCGATTCCTAACATCAACGGCTACCGCAAGGCGACGGTGGATTATCTGAAGGAACTCGGCGTGCCCGTGCTCCGCTGGCCGGGCGGCTGCTTTGCCGACGATTATCATTGGCGGGATGGCATCGGTCCCGCAGCCCAACGCCCCCGGCGCGTCAACGTCAACTGGGGGCATTACACCGAGGACAACAGCTTCGGCACGCACGAATTCGTCGGCTTCTGCAAGCTGATCGGCGCCGAACCCTACTTCGCCGCCAACGTTGGCACCGGCTCGCCGCGCGAGTTTCGCGATTGGATCGAATACTGCAACTACCCCAAAGGCAGCACGCTTTCCGACGAGCGCGCCGCCAACGGATCGCCCGAGCCCTTCAACGTCCGCTACTGGGGCGTCGGCAACGAACTTTGGGGATGTGGCGGGAACTTCCAACCCGAAGCGGCCGCGGCCGAGTTCCGGCACTACGCAACGTTCGGCAATTTGATCGGCGCGCACCGGGATATGCAGCGGCTCACGGGTACGCCTGGCGTGTACTTGGTGGGCTGCGGCCCCAACGGCAACGACGTACGCTGGACGCGCGGATTCATGGATACGCTGGCCGCGCGGGGCCCTATGCCCAACGGCTATTCCATGCACTACTACGAAACCGGCACTCTCGACCCACTGCACTTTACGCCCGAGGCGTCGGCCACCCAGTTCAACATCTTTCCGCGCGTCGAGCAGGCCATCGTGCAGCAGCGAACACTTCTCGACAGCTACGATCCGCAGCGCCGCATCGGCCTCTTCCTCGACGAATGGGGCGTATGGGACCGCATTCCGGCAAGCGACGAAGAAAAGTACGGCAAGCTGTGGATGCAATCGACCATGCGCAGCGCGGTGGCCGCCGGGCTCGGCTTGAACATCTTCAATCGCCAGGCCGACAAGCTCCACATGTGCAACATTGCGCAGATAGTCAACGTGCTGCAGGCCGTGCTGATGACCGATGGCCCGGAAGGCAAGAACTGCGTGCGCACCACCAGCTACTACGCCTTCATGATGTTCAAGCCCCACCGCGGCGCGACCGCTCTCAAAGTGGATTATGACGGCATGAACGCCGGAATGGATGGAGGCCGCGGCGGCAGGGGCGGCGCACAAGATCCATCTCCCGAGCTTTCCGCGTCCGCCTCGAAACGAGGGAATCAGATGGTGGTGACACTGGTGAATCCGCGCCACGATCTCGCCATGGATGTCGATTGCGCGCTCCGCGATGCAACCGCCAAGAGCGGCAGCGCGACTATCTTGCACGATGCCGATCTCAACGCGTACAACAGCTTCGATAATCCGGACCGCGTTACGATCAAACCGCACCAGGTTGCGGTAAACGGCGCGAGTTTCCGCATCGCGCTGCCGGCGATGTCGGTCGCGACGGTCACGTTGAATCTGTAGCTATGCAAGAGTCGACGTCGAAATCATTGGACCAAGTTCGGTAGTATAGTGTTGTGGGAGCGGCATGAATTTCCAAGTCCTTTCGCAGAATACCTAGGCGGCGATTCTGGCTCGTATCATCGAGGCGGACAAAAACGAAATTACGCCCGATGTTGTGCGCTATCTGCTTTCGATGTAACTTCCGAAGGCCGACAGGCATCGGGTTGGCGAGCTTTCCGCAAAGACGCGATCTGGTTCGCTAACCGAGTGTGAGAAGGCTGAGCCGGACTCTTACCTCCACATTGGAAGCCTCCTCGCAGTAATGCAATCGCGTGCGCGAAGGCTTCTAGCAACAACCGGTGGTGTTTCCCCGCAGTGAATCGGGAGCTTGTCCGGAACATCTGGCGTCGCGCTGCTGATCGCTGTGAGTACTGCCTCATTCCGCAATTTGCCTTCCCGTTGCCGTTTCAGATCGACCACATCCTTGCAGAGAAACACGGCGGAGAAACCGCAGGGTGCAATCTCGCCCCCGCATTGCAACCGGTTCAAGGGACCGAATATAGCAGGCCTTGACCCTGACACCGCGGAGCTAACCAGGCTCTTTAATCCGCGCCGAGATGTGCGGACGGTCGCGCCAGGCGCCGGATTCCCATCTTTATCGAGGGCCGTTCCATCCAACTCGCCCGCATCCGGTGCGAGTATGATCTCGATCGGAACAGCGCCCGGTCCCTGAATGGTGAAGCCGTCACGCAAGACATCCACATCGGCTGAACGGATGCTCCGGATCACCCGTTTCTTGGACGCATCCGAATTCTCCACCAGAACTTCGTAACGATCGGGGGCGAGCGTCACCGAGAACGTTTGGTCCGGTTTTACATAAACCCTAGAATAGTTTTCGTATGAGCCGTGAAAAACGACACGCCAGCCCGAAAGCGTGACGTCTCTCTCGCCTATCACCGAAATATGTCCGGTGACTTCTGCGCCATCCTCCACGGTGATCCGTAATCCATCGATGTCGCGGCCGCCAACTTCCACCGGCGTCGTGGCGTGCAGTGGTTCGTAAAAATCGATATACACTCTGCCGTCGGCTGGCTGGTCGGTGTTTCGCTTGCGCGCGTCGGCCCGCGACGTATAGGAACCAGTCGGGACGCCGGGGATGTCGAAATCGCCGTTTTCCTTCAGCACGCCATTAAAACCCTCTCCCACGCCATCGTTGACGCCGCCGGAAGAGAGCGACACCCTGGCATGGGTTCCGGCGGGCGACGTCACGTGGCCACGCACGTGGAAGATGTGGCTGCGCGTCAGCACGAAATCGATTCCGGAGATGCGCGCACCAGGCTCGACCTCGATCGATCTAGCGCCTGCGAAACCGCGCGAGCCGCCGTACATGACGCCCACTAGTGTCTCGTGCGGCGTGTCTTTGCCGCCGTGATCCTCGGCATTTTCATTAGGCGAGGAGGGACTCGGCGAGGCGCGCGCGAAGTACTTTCCCGGAGCAAGATCCGGGATGCGAAATTGTCCCAGATCGTCGGTCTGCGCAGTTACCGCGCGTTCCAGACTTGAACCTTCGGCACGATGGTAGAGGCGAAGCAGCGTGATCCACGCGCCCGTGATGGGCTCGCCGTCGCTCTCGCGCACCGAACATGCAATCACAGCGAATGGCATTAGCTTGAATTTCACATCTGCCATGCGCTGTCCCGGCGCCAGAGTGATGGGAGTCCTTTGGAATCGGCGCGGCGCGCGCCGTAATACATATCGATATATCCGTTGCGAGTTCCGTGCAGCCGGTACCGGCCAGGCTTAAGATCGACCAGAGTGAAGTTACCTTTGGCGTCCGTCGCGCTTCGCGCTGTGGGGCCGCCTTCCATTGGGTCGGCGAGAACCTGCACGCAATTCAACGGCTCGCCCGTGACGGAGTTGACCACCGAACCCGAAAGTTCGCACAGGTCTGACGGTCGGTCCTGCGCAGAGAGTAAAGCGCCCGTAAAACGATGCGGGTCATGACGTCTGTCTCATTTGTCATGTTCGCCAACCCTAGAATGGGTCGCCGTGAAGGCGCCTTCCGCAAATTCGCCGGCCTGCCTGTACAGACAAAGTCCCGACTGAGCGGAGAGATAGTGCGTGTACGAACCGTCGGGCGCTTATTTCCGCAACGCCAATCGGAATCGAATACCGCCGAAGGAATTATTTCCAGTCGTCTAAATTCCAGAATATGAGGAGTATGGAAAGAGAAGTGCAACGATGGCAGGCAGGCGCTTCAGTTGACGCGCATCTGTGAAAGGTAAATATATGAAAACATTTGGATCGCTTGCCTTGATGGCGATTGCCGCGGGTATTTTGTTAGCTCCCGCGCATAAGGCTAATGCACAAGTTGCAGTCAGCATCGGAGAACCGCCAGTTTGTCCCTATGGGTACTATGAGGCTCCCCCGTATAACTGCGCACCCGATGGTTACTATGGCCCGGAGTGGTTCTCGGGCGGAATATTTATCGGCGCTGGACCGTGGTTCCACGGCCCTGAGCATTTTTACGGGCATGTAGACCATCATTTCGACTATCGCCACGGCTATCATGGGGGTTTCCCAGCCCGCGGTGAACACCCGGCTGAGCACCGCCAGGCATTCCATGGCAGCGCAATGCATGACGTCCACGGCCGCGAAGCCCCGAAGCATCACAAGTAACCATCCTTAACGTTTGTCGACGCAGGAATTCCGGCGACCGTCCGTACGTCCGTAAAGGTCGCCGGGGTTCTTTGTCCCTGAAGCAATACGGCGAGGACTCTTGAAACCTTGCGTCTCTCAACCAGTGCTCTACGCTCCCGCTCGCCGAGTCGTAACACCCACTCCTCCAAGAAATGCGGCCGCTAACCGTTTCATCCCAGCCCTGGATTCAGGGTGGCATAGCCACATTCTGGCAACCTCAGCCGGAAGCGAGGGCAACTCATGCTATCTCTTAAAATGCATGGACGGTTTATTCGAAGCCATTGCCGCCAAGCGGGCCCGGCTTGATAGACTGCGTCCGCTCGTTCCAGAAGCCCTCGCCAAACTCGAACATTATTACGACATTGAGCTAACTTACACATCGAACGCGATTGAGGGAAACGCGCTCAGCCCCGTTGAAACAACGCTCGTAATCGAGCAGGGCGTCACCATCGGCGGCAAGTCGCAAAGATCACCTGGAAGCACTCGATCACTATGACGCGATCCGCTATATGCGGGGCTTGCTAAACGCTCGCTGGAGCCGTTGGCCGAAATCGACCTGCGTAATTTGCACAGCCTGGTAGTGAAACGCTCCCGTCGGGACATCGCGGGACGCTACGCCGATCTCGTTCGCTACGTTCGCACTGAGAAAGGCCGCCACAGCTTTCCATCTGCCGCCGAAATCCCTGGGCTGATGGGCGATTTCGCGACATGGTCGAAAGCGGCTGCTTATACGCCGGGAGGCACGCCCAACACCGCGTTTCAAGCGCACCTTTGGGTGGTGAATATCCATCCGTTCAATGACGGCAACGGACGTACCGCCCGGCTGTTGATGAATCTCATGCTGATTCGCGGCGGCTATCCCCCGGTCGCCGTACGCCCGGTAGATCGAGTTCAGTATATTCGCGCATTACAAGAATCCCAGGCAGGATTGGGAGCGTCTATGTTCTCGGCCTTACTTTATGCGCGGTTGGACGCCACCCTCGACGATTATCTGCAGGTCTTAACCAATCCGCAATCGCCGCCTCTCTGACTCGCGCTACGCTAACTAAGGAGGGAATCGAATGCAATTGGGAATGATCGGCCTCGGCCGTATGGGCGCCAACATGGTGAAGCGCTTGATGCGCGCCGGCCACGAATGCGTGGTCTTCGATATGAGCCCAGAGAGTGTGAAAAAGCTCGCCGCGGAAGGCGCCACTGGCGCCGCTTCCATGGAGGATTTCGTTCAGAAGCTGAAAGCCCCGCGCGCCGTTTGGTTAATGGTACCGGCTGCGGTGGTTGATCACACGCTCGAACAACTCACTCACCTGCTCGCCAAAGACGACATCGTGATCGATGGTGGCAATTCGCACTATATCGACGACATCCGGCGCGCGGGCGAACTGAAATCAAAAAACATTCATTACGTTGACGCCGGGACCAGCGGCGGCGTATGGGGTCTTGAGCGCGGATACTGCCAGATGATTGGCGGAGAGACGGCCATCGTGCAACACCTCGATCCCATCTTCAAAGCACTCGCGCCTGGCAAGGGCAACATTCCACCCACGCCCGGCCGTGATAAAGCCAAAGGAACGGCCGAAGAGGGATATCTGCACTGCGGACCTTCCGGCGCCGGCCATTTCGTCAAGATGGTCCATAACGGAATCGAATACGGCATCATGGCCGCCTTCGCCGAGGGCTTCAACATTCTGAAGCATGCCAACGCCGGCAGCGCCGCGCGGTTGACCGACGCCGAAACCGCGCCCATGCGGAACCCCGAGCATTACATGTACGACCTGCCTCTGGCGGACGTGGCCGAAGTCTGGCGCCGCGGTAGCGTCGTAGCGTCGTGGCTGCTCGATCTGACAGCAATCGCGCTCTTCGAATCGCCCGATCTCGCCAATTTCTCCGGACACGTTTCCGATTCCGGCGAAGGCCGCTGGACGGTGCTCGCGGCAGTGGACGAATCGACGCCCGCGCCGGTGCTCAGCGCTGCGCTCTTCTCGCGTTTTTCCTCGCGCGGCGAAGAGGATTTCGCCAACCGATTGCTTTCCGCCATGCGCTTCCAGTTCGGCGGCCACGTGGAGCGCGCCGGCGGAGGCCAGCCCAAGTGAGCGACGCCAAGCCGCCGGCCGTCCCGCAAAACACGCAGACCGGCGCCGAAAACCATGGCAAACCCGCCGACCGATGCGTCATGGTGATCTTCGGCGCCTCCGGCGATCTCACCAAACGGAAGCTGATTCCATCCCTTTATCACCTGGCGCAGAAAAAGCTCCTGCCCAAAGAGTTCGCCCTGCTGGGTTGCGCCATCGAAAAGATTAGCGAAGATGAGTTTCGCAAACAGCTTCGCGCCGATCTAACTGAATTTGGCGAAGCGCCGAACGATTGTAAGTTCTGCGACTGGCTAACCGAGCGCACTTACTACGCTTCAGGCGACTTCAAAGATCCCGGCTTTCACCAAGGTCTCAAACCTGTCCTCGAAGGCATCGACGCGAAGCACGGTACGAGCGGTAATTACTTCTACTACCTGGCTACCGCGCCGGCGTTGTTCGGTGAGGTGGTGCAGCATCTCGGCGATGCGGGGCTCACTAATCAGGATGGCGGACACTGGCGCCGCGTAGTAATCGAAAAGCCGTTTGGGCACGACCTGGAATCGGCGCGCGGGTTGAACAAGGAAGTCGGACGGGTCCTTACTGAGAATCAGATCTACCGCATCGACCATTACCTGGGGAAGGAGACCGTTCAGAACATCTTGGTCTTTCGCTTCTCGAACGGCATCTTCGAGCCGGTGTGGAACCGCCGCTACATCGACCACGTGCAGATCACCGTGGCGGAGACGCTGGGCGTGGAACAGCGCGGCGGCTATTACGACCATGCCGGCGCCATGCGCGACATGGTTCCGAACCATATTCTGCAACTGGTGACGCTCACCGCCATGGAGCCGCCCATCTCGTTCGGCGCCGACGCTGTCCGCGACGAGCAGGCGAAAATCCTGCACGCCATCCAACCGCTGGCGCCTGAAGACGTGCTGACGCGCGCCGTCCGTGGGCAGTATGGAGAGGGAGAGATCGACAACGAAGGCGTGCCCCGCGTACCGTTCCGAAGCGAACGTCGCGCCGGATTCGAACACCGAGACGTTCGTCGCCCTGAAGCTTTCCATCGATAACTGGCGTTGGGCCGATGTTCCGTTCTACATCCGCACCGGCAAGCGCCTGCCAAAGCGTGTGACGGAGATCGCCATTCAATTCCGCCGCGCGCCGTTCGTGCTGTTTCGCGATACGCCGGTCGAGAAGCTTTGCGCCGAACCTGCTGGTGCTGCACATCCAGCCCGATGAAGGCATTTCGCTGCGTTTCGGCGCCAAGGTGCCGGGCATCGCGGTGGATATCGGGCCGGTCAACATGGATTTCCGCTACGGCGATTACTTCGGCAATGAGCCGAGTACCGGCTACGAGCGCCTGCTCTACGACTGCATGATCGGCGACGCAACGCTGTTCCAGCGCGCCGACATGGTGGAAGCCGGCTGGAGCGTGGTGCAGCCGCTGCTCGATGTGTGGAAAGCGCTGCCGCCGCGCAATTTCCCGAACTATGCCGCGGGGACGTGGGGACCGAAAGAGGCGGACGAGCTGATGGCGCGGGATAAGCGCGCGTGGCGGAATCCGTGAGAGAGCGCCGGTACTGGGCGCGACGCATGTTTTCATCAGCTACAGCCGCGATCTTCTCGAATAGCTCGGCCGTGAGAGCATCGACTGCTTTGTCGGCCGATGTCAGCAATCGCCCGGAATGGGTTGGCCAAGGTGGTGCGTGGAACAAGCGGAACTCCGATGGAGGGGTATGCCCTTGCGTCCGTACCATCATTTTGCAGGCACCGCGGTTGAACTCACTCCAGAAGCATCTTTTCATCCCCGACAACAAATTGGAGGCTCTCCGTTTCCATCAGATCGACCTCCTCGGGATGCAGACAGCGGAGGAGAACCCCACGAATTCTGTACTGCCCGTCTCCATCCAGTTGCCAAGGATTGATGCGGCGGTTATGTGAGCGGAGCGTCAATACCGGCTCTTTCCAGTCAATTTCATCTCCAAACTCATTCCGGCTGGATGACCGACCCTGCTCAACGATGAGTCTCTTCAGACTCCAGGCTCCCCAGCCTTCCTCTTCGCCGACTTTCTCGACTACCAAGATTCTGTTGTGTTCGACGGAATCAAAACCAGAGTGCTGAAAAACAATGACATGGCCATCTTCAATTCCCCGATCGATCATTGAATCTCCCTGCACCCGGGCTGCGGCCAGATGGCGACGGTGGGTTCGGAGGGCATTCAGATATAGATCACGGACGCCATGACGAAACTCCTGTTCGGGCGGCAATCGTGGTGTTTCTCAACCCGATCCATGGACTGAGACAAGAATAGGCCTGCCGCAACCGGCACGCTATGAAATGGCACGTAGAGTGAGCCATTCCACTGGTAAATTCGGTCAAACCCTCGGATCTGCTGGGCTGGATCAACTGAACTTTGAGTGGGCACACCGATATAGTCCACCGAAGCTAGGAAATATCTCCAAGTAATAGGGCTCCTGAGTACTACTCACTGGTTTGGAGTACTACCACCAAGGTTAGCTATCGAACCTAATGAGTCGATCCGACCATCGAGCGGCGGGTGAGAGCCTTTCACCTGATTAATTCAATGCGGTGGCGGCGATCAAGCCAATCTTCTAACGTTTCGCCTTCTTCCCGCTGAAGAGCACTAAGTCGATCGCATTCGCCATCGCTTCGTAGCCCTTGTCGTTTGGGTGCAAATGATCGCCCGGATCGAATTCCGCGCGGAACTTCTTCGGGTCGGCTGGATCGCGGACGGCAGCCTCGAAATCGACGAATGCGTCGAAGTTACCCGGCGTGCGGATCCATGCGTTGACGTCTTCGCGCACCTTTTCGAAATCCTCGCGGTAGTAGTTAGCGCCTTCGTACGGAGTCAGCGTGCAGCCGATGGTCAGCACGCCCTGCGTGTGCGCGCGTTCGATCAGTTGCTTATAGCTGCCGATGAGATTTTCCGCCGTCACGGCTTCGGCGGGAGCGGTGGTTCCATGGCCGATGTCGTTAATGCCTTCGAGTAGCATGACCCACTTCACTCCGGACTGGCTGAGCACGTCGCGATCGAACCGTCCCAACGCGCTCACGCCAGAGACGTCGCGCAGCACGCGGTTGCCGCCGATTCCCATGTTGGCGACGCCGATGTTCGCGGTTGCCTTGTCGGCCGCAAGACGCGCGGCCAACAGCGCCGGCCAACTGTGGTTGCTTTCGTTCGAGGAGCGCGCTCCGTCGGTAATGGAATCGCCGAAGGTCACGATTGCGGCGGCGGCCGGCGGCGCAACCACGTCGATTCCTGCCAGCCAGTAATACGCTTGCGTGTGGGCGGCATCGGGCATCGCCTCGGCGGATGTGGCGTCGCCGCTCTGGATGAAGGTGGTGTGCAGCGCGGTGGCGTGATTCGTGGGCGGTCCGGTCTCGCCGGGAATGTACAGACTCACGGCGAGATCGGCGAGCGGCGCGAAGGTGAAATCGACGGGGTCGCTCAACAACACGACGCCGGGTCCGATCATGCAGCCGGGCGCGCCGTCGAAGGAGAGCGCCCGGTCGGAGCCGGGGACGATCGCGGAATCGTTGGCGCGTACCGCGATGTGCGCGGCGCCGATCATGACGGGCGCGTTGCCGAAGGCGTTCTGAAGCTTGATGCGCACGCGGCGGCCGCCGATGCTGGCGCGCGCGATCATCCGCACTGTCTGATTGTTGAAGCGCGAGCCGGGCGGTGGCGTGACCGGCGGTTGCTTGGCATTCGCGGCCGGCGCGGGCGCCGGCAATCTAGCCATCAATTGGGCGGTGGCCCACGTAGCCACCCAATGCTCCTGCGCCGCGGCACAGGCGAGGCTCGATAGGAACAGTGTGGTCAATCGAAGCTTCATGGAATCTCCTCGAAAATTATACCCGTAGCGTAACCTTTTCGCATTGTCCGATGAATAATAGACGACGATGAGCGACGCCGAATTATTGAAGCGCTCTGACCGCGGCGATGAGACTGCGTTCCTGATTCTTTATGGCAGGTATCGCGATGCCGTCTACCGCTTTGCCTGGGCCACTCTGAAATCGGAGGCCGACGCCGAAGACGTGGCGCAGGAGTGTTTTATCACGCTCAATCGCAAGCCGGCCCGTTTCGATCCGTCGCGCGCGCAGTTGCGGACATGGCTGCTTGGCATCGCGAGGAATCTCGCCTTGCGGCGGCTCGGGGGCGTGGAACGCGGCGAGGCGGAGTGCGAATTCGCCGCTCCGGACCCGAGCGTGGAGGAAGCGCTGATTCGCGGCCACACCGCTGAAGGCGTCCGGCGCGCCGTGCTGGCGCTGCCTCGCGCGTAGCGCGAGGCCATTGTGCTTTTCGAATTCGAGGAGATGAGTCTCGCCGAAACGGCTGCAGTGCTGGGAATTGAGCCAAACGCGGTGAAAGCGCGCCTGAGCCGCGGGCGCGAGAATCTGCGTGCAAGCTTGCCGTTGTTGAAGCTTTACGAGGAGATCGTGTGACCGGCCTTCGTCAATTCTGGGAGCCTCCGCTCCATCCGGAAACTCTGAACGCCAGAGTGCTCCGGGCGTACCGCCGCAAGGTCGCGCGCCGGCGGCGCACGCTCCGCACTTGGATTCCGTTGGCTGCCGCGCTGGCTGGGGCGGCTCTCGGCACAATTGCGGGCGTGCGCATACAGACCAGGTTTCATCCGCCGCAGCGGGGGATTTACGTACCAGTGCGGCAGCCGAAAGTCATCGTGATCGGCGAGGGAGAACGTCCGTGAGATCGATCATTTGCCTGATTTTGCATCGGCAGCGCTCTGCGCACAGGGAACCGTCTTCACGCTTTCATTGGCTAACGGGGCACGGGTTGAGTATCAAACGAAGCGCTTATCGGGCGAGACCGATCATGGCGAGGTAACGGCAAAAGGCGATGTGATCCGACGGATCCTAACTGATCGATCAGGGACGGCCGTGGCTGGGGTTCGAGATTCGTGTCGAGGCACTGGAAACATGTTTCAAGTCTCATTCCGGGCGATTTCCGGATATCCTTATTCGAAGAACCACCGCCGTCCAGGCAGATTCACGAGGGTGACCGCGTGCTGATGGACGCGATCGAAGAGCCGAAGACTCGCAGGAAGTTCTACGACGCGTTTCGCGTGATTCTCATGGGATCGACGCGGCCGCGCGAAGAACTGAACGCCTACGTCATCGCTCCTGAAGATACGATTGGCATCTGGGTCTATCAAGTCCCCGGAATCGTCGGAAGGTATGTTGTTCAGACGACAGGTTTCGTTTCCGTTCCTTCGATTGGCGAGGTTCGGGCCTCTGGCTTAACAACAAAGCAACTGGCCGAATCGCTTACGGCCCGCACTAAGAACGACGGAATCGCGGACAAGCCGCAAGTCACCGTCTTCGTGTACAGCATGCATACCAAATAGCCTTCGCGACTTTCCCGCCGCGGCGGCGTCTAACCGGCAAGGAGAAGTGCGCATGAACCGCTTCTTATCGGATTTCCGCTACGCCTTGCGAGGGCTGCTGCGCGAGCCAGGGTTCACGGTGGTGGCGGTGCTCACGCTTGCGCTGGGCATCGGGGCGACCACCGCCATGTTCAGCGTCGCCCGGGCCGTGCTGTGGCGCCCATTGCCTTATCCGAAGCCGGAAGCGCTGCTCGAAATCTGGGAGACGAATCCACTCATCGGATGGACCGATGCACAGGCGTCGCCGGCGAATTTTGCCGATTGGCGCAAGCGAAACTCCGTATTCACGGACATCGCGGCCTATCAGGGCGGCGGATGGAAAGCGGAGACCGGAAACAACTTCTTCCTCACCGGCCAAGGCGAGCCAGTACGCATCAAGGCGCTCCGCACTACCGGCAACCTATTCGACGTGCTCGGCGCAACCCCTCTGATGGGCCGCGTCTTCCGCGAGGAGGAGGGCTTCGCAGGCAAGAACCGCGTAGCGATCCTGAGTTACGGTCTGTGGCAAACGGCCTTCGGCGGCGACCGGCACGTCATCGGCAAAACCATTGCAATCAACTCCGTTCCCATGGAAGTGGTGGGCGTAATGCCAGAGGCGTTCTTCTTTCCTACGCGCGGCATCCAGCTCTGGGTTCCCTTCGGTTACGAGCCGCGCGCCTTTGTGGAGCAGCGCCGGCCACATGGACTGCGCGTACTTGCGCGCATGAAGCCCGGCGTGACGCTCGGCAGGGCGCGCTCGCAGATGACGGCGATCGCCTCGCAGCTCGAGCACGAGTATCCGGATACGAATACGAAGATGGGCGTCGGCCTCGGCCCGCTTCGCGATTGGACGGTCGGCAACGCGCGCTCGCCCATCGTGCTGCTGATGGGAGCTGTGGCGTTTCTACTGCTCATCGTTTGCGCCAACATCGCGAACCTGCAGTTGAGCCGAGGCGTCCGGCGCGCGCGTGAGATCGGCATTCGCACGGCGCTGGGCGCGAGCCGCTGGCAGATCGCGCGGCAGTTGCTCACGGAGAGCCTGGCGGTCTCGGTGACGGGTGGCGCGTTGGGGCTCGCGCTTGCCGCCGGGTTGCGATCCATCCTGATGAACACAGCCGCCGGTTCCCTGCCCCTCTTGACCGAGGTGCGCATCGATTGGGCGGTGGCAGCCTTCGATCTCGCTGTGTCGCTCGCGGCGCCGGCCTTTTTTGGATTGCTCCCGGCATTTTCAAACCAGGGCGCCGACGCTCTCGCCGACCGGACCCACGCCGCCTCCGCGCAAAGCCGGCGCGCACGCAATCTGCTGGTCTCGGCGGAGATCGCATTTTCCATGATGCTCGTCACCGGCGCGGGCTTGCTGGTGGAGAGCCTGGTGCGGCTCGAGCATGTCGATCCGGGCTTTCAAACCGATCGCGCCTTGACGTTCCACGTCAACTTTTCGACGCCGCGATATCGCGAGGACAAGGCGGTCGTAAGCGCGCTTGACCAGCTTGTCGAAGGATTGAAGAGCGACCTCCGCGTAGTGGCAGTGGGCGCCACCACGGGCCTGCCGCTCGAAGGCTCGACGTGGAGCGGCACGGCCACGATCGAAGGCCGGCCGCCGCGCGAGTACGAACGCGAGGTGTGGCACAAGGCCGTCACGCCCGGATACTTTCACGCGGCTGGAATCCAACTGCTGCGCGGCCGGTCGTTTGACGCCCATGATTCCGCGCCGAACCACGCCCTGGTCACTGTGGTCAACCAGACTTTCGCGCACAAGTGGTTCCCAACGCAAGACCCGGTTGGCAAGCGTATTAACTTCGGGCGTCCTCAGGACAAGGGGAATCCGTGGGTGGTGATTGCCGGCGTGGTGGCAGACGCCAAACAGAATGGCCTCGATTCGGCCGTCGGACCTGAGGTTTACCTGCCGTTTCCCGACGACGTGCAGAACAACGTGGGCATCGTGATCCGCAGCGCGGCCGATGAATCTCTCCTCGCGCCGTTGATCCGCGAGCAGGTGCGCGCAGTGGACCGCGAGCTGGCCGCGACGGACATCCGTCCCGCGGCCGAGTTGCTCGCCGGCTCGGTGAAACAGGAACGCTTCCGCACGTCGCTGCTCGCGGGCTTCGCCGCAATGGCGCTGCTGCTGGCTGCGATCGGCATCTACGGCGTAGTGGCGTACCTTGTTACGCAACGAACGCGCGAGATCGGTATCCGCATGGCGCTGGGCGCGCGGCACGGACAGGTGCTGCGGATGATCGTGGGCCAGGGAATGCAACCGGTGGCGCTCGGAGTGATGGCAGGGCTGGCCGGCGCCTACCTGTGCGCGCAATGGATTCGCACGCTGCTCTTCGGGGTGGAGGCCATCAACCCGGCGATTTACACGGGCGCGGCGGGGGTGCTGTTGTGCGTGGCGCTGTGCGCGTGCTGCATTCCGGCGCTGCGGGCGTCGCGCGTGGACCCGGCGATTGCGCTGCGTGACGAATAGAGCTTCTGTGTTGGAAATCACCACAAGCCCACCAGTTTCCACCACCACATCCCGATGCCGAGCCAGATGACCAGATTCATCAGAGAGATGATGAAGCCGATGCGCCACCAATCGGTTTGGCTCACGTAGCCGGCGCCGAAGAAAACCGGCGCGGAGCCGGTTCCGTAGTGCGTGATGCCGGCATCGAGATTGGAGAAATAGGCCAGCGGCAAGGCGGCGACCATGGGCGGAACGCCGGCAGCCAGCGCGGCCGTCAAGAACGCGGGATAGAGCGCGGTGATGTGCGCGGTCATGCTGGCGAAGCTGTAGTGGATATATAGGTAAGAGACCACCAGCGCGACCAGCGCAGCCTGCCACGGCCATCCGAGCGAGCACGTGAAACCACCGGTCGGAGAGCACGCGAATCGCGCCGCCGGCTGACGAGCACGTCGGACATCATGACGAGCCCGGCGAACCACACCAGCGCATCCCAGGCGCGGCGCTCGGCGAGCAGGTCTTCCCACTGCGAGCACGCGCGCCAGCAGAATGGCGGAGACGCCGCCGAGGGCGACGACAGTATTCGAAAGGCCGTGCCAGGGCGATGTGATCCAGCCGGTCATCACGGCCAGAAGAATCGCCACCAGCCACTTCTCCTCGCGCTTCATCGGACCCATACGCTCGAGTTCGTGGCGGGCCAACTCGCGCGCGCGGCGCTGGTGTCGCGGATTTTGGGCGGGGCGCCAGCTTGCGAATCAACGAGACAGTCGCGAGGATCAAGTGAGCGCCCGGGAAGAACGGAGCCGGCGAGCCAGCGGATCCAAGTGAGCTCGACGTGGCCGATCTGGCGGGCGAATTCGGCGATGAGCGGATTGGCGGCCATGCCGGTGAGGAAAGATCGCCGAGGCGGTGTAGGTGGTGTGATAGGAGACCAGCACCAGGAATTCGCCGATGAGCTTCGAGGTGGGTCCGGGCACGGAGCCGAAATCGGCGGCGACGCTGCGGACTACGGGGAAGACGATGCCGCCGCCGCGAGCGGTGTCAGATGGGATGAAGGGCGCGAGCGCGAGATCGGCCGCCGCGAGCGAGTAGCCAAGACTGAGGGGCGTGCGGGCGAATCGCTGGATGAAGAGATAGCCGACGCGCGTTCCGAACCCAGTGGCGGTGACGGCGCGCGCGAAGAGGAACGCGGTGAAGACGAGCCAGACCGTGACGTTGGAGAAGCCGGAGAGCGCCTGTACGGGCGTGAGTGTGCGCGTGAGCGCGAGCACCGTGATGGCGACGATGACGCTGACCCCCATGGGTACGGGCTGCGCGACCAGCGCGACGATGGTGGCGACGAAGATAGCGAGCGAGTGCGATTGCGCGGGCGTGAGCCCGGCGACAGGAACGAACCAGAGAAACAGGCAGGGAACCAGTACGACGATCCAGCGCCAGGGATCGGTGCGAGGGACGGCTGCATTTGAAGGCTACTTTTTCTTTACAACCGCCGGCTGATTGCCGTTCGCGTTGGCGGGGGCGGCCTCGGGCCGCGCGCCGCGGCGTCCGCCTCCCGGACGGGGAGGAGTGCTTGCGAGTTGGGTAAGCGCCTTCACCACATTGTCCTTTTGCGTCTCATCGAGGATCAGACGCCGGTGCTTGCCGGTCGCGGAGGGCTCCAACTCGATCGCGCCCGAGGCGGAGACGCGGAAGGTTCCGGGATCGGAAAGCTTGAAGAGGCCGGCCTTCGTTCGCACGGCGAACAGCCCGGCGTCCGCGGCAGCGGTGGGAGCGTCGTAGGGCATCTCGCCGAAGGCACGATAGGCATCGGCGAAGGGATTCGGCTTGGGACCCTTGAAATCGCTCTCGATGCTGGCAGCAGGGTAGCGGATGGCATCGCCGATCTCGGCCCCGCAGAGGTAGATGGGCATGGGCCACTCGGCAAAGAATCGCTGGGCATCGCCATTCTTTGGATCTACATTCTTCGGATCTGCGATGACCAGATGGCGCACGGTGTCTTCGATGAGCAAATTCGAGCCACGGAGAGCGAGCAGGCGCGCGACGGAGGCCAGCGAACCCGACGCGACGATGATGGAATTGTGCGGCTGCGAGGCGGTGAGCGCATTGCGCATCAATATCGCGGGATCGGCGGTATCGATGAGGCTGAGAGGGACGTCTTGAAGACGGGCTCATCCTCCTCGTCCTTTTTGGCGAGCAGCTTGGCGTAAACCGGCAGCGGCCGCTGAGTTCCCATCCGGCGGCGCCGACGGGGAGACCGCCGCCGAAGAAGCCGCCGCCGGAGTAATACGTCTTCACCGCATCGCAGAATTGGGCCGCGGTAAGATCGGGACGGTTGACGGAAATGGAGGCGACGCGCGCTTCGCTTTTGGATTGCAGACCGTAGAGTACAGCTAGGGCAACAGATCGGCCAATGCGCTCGAACGCGCCGTCGAAGAGTACGCCAACCGGGGGCGTGCCCCCTCCGCCGAACTGCATGGATCAGCCTAAGTTCAATCCGCCATCGAGCCCGGTGACGCGGCCGGTGGAATCGCCGAAATCTTCCATGTGGACGCCCATGCGGTCCATCATGCGTCAGGAACAGATTGCACATCGGCGTTTCCCGGCGGTACACGATGCGGCGGCCGGTCTTGATCGTCGCCGCCGGCGTTGCCCGCGATCAGCGTCGGCAGGTCTTCGTGCAGGTGGCGGTTGCCGTCGGAGAGACCGGCGCCGTAGACGATCATCGAGTTGTCGAGCAGGTTGCGAATCGCCTTCCTTGGTGGTCTTCAGCTTTTCGACCCACCCGGCGAACTGCTGCACGTGATAGGTGTTGATCTGCGCGACCTTCTCCATCAGATCGGGCTGGTTGCGATGGTGCGTGAGCGGATGGTGGCCGTCGGGGATGCCGATTTCGCGATAGGCGCGCGAGTGCCTTCGCGCGTGACCAGGAACGTGACGACGCGCGTCAGGTCGGCCTGGAACGCGACCGTGATCATGTCGGTCATCAGCTTGAAGTGCTCGGCGAAATCGGCCGGGACGCCGTAGGGCTTATCCATGTGCGGATCGATCTGCGCGTTGGTCCTTCTGCGGCTTTCGATCTGCCGTTCGATTTCGCGAATGGAGGAGAGATACTCGTCGAGCTTGCGGCGGTCCGTCGGGCCGAGCCTGGTTTCGAGCTTGTGCGTGGTATCGTCGGTGACGAAATCGAGAATGCTGCGGCGGTACTTGGCCTGCGCGCTTGCGCGCTTCGGGCGCAGAGGATGACGCCATCGCCGAACAGGCGCTCGAACAGCGCGCGCGGATCGAGAATGGGCGGCAGCGGCTGCGGTCTCGCTGCGCCAGGCGAGATTGTTGGTGTAAGCGCAGGAGTAGCCGGAATCGCAATCGCCCGCCTGGCGGCGCGTCTTCCATGCCGATCTCGAGCGACGGGAAGCGCGTCTTGCCGCCGATCTGGTTGGCGACGATCTGGTCGAAGGAGATGCCGGCCTTGATATCGATGAGCGTTTCTTGACCTGGACGCCGGTGAGATAGGAGCCGCAGCAGCGGCCGTGATCGCCCGCGCCATCGAGCAGCGCGCGGCCGGTGTTGTGGGTGAGGTTGCCGAGCAGGAGGATGTCGTCCTTGAGCGGCTCCAGCGGCTTGAGCACGCGCGGAAGTTCGCCGAGCTTGCCTTCGTAGTCCGGATTCCAGTGCTCATGATGATGCCGTTGGGCACATAGACGAACGCCATGCGCACGGGCGCCTTGGCGAGCGGCGCGACATGGCCGGCACCATGGCATCGAGGAACGGAAGCGCGACGGCGGTGCCCATGCCGCGCAGAAAAGTTCGCCGTCGGAGCGCTTTGCGTCGATCGAGGTCATCGACTCAGTTTGCGCTTCTCAGCCGCCGACTTGGACTTTTGACACGGCAGCTCTGTCTGCGCGGCGCAGCGACGGTCTTCGTCGCGGGATTGAGGAACGGCAGCTGTGCACGATTCGCGTAGATCAGCGTCTGGAAGCCGATAATCCGATGTCGGCCAGCTTGCTTGTTCGATGGCATCGACGGTGCGGCGCGTCGTACGGTTCGAGGCCGCGGCCGAGCGCATATGTCATCATCTTCTGCGGTGAGGCAGCGCGGAGAACTGCGGGCAAGCGCGCTGGTCGAGCGCATCGCGCATTTCGGCGGGCGTGGAAAACGTCTTTCCGTTGGGCAGGGTGCCGCTGGAATCGACGGGGAACTTGCCGTCCATGGTGCGCCACTTGCCGATGGCGTCGTAGTTCTCGAGGCCGAAGCCGAGCGGGTCCATCTTGTTGTGGCAGACGGCGCAGGCCGGGTCGGCGCGATGCTTCTCCATCTGCTGGCGCAGCGAAGCGGATTTGCCGACGGCCGCTTCATCGAGCGGCGGAACATCGGGCGGCGGAGGCGGCACGGGCGAGCCCAGAATGTTGTCCAGGATGATACTTGCCGCGCAGCACCACGGAGGTGCGGGTGGGATAGCTGGAAACGGTGAGCACGCTGGCCTGGCTGAGCACGCCGCCGCGCTGATCGGTGGCGAGTTCCACCCGGCGGAATTCGGGGCCCTTGACACCTGGAATGCCGTAAAACTTCGCCAGCCTCTCGTTCAGGAAGGTGTAGCGGGCGTCGAGGAAATCGGAGATGGGGCGATTTTCGCGCAGCATGTAGTCGAAGAACAGGCGCGTTTCGGTCTTCATGGCGTCGCGCAGTTCGGAGTTCCATTCGGGGAACTTCTTGGGATCGGGCTTGACGACGTCGAGATTGCGGATTTCCAGCCACTGGCCGGCGAAATTGGCGGCGAGGGCGCTAGAACGTGGATCGGCCAGCATGCGCTTCACCTGCGCATCGAGCGTGGCGGGATCGTGCAGCTTCTTCCGGCGCGGCGAGAGCGAGCAATTCGTCGTCGGGCATGGAACTCCACAGGAAATAGCTGAGGCGCGACGCGAGTTCGAAATCGGAGACGGGATGCGCGGCCGTTCCCGTGCGATTGTTCGATGTGGAACAGGAAGTTCGGCGAGACCAGCATGGCCTGGATCGCCAATTGAATTCCCTGCTCCGCGTTCTGGCCTTGGGCTTCGCGCAGGGCGACGAACCGCATGAGCGCGGCGATCTCCGCCGGCGTCACGGGGCGGCGGTAGGCGTGATGGGCCAGGTTGGCGACGATCTTCTGCGACGCAGGCGGCGCCGGTTTTGGGATCGCAGATCAGGATCTTCTTGCGGCTGGCGCTCTCCGTCTCGGAGGCGTAGGGGCCGACGAAGGTGATGGAATCGATGAACTTGTTCTTCTTGCGGTTGTAGAGATCGGCCTGGGCGAGCGTGCCCTTGACGAAATCGTCGTCGATGAAGCCGGCGCGGAAGGCGTGTCGCCTTCGGGGAGATGCACGCGCATGTGCTCTTCGGAGTAAGGATCGAAGTAGACCAGCTTGGAGGGCTTGGTTTCGACCGACATGCTCTGGGCCAGCTTGCCATCCATCCAGAAGGCCAGAGTGACGGGCTTGGCATCGGCGGCGCGCTCGCCCTGCAGGCCGAAGCGGATGTTGTATTCGCCATCGAAATCGACGCGGACGCGTGGTCTCGATGGTGCTGCGGTCGAGGCGGCGTGATGGTCTTGTCTTGCGGCCGAACGCTCAATTTCGATCGGTTTCGGCAGCGGATCGGGGCCATGGCGCGCGCAGCGATGCGCTGGGCGGCGGCGATGTACTTCGCCATCAGCAGCGGCGAGACGGTGAGAACGTCGCCGATGTTATCGAAGCCGTAGCCGGAATCGTCGGTGGGGAAGTTTTTGTCGGCCTGGAAATCGACGGCCAGGAGATCGCGGATGGTGTTGCGATATTCGTAGCGGTTGAGGCGGTGGGCGACGACGCGGCCGGGGTCGGCTTTGACGGCCTTATCGAGATCGTCGAGGCGGGCCTGGATGTAGCCGGTGAGCGCGGTAACTTTTTCGGCGGGCGGCTTGGGGATGCCCGGGGGCGGCATCTCGCCGGCGCGGAGCCGTTGGAGGATGACCTCCCAGCCATCGCGATTTTTGGTAAGCGATTGCGGGTCGAGGAAGACCTGAATGTTCATTCCGCCGGAGGAGAGCTGCGGATTGTGACAGCCGGCGCAGACGTTCTTGAAGAGGGGGTCGACGGCGGCGTGGAAGGCGGCGTCATCGGCGGCAGGAGCGAGCGAGGCCGTTAGTCCGACCAGGAGGAGGAAACGGAGCGCGGTCATCTTATGTTCAGTATAGACGCCGCGGCGGCGGCTGAGGTAACCCTGTGTGCTATTACGCGTGGATGAGGGGAGGTGGCGATGGGGGTATCGGCTTCGTCGAAGACGAAGGTGGGGAAATGGGCCAGGAGCGGGGCGGGTTCGGTGGGACGACGCGTGGGCGCCGGCGGCAAGACCGCCGGCGGTACCAGGGCTGTGTCCGATTGTGAGATTAGGTTCGTTTGGCAGAAATTATCTTCTGGCGAAGGAGCGCCTTCGGCCGGGAGGTCCACGCCACTTGGTGAGGGCTCTGGAGCTTTGATTTCGGTGTCCGGAATTGGGATTAGGTTCGTTTGGCAGAGATCGTTTTGAGCGGACAGAGGAGCGCCTTCGGCGCTTCGACAGGCCGGGAGGCCTGTCGTACGAAGAGGGTCTAGCTTGATGAGTAGGTTGAGAGAGCGGGCGAATTGGCGATCGAAACGAGTTTCGTAGCGACTTAGCACGTCAAGTGTGCGGGAGTCATCGGCGAGTGAGCGGAAGGCGAGAGCGACGCGGGTGGCTCCGTCAGTCGCATCGGGATCGTGGGCTTCCATTGCCGATTGGAGGGTAGCTCGCTCGACGGCCCAAATCCGCATTTGGCGCCAGCGAGAGACGGCCATATTCTCGACGAGCGCGCGCTGGGTCTCGGTCTGCGGGTTGAATTCGCTGGTGAGACCGGCGAGGAGATCGGCGAAAGCCTCGGGTCTCTCGTTCTCGAGGAGGATCGTCTTAGACAGGAGATGATGACGGGCGCTGTTGGCCGAGGATTTTTGGCGGCCGGCGGGCGTGACAGGTCCGCGGGAACGGGCGCCGTTCAATTGAGAGGCGCGGATTCTGCGTTCGGTGCTCATACGATTTCATGTTAGAGGGTGGGGGTGAGGATCCAAGGGGAGCGGGCGGGTAAGTTGTTGTAAGTGGGGGGAATATAAATTTGGAAAATGTGAAATGGGCCGGGGAGACCGAGCTCGTGGTTGCTTCAATGGCAGACGCCGGTCGACAATCTGAATGTGAGCGCAGTCCTCGACACAATCCCTTTGACGCTGGACCTCCAGGGCGCGTATCGCGTTGGCAGCACTCGGGTCACGCTGGACCTGGTGGTTCGAGCGTTCAACTGTGGCGCAACCGCTGAACAGATCGTGCACAAGTACGACACCCTTCAGTTACCGGACGTTTATCAGATGATCGGATATTACCTGAAGCACGCGGAGCGTCGTCAACAGCCTAAAAGAATAATTTCTCGCAAAGACGCAAAGAAACGCTCGGGTGGCTATTTTGGTTACTGAGACACGGAAGCGTATACTGACCGTACGCATGAGTGAGAACGCCGTGGCGAAAGAGATCGTCGATGTCGCCTACCGCGCTCACACGATTCTCGGGCCCGGTCTATTGGAGTCGGTTTATGAAGCCGTTATGGCCAGCGAGCTACAGAAACGTGGACTGACGGTTGCGCGGCAGCAGACGATCCCGGTGGTTTACGATGGCACTCTCATTGAAATGGGATTTCGCGCAGATCTGGTGGTCCAAGATAGCGTAATCGTCGAAATCAAGTCGATCGCGGAGATTGCGGCTCTGCATAGAAAACAGCTCCTCACCTATTTACGTCTGGCCAACAAGCGACTTGGCTTGCTGATCAACTTCAACGTGGTGTTGATCAAGGATGGCATCACACGCGTCGTCAATGGGCTGGAAGAATAATTTCTCGCAAAGACGCAAAGAGCGCAAAGAAAAACGCAGAGTAGGCCCAGGGGAAGGTCGTGGAAGGTTTCGCGACTCGATCCGGGCCGCCTCCATTCGGAGATTGGGGCTGCACAAAGAACAGCTCCTTACCTATTTACGTCTGGCCAACAAGGACTTGGCCTGCTGATCAACTTCAACGTGGTGTTGATCAAAGATGGCATCATACGCGTCGTCAATGGGCTGGAAGAATAATTTCTCGCAAAGACGCAAAGAGCGCAAAGAAAAACGCAGAGTAGGCCGGGGGAAGGTCGTGGAAGGTTTCGCGACTCGATCCGGGCCGCCTCCATTCGGAGATTGGGGCTGCACAAAGAACAGCTCCTTACCTATTTACGTCTGGCCAACAAGCGACTTGGCTTGCTGATCAACTTCAACGTGGTGTTGATCAAAGATGGCATCATACGCGTCGTCAATGGGCTGGAAGAATAATTTCTCGCAAAGACGCAAAGAGCGCAAAGAAAAACGCAGAGTAGGCCGGGGGAGGGTCGTGGAAGGTTTTCGCGACTCGATCCGGGCCGCCTCCATTCGGAGATTGGGGCTGTGCACAAAGAACAGCTCCTTACCTATTTACGTCTGGCCAACAAGCGACTTGGCTTGCTGATCAACTTCAACGTGGTGTTGATCAAGGATGGCATCATACGCGTCGTCAATGGGCTGGAAGAATAATTTCTCGCAAAGACGCAAAGAGCGCAAAGAAAAACGCAGAGTAGGCCCGGGGGAGGGTCGTGGAAGGTTTTCGCGACTCGATCCGGGCCGCCTCCATTCGAAGATTGAGGCTGTGCACAAAGAACGGCGCCTCACCTATTTACGTCTGGCGAACAAGCGGATTGGCTGCCACCAGACAGCCTCGTTGCGCATTGTTCTATGTTTTCTTTGCGTTCTTTGCGTCTTTGCGAGAAATTATTTTTCAGGCTTTTGGTGGCGCGCCCGCCCGCTGGGTCGTGGAGGTTTTCGCAACTCCGTGCGGGCCGTCTCAATTCACCCGGAAGACCTTCATCACCTCATCCCTGAGATGATTGATCACCTTGACGGCGATCCGTCCGCTCTTCCGCTTCTCGAAGGGACGCGAGGTGTCGCTGTTCAGCGTGGCCCAGGCCTCTTCGTTAATCTCCGCCTTCAGCGTGGTCTTCAGCGCCTTGTACGGATCGTTCGCGCCGAGGGTTGCGGCTCTGCATAGAAAACAGCTCCTCACCTATTTACGTCTGGCCAACAAGCGACTTGGCTTGCTGATCAACTTCAACGTGGTGTTGATCAAGGATGGCATCACACGCGTCGTCAATGGGCTGGAAGAATAATTTCTCGCAAAGACGCAAAGAGCGCAAAGAAAAACGCAGAGTAGGCCCGGGGGAAGGTCGTGGAAGGTTTTCGCGACTCGATCCGCGCCGCCATTCGGAGATTGGGGCTGCACAAACAGCGGCGCCTTGCATGTGCAGCTCTTGTGGAACGGGCTGATGAGGTACCTTGATCTTGCGCTCGTCCTTCCGGGCGGCGGCGAGATCATAAGCAAGCTGCATCCGCAACCACGTTTCCTCTGTGCTGCCGAACCCCTTCGTCAGCCGAATTGCCATTTCTGGGCTGATAGCCGACCTTCCCGCAATGACGTTGTTGAGGGCCTGACGGGTTACGCCTAGAATCTTGGCCCCTTCGGAAATCGACAAGCCCAAAGGCTCAAGCCACGCGCTCCGAATGCTGCGTCCTGGATGCGGCGGATTTTTCATGGTCATAGATATTTTTCCTTCTCGTTTAGTGATAGTCGGGTGCACGCCGATTGTCCTGGCGCCCGATTCGCTTTCAATTGGGGCTGTGATTGAAGAGATTTTGCTTCTCGACCACTGTTCCGAAGATTCGGACTGGGCTGCCGGCGTCGTTTACCTGCGTCTCCGCCAATCGATTTGCTAACCGATCGCAACCACTTCATCGTCACGGGACCGGGGCGAGGATGTTATCGGAGATCGTCCAGAAATTCCGATGCGGGCGCCGTTGCCGTCAGCAGCAAGCGGTCGCGCGCGCGTGTGCAGGCAACATATAGAAGGTGGCGCTCGGTGTTATAGACGTCTTCAAGATCGGCATCGTCCGCCACGGTCTCGATTCGCGCCTGCGACGGAATCACTTCATCGTCACAGGCCACTACTACGACAGCCCGGAATTCCAGACCCTTGGCAAGGTGCATCGTACCGACGGAAGCTTGTCCCGTGATAGTTTCGACACCTTCGTCCAACACTTTGTACCGGAGCTTCGCGAACTGTGCCGCGGCGCGAGCCCGGCTCAATTCCGCCTCGGAGCGGACAAAGATTCCGATCTCATGCGGAAGGATGCCTTCCTTAACCCTCGCGGCGAGCCATTGACCGGCCCTCTCAATTTCCTTTTCCCGGGTTTCGAGCACCGCAATTTCCGGCGGCGGACCATTAAACGTCGAGACGGTTCCCTTGCGATCCTCGCGGTTGCCATCCACGTCGGACACTTCCGGGCCGAGCAGGCGGTCGGCCTGGGATCGAATCTGGTGCGACGTCCGATAATTGATCCGCAGCGTGGACGAGCGCCCTCGGATATCAACCCCAAGAGCCTTCCAGGAGAACGGCTGTTGAAAGATGCGCTGGCCGAGATCGCCGGCGAAAAAGAGTCCGTTGAGACGTCCGGCGCCGAGCGCCGCCAGGAATCGCAGCTGCGGAACGCTCACGTCTTGCGCCTCATCGACCACCGTAAATTCGAACGGGCTACGCCCGGTCTCGCGAAGCTTCGATGCCACCCGGCTAAACACTTCCGATTCAGTGACCAATCCTCGTTGCTTGAGAGCGGAGCGGACGCGCTCGAAAATCGACCAAAGCACCACCCGCTGAGCTTCTTGCAATCGCGTCTTGCGGCCCAGCCGGACGACATCGCGGTAGAGTTCCCAGGAATCCAGTTGCCACGCGTCCACCACCTGCTCCCATTCCGTCAGTAGAAATTGGCCGGAGAACTTGTGGCCCTTCGTGACCTCCGCGGCCTCGCGCAAGAGATCTCTTACCGTTTCGCGCGATGCGATTCGCGGGCGGCCGAGGTTTACCTCATACAAACGCCGGCCGATTGCGTTCATCGAGTGGACCTCCAGCCGTTCCCCGAGTCGCGGCTCGTTGCTAATCAAGGCGCACAGTTTCGACGCAAGGCGCTCGCCAGCGTATCGGAGAAGGTGGCAAGCAGAACCCTGGCGACCGGATTCGCGCGAACCAGGAAGACCGCCCGATGTAACGCGACGATGGTCTTTCCGGTACCCGCCGATCCAGCCACCCGCGCCGGACCGGCGTAATCGCGCTCGACGAGCGCGCGCTGCGCAGGGTGAAGAAATACCGTCCATTTGTCCCATGGATACTCGAGCGCGCGCTCCAGTTCTTCTACGTTGGCCATAGTGCGGAAGCGGCGTTGAGCGTCGGGATGGGCGAACGGATCGGCCCCTACGGCAACCGGTTTAGCGGCCTTTGGTGCGGCACCGGTAGCCAGATCGAGCAACGCCTCGGCGGCCTCGCCGGGTAGGTGGTCCGCCAGCTCAAGGAGCGTGTCCTCATTCGAGAGGCGCACATCGGCCAACCATTCGACCGGGACGCCGTATCCCAACAGCACGTCATCCGCAACGCGCGCAAACAGAGCCGGCTTTGGCGCCGCGGGCAGTAACACATCCACGTATTTAGGAACCGCGATCTCCTGAAACGTCTCTCGCATTTCCACCAGTTGCGCCGCGCCGGTTTTGGGGTGCGTTTCCAGTTTCCGCCGTTCGGCCCACTGATATGCCTTATCGTGGTGGCCCACGTAGCAGAGCAGCAAGCTGGTCTCGGTGCGGTGGACGATGAGCCGAATGTCGATGGATACCCGCAGCGACCAAAAGCGCCGGTCTTTCGCCTTGTCTAACTTGTGGAATTGCAGACTCGGATGCGCCGGATTTAACTGTAAGTCGAACGCTGTGGTCTTGACGGCCTTCTGCTCGTCGCCAGTGAGCTTGGTCAAGCTGTCCGTGAATGTGTCTGCGATGCGAAATTCCATTGAACCCGATTTTCTTCGACTCCGTTTCGTCCTTCGCCTCGTCGATCTCCCACGTGCCCGGACAGAGCAACTCAAAATGCAGCCTTTCGACTGCATTGGTTGGCCAGCTTCTTGGACAGCGTAACATTGGGCGTGCGGTTTGCGCCGGGAGCGGCGCGAGCCAGGGCCTTCGGATCGAGAGGAACTGGCGACAAGATCCTGAACCAGGAACGGGCCCAAAGCGGCGGACGCAAGCCTCGCTGGGCTTGAAGCGCAAGGCCGCGCCTGGCTGGCGTGGTAACGTGAGCACAGCAATAGAGCTTGTATGATGAAAGTACGCGAGGTGATCCGGGCGATTGAAGAGGATGGATGGAGGTTTCACTCTCAGAAAGGGAGTCATCGACAGTATGTCCATCCAGCTAAACGCGGGCGCGTGACCGTGGCGGGTAAGCCCAGTCACGACGTGAATCCAAAAACGCTTGCAGATATTTTCCGCCAGGCGCAGCTTCAGCAACCGAAGAAATGAGCACTGCCATGAAATACGCCATCGTAATCGAAAAGGCCCAGGGCGGTAACTATAGCGCGTATGTCCCGGATCTTCCGGGCTGTATCGCGACCGCCGATACGCTGGATGAAATCAAGCGCCTCATGCAGGAAGGGATCGAGTTTCATCTTGAAGGCATGAGGGAAGACGGGGACCCAATCCCAGAGCCGACGACGCAGGTGGACTACGCCGAAGTGGCGTGAGCGCCGATTTTCGGACCCCTTCGGGTTTGCTCGAGAGTTTGCTTATCCCGCGCAACTCGTACCTCTCCGGGGAACGGGCAAACGCTGCTGCCGAACCCAATTTTGAGGACAACATCGAGGCCTTGCGGCGTGCGCGCGAAAGGATTCCATCGCGCTCATTTTAAGCCCCGCAGTTTATTTGTGACCTTTCGAGGCGGGTCAAATAAGCCGAGTTGGCCCTTTAGCGGTAAAAACAGGGTCGTCCGCGCGTTCGAGAGTACGCATCCGATGGGGCCATTGCTCTGTGCTTTTCTTTGCGTTCTTTGCGCCTTTGCGAGAAATTATTCTTTTAGGCCGGGCGGCTCTTTTGGTTACGGAGACGCTGAAGCGTATATTGACGGTACGCATGAGTGAGAACGCTGTGGCGAAAGAGATCGTCGATGTCGCCTATCGCGCTCACACGATTCTCGGGCCCGGTCTATTGGAGTCTGTTTACGAAGCCGTTATGGCCAGCGAGCTACAGAAACGTGGACTGGGCGTTGCGCGGCAGCAGATGATCCCGGTGGTATACGAGGGCGCCCGTATCGAAATGGGATTTCGCGCAGATCTGGTGGTTCAAGATAGCGTAATCGTCGAAATCAAGTCGATCGCGGAGATTGCGGCGCTGCACAGAAAGCAGCTCCTTACTTATTTTACGTCTGGCGAACAAGCGGCTTGGCCTGCTGATCAATTTCAACGTGGTGTTGATCAAGGATGGCATCACGCGCGTCGTCAATGGACTGGAAGAATAATTTCTCGCAAAGACGCAAAGAACGCAAAGAAAACGCAGAACAACTCAAAGGCCGTCTCACTTCACAGGGAACACCTTTATCACCTCGTCCCCGAGATGATTGATAACCTTCACGGCGATTCGCCCCGCTCTTCGGCTGCTGCCGCCGACCCCAGTTTGAGGTCCAATCGAAGCCTTGCGGCGTGCGCGCGAAAACTCCATCGCGCTCATTTTAAGCCCCGCAGTTTATTTGTGGCCTTTCGAGGCGGGTCAAATAAGCCGAGTTGGCCCTTCAGCGGTATAAACGGGATCTTCCGCGCGTTCGAGAGCACCCATCCGATGGGGCCATGAAACCATTTGCTCGGGCTACTGGTAACACAGCGTTCCAAGTGAACCATCCCGATAACGCCGCCCCTCTCGAACTCGTCGGGTAGCTCAACTCCGTGCTTTCTGGCCAATGATCGAGCCTCATGCAACGCGGCCGCCGCCGGGCGGGCCGCGCCAGCCTGAATCAGTAACTTCCCCTCATAGCGGGTACGCCACGAACGATTCTCGATATCTTTAAAACCGTTGACGATCAGCCAAGCCCATGGCTGGCGGACGACGAGCACTTTCATTGCCGGTTTCTTTGCTCTAGGGCGGAGCGGCATCATTTCACCCGGAACACCTTCATCACCTCATCGCCCAAATGATTGATCACCTTGACGGCGATCCGTCCGCTTTTCGGCTTGTCGAAGGGACGCGATGTGTCGCTGTTCAGGGTGGCCCAGGCCTCTTCGTCGATCTCCGCCTTCAGCGTCGTCTTCAGCGCCTTGTACGGATCGTTCGCGCCGAGGAAATAGGAGTGACGCACAAAGAAGCTCTCCTCGTTATAGTCCGTGTCGATGAACCAGCACGCGATCCCGTCCGCTCCGTCGCTGCGGACTTCGCCCGTATTGGGATGGAACACGTCCACACCATTCACCTTCACCTGAATCCGCCCGTCGGCGGCGTTCAAGATGTCGATATCCGGCTCGCCGAAGATCACGAACAGGTTGCCCTTGCCGGTGTTCTTCAGGTCGTCGGCCATGTGCAGGTCCGCGTTCATGCGCGCCTTGAGCACCGGGATGCGGCCCAGTTTGTCGAACTCCGCCGAATGGGCGTCGTAATTAAATGCGCAGGCGACCAGCACGTCGAACCCGGCGTCGCCCGCCTCCCGCGCAGCGGACACCAGATCCGGACGCGAGACCGTGCCGAACTCCGGCCCGATAAAGATGGCCGCACGCTTTTCCGAGCCCGCACCTTCGAGGTAGCGGCCTTCGGCACAGACCAGATATCCCGGCCAAGGCGTGATGGAGGTGAACGCGATCTTGTCTTCCTTGTGCGCCTGCTGGACACCGGCTGTCTTGAGATTCTCCAGGATCATGGAGACGAATCCCTCTTCGTCGCCGCTCTTCGATTTGGATGCGCCGTCGATCGGTTCGTCGTTTTCATCGACGGCGAGGACGCGATGCGGAGAAAGGCTTTCAACGGTGAATGGCCCTGCAACGCGGACCTTTCTTTTATCTTCGTAGGGTTTGTCGTACAAATATTCGAATTCGGCTTTGGCGGCAATAGAGGCGTCGATTTCTTTCTGGCGCGCGATGCGCTGTTTCCACCATTCGGTTTGAAGCTTTTTCGCCGCTTCCGGCCATTTTTCATCGGCTTCGCGCGGGATCTGCCACTCTTCCCATTTCTGTTTCAACGCGCCGTTGAGTTGATCGCGAATGGGTTCGAGAACGGATTGAAACTTCTCCCAGATGACGTCGATCTCTGTGTTGTTGGCGATGGAACTGAGCATTATGTGCGGTACGCGTTCATAGACGAATCCATGACGGATGTTCGCGTGTACGCTCTGCGAACTCGGGGCGGTGCGGGTGACGTCGGCTTCTTTGAGCTGGCCATCGCGGGAATCAGCCAACAGGTAAAACGGGTAGCGCGCGCCCATGATGCGGGAACGGGCCAGTGCCAACGCGACGCGCGACGTGTCAGCCGTGATCCAGCGGCGACCCCATTGCTCGGCAGCATACGCTGTGGTGCCAGAACCGCAGGTCGGGATCGAGCACAAGATCGCCTGGGTCAGTGCATAGCAAAATGCAACGAGCGATAATCTTAGTTGTCGTTTGAACTACATAGAGTTTATCGTCACCAAAGCCACCAGTTCCCGTGTCCGTCCACAGCGCCTTGATCGGCATCACGGCGAAATCGTCGAGAAAGCGAACATACGAAAGCGTGCTCCCTGACACTTGCAATCGCGAGCTCTTAGTTAATCGATCCAGCCCTTGTCTTGTAGTCTTCCAACATTTGTCAGTTCCTGGATGATATATCTTGCCGCGAAATCCATAGTCAATCGTGGTGTTCACCCGAAACGCCCCTGACGTAAGGTTATCGATCCGGTAATACCGAATGCCCTCGTCCAAAGCCGTTGGTTCACTCCTTTCTTCGCGCGTGGCGTTGCGTCGGGTGCCGTCGGGAAGGTCGATCCAAGTATATTGTTCAGACCCTTTTTCACCCGCGGCTTTAGAAGCGAGCACCGGACGATATTTCAGTTGTTGCTTTTTTCGCGCATACCAAAGTAAATAGTCACAAACGATTGGCAGCCCCGACGCTCCCAGCCCGGCTGTTTTCACGAAGGGAATGAGGGCGACGTAATTTTCGTCGCCAAAAACCTCATCCATCAACGTTCTCATCCGATGCACGTTCTCATCCCCGATCTGCACAAAAATCGAACCCGAGTCTGTTAGCAGGTCGCGCGCAACTGTCAACCGATCCCGCAGGTAAGTCAAATAAGAGTGAATCCCGTCGCGCCACGTATCCCGAAATGCCTTCACTTGCTCCGGCTCGCGAGTGATGTGCTCGACGTTGCCATCCTTCACATCGCGGCTTGTCGTAGACCACTGAAAATTCGAATTGAATTTGATCCCATAAGGCGGATCCATATAAATGCACTGCACCTGCCCGCGTAGTCCCTCCCGCTCCGCCAGCGATGCCATCACTTGCAGGCTGTCGCCTAGGATCATCCGATTCGTCCAGTTCGCGTCGTGCTGGTAGAACTCCGTCTTGGCGTTCCCCTCGGGCACTCCGTTGAAATCGGCAAACAGGTCGAACTGATCCTCCGCGGCCTTCTGCTCGGCCGCGCTCCGCCGCAGCAAATCGTCGATCAGAACCTTGGGATGTACCTTCTCCTGGATATAGATCGGCGGCGCGTGGGTCACCAAGTCGGACCAGTCCTGCTCGTCCTTGCCGCGCCAGACCAGTTGTGGGTCCAGATCGCGGTTGCGGCGTTCGTAGGCCACGCGGATGGGGCTCTCCTGCTCTTTGTGCATTACGGATTGGAATTCGGCGGTAGGAATATTTTTTCTGGAGGCCTCCTCATGAGTTAGTGTCTCGACCGACTTCTTTTTCTCAGGTTTCAAGGTTATTTCCGGGAGGGTTTAGGTGTGGTCGCGTGTTTCGCGCAGAGTCCGCTCCCTCGCGGTCGCGGCTCGATTGGGACGCAGGGATGGTGGCGGCGGGCGCATCCGGCCGAGCGGCCGCGCGCATTATCGGGCACCTCCGACAGGAGCCGTTTCCTTGCGCGGCGACGAATGATCGATCATCTTGTCGAATTCCGATTCGATCCTGGCTGCGAAATCGGCCTGGATCTGGTAGGCGTCCGTGAACTCGGCGAATGCCCATCGTCCATGGCTGGCCGCTGTTGTTCACGCCTGGAATCCAGTAGGTATCCATCGTTGACTTCTTTTCCTTGGCGTCTTCGCGCCGGTATCCTTTTATCTCGACAATCAAGTTCAGAAGGTCTTCGGCGCCGTGTCCATCGTCAACCAGCACAATGAAATCCGGGATATATCGGCGCGTTTCCGAGCCGTAAAGGTAAGGCACTTCCAGACCGAGATTGTGATTCTTGACGTAAGCCTTTACCCGCGGATGCGATTCGGCCACGCGGCAGAACTCGCCTTCCCAATCGCTATCCAGAATTATCCAATTGATGTGGCACTTGCGGGCGTCCGTCTGCCACCGGTCCCTCCTTGAGGTGTTGAACCGGACGTGCGCGGTCGAGCCAACCGGATTGTAAGGGTCGAGCACTGCCTTGATGGGACATGAGCCGATCATGGTCTGGGTGATGGCGGCGGTGATCCGATTGGACGCCATATCGGCCAATTCTTTGTAGAGAAGCTGCGCCGGTTTCGTCCCGCCTTTGCAAACCAGGCAGGTATCGAGCCACTGCTTGGCGATGCGCTTGAGCTGCCCGAACAGGTGAAGCTTCGGCCCCTCCCCGGCATCGCGCCACTTGGTGTAAACCAGGTGCTTCGTCAGGTGGAAGAGCACCGTGGATTGGCGCATGTCTTCCAGGTGCCTCAACGTAAGCTCGACGCCCTCGCCGATAATCCCCTCGTTCTTGGTGATGGAAGGGCCGACCAAATCCGGCGTAAGCTCCAGAATGGAATCGTCGTTGAACCTGGCTTCGAGGCGCTCTTCTGGCAGTTCTACACGGTATCCCGCGACGCGGGGAAACCGGATTTCGAGCGCATCGCGCTCGGGGCGCATCGCCTTCACCTGGATCGTCTCGCGCGGCGGCTGCGGAGGTGCGATCACCGGTTTCGCCGTGAAATCGAACGGAATCCCCAGCACGTCGGCATATTCGACGTTGAACTTGTTGTGCTCGTTTAGCTCATAGGATTGGCGGCGCAGAGCGCGACCGATCACCTGCTCGCAAAGCAACTGCGTGCCGAAAGCGCGAACGCCCAGAACGTGGGTAACTGTGTTTGCGTCCCACCCTTCGGTGAGCATGGAAACGGATACCACGCACCGGATGCCCTCGCCGAGCCGCCCTTCCTTGCCCACGGTGTTCATCACCTCGCGAAGCAGTTCCTGGTCGGTGATGTCGTCGCCGCGCTGGCGGTCGCCAGTCCTCTGGACGATCTCGCGGCGAAAGAGATCGATCTCGGGTCGCGGCCATGGCGCGGAAATTATCGTCCAATGCGTCGCCCGATTCAATCTCCTCGCTGTCGATCAAGAGGGTGCGAGGCCGGGCGATGGGGTTGCCATGTTCGTCGAAATTCCGGAACAAGGCGAGGCGCCCGTTCTCCAAGCTGGACGATCCGTCCTCATTGGCACGGTGGAAGCCGGAAACGTAGTCGTAGACCAACTTTGACGTGGAGGTGTTGTTGCAAACGATGATGAAGCATGGGGGCACGCGGACACCATGCCTGCTCCATTCCTCATAGGTCTTTTCGTAATGGCCGTAAAGCGCGTCCAAAGCGGTGACCAGGGTGGTCGGCAGGTCGAGCGGATCGAGATCCTTCGCCTTCCCGCGCCCCTTTTTCGGCATTTTCTTCCGGATATGCTCCCAGAGATTGCGGAACACCGGCGCCTCCCCGCCGGGAATGTTATCGGAGACCGGCACGCGCGGCAGCTTGACGATGCCACATTCAATTGCGTCCATCAGCGAGAAATCGCTCATCGTCCAAGGAAAGAGCGTTCCCTCCTCATAGCCGGAACCGCGCAGAAAGAAGGGCGTGGCGGAAAGGTCCATCACCGCGGTTGATGCCGAGCTTCCGTTTGACCATCTCAAGACCCGAGATCCACAGCCGCGCCGCCTCATTGTTCTTTTTGGCCTCGACTTTCTCGTCGCCTTTCAGCTCGCTCACCTCGTCGGCTTCGGGTTTTTCGCGGTAGCAGTGATGCGCTTCGTCGTTGAGCGCGAGAACGTTCTTCATCCCCATGAGGTCCGGCATCACGCGCTGGATCATCTGGCCTTCGGTTTCGAGCGTATTCAACTCTTCGCCGCGGCCTTGAAGCAGGGAACGTCCGCCCTTGGAGAGTTCCAGGCGTTCGCGAAGTTTGAAGGCGTGGTAATTGGTGATGACGATCTTTGCGTGATCCAGTTCGCCGAGCATGTCGCCGGGAACTAACTCACGGTCACGGTAATAACTGTCCGGGTCATTGGGCTGGAGCACGCGGAGGCGGTCTTTGATGGTCAGGCCAGGAGTCGACTACCAGGAAGCCACGAGTGAACCGGCTGCTGCCGGACTGGCGGGCGGCATTGATGGTCTGCCAGGCGATGATCATCGCCATGACCGTAGTCTTTCCGGCGCCAGTGGCGAGCTTCAGCGCCAGCCGCATCAGTTCCGGGTTGGCGTCGTGGTTGGCTTGGGCGAGATGGTCCAGGAACCGCTTGCCCACCTTGCCCATTTGCGGCGCCACTTCCGTCAGCCAGATTGCCGTCTCCACCGCTTCCAACTGGCAGAAGAACGGCCGCACGCCGCTGAACTTGTGATGACGCCAATGTTGAAGAAGACGCTGCGTGTCGGGCGTGACTTTCCAGTCGTTGGGGTTAGGGAAGGCGCGCCACTGATCGACGAAATAGCGGAGTTCGTTGATCACGGCTGACGTCGGATCGTACTGTTGCTCTTTGGTGGAAAGGCCCTTGCCTTCGTCGAAGACCATCGACTCCTGCCCGGCCGCCTTGCGTTTTCGGGGCTTGGGAATCGGCGTGATGAATTCGGCGCGGCGGCGGGTCTCGATTATTCGTTGGGTGGGCTGACCGC
Source organism: Bryobacterales bacterium (assembly GCA_963708385.1). Taxonomy (GTDB): domain Bacteria; phylum Acidobacteriota; class Terriglobia; order Bryobacterales; family Bryobacteraceae; genus PALSA-243. The sequence goes on along the minus strand of CAVPSN010000017.1, from coordinate 40,403 downwards.
TTTCATCGAGCTCCCAGTATCGAGTGGGGTATTCGTAGGGGGAATTGAGGATTGGCCGCTCGAAGAATTCATTGTCCATTTGAGGCTTCCGCTCAACATAACACGTACCACCTAGAGGGGAGTCGATTGACGATGCGGCGGACTACAATCGGGACGTGACTGCCCAATTCGCCTTCTCCCGGTAATCGCTCACGCTGTCGCCGTGTTCGGCGATGAGCCCAAGGCATCGCATTGGTTTGCCACACCGATGCCGTTCTTCGACAGCCGCGCCCGCTCGGGAGTGCTCGGAACGGATGACGGCATCGCCGCCTTCGGGCAGAGACGCCCAGCCGAATCGAGCACAACGTTTTCTCCTGCATATCCGCCGTTCTGCAAGTCCCGTCGGCGGTGGTTCAAGCAGCAACTACTTGTTGAATCCTGTCCGTCCAGATTTCTGCCGCATCGTCACGCATCGAAACTCAGACCCGGTTTCACGCAGCCATCAAATATTTGCATCGACGAGAGCTTCCCTGCCTATCGCAGCGAGATCACGACACCTGACGGAGTCTGGACGCCACCGACAGATGCCTGCAGAGATGCATCGCCAGAGCCGAGACCTGCCGGAACCGTCAGGTTGATTTGGTAAAGACCGGGACCGGACAAGCCCGCAAAAGTTGGGGTGACGCTTACATTGTTGATGAGGAGCGATACCTGGTTGGTCGTCTGCGCTGCCCCAGAAAACGCCTGGCCGGCCGGTACGCCGGGACTGGTGGGCCCGAACCCGGTGCCATAGAGTTGGACGGTATCGCCGGGCTTTGCCGCGACCGTCGGATAGCCAAATGACGATCCCGTGGGGCCGACAATGTCGTAGGCGCCCCCACCATATGCGCCGGAGCCATCGAATCTTAGAATGATCGCCGCCACGTGCCTGGCGTCGAGCAGCAGGAGTGAAGGAGCGAATTGAGCCAACGTCACCATGGACGTTGCACTTCCGCTTGATGTCGTCACCATCACCTGAACGGCGCCCACCGCTGTATCACTCGGGACTTGAAGGTTAATCTGTCCGGGGCTAACAAATGAGAGATACGCAGCTTTGCCATTAATCGTTACACTCGTGCCCCCGAGCGACGTAGGAAAGTCGCCGGCCCAGTTCGCCGTGCCGCTTGCGAGATTGGCCCCATATATCGACGCCCATTCGCCGCTTTCGATCGTGCTCGACGTTCCATCCGCGGGCACCACCCCGCCGGGCGTGATGTTGGGCGGGGGAAGAGTGGCCGCGAGAGCCAGTCGATGGACCGTGCCGTCGCTCTCGCTGAAATAGAGATTGCCGGCCGCGTCAGAGGCAAGCGAGTTTGGCACGAAGGTATTGAGTGGCGAGGATGTGGTCCCAACCTGCGAAACCGCCCCCGTGCCGGCATCAATCCTGGAGATTATAGTTGACCCAGAAAAGAAGATGTTCCCTGAAGGGTCTGTGCAGAGCGCCGTCGGGGTCGCCCCCGAGGTCGACGTGGGTGGATTGGATACGGTCGTTATTGTTCCCGTTACCGCGTTCATCCGCTCGATGGAAGGAGGAAGACGTTCGCTGGCGGCGTTACCGCAAGGAAGATCAAATCACCATTCGGCGCCAGTGTCAAAGCCGAGTTGCGCGAACCGCCCGTACTGAAGGTCGTAACCGTCCCGGATGCTATGGCGATTTTGAGTACCTGCCCGAGCCCCGCCAGCCAGAGAGTTGACCCGGCTGGATCAACCGCCATGCTGATGCTGTTGCCGGAAGCTGCTACCAATAACGCGGCAGAGAAGTTAGTGAGCATGCTATACGGCACAACGGAGGACATAATTCCCGTTGCCGTCGACACTTTTTGGATGCGCGGCACGCCTGAGCCAGATAAAATGTAAACGTTATCGGCTCCATCCACGGCTACGTTTGTCGGCTGTATCAAATCGGCGCTGGTGGCTGGGCCGCCATCGCCGGTGTCTCCGTGGTGAGGGGCACCATCCGACCGGTTCCGGCGAAGGACGTTATGATCCCTGTACCCGCCGCTACTTGTCGAATCCGATTATTAAGGGAGTCAGCGATATAGAGATTGCCCTTGGAATCGAAGGCAACGCCTACCGGCGAGAATAATTCCGCCGCCGTTGCCTTTCCGCCGTCGCCATTGAAGCCAGTCGCTCCTGATTCTCCTGCATAGATGGTCCCATCCGAAAGCTGTTGGGCATCGAGCACACACGTGGAGAGCATTGTGGCGGCTGCCAGCAGCGTGAAACAAAAACATCGTCGCCGTATTTGTCTTGTCATTCTGAACATCTCCTTTGGTCTGCAAAATACGATCTGTCGGTTTCGAGTCGCGGCGGGACATCCATGGCGGACCGCTTTCCATCCGTGTGAGGAGCAAACGGGGAGGTGACGGATCTCGCCTTCGGCGATAAGCACCGAGCACACTCATGTCCATATCCTCTCCGCGATCTTTTGTTCCTCCGGGGCCGATGGTGTCGGTACTGGGTATTCGTAGAGCGAATTAAGAATTGGCCGCTCGAAGAATTCACTGGCCCTTTGGCGCTTGCGCTCAACATAACACGTACCGTCGAGAGAGGAGCAGCCGATTGACGATGTCAGGAGCTGCTGAGGTGCGCGAAATGAAAGTGATAGATTCGTAGGAATTATGGCGAATCGAGAATATCCGAGCGTACTCCGTACGCCTGCCGAGCCTCGACTACGAAAGGAGTGCCGTCTGAGGTATTTCATTACGTTCGCATGTTACGGCGCGCGTCTGCACGGCGACGAATCGGGCTCGGTAGATCGGAATCACAATCTGGTTGGAAGCCGACTGCTGGCGCCCGATTCACGACGAGCGATGGCAGAGCATCGCCAGATGCGCCAGGAGCCCTATGTGCTCGACGAAGCAAGCCGGACACTGGTGCTGGCTGCGATCCGGATGCATTGCGAGCTTCGCGGCTGGAATCTTCTCGCCGCGCATATCAGGTCTAATCACGCGCACATTATTGTGGAGGCAGAGGCTCAACCAGAGAGAATCATGAATGAGTTCAAATCGTATGCGAGCCGGGAACTGAACCAGCGAGGAACTGACGGACCCAATCGAAAACGCTGGGCGCGACACGGAAGTACCCGTTGGTTATGGACCGACGACGATGTAAGACAGGCTCTTCGGTATGTGATCGACGAGCAGGGTGAGCCGATGGCGGTGTTCGTCACTGAAGAGCTTTGACGCGCGGACCGCTCCCTTGCGGTCGCGGCTCGGTATAGGACCCTCGGCGTTTCCCCATCTATGAGTCTACTTACTCGCCCTGCGCGATTACCTCGAACACATATCCGTTCACGGGTTCGCGAAAGAAGAACCGCTTCTGGCGGAGCCAATCGAAAACGCTGGGCGCGACACGGAAGTACCCGTTGGTTATGGACCGACGACGATGTAAGACAGGCTCTTCGGTATGCGATCGACGAGCAGGGTGAGCCGATGGCGGTGTTCGTCACTGAAGAGCTTTGACGCGCGGACCGCTCCCTTGCGGTCGCGGCTCGGTATAGGACCCTCGGCGTTTCCCCATCTATGAGTCTACTTACTCGCCCTGCGCGATTACCTCGAACACATATCCGTTCACGGGTTCGCGAAAGAAGAACCGCTTCTGGCGGAGCCAATCGAAAACGCTGGGCGCGACACGGAAGTACCCGTTGGTTATGGACCGACGACGATGTAAGACAGGCTCTTCGGTATGCGATCGACGAGCAGGGTGAGCCGATGGCGGTGTTCGTCACTGAAGAGCTTTGACGCGCGGACCGCTCCCTTGCGGTCGCGGCTCGGTATAGGACCCTCGGCGTTTCCCCATCTATGAGTCTACTTACTCGCCCTGCGCGATTACCTCGAACACATATCCGTTCACGGGTTCGCGAAAGAAGAACCGCTGCCGCGCGCTTGGCCGCAGAGGGTCCATCACCTGCGCGCCTGCCGCCACCAGGCGCTCGCGCAGTGCGGTCATTTTGTGCGCTGGAAGCGAGATTGCGATGTGCCTTCCGAACTCTCCCTCGAAAGGGGAAACGGCGAAGTCCGGTACATAGACGATGTGCAACTGTTGGCCGCCACCTATGGCGAGCCAGACCGTTTCCACGGGAGAGTTCGCCGGGGCCGGATCGCGGGAGTATCCCAGCATCTCCTGAAGAAACCGCGCCGTCGCCTCGACATCCTTGGTGGCGAGCGTGAGATGCGCGAGGCTCAAGCGGAGAGGCCCTTGGCGAGCCACTTCGACCAGTAAAATGTCATGGGCGTCGTCCCTGTATTGGTGATGCCGTGCAGCGTGTTGCCGGCGCAATACATCATTGCGCCCGATGCGACCTGCGTCACCTTGCCGTCGCATTCGATGATGCCGGTTCCATCGGCGACGATCAGAAATTCCTCTTCCGGATGGCGGTGGGGCGGGTGCGGACTCGCGCCAGGCTCCAGCGTCGCCATCCCGGCGCAGATGCCGCTTAACTGGTCGGTCGGTCCATTGTAATGGACGAAGACGGTACAGCCCGGTTCGCGGATGGGTTCGATCTCGGCGGCGGCGATGACGCCGTCCTGGAGTTTGGGAGTGGATGTCGCGGCGGCGACGACGTTGTTGGTTTCCGGCACGACTTGATTATAATCGCGGACGCGGGGACTGGCGGGAGTGACCGGCGGGCATGGCTTTGGGGACGTGGAGAGGGGGGCGCATTGAGTGAGGGGGCGCCCTACAATTAACAACGCAATTCGTTGTGGGCCGTGTTGTTTCGGTAATCGCTCACGCTGTCGCAGTCTTCGGCGATGAGCGCAAGGCATTGCGCTGGTTTTGCCGCGCCGTTGCTGTTCCTCGACGGCCGCGCTCCATCGGAAGTGCTCGAGACTGACGACGGCGTCGCCTTGGCCGGGCAGACTGTTAGCCGGACCGAGCACGATGTTTTCTCCTGATGCCGATCTGCGTTTCATTGACCCGGAAGGTTATAGCTACCCCATTTATGGATAACCCTCCGTCCCTGAAGCGGCTGTACTAGACGCCAAAGCTGCCGATTTTGTGGTGGATCGCAAACGTTCTCTGCGGCCGGGGAGCGCCGGGCGGAAGCCCGGCGGCCGGAAGGCCTGGCGCCACATTCTGCGGCCTTTCAACGACGACGCCGCTCTCGGCGGTCCCACTGCGGCGGGAGACGATCACAAGAGTTTGAGGAAATTGCGCCGGGGATGTTAATTTCCTTTCTATCAATTCGATAGGAGCAATACGAAGGGCTTCCGCAGGGCCTTCGCAGGGCAGTTTTTGAGAGCGCACGTGGTAGAAAAGGGGCAGGGATTCGGGGGCGAGTGGACATTGTATTTCGGGAGTCGAGGCGAGGGGAGAGGCGTGGGCCGGGGACGAAGGAACGGGTCACGAAGGAGTTGCGGGAGAGCGAATTTGCGCTGGCGCAGTTGGGATTCGCGGCGGATGAGCGGCAGAGGGCGGTGCTGGATTCGCGGGCGAAGCGCGGGATTTTGAATTGCACGCGGCAGTGGGGGAAATCGACAGTGCTGGCGGTGAAGGCGGTGCATCGGGCGTGGACGAAGGCGGAGAGCCTGGTGCTGGTGGCGAGTCCTTCAGAGCGGCAGAGCGGCGAGTTTCTACGCAAGGCGGCGGAGTTTCTTCGCAGGCTGGGGGTGAAGCGGCGCGGGGACGGAGACAATGCGAACTCGTTGGCGCTGCCGAATGGGAGCCGGATTGTGGGGTTGCCGGGAACGGAAGGGACGGTGCGCGGCTTTTCGGCGGTCTCGCTGCTGCTGATCGACGAGGCGGCGAGGGTGCCGGATGCGGTGTATAAATCGCTGCGTCCGATGCTGGCGGTGGGGGATGGCGATTTGTGGCTGATGAGCACGCCGTACGGGAAGCGCGGATTCTTCTACGAAACGTGGGCGCATGGAGGCGAGGGGTGGGAGCGCCATACGGCGCCGGCTACGGAGTGTCCGCGGATCCGGGCGGAGTTTCTGGAGGAGGAACGGCGGGAGATGGGGAGACATTGGTTCGCGCAGGAGTATCTGTGCGAGTTCGTGGACGATGGCGGCGGCTGGTTTACGCGGGATGCGGTGGAGGGGGCTTTTAGCGGGGATGAGCCGCTGTGGCTGTGAGGGGAAGCTTTCAGCGATCAGCGGTCAGCGATCGGCTAAAGCCGCGAGCGGCGCGTGTGAACTGGGGGTCGGGGGGTGTGAACTGGGGGCGGGGGTTGGGGGTCAGGGGTCGGGGCATTGGGCTTACGTGGGCGCGGTGCGGCGGGCGTGGCTGGATGAGGCTTTGCGTGACTTGCGCTACGGAAGCACCGCGGAAGCTACAAGTTCAAAAGAGGCGCGTGGCCGGTGTATTTAGCTGATCGCTGAAAGCTTACTTATGTTTGGGGGTCGGGGCATCGGGCTTACGTGCGCGCGGTGCGGCGGGCGTGGCTGGATGAGGCTTTGCGTGACTTGCGCTACGGAAGCATCGCGGAAGCTACAGGTTCAAAAAGAGGCGCGTGGCCGGTGTATTTAGCTGATCGCTGACGGCTGATCGCTGAAAGCTTACTTATGTTTTCTATTGGGGTGGATTTGGGACAGCGCCGGGATTATTCGGCGGTGGCGGTGGTGGAGCGGGTGCGGCGGGTGGAGCAGCGGTTCGATGCGGTGCAGTGGGCTTGGCGCGAGAGGGATTGCGCGGACGAGTGGGTGGTGAGGCACCTGGAGCGAATGCCGCTGGGGACGCCGTATACGGCGGTGACGGCGCGGATTGTGGAGCTGGCGCGGAATGCGAAATTGGGCGGGGAACGGCAACTGGTGGTGGACGCTACGGGAGTCGGGATGCCGGTGGTGGATATGCTGCGGGCGGCGCGGCCGGGGTGCGGGATCGCGGCGGTGTGGATCACGGGCGGGCTGGGAGAACGATTCGATGGGAAGGTTTGGCACGTGCCGAAACTGGAGCTGCTGGCGCGACTGCAGACGCTGCTGGAGACGAAGCGGCTGCGGATTGCGGATCGGATGCGCGAGGCGGGGACGCTGGGGCGGGAGCTACTCGATATCAAATCGGCGAGGCGGGCGAGCGGCCGGTTGAAGGTGGGCGCGGAGGGCGTGGGGGAGCATGACGATCTGGCGCTGGCGGTGGCTCTGGCGGTATGGCCAGGCAGGAGGGCGGCGGCGGGGGAACAATCGAGGAGGCTGCCGGGAATATAGGGGAGCCGGCGCGGCTTAATGCGGTCCCTGGGGCGAATCGCACTCTTGCTTAACGGGCTGCAAGCGCATATCCCTGACAGACCTGCTTCAGGCGCTCTTTCATTTCCTTGAGACGCTCGAATTCGCGCAACTCTTTTTGCGCCTCGGCGGGATGCAGCGGCCTGTAGAACGTGCCGGATAACGGCTAGGGATCGCGCAATGGATACGCGATCCGGGATGGTGGTGGCTGAATTCAACCAAAAGGAAAGCGCGCCTTCGGCGCGTGGACAGGCCAGAAGGCCTATCCTACAAATTGCCACAGGCTCGTGGGAGACGATTGTGAGGGGTTTCGAGGACTGCTAGAAGATTTTATGCGAGGTGACTGGTTAGGCGGGTCGAAATGCGAAGATCAATCGTCTCTCCACGAGTCTGAGATTTCTTAGTCACGCTCGTCTATAAGCAATCATTGCGCCAAACTAAATCGGGTTTTAGAATCAATGGATTCTTCGAGAGGCGTCAAATTTTTGCCGGGGCGGTGTATGCAAAATTGGCGCCTGAGTGTCAATCTCGTGTTTCGAAGTGACTCAGATAGACATCGCGAGCGTTGCGACGCGAGAAGCTACCCCGAAAAAAGCTGAGAAATACTCCCCAGTGTAGGCACTACCCTTTTGAGGAATAGACTACGTTCTCCAGCCACTGGATATTCGCGCTCCTCGTCCCGTTGGCTGTGTGGATCCTGATCAGCGGGCTCGACGATCTCTTCGTCGGGCTCTGCTGGTTCAGGCTCCGCGAGAGTGTGCGCCTACCGACTCCGGCGGAGCGCGACGGCGCGCGCGAGCGGCGGATCGCGATCTTCGTGCCGCTCTGGCGCGAGCACGCGGTGACGGGGCAGATGCTGGAGCGTACGGTTTCGACGCTGCACTATGCGGCTTACGACATTTTCGTCGGCGTGTATCCCAACGACGAACTGACTGTGCGCGCAGTCACGGAGGCGGCGCGACACCATCCCCGCATTCAGGTGGCGATGCTGCCGCATCCCGGGCCGACTTCGAAGGGAGACTGCCTCAATTGGGTCTACCGGCGAATGCAGGAACACGAAGAGCGAACGGGCGAGAGATACGAGATTATTGTCACGCACGACGCGGAGGACGTAGTGCATCCGGAATCGCTGCGACTCATCAGTTGGTTCGCGGCCGATTACGCCATGGTGCAGATTCCGGTGCTGGCGCTGCCGACGCCGGGGCACGAACTGACGCACGGGCTCTACTGCGACGAGTTCGCGGAGTACCAGCTTAAGGACATCCCGGTGCGACAGGCGCTGGATGGATTCCTGCCCTCAAACGGCGTGGGGTGCGGGTTCGAGCGCAAGGCGCTGGAGCGGCTGGCGGAATCGCGCGAGGGGCGAATTTTCGACCCGGCAAGCCTGACCGAGGATTACGAGAACGGTTTGCAATTGCACGCGATGGGGTACCGGCAGATCTTCGTGCCGGTGCGGTTCGAGGGCGGCGCGCCGGTGGCTACGCGCGAGTATTTCCCGCGACGGCGAAAGGCGGCGGCGCGGCAGAGAAGCCGGTGGATCGCGGGGATCGCACTGCAGGGTTGGGAGAGGCACGGCTGGCGGGGGACCTGGCGGCAACGGTATTGGATGTGGCGCGACCGGAAGGGCCTGGTGGGCAATCTGCTCTCGCCGGTGGCGAACCTGGCTTACTTCTACGGGCTGGTCCGGTGGCGAACGCTTACGGGTACGCAGCATTGGGCGGCGCTTTACGCGTGTACGCTGGCGATTGCGGTATTCCAGGTGGGCATGCGCATGTGGACGGGAAGCCGCATATATGGATGGAGGTTCGCCGCGCTTTCTCCGGTGCGCGTGTTGTGGGGAAACCTGATCAATTTCCATGCCACATGGAAGGCGCTGTCGCAATTTGCAGCGGCGCGCCTGCGGGGAGCAACGCTGCGATGGCAGAAGACGGATCATTCGTATCCGGTACACTCGGTTTCGACGGCGGGGCGTCCGCGGCTGGGCGAAGTGCTGGTGCGAATGCGGTGTGTGGAGATGCACGAAATCGACGCCGCGCTGCGCACGATGCCGGAGGGATCGCGACTGGGGGAGCATCTGGTGGGGTTGCGCAAACTGTCGGAAGCGGATGTTTACCAGGCGCTGAGCACGCAGGCCGGGATCCCGCTGGGGGCGCCGTCGCATGACGATGTGAATCCTATGGCGGCGCGGACGCTGCCGGCGGACATGGCGAAACGATGGCGGGTGCTGCCGTACCGGGTGGTGATGGGACAACTGCACCTGGTGACGACGGAGGCGCCGTCGGAGGAGATGATCCGCGAGTTGGGGCAGGCGACGGGGCTTGACCTGCGCTTCCGGCTGGCACAGCCGGGAGAGTTCAAAAGGTTGGTGGAAAGGGTGGGGCAGGCATGAGTATTCAGGATGGCGACGCGGGTTACGATGTCACTTGGCTCGCGCGTTCGCCGGTAACTTCATTGTCATACTAGCCCCGCTTTTCGCCTCGGCCGCCGCGGCGCAGGACTGCCCCCAGTTAAGGCCGGGCGCGATGGTGAGAGACCCGGTTTCGATTCGGTCGTCCGGCGGAACGCTACGCGCGGATTTCGTCTTCCGAACGAGCGTGGACGTTTACGGCCTGAGGCATTACTGCTATGTCTACAACGGCGATGTGATTTCTCCGACGTTGCGCGTGCGTCCGGGCGACGAACTGGTGCTGCGACTGCGCAACGAATTGCCTAGCAGCGGAGATCTCGCAGCGCCCAGCGAGGCGCCTTGGCCGCATGCACACACGATGGAGGTGCAGGGCGTCTGCGGCGGCGGGAAGCTCTTCGCCGCATCCACCAATATGCATTTCCACGGCATGCACATTGCACCCACGTGCCATGAGGACGATGCGCTTTCGACACTGGTGGAACCCAACGGCGGATGGTATGAGTATCGTTTCCACATCCCGAAGGACCAGCCGCCGGGGCTCTACTGGTATCATCCGCATCCGCACGGATTCAGCGAGGCCCAGGTGCTAGGCGGGGCATCGGGCGCGTTGATTGTGGAGGACATGGAGCGCGCGAATCCGCGAACCGCGCAAGCGTTCGAGCGGCTGTTGGTGTTGTGCGACCAGATCCTGCCGGGCGTGGAGGACGCAAGCGAAGACGCCGGCCGGGCGCGCGATGTCAGCCTCAACTGGTCGCCGGTGCTCTATCCGATAAACCGCCCGGCGACGATTGTGTCGCAGCCCGGACGCCGCGAATTCTGGCGCGTGCTGAACGCGGCGGCCGATACTTATTTCGATCTGGAGGCGGTGGCCGGCGCAAGCCCGCAGACGGCGCAGTATCCGTTAGAGATGGAAATTGCCGCACGGGATGGCGCGCCCGCGCCGCCTCAATTGGTTACGCACGTATTGATTCCGCCTGGCGGCCGCGCTGAGTTTCTGCTCACGATGCCGCGGGAGAAGGTGTTCGTACAGTTGGTCACGCTTGGGTATGACACTGGCCCCGCGGGGGAATCGACCCCCTATCGCGTGCTGGCTAATCTCGAATGGAGCGACGATAGGTCAGTTACTCCGCCGCTAACCGCTGCTAATGTGTCAGTTACACCGAGCCTCGCCAAGCTAAGACCGGCGCGGCAGCGCAAGTTATACTTCTCCGAGACTCATCAGGACCCGAACGATTACGCCAGCGTGGGAACTTACTACATCACAGTAGAAGGCCAGAAGCCGCGCGCCTTCGACATGAACTTCAAGCATCCGAACATTACGGCGAGACAAGGCACCGTGGAGGATTGGGTGGTGGAAAACCGCGCACCGGAGGCGCACGATTTTCATATCCATCAACTGCATTTTCAGGTGCTGGAGCGCGATGGCAAGCCGGTCCAGGAGCCGGGGCTGCGCGACACTATCGATCTGCCGTTTTGGGATGGGAAGAGCGCTTATCCCAGCGTGAAGCTGCGAATGGACTTCCGGAATCCGGAAATCGTGGGGACGTTTCTGTATCACTGCCATATTTTGGAGCATGAAGACGGCGGGATGATGGGCGTGATCCGGGTTGTGGGGCGGTAATGTGGAAGTGCTGATCGCTGAGGCGCCGGTTTCAATCAGAATAGAGGCTATGGCTACCTCCAAGCCCATTGTTTCCGGGGTTCTCAAAGGCGTTCCCATATTTGCCGCACTTACGGACGCCGAAATTGAGTCTCTGGCGGCTCGAACCGCGGTGCGATCGTATTCGGGCGGAGAGTTGCTTTTTTCCGAAGGAGATCCGTGCGCGGGCCTATTCCTTATCGCTTCGGGCCGGGTTCGCATCTACAAGGGCTCGTCGAACGGTCGGGAACAGGTGTTGGCGGTAGAGGGCGCCGGCGGCTCGATTGCAGAGCTTCCGGTATTCGATGGCGACGCCTATCCGGCATCGGCGGCGGCTTTGGAATCCTCGGAACTGTTGTTTGTTTCGCGCAAAGATTTCCGAACCGTGTGCCTGGAGCATCCGGAGGTCGCGCTGAAGGTTCTTCAGGTTGTTGGCGCACGCCTGCGGAGGCTGGTGGGGATCATCGAGGAGCTATCCTTTGCAACCGTCCGGCACCGGTTGATCTCCTGGCTGCTGCGACAAGCAGAGACGGAAGGCCGGGCAACGGATCGTGGAGCTGCCCTCCTGCTCAGCGTGGGGCATCAGGAGATTGCTTCGCAAATCGGAACGGTACGGGAACTGGTTTCGCGCAACCTGACGCGATTGCAGGCGCAAGGATTCATCAGCGTCAACGGCCGCGAGGTTACGATTCTCGACCGCCCGGGACTGGAGGCGGATCTGCAGGGTTCGCTGTGACTTTAGTCACTGAGAGTTTATCTCTCCGGCCCTAACCTCGTTGTTAGAGATGAACCCAACGACCTTCGACAGGAACCGGACGGTGCGCGAGATCGCTATCGATCATCCCGCGAGCACACGCGTATTCGAGAGTTTCGGCATCGATTATTGCTGCAGCGGCCGACGCCCGCTGCAGGAAGCCTGCAAGAGCGCAAATGCGCCTCTCGATAAGGTGGTGCAGGCACTCGATGAATTGCTGGCAAGCAATACGCCTGCTGAAGAACAATCGTGGACAACAAGTTCATTGGCGGAACTAACGTCGCACATCGCCGGCCGCCACCATCGTTATATCCGGGACGAGACGCCGCGAATCGAACGGCTTCTACAAACGGTGTTGGGACGGCACGGAAAAGCGCACCCCGAGCTGAGTGAAATCCAGGAAACGTTTGCGGCGCTTTCGAGCGAGTTGTTTGCGCACATGTGGATAGAAGAGCAAGTCCTCTTTCAGCTTCTGGATGGAATGGAGAACGCCGCGCGCTTTGAGGCCGGAGCGCGGTCAGGATATTTCGGTTCAGTGGAATTGCCGATCAGCCGGATGTTGGCCGACCATGACGACGCGGGCGCGTTAACAGCCAAGATTCGCGATCTGTCCGCCGGTTATCGCGCGCCGGAGGGAAGCTGCCCCATCTATCGCGGGCTTTACCAGGCCCTGCAGGATTTCGAGCGCGATCTTCACCAGCATGTTCACCTGGAAAACAACATTCTGTTTCCGCGCGCCCTGGAGATGGAACAATCGCGGCGGGAGACCGCGCATGTCTCTGGTTGATATTGCGGCCAACATGGAGGGCCATGCCGCCCTCGCACGGCGCGAAACGCAGCTGCAACAATTGGTCACGGCCTACATCGTCGCGGGCCTGTTGTTCTTGCTGCTTCCCGGCACGTTCCTCGGCGTTTGGAATCTGCTCGCGATCAGCGCCGACCATACCGTGACCAGCTTGTCTCCCGCATGGCTGCAGGCGCACGGCCACGCCCAGATGTTCGGATGGCTGGGGACCTTCATCCTCGGCATCGGCTTCTACTCGCTCTCTAAGATGGGAAATCTGAAGCCGTTTGCGGTCTCGCGTGGATGGCTTGCATTCGGATTCTGGACGGGCGGCGCGTCCTTGCGATGGCTGGCAAACGTTACCGCCTGGCAGTGGCGGGTAGTGCTGCCGTTCTCTGCCCTGCTCGAGCTAGCCGGATTTCTGCTCTTCTTTTTCACCGTGGTAAGCCATCGGCGGCCTTTGGCGCCGGGCACCCACCGAAAAAAGGATCCATGGATGATCGTCGTCACCGGCGGGGCGATAGCATTTCTGGCAACGCTGCTGGTCAATCTCGGCTCTACTATCTACGTTGCACTCTGCGGCGACTCAGGTCCGCCACCTCCAGCGGTGGCGGTGACATCTATTTTGGGGCGAGCGAGAGCGCGTCCAGCGGACTGGCGGCGGCCGCCAGATGGCGCTTCGATAGGTGGATGTAAATCATGGTTTCGCGCAGGTCGGAGTGGCCGAGGAGCAACTGAATCGTGCGCAAGTCGGCGCCGCCCTCGAGCAGATGGGTGGCGAAGCAATGGCGCAGCGTATGCGGATGCAGCGGCTTGTTGACGCCGGCGCGTTGGGCGGACTCACGGACAGGCGTGCCAGACGACCTTGTCGCTGATGGGGTAATCGGCGGTGTGCCGACGGCCGCCAGGGAAGAGCCAAATGGCAGGTTTGTGGGCCAGTCGGCGATAATGGGCGCGCAGTTCGTCGCGCAGATGGGGGCTGAGCACGATGTCGCGGTCCTTGCCGCCCTTGCCGTCGTGGACATGCACCACCATGCGCGCAGAGTCGATATCGGTGAGTTTGAGGGCTGCGCACTCGGCGCGACGCACGCCAGTGCCATAGAGGGTCATGAGAATGGTTCGGTAGAGGGGGATCGGCGCGGCGTCGATCAGGCTTCTGATCTCTTCCGGGCTCCAGATGACCGGGAGGTGAATCTTCTTCTTCGGGTAGGGCATTTCGTCGCCGGTCCAGGGGCGTTTCAGGACCTTGCGAAAGAAAAAACGCAGCGCACCGACGATCTGATTGACCGAGTTGTCGGAGAGGTTCCGGTCACGGAAAAGATGGGCCGTGTACTCACGGAGCTGCTCCGGGTCGAGTTGGTCCGGGGAACGGTGGAAATAGCGCGCTAAGTCCTCGATGATGCGGACGTAGGCGCGCGTGGTACCTTCAGTGTGCGGATTCCGGCGATGTGAATAGAACGTTCCGACGAAGTGAATAAGCCGTCGAAGTGAGCGACGCTGGCACTAGCAATGATGCCTGAAGATTATTCACATCGTCAAGCGGAGGCGGTCGGATTTCGGAATCGGGTTGGCGGTGTTGCCTTTGCAGTTGCCCCCTTTCCCTTCTATTAGGATGCGCTTCCGGAACGGCCCGGAGCGGTCAAGGGCGCGCGGTTTTTGCGCGGCGAAGCGAACCCTTGACGGCGAGGACCGTTCTGGAAGATGGGGAGGAAGGGAAAGGGGGCTGCCGGGGGTCGGCTGGAAGGCGATCATTGTGACTCCTCCTCGCCGGGCTTGCGCCGTTTCTTGCGCATGGATTCACCCTTCAACTCGACGCGGTAAGCATTGTGAATGAGGCGGTCCAGAATACTGTCGGCGATGGTCGGGTCGCCGATCTGCTCGTGCCAGTGCGCCACCGGCATCTGCGAGGTCAAGATCAGCGAGCGGCGCTGGTAGCGGTCGTCGCAGATCTCCAGAAAGTCGCGGCGCTCGGCATCTTTCAATGGCGCCATGGCAAAGTCGTCCAACAGCAGAACGTCGATGCGAGAGAGCCGGATCAGGAATCGGCCAATGCTGCCATCGGCATGCGCGACGGCCAGTTCGCGGAACAGCTCCGAGGTTCGCTTATGCAGCACGGAGAAACCGTCGCGGCATGCCTTCTGCGCCAGCGCGCACGCGAGCCAGCTTTTGCCGATTCCGGTGGGGCAGGTCAATAGTGCCTACATTTCGGAATCCGCTACGGTTCACTACCGATGGTGCAACCTGTTCGAGCAGAGTCTGCCGATTCTGCGTCGAATTCATCGTGAAGATGGTGATTGGTTTGGTTTGCGAGACGCCGCAAGGGAATGCCGTCGCTTTGCCGATGTGGATGACCGACCAAACCATTTGTGCAGAGTTCTCGATGGGACCACCTTTGGTCGCGCTCTCGGCGCTGCGTGAGCTGCGGATGTTTATCGACGCTTTGCTTTCCGCGCGGAAATTCGACAAGTCATTCGGAAAAACTCCCCCATTGGAGCGTCCGGATGATAAACATAAGAAAACCGATTCAGCGGCAGGCGGAGTTGTTCCTGGAGTTGACCCCCTTCGACAGGGCGACTCTCCCCAATCTGCCACCCGACACGGAGATCGAGCTCAGGAGAGTGGTCGCCGATCTCCTGCTGCACGCTTCGGGGGGAAGCGGCAAAACCCCAAAAGGAGGTGACCATGATGCATAAGCTGACACCCGCACATCTTCAGCGCCGCGCCATTGTTTACGTACGGCAGTCGACTCCCACGCAGCTGCTGCAGAATCGTGAAAGCCAACTGCGTCAGTATCGCCTTGCTGATTACGCTCGCGAGCTGGGATTTAATGAAGTGGAAACTATCGACGAAGATCTCGGGCGTTCCGGCTCCGGTCTGACCGAACGTCCCGGTTTTCAGCGCTTGGTGACGGAAGTGTGCCAAGGACAGGTCGGAGCCGTGTTCTGCCTGGAGGCATCACGTCTGGCAAGGAACGGCCGCGATTGGCATCACCTCGTCGAGTTGTGCGGATTGGTCGGTGCGATGCTAATTGACCCGGAGGGTATGTATGATCCGCGGCTCAGCAATGATCGCTTATTGCTCGGACTTCGCGGCACGATGAGCGAGTATGAACTGAGCGTACTGCGGCAGCGCTCGCTCGAGGCTATTTGTCAGAAAGCGAAACGTGGTGAACTGCGGTTCTGCCTGCCGGTGGGATTCTGTTGGGCGTTCGAGCAACAAGATTGAGATCGACCCGGATCTGCGCGTGCAGAATGCGATTCATCTTGTGTTCCAGGAAGTTCCAGGAATTGGGAAGCGCTCGGCAAGTGCTGCTCTGGCATCGTCAAGAACAGATCACAGTGCCAGCGGTCGGCTACGGCGAAAAGATTCATCGTGTCTTTTGGAAGCTTCCTCTCTATAACACGATCCTGGCGATTTTGACGAATCCCACTTATGCAGGCGCCTATGCTTTCGGGCGGACCGAGGCTCGCACACAAGTGCTGTCGGGTCGTGCACGGCGTACAGCCGGACACGAAAAGCCGCGCGATGAATGGACGGTCTTGATTCATGATCATCATCCCGGTTACATTGCATGGGAGCAGTTTGAATCGAATCAGAGGACGCTTATGGGAAACGCCCACATGAAATCGCGCATGGGGCGACAGAAAGGACGAGGCGGCATGAGCTTGTTGGTGGGCCTGGTTCGATGCCATCGCTGTGGGCGGATGCTGCGCGTTCACTACGTCGGGAAGGGGGCCAGAGAGATGCGTTACCTCTGCGTGAACGGACACATCAACCAAGGTGTGACAGGTGTGACAAAGTGCATTTCATTCGGTGGTGGGCGCGTCGATCAGGCCGTATCGGCGGAAATTCTTAAAGTAATCCAGCCGATTGCTATCGATGCAGCATGTCAGGCCGCCGACCAGCTCGTCCAAAAGCGAAGCGAAGGCACTCGTGCTGTGGAGTTGGAGTTGGAGCAAGCGCGGTATGAGGCCCGGCTTGCCGCCCGCCGATACGAGGCTATCGATCCGGAAAATCGGCTGGTGGCTTCAGAACTCGAATCCCGATGGAATGTCGCTTTGTGCCGCGTGCGGGAATTGGAGAGCAGAGCGGAGGAATCCCGACAAGAACCCACAGAGGCCCCCGCGGTAAACAGAGATGAGCTGCTTCGGCTGGCTGAGGACCTGCCGGCTGTGTGGGATTCGCCATTGAGTGATTCAGGTCTCAAACAGAGGATCACTCGGATTCTTATTCGAGAGATTGTAGCTGACGTTGATGAACAGGCACAAGAAATCGTGTTGGTCATTCACTGGGTTGGAGGACGTCATGCCGAGTTGCGCGTGGCCAAGTCGAAGAGCGGTCATCATAGTCGTTGTACCAAGGCAGAGGCTGTCGACATCGTGCGGCAAATGGCGCTCACATATACAGGCGAGGAAATCGCCCTTACTCTGAATCGACTGCGCCTCAAAACCGGAGCCGGCAACACATGGAACGAGACCCGAGTGCGATCTCTCCGAGGATACTTGAAAGTGCCTACGTGTCCGATCGGGCCGCAGAGGGATAATCAGCTCAATATGGAGCAAGCTGCCGAGAGACTTGGCGTCAGCGCAACGGTGGTACGTCGGCTCATCGAGCGTAAGGCTTTCCCGGCCACACAAGTTGTTCCCGGGCGCCATGGCAAATCGATGCGAAAGATGTTGCATCACCAGAAGTGATCCGCGTTGCTACAGCACTGAAGAATCGTGAAAGTCGCCTGCGGCATCACCTTAAAGATGATAGAACGCTTCAATTACCCAGCTTGTATGATGAATCGACCGAGGATGAGATTACGATGATCTGAATGTCAGGCGTCGCGAACTGGAGTTCGGAATCTTGAGGAGTCGTGTTTTCAACGACGTGGTGAGGAGGGGCTGAATGTCACTGGATCGGTAGGCCCCAGTAAGAGGATGCTTTGATGCTGCCGGACCCAATCGCTGCTGGAAAGCGTCCTCACTAACTTACGATCCAGGCCGCGAGGATGCTGATAATCGACATCCTCGATGACGCCTCGTTCTTTCAAGTGGGCGGATCGCAGCCGTCGAGACAGCGCCCGGTTTTCCTTCCAAAGCCACTGCTGGTCCACCAGCATGGCAAAGCGTTCTTCGGCTCTGCGCGAGAATTCGAGAAATCACCAATTGGCGGAGACTTGAGCGTTTGGCCTTTCCTGGGAATGCTGGCTTCAGGATTCCGGCATTAGCCACGGATCTGAGGCAGCCACCTGCTTAGAGAGCAGCGCATCCTCTGAGGACCTGAATACTGGAATTCGCGGATTGTTCGAGAGCGAAAGGCGGGCGTAACCTCTTATTTGACGGTATCTTCGGGGCCATTTGGCCTCCCGGAACGCCTCGTCCGAGTTCATTGCACCATCCTATAGAGTTGGCGCGCTGAGCTGCTGCCCGCGCGCTTACGCTCCCCGATGGGTCGGACCGAGGCTGTCGCCGGCATAGACAAAACGGGCGATTTCTGATGGCGGTGTCGAGCAATGCAGAGAGGGCCGAAGGACCCGTGAACATTGGCGACGACTCACTTCCCGGGCGATGGAGCCCAGGTCAGCCCGTCGGCCCAAACGCCAAAAACCCAGTAAAACATGGGTATCTTACAGATTCTCGCTCAGAGCCCGTTCTTCAAAGCCGAGTTGGCTGGCTTCGGTGGTTTCCAGTTGCGCGCGGAAGGCATCGGCGAATCCGTGCAGTTTCATGGCATGAAGCTTTTCGATGGTTTGTTGGTTCAACATATTCCGTTCCCTTCTTCAGATCTCAGCCGGGGCTACTGCACCAGCTTGGTGGGCGGATCGTAGTAGAGCGGTCCGCGAAGGTTTTCATGGCGAGGGCCGGGAGCGACGGCCTCCGCATCGAGCGGAAGCTGGCGGTCGAGCGAGCGCTTCAGAATCGATTTCAGGCTTTGATACGAGAATGCCTGCAGTTGGACGGCGCGCTGGCTGGCGGCCTCCAGCCGCGGCTTGGAGTAAATCTTCTCCAGACTCAGGATGCCGAGACAGGCGCGGTAACCCATCTCGGGATGCGGCTTGCGCTCCAGAATAGTGCGCACTACTTCGGCGGTTGCGACGCCGATTCCTTCGGCCCAATGGATCAACCGCGACGGCGTCCATTCCAGGTGCGCCTGATGGCTCTTGGGCATGTGTTCGGACACTGTCGTGTGACGATAAGCGGCGCTGCTGCGCGCGTGAGAAGCGACTCGTTTTCCGTTATGAAGAATCTCCACTGAGGCAGCCGTGAAGCGGGCATCCAGCTTCTGCCCCGCCAGTTGGTAAGGGACGCTGTAATAATGACGGTCGATCTCGACGTGATAATCGATGGAGGCGCGCACGGTTTTCCAGTGGGCCAGGATGTAACGTTCGGCCGGCAGAGGCTGCAAGGCGGGACGATCCAGTTCCGCGAACAGGCTGGCGCGCGATCCTTCGCGCTTGCGGAAGGGCCGATGGTTGAGCTTTTCGAGTAACTCGGAGATAGCTTCGTTCAGCTCCCCCAGCGCATGGAACTTACGGTGGCGCAGAGCGGCGACGATCCAGCGCTCGGCTATGAGAACGGCATTTTCCACCTTGGCCTTGTCGCGAGGTTTTCGCGGACGGGCTGGCATGACGGCAACGCCGTAATGCATCGCCATCTCGTGATAGGTGCGGTTCAGATCGGGTTCGTAGCGGCAGGCGCGATCCACGCCGGTGCGCGGGTTGTCGGGAACGACGAGCCGCGGCGCGCCCAGACAGTATTCGAAGGCCGCCACGTGTGACTCCACCCAGTTGCCCAGGTCCTGACTAAGTGTGGCGCGCACGAAGGTGTAAGTGCTGGCGCCGAGAGTGGCAACGAACAACGAAGCCGGCGTGATCTCTCCGGTACGGCGGTCGTGAAGAGGGATGGTGGCGCCAGCCCAGTCCACGAACATCTTCTCGCCGGCGCGGTGCTCCTGGCGCAACACCACGTCCTGGTTCCGGCGCCAGCGCTCATATAATTCGCAGAAGCGGCTGTAGCCGTAGCCAGCCGGTTGGGTTTCGCGATATTCCTCCCAGAGCAGTTGCAAGGTGAGGTGTTTATGCGCTTGCAACTGGCGGCGCACTTCGGCAAAGTCCGGCAACGACCGCGCGGTTTTATTGGGACGCCCGGCCGCCTTGGAGAACAATAGATCCTCCAACCGCCGATCGTCTATGTCGTCCGGCAGCGGCCAGGTCAGGCCGGCGGCGGCCGCTTTCTGCAGGTAGCGGTGTACGGTCGCTTGACCGATGGAACAACTGCCGGCGATCTGACTCTGGTGCAGTCCGAGACCGAACCGTAGGCGCAGGACCTCTTTCACTTTTCGCATGGACACACTCTCCTGGGGCACGAAGTTTCCTCCACCTGTCAGTGGAATCGACTTCGCCCCGCTGGTGTCCAGCGGCGCCTGCTTCGATTAAGACTTATTCAGAAAATCATTCCGGGCATGTGAATAACGATTCCGGGCGAGAGCCATTTACGTTCCACATCCCGCCGGAATCCCTATTCACATCGCTCCGGAATCCGTATTCACCATTTCCCGGAACGCTTATTCACATGCCCCGGAATACGCATTCAGTGTAATTGCGACGCCCGATTTCATCGAGCGTCAACTTTCGTAGCTGGGTCACAGGGACCTCCTTGTGACCCCGAACTTACCTCTGTCAAACGCCGAATGCACGGGACCTGCCCACGCGCAGCGTCTGCCGAAGGCTTAGTTCAAGTGGGGTTATCGTCCATTTGCGAAATTTATAGTGGGAGCGAACGCTGCTAATGGACGACAACGCCGTTTACCGAGCATTATGGGAAAGTCCGGCGTGCTGGAACTCTCCGTTCCAGGTGGTAATGTTGCTCTGTGGACCCACCTGCAAAGGTCTGCCGCAACGCTGCGAATTGCCCTTCGCGGATCACTGGGACTGGGAGTTCAGTTCTCCGTGGGTGTTTTGTCCATATGATCAATTATGATCATCTCGATGGGCGCCTCGCGCCGGAGCAGTCGAAGTCCCTGCTTCTCAAGAGACTCCCTGGCTAGAGCCCCTGGCGGATCTACAGCCGGATCGACTGATGGCATTCCCGAAGATCTGTGCGCCTCTGCCAGCAGTAGTTCGACAGTGACCTGATAGCCGCCGATCAGTTCGGTCATGTCGATAATTGGCAGGTCGAATGCGCCGCGGCCGCCTGCTGTCAAGTACTCGGCTAGTGCCCTCATGGTGATGTTCTGAAAATCGTAATGCAGGACGCCATTCGCGGAAGCGAGGTGGTAAATGCCGAAGGCGGTTCTCGCCGATGCTCTTGTCACCAGTCCGCCAGGCCCCGAAGTTCTTGTTGATGCTCCGATCTGGCCAAGATCATCGGGGTGGTCGTCTGGGATGCCAGGTTTGAGCTTTAGGCCATGCGAGGATAACACGAGAGCGTACACTGGGGAAGTATGCGTCTCCCGGTGGAATATCATCCCGAACCTATCCGTCAGCAGATTCTGCAACATGGCAGGAATCTGGTCCTTGGATGCGCCGGCTGGAGCGGTAGCAGCCACCTGGAAAAAACGGGTCTCAAGCCAGCTTGGGCACTTTATTTGAAACGGCTTGACGCCGAACGCGAGTGAGATCAGGTAGGTCAAATTGTAGGGCGGCAGATCAACCCTACCGCCCTCCCCTGAAAAGCCCCGAACCGGCTGAGCGGGCGATTGCGGCGCCCGACCGGGATCGACCAGCTTTATTGAGGCAACCTCGAACCTAGGTGATAGGGTTCCTGCAGCATTCTGTGCTTCAGCGGAATTGGCTGTGACACCAATGACAGCGGCAACCACGAGCGACGCCGACAGCTGCGCAACAGGTCTCATCGTGTAGTCCAGACCTAAGTATCCTCCTTTGTAATTACAATTTCAATCGTGTGGGTCCGCCAGCTATGCTCCCCCCTTGCGGAAAACCGTCCCGGTTCCAGCCGTGGACGCGTGCAACTTGGCCCTGTGCGAACGAGCTCCCGATATGTGGGGTTATCGGAGAAGTGCCACGACGAGCCGGACGGGCGCAGCCCGTTTTCCGGTAACGCCGTTCCACAGCCGCTATGAGGAAGGATCCGTCTTCCAACGCCAAAAGGCTATTGAGTAACGGGGCACACCCGAAGCCTTGCGAGTCCGCGATGGCTACGCTTTCTTCCGCTCTCGGAAACTGCCGAACGCGAAATTTACATCGTCCATCGCGGGCTTAGGCCCTCCCACACTTTTGCCAAACGCCGTCTATCTGCCGATTTGATCAGTCTGCTGGCAACCGGCGTCCTTGAACCTGACGGTTATCGTACCGTTGGATCCGCTGTTGGTTTCTACTATCTCCACATGCTCGTACTCCGCATGACTAAAGTTGGAAAACGCGCCCGTCATACCCAGGCCCCGACTCAGTTCCTTGCCCCGCATCGAGTCGGGCAGCAGCTCCGCGAGAAACAGATACATCTTTTGTTTCATATCATCGGCATTCTGAACTTTAGCGTCCGTCGGCATTAAAGCAGGGACTCGCAGCCTACATACCCGATTGCCGGCTCCGTAGTCGACGACCAAGTCAAACCCTGGCGGGACACGGAAGATTTCGCGCTTGAGCGGCGTCCCGAATTTGGCGCGGAGTTGGCCAGAATCGAGTTGCGCGGACGCCGGGATTGTGAGCGCAAGAAACCATAAAAGGAGGCTCAGTTTGGAGCGCATATCAGCATGATCGCACGGGCGGCAGATTGGTGCGTGCTGTGTGGCTCCCGGAAGGGGCGCAATAGGTTCCGGGCTCAGCGAAGATTCAAGAGTTCATCGCAGAGCAACCTTTCGCCGCCCGGTGCTTCCCGTTTTCTCGCGCCTTGCAAGTGCGGTTGGTCGGGCCGCATGATCCTCAAAGGTTACGGGCACCTTCGCTGCCATCGACCTGGCGCCCGGCCGCTTCTGGCGCTGCCATAATGGCCCCTTCCCTCGGCGCCACTAACAGCTAACAGCCTCACGAACCGAATATCGGCTTCCCGCAAGTTCCCCGTACGTAGAGTTAGCAGAACCAATCTGGTGGGCCGCAATCCCCGGCCTCACGGCTTTCAAGCCACGTTCGGCGTATAACACATTCGTTCGGGATGTAGGTGCAACCTCACCACACAATGGAAATTCACGGATAAGCTCCAGGGACCGCTCCCGTCGCCACTCCACCTCCTGTCCCAGTGTTTCACGTCCTTATCTGCATACCACTTACCGCAAACCTTGCAGATAAAGCCGATAGGCGGTAAAGACTATTCGCATAGATCCGAACCGTGTATACTAGCCAAGAGTTGCTGAGCCGTTCGATAGCAGTACACGCGACCTACCGCTTCCAAGGAGTTCAGACACTGTGATCAGAGGACGAGTTCTCCAGTTCGTGTTCCTATGCGGGTTGCTTCCCTTCGCCCTTCCGGCGTATGGCAACCTCATCATCCATCCTGTCTTCGAGTCCGGGATTACAAGCGATCCCAATGCCGCAGCAATAGAAGCGACGATCAATTCGACCGTCAGCTTCTATGAAGCGACTTTCAGCAACAACTTTACGATCAGTATCGGATTCGACGAGTTCGGCGGGTTGGGAGCAAGCGCATCATACGACGCAATATTTCCATACTCACTGTTCATCGCGGACCTGCATGCCGCCTCCTCGGGAGATGCCACGGACACTACGGCGCTCAGCCTCTTGCCGATCGGCTCCACGAATCCGGCCGACGGCTCCTCCAGCATCTTTATCAATTGGGCTAACCTCAAGGCTCTAGGAGTTGTGGTCGGCCCCACGCCGGATCATTGCGGCGGTTCAGGCGGTACGGATTTTGCCGGCTGTATCCTGTTGAATCCCAACTTCACGACTCCTCCCAATGCTCCTGGCGGATCCGCCATCAGCCTGGCGTCGGTGACGGAACACGAAATAGACGAGGTGTTAGGACTGGGGTCCGGGCTCCGTTGCAGCGGGTCCGGCGCCGCTAACTGCTCGACCTTCACTGCGTTCCCCGAGGACCTGTTTCGTTACACAGCCGGAGGAGCGAGAACCTATAGCCTGAATCCACAGACCGACTTAGCGTGCGCGGGCGCGCCAACGGCTTTTTTCTCGATTGACGGGACAAACGACTTGGCGCAGTTCAACAACTGCGATAACACCGGCGATTACGGAGACTGGGCGTCTGTCTCCGGCAACCCCGCTCAAGTGCAGGACGCCTTCAGCATGGCGGGAGATTCCCCAACGCTCAACCGCACGAGTCCTGAAATCGTCGCGCTCGACGCGCTCGGATACAATCTCACTGCCAACGCGCCCGAGCCTGCCTCGATCGTATTGTGCGGATTGGGTTTGGTAACAGCCGCATGTTTTGCGCGCCTCCGACGATATCGATGCGAGCAGGATCGATAAGAAGCCTGCATGCAGCGTGGCGCGCTGAAAGTTCCACATGAGGGTTCCTGGAGGCGCCGAGGCCGCGTATAACCACATGGCGCCGAAAGCGCATATCCGGCCTCACTCTCCGACAAGCGGTCGTGGCGTTACCGGCCAAGTGGGCCTCATGTGGCCTTGCGCGCCGGTAGCGTTATCTATGAATCTCGGAAGGTAAACGCACGCGTGCTCGCGCGCGAGGCGAGCGGACGTGGAATTCAGGCAATCGCATCGGGGAGATCCGGCTTATCAGATTTTGTATACTCCACAGCGGAGGACACCATGACTGCACTCGAGCGCGCCAAGAAACTCGGACTCGACGATCTCCGCGGTATTGCCTACAAACCTGGTCCCCTCGCTATTGACGGAAGCCAGAATCCGCAAAAAGCAGGGGGAGCCTACTTCGAAAATATCCAGCAGGGCGTTGACGTCCGCTATACCATTTACTACGACTCGGATTTCTATAACAGTGACTTCAGCCAGCTTTGGTCCGGCGTTAATGGCGGCCGCGACGACCTGAAGCGCTTCCAGCAGCAATTGAACGTCAACTTCGTCCATCTGTACGACTGGAACCCTGGTATGCAATCCGGCGCGCCCAGCGGTGGCAAGATGCGCGATCACATCCCGTTCCTGGACTATGCGGCCAGCCTGGGCATCAAAGTAACCATCCCGATTTCAAACGACCAGATGAAGAACGCATACTGCGTGGGCAATATGGCCCTGGCACGTCAGAACGCGCAGAACATGTTCAACGAGATCTATGGCGCGACCGGCACGACTCCTCATACCGCGGCGGGCATGCTCAAGATCTTCAACGAAGGGAACGTCAGCGAGTGCGCGAACATGGCGCTGGCGGCCGACGCCTGTGCCGTCTGGAAGGCCTTAGAGGATGCGCGCGGCGTCCCGGACGAGAACCGCCTCCCGATAACCTTCCCTGTCACGTTCGGCATCGCGAATGGTATCGCCGGCGGTGGCGTGCTCCCCACATGGCAGGCAATCCGCGACAACGATCAGTTGGGACAAGCCTTCTGGAGCGACCGCGTGGTCTACGCTACCAACCCGTTCAATGATGGCGGTTTCATGACGAACTGGCTGACCGTGAGCCTGCCGGCCTGGTTTGCCCAAAACGGGATTCCAGCCCAGACACCCATTCTGTTCACCGAGTACGGCCGAAGCAGCGACGAGTCCAACCCGGCCAATCCAGACGGACAGGCCGCCTGGGTCGATGGCCAGTTCGCCGCGATCTGGCCCAAGCCGGCGCCACAGTTGCTTGGCGCCTGTCTCTTCCTCTACGACACGCAGTTCTGGAAGGCGCCCCCGGAGCCCAATTACACCGCCACGGACTTCGTGATCAACAGTGGTGGGACCAGCCAGTGGCCGCTCCCCGCCTCGGACTTCCAGGTCAACCAGAAATACTGGAACCCCAACGGCAATAACGGCGCAGGCGCCATCTGGGACTGGAACTACAACGTACAGCACCTGAGCGAGCGTCCGAGCTATTGGAAGGTAGCGGCGCACTACAAGCGCACCGGTGTCGTTTCACGAGGCGCGTAGCCCTCCCATCCCTGCACGCAGCCTTACTTACAGCCGCGTGATCCGGCCACGCGGTGTGCGTGATCATTTGCCTCTTCACGCATACCCAGTTGCATCGAGCCATTGTTCCGGATTGCCGCTTGCGGCGCAGTGGCAGGCAACCGGCGCTGCCCGTCGAAAATAAAAGGAAGCGCTCGATCCAATTCCCGCATCCTCCGTACCGGTGACTTTTCCGCCGGGGGCGAAGTGCTTGCGATGCACAACCGGATCGCGAGCCCGGAGCGAGCGTAGGACTGTATTGAGCGCACACGAAGCGGGAGATGCTATGAACAACGAACAGGAAGCGTACGAGATTGGCGTCGAGGCATATACATATTTCTACCCAATGGTGCTGATGGACGTTACGCGGCGGCAGGCCGTCAACGAGGAAGCAGGGCAGTCCATCGGCCGTGGGCCGATGAACACTTTCGCGCACGTTCCAATATTTCCCCCGGCCGACTTCCGTGATGTCGTTCGGCCGAACTTCGACACCTTGTACTCCGTCGCCTGGCTGGATCTAAGGAAGGAGCCGGTGGTCGTCGCGGCTCCGGACACGCAGGGCCGCTACTACATGTTACCGATGCTCGACATGTGGACGGACGTTTTTGCGTGCCCCGGCAAACGCACGACGGGCACCGGCGCCAGCCGTTTCGCGGTCGTCCCGCCGGGTTGGCAGGGCAAGCTTCCGGAAGCCGTGCAGCGCATCAATGCGCCGACGCCATTCGTCTGGATCATCGGGCGTACCCAGACCAACGGCGCCAAGGACTACGAAGCCGTACACAAGGTGCAGGCTGGCTACACGATTACACCCCTGTCGCAGTTAGGCAAGGCTGCGCCGCCAGTCATGCTCACAATCGACCCAACGGTAGACATGAAGACAGCCCCGATGACCCAGGTCAATAACATGGCCGCAGTCTCGTTCTTCGAGTACGCCGCGGAACTCCTAAAGGTCAACCCACCGCATATCACGGACCAGCCAATCGTTGCGCGGATGCGAAGGATCGGGATCGAGCCCGGGAAATCCTTCGACCTCGGGAAGACCGACGCCACAGTTAAGCGAAGTTTGGAACGCGCAGCGCCAGACGCTCTCAAGGCCATGAAGGAGAAAATCCCAACTCTCGCCCGCGTCGTGAACGGCTGGCAGATGAACACCGACACGATGGGCGTGTATGGAAACTTCTACCTGAAGCGGGCAATCGTCGCGCTCCTCGGTCTCGGCGCCAATCTACCGGAAGACGCAGTCTATCCACTGAACATCGGCGACGCAGACGGCAAACCGCTGAAGGGTACAAACCAGTACACGCTGCACTTCGGCAAGAACGAGATTCCCCCCGCAAAGGCTTTCTGGTCGGTTACGTTGTACGACAAGGAAGGGTTCCCGACGGCCAATGATCTGAAGCGAAACGCCCTTGGCGATCGCGACGCTCTCAAGTTGAATGCGGACGGCTCTCTGGACCTGTACATCCAGCATACGTCGCCTGGCATCGAGAAAGAGTCGAACTGGTTGCCAGCACCGGCAGGAGACTTTAACTTAACCATGCGAGTGTATTCCCCCAAAGTCGAGGCAATTGATGGCCGATGGGCGCCACCGGCCGTCCGGCGAGAAGCGAAGTCGCGTGCAGCCGGCTAAGGTCGGGGGCGGAATGCCTCGTGAGTAGTCGTCTTCGGTCTGGGAAGAACCTTCACATCGCCGCGCCCAAAGCATGCCCAGCCACTAGGCTGGCGATTTTCCCGTGTCCGACCTGGTCGCGCCAGTTTGCAGAAACGGCGTTTACCTGCGGCCAGGAGCTAGCATCTAATCAAAGATGGAATTATGGCTTTGCCTGACCAGTCAGAAGGCCGCACACGCACACCTCGCGCTACCGGGCGGATTCGGAGGCTCGTGGTCTTGATTGGACCCAGTCATCTAAAGGTATATGATTGTTGGTGAAGCGCCAGGGAGGCACAAGGATGAAGTGGGTCTTCGTTGTTGTGTTGGCTCTACTGATTCCGCACTCCGCATATTCCAAAACTCGGGAATATCACTGGAGCCGGCAAGCTGACCTCTTTAACCGTGGAGACCGATCAGCCGATAATGCCTCCACAGCCGGATCTGCCGGTGCCACCCAGCATGCAGGTTGTCCTGCAGACTTGGACTTACCAGGTCTACGGTAACGAGGGAGTCTACGTTGTAAAAATTGGTCCGGAGCCGCTCACTACAATCAGCGGAGTGACTATACGCTATGACATCGACGGCAAGACCATGCATGTCGATGCCGCGGTAAACGGCAAGAAGATGAAGATCAAAGATCTTCGAATTCTCAAGTTCACCCCCAGGTAGCTCTCGGACTCGATGGTTGAGCCCTTCAATCTTGTGTCGGTCCGTTCCGCGGCAGCATTGCGCCGCGGTCGGCTTGGCCTTCGCGGACGGTATGTGGGGTTTGTCTAAACCTAACCCGCCCAAACTGGACCGCCCAGTGTACTTTCCGCTAACTCCGTGTTTCGTCCAGAATCCACGAAGGTGAGTATTCTGTGAATGAGTGCGATTGTTCTTCACAGTCACAAAGAACGCTTGTCGTGCGGGGTCGGTGTCTCGTTCCTACTGCCCGAACGCAGGCCGGCTGGCGAGGAGAAGTGCAAGGTTGGAGACCCGCTCCGACTCCGACGCCCCAACGGCGTCGAAGACTCGGTGCAAATTGGGTGCTCGAAGTTCTGAAGCCATTGGATGGAACGTGCGAGTTGGTTGTAACGCTTTCGGAGATGGAGCAAGAGGACGTTCCAATCGGGACAGAGGTCTGGTCGGTCAACGAAACTCCCGGCGGCCCACTTCTTCAGTAACGCCGTCTTTCGACCGGAACCGCCCACCTCTCACCAACGACTTTACGGCCAAGCGGCTTCCCTGACGCATGCTCGTTTACCGAGAGCGATGCTACAGTGCCGTCGCATCCCACCGATCAGGAAAGATGTAACGGGATTGGCGATGGCGAGTGCCCGGCGGAGTCTTTCGCCCGTAAACTACCGCTGCCGCGCCGGCGCACAGAGTGAACATCGTCTGCCAAATTGGATTTGGCCCTGCGGATCACTCTGGGGAGGAGTTGGGATGCAATCGAGGAAGGTTTTCCGCCAGTTCATAACACCGGAGATCCTGTTCGTCAAAATTCTCTTTCGCGCGGGAACGCCATCCGCCAGACTCCGATCAGAAGGGAGTCGAGGCGCATGCGATTTTCACCGCGGTGGGCAGCGACCCGTTTGAGGGCGTTGGTGCTGCTGGGTGCGGCGGGGATGGCTTGTGCCACCGACGTGAGCGCACCGGTTCCGTTCCCAGCGGAATACCGCCAATGGGCGGTCACGAGAAGTATGGTGGTGGGGCCCGACAGTATGAATTTCGTGAGCAACGGCGGGTTCCACCACTACTATGCAAACGAGAAGGCAATGGAGGGCTTTCGCACCGGCCATTTTCCCGATGGTTCCGTCGTGGTCGATGAACGCCTGGAAGTTCGGCAGGAAGCCGGGACCACGTTCGAAGGACCAAGGAAAAGCGCCGCAGTAATGGCCAAGGATGCCATCCGTTACCAGAGCACCGGTGGCTGGGGATTCGAAGTGTTCGCCGGCGAGGACAGAACACAGAGCGCTCCGAACTCCGTCAGGGCGGCTTGCTTCTCCTGCCATAGCCGGCGCAAAGACCATGACTTCATATTCAGCGAATTCCGCAAGTGAGACCTGCTATAAATTGTTCGAGCCGTAGCGGGTGATGGAAGTTTTCTCCAGACGGAAAGTCCAGCGATATCTGGCGTATTTCTTCGCTTGGACCGTCTTCGGTTTCTTCAACTTCAGCCGCGATCTGACCAGACGGCTTTACTGGCACGAGGCGACGCACTGGCAGGAGACACTGGTCTCGTGGATGGTGGGAGTCTATCTCACCGCTGCGCTTACCCCCGTTGTGCTTTGGCTCGGGCGGCGATGGTCTATTGAACGACAGACCTGGCGTACGCGTGTGCCTGTGCACCTGGCGCTAAGCGCCGCCTTCTCGGCCGTGGAACTTGCCCTTGAGACGACAGCCTTCATCCAACTGCGCCTGGTAGAGTCCGTGACGGAGCACTCATTCATGGTTGGCTTCCCTGCTCTGTTGGTGACGGGCTTCCATGAAAACATCATTACTTATTGGGGTATCTTAGGGATCCAGTGGGGCTTCCGCTACTACCGCGGATTTCGAGAGCGCGAAATGCACGCCTCCGAACTGAAGGCCCAACTGGTGAAGGCGCAGTTGAGCGCCCTCAAGATGCAGCTTCAGCCGCATTTCCTGTTCAATACGCTTGAACGCCATCATGGTGTTGGTGCGCCAGCAGCGCGGGCGACAGGCCGAGGAGATGCTTGCCCGGCTTAGCGACCTGCTCCGCTGCGTTCTCGAAGACGTCGAGGCGCAGCAGATCCCGCTGCGGCGGGAGTTGGAATATCTCCGACTGTATCTTTCCATCGAGCAGGTTCGCTTTCAGGATCGCCTAGGCATCGAGATTACGGCCGACGACACTGCTCTCGACGCCGCCGTTCCTCACATGGGCCTGCAGCCGATTGTCGAAAATGCTGTGCGCCACGGCATCGGCCGGGTCGCCGCGGCGGGAATCATCCGGATTTCGGCTCTTCGCACAGGGCAGACGCTGATCATCCGGGTGGCGGACGACGGGCCGGGACTTGGCGCCGCCGATCTCACCGAAGGCCGCGGAATCGGCCTCGCAAATACACGGGCGCGTCTCCACCAGCTCTACGGCGATGCGGCAAGCCTCCAGTTGGAAAACGGTGAACGAGGTGTGGTCGCCACCATGACCATGCCCTATCGCGCCGCCGCCGAAACTCCGGGAACCGAACTCCATGCCTTTGACAGTCCTGATCGTCGATGATGAACCGTTGGCGCGCGAGGGCTTGCGGATGCTGCTGGCGGACGATCTCGAGATCGCTGCCGTTCAGGACGCGAAGAACGGCCGCGAGGCGGTCCAGCGGATCCGCGAGGGGCGGCCGGACCTGGTGTTTCTCGACGTGCAGATGCCGGAGATGGACGGGTTTTCCGTGATACGCGAAATCGGACCGGAGCAGATGCCGGCGGTCGTGTTCGTAACAGCTCATGACCAGTACGCGATTCGCGCATTCGAGATCAACGCGATCGACTACCTGCTAAAGCCCGTCACGGGGGAACGGTTCGCGCAATCGCTGGCGAGGGCGAAGGTCAGGCTGCGAAGCAGCGAACCGAATCAGCAGAACCAAATTCTCTCCCTGCTCGAAACCATCGCCTCCCCTTCCCGGCATCTGAACCGGATCGCGGTACTATCGGCCGGTAAGACGTCGTTCCTCTACGTCGAAGACGTGGACTGGATTCGGGCAGCCGAGAATTACGTCGAACTGCACGTGGCGCAAGCCTGCCATCTGCTCCACGTGACGATGAATACGCTGGAGAAGTCGCTCAACCCGGAAACATTCGTCCGCATCCACCGCTCGCTCATCGTCAATCTACGCCGGGTTAAAGAGGTCCAGCCCGTGACCCACGGAGAATACATGCTGGTGCTCGATTGCGGCATACGGCTGCAATCGGGCCGGACCTATCACGAGAGGATCAAGGCGCTGATCGCGAACCCGTTCTGAGACCGGTCAGCGCCCGGCCACTGCTGGCTCGATTAGCGATAGAACCGCAAATCCGGTTGCGGCGTCGCGCATGAACCCTTCCGGCATAGACCCCGGCTCACGGCGCTTATTCATGGAGTCTGCCGCCCAGTATCCGAGTTCCGGGTTCTGCTTCGAGCGCAGCCAATCCAGAGCTTTCTTCAGCTTCGGGTCCGAGCGCGGAACACCGGCCTGTTCCAGGGCAAAGGCAGCGACAGCCGTGGCGTATGCACTCGCGCCGGTGGCGGGTGGCGCCGCGGGGTGGTCCTTCCACGGCCCGAGAGCCGCGATCGTCCAGGAACCGTCGGGTTGCTGCTTTTTCAGCGTCTCGTCGATGATGGATTGCCTCGCGCCCTGAACGGCAGCGGGCAGCTTTGCCGCTGCCCACAATAGCAGCAGACGATTGTGCAAGGGTTGTGCCGGCGTTGCTGCCCGAAGGTACGCGACGAGTTCCGCGACATGTTCTTTGATTTCCGGCCTCGCCTGGTATTCGGGCGGCTTGGCTGAGATCGCCAGGGCGGCGAGCGACGCGCCGAAGAACCCGGAATCCGAAGTTTCGTAAGGATCGGTATCGAAGTCGAACCACGGCCACGATCCTTTAGCTGGGCCTTCATGCAATTGCATCGACCAGAGCCGGTCCCACGCTTGCTGCGCCGCGGGCTTCTCCGGGTTCAGGAACAGAGCGGCGAAGATCGACTCGACCCCAATCCCTTGTGAAGCCGCGGGCTCCTTCTGGGCCTTGAGGGCGTCCTTCAAGCCGATGCCCGCCCTGGCGAGCAAGGCATCCTTCAACCCAGTCTCATAGGCAGTTGGCTCAGCCTCGCCCAACACGCGGCGCAGCGCTGGTCGCGCCAACAGATAGGTCACACCGGTGTGACAGGAGATGCAAGGGCCGCCATAGATCTTCGCCGGGGGCCACGCGAACCAGTCCTTCTCCCGCGAATCCAGATACTGTGCCGCAAGCTTCGGGTTCCAGTCCCCGGCAAGCCCTGGTAGCGCGGCGAGCATGAATAAAATCGATGCGCACAGACCGCGCGCGACCGCCGAGTCAGTTGGAGTGATTCTCATGCTCGTATTCTGCCGTGAGCGGCAAAAGGTGGAAAGGCGATTTTGACGAAGTGGCTCGACGCCTGGATAAACCGCCGGCAAAGCATTTTAAGGCCCAGCGCGAGAGGCAAGAGAAGGTCAGACACGCCCCTCGGTCCCGGTTTATTGACAGACTCATTAGGGATTGCCCTGGAGCGCCGATGAACTCCGCGGATTTTCTTAGACGGGTTTCTCCCCACAAGTTGGGAACGACGCGTGGGTCATCGGAGAAGTGCCACTGCCAATCCGTGCGGAATTCTTCAACGATAACGTAACCTACCTGAGTCTCGAGCAGCAAGAATTGCCCGACTTAGCTAATGCTGCTGCGGCTTCATGCAAACGAAATTCGCTGCGTCGTCAATACCTCCCGCGCCGTTGTATTTGGCTACTTGCGGATAAGGGCATAGGGGGCGTGTGCGATCCACCTGGCTTCCGGCCCTATGAGAGGCAATAACACGCTGCGGCGGCTCGCCATGCTCGACCCATTGCTCCAAAGGGGTCACCATGTCGAATTCATTCGGACCGTCACCGCCGCCGCAGTGGCCCATACCGGGAGCCATGAAGAGGCGAACGGATGCCTCCGTCTTCTCAGGGCCGCCAAGCTTCGGAATGACGCTATTGAGGTAATTGATGCTGTTCAGAGGAGCAATCAGGTTGTCGCTCCAGCCGTGATACAGGATCAACTTGCCTCCATGGGAGACGAACCTTTTGAGGTCGGGATCAACCGCTTTGAGGATGTTGTCGTGGTCAAGCTTCTCCGCCAAGGCAACGTCCTGGCCGACGCTGAAGTTGCGAAAATCCCAATTCGGATTCTTCTCGACTACGTAACGAAAGTAGTCATTGGAAATAGGAAAGGGCTGAGGGCCGGCAAAGGCCTCCCAGCCGGGTTCGCTGCCTGGCTCCAAACCCGGATAGATCTCCTTGTTGGTACGAGGATTGGTGAACGGACCGTAAATGCTCCTTGCGGCTTCTACTTGCGCCGAGGTCAGGCAGTCTTCCGTCTGCGCGTTCTTGCATGAAACAACCGCGGGATCGAAGTGGCACTTGACGGGATCGGCGATGAGGCCGTCTTTCAAGCCATCCACTGCGTCGCATGCTTCGATTGCCGCTTTATGGAGGAGGGCGAGTTTGTCTGGCGAAATACGGCTAGTGGGATCCTTGAGCATGGCCACACTGTTCATCATGTCGGAGGAAAGCAAGGCCACCCAGTTGTTGGCGGGAGCTCCGGCAATGATGCCGTCATAATCCTCGGGGTATTTCTGCGCTTCTTTGAGACCCTGCTTTCCGCCTGAGGAACAGCCATTCCAATACGAAAGTTTAGGAGCATTGCCGTAAAAGGCGGCAATGATGGCCTTGCCTTTGATGGTCATTTCATGCTCGGAACGGTAACCGAAGTCGATCAGCTTTTCGGGATGGCCAAAGGCAAACTCAGCGCTGCCGCCGCTGTGGCCGGTGTCGGTGGAGGCGGAGGCATAACCG
This sequence comes from Bryobacterales bacterium, assembly GCA_963708385.1. Taxonomy (GTDB): domain Bacteria; phylum Acidobacteriota; class Terriglobia; order Bryobacterales; family Bryobacteraceae; genus PALSA-243. The sequence goes on along the minus strand of CAVPSN010000017.1, from coordinate 6,472 downwards.
CGTCGCACGGAGTTGGCCATTCCGCCGTAGTTGATGTCACCACTCCAGCCGCCATTGCCAACCGCCAGAAACTTGCCGTTCCAGTTGGCGGCCGGCATCCACACTTCGACCTTGATATCGGAGTCAGTGGTCGGGCTGAGAGTTACAGCGACACGGCAAAGAGCCGGCAGATTGTGGATTGGCTGACGGGCGGAAGGAGGAGTGAAATCGCCCGTCGAGACGGATTCGGCAGTGGTGATCCTCGCGCCCGGCAGGGATAAAGAAGCGAGACCGTCACAGGAAACCGCCGCGGCGGGCGGAGTGATGGCAGCAATGGCGAACAGAGCTTTCCAATACCACAGCATCTTCGTAACCCCCTTTGCTGAAAGTTGTAAGAATATCACGGCTGGATTGAGGGCGACATGCGCCGCAATCGTCGAGCATCGCGAGAATTACATCCAGTTCGGGTATCGATGTTTTTGATCGGCCCTTGCTGAAAGGGATTCATTCAACATTTCCAGCGGCGCGAGCAAGTCACTCGCCGGCTATGCGAAGCCGGCAAGATGCAGGATCAGGAATGAAACCCAGGCTATTGCCGCCGCCATCGGAATGGTGAGCACCCACGCGCCGACGATGTTGGTGGCTATGCCCCAACGGACCGCCTTCACGCGATTGATACTGCCTACGCCCACAATTGCGCCGGCTATTGCGTGCGTGGTTGAGACGGGTAATCCAAAATGGGTCGCTAGAAGAACGGCCCCTGCGGCGCCGGTTTCGGCGCAGAAGCCACTCCGCGGCTTAAGCCGCGTCAGACGCGCTCCCATTGTGCGGACAATGCGCCAGCCTCCGCTTAATGTTCCGAGAGCGATGGCGCTATACGAAGCCATCAGCACCCAATTAGGGATGTCAAATGAATGGATCATGCGGGACGCGAAGAGTACGCCGGTAATCAACCCGGCGGTCTTTTGCGCATCGTTGGAACCGTGCGACAGGCTGAACGCCGCAGCAGAGACCAATTGCAACTTACGAAAGTAAGTGTCCATTCTCGCTGGCGTCGTCCTTTGGAAGATCCAATAGACGGCAATCATCAGCACATAGGCTGAAAGTAAACCGATCAGAGGAGCGAGAAAGATAAAGGCGATGGTAAGCGGCCATTGGCTGCCCCCGGGGACTTGAAGCGCGTCGAAACTGTGATCGACGCCGCGCAACAAACCGGCGCGGGCGATAGCGGCGCCCGAATACCCGCCGATCAACGCGTGAGACGAACTGGTGGGAAGACCCAGCCACCACGTAATTAAATCCCAGATGATGGCGCCCGCAATTCCGGCCAGGATCACCTGGGGGGTGACCAAGTCCAGATTGACAAACCCTTTTCCGACCGTTTTGGCTACGGCGGTTCCGAAGAGAAATGCAGCCGCAAAATTGAAAAAAGCGGCCCACAAGACGGCCTGAAAGGGCGTAAGCACGCGGGTGGAAACGATGGTGGCAATAGAGTTCGCGGCGTCGTGAAATCCGTTGATGTAATCGAACAGCAGGGCGACTGCGATGATGAATACCGCTAGCCCGAAGACAGACATGGTTCAGCTGTTCTTGACAGCCACGTTTTGCAGCAGGTCCGCGACGTCTTCGAACCGATCGATGGTGTCCTCGAAAAACTCATAGACCTCTTTGAGCTTGATCAAGGTGATGGGGTCCTTTTCCTTGTGGAACAGGTGGGCGACGGCGCTGCGACTGATGAGATCGGCCTCGTTTTCCAGGCGATTGATCTCAATGCAGTGCTCCAGAATGGGTGCTTTGCGCTCCAAGACCTCAAACGCGCACTTTACAGCCGTGGCGCAAGAGTTCACGATGCCAGCCAATTCCACCATGTCGCGCGGAATGGGATCGATCTCATAGGAAACGAGGCGGTGGGCTGTATCTTCAATACCGTCCAGGACGTTGTCGAGGGCGCTCGAGATGTTGTGGATGTCTTCGGGATCGAGCGGTGTGATGAACGTTTGCTTCAGGCGAGTGAAAATAGCATGGATCACTTCGTCGCCGCGATGTTCCAGTACGCTGATCTCGGTAGCGGCGCCGGCGAGACGCGAGTTGCCTACGCGCACTCCTTCCACCAAAACCCGCGAGGCCTGGCAAATGATATCGGCCTGTTTTAGAAAGAATTCGTAGAATTTGTTGTCGCGCGGCAGCAGGTTCATAGGGGTCGTGGAACACGAGATCCGCACGACGTTCGTCTATGGTAACCATTTTGTCATATTCCGGCAAGGCGAGCCGGCAATGTTTTATGCAACCGGAAATACAAGCGTGAAGATGGAGCCTTTGCCTAGTTGGCTTTCCACCACGACGCTTCCGCCGGCGCGTTCCACGATATGCTTCACGATCGACAGACCCAGGCCCGTGCCGCCGGTATCGCGGGAGCGGGCTTTATCGACGCGATAGAAGCGCTCGAAAATGCGGGAAATATCCTGGGTGGCGATTCCAATCCCATTGTCCACGACGGAGATCCTCGCGGTAGCGTCTGCGCGCTGCACATCGATTCGGACTTCTCCATCGGGACGGTTGTAGTTGATGGCGTTCAGGAGCAGGTTGGAAATCGCGCGCTCCAGCCGTCCTCTATGCGCAATGACGTAGACATCGTCGGCGGCGTTGAGATACGCGAGAACGCGGTGCTCATCGGCATTAGCCGCCACGGCGCGAAGCGCATTCTCGGCAACTTCCACCACCGAGATCCGCTCGGCGAGGGCAGGAGTCCGTTCGGTTTCGATTTCCGAGAGCATCAACAGGTCGGAAGCCAGCCGGTTTATGCGTTCGGTGTGCGAAATGATGATGTTCAAAAACCTTCGGCTGTTTTCCGCATCTTCGAGGGCGCCATCGCGCAAGGTTTCCGCGTATCCTTGAATGGCGGCCAGCGGCGTGCCGAGCTCGTGGGAGATGTTCGCCACGAAATCCCTGCGGACGCGTTCCAGACGCTCGAGTTCCGTGATGTCGTGAAAGGTTGCAATGGCGCCAGCGGTCCCTCCCTCGATCAGCGGCACGGCCTGTACATCGAAGATGCGGCCTTCCGGGTTGATCAGAGAGATTTTTTCGCGAGCCGGAACACGGGTTCGGATCACTCGCGATAGGAGCGTGTGCAAGGCGGGATCGCGCACGATCTGGGCCACCGGCTGGCCGACATTGGGCGTGGCGACGCGGAAGGCGCGAGCGAAGGCATTGTTGAAGAACGTGACGTGGAGGTTATGTTCCACGGCCAAAATTCCCTCGAACATGCTCTCGAGGACGACCGCGCGGAGCGAAGATTCCTGCGAAAGCAAATCCAGCATCTTCCGGAAATGTTCCGCCATGGAACGCAGGGAACGGGCTACGGAGCCTAATTCGTCATCGCTTTCCAACAGCAAGGTCTTCGAGTAGTCTTCCTTCACCAATTCCTTCGCGTAGTTCTCGATGCGGCGGATGCGGCGGGCAAACACGCTCGCGATGAAGTAAGCGAGAATGATCGCGATCAAGGCGGCGGCAAGCGAAGCACGCAGAATCAGCGATTGCATCGCGGCAACGGATGCCGCTACTTGCGTCAACGGAACGGCCAGCCGGAGGACGATGCGCCCGCGGCCAGGCATCTCCACGGGAATCGCGTAATAAGAGAAGTCAATATCCATCGTGGCGCTGTGCCGGACGGCCGATCCGCTATGTCCGGCCAACGCCGCGACGACCTCCGTCCGCTGGCGGTGATTCTCCATCGTTTCGGGGTCATGGCGGGAATCGGCGAGTACAATGCCAGCACTATCGATAACGGTTACGCGAGAACGTAGTATCTCATCCGTATGGTTGGCCCACAACTGCAGGTCCCGGGGCGGATTTGAGACGAACTCCGAGGAGAGTAACCGCAGCGACTGCGCCATCTGCTGTTGGACAAGAAAGCGCTCCCGTTCGGACGTGTAGCGGGTGAGCAGAAGGTTAGCGATGCCCAGCGCAACGGCGATCAGCGCTACCGACGTCAGCAAGAACTTACGAAAGATGGAACCCCGGAATATCAAGCAATTAGAGTATAACCTCGGTGGGAGTCGAGGAAGTCACATCAGAATGGGGGTGGCGTGGGCGTTCAAGAGATGTCCGTTCCCTGCCCCGGTCTCAAGGTTGCTGCCTGCCTCTATGACGGTAATGAAGATCTCATGACATTAGCGGCCTCGATATCACGATCGGCCGGCAACGGCATGGCAGGTAGAAAGATCTGAAATACGGAGCCTTCGCCAGGCACGGTTTTTACTTGAATTCTTCCGCCGTGAACGCGCACGGCCCATTGAGCGATAGAAAGCCCGAGCCCGGCGCCTCCGGCATCGCGCGAGCGCGATTCGTCCACGCGATAGAAGCGATCGAAAACATGTTGTGCGTGTTCCGGAGAGATGCCCGGGCCATTATCGGCTATTTCAATACGGACTTGATCGGAACTATCGCGCTGTATGGCGATCCCGATTACGCCACCTGAAGGCGAAAACTTCACCGCATTGTGAATGATGTTGACCACCGCCTGGCGCAAGAACACAGGATCGCCATAGATCTTCACGGAATCATCGCCGCCGATTGCGATTCGCTGGCCCTTGTCTTCGATCAGAACCTCGAACAGCCCCGCAGCTTCGCGCACGAGGCCAATGACCGAGAGGGGAGCCGGATGCAACTGAATGCGCCCGGCGTCCGCGCGCGAGATGGTGAGAAGGCTATCCACCAACTCCGTGAGACGGTTCACCTCTTCCAACATGCTCCCGATGGCGTCGCGGTAATCGTCCGTCGTGACATTCGTCTGCAAGGCGACTTCGCCCACGCTGCGGATGGACGTGAGCGGCGTTCTGAGTTCGTGCGACGCGTCCGCCGTAAAGCGCCGCAGTTGCTCAAAAGACTCTTCGAGGCGGGCTAATAGTTTATTGAAGACTCTGGCAAGATTGCCGAGTTCATCGTCCACGGCGCCGACCGGCAAACGCGCGTTCAGATTGTCCGACGTGATTTGGCCGGCGCGGCGAGCCATTTCTTCGAGAGGCAACAAGGCCCGCCGGGCGAGTAGATAACCTGCGATTCCGGAAAGCGCTAACACGAGGGGCAGCGCAAGAAGGGAGGCAACCACGAATTCTTCGAATCGCGCCCAGATCGGTTGTTCGCTGTAGCCAAGACGGATCAGCAAAGGCCGCCCGTCGAGCGTATGACGGCGGCTTGCCATGCGAACGGCGTCTCCATCCGCGAGATGCGCAGTGCGGACGGAATAGCCGCCGAGACCCTCTTCCGGAGTGGGTTCGCCGCCTAACGACTGATTGCCCAGCCGCTCGTTACGGAAGAGGACGGCGCCATTGGGGGCGCGAATGTCCACAAGCCGCTCCAGCACGTACCTCGATTGCGGGTGGTTATGATAATCCTCGCGAAGAATCAAGCGGCCGTCCCGATCGAAATAGAGCAATCCCTCGATGGTTTCGATATCCTGCACTGCGTAATGATCCAACTGCCCGCGCATCTGGAGGAACAGGAATGTGGCGGTGAGGCCCCAGGAAATCAGAAGAACACCGGCCAGGATAGAGACGTACCACAGCGTAAGCCGGGTGCGGACGTGTTCGGCGCGGAAGGGGAAACGCACGTATCTTCCTTATAGTTTCACGTTACTTCAGCCAGCAGCCGAAAATGTGATTCCTCCTTTGCATCAATGGTGATTCACCCTTTTGCCGCTTCACAAAAACTTAAGGAAATCTTCAGGCAGGGTTCAACCGGTCCGGTGCTAAAAACGGAGCAGAGATGACCGCGGTACGAGCAGCGGCCACGAATAGCAAGGAGATCATTCCTGTGAAAACGCACTCATACCGATGGCTTCTGCCTTCTGCCTGCAGCCTCTTCATCGCGGTTTCGGGAGCTAACGCGAAGGACAAGAAAACCAAAACGCCGGAGCCGCCGAAAGACGAAATTCAGGTGGTGGGCCATGTGGATCTGACAGGCGGCGCGGTAACTAGTTTTCAGGTCACCCAGCACTACAGCAGCTCTTATCTGTATGCAGAGCGCGGATCGGGTCAGCCCGTAATGTTGTTGGACGTCACGAAGCCGGATAAGCCCGCAGTGCTGGGGGATATGGCATACGCGACCAACGGGGCGCAAGGCCTAATGCTGGTAGCGGGAACCGCGGCGTTGTCCGCGAGCACTCCGGCGGCGGCGCAACCGCCTGCAGGGCTGGCGCAGACGATCCGCATCATGGATTTTTCCGACCCGAAGAACCCGAAAGCAGTGCGCGAGTTCACCGGCGTGACCGCCATTGCCCGGGACGATAAGCGAGGCCTGGTTTTTCTCGCGGACGGAAGCGGGATATGGATTCTGCGTCAGAGGCTGGCGATGGATCCGGAGATCGAGAAGGCCTACGAGAACTACGTGAATTACTACCGGTAGCCTTTTCCCGAGATCGAAACAAAGCGCGCAGCCTGGCTGAGGCTGCGCGCTTTGCGTTTCTATTTGAGGTCCATCCGCGCGGGCATGCCCT
>CAVPSN010000016.1:0-248319 GCA_963708385.1 Bryobacterales bacterium | reverse complement strand
ATGCTGTTTCGCTGGTTCGTGGGAATGAACCTGGAAGAGCCGGAATGGGATGTTTACATAGACCGCATCCCGGACCGATCAACTGCAGTGGGGATCCCGGATAGTCTCCGCAGAGCCTTGCGAGAACGGATGAGCCAGATCAGTCGTCGTTTGCCCGGCCGCGCAGTTTCTTGGAGGAGGATCGTTGCGATTTTGCCGTGAGCCGACGGACCTTGGAGCCGAGCGTGGGCCGACTGGGGCGGCGGGTTTTCGGCACGACTTGCGCGCGGGCGATCAGTTCGTTCAGTCGCGCCCGGGCTTCGGCTCGATTGGCCTCCTGCGTCCGGTGCACGCGGGACGTGATGATCAACACGCCGTCTTGCGTGGCGCGATTGCCGGCTAATGCGAGCAGGCGCTGCCGTACGTCGTCGGGAAGCGAGCGAGATTGGCCGACATCGAAGCGCAGTTGGACGGCAGTGGAGACTTTGTTGACGTTCTGGCCGCCAGGACCGGAAGCGCGAACAAAGGTCATTGTAAGTTCGGAATCTGGAATGAATATGGGCAAATGCTATTTCCAGAATAGCCCGTAATGAGGTGTCCTCACGCGTAGAGGCGCGTCGCGAGCGGTCGGGTAGGTCAGTTTGAATTCTCCGCCGCCTTCGCCTCGCGCTCCTCAACGAGTTTCACGATGTCGCTCCTCTGCGGGGCATGGTCCTGCTAGAATGCACCCAAATGGAAGGACGGTGTGGAAAAGCTTGCGCACGTCAGGCTGACACTGGCTTCCCCCAAGCTCCATCCTTCAAAGGAGCTGCGATCATGGATCATAAGAAGACGTCGAATCACCACGGGCACCTCAACCGGCGATCGTTCCTCGACGCCGCTGGTAGGCTCGCCGGCGGCGGGTTGGCCGTCGGCGCCATCTTCGAGACGATACGGCCCAGTTCCGCCTGGGGCCAGCAGCCGGCGAAGGAGACACACCCGAGTTCCGCCCGCGTTGTGGATCGGCTCAAGACCCGCCTCTCGTTTCAGATTTCGGTCGATGTGGGGACCTTGGATCTGGGTCTGACGGTCGCCAGTGCGGCGCTGGCGGGTGGAGTCGACATCGTCGAAATGGGGACGCCGCTGCTCAAGACCCAGGGCGTTTCGAACGTCGTGCCCGCCTTCCGCAAGCGGTTTCCCGACGCTCTCCTGCTGGCAGACATGAAGACCATGGACGGCGGTGCCGGCGAGGCGCGCAGCGTCTACGTCGGCGGCGGCAACATCTTTGATTTCCTCGCTCTCGCCGGCGTGGATACGGCGAAGTCGATCTGCGCCGTGCGCGATGAGTTCAGGCGCGCCGGCTCCGAATTGCCGCGACTTGTCTTTTCCGACATCATGGTGCCGCACCAGGGCCCCGCCGCGCAGGCAGGCGAGGTCGCGCTTCGGATGGTCGAGGCCGGCGTCGACGCGGTCGGTATCCACCTGCAGTCCGACGCGCGGCACGCAAATCCGAAACTCATCGAGGACGACTATCTCGGTGATGTGGCTCGCGCCGTCTTCGAACGGATCGGCAAGGCCGCCCCGGTGCAGGTGGTCGGCGGGCTCAGCATCGCACAGGCAAAGAGCCTCGCCAAGGCGGGCCTGCGTGCCTTCGTGATCAGCGGCAATATGGGCCTGCCGGACGGCAACGCCCGCTACAACCTGCCACCGGCCGAGATCCAGCGCTTGGTCGCCGGTTTCATCGCCGGGGTCTCGGGCGGGTAGTGCGTCAGTTTCAAACTGACCCACTACCCAGCGCTTCAATCCAACACAAGCAGCTTGCTGCTGCTCAAGGCTCGTCGCTCTCGCCCTTGACGAAGAAGGGCTCCATCTCCTTGTACTCCAGGATCTTCACGGTCGCCTCCTTGGGAGCGTTGCCCTGCGCGATCGCGAGGAACGCCTGCTCCGACTGCGCCACCATCGCGCGCGCGAGGTCGTTCTTGTGGATCGAGTGGTACTTGGACGGCATGGCCCAGTGCAGCAGTGGCATGACGTAGCCAAGGACGCCCGGCGTGTTGGAGTTGCCGAGAATGACGGCGGGACGGTACACCCCAAGGAAGTCGAACTTGACGGACTCGACAGCCTTCTCCTTCTCGCCGATGATCTTCGCGTACTTCATCCCGGCCTCGGGGTCCGCGCCCGCTGCTGTCATGACCCCGCACACACGAGCGCCTCCAGCCTTGGCGGCGCGGCAAAAGGCCTGCGGGTAGGCGATTTCGATCTTGCGCACCTCCTCCTCGGGCATCTTCGCGCTGCCCTTGCCGACGCCGAACGCGGCGAGCGCGACGTCGACTCCCTGGGCGTGCGGCGCAACCTCCTCCTCGAGTCGGTCCATGTTGACAACCACCTCGGAGACCTTGGGGTCGGCGAAGGCGTCCGTCTTGCGGCGCGTCACCACCACCACCTTCTTGCACAGCGGGTTCTTGATCAGAAGCTGCACGATGCGTCCGCCCACGTTCCCCGTCGCGCCCAGCACGATCGCCGAGTACTGCGCCTTCGCCTCTGCCGCTGCCATCGTCACGTCACACGCGCGCGGAACCAAAAATACACGCAAGTCCGCAAGCGAGCGAAGTTTTGTTGGGTCGGGCGATTTCTTCACATCATTTCTACTTTCACACATCACGCAAGAAAGGCTGAGACCATGGGTTTGTCGCACGCGGCTCCGGACGCATCGGCGACAGGCGGTGATGACATCTGGTTGGATGTCGACATCAGCTACTGATCTAGTCGCTGATATATCTAAATCCGCATCAAGTCTGCATGAGTGATGCGCCGCAATACGGAATGATGCCGGCATTCGCCGATGATGTCTATTCCCTTGAGCCGATTTTGTCGACGACGGGTCTGAATCGCAGTTCGCTAGAGCTAGACGCCTCGCCAAAAGCCGGTGACAGAACGAGCAAATAAATTCCATTCAATCATGGCTATCACTTACCGGGATTCTTGCTTGAAGCGTCACGAACCCCGAGGCCTCGAAGTATATAGTAAGTAGCGGGAAGTCGTTCGGCTCTCGCAGCCGGGTTCGGCTCGAGTTCGTTTGTTCAATTCGCAGCGGGGTTGTCTGGCTCGGCGGGTCGGTTTGAGTTCGTTGGTTCGACTGCGATTCCTTCAACGGCCGTTTCTTTTTCGGCTCTGCGCAAGAATCCGACGGGCTCTGTTTTCATGCGGCCTTCTTGAAGGCCACGAATTCGGTCCTGGTGGCGGCCATGCGCTGGGCCTTTAGCAGCAGATAGCGCAGATTCTTGTACCCGCGGCCGCGCCGCAGCAGAGACTTGATGTTCCCGTTGATCGCTTCGACTACTCCCAGCGGGACTTTCGTCCGGCAGTAGTTCAGGATGCCGTCGAGGTGATCCAGCAGCATCTCGGCAAGCTTCTGAAACGGCTTCAGGCGCTGCCATCGAAGTTGATCGATCCAGCGCTTGAAGTAGCGCACCATCGCACCTTCATAGCGGTAGTCCCACAGCCGGTCCAGACTCTCTTTGAGCAGATAGGCTTTGAACATCTGGCGGTTCAGCGCGAAAAGCTCATTCAGTTCCTGCCGCTTGCCGCCGTCAGATTCACCCAGCGGGTCAGCAGCAGCCAGCGTTTGCCTTTCACCAATCCGCGCATCGCTCCGCCCTTGCGGAAAAACTCGGCCCGCCGCACTTCATCGATGGCCTGGTTGGCGTGCTGCATGATGTGGAACTTGTCGTAGACGATGCGGCAGTTCGGAGCCCATTGCTCGATGCTTTGCCGGTAAGGCTCCCACATGTCCACGCACGCCGCTGCGATCCTCTCCGCTGCCGGGCGCTCAACTCGTCCTGAAAGAACCCGTCCAGCGTCTCTTTCTTCCGCTCCCGCCCGAACCAGAGCGGCTCGCCGCTGTCCAGATTGCTCACCACCGTCAGGAATTTCTGCTTCTTCCCCAGATGGATCTCATCCACGCCCATTTGCCGCAGCGCCGGCTTTCGCCGCTTCGCCGCCCACCGCTCCAGATAGCGCAGGTCGATCGCCCGCACCGTGCTCGCCGCCAACCCGAACTGCTTGGCCACCCGCCGCGCCGCCGCGCTCTCGCAGGCCTCGCCCACCGCATCTTCGAACCGTTTGCTGAAGGGAGCTTTGCTCGGCAGTTGCGGGACCTTCTCGGTCTTCACCCCGCAATCCGGACAGCGCAACCGATACAACTCGACCACCACCGTCGTGCGGTACTCAAAACACGGCAGGTCCCGCACTTCCCGCTCGTAGACCTCAGCGATCTCGCTTCACAGCCCGGCCGCACCCGGAGCACACCAACTTGCCCGCGTTTCCGGCGCACCCACAGCTTCAACGTCTTGGCCTGCTCGTCGATCTCGCTCCGATACACCCGGTAGCCCGGCCAGCCCAGAATTCTACTCCAGTCGTTGTTCCTCAATCCGAGCAGTGTAGCGAAAATGGCCGCCCATTCGACTGCCCGTCAACCGGACACTTCGTCAGTTTCTTGCGCAGAGCCTCTTTTTCCGATTAGCGCATCGCCTCTGAAAGTTCCGGCTACCCGCTAGGCGCTTCCACCTTCGACGGGCATTCGAGATCCTCCGTGCATATCGAAAACGCACGTTCCTGGGGGCTCACGATTTTCGCTTATCAGCCGATAAAACCACTGTAAGGGGACCAATGGAATCCGACATTTTAGTTGTGGACGACTCCGCGGCTATCCGCAAGATTCTGCAGCGCGTTCTGCGCCAGACAGGCATGGCGATCGGCCTGATTCATGAAGCGGGCGACGGGCAGGAAGCCCTCGAATTATTGAAAAAGCATCGCGTTCGAATGATTCTGACCGATATCAACATGCCCAAGATGGACGGTCTGCAGTTGCTGGCCGCGCTCAAAGCGGCCCCTGAGTGGAGCGACATCCCCGTGGTCATGATTACCACCGAAGGCGGCGAGAGCAAAGTAGGCGAGGCCGTGCGTTTGGGCGCGGCGGGCTATGTTCGTAAACCATTTACCGCCGATCAAATCAAGGAGAAGCTGGCCGGAGTGCTCGAGCCGGCGCTGACGCTATGAGTTTGCAGGATTTCATCCTCGAATCGATCAATCAGTCTACCCTGCAGGTCTTTTCCACCATGCTTGGCGTCGAACTCGCTCCGGGCGAGTTCATCGCTCCCGGCGACGCATCCGAAACTCACTGCGAAGTGGTCGCACTAATCGGTGTTGCTGGCGCTTGGGCCGGCGCGGGTAGCGTCAGTTGCTCCGCTGAGGCAGCGTGCCGGGTCTGCGCGCAGCATGCTGATGACAGAAGCGCCTTCGGTCAACGAAGATGTTCTCGACGCCGTCGCCGAACTCACCAATATGATTATTGGCAACGTTAAGACAGAACTCGAAGCGCAGGTCGGCCCGCTCGGGCTGAGCATTCCCACGGTCGTGTACGGCAGGAATTTTCAAACCAAGACCGCTGGCGCCCCGGGTGGATCGTATTGCAATTTCAGTGGGCTGCCGATACTCTCACGGTGAAATTTTGCCTCGCTCCACACAATCGGGATACGTACCCGACCCCTAATTCCATGGTGGGAAAGGCCGCGCCGATTCTCGAAACCGCCGGCGCGTTGGGTAACTAAGCGAACGGGGACTCTCGATGGCTTCCACACTCCTTACGAATGACACAGCTACTGCCGCGCGCTGCGATGCTGCGCGCCGGCAAATATCTCACTTTTCAACTGGCCAACGAAGAATTCGGAATCCGCGTCCTGAAAGTGCGCGAGATCATGGGCGTGCAGGAGATCACTGCCGTTCCTCAAACGCCCGCACACGTCAAGGGCGTGATCAATCTGCGGGGCAAAGTGATTCCGGTGATCGATCTGCGCCTGAAGTTCGGCCTGCCGGCGGCGGAATATACTCAGCGCACCTGCATCATCGTGGCCCAGGTGCAGGGCGAATCCGGCACGCTCCTGATGGGCATCGTTGTCGATGGCGTCTCGGAGGTTCTGAACCTCACGGGCCAGGAAATCGAAGACACTCCCGATTTCGGCGAGGATATCGGCGGGGAATACCTTCTGGGTATGGCCAAAGTCAAAGGCAAGGTTAAGATCCTGCTCGATATCGACCGCATCCTTTCCGCGCACGATCTGCAAAAACTCAATGCCATCTTCGAATAAGGAATCGGAACCGTCATGCGAATAGAAACGCCCATCCACATGCGAGCAGCCAAGCATACAGCCACAGATACAGGCATGCGTACCGAAAAGCTGGGTTTTGCCTCCAAATCGACCATCGCCCTTGCGATCGCAGCCGTGTTGAACGCGTTTCTCATCGCGCTCGCGCCATCGCTGGCCGCTGGCATCCTGGCAGCCGCCGCGCTGTGCGGAACAGCCTGCGCGCTCATTGTCATGCGCGGAGCTTCGTCTCAATTGCGCGGCATCGCCGGCGCAATGTGGCGCGAATCGGACGAGATCTCGGGCGCCTCGCGAGACGTAGCGTCTTCCAGCCAGTCCGCCGCGCAAGGCGCCACCGAACAGGCCGCCACCCTCGAAGAGACCTCGGCCTCGCTCGTCGAAATCACCTCCCTCACGCGCAAAAACGCCGAAAGCATGCAGGCCGCGGCCGGCCTGGTAGGCGAAACCAACCGTTTGGTAGAGGACGCGAATCGCAATCTGGAAGCCATGGTCGGGTCGATGAAAGAGATCAACACATCCAGCGAAAAAATCTCGAAGATTATCCGGGTAATCGATGAGATCGCATTCCAAACCAACATCCTCGCGCTCAATGCTGCGGTGGAAGCGGCGCGCGCCGGCGAAGCTGGAATGGGCTTTGCCGTGGTCGCAGATGAGGTGCGAAACCTCGCGCAGCGCAGTGCTCAAGCCGCCAAGGATACGGCGCTCCTGATCGAGGATTCCATTTCCAAATCCAACGCCGGCAGCGCCAAGCTCGATCAGGTGGCCGAATCGGTCCGCAAGATTACCGGTCACGCTGCGCAGGTGAAGATCCTGGTGGATAATGTCGATGGAGTCAGTCAGCAGCAGGCCCGCGGCATCGAACAGATTGCTGCCGCCGCCGGTCAAATGGAACAAGTGACGCAGAAGAGCGCCGTCAGCGCCGAACGGACGGCCTCCGCGAGCGAACAACTTGCCAATCACGCCCAAGGTCTCACCGCGCTCGTCCAAAAGCTCCGCGAGTTGTCCGGAGACGCGGCCGATTTCAATCCGCCGGCCGCCGCACGCCGGGAGAATAGATCCGCACAGATGGCGCCGTCCGCTGCCGTGCCGTCGCAGAAGTTCGCACGCGTTGCAGCAGCCTCTGCTACGGGAACTCCGTCGCACTCTCGGCGCGCCGAATTCCCCCTCGATGAGAACGAAGCGTTGTTCTAAAAGAGCGCGCCGCGCATAAGGAGCACCGGCGACGAGAACCAACGGCGACGAGAACCAACAAAAATGGATAAGACCCCTCAATCGGTTTGCGATCCGGCGGCGCAAACCGCGGACGAACTCCTGCGCCATGCGTCGCTGCTTCAGGATTCCGCCGCGGCGTCTCCACCCGCTCCGGTAGCTCTCGACCCCGAACTGATAGGCGATTTCATTCTCGAAAGCCGCGACCACCTGATACAGATCGAGTCGCAGCTTTTAATGCTGGAACGCGATGCAGCCGATTCGGAAGCGCTGCACGCCATATTCCGCGGGTTCCACACGATTAAGGGATTGGCCGGCTTTCTCGAGCTTTGGGACGTGCAGAAGCTTGCGCACGAGGTGGAGACGGTGCTTGATGGGGCGCGCAACGGCGAATTGAAATTGTCGCCCGATGGCATCGACGTCATTCTGGAAAGCTCCGACTATCTGCAACGCTGGCTCCTGCATCTGGAATCGACGCTGCGCCGCGAACCGTCCGCTCCACCGCCGCCGGATGAGGCTCTGCTGGAGCGTATCCGCGCCATTTCGAACCTCGCGATGGAAACTGGCGCTCCAGGCGGCATGGGCTCTGCGGGGGATTCGGAATCTGAAGGGAACGTTGCTGGGGGCGCCGACTCCGGGTCTGCGCCGTCTGATCGTCAGGGAGGCGCGCTACGGGAAGACGAGTCCGCGCGCGGGTCGTCTACCCCCAAACGAGGCCAGGCCGCTTCAATTCGGGTCAATACCGGCAAACTCGATTACCTGGTGGATATGGCCGGTGAGATGGTGATTGCCGAGTCTATGGTTCGCCACGATCCAGAGCTTGCCGGCGTCCATAGCCCGCGATTCCAGCGCAATATCCAGCAACTCACGCGCATTACCGCCGAACTGCAGAAGACCGCGATGGCGATGCGCCTGGTCCCGGTTGGACCGCTGTTCCGCCGCATGGAGCGGTTGGTGCGTGATCTCTCGCGGCAGTTCGGCAAGTCCGTCGTGATGGAAACACAAGGCGACGAAATCGAATTCGACCGCAGCATCGTCGAAGAGCTCGGCGATCCTCTGATGCACATGGTGCGAAATTCGCTCGATCATGGCATCGAGAGTCCCGAAGAGCGCCAGCGTAATGGCAAGCCCGCGGTTGCGCGCGTGCTGCTCAAGGCCCACCATCAGGCCGGTCTGGTGGTGATTGAAATCGCGGACGATGGCCGCGGGCTCGATCGCGAAAGGATCTCGGCGAAGGCAGTGGAGAAGGGACTCATTAAAACCGCTGAGGGCCTTAGTGACAATGATGTCTACAATTTGATCTTCGAGCCGGGTTTTAGTACCGCCGCCGAGGTAACCAATGTCAGCGGCCGTGGCGTTGGTATGGACGTCGTTCGCAAGCACATCGAAAAGCTCCGCGGCCGCATCGAAATCCGTTCCACGCAGGGGAAGGGCGCGTCGTTTTTTCTCAAGCTGCCGCTAACCCTAGCCATCATCGAGGGGTTAGTAGTGGGCGTTGGCCGTGAACGGTACATCTTGCCTCTATTCAACGTTCGCGAAATGATCCGGCCGGGTGAAGATACCGTCTGGACAGTGCAGCACAAGGGCGAAATGGCGCTGGTCCGCGGCGATCTGCTGCCCGTTACCCGCCTCTACCGGAAATTCGGCGTGAAACCTCGCTCCGAAGATCCACGCGAATCGGTCCTCGTCATCGCCGATGTCGAAGGCGAGCGTTTCTGCCTGATGGTGGATGAACTCATCGGCAAGCAGGAAGTGGTCATCAAGAGCCTGGGTGAAACCCTTAAAGATATCCCTGGCATTGCAGGAGGCGCCATTCTGGGTGATGGCCGGGTGGGGCTCATACTCGATCTGGAACGGATCGCCTGATGCCGGCCGTGAGAATATCGCGCTCGCTTCGGCGTATCCTATGAGACCACGCCTTTCGAAGCGCGAGTTCGAAGAGATCCGGCAGCTCGCTCATCGCGCGTTTGGTCTCGATCTCAAGCCAGGTAAGGAAGAGATGGTCTCGGCGCGGCTCGGCCGGCTGGTGAGCGCTGGAAGCTTTGGGTCCTTTCACGAATACGCGCGCCACGTCGCCGCCGATTCGACGGGGTCTTCGCTGGCAGCGATGATCGATGCCTTGGCGACCAACCACACATCGTTCCTGCGCGAGCGCGAGCACTTCGATTTCTTCCGCCGGCACGTGGCTCCCGGGCTTGCTCGGCGGGTCTCCCCCGAGATCTGGTGCGCCGCCTGCTCCACTGGCGAAGAGGTCTGGACGCTTGCCTGTCTCTGGAGCGACGCATTCCCCTACCAGAGCCTGCGTATCTACGCTAGCGATATCTCGAACAAAGCGCTGCGCTGTGCGCAGGCCGGCGAGTATCCGAAGGAGACCTGCGCCCCCTTGCCCGCAATCTGGCTCAACCGCTATTTCGAGCGCGAGCAGCGGCCGGATACTCGCTATCGTGTGAGCGCCCGCATCCGTTCCCAGGTGGCGTTCCGGCGGATCAACCTTATGGAGCCGCTCCCTTGGCCGCGCCAATTTCCCGCCATTTTCTGCCGGAACGTGATGATCTATTTCGATCGGAAGACGCAGCAGGAAGTGGTGCGCCGCCTTACCGGCTGCCTTGAACCGGGAGGATATTTCTTCACCGGGCATGCCGAAACCCTGGCCGGGATCCCGCACGGACTGGAATACGTTCAACCGGCCCTCTACCGCAAACCCGAAACGCGGAGACCGGGATGAGCACAATAGTCGTCGGTGTTGCGGATTGCAAGGTTTCGGCCGCGCTTTGCGATCAGGTGACTACCTATGCACTGGGTTCCTGCATCGGACTGGCGGTTTACGATCCGCAGGCTCGCGTCGGTGGTCTGTTGCACTTTATGCTGCCCGATTCCGGGATCGCAACGCAAGGCGAGCGGAATCCCTACAAGTTCGCGGATACCGGCATCCCGCGGTTGATCGAAGAAACGTGCGCGCTCGGGGCCGCCAAACGCCGCCTGGAGGCGTGGGCGGTTGGCGCGGCCAGTATGCTCGAAATCGCCGGCGGATTTGAAATTGGCAAGCGTAACCATCAAGCGCTGCGTCGAATAATGTGGAAAGCCGGCATGCTCTTGCAGGGCGAAGCGGTGGGAGGAAATCAATCGCGCTCGGTTCGTCTGGACATCGCGACGGGGAATGTTTGGGTTCAAGAGGCAGGCGAAGAGCGCAAGCTGCTCCAGCCGCGAAGGAAAGGAGGAGATCGATGGCCCATCGCATCATGATCGTGGACGATTCGCCCGCCATGCGCGCATTCATACGCCGCGTCATTCATCTCTCGGGAATCGAAGTGGAATCTTGTATTGAAGCCTCTGACGGTTCGGAAGCTCTCATGGCGTTGCGTGCGGGAAAGGCCGACGCCATCCTGACGGATATCAATATGCCCGTCATGGACGGGGAGGAGTTCGTGCGCCATCTGTCGCAAGACGCTGGGTTGCGAGCGATTCCGGTCCTTGTGGTCTCCACGGATGCCTCCGACTGCCGGATGGAGCGGATGAAGGCCCTGGGAGCGCGCGGCTATCTTGGTAAACCCTTCCGCCCGGAGCAACTTCGCGCCGCAATCGAAGAGGCAATAGGTATTGCATATGTTTGACGGCGGCTTCAACGCGGCGTTACGCGAAGCGGTTGCCGCGACTCTGGAGGAAATGTTTTTCGTTACCGATCTGGAGGAATGCGACCCCAGCGGATATACCGAGGAACCCATGCTTCGGGCGAGCGTCGACTTTGCAGGGGAGCCATCAGGCCGGCTCACGCTGTGTGCCAGTCTCTCTTTGGCGCGCTCTCTCGCAGCGGATTTCCTGGCGGAAGATGAAGACGCGGTCGGCGCTTCGCAGGTCACGGATGTCTTCGCCGAACTGGCGAACATTGTTTGCGGCGCCGTGTTGACACGCACGGAAAGCGCCTGCACATTCCGCCTCTCCTCGCCGCACGTGTTCTCCTCGGGGGAAAGTACTGCTTCTGTTGAAGACTTCTCCGCCGAATCGTCCGGCCATCAGGCCGAATATGCGGTCGCCTTGTCCGACGGACGCCTTTCCGTCCTGTTGAGAACGGAGGTTCTCGAATGCTGCCCGGCCGAAAAATTCGCGTCCTGATCGTCGACGATTCTGCTATCGTACGCCGCATCCTCAGCGATGCGCTCTCTAGCGCCGGCGATATTGAAGTAGCCGGCACGGCGCCCGACCCTTACGTCGCTCGCGATAAGATCCTCGCGCTGAAACCCGATGTGCTGACTTTGGATATAGAGATGCCACGCATGGATGGGCTGACCTTCCTGCGCAAACTGATGCAGTTTCATCCCATGCCGGCCGTGATAATCAGTTCACTCGCGCAGAAAAACTGCAGCGCCGCGCTGGATGCGATGGCATTTGGCGCGGTGGAAGTCCTGGCTAAACCCGGCGGACCCTACTCCGTCGGTGAGCTCCGTCTTACGCTGGCCGATAAGATCCGGGCGGCGGCGCTGGCCAAACGGCGTAATGTCGAGGAGATGCCGCAGCCCGTGCCGATCGCCGCCGGCGCATTCACGCCTGGCGCGGTGATTGCAATCGGTGCGTCCACCGGCGGCACGGAGGCCATCGCCGCCATCATGAAATCAATACCTCGGGATGCGCCGCCCATCGTGATCGCGCAGCACATCCCGCCTGTCTTCTCGCGAGCGTTTGCCGAGCGGCTAAACGCGAGTTGCGCAATCGAGGTGAAGGAGGCCGCCGATGGCGATGAACTTCGTCCCGGCCGCGCCCTTGTTGCGCCCGGTGATTATCACATGCTGCTGCGCAAACGTGCCGGAAGTTATCGCGTCGAGGTGAAGACCGGTCCGAGAGTTTGCTATCAACGTCCCTCCGTGGACATTCTCTTCTTCTCGGTGGCGGAGGTCGCAGGTCCCCATGCTATCGGCGCCTTACTTACGGGCATGGGCTCGGATGGCGCCGAGGGGTTGCTCAAGATGCGGCAGGCGGGCGCTCGGACCATCGCGCAGGACGAACCCACGTGCGCCATTTTCGGCATGCCGCGCGAAGCAATCGAACGCGGCGCCGCCGAACGCGTTCTCCCGTTGCATCGTGTCGCTAGCGAGATGCTGAGCGATCCCGGCCGGCTCGCCGAACGCCGCGCCGCCCAACGCACCGCTTGATTGCCCCCACTCAATTGCGAAAGCCCATACGATTTACCGCCAGATTCCTTTCAAGTTGAGCGGCGTCAATGTCATACTTCGGAACAGGAGGAGAATCATGGCAGCAAAAAAGAGCGCATCAACTAAGAAGACATCGGCCAAGGGACAGGCGAAGGTGGGCAAAGTCATGCACGAATATAAGCATGGCCAGTTGAAGTCCGGGGGCAAGGCCAAGGTCAAGAATCGCAAACAGGCAGTTGCTATTGCATTGAGCGAGGCGCGAAAGTCCGGTGCGAAAGTGGCGCCGCCTAAGAAGAAGTCGTCCACAAAAAGCGCATCGTCACAAAAATCTCCGGCGAAGAAGTCTTCATCCAAAAGCCACGCCAAGAAGAGCTGACGTATGGACGCCGCCGCGCGCATCTTCATCGATTTCTCCGTTCGCAAACTCGAGTTGCTGACGAGCCGTATCGAGTCCTGTCTCGACCAACTGAACGAAGAGCAGGTGTGGACGCGCGGCGGCGAAAATGAGAACGCCGCCGGTAATCTGGTGCTGCATCTTTGTGGGAACGTCCGGCAATGGATCGTTTCCGGCGTAGGAGGCGCGCCGGACATGCGCGAGCGCGACGCGGAATTCGCCGCGCAAGGCGGAGTCTCTATTTCCGATTTAAAGCGCCGGTTGCGCGATGTTGCGGATGAATCCGCGGCGGTGTTGCGGCAGATCCCAGCCGCGCGATTGACGGATCGCGTGACGATTCAAGATTACGATGTTGCGGTAATGGAAGCCATTTATCACGTCATAGAGCATTTCTCGATGCACACGGCACAGATCATGTTCCTCACCAAGATGCTGACGGGTGACGATCTCGGCTTTTACCACCATCTACGCCGCGCGGCGGCGCATGGCCAAAAGACTCCGTGAGATTCGGGTGCGGCTCAAGTTCGGGTGATGTACAATTCCCTAATCATGACACCCGATACCGCTCCGTCCGCCTATCCGCAAGCTGAGAGTCAGCAACCTGTGGGAATGAGCGAGGGTTCGCGCCTCGCCGGCGTGTTCTTCGAGCCCAAGAAGGCGTTCACCGATATCGCCGCTCGCCCACGTTTTATCGTCCCCTTGATTCTGATGATCCTGATGGGTATAGGCGTCGCTACGCTTTACAGCCAAAAGGGCGTGATGCGCATCGCCGCCGAGCAACAAATGGCCAACAACCCGCAAATCCAGCAACTGGCGCCCGATCAGAAGGCGCAGGCTTTGGAACGGGGGATGAAGATTACCACCATCATCGGGTATTGCATACCGATCCTGATTCCCGTGTCTTACCTCGTAATGGCTCTCGTGCTTTGGGCGATTGTGTCGGGGATTCTTTCCGCGCCGGTTCGATTCGGGCAGGTCTTCGCGATCGTGACTTACGCCCAATTGCCTAGTCTGCTGATGTCGATTCTCGCCGTGATCGTCTTGCAGCTAAAAGGCCCTGCGGATTTCAATGTGCAGAATCCGCTGATGTTCAATCCGGGCGCGTTCATGGATCCACAGAGTTCGCCGAAGTTCATCTATTCGATCGCTTCGTCGCTCGACCTGTTCACAATCTGGGTCCTCCTGCTCGTCGCAACCGGATTAAAGGCCGCTGGCGGCAAGAGGATCTCCTTCGGCGGAGCTTTATTCGCCGTAATGTTGCCGTGGGCAGTAATTGTTCTTGGCAAGGCGGCGCTGGCCGGCCTTACCGGGTAGGGGTCTTAGGCCCGCTATTCTTCCTCTTCTTCCTCGCCGGTCTTGGCGGCCTTGGCCGCGGCGATGATCTTGTCGGCCTGCAACTGCGGCACGTAATCGTAGTGGTCGAACTCCATGGTGAAGGAGGCGCGGCCCTGCGTCATGGCCGTCAGATCGCTCTGGTAATTCAGCATCTCGGACATCGGCACCTGGGCGCGGATGAACTGCGTTGCGCCCTTGGTATCCATGCCGGAGATGCGCCCGCGGCGGCCGTTGAGATCGCCCATCAGATCGCCCGCGTACTCCACCGGCGCCTGGATCTCCACGTTCATCACCGGTTCGAGCAGCGACGGCTTGGCCTGCTGCATGGCCGCCTTGAACGCCTTGCGGGCGGCCAGCTTGAACGCCAGTTCCGATGAATCGACGTCGTGATAGGAGCCGTCGTAGACGGTCACCTTGAAATCCACCATCGGGAAGCCGGCCAGGAAGCCGTTCTCGGCCGCTTCCACGATGCCCTTTTCCACCGCGGGAATGAAGTTCTTGCGGAATCGACGCCGCCGAAAATCTCGTTGGCGAATTCGAATTTCGCGCCGCGCGGCAGCGGCTCCATCTTGATCCAGCAATCGCCGAACTGGCCGTGGCCGCCGGTCTGCTTCTTGTGGCGGCCCTGGACGTCGGCCT
Source organism: Bryobacterales bacterium (assembly GCA_963708385.1). Taxonomy (GTDB): domain Bacteria; phylum Acidobacteriota; class Terriglobia; order Bryobacterales; family Bryobacteraceae; genus PALSA-243. Next base: position 233,476 of record CAVPSN010000016.1, on the reverse strand, counting down.
TTCCGCGGATGGTCTCGCGGTAGGGAATCTTCGGGCGCCTTGAGCGTGACATCCACGCCGTAGCGCTTCTTCAGTTCGGCTGACCACGATTTCGACATGCTGCTGGCCCGACCCGGCCAGCAGGAACTCGCGCGTCTGCGGATCGCGATAGAAACGCAGCGACTGGTCCTCTTCCAGAATGCGATGCACCGCGTTGCCCATGCGGTCTTCGTCGTTGCGCGACTTGGCCTCGATGGCGAACGCGATCGAGGGCTCCGGCAGTTTCACTGGCGGATAGACGACGTGGAAGCCCTTGTCGGCCAGCGTGTCGCCGGTCAGCGTGTCCTTCAGTTTGGCGACCGCGCCGATATCGCCGGCGTGCAGTTCCGTTACCGGCTGCAAGGTCTTCCCGTGCGGACTGCTGAGAGATGCGCCAGACGTTCGGTGGAACTCCGCGCTTCAGTTCTGCAGGTTGGCATCGTTCTTGATGATGCCGGTGATGACCTTGAAATAAGTGATGCGGCCGGCGAAAGGATCGGCCGTAGTCTTGAAGACATAGGCCGAAGCCATGCCGGTATCCACGATCTTCTGCGTGGTTTCAGTCGCCGTTGAACATCGAGGCTACGGGTTCTCGGCTCGCCGCGGTGCGGGAAGATTTTCCACGATGAAGTCGAGAATCAGGTCGGCTGCCGATGTTGTGGAGACCGGAGGCGCACAAGCACGGGGAAAATGCGCAGTTCGCGCACGGCCTGCCGCAAGCCGTCGACGATGTGCTCCACGGGCAGCGTGCCCTTGTCGAAGAACTCCTCCATGCAGCGCATCGTTGCCTTCGGCGACCATCTCCACCAGCGCTTCGTGCGCGGCCTTGGCGGCGTCGGCGAGATCGGCGGGAATTTCGCCCTCCTTGCCCTTGCCGTCGCCATCGGGCGTGAAGGTGAACGCCTTCATACGGACGAGATCGACCACGCCTTTGAAATCGCGTTTCGGAGCCGATGGGGATCGTGCACCGGCACGGCGGCGCGGCCGAAGATGCTCTGCACGCTTTCCAGGGTCGCGCTGAAAATCGGCGCGTTCGCGGTCCAGCTTATTGATCACGATGGCGCGCGGGAGTTTGAATTCGTCGGCGAAGCCCCAGACCTTTTCGGTCTGCACTTCGACGCCGGCCACGCCATCCACCAGCACCAGCGCGGCGTCGGCGGCAGCCAGCGAGGCGCGCGTGTCATTGATAAAGATGTTGTAGCCGGGAGTATCGAGGATGTTGATTTTGGTTTTTTTCCATTCGGCCACGGCGATGGCAGTAGAGATGGTGATTTTGCGGGCGATCTCTTCCTCGTCAAAATCGGTAATCGTGTTGCCTTCATCGACGCGGAGGAGGCGGTTGGTGGCTCCGGCGGTGAAGAGCAACCCGGCGGTGAGCGTGGTCTTTCCGGAATCGCCGTGGCCCACCACACCGACGTTCCGAATGTCTTTGCTTTCGTAAACTTTCACGGGTTTGCTCCACGTTAACGGAATAGTAACACGGGCGGGCACGTGTGCGATGGGCGTAAAATAGGGCAGGATGGCGGCGCTTCCCGATTTGATCACCGTGGCGCAATACCGGCTATTGCCGGACGATGGCGGAGCCGTGTACGAACTTCATCATGGCGAGGTGGTAACGGTGTCGCGTCCGAAAGCCTGGCATTGGGAAATGCAAGAGCACTTGGTAGGTCTCTTGAAACCGCGGTTGCCACGCTTCAGAGTTGGTATGGAGTTCGCCTTTCGCGCTATTCCGGAGTTCGATCTCCGCGCTGCCGATGTCGCTGCCGTCGGCTCCGACCGATACGCCGTATGCGATCCCAACGATAACCTGCATGGCGCGCCGGAACTCGCGATCGAAGTGAAATCGCCTTCCAACACGAAGCGCGAAATGCAGGATATGGCGTCGCTTTGCCTGGCGAACGGGTGCATTCAATTTTGGATCTTGGATCGAAATACCAAGTCCGTCACCGTTATCCAGCGCGATGGCAGCCGTCAAACTTTCGGTATTGGCGAAACGCTTTCGCTCGCCGCTTTCGGCGGCGAGTCGCTGAGCGTCGCGGAAATCTTTGAATAGCGTGGACTAGCTTCCCACCACTCCCGCAAGCGGGCTGCTCGCCGCAGCATAGAGTTTCTTCGGCATGCGTCCCGATTCGTAGGCGAGCCTTCCAGCCTCCACTGCCAGTTTCATCGCCAACGCCATCTTTCCGGAATCTGCTGCCGCGGCGATGGCGGTGTTCATGAGGATTGCGTCTGCTCCAAGCTCCATGGCGATAGCAGCGTCGGAAGCGGTCCCCACCCCGGCGTCGACGATCATCGGCACGGAAGTGATCTGCTCGCGCAAGATGCGCAGGTTTGCCGGATTCTGGACGCCCAGCCCAGAGCCGATCGGAGCCGCTAGCGGCATCACCGCTGCCGCGCCAGCGTCGATGAGTTTGCGGGCCACTACCACATCGTCGTTGGTGTAGGGCAGCACTACGAATCCCTCCTTCACCAGTACGCGCGTGGCTTCGAGCAACCCAAAGTTGTCCGGGAACAACGTTTTCTCGTCGCCGATGACTTCCAGCTTCACCCAATTGGAAAGCCCCACTTCGCGTGCCAGCATGGCCGTGCGTATGGCATCGTCGGCGGTATAGCATCCCGCTGTGTTGGGCAAAATGAATATCTTGGTGCGGTCAATGTAATCGATCAGCGATTCCTTGGAGCGGTCTGTAAGGTTGACGCGGCGCACGGCCACCGTCACCATCTCCGCGCCTGATGCCTCGTGGCAGCGCTGCATCTCCGGAAAGCTACGATACTTGCCAGTGCCGACGATCAAGCGCGAGCGGAATTCCCGCCCTGCGATGCTAAAGGTTCCCATGCCTTCATTTTAGCGGGCGGCGGTTGGAACCTTCTCAAACGCGCGGCGGTCGGGAAGAACCTGCACGTTGGACGGCTCGGAGTTCACTTCCTGCCTCGTACGCGGCGCCGGACGTTCGGTGAGCGCACGGCAGGCCTGTGCGAATCCAAAGATCACCTCGCGCAGTTCAGCGATTTGATCGTCTTTGTGTTCCAGTTCCGCGCGCAAGAGCGCCGCGTGGCGACCCACCACTTCTTCCACTCGCCTCTCGACGGCCCTCGCAGCCTCCTCCGCGAACTCGCGATGCATCGCGGCCATCTCGCTACGAATTGCGAGGCGGTCCTCGTCGGCCTGGCGGCGCAAGGCGGCGATTTGAATGTCGAAATTCGAACCCAACTCGTCGATGCGATTTTCGATGGCGGTTTCCAACGAGAGATCCCGCCGTTGGAGCGATTGCAGTTCGACGGCTAGCCTGTCCTCCAACACGGCCACAGCGCGCGCAGAGGATTCTGTATGCCGATCCTCGTCGGCCTGGCGGCGCAAGGCGGTAATCTGATTGTCGAAGTACGAGGTGAGTTCTTCGACCCGCGTTTCGACGGCCGCTTCCACGGAATGGTCGCTTTGGTGCAGCGATTTCAACTCGATGGCCAGCCGGGCTTCCAACTGGGCAACGCGGCTCTCGGTGCGTCCGGCCTGTTCATTTAAGCGTGCGTCGAGCGCGGCCACCACCGCCTCCAACACCTTTTGATCGAACGGCGCGGAACTTGCCGCAACAGCACGCGCCACCGGTGCCCGGGCGGATTCCTCCACGCGCTTTTCGATCTCCGCGATGCGCTCGATCAGCCGTGCGAGATCCGCAGGGTGCGCGGACGCGGACCCGGCAGAGACCGCCGTGCGGTGAGTTAATTTCAAACCGGCGCCAAAGGCCAAGCCGTCACCGAACGCGACGGCAAGGCTGCGCAGGACGGACGAATCGCGACCGCTTGCCATAATACATAATGTACTAAAAATGTTTTGGAGTGGAAAGCGTCGAACGATGGTGATATAAAGCAACCTATGATGTTGAGCTTCGATATGGACGATTTGCTGCGCATGGGCAAGTTGGCAGCGGCATTTGTTTTCGCATTGCCGGCGGGCTTGATCGGCGAAAAGGAAACGCATTCGGCCGGTCTGCGGACGTTTCCCCTGGTCGCCATGGCAAGCTGCGGTTATCTGCTGCTGGCGCAACCCGCGGGCCATGCCAGCCCCGATGTGCAATCGCGCATCGTGCAGGGGTTGCTAGCGGGAATCGGCTTCATCGGAGGCGGCGCGATTTTCAAGGGTGACAGCCACGTTCACGGCGTCGCAACAGCCGCCGGCATCTTCAGTACCGGAGTGGTGGGCGCCGCTATCGCCGAAGACCACTGGTTCATGGCGACCGTCTTGGCGGGGATGACCTTCGTCGCTTTGCGTTTCTTAATGCCGCTCAAGTCAAAATTCGCACCCGAAGAGCAACACGGGAGTACGGGCGCAAAACCGGCCGCCTGATAGACTCGACCTTATGGTTCGCCGATTCGTCTGTTTTCTCGCGGCCGCATGCTCCGCCAGCGGCGCTGTGCGTAACGTCCAAATCACGGAGCGCGCACCGGTGCTCAGCGGCGCCTACGAAAGGATTGTGGGCCGCGCGCACTTCGGTATGAACCCGAAAGTAGCCGCCAACCGCATCGTGCGCGATCTGGATCTGGCGCAACTCAACGCCGCCGGCGAAGCGGAGAGCGACGCCGATTTCTACATTCTCCGGCCCATTGGTTCAGCTAAAAACAACGGAACCGTGCTTTTCGAGGTCTCGAACCGCGGCGGCAAAGGCATGTTGAGCCGCTTCAACCTGGCGCGCGGCGCTAACGATTTCGGGGACGAATGGGTCATGAAACAGGGTTACACGCTAGTATGGCTTGCCTGGGAGTGGGACGTTCCCGCCTCGAACCGTACCGCGTTGCATTTCACCGCGCCGCATTATCGCGTGGATGCGCCGAGCGATGGCCTCGTGCGCGCCGAATTCACGCCGGAAAAAGCGGGACCATTATGCCCTTGGGCGATCGCAACCAAGATGGGATTCCGGTAGGCAAGGCGGTTGCGATGTATGAGCGCCGCGGCGCCGAAGCGCCTCCGCGGCTTATTCCAGCCGCGAACTATTCGCTTGCGGCCGATGGCCGATCCATCGAAATGGGCGGCGGATTCGAAGCCGGCATGATCTACGAATTCGTCTATCGCGGCAAAGATCCTGTTGTAGCGGGGACGGGGCTCGCCGCTGTGCGCGATTTCATCTCGTACTTGAAATATGGCGGGGAAGCGACCGGTTGGAGCGGCGCACGGCCTTCCGTAAATCGCGTCATCGGCTTCGGGATCTCACAGAGCGGCCGCTGGCTGCGCGAGTTTCTCTACGACGGATTCAACGCCGATGAGAGCGGCCGCAAAGTCTTCGACGGTGTCTGGGCCGATGTCGCCGGCGCCGGACGCGGCAGCTTCAACTTTCGCTATGCACAGCCCTCGCGCGACGGATGGCCGTACCTCAACATCTTCTACCCTACCGACATCTTTCCCTTCACCGACATGGATGAAACCGATCCCGTGAGCGGCAAGACCGGTGGCCTGCTCGACCGCGCGCGCGCCGCCCGCGTGCTGCCGAAGACTTTCTTTACCAACGATTCCTCCGAATATTGGGGCCGCGCGGCTTCATTGATCCACATCACCGCCGATGGCAAAAGCGATGCTCAGATTTCGCCCGATACGCGCATCTACTTCATGGCTGGCGTGCAGCACTCCCCGCGCAGCCTTCCGCTCACGAAACTAGGGACACAGTACGACGTCAACGTCGTCGATCACCGCCCGGTGCAGCGCGCGCTGCTGGCCGCACTCGAAGCGTGGATCAAAGACGGGGCAGCGCCGCCGGCGTCCGTCTATCCGCAACTCGCCAACGGCCAATTGACAAGCCTCGCGGGATTGAAATTCCCAGCGCTCGAAGGCGTGACCACGCCCCGGTATCCACGCCTGGCGCGGCGGCTCGATTTCGGTCCGGAGTTCGAATCGAATGGCATCATCACGCAGGAGCCGCCGAAAGTCACCGGCGCGTTTCCCGTTTTGGTTCCGCAGGTGGATGCAGATGGCATCGATCTCGGCGGCGTACGCTTGCCGGAGGTTTCCGTTCCCCTAGCGACGCTCACTGGATGGAACCTGCGGTCGGCGCAGCGCGGAGCCCAGGATCAAATCGCGGAGTTTTATGGATCGACGTTCCCACTGGCGAAGACAAAGGAGCAGCGGGCCGCGGCGCATGATCCCCGCTTGTCCATCACGGAACGCTACGCTAACCGCGAGGACTACGTGAAGCGGGCCAGCGCGGCGGCCGACGAGTTGATCCGTCAGCGATTCGTCCTTCCACAGGATCGCGATTTCGTAGTGGAGTGCGCCGCCCGGCTCTGGGATGCGCTGACGAAGTGAGGACGTTCGAAGTCTTCACGCAGCCGCTGGATTGGCCAGAAGACTTTCATTTTTCCGAGACCCTTTCAACAGAGGAGCGCGACCGATGCGCCCGTTTCGTTCGCGCCGTTGACCGGGCGCGCTATGCGCAGGCGCACGAGTTCCTGCGCGAGGCCCTTTCGCGTTTCTCCGGCATTGCCCCTTCCGACTGGCAATTCGCTCGCGGCGAATTCGGCCGTCCCGCAATTGCCGGCCCGGCGCCGGGCATGGACATCGAGTTCAACCTCTCGCACACGAGGGACTGGGCCGCGGTCGTGATAACTCACCGTGTCCCGTGCGGCATCGATATCGAACTCATCCGTCCCGTTCCGGAGATGCTCGACATCACGCGCAGATTCGCAGCCGAGGAATTTCGCGCATTGGAAGAACTCGACGAGAGTATGCGCCCGCGCCGCTTTTTCGAGCTATGGACGGAAAAAGAGGCGTGGGCCAAGGCATGCGGCCGCGGGCTCTCGCTACCTATGAACCGCGTCATTGGCGAAATTCCAGGCTACTCCATCGAGCGCTTTCAGCCGACGAAGAATCACGTAATGGCAATAGCGCTCGCGAAAGAGTTTCGCCCGTAGTGACGCGTACCCGTGACGATCACTCGTTCGGCGTCACCTTTAATGCCGTACAGCGTAGAGACTTATTCCGGGATTGCCAGGTCCTGACCGGGTTTGATGGTGTTGGGGTCCCGCAGGATATCGCGATTTGCGTCGAAGATCTTCTTATACTGGCTGGCATCGCCGTAGAATTGACGGCTGATCCCGGAGAGGGTATCTCCTGCCTTGACTGTGTAGCGCCGCTGATTCTGGCCGCCGCTGGTTGACGCTCCGGCGGTCATGGTTGCTGGTTGGGACACGCTAAGGTCGCAAGTCAGATCTGGATAGGCTGCGTCAATAAGTTTGATTTGGTCCCATACTCGATTCTTGACATCCGCGGACGGCGCAATGGCCCGGATGAATAACTTCGTACCCTCCATGTTAATGTTCTGCAGCTGCACTTGAAGTTGTTGCATGAGGTTGATGGCGGGTTGATATTTCTGCTTGAGTCGTTCAAACTGCTGATCGTTTTGCGGCATATACCTCCTTAAAGGACGCAAGCGTGTGAAACAAGGATCGTTACGGCTTGATGCAATGGCCATCAGCAAGATTCAATTTTTTCGGCGTTGGGGGAGGAGCACAAAAGGGGCGCCGTTGGCTCGTCTGAAATAAATTTATGTGATCGCCGTATCTTTCGCAGTACAAGCCGCAATAGGCTAAAGAGGGATATGCCGGTACCGACGGACGAAGGTTTGCTCGATTTGGCGGGCCGAAGCGAGACCGCAGTTATGTCGTTGTTCGAGCGGCATCGAGAAGTGATTTTCGGGTGGCATACCGTAAGCGAATATAGGGCTTCATCCTTCCGTCGATCGACTGTGGAGGAGGAATCCTCCACGGCCGATGTCGGTGATTGGCGAGGAAACACTCCTGAACTACACAACTACGGTTTCGCGGCTCAGTCCCGAGGGCTGGGATTTCAGGTTTACCGAATGGTTTGCGCCTGGACTGGGCTGTGTCAGTCTGAGATCCACGACGGAGAAGACGCTGGCCGATGGCTCCTTTCGACTGGCCACTGAGCGGCGGGTCCTCAAAGTCACAACGAACTCGAGCGCGACTGCGGCGCAGGAACCGAACCGATGACGCAGGCCGATAGGGTTGTCATCGACGATTCAGTCCTGATTCGCGTCGAGAATCCCACGAATGCTCTTGAACGCTCAGCCATCCGTGCCATCAATGAAGCAGCTTTCGGTGGTTCCGCAGAAGCGGATCTTATTGACAAACTGAGGAACGATCACGCGCTCATCTCGCTCGTAGCGGAATGCGAGCTTGGGATTATCGGCCACATCCTTTTCAGCCGCATGTGGATAGAAGCTCCATCTGGGTTAATGGCCGCCGTGGCTTTGGCCCCGGTCGCGGTCCTTCCCGATCATCAACGCAAAGGAATAGGCCAGCGCCTCATTGTGCACGGTCTCGAACTTTTGAAGGACCGAGGTGAGCAGATCGTAATTGTTGTAGGGCATCCCGACTACTATCCGCGCTTTGGCTTTTCGACTGCCAAGGCTGTGCTCCTTGAATCGCCTTTCCCTCGGGAAGCAGTTATGGCGCTGGAACTTGTGGAGGGCGCGCTCGAGGGTGTTCGAGGGGCTGTGATCTATCCATCTGCCTTTGGATTATGAAGTAAAATCGCCACTCAAACTCTTGTCTTCACTCGAAGCCTGGCGATGGTGCAACGGCTTCCGCCGCGAAGAGCTGCCTACCTGTCGCGCAATTGAAGTACTAGCGTATCTAATACGCGTTGTCCGCGGCCAACCATACACCGGAGTGGCTGGCGAGCCCGTCGCTTCGACGGAACCGGCGGGTCCTCTCGAACCAGCGGCTCCAATTCCTCACGGTCTCCGATCATATTAGTCTGGTCCCCTCCCTACGAGCGGCGGCTGCAAGTTCGCCGTCCAAGGTTGCGAGTGGTATCGCCTCCCTAAGCGCCACTTCCAGGTACGAGGCATCGTAGACGGACAGGCGATGGGTCCGCGCTAGTCTGAGGACGGCGCCTTCCTCCGGCTCACGATCGATTCGGATCCGCAGCCCTGCAAGATCTCGCAGGAAAATGCCCGTGTCCGACTCGGTGATCCTCTTGCGACGCTCGTTCACCACAAGGATGTTGCGGATCTCAAACCACCAGAGACTGGGGACGACCGCTTCTTCGGTCTTGATTCGGACGTATGCGGCATCGGCCCTGGCGTCTTGCTCATCCTGAAACGCCCAGCAAGCTGGAATCGATGTATCGAGCACGAACGGCATCAGTACTTCCGTCCTTCCTCGCGAGCGGACCGGATCTCCTCAAGGGTGACTTTGCCAGTTCGCTTTCGAAGCTCGAGGATACTCGCGAGCGCTCTGTCCACTTCTTCTTGCCGCCGATCCACCTCGGGCACGATCCTCGCGATTGCGCGGCCGTGTCGGGTAATAATGAGCGTTTCGCCCCGCTCAACGTCATCGAGCAACTGGGGCAGATGGGCTTTGGCTTCGGAAGCTTGGATCTCACGCATAAAAAGAACTATTCTGACTGGTCAATTTAACTAGTCCAATTATATCAAGTCATGACGGCTTGCCGCCGAGGTTTGAGTACATTGCAACGGTCATCAAGCCGAGGTGGGAAGAGCGAAGAATCTTTGATGAATCCCAGCGGAGTTCCTGGCGATCAGGCAGGCCGGCGCCAGAGTAGAGCGGGATCGATTAGGCTGAATCTGACAGCCAAGCGTCCAGGGTTGCATGTGGAATCAGCGAAGGCGGTTCTGCCAGCCGTTCCCTAGCCGTCGCGCAGCGAAGCCCATCGTGATTAGCGCCAGGCAGCTTAATACTGCGGGAGCCGGCTCTGGAGTCGGAACAATCGTGAAGGTGTCCGTCACCGTAACTAACATATGTCCATCAAATATAAAATCTTCGACCGGCGTTCCCCAGATCAGGTAAGCGCTCACGAGCGCCGACGCGGGCGAAGGGCCAACAGGAGAGGCAGTAAACAACGATATCATCGTTAGTCCGTCTCCAAGAGTCCAATTCGAAACGCAGGGCCCAGAACTAAACCCGTCAATATCGATAGTCCCGCCATAGGCGCAGGCGACTAAGAATTCGACATTGCCGTCGATAAAATTTGGCAGTCCGGAGTACGGCAGTCCATCCGGCAAACGGTCAATCGACGTCATTGTTACTGTGTCGATACCGTTTGTGCCGTTCGCGGAAAACATGAACTGGTTGCCCTGGTTTACCGTCCAACTGTACGTCCCCGATCCGCTCAGGCCAATAGGTCCGATAATGCTCTCACCCAGCAGCATGGAACTGAAGAAAAACAGTGCAATTAGAAGTCTGTTCAGGTGGCTCATTAGAATCCCCGCCGCGCTACGTGCTATCTGACATTGGCGGCAGACGCTCAGCATGACATTCTATATCACATATGAAGGCGCCTTGCAATAAATATCGCGACGGATTGCCGCTCGCAGATGAGACCCTGAAAATCGCGAAAGACAAGAGTTCTCAGAACTGCCACGAGTCTTCCACCTGGAAGCGGGGCTTGTTGACGATCCCCCGGGCAAGAGCGCGGCGGCGCGGCGTATGCTACCGATGAGGCTGTGACCCACGAGATACTCGCCAGGAGGCTCCAAGGCGCGCGAATGTGGGTTTTCTAAGGCCGAGGCGGCAACGCGGCGTCGAACTGCCAAAGCTGATGGCAATTTTGGGGCATGCAAACCTCTGCAGCATCATGCGCTACGTGCACATGAAGCAGGAACACGTCACGGAAGGGATGTGCCGCTTTCGAAGTCGCGGCCGATTCTTGCCCGCCGCTTACCCACCGAGAAGCAGGAAAAGCAGGGATTTCGCGGGTAGTCGCGATCTTTAAGGAATGGGTGCAATGAACGTGGAATCGACAGGACAGTTGGAGGCGCGGGTCGGGATCGAACCGACGAATAAAGGTTTTGCAGACCTTTGCCTTACCACTTGGCTACCGCGCCGGTCGGGAGGCTACATGCACGATAACGCGCCGCCGCAGCAGAAGTCAAACACCAGGAACAATGCGCCAGCCTCTGTCGTCTTACCCTCCAGAACCTGCGATCATACGATTTAGCCTCCATGCCCGCTTCCAATCTTTTGCGACGTCCGGCGCTCGTGCTGGCGCTCGGCCTTTGCGGCGTCGCCGCGGTCACCACGCTGTTGGGGCGCCTCACGAGCGGGCCGCAAACCCAGACCAAACCCGCACCGCTTCCCGGCGTGGAGGGCTCGGCGGCATATCCGGCCTTCTCCGCCGATGGCAACCGCCTCGCCTATAGCGAGCGCGGCGTCTCCAAGGACGATACCTATCACATCTATGTACGTCGCGTGCCCACCGGCGCGGTCACGCCGCTCACCACCGGCGAGGCTAACGACGTCAGCCCTGCGTGGTCGCCCGATGGCGCACGCATCGCCTTTCTGCGTGTGGACGATGGCAAAGCGCAATTGATCGCGATTCCATCGGCCGGCGGCGCCGAGACGCGGATCGCGGAATTCCCCGCCGCCGAAAGCGAACAGCCGCTGCCCGCGCTTTCCTGGTCGCGCGACGGCCGGATGATCGCCGCGGTGGTCGGCGGCGAGAAACAGCCTGCGGCCGTTGCGCTAGTCGCTGTAGCTAACGGCGCCGTGCGCCGCGTTACTACGCCGCCTCAAGGGTCGGACGGCGATTGGTGCCCAGCCTTTTCACCCGATGGCGCCAAGCTCGCCTTCGTGCGCGGCTCGAGCGCGGACACGCAAGATCTCTATGTGGCCGACGCCGACGGCGGCAATCCGAAGCGCCTTACCTTTGAAGAAGGCCCCATCCGCGGCATCGCTTGGGCGGCGAATGGCGCGGACCTGGTCTACGCCGGCGCGCGCGCCAAGGGCACTCGCCTGTGGCGAATTCCAGTCGCCGGGGGCAGCCCGCACGAAGTGCTCGGCGTCAGCCCTCGAAGCGCGCTTCCCAACGGTTTCCACCACGGGCAACCGGCTGGCGTATACCGAGAGTCCCACGGTGACCTCCATCTGGCGCGCGCCCCTCAACGGCGCGCCGGGTAGCGAACGCCCGCTGCTGCGATCGAGCGGGCGCGAGCGGCTCGCTTCGTATTCGCCGGACGGTAAACGCATCGCCGATATCTCCGATCAGACTGGCTTCGAGGAGATCTGGGTGAGCGATGCCGAAGGCGGCAACCGCGTCCGGATAACCAACTTCACCGCTGCTGCCGAACATCCGCAATTGGGCCGCGCCGCGTGGTCGCCCGACGGCAAGTGGTTGCTCTTCGATCAGAACAGCGATCGCGGCGACGAAATCTGGAAGGTGCTCGCGGAGGCCAGGTCGAAACCAGTGCGCGTGCTGGCCTGGCGGACACGGGGCCAGCTGGTCGCACGACGGCAAATCGATCTACTATTCGCAGCGCGGTCAGATCTGGAAAGCTGCGGCGGACGGCGGACGCCCCGAGCAACTCACCGAGCGCGGCAGCAATGGATCGCCCTTGGAATCGCCAGATGGGAAATTCGTCTACTTCCGCTGGCGAGGTGCGAGTATCTTTCGGATTCCATCGGCGGGAGGCGAGGCGGAAGAGGTCATTAGCGGCGATGGACCGCTGATGGGCGATCCGCTGCCGGTGAAGACGGGAATCTACTACATGGTCTTCCAGCGCTTCGACCGTTCGGCGGCGGTGCTTTACCACGATTTCGCGAGCAAGAAGACGAGTGATGCGTTTCGTCTGCCCGGCCGCAATTTCGGATTTACGCCGGTATTTTCCATCTCCCCCGACGGTAAATTCATTCTGTTCGCACGCGTCGATCAAAGCCAGACGAATCTGATGCTAGTTGAGAACTTTAAGTAGGGGAACCGAAAGCCTCGGATGAGCCTTGTCCAGGCTTCCGAAACGCGGCAACCCGCGGTTCGCCCCGCGCGTCATTTGATATAGTTACCTCAGAAGTACTCCTATGCGATTCTCCACACGTAACGTTTATTGCGTTTTGGCGGCCAGCGTTATGGCCGTTCTTGCGTTCGCTCAGGAGCAGGGGCCGCTCACTACCAAGAGCACGACGATCGCACAGCCGAAGAAGCCGGTAGATGCGAATGGCGACGACGCCACGCTGCCGAAGATCCCCTCCGCATACAGTAAGAAAGAAGCGCCCGATCCGAATGCCCCCAAATTCAAGAGCGAAGCAACCGTGGTTACGTTCGATGCGGCCGTGATCGATAGTAAGGGACAGTTCCTGCCCGGCATCCCGCCCGCCGCCTTCCGGGTACTTGAAGACAATGTGCCGCAGAAGATAAACAAGGTCGATTTGGGCCAGGCCCCAATGACCGTAGCGCTAGTTATCGAATTTAGCGGCAAGTTCCAGCGGCTCTACGGACCGACGTGGTATCAAACCCTTCAGCTTTCCTGGGGATTCGCCAGCACGCTCAAGCCCGACGATTACATGGCGGTGATCGCTTACGACATCAAGCCCGAGATCCTTTGCGACTTCACGAACAACCATCAGCAGATTCAGGAAGCACTTGGCCGGTTGACCATTCCGGCATGGCAGGAGGCGAACCTGTTCGATGCGCTGACGGATACCGCCGATCGCATGTCCGGAGTGGAGGGCCGCAAGGCAATTCTGGTTCTGACTTCCGGCATCGATACGTTTAGTCACATTACTTTCGATAAGGCTAGGAAGTCACTGGCGGAATCCGGCGTGCCGATTTACGCTATCAGTTTGATGCAGTTCCTGCGTACCATCGCGGACCAGTCCATGGGTCCCATAGCGCGCATGGATTTTCTACAGGCCGACAATGAATTGCGCACGTTCGCGAAAGAAACGGGCGGACGCGCCTTCTTCCCGCGCTTCGAAGGTGAGTACGGCGGGATCTTCCAGGACATTCAGCAAGCGTTGCGCAACGAATATGTGATCTCTTATACGCCAAGCAATAAGACTCACGATGGCGCTTTTCGCAAGTTGAAGGTGGAACTGGTGAACCCTGCCACCAACGATCCCATCATTCTCAAAGATGAGAAGGGCAAGCCGATCAAATACAGCATCATCGCCAAGCCCGGCTACAAGGCGCCGCGCGCGGTGGAATAGCGATCGCGGCCACTGCGACGCGTGTAAGACTGCTCGGCCGAGAGCCCGTCAGTGTTGTCAAGCGCTAAAATCGCCGCCTTTTGAAGGCGATGCAAATCTGTTGACAGAGCGATTACGATCCTGTTACTCTCACTTCGCTCTGCCGATGAAAAACTCTCTCCCCGCACGAATCCTCCTTGTTGACGATAATCGCGACGGACTTCTTATTCGCCGCTCCTTGCTTGAGGAACAAGGCTACTCCGTTGAAGTCGCTCCAGGTGGAGAGGAGGGATTCGAGCTTTTTCAAGCCTCCCCGTTCGATGTCTTGGTAACGGACTACCGCATGCCTCGGATGAACGGCGTGGATTTGATTCGCCGCATCCGAGAGATCGCGGTGGGCGCCCGCATCATACTGCTTTCGGGCTTCGTCGAGCCGCTGGGCCTGACAGAGGCAAACACCGGCGCCGATGCTGTGATCGCCAAGAGCGCCAACGAGCCGACGCACCTGCTTCGCGCCGTCAAGCGCCTGCTTAATCCAGGCCGCGTCAAGCGCAAGCCGCCCACCTCGCAACCAGGCTCGCCGCGATTGCGCTCCGCCGTTCGATAGACCGCCCGCGCGGTGAGACAATCGAGGGAAGTCAGCGCATGCAAATTCCCAATCGAGTGGTTCTCATCACCGGCGCATCGGAAGGCATCGGCGCGGCGTGCGCAGCCGAATTCGCGCGCTGCGGCGCCAGGCTGGTCCTCACTTCGCGCTCCGAGGCAGGACTACATAAAGCCGCTGCGGCCTCAGGCGGCAAAGATGCCCTCATCGTGCCCGGCGACATTACTGTCGATAGCGACCGTCGGCGCGTGGTGGAGCGCGCCCTCGAGCGCTTCGGCGCCATTGATATTCTCATCAACAACGCTGGCCTCGGACTCTACTCGCCGTCGTGGAGCGTCCCGATGGAAGAGGCGCGCCGCCTGATGGAACTGAACTTCTTCGCGCCTTTGGCTTTGACGCAGCTTGTCGCTCCCCAGATGCGTGAGCGCCGCACGGGCCTGATTGTGAATGTCGGTTCCATCGCCGGTAAAGTTGCGCTGCCGTGGATGACGCTCTACAGCGTCTCGAAATCCGCGCTGGGCTCGCTCACCGAGGGCATGCGCATGGAACTCCGCGGAAGCGGCGTGCGCACGATGATCGTCTGTCCGGGTTATGTCAAGACGGCGTTTCAACAACACGCGCTTGCCGGTCAGGCGCCCGCGAGCGTTATCAAAGGCCGCCGTTTCGCCATCGAACCGAATGAGTGCGCCGAAGCTATTCGCCGCGGCGTGGAGCGCGATGCTCGCACGGTGGTCACGCCGCGCGCCGGCTGGGCGCTGGCGGTGGCATCGCGCCTTTTTCCCAGACTGATCGAAGCGCGGCTCGCGGGGATGAACGGAACGGCATGAACCTGCGGTTGAAACGGGCTCCGGGGATCTATCTGGTCGGTTTCATGGGAAGCGGCAAGACCACCATAGGCCGCCTTCTGGCCGAACGCCTGGGCTGGAGCTTTACCGATCTCGATGAGGAGATCGAAGCCGCCGAGCGCGCCACCGTCGCCTCCATCTTCGAGGATCGCGGTGAGCCTGAATTCCGCCGCATCGAAGCCGAGATGCTGAGGCAGCATGTTCGCTCCATCGAGCGTGGGAGGGCCGCCGTAATCGCGCTCGGCGGCGGCGCTTTCGCGCAACCGCAAAACCGGGAGCTCACCCTGCAACACGGCATCGCATTCTGGCTGGATTGTCCTTTCGAGCTGGTTCAACGCCGCGTTGCGCTCACTTCGCATCGGCCATTGGCGCGCGATCCGGAGCGCTTTGCCGCGCTCTATCAGGCGCGCCGCGAAATCTACGCCCTGGCCGACGTGCGCATCATGATCGACTGTGACGACCCGGCTATCGCCGTAGAAGCCATCGCCAGTCACCCTATCCTGCAATGAGCGTAGCCACTTTGCGCCGTCATGCGCGGTCCATCTTCGATGCGGCGCTGGCTGCGGCCGACCCATCGCATGCAGTGGAGACTGCTCTGCGCGGTATCGATTTCGACCGCTTCGGGAAGATCTACGTTGTGGGGGCCGGTAAGGCCGGAGCGTCGATGGCCAAGGCCGCGGAACGTGTTCTCGGACGGCGTATTACGGCTGGGTTCGTCAATGTCAAATACGGACACGCGACGAAACTGCGCCACATCGAACTGAATGAATGCGGCCATCCCGAACCCGATGCACGCGGCATGGCGGGGGCGGATCGGATTGCGCAAATCGCCGATTCCGCAGGTCGCGGCGATGTGGTGATCTGTCTCATCTCGGGCGGGGCTTCGGCGCTGACACCGCTGCCCGCGCCGCCGGTCACGCTCGAGGAGAAGCGCTCCATCACGACTTTACTGCTCGCCGCCGGCGCCGATATCCATGAGATGAACGCCGTTCGCAAACATCTCTCGCGCATCAAGGGCGGGCAACTGGCCAAGCTGGCATGGCCAGCGCGTGTCGAGACGCTGGCGCTTTCAGACGTAGTGGGCGACGATCTCGACGTTATCGGTAGCGGCCCAACGGCGCCCGATTGTTCCACGTTCGAAGATGCGCGTCGCGTGCTGGAACGCTACCGCATCTGGCATCGAGCGCCGCGTTCGGTGCGCGAACGGCTAGCCGCCGCGGTGGATGAGACGCCCAAGCCCGGCGACCCGATCTTTCGGCGAGTGCGCAACCGCGTGATCGGCAGTAACCGCATCGCACTCGATACGGCAGTGCGGCGCGCACGCGAACTGGGATACCGTACGCAGGTGCTATCGAGTGAGATCGTAGGCGAGACGCGCGATGTAGCGCGCATGCATGCGGCGATTCTGCGCGAGGCAGCACGCCGCCGTGGGGCGCAATGCATTGCGAGCGGCGGAGAAACCACGGTGACCATTCGCGGCGCTGGTTTGGGAGGCCGCAACCAGGAGTTCGTGCTCGCGGCTGCCATCGATATCGAGGGGCTTCCCGATGCGGTGGTGTTCAGCGCAGGTACGGATGGTACCGATGGACCCACCGATGCCGCCGGCGCCATCGCTGATGGTTCGACGCTTTCGCGCAAGCCCGATGCGCGCGAGTTTCTGGACAATAACGATTCCTATCATTATTTCGAGGCGCTGGGGGACTTAGTGAAGACAGGACCGACGCATACGAACGTGATCGATATTCACCTGATGCTGCTGGGAGAACGGCGATGAGCTTTTGGCGCCAGGAACTGGTGGAGTTTGCGCTCGATCACGAAACGCGCAAACAGATGGATGAGCAACTTGCGTGGATCGAGCGCGAACCCTCGAACGCGCAGCCTTACTACGCGCTGGCGCAGTTTTACCGCATGAGTGGCAAAGAAGACTTCGCGCTTGGGTTATTGCTCGAGGCTGTACGATTGAATCCGGAGTTGGCGGATGCGCATGCATCGCTGTGCGAGATTTACGCCATCCGCGGGGACAACGCAGCGGCTTGGCGCCATGCGAGAACGGCTGAGAGCCTGGGGTTGGCGCGAGGGGTGGAACTGCTGACACGATACGGCGTCGCCGAATAGTTACATGTAAAGTTGTCCCGATTTGGCGGTACAGAAATGCATGGCGCGGCCGCGCCGAGTAAGTAAGTCGTCGTCTGTTAAGTTAAGTTAAACTGCGGCACGCGTCATAAACAAGCTTCCAATGCAGGGCGTCATCCAGTTGTAAGCGATTGAAGAAGAAATATCCAACGATCGCAAGACAAAGGAGACAGACCTATGCAAGTCATTCAACCCATCCGCATCGATGAGGCCGCTGGTTCTACGCGGCGGCTTCTCGAAACTGCAAGCAACGAATTGCGCGCTTTTCCCAACATGTTTAAGACTATGGCGCAATCGCCCTTCGCGCTCGAAGGCTATCTGAAGTTCGCCCGATCACTGGCGGCCGGCTCGCTTACGCCAGAGCTCCGTGAGCGCATTGCGTTGGTGGTAGCCCAGACCAACCATTGCGATTATTCCCTGACCCGCCATGCCTCACTGTCTGGACGGCTGGGACTCAGCGGAGACGAGATCCGCGCGGCCCGCGAGTTGCGTGCCTGAGACATGAAGACCACTGCCGCTCTGCGCTTCGCACGCGACCTGATCGACCGAAACGGCGATTGTTCTACCGTGGAGCTGCGTGAGGCTGGATATGGCGACGCGGAGATTGTCGAAATAGTGGCGTATGTCGCGCTGAACTTATTCGAGAATTACTTCAACACGGTTGCACAGACCGAACTCGATTTGCCGCTCGAAGCGCCCAAAGTAGTAGCTGCGTGAACCGTCCCGTCGCGAGAGCGTAGGCGGCCCTAAGGGAGGGCCGCCTTCCCGGGCTCAACGCCCGGCGGCTTCCTGGCTCGCGTTGCCGAGTCCATTTCAAAACCGGCCATTTGGGAGGCTGGAAAATACACATGGAAGGTCGCGCCCTGTCCTGGGGCGGATTGCACTTCGATCGCGCCGCCATGGCCTTTCACGATTCCCAGCGCAGCCGCCAATCCCAAACCGCGGCCCGTAAACTTCGTGGTAAAGAACGGGTCGAAAATGCGCGTGCGGGTAGCTTCATCCATGCCACGGCCACTGTCTTTGACCGACAAAACCAAGTAGCGGCCCGCGGTGACCTCTTCGCCGAGCACGTCGGTGACGGATTGCTCCGCCACCCTTTCCAGGGACGTAGTGACTTCGACGTATCCGCCGCCTTCACCCACCGCTTCCGCGCCGTTGATGATCAGATTCATGATGAGTTGCTGCAACTGCGACGAATCCGCGTCCAGTGTCGGGAGGCCGCGGTTGGTTACGAGGCGCAACTCGACGTTCTTGGGAACGGAAGCTCTTACAAGTGACGCGATCTCCTCCACTTCCTTGGAAAGGTCCACCGGCTGTACCACGAATTTTCCCCGGCCGGAGTAGGCCAGCATTTGGCTGGTGAGACGCGCGGCGCGCTCGCCCGCCGCTTGCAGCGTGTCCACCAGATCGCGGCCGGGCGAGCCTGGAGGAAAGTGTTCTTCGAGCAAGCTCGCATTCCCTAGGATTCCCACTAGAATATTGTTGAAATCGTGCGCAATCCCGCCGGCCAGGACGCCCAGGCTCTCCAGTTTGGCGGTCTGCCGCATGCGGTCCTCGCTCTGGATTCGTTCGGTAACGTCCCGAAACACCAGCACGGCGCCGCGCAGAGCGCCCGCCTCGTGGCGGATCGCGGTCGCCCGCGCCTCCACGAAGCACTCCGTTCCGGACTTCGCGCGCAGACGCATCGGCGCCACCGATGCTTTATTCGACGCTCCATGCGAAGGCTCTTCATTCAGCGCCGATCGCACCGGATTGCCGGGAGCGGGGCGAGAGCCCTGCGCCGCTGTCTGAAAGATTTCTTCCACCGCCTTGCCGCTGGCTTCGCTTTCCGTGAACCCAGTAAGCCGTTCGGCCATGGAGTTCATCAACTGCACGCGGCCCGCGGCATCGGTGGTGATTACCCCATCCGCGATGCTATAGAACGTGGTTCGTAGCAGATCGCGAACCTCGACTGAAGCCCGGTTTGCCTTCGCCAACTCTGCGATAAGATTTTCCCGCTGTTGGGAGGAGCGCTCGTTGGCAGCAAAGGCGATTATGAGAATGGCGAGCAGCAGTGTGCATCCGATCACCGTCACGAGCCTGGCTTGCGCCGTGTGCCGCTGCACACTATTGCGAGACACAGCCAATTGCTCATCGGCCGCCGTTTCGATCTGCTGCGAAAGCACGCGAATGTCGTCCATGAGCTGCTTGCCCCGGCCGCTCTCCACAATTGCCAATGCGGCCGCCGCGCCGTTCGCATAGCGAACATCGATCGCCATGCGCAATTCTGACAGTTTCTCGCTAACCAGCCCCTCGAGTCTTGAGACACGAGCGACCTGCTGTGGGTGTCTTACCTGCGAGACGCGAAGTTGCTCCAGGTCGGTGGGGATTCCCGCGATGGCCTGGTGGTAGGGCTGCAAGTATTCGGCGCGCCCGGTGAGCAGATATCCGCGTTGTCCGGTTTCCGCATCGCGCACACGGCCAAGAAGGCGTTCGTTCAGCCGCATTGCCTGTGAGGCGGCCTGTCCTTCTGTCCGCGATTGCGCGTAATCCTGCCAGTCCCGATTCGAAAGATACGCAATGGCGACGAGAGTGGTGAGCGCCAGCGCGAAAACCAGGGCCCTCGCCGTGCGCAGCGAGCCACTTTGCATTCTTACTCAGTATATTCGAATGGCCGTCATGCAAATATGTGATTACGTGCAACTTCCCATTGACTCCTCAATTCCGGATATCCTCCGGAAGCTGCAGGAATCGAACAATCTGGTGATCGAAGCGCCGCCAGGCGCGGGCAAAACCACACGCGTCCCGCCGGCGCTGCTCGATCTCGACCCGCGCGGGGTGCTGGTGCTCGAACCGCGCCGTTTGGCTGCGCGTCTGGCGGCGCGCTTCGTGGCCGGCGAGCGGGCGAGCCGGTTGGGCGAACCGTCGGATATCAGGTGCGCTTCGAAGAGGTGGCGGGTCCGCGAACACGCGCTGCGCTTTGTTACCGAAGGCGTGCTCACGCGCATGCTGCTCTCGAATCCGGCGCTAGACGGCGTTGGCTCCGTGGTGCTGGACGAATTCCACGAGCGGCACCTGGAAGGCGATCTCGCGCTGGCCTTGTTGCGCCGATTGCAACGGACCGCGCGGCCCGATCTTCGGTTGGTCGTGATGTCGGCGACGCTAGACGCCGCGCCGGTCGCGCAATTTCTCGATGCGCCGGTGGTGCGGTCCGAAGGCCGCCAGTATCCGCTCGAGGATCGAATACACGCCGCATTCGGCTGCGCCGATCGAAGAGCAGGTGCGCGCCGTGCTGGAGCGATCGGCCGCCGGAGTTCCGC
The DNA here is from genome assembly GCA_963708385.1 of Bryobacterales bacterium. GTDB lineage: Bacteria > Acidobacteriota > Terriglobia > Bryobacterales > Bryobacteraceae > PALSA-243. The sequence continues at coordinate 212,651 of CAVPSN010000016.1, read as the reverse complement.
CGGCCACGTGCTGGTGTTCCTGCCCGGAGCGGCAGAGATCCGCCGCGCCGCGACTGCCTGCGCCGCGCTCGCCAAGCGGCACGGATGGTTAATCGCGCCGCTCTATGGCGATCAAACGCCGGAAGAGCAGGATCGCGCCGTGGCGCCTTCGCCGCGCCGCAAAATCGTGCTCGCCACCAACGTGGCGGAAAGCTCGATCACCATTGAGGGCGTGAACACGGTGATCGATAGCGGCCTCGCGCGCATGGCGAGCCACTCACCGTGGTCCGGCCTGCCGACGCTTGAAGTGGCGCGCATCAGCCAGGCTTCGGCCAATCAACGCGCCGGCCGTGCAGGCCGCACCGGGCCCGGGCGCGCGATCCGCCTCTACCCGCTGGAGGATTTCGTGCGCCGTCCGGCACACGATGTTCCCGAGATCCTGCGCGCCGATCTCGCTCCGGCGGCCTGCTATTGCGCGCCATGGAGATCGAAGGCTTCCATGCGCTTGAATGGCTGGATGCTCCGCCTTCCGCCGCCGCTGCGCAAGCGGAAAGTCTGTTGCGTCAATTGGGAGCGGAAGGCGCTACCGGACGCGAGATGGCCCGCTACCCGCTGCACCCGCGCTTGGCCCGGCTGATTGTGGAAGCGCGGCGCCGGGGCGTAGCGCAGGATGGATGCACCGTGGCCGCGCTACTCAGCGCCGGCGAGCGGCTTCCGGCCGAAGTCGCGGCATGCCGGCCGTTCCGACCTGCTTGCATTGCTCGAAGCGCCGTGGGAGCCGCGAACGGAGCAGGTAGTTCGTCAAGTCCGCCGGATCGTCAATCCGCCGAAGCAGGTTGGCCGCGACGAGGACGCGCTGCTGATCTCGGCGCTGGCCGCGTTTCCGGATCGCGTCGCGCGCCGTCGCGCGGGCGGCGACTTACAACTGGCCTCCGGCGGCTCCGCGCAACTCGCGCCCTCCAGCACCGTGACCCGAGCTGAACTGTTGATCGCCGTGGAAGCGGAAGACCGACGTGACGGCGGCCGCCGGGATCGGCAAGCGCCCTTGGTGCGTCTGGCGAGCGCCATCGAGCCCGAGTGGCTGATCGACCTATTCGCGGATCGCGTCGCGGAAGTCTCCAAGGTGGAATGGAACCGCGCCGCCGAAAGAGTAGAAGGCGTGAGTGCGCTCATGTTTGGCGAAATTGCCATCGAAGAAACACGCCGCGAACCCGACCCGGTGGCCGCCGGAGACCTACTGGCGACGAAGGCGATAGAGGCGGGAATCGGCCGCTTTGTGGATCGCGACGAACTCGACGCCTTCTTCGAGCGCATCCATTTCGCCTCGCTCCATGCAGAGATCCCGCCGCTTGGCATGGGTGATGCGGAAGAAGCGCTACGGCAAATCGCGCATGGACGGCGGAGCTTCGCCGATCTGGAAGATGCCGCGCGCAAACAGCTCGTCCCGGCTCTGCGCCGTGCCCTGCCGCGCGAATTCGATTTCATCGCACCCGAAAGCTTGCGGCTGCCCGGCGGCCGCCAGGTGCGCGTGCATTACGAGCCGAATCAACCCCCGTGGATCGCGTCGCGCCTGCAGGATTTCTTCGGCATGCGCGAAACACCGCGCATCGCCCGCGGCCAGGTTTCAGTGGTTGTGCGTCTGCTAGCGCCCAACCAACGTCCGGTACAAATGACCAGCGATCTCGCGGGGTTCTGGGAGCGGCTGTATCCTCAGGTGCGGAAAGAATTGTCGCGGCGCTATCCGAAGCATAAGTGGCCGGAGAAGCCCGAGTAGGGAACGCCGCGCCTATCGCAGAATTGCGAAATCCTGCCGCAAGTCGCGCTGGCTGGCAAGTTTCGCATCGAGTTCCTGCGCGCGGCGCTCATTCTTCCGCTCCTGCCGCCAGCCCTGCACAGTGTTGAATGTCATACGAACCGCCTCGCCGCTTCTCCACACAATGTTGTCACGCATGAAATGGTTGCGCGCCGTCAGCGTGAAGCGCCGGATCCATCGCACCAGCTTGGGCGGTTGCGGCATGTAGTCCACCGAGGAAACATCCTGCGCAGGATGTTCGCAGGAATTCAGCGTAATCACTGCCACGCGCGAATCCGACGAAACGCCCTTGCGGTAGATTTCACCCGACGTGCGCACCGTATCCTGCCGCGAGACATAAGCCACCGAATCCACACAGCCCGTAAAAGCCAGATCGCTTACTACCTGGTCGCGCTCCAGATCCACATCGTCTTGAATCTGGTGGGTGAAGCCGAAGGGGCGCATGGAAAACACCGCGGCCAGATCGCGCGTGGCGGCCGAGGCCCACACCTGACGTCCGTCCAACTCCCGGTCGCGCGCCCAGATCCGCAGGTGGTCGCGCTTGGCGAACGTGTCGAGGCTCTTTTGCAATTGCAGATCGGGTTCCACGCCATCCAGTAGCAGCATGCGCATGGGGGCGTCGGCCAGCGCGTGCTCCTCCGCGATGGCGCGGATCGCTTTGACGCCGGCATGCATCGAATTAGGCCGCGACCCCATCCACCCAGCCGCGGTGAAGGCGCGTGTAATCTCATCTTGCGATCCAACATATACAAGATTGACTAAGTCCATCGGCTGCGGCTGGCGTTTCGAGTAACTCCAGTAAGGCAGGGATGCAACCAAGTCACGCAGGTCTGACCAATCGCTTTCGGATATTTCTTGCGGAACCACGCAACGCGAGACCTTGCCCCATGCCGGCGGGAATTCGACCGAGAGATGCAGATCGGCGCCGCGGGCCAGCTCAATTTCCGGCTCTGGAAAATGGAACATAGCGGATTCGGCGACCAAAAACGGCAGTACGGCGGCCGGATGGCCCATCGCGAGAAAGGCTAAATGTTGGCCAACTCGATTGGATAGGGTGGCGGTGGCGCGGATGCCGTGAATCTTGCCATGCGAATCCACGCGCTCGCGCGCGTTATCGATGCTGGTGAGATGCGATTGGACGGGATAAGCGCTGCCGTCAGGCATGATCAGCTCGGTGAATTCGAGCTCCATGCCCGCGGTTTCGTGGATCAGTCCGATTCCTACGCGGTGGACTTTCGAGACCACGCCGCGCAGAATCGCGCCAGCCGCTAGCGCGTCGTCGTCCCCCGGACAAACCGGCGTGGCGACCGCGGCCTCAATCTGGAAGCCTGGCTTGGCAGCATAGGAGGAGATCGGCGTCAGGAGGCGCGCTTCCACCGGAGTTCCGGCCGGAGTCTTCGGAGCCGCGGCGGCAGTTGTGAAAGATCCGGCTCCCAAACCCAGGAGCACGCAAAGAAGACCGCGACGGGCCGGCTTCGAAGAGAGGGTAGAAAATTCCCGGCTCATCACGCACTAATTTCAGACTTACTTCTTCGATTTCTTTTGAAAGAATCGTCGCTGTATGTCGGGCCAGAACTCAGACATAAGGTTACCGGTCACGCCACCGAACAGGCTGGTCTGCACGCGACCCGCCATTACAGTGCCCCTGCGGCTCGCAGAAGGATAGTATACATTGGACGCCGCGATCCCGAGGGACATTCCGAAGAGATTAGCAGTATTTAATACGGAATGGCCGGAATCGGCGCGGCAGACTACCAAGCGCGTTGCAGCATACAAGATGCGAGGAACGATGTGGGCGGTAGGGCCTTTTCTGAAATAGCGTGGATCCTGATGCAATAAGTTGGCAAATACTCCCGCACTGAAGAAATTTTGCGTTCCGAAATCGCCGATCGCGGCGCCGAATCGCCTGCCGTAATTTGGCCAACCCTCGCCATATTTAGGCGTCTGATTACCGCGCTGGGAGAAAGCGGCGGTGACGGCCGCGGTGGCGATATTGAAGGGGTCGATGCTTTCCCTCCACGCTAAATGCCACTTCTCCGCCGATGTCATGGGTGCGACTGGCTTAGAGGAATCCTCTACCGTCTGATAGTCGGGGATTACCTTCATGATTCGCTCTTCGTTCAACGGAACCACGACGGGAGTGGGTGGCGCGGGAATGACAGGGCTGGCGGAATCGACCGGAGTTTCGGACGGTGGAACCGATGTTTGCTGGCCGGATGCGCATAAAGCCGCCATCAACCAACCGGTTATTGCCGCTGCCGCGAAACTGCGAGCGCGCGAAGGCACTTGGGTGGTAGACGGGCGAACGAGTGGTTAAGGTTACCCGAAAGTGTTAGAAGCACCCGCCAATGAGGTTAAACATCCAAAGAATAGCTCGTTGGAGCCGGTATCCGGCCAAGTTAGTTATCCGAAGGCTTGTCAACGCGTTCGATGATCAACGTCCCCACAGGCGCTTTTCGCGCTTCCAGCCGCAGCCCGAGCTGTTCCTCAATCGCGGTAAAGATCGTGGGACCGGCCGGATCGTTCGCCGTCGCGGCGCCGGACTCGGTGTTTGCGGGCCGATCCGGCGTCCATTTCAAATCGAATTCGTAGGTCCCTGTCAGCCCGGTTGCATCGGTGACGGGGCGCCGAAGATTCACGGCGAGAAATCGGACGAAGCTTCCCATCTGCGAGCCTTTGCTGAGAATCTCGCCGTTGCCGCGCCGGATCATTCCCGGCGCCGATTCCTTCATCTTCGGGCCGCCCTTCGCCACAGTCAGGACGTATGCAGTCTGTTCTCGCTCTTCGCGCCGCAATACAAGCTGAAAGCGCTCGGCGAGCAGCGCCCGCGTCCGTTCCTGGACCGATCGCATGTATTGCGCCTGCTGCGCGGCGTTCATCTTTTCATACTCGATTGGTCCGTCGTGTGAATTCGCCGCCGCGGATGGAGCGGGCTTGGCCAGAATAGTCCAAGGCTGAGATTCAACCCAGGATGGTCCGCCTGAGATTTGATAATCCTGCACGTCAAACGCCCACATCATCAAGTTCTTCAGGCTGATGCCTTCCGCATTCAAGCCGCCGCCGGGCATCGGTGCGATTACGCTATTGTGCGCGCCAGGCGGCGTTGGCTTGATTGATGCCGTTTCGAACGTGACCGGTTGGGCCCAAACGCCGGTGGCCAATAAGAGAAGAATGAGATGTTTCATAGAACTCTACCGGTTTATACTGAGCGCGTGGTGAAGCGGTTAGTGCGTCGGCTGTTTCTTCAGTTCGAGGCACGTTTCCAGCGCCTGGGCGGCTCCCGGGAAATCCGGCTGCGCGCGGATAACTTCCCGGAATTCGCCGACGGCTTCATCCAATCGTCCAAGATTAGCCAACGCGCCGCCCAGGTTGAAACGGGCGGCGATGTAATCCGGCTTCAGGCGCAGCGCTTCGCGGAACTGATCGCAGGCATCGGCGAAGCGTTCCTCCGAGGCATAGGCCGTGCCGAGGTTGAAACGCGCAGCGGAATCCTCAGGCTGTAATCGCACGGCCTCTTCGAACTCCGCGGCGGCCAAATCGGGATGTCCGGCGAGGCCATAAGCGCGGCCAAGGTTGTAATGCTTGTTCGCGTCGCCTGGCATGCCTTTCTCGGCCGCGTCGAGATTCGTGAGCGCGTCGTTGAGTTGACCTTTTTCGGTTTGGATCACGCCGAGGCCTTCGCGCGCGTCCGGACTCTCCGGGTCAAACTGCAGCGCTTGCCGATATTGCGTCTCGGCGGCGTTGAAGTCGCCACGTTTGCTTAGGGCCGCGCCGAGGTTGATATGCGCCTCTGGAAGATTCGGGCGCAGGCGGAGCGTCTCAGTAATGTAGGGCATAGCCTCATCGACCCGGTTCTGCTTTAGGAGCGCCTGGCTAACTATGCCGAGCGCCCCCCAGTTGTCATCGGTGACTGCGATTGTGTGCCGGAACAGAGTTATAGTATCTCGCCAGTAAGCCGCGTCAGACCAGGCAACCACTCCGTAGGCGCAGCAAGCGGCGACCGCCAGCGCCGCGATGGGACGGGCAGCAGCCCGGCGCGCGGCGATTTCGCCCAAGCCCCAGACGACGATGATCGAAAGCCCGATCAACGGAATATACATGTAGCGATCGGCGCGCGATTGAATCCCGACCTGGACCAATCCGATCACAGGGACCAGAATGCCGGCGAACCAGAACCATCCCGTGACGAGGTAAGGCCGCCGCGCGCGCTGAATAATTACGAGCGCCGTTATGGCGGCGAGAACAGCAAAGGCGCCGACTACCTGCCACGCAGGAAGCCGCGCCGCATACGGATAAAGCACAGCCAACCTTGCCGGCCAGAGGAACTGGAGAATGTAGGAAAGATAGGAGACGAGCGCGTTCTCGATCCGTAATGCGAACGGAACTTCGGCAGCGGAAACGACAGCTCCCGCGGTCCGCTGGACCAGAAGAGTGATCACCGATGCGGCCGCGGCCAGCGCGAGGAGCGGCGCTTTCTCGAGGATCAGGCGGCGCGTCGGTATGTTTTTCCAACGCCCGAGCGGCCAGAAATCGAGTAGAAGCAGAACGAAGGGAAGGGTCACAATCATCGGCTTCGACATCACTCCGCAACAAAACGCCAGCAGCAGGAGAATGTACGCCGCGGCGCGTGGACGCTTGACGTAAGCAACGTAGGCGCAGATCGATAGAAACCAGAACAGGCCGCTCAGAACCTCCTTACGTTCCGCGATCCAAACAACCGGTTCGACGTGGAGCGGGTGGATGGCGAACAGGAGCGCCACGAATGCGCTCCGCCAGCGCGCTCCAGTCATTCGCCGCAAGACTAAGAACAGCAGGATCGAGTTAGCCGCGTGAAGGATGACGTTCGTGAGATGATGCCAGCCGCTGTCAAAGCCGTAAAGACTGACACCTACTATGTAAGACAGCCAAGTCAATGGGAACCAGTTGGCCGCGTAGCCTGTCCGGAACGCCCATGCAATGGACGCCGGACTCAAGCCATCGCGTAAATGGAGGTTGTTGACGACGAAATCCGGGTCGTCATAACCGGTGAAATCGAAGTGACGTACCTGGGCGTAGATGGCGAAGACGCCGGCCGCTAGTGCGAGGGAGATCCAGAGATCGAGCCTTCGTGGCACGGCTGGCGTCGCCGGCTCTGTAGCGGGGCGTGGGCGTTTGCGGGGCAATTTTCTATGATACGCGCCGGCGGCAAGACCGCCGGCGCTACCAAGTACCAAATCCAAAGGAGCGCTCGGGCTACCAGGTGTAGCGGCCGGCGATCTGCATCTGGCGGGGCTGGTTGAGCGTGCCCGAGAATTTTCCAAAGGTAGTGGACGTTGTGTCGGTGAGCGAGGGAGCGTTAAAACTCACCGAGTTCGTCACGTTGTAGGTCTCCCATCGGAGCTGGATCTGATGGTGTTCCGAGTATGGCATCCTGAACACCTTGTAGAGCCCGGTGTCGATGTTGAAGAAGCCGGGGCCGCGAATGTTGTTACGAACTCCGGATTGTCCAGCGAGGGTCTCGAGAAAGAGTCCATACTGACCCGGCTGCTCCCCGGGCGCGGTCACAACAGAGAGCGGATGCTGAAAGAGATTCGGACCGCCGCCCGTAATGCCTTGGGCGTTCATCGTCATGGTGACGGGAATCGGCGCGATGGGGGTGGCGAGTGAGCTGACTTCCCAATCGGTTGGCCAACGCTGTCCGTTGCCCACGCTATAAGGGAGGCCCGAAGTCTGGCGGTAAGTGCCGGATAGTTCCCAACCACCTACAACCGCGTCGAGGATCCTATTCATGCTGGTTCCGAACTTCCTGCCGCGGCCGAACGGGAGATCATAGACGCCGTAGGAGTTCAACTGTTGCGTTGTATCGTAGTTCGACACGGCGCGCTGCTGGCTGGGGTTCCACGTGTTTTGAATGAAGCCGGAGAATGACCCGGCGGCTTCCTGAGCAGAGCCGAGGTCGATCGACTTCGACCAGGTGTAATTCAGATCGAGTTGCAGTCCGAAACTGAGACGCTTTCTCAGGGTAACCTGTAGCGCATGATAATCACCTTTTCCGAGTGAACTCCACGCAGAAAGCGCCGAGAACTGCGGACTGAACACCATCCACGGGCCATACTTCCCGCAGGCAATATGATTCACGACGCCCTTGGTGAAAGTGGTCGGACCGCCATTTACGCAATTGGCTGCATTGTCGGCGTTGTTCAGGGTGTTAGTGGCATCGCCAGTGGCGCTATTGTTGTAGTAATCGTTGGCCCAGACCTGTGTCGGGGTAAGTCCGTTCCCTCCCGCCCCAGGCCACATATTTTGGAAGAAAGGTATGGCAGGGATGGTATTGGGATTCATTCCCAGGAAGTCGATGTCAGTCATCAAGGTCGTCATCGCCTGGAAGTAGGTTTGGCCGGATGTGGGATCTACCAGATTGGTCGGCATGGCCAAGTCACGCTCGTCCAACGAATGGCGCGAGAGGCGCCCGACGTAGGCAGTTTGCAAGAAGAACCCGTGACCTAGATCGCGACCAATGGTGAAATCGAGATTGATTGTGTAAGGCGCGGCCAACTGCTGATCAATACTGTTGGTGATTGCGAACGCCCCCGACTGGCCGGCACCGTAAGGATAAACTAGTGGCAATCCGCCCGCTGGCGCCGCCGGCACGATGGCCGGCGGAACGGCGTAAAACGTGGTGTAGCGGGGAACCTGCGCCGAGTTCAGAAGGTTGGCCGGGTTAGAGAAACTCTGCGACAACCCAGGGGTAGTGGAGCTGAACGACTGCGCGAGCGGCTGGCCCACCAGATCGTAATACATGCCGATTCCGGCGCGGATAGAGGTCTTGCCCGGACCACCGAAAAGCAGCCTCGACAGACCGCTAGTACCGTTCGGAGAGTATGCCAAACCAATGCGGGGCGCCCAGTTCTTGTGGAAGGGATACATCCCCGACCCTTGGCTCGCCGGAATGAAATCGATCAAACCCGCATTCTGCTGCGACAAGCCTTGCTCGGCATAGTTCGCGCGCGCGCCCAACCACGCCGCGAGCGGGATATTGGTCGAGGCCTGTTGTCCATTGGCTTCGAAAACTGGCGGCTCCAAGCCAAGGCGTATGCCCGCGGTAATGGTGAATTCGCGCGTGACCTTCCAGGTATCCTGGGCGTACATCTCCACTTCTTTGTTTTCAAACTTGCGCGTGACCGGCGCTCCGACGGGCAGCAATGCGCCGTTGACTTGATAGTTATAGTCCGCGTTGCCTTGGGCTTCCAGTCCGAGCACTGCCGCCATGGCGTATTCGTAGTTCTGTTTGAACGAGCTTGAAACGCCCAAACTCGCGGGGAGTAGGTCATTTCCGGAACCGGTCAGCCATGAAGGATTTGAGCTAGCAGAACTGTATGAGTTGGCGTAGCTTTGGGACTGGTTGGAAACGTAGCGGAAGTTGCCTCCGAACCGTAGGGTGTGAGTCCCGTGATTCCAGTTGAGGTCTTCACCGATCAGATGCACAGGAACGATGCGCGACGTTCCAGTAGTAGTGCCGTAGGGAGTGCTTACGTTGCGGAACCACTCATAGTTGCTGGTCAAGACGCCGGTGCTCTGCGTTCCGGCCCGCGTGAACCCGTAGTGAAGCGTACTTACGACATTGGGCGAGAGAACGTCAGTCCAGCCGGCCGCCAGCCCCTTGCTATTGGCCAGATTCTCGGAACTCGACGGAAGCCCCGGAAATTGAGGCGATCCGCTCGAGGAATCATTCTGTAAATTGCCGCGAATAAACAGCGAGTTCTTATCGTTGACGTGATAATCGATGCGTGAAATATATGTGTTCTGAACGCTATGCGACGGGTAGTTGAAGGTATAACCTTCCAAATTAATGGAATCGCCCACCAGCGTGTTATTCGGCAGCGGCATGGTCGACATCTGCTTGAGCGCGGCCTGGTTAACGCCGATGCCTGCCGGATCGATCGTTTGCGCTTGCGCGGCCGTGAGATTGACGACCTGATTGCTGGCGTTTGTATAACCGACGATACCCGCGCGCAGGTTTGCGGTGGGAACGGTTCGAGTTGCGCTGCCTGCGCTAGCATCGCGCCGTCCCTCATAGTTGATGAAGTAGAAGAGCTTGTTCTTCTTGACTGCCCCGCCCGCCGATCCGCCGAATACGTTGATCAGAAGAGCCCCTCTCGCGATGCCGGCCTGGTTATTGAAAAACGAATTGGAGGCCATCTCGGTACCGCGCCGATATTCATAAGCTGAGCCGTGAAACGTATTGGTTCCGGATTTGGTTACCAACTGGACGTCTGCTCCGGAACCGCGCCCGGTGGCCGCGTCGCCGTTGGTTGTAGTGGTGCGGAACTCTTCGACGGAATCGAGTGTCACACGCAGCACGCTGGTAAAGGCGGTGCGGGCGTTCTGGTCGATGACGTCGGCGCCATCGAGCGAGATGTAACCTTGGTCGGGCTTACCGCCATTGACCGCGCCATCGTTCGCGCCGACCGTGCCGCCGGAGCTATAACTGGTTACGCCCGGTTGAAACGCCAGCAAGCCCACGACGTTGCGGGCATACATCGGCATCTCGATAATCGCGTTGGTGCCGATGGCGTTACCTAGCGAAGCGTCTGTCGTATTCACCTGAACAGCCGCCGCCGAGACCTGGACTGTTTCCGTGGTACTGCCCAACTTGGCGAACTTGAGGTCCAATGTCGCCGGCTCATTTACCAGCAGCTCGATTCTGTTTACGATGAAATCGGCAAATCCTGGAGCTTTCGCCGTGACTTTATAAAATCCCGGCGGTACCTGTCCAATGGTGTAGCTGCCCTGTGCATCGGAGGTCGCGACGCGTTCCGCTCCGGTACCCAGGTTGGTTATGGTGATGTTTGCGTTTGGAATGACGGAGCCAGTGGGATCCGTCACGCTACCCGTGATGGAAGACAACTGAGCGAATAGGCCCGTAGCGAAGCAAGCCGCGAGCAGGATAGTTTTGGAGACAGTTCCCCAAAGCGAACGCATGATAGACGTACCCCCTTAAAAGTGCCAACTAATCGAAAAGCGTCGCAGAAAGAATTTCAGCTATCGTAACCGCAAAAACACCACGTGTCAACGAAATTCCTGATTGCCGTTTCGTCCGGACGCGGTCCGTGGTACGCTGTGCGCGACATGTCTCCGGCCGGTAAGGAACAGATCGCTCACGCCGAAGCGCATAGCGCGTCTCTCTCTCGCGAACTGCGATTGGGCGATTTGGCTTTGTTGCAAGTGTTGCTAATTGTCGGTTTGCCGTGGATCGGTTACGCGGCCAAAGTGGGCGGCGCGCACGTATGGCTGTGGCTGGCAGCCATCCCTCTGTTTTACCTCCCGCTGGCAGCTACGGTGATTTACCTGAGCCGCCGCATGCCGCTCGAAGGCGGCGTCTACCAGTGGGTGAAGATCGGCATCTCACCCGCCGCCGGTTTTCAAGCCGGATGGAATTACGCTTTCCTTTTCATCCTGTTTTATGCGAACAGCGGCTCGGTAGCCGTGAATAGCATCGCTTACCTGTTGGGGCCGCGCTACCAATGGATGAACGAGAGTAAGCCGCTGCTGATCGCGATGAATGTCGCGTTCTTCGTTCTGGTATTTCTGGTGAATGTCCGCGGCCTGCACCTGGCGCGATGGTTCACGGGAGCCGGCGGCGCGCTGATCATCGGGCTCTACCTGCTGGTAATCGCGCTGTTCGTGGCGCGGTTACTCAGCGGGGAGCCGACGCCGCAACCGGTGGTTGCTTTCGCGTGGCCGGCCATGACGCTTGCGACGCTGAACCTGTTTACCAAGATGGCGCTCAACGCCCTCAGTGGATTCGAGCAGGTGGCCATCTTCGCCGGCGAATGCCACACGCCGGAGCGCAATATCGCTCGCTCGGTGTGGATCGCGGGGCCGGGAATTGCGCTGCTCTATATTCTGGGCACCTGCGGAATGCTGGCATATGTACCGCTCGATAGGGCCGATCTTATCGCGCCGGTCCCACAGATTCTGGGCGTGGCGCTCCATTCTTCGCCATTAGCCTCAGCGCTAGGCGGCGCGTCGATTCTCGCCTTGCTCTTCGCCTACTTCACGCAGACCGTGGCATGCGTGGCGCAAGTCTCGCGACTGCCAATGGTCGCAGGGTGGGATGGATTATTCCCGGCGCGCTTCAGCGCTTTGCATCCGAAATACCGCACGCCGGTGCGGTCGCTGGCGGCGGTGTCGGTAATCTGCGTGATCCTTGGAGCAGCCAGCCTGGGACAGGTGGGCGAGCAGGAAGCGAACCAGATTCTGATTGCGGCTGCCATGGCGTGTTGCGGGATCTATTATCTGGCGATGTTCGCGGTGGTGGCGCGCCAGCGCGGCGCCCCTGCATGGCTGCGCCTCAGCGTGTTCGCGGCTGCGGCGGTGACAGTAGCCGCAGTGGTAATGGACGCGATTCCGGTGCTGGAGGTCGCAAAGCCTCTCATGTTTGCCGCCAAGGTAGTGGGCGTGGTGCTGGCGCTCAACGCGGTAGGCGTGTGGGCCTACCGGCGGGCGGCCACCGGAAGACGAGAGACACTACGGGCGCGGGCCAGCGAGTAGGGCTCAAGATGAACGATCAACAAAAGAAGCAGGAGTATTCCGGAGTGCGAGATCAAGAAATCCGTGCGGCGCTGGATCAGCATTGGGCGGCGTCCGATGCCGGCGATTTTGAAACGGAGCACCGCATCTATCATGAGGACGCGGTGCTGGAATACCCACAGTCAGGCGAGCGAACCCGTGGCCGACGCAACATACAGAACCAACGCGCCAGTCAGCCGAGCAAGAAGCGGTTTGCTATCCGGCGAATCATTGGCGGCGGTGATCTTTGGGTCACCGAACTCATCCTCACGTATGACGGCAAACCGTCTTATACCGTAAGCATCATGGAGTTCACGGACAACAAGGTTGCGCGGGAAACGCAGTACTTTGCGGATCCATTCGTGGCTCCTGCATCGCGCGCTCAATGGGTCGAACGCATGGACACATAATCTTGAGGCGCGAGAATTCGCGTTGTCAATAGCTTTTGCCAATTAACGTGATCACCTTTCCGCCGGGAATCAGACATAGAAGTCTCTCGATTTGTCCTGGTTCGCTCACGGTGAAGAAGCGAGTTGCGAAGAAGCCTCCTGTGCAAGTGGCGCGTCAGATAGATTCATGCGTCGCCCCCGTTGTCAATAATTCGGATACTAATGACGCCTACGGTAAAGGCAGCCTTTCATCTGCTGGCGAACCTATAACGGGCAGCTAGTTTAGGAGCGATTCCCAGTTGGCTGGCACCTTTCCCCTGGGTCCAGGCGTCGGCTGACTTTCGGGATGCGCGTGCGGAGGAAGCAATTCGACACCTTTGATCATCCCCTGCTTCTCGTAATCGAAGAACCAGTCCTCCCCAGGCTCAAAGCTGGTTACAATCGAATGCCCTGTCGCCGCCGCATGCTTTGATGCGTGCTGACTCGGAGAACTGTCACAGCATCCGATGTGCCCACACTCCGCACACCGACGGAGATGAAGCCACCAACCTTTCGGTGACGCCAGGCATTCCACACACCCGTCGCCGCTTGGTTTCGAAGCGAGATTAAATCCGCGGTGTTCCTTCTTCATTTTCGACTTTTCCTTTTCGACGACGCATGTCCAGCAGCGAGTTCATGCCACCAGCAAGATCTTCCCGATGCCACCCTTTTCCGCCGCTGCGTGAGCCTGGGCCGCTTCACTGAGTGGCAGAGTCTGGCTAATCGGGATTACCAGCTTGCCATCGCGTACCGCTTCCGCCATATACTGGAGCGTCTTTCTGTCGAATTTCGAAAATACTGGCGCCACCTTTACAGATGGGTACTGCGCGGCGTTCTGTGGCGCCCCGAGAACCGTAGCAAACACTCCTCCCGGCTTGACCTTGGCAATCAACTTCTCGGCAGTCCTCCCGCCGACCGTATCCGCAACTGCATCGAGCGGAGGAAGATTCGCAATCGCATCGTCGTCGTCGGTTGCGACCACCTGATCCGCGCCGATCGTCTTCGCCTCATCCATCTGCCTCTTCAGAACCCCCGCGATCACAGCGGCCCCGCGTTCTTTCGCAGTGAATACCGCCGAACGCCCGACACTTCCTACAGCACCGACGACCATGACGGTCTGGCCTGCTTTGATTCCCGTCGCGGAACTGAGCTGGTTGCCAGTCGTCGTCGCCAGCGGCAGCGCCGCCGCCCGGACCAAATCGAGCCCCTTGGGGATCTTGGCCAAGACCGCCGCATTGATGACACAAAGTTCAGCGTAGGTATTATCGGCCATCGCAAACACCTGGTCGCCGACGGAAAAGTCTTCAACCCCGGGCCCAATCTCGACCACAGTCCCCGCTATGTCGACTCCTATGAGACCTGGGAACTGGATGGGATAAAAATCCTTCGTTAACCCAGCACGCCGTTTGTAATCGATCGGATTCACGCTCGCGGCGGCGACCCGCACCAGCACCTCGCCCGGAACTGCAACCGGATCAGGATAGTCCTCAAACTTCAGTACTTCCGGACCGCCATATTGGTGGACGACAACTGCTTTCATATTTCATCCTCGTACGTTCCCAAGACTTCGAAACTGGACGCTGCTAAGTGGTTGCCATACACGGCGATTGCTGCGTTTACGCCTGTCATAATTCCGTCTCCTCCTCAAGCTGGGATTTGGTTTGTTGAGCTTTCACTCCACTCTTACTTCTTCTGTCGGCCGGCTCTCTGGCAAAATGAATTCTTAGCTCTTCTGACGATGAATGCCCAGGTCGTGCCATGACGTTTCTGCGAGGTTGACGTCGTAGTAGTTTGCAGCTTTCTCGATGTTCGCGAACGCCAAAGCACGGTCGGCATCGGAGACGTCGATGACTTGATCGAACCGCGCGACCGCATTACGCACATGTTGTGCGTCGGTCAGTGGTTCTTTACGCTGCTTCGGAAACGCGTAGACGCTGTCGGGTAAGTCGCTCTGCGTCGTCAGTCGTCCATGTTTCTCGTGAGGTTTCCAGGTGGCTTCCGGCATGTCTTTGCCATCCTTTCTTAAATGCTTGGTCAGAGGGCGAGCACAGCGTCTGCTCGAGACGCATTTAGCTGGGGCGGGACGGAGCTTTTCCGACCCGTAAATTGCGACGTGTAGTACGGTTTGCGGCGATCGTCCCCCACGTCCACATTTTATCGCCTGCCCGGAGCGGCGATTCGAGCCATATTTACGCCACACGACATGCTGGCCGACGAGCCGGCCAAATACGCCAGGCGCAGCGCTATTCATCCCGCAGCGCCACCGTCGCGACCCGCATGGCGCCAGAACGTGCGAGCGTCATTACCGCGGTTGCCGCAATGATTTCTCGGGCGCAGCGCACGAATACTTTGCTGGAGCACTGGATCGCGGGCGGGCAACCGGATAAAATCGGGTTTCCTGAGCATGCCTGAACTAAAATCCCTCTCCCCGGACCTTTTGCTGCACATCTCGAAGACTCTCCAGGTCTCCATGAAGAGCCTGGTGGCGGTGATCGAACTGCTTGACGAAGGCTCCACGGTGCCGTTCATCGCGCGCTACCGCAAGGAAGCAACCGGCAATCTGGATGAAGTCCAGATCCGCGCGATCGAAGAGCAGCTTGGCTATTTCCGCGATCTGATGGCGCGCAAGGAGACGATTCTCGCTTCCATCCAGGAACAAGGCAAACTGACAGACGAATTGAAAGCGCGCATCGAGCGCACGCTGGATAAGAGCGAGCTGGAAGACCTCTACTTGCCATACAAGCCGAAGCGGCACACTAAGGCGACCATCGCGCGCGAGAAAGGGCTCGAGCCGTTGGCGGATTATCTGTGGACTCAGGAAGCCGCCGCGAGTCCGCTCGAAACATTCGCGGCAACTTTTGTGGATGCGGAGAAGCGCGTCGCCAATGCCGATGAGGCGCTCGAAGGCGCGCGCCACATAGTGGCTGAGAGGATCGCCGACTAGGCGGATATACGCAAAGAACTTCGCCAGGCGATGTTCGACGAGGGCGTGATTGTGAGCAAGATGGCAACCGGCGCCGTCGATGAACAGCAGAAGTTCAAGATGTACTACGATTACCGCGAGCCGGTGAAGCAGATTCCTTCTCACCGGATGCTCGCCATAAGACGCGGCGAGACGGAAAATGTTCTTTATTTCCTGATCGAGATCGAAGCGGCGCGTGCGCTGGCGCTGATTCAGGGCAAAGTCCACAAGCGGGCAGGCGATTGGACTCCGCATTTACAAATGGCCCTTGAGGATTCGTGGAAGCGCCTGCTGCAGAACTCGATCACGTCGGAGATTCGTCTCGAACTGAAGCAGCGCGCCGATGCGGACGCCATTCACGTGTTCCGCGAGAATCTGCAGAATCTGCTGCTTTCGCCGCCCGCCGGGCAACTCGCGGTGCTTGGAATCGACCCAGGGATTCGTACCGGCTGCAAGGTCGCGGTCGTGGACGATACAGGGAAGTTTCTCGGGCACGATGTAATTTACCCATTCCAGCCAAAGAACGACGTGGCAGGTTCGGAGCGCACGCTGAAAGGCCTCATCGAGCGGTACGGCGTCCGCGCCATCGCGATCGGCAACGGCACGGCATCGCGCGAAACGGATGCATTCGTGCGCGAGTTTCTGCACAAGGAAAGTCTTGACACCATCTTCAGCGTCACCGTCAGCGAATCCGGCGCGTCGATTTATTCCGCGTCGGAAGTGGCGCGGCAGGAGTTTCCGGATCTCGATCTGACGGTGCGGGGAGCGATCTCGATTGCGCGGCGGTTGCAGGACCCTCTGGCGGAGTTGGTGAAGCTCGATCCGAAATCGATAGGGGTGGGGCAGTATCAGCACGATGTGGACCAGCGGCAGTTGCACAAATCGCTCGAAAGCGTGATTGAGAGCTGCGTCAACCGGGTGGGCGTTGAACTCAATACCGCGTCGTGGACGCTGTTGCGTTATGTGGCCGGAATCAATGAGCGCACCGCGCAGAAGATTGTGGAGTACCGCAATGAGAAGGGTCGTTTCCGTTCGCGAGTTCAATTGACGGCGGTGCCGGGGATCGGGCCGAAGACGTTCGAGCAGGCCGCCGGATTCCTGAGAATCCGTCACGGCGACCATCCGCTCGATGTGACGGCGGTGCATCCGGAGTCGTACGCGGTGGTGGAGCAGATTGCCCAAAGCCTTAACGTGCCGGTAGAGCAACTGATCGAACAACCGGCTTTGCTGGAGAAACTCGATCGCAGCGGGCTGGCAGCGGGCGTTTATACGCTCAATGACATTCTGGAGGAATTGCGCAAGCCGGGACGCGACCCGCGCGAACGTTTCGTAGCCCCGGTTTTCAAGGAGAGCGTGAGAGAGATCGGCGACTTACAACCCGGTATGACGCTCGAGGGCGTGGTGACGAATGTAACGAAGTTCGGGGCCTTCGTGGACGTCGGCGTCCACCAGGATGGCCTCGTGCACATCAGCGAACTGGCGGACCGGTACATCAAGGAGCCCTCGGACGTGGTCAAGGTTGGGCAATTGGTGAAGGTACACGTTCTGAGCGCGGACGCCAAGACGAAACGGATTGCCCTTTCCATGAAAACGCCTGGAGCGAAGGGCGCAAAGCCGGCGGCGTCGGCGAAGAAGCCGGCGCCGCCTCCCAAGCAAACGACGATGGAAGACAAACTGGCGGTGCTTGCGGACCGCTGGAAGCGGCGATAGTCATTGCGAATAGCGATGGCGGCGCGGAAGGTGACGCCGGTCCTACATCGGGTGCGCGGAACCAAGATCCGGCGCTAGCGCGCGCACTTGCCGCAGCAGATCGTCCATCGTGAATTGGCCCTTCGAAAGCACCTTCTGTACAGACCCGGTGAGCTGCTGCCGCTCTTCGGCCGTCAGTTCCTTGGCGGTAATCACCACCACCGGAACGTCGCGCGTCTCCTCATTGCGCCGCAGGCGGGCGATGAACTCGAACCCATCCATTTGCGGCATCATCAGGTCGAGCAGGATCACGTTGGCGCCGCATTCTTTAACGCGTTCGAGTCCCTCTTCGCCGTTGGCGGCCTCGGTCACGCACCAGCCGTCGCGCTCCAGCATGCTGCGCATCATGCCGCGTGTGGTCTCGTCATCCTCCACTAGCAGCACCGGGCATGGCGGGTGCGGACATCGGTATTTCTGCAGCACGGTCGCGAGCTGCTCCCGGTCGACGGGTTTGGTCATGTAGTCGTCGGCGCCCAGCGTGTAGCCCAGGTTCTTGTCGTCGACAATCGTCACCATGATTACCGGAATCTCGCGCAGCCGTGCATCGCTCTTGATCTCTTGAAGCACGGCCCAGCCATCCATCTTCGGCATCATTACATCGAGCGTGATCACATCGGGCCGCTGTTCGCGAGCCAGTCGCAGTCCTTCTTCGCCGCTTTCGGCCATCACGGTCTGGAAAGCTTCGCGTTCGAGATACCGACGCATCAAGTCGCGCGCCGTGGCATCGTCATCGATTACCAGCACGGTTCCGAATTGGCCGCTCTTGGCCGCGTGCTGCGCACCCGGCGCATCTTGGGACGCGTCCCTTCCCGTATCCGACGCCGCTTCCTGAGGTTGGCGCACCTCCAGCGGCAGCAAAATGCGGAATGTGGATCCGCGGCCGGGCTCGCTCTCCACCCGTATATCGCCGCCCATCATCTGAACGAACCGCCGCGTAATCGCCAAACCCAAGCCCGTGCCGCCGAATTTGCGCGTGGTGGATCGGTCCGCCTGGGTGAATGGTTCAAATAACCGCGACAACTGTTCCGGCGTCATGCCGATGCCCGCGTCGGTCACGCGCATCTCCACCCCGGGCGCGCCTCTCACTTCCCTGGACTCGACTGCCAGCTCGATTGCGCCTTTCTCGGTGAACTTCGCTGAATTCGATAGCAGGTTGAACAGGCTCTGCCGAACCTTGGTGAGGTCCGCGCGCATCATCGGCAGATTCTCCACCACCCGAACCGAAAGCTGGTTGCCTTTTCGCTCGATGAGCGGCTCGATGGTCGCGCTCACTTCACGAACCATGCGCCCCACGTCGAACGATTCCAGATAGAGATCCATCTTGCCGGCTTCGATTTTCGAGAGGTCCAGAATGTCGTTGATCAGCGCCAACAAATGTTTTCCTGCCGAATGAATCTTCAGCAGGTCTGGGACTAGCGCGCTGGTGTGCAGCTCTTCCGCCTGCTCTTGCAGCATCTCGCTGTAGCCGATGATTGCGTTCAAGGGAGTGCGCAGCTCATGGCTCATGTTCGCCAGAAACTGGCTTTTGGCGCGGCTGGCCACCTCCGCCTCCTCCTTGGCGTCGATCAGTTCCTCTTCCGCCCGTTTTCGCTCGGTCACATCGTTCTGGACGCCAATAAAGTGGGTCACCACGCCGGCTTCATCGCGAACTGGAGCGATGGTTAGGTCGTTCCAAAACGTCGTGCCGTCCTTCTGGTAATTCAGTAGAACGGCATTGGTCTCCTGTTCGGCGGCAATGGCCTCGCGAATTCTCTGCACGGTCTCGCGATCCGTGTCCGGACCCTGCAGGAAGCGGCAATTACGTCCCGCCGCCTCTTCGGCCGAGTATCCCGTGAGCCGCTCAAACGCCGGATTTACATAGACCACAGGGTTGTCGGGAAGGGAAGCGTCCGTGATCACAATTCCGTTGATGGAGGACGTGATCGCCCGGTCGCGGGTGCGTAATTCTTCATCGTTGCGGACGCGTTCCACAAACTCGCCTATCTGATTGCCCAGCGTCGCCAGCGTGCGCAGCAGATCGTCATCCGGCTCGCGGACGCTTTGCGAAAAAAATTCCACCACCCCGGTCACCTTGCGAACGCTGCGAAGGGGAAATGCGACCATGCTTCGCAAGTTGCCCAGGGCCTTCAGCCGGACCGGAGATAAGCTGGAATCCTCCTTCACGTCCGCAATCCACAGCGGTTTGCCTTCCAGCCAAACGCGGCCGGGCGACCCCGCGCCGCGCGGCAGCGTCATTTCCCGCGTCACGGTTTCGAATTCGCTCGCCTCGAGTTCCGGCGCGCACCAGATGGCCGCCGCCCGCAGCACCGCGCGTCGTTTGTTGATCAGCCAAATCGCGCCCATCTGCCATCCTAGCCGGGCGCCTATCGCCTGCAGAATCTTGGGAAGCCCTTCGGCCAGGCTCGTGCTTTCGGCCAGAGTGCGGCTGACGTCATATTGCGCCAGCATGCGCAACTCCTGCTGCCTGCGCTGGCTGATATCGCTGAACGTGACGACAACGCCGCGGCGCTCGCCGTTCTGTACGATGGGCGATGCCGTGAACTCGGCGTGAAAACTGGAGTGGTCCTTCCGCCATAACACTTGATGCTCAACACGGACCGCCTCGCCCATTTGACGCGCGCGGAATATAGGGCAATCGGCTTCCGCGTATGGCGCGCCATCCTCCCACGAGTGGTGGATAAGCCGGTGCATGTTGCGTCCAAGTACTTCATAGCGCGTGAAGCCCAGCATCCTCGAGCCGGCGCGGTTCAAAAATGTACAGCGGCCTTCGGTGTCGATTCCATAAACCCCCTCATTGGTGGAATCGAGTAATGTTTCGAAGGGAATAAGATCCGCCGTAGTATTCGCCATGATTAGGGGGAATGCCCGCTGGGTTTCATTCTCGCTTACACTCAATTCGCCACCTTTCCTTGGTTGAGCGAATGAATACCGTACCCAGAGACTTAGAGTTACAAAGAAGACTTTTTCGAGGTTTATTGACAGCTATCCCGTCCGCCGGGCCTTTTCTTTGCCGCTAAGCAATGCCTCAATTTTCAAAACAAGTCGTTGGAACTCGACCGGTTTCGTATCGTAGTCGTCGCATCCCGCCTCGAGCGCGCGTTCCCGGTCCCCGTTCATCGCGTGTGCGGTGAGCGCCACAATGGGAATGGCTGCGGTCTCCGGCGCGCTCTTCAAATGCTTCGTTGCCTCCCAACCGTCCATCACGGGCAGGCTCATATCCATCAGAATGAGATCCGGCAGGGCGCGCCGCGCCAATTCCAACCCTTGCGCTCCATCCGAGGCGGACAACATTTCGTAGCCGCGGCGTTCCAAACGTCTGGTTAGCATGTCGCGATTGAGCTCGTTATCTTCCACTATCAAGATGGTTGGCATAACTGGCACTCCACATGCAGCAATCAAAGGGCCGTGCCGCAATGTCGCGTTGCGAAGCAGAAAATACCCAGTGACTCCCGAAAGCGTGCCTAATAACAAGAACGAGGTTTCCGCCCTGCAACACGCCGATTTAGCGGAGTTGCGGCACAACTTGCGCACTCCATTGAATCACGTTATTGGCTATGCGGAACTTCTGATCGAAGATGCATCCGGCGGCCGCAACATGGCCGCGCTCGATCCGTTGCGGCATATCCACTGTGCGGGCAAGGCTTCGCTCGTTGACATCAATGGAGCCCTTTCCAACCGCGAATCGGTAGAGCGGCGCGAACTCGGCGCCCTGTGTGAGAAGCTGCGTCCGCGGATGGAACGTATCCGCACTCTGATTCAAGGCATGAAAGAATCGGAAGCCGCGAGCGTTCCTCTGGCTTGGCGAGACGATCTGGAACGGATTTCCGGGGCGGCCTCCAAACTGCTGCAATTGCTGTGTGGTGAGGCTGAGCCGGAAATCGCCGATCCCGTCAAAGCGCCGTCAGCGCCCTCGCCGGCCCCAAGCGCGCGCATTCTAGTGGTGGACGATAGCGCCGCAAACCGCAGCATGTTAGTGCGCCGCCTGCAGCGCCAAGGATACGCCGCGGAAGAGGCGCGCGGCGGATCCGAAGCGCTCGACCGCATTGCCGCTGAGAACTACGACTTGGTCCTCCTCGACCTCATGATGCCAATTATGGACGGCTTCGAAGTACTGGCGCGCATGAAGCAGGATCGGCGAATGCGCACCGTGCCGGTGGTGATGATGTCGGCCCTCGATCAAATCGATAGCGTGGTCCGCGCCATTGAAATGGGTGCGGAAGACTATCTGCTTAAGCCGTTCGACCCCGTGCTGCTGCGCGCACGCATCGGCGCTTTGCTCGAAAAGAAGCGCCTGCGCGACGAACTTACCGTGCAGGAAAAAATGGCGTCCCTGGGCGCGCTCACCGCGGGCATAGCCCACGAAATTAAGAATCCCCTTAACTTCGTTCTCAACTTCGCCGAACTTTCGGAAGAGCTGGCGGCGGAACTGAAGGCGCGCTTGAAAGACCGTGAAGAACTCGCCTCGCTCGCCGCCGACCTCGACGAGAATATCCACAAAATTCGGGAGCATGGCGCGCGCGCCGATAGCATCATTCGCTCGATGCTCGATCACTCGCGGGGGCAGCCGGGGGAACGGCGCCCTACCGATCTCAACGGCTTGGTTCGCGAGTTCATCAATCTCGCCTTTCACGGCATTCGCGCCCAGCACCCCACTTTTCAATCCGCGATCGAATTCGATCTCGACCCGGCCGTCGGCACGATTCAAATTGTCCCGCAGGATCTCAGCCGCGTCTTCCTTAACGTCGCCGGCAACGCGTTCTACGCTCTGCGCCAGCGGGCGGAGAAAAAGGTGGCCGGCTATTTTCCATGCCTCCACGCGATCACGCGCGATCTGGGCGAGCGCGTCGAGATCCGCATCCACGATAACGGTTCTGGCATCCCCAAGGACTTTCTGAGCCGTGTTTTCGACCCCTTCTTTACCACGAAGTCCGCAGGCGAGGGCACGGGACTAGGACTATCCATCAGTTACGAAATTGTGGTGCAGGAGCACCGGGGCGATATGCGCGTCGATTCCGTCGAGGGTGAGTTCACCGAATTCACCATTCTCATTCCGCGGGAGGTGAAGAAATGACGGCCGAGTCACAATCGCGCGCCCGGGTTCTCATCGTGGACGATGAGCCCGATATCGAAACCCTGATCCGTCAGCGCTTCAAGCGGCGCAACGGCAGCTTCGGGTTCGAGTTCGCCTTCGCTCGCAACGGCGCCGAGGCCTTGCGCCAGATTGAAGCCGACCCAGGTCTGGAGTTGGTGATCACCGATATCAACATGCCTGTGATGGACGGCCTGGAGTTGCTGTCGCGCATCAACACCCTCGATGGACGCATGGTCAAGGCCGTGATTCTTTCTGCCTATGGCGACATGGGCAATATCCGCACTGCGATGAATCGCGGCGCATTCGATTTTCTAACCAAACCCATCGATTTCGCCGATTTTGAAACTACCCTCCGCCGCACGCGCGACGCGCTTGAGGCTGAACGGCTCGGCGTCGAAAGCCGTCAGCGCCTGATCGCGCTCGAGCAGGAAATCGAGATCGCCGCGCAGATTCAAACCTCGATGCTGCCCCATGAATTTCCCTCCGGCGGCGACTTCGATATCTATGCCGAAATGGTTCCCGCCCGCCGCGTGGGAGGCGATTTCTACGATTTCTTCGCCATCGGCCCCGATCGCGTCGGCTTTCTGATCGGCGATGTCTGCGGCAAAGGCATTCCCGCCGCGCTCTTCATGGCAGTTAGCCGCACCATACTGCGCGCTACGGCCTTGCAAGGCATCGACCCCGCCGGTTGCCTCTCCTACGTCAATAAAGTCTTGGGGGCGCAGCGAGAGGGCGCGGCCTACGTAACGGTGTTCTACGCCATACTCCATACCGGCACGGGCGACGTGGAGTTCTGCATCGGTGGCCACAACCCCCCTTATCGCGTTTCTGCCACCGGCGAGGTTTCTGCCATCGCGGAGCCCGGTGGAGTAGTGGTCGGTCTTCTTCCGCCGTCGGAGGTGCGCTACGAGAACGGCTTTTTGCGCCTGCATGCTAACGAGGCGATCTTCCTGTTCACCGACGGCGTTACCGAGGCCATGAATTCCGACCGCGCCTTTTTCGGGGAACGGGCCTTGCGCCGCAACCTGTCGGAAGGAGCCAAGCTCTCCGCGCGCGAGATGGCGCGTAGCGTCCTCGGCGCAGTCGCGGAGTTCACGCAGGCCGCCGCACAATCCGACGACATTACCGCAATGGCCGTAAAATGGACTCCGCGGTAGTTGCCTGCGCGAGTTCCGAAACGGATAGTCTTAATATTCGCCCAGTGGCGTAGACTATAAACCGGAGGCTGCGGTGGAGCAGCAGGTTGGCCGATACAAAATCAAAGGGCAATTAGGAAAAGGCGCCATGGGAGTAGTCTTCCTGGCGGAAGACACTCTGCTGGATCGTAAGGCGGCCATCAAGACAGTCGACTTCGCGCAGGACGATTCCGGGCAGCGCGAGTTCTTGCGCGAGCGGCTGATGCGCGATGCGCGCGCCGCAGCGAGCCTATCGCACCCCAATATTGTTGGCGTCTACGACGTTTTCGAGCAGGACGCCTCCGCGTACCTCGTTCTCGAATACGTCGATGGCGAAACTTTGGCCGATGCCCTCAATCGTACGCCCGTGCCCGACGCGGCTTTCACCTTTGGAATCCTGCGGGCGATGGCCGCGGCTCTGGATTACACTCACTCACGCGGAGTGGTCCATCGAGATATTAAGCCGGCCAATGTCATGATCGACCGCGCCGGTACGCCGAAGATTATGGATTTCGGCATCGCGCGCATTGCCGATACGCGTACCACCACTCCCACCGGCATGGTGATGGGCACCATCGAATACATGTCGCCCGAACAGGTAAAGGGCGAGAGCGTGGACGGGCGTTCCGATCAGTTTGCGCTGGCCGCGGTGGCATATCGCATGTTCACCGGCGGAACCCTGTTCGGCCCTCACTCGTTGGCGACTTTGGCCTACAAAACGGTAAACGAAACCGCGCCGCCCGTGTCCACTCGCAATTCCAGTCTTCCGCGCGCGCTGGACACGGCGATTTCCAAGGCCCTCGCGAAGAACCCGGTGGATCGTTACGCAAGCTGTGGTGAGTTCGTGAATGCGTTGGCGGCGGCGTTGTCCTTACCGATCGCCGCGTCCGAAGCGCCTACGCTCACCATTTCTCGCATGCCCGCGCCGCTCGGTGGGGCGCCCCAACCTGCGGCGCCAAAGGCATCGAAGAGCCGCGCAGGATTGATTGCGGGCGTGGCCGCCGCGGCAATTCTCGCGGCCGGGATTGCCATCTTCCGCCCGTGGGAGAAGCCTGCCGCCGGATCCGCGCCCGTTGCTCAGACTGCGGCCGTAGCGTCCACGCCCCAGGTGGAACAGCCGTCCGCGCCGACCGCCGAGCCCTCCAAAATTGAGAAAGCCACAACCACCCACGGCGCCCCTCCCAACACCGCGACTAAGCCACCCCAACCGGCCGCTACGCCTGAAGCCGCGCCGCTCTCCGATGCCGCCGACGATGGGCCCGCCGACAATGAAGCCGAGGAAGCCCCGCCCAAGGGAGTTCCACCCGCCGCCTTGGCGGCTTACCGTCATGGGCAGGAACTGGTCAAATCGCATCAGTTCAACCCGGCCATTGCGTCCTTCTCCCAAGCCCTCGCCCTTCATCCCGATTGGCCTAGCGCCGTCTTCGCGCGTGCTCGTACCTATCAACTCTCCGGACAGTTCGCCGAGGCTGTCCCCGCTTTCAGTCAGTACCTGGCGGCTCGTCCCAATGGACTCAGGGCCTATGCTTTCCGCGGCCTTTGCCTGCTTCGACTGAAGCAGGACGACAAAGCGCTAGCCGATTTCGAAAGGGCATTGTCGCTCGACCCCAACCTTTCCCCGGCACTCTACGGCCGTGGCCAAGTGCGCGCGCAACGTGGCGGCTTCAAGAAGGCCGTAGCCGATTTCGACGCCGCCATCGTTCAATCGCCCGCTTACGGCCTCGCTTTTCGTGCGCGCGGCAACGCCAAGCGCAAACTCGGCGACGAGGCCGGCGCTCAGGCCGATCTCGCCCGAGCGCGCCAACTGATGGGAAACTGACTCTGGGATTCTACTTCACGCTGACCATCAATCCCGACTGACTGGATACTCCCCCGACGGTTAGAACCACTAGAAGATCGCCCGACGAAAGAGACGCCGGGATTCGAACGTTCACCTGGATCACTCCGGAGACAAGCGTCGGGGCGGCGCCCGCGTACTGAACGTCGGCGGTCACGCCGCCGATGGTCACCGTAACAGGCAGAAGCGGTTTAGATAGCTCGCCGATCTGGTTCGAATTCACCAGCCCGTCGATTCCCTGTGGCGCGGACTGCCCGTCGCCGCCTCCGAACAGACTGATGATCGAACCCCTCGCCGCCGGGTTCGCGTGCGTGTTCACGCTCATGTCTTGATTCAGAATCGCTCCCGGACCGGAGCCCGTAGGAGGATAGCTGAACAACCCCGGCATGGACGGGTTAACGATCACGGGCACTTCGTCGGAGAGCACTCCGAGATATTGCACCGCGATGTTGGCCGTATTCTTGGTGTACAACGCATACGGCGCGATTGCGTTAATCTGCGTAGACGAAACGTAGATCAACGGACAGGGGATTCCGTTCACCAGTACCTGTACTCCTCCCAGCGATTGGCTGACCGCCCCGTCAGGTTGCACCACCAGATTCACCGGAACGGCCGGGCCGATATCGGAGCCGAAAATACTGAAAATCATTCCTGGCGGAATCGGCGAATCGAGGAAACTCATTCCGCTCGGGACGCTGAAGATCTGCGGATTCGCAGGTTGATCGACATATAACGTCACCGCGACCTGCTTCGCAGGCGGAAGCGCTCCACCCCCGCCGTCGGCTGCTGTAAGCGTGACCGAGCCCTGGTAAATTCCTGCCGGCAATCCGGCCGGATTCACAGTCACGGCGATCGGCCCGGAGGTCGAAGGCGTGGAAGGATTCACGGAAATCCACGGATCGCTGGGCGTGGCGGTCACGGGAATATCCGCTCCGAATCGCCCGATGTAGAGGTTCACCGGGGACGGATTGCTTCCGCCGTGCGAGTAACTGTACACGAGGAAGGGAGGCGATGTGGTAAGGGTGGGTGCGTTCGCTACCGTCAGATTCACTGGAGTCGTCTGTAGACGCTTCCCGTTGGACGAAACGATGATGG
Organism: Bryobacterales bacterium; assembly: GCA_963708385.1. Taxonomy (GTDB): domain Bacteria; phylum Acidobacteriota; class Terriglobia; order Bryobacterales; family Bryobacteraceae; genus PALSA-243. Next base: position 185,970 of record CAVPSN010000016.1, on the reverse strand, counting down.
AGCCCGAGTAGCTTCCCACCCGTAGCCCAGTGGGATCCGCCGTTACGGTGACGGCCATGGGGGTTGTCCCGCTCGTCGGCGTCACGGTGAGCCACGTGGAAGCCGTGACGTCCAATTCGAAATCCACCGCCGCCGGGTTTTGGCCCGTCGTAAGACTGATCGTACTCGAAACCGGCTGGCTTTGCGCCTGGAGCGCCGTGAATGCGACCGAACTCTGCGAAATGTCGAACTCGGGTAATCCGGCTACGACCAGGCTCACGGGAACTACCAATGGGCTGTTCGATGCGCCCTGCGACTCCACGAGTACACTTCCGCTATAAGTCCCCGAAAGCAGCCCTGCAGGATTTACACCGATCGTTACAGACCCGGCTCCGTTCTGAACCGATAACCACGGCTCTCCAGGCGCGGCCGTAGCGTTGGTATTCATCGCCGGTTGTCCACCTAGCGTCACGCCTACGGTTTGCGGAGAGGGAGCCGGCCCCGCCTGTTTATAGGAAAAGCTCACAGGCGTGGGAGTGGCTTGCAACGATGCGGTTTCCATAACCAGTAGCGATACCGGAACGCTCAATGGCGAGTTTGCCGCGCCCGCGGATGAAATCAGGATTGCGCCCTGATACGTCCCTGGAGTGAGCCCTGTCGCGTCGGCCGATACTGTTATGCCTCCCGGCGTAGTACCGGATCCACTTGCCGAAAGCCAGGACGTCGCCGAGGAAATAGAAGAGCTGAAAGTCAGTGCGGAACTCGTGCTGCCGATCGCCAGAGTCCGCGTGTCACGCAGGTGTGTTGAGACTTCCACGAACGATAGGGACGCGGGCGCCGCCGTCAACAACGGCGCGGCGCTGACTACCAGCGTTATCGGAATCAGCAGCGGATTGTTCGCCGCCCCGGGCGATGCGATTGCGACCGCATCGGTATATATGCCGGCCGTAAGCCCCGCGGCGTTCACGCTGATCTGAAGGACAGCGGGCGTTGTTCCCGCCCCGCTGATTACGATCCACGGCGACCCTCCCACCACCGATGTCGAGAACGGCAGCGGCGTGCCCGTGCTTCCCAACGCGATTGCAACCGGCAAAGGCGGAGCATTGTTGGAGCCCAATGAGAACACCGCGCTTCCGGGATTCGCCGTCAGAGACGGCGCGCTGGAAATCGTTAGCGTCACAGGGATAATGACGGGGCTGTTTCCCGCTCCGGTCGAGGTCAATACGATCGACGCGCGATACACGCCGGCCGACAAACCAATTGGCGAAATCGCGAGGGTCAAGGTGGCGGGCGTCGTACTCGAATCTTGCGTCAGCGTCACAAAGCTTCCGCCGGCCGATACGACGGCGCTAACCGGACGCGACGAGCCATCGCTGGCCGTGATGGTGATCTGCTGGTTCGGCGGTGTTGAGCCGCCTAGTTGATACGCGTAGGACAGGTTATTGAAAGAGAGATTCAGCGTGGGAGCGGCCGACACCGTTAGCGTCACCGGAACCGAAAGAGGACTCGCTGCCCCACTCGCCGTGAACGTCACTTGTCCCTGGTAGAGACCCGCCGCAAGCCCCGCCGGATTCACCGAAATGCCGGCCGCAGCGGGCGTATTGCCGCCTCCGCTCACGATGAGCCAGTTCCCGCCACTAATCGTTGTAGGGGTGGCGACTACCGTCTGCAGGCCGTCGCTGCTCGAAACGACAACCGCTGCCGCCGTCGGCGCCGCCGCGCCCACCTGGTAGGCGAAGTTCAATGCCGCCGGCTGGGACGCGAGCGATGGCGCGTTGGTAACCGTCAGCACCACCTGCACCGAGACCGGCGAACTCACTCCAGGCGCGGAGACCTGTACCGTGTTCTGGTAGACTCCCGCCGCTAGACCGCCGGGATCGATGCTTACCGACACCGTTCCCGGTGTTGTTCCAGTTCCTGACGCAAATAGCCACGGCGGCAACGCGCCCCCGGTAATGTTAAATGGCAAAGGCGGTCCTGAACTTGCTCCCACGGAGAATGCCTGTGGCGTGGGCCTGGCGCCGGAAATACTATAGGCGAACTGCAAAATTGAGGGAAGGGTGTTCAAGACTGGCGTTGCATTCACGTCGAACGTAACTGGAATCTCGAGCGGACTGTTCACCGCAAAGCTGGACACGACTAAGATCACGCCCGTGTAGCGCCCAGGAATGAGTCCCGCGGGAGATACGGAGATAATGAGATCCCCAGGGGCGTTCGGGCCACCGGTGAATGATAGCCAGTCCGTTCCGGGCGACCCTTGATACGTCACTGCGATCGGTGTTCCGCCCGAATCCAGATGCACCGTCTGCGAAGCAGGCGCGGTTCCGTCCTGCTGCGCCAAAAACTGGACCGAGGCTGGCGCGGCCGTCAACACACTGGACGTGCTGACCATTATCGTCACGGGAATCAAGAGCGGCGTGTTTCCGGCGCCGTCTGACGACAAGGCGATCGTCCCGGTATAAGTCCCCGGCGCGAGCCCCACCGGACTGACGCTCGCCGTGACCGTTCCAGGCGTATTTCCACCGCTCGTGATTTGAAGCCAAGGGCCTCCCGTATCGGTTGTCGCCGAAACCTGGTAGGTGAGCGCAGTCCCGCTGCTGGTGACCTGAACCGCCGTGCCTGCGGGAACGACGCCTCCAACCGTGTATGAAAACGCGAGCTGCGATGGGGCGGCCGCGATCACCGGTGCGGCCGCAACCACAAACGTGACTGGAACCGTGGCCGGACTATTGGCCGCTCCCTCCGCGCTCAGTACGATCGACCCCTGATACGTCCCCGGCGAAAGTCCCGCCGGATTCGCAGCGATCGAGAACACTGCCGGAATGTTGCCGCCGCCCATAATTGTCAGCCAGTTTCCACCTGAAGTGGTCGAGACGGCCGCGCTTACGGCGAGCGTGGATTGCGTGCTATTGACTGTCAGCGTCTGATTCGACGGTCCCATTCCGCCAACTTGATACGAGAACGTGTACTGTCCCTGGGAGGGGGTTATGGCCGGCGCGCTTTGAACCACAAGCGTGACCGGCACCACCAGTGGAGAATTCACGGCGGTCGGCGAGCTTACGAGAATTGAAGCCGAATAGGTCCCCGGCGTCAATCCGTCCGGATCCACAGAGATCTGCAATCCTGCCGGTGTCGACCCACCTCCCTGAACGTTGAGCCAGGATTCGGCTGCCGAGATAGCCAAGGCGACGTTCAACGGCTGCGAACTGGAGATCGTTAAGGGCTGCGACGGGGGCACTGTTCCCTGCTGGGTATAAGTAAAACTCAGCGAGGAAGGTTGGCCCGCCAGCGTGATGCCAGCCGCGATGGTGAACTGCACAGGAATTACTACCGGGCTGTTTGCTGCCTGGTCGCCCGTAAGTACCAAGCTTCCCGAATAGGTCCCCGGACTCAAACCGGCTGGGTTCACGGAAACGCTCACGCTTGCGGGAGTGGTTCCGCCTCCAGTGACTGTAAGCCACGGAGCCCCAGTCCCGGCCGAGGCGCCGAACGGAACGGGCGAACCACTCGAGATCGTGATCGCTTGCGTCATCGGCGGGGCGCCGCCTTGTTGATAAGCGAAGTTAAGAGATGCCGTAGGCACGATGAGCACGGGCGCGGTGGTGATCCTGAGAGTTACATTCACAGTCGCGGGCGCATACCCGGGACTGGTCAGCATTACTGTTCCCGGATAGACTCCCGCCGGCAATCCCGTCGGATCTGCGCTCAGCTGCATCGCGCCGGGTGTAGAAGTACCGCCGCTAATCGTCAGCCAGTTGCCCCCCGAGGAGGTGTTTGCCACTGCCGAAACAGGCGCCGTCGCCTGATCCGCTGTCGAAATCGACACGGATTTCTGTGGCAGCAGAGGTCCGCTCAGAAGTTGATAAGAAAAATTCAGCGTTGCCGGACTAACCAGCAATTGCGGTTGCGCCGAAACCGACAGCGTGACCGGAATAACAACGGGTGAATTACTTACACCTGGCGAAGTAAGCGTTAGAGCGCCGTTATAGACCCCCGGCGCAAGGCCCGTCCCCACAGCGGAAAGCGTGACCACCGCCGGCGTCTGATTGTCGGATATAGATGCCGTCAGCCAGTTGCCTCCCGCGGCGGTCTGCACTGTCGCTGTCACGCCAACGGGGGAGGTGCTCAATACCGCAATCGACTGCAGTGAGCTCGTGCTGACGTTCTGCGTCCATCCAAGACTCACTTGCGACGGCGATGCGCTGAGCGTCGGGGCCGCCAGAACCGTAAGGGTAACCGGTACGGTTAGCGGATTGTCCCCAGCGTTCGCAGAGGTCAGAATAATCGAACCTTGATGGTCTCCCGGCGCGAGCCCCGATGGGTCTACGCTGAACTGGACTCTCGCTGGGGTAGATCCGACAGCTGGAATCTGCGAGATTCCAGATAGAGTCAGCCACGTCGTGGACGGCGAGACAGAAGGCGTGAACGCAAGCGCCGCTCCGCTGCTGGTCACCGTGATTTGAATCGGATCCGGAGCTGGATCCAGTTGGCCGTAAGTTACGACTAGCGACGTAGGAGCCGCAATTAAGTTAGGGGAGGCGGAAACCGTCAACGATACAGGCACAACGAAGGGGCTGTTTCCCGAAGCTGGCGAAATCAGGCTGACGCTGCTTTGATAAGTCCCCGGCGCAAGCCCCGCCGGATTTACGCTCACCGTGATGGTTGCGGGGGCCGGCCCTGCGCCGGTTGCGGTGATCCAGGGGGCGTCAGGATTCGGCGCAATCGTATAGCCGAGAGACGAGCCGCTCGCGCCGATCGCAAGATTTTGGCTCCCCGGTAAGGAACCGTTCTGTTGATAAGAAAAACTCAGCGCATTCGGCGCCGACGTGAGTACGGGCGCAGCCGAGACGGTGAACGTCACGGGAATGTTCACTGGGCTATTCGTGGCCGCGGCCGAAGTGACTAATACGGCGCCTTGATATGTTCCCACAGCCATTCCCGATGGATTCACGGAAACAGTCAGCACTCCAGGCGTAGCGCTGCCGTTGCTCATCACGCTCAGCCAACTCCCTATCGCCGATGCAGTGAATGGCAGCGCCCCTGCGGAAGCGTTCAACGTGATTTGAGCGGCCGCCGGCGTAGTGCCCAATTGTTGATAAGAGAAGCTGAGAGTCGAAGGCATCGCCGTAATCGTTCCACTCAACGGCGCCTGGATTACAGTGAAGGTTAGAGGCGTTCCGCCCTGCGGCGTGATGGTGATGGTCGCCGTGCGGGCGTTCGCGCTTGTATTGGCTGCCGCCGCCCAGCTCATCGTCGCGTCCGCTGCTCCGGATGTGGCAGTGGTTATGCTTAGCCATGACGCATTGCTGACGGCGCTCCACTGCAATGTGCTGTTGTTTGTGGAGATCGAAAACGAGCCCGTGTCTCCGGTAGCGGCAGCACCCCTGGTGAAAGGAAGGATGATGAGCAGCCCAGGCGCTTGATTGACTGTCAGCACGTCGCCCGTCCCGCTGGCGGGCGTCACCGTGATGGTTGCCGTTCGCATCGCCGCGGTTGGATTGCCCGTCGCGTTGTATTGGAGAGTGCTGTTTCCCGTTCCCGTCGCGCCATGGGTAATCGTCAGCCACGAATCGCTCGACGCGGCCGTCCAGGGCAGCGCCGGATTCGTCGACGTGACCAGGATCGTTCCGTTTGAGATGGAAGCCGGCGCAATCACGCTGCCCGGAATCAGAGTGATCGTGCCCGTGAGCACCCTTGCCGCCTGGTTGATGGTGGACAATTGAGCCGCGCCGCCAGATGGCGTAACGGAAATGGTCGAGCTCCGGCTGGCGTTTGTTGTATTCGCCGCCGCGGTCCACTGGATCTGCGCCGCCCCGGTTCCCAGGCCGCCGCTGGTGATCGTCACCCAACTCTGATCCGCGCTTACGGTCCATCTCAAAGCGGGGTCGTTTGTGGTTACAGTTATACTGCCCGAACCGCCTGTGCCGGCGACACTTGCCGAAGCAGGGGAAATGGTCAGGGTTCCGCCCGCTAATGTTACGGTTACAGTCATCAATGCGCCGCCCTGTCCAGGCGTCACCGTGATGGTTGCGGTTCGCGTAGTTGCGAGCGGGTTCGGTTTCACCGTGTATTGAATCGCGCCATTGCCCGTCCCGCTGCTGCTAGTGAGAACCACCACGTCCTGGTTGCTGGTGCCCGCGGACCACGTTGTAGAGGGGCTCGACGCCGTCACTTGAATCGCGCCGGACGTGCCGGGAGCGTCGGAGCTGATGCTGCTCGGAGAAAGGGAAATAGTCGGAGCCGGGGCTTGGGTGATAGTAAACGTCTGCGCGGCGCCGTTCAATGGCGTAATCGTGATGGCTGTAGTCCTGGTGTTGGTTCCTGTATTTGGCGCTGCGGTCCATTGGACCGACCCTGTGCCAGTCCCCGTCGCTCCTGCCGTAATCGTGATCCAGGCCTCGGTCTTGGTCGCTGTCCATTGAAGCGCCGAATCGTCCGTAGACACGGCTATTGTGCCCGTGTCTCCCGCGGGCTTCGCGGTCGCGTTGGTGGGGCTGATGGTCAGCGTCCCGCCTGCTTGAGTCACGGTAAGCACGCCGGCCGTCCCGTTGGAGGGCGTCACGGTAATCGTCGCCGTCTGGGAGGCCGCGCTCGGATTGCCTGCCGCGCTGTATTGGAACGAGCCGTTTCCGGTCCCTGTCGCGCCTTGTGTAATCGTGAGCCACGAATTGCTGGACACCGCAGTCCAGGTCAACGACTGGTTCGTCGACATCACCTGTATGGTCCCGTTCGATGTCGAAGCCGGCGCGGCCACGCTGCTCGGCGTCAGGGTGATGGTTGCAGTGATAATCTGCGCCGCCTGAGTGATGGTCAACACTTGAGGTGTGCCGCCGGACGGGGTAATGGAGATGGTACCGGACCGGTTCGCGTTCGTCGTGTTTGCGGCCGCGGTCCATTGGCCGGACCCAGGACCGGTTCCAGAGGCTCCTGTAATCGTGAGCCAATCTCCTCCGGTCTTTGTCGCCGTCCATTGAAGGGACGAATCCGCGGTAGACACGCTCACCGTGCCCGCGTCTCCAGCGGGTTTCGCGGTCGCAGTGGTGGGACTGATGGTAAGCGTCCCGCCTGCTTGAGTCACGCTAAGCGTGGCGCCCGTGCCGTTGAGGGGCGTCACGGTGATGGTCGCCGTCTGGGATGCGGCGGTTGGATTGCCGGCTGCGCTGTATTGGAAGGAGCCGGCTCCGGTCCCCGCGCCTGGAATAAGCGTCAGCCAAGAATTGCTCGACACCGCGGTCCATGGCAGCGATTGATTCGTCGACGTCACCGTTATGGTCCCGCTCGACGCCGAGGCTGGCGCGGCCACACTAGTCGGATTGAGCGTGATCGTCCCTGTGTTGACTTGCTGATTGATGGTGAACACCTGAGCTGTGCCGCCAGACGGAGTGACGGAAATGCTACCGGAGCGGATTGCATTCGTTGCATTCGCCGCAGCGGTCCATTGGACGGCCCCTGAGCCAGTCCCTGAGGCGCCCGATGTAATCGTGATCCACGATTGGGCTGTCGCCGCAGTCCATTGCAGCAGGGAATCTTGGTTGGTAGACACGCTCACCGAACCCGTATCTCCGGCGGGGTTCGCGGTTGCGTTGGGGGGGCTGATAGTCAGCGTCCCTCCGGCTTGAACCACGGTAAGGGTCGCGCCCGTCCCATTGGCGGGTGTCACGGTGATGGTCCCCGTCTGTGCTGCCGCGGTTGGATTGCCGGCCGCGCTGTATTGGAAGGATCCGTTTCCGGTTCCCGACGCGCCTTGAGTAACCGTTAGCCACGAGTTGTTCGACACCGCCATCCAGGTCAACGCCTGATTCGTCGACGTCACTTGTATAGTCCCGCTCGAGCCAGACGCAAGCGCGTTCGCGCCGGGCGGGGTGAGAGTAATGGTCCCCGTGATGACTGGCGCCGCCTCATTGACGTAGAACGACTGTGGCGCACCGCCGGATGGCGTTATGGATATGGTTGAGGAGCGGCTCGCATTCGTTGTGTTCACCGCCGCGGTCCACTGAATCTGTCCCGGCCCGGTTCCTTGACCTCCGCTGGTGATCGTTACCCAATTCTGGTCCGCACTCACGGTCCATTTCAGAACCGGATCGTTCGTGGTCAGGGTAATGGCCCCGGAACCGCCGGTTCCAGGCACATTCATCGAAGAGGGAGAAATGGACAGCGTGCCGCCCAATAGTGTCACCGTCACGGTCACCGCCGTCCCGCCCTGTGGCGTTAACGTGATGGTTGCGGTTCGATTAGTTGCAATCGGATTTGCTTTGACGGTGTACTGAACCGCGCCATTGCCTGTCCCGCTGCTGGTGGTGAGAAGCACGATGTCGTTGCTGCTGCTGATGGCAGACCACGTCAGCGACGGACTCGACGCAGTGACTTGAATGGCGCCGCTCCCGCCCGGAGCGTCGGTTGTGACGCTGCTCGGAGAAACGGTGACACTTGGAGGGACCGAGCCTAGTTGCTGGCTGATAGTAAATGTCTGTCCGACGCCACCCAGCGGGGTGACAGTAATCACCGCCGTCCTGGGGGAACTTACCGTATTTGCCGCCGCCCTCCACTGCACCGATCCAGGACCGATCCCGGAGGCCCCGGCCGTAATGATGACCCAGGGGTCACTCGCTGTCGCTGTCCATTGAAGCAGCGAATCTTGATTAGTGGACACGGTTACCGTGCCCGAATCTCCGGCGGCAGCCGCATTGGCCGACGACGGGCTGATGTTCAGGACCCCGCCCAGTTGCGTCACTGGCTGCGTCGCACTGGCGGCGGAGGTAGCGACCGTTACATTAGCGGTCCTCGATATCGCTCCCGGGTTGCCAGGCACAGAGTAACTGAACGATCCATTTCCCTTTCCCGAAATCGCGGAGGTAAACGTCAGCCAGGACTGGTCGGCAGAAGCTGTCCAAGTTGCCGATGGATCGGTGGAGATCACCTGAACCGTGACGCTGTTGCCGCCGGACGGGACGGTCGCCGAAGATGGGCTTAGGGAAAGATCCGCATGCGCCGGACCTGCAAAAGCCAAAAGCGCGGCTCCAAGTAACGCCGGACCTAGGCAAGAATACTTCCTGGCGAGAAGCGTCATTAGGCAGGTTAGATAGTGGGAAAGTTAACGGGATTTACTTTTTTCTCGTGGGATTACCCTCGAATCGTCTCGTAGGTTGCCCTTCGAGAACGGTCTTGTTCGTGCGCGGTGGTCTGGCGGACCTATTTATGCGCAGGTTGAATCAGCCGTGTTTTCCGACGATGCGCCAGTTGGACCTTCAGAGACCGCGCCGCGCGGACGATTTCTTGCGGCGTTAAACGTCCGCGGAATTTCGTCTCAACCCCACAGGGTCCCGCGTCCCAAAATGTTTCCCGGATCGAGCCGCCGCTTGACCGCGCGCATCCTTTCGATCTCCTCCGGCGCATACTGAAGCTTCAAATACCCCGCCTTGCGCTTGCCCAGTCCATGTTCGGCGGAGACCGTGCCGCCTAGCGCGACGGCGTGACGGGCAAATTCCTCAAGTAGGGGAGAGGCGTCGCCGGAGAAGATATTCACGTGCACGTGGGCGTCGCCGATATGGCCGAATATCACGTAGCTTCCGGGGTATTCGTTTTCCAGCCGACGTTTGTAGAATGCCAGCATCTCGCGATTACGTCCCAGAGGAACGGCGAAATCGCTGCCCATCTTGAGAGCGCCGTTGCGGCGTACTGTTTCGTTGACCAGTTCGGGAAGTGAGTGGCGAAACCGGCGGAAGCGTTCGCGGTCGGCCGCGTTGAGTGCAAACCAGGAATCGTCTGTCAACGCGCGCGCCGCCTCCACACGGTCGGCCCATGCGTCCACTTCGGGATCGTCGTCGCCCGAAAGTTCCTGCTCGAACAAGATGGCTGAGCGGGCGTTATTGGGGATTTCACCGAAGCGCGAACGCAGCAGCTCGAGCGACGCGCCATCCAGGTATTCCAGCATGCGCGGCGACGCGGTTGCGCGCCATAGTTCTACGGCGTCGATAGCCGCATCGTCATCCGCGAAGAACACCACCCCCCCGAGAATCGCCTTGGGGACGGGAAGCAACTTCAGGCGGGCTCGAGTAATGACGCCGAGCGTGCCTTCGGAACCGGCGAAGAGATCGATCCAATCCATGCCGGCCCGCAGCAGATAGCCCGCGGTGTTTTTAGTGACGTGGGGCAGGGGAATGGCGCCAGGGTCGAAATCGATCGCCTCACCACGTTCGAACTGGCGAACGCTTCCGTCGGCGAGGGCCACGCGCAGCTCTTCCAGCCAGCGTCGCGTCGCTCCGTATCGAAAGCTCCGCGAACCACTGGCATTGGTGGCGATGGTGCCTCCGAGGGAAGCCGATGTCTCGGTGGGGTCTGGCGGATAGAATTGACCGGAGCGTTGGGCGGCCGCGTGAACTTCGCTTAGCAACACGCCGGCGCCGGCGATCGCATAGCCCGTGTGCACATCGAGCCGCGTGAACTTCTCGAGCGAGATCACCCATCCGCCTTGCGGAACGCGAGCGCCTGTGAGCCCGGTACCGGCGCCGGCGATGGTGACCGGAGTCTGTGTGGCGTTTGCATCGCGAAGGGCCTGGGCGAGTTCCGGTTCATCTGCGGGGACGATGAGACGCTCCGCGCTTCCGCGGAAACCGGAGGCGTCTTCTAGGTAGCGGTCGGGCGGCGCGGAATTAGACCCAGGCAATGTCATGTTCCTCGCACCAATCGATCGCAATCTGTCGCAGCGCCGCAACGCGGAACCTATACCCCTCATCCTCCATCCCGTGCAGCCGAACCGCCGCCTTGAAGTGGCGAAAGGCGCCGCCGTGGATGGCATCCAGCAGTTCCGCGCGTATCTTTGGGGATTCGACTGCGTTCGAGAAATCGCTCAGAATCTGCCACTCGTGAATATCCGGCATCTCTTCGATAGCGAAATCTTCGGCGTAGCCAAGCAGATCCTTCGATACCGTCGTCACGCCGCCTGTTTTGCGATCGAAAAAGGAGAGCGCATTGTCGTCCGATTGCATCTCCAACACATCGATGATTCCGGTCAAACGAGCCGCCGCAGACATTTGTTATCACCATCATAGCGGCTGGCGGTTTCTGAATCGATTCTCGCTCCGGCCAACGCCCGAAAGTCATCTCCCGGCGCGTGGGGACGTTTCTCGTCCACCGCAAGCGCCTGTCGGGAAGTCGGGGTTTCGAACTGACAAGACGGCATTTGGTCGCGGTTGACATCCCTTTCATCGTGTCCTGGTGCGTCCCTTGCCCTCAACTTCAATACCTTAAGCTCGTTCCAACGATTGGCAGAGCTTGTGCATAAATCGCACGCGAGCCATTATAGGGGACCCTGCCAATGGGCTTCTTCTCAACGGATGGGCGTACGACATTCATAGTTATCGAACGTTCCGGAACGGACAGCAATCCGAAGTTGCTCTCGATATGATCTCCTTAATGGATTCCCTCCCGATCCGGAAAGCGATCGTCGCCACTTTCAATCGCCAAGCGCGGACGGCCGATATCCTGGCCCCGCTGTGACCTGGACAGAATGAGCAACGCTCCACTTAAGCCCAAGACCATGATCGTGACAGGCGCGTCCCAAGGTATTGGCGCCGGCGTTACGAAGGAATTCATCAAGCGCGGCTACAATGTCGTCGCCACTTCACGCAAGATCATGGGATCCACGTTTGAGCCGAGTGAAAGGCTTGCTTTAGTCAACGGCAATATCGGTGAAGCTTCGACCGCGGCAAAGATCGCCGAGACGGCAATCCGCACGTTCGGATCGATCGATGGCGTGGTTAACAACGCCGGCGTTTTTTTCACGAAGCCATTTACCGACTTCGCCATCCAAGATATTGAGCTTCTCTTCGAAACCAATCTTGGGGGATACATTTATATAACGCAGCTTGCCGTGAAGCAGATGTTGGTGCAAAAAACCGGCGGGAGCATCATCGGTATCACCTCGGCTATGGTGGAACATCCCATCGCCGGAGTGAAGTCCTCTATACCGATGATCACCAAAGGGGGCATCGAGGCGATCACGCGGAGTCTCGCGATGGAATACGCCAAAGAAGGCATTCGCTTCAATGCGGTAGCCCCTGGGGTTGTCGACACGCCGCTGCATGAAAAGAACTCAAGGGAGTATTTGGAGAGCCTCTCACCCATGGGAACCATCGCCGCCATAGACGACATTGTCGAGGCGGTTGTTTATCTGACGGAAGCTCGTCAGGTAACTGGGGAGGTGCTGCACGTAGATGCAGGCGCCCACAACGGCAAATGGTGAAATGCAACTGAGTGAGATTAGTGAGTCGGCCGCGAGATCGCACGGGAGAAGAACATGAGCACTGATTCAAAAGGAAGAGGGCTCGTGAGTGATGTCTCTTCCCGTAACGAGGCACGCGATGCGGATCGGCCCGCCACCGCTGAGCAGCGCCTAACCTCACTCAGGATAGAACTCCCGGTGCCGCCTGAGCCGTTCGGCACGTATGCGGAAGCAGTGCAGACGGGCAATCTACTTTTTCTGACCGGGATGCTTCCCACCGAAGGCCGCAAGGCGAAATTCGTTGGGCGCGTCGGCGCCGAACTCGATGTGGAAGCGGGGCGCGAGGCGGTGCGTCTCGCGGCGCTCAATGTTCTGGCTGTCGCGCGGGGGCATTTGGGATCGCTCGATAGAGTGACGCGGGTCGTTCGGCTCGGCGTCTACGTGGCCACCTCGGGAGATGTCCGCGATCAGCCGCGAATCGCCGATGCTGCTTCGGAGTTACTGCAAGACGTCTTCGGAAAAGACAAGAACCCTTGCCGCTTGGTGTATGGCGTGGCAAGCCTTCCGTTGGGCGTGCCGGTCGAATTGGAAGTCATATTCGAAGTGGCGTGATGAAGTAAGTTCACTTAAACAATGCTGACAATAGATATGAGGACTTATGGCAACGACAAAAGTTGAAGCAGGGACAATGAAGGTCGCGCAGATTTCCAAGGCCGGAGGGGATTTCGAGATTGTCGAGCGTGCGATTCCGAAGCCGGGCGCCGGAGAAGTGCTCATTAAGGTGCAGGCTTGTGGCGTTTGCCACAGTGACGTGCTCACAAAAGAAGGCTACTGGCCCGGAATTCAATTTCCCCGCATTCCAGGACACGAAGTGGCGGGCCTCATCGACGAAGTAGGCGCTGGCGTCTCCGCATGGAAGAAAGGGCAACGAGTCGGCGTAGGCTGGCACGGCGGTCATGACAACACGTGCCGTGAGTGCCGGCGCGGGGATTTTCGCAATTGCAAGAATGCGAAAATCGCGGGCATCAGTTACGATGGCGGCTACGAGCAGTATATGGTGGCGCCCGTGGAGGCACTAGTGGCGATACCGGACGGCCTCAGCGATGCCGAGGCGGCCCCGCTGCTCTGTGCCGGAATCACTACGTACAACGCGCTGCGGCATAGCGGGGCGTTCCCCGGCGATCTTGTCGCCGTGCTGGGGATAGGCGGCCTGGGTCACCTCGGAGTTCAGTACGCGCAGAAGTTTGGCTATAAGGTGGCAGCCATTGGCCGCGGGCCCGAGAACGCGACGTTCGCAAAGAAACTCGGCGCGAGCGTGTATATCGACAACAAAGCCACCAACGCCGCGGAAGAACTGCAGAAGCTGGGCGGCGCCCAGGTAATTCTAGCGACGGCTCCAAGCTCGAAATCGATGTCCGAGGTGGTAGACGGCCTGGGTCCAAACGGCAAACTTATCGTGATCGGCGCCACCTTCGATCCCATCGAGGTAACGCCGGCACAGCTCATCAATGGCAGCCGGACCATTCAGGGCTGGGCGGCGGGGACGCCAGCCGATTCCGAAGATACGTTGCGCTTCTCGGAATTGACCGGTGTGCGTGCCATGATTGAAACCTATCCGCTCGAAAAAGCGGCCGAGGCTTACGCGCGTATGATGAGCGGCAAGGCAGAGTTCCGCGTCGTACTGACTATGTGAAGCTGGCCTAAGAACACGATGTCTACCTCCTGGAATCGGAACCGGCTGACGGAAAAACTGGGGATCGAGTATCCCATCGTTCAAGGTCCGCTCGGAGGGCTGTCATCACAGCGATTGACGGCGGCGGTCTCCAACTCTGGCGGGCTCGGATCGTTCGGCGCGCACGGCTTGGCTCCCGGGGCGATCCAGGATATGATCGCTGAGATTCGCTCCCTCACCTCGAAGCCATTCGCAATGAACTTGTGGGTGTCGATGGAGGATGACGGCGCGCGGACATCGGACGAAAATGCGTTCAACCGGTGCCGCGCTTCGCTTGCTTCCCATCTCGCAACTCTGGGCGCGCCCCATCCGACCTACAAACCGTATTCGCCGGTGCGATTCGAAGATCAGGTTCGGGTGTTGCTGGACGCGAGAGTGCCGGTTTTCAGCTTCATCTTCGGAATCCCGCCGCGAGAGATTCTAGAGGAGTGCCGGGCGAAAAGCATCGTCACGATTGGCGCGGCTACGACGCCCGATGAGGCCGCGGCGCTACAGGATGCCGGTGTGGATGCTATCGCCGGCTCGGGTTTCGAAGCGGGTGGGCATCGCGGTTCGTTCCTACGAACTGCGGAGGATTCACTCACGGGCACGTTGTCGCTGATCCCCCAAATCGTCGACTTAGTCGATGTGCCGGTGATTGCCGCGGGCGGTATAGCGGATGCGCGCGGCGTCATTGCCGCCCTGGCTCTTGGCGCGGAGGGCGTGCAGATGGGAACGGTATTCCTGGCGTGCGAGGAGTCCGGCGCCAGCCGCCTTCATCGCGAAGCCTTACTCGGAAAAAAGGCGGGCCACACTGCATTGACCAGGGGTTTCACGGGAAGACTCGCACGGGGGATTTACAACCCTTTGATGGCTGACCTAAACCGTGACGGTACCGAGATCTTGCCCTATCCATTGCAACGGGGATTGGTGAGAAATCTGGCGATCCCGGCCGAGGCGGCGGGAAGGGCAGATCTTCTGCCGCTGTGGGCCGGGCAAAGCGCTAGTCTTGCAACTTGCGCCAATGTGCCGGCCTTCCTAACTTCATTGGTTGAGGAGGTCTCCGAAATCGCCGGGACGTTGACTCAATGGAGCGCGAAGCGCCGCCGGAGATATTCGAATGCATGACAAAGCAGCCATCAACCTGGCGCTCATGTTCTTGGCTGGGACTGCTGTGGGTCATCTCGAAGGCCAGGAACGGAGCAAATACCTGTGTCGCATCCAACGCTGTATCGAACGGTGAAGGTCGATGGGCTCTCCATTTTTTATCGCGAAGCTGGGCCGAAAGATGCCCCGGCGATTCTCCTGCTCCACGGACTGCCCTCTTCCTCGCGAATGTTTGAGCCGCTCTTCGCACGGCTCTCCGATCGTTTCCACCTGATCGCGCCGGACTATCCTGGATTTGGACATAGCGACTGGCCCGACCCCAAAAAACTCGCGTATACTTTCGATCACTACGCCGAGATAATGGATCGCTTCACCGCTGCGGTTGGGCTCTCGCATTACGCGCTCTACATGCAGGATTACGGCGGCCCCGTCGGTTTCCGCATGTCGCTGGCGCATCCGGCGCGTGTGGAAGCTCTCATCGTTCAAGACGCGGTCGCACACAACGAAGGCCTGGGCGCGAACTGGACTGCGCGGCGCGCGTTTTGGAAGGATCGAGCGGCCAACGAAAGCACGCTTCGGACAAATCTGCTGTCGCTGGCGGCCACGCGGACGCGCCACGTCGGGAACGATCCCAACGTCGAACGCTATGA
This sequence comes from Bryobacterales bacterium, assembly GCA_963708385.1. Classification (GTDB taxonomy): domain Bacteria; phylum Acidobacteriota; class Terriglobia; order Bryobacterales; family Bryobacteraceae; genus PALSA-243. Next base: position 170,303 of record CAVPSN010000016.1, on the reverse strand, counting down.
CCCGGATCTTTGGACCGATGAGTTCACATTTCTCAACCAGCCCGGACAAGCCGAGATTCAAAGCGACCTGTTCTACGACTACCGCACCAACGTGGATGCCTACCCAAAATGGCAAGCGTGGATGCGCAAGAAGCAGCCGCGCCTGCTGGTGATCTGGGGTAAATATGACCTCTCGTTCGACCCCGGCGAGCCGGAACGATACCGCAAAGACGCACCGAACGCCCAAGTTCACGTCCTCGACGCCGGGCATTTCGCACTGGACACGGCCCCGGATGAGATCGCGGCGCTGGTGCGAGGGTTTGTGGGAAGGTAAACGCGCTACACTTCCAGAATCACCGGCATGATCAGGGGACGCCGTTGCGTCTCTTTCGAGATGTAGCGTTTGAGATCCGCGCGGATCTTTTCCTTCATCACGCCCTAATCGGTCTTTTCTTCCTGATTGGAGCTTTCGAGCGTTTTCGCCACGACCTGCCGCGCGCCCTGCATAAATTCGGAGCCTTCGCCTGCCGCGAAGCCGCGGCTGACGATTTCCGGCAGGCTCGCCTTCACCTGGCGGAGCCTGGCGAGGCGGCGCCACCCCCGTCCTTGATTTGCACCAGCAACCAACCCCGTGCCAGACGCCAGTCTCGCGAGACAGTCTCCTCCGACACCTTGAGCACCGCGGCTGTATCCTGCACGTTCAGCCCGCCGAAGTATCGCAGTTCCACAACTCTGGCCTTTCGCGGATCGCCCTGCGCCAGTTCGTCCAGCGCTTCGTTCAAGGCGATCAACTGTTTGTCGTTTTGCTGGCTCAGGTTCAAATGAGCCACATCGTCCAGGTGAATCCGTCCCAGTCCGCCGCCGTGCCTTGACGCGGCTCTCTTGCGGGCGGCGTCCACCAGAATGCGGCGCATCATCTGTGCGCAGATCGCAAAGAAATGCGCCTTGCCTTCCAAAGCCACGTTCCGCACATCGATCAGTTTCAGGTAGACCTCATGCACCAGGGCCGTCGGCTGCAGGATGGGTTCCTCGCGCTCCCGCTTCATGAAATCCACCGCCAGGCGGTGAAGTTCCCGGTAAATGCGCGGCGCGAGCGCATCGAGCGCGGCCGCATCGCCGCCGGCCCATGCGAGGAGAAGTTGCGTTGTATCCGCCATTTGGCAGTCTTCCCCCGCGGGTGGGTTCAACATAACATCAAATATATCGCGCCCGCGTTACGGTTTTCGCGCTTGTTTCTCGCATGGAGTTCCGGAAGAAATATTCTTCCGATAACTTTCAAGGAGGAAGCAACAAATGAAAATCGGCAAGAGACGGTTTGCGATAGAAAAAAACGTCGCAAAAGTGACACATCGAGCGGTAACTATAACTTTGAGCGCAGCGGTTGTCGGCGTGCTGTTAGCTCCCGCGGCAAGCGCGTGTGGTACGACGCCACAGCAGGCTCCCTTCGTCATGCAGCAGCTTCTGCCGGATGCGCGGAATCCCCTGGCCTTGGCCACATTCGCGGATCTGGCTCGCGATCTGAGAAGCGTATCAAGTACGGCCAGCGCGCCGATCGTTGGAATGTGGAGTTTTCAGTTAATTTCCCAAGGCAACACCGCCCGCACTCCATCCATTGCGGACGGAACCCAACTCAACTTCGGATACATCCAGCTTCACAGCGATGAGACCGAAATTCAGAATGCCGGCGCGCGTTCTCCGGCGCAGCAGAATTTCTGCCTGGGCGTATGGCAGAAAACCGGAGACGTCCACTTACCAGGTCAACCATTTTGCCCTGAATTACGACGCCACAACGGGAACGTTGCTCGGCAGAATCATCCTCGTCGAGAAGGTTACCGTATCTCCCGGCGGCACGGCCATCAGTGGCACGTTTGCTGAAACCGTCTTCGATACCCAGGGGAAAAAGACAGACAGCTTGACTGGCCAGATTACGGCTCAGCGAATTACCGTCGACACGATAACTCCGTGAAGTGGCGGACGCGGCGTGCGGACCAAGGGCGGCGCGTCCAGGCAAGACTCTGACCGCCGTCCCACAATCCATGCCGCAACCCCTGAGGCGGCACTGGCAGCGCGTTCAGGGCGGGTAGAATACGCCCCGATATCGCTTCTCATGCCGCCAACCTTGGCCGAGCCTGTTCGGCGAGTGAGCGATTATGCCTGGGTGGGACTTCTTCGTCTCCTGGAGCCCCGAGTCTATGCCGCCAGCTACAGCCGCGGTTAAGGCGGGGCCTCCATACCGCAGGCATTGTTCGTTTCCCTCGCACGGGCCGCTCAGCCTTCCATTGTTAAACTGTTCCCATGACGCCCGAGCGTTGGGGACAGTTGGAGGAGCTGTATCATGCGGCGCGGGCCCTACCTCCTTCCGAGCGGCCCGCGCTGCTGGAACGGGCCGACCCCGAGTTGCGAGTAACCGTCGCCTCAATCCTGGACCACGATGCCGGCACGAAGCCCGGCGCGTTCCTCGATCGTCCGGCATGGGAGGGTCGCGAGAGCCTTCTGAAACACGCCGGTCCGCTCCAGGCGGAGACGCCTGCCGGCATCGGCGAACAACTCGGGCCGTACCGGATTGAAGAAAAGATCGGACAGGGTGGCATGGGCTCGGTGTACCGCGCCACGGATACGCGGCTGGGCCGGCATGTCGCCATCAAGATTTCGAGAAATCTCTTTGACGCACGCTTCCAACGGGAAGCGCGCGCCATCTCTTCATTGAATCATCCCCATATCTGCACGCTCCACGATATCGGTCCCGACTTCATGGTGATGGAGCTAGTGGAGGGCGAAACGCTGGCGGCCCGCATCCAAGAGGGCGCGCTTCCGATGGGCGACGTACTGCGCTACGGCGCTCAGATCGCCGGCGCGCTCGCCGCCGCGCACGAAAAGAACATCACCCATCGCGATTTGAAGCCCGCTAATATCATGATCGCGAAGAACGGGGTAAAGGTGCTGGATTTCGGTTTGGCCAAGTGCTCCGCACACGATGGAACAATTACGATGACGGGCGTCGTTTTGGGGACGCCGGCTTACATGGCGCCGGAACAGCGGGCCGGTAAGGAAGCCGATGCGCGCACCGACATCTTTGCCTTGGGTCATACATTGTATGAAATGGCTACCGCCAAACGCGTCGCGTTAGGCCAGCCGCCGGCGATGGAGGGCCTGCCGGAAAGATTTGCTCATGTCGTCGAACGGTGCCTGGAGCCGGAACCGGAGAACCGCTGGCAGTCGGTCAGAGATGTGCAGGCCGAGCTGGAGTGGGCCACGGCCGGAGAATCAGCCAATCGATGGCAACCGGTTTCAGATTTCGGGAGGCGACTGGCTGCCGGGGCATCGTCGCCGCGCTCGCAACGCACCTGGTTGCGGATGGCCGTGGCCGCGCTCGGAGTGGCCCTCGCCGGCGCAATTGCCTCGACGCTGCTTTGGAATCGGGCCGCGCCGCCAGCAGCGGCTCTGAATGCTTCGCTTCTCCCACCTCCGGGCACCAGCTTCCGTTTCGCCCACAATGGCGATGGAGGATTCGCAGTATCTCCGGACGGGACCAAGCTGGCGTTCGTTGGGCGCACGGAAGGGAAAGCGCAGTTATGGGTGCGCTCGCTGGGTGAGTCCGAGTCAAGACTTCTGCCGGGCAGCGAAGGGGCCTACAATCCATTTTGGTCGCCGGATTCGCGATGGATCGCGTTCTTTACGCAACGGAAACTGAAGAAGATTGAAGTTGCAAACGGCGCGGTGATCGACCTGTACGATCGGCTGGCTCCCAACTGTAGGGGGAGTTGGGGTTCTCGCGGCGTCATCATATGGGGAACTCCGTTCGGAAACGGGATGCCGCCTATACTGAGGATGCCGGATGCGGGCGGCTCGCCGACGCCGGTGCGGGGAACGGAGGACGGACATGCCCCCCGCTTCCTTCCCGATGGCCGGCAATTTGTTTATGTACGAGGAGATATGCGGGATCGTGAACTTTGGCTCGCCTCCCTCGATCCGGACGAAAAGCCGCGCCGCGTTGGCGGGGCGGCCGAACAGCCAACCTATTCGGCGGGCCACCTACTTACGATCGTCAACGGCATCCTTATGGCCCGGCCTTTCGATCCCGCACGGGGAGAGTTCGGGAGCGAGCCGTTTCCCCTCAAGACGTCCCTTGCGCAGCACGTCTCCATGGGACACATACTCACCGATTATTCCGCCAACGCTCAAGGCATGCTGGTATATCCGCCGCAGACTAATTCGCTTACGGAACTTCGCTGGCGCGACAGGACCGGCAAACAAGTGGGCTCGCTAGAAGCTCCAGGCGAATACTACACGCCCCGGATTTCGCCCGACGGCAAGCGAGTGGCGTTTACGCGCAGGGACGGCAATAACTCGGATATCTGGGTGGCCAACCTGCCTGGAAATTCATTGACGCGGCTCACCTTCGATCCGGCCATCGATGAAAACCCGGTATGGTCGCCCGATGGCGCCGCGGTGACGTTCGCGAACGATGCCGCGGGACCCGCGAACCTGTACCGCAAAGCGGCCACTGGCGCCGGGACCGTCGACAGGCTCACCGAAGACACGTTCGAACAGCAGCCACTCGACTGGTCCCGCGATGGGCGCTTTCTTCTGTATACGCAGCTCACACAGAGTACGGAGATCATGATACGGGCCGCCGGCGGCGGCCGGCCGGTGAGCTTTCTTGGGCATGTGCGCGGCGCTTCCAAAGCGCAGTTCAATCCGGGTGTGCCGCGCTGGATTGCGTATGACTTCGACGACAGCGGCCGCCGCGAGATTTACGTTCAGGCGTTCGAACCCGGAAAGCCCGCCTCTGCGGCGCGCTGGCAGATTTCCACTGGCGGAGGGATCATGCCCCGGTGGCGGGGTGACGGCAAGGAGATTTTCTACCTGTCCCTTGAGGGCAGAATGATGGCTGCGCGAGTTTCGGGCGATGGCGCCGCATTCCAATCCTCGACCCCGCAATTCCTGTTCAACGCCACGCCACCCGAACTACGGACGCCGAATTTCGAATACGACGTCTCGGCGGATGGCGAGCGCTTCCTGATGATTGAACCTGCGGAAAAGCCCGAATACCAACCGCTGACGATAGTTAGCAACTGGCGGTCAAGATGAAGACGCGCGTTCATAAGGAACGATAAGCGGGCCACAGAGCGGCTCCGGCGCCGGCGTGGAGAGGTCCGCTGAACTTCGCCGTAAAGACGGCAAGAACCCAATCAGGCACGGCGAAATCTTTTCTAGACTTCTCTACACTTCCAAAATCACCGGCATGATCAGGGGACGCCGTTGCGTTTCCTTCGAGATGTGCCGCTTCAAATCCGCGCGGATCTTCTCTTTCATCACGCCCCAATCGGTCTTTTCTTCCTGATTAGAGCCTTCCAGCGTCTTTGCCACGACCTGCCGCGCGCCCTGAATGAATTCGGATCCCTCGCCCGCCGCGAAGCCACGGCTGACAATTTCCGGCAGGCTCTCGATGCGTCCGCTGTGGCGGTTGATAGCGATGATGGGCAGCACGATCCCGTCTTCTGACAGGTGCCGGCGGTCGCGGATTACCACTTCTCCAACCACGTCGTCCACCGATCCCGAATCGATGCACACGCGGCCCACAGTCACCTTGCCGGCCTTGCGCGCGCCTTGCGCGTCAATTTCCAGCACCTCGCCCGATTCCATGATGAATGTGTCCTGCAAGCCCGCGAAGCGCAGGTGCTCGGCCAGTTTCCCATGTTTCGAAAGCTGCCGAAACTCCCCATGGATCGGCACGAAATAGCGCGGGCGCACCAGGTTCAGTACTAGCTTTTGTTCCTCGATACTGGCGTGTCCGGATACGTGCAGCGGCGGATTCATCGTCCCATACATTACGTCCGCGCCCCGTCGGGCCATGTGGTCGATCATGCGGAAGATCGCCTTCTCGTTCCCGGGAATGATGCGCGAACTCAGCACCACCGTGTCGCCCGCCTCCACCTTAATGTGCTTGTGATTGTCAACGGCCACGCGCGCCAAGGCCGACATCGGCTCCCCCTGCGTGCCCGATATGATGATCGCTACTTTCGAGCGGTCGAGGTCGTTGGCATCCTGGGGGCGCAGCAGAATTCCGTCCGGAATATCCAGCAGCCCCAGCGAATGCGCAATTTCGGTGACGCTGACCATGCTGCGTCCGATGACCGCGACGCGTCGCCCATACTCGCGCGCCAGATCGAGCACCAATTGAATACGGTGGATCGACGAGCTGAAACACGAAACGACGACGCGGTTCTCCGACCGGTTGAAGATCTCCTCAATCCGCGGCCGCACGGCGCGCTCTGACTCGGTGTATCCCGGGCGGTCCGCGTTGGTCGAATCGGAGAGCAGCAGCAGCACGCCGCGTTTGCCGTAATCGGCTAGCGTGTGGAGGTCGAAAAGCTCGTTGTCGGTGGGCGTCGGGTCTACTTTGAAATCGCCCGTGTGGATGATGACGCCGAGCGGCGTGGTAATGGCCAGCGCGACGGCGCTCACAATCGAGTGTGTGACGTGGATGAACTCGATTTTGAACGGACCGATGTCGAGAATCTGTTTCGGCTTGACCGGAATCAGCCGCGGCTCCTCCTCGAGCGAATATTCTTCCATCCGCCGCTCCACCAGCGCGAGTGTGAAGGCGGTTCCATAAACCGGGACATCGATCTCGGAAAGGAAGTAGGGGACGGCCCCGATGTGGTCTTCGTGCCCATGGGTCAACACCAAGGCGCGGATAGAGGCTTGATGTTCCTTTAGATAGGTTAAGTCGGGCATCACCAGGTCGACGCCCAGCAGCTCGCTTTCAGGGAACATCATGCCGCAATCGATAATGACGATGTCGTCACCATAGCGGATGGCGGTCATGTTCATGCCGAATTCGCCCAATCCGCCAAGGGGAATTACGTGTAGTTTTTGGTCGCTCATTCGCTTACCGGTATCCCGCCGCTTGCAGCTCGAAAAGTTCCGCGTACCGCCCGCCGAGCGCCAGGAGTTGCTCGTGGGTGCCTTGTTCCTGAATCTCACCGCCTGCCAACACCAGGATGCGATCGGCCATGCGGACGGTGGAAAACCTGTGGGAAATTAAGAGGGCCATTCGCCCCTGTGTCAGTTCGGAGAAGCGTTGGAAAACTTCATACTCCGCGCGAGCATCCAGCGTCGCGGTAGGCTCGTCCAGGATCAGCAACTGCGCGTCGCGCATATAAGCCCGCGCGAGGGCAAGTTTCTGCCATTCGCCACCCGATAGATCGACGCCGCCCTCGAATCGCCGTCCCACCATTTGGTCGTAGCCATCGGGAAAACGCGAGATCAGGCTTTTGGCCAAGCTCTTCCGAGCGGCGGTTTCCATACGTGGATGGTCGTTGAGGGAATCGATGTTGCCGAAGCCGATGTTTTCGCGAATCACCATATCGTAACGCATGTAATCCTGGAAAATTACGCCGATCTCGCGGCGTAGATCCTCGACATCGTATTCACGGAGGTCGCGGCCATCCAAAAGGATCTGGCCGGAGGTAGGGTCGTATAATCGTGCAAGCAACTTCACCAGAGTTGTTTTGCCAGCGCCATTCTCGCCGATTAATGCAATTTTTTCTTCTGGATACAACCGAAAATTAATGTTTTGGACGACCAGGCGGTCTGAGCCGGCATAACTGAAGTTCACGTTTCGGAATTCGAACCCTTGGCGAATCGGCCGAGGCGCGGGAATCGCAGTTGGGATGGAGCGGATGGTAGGTTCCATCCCAAAGAAATCGAAGAGGTCTTGGAGGAAAATCGCCTGCTCCGATATATCGTTGAATCCGGACAGGATACGTTCGATATATCCACGCGAGCGGGCAAAGGCGCTAGTCAGAAATGTGAAGGTGCCTATGCTGATCCCACCGCTCAGAGTCTTAGCCAAAACGACCACGTAGGCGCCATAATAACCTCCCGTCGAAACGACATTCAGAACCGATCCGACGGTTGCTCGTTTGATCGCGATCTTTTTATTTTCGTTATAGATATCTTCCGATACTTGATAATATCGTTGAGACAAATACCGGCCTAATCCGAAGATCTTCACTTCCTTGGCGCTCTGCGCGCTCGCGCCTAGATAGCGGAGGTAATCGAGCAGTCGACGCTGCGGCGTCCACCGGAAATGCACCGAGTAGGACAGCTTGGTGAAGTGGGTCTCGCCCATGAATGCCGGAATCACCGCCGCGATCAACAACACCATAAGCCATGGGGAGAACACGATCAATCCCGCCGATAGAGAGACCAGCGTAACCGTGTCCTGCCCCATGTTGAGCAGCGAGGATAGCAGCGTGAGCCGTCCGTTCGTTTGCCGTCGTGCGCGCTCGAGTTTGTCGTAGAACAACGGATCTTCGAAGGCTGCGAGATCAAGCTCCGTAGCATGGCGCATCAGGCGCACGCTCACCAAGTCGGTAAACCGGTCGCCCAGCAGGCTATCGCAAAGGGTATTCACGCGGCCTAAAATGTCGCTCAAGACTGCCAGGCCAAGTTCGATGCCCACCAGCTTCCAGATGTGCTGTAGATTGCCGGTCCCGTGGGTTACGAACCCGACTACGGCATCGATGATGAGTTTCGGGACCCAGAGTGATGCCACAGGCAGGAGAGCGCGAATCGCTCGCAAAATGATGGTAGCAACGACCAGCGGGGGGCTCGTTTCCCAAACGAGGGCGAAGAGCGGCCGAACATTTCGCAAGGAGGCAAATCGCGCCCGCCACGAGAGATCTTCGTTCGGTCGTTTCGGGGGGCGAGGATGCAAGTACTAGTATAGACGTCTCAGCGTCTAATCAGCCTTCCGCGGTAAATAGTAAGTCCCTAAATAGAAATGCTCACCCCGAAGGGTGAGCATTCTTTTCGCCCTGTTTCTGCCAGGGTGATGTTCGATGGGAGAATCAGCTTCGACGGAATCGCAACCGTCAAAACTTTGTAGTTGGATCTTATTGCCTTACGCGCTTCCAGTCAAGCGAAAATCGGGCGCAAAATCTTTTGGCTGTAACTGCCTCGGTTTGGTGCATTTACGAAGTTGTAGAATTTGCCGCCATTGGGCCAAAACCGGGAAAAAGATTCGATTTACGCCTGAGGATTTCGGTCCAACCCGCACAAAAACAGCGCCTTATCGTCCCTCGAGATGCAGCGTAATCATGCCGTCGGCGTCCGCGCCGCCCTTACCGTGCCGCCGCAGCACCCGAAACCCGCCCACGCCGAGACCCGCCACGACGCAGAAGACAAGCAGTATCCCCGTGAGAATGAAGGCGTTGATCACTAGGTTGCCGATGTTGTCACGGCGCGTGGCGACGTGTTCCTGCATGGTAATATCGGCGCGGTACTGTACTTGCGCGAGTAGCCGTTCGGCCATATCCGCGTCGGCCGGCTTCACCACCACCGCCACCAGCGGCCCGCTTCGCTTTGCCATTGCCCCGGGGATATTTTGAAAATCCGTCAGCCGGTCCATGGCAATTTGCGGTGTTGGGTAATTGAAAACAGCCAAGGTAATATTTCCCTTAGGGCCGTGGAAAACGCCCGTGATCGCTTCCGATCCATAACGGAATGCAGCCACGGAAGGCGGCACAAAGTTATCGAAGTGCGCCAGCCCCAGCGGCCCTCCGATATAGCGTTCCGAGTTCGGAATCAAATCCTGCGTAGGAAGGTAGCCGGGCAGGGTAGGGAAAGGTGTACCATCGACGTGGGCGAAAGTTCCGGCCAACTCCTCGATTTCGACCGGTGATGGCTTGTAGCCCTCGAAATCCAGGACGAAATTCCCCCGAACCACCATGAGGCGGTTGGCAGTTTCCGCGGCGTAGCCCGCCACTCGCGACATTTTCGCCGCCTCCGGCCGAAGCCAGTCGAAGGCCGCCATAGCGCCAGTAGAATCCTGCAGTTGGTACGCTGTGGCGGTCATCTTCGCGCCGCCGTTTTCGTAGACTCCGGATTCGTAGTCGCGCAGCCCGTACTCGTCCCAGAGATCCTGCGCTTCAATGGTGGGTTGGGACGTGGAGACGCGGTGAAATGGCCCTATGGAATCAGGCAGAATCGCAGCGCCAGCCAGAAGGGGCAGCAGGAGAATTACAAAAAACTTCATTTCTCCTATTAGACACCGGAAACGCTATCTCGAGCAGCAGATCTGGCTTGCAATGAGCGAAGCTGGCGTTAGGGGCGTTGCCGAAGCAAAGTAGTTCTTTTCGCCCAGCCGGCGGTAAACATCGCCCGCAATCCCCGCCGCCATCGGCCCGATCGCTGGAGCCCCGCCAGTCAAGAGAACTACCACGACCACCTTGCGGTGGCCCACTTCGTTGAACGATCCGAACCAGCCCAAGTGGGTATGATCGTTCGTGCAGGTGCCAGTCTTGCCTGCGATTGCGCCGTCGTCGCGAGCGCGGTGCGCCGTGCCGAACTCAACAGCTCCGCGCATCCCTGGCTCCACTTCGGGGATTATTTTATCGATATCCAGATGCCGCTTCACTTGCGGAACGAAGTTCTTCACTTCCGCTTGGTTGGTTGGATATTGCAGATAATACAGGGTTCCGCCATTGGCAATCGACGACATCAATGCCGCCAGTTGTAGCGGTGTCTGCTGTATCTCTTCGCCGAAACTGGTCAACATCCCCACGCCGCCGTTCACGGGAGGAGCGGAAGGATAATGGCCTGGTTGCTCGCCGGCTATATTTAACCCCGCCTTTTCGCCGTAGCCAAACAGGTGAGCATAATAGGCGACTTTCTCAAAGCCCAGCTTCTCGCCCAGCGTCGCGAAATACAGATTGATGGAATGTGCCAGCGCATACGTCATATCCATCTTCTGGCCACCGGGCAATCTGACTTTTTCCGTCGAACTGACAACCTTCTCGCTAAGACCCGCTAGCGCTACGGAAACTTTTACCGTGGAACAAGGTTGAAACCCGGAAGAAAGCGCCACCTTTTGATTCACCATCGTCAGCACGCGACCATTGGAAGGATCGACTACTACAACCGACCCGTTATAATTCCCAAGGGCATCCACCGCAGCTCGCCGCACGTCCAAATCTTCGCCGTCGATATTGTCGCCCTGCGTTGAATCGGCATAAGTTGGTTCCAACCAAGGGCCTCCGCGGATAATCGCAGAGGTCGTCACGCTATGTGTGGCTGTTGCCACGGAGGTTGTCCTTCGCAGCGATGCCGCAGATATGCGCGCCCCCGTTCCCGGGTGAGCAATCGCCTTGTGAATCAATGGGGTAGAGGTTACAACCGTTTTCGCCGCAGGATGCCTGCGGTGAATGGCTTTATGAGTGGCCTTTGCCGTGCTGGTATCTTTAGCGACACCCGATTGACCTGAGCATAATCCCGTGAAGGAAGACGCTATAGCTATGCTAAAAATGAGACGGGATAATCCCGCCGGTAGAATCATCGGCGACCTGTTCATATTCAACTCGCGCGGAAGTCGGGCCGCTGATTGGAAGCGACGACAGGAGCCAGAAAAATAACACAGCACCGGCCGGAGCAGCCGATTCTCCCAATCTTCCCAGTCCATCTGTCTTTCGTCAAGAGGACCACCATAATTTTATCATCCTTCAGTTCCTTTCGACGGATCCCGTACGTTCTTTAGTTCTGGCCTTATTATTAAAGTGGCTTCATTGGTGTGCTGGAGATCCTCCAAACCGAAATCGTCGCGTGCGCGCGCTGTCCGCGTTTGAGGGACCATTGCGCGCACATTGCCGCCATCAAGCGACGCGCTTATCGCGAGTGGGACTACTGGGGCAAACCCGTCCCCGGCTTTGGCGACCCTACGGCGCACCTGTTGATACTCGGGTTGGCGCCCGGCGCTCACGGATCGAATCGGACGGGACGGATGTTTACGGGCGATGAATCCGGCAAATGGCTCTACCGCGTTTTGCATCGCGCCGGATTCGCATCGCAGCCGTCTAGTATCTCGCGTGACGATGGCCTGGAACTCCGCGATGCCTACATCACCGCCGCGGCGCGATGTGCCCCGCCCGGAAATAAACCCACTCCCGAGGAACTGCGGAATTGCCGGCCTTTTCTCGAGAGGGAGATCGCGCTGCTGCCGAATGTGAAAGTAGTGGTTGCGCTCGGAAAGATCGGCTTCGATACCTATCTCGAGATTCTAAAGTCGCGAGGCGTCATCCGCTCGCGCGCCGCTTTTGAATTCGGCCACAACAAGGCGTACCGCATTGCTGCCGGCGAGCCCGTGCTCCTCGCGAGCTATCACCCGAGCCAGCAGAATACCTCTACGGGAAAACTAACCGAGAGAATGTTGTTGGATATGTTCCGGCACGCGCGGAGAATCATTACTGGCGCCAATAAACCTAGGGCGGCCGAGGCCGCAACCGAAATAGAACGCAACGACGATCGAAGAGTTTGAGTAGAGCGCAGGAAGGCGGGTTCTGAAGCCGCGGCGCCGACAGCCGGCGCCACCGCTCCTTACATTATCATTGCCATATCGGCTAACCGCAGGCTCTGCCCGCTCCCTTCGCAACTGCTCAGGTTCCGCGCTATCCTCCTCAAGCTCGCGCTACCGAGTGGCAGGTTCGTTAAAGGCGTCGGCGTCCACTTAGCCAGAGTTGCTGGAACGGTGCCTTCCTGAGCTAGCCGTTTTCGACGCGCGCCTTGATATCCGAGTATGCCGTATCAATGAGACGGCTCAGCGCCTCGGCGTTTGTGGCCGTTCCCGGTCTTAACTTCACGTGCCGCATAAACTTGCCTGCGCCTTGCAGCAAGCGGGCTGGATCCGGCAGCGCTGCGCCATGAAAGAACCCTACGTTAACGTGCCCGGTGAATACATTTACGTAGCCGAACGGCGCATCTCCCAAACATGCCACCGGGCAGCCGTCATGCAAAAGCTCCCGGACTTCGTCCCCGCACTCTCGCATCGCCTCAAACCACTGACGCGCCATGCTTCCCAATTCACCTGCATGATCTTTCATCCACGCATCGATGGCGGGATCCCGCTCGACAGCGCCGTTGAATCGCAGCAATTCTGTTCTCATCGTCGCTCTGTTTTCGAAATCTATCGTATATGTAACCACCCTGGAGCGCGCCCGCGAACCATATCGATAACTCAACACACATCCTTCGCCATCAGGGCCATTAAACGCGCCAGGGATCCATGGGTGCGGCCCAGTTCCACGCGCCCGGCGCATCCAGCAGGGACCGGAGTTGGACGCGGCACGAAGCGCTAAGGTAGCGCGTAACCAGCGCCTGAAACCGCTCAAAACGAGCCGACCAGGATACGGATCGTATCTCCTGGCGCTCTTCCACCGCGCGTTCCAGCAGCATAGACTGATACGCTTACTCCGCCAACTCCGGCGGCGTCGAAGCAGTTGTCCCTTTCATAAAACATGATGTAACGCTTTTGTTCTATTTGCGCCAGATCCTTAAATTGGGCTGCATGGCCGCACCCCCTCGAAGCCCGCGATCCCCCAAAAGCGGTTAAGCGCCCTCGCTCCGAGGCCTCGAAGCGCCGCTTTTGGCGGCGTACAGCACATTGGAGCGATTCTGGAATGAAACTTTGTCACGTTTTGGCGCTGCATCACGCATAAACTGATAGGGGTATCGGCGAATGCTTGCATTGACGATTCTGAACCTGGTACTCCTCGCGCAGGTCCACAAAGAAGAAATTCCGGCGACCCGCGAAACCGTTTATCGTGTCTCGGAGGGAAACGCCTGCAGCCTCAGTTGGACTTTGGCGCGAGCCGGCCCCAATCGAACGGTCGCCCAACTTCGCAAGGATTGCGACCTCCCGTTCGAGCGCATGCTCTCGATGTGCGACCAGATTCTTGACACGGTCGAGAAGACCGAGCCGCAACGGTTTCGCGCTTTGGAAACGCTGTTCGTCGGTGGCCTATCCGGTATGCCCGAAATGCGCTCGCGTCTGGCCTTGCTTGCCGCCGGTTCGGGCGAATGGGATTCGGCCCGGGGTAAGCCAAAATCGGGCGGCGTCGACGCGCTTGTCCAAAGGTATGCCCAACACAGCGGGTTTCTGAAGGGGTGGGAGGAAATGTTCCGTCGTCATGGCATTCAGATTCAGGTGGGCGGGGTAGAGGACGTGCGTATCGAAAAGGCCGGATCGCTTCCATTTTTCGATGAGCTGCGCCGCCACGGAATTGGCGCCAACTACCTGGTTCCGTCTACATGTCTGCTGTGGATTCGGCTGATTCACACCGAGAAAGGAGATCGACAACAATGAGTCTTCCAAAGATGTCGGCGATGTGGGAGAAGTATCCGATTGACGACAAGCGCGCGGTCGCCACCAGGGTGGGTGGATCGATCCTCTGGGACTTCAATCACGATCCCGACTACAACACCTGCTGCATTCGCACTAGCCTGGCGCTCAACTCCTCCGGTGCGCCTATCACGAAGCACTTCTGCGATTCCCTGAAGAATCCATACGTGCCGCCCAAGGTCCGCGCCAGCCGAGGGAGCGACAACCAGTGGTACATCGCCAGCGTTTACGACATGCGCGTGTACCTCGAGGCGCGCTTTGGACAGCCAAAGCGCTTCAAACGAATGAGCAAGGAGGATCTTGCCGCACAGAAAACCGGCCCTGGGATTCTGATGTTCTTTGCGCCCCATTGCGACCTTTGGAATGGTTCCGAAATCCGTTACAACGACAACGAGTGGACCAATCAACGCGTAGAGCAGTTGTTGTTATGGCCATGCGCGCCCGAGGATCCCTCGACTAAATCCCCAACCTAGAGAAACTCGGGACAGGCCTTAAGAAGTGATATCGATCGCAGGCGTTGTTCCGTCGCAAGGCTAACAGCTCATTCCGTACAAACTGCTCAAGAAGCACGCGTGTGGCAGTCCACATGCAGATCTATAAGCAGAGCGCCAACGCGCCCCGCGCAATTTCAACGGAAAGGACGAACGATGCGAAAGCTACTGACTATTTGCGCAACCCTGGGGGCCTTATCCGGTTTGGCTATGGCCGATACTTGGAGCGGTACTCTGCTCGACGCGCATTGCGCCAACCGGAATGGGAATGCGTGTGAGGCGAAGCGCTCTACTGGTAAATTCCTTTTGGATGTAAATGGCACGACCTACCGATTGGATTTTAGGACGAATCAGGATGTCCGCTCTGCGATGCGGGAAAGCAAAGGGCTCACGAAAGGCGCGCCGGTGACGGCCACCGTAACGGGCCGGTTGCGAAGCAACGGCAGCATCGACGCCGAGACGATAGCAATCCAATAAGAAGAAATGCGCCGCCCGCGGTCTTGCCGATGACAGGGCCGTGGGGATGTCCGCAACTGGCTCAGAGAACTGCAGCGAGCGGTCGCCAGTTATCGCGACGTAGAAGTAAGTATCTCCTGACGGATTCTGGTGAAGATGTCGTAGTCTCGCATGAGATCGGCAAAGAGCATTCTGCCGAGCCGTTCGTAACCGGAAGGGGTGAAGTGAACATAGTCGCGTTGCGCTAGACCTGCCTGGACCCATTCGCGCATAGAACCGGGACCGCCCATGCGTTCCCGCGTATCCCAAAAGGCGCAGCCGAGTTCATGACAAGCGGCCTTCTGCGCGGAGATGATGTGATCTAGGCCGGGCGCTGGCCGCAATGTTCCCTCATGATTTGACCAAGAATCCGGTGGACCAAGAATCAAAATTGACGCAGCCGGAACTGCGTCGCGGATTCGCCGCAGGACTTTTGAAAACATCGCTTCGTATTTTTCGGCGTTCCACCCGCCGCTAAAAGCTTCATTAGTGCCGTACGCCAACACCACCAACCTTGGCGAGCGGCGCGCCAGGTAGGTGGCGAACATATTCTCATCCCAGCGAAGAATAATCGACGCCTCTGTGCCGTTGATGCCCAAGGCTTCGTACGTAACGCCGGTATTCTTGTCGGCTACCCATCCAAACAGCCTCGTCGATTTCGAATCGAGCGTCTTCAATATGAAGTGATGCGCCCCTTTTGACGGCTGATAGGTAAAGATTCCCGGGCCTAATTCGCCGCTTGTAGAGATCTTCTGCAACAATTCATCGTGATCGTATAAGGCCAAGTCCCCACCATCGGGTTGCTGTAGATAGTCGATCTCCAAGCGATCGCAATTGGTTTCAATGAATACGGATTGACCCGCGGCGCGGGTCGAACTGCTGATGCCTCCCAATCCGAAGAATCCGTCACCGGCGCCCGAGCGCAGCCCCTCGGAGCGCCAACCGCCGCTGCCGCCCTCTTGAACATCGTACCGATGATAGCCCGCGAAAGGTCTGCCGGCCAATGAGAACCCCGAACCGCCGTCGCCGAATTTTTCCTTAAGAAGACGCCGAAGGTCGCCGGTCCATTCGTCCGCGGCCGAGTGCGAATCGCCGAAGTGAACAATATGCACCGGCGCTGAATCTTCGCCCGCGCTGAGCCGATAGAGGCGTTCGAAAATTGGTACCAGCGCTCCCGCCCGTTCGATGCCCATGGGGGCGCGCGAGTTCGTGCCTATCGTGGGTGATGCGCCTTGATTCGCAGATGGGTGAGCGGGATTTGTCGCGGTGGCATGGTCGCCTGCCTTTTTTTGGGAAAAGGCGACAAGTGGAATCGCCAAAAGAAGCAGACTGCGAAGCAAGACTGAGCGAGTGAGGCGTCGCACGAGATCGATCATCGGAGAAGTCCGCGGCGTTTTTTGGGGTGGCCCTCAGGCATCGCCCCAATCTGCAACGTATCAAAGCGCGCCTCAATGCCGCGGGCGCCATCTGGAAGAACGATCTGCATCGTCTTTGGATAAAGAGTACCAGCTAACTCGGTATAGTCGGAATAGAGAATTCTGCGAGAAGGAGATTGGCCGGCAGGCTCGAGTATTATTTCGCTGGGTCGATTGGCCGAATCGAGCGTCACGACATACCCTTGCGATTTGCCTTCAGCGCGGAACGTCGTTTTTTCCGCGCGCCCCGGAATGAAATCGGGCGCGGTCATGATCAATTCCGGATCGGCAAGGCGTTTCATCAACGCCGGCAACTGCGCTTCACCGATTGAGCGCATTCCTTCCTCGACCGCTCTGGCTTCATCGGCGCGGAAATTGCGGTTCCATGTAAAGCCGTTGTCGGCGAAAATGAGGACATACTTTTCACGCAAACGGGAAAGTTCAAACCGTACCGCATATTCGGGTTGAAACCATGCGACGACAGACCAGACCGTACAGCGGCCGCCTTCGCCGTACAAGTAAAGTGTTCCGGCGGCGCGCAATTGATCGCCGTCGATACCGGTAAACGGCCACGCGGACGCTTCATTTGCGTTAACTGCCGAGGATCCGCGCACTGCTTGACGCATCAGGTGGAAACGCTTCGCGCCAAGTTTCGCAAGCCCAGCCCTCGATATCTTGAGCTGAAATTCCATCTGAGTTAGTTCGTTTGGCCGGATCACGACATCCCGCTTCGGTTCGGCTACATCGTAATTCGCCTTGGTCACGGAGACCGAGGCCGGACCTTCAGGAAGAGAAATCCAGGGCAAGTGGCCGTGACTCGTGCTTCCGGCCGAACGCCCGTTCAATATTACGTCGCAATCCACAGGCTCGCAGCTCACCGCAAGCGTACCCGGTTTCGGAGGTGGGAGCGGCGGTATTTTGGCGGTTTCGATCGCCTTCAGCAGACTTTCCGATGCGGATGCGGATTTCAGCTTCTCGATGTCTTCGTGGGTGGGTCGAAATCCCAGGCCGTAGATTTCTATAAGCCCAATAGCCATGGCCTGGGCAGAATCGTCTCCGCCGGCCTTTGCCAATACGTTCAGCAGCCCGTCCAACGATATCTTTAGAGCGCTTGAAGGGGGAAGTAGCTCATCCCCACTTACCTTCTGAGCCCGCAGCGAAGCATACGGCAGCATTGCACATATTGCGATGATACCGATGGTCCTCACCAAATATATGCCTCTTCTATTCCTCGTGTGGGGTGGTTTGAGCCGAGCCACGCTGCTCCGCTAGCGATTAGCGCTTTCCTTTAGTTAGGACGAAATCGGCGTCCGTGAGATTTGCAGGATTTATCTGCACGCGATCGAACTGCATCTTTATTCCATTGGAAGCCGCGCCTGGCCGTTGAACCTGCATTCTCTTTGGAAAATACGCTGGACCTTGTTGAACATAGTCCGAGTAGAGAACCTTTATGTCCTTGTCGAAGCCGCCCGATTCGAGGGTTATCTCCTGCGGACGCATGTCTGCGTCCGTGCGGATCGAGTATATTTCACTTCCTCCCTCGGCGCGCAACGTTGTGCCCGCGCTCCCACTAGAGTTGAGGCCGCTGGCAACTATGATGAATCCCGAACCCTTCAGCCGTTGCAAGGTTGCGGCGAGTTGATACTCCTGAAGTTGATGAAGCGCGAGATTCAGCTCTTCCAGATCGGCCCCCTTGCCCGTCTTGACCAGTTCCATCCCGTCCGGGGTCCGCAAAATTTCGTATCGCTGGCGATCGCCCTGAAAGGCCCCGACGCTAAATCGGCCCTTATCGGGTAATTTGAGAGCGAGAGTGACTTCCCACGCGGCCGGCTTCCCGTCGTGATACACGGTGAACGTGCCTGTTCCCCGAAGGGACGCAGCCGCCTTTAGGCCTTCCTCGCCGCCAAGCGCTGCGATCGTCTGCCGAAATAGATTGGCGCCGTGTTCTTCCAATGCGGCTCGCGAAGGATGAAGATCAAACTTGACAACCTTGGGTTCGCCGCCCTTGACCTCCACAATCTGCTGGCTCCGTTCCGGATCGTATCCCGTTGCCGAAACCGAGATGGCCACCGGTCCCTCGGGCAATTCTCGAGAGAGGGCTCGCTTGGTTGTGGTTCCTATTGGAGCGCCATTAATAAACACGTTGCAATCGACTTCCGCACAGGCAACGGTTAGGCGGCCCAGTTTCGATGGCGGAGGCTGCAAGCACGGCTGCGCAGGAGCTGAAGGCGAAGGGGCGGGTGTTGGCGGCGCGGCGCTCTCAATGGCTTCTATCAATTTCGCCGGTGCTCCGGCGCGGCGAATCTTATCCAACTCCTCTACCGTTGGCCGGGAGCAGACCGTCCGGCTCTTGATCTCTGTGATGAGCGTCGATTCGGGATATGAGGTGTTGTGCCTCGCCGTATAACCGACAAGCGTATTCGCGATTTCTTCGACCGAGTAACACGATTGAGTAGATCGGCGCGACGCCGGCTGTGAGGGAGCTTGACCGATCAGTGGCTTCGACAATGCGATGCAGGCGATGAAAACAAGAAGGGAACCTACGGATTGATTGCCTGTCATGCGCGCTTTCTACTTCCGGCTCACTTTCAATACTACCTCGCCTTTAAACCCGAACTTTCCCAGCGGTACGGCGGGATCGGGCCTTTGGTATGCGTCTAACTCATTTCCTTGCGCATCTTTGATTACGATGCGCTCGGGAGTAATCTCGAGTTGAATTGGAAAACTTTCGCCCGTGGCTGCAGCCGCTGGAAGTTTGATCGCGTGTTTAGGCTCAGTCTTCCCGTTCAGCGTAACGCGGCGGTCAATGGTCTTAAAATCGCACGTGTAATCGATATGGTTGTTCGCATCTCTGGCATCGACCACCCACTCAACTCTTCGATTCGCCTTCTTCAAGACCCCATTCAAGAACCCGCTTTTAGGTTGCCGCAGAAAATCGAAGCGAAACACGCCCTGGCTACGAGCCAGCCAGCCCATGGCAGTGCCTTTATGGATCCACCAATCTTCGTTTTGCGTCCAGGCGCTTTGATCGTCAAAATAGCGCTCCGGCGCCGCGACTGGTGCCGGAGCGGTGGGAACGGCCACGGGCTGAGGGGTTAACGCCCACCCAATCGAGAGCGGTTTCCCGGCCTCGACAGTTACCGTGTCCTGACGTTGCTGAAAGCCATTCGCACTAGCGCTAACTGTATAACGACCCGCGCGGACATGCACCGATCTGTTATTCTCACTCGTGTGCGGCTGAGTTTCATCCGCGCGCTTGTAGGTCACGCTCGCGCTTTGGGGAGTAACGTGGAAGTCAAGCGAGCCAAACTGAGTCAATTGTCCGTCAGCGCCTGAAAGATGAACTTCCTGCCCCGCCGTAAACGTTTTCGATAGCTGTTTATCCTCGAAGTCGTTCTTTCGTAACGTGAGCGTGTGGGGGCCGGGCTGTAATCCCTCGCGTCTGAAAGCGCCATCCTCGCCGGTCGAACCCGCCGGAACATTGTCAATCAGCACGGAAGCTTGTGGAGTGGCGCCGTCAATAACCAACGTACCTGTGTGGACCACCGGCTTCAGCTCGAAGAGCTGCAAGTTGGTAATGACATCGCCTTTCTTTATTTCGATCTTCTGTTCCGCCGATCGCTGGTAGCCCTCTTTCTCCGCCCAGAGTACATTGGCTCCGGGCCACAACACCGTCCAGGATTTGCCGTTCTTGAATGCCGTCCATTTCTTTCCGTTGACAAACAGTTGCGCGCCGGGCACATTGCTTTCGATCTGAACATTCGCATTTTGAGGGTCGGCGGCTAACAACAGTACCGACAGCGTCGGAGCGTTGTTCTTCTCTATCGTGAGCCGCCGTGGAAGCTTGCCATCGTCCACTGTAACCGTCGCATTCTCGGCCAGGTTGTTGCGCTCCAGGCCTTCCGGCGGAATCGGCTGTGGCGGCTCATCGTTGAACGCGGCCTGCGAATTCACAGCACTCGAATAAACTCGGGCGCTAGAACCTAAATCGGATATTACGACAGCGTTCAGGTCCTTGGCTTTGACAGGAGCCGTCAGCGTGACGATCTTCCCGGGTTCGGCTCTAAATGAAAACGTCAACGATTCCTTGCCCGACTCAGTTAACGAGAGAGTGTGATCGGCGGATAGAGTGAGGCTTTCCTTAACAAATTGGCCTTCTTGAAGATCTTCGGGCTCGCCTCCATCCAGAGCGATTTTGCCGGCCTTCAACGTCGACGAAAGTTTCAGGTGGACAAGCTCGGGCGCAAGTTGAAAATCAACCAGGTAGGGCTTCGGAGAAGTAGCCGAAAGCGAGATCGATTTCGTTTCCGCCTTATAGCCAGGTGCAGAGGCTTCCACCGTATGCGCGCCTGGCGGCAGATGCAACGGTTGAGACGCAGGCGGTTTTCCGTCGACGCGATAGGTCACATCCGAAATGTTGGATTTAAGGTCAACATATAAGTCGCGCGCGACTACGGGCGGCGCCGGCTTACTCTTATGCAAGTAAGTGGCTGTAAATGCAAACGCCAACAGCACCGCTGCGGCGCCGATAACGCCCCAGATCACCTTGGTGAAACTCCTCCCGGGCGCGGCTCGCCTTGCAGGAGGAGCAGGTATAGGCGCAACCGGGGCCGGAAGGCTATTGTCCTTCTCACTCGTCTTGGCCGGTGGAACAGTTGGTTGGGTAACTGCACTCGTAGGTAACGGAGACTTGGGAAGCTGCAGGGCCGACATTTCGGGAGCCGCGATCGGCGCTGCCGGCATGGCTTTTGGAGGCGGAATATAGACCGTCTCTGCCTGACGGTTCACCTTGACATCCGATCCCGCAACGGCGGCCGGTTCGACGGGCGCCGTCTCTTTCGGCTGGACTACGGGTTGCGCAGGCTCGGGCCTGCGCTCCGATTGCGGAGCCACAGTCGTTGCTTCGTTTTGAGGTTGCAGCGTCCGGCGAAGCTGCGCCAAGCGCGCCTCGTTCGGGTATAGTTTGAGCGCTTCATCGATTCTGGCCACCGCCCCGGGAATATCGCCCCGGGCCCGTAACTCCATCACTTGGGAAAGGCAGCTGGTGAGGATCTCTTGGCGTTTGCGATCGAGCATCTGCCCTTGCAGACTTTTCGCCAGGTGATTGCCTCCATCGATTGCCAATGCCTCGTCGATCAACGGTTCGGCGGATCTCCAATCCTGCTCCAGAGCGGCTCGGGCGCCTTCCACCAGAGCGCTCACCAATGCTCCGCGAACCATGGCGTTCCGAGTATCGAGCGATGCCGCCTTTCTCAGTGCATCTAATGCTTCCGCAAATTTGCGCTCGGAGGTAAGTTTTTGTCCTTGCTGAAACCACTCATCGGCCTCGGCGGCGCGGTCCGATTCCCGCTGAATGAGCTGCTCCAGGCCGGGCAGTTCCTCGTCTTGCGGAAACTCGCCCAGCGCGGTACGGATAAGATCTCGCGCCTTGCCGTAATTTCCTCCAGCGAGGTTTCGCTCGATCTGTTCAATGAAGCGCGCTTTCGATTCTTCGCGAACCTGCTCGTCCCGGCGTTTGCGGAGCCGTTCGGTCTCGAACTCCATCCCCGGATACTGCGCGTAGATATTTCGAAGAATATCGAATTGGCCGAGCGCCTCGTTGAACTGGCCGCGCTCCTCATATTGACCGGCCTTGGCGACAATGCCATTTACCAGGTCTCTGCGTTCGCGCACCAGGCGTAACGATTGCTGGAAGTGGGGCTCTTCCGGATAACGCTCCACCGCTTCCTTCAAGATGCTCACGCGCCGGTCGAGATCGGCTTCGCTTTCCACGCGGCGTGAGACTTCCGCGATGAAGGAGGATTGCTCCTGGCGACGCCGCTCTTCCACCTCGAGTTTCAGCGCCTGGAACATCCGATCGCCCGGCGATTTGTTGAGAGCCTCGGTGCATACCTCCAGCGCTTTGGCGAAGTTCTTGTCCGACAGATGCTGGCGGCCCTCCGCATAGGCATTCCGCGCTGCATCCCGTTCCGTGCGGACCTGATTATAAAAAGCCTGGTATTGCGCGGCGCGATCCGGAATAGCGGTGGCGGGGGATCGGCTATGAAGTTCTAAGACGCGCTCGAGCTTACTCAGCGCGGAGCTAATCTCGCCCTGTTGGTAGCTGCCTACCGCCGCTTGATATAGGTCCTCTTTTTCGGAATGGAGCCTGCCGGCCTCTTCTTCGCGTTGGTTTACGTCCGCCAGCATTTTGCGCGCGCGGCTGTCGGATGGATTCAGCTTCAGAATCTCCTGCAGCGCTTGCTTTGCTTGTCCGAACGAATGATTGTGCAGGTGTTCTTCCACCAGCCGAAACCAGGCCTGCGCCTGCTTTTCGCTGCTCTGCTTCTCGATCTGCTTCCGGAGGCCAAGAGCATCGGAGTTCTCGGGATCGATTTGGAGAACCTGCTGGATCTTTTGCAGCGCTAGCGGAAATTCGTCCTCCTCCAACCGAATGCGCGCCCCATCCAGAAGTTGACGAATAGATTTTTGCCGGATTGCCTGATCCAGTTGGATGCGAAGTACGGTTATTTGCGGATCGATGTGGCCTTCGGCCTCTAATTCAGCCAGGATCTCGGAGGCGAACTGATAGTCGCCTTCCAATTGCGCCTTCTTGGCGCGCTCGATGCGCGGTTGGATCTTTTCGCGGTCGAACCGCTCGATCGGCTGGTTGTTCAGCGCCTTCTGAAGCGTCTCCCCAAACTCTTTCGCCGAGGAGAAACGATGCCACGGAGCCTTCGCCATCGCCTTGTGAATGACGCGGCTGACGGTCTGGCTTACAAGAGGATTCAGTTCGTAAACGGGTGGCGGAATGTGCTTCCGGATAGCTTCAACCGTTTCGCTCTCGGTGCTCCTGGCGAACGGCTTCCGTCCGGTCAACGTCTGATAGCAAACTACGGCGAGCGAGAAGATATCCGAGGCGGCGGACGATCCAGCTCATCTCGATCTGCTCCGGCGCCATGTACTGCAAGGTGCCTTTGAGTCCGGTGATGGACTCCGCGCCCGCGAGGTGAACGACGCCAAAATCGATAATCTTGACAGTGTCGTCGTCCATCACGAATAGGTTGCTCGGCTTGATGTCGCGGTGAATCAACCCGCGCTCGTGCGCGGCGTGCAGGCCGCGGCAGGTCTGCGCCGCAATTCCCACGACCCGTTCCGTAGTCAGCCGCGCGCTGGAGTTTTCGATGAGCTTGTCCAGGGTTACGCCCGGAAGCAACGGCATCACGAAAAATGGTTTAATTTCGCCGTTTTCTTCAAACTCCCCGGTATCGAGGATATCGACGATGTTTGGATGGCTTATTTGCGCCAGAAGCGTCCATTCTTTTGAGAACAGTTGTAACGCTTCCGGATGCAGCATGCCGCGCATCGTCTTCAGCGCGACCTCCCGCTTGGTCATGATGTCGTACGCTTTATATACGACGCCCATGCCCCCTTGGCCGATTGGCTGAGATCGAACCTGGTAACGCGCGTTAATAGTTAGATTAGGCGTAGCCATAGGCATAGCCGCAGCTGCAACCTTAGAATATCAGCGTGAATGTAAAAATCAAGGGACAGTACGGTCTAGGCTCCCTTCGAATCCTCACAGGTTTCTTATCGGCATTTGGCGCGCTCGGCTATATATCTTCTGGCTGTTGATGTTGGCGCAGATTACAATTTTCGAAATGAATACGTCGCGCGATTGTCCATTCGGATATATGCCAAACTAATCGGTATCAAAGTTCCAAGGGAATTCCCTAGGCTCGGAACATTTCGGCCTACGCGCGCGTAGCTAACCAGCAAGCCGGAAGATCCGTCTGAGCTTTAGGCCGTGCCAAATGAATAATCTGCAACGAATTGAATCGCTTGGGCACGACGTGCGTTACGGCACGCGCGTATTGATGAAGAGCCCCGGATTTCTGGCGGTGGCGCTGCTATCTCTGGCGCTGGGAATCGGCGCCACCACGGCTATCTTTAGTGTTGTCTATGGCGTGCTCATCTCGCCTTATCCTTACGCGAAGCCTGCCGAAATTTGGGCGCCGGAGATCCACGACCTCAAGAATCCTAAGGATTCGCGCGGCTTCTATCGGATGCGGGATTACGTTGAGATGAAACAGCTTCCCGCCTTCGCTGAAGCCATGGCGACTAATCCGGGCAATCGTCTCCTCACCGGCAACCACGCGGCCGAAAACTTCCAGTCCATCGCGGTTACCGCCAACGCATTCCAGTTCCTGGGCGTTGCCCCGGCCTGGGGGCGCACCATCCAGCCCACCGATATCAAATCCGATGGGCAACCTGAGGCCGTTATCGTCCTCAGCTACAAAGCCTGGCAACGCCTCTTCGACGGTAGCCGCGCGGCGCTGGGACAGACGCTGACGCTCAACGATCAACCGTTCACCGTAATCGGCGTAATGCCGCCGCGCTTTGGCTGGTGGACGAGCGAGGGCGGGTGGATCCCGATGCCCGAAGATGCGCGCGACAACGCCTACGTGGCCCCTATCGTCCGCATGAAGCCCGGCGTCGCGCCCGCCGCGGGAGCAGCAGTTGCAGGCGCTCTGCACGCGCCTCGGCGCAGAGCATCCCGACGACTTTCCCAAGAACGGATTCGCCACCAAGCTCCAGAACTATCTCGACATCACCGTGGCATCGGGCGAGATGCAATCCAGCCTTCGACTGCTCTTCGGCGCTGTCGGATTCCTCTTGCTCATCGCCTGCGCCAATGTCGCGAATCTGCAAATGGCGCGCGGGACGGCGCGAGCTCATGAGATCGCCGTGCGCATCTCGGTCGGCGCGGGGCGCGCCCGGCTGTTCCGGCAGTTGCTAACCGAAAGCGTGCTGCTATCGATGGTGGGCGGCGCCCTGGGGGCATCTGTTCGCTGTTGGCCTCACGCGCGCTGTGGTCGCTCTGATGCCCGAAGACTATGTCCCCAATGAGGCCCGCGTCACCGTAAATGCCTACGTGTTGATGTTTTCGGCAGTTGTGTCGGTGCTGACGGGAATCCTATTCGGCCTCGCGCCAGCGCTGCAAAGTTCGCGCCAAGATCTCGTCGAAACGCTGAAAGATGCCGGCCGTTCGCTCGCGAGCGGCGCAGGTGGGCGTATGCGCGGCCTGCTGGTGGTCGCCGAGATTGCGCTTTCAGTGGTTCTGTTGATGGGCGCCAGCCTCACGGTTCGTGGATTCGTCAATCTGCAACATCTCGATCTCGGCTTTCAATCCGACCGCGTCCTGATGCTCGATCTGCAATTGCCGCCCAAACATTACACCACCTATGAGCAGCGCATCGCCTTCGAGCAGCGCGTGCTCGGTTCCGTCGGCAACCTGCCGGGAGTGCAATCGGTAGCGATCGGCAACGGGGGTCTGCCATTCGGAGGGCCGCGGTCCACGTATTCCATCGAGGGCCAGCCGCGTAAGGATGCCCGCAACATTTATATGGAACTGATCAGCGCGGATTATCCCCACGCCCTCGGCATAGCCTTGCGCTCCGGGCGGGAGATGACGCAGCAAGAGATCGCGCACGCCGACCCCGTCGCCCTAATCAACGAAACCGCGACAAAGTTGTGGCCGGCGGGAGTCAGTCCGATCGGCGCGCGACATTCGTCTCGACTTGCTGGCGAAACCCCCCGCCGTAGTGCTCACGCCGGCGCGGAGTTCGCCGGATCTAACGGTGGTCGGCGTAATCGCCGATACCCGCAACGACGGATTACGCGACCCCACCGCGCCGGCCGCTCTACGTTCCTTACACGCTGCCTCGCGCCTCCGTCGCGTACGCTTGCGTTGCGGACCCGCATGGCGCCGATGCTGCTACTCAATGCCGTCCGTGAACGCATCCGGAGCCTCGATCCCAATCAGCCTCTCAGCCGCCCGCGATCACGCTCCAGGACGTCGTTGGTTTCGAGACCGTCCAGCCGCGCTTCAACATGGCGCTGTTCACCTTCTTCGGACTGCTCGGCCTTGCGCTGGCGGCGGCGGGAATCTACAGCATGTTGTCCTACAGCGTCGCGCGCCGGACGCACGAAATCGGCATCCGTATGGCTTTGGGCGCGAATGGAGGCGACGTGCTTTCACTGATGCTAGCCATGGGCGGCAAGCTGGTGCTGATTGGATTAACCGTCGGTCTGGCGGGCAGTTTGGTGCTGGCGAAGTTGCTGCGAAGCCAGGTCTTCCAGGTTCCTGGAACGGATCCCGTAGCGTTGGCTGCGGTAGTGCTCCTGCTCAGCGCAGCGGCATTGCTGGCATGCTTGGTGCCGGCGCGCCGCGCGGCAAAGCTTGATCCGATGGCGGCGTTAAGGCACGAGTAACGGACGGTGGAGAATAACCTGCCGGGCTTTGCGCCATAATCGGGCTATGAAGCCCGCGCACCCGCGCATAACGATAGAACCCGACAAGCGGGACGGGAAGCCCCGCATCCGCGGCATGCGGATCACGGTCAATGACGTCCTTGGCTGGCTATCGCGCGGCATGACAGGAGGATCAGATCCTCGACGAACATCCGGGACTCGAGAAGGAAGACTTCGTGGCGGTCTTCGCGTTCGCGGCAGAGATGGCCACATGGCCTACGGCCACCGCTAACCCGTGCGCATCCTGCTGGACCAGAATCTCTCCCCGAAGCTGATTCGAAGTCTAGCCGACGTCATTCCCGGGCTCGAGACCGTGTACGACCACGATCTTATAGGCGCATCCGATCCGTTGGTTTTCGATTGGGCTCGGACCTCGGAGTTTACGGCGGTGGTCAGCACCGATCTGGATTTCGTGCGACTGGTCGAGCGCATGGGTCAGCCACCCAAGGTCATCCGGATTGAACGATGCGATTTTCCCGCCAAGGTGATCGAACAGCTTCTGCGCCGCGAGGCGCTTTGGATTCACGATTTCTGGAATCAGATCGAGCCGTGTTGCTGCGGAGGCTCTAACTCCAGCCCCTACATCACCGGCCCGATGCGCCACGGCACGAACTCCTGATGCCCCAGTCGCTCCGAGCAGGTCTTCCGCCCCGACGCCACTTCCAGCATCAGGTCGAACACCTCGCGCCCCACCTCTTGAATTGTCCGCTCGCCATCCGCGATCGCGCCGGCGTTCACGTCCATGTTGTCCTGCATGCGCCGATAAGTATTGCTGTTGGTCGCGATCTTGATTACCGGGATCGTCGGGAATCCGATGGCGCTCCCGCGCCCGGTCGTAAACGCGATCATGTTGCATCCACCCGCCGCGAGCCCGGTGAGCGAAACCGGGTCGTAACCGGGCGTATTCATGAAACAGAATCCCGACGCTGAAATACGCTCGGCATATTCATAGACGTCGATCAGCGGTGAAGCGCCGCCCTTCGCCACCGCGCCGAGTGACTTTTCCAGGATGTTAGTCAGCCCGCCCGCCTTGTTGCCCGGCGACGGATTATCGTCGAAGCTGCCCTGGAACCGGTCGAGATAGCGTTTATATTCGCGAATGATCCTCAGGAGCTTCTCACCAATCTCACGGTTGCGCGCGCGCCGCACCAGCAGATGTTCCGCTCCGATAATCTCCGTCGTCTCCGCCAGCACGGCCGTGCCGCCTAACTCCGCAAGCAGGTCGGAGCAATAACCCAGCGCCGGGTTCGCCGTCACACCCGAGAACGAATCCGAACCCCCGCAGTTGAGTCCGAGCGTAATCTTCCACGCCGGCGCTTCGGTCCGGCGCTCCTCGGTTGCGCGCTCGATAAAGCGGGCGATCTCCTTGCGTCCAGCCGCCACTGTGGCGCGCGTGCCCCCGCTGCCTTGCACCGTCATCCCGGCCATACGGTCCGTCGAGAATCCGTGTTCCGGCCCCAGGTAGTGATCGATCTGGTTGACCTCGCAACCCAGCCCAAGAATCAACGCCGCCGAAACGTTGGGATGCGCCAGCACGCCGCCCAGCGTGCGCCTTAGCTGATCGAGATCCACTCCGGAAGACATCCCGCAGCCTTCGCCGTGCGGAAACGCCACGATGCCGTCTACGTTTTCCGGCAGCTTTTCGTCTTCAAAGCTGCGTGCGATCGATTCCGCGGTGTGCGCCGCGCAATTGCTCGCCGCGACGATCGCAATGTAGTTGCGCGTGCCCACGCGTCCGTCCTCGCGCGCATATCCAAGGAACTTCGGCGCCTTGGCGCTATGCGCGGGGGGCTCGATCTCCGTAGTCGGAAATTCATACTCGAGTTGCAATTCCTCGAACGCCAGGTTATGCGAGTGGATGTGTTCCCCCACGTGGATCGGCAGCTTGGCGCGCCCGATGGCGTAGCTGTAACGATGCACCATCTCACCCGCCACGATATCGCGCAATGCGATCTTGTGCCCCGCGGGGATATCCTGCCGCGCCCTCAGCCGTAAATCGCCAATCTCAAGTTCGGACCCCGAGGAAATGTTGACGCGGGCGATCGCAACATCGTCCTTCGGATGCAGACGGATAGCGGAGTTCGCCGCGGTAGGGAGTTTTTGGATATCGAGGAGCATGAATTCCTTGAGAAAACCACGAGGCCGACGAACGCAGATAAAAGTTCTTGTTTTAATCCGCGTTTATCTGCGTTCATTGGCGGCTAATAACGTTTTTCGCTCTACAGCCATTTTGTCATCAAATCCCGATGGTGCGTCGCGAATCCCATGCGCTGATACAGACGCAGCGCCTGTTCGTTGTTATGCGCCACCTCGAGTCGCAGCGCATCCATGCCGTGCGCGCGGCACCAATCCTCCGCGAAAGCGATCGCCCGCGCGCCCAAACCTTGCCCGCGCCAGCGCTCGTCGAAGTACAACTCGTCCAACAGGCCGAACCACCCGCCGAACTCCAGGCTGAAGCACGCGGTGACCACAAGATATCCGGCAGTCTCGCCCTCCACCTGCATCAGCCAAACGCCGCCATCGCCAGGATGGGAAAACAGCCATTCGGCGGCCCGGCGCGCGCGCGGCCGGTCGTGCGAACCGCCTGCGCCGGTATAGAGACGGTTCATCAGTTCGAGCGCTGTCTCCAGCGTGGCGGGCGTCACGGCTACGAATGCAAGCTCCATGGGGCTCGCCTCTATAATAAGAAAAATGCCCAGAAGAATGCCGCGCCTGCCGTGGCTGGCGCTGCCGCTGGCGTATTTCCTTTATTTTTTTGGCTTGACCGCGGCCGGCATGATCGGGCCGGATGAGCCGCGTTACGCATCCATCGGCCGCGAAATGGCTCGCACCGGCAATTGGATTACCCCCCGTCTCTGGGGCGCGCCGTGGTTCGAAAAACCCGTGCTGCTCTATTGGATGACGGGCGCAGCCTTTCGAACCGGTCTCGGTCCCGACCTCGCGCCGCGCCTCCCCGTGGCCCTGCTCTCGGTCGCGTTCCTCGTCTTCTTCTGGTGGATTCTCTGGCGCGAATTCGGCTGCTTCATCGCCTGGATGGCTACCCTGATCCTTGCAACATCCGCCGGTTGGTGCCTCTATAGCCAATCCGGAGTCACCGACATCCCACTCTCCGCCACCTTCTCCGCAGCCATGATGCTGGCAATTCCATGGATTTCGAAGCGAGATACTCGCCTGCTCCCACTCGCCGGCGCATTTTTCGCTCTCGCGGTTCTGGCAAAGGGACCGGTCGCCTTGATTCTTGCCGCGCCTTTGGCGGTGCGCTGGCGGGATCTACCAGATTGGTTCCGACCCAAAGTAATACTTCCGTTTTTGCTGGTCGCCACTCCATGGTATGCCGCTTGTTATCTGCGTAATGGGGCAATATTCCTCAACGATTTCTTTTGGAAGCATAATGTCGGCCGGTTCACCAGTTCGGAGTTGCAACACGGTCAGCCGTGGTGGTTCTATCTGCCGGCTCTCGCCGTGCTTTTCCTGCCTTGGAGCGCGCTGTTGCCGATTGCCTTCAGGTCGCCCCAGGATGGCGACTCGCGACGTCCCTTCCTCCTCCTTTGGGCACTTTGGCCGCTGGTCTTCTTCTCACTCTCGGTAAACAAGCTGCCCGGATATATCCTGCCGGCCTTTCCCGCGATTGCCGCGCTGATCGCTATCGGCCTGTCCGAAGCGCGCCGCGCTGCCGCGTGGCTGGCAATCGGCGCTCTGCTGACAGCAGCCTTCGCCATTGCAGCGCCTCTCGTCGATATCGGCGGCCTCGCGCGCGGAGTCCATCCGGTTTTCCAACCGATATGGCTGCTTCCTATTCCTGTTGCGATCGCCGCCTGGCTCCTCGATGTGCGGCGTAAACGTCTTGCAGCTGTAGCGTGCGTCGCGTGCGCGGCTGCGGCTGGGATCGTTTATATGAAGCTCCAGATCGGCCGAAAGGCTTTCGCGCGCGAGCTCTGGATTTCAGCCGAGCCCCACATTTCAGAAACCTGCGTTACCCGGCTGGAACGCAGTTGGCGTTACGGTTTGAATTACTACTCCGTCGATCCGCTGCCCGATTGCTCCGCCGGCGAACGGCGATTCCAGATCGTTCAGAGCGGAGACAACTCTCCTGTTATCGGGAATAATCCCCGATATGTTATTGACCGGCAATAACGCAGCATTGTACAGTCACGTAACGGATACCTGCCATGATTCTGCCCCAAACCTACGCGGCTGCTCTATGCCTGATGATTCTCAGCATGCTCTGTTGGGGCTCCTGGGCGAACACCTATAAGGCCTCGAAATGGCGATTTGAGCTTTACTATTTCGATTTTTCGGTGGGACTTCTCGCGGTGGCGTTGATCCTCGCATTTACCGTGGGCAGCGCGGGATTCGATGGCTTCACGTTCCTCGATGACATGTTCCATGCTGGCAAACGCCAATGGTTTTACGGGTTCCTCGCCGGAGTAATATTCAACCTCGCCAACATGCTCCTCATGGGCGCGATCGCCGTGGCGGGGATGGCCGTTGCATTCCCTGTCGCCATCGGCCTTGCGCTGATCATCGGCGTTGTTTCCAATTACATCATCAAGCCGGCGGGTAACCCAACCATGATCTTCGGTGGATGTGCGATGATTATCGCGGCTATTTTGGTTTGCTCCACCGCGTACCGGTTTATATCGAATATCCGCCACGAAGAGTCTGCCAAGGCGGGCCGCGCAAAAAGTACCCGGCGTCCCGGCGTGCTGAAGGGCGTCATCATCGCCCTCGTGAGCGGCATACTCATGGGCCTGTTCTATCCGTTGATCGAGAAGGGAAAGGAAGGCGATCTCGGCCTCGGCCCCTATTCCATTGCAGTAGTCTTTGCCATCGGTGTATTTCTCTCCACGTTCGTCTTCAATCTTTTCTTTATGAATTTGCCCATAGACGGTGAACCAGTGGAGTTTATGGATTATTTTAAGGGTCCTCTTAGAGCCCATCTCCTGGGCTTGGCGGGGGGCGGAATCTGGATTCTCGGCGCTGTGGCGTCCTTCGTAGTGGCAAGCGCCGAAGCGGTTCACGTAGGACCTGCGGTCAGCTACGCGATGGGCCAAGGCTCCACTCTAGTCAGTGCCCTGTGGGGCATCTTGCTGTGGAAGGAGTTCCGCGGCGCCGATGCCAAGATCAAAGCGCTGCTTGCCCTGATGCTGATCCTTTTCGCCCTGGGTCTCACGCTGGTCTCGATGGCGCCGCTGTCCGCGCCGCAGCCATCGTAGCGGCGGGAATGATGCGCCGATTTAAGGTAGTCGGGTCACTCGTTCCGCAGGGCGCGCAGCGGATCCAGCCCCGCAGCTCGCCGCGCCGGCAGATAGCTTGCCGCCGCGCTCACCAACAGTAACGCCGCAGGCACAAGCGCATACACCGCTGGTGACGATTCGCCCAGACCGAGAAAGCCTGCGCCGAGCATGGGCACTGCCAGAGCCGTGAGCGCTCCGCCGATCCCAATCCCAATCAGTGCGAGAATCAGCCCGCGGCGCTCCACCAGCCACACCACGTCGCGGCGGCTCGCGCCCAGCGCGACGCGGATGCCAAACTCCTTGACGCGGCGGCTCACCGTGTAAGCGACCAGCCCATAGAGTCCGGTCAGTCGCAAGCGCCAGACCGATGAATCCCATCGTCCCCACCATTTGGAAGAACTGCAGCCACGTATCCGTGGCGCGGCTTTCGTAGAGCGTCGCTACGGGGCGCGAGATTGAAGACCGGCAGGTTGGCGTCGATCGATCGAACCGCGTCGCGCAACGGCGCCGCCAGTCCCGCCGGATCGCCGCTGGATTGCGCAATCACCGTCATCCGCGAGCGCGGGTTCTGTTCGTAGGGCAGGTAGACGTAGGGCGCCGGCGCCTCGTTCACCGATCAGATAATGGCCGGTCTTGGCCACGCCGATCACTTCGGCCGACAAGCCGTCCGGACCATCCAGCCGAATCCGCTTTCCGATCGGATCCTGCCCCTGCCAATAGGTCTTGGCGAACTGCTGGTTCACAATCGCCACGCGGCGCGACCCGCTGCGGTCGGCATCGGTGAAGGCGCGCCCGCGTTCGATTTCGCACGTTCATGGTGCTGAAGTAAGCCGGCGTCAACCGCGGCTCCGAACACGACCGTCTTCTCGCGGCCTTTCGGAAACTGATAGCCCTCCGGCGTACCACAGCTACCGTAGTCTGCGACGGCGATAAAGGCAGCGATTCGGTCATCGCGACCGCGCTCACGCCGGCCATCGTGCGGACGCGGTCCACCAACTGGCGGTAGAAGACCTTCGTCTGCTCGGGCGAGTAGTGCACCAGGGCGGGCGCGGTATCCATGCTGATCAGCTGATCCGTGCGGAAGTCGGGCGTCATCACCAGCATCTTTCGAAAGCCCGCGAGAAACATGCCGGCGGCGATCAGCACCACCATCGCGAGCGCGATCTGGCCGGACACCAGAACATCGCGGCCGAACGTGCGCCGCGCGCCGGAAACGCCATGTCCGCCCGCCTTCAGTGCGCTCACGAAGTCCATCCGCACGGTCTGCCAGGCCGGAGCCAGACCGAAGAAGATGCAACTTGCCAACGCCGCCAGGAGGCTGAACTGCACCACCCGCCAATCCAGCTGCACGCCAAGGGCTGACGGCGGTTCGCTGGGCACGCTGAGCGTTTGCAGCAGCAGAATTCCGCCATAAGCGAAGATCACACCTGCTACGCCGCCCATCGCCGCCACGATGAGACTCTCGGTCATCAACTGACGCACCACGCGCCGCCGTCCCGCTCCGATGGACAGCCGGATGGCGATCTCGCGGCTGCGCGCGCGCGCCCGCGCAAGCAGCAGATTGGCCAGGTTCGAGCACGCGATGATCAGGATCAGCCCCACCAGTCCCATCAGCATCTTGATGAGCGCGAGCAGTTGCGGCGTCTGCTGGATCCGCCGCTGCAATTCCGTGCGAACCGCCGGGCGCCGGTTGCGATTCGTCTTAGGATACTCGCGCTCGAGGGCGGCGCCGATGCCGTGGCAGTTCGCCTGCGCCGATTGCCTGCGATATATCCGGCGCTCAACCGGCCTTTCACCACCAGCTCGTGGCGCTCGCGATCCTCCAGCGGATTCGACGCCGTTGCGGCATCAGGCGCTGCGACATCCCCAGCGGAACGAAGATGCTGGGGCGAACGAAGCGGTCGAGCCCGGTGAAGGATTCCGGGAGTGACGCCGATGATTGTGAACGGCGATCCCGTTGAGCCGCAGGCTGCTGCCGATAGCCGGCCGCTCGCCCGCATATTCTGCCGCCAGAAATCGTAGCCGATCATCGCCACGGCTGGCCCGGCGCATTCGCTTCGCCAGGCAGAAACGCGCGGCCGGCCGAAGGCGCGACCCCGGCGACCGGAAAGAAGTTGTCGCTCACCAGCATTGCCAGCCGGATCTGCGCCGGGGCCGCGGCATTGTCGGCGGCGGCGAGCTGCGTGCAGGCGGTACGCAGCCAAGCCGGTGAAGCGAGCGGCTCTTCTCGCGCAGATCGCGGTAATCGGGGAACGACATGCCTTCAAACGGATTGTCGGGCGTTGTGTTGCTGACATCGAACACGGCGGACGGGTTCGGTACAGGCAGAGGCCGCAGCAGCAGCGCGTCGGCGAAGCTGAAGATCGCGCTGTTTGCGCCGATGGCGAGAGCGAGCGAGAGCACCGCCACCGCGACAAAGGCGGGCTGGCCGCGCAGCGCGCGGAACGAATAGCGGATGTCTGCAAGAATGCCGCCGAGCCACGTCCAACCCCAGGCTGCGCGGGCGTTCTCCATCGCCAGCGTGAGGTTGCCAAGTTCCTTGGCGTCCGCGATCGCTGCCAAGCGACTCCAGTTCCTCGCGCATCTCGCGCTCTTGCCGCGCGGCGCCAGCGCCGGCCACAGATATTTCAGCCGGTTCCAGATCGTCATCCCTTAGCCTCCGGCATTGCGCCCATGATCCGCCCCACGGCGCTCACGAAGTCCGCCCATTTGGAGTGTTCCTGCACCAGTTGCTTCCGGCCCGCCGCGGTGAGCTTGTAATACTTGGCGCGGCGATTGTGCTCGGAAGTCTCCCACGCGGACGCGATCCAGCCTTTGGCCTCGAGCCGCTTGAGCGCCGGATAGAGCGAGCCGAACTCGATATCGAGCGCCTCGTTGGAAGCGCTGCGAATGGCTTTGGCGATTCCGTAGCCGTGAAGCGGGCCGGCGCGGAGCGTCCGCAGCACCAGCATGTCGAGCGTCCCCTGCAGCAGGTCCATATGGAGACATTCTATATGAAGAGCCGCTATATGTAAATGGGAAATCTCGGCGAGAAATGCACTGAGACCGGCGTGTCAGTTCTCGGTGGGTGTCTTTTCGATGTGATCCACCATCACGATGTCGATGGGTAACTTCTTCGCTTCCAGCCTCAAGCCAAGCTGCTCTTGCACAGCGAAAAGAAGCGTCGGAGCGGGCCCGCCTCGCGAGCCGACAGTCATTCCACGCCCACCAAGGGGTATTACGGAAGGCTTGATGGATGCGACTTCGAATTCCAGTTTGGCTGCGGTCTGGCCGTGAGCCAGAACTCCCGCGAACGCAAGCATTATGGCCGCGCGCATTGTCTATTGAATACCACGTCAGTGCCTGACAAACAGGTACACCGCCATGCCGAGTCCGATGAAAATCACGGTCTTTCGCACGGCCGTTGCGCCCGCTTTGCGCGCCGCGCCTGCACCGCCGTAGCCGCCCGCCAGCGCCCCCGCGACCATGATCAGCACATACGGCCAATAGACCATGTGCGCGAACACAAAGTACAACGCGGCGATTCCATTAATCGCGCCGGCCAGCACCACTTTGAGCGCGTTCATCTCATGAATGTCTTTCAATCCGAGGATGCTGAGCGCCGCCAGCATCAGAATTCCGATCCCCGCGCCGAAATACCCGCCATAGAGGCCCACTGCAAGTTGGAAAAACATGGCTCCCACGAGCCATTTTCTGGTGCGGTGCCGCTCCACTTTAGCCGTTCCTAATGCCCGTTGCACACGTGCCTGCGCCATGAAAAGCACAGTTGCGAAGAGAATCAGGAAAGGCACTACACGGTCGAATACCGAGGATGGCGTCATACGCAACAGAATCGCCCCCGCGATTCCGCCGATAAGACTCGGTGCGAGCAACGCAAGGTGGCGCGGTTCGGCGGCGCGAATCTCGCGGCGATATCCCAAGATGCCGCCCAGCGTTCCCGGCCAGATGGCAACGGTGCTGGTGGCGTTGGCCGTGACCGAATCGAGGCCGAGCCAGATCAGGGTAGGGAAGGAGACCAGCGTTCCACCGCCGGCCACGGAGTTGATCGCGCCGGCGAGAAAAGCCGCCCCAAACGCGGCGGCGCCTTGCGCAAGGGTGAGAGGAGCCATCAAAACGATTGTAGAATCGAAACGGCTCCCCATTTGCTCTTTCCCCTTCGAACGGGAAATGTAATCCATGCCCATCAACCCTTTGGACCTGCGTCGCATCACGCCACTGTGGAACCGCGACACAGTCCGAGTGATATTTGTAACCGTCGGCTTGTTCCTGGCTCTAACGGTCGCCGCGCAAACCCCGCCGTCCCTCCGCTGGATCCAGCAGGTGGACAATTCAGGGCTTGCCTACCCCGTTGCCGGGCTCGGAACCGACGCGCAAGGGAATACCTACATCGCCGGCAGTACCAAATCGTTGAATTTCCCCGCAAAGAATGCAGCGCAGAATCACTCCGCCTCGCCCGGTTCCTACGACGTCTTCGTGACCAAGTTAGATCCTTCCGGTAACATCGTATACTCGACCTACTTTGGCGGCAGCGCCGACGATATCGCTCGTGCGGTTGCTGTCGATCCGGCCGGCGATATTTACGTGGTGGGCACTACAGCTTCCATGGATTTTCCAACGACGCCCAACAGTTGGTCGCCCTCGATGCCTCTGGGCCCAAACCCGGGCCCCCTTGTTCCAGGTTCCGCGTATGAGGGCGCTATCTTTCTTTTCAAACTGAATCCGGATGGGTTGCTTGCTTACTCAACTTATTTCACCTCCAGCTTTGCCCCAACCGATCCGCAGGGCATCGCATTGGATGCCGCCGGCGCCGTATACCTCACGGGCGTTACCTATGGCGGCGTCCCCGTTACAGCCGGAGCATACCAATCCGCCTGCGCCTGTCAGCCAATTTCCGGTTTGGGCTTCATAGTTCCGATCGCTGATGCATTTGCGGCCAAGTTCGACCCCACCGGATCGGAGCTGATCTACGCCACCTACCTCGGCGTTGCGCATGCCATTGGAAATTCGATTACAGCCGGGCCGGATGGCAGCGCTTATCTCGGAAGCCCTACTGGCATCTATCGCATCGACGCGACAGGCTCGTTGTTACTCGCATCCATGAGCCCGGTCGTGAGTGCTACGGCGATGACCATCGGCCCGGACGGGAGGGTCTACCTTGCCGGCGAGGCGGGCACAGGTATGAATCAGTTTCAGCCTACCGCGGGGACGTTTCAATCGGACCCCGGCGCACAGGCTCCGCTGCCGGCTCAAGGCGTCAGCCCCGCGCTCGGGATCATGATCATCGACGTTTCGCTCCGAACCACATTGGCCGCGACTTACTTCGGCCAATACGGCAGCATCGAGGCCAACGCGCTTGCTCTGGATGCATCCGACAACCTCTACGTCGGAGGCGCAACGAAGATCGGGCTTCTACCAACGCGCACCCCATTGCAGGAGGGTTTCGGCGGCTCGCTCGAAACCGGATTCGCGGCCGCGCTCTCGGGCGACCTCTCCACACTTCTCTTTTCCAGCTATTTCGGAGACGGCGATTTCTTCCATGTGGCCGGCCTAGGGATCGGATTGAACGGCGCCATCTCCCTCGCCGGCGCGACGGATCACGGCGCCGTCTGGGCCAACAGCGTCCAGCCCGCGGCATTGCCGCCGTTGCGAATCGACGCCGTGGCGAACGCGGCCAGTCAATTGGACAATCCAATCTCAGCCGGCGAAACGATTGCAGTTCGCGGGGCCGGCTTCGGCAGCGATGCTGTGCTCTTGTTGAACGGTGCGGCGGTCTCCCCGATTTCGGTGGAGCCCGATATGATCACCGCTGCGATCCCATCGAATCTGGCGAGCGGCCCGGCGACGGTGCAAGTGCAATCCGGCGGCGTTGTCTC
This sequence comes from Bryobacterales bacterium, assembly GCA_963708385.1. Classification (GTDB taxonomy): domain Bacteria; phylum Acidobacteriota; class Terriglobia; order Bryobacterales; family Bryobacteraceae; genus PALSA-243. The sequence continues at coordinate 132,338 of CAVPSN010000016.1, read as the reverse complement.
GAACCAGGTGCTGCTGAACGTAGCGACGGCGTCGCCCGGATTATTCTCCATGGATAGGAGCGGTTCGGGGCAGGCCTACATTCTCAACAAAGACGGCTCGCTCAATTCGCCATCCAACCCTGCCGCGCCCGGCGACAAGATTACGATCTATGCGACCGGCGTAGGTCCGGTGTCGTTTACGAACGGCTATGCCGTGACCCAACATCCAGCGGACCTCTACATCGATGGGTTCCACTGCGATGGTCTCGCGGCGGTGATGGGTCCGGTCTCCGGGCTTCCCGGCGCCGTCTACCAGTTGACTGTGATCGTGCCAAATCCGGCAACGATGGCCGCATCTAATCCGAACCTGTCGGATTTTACGTTTCCGCCTCAGGTGGGAGTGATTCTTCAGATCGACGGCGCCAGCAGCCAGAACGGGCTCGCGATCTCGATCGTTCAATAGGCGCACGAACGATCTGAAAAACGGGTCACAGATTTTCGAAATAAATTTTAAGCCAAATCCCCTCAGCAACTTACACCCGATTTCGAGCGCCTTCCCACCCCCGAAAGTGTTGGCCCTGCTGTTGTTCTGAAATCGAAAAGGGCTGTCTCACGCGCCTCGCGTGTCAGACAGCCCTATGTATTTTTGATACGAACAGGAGAAAAGGAAAATGTCCACCCCAGCTCAAATCGCCGCCAACCAGGCGAATTCTCGCCTCTCCACCGGCGCCACCACCGAAGCCGGTAAGAAAATCGTCAGCCAAAATTCGTGGAAACATGGACTCTGTGCCAAGGCCCACATCGCCCCGCCCGGCGAGGAAGACGCCCTCGAAGAGCACGTCGCAGGCCACCTTCAGGCCTACACACCGGTCGGTCTGCCCGAGCGGGATCTGGTCCGCAATATCGCCGAAAACCATTTCAGACTGCAGCGTGCTCACGCGATCGAGCACGCACTATTTACGGAAATCATGTTGGACCAATCCGCCGCCGACGAAACCTGTGAGGAGAAAACCAGAGAGCTGAAACATCACCGTCCAAGCCGGACGCATTCAACGCGCCATCGAAAAGAGCACCGCCGCCTTGAACGCCATGCAGGCCAATCGCAAAGCGGCATACTCAAAGCCGAAGCGGAAGCAATCTTACTCACGCAACTCGCCCATGCCAAAGGCCAAACGGCGGACGCGGCGAAAGACTTCCCGTCTCCCGAACTCTGCGGTGGCTTCGTTTATGTGCGCCAGGAAAGTCTGGCTGATCTTGTGAACTGAAAGGAGTTCATTACGAAGTGGATCTGAAGGGATACTTCGATTCAATTCCGCACGAGCAGTTACTGGCTTGTGTGCGAATGCGGGTGGTGGACCGTTCGGTGCTGCATTTGATCCGACTGTGGCTGGAGGCTCCAGTCATGGAGAACGAAGGCGGCAGCGGCAAAGGTGGAACGAAGGTAAGCCGCTCGGAGAAGGGAACACCGCAGGGCGGGGTAGTTTCTCCGCTGCTGGCCAATCTCTACTTGCACTGGTTCGATGTAATGTTCCATCGGCAAGGGGGACCGGCGGTGCGATTCGGGGCCAGATTGGTGCGCTATGCCGACGATTTCGTCGTGCTGGCGCGACGGGCTGAGACTGAGATGCCCCAGCCACCCGCATTCTCACACCCACGGGCGGCCGGCCCCAACCGAGCCGCGCGCGCAAGCAAGCGGTTCTCCCAGAACCGGAAACCTCGGCGCGTAACGGAACTGCGCACGCATCGGAGCACTCGGTTTTTATCCGCGTTCATCGGCGTTCATCGGCGGCCTCATTGTGCTTTCTTCTCTGCCGCGTGCACGGCAAACCTCATATCCGCCGCCGATGAAACGCCGATTAGCCCGCTCCGCGCCGCATGTTACGCTGAAAACTCACTCCCCTCCAATGAAAAGCTCCACTTCGGCAGGCCCCAAATTTCAGCGCTTGGTCGAGATCATGGCGCGCCTGCGCGCGCCCGGCGGCTGCCCGTGGGACCGCGAGCAGACCTTCGACACCATCAAGCCCTACACGCTGGAAGAGACCTACGAAGTGCTGGACGCCATCGACCGGCGCGATTGGGACGAGCTCGCCGAGGAACTCGGCGACTTCATCCTGCAGGCCGTCTTCTACGCGCAGATGGCGGCGGAAGCAGGAGCTCTTCCGCATCGACGACGCGCTCGACGCCATCAACGAGAAGCTGGTCCGCCGCCATCCGCACGTCTTCGGCGAGGAATCGGCCGAAACCGCCGGCGACGTGAAGCGCATCTGGGGCGAGATCAAAGCGGCCGAAAAGAAGATCGAAAGGCAAGGCCGAAACGGCCTGCTCGCGGGCGTGCCGCGCGCGCTGCCGGCGCTGGTGGAAGCGCAGCAGATCGCTTCGCGCGCCGCCGGCGTCGGCTTCGATTGGGAAAATCCCGAGCAGGTGCTCGAGAAGCTGCACGAAGAGCTGGCCGAGTTCGCCGCAGGCGCGCCGCAACGCGCGCGCAGGACGAACTGGAAGACGAACTGGGCGACCTGCTGTTCGTGCTGGTCAACCTGGCGCGCTTCGTGAAGGTGGATCCCGGAGCAGGCGCTGCGCAGGACCAACGCCAAGTTCCGCACGCGCTTCGGCTATATCGAGCGCAAGCTGGCCGAGCGCGGCAAGACGCCGCGAAGATGCGAACATCGAGGAAATGGAGGCGCTGTGGCAGGAAGCCAAGCAGTACGATGATCGAGATCCGCCAGCTGTTCCACGCTCGAGGAATTTCGGCGACGGCCGTCGAGCTGCAGAAGACCATCTGGGGCTTCGCCGATATCGAACTGCTGCCGCTGCGCTTTTTCGTGGTGGCGAGCCAAGGTCGGCGGCCAGGTGTTCGGGCGCTTACGACGGCGAGCGCATGGTCGGCTTCTGCTCGCCATTCCCGGGCATCAAGCCCGGCGGCCGGCCCTACCTGCACAGCCACATGCTGGGCGTGCTGCCGGAGTATCGCAACGCGGGCTCGGCCGCCGGCTGAAGCTGCGCGCAGCGCGAAGACGCGCTGGCGCGCGGCATCGAGCTTGATCGAGTGGACCTTCGATCCGCTGGAACTCAAGAACGCCTTTTTCAACATCGAACGGCTGGGCGCCATCGTGCGGCGCTATGCGGTGAATCAGTACGGCATCACCGCCAGCCCGCTGCACGGCGGCTTGCCCACCGACCGCTGCTATCGCCGAATGGTGGATCGATTCGCCCGCGCGTGCACGCCATCCTGGCGGACGAGCGGCCGGAATGTCAGCCGTAGTCGAGCGCATCGCTTATCCCCGCCGATATCGCGCGCATTCGCGCCGAGGACAACCGCGCGCGCGCGCGCGAAATCCAGGAAGAGCAACGCGGCGAAGTTTCAGGAAGCCTTCGCGCGCGGCCTGGCCGTCACCGGCTTCGAGCGCACGGCGATCCGAAGGCATCTATCTGCTGGAGCCATGGCAATGAAAATCGAACGCATCATCCTGCGCCAGATCTCGCATGCCGCTGGTGCATTTCTTCGAGACCAGCTTCGGCCGCACCACGAGCGGCGACATCATCCTGGTGGAAGTCGCAGGGCGAGGGCGTCGTCCGGCTGGGGCGAAGTCACCGCCGGCGAGAATCCCTTCTACAACGAGGAGTGGACCGACTCGGCGTGGCTCATCCTGCGCGATTACGCCGCCCCGCGCGTGCTCGGCCGCGAGCTCGCAGGCGCCGGAGGACGTCGCGCCGCTGACCGCGCACATCCGCGGCCACAACATGGCGCGCGGCGGCCTGGAAGCCGCCGTCTGGGACCTGGAAGCGCGGCTGGATGGCATCCCGCTGTGGAAGAAAATCGGCGGCGGGCGCGCGGCGCGAGATCCCCTGCGGCGTCTCGCATCGGCATTCAGGATTCGGTGGACGCAGCTGCTCGAGAAGATCGAGCGCGAACTCGCCGCCGGCTATCAGCGCATCAAGATGAAGATCAAGCCGGGCTGGGATGTGGACGTGTCCGCCACGTGCGCGAGCGCTTTCCCTCCATCAAGCTGATGGCCGACGCCAATTCCGCCTACACGCTGGCCGATGCCGATCATCTCCGCAGGCTCGACGACTTCTACCTGATGATGATCGAGCAGCCGCTGGCCACGACGACATCATCGATCACGCCGAGCTGCAGGCGAAGCTTGCAGACGCCCATCTGCCTCGATGAGTGCATCCGCACCGCGCACCACGCCGAGCAGGCCATCCAGCTGCACGCCTGCGGCATCATCAATATCAAGCTGGGCCGCGTCGGCGGCTTCCGCGAAGCGAAGCGCGTGCACGATGTCGCGCAGGCCGCCGGCATTCCGGTGTGGTGCGGCGGCATGCTGGAAGCGGGCATCGGGCGCGCGCACAACATCGCGCTTGCCACGCTGCCCAACTTCGTGCTGCCGGGCGATGTCTCGGCCAGCAAGCGCTACTGGAAGCGCGACATCATTCAGCCCGCCGTGGAGACCACGCCGCGAGGGACCATCGCGATCCGCGACGAGCCCGGCTTCGGCTATCGCGCTCGATCTCGATTTCATCCGCGCCATCACGGTGCGGGAGGAGCGGATCGGTTGAACGCATTCGTCTCGCTGCTGCGCGAGAACCGCAACTACCGCAACACGTGGATCGGCCAGGTAGTCAGCGAAGTCGGCGACCACTTCAACAACATCGCCGTCTTCAGCCTGGCGGTGATGGCCACGAAATCGCCGATGGTGGTGAGCGGCGTGATGCTTTCGCGCGCCATTCCCGCGATGCTCGCCGGGCCGCTGGCCGGCGTGGTGCTCGACCGCTTCGACCGCAAGCGCGTCATGATCTGCGAGCGACCTCATCCGCGCGGTGGTGGCGGCGTGTTTCATCCTCACCGTGCACCGTCCCGACACCTGGCTGCTCTATCTGCTGAGCGCGCTGCTGATGTTCGCCTCGCCGTTCTTCACCAGCGGCCGCGCGGCGATTCTGCCCTCCATCGCCACCAAAGAAGAACTGCACACCGCCAACTCGCTGACCCAGACCACCGCATGGACCACGCTCGCGGTCGGCGCGTTCCTCGGCGGGACGAGCGTGACGCGGCTTCGGCTATCAATGGGCCTTCGCCGCCAATGCGCTCTCGTTTCTGGTCTCGGCGCTCTGCATCTCGCAACTGCACCTCCCCGGCGGATTCCGCGCGCGGCGCCAGGCGCTGACGGAAGCCGAAGTGGTGCGGCCGTGGCACGAATATGTCGAAGGCCTGCGCTATATGCGATCGGTCCCGCTGGTGTTCGGCCTGCTGATGGTGGGCGTGGGCTGGGCCACCGGCGGCGGCGCCGCGCAGATTCTGTTCACCGTCTTCGGCGAGATCGTGTTCAACAAGGGCCCGATGGGTCTCGGCGCGATCTGGGGCTGCGCGGGAATCGGGCTGGTGATCGGCGGAACGCTATCTTACATTTTCGGAAAGCGCCTGAGCTTCCGGAATTACAAGCGCACGATCACACTCTGCTACATCGTGCACGGCGGGTCCTATATCCTGTTCAGCCAGATGAGGAGCTTCACCTGGGCGCTGGTTTTCATTGCCTTTCGCGCGCCGGGGTAGGAGTCAGTTCGGTTCTGAATATGTGGCAGCTACTGCGCACGGTCCCGGACGAGTTTCGCGGGCGCGTGTTTGCGACCAATGAATCGATGCAGTGGTCGGTGATGATGCTCTCGATGTGTGCGGCGGGGATCGCGTCGGAATACTGGAACCCGCGGATCATCGGCGCGATCGCGGGCGTGCTGAGTTCGATGACCGCCATCTTCTGGGCCTGGGCGAATGTGACCGGGCGACTGCCCGAGCCGTCGCGGCCCGGCATCGAGCCGGAGGAGATCGAGGTACATGGCGAACCGGCAGCATAGTGTCGTAGGCTCGTACCGAGCCGCGACCGCGAGAGAGCAGTGTTTTCTTACCCGCCGTTTCTTCTCCGTGTCTCTCTCCGCGGTGCGTTTTTATGCCGAATGAAGTAGTCCTCATCACCGGAGCCGCCAAGCGCATCGGCCGTGGCATCGCGCTCCGGCTCGCCCGCGAGGGCGCACGGGTCGCCATCCACTATCGCAACTCAGAGGCGGATGCGCGACGCACGGCCGCCGAATGCGGCGGAGCCGAACTTTTCCGCGCCAACCTGGAAAGCGTGGACGAGATCGCGCGCCTGTTCGCCGAAGTGGAAGAGCGCATGGGCAAGCTCGACTGGCTGGTGAATAATGCGGCGCGCTTTACGCGTTTCGATCCCCTGGAAATCACCGAGAACGATTGGGATTTCATCCATTCCGTGAATCTGAAAGCGACATTCTTCTGCTGCCAGCAGGGCGCCAGGCTGATGAAGAAATCGGGCGGTGGGCGAATCGTCAATATCAGTTCGCTCGGCGGCATACGGCCCTGGGCCGAACACGCGCACTACTGCGCGTCAAAGGCTGGCGTAACCATGCTGACACGCGCGCTCGCAAAGGCATGGGCTCCGGAGATTACCGTAAATTCGGTTGCGCCGGGCGTGATCCCGTTCGAGGATATCGATGAGCGCGGAAAGCGGCTGATCGAACTCACGCCGGCGCAGCGTGGCGGCACGCCGGACGAGATCGCCGATGCCGTTCTTTACTTTCTGAGTGCATCGAACTTCGTTACCGGTCAAATATTGGCCGTGGATGGCGGTCTGAGCCAGCGGTGAAGCTCGGTGTTACAATGGGTTTTTCCGCTTCCAAATCTACTTGAGGTTTTCTCGTTATGTTCCTCAGCATCAAAGAGATGGAGCTGCGCAAAGTTCGTTTCGAAGAGACCTTTGCGCCGGGCCAGATCGATTTCAGCGAGGAATTGATCCATCAGGACACTCCGTTACACGTAACCGGCACGGCCGAGTTGCTGCCCCATACCGAGGGAGAAATCCGCATCAAGGGAAACTATTCGGTAGAGATGGGAGCGGTATGCGACCGCTGCTTGGGCCCCGCGAGCTTTCCTATTGCGGCGGCTTTCGATCTCTTCTACCGGCCCGTCTCGTTCATCGCGCGCGACGAAGAGGTGGAGATTGACGAAGGGGAAGCGGAACTCGGCTTCTACGAGAAGAATGGAATCGAGCTGGAAGACATCCTCCGCGAACAGGTGCTACTGGCTTTGCCGATGCAGCGGGTGTGCCGCGAATCGTGCAAGGGCATCTGCCCGGCATGCGGAAAGAATCGCAACGAGCACTCTTGCGGGTGTCCTCCCAGCGGCGGTGATGCGCGCTGGAGCGCCCTTCGGAGTCTCGGCCGCTGAGCCGCTGCCTTACGCGTGCGCGGCGGCTGCGGAAGTCCTCATAATGATTTCCTTCCGGTATTCGGCCCAGCGCTGCAGTTTACCGTCGATGCGCAGGGGCATGGATGTGGCAATCTGACGCGACTGTGTGCGGAATTCCCACTTTTCCACAGTACACACTTTGACCTGTTCGGAGCCCCGCAAGACGCGTCCGAAGACGATCAGGCGCATGGGGCAAACATCGTCCAATAGGGCTGGCCAACTGATGGAAATCTCGATGAACGAGCCATTGGGAAGAGCCCCATCGGAATGAAAGGCTACGCCTCCGCTGCTCATATCGACGGTTGTTCCTAGCCCTGCCGCCATAATGCGCTCATCTTCGAGAAGCTTGTAGCGCAATTCCCGATTCATCGGGAAACGCATTTTGTCGCGGCGTTCGGTTGGTTTTCTGAGTTTCATTTGCCTCGGGACTCCTTACGCCTGGTACAGAATGCACGCCATATTCCCAATTAGCACTTTTTTGGAATCAGAGCTTTAACGGCCACCGCCGAAGAGAATGTCTACTTCGTGGACATGGCTAGTGTAAAGACCCTAGCCCGCGTGGCTACTACCGTTTCTTCGGGCCGATCTGACCATCGGCTGAGTCGCGACGCAGGGAAGAGTGGCACTCGGGGCTCTATAGTCGAAGCGAAGCTACAATTGGTCTTCCATGCGGAATGTCAAATTCGCGCGCTTTGCTTGGGTAACGCTCGCTTACACCGTCGCCGTGGTTTTGTGGGGAACAATCGTGCGCGCCACCGGGTCGGGCGCGGGTTGCGGCGAATCGTGGCCGCTCTGCAACGGCCGGCTGGTTTTCGGAACGCCCGCGCTCGCCAAGTTGATCGAGCTTGCCCATCGATCGTCCAGCGGCATTGACGGAATTCTCATCGCCATAATGGCAATCTGGGCCTTCCGCATCTTTCCCAAACGGCATCCGGCAAGCCTCGGCGCTACGATTTCGCTAACACTCCTGGTAGTGGAAGCTCTACTCGGGGCCGCGCTTGTGAAGTTCGGTCTGGTGGTCAACGATCCCTCCCCGGCGCACGCGATCGTACTCTCAATTCATCTTGCGAACACGCTGGCGCTGCTGGCCGCGATCACGCTTACGGCTTGGTGGGGCGGTGGCAATCCGCGCATCCGTCTGGACACCCGCGCGTGGGCCAGCCTTGGCGGCGTCTTGATTCTTGGAGTTACCGGCGCTCTGTCGGCGCTCGCAGATACGCTTTATCCTTCACAGTCCCTCGAAGCGGGGCTGGCGCAGGATTGGAGCTCCGGGGCTAGCGGGCTTGTCCGCTTGCGTGCGCTGCATCCATTTTTGGCGCTGGCGGTAGGATTTTGGGTGGTTTACTACGCCAGTTCGCGCAAAGGCAAAGGACGGGTCACCGCTCTTGCGGTGATGGCGCTCGTGGGCACGCAAATCGCCGCGGGCGTGGTGAACCTGGCGTTGCTTGCCCCGTTGGGAATGCAAGTGCTCCACCTGCTTCTGGCCGATCTTTTGTGGATCGGGCTGGTCGTGATGTGTGAGTCGCAGGACTAAAGTTTCGGACGAGTCTGCCGATAAGCCGTGCGTGAACTGGATTTTTGTAGTTAGCGGCGTTGTTGCATATGCCCAAACTTCCCCAACCCCTGCCCAACTACAACGCGCCGCCCTGGAACAGCAGCGTGCCGCTGTGCAGAGGCAGGGGGAGACCGTTGGCGCGCGCCTGAAGCTATGGGGTGATGTCACTGTCGAGCCCGGCCTGGCGTTCGAGTCCGCCAAGCCGGAATGCGATGCCCTCGCCGATTCCATCGCTGGGCCGCTCGTCGAAGGTGCTGCTAAACAGCAGGGCGTCGATGCCAAACTGATCCGCGCAGTCATCGATCAGGAATCGGGATTTCATCCCTGCGCGATCTCGCCCAAAGGCGCGCAGGGCCTAATGCAACTCATGCCCGGGACCGCCGATCTTCTCCAGGTGGCCGATCCGTTCGATCCCAAACAGAACATTGAAGCCGGCGCGAAATATCTGAAGCAATTGCTCGACAAAAATGGCGGTGATGTCGCAAAAGCCCTTGGCGCCTATAACGCCGGTCCCAATGCGGACGACCCAGCCGGCAAGATTCCCGAGACAAAGGCGTATGTGGATGCGATCCTCGTCAAGATGGGCATCAAACGTACTGACCCGCCGAGTATCCAGACGCCCAAGCCCATTGAAAATTGAAGCCGCCCAAGTGGCCGGTTACGTCTACCACTTCGCCTATGAAGTAAAGGCCGGGAACCTTGCGCGCCTCGAATGTTTTGGAAGAAAGCTCGTCCGTATCGACGCCGCCCGCGGTCACTTCGGCTTTTTCAAATCCTGCCGTTCCCAAAGGCGCAACGCGCCAGGCGTGAAGGCCGGTCGAAAGGGTTTCGATCTCGCGGTCGCTCCACATCGCAATCGGCTTCGCTGTGCCGTGAAACTCCGCCCAACGCGTCGCCAGGCTCTTGGGCAGATGCTGCGCCAGCCATGCGCGGGCCTCCGCGCGGCTGCCTTGAGGGCGCGCCTCGCGCAGCGCGGCAGAGATATCGAGTTCAGGCAGCAGATCGATTGTCACGCACTCGCTTGGGCGCAAGTATGAGGACGCCTGCAGAATCGCCGGTCCGCTGATGCCGTGATGCGTGAAGAGCAGCTTTTCGCGAAAGGACGCCCGGCCCGCGGTTGCCTGCACCTCCGTGGAGACCCCCGCTAATCCGTCAAAACGTTTGAGGTCGTCCCGATCGAACAGCAATGGAACCAGCGCCGGCCGCGGCTCGACGATCCGGAGGCCGAATTGGCGCGCGATTTCGTATCCCAAGCCCGTCGCGCCGATCTTGGGAATCGAAAGGCCGCCGCAGGCGATCACCAACGATTTCGACTGGAACGCCCCACAGCTAGTTTCGATTGCGAAGCCGGTGGTGCCGTTCACTTCCCGCACCGCGCATGAGGGGAAAACGCGTGCGCCCGCTTCTGCGCACTCGCGCTCCAGCAGGTTAACAATCTCCGTCGCCGAGCCATCGCAGAACAGCTGCCCCAGTTTCTTCTCGTGGTAACGTATGCCGTGCCGCTCCACCAAACTCACAAAATCGCGCGGCGTATAGCGGGTCAGTGCCGATTTGGCGAAGTGAGGGTTACTCGAGAGAAAGTTCTCTGGACGCGTATCGACATTCGTAAAGTTGCAGCGGCCGCCACCCGAGATCAGGATCTTCCTTCCGGGACGGGCATTGTGCTCCATGACGATCGTGCGCCGTCCGCGGCGGGCGCTTTCGATCGCGCACATCAGACCGGCGGCCCCGGCGCCGATAATAAATACATCGATTTCAATTGGGGCCGTCATCTGTTCCATTCTGCCTTGATATGCTGACCATAGCGCCATGAGCAGAAAAGTTCTTATCGTGACCGGCGATGGCGGTGACAGCTACGAAGCGCTCTACGCCTATCACCGGTTTCTCGAAGCCAACTGGCAGGCGGTAATCGCGGCGCCCACCCGCCGCCGCTTGCATATGGTGATCCACGACGCCGAACCCGGATGGGAAACTTACATCGAGCGTCCAGGCTACAGTATCGAACCCGATGTCGCTATTACTGCCGTAGCCGCTCGCGATTTCGCCGCCATCATCATTCTTGGCGGACGCGCTCCCGAATACCTGCGCAACGACCCCAGTCTGCTCTCGCTCGTCGCCGAGTTTGCGCAACAGGATAAATGCATCTGCGCCATCGGCCACGGCATACAGGTGCTGACCGCTGCTGGTCTGTCGAAAGGCCGTACCATGACCTGCCACCCCCACGTCCGCATCGAGGTCGAACGCACCGGCGGCTACTACAGCTCCAAGCCCGCGGTTCGTGACGGGAAACTCGTCACCGCGCAAACCTGGACGGCGCATCCCGAGTTTTACCGTGAAATCTTCGCGTGTTTGGGATAAAGCGTGCGCATCGTCGTGCTGATCGGCTTGCCGGGCTCCGGAAAATCGACCTACCTGGACCACCTTGGCGTAGGCGGTCTCTCCTCCGACGCGATCCGCAAACTGCTGGCCGACGATGAGACCGATCAAACTATTCACCAGCAGGTCTTCGAGACTCTGCGCTACCTGCTGCGCCAACGCATGATGTTGGGGCGGGAGGTGACTTATATCGACGCCACCAATCTGACCCCAGCCGAACGCCATCCTTATATCGCGATTGGCCGAGCCTATGGGTGCGAGATCGAGGCGGTCTTCTTCGACGTCCCACTGGATGTCTGCCTGGAGCGCAACCGCAACCGGCCGCGGGCGGTACCCCAGGAAGCGCTGCGGCTAATGTCCGCCAAGCTCCGCATTCCCACTGTGGACGAAGGGTTTACCCGTATTATTCGTGTTGGGGTGGCATACACCTAGGCGCGCGTATCTCATATCTACGGAATCGAACAAGCGGAACACTCTCACGCGCCTGGCGACAAAACCAATCAAACGCGAGAGCTAGTACTTCTAAACGGTGCGATTCGCCAGATTGGCCTAAGTCTTCTATTGGCGCCTTGGCGGAAGTGAATTAAAATAAGCAGGTTGTGAGAAATTCCATGCGGACTATCCGAGTTTTTGCCGCCGTCGTAGCGTGCGTGCTGGGTCTGATTTCGTGCAATACCGATCCCAACGTGGCGAAAAAGCGCTATCTGGAGATGGGCAACAAGTATTTCGATCACGCGAATTACAAGTCGGCAAGCATTATGTACCGGCGCGCGCTGGAGAAGGACAAGCTCTACGGTCCGGCCTATTACAAGTTGGGTCTGACCTATCAAAAGCAAGGGTCGCTTAGTCTGGCCGTAGCGAATTTTCGCAAGGCTGTCGATCAGCTTTCGAAAGACAACCCCGACCACTGGGACGCGCTGATGCGGGTGACCGATATCTATCTCCAAATCGCCCACGATCCGCCGCACATGAAGGAATCGGAGCAGAATATTCAGGTGTTGCTGGCGCATGACCCGAACAACTTCGATGCTCACCGCATGAATGGCGATTTGCTTTTTGTGAAAGCCGTCGAGGCGCGGCTCCGCGCCGGACGGGACGAAGCCAGGCAGGACCTGCAAGCCGCCATCGCCCAATACCGAATAGCCGATTCCGCCAAGCCGGGCCAAACCGGAGTGTTGATGCAGTTGGCCAAATGCACGATGCTCCAGGGTGACGGTCCCGCGGCCGAAACGTTGTACCGGCAGGTGATCGACAAGGATAAAAACTATGTAGCGGCTTACAACGAGCTTTACCGGCTCTACATGTTTGAGAGCAAGAGGGATGACGGCGAGAAACTGCTAAAGCTCGCGTTCCAGAACAATCCGAAGGACTATATTTTTCTCTCGACGCTGGCGGCGCATTATTCGCTCGAAAACCGGCGTCAGGATATGATCGACGTGCTGCAGCAGATCAAAGCGCACTCCAAGGATTTCCCGCGCGCGTACCAGTTAGTTGGCGATTTCTATGTCCGGCTGGGAGATCCCGATTCGGCGATCCGCGAATTCAAGGAAGGGATCACTAAGGACCCCGTTCGCAAGGCTACATACCAGAAGGATATTATGTCGGTCCTGATCGCGCAGCATAAGCGCGGCGAGGCGGCCGAGATCAATCAACAGATACTGAAGGACAATCCTAACGATGGCGATGCGCGCAGCCTGGAGGCCGGCTTCCTGCTGGATAAGGGCGATGTAACGCGCGCGCTGTCGGAGTTGCAGGCGGTAGTCACGCGCTCGCCCGATAACGCGGTGGCTCGCTACAACCTGGGCCGCGCCCATGTGGCGCGCGGAGAGTGGGAGCAGGCGCGGCAGTCTTTCCAGAAAGCAATTGAGCTGCACCCGGATTACATGCTGGCGCGGCTCGCGCTGGCGCAGTTGTTGGTCACGCGCGGCGATTTCGACGCGGCGCTCAAGGCCGCGGGCGACATTCTGAAGTTCGACCGCACCAACAAATATGCCCAACTGATTGAATCCGCCGCGCTATTGGGCCAGAAGAAGTACGAAGAATCGCGAACGCTGTTGAACGCCATGCTGCAGAAGACCCCGGATGCGCCGGATGTTCTCTTCCAATTGGGCGTGGTCGATCTTGCGCAGGGCAAGTATAAGGAAGCGAATGAGTCCTTCAAACGTACGTATGAGCTGAATCCCGCCAACGCCCGCGGCTTGATGGGCATGGTGGAAACGGACATGGCCGAGAACAAGCCCGACGAAGCCATCAAAGTTCTGCAAGCCGAAGCCGCGAAGGCCCCCAATCGTTTGGATATTCAGTTGGCCCTCGGCAACACGGAAGTGCGCGCCGGCCATTGGGACCTGGCGCTTGGATATTTCCAGCGCGTTCTCGATGGACTGGACAAGAACTCGAAGGTGCGCGGCGATGTGTACATGCGCATCGGCGAAACCTACCGGCGAAAGGGCGATTTGGCGAACTCCATCAACGCTCTTCAGGAAGGCCGCAAGTTCCTGCCAGACAACCCGCTTATCCTGAGCACGCTGGCAGTGGTGCTGGACGCCGCCGGCCGTTATAACGAAGCCAAGCAAGTCTACCTGGCTACTATCAAGTTGGATCCGAACAACGCTGTTTCATTAAATAACCTCGCCTTCCTGATGGTGGAGACTAACGGCGATCTGGACCAGGCCCTCACCATGGCGCAGCGCGCCAAGCAGTTACTGCCCAATCTGCCGGAGGTCTCGGATACCTTGGGCTCAATCTATCTGCGCAAGAACCTCAGCGTCGATGCGGTCGATATTTTCAAGGACCTGGTGACCAAGGTTCCCACGTCGTCCACCTATCACTTCCATTTGGGGAAGGCCTATTTTCAGCAAGGCGACAAGCTGCGGGCCGCCAGCCAACTTCAATTGGCGCTAAAGTATAGCCCCGCGCCCTCCGAGAAGAGCCAGATCCAGGATTTGTTGCTGAAATCGCAATAAGCGCGAACCGTCGCGCGCGTGTCTTGTCTGCGCAGTGCCAACACAAGCGTTATACGGCAACGCCGAACCGCGAGCGCATTTCCCGCCGTCCCAGACCGGTGACGCTCAGCGCCCGGGAATCGAGGTCCTGCGTCACCCATTTCCGCTTCAAGGCAACCTTCAGCAGGGCCGCGCCTAACGCGCCTGCCAGATGAGGACGCCGTTCGCTCCAATCGAGGCACGCGCACGCAAACCTCCGGCGCAGGGCGCGGGTTGAGTCGAGATTGATTCCCAGAGCCGTTAAAGCCTTCGAGCCCGTGGCCGTAACTTGGTATTCGCCGGACGCAGTCGCGTCTGCGGCGAGCCATCCCAATACGTGAAGGCCATCGTGCAAGGAAACGCCCACCATGCCCGCCATGTGGTCATAGCAGGTGCGTGCGCCTCGCAGCCTGCTGGGCGTGGTGGAACGGAAGGTTACGCGGGCGCCGCCCGCCAGTACGCTGAGACCTTCCAACGCGCTCGCCACATTGGGTCCATCGAGACTGTAGTAGCGATGCTTCCCTTGCGCCAGCGCCTTCACCAGCCGCTCCGATTTCAGGCGGTTCAAATGGGCGCTCGCCGTTGAAGCACTCACCTCGGCCGCGACTGCCAGCTCCGTGCTGGTACGAGCACGGCCATCCATTAGGCTATAAAGCATGCGTGCCCGCGCCGGCTCACCGATCGCCGCCGCAATCCGCGCCACCGCCAAACCGTCTGCTTCCTCTGCAATCACATTTCGATTATAAACGAAGTGTGGTTGCGTGACAACCGCCATACTTCCAGGTATGACGATCGCCTGCATCATCCGCTACCAAATCGATCCTTTCCAGCGCGAAGCGTTTCAACAGTACGCCGAAAACTGGGGCCGCATCATTCCCCGTTGCGGCGGCCATCTCGTCGGATACTTTCTTCCCCATGAGGGAACGAACGACGTGGCTTGGGGCATAATCGCATTCAGTGAGCCTTGCCGCTTATGAAGCTTATCGCGCCCGCTTGCGCTCCGATCGCGAAGCGCGCGAGAATTTTTCCATGGCCCAAACCAAACGTTTGATTCTGCGCGAGGAGAGAAACTTCGTGGAGATTGTCGAGGGAACTCTCGGGATCCCGTCGGCGCTACAGGATAAAGGTTGATCCGCCGTGCCGACCCAAACCGAAAAAGGTTTGACCTTCCGTGCGCTCCACGAGCGCGCCGGCGCATTCCTCATTCCCAATCCCTGGGATACTGGAACCGCTCGACTGCTGGCGCATCTGGGCTTCGAGGCCCTCGCTACAACCAGCGCCGGCTGCGCCTTCGCGCTCGGGCAACCCGATAACTCGCTGACTCGCGACCAGGCGATGACCCACTCCTCCCTGATCGCTTCTGCTACGGATCTGCCGGTCAACGGCGATCTGGAAAACGGCTTTGGGGATGATCCCGAATACGTAGCCGAGACCATCCGCCTTGCCGCCGCCGCGGGGCTTGCCGGCGGCTCCATCGAGGATATGGCCCGGCAGCCCGACCATACCATCTATGAGAAGGAGTATGCCGCCGAGCGTATCCGCGCAGCCGCGGAGGCCGCGCGGGCGCTTCCCTTCACCTTCACATTAACCGCGCGCGCCGAAAACTATCTCGTGGGACGGCCCGATCTCGCCGATACCATCGAGCGTCTGCAAGCCTATCAGGAGGCGGGCGCCGATGTCCTCTACGCGCCGGGCCTCCCGAACAGAGACGCGATCGCCGCAGTGGTGAGTTCAGTTGACCGCCCCGTGAACGTCGTAATGGGTCTGCAGGGAGTTAGCCTGAAGCTGCCGGAACTTTCCGCGCTCGGAGTGAAACGCGTGAGCGTAGGAAGCGCGCTCGCCCGCGCTTCATTTGGGGCCTTTCTGCGCGCCGCGCGCGAGATGCACGAGAGCGGCGGGTTCAGCTTTGCTCAGGACGCCGTGAGCTATCGCGAGCTTAACGCGATCTTCTCCCGACACTGAGCGGCCGCCCGGCGTCGTCTACACCCAATTTCGTTGGCGTGTAAACTTACAATAAGTCAGATCGACCTTCATGCTCCAGCGCAGCCAAGCCGAGCGGGATCCCCGCCAGGAAAAAATTCTCGCTGCGCAGGTTCGGCTCCTCTACGCGAACCGGGATATCGCGGCCGCCGTAACCGTTGCCGCTACGGCGACCCTCGGGCGCCTCCAGTGGAACGTCGCATCAGGTCCCGTAGTCCTCGGCTGGTGCGTCTACATGGTTCTGGTTGCGATCGTGAGGATCGTCTTGGCCGCGCGGTATGCGAGGGCATCGCCTGAGGACCTCAATAGCCGAAGGTGGGGCGCGGCATTCGCCATTGGCGCCGCCTTGGCGGGTGCGGGTTGGGGCGGGGCCGGAATTCTGCTCTATCCGGAAGGCAACCTCGCCCATCAGGTGTTCCTTCTCTTCATTCTCGGAGGGATGATGCTTGGCGCGGCGACTCTGCTAGCATCCTGGCCGGTTGCCTTCGTGGCATTCCTGGTCCCCACCGGTTTGGCGCCGGCATTGCGCTTGTTATTCGAGGGAATGCATCTCGGCGACGAATCTCATGTGGCAATGGGCGCGATGACAGCTCTCTTTACGGTAGCCACATTGCTCGTCACCGGACGGATCCACCACATGATTGTCGCCTCGCTCGACGTGCAGTTCGAGAACCGGACGCTGGTGGA
Organism: Bryobacterales bacterium; assembly: GCA_963708385.1. Classification (GTDB taxonomy): domain Bacteria; phylum Acidobacteriota; class Terriglobia; order Bryobacterales; family Bryobacteraceae; genus PALSA-243. Next base: position 115,525 of record CAVPSN010000016.1, on the reverse strand, counting down.
GGACTTGCAGTCCGCCAAGGAACGCGTGGAAGCGCTGAACGAGCGTCTGGAAGCGAGGGTCCAAGAGCGCACCGCCGAACTGCGACTCTCCGCCGAGCAACTTCGCGCAGAGATGGCCCAACGCCGTGAGGTCGAAGAGGAACTTCTTCGCGCTCGCAAGCTGGAATCGCTGGGTGTCCTGGCGGGCGGCATCGCCCACGACTTCAATAATTTCCTCACCGTGGTGCAGGGCAACATCGAGATGGCCAAGATGCAACTCGATTCCGGCCACCCTGTCCACGCGATCCTATCCCGCACCAACAACGCGTGTGTGCGCGCTGCCTTCCTCGCTTCGCAACTGCTGACCTTTGCCAAAGGCGGAGCGCCGGTGCGGCAAGTGGCCGATATCGGGCAACTTGTACGCGACGCCGTTAATTTAGCCCGCGCCGGCGCCCAGACCACTTTCGAGGTCGAGATTTCAAACGATCTGCGCTCCGCCGAGGTCGACCCCGGCCAGATCGTACAGGCCCTTCACAGTATCCTGTTGAATGCGCGGCAGGCCATGCCCGAAGGCGGAATCGTCGAAGTGCATGCCGGAAACGCAATTGTCCCCGATCATCCGGAGAGCGGAGCCCGCGTGCGAATTTCCATTCGCGATTACGGCTGCGGAATCCCTTTCGACGTCCTGCCGCGCATCTTCGACCCCTACTTCAGCACCAAGCCGGGCGCAAGCGGACTAGGATTGGCGACCGCCTATGCCATTATCTCGAAGCACGGCGGGACGCTATCGGTGGAATCGAAGCCGGGTATCGAATCCGTATTCACTATCGATCTGCCGGCTTCGCAAGGCAGCCCAACGCTTCCGCGTCCCTCCGCCCCGCAATTGGAAGGCGGCACGGAACGAGTCCTCATTATGGATGACGAAGAGGGGCTTCGCCATCTACTCCAAGCCGTTCTTACCAGGCAAGGCTATCGGGTCCAAACAGCACGCGACGGGGCCGAAGCGATCGCCCTTTGTGAAGACGCCGCCGCGAGCGGACAGCCCTTCGCCGTGGCGCTTCTCGATCTGACGGTGAGCGGCGGTATGGGAGGTCTGGAGGCGGCCGCGCGTCTAAAGGAATTGGATCCCAACCTGAAGTTGATCGTCTCCAGCGGCTATTCCGACAACCAGGTCATGGCCGATTTCCGCAAGTACGGTTTTGACGACGTCATTCGGAAGCCTTGGGTGATAGCCGATGTGAGCGAGGTGTTCCGCAGGCTGTTGGAAGCGGACGCCAATCCCCGCATGAAGTAGCTGAGTTAGTCTGGAACTTCATGCCGCCCGCGCTGATCGCTCTGACTAAGAACACCTTCCTGATAGTGGGAGCGCTGTTCCCTATCGTGAACCCAATAGGCAACACGCCGATCTTTCTCTCGTTGACCCAAGGTTTATCCAGCCAAGGCAGGGCGGCCCTGGCGAGAATGATCGCGCTGAACGGTCTCATTCTGATCCTGACCTCGATCTTCATCGGCACCCACATCCTTGCCTTCTTCGGAATCTCATTGCCGGTGGTGCAGGTAGGTGGAGGGCTGATAGTGATCACGACTGGTTGGGCCCTTCTTCGCCGGCCCGACGACGGCGAATCCGGTGGGAAGGATGGGAAGCGCGCTTGTAACGAAGCCGATTACTCCCGCCAGGCTTTTTATCCGCTGACCCTGCCCTTGACTGTGGGTCCTGGCTCCATTTCGGTTGCAATCACCGTGGGCGCGGACCGCCCGGAAGGTAGCGAATGGCGTTGGACTCTGATCGGCGGGATGTTGCTGGGGTCGTTCCTGATCGCCGCTTCGATCTATGTGAGTTATCGCTTCGCCGAAGGCATCGGCCGCACGCTCGGCGATTCAGCGATGAACGTGATTATCCGATTGTCGTCGTTCATCCTCGTATGCATCGGCGTGCAGATTTTATGGAATGGCTTAAGCACGCTGCTGCGGACGGTCGTTCGATAGGCGCAATTACTGTTTAACGCGGCGATCGGAAATGGAAAAGTGGGCTAAAACGGGTCCCGGCTTACAGCCTGCAGGAACACGGTAGATTTGGCCAGATACCGGTACGGATTCACCGGCGCGTGCCCCAACCGTACTTCGTAATGCAGGTGCGGCGCGGTTACGCGGCCCGAATTGCCTACGGCCCCGATCATCTCCCCGCGGCGGACGTCCTGCCCTTCCTGCACATAAAACCGCGAGAGGTGGGCGTAGTAGGTCTCGATGCCGTTGCCGTGATCGACCTTGATGATGCGGCCGTATCCGTTCTCCATCGCCGCGTAGGTTACGATGCCATCCGCCGCCGCGCGAACCGGCGTGCCGATAAGCGCGCTGATATCCACACCCGTGTGAAAGGCTCCCTCACCCGAAAACGGATCCGTGCGCGCGCCGAATGGCGAGAGCAGGCGTCCATCCACCGGCCACATGCTCGGTGTACCGTTGGCGCGCCCGAAGCCGCGAAGGCCGCGGCTGCCCACGGAAAGCGCGTTCGCCGTCCGCAGGTAGTTATAGTCCTGTACGCTTTCTGCGAACGAGGGCGAAAGTTTGCCTTCCGCTGAAATATCGGCCGGCCCCTCAAGCTTCTGCTTGATGCCGTAAGCCACTTCGACTTCCTTGGCGAAAACTTCTAGGCTCGCGAGCTGCTCGTTGGTCTGGCTGACCACCTTCTGAAGATTTCTGTATCGCGTGCGGAGTTGATCCGCCTCAAGCCGCAGATTGTTATAGTTGGCCACTTTCCACGCCATGCGCGCGTAGCTGGCGGCAATGCCAAACAGCGAGAAACAACCCACCAACGCGAGGGCCAACGTGATATATACAGCCTGATGCGGAACGTGAATGCGGCGTAGCCTGCCCCGCAAAGAATGCGCCAATACAACGACGAAATATTCCTGTTTCATAGTTTCTCGGCCGGACACTCCCCCTTAAAACAAAGCTCCGGCGGGACTACGGGAACTGCCTGAATTGACGAAACCGTAAGTTTACTCGCCTGCGCAAGTCGTGTCAAGCCCTGCAAGTTATTGTTAAATTTGGTTGTTGCGCCAACGTCAGGCAATTTGTCAGAGTTCTGTGACCGGTTTGGGCGAACAACCGGCCCTCCGGCCGGTGGACAGAGCGACAATAGAATTTGACGCCGATCGCGTGGCTCGCCGCATTTCTCGCTCCCCTTTCGCCACCTACATTCTCGCACGATGTAGCGGCTATTCTTAACCGTAATTGTGCAGCCTGCCATCGTCCCGATGGTGTGGGGCCGTTTAGCCTGCTGACCTATCAGGACGCAGCCAAGCGCGCGCAACTGGTCGCGGTCGTGACCTCCAAACGATTCATGCCGCCGTGGCTGCCTGCCGAACCTCGCTTCCAGCACGAGCGAAAACTGACTCCCGACGAAATCGCCACCCTCGCTCGATGGGCCGAAGCCAATGCGCCCGCGGGCGACCTTTCGCAAGCCCCGCCGGCGCCGCAATTCGCCGATGGCTGGCAATTGGGCAAGCCCGATCTCGAAGCCGAAACACGCGCCTCGTTCGCGGTTCCAGCCGATGGACCCGATCTCTACCAATGTTTTGACATTCCCGCTCCTATACTGCAATCGCGTTACGTGCGCGCCCTCGATATCCGCCCCGGCAATCCCAAAGTGGTCCATCACGCGATCCTGTTCGAGGACACTTCCGGCACTGCCCGAAAACGGGATACGGGCGCTGGCTATCCCTGCTTTGGTACGCCCGGCTTCCTACCGGCGCGCGGCCTCGGCGGATGGACGCCTGGCGCCGTGCCGTTTCAAACGCCCGCCGACATACCGGAGTTACTCTCCGGCGGCGCCGATCTCGTATTGCAGGTTCACTATCATCCCGATGGAAAAGCCGAGACCGACCGCACGCGCGTTGGCCTTTATTTCACCGCCCGCAAACCCGCGCGGCATGCCTTCGATATCCCGCTCGGTTCGAATCGCATCGATATTCCGCTGGGTGATCGAAGCTATAAGGTTACCGACCACTTCATTGTTCCCGTCGATGTTGACCTTATCGGCATAAATCCGCACGCACATTACGTCTGCAAGGAGATCTATGCATATGCCGTGCTGCCCGATGGCTCACGTCGTACGCTGATTCGCATCCCCGATTGGAATTTCGATTGGCAGCAGCAGTACACCTACGCGGCGCCGATGCGCTTGCCGGCGGAGACGCGCGTCGAAATGGAATTCACTTACGACAATTCGGAGGCGAACCCGCGGAATCCGAATCGTCCGCCGAAGCGGGTAACGTGGGGGCCGGGAAGCGCGGACGAAATGGCCGGACTGCACCTTTCGGCAGTGCCGGTGCGGGCGGCGGACGCTCAAGAGCTCAGCGATGCGCTCTGGGGGAAGATGATGCGAACCCTGCGGGGACGCTAGCCCTTCACCAAAGCAGCCTTCTTTAGAAAATCCGGATCGAACGTCAACCCAAGGCCCGGCCCCGCCGGCAGCGGAATGACGCCGTTGCGGATGTGGAAGTTGGGAGAATACCACGGCTCGGTGTCTTTCTCGCCGCGGTGCACGTACTCCATATATGGGCCGATGTTCGGCGTCGATGCCGCGAATTGCAGGATGTTTACCGAGGCTGCTCCGGTCTGTGTATTATGCGGGCAGATCCACATGTTCTTCTTGCGCGCCATCCGCGCTACGCGGGCGACGCGTGTAAATCCGCCGTTGTAGTTCAAGTCCGGCTGCACGACATCCATCACGCCGTTCTCGATGCACCACTGAAACTGCCAGAGGCTCGAATTCTGCTCACCGTAGGCGATTTTGATTTCGAGGGCGTCCGCCACCTTCTTCGTCTCGCTCAATTCCTCCCACGGACAAGGCTCTTCGAACCATAGATAGTGCAGGTCTTGCAGCTTCTTCCCGACCTCAATCCCCTTAGCTGCGCTGTACGACCCGTTGGCATCCGCCATCAAAGTTACTTTGCCCGCGAGCTGCTTCGCGGCGAGTTCGAGAATCTTATCCGTGCGGCCTGGATAGGTATCGCGATTCCCGCTCATGCGTCCGCCGATCTTGAACTTCACCGCCTTGGCGCCAGTCTCTGCGACGCCCTTCACGTAGACGTCCACCTCTTCTTCCGCAGTGGTATCGCGGCCGGAGCCCGAGAGATAAACCGGAATCTCTTTGCGTAGAACGCCGCCCATCAATTCCGCGGCTTGCTTATGCGCGGTCTTGCCCAGCAGGTCGAAGAGGCTTTGTTCGACATATGCCACCGGACACCAGAGCGCCTGACCGGAAAGCTTGTAATTGGCGATGTAGGCAGCATCCACCAGGCTTTCGAGATCCCGCGCGTCCTTGCCGATGAATTGGGGCGCGACGCGGCGCAGCAGGATGGAGATGAAGTCCTCCATGTCCTTCGTCTGAATGATGCCCTCGGCGCCATCGGTGGAACGCGTGCGGACGAAGTAAGTCTTGCCCGATTGCAGCAGATCGATAGACGCGATCTTCACCGGGCTTGAAAAGAACTTGTGAAGATTGAAAACAGGCTTTTGATAATCGGGTATGGCGCTATCGTCTTCGGCTGCGATAGCGCGCAGAGGCCACGCGGACATAGCACAGGCAGAGGCGGAAAGAAAACCGCGGCGGTTCATAAATCAAGAATAGCGGAAGGGAAGGGAAAAGCGTGGTCGCATTCCCGAAGAAGCCGGCGCTCCGTGGCGCCGGCGCTGGTAGCTACAGAATCCTAATGCGTGACTTTTACGGGGACGTCGTTCACGTCATGTCCGAAATACGTATAGGTAGCGTGTCCGGCCCATTGATCGTCGACCAACATATGAATCTCGACGGGGCCTTCGGCGGTACCGATAGCCGGCGGCGGGAACGTGTAACTCCCCGTTCCTTCGAGGTGTACCTGCATTTTGCCTTGAACATGAGCCAATTTCCCGGTGATTTTCGTAACGGGAATCGCGGAGGCATGCTGAAGGGCTTGTGTGATCTCTCCCGACCCGGTTATTGTTCCGGCGGGTGCATAGACGAGCAAATTGAGCGCCAAGGTCGGGGCGCCAGGAGCGTGAGTGCCAATTGTGAGTGAGACCGGATAAAGTCCGACTATAGGACCAGTAGTAGTAGCTGCCATTAGTTGATCTTCCTTTCTAACCGAACTCAAATTCTTGGGCTAGCGGTAATAACTATACACCCGATTAGTTCATTTGATTCAACTTATTTTTCTCGGTTTGATGTACGTATGATTTCAATAATTACAGCCGCATGACGCCCATGAATTTACCGAGGCGCCGCTACTGAACCGGGCGGGTGTTAGCCTGTTCGACCTTTCCGTCCGCCGCGAACCAGACGCGGTACTCCCAGGCGCCCTTCTCCGATTGGACCGAATAGATGTCGGCGCCGCCCGGCCCGACGCCCTTGAAAGCGACCGATTGGATCGCCCCGAATTGATTGACCTCGGACTGAAGCTGGGCCAATTGGCGGTGTATCGGCGCGCCGGGACTCATCATGGCTTCGTCCGCTTTGCCGAGCCGTAGGTCCTCGATCATCTTACGCACTAAAGGCTCGGTTCCAGGAACTGCCGTCTGGTCCTTCAATCTTTTTGCGAACGCCGCCGCGGCGCCGGCAAGCCGTTTCGCCGCGGCGTCATCCAACCGTTTTGCCGGCTGATCGCGGCCGCCCTGGTGAAGGATCAATTCCGCCGGAATACCCCGATCGTCGGGCTTGGCAAACTCGATTTCGGCATCGACCACTTTCGGGAAGAACATCGTCTCCGATTCAGGATAAAGTGGCAGCGCGCCTTGGTTGCCTAGCTTGCCGCTCAGTTGATTGCCCTCTAGAGTGATGAGAAAAACGGGGGATCCGGCGCCGGGCATTTGGTATGCGCCTACGTAGCGGCTCAGCACCTTCGAATCCAGCGTAATCTCCTTGCGCTCGCCCGGTAGCGTCAGCGCCTCGCCATGGGCGACGCCTGCCAGCTTCCTGGCGATCTCTCCCGGCGGCGAGCCGCCCGTTACGTTTTCCAAGACGACGACCGTGAGCTTGTCGTCCGGATAGTATTCCAACTCCGTGACGAAACCCTCGATGCCGCCGCCGTGTGAGATTACCTTATGCCCGCCTACCGTCTCCACTCCCAGGCCGAAGGCGTAGTTATTCTTGAACGGCGTAGTCATTTTTTCGAGCGATGCCGGCTTCAGCACTTTGCCGCCAAAGAGACCCTGCTCCCACTTCAAAAGATCCTCAGTGGTGGAGTAGAGGGCGCCCGCGCTGAACGGAATACTCATATGAACAAAGCCGGCGTTCTCGTATCCGTTCGGGCCCGCCGCATACCCGGAAGCGCGGCGCGGAATAATCGCGGAATTGGAATCGTACCCGGAATCCTTCATGCCGAGTGGCGTGAAGATATTCTCGCGGAGAAACTTCTCGTAGCTCTCTCCAGTTATCTTTTCGATCAGGTAGCCGAGGAGTACGTAGCCTGAGTTACTGTAACTGTACTGCTCGCCAGGCGCGAAATCGAGCGGCTTGTCACGGAAGCGCGCCACCAATTGCATAGGCGTCGCCGGGAAGGGCTCCAGCTTTTGATAGTCCGGAAAATTCGTGAAGTTCGGGATTGCGGCCGTGTGAGTCAGAACGTGGAAAAGGGTCATCTTGTCCCATGCCGCGGGAGCGTCGGGCATATACTTTTTCACGGGATCGTTGACGTTCAACTTGCCGCGTTCTTCCAACAGCAGAATCGACGCCGCCGTAAACTGCTTGGTCAGGGAGCCCAGGCGGAATTTGGTGGTGGGCGTGTTGCGGACCTCCCACTCGAGGTCGGCGAAGCCGTAACCCTTATTCAAAAGCACTTGGTTGCCGCGCGCGACGAGCGCAGTTCCCATGAACTTGCGGCCGGACGTGTAGGATTGGACAACCTGATCCATCCGGGCGGCGTCTTGCGCCAGGCAGGCGCCTGCCAGTAAAACGGAGAGCGCGAATCTGTAAAGCATGCTCCGGTATAGCGTTTTTCGGAGCCGGAGACAAGCCTCATCCGCAGCTACAATCGTGAATGAGGTTCGCGTGAAAATTCCGCTCTCCCGCATTGCGCACACTCGCTCCGGCGACAAAGGCGACACCTGCAACATCGGCGTGATCGCTTACGACGAGCGCCACTATCCTGTCCTGGTGCGCGAAGTCACCGCCGCGCGCGTCAAGCGTCACTTCGGCGGGTTGGTGCAGGGCGATGTCGAACGCTACGAACTGCCTAACCTCGGCGCTTTAAATTTCCTGCTGCATGGCGCGCTGGGCGGCGGCGGGACGGTCTCGCTGCGCACCGATGCGCAGGGAAAGACCTTCGGCGCGGGTCTTCTCGGGCTGGAAATAGAAGTTCCAGAACTGGAATAGAAGGGTGAGGCCGACATCCCGATCGCGATAAAATCGGCGCTTATGCGATGGATCTTTTGTCTGCTGCTTGCCATCCCCGCCTTGGCGCAAACTCCTGCCAAGGCCATCGACACCGTACTTGACGACTGGCATCGCGCCGCCGCCTCCGCCGATGAAGCCCGCTACTTCGGCCATTTCGCCGCCAACGGCGTCTTCATGGGAACCGACGCCACTGAGCGTTGGACCGTCGCCGAATTCCGCCAGTGGGCCAAGCCGCAGTTCCAACGCAAGTCGGCATGGAACTTCACGCCACGGGACCGTCATGTGACCCTCTCCGCCGACGGTTCCACGGCGTGGTTCGACGAGATGCTCGACACTCCGAATCTCGGCGTGTGTCGCGGTTCGGGTGTCCTCGTGCGCGAACACGGCGAGTGGAAGATCGCGCAATACAATCTATCGGTGGCCATTCCGAATTCGATTGTCTATGCGCTGGTCAAGGAAATTGCGACGGCGAAGTAAGTGTTTCGATAAATCGTTTTCTTCGGCCCCGCGTGGGCTACTCTTGCCTCAGCGCCCGTATCGGATTCACCCGGCTGGCACGGCGCGCCGGAGCGAGGCTCGCAGCGGTTGCGGCTGTCACCAAGACCAGCACGGTGATCGCAAATGCAGGCGCATCCACTGGCTGCATTCCTTCTACAAGGCGCTGTAAGAGTCGTCCTGCCGCCAGCGCTCCCGCGATGCCTGCGATAACTCCTGCCGAGATCATGCCCAGGCTCTGCCTCAAGATCATCCAGACCACTTCGCCAGCGCCGGCGCCCAGCGCCATACGCAGGCCGATCTCAGGGACGCGCTGCCCGGTAAGATATGCCAGCACTCCATAGATTCCAATACAGGCCAGTAGCAGCGCCAGCCCTGCGAAGATCCCGAAGAGCAGCAAAAGGAAGCGTTGCCGGGCCAAGGAGTCTCTCACGAGTTGCTCCATTGTGTTCAGCTCGTAAAGCACCTGATCGTTCCCCACCCCGCGTACTTCGCGGCGCAGCGGCTCGACCACGCCGAGCGGATCCGCGCTGGTGCGCACGGCGATCGACATCAACTCCGACCAGCGGCGCAACAGACCGTCCGGTACCTGTGCAAAGGGATAGTAGAGTTGCGCCCGCACCCGCGCCTGGTCGTCGCTCGCCGGACCCCAATACCGCACATGACTCGCCACGCCCACTACGCGCACGGGGTCGTTGCCCAACCCAATCCAAAGGTGTTTGCCCACGGCGTTCTCGCCGGGAAAGGCCGCTTGCGCCAGGACTGTGTCGATCACGGCGACGGATTCGTTGCCGATGCGGTCCTGGTCATCGAAGAACCGGCCCTCCAGCAAGCGAATGCCCATGACTTTCAGGTAGCCGGGCGTGACACTGCTGGCCAACGTGAGTGGCTGCCGATCAACCGGCGGCACGGCGGGCGTGGTCCAGTACCCGATCGCGTTGTGTCCGCTGCGCAAGGGAACCGTATCGACCATCGTGACCGCTTCGACTCCAGGCACACGGCGCGCGCGGTTGAGGACGTCCTGCCAAGCGGTGCGGATCTTCGCCGGGCTGGCGAGCGTGGCCGAGGAAAGAGCCATGCGCGCAGTCAGTACGTTGTGGACGTCGACGCCTGTATCCACCGCCGAGAGCCGCAGCAATGTCCGTCCCAGCATCGCAGCCGAAACCAGAAGCACCATAGCTAGCGCGATTTCGGAGATGACGAAGCCGGAATGCATTCTTCGCGAACTTCCCGCGACCGCGCGTCCACCGGCGCGAAGCGCCTGTTCCAGATGGCGCGCCGGCGTTCGAAGAGCAGGCGCCAGCCCAAAGACCAGGCCGCTCGCCAACGATACGCCGACCGCGCAGAGCATCACGCGCCAATCGAGCGCGATCTCTTCGGCGCGCGGCAAGCTGCCTGGCCAGAATGCGATGAAGGGGCGCACGCCCACGGCAGCCAGAGCGAAGCCAAGCCCGCCGCCGGCAAGGGCTAGCACCGCGCTTTCCGTAAGACATTGGCGCACCAGCCGGCCGCGCCCCGCGCCGAGCGCGGTACGCATGGCGAGTTCGCGCTCACGCGAAACGGCGCGCGCCAGCAGCAGACTTGCCACATTGACGCAGGCGATCAGCAGCACCAGACCCACCGCCCCCAACAGCAGCCACAGCGTCGATTTCACGTCCCCCACCTCGGGACCGAGCCGCAGAGCGATGAAGCTGCGGTCCTTGTTGGTCGCGGGAAACTGTGCGGCCAAACGTCGCCCGATCGCGGCGAGCTCGCTTTGCTCCTGATCGAATGTCGTGCCGCGACGAAGCCGCGCGATCGTGCCGATAGGGTGCGGCTGGCGATCCCGCAGCAGCGGAAGAGTGTTTTGACCGAGCGGTGTATATACATCGCCCTCGTCTCCCCGTAAGCGGAAACCCCGCGGCGCAATTCCCACCACGGTATAGCGTTGGCCGTCGAGCGTCACTGCCGAGCCCATCACCGCCTGGTTCCCGGCGAACCGGCGTTGCCACAGACTATAGCCAAGGATGGCGACGGGCGCTCCGCCCGGCCGATCCTCTTCCGGACGGAAAGCGCGTCCGCGAAAGAGCGAAACGCCCAGGGTGGCGAACAGGTTGGCGGAAGCGTCGTATTCCACAACGTACTCGGCCTGTCCTGGATCGCTCACCGTGCCCGGGTTGAAGAACCAGCCGGCGAGTTCGAGCGAGTGGCTCTGGCGTTGGAGATCGAGGAAGTCGTAATAAGACAGATTCTGTCGGCCGTAGAGGGCGACGTTCCAGGATGCGGTGTGTCCGTGTACGCTCACGAGGCGATCGGGTTCGCCATACGGCAATGGCCTCAACAAGACGCCATCGACGATGGTCAACATAATTGTGGTTGCCCCGATACCCAGCGCGAGCGTCGAGAGCGCGACCGCCGCGAAGCCGGGTTTATTGCGCAGCGTGCGCAATGCGTAACGCAGATCCTGCCACAGGTCTGTGAGCCAGCGCGTGCCACGCGCATCGCGGCAGCTTTCCTTCACCTGTTCGGCGCCGCCCAGCGCGATTCGCGCCTGGCGCCGCGACTCTTCCGGGGTGGTGCCTCGCGCCATCAAGCCGGACGCATGTTCCTCGAGTTGAAATCGCAGCTCCCTCTCGAGTTGCTCCTCCATCGCGTTGCCACGCCAAAGACGATTCCACCAATTCATTCGGCGCCTCCATCGGACATCCGAGGATCAGACCGACAGCTTCCGTCAAGCGTTGCCAGCTTGCGGATTCAGCTTCGAGCTGCGCCCGCCCTTTACGTGTGAGACGGTAGAACTTCGCCTCGCGCCCCGTCTCGGTTAGCTTCCAATCCGCGGCGAGCAGCCCGCGATTTTCCAGACGGTGCAGGGCGGGGTAGAGCGAGCCCTGTGGTACCTGGACTACATCGCGCGAAACCTGCTGCAGACGCTGCGCCATGGCGTAGCCGTGGACGGGTCCTAGCGCAGCGACTTTGAGGATGAGCAGGTCGAGCGTACCCTGCGGGAGATCGGACTTTTCGGGCATTTACCATACCTCCAGCTTCTACATGATAGCGGTTAGACGTGTAGAAGTGCGAGGCGTTAGGGCGTCAGACGGGTGGGCGAATCTAGAAACACTTGAAGGCGCGAGGAAGCGAGGCCCGGCGTGCGCGCCTAAGGCGCAGGTGGTTTTCACGAATTCGGCAGCTCCCCATTGACGATCTCGGGGTCTCCTGGTGAAGGACGTGTGAAAGGTTGACACTCGAGAGAAGAACCTGGAATGGATGCCCGGCATCCACTGTGCCACCTCCATCCCGGCGCACTCCGCAACGCGCTAGCCACTTTCCGGTGAAAGTGAACATATAGCTCCTTCATTTCGTAGAGGGCCGGGTCGGCCTACGGCGAGACCGTACAGCTATATCAGCGAGGCTAGCATCGCGTAATAGGGTTACACTCCCGAACGCACGAGATGCGCATAAAACAACGTGGCTGCGAATTGTTTCAGTCACTCTAACACGCGGCACTCAATAGGTATCCGCGTGGGCGTGATACGGCCAAGTGAGGATTTGACGCCCAGCGGTATCATGTTGAGAGTGAAAGTCAGGGACCTGATCCACCGTCTCGAGGCCGCCGGTTGGCAACTGAAGACTATGAGAGGCAGCCATCGTCAGTACCGCCGCCCAGGGAAGGGGATGGTCGTTACGGTTCCTGGTCACCCTGGTAAGGACGTGCCCGTTGGGACGCTGAAGGCCATCCTCCGCAGCGCCGGGTTAGAGGAGAAGGAGAAGAACGGATGAGGTTTACGGTAATTTATGAAAAGGGGCCATCCTCTTGGGGTGCATACGTCCCCGACCTTCCTGGCGTGATTTCTGTCGGCGATTCGCGCGAAGAAGTGGAACGTCTGATTCAGGAGGCGATTGAGCTTCACCTGGAGGGAATGCGCGAGGAGGGCTTTCCGATCCCCTCCCCGTCAAGTGTCGCTGGTGTCATAGATGTCAACCCCGCTGCATGAAGGGCAAGATCTTAAATTCGGCGAAAAGGGCGTTTATCGTTCCTGAACCTGGAGGCCGAACCCTAACGGAAGGCCAAGGCGGACCGTTACGTGGTCGTTGACGGCTATAAGCGGATCGCGGCTTTGGAACAACATGAACGTCGTAAACGCGTAGGTCGCCCGGCGGCGAGTTATACATCTCGCCGGGGGCGGATCCGAGAATGATCGGGTTTTCGAACACGCGGCCGGGAGTTCCGCTTTGGATTTCCCCAATGGACTTCGGGTCGCGGCCCAGGCCTTCCCGCAGGTTCACTTTGCCGTCGTTGCCGAACGACGGAATGGTGACCCCGGTTTTCAGGTTGATCTCCTGAAGATATCCGTCCGCCGAGAAGATCGGGCGCTGGTCCTTGCGATCCTTGCTTTCCCAGTAATTGAAGCCGCGATTGGTGGGATGGCCCTCGACAGGGTGAACCCAAATCTGCTTTCCCGTGGCCGCGTCCAGCGCATAAACCGAGCTGTCCTTGCCCACGACGTACATCACGCCGTCTATGACCAGGGGATCGAATGAGAACCGGCCTGAGGGTCCCGGCGCCTTTACCGACCAGGCCAACTCCAGCCGGTTGACGTTATCTTGTCGATCAGTTTCAGGGCGGAGTACTGCATGGAGTCAGCCGATCCGCCGTAATCAAGTTCCAGTTCGAATAGGCGTGCTTCGGCGCCTGCGCCCCGGTCGACATCGCGCCGGCCAAGACGACTGCGGTTAATCCGTATGCTTTCATTTTGTTCTCGAGTGCCGATAGATGCGTGGCAGCAGAGGGACGGCACGATCAATATCAATTGCCTACTCCACTTGAAAGCGCGATGGGGCGAGGCCCGGCATGCATGTCGGTCGGCCTCTGTTTTGAATCGCGTAGGGGACATGACGACGATCACCCTCCCGATAAATGCCCTTGAGGATGACTTCTACGCGGTCGTGATTCTTCATTTCCCCGGCCAGGCGCACCGATGTGCTGGCGAACAGCATTTCCGATGCGAGCCGTGCCTCCTGACGTCTCTCGGTGATCGTCTCAGGGCCGAGGTTCAGGACTTCGAGGACCGATTTTTCTTTGCTCTTTGAGGTGTCCCTCGAATCCCGGGTCGATCCGACAAGGTATCAATCAGGAAAGACAAACGCCAGAGGTTACCGGCCATCCATTTTGAACATCTGGTCAAACCGTAGATTGGGCAGCGGGAGATGGCGACGCCGTTCCAACGTGCCAACGTTAAGACCAGACATCGATGCTACCTTGTCCCAGAGGCATTCGTTGCGGTAACGATCCCAAGGACGATCGGGCGAAATTGGTTTGGGGTCGCTTGGATCCTAACCGGGATGGCCTAATCAGATGTACGAAGTGCCCGGCGAAAGCAATCACGTGCCCGATGTCGGACAAACATCGCTAGTTGACGCCTGATATGGTGATTGGGTACTGGGATTGGGGGAAGAAGCAATGTCGCCAGACCTCGGAAAGCTGGAACACATCGAGCCTCGCACCTTATGGGAATCCGAAGCTGGCCTCTTCACCTCGTGGCTCGCGGCGAATCTCAACCTCCTTGGTGAAGCATTGGGTCTTGATCTGGAACTCTCCGAAACTGAAGCCGCGGTCGGTGCTTTCAGCTGCGATATCCACGCCCGTGATACCGGTCGAGACAGGAGGGTCATCATCGAGAATCAATTAGAGCCGACAAACCACCGTCACCTTGGTCAATTGCTTACGTATGCGGCGGGACTCGACGCTACGGTCATCGTCTGGATCGGTCCGGAGATTCGAGAAGAGCACCGAGAGGCGCTGGATTGGCTGAACCGTCATACAGACGAACATGTCGAGTTCTTCGGCGTCGCATTGGAGGTCGTTAGGATTGGCGATTCAAAGCCCGCCGTCGTGTTCAGACTGGCAGCGTCGCCGAACGCGTGGACGAAGAGCGTTGCGTCTGTTGCGAAGTCGGATGTTTCTTCCAGGGCATTGGCATATCAGGAATTTTTCCAGACCGTTATCGATGAGTTGCGAGAGCAACACAAGTTCACGAACGCTAAGCTTGCCCAGCCGCGCCGGTTTTACGCCTTCGGCAGCGGCATCTTGGGTATAGTTTATAGCGCCGCCTTCGCAGGTGGAGAGCGGATGCGAGCGGAGGTCTACATCGATCTCGGACAGGCTGATCGAAACAAAGCGATCTACGATTGGCTACTGGCGCGGAAGAATGAGATCGAGAAGTTCACGGGACAACTTGAGTGGGAGCGCCTTGATCAAAGACGCGCGAGTCGGATCTCACTGGTTCGGTATCAGACCGTCATCGAGGATGCCGCAGACCATGGCGGAGAGCTGCGTTCGTGGTTGGTCCAAGCACTCCTGTCCATGAAGTCTACGTTCGGACCCCTACTAACAGCCGCGGTGAAGGAAATCCCCGCGCCCTTCCAGTCGGAGTAAGCAAGGGTCGCCACAGCGATATCTACTATTATCGCGAGGGCGGCTAAATCAGCGAGTCCGGCGTTTTTCGTCCAACTGCTGGTGCGACGTGCCTGGCTGATCCGGCAAGCGTGTTCGCCGCAGTGGCAGGAGTTTAGTTATACCCCCGTCAATAGATGCCGATCAGTAGCTTTTTGCTGCTGCCTGGGCGGGCGGCGATATAGATACCACGATCCTCTTCGTGAACAAAGCAGAGAATACGCTGGCCACCCGTTTTTAGATTCGGCTCGACGTACCCCAACCGCTCCAGTTCGCGCATGTTCAGAAAGGAAGCAGCCGACCAATCGCCGGTTCTCCCCCTCGGCGTCGGCCCAAGTGAGCCTGATTGAGAGCATGTCTCCCGCGAATTGTCCGGTCTCTCCACTGCTTGGGCCAAGCCCGGTCGGTCCGGTCATCCCCGTTCCACTTGCGCATAGTGCTGGCCGAATCTGGCAGACGGCAGAACAGTTCAGTGCTCATGGTTGTACCCCGTTGTTCATCGGATATCTTGTCGCCGTTTGACACGTTGCTCTCTTATTGGACTGTACACGTGTCCAGACCCGCCCTGCAAGATCGCCCTGTCTAGAGGGCCCAACGCTAAAAGGCCCTAGGTCATGACGGTTCACTTGATGGTGCCTCGTCCCAAGGTCGAATCGGGAGGTGGTCGTTAGCCGGTCTGAGATAACCGACCGCCAGCTGGACTTCAATCCGCTGAAGCTCTCTTAGTCATACCCGTCCATCGGATCAGGCCTCTATACGCGACTTAATTTGTGTTTCCTCAGCAGAACTTGTGGGGCGATTCGGGTTCCGGGAGTCGTCCCAAGTTGTGATAGAGGGCCATTTCCATGGCATCGAAGGTGCGAAAGCCGTAGGATCGTCTGGTAACCACTCGGATTTTGTTGTTGAGACCCTCAACAGCGCCATTTGAGATTTCTTTCTTGGCGCGAAACCAATTGAGGATCAGCGGCTCATGGGCGCGCAGCATCCGGGCTACCTGCTTCATCGGTTCCAGACGGCTGCGCATGGCCCGGAAGCACCAGTAGTCGAGAAAAGCGCCGGCCCAAATCACGGAGTTGTACTTCCAGAAATAGGAGAAGGTTTCCTTCAAATCCCAGGCCCGTGCGGTGGCCAGCTTGCTGGCCAGCAGGGCATTGAGTTTTTGCCGAGCCCGACCACGCACCCGGCTGCCGCGGCGGAGTAAGGGCCACCGCATATGCTTGAGCCGCTGGGCGGCTTTCTTGTCTTTCCCGCGTAGGCGTGAGTTCTCGGCACGGCGCACCTGATCCACTGCCTGATTCAAATGGCTCGTGATATGGAATCGGTCCAGTACGTGCAAAGCCTGACCGGCCTGGGCCGCGATGACTTTCAAGTAGGGCTTCCACATGTCACTGCACACAAAACGCAATCCTTTGACAACCTCCGGTCCCAGTACCTTTCAGGCCCCGCCGCAGCGTGGCTTGCGAGCGTCGGCGTCCCACCCATAGCAAGCGCCGACACTGCCGGTCGATTTGGTAGATGACGGTCAGAAAGTTGTCTGCGCGCAAGCCGTGTCCCCAATGAATCTCGTCCACCCCAATGGACTCGACCCCGCTCAATTCACGATGCGCCAAGCCCCACTGCACAAACCATTCCACCGACCGGTACACCGCTTCCCAACTGGTCTGGAACGCTCGCGCCGTTTCCAACCAACTCAACCGTCGCGCCCAAACCGCTAAGAACCCCATCATGGCGCAGGTCACTGGACGCTTGCCCTCGCTCCACGGAATATGCTCGACTACTACCCCGTGCTCGGCACACTCCACCCGACGTGGCGCATAGCAAAAATGGGTCGGGATGCCCAAAGGGGCACAAATAGCCAGCACCGCCGAGGTAAACGGTCATAGCCGGGCGCTGGTCGCCGGCAACGCGAACAGCGCCCGCGGTACCGCCATGCGGCTCTACGATGATCTCGATCACCTGCGCTCCCGCCTGGCTGCGATGCATTCGGACCTCTTGGTAGACGAACCCTATGAAACGTTGCACCTGATTCAAGATGGTCTTAACCTGTAGTTGAATGGCTGATCTCCTCGTCGGTCGATGAGTCTCGTTGTCTCAACTGCAGATTAATCCAATCCGCTGGAGATCAGCTATTCTTCTTCGCCGGCTGTCTTGCACCAATGCCAGCTCGGGCAATTACTCTTCAATCTCCTTGTGACGCGTCAGTCCTCGACCCCGACCAGCGGGAGGGAGCAAAATGCTTCTTGTTTTTCCTTCTCAGAAAGGTTTCGTTTTGGTTTTCTCAAGGGGGCGAAGCCCCGTCGGATGCAGAGGGTTCACTCCCGTCGATTCACTCGCGAATTTCCCCGAAGATCCCCCAAATCCTACCCATAGATTCTGGTGTCAGCTATAGAGCCTAATTTGTGCGCCCCCACCTTGACGTAAACGCCATCTCGTTAATTCGAGCAGTATGCGCCCCCTACTCGGCGGGGCCGTCGGCACAAGGTGCTTTTGGAACGCCTCAACGAAGATTACCGTTTCAATGAGGCCACTGCTAGATCACCATTCGATGGTTACCGGGCGTATACCGTCGCGGAACCCGGCCACGGGCCTCTCATTTGGGGCGCTTGGATTATTCCCGAATTCGGCGTTTGGCCGCCGCTGTCATGTCCTGGTAAAAGCGAACATCACTGCACCCTCCCTTTTTTCCACCTGCCAGAAGAAGGTAGCTCGCATCATCACACCGATCAAAAACGATGCGATACGCACCACCTGCTTCGTTCAACCTCAGCCGTCTCAAGTTCGGATCGTCGCTTCCTACCACCGGTTTGACCAAAGGGGGCCCAAGCTGGGGGCCGCGCTCTCGCAAGAGGTCGCATTTCTCAAGCAGTTCATCACAAAGTTCGCGTGGCCACTTCTGCGTATCACGTTGACACCCTTTATGAAGGTTGACCACCCAACGACGCACTCGAGGCTGTTCGGCCGGAGGCTGCCACTCTGAACGCTCTGCGGCCGCAGCTTCTCGGACTGCCTTCTGAAGACAGAAGCGGGCGCATCCCCTCTTCGCTAGCCAGCCGCCTGTTATCTCTCCTGATCGCGTCGATAAATGGCTCTAGATCGGTCCTGGCGAGAGAAAGTAACTCCTTCTCACGATCTGGATCTTCCTCGAGCGACTTAAGCCACTCGGGATAGTTCCTGTGGCCGAAACGCCGCATTCGCTTCCGAACGGACTGGTGAATTTCGGCAGACCATGTCTGCCACCGCTCTGCTATTAGAAGGCCGTCCTGTTTCAGTCTCCAGTACTCATCCCATTGCTCGTCGTTCTCGCCCTCGCTGAGTTGCACCGATTCCAAGAAGTCGTGCGTCAGTCTCAGTCCTCCCGATTCAGACTCGCCGGGCGGTAGGATCAGACCTTTCGAGAACCTCCTGCTCTCCTGCAGATCATCAAGGTACGGAAGCAGCGGGGACTTCTTGGTGGAAAGGACGAGGACATTCGCCGAAAACTTCCGACGGGCGAGAGTTGCCATAGCCTCCTGCGTGGCCTTCCTAGCACGCTCAGGGTCGCCCTTGTGTTTTTGGTAATCAAGGCGTGTAGAAACCAGAAATTCGGATACGTTGAGATGTTTCAATCTGCCGAACCAGAGCTTGCGCCTCCGGTCCGAGCCGTAGGACTCTTCCTTGGGGCCGTTTGCGCGTGGATCGAAGTACGAGATACTGCTCACTGTGGAATTGTCTGTGATCACCTTCGCTTGTTTGGAGGCCAGTAGCCTAAAATTGCACCACCCGTTCCGGATCTTGTTTAGGGGAGCCCTCTCTATGCTTCGATAGAAATCGGCACCATCTATCACGAGATCGACGGACTCACGAAGTATTGCCATGGCACTCGAATCGTGTAACCGCAGCGTATCAGGTATTTGACGGCACGGCAATGCAGGGCCATCCTCCCACGCATGATTAGAAGCGTGCGCCGAGCCCAAGCTGGACCCAGGCATGCCAGCAGCTTGATTGCTCCCGTGAAATGCCGCTCAATTCAGTCGGAGCACTCCCGGCAGATCCATGTTGACTGAAAGTCGCCATATCGAACTTTGGCTTTGCCCGGGCTCTAACATTCTCAGTGATCGATCCCTCTTTAACCCATTTGTTTTACTTCACAGGCAGCATCCTCCCAAAAGCTGACGCCGGCGTAAGCGAGTTCCGTTGGGGCAGTGGAAATCTGCGGTATCCGCGGGTCCACCTTGACTCCCACGGCCCGCGGCATCTTGCGGCCGCCTCCCAGGCGAGTATGCTGGAGAAACATGCGGCTTGTAGCGGCAGCATTGATAATGGTGTGCTTGGCGCGGGCGCAGGCACAGCAGTTCGACCTTGTAATCGCCAACGGCCGGATAATGGACCCGGCCACCGGGCTCGACGCAGTGATGCAGGTAGGGATTCGCGGAGGCAAGATCGCGGCCGTATCGCCGGAAGCTCTCCACGGCCGTGCGGTACTCGACGCGAAAGGGCTGGTGGTAGCTCCAGGATTCATCGACCTCCATTCGCACGGCCAGACGCCGGAGAACTACCTGTTTAAGGCGATGGACGGCGTCACTACCGCGCTGGAAATGGAGGTGGGGGTGTCGCCGGTATCGCAATGGTATGCAGCGAGGGAAGGGAAGGCGCTGATCAATTTCGGAGCATCCTCCGGCCACCTGCCGGCGCGAATGGCGGTCATGCACGATAGCGGCGGATTGCTTCCGCGCGACAAGGCCGTAGAGCGTGCGGCAACGCCCGAGGAGCAGCGGCAAATAGCGGAGTTGGTTCGACGCGGATTGGAAGAGGGCGCGCTGGGAGTCGGCCTGGGCATCGCTTACGTGCCGTTAGCGTCCCGTGCCGAGATTCTCGGGCTCTTCCACCTCGCGGCTGAGAAAAAGACTGCTGTCTATGTCCACATGCGCAATGGCGGTCCTGTGGAGCCCGGCGTGATCGATGCGTTGCAGGAAGTAATTGCCGACGCCGCAGCCACGGGCGCTGCCGCGCACCTGGTGCATATCACCAGCATGGGCCTTCGCGAGACGCCGTTGTGCCTGGAGATGATTGAAGGAGCGCGCCGGCGCGGGCTGGACATTACTACGGAAGCATATCCCTATACCGCGGGAATGACCGACATTGGTTCGGCAATTTTCAGCGAGGGTTGGCAGGCGCGGCAGGGCGGCATCACCTTCAGCGACCTGCAATGGGCGGCAACCGGTGAGCGCCTCACGGCCGCCACCTTCGCCCGCTACCGGCAGAAGGGTGGGATGGTGGCGATCCATTCCATCCCGGAGGATATCGTGAAGCTGGCGATTAGCGATCCATCAATCGCGATTGCGTCCGATGGGATTCTCGAAAACGGCAAGGGCCACCCTCGCGCGGCCGGCACGTTCACGCGGGTGCTGGGCCGCTACGTGCGTGAACAGCACGTGCTTACTCTCATGGACGCAATACGCAAGATGACTCTCTTGCCGGCGCAACGCCTCGGCATCCAAAGCAAAGGGCGGATTGCAGTGGGCGCCGATGCGGACCTAGCAATTTTCGACGCCGGCCGCGTTACCGACCGAGCCACTTACGAGAATCCTGCGCAGTATTCCGAGGGGATGGTCTATGTGCTCGTGAATGGCGTGCCGGTGGTGCGGGACGGCCGGCTGGTAGAAGGGGTCGCCCCCGGGCGTGGACTTCGGCGATAGCGTGTACTTTACAGAGCCGCGACCGCCAGGAAGCGGTTTTTGCCACAGACTGCTATACCAGGACGCCTGCCATGACTTCGATGCAGGCTTTGCAGAATGCGGGAAGGTCTTCGGGCTTGCGGCTGGTCACGAGATTCTTGTCTACGACGACTTCGGCGTCAACCCAGTGAGCGCCCGCGTTGACAACATCGTCCTTGATGGCGAAGAAACTGGTCGCCTTTCGCCCCTTCAACATGCCGCCCGCGGAACACAACACCCAGGGACCGTGGCAGATCGAGGCGACAAGTTTGCCGGCCGCGTCCATGTCATGCACGAACTGGTTGGCTTTAGCATGACGGCGGATATGGTCGGGCGCGTAGCCTCCAGGAACCACAACGCCATCGAAATCGGCCGCGCGGGCGTCATCGTAAGAGAGTTGGCACACGACCGGGTAGCCCAACTTGCTGGTATACGTCGCACCTGCTTTGGCGCCGATGGTCACAATGGTTGCGCCAGCCTCCTGGAACCGGAACAGCGGATACCAGACTTCCATTTCCTGATAGTAGTTGTCCACAAGGATTGCGATCTTCTTTTCGGCGAGTTCCATATCGCTATCGTACAACCCAGTTGAGCAACCTTCACGTATATAATGATGCTGTCCTTAAGGCACGGAATCGGGTCCTGCATGCTACCCGCGTTCGATTTGCATGCAGGAGTGTCGTAAAAGAAAGGAATGTCTTATGAAAGCATCGACAATGATTCGGATCGGGGCCGCCCTGGCGCCGCTCCTTCTGCCGGCATTGGCGTTCTCTCAAGCCACCACAGTTCAAGCGCAGGCTGCGGGTGGGGCGCCGCCGGCCCAAGCAGCCGCAGCGGGTAGGGGCGCGCCGCGCGGACCGCGAGTCGTGTCGCCGGAAATTCTGCCTGACAAGCGGGTCACGTTCCGTCTGCTTGCGCCAAAGGCTAGCGAAGTCACCCTCACCGGACATTGGGAAAACGGTACCAATATCCCGCTGACGAAGGACGATCGGGGAATCTGGTCCGTGACGGTCGGTCCGCTAGGCGAACAGTTGTGGGGATACTCATTTTCTGTGGATGGCGTCAAGGTGCTCGACCCTGGCAACGCGGAACTGCAGCGCGATGGCAACCGGTATGAGAACCTGCTCATGATTTCTGGTCCGGCCTCGGATATGTGGGATTTCAAGGATGTTCCACATGGCCAGGTGGAAGCCATCTGGTACCCCTCGGAAATTCTGCATGAGAAGTCACGCCGTATGTTCGTCTATACGCCGCCCAACTATCACACCAGCGCCGCGAAATATCCGGTGCTGTACCTGCTGCATGGCGGCGGTGGCGATGAAGACGCCTGGGATACCATGGGGCGCGCCAACATCATCATGGATAACCTGCTGGCTGCCGGAAAGATCAAACCGATGATCGTGGTGATGCCCAACGGCAACGCCACCCAGACAGTTTCGCAAGGCTATGGTTTCGGACCCACGCCGGCGGTCACATCGGTTACGGCGCCGCTGCCGCCCGGGCAGGCCGGTGCAGGTCGCGGCCCCGGAGGTCCGGCCGGAGCAGGTCCCGGCGGCAGAGCCCCGCAGCCGTATGAAGGTTCCTATCCGCAGAGTCTGGTGAAGGAGATCGTCCCCTTCATTGAGAGAAATTATAGGGTGACCGCCAACAAAAACAGCCGGGCCATAGCCGGCCTTTCGATGGGCGCCGGCCACACCATCGCCGCTACGAACAACAACCCTGGCGTATTCGGGTACATCGGCGTATTTAGCGGTGGAGGCCGCATAGACGATACCTTCGAAAAGCAGCTCGCCGCCGTCAAAGCGGGCGGGGTGAAATACTACTGGCTAGGCGCGGGCGATGCCGATATGGCGCACGCCGGCACCGTCGCCATGGCCGAAGAAGTCAAGAAAGTCGGTTTCGCGACGTCGTACCATGAAATGCCCGGCATCCACTATTGGTTCATCTGGCGGAAATTCCTAAGCGACTTCGCCCCAATGTTGTTCCAATAAGGATCGTGTCGTATCCTCAATCGACGGCTTTCCTCATGCGAAAACTCTGCCTCACAGGAATGATCATGGCTGCCTCTCTTTTCGGCGCATCCAGCGTGCTCGACTTTACCTTGAATTCCCTTGACGGGAAACCGGCGCCGCTGGCGGAGTACCGCGGCAAAGTGGTGCTGATTGTCAACGTCGCCAGCCGTTGCGGCTACACTCCGCAATATACGGGTCTGGAAAAGATCTATGAGAAGTACAAAGACCGGGGCTTCGTGATTCTCGGGTTCCCCGCCAACAATTTCGGCGGACAGGAACCTGGTACTAATGAGGAGATCAAGACCTTCTGCAGCTCCAAGTACCAGGTCACATTTCCGATGTACTCTAAAGTATCGGTCAAGGGCGCGGATGCCACGCCGCTTTACCAATTCCTCACCGATAAGAAGGGCAACCCCGCCACGGGCGGCGAGATCGAATGGAACTTCACGAAGTTTCTGGTGGACCGCAACGGCAAGGTGATCTCACGGTTCGAGCCCGCGATTGAGCCCGAATCGCCCGGCGTGACGGGCGCAATCGAAAAAGCGCTGAAGTAACGGGCAGCCATGCGACTGACGGCGCTCTTTCCGGCACTGGCCATAGCATTTGCACAGAATCCCGCACCGCAAACCGGCCCCGTGGCGGGGGCAATACCTAACACCGTAATACGAATCGATGTCAACCTGGTTCAGGTGGACGCCGTCGTGACCGATTCCCGAGGCAGGCGTGTAGCGGACTTGCCGTCCACGGCCTTCCAGATCTTGCAGGACGGCAAGCCGCAGACCATTACGAAGTTCTCTTACGTGTCGACGAAACCAGCGGCGGACGGAGCATCCCATCGAGCCGTAATTGCCAAGCCAGTGAAAGGCGAAGCGCCCCCGCCGCCACCGGTGCTGCGGCCCGCTGAAGTGCGCCGCACCCTCGCGCTCGTGGTGGATGACCTGGGACTGGCCGGCGAAAACATTCCCGCCGTCCGCAACGCAATCCGGAATTTCATCGACGAACAGATGCGTCCGGGCGACCTGGTGGCCATTGTCCGCACCGGCGCCGGCATGGGAGCGTTGCAGCAGTTCACCACCGATAAGCGCCTGCTGTACGCGGCGCTCGATCGCGTGAAGTATGGCGAGAGTCGCGTCGGGATGAGTAGCTTCGCGCCATTGGGCAGCGGCGTGCGCGGCGCCGCTGCGCTCAACCATTTCCGCGAAGAGACCCTGGCTGTTGGAACACTCGGGGCGCTGCGATTCGTGGTGAATTCCATGAGGAGTTTTCCAGGCCGCAAGTCCGTAATCCTGTTTACCGAGAACATTCGCCTGATCTTCCGGGGCGCCACCGACGAAATGGTGGCCCACGCGGTTCAGCAACTTAGCGATGCCGCCAGCCGCGCCTCGGTGGTGATCCATGCCATCGACCCGCGAGGCATGCCGAATTACCAAGTTACCGCCGCCGATAACACCGCCGGCATGTCGCGGAGAAGAGTTTCACGCGTTCCCGCGCAGCGGGAGGAGGAAGTGATTCGCACCGAGGATGGCATGTTCGAGCTGGCCGAGGAAACCGGCGGCCTGTTTCTGCACGATACCAACGACCTGAACGGCGCGCTGCGGAAAGCGGCCGAAGATAGCGATGGTTACTACCTGATCGGCTATGTTCCCGGCGCCGATACTTTCGAAGACGGCCAACGGCCAGTCGAAATTCCACAGAGTCGAGGTAAAGGTAAAAGGAGCCGGCTTGCATGTCCGCTCCCGCGAAGGCTTCTTCGGCGAGCCGGGCGGAAATCAGCCGCTGGAGCGTGGGCGCGAAGCGGAGATCGTCCGTGCGCTGCAATCTCCGTTCTCAGCCGGTTCCATTCATCTGCGCCTCACGGCGCTGTTCGCAAACCAGCCCAAGACAGGCTCGTTTATTACCGCGTATATCTACTTGAACCCGAAGGAGCTGAAGTGGTCAACCGAGCCGGATGGCAACCACAAGGCTTCAATCGATCTGGCTGCCGCGGCTTTCGACGAAAACGGTTTGGCCCTGGCGCCCATCGATACTACGTTCAATCTTCAGTTGACCGCGCAGAAATTCGACGGCGCCATGAAGAAAGGTCTCGTGTACGGCATACATGTTCCCGTCAACCAGGCCCGGACCCTATGTGGTGCGAGCGGCAGTGCGCGATGTCGCGACTGAAGGAAGCGGTTCGGCCCAACAGTATGTCGAGGCGCCGGATGTCGAAAGCGGACGCTTAGCGCTCTCGGGAATCGTTCTGCAGGAGTCGGCGGCTCGAGTGACTCCCGGCAGCTTCCCAGGAGACGGGTCCCGGCGAGGACGCCACAGGCGGCGCGGCGCGTCGGATCTTTCGCCGCGGTACGGTGGTCGTCTATGGCTACGAAATCATCAACGCGAAGAGCGGAGCCGGCGAGAATTCCGAGTTAGAGGTGCAAACCAGGGTCTTTCACGACGGCGAGCAAGTGATGGCGGGTGAGAAGATGATGCTGGCCAAGGCGGGAGCAGCGTCTGGCGCCGGGCGCGCGACTGCCGGCGGAGAACTGATCGCTGGGCCGTGACATGACTCCGGGCGAATATGTGCTGCAAGTAATCGTTACCGATAAACTTGCCAAGAGTAAGTTCGCCACAGTGACGCCAATCCACGGATTTCGAAATCGAACCGTAGGTCGGCGCAGCGATCGCCTTCGTGTTGGCGCGCAAGGGCTCACTTGTCAATTGTCGCTTCGATTAACTCCAGCCTCCGCTTGGGAGTCTCGCCATCCACCTCCTCTTTGTCGAAGGCGTCCAGCACCTCCATCCCCGCCACCACTCGGCCGAACGCTGTATATTTGCCGTCGAGGTGCGGGGCGGATCCGAGCATTAGGAAGAAACTGGTGGTGGCGGAGTCGGGATCGTCGCCGCGCGCCATCGAGACGATGCCGCGTTCGTGCTTGACATCGTCGCGGAACTCGCCTTTTAGGGGACGCACCCAGCGGTCGGCGGGGTGCGTAGGTTCGCCGATGCGAGTATCGCCCATTCCGCCTTGCGCCACGAAACCCTTGACCACGCGGTGAAAGGCCGTGCCGTTGTACCAACCCGTGGAGACGAGCTTGAGAAAGTTGCGCACGTGATTCGGCGCCCAGTCCGGCTCCATTTTGATCTTGATGGAGCCGAGCGTGGTCCGTAGCGTGACAGTCTTGCGCATCTCGTCGGGCGTCGCCGTGAGGAACGGCTCCACCTTCTTCTTCTCGATGGTCACCTTGAGAATGCGGACCGGCGTTTCGGTCAACCCATCGGCGCCGACCGGCGCTTGGGAGATGTGTTGCACGACATCGATGCCTTCGGTGACCCGTCCGAACGCCGAGTATTTGCCGTCGAGCGCGGGCTGCGGAGAGAGGCACACGAAGAACTGGGCGCCGTCGCTATCCGGCTTATTCGGAATTCGTATGCTGGAGACCACGCCGCGCTCGTGCTTCAGGTCGCTGATCTCGCCTGCCAGCAGGTTTAGCCCGCCCGTGCCCCAGAGATCCCGCGCAGTCTTCGGATTCTTGAGCAGCGGATCGCCGCCCTGAATGATGCCGTTGGCCACCACGCGAAAGAAGGCGCTGCCGTCGTAATACCCCTGGCGGGCCAGCGTGAGGAACTGCTGCACGTGTTTGGGCGCTTTGTCCGGGGCGAATTCGAAGCGGAACGTGCCGAGATCGGTAGCCACCACGGCCTCCAGATCGTCGGGCGGCGCAGAGGATTGGCACCACGCGATAAGCGGCAGTAGTAGGGGAGCGATCCGGACAAGACGCATTTTCGATCTATGGTAACGCCACTTATAGTCGCCGCTTTCCAGTCAGCCGACCGTTTCGGATCAACCCCGACGCCTCATTCGCGGTGACCTCGATTTGATCGCCTTTGAACCGGATGTCCAATGTATAGTGATTGATATTCGCGACAAAAGTTCACGTCGAGCAGAAACTCGTCATCCGTGAGCCATTTCCCTGTGGCTCCGGCCGGCGTGTGAAACGGGCCGTTGGGGCCGAGGCGATACACTCCGTCCAGGGCAAGCGGGAAACGTAGCGGTTGACGGTAACATCCCGAATGCACGGAGGATCTGATAAAGCGAATCGAGAGAGGTGTCAGAATTGGAACAATGAATACCCGAAAGATATTGACAGATGTCCGTTGCAGGCGCATAGTTCATCCAGAACTGGCGGAGGTTTAGAAAGATGAGAACCCGCGGGATCTTTTCGGTATGCTTCGTTGCCATAGTAGTTCTATTTCCAGGGCAGGCGCAGCATCAGTTAACTGCAAGGCACGATGATACTTCGGCGACGCTTCCCAACGGCGGGCGTCTCCCTCACTGGACGAACAACCGTCTTGCGGGTTGCGAGCCGTGCCAGCGGAACCCCGTATTGACAACGATAGGCGATCATGGGGAGCAGGAATTTGTGGCGCTGGCGATCCCCGCTGCAGACTACACAACGGTACGCGACGTGGCGACCGGTCCAGACGGGAGTCTTGCGGCCGTGGGTTGGGCCATGAGCGGCGATTCGCGTATGGGCTCATTTATTGCTTGGTTTTCGCCTGACCGGTCCCACCAGGTTGTTACGCGCGTGTGGCCCTACGACCCAAACGCTGTTGTGATCGGCCCTGACGGGACGATATGGACTGTGGGTGCAGTGATGAACGATCATTACGTGCCGCGCGATCCAAATGTGCTCCGACGTTATTCACCTTCGGGCCAGATCCTGGCATCCATCTCCATACGCGGCGCCAAGCAATCCAAGACAGGCCTCAGTAAGGTGAGCGACCCGTCGGCCCTGATGGCATCCCGCGACCGGATTGGGTGGCTCACTCTTGCATGCGAATATCTTGAGTTTTCGTTCGACGGCGTCGAGTTAGGCCGGTACGGTTGCCCGGAGGGTTACTCGGATACCTACCATTTCGGGGGCGTTGGGCTAAGCTCGGCGAACGACTTAGTAATCGTCGCGAAACAGGCGGCACCACTCGCGCCGATCGAACTTGATCGCGCTACAAGCTCGTGGAGACCCGTTCTCGTGTTGCAGGATTCAAGTATTACTGGGAGGATTCTGGGCTTTGAAGGGCGCACTTTGCTGACCAGCGCGGGCAACGGGTTCCGGCGGTATACATTCGCAGACAGGCCGTCGGCGGGCGGGCAATAGACGCTCTCTCCCTCATTCGCCTACGATATTTGAAGGAAAGGACGATAGGTATGTTCGCAAAACGAACGGCAGTGTTTGTGTGCGCGATAATTAGTACGGGTGCTGGCATCTTGCTCGCCTCGCAATGGGACGCCGACTACTTTCGCCAAGTTACGGCGCGCCACGCCAAGCGAATAGACCTAGTGTCGGCGTCCGGTCGTGGGCTTTCGGGGTTCTTCGATGGAATGCGCCCCGATCCTCGCTGGGACGCAAGAAGGGCCTCGCAAGCCTCCCGGCAGATCCGCGGATGCGGCTCTCGCGGGGGGCTAGCGGCGCGGTTGTTTTCCCTTTTTGAGCGAACTGCGTACGCCCAAGGCTCGTGCAGCGCCACGAGTTGTAACGGCCACTTTAACGAGTCAGAGGGCTACGACTGCCCCCCCCGCGTGTGGCGGATATAGCAACACAGTTGGCGGCACTGACTGTAGCTTGGGCGCGCAATATGACGGTTCGGCGGGCTGCGCGGGCGTACCTGGCTGTGCGGCGACGTGCAATGTCGTGACATGCCAAAATACAACCGGATGCTGCGTTGACATTGGCGGGGCGTGTGCAGACGACCCGGATTGCTGTTCCGGCTACTGCGACGGTGACCTCGGTATGTGTGAGAATGAGTTCGCGCCGAGGCGCGGCAAATGAGTTGGGCAAAGATAGTAGCCTGCGCGGCTTTGCTGGGCGGGGTTGCGGCAGGGGCATTACGCCTGTGGGTGCCCGAGCGATGCGCGCCCCCCACCCGTGCCGACAAAGAGCGCCTGATTGCCTTCGTTCGCCTCAAGCACAATCTGCCATCTACATCTGAAATCCCGGTCGCCGATGGGGGATCCGTATTCAACTCCTGTTTTCGACGTCTGGTCTTCGCAACGCTGAGCGGGCGACAATTCCGCGCGGAACTATTCGCTTCCCCGGACTTTCGCTTTCTCACTGGAGACCTCCTAGACCTAGATGCCCGTCCTAATCCAAAAGAGGCAGCCGAGCGGCTACGACAGACAGTTAACGCGCTGTCTGGCGCCAATGTACCCACGAGGGGCAGCCCGAATGCGCCCGTTACGTTAGCAGTGTTCTCGGATTTCCAGTGTCCTTATTGCGCCGGCTTGGCGAAAACCGCTAACGACCTTGCCGCCTCAGAAGGAGACAGGCTGCGGATCTTGTATCACTACTTTCCGCTCTCAATGCACCATTGGGCGCTTTCTGCCGCCGAGGCTGCGGCGTGCGCTCAGCGGCAGGGCAGTAATGCGTTTTGGAGTCTGCACGACTTCCTGTTTATCAACCAAAAGGAACTGTCCCAGGACAATCTGGGGACGCGCATCGCAGGCTGGGCGCGGACGGTACCGAGCCTGGACCAACGGGAGTTCCAACGTTGCGTGGGCCATGCGTTGACCTCGGGACAGGTCGAGCAAGACATCGCACTCGGGAGCGAACTCGGGGTCAACTCCACTCCCACGGTGTTTATCAATGGGGAGCCTGTAAGTGACGTCTCGTTCGAGAACCTCAAGGCGCTAATACGGCCTGCGCCCGGCGCTAACCGGTAGGAACGACCGCTCCACCTTCTTCTTGATGGCGACCTTGAGAATTCGAACGGGCCTTTTGAGGCAGTCGATTGGCACCGACTGCCGAAGCCCACCCCATCCCCGGCGATCCCGCGCAGTCTTGGGATTCTTGAGCAGCGGATCGCCGCCCTGAATGGTGCCATTGGCTACCACGCGAAAGAAGGCGCTGCCATCGTAATACCCCTGCTGCGCCAGAGTGAGAAATTGCTGAACGTGTTTGGGCGCTTTGTCCGGGGCGAATTCGAAGCGGAAGGTCCCGAGGTCTGTAGCCACGACTGCCTCCGGGTCCTGCGGCGGCGCAGAGGGCTGGCACCACGCAAAGAGCGGCAAGAACAGGGAAACAATCCGGAAGAAACGCATTTCCGACCTATGGTAACGCCAGTGGCGGTTATCTATCGACGACGTTTTCCGGTCAACTGTCCATTCCGAATCAGCCCCGACGCCTCATTCGCGGTGACTTCGATTTGATCGCCTTGGAACCGGATGTCCAGCGTGTAGTGATTGATGTTCGCGACAAAGTTCGCGTCGAGCAGAAACTCGTCATCCGCAATCCATTTTCCTGTTGCGCCGGCCGGCATGTGAAACGGGCCGTTCGGGCCGAGGCGGTACACTCCGTCCAGGGCAAGCGGGAAACTCAGCGGTTGGCCGTAATAAGCAAGATCCACGCGAGACTCGCCATTTTTGGCAAACCTTAGCGACAGGCTATCGAGGCGCGACGAATTCAGCGGAAACGTATAGACGGCCCCAGAAATCGACGCAGCGATTGCAGGTAACGGAGATGTGACATCCGCCGCCGGCGCTTTTTTTGCGTCGCCCACTTGCCGGTTCAAGTGCGCATAGCCTTCGGGATTCGCTGGCAGCGGCCCATCCGACTTGACGGCCTGCCGGACCAATTGAGCGATCGGTCCGGCGTTGCCTCCTGCGAAGCTCACCAGGATCATGTCGAGGTCGGGCCACACGATCAACGACTGACCTCCGCGGCCCGTGCCGCCGTATTGGCGCCCGTTCGGCCCGTTGATGACGTTCCATTCGTAACCCATGCCGCCGTGTTCGCCACGCGCGCCGGTTGGCGGCGCGGTCGACATGGCGACCCACTCCGCCGGTAAGATCTGCTTGCCGTCCCAAGCCCCGCCGTGCAGGTACAGATAGCCGATCTTCGCCAAGTCCCGCGGATAGAAATGGCTGTCGCCCCAGCCATGGCTTCGGCCCTGCGGATCGTCGGCCCACACCACGCCGTGGATTCCAAGCGGATCGAATAGGTACTTCTTGCCGAATTCCGCCTCGCTCGTGCGGGCCGCGGCGCCAATCGCTGAACCCAAGAGATGATAGCCAGGGCTGCAATATGCCGAGTGCGTCCCCGGATCGTATTTCATCGGAAGCGCCAATGCGGACTGCACCCAGTCTGCCGAGCGCTTCATCTGCTCCAATTCCTGTTCGCCCGGGAGATAACCGCAATCGAGCCCGGACTCCATCCGCAGCAAATCGCCCATCGTGATCTTCTGTTTCCGCGCGTCGGAGATCGCCGGCGTTTCGTTAGGAAAAAGCGGCAACACAGGTTGATCGAGTCGGATCAGCTTTTGAGATACGGCGACGCCGGCAAGCACGGAGGTTATGGTCTTGGTCACGGATGCCAAGTCATGCGGCGTCGCGCCGTCATACGGAAAAATCGATGCATCGGCTACGACATATCCGTGACGGACCACCAGCAGGCTATGCACACCCAGGTGTTTTTCGGCGACTTGAGCGATCGCGTTGGCCAGCGCCTCGGAATCGAGGCCCTGCGATTCCGGCGTTGCTGTCCGCCATGTCTCTGTAGGCCAGTAAGTGGGAGTCTGCGAAACGAGGTTCGGCTGCACGGCTGCAAAGGCCAACCCAAAGTAGAGGATGCGTTGAAGAGACATCGGGATTCCGGCCGATCCGCTGCCAGCGTTTTCGATCGGCAACCTCGATCATATCGAACCGGCGGGCGTAGCGGACGCGTGGTGCAAACCACGGCTGCAAGATCCGACTGCACCGAAACTACCGATGAAGCTTCGGTGCAGAAATCAGCGATCGCTCGCCGCAGTCTTGCTCCCGCAGGCCTTTTGTT
Source organism: Bryobacterales bacterium (assembly GCA_963708385.1). Taxonomy (GTDB): domain Bacteria; phylum Acidobacteriota; class Terriglobia; order Bryobacterales; family Bryobacteraceae; genus PALSA-243. The sequence continues at coordinate 83,738 of CAVPSN010000016.1, read as the reverse complement.
TTAATGCGCCGCGGGCAGGACCGTGAACTCATCGATCACGTCGTCCGACGCATTGAATCCGCCGTAGGTCTGATACTCGTACGCCCCGAGGTCAAAAACCGACCCTGTCGTCCAGTTGGTCGTCGGCATCGTGTATGGCATTGTTCTAACGAGCGTTCCGTTCAAGTAAAGATTCGTGACGCCGGCGTTCCACGTCATTGTCACTTGCAACACGACCCCATTGCCGAAAAGGGTGTCCTCCGTCCCCTGGGGCGCCCAGGTGTAATACGAAAGTCCCGCTATCGTGTAGTTGAAGAACAAATATCCTCCAGACACTTGGGTCAGAAAGTTGAACAGGTGATGTCCGCTGACGTCCTGTACATCGAAGGCATACCGCGGCGCCGCCGCATTCGCCGTCCGCTGCCCAAAACTGTATCGTGACTTCAAAAAGAACGTGATTTGCCCCTGGTTCACGTTGAAGATATTCCCAAGCGTCGCGCCGGTGAACTTATAGTAGGCGTTGTTTCCATTTACGCAGCAGTTCAGGAAGTAAACACCGTTCCCCGATTGCGCGGGAGTGAAAGTCACCGATCCGCTTCCGTTTGCCACAACCTTGCCAGTGAACCCCGTGGGCGCGATCGCTGGCGTTACCACGGATCCGTTCGTTGCGCTGCTTACTTCGGTCGCATCCAAATGCATCTGCAACAGCGGTTGCGGTCCCACAGGCGCTGCCGCCGTCGTAAACGTATAGTCCCCTGATGCCGTCACGCTCCCCTGCGCGTTTTGAGACAAGACCTGGTAATGATATGTCGTCGATGCCGTCAATCCACTCAAGTTCACCGAGTGCGCCGTTACCATCGTCTGGCTCAGCGGGCTTAATAATCCGTAACTGCTCGTCGCGCCATATGAGACCTGCGAATTCGAGGCCTGATCCGTCGTCCATCCGATCGTCGCCCCCGATGATGAAATCGCGCTTGCCGCCACTCCCGAAGCTACCGCTGGCGTCAATACGTTGTTTACTGTCACCGAAACGCTGCTTTTTGCCGTATTGCCTGCCGCATCGCTGGCCACAACCGCCAGCGTATGCGCTCCGTTCGCATTCGCCGTTGTACTCCACGAATAGCTATATGTGGGACCGGCTCCCGTTACGGGGCCGCCTAGGTTTACTCCATCCAACTGGAACTGAACGGACGTCACCCCCACGTTGTCCGTAGCGTTCGCAATGACCGTAACCGCGGCGTTGACTGTGCCCCCATTAGCCGGTGCAGTTATCGTTACTGCTGGCGGGGTAGTATCATTGTTCACCATCACTGGAATGCTGCTTGTTGCCGTATTTCCTGCCGCGTCACTGGCCACGGCCGTGAGCGTGTGTCCTCCATTGGAAACCGTCTTCGAATTCCATGTACAACTATAAGACGGCCCCGCGCCGGTTGCCGCCGGGCCCAGGTTTGAGCCATCCAATTGGAACTGGACCCCCGCCACTTTAGCAGGGTCGGTGGCATTCGCGACCACTGTAACAACTCCGTTGACCGTGGCGCCCACGGCAGGAGCCGCCAGCGCTACCGCCGGCGGAGCGGTGTTCGGCCCAGCGACCGTAAATTGTGCAATCGCGTCGTCCGATGTATTGAAGCCGCCATAGGTCTGATACTCATAAGCTCCTAGATCGAATGCCGATCCCGCCGCCCAGTTGGCGGTCGGTTTAGCGTAGGCGGCTGATTTCGCGAGCATTCCGTTCAAATACAGGTTCGTAACGCTGCCGTCCCACGTCAGCTTCACATTCAGCAAAACACCGTTCCCGAATAGCGCGTCCTCCGTACCGGTCGGCGCAACGTAGTAATTCGATGTACCCGCAATTGTGTAGCTGAAAAATAGGTTACTGCCGCTCACCTCCGTCAGGAAATTGAAAAGGTGATGTCCACTGACATCCTGCACATCGAAAGCATACCGCGGCGCCCCTGCATTCGCCATCCGCTGCGCCAAACTGTATCTTGATTTCAAGTAGAACGCGATTTGCCCCTGGTTCACGTTGAATATGTTCCCGAGCGTCGCGCCCGTGAACTTAAAGTACGCATTATTTCCGTTCACACAACAGTTCAGGAAGTAAACGCCATTGCCGGAGAGCGCGGGCGTAAAGGTCACTAACCCGCTGCCATTCACCACCACTTTGCCTGTAAATCCGGCTGGGGCGATGGCAGGAGTTACTACCGATCCGTTAGCTACGCCGCTTACCTCAGTTGCGTTCCCCGCAAGCTGCAGCGACGCTGTAAGGCCGAGCGGATTATACACCGTCACGGAAACGTTGGCGCTCGTAGCCGTATTACCAGCGACGTCAGTTGCGATGGCTGCCAGCGTGTGAGGTCCATTGACCAATGCGGCGCCATTAAATAATGCCGTCGTATTCCAAGAGTAACCAAACGTAGGGCCGGCTCCCGTCACTGGACTTCCTAGGTTGATACCGTCCAAAAGGAACTGGACCTTCATAATGGCTGCGGCATCCGTTGTCTTAGCTGTAATCGTAACGGTCCCGCCAACTGTCGACTGGCTTGCGGGAGCCGTTATAGTAACTGCCGGCGGGGCGGTGTTCGCCATGACGGTGATCTGCGCCGAGCCCGTTACGTTCCCAACGCTGGCATAAATGGTAGTTGTTCCCGCGGAGCCCGCGGTCAACAAACCCGTGCCCGAAATGAAACCCCCGCCGCCGACGGACCAACCCAGAGACGTCGAATCCAGGCGTAGCAGGTATGCGTCGAGGTTGGCATCGTTGACCACAGCGTACGCATTAAGCGCTGGAAAGTAGTGGAATCGTCCAAAGGTTCCATTTGCTGGACCGCTGCTGATCTGGGGACCGTTCGGATAGGTTTGCGAAGAGCAAGTTTTGGTGTCTTCGTTAAGTAGGTAGACGGTGTTGCCGCTGCCTGGCCAGACTACAATACGATCCAGGACCGGGTCATACGCTACGCCAGGCCAACCGGCGTTCATGCCCGCGCAACCGGATACCTTCGATGTCCAATCTTGTACCGAATAGGTAGGATCTGCGCCCGAGATATCAATAGCGTTCACTTTGAACGTAACGCCGTCGCCAACGTTTCCAATGAATACTAATAACCTGCGTACAGGGTCCACCACGGCTGTGGAAGCGCCCGCCACGACATCGCTTCCGCTAACCGCCAGGTGTTTCCACGTGTTGTCGCTGTAGGTATATTGCATCAAGCCGAACTCGTTACCCCAGGAGCAGAACACCGAGTTCGTGTTTGGGTCGTACGCGCAGTTCGCGCCTGTCACCGAACCAGCCCCTCCATCGCTGACCGGAGCGGGGTTAAATCCATTCACCGGGTCCATTGCATGCCAGACCGGAGGGGATGTGGAAAGATCCAGCGTCCATGTGCGGCCCGAACCGCCGCCGCATGGCTCCTTTACGCCATCGAATGAGAACATCCTGTCAACACCTGGCAAATAGACAAGATCATTGTAAGTTTCGCGCGCCACAGGCGTTCCGTCCGATAGGTTGCTCTCGGGACAGACCTGTGTGTTGGAATTAAATACGCTTGGATCCGTCAGGCGGGTCATCGTCGGCGGGTTTGCATCCAGGTTCAAGGAAAAGACCTCATTACCGGAGTAGTTTTGGTGGCCTCCGCCCCAGATGATCAGACGGTTTCGTAGGGTATCTGCTGTTGCCCCGCTCCAGGCAGCGATCACGTTAGGACACAGAGAATAAAAAGGATAGACCTGGCCGCCGAAGTTATCCGGCGGGCATACGCTCTGGAGGTGAGTGTTCACCAGGTCGGTCCATCCAGCGGGTTGGGCGGGTTGGGCGAAAGCATGGCCAAACTGATCTAGGATACTCGCCGTAAATTGCTGAGAAGTAAAGGCCGAAATCGTTGCAGAGGGCGGATTGACGGTTACTCTCGAAACTTGTTGGTTTACGACGACCTTGGCCGTGCTCGTAACGCTCAATCCGTTGGCGTCTGCAATTACTGCCTGTATGGAATAAGCGCCGGCTGTCTGAAAGGTCGCCGTAGTGCTTTTGGAGGCGTTGGCGCCATTGCTGCTAAACGTGACAGGCGCCGGACCCGTGGCCGACCACGTGTATGTGAGCGTGCCCTCCCCATTGATATCCGCGCCAAGAACAGTAAGCGTCGTGGTCCGGGCAGTTATTGGGTTGGAAGCGGCCGTAACGGCGCTTCCGACGGTCGGAGCACTCTGCGCGTACGCCGCGCTTCCTGGCAACAGAAGAAATGCGCCGAATATGCAGAATTGGACAAGAGTAAGTGATCGCGCTGTACAGGAACGCTTCGGCGTCCGCCCAGCAACACCCTGACGTTGGTCGCGCGAATGCGGTGTAAGAGTTTGGCTGCTACGCATAGATAGATGTCCCCAAAGTCTAGTGCCGCCCATCTCGATGGGAGGTTTCAAATGTTTGTTCAATGGGCATATCGGCCATATTTGGATTGTTTTTATCCCCGCTTACGAGTGATGCCTGGAAAGTTGTGGGCGGCGAGTCTCATCTTGCGGCACGCGAGCCTACACCCAAATGCCCCCGGTCGACAATGCCATCGCCGGGTATCGATCTCCACGCGCAGCATGTATATTGGCTGCATGCTCACCAGGCGCGCATTTGTAGAGGCCAATTTCGCGGCGGGTGCGGCCGCAGCTTCCACGCAGGAAGGCGGCGCTCCTTGGTATCGCCGCGTCGCCCGCTGGGGTCAGACCAACATTACCGGAGCGCGATCCCACCCGCTACGACATTGCGTGGTGGCGCGAGTATTGGAAGCGCACCGCGATCCAAGGCGTGATCGTTAACGCGGGCGGAATCGTCGCGTATTACCCGAGCAAGTTCCCGCTCCACCATCGCGCGGAGTTTCTCAACGGCCGCGATCTCTTCGGCGAGCTAGCGGCCGCAGCGCACGCGGATGGCTTAGCCGTGCTCGCGCGCATGGATTCCAATCGCGTAGCCGAAGATCTCTTTCGCGCGCATCCCGATTGGTTCGCGCGCCAGATTTCGGGCGAACCGTATCGGGCCGAGGACAAATATGTTACCTGCGTCAATAGCCCTTACTACGAAGAGTACATCCCAGCCATTCTGACGCGAGATCGTGGAACGCTCGCATCCCGAGGGATTCACTGACAACAGTTGGAGCGGCCTCGACCGCAACAGCATTTGCTATTGCGAAAACTGCGCGCGGCGCTTCCGCGAAAGCGCCGGGCAGCCGCTGCCGCGCGCTCGCGATTGGAACAATCCGGCGTACCGTCAGTGGATCGAGTGGAACTACCGGCGCCGCCTGGAGTTGTGGGATCTCAACAATCGGGTCACGAAAGCGGCGGGCGGACCGGACTGTCTGTGGATAGGCATGAATAGCGGTTCTATCTCCTCGCAATCGCGGTCGTTTCGTAACTTCGCCGAAATCTGCAAGCGGTCGGAGATAGTGCTGCTCGATCATCAGGCGCGCACGGACAGCGCGGGCTTCCAGCAGAACGCCGAGGCCGGCAAGCTGGTGCATGGATTGTTGGGCTGGGACAAAATGATACCCGAAAGCATGGCGCTCTACCAAAATGGGCGCAGCCAGTTCCGGTTGGCGAGCAAGCCGGCGGCCGAGGCTCGCATGTGGATGATCGCAGGTATCTCCGGCGGCATCCAGCCGTGGTGGCATCACGTCGGCGCCTATCATGAGGACCGGCGCATGTACCGCACGGCGGAGCCCGTGTTCCGATGGCATCGGCGCTACGAGCGCTACCTGCTCAACCGCCGCCCCGTGGCGGCGGTAGGCGTAGTCTGGTCGCAGAGGAACACAGATTATTTCGGCCGCGACGAAGCTGTCGAACTGGTGGATGCGCCATATCGCGGCTTCATTCAGGCATTGATTCGCACCCGCATTCCTTACGCGCCGGTGTTCGCCGGCCACATCGAGCGCGACGCCTCGCAGTTCAGCGTCCTGGCGCTACCCAATGTCGGTGCGCTTTCGAATGAGGAGTGCCAGGCAATCCGCCGCTTTTCGGCGCGTGGCGGAGGCGTAGTCGCCACCGGCGCGTCCAGCCTGTTCGATGAGTGGGGTGATGCCAGGCCGGATTTCGCACTCGCCGATCTGTTTGGAGCGCATGCTCCGGCTCACGGATTTCCGCGCCGCGCGGGCGGCGTCGCGCACACCTATTTCAGGCTAACGCCCGAACTGCGCGCGCAGGTTCCGGGTCCGAAGGGCGGCGATGAACCCGCGGTCCAGGGCGCTCGGCATGAGGCGCTGCGGGGCTTCGAAGAGACCGATATTCTACCTTTCGGCGGCACACTCGAAAGCATTCGCACCGAGCCCGATGCCCTCGTCCCGATGACGTTCATCCCGGCATTTCCTGCCTATCCGCCGGAAACGGCGTGGATGCGGCAGCCCAAGACCGATATCGCCGCGCTGATTCTGCGGACGGTCGGCGCTTCTCGCGTCGCTTATCTGCCGGCCAATCTCGACCGCCTGTACTTCACCGAAAACCTGCCCGACCATGCGACGCTATTGGCGAACCTGGTCCGCTGGGTCTCGGCAGGACGAATCCCCTTGGAAGTTAGCGGGCCGGGACTACTCGATTGTCATCTCTACCGGCAGCCTGAACGCCTGATTCTGCACGTTACCAACCTGAGCAACGAGGCATCGTGGCGGGCCCCAATGGAGGAATTGATTCCAGTTGGTCCGTTGCGAGTTCGCGTAAGGCTTGACGGAGAACTGCGCGGCCATCGCGCCGAGTGCCTGGTGGTCGGCCGCAGGCTTGCCGCTGGAATGAAGCAAGGCTGGGTGGAGTTCGAGATTCCGCGCGTGGAAAATCACGAGGTTGTCGTGTTGGAGTAGCAGCGGTCTCATGATGTAACAAGTATTAAACCCCTCCAGTCTGCCCTGTGTTGTAATCTTAAGCAATCACCCAGACTTTGGTTCGGCGAATCGCGTGAACAAGCCTTACGTGTTTCCAGTCTGGTACTTGCACAGCAATGGAGGTCACAGAATGAAACGCATCTTCCCGATTATTCTCGGCGTGTTGGCGGTCTCCGCCGGCGCAATTGCCCAGACGACGGAGGAAACAATCGACCGGGCTCTGGCTGCGGCGCCTCGCCAGTTGCACGACGGGGCCACGGTAATTAAGTGGAAAGCCGACAATACATACGAAACGCTGAAGAAAGGCACGAACCGGCTGGTCTGCTACGACCGGTCTGGCCAGCCCGGACAGAGGCAGCCATTCGCCGTGCAATGTACCAGCATCGCCAACCTGGATCGGGTCGCTCAGAATCGGAAGTTCGAGGCAATGAGTGACACGGCCGCCAGACAAGCCGCGCTTGAGGCAGCCGAAAAGGATGGGACCCGAGTGAAACCGGAGTACGGATCGGTGTGGTACGACATGAGCGGCCCCGATCAGGCGCACGCTCGCATACATGTGACCATCGCCGTTCCCGGCGCCACGTCAACCTCCACCGGACTGCCCGACAATCCCAAACAGGGCGGCGTGTGGATCATGAACGCGGGCACATCAACGGCCCACATCATGACGCCCGGTAGTTAGACTCCCTCATCCGACGACCGGCGGCCGTCGTGCCGCACCCTTGTAGTATGGGTGGCCCGGAACCACGCTTAGCGCGGCTATTGCGATGGCGGACGTGAATCGATCTCCTGGGGTGTATTCTCCTCTCGATGGGTGTCGCACACAATATATACTCAATCGAGGCCTTATGTGGAGACATCGCGAAATCACGCTTTCCATGGCGATCCTGACTGCCCTGCCCATATTCGGGCAGAGCCTCACGCCTGCCGCCCTGGCTGCTCGCGCCAAGGCGCAAAACGTGCCGGAGATCCCCTACGAGTCGGTCCCCAACCTGCTGAAGTTCCCCGCCAATTTGTATCTTGGCGAGGGCATCGGCGTGGCGACGAATTCCAAGGGGCACATCTTCGTCTACACGCGGAGCCAGCGGACGCGGCTGTTTGAATTCGATCAGAAGGGCGCCTACGTCCGCGAGATCGGAGAGGGTCTTTACGGCTTCGTCTTTGCCCATGCGGTGCGCGTGGATTCGCAAGATAACATCTGGGCGGTCGACGAGGGATCGAACATGGTCATCAAGTTCAATCCCGAAGGCCGCGTGATGATGACGCTCGGCAGGAGGCCGGAGCCCTCCGATGCCATCGCAGGGCCTCAGCCGCAGTTGCCCGCCGCCAATCCGGGGAAGTACATCTTCGACAGGCCAACCGATGTGGGTTGGGACGCAGCGGGTAACATCTTTGTCTCCGATGGTTATGGCAATTCGCGCGTCGTGAAGTACGACAAAAACGGCAAGTTCGTCGCGTCCGTCGGCTCGAAGGGTTCCGCTCCAGGGCAATTCAATCTTCCGCACACGTTGGCCGTGGATGCCAAAGGCAATGTCTACGTGGGAGACAGAAGTAATCGCCGCATCCAGGTCTTCGATGACGATCTCACGTTCAAAACCATATACGACAATGTGGGCGCGCCTTGGGAAGTATGTGTTTCTCCCGGGCCGCACCAATATCTCTTCTCGTCGAACTCATACCCGGACGGGAACGACTCCACCTTCGCGTCAGTTACCGGAGAGATTTACAAGATGGAGCTCGATGGAACAATCGTCGGAAAATTCGGCAAGGCGGGCAAGCAACTGGGTGAGTTCAGCGGACTGCACGAGATCGATTGCCGCAACCCCGACGAACTCTTCGTTGCGGAGATCCAATTGTGGCGCGTGCAGAAACTCCTTCTGCACCCGAGTGGGAGATAGGCCATGCGAAAAATCTTGTATGTCCCAATAGCGTTACTCGCAAACAGCCTGCTCTTCGCTCAGGCGCCCGAGATCCCCTTCGATTCCGTTGCCACGCTTCTGAAGCTGCCGGCAAATCTTCATCTAGGCGAAGCCGCGGGCGTGGCGACGAATTCCAAGGGCAACATCCTCGTCTACACGCGCACCGGAGAAGAGGCCACAATGGGCGGATCGCGCTTCTTCACGCACGGGGGTTCGCGGCTCTTCCAATTCGATGCCACGGGGAAGTACCTTGGCGAGATTGGCGTCGGCATTTATGGATTCATGTTTGCTCAATCGGTTCGCGTGGATTCGAATGACAACATCTGGACCGTGGACCGCGGCGCCGATGTGATCGTGAAATTCGATCCCTCCGGCCGGTTCCTGATGGCGTTCGGCCGAAAGCCGGAGTCCGTCAATCCAGCCGGCGGCAGCGGACGCGGCGGACGCGGAGTGCCGGGGCAGGGAATTGCCGGCGACAACTTCAATCGTCCTACCGACGTCGCCTGGGATGCCGCCGGGAATATTTTCGTCTCCGACGCCTATACCAACGCGCGAATCGTCAAGCTGGACAAATTCGGGAAATTCGTCAAGACTTGGGGATCGAAAGGCGCCGGAGAAGGCCAATTCGACATGCCGAATTCGATCGCCGTGGACGCCCAAGGAAACGTCTATGTCGCGGATCTGGGTAACAAGCGTATTCAAGTCTTCGACAACGACGGAAATTTCAAGACCCAGATCGCGGACGTAGGCGCGCCATGGGCCATCTGCATTTCACCCGGTGCTCACCAATATCTCTACAGCTCGAATTCCAACCCGCCCGATTCCATGGACAACGGCGAGATCTACAAGCTGGATCTGAACGGGAAAATACTCGGCAAGTTCGGCACATCCGGCAAACTGGCGAAGGAATTCGGTACGGTGAACGAAATCGATTGCCGCAATCCGAACGTTCTCTACGCTGGCGAGTTGACTAACTGGCGCGTGCAGAAGCTGACGCTACATCCGTAGATCTACTTAGTTACCGATTCGGTATAATCTGAGCCGATCATGATCTCTCGGCGCGGATTCCTAATTTCACGAGCCCGCGTGCGAATGAAGGTGGAACGTATGCTTCATAGCTCCTCACTGCGGGCTCTTGCGCTGGCCGGTTCTTTGTTGGTTTTCGGGGTAAGAGACAACGCGCAAACTGGCGCGCCGCACACGCTGATTACACAGCCGATCGACGAAAACAGGCTTGCGACGCTCGCGGGCAATACGCGCCCCGAAGCGAATAGCAAAAACGACTTGGGGCTTACCGCGGCCAACGTGCATCTGGATATGTACCTTCAGTTGAAGCGTTCTCCGGAGCAAGACCTCGCGGCCAAACAATTTGTTGAGTCCCTCACCGATAAGACCTCTCCGAACTTTCACAAATGGATTACCGCGGCGGAGTACGGGCAGCGGTTTGGCGCGGCGCCTGAAGACATTGCGATTGTCTCGCGCTGGCTGGAATCGCGCGGATTCACGGTCAATGGCGTACCGGCGAACAATACGGCGATCGATTTCTCGGGTACCGTTGGTCAGGTGACGCAAGCTCTGCATGCGGAGATTCACGATCTCAACGTCGCGGGCAAGCGGTATTTCGCCAACATGAGCGATCCGAAAATCCCCGCCGCCTTGCTGCCGGCTGTAACCGGCGTCGTCTCGCTCAGCAACCTCAAGCCGCATCCGATGCTCGTGCCAAAAGCGCAATACACGGTCAATTCGAGCAACGTTGCCCTGGTTCCGGGCGACCTCGCCACCATATACAATCTGAATCCAGCCTTCTCCGCCGGGTTTACCGGCAACGGACAGACCATCGTCGTCGTCGAGGACACAGACGTTTACAGTGGAAACAGCGATTGGAAGGTATTCCGCAAGACCTTCGGACTGGATCAGTATTCCAACGGTTCGCTAACCCAGGTCCACCCGGCGCCTGGAAAGGGCAGCGCCTGCCTCGATCCCGGGATTAACGGCGACGCTGTGGAGGCCGCCCTGGATGTCGAATGGGCAAGCGCTGCCGCACCCAGCGCGGCTATCGTCGTGGCATCCTGCGAAGGCTCCACGAACTTTGGCGGATTTATCGCTCTCCAGAATCTGTTGACCAACGGCGGACCTCTCCCGGGCGTGGTCAGCATCAGCTACGGCGAGTCGGAAACGGAGCTCGGAGCCGCGGAAAATAGCTACATCAATACCCTTTATCAGACCGCCGCCGCCGCGGGCGTCTCGGTATTTGTTTCCTCCGGAGATTCGAATGCTGCCGGAAACGATCGCGGGGAAAGTGTCGCGATACACGGAGTTAACGTCAGTGGGTTCGCCTCGACCATTTACAATGTCGCCGTTGGAGGGACTGACTTCGGCGACTATGCGTCCGGCGCCACCGCCAACTTCTGGAACCCGGCCAATGGTGCTTATTACGATTCCGCAAAGTCCTACGTTCCTGAGATCCCGTGGAACGACTCGTGTGCCAGTCTGGTCTTAGCCAACTATTACGGCTTTTCCCTGAACGATGGCGCCTCCGGCATTTGCAACCGGTTATATCAGTGGCTCGATACGGATGGCGGCAGCGGCGGGCCAAGCGGATGCGCCACCGGCGTCGCGGCCATTTCCGGCGTAGTTAGCGGTTCCTGCGCCGGATATGCCAAGCCGTCATGGCAATCGATTTTCGGCAACCCGAGCGACGGCGTTCGCGATCTGCCCGATGTCTCGCTGTTCGCGGCGGCGGGCATTTGGGGTCACTATTACGTCTTTTGTTATTCGGGTGGGGGAAGTTGCTCCGGCGCGCCGTCCACATGGGCGGGAGGCGGCGGGACTTCGTTTTCCTCGCCGATCATGGCAGGAATTCAAGCGTTAATCAATGAGGCCGCGGGGGAAAACAACGTCGGGAATCCAAATCCCGTCTACTATCAGATCGCCCAAAGTGAGACCGGCGTATTGACGGGCAGATCCGCCTGCAACTCCTCCACGGGGCCCGCAACAAACTGCAGCTTTAACGATGTCACGCAGGGCGACATAGTTGTCCCCTGCGCCGGCGCATTCAATTGCTATCTGGGCGGGGGTGGGCTCGGTGTCCTTTCTACCTCGGACACATCGGATCAGCCGGCATACGCGGCAACGCCCGGGTGGGACTTTGCAACCGGTATCGGTACGGTTAATGCCTTCAATTTATTAAATGCCTTTGTGGGCTCCATTGCGTCCTCCGCGGCGCCCTCGGCGCCCGTGCTGGTAACTCCGGCAAATGGCGCTACGAGTGTTCTGCCGGCGTCTCTCTTGACTTGGGACGCGTCTCCCGGGGCCACGTCCTACGATGTTTATTTCGGCACGACATCTACGCCTCCGCTGGTTGCGAACACGCCGGATATTAACTTCGCTCCCGGGACGTTGACCGCCGCGACCACCTACTACTGGGCCATCGGGGCCAGGAACAGCGTGGGCGCGAACACTTCCATGCCCTGGTCTTTCACTACAAGTTGCGCATCGGCGCTTAGTCCTTCGAGCGCGACGGTCCCCGCGACTGGCGGTACCGGTTCTATTCCGGTGTCCGCTGCGACGGGTTGCGCGTGGACGGCCGCAAGCAATGTCACATGGATCGCAATCTCCTCGGGAAACTCCGGCAACGGTAACGGAACGGTTGATTACACCGTAAGCCCTGACGCGGCCGCACAACGCAGTGGAACGATCACCGTTGCAGGTCAGATCTTTACCGTGACCCAGGCAGGCATTTACCCATTGATCTCGACGCTCACGGGCGGAGCCATGCCTCCGACGCCTGCGCCAGGCGCTTCCGTCTCGATTCCGGTCGCTTTCGGCATTGCGGTCGATTCGTCCGGCAATACCTACTTTCCCAGTCCGAACCTGAATGCGGTCTTTAAGGCGGACCGCTCCGGCGTCGTCACCAGGATCGCTGGAAGCGGCGTTCCGGGACGCTCGGGCGACGGCGGCCCGGCCTTGCTCGCCGAACTGAACAACCCCAATGGCGTAGCGGTGGACTCCGCCGGCGACGTGTATATAGCGGACAGCAACAATCGCATCGTTCGAAAGGTGGACAGTTTTGGAAACATTTCGACAGCGGCGGGCGATGGGGACTGCTGCACTCCTAGCGGCGACGGCGGTCCCGCTGCCGGCGCGGCCATCGGCACTCCCTATGCGCTGGCGGTGGATTCCTCGGGGAACCTGTTTATCTCCGATGTCACGAATAACATAGTCCGTCAAGTAGCCGCCTCTGGAAACATTACGAAGGTTGCTGGAAACGGCGTCTTAGGTTACTCGGGGGACGGTGGCGCGGCCACAGACGCAAAACTGGACGGTCCGTATGGTCTTGCTGTGGATACCTCCGGCAATCTGTACATTGCCGATAGGTCGAACTATCGCATCCGCATGGTGTCCAGCGGAACCATCACCACCGTGGCCGGCAACGGAACGTGCTGCTACAGCGGGGATGGCAATTCCGCAACCAACGCGATGCTGGACGCTCCGAGCGGAGTTGCGGTGGACTCGTCCGGCAATATTTATATTGCCGACACATACAATGATCGTGTCCGCATGGTAAGCGCATCTGGAACCATCACGACTATCGCAGGTGACGGCATCTATGGCTTCGCTGGCGACGGCGCCGTGGCCGCGAACGCTAAACTCGCGTACCCCGAGGGACTGGCAGTGGACTCGTCCGGCAATTTGTATATCGCCGATAGCGGCAACGCGCGCATCCGGCAAGTAAACACGTCCGGCGCCATCGCAACTTTTGTAGGTGGAGCGATTAACGATGGCGGGGTGAGCTCATTCGGCCTGCTGAACCAGCCGTCCGGAATAGTCAGAGACGCCACCGGAAATACCTATATTGCCGACACCAATAACAATCGCGTTCGCAAAGTGGCGGCTAACGGAATCATAACTACCGTCGCGGGTACGGGCACGCCGGGATCCATCGGCGATGGCAGCGCGGCCGCCAGCGCGCAGTTGAATGCCCCGCAGGGTCTGGCGTTGGATTCGTCCGGCAACCTATACATAGCGGATACCAACAATCAGCGCGTCCGAATGGTCGATGGGTCGGGAAACATTACCACCGTGGCCGGCAACGGAAACTGTTGCGCCTCGACCGGCGATGGTGGCCCTCCTACGAGCGCGGGAATCGGCACGCCTTACGGCGTGGCGGTGGACTCGTCAGGGAATTTGTACATTACAGATATCGCTAACAATGTCGTCCGGATGGTGTCCTCGGGCGCCATCTCAACTGTGGCGGGCAATGGCACATATGGTTACTCTGGCGACGGAGGCGCCGCGACCGCGGCAGAGATGAGAAATCCGTGGAGCGTAGCTGTCGACTCCACAGGTAACCTATACATTGCCGATCGCTATAACTACCGCATCCGCGTGGTTTCTGCTGCCGGGACAATCACCACTGTGGCTGGAAATGGGAACTGCTGTTATGCCGGCGATGGCGGCCAGGCATCCCGCGCGCTGCTCTACCTTCCATCCGGCGTGGCGTTGGACGCTTCGGGCAACCTCTATATCGCGGACACCTACAACGGTCGGATTCGTAGAGTTGACGCCAGCGGAAACATTACAACAGTCGCGGGCAACGGCGGTTACGCCTACTCGGGCGATGGCAGTCTGGCAACTGCAGCGGCCTTCCGTTATCCCTCTGGCATAGCCGTGGACGCACTGGGTAACGTGGTAGTCTCGGACTCGAATAACAACGCAGTGCGGCTATTGACGCCGTTAGAGACTCAGCCTGTTTTAGCCATCCAAAGCGCGCACTCCGTCGCCTTTACGCAAGGTCAGACCGGTGCAACGTATACCGTGACCGTGAGCAACACTTCTGGGGCAGGGCCTACGAATGGGGCTGTTACTGTCACTGAGATTTTACCCACCGGCCTTGGTTTGGTCAGAATGGCGGGCGACGGCTGGACGTGTTCGGCTTCGGCGGCCACTTGCACGCGATCGGACGCGTTGGGCGGCGGGTCTTCGTACCCCGCGATCGCGGTGACGGTGAATGTGTCTTCGGCCGCGCCAGGTCAGTTGACCAATCAGGCGATCGTGTCGGGAGGCGGAGGAAATACCGCGGCTGCGGAAGACCTGACCATGGTTACGCCTCCGCACGCCGCCGCGACGGCGGTTGGGAGGCGGCACTGAGCGATACCGATGGATCGCTTTCTTCGGCGGTCAAGGCGGTATAATTTGATCCGTCCATGACTTCCCGGCGCGGTCTCCTACGAACTGGTCTCAGCCTTTCCGCATTTCACAAGTTGTACGCTCAAGCTTCGCCCCATGCCGCGCTCGATGGGCTCCTATCGCTTTTCGATTTCGAGACGGAGGCCCAGAAGCACATCTCGCACGGCGCTTGGGCGCGAATCTCGGGCGCCGCGGCGGACGAACTCACGTTGCGCTGGAACCACGAGGCATATGAGCATATCCGACTTAAGCCGCGGGCGCTGGTAGACGTCTCCAAGCTCGATACGCGCGTAACCCTGTTCGGCCAGGAACTCCCGTTCCCGATCCTTCTCGCGCCCACCGGCGGACAGAAGTTCGTACATCCCGAGGGAGAGCTCGCGGCGGTACGAGGCGCCGCGGCGGCCAAAGCGACTTACGTGATTAGCAGCAGCGCTTCCATGCGCGTCGAAGACATCGCCAAGGCCGCCGCTGCGCCCGTATGGTTCCAGCTATACGTACAGCGCGATCGCGGTTTCACACGCGAGTTGGTGCAAGGGGCCGAGGATTCCGGTTGCCGTGCACTCTGCGTGACCGTCGATTCTCCCACGTTTGGCGCCCGCAATCGCGAGGACCGCGCCAAAGGTGAACTGCCCGAGCGCGAACTTCCGAATCTCAAGGGCAAGGACTATCTCGATCCCACCCTCACCTGGAAGGACATCGATTGGCTTCGTTCCTTCGCGCGGCGTCCCGTGCTACTGAAGGGCATCCTGAATCCTGACGACGCAGCGACCGCTGTGAAAGCGGGCGTCGCCGGCATCATCGTTTCGAATCACGGCGCGCGCAACCTGGACACCGTGCCCGCGACAATCGACGCGCTGCCGCTGGTCGTTGAAAAGGTCGCGGGGCGAATCCCAGTGCTGGTCGATGGCGGCATTCGCCGCGGAACGGATGTATTGAAGGCCCTCGCGCTCGGAGCGGTGGCGGTGCAGATCGGCAGGCCGTATCTTTGGGGGCTGGGCATCGCCGGTGCCGATGGCGTCGCCCGCGTAGTGCAGATTCTGCGTCACGAATTCGAACTGGCCATGATGCTGGCGGGAAGGCCAACCCTCGCGAGCGTTGACCGGTCGGTGTTGTGGTAGCTGCGGCCGCGTGAAATCTTCTACAGAGCTGCGAGCGGCCGGCTCCTCCCTCACGCCCGCCGATTCGGCCCGGGAAGAAGGGACTCAATGAAAATCTATGTCATGATCACCGGCGCGATTTTTGGTCTGATCGCGCTGGCGCACATTTGGCGCGCAATTGCGGAAGGTCCAAGTCTCGCGACTGACCCCGCGTTCATCGTTCTCACGCTGGCCGCCGCCGCGCTATGTGTCTCGGCTGTGCGTTTACTTTGGCGCCGGCCGCGCCCGTGACCTTATTCGTTCCGCTGCTTTAGAATGCCGCGGCGCCGGCTTCCGCCACTGCGTGATCTTGTTGTCCGGAACCGCCGCTCACGCCAACCGCTCCTACCACGTGGCCATCGCGCTTCAGCGGGATGCCGCCCGCAAAGATCATCACCCGCCCATGGTTCGATGCGTGGATGCCGAAAAACTGGTTGCCCGACTGGCTGTGCTCCGCCAAATCCTTTGTGGCGATATCGAAAGCGCGCGAGGTCCAAGCCTTGTTGATTGAGATATCGACGCTCCCAATCCAGGCCTTGTCCATGCGGGCATGGGCCACAAGATTTCCTCCGCCATCCACCACCGCGATATTCATCGGCTGGCCGATTTCTTGCGCCTTCTTCTCGGCGGCAGCGATCACTCTTCTTGCGTCTTCGAGTTTTACCATTTTTGCTCCTCTGACATTTGTGTGGCGCGAGGCGGTTACATCAGCCGTGTAGCGCCGGCCTTGGATGACCCTCGTGCCACAGGAATTTGATGCGTTTCGTGCCGCTACTGCGTGACCGCCGCGCCCATTTTGGCGTACCAGGGCTTTGCGCCCTTGATGGCATCGTTGACGGCTTCGATGTTTTTCACGCCTTCTTTCCCGAGCCAATCCTCTAGCGCCTTCGCGCCCTGCTTGGCGTACACCGGGATGCCCTCCTTCCACGTGGCGCGGCCGCACAGGACGCCGGAATAGTCCGTATCCGCTTCGGCCGCCATGTGCAGCGACTCCGTGAACTGCGCATTGCTGACGCCCGCGCTCAGGTAGATGAAAGGTTTCCCGGCCACCGCCGCGCACTCGCGGAAATGCTGCAGCGCCTCACTCCGGTCGTAAGCCTTCTGGCCTTTGTAGACGCTCGACCCTTCTACGTACTCGGCATTGATGGGAATCTCCACCTTGAGCACGTCCACCCGATACTCCGGCTTCGAGAATTCCTCCATGGTCTTCTTGACGATATCGGGTTTGGCCATTGCGTACTCCAGGCCTTTTTCGTCGCCGCCCTTCGGGTCATAGCCCAACGAACTCGAGGAAGAACGGAATCTCGTTGGTCTCGCATTCGGCGCCGATGCGCTCGATGAATGCGTGTTTGATATCGTTGACGCGGCTGTCGTCGTACGGTGAATAGTAGATCAGAATCTTCACCGCATCTGCGTCCCAATCGACAATTCGTTTCGCAGACACGTGCGGCAGAAGGTCCGGCAGACGGCCCGGTTGTGTGTTGTCGTAACCGCTAAGCTCGTAGGCGAGCAAAAGGCCTGCGTTCGATGAGCGCGCCTTGGCCGCTTCCAAACCAAATTCCGGGTCCAGCAGGATGGCGGTCGCATGAGGCGTGAGCGCTTTGCTCACCAGCACTTTGAACTCGCTCATCATCTCGGGCGTGACGTCTTTTACATCCACGCCGCGCGCCTGCGCCAGGGATTTCTGCAGGCTGCCACGCTGGTCCATGGCGGCGGCCGCGATCACGCCGCGCTCGTTGGAGAGCGCTTTCATACGCTTCAATTTGCCTTCGGATAGTGTCATCGCCAAAATTATCTCACGAAGCGCGACCCGCGCCACGCGAAGATCTTCTCCTGCCGTCGCACTTACTGCGCCGGCCCACAACGCGCTCTGCAAGTCCCTAAAGCCTCAGCCCGCCACGCCCGCCTCGATGCCCCACTCGACTCGCTCTCCCTCTCTGTGCCTCCGCGTCTCTCCGGTGAGACCACCCCCCTCAAGCCTCACAGCCACAATGGCTCGTCATCGCTGAACGCGCGGTCCACCATTTCGCGGCTGAACCAACTGCCTCCATCGTCGACAAATTCGCAGAGATACTCCTGCGCGAACCAGGCTGTCCCCATTTCGCGCCGCTCCTCTTCCAGAAACTCGGCCGGGATGCGCGGACATTCGGTAGCCGGCGCCGTGTGCCGTTCCCACCCATCGCCATGCGCCCAGGCCTCGTAAAAGAAGCCGCGCTTACCGTAGGGCGTGCTCATCAGCCAGAGATCTCCGTTGCCCACCGCCAGCATCGGCCGTAGCGATTTGTAAGTGGCGTCGGAAACGCGCGACGCCTCGTCGATCAGCAACAACGACACAGCCGAAAATCCGCGTACCGTACTTTCGATTCCCGGCAATCCGACAATGCGGCTACCGTTAGGCAGCGCCAACGAACTGGAGTTATCGCCGTCGCCGCGTCGCTTGACTCCGAGCCGCCCGAGGAACTCAGCCGCCTTGCGCAGGAACTCCCCGCTTTGCCGCTCCGAGGGACTCGCCACCAGAGTCAGGCTCCCGGCGACGGTCCAGGCGCGATGCACCGCCTTGACCGCGAGGACCGTGGACTTACCCCATTGACGCGTACAATTCAAGATTCCGCGCTTGGCCGTAGAATCGAGCACGGCGGCTTGCCGCGCGTCGGGCTCGAAGGCCAATTTATGCCGCGCGAACTCACTGACTGAGATTATCCCCGGCTCCCGCAGTTTGTTTTTCACTACCCGGCGTCTTAGTCGCGCCGTTTTTTCTAGAAATAACATTCTTCCCCGGCGGATCGCCCATTCTCAGCATGGCATGGGGGCATCGCGATCCGATCCTTTTCGAAGCCGCAGCCCGTGCCTTCTCCACAGCCCAAGCACCAATAAAATAGCCACTTACAAGTTTCTTAGCCGCGCGGCGAAACTCTTGTGACCGGGAAAATTGCCTGGCTCAGAAGCGTTCGAGGTTCCAGACCATTAGCGTCTCAAGTCCTTTGAAACTCTACTATCACTGACATTCGCACATTTTAATAACCACAACCCGAGACTCGGAACATGTGGGGCAGGCCTTCTGGCCTGCCGCCGGGCTTCTGCCCGGCGCGCCCCGGGCGCAGAGAACGCTCACGATCCACCACAAAATCGGCGCTGCCGGCGTCACCACATAACGCGAATCTCAATAAATATGATCTCTCTCTTGTAAGCCAGCCTTGAGATCGACGATCTGTGAGGCGGTATCGTATCGGAATCTGAATCTCGCAAGACGAATTCGGTAACCGACCATCGCCTGACGCCACACCTTCGAGATTCTCAATCCGACGCCGGTGCGAGCTATTATCGTGGTTCGCTTTTAGAGGACTACAACCGCCCTCGCATACGCCTTCGCGAAAATCGTGATGCGCGCGGGACAATTTCCGGCGCTTCGCTCGAATGCGGCAGTGGCTCGAACCAAAAGCGGCGCTGGGTTCATGCACGCCGGCGCGGCTTCCTTGTCGCCTTCTCGAGATCGGCGACGAGATCGGCAGTGGGCGTGTCCTCGCAGCGCGAATGTCGGCTTGGCTCTGTTTGATCCGGCGCTGTACGGCGGAATTGCTAGCTCCGGGTGATCCTCAAACTCGTCGGCGGCTATTTGGTGAACAATTAAAATCACGCCGCCGGAAACCTTGAACTGGATTTCATCCCGGCCCTTAAGACCAGCGCGGCGCCAGACCTAAGAGTTTGGCTTCCAACACGACGGGCGGAGGTTTTCTTTGCCAGTGGGACCGAGGTTTGCGCTCCTGTTCAACGGAACAGGGCTCGAAAACCTTCCTGCTCAAAATGACGGCCGTTCGTCAGCGCTTCCATGATCCCTTCCCGCCGCATAGTCTGCATTGATATGCAATCCGTAAGGCTGTAGCCCTTGTCGGGACGCGATTGGTAGAGATCAAGCCCGGCAAGAAATGAATCTCGGCTCTGCTCGACAACGCGAATTTCCGGATTCGCCAGAAGCCGACGCACGGTAGCAGTCGCACGGCCTCGCTGCCAAGGATGGGCCGAGAAGAACGTCATGAACTCAACCAGAACCTCATCTGTCGTGAAGATCGTCGCATTCGTGAGCGCGGCGTCAAAGGCAACGGCCTCGCGATAACCTGTGTCGTCGGGATTAGTTAAAGCCACCTAGTAGAATGTATCCGCAAAAACCGCTCTGACAGATTTCTCTTCGGCAACCCGTAAACGTAGTGATCGATCTGGCTGGCGCCATCGTGAGGTAACGTGGCGCGAACATCGTCGGGCATGTCGGCCCAGATCTCACGAACAACGTCGGAAATTGGCCGGCGTGGTGGGTTGCCGTGGATGCTCTTCATGCTTTCCTCGTGCTCGTCCATGAGGCGCTAGAGCAGGACGTCAATTGAAACACCTTCTTTTTGCGCCTCGCCAGCAAGGCGGGCCTGGGTTTCCTGTGAGATTTCGATGCTCACGGGCAGATCCTAACTTCATCCTATCAGGGCTACGCTGTAGACGAAAATCTCCCGCGGCGCAAATCGATGCGCCGCTCTCGCCATTTGTTCCTTATATCAGCTAGTGCGCAGATTGGCACTCCTCAACGTTCAAGCTCAAGCGGACCGCCTGCCGGAGCTCTGTTGGAACTCACAAATCCACAACTGACAAGAGGTACAATAGCCCGTCAGGGCACGGCCTCCACCAAATCTGTAGTGCAACATCGTCCGTATAAAACGACTGGCATTCAGGTGCCCGAAGGCCACCGGACGCGACAGATCACACCTTTGACAGGAGATGCTTTCATGAAGTTTCAATCCACGCGCCCCGCGCGGGGCGCGATCTCCGCTCGAATCCGTGAAGGCGTCCTCAAGGATGTTTCAATCCACGCGCCCCGCGCGGGGCGCGACCCTTGCGTTCCTGCACCAGCGTCACCAGTCATCGTGTTTCAATCCACGCGCCCCGCGCGGGGCGCGACGACGTTATGCGCACCCGGCATCGCCGTGCAGCGTGACGTTTCAATCCACGCGCCCCGCGCGGGGCGCGACGACATCGCAGCGCTGCGTCGAGGCGCGCGATTGCTGCGCATGTTTCAATCCACGCGCCCCGCGCGGGGCGCGACGACGCGTCATGGCATGCGGTCTACGGCTCGATCCGAGTTTCAATCCACGCGCCCCGCGCGGGGCGCGACGCTCGCGTGCCAAGTCGACAGCGCACGGCATGGCGTTTCAATCCACGCGCCCCGCGCGGGGCGCGACGTATCGAGCGACCTGATCCGCGCAGCATTCGACGTGTTTCAATCCACGCGCCCGCGCGGGGCGCGACGCGGATGCGGCGATGATCGCGCAGGTCTAGTGGTTTCAATCCACGCGCCCCGCGCGGGGCGCGACCGGCAAGCATCGCGCGAAGTGCACGGCGACGTAGACGTTTCAATCCACGCGCCCCGCGCGGGGCGCGACTCGCGATCGTCGCAATCATGACGAGCCTGCATGTTTCAATCCACGCGCCCCGCGCGGGGCGCGACCCGGCGCTGACGCGCTGCGTGATGAACGATGTTTCAATCCACGCGCCCCGCGCGGGGCGCGACCGGAAGACCGACCGTCCGCCGGCGTTACCGGTTGTTTCAATCCACGCGCCCCGCGCGGGGCGCGACGCGCGGCAGGGATGCAGCTGACTACAGTTGCATGATGTTTCAATCCACGCGCCCCGCGCGGGGCGCGACGCTGACGTCACGTGCATTAGCGAGCTACGCATTGGTTTCAATCCACGCGCCCGCGCGGGGCGCGACGGGTGCGGCGTCGCAGCATGCCTGGAGCACGTTTCAATCCACGCGCCCCGCGCGGGGCGCGACCCGGTGCGACGCGGCTGACGCTTCAGTTCGAGGTTTCAATCCACGCGCCCCGCGCGGGGCGCGACGCTGCAGCTGCCGAGTCGTCGGTCGATTCCGAATGGTTTCAATCCACGCGCCCCGCGCGGGGCGCGACGCTGCACGGTCGATCCGACGTGCTGGCTCAGCGCGATGTTTCAATCCACGCGCCCCGCGCGGGGCGCGACGCGCGTGTGGACCGCGATGTATAGCCGTGCGGTCAGCAGTGGTTTCAATCCACGCGCCCCGCGCGGGGCGCGACGCGCGAGCTGAAGGCTACGACGGCGCTGCGACGTGTTTCAATCCACGCGCCCCGCGCGGGGCGCGACGCGCAGCTGCCGCGACGACTTGCCGCGATCGACGTTTCAATCCACGCGCCCCGCGCGGGGCGCGACGTGCCGTGCGCGACCGATCGTCGATACCGAGATGTGTTTCAATCCACGCGCCCCGCGCGGGGCGCGACCGACGCGACCGGCATGCGTGCGACTAGCGACCGGCGAGTTTCAATCCACGCGCCCCGCGCGGGGCGCGACGCATCACCGAGCCACCGGCGTGACGCTGGCAATGTTTCAATCCACGCGCCCCGCGCGGGGCGCGACACGCGCAGTCAGACCGTCACGCACGGCTGCGGTGTTTCAATCCACGCGCCCCGCGCGGGGCGCGACGCAGCACGGCTTGCAGCGATCTCGCGTGTCGAGTTTCAATCCACGCGCCCGCGCGGGGCGCGACCGTAGTCCGATGCGACGTCGCCGAGCTGAGTCGAGTGTTTCAATCCACGCGCCCCGCGCGGGGCGCGACGACGATCGATGCCGCGTCAATGCCGAGTGATGATGTTTCAATCCACGCGCCCCGCGCGGGGCGCGACAGCATGGACTGGCGCGCACCGGACACCGAGTCGTGACGGTGTTTCAATCCACGCGCCCGCGCGGGGCGCGACGACGATCGGCCGACGTGCGTCGATCGCCGCGATGGTTTCAATCCACGCGCCCCGCGCGGGGCGCGACCTGCAACGCTGGCCGAGTCGGTTCGACCCGTTGCACAGGTTTCAATCCACGCGCCCCGCGCGGGGCGCGACACCGCGCGCTCGCCGGACGGATCGATCTGGCTGACAGCGAGTTTCAATCCACGCGCCCGCGCGGGGCGCGACCGACGCATCGCACCGCTACGCAGTGCCGGACGATCGTTTCAATCCACGCGCCCCGCGCGGGGCGCGACCAGCTACGGCCGACATAGTGCATCGTCGGACAGGTTTCAATCCACGCGCCCCGCGCGGGGCGCGACGTCCTGACCAGTGCGCATGCAGATCCGGCGACGTTGTTTCAATCCACGCGCCCCGCGCGGGGCGCGACGGCGCCGATCGCGGAGCCGACCTAGGTGCTGGCATGTTTCAATCCACGCGCCCGCGCGGGGCGCGACGTCGATCGCGAGTCGATGACGCAGTCAGGATGCGGCGTTTCAATCCACGCGCCCCGCGCGGGGCGCGACGACGGCGCTGCATCGACCTGCGAAGCATCCAGCAGTTTCAATCCACGCGCCCCGCGCGGGGCGCGACTCGGCGTCGGCGTCGCGGACCGTCAGCTGCGATGTTTCAATCCACGCGCCCCGCGCGGGGCGCGACCGGAAGCAGTTGGCGATCGGCGTTGGACTAGTTTCAATCCACGCGCCCCGCGCGGGGCGCGACGCGAACATGGACGTTCGATGACATTGCGATGTTTCAATCCACGCGCCCCGCGCGGGGCGCGACCCGACGGCAAGGCGTATCGCGCATCGAGTCGTGCGGGTTTCAATCCACGCGCCCCGCGCGGGGCGCGACGTCGGAGCGCCGGCGTAGATCGCCGTGTATCGATGTTTCAATCCACGCGCCCCGCGCGGGGCGCGACATCGACGAGCGACGGGCATGTCCGGCTCGACGCCGGTTTCAATCCACGCGCCCCGCGCGGGGCGCGACGAGCGAGCTGCGCTGATCGAGCATCGGCCAATGGTTTCAATCCACGCGCCCCGCGCGGGGCGCGACGTCGAGCGGCGACGATCCGACGAGCTGACGATGTTTCAATCCACGCGCCCCGCGCGGGGCGCGACGTACGGCTCGCATTGGCTATCATCGGACCAGTTTCAATCCACGCGCCCCGCGCGGGGCGCGACGTCGCGGACCGGGGCACGGCATGCAGCCGGTTTCAATCCACGCCCCCGCGCGGGGCGCGACGCAGTCGGTCGGTCATGCCAGCACGGTCAGTAGTTTCAATCCACGCGCCCGCGCGGGGCGCGACGCGTCGCAATGCATCGCACGGTCCGGCATGCGAGCGAGTTTCAATCCACGCGCCCCGCGCGGGGCGCGACGGCGGACGTGCCGATCGACCATCGGTGAATCGCGGTTTCAATCCACGCGCCCCGCGCGGGGCGCGACGCCGACGGTCACGTGATGCCGAGACGCTGCCGGGTTTCAATCCACGCGCCCCGCGCGGGGCGCGACGGCGCGTCGCGATCGCAGTGCGGCCGGCGGCATGTTTCAATCCACGCGCCCGCGCGGGGCGCGACGTCTGTCGCACGCAGCGGCATCGTCTGGCGTCGATGTTTCAATCCACGCGCCCCGCGCGGGGCGCGACGCGCCAGTCGTCGAGCCGCTGGACGTGCGGTAGCCTTGTTTCAATCCACGCGCCCGCGCGGGGCGCGACCTGGCCGATGATCGCCATCGGCACGACTGGTCGATGTTTCAATCCACGCGCCCCGCGCGGGGCGCGACGCGACGGTCGCGAGCCGTCGTCGCCTGCGAGTTTCAATCCACGCGCCCCGCGCGGGGCGCGACTGCTTGACGCTCCCGTGAGCAGACGACGAGTGTTTCAATCCACGCGCCCGCGCGGGGCGCGACGTGACGATGCCAGTACGCGATTGCAGGTGTTGCGATGTTTCAATCCACGCGCCCGCGCGGGGCGCGACGCAGATGGCTCGATAGACCGCGACGAGCGGATCGCGTGTTTCAATCCACGCGCCCCGCGCGGGGCGCGACCGCGCGAGCTGAGGCATGCGCTGCAGACACGAGGTTTCAATCCACGCGCCCCGCGCGGGGCGCGACGCCGAGCCATCGCGGTAGCCGCGCGGAAGTGTGTTTCAATCCACGCGCCCCGCGCGGGGCGCGACGCCGGCATGCATTCGCAAGTGCGGTGGTTGCGGTTTCAATCCACGCGCCCCGCGCGGGGCGCGACGCGATGACGGCGCGACGCTTCGCCGCTGACGATGTTTCAATCCACGCGCCCCGCGCGGGGCGCGACGTCGACCGCCGACGGTCGAGCGCTGGCGAGTTGATGTTTCAATCCACGCGCCCCGCGCGGGGCGCGACGCGCTGCCGCAGTGCTGCCGATGTCCCGGTGTGCGCAGTTTCAATCCACGCGCCCCGCGCGGGGCGCGACGCATGCGGCTATCACGGCGCATCTGCCTACATGCGAGTTTCAATCCACGCGCCCCGCGCGGGGCGCGACAGGCACCGGTCGCGTGAGCGACTGCAAGCCGACGTGTTTCAATCCACGCGCCCCGCGCGGGGCGCGACGCGCGGCGACGGTGCGAGCGTGCTCGACGTGATCGTTTCAATCCACGCGCCCGCGCGGGGCGCGACCTGGCGGTACTGCGCGTTGCACCGCATGTCAGGATCGTTTCAATCCACGCGCCCGCGCGGGGCGCGACGACCAGATGCCGGTACGCCGTCGCACCTGGACTGCAGGTTTCAATCCACGCGCCCCGCGCGGGGCGCGACGTGCCGGGCTAGACGCGATCCTGTCGTGCATCGCTAAGTTTCAATCCACGCGCCCCGCGCGGGGCGCGACCAGCGTGACCGACTGCCGAGTCAGCGCTAGTCGCGTTTCAATCCACGCGCCCCGCGCGGGGCGCGACCCATCGACGTCGTGCTGCGCGCATCGCGATGCGAGGTTTCAATCCACGCGCCCCGCGCGGGGCGCGACGGTAGTCGAGCACGAGCTGATCGCCACGTGACGTGTTTCAATCCACGCGCCCCGCGCGGGGCGCGACCGGAGGGCCAATCGACGTCGGCTTGACATGTTTCAATCCACGCGCCCCGCGCGGGGCGCGACCCGACGTCGATCCTTGCAAGCACCTGCTGTACCGAGTTTCAATCCACGCGCCCCGCGCGGGGCGCGACGTCGATGCCAGGGCCTGTGACGAGTCTGACTCAGGTTTCAATCCACGCGCCCCGCGCGGGGCGCGACGCCGATCCTGGCCGCGCTGCGAGGATCTAGACCATGTTTCAATCCACGCGCCCCGCGCGGGGCGCGACCAGTCGGCCGCGACTGGCGCACTGCCAGCATCATGTTTCAATCCACGCGCCCCGCGCGGGGCGCGACGACGCAGCAGTCTCGATGCCGAGCTCGTCGAGACGATGTTTCAATCCACGCGCCCGCGCGGGGCGCGACGCGCGTGCCGGGATGCGACGTCGCGACGCGACATGTTTCAATCCACGCGCCCGCGCGGGGCGCGACGTGCGGCGGACATGCCGCTGGTCGCGATCGTCACGAGTGTTTCAATCCACGCGCCCGCGCGGGGCGCGACGACCGCATGCGCGGCCACCAGGATCGCGCACGAGGTTTCAATCCACGCGCCCCGCGCGGGGCGCGACCGACGCGATGGTGTGCTCGATGCCGATGCGCGTTTCAATCCACGCGCCCCGCGCGGGGCGCGACCACGCGAGCGCGAGCCAAACGCCTGGCACTGGTTTCAATCCACGCGCCCGCGCGGGGCGCGACGTCACATCGACCGTCGCGGACGACGATGCTGGACAGTTTCAATCCACGCGCCCCGCGCGGGGCGCGACAGTGCCTGCCGACAGTGGCCCTCGAGCGACATGTTTCAATCCACGCGCCCGCGCGGGGCGCGACTGGTCGCCGTCGACGCCGTTCACGCATCGAGCGTGTTTCAATCCACGCGCCCCGCGCGGGGCGCGACGGCGCCGACTCGTGCGTTGTGATCCGATCCGACTCTGTTTCAATCCACGCGCCCCGCGCGGGGCGCGACGCACGAGCAATGGGGTCTGACCGGCGTTGTCGAGTTTCAATCCACGCGCCCCGCGCGGGGCGCGACCGCCGTCAGGCGGAAGATCAACGTCGTATGCGTTTCAATCCACGCGCCCCGCGCGGGGCGCGACTCGGGTCATGTTACACGCACTACGCACAGTCACTGTTTCAATCCACGCGCCCCGCGCGGGGCGCGACCTGTACGAACGCACATGCAGTGCCGTGCTCGACAAGTTTCAATCCACGCGCCCCGCGCGGGGCGCGACCGTTAAGCTGGAGCGTACCATCGGTACGCTCAGGTTTCAATCCACGCGCCCCGCGCGGGGCGCGACGCGGCCGTTGGAATGACGTAGCGTGGGCGGATCCACGGCAGAGTGATACTCGCAGTCGTGTTTCAATCCACGCGCCCCGCGCGGGGCGCGACTTTAAGCGAGTGCGGCCTTATCGATGCAGTTGATGCATGTTTCAATCCACGCGCCCCGCGCGGGGCGCGACTGCCCGACTCCAACTCTATATAGAGACAAGGCCAACTCACCCATCTTCGCGCACCACCGTACGGGAGCGGTCGACAAGACCCAGCGACACGCGTCTCAATCGCAGAACTGTAGCCGAATCAGTAACTTCAGCCGTCGCGCGGAACACCGGCATCGCCCTGTTCGCTTCAGGTGCGCGCTGCCCGCTAAGACGCAACCCAGCTTGACGCCCTAAACAATCAGCGGCCCATCCGCCTCATAGGAGGCCTTGGCGCCAACGTGTTCAACTCGGCCGTGCCACTTCTCGCCCAGAAAGTAGAATCGCAAACTGTCCGATGCGGAATCGATCTCGGAAACCAGACGCGCCCGGAACGCGATCCACTGCGCCAAATCGATCCAGCACTCGAATACTGAATCCTGGACCCTCTGGCCGTAGTCTTCGCAGGTCTTCGCCACGCGTCTTAGCCGCTTTCTTCCAGCAGCCGTTACCGTGCTCACGTCGTAGGTGACCAGAACTAGCGTCATCGCGAATCGCTATCGCCAGATCGCGGGCGGATAGCTCTCGAGGTCCCCCCGAATGTGACGCGCCAACAGAAGCGATTGCAAATGTGGAAATAGTCCAAGAGGCACGCGTTCTTGCGTAAATGGATGAATCACTTCCTCCTGCTTTCGCCTCTGCCATGCCGCAAGCACGTCCTTCCGTGTGTCGTCGTTCATCGTAACCCCGCCGCTCTCCGTCGTTCGGAAGCCGGAGCCCGAAACCTGCCGTCTGTTGATCAACGAAAGCGCAAGCCGGTCGGCCAGCACTGGTCTCAACTCCTCCACAAGGTCGAGCGCCAGACTCGGCCGTCCCGGACGGTCGCGGTGCAGGAAACCCACGGCGGGGTCCAGTCCGCATCCCTCTAGCGCGCTCGCTACATCGTGCGTCAGCAGCGTATACAGGAACGACAACAGCGCATTGATGTTATCCAGAGGAGGCCTTCTGCTCCGGCCCGTAAACCGGAAACATTCGGTCTCGCAAACGATGAGGTGGTCGAACACCGAGAAATAAGTCCGCGCCGCCTCCCCTTCGTATCCCCGAATGTCGTCGACGGAGGACGCTCGCTGTACGTCCTGAATCAGGCAGTCGAGCCGCAATCCCGCTCTTTCCAATTCACCGCGCGCCTCCGATGGCTCCCGCTCCCTCGCCGCCCGCAGCAATACAGTCCTGCAATTCGCGATCTTTCCGATAACCACAGCACGCGCAATCCCTTCGCTCGCCTCCGCTTGATCCGACGCGCGATACTGCTGCTTTCGCAGCAGCACATTGCCCGAAATCGGCCCCTGCACACGCGCCAGAAACCGGCCATGCTCTGTCAGGAACGATATTCCGACGCCAAACTCCGCGCATAGGCTCATGAGATACGAGGTGCAGGAGAAATTCCCCAGGCACACGATTCCCTGCAACGTCCGTATTGGAACCCGAAGCTTCACTTCGTCCTCCTGCCGGACCAACACGGTTTCTCCCTCGCGCGACAGGTGGGCGCCTTGCAAAGTGACGTACAGGATGTTGAGCAGCGGCTTCATCGTATTGCATCCTTGGAACGACGCGACTCTTTGAGCGCCAGAGAAACATATTGCTCCACCGAAACCCATCGCGTTAAAGCCTGCGGCTGGCAAACCTCTTGCAGGGAGCACTTACCGCAACGCGCCTCAAATATTGGGTCCGGCGTAATCCGCTTCTGGAATATTTCGTGCATTCGCCCGGCGGCCATCTCGACGGTCCGGCGCAATTCGAACGTAAACTCTACCCCTGAACGCCGCCGGCTGGTTCCATCGAATACCGCTCCGCCCGTGACCGGCACGCCGAGCATCTCTTCCAGGCACAAAGCTTGCGCGCAAAGCTGTACCCGGTAGGCCTCCGACCCTCCGCCGTCTTTACGGCGTTTGTACTCGATGGGAAACGGTTGCCAGTAACCGCTCCGCTTGTCCAACCGGACTCCCAACGTCGCATCTGGCACGGGTGTGAATTCTACGATGTCCGCTTGCCCCGAGATCCCGAGGCGGAATGACCGCAGCGGCAAGGTTCTGCGGATCAGTACGCCGGGCCGGGACTCGACAACGGCGGAATGGGCGCGCTCGTGGAGCACGCGCCCTTCCGCCGTGAACGAATTCTCCTCCCATTGCCTCTCGATATGTACCAGCGCGAAACGGCGTTCGCAGAACGTAACGTGCTGTAGCCCCGATAGCGGCAGAAGCTCGTCTTCATCGTACATACACGCCTGTTACGCCTTCCGCTATCACACCGCCGCCGCGCTTGCCGAATAGGAGATGAACTCCACTCCCGCCGGCAAAGCCGTTGGGTCTGGCGTCGTGACCACATAATCGCCAAAAGCTCTCGGGCTCTCGATGCCGGCCGCCCGCTTCACCGAGATCGATTCGAACAGCGGCTGCGCCGGCGCGTTACCCAGCTTCGATTCGTGTTTGAACACGTAGAGCCCTCGAGTCGACATCAACCCGCGCGCCGCGGAGCGGTCGAGATCGAACATACGACCTAGCGCCTTCCACAGCATTTTAAGATCGTCTTCCGAGAAACCAGTCTTATCCGCGAATACCGGGTTGACGAATCCGTACATTCGGTAGAGCCCGTATGCGATGGTATGCTTCCGGCCAAAAGTGCCGGTACCGGACTTGATGTCCTTCTCACCAGTGAACGCTTGTCTCGAAATCGTGTGCTCCGTCGTCAAGACCCGGTCAAGAGAGCGCGAAAAGGTAAACTGAACCGGCCCCCGCACCTGGCCGCAATTAAACTCCGTAGTGCTCATAACGGCGCCAAACGTTCGGATGTCGAAAAAGTGCTGGCACATCCACGCCCGCGCTTTATCGATATCCCCAGGCTTTGTCTTCGGTCCTTCGGCTTTGATCTCCTCCTTCAGATGATCGAACGGCATTCGCTGCCGGCTCTCGAGCGTGTTGCCCGCCAAAACGAACACATCGTAACCCGTGCGCACCTTGCCATCCTGGCTATTTTCGTAAAGCACGTAATCGCGCACCTTACGCTTAAGGCATACGTCGGATACCAATCCTTGAAACGTCTCCGGGTCGAAGCGCGGGCTGTTGTCGGAATCCGGATCTCCGTTCGGATTGCCGTCCTGGCAATCGAACAGCAGTACGAAGTCGTATCGATTTTGTATGGCGCTCATTGTTC
The DNA here is from genome assembly GCA_963708385.1 of Bryobacterales bacterium. GTDB lineage: Bacteria > Acidobacteriota > Terriglobia > Bryobacterales > Bryobacteraceae > PALSA-243. Next base: position 53,168 of record CAVPSN010000016.1, on the reverse strand, counting down.
CTGTTCCTCTCCTTGGTCGCCGCTCTGGGTGGCGCTCTTCTCTCTGTTTTCCGCGATCTGGCGGCTCCGTTCGGCCTTTTGATGGTAGTAACCCAACGCGAACCGTCCCTGCTTGTCGAGATCCAGCGAAGGGGGAAAGGCCGTGCCAATCCGTTCGTGTAGGTCGATCACGCGGCGCTCAATCGCGATCATGGCGCCCGCATTGTTCCGGCGAAGCTTACGGAAATGTGTTCTCGCTAAACCCTCGATCTTGGGAAACGCGATCTTGGGGTTAGTCGATGCCAGTGAGTAATACCGGTCCGCGATGGTCACATTCACCTTCGCCTCGCCGGCCGATCGGTAAACTGCTTCTTGCAGACCTTCGTACTCTGCTAGCAGTCTCCCGCATAAGTACGCGGGACTTTCCTGTTGGACATCCAAACCTTCGCTCATAAGCCTTTCTCCCGAATCGGAATTTTGAATCGAATCGTTCACGCAAAGCCGCACCAACCCAATTCGGGCTGCCGTGAATCGGTACTCCTTCTTCTCGGAATCCTGTTTGCTCGCGGCTGGGTGACGAAGCCGCGTAAGAACTGCGCTGAGCATCCCATAGCCCAGGGGCCGGGCGCCGCCCTCAATCGCCCGCCGCAGCAACGCCAACCCCTGTTGCGCGGTTGCGTCACCGCTAAGCCGCTCAATCGCCGCCAGAAGCTGCCACATCTTGGGCGCCGCCGCAAGCTGCCCCGTCGGAGCAACCACCCGCAATCCCTCAAACCAGCCCTTGAGATTGCCCTTCACTGCGCTCAGAGATTCTGCCACCCAGTACCGCACCAGCAAACGCGCACCATTCCCGCCCAAGCCCGCCATGTAGAACATATTGGGATCAGGATCCGCCTGCGGGTCGAAATTCAGAAGTGCGGTAACCTGCTCCGGCGCTGCTTCATTCAAAGTGGCCATTACATTCTGCAGCTCAGGGTTCTTCGTCCAGTAGACAAAGGCCACTCCAGCAATGTCCCGCCGGCGATCGCTTCCCGGACGCAGTAGATGGTTGAGCGCCATCACATATGCGGACGCCCTATCCGGACTCACCGGACTATTCGCATTTTGCTCCCATCCGTAGGATCGGAACGCCGGTTTATCGAACGACATCAGTGAGACGCCCGCCGCTTGGCCTCCGAGGTTTGCCACCCCCTTGATCTTCTCGTGCGTCGGCACAATCGGGCCGACAACTCCCGAAATAATGCACTCGCCCACACCGGCGCCGTCCACCCGCCCCTGAAACGCTCGCCGGAAATGGTCGTTCCAATAACTCCGCACCGCCGGCCGCATAACTACCGGTCCGCCTTCCGAAAGCGCGATCAGCGTGCCCGGTTTGCGGTCCTTGAGCGCTGCGCGCGCTCGCTCCACTTCTTCGGGACGCTTGTAAAATTCGACGCACGCCTCCAGCCCCTCATCTTTCGTCGCCTCGGCCGCCCTGCGGATCAGGTCGACAAATGCCAGGTGCCGTTCCTCTGCGTTCGCCTTGTCCTTCTCTTGCGTCCATGCGCCACCGCCCAAAACGTACTTGATGTCGTCCGCTCCTAACAGGGGGTGTAGTCCGCTGTTGCGGTTCACAGGGGATTTGGGAATCACCATCGGTTGTGGAACGGAAACCATCCTCTTTCCACGCGGTTCGCTCCCCATGCGAGGGGTGATCCCGAAGAAAGATCCATCCGGCCCAATCTCGATCAAAACGGGTACAGGCTTCTCCTCCCATTCCTTCTCGCCGAGTTGCTCCGATAGATTCCGGTCCGCATATTCTGCTAGAGCTTGTACGAGCATTTCATCACCTCCTCGCGCGTTTCTTCCGTCGGCAGCGCGATCTCGGGACGTGTATCCAGCACCCCGTTCACGAGCTTGGCATTAAAGAAGACCGCCTTATTCCCCTGAGGTCGAAAAACGATCTCGTACAGCATGCGCCCGAGGTCTTCATTGACCAACTCGACCTTATCTTTGTCGCTGGGTGACCGGAAGTCCGCTGCGAACTCACGGCATCCAAGCGACGGGCGTTGAAAACACTGTCCCTTTTCTACCCTCCGCTCCAGCATGGCGGCGTACTTCATGGGCGTGTTGTCGCCTGATCGATTGAACACGAGGGGATAGGCCTCAATCAGGTAAGCCACGTCGCGCAGCAGCAACGAATTGCGCGGGGTTCCATCCGTATTCGCTCCGGCGCCCGCCGCCAGTGGCTCGTACTTCGCTGGCTCCTCCATCCACGATTTCACGCTGGCGGGAGAAATCTTACTCTGTACCTCGTTCCGCCTCACAGAGATGTAGTGGATGGGCTTGAGCACGGAAATACTGGTAACAATCCAGCGCATCTCCGGCCGCCAACAGATCGAATCTAAAATGTTTCGCGCCGCCGATGGCGTCGGCACCGGATACGAAACCCGTTCGACCTTCGCCTCGGGTCGCGTAAAGCAGGCGAACTCGCCGGAAATCCTAACTTGTACTGTATTGGAAATCATTTGCTAATAACTCCTGGCCTCGCCTGTTAGGCACAAATCCATATTGGCGTTTCTCAGAATTTAGTCCCAGAGATTTATAGTGGTCTTTCTTCTTCAGATTTCTCAAGAATATATAGGTGCAAGTTGCAGGAGCTGTCAAAAACACTTCCCATATAGCCTGGACGTCGGCGCGTGCCTCCATCCTTTGCGCTAAACGATCATGTCTACGACATCCAGCTCCAACTTCAGTCCCTTCTCCCCGTCGTAAGCCCGGTCCACCGCAACCCATATCTCGCTATCCTTCCCGATCTCCTCAAGAACCCCGCGCTCTCTCAAATTCCCCAGGACGCAGCCCCACGATGTAACGCTGTAGCCGCCGCCTCAAATCCCGCGTAAGCCGGCCGATCCCCCGCAATTCCTCAATCGCGCCCCGAGCGGTATCGTCGAATGGTACAAATACATCCCTAGTTCGGTCGCTGATCATTTCGAACTCCCGTGCCAACGTGGCGAACCGGCTTTGAAGCCGGTGCTCCTGAAGCGCGGACCCATGGTCTGCGCCCTCGCCATAATACCGGTTCCAATAGGTCTCCATGCATTCCATTGACTCCGGCTGAACGGTCCTTCCGCGTAACTGCTCTCTCTTAACCAAACTCAGAGTAATGGCCGCCGCTTCCTTATACTCATTCGGCGGCATCCGCTCATCCTCGGGACGAAACACAATCACACGTCCCGCCGCCGCGCCTGCCTTTGCTGTTAGCAAACCTTCACGATCCGCTCGTCCAGCCACCTGGAAAATCGCATCCAGGGGGCCGAGCGCCCGAAATGCCACCGGAAAATCCAGGTCTACGCCCGCCTCGATTAGTTGCGTCGAAATCACGCGGCAAGCAAGCTTGGCCTTGAGGCGATGCCTAATCTCGGCAATCGCGCGCAGCCGGTGTGCCGCGCACATCCGCGTGGAAAGATGAAAGGTTTCACCCGCTCCACCACGCGCCCGCACCGCATCGAACAAGAGACTCGCATGTTCCCGCAGATTCACCACGCACAGAACCGTCTCTTCCCGCAGCAGTCGTTCCGCAAGCGCCGGCCAATCAATGGCTTTGTCTAACTCCCAGGCGATTTCTACGCGCTTCAACCGCGAATGAAGGCCGGCCGGATCCTGAATGATCGGCTGAATCGTTCCCGGCGCCCATCGCGCATCTTTCGAGGAAGCTCCCGCAGGCTTCTCAAACGCGGGCTGGGTCGCCGTGGAGAATACAAATGTGCAGCCCCAATCCTGCGCAAGTTCGCGAATCGCGCTCAGCAACGGCGCAAGCAGACGCCTCGGCAGCGTCTGTACTTCGTCGAGCACGATAATCGATCTGCTGATGTTATGGACGCGCCGGAGATCGTTTGGCCGGTTGGAAAACAGGCTCTCGAAAAATCGCACCGAAGTCGTCACGATCAACGGCGCGTCCCAGTTCTCGGCGGTGTTCCGTAAATTCGTGGACCGGTACGCCTCCTCCTCATCTTCTGGTTCCGGTGCGAAGTGCTCCGAATCCTGGTTGCGATCGATTACCGTGAGGCGGTCGAAGGAGCCCGAGTGATGCTCGAAAACCGCATCGGCGCCGAAGATGTCCGCATAGACCTGAGCATTCTGCTCGATGATCGAAAGGTAAGGGATAACCACGATCACACGGCGGTATTGCTCGGGAAACGCCGCTGCTCTTTTCAGCGCGAACGCCATCGCCGCCAGAGTCTTTCCCCCGCCTGTCGGAACATTGAGGGAAAGTAGGCGCTCGGGAAGGTTCGCTGCGCCCAGACAATCCTGAAGAACGGAATGCCTTGCGAGTGCAACGGGCCCCTCGGCCATCGAAGCCAGAAGGTCAATGTGCCGCAGGAGCTTCGCCAACCGCTCGGCCGCTGCCAGTTCGCCAAGTTCGGGCTTCCGTCCTGCTGAATCCAACCGGTCTGCGTCCACCAGACAGCTAAATAGCATTCTCGTGCGCAAGTCGAACTCGTTGCACCGCAGCGCTGCCACAGCGGATGGCGCGCCAAACAGATCCACCAGAGCGGGAAGGTCCGCGCCCGCCCGTGCCTGGAGCGCCAACGCTTCATCCCGAAAAGAGTCAACGCGAGCCTTCAACGTCCCCGTCCCGCCGGTCAAATCGGGAATTCCTGAATGATGTCCCGCAATGGCAAAAGCCGCACCCAGCCGCCCGATCGCCTCTGCGATAGCGGCGCCATGCGCCGAATGCTGGCAGCGGCCCGTTTTCTCTCGAATCATCTTCTGGAAACAGTCGGAATATTTCCCGAAATCGTGCAGCCTCCCCGCCAGCTGAGCGCTTTCCCGGAATGACTCATCCTGCGGGCGCGCCCGTTCCGCAAGTTCGCCTGCTAAGGCCCCTACGCCTTCCAAATGATCGGCCAGCCGTTGCCAGCGCGATTTCGCATGTCCCGGCGGCAGACCGTCGGGATCGGAATGTGCCCAATAGATCATCTGACTGGCCCTCAAAGTATACCGGTGCCTGTCCAGGGGATTTTTTGCCGCCCGGTCTGAAGCGGCCGCCCGGCGATGGAAGCCCTGAAGAATTGGCAGCAACGTACGCAAACGCCGCGCCGCACTTTTCGGGCGCCACCCCAGTTCCCGGAGCTGCAATATAAAACGGTATTCTCTAGAAAGGAGCCGAAGCCATGGAAGTGCATTTTCCCCCCGACGTACAGGCGAAGCTTGACCAGATGGCGCGCGATACCGGCCGCCGGAGTGACCAGCTCGTGGAAAACGTGGTGGCGGATTTCTTTGAAGATTTCGCCTTCGCGCGGGAAACCCTCGATCGCCGTTACGACGATCTGGAAAGCGGCAGGGTTAAACCGATCCCGGGCGACGAAGTATTCGCCAGGCTCCGGACCAAGAGCGCGGCCCGCCGCGCCGAGCGTCAATGAGCGGATATGATTTTCACCCGGAAGCCGAAATCGACCTCGACGCTATTTGGGAATTCATCGCCGAAGACAACCAAGTCGCCGCTGACCGGATGATCGATGCGATTGAGCGACCGTCGAGGCCCTCGTTCCGTTCCCTTATCAAGGCCACCGCCGGCCCGATCTCACTTCACGCCCGTTACGGTTCACCACAGTGGGGACTTACGTCATTGCCTATGCGCCCGACAAAAGACCGCTGTGGGTTGTCGCAGTGATGCACGGCCGTCGCAACCCTCGCGTGATGGCCGCAATTCTGAGAGGGAGAGAGTAATCCCCTCTAACTGGCCCGTCAAAATCAGTCACACGTTTTTCAAACTTTCTTTCGCTGATTCCAAACCACTTATCCCGCCACCCCCCAAAACCCCACCTTCCCGCCCGTTACACTGAAATCGCCATGAGTAGCAAACGTCGCATCGAATCCTCCCGCGCCAACGGCGCCAAATCGCGCGGACCTGTCACGCCCGCCGGCCGGCTCAAATCCTCCCGCAATAATCTCCGTCACGGACTCCTCGCCGGCATCGTCGTCCTCCAGAACGAAAAGCCCGAAGCCTTCACCGACCTTGTTGCACGCCTTCACCCGCGAGATCAACCCGCAAACCGAGGCCCAGCGCGCCCTGGTAGAGACCATGGCTGTCGCCCGCTGGCGGCTCATGCGGCTTTGGGCGATCGAACGAGCTACCCTCCAATCCGAACTCGAGAAGCACGATCCCGAATCCCATGACGCGGCGCCTGGTCTCTCCCTCGCATTCCGCGCGCTCGCCGACCAATCCCGCACTCTCGACTTACTCAACCGCTACGAGTCGCGTTTCGACCGGCAGTATGTCCGCTCTCTCAACTCACTCATGAAGTTAGCCAAACCCGATAACCCGCTTACTCAATTTCGCCATACGAACCCAGTCCCACAATCGGACACTCCGAGCGAAAGCGAAACTGACATCCGCTGGGGCTCAAGTGGCGCAGGCCTCCCGGCCTGCGCAAGCGCCGAAGGCGCAGATCAATCTCCGTCGGAACCAGCCCCAACCGAGGCAACTCCGCCGACCGCCAACAGTCACGCCCCCGCGCCGAAGGCGCCCTCTTCCCCCGACCCCCGACCCCTAACCCCCGACCCCCATCCAAAGCCTATACTAAGAGTCATCATGAAATCGCTTGCAGCCCTGTCTCTATTCGCTCTCGCGTGCCTGGTTTATTCCGCGGACGCCCAAACCCGCGATTACCCCGTCAAGCCAGTTCCCTTCACCGCCGTTCATGTCAATGACGGCTTCTGGGCGCCGCGCATCGAGACCAATCGCACCATCACCATCCCCTACGCGTTCAAGAAAGATGAAGAGACCGGCCGCATCGATAACTTCATCCGCGCCGGCAAGGCCCTGCGCGGCGAGCCCTTCGAAAACCACAAATACCCGCCCTATCCGTTCGACGATACCGATGTCTACAAAGTCCTCGAAGGCGCGGCATACACTCTGAGCGTCCATCCCGATGCAAAGCTTGAAGACTACTGCGACAACCTCATCAAGATCATTGGCCAGGCGCAAGAGCCCGATGGCTATCTCTACACCGCGCGCACTATTGACCCCCTACATCCGCATCCTTGGTCGGGCAATCAGCGCTGGATCCTCGAAGGCGTCAACAGCCACGAGCTATACGACCTCGGCCATCTCTATGAAGCCGCCGTCGCCTATTATCAGGCCACCGGCAAGCGCTCGCTGCTCGATATCGCCCTCCGCACCGCCAATCTGCTCGACCAGACCTTCGGACCGGGCAAGCGCGAGATCTGGCCCGGTCACCAGATCGTCGAGATGGGTCTCGCCAAGCTCTATCGCGTCACCGGCGAGCAAAAATATCTCACCCTGGCCAAGTTCATGCTCGATTCGCGCGGCCCGCAGAGCAAAGAAGAAGGCGCAGGCAATGCCTACGTCGAAGCCAACAAACGCGTGGTCGATCAGACCGACGCGCCCGCCGGCGGACACGCCGTGCGCGCCATGTACATGTATTCCGGCATGGCGGATGTGGCCGCGCTCACCGGCGATGAGGCCTATGTCACGGCGCTCGATCGCATTTGGGATAACGTCGCCACGCGCAAGCTGCATATCACGGGCGGTGTGGGCGCGCGCGCCGCGGGGGAATCGTTCGGCGCCGATTATGAGCTGCCCAACATGAGCGCTTATAACGAAACCTGCGCCGCGGTGGGCAACGATTACTGGAACCACCGCCTCTTCCTGCTGCACGCCGACGCCAAGTACATCGATGTCATGGAGCGCACGCTCTATAACGGCCTCATCTCCGGCGTATCGCTCGAAGGAACCACCTTCTTCTATCAGAACCCGCTCGAAGCCACTGGCAACGCGGGCAAGGATCAGCGCAGTCCGTGGTTCGGCGTAGCCTGCTGCCCCGGAAATATCACGCGCTTCATGGCCTCGGTGCCCGGCTATGTCTACGCCCAGCGTGAAAGCACTTTGTGGGTGAACCTCTTCGTCGGCAGTGACGCCACCATCAAAATGGATAACGGCCGCACCGTGAAGATCGCGCAGCAGACGCGCTATCCCTGGGATGGCGGCGTAAAGATGACGGTGACTCCCGACGCTCTTAATAAAAATGCCGCGGGTGAGCTGACCATTAACGTCCGCATTCCCGGATGGGCGCGCAACCAGCCGGTACCCACCGATCTCTATAAATACTCCTCGGAGAACACTGCCCAACCGTCGATCAAGGTGAACGGCAAGGCCGTCCCCGTCCGCATCGAGAAAGGATACGCCGCCATTTGGCGCACCTGGAAAGCCGGTGACACCATCGAGTTGAATCTCCCGATGCCCATACGGCGCGTGGTGGCGAATTCGAATGTCGCAGCCGATCGCGGACGCGTGGCCATCCAGCGCGGTCCCATTATGTATACGGCCGAGTGGGTGGATAACCCGGATGGCAAGGTCCGAAACCTGATGCTGCCCGATAGCCAGCCGCTCGAGGCGGAATACAAGGGTGACTTGCTGCGCGGCGTCGAAGTGGTAAAAGGCAAGGCCGTGGCGCTCTCGCGCGACGCTCAGGGCAACCTGGTGCGCAAGCCGGAAGACATCACTCTGATCCCCTATTACGCCTGGGCGAATCGCGGGCGCGGACAGATGATGGTCTGGCTCCCCGATACCGAAGCCAGCGCGCATCCGCTGAATCCGCCCAACGCCACCACCAATGCGAAAATCACCACCGACGGCCGTAAGAATCCCGACCCGGTGAAGGATGAGGACGAGCCCGCATCCTCCGCCGATGGCAGCAGCTACTTCGATTGGTGGACCGGCGATCTGAGCTTCCGTAAGGGATGGATGGAGTACGCCTTCGACAAGCCTTCCGCGGTTTCCGAATGCGACCTATATTGGTTCGACGATACCGGCCGCGGAGGGGTGCGCGTTCCGGCCAGTTGGCGCGTCTTATACAAAGATGGCAGTGAGTGGAAGCCGGTAGAGGCGACGTCGCCATACGGCGCGGAGCGCAACCAATACAACAAGGTCACCTTCAAGCCGGTCACTACAACCGGCCTACGCCTGGAAGTGACCATGCAGCCCCGCTTCTCGGCCGGCGTCCAACGCTGGCGCGTAGTGCGATAGGCCTTTGTGCGATAGGCCTCCCGGCCTGTCGACGCGCCGAAGGCGCGGGTGTTGTTTTGTAGCGCCAGGTGAGCCGAAGGTTCCTACTTTTTGCCGAGAAAGTTCGTCTTATAGTCTTACTAGCTGGAGTATTCAATGCGATTCGCACACTTGGCCACTGTCGCCCTCTGCACCGCCCCTCTCTTCGCCCAATCGGACCCGGCGCCCAAATTCGACATCGCCGACGTCCACATCGGCGCGAAAACCCGAAACCCATTCCCCCGCACCAGCCCGGCGCGCGGCGGTCGCTACGAGGTAAAGACCGCCTCCATGACCGATCTGATCCGCATGGCCTACGGCTTTGACGCAGACAAGATCTTGGGAGGCCCGAGTTGGCTGGAGATGGACCGCTTCGACATAATCGCGAAGGAGCCATCAGACACTACGCCAGAGACTCGCAAACTCATGCTTCAATCGCTGCTGGCCGATCGCTTCAATCTCAAGTTCCACAAAGATACTAAGCCGCTTCCAACCTATGCGCTAGTCGCAGGGAAGAAACCGCTTCTCAAGCCGGCCGATGGAACGGAAGAAGCCGGCTGCAAGGTAGATACCGGAGCCAACGTGCCGTCCGAGGGACGCATCACGCTGATGACGGCCAGAGACGGCGGCCCCGCGACCACGATCAACCTGGCGGCGGGCGGTCTGATCCACTACACGTGCCGCAACATGACCATGGCGGCCTTCGTGCGCGAGGTGCGCAGCATGATCGGCGCGGATCTGGGCACGAACCCGCTGGTGGATGACACCGGCTTGAAGGGCGCATACAACTTCGATATTCGATTTTCGCTTTCGTTCTTCGGACCTATGGTGGGAGCGAATGCGCCCGAGCGGATCACGATGTTTGACGCCGTGGAGAAGCAGCTTGGGCTGAAACTTGAACAGAGACCGGTTCCCACGCCGGTCCTTGTAGTCGATAGCGTGGATCGTAAGCCGAGCGATAACCCGCCGGGGGTGGCCGAGGCGCTGCCGCCGGTTCCCGTGCCAACCGAGTTTGAAGTGGCGGATGTGAAAGCGAGCGATCCCGGTGGAAGGGGCGGAAGATTCCAGACGCAGCCCGGCGGACGATTGGTCGTCCAGAATATGCCCCTGTCTTTTCTGATTTCGCGCGCTTTTGATGTGAACAACCCCGATGAAATCGTGGGGATGCCCAAATGGTCTAACGACCGTTACGACGTCACCGCGAAAGCGCCTTCCACCGATGCCACCGCGCCGTCGTTGCCGCAGGATGCGTTGGCTCCGATGATTCGTGCTTTGCTGGTGGAGCGTTTCAAGATGACGTATCACACGGAGCAGAAGCCGCTATCCGCATATACGTTGGTTGCGGTAAAGCCGAAGATGAAAAAGGCCGATCCCGCCAGCCGTACTTCTTGCAAGAACATCAATGCGCCACCCAATGCGCCGCCCGGCTCCCAGATGATCACATGCCAGAACGCGACCATGGCGCAGTTCGCGGACCGGCTACAGAACATGGCGCCGGGGCTGAACTCTCCGATCGAGGACGCTACGGGGATCGAAGGTGGCTGGGACTTCACTCTGACCTACAGCCGTGCCGCGATGATGTTCAACGGCCCCCTCGGCGGTCGAGGCGGCGGAGACGCGGGCCCTCCGGGAGCCCCGATACCGATGGCCGCCGACCCCAGCGGGGGCTTGACGATTTTCGAAGCGATAGAGAAAGAACTCGGGTTGAAGCTGGAATCGCGAAAGCGAACGCTCCCCGTTATCGTGATCGATCATTTCGAGCCGAAGCCCACGGAAAACTAGTGAGATTTCGTGCGTAGGTCTTCGTGCGATAGGCCTCCTGGCCTGTCGACACGCCGAAGGCGCGGGCGGTTTTCGTACGCCCATCACCAATGCTATCATTCCCTCAAATATGAAACGCCGCAGATTCTTCAAGACCCTCGCCGCCTTGCCCGCGGCCCCAGCGCTGATCGCCCAGCCTGCGCCTCCGCAAGCCCAGGCCGGAAGGAGCGCCTCGAACATCCCCGCGTTCAAGGAAACTTCCGCCGAACTGGTCGCCGACGCCGAACCGAAGTTCTTCACGCCCCCGCAGTTCGCCGCCCTGCGCCGATTGAGCGCGCTCTTCATGCCGCCGCTTGACGGCAACCCGGACGCGCTCCAATGCCAGGCCCCTGAGTTCCTCGATTTCCTGATCGGCGCCGACCTACCCGAGCGCCAGAAGCTCTATCGCGATGGCCTGGATACGCTCAATGCGAACGCAAAGAAGAAATACAAGAAGGCCTTTGCCGATCTCAACGACGCCGAAGCCGACGTAGTAGTCCGGCCCCTGCTCACGCCGGTCGCTTGGGCCTACGATCTACCCAAGGATCCGGCCCAACACTTCATCGCCGAGGCCCGCCGCGACATCCGCACCGCCACGCAGAATTCGCTCGAGTGGGCAAACTCCGGCATCGCGTCGGGACGCCGCCGCTTTGGCGGCGGTGGAAATTACGTGCTGCCCATCGATCCCACTTACAGGAGCTAACAACATGCCGGCAAAAACATATGACGTTCTCATCGTAGGCTCCGGCCATTCCGGCGGCATGGCGGCTAATATCCTGACCAAACAAGGCGCCGATTGCCTGATGCTCAACGCCGGCCCCGAATCGGATTTCGAGCGCAACCAGGTCAACAAGGCCGTCCATGACTTACCATTCCACGGTTTCGGTCAGCCCGGGCGTCTGCCGCACGTCTACCAGGCTAACGAATACAACGCCAACGTCTGGGTGGATGAAAAAGAGGTTCCCTACACCCATGACCCCGCCAATCTCTATAACTGGGTTCGCGTCCGCCTGGTAGGCGGCCGCTCGCTTTTCTGGGCGCGTCAATCCTTCCGCCTGAGCGATTTCGAATTCAAGGCCGGCGATCTCGAAGGCACGGGAGTGAACTGGCCGCTCGATCTTGCCGAGATGGACCCTTACTATTCGCGCGTCGAAGCCATCTTTCGCGTCAGCGGGCGCAAAGAAGGCTGGCCGGAATTTCCTGACGGCAACTTCGTCGAGCCGCAAATGGGGCCGGACAGCCGCACTATCGCCACCATGGCGGAGATCGGCAAACAGCGCCATGGCATGAAGTTCTCGAAGATGCGGACTTCGTTGGGCCAGAACGGCCTCGCGAGTTCGGTGAACCTGCTGCTGCCGGACGCTATGGCGACAGGCAAGCTGCAGTTGGTCTCGAACGCGATCGTGCGCGAGATTACCACCGATAAGAACACCGGCCTCGCCAACGGCGCGCATTTCGTGGACCGGCACTCGCACCGTGAGATGCACGTCCAGGCGCGCGTGGTGGTGCTGGCGGCGGGGACTCTCGAAAGCACGCGCCTGCTGCTGAATTCCGGCCTCTGCAATTCGAGCGGCGTGCTGGGACACTACCTGCACGATCAGATTTATGGCGTGCAGGTGATGGCATCGGTGCCCGAAGCGCGCGATGGAAAGCGGCCGGAGGGGTTGATGGGCGGCAACGCATTCATTCCGCGATTCCGCAATCTCTCGAAGGACGACAAGCGCAATTTCATCAAAGGCTATTGCGTGCTTTTGAATAGCGGCGGCAGCGCAAGTCCGGACCACTTCGCGGATTACGGCGCCGAGTTGCAGAAGAAGCTCGATCGCTACGCCGGCTCCTGCGTTTCAGGCAGCATCTTCGGCGAGCGCCCGGCGCGCTTCGAAAACCACGTACGCATCAATAAGAGCGTGAACGATGCCTTTGGCATCCCCGTGCTGCATATCGAAGTGAAGGATGGGCCGAACGAGCTGAACATGGCCAAGGACGCGGCCGACACCATCGAAGACGTCTTCCACACAGCCGGCTGGGACATCATCAACAAGACCGATCGGTTCTATCCTCCCGGATACAGCATTCACGAAGTCGGTACTTGCCGCATGGGGAACGATCCCAAGACCAGCGTCCTTAACCGGTGGAATCAGAGCCACGATATCAAGAACCTCTTCGTTGTCGACGGCGCGGCGTTTGTCACTTGCGGATGGCAGAATCCGACGATTACGATCTCCGCGCTCTCGATGCGCGCCAGCGAATACCTGGCAGATCAGATGAAGAAGCGGAATATCGGGTGACAGGCTCCTTTGCCATCCGTGAGGCGTCAGCCGCGGATGTGCCCGCGCTGGCTCAATTGCACGTGACAACGTTCATTGAAACTCATGGCGGGCGGGGACCAACCTTTCAAACTCGCGAGTGGCAATGGCGCGAAACCTTCGCTCAGACCAAGCCGGATTGGTTCTGCCATGTGATTTCCCGCGAGGACGGCGCCTTGATTGGTTTTGCCAAGGGCGTACCGCACGCGGGCGGCGTACCGGGCTTCGCCGGCGAACTGAACAAGATTTACCTGCTTCGCGAATACCATCGCCGGGGTTTGGGCCGGCGTCTCATCGGCCATGTGAGTCGTCGTTTTCTCGCGCAAGGAATCGATTCCATGCTGTTATTCGGCGATGCTCAGAATCCCTCGAACGGATTCTATGAAGCGATGGGTGCGGAGCGGCTATATGCGGCCAACGGTGAGTTTCATGGCGGCTATGGCTGGCGCAATCTGCACGAGCTCGTGAAGAAGTGCCCGGCCGAATGAGATCGTCATGATTAGACCGGCCGACCTCAAAGACGACGATGTCTGGGCTATTCTGCGCGCGTCGCGCGACGGCGACCTGGACCAGGTGAAGGCGCTGGCGTCGCACCGCCCCGCATTGATTCGCTGCGAGTACAACTACACTCCGCCGATTCACTTCGCGGTGCGCGAAGGCCATGCGGATCTCGTGCGTTATCTGCTGGAACAGGGCGCCGACGCGGCGACTTATCGCACTTATCCGTTTCAGGATTCGCTTCTCACCATGGCGCAGGACCGCGAATACCGCGAGATCGTAGACCTCTTGCTGGAGCTGGCCGCTAGCCGTTTTCCCGTGGCTGAGGGCTTGGCGGATTTTCTGGATGCCGTTCAGAAAGCCGACGTCGCCAAGGTTCGGCGGTCGTTAGCTGAGAATCCGGGCCTGGCCCGCTCCAGCGACGATACTGGCGACACGGCTCTGCATCGCGCAGCCACCATCGGTCGCTTCGATCTCCTCAACCTTCTGTTGGATGCCGGCGCGTCGGTCGATGCCATACGAGCGGACGGTTCTCGGCCGATCCACTGTGCGTTGAGCCGTGGCCGCAAGCCTGCGGTCAACGCCGGCGTTGCTGCCGGAATTCTGCTTTCGCGTGGAGCCGCTTACGACATTTACCTCGCAGCGGTGTTCGGCGACATGGCACACGTGCGCGAAGCTCTGGATCGCGATCCGACACTCGCGAACCTCGAGGGTTCTCCTTGGCGGCCCATCTCAGCCGCGGCGCGACGAAACGATCTCGATATGGTGAAGCTGCTACTCCATCACGGGGCAGACCCCAGTGGACGGGAGGAAGGTGCGCCGCTCGGTAACGCTCTCTGGATTGCGGTCTATCAGGGGCAATTCGAGATGGTGAAATTGCTGTTGGAGTATGGAGCCAATCCAAACACCGCGCCGGAGTCGAGTGGCAGCGCGCTATCTCACACGCGCAATAACCCGGAGATGAGAAGGCTCCTGCTCGAGTACGGCGCTCACGAAGAGCCGAGGGCAATGGAAGAGCTTGCGAGGCTCATCGACGATAACAAACTGGATGAGTTGGAGGAACGGCTCAAGCAGCGCGGCGCATTGGACAACCAGGACGTCGCCTGCTGGGGCGAGGGCATTCTCGCCGGACCAGCCAATCGTGGGAATCGGCCCCTGATCGAGCTGCTGATGCGCTACGGGGCGCGCGTGCCCGACGTCTCGAAGTGGGGACGCTACTATTACTTCAAACATACGGAGATCGCCAGGCTTCTGCTTGAAAACGGCATGAATCCGAACCATATGAATTGGCGCCATGTCACATTGCTTCACGATATGGCGCAGGAGGGCGACATAGAGAAAGCGCGGCTGCTGTTGGATCATGGCGCCGAGATCGACGCCGTCGACGAAGAATACCGTTCGACGCCGCTCGGCTTCGCCGCCCGCTGGGGACATCGCGAAATGGCCGCGCTGTTGCTCGAACGCGGGGCAGATCCGAACAAGTCGGGCGCGCCCTGGTCAACGCCGCTGGCGTGGGCTCATAAAAAGGGACACACGGAGATTGAGGCCGATCTTCGGCGGGCTGGGGCCCAATGATCGCGGCCGCAATTGGCCTTTATTCCGGCGGCTCGCGTCACCATCGTCCGGGCCGAGCCTATGTCATCTTTACCCGGCCGTGTCAGTGGCAATCCGGCCACGAGTGCCAAAGTCTCCCCGGGCCTCTGTGTCATAATGTAAGCGTTATCATTTCCAGCCTGAGGAGTTTTTCATGAGCGACACCAAGCGTCTCTCTCGCCGCGCTTTTGGCGCTCTTGCAGCCGCCACGCCGGTTGCTGCGATTGCCCAACAGCAGACTGCCAATCCAGGTAATGCGCCGAACCCGAACACGGCCGCGCGGATGGAGCAACGCCGGCCGCCGCGTCCCCCGGACGTGCAGCCGTTCGATCTCCCGGTGGAGTTCAAGCGCGCCGACCTCGCTCTGAAGGCAGAGCCGTTTCCCATGAGGCAGGTGCAGGTGACGGGCGGCGTATATAAGGACGCCGCGGAATGGAACCGCGGGTATCTCAATCGCCTCGCGGCCGACCGGTTGCTCTATAACTTCCGCGAGAACGCGGGCTTCGATACCAAGGGTGCGAAACCCCTGGCGGATATGAGCGCGCCGCGCGTTTCGAGTTGGGAGCACCCCAACGACAACACCCGCGCCACCGAGTTGCGCGGACATTTCACCGGACATGCGCTTTCGGCGCTGGCGCAAATGGCGGCGAGCGGCGACGCCGATGCGAAGGCCAAGGGCGATTACATGGTGGCCGAGTTGGCCAAGGTGCAGGAGAAACTCGGCGGCGGTTACCTCAGCGCTTTTCCCATGGAACTCTTCGACCGTCTGGATGAGCTTTCCGGCAAACAACGCGACCCCAACGGTCCCCGCGATACCAGTGGCAAGGGCCTTCCCTGGGCCCCGTTTTATACCATCCACAAGATCTTCGCCGGCATGATCGATCAATACCAGTTAGCGGGCAACGCGCAGGCTCTCAAGGTCGCCGAGGGAATGGGCGATTGGGCCGATAAGTGGACCGCCTCGAAGACCCCGGAGCACATGCAGCAGATCCTGGAGGACGAGTATGGTGGAATGGCGGAATCGCTCTATAACTTAGCCGCCCTTACCAACAATCCTCGTTATGCAATCGCCGGGGACCGCTTCACCAAGAAGTGGTTCTTCAATATGATGGGCATGCACAACGACAGCCTGCACCGCAATCCGCACGGGCAGCCGATGCACGTAAATACGCACATTCCGCAGGTGATCGGCGCAGCGCGGCGATATGAGATCTCGTGCGACAGGCGGTTCGAGGACGTCGCGGATTTCTTCTGGACGTCTGTGACCGGCGACCGCTCGTTTGTTACCACCGGAACGAGCAATGGCGAGAGTTGGAACAAGGAGCCGGGGCGCATCGCGGCCGATCTAAAGGAGACGAATACTTCGGCCACCGAGGAATGCTGCTGCTCTTACAACATGCTCAAGCTGACGCGGCATCTCTATAGCTGGACGGCCGATCCGAGATACTTCGACTATTACGAACGCTCGCTGCTGAATATGCGTATCGGGACGATTCATCCGGAGACGGGTTATACACAGTATTATCTTTCGCTTGTTCCTGGCGCATATAAGAGTTACAACAGCGAAGATAACTCGTTCTGGTGCTGTACAGGCACGGGCGTGGAAGAGTACTCGAAGCTGAACGACAGCATTTACTGGAAGGACGCGGATGGCGTCTATGTCAACTTGTTTATTCCGTCCGAGCTACATTGGCCGGAAAAAGGGTTACGGCTACGCCAGGAGACTAAGTTCCCTGAACAGCAAAGTACGTCGCTGACTGTGACGGCAGATAAGCCAATAACGATGGCAGTGCGGCTGCGTGTCCCGTCATGGATGAAGAGCGGTCCCGTGGTGAAGATCAACGGACGCGCGCTCGAAGCTACAGGGACGCCGGGCAGTTATCTGGCCATCAATCGTACCTGGAAGACGGGTGACCGCGTGGATATGGAGCTGCCAATGCATCTCACGGTGGAAGCTACGCCGGACGATCCGACTCTCCAGGCATTCCTCTATGGCCCGCTCGTGCTCGCCGGCGACTTCGGTTCTGCGGGGCTCACTAAGGAAATGCTGGTCGGACAGAGCGCGCCACGAATCCGGTGGCCGCGGCCGAACGCGGCGGCGGCTCCGGCGGCCTATCAGAACCCGAACGCACCGCGAACGCCGCCGCTACCGGCTGTGAATTACGCCCTGAAGGCCGGTGGCAAGGATCCGGCGTCATGGATCAAGCCGGCGGGTAAGCCATTAACATTTGAGGTTGCGGGCCAATCGAGAAACATCACGCTGACGCCGATCAATAGCATCTTCGACCGGCGGTACGTCGTTTATTGGCAAGTTTCATAGTAACTATTCCCACCGCGCCTGCCGGCGCGATTCGATTTTGGCGTCGTCCCATTCGATGTTGTAGCCGGGCCCGTCCGGCAGTTCGAAGTGGGCTTTTTGGGGGGCGGGCGGATGCTTCTCGAAGTGATAGTAAGACCTCATCTTGAGGATGAGATATTCGGCCAGGGGGCAGACGGCGGGCGATTGGCTGCCGATCACATGCAGGGCGGCGTGGAGGCTATGCCCGTGCGGAATTACGGGCACGTCGAAGATAGATGCGAGGCCGCAGATCTTGATTAGCTCGGAAGTGCCGCCGCACCACTCTGGGTCGCATTGGACGACACTGAGGGCGCCTTCCTTGAGATAGTCATAAACTTCCCAGCGGCCTTGAATGTGTTCGCCGGAGGCAACGGGAATCGACGTGCCTTTGCGCAGCTCGGCGAAGCTGCCGATCTTTTCCGCCTGGGTGGCTTCTTCGATCCAGCGCGGGCGGTAGCGCTCCACCTGTTTGGCCCAGGCGAGGGCGTAAGTGAGGTCCCATCCGCTATACACGTCGAACATAAGTTCGGTATCTTCCCCGACGGCTTCGCGCACGACGCGGACTAAATCGACGTTCTTCTTCATCCCTTCGGGGCCGTCGCCCGGACCGTAACCGAGAAACCACTTTTGATAACGGTAGCCCTCGCTCTTCACCTGGGCTGCGCGCGCGGCGGCTTTGTCGAGTTCAAGCGAATAGCCGAGGCAACTGGCGTAGGCTTCGACGGATTGGCGCGTAGGACCGCCGAGGAGGCGGTAGACGGGCGTTTGGAAATAGCGCCCGCGGAGATCCCAGAGAGTGTTATCGACGGCGCTGATTGCCATCAGAAAGTAACCGCGCCGCGAATGCCGGTTGGATCGATACATCTGGTCCCAGAGCTTTTCACCGGCGAGAGCGTCTTTGCCGAGCAGGAAAGGGCGGAGATCGGTATCGACGACCATGGCGACTTCTTTGTCGATGGGGCCATAGAGTCCCGCAGGGCCGCCATCGGTGACGATCTTGAGATATAGCGCGGTGACGGCTGTCTGACGCGTTACGGGATTAGGCGAATCGCGATAAGGATTGGGGCGCAACTCATCGTAGATATAGAGCGGATTGACTTGAACTTGCTGATCGACGCCTTGGATAGATTCGCGATGGCCATGGAGTTCCCAGATCTCGACGGCTGCGATCTTCAGCGGCTTGACGTCCGCCAGAACTGCGGTGACGGGCAATGTGGCGAGGAAATGACGCCGGGTGATCCGCATAAAGTTGCATGGTACATCAAATTTCGTAAGCTTCAGAACATCGGAGGCCCGCGTGCCCTTTTCTTCACGCTGTGAAGAAACTTGCGCTCTCGCTTGCACTTTTTTCGACTCTCGCCTTCGGTGACTTTCAGGCTGGTCTGGATGCCTACAACCACGGCGATTTCGCTACGGCTCTAAAGGAATGGCAGCCGCTCGCCGAACAAGGCGAAGCGAATTCGCAATACAACATGGGTTTACTCTATGCACGCGGACAGGGCGTGCCGCAAGATTACAAGCAAGCTCTGGCGTGGTACGAAAAGGCGGCGGAGCAAGGCGTCCCGGCGGCGGAATACAACTTGGGCGTAATGTATGCGAACGGCCAAGGCGTGCCGGCGAATCAGGAAGAGGCCAGGAAGTGGTTCTTGAAGGCAGCGGAGAAGGGCGTCGGCGAGGCTGTGACTGGGCTTGCGACAATCTATTCCGAAGGCGAAGGCGCTTTCAAGAACTATTCCGAGGCCGAGAAGTGGTATCGCCAGGCGGCGGAAAAGGGCGTGGCGAGCGCGGCGTTCAATCTGGGCGTGATGTATGACATTGGACAGGGAGTGCAGCCGAACTATACTGAAGCGCTGAAGTGGTATCAGCAGGCGGCCGACGCCGGGTATGCCAGCGCGATGACTAACATCGCCATCCTCTATTACAACGGACAAGGCGTGAAGCGCGATCTGAGCGAGGCATATGTCTGGTTCGCACGCGCGCAGAAGCTAGGCGACCCGCGCGCCAAAGAGATGATCTCGATGGCGCACGACAAGCTAAAGCCGAAGGAGTTGAAACTGGCGGATGCGCGGATCGACCAGTGGCAGCCTTCGGTCAAGGCACAACCTGTGGTGGACAGGGCGGAAGTCTTATTTAAGCAGCCGGAAACCCCCACGGGCGACAAAGTCGCGAGCCGTAGTTACGGCCAACCAGACGCCCAACGCGACCACGGGTAGCGGCGGCGCGGTTTGGACCGGGGTGGAGCGCGTCATCGCGATTGGCGATGTGCATGGGGATTATGAGAGCTTCGCGGCGGTGTTGCGCTCGGCTGCGCTAATCGACAAAGAAGGCAACTGGACGGGTGGAAAGACGCATCTGGTGCAGACGGGCGATATCGTAGATCGCGGACCCGATTCACGCGCGGTGATGGACCTGTTGATGCGGCTGCAGAAGCAGGCGGCGGCTGCGGGGGCGCGGTGCATTGCCTGCTAGGCAACCACGAGGCGATGAATATCTACGGCGATCTACGCTATGTTTCGCCAGCCGAGTTCGTGGCTTTTGCCCCGCAGACTGCACAGGCCGACCGCGCGGCATCTTATGGCGACCAGCACGCGATCACAGTCCGCGGCGACTCCGGATATGGACCAATCGCAATGGCAGCGGGAGCATCCGGTGGGGTCGGACGAGCGGCGCGCGGCTTTCAGCGCGGACGGGGAGTACGGCAAGTGGCTCCGCGGAGAGAACGCAGTGATCAAGATCGACCGCACGCTGTTTGTGCATGCGGGGCTAGGCGCGAAATATGCAATTGGAGCATTGAGCGCATCAACAACGAAGTGCGGGCGGAACTGGCGGATTTCACGCGGCTGCACGGGGGGATTGTCACGGATTAGAGGGTCCGCTATGGTATGCCGGGCTCGCCAAAGGCGATGAGCGGCAACTCGAGCCGCTGGTAAATGCGCTGCTCAAACATTTCGACGTCGACCGTATTGTGATTGGCCATACGTACGCGGGAGGCGCGGTGACACCGCGATTTGATGGCAAGGTGGTCTTGGTGGATGTCGGCATCCCGCGCGTGTATGACAATATCGCGAAGATCGGATGCCTGGAAATCGATAAGGGGCAGCCCTTTGCGCTGCATCGCGGGCAAAAGCTGAGTTGCCGAAGGACGAAGACGGACCGGACATGCTGAGGTTCTTGAAGCAGGCAGAGGCGCTCGATCCAAAGCCTTCCCCGCTGGATGCGCGGATTGCAGAGTTGCAGGCCAAGCAGTGAGGGTGAACGCCCTGTTTTCAGCCGCTGGGTGGCGCATTTCTACCCTCTGCGTGTTATCGTGGGTGAAAGTGTCGTCGCCCCTGAACATTCACTCTGGCGCAATATGAGGGACCGCTCGACCTGCTGCTGGACCTGATCCGCAAGCAGCAGATCGATATCAAGGACATCCCCATCGCCACCATCACCGCGCAATACCTGGAATACCTGGATAAGGCGCGCGAGATGGATATCGATCTCGGCGCGGAATTCGTGTACATGGCCGCGACGCTGATCCATATCAAGTCGAAGATGCTGCTGCCGCGCGACCCGGCGCTGGCAAAGGAAGACGACGCGGCGGAAGACCCGCGCCAGGAATTGGTGGACCGGCTGCTGGAGCACGAGCGCTTCAAGAATGCCGCCGAGATGCTGCAGCAGAAGCGGCTGATCGAAGAGAACGTCTGGTCGAATCCGCAGATGAAGGCCTTTGCCGCGGAGGACGAAGACCCCGGGCTGAACATCTCTCTGTTCGATCTGGTGAAGGCGTTCGGCGAGATTCTGGAGCGCGCCAAGAACCGGCCCATCTACGAGGTGGAACAGGCGGACGTGACGGTCGCCGACATGATCCGCGTATCTGCGAGATCAATTCATGCGAAGCCGGACCGGATCAGCCGGTCTTCATCCTGCGGGTCTTCGAGCGGCAGCGCACGCGGCGCGCCATGATCGCGATGTTTCTGGCGGTGCTGGAGATGGTGCGGATGCAGGCCGTGGTGGTGACGCAGAAGGATCTTTTCGGCGAGATCGCACTGCAGCGGCACGAGCCATTTCGACGCCGTGTTCGCTTCGGGACAGCCCACAGCTGCGATTGAAGCCGTAGAAAAAGATTACCGTTAATCTCGAATGGAAGAACTGGAACTCATCCGAAGTCTGGCGAAGACCGGTAGCTGATGAGACCGCGCGGAAGCGAGCCAGAATCGCGACGGGCCAGATACTTGGTTGCCGCGTCGCCGGATGAGCCGAGACGCGCAGAGCTCGCCGCGCGCGGCGGCTGAGCCCGATGGACGCTGCGCGCTGGAAGAGCGCGAGCCTCGCTCACGCCAGTGGCCAATCGTCGGATCGCGCAGTCTGCAGGCGGTGCTGAGGCCGTGGTCTATGTGGCCGAGGAACCGCTCACGCTGGCGCAGATCGCGACCGCTCTGGCGCAACCAGCTGGAGCGCGTGGAGAGCTCGCTGCGCCGCCTGATGGCGGAATTCGAGCAGCCGGAGCACGGCATCGGCATCCGCGAAGTGGCCGGCGGATTTAAGATGGCCACCAAGGCGGAGCATCACGAAGCCGTGCGCAGCTTCGTGAAGAGCCTGAAGCCGCCGCTCAAACTTTCGCTGCCGGCGCTCGAGACGCTGGCGGTGATCGCGTACAAGCAGCCGGTCACGCCGCCCGAGATCATGGACGATTCGCGGCGTGCAGGGCGCCGGCGTGCTGAAGACATCTGCTCGACCGCAAACTGATCGCGGCGGCGGGACGGAAGAACGTCATCGGCAAGCCGATTCTGTACAAGACCACCAAGGAATTTCTGATCCAGTTCGGGCTGAAGGATATTGCCGAGCTGCCCTCGCTGAAGGAGTTCGAAGAGATCCGGCGGATGGCGTTCGCCGATACGGAAGTGGAACCGGCGGTCGCGGTCACTCCTTCGGAAGTACCCCCGGTGGAGGCAACTCCGACGGAAGCGATAACGGAAAATCCGGCCGAGCCGGAGACGCAAGCGGCATCAGAGCCGGAAACAGAACCCGCGCCCGAACCGAAAGCCGCAGGCCGCGCCCGAACCGGAAACGCAACCGGCGGCCAGAACCGGAACCGGAGGCCTAATGGCCGAAGAGCGGCTGCAAAAGATCCTTTCGCAAGCCGGCGTGGCCTCGCGCCGGCAGGCCGAGAACTGATGACGCGAAGGCCGCGTCACCGTCAACGGCACCATAGTCACCGAACTTGGCTCGAAGGCCGATCTCGAGCGCGACCATATCAAAGTCGATGGCCGGCTGCTGCGGCCTCCGAAGCATATGGTCTATATCGCGCTGCACAAGCCCAATACCTCGGTCACCACCGTGAGCGATCCGCAGGGGCGCACCACGGTGATGGACATGCTGCACGGCGTGAAGGAGCGGGTGTATCCGGTGGGCCGCCTCGACTATCACAGCGAGGGCTGCTGCTGTTCACCAACGATGGCGAACTGGCCAATGCGGTGATGTCCGCCGCGACGCACCTGCCGAAGACCTATGTGGTGAAAGTGAACGGCACGCTCACCGCCGATCAGGAGCAAGCGCTTCCGCGAGGGCGTGCCGCTTTCCGGGCGGCGCACGCTGCCGGCGGGCCTGAAGCTGATTCGCGAGGCGGAGAATCCCTGGTACGAGGTGAAGCTTGATCGAAGGGCGGAATAACCAGATCCGCATGATGTTCAAACATTTCGGGCGGCTGGTGGAGAAGCTGAAGCGGGTGCGCATCGGGCCGATCGATCTGGGGCCGCTCAAGCCTGGGCAGTTTCGCCATCTGACGAAGACGAAGTGAAGAAGCTCAAGCGCGCGATTCAACAAAAGCGGGAGCGGACGACGGCATGAGACGGATCCCGGAAATCCTGCAATCGGCACGGGTAATCGCGGTGGTGGGGCTGTCGAGCAAGCGCTACCGGCCGAGCTACGGCGTGACGGAATACATGCAGCGCGCCGGCTACCGCATCATTCCGGTGAATCCGCAGGAGACAGAAGTGCTGGGCGAGAAGTGCTATCCGACCTGGACGCGGTTCCGGAGGCGATCGATATCGTGGATATTTTCCGCCGTTCGGAATTTGTGCCCGATATCGTGGAAGCGGCCATCCGCAAGGGCGCGAAAACGATCTGGATGCAGGAAGACGTGGTGCACGAAGACGCCGCGCGCCGCGCACGGAAGCCGGACTGGATGTGGTGATGGACCGCTGCATTCTGAAGGAACACCGGCGGCTGGTATAGACGCGCAGGCGTGCCTATCCACATGCGGGCGCATGCAGTGAGAGCAGATTCGTATGTCTGACGCCCTTGCCTTACCGCCACATCCCAACCTCGAACAATACAAAAAACTCGCTAAAGATTTTCAACAGCCCTGCAAATCAGCGCCGCGAAACGGGTTCGTCCTTTTGAATGCAGTAAGCTGAGGCTATGAAGCTCACAAGCGAGCTTGACCGCGAATTAGACGGCCGTTGGGATCGCTGAAATACCGGAATTGAACGTTGTTCTCTACGGCGAACCGAAGCAGGACGCAATTCAACGAGCCCAGTCCGCCGCGCGCGAGATTGTTCTCGACCGCATCGCCCAACGGCGAGTTGCCTCCCACTTCAGCCGATGCCGTTTTCGACTTTGCCGCATGAGCACCTGGCCTTCCGCGAAGGCCCGACGGGTCCTTGCCGCTCTGAAACGGATCGGATGGCGCCATGACCGCACAGTAGGGTCCCACGAGATCATGAAGAAGGACGGATGGCCAGATTGTCCCTTCTCCTTCCACGAAGCCGATGAAATGGGGCCCGGCGATCCTGGCGACGATTTCGAAGAAGACCGGTCTTCGACCCCAAGACTTATAACGCCGGCGACAAACGAAAAACCGGATTAGAAAACTCTTGACATTATCGTCACTTGCGTTACCACAGGTAACGTGACCCTTGGTAACGCTTAAGAGCTATGGGACGGCTTAAAGGTCTGGGTGAGTTGGAACGGCAGGTCTTGGAATTCCTCTGGGAGCACGGGCCGTCATCCGGCATCGCGACACGCGGTATGGACGGCGGTTCTTAATGGCATGCTGCTCGTGCTGGAAGTCTACGCCTGGCAGTGGCAGTTCACCAAACACCTGCCGGATGAGGCGAAGCCTGACGCGGCGGAGCCCGTTCGCGATGAGCAACTGCCAGCCCACCCGCCAAGCCCGCTCCCCGTCACGGCGCTAGAATAGGCAGAAATGAAACGCACGATTCTTTGCCTCGTTCTTTGCTCGTTCATCGCAACGCCGGCCGATCTTCCCACGCTGCGCGGCTTCTCCGCGGATGCTTCGAGGACCGAGCACGATTGGGAAGCGAAGTTCCGCGCGATGCCGGACCCTGCGGCCATGCGCGCTTATATGCAGCGCCTCTCGGCGCGGCCCCACCACGTGGGCTCGCCGTATGACAAGGATAATGCCGAGTGGATCCTTTCCAAGTTCAAGGAATGGGGACTAGACGCTAAGATCGAATCGTTTGACGTACTCTTTCCTACCCCGAAGGAGCGCGCGCTCGAGATGGTCGAGCCGTCGCATTTCACGGCCAAGATCCAGGAGCCGGCAATTTCGGTCGACCCGACCTCCAACCAGACTGCGGAGCAGCTCCCTTCTTATAACGCGTACTCGATCGATGGCGAAGTTACTGCGCCGCTGGTCTATGTGAACTTCGGCATCCCGGACGATTACGATCAGCTCGAACGGCTTGGCATATCGGTCAAGGGCGCAATCGTTATCGCGCGCTACGGCAACTCCTGGCGCGGAATTAAGCCAAAGGTCGCGGCTGAGCACGGCGCGGTGGGATGCCTGATTTATTCCGATCCGCATGAGGATGGGTACGCGCCCGGTGACATCTTTCCCGCCGGTCCGATGCGTCCGCCCGATGGCGTGCAGCGCGGCAGCGTGATGGATATGCCGGTCTATCCCGGCGACCCGCTTACGCCGGGAATCGGGGCCGTGCCTGGCGCCAAGCGCCTGGCTTTGAGCGAAGTGACCACCCTGACGAAGATTCCAGTGATGCCGATCTCGTATGGCGATGCGCAGCCCCTGCTTGCGGCGCTGCACGGTCCGGTTGCGCCGGCCGCGTGGCGCGGCGGTCTGCCGATTACTTATCACGTGGGACCCGGACCGGCAAAGGTTCACCTGAAGCTGAAGTTCAACTGGGATACGAAGCCTCTCTATGATGTGATCGCGCGCATTCCCGGAAGCACTTACCCCGATGAGTGGATCATTCGCGGCAATCATCACGATGCGTGGGTAAACGGCGCGTCGGACCCGGTTTCCGGACAGATCGCGATGCTCGAAGAGGCGCATGGCCTAGGTACATTGGTCAAACAGGGATGGAGGCCGAAGCGTACCATCATCTTCTGTGCGTGGGATGGTGAAGAGCCCGGGTTACTCGGGTCCACCGAGTGGGCCGAGACTCATGCGGACGAGTTACAGCAGAAGGCCGCCGTCTACATCAATTCCGACGGCAATGGCCGCGGAGTTCTCGGCGTCGAAGGATCGCATACACTCGAGAAGTTCGTCAACACTGTGGCGCGCGAGATCGACGATCCGGAAGTGAAGATGAGTGTGGCGCAACGGCTGCAACTGCGGCGCACGCTAGTCCCCGGCAGGGGCGAGACGTCGGTGGCGGAAAGCGGCGGCCAGACCAGCGGACCCCGCGCGGAGTTTCCCATCGGCGCGTTGGGTTCCGGATCGGATTACTCGGTCTTTCTCGATCACTTAGGTATCGCTTCACTCAACTTAGGTTTCGGCGGCGAAGATCGCGAGGGCATTTACCACTCGATCTATGACGATTTCTACTGGTATACGCACTTCGCCGATACCGATTTTGTCTATGCCAAGGCGCTGGCGCAGACGGCAGGCATCGCGGAAATGCGGCTGGCCGACGCCGAGCTGCTGCCGTTCGATTTCGATAACTTTACGGCGACGATCCGGCGTTACATTACTGAGGTCGAGCGGCTCGCCACGGAAGAACGCACGCGCATCATCGAGCGCAACAAGCAGATCGACGAAGGCGCTTTCACCGCGGCGAACGATCCGCGATTTCCAACCATAACGCCGGCGAAGGAGACCGTGCCGCCGTTCCTGAGCTTCGCACCACTGCAAAATGCATTGGCCGCGCTGGAACGAACCGCACAAGCTTACGATCAGGCGCTGGCGCACGCGTCAGAGAATGGGGCTTCAGCTTTGGCGCGCGCGCAATTACGTGAAGCGAATTCTAGGCTTATCGCGGTGGAGCGGTCGCTGACTTCGAAAGAGGGATTGCCCAACCGGACCTGGTACAAGCACGAGATTTACGCGCCGGGGTTTTATACCGGTTATGGCGTAAAGACGCTGCCGGCGGTGCGTGAAAGCATCGAGCAGAAGGAGTGGAAGCAGGCGGATGAGGCGATCGCGCATGTGGGCAAGGTTATTGAGAATGCGGGGGAGGCGATTCAGGGGGCGACGGCGGAGTTAGCGCGGGCAACGAAGTAGGGAAGTGAAAAAAGGCGATTAGGCCATTGAACGCTAATCCGAAACTTGATTCCGCGCCTTCGGCGCGTGGACAGGCCAGGAGGCCTATCCTACTTTGATTCCGCTCCTCTTGGCTTTGTTCTCGGCGCCCGGATATACTTATCAGTTTCCGCGCGATCATTTTTCGCACCCGGAGTTTAAAACCGAGTGGTGGTATTACACGGGAAACGTGCGTACGGCGGCAGGACATCGCTATGGGTTTGAACTTGTCTTCTTCCGGCAGGGACAGCAGCGCGATTCGACTAACCCATCGGCGTGGCGCGTCGACGATCTCTACCTCGCGCATCTTGCACTGACCGATATCGATTCTCCAGGCTTCCACTTCTACGACCGCATTAACCGCGCGGGACCGGGGATTGCCGGCGTCTCCCTCGACGAGGGCCGCATCTGGAACGGCAACTGGCAAGTGAACTGGAATCTTGCGGATGGCGCACAGATGCTTACGGCTATCGAGAACGGCATCCGCCTTACGTTGCATCTGACGCCGCGGACGGAGCCAATCATTCATGGTGAAAACGGCATCAGCTTGAAATCGGAAACACCCGGGCATTCATCGCACTACGTCTCGTTTCCTTTGCTGGCGGTGGACGGGTCGCTCAATGGCGCTGCAGTCCATGGCACGGCCTGGATGGATCACGAATGGTTCACTAACATCCTCGAAGAATCCGCGCAAGGCTGGGATTGGTTCAGCGTGCAGTTGGATAACCACACCGAGCTGATGCTATTCGAAATGCGCAATCGTGATAGCGCACACGCGCCGTTCGTTTCCGGGACCTTTATCGATTCGGCGGGCCGCTCAGTAACGCTAAAAAGCTCAGAGATCTCGATGCAGCCGGTGGATTGGTGGCGCAGTCCACGCACAGGGGCGCGGTATCCGATTCGCTGGCGCATCGCGGTTCCTTCGCGCGGCGTCGCGCTCGAATGCGCGGCGGCAATTCCGAATCAGGAACTCGCTTTTTCCACCGCGCCCGTCTATTGGGAAGGCGCTGTGCGTTACTCCGGCTCGCATTCGGGGGTAGGTTATATGGAACTCACAGGCTATGCGGGTCGAATGCGGATTCAATAGGACGCCGCGCTACTTATCACCGCTCAATCTAGCGAGCCCTGTTCTCGCCTCTGCGTTACCCCGCTCGGCGGCTTTCTTATAGAGCGCGGTAGCTTGATTGAGATCCTTCGCAATTCCCAAGCCGCTCTCATACATTCGTCCCAGGTCGTACATGGCATCAGCGCTTCCGCCGTCCACGGCCTGCCGGTACCAATATACGGAACGCTGCGGATCCTCCAAGACGCCAATTCCTAATTGATACATCACACCCAAATGAAGCATGCCGGATACATTTCCACGTTCCGAAGCCTTACGAAACCATTGGACGGCATCGCTGGGATCGTCATCGTCCATCTCGAGCTCCGCTAGCTCGACCATGCATTGAGAGCTACCCATTTTTGCCGCCTCGCTAAAAAGCTCACGCGCCGCTCGCGATTGGTGGGCTTCCCACTTCGCTTCGCCTTCTTCGCAGATTCGATCCGTTGTCCGATTCGTTACCGCCCGCGCAGCCGCGACACTTAACCGAACATCTTTCGATACGCTTCCTCCCGGGCCAGTTGCCGTCAGCACATACAGCAACGACTTAGAGGGATTCACTTCTAGAGAGCCGGTGGCGGCTACTCTGCCAATTCCGGGATCGAGGACAACCTCGGTGTCGCCCGAGACATCCCAATGCAACATGGCTGGAGAGCCGGATTCGATGGATTGAGGATCGACGACAAATCGCCCTACTACGGGCAATCCCGGTTTCGCAGCCGCTTGCGGCATCTCGCTCCGAGAAAGCCGCGCATTCGGCTGCAACATCTTATACGCCGTTATTCCAAGAAGAATGCAAACCGCAACGCCGCCGGCCAGATAGTAACGGATGGGTGTTGGCGCGTGTCGGTCCCTAGAGGCCGCCGCCGGTGAAGAATGAGGCGCCAAGGTAGGAGAGGCGGCGGTATCCGAGGATTGTAAAACCGGCGCCGGAGCTTCCACTTGTTTGGAGGTCTGTACAAGAGCGGCTACGAAATCGGTGCAAGTTTGATAGCGATCGCCCGGGGTACGAGCCATGCCGCGACGGAAAACCGCGTCCATAGCGGACGGCAATTCCGCATTCGCTTCCCGAGCCGAAGGACGGCTGCCATTGACGATCATGTGCGTCAGAGATGGGAGAGAATCGGATTGAAATGGCCTGCGCCCCGTAAGCATCTCAAATGCGACTACGGCGAGCGAAAACTGATCGGACATCGCGGTGCATGGAAGCTGCTCCAACTGTTCCGGAGAAATATAACTCGGGGTGCCGATCACTACGCCCGGCAGAGTCAAATACTCAGTGGATGCAATCTTCGCGATTCCGAAATCCGCGATCTTTACGATGTCCCCTTTCTCGAGCATAATGTTCGCGGGCTTGATATCTCGGTGGATTAACCCATTCCGGTGGGCATAATCCAGGGCGTCAGCCGCCTGACGTAAGATGTCGAGCGACTTCCCAAGCGGGAGCCGGCCGTAGGTCGAAAGCACCTGGTGAAGAGACGGCCCTTCCACGCGCTCCATCGCGATGAAGGCCAAGTTGTCCTTCTGACCGACATCGAAGACCAGTACGATGCCTCGATGAGAGAGTTTGCCAACCGAACGGGCCTCATGGAACAAGCGTTCACGAAGAAACTGCGCCTTACCGGCGTCGGCGAAGGATTCGAGATGGATGACCTTCATCGCGACCTTGCGGCCGATTAGGGGATCGATTGCATCGTACACAATACCCATCGCTCCGCGGCCGAGTTCATCCATTACTAGATACCGGCCGATGCGGCGCGAAGGGGGCGTATCATCGCCAAGGAAGGACGAAGAATTCCGGTGAGCTTCGAGGAGGCCATCGACTGCCTGGAATAGCTCGGGTTCGCCGAAGCAGGCCTCCCTCAGGAAGGAGAGCCGTTCCGGTTCCGGCCGTTCCAACGCTTCGTCGAAAACGCGGCGGACGCGCGCGTGGAAATCGGGAGCCATTGGGTCTTTAAGTTGAGCGCCGCCCTTGCATTTGGTTAAACAACCAGGACCTGGCAAACTCCCAATCGCGGCGGACGGTGGCGATGGAAACGCCTAGAGCTTCGACGACTTCCTTGTCAGTGTAACCGCCGAAATAGCGAAGTTCAACGACTTTGGCGGCGCGGGGATCGATCCGCTCTAATTCCCGCAGCGCCTCGTCAAGCAACAGGACATCGATGCTTCGCGGGGCCATCGCGATTTGTAACTGATCGAGATCCACTTGTGTAGCGCCGCCGCCGCGACGTTGCGCGTTACTGGATCGGGCGTAATCGATCAGAATACGGCGCATCTGTTGGCTGGCGACGGCAAAGAAGTGGCCCCTGTTTTGGATCTCGAGCGACCCCGCGCCGGCCAGCCGCATATAGGCTTCGTGTACCAAAGCGGTAGTTTGCAGGGTGTGACCTTCATTTTCACGCCGCATTTCGCGGGCGGCTATGCGATGGAGTTCGTCGTAAACCAGCGAGGCAGCCTGCTCACCAGCTTCCGAATCGCCATTCCGCATCCGGTTGAGAAAGAGTGTAACATTCGATGGCTCATCCCCTCCCGGCGGCTTCGGGTCGTCAGCCATCCCGATAGTATAAGACAGAGGTCGCCAATTGAGGAAGTTTTCAAAAATTGGTTACTAACAAACGCGATCTCTCTTAGATTCAATAGTTAGGGCGGGCACGCGGGTGAGTTTCGACGGGCGGATACACACTATATATAATTCTTTGCCCTGGATGAATGTTTTCGTCCACATTCTCCGCTATCTATTATGAAGGCAAAGCGGCGATTATCGAGCAACTTCAGGAATCTGCTTCGGCGGCCGCAGTCCGGTTTGAAGGAAACGACCGAGACAGGAGGAACGCAATGCGAACATCTAAAGCGAACATTCTAATCGTGGGAGCGTCATTTCTAGCGGTGTGCCCGTATATGTTTGGGCTGAACCCGGACGGCAAAGAGGCGCTGGAACAAAAACTTAAAGATCAGTACCCCTTGACCAAACTGACAGCTGATCGTTCGGGTGTTGTCACGGCGGGCGCCGTGTTAACGCTCAAAAAGGACGGTCTTATCCTAACGCCATCCACTGGCACCGACGTATCTGGAAACTCTTATAAGGATGGAAAGATCACGCAGAGCACGATGGGGAGAGTGAACGAGAAGGCGAAGAAAATAGCGAGCGTCTTCCACAGGATTCCTGGCGTGAACGCGCCTGACGCCCCCACCAATGCCACGAGGACGTTTGTTGCGGGCGAGAAGCTGAATGTTACAAAGATCGAAATCAAAGAGGGCGCAGTCGTATTCGAACTCTATTCGCTTCAGGCTTACTCCGATGTTTATTACTGCGGAATGCTCTCGTTTCCAGTTGAAAAAGGAACCGTTCCACCGCCGGACGTCATGTTAGCCACGACGGGACAGGTTTTCAGCATCGATGCTCCGGAAGATTCGAAGGCAACGAAGGAGGCTTCCCCGCCTGCCTCCGGCGTCGCGCCGCAATCCGGCGGCGCCCAGCCACCGGTTCCGCGGCCGACGCAACCCGCCATATCTGAGCAACCAGCCGCGAAGCATTATGAGGAGATCGCGCCGCCACCGCCGCCGGACACGCCGGCTGCCACGCCGCAGCCGAAACTGGATCTGAACATGACGATAGACCAAATAGTAACGCAGCTAGGCCAGCCGTCGTCCACCGTGATGGACGGCGACAAGCAAATCTATTTGTACAAAGAGTGGAAGATCACGTTTGTAAAAGGCAAGGTTACGGACGTTGATGCCCGCTAGCCAGCGCTAAAATTGTTAATTCGGAAAGTAACGGAGAATATATGAAATCACTCGGAATTCGTCAAGCCGCTTCGAGCGGATACCTCAACATGATCGCGGCAGTCGTGATCGGATCGGTTCCTCTCGTCGCCCTTGCGCAAGAGAAGCCGGCTCCGAAGCCCGCGGCGAAGCCCCCGGCCGCCAAGCCTGCAACTGCGGCGCCAGGTAGAGGGGGCGGTGCAGCGGCGGGCCGTGGCGCGAGCACGAATGCAGCTCCGGGCCGAGGCGGGGCCACCCCAGGCGGCGGCCGGGGTGCGGCGGCGACGAGTCCGGGTCGTGGCGGCGCGACGCCGGGCCGCGGCGGCACAAGCGCGGGCCGCGGCGGGGAGGCGCATCCCGGCGCCCGCGGGGCCGAGACGCATCCGGGGGCGCGTGGGGCCGAGGGGCATCCGGGCGACCGCGCGGGTGACAGGCGTGGAGAAAGCGTCTCCCATGGAGCGCATGGTGAAGAGATCAGGCGGGGTCCGCATGGCGAGGTCCGCGATGTCCACGCACGTGGCATGGATATCCACCACGGGCCGGGCGGAGAACGAACGATTATCCGGGAACGGGCCGACCACTCGCGGCTCGTATCCGACCGGTTCGGTCATGGATATGTCGAGAGGCCGTATGCTTACCGCGGCGCGACATTCGTTAACCGGACCTATTATGTGGGCGGCGCGCCCTATGTCCGCGTGTATCAGCCTTATGTTTGGGGCGGCGTCTCGTTGAACGTGTATGCGCCCGGTTACTTCTATGCGCCGGCGTTTTACGGCTGGGCATATAACCCTTGGGTGGCGCCGATCACTTTTGGTTGGGGATGGGCGGGTAACCC
This sequence comes from Bryobacterales bacterium, assembly GCA_963708385.1. GTDB lineage: Bacteria > Acidobacteriota > Terriglobia > Bryobacterales > Bryobacteraceae > PALSA-243. Next base: position 20,416 of record CAVPSN010000016.1, on the reverse strand, counting down.
GTGGTACGCCTACTATGGCGGCTATTTCACTCCTTATCCCGCATATGCCAGCCCCGCGTTATGGCTGACGGATTACTATGTCTCGCAAACCTTGCAGGCCGCGTACTTGGAGCGCCAGGCAGAGCTGGCCAATGCTCAAGCGAGCTTCACGCCTATGGCTCCGGATGTCAAGCAGCAGATCTCCGATGAAGTCCGCCGCCAGATCGCGCTGGAAAACGCCGAAGCGCGCGCTGGTGCGCAGGCGCCGCCCGATCCGGGGTCGAGCGGAATCGCACGCATGCTGAGCGACAATGCCTCTCACGTATTCGTCGTTTCGGCCGGCTTGAATTTGCAATCGAATCTTGGGGAGTGCGCAGTCACCCAAGGCGATGTGCTTCGGCTCAATCCCGGGACGCCCCAAAATGCCTCCACGGCGAATCTGATGGTGCTCGCAACCAAGGGGCAAGATTGCCAACAAGGCGCCACCGTAGTTGTGGGAGTGGCCGACTTGCAGGATATGCAAAACCACATGCGCGAAATGGTGGACCAGGGTTTGGCGGAGCTTCAGAAAAAGCAAGGCCAGAGTGGAATTCCTGCGGCGCCCGCGGCGGCTGCCGCCCCACCCACCCAGACCGCATATGCCGCGATCGCGCCGCCTCCCGACCCGAATGTAGGAGCCGAGCTCAGCGCGCAAACGAAGGAAGCCGACCAGGCCGAACAGGACGCGCTGCAAGGGGGCAATACTGGCGGTCCGTCTGCATCTCCGAATCCGGAGCCGGTTTCACCTGCAGCGGCGCCACCGTCGAAAACACCGCTGACCATCGGCCAAACGGTTGAGGAAGTCACCGGTATACTTGGACAGCCGGTAAATGTCGTCGATATGGGATCGAAGAAGATCTATGTCTTCAAAGACCTTAAGGTGACTTTCACCAACGGAAAAGCGAGCGCTTTTCAGTAGGAATAGAGCGGCTAAGGACAAGAAGCCCTCGGGATCGCCTCGCGGCCCCGGGGGCTTTTTTAATGGATGACGGAAAGTGGTGTCGCCAGATCGCGGCTACTGCACGAAAATCGTGCTGTCGGACTGGTCAACTTCGGCAAAGAGAAGCCTTTTGCCATCCGGTGAGAGCGCCAGTCCGGCATCCCCAAATATAGGAGGTCTTTGCGTCGTCCAAACCGTTCGGGCTGCTCCTCCGGAAAATGGGCGGTACTCGATAGACGCGCCGGGCCCTCCTCGCGGGATATAGAAGATCCCAGCCGCACCCGGCGTCCAGTTTCCCCAGTCGTGCTGGCGCAGGCCGGTCACCGCCAAACTTTCCGGACCGGAAGGCACACCATCGTGGAGTGGCAGCCGCCAAACCTCGCCATCGGCGCCATCCCGGAAAAAATAGAGATTCCGGCCGTCCGCCGATTCGAGCGGCGCGAAACCGGATTTCGCCACCTGAATGGCGGTCCCGCCTTCGGCCGGTATTTTCCAGATCGACTGAAGCCCAGAGCGGCTGGAGGCAAAGTACACGAAGCGTCCATCGTGGGACCAGGAAGGCACGCTGGCATCGGCCATCAGCTTTCGGGGAGCGCCGCCTTCACTCGAAACCCGGTAGATTTCCGCCTTGCCCTGCGGCTTCCATTCGAAGACGACGCTGGAGCCATTCGGAGACCACTTGGGATTGCCGAGTTGCGCCCCACGGCCTGCTACCAGGCGTAAGGGATTTGCGCCCTGTGCGTCGCAAACCCACAGATCGTCACTCCCGGAGCGGTTGCTCTGGAAAACGATCTGGAGGCCATTCGGCGAGTACTGAGCGCCGACGTCGGACAAGGGCGAATCGATCAACGGGGCTGCCGCGGCGGCGCCTTCGGCAGCCACGCGCCAGATATTGACGTCGAAAACTACCTTGGAGAATGCCAGATGCTTGCCGTCGCGAGAGGCGGCCGGTCCGGACGCTTCGAAGACCGGAGCTGTGACGCGGGTGAGCCGGCCGCCTCGGGAATCCATCCACCAGAGCGTAGTGATTGAGGAATCGCGCTTGGAGGGAAACAGAAGACCTCCGTCGCGCGTAAAGCAAAACGAGCCGATCATCCGGTTGTCGTAGGTGAGGCGTCGCGGCTGGCCTCCCATGATGGAAACCTCGTAAATGTCTTCGACGCCCGATTCCGTCGTAGTTCTGCGGAAAGCCACCCGGGAGGAATCCGGCGAGAAAACCGGCAGGCTGTCGCCTCGCCATTCAGCCGGGGGGTTCGTGATGATGCGGCGCTCGCCCGTAGCTGTCGAAATCAGGACGACTCCAGGAGCGCGCCCCGGCACGGAAGGCTCGGCCACCACAAACCATTTGCCGTCGCGCGACCAATCGAACCACGGCGTGGCCCCGCGCCTAAATTCCGCCCACTTGCGTTCCTCCGCGCCCATTAAGGGAACCGATATAATGGCCAGCGCGCCTGGTCCCACATCCCTCAGAAAAGCGATCTGGCGGCCATCGGGAGACCAGATCGGGCACCTCTCATTCTCCGCGCCCTTCGTCAGATGAACTGGCGTGGCGGCTTCCAGCTTTTGCACATATATACTCGGGTGGTGCGCGCCCTCGGGCTCCCAATCGAATGCCAGCATTTCGCCGTCGGGCGAGAACGCGGGGTGGTATTGCGCGCCCCTTGCGGTGGTGAATGGGCGTAGATGATCCAAAACAGGGGGAGCAGAGCGAAAATGCGCCCAGAGCGCCCACGCCGCGGCGATCGCGGTTACCCCAGCGACCCACCAAAGGTATGCTGCTGGCCGCTTTTCGCGCAGAAGGCTGCCCGGCGGGAGCTGGCCTGTTTCCTTGGAAATAGCGGCGGCGTCCGGAGCGGCCGCGGCGGTCTGTTCTTCCTGCGGCGATTCTATTTGCACCGGGGAGATAAAGCGGTACCCCACTTTCGGGACTGTCTCAATGAAGTGAGGGTGAGTCGCCGAATCGCCTAATGCCTGCCTCATCTGATTCACCGCGGTGTAGAGGCCGGCTTCAAATTCGATGAAGGTCCCGGACGGCCATACCGCGGCCTGTAACTTTTCCCGGGTCACGACCGTTCCCGCATGCTCAACCAGATAGATGAGAATGCGCAGCGATTGCTGCCGCATGTTTACCGCTCGACCCTGACGCGTCAGTTCCACCCTACTCAGGTTCAGTTCAAATGGGCCAAAACGCGCGATTCGTGCGGAGGAGCGGCTAGGTACGGATGACGGCTGTTCAGAGCCGGGATGGGACAAAGCATCGCCAGTTTAACACAGGCGTCTGCGGAGGCATCTCCAGGTTGCAATCCGGATCACAATTCGGTGAAATAGACCACCCTCGAAAAAAAACTTGGAAAATCGCGAAGAAAACGGCTGCCTCCGTCGCATACCTGATTGAGAACGGATGGAGAGAATCGAAACCGCCGGACTCACACAAAAAAGGAGAATACGATGTTTACCATTAAAGACACCTTCGCGATCGTTTACTCGGCGGTTCGTTCGCAAGCCGCTCGTTCCTCGGCGCTCTTAGTGATCGCCGGATTACTCACTTATGCGCAGTCCACCGCGCCCGTCGTCGTGGGCTACTATCTGGGTTCGTCCGCTTCCACCTTCCCGGTGAACAATCTGGTGACGAACGGATCCGTGGCGCACCTGACGCATCTGAACTACGCGTTTGCGGATATCGTGGCGAAAACGCCAACAGGCCCCGCGGACAAGAGTGTCTATTCGTGCGCTCTGCACAACTCTGGTGCGGAAACCGGGCCGTCCGGTATCTTCCAGCAATTGAAACAGTTGAAAGTGGCTAACCCCAACTTGAAGATCCTAATCTCAATCGGCGGGGCGCTGGGCTCTGGCGATTTCCAGGCTGCTTCCAGTGAGCAATACGTGCAGTCCTTTGCTCAATCCTGCGTAAACCTGTTCATCGGCGGGCAGTTCGCTACATCTACCGCCACTACTCCAGGGCTGTTTGACGGCATTGACATCGATTGGGAGTTTCCCGCGAAGGACAGCGCGGGTCAGCCGAACATCCAATATTCGGAGTTGCTGGAGAATTTCCGCAACCAATTGGATCTTTACACTGCACACAATAATCTCAAAGAGCGGTTCGTGCTCACTTCTGCCATCAGCCCAAATAACGGAAACACCTGGCAGGCCCAGTACATTTTTCTAAGGAACGGCTACGGCAATTCCGCGACAAACTACGTGGACTTCTTCAATGTAATGACCTACGATTACGCCGGTTCATGGGACACGGCTGCTACATCAACGGCTCCGTTAAGCTCGATCGAAGCCAACATCGCCGATTTGATTGGCCAGGGGGCGCCGGCCAGCAAACTCGTACTCGGCGTGCCGTTCTACGGCGTGGACTACCAGGGAAAATTCAGCGGCGATACCAGTAGCACGCCGCTCTCGACGCTGCTGTCCCAGGCGAACGCGAGCCCCATTCAAATTCCCGCCACTGCGACAACTCCTCCCTCTACTCTGGATACCGATTACGCCGCCATCCTGCAGCAGACCTTGGGTAAAGTGAACGTGGCCGTGCAACACGATAGTTACGGATCGGCCTGGGCTCTCGACCCAACAAAGCAGTTGTTGTGGGTTTATGACGATGCAACCACCCTTCAGACGAAAGGCACTTGGGCAAGGGGCCAACACTTGGGCGGCATGATGACTTGGGACATAACGAAAGATACTGCGTCGGGTACGCTTCTGTGCGCGATGGAAGCGGCCGCGATAGGGAGCACCGGATCAGTCTGTGTGAGTTCTCAGCCGGCGCCGCCGCTGTTCGATTTCGAAAGCGGAGTGAGCGGTTGGACGAACACCGGTCAAGTATACAGTATCGCCGGATCCACCGCGTACGCTGATACGGGTCACAACTCGATGGCCGTCAATTTCAGCTCCGCCGCATGGTCCAAAACTCCAGGCACTGTTTGGATCGCGCCTCCGGCGGCCATAAAGGCCGGCTCCACGGTATCGTTCGAAGTATATGTGCCCAACGCCTTGCCGGCGGGCTTGACGGACATCCAAGCCTTCTTCATGGACGCGAAGTGGACGTGGACCAGCGTTACCGTGAACGCTTCCAGCCTCAAGCCAAACGCCTGGAACCAGGTGAGCGTGACAGTTCCCAGCAATGCCGTGCCTGCGTTCACTGAGATCGGCCTGCAGTTTGATTGGTCGGCGGCCTGGACCGGAACGATCTATGTCGATTCGGTGACCGTACACTAAGTCGGGATTCTCGAGAAGAAGTCAGGGGCGTCTTCCGCGCGGCCACCGCGGAAGACGCCCTTTCTGCGTTAGTGATGAATTGCAGTTGTCCTTCCCGCGAACCCCCCCTTCTCCGTCTCCGGTTGAACACGATTCAAAAAGCATTCAGCGATTCTTCAGAATCCGGATATATCTTGGTGGAGTAGAAGGGCTCTTGCCCCGGTAGCCTCACGACGATCTGAAAACGACGATGATCCGGATTCTGCTTCTTGCACTCGTTTTGCTCTCTTTCAAAGTGTTCGCTCAAACGGCGGCCTTGCACGGTCAAGTAGCCGATGAGAGCGGCGCCCTGGTACCGGGAGCAAGGGTCACATTGTCCGGGGCTGCCGGCTCGGCCCGCATCGCGATCACAGACGATAGAGGTTCTTACTCATTCGAAGACTTGCCACCCGAGAGCTATTCCGTCCAGGCATCGGCCCCACAATTGACACAGGCGCAGGCGGTGAAGATCACTCTGAAACCGGGATCGCAGGTTCTGAATCTCACACTGAGGATCGCCACGGTAGCGGAGAAGGTGACAGTTCAAGCAGAGGGCGCTCCGGCATTGAGCACCGATTCTTCGAGTAATGCCAGCGCCGTCGTGCTTCGCGGCGCCGACCTCGACGCCCTGTCCGACGACCCGGACGACCTTGCGGCGGATCTTCAAGCTCTGGCCGGACCGTCCGCCGGTCCAAACGGTGGATCCATTTTTATCGACGGATTCAGCGGCGGCTCAACTGCCGCCAGAGGAATCGATTCGGGAAATTCGCATCAATCAAAATCCGTTCTCGCCGGAGTACGACAAGCTCGGTTACGGCAAGATCGAGATCTTCACCAAGCCTGGCTCCGATAAATACCGGGGAACCGCTCAGTGGAACTTCGCTAACGATTTCTGGAACACGCGCAATCCCTATTCCCCGCAGAAGGCGTACTTCCTGCTCAATGAGTTTGAAGGCGATGCGGGCGGCCCGCTCACCAAGAAGTCCTCCTTCACGGTAGATGCCCAGCGCAACATGGTGGATAACGGTTCCATCACCAATGCCATCACGGTGAATCCACAGACGCTGGCGATCCAGCCGTTCGCGGGCGTGCTGGTCACGCCGGGACGATACACCAACGTCAGCCCGCGCATCGATTATCAACTCAACGAGGCCAATACGCTGATGTTCCGCTACGGGATTACCCATTCCGACGTGAACGATAACGGGATAGGCGCCTTCGACCTGGTTTCGCGCGGCTATCACACGCAGTTCACCAATCAGACCGTGCAGGCGGCCGACACCGTCTTGATCGGAAGCGCTGTGAATGAAACGCGCTTTCAGTACTATCGAAGCGCCACTCAGGCGATTGCAAACACATCCAGCCCCACTATCCAGGTGCTTCAATCGTTCAACGGCGGCGGCGCAAACGTCGGCCAGACGTTCGATACGCAAAATAGCTACGAGCTTCAAAACTACACTTCACTTGTCAAAGGGATGCACTCCTGGCGTTTTGGCGTTCGCCTGCGTGGACAAACCGATGAAAGTGTTTCGCCGCAAAATTTCAACGGGACCTTCACGTTTGCCGGCGGCGCGCTGGAGCCGGTGTTGAATGCGCAGAACGAACCCGTGCTCGATTCCCAGGGCAAGTTGGCGATGGCGCCCATCACATCCATCGAACGCTACCGCCGCACGTTGGTGCTGGCGCAGCTTGGAGACACGCCCGCCCAGATTCGCATGCTGGGCGGAGGAGCTACGCAGTTCAGCATCAATACCGGCATTGCCGGATTGCCCGTCCATCAGGTAGACGCGGGCATCTTCGCGGGGGATGAGTGGCGCGTGCGGCCGAACTTCACTTTGAACCTGGGGTTGAGGTATGAGACGCAGAGCAACATTCACGACTACCGCGACATCGCGCCTCGCGTCGCATTCGCCTGGGCGCCCGGCGGCAGCGGCGGGAAGCGCGCCAAGACGGTGCTCCGCGGCGGATTCGGCATGTTTTACGACCGCTTCCCGCTTGCCGACACGCTGACCGCGGAGCGTTACAACGGGGAAGTACAGCAGCAATACGTAGTCACCAATCCGGACTTCTATCCAAGCCTTCCGCCGCTCGCGGCGCTCGCGGGCTTCCAATCCACCCAGGTGATTCAGGAAATCAGCTCGCATTTGCGCGCGCCTTACATTCTGCAATCGGCAGTCACATTAGAACAACAATTGCCACGCAATACGACGTTGGCAGTGACGTATACGAATTCTCATGGGCTGCATGTCTTACGCTCGGAGGATATTAATGCGCCGCTGCCCGGCACCTACAACCCGTCCGTGCAGGACAGCGGGGTATTTCCACTTGGACATCCCGGCGCGGTGGACCTGATGGAATCGTCGGGACTATACAACCAGAACCAGTTGATCTCCAACGTGAACGCCAAGCTGAATTCGGGCCTCTCCCTGTTCGGTTTCTACGTGTACAACCGCGCGCACAGCAACACCGATGGAGTCGGGACCTTCCCCGCCAACCCTTACAGCTTCGCGGGTGAGTACGGTCCGGCTGCCACGGACATCCACCATCGCGTGACGATCGGCGGGTCGATCAACTTGAAGTGGGCGGTGCGCATCAGCCCCTTCGTCGTGATGCAATCCGGCGCGCCCTTCGATATCACATCGGGCGAGGATCTCTACGGCACCACATTGTTCAACGCTCGCCCGGGAGTCGGCGCCGACCAGAATAAGCCGGGTCTGATCCAGACGTCATACGGCCTGCTCGATCCTAACCCGTCACCGGGTGAACGGCTACTCTCGAGAAACTTTGGACGCGGACCCGGCCAATACAACGTGAACTTGCGCATCGCGAAGGTCATCGGGTTCGGCAGACGAGCGCGGCGAAGCGTCCTCCGGGCCAGGCGGCAGGCGCCGGCAACCCGATGCAGGCCGCGACCGGACGCGGGCTCGGCGGACTCATCGGCACGCCGAGCACTTCGCGGCGCTTCAATGTAAGCATCGGCCTGTCGATCAGAAACCTGCTGAACCATACGAATCCCGGTCCGCTAATTGGAAATATCACTTCCACGTATTTCGGATCGGCGAATCAGATCGCCGGCGGACAGAACGGCGAAGGCTTCTATGAAACGGCCAACAACCGCCGATTGGAATCGCAGATCAAATTCACGTTCTGAGTTCTTCGCCGTTTCAGCGAAACTGCGGATTCCGTCAATTACGATGGTTGTGGAGAAATCGCGCCGTGTGGATTCTGGTGGTGGAAGATGAGACCTCGATGCGCGAGGCGCTGCGGCAAGGCTTGGAAGAAGAGAACCACACCGTCACGGTTGCCGCCGACGGCCTGGAAGGAATTCATGCGGCAGAGACGTGCGATTTCGACGCCATTCTTTTGGATGTCATGTTGCCCGGCATGGACGGCGTCGATCTGGTCCGCAGGCTGCGGGCGAAAGGAAGTCAGACCGCCGTTCTGATGCTCACCGCGCGAGATGCCGCGGGCGACATAGTCCGGGGCCTCGACGCCGGCGCCGACGACTATCTCACCAAGCCTTTCTCCTTGAGTGTTCTCCTCGCCCGCTTACGCGCAATCTCGCGGCGGTCAACGCAGCCCGCCAAATCCAAGTTACAAGTCTCCGACCTGTTGCTCGACCCAGCGTCGCACGAAGTATCTCGCGCGGGGGTGGCTTTGACTCTCACCGCCACGGAGTATAGGGTGCTCGAATTCCTGATGCGCCGTGCTGGTCATGCCGTATCGCGATCGGCAATTATCGAAGGCGTGTGGGGATTTGAGGAGGAAATTGAAGCGAATACCGTAGACGCATTCATCCGGCATTTACGAGAGAAAGTCGACGTGGGACACGAGTGCAAGTTGATCCAGACAGTGCGCGGGTACGGCTACATTCTACGGGAGGGGCTTTGAAGCGGCGGTCGATCCGATTTCGTCTCACAGCCTGGTATGCCGCGATTCTAGCCGCAACCCTCGCCGTGGGCGGAATCGGCGTTTGGTTGGCAATTCGAGACAGCATCAATGACACCGTGGACAAGGAACTGCGATCCCGCCTTCGTGCCATGCGGGAGTTCGTCCAACAGCAAACGTCGGATACCAATGCGCTGGCCGACGAGCTGACCGAGAACGCCGCTCTCGCGCCGGCAGGGACGCGGTTCCGCATGGCGACGGCTAGTGGCGCCTGGCTCTACCAATCTCCCGGCACGCAGGCTTGGGGAGCTGTTCCACCCAACATTTCGCACCTGTCAAAGCGGGGAAGCTTCGAAACCGTCTCCCAGAACGGCAAACCGGTCCGCGTGCTGTCGGCAGTAATCCCTTCCGGCGTGGTGCAGATCGGGATTCCGCTTGATGAGTTCGCGGAAATGCTCAGCGCGTTCTCGTGGACAGCGATACTCGGAAGTCCTTTGCTTCTGATTCTGGCGTCCGTGGGCGGATATTGGATGAGCCGCCGCGCATTGGAGCCCGTTGAGCGAATCGCTCGAACGGCCGGCGAGATCGAAGCGCAGAATCTTTCGGAACGGCTGCCGCTTCGGGGCACGGATGATGAACTCGACCGCCTCTCGGGCACGTTGAACGCCATGTTTGGACGACTGGAGCATTCGTTTCGACGCATCACGCAGTTCACGGCCGATGCATCGCACGAATTGCGCACCCCGGTGGCCATCATTCGCATCACTGCGGAAGTGATTCGCAAGAAACCGCGCACCGAGAAGGAGTACACCGAGGCGCTGGACCGCATTCTGGCGGAAAGCGAGCGAACTACCGAACTGATCGAAGACTTGATGCTCCTGGCGCGTGCCGATGCAAACATCGAAGAGATGGTTCTGGAGCCTGTCGCGCTCTGCGAGGTGGTCCAGACCGCCTGTACCGACGCACGAGTTCTGGCAGACGCCGGCGGGATCACCCTGACGTTCGAGCGGTTGGGCAAAGGCAGCGTCGCCGGAGACTACCGGGCACTGCGCCGCTTGATATTGATTCTTTTGGATAACGCGATTAAGTATTCCGCCCCGGGCGAAGCGGTTCGGATCTCCGTTAATTCGGGCCTACAAGGGGATCGTTCGCTGGCGATCCTCGAGGTTCAGGATAACGGCATCGGGATAGCCGCCGAGGATTTGCCTCACGTCTTTGAGCGCTTCTACCGCGCCTCAAAAGACCGCTCCCGCAAGATTGGCGGGGTAGGGCTCGGCCTCTCGATTGCCCAATCGATTGCGGAACGGCACGGCGGTAAGATGCAGATCGAGAGTGAACCAGGCAAAGGATCGATCGCCCGCGTTGTTTTGCCGGCTCTCTGATTGTCCCGATTTATTCACGAATTCTTCAGAATCGATCCCTATAGTGGCATTGGAGTCATACCCCGTGCGAACACTGACCAGCATTGCCGCCATGATCGCCGTGTGCTTTGGCACGGCTTTCGCGCAGAAGAAGCTCACTCTGAAGGATCTGCCTGCGCCCGCACAAAAAACGATTCAGGCCGAGTTGAAGGGCGCCGAGATCAGGAGCATCGATAAAGAGACTGAGCACGGCGTTGCTCAATACGAGGTGGAGACCATGCTCAATGGCAAACACCGCGACCTTAACGTCGACACCAAAGGCAACCTGCTCGTGGTGGAAGAAGAGACCAGCATCGATACCGTCCCAGCCGCCGCTAAAACCGCAATTCTTAAGAAAGTGGCCGACGGAAAGCTAACGATGGTAGAGCTTTTCATACGCGGTGGCGAGACGATGTATGAAGCCGGATATACGACCAAGGCCGGCAAGAAGCATGAGGTTCTCGTCAAAGCGGACGGGACTGAGACGAAGGAATAACTTTGAGGAGGAACGCGGTGCGAAGACTTACCCTTCTGGTTACAATTGGCAGCCTGGCGCTAACCACGATTGGCGCGGCTCAGGATGCCGGACCCTACAAGGTGGCCAAAATGGCCAGGGTCGGTGGTGAAGGCGGTTGGGACTATATCTATGCGGACAGCGCGGGGCGCAGGCTATATATTCCGCGGCGAGGATCGCCCGCGGTCGAGGCGACAGACACCAGGCCTGCGGCGCCGGCGGTACCCACACGGTTGAGCGTCTATGACCTCGACACGCTGGAGTTGGTTGGCGAGATAGCGGGCGTCGGCGGCAACGGCGCCGCAGTCGACCCAAAATCGGGGCATGGCTTCACCAGCAGCAAGCCGGTCTCGATGTTCGACACCAAAACAATGAAGCTCATCAAGACGATCGATGTGGGCAACGTCGCTCCGGACGGGATCTATTTCGACGCCTTTAATCAGCGCGTCTACGTCTTCAGTCACCCGACGAAGGATGCGACGGTGATCGACGCGAAGGACGGTTCGGTGCTTGGAACGATCGATCTGGGCGGCGTGCCGGAGCAAGGCGTAGCCGACGGCAAGGGTATGCTCTACGTCGTGATGCAAGACGCGCAGGGCAGCGTCACGGCGGTCGACGTTAAGACGATGAAGGCGGTAGCGCATTATCCTTTTGGGGATAGGGGCAGGTGTAACGGGCTGGCATTGGACGCGAAAAACGAAATCCTCTTCGCGGCGTGCGCGAGCTCGGGAAATCCTCCCGCCCAGCCGGCGCAACCGATGATGGTGATTCTCAGCGCCAAGGATGGCAAGATCTTCACGAGTCTCCCTCTCGCGGGCGGTTCCGACGGCGCAGTGTTCAACCCATCGACAATGGAAGCCTTCAGCACGCATGGAAACGGCACGTTGACCGTCGTCAAGGAAATGAGCCCGACAACCTTCGAAGTGGAACAGACCCTTCAGACAATGAATGGCGCTCGAACCATCACGCTCGACAGCAAGACAAACCACATTTTGACCATGAGCCAGGAGCGCGCTCCGGCGCCTGCCACGCCGCCTGCCGGAGGCCGTGGCGGGCGGGGAACCGCCGTGCCCGGTTCGTTCACGATTGTGTTAATCGACAAGTGAGATCAAAGGAGGAATATGCGTCCCATCGCGCTAGCGTTTGTATTGACCGCCGCGACGTCTCTGCTTGCGCAGTCATCGTCAACTTATAAGATCACGCATACTTATACGCTTGGTGGAGAAGGAAGCTGGGATTACGTCGTGCCTGACCCGCCCAATCACCGCCTGTTTATTGCCCGGCAGACACGCGTAATGGTTGTGGACGAAGATACCGGAAAGCTGCTGGGCGAAGTCAAAGGCATCAACGGCGCACATGGAACCGCGGTGGCAGCATCAACGGGCCACGGATTTGCTACCTCGGGTAATGACCAATCTGTGGTCATGTTCGATTTGAAGAGCTTCGAAGCGCTGGGGAAGATTCCGGCGGCGGAAGATGCCGACGCGATCGTCTTTGACAGCGCATCCAACCGCGTGTTCACCCTGAATGGCGATGCGAATTCGTCAACGGTGATCGATCCCGTCGCGGGCAAGTTGATCACGAATATGCCCGCTGGGCGGCAAGCCAGAGTACGGCGCATCCGCCGGCGATGGCAAGGTCTATGCGAATCTCACCGACATCAGCGAGGTTGTGGAGATTGATGCGAAGAGCGCCACCGTTACAAAGCGCTGGTCTACTGGAACTTGCAAACAGCCGGTATCCATGGCCATCGACACGCCTCACCAGCGCCTGTTCAGCGGATGCCGCAGCGGGGTGATGGCGATCTCCGATTACCAGGCTGGCAAGGTCGTGGCGACGGTCCCGATCGGCACGGGCGTCGATGGCGCCGGATACGATCCCGCATCGGGCAACGCGTTTGCCTCAAATGCTAACGGAACGCTCACCGTGATTCATCAAGACACGCCGGACCAAGTATCACGTTGTTGAGAACCTACCGACGCCGCAGGGTTCGCGCAACATGGGGCTCGACCCCACAAATCACCGGATATTCATCGTCGCAGCCGACTTCGGGCCGCCACCCGCCAGTGGACGCGGCAGGCCCCCCGTGTTACCCGGGACATTCAGATTGCTGGTGATTGAGCGGACGGCAGCGGGACGGTAAGTTCGCGAACTCCAGCCACTCAAGCCGGGACGTCACGCTTCATGCGTCAACAAAATGCGGGTTTTAGCTCCTGCCTCCAGGTCTAATCCCACCGCCTTTAGGCGGTCAGCTTCCAGCAGGTTTCGCCTTTGCTTTTGCACGCCAGCCCCTTAGGCAATCGCCGCGGCGACCGGCTGGGCGGTCCCGGTCGCGGGACGAACCTCAACTTACCGTCCCCGGTCGCGGGCGCGGAGTAAGGCTGCGTCCTTCAGGCGACTTTCAGTCGCAAGCCCAACCTGCCGGCTTTCCAGCCGGCAGTTGTTTAGCGGGACGCAACCTCGACATGTAGTCTTTGGTGGACTTGTCGACCGGGCAATTTGGGGAATTACCACTCACGCCGGTCGTCAGCCTTTACGGGCATCCTGCGCGTACGAAACCGGTCTACTCCGTTTACGAGGCCCAGAGGAGGTTCCGGCCGTACGCGACGAACCGTTCAAGTACGAGTTCGCGCGCCGACCGCCGCGCACCTCGTCTCCAAGGCTCCGGATAGGCCTGACGCTTCTCACGCGCCACGAAAAGGACAACAGATGCGGACAAAAAGAAAACCCATGCGTTTTATTTCACGCAGCCGCTTGGATTCGCTAGAGTGGCCGTTTTGTCAAGATACAATCTGAAGAGACGCTTCCGTCTTCTGCCACGCTGATGTCCGATGCCGACGCCCCCATCACCGCGCTCCTGGTCCGCTGGCGTGAAGGCGATCAGGAGGCGCTCAACTCCTTAACCGCCGTAGTCTATGACAATCTCCGCAGGATCGCTGCCCGTCACCTGGCCCGCGAGCGTTCGGGATTTACTTTGTGCGCCACCGAGGTGGTTCACGAAGCATATCAGCGGCTGGCCGGCGCAGAGATTTCCTGGCAGGATCGAGCGCATTTCCTCGCAGTCGCGTCTCGCCAGATGCGTCAGCTATTAGTCGATTACGCGCGCACTAAGGGACGTCAGAAACGCGGCGGCGATGACTGGCGGCGAGTCACTCTTGCCGAGGTCGGAGAGTCCGGCGGCTCCGAGCCAATCGATATCCTCATGGTTCAGGAAGTCTTGGAACGATTGGCAGGTTTCGACCAGCGCAAAGCCAATATTGTCGATCTCATGGTCTTCGGAGGCCTCACCGGGAAAGATATCGCCGAGGTGTTGAACATCCCCGAGCACACCATCTGGCGGGAGTGGCGCATGGCAAAGGCGTGGCTCCATCAGGAACTGAAGTCTCTCGCTCCGCCAAACTGAGAAAACTCTACTTACGCCGCCTTAGTGAGTCCTTTGTTCGGCGCGAGAACAACGTGCCAGCGCGGCGGCTGCTTCGGCGATTGCCGGGTGTTCGGATGGCAGGAGTTTTCTGCGCATCTCCAGTGCGCGTAGCAGCAGTGGGCGCGCGTCTTCCAGTTTTCCTTGCGACATCAGCGCCGCGCCAAGGCCGAACAGCCCATCGGCCGTGACGGTGTGGCCCGATTTGAAATTGGCATCGCCGATCGCAATGACCTGCTTGAATCGTTGTTCGGCCCCTGCATAATCGCCTTCGGCCGCGAGCACCCGCGCCATGTGGTTCAGACTTCGGACCACATTCTCGTTTTCAGGTCCGTAGAAATTCTGCCGAATCTCCAGTCCTCGGGCTATATCGCGGTGAGCCGCGGCCAGGTTTTTCATGGCGAGGTCGGCCATGCCGACGCGATCGTAGTTATCGCCCAAGTCTGGATTGTTCGGATTGCCAAGGGCGGCACGCGTTTCCAAGGCGGCCTGTAATAACTCGTGAGCTTGGCGAAGATTGCCCAAGGCGATTTCTGTTAACCCAAGCTGCCCCTGACAATTCGCGGTGCCTAACGATCGCGGGCCGGAGAGTCTGATGGACATTGCCAAAGCCTCTTCGGCCAGGCGCCGCGACTCTTCGTAATGCCCCAGTTCTCGTTCGAGAGCACTCAAATCGGAGAGGGTCAGGGCGATGGCGGGATGCTCGGTCCCATAAACTTTGCGTTGGATTTCCAGACCTTCCCGCAGCACGGCAGTGGCCTCACCGAATCGCGCGGTGCGGCCAAGTACATAAGCCAGAAGGTTCAGGGTCCATGCCACGTTGGGATTGTTCGAACCCAGGGCTATCTTCTCGGCAGCGAGATTCTCCTTCGCCAGCGCCTGGGCGGCAGAGTAATCTCCCTGGTTTGCGAGCACGGCGACCAAATCGTTCTTCGCGCTCAGCGTACGCAGATGCGTTGCACCATCCACTTCCGTATAGAGCGCGATCGCTTCCAGATAGCGTTGCTTCGCTCCATCCAGATCGCCAAGCATCCGGCGCACTTCGCCGAGACCCTCGATGGCCTGGATGGTTCTTTCGTTTTTCGGGCCGTCTAATCTGGTGAAGGTGGTCAACGCTTTCTGATAGAGATCGCCCGATCGGTTGAAATCGCCCCGGTCGCTGGCAATCGCGGCCAAGGTCAGTAGAGACTCAGCGCGTTCCCGGGAGTCCGGTCCCAACGAGCGGCTGTAGATTGCCTCGGCCCGGTTCAGGAGGACCTCGGCGCGGTGGAAGTCGCCGAATTCCCGGTAAGTGGTCCCGAGTATGTTGAAAAGCCGGGCTTCGACGAGTGGCTGAGCGGCCAATTCGGCCGGAATTCGTTCCGCACCGCGATCCAATATATCGCGGACGCTGGTGCTTCGGCCTTGCGTCCCTTCCGGGCTGAAGCCTTGAAACAGGCTGACCAAGAAATCCGAAATGCCGTTGGCCGTGGCGGATTCCTTACGCTCTTTGTGGGTTTCGACCGCGAGGCCTACGCTGAGTGTGGTCGTGGTAACGGCAAAAAGCGCGGCGGCGGCTGTGGCCATCCAGTGGCGCGACACGAACCGGCTGGCGCGATACCACCACGAATCGGGGCGCGCCAGCACCGGGAATCCCTGCTGGTACCGCCGCAAATCCTCCGAAAGCTCGCCCGCCGAGGCGTACCGGCGCGCCGGATCTTTCTGCAATGCCTTCAGAACAATATTGTCGAGATCCGCGCCGATCTTCTCTACTCGCGCCCGGTCCGGAATCGCGGCAGCCAAACTCGGCCGTTCCGGGGTAGTCTCACAAATCAGCCTCTCCAGCGCCGTAGGAGTGAGAGTCGCCACCTGGAACGGCCGTTTTCCAGAGATCAGTTCATAGAGCAGCGCGCCGAGCGAATAAACATCCGTTGCCGTTGTCACAGGCTCGCCGCGAATCTGTTCCGGGCTGGCGTATTCAGGCGTCATGAGCCGCTCAGCGGGGCGAGTGACAGGACGAGTTTCGGAGTCCGCGTCGTCGGTTAGCAATTTGGCGATGCCGAAATCCAGCAGCTTCGGTGTGCCGTCTGCCGTCACCATGATGTTTGCCGGCTTGATATCCCGGTGAACAATCAGGTTCTGGTGAGCATATTGGACTGCGGAGCATACCTCCCGGAACAGATCCACCCGCTCGGAAACGCCAAGAGCGGAGTTCTGGCTAAAGGTATCGATCGTCGAGCCCTGTATATACTCCATGACCAGATACGGAAGCCCTGAAGCCGTAATGCCGCCATCCAGAAGGCGGGCGATGTTCGGATGCGCGAGCCTTGCCAGAATCTGGCGCTCCGCACGGAAACGCGTCTCGAGTTCGGCGGATTGGCCAATGCCAGCTCGCAATACCTTGATTGCGACCGTTTGATTGAATTGGTCGTCGACGCGCCTGGCGCAATAGACCGTGCCCATGCCGCCGTGCCCAATCGTGCCGGTGATCTGGTAGGCCCCGATCCGTTCACCTTCTGTAGGAGCGGCAGGACCTAAAACCTCGCAGGCGCCCGATTCGGCAGCGCGCTCCAGGAAGCTATCCGCCCGGTCATACGACTCCACGAGATTGGCAGCCTGACGCCTGATTTCGAGATCGCTCCCGCAAGCTTTTTCGAGGAACGCGGTTCTCTCTTCAGGCGCGACTTCGAGCGCGTCATAGACGATCTCTTGGATGTGTTGCCACCGCGTGGGGGTCAACGGAGTCTCCTACGGAAATCCAGGATGCTCACTCGTTAGGGTCCGCTTGCGTCGTGTCTCAATCTACGCCTACAGGAGCCATCAAGCTCCTAAAATTCCACAGATAGCGATCTCGATTGTTTCCGGCCGATCTAACGAAGTATCTTCTTTAGAAGCAATGGTCTAGTGGCGCTTCTAACAGACCAATAAACCGTTCTAAAGCCCCATTCCATGCTGGATCCGATCTCTAAATTACAAGTTCAGTCATGACCATCGTCGTAAAGACAAGACGCCCCTTGTCGCCTCTCCTGCCGTTCGATACCGCGCTGGTCTTAAGGGCGGAGATGAAATCCAGTTCAAGGTTTCCGGCGACGGCAGGACGGATCGTTTTGGCACGCAACGAAACTGGAGTTGGTGGCACGGCTGCAATCGCTTTTTGAGCGGGAGCAGTTGCGGGTTGCGCGGCGAGTGCGCGAGTCGGCGAGGCTGGTCAATGGACTGCCAGATATACGGACCGCGTGCGGCAGGGGCGCACGACGATTTGGCGCTCGCCGTGGCGCCGGCGGTTTGGCCGAGGAGCATCGCTCGCAAGGCTCTGAACGCTAATTCCCGTCGGGCTTGTCAGCGGAATCGACAACAATCACTTCCACTGGGCCTTTGCCCGCTTGCAGTTTGAGGCCGAGCTGCTCTTGAATTGCTGTGAAAATCGACGGGCCGCTGGGGTCAACGGGCGGTCCGCCGGGCGATTGCTGTAATGCCGGATCGGGAGCGAATTTCAGATCTATGTCGTAACTTCCCGTCAAGCCGGTCTTATCCACCACGGTGCGCCCGAGCATCGTCGAGAGCCGATCGGCCAACTGGCTGATGCGGCCGCGCTGGCCGAAGATCCGGCCCATGCCAGGACTCACTGTTCCGCACAGCGCTGTCGCCGCAGTTGGGGGTGGGCAGGGCTCGTTTGGCGCATCTGTCAGGCCCGGGCCTTTGACGCCGCTTTTGACAAGGGTAAGCGAGTAGATGGACAACTCCCTCGTCTCGCGGTGAAACTTCAGTTTGAATCGCTCGTCGAGCAGCGATTGCGTCATCAACCTGAGTTGCGGCAGCGCGGTCAGGGCCGTTGCTTTGGCCTCCAGGTTGAAACGCTGCGATTCGAGCCAAGGAAGGTCGCCGAAGATCTGATAGTCCGTCACGCTGTATGCCAGGGCGATCAGCCGCTTCAGGTTGATGTTCGTTGCATTCAAGCCGGCGGGCATCGCCCGGATCGTGAATCCCGGGTTGCCGGAGGCGTTCGGCTTGAGCGACGCCACTGCAAATTCGGGGTGCGCGAGCGACTGCGCTTGGAGCAAACCCACAATCGCGACGGCGAATAGCGGCAGACGGAGATTCATATCGCGGGTTCCCACGTCATGATACTCGAATCCGCTATATTCGAATCATGCCCAATCACGAAATCGCGACGCTCGGAGGAGGGTGCTTCTGGTGCCTCGAAGCGGTGTACCAGGAAATGAAGGGCGTCGAGTCGGTCGTTTCCGGCTACATGGGCGGACGCGTGGCCAACCCGTCCTATCGCCAGGTTTGCGGCGGCGATACCGGGCACGTGGAAGTGGTGCAGGTGACCTTCGACCCCGCCGTGGTTTCGTTTCGCGACGTACTGGAAGTCTTCTTTGTCATACACGACCCCACCACGCTAGACCGCCAGGGGAACGACGTCGGCGAGCAATATCGCTCCGTGATCTTCTATCACTCCGATGCGCAGAAGGAGACCGCCGAAGCGATCATTAGCGAGCTTGACACCGAGAAGGCGTTTGACAGACGCATCGTGACTCAGGTTCGCCCGGCCGAAGAGTTTTATCGCGCCGAGGACTATCATCAGAACTACTTCCGCGATAATCCGAAACAGACTTACTGCTCATATATCGTCGCGCCCAAGCTGCGTAAGTTCCGTGAGAAGCTGGCGCATTACTGCTCTAGTACGTCATGATATGCGTTGATCGCGGCGCGCGACGGTCGCTTCGGCAGCATAACCTTGAGGTTATTAGAGGTGGATTCACCGATCATGCGGACGGTTCCAAGCCGCGCCAGCTGGCCGTCGAACTCGGCGTAAAGTGGCACCAGCATGGCGAAGTTTTTGGGGACGTCGCTTTGCGTTAGCGTGCCAACCAGGAGGCATTTGCCGCCGGCCTGGTCCTCGAGTTTGTAATCGAACTTATAACGAGGAATCCACGTGCCGTACACCCACTCTTTGAAGAACCAGTCGAGCTTTCCATCTCCGGTGAGATTCATACCGGGTTGGATATGCTTTTCCACCACGCGCTGAAAGCTCTCCGTGGTCGCGTTGCCGTTCCTGTGCGAGGCGGCGAAATCCTGCATCATTGCCATAAATGGCTTGTCGCCTTCGGCCGAGTCGTACATCATGGAGCGCAACATGTGCAGCACATATCCGCCCTTGCGGTAGACTACGGCGTTGTAAGCGCCCTCGTTCTTGAAGCTATTCAACAGCAGTCCCAGCCACAGCGGGCCGGCGTCATTGGCGCGCTTTCCAAACTGGTTCTTATCCACAATGGCATGCCGCGCATGGTCCCAATAGGCCAGATACTTGGCGGGCGTCTTCTCACTGGCTTGAAGATACAGACCCGCCGAAAATTCGGCGAAGCCCTCGGAAAGCCATTGGTCGTGGAACGTCTGCCAACCCACCATGTGTCCCCACCACTGATGCGAGACTTCGTGCGGGCCCACCTCATCGACGAACTCATCTAACCGATGCTGGATTCCGTTGAAGAGACGCCATCGCTGCACCGAATCGAGATAGGCGATCAGCGGCAGATAAACGAGCTCGGGCCACGATTGCCCGAAGTTGAATTGCGGCTGCTGGGTAATTGCGAGGCGGCTGAATTCAGACTTGCCGAACCACACACTATAAAGACGCAGCGCGTTTTGTGCCTCCACCATGGCCGATTCATTCAACGCGGAGGGCGACATAGTTCCGACCGCCGACAGCACCATCGGGGCGGCCGCCAGGTAATCCGGCAGTTGCGAGCCCGCGTAGCCTTCAATATGGATACCCGTGGGCGCGTCGGTTATCTCCTTTTTCTTGAACGTGCCGTAATTGAAGCCCGCCACCGCCATGGGGACTTCGGACTTCCAGTGCGTGACGGCCTCGCCCTTCTCCGCTGCCTGCTCGACCAACTTTCCGACGGTTACCAGCGTGTATTGCTTCGGTACATGGAAGGTGAGATCGTACATGGCGTGGTCGCGAAAGGCGTTCATGCTGGGATACCAGCTCTCTCGCGCGCCCACCG
>CAVPSN010000015.1:0-18790 GCA_963708385.1 Bryobacterales bacterium | reverse complement strand
GGTTCCAACTCCTCCCGAGCGCTCCGAAGTGTAGTTCACCACGGCCGGGTTCAACGTCATCAGCGAATCGTAGCTGCGTCCGTTCAGCGGCAATTCCTTCACCTGTCGTTCGCTGACTAGACCGGAGGTCTGTTGTGTCGAGAGGTTCACCGCAGCGGGCGATTCTTCTACCGTGACGGCTTGCCGCAATTCGCCGACCACCAGCTTGAAGTTTACCGTTACGGATTGCCCTACCACCAGATCGATACCCGTCTTGACTTGAGCCGCGAAGCCCTCCCTCGACGCAGTAATTTGGTACGCGCCCACCGCGATCGACGGCGCTGCATAGCGTCCCGCATCGTCGGTCGTCAGCGTCCGCGCGGCGCCTGTCTCGACGCTTCGGATAACCACTTGGGCCTGCGCGATGCCGGCGCCGGACTCGTCTTGGACCACCCCAAAGATCGACGTACCCACCACCTGCCCCTGCAGCGCGATGGCGAAAACCGTTGATGCGAGAACTACGAGCTTCCTTTGATGCTTCTGCTTCAAGATCTCATTTCTCCTTGTTCGACGCTTCAAGTAGGCAATTCGTAATCCAAATCCTTACAGTGGCTCTTTTGATTCCAGCTATACATATGAAATTAAATACGGTTATATGCGGATCGGCGGGCCGGTAAATAGTCCATATAAAAAGTAGATTGATGAAATGGTCGAATCCGATGGACACCTTCCCATTTATTCGGCAGTTTCGCCCGGAACATTAGCCCTGCTAAAGTGTCCTGAGATGCGGACGATCTCCAAACGCACTCAGTACGGATTGAAAGCCATGCTGGCGCTTGGGAGACGCTATCGCCAAAAACCCGTTCTCATCGCTACCCTGGCCGAAGAGGAGTCCATTCCGCTGAAGTTCCTGGAGGTCATCCTGCTGGATCTGAAAGGACATGGACTGCTCGACAGCAAGAAGGGGAAGGGAGGCGGTTATTTCCTTAGCCGCCCGCCTTCTACCATCACGTTGGGCTCGGTGATTCGCATGATTGAGGGCCCGGTCGCCCCTTTGCCCTGCGCTAGTGAGACGGCATTCCGCGCCTGCCCCGAATGTAAGGACATTGAAACCTGTGGAACCCGTATCATCATGCGGCAGGTGCGCGATGCCATGGTTTCCGTCCTCGATAATACGACCCTTGCCGACCTGCTCCGGCGCGAGAATTCGGCTCGCGTGGAGCCTCTCTCGCAGCCAAATCCCCACTCATAAAATGGGATTAAATTCCAAAAACTCGAAACTCCGTACCCAGTAACGATAAAGAAACAGGCCCTTCCCCTACTTATTGAACGGCGCCCGAACTGCACAAGTCTACAACGCCAGTATACTTAAACGTCGGCAATTTCCGGACATACATGAGCATTCCACTCCTGCTGATGAGTTTTCTCGTCGGTATCCTGATCGGCCTCACTAGCATGGGTGGCGCCGCGTTGATGGCGCCCTTTTTGATCCTGATTCTCGGCGTGCGGCCGGTTACCGCCGTTGGAACCGATCTGGTCTACGGCGCAGTCACCAAGATCATTGGCGCTTGGGTTCATTGGAAACAGGGAACGGTGGATTTACTGGTTGTGCGGAAATTGGCTACCGGAAGTATTCCCGGCGGTCTGCTCGGAACGCTGCTGGTGATTGTGCTGCCCCGGTTCACGCATGATGCGCAACGCTACGAACAAAGAGCCATCGGGTCTCTTTTGGTAATCGTAGCCATCTTTCTGCTTGCCCGCTTAGTATGGGGGCCTCCGCGGGTGTCTCCCTCCCCGGCAAGAACGCATTTTCTTCAGAATGAGGGAACCGTGATTTGGGGGGCCGTTGTCGGCTTCTGCGTCGGCCTGACTTCTGTGGGAAGCGGTTCGCTGCTCGCCCCCTTCCTGCTGATGCTCTACCCCTCCAAGACGGCGAAAATCGTAGGTACGGATATCTTCCACGCCGCACTGCTGGTTTCAGTTACGGGCATCGCTCACGCCGCATCGGGAGGCGTTGAGTGGGGGCTCGTCCCAACGCTTTTGGCGGGTTCCATTCCCGGAGTGCTATTGGGTAGCCGGCTGGCTGTCTATATCCCAGCCCGGCCGCTTCGGACGACGCTGGCCGCCGTTCTTCTGTACACCGGCATTCACATGCTATAGGAATCCGCTCTCTGTAGAGCGTTCCATTTCGCAACCGATCATGAATCGCAGAAGAACTCATCTGCTGAAGCCCAAGCGGTTCGCGGATCCCCGTCCTTATTTCACCGCTATCGTCACGAGATTGCTCGAGCTGCTATCGATAACCACGCGAACCGGAACCGCGCTACCCGCCGGCGTTCCCTGAGGAATCGTGACGTTGATTTGCCAGAGTCCCACGTAGCCCGGAGCTAAGCCTGAGTACTGAACATTTCCAAAGTTGCTGCCGACCGCCACGCACATCGAGGGCTGGCTGTTTAAGCAAGTGTTCGAGTTGGATGTCGGCACCGCGACGGTATACGACAAAGGGCCGGTTCCCGCGGCGGCGCCATCTTGCACTGCCGGGCTCACCGGCCCCTGCCCAGTGCCATATAACGTGACCGTCGAACCTGCTGGAGCGGGATTCGAGGGGCTGTTGATCGTATTGTCCTGGTTCACCACTGCGGCCTGCCCCGATCCCGCTTGGTTGGTAGTGAAGAGTCCAGGCGAAGCCGCCGATATTAACAGATTCCCGCCGGCTATCAGTTCTCCCGTATCACCTACCCGAAGAGCCACCCGCTGCGTGCCCAAGGCCGCATTCGAAGGGATCTGAAAGTTGGCTTGAGTCTGCGACATGTAATAAATCGGCGAAACGGTCTGATCGTCAATCGTGATCTGCCGGTTCTCGAGCGTCCCCTGCCACGGAGGGGTGGAGGAGGTAACCGTATTGGCAGCCAAGCCCGATCCGAACATCACGGCTAGCGATCCCTGTCCCACCGGGACGCCGGTCTGGTAGGTCGCCGCATTCACAACCACGCCAGGCTTCAAGAACTGCAGCACGCGGTTATTGCCCACATCGCCGACGTAGAGGGTATCCTGCCGGTCGACATACAATCCGTTGGGCGAGTAAAGACCGTCCGCGCTTGCCAGGCCGTTGCCGGGCGAATCCCAATTGGCGGCCGTCCCGGTCGTGCTCGGCTGCCCGATTAC
Source organism: Bryobacterales bacterium (assembly GCA_963708385.1). Classification (GTDB taxonomy): domain Bacteria; phylum Acidobacteriota; class Terriglobia; order Bryobacterales; family Bryobacteraceae; genus PALSA-243. The sequence continues at coordinate 15,646 of CAVPSN010000015.1, read as the reverse complement.
TCCGGTTGGCGTTGCTCCCGTCGGCGGTAGAAAAACGAGCGATGGAAAAGCCAGCACGCGGTTGCCGCCGGAGTCGGCGACAAAGATATCCCCGCTGCTGTCCACAACCGCATCTACCGGCGTTTTCATGGCAACGATGGCAGATGACGAAAAGCTCGCCTGGCCGAGCACGAAGGTCGCTACGGCCCCCGCCGCCGGCGCCACCGACGTGTTGGGATATGCCATCACGCGGTTCGCGCCACTATCCGCCACGTAAAGATTCGAAGCCACATCCACAGTGACTCCCTGCGGCGCAGTAAGGGTCTGGGCGGTAACCTGGCTTGGCTTCACAGCGGAAAACATATTCGGCTGCCCGTACACGCGGATCGCGCTCGCGCCATTTCCAGCACCCGCCGCAAACTCCAACACCCGGTTGTTGCCCGAATCGGCCACGAACAAATCCCCATTTGGACCGATCGCCAACCCTGCCGGGTTCTTTAAAGATGTCGCGTTTACCGCCGCCGAAGTCGAACTCACGAAATCGAACTGCCCGATGACTGCATCCGGCGTGATCCTGCCGGATTGCGCTACCCGGCCGCGGGTAACGAAGCACCCGGTTATTCCCATAATCCGCGAGGTACAACGTTCCGTCGCTCGGATTAATCGCCATTCCGGCAGGGCTGAAAAGGGACGTAGCGGTTGGAGATTTCGAGTTGGGAGAATCCACATTCGCCGCGCCGGAGAGCAGGCTTGGCTGCCCGATCACCAGATCCGCCGGGTCGCCGTTTTGAAAATGTACCGAGTCCTTCCAGATCAGTACGCGGTTGTTCCCCGTATCGGAGACATACAAGGCGAACGGCGACGCCGAATAATCGATGGCCATTTTGAATGGAGTGTCGATGCTCCCCGGTTTAATCCGATTCTGTCCATTCGAAGTGAAATCCGTCTGTCCCCAAACCCGCGATGCGTTCTTCGATCCGGAGGGAAACTCGAGCACGCGATTGTTGGCGCTATCGGCCACCATGACGTTGCCGTTCGGATCGATCTTAACGTCGGCCGGGGAAGCCAGCGAACTGGCGGATGCCAGCGGCGCCACGCCCGTGTTCGCCGTGTTCGAGGTAAAGCTAGATTGCCCGAAAACGCTCGTGGCCGCGGCGCCGACGGCGGTACTTGTGGGAAACACCGCCACGCGGTTGTCGGTTGGAATCGCGACGTACAGGTTGCCGTTGTTGTCCACGGCGACTCCCAGCGGTCCCCCCATGCTCGTCGCCGAAGTCTGCGGCACGGTATTGCGGGTGTTGAAGTTCTGTTGACCCCATACCGCCGTCGCGGACGCGTTCGGGTTCGAAGGTCCCAGCGGGGCAGGGAAGCGCAGCACGCGCGTATTGCCGAAGTCCGCCACATAGAGGTTGCCTTGCGAATCGAAAACCAACCCGGCGGGCTCGTTCAGTCCCGACGCCGAAACGGTCGCTCCCCGGTTCGCGGCGCCGCTCACAAAGTCCGGCTGCCCGATCACCGTATCGGCCGCCACTGGGGCGGGGCTGTTCAAAGTGGAGGCAGCGAAACGCAGGATCCGGCTGTTGCCGGAGTCCGAGACCCACAGATTGCCGGCCGCATCGCAGGTCACCGAGCGGGGCCCGCTCATGGCGGTGCTCGAAAGCCCTGAGGTCACTGTCCCAAAGTCCGGTTGCCCGTAAACCGCGTCTGGCTCGATGCGCGTGGGGTTTGCGAAGGGCGAAGGAAATCGCACCACACGGTTGTCCCCAAAATCCGCAACATAGAGATTCCCGCTTGTGGGGTCCACCGCCACACCTAGTGGGTTAGTCAGACCCTTTGGCCCGATGCCGAGGGCGCTTGTGTATTGTGCATTAGGCTGTCCCAACACCAGGGCCGGCGCGTCCCCGCTTTGATACGAATTGAGGTCGGCCCACCCCAGCACTCGCGAGTTCTGCGCGTCCGTAATATACACATGGATTTGTCCGCCCCGCGCGTCGAGCGCCACGCCAATAGGGTCGTTCAGGCTCGTGCCCGTAACCATGTTCAAACTGTTGTGTTGCAGATCGCTTTGCCCGAGAACCCGATAGGCAGAGGAGGAAATTTGGGCTTGGCAGACCCCCGCCATTAGAAGCCAGCAGGCCGCAGCCGCCGACGCGGTTATCCGCCATTGGAAATAATTAGATTTGGACATTTCAAAAAAGGGATTTCGTGTCTGCAGTCCCGCTATACTTTCTATGAACTTCGTCGTCACCCAAAGAGACGCGCGAGTGCACGTTCGGGACCAAGCAGTTAAGAAACCAACATTTCGCGGCGCTCTGGACATTCCCGGCCGAGGGCGGAAAAATCGTGGGAACAATTCGCAAACTTTAGGAAACCGCTGTTCAGGTTGCCCCAGCCGGTTAGTTTAACGCGACGCGGTGGGAAATGGTGCGCAGCGGAAGCCCATCCGTAAGCGGTGGAGGATAAATTGCCAGTTCCGAATGCGCCCGCGAATCATTTATTGAAGCGGTCATGCCAAAATGGAATCTTGTTTATATCTTTTATGAAGCAGCAGCTTTGCCGCGCCTTTCTAATTGTTGCCGCGTTTTACGGAGGGCTTAGCAGCCTGCATAGCCAGACCCCGCCGCCCAGAGAGATGAATCTCATCGTGGTGGAAGGCGAGGGACAAACCATGAACATCGGCGAGCATGCCCGCAAGCCCCCGATGGTTCGCGTGGAAGACGAGAACCACAAGCCGATAGTTGGCGCGGCTGTCATATTCACGCTGCCCACGGAAGGCGCAACGGGCGATTTCGGCGGCGGCTCGAAAACCCTTACTGTAATGACCGATGGCCAGGGCCAAGCGGCGGCGAAGGGCCTTAGGGTGAATCTGGTGCCCGGCAAGTTGCCGATCTACGTCAACGCTTCTTACCGAGGGCTCACGCAGAAAGTGACCATCACCGAATTCGTCGCTGCGATTCCTGGCGCGAAGGTAGGCGGAGGAGGCCATAGCAGCGGCAAGATTATCGCGATCCTGGCGATTGTTGGCGCGGCGGCGGCCGGTGGCGCATATTATGCCACGCACAGTGGCGGCAGCAGCACGACAGTCACTCCTCCCCCGACGCCTCCCGCGCCAATTGGGATCACTCCCGGAACCGGTACGATAGGCGGTGCTCACTAAATGCGGCTCTTTGCCCTCGCCAGCCGGGCTCATCGCTCAATAGATCCCATCTGGCCAAACCGCCTCCTGGCGCTTTCCTGGCAGGTTGCCGCATTGGTGTTGGCCCTTGCCGGCATGGCTTCCGCTCAGGCGATTACGATTGGCACCACCAGCCTGCCGCAAGGTTCCGTCGGCGCGTTGTATCAAGCGGGCTTTAGCGTAAGCGGCGGAGCACCACCGTATACGTGGAACGCCACCGGCTCCGTGCCGCCGGGCCTGACGGTGTTTTCGAGCGGCATCATTCAGGGAATACCCACCGCGGCCGGTAACTATACTTTCGTCGTGTCAGTGACAGACCGTAATCAGCTGTCGGCATCCAAATCCTTCACTGTCGTCATCACCGGGCCTGTCCTTTCGATTAGCACTACCAGCCCCTTGCCTAATGCCTCGATAGGCCAAGCCTATAGCCAGACTTTAGTCGCATCGAACGGAACGCCGCCCTATACATGGATCGCGGGCGCGGGTATCCCGCCGGGATTGAGCCTCGGTCCCTCAACCGGGACCATCTCGGGAACGCCATCCGCCGTGGGGAGCTACACTTTCTCCGTTAGCGTCACTGATTCTGCCAAGAACACAGCTAGTGCGAACTTCGCCCTGACGGTGAGTGTTCAGGCACTTACCATCACCACGATATCGCCGCTCTTCAACGGCACGGTTGGAGTAGCATACAATCAGACGCTTACCGCTTCCGGCGGCAAGGCGCCCTACCAATGGTCTGTCATTTCCGGAAGTACGGGAGGTCTGACACTCGACCCAAATTCCGGCGCTCTTCAAGGGACTCCTCAAACCACGGGAACGTTTACCTTCACGGCGCAGGTGTCCGATAGCGCAGGCAACACGGCCACCCAGCAATTCTCACTGACGGTCAATACTCCTACGTTGACAATTATCACCGCCGGATCTCTACCACCGGGAGCGGTGGGAGTGAGTTATAGCCAAAAGCTGCCGCTGAGCGCGACGGGTGGGACCCCGCCTTACACCTGGTCGCTTACCCCCACCATCCCCGGGTTGACCTTCGACCCGGTCAACGTGGCGCTGAACGGCACGCCGGCGGCTCCCGGCAGCTTTCCCTTAACCGTCACTGTTACAGACTCAACGGGTCAGAACACGAGCAACAAGTCACTGACTCTGGTCATTGCCGCCGCTGCATTGGGCATCACAACCCCCCGGCAGCTGCCGGATGCCGCACTGAGCTCGCCCTACAATGTAACTGTCGTTGCGTCCGGTGGGACGCCGCCTTTCACGTGGTCTGCGGCCGGTCTTCCGGCAGGCCTCGGCATCAACTCCTCCACTGGAGTGATCTCCGGCACGCCTACCGCGGCCGGGTCGTTCGGGATTGCGATCACCGTTTCGGATTCGGCATTGGCTCACTATTCCGATCGCTTTACGCTGAACGTGAACCTGCCGCCGGTTCCTCCGGTTACTTTCACCGGTTTGTCTGGAACGGTTACGCCGGCGACGCAATATCCCCTTCAAATCTCTATCGATTCCCCATATCCCTCCGATATCAATGGACAGGCGATCATCAGCTTCACGCCGAATAGCGGTCCCGGCGACGGCACGATTCAGTTTTCAACTGGCGGTACCACCGCCAACTTCACCATTCCTGCGGGAAGCGTAACCGCGCCACAACTCCTCATGCAGACGGGAACGGTAGCGGGCGTGATTGTGATATCGCTGCGGTTTTCGGCTGGAGGCATCGATATCACTCCCAGTCCCGCGCCAAGCGTGACCGGACAGATAGCGCCCGCAGCCCCTGTGATCAAGAGCGTGCAGGTGACCAGAACCAGCAACTCGATCACGCTCGCCGTGACCGGCTACTCGACCGCGCTTGAGGTGACGCAGGCCACCTATACCTTTAGTGCGGCCGCGGGCCAATCGCTTCAATCGACGGCGTCATCGATTTCGGTTGACGTGACCAGCCTCTTCAGCGGCTGGTTCCAGAGCTCCAACAGCGTCCAGTTCGGCAGCCAATTTGTATTCACGCAGCCGTTCAACATCACCGGCGATCCAACGGCGGTGATTCCTGGCACCGTGACCCTTACTAATCGCGTGGGAACCGTTACCTTCACAGTCCCCAACTAGCAGGAGTTTCCGCAAAACTCGTATCGAGATCGGCCCACGACGCTGCACTATGTGGCAGCGGCGCTGTCGCGAGAATAGCGCCCGCTCAGACGCACGAGCGTCAGCAAGTATGACGGATTGAAACAAGGGGGGAACGAGGCGAGGGAGGTGGTGAGTAGGCGTTAGCTGGCTGCCGCGACTTGTCCCACTGTTTCAGTTTGGATCACAGGTTTCAGGGACGCCGGCTTGCCGTAAACTTCGCCGATTGTACAGAACTGGAAATCCGACATTAGTCGATTCAGCTTTGCGGCCATGCCCTTCATACCCGAATAGGTTCGAAGACGAGCGATTGTTCCGGACGCAAGCTTCGGTTGATCAGGATCGATCTCCCAGGGATGGAAATAGATGCAGGCAGGCTTCTCTTCATCGCGGTTTAACCGCCGGACTCCAGCCGAAGTGTAGCGGTACGGCAGCAATCGCAAATAGGCCCCGCCGCCGACAGGCATCACCCGGTTCTGGGAGATCTTAACCGTAGCGGCCGGAATTTCCTGGATAAACCCGGACGGCGTGTGGATGGAGTGCGCGTGGCGCTCGAACCCCGGAATGCCGTAACGGTCATGGGTGATAGGGTAGATGCTGGAATCGTGAGTGAACCCGCATTCAATGAGGGTTTCAAGCGCCCAAAGAGACTTTCCCGTGATCGAGTAGCTAGGAGCGCGATAAATCCATGGACTTACCCCGCAAGCGTCTTCAATTGCATTTACCGCGCGCACCGTATCACGCCGAAAAGCCGCTGGTGTGAGACGATAGACAAGCTGATGGGCATAGCTGTGGCAGCCAATTTCGTGACCCGCCGCGACAATAGCTCTGACGCATCGAGGATGGCGCTCGGCCACCCATCCCAGGATAAAGAATGTGGCCGTAACGCGATTCTGGGCAAGCAATTCAAGAACTTGAAGGACCTGATCCTCAACGCGGGACGGAAGCGTATCCCATTGTTCAGGGCCTACGGAAGCCTGGATTTCCGCTGGGTGAAAGTACTCCTCAACGTCAATTGTGAGAGCGTTCAGCATTTACTCTTAACAGCGCCTATCGAACCGGTCGGAATTTGAGACAAAATACGGCTAATGCGTAAACTTTGGAAAAAAAACCCAGGACTGCAGAGTCAGCGATATTCTGCAACAGCATACTGGTTCAGCTGTAGCACCTTTTGGGCCACGCTTTTAACTATCGTACTGGCTTCATTGCTACCCCTACTCATGCCCGTGCCGTTCCCCAAGATCGGGGAAAAATCCCTCGCTTTGGCAATATCAGCGCTCTTTTGCTAGTGTGAGAACGCACAGGAACTCGTTTCTTTTCTGACATCTCCGGTTGTTCCTCGATATGTCACGGGGGCCGTTTTGCGAGAGGCTTTTATGTCATGGGAGCCGGCATCGGGTGTGGCGTCTTCCGCATGACCGGCGAAGCTACTCACCTGATGTTCGGATACGGGAATTTCCCATAAAATGGATAAACGCCACCGCTGCACCGATTCGCGCGGGGCGATCATGGAGGACCGACCTGTGGCTGCATATGTAATTGCCGAAGCAGAAGCGCTTGATGCCGAAGTTGTCGCGAGATACCGAACCATTGCGGCGGCCTCCGTTGCCAAGTACGGTGGGCGCTACCTGGCGCGCGGCGCAGCGATCGAGGCGTTGGAGGGTGAGCCCTCACTCCGGCGGATGGCGATCATCGAGTTTCCGGACATGGAAAGGGCCCAGCAGTGGTATCGTTCCGCCGAGTATGCCGAGGGGCTCGCTTTGAGCAAGACGGCGATGAAGCGGCGATTGATTCTGGTACCGGGCTTGTGACCTATGGATCACCTCCAAGGACGAATCGCCCTGATCACTGGTTCAAGCCGCGGAATTGGCCGCGCGGTCGCCTTGGCGCTGGCGGAAGCCGGCGCCGACATAGCGCTCAATTATCTGAGCCGACCGGACGAAGCGGCCGGGGTGGAGGCGCAGATTCGCGAGATAAAGCAGCGCTGCGTCAGCATACAGGCCGATGTCTCCATTGCCAAGGACGCCGCGCGGCTGGTCAGCGAGGCTGAAGCGCGGCTTGGCCCCGTGGACATCCTCGTAAACAATGCCGGCATCGCGCGGCCTCAACCCATCGAAGAGATTGCCGAGCGGGATTGGGACGAGGTCATCGCGGTAAATCTGAAATCGTGCTTTCTGGTGACGCAGGCCGTGCTGCCCGGTTTGCGGGCTCGGGAGTGGGGCCGGATTATTAACCTATCGTCGGTGGCGGCGCAGGTGGGAGGGATCGTCGGCCCGCACTACGCAGCTTCAAAGGCCGGGATGCACGGTTTGACTCACTACTACGCACGGCATTTGGCGAAGGAGGGCATCACCGTTAACGCTATCGCTCCGGCGCTGATTGAGACGGACATGGTGGCTGCAAATCCCAACGCGCGGCCCGACAACATTCCAATTGGAAGATTCGGAACGCCGCGGGAGGTGGCTGAAGCGGCCGTGATGCTTGCCCGGAACGGGTACATCACGGGCCAGACCATCAACGTCAACGGCGGCTGGTATATGAGCTGAATCGCCAGCCCCCCCACGATTCTTGGTGGATGGCAAGAGTTGTCGGCGCCCGCACCGGGCAGAAGCCCGGAAGGGCTGCCCCACAGTTTGGTGTTACAGGCTTTCCAGCCGTGTGCGGGAATCGCCGAACTGGTCCAGCTTCACGCCGAAGCGGTCCATCAGCGAGAGGTACAGGCTGCACATCTTGCGGTTGTCGTCGCCGGCTTCGAGATAGTTCAGCGTGCGGCCGGTCTTCGAGCGTGCCGCCCAGGCCGCCGGCCAGCACCAGCGGCAAGTCGGGTGTTGTCGTGCTTGCGGCCGATCCACATGTTCGAGAGGAACATCAGGCAGGTATTGTCCAGCACGGTGCCGTCGCCTTCCGGCATGCTGTCGAGCTTGGACGCCAGATAGGCGAACTGGCTCGACGTGGAAACGGGCGATGCGCTCGTAGCCGTCGGAGTTGTTGTCGTGCGAGGCGGCATGGTGGCCGTCCTTCACATCCAGGAACGGATAGTACATCGCCGAAAGATCGCGGGAGATGATCAGCGACGCGACGCGGGTCTTGTCGGTCTGGAACGCGATGGCGATGATGTCGCACATCAGCCGGGCGTGCTCGCGCAGATCTTCGGGCAGGCCGTTCGCCGGCCGGTCCATCGTGAACGCCGGGCGTGTTCTTCTGCCTTGGCGGCGTCGTCCGCCTTGTCCTTGCTCTTGCGCATCCCTTCGACGCGCTTCTCCACTTCGCGCACGCTGGTCAGATACTCGTCCAGCTTGCTCTTGTCGCTCGAGCTGATCTTCCGGCGTCAGCGTCTTCGGCGCGGTCCTTCACGCGGTCGAGAATGCTGATGTTGAGCAGGCTGCCGCGATTGTCGAACAGGTTGTCCCAGGCCAGCGACGGATAGACTTCGACCGGCACCGGCGAATCCGGCGTCTGCCAGGAGATGTGCGAGCTGTAGGCCAGCGAGAAGTTGGTCTCGTGGTAGCCGGTCATCGGCTGCTCGCAGGCCAGCACGATGCTGGACTGCGGCGTGTCCTGCGCCGACGTGATTGGCGATCATCTGATCGACGCTGATGCCGGACTGGATGATGGCGCCCTTCGGGATGTGCGCGCCGGAGAGCAGGCTGCCGGTCTGCGCGGGGTGAATGCCCTGGCCGGTCAGCGCCTTGATGAACAGGCCGTCGATCACGTTGATCTTCTGCTTCAGCGGCTCCAGCGGCTGACAGCGTCTTGCTGAGCTTCATCTCGGCGCCCGAGCCTTCGGCGCTCCAATGATCCTCGTTGACGCCGCTGCCCATGAACACGACGCCGAAGCGCTTGGGGAAGGCGGAGGCCGCGTGGCGTATCGGCGAAAGCGTCGAGCGATTCGAGCCACGGCAGGGCCATGGTGCAGCCGGCGCCGCGCAGGACGGTGCGGCGGGAAATGCGAGGCGCGTCGGTTCTTGGTCGATTTGGGCATCTTAATCACCTTCCTGGATTCGGCGCTTCGGGCGTTTCGTGCGAAGCTCGGAATTCGCGTGTTCAGGAACTGCGGGCTGGTGACGATGGTCTCGACCAGCGAATCGAACCGATAGTCCTTCGCGGCCAGCCTGGTCTTCATGCGGTCGATCATGGGCTTCGTCGGAAAGCTGCAGCGAGCGGTTCAGCGCGTAGGCCAGCAGTTTGCGGCTGAGATTTTCGACGAAATCGGCCTGGCGTGCTCGCGGATGTAGGTCTCGACGGCCGCGACGCCGGCGCCCTGGCTGCCGCCGGGGAACGCCGCGTTCGTATCGACCGGGCGGCCGGCGAGGTCTTTGGTCCGCGCCTCGCCGACCGGTCCGTAGCCTTCAAACGCCAGGCCGAAGGAATCGAAGCGCGCATGGCAGGCGGCGCAGACCGGATTCGCGCGATGCTGCGCCAGCATCTCGCGCAGCGGCAGGTCCGACTTCGCTTCGTCGCGCGGGCAGTTCGGGCACGACGGGCGGCGGCGGCGGAATCACCTCGCCGAGCACCCGGTGCACCACCCAGTATCCGCGCTTCACCGGGCTGGTCCGCAGGCCGGGCGAATTCTCGGTCAGGAAGACCGCCATCGGCAGCAGGCCGCCGCGGCCGTATCTGGTCGGCATCGTCGACGCGCACCCACGTGTCGCTCGTCGCCTTGCACTTCCGGCATGCCGTAATGCTTGGCCAGCACCGGATTGACAAACGTGTAGTTGCCGTACAGCAGGTCGAGGACGGAGCGGTCGTTGCGGATCGACGTCCTCGATAAACCGGATCGGCTCCTGGAACATCGCCTCGCGCAGATCGTCGTTGAAGCTGGGGAAGCGCTCGCGGTCGACCGCGTTGTTGGTTTCGAAGTGGCGGAAGTCGAGCCAGTTGCCGCCGAACTCGGTGGCCAGGCCGCGCACCCGGTCATCCTTCAGCATGCGGCGGGTCTGCGGCCAGCAGCACATCCGGCTTTTGCAGATCGCCGGCCGCCGCGTGCCGCAGCAGCTCCTCGTCGGGCATGCTGGACCACAAGAAATAACTCAACCGGCTCGCCAGAGCGTAGCTGGAGAGCGGGCCGAATGCTGGCGCCGCCGAGGATGTCTTCACGGCGATCGACCGCGAACGGACGACATGGTGGGGTCGAGCAGGTCGATGCGATAGAGAAATCGGGCGACATCAGCACGCTGACGATCGAATCGCGGATGGCGTCTTCGTGCGACAGCCCGTTCTTGTCGCGCAGCGTCGTGGTAATAGGCCAGCAGATCGTCGCGCTCCGCCTGCGTCAGCGGCCGGCGGTAGGCGCGCGCGGCGAACCGGTAGAGCGCGTCGAGGTGCTGCGGCTCGGCCTCGGCATGCTCCTTTTCCAGACCGCGAAGGGTGGCGTTGACACGCTCGAAGTGATCGCGGATGGCCTTCGGAGCGATCGGATCGTTGTCTTGGATCGGCCTGCGGCCTTGGCCAGATAGGCGTCCCGCATTTCGAAGATGACCGCTTCGTCGGTGATCTCGTGATCGAGCGGACGCGGCGAGCCGGACTCGGCGCCCTTGCCGTCCACTTCGCCGCTCTGGTTGAAGTAGTACTGGACCCAGGTGCGCGCGGTGTAGTGCGGCGATGAAGTCGAACTCGTCCCAGAGCCGTTCGAGCTGCTTCTGGCCCTTCTCGTCGAGGATCAGTTCGCATCAGCGGCGTATCGTCGCGGAAGTAGCCCATGATGTTGTGATAGCCGGCGCTCAGCAGGCGGCCCTTGTCCTGCGAATCGTCGGGGAAGTAGCGGCCGCGCTCGTTCACTAGAAGGCGTCGGGGAAAACGGAGGCGAAGCGCTCGAACGCGGCTTCGTAGCGGCTGCGCTCGGCGGCCGGAACGACCAGATCGGGATCGCCGGCGCGGGCTTTCGCCGTGAGCGCGGCCCAGCGCGGCGCGGCTTCCTGGTGCAGGCCGGGATATCTCGGAATCTCAGGGACGACCGGCGGCGGATCGGTATCGTTGCGCAGATCCTTGGGATCGCTATCGCGGCGGTGCGCGGCGAACTGGCGCAGCTTCCAATTCAGCAGCGGCTGCGATCCGGCGGGCAGGCCTCTCACCATCGGCGCGGCGAACTGCATCGCCGTGTGGTCGCGGATCCTGACCACGAAATCGCGCATCTCGACGCACTTCGCGCGCAGGACATCGGGCTGTTCGCGCCGGGCGCGGGCAGGGCGCGCCACATCGCCTGCAGCTTGGCGATCGGGCCGACCGCGGTCTTTGTCGTGCAGAATCTGCCAGACCATCGGCAGATACTTCGCGCTGACCTTCGATTCCGCGGCGATGGAGGCCAGCGTGGCGTGCGGCTTGCCGAGCGCGGCGCGATGCTTGATAGCGCCAGGCGGCCTGGAAGTAATCCGCGTAATCGGTGGGCTGCGCGCAGTAGAAATCGACGATGCGCTGGATGGCGTATTTGTCGCGATCGGTCTCGACCAGCATCGGATACGGCGCGAAATCGATTCCGTCGGGCGTCAGCACCATGTGATCGGCCACTTCGCGCGCGGCCTGCAGGTACTTGTTCAGCAGCGCCGGCGACATGGTGAGCGATTCGCCGGAGTTGTCGAAGCCGGCGGGATTGGCCGGATCCACCGGAAACTCGCGCGTGGGCTGCATGTCCTGGCCGGTGAGGTCGCGGATGGTGTAGTTGTATTCGGCGTTGCTCAGGCGGCGCGCCAGCACCAATCCCGGATCGCCGGCGTTCTTGCGCACCTCTTCCGCGCGCACGGCCTGAATCCAGTCGATCACCTGCTGGCGCGCCTCCGCGGGCGGCTGCGGCATCGGCTTGGGCGGCATCTCCTTGCGCCGTCAGTCTGTCGAGCACCAAGCGCCCAGCGAGGATAATCCCGCGTCACCATATCCAGCGTGGTGTAGGACTTGAGATCGAACTGCGCGGCGGGAGTCTTGCCGCTATGGCACCCGACGCAATATTTGGCGACGAAGGGCCGGACGGTCTGCTGGAATTGCCGATCCAGCGCGGCAGTATTGGATGCGCCGGCAGCGGGTATGGCTGCCAAGGCGAGCACGACGGGAAGGGCTCGGGATTGCATGCGAAGCTCATAATTATGATACAGAATTGAGAGGCTTGCGGGTGCCCTTTTTTGCCCGGGAACCTGCTTATTTGATCGGGACATTACCACTTGCCGCCGCCAGCTTGCCTTCTACACCGTCTTGGGCCACGGCGCGTACGGAGTAGCTGCCAGCAGGAGCTTGGATAGTCAATGCGGCGATGAAGCCGGTCTGAGCGAATTGCTCGAAAGGCTTATCCTTAAAATCCAGCTCCAGTTCGCTACGCTTGCCCGCGACGAAGATGCCGCGGCTATCCATGAGTCCATTTTTGTCTGTAGGAGGTGGTTGCCAGGGTCGACATGATTGGCGATCTGGTACGCCTCGTGAGGCTCGATGTGCGGACATCGCGCAGTATCGCCGGCAGTTGCCACGATGGACGCGGTCACTTTGTCGATGTGCTCGACCAGCACCGGCACATCGTTGGTGAACTTCACATCCTCGGACTTAGATGTTCTCACCACCACGACCTGATCGCCCGGCGCCAGGCTGGTTTTCACGAAGCGCTTCGCGGCCTCCTTAACCGGCTTCAAAAGAGCCGGAAGAAGGTGCAGATTATCGAAGCATAGCGCCAGAAAGCGGGGGCGCGGCGGGTTTTTTTGCGTTGGGCCGGCGGTGGACTCGACCGCGGACTCGGCCTGTGATGACTGCTGCATTGAGAAGGACGTGATGGTCTGTTGCTTGCCGTCGTCGTAGATTTCGAAATCGTCGCGTTTGAGTCCGGCAAAGGCGTGGAGATACGCGTCGCGGATTACCACTGGGACTTCCACTACGCGGACTTCGGCGCGCAGTGTGACGCCCGATGGAGGCAGGCAGGCGACGGTTCTGGAATGAATCTCGCCCGGCGGGACGGACTGAGCCAGGGCCAGGCCGAGACAGGTGAGCGCTGCGGATGCGATTAAGCACCGGCGCTTGATGCTCGCGGAGTTGTGTCCAGGCGTTGTCATTCCAGTTCGAGCCAACTCTCAGAGTACTCCCGGGTAGGGAAGTAAGACCCGACCCAGTCCACTTTCGACACACTTTGGGTGGAAGGGCGGCGTGGGCTTGGTTAAGTTTTCAAAGATCCGTGGGCCGGGGCTCCGAACGCCCTGCGGCGAGGGATGGCGGCGCCTTGCTGCTGGAACAGGACTGCATCAAAACTTGCTGGACCGGCTAGGAAGCCTGTCCTACGCGGAACTTGGCCTCCTCCAGGCGGGCGGCGCGACCGATGAGGCGAGCGACTTCGGGCAGTGAATAAACAAAGCCACCGCAGAGTTCGGGAGACGGGAATTCCTTGGCCTGATCGACAGGTTCGCCTTTCAGATGAGCTAGCTGCGTGAGTAGGATTGCTTCTTGTTGGGCTTTGTCGTAGGCCGACTTCCGCCCCGACTGCATCATTCGCAACTCGGCGCGGGTTTTTTCGATGGTGCGTTGCGTTCTGTGGGCGTAGGTGGATGTGCGCCTCAGCTCTTTGAGAGTGTCTTCGAAGGCCTCAGGCTCGACGGTTTCAAGCCTTGTCAGAAGCGTCCGTTCCAACGCAGTTATTTTCTGCAATCGCCAGTTGTTGTCCGCCAGGGTGCGGACCAGATCCTCTTCGGGCATGCCGATGGGGGCGTAGACCTTGATGTATTCCTGAAGGTATTCGGCGAACGGCTCTTCTTCGCCGGGCAGCAGAGTGTGGACCTTGGAACAGAAGGCATGTTTGACGGAATTCGCGCTTACGGTTTTACGGCCGATTTCGCTGGTTGGACCCGTGGAAAGCTTCGAATTCGCCTGATTGGCGACGATTTGGGCAGGGGTGGACATTTTGTTTCTCCTTTGCGTATCGAAAATAAAAAGGGCTGCCTGGCGCGCGGTGCGCGCGAAGCAGCCCTTTTCGATTTCAGATTAGCAGGAGGGGCTCCAAATTCCGGGGTGGGAGAGGGATTGAAATCGAGTGTAAGTTATTGAAGGACTTGGGTTGAAACTTTATTTTGAAAGTCTGCGACTCGTTTTTTGGGGTTTGACGAGTTGCTTGGTGGCGGCCGCGTGCAACGGGGAGCGATCACCAAGATCGGTAACGCGCATCTGCGGCGAGTGCTGGTGGAGGCGGCATGGACCTACCGGCATCGGCCGAATGTCCAAGGCCGGGTGCTGAAGAGACAGAAATCCCTGGCTCTCGGCGAAGAAGCCAAGCGGATCGCGTGGAAGGCGCAGCAGTGGCTCCACAAACGCTTCACTGCGCTGGCGGCCCGAGGCAAACGTCTAAGACGATACGAGCGGTTTCGACGTGGTTATACTCCGCGGAAGGAGGCGAAAGCGGTGTGAGGCAGCCCACCGGGCGGTAGCCTCACGAACGAATTACTGGCTCTCAGAAAAGCGGCCTAAAATGCGGGCGCCGTCGAATTCCTGCGCAGGGCCCTTTTTTAATACCTTCAACACCTGCGTTTACGACGTGCCGCCTCGTCCGAGCTTCGGCAGCTTCGATGCCGATTTCAGTCCCGCCATACTTTCCAGATCAGACAGGTTCTCATCGAAGGCTCGACTTCAACCATTTCGGGAACCTACGAGCTGGAGAACGAACGTCTCCGGCCCAATGGCATCCGTAACGTCCAGCCAATATCGTTCGTGCTCAGTCGGTTGCAGTATCGAAAGTAGAGCGGGCTTTACTGACGGTTATTGGCTGGACTGGCGCGCCGGAGGACGTCCACCTTCTGATTTCTCTGAAAACAGAAGAGCCCGTTTTTTCGTGTTGCGCAGAGGACCGGTTATGAGACGCGAATCGCTTCGCACGCCGTCACCTTAAATCAGGCGGGACGATCCACGAATGCGATGACCGATCCGAAGCGCCGGTCGCCCGAACTGCCTCAAGTGCTTCGCGGTAATCCTTCTCGCGGCATGGGCTCTCGCCCACAGCCTCGAAATACGCTGTCCTGCCAATCTTCAGGAACATAGAATCGGGGATTGCGATGCTGCACAACGGCGTGCCGGAAGCGGTCGAAAGCGTAATCTGAAAGGGCTGGGCCGTGGGTCTGCTTTTGTTCGCGGCGAAATACTTCTCGGTTTGGCCTTTGTTGTCCGTCACCGTGGCGACATACTGAAGTACGTCATTCCTCAATCGTGTTCGCAGAATGAAATAAGTTCCTGCTTTCGGGGAACGGATCATCGGCCACTCGAAGAAGCGACCCAAGTCGCTTTCTTCAAAACTGGCCGAGGCTGCCGAAAGGCCGCTTAAACAAACGCCCAGATTCGCGGGGCACCACTCCTCCTGAACGGCGTCGGCATTCAGTTTACAGTGGTTTAGACGGCTAATGCTATCGCTTACCTTCTTCAGGG
>CAVPSN010000014.1:0-234261 GCA_963708385.1 Bryobacterales bacterium | reverse complement strand
CTTAATGGGACTCGACGATGTGTGGCCGTTCAATTTCCGGCAGAAAGGCAGCATACCCATTTACGCGGCGCCGCGCCATGGAGGCGATTCGCCGCTCCTTTCAATATGTGTTCGAAGAAGTGGAGCGGAAACCAACGTGCCGAAGCTCGACCCGCAACTAATCGATGGCGCGCCCTTCGACCTGTTTGGGCTCGAGTTCACGCCCGTTCCGGTGCTGCACGGCGGGCCACCATTTACGGGTTCCGTTTCGGCGCGGCGGCCTATCTCACCGATCACAGCGAGATCCCTGATCCTCTATGGCCTGCTGCAAGGTCTGGACGTTCTGTTTCTCGATGCGCTCGATAAAACCGCACCCACCCACAGCACCGTGGAACGATCGATGAAGACCGTGGAGCGGCTCGCGCGAACGGGCTTACTTCACGCATATCTGTCACGACCTCGGCCATGAACGGGCGGAATCCATGCTGCCCCCGAACATCCGCCTGGCGTATGACGGCCTTAGATCGAGGTAGCATGATGCGGGTCTATCGAAACCTGGCGGATCTGCCGGCGGATTTCGGTCCCTGCGCGATGACCATCGGCAACTTCGATGGCGTACATTTAGGCCATCGGCGCGATTCTTCGGCGGGTCCGTGCGTTGGCGGATGCCAACGGGTGGAAAGCCTCGGCGCTTTCGTTCGATCCCCACCCGACGAAAATTGTGGCGCCGCAACGTACGCCGAAGCTGATGACCACGCCCGAGCAGCGCGCGCGGCTGATCGGAGAAGCGGGCGTCGAGCAGGTCTTGATTCTCCCGTTCGATGCGGCGACTGCGCGCTTGACGCCTGAAGAGTTCGCCGAGAGTCTGCTGGCGCGGAAGCATGGGCGCGCGGGCCGTGCTGGTTGGCGAAAACTTCCGCTTCGGCTGCCGCCAGGCGGGCGATGTGCGCACGCTCCAGGAACTCGGAGCGCGTCTAGGATTCGCCGTGGAAATCGTGGAGGCCGTGAAATTCCGCGGGCAAGTGGTGAGCAGCAGCTCGATCCGTGCGTTGATCTCTGCAGGCCGCGTGGCGTTGGCCAGCCGGCTGCTAGGGCGGCCGTATAGGTTGGAAGGGCGTGTGGTCACGGGACGCGGCGTAGGCTCGAAGCAGACCGTTCCCACGCTCAACCTCGAAACTGAGGCGGAGGTAATTCCAGCGCGCGGCGTCTATGCGACGCGCGCCAACGGTATGGATGCGGTCACCAACATCGGCTACCGGCCAACTTTCGGCGAGAGCGAGCAGCTTTCCATCGAGACGTTCCTCTTGGGCGGTCGAGGGGCATGCCCTGGCCGGCGACCAAACCCGGCTTACGGTCGAGTTTCTGGCGCGCTTGCGGGAGGAGCGCAAGTTCGATTCGCCGGAGGCGCTGAAGGCGCGTATCCTGTTCGATGCGCGCGCGGCCACGCGATACTTTCGCCGATCGAAGGCAATATGCCGGCCAGCAAGTTCCTGATTGCCGGGCTGACGCTGGTCCTAATCGACCTGCTGCTCGCCGGCGACAACGCGTTTGTGATTGCGATGGCCGTGCGCCATCTGCCGCCGCGCGAGCGGCGCATCGCGAGCGTGTGCGGAGCTGCGATAGCCGTGATTCTGCGCGTGGGGTTGACGTTTGTCGCCGCCGCGATTCTCGAAGTTCGATTCGTCAAACTGGCGGGCGGTCTGTTCATTCTCTGGATCGCCTTCCAGGTGCTGCGCGACGCCGGCCAGCAGCAAGAAGAAGTTGAAGCTGCCCCGCGCGGTATGGCGCGTGCGATCTGGTATGTCCTGTTTGCGGATTTGACCATGTCCACCGACAATATCCTGGCCATCGCCGGCGCGTCTGGCGGCCACTTCGGATTGATCCTGTTCGGTCTGGCGGTGAGCATTCCGTTCATTGTTGTGTCGAGCAATCTCTTGGCGCGCCTGATGGACCGGTATCCCGTCGTGATTTACGTGGGCGCGGCGATCCTCGGCAAGGTAGGCGGCGACATGGCGCTGACCGATCCGTGGGTGACGGGGCTTATTCATATTTCAGATGTTGCGCGGTACGCGATCGATGCGGCGCTCATCGCGGCGATCTTAATTGCGGGCCGCTTCGCCGCGAAAAAGTCCTCCAATTCCCCGGCGTGATAAAATTCGATCTCCATGGACCGCGCCAGCAAATTCATCCGCGATTTGAATCTGCCGGGCGACGCAATTTCTCTGGAGGAACTGGCCTGTGCCGCATGGCCGCAGGCCGTAGGCAAGAAGATCGCGGCGCACACGCGCGCGGCCAAATTGGTGCGGAACCGCCTGGTGGTGGAAGTGGAGGACGCGGTGTGGCAGCACCAGCTCTTCACGCTTTCACCGTTGATTATCCGCGGCTTGGCGAAGATCCTTGGGCCGGGATTGGTGGAGGAGACCTATTTTCGAATCGTCCCGCGCCGGCGCGAGCCGCAGCGGGCGGCGCAATCCGCGCCGGGACTCTTCGCCGACGAAGCCGACGCGATTGAGGACCCCGTGATGCGCGGAATTTACGTGGCGTCACGGAAGCGGGCGGGCGCGTGAAGATCACCGAAGACGAGGTGCGCTACGTAGCGGCGCTGGCGAATCTGAGCTTGACCGAAGAAGAAGCCGGCAAGCTGCGCCGCGACCTGGATGGAATCCTCGAGCTTATGGACCGGCTCAACGCCGTCGACGTGGAAGGCGTGGAGCCAATGGCGCAAGTGCTGTTCGCCGGTGAAGCCGACCCCTTGCGCGAAGACATCCCGCAGCCGCCGCTAGGTAACGAAGCCGCCCTGGCCAACGCGCCCCAGAGCGGCGCGGGATATTTCAAGGTCCCCAAAGTAATCGAACGCTAGGGTCCGTCCCTGGGTCTGGCCGGGCTGCGAAATCGGTCATACCCTCAGGCGCGCTTCCCTACCCGCCCGCCGCATCTCGCCATCAGCTTCTCGAAGCGCTGGGCGATCGTGTAGTCACCAAACCGCCGCGCCCTCGTCTAACCTGCATGCTGGCTGGCAACCTCCGCTACACTTTCCGCTCATTACGTAAGAATCCAGGATTCACGGCAATCGCGGTGCTCTCGCTGGCGCTGGGGATTGGCGCGAACACCGCCATTTTCACCCTGCTTGACCGCGTGATCCTCCGTTCGCTTCCCGTGCGCGATCCGCAACAATTGGTCTTGTTTACTGCCAATGGGCCGCGCCGGGGCAGCGTCAACACCAATTACGACGATACCTTCACCTTCTCCTACCCGATGTACCTCGATTTCCGCGACCGCGCGCCCGATCTGAGCGGCGCCCTCGCCTGGTACCCCATCTCGGCGAGCCTGTCGCTGAACGGCACAACCGAGCGAGTCTCAGCCAACCTGGTGTCCGGCAACTTCTTCGAGGTTCTCGGCGCGGGCACGACGATCGGGCGCCCGATCATCCCCGACGACACGCGCTCCATGGGCGCAAACGCGGTTGCCGTGTTGAGCTATGGCTTCTGGCAGCAACGGTTCGGCGGCGATCCTGGAATTTTGAATCGGCAGGTTTCAATCGATGGTCAGGCGTTGACCGTGGTTGGCGTGGCGGCGCGCGGCTTCGACGGCGTCGCCATGGGCGAAGCGCCGGCGGCATTTATCCCGGTCACGATGACCCGGCAACTTCTATCGAAAGGAGCGCCCCTGGAATCGCGCCGCAACATGTGGCTGAACGTGATGGGTCGCTTGAAACCCGGCGTGGCGCGCGCCAGCGCGGAGGTCGCGCTCAACGTGTTCTGGAAGCCGATTCTGCAAGATGAGCTGAACCAAATGACTGGCTCGACGGCACAATTCCGGCAGCGCTTCCTGAATCGGCATATCACCCTGTCGGACGCGTCAAATGGCATATCGATGCTGCGCATGTTGTTTCGCCAGCCGTTGGCGCTCCTCATGGGATTGGTCGGCCTCGTCCTGCTGATCGCCTGCGCCAACGTGGCCAATCTGATGATCGCGCGCGCCGCAGGGCGGCAGAAGGAGATCGCGATCCGCCTGGCGGTAGGCGCCACGCGCGGCAATATCGTGCGGCAAATCTTGAGCGAGGGGCTGATTTTGGCGGCGGCGGGCGGCGTGTTCGGCGCGTTGTTGGCGGTATGGGGAGGGCGCGTGTTACTCGCGTTTCTGCCATTCGCAAATTTCACGGCGACGCTCTCGGCCGATCCGGATTGGCGCATTCTCGCCTTCACTGCTGCTGTATCGCTCGCCTGCGGAATCTTGTTCGGTCTTGCGCCGGCCATGCAGACTACCAGTCCAGACCTGGCATCGACCATGAAGGAACAGGCGGGCGGTGTGATTTCGAGCGGCGCACACGTGATCGTGCGGAAAGGCTTGGTAATTGCCCAAGTGGCGCTCTCACTGGTGCTGCTGACTGGCGCGGGACTGTTCCTTCGGAGTCTCGGCAACCTCAAGCAAATCGATCTCGGCTTCCACGCCGATCACCTGATGTCGTTCGCGATTCAACCATCGCTGAATGGCTACGATGCCCGGCGCGCGATTGCATTATTCGATGCGGTGAACCAGCGCGTCGCCGCCCTGCCAGGTGTGCGCGCAGTGGCATCGACGCAGACTCCGCTGCTAAACAACGACAATTGGGATTCCGGCATTACGGTTCCCGGCTACACGCCCAAAGAAGGCGAGAATGCGCCCAATGTAGATGCCGTCAGCGCGGGATACTTCGCGGCGTTGGGAATGCCGTTAGCTGCCGGGCGCGATTTCCGTACGTCGGACGACATGTCGGCGCCGCGCGTTGCCGTGGTCAACGAGACATTCGCGCAGGCGTATTTCGAAGGCGCGAATCCCATCGGGCGGCAGTTCTACTTCAGCGCGGATGAAAAGAAGACGCCGATCGAGATTGTGGGTGTAGCGAAAGACAGTAAGTATGCCGACGTGCGTGAGCAAAAACAGCGCTTTGTGTTTACCCCGTACGCCCAGCAATACAACCCCAGTATCGGCGCGATGTTCTATTACGTGCGGACGGCGCAGGACCCGGAGTCAATCGCCTCCGCGTTGCGGCAGACCGTGCATGAAACGGATGCGAGCCTGCCCGTTTTCAATATGAAGACCATGGATCGCCAGATCGATGAAGATATGTTCGCCGACCGTATCGTCTCGCTGCTTTCTGCCTTCTTCGGCGTATTGGCCACAACGCTCGCGGCCATCGGTCTGTACGGCGTAATGTCGTACACTGTCACACGGCGAACGCGCGAGATCGGCATCCGCGTCGCATTGGGCGCGAGCCGTGGCGAGGTGCTCGGACTGGTGATGCGCGAGGTGGCTATCTTGGCAGGCATTGGGATCGCCATCGCCGCACCGCTATTGTTCCCACTGGCGAGCCTGGCGAAATCGATGCTCTATGGCGTGGCCCCGCACGATTTGCTGGCGCTGGCGGGCGCGGCGGCGGTGTTGGCAGCGACGGCGTTGGCGGCCGGCTACCTTCCTGCATCCCGTGCGGCGCGGGTAGATCCGCTAGTCGCGCTCCGCAACGATTAGCCCCGTGCGATAGGCCTCCTGGCCTGTCGATGCGCCGAAGGCGCAGGCTCGTCATACAAAGCCGAACCGATGCTTGGCGTTTCGAGCGCGCCCGCAACCACCCACCTGGGCCCTGCGGCGCATCGACGCAGAAGCCCCACCGTACGGGACGGGATCTACAGCCACTTCAAATCCGCGTACTTCTCACCGGTAAGATGCAGAAACAGCGCCTCCAGCGCCTTGAAGCTCTGCCCATCGAATTGGATGGCGCCCTCCGCGGCTAGCGCGGTGATATCGCCCTCCCATACCAGCTTGCCCGGCTTAGTGATGACGGCCACTTGTTGGCACAACCGCTCCACCGTATCGAGCACATGCGTGGTGATAAATACCGTACGCCCCTGCTCGGTGAAGCGGCGCAGCCACTGTTTCAGCAGCGCAACGCCCGCGGGGTCGATACTTTCGAAAGGCTCGTCGAGAAACAACACTTCCGGGGAATGGATCACCGCGGCCGCGAATGCCACGCGCTTGCGCATGCCGGTGCTGTAGTCGGAGAGCGGCTTTGAGGAATCCGTCAACTCGAGCGCGGTCAGTAGCTCGGTCACCCGTTTTCGTGTTGTCTCCTCGTCGAGTCCATACATGCGTCCGATGAATGCCAGAAACTCGTGCGCATAGAGCGGCTCGAACAGGCCCAGTGTTTCCGGCATCACGCCCATGCGGCGTTTGAGCGAGACGCTCTCGGGCGTGAACGGTTCGCCCAGGATTTCGATCGACCCGCCGGTCGGATCGAGCAAGCCCGTCAGGCATCCGATGGTCGTACTCTTGCCCGACCCGTTCGGTCCCAGAAAGCCGAACATCGTGCCCGCGGGTACGCGCAACGAGAGATTTTCGACGGCGGTTACCGTGCCGTAGCGCTTGACTAAGTTGTGGACGCTGATCGCGTCGGCCTGCGCGTGCATTTACGATTTCCCTTCCACGATCTTCATTAGTATCTCGCGCCGGCGATAGACCAGCGGCGCGGCGATGCTGAGCGAAATCTTGTAGAACGCATAAGCCAGACCCGCGGGAATGGCCGCAAACGCCCAATTATCCGGAGAGAGCAGCGCGGGCGCCACCTTTTTTAGTAACACGGGTAGGAACAGGCCGCCCAGCATGCAGGTAAATACTACGACGTTGCCCGCCGCGGAAAGGTCATTTCCCACAGCGCTCGTATAGTTACCCTTGCGCGGGCCATAGAGCGTCGACCACAACCCCATGCCGTTGAATACCAGCAGTCCGGTAGCGGCGGAGCACAACAGCATGAAGACCTCGCGTCCGTCGCGAGCGCGCGGGATGAACGCGAGCCACGCAATAAGTCCGAGCGGAATCATTCCGGCGCCCATCAGGAGGGATGCATAACTGGCCGCTCGCAAGGCCGCGCCCGGGTCGGCGGGTAGGAGGAAGAATCGGCGGAACCCGCCGCCGGTGTATCCAAATTGATTGACGGCAATGCGTGAAGTCCCCATGTAACCCAACACAGGCATGGCGCCCATTGCCGCCGCGAACCAGTCGGGCGGCCCATTCCGTTGACGCGCCAGGCTGAAAGTGAGGAAGGCCGCGAGCGGCAGGCCGAGAAAATAGAGCGTGCGGACGCGGCTGTTACGCGAATAGAAACGCAGCCAGAAGCCCACCATCGCGGCATTAGTGGCGCCGAAGAGCGCTCCGATCCGCTCGAAGCGGTTGTCCCAACCCGCTGCCTTGGTTTGTACCGCGCGGCCCCGGAAGGGATTCTTTTCCACCCAAACAAGGGCTAACATGAATGCCGCGAACCAGGCCGCCACCAACAACAATCCCCAGTAAGCCTGCGTGCCGGAAGCGGTGATGGCGTCGGCGGCGGCGAAAGGCGGAGTGAAGCGCAGCACGGCGAGCACACGGTCCGTTAGCCCCGGGTTATGCCTTAGCAGCGGTATAAGCAGGCTGGGCAGCATACTGACCGACATAATCAGCAGCAGCATGAGAGAGGAACCCATCTTCGTCTCCGCCAGCCGGTCGATGAGCATCCCCAAGGTTCGCGCCAGCGCGTAATTTGACGCGACCAACAGCAGCACGGCTGGAAGACCAAGGCCGAGTGAAGCGCTGCCGAACACGTAAATCCCTACGGCAAGGCCGAGATCGCACAACAGGATGAGAAACCAGAACGGGTCGGCGATGCCGATGAAGAACGTCACCAGACGCCGGTCGCCGGCGGACAGCGGATAACGGCGCAGTTCGCTTTCCGAGAACACGGCGTTCATGCCGAATCCGAGCAGTAGCGTCCACATCACTGCGCTCAGAAAGATTCCGGAGAGCGAAATTCTCGCTACCATTCCAGCGTGGCCCGATTTGACGGCGACAATGCCGCCGCCGATTCCACCGGCGGCCAGGAGCGCTGCCACCAGCACGAAAAGCAGGTATCCGATGACGAACAGCGCAATGCGGCCGCCGCGCGAGCGCGTCTTCGCCCACATCAGCTTGTAACGCAGCCCGATCAGGTGGCCGATGAGTTCGCGGTTCATCTCATCAAGTGTAAGCCACCTGCGCGGCGCCGAATACACGGGACCTGAAGCGGTCTGCGATTCGAGCGCAATACCGCTTCCAAATGCCTTTTTCCGCTCCCTCCTTTGGCCGTCATGCAATGCATATACAATCAAAGTGCGGTGTTCGACTGGGACGCAAACAATCTGCGCAAGATCCGGATGCATCGGATCAAGGCCGCGGAAGTGGAAACGGCGCTGTCGAACGGCCCGATCTCGATTTACGAGCAAGACGTGGAGGGAGAAGTGCGCTACGTCTATTACGGCGAGACAGATTCGGGGCGACTGTTGGCCGTGGTACTGGTTGAGCGTGGCGAGAAGATCAGAGTTGTTACCGCGTACGACCTCGATGCAGGGCAGAAGAGGGATTACCTTGCCCGGCGTTCGCGAGGAGAGTGACCCTATGAAAAAGAAACCGATGGTCATGCCCAAGTTCGTCAACGCGTCGGAGGAGGCGGACTGGTGGGCCAGTCGTGAAGGCCGTGAGTTTGTAAAGCAGAAGGCGGCTGCAGCCGGGAAGAAAGGAGTCTCGCCGAGAGGTTCCCGCCTTGTCGGTCAGGTGAAGACCGCCGCCAGCGTCCAAATTGCGTTGCGATTGCCCGGACCTGATCTAGCAAAGGCCCGAGAACTCGCAGCGCAGAAAGGCATCGGTTACCAGACCCTGCTCAAGATGCTGGTGCATGAAGGACTTCGCCGTGAGGCGCGCCGCACGTGACGGTTTTTCACCACGGCCGGACAGCTGGATGTCTCGTCGGTCCTCACATTTGATGCCGATTGAATTCGACGACAAGCAGGCCGCCCAGCCGGACGCATCGTGTATGCGCTGGGGGCGCGCACGTTGTTTGATATTGTGAGTCGATGATGGACCTGTCGAATGGATACGAAGGCGTTGCTGCGGAGTTCCTTGCCCGCCGTGGCAGCGCTCGCTCCACAGGTGTAGGCGTAAGTCGCGTAAGGAAGTGGGCCCGCACGCTGCCATCCGGGGCCACGGTGATCGATCTCGGCTGCGGTCCCGGATTTCCAATCACCGAGGTTCTAGTCGCCGAGGGCCTCAACGTCTTTGCTGTTGATGCAGCGCCATCGTTCGTCGAGGCCTTCCGGCGCAATCTTGCAAATACCCCGTGGTATGTGAGGCCGTCCAAAATTCCACATTCTTCCATCGCGCTTTCGATGCGGTCCTCGCCTTGGGACTCATCTTTCTGCTCTCTCCCGAAGACCAGTGGCGCCTGATCCAAAAAATCGGCGATACATTGACGCCGGGCGGCCGGCTGTTATTTACCGCGTGTGCTGAACCTTTGGTATGGAACGATGCGATGACGGGATTAGAGTCACGTTCTCTTGGGGCTCAAGAGTACCGCAGACAGCTTTCAGCGGTGGGTCTTTCCATCGCTCGCGAGTACGAAGACGAAGGCCAGAACCACTACTACGATGTTTGCAAGGACGGGCGCCCCCCGGAGTAACCGAGAAGTGAGCGGCGCCGCGAACCTTCCCCGGTTGTATGCTGTGGAGATGACGCGCCCATGTCCGCTGCGACTTCTGGCGGCAACCCTCCTGCTGCCTTTATTGCTCCTCATCGCTTCGAACCCGGCTTCGGCCATGACTCCCGAAGAGCGCCGCGCCTATCTCGAAAAGCTGCAGCAGATCCTCCCCGACGCGCCGGCCTTCCGCGCATGGCTGGAAAAAAGCGGCGAACTGCCTCCGGATTTCGACTCTCTGCCGCGCATGAACGCCCTCCCCGATCCCTTGCGTTTCCTCGATGGCCGCCCGGTGCGGACGGCGGCGGATTGGAAGGCACGGCGCACCGAGATTCAGCAGTTATTTGAGAAATACGATCTCGGCACGTTTCCTCCCAAGCCCAAGCTCGATCGCGTAGTCGCCCTGGATGAAACTCG
Organism: Bryobacterales bacterium; assembly: GCA_963708385.1. GTDB lineage: Bacteria > Acidobacteriota > Terriglobia > Bryobacterales > Bryobacteraceae > PALSA-243. The sequence goes on along the minus strand of CAVPSN010000014.1, from coordinate 224,354 downwards.
CGGTAACGGCTATCTCATCCGCAATGTCCGCCTCGAGTTCGGTCCGGGAAGCCGGGGAACCATGCGCGTTCAATTGATGATTCCGGATGGTAAGGGCCCCTTCCCGGTGCTCATCAGCCCCAACCTCGTGGGATGGGGCCCTTCGCTGCTTCGTCGCGGATATATCTCGTGTGGCTACGCGGCGAATGATGCCATGGATGACGCGGCCGCGCTGGGCCAACTCTATCCCGATTACGATTTCGCTTTGTTGCCGCGCCGCGCATGGGCCGCGGGGCCGGTGCTCGACTACTTGGAATCGGTGCCGCAGGTGGATATGAAGTATGTCGCGATGTTCGGCTATTCGCGCGACGGCAAAATGGCCGCGATGGCCGCCGCGCTGCATGAGCGGATCTCCGCGGTGATCGCGGGCAGCACCGGCGTTGGCGGAGTCCTTGCGTGGCGCGCCGCCGGTGAGCGCGGTTTCGGCGAAAGTATCGAGAGCGCCACGCGCTCGTTCCCCACCTGGTTTGTCCCGCGCCTCCGATTCTTCGCGGGGCGCGAAGACCGGCTGCCCATCGACGGCAACCTGTTGGCCGCAATGATCGCCCCGCGCGCCGCGCTTTTGGAGTGGGGACACAACGATCAGGTTTCGAATACGTGGGGCATGGAGCAAACTTACTACTCCGCGCTCAAAGTTTATAAGTTGCTCGGCCAGCCGAACCGATTGGGTACGCTGCGCGTTCCAGGTTTCCACGGCGCCAACGATCAGGAGGCCTGCCTCGATTGGCTCGACATCCAGTTCGGCCGCTCCCCAGCCCAATGGTCCAACAATTTGATCTTCCAATGGGATTGGGACAAATGGCGCGCCAACTCTAAAGAGACAGTCGACCTGAAAAACTACCCGCGACGCCCGGCGAACGATATTCTCTCCGCTGCCGGTCATCCAGTTACGACGATCGCTGATTGGGAATCGAAGGCCGAAGGAATCCGGAAGTCCGTCACGTGGGCTTTGGGCGACGAGCCTGCGAGGATGCCTCCTGGCCCGGGTCGCGGCCCAGGACGCGGAGGTCCAGCGCCGCCAGGGCGCGGTGGCGCGGCGGGCGGCCGCCCAGTCGGCAATCCAGGACAAACCACGCCGGATCTGGTTGCCTGGGTGATCTCCAATGGCGGAACTTCCTATGGCTGGAAAGCGCCCGAGAAGGACGCTACGGTTTCGAAGCCGGTCACCTTCGGCTTCAACGTCAGGGGCGATCTCTACTATCCGGCGAACACTCCGGAAGGAACGAAGCTGCCCACCGTCATCTGGCTGCATGGATTCAGTTGTTCCCTCGGTTACATGTGGGTGTATCACAGCGATCTGCATCCGATTCTGGCATTGGTGCGGGCCGGCTACGCCGTGCTTGCATACGATCAGACCGGCAACGGCAGCCGCCAAATGGAAACCGGACCCTTCTACGATCGATATCCGCATTGGTCGCAAATGGGCCGAATGGTGGAGGACGCGCGCGCCGCGGTAGACGCTCTGTCGAAAGAAAGCCTCGTCGACCCGTCGAGGATTTACGCGTTCGGCTATTCCATCGGCGCGACCGCCGGTTTATACGCGGCGGCTCTCGACCCGCGTATTAAAGGCATCGTTTCCATCAGCGGATTCACGCCCATGCGCACCGATGCCGCTGAACGAGGCGACGGCGGCATCGCGCGCTATAGCAGCGAGCGCGCCCTTATGCCGCGGCTCGGATTCTTTGTCGGCCACGAGCGCCAGATACCGTATGACTTCCACGAAGTGCTCGGCGCCATCGCGCCGCGTCCATTGCTCGTCGTGCAGCCTGCGCTAGATCGGGACGCGAATCCCGCCGACGTGCATAGCGCCGTCGGCGAGGCCAAGACAGTCTATGCGCTATACGGTGCGGCGGACAAGCTGGAATTAAGCGAGCCCTGGGATTACAATCGGCTGCCGGAAAAAACCCAGGACGAGATTATTCGTTGGATGCACGGTAGGTTTCAATAGAGCCTGCAAACAAGCTGCATTTGTGGCGAGTCCTGCGGGCTGTTCTGAAGCCACGTGCCTGTCGAGAAAGGCTGTGTTCAGGTAATAACTGGCGACGGGAACGGCGCTTCACGGGAGGAAACCGGCTGAGCGCGCGGGCCGCGCTCGGAGTTGGAGCACTGTAGGGATGATGCGTAATACGACCAAGCTGGTCCATGGTAAACACTGCGCGACTTATCTGGCCAATGCTCGTGCCCGTGCGGCGTTAACTTCTTCGGAATGTTGCGCGTGCAGAGATTGGACCAGATAAATCGAAATAACCGGCCAAACTGCCTGATTCTAAATCGCTTACGCTTAACTTGGTGCAAGCAGATTTGGGCCGGTTATTTTAGACCAGGGAGGACCCATTGCCCGGAACGCCGGATTCGAGACCGCCGGGCGGGTCAGGTCCGAGATGCGACGTTGCGGTCAAGTGAATCTGACAGCAGTCGAATCAGGGATAAACTAACAGTATGGACTGGAGCGGCTGTAGTGCTGTTGATCGAAACCCTGAGAAGCTTGGTGGGGCATGGTGCTTCCGCGGTACCCGTCTGCGGGTCACCACGCTGTTCGAGCACCTTGACAAGGATTCAACAATCGACGAGTTCTTGGAATGGTTTCCGACTGTCACCAGAGACCAGGTGCATGAGGTGCTTGCCTTTGCAAAGGATTCTCTCGAGGAGCCCTCGGCAGTCGCGTGAAGATCCTCTTCGACGCCAACACGCCTGCTCCTCTGGCGCGGTTTCTGCGCGGGCATGAGGTGGTACGTGCGGATGAGCTTAGCTGGCAAGGGCTTGAGAACGGCGCTTTGTTAGACGCGGCTGAGCAAGCGGGCTTCGATCTCTTGCTGACTTGCGACCAGAGTGTTCGATACCAACAGAACTTCACGAGCCGTAAGCTCGCACTTGTAATTCTCACCTCGAACCACTGGCCGACCCTGAGAGGAATAGCAGCGCGGATCGCCACGGTCGTTGACTTTGTGCAGACGGGACAGATTGTGCGGATCGATGTGACGACTCTGTAGTCAGGCTGCCAACCAGCGCAAATTTTGCCAGGTAGAGCACCGGAGACTTCCCGCTCATCTGAATGGCTTCGTGATACCGGAAGTCGCCAGCTGGGAGGATCCTGTTGTTGGTATAAGAGGCGGAGTGTGACACGCGGGGCAGCCCGCCCGTTGGAAGACGGCTTCCCCTTTTCGGGTAAGGGCATTCGGTCGGTTGGGATTGGGCGGAGGCTGGAGCGAGTAGACATAGAGCGCGAAGGCGTAAGCCTGTTCGTCGCTGTACCGCATCGAGTCGGAGACCGCGGCGATTTCGTCGGCGGGCATGGCGTTTGCCGGCGAGAAGAAATAATTCGATGCCCAACACATGCTGGCGTAGCGTGCGATGTCGGCGAGGGAGCGGTGTTCTAGCCGGACAGTAAGGTCGAGATAGCGGCGGTCGCGTACGCCGCTGAGATCGGCGATTTTCGGAGGGTAGAGGTAACTAAAGTCTGGGCGCATGGCGACCCCCAGGATCATGCGTCGGAGACCGCAATGATCTCCCGCTTGGGGCGCTCGTATAAGTTGCTCAGTCCAGCGGGCCTTGTCGTTCGGGGTCATCATGAGGCTGGTGGCGAGCCGCGCGGGGGACCTTGGCAGTGGGTTCGCGACGGAGGGACTCGGCGTAAGCGCGGTCGAAGGGGAAATTGCCCTGCGCGCCGGGGAGGTAGGTGCCGTCGGGGAGTACTCGGCTGTGGCAATTGGCGCATGAGCCGCTGCCGACTTCAATGATGTCCTTTTTGCGGATGACGTAGAAGTAGGCGGGCACAATGCCTTCGCGGGTTATAGGGGGGCGAACAGCACGGAACCAGGCGGCGTCGTGTATGGTTTCGGCGGGCACGAAATCCATGGGCGCCTCGAAGACAAGCTTTCCGGCGTGCTGCCAATGTTTACCAACCCCGAGCGTATCCCTCCGCGATCCGTCTGCGGATCGAAAGCTTTGGGGACGCCGGCCCCTTCCTCTGACGGCGTCGTAAACCGTTCGGCCTCCGCGCGAACAAATCACCGCAACGTCATATCGGCGTTCACGTATTCTTCGTCGTCGCTCTCGCCTGGGCCGCAGGTTCAATTCCCGAGCCAAATCATAGCTACCCCCTCATCCGGCGAAGCCGCCCCGATCGCGCAGACAAAAACTTTCCACCAGATCCTGAAAGCTTGACAGCGCCGCTCGTCCGGGTGCATTATATCCGTAACGGATGTATTTATATGTCGAAGAGTCGAGTGTCTCAGGAATTGCCGTCGCTGACCCCGCCCGTTTTTCATATTCTATTGGCGCTCGCCGATGAGGAACGCCACGGGTACGGGATCATGCAGGACGTGGCGCGACAGACGGATGGCGCGCTGCAACTCGGTCCCGGAACGCTGTATGGGTGCTTGAAACGCATGCTCGCCGCCGGCCTGGTTGAGCAAGCCGATGAACGTCGCGATCCGGTGCTGGGCGAGGAGCGGCGGCGATACTACCGCATGACGCCGTTCGGGAAACGCACGGTGCGCGCAGAAGCGCAACGGCTGGCCGGTGCGGTAACGGTGGCGATATCGCGGCTGGCAGGAGATCAGGCATGAATCCGGCCATGGTGTCCGGCTTCTGCCGGTTGTATTCGATGATGCTGTACGCCTATCCGGCTGCATTCCGTCGTGAATATGCCGCTCCGATGAAACAGCTGTTCCGCGATCGATGCCGCGATGTTCCCAGCACGGCGGGTGTCGCGCGCGTCCTCCGATTTGTGATGCTGGTGATGACGGACTGGATGCGTACGAGTATCCGTGAACGGGCGGCCGAGTTATGGAAAGCCGGCCACCAGAAGCGGACCGGTAGCTCCGTTACGGAGTGGGCTGGGACGATTCTCATCTATCTGTTCGCCACAACTACGCTGGTCCAGGCATATGTGATTCCGAGCGGGTCCATGGAAGGCAATCTGCTCGTCGGGGACCATGTGCTCGTGGATCGAACCGCGTATGCCGATCCCGGAGCGCTCGGCCGCCATATCATGCCATACCAGGACGTCCAGCGCGGCGACATCATCGTATTCCTGTATCCGGAAGACGTACGCGAGACCTATGTGAAGCGCGTGATCGGCGTGCCCGGAGACCGGATTCACATGGAGAAGGGACAGGTGATCCGGAATGGACACCGATTGGTGGAACCATATACGCAGCACATCGCTGTGTATCCCGAGAATTACCGGGACAACTTTCCGCAGGCGCCGGCCGCGTTCACTCTGCCCCGCGGGCGCGACATGCTGGAACACTATGTGAGAAATGGCGAACTGGTGGTGCCGCCCGGGATGCTGTTCGTATTGGGAGACAATCGCGAGAACTCCGAGGACAGCCGGTACTGGGGGTTCGTGCCGCGCAGTTATGTGATTGGCAAACCGCTGGTAGTGTACTGGTCGTTCGACGCGCCGGAAGAGGATTTGAAAGAGTGGAACCCGGGTCACGCGGTCGATGTGCTCACACATTTCTTCACCAAGACGCGATGGAGCCGGATGTTTACGGTGCCACGATCGCAGAACGCGGAGGAACGGCCTTGAAGAAAGTAGCAATGGTGGTGTTCGGCTGGTTGGTGCCGGGTGGCGCGTACTTGTTGATGCGCCGCTACCTGCAGTTCGCTGTGTTCGGGTCGGCGGTGACGGCCGCAGTGGTCGCCGGGGTCGCGCTGCAGGGCGGGTCGGGGTGGCCGCGGCCTGAAGAGTTGGCCGGCGTCGATGGATTCACGGCGCTCCTTTTCCAGGCGGGGGCAGCGGCGAAGTTTCTGGCAGGTGCGCCGTTTCTGGCGGTTTCGGCGATTGTGAATGCGGGCGGGCTTCTGAGCAGCCGTGTCCATGAGTATGGCAACGTACTGCTGATTATGGCGGGAGTGATGAACGCGCTCGGCGTGTCCAGCGCGCTGGACCAGCGGGAGGGATGAATGTCGCATTCGCTGTTTACACTGTTTTGCGCAGTCCTGGTGGCTGGCGTGACGGCCGCCATGGAAAATCGGACGTCGCGGGAGCGTGGATGGCTGGCCGCGAAGACGTTCGTCTATTGCGTGGGGGCTGTGATAGGCGGTAGCTGGCTGATGCACGCGATCCATGGCTAGCCCTGGCTAGCGGTCTTCAGAGCTGTGCCAGGAGCCGTATCGGCGTCATCGTTGGAGCCTCGCCACAAAATCAGGAATGTGACTGCTGTTCCCGGAGCGCCAAACCGGTCATCATGAATACAGCCATGATCACAATGAACAAAACGTTCAAAATCGGTAACGACCTTGAAGTAAATCGCATGGGCTTCGGAGCAATGCGTCTGACAGGGACGGGAATATGGGGCGAGCCCAAAGATCCCCAAGAAGCCCGGCGCGTTCTGAAACGCGCCGTCGAACTTGGGGTTAATTTCATCGACACCGCCAACAGCTATGGCCCCGACGTCAGTGAGCGGCTCATCGGTGAAACATTGTCACCGTTTCCGAAAGGCCTGGTCGTCGCAACCAAGGGCGGATTGACCCGTCAGGGCCCCGACCGCTGGAGTCCCGACGGCCGTCCCGACTACCTTGCAAAGGAAATAGAAAAGAGCCTGCGCCTGCTTAAGACTGACGTCATCGACCTGTGGCAATTGCACCGCATCGATCCGAAAGTCCCTGTGGAGCAATCCCTCGCGCCGATAGTGAAGCTGAAAGGGCAAGGCAAGGTCCGCCACATCGGCCTCAGCGAAGTGAAGCCAGCCGACATCGACCGTGCCCGCGAAGTCGTCGAGATCGTCAGCGTCCAGAATCTATACAACCTCGGCGACCGGCAGCATGAAGATGTTCTCGAATACTGCGAACGCCACAACATTGCCTTCATCCCTTGGTTCCCGGTCGCAGCCGGCAAGCTCGCGCGTCCTGGCGGCAAGCTGGACGAAATCGCGAAACGCCACGGAGCCACCGTCGCGCAACTTTCCATAGCTTGGCTGCTGCACCGCAGCGCCGTGATGCTTCCGATACCAGGAACATCCTCTGTGGCGCACCTCGAAGAAAACATGAAAGCCGCCCACCTCGCGCTCTCGGAAGCTGAGATGAAGGAAATCGAAAAGGCGGCGAAGTCTTGAAACGGTTTCCTGGAAGCGAAGCGGTCCAGGCGGGATTATATCGTCGCGAATGCTCTGTCTGGAATAAGCTGCCGGGGCCATCGCGATCGAGGGCGTCGACGTGCGGCTAGCCCAATAGGGGGTGGAGGGTTGGAATCGCGCGCCTCGAAGCACTTGCCAAATATCGGCGGTCCAGACTGCGCGGAGCACGAAGAACGCCCAGGCCAGAGCCGCCTAAGAATCGCAGTACCTTGTCGGAGTGGGGTGACATGCCCGAGAGCATGATCGCTGCTCTCGCGCCGTGCACAGCGCCTGTTATACGTCCCAATGACCGCCCGTAGGGGGTCACAAGCTTTGCAAAATAAGCTTACCCCAATCATTTCAGGCGCATACGCGGATATTCCGCATCATTCACGTCCGGTTTTCAGCCCCTCATCTGCTAGAGTGAAATCGAAGGTGGCGAAGTCGCTTTGGCGGCGGCTTCGCTTTTTCCTTTTTCGGCGATCACGACCGTTAGATTCAAACGGGCCGTTGACGCCGCCCGGCTTGGGTTCGTTCTTTCATTTTGGCGAATCTGCCCGGCGGCGCGGGTGCTCCGCTGGTTGGGTTTGTCAATTCACGAATCCATGCCAGGAGCGCCGTCACCGCGCACGCGGGTGCGCAGTAGTTCTCCGTCCAGGAAGACGCGGACTACAGTCGAGTTCGTTTTTTCGTTTTGCGAACTGGCTCAATCATAGGCACGAACCGCAGTTTGGGTTCGTTCTTTCAAAACTTCGTTCAAGCAATTCAGGGCTGTATTTTCAGTAGCTTACAAAAGCGGTCTGCAGCTCTTTGACATTTGGATATCCCGTTCGAGCACGGGGAAACGAGTCTTCCTAGGGAATGCTGTGCCTGGCATCCACGGTCTGCCCTCGCCGCGGAAAGACTGCGCGCGAAGTGTATTCAGCCAGCGTGCGTCCTGCCCGTTGGCCGACCGGACGGAACCGGCGGCGACGAAGGGCGGCAATTTCGGGCTAGAGTCCGCCTCGTCCGCCGTGGCCGGCGGTATCGCTCGATGGCGGTACGATGCCCTTGAGGCGGAAATAAACGCTCAGATAGCCGTACTCTTCGTTGTCGTGAATTACGTTGCGGACCAGGGCGCCGAGTTTGGAGAGCGCGCCGCGGCCCGAGCCGGTCATTTCAGTAGCGTTGGCATCCGTGATTGCAGCCCAACCGGCATCGCACACGTCGAACGAGGCCTGGAGCGCCTTCACGATATCCGCCTTCGACTTCGATCCGAAATCGGGCTTTGCAGTTACGCCGTTTACTCGCCCGCAATAAAAGATGTGGGCCTCCGCGATGTGCTGGATCAGTTCGCCGAGGCTGCGCATTTCGGGCGCAGGTTTGAAAGCATAGACGTCTTCGGGTGCTTTCTCAGCGGCCTTCAGCAAATTGTTCTTGACCGATGTATATGCGCCCTTCATTTCGGTCGGCAGCGGATTCGGGCTCTGCGCGTGGAGCGCAATCGTAAGAAGCGGGGCGCTCAGCAGACAGCATACGGAACGGAACATGAAATCTCCTGAATGGGTTTAAGGGCGAAAACGATCATAGCGTACCAGGGGATTCAGCGCCAAATTAAGCACTCTCACATACCCCCAAATATGCAAGCAGTCCCCGCCACAAGCGCCCGGTGAAATCCGGGTGAAAGGTGCGGTTATCGGCAGAAATTGTGTTACATTAGATTCATAGCGCATTATTAATCGTTCCTTTTCGCACATTGCGAAGACACGCGCCCCGCCACTGAGTTTGTTTCGTTGAAGTAGTCGTTTAAATCTCCGCTTCGATCCAAGGTCGTCAAATTCGGACCGAGAAGAACTATGAAACTAGCCGCAATTACCCTGATAATGATTCTCTGCGTGAGTAAACTGCAACATCGCGCTACTGCCATTCAATTGATTCCACAGTCTTTACCTGGTTCTGCGCCTGCTGGGCTTGCAACTCCGCTGTCGCGCGAGGAAGCCCACGCAATGATCCGCGCAGCCGCACTGAAACATAACGTCCCAGCCGCGTTCGTGAAGAGCATCGTGGCGGCGGAATCGAATTTCGACCCTTCCGCGGTTTCGGCCAAAGGCGCGATCGGTCTGATGCAACTGATGCCGGGATTGGCGCTGGAGTATGGGGTGGATCCGAGGATTCCAGAGCAGAACATCGATGGCGGAACGCGGTACCTGCGCGTCCTCATTCAGCGCTACCAGAAATCACGCGATTGGCTTCGTCGGACGATCGCGGCATACAATGCGGGGCCGGGGATGGTGGACAAGTACCGCGGCGTGCCTCCCTTCAAGGAAACGCGGAATTATGTGGCCCGCGTGCTGAGCTATTTGAAGCAGTTCGAGAAAGAGGGCTGAGAGCACGGCCGCAAGCGCCCAAGAACCTCGCGCCTATCGCGCTAGCGCTTGCATGGGATCGATAGTTGCCGCGCGCCTTGCGGGCCCGTAGCAAGCGACAGCCGCAACCAGCAAGAGTGCCAGTGCGACCAAAACCAACGTGGCAGGGTCGGCGGGACTCACATCATAGAGCAGCTTTCGCATCGACTGCGTGAGCAGCAGAGCGCCTACAGTCCCCGACGCCAGGCCAGCCGCGACCGGTTCGAGGCCTTGGCGAAGTATCCATCGAAGTACCTGTCCGCGGCTCGCTCCCAGCGCCATGCGTATGCCGATGTCGCGCGTGCGTTGCGCGACCAGGTGCGCCAGCAATCCATAGAGACCGATAGCGGCCAAAAGGAGCGCCAGGCCCGCGAAGGCGCCTAGCATCCAGAGCTGCGCGCGCTGCACGGAAAGTTCCTTCGCGACCAGATCCGAAAGCGGCCGAAGGTCGGCGATGGGCTGGTTCGGATCTACCGACCAGACCGCTTGCCGCAACGCTGTCGCATAATCCAGCGGATCGCCTTTGACGCGCACCGCGAGGTCACGCGGGTTGAAGTATCCCACCGCTGCGAATGGCTGCGTAACCGGATAATAGTTTTCGGCACGGCCGGCAATATCCACTCCCATCTGTTTCACGTCGGCGACAATTCCCACTACCGTAAGCCAGGGCTGTTTCTCGTCATCGAGGCGGAAGCGATGGCCGATCGGATTACGTCCGGGCCAGAACTCGCGGGCCGACGCCTCGTTAACTATCGCCACCGGCTGCGAATTCGGAGTGTCGCGATCGTCGAAATAACGGCCAGCGATCAGTCGCATGCCCACGGCACGGAAGTAGCCGGCGCTCACCACGCGATGGTTCGCGTCCGGATCGTGGCCGGGTGGAGGCGGCGGAGCATCCTCAATCAAAAATCCCGAAGTGCCCCCGCGATTGGTCAAGGGGAGAAACGTGGTGTATCCAGCAGCGGTTACTCGGGGAATCGCCTCCACGCGGCGGAGCACATCTCGATAGTAAGCGGCGCGCGACTCATAGGTGCGATAGCGGGAGGCGCTGGAACCGGGAAGGGAGGTGCGCAGCGTCATCACGTGCGCCGGTTCGAAGCCCAGATCGGCATGCGCCAACCCCCAGACCGTCTTCACCATAAGACCTGCGGCGGTGCAGAGCACCACGGCCAGTGCGACCTCGCCGGTTACCAGCCAGCCGCGCAGACCTTTCCCGCCCCCAATGGCGGCGCGCCCACCCTCGTTCAGCACCAGCGCCAGATCGGCACGGGCCATATTGGCGGCTGGCAGCGCTCCAAACACCACAGCCGAAAGTATCGCGGCGGCCGAAGCAAAGAGCAGCAGGCGCGCGTCGATTGCCGGTTGCGCCCAACCCGCGAGCGCTTCGGGAATGAGCGTGCTCAAGGGACGCATGCCGTACGCGGCCAGGAGCACCCCAAGACCCGCGCCCGCCGCCGCGATGATCAGACTTTCCACGAGACTTTGGCGGATGAGCGCCCAGCGTCCCGCGCCCAGCGCCGCGCGGACCGCGATCTCACGCCGCTTGCCGGCCGCTCGCGCCAGCAAGAGCCCCGCGATGTTCACGCAACAGATGAGCAGCACAATCAGGACGCCGCCCGCCAACACGCGTGTAGCGAGATCGAGCTTGCCGAGAAACTGCTCGCGGATGCCAACCACGCTGGCGCCGACGCGATCGTTGGTATCGGGATGTTCGGCGCGCAGCCGTGCCGCGATGGTGGACATGTCGCGCTGGGCATCGGCGATCGACACGCCCGGGCGCAACCGCGCGAAGACGTGCAGCAGATGGGTTCTGCGCCGCGCCCAATCCGCGGGCGAAAAGGCCATGGGTAGCCAGACGTCGCTGCGGCTCGGAAAGACAAATGCGCGAGGCATCACGCCGATGACGTGGAATTTGACGCCGTCGAGCATCATATCCCGGCCGATGACGCTTTTCTCGCCGCCATAGCGTTCCATCCACAATCGATGACTGAGCAGAACCACTTTCGGGCCGCCGGCCTGATCTTCCTGGAGTGAGAAGCTCCGGCCGAGGATCGGTTCCACACCGAGCAATGGCAGCAAGTTCGCAGTTATTAAGGTGACCTCCACTTGCTGCGGCTGGCCATCGCCGGTGATAGCGCGCAGATCGCCGCGGGTTGCCGCCATATCCGTGAAGACGCGGTTTCGTTGCTTCCAATCGACCATGTTCGCGGGCGCGGGCGTGTTTTGCGGGAAACCCATCCAGGAGGCCTCCTCCCACACCTCAACTACGCGCGCGGAGTCTCTCATCTGCAGCGGGCGAAGCATGAGGGCATCCACCATGCTAAAGATCGCGGCGTTCGCGCCAATGCCGGCGGCTAAAGCGAGGACGGCGGTAAGGGTGAAACTGGGGGTCTTGCGAAGAGTGCGGAAGGCGATGCGGAGGTCATCGGCCAGAGGCATGAAGTGGCGTGAGCAACGGGATTGCCACGGGTGTGCGCTGCGTTTAAAGGGCTTATCGCTATATCAGCGTCCGGTTTTGGGATGGCTGGCGCGGTTCGCGAAGACTCTTGGGAAGGTGCGAGGCAGGAGTTACAATCCGGCTATGTCCATCAGCGCCTCAATTCCTTTGTTGTTTTTACTGACAGCGATCGCCTCGGGCCAATCGGCGCCAAACTCGATTACGGTCACGGCTTCGCGTGCCGCGACACTGCAACCCGATCAGGTGAATTTCGGAGTCACCGTAACGTCGCCGCTGACTGCCACGCAGAGCGATGTGCTTGCAGTGCTACAAAGCGTCGGTCTTACGGCGGCGAATTTTTCCAGCGTGACCACGGTGCAGCAGTATTCAGGGGACGGTCGAACGCAGACGACTACGACTGTTCTCCAGTGGACGTTCAACCTAACTGCTCCGATTGCCAACATGAAGAGTACGGTCGCCACTTTCAGTGCATTGCAAATCGCCGTCGCTCAACTGCAAAACGGCATGTCGATTACAACTTCGGTGCTGGGAACGCAGGTTTCGCCGCAGGCCCAACAGGCGCAGCCCTGTCCGCTCTCGGGCCTTATTTCGGACGCGCGCGTCCAGGCGCAAAATATCGCAAACGCCTCTAGCATGACCGTAGGAGCGATTCTCTCCATATCTTCGTCGACTTCGAGCGGCTTTTCGGCAGCGCCCGCGTGCAGCTTAACGGTGAAGTTTTCACTGGGTGGATTTTAGCCGATGCGTCCGATCATCCTCTCAATCGTGTTCGCGACGGCAGCGTTCGCCCAACTCGAGTCGAACGTCATCACCATAACCGCCAGTCGCGAGGTGAACGTTCCACTGGATCAAGCGAACCTGCTTGTGTCAGTGGAGGCAAGTCTAAATACGACGTTGGACGAAGTAGTTGCGGCGATACAATCGACGACGATAACGCCGGCCAATCTTACCTACGCGGGACCATTCGGGGGCACGCTATTCGTAAGCAATGGGGGAGTGGTGGCTAACAATCTTGCGACGCAGTGGACATTCACGCTGGGGGTTCCGATTTCTTCATTAACGGCTACTTTGGCAGATCTTACGGCGACGGGAAGCGCTCTGCCGAAGGCGGCGAACCCGATGACTTTGTCTTACTATCTGGAGGGTGCGCAGAGCTCGCCGCGGGCGTTGGCGGCGAATCCGTGCCCTTATCCGGCTGTGTTTGCGGATGCGCAGGCGCAAGCGCAGAAGGTTGCGGCGGCGGCAGGAATGAGATTGGGGCCGGTGGTGGCTATGACGGACGGGAGCCAGAGTTTGGGCGACCAGCCGGCGGCCCCCGCAGCGACGGTATACGTTGGCATCGTGGGCGCTCTGGGCTCGCTTCTGTCTTCGCCGATTGTCGGCTCGCCGTCGACATGTTCGTTGGTCGTACAGTTCCGGCTCGGCGGATAACCGGCTTTGGTGCGATAGGCCTCCTGGCTGTCGACGCGCCGAAGGCGCGGGCCGCTCTATCGAACTGCGATGGGGTCCCAGACACGGACGATGGGGTAACGGCCGTTCTCTTCCTGTTCGTATTTGGATTTTTCGAACCACCACGCCATGCGGGCGCGCGGATCGGCGGCGAATTTCGGGTCGGCCGCTACCTGGGCTTCGAATTGTTTGCGCAACTCCGGTTGATCGGCCATCATTTTGCGTGCGATGGGTTCGGAGAGATATTCGCCAAGATCCAATCCGCCGCGTCCGCCACGTCCGCCGCCGGCGCCCTCGGAGAAGAATACGGAGTTCATCAATCCCCACGCGGCGAGCGAATCGGGCGCCTGCGGTTCCAACAGCGCGAGAATCAGACGCGAACGGCGCTGCTTCATGGGTACCCAATAGGATCCGGCTGGAATCTTGATCCGTTCCTTGACCAGTTTGGGATCGAGCGTGAGCATCACATGGCCTTCAATCGCCTGTCCTGTTTTAGTACCGCTGAAGCGGTAGGTTTCGAAGACCTGCTCGATCGGTTTGGCCGTGCGCTCCATCTCTACGCCGTGCAAGGCGAGGATGTCGGCAACACTGCTAAACGCGGAGGGAATCAGGTAGCCGAGCGGCATCTGGGCTTCGACGGTGGTATCGATCTTGTCGTGAATCACGGTCTGGATGTCGTCTAGCTCACCGGTGTAGCGGTTCACCGTGGATCCGGTCACTTCGCTCTTGAACGGAGCGTTTTTCAACGCGTGATAGAGCAGCGGGCGGCTCTGGTCGGAACTGACTTTCCCCGCGAGGTAAACGGGGGGCGCGGAATGATCTCCCGCGTGCGCTGCCATTTGTTTATCGGCTTCGCGCACGGCGCGCCGCAGACCTTCGGGATCGGCGCAGATGATGTCGAAGGTGTGGCGCATGATGTCGTAATGCGCCCAGGCGCGTGTCTTTGCGAACTTCAGGCTATGGCTTTCGACGAGGAGCGACGGGCGGTTCTGCACGGCGGAATAGATATGCGAATAGCGCGGAGAGAAGACCTCCATGAAGAATTCGCGCTTACCGTTGACGTTGCGTAAGGCGCCATAGGGCGCGACCATGTGGCCATCCTCGGCCATGCGTTTGTCGAGTTCGGGTACGTACTTATCGCGCACCCAGGCGCCCGCTGGTTCGGCGAGATCTTGATTGCGCGCCATGTCCCAGGTGACGTCGTATTGCATGTCGGAGCCATCGGTGACGTGGTTATCGATCAGGAAATCGGGCATCCAGGTGTTGAAGAGTTTCAGCCACGTGCGCATTTCTGGCGTATCGGCCTTCATGTAGTCGCGGTTGAGATTCAGGCGCTGCGCTGTGGAGCGCGTGCCCGTAATCCGCGGGCCGTTCTGGCTGGGACGATGATACGGACTTATGTTCTCGTGTCCATCTACATTGAATACGGGAATGATGAGGAAGATGGCGTGGTCGAGCCAGGAGGCGTAGGTCTTGCTCACGGTCATGTCGCGCACGAGCATGAGCACCGGGTCTTTGCCTTCGATTTCGCCCGCATGAATGCCGCTCTGGATCATGATGATGGCCTTGCCGGTTTTAGCGGCAGCTTCGGGCGTGAAGGCGCGGTCCTTCGAAACGACGAGCGCGATCATGGTGCGGCCTTCGGGCGTAACGCCGGCGTCGAGGACCTTGACGTACCGGGAGGCGTGTTCGAGGCGATGCGAAATCTCGACCGCTTCCGCGTAGGGCGCGGTCTCTGTGAAATCGGTCTTCTCGCCGGTGGTGATAAGGTCGGGCGGCGAAGCCTTGGTGCTGGCGGCTAGCGATGCAGCGGCCTTGGCGGCCGGCGGCTCGAAGGCTGAATGGGGGGCCACCGGGTCTTGCGCGGCGGCGAGGAAGGCAAGGCCAAAGAACAGGGCGAAGCGGGGAGACATAAAGAGGATTGTAACGTTAACCACAACCGCGAGCAGGCCAGGCAGTTCTTCTCATCGGAAGAGGCCTGAGTCTACTTCCCCTTCTTGTCCTTGCCTGGAAGGCCTGCCGGGTTTTCGTGCGTGCGCTCTCGAAATGCGCCGCGGAGGCCGGAGGCGAGCGAAATTGCCGATTCGCCGAACTTATCCCGCATCTTGTCCGCCACCACCAGCGTGCGGCGCCAGCGCTCATGCATGTCCTCACCGAGCAGGTCCATCTGCTCATCGCCATCGGTCCAGGAGGATGCATTCACGCCGAGCAGGCGCACGGTCGCGCCCGGCCTCCAATTGGCGAGAAAGAGCGCATGGATCTCGCGATAGATTTCGGTGTCGATGGACGTGCCGCGCGCCAGTGAGTGGGCGCGGGTGATGGTGGAGAAATCGGAGTATCGCAATTTGAGTTGCAGGGTGCGGGCAAGCAGGTTTTGCTCGCGGAGACGGCGGCCTACCATTTCACTTAGCCGCGCCAGCGTGGAATCGAGTTGTACGCGGTCGGCAGTGTCTTCGTTGAAGGTGTGTTCATGGCTGATGGATTTGGGCCCGGTGTCCTCCCCAAGTTCCGCGTCATACCAGCCGCCGGCGTCCAGGCCGCGCGATTTTCCAGCCAGCGCCAGGCCCCATTTGCCGAAGCGCTGTTCGAGAAAGGCGTCATCGAGTTTCGCCAGGTCGCCCACTTTACGGATTCCAAGCGTGTGCAGGTTCTTCTCGGTGACTTTGCCGACGCCGGGGATCTTGCGCACGTCGAGCGGCGCGAGAAAAGCCGACTCGCAACCAGGGATGATCCAAAGGATACCGTTGGGTTTGGCCTGGTCGGAGGCTACCTTGGCAACCATGCGCGAAGCGGAGATGCCGATGGAACAATTCAGTTGTGTAGCGGCCTTCATACGGTCATGCAGTAGGTGGGCGGCCTTGAGAGGCGGGCCATAGAGGCGTTCCGCGCCGGTGTTATCGATATAGGCTTCGTCGACGGAGGCCATTTCGACCACAGGCGAAAAATCCTGTAGGACGGCATAGACTTTCTTGGAATATTCGCGGTAGCGATCCGGGTGGCCGTCGACGAAAATTGCCTGAGGACAGAGCTTGTAGGCGGTGCGCAGGGGCATGGCGGAGTGGACGCCGAACTTGCGAGCGGCGTAAGACGCCGCGGAGACGACGCCCCGTTCGTTGGCGCGTCCGCCGACCACTACGGGTTTGCCACGGAGCGACGGATCGTAGAGTTCTTCCACGGACACGAAGAAGGCGTCCATGTCGACGTGGAAGAAGGTGCGCACGGTTTCATGATGGCAGATTCGACGCCCGATTTAACGTGGGAGTCGGCTTCTTCAGTAACTTGACGGTCCGCACGGAGATATGCCACACTCACCAGTACCTGTGGGTAGGACGTTCCTGTGAGCAGATGGCTCTTCGCAGCATTAACTGCCGCCAGCCTTGCTATTGCATTTGGTTTTCTCTTTCATGGCGCATACCGCGGCTATTTCCAGGACGATGAAATCGACACGCTGAGCTGGGCGCCGGATTTACCCTCCGTCGAATACGCGAAGGCCCTAATCACGCCGCGGTATCTTGAAAACAATTTCCGCCCGGTTGGGCACTGGTATTTTCACGAATTCGGCAAGCTGTTCGGCCTTTCTTTCAGCCCCTATGTAGTCTCGCTTCAAGTTTTTCACTTATTGAACACTTGGCTATTCTGGCTGATATGCCGGCGTTTGGGCGTGCCTGAGATAGGAGCCTTCGCTGGAGCGATGTTCTTTGCGCTCCACCCGGCCATTTTCGAGATTTATTGGAAGCCCATGTATGTATACGATGAGCTTTGTACGACATTCTGCCTGATTTCGTTCTTAGCGTGGCTGCACGATAAGTGGGTAATTAGCTTCCTGTCTTTTTGGTTGGCATATAAGTCGAAGGAGCTTGCGGTTATGCTGCCCTTCGTGATGATCCTATATGAATATACTTTGGGGAAGCGCCGATGGAAAATCCTGCTTCCGTTCGTCTTAGTCTCTCTGTCATTCGGACTCCAAGGGCTCCTGAAGAATGGTCATCAAGGTCACGACTATTCCTTCGCCTTTACGCCATCCTCGTTCTTGAGCACCAGCGCGTTTTACTCGGCCAAACTGTTTGCCGTGCCGCTGCTTGCCATCGGCTTCGTACTGCTCGCCGTTTTCCAGCGCGACCGCCGCGTATGGCTAGGACTAGCGATCCTGTTTCTGTTTTTCGTTCCCCTGCTGCCCCTGCCGGGACGGCTCTATCCTGCATACTGCTATCTGCCGCTGACCGGCGCAGCGCTGGCAGTAGCCGTGATCGCGGGCCGTTACAATTGGCCATTGGTTCTCGGCGGGGTATTGATTTGGGCCGCAGTCAGCGTCGTACTGGTGCGTCGTGAATCGCGCGTCACCTTGGCCGCCGACGAAGAGAATAGGCGATATGTCAGTGCCCTTGCGAAACTGGCGGCTGCCTCCCCCGGATTACACGATTTCGTCTGGGATGGCAGTCCTTCCCATTTCGAGCCGTGGGGCATTTATGGCGCGATCCGCTACCTATGGCATCGCATGGACTTTCAACTGATGAAGGCCGATGATGCAAACGCCGCCGCCGCGCTGGCTCGTCCGGACGCAGTGCTGCTCGAATGGAAAGCGCCGGAAAGGACGCTCCTGGCAATCGGCGGAGGGAGTCAGCCGGCGACATTGTCGTTCATTTCCATGGCGTCGTCAGACGGCTGGTTCCAACTGGATTCCGGCTGGTATATGAGGGAAGACGCGGGAAGGTGGATCAAGCCCGTTGCTACGGCGCGGCTTCGAAGGCCCGATGTTGCCAGCACTTTTGAATTGAAGTTTTTTGTGGCCGCCGACCGCCTTCGGAAAGTGGGTCCCACGCAAGTGTCGGTCAAACTGCAGGGCGAAGTTTCCGCTACCGAGACGTTTAAAACGGAGGGTTTCCACACGCTCCGCTTCCCCGTTCCGGCTGGCAGCCCAGGTCCCGTTCGCGTGGAACTCGACATCATCCCCCCTTATACACCCGATCGTGATTCGCGGATGCTCGGCGTTATTGTGATGTCGATGGGTTTTCGGGAATAAAGATGTTCCTGGCGCCGCAGCCTGGGCGCAGGAAGGACTGTCCGGCACCCCTTAGCGGTAAGCGTCTCCACGGTTACGAACGCCGGTAATCTCGAATGTTTTCGCCTTTGGGATCGAAGAACACCCGGTAGTCGCCGCATCGAAGCCGAAAGCCCGTACGTGGGGGCCTGAGCTTTTTCACGTCGCCGGCGCGGTTCGCCAAATTGCGGTACAAGCAGTACAGAATCTGAATCGTTGTGTTGCGCTCGATTGCGCGCAGATCGGCGCGGCCTTCCAGCGACCACATCACCGCGATCCGTTCGGGTGCGGCGTCATCGCTCACTTCGTCAGCCCGAACTCGTGCAGGATCTCTTCGTGCGGGATGCCCTCACCGCGCGCGAGCGAAGCCCGGGCGCGGCTCAGCGCCGCGGCTGTCTCAACTGTGATCTCTTCCTCTTCCACCGGCGCCAGCCCCAACGAGCGCGCCAACGGTTCGACCATTACTTCGAGCAACGCCCGCACGGCGTTCAGTTTCTCGGCCGGCAACATATCCAACAGTGCGTGGGCCTCCCGGCGTTCTTGATTGAGATTCGGTTCCATGCCTAAATGCGTCGACATTGTACGACTCTACAGCAATCCGCCACGCTCCCCTCACCGCACAGAAGGATTGTTGTTGCCTTCGCTCAGCGTCATTGTGATGTCGATGGGTTTTCGGGAATGAAGATGTTCCTGGCGCCGCAGCCCGGACAGTTGTAATGGTCGAAGAGCCAGCGCCGGCGTCGAACCATGCCCAGGCTCAGGAGCCAATCGGAGGGATGCGCTTGACCGCATCGAATGCAGATATTCGTGCGACGCGCCGGGTCCACGCGTGCCAGTAAGTTACCGAAGTAGAGCGCCCATCCGTAGATAGTAAGTCGCGCATCGAATCTCCGGTCGGCGGTGCGCAGCAGCCATGTGAGATATAACAGCAAACGCTCCGGGAGACGGAACGGAATCCGCAACTGACCTGCTTCAGGGTTCCGCGCGCTTCGGTTGAGAAAGGTTAGGGAGGCGCATAGCGTCCGGGACCCAGCCGGCCGCAGCCCAAAGTACCAGGCGAGCATCTTCGACAGTTCCGTCTCGCTGCCAAACAGATTCACGTGACCGCCCCGATCCCGAAAGACCTTGCGATAGAGGCGATCGCTGAAGGTGGTCGCATCGGGGACCGCCACATATACGGCGCCGTCCGTTCGAATTACTCTTCCAATCTCTTGCAGAGCGGGTTTCAGCCGTTCGAAGTGTTCGAGAGTATGGTTCAAAATGACCGCATCGAACGACCGGGAAGCGAAGGGCAGGGAACTCGCGTCGGCTTGAACGAAGCGGATTCCGTCCTGAATCTTGCCTGGGAGAAATAGATCGGCGGCGATGAGAATCAATTTCGGATAGGCGCTCGCAGGGAAGCTTCCATCTCGCGAGCCGAGATCGAGGACGCGGGAGCCAGGCGCCAGGTAATCCAGAATCTCTTCCACCGTTTGCTCCTATGCCGGCGCGCGCGGTGGGGCGAGAACATAGCGTCGGCCGCGCCATTCGATTGCGTCGCTCCCCGCGGAAGTTAGAAATGAGATGAGCCAGACCCAGGTTGCGAATGGAACCAACGCCACGTGCGCCCACGCGTTCCGCCGGAACCACGCCGCATGTTCCGGCAGGGCCACGCGCGCCAGGCGCGCGCGCCGCCATCCGAGCGCCATGCCGCAAACCACTTGCACAGCCAGCGCCGCGGCGGCCGGCCGATATCCCCGGCCCCACGCGACCAGAGACGCCGCCATCGCGCCGCAATAGAAGAGGTGCGCCAGAAATCCGGTCCACCAGAGTCTCGGATTGTAGATGCGCGTGATCGTCATTTGGCGGTGAATCCACCGGAAGAAGGGCATGCAACGCGGCCGGTCGAACGAAGGCGTGAGCGCGCCGGGCGCGTAAGCGATCGACAAGCCCGCGTGATGCACCGCCGCGCTCAATGCGTAATCGTCGCTGACCGCGCCCTTCCAAAATTCCGGTACGCGCGCTTCGAAGAACGTCTCCTTGCGAATGGCCATCGCTCCGCCCCATGCGAATGGGCTATCGGAGGCGCCCAACAATCCGCCCGCCGCCGAGTTCCAAACGCTGGCCATGAGATTCCAGAAGGACGGTGGCTCGGGTGTGAACCAGCGGTAGCCTGTAGACGCGCCTACCCCATTCCGCTCGAGCGGTGCAACCAGTGCACGCAGCCAGCCGCGCGCGGGTCGGCCATCGGAATCGGCGAAAGCGAAGACCTCGCTCCACTTTCGCGCCGCCCGGACGGCGGCTTGCAGATTCTGTACCTTCTCGCCGCTGGTGGGATCTCCGCCATGCGACAAAACTACCTTCACCCGACGCGGCAATACGCCAGACGGAATGTCAGCGGCCGTTTGCGCGACGATCAGTAGTTCGTAGTCTGGGTAATCGAGACTGGCGAGCGCCGCCAGATTCTCACGCAGGCCTTCGTCTTCGCCCTTAACCGGCACGATGACGGTAGCCGGCGGCGTCCATGTTGCGGGTTTCTGAAGCTGCTCGCGGATGTAGGTCGAACGACGATGTTGAGCGAGTAGCCCGGCAAACGAGAGGAGCAACGCGGGCGCGGCGAGGAGCCAGTACCAGAGCACGGAACTTCATAGGATAGCAGCCGGGCCGCGGCTGCCGCCGCTGTTTGGTGGTTCCTTATCTGGCGTTGATCGCTGGTAGCGCGCTTGGAAAATGCATGCCGCCAATCCGAGCCCTTTTTGCGTTAGGATTGCCGCATGGAAAAAGATTGGGCCGCGCGGTTTGACGACATTAACTTCCGGCATTCGTCGCGGTACGTTTTATACATATCCGTGCTGGCATTGTTTGTTCTGTTGCTATTGACTTCGCTCGGTTGGGCGCTATTGGCGATCAGCACTGGTTTTCATGACTCAACTGGGATTCCACGCAATTCTGATTTCGCTGGCCATGTTCGGGTCTATATGCGAGCGCTCGCCCCATTGCCGATCACACTCCTGCTTGGATACTGGGCTTGGCTGTTGAGACCAAAGCACGGCTGATTGCCGTCACCAAAAGAACGGCGGATCTAAATGCAGAATTACCACCTTGCTGGCTCCTTTGCGCCTCGGCGTAAAGGGCTATTTCAGACCAAACGAAACGACACCGTACGCTAGAGCTTGCCGAAGGTCTTCCTCTTCTAATTGCGGGTAATCGGCGAAGAGCTCACTGTGATCCGGATATTGAGCTGTCAATTGAAGTACCCGTCGCACCGTGATCCGCATGCCACGGATGCACGGCTGGCCGTTCATTTGAGCCGGATTCCAGGTGACCCGCTCGAATTGATTCGTGTCATTTACCCGGCCAGCGCCGTCCGCACAATATCCGCCTGTTCCTGCTGATGCCGCTTGCCGGACCCGGTTGCGGGGCTCGCCGATGGCGTGCGCCCTGCGTATCGAGGCGCCCGTCCGTTGGTACCGAGCAAGTCCGCCAGTTGCTCGCGCACGAAGCGCCACGCGCCCATGTTGCGCGGCTCTTCCTGCGCCCAGACCACTTCCGCATTCGAGGGATAGCGCGCCAGTATTCGCTCCACTTGATCGGCGGCGAACGGATAGAGCTGCTCCACGCGGACAATGGCCGCGCCCGGCGCCTTCCGCTCGTCGCGTGCCGCCAGCAAGTCGTAATAGATCTTGCCGGAGCAGAAGACCACGCGCGAGACCTGGGCGGGGTCGACCGTGGAGTCGTCGAGAATTTCGATGAATTGCCGCCGGTGAAATCGTGCAGACGTGGATACGGCCTTGGCGTGGCGCAGCAGGCTCTTGGGGGTGAAGATCACCAGCGGCTTGCGCATGCCGCGGCGGTCCTGGCCGCCGTACATCTGGCGGCGCAGCAGGTGGAAATATTGCGCCGGCGTGGTGCAGTTGCACACCTGCATGTTGTTCTCGGCGCAGAGCGTGAGGAAGCGTTCGATGCGCGCGCTCGAATGCTCCGGCCCCTGGCCTTCGTAGCCGTGCGGCAGCAGCATCACCAGGCCGCTGGGCTGTCCCCACTTCGATTCGGAGCAGGCGATGAACTGGTCGATCATGATCTGGCGCGCCGTTGGCGAAATCGCCGAACTGCGCCTCCCAGAACACCAGCGCAAGCGGATCGGCCACGCTGTAGCCGAATTCGAAGCCCAGCACGGCGTATTCGCTGAGCGAGCTGTCGTAGACGTCGAAGCGCGCCTGGTCGGGCGCGATGTGCTGCATCGGAATGTAGCGCGAGCTGTTCTCCGAATCGTAGAACGCGAGGTGCCGCTGGCTGAACGTGCCGCGGCCGGAATCCTGCCCGCTGAGCCGGACGGCGCGTGCCTTCAAGCACCAGCGTGCCGAACGCCAGCGCCTCGCCGAAGGCCCAATCGATCGGCAGATCCTTCTCGACCGCCTCGCGGCGCCGCTCGACGAACCCGCGCAGCTTGGGATGCAGATGGAAATCGGCTGGAAAAGTGGTGATGCCGGCGACCACGCGCTCGATCATTGCGCGGTCAATTGCTGCCGGCGGAACAGGCCGCGCCGATTCTTCAGCCGAGGACGGCGACTCAGTTCCTGCGAGCTCGTAACGCTCGGGATTGTTTTTGCACTGTCGGCGTGCGCGGCGGCTAGACGGTCCAGCGCCGCTTTATGGATCGCCTTCACCTCTTCAGCGGTGACGACGCCTTCGCGCACCAAGCGCTCGGCGTAGATGCGTCGCGACCGAGGGGTGCTCCTTGATTTTGCGGTAGAGGATGGGCTGCGTGTAGCTGGGGTCGTCGCCTTCGTTGTGGCCGTGGCGGCGGTAGCAGATCATGTCGATCACGACGTCCCTCTTGAACTGCTGGCGGTAATCGAAGGCGATCTGCACGACGCGGATGGCGGCTTCGGGATCGTCGCCGTTGACGTGGAAGATCGGCGCCTGCACGCCGCGCGCGATGTCGGTGGAATAGGGCGTGGAGCGCGATTCGTCGGGCAGCGTGGTGAAGCCGATCTGGTTGTTGATGATCAGGTGGATGGTGCCGCCGGTGGAATAGCCGTCGAGCTGCGAGAGATTCAGCGTCTCCGCCACCACGCCCTGGCCGGCGAAAGCGGCGTCGCCGTGCACCAGCAGCGGGATGACGCGCTCGCGGTTCGACGTCGCCGGCGGCGTCCTGCTTGGGGCGCACGATGCCTTCGACCACCGGATCCACGGCTTCCAGATGGCTGGGGTTGGGCGCGACCGAGACCTCCATTTCGCGGCCGTTTTCGAATTTGCGCACGCCGCTGGCGCCCAGGTGATACTTCACGTCGCCCGAGCCCTGCGTGCTGGCGGGATCGATCGCCTTCGAATTCGGAGAAGATCTGCTTGACATCGTTGCCCAACGCATTGGCCAGCATGTTCAGCCGGCCGCGGTGCGCCATGCCGATCACGATCTCGTGCACGTTGTGGTCCGCGGCGCGCTCGCAGGATCGCTTCCAGGATGGCAATGCGCGGTTTCCCCGCCTTCGAGCGCGAAGCGCTTCTGGCCGACGAAGCGCGAGTGCAGAAAGTGCTCGAACTCTTCGGCTGTTAACGAGATCGCGCAGCATGCGCAGCCGCACTTCTTTCGATCGAGCGGCCAATTGTTGGCTTCCGGCTCCATGCGCTGCTGCAGCCAGCGTTTCTGCTCCGGCACCTGGATGTTCATGTACTCGCAGCCGATCTTGCCGCAGTAGGTCTGGCGCAGCGTTTCCAGAATCTCGCGCAGCGTGGCTTGGGCCTCTTGCGCCGATGGCTTCGCCGAGCGTGCCGGTGAGGAATTCGCGGTCGAGATCCCAGATGGTGAGGCCGTAGGTTTCGGGGTCGAGCTCGGGATGGTAGCTGGGCTCCGCCCCGAGCGGATCGAGATCGGCGATCAGATGGCCGCGCACGCGATACGCGTTGATCATCTGGATGACGCCGGCTTCCTTGGCGATCTCGGCGTCCAGCTGCGCTGCGCCGCGCCCGGAAACGAACGTGTTGCGGTCGGTCTCCCAGCGCACCGGCAGGTGCGGCATGCGCAGATGGTCGAAGATCTCTTCGTAGAAGCCGTCTTCGCCGTCCAGCAGCGCCTGCAGCTTGCCCAGGAACGCGCCGGATTCCGCGCCCTGAATGATGCGGTGATCGTAGGTGCAGGTGATGGTCATCACCTTGCTGATGCCCAATGCGGAACGCGTCTCGTCGGCCGCGCCGCGGTATTCGGCGGGATAGTCGATGGCGCCGGTGGCGATGATGCGCCCTGCCCCGGCATCAGGCGCGGGTTGGAGGACATGGTGCCGACGGTGCCGGGGTTGGTCAGCGAAATGGTCGTGCCCTGGAAATCGGCGGGGGTGAGTTTCGCGGAGCGGGCGCGGGCGACCAGATCGTCGAAGGCCGCGACATATCCGTGAAAGTTGAGCGCGCCGGCGTTCTTGATATTGGGCACCATCAGGCTGCGCGCGCCGTCCTTGCCGGCGACATCGACCGCGATGCCCAGATTGATCTGCGGACGCAGCAGACGATAGGGCTGGCCGTCGCGTTCGGCGTAGGCGTGATTGAGCGCCGGGACTTCTTCCAGCGCCTTGACGATGGCCCAGCCGATGATGTGCGTGTAGGAGACTTTGCTCTTGCCCGCGAGGGAGCGGTGCTGGTTGATGATGCGGCGGTTCTCGTCCATCACCTTGACGGCGATGGTGCGCTGCGAGGTGGCGAGCGGAATGGACACGCTGGCCGCCATATTCTCGGCGATGCGTCCGGCGGCGCCGCGCAGAGGCTGAAGTTGTTCGCCGGCGGATGGCTCGATGGATGGCGCTGCGGGAATGCGAGGCGGGCGCCGACGAAGGTGCAGCAACGTGTACGCCATTGGCGCCATTGCCATTCGCTTCGAAGACGTGTTTCCAGGTTTCGTCGACGGTGGAGCGGTCGTGCAGATATTGTTGATATAGCTCGTCTTCGAGCCAGCTATTGATGCCCATATCGGGTCCGGATTTTGCTGCCATGGGAGGGAGAAAGCGCTTCCCTTCCTATGATAGCGTGGCGGGCGGGGCGGGGTTGCTGGATTCTTTCTCAACTCTAGATTGGACCCATCGCTTCTTCGGCACACGATTGGCAACAGGCCGCTTCGACGCGGCTTGAGATTCGATTTTCCAGCAGAGGCAAGCTCGTACTATACGTACGATAATTTCCTCGCGGGAGCGGCGCCGAACGGTGCGTGGAAATAAGGCGTCCCGAGCGTGAGAAGCGGCAGAACGTCAGCCTCTCTCTTGGAAGGCGTGCACCAGCGGCGGCTATAATTTCAATTTCACCCAAAAGACCTAGTAAAGGGTACCTTATGGCGTCCTAAAGCAAATTTCACCTTGATCCATGAGTAGCAAAGGTTTATACTCCCCCACCAGGGGGTTTTTTTTGTGAATACATGCAAGCGCTCAAGCGCCGTAAAATGTACGCTGCTACTACACGCGGTAGTACTTGTTCTTCTCTGTTCCGTTTCTATGTTCGGCCAAGCCGTCAACTCGACGGTGCTTGGAACCGTTACCGATGCAACGGGTGCGGTCGTCGTCGGCGCCAAGGTGACGCTTTCCGAAGCCGACACCAACGTCAGCCACAACGGCCAAACCAACGAGAGCGGCAATTTCGTTTTCTCCGATGTGCCGCCTGGCAATTACTTTGTCACGGTGGAGATGGCCGGATTCAAAAAGGAGCAGCGCCGGAACATTTCCTTGCTGGTGAACACCACCCAGCGCGTGGACGTTCAGCTTCAGCCTGGTAACGTTACCGAAACCGTCGAGGTCACCGCCGCGCCACCCGAGTTGAAGACGGACAGCGCCGATACCGGTACCAAGGTGGACAGCGTGGCGGTATCGGAGTTACCGGTCCTGGTGAGCAACCGCAACTATCAAGCGCTGCTGGCCCTCGTGCCCGGCACCGCGCCGCCGACTGAACAACATTCACAATTCTTTAACGCTTCGGATTCACTCCAGACCGAAGTCAATGGGTCTCCGCGAGTGGGCAATAACTATCAGATCGAAGGCATCGACGACAACGAGCGCACCGGCATACTGCAAATCCTGATTCCGCCACTCGAGGCAATTCAAACGGTGGACGTCTCGACCAGCAACCACTCCGTGGATCTGGGCCGTGGCACCGGCGCGGTGACCAATGTGATTCTGAAGTCGGGAACTAACCAGTTCCACGGCTCGCTCTATGAATTCCTTCAGAACGGCGATTTCAACTCTCGCAACTTCTTCCAGCCCACCGTCGCGGCCGTCCACTACAACTACTTCGGCGGCACCATCGGCGGACCGATCAAGAAAAACAAGCTATTCTTCTTCGCCGATTTTTTGCGGACATCCGATCACGAAGCCAACGCTAACACCGAGACAATACCGTCTCAGCTGTCGCGCACAGGCAACTTGAGCGAGGCCTTGGCCGGATCTAGCCCAGCCCCGGTTTACGACCCGGCGACGGGCGATCCAGTTACCGGAGTGGGGAGGACTCCTTTCCCCGGCAACGTCATTCCCACAAATCGTCTGAACCCGATCGCGCTCAAGATCCTGGCCTTGGTGCCCAATCCAAATCAGGCATTCAATCCGGCGGCTCCGAACAATAACTATTTTGCGCTCCTGCCCTTCACCAAGGACAGCAACCTGGTCGACGGAAAGGTGGACTTCAACATCAGCGACAAGGACCGCCTCAGCGGCCGCTTCAGCTTCCAGCGTCCGGTGGTTTACCAGGCGCCCATTTTCGGTATGGCCGGCGGCGATGCCAACGGAGGCTTCCAGGGTACGGGAATTCAGAAGACCTATAGCAGCGGCGTCAACTGGAACCACGTTTTTACGCCCACCCTACTCAACGAATTCCGATTCGGAGTAGCGCACTACCGCAACAAGGCGCAAGAGAGCGATTATGGAAAGAACGACTCCACGGCCCTGGGAATCCCTGGTATCAATATCAGCGACTTTAACAGCGGGCTGGTGGGCATCGGCATCAGTTCGTTTACCAGCCCACTGGTGGGTTACTCCGCCAGTTTGCCGTGGGACCGCTCGGAAGCCAACATCGACTTGGTTGACAACGTAACCAAGACGCTTAGCAATCACACTCTCACGTTCGGCTTCGACATGCGCCGTATCCGTGACGAGTTGTTGCAGACGCAAACGTACAGCGCGCGCGGCTTTTACCAGTTTGGCGCCAGCCAAACGAATTGCGCGGGCAACTGTCAACTAGCCAACGGCACTACGAGCTCGGCGACGACCCCGAACAGCACGACTTCGTGGGCCAACTCGATGGCGAGTTTCCTGCTGGACATGCCCCAGTCCGGCAGCACCGGCCGCGACTTCAGCGGCACGTTTCCGACCTACCGGCAGTGGTACTTTTTCCCGTACGTCGCCGACCGATGGCAGGTGAACAAAAAACTGACCCTCACGATGGGATTGCGTTGGGAGCTATACCCGCCGGCCACTTCCCGCTTCCCGGGCCAGTTTTCCAACTACATACCGTCGAGTAATTCGCTGGTGGTTGCAGGCGTAGGCGGCAACCCCGGCAATGGAGGGATGACCAACCACTTCAACTACCTTGCGCCGCGTTTGGGAGTTGCTTACCGCCTCACGGAAAAGACCGTAATCCGCACGGGAATCGGCGTCAGCTATACGCCTTTTGAGGACAATACCTACCTTACCTATAACTATCCGACGAAAGGCAACCTCGGAGCGGTGCAAGGCGCGAGCGCTTATACCTCCGCGCTTTACAGCGGGTCCGTTCTGAGTTTCGAGAGCGGTCTGCCGGCGCCGGCGCCGGTACCCATACCGTCCAACGGGATTTACAGCGTCGCCGCTCTGGGCCAAAACGGTCACGTCGGAATTCTATTTCCCGACGGAATACAAGATCCCCATATCATTGCCTGGAATTTCTCAATCCAGCAGACGTTGCCCCTTCACTTTACGATGGACGTCGCTTACGTCGGCAATCACGGTGTGGACATGGGCTCAAATATGAACATCAATTCCAGTCCAGTAATTGCGCCCACCTCCACGAATGACGCCATCTACCAGCCGTATTACCCGCACACCGGCACCGTATCGCAGTTTTTCCGCCCGTTGTCCTCTATGTACAACGGTCTGCAAGTGAAGGTGGACCGTCGCTTCGCCAACGGCCTCAGCATCACCACCGCGTTTAGCTACCAGAAGGGCATGTCTTACTACAACGGCGGCGACGACGATGGATTCTATGGCTTCTATCTGAACGGACAATTTCACCGGAATTGGGCAAAGACCGATTTCAATCGCACTCTGACCTACGTTCAGAGCTACGTTTACCAACTGCCCTTCGGCAAGGGGAAACAGTTCGCGCGCAACGCTTCCCGCGGGCTGGACATGTTTATCGGCGGATGGCAGGTCGAGGGCATCCTGACCCTCATGACAGGAACCCCCTTCACCGTGACTTACAGTTCGACCTACTTGAACCTGGCCGCAGGCGGAACCAATACGCCTATCCAGGTAAGTCAGGCCACGAAACTCTACGGCATCAACACCACCTCGAATGGTGGAAGCGCTTGGTTCAATCCAACCGCGTTTGCCGCACCGCTCTGCCAGTCGGCAACGCCGACGGCTGCCTGCCCGACCGGAGCGCCCGATCAGATTAACGGCGCCGCTCAGCAGGTCGGCAACGTAGGACGCAATTCCATGATCGGGCCCGGATTCTTCAACGTGAATGCCGCCCTGTCTAAAACGGCTCAAATCAACGAGCGCATGAAGCTGCAGCTACGCTTGGAAACGGTAAACACGACCAACACGCCGCAGTTTGCGAATCCGAATGGCGGTTGCTGCACTTCGAACAACGCTAACTTCGGGTTCATAACTGGCACGGTCGGCAGCGGCTCCGGCTCCATTAACTCAGGTACCGGCGGCTCGCGTACCGTTCAAATCGCTGCAAAGTTGACCTTCTAGCGGTTCGAAGAATTTAGCCACCCGGGCGGCCCCAGCCGCTTGGGTGGCTATTTCTGTTTTTGGAGACGATCCAGCAATTGCCGGATTTCGGGGTCGGGCTTGATGCGGAGGGCCGTTTCGAGGTGCTGGATCGCCTCTGCCTTTTGATTGGGCATGCCCGATAAGGCAATGCCGAGATTGACATGGGCGTCAGCGGAATTGGGATCGATCCTCAGCGCGGCTTCAAACTGTGAAATCGCCTCCGGCGTCCGACCGGACCCCGCCAGCACCACGCCAAGATTGTTGTGCGCGTCCACATAATCCGGCCTCAGCCGCAAAGCCTCCTCGAAATGTGGAATTGCGGACTGCGGCTTGCCGCTCCTGGCCAGGTCGACGCCGATGTTGTATTCCATTTCGGCGCTATTGGCTTGCGCCTGCGCTAGATTGTTCCGCGCCTCCTCATAATCCGGCTTGAGGCGCAAAGCTGTTTGGTACTCGGTTATCGCCTCCGGCTTCCTTCCGGCGGCGGCAAGCGCGTTGGCCAGATCGTTATGAGTGATGGGAGAATCGGGAAACGCCTGCAGCGTCGCCTGGTAATGTGCGATGGCCTCCTGAACGCGTCCGGATTTTGCCAGCGCATTTCCGTAGTCGGTTTGCACATTCGGCGCATCGGGTTCAATTTGAAGCGCCGATTGATATTGCTCGATCGCCTCGGCGAAACGTCCTTCCGCGGCCAACGCAACACCGAGATTGTGGTGTGCAAGGTAGTTGCCGCTCGTCACATCGAGCGCATGGCGAAAGAGCGTCCCGCTATTCCGCCAATATTGGATCTGCGCTTCGCACAGCGCCGCACATGTCAAGCAGGCGACGACAGCCCCGAAAATGGCGATCCGGTTCTTAAGAACTTCTCGCATTCCCCATGCCAACATGATGCTCAAACCCACCATCGGGAGGTACATGTATCTGTCCGCGCGAGCTTGCGCGCCGACTTGGATAAGACCGATGACCGGCACAAGCGTTCCCAGATACCATAACCATCCCACCGCAAGGTAAGGACGCGAGGGCCGCTCCCGAAGGACGATCATCGAGATACCCACCAGCAGCAGGGCCGAAAGAACAATCTGCCATAGGGGGAAGCCGTGTGGATAGGGATAGAACACGGCGAGTCTCGCCGGCCAAAGCGTCTTAGCGATGTAGATTGCATACGAGACGACGGCGTTCTCCACCCGTATCCCAAGCGGAAATTGTCCAATTTCGCGAACCGCGCCACTGCTTCCTTGGACCAGGTAGGTGGCGGCGGCGCCAGCTATGGACAGTGCCAGCAACGGAATCTTCACTCGAAGCGCGGAACGGAGCGGCTGGCGCAGCGGCCAAATATCGAGTAAGAACAGCACGAACGGAAATGTCACGACCATCGGCTTGGACATGAGTCCCAGGCAAAAGGACAGGAAGGTAAGCCAATACCGCCCGCGCACATAGCTCCATAACGCAACGAACCAAAACAACGCGCTGAGCACGTCTTTCCGCTCCGCGATCCAGGCGACCGATTCCACGTGCAAAGGGTGCAGCGCGAAAAGCATGGCGACGAATGCGCTGGGCCATATTGCACCGGTGGCGGCCTCGAGGAAGGCAAAGAGGAAGACCACGGCCAACGCGTGAATGACGACATTGGTGAAATGGTGCCCGCCGGGCTGCAGATGGAATATCTCAACATCGAGTAGGTGCGAAAGGCGCGTCACGGGAAACCAATTCGCAGCCTCGGTGCTGGTCACCGCCCACGCGACGCTCTCCGCGGTAAGGCCGCCGCGCACATGCGGGTTGTTCGTTATATAGTCCGGATCGTCGAAGTTTACGAAGCCAAGGTGGTAAACGGGCGCATAGATCGCTAGCGTGCTCAAGAAAAGCCCAAGACTAAGGCCGCGGATGAGAAAGCGGTTCGCCCCGCGCATGGTTGTCTCAGATGTCCGGTTCGGCGAGGGCGTGCGAGGTTGCCTGGAAATGCTACTACTGATATGAGGAATTTTCTTGCGCAAAGGTACCCGGAGGTCTCCAGCTATAATTCTATGTCTTCGAATGCGATCCACAACATCCGCGCACAGGCGCAATACCATCCGTCGGAAAAGATTGCCGCGGCGCTGGCCCCCGGGATCAGGATGTTCTCTTGCGGCCGATACTAGGTGTGACCTTGTCGATGTAATTGCCCGCGCCCCCTGCCAAGAATACGGATGCGGCAATCGCCATCCAGCGTGGCCTGCGTTGCTTTTGAGATTGGGGCTGGACATGGCCCCACATGCAGGCTACGGTAAGGTCCAGGATGTTCAGACCACCATTCTTAACAACCCTCTGCGAGCTGTTTTTGAGATCGAAATAATGGAGACAAGAGATTTGGCGGAGTTATACCGTCGGCGCACCGCGGCTTCCCGCTTGCGCCGGATTTTGCTTCCGCCATCACCCTTCGTGATGAATCCGCGCGAGCCGCGCGATTTTCCGTTGGGCCGCTGGAACCTATATATAGGAGGAGCGGGAAGAACGCCTCCCGGCTACGTCAATCTCGACCTGTTCCCTATGCCCGGCGTCGATGTTGCGGCCGATGCCGAGGCTCTACCGTTTGCTCGCGGCGTGTTCGCCCGTGTAGAGTGCGATGCGGTGCTCGAGCACGTTCGGGACCCCGAGCGGGTGATGCGCGAAATCGAGCGCGTGACGGCGCCCGGCGGGTACGTTCATCTGGTGACGCCGTTCTGTCATCCTTTTCACGAATATCCAAAGGATTACCGCCGCTTCACGCTGGATGGATTGAAGCTGTTGGCTGGAGGGTTGGAACCCGTCGCCGAGG
Organism: Bryobacterales bacterium; assembly: GCA_963708385.1. Classification (GTDB taxonomy): domain Bacteria; phylum Acidobacteriota; class Terriglobia; order Bryobacterales; family Bryobacteraceae; genus PALSA-243. The sequence continues at coordinate 192,209 of CAVPSN010000014.1, read as the reverse complement.
GATGGCGCACAGGGCCTACTGCCACATTGCTGGTCCTGGGCATCGAATATACTAAACTGATTTTCCCATGGCGGATTTGGCGGGCGGCGGCGCACGGCGTATTGGGGTGGCTGCTGTTTCCGCTACGATATCTCGATCTGGCGTTCTATCGCACACCGCGCGCCGGGCGCATCGGGAACCACTGTTATCTTTGGCTACGCAAGCCCCTGTAGGCGCGCTCGCGGGAACATTGCGCCCTGCCCTCAATGCCTGAAATGGCGGATGCCGGTGAATACCATGGCGGCGCCCAGGCGATCGGCGGCATCGATGACATCCTGATCTCGTACCGATCCGCCAGGCTGAATGAATGCTGTAGCGCCGTGGTGGGCGGCTTCTTCAACCCCGTCGGCAAATGGGAAAAAGGCGTCGGACGCGACGACGCTGCCTTTGAGCGGCAGTACGGCCTTCATGGCGCCGAGCTTGACGGAATCGACTCGGCTCATCTGTCCAGCGCCAACCGCAAGAGTCTGACCGCTGCGCGCATATACGATGGCGTTCGATTTGACGTGCTTGGCGACCTTCCACCCGAATTCAAGCGCCTCCCATTCGTCTTCGGTGGGCGCGCGTTTGGTTTTGACGACAGTGGAGGCGCGGTTCAACGTGACGTTGTCGGGAGTTTGCGCGAGAAATCCTCCGGAGATCGACTTCACTACGAGGGCGTCGATGCCGCGAGGCCCCTTCTCAGCCGCCACGCGCAGGAGACGCAGATTCTTCTTGGCGGTTAGGATGGCCAGCCCCTCCGCCGAGTACGCCGGCGCGGCGATTGCCTCCACGAACAGGCGGGCGATTTCGGCCGCGGTTTCGGCATCCACTTCGCGGTTGATGCCGATCACGCCGCCGTAAGCGGATACAGGGTCGCACGCCAGCGCCTGGCGGTAAGCCTCGGCCAGGGTGGATTGCTCAGCGCATCCGGCCGGGTTTGTGTGCTTGATAATGGCGACGGCCGGGCTTTCGAATTCGCAGGCGAGCTGCCACGCCGCGTCGAGATCGACTAGGTTGTTGTACGACAACTCCTTGCCGTGAAGTTGTTCGCCGCCGGCAATGCCGCGGCCGGGGCGCGCATAGAGCGCCGCTTGCTGGTGCGGATTTTCGCCGTAGCGCAGGTCCATCGCCTTGGGCGCGCGGATGTGAAGCTCATTCGGCAGCGCCGCGGACTCATCGCGCTGAGGGACTTCCCGATCCAGGCGCGCGCTGATGGCGGTGTCGTAGGCGGCGGTGGTGGCGAATGCCTTGCGCGCAAGACGCCAATGCGTTTCATGAGAGAGCGCGCCGCTCGATTGCAACTCTTCGAGGATAGGAGCGTAATCGGACGGCGACGTAACCACGGCGACGTCCTGATAGTTCTTGGCGGCGGCGCGGATCATGGTAGGCCCGCCGATATCGATATTTTCGATCAGCTCCTCGAGCGTGGCGCCGGCTTTTGCGGCGACGTCTTCGAACCGGTAGAGATTGACGACCACCATGTCGATCGGCGCGATGCCGTGTTCGGCGAGTGCGCGCATGTGGTCGGGCTTTTCGCGCATGGCGAGAATGCCAGCGGCGATGTGCGGGTGAATGGTCTTGACGCGGCCGTCCATCATTTCAGGGAAACGGGTGACTTCGGAGACGTCGGTGACGGGGATTCCCGACTCGCGAAGCAGACGCGCGGTGCCGCCGGTAGAGATGAGCTGAGCGCCCTGCGCGACGAGGCCGCGGGCGAAATCGGTTAAGCCGGTTTTATCGGTGACGCTGAGCAGGACGCGATGGATTTGGGGCATCTATGGCCACGATAACAGACGGCGGAAAGGGCCGATGCTCCTGACGAATCGATCGGCGTCGGCGTTCAGCTTTCGGACCCCACTAGTCAGTCCTACGTGGAACTACTGGAAGAACGCAAAAAGCGCTGACGCGCTTTTTTCGATTTCCTTATCTTTCAATACAGTGATGAAAGAGTGACGCGCCTATGCCCGATCTCCTCGTCCGCTCCTTTGCTCCCCTACTGTTCGCCTTTCAGCCGTGCTTTACCCGGCCCGGCTTCTCCTCCTTCTGGGCGCTGACCTGTGCCTGGATCCTTTGCTCGGGCCGCCGTTCCCTCACACGTGTCATTCAGTCCGGGGAACTGGGCCGCTTCAAGCACTTCTGCTCGTTTCACCGTTTCTTCAGCCAGGCCCGCTGGAACCTGGACGACCTCGGCCACTGCGTCTTCCAACTGCTACTGCCTTTCTGTCCCGAAATCCTCACCGTCGCCGTCGATGACACGCTGGCGCGCAAGTCGGGACGCCACATCTGGGGCGCGGGCATGCACCACGACCCGCTCCGTTCTACCCAGAAACGGCCCGTCTTTTCCTTCGGCCACAGCTGGGTCGTTCTCTCCCTGCATGTCTCGTTTCCGTTCGCGCCCCAAAAGACATGGGCACTCCCTGTCCTCGTCCGCCTCTATCGCAAACGGAAGAACCCGAAACTGTCGCCTGGCCGCAATGGAAGGCCGGAAAAGAAGCAGACCGGGCAGGCGACCGAGAAGCAGTATCGAACACGTCCTCAACTCGCTCTGGAAATGATTCAGGTCGTCGCCCGCTGGCTCGGCCCGCGTAAACTCCGCGTGTTGGGAGACAGTGAATATGCCGGTGGTTCTATCAGCCGCCATCTGCCGGCCAACACCGAGTTGATCAGCCGCATTACCATGAACGCCGCCCTGTATCAGTTGCCTCCGCGCGGAACCGCCAGTCGCGGGCGGCGGCGCAAGAAAGGTGTGCGGTTATCGAATCCGCTCCAGATGGCACAGGACTCCCGCAGTTCCTGGATCAAAACCACCGTGTGCCTCTATGGACGTAAGGTCAAGGTTTGGTATCGGTCCATCAACTCACTTTGGTCTTCGATCGTATTCACTATGCGAGCCAATCCAAACCCACCTCATCGTGCCCGCGCTTAACTCGCCGAGGGCCGATTAGTGATCCCCGACGCGAACGCTAAACCGATCCGAGCCGCCCTTCAATCGATGGAAGCGGAGGGAGCGGTGATTAGGCTGATGTTGCCTCAGGCGATAATTCTTGACTGCCAAGGCTTGAACATCGCGAGGCAAAGCATTGAACAAATCCCAGAAGCGGCGGGTAGCAACTGAGTTCACTTACGGGTCGGCCACTCGCGCAAAAGGCCTTGGGTCGATTCGTCCTCCGCTTCCGCGAAGAGGAAGTCCAGCTTGCCCGCGGAGGAATCACTGTCTAACTGTTCATCCCAGCGCGCTTGCTCAAGTGAGTGAAACCACGTGGCAAGGCGGAGATACTCTTCATAGGGAAGACTATTGATAGCGGCCTCGATCTCCTCTACCCGATCCATATATGGGGTCTAGCACCAACTCCCTAAGACGGTCAGGTGGTTGGGCGAGACTGGGTTGACTCAGCGGAAGAGTTCTTCCGCGACCAACCGAGGGTGGGCGCTCCACAATGCCAACAGCATGCCGCGGATGCGTTCATTCTCTTCCCGCGAGAGGCGCGCCAGCCGAACCAGCGACGGGTCGCCGGCGTTGGGCGCTTCCATCGACTCGATGCGATCGAGGGCCTCCTCGGCGACGTCCAGCATGAGTGAGTTCGACGCATCCGCGAGCGTGCGTGCGCCGGCAAGGAAATCGGGATCGTGAGGTCGATCGGGGTAATCCAAGCGCGCTTCGAACAGGAGCCCGCGCAGGCGATCCCACACGGCGTCCTTGCCGTAGTTCCGTCCGGCGAATGCGGCCAGCGAGAAATCCCACAGCGTGTCCAGGCGCGGGTCGAGGAATTTGTAGTCGGCCTCGAGCGCCGGTCCTACAAGCCGGCCTTCCGCTCGCATTCGCTGCTCCATAGGCGTGCCGACATATGGCAGAGTCCGGCAGAAGCCCGCTGCCACGTAACCGCCGGCGCAAAACTCGCGCAGGAAATGCAGATTGTTGCGTACCGTCGAAACGGTGCTCCATGGCTCGAGAAGCATGAAGCCGAAATCGAAACTCACATCGAGGGCGCGTAGAATGCGTCCCGCGCGAAGATGCACGTCCGCCGTGATGTGTTTATTCAGCGTCTTTAGCGAGTCGGCATCTCCCGCCTCCACACCCATGTAGACATGCGACAGTCCTGCCTCGATGAGCGGAATGAACAGTTCCTCGCGGACTTCATCCGATCGGCACGAGAGTTTGAAGCGAATCTGCCGATGCAGATCCCGTGCGATCAACTCTCGCGCAATCGTGAGCGCCCATTCGCGAGCGTCGCGGCCGCCCGCGAGGAAATCGTCGTCCTGGAATAGGATTAATCGGGCGCCGCGCGTGCGGAACAGGTGCTCGATTTCGTCCACTACGAGGACCGGGTTCCGGCGGCGGCGCCCGCGGGTATTATTGCCCTCATAGAAAGTGATAATCGAGCAAAAGGAGCACTGATACGGGCAGCCACGCGAACCCAATACGGAAGCAGTCGGGAGTGAAGACGCACGGTGGTATCCGGTATCGGTACGCTCCGGCCAGGGCAGAGCGTTGAGGTCGACCGCATCTTGTCTCGGGGGAGTCTTATGCACGACCTCGCCATCACGCCAGGCGATTCCTGGGAAATTCTGCCACGGCTGGCCCGCGACAATCGCCCCAGCCAGTTCTACCAAAGTGCGCTCGCCTTCAAAGCGCACCACGCTATCCAGGTCGGGGATGAATTGGAGCAGCGCTTCGGGCGCAAAGGAGGCATAATGGCCGCCTATGGTGAAGTGCGCCGTCACGCCGCCCATACGAAGACCACGCATGGTTTGCGCGAACTCCGGCGCCATGAACTGAAAGATGAGGGAAAAGCCGACGATGTGTGGATTCCATTGCCGCGCCAGGCGTAGCAGGGGAACGAAATCCGCCGCGAACGTCTCAATGCGAACTTCGTGACCGGCGGCCTTCAGGCTGCTAGCGAGATAGCCGAGGCCAAGATTGTCCTGGTCTTGAAAGCCGACCAGCAAAACGCGCGCAGCGCCGGACATCACTTCACCGGCGTCTTCGCCTTAATTTGTGCCTGAATGGCGGAAGCTGTGGTGTTGCCAAGCGCGACTGTGGTTTGCACCGACTTCAGAGCTGCATTCAATTCATCGACGCTCATGTTCGGCACGGCCTGAGTGAGGGCTTGCAAATCCGCGGCTTCCCCGCCGACAGGCCTCGACTGTTGCAAGAGCCCTTGCAGAAGCGACAAGCGAAGGCGATCCTCCGGCGAAGGGTCGATGATGCTTATTGGGCCGGGATTGGTAAAGATGTTGCCCAAATTCCCCAGAACGCTGCCGATACTCAAGCGGCTGCTATTTCCATAAAGCGCCATGAGGTTGGCGCCATTATTCTGATTTACATGAAACGTTCCGCTGCCAACCGGGAAGAAGCTTGGAGAACCGGGGCTGCCGCCCGCATCGGTTTCATCGAATTCGCCGCTATCGTCGCCGCCAAATATCAATTGATCCCAGCCGGCAAACTGTAGAGACGCGAAGGGGTTCTTTGCGGCCACGGTCACGGCCCCGCCGGCTGTGCCGATCTCGTGGTCGTTGCCCGAGAACGGAAAGGCCCCGGCAGGAATCGTGCTCGCGGCTGTATCGATCGCGGTGCCACTACTGGTAATCAAGCCGTTACCGCCGATGCTGAATGGTTCCACGTCGACCACTGCGGCGCCACCGGTACCTCCCGGAGTGCCATACCATTTGGTGGCTGTCCAGACTCCCCAACCGCCCACGCTAAAATCCCAATGCACATGGCGCTTGTTAGTGACGTGTCTGCCGGTATTCCAGAAAAGGAACTGATAGTTCTTAGTTCCGTCCGGCGAGACGACGAAATTAGCCGCATGACGGTCAAATGAAGCCGTTGGGGGAACCGTGAGCGTGGTCTCGTCCGTGCCTGTATCGAGGCTGGCTCCGCTGGGCCATAACTTGGTTACAACGCCGAATTGACTCATGGCGAACTCCTTTGTTCGGGGAATCTAAACCAGACGCTAATCGGGGGGGCCTAAACGAGAGAGAAGCATCGAGCCATCTTGCGCGAGATGCCTGCTTCGTTGAACGACGACAAAATTATCCCATCAAACGCATGATGCGTCAATGAAAGTTCACTGCGAAAAACTGCGAAAAGCCGAAAGATCAATTGTGGCGATGCGGGCGCAAGCTATGCTGCGCACTCGCCGCGGCCGAGTTGGAGCGAGAAGGCCGAGTCGTCGCCCCAATCCTGGTAGATCTCGGGGAAGAGATCGGCGGGTTTGGCGAATTCGCGCAGTCAGCGCGCGGAAGGTCTCCACTTTATTTCGCAGCACGTATTCACGGAACGATTCGCCATCCACGCGATTTTGAATGAAATGATCGAGTACGCGCTTGAGCGCCATCGGCGCCAGCCGCGCGGGTACCGATTGTATGGCGAGGCCGAACCGCAGCTACGCCCTCCTCATCGAATCCGCCGCCGAGCAGCATCTGGTAATACGGAACCTCTTTGCCCTCGATCTTGCGGGCGTTGCCGTAGAAACCGATATCGCCGATCCAGTGCTGGCCGCATGAGTTGGGGCAGCCGCTGGCTTTGATGTGTAGCTGCTTGACCCGCGCGTCGTCATACTCGCGAACGGCCTTCTGCAAAGCCGCGCCGAGGTTCATGGTTTTGGTGAGCGCCAGATTGCAGGAGTATGCGCCGGGGCAGGTGACGACGTCGTCGATCTCGCCCGCGCCCGATTCGGCGAGGCTCAGTTCCTGCAGTGCGGCATAGACCTGAGGAAGGCGCGCTAGAGGAATGAAAGTGAGCAGCAGATTCTGATCGATAGTCACGCGTACGGTTCCATCGCCGGCTGTGGACGCCAGGTCCGCGATCCCGCGGAATTGATCCGAGGTGAGGTTGCCCTGGTCCACTTTAACAATGGCGGCGGCATAGCCTGTCTGACGCTGCTCGACCACGTTGGTGGCAAGCCAGGCATCGAATGCGGCATCGCCCGAGCCTGCCTGATTCACGACAGGGAGCAGCGCGCCGTTACCGAGCGGTTGCGGGTTCGATTGGTAGCCGCCAAAGCCCTCGGGTATCCATTCGGGCCACGCAATTCCGCCGTTGGCGAGGATGTCGGCGTATTCCTTTTCGATCTGTTCCGTCACCCACGCCATGCCGCGCTCGCGCACTACGAATTTGAGACGCGCGGTATTCCGATTCTTTGCGATTCCCATACTTGTTGAAAACGCGGATCACCGCCTCGGCGCGGTTGACCAGGCGCTCTTCCGGCAAAAACTCGTCGAGAAGTTGGGCTTCGACAGGCAGCGGGCCCAATCCGCCGCCGACCACGATGCGAAAGCCGCGTTTGCCATCGCGCACCACGGCGCGGATGCCGAGATCGTTGATCGTTCCCGGCGATGCAATCCTTGTGGCTGCAGCCGTCGAACGCGATCTTGAACTTGCGCGGCAGGTTCTGCGTGAGGTCCTTGCGGAGCATGGCATAGGCCAGCTTTTGCGCATAGGGTCGCACGTCGAAGACTTCGTCGCGCGCGATGCCGCTCCAGATGCACGTGGTGACATTGCGAACGGTGTTGTAGCAGGCCTCGCGATTGGTCAGGCCGACGTCATGCAGCATGTGCATCAGATCGGCCGTACGGGAGAGCGGCACAAAGTGATACTGCACGTTTTGACGGGTGGTGATGTGGCCCTTGCCGCCGCCGAACTCATCGGCAATGCGGCCGAATTGTTTAAACTGCCGCGCCGTGGCGAGACCGCCGGGGATCTTCACTCGCACCATCTGTACGCCGGGCTGGCGCTGTCCGTAAATGCCGTGCTTAAGCCGGAAAGGACGGAATTCATCCTCGGGAATATCGCCGGCTAGGAAACCCGCCGCTTTCTGGCGAAAGGTCTCAATTTCCTTGCGGACGGTCTGATCGTGTTGAATCTCAAGGGCTTCGACCTGGGCGAGATCGTCTTGAATGGCTGCGGACATAAACACCTGCTTCTCTATAGAGATTAATCTATAGTTCTCCTATAGAGATTACAGAATTGGACGCCAGGATGCAACTGGGTTGTGAGAGTAAATTTGGCACGCCGTAGCCGCATTCGCCCACGTAACCAGATACGAGCGTGAAGCGCCCAAGGCAACATGTTGCGGCTGGCGATTATTGCCTTGGTCTGCGCCCCGGGCATGGTTCTCGCCCAGAACACGGGCAAAATCACCGGGATAGTAATCGATGCTGTCTCTCGGCAGCCTATTCCCAGAGTGCACGTCGGCAGCAATTCGGGTGGCCCGTCCGGGCCATTCGTGGGTACGCTGACCGGACCAGACGGTTCCTACACGCTGGAGGACGTACTGGCCGGCTCCGTGCTCATGACGATTAACCTGGATGGGTACAAATTCATTAACGGGCATTCGGAGCCAAGCGCCGCGTTCCCGCTCGCCGCGGGCGACACGGTCAGGCGCGATTTTACGCTGCATCCGCAAGGCAGGATTTATGGCAAGCTGATCGATCGCGATACCGGCAAGACCATCATGGGACATACCGTTTCGGCCGTCCGAAAAGAGTTCGTTCCAGGCCACACATTTTTCGTCCCAAGAGCTGGCGAACGAAAGGGCGATGAATACAATATTGCAAATCTGGAGCCCGGCGACTACCTGATCCAGATCGACCCAAAAGAGGAAGCGGCATTCGTCTTTCCTGACGACGCGTCGCCCAAGCCTGCGCCTCATAAATGCTACGGGCTGAGTTGGTACCCGGATGCTTCCAGCATCGATGGGGCGGCTACGATCCACCTCGCCGAGGGCGAAAGCAGACGCCTGGACATCACGCTGCATAGCCGAGAAACGCATTCCATTTCAGGCACGCTGAAAGCGCCGCGCGAACTGGCGGGCCAGCCGCTCACGCTCGCACTACAGACCACGGCTCTGGACGGCTGGGTGGCGATGATGCCCACGCCCGGTACGTTTCGCATTGACAATCTTGCGCCTGGAAGTTACCGGCTGGGGTTGACCGGCGGAAAGCCTCTCACCGATACGGCAAACTTCCGGGATTATGTGCTCTTCGGACTGGACACAGGCAGCGCCATGAAGAAGCCGGCAGTCAACGGAGTCGGCGATTATGTGTTCGAGATTGGCGATCACGATATCGACAATTTCAACATTGCGCTGCTCCCGTATGCGGGTGTCACCGGCGAGGTTCGAATGCTGGAGAAGGACGCCAGGCTGCCGCCGAAGTTAGCCGTTGTCCTGATGCCGACCGCGGATTATCTGGTCAATCTTAAAACCGGCGGCGCCATTGGGGGCGGCCCGATGATGATCCGCGGCATGGCGGTGCAACCTGAGACGGGACGATTCCATCAGGAATGGCTGCATCCCAGTGAATACTGGCCGCAATTGAATGCGCTGCCCGATGGATACGCCATCGCGCAGATCCTATTTGAAGGCGCAACCCCGACGGGCAGCACCATCACGCTCAGCGCGCCGGATACGCCCCTTACTTTTGTGGTGACGTCGCGGCCGGGCGCGATTGCGGGAGTGGTTCGCGACGACAATCAAGACCCCGTGCGCGGCGCGGAAGTAGTGCTGTTGCCCGATCCGTTGCCGGAGAAGGTGGGTCCCGAGGTGATTCAGACGCACCAGTCGGGCGACGACGGAGGTTTCGCCTTCCGTAACCTGGCGCCGGGCAAGTATCGCGCGCTGGTCCTGAGGGACGCGGATCTCGCCAGCGAAGGCGATCCGGATTCTCTGCGGCAGCGGGCGGCGGGTGTGGAGGCGATTGAAGTTGCGGCGGGGCAGATGGTGAGAGTTGAGTTGAAGAAGTGACCCACCGGTGGGATAATTTCTGCATGGCTCCGGTTGACGCGCTGGTATCGGTTGAAGAGTACCTGCATACCGTCTACAGACCGGATTGCGATTACGTCGACGGCGAATTGGTGGACAGGAACGTGGGCGAGAAAAGTCACGCGAAGGCGCAGTGGAAGCTTATGCTTTTGCTGCACCAGGGGCGTGCGCAATGGAACATATTTGCTATTCAGGAAACCCGGGTTCAGATTTCGCGAACGCGCTATCGTGTCCCCGATATTTGTGTGTTTGTGGGCCCGGAACCAGCTGAGGAAATCTTCACGCGGCCTCCATTCCTTTGCATTGAGATCCTATCGCCGGAAGACCGCATGAGCCGGATGCAGGAGCGGATTGACGATTACCTCCGATTCGGCGTCGAGTACGTCTGGGTGATAGATCCGCGTTCGCATCGCGCCTGGATTTATCGTCTCGAAGGGATGCATGAGGTGCACGATGGCGTGCTGCGAACGACGAGGCCGGATATTGAGATTCCGCTGGCGGATGTCTTCGCTGAGTAGCCTCACACGCCCCGCAGCGCCACCACCGTCACATCGTCCTCGCGTGCGTGTTTACTGAAATCGGCAACGGCATCGATCACCGATTGCACCAGCGCCGTGGCGCCGCCCCATTGTCCAGCGCGCATTGCGGTTAGCAGCCGGTCTTCGCCGAACTCGTCGCCCGCCTCCATTCCGGCTTCTGTGACGCCGTCGGAATAGATCACCAGGTTATCGCCGAAGCGCAGGTCGGTTTCGGCTTCGGTGCACGTCCAGTTCGCGAAGGCGCCGAGCATAGTTGCCGTCGGGCCCAGACGTTCCACTTCGCCCGTAGAGCGCAGCAGCAATGGCGCGTTGTGGCCGCAGTTGACATAGCGCAGGCGGCGCGTTCGGTCGTTGTAGACGCCGAAGAAAAGCGTCGCGAAGCGCTCCGAAGAGGTCGATTCGAAAAACAGGCGATTCACGGTGACCAGAGCATCCGCGGGACGCAGCAGCGCGCCAGGCGGTTGGCTGCGGAAGCAGGCCTGTAGATTCGCCATCAGCAACGCGGCGGGTACGCCCTTGCCGGACACATCGGCCAGCACGAAGCCCACAGCCCGGTCGGCCACTTCGAGGAAATCGTAGTAGTCGCCGCCGACCTCGCGCGCCGCGACGCATTGCGCGGCGTAATCCAGCGTCTCCATCGGACGCAGGTTGCGCGGAAACAGCTTCTGCTGGACGTTGGCGGCGATTTCGAGTTCAGATTTCCGCCGCCGCTCGGAATCGGCCTGCTTGCGAATGGACGCCACAACGCGGTCGTTGTCCCAAGGTTTCTGGATGAAGTCGCAGGCGCCGCGTCGCATGGCCTCCACGGCGAGATCGACATTGCCCCAGGCGGTCATGACGATTACCGGCGCGGCGTTGCCCTGCGCATCGAGGCTGGCGAGGAGATCGAGTCCCTCTTCGCCGGAGGTGGTGTCGCGCGTGTAGTTGAGATCGGCCAGAATAAGGTCGAACGGTTCGGCGCGGGAGGCGCGCAGCAGATCCCCCGGCGATTCCACGGTGACGGATTGCCAGCCCTGCCCTTTGAGGAGCAGGCGCATGGCCTCGAGCACGTCAACCTGGTCGTCACAGACCAGGATCCGGAAGGGTTTGGGCTTATGGGAGGGGAGTACGGTCGACTCGGTCGCGGGCATCCGGAAAAAACGCTGCATGTTTACGGCCTGGGTAAGTTGCTGGTGGCGGGCAAGCAGCGCTTCTTCAGGTGTTCATTTCCGGGACAGGCTGTTCACGGCGGGACGACTCGCGCCGATCCCGGGACGCCGACGCGAGCCGCCGAACGAAATCCGCCCGCTACACCCTGCGGCTCCACTCGCGAATGCGGCGTACCTTCACTTCCGGAATGTGCAGGAATCGCAAGAACTCCTCGTGGTCTTCCGGCGCGTCCTTTTCAAACTGCGCATGCCAGCGCCGCATGTCGTCATCCGAAAACCCGGAATCGCGCATCACCTTCGTCCACTTCTCTTTGCTCAACATATCTTTCTTCCTCTTTCCCGTGCTCTGCAGCAACCGCGCGATGGCCCGCTGTTGCCCGCGCAACCGCTCGATGTCTTCGCCGATTCGCGCCATCCTCCGGTCGAGAATCGCGGCGAAATCGTTCGCCGGGCGGTCGAGCGCCGCGCGGATATCCGCCAGCGTCAACCCTGAGGCCCGGTAGAGGCAGATTTGCCGCAGGCGGAGCGCATCGGCCTCGCTATACAACCGATAGTTCGCGCCGCTGCGCTTCACCTTGCGCAGCAACCCGATCGATTCGTAATACAGCACCGTGCTGCGGCTCAATCCCGCCGCGCGAGCCAGCGTGGTCACTGTCATCCGATTTCAGTTTGAACCCTGAAGCGGTAGACAGGTCAAGGGTTTTGTGAGACTCGATCGCGTGATACGCTCGACAAGTAAGCTGGACCACATCACGGATTTAATTTGGCTGGCATCATGCGACGCATTTTTGTAATACTGAGCACCCTTACTCTTGTCTCCGCGCAACCGGCGCGTACTCCGGCCCAACGGCTCGCGCAATGGAAACAGGTCTCGATGCCCTTCCGCTCGACAGGTCTTTCGGCGGCGGAAATCCAGATGGTCGACAAACTCGTCGATGCCTGCCGCCTGCTTGATGACGTCTATTGGCGCCAAAGCGACCTCGCGGGCCTCGCGCTCTACAAAACCACCAAAGACAAAACCATCAAGGAACTGCTCACGATCATGGGTAGCCGCTGGGATCTGCTCGATGCCAACAAGCCCTTCATCGGGACGGAGCCGATGCCGCCGGGGCACGAGCTTTATCCCAAAGGAATGACGCGGGCGCAAATCGAGGCCTACGTAGCTCAGCATCAGGCATCGAAAGCGCCAATCTACGATCCATACACCGTTGTCGAGCGCTCTAACGCGGCGCTAACCACTTCGCCGTATCACGTCCGGTACAAGCAGTTCCTCGAGCGGATGGCGCGCGACCTGCGCGATGCCGCGGCCCTCACTCCGGACGCCGCGTTTGGCCGGTTCTTGCGCCTCCGCGCCGACGCCCTGTTGAGCGATAACTATTACGACAGTGACATCGCATGGCTCGATCTGCAAAATCCCAAGATCGATATCATCTTCGCGCCCTATGAGACCTATCTCGACGATCTTCTTGGCATCAAAACATCCTACGGCGCTTCCATTTTGATTCGGAACGAGGAGGAAAGCCAAAAGTTGGCGATCTATCAGAAATACGTGCCCGATATCCAGGATGCGCTGCCCATCGATGCCGCTGCCAAGCCTTCGAAGCGAGGCCATCTCACGCCCATGGAAGTGATGGACGCGCCATACCGCTCAGGCGACTTGCGCCACGGATACCAGGCAGTTGCCGATAACCTGCCCAACGATCCGCGCATTCATCAGGAGAAGGGCACCAAGAAAATCTTCTTTAAGAACTTCATGGATGCGCGCGTCGACGACGTGATTCTGCCCATCGCCAAGATCCTCATGCGGCCCGATCAGGCCGCAAAGGCCTCGGCCGAGGGATATATGGCGTCGACGCTGCTTCACGAGATCTCGCACGAACTCGGCCCCGCTTTCGCGCGGCGCGGTGGCAAGCAGATGGATATCCGCGAAGCCATCGGCCCCGCCTATTCCGGCCTCGAAGAGGCTAAGGCCGATGTCACCGGTATGTTCGGTCTTAAGTGGCTGGTGGATCACGGGGCGCTCTCGAAAGACCGGTTGCCCGAATATTATTCCTCGTATGTCGCCGGCATTTTCCGCACCCTGCGTTTTGGAACCGGTGAGGCTCACGGACGCGCCGAGATGATGGAGTTCAATTACCTGGAGGAGAACGGTGCCCTGGCGATGGCCGCCGGCCGCTACGTAATCGATTACGCGCGCATACCGGCGGTGCTGACGCAGCTTTGTAAGCGTCTGCTCGAGATGGAAGATGCGGGTGACCGCGCGGGCGCGGAGGCGTGGTTCGCGAAGTACGATAGGATTCCGGACCAACTGCAGAAGGCACTGGCGGCAACGTCCGCCATTCCGGTAGATATCGATCCGATCTTTTCATTTCAGGATCGGATCGAGTGAGTGCCTGGCTCGCTTCGCGAATGGGGTAGAGGCCAGGCATGGCTCGCTTCGCTCGCTCCGAGCGGGCGATAACACATGCCGGGCCTCCCTGTTTAGGGCGATGCGGTTTGCAGGCTGTCTCGGTCCTGTGCCTATTTACCCGTCTTCGGCACAAGTTTGACTGTGCCGGCAGTTTCTCGCGCATGCAGCACCGCCATCAAATCGGCGAGCGGCAGCGGCGTGAACTCGCCGGATAAGAAGTCGCGAATTTCCAGAGCGGTTCTATGTTGACCGAGCAGGATCGTGAATTCGGCAGTCATTTCCTGCGGAAGCGCGGGACCGGCATTCGCCGCCGCCGACGTCCGCCAGCCCCGCCCCGGCCCCGCCGCACCGCCACGTCCACCGCCGCCGCCGCGCCCGCCAGCCGCGCCGACGGATTCGACCACGAGATTGGCCGCTTCGCGTTCCTCCGCTGTCATGACGGGTTCCGGAGCCGGCACGCCGCGCTGCGTCGCCTGGAGTTGATAAGCCGCCTTCACTTCGTTCAACAGCGCCGAGGCGCGCTGGTCGATCAGCGGCGCAAAGGCGGCCGTCTTTTGCTTGCCGCTGTCGGCGTTCGTCCACAAAATGCTTGCGGAGTTCACGACGCCCTTCTCGACTTCCGCCTGATGGAGGATGGCGACTCTCGCTTCTTTGTAGCCATCCGTCAGTGCCGCCGCGTTCGTCGCATCCGCCATATAGCCCAGCCCCTTGGTGTGCGACTCGCCCATTCGCGCCAGGCCGCGGCCGATGTTTTCGCTGAGAATCCGCGCGGCCATCTCGTCCGTGCCGGATGCAAGAGCGGCCAATGCCCCCGTCCCCACAGCCGCGGCACGTTTGTACTGCGTGGGATCCTGCTTGTCCGGCGTGTCTTGCGAGGAGTGATACCACATGTCCGGCCAGGTGATGAACATGACGGCGGGAATGCCGTGCTGCATGTAAGTCACATGATCGCTCGAGCCGTAGTGCTTATCGATCTTGATGTAAAAAGCGTCCGTGCTTCCGTTGGGCGATTCCACCGGCTGCGATGCGCCATAACCATCCCTGCGGTAGCGAACCCGTTCGCGCGAAATGTCGGCGATGTATTCCATCATGCTCTGGGCAATGTCGTTGATATAGGACGGGAAGGTATCCGGAGTGCGCTGCAGGATCCAGTAGCTGCGGCTCTGGGTCAGGCGAATCCCTTCCATGTCGAAATTCAAATCGCCGATGATGACCTTCTGCTTGTCCGGGTGCGCATTGAACCATGCGTTGGTGCCGCTGATCTCCTGCACCCACTGGAAGTTGATCGTCCGTTTGGGACGCGGCAGCTTCCCCTCCTTGATGAGCTTGAGATAGGCGCGGCCGATCTCGAGGGTCAGAGCGCAACCCGAATTGTCGTCGTTGGCGCCTTGCTTGATGTACGACTCGAAGAGGTGGCCGCCGATGGCCACTTCCTGCGTGGTGCTGCCATCGCCGGGAATTTCGGCATGAACGATTTCCTGTTTGTTGGGTACCTGTTCGCTCTTGGTGACGGATCGAATCGTGACCTTCTGTCCGCGATTGAGCATCGTTTCGAGTTCGCGCGCCGCTTTCGGGGATACGGCCCAGGCCGCGGTATTCGGCTGGGCGTTCACGGTTGTCCACACGATCGCGTCGGGATAGTCGGTCGCACGGTCGCCGGCCCCGATCGCGCTGATGCCCACGACGCCGATCGCGCCGGCTGCCACCGCCCGGTTGTAAACGCCGCCAAGACCGCTTGGCGCGAGCGACAGCACGAATTTGCCTTTGAGGTCTTTGCCTTCGAAATCCTGCGCCGTACCTTGTCCCACATTGACGAGTTCGCCGCTGATATCGCCGTTCGCATTGGTCGAGGCGAGCGATTCCGGTATGTCGTGAATGTCGTAAATCTTCACGCTCTTGGGCGTGGTGGTCCACAGTTCGCCAACCACCGGCTGATAGGTCTGGCCGGTGGGATAATCTTCGATCGCGACGTTGCTGAAGCCGTATTCCTTGGCAAACTTCGCCATGACCTCCGACTCGCGGAAGTGGCCCTGATATTCGGATGGCGGCCGGACGAACTGATACGGCACCAGTTCGAGCACATGATGCATGGCGCGCTCGCCGGAAACTTCATTGATAATGGCCGTCATCTGTTCGTGCGATAACAGCGTCCGGTCTTCTTTCTCTTGTCCCAGCAGGATTCCGCCGCCGCATGCCAGACAGAATATGCCGGTCAGAACCACCCATTTCGCTTTCATGCCTCTCTCCTCTTAAACTCCGCTACACCAGCAAAGGCCGTGACGCTTCTGCGGCGCCTTGCTGCACCGGCGCTCCGGTCGCATTCCTGCGTTGCCATATACTCCGCCCAGGTACGGTCATTATAGACAGAGTTTGCAGGCCCCGCGCAAAAGACCTTGCGAGTAGCGGGTTGTCGAGATTGTGGGCGCTAATTCTCCGAGGGCCTCTCCACGTGATCGATGACCAGAACTTCCACCGGGCCTTTGCCCGATTGGAGTTTCAAGCCGAGTTGCTCCTGCACGGCGGTAAAGATGTCCGGGCCGCGATCAGGCGTTGCGGCGCCATCGGCGCGACCAGGCGGCGCCGCATCAGGGGATGGAACGGACGGCGCAACCGGGCGTGTAGGTGAGCTGGATTTCAAACTCACCCGTGATTCCGGTCTTATCGACAACCGTGCGGCTAAGCAGAGCTGAAAGAATATCGGACAGAAACGCCATACTCACGCCTCGCCCTTGAATCCGGCTCCTGCCAATCCCAGTGGCGCCACAGTAGTCCGACCGTGTCTTGCCGGGCGCAATAGCCGTATCGCCAGGTCACCCGCTGAACGCAATTCGAAGGCTGCAACTTTGGTCCGCCTTTCGCTACGGTCAGCTCATAGACAGGAAGCTCTTTCGTCTCGCGGTGGATCGTCAGGTGGAACCGGTCGCGCAGCAGCGTTTGCAGCCTCCGCCGTTGGAGAGTGACGAACTGCTGGTTGGCGACAGGATGGGCCTCGGCCTTCGCATCGATGTTATAGAGGTCGGAGTCGATCCAAACCGGCCCCCCTGTGACTTGGAAATCGTGGACCTGGTAGGCCGAAATGACGAGATCTTTTAGAGTTGATCCTTCGACGTGCAAGGTTGGAAACGGACGGCGATAATTGATGTGCTCGCCGCCGATATCGCGCTTGATCGACGCTACTTCGAACGCTGGGGCGGCCTCCTGCGGTGCGGCGTATAGCGAAACGATTGCAGCGGAACCTGCGATCGACAGCGCCAATGCCGCCGCTAGGCTAGCGTTTTGCACATTTATGCAGCAGCTTTGACCCACTCTGCAAGGGGTTGAAGGATTTCTCGCGTGTGCGCGTCCAGTCTGGGGTCGCCGAAAATCTTTTCCTGCCATGTGGCTTGCCGCAGATTTCGAAGTATATCTTCGAAAGAAACGGAGGTCTTGCGTTTGTACCACGGACGCCCGATAGCTGACTGCGGCGCAAAGAGATGGCCTGACTTGGCGTGCCACAGCAGTACAAGGTCATAGATATAGAAGATCAGGGGAGCGGTTCGCTGGGTAGCTTTGGAGACTCGATTTTGGGGGTCTTCAAAGCCGAGGAACTGCTTGACGTCGCGGAAGCAGACCTCCAGGGGCCAGCGCAGAGCAAAGGTTTCCAGTATTTGTGGAGGTTTCAGAGTGAGGTCGGTGGAGAAGAAGCAGTCGTCGCGGCGGCGGCCGCTGGGGTCGTGGACCACAACGATAGCAGCAGTCTCGACCCGGCGCTGGAATACCAAAGTGCGTCGATGGACCGATACCAAACCTTGACCTACGTCCATAGAGGCACACGGTGGTTTTGATCCAGGAACTGCGGGAGTCCTGTGCCATCTGGAGCGGATTCGATAACCTCACACCTTTCTTGCGCCGCCGCCCGCGACTGGCGGTTCCGCGCGGAGGCAACTGATACAGGGCGGCGTTCATGGTCATGCGGCTGATCAACTCGGTGTTGGCCGGCAGATGGCGGCTGATAGAACCACCGGCATATTCACTGTCTCCCAACACGCGGAGTTTACGCGGGCCGAGCCAGCGGGCGACGACCTGAATCATTTCCAGAGCGAGTTGAGGACGTGTTCGATACTGCTTCTCGGTCGCCTGCCCGGTCTGCTTCTTTTCCGGCCTTCCATTGCGGCCGAGCGGCTTTCGGGTTCTTCCGTTTGCGATAGAGGCGGACAGAGGACAGGGAGTGCCCATGTCTTTGGGGCGCGAACGGAAACAAGACATGCAGGGAGAGAACGACCCAGCTGTGGCCGAAGGAAAAGACGGGCCGTTTCTGGGTAGAACGGAGCAGGTAGTGGTGCATGCCCGCGCCCCAGATGTGGCGTCCCGACTTGCGCGCCAGCGTGTCATCGACGGCGCCGGTGAGGATTTCGGGACAGAAAGGCAGTAGCAGTTGGAAGACGCAGTGGCCGAGGTCGTCCAGGTTCCAGCGGGCCTGGCTGAAGAAACGGTGAAACGAGCAGAAGTGCTTGAAGCGGCCCAGTTCCCCGGACTGAATGACACGTGTGAGGGAACGGCGGCCCGAGCAAAGGATCCAGGCACAGGTCAGCGCCCAGAAGGAGAGAAGCAGGGCCGGGTAAAGCACGGCTGAAAGGCGAACAGTAGGGGAGCAAAGGAGCGGACGAGGAGATCGGGCATAGGCGCGTCACTCTTTCATCACTGTATTGAAAAATAAGGAAATCAAAAAAAGCGCGTCAGCGCTTTTTGCGTTCTTCCAGTAGTTCCACGTTCAGGCCTGAGATCTGTTTCAGGCACTTCTGAATCTCGGCATAGCGGCGTACGCCCTCCTCGGCGTCCTGTTTCAGATCAGCGGGCACAGGGATCTGGCGCACCCGCCGGTTGCCTGCGCCGACCGAGAGAATCCAGATCGGGCCGTGGCCCTTGCCCTTATCCTTCTCGCAATATCGGCAACCCGGCTTGTTGCAGCGGATCATGCGCTTCATGAGCGAACCCGCGAGAGCAATGGTGGGGTCGGGTACCTGTTGAGCGAGGCGCTTGCGTACCTCTATAATTCGTTCGGTCTTATCTTTCACCATATAACTGAAAGATATCCGAACACGAATGCGATGTCAACGGAAAAGCTACATTTTCAAATGGAAATGTTTGGACCCGGACCCCTCAGTCAACAGAACAGATCGAGCGCGAAAAAGTGCAAAACTCTAGGGCTACCTCGAACGCGGGCGGCGCCTCCTGCGGCGCGGCATATAGCGAAACGATTGCGGTCGCCATCGACAGCGCCAATGCGGCCGCCGCAATGCCTCCCAATGACCGCGACGTGCGGTCCTCCCGGCCCAACACCCGGCGGATTCGGCCCAGCAAGTCACCTCCGTGTAGCGGCGAGCGCAGGCGCGGGAATCCGGTCGCGGATTTGCTCCATCTCAGCCAACGCGCTCGCATATTCGAAGGCGCTCCCGCAGACGGCGACCGCTATATCGTCGCAACAATGCTCCCGTTCGCAGCCGCATCTGCCTGCCCACCCACCACACGGCGGGGTGGTAGAACAGCACAGTCTCGACCGCTGTTTGAAGGATATTTACGATGTAGTCGTGCCGGCGAATATGAGCCAACTCATGCGCAAGGATCGCCATGATTTGTGCCTCACTGAGACCGGTGAGCGCCGTCACAGGCAGAAGAATGTAGGGCCGAAGCCAGCCAATCGCAGTGGGAACCCGGACTGCCGCAGACGTACACAATCGGACAGGGGCGGAAATGCGCAGCCTCCGTTTCAAGCGTCTGACTATGTCCTCCAGTTCAGCGCCTGCGGGGCTTGCTCCCCGCTTCAGTTTCCTGCACGCCCATCCAGCCGCCTGCGACGCGCGAGGAAAGCAGCAGTACCCCGATTAACCAAATGCACACGGCCCATCCGAAGATTCCGGCGTGCGGGCGCGCTGGAGGCCGGGACATAATAGACGAGCCGCTCCAGCATATGCGCCGGCGCCTGGATGGACAATCGAGGAACCGCCGCAGCCCCCCCCGGTTCGCTATGGGAATTCCACGTAGCCGTGACGATTAGCGCGATTGGCATCATCAGCATGATCAGGCTCGCCGCCGCGTATCGAAGGCGGGCCGCCGATGACGGAGCGATCGTCTTGACGATCCACAAGAACAAGGCCAGCAGTGACCCTTGCCAGAGGAAGTGAAGCAGCGCCCGGCCCAGAGCCTGCACTGCGGGATGCGCTAGTAGGATTTCCAACGTCATTTTGTACCTCGCTCGTAGTCCTTGAGGATTTTGCGAATCTCGGACAACTCCTCCGCGGTGGCTTTCCTCGAAGACAAAGCCTGCAACACCAACCTGCTCATCGAGCCTTCAAAGGCGCGGTCCAGAAGGTCCGCCACAAGAGTGCGCTGGGCCTGCTCCTGCGGCAGGCGCGCCTCGTAGACATGCGCGTACGGCTTTTCGTCGCGGGTCACCAAGCCTTTTTCATGCATAATCTGCATGAACTTCAAGACCGTGGTGTATCCGGTCTTCTTGACCTCGTTAAGGGTTTGGTGGACCTCGCGCACGGTACTGGGTCCGCGCTGCCACAGAACGCGGAGGATCGCGAGTTCCGCTTCGGTAGGTTTCGGGAATTTACCCATCTGGAACGATTATTATACGAACTGGTTCGTAAGTCAACGAAGATGTTCGTACAGCCGTCAGTCACCACTTCGCCGCGTAGATGAAATCACGCGCCGGACGATCAAGCCAGAGGACGATGCGCATTGCCAGCTTCATGCCGATTGCGAATCTCACGCGTTTCAGTCCGCTGAGCTGATTGGGACTGCATTGCAATTCACGCGCGAGTTGCGGCCAGGAGAGGCGCTGGTCGCAGCGCTGCCCCTCAAGCGCGTCATAGAGTTTCTGAAGATCCCAACGAAGCCGCCGACCGGGCCCTGCGAGCGGAAGCGCGGTCCTCTCTGCGTCAGCCGGGAGGCCTGGCACGAAGCTCTCTGGCGTCCTGCCCAGCCAGCGAAGGATGAAAAGCGCATGTTGGCAGGTGGCATCCCCCCTCTTCGCTATGCCGGTAAGCGTCGAGGCGCTAATGGGGTGATCGTTACGTTGCGCGTTGAGCGTTGCGGACTGCTCCCATAATTCCCCCGCGACGCCTTGCCAACTCAGTTTGCGGTCGCGGCGCTGCGCGTCGAGCGCGTCAAACAAAGCAGCGACGTCAAAGTCGATCTGCCGGGTCTGCTGCGGGGGCATTACCTTCATTAAATCGCGTTTTGGCAGTTTGGTGAAGAATCGTGAAAAGTTCCGCAAGGCGCGCTAAAGCGCGATCTCGACTCCCATTCCAACTTCTCGTGCGCGACGGTAGACCAGATCTGCCGCAGTCAGATCTTCGATCGCCAGGCCTAGCGACTTGAACAGCGTCACTTGTTCCGGCGATTGGCGGCCCGGCTTGCTGCGATTGATTACTTCGCCTAGTTCCGCGCGCACGTGGTCCTCGGCAAAACGGCCTTCGCGCATCGATTGAATCACGTCGCCGGATTCCTTCAGGACCGCTGCGCGTGAATCGGTGAAGAGCGCGGCGCGGGCTACCAGCGCGGGGTCGATCTCGCGCTGCGAGGGGCGGCATGCGCCGATCGCAATGACGTGCGGCGCCCTCGCTCACCCATTCGTTTGCGATGGCTGGACTCACGGAACTGGTCGCGATCAGGATCACATCGGCGCCTCGCACCGCGTCTTCGGCTGAAGGCGCCGCTTGAACGGGGCCTTGGGCGAACTCGTGCAAATGCGCCGCGTGGGGCTCCAGGCGCGGATTTCGCGGAACTCCCGAACCAGTGGCAGCGCCGCCAGATGGCTGCGGGCCTGCACGCCCGAGCCCAGAATCGCGAGCTTGGAAGCATCGGCGCGCGAAGATGCCGCACCGAGACTGCCGATGCCGCAGCGGTGCGCAGTTCGGTGATGTAGCGGCCGTCCATGACTGCCGCGAGCTCGCCGGTGCCGGCGTCGAAGAGCGAAATGGCGGCAAGGTGCGTATGCAGGCCGCGCGCGGCGTTGTCTGGAAATACCGTTACCAGTTTCGCGCCGAGAATTCCGTGCGCGCCATCGTAGGCCGGCATGGAAGCGAAGAAGGTGCGGTCGCGGATTTCGATCGCCGTGCGCACCGGTTGATCCACTTGGCGGGCCGAAAAGGCGGCCAGCGCCGATTCCATGGCGCCGATCAGTTCCGGCAGCGAAAGCAGCGCGCGCACGTCGGCTTCGGAGAGCCAGAGCGCCATCGGTTAATCGAACTCCCGGACCGGCGCCGCTTGGTCGGCGCCCAACGCGGCCCGTTTCGATAGTGGCGACGAAGTAATTCTCAGCGCGGCAAGGGCAGCCCGCGAGGCGGCGCAGCATAGCGATTTGACCCGATATGCGTGAGGGCGTCGGCGATCGGACCCTGGAAAAGTTGCTCGGGGCTTGTGGCGAGCGGCTCGGTCCGAGGCGAGACGGCGGTCGAAGGCTTCGAGCGCGGCGAAAAATCGCGCCATGCCGTCGTCCCATGGGAGCGGCGGGGAATTGCGCCAGACGTGTTTGCCGTCGGCGAGCGCCATGGCCCAATCGAAGAGATCCGCCCATGTGAGCGAGAATCTCGCCGGCGTGCGAGGCTTTCGGCACCGAGCGAAAGTCGGCGAATTCGGCGGGCGCGCCACGCATGGCCTTGCCGCCGCGATAGGCGAGCGTGGCCACGGTGTGACGCAAGAGTTTTCTGTCGTCATCATGCCCTCGCAAAATCGATAAAGCCGCGCTGCGGGATCGGCGTTGAGCAACGAGACACGCACGTGCTCGCCTACGTCGAGACCCTGCTTCGCCGCGCATGATGCGGCCTTCCACCGGCGGATCGGCGATGCGCACGAACACGCCCTTCTGACTGGCGCCGGTGACGATGGCCGGAAAGTTTGACCGATGCGGTGTTGCATGGCCAACGCCGCCATGCGCTTGAGCATGTTGCGCTGCACCTTGCGGGCGCCGTCTTCCTTTTCGGTGCAGTTGCGCGCGATGGCGTCCAGTTCCTCGTCGGTATAGGGCGATGGCTGGCGCGCCTGGAAGGCCTTTGACCAGCCGCTGGGTCACCAGGTCGGCGAAACGGCGGTTGGGCGCCGTGGAGTGGGTGTAATCGTGCGCGGCGAGGCCGAAGTGGCCGGGGGCGTCCCGCCCGCCACGGGCGAGCACGTATTGCCCGGGCCCATCAACTTCAGGATGCAGAGCGAGAGAGATTCATAGCCATCGGGATCGGCCTCCTTGCGGCGGATGAGGAACTGATTGAGCGCGCCGGAATCGGGCTCGGGCGGCAGCCGCTCATGGAACGGTGGGCAACGTCAACGATGCGGCTCCAGCGTTCGGGATCGCGCACGACGCGGCGGATGGAGGAGACGCCCGCATCGCTCAGCGACCGCGCCATGGTTTCGTTGGCCGCGATCATGAAATCTTCGATCAACTGGGTGGCGCGGTTGGAGACGCGTGCCTGGATGTCCTGACGTGGCCGTCGGTGATTATAGCCTGGGCTTCGAGGCGATCGAAGGTGAGGGCGCCCAGGCGAAAGCGGGCGGCGCGCAGTTTCTGCGCGGCTTCATCCTGGAGGCGAAGCTGCGCCTGCAATTCGGCCGACGCTGCGACCTTGGGAGGCGCGGCGGCCTTTCCCTTCGAGCCATGCGCCGACGGCATTGTATGTGAGCTGCGCGTGGTTGCGGACGCGTGCGCGGTAGATGTCGGGCGAGGAGATCGATCCATCGTCCCCGACCACGAATTCGATCACCACCGCGGCGCGATCGCCGGCCTCGTTGAGGGAGGTGAGATCGGTCGAGAGCTTCTCGGGCAGCATGGGATAGGTGTGAATGCCCGCGTAGACGCTGGTGGTCTCGTGCGCGGCATAGTGGTCGATGGGCGTGTCCTTCTTGACGGCGGAATCGACATCGGCGATGCCGACGAGGACGCGGATTCCGGCGGGCGCGCGCTCCGCCCATTCGATTTGATCGAGGTCGCGCGAATCGTCGTTATCGATGGAAGACCAGAGGAGCGCGGTCAGATCGCGGAGTTGCGGGTCCGGCGCGGCCTGTATCGAATGCAACTGGTTCATGGCGTCGGCGGGAAATCCGGAAGGAAGCCATGCGCGAGCATCTCCTGGCGCGACGCGGCGACGAGGTCGAAATGGTTGGGGACCATGGAAACTTCGAGGGTAGCAGAATAGGCGCGGCCTTTTCGGGTTTCGTGCCGCTTCACGCGGCTTTCTGTAGGGTCCCTGCCGCGCAGCCCGGGGAGCCTGCGCGGCTCAAGTTATGCGTTGCGCCACATGGTATAACTAACAAGTTCATACGATCGTTTCTCAGGGTACCCATGCGGTTCTGCTTCTTACCAGTTCTTCTTTTTTTCAATCTCTTAGCTCAGGCGCAGCAGTATGTCATTTCCACCGTCGCGGGGGGAGCGGCTCCCCCGCTCCGATCGCGGCCAATCAGGCGTCGATTGGCGATCCTCCGCGCGTGGCCGTGGATGGGGCGGGTAACTTTTATTTCGGCGGGACACACTGCGTCTTCAAGGTGGATAGCTCGGGCACGCTGACGCGCATCGCGGGGACTGGCCGCTCGGGTTATTCGGGCGACGGCGGTGCAGCGACATTGGCGCAGGTGCAGTTTCCGGATGGAATCGCGGTGGATTCCGCCGGCAATATTTACGTTGCCGATACCTCGGCCAATGTTGTGCGCGCCATCTCGCCCACGGGTATCATCTCCACTTACGCAGGGCAAGGCGCCGCGGGATACACCGGCGACGGCGGACCGGCCGCGCAGGCGCAGTTGAATGCGCCGATGGGGTTGGCGCTCGACGCCGCGGGTAACCTTTATATCGCGGATTCGGGTAACAGCGTAGTACGCAAGGTCTCGAAGAGCGGGGTGATCACGACTTTCGCCGGTAACGGATCGGTGGGATACAGCGGCGACAGCGGTCCCGCAACCTCGGCGGCGCTGGATCAGGTGGAGGGCGTGGCGGCCGATCCGTCCGGAGCGGTCTACATCGCCGACACATTCAACAACCGCGTGCGCGTGATGTCGCGGCGGGATCATTCAGACGATTGCAGGTACGGGACTCTCGTCGTTTGCGGGAGACGGCGGCGCGGCCGCGTCGGCTACGATGTTTTTGCCCACGGATGTCGCAATCGATAACGGCGGCAACTTGTATATCGCCGATTTTGGAAACAGCCGCATACGCAAGGTGGCCCAAGGCAAGATCCAGACCGTGATCGGCGGCACTGGGACCGAGATCATCTTCGACGAGGCGGTGGCGACCACAATTCGCTTGAACGGACCTACGGGCATCGCGGTAGACGGCTCGGGAGATATCTTTGTCGCCGAAGGATCGATCGGCACAGGCACCGGTCTCGCGGAAGGCGATTACCGGGTGTGGAAAATCAACTCCGCTGGAGTGGTGTCGACGGCGGCCGGGAATGGCATGGAGAGCTATTCGGGCGATGGCGGCGGAGCCACGGCGGCGCAGCTGACGATCCGGCAGCGCTTACTTTCGACACGGCGGGCAACCTATATGTGGCCGATACGGCCAATCATCGGGTGCGCAAGATTTCGCCCTCTGGAATCATCTCCACCGCCGCCGGCACGGGCCAGCCGGGATATTCGGGCGACGGAGGCGCGGCGGTCAGGGCGCAATTGAACAGCCCGCGAGGGCTCACGTCGGATGCGGATGGCAACGTGTACATCGCCGATTCGAGTAACAACCGCATTCGCAAACTGTTGCCCGATGGCACGCTCTTTCAGTATCGCGGGCAACGGCAATGCGAGTTTTTATGGCGACACCGGGCCAGCGGACGCGGCGTCGATTCACGATCCGCATGGCATTTATTCGGCTGGCGGCGGGCACATTTATATAGCTGACACGGGCAACCAGCGTATCCGCGAGTTGTTGCCGGATGGGACCATCACCACGGTGGCGGGCAACGGCGGACAGGGTCCGGGCGGCGATGGCGGCGCGGCGACTTCGGCGCAATTGAACCTGCCGACAGGGGTAACGCTGGACGCGGCGGGGAACATGTATATCGCCGATCAGGGCAACAATCGCGTGCGCGAGGTGGCGACGAACGGGACCATCTCGACGTTGGCGGGCAGCGCGGCGTACGGCATCGGCGATGGCGGACCGGCGACGGCGGCGCTGTTGGATGCGCCATACTCTGTGGCGGTGGATGCGGCGGGCAACGTCTATTTGAGCGATACGGGCCATAACCGCGTGCGCGAAGTTTCGAACGGCACGATTACGACGTTGGCCGGGACCGGCAACTGCTGCTATGCCGGCGATGGCGGGCCGGCGGGATCGGCGCAATTGAATGCGCCAGGCGCCTTGCTGGTAGATTCGTCGGGACGCGTTTATGTAGCCGATGCGGGTAATAATGCGGTGCGGTTGATTCAGCAAGCCGCGACGGGCAGCGGCCCCAGCATCAGCGCGATTACGAACGCGGCAAGCAACCAGACGGGCGCG
The DNA here is from genome assembly GCA_963708385.1 of Bryobacterales bacterium. GTDB lineage: Bacteria > Acidobacteriota > Terriglobia > Bryobacterales > Bryobacteraceae > PALSA-243. Next base: position 165,867 of record CAVPSN010000014.1, on the reverse strand, counting down.
ATTGCGCCAGGCGAGATTGTCGCGATCTACGGGAGCACGTTGGGACCGGTGCAACTCGCCGCTCCACGCCGCGAACGGAACCTCGGGCCCGGTGCAATTTGACGGCGTGGTGGTGTTGGTGGATGGAATCCCGGCGCAGATCGTTTATGTTTCCGCGAACGCAGGTTTCTGCCATAGTGCCTCGCTCCGTGAGCGGGCCTAACGCGCAGGTTGCGGTGCAATATCTGGGGCAGACGGGCGCGACGGTGACAATTCCGCTAGCCGCGGCCTCGCCGGCGCTCTTCACGGTGAACTCGAGCGGACTGGGGCAGGCGCTGGCTCTCAACGCCGATGGAAGCCTCAACAGCAGCGGCCATCCGGCTGTGCCCGGCAGCACGGTGACGCTGTTTATCAATGGCGCGCCATCGCAATTTCTGGCGGGGCCTTTGAACGTGACCATCGGCGGGCAGCAGGCGAGCATCGTCAATCAACATGCGCGCCCGGCGCCGGGCGTGACGGCGGTTGCTGTGCAAGTTCCGTTTGGGCCGAGCACAATCGCGGCGGCGCCGGTGACGGTGCAGGTGGGGTCGATTGCAAGCCCCGGCGGCGTAACGCTGACGGTTGGCGGGAACTGAGTTTTCGATAGCCGCCCGCGGGAGCCGCGGGGCGGTACAAGTACGTTCGCCGGAGTATTTCGAGAGAAACGGCGAACTGTCGTACCATGGCGAATATGCCCAGTCTCGATACAGCAACGCCCCTCGCAACCAATACCCATCTCCTTCGCTGGGTGGATAAGGTTGCCAAACTGACCAAGCCGTCAGCCATCCACTGGGTAGATGGTTCGCAAGAAGAATACGATTTCCTGTGCGGCAAGCTGGTGGAAAGCGGAACCTTCATCAAGCTCAACCAGGATCTCTGGCCGGGATGTTATTACGCCCGCTCCGATGCGGGCGATGTGGCCCGCGTGGAAGACCGCACGTTCATCTGCTCGCTTTCGAAAGACAACGCCGGGCCCACCGAACAACTGGATGGAGCCGTTCGACATGCGGCGCAAACTGAAGGAACTTTTCAATGGAGCCATGGAGGGGCGCACGATGTATGTGCTGCCGTTCAGCATGGGGCCGATTGAATCGCCGCTTGCGCGCATTGGCGTGCAATTGACGGATTCGCCGTACGCAGTGGTGAACATGCGGATCATGGCGCGCATTGGCATCAAGGTCTTTCAGGAAATCGACGCCGACCGCAAGCGCGTAGTGCCGTGCATCCATAGCGTAGGCGCGCCGCTGGCGGCGGGGCAGAAGGACGTGCCATGGCCGTGCAACCCGGAGAAGTACATTGTGCATTTCCCGGAGACGCGCGAGATCTGGTCGTATGGATCGGGCTACGGCGGCAATGCGCTGCTGGGCAAGAAGTGCTGGCGTTGCGCATCGCGTCGAACCTGGCGCGCGACGAAGGCTGGCTGGCGGAGCACATGCTGATTGTGGGGATCGAAGATCCGCACGGCGAGAAGACTTATATTTCCGCGGCCTTCCCCAGCGCATGCGGCAAGACGAATCTCGCGATGCTGATTCCGCCGAAGGAGTTCGAAGGCTGGAAGGTCTGGACGGTGGGCGACGATATCGCGTGGATCAAGCCCGACGCCAACGGACAACTGCGCGCGATCAATCCGGAGGCCGGTTTCTTCGGCGTTGCGCCGGGGACCTCGGTCAAGACCAATCCGAATGCGATGGCGACGCTGGCGAAGAACTCGATTTTCACCAACACGGCCCTGACGCCGGAAGGCGGCGTGTGGTGGGAGGGGATGACTGACGAGCCGCCGGCGGAATGCCTGGATTGGAAGGGCAACGTGTGGACTCCCGAGATTGGAAAGGCGACCGGCGCGAAGGCTGCGCATCCGAATGCGCGCTTCACGGCGCCGGCGTCGCAGTGTCCGTCGATCGATCCGGCATGGGAAGATCCTGCGGGCGTGCCGATCTCGGCGATGATGTTCGGCGGGCGGCGCGCGACCACGACGCCGCTGGTGTACCAGGCTTTCAACTGGACGTCGGCGGTATATGCGGGCGCGACCATGGGTTCGGAGACCACAGCGGCCGCCGCGGGCGCAACCGGGCAAGGTGCGGCGCGACCCTATGGCGATGCTGCCGTTCTGCGGCTATCACATGGGCGATTATTTCCGCCACTGGATCAAGATGCAGCGGTCGCTCTCGGTAACGCCGCGCGTATTCATGGTGAACTGGTTCCGCAAGGACGCGGATGGCAAGTTCCTGTGGCCGGGTTACGGGCAGAACATGCGCGTGCTGAAGTGGATCGTGGACCGCGCGCATGGCCGTGCTTTGGGCCGCGAAACGCCGATCGGGTGGATGCCGCGATACGAGGACATCGATTGGCGTGGGCTCGATTTTCCGCGCGAAGCTTTCGACCAGCTACAGGCTTTCGATCCGCAAGGCGTGGCGAAGCGAAGTGATGGAGCAGGAAGAGATGCTGATCAACCTGCATGACCATCTGCCACCCGAGATGATTTACGAACGGGAACTACTGATCTGCCGGCTGTAGCGCCGCTCTCTTGCGCCATGCCTGGCCGGGGCGGCCGAGCGGTATAAAATGCGCGGGAAAGGCTTGCCCGTGAACGACTAATATGGCGCGCACGGTTTCTCGGCAGGATTGCTTCACGAACTCGTAGGGCGTCCGCCAGACGTCGCTTGGCTAACACTGGCGATGCGAGTGCAGCATAGAAAGTAGCCAGAGCGGGTGTTTTGTCCGTTGTGACCCGCGAACCGGATGGTGGAATGAAAGGCCCTTAAACCTCCGGATGGCGAACGCAGGACACTAAACTGGGCGGCCGGCACGGCAGTCGAATGCATCGTGTAGCGGGGTTTTAGCCTTTTCCCCCGCGCGCGGGATCCACGAGGGCGCTAAACCGCTCCGCAGAACGGGTTCGTGGGACCGGCACGGCGAAGTGCAAAGTACTGTCGGCATGGCCGCTGACGCATAGGCAACGGTATCGGCAACCTCACCCGCATTTTTTCGGCGCGTCGACAGGCGGACCCACGGGTACGGGCCTAGCGCACTGTTAAGATCGGTTCTCGCGCCGCGTCCCTCTGACAGGGTAAAATAATAATCGGGATCGTAGGCCCGTCCCGAGACCACAATACATGATCGATACCGTCCTAGCCAAAGTATTTGGCACCAAGAACGAACGCGAGATCAAGGCAATGCTGCCCACAGTGGCGGCGATCAACGAGCTTGAACCCGCGATGCGCGCCTTCTCCGATATCGATCTGGCCGCCAAAACCATCGAATTCAAAGAGCGCATTGCGCAAGGCGCCACGCTCGACGATCTGCTGATCGAAGCATTCGCCGTGGTCCGCGAGGCCGGCCGGCGCGTGCTCAACATGCGCCATTTCGACGTGCAGTTGATCGGCGGCATGGTGCTGCACAAGGGCAAGATCGCCGAAATGAAGACCGGCGAAGGCAAGACGCTGGTCGCCACGCTGCCGTCCTACCTGAACGCTCTCGAAGGCAAGGGCGTACACGTGGTCACGGTCAACGACTACCTGGCCAAACGCGACTCGGAATGGATGGGCCGCCTCTACAAATCCCTCGGCCTGCACGTGGGCGTGATCGTGCACGACCTCGACGACCAGGAGCGCAAGGACGCCTACAACTCCGACATCACCTACGGCACCAACAACGAATTCGGCTTCGACTATCTGCGCGACAACATGAAGTTCCGCATCGAAGATTGCGTGCAGCGCGCGCACAACTTCGCCATCGTCGACGAAGTGGATTCGATCCTGATCGACGAAGCGCGGACGCCGCTCATCATTTCCGGGCCGAGCGAGGAATCGACCGACAAGTATTACAAGATCAACCGCATCATCCCCAAACTGGTGCGCGGCGAAGTGATCGAAGGCAAGGAGCCCGGCGAAAAATACACCACCGGCGACTACACCATCGACGAAAAGCACAAGTCCGCTGGCGCTCACCGAAGAAGGCGTGCTCAAGGTGGAAAAGCTGCTCGGCTCGGCAACCTGTACGACCCCACGAACATCGAGTGCAACCACCACGTGCAGCAGGCCCTGCGCGCGCACGTGCTCTATCAGCGCGACCGCGAATATGTGGTGCGCGATGGCGACGAAGGGCCCGAAGTGGTCATCGTGGACGAGTTCACCGGCCGCCTGATGCCGGGGCGGCGCTGGAGCGACGGGTTGCACCAGGCGGTGGAAGCCAAGGAAGGCGTCAAGATCCAGCGCGAGAACCAGACGCTCGCCACCATCACCTTCCAGAACTACTTCCGCATGTACAAGAAGCTTGTCCGGCATGACCGGTACGGCGGAAACCGAAGCGGCGGAATTCGAGAAGATCTACAAGCTCGATGTGACGGTGGTTCCCACCAACCAGCCGATGATCCGCAAGGAAAACACGGACATCGTCTACCGCACCGAGGAAGAGAAGTTCCGCAACGCCGCCAAGGAGATCAAGAGTTGCACGCCACCGGGCAGCCGGTGCTGGTGGGCACCATCTCGGTGGAGAAATCGGAGCGCCTGTCGAGCATTCTGAAGCGCATGGGCGTGCGGCACGAGGTTCTGAACGCCAAGAATCACGAGCGCGAAGCTTCGATCGTCGCGCAGGCCGGGCGCCGCGGAATGGTGACGGTCTCCACCAACATGGCCGGCCGCGGTACCGACATTCTGCTCGGCGGCAACCCCGAGTTCATGACCAAGGACGAGTGCCTGAAACAGAAGGTCGCGGAGCGCCTACCCGAGAACCAGGAACAGTACATTGCCGACGAGCACTTCTACTACTTCACGCACCACGACCAGTTCTATCGGGTGCGGCGCGACAAGTGGGACGAGCTCTACAACGGATTCAAGCAGGAGACCGACGAGGAGCACGACGAAGTGGTCGCGCTCGGCGGGCTGCACATCGTGGGCACCGAGCGCCACGATTCGCGGCGCATCGATAACCAGCTTCGCGGCCGCGCCGGCCGCCAGGGCGACCCCGGCAGTTCGCGCTTCTTCCTTTCCCTGCAGGACGATCTGCTGCGCATCTTCGGCGGCGAGCGCATGCAGAACCTGATGCTGCGGCTCGGCATGGAAGAGGACGTGCCGATCGAATCGGGACTCATCACCAAGCGCATCGCCAAGGCGCAGGAAGCCGTGGAAGCGCAGAATTTCGAAGCGCGCAAACACCTGCTCGAATACGACGACGTCAACAACAAGCAGCGGCAGGCCGTCTACGGCATGCGCCGCCAGCTGCTGGAAGGCGTCGATCAGAAAGAGCGCGTCATGGACATGGTGCGCGGCATCGTCGAGCAGTTCATCGACATGCGCTGCCCGGAGGACAAGCACCCCGACACCTGGGACCTCGCCACCCTGCGCAACGACATCCTGAGCTCGTTCGGCGCAAGAATCGACCCGGCCGACCTGGCCGGATCTGACGCGCGTGGAGATGGCCGACCGCATCTTCGAGCGGCTGCAGCAGAAGTACCAGGAGAAAGAAGACCTGGTGGGCCCGGACGTCATGCGGCAGACCGAGCGCATCGTCATGCTGCAGGTGATCGACAACCAGTGGAAAGACCACCTGCTGTCGATGGACGAACTGAAGCAGGGCATCGGCAACCGCGCGTACGGCCAGAAGGATCCGCTGGTCGAATACAAGAAGGAATCCTACGAGCTCTTCACGGCGATGATGGACCGCATCGAAGACGAGACGGTCCGCTATCTGTACTTCCTGCAGGTGAACACCGGCGCGGCGCCGGTTCTTCCTTTCCCCGAGGATGAAGACGAGGACGGGGACGAGACCGACGAAGCCCGCCAAGCCGGAGCCGAGCGAGCAGCAGCGCCAGGCGGCGAAGGCCACCATGGAGGACTTCACCAAGACCAGCTGCGCAAGAAGGATCGCGAGCTGGCGGACCTCCAATTCGGCGGCGACGGTTCGACGGCGCCGAAGACCGTGAACGGCGGCGCGAAGGTGGGCCGTAACGATCCATGCCCTTGCGGCAGCGGCAAGAAATATAAAAAGTGCCACGGGTCCTGAGCGAAGGATACTCCATCCGCATAGCTGGCCCGGACGACGCGGCGGCCATTGTGGAGCACCGCCGCGAGATGTTTCGTGACATGGGCCGCAACGATGAGACGAAGCTCGCGAAGATGAGCGCGGCGTTCGAACCCTGGGTGCGCCAGAGGATGGAATCGGGAGAGTATCTAGCGTGGATGGCCATGGCGGCCGACGGCTCCATCGCCGGCGGCGCGGGCCTCTGGCTGATGGATTGGCCGCCCCACGTGATCGGAAGCGGAGCGCGCCGGGGAAATATTCTCAACGTGTATGTGCGTCCTGACAGCCGGCGCCGCGGCATTGCCCGAGCCCTAATGGAAACGGCGCTCGAATGGACGCGGGAGAACGGCGTGGATTGCGTGATCCTGCACGCGAGCGATACCGGACGGGCGTTGTATGAGTCGCTGGGGTTTGCGGCGACGAATGAGATGCGGCTGATGGGATCACCGGGCGGACACAGCAATTAAAGAAAGACTTCGGGAGCAGGCGGTAGAGGACTGTGGATCTTACCTGGTCAAGGTCAGGCAGATTTGAGCTCTGCTTCGGAGAACGGTCGCGACTGCGGCTGTATTTGCCACGCTTCACTGGCTAGCTGGGGTCTCCATGCCCCGCCGTTGGGGTACGCGGCAAAGTCCTTGGAGTGTCAAAGGCGTTGCTAATAACGGAAACAGGAGGTCATCGTGGACGCGTTGGCAGAGAAACTAGACGCTCGATTACGCGATTGGAAACCGGAGACAGCGGCAGAGACCAGGGAGCGCATCATTGAGCTTATAGAGCTCGCCGATCGCGACATCCTTGACTTCGTGCGCTCGCGCGCCGCCGAACAGGACGTCCTCGATCTGCTCGATGAGCCCCCAGCCCGGTGAAATCTCGCTGGCTGACTGGGGACTCGCTGCTAAGACGCATCCCGTCGTCATCGTTTCCCGCCAAGACCCGTGAACGGCGCCCCGCAGCCGGTACTGGTAGTGAACGATCTTAAACTCGGAGAAAGCAACGGCGCCTTGGCATTGTGGATCGGAGTCGGAACTGAAGCATACTTCGCTAATCTTTGCGTGTCGGAGTGATTCGCAGGCGCGAGCGGCGTGACAAGGGTTGTCGTCGCCGGGACTCATCGCCCCGGTTCGCCGGGTAACTTTGAGGGTTCCAACCCTCTCTCAGTTCAGATATAGTGCGCATAATATTCGTAGCAATACGGGTTTCTTGAAGCGTCCGCAAAAGGGATGCCCATGACCGTACGCCCGAAGGCAATCTGCTGACCGCCAGGGTGACCATTTCCCGGATTGTTCGAAAACACCAGGTGTACGTACTCATGCAGCAGCGTCAGCGGGCGATCGGCATCCGGTTTGGCGAAGTATTCCACTCGCAGGAAGATCGTGTTCGGCTTCGTGCGATCCGTAAAGGCCTCGAATTCAATGACTCCGGGCTTTGCGCGGCCGGGAACAAAAGTAAAGGCGGTTCCCTGCATTCGTCCATCGAAGCTCACGAAAACGTTCTTTACCTTGTCCACCTGGTCGGGATCGGGTTGTGTCTCGCTAATGCAGAACGCTTCGTATAGCAGTCTCGCGGTCGCTGGGCGTATACCGTAGCTGTAATCGCGAGAACCTCCCGGCGTCGCGATTGCGCTCAAAGTCATGGAATTCACGGCTCGCATCGCCAATTGGCGCGCGTTCGCGATGTCCTTGGTGACGATTGTCGTCTGTGCCGCGTTCAAACCGGCAAAGGTGGGCATGATCATTTCTCCTTAATGTTTAAAATCCCTACGCTTTCCAGGCCCGTGGAGCATGGCTGCAGTTCCTCCGCGCCGGAAAGGAGTCTCTGTATCCTGTAGATAGTGAATTTGAGACCGGGAGCGTTACCTGCCTTGCCGGCTTGGGGCAGTGCGAGCCGTACACAAAAACCCAAAACCGCGGCTCTTTTGTATTACCTTTTGAACGTCCGTGCCACGATCAGGAGCACGATTGTAAGTTCAGTAGCATGATCGAGGCTATGAGCTAACGTCTGCTTGCCATCGTGTCCCTGCTTTGCCTCACAATCTGGTCCGCCTCGAGCGGCATCAAAGCGCCCCAGTATTGCGCCAGGCGTCGCCGGCGGCCATGTCGAGCCGATCGCCCGGTTTCTGCAGGTAGGCAGTTATCTCGTACCCAATAATCTTTCGGCGAATGCGCACGGCAAATGACGTTGCATTTGCCTAATGCCGGCAATGGCCGTTACGCTAGGTGTCGATGAATCAGTTTTGGCGGTCGGCGATCATTCCATGGGCATCGCTCCTCCGGAGAGCCGTTATCCGATGCTGAGCCGCGGCGAACTGGCTCCGCCGGTCCATGGCGACATGGGGTTCCCGGTTATTCCGGGCGCGCCGCTTCCGGATAATCTGATCAATAATTTCTTCGACTACGATCTGGGGCCCGCTTTTCGGTACAACGATTTATCGGGCGTGATTTCCGTACAGCCTCCGATTGTCAAAGGCACGATTCCCATGCTCGTACCAAAGACGGATGCCGATGGCAATGAGATTGGGGGCGTGCCATCGGCATTGCATCAGGCGCCGTTGGGCACATATCTGGGTTGGAACGTGACAACGAGCGGTTATCTGAAGGGCCGGGGGTGCGGTTTCTCGCGAGGAATAATTCCGTTTGCGCACACGAAGGCCGAACGTGAGGCGGTGGGAGATCCGAGGCCGTCGCTTGAGGAAAGATACGGTTCCCGCGAGAATTATGTAGCGCGCGTGAAATCCGCCGCGCAGCGATTAGTCGAGCAGCGATTCCTGGTACAGGAAGACGCGGATCGCCTGGTGCGCGAAGCCGATGCGAGCGGCGTGATGCGCCAATGACCAAACCCCTCGATGGCATTCGTGTGCTGGACTTCAGCCACGCATTGGCCGGACCCTATTGCACATTACTGCTGGCGGACTACGGCGCCGACGTCTGCAAGCTGGAATCGCGCGAGGGCGATATGGCGCGAGGCTGGGGACCGCCGTTCGCGGGCGGAATCGCCAACGTGTTTCTGGGGCTGAATCGTGGCAAGCGCGGCATCTCTATCGATCTGAAGCAAGGGGAAGGGAAGGAGCTGTGTCTGCGGCTGATCGACCGCATGGACGTACTGGTGGAAAACTTCCGGCCGGGATCGATGGAGCGCCTGGGGTTGGGCTATGAACAGGTGCGCGAGCGGAATCCGCGGCTGATTTACTGTTCCATCTCGGGATACGGGCAGGCGGGGCCCTCGCGCGACGAGGCGGCGATGGATCTGGTGGTGCAAGGCTCCAGCGGGCTGTTAAGCATCACCGGGACCGCGGAGGGCGAATCGGTGCGCTGCGGGTATGGCGTGAGCGATGTCACGGCGGGGGTCTTCTCAGTGGTCGGGATTCTGCTCGCATTGCGCGCGCGGGAGCAGACGGGGCGGGGTCAGTATGTGGACGTGTCGATGCTCGACTGCATGATTTCCACGATGAGTTCGAACTATGCGAGCTATCTGGGATCGGGCGTGGTACCGCAGCCGATGGGAACCTCGTTTCCGACCGTGGTTCCCTACAGCGTGTTTCATGCGGCCGATCGATCGCTCGCCATTGCGGTAGGGAGCGAGAAGCTCTCGGGCGCCTTTTGTCAGGCGATCGGAATGCCGGAGATCGCGAAGAATCCGGATTATGAGAGCAACGCGAAACGCATTCAGAATCGGGTTGCCTTGGAGGGTTTACTCGCGGCGGTATTCGTACGGCGTCCGGTGAAGGAGTGGCTGGAGCGGCTACAGGCAGCGGGAGTTCCGAGTTCGCTGGTGCGAAACTTCGAAGACGTTGCAAACGATCCGCAATGCGAGCTTCGCGAAATGTTTCCGACGCTGGTCCATCGGGCGGCGGGACCGCATCGTGTGACTGGGACGCCGGTCAAGTTGTCCGAAACGCCGGGTGGACCAGGGCTGGCAGCGCCGCTGAAGGGCGAGCACAATCGTGAAGTGCTGAAAGACTATTTCGGTCTGGACGACCATGAGCTGGACAATCTGACTGCGCGCCACGTGATTCTCGAGGTGGAGTAGACTTCGAAGAATGCTCGCGCTTCTCGGCGTCGTAACGATCGTCACCCTTCTGGTGGTGATTCTCACGAAGGCCATGACGCCGCTTTCGGCCCTGATTGCGGTTCCGGTGGCGGCGGCTCTCGCCGGCGGCTTCGGCGCGAAGACGGCGGGCTTCATGCTGCATGGCATTCAGGGCGTGGCGGGAGTGGCCGGGATGTTTATCTTCGCAATTCTTTTTTTCGGCATCATGACCGATGCCGGAATGCTGGATCCCATCATCGACGGCATTCTGCGCGCGGTGGGAAGCAATCCCGCACGGATCGTGATGGGCACCTCGCTCTTGGCGCTGCTGGTTCATCTGGATGGCTCCGGCGCGGTGACGTTTCTGGTCACGGTGCCGGTGATGCTGCCGCTTTACGATCGGCTGGGCATGGATAAAAGAGTGCTTGCATGTGCCGCGTCAATGGCGGCCGGCGTGAATTTCCTGCCCTGGACTGGGCCTATGATCCGCGCATCGGCATCGCTGCATCTTCCCGTGGCGTCGATTTTCAATCCGTTGATTCCGGTGCAGGCGGCCGGGCTCGTTTTTGTTTTCGCGGCAGCCTGGTGGCTCGGCAAAAGAGAGGCGCGGAGGCTGAGCCGAAGCGCAGAGGCGCGCGCCAGCGCTGCGCGACATGTTCGTGAGATCGATGAGGCCGGCCGGGCGCTTCGGCGGCCCCGGCGGTTCTGGATCAACCTGCTATTGACCGGGTCCATCATTGCCGGAATGACAGCGCTGAAGCTGGAACCCGTAGCTGTATTCATGGTGGGTGTAGTGCTGGCGCTCCAGATCAACTATCCGAATCTGAAAATACAGCGGGAGAGGATCAACGCCCATGCGCAAGCCGCGCTGATGATGGCCGGAATCCTGTTTGCCGCAGGGGCGTTCACGGGGATCATGAAGGATTCCGGGATGCTGGATGCGATGGCAAAGTCCGCGATCGGACTTACGCCGTCTAACGCGGGAAGGCATCTGCCATTCGCCTTGGGCTTGGTTTCGATGCCCCTGAGCGTGCTGTTCGACCCGGATTCGTTCTATTTCGGCGTTCTGCCCGTGCTGTCGCAAGCCGCCGCAAAGTTTGGGGTGCCGCCGGTTCAAATGGCGCAGTCGGCGATGCTGGGCTTGCATACTACCGGGTTTCCAGTGAGTCCGTTGACGCCAGCCCCATTTCTTCTGGTAGGGCTCGCGGGCATCGAGTTTCGCGAACACCAGAGATTCTCGTGGCCGTTCCTGCTCGCGGCGTCGGTATGGATGACGTTGGTTTGCGTGGCGATCGGGATATTTCCAATATGACGAGAACCGGCTTCAAACCTCTAGTGCTGCGCGATCCCATTTGGCGAGCCGCGCGCCGGCTTCGTAAGTACTCTCGAGAAACTCATAGAGGTCTTGTTCGGGAGACTGTGCGCGGCGCACATCATCGTACATAAGAATGAATTCCGAGAGTTGCGGGTTCCAGCCTGCCGCCGCCGGGCGTATGATCTGGCTCTCGAGACCGGCTGGCTGAGGAATGGTGTAAGAGTAATACGCCGGGCCTTCGATCGCGCCGCCTCCCGGCCAAAAGCCGGCGCTGCATACTTCGTGTGAATAAGCGGGACCGCTGATCGCGCCTCTGCGCGGCGGCGCGAGCCGTCCGGAAAAGCGCGTGCACGCCAGATCGAAGCTGCCCCAGAAGAAATGGACCGGGCTGCACTTTCCTATGAACTTCGCGCGGAACCGTTCAAACACTTTGGAACTGGATACTAAGATGCGCCAGAAACGCTGCGCATACTCGGCGTCATAAGAACAATGCGCGGTATCGCGGTCGAACGGAACGGCATCCGGGACCTCCTGAGGCTTAAGATCGATTTCCGCGGAGATGCCTAGCGTTGGCAAAATCTTAAAGATACCGTTGTAAAAATCGGCCACGGACTCGGCGCGCAACGGCCGGGAGACGCTGGCGCCTTCGCTATTGGAAATACTCAGCTCGTGATTCTGAAAATCGAACTGGATTTCGAAGATGCCTGCCGCGTATGGCACGGGTCCGGTCGTCAGGCCGCGGGGGTTGACATAGAGCGTGACGTGCCACCAATGGTTCAGGGGTGGAGTCAGGGCCATGCGCACCTTGCCGACGATCTGCGTCCACATGTGAAGGGTGCGGTATGTGTCCTGCCATTCGTGTAGGGGCAGCGGGGGCCAGAGATCGGAGGCGCTCATTCTGTTCAAGTCTCGCAGATATGTTCTGCGGGCGCTACCCGGCCAATTCCTTCCACGGTCTTGACTCCGGTCAAAATCTGGATCATAGTGCATCAATGCCTGAACCGCTTTCACTCCTGGAAGTACTACCTCGGGAATATGAAGTGTTGCGCCCAAACGCCGGCCTGAAGGCGAACGATGAACGCACCCTATTTCGGCAGGTTCACCAACAGGAGACGCCGCTCACGGCGCTCTGTATCTCCGGCGGTGGGATTCGCAGCGCGACGTTCGCTTTGGGCGTGATTCAAGGGCTGGCGGACCAGGGAATCCTCAACGCGTTCGATTATCTGTCCACTGTTTCCGGCGGCGGGTACATCGGAGGCTGGCTCACCGCCTGGAAGCAGCGCGAGGGCGGCATCGAAAAGGTGATCCCGCAGCTGCGCCGGGACGCCCAGGCCGAACCGGAAGGCAGTAGCGACCCCATCCAACACCTCCGCGAATATAATAACTACCTCTCGCCGAAGGCCGGCTTGCTTTCGGCCGACACGTGGACATTGATTGCAACTGTCACCCGCAACATATTCCTGAACTGGATGGTCTTCGTTCCTCTCCTGCTCGCCGCCCTCGTTGCGCCCCGCCTGCTGTTGTCGCTTGCGAGGCTCGGAGAAACGTTCGTCGTGTTCTACGGCCAGTCCCCCCTCGTGAATCCGGCGGTACTGTCGAGAGTCGTACCCGTCATCAGTGCGCTCTTGTTCGCGACGGCGATTTACAACATGCTTAGGTACCTGCCCGGCGTGGGCGGAAAAAACCATACGGAAATGGATTACCTGAAGTTCTGCCTGGCCCCGTTGATCGGCGCCACGGTTGCATATATCACCAACGATTCCTGGTTCGCCGGTGGCGATTTGACTCGCGCCGGCGCCGCCTCCTCGGAGGAGCTTGGATACTGGGCTCTGACCGGCGGAGCCATGGCGGCGGCATTTGCAGGCTGGATTGTCTACCTGATCTTCAGCGGAAAAAGCCTCCGTGAGCGCCTGCGTTTACTTGTGCCGGTTTCCGCGGCGGTGGCATTGACCAGTTGGGGTGCGGGGTCCGCCGGGTGGCTCCTCACAGACCAGGTTTATCCCAGTACGAGCTGGCCGGTATATACCACCGTGGCCGTTCCCCTTCTACTCTTTGCGATGTCGTTCGCCGGATCGATTTTCGTCGGCTTCACCAGCCGGATTTTGAAGGATGAGGATCGCGAGTGGCTCTCCCGTGCAGGCGCGTGGCTGTTATTGTTTGTCATGTGTTGGACCGGAATCTGCGCGTTGGTTTTAATTCTCCCGACGTGGGCCTTTACCTTGCCGGTCTGGGGGAAGTCGGTGCTGGGCGCGGTCGGCGTAGCGGCGGGATCGATCAGCGCGCTCGCTGGGTCAAGCTCGAAGACAAAGCCGGTGAAGGAAGGCAAGACCAGCGAGGCGCCTCCTCCGAAATCGATGCTCATGTCGCTTGCCATGAAGCTGTCAGCGCCGGTTTTCGCCGTCGCCGTGCTGGTAGTGTTGGCGATGCTGACTGACTGGATTCTCATGATTACGGGTCTGGGTGCGCATTCGGTGTGGAGTGCGAGCCGGGACGCCGATGTGTTCACCGCGTGCCCGGGCTGCGCCTGGTGGGACCATCAGGCAATGTTGGAAGGAACCCGCTGGGAGTCGATTGTCATTCTGGGGTTCGGGTTCCTGGCGTTTGGTTGGCTGATGGCGCGTTATATCAATATCAATAAGTTCTCCTTGCAAGGAATGTATCGGAACCGCTTGATTCGCGCATATCTGGGCGCGTCGAATGCCGGACGGCAGCCGCACGATTTCACCGGGTTCGTGCAAAGCGATAACTTCCAAATGCACTGTCTCGACCCTGAGTTGAAGCCGCTTCATGTAGTCAACGCGACGCTGAACTTGGTTTCGAGTAAGCGGCTCGCCTGGCAGCAGCGAAAGGCCGAGTCATTTACGGTCACCCCACTGCATTGCGGCAGTTACAACCTTGGTTACCGGCCTTCCCTCAATTATGGTGGACCAGACGGCATTTCTCTCGGCACTGCCGTGGCGATCTCCGGGGCCGCCGCCAGTCCCAACATGGGATATAACTCGTCACCCGTGATTGGCTTCATCATGACTTTGTTCAACGCGCGCCTCGGTGCGTGGCTGGGGAATCCGGGCAAGGCAGGCGCAAAGACTTGGCGCCAGGAAGGGCCGACCTCCGCGATCGCCTCCATCGTCAGGGAGGCATTTGGTCTCACTAACGATGCCAGCGCGTACGTCTATCTCTCGGATGGCGGCCATTTCGAGAATCTGGGAATTTATGAAATGGTGCGGCGGCGCTGCCGCTACATCGTAGTGTCCGACTCGGGCTGCGACAACAAATTCGCCTTCGAGGACTTAGGCAACGCGTTGCGAAAGATCCGCATAGACATGAAGATTCCCGTCGATTTCGAAGATGGCTCTTTCCAGTCGCTGCGCGAGAAGAGCCGGCGTTGTGCGATCGCCCGCATCCGCTATAGCCTGGTAGACGATACCAGGGAAGACGGATTCCTGCTGTACATCAAGCCCATGGTGCGCGGCAACGAGCCTCCCGACGTCGTCAGCTATCAAACTAACCACGCCGATTTCCCCCATCAGAGCACGGCAGATCAATTCTTCGACGAGTCGCAGACCGAAAGTTATCGCATGCTCGGTTTGCTTACCGTCGATGAGATTTGCCGCGGCTGGGACCAAACGGACGGAATCCCCGGTCTGATCGGCCATATATCCCGCGCAGGGGATACCAGGGCCGCAAGCGCAAGGGCCGCGGGTTAGGACAGACGACCCCAAGAAAAAGGCCACCACCACTTATCCCCGCATCTGACTTCACAGGACGAACTTGCGTCCTCCAAGCTCTTTAGACTGATCGCGGAAAAGAGTGAATGATGGCACAGGCGCAACGTTCTTCCCAAAACCCATTGACAATATTGGACCGCCTCCCGGACGCGTACGCTCGCATCGATAGTAAATGTCGCTTCACCTTCGTCAATAAGAGTCTGGAACAACTTCTGGTGAAGCCTCGTAAGGCGCTACTCGGCAAGACGCCATGGGAGGTGCTTCCATCCGGCGAAGGAGCATCTCTCGAAGCGAACTTTCGGCGCGTAATGGCCGAACGTCGTACTCTCACATTCGAGGCACCTGGCAGGGTGGCCTGCAGCGGGTTCGTGATCACTGCCATGCCCGATCGCGGCCGCGGCATCATTGCCCGCTTTGCGGACCAATCGGGCTTACCGCTGGACGACGCCCTGCGGAAATCCGAAGAGAAGTTCTCCAGGGCCTTTTTATCCAGCCCGATACCGATGTGCATCGTGAATGTGGACCAGAACGCCCGCTTCTTGGAACTCAATACCGCGTTTGAGCGCATCACCGGCTATCAGCGGGATGAAGTGATCGGGCTTACCTCAACCGAGCTGCGGCTATATTGGGATCCGTGGGATCTGGCGGAATCCCGACGGAAGTTGCTCACCGAGGGCGGGTATCACAACCTGGAGATTCGATTTCGCCAAAAGAGCGGCGCTATGATTGTTGGCCTGGTCTCTGCCGAGCCAATCGAAATTAATGGAGCCCTCTGCGCCATTTCCGCAGCTATAGATGTAACGGAACAGAGGCGCACCGAACAAGCATTGCGTGAAAGTGAGGAGTTGTACCGGCATTTATTCGAAGTGGAGTCCGACGCGCTTGTGTTGGTGGACAACGAATCGGGCAGTATTCTCGCAGCCAATGCCGCCGCCGCGCGCCTCTATGGTTACACCCGGGAGGAACTACTCTCCAAGAATCGTGTAGACTTGTCCGCCGAGCCGCAAGAGACCATTCGCGCCACCTTGGAAAGGCAGCAGTTCGTCCCGCTACGCTGGCATAAGAAGAAAGATGGCACGGTCTTCCCGGTTGAGATTTCGGGAACATACTTCGACTCAAAACAGCGCCCGGTCTTCATTTCGGCCATTCGCGACATCACCGGCCGGAAGCTGATGGAAGACGCCCTCCGCAAGTCCGAAGAGAAGTTCGCCAAGGCATTTCAATCTAACCCGGCTGCCATCACCATCACCGATCTGGAGAGCGGGAACTACCTGGACGCGAACGATTCATTCCAGGAAATGACCGGTTATAGCCGTAAGGAAGTAATTGGACGGAACTGGAATGACCTTTGCATTTGGATAGATTGCGTGCAACGAGATAAGCGTGTTCAGGACCTGGTGCGGGAGGGCAAGCTGCGAAGCTGCGAGTTTCAGTTCCGCAGAAAGAATGGAAGCCTCGCGACCGGCCTGTTGTTCGCCGACCTGCTGGAAATCCAAGGCCGATCGTGCGCGGTAACGGCAGCCATAGACATCACGGAACGCTTGCAGTTGGAATCCCGGCTACGGCAGGCGCAGAAACTTGAGAGCATCGGGCGACTGGCTGGCGGAGTGGCGCATGATTTCAACAATCTCTTGACGATCATAAACGGATACAGCGATTTGATACTGCGGGAGTCAAAACCCGGAGACTCCGTATACCGGCATGCCCAGGAGATCCAAAAAGCCGGAAATAATGCCGCCAGTCTTACCGGGCAGTTGTTGGCATTCGGCCGCAAGCAGGTCGTCGAATTAAGGCGACTGGATATCAACAACGTCGTCCACGACATAGAGCAGATGCTGCGCCGCCTGATTCGAGAGGACGTTCAGTTCATATCAAAGCTGGACCCGCAGTTAGGATCGGTTATGGCCGATCCTCATCAGATGAACCAGGTCATCATGAATCTCGTGGTCAACGCTCGTGATGCTATGCCGGAGGGGGGTACGCTCACGATCGCCACCAGCAATGTGGACTTCGATGAAGCGGCCATCGCTTTCCATCCCGACGCTGCGCCTGGGCGGTTTGTCATGATCGACGTCGCTGACACGGGGGCTGGCATGACGCAAGAAACGATGCAAAACATCTACGAGCCATTTTTCACCACGAAAGCGCGTGGAGCTGGAACTGGATTGGGGTTGTCCACCGTTTATGGCATCGTCCATCAATGCAACGGCTGGATTGAGGTATCGAGTGAGCTTGGCCGGGGGGCCGAATTCAGGGTGTACCTGCCGCGGGTTGATGCTGCCTCTGTGCCGAATGAACCCGAGACAACGGCGCCGGGACCGCGTGGGGGCGAGGAAACCGTGCTTCTGGTCGAGGACAATGCAGAAGTGCGAACATACACTGCCGGCGTTCTCGGCTCGAGCGGTTACCACGTTCTCGAAGCAGCCGATGGCGCCGCAGCGCTTACTCTTGTCCGGGGATATAAAGGAGATATTGACGTCCTGGTGACCGATGTCATAATGCCTGGAATGTCGGGTAAGGATTTGGCCGACCGCATCCGCGACTTACGCCCAAAACTTCTGGTTCTGTTCATATCCGGCTACACCGCGGATGTCCTCGCGCGCCGTGGGGTCTTGCAAGAGGATGTGGCGTACCTGCCCAAGCCGTTCAGCGCAGATTCTCTGGTGGCAAAAATCCGCGAGCTGCTGTCGAAACCCGCCACGCCTCAGCGGGCCGCCTCGTAAACGTAGGTCAACGATGTCCAATACGAGCTGAGATAACCGGTAAGGCTACTTCCACGCAGCCGAGAGTGAACGAAAACGGGAACGGCCCTGAATCGTTCGTGCGATAAATTCCGTCAAAGAACACCAAAGCGCGCTCGGCGTCTTGCGCGTGAAATGCGAGCGAGGGCTTCCACGGCCCGGACCGCCAGCCGCGGTCTTCGGCAGTCATGATTTGTACCGGCTCACTCCATTCCGAAAGCTTACCCGACGGCTTCGTGGCTCTGCACCACCAGAGTCCGGTTGCTGGCGGGGGCGTGCCGCCCTTAACCCAGACGCGTGCGAAGATCGCATCGAACCCGTCTCCTCGCTGACTCACGCAGAAATCGAACATCTTCATCTCGGCTGGAACAAAAACAGAGTGCTTGCTCCACCCGGTGCAACCGTCTTCGCTTTCCGCGTATCCGTGCACAAGATAGTCATCCCGATTAGAGCCGGAAACATACCACATTTTCCATTTTCCGTCGTGGTAGATAAGATTCGGTTCGTAGACGCTGCCGTGCTCCCAGTCCTCGTTCGCGACAAATGCAGGCTCGGGCCGGTCGATCCAGTTGGCGCCATCCCGTTCCAAGAAACCAATCGTGTACGGTCCCCAGAGATTCTCCGCCGCGCCCGCGTAGTAGATCCGTTCCACCCATTTGCTCTTTGCGGATCCCAGCCCTTCACGTAAGCCGGGCAATGGCGACCGCCGTTGCCGTCCCACGCCTGGCTGGCGTTTCGCGCTGCCACCGGAACCAATTGTCCCGACGCATCGCGAGTGGGTTTCCAACCCGTAGCGGATAGTGGGGCCCCCGCAGGCAGCGACGCGCTAAAAATATCCGTTGGCCCGTATCCAGCGGCTTGGCCGCCAAGGTACATCCACCATTGCTCCCCTCGTTGCACAACGCTCGCGTCAAGCAGTTCGGCGCCATGATTTTCCGTAGTGGGGTCATGAGGGTCGAAAATCTTCGATTCAGTTCCCAGAACAGGCTTTCCGGACTGATCCATTTTGCTCCCTGGATACTACAGGTAACATTATGGCAATGCCCTTGGTTGCGATTGAGGCGTCCATTCCTCGGCCTGGCCTCATGCGGCCTGCGCCAATGACAGATCCACCCTTGCCTGACAAGCGAGTATTCAGACCAGACGCCGCTCGTAGGCCGGGACAAGATCTATCTTGCGCACGCGGCCATCTGGCCATGGCAACCGCCCAGTCCTCTGCGTGAACCCGCAACCCAACTCAGCGATCGAGTCACCACGATTCCCCACGGCCCAGCGCTCACCGGAACCTTGCGGGTGACTGTATTCGTCGCCAAATCGACCACCGAAACATCGTTCGATGGGCCGTTGGCGGTATACAGCGTCTTTCCGTCTTTAGATAGCGCAAGCCCCCACGGCCGCTGGCCAACCTCGAACGACGTCTCCGGACGATTGGTTGCGGTGTCGATCACGAAGACTTTCTTTCCGCGTCCTGTGGAAACATAAAGCTTGCTCGCGTCGTTTGCCAGTGCCATACCCATCGGCTTGATCTCGCCGGGTTTGCCGAGCGGAATCGGCCGAATCAAAACGTTCTTTTGAGTGTCGAGATAAACAATGGCACCGTCGTTCTCCGCGTTAACATAGGCATGTTTGCCGTCCGGCATGAAAACAACATTCCGCGGACGCCGGCCCACCTTAATCTGCTTCAACAATTTGCTCTGCGCTGGATCGATCACGGAAACGGTTCCGTCCTCTTCATTTGTGGAATAGATGAGCTTGCCGTCAGGCGTCACGGATACGCCTTCCGGTTCCTCTCCGGTCTTGATCGTGGCCGTTATCTTGCCTGAGGCAATATCGATGAAACTGACGCCATCCGCATCTTCGTTTGACACGTATATCGTTTTGTCGTCCGCGCTAATGGCGAAGTTTTCGGGGTCGGAGCCCGCCTGCAGCATGCGAACCACTTTGTTCTGGGCGACATCGAATTCGGCGATCGCATCGGCGCTCTTGTCGGGCGGCGGCAGCGTGCTCTCATCCACGCCCGGACCGGCGATCGGACTGCCGCTCAGCGCGATGTAGATCAAGCGCCCGTCATGGGTAGCGTGAATCCCGCGCGCCCGCTTTCCTAGGTGGATATTCGTGACGGCGAATGTTTGCGCGTCGATGATGCTGAGATCGCCCGCAACCTCGTCGCTCACATAGATGTGGGGACCCGCCGAAAGCGCAGGTGCCTTGGTTTCTTCTTGTTTGGTTTCCTGCGCGGGCTGCTGGGAGCAAGCCGTCAGAAATAGGGCGATGAACGCCGCTGGGAACGCTAACTGTATCCGTTTCATGAGATTCCATTCTCCATCCGAAAAAGGCTACTCGCAATTCCGCCGCAGGCCATGAAGTTGGCGCGGGCGAAATTCGTCGAGGTCATGGCTAGCTGATTTCCCATCGCAAGATGGCGCAGCGGAACAAAATGCGTTGCCAAACCCGGGATACCAGCGAGTTGCGGATTTGCGATGCGCGCGCCGGCAGAGGGGAGCCCATAAGCAGAATATCCATTTAGCTGGTCTTTTGTTCAGGGTTTTTTCCGGTTCTTTTGGCTACACGAAAAACACTGAACAAACCGGTGGCGTTTGGAATTTATCAAGTATAGCCCGCGCGTAAAATCGGTTCGCGCGTTGCCGCCATTCGAAATTTATCATGTCCTTTCGTCTCGCGCCTCCGAAACTTCTGGCAATTTTGTCAATGCCAGCCGCCCCGCTGGCTCCATCTGGTACGGAATGGTGACATTGATCATGCACGAAAACTCCCACATCTCGGATGAACGCCTGCTAATGGAACTTGACGGAGAGTTGGCGGCTCACGATCAGGCCATGGTTCGCTCTTCTCTGGCGGCATGCTGGGAATGCAGAGCGCGCCGCAATGAAATTGAGGCGGCCATTACAGATTTTGTGCGTTTTCACCTGCAGGAATTCGATGGGAAACTTCCTCCGAGCGCGGGTCCGCTTGCGCTGCTGCGGGCGCGAATGGCTCAGCTATCGGAATCGGAATCGGGTGCGCGCCGGTTCTGGGTTCCGAGACCCCCCAAGTGGAGGATCGCGGCCGCAGTACTCGGGCTTATCGCGCTGTTTTCCTTTGCCGCATACCAGACGGGACGTTTTCCCGGGTTCCGGAGCGCGCCGACCGAGGTCTATCTTCCGGATTCCACACTTACCCCCGGTGCAGCCACTCTTGCCAGCCGGCAAGCCGTGTGCGCGCAAGCCAACGTAAAGAACAAAGCGGTGTCCGCCGCGCTGCAGGAACAGGTGTTCGCGGAATATGGCATTCGGCGCCCCGAGCCCCGCGCCTATGAAGTGGACTATCTGGTCACGCCGGCCTTGGGAGGAGCGGACGATGTGCGCAATTTATGGCCGCATTCTTATTCCGCCGTCTGGAATGCCCGCGTGAAAGACGATCTGGAGGATCGGTTGCGCGACATGGTCTGCGATGGCACCCTCGATCTGGGCCAAGCACAGCGCGAAATCGCTCAGAACTGGATCGACGCGTATAAGAGATATTTTCATACCGATAAACCAATAGCGGAGCACAGAGCGGAGTTGAGGTCTAATTATTAATGCTCGCGAATTATATCGACAACTCGAGCGGCCTTTGTGGGGTAGGCCTTCCGGCCTGCCGCCGGGCTTCTGCCCGGCGTCCCGCTGGAAAGAGCGCCCGTCTCTCTGTGCGAAGCTCGGTAACCACATTTCGCATATCCTCCTTTGTCTGCCTTCTCGCACTCGGGCTCGCGCCACAGACATTGAATGCGTGTCGGTGCGCGGCGTCTCTCTCTCCCTGCACGGAAGCCGTGACGAGCGATGTTGTATTCATCGGAAAAGTAGAGTTAATCGAACCGATGTTCCTTAGCCGCTGGAATACCACCAGCCCAGCTTCTTTGCAGGTGATCAATGAAGCCTACGTCCTGGCCCGGCAAAATCCCTCCCGCCCCGCCATGGATCGCCTTCGCAACACCTACCTGAAGACTTTTCCGGCGCTATCGGACGAACAAAAGCGCCGCGTGCAGACCGCACAGACTCTGTCCGGGATCACTTCGGCATTTTATTCCACGCTGTCCCAGGGCATGCGCGTCCGTTTGCGGGTGAAGACGCTGTTCAAATATCAAGACGGCGATGACGACGACGATGCCCCCAAGACCGCCACTGCGACGGCGCCGAAGAAGCCTGGTAAAGACGACGATGATGACCGCAAAGGCGGAGAGAAGACCGGAGATAAAAAGCAACCGGCGCTGCCCATGCTTGCCAACGACAAAGACACGAAAAAGGAAGACCCTCCCGATGTGATCGAGGTTGAATCGCCCTTCGACGATTGCGCCGTCGATTTCCAGGAGGGAGAAACCTACATCGTTTACGCGACCAGCGACGAAGACAGCAACGTTTTATCTACTACAAGCTGCGACCGGACGCGCAAGATATCCGACGCCGGCGAGGATTTGGGGTATCTGTTCTTCTTCAAAAACCGCCCGGAGGAATCAACGCGGCTTGACGGATTCGTAAGCGCCCAAGCCCCGTACGACGCCGGAAATAATTTGGTGCACGATGCGGATTCAATCGATTCTCCGGTTCCGGGCGTAGCGCTTGAATTGCGCAAAGGCGACGAGGTCCGCTATACGCAATCGGATTCCCTGGGCTATTTCCGTTTTGACGGACTTGGCGCGGGCAACTACGCTATTTCGGCCTATGCCAAAGGCTATCCGGTTGAGAAGAATCCGCTGGGTTTTACGCAATCCATTTCCGTCAAAGCGAAGACTTGTCCACGACAAATTGTGTGGCTACCCCGAAGGATCAACTGACGAGAAATGGGTTTCGAATTTAGAAAAGGCGAAATAGAATCGCCGGTTAAAGGACTTTCTCATATATGGAATTTTCGATCAGAGCTTTACAGAGCCGAATCGTATCGACCGCCATCCTTACTCTGATGTGCGCTCCGTTTGCCGGAGCGCAGGCAAATGGAGATATTCGCCTTAAGGTCAAGGATCCCTCCGGCGCCGCCGTGCAGTTGTCGGGAACTCTCCGAAACCTGGACGCGAAAACGGAAACCCATTTCGACACGGATGCACAGGGAGCTATCGAATTTACGAGCCTTCCTTACGGCCGCTACGAGATCCAGGTATCGAAGGACGGATTTGCCCCACAGACTTCGCGGGTGGATGTTCGCTCAGCTACGCCTGTGCTTCGAAGCATGACGCTTGCGATTCGCACGGAATCGACAACCTTGACGGTAACCTCGGTGGCGCCGCTCCCGGGAACCAATGTCTCCAAGGACGATATTCCGATGAACATCCAGACCGCCGGCGCAAAGGACATCGATAATAGCGGGGCGATCGATCTGTCGGATTTCATGAATCGCAAACTCACCGGCGTTTACGTGAACAACAACCAGGAGAATCCTTTTCAGCCCGATTTGAACTATCGAGGATACACGGCATCTCCTCTGTTAGGAACTCCCGAGGGTCTCTCCGCTTACGTAGATGGCGTCCGCCAGAACCAACCGTTTGGCGACGTGGTGGCGTGGGATCTGATTCCTAAAATTGCGATTGAACAGATGGCGTTGGTGCCGGGCTCCGATCCGGTATTCGGTTTGAATACGCTCGGCGCCGCGGTCACCGTTCGCACCAAGGACGGGCGCAGTACGCCAGGAACATCGCTTTCCATCGATGGCGGATCGTTCGGACGCCGCGACGGAACCTTTGAGCATGGAGGGTCGAATTCCAAAGGTTTGAACTGGTACGTGGCGGGGAACTGGTTTCGCGAAGACGGATGGCGTCTCTATTCGCCCTCTCAGGTGAGACAGGTGTTCGGAAAACTCGGTTACGCCACCGGGAAGACGAGCATTTCGCTGGGCTTCTCTTATGCCGACAATAATCTCACGGGCAACGGTTCGACCGACACGCGCTTTCTGGCGAAGAACTATCGCGCGGTGAACACGATTCCCGATGTGACGTGGAATCGTTCACCCGGGCTGACTTTCAACGTGAGCCATAGCGTCAACACCCACTTTAACGTCTCCGGAGCGGCCTATTTTCGATACGTTCGAGCCGACACCACGAACGGCGACCTCAACGACGATTCCTTCACCGAATCTCTCTACAATTTGAGCGCAGCCGATATCGCGGCGCTTACGGCCGCTGGCTATAGCGGGTTTCCAACCACGGGCAACTCGACAACCGAGCCCTTTCCGTTCTGGCGCTGCATCGCGCAGGCGCTGGAGTTCAGCGAGCCATCCGAAAAATGCACGGGCGTCTTCACCCGCACCTACGACGCGCAGCACTCCTGGGGCGGTTCGGCTCAGGGAAACTGGCTGACCGGCCGCAACAATCTGACATTCGGAGTGTCGGTGGATCGCAGCAGCTTGACCTACCAGCAAAATGGGCAGTTTGGATATCTGAATCCGGACGGAGTGTCCATCACGGCCATCAATAGCTTTGAGAACGGCAGCACAAATAGTGACGGAGTTCCGGTGGATACGCGCGTCAATCTTCACGGCCTCACCAGTCAGTTCGGTCTATATGCGACCGACACCGTTCACGTTGCAAAGAATCTGGCAATCACTCTTTCCGGGCGCTTTAATCATGCGGCAATTCAGAACATCGACCGAATCCCGGGAACCAACGCGAACCGCGGCTCCTTGAATGGCAACGACACTTTCAACCGTTTCAATCCCGCTGTGGGGTTGGTCTATACGCCTGTCCACTATGCCAGCCTCTATTTCAGTTACAGCGAAGCGAATCGCGCCCCGACGGCGATCGAACTAGGCTGCGCCGATCCGAACTTTCCCTGCAATCTTCCGAACGCGCTGGTGGCGGATCCGCCGCTGAAGCAAGTGGTGGCGAAGACTTTTGAAGCCGGCGTGCGCAGTTCGGGCGAGGGCGCGCTGCGGTGGAGCGCCGGATGGTTTCGCGCCGAGAATACACAACGATATTCTCTTCATCGCATCGCAGCAGACCGGTTTCGGCTATTTCGTGAACTACGGCAAGACCCGCCGGCAAGGCGCGGAGATCAGCGTGAGTGAAAACTACCGCTGGTTTACCATCGGCGGGAACTATACATTCCTCGACCCCACGTTCCAGAGCACCCAGGTGCTGGGTTCGGCCAGCAACAGCACCAACGATGCGGGGCTGGGCCTCGAAGGCAACATCACTGTGGTTCCGGGCGATCGACTCCCGCAGACGCCGCGCAACATATTCAAAGCCTACCTTGACGTTCAGCCCACGCATAAGCTTTCGATCGAGCTCGATTTCAACGCCATTGGCCGGTCGTTCGCTCGCGGCAACGAGAACAATCAGGATCAACCGGATGGCGTTTACTACCTGGGACCCGGCTTCTCTCCCGGCTACGGAGTCACCAACGTCGGCGCTCATTACGATGTGTCGCGGCATCTACAGTTTTTCGTGCAGATCGACAATATTTTCGATCACCATTACTACACCGCCGCGCAGTTGAACACCACGCCGTTCGACAACAATGGCAATTTCATTCCGAGACCATTCGCTTCCGATACCGATGCGGTTCGCAATTCAACGTTCTACTCGCCGGGCGCGCCTTTTGGCATCTTCGGCGGTATGAAGCTCAGGTTCTGAGAGACTGTGCGCAAAGTAATCGCAGGTGGATTATGAGCGTCTCTGTCTCCCGCTCGCCAAGGGTGCGTTAGCCAAAAGCAAGTTCGCACCCTCCGTCGAGCCCCAGGAATTCGGGTATTCTGGGACATCAGGAGTACGGAACGACTCAAATGATCAGCACAACCCGACTTATGCTTTTTCTGGCCGCGGCCGCTGCGACGACCCTTCATGCGGCGGACGACGCCCAGACCCTCGCTCAGCGCCATGTCGATGTCATCCGGACAGGCAACGTCGACAAGTTGATGGCCGACTATGCCGATGACGCCGTTGCCCTCACTCCCCCGGGCCTGTTTTCGTCACGTCCCGCTAACGAGGAAGGCATCGCCGAAGGCAAGGCGGAAATCAAGAAGCTGTTTGAGTTGCTATGCGGCCCGAAATACTTCACCGCAGTAAAGGGCATGGATGCGCGTATCGAAAAGGTCAGCGGCACGGTTGCCGTACTGCATTGGATCCAGTTCAAAGGAACGCCCCAACAGCTTTCGGGAATGGACGTGTTTGTCACAAAGGACGGTAAGATCACCACGCAGTGGCTCGGACCGGGTACGCCTGAGGCGGCGGCCAAGACCGCGGCGCCGGGCCGGAAGAAGTAGCTGCTGCGTTTGTTTGCAATCGGTCGCATCGCACAGTGGACAGTGGGTCGTCACCTTCGAAAGAAACGATTCGCATAGTCCCGCCGGATCCGGTTCTGAGCCGCAGAATGAAGACATACACCTGGAAAGAGGCGTTCAAAGACGCTTACGAGGCCGCGCTGGCTAGCAATTCCCGTGCCCAGAACTTTGTCGGATACTGTTACGACTTGGGCCGTGGAGTGCGTCGAGATCCCAAAACGGCCAAGCAATGGTACGGAAAGGCAGAACGGAATGGGAATATTCACGCGACTTTCAATCTTGCTGTCATGAATGAGAAGGGATCGGGCGGAAGGCGGAACGTCAGACGTGCCGTTGCTCTCTATTGGAAGGCTGCACTTCATGGCGATTTGCAGTCGCAGGCGAACTTGGCTGTAATACTACTTGATGGCGACGGCGTTGCGGTAGACATCCCAGCCGGCCTCCATTGGTTGAGGCGGGCCGCCAAACGGGGCGACCCTATTGCTCAGTACAATCTCGGTCGAGCATACGCGGATGGAGATCACGTTCGAAAGAGCGCAACATACGCCAAGAAGTGGTTGTCTAAAGCAGCCGAAAACGGCCATGCCAAAGCTCTTCAGCGGTTGCAGACCGTGAAGTGAAGGCACCAGTCCATTCAGAGCAAGGCCCCCCACCACTTTCGACGGATTCGGCCGGACTATCAAGTTCCAAACTGACCAGGACAGCACCACCTTCAACACTGTCTAAACTAAGGGCCTGCCGCCAATTCACCTCAACCGCGCCCGATGGCAGCGTCACCACCACCAGCTATTCCGGCAACACCGTCACTATCACCGATCCCGCCGGCGCCTGGAAAACCAATGTCATGCGGAACGGACGCAAGCGTGGACGCATTCGGCAACCTCTCGGCTGTCAACGAGCCCGACCCCACCACCGGCTCCTCCAGCACCGGCCCCGTCACAAACTACACCTATAACGGGGCCAACCAGCTCACCAACGTCTCGATGACCCGTGCCGGCATCACCCAAACCCGCACCTTCGTCTACAATGGCAGCGACCTCACCAGCGAGACCACCCCCGAAGCCGGCACGGTCAGCTACACCTATGACGGCAACCACCATGTCACCCAGCGTATCGATGCCTTAAACCAGAAAACTACCTACAGCTACGATGCCTACGAGCGCCTCACGCTAGTCCAGCATTACACCTGGGGCAGCGGGCAATGGAACGAGCAGGCCCAGCAGGACGTGAACTACTATTACGACACTCCACTTGGAGGCGGTTACACGCAGACCAACACCTGGGGCCGCCTCAGCGCCGTAGTCTTCCACGCCCAGGGCCTGGCCGGTTATCCCCAGCCCGATTTCGCTTACGAATACACTTACAATCAGGCCGGCCGCGTGATCGGCAACCGCATGCTAGTGACGCAGGGCAGTTCCCATCTCGATCTGCAGGGCCAATACGCCTGGGACAACCAAGGCCGCATGACATCGATCACCTACCCCTCCGGCCCTGTGATGACAACCCAGTTCGACGCCATGGGCCGCCCGTCAACCATGAGCGAAACGGCGTGCATCGTGACGCCGGGCAACCCCCAGTGCAACAACTACACCTGGACCGCCGGCAACGCGACATACGGCTCGGCCGGCCAGTTGCTGACGGTAGGCGGCAGCGGCATAACCGGCGCCGTCACCACGTCCGTCAACGAAACGCGCACCTACAACAACATGCTGCAGCTCACGCATCTGGTCAGCAGCGCGATGGGCTACCAACCTCCGAATACGTATACCGGCGGCGGTGTCGATATGCAATACATCTACAATACGGGCCATAATAATGGGAAAGTGGCGCAGACCATCGACAACACGCTCGGCGAAACGGTGAACTACAGCTACGACTACCTGCATCGCCTGACGGCCGCCACCTCGACCAATGGGACTTGGGGCGAAGCGTACACGTACGACGGTTTCGGCAACCTGACCGGGAAGACGCCCACCCAGGGATACGCGCCGGCAATGACGGGGAGCGCGGACTCTAACGCGACCGGCGGCGCCCTCAGTGGCCAGTGGGATGTCGAGAAGCGCCCTATGACGCAGGGTGTCACACAAGCTACGCCGTTTTACGTCTACGACCCATGGGGCAGGCGCGTATGGAGACAGTGGTACGACACCACATATGGGACCACCAACTGCGAAGCGTATTTCTACGGCGCGACGGGCAAGAAGCTGGAGAGCTACAGTTGCCAGTACACCTCGGGATCGCTAGGCGCGACGCTGGAGGGGATCAACACGTATTTCGCGGGGAAGATGCTATCGGAGAAGGGCGTTTTCATCGCGACGGATCGCCTTGGCAGCGTCCGTGGGGACAGCAACGGCGTGAGCATGTCGTACTACCCGTGGGGCGAAGAGCGGGGAACGGGAACGGCGGATAATCGGACGAAGTTCGCGGGATACTTCAGGGATATGCCGGGGCAGGATTACGCGATGGCGCGGTATTATTCGGCGACCAGCGGAAGTTTCTGGAGCCCGGACCCGGGAGGGATGAAGACGGCGGATGAGGGAAACCCGACGAGCTGGAATCGATACCTTTACGGCAGCGGAGATCCTGTAAATCGAATAGACCCGTATGGCCAGGACGACTGTGACCCGGAAGATCCTTGCTGCGATCCCGACAATCCGGACGATCCTTGCGACAACCGGTGCTTGCCTGCTGCTTCTGGTCTTCGTCCGAGTTTTCTCGGCGAAGGTTGCGGAGAACCGCCGCTGCCGCCGACGCCAGCGCCGGGCCCGCCGCCAGGCCCGGCACCAAGCCCAGATTGTGACGCCGCGTTAACCGCCGAGATCGCCACCTATCTGAAATCAAAGAATTCACCATTAGCCGATCTTGCGGCGCAATTTGTCGCCGATGGAGAAGAGAATGACGTAGATCCGCGCTTCGTCGTAGCGCTTTCACGTGCGGAGAGCACCTGGGGGAAGAATCTCACAAAGAGACAGGGGCCGTACAACGCCTGGAGCGTGAGCACGCACTACGTCACGGGATACTCAAGTTTTTCAGCCGCGCTCGACGACGTTACGCAACTTCTGGGCACAGATACCAGGTACATCAGCGGCGGCAACATAACCGCTGTCGGCATTTACCAAGTGTTCAATGCAACTTTCACACAGAAGTACTACGACGATACCGTAGCCGCCGACATGAAGAACCTCGGAGCCAACGTGAACGACGTCCGTTTCTCTTGTGACGGAGTCAAACAATGAACTCGCCCTTTCGCCGATCACCGGCAGGTCCCATTGCCGCAGTCATTGCAGTATGGTCGTGCATGGCGGCGCCGCAACTCAAGTCCTACACAAGCTCGGACGGGGAATACACGGTGAGATATCCGGCTAACTGGGTACATTATCCTCCGGCCAAAAGCCTCTACATTCTCAACTTTCCCATAGAGAATATCGTCCGAGAGGTTCTTCTTCCGCCCCGAGGAGCTATGATCACGTTTGCCTTAAGGCAACGCAACATCAATATCCTCGAGGATTGGATTGCGAAAAACATCAAAGTACACGGGATGGTTGAGCGACGAATGTTCCCTCTAGAGTCGGAGACCCATGCATGGACGACAACAATTACAGAAGTCGTCTCTCGATCGGCTAGAGGGACACAAGAATTCGACCAAATCGACTGGTATTTTGACATTAATGGCCGGATGTTCGATGCCGTATTGCTCTATCGCAAAGGAGACGAAAGAAAGCGAGAGTACATCGACATACTTCGGCATATCGTTGCATCCCTGATCATCAACGCATAGCGGGATACTTCCGGGATATGCCGGGACAGGATTACGCGATGGCGCGGTATTACTCGGCGAACAGTGGGAGCTTCTGGAGCCCGGACCCGGGCGGGATGAAGACAGCGGACCGAACGACTCCGCTGAGCTGGAATCGTTACTCCTACACGACTTCCGATCCGATGAATTTCCGGGACCCATCGGGCCGGGACGAATGCGGTGCCGACACTTGCGTGAATGTGAGTGCACCAGATTGGTGTTCGGGGAATCAAAAGTACTACGACGCCTCATGTGACAGTGACAGCAGCGGCGGGGGGCGGCGGGGGCGAACCGCCACCGAGCCCAGGCGGCGGAGACAGCGGCGAAGATCCCGCGGCGACGCTGCAAGTTTCCAACCTCTCAAAGAGTGGCGCTAACTACAATAAGGTGGCTAGCACCCTGCAGGGTATCGTATCGAACATCGATCCAAAGTGTTTAACCTTTTTGCAGAGTGGCGGCGAGAACCTTTCGGAGTATGTTAATGAGTTGCTTGATAACCAACTCCTTGCCGTCGCGGACTTCACGTCTACCATAGGCGCTTTTACCGGCACGGGGGGCACCGACATCCCGGCGGGGACCGCTTCCATCGTTGTGAACAACACCGGTGCATTTTTCAATAGCGGGTTTACCGTGGATGCAGGGAAGTACCAGGGAGGCACAGTGAAAGCTGATGTGTTTATTCTGCTGCACGAACTTGGGCACGCGCTTGGGGCGACCGGATTTCAGGCGGACTACAATAACAGCGCAGCCGGCAAGAGCAATGACAAGCTTATAGGCAGCAATTGCAGCGCAACTTTAAAGGCATCGAAATGAGGGTTCATATTCTGCTAATGGTAATCGCGTGCACACTCCGCGGTGCCGATCCGATTGGCTGGTGCCCAGCCAAACTGCAGTCCTTGGATTACCCCGCACTGGGCCTCCAGGCGCGCATCAGCGGAGTCGTGCGCTTACGGATACATATTGCCTCCGACGGCTCGGTCAGCGAAATGCAAATCATCACAGGCAACAAAATCCTCGGTCGTGCCGCGCAAGACAATCTGAGAACATGGAGCTTTATGCATTGCACGCTGCCTGACGATGGCGCAGCGTCTCGGCGTGACGACATCGAAGTAGCATACGAATTCAAGCTGGTGGGAGAGACCCAATCGGTCCCCAAGAGTCAATTCTCTTATGAATATCCCTACCGCATCACAGTTACGTCGACGGCGCCGCACTGGACGCCCTAGCTGTCGAACCGCATCCAAACTCAGGAACCAAAGCGCACGGATATCTATATGTCGAAGGTTCTCAACATCCTTAATGTGAGTGCGAGCAGTTACACTTATTCGACGACTTCGGACGCTCGATAACTACGCAACCTGACCCAACTCCTACGACGGCACAGGCCTAGGCGCCCTTCAAATCGCGAAGGACCAATACGGCACTCCCGTAACCCTGACCCAGCATGATGCCGCCTACGACACTACTGTCACCTACCGCGGCAACGTTACCGTTTCGTCGAAGATGGGAACCTCAACCAGCTACGCCAACGATATCGGTGGCAACCCCTACAAAATGCAGGATGGAGATGGCATGACCATTTCCCTTGCCACCGGCTCCGGCACAAGCGCTTGTGATTCCCTCGTGCCTGAGCACGCACCATTTTGCGCTTATCGCATCCGGGCGGTCGGCTTCGGGCGGCAGCAAATGTGATGGCAATGCCGGTAGCGGTCATGGGCTCGGGCGAGCGAGGTGCGCGTCGGGGGCAGGCGGCTCTGGTCGCAGCGGATTGACTTGAGGCGTGCGGGGGAGTACCGGGATACGGTCAGACGATAACGGGTGGTAGGCCAATCGAGGGCAGCCAAGGCACGCCGAACCTGAGGATATATAAAGTTCCGCGTAAAGTTCTCCGCATCAAATGAGGGAGAACGGAAGGGAAATCCGCAAAAGGCTATTAGCTGGGCTGATCAAGAACTATAAGAAGCCCGAGGACTTGATCGGCGACCGGGCTCCTGAAGCACCCACCACCGTCGGAGCGATTTATTGCCTAGGACAGAGACGGCATCCTTCGCATCCACGAAGTGCCTTAGTTGATTCTGAGAAGAGATAGAGTTCTGCCGTTCCCGCTCGGGTTCAGCCCGAAGGAACGATAGGTTCAACATTCCGATTTGGCCTCAGCCGCATGAAAGGCGTTGGGTTAGTGAGACGGGCGCTCAGACGTTGATCGGCGGGTAGTTCTCCATCCCAACCTTGATAGAGCTCCGCGTCTTCCTCCGCCTCTCCGCGTCTCCGCGTCTCCGCGTCAAAATCGTGCCCTCACTTCTAAGTCAATCACAGAACTTCGCAACTTTCTTTTCATTGATCCCAAAGCACTTACGCCTCAAGTCTGCAAAATCCCCTCCAACCGTCCGCTACGATGAAGTCGTATGAGTAGCGAACGTCGCATTCAATCTTCCCGCGCGAACGGCGCCAGATCGCACGGAGCGGTCACGCCCGCCGGCCGGCTCAAATCCGCGTATAACAATCTCCGTCATGGCATCCTCGCGGAAACTGTTGTCCTCGAAGACGAGAACTCCGAGACCTTCAACGAAATACTCGCCGCTCTCACGCGCGAGTTCGATCCCCAGACCGAAGCCCAACTGGGTTTGGTCGAAACCATGGCATCAGCGCGCTGGCGCCTTATGCGGATTTGGTCGGTTGAGCGCCAGACGCTCAAGTCTGAAATCGGAAAGCACGATCCTGCTAAGCACGACCCAGCCGCCCGCGCGGCCCTCGCCTTCCACGACCTCGCCAATAACTCCCGCACTCTCGACGTAATCAATCGGTACGAGTCGCGTTATGACCGCCAATACTCCCGCTCGCTCAATCTTCTCCTGAAGTTAGCCCGACCCGATAACCCACTTACTCAAATTTGCCAAACGAACCTAGTCCCACAAACGGACACTCCAAGCGGCCCCCGTGGCGCGGGCCTCCCGGCCGGCGCAAGCGCCGAATGCGCAGATCAATCGCCGGTGGAACCGGCCCCAACCGAGGCGGCTCCTCCGATCGCCAACAGTCACACCCCCGGCCCCGCGACGGCGGCGCCGTTCCCTCCTCCGAACCCGCTCAGGCGGTGTCCGAAATCTTCCCAAACCCGTCTTCCTCCGCGCCCCCAATCCATACGGTGCCCCAAACTCAGTCACACGATTTCAAAAAAATTCGCCGCGACCTATTAATTCCTTTACCAAGAGCGGGATAACTCCCTCGCAAGAGCTCCGTTCCAGCCATCGATAACCCAAGATTAGCGAACGCCTCTGTTACAACGGGAACGGGCGTCCCCGGCGCTCAAAGACCCTCGGGGGCTAATGAGTTTCTATAGATTGACTACGCAACGGAAGGCTGACGCTGACCCGCCCGAACTGGAGGAACTTACAGTAAGTGAATTCGCGCGCCACAAACTCGCCTTCGAGCCCGACCCGCGTCAGGCCGCCGTGCTTGACTCCCAGGCCAACCGCGGGATCCTCAACTGCAGCCGTCAGTGGGGTAAGTCCACCGTGCTCGCCGTGAAAGCCGTGCATCGCGCATGGACTGTCGCCGGAAGCCTGATCCTCGTTGCCAGCCCGTCCGAGCGTCAAAGTGGCGAATTTCTTCGCAAGGCCGCCGGGTTTCTTGGCCGCCTCGGAGTCAAGCGGCGCGGCGATGGCGATAACTCCAGCTCGTTGGCTCTCCCCAACGGTAGCCGAATCGTCGGCTTGCCCGGCGTCGAAGGCACGGTCCGCGGCTTCTCTGCGGTCTCGCTTCTCCTCATCGACGAAGCGTCGCGCGTTTCCGATGCCACTTACAAGTCTTTGCGCCCCATGTTAGCCGTCGGCGAAGGCGACTTATGGCTCATGAGCACCCCGTACGGCAAGCGCGGCTTCTTCTACGACGTTTGGGCGCATGGCGAGGGATGGGAGCGTCACTCTGCGCCCGCCACCGAATGCCCGCGCATCCGCGCCTCCTTCCTCGAAGAGGAGCGCGGCGCGATGGGCCAGGCTTGGTTCGCGCAGGAATATCTCTGCGAGTTCATCGATGACGGCGGCGGCTGGTTCACCCGCGGCGTAGTCGAGGAAGCCCTCTGCGACGGCGAACCCCTATGGCTCTGAGATTTCGGTTTCTCCACTGGCCAGTCCGTTACCGCGACCGCCAGCGAGCGGTTCCTCTACCGCCAGTGCTTTACCGGGCCGCGACCGCGAGGGAGCGGTTTCTTCCACCAACTGCTACAGAAAAACTATGTTCTCCATCGGTGTAGATCTCGGACAGCGGCGCGACTTTTCGGCCATTGCCGTAGTCGAGCGCCTGAGCGCCGCCGCCGGCCCCTTCGACCATATACGCTGGGCGGACGCCTCAACCAGCGCCGCGCGATGAATGGGTCGTGCGTCACCTCGAGCGCATGCCCCTCGGCACTCCCTACACCGCCGTAGCCGCGCGCATCGTCGATCTTGCGCGCAACCCCAGGCTCGCCTCACGTTGCCGGTTAGTGGTAGATGCCACCGGAGTCGGAATGCCCGTTGTCGATATGCTCCGCGCCTCCGGGCCCGGATGCGCCATCGACCCCGTCTGGATCACCGGTGGCCAGAGTGAGCGGTTCGATGGAAAGGTGTGGCACGTCCCCAAACTCGAGTTGCTTGCGCGCCTGCAAACGCTGCTCGAAACCCGCCGTCTGCGGATAATGCGCCGCATGCGCGAGGCCGGCACGCTAGTGCGTGAACTTTCGAATGTCAAATCGGCGGCGCGGCCAAGTGGCCGCTTGAAAGTCGGCGCTGAAGGCTCCGGCGAGCACGACGATCTGGTGCTCGCCGTCGCGCTGGCGGTCTGGCGCGGCCGCATGCCTGGCGCCGGAGAACAGCCAAGGAGACTCCTATGACGTTCCCCCGCCGTGGTCGGTGGGAATTAACACCTTCCTTGCGCCGCCGCTTTGTCCGGCGATTTACTTCCCGCGTCGGCTTGAGTTACTTTCAATTCAGAAGGCCAGAGCGCCTTCCTGCGAGAGGAGTCTCCGATGCGTGCTTTCGGTTGGACCATGGCCGTGATTATGGGAGGTTGCGCCGCTTACTTGGTTGCTGCATCCCTTCCCAGCTTGGGCCGGTATATCAGATTGAGTTCGATGTAACTAGTGGCGCCGGCCGGGGTACCCTCCGGGTTGCCTGCGCCACGAATACCTTACAGAGCCGCGACCGCCAGGGAGCGGTTTTACCACGCCTGATAGCCCCCCGCGCTCCGTCGAGCCCCTTCCCGACCCCTCATCTATACTATTCTGAAATATCGTCCTTAGCCCAGGGAGTGCCGCATTTCATGAGACCGGCTACAAGCTTACCGTTCCGACCCCGCCCGGCGAGCATCCTCGCCCTACTGACGCTCTTCGCAATCGCCCCATCGGCTCTTGCCCAGGTCACCGCCACAATCTCCGGCAAGATTGAAGACCCGGCCGGCGCCGGCGTGGCTGGCGTTTCCGTCACCGTCAAGAATCTCGAAACCGGCGTCTCGCGCTCGGTAGCCAGCGGCGAATCTGGCGATTTCCGCGCCACCTCGCTCCCCATCGGCCCCTATCAGGTACGCGCCGAAAAGACCGGCTTCAAGTCGCAAGTACGTACCGGCGTCAATCTCGCCGTGGGAGCGGATGACGTCGTGAACATGCGCCTCGAGATCGGCGATTTCGCCCAGGAGATCACGGTAAACGAAGAGATTCCGATAGTCAATACCACTACGTCCTCCGTTTCCGGCCTCGTCGGCGAGCGCGAGGTCAAGGACCTCCCGCTCAACGGCCGCAGCTTCGATAATCTGATGACCCTCAACCCCGGCGTCATCAATTACGGCCTGAAGAGCGCCAACACCAGCACGAGCAACGGCAATACCTTTTCCGTCGATGGCCGCCGTCCCGCCGGACAACATCGTGCTGCTCAATGGCATCGAATACACCGGTCCAGCCAGCTCGCCATCACTCCCGGAGGCGTCAGCGGCGATCTGCTTGGGCATCGATGCCGTCCGCGAGTTCAACGTCCTCACCGATACCTACGGCGCCGAGTATGGCAAGCGCTCGGGCGGGCAGGTCACCGTGGTGACGCAATCCGGAACCAACTCCGCTGCACGGTACCGCTGTTCGAGTTTCTGCGCAACAGCGCTCTCGATTCGCGCAGCTTTTTCGCTCAGACGCCGTTCACGCCGCCCTTCCGCCAGAACCAGTTCGGCGGCGCGCTGGGCGGACCGCTCCCAAGAAGAACCGCCTGTTCCTCTTCGGCAATTACGAAGGCTTCCGCCAGGCCGAATCGCTGAGCAGTGTGAGCGTCGTCCCGGACGCGAAGGTACGACACGGGATTGTTTCCCAACTCCGCCGGAGTCTACACGCCGGTTGCGAATCTGAACCCGGCCATGCTGCCCTATTTTTCCTTCTGGCCGCAAGCCAACGGCGCCGAACTGCTGACCAACGGCATCCCCAGCGGCACGGCATTTTCCTACAACAACCCCAAGCCAATCTATCCGTGAGGATTTCGGCACCACGCGCCTCGATTACGCGCTGCGCGACCGCGACTCGCTCTCCGCCGCCTATACCATCGACGATGGCAACAGCCTCATCCCGCTGGCCGATCCGCTGTTCGCATCGTACAGCGCCCTACGCATGCAGGTCGCAAGCTTGCAGGAGACCCACGTTTTCTCGCCCGCTGTCCTCAACACTTTCCGCGCCGGCTTCTCGCGCGCCGGCTTCAATCTGGATTCCTCGCTTGCTCGCGCAATTTCCCGGCAAGCCTCGATTTCGTGCAGAACGCCGGCCCCGGCGGCATCGTAGTCAACGGCGGCGTCACCACCACCGGCCTCTCCGGCATCACCTCGGCCGGTCCCGAACAACGCCGCCGGCGTATGGAACCGCCGCAATCTCTTCACCTTCACCGACGATGTGCAGTTCGCGAAAGGCATGCACCAGATCACCGCCGGCGTCTGGCTGCAGCGCGTCCAGGATAACGAAGACTCCGCCTCGCGCCAGCTTGGCCAGGCCACCTTCACCAGCCTCACCACCTTCCTGCAAGGAACGGTCAGCAGCTTCCAGGTGGTTCCCGACCGCCAATGAACTCGGATGGCGCAGCCTGTTCGGCGCCTGGTACGTCGAAGACGCCATCAAGCTCCGCCACAATCTCACGCTTCGCGCGGGCGTCCGCCACGAATTCACC
The DNA here is from genome assembly GCA_963708385.1 of Bryobacterales bacterium. Classification (GTDB taxonomy): domain Bacteria; phylum Acidobacteriota; class Terriglobia; order Bryobacterales; family Bryobacteraceae; genus PALSA-243. Next base: position 128,821 of record CAVPSN010000014.1, on the reverse strand, counting down.
ACCGGCTGGAACGAGGCCTTCGGCCGGGCCGCCAATTACATCGCCGATGCCAGTGGCGTGCTGGAAACCGCGCCGCGCGTCGCCGATTCCGTCTACACGAAGAACAACGCGACCAAACTTTTCAGCGCGCGCCTCGGTCTGGCATGGGACCCGTTCGGCGACGGCAAGACTCGCCGTCCGCGCCGGTTTCGGAACCTACTATTCGCTGATCGACGATCTCAGCTTCCTGCTCAATTCGCTGCCTCCCTACAACGGCTCGATCACCGCTTCCGGCTCGCTGTTCTCCATCACGCCGGTGGTCCCCGGCGCGGCCGTTCCGCCATCGTGCGGCCCCGGAGTTCCCGCGCCCTGCACCACCTACGCTCCACAGGGCATCCAGGCCGATGCGAAAACGCCCACCGTACAGGAATGGAATCTCTCTATCGAACGGCAGCTCACCGCGTCCACCGCGTTGCGCGTGTCCTACGTCGGGTCGTTCGGCTATCACGGCCTGCTAAGCGTCGATCCCAACGACATTCCCGCGCAGATCTGCTCCTCGGCGGCGGGCTGCCAGGCGGGCGGCGCCGCCACCAGCGGAACCCCCGCTACGGCGGCGAACCAGAGCCATGTCGCGCAAGGCGCGCAATACATTCCCGGTGGGCACGCGGCCCAATCCGTACCTTGGCGCGGGCTTCTTCTGGTACACCGAGGGCAACAGCAGGTACAACGCGCTGCAGACCGATGTCTCGCACCGTCTGAGCCGGGGCTTCGAAATCCGCGCCAACTACACCTGGTCGAAGAACCTGGACATGAACTCGGGACTCACCGGCGCGCAGTCCCAGAACCAGTCGCAAATGATCCTCGACCGCAATGATCTTCGGCCGCGATTGGGGACCCTCCGCCTTGAACGCCACCTCGCAGGCCAGCATCTCCACGCGCTACGAGTTGCCGTTCGGCAACGGCAAGCATCGAAGCGCGGCTGAAATCGTCGGCGGCTGGCAGATCAACGCCATCGCGACCTTGCTCAGCGGATTCCCCTTCACCCCCGTGATCGGCACGAATCGCTCCGGCGACGGCGACACTCGCAACCCGATCGCCCGTCTCTGAACCCTGCGTTTACCGGCCCCATCGTGCTGGGTCAACCCAACCAGTGGTACAACCCGAACGCCTTTATCCTTCCGGCGCTCGGCACGTACGGAAACCTTGGGCGCGGAGTGTTCACGGGGCCCGGCCTCGCCGATCTGGATTTATCGATTCTTCAAGACGACGCGCGTAACCGAGAAAACAAGCCTGCAATTCCGCGCCGAGTTCTTCAATATTCTGAATCATCCCAACTTCGGAACGCCTAACGCGACGGTGTTCTCAGCCGGCGCCATCAACGCGTCGGCCGGATTGATCACAGCGCTTGCCACCACGCCCCGCCAAATCCAATTCGGCCTAAAAGCGATCTTCTGAGCTTATGCGTAATCGTCGGTATCGCTACCCGCGGGTGCGCGGGCGGGCGAAGCTCGCGCGTTTACTTCGTGCTCTCCCGATAAACTACTTCGGTAAAGCTGGCGAAGCCTGGGCCGCGTCCGCCGCCGCGACCCGCGGCCGGGGTCGGATCTACGGCGGCCTTGATCTCATCGAGCGACTTTCCTTGCGCCACCAGCTCTTTGATCTTCGCGCGCTTGGCGGAGACATCGTCCAGCCGCTTCTGAATCATGGCCTTGGTCTGCACGTCTCCGTGCCCTGGCACAAACTGGTCGGCGTTGAGCGCGGTCATTCCCTTCACCGTCGTGATCCATCCTTCCGACGATCCGTTCTTCTCGAGATGAATCAACGTATCTGGGGATTGCCCGGCGATGATATCGCCAGTGAAGACGATCTTCTCTTTCGGCAGGTAGATCACCAGATCGCCGCTGGTATGCGCCGGAGCCCAGTGATACGCCTCCAGCGTTACGCCGTCGATCTTCAGGGTCTCATGGTTCTTCGTCACCACGCGCGTGGGCAAATGATCCGCCGGAGGCGCGCCGCGGCCTCCCGCTGCCAGGGCCGCTTCCTGCTCCTTCTTGTTGTTCTCTTGGGCGATGACTGTGATTCCCGTAGTTGGAAACGCAGCCAGTCCGTTCACGTGGTCGCCATCGCTGTGCGTCTCGATCACGGTAGTCACCGGCTTGGGCGTGATCTTCGCGATCTCATCCAGCAGCATCTTGCCGCCGGCCGCCGTGGTCTTGGCATCGATAACGATCACGCCTTTATCGCCGACAATCACGCCGCTATTTCCACCTCCGCCCTCGACCCAATAGACGTTAGGCGTCAATTGGTGCGCCGTGAACGCCGCGGGAGCCTGCCCTTGCGCCAAAGCGCTCAGGCAGGCAATAGATCCGATGGTCAGTACGCTTGCGAATCGCATACGCCGTTCCTACTTGGCTCCGCTCTTCGTGAGGATCGCCGCCAGGGCGTGCATGCGGGCCGCATCCGCCGGCGGTTTGGCCGCTGCGTCCTTTTCGAGACCAGTTCCCAGCGTTTGGAGTTCCGCGGCGTCCTTCTTGTTGGAAGGCGATGCTGCCGCTTTCGAGATCGCCGCGTTCAGGGTGGCGATCTGCTTGGGCGCCACCGCGCCGCTGCGGTTCAACTGGTCGACGTACGCGCGCGCCACGATGAAATTCGACGGCCAGGTGACTCTGGGCTGGTTCTGAACGTTCAGCTCGTCGAAATGCACCTGGTTGGCGGCGTCGATTTCATTCTGCGTGAGGAATTTCGTTCGGCACCAGCTTGAACACGTCGACGCCGCGCGCGATCTCGGAGCCATAGATGTAGCCGTTGTACCAATAGACCGACCACTGTCCGCCCGTAGCGCGCGCCGTTTCGCTCGATCGGTCCGCGGTCGAAGTAAGCGATCTCGATGGGATGCGAGGCGTCCGTAAAATCCACCACCGAAATGCCGCCCTGATACCATGCCTGCACCACGATGTCGCGCCCGGGGACGGGAATCAGCGAACCGTTGTGAGCAACGCAGTTTTCGTTGTCCGTCTGCGGCGCGGGCATCTTGTAATACGAAGCCAGCGTCAGCTTGTCGTTCGATAGGTTGAAAATGGCGTCCGCGCCCCAGTGCATCGGATCGGTCTGCGCGGCAACGCGGTTGCGAACCGCCTCCCCATTCGTCGGTGAACAGCAACCTTGGTGCCGTCATTGCTGAAGTTCGCCGAATGCCAGAACGCGTAGTTCGGATCGCTCACCGCGTCGAGGCGCTTCGGGATTCACGGCGTCGTGAATGTCGAGCAGGATTCCGTTGCCGGAACATGCGCCGGCCGCCAGGCCGAGATCGGAATAGACCGTGATGTCGTGGCACATGTTGGTGACGCTGGTCGTCTGCGTGCCTTCGCCGTGCTTGCCGCCCTTCCACAGGCCGTCAATAGCGCCGCTTTGCATGTCGGTGAAGATGCGCGGGCTGGTGACGATCTTCGCCAGCTCGGGGTGAGCCAGCGGCACCTTGATGATATCGATGCGGAACAAGGCGGTCTCGGGATTGGCCGTGGGATCGCCGCCCGAGCAGCCCGCCAGTTCCTCCGATTGCCGCACCTGCCCAGTGCCGGAGATATAGATGTAGACGTTGTCCTTATCTTTGGGATCGATCACCAGCGTATGGGTGTGCGAGCCGCGGCAGCTCTGCACCGCGGCGACCTGCTTGGGATTCGCGAGATCGCTGATATCGAAGATACGCACGCCGCGGAACCGGTCCGGGCTGGGAGGCGCGGGTGCGCGGCCTCCGCTGCCGCGTCCCGGCGCGGCGCCAGGCGCCGCATCCGCCTGAGCGGGCGGCGGGGGCGGTGGCGGCGGAGGCGTATAACCCGCGGGCAGCGGAATTCCCTGTGTGCCGCAATCGGTGCGTCCATTCATCGCCTCGGCCGACATGAAGAGCAGATGGCCATATACCGAGACGTCCCCTTGCCCGCCCGGGCACATCAGGGAAGCGCGAAGTTTGGTCTTCCCTGGGTTGTCGATGTCGTAAAAATTGATGCCGTTGTAATTCCCAACAAACAGATGGTTGCCGCTGAACGCCAGATCGGAGTTCGTGGAGCCGGTATCGAGGGTCGGTCCTCCTCGCCCGCCGCGTCCGCCGCCCGCGGCAGCGCCCGCTGGGGGCGCCGGGGCCGCAGGAGCCGGCGGAGTTGTCCCGGGAGCGAAGCCGGCCGGTTTCGGCAAATTCCCAACGTGTTGCATCCCGAAGGCGGCCTCGGCCGCATCGTTAAATCCCGCCTTCAGTCCGATGCGCGGATCGTCTGCTGCCGCGCGCGGATTCGAATAAACCGTGGGAGGCGCCGGATTCGCCGGCATAGCAGGTCCCCCGGGCTGCCCGGCGCAGATCACTGGGAATGCGCCCAACGCCAACGCGATGGCGCGGCCGCGCGAAAGTCTGGAATTTCGTTGCATCATTTCTTCTCCTCAAGCATGCCTTGCATGATCTTAATTTCGGCGCTTTGGGTGTTGGTGACATCGGTTGCGAAATCGAACAAGACGGGGTCCTGGCCAGCTCCGGGGGTACTGAAGAGGTCGTCCACCATGGTCAGTGCTCCGGTGTGATGTTGAATCATACCGGTTAGAAACAGGTGATCGAACTCCGCTCCCTTCGCCTTGGCCAACGTTGCCATTTGCTCGGGCGTCAACATGCCGGGCATCATAGGCATGGCGTCCATGTGATCCATCCCTTTCATATCCCCCATATGAGACATGTCGTGGGTCATGGTGACCGGTTTGCCGCGGTCCGTCAGCCACTTCTTCATGAACAGGATCTCGTCGCTCTGCGAGATTCGAATGCGTTCGCCAAAGGCCTGCAGCGCCGCGCTTTGGCCGCGGGTGCGGAGCAATGCGACCATCTCGACCGCCTGCGAATGGTGGTGGATCATGCCCTGCATGAAGAAGACGTCGGCCTGCACCGGGGCCCGAGGACGCGTGCGAGCGGTTGCCGTTGCGGCCGACAGTTTCTTGCTGGGTTGTCCAGGGGCTCCCGGTTGCACGATTACCGGGGGACCATCTGCGGGCTTCGTCTGTTGGCCAAATGCCGCCGCCCCGCCTAGGCAAAGTAAAACGGCAGGTATAGTTCTAACGCAAATCGGCATGAGCCACTATACAACTGGAACTTCGGCCAGGTCAAACGGACGAAGCGCTCGCGGTGCTTCGCGGAGGCCATTGGAAAGGAGGCGCGTTTAATCTTGCGGGCTATGCGTGTGTGTATCCGCGGCGGTCGAGACGCCAATCTTGACTGAGTGCGCGATTTTTACTTTGCTATGCTCCGGCACATCCACTACCACCCGCGCGCCGGGCTTCAGATCCGCCAGGACGGCTTTTTGGTCGCTCTTCGTGATCTCGGTCTTATCGTTCAGGCTCACGTCCACATTGCCCTTGGCGGTTTTCACAGTCAGGACGTTGTTTGCCACTCTGACGATAGTTCCGATGACGTGGTCAAAACCGCCGTGGGCAAGGGTCTGGTTCGCAAGGGCCAGCAAGATGAAGGTCAGCGAAAGCAGCGCGCCCCGGCGTTTAGTGGTGATGGTGCGGTTGTTCAGGTGCATCGGCGCCTTCTCCTCTTAGAAATCTCTCTTCTTCCGCTTCTTCCTGCAGTTGTTCCGGAGTCTTTGGGTTCAGCTTCTCCATCTGCCTGCGCTCTTCGAGCGTCAAATCCGGCAAGTGCCTGATGAAGTATACAAGCTTCCACGAATCCTCCGCATCCTGATCGGAACTGCCCCATGCGGGCATTCCGGTGAGACGGATTCCATTCTGCACTATGTAGAACAGCTCGCCATCGCTCAGGTTCTGTGTGGCAGCCGCCCTCATGTCGGGCGCGGGCGGATACATGCGCTTTCCAATGGCCGTATCGCCGCTGCCGTCATTCCCATGACAGGAGGCGCAGTGGTCGGCCCAGTGCGCACGCGCTTCGGCCAATGCTTCGGACGTTTTCGGCACGGGATTCGTATGGGCCTTTGCGTCAGCCGGGACCGCCGCATGCCTGGCCCGGCGTGCAATCCACCGTTCAAAGCTGGACGGCTCTTCGCGCGCACTCCATCCGTGTGCGCGCGCCAGCACGATCGCCGCGGCAAGGCCCTCAAGAGCCAACAGCGAGATTGCGCCTAGCAGGAGCCATCCGAATCTCTTCATCGAGCGATCTCCTTCGCGCTTGTGCTGCCCTCTGGAAGGATGAAGCCTTGATCATACCAGTGCGCCGCCTTATCGCAACGCGACAGTGACGCCAAGGCTATTGAAGAGGCGAGCGCGAACGGCAACGAAACAGTGCGCGAAGGACCGAGGTGCTAAGAGAGCCGGATTTGGTGCGGATGATAGGACTTGAACCTACACTCCCTCGCGGGAACTGGAACCTAAATCCAGCGCGTCTGCCAATTTCGCCACATCCGCGCGCTCGAACAGATTATAACGTAGCAGCGGCGGCATCCTCCAGCAGCTTCACCAGCGCGCAGAGCGTCTGATTCACCGGCGTTGCGATCCCATGTGCTGCCCCGCGGCGCGCCACATATCCGTTTAGCGAATCGATCTCCGTCTTCTTTCCGCGCCCGATATCCTGCGCCGTCGAGGACAGCGCATTGCTCATCGAATCGGCCAGCTTCCACGCCGCGTCGACGAAGTCTTGCTCGGGTAGCGGCACGCCGTCGGCGCGCGCTACCGATTCCGCCTCCTCCACCGCCTGCCGCATCACTTCGCGGATATCGGCGCGTGCCGCCATCTTTCCGTAGCGCGCTTGCCCTAGCGCCGAGATTGCATTGTAGGCGCAGTTCATGAACATCTTGGTCCATAACGGTGCGCGAATGTCCTCCGCCGTCTTGCACGGAATCCCCGCCAGAGCAAAGCACGCTTCCACTGTTTCAGTACGCGCGGACGATCCCGAAAATCGTCCCACAATCAAATCCCCGCGCCCCGAATGTTTCACCACTCCCGGCGCCGTCATCTCAGCTGCCACGTACACCGCGGCGCCTAACGTATCGATTTGGGAGGCGTCGCGAATCCGCTCCACGTTGTCCACGCCGTTCTGCATGCTTACGACTACCGCTTCCGGCGCCAGATGCGGCGCAAGCTCCCGCGCCGCTGTCTCCGTATCGACCGTCTTTACACAAAACAGCACGACGCGCGCGCCCTCCACTCCCTCAGCGCCCGCAGCGGTTTCGACGCGCACCCGCTCGGGACTCGCGAAGCGGAAGCTGTCAATTGTCAATCCATCGCGTTCGATCGCATCCCGATGCGCCTGGCGCGCGATTAACGTGACGGGCAGACCGGCTCGCGCGAGCATCCCGCCGAAATAGCAGCCCACCGCGCCGGCGCCCATGACTGCGATTCGATCCCGCGCTTCCATCTCTGTCATCATATAACGCTCTCTACTCGCACCCGCTACAATCAATAAAGTGCCAGGAGTCTATCTCTCGTACCCTTTCTGCGCCCAGAAATGTACGTATTGCAATTTCGCGTCAGGCGTGTTCCCGCGCTCTCTCGAACCTCGCTACCGCGAAGCGCTTCAAGCGGAATTACGCGCGCACGTCTGGCAGTGGACTGCCCGAAACGGTCTACCTCGGCGGCGGCACGCCGAGCCAGATGGACCCCGGCGGATCTTGCCGAACTCCTCGCCCTCATTCCCGGAGGTCCATGGTCCGAAGCAACGCTCGAAGCCGCTCCGGGAACCATCACTATGGAGAAAGCCCGCGCCTGGGCCGCGGCCGGCATCAACCGCGTCAGCCTTGGCGCTCAATCGTTTGTCGATGCCGAAATCCGCCGCACCGGCCGCAAGCACACCGCGCAAATCATCGCCGAGGATGTCCGCATGCTCGCCGCCGCCGGCATCGCCAACTACAACATCGATCTCATCGCCGGACTCGCCGCGCAAACCGAATCCTCCTGGCGCGAATCGCTCGATTGGATCGAGCGTCTCGATCCGCCGCACGTTTCGGTCTACATGCTCGAGGTCGACGACGATAGCCGCCTTGGCCACGAGACTCCTGCTCGGCGGCGTTCGCTACTGCGCGAACGAGACGCCGTCGGAGGACCAGACCGCGGATTTCTACGAAATCGCCGTCGAGCGGCTGGCCGCGCTCGGCATCGCGCGCTACGAGATCTCGAACTTCGCCCGCCCCGGCTTCGAATCGCGCCATAACCTGAAGTATTGGAAGCTCGAACCCTACGCCGGCTTCGGCGCCGATGCCCACTCCTTCGACGGCCGGACGCGCACGCAGAACCCCGAATCGGTCGCAGGATTACCTCGACCGCCGCGCACCGTCGAATCCACGCCGGCTAACCCCAGTGAAGAACGCTTCTTCGTCGGCCTTCGCCTCATGCGGAGGCATCCGCCCGAAGCCTGAGGATTGGCGCGCGTTTCGAGCAGCCCATCCGCCGCTTCGCCGACGCCGGCCTGCTCGAAACCGAGGATGGCGTCCTGCGCCTAACCGCCCGCGGCGTTATGCTTTCCAACGAAGTCTTCCAGGAGTTTCTAACTGCATGATCGATCTGCGCAGCGACACCGTCACCAAGCCCACGCCCGCCATGCGCCGCGCCATGATGGAGGCCGAAGTCGGCGACGACGTCTACGGCGAAGACCCCACCGTCAACCGGCTGGAGCAGCGCGCCGCCGAAATCGCCGGCAAAGAGGCCGCCCTCTTCGTCCCCACCGGCACGATGGGCAACACGATCGCCATCAAGCTCCACACCGAGCACGGCCAGGAAGTGATCTGCCGAAGCCCGCTCTCACATTCTCGATTGGGAACTCGGCATGGTGGCGTGGTTTTCCGGCTGCGTCGTCCGCGCCATCCCCACCGAAAACGGCATCCTCTCCTGGCCGCAGATCCGCGGATATATGAAGGCGCCCTCGGCCATTTTGGGCGCCCACCGGGCTCGTCGCCATCGAAAACACCCACAACATGCTCGGCGGCAACAGTCTATTCGCTGGAAGCCATCCGCGAGATCGCCGAAGGCGCGCACGAGCGCGGAGTCAAAGTCCATATGGATGGCGCCCGCATCTTCAACGCCTCCGCCGCAACCGGTGTGCCCGTCAGTGACATTGTGGCCCCGGTGGACACAGTAATGTTCTGCCTTTCCAAGGGATTGGGGGCGCCAGCCGGCTCCATCCTGGCTGGGCCCGCGGAGCTGATCGCCAAGGGCCGCCTCTATCGCAAACGCCTCGGCGGCGGTATGCGCCAAGTGGGCGTGCTTGCCGCGGCATGCCTCATTGCAATGGAGGAATCTCCAAAACTGCTTCCCTGCGACCACGCCAACGCCCGCTTTCTCGCCGAAGGCTTGGCGCGCATTCCCGGCATCCAAATTGCACCTGAGAGCGTGGCTACCAACATCGCGGTCTTCGACGTCAGCGCCACCGGAATTGCGCCCACCGAGATCAGCGCGCGGTTGAAGCGCCGTGGCGTCCTCATGAATGCAATCAACGATCGTCAAATGCGCGCCGTTACCCACTACGATGTGGACCGCCCCGCGTGTTCGCAAGCCCTGGAAACCGTTGCCGAATGCCTCGCAAAATAGACATCGCCCGAAGCCGCATGTTATTCATTCAGGATTGGATTCATTCATGTTAAGACCCGTAGCGGCGCAGCCCTCCCGGTTTGCGCGGCAACTTTCCACAAAGATCGCTCTTGTAGCCCTGGGCATTGTTCTCCCCGCCGCGGCCCAACAGTATTCCATTTCTACCGTGGCCGGCGGCGCGAACCCGTCGACGCCCGTTGCCGCCACTTCCATCTCCATTGGACAGCCCCGTCGCACCGCTGTGGATAGCAAGAGCAACGTCTACTTCTCGAGCGGCAATTCGGTTTTTAAGCTCTCTGGCGGCACTCTGTTTCTCGTGGCCGGCAACTCGCGCGCCGGATTCTCCGGCGATGGCGGCCCAGCCGTAAATGCCCAACTCAACGCGCCGCAAGGCATGGCCATCGATTCATCGGGCAACGTCTATATCGCCGATACCAATAACAATCGCGTCCGCGTCGTCACCACCAACGGCATCATCAATACCTTCGCAGGCAACGGATTGATTGGCTCGCCGCTAGCTTTTGGCGATGGCGGTCCCGCGAACCAGGCAAATCTGCAACTTCCGGGCGGCGTCGCCTTGGATTCCAAAGGCAATCTGTATATCGCCGATACGGGCGACAACCTGATCCGCGAAGTCACTACCGATGGCATCATCAATTCAATTTGCGGCGACAGTCTGCCCGGGTTTATGGGCGATGGCGCGGCGCCGCTCAATGCCGAAGTCCACAGTCCCGAAGACGTCGCCGTTGATTCCTCCGGCAACATCTATATCGCCGACACATTCAACGCCGCCATTCGCGAAATCACTCTCAGCAATAACCAGATCAACACTATCGCGGGCAATGGATCGGTAGGCTACTCGGGCGATGGCGGCCTCGCCACCAGCGCAGGCCTCATTGAACCCTACGCTATTTCGCTCGATTCCAAGGGCAACGTCTTCATAGCCGAGCCACCGGACGGCCGCATCCGCGAACTCACCATTTCCAACCTCTTCATCATCACGGCGGTTGGCAACGGAGTCCTCGGGTTTTCAGGAGACGGCGGGCAGGCGGTCAAGGCCGAGATCAATCAGGCTTCCGGCGTGGCCGTCGATTCTTCCGGCAATATCTACCTCGCCGACGCGTTTAACAACCGCATTCGCAAAATCGACGCCAGTGGAGTGATCACCACCATCGCCGGCAGCGGCGTTTACAGCTATTCCGGCGACGGCGGTCCGGCGACATCCGCCCAACTCTTTGCGCCGCACGCTGCCGCTATCGACGTGAACGGCAATCTCTTTATCGCCGATACGGACAACAACGCCGTGCGCGAGGTTAACTCGAAAGGCGTGATCAGCACTATTGCCGGAACCGGGGTCGCGGGTTCGAGCGGCGACAACGCCGCGGCCACGGCGGCCACACTCAATCTTCCGCAAGGCGTCGCCGTCGATGCTTCCGGGAATGTCTTCGTTGCCGACACCGCCAATTCGCGAGTGCGCAAGATCTCGAACGGAACCATTACGAACTATGCGGGGAACGGTACGGCGGGCTACTCGGGCAATGGCGGCAGTGCAACCGCGGGCCACATTGAACACGCCCGTGGGCCTCGCCGTGGATAAATCCGGCAACCTTTATATTGCCGATCAAGGGAATAACGTGATCCGAATGGTTTCGGCTGGAGGAACCATCTCGACTTTCGCGGGTAATGGAACGCAAGGCTATTCCGGTAATGGCGGGCCCGCCACCTCAGCGCAACTCAACGGCCCTCAAGGCGTGGCAGTCGATAGCTCCGGGAATGTTTTTATCGCCGATACGCTGAACAGCGCTATCCGCGAAGTCACTCCGAACGGAACCATCCAAACCATCGCCGGGACGGGCATTGCCGGCTATTCGGGAGACGGTGGACTCGCTATCGCCGCGCAACTTGGCAGTCCGACCTCCGTCGGCCTGGACGTCGCGGGGAATCTCTTCCTCACCGATTCCGGAACGCGCATCCGCAAGATCTTCACCAGCGGCATCATTAACACGATCGCGGGTACGGGCGCGCTCGGATACAGCGGCGATAACGGCCCCGCTGCCAGCGCTACATTCCACGGCGCCACGGGTCTTGCCGTGGATCTCAAAGGCGAAGTCTTCGTCCCGGATAGCTTCAATAATGCTGTTCGGGAGCTCACATTCACCGGAAGCAATCTATCCATCTCCGCTATCACCAACGGCGCCTCTAACCAGACCGGGCCGATCGCGCCGGGCGAAGTCATCGTCATCTACGGAACAAACATCGGCCCCGCTACTCTCACCACTTACCAACTCACCTCCGGCGGGCAACTAAGCACGAGCATCGGTGGAACCAGCGTATACGTGAACGGGGCCCCGGCGCCGATGCTTTATGCTTCGCTATATCAGGTTTCCGCCATTGTTCCTTTTGGAGTCACCGGATCGGCCGCCTACGTATTTGTCGAAAACCAGGGCCAGACCACCGCTCCTGTGATTGCCAACGTGACACCCACCGCCCCGGCGGTCTTCACGGCGAATCTAAGTGGTACCGGACAGGCAGTGGCTTTCAATTCTGATAATTCGGTGAATAGCGCCGCGAACCCGGCCAAGGCCGGATCGATCGTCACCCTCTTTATTACGGGCGCTGGCGCGACCAATCCCCCAAGTACGGATGGAAGCCTCGCCACCGTTCCGTTGCCCCTCCCGGTAGCTCAAGTCACGGTGGCGATCGGCGGGAAATCGGCGACTGTCAATTACGCCGGGGCCTCGCTTGGCACAGTGAATGGCATCATTCAGGTTAATGCCACCGTTCCCAGCGGATTGCCCGCGGGCGCCGCGTCTATAATTGTGCAGGTGGGTAACACCGCCAGCCAAGGTAATGTAACAGTCGCGGTTAGCGGGAATTAACTGGGTTCGAGAGCGGGCTAATTCCCTCCTCGGAACTCTTCATCCAAACGTCTTCAAGTTAATGGATAAAACAGGAACCGGTTGAGGTATAGTGTTCCTAAGCGGTGCGACCAGGTACGGGGGCATCCACTTGGAGACTTCAACCGAGCTTTTGGGAGGTGCTCGCAGGGCCCTAAGTGTTCTACGCCTGCGCGGTCCTCTGGCTAATGATCCTACAGCCAAAATTCTGCATTCGCTTTTGGCGGGCCTGCTCTGCTGGATTGTATTCAACATCGTCTTAATCTCTCCGTTCTACGCAGTTCACGAGACCGGCTCGCTGGGTATCAGTCTCTTCGCGGGACTCCTCTTCGCAACGGCGATTGTGCTACTTAACCGCGGTCAGCTACGAACTGCAAGCCTGCTCTACCTTTTCGGCGTGTGGCTGCCGGCTACCGTGACCATTGTTTGGAACGGAGGCATTCACGGCGTGACAATGGTGTTCTACATTGCGCTGCCGATCTCAGCCGCGTGGCTGTTGGGTTATTGGCCGGCTCTGATCACCGCCGGCGTATGTTTGGGCAGTGCTTTGGCGATGGCGCTCGTGGAGCAAATTGGCGTTCATTTGCCGAATTACACGCCAGGAACGCCGATTGGCACCTGGACTACGATTCTGGCCGCCATGATCGTCGCAGCCGTACCGGTAGCCCGCGTTCTGCAGATCCTCAAAGAAGCATTAACTCAATCCGAATTAGCGAAGGAAGCGCTTCGTGAGAGTGAAGAACGGTTCCGGAATATGGCGGACACGGCGCCCGTCATGATCTGGGTTTCCGGTTTGGACAAGCTCTGCAATTTTTTCAACCGGAGCTGGTTGGAGTTCACGGGACGCACCCTGGAACAGGAGTCCGGAGACGGCTGGGCCGAAGGCGTGCATCCGAGCGACCTCGATCGCTGTATCTCCACTTATTCCGCGTCATTTGACGCCCGCCGCACCTTCCAGATGGAGTATCGGCTGCGCCGAAATGATGGTGAATATCGATGGATCCTCGACGAAGGGGCTCCGCGTTTCAGACCGGGTGGAGTTTTCTCGGGATACGTAGGTTCCTGCGTTGACATCACCGAAATCAAGCGCGGTCAGGAAGAGGCGATTGCCAATCAAAAGCTGGAAAGCGTAAGTCAACTCGCCAGGGGCATCGCCCATGATTTCAACAATCTATTGGGTGGAATCCTTGCTACCGCGGAATTCGCGTTGGCTGAGCACGAGAGTTCACTCGACAGGGAAGAACTCCTGACAATCCGCACCGCGGCAGTTCGTGGCGGGGAGATTGTCAGCCAGTTGATGACCTATGCCGGAGAAGAGAGCGAGGCCCTCGGGCCAGTCGATTTTTCGCTCCTTGTCGAAGAAATGCTGCAACTGCTTAAAGCCTCGATCTCGAAGCAAGCGATCTTGGAAACTGAGCTTGCCGGGGGCCTGCCCGCCGTGCAGGCCAACGCGGCGCAGATCCGGCAGGTTGTAATGAATCTTGTTACGAACGCGTCCGAAGCAATTGGAGCGCGCGGCGGAGTGATCCGCGTCACTACCGCGCCGGTGATGGTCGAAGCAGACGCGCCCGCAGTGGGCGCCGCGAACTTGCTCCCCGGCGACTACGTAAAGCTGGAGATCTCCGATACTGGCAACGGCATGACTCCGGAGATACAAGCCCGGATCTTTGATCCGTTCTTCACCACAAAACCTACTGGTCACGGCCTGGGGCTCGCCGCGGTTCAAGGAATCGTGCGTGGTCATGACGGAGCAATCAACGTAGTGAGTTCATTGGGTCAGGGCACGCGCTTTGAGGTTCTGCTACCCTGCGCTAATCGGCAGGTCCATCTCACTGCCGACACTGGCGTAGGCTTCGGCTAGGAATCACGAGGTTCGAGGAGATCGATGGTCTGTCCGGAGCGAATCTCTTGCAGGAATTGCGGCGGATGTAATTCAAGCCGAGTTGGCGGCCTCCCTTGCGGCGCTGACGACATCCTCCACCTCGGCGCGGTATTGCGCTAGCAGCGCCGGCGTAGTGGCCTCGAAGCGCATCACGAGTACCGGTTGCGTATTCGACGCGCGCACCAAACCCCAACCATGCGGGAAGATGGCGCGGACGCCATCGACATCGATGGTCTTGTACCGTGCCTTTGAGCGCTTCGGCGGCGCGCCGGACCACGTCGAACTTCAACTCGTCCGGGCAATCGAAGCGGATCTCGGGAGTGGTGACCGTTTTCGGCAAGTCCGCCAGTTGATGCGAGAGCGGATGGCCGGAATTGGAAACGATCTCCATGAGGCGGCAGGCGGCATAGAGGGCGTCGTCGAAGCCGTAGTAGCGGTCGCCGAAGAACATGTGGCCGCTCATTTCGCCGGCCAGTTCCGCGTGCGTCTCCTTCATCTTGGCTTTGATGAGGGAATGGCCGGTCTTCCACATGATGGGGTTGCCGCCGCGCGCGGCGAGATCGTCGTACATGGCTGCGAGCATTTCACTTCGCCGATGAATGTGGCGCCGGGTTTGCGCGTCAGGATCTCGCGCGCATAGACGATCATCAACTGGTCGCCGTAGACCACCTCGCCGGTTTCGTCGACGGCGCCGATACGGTCGGTGTCGCCATCGAAGGCGATGCCCAGTTCGGCGCCGGTCTCGCGCACTTTGGCGATGAGGGCTTCGAGGTTGTGGGGAACGGTGGGGTCGGGATGATGGTTGGGGAAACGGCCGTCCATCTCGAAAAACATCTCGGTCGCGTCGGCATTGAGATGCTCGAGGAGGCGGTGCATCACAGGGCCGCCGGTGCCGTTGCCGGCATCGATCACTACTTTGATGCGGCGCGGGAATTGGAACTGCGACTGCGATTTCGTCGACGTAGGGCGTGACGCAATCGGCGGTGGTTTCGCTGCCTTCGCCGCGCGCGAGATCGCCCGATTCCATCATGCGGCGGAGGTCCTGTATGCGCTTCGCCGTGAATGGTGGAGGCGCCGCAGACGGTTTTGAATCCGTTGAACTCGGCGGGATTGTGGCTGCCGGTGATCATCACGGCGCCGTCGGCTTTGAGATGGAATTGCGAATAGTAGAGGACGGGCGTGGGGACGACGCCGAGATCGGTGACATGGCAGCCGGTGGCCTTGAGGCCGCGCATCAGAGCATCGCGCAGCCGGGGCGAACTCAGGCGCGTGTCGCGGCCAAGATTGATCTTGGGTCCGGCGTGGCGCTGGAGGTATGTTCCGAACGCCTGACCGAGGAGTTCGACGCCCGAATCGGTGAGTTCGAAATCGGGATGAGCGGGGTCGGCGATGCCGCGGATATCGTATTCGCGAAAGATGGTTGGCTTCAGCATGAAATTATATGGAACCACGATTCTGTGGTGGGCATCGGAGCTAAGATGATAACGGAAGCAACGAATGAAAGTCGCCGAACGCCAGTTTACAACCATTAGCGGCGTCCCTGTCGCGCCGCTATACGGCCCGGAAGACGCCGTCGGGCTCGACCCGGGACAGCCCGGCGAGTTTCCCTACACGCGCGGCATCCACCGCGATATGTATCGCGGCAAGCTCTGGACCATGCGGCAGTTCTCCGGCTTTGCCACGCCGGAAGAGACGAATCGCCGATATCATTACCTGCTGGAACAGGGGCAGACCGGGCTTTCGGTGGCGTTCGATCTGCCAACGCTGATGGGGTACGACGCCGACCACGCGATGAGCGAAGGCGAAGTGGGCAAGTGCGGCGCAGCGATTTCGTCGCTCGAAGACATGGAGATTCTGTTCCGCGGCATTCCGCTGGGCGATGTGACGGTGTCGATGACCATCAATTCGCCGGCGTGCGTGCTGTGGGCGATGTACCTGGCGGTGGCCGAGCAGCAGGGCGTGGATTGGTCGCGCGTTTCGGGGACGCTGCAGAACGACATTCTGAAGGAATACATCGCACAGAAGGAATACATTTTTCCGCCGAAGCCTTCCATGCGGCTGGTGACGGATACAATCGAGTTCGGCGCGCGGCATACTCCGAAGTTCAACCCGATTTCGATCAGCGGGTATCACATTCGCGAGGCCGGGTCGACGGCGGTGCAGGAACTGGCGTTCACGCTGCGCGACGGCATGGAGTATGTGGATTGGGCGCTGGAACGCGGGTTGGCGATCGATGAATTTGCGCCGCGGCTGAGTTTCTTCTTCAATGCGCATAGCGATTTCTTTGAGGAGATCGCCAAATATCGCGCGGCGCGGCGCATCTGGGCGCTGGCGATGCGCGACCGTTATGGCGCGAAGAGCGAGCGCAGCCTGAAACTGCGGTTCCACGCGCAGACGGCGGGGTGCTCGCTGACATGGCAGCAGCCGTATAACAATGTGGTGCGCACGGCGATCCAGGCGCTGGCGGCGGTGCTGGGCGGGGCGCAATCGCTGCACACGAATTCGCTCGATGAAGCGTACGCGCTGCCAAGCGAGCACGCGGTAACCATCGCGCTGCGTACGCAGCAGGTGCTGGCCTATGAGAGCGGCGTGGCGAATACGGCCGATCCGCTGGGCGGCAGTTACTTCCTGGAGAAGCTGACGGCCGAATCGGAAGTGGCGGCGAACGATTACATCCGGCGCATCGACGAGATGGGCGGCATGATTCCGGCGATCGAAGCGGGCTTTCCGCAATCGGAGATCGCGGCGGCGAGTTACCGGTATCAGCGCGAGGTGGAGGCGGGCGAGCGCATCATCGTGGGAGTGAACAAGTTTCAATCGGACGATCAGCCGATCGAACTGCTGCAAATCGATGAGACGGCGGAGCGGCATCAGGAGGAGAAACTGGCGAATCTGCGCGCGCGGCGGGATAATGGGCGCGTGCGGAAATCGCTGGATGCGCTGCGGCGGGCGGCGGAGGGGACGGAGAACACGATGCCATATCTGCTGGACGCGGTGAAATCGTACGCCACGCTGGGCGAGATCTGCGACGCGTTCCGCGTCCGTTTTCGGCGCGTATCAGGAAACGGCGCACCTTATAACGATGGCGCGTCCGATTCGAGTGCTGGTGGCGAAGCCGGGGCTGGACGGGCACGACCGCGGCGCCAAGGTGATCGCGCGGGCGTTGCGCGATGCGGGCATGGAAGTGATCTACACGGGGCTGAGGCAGACCCCGGAGATGATCGTCAACGCGGCGCTGCAGGAGGACGTGCAGGTGATCGGGCTATCGATTCTCTCGGGCGCGCATAATGCCATCGTGCCGCGTGTGATGGAATTGCTGCGAGAGAAGGACATGACCGACGTGAAGGTGCTGGTAGGCGGCATTGTCCCGGATGAGGATGCGGCGGAGCTGAAGCGGCAGGGGGTGGCGGCGGTCTTTCAGCCCGGGGCCTCGCTGGATGCAATTGTGAATTTTATTCGCGGCGCGGTGGCGTAGGGGCCCAGGGATAGAATTGGACTAAGCAGCCGGACTTCACGACGTGGCCAAGCTGCGCCTGCGGCGCACCGGTTGCGGGGGGGCTTTCGCATATGCCTAACGATTTCGATCTCTTGCAAGGCGTCTGGGCCGTCTCCGCTCTCGAAATGGACGGCCAGACGATGTCAAATCCCATGGTTTCACAAGCGCGCATTGCAATCGAAGGTGATCGGTTTACGAGCACCGGTATGGGCACAATCTATGCCGGCACCTTCAAGCTGGATGCGGCAGCCAAGCCACGGCGCATCGATATGAAGTTCGACGTCGGGCCGGAAGCCGGTAATATCAACCGCGGGATATATGAACTGAAGGCGGGGGTGTGGAGACTCTGTCTCGCCACGCGCGGCGGCGCGTGGCCTACCGCGTTCGCGACGGAGCACGGCAGCGGCGTCGTGCTCGAAACGCTGAAGCGCGCCACCGGAAAGGCGGCGAAGCTTAAGGCGAAGGTGGTTGCGGCCTCCCCGGTGGACTCGGAGTCCTCCGTGCCGGACGCGCCGGTCACAGAGTTGGATGGCGAATGGCGCATGGTTTCGGGAGTCATGAACGGCGCGGCAGTGGAGGGATCGCTGCTCCAATGGGTGAAGCGCGTCAACCGGGGAAACACGAGCACGGTTCTCGCCGGCCCGCAGACCATGCTGAAAGTTGAGTTCACCACCGACCCGTCGCAATCGCCGCCCGCCATCGATTACCTCAATCTTGTGGGCGCGAACAAGGGCAAAAAACAGCTCGGAATTTACGCCTTCGAGGGGGATTTGCTCAAGATTTGCGTAGCGGCGCCGGGCGACGGCAGGCCCGGAGAATTTTATTCGGCGAAGAGCGACGGGCGAACGTTTACAGTCTGGAAGAAAGGTTAGCCCGGCGCGGAGCCGCGCTTTCTGGTAGAACATATTCATGGCGTTTGACATCCGCGTGGCGGGATTGGTGTGCCTTGCGGGCTTTATTGGCGCCGGCTTGGGGTCAAGTTCAGCAACCGCCCTCCTAGGACCGCCTCTCGATCCTCCGCAGGCCCAGGATAAGCCATTGCCGGAGCAATCGGTGACGGAAACGCGCGACGAGCCGACGATGTTCAAGACGCGCGTCAATCTGGTGATGGTTCCGGTGGTGGTGCGAGATAGCAAAGGCAAGACTGTCACCGGCCTGACCAAGTCCGACTTCCTCCTATTCGATAAAGGCAAACCCCAGACCATCACCCGTTTTTCGATGGAGAAAGCGGGTGCGCAGCGGATCAAGTTCGTCGAAGACGCCGATGGCGTAGGCTCTTCGGCGGCGAGTAAGGCGGCGCAGTCGGAAGTGCCACAGCGCTTCATCGCCTACCTATTCGATGACGTCCACGCGGTGTTCGGCGACCTCGCATTCGCCCGCCAGGCCGCGGTGCGTCACATTTCGAAGGAATTGGGGGCGACCGACCGCGCCGGCATCTTCACTACCTCCGGCCAAGGCGTGGTGGATTTTACGGACGACCGCGACAAGCTGATCGATGCCATTAACCGCCTGCAGCCGAGGCCGATTGCGCGGAGCATAGGGCGGAATGCCCCAATATCGGCTTCTACATGGCGGATATGATCGTCAATAAGAACGATGCATCGGCGCTGCAGGCGGCCACCGCGGACACGATCGCATGCATGAATTTGAGTGGTCCGGCGGCGGCAACCGCGGGACCGATCGCGCAGGGAGCCGCGCAACGCATGTTCTCGGCCGGCGAGCACGAATCGCATGTATCCTATGAAGTTTTGAAGGACGTCATTCGGCGCATGTCGGCGACGCCCGGACAGCGAATCATCGTGCTGGCCTCGCCAGGATTTTGGACCACCGATTCGTTGCGCCCCGATGAGACCGACGTCATGGACCGCGCGATTCGCAACAATATCACAATTAACGGCTTGGACATTCGCGGTCTGTATGTTCCGCCGGGATTCGATGCCTCGCAGAAGGTCAACAGCCTCGGCGCGCAGCGCGTGATCGATCAATATGCGCGCCTTTCGGCGCAGCTGGAGGGCGATGTGCTAGCCGAAATCGCCTATGCCACGGGCGGCACATTTTTCCACGACAACAACAGTATGGACGAAGGTTTCCGCCGCACCGCGGCAGCGCCCGAGACGTATTACATTCTCGGTTTTTCACCGCAGAATCTGCGGCTGGATGGCAGCTTTCACGCGCTGAAGGTGACTTTGGGAAAGCCGGGCGGGCATTATGACTTACAGGCGCGCAAAGGATATTATGCGCCGAAACGGCTGATCGATGCGAAGGAGACGGCCAAAGAGGAGATCGAGGAAGCGCTTTTTTCGCGCGAAGAATTACGCGAACTTCCGGTGGATCTGCACACGCAGTTCTTCAAAGGTAACAACGGAATGGCCAATGTGACTATATTGGCTCACCTCGACGTCAAACACTTTCATTTCCGCAAGGCCGACGACCGCAACAATAATAATGTAACTATTGTCTCCAGCTTGTTTGACCGGAATGGTAACATCGTTTCCGCCATTACCAAGAACCTGCAGATGCACCTGAAAGACGATACTCTGGCGAAGAAAGTGGATAACGGCCTGACAGTTCGCACCGCCTTCAGCGTGAAGCCAGGGACTTATGTGGTCCGGCTGGTGGTGCGGGATGAGGAAGGACAACAGATATCGGCGCAGAATGGGGCGGTCGATATCCCGTAGGGAAGGATTTACAAATGCGACTAAACAATTTTTGCTTGGCCATGGCGGCCGTTTCGATCGGCGCCGCGGCGCTCATAGCGCAGGGCGCTGGTCAGGATCAGGATAAATCGAAGCCCCCTGTGGATTCGGGCGCGGTGATCAAGACCGAGACGCGACTGGTAGTAGTGGACGCGGTAGTTACCGATAAGAAGGATAACTATGTCAAAGACCTGACCAAGAAAGATTTTAAGGTCATGGAGGATGGCAAGGAACAATCCATCACTACGTTCTCTTATGAGGCCGACCCGGCGTCGCCGCTCAACGGGCAGAAACATTATCTGGTCCTGTTCTTCGACAACTCTACTATGAACCTGACCGACCAGCAGCGCGCGCGGCAGGCGGCCACGCAGTTCATCGATAAGAACGCCGGTCCGAACCGGCTCATGGCGGTGATCAATTACAGCGGAAGCCTGGACGTTACGCAGAACTTCACCGACGATACCGACCGGCTTCGCGAAGTGGTCAAGGGAACCAAGTTGCCGTCGCTTTCCGCGAATCCGGCGAACGGCGGCGCGCGCATCCCGGGCCTTGCCGGATACGGCGCGCGCAATATGATCTACGCGTTGCAGACGCTGGCCAAGGGTATGGAAGAAGTGCCGGGGCGCAAGATCCTGGTGTTGTTGACCGCCGGTTTGCCAATGAATAACGACGTGCGTTACTCCATCGAGGCGGCGGTAGCGGCGTGCAACAAGGCCGACGTGGCGGTCTATCCCATCGACGTGCGCGGTCTGTTCAGCGATACGCCCGGATTCGGACCGGGGACTGGCGGGCGCGGACGGGGTCCTGGCAGGGGAGAGTTGCAAGTGCCCTCGCGCGTGCACGCGGCCCTCATGGCGCTTGCCGGGGGACTCCAACCGGCGATTCAGCCGGCGGCGTTTAGCAGTTCGTTCGTCGAACCTGATCAGGCCGGCGGCGCCAGGGGTGGCGGCGGTGGCGGCGGCAGTACGGGTGGTGGCGGCGGAGCGACTAGCGGAGGCGGAGCGACGGGCGGCGGTGGCGGAGTGTCCAGTGGCGGCGGCGGTTCGCGCACGGGCGGCGGGTCGCCAGGGTTTGGAGGCGGTAATCCGGGCGGAAACACGGGCGGGAGCCGGACAGGCGGCGTTCCCGGAGGCTCGACAAACGGCGCAGGCGGCCGCGGCGCCCCTGGCGGCGGTGGCGGCGTTCCCGTAAATAACAACGTCCGCAATCCCAACAATCCATTCGGAACGCGCATGGGCGCGCCCAGCATCGTGCCGCCTTTCCCGCCGTTCGCGGGGGTGGATCAACAGGCGCTCTATATGCTGGCGGACGGTACCGGCGGCTTCGTGATCGTGAATAATAACGACCTGCTGGCAGGAATGGAGAAGATCGGGAGCGAGCAGAACCAGTTCTATATCATTGGTTACGCCCCCACCGAATCGGCGGAAGGAAGCTGCCATACGCTCAATGTAAAAGTGAACAAGGGCTATAAGATTCGATCCCGCAGCGGATACTGCAATGTAAAATCGGCGGACATACTGGCGGGCAAGCCTTCTGAGAAACAGCTCGAAACGCGGCTCGACAGCACACAGCCGGGCAATCTGGTGTCGCCCACGCCGCAGGTCACCTTCTTCTTTAACGGGCCGGATACGGCGCGCGTGGATCTCGCGATGGAAATTCCCAGCGACAAGATCAAGTTCGAGAAGGTAAAGGGCAAGCTCAAGGCGGACGTCAACATTTTGGGGTTGGCCTATAAACCCGACGGCTCGGTTGGTGCGCGCTTCAGCGATACCGTGAAACTCGAGGTAGAGGATAAGAAGGAACTGGAGAAATTTGCCGAGAAGCCGCTGCATTACGAGAGTCAGTTCGACGCGGCGTCGGGCGAGTATCGATTCAAGATCGCTTACTCCACCAATGGGGGATCCGATTTCGGCAAGATGGAAATGCCTCTCAAGATCGAGCCTTTCAACGGCAAGGATTTTCAGGTGAGCAGCGTTCTGCTGAGCAGTAACTTGCACCGGTTAGGCACGGAGGATCTGGGGATTCAAGCGGATTTAGTGGATGGGCGCACTCCCTTTATCGTCCAGGCGGGGCCAATCACCTACCAGTTGAACCCCTCGGCCGACACGATTTACAAGAAGGCGGATAACGTCGCCTGTTACCTGGAGATTTACGAGCCTGCTCCCGATACGGATCAGTTGAAACTCGGCGTGCAAATGTTGATCAAGGACAAGGATGGCGCGGTCAAGCTCGATTCGAAGATGGTGGAAGTCACCAACTATCTTCGTAAGGGGAACCCGACCGTGCCGGTTGCGCTGAAAGTACCGCTCGATCAACTGGCGCCCGGCAGCTATCGGATGGAATTGATCGCGGCGGACACGCTAGGTAAGCAGACCACCCGGGCTACGAACCTGACAGTGGAGTAGGGATGGGCGGCGGACCCTGCGCCTCCGGCGCATCGACAGGCCCGGAGGCCTATCGCACGTGCATTATTTTCGACGTGGACGGCACGCTGTATTGCCAGGCCCCGGTGCGGCGGGGGATGGCTTTACGCCTTCTCTCATATTCAATCTGTAATCCTCTGGCAGGTTTGAAGACCGCGGCGTTCCTGCGCCACTATCGGCGCGCGCAAGAGCAACTGCGGGGAGCGGCTACAGATAACAGTCAGCTCGAGACCGCATGCCAACACAGCGGCGTCGAACTCCGGTGGGGCGCCGATTGCGTCCGCGATTGGATCGAGAGACGCCCTCTCGATCTGGTGGCCAAGGCGATTTATCCCGGCCTAGCGTCCCTCTTATCGCGCGCGGCGGAGCGTGACATCAAACTGGCCGTGGTGTCGGACTATCCCGCTAAAGAGAAGTTGCGGGCCTTGGGACTCGAGCGGTTTTTCCGGTGTGTGCTCAGTCCAGCGGATCCGAGGATGGGTCGGCTAAAGCCGGACCCAGGCGGCATTCTGGCGGTACTTCAAGAGTTAAAAATCGATGCTTCCTCGGCGGTTTATATCGGCGATCGTCCCGAGGTGGACGCGGAGGCCGCAAGACGCGCGGGGATCGCCTGCATCATACTGGGACGCGCTTCCAGGCCGCCCTCCGCAGAATGGATGGCGGCGCCGGACTACCCGCATCTGGCCGTCATGCTCGGACTCGAAGAAAAGGCGCAATTACGCGAGGTGATTGCTCGATGACGCCTTCGGCGGTCGAACAGCGTGAATCCTTCACCTGGATGGAGCGCTTAAAAGGGCACATAGCGATCCTCCGCATCGACCATTGGACCAAAAATGTCTTCGTTCTTCCGGGAGTAGTAATTCCGCTGACGATCCACCAGGGCGTCAGCCCCATGCTGATCCAACACCTGATTCTGGGAATGATTTCGGTTTGCCTGGTGGCGTCAAGTAACTACGTGATCAACGAGATTCTGGACGCGCCATACGACCGGCTGCACCCCATCAAGAGAACACGGCCGGCCGCGCTCGGGTTGGTCAGCCTGCCGCTGGGCTATGCGCAGTGGATCTTGTTGATGCTGGCGGGCGTTGGAATTGGGCTGTATGTGTCCAAGCTTGTTTTGCCTTACAGTGCTGGTGCTGTGGATCATGGGATGCCTCTATAACATCAGGCCCATGCGGACTAAGGACGTGCCATATCTGGACGTGCTGTCGGAATCGGTGAACAATCCGCTGAGAATGCTGGCAGGGTGGTATATGGTGACGGATTCCCTTGTTCCGCCGATCTCGCTGCTCATCTGTTATTGGATGATCGGAGCATACTTCATGGGGCTCAAGCGTTTCAGTGAGCTGCGCGAAATCGGTGATAGGGAAAAGGCGGCGGCGTACCGGCGCTCATTCCATTACTATACGGAGCGCTCGCTGTTGGTCTCGGTGTTGTTTTACGGTTCTTCGGCCATGCTCTTTTTTGGAGCGTTTCTCATCCGTTATCGCATCGAGTTAGTGCTGAGTTTCCCGTTGGTCGCTCTGGTGATGGCCGTATATTGCAACATCGCATTCGAGACCAATAGCGCGGCGCAGCATCCCGAATATCTTTATCGGAACAAGTTACTGATGGTCTGCGTGGTCTCCTGCTCGATTGCGATGCTCGCGCTCCTCAAGTACGACATCCCGGCCCTCAATCGTATCTTCACGCCCACGCTGCCTGTGAGGTGGTAAGAGTATGACCACAGATCGGACTTCAGTGTTTGGAATAGCAGGCGAGCCGCTTGGCGGCCGCCTTCCCGTCGGAGGACAGGTCGGTCAGCGGCAGTTGCTCGCTCCCCGTCACATATAGGCAAGCGCCATCGTAAGACTGCGCCGAGGCCATGATGGCATCCGTGCCGGTCTCCGGCGGGTAGGACTGTATGACGGCGTGTGGAAAATAGTATTGCAAGGTCGGCAGATAGAGCGCCGGAATAAGTACTCTGGCGGAAGGATGGACGCTCATCCAATCCAGCACGATATTTGTCTCGTCCGGCTGGTTCGACACGGTTCGCGCCACAGTTTCGCCATGGGCTACAAAGAACATCGCTCCGAACAAAACCGCCGCCGCAGTCGCCTGAAGCCGCATCGGAATTCGCATGGCGCGTTCAGCCAGAAGAACGGAGCCGCACACGTAGAAGGGCGCAAACATAGACGAAATATAGCGCGAGCCCTCCGAAGTGTTCTTCAGCGTGGTGAGCGCTAAAAGCGAGCCGTACAATAGAAACGGCAACAGCCGGTTACGCCGCGGCGAGCGCCATACCAGGATCGCTGCGGCTATTATGCAAATGGACAGCGCCGCCATATCCATGGGGAATTGCTCGAATCGCGCCTTCCAAACGTCGAGGGGCGAGAGTGCGCCGAAAGATCCGCTGCGGTTGGCGGCGAGAAACACGATATAGGCAAACCCTTGCACGATGGTGAATTTAAGGATGCTGGAAGGCCACAGGATGAATATCAGCCCCACAACGAGGAGCAGAGTAACGCCGCAGAAGCGAAGGTAATCCTGCTTAGTCCATTCGCAGAAGAACTGCTTTCGCACCAATAAAAGGGTAACTCCCAAGACAAAGAACAGCAGCACGGCATACTCGATTGCGCAGAGCGAGACGGCGCACAGCGCTATGGCCCAATAAAAACGCTTTCGCTCCGGGTCCGTCGCGAGCTTGGCGATTGCGAACAGCGTCGCGATGGAGAGCCAGACAAATGGCGCATGCGAAGAGAGCGTGGCTGTGGCGAAGATATTGTTCACACAGAACAGGTAACAAGTTGAGGCGACGGCCGCGGCGATGCGAAACTGCGGCCCAAAGACCCAGAGAACACCGCAGTAAATAGTTATGAAAGTGAGGATGTGAAACAACATGCTCGCCAGGCGCATGGAAGACTCGATGTTACCGACGATGGCGCCGGTAATCGACAACCAGTACGCATTGAGCGGGCCGTGATAGTGGCGATAAAACACGGGGTCTCGCCGGCTTCGGATGAGTTCGGAAAGGCCTTTTCTGCTTAACTCCTTGTGTTGCGCTTTCATCCCTGTATCCACGAACTCCGGTAGGGACATCGCATTTGTATCCAGATAGTTGGCAGCCACGCCCAACTGCGCTCCCATCATGTAATCCGCTTCGTCATAACTGAAGGGCGCCGGGGAAGCGGCATCGTGAAATAGCGCAAGGAAGAGAGCACATGCCGCCGCGAGATAGAGGAAATCAAGAACAAGGGGAACCTTGGCCCGGATTACTTTACCTGCGCGAACGTTCATCGGTTCCTATACCAGTCCAAGGTGCGGCGCATACCCTCTTCGAAGGAAAAACGCGGGGCGTGCGCCAGATCGCGAGCGGCGGCGGTTGTGTCGGCCTGCGAATCGCGTACGTCGCCCTGGCGCAGCGGACCGTAGGCCGCTGGGAGATCGACGCCTTCGATCTTTTGCAGCAGCGCCCAGGCTTGGTTCAGCGTAATTCGTCCGCCGGTGCCGCCGTTGTAGACATTCCCTGAAACATTGGCGGCGCGGGCTGCTTTCAAATTCAACTCCGCTACATCCTCGACATAGGTGAAGTCACGCGATTGTTCGCCATCGCCGTATATAGTCGGGGTGCGGCGCTCGAGCACGGCCTTCATGAAGAGGGAGAGGACGCCGGAGTAGGCGCTGGATGGGTCCTGTCTCGGCCCATACACATTGAAGTAACGCAGCGCGACCGTTTCCAAGCCGTAGACCGCGGTGAAGACGTTGCAGTAGTATTCGCCGACCAGCTTCTGCAGAGCATAGGGCGACTTTGGGTGAGGCGTCATCTCCTCCACCTTTGGCAGAACCTCCGTATCTCCGTACGCAGAAGAGGAAGCGGCGTAGACCACGCGTCCGGCGCCCCCTTCGCGCGCCGCGCGGAGAACGTTGAACGTGCCATCGATGTTCGTTTCGTGAGAAGGGATGGGGTCGTCGATAGACCGCGGAACGGAGGGGATGGCGGCCTGGTGAAATACCACGGAAGCGCCGCGAATGATGGGCGCGATCTCCTGGTAATTGCGGACGTCGGCGCGCTGAAAATCGATGGAGCCCTTAACCTCCTCGAGGTTGGCCTCATAACCTGTGAGCAGGTTATCGATGACAACGATCTTCCCCGCGCCTTCGCGTAACAGACTACGAACAATGGCGGAGCCGATAAAGCCCGCGCCTCCGGTGACTATGTAATGGCTCATGCGGATTGGGTTTCCAGGTGACGGAGAGATTCCTCGGCCAGGCGTTCCGCGCCGACCGAAAAGTCGAAGGCCTCGAGGGAAATCCAAGCGGGATACTCGAGGCGGCGGAGAGTGTCGAAGATGGGACGGAAATCGTAATCGCCCGCGCCGCAATGGCGGCCGTCAAGTTCATTGACGTGAATGTGACGGATATGGCCGTAGTGACGCTCGATCAAGGTCGCGTGAGGCTCACGCTCGTCGACGGCGTTATGGACGTCAAACATGGTTTGGATCGCGGGGCTGCCGATAGCTTCGACGATTTCGACGGCTTCGGCGAGCGATTGCACCACGTCGCATTGGCCGATGGGCAGGGCTTCGAGCAACACGGTGACGCCCCGCGATTGGGCGTGCGGCGCCGCGGCGGCGAGCCCCTCCGCCATGCGGCGGGTGGCCTCTTCACGGGTCGAGCCCCCGGTGGTGGCGCGCTGTTTGGGAGAGCCGAAGACCATGACGCCGTTGGGCCCGAGGTCGGCGCAGAGGTCGATGAGATCGCGGATGTGTTCCCAACCGCGACGGCGAAGGTCGGCATCGGGAGTGGTGACGTGAAGACTCGCCGGACCTACCATGAGCCAATGTAATCCCACGAATTCCAGCCCTTCAGATTGCATCATGCTGCGGAATTCCGCGCGACGGGCAGGGGAGAGGTCGGACGGCTTTTCGGCCAGCGTAAAGGGGGCGATTTCAATACCCGTATAGCCAATCTTGCGGATCGCGCGGCAGGCGTCGGCGAACGGCCATTTCTCGAAGGCCTCGTTGCATATGGAGTGGCGAAAGGGCAACTTATAGTCTAACCGGGGTTGTAGCGATTTCGGGAAGCGCGTTCGTTTACCCGCCTTGTGGTACCGTCCTATGCCCTCTAAGGCCTTTCCACGCCTAGCCGCGCCACCCGTGAGACGGCGTTCACCAGCTTCCGGTATGGCGCATCTTCGAAGCTTTCAAACACCACGAACTCCCCATCGCGCCAGGTCGAGTAATTCCATCGCGAGAGTAGCGCCAGATATTCCTGTCTCTGCCGCGCCGCTAGTGTCCGTGGTTCAATCCCCGCGAACGCCTCACGCAGTTTTCGGTCGAGCGAGAGCGGCTTTCCCTCCTGTACCTCGAAGCTGAATCGCACCGGCTCCTGTACGTGCCCGGCGCGCACCGGCCATAACTCCACCGCGTCCGGCGCCACCGAGGGCGTGATCGCCGCGCCATGCAGGCGGTCAACATCGCGCGCCATCTCATCCCGCAGCTTCAGAACCTCCTGCACCTTTTCGTAGCGCTTGTGCTGACGCGCCGCGTCCTCAAACTGCATCTCTTCGCTCAATCGGTCGCGGGACCGGCCAATGGAATCGAGCAGGGAATGCCCGTCCGTGCGCAGAAACTCGAGCACGCGTTCGATCTCATGCGTGTACTCCGCCGGGCCAACCACCTGCTGGCAGGGGCGCAAACACATCCCCATCTCGCCATACATGCACCCCGGATGCTCCGGTGACGGCGTCAAATCCTCCTGGCACCGCCGCATCTGAAACAGATCGAGGAATTGCGATTCGAAGCGTTCCGCCGAAGCGCGGGAGCGAAACGGCCCGAAGTAAAGCCCGCCGCGGGAGACGTGGGTGGTCACCTGGCTGCGCGGATACTCGTTGTTCAGCAGGATCTTTACGTAGGGCGGCATTCGCAGCTTGATCGCTTCGAGATAATTCTCCGGAAAATGGCGCCGCGCCAGTTCGTAATGCAGCACCGCCGCTTCGAAAGCCGAGCCGGTAAATTGGTACTCGATGCGCGCCACGGTCTGGCGCAGATTGAGCAGCCGCGAAGGCTTCTCGCGCTCTTTCAACAACCGCAATAATCGCCGCCGCAACAGCGCGGTCTTCGAGAGATATGGCGCGCCTTCGCGCGGCCAAAGCAGGAACACTGCCGGCCGATTCGGCAGCGCCGCGATCTCCGCATCCAGCGCGCCGCCCGCTGCCGCCTCGAGGGCGATCATTGGTAAAGACGCTGATATTGCTCGCGCGTGGCCGGAGCAACGCGCGCTACGCCCAGATTCGTCATGACGTGCTCGCGCCGGCTCATGCCCACCAGCGCTACGGAAATTCCCGGCGTGGATCGCGTGAATTGAATCGCGCGTTGCGCATCCGTCTCGAGGCCGGGCAACAGTTCGGCGACCGCGTCCGGCATATGCGAAAGCATCTGCCCCTGCATCAGCGTGCCGCTCGCTACCGCGGCGATGCCCAAGCGTTCCGCCGCTGCCAGCGCCGATTCCGGTTGGTCGACAAACGCCTCCACCATCCCTAAATTGAACGGCAGTTGGATGAAACGGAAGTGGTGCTCGGGGCCGCCCACTTCTGCTGCGATTTCCGCCATGCGCGGCAGGCTAAGCGCGTCCTTCTTCCGGAAGCCCTCCCAGGTGGCCGCGCCATACCAGCGGATCTTCTGCCGGTCCACCAACTCTTCCAACTTTGCGAATGCCCGCCGGACGCGCTCGTCGAACTCCGCGCGCGACACAAACCCGAGCTGCGTTTCGGGATTGTGCAGATAGAAGACGTCGATGGTTTCAGTATCGAGATTCGCCAGGCTGCGTTCGATCTGATCGGCGAGAAAGTCCGGCGCCATGGAGTGCATACGCCCCACCACGTCCTCCGGGCGCAACGATTTCGGCACGGCGTCTGGCGTGAGAAACCCCGCCTTGGTGCACACTACGATTTCATCCCGCTGCAACTGCTTGAGCGCGGCGCCGATGCAACGCTCGGAGCGCTGGTTCCGGTAGTTGATCGCGGCGTCGAAGAAGTTAATGCCGTTTTCGCCTGCTGCGATCAGCGCGTCCGTGTATGCGCAATCCGACGCGTCATCGTCGCCACCCAGGTAGGTGCCGATTCCGAGGTTCGAAACCTGGAGCCCAAAGACGCCACGGTAGAACAGAGCGTCGCGAAATTGGGGGAAGCGGCCTGTATACCGCGTTGTGCCTTCGATGGTGGCTAGCATGGTGGAGGGCGATGGACCTATTATCGCTTGTCTTCGCCCGGTTTCCAGAGCGAACGCCGCCATCAAAAAGGTCGATCACTCATTGTAAAGACCGATTGACTACGCTCGCTATTCCGAGACAGCTTTGCTTTCGATCAGCCCGCGAATCTCGCCCAAGAACTCTTCCAGGGTCTTCACGCCCAGATCGCCGTGCTTGCGATTGCGGACCGCCACCTGCCCCTTCTCCTGCTCGCGATCGCCGACCACCAGCATGTACGGGATCTTCTGCAACTGCGCCTCGCGGATCTTGAAGTTCACCTTCTCGCTGCGCTCGTCCACCGTGGCGCGAATCCCCGCGGCGTCCAGCTGTTTCTGAATGCCCTGCGCATACTCGGTCTGCCGGTCGGTGATGGGCAGGACGATCGCCTGCACCGGCGCGAGCCACACCGGGAAACGCGCCGGCGTAGTGCTCGATCAGGATGCCGAAGAAGCGCTCGATCGAGCCATACAGCGCGCGATGCACCATCAGCGGCTGATGCGCCTTGCCGTCTTCGCCGATGTATTCCAGCTCGAAGCGCCGCGGCAGGGTGAAATCGAACTGCACCGTCGAGAGCTGCCAGGGCCGCCGATCGCATCCACCAGCTTGACGTCGATCTTCGGCCCGTAAAACGCCGCCTCGTCCGGCCATCACCTTGACTTTGATCTTCGAGCCGCTCGGTAGCGCGCCGCAGCGCGTTCTCGCCAAGCTCCCACTGCTCGGGCGAGCCGTCGTACTTGCCGCTCGCGCCGCCGTCCCAGGTGGAAAGCTCGGCTTCGTACTTATCGAAGCCGTAAGTGGTCAGCGTATCGATGGCGAACTGCAGGCAGTCTCACCACTTCGTCTTCGATCTGCTCCGGCGTGCAGAAAATGTGCGCGTCGTCCTGCGTGAAGCCGCGCACGCGGAACAGCCCGTTCAGCACGCCGGAGCGCTCATAGCGGTAGACCGTGCCCAGTTCGCCCAGCCGCACCGGCAGATCGCGATAACTGTGCTGCTTGTCGGCGTAGATCAGGATGTGGAACGGGACAGTTCATCGGCTTGAGCTGGTATTCGGCGTCGTCCAGCTCCATGGGCGTGAACATGTTCTCCGCGTAAAAATTCGCGTGGCCGGAGGTCTTCCACAAATCGAAGCGCGCGACGTGCGGCGTGTAGACCAGCGAGTAGCCGCGCTTCAGATACTGATCGCGCATCCAGTCTTCGAGCTGTTTGCGGATGATGCCGCCCTTGGGATGGAAGAAGATCAGGCCCGGCCCGGCGAGTTCCTGAATGCTGAACAGGTCGAGTTCCTTGCCGAGCTTGCGATGGTCGCGCTTCTTGGCCTCCTCCACCTGCTTGAGGTACTCGTCGAGGTCCTTCGGCGTGAAGAACGCGGTGCCGTAGATGCGCTGCAGCTGCTTGTTGTGCTCGTCGCCCTTCCAGTACGCGCCGGCGATCGAGAGCAGCTTGAACGCCTTGATCTTCGACGTGTTCGGCACGTGCGGGCCGCGGCAGAAATCGATGAATTGCGGGCCCAGCGTGTATTCGGTGAAGATGTCGCCCGCGCGTTCGGTGATCAGCTCGCACTTCATCCAGGCGTCGGAGTACTTGCGCAGGCCCTCGTCTTTCTTGGCGTATAGACGCGCTCGTAGGGGAGGTTGCGCGCCTGAATCTCCCACATCTTCTTCTCGATCTTTTCGAGATCTTCGGGAGTGAACGGCGTGGCGCGGTCGAAATCGTAATAGAAGCCGGTGTCGATCGGCGGGCCGATGCCGAGCTTGGTTTCGGGATACAGCTCGAGCACCGCCGCGGCCAGCAGGTGCGCGGTGGAGTGGCGGTAGACCTGCGAGCGCCTCGGGATCTTTGTCGTCAGAATCTGAAGCGACGCGTCCTGTCTCGATCGGCCGCGTCAGGTCGTACAAGTCGCCGTTGACGCTTGCGCGACAGATTGCGGCATCCGCCAGCCGCGGGCTGATGGATTTCGCGATATCCAGAGGCGTAGTCCCCGCCTCGACGGACTGCTTGCTGCCGTCGGGCAGAGTGATCTCAATTTGGGACATAGGGAAATTCCAGCGTAACATTCTTGTGTGGTTACGTCGTGCTCACCCGTGCGCCGCACGCCGCCTGTTACAGAGCCGATCTCTTTCGCCTCACCTACACCCGGGCGCGGCAAACGATCCGATGCGCGTCGTCGACGACGTAGCGCCGCTCTTTAGGTAATTGCCCATGTACCAAAACGTGCAATCGTCGGACGGATCGATGGCGATGTTGGTGTAATCCTCCCAGCGCAGGCTGCCCGTTTGCGAAGCGTGCCCTTCGGCCAGCACCGATTCGTGGAAAGTAAGTTGTCCCTTCGGGTCCTTCGCCAGACGCGCGGCAACCCGCTGGCCGGGATAGTTGGGATCGCCGCCGAACGAATAGCCTATGCCGATGTCGCCCTTGCGATCGAACGCCATGCTCCCAAGCCAACGATAGAATCCGCCCGGCGCGTACGTCGACTGCTGATACAACGCGGGATCGCGCTGTTTGTTGAGACGGAACTCGTACCACCGCACGCCGCCGCCATGCGCGGCAGTGGCAATGGAGTGCTCCGCAAGAATCGACTCATGATCGCCCGAAATTGCGGTACACCAGCCGCTGGATCAGCTTGTCGCCCTGCGAATCGAGCCGGCGCTCCGTGCCCGGTTGCGAGACGCAGTTGCTCAACTGGCCGTCGCAGAGATAGTGATAAGGCGCCACCGCGATCTTCTGCGGCTCGGAGACAGTCGTCTTCGAAGGGTCGTTCCAATCGACGTGCACTTTGTAAAAGTAGATGCCATCATCCTCGAAGATCTTCATGAGCTGCGTCCCGCCCGTCGACATCATGATGTTGGGCGCGCCTGCGGGCGGCAACTTCTTCCCATCCAGGTCGGCGTTCAACATGAAAACGCCGCCGTCGATCATTACGCACTGCTCTGTCGCGGGCAGACCTTTGAGCATCTTGTTGCGGTCGGCGATGCAGTCGTGCTTCTGGGTGATCACATCCGGCAGCAGGTTGTCGCTCGTGCTGGTCGGATTGTAGTAGCCGTCGGGCCAAACCGCCGGACGGGGATAATCGGGAAACAGCGGCCGTTGGAACTCGTACCGGTAGTAAGGTCCCAGCGGATCGGACGTCGCGCTCACCGCGTAGCACATAGCGTAGGGGCCCTGTGGGTCACCTGGCGGCCGCGAGAAAACCGGCAGCACGAACAGCCAGCGGTCGGCCAATTGGTCGTAGCGAACGACTGTATCGCTGTTGTTGGTAGTGCCGCAGCGAACGCCGAAGCCCGCAAAAATAGTGTCGTTGGGCACGGCGCCGTAGAGGAGCTTACCGGTGGCGTCGTACTTTTTGCCCTTCTTGCTGAAGACGGCAAAATTACCGCCCAGGATTTCGAAGATATGGTCGGGGCCCACCGCCAGGCTGATATCGATGCCGCCGCGTCCTCCCCCGCCCCGTCCCGCATTGCCATCCTCGGCGTTTCCCGCGCCGGGGAACTCATGGCCCGTGAAGCCTTCTCCCAGCCCGTCAAAGCTGGCGAGCATTTCAAGCGCGGGGCGCTTGCCCTGCGCTGTCTGCTCAACCGCGGCGCCGGCGGCGCCGATCTCGGGCGCGGGCGGAGGCGGCGGAATCGGCGGAGGACCGCCCGCTCTCGCCCCACGTCCGCCGGCTCTCGCGCCGCCGGCGCCGCCCCGCGCTGCTGGCGGCGTGGGCGGAGTCGCGCCTAAACCTGTGCCTGGCCCTTCGGTTGCGCCTTGCCGCACAGCCGGGCTTTCCACTGCCGGATGAATCACGATTTTCTTGCCGGGGATGAACTGCTCCATCGCTTCGAGCGGCGGAGAGACGTCGAAGGCCACGGCTGCGCGCGCAGCCACGGCGGCCGTCCTTCCGGCGGCGTTCGTGGCCGCGGGACGCGCCGCCACCAGATATGTGGCCGCCGCCGCAATTAGACTCAGAGTCAACAGCCCCAATAGGCGTTTCATAAAACTCCTTCGCGAAAAGCTACAATAGTAGAAAATCCGCCGCGCAATCTGTAGTTACCAGCGCAAATAGCCGCGTAATTGAATGACGCGCGGAGCAACTGCGGTAGCGCTGGTCTGGCCGAACGACGTGGAATTGATGTTGTAACTTCCCGCGCTGAATACAGGATGATTCATAAAGTTCAGAAACTCGGCCTGAATGCTGAAGTGCGCCCGATCGTTAATCGGAATATCTTTATTCAGTGACATATCCGCGCTGAAGAATTTCGGTCCATAGACGAACAGGTATTGCCCGAACTGGCCAGGCGTAGTTGGCAGCGCAAGATACTGGGTGTTGGCTCGCCCGGTGGTCCCGATGAGTGAGCGGGCGGCGTTATAGAGCGTGGTGCCGGTGGGGCCATTGCTGAAGGTATCCAGTTCGCTCGAAAGCTGGGAAAGCGTCAGCCCATTGAGGACCACGCCCGAATCCGTTCCAGCGTTCACATTCACGGTGTGCTCGCCGCTGGTGAGCTTGGCGACGTGGCCGGATGTCAAGGTCCAGATTCCGGCGACCGACCAGCCGCCCAGCGTGCGATTCAAGAGCCCGTTCGAGATATTGAACGCCCTGCCCTTGCCGAAGGGCAGATTGTAGGTGAAGTACGATTGGAAGACCTGCCGGACATCTTGCGGGATAGGCCCTTTGTTCAATCCGAAATTGCGGATGGTGGTGTAGTAGTTGGTAAGGGTATTGGTTCCACCGTAAAGATCGCTTAATGCCTTCGAGAACGTATAGTTGGCCGTCACGGTGAGGCCTCCGCTCAGACGGTGCCGCACCGTGGCCTGTAAGGCGTTGTAAGTGGCGTACGAGTTATCGTCGGTGACTGTCAGGTCGCCGACGTATGGGTTCGGCACGAAGAAGTTAATCGGATAAGGCCCGGCCGAATTGTACCCATACTGCACGCAGGGATTGAAGTTGCTGCCCACGAGGCGGCAATAGTAAGTCGGGCTGCCCGGCCCTGCCAGGGTGGAAGCGGCGCTGCCCGCCAGGCCCAGGTTGAGATCGTTGATGAATGTATTGCTGGTAAAGCCTTGGCTGCTGGCAAGCGCCGGCTGCGTGCCACGTGCCCCGAACGCCGATTCGAAAATCGGGAGCGTCACCTGGCCCGGCAGGCCGCGATTCTGGAAGCTGTTCACGCCATTCGCCAGGTTTATCGTTAGATTCTGTTGTGCGTTCTGGAATTCTTTTAAGAACCCGTTTTCGAAGATGTTCACTTCCTGCACGCCGTAGAGATGCCACTTATGCGTCGTCTTATTGCCCACGTAGCGAGCTTCTATGACCGTGTTTTTGGTTACTTCGCGCTGAATTCCGAGCGTCCAGCTCTGCACATAAGGATTCTTCATTTCCGGCAGACCCGAGCCGTTGACCTGTCCCTTGGTCGTTCCCACGTTATAATTCTGAAACGCAAACTGGCCTTCCTGGAAAGGCGGAGTAAACGCGGGCGGCGCCACGAGGAACGAAGGATCGGTCGATTGCAGCGTCTGCGAGCCGGGCGCAAACTGCGAGCCGGCAGCAGCCGAAATCTGCTGCCAGTTGCCAGCATTGGTGTTGATCCAGTAATAATCGTTCAAGCCTTCGTCGAAATAATTGATGCTGTAGCTGGCGCGGATCACCGTCTGGCTGTGGCCCAGTAGTTTGCCCGCAAGCCCGGCGCCGCCCTCCGGGTTCCAGGCCAACCCAAAATTGGGAGAAGGATTGATATGATCGGGCGCATAGGTAACTGAGCGCTGCGCGATGGACGGGACGTAGTTCTGCATTAGCGTACCCGGCTGGAAATTCGCGTAAGAAGGCGCCAGCAGATCCCCCAGTGTGGGCGACATAAAGGTGCCGTTGGTATTCGTCATCACGCCGGTGAACTGCCACCGTATGCCATAGTTCAAAGTAAGCCGCGGATTGATGCGAAAAGAATCCTGGAAGTACAGCCCCGAGGAGGCGTAATTCTCGCGATACGTCAGCGGGGCGTATTTCTCGAATTGCCGCGTCTTCTCATCGATATTGTTATATCCACCAATGGTGCTCACGCGTCCAGTGAGCGTCGCATAGAGCTGCGCAGCCGCGGCGACGTCCGAGCTGTTTATGAACGGGATGTTAGCCGTGGTGAAAATCGAATTGATCGGATCGTTGCTGGCGATGCCGAGCGTGTAGGTCAGAATTCCGGAATTCTGATAGTACTGGCTGTCGTAAAAGCGAGTGTAAATTCCACTGCCGCCGAATTTGAAGGTGTGCCGGCCCTTGATCCAGCTTAGGTCGTCGGAGACGGTGTACGCGGGAGAGTCGGTGATTTCGGGCACGGCATTGGGAATGAACGGGCTAATGAACGCGGGGCCGCCGCTGACGCTGCCGAAATTGACGATCTTGTCGTCCTGCGCCGCCCACTGGTGCACGGAGTTGCCGATATTCGTGCCGTTGACGCTGCTTTGAATCCCGATCTTTACCGAGTTATATAGATTGGGCTTGATGCTCCAATCGACGCCATTCGCGAGCGCATAGTGAGTTAGTTTACTTTCGCCCGCCTGCCCCGGAAGGCCGGGGTAAGTGGAGCCCGTCGGATTCACGTGCTCATGTTGGAGATTCCATGCGATGTGCCACGCCACTTTGTCGGTGATTTGGTAATCCAGCCGCGCCGTGGGATAGAGATCGAGCGAGCCGGTGGCGATCTTCCAATTCAACGTTTGCTGGTAAAAGTTGCTGCTGCTGGGAAGCACGCTGCCTCTGCTGACCGTCCCGTTGATAGTACTCAGCGTGCTTGCCACCGTGGGGTCGATGGTGCTCTGATAGCCCGTCGGCGCCGCCCAGCGACAACACATTGACCGTATGCTGCTGCCCGTCGGTCCCGGCATAGCGGAAGACCCCGCTTTGCGCTTCCGGAGTGAGCAGCGTGGTGCTGGCATTCATGGAGCCGGGCCTCGGTGCGGCCTCGAAATTTACGAAGAAGAAGAGTTTGTGCTTCAGAAAATCCGACGTGCGGGACGTTCAGCGGGCCGCCCAAGTCGCCGCCGAAATCGTTGGCGCGGACCTTGGCGATCGGGAGGTGGCGCATGTTATTGAAGAAGGTATTGGCGTTGAGATCGTCGTTCTGAAACTGCTCGAAGAGGCTGCCATGATACTTGTTGGTTCCGCGCTTGGTGGTGAACTGGATGGTCATTGCCCCGCCCGCACCGGCGTCCGCTTCCAGGCCCGACGTGGTTATGGTAACTTCGTCCACCGCGTCGAGGCGCAATGGAACCAGCGATAGAAAGCCGCTGCCGCTCTTGTTGCGGTTATCGTTGACGTTCGTCCCGTCAAGGCTGATGTTCAGCGCGGCTTCGAACAGGCCATTGAACGTGCCGTTGTTGGCGGTGGTTCCCGGCGTGTACCCGGCCGAGAGCGACGCGAAAGTCAATGTATCGCGCGCCGCCAACGGCAGATCCATGATAGCTTCGTTGCGGACTGTAGTCGCCACTTGATTGGATGTAGTTTCGAGGGGTGCAGCGTCCGCGGTAACGTGCACGGTCTCACTGACTGTGCCCAACTTTAGACTCAGCGGCATATCCGTGATACGCCCCGCATCTACCACGACTCCGGAATAAACCGACTTCTGAAAGCCGGTGGCGGTCACGGTGATGGTGTAAGTCCCATCGAGCAGGTTAGGAATCTGGTAAGATCCATCGGGCCCCGAGTTAGTGGTCTTGGTAATTCCCGTGGCTGTGTCTGTGGCAGAACCTCCGCTTTGGGCACCACGGTGCTGGCTCGGATCGAAAACGGTCCCATGGATTTCTCCCGTCGCCTTCTGTGCAAAGGCGGGGACGGAAAACGAACACCCCAGCAGGACGACGCCCGCCAATACTGCCAATTTAGCCATGATGCCTCCCTGGATGCCGAATCGCGCCAATGGTTAAACGATTCACTAAGTCTCGTCTTCTCCTGGCATTTGGGCACAACTATATCGAAACGCCCCTGGCAGGTCAAGAAATTTCTCGCACCCGCTTGCGGCGCGGCAAATTTAACGCCCTTAACTCGACCTGTGCCATTCCATCCTCCGCCCCGTCCTACGGAATCCTCACCACCGTGAAATTGTTCAGTGTCAATGAGTCCCCGCTGTTCGCCACGAGGCCCAGAAAGTTGATCGTCAACCCGTTGCTGTACGCGTCCCCCGCCACCGCCGTGTTCGCCGAAAACGCCAACGCCGTCCCCCAAGTCTCCGAACTCAACTGCGCGTTCGACGCCAGCACTCCGGCGTCGGCGCGCCCCGCGATGAGCGTCTCCGTGGACGCCGCGTCACGATGCACAATGGTCGTTCCGCCCCAGTGCGTCTCGATCGAAAATCCAGCCGCGGCTCCGCCGTGCGCATAGTCGAAGCGGATCTCGATCCGATCCCCTTGCGACAACAATCCCGCCGGAATCGTACACGTACCGAGGCTGGCCAGCGTAGCCGAGTTTATAGTCGCACCCGCGCCGCTGCAAAGCACTTGCGTCGTCGAATATCCGGAGAAAGTGGAAGTCACGCCGCCCGAACTATCCGCCGTGCGATAACTCGCCAGCAGCGTATCTCCCGGCTGCGGGGTAGACGCGGCGACGAACTGGATCGAATTGCCGGCCGCGGTGTAATCTGCGGACACCTTCTGCAGCACGCCATTGCGATACACCGAAAGACTCGTCGCAGGCGCCGGCACGGCCGCCAGCGCGAAGGTCGCATTGTTTCCGTCTACAATTCCCGACGGCAGGTCGCCGTCGACGAACGTTGGCGTTCCGCCTCCGCAGGGCCCCGACGATCCATCGACGTGCACACAATCCGTCGCATTCCCCGTCGCCGATTCGATCAGGCCAGAGGCATCCACAATCGCCGTTCGTCCGGCGGCTAGCGCCGGTCCTTTGATCGGCCGAGCGCCCAGATCGGCGATCAACCCTGTGACCTGCGATTCCGAAATCGCCGCGGTCGTGTCGTTGCCGCTACTGCTGTTCCCGGCGTTTCCGCTCGCAGCTACCCGGACATCCCGTATTCGAAGCGGCGTCGCGCTCGGCGGTACCGACCAGTTCTCTTGAAACTGGACCCGTCCATCGCTGTTGTACGTCACTGTATAAACGATCGCCGGCGCGGCCGTCGAGCTAGGGACTAATTGCACGCGTAAGTTGCCGTCGATGACCTTGATGGTGCTAGTCTGCATCACGATGTCCGAATCATCGGCGGATTGAAAGCTGCTCCAGCTAATGGAAAGCGTGCCATTGAAGCGCGTTCCATCGGCTTTGTAGAGCACGTCCTGAATAGTCGTAAGAGTTGGCGCGGCGGCGGCGACGCCAGCCAGCAGCACCGCGGCGCAAAGCGAACTGCGAATCATCGTTCCTCCAAAAAATAAACCCGCGCCGGTGAAAGGCGCGGGTCGGGGCGGGAAGTTTCCTGCCGATTTCAGTGTAACTGGCAAGCTACAAATAAATGGTCCCCGCCAAAACTTTCATACCCTTACAAGTTGCGGAAGGCACAGGAGTTATTCGGCTGAAAAATTCTTCGAAACATCCGTGACTGATTTTTGGGGCGGCGCGCCGCCGCGTTAGTTTTGCGTTTCAGCACGTCGAAAACTATGTGCTCATGTCAGTTTCAGTCCGAGTTTTCCCTGCGTGAAAGGCGACGAGCACATCGACGGGGCATGATGTGTGCATTTCCAGGCCAAGTCATTCCTGCGGCGCCTCGAGGAGCGTTGGGGCAAGCGAGGATTTTGCTCTCAATGGCATTGGATCCCGCCTCCTCTTGACAGCGACGGAGGGGCGTCGGGTGCGTTAGTCTTGATCTTCACGCCGTCTCTCGCAGGTATGAGAGCGTAGCTGGACACTGGCGCGTCAGGCGATAATGTCGGGCGGCGTCGTAGCGCCAATGGGTGTCACCGGGGCCCCCTATTCTCACTTGGCAATCGGCAGATAAAGCGCCTGCGTTCCCTCCGTTCCCCCGAGGGTAAAGGTGAGCGCCGCGTCTCCGGATGGCGCGGAAGGAATCGTTACGTTAATCTGATAAAGGCCCGTATAGCTGGGCGCGAGGCCATCGTAATCGAGAGTGGCGGGAATCCCGCCTATCGAGACCACCAGCGGCATTGCCAAGGTATTAAGCTGCTGGACCAGCTGTCCGGCGGACACAGAAGGCGTCACCGGACCGAAGCCGACGCCATACAGCGTGACGACATCCCCAGGCTTTGCCGGTCTGGAAGCAGCTCCCGGAATCGCGCCGGCGGGAAGCGCAAACGCGCCATCGGTGAAGGTCGCGACGGCATACTGCGCATTGCCGATCTTGAAATTGACAGGAGCAAGCAGTCCTGGTTGCGCGGGGTTGATGGTGATGGAATAGGCCGCGCTGGTTCCGGAGGGGCCCGTCACCGTAACCTGCTGGGCCCCGGTGGGAGTATCTGAGGAGATGAGGGCGTTCACCTGTCCTGGGCTGATGTAATCGATGAAGGCCGCCTTGCCGCCGATAGTGACCTTGGTTCCATCAAGGGAAGTCGGCGCGGAATTACCGCTGAAATCCGAGGCCGCCCACGACCGGGTGTTGCCCGCTAAATTGCCGCCATAGATCTCGATCCACGAGCCGGGCGAAACGGAGGAAAACCCGCCGAATCCGCTGGCGCTGATAACGGCGGCAACCGTAGTGGCGGTTGAGGCGGTGAGTGAAATGTTGTCGAAGAACACGCCCGAATATCCCTGCGCGGTGCCGGTCGCGCCGATCACGATGCTGAGAGTCTGTCCCGCCTGTGGATTACTTGCGCCACTGTAATAGGTGAGATTGTCCGTGGCGGAAACGAAGCTGAGAGCGCTCTGAAGTTTGCTAGAGGTTGCGAGTAAGGTCGATCCGGCCCAGAGCTGAATCGCATAATTGAACAGATAGGTCGGAACCTGGCCGATCTGGGCCGAGAGCATATAGGTGGTATTGTTCTGCAGCGTGGCGGAAAGGCTTTGCGACAGCGTAGCCGCGCCGGGACCGAAAACATAGATGTAGCCGATATTGTTTCCATCCCACCATTTGGAAGACGTAGATGCATAAGCGCCGGCGGCGGCATTGGTGGTAGTTCCGGAGGCAATCCAGTTGGGAAGTGTGCCGCCGGTGGCCACAGTCGAGCCGGGAAGGACGTTGGAGTAGGGCCCGAGTCCGATATTGAGCGGCAGGGTTCCACTTTCAAATGAGTTGTTGGGGATGCTGATCGATTGGGCGCTGAGGATGACGGCGCTTAGGACCAAAAGCAGAGCCAGGTTCTTCGGCATGAATCGATAATCGCACCAATCCGCCGAATGTAAAACATTTACGGCCCGGTGTCGGTGCGGATCGAAACATTACTAACGCAGGCTTGTGTCTCTCTAAGTGTACTCGGATCGAATAGCTATTGGCCACGAAAACCGATGAGTAAAGGGTAAGCTGCTCATTGGCTAGGGGCGCAAGGTTTCGCTAGCTTACGATCAAGAAGCTGCCATCGGGCCGTGCCACAACCGCGGCGAAGCTCCACACCGGGATACCTGGGACCTCTCCATTCTGAGTCAACTTCCCAGT
The DNA here is from genome assembly GCA_963708385.1 of Bryobacterales bacterium. Taxonomy (GTDB): domain Bacteria; phylum Acidobacteriota; class Terriglobia; order Bryobacterales; family Bryobacteraceae; genus PALSA-243. The sequence goes on along the minus strand of CAVPSN010000014.1, from coordinate 87,206 downwards.
GCGATCGTAAAGCTGATAAGCGAAAGAACCACCCTTGGCCCAGCCTGTCCCCTGCGTCCAAACCAAGAGGACGTCGCCCCTCTCGTTTGTTGCAATGCGCGGGTGCTTTCTGCCTTTCCCTTCGCCGGGAGCGGCAATTGGCTCGCTGGTGCGATCGCCGCCGATGCGGGTCCAAAAGACTTGTCCTCCCGTTTCCCAGGCCGCAACGACGGTATTTGCGTTTTCGCCAAGATCCATGCTGCTCATCGGACAGGCATTGATATTCCACTTGTGGAGAAGCTTTCCTTGAAAACTCCTCCCTTGGTCGTTTGAAGAGAGAAGGTAGATATCGCGATGCACAGATTCCGTCGCCGAGCGGTAGAGCGCGAAAACGTCGCCCTTACGATCGGCGAAGATCTTCATCCCACAGCAACCGCAAGCCCCTGTTTCCTGTGCCCAGGCTCTCTTCTCGGTGGAAAAGGTCTTGCCGTCGTCCTCGGATTTGGTCACCCAGACCCGTCTACGGGCCTCGCCTTCTTTACCGGCAACTGTCGCTTCCGACGTTCCGATTCCATGCCAGCTGACGTAAACATTTCCGTTCGAATCGGCGGCAATCGAGCCCCCGCCGTCGAGTCCGAACGAGTGAAACATGAGGTTGCGTTGGGGCTCAAAGGCCGTTCCGGAATCGTTTAAGCGGGAGTAAAGCATCGGTGCACCCGGTTTTCCGGAGTCCGCATTTAGCGGACCGTTGTTGTTCGCTCCATTCCATGCAACATGGGCGCGGCCGCCTCTCCCGAGCGCCAATTGAGCCCCGCGAATCGTGCCGGCCGAAATCGCGCTACCACCTTGACTCACAGGCAGTGCCGGGGAGAAATTCGCGCCACCGTCCTCGGAGCGGGCGTAGAACAAATCGCCGTGATGGGGGTCGCCCGTGTAGTAGACCATGTGGAGCGTGCCCCGCGAATCGATCGCAACCTGCGGCTGAAGCCCGCTTGCCGGCACTCGGCAGAAACGGATGCTCCCACGCGTAGCTTTGTCTGCCGCAAAAACGTTAAGCGCTGCGACGCAAGCGAGCGTTGCCTGTCTCCTGGTCATCATCGCTCTGATCCTATGCCATCTTAACCCTGTTACTGCAAGCTCACCAAGAGCGCATAGGCGCAACCGCAATTGCTCTCGAATGCCGGCACGTCAAGCGGCTCTCAACCGTGGTAGAGTTTGTTGCGGGAGGAATCGTCATGGCTATCGCATCCCGCCGCCACTTCTTGCGCGCCGCTGCGGCCGCGCCAATCATTTTGAACGCCCAGGATAAGGCCGGAACGAAACGGCCTGTGCTCGGCAGCGGCGCCCATACTTACGAGGCTATTCACGATTGGGGCGAACTGCCACGACAAATCCAGTACGGCAACACGCATGGCGTCGTGGAGGATTCGCAGCGCAATATCTACGTCCACCACACTGTCAATGCGGCCAGTGAAAGCTCCGATTCCATGGTGGTGTTCGACGCGGATGGTAAATTCGTGAAGTCCTGGGGAAAGGACTTCCGCGGCGGCGCTCATGGTTTGCACATCCGCAAGGAAGGCAGCACCGAGTTCCTGTACCTCTGCGACACAAAGCGAGGCGTGGTAGTGAAGGCGACCCTCGATGGCGAGGAGGTGTGGTCGATCGGCTATCCCGAGCAATCTGAAGCCTACCGTCCAGGCGCGGACGGCAAACGGCCCAAGTACAGCCCCACCAATCTCGCTATTGGACCCAATGGCGACATTTACGTGGGTGATGGGTACGGATCGAGCTTCATCAACCAGTACAACAGCAAGGCCGAATACATTCGCACGTTTGGCGGCAAAGGCAAGGAACCCGGCCAGGTCGATTGCCCGCACGGGATCGTCCTCGATTCCCGCGGTCCCCAACCGGTCCTCATGGTCGCAGACCGCGCCAACAGCCGCATCCAGCGATTCACTCTCGATGGACGCCATATCGATTTCGTCAGCGGTACGAATTTGCCGTGTAACTTCGATTTCTTCCGCAACGGCGACGTCGTCGTCCCGGATCTCGGTGCACGCGTCACTTTGCTCGATAAAGACAATCGGGTAATCGTGAACCTCGGGGACGATTCCGCCTCCCAGTGGAGGGACACACGCAAGCTTTCGCGGGATCATTTCATGCCAGGGAAATTCGTTTCCCCACACGGCGCCTGTTTCGACCATGCCGGTAATATCTTTGTGGTCGAGTGGGTCGAGGTGGGACGCGTCACCAAGCTGCGGCGCGTCGATGCCTAAATCGCGAGCTTCCACCGCAAACCGCCCTCGCCAATGGAAAATCAGCGCCCTGCCACTGCTATCTGCCAGGACGCGCTAAAACAATTCGTCAAGATCGGATATTCGCCTCGCACTCCGGGAGTTCCAGGAGAGCGTGCCGCTTGTCCCAATTCACCCCGACCGTCGAACTGATGAACGGGCGCTGTCGCCGCGCCCAATTGGACCCGAGCCTCCAAGATTCCGACGTAAGCCTGTGGAACTTTGGTTAACGGCCCCGCGCCGTTTGGCTTAATTTGGCGATGGGGAAAGACCTCATTGGAAGGACTGGAGCAATGAACCTCTACTTCGCCAGCGATCGGTCCATAAGGAAACCGGGGAGCGGCTGGGTTCGTTGCCTTCCTCGACATGACGAGCTTCATTGGAAGCGTAGCCCCATAGCTTAGAAAGGGCTTCGTCTAGGGGCTTTGGGATGAGGTTCGGGTGCCGTTTCAATACCTCTCCCAGAGTGAGTTTCGCGTCTCCCGCCAAATCACGGGCGATGCACTCTAATGCTCCCATGCCGTGAATGATTGCGCCACGAAAATTCGGGTAAGGGCGTCTTGAGAGCGCCTGGAGTGCCTCATGGATTTGCCCCGCCGCCGTTGTCCTGTGATCCTTCTGAAGTGCTACGCCGGCCGTCTTGAGAGTTGGCCGCAAATCCTTCGTCGCCTCGGCTGACGATTTCCCCGCCTACAAGCTTCCACCCTATGCCTACGCTCAGAAAATATTCATTTAACTCACGCTCGAATGATGGCGCGTGCGGAGCCCCCTCGATTGGAATGCCTGTTTTAGCGTCCCTGGCGGCCAGATCTGCATACACGGCCTCAGCGAAGTCATAGACCTGGTGCCAGTGCAGCCCATCGACAAGCCGGCATATTAGCTTCAAGTTGAAATCGGTAGCGAAGAGCCCGGCAACTCCTCCCGGTAGTTCTAACTCATGGGGTTCAATTCCATACGGATCACGTACGTGCTCGACGACTTGCCAGAGAGACTTAGATCCGATTCGGCGCGCTGCCATCTTCATGATTGGGGCGCGTAGCTTAGACGGGAGGGCTTCACGAAGTGTGATCTGCTGCGGCTGCTCATAACCGCGGCGCTGGGAAAACGATTCCGGTATTGACATTCGAACTTACCATAGTGATCATATTTAGCGCAGCATAACCTCTCTTTCTGTTCGGCTATTTGGCCGGTTTCCTCGATACATCAAATCCATGCAGGCAAATCGAAAGAAAAATCCACCTCTCCGGACCGACGGTCAACGAACTGAAACGCGTTGTAGGCAGGCGCGCTGTTGTCCTCAGACCTGGTGGTTTCGGGCAAAGATGCCGTTCGAGCGCTGAAGAAATTCGAATTTGAAGTGGATCGTATCGAGGGCAGTCATCACGTTACGCTTAAGGCCGGGCATCCTCACCCCGTCGTGCTTCCGGTCCACGGCCTCAGGCGCTGCCGAAAGGAACCTTGGGTCGTATTATTCGCAATGCGCCAGATAAGGTTCGATTGCAAGCGGCGCCGGTCACGCCAGCGCCAGGTTCGGCTGTGCCTTGAGATCGAACGAAGCGAACTCGCCGCGCTCGAGCTTGGGAAACGCGGCGGCGGCGATCATCGCCGCGTTGTCGGTGGAAAGCCCGGGCGTCGGAAAGTAGACCGGGTACGGCAGTCTCGCGGCCTGCGCGGCGGCGCGCAGACCTGAATTGCATGCTACGCCGCCTGAAACGATCAGCGCGCGCGCATCCATTCGTTCCGCTGACGCCGCCGCGCGCGTCAGCAATTCCGTAATCACGGCATGCTGAAAGGATGCCAGCAGGTCGAGCGTCGCTCGTGGCGTGCGCGCCAGCCATTCTTCGGTTGAAGGCGTTGGATTCTCCCGCAGCAGCGTACGCCGCGCTGCGATTTCAGCCTCCATATCGCGCGCCTCCACCCAGCGCAGCACCGCGGTCTTCAGCCCGCTGAAGCTGAAGTCGAGCGCGTTGCCCTTCATTTTGGCGAAGGTAAATCGCACCGCGCGCGGGTCGCCGTACGGCGCCAGACGGTCGACAATCGGTCCGCCGGGATACCCGTAGCCGAGCAACTTCGCCACCTTATCGAATGCCTCGCCGGCCGCGTCGTCCCGCGTCTTGCCGAGCAGGCGGTAGTGAAACCCCTCCCGAACTTCGAACAGATGCGTGTGCCCGCCGCTAACCACCAGCGCCAGCGCGGGCAACTCGACCGGCGCGCCATCGCGCTTCGCTTCCATGATCACGGCGTGGATATGCCCTTCGATATGATTCACCGCGATGAGTGGAATGCCGCGCGCGAAGCACAGCGACTTGGCATAAGTCAGCCCCACGAGCAGAGACCCGGCCAATCCGGGTCCCGACGTTGCGGCGATGGCGGCCAGATCGTCGAGGCGCGATCCGCCGCGCTCCAGCGCTTCGCGCACCACGGGACGATCGCGCGCAGGTGCTCGCGCGAGGCAAGTTCGGGAACGACGCCGCCGTACTTGCCGTGCGTCGCCATCTGCGACGCGACGATGGACGAAAGCACGCGGACGCCGTCTTCCACCACGGCGGCGGCCGTTTCGTCGCACGAGGATTCGATGCCCAGGATTCGCATGAATTGACGCTGCGCACGCGTTCTACGATGGCGCTCGAACTCCGTTGCCTTTGGGGGCCGTTTTAAGAACGCCCTCGATCTTTGACAGCAGATCCCCAACGGTATATGGTTTCTGCAAGCACCCCGGCGATGCCTGTGGACGTAAATCGCCGTTGGATCTTCAGCCTCGCTATAGCCGCTGGAAAGGATGATAGGCACCTCCGGTCTCGCATTGCGAATCATTGGATGGCAACTGCTCACCTGTCATCACCGGCATCGTAAGGTCCAGGATCACCAGCGAAACTTCGCTTCGCCGTCACAAAAGTTCGAGCGCCTCCCTTCCGCCCGGCGCCGTCAACACGTGGTAACCGCGGGACCTCAGCGCCGCCGCGGCAGTGCGAAGAACGATCTCTTCGTCATCCATCACCATTACGGCTCAAACGCGCATCCTTTTCCTCGGCGGCAGGAATTTGCATCCTGGATAACTCGCGGAATGACGCTTCGCGGGCCGGCAACAGACGGTGAAAGTGGTCGCCTGCCCCTTTGGCGCTCACCACTTCGATATCGCCGCGGTGACCCTTCACGATCCCCAGGACGGCGGCCAGGCCCAGCCCACGTCCGGTGAACTTCGTGGTGAAAAACGGATCGAACATTCGCTTCTGCGTTTCGGTGGTCATTCCGCCATCCGTTATCCTCGATTTCCAACGACACATATCGCCCGGCAGGTACTGGTGTGTGGAGGCATTCGCTGAGCGGGCGCCGTTCTCCGTTCGATGGATGGCGATTCGAATCCGAATCGCACCGGGAGAGTGCCGATGGCCTCGGACGCGTTGATCAGAAGGTTCATCACGATCTGCTGCATCTGGCCGGCATCGGCTTCGACGAAGAATCCTCAGGGCAAATCCAATTCCACATTGGCGTTGCGAGGAATGGTGGCGCGCAACAATGATAAGGTTGTCGCGGATCAACTCGTTGAGATCCAGATCCTCTAGACGAACTGGCCTCTCCCGGAATAGGCAAGCATTTGATTGGTCAAATCCGCCGCCCGTTCGGCCGCGAGCACGATCTCGGAGGCGAACACGCCGTTCCCTTTCAGGGGCGATCTCGACGAGCAGGCTTGCGTTGCCGAGAATTGCGACCAGTAAGTTATTGAAGTCATGAGCGATTCCACCCGCCATGACGCCCAGGCTTTCGAGGCGGGCTTTTCGCGAATCTGCTCCTGGCTCTCGCGCCCTTTTCGGCGAATTGCTTTTGCTCGGTGATGTCGCGGGTCGATCCGGCCACAGCCTCCACCTGCCTGATTGCTGCCGAGTACGGGTACGAAGATGTATTCGTAGTATCTCTGCTTCGCCAGTGGGACCCGTATAGCCGTCCTGTCCCGCAATGGCTGTTTGGTATCGATTACCTGTTGTATCTGCCGTTGCAAGCGTTCGGCGAGTTCCGGCGGGTAGCCGAGATCGAAGAAATTCTTTCCCTACTGCCTCGGACAGCGGCTTTTGCCAAAGCGAAAGCAGTGCGCGGTTTACGTAGGTGAATCTGCCATCCAGGTCGAAGGTGTAGGTGAAATCCGGCGTATTGAGAGAGCCGATATCGAAGGTGTGCCACTGTTCACGTAATTGCTGTTCGGCCCGCTTGCGATCCGTGATATCGAACACCACGCCCAGGGAAATCGGACCGGAATGCCCGTCCTGCAATTGGCACCTGGCCGCGAGCCATGACCCATCGCACGGATTTGTCCGGCTGCAAGAAACGATACTCTTCCGCAAAGTTCTCGCCGGTTGCGTCCGCCTCCTTAATCGACTTCCCGACTCGCGTCCGGTCTTCCGGATAATACCGTCAAGAAACTCCGCGATTGGCGCGCCGGCGGCAGCGCGCTCCGGATCGACCGAGAAGAGCTCGGCGAACTTTGCGTTAGAGTAAACACGGTCGCTGGGAACATCCCAATCCCACGCGCCGATACCGCCGCCGGCCTCGATCGCAAAGCTAAGACGCTCCTCGCTCTTCTTCAGCGCCGCTTGGCCCGCGCGCGTTCGACCGCATCCCAGGTCTGGTCGGCGACTTCGCGGACCAGAGCGAGCTCGTCCTCCCGTCCACTGCGCGGCCTCGGCATGATGGACATATAGACCGGCGTGCCATCGGCCGTCCCGGATGATAGGCGCGCCGATCAGCGAGACCGCGCCGATTTCGCCGAATACGAGAGTCCGCTGTAAGCGGATTGGTCCGCGCATCACTGATGCCAAGAGTTTTCCCGGGCGCACCTCCACCAGATAGCGGGATCCGATGCCCTTGGCCGGAAAAGCGCCGGTAAGCAACGGAAACGGCCGCCTACCCAGCCGGCATCGAATGCAGTTCGTCGTCGCTCTCCATTTTGAAGAAGCCGACCCTGTCCGCGTTCAGATACATGCCGACGGCTTCCGCCGCGGCCGCATCATTGTTTCGGGATCGGTGGTTTGCCGCTGGCCTCGAGCAATCGAAAAGCAGTTGGTGACGTGCGTCTAAGCGTCGCAGATTGTCGGCGGCCAAGTCACCGCCTGTATCGGCGGATTGTCAGAAGTGATGCGGTTCAGCCATTGAGGCGACTCCGGCGGGCGTGCACGCTCGCCCTCCTCGACCATGACCCAAATTTTAACGCCCGGCTGCGATAGAATGCTGTCCAATTGTCTTTCCCCGCACAGGCTGAATTAGTTGCCGGCTGTGGCGCCGCGCGGGTCGGGCTTTATCGTCACCGGCTGCGTGTAGCTCTGGCCGTCCACGGTGAGACGCACGCTGTATTGGCCTGGCTGCAGACCTCGCGGCGCCGCCCCGTCCGCCGCGGCCTCCACCGCGGCCACCACGTCCGCCGCGGCCCCGCCACGCCGGCGCCGCCATCGGCCGCGGGCGCGGGAGCCCGCCGGCGTGCAGGCATCCGGCGGCGGCGGGAGCGCCGCCGCCGCGTCCAAACCCGCCACCGCCTCCTCCACCGCCGCGTCCCGCCGCGCCGCCCAGGGCGAAGCGATGCATTCCGGCAGCGGCCGAGGGCGGCGGCGCGGGCTGTTCCCAAATCGCCTGCACGTTGATGGCTTCCGTATCGACCGGCCGCACCGGCGTATCGCTGGCGGCGCAGGCGCGTACTGCGCCCGCAGCTATCCAGCAGTTCGAGCTTCAGCGGCTGCGTGGCCGCGGACTTGAGCCAATAGTAGGCCACCACGCCGGCGGGCGGATTCAGCTCCTGCGGCTCCTCATGCGGCAGCGGCGTGCCGTTCATGCCGCCGTGGCGGATGGCGAGAGTCTCGCCGGGCTTGAAGAGATAAGCGCTGGAGGAAACGATCTGGCCGCCGTTGCGCCGCGATCTGCCGCAGCGGCGTCATCTGGTCCATCACCCAGAAGCCGCGGCCGTGGGTGGCGATCGCCAGATCGTCGCCGTGAACGACGATGTCGCGCACGGAAGTGACCGGCATGTTGTTCTGCAGCGGCTGCCATGTATCGCCGTCGTTGAACGAAACATAGACGCGCAGTTCGGTGGCGGCGTAGAGCAACCCCTTGGCTTGCGGGTCTTCCTTGACCGAGTTGACGAAAGCGCCTTCGGGGATGCCCGCAGCCACGTTCTGCCAGGTCTTGCCGCCGTCGTGCGTGCGATAGATGTAAGGCTTGTTGTCGGCCAGGCGATGGCGATCGACCGACGCGTAGGCGGTCTCGACGTCGAAGTGTCCGGCTTCGATCTGCGAGACCTTGCTCCAGGCGGTCATGCGCCGGCGGCGTGACGTTGTTCCAGTTCTTGCCATCGTCGCGTGTGACGTGGATCAAGCCGTCGTCGGTGCCGACCCAAACGGTGGTTCGCCTGCAAGCGGCGAAGGGCCGATGGTGTAGACCACGCCGAAGCGGTCGGTCATCGCCTGGTCGATATCCTTGGCGGTGACGGGGTCGAGATGTCGCGGGAACGGGCGGATTCAGACGCGCCAGGTCGGGGCTGATCTTCTCCCAAGTGCGTCCGCGGTCGCGCGAGCGGAAGACGAACTGATTGGAGTAATACAGCGCTTCGTCGGCCAGCGAGAAGACCTGCGGGCAGCGTCCAGGTCTTGCGGTTGGGATCGTTGGGATCGGCCGCAGGCAGTTCGCCGCCGAGCGACGCGGCGGATATTCAGAGACTGATCGCAACGGCCGGCGCCGCCGCCGTAGAGAATGTTGCCGTCTTTCGGATCGGGAACCACGGTGTTGCTCTCGCCGGCGAGGCAGGTGGGCTCCCAGTTGCGGAAGGAGAGCACGCCCTCGCGCGACCAGGTGCTGACGCCCACGCCGCCGCGAATCCTGCTGCGCGCCGTAGAGCCAATAGGGGAAGCGATTGTCGGCGGCGACGTGATAGATCTGCGCGGTGGGCTGGTTGTACCAGGTGCTCCAGCTCTTGCCGCCATCCACGCTGACTACGGTGCCCTGATCGCTGCGACAGCACCATGCGGTTGCCGTCCTTGGGATTGACCCACATCTGGTGATAGTCGTCGCCGCCGGGCGCGCCCTTGATGGGCACGAAGGTCTTGCCGCCGTCGGTGGTCATGTAGGTGGCGGTGTTGATGACGTAGGCGCGGTCGGGGTTGGTGGGATCGACCGTGACCGATTCGAAGTACCAGCCGCGGCCCCAGAGACGGTTCTCGCTGTTGACCAGTTTCCAGGTGGCGCCGGCGTCGTCGGAGATGTAGACGCCGCCGTCGTTGCACGGCGCCGCTCGCCGCGCGTCCGCCGCGTCCGCCGCCGCCGCGCCGCGCCGGCCACCGCCGCCGTTGCCGGCCGCGACGGCGCTCCGAGATCGTCGACCACGGCCCAGAGGCGATTGGGATTGCTGGGCGCGACCGCGATGCCGATCTTGCCGACGAACTCGATCGTTGGGCAGGCCGCCGGTCAGTTGCTTCCAGGTGTCGCCGCCGTCGGTGGATTTGTAGAGTCCGCCGCCGGGCAGATTGGTGGGCGCGTAGACCGACCATGGCGGACGGCGCGTGGCCCACAGCGAGGCGTAGAGCACGCGCGGATTCTTCGGATCGATGGCGATGTCGATGGCGCCGACGTCGTTCGGGTCGCTCGGGCTTGATCAGGATCTTCTTCCAGGTCGCGCCGCCGTCGGTGGAGCGGAAGACGCCGCGTTCGGGATTGGCGTCGTAGACGTGGCCGAGCGCGGCGACGTAGACGCGATTCGGGTTCGCCGGATCCACCACGATGCGGCCGATCTGTCGCGTGCCGTCGAGGCCGATATGGGTCCAGGTCTTGCCGGCGTCGGTGGATTTGAACATGCCGATGCCGTAGGAGTGCTGGCTGCGGATATCGGGCTCGCCGGTGCCGACATAGACGATGTTCGGGTTCGAGGGCGCCACCGCAATGGCGCCGATGGAGCCGATGGGGATGCCCTCATCGCAGATGGGAAACCAGGTGCGGCCGGCGTTTTCGGTCTTCCAGACGCCGCCGCCGACGGAGCCGAAATAAAAGGTGTCGGGCTGGTTGGCATTGCCGGCGACGCCATAACGTGCGTCCGCCGCGCATGGGTCCGACGTCGCGCCAGTGCAGGCCGGCGAGCAAGGTGGCCGGATACGGAGTTTGCTGGGCGAACACGACGAAGCCGAGGGCGGCCACAAGGGCCACGGCGACGACGGCGAGTAACTGGCGGCGGTATCGAACTACCATTTTGCGGATGCTCCTGAGGGGGGTCTGGCATTAAAGCCAGCCGAAGGATTCACTTTATCACCGCAACGGCATGGATAGTAGATCGCGCATCAGGCGAATCGCAGCAGAAAGTAGCTCTTCTTGCCGGTCCGCAGGACCAGCATCGATTTGGATGCGAGATCGGATTCGGTAACAGGGCCATCGGCGCTCATGCGCCGATTGTTCAGATACACTCCGCCGCCTTGAATCAGACGAGTTGCCTCGCCCTTCGAGGCGCACGCCCCCGCCGCGACCAACGCTTGCGAAAGACGCAGGCCGGAAGTGAGGGCCGCGCGCTCCAACGCCTTCGAAGGCACGTCGGCGAAGATGGAGGAAAGTTCCTCGTCGGAGAGCCCCGAAAGTTCCTTCCCGAAGAGCGCTTCCGACGCGCGCACCGCCTCGTCAAGACCTTCCTTGCCGTGTACGATCTCGGTCATGCGAGCCGCCAGCAGTTTCTGCGCCTCACGACGCTCGGGATGCTCGCGGTGTGCAGCTACGGCCGCATCGATGCTTTCGACGGTTTCGAACGTGAATAGCTTCAGGTATCGTTCCACATCGGCGTCTTCGGACTGAACCCAGAATTGATAAAACTGGTAGGGCGACGTGCGTCGCGCGTCGAGCCACACGGCATTTCCGGCGGACTTGCCGAATTTCTCGCCGCTTGACGTCGCCAGCAGCGGATGAGTAAAACCATAGACCTCCGCACCGCTGCGCGCCTTGCGCACCAGATCGATGCCCGCCGTGATATTACCCCATTGGTCGCTGCCGCCTGCCTGAATGGTGCAGCCGTAAGCGTCGAAGAGCTGCAGAAAATCATTCGCCTGCAGCAGCATGTAACTGAATTCGGTGTACGAGATGCCCTGCTCACGATCCTCCAGACGCCGTCGCACCGATTCCTTGGCGATCATGTAATTCACCGTGAAATACTTCCCGACGTTGCGCAGCCAATCGAGATAACTGACCGGCGCGGTCCATTCCGCGTTATCCACCAGCAGCGCGGCGTTCGGTCCTTCGAACGTGACGAAGCGGCTGAGTTGCTTCCGAACCGACTCGACATTGGCCGCCAACGTCTCGAGATCGAGCAGATTGCGTTCGGTCGACCGGCCGCTTGGATCTCCGACCATGCCTGTGGCGCCACCTACCAGCACGATGGGCCGGTGTCCCGCCCGCTGCAACCGCGCGAGCAGCAGAATCGGAAGCAGGCTGCCTACGTGGAGGCTGTCGGCGGTGGGGTCGAAGCCGATATAGACGCTTGCACCGGGCGTGTTGAGCAGACGCTCGAGCGCCTCTTCGTTGCTGGCTTGATCGACAAGACCGCGCGCGCGCAGGTCGGATAGGAAAGATATCATTGCTGGAAAGTCTCAGGATAGCGCGGAACGAGTATCACGACTTCACACATTTGTGTGATGATGAGATTATGGCGAACCGGAACATTACTCTCAGTATGCCGGAGGAACTAATTCGCAAGGCGAAGATCGAAGCGGCGAAGCGGGATCTCTCTATCAGCGCGATGGTGCGGGACGCTCTCGAAAGGGAGTTGCACGCAAAGGACGATGCCATCAAAGCTGGCAGGCGTTTTCTCGAATTAGCCAAGAAGCATCCGATCGAGATGCCGGAGAAATCGTGGAAGCGCGAAGATCTCTATGACTGAGATCGCATTCTTCGATACCAACATCCTCCTTTATCTTTTCGACCAGCGCGAGGTTCTCAAGCGAGAGATCGCGCGGAAACTTTTCAGCGCATATCTGGAAAGCAAGACTTTAAGAATAAGCACGCAGGTTGTACAGGAATTCTATTCCGCTGCGACGAAGAAGCTACGTCTTCCGCTGTATGAAGTTGCAGCCGAGGTAAGAGCACTTTGCGGTCTCGAAATGACCACGGTCAGCCGCGTCGAAATTCTGCGAGCGATTGACATCAGGCATCGAATTCAAATTTCGTTTTGGGACGGCTTGATCATCTCCGCGGCCGAAACCGCCGGCGCAACGATTCTGTTCACTGAGGACCTCACGCACGGTCAGACAATCGGTTCCATTCAAATCGTCAACCCGTTCCACACTCTCTCCTCTTGAAGCCTACCGCGCCGCGTTCTTGTAGACCACGCCGCCCTTCATCACGAAGACGACGTGGCGCACGGCTGTAATGTCATCCAGCGGATTGCCCTGCACGGCCAGGATATCCGCCTGCATGCCGGGTGCGATCGAGCCGATTTCGTTACCCAAACCGAGAGATTCCGCGGCGACCGACATCCCCGTCAACAGCGCGTCCATCGGCTTATCGCCGCCGTCCTTGACGCGGTAGATGAATTCCTCGGCGTTGCGGCCGTGCGACCCGGCCACGGCGTCCGTGCCCAGCACGATCTTCACGTGATGAGCGCGGGCGCGCTTGTATACATCGGCAACCAGCGGCAGTCCTTTCTCCATGGCTGCGAATCCTTCGTCGGTGTAGTTGCCGATGCCGAGAAACTTCGCTCTGTTTTCGAGGTAGTTGTGCAGCACCAGGAAATTTGGATCGAAGTAAACGCCGCGAGAGACCATTAGGTCGAGAGTCGCGTCGTCGAGAAAGGTGCCGTGCTCGATCGACGTGCATCCGGCATCAATCGATGCGCGGGCGCCCTCGGTAGCGTGGGCGTGTACGGCCACGCGCAGGCCGACGGCCTTCGCTTCGCCGCACGCGGCATCTATCTGCTCCTTGGTCATGGTCATCTTGCCGCCGTCGCGGATGCTGGCGGTGGCGAAGATCTTGATGACGTCGGCGTGGTCCTGCTTGAGTTGCCGCACCAGTTCGCGGATATGATCGGGCGTTCCGCTCCTCTCGTCGATGGGGCGGATCGCCGTGACGATGCGCGGTCCGGGCAGGAGGCCTTGCGCAATGAGGTCGCGCAGCGGGACGTCGATGGGTTGACCCAGGCTTTGGATGGTGGTGAAGCCGCCTTCCAGCGTCGCGAAGGCGTTTGCCTCGGTGCGCAGCGCGCCTTCCTGCGGGGTGGTTTTGCTGTTACGGCCGCCGGGATCGTAGCGGCCTTCGGCGTTGAAGTACCAGCCGGGGTGCGCGTGGGTGTCGATCCAACCGGGCGTCACGGTCAAGCCGCTGAGATCGAGGTTCGGCTTATGCGTAGCGTCGGCGATCCTGGAGATCTTGCCGTTCTCAATGACGATTTCCTTGTTGCGGAGCACCTGGCCTTTGCCATCAATGATGGTGGTGGTCTTTATGATGGTGACCGGTTGTGCAACGGCAAGAGCGGCGAAGAGCGGGATTGAGAGGACGATTTTCATGAGTGGATTTAGCTTACACCAGCCTTGGTATGCTGGCGAACATGCGACCTCTTCTCTTCGCTGCCTTAGCCGCTACCCTGGCTCATGCGCAGGCGCCCGTGCGGCTTGCCATCGCCGGGCTCAACCATGGACACGTTTCGGGCTTCCTGCACAACGCGACGCGACGCGCGGCCGAAGTGCAGATTGTGGGAATTTACGATCCAGACGCCGCGCTGGTCGCGAAATACGGCCAATCGAATCAGTTCGCACAAAGCGCGCAATTCACAGATCTTGTGAAGATGCTCGACACGGTGAAGCCCGATGCCGTGGCGATCTTCAGCGATACCTACTCGCACGCCGCCCTCGTAGAAACCATAGCGCCGCGGCGCATTCCGGTGATGATGGAAAAGCCGCTCGCCGTCGATAACAAACAGGCGCACGCAATCCAGGCCGCGGCGAATCGGTACGGCATTCCGGTGATAGTCAACTTTGAAACCACCTGGTACCCGAGCACGGGCGAAATTGGCGCCTTGATTCACGACCGGAAGGCGGCGGGCGAGATTCGCAAAATGGTGGCGCTGACAGGCCACCAGGGCCCGAAAGAGATCGATGTACAGCCCGAGTTTTTCGCCTGGCTAAGCGACCCGGTTAAGAACGGCGCCGGCGCGCTCTTCGATTTCGGCTGCTATGGCGCCAACATCATGACGTGGCTGATGGACAACCACCGGCCGCTGAAGGTCGCAGCGATCGCACAGACCGAGAAGCCGCAAATCTATGCGCATGTAGACGATGAGGCGACCGTCATTCTGGAGTATCCGAAGGCGCAGGGGATCATTCAAGCCTCCTGGAACTGGCCGGTGAGCCGCAAGGATTTCGAGGTCTATGGCGCGACGGGATATGCAATCGCCACCGGCGGCGAAAACCTCCGGGTGCGATTAGCTGGCGAGAAGAGCGAGGCCACGCAGACACCGCCGCCGCGCCCAGCGCAAGAGCGCGATTCGATTTCGTACCTGGTGGCGGTGACGCGTGGACAGATCAAACCTTCCGGGCTCTCATCGCTCGAGAACAATGTCATCGTGACCGAGATTCTCTCCGCGGCGCGCGAGGCGGTGAAGACCGGCCGTACCGTGACCTTGCAGTAACCTACCGGCGCCACGGTTTGAGCACGCGATATTCGGGAATCGCAGTGGCCGATTCTTTGTGGGAACGCAGCAGTTTGCGGCCGACAAGATGCCGGATGCTCTTTTGCACGGCGCTCTTCGACAGCCCGGTGCAATCAGCGACAGACGTGTGACTCGCCTTGACGCCGGGCTTGCCCAGCCGCTCCGTCTCGGCCCAAAGGTGCAGATAGACGAGAAATGCCGAAGGCGCGCGGTCATGACTGACCAGGTCGCGCATCAGAACGTCGATCACATATCGATCGATTACTATAGTTTCTGGCACTATAGTATTCTTGCATATAGTAATTAGAATTCGATTGACGGGCAGCGCGGAAATCGGATATTCTCCCTTCATGATCAAGGCTGTAAAATTCGTTAGCGTTCCCGTTACGGATCAGGATCGCGCGCTCGCGTTCTACACCGAGAAGCTCGGGTTCCGGATTTTGACCGACCAACCTTTCAACCTAAAAAGCGCAGTTGGTTAAGCGTGTGACGACAGAACTCTTTGCTACAAAGGGACATGTCGTTCGAGAAGGCAATGGAAGCAACTCACCCAGAGGGTGAGATTGAAAAAGCGGCTCTGCGCAAGAAACCGGCGAAGTGCTAGCCTGACGGGATTTCGAAGGGGCGGTCATTTTCGCTACACTGCTCGGATTGAAGAACAACGACTGGACTAGAATTTTGGGCTGGCCGGGCTACCGGGTTTATCGGAGCGAGATCGAGGAGCAGGCCAAGACATTGAGGCTGTGGGTGCGGAGGAAACCGGGCAAGTTCGTGTGCTCCGGTTGCGGCCGCGCCGTGAAGGAGATCGCTGAGGTTTACGAACGGGAAGTGCGCGACCTGCCGTGTTTTGAGTACCGCACGACGGTGGCCGTCGAGTTGTATCGCGTCCGCTGCCCGGATTGCGGCGTGAAGACCGAGAAGATCCCGCAGTTGCCGAGCAAGGCCCCCTTCAGCAAGCGGTTCGAAGACGCGGTCGGCGAGTCCTGCGAGAGCGCGGCGGCGCGGCGCGTGGCCAAACAGTTCGGGCTGGCGGCGAGCACGGTGCGGTCGATCGATCTGCGCTATCTGGAGCGGTGGGCCGCGCAGCGGCGCAAGCCGGCGCTACGGCAACTGGGGGTGGATGAGATTCACTTGGGCAAGAAGGAGAAATTTCTGACCGTGGCCAGCAACCTGGAGAGCGGCGAGCCGCTGTGGTTCGGACGGGAGCGGAAGAAAGAAACCCTGGACGGCTTCTTTGAAAAAGAACTGAACTCACGGCAACGCAGAGGTATCGCAGCGGCGTGCGTCGACATGTGGGCGCCCTTCCGGCAAAGCATCGAACAATGGGCGCCGGAGTGTCGCATCGTGTATGACAAATTTCACATCATGCAGCACGCCAATAGGGCGGTGGACGAAGTGCGGCGCGCGGAATTTTTCCGCAAAGGCGGATCACTGCGC
The DNA here is from genome assembly GCA_963708385.1 of Bryobacterales bacterium. Taxonomy (GTDB): domain Bacteria; phylum Acidobacteriota; class Terriglobia; order Bryobacterales; family Bryobacteraceae; genus PALSA-243. The sequence goes on along the minus strand of CAVPSN010000014.1, from coordinate 70,850 downwards.
GGGCTGGTGAAAGGGAAGCGCTGGCTGCTGCTGACTCGCTGGGTGAATCTGACGGCGGGGAAGCGGCGGCAACTCAACGAACTGTTCGCGCTCAACCGCCGGTTGTTGAAAGCCTATCTGCTCAAAGAGAGCCTGGACCGGCTGTGGGACTACCGCTACGCCGGAGCCATGACGCGGTACTTCAAGGGCTGGCTGGATCAGTTACGATGGCAACGCCTGAAGCCTTTTCAGAAGCTGGCAGACATGCTGCTGGAACACTTCGACGGCATCCTAAACTATTGCGACACGAAAGTCCCGCTGGGAGTCGTCGAAGCGATCAACGGGAATATCAAAACCCTGCTGAGACGGGGTCGCGGGTACAAGAACCTAAGATATCTCCTGCTGAAGGCCCAGCGGCTGGCTGCCACAAGAACCGAGTTCGTGGCCTTCGAGAAGGCCGCATGAATAACAGAGCCCGCCGGTTTCTTGCGCAGAGCCGGAAAAGCGATGTCTGCCAGTGTCTGGTACGACATCCCCATCCAATAATAGGAATCGGCGTCAGCCGGGTTGCTTTTGACGGCCTGTTGAAAATGCGCTACCGCCTGCTTGAATTCGCCGTCCGCATAAAAAGCGCGTCCCATTGCAAATTCCGACTGCTCGGCGGCGCCTTCCGCATGGGACGCCATCAGCAATATAACGAACATCAATCTCAGTCTCATCGGTTTCATCGCTGCAAAGTTAGCCGGAAGAGCCACCAGACGCCTTTCGGCGAGAGGTGGCTCAAGTTTCTCCGGCAAGATCTACGCCTAGAACTTATAGCCAAAACCAACCGAAGGCTCAGCGCGGTGAGTTACGCGGTCGGTTGCCGATGTCTCGCTCATGCCAAAAGTCGGACTGTCGAAAACCAGCCCGCGGTACTCGGCCCGAAGAAATATGCGCTTGGTCAGAGTGAAGTCGGCGCCACCGCCATAAACGAACGCGGCCCGGGCCTGTGTGGAAGCTCCAGGCGTATCCTTAGGATCGAAGACCAGGCCGCCGACGCCGGCCTCGGCAAAGGGCGTGAGGCGACGCAAAGGATGCCGGTAAACATATGCCGCGGTCATTTCATGCTGATTAGCCTTCGCTCCAAAAAGACCGGAAGGCAACCCATAAGTCTGCGTGTTGAGTGAGTAACCATAATTCACTTCTACGCCGTTGTCATTTGTGAAGAAGAAGCGATAATTCGCCAGCACGCCTCCGCTATTTGTGGCACTCTGCTGCACTCCATTGTCAGTCGTCGTCTTCACGAAGCTTCCCAGGGCCTGTACGCTAACTTCGGAGCGTCTTGCTTCCTGAGCGAGCGCCGGCAGCATTGCTATCGAGCCACCCAGGAAAATCGCTGCAAAACTAACTGTTCTGAGCATGATGTAACTCCCGTATCTAAAAGTGGTCGCTTCGAGGTTTGTAAGCCTCTTAGTAACCCGCGATTGGCAAAAGCACGGCACGGGCCAGAGCGCGGTGTAGCAGTAACAATCACTTACTGGCAGTCAAATGCCTAAGGAGGCCACAAGTGCTGCCGGCTTTCCGTCAAGTGACGGGCTGTCGGCCATGGGCTTGGCGCACGTGCCGCCGCGAGGCGTAGGCCAAAACTGAACTTGAAGAAGGGTTCAAACCAGCGGCATTAATGATCCACGAATGGAGGAAATCGGCGAGAAGGATGCGCCCGATGGCGCCGAGGCCCGAGAAGAGTCCGTCAGCTAGATGCGATGATGGGGCCAAACGCGCTACTGAGGTTCCGGAACGTTGGGCGCGACGCCATCGGGATCGACGTACGGACGTTCATGAATGGTCAGTTCGGCTCTTCCGATCAGCCGCGTGTCTACCGACAAATGCGTGATCCTCTCCTCGGCGACTCCGTTGCGGATGCCGGTTTCCCGGACTAGGGTGACACGCTTCACAAAGATGGAGGGGTTCTTTACCAAGTACCCGGACTCACGCACAACCGAGCCGGTTTCTCCGTCAAGCCACAACTCGCCCTTGAGCAATCCCTCCCGCTTCTTGCGCGGATTGATAGTAAAAGAATACGCCAGTGCGCCTGCGGTCTCGACCGTGCCTTTGTAACTGAAACTGTAATTGACGAGCGTAATTGCAACCGAGGAGGCGGGAATGGCCGCGGCCTGCATCTGCGCCGAGAGGTAGCGAAAAATCACCTGCTGCCTTACGGTCTTGTCTCCCTCGAGTTCCAGCACCTGATACTGCGGCTTTCCCAGCAACAGACGACGGATGGCGCGAAGTCTTCCCTGCGTTTTCATCTTTGGCAGCGAGGCGTCGATTTCGATGGCTTCTACATTCCAGGGAGATGTTTGCGTCTGGCCGGCGATGTAGCGCGCGAATGCCATTGCGGCTCCGCCGTCCGACGTCGGGGCAGGCGTATCGGCGGCATGAAGATTCGCCGGGAGGAGGATCGCCAGAATCACAACGAGCGTCATCGCTACGAATTTGAAAGGTGACGAGGACGTTTGGCGCATTTGTGAGGTCCCATCGTCGGGCCACTGCAAAGAATGATGGCATCCACAGCTATGGCGGTTGTATCGACCATGAACGGGCGACATCGGCGAATCAGGCATTATGCCGCACCATCCGGCGCCCGGTTGTTCGGCGAAGTCACGCGTAGTCCTCGACAGCATCCTGCGTCTAGAAAGAGCAGCCGTCACGCCAATTGCAGAATTCGGCGATCTCATTGAAAAGAATGACCCAGCTTACATGGCAGCGCTGAGCTTCGCCGGCCGCGCTACCGGCATTCCGTCATGTGCCGACGGGCTGCCGCCTTCGTCTGCGTTTCGCCGAACGTAGCGCATGCCCTTTCAACCGCGGCGCGGAGAAAGTTCTACACGAAATCGGCAGGGGAATCAGCGATGTAAACAGGAGGATCCGTACACCGTGGCGAGCGTGACCAGGAGCGTCGATGCGTCCCGTAATGCGGAGCCGATATAGCCGCCGAACCAGCATCAGGCAAAAGCATGGCAACTGATTAGCGCAGCCGCGGCATAAGCATCTCTCTTCTTTCATCGTAAGTATTCCCTTCATTACCCGGCTCCGCCTCGCCGGAACTGCAGATTAACAAGCGCTTCAAAAGACATCGGCTAAGGGTGACCTTTCTACTTGGCGTTGACAGGACAATTCTTTCCCTGGACATAGACCTTCAATTTGAGTAAAATCGCTCAACCATGACAACAAGGGTTTTGTTGCTCTCGCTGTTTGCCGCAGGCGCAGCCGTCGTGCTGCATGCGCAGGAGGTCAGTGCGGGGATCACTGGCCGGGTTACGGACGCTTCGGGCGGGTCCATCGTTGGCGCGAAGGTCGCAGCCAAGGATCTGGACCGCGGAACGGATTGGCCGACGACAACCAATGACGATGGGATTTATGTTTTTCCGCGGGTACCGCCGGGGCGGTACGAGGTCCGGATTGGGGCTCCTGGCTTCAAGGAGTACGTCAACCCCGATGTGACGCTCGAGGTGAATCAGAGAGCGCGCCTGGATGTACGCATGGAAGTTGGAGCGATCACGGAAAAGGTGGAAGTAACTTCGGCGGCTCCCTTGCTACAGACCGATACCACGCAAGTCGGCCTGGTGATTTCATCGAAGACGATTGAGGACATGCCTCTGATCAGCAGGAATCCGGTGGCTCTGACACTACTCACGGCCGGGGTAACGACGCCCGATCCGAGCAGCTTCAACAGCGGACTGCGATCGGCGGGCGGCGGACGGCCCTATGTGAATGGAAATCGGGAAGAATCGAATAATTTCCTGCTGGATGGCGTGGACAATAACTTCACGTCGGACAACCTGGTGTCTTACCAACCTAACCCGGACGCTCTCGAAGAGTTCAAACTGATCACGAATAACGCGTCGGCCGAGTTCGGTAATTTTCAGGGCGGCGTGGTGAACATGGTGATCAAGTCCGGGACAAATCAGTTCCACGGCGACGTGTTCGAATTCTTTCGCAACGACGTACTCAATGCCAACAATTGGGGGCGCAACTGGCAAGCGTTGCCGAAGCTGCCGCTGCGGTGGAATCAATTCGGGGGAACCGCCGGCGGGCGAATTATCAAAGACAAGCTATTCTTCTTTGCCGACTACCAGGGGCTGCGGCAGGCCACGCCGACCTCGCTGACTTCGGCTTACGTGATGCCGGCGCCCTGGCGCAGCGGCGATTTTTCTTCGCTGTTGAGCGCCACTGGCGCGTACTCGGTGGGCAAAGTAATCCAACTCTATAACCCGTCCTCAATGGACGCGACTACCGGTCTACGCGCACCTTTTCCCGGCAATATGATTCCGCAAAGCATGTTGAGCCCGGCGGCGGTGAAGCTGATGACGAACTTGACCCTCTATCCCCTGCCGCAAACCTCGACCATTTCGACGCCGAATTACACCTACGGCAGCGCCAGCTACATTCAATCGGACCAAGGCGATTTCAAACTGGACTGGCGTCCCGGCGATAAGGACTACGTGAGCTTCCGGTATTCCCATGGGATGCAGAACAACCCGGGTGTGAACACATTCCCGCTGTTCTACAACACTTTCAACCGGTCGCCGTTCCAGAACCAGGTGATTAACTCAACGCATACGTTCGGGCCGAGCCTGGTGAACGAATTCCGATTCGGCGTGAATAACGTGATGCTCGACAATGGCGGCGCGGACAAGGGGCTGGGAAACATAGCGCTGAATGCGGGCATCGCGGCCGCGGGGCAGGGCTTGCTAAGCCTGCAGGGGTTCACGTATATGAGCGCGATCGGCAACGCCAATATCGGCGTACAACAGCTATTTGCGAACACCACCTGGCATCTGGCCGATAACGTAACCATCATTCGCGGGCGGCATCAGATCAAGGCCGGCGTCCAGTTGTTGCGCGAGTGGATCAACGTCTTCTACTCCGGCAACAACGGCCGCAGCGGATATATCGCGTTCAATGGGCGATTCACGGGGCAGAACGCGCTGAATCCGACAGTGACGCTGGGCGAGGCGGATTTCATGCTCGGTCTGCCGGATGACGTGGGACGCGGGCTGCAATCGGGCACGTGGGGACAGCGGTCTTGGGTTCCGGCTCTTTACTTCCAAGACGACTGGCGTGTGACCAACAACCTGACGCTCAATTTAGGCTTACGTTGGGAGTACCATTCGCCGTGGTCTGAGGTGGACAATCGGCAGGCCAATTTCGACGAATGGAGCGGACAACTGGAGTTGGCGGCCCCGCTGCCGGCGGGCCTGGCAGCGCCTCCGGGACCGGCGCCGTTAGTTGAGAACAATCGGGCGCTCTACAACGCTTATAAGAAGGATTTCCAGCCGCGGGTTGGTTTCGCGTTCACGCCGAACATGCTCGGCAACAAGCTGGTGTTCCGCGGATCGTATACGATTTCTTCGTACCTGGAAGGGACGGGCACGAACCTGCGGCTGCCGTTGAATCCGCCGTACGAGCAGGAGTTCGAATCGAACTACAACATTGCGGGCGCGGCGTATGAGATGCCGGGGAGCACGCTTGACCAGGGGCTTTCGCAGATCAGTGCGAAGAACCCGTATGCGGGCGCGACGATCCGGTTGTGGGATCCGTTCATTCGTCCGGCTGAGGTACAACAGTGGAACGTGACCTCCGAGTACGAATTCAAGGGGGGCAACATTCTGACGGTGGGCTACGTGGGGCAGCATGGCGACCGTTTGATGGTGGCGATGCCGTACTTCCAAAATCAGATCGTCAACGGCGCGGTGGTTCCGGGTCCGTACCTTTCCGGCAATCCCGTGCTGCGCGGCGAAATCGGGCAGATTTCCGGGACGTGCTCATGCGCCAAGCAGAAGTACAACGCGCTGCAGGCGACGCTGCACAAGCGCTTCGGCATGGGACTCAGCTACCAGGTGGCATTCACCTACTCGCGCGGCATGTCCGATTCGATCGGGTATTACGGGCAGGGCGCGCAGGCCGGCAGCCAATCGGCTTACTGGCAGAACCTTTTCAACCAGCAATCCGAGTTCAGCCCCACCTACTTCGATGAGAAGTTCAACTTTGTCCCGTCATTCGTATATGAACTGCCGTTCGGGCGCGGGCGGAAGATTGGGTCGGCATGGAACAAGGGCATCGATACCGTGTTCGGAGGCTGGCAGTTGGGCGGCATCTACACAGCGCATACTGGCTTCCCGCTGACGATTAAACTGGCAAGCGACCCTTCGGGCACGGGCGCACGCAGCTACCGGGCCCAGGTTGTGGGCACGCCACACGATCCGCACCAGATTGGACCTGGCAATACGTGGCTGGACGTTAGCGCCTATGCCACTCCGGCCCTGCACACGTTCGGCGATTCCGGCCCGGGCGTAGTGCGCGGACCGGGTGAGAGCCGCCTGGATCTCTCGATTGCCAAGCAGTTCCACATCACGGAGCATAAGTACTTCGAACTGCGCGGCGAGGCGTTTGGGTTGACGAACACGCCGATCTTTTTTAGCCCGGCATCGCAGACGATTACGTCAACGCTATTCGGGCAGCTTCGCAGCTCCGAGGGCGAGCGCAATATGCAGGTGGTCGGGAAGTTTTACTTCTGATCTGCGCAAGCCGATTGAAAATTGGGGACCGGACTCGAGCGCCGGTCCCTCTTTTCTGGCCGCGGGTTCTCTTATACCGGTCCGTCCGGAACAGAGGCTTTCACTGGGATTTCCCTCTTATTGAGCAACCGCGCGCCTTCCGTTAACTATAGAATGGACGGCAACAAGATCATGCGAGCTACTCTCATTCGCTGGCCCATCGCTTTGCTCGCCAGCCTCCATCTTCTCAGCGCCCAGGGGACGGTGCCCACCTTCGATTGTCAGGCCGGGCATCACTATTCCATTCTCGGCGGCGATCTGCGCCGTGGGACCAACACCACCGTTCCCACCGTGCTAGTCCCCATCACGCTCGCCTTTGACGCAAAGAAGATCGGGGGCAAGCCATTCATCATGGATGCGGCCGCGGACGTCCCGCGCGTTCTCACCTCGCCGATCTTCGCGGATTTTCCATTCGCCAACGGACGCACGCAATACGTCGACGCCATGCTCCGCGCCACGTTCGCCAATGCGAGCGGACACACGCTGTTGGGCAGACCTTCCGTCAAGCCGATCACAATCGGGATACCCATTGGCTATGGTTACGTTCTGACGTCGAAACAGTCGGGCCGCTCGTTCGCCATCGCCGACTTGGAGTATGTGCAGCGCGAAATCTTCAAACAGATAGCGCGTCAGGACGGCAGTCTGATCATCGCCGTCACCCGCAACACGGCGTTTTATGCGCTGGGCGATGCAACCGTGTGCTGCGCCTGGGGCACGCATGGCGTGGACACCGCCAGCGGTAACTCCTTCGTGCTGGCCTCATATCTGCAATCGGCTCCCAGCGTGGTGGAAGACCAGGACGTGCAGCCGCTGACGATGCAACTCGCGGAATTCGCGAACGATCCGCTGCACGATCCCCTGGCCCGCGGCGGACGCAACGTTGAGGTCGCCGGCAACACAGTGCCTGGATGGATGCGGCCTGGATTTCCGGGCGCATGCGGCGGGACGGGCGTGGGGTCGACCTATTTCCTGTTGCAGCCAACCAATACGAATCCGAAGAACAACATTCCGGCCTCCAGGGCGTTTGTAGCCGCGGCGGGAGGCGTTTCCTACCATCTGCAGAAGGCCGCATTATTACCGTGGTACATCGGCCCTTCCGAAGACCTGGCGAAAACGTTCAGTTTCCCCGATCCAACGGCCCTCGCCGAGCCCGCCCGCCCCTGCGGCGCGCGCGGTGGAGGCGGACGCGGCGGGCCCGCTCCATCCTCAGCGGCGATTCCCGCGGCGGATCGCGCTAATGGCCACAAACTCATCGGCTATTGGGTGGGATACAGTGCCGCGGGAAGCATGTTCTCGCTACGCGATGTCTCGCCGCAATGGGACGTCATCCTCGTCGCCTTTGCGACGCCCGATGCCAACGCGCCCGAGGGCACGATGCAGTTTCACACGCCCGCCGGCATGGAGACCGGCCAATTCAAGAGCGACATCGCGTACCTGAAGTCCCGTGGCAAGAGGGTGATGATCTCGCTCGGCGGCGGGGGCCAGCACTTCACGCTCGCCGATCCGAATCGCGTCCCCAATTTCGTGGCGTCGGTCAGTCGCATTGTGTCCGACTATGGCTTCGATGGCATCGACATCGATTTCGAAAGCCCGTCGCTGTCGATCGATCCGGGCGACACGGACTTCCGCAAGCCGATTACGCCCTCGATCGTCAACCTGATTCGCGCGCTACGCCAGATCCACGACCGTTTTGGGCCAGGATTCATGATCAGCCTCGTGCCCGAAGGTACGCAGATTCCTTCCGGCCTGCCCAGCTATGGTGGCCAGTTCGGCTCGTATCTGCCGATTGCCTATGCCATCCGCGACATTCTGTCCTTCATAGACGTCCAGAGCTACAACACGCCGCCGCTCGAAGGTCTGGACGGCGAAATCTATCAACCTGGAACTGTGGACTATCACGCCGCCATGACCGAACTGCTGCTGCACGGGTTCAACGTAGGAGGCGATCCCAAAGAGTTCTTTCCGGCGCTGCCCGCGGATAAAGTGGCAGTCGGATTCCTTACCGGAGACACGACGCCCGCCATCGTCAGCCAGGCGATGGAGTATCTCATCACGGCTAAAGCGCCGCCCGGAACCAGTTACAAGCTGCGCGCGCCCAAGGGCTATCCGGCAATGATGGGAGCGATGTTCTGGACCATCGATGCCGACCGCCGCGGCAACTATGACTATTCCAACAAAGTAGGTCCGCAGCTTCATGCGTATCCTGACCGGCGGTAGGGGACTTCAGGTCTTTTCTGCCGTCGCCAGGCGGCTGTTGGGGGCATGGGTGCGGTCGGAAGCTGGGCACCGTTAAATCCCATAAAATATCACTCCGACGTTATTAAACCCCGAAATATTGCTACGCTCGGGGTGAGACGGTCCTAAATGCCCGATTTCTCCAAGATGCCTGAGGCTTTCGTTTCCAGTGTGAAACTGGCGACGGCCGTTTCCCGCGAGGTCCAAGCCGGACGGCTCCGGAAATTAGGGTCCAGGCTTTATACGCGGAATCTGAAAGATCCGCCTGAGAAAATCGTGCAACGGAATCTCTGGCCGTTGGTGTCGGCTTATCTTCCCGGCGCCCTCATTGCCGACCGCACCGCGCTGGAGAATCGACCAGCGGCAGACGGGTCTGTTTTTCTTATCGCAGACCACAAACGGAACATTGCAATGCCAGGGGTGACTCTTCGCCCCCGCAAAGGACCACCGCCATTGGAGAGCGACAGGCAATTTATCAGTGGACTCCGAATCGCCTCGCCTGCCCGAGCCTTTCTGGAGAACATGCGTTCATCGCGCGCGAGGGAAGGCATAGCGAGGACTCTGTCAAAGCGCGAGATTGAAGGGCGACTCGACGAACTGCTGCGCCACAGCGGCGAACCTGCGATTCAGAAATTGCGCGATGATGCTCGCGAGGTTGCCGCCCAGCTCAGGCTACCGGAGGAGTTTCAAGGCCTCGATGCGCTGATTGGCGCGTTGCTGGGCACACGCAAAGCTGCTCTGGATTCACCAATTGCCATCGCGCGGGCGGCAGGAATGCCATACGACCCGCATCGCCTGGAACTGTTTCAGCGTCTATTCACGGAACTTGCGGGAACTGCGCCAGTGACCCGTCTGGCGCGACCGACTGACGGTCCGGCGCTTCCATTTTTCGAAGCCTATTTCTCAAACTTTATCGAGGGCACGGAGTTCGCCGTCGATGAGGCGGCGGACATTGTATTCAAGGGACACATACCGAAAGCACGAGCCGAGGATGCCCATGACGTACTGGGCACATGGCGAGTGGTCTCCGACCAGAACGAAATGTCTCGTCTCCCTGGGAACTCTACCGAACTCATCGCCCTTTTGAAAAGCCGACACGCTCGAATCATGGAAGGGCGCCCAGACAAAGGGCCGGGACGATTCAAGTCGGAACCGAACCGGGCTGGCTCAACCACCTTCGTGACACCAGAACTGGTGGAGGGAACGCTCGCGAAGGGTTTGGAAATCTGTCGGGGTCTGACAAGCCCGCTGCATCGTGCGATCTTCATGATGTTCCTGATTGCCGAGGTCCACCCATTCGCTGATGGCAACGGCCGCGTAGCTCGCATCATGATGAATGCCGAACTTGTCGCCGCAAGTGAGAGCCGAATCATTGTGCCGACGGTCTACCGCAATAACTATCTGATGGCTTTGAAGGCGCTCTCGCAGAACGGCGTCACGGGCGCTCTCGTTCGTGTGATCGATTTCGCGCAGAAGTACACGGCCGCAATCGATTTTTCAGACTTGGACCGAGCCCGTTTGATCCTCGACCGAACTCATGCATTCGCCGATCCTAATGAGGCCGATGCCGCCGGCATCCGTTTGGCGCTCCCGACGCCCGAGGTCGTTTGAGATGTGCAAAATTGAGCCGGCAGCTGAAAGTCGAGTAGGCATCGCGCGTGCCGGTTTCGTCTCTATGTCGCCAGTTGCTGAGACCACTGTAACTCGGCTCTAGCTTTGCTCCGCTTACGTCGTCCCGGTTGAGATCGATGGAATTCCAGCGACTGCCTGCAAGCTATTGAAAGATTTGGTCGGGGCGAGTGGATTCGAACCACCGGCCTCCTGGTCCCGAACCAGGCGCTCTACCAGGCTGAGCCACGCCCCGATTCTTCCAGTGTAGCCGCTTGCGGCTCCCTTGCACAAGCGCGTACCATCGGATTCGTGGCCGATACCGAAAAACTTCGCGACCTGCCGTCGGTTCATGAGGTGCTGGAACAGCCTGCCGGTGGAGTACGCGCGCTTTGCCCACGCCGTCGCGGTTGCGGAGATCCGGCGCGCGCTCGAAGCCGCCCGCGCCGAAATCCGCGGCGGAAGCGGCAATGGCCTCTCCATCGAACAGCGAGCCGCCCGGGCGCTCGACTGCGCTTGAACGGCCATCCCTGCGCCGGGTCATCAATGCCACCGGCGTGGTGCTGCACACCAATCTCGGCCGCGCGCCGCTCGGCGATCCGTCGACTTTCTTCCGGGCTACTCGAACCTCGAATACGATCTCGCCGCGGGCCGCCGCGGCAAGCGCGACATCCACATCGGCGGCCTGATCGAGCGCCTGCTCGGCGCGCCGGGCATCGCGGTCAACAACAACGCCGCCGCGCTCTTTCTCGCGCTCAACGAACTGGCCGCGGGCGGCGAAGCCATCGTCTCGCGCGGCGAACTGATCGAAATCGGCGACGGCTTCCGCATCCCCGATATCATGGCAGCGCTCCGGCGCCGCGCTGCGCGAAGTGGGCACCACCAACCGCACCACCATCGACGATTACCGCGCCGCCATCAACGATCGCACGCGCCTGCTGCTGCGCGTGCATCCCAGCAATTTCCGCATCACCGGATTCACCGCGCGCCCCGACGCTGCGCGAACTCGCGGCGCTCGGCCGCGAGCGCGGCATGCCGGTCTATGAGGATCTGGGCAGCGGCTGCCTGGCCGATCTGCGCGCCTTCGGCATCGACGAGCCGCTGGTCTCCGACAGCCTGCGCGCCGGCGCCGATCTGGTCTCCTTCAGCGGCGATAAACTGCTGGGCGGCCCGCAGGCCGGCATCCTGGCCGGCAAGCCCGAGATCGTGGCGCGGCTGCGCCGCAATCCGCTGTTCCGCGCGCTGCGGCTCGATAAGACTGATCTACCAGGCGCTCGAACACACGCTGCGCGCATCTGCTGCTGGAACGTTGGGAACGAGATTCCCGCGCTGGCGATGATCCGCCAGACGCGCGGAGCAGATCCGCGCGCGCGCCGAAGCGCCTGATCGCCAGCTGCGCCGGAGCTCGACGCGGCGATTGATCGAGGGCCGATCGGTGATCGGCGGCGGCGCGACGCCGGAGCAATCGATTCCCACCTGGCTGATCGCGATGAATGGCGATGCGAATCGGACCGAGCGGGCGCTCCGCGGCGGGCGATCCGCCGGTGATCGCGCGCATCGAAGACGACCGGGTGGTGCTCGATTTGCGAACGGTGTTTCCCGAGGAGGAGCGTGAGTTGAGCCTCGCGCTGCGCGCGATGCGAGGCCGGGAGGCCTACGCCACGGAGCTAGGCGCGTTCCTGGTAGGTGCCTTCGGCGGTGTTGACGCGGATCTTCTCGCCTTCGGTGATGAACGGCGGCACCTGCACCACCAGGCCGGTTTCCATCTTGGCGGGCTTGGTGACGTTCGAAACCGTGGCGCCCTTCAGGCCCGGCTCGGTCTCGACCACCGTCAGATCCACGGTGGCGGGCAGTTCCACGCTGATCGGCTTGCCTTCGTAGAACTCCACCGTCACCTTCAACTGCGGAATCAGATATTTCGTCGCATCGCCCAGCAGGTCTTTCGTCAGGTGCATCTGCTCGTAGTTCTCGGTGTTCATGAAGTAGTAGTATTCGCCGTCGTCGTACAGATACTCCATCTCCTGCTCGTTCCAGTATGGCCTTCTCCACTCTGTCTTCCGACGAGAAGCGGTGCTCCGTCATGGTGCCGCTGCGCAGGTTGCGCATCTTGGCCTGCACGAAGCCGCGCAGATTGCCCGGCGTCCGGTGGCTCACGCTGAAAACCGAATACAGCTCGTTGTTGAACTTGATCACCATGCCCGGACGCATCTGTGTTGCTGAAATCATGAAACTCCTCGATTGTGAATTGGCGCTACAGAACTTAACTATGCCAGTATAGCTACCGCCTAGAACGGCAGAATCTCTTCCCGCACCGGGTCGAAATCGATGCGCCGCTTCTGCATGTAGGAGATGTTCCCCAGGTGCGACGCCTGCGCCGAGCGATGGCCGATCAGCACGTCGCCGTTGGGCTCTTTCGCGACTCGCACGCAATCGAGGAAGTTCTGCATGTGATCCTGGTCCAGGTTGCTCGTACGCCTTCACGGTCACTGGCGGTGCGCCGCGTCCCGACCGGAGTGGAATTCATAGCGGCCGCGGTCGATCAGAGCCGCCCTTGGTGCCGCAGAACTCGACGCCGGCGCCGGTGATGCCGGGCACGAGCGTCGCTTCGAACGTCGCAGTGAATTCCGGCGGATATTCCAGCAGCACGTTGATGGTGTCGGGCGCCGTGCGGCCGTCCTTATAGTTGTAGACGCCGCCGAGGCGCTGTGCCGCGATCGGAATGTCCTGCCCCATGAACATGTGGACCACGTCGATCCAGTGGGTGAACAGGTCGGTCACCTGGCCGCCGCCGAAATCGAGATAAGCGCGCCAGTTCCAATACTGCTGCGGATCCCAATCGCGCCACTTGAGGCGGCCCAGGAAGTGCGCCCAATCCAGATTCGAGGGCTTGGTCTGCAGCGATGCCGGCGCCTTGCGCAGATGGTAGCCGTTGCCGTGCCACCAGGTGCGCGCCAGCGTGATCTTGCCCAGCTTGCCCGGTATCGATATACTCGCGTTTGGCTTCCAGGTAATGCTTGCCGGAGCGCTGCTGCATGCCCACCTGGCAGATGCGGTTGTTGACGCGCGCCGCCTTGACGATGGCGGGGCCTTCTTCGATCTTCAGCGTGAGCGGCTTCTCGACGTAGACGTCTTTGCCGGCATTCAGCGCGTCGATGCGCGATGGGCGCGTGCCAGTGGTCGGGCACGGCGATCAGCGCCGCGTCCACCTCTTTGAGGTCGAGCACGTGACGATAGTCGCGAAAGGTACGCGCGGTGGGACCGATCTGCTTCGCCTTATCGAGCTGGTCGTCCCAAATGTCGCAGAGAGCGACGACGTCACACGCCGAGTTTCGACGAAGTTGCCGATGTCGCTGCGTCCGCGCTCGCCACAGCCGATGAGCGCCAACTGTACGCGGTCATTGGCGCCCATCACGCGCGAATAAGAGAGCGCGGTAGTGGTGGTCACGCCCCGCAGGAAGGCACGCCGTGCGATGTCGTGGTCTGACATATCTCGCATTGTGTCACAGGCTCACAGCCGTGTTCAGAACCCCCTCTCGCTATACTTTGGATGGCGGGACCCATGGGCGAGTACGACAACGAACTATCCAAACTGGTGGCTGAACTGAATCGCGCCGCGCCGAGCACCAAGGCCGCGATGGCGCGCATTCCCCAATCCACCGCATCTCTCGATCAGCTATTGGCCACGGCCGCGAAGCGCAACGCGTCGGATGTGGTTGTGGTGGCTGGCGCCCCCGCCGTCTTCCGCATCAACGGCGCGCTGAACCTGGCGAGCGGCCCCTCGCTTGAGCCGGACGACGTGCGCGCGCTGGTTCTACCGCTGCTTGAACCTTCGCAAATGGAGGAGTTGCAAAAGCGCAAATCGGTGGACCTCGGCTTCATGCGCGAGGGCCTCGGCCGCTTCCGCATCAACATCCATCACCAACGCGGCACGCTTGCCGCGAGCATCCGCCTGCTGCCCTCGCGCATCCCCTCGCTCGAATCGCTGCATTTGCCCACATCGCTCGCCAAGCTGGCCGAGCGGCGGCAGGGTCTGGTGTTGGTGACCGGCGCGACGGGCTGCGGCAAGACTTCGACCCTTGCCGCGCTGATCGATCTGGTGAATTCAAAGCGCGCGGCGCACATCGTGACCATCGAAGATCCGGTGGAATATCAGCATCCCAATCGGAGTTCGGTGATCGAGCAGATCGAGGTGGGCCGCGATACGCCGGATTTCGCCGTTACGCTGCGCAGCATCATGCGCCAGACGCCCGACGTAATCCTGGTGGGCGAAATGCGCGACGCGGAGACGATGGCGACCGCGCTCACGGCGGCCGAGACCGGCCACCTGGTGCTTTCGACCCTGCATACAAACGATGCCGTACAGGCCGTCGCGCGCATACTCGATTCGTTCCCCGCCGCCAATCAACCGCAGATCCGTCAGCAGCTTTCGCTCGCACTGGCCGCGGTGATCGCGCAGCAGCTCATCCCCGGTGCGGACGGAGTAAGCCGGTGGCCGGCCACGGAGATCATGATCGCCACGGACGCCGTGCGCGCATTGATCCGCAAGGGCGAAGACCACCAGCTTCGTTCGCAGATCTCCGTCGGCCGCGCCGACGGCATGATGACGATGGAGCAATCGCTAGCGGAATTGGTGCGGGTGAATCGCATCACGCGCGAGACCGCTCTGGCGCACTGTTTCCGGACGGACGATTTTCAAAGATACGCCTCCTAAGATTTTAGTTGACAACATCCGTTCCATAGGTGCATACTCCTAAGTGTTTAGGAGGTTGCGCCCCTTGCCAAAACGAAAAAATCCCGCGCAGCAACTGACGCCGCTCGAACTCGAGATCATGAACGTCTTGTGGGAGACCGGGCCCGCCAATGTCCAGGCTGTTCAGGCCCATATGCAAGGCCGCGAATTAGCTTACACCACGGTGCAGACCATGCTGAATATTCTGCACCGCAAGGGCAAGGTCAAACGCCAATTGAAGGACCGCGCCTATGTGTATCGCCCGGTGCTGAGCCGCCAGAAGGCGGTGACGCAGGCGGTGGGCGATATGCTCGACCGCTTTTTTGGAGGTTCGGCCGATAGCCTCGTGTTGAACCTTGTGGAAACCCGGCATTTGACGCCGGAGAAACTGGCGCGGATCCAGGAGATGGTGAAGCGCGCCGAGGAGAAACAACATGGAAACGATTAGCCGCGAACTGCTCACGTTCTTACTGAATTCGCTCTGGCAGATCCCGTTAGTCGCCGCGGTGGCGGCGCTGGCCTGCCGGTTGATGCGCCATGGACCCGCAGCACATCGCCACGCCGTATGGGTGGCGGCTCTGGCGGTGGCAGTCCTGCTGCCGCTGGGTAGCATCCGGCGCGAGCAACCGGCCCAGGGGCCGAGCTTCGATCCGTCTTCGGTAATGCGCGACGCGCTCGCTTCGCAGCCCGCCCCGCGCGCGCAGGTCTCAGCCCAGCTTCCCGTGCAGCCTGCGCCCGCGCCGCGAACTATTTCGCTGGCGGAAACCACGGCGGCAATCCTGATCGGCGCCTACTTTCTGTTTATACTCTTTCGCCTCGGCCGGCTGGCGCTGGCGGCGCGTCGCACCGTCGGGTTGCGTCGTGGCGCGCACGCCGCGCCTGTTTCGGATTTGCTGGAACGGGTATGGAACCGGTGTCAGGCGGAGTTTGGCCTGACGGGCGTGGAACTGCTCTTCTCGGATGAGATATCCGGCCCGGTTGCCGCTGGACGCGTGATCATCGTGCCTGAAAGCCTGCTCGGCGAGCCCGACGAAGAGGTTCTCACAACCGCCATCGGCCACGAAATGGCGCATATCGCGCGTCAGGATTTTGCGCGCAACCTGCTCTATGAAATCCTGCGGCTGCCGGTGAGCTACCACCCGGCGGCCTGGCTGATCCGCCGGGGCATTAATGGCGCTCGCGAAATGGCGTGCGATGAACTGGTCGCGGGGCGGCTCATCAATGCCGGCGCCTATGCGCGTTCCATTATGAGCATTGCGGCCGGCATGACCACGCCAGCCCAGCCGGGTTATACGTTGGGCGTACTGGATGGCGATAATCTCGAAGAGCGCATCCGCCGGTTGGTGGAGCGGCCGGCCGCGAACCTCAAACGCGCGCGCCTGCTGCTGGCGACCGGCCTTGCAGCACTCGCGATCTGCGCCGTCGTCGCGTCGAGTCTCGCGCTGACGGCTCGCGCTCAAGATGGCGTCAACGATCTGATCGCGAAAGCCGCGGCGGCCTACAATCGCGGCGACTATCAGGCTGCGGCGAATCAACTCGAGAGCGCAGTCCGGATGGAGCCCACCAATCTGAAAGCCAAACTTCTCCTTGCTCGGTCTCTGGTGCAACAATACGTACCCGGCACGGATCCTGCGAATCCCGTGGTCTCTCTGGCCCGGCAACAATATCTTGATGTTTTGGCGCTCGACACTCACAACAAGGCAGCGCTGAACAGCATGATGATTTTGCAGGTGAATACCAAACAGTTTGCCGACGCGCACGATTGGGCGCTGAAGGCTATCCAGGCCGACGCAAGCGACAAGACCGCCTATTACACCGCGGGCTTCCTCGATTGGTCAATGACGTATCCCGATTACGCCGCTGCGCGGAAAGCAGCCGGCATGCAGCCCGCCGACCCCGGTAACATTCCCGACGTCGTCTTACGCCAGAACCTTCGTACGCAGCATCAGGCGCAGGTCGAAGACGGCTTCCGCATGCTGCAGATCGCTCTGCAACTCGATCCGGGCTATTCCGATGCCATGGCCTATATGAACCTGCTCTACCGAATCCAGGCGGGCATGGCCGACACGCCGGAGCAAGCTGCCGAAGACATCGCCAAAGCGAATGATTGGGTCGCTCAAGCCATCGCCGCCAAACGCCGCGCTGCGCAGACTCCTGTACCGGCGCAGAGAGCGCTCGACGCGAATGGGTTCGCCACAGCGCCCCTCGGGGCCGCGCCTCCACCTCCTCCTCCGCCACCGCCACCGCCTCCGGGCTCACAACACGCTTCGATGGTTGAAAGACCAATTCGTGTCGGGCCACTCATCATGCAGGCTAAGTTGATCACGGCGCCCCCACCGGTTTATCCGACCGGTGCGCGCAACGCCGGCGTCTCGGGCGAAGTGCTGCTGAATGTCACCATCGGGAAGGATGGCTCGGTGACCGCCGTAGACGTAGCGCGCGGCGACGCGGTGCTGGCGCCGGCGGCGGCGGATGCCGTCCGCCGGTGGAAGTACCAGCCAACGTTACTGAACGGGCAGCCGACGGAAGTGGTTACTCAAGTAAGCGTGAACTTCATACCGGCCCAAGAGTAGGCACGGCCGGCTACTTCCTGGGCAGATCTGGAAAGCGGGAGTACAGATCGTTCCGAAGATCTCGCGCCGCGTCGGGCTCTTCGGCGGAGCGGTCGATATTCCAGATCAGCGGTTCCGCCATATTGCGCAGGGCGCCTTCGCCTGTGCCCAGGTTCAAGACGTATTGGTGAACTCCATCGGTGACGCCGGCAGTGCCGGAACGGGCGGGGCGGAAGATACTATTCGTCTCTAGATATTCGGTGAATGCCAAGCCCTTGCTTCCGGCCATTGCCGCATCGGAGTTCAGGTTCGGAACCAGCGAAGGCGCCCGCATCCAATCCGCGCGCGGCAGGCCCGCAATTTCCAGAATCGTCGGCGCCAGCGCGGTTTGGTCCGCGACGAAGGCAACGCGTGCGGACCGTTCCTGCCCTGGCATTCGTACGATCAGCGGAATGTGAATTTCGGGCAGTGTTTGATAGGGCAGTTCGTGCTGGAAGACGCCGGCTTGAAAGCTTTCTCCGTGGTCCGCTGAGACAATTACTGCCGTATTCGCAAGTTTACCTTGGGTTTGCAAGCTGGATATGAAATCGCCGAACGCGCTGTCGGCATCGGCAACGAATTCGTCATAGCGCAGGCGGTCTTTGTCCACCTCGGCTTGCAGTTCCGGCGTGTAGGTGGGCCCGTGGATGAACGCGACCTGCGCTTCCGCGGTCCGCATCTCCGGACCAGGTAGAAACCGTCCAAGATGGGGACCGGGAAGATAAGGATAATGCGGCGCCATGACGTGTACCCAAAGGAAGTACCCTTCCGGCAACCGCTTCATCAGGCCTTCCGTCCGTGCAAAGATCTCAGCGGGCGGATAGCTGGAGCTCGATTCGGTGAACAGCTTGTGGTCAAATGCGCTTAGCTGGGCCGGCACGAAATTCGCGGCGCGTTCGAGATCCTGGAACTCGTCCAGTCGGCTGCCGAACCGCTCGGGTGGATGCAAAAACCCAATCGCGTTCCAGAACTGAATAAAGCCGCCGGTCCGGTAGACGGGACCTTCCAGGAAATCGAAATCGGCGGTCTGCCACGACGCCAGGTAATACGCCATGGGGCTCGAGATGGCCGCGGCGGTCGTGTAGCCGGAATCGCGCAGCAAACGCGGCAGGGTTTGCGCGGCCCGCGCTCCACGCAGACGTCCCGCCAGATGATAGACGCCCGTCTCGGAAGGCGCCAGCCCGGTAAACAGCGATGCCAGGCTGGGCGTTGTAAAGGTGGAAGCGGAATAGAAATTGGTAAACACCGAAGCCTGATGGGCAAATTCAGCGAGGCGTGGCGTAGTCGGCAAGCGGTACCCATAGAGCGACATGTCCTCGGCGCTGAGAGCGTCGAACGTGATGAGCAGGATGTTAGGATGCGGTCGCGCCATGTTGTGGCGATCCTTTGCCGAAGCTGGCGATGTTCGGCCTGTCGCCGCCAGAACAACCACCACGGCCGCTATCGCGAGGATTACGCGCCGGGTTGTTCGCGCACCGAGAATGCCGTCGAACGCGGTAGTCATTCGCTTACGCCGCGTCGGGTTCCACAGCGATAGCAGGAAGACCACAAAAAAGGCGGCGCAAACCGCCGATTGCTGAGTTCTGGAGAGATGCGCCCAGTCCGTGATCACGCTAAGTGCGATGTAGAGATCGATGAATACCGCCATGGCGGAAACCATCTGGAGCGAGGCGCGCGTCGCCCGGTTGCGGTACGTTCGCTCCAAGAGAAAGGGCGCGGTCGCCGCCGCGCTGACTGCCGCGAAAACCACCGCCGCCAGGGCCGCGAAGACGAAACGCATCGCCACTTCGAAGGCGACGCCCTCCAAAGTCAGATAGTAGAACCAGCCTGAGACTTTTCCTGGAAAAAGGAGCAGCGCCGAAGCCAGCAAAAAGCTGGCGGCGTATATGGTAGTAAAGCGAAACCAAAGCCCGATAAGGGTGTGGCTGATTTTGTTATTCCGCGGCGTCATTGGTTCGCCGGTTGAAACAACGGCCGAGCCACTGGAGCGCCATTTTTGCCTTATCGCGGAAAAACACCATCACGGTCGCGCCGAGTACGAACAAGGGGGTTAAGCTTTGCGTTATCAGCCCCGTCGTATTTGGATCCACGTACGCGAACGCTGGTGTTGCGATCAAAATGAACATCAGCGATACACGAAACGCAATTCGCTTCCCTGCGACTCTTGTGATCATAGCTCGTAGGTTCCTTAAGTCTAAAGCACAACCGCTCGAGACATGTTGCGGCGCCGACTAAAATTGTACAGCGAAAGACGCCACGGCTTCACCAACTTTCTGCATTGCAGCCATGGCCCGTACTAGTCTTTGGATGGTTATCTGAAAATAGCATAGGTTCGTATTGCCGTTCCTCCTTTCCGGCGCATTTCTCACCTCCGTTACCAAAACACGCAAGCGGCGAAAAAGACGGTCACAGAAGTTCGAATTTTTCTATTTGCTTGATGATAAAGCACTTGCTGATTTTGGGCAGACTTGTCCGAGAGGTGCGCCAGCTAATATGGGGACGTGGAAAGAGTCGTACGAATCGATCGCGCTTACATGGTGGCCGCGGCGGCGGCCCGGGATTTCAACGATGAGCTTACTGTCATCATGAGCAGCCTTGAAGGGGTACTAGAACACCTGGAGGACGGGCACCCGGCGTTGCCGCTGCTGAACGATCTGCAGGGCGCCGCGCAAAGGTGCATCTGGAAATCGGCGGGGCTGATGGAATTCAGCGCGCGGCGAGGCGTTCCGCCGGTAGTGGCGCGGCTGGAACAACTTCTTGAGCGGTAACGGCGGTTTTCATAGGTCGCGCCGCGTGAACGGGCGCCCCGTACGGGCAGAGCCAGCATGTGAACGCTGCCCCCCGCGCCGGGAACGAGCGTTTGCCGGGCTTTTACGGGCAGCGCCGATATCGGCGACGCGGAAAATCCTCAATTTTATGCCGACAAGCGGTTCGGCAATTTCAGCTACACCATCCCGGCGATGCCTGGAAAGTATTCGTTTGTTCTGCACATGACCGAGCGCTGGCTCGGAGCGGTCAGCCTGGGGCGGACGCGAAAGACCGGGTTCGCGTTTGTTCGATCTTCTCTGCAACGGGGTTTCCCGGAACGAAACTTCGACGTCTATTCTCGGGCTGGCGGCGCCAACCGGGGCTTTTTCCCGCTCCTGCTCAGAGCCCAGTAATTTCAGGACCTTGCCGCCAGGCGCAATCCGGGGCTATGCTGATTCAGCATGCTCAAATTCTGCTTGTCGGTTCTGTGTGTGTGCGGAATGGTCATCGCGGCCGATGTTCCGCAAGCCGAATTATCCAACGGCGAGATTCGTCTGAAGATATATCTGCCGGACGCAAAAGCCGGCTTTTACCACGCCACGCGATTCGATTGGTCGGGGATGATCGGCAGCCTTGTATATAAGGGCCACGAATACTACGGCCCCTGGTTTCAACGGGTCGATCCTGCCGCCCGCGATTTCAGCTACGATGGCGCCGATATCGTGGCTAGCCCCTGCACCGCGGCCGTCGGTCCGGCCGAAGAATTCGTGACCAGGGCCAACCAGCCACTTGGCTATGACGCGGCCAAGCCCGGCGGAACGTTTGTGAAGATCGGAGTGGGAGCGCTGAAGAAACCGGATGAAGCCGCCTACGATCGCTTCCGCCTCTATGAAATCGCCGATCCAGGCAAGTGGAGCGTGCGAACCGAGCCTGACGCCATCGAATTTACGCAAGAGCTCTCGGATGCCGCTTCGGGTTACGGCTACGTCTACCGGAAGAGCATCAAGCTGGTCAAGGGCAAAGCCGAAATGCGCATCGAACATAGCCTGCGCAACACCGGCCGCGCGGCCATCGATACCAACGTGTACGATCACAATTTTCTCCGCATCGATGGTGAAGCTCCGGGGCCGGATTATACGATCGAAACGCCATTCCAGATCCGATCCGATCACCCGCCGAGCAAGGATTTCGCTGCGATTCAGGGCAACCGGATCGTCTACCTGAAGTCTCTTGCGAATCAGGAACGGGTTGCCATGCCCATACAGGGTTTCGGCGATCGCGCAAGCGACTACGATGTCCGCATCGAAAACGCGCGCGCCGCGGTCGGGTTGAGAATCACGGGCGACCGGCCATTGCAGAGCGAGTCGCTTTGGTCTATCCGCGCGGTATTAGCGGTCGAACCGTTCGTCCATATATCGGTCGCGCCGGGCCAGGAATTCACATGGGCTATGACCTTCGATTATTTCGACGTTCCTGCGAAACCGGCCGGCGCGCCAGACGCGGTAGGCAAGGCCGCGTTTGAAAAGGTCTGCAGCACTTGCCACGATTCCGCGCAAGCCCTCGATATGCACCGCAGCAAAGCAGAATGGCAGCACGTAATCGAAGACATGGTGGGACGTGGCGCCAGCGGATCTGAGCAGGAACTCGCAGCCATCGCGGATTACCTTACGAAGAATTTCGGCAAAAACTAGACGAAGCTGATCGCGGGTTTAAAGGCGCGACGATCAGAGGGTTCCGCCCTTAGCGACTTGGCCTCGGAGTAGGAACGTTTTGGGATACGCGCCGCTGCCGCAGACTTTGAATGAGCCGAAATCTCTGCACCAGTCACCTTCGGGCACTTCAGGTTGCATCTCGACCCACAGGCGAAGTTGATTCAGATCCGATACGCTGATCTCGCGGTCATGTATCCGCTCGATCAGATGTTGCCGCACCCCCTTGGGCAGGTTGTCCCCATCGCTCGAGTTGCGGCATCAGCCGCCGAAGACCATTCGGCCAAGCTCATCGCCCAGGCGATTGGCCGCTTTCGGGTCCTGCTCGTTGCGAAAACGCTCAGCCAAGGCGAAAAACTGCGTCTGTTTTCGCTTCTCTGCCTCAATGCCGTTCTCGATCAGTTCCAACAAGATACGATTCTTGCTCAGCTTTCGACTCTTGGCCATGGCGCCCACCTGCTTCGCGAGCCTGAGGGGCAGACTGATGCTCTGGCGTACGGCTTTCTCAGCCATCTTCATGACACCATTATGCACCAAAATGGTGTCATGAGATCGGGCGCATATTCTACGTCCGTGTTAGAGCGTTTGGAGCGTCCAAACCCGCGGCGGTTAAGGAGGCAACTGTCAACAAAAAGCAACCTCTTACAACAGCGAAAGCGAAGTTGCGCTTTTCTGGGCTATGCGGGCTGCGCGATCCGAGTTTCCGACGCTCACAGATCCTCCGACGAGGCAAATTTACCGCATCGGCTTACCGAGGACCGTCGCCCGCTCCACCGATGCCCGGTCGCGTACGATGTTCGGGTTGCTGTTGGCTCCGCGGCCTCCGCCTCCTCGCCCGGGGTTTTGCGCCGCGGTTGGCGCTCCTGCCGGCGGCTGCGGCCCGCGGGCGACATACAGATACCAATCGACGCGGTCCTTCGAAAGATTCAAGTTGGAATGCTCGGTGAAGCCCGTGGGCGGAACGAGATAGGCGGCATTTTGCGGCATCTCGCGCAGTTCGCTCCCCATCAAAATCGTAGCTGTGCCCGGGCTCACCTTAGTCCAGATTTCTTCTGTTCCCGGGCCATGTGAATGGGGTTGGGAAGTGGCCCAAGGCTGCAGCATCACCAGGTACATTCGCTCGCCCTGAAGCAGACCGTCCGCCGCGCCGAACACGCACTTCGATGTGTTATTCCAATGCGCATTCTCCTCACACCACGGCAGCAGGTTCACGTCCCGTACCAGAATGTCCGCGCGCGGCGGCGCAGACGGCGCCCAACTCATCATGACTACTGTCAGTGGCTTGTCGGAATCGTTGACGATGCGGTGCTGCGCATTGGGTGGAATCAGAACCATGATATTTTCCCGAAGGTCCCAATATTGTTTGCCGTCTTCGAGTCTGCCCTCGCCGGATTCCACATAAAACAGGAGTTGTTCGGCCACCGATGTCATCGGCGTGCGATTCTTCGCCAGCAGCGTGGCAACGGAAAGATCCTTTCGGTATTCCAGAACCGCGCCGTTACTACCTGGGTGGTAAGGGTCGCCCGCCTTCAGCATGGAATGCGTCAACAGCAAACCCTGCGACAGGTGAACGGGCGAATCGGCAGCGTTCCCGATGAAGCGGTCTATATCCACGCCGGCGGCTTCGTTGCTCTGCGCGTTCGATTGGACTCCGCGGCCGCCCGAATTTGGCTGTTGCGCCAGAGCTACGACGCAAATCGCGAACGATACAAGTGGAAGACGGAACACGGTCATTATTCTACTCTCCCTTTGGGCCAGTGGATTTCCGGCACTCGAAAGGGTACCAAATCCATCGCGGAGAGGACGACTCGACGAGGTTATAGCAATTTTCCAACGGAGTTAGCATGCCGTCACCCATCGCCTAACCCCAAGATCTCTATGCTTCTTGACGCGATGTCGAGGTAGCGTTGTGCTAACATCGCCGCAGCGGCGAAAGCTCCATGCGATTCGAATTCCTTCCTCGGATTCTCTTAATTACCGCGCTCCTGCCGATCACGTCCCTTGTCCATGCGCAGCACGCACAACACCTGACTAAGAATGATATCGACCGATTCATGGTCGATCTTTCGAATTGGGGCCGTTGGGGCAAAGCGGATCAGAAGGGAACCGTCAACCTGATTACGCCTGCGAAGCGCCAGGCTGCCGCCAAACTGGTCACCGAAGGGATTTCCATTTCCCTTAGCCGGAATACCGACACCGAGAAGGCCATCGACAATGACACGCCGTTTGGGCACAAGATGATGATTGCGGTGGGCGGCGAGTTCAATATGGACGAGTACACCACTGCCTTTCACGGTTTCGCTACCACGCACTTCGATTCGCTTTCGCACGTCTTTTACCGCGGCAAGATGTACAACGGCTTCCCGCAATCGAATGTGACGGAGCGCGGAGCAGGGGAACTCGCCGTGACGGCATTTCGCGATGGCTTTTTCACTCGTGGGGTGCTGATAGATATTCCGCAGTTGAAAGGAGTGCCGTATCTCGAGCCCTCGACGGCCATCTATCCCGAAGATCTTGACGCCTGGGAGAGAGCTACCGGCGTCCACATACAGCCGGGAGATGCGGTGTTCGTCCGAACCGGAAGATGGGCCCGGCGAGCTCAAAAGGGTCCGTGGAACGCCTCCGAACACTCGGCTGGTCTTTATGCCAGTTGCGCCAAATGGCTGAAGGAAAAGAATGTGGCCTTGCTTGGCGGCGACGGGTCTCACGATGTGTTGCCATCGGGAGTGGATGGCGTTGCCTGGCCCGTACATCAAATCCTGTTGGTTGCCGTGGGAATGCCGCTCTTCGATAATTGCGATTTGGAGGCGCTCAGCCAGGCTGCGGCGGCAAGAAAGCGCTGGACCTTCTTATTCACCGCCGCGCCTCTTGCGGTCACCGGCGGGACCGGCTCGCCCTTGAACCCAACCGCGACTTTCTAAAGGCTATCCATTTAACATCGTGTTACAACTCCATCTAGCCCTCGACTTGCCGCATTGCCTTGACTCCTCTGGAAATACGCCGCTATTCTTTAACAGCGCATGGCTCCGATGCAACCTCAACTCTCAGTGAGGTAATTACGTCGCCACTTCCATGGCGGTTCTTTCGCTGGCTGCTCAATCTGAGAAGTGGCGCCTGCCTGGGAAAGGCCACGGTATATCGCACAAGCCGGATCGGGAGAAGTTTGCACTGCTTCTCCCCTGTACTCATCGTGGAGTGGTATAGTATCGCCGGAACACCATGAAACGCCGCAATTTCCTCCAAGCCATCGGACCCGCCGGGCTGGCAACGCTCGTCGCGCCTCGCGTCATCAAGGCCCAAGAGCAGGCTACGCGCGCCGGCCGCGGATTGCCCATTCCAAAAATCAGAGACATCAGCGTGATCGAATGCCAGCCTGCGGGCGTACGGCTTACCGTTGTCAAAATCACGACGGATCAGGATGGCCTCTATGGTTATGGTTGCGCCACGTTCACCCAGCGCGCCGACCTGGTCAAGCCCGCCGTCGATCGATATCTCAAGCCGTTCCTTCTCGGCAAGACTACGGACCGGATCGAAGACATCTGGCAATCGTGCTACGACAGTTCCTACTGGAAGAATGGCCCTGTGCTGAACAACGCCATCAGCGGCATCGATCAGGCCCTCTGGGATATCAAAGGACGACTCGCGGGCATGCCGGTGTATCAACTCGCCGGCGGCAAGTGCCGCGAGGCGGCGGCCTGTTACGGTCACGCAGACGGTGCGGAATATGCCAACGTAGTGGAATCCGCGAAGCGCTACATGGCTCAGGGATTCCGGCACGTGCGAGTGCAGGTTGGCGTTCCTGGCATGGCTGGATATGGAAGCGCGCACGGCGAAAGCACCGTCAAGGCCTTGCATGACAAGCCGGTATTCGAGCCTGCCTACTACACTCGCCGCGCTCTAAAACTATTCGAAGTCTGCCGCACGGAATTGGGCGACGAAGTGGAATTGCTCCACGACATGCATGAGCGCGTTTCGCCGAACCAGGCGGTGCAATTTTGCAAGGACGCCGAAAAATTCAAGATGTTCTTCCTCGAGGACCCGCTTTCTCCTGAGGATATCGCCTACTTCCGTCAGATCCGGCAACAATGCGCCACGCCGATCGCAATGGGAGAACTCTTCAACAGCCCTCACGAATGGACGCCGCTGATTGCGGAGCGACTGATCGATTACATCCGCGTTCACGTTTCCCAGACGGGCGGATTCACGCCGGCCCGCAAAATCGCAATCCTGGCCGAGACCTACGGAGTGAAGACCGCATGGCACGGTCCTGGCGACGTATCGCCGGTCGGCCACATGGCGAATGTGACTCTTGACTTAGTAAGTTATAACTTCGGCGTTCAGGAATACTCACCCTTCAACGCACGCACGCAGGAGATTTTCTCCGGGTGTCCAGTGATGAAGGACGGCTATCTCTGGGTGAATGAGAAGCCCGGCTGGGGGATCGAAGTGGACGAGAAGGCGGCAGCCAAGGCGCCATTCACCAACCCCGCCAATGGCCTGAACGGTGGTTGGGGCGAGATCCGGCGGCTTGACGGAACCGTGATTAAGCAATAACTGGATCTTTTCTCCCGAAGACGTTCGCGCGCTCGTGCTGCGCCGAATCCCTTGACTATGGACTCCGCAACGCGCCGAGACCCTTGACCAAAATAAGAGCGCGGCCTCGCTTCGCAAAAAGCTGAGCCCGCGCTCTAACCAAACGCCTGTAACCTACTGTTGCGAACTCGACCCTCCCAAACCGCCGGCACGGCACGAGTTACAAATCCCAAACGTGCTGCCATTGCCGAGTATGCTCGCGCAACGCCCGCCGATGCTCGCCAGTTCACCCGCGCTCAGAGTGCCCGGCGTGAACCGAAATTCGGTGGTTGCGAATGCGGGCGTCGGCGTAGAATGCAGGGTCGTGCTCCACCCTGCAATGCCGTTAGCCAGCGTCGCCGTCTGCACGGTTGCCGCCGTGTTGGTACAACTCGAGCCGCCGCCGTTGACGCCCGCCAGAGTCGAAACCACCTTTATCGTGACCGAGGTCGGAACCACGCCCGTCAGGGTCTTCACCGTGAGGTCTCGGTTCACGCCCAAGTTCACCGTTTCATCCGGCGTGATCAGGCAGGAGCAGCACGCGATCAGTTCCTCGCCCGGGTCAAACGCATACACGTTCGCGCAGATGTTGCCCACCGTCACGCCGAACCCGGGACCCAGCAATGGAGCCCCGTTCGCGCCGGTGTTAGCGAGATTGATATACGACTCACCCTGGTTCAGATTGGCCGCGTAGCTGATCTGGAACGGATCGCCGATGAAGATCGTCGCCGTAGCCGCCGCGCCCGGCAGCGCTTCATTCGACGTCACGGTACTGGTCGTATTGGTCAGATAGCCCAGAACGGTGTGGTCGCTGCTGACGTTGATACTAAAGGTGCAACTGGCCTGCGGCGCGAGCGTGGCATTACTCACCGTGATGAGGTTGTTGCCCGCAGGGGCGGTAATTGTTCCGCCATCGCAAGTTCCAGTTACAACGCTCGGCGTCGAGATCACGAGGCCAGCCGGCAGCGTGTCGGAGAACTGCAGCCCATCCAGCGTCACGGTGTGGTTGGGATTCATGAGCGTGAAAGTCAAAGTGGTCGACGACAGCGACCCAATGCTGACTGCGCCAAAAACCTTGCTCAGGTTCGGCGGTGCGGCAACGTTCGCCCTGGCAGTCGATGTATTCCCGGCGCCGCCGTTGGTGGAAGTCACCTGCACCGAGTTGTTATAGACGCCCTCGGGAGCGGTGACAGTCGCGGTCACCGTGCAGGCGCCGCTGGATGCGATCGAGCCGCCGGAGAGGCTGATGGCGCTCGAACCCGGAGATGCAGTCGCAGTTCCGCCGCAGGTCGAAGTCAAACCGCTGGGACTGGCAACCACCAAGCCGGGTGGAAGGGCGTCGGTGAAGGCAACGCCGGTCAGAGCGGCGAAACTATTCGGGTTCGTGATGGAAAAGCTGACAGTGGTTGTACCGTCCGGAAGGAACTTATTGGGGACAAATGTCTTGCTGATGACTGGCGCTGCGATAACGGTCAGGGTCGCGGTGTTGCTCGAGCTGCCGGGCAGCGCTTCATTGCTCGATACGCCAGTTGTGATGTTCGTGTGCACCCCAGGGGTGGCGCTGGTGACGGTGAACGTTACGGTGCAGTTTGCGCCCGCGGGAATCGTGATGTTGGAGAAGTTTAGGTTCGTGGCGCCCGCGCTCAAACTGCCGGGAATGGTTCCCGTACACGTGCCGCCCACGGGTCCGCCTGCCGCGCTCATGCCAGCGAGCGTGTCGGAGAATGCCGCGCCGGTCAGGCTGGCGCCGGTGTTGGGGTTGGTCAGCGTGAGCGTCACCAGCGAGGTTCCACCGGCGCTGATGCTCGTCGGGCTAAACGCCTTGCTGATGGTGGGGACGCCGATCAACGATTCAATGAATTGAATATTTGGCGTTGCTCCACCGGTCGCCGTGCAGGGAAGGAGATTCAGATTGTTCGTTTCGGCGGTCGTGCCGCCCGGCGCACAGGTCGGGGCGGCAGTCGATCCGTACAGCGCGGCCACGTTCACCGTGATCACTGAGCCCATGTTGAGATTGGCCTGGGAGCCGTTTCCATTGCCAACTATGTTGAACTCCGACTGGTTCCACACGCTGGCTATTTTCAGGACGCTGTCCGAGGCGGTCACGCTGTAAGCCGTTCCACCGTTCGTGAACGTAACAGTATCGTTACCACCGGAAGCCGCAGTGCCAGTCAACGTGAGATTCGCCAAGCCGGTAATGGCTACAGATGGCGCGGACGTACCTGAACTGTTCTTGTAGCAGTTGGATCCCGACGCGGTGTACCCGCCGGGACATGATGCTCCACCGGCGCCGTATCCAATCAGCCAGTACTGGATGAACACGGTGCCTGGCACGTAAAGGAATTGCTGCCACACCCTACATCCCGCGGCCCCGCCGGAGCATGCTGAGGTGCTTAAGTTGAAGTTCGTATTGAGCTGCAGCGAGTAATCGTTAGTACCGCCGGCGCCGGTCTCCGATGTCACACCGCTGACCGATGGAAAGCTTCCGACTGTCTGGGTGATCAGGTTTGCCCCAGGCGCAACAATTAAATAATCGTTGCCGGCTCCCACTGTCGCGGACCTGGTCAAGCCTGTCACGCGGGGAAGAGGGTGTGTATGCCCGGTAACCGCCCGGCATGGCGCCGGCTCCCACCGAGTGGCCGGAAATGAGGCTTGAAAGCACCCCTCGCCGGGCGTCGCTTTGTGGAGCATGTTTTCACGCCACTGGGCATGCACCGGCTCACCGGGCGGCGGAGAGGCGGCGAATGCCAGAGAGTACGCCGTAATGCCAGCGACGATTATCGCCGCTCTTCCCACGAATCTAAGGGCGTGATGCGCCTTCTGGCTGAGGTTTTCGTGCGCAGCAGTAGCACGAGGCCCAGTAACCTCAGCGTTGTGGTGGTCATCGCCGCCGAGTGCGCAAATACTTCGCATAAATGTCCCGTCTGGCATACGTAACTCCTCATTGGTCCCAATTGCGGTACCGCGAAACCCATTTGTTATGTGGGGATCGCTGTCGGGCGTGTCATGAAACCATGACCGGACGGCAACGTCTTGAGGCCAAACTATTCCTGGCGCTTCGACGCTTCCCAAGCGCCAGGCCCGGCAGGAGTTCTACAGATGTCGAGGGCCCGTGGCATTAGCCCATGAGACTCTCCGGCTCGGTTAAGAATGGTACTTCTATTTGGTCCTCAAATGTAATGCTCCGGACGATCTAGCCGAACGGAGTACATCTGAATCAGTAGCCCTTTACCGCGCGAATATCCTCGTCGGAATTGGGGCGGCCCAGGTCTAGCGAGAGTTCTTCAGGACGCTTCGTCAAACTTCTTCACAACTTCTTAACAAGAAACCTGTTCCACGCCGCCGGGCCGGAAGTCTCAAACAGGCGGAAGGTAATATTGCCTTTCAGAAATGAGGTTTCGATGAGACTCAAGAACGTCGTTATAACGGTTCCAATGCTCGTCCTGGCATCGACAACCGCCGGCGCACAGGTCGTTGCCGACTTGGTGGCGGCGCCGGAGATTCCAGCTGGGAACATCTTTGCGCCCCACACCCCCTCCGGCATGGTGATCCTCGGGTCCAACCTCTGGGCCGGGGACCAGGCGCAGGGTCTGCGCCATTACAAGCCCGTCGATCCGAATAACACCGATCCGATCAACACCGGACAATTGATGTTCGATACTGCCACTGACTGGTCGATCGGCGGCGGTACGGAGTGCATTCCCTGGTGTTCGGTGGGCCAGATCGCGCAGGATGGCGCCACGCGCGCCTATCTCACTGTCTTTGACCACCAGAAGGGGCAGCCATTCGCGGTCGGCGGGCCGGGAGTTTGGCTGGTGCAAATTCAGAGCGTGTTCGGAAACTTCAGCCCGTTTGAAGGTGCGTCTCCCGTAGCGCCCACCTTCGGCCTGGCCGGCGATATGCCCACGGCCACAGCGCTCGGGCCCGATGGCAAGCTCTATGTCGGGTTCCTCAAGAATGGCAACATCAAACGGATCACCAACCCCTCGCAGATCAACCCGACTCCGCAGACCCAAATCGTCGAGAGCGTCGGCGTCACTCCGAACGGCCGCTCGATGCGATCGATGGCGTTTCTGGGAGCCGATCTCTACATCGGCACAGACCAGGGGCTCGCCGTAGTGCGCAATGCCGCCAATTGCACCGGTAACCAGGGCGGATGCGGCAACGCCGTGGCGGTGCAGGACGGTCACGTCGGCGCAGCGCATGTGGCTTTGGCTGGTGATGGCGTCGGCAAATTGTACTTCTCCGTCAAGGGGTCCGTGCTGCGCTACACCCCGGCAGACGGCCGTTTTGTCACTGTCTCGACCGGGTTCTTTTTTGTCGATGGACACACCAACACTCTCACCCGGGATGGCTTCGGCAACCTATGGATCGGAGACGACCCCAGCGACGGCGCAACCAATTTCAGCGGGCGGCTGTGGCGCATTCCGGCAGCCCGGCTTGCCTCGATTCCTTAACCCGAAGTCCAGCCCGCCTCATTTCACTATCGGAAAGGTCCGCGATGCCGCGCCATCCGGACCCCCGGTATCACCGATAACTCACTAAATCTCCAGAAAGGGACAAAA
The DNA here is from genome assembly GCA_963708385.1 of Bryobacterales bacterium. Classification (GTDB taxonomy): domain Bacteria; phylum Acidobacteriota; class Terriglobia; order Bryobacterales; family Bryobacteraceae; genus PALSA-243. Next base: position 39,512 of record CAVPSN010000014.1, on the reverse strand, counting down.
TCATGAACCACTTCACGGAAACCGCGACTCGTGTGAGCACAGTTTTGCTCACTGCCTCGCTCATAGTCACAGCTACAGTACACCCGGTATTCGGCCAAAGTTCGAAAATCACTCAGACTGAAGTGCGTCTGGAACCGGTTGGTCCCGAATCCATCGCGCATGACCAATTCGGCTCCGTGGTAGCCGCAAGCGCCAATGGAAACACGTTAGCCATCGCCGGCATCACGACGGATGATGGAGCGATTTCCGAAGCCGGAGCGATCTTCATTTACGACCGCGTGAGTAATCAGTGGACCCAGACCGCCCGACTTGTCCCCGCCGACGCCGTTGAAGATGAGACGCTCGGGTTCGACATGGCGATTAGCGAGGACGGCAACACGGTCGTCGCCGGACCCCTGATTCACGACGGCCTTTTCCATCACGAAGGCGCCGTCTATGTGTTCCACCGGGCGAACGGAATCTGGAGTCAAGAGGCGGAATTTATCTCGCCGACTCCCGGCAACAACCAGGACTTCGGCAGTTGGGGCGTAGCAATCAGCGGCGACACGCTCGCGGCGGGGGATCAAGGCAATATCGCCAACGGCTTCACGCCCGGCGTCGACGTGTTCACGCGAGTAAACGGCAAGTGGCATCTCTCCACCACGATCCAGCTACCGGATGATTTCGATTTCTCCCCGGCTACGGTCGCGATTAACGGAGGCACGCTTGCTGTAGGAAACAACGGTGCGGCTGGCGGAAATGGCGCAGCGTGGGTGTTCGGTCTATCGGATCGAAACTGGGTGTTTCAAGCAAAGCTTGCGCCTTCTGACTTGACCTCCGGGTCCGAGTTCGGGACGACGGTCGCAATCGACGGAAACTCGGTTGTGGTCGGTGCGCCTCAGGCGCCCGGCACGGGCGCGTTCGCCGGAGCTGTCTATGTTTTCGGGAAGCAAAACGCAGGTTGGATCCAGACCGCGAAACTCATCGCAGCCGATGGCGTCTCTGGCGATGGCTACGGTTTTGGTGTTGATATCACCGGAGGAACGATAGCGGTCGGCGCGCCGAACCGCGCCACAAGTGCGGGCTTCAACGGCAGGCGACGTTTACCTGTACAAGCTCAAAGACGGCAAGTGGGGCCAATTCGCGGAGTTTCCCGGCTCTGACGTGGCCGCCGGCGGCAGCTTCGGGCTTTCCGTAGCGCTCAGGAATGGCATGCTCCTGGTAGGCGCGCCCGGCCAGCATCCGCAACCGAATAACGTGCCCTATCCGGAAGGCGAGGCTTATATCTACAAAATCAATTAGGTGAGTGCGTTTGGGTAGACGAGCCGGGCGTAAAAGCCCGGCCCGCTCCTCACACTTTACTGCTATTTAGCGCAAGATCAAAACTTCTATGCACGTCGGCGGCGGGCGGACGCCAGCCCGCCAAATCCTATCGCAAAACGGGAAGAGCTGGTTCAGGAACTGCCGCCGCTTCTGTAACTACGAAATTAGAACCAGTCCCCAGTTCCTTGTCACAGGCTCCAGCGAACCAGCGGTCCGGGCCGACTGCAAACTGTGCTACCAAGCCGGACACTAATCTTTACGGAGAGGTGCGATACCATGAGGGCTTCCAGCGATGGTTGGCATAGAGTTTTTAGGCGCTGGAGGCATGTCCACGAAGGCGTTGGACCCGACGTCAATGTTCGGGTCGCCTGTCAAATCGGACTCCTACGCGGCGATGACGTATTCATGGATATAGCCCAACGCACCAGTATTCAAGCGACTGATCCAACCCATCACCTCCCGGGATCTTTTGGCGGCCCGCTACCTGCGGAAGCGGCCAATTGTCTTCGGCGGATCCCCGTGCCAAGCCGCGGTGGCTCTTGGGACACATTGGAGATGGTGACATGACGACAGAATTACGAGACGCGATGGAGTCCGTACTGGAGCTTCAGATGCACTACAAGGCGCATACAACTCCAGAAATGCAGGCGCGTGGTGAACTGATCCGAAACCGGATCCCGGCGCTCCTTAGACTGATCGCCGATGGCCGCCAGCTCAAAGTTCAAGGTGGCTCCGGAGCGGGCAGCAATAACCGCGTGCCATGGGTACGGGTATACAGTCCTGACATGTCGCCGAGCCCACAAGAGGGATGGTATGCAGCCATTCTGTTTGCAACAGACGGGTCAGCGGCCTTCATCTCGTTGATTCAGGGTACGACGGATTGGTCCAAAGGAAAGGACAAGCAGAAGAATCTAACGACCCTAGCAGCCCGGAGTGAGCGTGCGCGAACTGTGCTGACGGAATGCGGTCTGGACCTGGAGGACCTGTCGAAAAACATTCAGCTTCACGATCCGGAGCTCGGCAAAGGCTACGAACAGGGAACTGTTTTCGCAATCAGATACGAAGTCAAAGCCATCCCTGCCGATGAAACGATTATCGACGATTTGTCACGAATCCTGAATCTTTTGGAGTTTGTGCAGACAAGGCTATCCGAGATTGAGAATGCGGACGCCATGGTCGGTTCAGACCATCTCGCCACTAATGCCCCGCCCCAAGTCACTGAACCCAGGGCCGTCAACACACGGACATGGATCTTTCAGGCGAACCCGCTTTTCTACAATGTCGCCGAAGCGGTAAGCACACTCGCGACGATAAGCTGGCTCGTTCGCAGATACAAAGATCAGATCAGTATTGGAGATCACGTCTATCTTTGGCGAAGCGGGGCGGATGCCGGTATTGTGGCGCGGGGTACGATTCTGTCCGGACCAGAGTCGATCACTATCAGTGACGAGGAGCTTTCATACGCAGTACAGCCTGAAAGATTCCACGGTGCCCAGACCAGGGTTCGCTTGAACATCGACACGGTCATCACTCCCATGTTGTCAGCGGATGATCTGAAATCCGACCCGCGCCTCACGGAGCTGTCAATCCTGAATTTCAGTCAGGGGACCAACTTTGCTGTTACTGAAGACGAGGCTACTGCCATCAATGAGTTGATCGCAGGAAAGCTCGAAGAACGCGACGAGGTCGGGGAAGCACCCCCAGCTCGGGCAGATCGTAAGACAACGGCGCGCGTCTGGCTCTATGCGCCCGGAAAGGGAGCCGAGCATTGGGAGGAGTTCTACCGCGACGGTATCATGGCTGTCGGATGGGACGACCTCGGCGATCTTAGCCGGTACAGTTACCTGGACGCAATAACCGCCAAAATCGTCGAAGTATACAAGCCAGAGGGTCGTCCGACAAACGATTCAAGGGCATGCTTCGACTTCGTCAACAATATTCGGCCAGGCGATAGGGTGATCGCCAAAAAGGGTCGGAGTCTCGTGGTTGGATACGGCATCGTCACTGGAGACTATGAGCATCGCTCTGAACGTGGATACTTTAAAAATGTCAGGGCGGTGCGTTGGGATGGCCGCGGAAGCTGGACAGGGGACGGTCTCGTCCTTCCGCTGAAGGCGCTGACCGACTTCACACCGTATCCGGACACGGTCGCGCAGATCGACAAAATTCTGGAACTGGATAAAGACCTGCCCCCTGCACCTCGACCAGCCACCTTGCCGCCTTACGAGATTGAGCAGGCTCTACATGGCGTTGCTTTTGAACGTGCGGTTTTTGAAAACATACTGCGTGTCTGGCAAAACAAGAACAATTTGATTCTTCAGGGCCCACCCGGCGTCGGCAAGACATTTTTGGCGAGGCGACTGGCGTACGCTCTGATCGGTTACGAACTCCCGTCCCGTGTCGGCATGGTGCAGTTCCACCAGAGTTACGCCTACGAAGACTTCATACAGGGCTACCGTCCCGCGGGAAGTGGCTTCGAGCGCCGGGATGGGGTCCTCGTCCGTTTCTGCAACAAGGCGAAAGCCGACCAGGACTCTCGGTACGTATTCATTATCGATGAGATTAACCGCGGTAACCTGAGCAAGGTGTTCGGTGAGCTGCTGCTGCTTATCGAAAAGGACTATCGTGGTAGCCAGAACTCGGTAGCGCTGACGTACAGTTCAAAAGACGATGAGCAGTTCTACGTGCCGAAGAATGTTTTTATCCTGGGAATGATGAATACGGCGGATCGTTCCCTCGCTCTTGTAGACTATGCCTTGCGCCGACGCTTTGCGTTCGAACGCCTGGCCCCAATGTTCGGCCATGCTGCGTTCAGGGAATTCCTCGGCCGCGCCGGCACCGACCCGGCGCTCGAAAGAACGCTATCTCTGCGTTTTTTGGAATTGAACAAAGACATCTCTGCAGACCCAAATCTCGGTGAGGGCTTCTGCGTCGGTCATAGCTACTTTTGCCGACAGGGCGCAGCCCTGACCGAGGAGGACTATTTCGATGCCGTTCGTAATGAGATTTTGCCGCTGCTGGAGGAATATTGGCTGGATGATCGAGATCGCCTCGACAAGTGGAGAGAGAGGCTGTTAACAGCCATCTGAGGCAGGTTGTTTGGCTATTCCTGTTCAAAACATTTACTACCTTCTCTGTTACGCCTGGGACGAGTTCGCTCCAAAACAGATGGAGAAGATCGCGTCGGAGAACTTCCCGGATGCGATGCACCTGTTCGCGCGGTTGCTCGCAACGGGTGCGAGGCTATTGCACCAACGTGGCCTCGAAACCGGGTACATCACACTTGAGTGCTCAACGAGTTCGCCGCGGGGCCGAGTCTCAATCGGCGAAACGTTGCGCCTAGCAGCAACCCAACCAACCAGGGTACGGTGCGCCCACGATGAAATGAGCACCGACGTCCTGACCAACCAGATTCTCAAGGCGACACTCGGCCGAATCCTGGAAACAGCGGGTATCCGGCGGGAGCTTAGGGCTGAAGTCCGCCAAGCACAGAGGTTGTTCGAGCGGGTTCAGCGGATCGAATTGACGCCGCGCGTGTTTTATCAGGTAAGACTTCACCAGAACAATCGCTTCTACGCATTTTTGATTAACGTGTGCCACTTTCTGTTCGAGTCGTTACAGCCGGTCGACCGTGCAGGTGGGCTTAACTTCCAGGACGTTCTTCGCGAACCAGAAAGATTGCGGCGTGTCTATGAAAAGTTTGTACGCAATTTCTATAGGCGAAGTCAGAACTTCTACGCTGTTAAGCGAGACAAAATGACCTGGACCGGCTCGTCGGTCGGTGGCGCAGACTTCGCGCTTGTTCCACAAATGGAGACCGATGTGACCCTTCGCTCAGCATCACGGACGATCGTGGTGGAGTGCAAGTACGTCGAGTCGATGTACCAGCAGAATTATCTCAAGGAAAAGTTTCGGTCAGCCCATCTTTATCAGCTGGTCACCTACTTGCGGAACCTCGGCGGCGATTCGGAAGGCATCCTTCTGTACCCGACTGCCGGCGTTGCGATGGACCAGATCTACGTACTTCAGGAGCATCGAGTACGTTTGACGACGCTCGACCTGAATCGGCCGTGGCCAGACATCGCTGCAGGTTTGCTGGCTTTGGTCAATGGCCCAAAAAGCGTCATGTAATAAGTCCACTTGCGTCCAGCGGTGAACACCGATTGATGTCGCGGTCTGTACCGGACCTAGCTAACTGAGGACTGCACCCCGAGGCGTAGGTCGAGCCGGATAGTAGTGGACGAGATCGATCGAAGACGGCAAGTGGGGCCAATTCGCGGAGTTTCCCGGCTCTGACGTGGCCGCCGGTGGCAACTTCGGGCTTTTCGTAGCGCTCAGGAATGGCATGCTCCTGGTGGGTGCGCCCGGCCAGCATCCGCAACCGAATAATGTGCCCTATCCGGAAGGCGAGGCTTATATTTACAAAATCAACTAGTGCGTAGGCGTTTGAATGGAGCGGGGCCGGGCGCAAAGCCCAGCCCGCTCCTCATATCATCTGTTACCCCGCTATCTCAGCCACCCGCAGCGCAAAGTTTTAACGAGGTTCGTCCCGCAAGATCACCTCGCCTGTGTGTTCCAGAAGGCTCGCAGGAGTTTTAACAACTGCTCCTGAACCTGGACTGTAAAAAGTAGATAAATTAGATGAGCATAAGTGCAACAGACGAAGAAAAGTGAAGTATACTCTGACTGATTTGCCGAAGGGATATAGGTCCCCGCCCGAAATGTCAGAAGAACCGGAAGGACGGAGCAAGCTATGAAAGCATTCCTGATGAGCGCGGCTAAGGAGCCATTGGCCGTACGCGAATTGCCGGACCCCCAGCCGGGCCCGGGCAGGTTCGTATCCGGATGCGGGCGACTGGCGTTTGCGGAACAGACGTTCATGTGTGGCACGGAGAGTTGCCGGTCCCTCTTCCGATGGTTCTAGGGCACGAACCGGCAGGGGTCGTGCGATCTCGCCGGCCCGGGCGTCGAATCGGTCAAAGCCGGAGACCGCGTAGGCGTTTCTTGGTTTCAGGGCGGCTGCGACCGATGCGTCTATTGCCAAAAAAAAGAATATAAGTTCTGCGCAGCGCCAAAATCCTGGATCACCAACGGCGGCGGCTATGCGGAATACATGATTGCGGAAGCAGGCGGATGTACCCTCTTGCCAGACGGATTAGATTGGGAGTCCGCGGCTCCGCTGTTTTGCGGCGGGTTTTCCGCCATGAGCGCATACCGGAGCGCGAGGCCTCAGGGAGGTGACCGGATCGCGATCGTGGGGATGGGAGGCTTGGGACACTTGGCTCTTCAGGTTGCGAAGGCCTTCGGCCATGAAGTGGTGATTGTCACTAACTCTGCCGACAAAGCTGGCGACGCCCGGAAGTTGGGCGCGGACGAGGTGTTGGTGGTGAAGGATCATGCCGGTAAGGAACTCCAGGCGATCGGGGGAGCCAACGTCGTGTTGTCGTTTTCTCCTTCCATGAAACAGAACAGTGAACTGATGGAAGGCTTGCGGGCAGGCGGACGGTTGGTGACTACGGCAGTCAGCGGGGAGCCAATTCAGGCGGACCCCGTTCAGATGCTGTTCAAGCAGACATCGATCATCGGATCGGCGCATAACAACCGGGCGGACCTGATCGATGTCTTGCAGCTTGCCGCAACAGGAAGGGTAAAACCGCAACTCGAGATTTACAAGCTGGACGAAATCAACCGTGTCCTCACGCGGCTGGTGGACGGCAAGGTGCGTCATCGGGCAGTGGTTTCACAGGACGCATAAATTTTGACGCCCGGGAACCGTTGGGCCGCTCCGCTAGCGAAATAGCGCCAGATCGATGGCTTCACCCATCGCCTGGTACCCGGCATCGCCGGGATGCAGACGGTCGCCGCCGTCGTATTTGGCCCGCATGCGGTCGGGGTGTTCGGGATCGCGAATCGCCTTATCGAAATCTACTACGCCGTCGAACGCATGGCCATTGCGGATCCACTCGTTGATGGCTTTGCGCTTGACCTCTTTTTCGGGCGAGAAGTAGCCGGCTATCGTCGTCCCCTCGAAAGGCGTCAGCGTCGCGCCGAACACCTTGATGCCTTTTTCGTGGGCGCGCTCGATCATCTGCCGTAGGCCCGCGATAATGTCTTCCGCACTCACCGTCTCCGAAACCGGGCGCCGAAGTCCCCGCATGGCCCAAGTCGTTGATGCCTTCGAGGATGATGAGGTACTTCACGTTGGGTTGGGACAGCACGTCGCGGTCGAACCGCGCCAGCGCATTCACGCCGAAACGGGGGTTGTCCGCCGGGTCGTGCAGAATGCGATTGCCGCCGATGCCGGCATCGAGGACGCCGATTCTTGGTCCATGCACTTTCAACAAACGCGCCGCCAGCATGTCCGGCCACCGGTGGTTGCCGTCCACCGTGGAGTGCGCGCCATCGGTGATCGAATCGCCGAATGCGACCAGCGTCGCGGCCGATTCGGCGTTGAGAACCTCTACGCTGCTGAGAAACACCCAGGAGGTGATTTTGACCGGATCGGTGAGGGCCGCGGCCGTGGTCTGGTTGCCCGCCGCAATATACGAAGTCTGTTGCGCGGCGTAATGAATCCCCGCGCCCGCTGCTGCCCCCGGAACGAAGATGCTGATCGCCAGATCCCCCGCGATCGGGGCGCGTCAGTGTCACCGGATCGCTGAGGACGTAGGCATTTGCGGGAATCGAAACCGCGGCGCGCCCGCCGAACGTCACCTCGCGGTCTGTTCCCGCGGCGATGGAGGATTCCGTGGCGCGCATCGCCGCATGCACCGAAGCGAGGTCGAGCGTTTTCGTTCCATACGCATTCGACAGACGAATCCGCACGGCTATCTCCACCGATGCTGGTGTGAACAATCTCGCGCAGCGTCTGATTCGCGAACAGCAGATGCGCCCCCCGCATCTGCTCCTCGTTCGCCAGTTGTGGGGCGGGGCTGGCGCCCCAGGTGACCACCCAATGTGTCTGTGCAGTCGCTGTGAAAGCGGCCGCCACAACGAAAAGTAAGAACCGGCTCATAACCAAGTGGTGCAGGCCGCTTGGCCTGCGCAGGCGCCTACGTCGCCCTACTGTCCTCCCGCGGCCGCAGCCGGCGTCGCTGCTGTTGCCTTGCCGGCATCCAGATGGTCCCAATTGAGAATCGCGTTGAACGCCAGGAAGAACGTTCCCTGCGTCTGCCAGCGCCAGAAGGGGCGTAGCGCGAACATCACGATGTGGCCCTTGCCAAGCGGCACATCCACCGCGGCGGCGCGATTCTCGAGCGTTTCGCCGCCAGCCAGCGTGCCGGAAAGCAGCATCTTGCTCGGGTCGGACGGGAATCGCAGAATCACGCGCGCACGATCTTCCGCGCACCGCGCCGCCGCGTCCGCCACGGCCACCGCGCCCGCCGCCACCGCCGCCGCGCGCCGCCGGCCGCTCGCCGCTCGCAGCGGCGAGCTGCCGCGCCGCCGCGTCCGCCGCGTCCCCCACGCCCGCGTCCGCCGCCGCCGCCGGCGGCCGCCGGTGCCGCGGGCACGCGGGATTATCCGGATCGAGCGGCGTGATGTTGGTCAACAGCGCCGCGTTGGGCGTGATGTTCTGCGCGTTGGCATCGCGCTCCGCCGCGCCCGCCACCGCCGCCGATCCGCCACCGAATCCGCCGCCGCCGCCGCGCCCGCATTGAGCACCGGATCCTGGTTGAAGTAGACCGGGAGATCTTTGCCGTCATAGCCGTAAGCGATGGGGCTCTTCAGATCGGCGAAGCTTGCTGCGCAAAATGGTGCCGCGCGCGAACAGTCCGGTGGGATGCTCCACGGTGACGCCCCCGCCGAGATCGTATTCGGCCATCAAAGCGGCGGTGGAGCCTTCGGTGATCAGCGCGCCGCCTTCCTGCACGAATTTGGCGAGTTCGAGCAATGCCTTCCATGCCCATGCCGCCGCGAATATCGTCGTCCGAATCGGGCGACGCCGAGGTTCGGCGTCAAGGTCGATCTTCTTATAGGGAATCGGGACCGGGCCGTCCGACGCCCGCCAGCATCGATTGCGAGCTGCCGCCGGTGTGCGGATAAACGATCACGTCGTACTTCGCGCGCAGATTGCCATCGCGCAGCTTCTTATCGGCGAAGTAAGTGTAGGGCACGCCGTAGTAATCGAGCGCGGCGCGGACCCAGCCTTCATCCTGCGTGCGCGACCACGAATGCACGTAGCCGATGCGCGGCAGCGTCATCGGATGCGTCTTCACCGAAGGCGCGGTCGAGACGGCCCAGGCGGAAAGGCCGAGTTCCTTCAGTTGCGGCTCGAGCTTGGCGCGATCGGCGTTGGGAATGATGAACGCGCCGGCGCGCAGCTTGTGGCCGTTGAGATCGAAATCGTCTTCGGCCACGAGCATCTTGACGTCGGTATTCTTGTAGCGGAACTTCATCAGGTTGTTATCGCTGGTGTGCTCGACCACCAGCGTGCTGCCGCTGCCCTCCACGCCGCCGGTTGCCTTGGCTTCGGCCGTCATCATCGTCATGGGCGCGTCGAGCACGGATTTATCGGTGAGCGGCGTGAGCTTGACGTTGCGCAGATACTGCATGGTCCAGCCGGTATCGTCGTAGGGACGCGGATTGGCCGGTGGATAGTTCTGAATGCTGAAGTACATGTCGGCGAGCGTGTGATAGGGCTGGTCTCCGCGGACGATGTAATCGCCCGCGGCGACATTCACGTTGCCCGCTTTGAATGCCGAGTTTGCCGTGTGTGACTTCGACGCCCTGGCGGCGCAGTTCGTTCACCATGTCGGCGGCATCGGCCTTGCGGTATTGCGCCGGCCGGAATCAGCCAGGCGTAGTTCGGGACCGTTCTTGCCTTTGTCGATGGCGTGCTTGTTCTTGATGTAATAATTCTCCAGATACGTGTCGCGATCTTTCGCCATGCGATTGAGCGCGAAGAGAATCGCGGATTCCTGAATGTTGGTGTTATTGCGCGGACCCCACTGAATGGAAGGCAGCGGCGGGTTGGGACGGAACCATTCGCGGCTGGTGGTGGTGGCGGGCGGCGTTGACGGTGTAGGGGTTCGGGCCGTAGCTCTGCACTTCGTAGAAGCGGCCGAAGGAGTTGTGCGTCAGCGCGATCCAGAAAAGGTAATTGGGAACCCAGCCATCGTAATAGCCGTAGGTCCAGACGCCGGGGACGCCGCGCTTGGCCATCTCCGTCAGTTCGGTTTCGCCGAGCAGCCACCATTCGTCGATGGCGATGGGGTCGAGCGACACGTTATAGGGGCCGGTGCCGGTGGAGACATATAAATAGGTGACGGATTCGTGCAGATCGTGGAAGCACGGTGGGATGCCACTCGATCATGCCCTTGGTGAATGCCTTGGTCATGGCGAGATACTGGCCCATGCCATCGCGGTTGTCGTCGTGCTGCACGTACTTGCCCCAGTACATCAGCGGCGGCGGCCTGCTTGCCGGTTTCCTTGCCGTAATAGAAGGTATCGACCTCGCGCTCGCGGCCATCGACTTCGAGCACCGGCGTGATGAAGGTAATCACGTTGTTGCGGATCTGCTGAATGAACGGCGTTTCTTCGATGATCAGGCGGTAGGCCAGCTCGATGAGCATTTCGGGTCCGCCGGTCTCGGGCGAGTGGATGCCGCTGTTGATCCAGTAGATGGGCTTGGCGGTGTGCATCAGTTCGCGCGCCTCTTCCTCGGTGATCTTGCGCGGGTCGCCGAGTCTGGCCAGCATCTCCTTGTACTTGTCGAGATCCTTGATGGTCTGCTCGTCGGCGATGGCGAGCACGACGATGTCGCGGCCTTCCTCGGTGGTGCCGAGCTTCCAATACTTCGCGCGCGGCGAGGCGTTCGGCGAGCGCCTGGTAATAGCGGTGGATGTCCTTGGCGTAGGTCAACTCGCCCGGCTTGCCCGGAATGCGGCCGAGGAACTTCAGCGGCGAGGGAACGGTGTCGGACGCCGGCATGTGGTCGACCAGTTCGGTGGTGATGCGCGGATCCTGCAGATACTGCTTGATGAGTTTGGTGTACTCTTCGTCGAGCTTCTGCGGCTGCGCGGGGGCCGGCGCGGCGGGCGTGCGGCCTTGCCCTTCTTGGCCTGCGCTCTGCACTGGCGCGTTGGCGGGCCGTACATTAGGGCGATGGCCAGGAGCGCACTTCCGGCAATGGCGAAGCGGAATTTCATAATCGCGATCCTCCCAAGGGATTCCAAATTGATATCGCGTTGCGGTGGCAATGTCAAATCGGCGGCGCGTGGCGGACCTCCGCCGAAGCGCTGACTCGCCGCTCGGGAACCCGGCAGAAGCAGGTTTCCAGGAACGCCGTAGCCCGTATCGATAGGTCAGACTTTGGAAGCGCCACGCCCCACAAGGTATGGGAGCAGTACCGATTGGGAGAATCGCAATCTCTAGGAGTTGAGGCTTCCCGTTCTGCCGGCTGCGCGAAGAAGTGAATCGAGATCCGCCGTCTTGCCGGCTTCCATGGCGGCTTCCGCTTGCAGGCTCAGGCGGTCTCGTCCGATTGTCGCGACGGCAATAACTCCTGTCATTCCGGCGATATACAGCGCAGGCGTTCGACTTGTCCAGATCGCCTTCTATTTGACAACTATCCCATTTGGATGCGTATCCGACGTAGGAGATCTGGACATCGTAGTGCTGGCTCCAGAAGAAAGGCGTTTGATGGAATGGACCGCCGATGCCCAGCATCGAGTGTGCGACGGACTGTCCCTGCCGTTGGGCTACGACCCAATGTTCTATCCGTATTTGTTCTCCCGAAATTGGTTCAGGATAGCGAGCGATATCGCCCGCTGCAAAAACGTCCGATGCACTCGTTTGAAGAATCTGATTGACGACGACGCCGTTGTCCACCTGGATGCCCGCCTCTTCCGCCAGTGAAGTTCGCGGCGAAACACCAATCCCCACAACGACCAGATCGGCATCGACGGAACGCCCCTGGCCGATTTCGACCTTGCCGTCGAGGATCTCCTGCGGTTTCGTATCGAGCAGGAATCGAACCCCGTGATTCTCGTGAAGCTTCTGGACGAAGTGGCCCAGTTCTTTGCCCAGAATTTTTCCAAGCGGAATGGAGTCCTGACTGATGACGGTAACCTCGCGCCCACGGCTACGAAGAGAGGCGGCGACTTCCAGCCCGATGAAGTTCGATCCAATCACCACGCAGTTTCGTGCCTGCTGCGCCTTGGCGATGATGGCTTTACTGTCCGCGAGGGTCCTGAGACGAAAAACGTGGGGTAGATCCGAGCCCTTGATCGAAAGCGAACGGGGCTCTGCGCCAGTGGCGAGCAAGAGCGCCTCGTAATCCAATGTCCTGCCATCCCGCAGGTAAACCTTGTGTGCGTCGGGTCGAATCCGAATTGCCGGATTGCTTGTGACAAGGTCGACCTGGATTGACTGATAATAATCCGGGGTCCGTAGGGGAATCCATTCTTCCGGCGCCGAGCCAGCCAGATAGTCCTTGGAGAGATTTGGGCGATCCACCGGGCTCGGCTTCTCATCGGCTACGAGCGTAACTGGTCCGGTATATCCCTTCGTTCGGAGCATGTCTGCGCAGGCGGATCCCGCTGCCCCGGCGCCAATGATCACGACCGAGGAAGGATTCTGCGGGCAGGGGACGCGGAAGTCGGTTTCCCTCTTTCCTGTGATCGCGACTATGTTGCCCCGGCGCCGTGTATTGAAGCATGACAGGGGGTTGAGAGCCGGCGCACCTTCAGCTTCGCCGGTGTGAATGTTGAATCGCGCGTGATGCCAGGGGCACCGGATTGTGTTATCTACCAGAAGGCCCTCTGCCAGCGGGCCGCCGTAATGAGTGCAAGTGCCCGCTATTGCGAAAACGTGATCGCCCTGACGAATCAGGATTACGGCCTTGTCTTCATAGTGGCCGAGGAACGGCACATTCTCGGCAAGCTTGTCGAATTCAACGCCCGATTTCAGATCGGGTCCTGAGAGTTTTTTGTCTTCCGCCATTCATTCATTGCTCCTGTCTCCATAATGCGCCAGTTAGATGCGCTACGTTCCCGACGTTACGGGCGACGGTTCATGACTTCTCTTAACGATTGCGCTCAGCATGGTCCAAGTTAATGCCAACCCTCCAAAGGGTAATGCTTCGGACCAGTTTCGAGCAGCGTGTCGCCGCGTGCGCTGGCTCTTGAGGGATGCTATCTGCCTTTGTAGGGACGATTCGGCTTAAACCTCACCACGCATCCATGGCGTCTTCAAACAGCCGCGCCAACTCTTCTTCGCCAAACGGTTTTGGCGAGAGCTTCGTAACGCGATGCTGCGGGAGCGTGCCTTTGACTAGCGCGGGAATATCGCTGCTTTCGTAGCCGATCGCCCGCAGTCCCTTAGGCATTCCCAGCCGTTGCATGAATCCGGTGATGCAGTCCGCCAGAACCTTTCCCGCATCGCAGCGGTTGGTGCGCGAGATGTCGAATCCAAGAGCTTCGGCCGCCTGCAAGTGCCGCTCGGCGCATGCCTCGGCGGTGTAGCGGAAGACGGCGGGCGCATTCAGGATTACCGACATACCGTGCGGAACAATCGGATGCCCCGTCGCATAGCCCGGTGGTTGGAATCCGCGAACCATTCCTGAAACCGGATAGGACATCCCGTGCGGCAGATGCACGCCGGCGTTGCCGAACCCCACGCCCGCATAGGAAGCCGCAAGAATCATCTTCTCCCGCGCTTCACCGTCGCTCGGGTCTTCCACAGCTCGCGGCAAATATTCGGCAACCATGCGCAGCGCCTGGAGCGCCCAGATATCGCTGATCGGATTCGATCCCTGATATGCGGGCCGCATCGCCGGCCGGTCGGGCTGTGGCCTTTGTGTGTATGGGAGTGCGGTGAAGGATTCCACTGCATGGCTGAGCACGTCCAGACCCGTGCATGCCGCAACCGATGGCGGAGCGGTTGCCGTGTTCTCGGGGTCCAGAATTCCGAGCGTAGGCTTCAGCCGGCGGTGCGCGACGCCGGTCTTGGCGTGCATTCTGCAATAGTCGAAGATGGCCACTCCCGTGGTCTCGCTGCCAGTGCCTGCCGTCGTCGGCAGCGCGATTAATGGTTTCAAAGCGCCGGGAGGCGGCAGACCGCGCCCGATCGGAGGATTCACGTAATCCAAGAAGTCCTCCGGCGGGTACGTGGAGTAAAGGTTCGCCATCTTCGCCGTGTCGATGGATGAGCCGCCCCCGACGGCGACAAACCCGTCAAACTCTCCGTTGCGCGCGAAATGTGCGGCGTTCAAGCAGGATTCATCGGTCGGTTCGACACGCACGCCATCGAAAACGGAGAATTCGATCCCGCTCTTTTCGAGGGATTCCAGCACGGTGGCCACCGAGGGCAGGCGCCGAAGCAGCGGATCGGTCACGACCATCACTCGTCGTACTTTCCACTCGGCGAGATCCATTCCAACTTCGCGCGTTGCGCCCCAGCCGAATCGGATGCTGGACGTAGCCATCTCAAATGCGTATTCGTTGCCCATCGCCTCTCTCCTTGAGTTCCGCGGCTTCCTAATTAAAGCAAATCGCCCGAATTTCCCGCTTGCATTTCCTACTACCAAATAGTAGGATCAATCGTGAGGTAGTAGAACAAAGTGCCCCAGCCCAAGCTCAGCAAGCTCGAACTCCAAATCCTGGAAGCCCTCTGGGCACACGGGAAGGCGTCCATCCGCGAGATTCAGGAAGCATTCCCGGAGCCTCGACCCGCTTACACTACCATCCAGACCACGGTCTACCGGCTGGAGGGGAAAAAGGCTGTCCGCCGCGTGCGGAAAATCAGTAACGCCCACATCTTCGAACCGATTGTGGCGCGCGATGTGACGCGCCACAAGCTGCTCGACGAGATTCTCAGTTTCTTCGGAGGCCGTCCCCAACCGATGATGGCGCAATTGGCCGAGGCGGGGAAGTTGACCCTTGACGATGTTCGCGAGTTAGAGAAAACAATCAAGAGGCTTGACGCGCAGCAAAAGGCCGAAAGGAACCGTGAATCGAAATGACCGCGGAATTGATCTCTCACATCTGGCAATCGACGCTATTCGTATTCGTGGCCGCGCTCCTGACCGTCGCTTTCCGCAAGAACCGGGCAAACGTCCGCTACTGGCTTTGGTTAAGCGCGTCGTTGAAATTTTTCGCCCCATTTGCATTGCTAGTGAGTCTCGGCGGCCACTTAGGCTGGACGCCGGTCGTGCAAAGGATGATCGGGCAAACGGCGGTGGTACAGAGGATGGCCGCGCCCCATATCTCACTTTCCGCAGAGCGCATAGCGGAGCCGTTTCCGGAGCCATTGCAATTCCCGCCAACCGTGTCGGGTGCTTTCAATTGGACGCCCTTCGCGCTCTTTGGCGTATGGGCGTGCGGGTTCGCGGTGATCGGCTTGTTCCGCCTGCGATCATGGCGCCGCGTCAGCGCGGCTATAAATATGAGCGCGCCTTCGCAGATTCCCGCGGCAATTGAGATTCGCTCTTCACCTGGCCTGCTGGAACCCGGCGTGGCAGGTATTTTGCGCCCCGTCCTGCTGCTGCCCGAGGGCATCACGGACCGCCTGACGCCGTCTCAACTCGACGCCGTGCTCGCTCATGAGCTATGCCATGTGCGCCGGCGCGACAACCTGTTCGCTGCGATTCACATGGCCGTAGAAGCTCTGTTCTGGTTCTATCCATTGGTGTGGTGGATCGGAGCGCGTTTGGTGGAGGAGCGCGAGCGAGCCTGCGACGAGTGCGTCTTGGCCGCGGGCAGTGAGCCGCGCATCTATGCCGACGCCATACTCACCGTCTGTAAGTTGTATGTGGAGTCTCCGCTGGTTTGCATGTTGGGAGTAACTGGCGCCAATCTCAAGCGAAGAATTGAGGCAATCATGAAGAATCGAACGGGGCAAAGTTTGAATCGTGCGAAGAAGTGTTTGTTGGCGGCCGCGGGCATTGCGACGCTAGCCGGCCCGGTCGCGCTCGGTGTCCTGATCGGCGCCGGAAACGCCCCTGTGATCTACGCGCAGTCCCCCGCTAGGTCTGCGCCAGTGGAGCAGCCCACCCCGGCCGCCTCCGCTCCCGCGCCACTGTCCACCGCGGCGCCACAACGGTCCACCTCTTCGGCGGCGCCGGTGGCCTCTTCAGACCACCGTCTGCTGGTGATGCTGTTCGATTTCGATACCATGACTTCCGTTGCTCAAGCTCGTTCGCGCCAGAGCGCCGCCGAGTTCATTCGCAACAAGATGGCGCCGGCGGATCTCGTCGCCTTCATGAGTGTGAAAGGTTCCGAAGTGAGAGTACTCCAGGATTTTACCGGCGACCGAGCAATCCTGGAATCCACGCTGGGAAAAATCGGCGGCAGGGAAGGGAACGGCTTGGCGGCGGGCCCAGGTCACTGGCTTTCGAACATTGAAACCACCGTGGATACCTTGGGATCGTTGCCGGGAAAGAAGGCGCTGATGTACTTTGCCGATAGCGTTGAGCCGCCGGTTGCGAACGATCAAGCTCAGTTACGGAGAACCATCGATGCGGCGATCAAGTCGAACGTTGCGATTTATACCATCGACACACAAGGAGTGGCTCCCGAGATTATGTCTCAATCCACGCCGGTCACGACGCAAGACGAGCAAAACCGTCGTGCCGTCTCCGCCCAAGGCGTAGTCCAGGCAAGCGTGCGCAGCAATTGGCCGCCGCCTCTGGCGAAGTATGAGAGCGATCGCGCCGCCGGTGCCACAATCCCAGGTTTTCCGAGCGGCCATTTTACGGTTGACGTCCGCCATGCTGGAGCCTACCAGACGATTGCGGTGCCGGTCGGCGGCTACTACGGCCAGGTTCAGATCACTGGCCAAATCAGGCCTCTCGCGAACATATCCCAGTCCGCTATCGGTTTCGGCGAGCTAATTCAGTCTTCTGCTGGAGCATACGAAGCGAGTCTTGTCCTCGAAGCCGGCTCCTACGTTTGCACCGTTCTTGTAACGGAACAGGCCACCGGCCAGATGTACAGCGAGACGGCTACTTTTGAAGTGAAGTAATCGCGGCGCCAATCGGCAAGGCCTCGCGTGCTTTATCATGGACGCCTATCCACCTCGCGATTGCGCAATGCAAGGTCTGCGCCGTGAGTTCTAAGACGTTGCTTCGCGCGTACAATCCAGCATGACAGCCGCGCCTGTCAATACTTGCTGGCCTCGGAACGCCGTGCTTGAAAGCCGCCCCATTTGCCCAAGCTACGCCAGCGCATCCAGAATCGCGCGTATATGAGCCTGCACGCAGTCCACGTGCGGGAAATCCGCATTGGATTCGTCGTAGACCAGGGCGAGGTCGGTTCCTGCGAGCACAATCGCATCGACCGGCAACCCGTGAGCGATCTGCGACAGCGTTGCGCGCGGTTCCGTTTCACCGTTGACGATCCGCATGTAGCAATCGTGAATGGTCGCGACCTGCTGTGGCACGATTACCTCGATTCCCTCCAGCAAGCCGAACATGCGGTATTCGACAACGAACCGCGTACCGAAGAGCGCCACCCGCCGGTAGCCGCGTTCGCGAACCTCCGCGGCGATCGCCTCGGTGATATCTACCAGGGGCAGCACGGATATCCTTTCGAGCTGGCGAATGCAAATGTGCGGTGTTACGGCCGAGATCGCTGCTACCTCCGCCCCGCCCGCCGCAAGTCGCTCGACCAACCTAGCCAGGTAGTCGGCCAGCCCATCGAGGTCGTTTCGCTCGACGGCTTCACGGACGCGGTCCATGTCCGCATGAACGATCAGCATCTCGCCGGGCTTCGCCTTCACGAGTTGCTGATAATACTGCACTGTGGCGCCCGGGCCAAGGCCGCCGATCAATCCGAGATCGCGCATCAACTGCAATTGTCTCAAGCAAACGGCGGCGCAATTCCATTCGACATCTTGCGGCAATATGTCACGATCCGTGAACCGCTCGCCCACCATTTTCGTGTCGTCGCCCTGAATGCGCGATAAGATAGAAAGCGAAATCGCCGTTTGCCGCGCCGCCGCCCTGCTCACAGCGCAATTGCGCAGAGCTTGGATCTTGGCGTACACCGTGGTCCGCGCCATTAGATTGGTATATGAAACGACTATGACCAGAAACAGCTACGCTCTATCGATGATCCTCGGGACTTTCGCGCTATGCGGTTTGGCACACGCGCAGGGCCGGGGCGAGCCAGGGAAATCGATTGGTACGATCTCCACCCGCGGAAACCTGATTGTGATGACCCTGGACGAGGGCGTGCTCGGAAAGGCCAATCTATTCAATTTGCAACATCGCACTCTTCGCTTTTCGCCCGATGGTTCGAAATACCGCGCCGAGAACGTCGCCTTCCAATGGGATTCGGAATTCGGGCCGGAGATGCAAGGAAGCCAGGCGACGTTGAAAAACTTCTCGTTTCCCTTTTCCGGCAAGAGTTGGAACGCGTTTTCGGTCGGGATGACCGGGTCGATGACTTTCGGCGAAGCAGCGGAGGGCGCAGGCCGTGCTGGCCGCGGCGGCGCTGGCCGTGGCGGCGCTGGCCGTGGCGGTGGTGGTGGGGGCCGTGGCGGCGGCATCTCGGTGGAGCGGTTCGCAGAGCTGGCGCAGGCGGGACGCACTTTGATCAACACCGTTCCGGCCATCAGCGTCTTCTTCAAGCCGCGCATGAGCGGCGTGCGTTATCTGAAGGAGCTTGACGACCGCGCCGTTATCACTTGGAGCCTCACGGAGCCGATGGGCGGCGTGCAGGACATGACGTGGACGCCGACCGTAAACCGCTTCCAGGCGGTCCTGCGGAAGGACGGGACGATTGACCTTTCCTACGATGCCGTGCACGCTCAAGACGCGATTGTCGGGATCTATCCCGTGGTCACGGAGGGCGCCGAGACCGAAATCGGCGCCATCGCCGGCGAAGGGAACGCGTCGTCCGCGCCCCATCTCGATCTCAAAGGCATCAAGCTTTCCGCGGTGGATGGCCTGTTTTTGAAAGCCGCCATCGAGACTCGCGGACCTGTGCTGCCGGAGACCGATCCGCAAATCGCTGGTATCGCGTACCGCGTCTGCCTGTCGGCGAAGAAGCCAGCCGGAGATTGCACGCAAGATGCGCACGCCGACGCCGTGTGGACGGTCCAAGGCGGCCGCGCCGGACGTGGCGGACGTCGGCGCCGGGGCGCCCGCTACAACGCGTTCGGAACCGGCGTCTCGCCGGCGGTGAGGGTGGATGGGAACACAATTACGGTGCAGGGAACGCTTCCGGCCGGATTTAAGGCGGGCGATTCGATCTACGTCTACGCTTCCGCTCAAGCTTCGGGGCCCTCGCCAACAACGGCAAGTCGCATCGCGCCCCATGCCGTGAAGTTGGCGGGGCTGAACAGTCCTGAAGTCGAACTCTCATCTTTGAAGAAGCAGGATGGTCCGTTCGCTGTGGTTTATGAAGCCTTTCATTACTTGAAGCCCACGCGAGCCCAGGATCTCACCTGCACGGTAATCAAGGCCCTGGGCGATAAGTTCGACATGCTGGCATATTACTCCGACTTTCGCATCGATAACCCAGAGGCGGGCACGTCGAGTAACGGGCCGCTCGGCGGCGGCCCCAATGGCGGCGAGGTTACCGGCATCGGCGCCAACCAGAGAAACCTGGAGGGCTACTGTACTCAGGGGCGGTTCCAATGGCAGTTCATCCAGCCGGTATGGGTGGGGGCCAACCAGATGCAGGAATATCCGCCCGAAGGACTCAAGGAAACGAACGTTCACAACGTGGCGGCTTATACTCACCAGCTCGCCGAGCGGACGTCGAACGGCAAGATTCCTCCCTACGACTATGCAATGTCGCAGATCGGACATGAAATGGGCCATCGCTGGTCGGCTTTTGTTCGTGCAAAAGTAGGCGACGAGACGATCCAGCTCGGTCCGACGCACTGGACGCGCGGGTTGCAGGCGCCGGTGGCGTTCCCCTATCAGCGGCCGGTCGAGGCGTCCGCGATGGGCGGCGGGGTGTGGCAGGATAACTTCGACGGCACTTACACTCAGCTCGATGACGATTATTATGTTCCAGCTACTGGATGGTCCTATCTCGACCTCTATCTCATGGGTATGATCGGCCCCAGCGAGGTGCCCGACTTTTTCATCCTTCGAAATCTGGTTCCGGCGGGAAGAGATGCCAATGGGCATCCTATCTTCAAGGCCGACCGCACGAAGCTAACCATTCAGGATGTCATTGCCGTGGAAGGGCCGCGGCTACCCGATGTGGACCACGCCCAGAAGAACTTCAATACCGGCATGGTGGTGGTGGTGGAACACGGAAAGACGCCCAGCGAGGAACTACTGGAAAGGACCGAGGGAATTCGCCTGCGCTGGATGGATTACTGGCAGACTACGACGGGCCATCGATCTACCATGACGACGAATCCGAAGTAGGCGCGAGTCTTTTTTATCTGCGTTCATCGGCAGCCAATAATGAATTAATCTAGAAGGCGCGAATCGCACGCACCCTTCGCGGAAAGTCCTTGTCGTCGCCGTGCTGACGTCCGGAGTCCGCAAAGTCGATATGGCTTGCCATATCGGCAGTCTGTTGCGACGAGGCCCAATAGGTCACGTTATCCGGCGCCCCGCCATCCGTAAAAGCGCCGGGCGCGGCGGTTTTCCAAACGCGGTACAGGAGCGCCAACTCATCCCTCGACGGGAGAAACCAGCCGCGCACGCCGTTCAAACTGTAATTGGCGCATAAGGACGCGGCGCTTTCCATTTCCGGGCATGCCGTGAGCATTTCCTCCGTATTCCGCTTGCCTGTCCCAATCGCGGTTCCGCGGGCTCCAGCGATGGCCTTGCGGAAGCAGCCCCACTTTGCGCCCGCGCTCTGATCTACCGGCGCCGCTTCCAGATACCGCCAGCCGTCGGCCGCATGGTTCGGGTTCTTATAGAAGATTATGCCGCCGGCTGGACCTGTGTCGCCCGGTTCCAACTCGGCGGTCGCGAGCCATACGCTCATTTCGCCAGCGCCGCGGTTTGCCCACAAGTGATAAGGAATCAATCGGACTGGTTCCACTGGCGTCGCCGGGTTCACGATGCTCCGGGCCTCCCCGAAAATCATGGGGGCGCCGGCATATGTCTTCCCGCCCATCTCGGTTTTCAACTCGCCCTTGGCGTCAATTAACAAGCTCAGGGCGCCGCCGCCCTTCACATCCGGCCACTCCGCGCAATAAACAATCGGCCCTCTCTCCACCGCCATCCTGCGCCGGTCGTCCGTCACTTTCCGGTCCGCAGCCACCTTTCTAACTTCAAAAGGAAACTCTATCTCGATCGAATCCCCATCCTTCCAATCGCGATTGAGCGAGATATAGCCCGATTTATCTGGGGTCGCCGGAATCATCTTGCCGTTAACCGATACGCGCGGCTGCTTTTCGACCCTTTCAAGGTAGGCGTATAGACTCCCTGGTGCCGGCTCGTTTCGAGCCCAACCCGGAACGCGCAGCCGAACGGTTGCTTTCACCGTCTCTCGAGCGGATATCGCGATCTTCGATTTCCCTTCCCACGGCATCTCACTATCCACCGCCAGCGACAGACTCTTGCCTCCGATTGAGAAGGATGTCTCGCTCGACACATAGAGATTGACATAGATGCCCCCGGTCTTATCCTGTGCGTAAATGTATCCGGGCATGGAAGCCATAAACCGCACCAGGTTTGGAGGGCAACATTCCAGGGACGCCCGTTCCCATCGATTGTCCCGTCCATCTCCGGCACTCGCCAGGCGATTCACATAGAAGAACCGGTCGCCCGCGGCGGCCACTCCGTCCAGGGCATTGTTATACATCGCGCGTTCCATGACGTCGACGTACTTACTGTCTCCCGTAGCCATGAACAATCGGTGATTCAACGTGATAAACATCAGCGCCGCGCACGTCTCCGAGTAAGCCGATATGTTAGGAAGCGAATAAGGCGCGCCGAAGCCTTCATTCCCCGTCGACCCCACGCCGCCGGTAATATACATCTTCCGGCTCACCGCGTCCTGCCACATCCGGCTGCCGGCGGCGAGATACTCCGCAAGGCCGGTGAGCACGCCCACATCCACCAGCGAGACCATCAACGAAACGCAATTCACGGCATGGCCTACAGCTTCGCTCTGTTCCAGAACCGGCTTATAAGACTGGTTGTGCCGGCTGCGGCTTACGGAATCTTCCAGGCCCCGGATATCAAGATAGTGTTTTGCCAGGTCGAGATGCTTCTTGTCGTGCGTCGCGCGGTATAACTGCACGCAGTTGATGGCATCCCGCTCGCCTCCGGAAAAGGGGGGGCGATGCGCTTTGAAATTATCGTAGAGCGCGTCGGCGGAGTGAATTGCCGGGTCCAGTAGATCTCGCTTGCCCGTCACCGCATAGTATGTTGCGGCGATCTCGAAGCCGTTGTTGCCGCGGCCGGGCGATTGCTTCATCGCGGAGATACGGGCGTCCACCTGCGCTTGCAGCCGCTCGTCCGGGTGAGTCTTCAGAGAAAGAATCGAGGCCTCCAACACCCCGCCGTTGAAGCCCCTCGCGCCGGATTCGCTCAGCTTCTTCACCTCGAATGGGATAGTCACCCGCGCATTCAGATCGATCTTCGGTTTCCAGAAGCCGTCCTTCATAGCGATTTCCCAATACGCCTTCGGTTGGATCGGATAGTCCGGAAGGGGTAAGTAGGGCGTGGACGATATCGCGATGTCGGCGGCTTTGAGCTTCGCCTGTGCCGCGGCGTTGGCTTTCGCCGGCTCTTGCGCAGAATACGCCATCAGGCCGCCCGCCGCCTGCGCGGCCTGCAAGAATTTCCTCCGAGGGAGTCTACCGTCCATTTGCATCGTCCTCGATCAGTCTAACGTTAAGCCATTGGACAATTGTTGACAACCATGCCGCCGCTTGAGCCAACCGTCATCGGGCGGGCTGCGCCGGATCGAAACGCAACTCTTTATCTTTTGGCCAAGTAGCAAACGTCGCGCAAAAAAAGTGCGTCTCTCATAAAGTGAACGTCGCAAGAATGGATCGGCAGCGCGAAGCGCGCCTCGCCGGCCTTCATAGCCCCGTCGTGGGTTTCGCTTTCAACCAATCGAAGTCGCGCAAATGACGATCCGTAAACGTAACGTAACCGCGATTGTTCTCGCGGCCGTACTTGCTATTCCGGCTCTGGCGGACGACGTCGGACAATGGACCACCCTGCGTGAACTGCGCCCCGGACAGCGTATCGGAATCGTCCAATCCGATTTGAAACGCGTGGAAGGCCGGTTCGAAGCATTCACCGATTCAGGCATTTCCATCCGCGTCGATCGTGAAATCGTGGTGAACAAGGAGAACGTCGTCCGCGTGTACTGCCATCCTCGCGCCGGCCGCGGCATCCGTGCGCTGATCGGGGCCGCCATCGGCGCGGTTGCAGGAATAATACTGACTGCCACGGTAGGAGACCGTTTCCGTAAGGAGGGTCAGGACGTCCCTGCCGGCCTTTGGATCGCCGGCGGAGCCGGAATCGGCGCAGGGATCGGCGCTTTAACCGGCGGAGGTTACAAGACCATCTACCAGCGGGCCACTCACCCATAGGGTGACTTGTTTTAACGCTCACGATGCACCAGAAAGAATCCGGCCGGAACCAGAAACACGGTCAACACCACGGATGCAAGTAATCCGCCGATCAGCGCCCGGGCCAGCGGCGCATACGATTCGCTTCCTTCGCCTAACTTCAACGCCATCGGCAATAATCCGATGATCGTAGCCAATGACGTCATTAGAATCGGCCGCAATCGCACCCGGCACGACGCGATAACCGCTTCTGCTACCGTATGACCTTCCTCTTTCAGGTGATGCGCAAATTCGACAATCAGAATACTGTTCGACATTGCGATTCCCGCAAGCATCACGATGCCCATCAGCGACATTACGTTTAGAGTGGTGCCGGTAATTACGAGCGTCAAAAGGACGCCCGAAATGCCGGGAGGCAGCGCAAGCAGGATGATAAACGGATCGGCGACGGAACGAAACTGGGCCACCAGAATCAGGAATAAGAGCACCACAGAGAGTCCAAGGCCAAAGGCAAAACTTCTGAAGGACGCCCTCATCGCTTCCGCGCTGCCACGCACGGCCACCTTAACGGTGGAGGGAATCTTTAGATGCTGGATCGCCTCTTCTACGTAGTCCGCGGCAGCCCCCAAGTCCTCGCTCGATGGGCGGGCGTATACGTCGAGCTTGCGGCGAATCTGATAATGGTCCACTTCCGTTGGGGCCTGGGTGCGCTCCACGCTAGCGATCATATCGAGCCGGGTGGGCGCTCCGGCGTTTTCGGCATGTAAAGGAATCGAGCGCAAATCCTGCACCGAGGTGATCTGCGCTGCCGGATATTGCACCGTAAGGAAGTAATTGTTCCCATTGCGGGGATCGATCCACAGGTTGGGCGCGATCATCTGATTGGACGTCAGCGATGTGACGACATTCGTTAGCGCCTCCCGCTCCGTCAATCCAAGCTTTGCCGCCCGCAAACGATTCACATTGATGCGCAATGACGGATAATCGAGATCCTGCGGCATGAACACGTCGGCGATTTGCGGTGAAGAGCGCAGTTTACTGGCAATCTCCTGCGTCACTTGATTGTCCACTTCCAGGTTCGACCCCACGATCTGCACGTCGATTGGGGCCGGCGCTCCCATGCTCACCACGGCGTCTACAAGGCTGCCCGTCGAGAAGAATGGAGTGATCTGGGGCATCTCCTGGGCCAGTGCGTTCTTTATCCGGCCGATGTATTCATAGCTTCCGGTGCGATGTTCCGGTTTCAGGCCAACCTGGACAAAACCGGTGTGCATCGCCGCATTGGTCGTATAGACGGCCGAGAATCCATTATCCACGCCGATGTTATCGACAATGATGCTTAAATCCTCGGGCGAAACGATTCGCTTCACTATCGCCTCGATTCCGGCGGCGTCGCCTTCGGTGACGCTCAGCTTCGTCCCGGAAGGGGCCTTGAACGTAATCACAAACTGTCCCGCGTCAGTTTGCGGGAAATATGCGAACCCCAGACGGTTGTAAAGCAGCAGGCTGACTCCGAAGACCAGAAAGAACAACACCAGGACCGTGCCCGGAACCACGAGGGCGCGCTTCACCAAACGTTCGTAGATCCGCAGCATCCCTTCAAAAGCGTTATTGAAGGCCGTGTTGAATCGCGCGGAGAGCCCTCTGTCCGGCGTCTTCAGCGTACGCGCTTCAGCCGAATCGGTTTCCCTCAAGTGTTCCGGGTTCTGCAAACGCAGGAACCGCGCGCAGAAGAGCGGCACCACCGTTAGCGCGACGAAATAAGAAGCGAACAGCGAGACCACCACTGAAAGAGCCATCGCGGAGAACAGGAATTTGCTCACGCCGGCAAGTAGCGTTACCGGGAAGAACACTACTACCGTAGTGAGCGTCGATGCCAGAACCGGCAGCGCAACCTCTTTGCCGCCGGTTTCGGCGGCAACCCGCGGCGGCTCCCCCATTTCCAGATGCCGGTAAATGTTTTCCAGAACCACGACGGAGTTGTCGATCAACCGCGAAAGCGCCAGCGCCAGCCCTCCCAATATCATGCTGTTAATCGATGAGCCGCCGAGTTGCAGCACAAAGAAGGTCGCGCAAACAGAGAGTGGAATCGAAAAGAATACCGCCGCCGTCGCTCGCAAGCTTCCAAGGAAAATCAAGATCATCACGCAAGTCAGGAAGAGGCCAATGCCGCCTTCATGCAGCAGGGTTTCAATCGCTGTCCGTACAAATCGGGATTGATCGAAGACCACATCCGTTTTCATTGCGGCAGGCACATCCACCAGATGTGAAGTTGTTTCCCGGACTCCATTCACCACCGCAATCGTGTTCGAATCGCCCCCCTGTTTCATTACCGGAAGATAGACCGATCTCTGCCCGTTCACGTGCACCACGTTGTATTGAAGCGCGTGCGCATCCTTCAATTCGCCAACGTCCGACATCAGCACCGGAGTCTGGCCATTCATCTTGATGGGGTATTGTCCTGCGTCCTTTAGATTGAATTGGGCATTCGAGTAGATGTTGTAATCCAGATTTCCAATCTGTACGTCGCCGGCAGGCAGAATCACGTTTGCCTGGCTCAAACTGCGCACCACGTCCATCGGGCTGATCTGCCGCGCTTCGAGTTTGTAGGGATCGACGTAGAACTGAATCTGCCTCCATGGCCCGCCAAAAGGCTGCGGAATCGATGCGCCATGGACGCTCGCCAACTGGTTGCGAACGAAATTCTGCGCAATGTCTTTCAGGTTTCCGTCCGTCATCCCATCGCCGTTCATCGTCACCAGACAAACGGGAAGGCTCGAGGCGTCGGATTTCAACACCACCGGCGGCAGCGTACCCGGCGGCAGATCCTTCATATCCGAGACAGCCAGATTTGCGATCGTTGCCGCATCGATATCGGCGTTCGTATTCGATTGAAAGTAGACTCGGATGATGCTGACGCCGTTCAGCGAGCGCGATTCGATATGGTCGATACCGCTAGCCATCGTAAAGAAGCGTTCCAGATGGTAGGTAATGTCGCCTTCAATTTGCTCGGGCGGCATTCCCGAATAAAAAGTCGCGACCACAACAACCGGGATATTCATTGCCGGGAACATATCCACCGGCATTTGCACTACCGCCACGCCGCCCAGAATTGCAACGATCAAACACAGAACGACAATCAGATAGGGAGTATGAATTGCGAATCTCGACATGGCCGTTCTATTCTTTCGACGCCGCGTTGC
Organism: Bryobacterales bacterium; assembly: GCA_963708385.1. Taxonomy (GTDB): domain Bacteria; phylum Acidobacteriota; class Terriglobia; order Bryobacterales; family Bryobacteraceae; genus PALSA-243. Next base: position 12,561 of record CAVPSN010000014.1, on the reverse strand, counting down.
CGTTCAAGCTCACCTCGCGCGGCTGCACTTTCACCCCGTCTTTTAAGCCCGAGCGCGATCCCACCACCACCTCATCGCCATCCTGCAGGCTGCTGTCTCGAATCTCGATCCGCTGCGCATTCTCCAGTCCCAGCCGCACATTTAAAGCCTGCAGTTCGCCGGATGAAGACACGCGGAAAATGCGGCCGGCGTCTCCCGATCCGTCAACAGCCTCAACCGGCACCGAAAGGACGTTCTTGCGTTGTCCCGTCGTCAGATCGACCTCCGCATACATGCCCGGGACCAGTGTTAGCGAGGGATTAGGCACATCGACCTCGGTTTTCATGGTCCGTGTGGATTCGTCGAGTTTGTCCTCGAATCGCGAGACGTGCCCCGGGAAAGTCCTGTTCAGCGCCGAAATCTTCACGTCCACCAACTGCCCCAGGCGCACGGACGGTACAGCGGATTCCGGGCACCGGCAAATCGAGGCGCAGACGCCCATTCTCAGAGATCCGGACCAGCGGCATCGCCTGTGTTTGCGAAGAGGTCCCAGCCTGTATCAGCGATCCTTTATTTGCGTATCGCCGCGTCACCACGCCGGAAAATGGGGCCGTGATCACCGCATATTGATACATCGTTTTGTATCGGGCCTGTTCGGCTTGCGATACGTGCATCCGTTGCTCAAACGCTGCAATGTGCGATTTTGCGGACGAGACCTGCGCCTCCGCCACCAGATCGCGCGAGTGTGCCTCATCGACCTGCTGTTGGGGCACCAGCCCCTTTTCACGCTTAGAAACGTCCAGAATCCTCGAATAGGAGAGGTGATCCATGTCGTGCTGCGATTGCGCGCGCTGTAGTTCATCCTTGGCGGCAGCCAGTTCGGCGGTCGCCTCTTCAATCGACGCCGAAGCCCGCGAAAGATCGTCCTGCATCTCCGGAATTTCGAGCGTTGCCAGCACGTCGCCCGCCTTGACCCGGTCTCCAATGTCAACCCTGATCTCGCGGACATATCCGGAGATCTTGGCCATGACGTCCACTTCCTGATAGGGCGAAAATTCCGCCGTCAGGGCAATCGTGCTGGAAAGATCGGTTTTTGCAGCCTTCGAGACTGCGACAACCGGAAGCGAAGGAGCAGCCTCCTGTGCCGCATGGGCACTCCCGCCGCGGGCTGAGCAAGCCGCCATAATCCCCATGGCCAGGGCCGCAGTTGCGATGATCGAAGCTTTCGAACTCATACAATCCTTCCACCGCCACTAGTCATCGCAGCGCTCCAATTTCGTAGTCCAATTCCGCGCGGCGGCTCAGGTACTCGTATTTAGCCGAGGCCGCGGTAATTTGCGCGGTCGTCTGATTCAACTGCGCCTGATTCAGTTCAACGATGCTGCCCAAGGCGTTGTCGTAACGCGCCTGGGCCAGCCGCAGCGATTCGGCTGCTTCCGCCACTAGGCGCGCCGTAACGCCGATACGCTGGAAAGCATCGTTCGCCGCCAGCCACGCAATGCGAACGTCGCGCGCGATTTGCACCGCCAGGGCGTCTACATCTTTATTCGCAGCCGTAGCGTGCTGCAGCGCCTCCTCGTGACGCGCGCGGAACAGCCCGCCATTCAGAACCGGAATGTTGATGTTGACTCCCGCCGCGCTGTACGTCTCCTCTAAGCGGTCGTCCCGTATCGGCGCAACGCCTGCCGCGACTCCCGCTGTCACGCTCGGATTGCGCAGCCGTTTTTCGGCCTCGGCATAGCGGTTGAGCGCTTCTTCATTGAGCCGCAATGCCGCCAGATCGGGCCGCTCGTGCAGCGCCTGGGCGATCAAATCGTCCACATTCGGGTTCAGAGCGGAAGGCAGCGGCTCATCGGCGATGCGGAAAGCTTCATCTCCCTGGATTCCCATTGCCCCGGAAAGCCGCGCGTGGCTTGCCTTCGCCGCACTCTGCGCCCGAAACAGATCGAGTTCGGCCTGCGAGACATTCACCTGCGCGAAGCTGACATCCACCGTCGAACGCAAGGCGCTTTGCGCTAATGCGCTCACCTGCCGAAGAGTAAGACGTCGAAGATCGAGCGTGGCCTGCGCAACTTGAAGAACCGATTCCGCGGCCAATTCTGCAAAATAGGCGTCCCGCACCTCGATCGCAACTTGAGCGCGCGTGTAGGTCACGTCTTGATCTTGCGAGGCGCTTCGCAGCCTGGCGCTGGCCGCCAGGCTGGAAGTGCGCCCGAAATCGGTGACTAACTGGCTCGCCTGAAAACCGGTGGACCCGCGGCTGAAGAGGCTCGATGTCGTCAGCGCACCCGCGGAAACGGCCGATCCATGTTCGGCTCCCACGCCGGTCACGTTGCCTGACAAGGTAGGAAAATAGGCCGCCCGGACTTCCTTCACTACGGAACGGCTCGCCTCGGCCGTTGCGGTTGCCGAGGCGATACGTGGATGATTGCGCAACGCAATTTGCTGTGCTTGATCGAGCGTAATTACCGCCGGAAGCTGCGCCCACGTCATGAGCGCGGCCGCGTTAGCCGCTAGAAATAGCCGCGCCGCATGTTTCCCGCTCATTGCGCCGGTCCGGAAGCGGCCTTCAGAATCATGGTCTCCTGTACTTCGATCAATCCATCGGTTAAGAGTTCGCGAAGCAAGGGCGCCACCGCGTCAACCTTTGCCGCCGTTTCCACGAATTCGATGCGAACCGGCATGTGTTGCGCGCTATCGCTTCCGTCTTCGTGCGTATGAAATCGGTGGTGCGAACCGAAACCGGCCGCGGGGTAAAAGACGGTTGCGCCGGCGATCCCTTGCTCGAGGAGTAGCGAGACAATCTCTCGGCTCAGAAAATCTTCGCCTGAGCTGGTGTCCTCGTTGATGTGAATCGTTACCTTCTTCGCCGGGCCGGGAGAGAGCACGCTCGCGATTCCTTTCGGGGATATACTTCAGATATAGCGGTCCGCCTTGCAGCCCGCCACTGAAAACATTCTGAAGTTTTTCTGACGCACGCTTCATAAACTCTTCAGAAAGTCTTAAGATTTCGCGCCCGCATCATGAATTAAATTGAGATCGAATCTGTGCGTATTCTCGTAGTCGAAGACGAGCAAAAGCTCGCGAAAGCTTTGCATGAAGGCCTTCACGCCGAAAGCTATGAGGTGCTTTTGGCTTATACCGGCGAAGAGGGCTTCTATCTTGCGCAGACACAGACATTCGACTTAATTTTGCTGGACGTCATGTTGCCCGGCCGCAGCGGACTCGAAATTCTTCAAACCATGCGGCAACAAGGCTTCTCGACGCCCGTTCTGATCTTGACGGCGCGCGACGCGGTGGAAGACCGCGTGCGCGGCCTGGATAGCGGCGCCGACGACTATCTGGTTAAGCCTTTCGCCTTTCCCGAGCTTCTGGCCCGTGTTCGCGCGCTCTGCCGCCGTGGGACACCCGATACGGACCAGAGACTGCGCGTCGCAGATCTGGAGCTGGACGCGGCGGGACGCCATGTCTCCCGCGCTGGCCGTCCCCTCGAACTCACCGCGCGGGAATTCGATCTTCTGGAATACCTCGTACGCCGCCGCGGACACGTGGTGTCTCGCGAGATGGTGACTCGCGAAGTCTGGAAAGAAGCCGGCCGCCACACGCCTCTCGATAACGTCATCGACGTCCACGTTGCCCGCTTGCGGCGAAAAATCGACGATCAGTTTCCGCAGAAGCTTCTGCACACGGTCCGCGGCGTCGGCTTCGTCGTGCGCGAATAGCTGGGTTACAGTGGCGCGTCAGGCATCTGCTTTGTGGAACGTTCGCGCCGGGTCCGTCCCCACGACCGTGGCTGGGTAACGCGGCATGAGGAACATCAGGCTGGCCGATATCGCGGTCAAAGCCGCAAGCTCGACCAGCAGCGATTCATAAGAACCTGTTGCATCGAAGGCCCTGCCCATAATTACGGGACCGATCGCGCCCGCGACGGCGTAGACGGTCCACGTAAGTGCGTATAACGTTGCGAAAGAGCGCAGTCCGAAGTATTTTGCGAGCAGCCACGGTGTCACATCCGCCTCGCCGCCCATGCCGATGCCGATGAGGGATGCGCCGAGGAAGCCCGTCGCGGCGGAATGTGCGGTGGCCAGCGCCAGTGCGCCCAGTGCGGCTACCAAAAGAAGCACCATAGCCACTCGCGGCGCAAAGAAACGATCCAACAGCCAGCCGGTAACCCACCGTCCGATCAGCGCGGCGCCTCCGACAGCCGACGCAGCAAGAGCCGCGCCTCCCCCCGAAACGCCCCGATCGGTCAACATCGCCGAGAGATGCGTGATAGCGCCATTCTGGCTGATCGATCCACAGAACAGTACCGCCGCCACAATCCAGAACACTTTCGAGCCAAGCCCCTGCCTGACGGAGGCGCCAGCCGCTGCAACCCGGCCTTCGCCTGCGGAGCCCTCCCGCTCGCGTATGCACAGTCCGAGCGGCCATCCGATCAAGAGAACCACGCCGCCCAATATTGCCGCCGTGTTGCGCCACGCGAACTGGTCAATCAACCATTGCGCGATAGGTGGCCAGACCATCGCCCCAAGAGCACTGCCTGTCATCAGCACCGCGAACGCCGCGCCGCGCCGCGATTGAAACCATGTGGTGACCGCTCGTGAGTAGGCGAGTTGCGCCGTCCCGTTCCCGACGATTCCCAGCACAAAAAATGTCAGATAGAAACGCCAGAGATCCCCTGTCATCAGCGAGAGTGAAGCAAAAGCCAGGCCGAAGACCGTGATACAGGGCAAAACGATTCGTCTCGCGGGATAGCGATCGAGCAGAAAACCGAGGGGAGGGGAACAGGCCGCAACGGTCATCGCCGCGATCCCGAAAGCAAGCGATGCTGCTTCGCGCGACCACCCGAACTCCAGTGTGAGGGGCTTCAAAAAAACGCTGAAGGTGAAGACCAGCAGAGACGCGAAGCTGACGAAGACGCATCCGGCAGCGGCCAAAGCTATACGCCAGCCGGGGTAGCGAAGACTGCCCTCGTCCAGTTGCTGGACGGGGCTCATGGTACGCCCGGACCGCCTGGCTCTTTTGCGGGAAGCGGGTTGTAGCCGTGGGTTGCTAGCTGCACGCCCATCTGGTCGTAGTCTTTCGGATCTTGCGGGGTGAATGTCGCTAGCCCGTCGACGTAACGGTTGTACATGCAAAACGCAGCAGCGATCAAAACTGTATCGTGAATCTCGAGATCGGTAGCGCCCACGGCCCGCGCGGCAGCCACATCGTCAGCGGTTACATTTTTGCCGCTTTCGCGCACTTTCCCGGCAATGGTCAGGAGTGCCTTCAATTTCGCGCTGACTGGTGCGCTCCCATAATCTGAGCAAACCGCGTCAACCAGTTCGTAGTTTCCTCCGGGGAGATGAGCGGCCGCGGCGCGATGGCTTGTCTGGCAGAAGAAACAATCATTCCCTGCCGAGACGAATGCCGCGATCATTTCGCGTTCCGCAGACGTCAGCGTACTGGGTCCGCGTAACAATGCCTCCGCCAGTCCGCGCATGGGAGCGGCGGTTCCGGGGCGGAACGCAAAAGCGCTTACGATTCCCGGTATTCCTTCAGGCAGTTTGATGTGTGGCATGGCAGGGTAGAATCCGGCGTTAAAAGATGAATTTGAGCGCCAATTGCACAAGGCGCGGCGGGCCGGCCTGCAAAATCTGGCCGAACGCCGGCGACTCCAGATCGTTCTCAGGCAATCCGAGGTTGGCATGATTCAGGAGATTGAAGCACTCCGCCCGGAACTGAATTCGCTTTGCCTCGGTGAGATTGAAGTTCTTGAAGAGGGAAAGATCGACGCTTTCGATACCCGGCCCGCGCACTACATTGCGCCCTTCATTGCCGAATTGTCCGGCCTGGTTACGGGATTCAGTTGCTGGAAGGGAGCGCGCGTGATCCATTGATTCGCAGAGTGGGGTTGTCCGGTGTTGGGGTTCGAGATTAGATTCGGACGGCTCGAATAGAATCCGCTGATCTCCGGCGCGCTGCCCTGCAACGAGACGTCCGCGCTGTCGTACACCGTGAACGGTGTGCCGGTCGAAAGGCTCGCGATCGTATTGAGTTCCCATCCGTTCAGCAGCGCCGCCCCAACTGGCGAAGCATTTTTCCATTTCGGAAGCGCCCACGTCCCACTGAAGACAAATCGCTGAGTTGCGTCGAAGAGAGAAAGCCCGTGTTCGGCGCGCAGATCGAAGGGATTCTGGGCGAGATCGTTCTCCCCGGCAACAAGGGTTGGCGCAGAGCCGGCGACGTTCAGAGCGGAGATGTAATCGAGGCTCTTCGAATACCAGTAGGAGGCAAGGAAGCGGAGTCCGTGCGAATATTGCCGCGAAAGGGCGACTTGCAAAGCATGATAGGTCGAGCTTGAGTCGTCTGCGATCAAGCCGACCGATCCGTAATTACAGACACCAGCGGTATTGCAGCTCGTGTATTGCCGGATCTCACTATTATTGTTCGCGTTGACGCCGGGTCCATAGATCGATGGGTTGGCTTCGATAAATCGCGGCAGATGCGTGCCCTTGTTGCCGACGTAGCGGACGTCGAGCAGGTAATCATGCGCAATGCTTCGCTCGATCGAGAGATTCCAATTCTGCGAATAGGGCGGCTTCATGCCCGATTGGACCGTGAGCACGGTCGCCGGCGCTACGAACGTGTTATTGCCGAAAGGCGCCGGACCGCTTCCATAAGGATTGGAGATATCGAAGCCTGGCCCGGGAAGTTGATAGGCTTGCGTCCAAGGAAGTGCGCTGACCGCTGCTTGCAATGGCCCGCCCGTCCCGTTGGTGAATCCGTCGTAGAAAATTCCGTAGCCCGCGCGAATTGACGTTTTGCTGTCGCCAAACGGATCCCACGCAAGGCCGATGCGCGGCATGAATTCCTTATAGTCCACCGGTGCGATGCCGGCGGGGACTCCGGGGTCTCCGGGGAAAAGCAAGCCTGCCGGCGCATTCGGGTAGACCTTCGATTGCGCACCGGGGTCCCACGCGTTCAGCCGGTTCCGAATCTCTGTATAAGGAGTGTTGATTTCGTATCGTAATCCGAAGTTCAGCGTGATTCGCGGAGAAAGCCTCCATTCGTCCTGCGCGAACCCTGCGCCGATCCACTTGCGCAGGCCGCGATCGAACTGGCCGCCGCCCTGAAAAAACTGCACCGATTGGCCCAGCATGAAACTTGCGAATGAATCGCTGGCGGGGAACGGCGCGAAGACGAAGAAGCCGTTGGTCGCGATGCCGAATAATACGTTGATTTGCTGCCGGTCGAGATCCGCGCCGAATTTCAGGTTGTGGCGCCCGCGCGTCATTGCGATCGAATAGGAACCTTGGAAATTGTTCTGATAAGTGTCCTGCGGGCCGGTGATCGGATTACCCAGAGATGCATAGCCGCTGACGATCAGATACGGCACGCCCTGGTTCAACCCGAGGGTCGGTTGGTAGGTGAAGCCGAGGCTGCTGCCAGGAGTGTGGTTGGTCGCCTGTCCGTTGTCGAAGGCGTTACGAAAGAACGCCGCGCGGAATGTCTGGACGGTTTGAGATGACGTCAGATGAACGTCCGAGATGGTAAGCGAGTTCGTGACGATGTCATCGGTCACCGGAAACCCGGGGACGCCGGCGCCGGCAATCGGCAGCGGATCGAATTCGTGAGTGCTCGAAGCTGAGTAGCGCAGGAAAGTCTGATCCTTGCCGCCCCCGAAATAATGATCGAGCCGAAAGCCGCCCTGGTCGTAGTTGTTCGTACCCAGTTGCGTCGATTCGTAGACGTTGGTTCCGATGTTAGGCAGGGGATAAAGCTGCGCGGCCTTCAACGCAATTGGACTTAGCGCCTGCCCGGGAATGATGTTGCCGGGGAAAGGCTGACCTGTAAATTCATTGATCAATGGCGCCGGCTGACCGGTGGACGGGTCGACCAGGCCCGAAAAATTTCCTGTCCGCTCAGCCGCGGTGGGAACGATTGCAGCCTGAGTCTTTCCTTCGGAATCGCGCTGGCCTTCATAGTACGCGAAGAAGAAATCTTTGTTCTTGCGGATTGCGCCGCCGAGAGTTGCGCCGTATTGATTGCGGTGTAACGGCTCGGTGGTCGTGGCGAAGAAGTTTCTTGTGTCCATCGCGCTGTTTCGGAAAAAATCGTAGACGTCGCCATGGAGAAGATTGCCGCCGGATTTCGTCACGACTGAAGTTGTAGCTCCGCTGGTATCGCCATATTCCGCAGGCGCGTTCAGCGTGAGAATGCGGAACTCGCTGACCGCGTCGACAGGTACGCGTAACGCGTAGCCTCCGTTGACGCTGTCCACGTTGGAGACGCCGTCCAGGAGATAGTTATTCGATTCCGGGCGTTGTCCATTCACTGCAAACGCCTGCCCCGCTCGGGCGATTCCACCGGCTTCCGCAAGCCCTGCGGTCATCGGAGCGACGCCGGGCTGCAGAAGGCCCAGTTGCGTGAGATCGCGGCCGTTCAGAGGAAGATCGGTTGCCTCGCCGGAGGAGACTACCTTGCCGATCGTCTGGCTGGTGTCCACAAGCGCTTCCTGTGCCCCAACATTGACCTCGGCGTGTCCGCCTGCAATCTGCAACGTAATAGGAAGACTTACGACCTGTCCGATATCAATACGCACAGGCGCGGTGAATGCGGCAAAGCCGTTGGCATTTACAGAGACGGAATAGTCTCCCACCGGAAGATTTGCGATGTGAAACGAGCCGTCGCCTGAAGACCTGACCGTCCGTCTGAGGCCCGTTTCCTTGTTCTGTGCGGTGACGTCGGCCCCGGAGACGATTGCCGAGGAAGGGTCGGATACTCGGCCCTCCAGTGTGCCAATCGGGTCCTGCGCCTTGATTGTGGCGACGAGAAGCACTCCGAACAGAGGCGCGATCCAATGTGTGCGAGACAGGAATGTCATAAATTCCGGAAGATTACCAAATATTACGGGCAGCGCGGAGCGTTCACAATAATCAAAACCAACTAGAGACGGATAACCGGGTGAAGTGGCATGATGGCTTCAAAAGCAAATGGACAAAGAACGAAACGAGCGGCCGGCCTCCATGAAGCCGATGTTTCTGCCTGAAGTGGAGCAGAATCCAAAACCCTCGCCATTTACGACGGCAATCGCGACGATGCGCGCCAACGGATCGGAGTATCCGCAGATCTGGCACATGTTCGCATTCCACCCGCGGGCGACGGAGCACCTGGCGCGCTTCACGCAGGAGATTATGCGCGAGCCTGCGCCGCTGAGCCCCGGAATTCGCGAGCTGATTGCGGCCTATACGTCGTACCGCAACGATTGTCCCTTTTGACTAAAGTCCCACGCCGCAGTTGCGGCTGAATTCTTAGGCAGTGAAGAGTTGGTCTGGGGCGTTCTGCGCGATCTGGAAACGTCCGCGCTGGATGAGAAGCATAAAGTTCTCTTCCGTTTTGTAGACACGGTGAACCACGATTCGCCGCGCATTCAACCGGCCGATCTCGAAGCCGCGCGGGCAGCGGGATGGGATGACGAAGCTCTTTACTTCGCCATCACGGTTTGCGCGCTGTTCAATTTCTATAACCGTTGGATCGATGCGAGCGGCGTCCATGCGCTGTCGGACGAAGCTCATCGCGCGGGGGGAAAGCGCTCGGCGAGCACAGGCTATGTGAGGAAGTAAGATACCGGCAAACTACAGTTGCCTCTCCGCGGCGCGCGCGAGTTCCGCGCATTCGGCGGTAGACCCGTCCGACACTACCAGGCCGCGGAAATGGCCGGTTTCGAATCCCGCGACCCGCTCAGCCCCTTGCTGAACCGTTCTCGCTGTTTCCAGTCGGCCAAGGTGAGCAGACACAAAGACCGAATACCTTCGCGCTCCGTTGGAAAAAACCAGATGCAGCATCCGCTGGTCGCCAATGCCGCAGATCTTAGCGCGCTCCAACCGGTAGCCAGCCGCCGCCATTGCAGTCGTCTGTGCGAGTTGCAGTCCATTCTGGGACGCCAGTCGCGCGAGTTCCTCGGGACTGGATCGCCAACGGCGCGGTTGACCCTGTGTTACCTCTCTCCGATGATCGAGCGCCGCGGCCGCGTACCATCGCGGCGGTCTCGTCCAATGCGCCCACGCGATCGCCGCTACTGCCACCAAGGCCGCTGTTGCGGCCATTGCGCCGGCCCAAGCCCAATGCCGCCGTGTCCGATCGGCCGAGATCTTCCGCCGCAAGGCCTGCTCCAACCGGCTGGAATCCGGCGCAAATCCACCAAGGGCCGATCGCAATGTTGCGTCAAGATTCCGATCCTCCGCGATCTTCGCCGCGCAGGCAGAGCATTTGGCGAGATGCGCCGCGAACGCATCGCAATCCTCCCCCTTCATCTCTCCAGAGAGATACAGAGGCGCCCGCATCCAGATGTCGTCGCAGTTGTTCATGGCGCCACTTCCGATAGCATTTCGCGCATAGCTTCGCGGCCCCGGCTGAGACGCGACATTACTGTACCGATAGGGACGGCGAGTATCTCCGCGATCTCACGGCAAGTGAAGCCCTCAACAGCCGCAAGCAGCAGCACGGTTCGCTGCTCACCGCCCAAACGCTCAAACGCCTGCATCACCTCTACCGATTCTTCAGTGGAGGGCTGCGTTGCCTGAACCGAATCCGCCAGAGCCTCAGGCACGAACCGCGAGTGCGCCTTTCGTTTCTGCTGGCGAAAAACATTCATGAGTATCTGGAACAGCCACGCGTGAGCATTGGTCCCCGGTTCGAACCGGCCGAAGCCGCGCCACGCACGTAGAAGGGTTTCTTGCACCAGGTCCTCGGCGAGGAAAGAGTCGTCGGCCAGGCGGAGAGCGAAGCGAAGCAAGCTCCGCGCGTGCGGCAGTACGACCCTCTCGAAATCGCCGTCGCGGCGCGCCATTCGGCTCGATTATATCGCGCCGCGTCGCGTCTACTTCTTGTCCATTACAGCGAGGTCCGCCAGCACTTCCTGGCTATGCGGATTCGGGTTCACTTTCGTGTACACCTTTCGGATCACGCCGTTGGGATCGATCAGAAATGTATTCCGCGAAGCGACCATGCCGTTGGCGGCTAACGATCCATAGTTCGAGATGACTTCCTTTCCGGGATCCGCGAGCAGCCGGAAGGTAAGGCTCTCCTTCGTGCAGAACTGCTGGTGGGAGTCGATCGAATCCGCGCTCACGCCGACGATGGCGGCATGCTTCGCAGTGTACTGGTCGAGATCGCGCTGGAAGTTGTGTGCTTCGATGGTGCATCCCTGCGTCATATCCTTCGGATAAAAATACAGGACCACCCACTGGCCTTTGAAGTCCTTCAGGCTGACGGTCTTGCCCTCCTGCGACTGGAGAGTGAAATCAGGCGCATTGGATCCGACGGCCGGCATTTCGGCGGCGCGTATCGGGATGGCGGGGATAACGAGGGAAAGCGCCAACAAGGGCGCGGCAAAAAACAGAATACGTTTCATATTCCGTATAATGCGCGGGAACGGCGAATTCATCCCTCATGTCGCGATTTCACTGCGGCGCCTAGACTACAGCCGCTTAGGGCGCATCGTCGGCAGTCTGGCCATCGAATCCGGGTCAACTCGACCGATTCCATCGCGAGCGTGGTCTGGCAAACGCCCCATTGTATAATCGCTTCCGAGGAAAGGCCGCAATCGACGAAGCCGACTTTTTCGGTCCGCCGGATCCGAGGAAATTCAAAATGGAACGACGGGACGGTTTAAAGTTGCTCGCTTCGACGGCGGTTCTGCCCGCTCTGAGTCTGGACGCCATTGCGTTGTTGCAGAGCGTGCATGCGCAGGCTGCGGAGGCGCCGGGATTGAAAACTCTCAGCCCGCAGCAAAATGCCACGGTAACGGCCATCGCCGAGTTGATCATCTCTCAGACCGATACGCCTGGGGCGAAGGCGGCGAAGGTAAATGAGTTCATCGATCTCATCCTCACCGACTAGTACGACGATGTCACAACCAAGCGGTTCCTCGTCGACCTGTCGGATGTGGGCAGTTGGGTAACCGGCCGAATGGAATCTATTTGCCGCGCTTCCGCAATGTGAAGGAAAAGCACCTCGAATTCTTGCGGGGCTACGGATTCCAGGGCAGTGGACGCCGCGACGGATGGGAACGCGGCAGCGATTTGCCTGGCTTCGGAGCGGACTTCAAACACATGCTATCGAAGCCCGGTCCCTGGCGCTTTAGCTTTACCGGATTCGGAGAATGCCTGCCCAATCCGGACAATTACCTGGAAATCGACAAAGGCAAGGTGGATGCCTGGGGAATTCCAACGTTAAAGATCCATTGCAAATGGAGAGATAACGAGCTTGCCATCTACAAAGATATGGGAGTGACGGCTGCCGAGATGCTCGATGCGGCCGGCGCCAAAGATATTGCCGTATCGACCGCTCAATCGCTTCCTGGCGAAGGGATTCACGAGATGGGAAGCGCACGCATCGGGCGCGATCCCAAAACATCCGTGTTGAACTCCCATAATCAGGCGCATGATGTGAAGAATTTGTTTCTGACCGATGGCTCTTGCATGGCATCCTCGGCGTGCATGAACCCCTCGCTGACCTATATGGCGCTCACTGCACGAGCTTGCGATTATGCGGTGGGGCAGATGAAACATGGCGAACTGTAGGTTGGCGCTGACG
>CAVPSN010000013.1:0-188281 GCA_963708385.1 Bryobacterales bacterium | reverse complement strand
TTCGAAAGGCTCGTCGAGAAACAACACTTCCGGGGGAATGGATCACCGCGGCCGCGAATGCCACGCGCTTGCGCATGCCGGTGCTGTAGTCGGAGAGCGGCTTTGAGGAATCTCGTCAACTCGAGCGCGGTCAGTAGCTCGGTCACCCGTTTTCGTGTTGTCTCCTCGTCGAGTCCATACATGCGTTCCGTGATGCCAGAAACTCGTGCGCATAGAGCGGCTCGAACAGGCCCAGTGTTTCCGGCATCACGCCCATGCGGCGTTTTGAGCGAGACGCTCTCGGGCGTGAACGGTGTCGCCCAGGATTTCGATCGACCCGCCGGTCGGATCGAGCAAGCCCCCTCAGGCATCCGATGGTCGTACTCTTGCCCGACCCGTTCGGTCCCAGAAAGCCGAACATCGTGCCCGCGGGTACGCGCAACGAGAGATTTTCGACGGCGGTTACCGTGCCGTAGCGCTTGACTAAGTTGTGGACGCTGATCGCGTCGGCCTGCGCGTGCATTTACGATTTCCCTTCCACGATCTTCATTAGTATCTCGCGCCGGCGATAGACCAGCGGCGCGGCGATGCTCGAGCGAAATCTTGTAGAACGCATAAGCCAGACCCGCGGGAATGGCCGCAAACGCCCAATTATCCGGAGAGAGCAGCGCGGGCGCCACCTTTTTTAGTAACACGGGTAGGAACAGGCCGCCCAGCATGCAGGTAAATACTACGACGTTGCCCGCCGCGGAAAGGTCATTTCCCACAGCGCTCGTATAGTTACCCTTGCGCGGGCCATAGAGCGTCGACCACAACCCCATGCCGTTGAATACCAGCAGTCCGGTAGCGGCGGAGCACAACAGCATGAAGACCTCGCGTCCGTCGCGAGCGCGCGGGATGAACGCGAGCCACGCAATAAGTCCGAGCAGAATGATTCCAGCGCCCATCAGGAGGGATGCATAACTGGCCGCTCGCAAGGCCGCGCCCGGGTCGGCGGGTAGGAGGAAGAATCGGCGGAACCCGACGCCGGTTATCCAAATTGATTGACGGCAATGCGTGAAGTCCCCATGTAACCCGACACAGGCACGGAGCCCATTTCCGCCGCGAACCAGTCGGCGGCCCATTCCGTTGACGCGCCAGGCTGAAAGTGAGGAAGGCCGCGAGCGGCAGGCCGAGAAAATAGAGCGTGCGGACGCGGCTGTTACGCGAATAGAAACGCAGCCAGAAGCCCACCATCGCGGCATTAGTCCGACGAAGAGCGCTCCGATCCGCTCGAAGCGGGTGTCCCAACCCGCTGCCTTGGTTTGTACCGCGCGGCCCCGGAAGGGATTCTTTTCCACCCAAACAAGGGCTAACATGAATGCCGCGAACCAAGCCGCCACAAACAACAATCCCCAGTAAGCCTGCGTGCCGGAAGCGGTGATGGCGTCGGCGGCGGCGAAAGGCGGAGTGAAGCGCAGCACGGCGAGCACGCGGTCCGTTAGCCCCGGGTTATGCCTTAGCAGCGGTATAAGCAGGCTGGGCAGCATACTGACCGACATAATCAGCAGCAGCATGAGAGAGGAACCCATCTTCGTCTCCGCCAGCCGGTCGATGAGCATCCCCAAGGTTCGCGCCAGCGCGTAATTTGACGCGACCAACAGCAGCACGGCTGGAAGACCAAGGCCGAGTGAAGCGCTGCCGAACACGTAAATCCCTACGGCAAGGCCGAGATCGCACAACAGGATGAGAAACCAGAACGGGTCGGCGATGCCGATGAAGAACGTCACCAGACGCCGGTCGCCCGCAGCGGCGGTAATGGCGCAGTTCGCTTTCCGAGAACACGGCGTTCATGCCGAATCCGAGCAGTAGCGTCCACATCACTGCGCTCAGAAAGATTCCGGAGAGCGAAATTCTCGCTACCATTCCAGCGTGGCCCGATTTGACGGCGACAATGCCGCCGCCGATTCCACCGGCGGCCAGGAGCGCTGCCACCAGCACGAAAAGCAGGTATCCGATGACGAACAGCGCAATGCGGCCGCCGCGCGAGCGCGTCTTCGCCCACATCAGCTTGTAACGCAGCCCGATCAGGTGGCCGATGAGTTCGCGGTTCATCTCATCAAGTGTAAGCCACCTGCGCGGCGCCGAATACACGGGACCTGAAGCGGGGTGCGCGACATAGAAATGGCTATTCGCCCATTTCTTTTTTTGTGGCATAAATCCGTGCGTATTAGATACGCTAGGACATGGAGGACCACTTCATGTCCGATTCTCTGCAAGATCTGGAGTCCCGACGAGCCGATCTCATCGAGCAGATCGCCGGTTTGGGCGATCTCCGTAGCGGTTCCATTTCCGATACCAGCGGCCGTTGCGGCAAACCCAACTGCCGGTGTCACAAACCGGGTAATCCGGTACATGGCCCGAACCCTCGATTAACTTATAAAGATCAGGGCAAGACTGTGACCGAGTCGCTCCCCACGCCCGCCGCTCACAAAAAGGCCGAGCGCGAGATTGCCGAGTTTCGCCGGTTCGAGCAACTCGTTCGCGCGTTCATTGATGTCAACGCTAGGATCTGCCACGCTCGATCGACGGAAGAAAAGCCGGCATCTCAGGAAAAAAAACGATGGCCGCGGTGTGCGAAAAGGCCTCCAGACAATTAGAACAACAGTTGCAAAGAATTTTCGCCGACCGGCACAAGACGGGCAGCCTGGACCTTGAGGCCGCGGAGATGGCGATTCGCGCCACCGTCCATCAAACTGGTGCGGACGCCGTTACTGAATTGCTGCGTCTTGCCCCACCGCAAGACGACCATCGAAGTGTTCCTTGCGGTTGCGGTCGAGTCGCCAGGTATGAAGAAATGCGTTCTCGACCGATCCTCACCGTGGTGGGTTGGGCACGCATTGACCGGCCCTATTACTTATGTCCCACGTGCCATACAGGACAGTTTCCTGCCGACGTCGAACTGGACATCGATAAGACAGACTTCTCTCCGGGCGTACGGCGCATGCTCGCAGCAGTCGGCGGCGTGGCGCCTTTCACTCAAGGTCGGGATCAAATGAAGCTCCTGGCGGGATTAGAAGTTACCGCGAAAACGGTCGAGAGAACCGCCGAATCGATTGGAGAAGATATTGAGATCCGGCAGCAGAGAGATATCCAAAGCGCTAAGCAACTCTGTCTCCCGGCCATTACTGGCCCGCCGATTCCATACCTGTACATTCAGATGGATGGAACGCAGGTGTTTGTGGTGAAAGACGAAACCGAAGGCCGGGTGGGTAGAACCCTAGGTCAGCCCGCTCGTACTCGCGAATGCAAACTTGGCGCGGTGTTCACACAAACCACCGTCGACGATCAGGGCCGGCCTGTGCGCGATGAAGATTCCACCACGTACGTCGGCGCGATCGAAACTGCCGACCAGTTTGGTCTGCGACTTTATACGGAGGCTTGGAACCGAGGCTGGGACCGCGCCATTGTCCGTGTGGTCATGGGGGATGGCTCACACTGGATCTGGAACAACGCCGATCAGCACTTTCCCGGTGCGATTCAGATCGTCGATCTCTATCATGCCCGCCAGCATCTTTGGGACTTGGCTCGCAAGCTGAACCCTGCCGACGAGGCCGCTCAGAAGCGTTGGCTGATGCGCAAGCTGGATTGGTTGGAGAATGGCAAGATTGAGAAACTAGCGGCGGCATTGCACAAACTGGCCGACGCGGAACAGAACTCTGAGTTGGCCAAGGCTATCTCCATCGAGGCCGAATACTTTGACGGCAACCGCGACCGTATGCGCTATCCGGAATTCCGAAAGAAGAATCTATTCGTCGGCTCCGGCGTAATTGAGGCTGGCTGCAAAACCGTGATTGGCAGCCGCCTCAAACAATCCGGTATGTTCTGGACCGTGCGTGGAGCGAACGCGATTATCGCCCTGCGCTGTTGCTTGCTCAACGGCAAACTTGAAGACTATTGGGCCGCACGCCGTATCGCCTGATTATGAACTGTTGTTAACCACTTCTATGTCGCGCACCCCCTTCTTCAACTCAATCGGTTTAAGTTCGCCCGCCATCACCATCGAACGCGCGGCCCAGCAGTCCGCAGCCTCCTCGTTGGCCGGTGGGGCGCCGACTCCTATCAAGTGTCCGAGCGCATGGTGGCCACATTCGTGGTAGAGGATGAAGTCCGCAACCACTGGCGGGAGTTTTCTCAAGAGGGGCGCGAGCACGATGATGGGCTTGCCGGTCTGGTCGAGCGACGCGCGGCCTAAGTCCGGAATCTGAGCTTCCTGCACTAATACGGGAATGCCGCGCGCGTCCACACATGTGAGGGACGATGCTACAGTCAGGGGCGCCGTCGCTAATGACAGAAGCAAGAGCCTGAGCATTTCCTAAGCGTACACCTCTGGCGGCGTGGGCTCGCCATAATCGCATGCTAGCGTTTGGAAAACGCGGCGGATGGAGTTTGGTGCGAGCGTGGATTGCTTTCTCTGAGATCCATGCATTCAATCACTCCGTTCGCGAAGGTGTAAACGTGCCACACGTCGGTATCTGAAAGAAGGTCGCCACCGAGGGTCTTCACGAGCTGGTGAACCCTCACCTCGGTTTTGCGCCCCTCGCGATCGATCACTTCTACCGGTTCCGCGTGCGGGTCCAATTCCTTCCACTGACGCGTCCAGTGCGCGAATCTCGTCTCTCCCCGGCAGCGCAAGTAAACGTCCTCTCAGAACTCGCGCATGGCCAGCCTCGTTCCAACGCGGAACTAGCCCGCCTTCATTCGGGAACTGCTCAAAGCATGGTTGAGATGCTGATTTCCTTAGAACGTAGGGGGCTAATATCACGATCTGCAAAGCCAGAGAGCGGCAGGGCGATGCCGGAGGAGTTCACTAAGGCGGGGCATGCTCGGCTGCTGCCGTCCACCTGGCAATGCGTCAGTGGAGCAGCGACTCCTCGACGCGCTTTCGGCGGCGGACATTTCACAGTTGCGAAGGTTGCTGGATGCTTGCCTGAACGGCAGCAAGACATCAGGAGGCGATCCTAACGAATAATACGAACGCCGGGTTGGTCGTGTAGTCGGCTATATGAGACTTGCCCAAAGCGGCGTTTGCGATGTCATTACCTTCTACTCGCGCAGCGTCGAGCGCTGCAGCGACTCCCGCTGTGGTTCAACGTGGTCCTCTCAGCCATGGCGAAAGCCGCTTCCTATCGAGGGGGCTTACAGTCAGGTTCAGCGCCAGTCTTGCGCCCCGTGCCAGATGTGCAGGATTTCGATAGTTTCTTCGGTGGAACGGTACACGACAACGTAAGGCGGGCTGACGAGTTCGCGGGTTCTCTTTACCTCACCGGGTCGGCCAAGGCCGGGGAAGGTTGCCAGCTGTTCAATGCGGCCAATAACCGCCTGCGCAACGTTCCGGCCAGCGGCGGGATTGTCCTGCTGGATGTGTTTAACAGCGGCTTCAAATTCGTCGGCGGCTTCGGTCGTCCACCGAATGAGCCTCACGGTCGAAACAGCCTGTCGATACGGTTGACCAGGTCTTTGTGCTCTATAAACTCGCCACGGTCGGCTTGCCCGATGCCTCTTTGCACTCCTGCGATGAAGCGGCTCTGATTTTCGAGCATGCGGGTAACAGTGTCTTTCACCAGTTGCTCGGCGTCTTTGCCGTTGGCAACGGCCACTTGCTGGAGCCGTGTTTCAACGTCGGGCGAGAAATGTACTTCCATGCCTTCAAGGTACGCGAAAACCGGGGGTGACGCAACAAACGAAGCGCAAGCGCGGGAAATCCGTGAAGGTGTGCGGCCGATCGTCTTCCACCCAAGAGCGCGGGATGAAATTCGCCGGTTTCCGAAAGAGGAGCCACCTCGCCTGGACCGCGGACTATGCACGCGGAGATCGCGAGGCTATCGGGCGCTTCACGAACGAGAGTGAGCGCCATTCTGAACGATGACCTCGAACACGTGTCGACCGATCTTCCTATCCGAATCCTCGCCTCGCTGGGTTATCACGGGAGGGTTTCGGTTATCCGATTTGGCAGCACCGCGGCATAATGCTTGTGGGATCGGATGCGCCGTGGGGATCGAGACGAGTCGGTAACTTCTCCGCCCGTGCGCAACTTGCTTTCGCAACCCTTTGGCCGGACTCGCGTCACAAGACCTATGCTCCGTGGACTCGGATTTGCACTCCAAAAAATCGGCACGCTCGCGTTGACGATTGCCCCGTTCGTACAGGCGCAGCAGGTTAGCGGGTCGCTGCCGCCGTGGATGCCTGGCATGCTCGACATCCATCAGATCTCGACGGGCCGCGGTAACTCAGCGCTCTTCATTCTTCCCGACGGCACCACCCTGCTGGTGGACGCCGGCGCTGCGGGAGACGGTCTCCCCGAGACCGATCCGCATCCGAATGCGACGCGCAGCCCTGGCGCCTGGATCGTCCGTTATCTCAAGCGCCACCTCCCGGCCGGCGCCAGCTCGCTCGATTATGCGATGATTACGCATTTTCACCCCGATCACATGGGACAAGTGCTGGGCGCGTCACCGTCCGATCCATCGGGAACGTACAAGCTGGCGGGCATCACGGAAGTGGCAGAAAGCTTTCCCATCCACACGCTGATCGATCGCGGATGGCCCGATTATGCCTATCCGTTGCCTCTAACCGACGCGGCCACGGCGAACTACCGCCGCTTCATCGAGGCGCGCACGAAGACGGGCATGGCGGTGGAGCGTCTCACGCCAGGCTCGGCCTCGCAAATCCGCCTGCGCCACGACGCCGCCAAGTATCCGGATTTCGAGATTCGCAACATCATCGCAAACGGCGAAATCTGGACCGGCTCCGGCGCCCAAACACGCCAGCTATTTCCGGCGCTCGAAGGGCTCGCAGCGGCGGATCGTCCGAACGAGAACATGTGCAGCCTTGGCATCCGCTTGCGATTCGGCGCCTTCTCCTATTTCACCGGCGGCGACCTTCCAGGCGCTGCGGACCCCGGCTTTCCGGCATGGCACGCCATAGAACCCGCCATTGCGCCGATCATCGGCCACGTCAATGTTCACGTAGTGAATCAGCACGGATCGATGGGCGAAGAGAGCGAGCCATTTCTCGCCGCGCTGCAATCGACCGTCATCATTATCCCCAGTTGGGGGCCGAGTCATCCCGCTCCCGATGTCCTCAAGCGCATCATAAACAGCCGGCTGCCTCCGAATCCGCGCTACGTGTTCGCGACCGATATGCGCGACGCCGCGCGAATCGTCATTGGGCAGCGCGCAACGCAGCTCGCCGGGCCGCCGGGACATATCGTTGTACGCGTCGAGCCGGGTGGCGCACATTACAGTGTGTTCGTGTTGGATAACCGCGATGAAGGCGATGCGATCCTCGCGGTCAAAGGTCCATTCGCGACGCGCTAAAACGCTTGGAGCGTCCGCTTAGATTCGCGCTAGTATGGAACTCCATGTTCAACGGGAAACAAGCATGAGTTACGACCTGGTTGTTCTTTTCGAGCATCCCGAGTGGCAGAAGCCTCTGTTTTCGGCACTGTCGCGTCGAGCCGTTAGGTTTGGAGCATTCGACCTGAAGCGAGGAGCCTTCGATCCGGATCGCATGCCGGCTGCGCCCGTCTACTTCAATCAGGCGAGCCCAAGCGCGTATGTCAGGGGGAATACACGAGCCGTGCCGCTGGCGCTTTCGCTCATGCGGTCGCTCGAGTTGGGCGGCGCGCGCGTCCTCAACGGTTCACGTGCTTTTTCCCTCGAACTCAGCAAGTCCGCCCAAGCGGGTCTGATGCAACGGTTGGGAATTGCCCATCCTCGAACTCTGGCGTTCAACGATGTCGAGGCGGCGCTCGCGGAGTGGGGAGATCACTGGCCCGCCTTGCTCAAGCCGGAACAGGGCGGCAGCGGCGCACGCATGTTCCTGCTGCATTCGGCGGAGGAACTGGCCGGGCTGCTGCGGGAGCGTCCGGATCTTTGGCTTCCAGACAATTTGCTCCTGCTGCAGGAGTACGTCGAATCGGATCCGGTGCAGGGGATCGTACGCATGGAGTTCCTCGGGGGCGAGTTGTTGTACGCGATGCGCGTCATTTCCCACGGCGCTTTTAACCTTTGTCCGTCGGAGATTTGCAATCCCGCGGAAGGGGGCGCCTCCCATTGCGAGATTACCGTGGCGCCGGCGAAGGCCGTCGAATTCCATCCATTTAAGGAAGTGCCAGCGGAGGCGGTGGAAGCCGGCGCGAAGCTGATCTCTGCGGGCAGCCTCGATGTTGGCGGCATTGAGTATCTCGAAGCTCGGGATGGGCGGCGGGTATTCTATGACATCAACGCGAACTCGAACCTGCGCGGGCCGATTGGTCAAGCCTTTGGTTTCGATCCGTTCGAGCGAGTCGTCGATTTCCTGGTGAAACAGATTGAGGCCGCGGCAGCCTGACCCCGCGGTGTTACGCCGGCGATATAGAAGTATTGGCTAACATGTCGGGATGAGGCTCGCTCTCGGAACCTGTCTGGCGTTCCTTGCTGCCGGTTCGGCGGCCGCGCCGGAGAGGACTTTCGTCGCCTACCTTGGCGGTGCGGGAACCGACGACTGCGATGGCGTCACCACCGACCACGCCGGCGACATCTACCTGGCATGCCATTCCGATTCGCCGGACTTTCCAATGGCGCCTGTGAAAGGCTCGGCGCAGTCTCGGGCCTCGATGGATGCCGTGGTCGTCAAGATCAATGGACGTACCGGCCGGCTTGTGTGGGCTACGCGGACGGGCGGAAGCGACTGGGACGGGCGTCGGCGACATCCGCGTAACGCGCGATGGTTCCGTTTACGCGCTCGACCGACTGTCGGCAGCGTACTGCGATAAAAATCGCACGTCAACGATAATCTTCGCAGGTTGCCGTTGGCGCGGCTGTTTTCCAGGCAGAATGCTGGCAGTTTGGGACAAACGATCAGATCTTCTGCGGTCAGCCGGTGCTACGATTCTGGCTGAGAGTCGCTAAGTGAAGAACGAACGCGAGGCAGAGCGCCTGCGAAATGTAGTGGCGAATTCGTTGGATGCCGAAAACGAAACGCCCGATCTCGCCCGCAAGGCCTTCCAAAGCCGGACACAGTTTCATCGTCTGTTTCGTGCGCTGCTCGCCGAGACGCCGGCGGCGATGCGGCGTCGGTTGCTGCTGGAGCGCTCGGCGTGGCAGTTGAGCAGGTCGGCCAGCGCTGTCACCGAGGTCGCTCTGGATGCGCAGTACGGCTCGCTCGAAGCTTTCACGCGCGCATTCCACAGAGCTTATGGCGTTTCGCCGAGCCTGTACCGTCGAATGGGCTTATCGCACTTTCGGCTGGCGGGCGCTAGCGGCGTTCACTTTGTGGCTCCCGGATGTCTATCGAAAGGAGTGTTTGAAATGGATCTCTTCGACCGATTCGCCGGGCATGAATCCTGGCATACGCGAAAACTGCTGGAGCACGCGCGCCAGCTCACCGACGAACAGCTCGACCGGCCTATCGCAACGCCGGAACTGCTGCCCTGGCACGAACCCGAGCGGAGCCTCAGGGAACTGCTGGACCGCATCGTATTCACCAAGGAAGTGTGGACGGCGGCGATGACTGCGGGCGAAGTCCCCGAAACGAAACGGAGCCTCAGCCCGGCCGAGATGCTGGCGCGATATGAGCGGGCCGAGGAGGAGTTCCAGCGCGTGCTGTGTACAGTACGGGCGCGCGGTGGCTGGGACGATACGTTCGTCGACGAACTGTGCCAGCCGCCGGAAGAGTTCACCTTCGGCGGGATGCTGGCGCACCTGATCACATTCAATTCCTACAGACGCCTCACAGCGGCTTCAGTGCTGCGAAGCCTGGGCGTGGATAATGTCGGGTTCGGGGACCCCATCGAATACGAACGGGAGGCGGCGGGGCAAGCGTGAGGGCTCGCTTCGCGAGCGCGGTCGGGGGGCTGGGGTCGGGGGTCCGGGATTGCTCGCTTTGCTCGCCGGGGACGGGCGTTTTCGAGCTGGCGGGCTTGCGGGGGTTTTAGCTTCTTGATGCGGCTACGAGGGGGTTGTGCACTTGAAAACCACTAACTCTTTGGTTGGGAACACTGCCCTTCAGATCCAGGTGCGGGCGTCAGCTCTGCGGCCATCCGGCGCTCAAATTCGGTGGTGGAGAATTGGTGCGTCCACTGTTGGAGACGATCGGGTTGGATCTCGGGCTCCAGTTGCTCGAAGCGAGACATTGCCGCCGCGAGACTCTCTTCGTCCTGCCGGTCAAAGAGGACGCCACCGAAGGGGGGAACGGTTTCAAGCGCGCCCCCGCGGCCGAAGGCGATCACCGGTTTTCCGCTGGCCAGCGCTTCGACAGGCGTGATGCCGAAATCCTCTTCACCGGGAATTAGGAAGGCGCGGCAGCGCGCGTAGAGATCGCGCAGATCGGCGTCCGACACGCGTCCGAGGAACTGGATGTTGCGGCCCGCGGCGGCGCGCAGGGCTCGCGAATCGGGACCCTCGCCGGCGATGCGCAACGGTTGTCCGGTCCGCGTAAAGTGCTTCACCAGCAGGTCGATTCGCTTATACGGCACGAGTTCCGAGACGGCCAGGAAGTAATTTTCGGCGCGCTCGTGACGGAACGTCTCCACGTCGACCGGCGGATAGATCACTTCCGATTCGCGGCGATAGGTCTTCCAGATGCGCGTACGAACGTTGCGGCTGTTGGCGATGAAGGTGTCGACGCGAGCAGCCGACGCATAATCCCACAAGCGCATGTAGTGCGCGAACGGCGCGATCAGCGCCCGCTTGATTCGTGAGCGCGTCCAATCGTTGCGGTAGGCGGGGTAAAGATCCCACAGGTAACGCATGGGAGTGTGGCAGTAACAGATGTGGCGCGCGGTGGAGGGTGCGAGCACGCCTTTGGCGGGGCCGGATTCGCTGCTGACGATGAGATCGTAGCCACGCAGATCGAACGCCTCGAGGGCCATCGGCATCAGGGGGAGCAGATTGCGATGCCAGCGGCGGAATGGATCGAGAGAGGACACGACAATCTTGTGGCGGCGTACCTCTTCGCTGAGCTTGCGCGGATCGCAGAAAAGAGTGTAGATATCGGCGCCGGGCAGCAGGCGGCATAGGGAGTCGAGTACTTTCTCGCCGCCGCGGCGGTTCAAGAGCCAATAGTGAATGATCGCGGATGGCATGGGATGGGGCCGCGCGGCGGCAGGACGATGCTCAGTACACAGTGTCGCAAAGTGCGGCTACCGAGTAGCGCACGCTCTGGTAAGATGGCGCCATGTTGCATTACATTGGCCGCCGGACTGCGTTGTCCGGTCTCTGCGCGGTTTTTCTCTGTACCTGTGGTTTGCAGGCTCAGGACGCCGGTCTGGCGCTCAGCACATCGGTTGGGTATAACACGCTGCGAGCGTCTCTGAAACTGACGCCGGAGCAGGCGAAGGAGGCTGAGAGGCTGGGCCGCGAAGCCGCACAGGCAGCCCGCGCGGCACGTTATGCAGATGCTATGCGCTTCTACGCGCAAGGCAACGCGGTAATGCGCAACGTCGAATGGACCGCCGACGTGGAGTTTGCGTCGGCGCTACGAGGCTCACTGGATCACGCCATGATCTCGGCGAAGCCCGGGGGAAATTCTTCGGGTGCGGTTACGGTTTCGCTGACGCCTCTCTTCACCAGCGACCGCATCGCATCGGCGAAGCTGAGCGCAACCGCGGTACTGATGCGCGGCAATCAGGAGGCGGCGAACCTGGGGCCGAAGACTGCAATCGATCCGGCGAAGTCTCCGTTTAGCGAAAAAATCGAGATACCGGCCGAGCCGGATGGAAACTACGTTATTCAGATTCGTTTGACGGAGGCCGACGGGACGTCGCCGGTCGCTTTGCGCAATGCCTTCGTCAAAGATCTTCCGATCCACATAGAGCCATTGGACGCCGAGGCGCAGAAGCTTCGTGCACGCCTCGCGAAGATGGGGAGCGGCGGCAACCCGGCGCTTCCTGCCGCTCAATACCCGCTGGCGCTCTATGAGCGCGCCGACCGCGGCGAAGTGAACCCCCGCGGGTACGATTTCAAGACGGAATTCGCATCGGCGGAGGAGATTCTGGATGCGGTGTCGGCGGGCCGGGATCCTTTCGCGGGCAAACAGGGCGATTTCCGCAGGGCCTATGTTTCGAAGGTCGATGGGACATTGCAGCCTTACCGGCTCTTCATTCCCACTAGTTACGATGGCAGCAAGCCGGCGCCAATGGTGGTGGCGCTGCACGGCATGGGCGGCGATGAAAACAGCATGTTCGATTCCTACGGCAAGGAATTGACGCGCGACGCGCAAGCGCACGGCTTCATTGTGGCCGCGCCGAAGGGCCGTGAGCCGGCTTCAATGTATCGTGGAAGCGCGGAACAGGATGTGCTCGACGTGATGGCGGAGGTGGAGCGCGAGTATAAGATTGACCGGTCTAGGGTGTACCTGATGGGGCACTCGATGGGCGGCTACGGAACGTGGAGCATCGCGATGGATCATCCCGAATTGTTTGCGGCTCTGGGGCCGATTTCGGGCGGCGGCGACGCGTCAGGGATGGTGAAGATCAAGGCGGTGCCGCAGTATGTGACGCATGGAGACGACGACCGGACAGTGAACGTGAGCGCATCGAGAACGATGGTGGAAGCGGGCAAAAAGGCGGGGGCGCCGATCACCTATGTCGAAGTGCCAGGCGGCAGCCATGTCAGCGTCGCGCAGCCTGCGTTCGCGCCCATGTTCGACTTTTTCGCCAAACAAGCGCGGAAAGACAAGCAGTAATTCGTTTGGGGTTTCGGTGCAACTCTTAGTTTTTCCCTGGGCGCACGATCAGCATCGGGATATCCAGGTCGTGACGTACAGGGTTGATCGTGTTTCCGAAGATGAGATCCTTTAACCCGCCATGGCCATGCGCTCCCATGATGACCAGGTCGGGACGAATCTCGTGCGCGTAACGGACGATCTCGCGTTTGGGCCATAGCGAGTGGCTCACCGCCGTTTCCACTTCGATACCCTGCTCGCGGAATGACCGTGCGATGGTTTCGAGATACGCCGCGCCGGCTTCCACCTCGGCGGTAGAGGCGTCGCCGCCGTAGATCTGGCTGGTCACGCCTTCCTCCACATGCAGCAGGTAGATCTTGGCGTGGTGCAGCCGGGCCATGGCGGCGGCGTGAGTGACGGCGAGCCGGTCGAGTTCCGTATGATCGAGCGGTACCAGGATGCGGCGATATGCCGGCGCGGGCGCGACGGTGGCTTCGGGCGGAGCGGCCTCCGGCAAAGTTGCGGTAGCGCTAGCGCGGCGTTGGATGCGGCGAGCGAGGAACGGCTCGAAAGTCACCCAGATCAGCAGGAGCAATAATCCTAGGGCAATGGGAACGGCGGCGATCCAGATCACCGCGCGCCACGGGCCCGCACTCGTCATCCAGCCCGCGATCGCTTCGGTGGCCAGGCGAAGATTCAACGCGATGATGATGGCTGCGATAATCCAAGCCAGCGCCTTCACCCAAATCCGGTTGGCGAAGGGTCCCATGCGGCCGCGATCGCTGGTGAAGTGGATCAGCGGAATGATGGCGAACGGCAGTTGCATACTGAGCACGCACTGGCTGAGGAGCAAGAGGCCGAGCGTGGATTTCGGTCCAGCAAAATAAATGGTCAACGCAGCGGGAATGACGGCGAGCGAGCGCGTGACCATGCGCCGCAGCCAGGGCCGCATGCGGATATCGAGGAAGCCTTCCATCACCACTTGCCCGGCGAGGGTGCCGGTGAGCGTGGACGATTGGCCGGAACAGATGAGCGCGATGGCGAAGATGACGCTGGCGAGGCCGGCGTGCATGAGCGGCGCCAGCAGCAAATAGGCCTGCTGGATTTCCGTCACGGCGATGTGGCGCTGAAAGAACACCGCAGCCGACATCACCAGAATCCCGATGTTCACGAACATGGCGCCATTGAGCGCAACGGCGGAATCGATGAGGTTGTAGCGGCAGGCGGCGCGCTTGGCGGCCTCGTTCTGTCCGATATGGCGCGTCTGCACCAGCGCGGAATGCAGGTACATATTGTGCGGCATCACGGTCGCGCCTACGATGGTAATGATGAGATAGAGGCTGTCTTTGCCGAGCCGCGGCACAAGGCCGGCCGCGAGATCCAGGGGATCGGGATGCGCCCACAGCACTTCGATGAAAAACAGCCCGCGATGACGGCGATGAGCGCCAGTACAAAAGCCTCCAGCGTGCGGATGCCGAAGCTTTGGAACCAGAGCAGCAGCAGGGTATCCGCGGCAGTGAGCAACACGCCGAACAGCAACGGAATGTGGAAGAGCAGGTTGAGGCCGATGGCGGCGCCGAGCACTTCTGCGAGGTCGCAGGCGGCGATGGCGATTTCGCAAAGGGCCCAAAGGGCGATGTTGACGCTGCGCGGATAACGTTCCCGGCAAGCTTGCGCGAGATCGCGTCCGCTGACAATGCCGAGGCGCGCACTGAGCGTTTGCAGCAGAATCGCCATGGCGTTGGACATTACCAACACCCAAAGCAACTGGTAGCCGAAGCGGGCGCCGCCTTCGAGGTCGGTGGCCCAATTGCCTGGGTCCATGTAGCCTACGCTGACTAGATAGGCTGGGCCGGCGAAGGCGAACATTCGTCGCCAGAAAGACGGCTGCGAGGTAGCTACGCTAGAGTGTACGTCCGCCAACGAGCGGGCTTGCGGACGTGTTTGTTCGGTAATTGCCAAGCTCTATTATGCGGGAAGGAGTAATCTCAGGCAAAGATGCCAAGGGGCGTGGCAGTCTCTGAAATCACGTCTTATGTCTTACCGGCCGGCGCTTGCGATAGGAATTACTCGCCCGCCCACTCCGTGGCGAGCATCTTCGCGTATTCCCCCGAGGCATACAAATCGAAGCGGAAGTTCCTTGGCGCGGCCACACGGTGCGGCTCCGATTCCATGAAAGCCTGGTAGAGCAGATCGGCCGCGCGGTGATAGTTGCGGATGAAATCCTCCGCCAGGGTTTCGAAGGCAGGAGGCTCGGCGAAGAGCGCATTCAACCCAACGGCCCGGGCGAATACCGACGGGTAATCGTTGACGCCCCAACGCAGCAATTTCTCGCGGACGTTGGGCGGCGGCAGCCCAACAAGCCGGCGAAACTCTGCCGCTTCACTTCGGCCTCACCCAGTTCGGGTTCGCGCGCGGCGATTTCCATGCATTGGCCGATCCACCGGAACACGTCCTTGCCCAGGTAAATAGAGCATTCGGATTTCCGAATATCGGCCGGCCAACAGTTTGCGGTTTAAAGTTCGTGGTCCTGGCCATCTCCCGGCAGTAACCCCGAGAGCATCAACGCCGCCTTTGAGTTTTCCAGCAACGACTCGGGCGAGATGCGCTCGCTGAACGGATGGAGGATCAGCGGCGGCAATTCCCATATTGCTTCGCCGAGGGCTGGTGTGGAGATAAGCATGGCTTCTATCATTATCGGCCGGTATGGGCAAAACCTTGAGGGGGCCATAACCAATGACAATCTAGTACAGTGGCTCCTCTAGTCCCCTTAGAATTTACCCAAGTGGTAGAAAGATTGTTCCATAAGTGGAAAGGTTATTTTCGGAGGAACGACCAGGGGCAGGACCTCGCCGAATACTGTCTCTTTACCGCTGTGATCGCACTAGTTGGATTGGGTATTTTCATCTATCTTTCAGGTGGACTACAAAGCCTTTGGACAGTGTCTAATGGTACGGTTGCAGCGGGGAACTCCAACGTTGCCTCCGGTTCTCCGACGGGCCCATCAGCGGATCGAGTGCCGGAACGCGCGCCAGGGCGGCGCGCTTTGCCGAAGTCAGTTGCTCACATCCAATCCCAGAAACCGCTGGGCGTTGCCGTAGCAGATATTGCGCACCATCGGCCCCACCAGTTCCTCATCGTCCGGAATTTCGCCCGATTCCATATCCCTGCCGAGCAGGTTGCACAGCACGCGGCGGAAATATTCGTGGCGCGGGTAAGACATGAAGGAGCGCGAATCGGTGAGCATGCCGACGAAGCGCGAGAGCAGGCCGCAATTCGAGAGCGCGTTCATCTGCCACTTCATGGCCTCCTTCTGATCGAGGAACCACCAGCCGCTGCCGAACTGCATCTTGCCGGCGACGCTGCCGTCCTGGAAATTGCCGACCATGGTGGCGAAGGCGTAGTTGTCGGCGGGGTTCAGGTTGTAGAGCACCATTTTGGGCAGCGCGTTTTCGTCCTGCGAGCCGGTCGAGGTAGCGGCCAGCGCGTCGGTCTGCGGCCAGTCGCCGATCGAATCGAAGCCGGTGTCCGGGCCCAAGTTCGCGGAAGCGCCGCGTGTTGTTGTTGCGCAGCGCGCCGAGGTGGAGCTGCTTGGTCCAGCCGCGCTCGGCGTCCCAGCATGCCGAAGAGCAGCATCAGGTACGAGGCGAAGCGCGCGTGCTCGGCGGGCGATGCGGCCTGGCCCGTGCGCGCGCGGTCGAAGATCGCCGCCGCTTCCGATTCCGTGCGGGAAATCGGCGAACAGCGTGGTTCAAGCCGTGATCGGAGAGGCGGCCGCCCATGCGGGTGGAAGAAGTCGTGGCGCGATTTCAGCGCGTCGAGGAAGGATTGGAAGTTGTCGACGCTGCGGTTGCTCGCGGCTTCGAGCCGCGCGATCCACTGGATTGAACGCCTCGGGCGCGTGCACGGCGAGCGCCTTGTCGGGGCGGAACGTCGGGAAGACCTTGGTGGTGAGCCCGCTTCGGCGATGGCCTTGTGGTGCGCGAGATCGTCCGCCGGGTCGTCGGTGGTGCAGACGGCGCGCACGGAAAACTTGCTCAGGATGCCTGGGCGCGCAGGTCCTCGGTGGCGAGCTTCTCGTTGGCCCACTCCCAGATGCGCGGGGCCGTATTCTCGTCGAGAAGTTCGTCGATGTCGAAGTAGCGCAGCAGTTCGAGGTGGGTCCAGTGGTAGAGCGGATTGCGCAGGGTCTGCGGCACGGTTCGCGCCCAGGCGAGGAATTTCTCGTAGGGCGCGGCGTCGCCGGTGCAGTAGCGCTCGGCGACGCCGTTGGCGCGCATGGCCCGCCACTTGTAGTGGTCGCCTTCCAGCCAGATTTCGAAGAGGTTGCGGAACTGGCGGTTGGCGGCGATGTCGGCGGGCGGCAGATGGCAGTGGTAATCGAGGATCGGCTCCGCGGCGGCGAAGCGTTGGTAGAGGTAGCGGGCGTGCTTGTTGCTCAGCAGGAAATCTTTGTGGATAAATGGCATAAAAGGGGCCGGAAAGAGCATTGTGGCATATGGCGGGGATGGGCGCGTTTGCGATCGCATCCCGGTGTGTAGTCAATTCCATAATGCATTTGAATCAGCACCTTGGCGCTCGCGTGTTATCGCTCTCGAGAACGTCGTCACCGGTGGCCGCAAAGACTGGAGCAGGAAATCCAGATTGGGGTATGCAGTCTTGGGTTGCTCAGTTGGCACTTTATTTTCGTCCCACTGAGGTGGAGAAACGTGGTGGCAGGAGCAACGCAGCCTAGCGGCTCTTGGCGTGACCGGGAGGCATTTCAGGAGTCCACCGCGTCGGTGGACTCGAAGAACGCAGTACATCCGCAGTCTTGAAAAAAGGGCTCTGCGCAAGAAACTGGCGGGGTCTGTTATTCATGCGGCCTTCTCGAAGGCCACGAACTCGGTTCTTGTGGCGGCCAGTCGCTGGGCCTTCAACAGGAGATATCTTAGGTTCTTCTACCCGCGACCGCGTCTCAGCAGGGTTTTGATATTCCCGTTGATCGCTTCGGCGACTCCCAGCGGGACTTTCGTGTCGTAGTAATTGAGGATGCCGTCGAAGTGTTCCAGCAGCATGTCTGCCAGCTTCTGAAAGGGCTTCAGACGTTGCCATCGCAACTGATCCAGCCAACCCTTGAAGTATCGCGTCATGGCTCCGGCGTAGCGGTAGTCCCACAGCCGGTCCAGGCTCTCTTTGAGTAGATAGGTTTTCAACAGCCGGCGGTTGAGTGTGAACAGTTCGTTGAGTTGCCGCCGCCTCCCTGCCGTCAGATTCACCCAGCGAGTCAGCAGCAGCCAGCGCTTCCCTTTCACCAGCCCGCGCAGTGATCCGCCTTTGCGGAAAAATTCCGCGCGCCGCACTTCGTCCACCGCCCGATTCGCGTGCTGCATGATGTGAAATTTGTCATACACGATGCGACACTCCGGCGCCCATTGTTCGATGCTTTGCCGGAAGGGCGCCCACATGTCCACGACGCCGCTTCGATACCTCTGCGTTGCCGTGAGTTCAGTTCTTTTTCAAAAAAGCCGTTTCTTCCGCTCCCGTCCGAACCATAGCGGCTCGCCGCTCTCCAGGTTGCTGGTCACGGTCAGGAATTTCGCCTTCTTACCCAGGTGAATCTCATCCACCCCCAGTTGCCGCAGCGCCGGCTTACGACGCTGGGCGGACCACCGTTCCAGATAGCGTAGATCGACCGACCGCACCGTGCTCGCCGCCAACCCGAACTGTTTGGCCACGCGCTGCGCCGCCGCACTCTCGCGGGACTCGCCGACAGCGTCTTCGAACCGCTTGCTGAAGGGGCCTTGCTCGGCAATTGCGGGATTTTCTCGGTCTTCACGCCGCAATCCGGACAGCGTACGCAATACAACTCGACCGCCACCGTCGTGCGGTACTCAAAACACGGCAGGTCGCCGCTGAACCTGCTGACAATACTTCCGTGATGTCCGTCTGTGAACTGTCGCGTGATTATCCGGCATTCCGCAACCAAAGGGTGACGGTCCGAGGCGTCTACTATTACGGACTGCGGCAAGACTGCCCGCAAAGTTGCGCCGGTGGTCTATGGCCCTCCTTCGTCAACCTTGAAGGCGGCAAAGACGGCGTCTGGGATGAATTGGCCAAGACGCTGGGTTCGGTGGAGAACAATGCCAAGGCAACCGGTAAGCGATTCGAGATATGGGTTACGGTTGTCGGTCGGCTTGAGACCAGAGCAAAACATTCTCGGCAAGGCCCATGTGACCTAAAGAGCTGCGGACTACCGGGCTATGGTCACCTCGGGGCGTTTCCGGCTCAAATAATCGTCGAGAGTTTCAGCGCTATTCAGATTAAGGTGAACCCTCGGTCGCACTACGATTACGCAAACATGTACCATGGTCCCCTGTAGGTGTCCGAATGGTAGACGCGCATACCGGAAACTGGCATCGCCTATATCCAGATAAACTCGCCGCGCGGTTCCCGCTCGCCTCTTTCCCATCGGGCCAAGTGCAGTGGTCCACACCAATTCGCTGCGCCGATTCCTTCTGGGTGATCCCTAGGCTTGGCGACCGGATAGGCGCGCTACGCGGCCGCCGAGTTAGTATTGATTGAGGTGTTATGCCAATCACCGTTAGACAAGAGTCCGACCAAAACGCGTTCGGAGATGCGGACAACTCCTTTTCGGTTCCGATGGGCAACTTTGCGCTCGTTAAAAACGATCATGCCACAGTACGCTACTTGAAATCGACCGGATTTGCCTCCTGCATCGGCCTGATTCTGTATAGCCCTGAATGGACGCTGTTGGCGCATTTTCAATCCGCAAACTGGGGCACGCCGTCTTCGGGGAAGCCGCTGTCGCTGGAGAAGTTGCTGTCTTCGAAGAAGCCGCTGTCTTTGGAGAAGCCATCGTCTCTGGAGAAGCCGCCGTCTCCAACAGAAATCGAGAAACCGAAGCCGAAGTCCGGAATCGGGCTTACTATTACAGCGTTCGGCCATGCGGGAATAAAGGATTACTCCCTATATGAGGGCTTTGGGTTCCTAGGGAGCAATGTCAATGCAATTGTGCAGAGTATGACGGACGAACTGTCGAAAAAAAGCACGCAGTCGGGACTTCAACGGCTTAAGAAGGCACTGGAAAATAAGGGTGTTAAGTTCCTTCAGAACGAACCGGAGGATGGCTTTCAAAGCGTCGCCGTCTCTCTGGCCACCGGCGAGGTGCGCCTTTTCAATATCACGCCGAAAGCGAACATTACGGCTAACACGAGCGCGAACCCGCAGCCGGGTACGGCGCTTACTCGCGTTCAGCCGGGCTAGCCATGGACGGCATCCGGCCGGCAGCCAATTGCGCGCGCTGCAACTGACGCTCTCTCCGCGACGATGCACAGCGCAGAGACCCTGAACAATAGCGCGTTAGATGACGGGAGGCGCTACTTTCCGGTAACGCCACTCGAGGAAGTTGCTGTCCGGTGTGCTCGCCAATCACTTGACTTCGGCAAAGCAGACGTTTCGAGGCGGAAGAACGGGATCGGAATAGTCTAGTTTCCAATACAAGGACCGAAAACTGTATAGGCTATCAGCCTCCCGTCTCTCGTTCGGTCCAAAAGCAGGAGATCGCCAAGTCGGCGATCGCCGTCGGTTGCCCGTAAAATGAATCGCGTACCGCACACTGGGCGGTCAGCCAGCCGCCCCCGATTCCGCGACATTAGGTAATGGACGGATGCGCAACCGTCATTGTTGCCGCAGTGGCGCAGCGGCAACGCGGGGTTTCATCAGAAACGTCGTGAAGAAATCCAGCTTTTCCTTGCTGCCGGCCACGGGGATGGGCGCGTCTTTGTCGCCGATTTCCATAGTGGTTCCAGGGTCTTCGGCTGCGCTCGGCCAGTGTTCCAGACCTCTCCCATTGGGATCGCCCGTGCGGATGAAGTTGGCAAGATAGGATGAGACGGTTTCGGCGATCTTATGATCGGCGCCGGTAAATGGGCGATCGGACATATAAAGCGTGTCCATAAAATATGGAACTTCGCTGGTGTGGAAAGCGCCGTATTTATCGGCATCAGGCCCTGGCATGGTGTGGTCCCAGTAGTATGTGTACGCCTTGGTTTTCGCCGTCCTGGCGCGACTCACGGCCCAAAGGTACATCGAGGTTCGCATCGAATCGCGCGAGCTTTCGTTGGAGGATGCGCGTGCTTCGTCATCGCTCGCGGCGGGGTACAACTTCAAAAACGCCGACGCTAAATCGCCATACCGCTGCTGTGCCTGGCTTTGGAACTGGCCGGCTGTGGTATTGGGATGCGGGTTTCCGCCGCCCAAATCGTCCCTATTGCAACCGGTGAGTGTGGGCACGTCGTTCTGCCGTCCCTGCGCGAACATTTCCCCGGCGGACAGCGGCTGCACGTAGCCATCGACCACCGTTCCGAAGCGCGCGTTCAATCCCGGTACTGCGGCGGTAATTTCCTTCCACGACATTTTGCGCAAGTCGGCAATGGAGTGTGCTCCCTTTGCCTCGGCGAAACGTACGCCCACCTGCTCCTGGTCGGCCAGCGTGCGGGCGTTCATCAGTCCCAGACCGTTTACACTCGATCCGCTCTCGGCGACCGCGCCCTGAAATAGCCCTTTGGCCAGCGGCGAAGCAACCAGGCTGTGAGTGTTGGAAGCGCCTGCCGATTGGCCGCCGATGGTGACATGATTCGGATCGCCGCCGAAAGCTGCAATGTTGTTGTGAATCCAGTGGAGCGCCGCGATCAGGTCGAGAAGCGCGTAGTTGCCAGATGAGTGGACGCCGGATTCGGCGGTCAGCTCGGGGTGCGTGAAGAAACCGAAGATCCCCAGACGATAGTTCACGGTCACGACGATGATGCCCTTTCTGGCAAGCCCCTCACCGTCATAGACCGGGACGGCGCCCGAGCCCTCCGTGTTGCCGCCGCCATATATGTACATGTACACCGGGCATCGCTCTCCCGCCGCCTTGGCGCCGGTCCACACGTTGAGATACAGGCAATCCTCGCTAACGTCTGTGTGGGTCATGAACTCATAGGTCCATGGGCTGCGTGCGGCAACAATGTTCTGAATACAACTGTTCCCGAACTGATCGGCCTTCTTAACGCCGGGCCAAGCGACTGGCGGATTGGGCACCCTCCAGCGCAGGTCGCCAACGGGAGGGGCCGCGAATGGGATGCCTTTAAAGACAGCGATAGAGGCGTCTTTGCCAGGGATGCCTGCCACCTGCCCGCCTTCCACCTTCACCGGCTGATTGATCGCGGCTCCCAGGGGGAGGGCCGCGAGGATGAGGATCTCGACGCCAATTGCGTGCCGCATCTCAACTCCTTTGCACGCAATGTTACCGCAAATCTTCGAGAGTCAGATCGCCGAAGTGACCGGCAATATCCTGCGCAACATGGGCTATGAAAGTAATGATTGCGAAACGTCAAGAAACGCTACAGGGTGATGGGGGCGCTTAATTGAGCTTCGCGCTAGATTGTGACGCGGCCCCGATTTTGTGGTGGATTTGAAAGCGTCCTCTGCGATTGCGGAGCGCCGGGCCGAAGCCCGGCGGCAGCCCGGAAGGGCTGCCCCACATATTCCGGCCTTCGGACTAGGGCTTTCGCTATAATGTGCGAACGTCAATAGCGATGCGCTTGGATCTATCGCTGGCCGCGTGATGCCTGACGGCCTGGAATATGTATCCAGCTGAATCGAAGAAATCGAAGCGCTAAGCGGCTGGAGGCGGCGCAATCCGCACACTGGATGCGGCCATTTTACCGGTGCGGTCCATCCCAAGCTCATAGAGCACGCGTGCTCCGGGCTTGAGATCGGTAGCCAAGCCTTCGACCAGACGCGAGACGTGGAAGAAGATGTCGCGGCCGCCGTCGTCGGGGCGCAGGAACCCAAAGCCTTTGGCTTCGAAATAAGTGACGACGCTTCCTGGCTGCTCGCCGGTGGGGGCTTCCTCGACAGCTTCCCCGCCGCCTCCGCCGCCGGTGGAGGGGCGGGAGGTCTTGTCGCCGACGCCCTGCTTGATCAGCGCGAGGTCGGCCTCCGTCAAATCATTGGCCGACGGAACCGCATCTGTTGGGATCTTGAGCTCGGGATTACGTTTCCGGGCTTCTTCGAATAGTCGCTTTTGAAGTGCGTTCAAACGGGAATCCTCAATGATGCCTGTTAAACCGCGACCGGCGCGGCCTTTTTGCGGCTGGCGCGCTTCTTTTCGGCAGGCGGCTGGCGGTCGCTCTTCTTGAGACTGCCCATCACCAGATTGGTGACGAACTTTTTTTCGCCGTGATCGTCGAACTTGATCACGATCCGTTCTTCACTGCTGGACATGACAGTACCCAGACCAAATTTCAGGTGCTCTACCTGAGCGCCCTGGGAATAGTTGTTGGATGCCATAAATTGTGTTTTAAACGTTACTCCTCGGATGTATTGCCTGGAGGGAACAATCGCCGGTTTTGTGGGGAATAGATAGAGCGGGCGAAAGCAACACAGTAGAATCTATAGTTAATTCTAGCAGATAACCAAAGGGGATGACAAGTTGCGGATTTATGGTTTAGACTTATCTCAGCGGCCTCGTAATCGCCTTTCGTACTTCGGCAAGTGGCGCGTCGTCACGAAATCTCACACTTGCCCTCCAGACAGTTCCACTCCCAGCCGCTGCCAGAGTCCGTTTAAATCCGGCGCGAACGGCTTGTCCTTCATCTGGTCGTAAAGCTCCGTCATTACCGGGACTTTCACCGTCTCGTCCGCGGTTCGAAGCGCTTCTTCGATGGGCCAATCGTATTCGATGTTTCCGTCCGCCGCAAGCACGCCGCGCAATGCCTGCTGCAGGCCGGCCCGGTTACCGGTGCGCTCGCGGATCCGCACGTCCGCCAGCAGGCAGTAGATCGCTCCGCCCCAGTAGGTGCGGCCCCAGGTGCGCGTGAAATCCAGGCCGCGGTCGTTGGCGCCGGCAGACCCTGTGCATATCGCGGATCGATTCGCCCCAGACGCGCTCCAGGCGCGAGGGTCCCGATCTGCGCGCGGGCGATGGGTTCGATGTAGGTGGCCTGTCCCTCTTCGAGCCAATGATGCTGCCTCGTCATATCGGGAAACGCCAGATGGACGAACTCGTGGGTCATGGTCCAATCGTTCTCGAGTTGGCGTGTAGTGGTGTGCTGGCCTACGCCCATCCTGGTGCGCGGCGGATCCCCGCCATATGTCGTTCCGTTTAACACTCCCGCGCGGTCTTCGATGGAATTCACAGTCACGGTCGCGGTGGCCGTGGGAAACACGCCATAGTACGCCGTTACGGCGCGCGCGGCGACGGTAACCCACGTTATGAGGCTGGGCGGGGCGAGATCTATTCCGGCCGAGGGGAGCGACACTTCGATCACCGATTTGCCCATTGTGATGCGAAACGGCGCGCCGTCGCCGGCTGCGGAGCGGCGCGCCAACGCGCATGCGCCCAAAGCGAGGAGACCGCGGCGCGACAAGTCGAAGTGTTTCGGCATGGATTGTTCCTCGGCTATCCGGTTTCGGATCCCAGTTAAGACCATTGATCGACGTCTCCTGAATCGCGAGCGACCAATCGACGAATCTCCTCGCGGCGGTTTGCGTCCCATAGATATTGACCGCGACGTGACACTCTTTCAGTTTCTTCCATTGGATGCATCCATATCGTTGCATGGTGCGAAGCTCGGGTTCGGAGAGATCGGCACCGCCGCTGAGATCGTGCCTCCAGAGTGACCGCGCCGTCGAGTTCGGCATCCCGCTTAACGCTGTCTCTGTCAGATTTACGCCGGAGACGTCGATATCCGCGCTTAGCTTGGCGGCAGTTCACATTGGCGTAGCCCAACCGCTTCCAAACTTCGGCGGATTATGGTGTTGCGGAAGATCGGCGGCTTCGAACTTGGATCCGATGACGCCTCGGGTTTGATGGAGACCGAACGCCCTGATGAATGCCCGGATACGTCCGCGGGCGGCACGAGCGGCACGCCGTCCGCATTAAACTCGTGACAATTGCTCAAGCGATCCGCCGCTGCCAGCCTCTTGCCTTGGGCCTTGTGAATCACCTGCCAGGCCTGATAATGTCTTCTTCTCTTGCGGCGGTCGAACCGCATTCGGAACAAGTAGAAGATACCGACCGCCACCAGTACGGAAGGCTGCCAAGATATTCCACGGATCCTCGAGAGATGTCCATGGGGCTGAGGGAAGTAAGCGCGATCCTCCGGCAAGCTATCCAGTCGAGCAGCTTGAAACGGCAGGCTCCACTATTGGTACGGGCTTCGAGGGGGCAAGCCCTGCCTCGTTCTGCCAGCTCGGGCGGCTTGCGCGCGATTTTCACGGATCAACATCCGATTTTCCCTGGACGAACGTAGATTATACTGACTGACGAAAATTGAGCCCTCGGGTTTGCGATACAATCCCCGTGACGGGCTAGCGTAGTTAATTAGATCATTTAAGAGGAGAGCAAACGACATGAAGATTTCCAGAAGTTCATTGGTATTGACGGCGGCCATGACTGGCCTGCTGGGTGGAACCATCGCGCGCGCCGCTACGCCGACGCAGGATTCGAGCAGCCAGAGTTCGAAGCCTGCGAAAAACAAGGTGGAAAAGCACGCCTGCGCCGGCAAGAATTCCTGCAAGGGAAACGGTGGCTGCGCCACGGATGGCTCCAAGTCTAACAAGGCCGCCGCGGCCGGGATCACCGAAAAGCACTCCTGCGCCGGCAAAAACTCCTGCAAAGGCCTCGGCGGCTGCGCAACGGATGGTAAGAAGCACTAGATTCGTTAGTGGCGCAGGCCTCAAGCTTACGTGAAGTATCTGCGCGGGCGGGGCGCCTGCGCCACTAAATTTCCATGCCCCGAAATCGCTTCAACGGATTCACCGATTACGGCGTAGGCATCGGCCTGCGCATTCCGCATTACCATCACATCTTCGCGCACAAACCGGCGGTGGACTGGTTCGAGATCATCTCCGAAAATTTCATGGTGGATGGCGGCCGGCCGCTAGCCATGCTCGATCAGATTCTGGAACGTTACCGCGTGGTGCAGCACGGCGTCTCGATGTATTTCGGGTCGGCGGAGCCCGCTCAATCGCGAGCATTTACGGCGGCTCAAGACGCTGGTTAGGCGCACCAAAACGCCGTGGCTGAGCGATCATCTCTGCTGGGGAAGCGTGGATGGGCGCTACACGCACGATCTGCTGCCGATGCCCTACACGTTCGAAGCGGCTGAAGTGACGGCGCGCAAAATTCGCGAGGTGCGCGATTTTCTGGAAATCCCCGTGGCGGTGGAAAACGTCAGCAGCTATGCGGAGTTCCACGTTTCCGAGATGACCGAGTGGGAATTTCTCAACGAGGTGGTGGAGCGCGCGGATTGCGGGATTCTGCTGGACGTGAATAACATTTATGTCTCGTCGCAGAATCACGATTTCGATCCGTTCGAATATCTGAACTCGGTCCCGGCGGAGCGGGTGGCGCAGATCCACATCGCGGGGCATTCCAAGTACGAGAAATATATTCTGGACACGCACGATCATCCGGTGATCGATCCGGTGTGGAAGTTGTACGAACGCGCCATCGAACGCGTAGGCCACATGGCCACGCTGCTGGAATGGGACGATCGCATTCCATCGTTCGAAGAGGTGCACGCCGAGGCGCGCAAAGCGGAGAAGTATTTGCCGGCGCCGGTGGCGGCATAGCAGATGAATCTTGCCGAATTGCAAAAGCGGATGGGCGCGGCGATCATGGCGCCTCTCGCACGCCACGATGAAATCTCCACCGAGTGGCGCGGCGATGCCGATGAACTCGTCAAACCCAACGACCGCCTGACGCCTCTAGAACGCCTCGAGATCTATAGCCGCAGTTATTGGTTTCGGGTGATCGATTGCCTGTACGACGATTTTCCCGGCCTGGCGGCGGCGCTTGGGCCGCGCGCGTTCGATAAGTTGGTGCGCGCCTATCTGGCCGACCGGCCATCGCAATCGTTCACGTTGCGCAATTTGGGCGAAGGGCTCGAGGCGTGGCTGCGGGGGCATCCCGAATATGCCGGGAAGCATTTCGATCTTGCGATCGACATGATTCGTCTCGAATGGGCGCACATCGAAGCCTTCGATGGGGAAGAGCGCAAGACGCTGGGTCCGGAAGATCTGTTGGAACCGGGTCCGGATCTGCAAGTGGGCTTGCAGCCACATCTCTCACTGCTCGAATTGGGTTACCCAGTGGACGATCTGCGCATCGAAGCCAGTGAGTGGACTGAGGAGCATGAAGGGGCGAGCAACGCGCCGAGCAACGATCGGGTGGAGCGCGACCGGCGCCGCGCCGCACGGCGGTATCTGCGTTTGAAGCCGCGGCGGATGCATCTCGCCGTGTTCCGCGACGCCAATGTGGTTTACTACCGCAGGCTCGACGCTGGCGAATTCGAATTACTTGCGGCGCTTGGCGCGGGAAAGCCGGTTGCGGAGGCTCTGGAAGGACTGATGGAATCTAGCGCCGTTGCCGATGAAGACGCCGCCGCTCTTGCCGCTTCCGTGCAAAATTGGTTTGCAGAATGGGCTCGCATGGGTTGGTTAACCCCTCGAAGGGGTTAATCGCCTTGTCACACGGCGCGCAATGAAGCATACTATCTCTTAAGCTATGACGCGGCCGCAGATCGCACCGGGCACGGAAACTATCGAGCGCGAGGATCTTGTACCCCGCTACCGCGTGGTGTTGCT
Source organism: Bryobacterales bacterium (assembly GCA_963708385.1). Taxonomy (GTDB): domain Bacteria; phylum Acidobacteriota; class Terriglobia; order Bryobacterales; family Bryobacteraceae; genus PALSA-243. The sequence continues at coordinate 160,975 of CAVPSN010000013.1, read as the reverse complement.
CGACGATAACGACCACACATACGATTACGTGATCGAGATGCTGCAGAAGATCCTGATCTTCTCGCTCGATCAGGCGTACCGACATGCCGAGGAAGTGGACCGCTGCGGGCGAACCACATTGATCACGTGCGAATTGGGCGCCGCGGAGTTCGCGCGCGATCAGATTCGCGCGTATGGCCCGGACTGGCGGCTCGATCGCTCCAAGGGGTCGATGTCCGCCGAGATCGAACCGGCGCGATAGAGGTTTGCCGCGTCGGGCCGTTCGCGCAGCAGCCAGTTTATTATAGATATATATGAGTTTTTTCCGTACTGTACTGTTAGTGTGTCCGGCCGCGTGTCTGCTGGCGCAAACTCCCCCTCCGACCCCGCCAACCCAGCCGCCAGCTACGCGTTTGGCCACGCCTGTCCCTCCTCCCCCGCCGTCCGTCACAGGACCGGGCGGCAGAGTGACCAACCCCAACGGATCGGTAACGATGCCTCTTACGCTCCCGCCGGCGCCCGCTCAGGTTCCACCGGAGACAGTAATTCTCACGGTGGGGGACCTTACGATTACGGCAAAGCAGTTCGACCAGATTGCCGAGGGACTGCAGGAGCAGTATAGGAATTTCGTTAAGGGTCCCGGCCGGAAGCAGTTCGCCGATCAATTGGTGCGGGTGCTGGTGATCGCGCAGGAGGGCAAGCGCCGCGGTTACGATAAAACGCCGGAATTTCAGACGCAGCTCATGTTCCAGACCGATCAGGTGCTGGCCGGCATGACTGCGCAGAAGATCAATCAGGATGTAAAAATCGACGACGCGGCGTTGCATAAGTACTACGACGACCATAAAGCGGAATACGAACAGATTCGTGCGCGCCACATCCTGATTCGATTTAAGGGATCGCCGGTACCCGTTAAGCCGGGCGGCAAGGACCTGACCGAAGAAGAGGCGCTGGCTAAGACGCAGGATATCGAAAAGCGTTTGCAGGGTGGCGCCGATTTCGGGCAGCTTGCCACCGCGGAATCCGACGACACGAGTTCGGCGAACATGAACGGGGACCTGGGCACGTTCGGTCACGGCAAGATGGTGCCTTCGTTCGACGAAGCAGCGTTCAAACTGAAGCCGGGTGAAATCAGCGCGCCGGTGAAAAGCCAGTTCGGCTACCACATCATTAAAGTGGACAACGTGGAGCACAAGACCTTCGACGAGGTCAAACCCGAGATCGAAAAGAAGCTTCGTCCGCAAGAAGCTAACAAGGCGATGGAAGAGATCCAGAAGAATACCAAAGTGGTCTACGACCCGGTCTTCTTCGGCATGCAGAAGCAATAGCCGTGCGCACGCGCAAACTCGAGCTGGCGTGTCCGGTGTGCGGTTCGGCGGAAGTGTTTTATAGCTGCACACCGAACTGCTGCTACAACCACGTGTGCAGCGGGTGCGGCGCGACTTTCGAGCCGGCTACGACAAGGAAGGGCGGGGTAGTCCGCGGAGTGCTGCCGCCCGATCCGCCGCCCGATGCCACCGACCCTACCGCCGAATGTGCCGCCTGCGGTTCGCCATTGGTGTATCTGACGGAAGATGGTGGCCTGGTGTGCGGCAAGTGCTACGCGGCGCTGGAACTGGAGTATACGGAAGTGGCGCCGGCATAGAGGCACGCAGCTTCGGCGTATACTGTAGGGCGTTCGAGCTAACAGAAGCGCTCTATGATTCGATCGCTGGCATTGGCCGACCCTCTGCGAGGTGGCATTCGCCGACGACGCTCACCCGTTCTCGCTATCGGCGCCGAACGCATGAGTTTTTTGCTTCCGGGCATAGACGCACGCGAACGGTCACCACCCTTCGCGGCGCCAACTCGGCCGCGTCTAAGCGCCTTGCCGGCGGCCTTTGCATCCTGGCGCGCACCAACATAGTATGAAGAACGTGGATCCGGGTGCATAGTCGGCGCCAGATCCAGCCTGGAGCGTCTATTGCTTATGCGCGACATCGCGTTCTCCTTTCGTTCGCTGCGCAAGAGTCCTGCTTTCGCGCTGACGGCCATTTTTACGATTGCTCTTGGGATCGGCGCGAGCACCGCCATTTTCAGTGTTGTGAACGCGGTTCTGCTGCGCCCGCTGCCCTATCGCGATCCAGGGCGTCTGGTGTTGGTCTGGGGCGAACTTCGCGCGCGCCATCTACCCGATTTTCCCTTCTCGCCGGGCAATTTCGACGACATTCGGCACTCAGCGACACTCTTCGACGGATTCGCCGCCGTGAACACGTTTCGTGTCTCCTATTCGGATGAGAACGGGCAGGCCGAGCAAATCAAAGCAGCGGGCGTAACGCGCAACTTCTTCGACCTCGTCGGCCATCGCGTCGAGTTGGGGCGCGATTTCATCGCATCCGACGAAACGGTTCCGGCACCCCCGCCCCCGGGCGCGGCGCCGGCTGCCGGGCCTCCGACGATGGCGATTCTCAGCCACGAATTCTGGGAGAAACGCTATGGTTCGGACCCGCATATTGTCGGCCGGGGCGTCGATCTCGGATTTGGCAAGGCGCAGATTGTGGGTGTGGCGGCGCCCGATGCGGAGATTCTGTTTCCGCCGTCCGCGGGTCTCGAGACGAAACCCGACATCTGGACGGCCGCGCGGATCGATTACGCGCGCGCGGACCGGAATAATGTTTTCCTCCGGGTGATCGGCCGGCTCAAGCCCGGCGTGACAATCGCGGAGGCTGCCGGGCAGCTCGAGACTATTGCAACCGATTTGCGCCGGCGTTTTCCAGTGATGGCGACGGCTAACTTGGGCATCACGGTCGAGCCGATGCAGCAGCGTCTGGTGGCGAAGGTGCGTCCCGCGCTGCTCGCGCTCATGGGCGCCGTGATCTTTCTGCTCTTGATCGCTTGCGCCAATGTTGCGAATCTGCTGCTGGTCCGCATGGCTGCGCGAGACCGCGAATTGGCCGTGCGCGCGGCTTTAGGCGGCGGCCGCTGGCGTCTGGTGCGGCAGATGCTTTCGGAAAGCCTGATGATCGCCGCCGCCGGCGTGGCGTTGGGCCTGCTGCTGGCGCGGCTGGGAATCGATTGGCTGATTGCGCTTGCGCCCAAGAGCCTGCCGCGCGTGGAGGTGGTGGCGCTCGATCCGCTGGTGCTCTCATTCGCCCTGCTGGCTGCGGTCGGTGCGGCGGCGGCGTTCGGGATTGTGCCCGCATTACGCGCCTCGCGGCCAGATCTCGCACATGCGCTGCGCGCCAGCGGACGCACCGCGGGGCTTGGCTCCGGCGCGTGGTTACGCAATGGCGTGGTGACGGCGGAGGTGGCGCTTTCTTTCGTGCTTCTCATCGGTTCAGGCCTGATGCTACGTAGCTTTTTGGCGCTTACCCGCGAGGACCCAGGCTTCGACGCACGCGGCAAGCTCACTTTCTTCCTGCCGGTTTTCGGCAACAATGCCGATCAGCGCGCCGCCCATATGCGCGACCTGCGCGATCGCTTTCGCCATCTTCCGGGCGTAACATCGGTGACTGCGGCAAGTCCGTTCCCGCTGGATGGCGGGGTAGCCAACGGCAAGTACGCACGCGAGGATGCGGTTACCGACCAGAGCCGCTTCCGGCAGGCCAATGTCTTCTTCGTGCTTCCCGGCTACTTCGAAACCATGGGCACGCGCATCGTGGGAGGCCGCGGTTTCACGGAGGCGGACAATATGCCAAGCTCCACCGGCATCGTCATCGATCAGCTGTTGGCTGCGAAGGCGTACCCACATGAATCGGCTGTCGGCAAACGCCTCTTTATCCGCATTCGGACGCCCGAGCCCGAATGGGTCACGGTGCTCGGCGTGGTGGCGCATGAGCGGCACGAATCGCTTTCCGAGGACGGCCGCGAGGAGATGTTCGTCACGGATGGCTTCATCGGATTCGGCGCCGCCTCGCGATGGGCCGTCGCGACCGATGGAGATCCGATGCGCCTGGCGCCGTTGGTGCGCGCCGAGATCGCTAAATTCGACAAACGGCTGGCCGTGGGCGAGGTTATGCCGATGCAGGCGTTGGTGGAACAGGCGCAGGCCCAGACGCGTTTTTCGCTGATCCTGATCGCGCTGTTCGCGGCGATTGCGGCCGCGCTGGCCGCTGTCGGATTGTATGGAGTGATCTCGAGCGCAGTGCGCCAGCGCACGGCTGAGTTAGGCGTGCGCATGGCCGTGGGAGCGGCGCCATGGAGTCTGTTTCAGTTGGTGGTGGCTCACGGATTGCGTTTGAGCGCCATGGGGATTGCGGTTGGGGTGCTGGCGGCTCTCGGGCTTACGCGGGCGATGCAGAGCATGTTGATCGGAGTGACAGCAACGGATCCGGCAACTTACTGCGCGATGGCGGCGGGATTTCTGCTAGTGACGGTGGCGGCTTGTTGGATTCCCGCGCGGAGAGCGGCGGGGTTGGATCCGGTGAGGGCGCTGCGGGAAGATTGATACTACCAAAGGCCCATGAACCCGCGTTTCGCGGTGAAGCCTTGGAGCATCCACATGTTGACTTTGGACTTGATGGTTCCATAGGTCAGGCTCTTCCCATCCGGCGAAAGACTAAGGCGCACCCCCGGATTCAAGGGGCTCACGGGAATATTGTCGAATCCTACGTCGCCGATATCTTTCGCGACGCCGCGGGCGATATCCACCGAATAGAGTAGCCGCCGGTCGCCATCCGTGCGGATACCGTAGAGGAGCTTGCCATCCGCTGAGAACGTTGCGGCAATAGGCTTTTGAGCACTGAGATCGAGCGTCTTAGCGCCATCGGGGGAGATCAGCTTGTAGCCGCGGTCGCTGTAACCGATCCAATCGCCCGTAGGCGACCAGCACGGCACGGTTGCGGTGAGACGGTGGATATTCGCCTGCAAGACGATGGGCGTGGCCTCGCCGGAAGTCTTCACTTTCATGAGATCATCCTTACCGTTGTGCACCGCTTGATAGACGTACCACGCACCATCCGGTGACCAGGAGCCGGGCTCTTCGGTGGCCGATGAATCGTTGGTGAGACGGATAGGCGTGCCGCCGCTGACCGCCGCGATCCGCAAACTGAGGATGCCGTTTTCGATGACGCCATAAATCACGCGCGAACCATCCGGCGAAGGCGAGGGGCCCATCAGCCATCTTCCGCTCGCGGCTCCAATGGACCCGCGGGAAGGGAAGAGCGGGCGCTCAGAGGTTCCTGGCCCATGCAGCCAGATTTCATTTGGTCCATTGCGGTCGGTAGTGTAGACCAATACGGGCTCCTTGGCGGCCCACGCGGGCATGGCTTCATAGCGCTCGGTGGCAATCAGCGGGTGCACCTGGGCCGTGGCCAGGTCGACGGAAATGACATCGGCTGAGGCCGAGCTCGACGAAAACAGTAGCTTGGAACCATCCGGGGAAACAACTGGAAAGCCCCGCGACTCGGTTCCGCTGGTGATCGCATACCGCTCTTCGGACCGGGTATCGGCCATCCATAACTGCGTGTTGCCTTCGGGAGGCGCGAGGCCCACGACGAGATGCCGGTTGTCGGGCATCCAAGTGAAGCTGGGAGTGCCGTTGGACACGTCGAGTGTGGTCAGGATCTTCCGCGGGGGATGAGCCGGGTCCGAGGGAAACGGCATCAGCCATGCCTCTTCGCGGCCCCGGTTGGCATTGACAAAAAACAGGATCTGTTTTCCATCGGGTGAGAAGCCGAGTTGCGGATTGTTAAATACATCGCTGCTGGCGAAGGGATCGGGCGTATACTTTTTCAGCGGTGCGCCGGGAGGCGACGAGTACCAGAGGCCGTAGCGGCCATCCGGCCCCGTGTTCAAACCAAGATACACACGGTTGTCCCGGGAAAGAGCAGCTACCGATAGGTAGCCGCCCGGCAGAGTGAAGGCAAATTCGGGTTCGCCGCCCACGGCGGCGATCGACCAAAGACCATAGGGCTTGAGGCCGGGGCGTATGAACAGCACGTGCTTTCCGTCCGCCGACCAGTTCTTAACGCTAGCGCTCTCCGCCGTGTGCGTCAATTGCACGGGAGTGGGCGAATCGAGGTAGCGCAGATAAACCTGATAAGGCTCGCGCCCTTGTCGCGCAGAGTATGCCACTGCCTTGCCGTCCGGCGACCACACGGCGTTGTTTTGCCCGCCTGATTCGAATGAAAACGGCGTAAAGCGGTACTTCGATTGATCGGGCGCTTGCGGGCCCGACCGCCAGATAAACAACGCCGCGGCGCAGAGCATGCCCGCCGCGAATGCGGCAGGGACCTTCCATGAGGCGCGGCGCCGCGGCGCGGCGACAGGCGCGATGGCGACCGAGGACGTTAAGGTGGCTTCGGCGAGATGGTCACGTAGGTGGCGAAGCTCCTGGAAGAGATCACGTGACGATTCGTAACGGTCTCGCGGCTCCTTGGCAAGACATCGCTCGGTGGTCCACCGCAAGGGCGCGAGAATCTTGGGATCGAGAGGTGGCGCGTCCTCGGTGAGAATCGCGGACATTACCTGCACGGCTTCGGGCCGCTCGAACGCGCGCTTCCCCGACGCCATTTCGTAAAGGATCAAGCCGAATGAGAACTGATCGCTGCGGGTATCCACCTCTTTGCCGCGCGCCTGTTCCGGGCTCATGTAGTTGACGGTTCCGACGATCATGCCGGCGATGGTTTGGTGGATGGTGGTGGTTGCGTCGGACGCCGCTGCGGCCGCGGAGGCCTGGCGCGCAAGACCGAAATCGAGAATCTTGGCGCGGCCGTTCTCGTCGATCATGATGTTCGCGGGCTTCAAATCGCGATGGATGATGCGCGCAGCGTGCGCGGCCGCCATGCCATCGGCGATCTGCGTGGCGATATCGATCAGTTTCTTGAGCGGAAGCGGCCCGCGTTCCAGCAGCGCCGCCAGCGTCTCGCCCGAGACTAGCTCGCTGACGATGTAGAAGGAGCCTTCCGCGGCGCCGATGTCGAACACGCCCACGATGTTGGGATGGTTCAAGGCCGCGGCGGCGCGGGCTTCCTGTTCGAAACGCGCCTGGCGGCCGGCGTCGGTGGCAAAGGCGGGCGGAAGAATCTTGAGCGCGACTTCGCGGCCCAGGCGAGGGTCGCGCGCGCGATACACCTCGCCCATGGCGCCGGCGCCGAGGGGCGCGAGGATTTCATAGTGACCGAGTTTGGAACCGGAGGTCAAGGCCATACGCAACGACGTTTGTACAGGATATCAAGACAAAGCCGCGCGGGAAACCCGGAATGATGGCGCTCGTAGCGAGCAAGCTCCCCAACGGGGAGCCGGACGAAAAGTGACTCAAATCCGACGCCTCGCTGAATGATCCAACATTTGCGAGGGCGAGGCGTCAAATTTTGAGCCTGGCTAAGCTATTCGCGATCGCCGTCATCATCGTCATCGTCGTCGCACGAGTCGCAGCACTTATGGCAGGCGCAGTCGGAGTGGCGCTTTTCGCACCCGCCCTTCCGGCAGTCGTCGCAGCATTTGCTGCAGCACTCACCCCAGATGGTGTAAGCGCAAACCTCAAGGACCTTAACCGGCGTCACCGGGTCATCGCTGGCGATCACCAGTTCGCAGGGCCGTGGACATTTTTCCGTGGCTCTGTACCGGATGATCACGGAAAGGCACGAGCCCGGGTGCAGGGTTTCGGGAAACGGATTGTTGACAAGTTTCCAGTGCCGGTTTTTCCGTTTAAACGCGACACTTGAGACGTGGAGCTTGCAATCGCCCGTGTTGCAGATCGCAATCACCCGTTCTTCCCGGCAGCATGCTCTGACGCCGCCGAAATAAGTCGACCCCGTGACCACGATACGGCCCGAAGGCGCATTCCCGGAAACGTTGATCGACTTCGCGCCCGACGGATCGTTGCTGAAGACCGTGATCGTTGCCGCCTTCGCCCCGAAACCGGCAGGTTCGAAACGAATCGGAATGGGGAGCGAATCTCCGGGGCCGATCAGCATCGGGTACGATAGCACCTCGGGCGCGAGGAACTCGGTGGATGAGGAAGTGATATTCGAGATCGAAAGCGGGCATCTACCGCTGTTGTTCAGGATCAGATCTTCATCCGCAAACGAGCCAACGCAGGCATTTCCGAAATTTCCGTTGCCGGCCATCGCGAGAACCAGGTTCGGTTCCTGACCAGTGCCGGTGACCGTGACGGTGTGTGGCCCAAACGGATCGTTACTGAAGATGGCGATTGCTCCAAACTTCGCGCCGGCGCTGAGTGGCTTGAAGCGGACAACCACATCAATGGAATCGCCCGGGCTTACGGCAAGCGGATAAGATGCCACGCTCGGAGGGTCGAAATCCGGGGTTGCGGCGACGATGTTCGATATCAGCAGAACGCTGAATCCAGCATTGTTGATTGTCAGAACCTGATCGGCGAACGAACCTACGCACGCGTTCCCGAAAGCGCCCCCGCTCACGATCGCAGTCTCGAGAATGGGAGCCGGCGCGAGCGCCGCCAGCAGCCGCGTCCCACGAATGCTCCCCCAGCCGGTACACGGATCCCAACCAATACCCGTCGTGTAGAAGGGCGAATCAGGCGTGCCCGTCGGCAGCGGCGGAATCGGCGGTCCGTAGTCGTTATTGCCGAATGTAATGTCACTGCAGATCGAGGATCCGTAAGCATAGAGCGTCGGATTGAGAAACCCCACGCTATGACCCAGGAACTTATTGATCACGGCGATCAGGCCGGCATACAGAGGCGCGACGCAACTTGTCCCCGTAAATGAGTAGCCGCCGCCGTCAATGAAGAATCCCCCCATGCCAACCATACCGGCCACATCCGGAACGCCGCGGCGCGGGTTTCCATCGTTTTTCGAGATGGGGGAAATGCCGGCTGCAGCCTGATAAGACGGCACGGGGAAGGTATCGCTGACCCCGCCGCCGGTGGCATCGTAAATTCCCAGGTCGAACCCGGCCCCCGTGTTGGCGTCGCTCCATGCGAATTCCTGGAAGGTCTTCGGAGTGGTGGCGCTGACGTTGCCGATTATCGTCCCTCCACAGGAGGTAAACCACGGATCCGAGTTCGGATAACCGACATGGCAGTGCGTATCGGTAATTTGGTTGGAAGCGCCCCAGTCGCCGATCGCAATCAGCGCGGTGATACCCCGCATGGCGGCGCTTTGCAGATAACCGGTAACGATATTCGAGAAACTGCCGCCTACGGACGGATCGCCAATGCTGCCCTTATCGTCCCCCAGATAGAGCACCCAACTCGCGGATAGCACGGATGGCGGATTGTCTCCGGCATGAGGCAGAATGGCGCGATCCAAAAAGGCTTCCCAGCCCGCTTCCGAATCCTCGGTCATGTAGACGTTGATGTTTGCGCCCTGCCCGATCGCGGCCGATGTTTGCACGTCCTGCGTGGTTTCCTGCGCCGCCCCGCCGGCTGAGCCGCCGGTAATGATTGTAGTGTCGTTGGTGTAAGTGATAAGTCCGACTTTCAATCCGATAGGAGTGACGTTCGGCGGAGTGTTGAAGCCGGCAGGCAGGTTCGAAATGAAGAGCGCAACGTCGGCCGGCAGAAAAGCGGCGCCTTCGTCCGCGGCGGCAAACAGACCGATCGTCTGACCGGCTGCCCCGCTATTGGGAAAATTGTAGAGCTGACCGATCGTGGTCGGCAGTAGCGAATTTGCCCCGGCCGGGTCGCCTGTGCCTGTTCCTGCGGGTCCGCCAAGCCGGCGGTTGTCGAGGCCGATGACGGCCCTGACGAATTCGACAAGCTCCGCCGGAAAATGGACCGGCCCTTCAAATCCGCGATGTTCGTGTTCCGCGGCCGCGTGGTACTCCGGTTCGCGTCCTTCTCCCTTTTTCACCGGCCGCGGAATGTAATGGCGCGGCGCGCGATATCGATTCAGCTTGATGCCAAAAGCACTATCGATCTTTGCCGCGGTTCCTTCCACCAGCAGCCTGCGCCGTCCCGCATTCGCTTCCGTTACCTCGAGGCCTTTGGATCGTAGGAAGTCCACCACGGCTTTGACGTCCTCGTCCGCGGCTGCGTGAGTTCGCGTGAATTCTTCGACAGACAGATACTTTCGTTTGCCAGGAGGGGTGTTCTGCCAATGATCGAAATCATGCAGAGAGGGACTTCCGCGGCGTTGATGTAACAGAACAGTGAACCCGATACGTTCCGCTCCGTCGACAGGTCCGATAAGTCTCGATCCGGCGGCCTGTGGGCGTTCGCTTCCTGGAATGGGTTGATATCCGGCTTGCGCTGACACGATTTTCGTCCTCCGTTTTTGTTTTTCCACGAAATTCCTGTTGAATAGTGCGATCCCGGGAGCAATCGTTTCACTCCGGCGAATAAGAATGCAGTTGGCCGAAGCAGCCGATTGCGATGCCAGTTATCGACAGTTCACGCAACATTGAAATCGTCGTGACGCCTGGTAGACAGGCGCGCGATAATTGCGGCTTGGAGGAGATGATCCTATGAAGCGCTTGCGATTTGACCGGTTTGGCATCGATGCACTACGTCTCGAAGAAGCTCCACGGCCCACGATAACTGCCGGCCAAGCGCTGGTACGGATCAAGGCTGCGGGACTCAATCCGAGCGATTTAACCAACCTCAAGGGCGGATTCACGCAAACGAAGTTGCCATGCACCCCTGGCCGCGACTATTCCGGTTTGGTGGAAGAAGGTCCTGAAGAATGGATAGGCACCGAGGTGTGGGACAGCGGCGCCGAACTCGGGTTCACGGCGGATGGGACGCACGCTGATTACGTCGTAGTCCCGGCAGCTTCACTGTCGCGTAAACCTGCGAATCTGGCGTTCGCCGCCGCGGCGGCCGCGGGCGTTCCGTTTTTGGCGGCGTATATCGCGCTGATCGAAACCGCCGGATTGCGCGAGGGCGAGACCGCCCTCATCACTGGAGCGGGCGGATCGGTGGGCCGCGCGGCGTGCCAATTAGCGAAATGGCGCAAGGCGCGCGCAATCGGTGTGGATCGCGAGGCGGGCGAGATCCATGGCATCGAGGTGATCGCTTCGAACGGCGACGTAGCCGCGGCGGTTCGCGATCGCACCGGCGGCCGGGGCGTAGATGTGTGCCTCGATGCGGTGGGCGGGCCGCTGTTCAGCGCCGCGCTGGCGTCGCTAGCTCTCGGCGGGAGGCTCGCCGTGATCGCTGCCGCCAAGAGCGACCCCAACGTTACGTTCGATATGCGCAACTTCTACCATCGCGAGCTTCGTCTGTTGGGAGTGGACACGTTAAAGATGGACGCTACGAAGAGCGCGGCGATTCATCGGAAGTTGGGGCCGCTGTTTGAATCGGATGCGCTGACGGTGGATGCGCCGGAAGAGATTCCGCTGGATGACGGAGTCGAGGCGTATCGCAAGTTGGAAGCGGGCGCGAAACGGAAGATGGCGCTAGTGATGTGAACGGCCTGCGGGCCTGTTATCGATGTGCCCGCGTTTGTTCCATGACACCGCGCAGGATGTCATTGATGCGCGTCAAATAACCTGGACCGAAGTCGCGCAACCACTCGACGATTTCCGCTTCGAGGCGCACGCTCACCAGTTGTTTCGCAGGGCGATAGAATTTGCCGCGTACCATGCGATCGAGCTGTTCAATGGTTAGGGGCGGGATGTCCGAAAAATCGATCGCGGCGTCAGGGGTTGCTTTCAAACGCGCGAGCATGGCCTTTTGACGTTTACTAATTGGTTTGTCGAAAATATCGGCGGCATTCATGCTTACTTGCTTTGCGGGCCGAGATGAGGCGGATGATTTCTTCGCCATCGTGTTCCTCCCACGTATGCGCAACCAACAGCACTTGATCTTCAATCAACCCTAGCGTCTGCCAGCGAACCTCGTTTTCCACAACGCGCTCAATGGTCGACTGCACATTAGGATCATTGAACACCCGAACGGCCGTCTCAAAGTCGAGTCCCGAGTGCTTCCGGCGGTTGGAGCGGTCTTTTCCAGAGTCCCACTCGAAGCGCATTCCGTAATACAAATCGTATCACATTTTCGCCGTGAACGTGGTCCAGGGCCGCGCGATCATATCGTGCAACACTGGCTGTGTCCAGGCGTGCTCGGGATGTTTCGCCAGATGCTCGGAAGCTTTGAACGAGATGCCGCAGGCATGTCCTAGCGCCGCCGTGAGCGTCATCTTCTCCGCGCCCGCCGCGTCCGTCACCTTCGATTGCACCGCTCCGCAAGGCGCGTACGGCTTCTGCCAGGTCGGCATGCCGCGCGGCGAAAGATCGATGTGACCGCAGAGCGTCCGCTCGCTGGGATCGATCCTTCCTTCGAACGCATCGAAGTGATCGGCCAGAAACTTCTGTCCCGCCTCCACGTCGATTTTGCCTTTGCTCTCCTGCCAACTTCGGATCGGCTGTCTCTGCAAGAAGAATGAGGCAGAAATGGATCACTCGCAGTTGCTCCATTTCCGTCACGGTGAAGCCAAGCTACAGCCCGAGAACCCACAACCCGACTACGCTGCGGTCCAAGATAGCTTCGGACCCGCTTTGGAAAGAGTATCGCGAAAGCCAAGTCTTTTCGAACTCTCGACTCACCCCAAGTTGTAGAGCGCTTGAGCCAGATTGGGGACGAAGCGCGAAATCATCCGAACGGCACGGTTTGCGGGATTGCACGCGAGCCATCAACGCCCGCTCGCTGGAACTGAGGCTGTCGGCGTGGGACTGGCGTACCGCCAGACACGTTTCCATGGCTGCCCTTCGCGCCACGAGAACGTATAGCTCAGAGTTCCGATATAGTTAATGCTGTGGAACGGGAGTTCGGCCACCTTGTTGCGGTAAAACACCAAGTCCACCTCCGGCTTGAACGACAGGTTTCCGGCCACAGGGATCACAATCGAGAGCGCGAGCTTGTCGAAATACTTGGTCTGGGTGGACAGGTCACCGGCGTTGTCGAAAAAATAGCGACCAGTGTTCTCGGCCAGGAGCGCGATCGGCTTGCCTCCCGCCCAATCTTGGTAATGGTTAAAGACTGGCAGCGGCACATTGTAGCTGAAATTGAGGAATAGGCCCGAGAGAGGACGTCCCGTGTAACGGCCGTAGAATTTGGTGTTCGCATCGATCAGTGGCGTAGTGCAGCCTGGAATGCCTGCTGAGCAATTCACCGCTGGCGCTCCCGCAGGTGTGGGCTGCAGCGAGTATGACGAGCTCAGGTAAGATACCCAATCGAGGAACGGTGCGTTCGCTGCTGGAGGGTTCGCCAAGCCGCCGGGATACGGTGCCGAACATTGGTTACATCCCGGAATCAGTAATGGCGCATCGCCGCGGCCGTTATTGAACACGATCTGATACGGATTCACCAGGCTACGCCCTCTTAGGTAGCCGAACTCGAACCAGCTGCGTTCATCGGAATAATGTGGTCCGATCTTGCCGTACACATCCACCGGGTGCCGGAGCGTGCCCGGAAGTGTTGTACCGTCCGCCAGCGGAATGTCCTCTCGTGGTGACAGCACCTGCGACTCGATGCGGCCGGAAAGTAGCATGTCGAGCCTCCGCGGCGTCCGGCGCGCGGGCCAGAGGTGTCCCAGGAATCCGGTCTCCATTGCCATCATGTTCTGGCTTAAGCTGCGGGTGTATCCGTTGTCGCTGGTGTCCTGTGTCCGGCTGTACGAATAAGCCGCTTCGTGGAGCAGGAACCAATCGAAGTGTTGGTATGAGCGTTTCAGTCGCCAGCGATCGTCAAACGTCTCCGCGTAGGTATTCGGCGCCGTGACAGGCGCTACCGTGATACCCGCGAACTGGTTCTTCAGCGCCGCAGTCTGAACCGGAGGATTGGCGGGATCGGTGGTAGCGAATTTCTTGTGGACGTAGACATTTAGGCCGAAATCGCCCTTCTCCAGCTCGAAAGACCAGTACGGTTTTTGCGTTGACAAATTCTCCCCCGCGTTTTGGCCGGCATAGAAGCGCTCGAACCTCGCCCACCGGTAAGGCGGATAGAGGTACGAAACCGTTTGGCGCCAGGCCGTCATACCGGCTGTTGTGTCTGGTGGCAGCGAGGTCGTGTAATCCAGGTGCTCCAACGAATTGAGCGGCCCTTCGTAGCACTTCGCGTGCGGCATGGTCGCACTTCGGATTTCGCGGCAGATCATCGCGCTGATCACATCGATTTTACGGAAATCCTTGATCCGGTATGGATAAGGAACTATGGGCGTCTTCAGTTGGGTATAACCGGTATCGCCAAGGGCCAAATAGTCCGTCATCGAGACCTCATAAAGCTTCGCAGGATCGAGTATCTGCCCGTTAACGGTCCAGTTCTGGTCGGCTGCTTCCTTGAAGATCCCCAGCGTCAAAAGGCTACGGCCTTTTTCCAGGTCGATATTGGTGGGGCTGGATTCCAGGGTGCTGAAATCGGAACTGGCTTGCATCATGGCCGTCAGAGTGGCTCCCGTAACTGGCACTCGGACCGCGTAGTCTCCTTTCCAGAATAATTGATCGAGAGTCGACTGTAAGTTGCCGTCATTGATTTTTGCCGGTCCATAAAGTTCGGGATGAAAGAGATCGCGCGTTTGCAACATCGAGATGTCTGCATGATGAGACTTCTGCCGCTGCATAGTCAGCAGGGCAAGCCGCTGCAAGATCTGGCCCGAACTCCAGGTGGAGTTCATGTTAGTTGCGGTAGCCGGTAATCCGTCATGAATGAGGGTCTGGATTGCCAGGCAGCGCAGGCTCGTGCTGATGGGAGCGCCTTTGCTATCGATATTGCAGGCGGCGCTGTCGGGATTGGGCAGGGGATAGTCCTTAGGGTTCGCCGCCACAATCCCATTCGTAAGCACCCACGTTTGCGGAACCTTGGTAGACGGGGGCATCGCCGGACTGTGCGCAGTTTGATCGACGGTGGCTTGTTGCAGTTGGAGCGTCAGTTTGCCGGCGGAGTATACTTCGCCGGGCACCACGACGAATTTGGGACTCGAGTCATTATCCGGCAGATCTCTGTCCAGAGTACTCGGAACCGTTTTATTATTCGAGTCCGTCTCGGAGACCACCAAGTCGAAGCGCGGATCGGTGATGCTGTCGAGGAACTGCGTCGCCTTGGCGGCAGGCATCTGCGCCAGTAGGATCTTCCGATCCGACGTCGCACAATCATTGACGAGCCGGCAGCGCATCATCGCCTGTTTAAGCGCGTCCTGTAGTCCACTGATGGTCGCAGTAGTCTCAAATTTAGGATCGGTATTCCACCACCCATAGTTCAACCGGCCGAGCTTAGCTTGCAAGTCGGAATCGAGTAAACCGAAGATTGCTACTTTTATAGCTCCAGCTTGGTTTACGCAGCCCTGTTTCTTCACTTCTTCGGCGTCCTTCTCGCTGAAGACGCACTTCACAATGAAGGGATCGTCGTGGCGAGGCTCTCCCTCTCCGGGCTTTCGGTTCTGGATTCGATCGAAGCTAAAGAACGGTTCGGCCACGTAAAACGCCTGGCAATAGTATTCGGCCGGTCGTGACTTGGAAGCCAGAGCCGTCTTTTGGCCGTTATGGGAATCGGACGCGGGGTCCTCCACCACGTGCATGCATGCTGCGTAGTTTTGGTCCGGAAGCAGCTCTGTGGAAGTTTCAAATGCGATGCGGCCGCTCTTGAAGTCGGTTCCATCCGGCGCTTTTCCGTCAGGGCCAGTGGCAGCGGGCGGCACTGTTATGCATTTCGCTATATCGAATGCGTATGGATCACGCGTAGCATTCGGGCAGATCTTCAATCCGTCGATTCGGAGCTTGACCTTGACCTTCATCGGACCGACTCCGTTCCCTTCGAGCGATGATGGGGTGCCGGCGACGATCTCGGCCGAAGTTGCGGGTGCTCCTCCAGCAGTCATCAGAAGTTTGTGGGGCTCGATGAGGTCGGCCGGAATCACGCGGTGATTCAGATCGTCCAGCAATAGAAAAGCATTGTCCACCTCGAATCTTCGATAGTATGGCAGCACCACGTCTGGCAAAGTGATGCCCGGCGACGGATCGTCATTGCTAAGAATCGGCAGCACCGAATATGGCGCTCGCCCCCCCGGCGAAATCGTCATCTTCGCGCGCAATTCGTGTTCCACCTGGTAAAGCGGCCATCGCGGTTTCGCATCAGGGGCTGTGCTAGCGATCGACAGATTGGCAGCTAGCAGCGCGGTTCCATGTTCAGGCTGGGCGTACAGAAACTTTGCCATTAGCCGGAGGCGTTCCGGACCGAAATAGAAGTCGTGCTTTCCCGGCGTAAGCGCTGCGTACCCCATGCTCAGAACGAAGCAGCCGACATTGTCCGCCGGAATTCGGTCGTGGGGACCTAGTGGGCCGATGACGCTGCTGTCCGGTTGCCATTGATGAAGATCGTCGTCCCATATGTAGAGGTCCTTTCCCGGGTTGGGAACGGGTGCGTGGGTACGTGGCGGAGCGCCATCGAAGGTTCGCGCAAACAGATCGGGAGCGAAATTGTCGCCCATGCCGACGAGCAGGGGCCTCTCCGCATGCTGCCTTACAGTGGACCAGGCCTTGTAAAGGCGATCTGCAGGCTCATTCATCGGGAGATTTTTCCAGCCGCAGGAATCCATACCTGGATCTTGCCGGTCCGGATATCGCAAGTAGCCCAGGGTTCGGCCCGAATAAAACACATTCAGGCTCTGCGCGGAGGCAGCGCCACTCGCAACCATCAATAGCGGAATCAGAAGGGTACGCACAAGTATATCCTCTCTCTGGTAAGCGTCAAGGGAACGACAATGGGTGACAGAGAATTCTTAGTGGCGGCATTCTGCTTGGAACGCCCGCAATCGAGTGGCTACCCATCTCGAGGTATCTCGGCATGCTTGATGAGCTTCGCGAATCCCGCCAGGGGACGTTCCAATTTGTCGGCCGTGACCGCATCCCTGAATCAACGGCCACAGACGGTCCGCCGCTTCCATCTTGGAAACACGAGATTGGCCGGAACCCGACAGCTTCGCTCTGGCGCCACTGTTTTAATCGAGTGCTGACGGCGGACGGGCCGGAAAAGGTTCCGCTGGATGACGCCGTCGACGAATACCGCAAATTGGACGATGGCGCGAGGCCGAAGATAGCACTGGTAATTTAGTCAGCCACGGCTTATTTCGCCGTGAACGTCGTCCAGGGGCGCGCGATCATGTCGTGCAACACCGGTTGCGTCCAGGCGTGCTCAGGATGTTTCGCCAGGTGCTCGGATGCTTTGAACGATATACCGCAGGCGTGTCCTAGCGCTGCCGTGAGCGTCATCTTCTCCGCGCCCGCCGCGTCCGTCACCTTCGATTGCACCGCTCCGCAAGGCGCGTACGGCTTCTGCCAGGTTGGCATGCCGCGCGGCGAAAGATCGATATGACCGCAGAGCGTCCGCTCGCTGGGATCGATCTTTCCTTCGAACGCATCGAAGTGATCGGCTAAAAACTTCTGTCCCGCCTCGACGTCGATCTTGCCCTTATTCTCCTGCATGAGCTGCAGCCAGCGCTTGTGGCGCGCGTTCTCGCTCAGCCCGCCATTGTTGGGGTCGAAGCTGGTCTCTTCTTTGAGCAGCTTCGGGTCGGCCGGGAAGTTCGATCCCACAAAGAAGCCGTCCTTCGTTCGCTGAAGAACCACGTTTTTCAGGCCGAGTTCGAGACTCGCAGCCTCGTTGGTCTTGCGGTCGGCCACCAGCCAGTTGTTGGCGTAACCGCCGGTGTTGCCTTCCTTCATGATGCGGGCGAAATCGTCGATGTTGTTGGCGTACTGCATCGCCTTGCGCGCGCGTACAAATTCGGGTACGCCGTTGGGCTCGAAGCTATTAAACTCGCTGATGGTCGTTTCGGTGATGATCAGGCCTGCCGAGTTCAGTCCGAAATCGTCGCCGCTGTGGATGAGGCCCGGCATTCCGTCCATGATGAAACGGTTGCCCGCCGAGGGCGTGACATCGAAGATCACGTTCCACCGTTCGCCGGACGAATACGACGTCCAGTTGTTGTGGCCGATCACCACGCGCCCATCTTTGGTGTAGCTGCCGGTCGCGACGAACGCGCTGCAGCGGTCGGGGAGGCTCTTCTCGCCCGGCTTAGCGTGGTCGTACCACTTGTCGTAGTAGGGAAATTCGAGCCACGCGTTGAGCGCAACGACGTCCCAAACATCGAGCTTCACGTTGTGCGCCTTCAGGCCTTCGGCGATGCCGTTCAATTCGTCGCGATATTGCTGCTCGACGTGCGGCCAGAAAACATCGCGCGCGGCCTTACGGAAGAACTCCCAGTCTTTCTTCTCGTCGTGCTTGAACTCGAAGGAAACGGCATGGATGGCGTCCTGAATCTCCGGCGCGAGAAGGTAGCCATGTTGAAATCCAATCTCGGCAGGCGTGCCTTCCAGATGCACCGGAATCCAGCCGTTGCGCTCCGGCGCGCGAGAGGCCTTCTTCAACCGCGCATCACTGCGTGGATCACCAGAAATCAGCAAGGCCGCGGAGGCGACCAGTAGGATCGACGAGAAAAGAAAGATACGCCGCATCCCGTAATTATAGACGGAAGGAGAGGCGACGTAGCGCGGCGCCTGCGCCTTCGGCGCATCGACAGGCCGGGAGGCCCGGCCGGGAGGCCTATCGCACGGGCCCCTAGGCTAGACCGCCATCCGGACGATCGTCTCCAAATGAAACGTCTGCGGGAACAGATCTACCATCGTCAGCCCCTCGATGCGGTAGCCCGCTTCAATCAATCCCGCCAGATCGCGGCCCAGCGTTACCGGGTCGCAGGCGACAATCGTTAACTTGGCCGGCCGCAGTCGGAGCAACTGCGCCACCATCTTCGGGCCCAGGCCCGCGCGCGGCGGGTCGAGGAGCATGAAATCCGATGCGCGATCGAGCGATGCCAGAAACTTCTCCGCTGCCTGCTGCTCCGCGCGCACATTGGTTAACCCCGCGCGCTCCACGTTCCAGCGCAGATCGCGCACCGCTCCCGCGCCCGATTCGATGGCAGCCACGTGCCGGAAGCATCGCGCCAGAGGTAACGTGAAAAGGCCAACCCCGGCGTAAAGGTCGATCGACGTCTCCCCTTGGGCGCCTTCGAGCGCCGCTTCCACCAGCGCGTCCAGCAGAAAGCGGTTCACCTGGAAAAAGGAATTGCCACTCACGCGAAACTCGCCGCGATAATCCAGTGCGCCGGGGACGAGTCCGGCAATCGTCTCCGCGCACCAATCGAAAAACTGCTTCGCCACAGGCCGTTCGGTATCGACGACGTTCAACTGGACGCTGTCCTCGTCGGAAAAAAGTTCGATGGAGCGTACGAATCGCGGCCAGCGGCGGTCCTTCATCATTGCGTTCACCACCGCGATCGCGGCATTAATCTTGGGCGAGGCAATGGGGCATCGATCGATAGCGCATAGCTTGTGAGAGCCCGCCTCGCGATATCCCAGACGCCCCTCCTCGATATGCAACTGCACGCGATTGCGATAACCCCACGGTTCCCCGGCCACCGTCGCAATTTCCGATTCGACGCGGAACTTCGCCTGGCGCCACAACTCCTCCACGAGAATCGCGCGCTTGGCGGCGAGCTGCGCCTCGTACGACGCGTGCTGGTAGTGGCATCCGCCACAACGCCCGAAATACGGGCATGGCGGCGGCACTCGCGCGGCTGACGGCTCCAGGATCGCGACAGGCGTGGCGCGAATCAGGCCCGGCTTTTCCCGCAGCGCATGTAGTTGCACGCGCTCGCCCGGCAGGACATACGGCGCAAGCGCAACACGCCCGTCTACGCGCGCGAGCCCCTCGCCACCGTAGACCAGTTTTTCAATGGTTGCTTCGAAATCGCTTACGATAAGATTTACCTCTTCTCCCTAACCATGAAAACACGAGTCTTTTCCGGGATGCAGCCCACCGGAAATCTTCACATCGGGAACTACCTCGGCGCGCTCAAGAATTGGGTGCGAATTCAGAACGATTACGAATGCATCTTCTGCATTGTAGACCTGCATGCCGTCACCATGTATCAGGAGCCGGCCGAGTTGCGCACCAAGATCGAGGAGATTGCCGCGCTGTATCTGGCCGCCGGCATCGACCCCAAGACGAGCGCGATCATGGTGCAATCCGAGGTTGCCGCCCATGCCGAACTGGCGTGGATGCTTACCTGCGTGACGCCCGTAGGATGGCTCGAACGCATGACGCAATACAAGGCTAAGGCCGCGAAGCAGGAATCGGTGGGCGATGGGGTGCTCCAATATCCGGTGCTGATGGCGGCCGACATTCTGCTGTACCAGGCCGGCATCGTCCCTGTGGGCGAGGACCAGGCGCAGCACCTTGAACTTACGCGCGACATCGCGCAGCGTTTCAATTCGCTCTACGGCGAGACGTTCGTCGTGCCGGGCACGAGCCTGCCCGCCGTGGGCGCGCGCGTGATGGGCCTCGACGATCCGGAAACGAAGATGAGCAAATCGGCCACGGGCGCGAACCACGCGGTGGCGCTGCTCGATCCGCCGGAGAAGATCCGCAAGATCATCATGCGCGCGACCACCGATTCCAACCCGGCCGTCGATTTCGAAAGGGCGGGGCCGGGTGTGTTGAATCTGCTCTCGATCTACCAGGCGTTCTCGGGCGAAAGCGACGACGAATTGAGGAGCCGTTTTACCGGCATGCGATATGGCGACTTGAAGAAGCAGGTTGCCGAGATGACCGTAGCGCACCTGGAGCCCTTCCAGCAGCGTTACCGACAGATCGTGAGTGAGCCCGGCTACTTGGCAGGCGTGCTGCGCGAAGGCGCCGCGCGCGTACGGCCTCTTGCGGAGGGTACTGTTCGAATGGTGAAAGAGCGCATGGGACTTTACGTGGGGTAGGCCTCCCGACCGGTCCGCGCGCCGAAGGCGCGGCTGGCGTGGTAATGGTGCGTGCCTCCGGCCCGCGCCTTTCGGCGCGTGGACAGGCTGGAAGCCTATCCTACCCACAACAGCGGCTGCCGCACGGGCCAGTTGCGGATCACCTCATCCACAGTAGGGTCCGCATCGAGCCGCTTCCACAAATCAACATACTCCGTCTTGTCCAGCGCCAGCCCCGCGAATAATAGCGAAGGTTGACGCACGGGCCATTCTTTGAAATACATCACATCCGGCGGCTTCGTCCACTTACTCTTGTCCGCGATGTATGGATACATATACGCCACCGCGCGCGCCATGCCGCGGCCATCGGGAAGCTGCCAGGTCCATAGGTTGTCCTCGCGCGTCGTGAGCGTCTGCGCCAAAATCGTCATGGCGTCCAGGTTAAAAAGCGAATAGCCGTACGGCTTGGTGCGCGCTAACTCCAGCGGGAAACTGCCATCGGGAGCTTCCTGATTTGGAATCAGCACCTTCTTGAAACGGTCGCGGCAATACTCGGTCAAGGTTGCATTCTCGGTGAGACGCGCGAAGGCTGCCACCTGCGTCGCCCAGCATGTACCGTGATTGTTCTTCGCGTCGCGTTCGGCGATTCCGTAAGGGTGGGTAGTCATCCACTCGAGATACTCCGCGAACCACTGCTTGACGCCATCGAGATCGGTCGCGCTCAAATCGAGACGCGGCGCCGCCCGCGCTACTTCCACCAGGTGCAGCGTGTCGATGATCCCGGTTCCCCGTCCCGTAAAGCGGCCGTGAATGGCCTGCGCATACTGCAGGTTCGGGTTCATACGTGTCGCTTCATCGATGAACCACGCGCGTAGATGCCTCGCTGCGGCGTCCGCATATTTGCGATCGCGCGTCAGAACGTAGGCGGCGGCGAGCGATGGAACGATCAGACTCAACCGGATCAGCGCCAGCCGGTGATCGTTGAAGTTATTAGGGTCGCTCATGCCGTCGCGCTGAATATAAGGACCGTCGGGGTTCTTCGGATCGGGCCACCAGTAATCGCCTTCCGAGAAATAATCGTGCTTGCCGCCAGTGCTGCGAGGCGAGCTTGCCGCCGTCACCGTGACGGGCGGCACGTGCAAA
This sequence comes from Bryobacterales bacterium, assembly GCA_963708385.1. Taxonomy (GTDB): domain Bacteria; phylum Acidobacteriota; class Terriglobia; order Bryobacterales; family Bryobacteraceae; genus PALSA-243. The sequence goes on along the minus strand of CAVPSN010000013.1, from coordinate 139,207 downwards.
TATTTCGCCGCGCCACGCAAGACGCGCGGCCGTTCCTCAGCGGCGAGATCGAACGAATCTTCGCCGAACAACGATGCCACGGGCAACGCGGACGCGGCTTTCAGAAAAGATCGGCGGAACATAATCCGATGATATCTAGAGAGTTACCTACGCTTTTGGCGTGCTTCTCAAAATCGAGATCGAAGCCAGCATCCTTGGATGCGCCTTCCACAAACCAATCGAGAGTCTGGGCCGCATGCGCCACCTGCTGCGCCACGTCATCATGCCTTCTCGCGGACGGAACCCGAGTCGCTCTCCTCGAGGACTCGCGTGGACCGGTTAAAGAAATCTTTGCTCGCCAGGAATTGCCGGGCAAAATCGTAGGGCTGCGATTTTGGGCTCATTGGACGTCACAACTATACTCCAAATAAAAACCGGGCGGCCTCGAGGCCGCCCGGTTCGTCACTGCTAGCGATGATCTGCGCTACCTCACGAACACCGATATGGTTGCGCTTACCGTCTGGCCTCCCAGTCCGTAAGCCGTAATCGTGTACGTTTGGTTGCTGACCGGATTGATCGTGATGCTGCCGCTCGGCTGGCCCGTAGTCGGCGGGATGTCGCCGCCGATGATGACCACCGAGGTGGCGTTCGCCGTGGTCCAGCTCAACACCACCGGCGAGCCGGCGGCGGAAGAGTTGGGCGGATTGGCCGTGAACGACAGGATCTGCACCGTGCCCACCGTCACCGTTGCATTGGCCTGGATCTGTCCAGCGCCGTTGGTCGCGGTTAAGGTGTATACGGTCGTGGCGGACGGACTAACCGTGGCGCAATCGTTCGCGTTCAGGTTCGAGCCCACGCCCGGCGTGATGGCGATGTTCGAAGCGTTCGTAACCTGCCAGCACAGCTTGGTCTGTTGACCAGGGCTGATGGCCGATGGGTTCGCGACGAAGGTGACGACCTGCGGTACGGCGTTGCCCGAAACCGTAATGGTTACCGGAGCCGTTACCGAGCCGATCGAGTTAGTCGCCGTCAAAGTGTAGGTGGTGGTCGCCGAGGGCGATACCGTGGTAGCGCCATTCGGCATCACCGCGCCCACGTTCGGCGTGATGGTCACCGTGGTGGCGTTGTTGGTAGCCCAGCTCAGGGTTGTCTGGCCGCCCGGTCCGATGCTCAGCGGGCTGCCGTCAAACCGTACGATCTGCGGAGCGCCCGCAACTACAGCACCCACCGTCACCGTCACCGCCTGGTTCACCGTGCCGTTCGGGCCGGTTGCCGACAGTGTATAGGTAGTGGTCGCCGTGGGCGAAACCGAAGCCGAGCCGGAGGCGTTTACCGTGCCGATATTCGGCGTGATGCTAACCGAAGTGGCGCCCTGCGTCACCCAAACCAGAGTAGAGCTCTGGCCGGCAGTGATCGAGGCCGGGTTGGCGTAGAACTGCGTGATTAGCGTCTGGCCTGGCGAGGTGGTGGAAACCGTGGTCGAAGACGTTGCCTGAACGTTATCCGTGTTCTTTACCGTCAAACGGAAGCTATAGGTCTGTCCTGCTGCTGCCGTGAAGGTGGTGGTAACGCCAGTGGGATTCGAGAGAGCCACGTTAGGACCGGCGATTTGCGTCCATTGATAGGTCAGCGCTTCGCCCGCCGGGTCGTAAGAACCCGATCCGTTCAGGGTAATCGTTCCAGGCGCAATGCCCAACTGGCTCGGGCCCGCGTCGGCCACCGGCTGGCTTACGCCTACGCGCCGGGTACCGAGTTGGTAGCGGATTCGCGGTACATCCATCGGCACCGGCGAGGTGATCTTGGTGTAGTCCTTGGCGTGAATATAGTTGCCTACTTCCAAACCGAAGGTCAGCTGGCCGCTGTCGTGGGAATCGATCAACGTCTGGTTGTAATCGGCTTCGGCTGTGAACGCCACGTGCGAGCTCAAGGGCTGCGTCAACTTCAACTCCGCCCCGGGCGTGGAATGCTTGCCCTCGATCTGGCGGCGCAGATAGCCGATATTTCCCTGTATCGTTGCGTTGCCCCAAACCCCGAACAGGTAGTTGATGCCGTATTGGTTCACTTCCTGCGCGTAAGTCTGCAGGAAAATGCCTGGGGTAAGCGCAGTGCTGTTCAAGACCGCCACGTTCTTGAATCCCTGCGTGGCGAAAAGACCGATGCGGCCATCGCTGAAGATCCAATCCACCAGGACCGACGCCTGGCCTAGGCCGCCGCCGTTCTGGTAACCCTTAAAGCTGAGGTACTTGAAGCTCGCGAATCCGCCGGCCTGTATGTTACCCCAACGGTTGACCAAACCGATATCGAACTGGCCTTCCTGATGGCCGGGATAATACATGTATTCGCCCTGCGCCTGTACGGCGTGGGTTCCAGTCCGATTGCGTCCGCCAAACGGCGAGAAGAACTGGCCGCGCCCGTTGACCGTAAAATCGCCGGTGCGCGACGGTCCAAACGTAGGTCCGATATTTATGCCCGAGCAGCGAGAACTTCTTGTTCCGCTTCTGGCTGCTTCATCCACCGCGCCCATCGCCTCGTTATGCGCGATGTTCTGCGTCTGCCGCTCAGTAAGCGGCTTGGGAAGCCCATTCACTTCGTTTTCGAGCTGGTTCTGTTTATTGCGTAGGTCGGCCAGTTCGGCTTTCAACCGGTCGTTATCGCCCTGCAGCGTCTTGATCGCCGCCAGGATGTCGTCCAGTTTGTCCAGGCGCTTCAGAATCTGGGCGCAGCAATCAGCCTGCTGCTTCAACATATCCTGAATGTTATTCAGGGCCTTGAGAATATCGCCGATGCCGCCTTCTTTAATTACGTTGCCCTGCCCATCCGTAACCGTCAGAACCACGCGGCGGTTCATGAAGCGGCCTTCCTTAGTCTTGTTATCGACTTCGGGACTTCGCTTTGCCGTTACCGGCCGTGCGTGATCTGGCCGGCCGATGCGCCGTATTTGACCAGAAACTCCTTGACCGCCTCCGCGCGAGCCAGCGCCAACTTATCGTTGTATCGGGCCGAGCCTACATAATCCGTGTTGCCAGTATTTAACTTTGTAGTCCTGATGCTGGCTTAATAGATCCGCCAGGCGCAGCATACTGGGATAGCCGTCAGATAATATCGACGAATTGAATTCGAAATTGATCTCTTCCCAGTCTTCCTTCGTCTGACCGCCGGGATTTAACCCCTGAGCATACAGACAGGACGCTACGAGACCAAACGCGCCTATCGCCGCTAGTTTCTTCATTGTCTTCTGAATCTCCTCAACTTGTTCAACATGTGCAAAGAAAACCGAAGCCTCAGGAAGCGATCCGTTCGCCTCAGAAAACGGTCCGGGTTCGAAGCATCTCCCCTAAAGCATTGTTCGGAAATCAAATGGTCCGAACTGAAGCCCGTAATTTAGGAGCCCAACGCGCATTAGTAATAGGATACACCGGAAATACTCCGGCATCTCAAACAAATTCATGGATTTAGTCGAGTCTTCGAGGTGTGTACCCGTACAAACAACGCCGTCGAAGTGAGACAATATCTTAGTAGAAGCTGACGGACGGGCAGTCGCTCCTGGCAACTTGGGAGGGAGGAAAGTCCGGTCTCCACAGGGCAGCGTGCCGGCTAACGGCCGGGGTCCGGCAACGGATACGGAAAGTGCCACAGAAAATATACCGCCACGCGGCGTACGCCGGCGGGGTAAGGGTGAAATGGTGCGGTAAGAGCGCACCGCGGCGGAAGTAATTTCGCCGGCAGGGCAAACCCCACGCGGAGCAAGACCAAATAGGGGAGGAGGGACGGCCCGTCCCGCTAAACTTCCGGGTAGGCTGCTAGAGCCGGACAGCAATGTCCGGCCCAGAGGAATGACTGCCGCCCGCAAGGGCACAGAAACCGGCTTACAGTCCGTTAGCTTCGTGAAAAAATTTTCAGAATCGGCTTTCAGCGGAGGAGCTTTGAGCTTACGAACTAGACGTCTCCTCGCGGCTTTGGCTGAACGCTGACAGCCGTTCGCTGAAGGCTTGCAATTGCGTTAGTATCCTATACATGCTTCGATCCACGCTTCTCGCCTTACTCGTCTGTGGCGCTGCCTTCTCCCAGGGACGTGGTAGGGGCGCCCCGCCGAATTTCCCCACGCCAGTCGAGGGCGATTACACCGCGAAGAACTACACGTTCACTACCGGCGAAACGCTACCGGAAGTTCGAATCCACTACACCACCGTGGGTACACCCGTGAAGGATGCGTCCGGGGTTGTTCGCAATGCGGTGATCGTCATGCACGGTACCGGGGGATCCGGCCGTGGGTTTCTTTCGCCCTCCTTCGGGGGAATCCTCTACCGCCCGGGGGGCTTGCTCGATGGCGCGACGCATTACATCATCATGCCCGACGACGTTGGCCACGGTAAATCCAGCAAGCCGTCCGATGGCATGCATCAAAAATTCCCCAAGTACACCTACGAAGACATGGTGCGCCTGGAATACAAGTTGGTCACCGAAGGCCTGGGCGTCAACCATATGCGCCTGGTGATGGGCACATCGATGGGCGCTATGCACACCTGGATGTGGGGCTATATGTATCCCGATTTCATGGACGCGCTGATGCCGCTCGCCTCGGCCCCCGTCGAAATCGCAGGCCGCAACCGCATGCTGCGGAAGATGGTGATGGATTCGATTACGAAGGATCCCGAATTCAAGGACGGTGAATATACCGACAAGCATCTCAAAGGACTGTTGCCTGCCGAATTCGCTCTCTTCGTGATGACGTCGAGCCCTCTGCAACTGCTGAAGCAGGACCCCACCCGGGAAAAGGCCGACGCGGCCTTTGAGAGCCGGTTTTATGGGGCGGCCCAAGACCGCTGGCCCGATCCCAATGACATGTTCTATCAGTACAACTGCTCGCGCGATTACAACCCCGAGCCGCATCTGGAAGCGATCAAGGCGCCGCTCTATGCCATCAACTCCGCCGACGACCAGGTGAACCCGCCCGAACTGGGCATTCTCGAACGCGAGATCAAGCGCGTGAAGCGCGGCCGGTATATTCTCATTCCAATCAGCGATCAGACGCGCGGACATGGCACGCATTCGCTTCCCGCCATTTGGGGAAATTATCTGGATGAACTGCTCAAGGAATCGGCGCCGAAGTAATTTCGCCGTAGCGCTGCTTGCGGCCTCGGCGTTCGCCCAACAGCCCGCGCCGCTGCGCAACCCTGGCGATCCAGCGTGGCGGCGTCCCGCGCCCGAAACCTACCGGGTCCGCGTCGAATCCACTAAGGGCGCCTTCGTTCTCGAAGTGACCCGCGCGCTTGCGCCGCTCGGGGCCGACCGGTTCTATCATCTGGTCGAGAGCGGCTTCTATAACAATTCCCGCTTCTTCCGCGTCGTGCCCGGCCGCTTCACGCAGTTTGGAATCGCCGGCGACCCGGCCATTGCGCAGATCTGGCGCAAGGCCGAATTCCCGGACGATAAAGAAAGCGCGAGCAATGCCCGGGGCTGGTTCGCCTTCGCGATGACTGGCCCCGGCGCGCGCACCACGCAGATCTACATCTGCACCAACGACAGCATGAAGCGTCAGGATGGCGATGGCTTCGCTCCGTTCGGCCGCGTTGTGGAAGGAATGGATGTCGTCGATGCGCTCTACTCAGGTTATGGCGAGCGTTCGGGCGGCGGTATGCGCGCCGGCCACCAGGAAAAGCTCTTCGAAGACGGGAATGCCTACCTGGACCGCGAGTTTCCTCTACTCGATCGACTGACGCGCGCGGAAATCGTAAAGCGCTAGCCGCAATGTTGGCCGATATCCAGACCGGGTCTCAAAGCCAGCACATTGGTGAAATGCTGGATGACAAGCCTATTCGTGCAATATGGAGCCCGGTGTAAGATCGGTCAGGAGGGCGCAGATGATCCTTGTTGCCGGTGGTACGGGCCTCGTGGGAAGTGAGGTCTGCCAAAGGCTGGTGAGGCGAGGCGAAGCGGTAAGAGCCCTCGTCCGCTCGACGAGTTCCCGGGAGAAAATCGAAGCTCTGCGCTCGTCCGGCATCGAATTGTGTGTTGGCGATTTGAAAGACCCTCAATCGATCGTTGCTGCTTGCCGCGGAGTGAACGCAGTGATTTCGACTGCTTCCTCTACCCTGACCGGGCAGCCCGGAGATTCTATTCAATCTGTTGACGCAACCGGACAATTGAACCTTGTGAATGCCGCGAAAGAAGCCAACGTTGCGCGGTTTGTCTTTGTTTCATTTCGCAGGACTCCCGGTATTTCATTCCCCTTGGGCGATGCGAAGGCCCAGGTCGAGGATGCCCTTTCAAGCTTGAACTTTACCGTCATTCAGGCGAGCTGGTTCATGGAAGTTTGGTTGAGCCCGGCCCTGGGATTCGATTATGCGAACGCGACGGCCCGCATCTACGGACCGGGAACAAGCCCCATCAGTTGGGTGTCTCTCCGCGATGTCGCTGAGATCTGCGCGGTCGCTCTTCGGCATCCAGCGGCCAGCCGGAAGCGGATTGAGTTCGGCGGACCGGAGGCGCTCAGCCCCCTTGAAGTGGTAGCGCTCTTCGAGAAGATCGATGGCAGACCGTTCCGCCGCGAGCATGTCTCTGAAGAGGCGCTAGTCTCCCAATTTGAAGGAGCAACGGATCCGCTGCAGAAGAGCTTTGCGGCGTTAATGCTCGGATACCTACACGGCGACACGATGAACATGCAAGCGGTAGTTGATACCTTCGGCATCAAACTCACCAGCGTCAACGAGTATGCGCGCAGCGTGCTGGCGCGAGCAGCCCCAGCCTAGAATTCTGCAGGACATGGATAGATGCGCTATCCGGCGCGCCGTTGCCTACGCCGGAAGACCCGCAGCGGAGTAGTGTTGACAAACACAACAGTGGGTCTATGAAACCGCGCACGAAGGTATCCCGGATGCACTGCCTTATTTTATCTTCGGCAGTTGCGGCTGGACCCGAGCAGGCTGCCGCATTTCAATCAGAAAGGATCAAGTTATGAGGACACAAGTGAAATTTATTCTTCCTATCGGTGCGGCCTTTGCGTGCATCGCCTGGGCCGCCAGCGTTTCAACCGATTACGACCACCATGCCGATTTCGGTCATTACCACACGTATTATTGGATCGGCGTCAAAGCTGGCGACTCCCTCTGGCAGGACCGCATCATGAATACCGTGGACAGCCAATTGGCTGCGAAAGGGTGGACCAAGAGTCAGGGATCTGGCGATGCCGCAGTTTCGGCCTTTGGCCGCGTGAATGAGCGCGACAACCTGGAAACCTTCTATGATGGCTTTCCCGGTTGGGGCTGGCGCCATTGGGGCGGAGGCGCAGGGATGGCAACCACCGAGGTAATCCCCGAAAAAGTCGGCAACCTGACGGTCGACATCTTCGATGGCAATACCAAGCAGCTAGTCTGGCGTGGACAGGCATCGGACGTGCTCTCGAGCAAGCCGGAAAAGAACGATAAGAAGCTCGAACATACCGTAGCGGATATGTTCAAGAAGTTCCCGCCGCCACCGAAGAGCTAACGCTGTAGCCGACGAAACTTTCGCGAAACTATCGGGCCGTTCGCATCGATCTAGATCGGACGGCCCGCCATCCGCCAAACATCAGAAACGCAGCCGCCATTAGCAGCCATGTCCCCGGTTCCGGCGTAGCCGGGACCTGTACTTCCACGGGAGCGCTCAGTTCAAAATCCCCCGTTCCAGGAACCTGAGTCCCTCCGGAGAGTGGATCACCGTCGAACTCCTCGTAGGTCAGAAACAAACTAGACGTTTGCGTTGCAGGATTTGCGGGATCAGTCGATCCGGGCGCGACAGTGGGGCCGATTTGGTATTCCCCAAAACCCAGTTGATTGTCCAGGTCGAAGGCCAGCGTAGTAGTTGCATTCGGAGCGAAAATCGTAAAATTATTCGCGATGAGATCCGTATACGTTCCGAGGGCTGGTCCGAAGTTCGTAACGCCGTCATATGGGGAGTTACACCCGTTCAGTTGTATATCACCTCCCGGACCGCAAAAAGCGGAGGCATCAACCAGAAGATAAAAGGCCGTATCGTTGACGACTTGATAGCCCCACCCGACGATCGAGCCGGGAGCGCCGGACGCGATCATGTTTCCCTCAACCATCAATATCGGCGCCGCGTTCGCGCCGACAAGACAAAAAGCGACTAGTATTCCGATTTGCCCAACGCGCTTCATTTTGTTCCTTCCCCCTGCCGCATTCACTCGCCGGTTCCAGGCGTCAACCTATTCACTCTATGGCAATTGATTCAATTTTACAAACGAGCCGGTGGTTGCGCCGCCATCGGCCGAAATGCCCACTGTCGCCTTAAAGAAGACGGTACCCGTGCAACTGCTAAAATCGATCACTACATTCGCCGGCGCAGTGGCTTTCGCGGCGATATTCCCGGCCAACACTGGCATTGCAGAAACAATTACAGGCGAGCACGCGGTCCCCAAGGTCTGCTGGAGTGCCAAGCTCGTTACGGCCGCACCGGATGCCATACCCGGACCGTTGTTGCCGATCAAGATCTGCCAGACTCGGGCATTAAGAGGACCCGATTTCGGCCCCAAGCTTCCGCCGATGGCGCCTTGAGATGCGGTAATGGAGGCCGAAGCCATATTGCCCAATCCGCCATTGGTCGAGCTGACATTGCCCGTTACATTGTTGAATGTGCCGGCTGCGGTCGCAGTGACGAAGACGTTGAACTGGCAATTGCCATTCACCGCGATAGTGGCGCCCGAAAGCGCAATCCTGTTGCCGCCGCTCGTTGTCAACGTTCCGCCACATGCGAAGCCCGATTGATTCCCTACCGTCAAACCCGGCGGCAGCACATCCGTGAAAGCCACTCCGGTCTCTGCCACCGTATTCGCCGCTGGATTGGTGATCGTGAAGGCCAGCGAAGTGTTGCCTCCCACTTGCATCGCCGAATCAGCGAAGGCCTTGGAGAGGGAGGGCGGCGCCACCACGGTGACGCTAGCCGAAGCCATCGAGCCGCTGCCGCCTTCGGTCGAAGTCACGTTGCCCGTCACGTTGTTCTGCACTCCCGGCGCCGCCCCGGTCACGTTCACCGAGAATGAGCAGGGCGTGCCTGGCGCCAGAGCGCCGCCGGAGAGGCTGACTATGCCGGTTCCCGCTGTGGCCGCAATCGCGCCGCCACCGCAGGATCCGTTCAACCCATTGGGAGTGGAAATCACCAGTCCCGCGGGCAGCATGTCGGTGAAGCCAATGCCATGCAGCGTCGTCCCCGAGTTGATATTCGCAAGGTTGAAGGTCAAGCTAGTCGACCCACCCGTGGGAATGGTCGCGGCGCCAAACAACTTGCTGAACGTCGGCGGCGCTATCACCAAGAGCGATGCATTCGACCTGTTCCCAGTCCCGCTGTTTGCCGAAGTGACCTGAACGCTGTTGGTCAGCGATCCCACCTGTGTGCCCTGTACCGTTACCGAGACGGCGCACGAGCCACCGCCCGCAATCGAGCCGCCCGCAAGGCTGACCGAGCCCGTGCCACCGCCAGTCGAGAGTGCTCCGCCGCAGGTATTGCTCGCATTGGGATTCGAGGCCACCACCAACCCGTTCGGGAAGGTATCGGTAAAAGACACGCCGCTTAGCGCCAGGCTGGCGTTGGGGTTCGTGATACTGAAGGTCAGCGTGGTCGTCCCGTTTAACGGAATCGAACTCGCCGTGAAGCTCTTGCTGATCGATGGAGCGGCGCCCACCGTTATACTCGCCGACGCTGTGTTTCCCGTGCCGCCGTTGGTCGATGTCACCGCCCCGGTTGTATTCGTATAGCTTCCCGAAGCCGCGCCCGTCACCCTAACGCCGAACTGGCACTGTCCATTAGCCGGGACCAGCGCATTCGCCAACTGGATGAGGGTGGGCCCGGCAACGGCCAACGTTCCGCCGCACTGTCCGCTCGTCCCGCTAGTCACCGTCAGCCCGGCGGGAATAGCGTCGGTAAATCCAACGCCCGTCAGCGAAACCGCATTCGCCGCCGGATTGGTGACCGTAAAAGTCAACAAGGAGGTGTCGTTCACCGCAATGGTCGTGGGATTGAACGACTTCGCGATCGACGGCGCCGCCATCACAGTGACGCTAGCGGAAGCCGTAGAACCGCTGCCGCCTTCGGTGGACGTGATGTTGCCGGTCACGTTGTTCTGGATGCCCGCTGCCGTGCCGGTCACGTTCACGGAGAACGAACAGCTCGTGCCCGGCGCAAGCGCGGCGCCCGATAGGCTCACTACGCCGGTTCCCGCTGTTGCCGCAATCGTCCCGCCGCCGCAGGAACCGCTCAACCCGTTGGGAGTGGAAACCGTCAGGCCCGCCGGCAGGGTGTCGCTGAAGCCGATGCCATGCAGCGTGTTCCCCGAGTTGTTATTTGCCAGGCTAAACGTCAAATTCGTCGAACCATTTAATGGAATCGTGGGCGAGCCGAATGACTTGGTGAAATTCGCCGGCGGCCTCACCACGGCGATGGTGGCGCTCGCGGTGCTGCTGGATCCGCCGTTGGTCGAGGTGGCCTGCACGGTATTGACTGCGGAGCCCGCCGTTGTGCCTGTCACGCTGACAAGCACGGTGCAACTTCCTCCCGGCGCCAGGCTCTGGCTCGAAAGGCTCACCGTCCCGCCGCCAGCGGCTGCACTGGAACCTGCGCAGGTTCCGCCAAGACCGTTGGGCGTGGAAACTACCAGGATATTAGGTAGCGTGTCGGTAAATGCGACGCCGTTCAATGTCACATTGGCGTTCGGGTTGGAAAGTGTAAACGTCAGGGAAGTGCTGCCGTTCAGTGGGATGGCGCTTCCCCCGAAAGCCTTGCTGATCGCTGGCGGGTTAGCGACGGTGAGGGTCGCGGACGCCGGATTGCCGCTGCCGGCGGCGGTCGAATTGATCGTCACGCTATTGGTGTACGAGTTATCTGTTGCGGAGACGACGTTGACCTTGATAGAGCACGAGCCCGTCGCGAGCGAAGCATTGCTGAAACCGATCGTCGCCGTTCCCGCAGTTGCGGATATCGTTCCTCCGCAGGTGCTCAAGACACCGTTCGGTGACGCGACGACAAGTCCGGCGGGTAGCGAGTCCGAGAAGTTGGCGTCAATGCTGGCCGAGTTGGAGTTAGTGATTGTGAAGGCGACCTGGGACGTTGTGTTGGGCGTCACCGTGGACGGAGTGAAGCTCTCCGTCATGGAAGGGGGCCCCACAATCGTGAGGGTAACGGAAATAGTCTGGTTGTCAAAGGTCGCGGCTGCCCCGCCGCTCGCGGCCGAACCGCCGGCTTTGAAGGTCGAAGTGGCCATCGCGCTCGACGTCAAATTCACCGGCTGCGCGGTGATGATGGTCCCGCCTGTGGCGTTGCCGAAGGTGATCGGCTGCCCATTAAAAACGGCTAGATCGGAGACTGTTGTACCACTATTATCCTTGCTTAGATCGGCCGTCAGCGTGGAAGTTTGATTGGTCTCGACCGTCGTAGGATTGGCGGAAACGCCCAAAACAATGTACGGGGTGTAAACGCCGGTGCTCGTAACGCCTTGACTGATCGTGGTGGCCGGTGAATTGGTTCCCCACCAATTGTCGGTTGCAGTGACCGTTCCCGGCGCTATCCCATTAGCCGGAGCCGGCTGGGTCAAATTGCTCGGAGTATTGTTCGCCAGGCGGCCAAAGCGCATCGTGAACGCCGCCGAATTGCCGCTGTTGATGTAGACGCCTCCGCCGCTGGCCGCGGAGTTGCCCATCATCGTCACCTCGGAGAGACTCGCCGGCTCGCCACTCACGGAAGAGAACCAGAGCCCTCCGCCGTTGCCGCCGGCAGTGTTGTTGCTGATGATCGAGGTTTGATCGATGGTCAAGGAATTGGAATCGGCATAGATCCCTCCGCCGTCTCCCCCTGCCGTATTGCCCGTGATCGTCACCCTGTGAAGCGTCGCGTTGCCGTTTACCAGGAGTCCGCCGCCTATTGCGTCATCGCCGCCTGCGGCCGTTGTCGTGTTGCCCGTCACCTGAGTAGAACTCATAGTCAGGTTCGCATTGCCGCTCGCAGCCACGAAAATACCGCCGCCCTGACCGCCTTCCCCGTTTGATTTGGCCGGGTTCGCATTGTTCGAGATTGTGCTGCCCGTTACGGTGACGCTTCCCGTCCCGCCGTTGGTGTTGAACATGGCGAAGCCGCCGCCTTGCCCCTCGGTCAACTTGTTGTTGTTGATCGTCACGTTGGTCAAGGTGACGTTGGCGGTGCCGTTCGTTCCTGTATCGCAATCGAACGCTCCACCCCAGCCATCCAAAATCTCTTCGGTACCTCTGTTGAAGCCGTTCTGAATCGTCAGATTGGAAACCTTTACCGTGGCGTTGGTGAATGTCGTGATGTCCTGATTGAATGAGAACACCTTGTCCACGCTCGTCGCCAAACTCGTTCCACCCTGGATGATCGTGGTGTTTTGGCCCGCGCCCGTAATGTTTACTGAATCGATCACATCCAGCGTCCCGGTTCGGGCGTCGTAGGCGCAAACGTTGTTGGGGCAGTTCCTGCCAATGGTCAGCGTATAAGTGCCCGCTGGAATCATGATGGTATCCGTGCCAGCAAGGGCATTCGCTTCCATGATCGCCGCGCGCAAGCTGCATTGGTTGTTCACGTCCGCGCACACGCCGTCACCCGGATTCTTGTCCACGGTATCGGTCGTCGTATTCACCGTAAACGTGGGATCGGGCAGAGGCATCATCGCTTGCGGCGCCGTTTCCCCGCGCGGGACGAATACGATGCCCGGACGCCCGTCGATGTTCACCCGCAAGGGCATCGCTGTTGCCGCGTCCACGGCGAGGTCGGTGCGGTCCATGACGACCCCAGCCGTGGGCTTTTCGTCGAGATGCGCTAATACCGAGAGTTTGGAAGCGCCGATAATCGCCAGGTCGTCCGCGCCGTTGCTTGAGATCCGCGTGCGAAACATGAGCGGCGTGTGGCCCAATTTGCCTGCCGCCCCTAGGCCTGGATAGTTCTCGATTTCCTGCCAGGCCACCTTCCGCTCAGGACTCCGCGGCGCGCGGACATGCGCCCTCATTTGAGCGATCTGCGTCCGGCGCTTCGCCTGCAGTTCCAGTGTGGTCAGGGGTATCGCATCGAAACCGTCATGCGCCATGATGTGTACGCGTCCGTCGCCGGCCAGCAACGCCATCTGCAACATCGGATCGCGATCGTTCTGGAAGCGCCCCAACGCGGCCGCAGTTACCGTGAACGGCACACTCACCGGTTCAAGCCGCTGGCTGCCGGCATGCAAAATCGCAAGCTGGCCGCCGGCCACCACTAGCAGGTCCGGCATATCGTCGCCATCCAGGTTGCCGGAAGCGAACGCCGTGGCGTCGCCGTTCAACGCGAAACTCGCCGTCTGCGACAACCCTTCGTTCGAACCGCTATAAATCACAAGGCGCGAGCCGCTCTCGGTGCGAACTCCAACCGCTACCTGCCAATACTTCCCCCGCGTGAGCTGCTGCGCATCCAGGCCCGTGATTGTCCCGGCCGTAGCGATGGTCTGCAGCAGTTCCATCTTTCCCGATGCGCCGCGCGCCAAGAGGTGAATGCTCTGTCCGCCGCGCGCTGCCGCAGCCAATGCGGAACCGCTCTGGCCGATCAGATCGCCGGCCGCCAGGAAATCCGGCCGGCTGGGAATCTCCACCAACTCAGCCTCCGGCAGAAACGGCGCAGGGAAGTCGCCACGGCCAATAGCATTGAAGCTGGCTTCGCTTTGCGGAGCGAAGGCGTCCAGGTTGCCCCGATGAATCGCGATCAAGCCTCCCCCGGGCGCCGCGAACCCGATGGCGAGATCGTTAACTGCATCGCCATCCAAATCGGCCGAGGCCATCGCGAGCGCCGAAGGACGGCCCGCGATCGCACCCATGGCTCGCGTCGATCCTCTATACGAGGCCTTGAACTGTCGTGGCGTCGAAAGGTAGAGCTTTTGCGTCTGGGCGTGGACTTGCGGGCTTTGCGTAGCTAGCCTCCAGGCTGCAAAACTCATGAGCGCTATCGCGAGCGCAAGAATTCCCGAAAGTCGAAATTTCATATTATTGCCCCCCAACTCGACTCATCTCTACCCTAGAACGGCCCATTTGAACTCGATGTACTGTAGCATGCCGCGGAAAAACTAATCAATCGTGCTCTTACCGGAACTTAGTGATAACACAGCATAACCGGCTGTAAAATCAACCCTTGAAATTGGTACTTGTTCTTAGTACTAAGTACGCATTCAGAAGGCATCGCAACGCGGCGCGCGTCTCCTGTCGGCCGGGAGCAGGAGCGAACTCTTAAGGGTCCCCAACGGCGCTAGCCCCGGAACCGAATAGATCCCCGATAGCCCGCGTAAATACCCGATTGCCATCATAAGATCGTTCCAGCTCTTCCCGATGCGCAGCGGCATAAATTAGCGCAAGAGTCAGTGGAATCGTGTAACTTGATTTACCAAGGAATGCCGCGGCCGTGGCGAGGTTAGCTGCGCCGGCGTCCAAAATCGCCGGTACGGTCTTCACTGGATTGCCAAGCGGATCGGCGCACATTTCTTTGGGAGTCGTCACAAAGTATTCACGGCACGCAAACGGACGAGCCGTGTAAATGCTGCAAATGTCGTCCTCCAGGAAGGGGCAGGCTAAGCCGAGATCGAGATACTGCCTGGCTTGAGCCTTGGCGTCTTCTTCCGACACGGGCCTCCTACCCGTCAGAAAACCGTCCGCCAGACCCGCCGCGTGCAATTGGGAGGCGGACGCCGCGAACCGTGACAATACCAATGTTCGCCGAGGCTCCGGCAAATGCTCGACCAAGATCAGGAGGGCGTAGGCTTCTACTGGCGTCACCGGAACCGCCTGGATCCGGCAGCAAGCCGAACAGCCCTTGGCGCATGTGACGGTCTGCCCGCTCCGCTGGACCGCCGCCGCCGCGAACCCATCGTCCAGCGCCCACAGCGGCGGCAGTACCTCGTCCAGACGCGCGCGCTCCGGCGGAGCGTCTACGCTCACCACCTCGTCCAATATCCGAAACTGAATAGGCGGCCTCTGCATCGACGCCGATTGTATCTGTTTGCCACGCCGCTTGGAAGCTTGTTATCATTTGGCCCGCGAAGCCCCATGAACTTCACCGATAGCGCACTCTCCGAGCGCCCCGTATCGCCGGACGATGGCGATTTCCCGTTTCGCGTCTACGGTGCGTCGCGCGCGGAGGAAATGGCCGCTTGGGGGTGGCCGCCCGCGCAGCAGGAGAGCTTTCTGCGCATGCAGTTTCGAGCGCGCGCGCAATCCTATGCGGCAGCTTACCCGGACGCCGCTTATTCTGTCTTGTTATACGACGGCGCCGCCGCGGGAACCGCGGTTGTCTGGCGCGGCGGCTCGGAATTCCGGCTGGTCGATATCGCATTGCTGCCGGAGTTTCGTAACCGCGGATTGGGAACGTTTTGGATTTCGCGACTCATCCGCGAGGCCGAGGCCGCCACGGTTCCGCTGCGTCTCCACGTCTTTCATGGAAACCGCGCTGCCGAGCTTTATCGCCGGCTGGGTTTTGTGGCAAAATCGAACGGCGGCATGTACGTCGAAATGGAGCGTGATTATGTCCGGCCTGAATAGCAAGAGCTTCGCCGATTGCCTGCACACACCTTTCTTGGCGGAATCGCCGGCCAACCAAACCCTCGCGCTGGAACTAGTACACGTACACGAGGCCAATTATTCCCCCCGGCTGGAGAACTTTTCGCTGCTCTTTCGCGGCCCGATGGCGCCGGTTCTTCCGCAAAGAATTTACCGCCTCGACCACATCTCGCTCGGCAGGCTGGAAATCTTTCTCGTGCCGCTAGGGCCGGACGGCGAAGGCATGCAATACGAAGCGGTCTTCAATCGGCTCCGTAGCGAGCCCAAATGACCAATCCCGAAATTACGCGGCGTCCCGCGTCCGAGTCCGACCGCCTGTTCCTCCTCGATCTATACGCCGGCGTCCGCGAGCCGGAACTCGCGCTAACGCCCTGGACGCCCGAACAGAAGCACGCCTTCGTCGAGATGCAGTTCAACGCCCAGACCGTCGGGTATCGCCAAGCCTATCCGCAAGCAGTTCACGAAATCGTTTCCGCTGGCGGCCGCGATGTGGGACGCATTTATTGGTCGCCCGACGCTGACACCCTTCACATTCTGGATATCACGATCGCGAACTCTTCACGTAACTCAGGCATTGGTTCACATGTGCTAAGGGAGATCCTTGGGGAGGCGGACCGCGAACAAAAGTCAGTTACTATCTACGTAGAAACTTATAACCCATCGCTACGCCTCTTCGAGCGTCTTGGCTTTCGGGCCACTGCCCAGGACGGTTTTCAACTGCTGCTGAAAAGGGCTCCCGGCCAACAAGTCCAGGCCGCAAGTGAGTAAGTCAAATACTTCGATAGATCGCCTTGCTCTCTCATTTTTGGGGTGTTATACTACGACAGCCTTAAGCCGAATCACTACATTGGTTTCTTATTAGGTACCGGCCAAACCGGTACGAAGGAGAGTTCTGCAATGGCGACGCCATACATTGGGGAAATTCGGATGTTCGCAGGCACTTTTGCGCCAGTGGATTGGGCGTTATGCAATGGTCAGATAATCCCCATCGATCAGAATCAGGCGCTATTCACGTTAATTGGAACCACCTATGGCGGCGACGGCGTAAACACGTTTGCCTTGCCGAACCTGCAGTCCAGGATTCCTGTTCATCAAGGCGCCGGATTCGTTTTGGCCCAGATGGCGGGTCAGGAGCAGGTGACGCTGACAGGCCAGCAGGTTCCCATGCACAGCCACTCTGCTAAGGCTTCGAATACGACGGGCAACCAAGGCAATCCGGTGGGAAGCGTATGGGCGCAATCGAGCCTCAATCAATATTCAAACGCCAGTCCCAGTGTAACAATGAGCCCTGCAGCCATTGGAAATTCGCCCGGCGCGTTACCGCACGATAATATGATGCCGTACCTTGTGGTCAATTTCATCATTGCGTTATTCGGTGTCTATCCATCGCAGAATTAGTCTTTTCGTCTGGAGAGCAAGCTCATGTCGACGCCGTTTATTTCCGAAATCAAAATCATTAGTTTCAATTTCCCGCCAAAAGGTTGGGCCTTCTGCAATGGACAGATTTTGGCAATCAGCCAAAACCAGGCGCTGTTCTCGCTGCTGGGAACGACCTACGGAGGTAACGGCCAAACCACTTTCGCGCTCCCCAACCTGCAGGGACAAATGCCCGTTCATTTCGGCTCGGGCTTTTCGTTGGGCCAGGTAGGCGGAGAACAAAACCACACACTCATCCTTTCAGAAATTCCCTCGCATATTCACTCCGCCAACGGAACCAGTGTGGCCCCGAGTTCCGGGAGCCCTTCGAATAATTTGTGGTGCCAGAACCCAACAAATTCGTACAGCAATCAAGCCCCGAACGTCACCATGGCGGGAGGGGCGATTGGCATGGGTGGCGGCGGCCAGCCGCACAACAACATGTCCCCCTACCTGGTGCTTAACTTTGTGATTGCGTTGCAGGGAATTTTCCCGAGCCGAAATTAATCCGAGAGGAACCAATCCCATGGACCCATTCGTCGCTGAGATCCGCATTTTCCCGTTCAATTTCGCTCCCGTAGGATGGGCCATGTGCAATGGTCAGATCTTGCCGATTTCGCAGAACACGGCGCTATTCTCCCTTATAGGCGTATATTACGGGGGCAACGGGACTAGCAACTTTGCGCTTCCCAATTTTCAGGGAATGGCGCCCATGCATGCTGGACAAGGAACGGGGTTGACTCCGCGCGTTCTCGGTGAAACTGCCGGCTCTCCGATGGTTACGCTCCAACTTGACCAGTTAGGTTCGCACAATCACCAGGCGATGGCCGCCCCCGCGGATGGCTTACCGAGCCCGGACGGAAACACGTGGGGCGGTGCGCTAAAGGGCGGTAAGTCGCTCTATGCGCCGTCGGGTTCGAATGGGCAGATGTCTCAGACCGCCATCGCCCCGACCGGCGGCGGCGGGGCGCACAACAACTTGTGCCCATACTTGACGCTGAATTTCTGCATCGCGCTGCAGGGCGTCTTTCCAGCCCGCCCGTAACGATATTACTTTCGAATCGCGATCCCAATCTCGCGCAACTGGCGCTCTGGAACCTCCGCCGGAGCTTCGCACATCAGGTCGGCGCCGCGCGCAGTCTTTGGGAAGGGAATGACGTCGCGAATCGAAGTCTCTCCCGCCAGTATAGCCACCAGCCTGTCCAAACCCAATGCGATGCCGCCATGCGGCGGCGCCCCGTATTCCAGGGCATCCAATAAGAACCCGAATCGCCGATGCGCCTCTTCCGGCGTGAACCCCAGAGCGCTGAAAACCTTCGTCTGCAGGTCGCGGCGGTGGATACGAATAGAGCCCGACCCTAATTCGACGCCGTTCAATACCAGGTCGTAGGATTTGGCGCGGCAGCGGGCCGGGTCTGACGTCAGCTTCTCGATATCTTCGTCCAGCACCGATGTGAACGGATGGTGCGCCGCGTTCCACCGGTTCTCCTCCGCGTCCCATTCGAACATTGGAAAATCGACCACCCACAGCCACTCAAACTTTTTCGGATCGAGCAGCTTGTGTCGGTCGTTGTAGCGCTGCGCTACGTGCAGCCGCAAGTGCCCCGCCGCCTGGTAAACCGTCTCTTCCGGGCGATGGCCCTTCGGTTCGCCAGCCCAACCCGCGATCATCAGGAGGTCGCCTTCGGACACGCCTACGCGTTCACGCACCTTCTCCATCACGCTGGCATTGTCCTTTTCGAGGCGCTTCGGATCGTCGAAAACGCGCAGCCCGCGTTCTTGCCCAAATGCTTTGATCTCGTCGCGCTCCTTGCGGCTGATCGTGCCCACGTTGGGCAGGTGGATCGCAACCAGCGGAAGCCCGTGCGCCGTCAAGTCCGGCAGCAGGTCTTCTACGCCGTGCATCCGCGGCGCGCGCCGGTCGGGTTTATCGCTGCCGTATTGCCGCATGGCTTCGGCATAGGTCAGGCGCGGAAAGGGCGTCGTGACGCTATGGCCGGCCACCTTGCACACCGCCTCGATCAACGGCTCGATGGTTTCGAAAACTTGCTCCTGCTGCGGAAACGACATCTCGAGGTCGATCTGCGTAAACTCCGCCTGTCGGTCGGCGCGAAAATCCTCGTCGCGGAAGCAGCGCACAATCTGGAAATATTTTTCGTACCCGCTCACCATCAAAAGCTGCTTGAAGATCTGCGGCGATTGCGGCAGTGCGTAGAACGTCCCCGGCTGTACGCGGCACGGCACGAGATAATCGCGCGCGCCCTCCGGAGTGGATCGCGTCATGAACGGCGTTTCGATCTCCAGGAACCCGCGCTCATAAAGCGTCTGCCGCACTGCGAACGATATCTTCGACCGCAGAATGATATTGCGCTGCATCCGCGGACGGCGCAGATCGACATACCGGTACTTGAGCCGCGCCTCTTCCGAAACGTCCACGTCGTCTTCCATCGGAAACGGCGGCGTGCGCGATTCGTTCAGTATCCAAATCCTCGACACCGCAACTTCCACCTCGCCCGTGTCCAGGTTGGGGTTGACGGTCTCCGCCGAGCGTTTGATCACCGTGCCCTGCACCGCGATCACGTATTCGCTGCGCACTTCCGTCGCGCGCGCCAGCACTTGCGGATCGGCGTCCTGGCGGAAGACGAGTTGCGTGATGCCGTCGCGATCGCGCAGGTGCATGAAGAGCACGCCGCCCAGGTCGCGGCGGCGATGCACCCAGCCCATCAGGATCGCGGTCTTGCCTTCGTCGCCCGCGCGCAATTGGCCGCAGGTATGCGTGCGGCGTAGGTCGCCAAGAAAGTCGAGTGCTACAGAGGTTTCCATATCGAGTCCAGTCTGCCGTTTGGGATTAATTTCGCGAAACCGCCAGCGGGCTTTCAAGCAGCCGCGCCGCAATCTCATCGGGCGCAAGCGATTGTTGCTCGCCCGTGGACATATCCTTCAGCGCGAACCTGCCCGCCGCGAGTTCGTCTTCGCCCACGATCATGGTGAAGCGCGCTCCCAGCTTGTTCGCCAGTTCCATGCTGCGTTTCAACTTGCCCTCGGCGAGTTCCACCGCGAGGCCCGCGCGGCGCAGATCGCGCGCCATCACGGCGGCGCGCCGCAGGGCAGGTTCGCCCATCGGCGCGATAAACAGGTCGAGCGGAGCGGCCGTCTGTTCGCCTTCCACGCTCATCACCAGGCGATCTTCGCCGATCGAAAATCCGATCCCCGGCGCCGCCACTTTCGAACCCAACGATTCGGCGAGCCCATCGTATCGCCCGCCGCCCAGCACCGAATTCTGCGCGCCCAGCGACCCGTGAACCACCTCGAACGTGGTGCGCATATAGTAATCGAGCCCGCGCACCAGCCGCGGCCGCACTTCGTATTCGATGCCGCGGTCGTCCAGGTAGCGCTTCACCGCATCGAAATGCGCGCGGCACGCTTCGCACAGGCAATCGAGAATATTGGGCAGCTTTTCGATGATCGGCTGATCGGCTTCTACTTTGCAATCGAGCACGCGCAGAGGATTCGTTTCCGCGCGCCGCTGGCAATCGCCGCACATGGTCGCGGCCACCGGCTTCAGCGCCTCGCGCAGCTTCTCCACAAATTGCGGACGGCAGTTGTGATCGCCCACCGAATTGATCACCAGTTGGAATCCCGAAAGCCCCGCAGCCTTGAGAACCTCCAGCACCATCTCGATCACTTCGGCATCCACCGCGGGCGATTCCGAACCGATGGCCTCCGCGCCGATCTGGAAGAACTGCCGGTAGCGCCCCTTCTGCGGCCGCTCGCGCCGGAACATCGGGCCGATGTAGTAGAGCTTCTGCACGCCCGGCCGTTGATCGAGCCGGTGCTCGATGTAGGCGCGGATCACGGACGCCGTATTCTCGGGCCGCAGCGAAAGCGAAGACCCGTCGCGGTCCTCGAAGGTATACATTTCCTTGCCGACGATGTCGGTATCCGCCCCCACGCCGCGCGCGAAGAGTTGCGTCTCCTCGAAGATAGGCGTGCGGATTTCGTCGTAGTGATACGCGCGAAACACGGCCCGCGCCGCGGCTTCGACGCGGTTCCAGACTTCGGTGGATGGGGGCAGTAAGTCCCTGGTTCCTTTAACGGCTTTAATCAAGGTGGAAAGACTAGCGTAACATCGTTTGCGAGCGAAATTCGCGGGAACGAACATGCCACTTCCCTGATGTTCGGCGGCGTATCCCGAGCTGCGGCCGCGACGGAGCGGTGTTACGCACTAACATGAGGGAGGCATCGTGTGACGGCTCGAAAACCACGGCGAAAAGCGCGATGCCGATTATCCAGCTCCCCGAACGAGATTCTCGGCGGACCGCCGCTGGTCGATTCGGACTACTGGGCAATCGTCGCCAAAACCTCCGCACCGCGGCCCACGCTCGAACAACAGATGGCCATGCTGCGGCAGCTTCTGGCGGAACGTTTCCAGGTGCGCGTTCACCGCGGGCCGAAGGAAATGGGGATTTTACGCGTTGACGGTAGCCAAAGGGGCCCGAAACTCAAACCGAGCCCGCTCGATCCGGGTCGCCAACCCCGCGGGTCCGCCCGGCTCATCTTCGTGGTGTCGCTCCCAGTGCTGAAACTAGCGGCGCGCTATGCCAACATGGATGATTTCGCAATCCTGCTGCAGCGCGCCTTGGAACAGCCGGTAGCCGATCAGACCGGGCTCTTGATCGGTCGGCATCGACACACAACTACCGGCGCCTTTATGGAAGCATCGAGAATATCATCTACTGTCAGCACAACATCCGTTGGCGAAACACGCTTAGCGTCAAAAATGCTCACTAAGACCGCCCAATCGTCTTAAGAAGTTCAGGCGAGTGAGATCAAGGAACTTGTGGAACGACGACCGGGAGCGACGACCCGCTCGCGAAGTACTGCCGCCAGCGGCTCGGAGGCCCAGAACGCGGGCCGCGTGTGGATATCGACTTTTAGGCGGGGTCCCACCTTTGGACCGTGTAGTCCAATGGAACAACGAACAACGATGGGTCTGGTACATTCAGATCGATTTGATCGATTCTCGCCAAAGACTCGACACCCGGCCCGGACGCTCTCGCGAGAGCCACCAACCCGCTATCGCTGGAGGCCCAGTGTTCGTAAAGGACCCTGAGGGGCGGCTGTTGCCCAGAGACCATCGTAACCCGAATACCCTCGAATTGGATGCCGGCGAGAAGTACGCGCCTCCCCATGCTCGCCTGCTCTGTCCTCCAGCTACCCTGCGCCCCCAATCCACCGACGCCGGGGAGCAGCACGCCAAATCGGTCTTGGCCCGAGCCGGGAACTGGTGCCTGGACAGCCACTCTGTTCACCGAGTCTAGGACGATCAGGTAGCCAGCGTTCGGGTCGAGGATCGTTATATCCGCATAGTTCGGTTCACCCGGCTGCGTTTCGCTTCGCGTACGGCCCGCCGCGTCCCGGTAAACTATTCGCCTCCTGGATCGCGTCGCAGCCGACCCGTCCTGCAGGCGCTGAGTGATCTCCTCGAATTGGATGACACGAAGTGGCATCCCGGCCTTAGGGAACACCAACCCGGCCGGGTTCCACGGGCTATCTTTGTGAGCAGAGTGCAACATATCCCCCAAAAGCGCCCTTCCTGAGCGCCAACTGTACGCGCCGCCTTCGACCGCCGAAGCCGGCACATCCCCTTCGGCAAGCCAAAAGATCAGTCGAAAGTCGGCCCTCGACAGGCCGCTAGAAGGATCAACACCTACCATGCTAGTTGCAAGGACCTCCGCCACCGGCAGCGAAGTCGATGCTAGCAGTACACGACCCATTCACCACGAGCCATGATGATCGTATGTAGCTGTAGCAGCTCGGGAAGGCGAAGGCCGTCAGATCTGGTGGCCCACACGTTGGCGTTGTTCCAGGAGTACATGCTCCGGTGGGATAGTTGCAGAAAACCGGGTTGCCCGGGAGATTTGGCCCAAAGTAGGTCGTGGTAACTTTGACGTTTATAACTGGCTGCATGACGGTGCTGAGAAACACGCCGATGACGGAACAGGTAGCGACAGGATTGAACGTCATCTGGTAATTGCCGTAATCGGTGTTCAGGGCCAGTTCCGTACTGCACTGAAGGTTCTCGGAGCTACCGGCACCCACGCCGGCGCTGTTATTGCAGTAGGCGCTCCTGCCGGACGGACTCGTAAGCTGCCCGGTCTCCTGGTACTGGTGGAAAGCCGTCGCGCACATAGAACAGTTGCTCCCTGGTGAGTATTGCAAGACCCCCGTGGCGTACACGTTTGTACCGTCGGTGGTTAGATTTGTGTAGACGTCAATAGAGTATTCCTGCGCTGACGCGGAGACGCAAACTATCGCGGCCGCAAGAAGCCATTGAATTGGACGGATCATTCGAAGGTAGCGCATTCTAGTCCTCCAGCTCCTGTTCCCTGTTGTTTTGCCCCATATTGTGTTGCGCCATATTATTGTGTTGGGTCGTATTCGGACCGAGCACCCTTACCATGTTTTTCTTCTCGGCGCGGACATATGACATTAGCGCAGCAAAGCCCTGCTGGCTCATTTGCTGTTCGAGCCCATTGAGCGACGCTTGGGCGATCACATCCAAGTTGGGCGGCGGGGATGGAAGGACGGCCGAGACCTGCCGCTGCCACGCCTGGAGCGCCTGCAGCACAACGTTAGTGTCAGCCGACCCAAGACCGATCAGTCGGAATGCCGACGCCTGCTTGGTGGATGGCTGCGTGGGGCTTTGTCCGGCAATGGCCGTGTAATTGGGTAAGTTGTTAGCCAATGCGGCGAAGACTAGCCTCAGCGCCACAAAATCGGGTATCTGGTCTGGGTTTGTGGCACCGTTGATCGAACCAGACGGAAGCGCGATTTGAGCTAGCGCCGCGGGGGGGGGGACACGCCATGACGGCGAAAACAGAGAGCACAACGTGAGCACGCATATAACCTCCGTATACCTTTCGCAACCCGGGCAGTCCTACAGAGACGCGCGAGTCAGAAGTAATAGTAAACCCGGTACCAGCATTTGTAAATATTAAAAAACTAGGCTTGTATCTAACCGCACAGAAATGCCAGGTTCGAGCTGGTAGCCACCAATGTGCAGGCCCAAGGGAATTACGGAGGAGTCCATCGGCCAAGGCTTATGGGGCGCCATCGATGTCTAACCCGGCACGCGGATGTCGTTTCCAAATAAGAAGCAGATCAAGTCAGCGTTGGTTGGTGGAGCGAGCCAATCACAAGGCGCGTGACCGCGCAGGCGGAACGCGCCCCTGTCGCCGACCGCGGATCAGCCGCGGTCTCGCTCATTCTGCTGTTGGCGTTCACACTCTGTTCGGCGTTCATTCATTGCCACTCCAAACTCTTTCGCCGTTACTCGATGACCACCATCGAGGTGGCCCGCCAACTCCGTTTCTCAGTCTCTAAACTTCCGCCGAAGATTCGCGCTCCCGACGCGCCTGCGGCTCTTCCCGCCCGATCGCAGAATTCCTCCCTGACCTGATTCAGGCCGGGATAATCTCCTATTGCTTCCGGCGTCCCCTCGCGCTACCTCCACTCGGACTCCCACCACGCTTTCGGCCCATTTTGGGCCCGAAAATCCGCCATGCGAATCTCCCTGCCACCCCAATAGTCACGATCTACCCGTCATTCCACTACCTCGCTTACTCGACTGCCCCTTCATGCGAAGTTCCTGGCTCATACCGAGCCGTGACCGCGAGGGAGCGGTCTTTACGACTAACATGGGATAAGGCGCCATGTGACGGCCCGAAAACGCAACTGGATTGTCGGCATCTCTCTTTTTGCCGTCGTTGCCGCGGCCGGTTTGGCCATCGCGGCATCGATCGCAGCTTCGCGCATCGAGCCATATGCGCGCCAGGCGGCAATCCATTACCTCAGCCAGCGATTCGCAAGCGACGTCGATCTTCGCGCGCTACGCGTCCGGCTGCCCCAGGCATCCCTCCTGCGCCTGCTTCTGACGCGGGGCCGGGGAATCTCGGCGCGTATCGAGGGCGAGGGACTGTCGATGAAGCTTGAAGAGCCAGCCCGCCGCCGCTCCCCTCTTCACCATCCAGACATTTCATTGCGAGGTCGGCGTGGATTCGCTTACTTCATCCTCCCGCATATGTCTCCGAAGTCGTTGTGGACGGAATGGAGATTCAAATTCCCCCGCGTGGCGAGCGCCCGCAACCGGCATTCTCTCCCCGCGCCGCGCCGGAAGACGCAACGGGTCCGCCGCCTGCCCCCTCCAGCCCCGGCGTCATGATCGCGAAAGTGACCATTCGGAATGCGGCGCTGACGCTGCAGCCCAAGAGACCCCCGCAAGCTTCCGCTGCGGTTCGAAATTCCGAATTTGCAGTTGCAGTCAGTGAGCCGGGACGCGCCCATGAAATATGAGGTCGCGCTTCGCAACGCCAAACCCCCGGGAAACATACACGCCACGGGCACGTTCGGACCCTGGCGCTCCGGCGATCCGGGCGAAACTCCCGTTGCCGGCGACTACCTGTTTGAGAAGGCCGATCTCGGAGTCTTCGCCGGAATCGCGGGCACGCTGAACTCCACTGGCCAGTTCGAGGGCCAACTTTCCGCGTTGACGGTGCACGGACAAGCCACCGTCCCGAACTTCCGCCTGCGGATCTCCGGCAACGCCGTTCCGCTCACTGCCCGCTTCAGCGCACTGGTGGACGGAACCAACGGCAATACGATCCTCCAACCGGTTACGGCCACTCTCGGCTCGACCAGTTTCACCACCAGCGGCGGCATCGTCAAGCACGAAGCCGACCAACACCGCACGATCTTACTGAACGTAACGATGCCCAATGGCAACATGCGCGACGTGCTGCGCCTGGCCATGAAGGGCGACCCTTTCATGGAAGGAAAGCTGGCGCTCAAAACTAAGATCGACATTCCCCCACTGGCGGGGAAGGTGCGCGAGAAACTCGTGCTCGACGGCCGCTTCGAAATACACGAAGGGAAGTTCCTGCATTCCACGATTCAGAATCAGATCGACAACCTGAGCCAGCGGGCGCAAGGGCAGCCCGGCGAGCCGGCCACCGAACAGGCAGTCTCGCATATGAGCGGGCGTTTTTCATATGGAGAACGCCGCCATCCGTTTCAATAAATTGACGTTTGGACTGCCGGGGGCGGATCTCGATCTGACCGGCGATTACAGCCTGGATAGCGACGCTCTCGATTTCGGCGGCACGCTCAAACTCCAGGCGACCATTTCCCAGATGGTTTCGGGGTGGAAGGGCAAGCTTCTCAAACCGGTAGACCGGTTCTTCGAAAAAGACGGCGCCGGAACATTTCTTCACATCCGCGTAGACGGAACCTCGAAGGCGCCGAAACTGGGCGTGATTATCGCCGGAAGAACGTTGGAAGCTCCCATCCGCAAGCGGGAGCGAGTCCGTTAGTGTGAGGTGTACTGCTGCTGCGGCGGATTCAAGACGATCGGCAGCGTCTTCTCGGTATCCGTAACATCGAAGGTATTGCCGAAGGTCTGAAATCCCTTAGCGATCACCTGTATGCGGATTTCGCCCTGCGGAATTTCTGGTACCAGCGCCTGGCCTTCCTGGTTGGTGCGCATTTCCCACTGCGTGCGCACCGCCTTGCCGAGCTTCAAAACCGAATGTCCTTTGACGAAGCGGACGATGACGTCGGCTTGGTTGACGGGCCGGCCCGCCTGAGTCTTCACCTCGATGGTGAGCTTGGTCATGGGAGCGTCGGCAAAGGCAACAACGCCCGTAAGGAGCAGTGCTACCAAGCACAGCGCCCGGGTCAGAATGGCACGCATAGTTCGATTATACTCCCGGGGTGCTACAATAAACTCGGCTGCTCATCAGCGCCATCCGAATGGGGGCGTAACGGATTCGACGGGATCGAATCGTGATGGGGAGGCGTGCCGGGTTCCGAGCTCCCGTAAAACGATCGGAAAAACACAACTGCCAACACGCAGTTTGCATACGCTGCTTAATTAATTAAGTAGCCGCTCCAGCCGCTGAGCCCGCGCGGCGGTGAGTGAGCGTCATCTTGCGGGATTGGCCAAAGGCTTCGGTCCGGAGCCGTAGGCTGAAATCCAATCGGGCTAAGCGGCCGTTTTCTCGCCGGTTCTAAGGCGGCCAGCCGACAACCTTGAATCGGAAACGCACGTAGTTCTCTTCATTGCGGACTTTCTCGGACGGGGGTTCAACTCCCCCCGCCTCCACCACTATATTTCAATTAAAATCAATAACATACGGAGAATGCGAGGCTCACGTAAGTTCTACGTAAGCCCATCCATGCTAGAATTTGCCCCATGCTGAACCTGTACCGGCGTCACCGCGCGGACTGCTCCAAGGCTGGAACGCGATCTCCAGACTGCCCATCAAAGCCGAAATGTCCTGTCCATGTCGAGGGCATCGACGGGCAGGGAAGACGGCTACCACCGCGTGCGCTCAAAGATCCGGCGTCTGGCAGTGGCGTACGTGATTGGAACCGCGCGGTCGAAATCGTCCGCGAAATGGAACTACCCACGCCTGTAGAGCCTACACAGAAGCCGCAGACGGCCATCAGCACCGCCGTGGAAGCCTTCTTGGCGTCGAAGACTAAGAAACACGCTGAGACGCAGCGGAAGTATCGCAACCTCCTGAAGCGGCTTCAGACGTTCGCAGAGAGCACGCTGCGCAAATCCACCGTCGATGAATTGACGTACCCTGACATGGTTGCATTCCGCAACTCCTGGACCGAATCGAACAGCACGCAGATTAACCAGCAAACGATGCTCAAAGCGTTCTTCAGCTTTTGCGTCGATGCGGAATACATTGCGAAGAGTCCGGCGAAAAAGCTTGACGCCATCTCCGAAGAACGCGAAAAGACGGAGCCATTCACCGCCGACGAAATCCAGCGCATAATGGACGCGCTGCCCTTGCTCACGGATGAATACGGGCGGCGCGGCGGCCCAATCGCCAAACAGACAAAGGCGTTCGTATACGTCATGCGGTATACAGGGCTGTCCATTGGCGATACAACCACTCTTGAAAAAGAGCAAGTTCACGGCTGCCGAATCCGCACGTACCGCAAGGAAACCAGCGAAGACGTGTACGCCGTCGTTCCTCAATTTGTGATCGACGCGCTGAACGCCGCGCCGCACGATAGCGAACAGTATTTTTTCTGGAGCGGTGAAGGGACTGCACACAGTAGAACCAACAAATGGGGAGATCGGCTGCAACGGCTATTCGTTCTGGCCGGTGTGAAGCTTAAGGAAGTGGAAAAGAAGCGGAGATCGGGCGGGAAACTGAAGCAGGAGGACGAACGCGTAACCGTGTCGTATGCGAAGCCGCACATGTTCCGGCACACGCTCGCACGCGATCTGCTGGAACGCGGAATGCCGATGGAGGAACTAGCGGAGGTACTAGGCAACACCGCGCGGATAGTCGAGAAATATTACAGCAAGTGGGATAGCAGGCGACAGAGGCGGTTGGAACAACACCTATGCCAGTTCTGGCAGGATGACGCGGTGACAAAGACGCTGGCCGGTTAGACCAGAGTCCTGCCTCCGAGGGAACAATGAACTAGGCTGCAACTCCTGCCATCTGGCGGTGAACCCTCAACAGAACGCTTTCGGGTACACGTAGCGGTCGTATGGCTGCGCTTGCACCGCGTTCCAGGGCGCGAAATCTTGAGCACACCCTCAACACTGCTGAAAATACGTCGAACGGTATCGCCCTCAGGCGAAGCAAGACAGACCAGAAAGCCGCGGCGCGCGTCGTTGGCATCCCGTTCGGTAGTAACCCGCAACTCTGCCCCGTTCGTGCTCTGCGGCGATGGCTGGGCGATGCCGGGATCGTTGAAGGTGCGTTGTCCGCGGAGTGGACCGTCACAGCACCATTGCCGAATCCGCCCTCACAGACCAGGTTGTAGCGAAGGTCCTAAAGCGTCACGGCTCCGCGGCGGGTTTGGACTGCGAACGCTTCAGCGGTCATTCTCTGCGGGCAGGATTGGCAACACAGGCAGCTATCAATGGCGCTTCTGAGCGCAGCATCATGCGCCAGACAGGTCACAGGTCCTCTGCAATGGTTCGGCGCTACATCCGAGACGGGGAATTGTTCCGTGACAACGTCGCGGGGCGTTTGGGGCTTTAATGCCTATTGTTCCGTCTCCCGTTACAATTTCCGCGCTAAAATATCAGGCAGTCATGCGCAATCCTAGATCCTACATCGCTGAGCCGACGGAGCAGGATGTTCTTTGCAGAAACTGTGGCCATCCATTACGGGACCATTCTCTCGACGAAACAGCGTGCGAGGCAGAGACGGACGAGGAATCCGGTGCACTTTGCGAATGCACGATGTACCAAGAGTGGGACAGTCAACCCGTCGAGGTCTACATCCCTCCCGATGCAACACTTGAGGACCTCATGGCTATTCGCAAGGCGGCCTGCGCTGACGGTCGGATGGTCCCGCGAGTGCTCAATGAGCTAATTCAAAATAAGTGCGATGCCCTGTCGTCCTTCGAAGCGCCAAGCATATTCAAAAAGCTCTGATACGCCCTCCTGAGCCGCTGTCCGTACGATTTTCGACCACTTCGGACGCAGTTTCAGCCACTACGCACGGAGTCCGGTATGATTCACGGATCTAGCCGCAACGCATAAGCCCCCGATGTCCTAATGCGTTAGGAGATAGTACGGCACACCTCGTAGTACGAAGTCGTTCGTAGTATGATGCTAGAAAACTAGCACCAGAACGCTGTAGGACGGGGTTTTGACGACATGGGAAGGGGCTGGAAAACGTACGGCTAGGTTTCAAAGCGTTTATTGATGCACGCGGAAGCAGGGTTTAACGAGGTTCAGACATTGTTAGACGTTGTTCGATGCGGGGGTATTACGCGGTCACCACGCGGTTTGAACGCGGTGCGCCCCATGTTGTCACCATGTAGGACCACGTCATGCCGACTCCACAATACGCAGAGTGTGCGCAGTTCTGACTTCTCATAGTGATTACGTCGGTAATGCCATTACGGCTAGTAAATGGTCTCTCGCTGAAAATAGGCCGAGAAAAAGGTCGCAAGCGCTCCACCCGGGTTGTATAATAGGTGCGCTTTGACGACTAACCATGTAATTTCGGGAGTTCGTCTCTATCCCACTTTCGAGGGTTTTATGCACTCACGCAGGATGCCGCTGGGTTTTGCCTTAGTCATTTCAGCCGTGTTGGCTCTAGGCTCTCCGGCTAAGGCGGACAGTATTACTTTTTCCTTCGCAAACACGTTGGGGGGCGTTTCCGGCACCGTTACCGGGATCATCTTAGGACTCACGAATAACGCTACAGGCCCAGCCTCCGACGTGATCATCACAAGCACACCAGCGGTGTTTTCCAATCTGCCGCCGCTGCCGATTGACGCCAACGTCGATGGATTTGACACTCTGGTGAATTCGTTTACCGAAAGCGCCGGTGTGATTACATTTGCGGATTACAGTGTACTTGAACAGGTTCCTGGGACCAATAGCACCGGGCGACTGAATCTGCAACTGAACGAGGTTGACGGGCTTCTCCAAGACTACGACCTGAACGGGTCGGTGGACGGCCCAATCACGTTTGCAGCCACCGGCCAAGTACCCGAGCCGTCTGGGCTGTTGCTGATGGCCTTGGGACTAGCGGCCGCATTGGGCGTTCGTCGAAATGCCTGTTCCAGACGCTAGTACGTGGGGGATATCGAAGTCGTTAGCCGCGCCTTACACACCGTCCCTTACGACGGGTGCGGTGGTCACGTACCAGAAGCAGCGCCATGCACTGCGATGTAGTGTTGTCGGAAAACCTCACGCGCCTGATCCCTTGCAGCGAAGGCGGACCCAGCCTCTATCGTGAGGACAGCTACGCTCTCAATGTCCTGCTGAAGCGCGGCCGCTTTCAGCTTGTTATCGATACGAACGGCGGACGTCGTTGCAATTCCAAGTTCACGCCATAGGCGAGCGCAGACGTCGCAATCCATAACCATAAAGTCACAAACCAGACTACCATCATCAAAATTTAAACGGGGCGTCTGCGTCTGCACGCAATCGATATCAGGCGTTTGTACGATTGAACGTTGCTTTCTTCTGTGCTAATTTGTTCGGGCGCTATGCCCGACTCCAACACCCTCAGGACCGCCCTCCGCGTATTGACCGCGGTCACCGACAGACAGAACCCTGAACCCGACGACGTTGCATCCCTCATTCGCTACGCGCCCGATTTGGAGCACCTGGCAGCAGATGGGCTTGCTTGCGCAATCATTCAACGCGCATTGAAAGCCCGCAATGAGCGCGAAAAGGCGCAAGGAACTGCTTAGCAGCCGTGCTCGATCCGGTGGAGCTTTAAGGCAGTTCGCGCTTCGGCGGCTTTGATCCGTGCCTCACCTGCCGCCACCCGCAGTTTCCTGGTTTCTTCAGGGACACCGTTCCATATACCGCCATTTAACGCTTTTGCGGCCCGTGAGTACGCGATGGCCGCGAGGTGATGCTCTTCAGTGAGTTTAAACTTCTCCGTGCAGTCCATTTCCGTGCGATTCGACGATCCTACCACGCAGCCCGGCCCGCGCGGCGGCAAAGCCGTGCTCGTTGCTTGAACGGACCTGCAAGTGCTCATCACAACAGAGTATTCTCCTTCAACAGGTTTGAAGAACGCCCTCTACGCGTTGCAATGAAGAGGTGTTCCATGCTTACGTTCACCAAAGGGCCAGCCGAAACTATTTTGGTAGTTGATGATAACGAAACCGTTCTCAAAGTTGTCGTGAAGATTCTCGAAGCTGCAAACTTTCGGGTCTATTCGGCAGCCAACGGCCCATTCGCCCTTAAGCTTGCAAGCCAAACGACCGAAACTATAGACCTGCTGCTTTCCGACGTGGAAATGCCGGAAATGTCCGGCCCAGCCCTGGGCGAGGCGTTGAAGGCTGCGCGTCCAAATATTCACGTGATGTTAATGTCAGGCGCAGCTAACGGTAACCTACTTGTCCTAAACTACGGCTGGGCGTACGTGCAGAAACCGTTCGTTGCGACGAAATTAGTGCAGATGGTGAATGATGTCCTTCACTCGAAAAATCGTTCGCAACTTGGCGGTTACGAATTCGACTGCCGGAAGGACCACGAGGAAACCAAGTCTGTCCCATTCTGCGCGGAACGCATCCGGCTGCGGATCGCGGTTTCAGTGGCAATGGAGGAAGTCTTTAGTCTTGGTGAGGACGCGCGGACGGCTCAGCACCAAGCCGAAGGTGCCCTTCAAGCTCACATCAACCAACACGGCTGCAAATAACGAATCGCGCTTTCCTTGCGACACTGGGTGGTGGAAAGTTTTAGTCCCCAAATGACATCATGTCCGCAAAAGCGCGCCCTGCTTCATGAATACCTACGCAAGCAGAATATAGTTTTGGACCTAATGCAGGAATATGTTGAGGCGGTAGCTTGTGGATTAGGTGGCGTAGCGCTTTTTGGGGTCAAGGAAAGAATCGCGGAGGCAAGGAAGGAACACCACGATGCCCGTACGGAGTACGCGGAGCACCGCCGCACGCACGCGTGCTAAGCGGTGTTAGCGGTCCTCTGAGAACGTAGAAATTTGGACTCTTCGCCGTGCGGGGACGTTGACGCGAGATTCGTCTACGACGCGGAAGTCCGTCGAACGGGTTGCTCCAGCGATTCTCGCGACCGCAAACGAGGCACTGGGAGCGGTTGGTTGGTTGAGTCTCGTGCGGGGTTGTGATCGAAGCAGGACCCTGATGCGTCACGCGAGGCTGACATCGGCGTCGCCGATAGGACTGTTGGCGCTGGCTGTGATTTTGCTTGCCTACCGCAGAGGCCTGGTATCGGCGACCAGATGCCCGCATTTGCTGTTGTCGCATTCGCTTCCGGCAACCGTCACTGCAATAGCGCTGCCCGCGATCACAACTCGCACAGATGGTGAACAGCGTGTTGCACGTTGGGTCAAAGCACCGCCGCACGCGAAGGCCTTCGGTCGGCCGATCTGCTGCCATCATCTCAACAGAATATGCCAACAGATGATCGGACAGATGACTGCGCCTTCGGCGCGATGATGTCGCTCGCCCTCGGCCGAAGTTCAGAAAACTACGTTTTCACACGAACGCCGACACTAAGCGGGGCAGGGAACCAGAAAGTGCAGGGTGTGCAGAACCCCTTCCGCCTGTATGGGTTCGTTGGAATCCCACGTAAGTTCTACGTAATATGGAGTGGCGAATACCGCGTTTTTGGCGTCGTAGGCTCTACGCAAAATCAATAACTTACGTGGTGTCAATCACCACTGAGGGACAACTCCCCCCGCCTCCACCATGAAATCTCCATCGCAGCGTAACTCGCATATCGATTACGCTATCGACTCGAAGATGCGAGGCCTCCTCTGCAGTCATCATGATATGCTCAAAATGTCATGGTTGAGATCGCAACGGCTGCGGTGGCTCTCCTTTTGGTTATAGCCGCCATACTGTTGAAGCCAACCGGACTAATTCCTCTCTCCCGCAGATTTGGAAAGCGTACCATCATCGCCCTCTGTTCGATCGCGGTTAGTGCTGTGGCCGTGGCGATTTTATTAGCCCGGCGCTAGAACTGCTTTCCTGTTTCCCAAGGTCCTTTGCGCAACAAGCGAACGGCTAGCGGGAAAGCCGCGAGCCGGATTCGCACACGCCTCCAACACGCTTCAAGTGAAGCGGATATCCTGGAAAGAACTATGCGCGTGATCGTAACGGTTGTGCTTATGGTTCCATTCGGGGCACTCGCCCAGACCTCACAGGGTTACGCAGGTTCGGCGGCGTGCAAAACCTGCCATGCCGCCGTGTACAACCGCTGGAGCAAAACCTTGATGGCGAATGTTGTCCGCGACCCCAAGACGCATCCCGACGCGATCATTCCCGATCTGTCCAAACCCAATCCGCTGGTGAAGTTCACGAAGGATGATATCGCCTTCGTTTACGGCAGCAAGTGGAAGCAGCGATACTTCACGAAGAAGGGCGACGATTACTATCCGCTCGGGGCTCAGTGGGATGTCTCCCATCAGGTGTGGAGAGCTTATCAAGCCGCGCCGGGCTCCGATTGGTGGACAGCGTTTTACCCCAACGACAATATGCAGCGGCCCACCGGCCCGCTCTGTGACGGCTGCCACTCGGTGAACTACAACATCCAGACGAAGACGGTTACCGAATGGAACGTAGGCTGCGAAAAGTGCCACGGCCCCGGAGCGGCCCACGCCGCGAAGCCGTCGCGAGAGAACATCGTGAACCCGGCGACGGCTCGATTTTGTACAGGCGAATAACGTCTGCATCCAATGCCACTCGCAGGGCCAACCCCTGAAGAACCCCATCGAAGGCAAGTACTACGATTGGCCGGTTGGGTTTGAGGTAGGGAAAAGTCTTCAGGACTTCTGGAAGCTGGAAGAGCACAAGCTTGGGGAACAATCGTTTACACATTTCGCCGATGGCACGGCGCACAAGAACCGGATGCAGGGCAACGATTTCGTTACGAGCCAGATGTACACCCACGGCGTGAGCTGTTTTAGCTGCCATGACGTGCACGGCACGGACAACAACGCCGATCTCCTGAAGCCAGCAAACGTGCTGTGCCTTGAGTGCCATGGGCCGAACTCCCCCAACGGTCCGCACGCACCCACTATTGAGGCGCACACGCACCATAAGGCAGGCAGCGCGGGCAACGAATGCGTAAGCTGCCACATGCCGAAAATAGAGCAGACGATCGCCGACATCAATGTCCGCGCCCATACTTTTAAGTTCATCACTCCCGCGGCCACAGAGACGCTGAAGGTGCCGAATGCATGTGCTGCCTGTCATGCCAACGAACCGCCGGACTTTGCAGCCAAAGCGCTCAAGAGCTGGTCGAACATCTCACCGTGGCGGGCCGCTCAATAGGATACGTGCTTTCTTACAAACGTCCTCTCACGCATCTCGCTTTGTTGATGGCTTGCGCTCGAAGCTCAGCAACTGCGGGCCCCCCAACCCATTTCGTTTGCGAAGTTCCTCTATCCGAGCCACCCTCCAGGTAGATGGCGGATCACGCCACATGACGTTCGTCAACCGCTCCACCGTCGCGGCCTCCCTATCTTGACCGACCTCATTAACTCGAGGACTTTCCGGCATCGCTCTTGTGCTCCTCCGCCGCGCTGCCACGGACCGTCTGGTGGGCAATCGGCAGGGGAATCTTGTCTGTCAGGTGGCAGGTATGAGCCGAAGCGCCAGTGTCGGAAAGTCTACGCCTCCTCCTGAATGTCAAGACTCCTGTATTTCTGTGGGAAGGAAAAAGACGGGCGAGTCGTTTCCTGTTCAACGTTGGTGGCGGCATCCGTTGCCCCATCTGGTCCGGTTAATATCTAAGACTGGCTGGCTAAAGAAGGAGAACTATGATCCGTTTTCGAAGTGCGATGGCGCTACTTGCGTTTGCTTTGCTTTCTGAGACCCTCGGCTCCGCGACCCCCAACTTCTCGGGTCTTTGGGTTGAAGTACGGCCGGCGAGTGGCCCGTTCATGCGGCTGCGGCTCACGCAAGCTGGGTCGCGAGTACGTGTCCAGGCAAGTTATCGAGACTCCTTTTCTGCCGGCGTCTTCGGCGACGCCACTATCGAGGACGACAGGGCAATATGGACCATACCCCAGAGTTATGTCGTCCAGTTTAGGTCGCCCGGCTATAACTACGATGACCCGGGCAAGAATATTTTCACGCTCTCCCTCGGTCAGCCGATCGATGGACAGCTGGGCCCGGCGCTCTACTATATTCAAGAAACCCAGTGGAACGCGCGGTGCGGTGGCCACCCAATCGGCATTGAGCGAATCCGGAAGGTGCTAATCCGCAAGTAGGTGCATCACGCCGAGGCATGGGCGCCAAGTCAGTCCCTTGAAAAACGCTGCTCCATAACCTACGTCTCTTCAGCAAGATGAGCAGAATTAACCTGTGCTAAAAACACCGCCCCCCGGGAACGTTTTTCATTCCCGCTAGTGTCGGACCGTTAGGGCCGAAATTTTGAGTCACACGTTTTTGAAATTTATATTGTCCCTCCCCTCAACCACTTACAAATTCCGGCTCCCGATCCCCGAAAGCGCGCCCGCTAACTTGGTCTTGTAAAGAAGTGATAAGTAACTACGAAAGGATTCACAACGATGCAAGACCAGCAACCCGAAAACACCACCGCATCCACCCAAGCCCCGCCCGCCGAAACCCCCCAAAAGAAAAAAGGCGGCCCCCGCACTGCGGAAGGAAAGCGCCGCTCGTCCTTGAACGCAACCCGTCATCAACTCCTCTCCAAAACCTACATCGCGACCCCCGAAGAAAGCCAGGCATTCGGCGCCCACATGGCGGCCTATCGCGAAGCCCTGGCGCCGGTCGGCTTCCTGGAGAGTGAATTGGCCACCCTGATCGCCATGGATCGCTGGAAAATTAAGCGCGCACTTATGATCGAAAACTCGATTTTTGCGAGCGGGTATTTGGACCACGCCGAAGCCATCGATGTCGATAACTCGCAAGTTGCCGAAGCCCTCGCCGAGGCGAAAACATGGACCGCCGAAGCCCACTCCCTATCGCTCCTGAACACCTACGAAGGACGCATCAGCAGGAGAGCCGACAAGAACATCGCCCAACTCATCTCCATGCAAGCCCAGCGTAAAGAGAAATATTCCCAAGCCCAGAGCGAAGCCATCCACTTGGTGGAACTAGCGGAAGCGCAAGACGCAGTCTACGATCCCGGCGACGATTTCCAACCCGCCAGCGCCCACGGGGAGTTCGTTTATTCAGCTCCCGAAATCGCCCGCGTTCGTGACCGCAAAAACCGCCTCAACCTCGCGTGGGAAGCCATCAACCGCCCCGAACGCTTCAAAAAAGCTGCCTAAACCAGCAGAATTTGATCGAAAAACTGACGACTGGACAACCAGAACTCAACACCCATACCCAGAAACCGCATGATCAACCTTCAAATTCCGCGCTTATCTCAGCGCCTTCGCGTCTCTGTGTCAAAAAGGCGCTCCCAAACTGCTACACCTCCCATTTGCGAGATTCAGAGCCAAGCCGCACCTCACCCGGTTAGTCCCTTCACAACCTGTCAAAGTGATCTACCCCGTCCACAACAGCCTCGCCGCTACACTAGCTACAGCAGCAGCGACCGCACTTACAGGCGCCAGGCCACACGCAACCGTTCCAGCTTCCGCGGAGACTCTCGTGTGGATCGTAAAACTCGCGCTGCGCCGGCCCTATACCTTCGTCGTGATGGCGATCCTCATGCTCGTCCTGGGCGCGGCCGCCATCGCCAGCATGCCCACCGATATCTTTTCCCTACATCGATATCCCTGTCGTAAGCGTCGTCTCGGCCTATACCGGCATGTCGCCCGCGGCATCTATGCCAAAGCGCTGAACGCCCTCGAACGTGCCGTGGGTGCCACTTTGACGAACAATAATGTAACCGTAGAGGATGCCTGCCGTGGACGTGTGCGGTAAGGCAGGAGGAAGCATTGTCGAAATTACTTGTGCGAAGCTTTGCGATCTCGATTGACGGCTATGGCGCCGGGCCGAACCAGGATCTGCAGAATCCTTTAGGCGTGAAGGGCCCTGAGTTAATGGAGTGGTTTTTCAATACGCGCGTATGGCGAAAGATGCACGGCTATGAGGGTGGAGAGACGGGAATCGATAACGGAATTGCGGAGCAAGCCTTCGCCGGAATTAGCGCTTGGATTCTTGGGCGCAACATGTTCGGTCCTGTCCGGGGGCCATGGCCCGACGATTCATGGAAGGGTTGGTGGGGCGATGAGCCGCCGTATCACACGCCGGTCTTCGTGCTGACGCATCACCCGCGCGCGCCGCTAAAGATGTCGGGTGGTACGGAGTTTCGGTTTATCACCGAAGGTATTGACGCCGCCTTGAGAAAGGCAACCGTTGCGGCCAACGGCGGCGACGTCCGCCTCGGCGGCGGCGTATCCACAATCCGGCAGTTCTTGGCTGCGGGCCTGATCGATGAATTGCATCTTGCTATCCGGCCTGTCTTACTCGGGGCCGGCGAACATCTCTTGAAAGATATCGATCTGTGCGCTTTGGGCTATGAATGCGTGAAGTCGGTCGCCGGTGAGCGCGCGACCCACGTGTATCTGCAAAAACGCGGGAATACGCTGTGAGGCCGCTACTCGCTGCGAAGCGCCTGTTGCGGGTCGATCTTGGCCGCCCGCCGCGCCGGCGCCCAACACGCCGCCAGGGCCGCGATCAGCAGCAGCGCCGAAACCGCTGCGTATGTCTCAAAATCGGTTGGCGTGACGCCGAACAGCAAACCCTTGAGCGCGCGCGTCATCGTCATAGCCGCCGCGATACCGCAGACCACTCCCACCGCGGTCAGCGAGAGGCCTTGCCGCAAGATCGAATTCACGATCTCTCCCGGACTCGCGCCCAGCGCCATGCGGATTCCCAACTCGCGCGTCCGCTGCCGCA
Source organism: Bryobacterales bacterium (assembly GCA_963708385.1). Classification (GTDB taxonomy): domain Bacteria; phylum Acidobacteriota; class Terriglobia; order Bryobacterales; family Bryobacteraceae; genus PALSA-243. The sequence goes on along the minus strand of CAVPSN010000013.1, from coordinate 100,874 downwards.
CCCACAGCGCCAACATCGATGCGATGCCCGCCACCGCGATCAGCAACGCAAGGACTGCGAAGAGGCTGAACAGCCGCGCGATGGTGCGGGGCGAAGTTTCGGCGTCACTGCGCGCCTGGTCGAGAGTCTTCACGTAGTTGATGGCGATCTGCGGATCCAGTTCATGCAGCGCCCGCCGTATCTGGTTTGCCGCCTCACCCGGGTCTTCCGCCGACCGCACCACCAGGTGTCCGCTTGCGGGCCTCTGTTTAATGGGCATATAGAGCTGATCGGGCGGCGGGTCCGCGAGACTGATCTCCTTCACGTCGCCCACCACTCCCACGATGCGCGTCCAATCCTCGTCGCCACCGATTTTGATGCGGCGTCCCACCGGGTTTTGGCTCGCCCAACGATGGTGCGCCAGGCTTCGGCTGATCAGCGCCACGTTCTCACTGTGCTCGTCGTCGTTCTCACGAAACATCCGGCCCGTCACCAGCGGAATTTCGAGCGCGCGAAAATAATCGGGCGAAACCGTTCGCCACGATGCAACCGGCGTGGTCTCGCTTTGCGCCTTGGTCTCGCCCTCGATCGTGAAGCCCTGTTGCGGCGGTCCGCCCTCGATCGAATCGGGATCGAGCGGAAACGCGCTGGATATTGCTATCGAGAGAATTCCCCGCTGCGTGCTAAGCGTCTGCAGGATGCGGCGATTCATCGCCCGCCTCTCATCCGGCGACCCATGCTTCGACCAGTTCCAGTTGAAGCCTACGCCGAACGTCCGCTGCGGCACGAAGCCCGCATCCACGCGATCGAGTTGAATGAAGCTCCGCACCATCAGACCGGCCCCGATGAGCAGCGCGTAGGAGAAGGCCACCTGCGCCGCGATCAGGCCGCTGCGCAGAAACGCGCGGCTACGTTCCGCGCTGCCGCGTCCGCCATCCTTCAATCCATGCGCCACGTCGCGCCGTACGTAAAGCGCCGAGATCGATCCGAAGAGCACCGTGGTCACCGTGGCGCAAACGACGGCGAATGCGAGCATCCAGCCATCTACGCCGATTTCGCGTGCGCGCGGCGTGAGTTGCTGCGCGAATTGGCTCATAAGCCTCATGCTGCCCGCGGCGAAGGCAACGCCGATCGCCGCCGCCGCCAGCGCCATCATCAGGCTCTCCGTCAGCAGTTGACGCAGCAGACGTCCCGCGCCCGCTCCCACCGCGGTGCGAATCACCAGTTCCTGTTCGCGCCTCGCCATCCGCGCCAGAATCAGGTTGGCTACGTTCGCGCAGGCAATCAGCAGAACGAACGCCGCCGCGCCCAGCAGTACGATCATCACGGGCTTGGCTTGTTTGGTCAAATCGTCGCGCAGAGAAGTTGCGTTCGCGCCGTAGCCAATACGTGCGGGATATGCCTTTGGATAGTCCGTTTCCAGCCGGTGCGCGATCGCAGCCAGATCGGCATCGGCCCGCTGCAGGGGCACGCCGGGCGCAAGTCGCGCGAATACGCTCATCATGCGACTCTCGCGATTATCGATGAACTTTGGGCTCGAGCGGAACGGGCACGACGACGTCGTCATATACACGTCGTTCTCATTCGGATATTGCGGAATGGGTGGCAGCACGCCGATGACGATGTGCGGCCGATCGTTCATCTCGTAACGTTTGCCGATCACGTTCGGGTTTCCGCCCTCGGACGTCTTCCAGAACTCGTAACTGAGCAGCAGTACTGGCTGGGCGTCCGGGCCTTCCTCCTCGGGCAGAAAGGCGCGTCCCAGAATGGGCTTGATGCCGAAGAACTGGAAGAAATCGTGCGAGACCACTCCGGTCTTCACGCGGTGCGCCTCCGCGCCGCCATAAAGCATGAAGGTCATGTTATGGTATTCCACCATTCCGTCCAGCGAATGCGCGCTCTGCCTGTAATCCGCGATCTCATGCACCGAGAAGCCGATGTCATCCACCCCCGCCTTCGCGGCCTTTTGGTGAAGAATCACCAGGCGGTCCCCCGAAACATATGGCAGCGGTTGCAGCAGCACGGCGTTGACCATGCTGAAAATCGCCGTGTTGGCGCCGATGCCCAAACCGAGAATCAAGATTGCCGCCGCCGTATAGCCCGCGTTCTTGCGCATCATGCGCAGCGCATATCGAATATCTTGCGCCAGCACCGCCGCGTGCTCGCGCGGCGCCATGCGGACGATATCGGCGATCGTCGCGCCCCACATCTTCAGCAGCGCACGCAGACCGTGGCTTTTCTCCACCTCGGCGCGTTGCGCGCGGAAGGTCTCTTCCATATCGCTGCCGTATTCGCTTCGGAAATCGAACGGCAACAGCCGCAGCAGCGCGGCATACGCCCTCTCGGGAAATGTCGGAGCCGCTTCGATCTCATCGAGACGCTCCTTTCCTCTACGGCGCGGCGAAGCGATCAATCGTTTGGCGCGCGCCCGGTCGATCAGCTTCTCCATGCGCTGCGCCTCCGCCACCGCTACCTGCCGTCCCTCGGCGTCAGGCGGTAATAGCGCCGCCGCTGATCGTCTTCCGCCGCGGGCGGCCTGCGCCGCGCCTCGACGATCCATCCATCGTTCAACAGCCGCTTGATGATGCCGTAAAGCGTGCCGGTGCTCAGTTGCACTTCGCCGTTGGTCTGCGCTTCGACGTCTTTCAAAATGGCGTATCCGTGCTTATCGCCATCCGAAAGCGCCAGCAGATACGTTAAACATCGCGGCAGTCAACGGCGTTTGCGATTCGCTCATTCGATCCTCCAACACATACTCAGTTGTGAGCAACTATAGCGTTACGCGACGTAGTTGTCAAGCGAATTCTTGACGCCGTGAGCCCCCTAAAATAAGTCGGCCGTCCGGCGCTCTCAGTCGAGATTAATGAGAGCTTCACCATGAAGTCGAATGGTGAGGTTAATTTTGGCTTGCGTGAGGTCTGTATGATGAACACCCGAGCCGTTACGATCTTGTGTGTGGCATCGCTGGTCGTCCAGCAGCCATACGCGTTCCCTCAACAGCCGCAATCCGGCCCCAGTCAGGATCAATCGAAGCTAAACGCGGAGCAGTTGGAAAGCCTGGTCGCTCCCATCGCGCTGTATCCCGACCCGGTTCTGAGCCAGACGCTGGTCGCATCTACGTATCCCCTCGAGGTGGTCGAGGCCGGCCGCTGGCTCAAACAGCACTCCCACTTGAAGGGCAAGGAACTTGCTGACGCGGCTGCCAAACAACCGTGGGACGCTAGCGTGCAAGCCTTGGTGCTGCTGCCGGACGTGTTGAACCGTCTCGATCAAAACGTGGCATGGACCGGCGATCTCGGCAACGCATTCCTGGCTCAGGAACAGGACGTCATGAATGCTGTCCAACTATTGCGCCAGCGAGCGAGTAAAGCGGGCGCGCTGAAATCGACCAAGCAGCAAACCGTCAGCACGGCGGCGGAAAACGGCCGGGACTACATCGAAATTCAGCCCGCGAGTCCTCAGGTGATCTACGTGCCGCAGTACAATCCCGTGGCAGTTTGGGGACCGCCGCCTGCGTATTACCCCTACCCGCCAATCTATTACCCGCCCTCTACCGGCGCGATCGTCGCCGCCAGCGCGATCTCCTTCGGCGCCGGTTTGGCTGTGGGCGCGATCTGGGGCGGCGGCGGTTGGGGTGGATGGGGATGGGGTTGTGGATGGGGGAGCGGCAACGTCACCATCAATAACAACTTCATCAGGAACAACCACTTCAATCGCGTGAATGTCGCCAACGGAAACAGGTGGGTCCACAATCCAGCGCACCGCGGCGGAATGCCATACAACAATCGCAACGTCGCCAACCGCTTCCAGGGCGTTAATCGCCCCAGTCGGCCCTCGCAGGGTAATCTTGGACAGGGCGGCAGAGGCCAGGGAGTCGGACGAGGAAATCTTGGACAAGGCGGGCGCGGACCCGCGCAAGGCAACCTCGGACAAGGCGGCAGAGGCCAAGGTGCTGGGCGCGGGAATCTCCCGCAAGGCGGTAGGGGCCAAGGGGTTGGACGCGGAAATCTCGGACAAGCCGGCGGTCGGGGACCTGCACAAGGCAACCTCGGGCAAGGTGGCAGAGGAGCCCTTAAGCCCGGACAAGGCAGCGCCGGTCGGATCGGCCCGGGCGCCTCAAACCCAGGCAACGCCGGAAATCGGAATCCAATAGGCGCCCCTAGTCGCGGTTCCGCAAACCGCTCCTTTGGCGGCGGTGCGCCGTTTGGTGGCGGATTCAACCGCGGCGGTGGAGGATTTAACCACGGCGGAGGCGGATTTAACCACGGCGGAGGCGGATTTAACCGCGGCGGAGGCGGATTCAACCGCGGCGGAGGCGGATTCAACCGCGGCGGAGGCGGGGGCCATCGCGGCGGAGGCGGACGCCGCAGATAGCCTCCGGACTGGAGGGCGTTAGGGTGTCGCCACTCGCGACACCCAAACGAATTGTCAGCTTACTTCGCTATTCGACCATGTTCTAAACACAGTGCGCATAGGTCCGCTATGTTTGCTTCCCCCACGCACATGACCGTGTCCGCTCCGCCCCAGTAGATCTTTACCGTTCCATCCGGTTCCGCGACAGCTCCGCAAGTGAAAACGACGTTGTGCACATAGCCGGTGACTTCCCAGGGATCTTCGGGCTGGAGGATCCATGAATCGCTTATGCCAACGATTTTTGCGGGGTCACGCAGAGCATGCAGGGCCACACCTAATCGGTATACTGAGCCATCCATGGTTTGGAAGACTCCGTGATAGATGGAAAGCCACCCCTGCGGCGTTTCGATGGGAGGCGCGCCAGGGCCAATCTTCATCTCATCCCAGTGATAGGGCTCGGGGCGCATGATGAGCTGAGACTCGCCCCAGAAACGGAGATCGGGCGAGTAGGAGATCCAGATCGACCAGGGTGCGATCTCCGAATGCGGGCGGTCCAGTCGCGCGTAGAGCCCGTTGAACTTTTCCGGAAAGATCACGACGTTGCGGTAATCGGCTTCGGTGATAAGAGCGATACGCTCGACGCTATTGAAATCGGTGGTCTTGGCAAGAGCAATACGCACCCCGTTGCGCGAGTAGGCGCTATAGGTGATGACGTATCCTCCATCGAGCGGCGTCACGCGCGGGTCCTCCACACCGAAGGTCTCGTATTCGGCGAAGACTCCATCCTGCGCCGGCGTCAGGAAGGGCTTCGGTTCGGCAGTGAAGTGAAATCCATCGGAACTGCGCGCGATGCCAATGATCGATCTCCCAGTGCGCAAGTGCGAGCGAAAAAGCATGATGTATTCGCCCTTGTGCTTTACGACCGCCGCATTGTGAACCGTTTCGACGGGATACGGAATTTGGGCCTTGGTAAGGATGGGGTTATGCGCGTATCGCCGGACAATGTCTCGCATTACGATTGTTTTCTCGATTCCAGTTCAAAGATTGTCGAGTAGACCTGTTCATACCCTGCGACCATAGTGTCGATGGAGAAGCGTTCCTGAACGTGGCTGCGACAGGCGGGGCCGTCGATTTCGTCTACACGCTTCACCGCGCGCGCGGCCTCTTCGACGCTGTTCACCAGAAAGCCGGTGACGCCCGCTGCGATGACTTCGCGGCACGAACCAAGATCCATTGCGATAACGGGGACGCCGGCGGCATTGGCTTCGGCGAGCACCAGGCCGAAGCGTTCCGGAATAGTGTTCAGGTGAAGCAGGGCGCGGGCTTGTGCGAATAGTTCGTTCTTCCCTTGCACATCGACGGCCCCGATGTAGCGGATTTGTTCGTTCAGGTAAGGCTTCACTTGCTCGCGGAAGTAAGCTTCGTCCTGAACGATGCCGGCAATGAGGAGTGGCAGCCCGCTCACGCAGGCGGCTTCGATGGCGAGATGCACGCCCTTGTCGGGGTGAATGCGTCCGAGGAAGATCAGGTTGTTGCCGCGGGATTGCCGGAGCGGATACAACGAGAGATCGATGCCGTTATAAACGGTGGCGACGTAATTCAGGCCGGGCGCGCGATCGGATTCGCTGATGGAAACGAAATATCCATCGCGATATTTTTCGTATACCGGCAAGATCCGCGGGGAGGAGAAGCCATGGATAGTTGTCAGCACCGGGGTCTGAATCAGACGCGTAAAAGCGAGCGCCATGAAATCGTAGTGGCTGTGGATGAGATCGAACTCGGCGGCATGTTCAAAGACTTCGGAGATGTGAAGATATTCGGCGACTTTGGGATCGATACCGCGGTCCTCTTCGTATCCGCGCGCAATGACGGCATGGAGGTGCGCGTGCGTAATGGAATCCGCGGTGGCGAACAGAGTGACGTCCCAGCCCCGGGCGACGAGGCCTTCGGCGATATTGCTTGCCACCGTTTCCCAAGCGCCGTATTGCCGCGGGGGGGTTCTCCACGCGACTGGAGAAAGGATCGCGATTCGCCTATTGGAAACGGTCACCGGACCTCATCGGGTTCCATGTTGGCCAGAATCTTATTGAGCGGTACGGTTGCAAAGCCAGTAGCGTGATCGGCCATGCCATACGGAATGATGAGTTCTCCCTGGTGCAAGAGGGCGCCGCAAGTGTAGACCACGTTCGGCACGTACCCTTCGCGCTCGCTTTGATTGGGAGCCAATAAGGGCTCGCGCAGGCGTCCGATCAATTTGGCGGGATCGTCACGATCCAAGAGAAATGCGCCGATGCAATACTTGCGCATGGGACCGACTCCATGACTCAGTACGAGCCAGCCTGCATCCGTCTCGATGGGAGATCCGCAGTTGCCCAACTGGATGAGTTCCCACGGAAACTTCGGCTTGAGGATTACCTGGCGTTTGTTCCAGAAATGGACGTTATCGGAGAACATGACCGAGATGGTTTCGTTGTCTTGACGGCCAAGCATGGCGTAAAGGCCATTCACCTTTCGTGGGAAGAGCGCCATGCCTTTGTTTTGCGCGGCGGGGCCATTTAACGTGATGAAGCGGAAATTCAGAAAATCGGAGGTCTCAACGAGCTCCGGCATGACGACGCGCCCGTCGTAGGCGGTAAAGGTTGCATAGTAGACATTGCTGCCATCGTCATTGGTGAAACGGACGAAGCGCGCGTCTTCAATTCCATTACGCTGCGAGGGCGCGGCGGGAAATAAGATGCGCTCGGATAGTTGCTGCTCGGGTTGGAACTGAACTTCGTAGTTCGAGCGCGCGAGCATCCAGATGCCTTGCGCGGCGGTGTGCTCGTTCATCAGGATGCCATCGCCTTCCCGGGCCAGATTCGCTTCGACGTCAATGCTGGCGCGGAGTTCCTGCAGTGTGAACGATTCTGCGATTTTTTGCATTACGCGGCGGGTGAATTCGCAGGTCAATCCGAGTTCCACCAGCTTGCGCATGAAGAGCGGCTTTTCATAGATCGGGTTGGGAATCTGGCGCGGCTCCGCAAGGAAACCGCCGGGGGCGCAGGTTTCGATGCGTAGATCGGCATGAAGGATTCCGGTGCGAAACGTGATGGACGAAACGTGGCCTTCTCCCGTGGCGCGAAGGCTGAGGATGAAGCGAAGAGCTCCGTCGTGGAGGCCGGTCTGATCGGGATGAGGAACGATGGATGGATTGAAGAGCGCGGCGGCTTCCAATGAGTATTCGGCAAGGAAATAGGACCCGATCAACACGCGGCGATCTTCGGAGAGGTTCTCTTCGGTGGATAAGGCCTCGCGCACCTGGTCGAATCGCCGCAGGAAGATCTCGCGCATATGGTGATGGCGGCCGGAGAATTCAGCGGCGATGGCATCGAGCAACGCGGCGACCTGCTCATCGGGTATGGCCATCACGCGCGCGACGATGCCGCGGATTCGCTGCCAGTCGCCGGGAATGAAAGGGCGCAGCAGAACACGCGACTGATCGGGTCTGAGGATGGTGGAGGTGCGGATGACTTGAAGGGATTTCATTCGTTAGTTGCGCCTAATGCGACGGATTCTTTAAAGCTGGTAAGCATATTTCGAGCAATGCGCATTTCGGCGAGGGAGAGAAGGAAGGCCAGCGTGGATTCCGCGCCCTGATTTCCGTTGACGCGGTCGACGTGCAGACCGTCACCGCAGCCCCCGGTCTCGGGAGAGTAGAGTTCGAGGCCGAGATCGTTCCAGCCGATAAACCAATCGAAAGCGCGCTGCGCCTGTTCATACCACCAAACGTCCCCCGTGGCACGATACGCTTCGAGGCAAGCTGAAACCATGGCTTGGGCCTCGATGGGCTGCTGATCGAAGTTAGCGCGGAGGCCGCCGCGGCTGTAGAAGCCGTTGCTGCCGATGGGGCGGAAGTGGCCGATCTCGGAGATCTGGATTTCATTCAGCCAGCGCAGGGCATCGAGGCCTTTTTCGAAAACGGCCTTCTGCCCGGTAGCGCTTCCGCTCAGAATCAGGGCGTGGGCGAGCTTTGCGTTGTCATAGGAAAGTTCATCTTCGAACCAGCGCCAAGGTGGCGTGGAGGTTCGCTGGAGAAGTTCCATCAGGCGGCAGGTCAGCGTTTCACGGGTCTGATTGACCAGACTATCGCCGCTGAGTCGACGCAAGTACTCATGAATGCCGATGAGCCCGAATGCCCAGGCCCGTGGCGAGGTGAACTCCGTGAGGGATGGCAGAGCGGACGCGAAGAGCTGCCCGGCCAACATCTGAAAACTGCGGGACGGAGAGCGGCCGACAACGACGCCGAGCGCCCAGAGGGTTCGGCCCTGGCAATCCTCGGAGCCTTGTGGATCGAGCCAACGACGGTCGAAGCTCATGTGGTTGTGGAAGCGCCTGGTCGTGGGGTCGAAGGCGTGATGGAGAAACGCAGCGCAGGTGGTAGCCAGGTTGCAGACCCTTTCGGGATCCTCTCCCAGTTCGCCGAGCAGCACGGAGAGGATCAATGCGCGGGCATTGTCGTCGGAACAATAGCCCTCGGAAAAATTGGGGACGCTAAAGGCTGCATGCTGGAAGACACCCGTGGAATCCGTCATACGCGAGAGATGACTCAGCTTCAATGTAGGGAGCTCGCGCGGCCGCTGATCGAGCGTCTTGGTGACGAGCGATTTACGCGAAGGCGCGGTGCCCTGAAGGCGCGCCGATTCGAAGCTGTTCATGTATAACTGCGCGACGTTGCTCCAAATCATCTCGCGGCCGATTCGATAGGCATTCTTGCGAATGGAGTGGCGGCGCGTATCGTCGCGTAATAGGGCAATCACTTCGCGAGCGATGGCGGGAGCGTCAGCGAAGGGGACCAGAACGCCGCGATCGTCAGCCAATAGCTCCTCGGCGTGCCAATACGGCGTGGAAACTACCGCCTTGCCGGAGCCGAATGTGTAGGCCAGAGTGCCGGATGTGATCTGCGCTTCGTTCAAGTAGGGCGTGATGTAAAGGTCGGCGGCGCCGATGAATTCCTTTAGGTTTTCCAGTTCGACGAAATCGTTATAGAAGATGACGCGCTTCTCAATCTTGTTCTTTTTGGCTAGGATTTCAAGACCAACGCGGTAGGCTTCGCCATGCTCGCGGAGTTCGTTGGGATGAGTTGCGCCGAGGATGATGTAGACCACATCGGGAAACTCCTGAAGAATTTGCGGCAATGCGTTGAGAACGTATTCAATACCCTTGTTGGGAGAAAGCAGGCCAAAGGTAAGCAACACCACCTTGCCTTCGACGCCGAACTGGTCTTTAAAGTAGGTGGGATCAACGAACCCGACGTCCGGGATGCCATGCGCAATTACATCGATCTTAGAGGGCGGCGCATCGTAGATTTCCTGCAACATGCGGCGGCCGCGCTCCGCCATAACGACCACGCGAGTGGAAAGAGAGAGCAGTTCGCGCATGACGCGGCGCTGATCGGGCCGGGGTTCCCGCAAGACGGTGTGCAGCGTCGTGACTACAGGCATCTTCAACTCGCGTAACAGGGCGAGTATGTGACCGCCGGCTGGACCGCCGAAGATGCCGAACTCGTGCTGAAGACAGACGATGTCAACATTGCTTATGTTGAGGAAATCGGCGGCGCGCAAATAGGACGACTGGTCCTGCTCTTCTATTTCGAAGCGCACCACTTCTGGATAGTCGTAACCGCCCTTGATGTCGTTGACCGAGACCGCGAAGCACTGGCTTTGTGGGTGCGCGGTTGCTATGGCGGCGAGCAGATCAGTAGTGAATGTGGCGATACCGCACTTGCGGGGTAAGTGATCGCCCACGAAGGCGATCTTGCGAATTTTAGAGGTCATCGGATCATCCTTTTTCCCAGGCGCATCGATTCCTGCGGAATCAAACAGACGCCTTCGGTTGTTGCCGGGGTTGATCTTTGGGGCGCGGCGAGGGAAGAAAGTGCAGCGGGTCCCTCAGACTTTGTAGTTCGCGATAGTAATACAGAGCCGAAGGATGCCGGGTTTTGAATTTGAGCGATTTTAAAAACTCGATCTCTTCGGCAGTCGCGTCGGCGCTGAGCGATTTGTCTTTAAGAAATTGCTCGAAACCGGGTTCAGAGGCAGCGGCTTGCGGCCGCTCGATAAACTCGAATCGCTTGACGCTGCCGGGGGCCAGACGGCGATTGAGCGCGATTTCCATGGCGAAGGTCTTCAGTTCGATATCCCAGGAATCGATCATAGGGTCAAGGAACGAGACGCAGTTTTCGACAGAGACATTGAAGACGTCAGTGTCGAGAAATTCCAAGGTTGCGACGCGTATCTGCTCATAACTTCGACCGCTTACCTGCCCCATCGAGCGGAGCCACGCTTCGTTTTGCAATTCTTCTTTTGTGGCGGACTGTGCAACATCGAGCAGCTTCTGGGTAACTAGGCGCTCGAGCTCGCCGAAGGGTTCTTTCTCGAAGATACGGCGGACATCCATGTGGCGCTCCGGCCTGCATTTTCGCAGCGCCAAGTTGCGGCACTCCCTGAAGAGGGGACTGGGTGGCTCCGCGGTCCGCTTCTTGATCTCTTCGTTACGCTGAATTTCGGCGAGACGCGAGAGTTCGCCGGCCGGGAGCTTAAGGAAGCCGCCCATCCTGTCGTAAATATCGGTGCGGGCGGGGGCCGGTGGGGCCTTCTTGCGGGTGAGGAGTTGCGAGACGTACGATTCAGTGACCTGCGCGGCCGCCGCCAGATCCCGCTGGTCCAGACCAAGCTCTACGAGGCGCTTTTTGATCACTAGGGAAACGTCCACATTCCTCCACATCATACGAATTCACCATTTTCAGTGAATTATTTCTTTAGTATCGCACGGCACCGGCTTGACAACGGCGCAAGCTTAACTAACAATGGTAAATGTCTGAGCGTACCCGCCCACCCACGGATCATCTGAACTAAGTCAGGCGAACCGGTCCCCTTTTCTTAGGCCATCCATCGCAAGGAGTTGCCATGTTTGATGTCCACCGCAAATTCACAAGGGCAGGTTACCTCTTCGCCCTCGTCGTGCTTACCGCGTTTGCGTCCCCCTATGAACTGGGCCCGAAACTTAGCGACGCCACCACGGCCCGCCCGCGGCCCGCTTCGTTCGAGGAAATGAAATGGCCCCAGCGTCGACCGGTGCTGACGGACCCGGTGTCGAAGGATCCGCTCAGCGACAGATTGCTTTCCTTCTGTGATGGAGAGCGGCCGTCGCTGACAAAGACGTCGGGCTTCGAATGAGCCGAATGTCCGCGGGTGATGCCATGAGAGAAAGAGAACCGCAAACGATCGAACGTGGGGCCATCTTCGTACAGGACAACCCGTTTCTGCCGAAAACGCTGCATCTCGAAAGCAAAACAGGGCATGGCGGCTGGGCGCGGGTCGGAAACCAGATGGATGGCGGACAACTGGAGACAACGCTCAGCGCAGCGGGATGGACCTCCTTCTATCTCGCCGGCTCGATCCAAACGACCGTATTCGGATTTGACCGGCAAAAAACGGCGTCGGAAGCGTTGAAACGGCTGATTGTGAATATGGGCATCGACCGGTGCAATTGCCTGGAGATCGACGACGTCACCACGCATTCATGGCTGGGAATGCCCTATGTGAGACTCTCGTCCCACGCGCGCCAGATTCAAGAAAAGAAAGTCACGAGATAGGCGATGACGGGGACGACAAGCCAAATCGAGTGGGCGGAGCAGATCAGACCACGCGTGGACGCGGAATTCGATCGCGTTGCCAAGGCATTCCAGGCGGTAGCGGATCGCCAGAGCGACGAGGATCGAACGGATACACGCGCCATAGTCGCCATTCTCGAAGAGAAGCGAGCCGAAGTGATGGCGAAGGACCAAGCCGGCTATTTTATCCGCGACTGGCAAGAGCTTAACGATCAGGTCCGGCAGACGATCGCCCAAGATTCCCGTTACCAGGCGATCCAGGCTAGCCGAAAAGCGCGGGCGGCCGTATCGCTGGGGGGCTTAAGTGGACAAACGATTAGAAAAACGACATAAGCGCAAGGTTGCGCGCGAAAGAACCCGCATCAGGCTCTCCGAACCGGACATCCGGACGAAGGAACAGATTGAGGCAGCCCGTGAAGCAAGCAGGCCCAGCGGGGCCGGCGTCGCGAAACTACCGCTGAGAAAATGAGGCGATTATGACCATGCTATCCGCTCAATGTCCGCATTGTAAGTCGCTGGATTTTAGAAGCGTAGGACTTCGAAATGAGGTCGAGAGAGCGCTTAACTGGCTGCTTGCGCCTTATCGGTGTGGTCTGTGTGGCCGCCACTTTTTCCTGTTCCGCTGGCTGGCGCCGGCTGAGGAAGCGGCGTAAAACCGTCAACGGCTAGCGACCAGGCGTCTCTACATGAAGCGGGCCGCGCGAACGATGAACCGTTTGGGCGCGGGGCCGACGAAGTAGAACGGATAACAGGTCACCAGCGTCAGGACTTGATCTCCATCCGGCGAAAGCACCGCGATGTCTCGCGGATTCACCACCTGTGTGGACACCACTCGATAACGGTATTCGCCGTTCGGGGTAGTGAGGGTGATCACGTCGTTCTCACGTATATTCCGCAGCGGGCGGAAGAAAGTATCGCGGTGCGCGGAGATGCCCACATTGCCCGGCTGGCCAGGAAGCGCCGTGCCTTCGATGTGCCCCGCCGCACGACGCAGGATGCTTGGGGAACTTCCCTCGATGACGATTACCGAGATGCCAAGGCGTTCGATGTCGATACGGCCAATCAGACCCTCGGCCCACGGCTTCGAACCAACTGGTAGCGATTCGGACATGGCCGCCGTCTGGGCGATTGCGGCGCCTGGGGCATGGCGTTCAGCCACCAACCGATCAAGTTGGCTTGTGCGCATCCGCCTGAAAGACGCGGGCGTCGATCACGACGAAGCCGCACCAGACGAATAACGAGAGCGCAGCCGCCACAGCGCCGACTGAAGAATCCGCAGCCCGCATTGAAGAGGCCGGCAACGAATCAGAAGCTTCAATGGGAAGCCTGATCCTTAAGGGGAGCAGACCCGGAGGCGAAGTACCCGGCGCGAGTCCTCACCGAGAGCTTTCCCTTGGCTGACGTATGCGCCGTCACACGGATGGTGCGATACCCGGCTTGCTGGGCCGCGGGCGAGGGAACATAGCCGATGAGATATTGACTTCGCATATCGCGCGCAATTCCGTCGCAGGTCGCAATTATTCCATCCGGGAGCGCCGGAAAATAGGCTTCGCCGCCGGTAGCGTGAGCAAGACGCCGGAGTATATCGGGATTCCGGTCAGGATCGTCCGAATCGAAGATACCGATGGCGTAGATCACCGCAGTGGACCGCCCAGCTAACTTTAAGACCTCCGTCAAAGTGTGCGCGCTCGCGTTGTCGCCGCCATCGCTGATCACGATCAAGGCCTTCTTTTCCCGGCTGCCCAGGCCGACTTGCTCCAGCCCCTCGAAGATCGCGTCATACAGTGCGGTCTGACCGCCCAGCGGCGCCTTTCGGATGACGGATTCCAGTTGATCGAAGCGATTGGTGAAATGGACTGCGCCTGCAAAGCCGGGATACACCCGCTCATTGAAGGTGACTACGAACATTTCGTCTTCGGGGTTGCTCGATTTGACAAATGTACCCGCGGCTTCGATCACTTCGCCCATCTTCGGGCGCATGCTTCCGCTGTGGTCGATCGCGAGACCCACAGTGACCGGAATATCCTCATGGCGAAACATGTGGATGGACTGCCGCACGCCATTCTCATACACCCCGAAATTCTGCTGCAGTAAATCGGTCACGGGACGGCCCTTTGTGTCGCGTACGGTAATGGGTAAGGTGACTAAGTCGACATTGGCGGAAAACCGGACCGCCGCGCCGGAAGTGGAGTCTTGAGCCCCGGCTGAGCTGATGGCGGCAGTTGCGGCGATTAGCAGGAGAACTAAGGGGAACATGTCTACTTACCGATTCTCTCGGTCCCTTGCGGCGCACCGGACAGTGCGCGCCGCATCATTGACTTTATAACTTACTGGATGCGCCGTTCGGCCAGGCGGAGGGCCAGGGCGCTACCGAGCGCGAGCAGTCCGAAGGCCGCCATCAGCGGCAAGGAACTCGCCGTTGAGGGTAACGTTTGGCTCGACTCGCTGGCTACCGGCGTGGCATCAACCTGCGCCGGCGGAGCGGTAACTACTTCCGCGATTTCGACCTCTTCGCCCGTGGGTTTAATCGCCATGATGGGCGCTTGTTTCAGTTGCAATACAACGGGCACATCGGCCGACCGAATCGGCTCGCTGACCTCAAGAGCTATCTCAGTTGGCGTGAAGAGCACGGGCGTATTGGTTTCCTTGGCAAGAGCCATCGCCTTCGCCTTCGGATAGACGAATTCCTCGCCCCAATTGCGGCCGGGATAGAACCAGGCGCGAAGCGCTTCCGGCTCGCCGGCAGGGCGTTCGCGGAAGGTGATCACGGTTTTATCGGTGGCTTGGAGACGATAGTTCGGAATCGCGAGGATGGTTGCGAGGACCTTTTTTTCATCCTTGCTGAAGATCTGTACGATGTGACGGTCGGACTGCGAATCGAGAATCTTAAAGACATATGTACCGGCGGGCAAAACGCTCCAGCCGGTGAGATGAACGCCAGGAATCTCCACGGGACCGCTGAACGTAACGACGGTCTTTCGGTTCCAATCGTCTGCAATGGCGGCAGGAGCGAACGCCGATGCCATCATGGCCATACAACCTGCTGTAAGCGCTGCTTTGACTAAGTTCATTTTTCTGTTTTTCCCTTCGACCGCCTATAGGCACTTCGGTGGCCGTCGCAACATATTCGCGCCGGTGTTCTCTCGCCGATGGCGCGAATTCTCTTACTGGCTCCGGAACAGGCGGGCTGCGCAAACCGTCCCGTTCCGGTCAGACTTGGCGGTTATTGACGATCGTGGTCGTGTTTGAAGTCGCGGTCGTGGTTACGATCGCTGTGGTGGTCATGACCTATCTGGCCGTGATCGCCGTCCCAATAACCTGCGAAGTACTGCTGCCCGTCATGGTGAGGCGCGACCCAATGCGCGCCCGCATAGGCTGGACGCGTCCAGTATCCGTTGTGCCACTTGTAATGTCCGCTTACCGGATACCAGTAGCCGCCAACCCACGCGTAGCCTGCGCCCGGGCTTCGCGGCTGAACATGAACGACGCGCACCGGCGGCGGCGCGCCGATTCTGATTCCCACCGAAAACTGCGCGAACAGTGTTCCCCCTGCCAAAAACATCAATGCGATTAATTTATTTTTCACGATTCGATTCCTTTTCTCTCAGGTACGGGGCGGTATTATGCACGTTGTGGGCAATAGACCATCGATGGAGGCGCGCCGCCTTAGTCCCTGGAGGTAGTTGGCGTAACGCGGCGGCGCTGACCACATGCGGTCACCTGACCTCGCTCGGTCGTGCGGTATGCGACGGCGGTGCAGTTTCGTGACGCCGCAATGCGATATGCACGCTATTGCGCCACTGAGCGGATGGTGTCAGGAATGCCCTGGTTAGGTGCGGCTCGGCTCATAGGTGTTGGGTCTGTGGGCGGCGCCAGGAGAAAATAATGCGCCATAAGATTGAAAATGTCATCGAATGGGTTTCGGTTCCGGCCCTGTTGCTGGGGACCATTTTTACCTACGCTGCGGCGGGTTTTGCGCCGTTACTAAATTTCGCGCTTTGCCTGACGGGCGTGATTCTTGCGGGCCGTGCGCTGCACGGGAGGGAATACTTCCTGGCTGCCGGCTTTGTTGCCCTTACGGTTGCTGCGAGCCCGTTCCCGATAGGGTCCAGGATCTTCCTGCTGATGGGTCTCGCCTGTATTGGCGCAACCGCCACAGCGTTCACCGTATTCCGAACACAGCCGGCGCCAACCACTTAAACTTGCGGAAACAGGCCTCGCGAAGCAAGGTAACATCACACAGTAACTCTTCGGCCCAGGCGCTCCCTTCAAGGTAGAGCTTGGGCCGGATTTACGAGTGGCATGCGGATGAAGATTCGTCTGCTGAGCGCTATGGCATTCCCGAAATTATCGATTCAGGCGGAAAGTGCTCACGCTGCTCCACAAGCCGGTCGCTTGGAGCAGCCAAACGCAAACGATGACAACGATCACTACATTCAGAATTGATTTGATGCTGGACGCCATGGGCAGGTACCGGTTAATTAGGTGTAACGCAACCCCGACTATGATCAGCACAATGACAATATTCAGTAATGGCATTCTTAATTTCCTTCGAATAGGTAAGGGCAATTCGCGCTCCATCCTCAGGAAGTCTCAACCGCGCTCGAATAGCGCTTCCTTGGTTGCGGCTGGAGTAGGGAATCCCGGGTGGGACGAAACGTTGACCGGACAAGCGGCTTTTGCCGTAGCCTACACTAAAAAGGGGACGATTCCAGTCAGCTGTGGCGCCCGCAATCGGATTGAGGAGAATCCGGTACTAAACGACTGAACCTTCTTACGTATGGCATCGCTACCAAAATCGGCCATCTGGCTGGCAAAGAACGGCCCGAAAGAACTGGAATTGCTCTTTCGGGCGATCGTTTATAACCCATCGGCGCCCGTCCTCATCACCGACAACACTGGCGCTTCCATCGAGGCCAGCGCCGGCGTGGGTAAACTCCTCGGGCTTCCCAGGGAAAAGATCATCGGACGGCAGATAGAGGAATTCATACCAGCAGCCTCGAAGCCGCAGGTTTCCCAGCTTTGGCGCGCGTTTCTAGAACGCGGCGAACAGGAGGGCACGATCCAGCTGATAGCCGCCGATGGAACCACGGAAGAGGTGGAGTTCGCGGCGAAAGGGAACGTATTGCCTCTGCGTCACGCCGTGGCGCTGCGGCCCAAAAACACGACAGGGCTCGCATTGGAAGGCGATCCCAATCGCATTCCTTCATGGGTGCAGGATTACGCGCTCTGTTTACTTGACGTAAATGGACTGGTTGTCGCGTGGTATTCGGGCGCAGCGCGCATTTACGGCTATCAGCCGAGCGAGGCAATTGGCCAGCACGTCTCCCTATTTTATCCAGGCGACGCAGCGCAACGCGTCAACTTACGTCACGATTTCCAACGGGCAGAGGCCGAAGGGCATATCGGCGCGGAAGGCTGGCAGGTTAGAAAGGACGGAGAGCAATTCTGGGCTAATACCATTACGATGGCCCTGAAGGACGAAGACGGGGACCTGCAAGGTTTCGCCCGAGTAGCGCGCGATTTCAGCGAGCGGCATGGACGGGATGAGAAGTTACGACAGAGTCTTGCGCGCGTTCGGCCGATTCCCCTGCACTCGACCATCGCCGGCGTGGTTTCGGGCGAATTTGACCGGGTTCCTGAGGCCAATGACGCGTTCCTCAAGATGATCGGATATAGCCGGGAAGATCTCGCGGCCGGTAGAATCAACTGGCCCGACCTTACACCGCCGGAATACGCCCCGTTGGATGAGCTGGCGCACGAAGAGGGTCTGCGTTTCGGCGCCTGCACGCCGTTTGAAAAAGAGTTGATCCGAAAGGATGGCAGCCGCATTCCGGTACTGGTGGCAACGGCCGTGTTGAAGCTATCTCCCTTCCGCTGGATCGCATTTGTGCAGGATCTTCGCGATCGCGAACGATCGGAAAGCATTGAGGAACCGGACGCCGAACTAACCGACGATTTCACCGAGATTGTGGGTGACAGCGCGGCTCTGAAGCGGGTGCAGCGGCAAGTGGAATTGGTTGCGCCTACCGATGCGACGGTGTTGATTCTGGGAGAAACCGGTACGGGCAAAGAACTGATTGCGCGCGCGATTCATCGCATGAGCCCACGCAAGCATCTTCCTTTTGTCACATTAAATTGCGCGGCCATTCCTACAGGGCTTCTGGAAAGCGAGTTATTCGGCTACGAGAGAGGCGCTTTCACGGGAGCTTTGCAACAGAAAATCGGGCGTTTCGAAATGGCGCATCGGGGCACGCTGTTTCTGGATGAAGTGGGCGACATCCCGCTAGACATACAACCGAAGTTGTTGCGCGCGCTTCAGGAGAAGTCTTTTGAGAGGCTGGGTGGAACGAAGACGATTCCGATCGATGTCCGGCTGATCGCCGCGACGAACCGGAATCTGACCCAGATGATGGGAGATAAGCTTTTTCGCAGCGATCTTTACTATCGCCTGAAGGTCTTCCCGGTGACGATGCCGCCTCTGCGCGATCGCCCGGAGGATATTCCCGCGCTTGCCCGGCACTTCACCAGGAAATACGCTCTCAAGATGGACCGCCAGATCGATAAGATTCCTTCCGAGACCATGCGCGCGCTCAGCGAGTGGCACTGGCCGGGGAATATCCGCGAGTTGGAGAACTTCATCGAACGCTCGGTGATTCTTTCCAAAGGTTCCAGCCTGCGCGCTCCACTGAGCGAATTGGGCGAAGACTCGCCGGGAGCCGGCAGCGGCGGCGCGACGCTTGAGCACGTGGAGCGCGAGCATATTCTGCAGGCGCTTCGCGAGAGCGACGGCGTGGTCACAACCGCGGCGAAACGGCTTGGCTTACAGAGGACCACGCTGAACGCGATGATGCGCAAGTTGGGCATTACGCGAAAGGACTTCTAGCGTCGCTCATCGACCGCCCCGCGCCACTTGACCGCCCAAGGTCACACACGCATCGCCTGAATCCCTTCCAGGCAACCCGCGAGAACCCGTCTCGCCTATCGGCTCAACGAAACCCCCTGTTGGCGCGGCCCGTGCACTAAGTCCTGCGCCGCCCAAAGCTCTTTACGGGGTTCACCGGGACGGCAAAGAGGTAATAACACATGAAAATGATTCTCGTGGCTACTCTGGCGATCGCGCCGTTGATGGGAGCCGATAATAATGAAGCCGCAAAACGGTTGGATGCGGCCGCCGTAGTGTTCTCCGAAGTGATGGCAACTCCGGACAAGGGCATCCCCCAGGACCTGCTGGAGAAGTCGCACTGCATCATCATCGTTCCAGGACTAAAGACGGCGGCCTTCATCTTCGGCGCCAAGTTTGGCAAAGGCTATCTGACCTGCCGCAATCACGATGCGGCCGGCTGGTCGGCCCCTGGCACGGTCCGCATCGAAGGCGGAAGTATCGGTTTTCAAATTGGCGGATCGGAAACCGATCTGATCATGCTCGTGATGAATCAAGGCGGCAAAGAAAAGCTACTCGCCAGTAAGTTCACTTTGGGGGCGGAAGGTTCAGTTGCCGCCGGCCCGGTGGGACGCACCGCCACCGCGCAGACCGATGCGCAAATGAAGGCCGAGATTCTCTCGTGGTCGCGCTCGCAGGGTCTGTTCGCCGGTCTCGCGCTGGAAGGCGCGACGCTCCGCCAGGACTTGGACGATAATGCTTCGCTCTATGGCCGACCGCTCGAGAATCGAGAGATTGTGAATACCTCCGTGCCTGCGCCCAGCGCCGCTGAACGTTTGCTCCATATGCTGAGTAAATATCCGGCGGAGCATGACAAAGCGATGCAGTAAAGCCAACGACAGATGAGAAAGATAAAACAAATGAATCAACTAAAACTAAGCGGCGCATTTCTGCTGGCTTGCGGAGTTCTAGCCGCGCAGGACAGCGCGATGCCGATCTATCGCGTTTCGGTGACTTCCCGCACGATAAAGGCAGTCAGTTACCAGCACCGTAGCGGCGCCACCAAGATCGATTTCCGAGGGACGGATCTACTGCCGGCGGCGCGCGGCGTCGCGAGCGTCAACAGCAAACAGGGACGTATTGACATCGATGCGGACTTCGAGGGTCTCCAATCCGCCACGAAGTATGGAGCGGAGTACCTTACTTACGTTCTTTGGGCCGTCACTCCAGAGGGCCGCACGGCGAACCTCGGCGAGGTGTTACTCAATGGAACCAAGAGTAAGCTGAACGTAAGTACGGATCTGCAAGTGTTCGGATTGTTGGTTACCGCGGAACCATATTTCGCGGTTACGAAGCCGAGCGACCTGATTGTGATGGAAAACGTGGTTCGCGTGGATACCGTGGGCAAGGTGGAAGAGATGGATGCCAAGTATGAACTGTTACAACGCGGGCAATATGCGCGCATGGCAAATCCTCTCTCCCTCAAGCCCGATAAGAAACTGCCATTGGAACTATACGAAGGACGCAATGCCGTCCAGATCGCACGCGCCATGGGCGCCGATCACTTCGCCAACGAGACTTTCCAAAAGGCCGAGAAGAGCCTTTCGCAGGCCGAAGCCTACCAATCGCGCAATGCGGGCATGAAGCCGGTCGCCATGACCGCGCGCGAAGCCGTACAAATGGCGGAAGATTCGCGTGCTATCGCGGTCAAACGCCAGGAAGACGAGGCCTTAAACGCGGAGCGGCAAGGGTCGATGGCGCGCGAAGCAAGCGCGGAGAAGGGCCAAGCAGCGGCGCAATCGGAAACGGATCGCGTTACTCGCGAGGCCGAAGCAGCACGGGTGCAAGCCCAGGCGCAGATGACGGCGTCCTCAGCGGAAGCCGAACGCCTAAAACGCGAGAACGAGACCAACGCAGCCGCGGCCTCGGCCGAAGCGGCTCGGGTAAAGCTCGAAAACGAAATGCGCGCGACAACGGCGAAGAATGACAGCGATTCTCGTCTGGCCGCCGCGGGCGCCGAAGCGGAACGGCTGAAAGGCGAGAACGAAGCCAATGCAGCCGCTGCCTCAACCGAAGCAGCCCGCGTGAAGCTCGAAAACGAAATGCGCGCGACGACGGCGAAGAATGACAGCGATTCTCGCCTAGCCGCGGCAGGCGCCGAAGCGGATCGCCTGAAGCGCGACAATGACGCACAGAAACTTGCCAGCCAAGCGGAACTAGATCGCGTTGCCGGGCAGAAGGCCCAATTGGAAGCGGATAAATCGGAACTGCGCGTTCAGTTATTGGCGCAGTTCAACGCGATTCTTCAGACTACAGACACAGCGCGTGGTCTGATCGTGAATATGTCAGATGTCCTGTTCGACACGGGCAAGTACACCCTACGGCCTCTGGCGAGGGAGAAGCTGGCCAAGGTGGCTGGAATCGTCTCCGGCCATCCCGGTTTGAAGTTGGATGTGGAGGGCTATACGGATAGCGTCGGCGGCGACGACTACAACCAGCAGCTTTCTGAGAAGCGCGCCGGATCGGTAAGCGGATACCTCACGCAACAGGGAATGCCTCTGACCTCGGTCACCGCCAAGGGCTTCGGCAAGGCTCAGCCCGTGGCTTCGAACGACAACGCACAAGGGCGGCAGCAGAACAGGCGCGTGGAACTAGTAATCTCCGGCGAAATCATAGGCACGGCGATCGGCACGCCCCTCGCAATCAGGTAATCGGAGGATGACCCGCATAGTGCGGGATGGGGCCGGACAGATTACGCTCCGGCCCCGTTGGGAGATAAACCCATGTCAGCTCTCAAATCAGGTTTCCACAAGTTACGCATTCAATATCCGATCGCGCTTCCCGTAAGGTATGAGAGCGAGACGTATGGGGGCGTGAGTGGGTTCGGACGCACGCTCGCAATCACAACCAAGACGGTCACGTTCGCCAGCGACCAGGATCTTCGGGTTGGACTCAAAATCCGGCTGGCAATCCTCTGGCCGGCCAAGTTGCATGACGGCGCATCGTTGAATTTGTCGATGGTTGGAACGATTGAGCGATGCGCGCGGGGTGAAGTTGACGTCGCGGTTTCACGACACGAATTCGAACACGCAGCGGCGACCGCGCGCCGACCAAGGGGTCCGAGGCCACTTTTATAAGGACACGAATATTATGAACTTCATATCTACGCTTCCCGAATTCCGCGAAGGCGACCAGATCGTGCTGGCCCGTGGCTCCTATCAGGGCAGCCTCGGCGTATTTCTACGGCTGCGCGAAGACGCGAGATGGGCCGACATCGCTGAACGGAACGGCAGCATACGCAGCCATCCAGTTGAGTGGCTGGCCCATTCCGAAGCCGGCTTCCCCGTGAAGTATTGCGGAGGGACGTGACCGAGAGCGCAAATCACGTTGAGACAGCGACGCGCAAAACCACATCAAAATACCCGAAGGAGTCAACACGCAAATGAGCAAACCATATAGCCAGATGAACGCAGATGAGAGGCTTGCCGACCGGATTGCGAAAAACCGTGAAAGTGACCGGCGTGCGGAAGAACTCAAGAATGCAGCAAGTCCGCCAGTGGAAGTCCGCGGTAGGCGGAAGGCGGCTGGGAGAGGAGCTCCAACGCATCAAGCGCGGATAGGATAAGTGGACTGCTGGAGTTGTCGAGCACTATCCCGTAACGGGCAGCACCACATGCACCGCCGTACCGCTGCCCGGCGCCGTCTCCATCGAAATGGTTCCGCCGTGTTCATACACGATCTGACGTGCATTGAAGAGGCTCCAATTGCCGGTCGCCACGCGGGCGCCGGCCACTTTGAATTGCGGTTCGAAAATTGTGTCCGCCTCTTCCGCGGTCATCCCGCGGCCGTTGTCGCGAATGGTCACCTCGACCTCGCGTTCCCGCAAAAGTGTCGAAATGGCGACACGTTCGTCGCCGTTTACCGCATTCAGCGCGTTTGTCGCACCGCGGTCTTGCTTTCCTACGTCGATTTCAGCCGGCCAGCAGGTCGTTTAAACGCGCCGCCTCCTCACGTGCGGGAACGATCACTTTTGGCCGCCGGCGGCGTCGCGGAAATGACGATTAGACGATGGCGGACGACCCCTGTAAACTCGGGAACGGGCCGCCTGTTTCTTTCTCCTGCGGCTAACTACATCGCCGTCTTTTGAGCAGCAACGCACTCATTGCCGTTCCCAACAATACTAGGCTGGCTAGCTCGGGTACGGCCGGACCAACCGGTTGTGCGTTCATGCTGAAGTTATCCATGAATGCAGTACCGCCAGGTCTGGTAGCGGCTCCTTCTCCGCGTCTTCGCTTGGTCACTTATCCAATTTCGGCATTGGCGTGCACGACGCATCATTAACGCTCTATGTGAAAGTGGCTCAGGCCGGAGGCGAAGAGACTATTGTGCAATGGAGCGGGGACGACCTGCACGCTGGGATTCGCCTGTTGCGGTCCGCGCAACGTTTCGTCTTTCAGACGTGGCCGGGTGGCGCTCCGCTGCACAGCACGAGTTTCGTGGTCCCGAATACGTGGTATCACATCGCAGTCACCAAAACCGATCAAACGATCATTCTCTACGTCAATGGCGCGGTCGAGGACCGGCAACCCGCTCCTCTGCCGTTCAACGGGCTCAATCGTCCGGTAATGCTGGGCGGTAACACTGCGGGGCGGGGGGCTTTCCGAGGTTGGCTAGATGAGGTCGGCCTGTACTCGCGCGCGTTGACGGCAAAAGAGGTATGGGATCTGTACCAATTACGAGAGTCCGGCCCCTGCAGGCCTTAGCGCCCCCCGTGTTTCTAATGAACCGAACTTCCTCATCTGTTACGCTCAGGCGAGATGAAGTTGCCTGGAGGAGAGCGCGCTGTCGTCGAGATCGCGAAGCTTCGAGACTACTGCCTAAATCCGTCTCATTCACGCGGACGGCACAAGGCTCGCATTTTCGCTGCGGTCCTCGGCTTGACGCAAGCCGATGCAGAGTTCCTTCGCCAAGAGTTGCTCCGTGCGGCGCGCGAAGTAACCGCTACGGAGGGCGATGCCGACGAATACGGTGACCGATATGTCGTCGATTTCGAGCTCACGCGGAATGAACGTCGTGCGGCGGTTCGCAGTGGATGGATCATTCGTCGCGGCGAGGGATTTCCGCGGCTAACCAGTTGTTTCATACTATTGAGATGAGGTTCGCAATGACTGAAATTGAGTTGCTCTCTGTGGTAGCCGTACTAGAGAACGTCCCTCAAAAAGGGCTGATTCGGGGACAGGTTGGTACCGTAGTCGAGCGTCTTGCACCCGGAGTGTATGAAGTCGAATTCAGTGACGACTCTGGCCGAACGTACGCGTCCCTCGCGTTGAGCACCGAGCAGTTGATGCAGCTACATCACGAGCCCAGCCATCAAGCAGCATAAGCTTGGGGCCGTGAGCGAGAAAGTTTCAGCTTGAGCGTCTCCCGGCAGTCAACATACGTTGGCTGTATACTCCGGTTGGGTGTGTTCCTCCTTGCTGAAGCCCAAATTGGCGAATGGTTCGGGAAAAGGTCGTCTCGGGAATACCATGGCATGTCTCAACAGATCACCCTCGGCGAGACTCGGGGCGCCTATCCCGTCACGGGCAGCACCACATGCACCGCCGTCCCGCTGCCCGGCGCCGTCTCCATCGAAATGGTTCCGCCGTGTTCATACACGATCTGGCGTGCATTGAAGAGGCTCCAATTGCCGGTCGCCACGCGGGCGCCGGCCACTTTGAATTGCGGTTCGAAAATTGTGTCCGCCTCTTCCGCGGTCATGCCGCGGCCGTTGTCGCGAATGGTCACCTCGACCTCCCGTTCCCGCAAAAGTGTCGAAATGGCGACACGTCCATCGCCGTTTACCGCATTCAGCGCATTCGAAAGCATGCTCGAAAATGCCGTCGTAAGCAACTGCGGCCGGCAGGTGAGCGCCGGCAGCGATCGTTCAAGGTCCAGGACCACCTGAATATGCCGCTCGGCGATTTCGGTTTCGTGCATCGACTTCACGCCTGTCAGCAGATCGTTTAAATCCGCCGCCTTCAGTTCGGCCTCCTCCAGATTGACGAAGCGCCGCAGTCGCTGCGTCACGTCTTCGATGCGCGCCGCCGATTCCAGCACGTCACGAAACAGGGCGTTGCGCGTATCCGCCATCCGCTCATGCTTTTCCGGCGAACGTTCGATGAGCGCCAGGGTTTCGATTCCACTGCGCAACACTCCCAGCGGCGAATTGATCTCATGGCTGAGGCCCGCCGCCAGTTTGCCGATCGATATCGCTGTTTCCGCGAGTTGCGCGCGCAGTTGCGCCCCGGTAAGGGCTTCCGCTGTACGAATGGCATCCTGCGCCACTTGCGCTTCCCGCCGCCGGTGGGCCGCGTTCGATGCCGTAATGGCAGTGGAGAAGGCGGTTAGCACTCCAATGAATATGTAATGGGAATCGCGGTGTGCCGTCATGGAAGGAAAATGCCAATGATCGCTCGCGCTACACGATAAAAAGTACATACCGGCGATTGCGAAGCCGAGTGCAATCGTATGTTTTGGTTCAAATCGCACCAAAGCGGTCACGGCGAGCACGACGAATGCAAGGCCGGTCATATCGTATTCATGCGGCAGCGGACGCCATAGCAGCGCCCCCGCTCCGACGGCGGCCAGCAGCCAAGCCGCGAGGATTTGATCTTTGAGGTTGGCTGGTTTCATGGAGCCACTTTGGTTTTTAGATTGCAACTGACTGGCCGGACGCCATGAACAGCCTGCGCTCGCTTCGACGGCAAATGTTCGACATCAGACCCGGGGAGCATCTTCGTACCTGGGCCATGTTCTTTTACCTGATGTTCGTACTTTTCGCCTACTACATCTTGAAGCCGGTTTCGCGCGGCATGTTTTTGACGAAATTCGACGTCGATAAGCTGCCGCAGCTCTATATACTTATCGCGGCGTTTGGAGGCATCCTCGCGTATCTATATAGCCGAGTCGCAGTCAAAAGCTCGCTGCGGGTGGCGGTGTTCTGGACCATGCTGCTCTCCGTGGTCTCCCTGGTGGGACTTTGGGCCTTCATCCATATACCGTGGATGGTCTACGTGCTCAACATCTGGGTGGGACTCTTCAGCATCATTCTGGTTTCGCAAGGCTGGCTTGTTGCCAGCAACCTTTTCGATGCCCGCGAAGCTAAGCGTCTCTATCCGCTGCTTGGCATGGCTATGGTGCTTGGCGCCGCGTTCGGCGGAGAGTTCACCAGCCGGATGGCGCTGTTGGTACACACTCGCAATCTGCTGCTCGCCAGTGGGGTGATGGTGGTGCTGGCCTATGTCGCCTTTCGCGTCGCTATCGCGCAAGCTCCAGTGAAAGTAAAAGAGGCACGGGCGGCCGAGGCTACCGAAACGGAATTCTCGTTTGGTGAGATGCTGCGCGACATCGGCCGCATCCGCCACTTACAAGTAATCGTCGCGATCCTTGTGGTTACTTATCTCGTCGACACTCTGGTTGAGTACCAGTTTCAAGCGATGGCGCGGGTGGGCCACACGGGCGACCAGCTAACCGCGTTCTTTGGCCAGTTCTACGGCCTGTATCTCAATCTGACGGAATTCGTTTTTCAACTGTTCCTGACCGCGGCAATAGTCCGCCGCTTCGGCGTTGGTGGAACACTGCAGATCTCACCATGGTCCGTTGCGCTTTCGTCCATCGCAACCGTAGTCGCCCCCGGCGTGGTTTCGGCTAGCGCTGTTCGCCTCACCGAGGCCTCCACGCGGTACACGCTCAACCGGACCGGCATGGAGCTTCTCTACATGCCGTTGCCGCTCGAATTGCGCAACCGGATCAAAGCATTCATCGACATCTGCGTGGACCGCTTTTCGCGCGGCATCGGTGGCGTTCTGCTTATCTTTCTCACCGCAAGCGGCCTGCACCTGGGCGTAAAGGGCATCGCGATTGTGGTGATGGCGCTCTGCGTACCATGGATTTGGCTGGCGCATGTGGCGCGCAAGGAATATATTGCGACCGTTCGCAAGCGGCTCGAATCGCGCCGCCTCGATTTCGAGGAAATCCGCATCAATGTAACCGACCGGGCCACCATCAAGCTGCTGGAATCGACGGCCAATGGGGACAGCGCGCGACCGGCGGCTTACGCTATTTCGCTGCTGGCGCAGGCAACCGACTACGATATCCGCCCGCTCTTGCGAAAGCTCGTGACATCGCCGCGCATCGAAGTCTGCAGCGCGGCATTCTCAGCGGCCCTTGCGCGCCGCGACGATGTGATCTTGGAAGCCGCGGTGAAGGCGATTCGCGCTACACAATCGGATGGCTTGATTGGCCTGCCGGCTTTCGCCGTCCCTTACGCGCTGGCCCTCGCGCCCGACCGGGCAAGGCTCGCCGCGGAACTTCTGGACGATCGTAATCCCTCCCTGGCGTCCGGCGCTATCGAAGCGCTTCGTTCCGACGACGAACTGGCGCGGCAGTTGCTCACGCGCGATTGGATGAACCGCGCCACGGTCTCGGAGGACCCGGCGCGCCGCCTACTGGCATGCAGAGCGGCCGGCGTCCTGCGCGACCGCGCCGATGTGTTCTGGCTTGCTTCACTGCTCAACGATCCCAAACTTCGCGGCGAAGCCATTGCTTCCCTGGCTGCCTATGGCCCGTCGATCTGCGGCGCGTTGAGCGACATGTTGCTAGACGAATCCATGCCTGCACGCGTGCGCCGTCAGATTCCGCGCGTGCTGAAAAGCATCCCCGCGCAGCGATCGGTGGACGTGCTGCTCACAGCGATTGGGCACGAAGATCTTTCCATTCGCGCCGCGGTGCTCAAAGCGCTTAACCGCTTGCGTGAGACCAATCCCGACCTGAACTTCGAAAACTCTTTCGTCACCGAGCAGATTCTTAAAGAGGCGCGCAAATACTATGAACTCTATGCTGCGATGGCGCCCTTTCAAGGCGAACAGGCGCGCCTGTTGGCGCGTTCGCTGGACTACCGGCTGAAGTGCACGCTTGAAAGGTTGTTCCGTCTGCTCGGGCTGCGCTACCCCCCCAAGGAAATCTACAATGTTTATCGCGCTATTTCGCGCGACAATGCCGAAGAGCACACGGCTGCGCTCGAGTTCCTCGACACCACGCTCGATCGCAATCTCAAGCACATCCTCATTCCGCTGCTCGATGCTCCTGAGACTCGCCTGGAGCGGGGCCACGAGCTCTTCGGGCTGGAACGGATGACCGCCGAGCAGGCCATCCGGGATTTGATGAACTCGCACGATCCGTGGCTCGTTCCGTGCGCCATGGCCACGGCGGCCGAATTGAAATTGCGGAGTCTCGCGCCCGAAATCGCCGCGGCCGCCGGTCAGGGCGAGAGCGAAGTGTCCGAAGTGGCGAAATCGGCTGAAGCCGCGCTAGCCGCCTGAGTCCCCTATGTCCGAACTGAACATTGTCGAAAAAGTGATCGCGCTCGAAGGCGTGGAGTTATTGCATGACCTGAGCCCGGACCAGCTGGCGCGCATCGGAACCATCGCCGAGGAGGTCAAGTTCGCCCCAGGCCGTGTGGTGATTGAAGCAGGCAAACCAGTGGATGCGCTCTACGTGATCGTGGAGGGGTCGGTCGAGCTCGCCCGCAACGGCGAAGCCGTCGCAGTGGCGAAGCAGAACGGCGTGCTGGGCGCGTGGGCGCTTTTCGAGCAAAACGACCCGCTCCCCGTCTCGGCAAAGACGCTGGAAGACACGCGCCTTCTGCGCATCTCGCGCGACGACTTCTATGACCTGCTCAGTGACAGCAGCGAGATCACGTCCGCCATATTCTCGACTTTGGTCAAGCGCTTCCGCAAACTGGTCGAGCAATGAGCCCGACTGCCGCTGAACTGCACCAGATGGCGTCTATCGGACGCTTGCTTGCCGGAATCGTGCATGAGATCAACACGCCGCTCGGGTCGATCTTCTCTAATAACGAGGTGCTGGCCCGTTCTCTGGACAAACTAAGTCCACTGATCGACAGTGGCGCTCCCGACGATCTGGCGAAGGCGCGCGCCATAATCGATGCCATGCGGCAGCTTGTCGCCATCGATCAGATCGCCTGCGAGCGAATACGATCCATCATTCGCGGCCTGAAGACAATCGCGCGCGTCGATTCCCCCGATCCGCGCCGCATCGATTTGAATCAGCATTTGCGCGACACCTTGAAGCTTACTCAGTCCGAGTTCGGCAAGCGCATCGCCGTCGAAACCGATTTCGGCGAGTTGCCTGAGGTGGAATGCTTTCCACAGATGCTCGGCCAGGTTTTTCTGAACCTGCTGGTGAACGCTGCGCAGGCCATCGATGGTCCGGGAACCATCACGGTCCGTACGGCGCTCGAAAACAACAGCGCGACAGTACATGTCTCCATCACCGATACCGGCCGCGGCATGACGCCCGAGCAGCAGGCGAAAGCGTTCCATGCGGGATTCACCACCAAGGCCGTTGGCGAAGGTACCGGTCTCGGCCTTTCCATTGCCAAAGAGATCGTCGAAGAGAAGCACGGAGGAACGATCGGTTTCGAAAGCACGCCCGGCGTGGGAACCACCTTTCACGTTCGCATCCCGGTGCGCCACACGCCTCTAAACTAGATCAGGAGCCAGCCATGAACACCAACGGACAGAAGCCCTCCATCCTCATCGCGGACGACGAAGACATGGTCATAACCAGCATCAAGGCGTTTCTCCAACTCGACGGCGATTTCGAGGTGCACGGCTTCACCGATCCCGAGGAGGCCGCCCGCTTCGCCGCTTCCAATCCTGTGGATGTCGCCGTTTCCGATTACCTAATGCCGAAGATGAACGGCATCCAGTTACTCGCCAAGATCAAAGACTCGCAGCCGGAAGCCAGCCGCGTCCTATTGACCGGCCACGCGGATAAGCAAAGCGCGATTGAAGCGATTAATCAGGTTGCGCTGTTCCAGTATCTCGAGAAGCCCTGGGACAACGCCCAATTACTGCTGGTGATTCAAAGCGGCGCCGAGCGCGCCAGGCTGTTTCGCGATCTGCGCGAGAAAGTGGAGGAACTCGACAGCGCGCATACCAGCCTCAAGAGCGTGCAGCGCCGCTTGATCGAAGCGTTTCTCTAACCAACTGCTGTTCAGTTAAGGGGTCAAGCCGCGGTAAGGCGGACGGCTCTTCGTTTCGTTGATCGGAAGCGTCCATCAGGCTGGATCTCGGACGCCACCTGCTCACCGGGCACTCTGTAGGGATTACGACCCATCTCTCTGATCTTTTAGCTATTTTTGAGCGAACCTTGGTGAAGCGCTCGAATTCGAATCAGGTCGGAACGAAGAACTGCCCTCTTTCTTCGACCTGACGCGATATAATGCTTCAACCAATGAGCGCCAACTTCAGCGAGGCATTTCGGGGAACGCTTGCGCGCCCTTCCGGGATTTCCGATTCGTTCGCCTGCACGTTGAATTTTCAATTGGCGGACTTAACTAGCCCAAGCGTGACGGATGGCCTGCCAGTTTCTATCGTGGGCGGTTCCGTGGACTGGGCTTACCTGGGAGCTTCGGCGAACATCACCAGTGGCGCCATCGATTTGTTTCGCCCGCCGCAGAAACCCGGCGATCCGGTGACTACCGCCTATACGTTCGCATTCTCCGCGAACGGCGCGAATTTCACCTTCAACGGCGAAAAGCGCTTCGCCGGGCCGATCGCCGCGAATGACCTGTCAACCGTGTACGCTTCGGTAACCGGCACTGCCGGCGTCCTGGCGTCGGGTGTGCTTACCGCTGAGCTCGACCAGTTGCTCCGGGAATATGAGGGAATACTCGCCGACGGCCAGCACGTAGTCGCCGACCTTTCCGCCGCCCGCCAAAAGCTCCACGATTTTCTCAATAGCCGCCTTGCCGCGATCTTTCCTCAGCTGCCGCCGATGCTCGCGACGGGCCGCACCATGCCCCAGGGGTTATGGAAGACCCTGGCGTTGCTGGCGGAAGTTCTGTTGCCCACGCCCTTTCCGGCCAACGGGCCGGCGATTGCCGATGTTGTGGACGGAATCGAAGGGTTCCTGGCGGTGGCTTCCGGAAAGCAGGTGCAAACCATCCGCAATCTGCTGCAAGTCATCAGCCTGTTTATTCCGGTCTTAGATCTGGCGGTAAACGAAACCCGCCAACTGGTGGCCAACGTCCTTGCCGATGAGAGTGATTCGCCCATCCGGCAAGCGCTCAGCGGTGTGCACCAGATTGTGGCTTTCGCTTATTACGCCAACCAAAAAACCGACTCGCTTCTCGAATATGCGCGGCCGGTCCATAAGCCGGGACATAGGACCAACCTTCCGGTTTCGGCGACGATCCCCAACCGCGTTTTCGACGTGGTCATCGCAGGGACGGGACCGGCGGGATCGCTGCTTGCCGACCGTCTTTCCGCCGCCGGCAAGAGCGTGCTTCTTCTTGAGGCAGGACAGTACATCGCCGAGCAGAGCATCACTACCGACGAACTCAACTCCATCGCCCGCCTGTACAAGATGTCGGGCCTGCAAACCTCCATCGCGCCCTCTTCGATCACTGTGCTGCAAGGCTCCTGCGTGGGCGGCGGCGGGGTGATCAATAACGGCATCTTCTTTCCCCTGGCCTCGGCTACCCTCGATACCTGGCGCAGCGCCGGATTCCCGTTTGATGCCGACGCCATGGCGCGGGCGTATGCGGCGGTGGCGAGCGATCTGAACATCGGCGATATTCTGTTAAAGGCTCGCGGGATCAACCCCGCCGCGCAATTCCTGTCCTCGTTGGGACCGCTGCAAACTCCGCCGATGGGGCCAGTTCCGCCCGGGTTCTACCGCATGATGGTCAACCTGGAGACGTTGCCTCCCAATGGCGATGCCACCGGGTGCCGGAGCACCGGTCTGTGCAATTTGGGCTGCGGCTCCGAGCGTAAGGTAAATAGTTTCCAATACTACCTGAAAAACGCGCTGACTACCGGCCGCGATGTGGTGCTGGTTCCGCAAGCCTCCGTAACGTCGGCCGTGATGGGCCTCGGCGCCGCGCGCCATACGGTGACTGCGCTGAACGTCCAGATGGCGGATGGCAGCACCGCGATGGCTCGCGGGAAATCGTTCGTGCTCTCCTGCGGACCGGTGGGCAGCTCCGTTGTTTTATTGCGTTCCGGCGATTTGCTGTCGGCGGCGGGCGGCAAGCTGCCGGTAGGCCAACGGTTTTGCGGCAATGTGGCGTCGCCGGTGTTCGCCGCAGCTCCGTTTCCGGTGAACCAGCAGACCTACGTGCAAATGTGCCAGGTGTTCGTGCCCGCTGCGGGCGATGACGGCTTTCTGATCGAGACGTGGTTCAGCCCGCCGGGTGCGCTGGCGCTCGCCATGCCCGGCTATCTCGATGCCCACCAACAACGCATGAATCAATTCCAGCGATTGGTGAGCGCCTCGCCAGTAATCGGAACTCAGCCATTGGGCACGATCACACTGCAATTTGACGATCCGGTAATCGATCTGCCCCTCGCCCCGGTCGATCTCGACAGGTTTCGCCGTGGCATGAATCGAACGGTGACGGCCCTAATCGGCGGAAAGGCGTCGCCGGTGATTGTACGGCTGGGCAATGGCCGCGTAATCGCCACTATGGATGATGTCAGCCGGCTGGACGCCGAGATGGCCGCACTTACTCCACAGGAACTGTATCTGCTGCCTCTATCCACTGCACACCCGCAAGGAGGCAATGCCATGAGCGGCGACCCGGCCATCGGCGTGGTGGGCGCGGATTTCCGTGTCCGCGGCATCGACAATCTACGGGTATGCGACGGCAGCATTTTCCCGGTGGTGGCGGGAGTCAACCCGCAATGGACGATTTACGCGCTGGCACATTTGTGCGCGGCCGACTTCGATTGAGGCGGTCGGCGAATCGCATGCGCTCGATCAAGTGCCTCGCAACCGACGTGGGTGACGGTCTGTAACGCGCATTTTTTTCGAATCCTCCATCTCTGATGCCCATCCTGTCAGATATATGACCGCCATCCTGGTCGATGGCCGGTCATCGAGGAGGAATCATGAAGCTCGCAGGCAAGAAGGCTCTCATTACCGGAGGCAACAGCGGCATCGGCTTGGCCACAGCCCGCCTTTTCATCTCTGAAGGCGCGGCTGTCGCAATCACGGGTCGCGATCAACAGACACTGGATGAAGCGGTCGCGGAGTTGGGATCGAAAGCGCACGGCTATCGCGCCGACGTTACGGTTGCGGAAGACCGCAAGAAGCTTTTCGCTGAACTTGCCAAAGACTTTGGCAAACTTGACATCGTCTTCGCCAATGCAGGCATTTCGGGCAGGACACCGACTGGCACAACCGACGAAGCCATCTTCGAGAAATTAATCCGCACCAACCTCAGCGGTGCTTTCTTTATCGTCAATTCAGCCGCTCCTCTCATGAATGACAACGGCAGCATCATCTTCAACGGATCGGTGCACAACTATCTCGGTCAACCAGGCGTGGCTGCCTATGCTGCCTCGAAAGGCGGACTCGTCTCAATGGCGCGATCCATCGCCGCAGACCTTGCACCGCGCAAGATTCGCGTGAACGTGGTGGCGCCGGGAGCGACGAAGACTCCCATCTGGAAGCGCGGGGCGCGCGCCAATGCAACGGCGGAGGAATCCGCAAAACTCTCCGACTTCTTCTCTTCCACGGTTCCACTTGCCCGTTGGGGCGTGCCGGAAGATCTGGCTAAGGCTGTGCTTTTTCTTGCATCGGACGATTCGTCGTACATCAACGCGGTCGAACTGATGGTGGATGGCGGACTGACGGGCGCACCGTTCGGAGCCGCCATTCTTCGCGCCTGACCGCGCTCCAGCGCAAGAAAATCTGCCGTGAAAGAGTGAGAGGAAGTCCTGGTAATTTTGGATCCGACCCGGTCATCTTGACTCGAATTGTCTAATTGCCAAATCCTTTCCAAGGAGATTCTGTATGTCGCATCATTTCGATACCAAACTGGCGAGGGAAGACCCGAGCCTCAACCTCTGCGACTTTTATTTATTTGACGGCCCCTTGGGCAAGACGGTAATGGCGATGACAGTGAATCCGGATGTGGGATTATCGGCTCCGGATACGCTTCATCCAGAAGGGCTCTACGCGTTCCGGTTCGACCTGAACGGAGATGCGGAGGAAGAGGTTACGTTCAAGTTCAGATTCGGTCAACCACGACACGGAGTTGGCGGTGAGCATACTCACATTCAGCCGTTTGTGGTGCGGAAAGCGACGGGTGACGATGCTCTTCGTGGTGACGGTGGAGAGACTCTGGTTGAGGGAGAAACCGGTTCGGTCGCGACTAATTCGGGTCTTCGTGCGTATGTCGGGATTGCTCCAGATCTATTTGCGGCAAATGCCGGATTCCGCGCATTTATGACAACTTTCTATAAGGACCAGCGCTACCATGGGGACGCCTTTCTACATCAGCAGAATCCCTTTGCGAGGCGGAATGTTATGGCGATTGTGCTGGAAGCGCCGAGCGAACTGATTGGGAAGGGAAAGATCAAGGCATGGGCAACGATCTCGCTCTTTGGCCATGCGCCGGAGGTACAAGTTTCGCGTTGGGGCCTGCCTATGGTTACGCATATCTTCCTGAACGACCCGAGCGATCAAGAGGTGAAAGAACAATTCAATGCGTCGGTTCCGCCTGAAGATGTAAAGCGCTTCGCGAAGTCGATTGCGGATTTTTCGGAGAAGATGACGACCTATGCCGGTTCGGCGGCGGACCCACCTGAATACGGGAGGCTGATCGCTGCCCGGCTTTGTCCTAATACGTTGCCTTATGAGCTTGGAACATCCGCAGCATTTGAGGTGGATAGCTTCAATGGGCGCGCGCTCGGCGACGATGTTCTGGATGTGATGTTGACGCTGGCGACCAATAGGCCAATTGTCGATGGACTTGCTCCAGACCGCGGGCGTATTCGCAAGGATTTCCCGTATTATGGAGCGCCTTATACGGCAGAGGAGCAGGTCGGCGCGACGCCTATGCCGCGCCCGGCTGAGAAGTAGGCGGGAAGAGACGCTCGAGAGGAAATTGATCGAAGCGCCTCTTTAATTCGACCGCAATGCAAGCATCGGATCGATCCGGGATGCTTTCCAGGCGGGAATATATCCGGCGATCGCCGCAACTGCGATAAGAAGAGTTCCCACTTCGATAAACGTCGTCGGATCGCCGGCCGTTATCCCAAACAAGAGGCTGCCCAGCGCCCTCGCCAAAACGCGCGACGCCGCCATTCCCAGCGTGAGACCTAAGGCAGCCAATCCAAGGGTCCGGAGCACGATTCGGAGTTGCAGGTCAGTGGCGGACGCCCCGAGCGCCATCCGAATTCCAATCTCCTGCACTCGTTGACTTACGGAAAATGAAATCACGGCGTAGATCCCAAGGGAAGCGAGTATCAAGGCAAACGCCGCAAATCCCGCCAGTAACAGCACCAGGAACCGGCGCGGGGAAAGCGCCCGGTCTACCAGATCCTGTAACGTAACAAACTCGCGGACCGGCAAATTGGGGTCAATCGGACGCAGAGCCGTTCGAAGCCCCGCCGCCAGGCCGTCCGGCGGCAACGCGGTTTGCACCACGAGTTGCATAGCAGCGTAGTCCCCGGTTTGCCGCATCGGAAGATACATTTCCGGGCCGCCGGCTTTTTCCAGGATTTCGTGGCGGACATCCGTGACGACGCCAACCACCCTTCGTCCTCCATCCGTCGTAATCATCTGTCCCAAAGGATTCTGGCCCGGCCACAACATTCGTGCAAGCGTCTCGTTGACGACCACGACGCGTTCGCTCGATGCGCGATCCATCTGCGTGAATTTTCTGCCCATCCGCAAGGGGATTCCTGCCGCCTCGAAGTACCCATCGCTCACCACGCGAATGAATGGCTCTGGCGTCGGGTGGCTCTTCCCGTAAATCTGTCCGACCGCGGAGACAGCCCAGGACCGGTCGTCGCGGAGCGGGAGGGTGTCGGTGATTCCCGCCGCCAGAATACCAGGGACCGAGCGGGCGCGGTTCAACGCATCGTCGAGAAAAGAGTTCTGCTGCGCCAAATTGGAAAATCGGAAACTCGGATCAATCCTGAGCGTGGCCGCTCGCTCCGGTTGAAATCCGGGATTCACGTCGAGCACATGGAAAAAGCTCCGAATCAGCAGCCCCGCGCCGACGAGCAGTATGCAAGCGAAGGCTACCTCCGAAACCATCAGTCCATCGCGTATCCAGGCATGCCGCCTGCCGCCGCTCGATCCACGGCTGCTATCTTGCAGCTCCGCACCGAGGGTGAGCGCCGAGACACGGAGCGCCGGCAGCAGGCCAAAGAGCACGCCGGAGGCGATGGCCGCCAGCAACGTGAAAAGGAGCGCGCTCCCATCGATCCGAATGCTCTCGAGCAAAGGAAGGTTGAAGGCCTGAAGATGCGCCAGTTCATGCGTGCCGGCCACTGCAAGCATCAGCCCCAACACGGCGCCGCAACAGGAGAGCGCCACGCTCTCGGTAAGCATCTGCCGTAACAGCCGGAATCGTCCGGCTCCTAAGGCGCTCCGCAGCACCATCTCTTTTTGCCGCGCGCCCAATCGCGCCAATTGCAAATTCGAAAGATTCACGCACACAATCAACATCACCACGCCCACCGCGCAGGCCAGCACGAAGAGAGCCGGCGTCACTTTTCCGCTCACGCGTTGCGCCAATGGAGTCAGTAGCGGAGTGATCGGGTTCCGTTCCGGATGCTCGATTTGCAGCTGTTTCCCCAGCGCTGCTAACTCGGCCTGTGCGCCTTGCAAGGTCGCACCGGGCTTCAGTCTTCCGACAATTTTCATCGTGTTTCCGCTGGGCTTTCTTGGATCATTCAGGGGCCAGGGAACGAAGATATCGATGGGCATCCCCGGCGCAAAGATACTCGCGAAATCGAAGGATGCGGGCATTACTCCCACAATTGTTGCCGGGTGATTGTTCAACGTGAGCGTGCGACCCACCACGGCAGGGTTCGAATCAAACCGCCTTCGCCAGAAGTTATAACTCAAAAGCGTGGCCGGCGGAGCCAGGTATTTTCCCTCGCAATCCTGAGTGGTGAACGACCTGCCGATGGCGGGTTCCACGCCAAGCGCTGCGAAAAAGTTGCCGGTTACCGGGACGCTTGTGAGACGTTCGGGTTCGCCGGCGCCCGTCATTTCCTTATCGCCGGGATAATAGAAGCCGGACCAACCCGCCAGGTCTGAGAACGACCGGTTCAACTTGGCGAGGTCCGACGAAATGTTCGGTCTGAGTAGCGGTGAAGCTATCGCCATTGGAAATAAATACCAACCGTCCCGGATCGCGAAACGGAAGCGGCCGCAGCAGCAGCGCATTGACCAGACTGAATACAGTGGAACTGGCCCCAATGCCGAGGCCGGCGATGAGAATCGTAAACGCAGTAAACCCGGCGTCGCGCCTCATGCCGCGAAACGAATGGCGCAAATCCTGCGCGAGATCGCTCATCCAGCGCGCGATCCAGGTGGAGCGGGCTTCTTCCGATTGTTGCGTCATATTGCCAAACTTTCTTTGCGCCGCCCCGCGCGCGTCCTGTTCGGACATGCCTCTCGCCATAAGTTCCTCAGCCATCGACTCGACATGGAATTCCATCTCTTCCCACAGCAGGCGCTGCTTTTCGCTGCGATGCAGCCAATAGCGTAAGCGCCGCCGAAAAGACTTCCAACGTGAACCCGCGCGCATGCCCTCTCCGTGTGACCTAAGCAAACCCCATAATGCGCGCCACCGCGCCGGTTACCTGGCGGTAGCGGGCCGACTCCTCCGCAAGGTGTTTGCGGCCGTCGGAAGTCAGCCTGTAGAAACGAGCGCGCCGGTTGTTGGCCGAGAGGCCCCATTCGCCCTCGATCCATCCATTCAGCTCGAGCCGCTGGAGGGCCGGGTAAAGCGAGCCTTCCTCGACGCGCAGCAGATCGTCGGACAATTGTTGAATCAGTTGCGCGATCGCGTACCCGTGCAAATGGCCCCGCAGCAAGATCTTGAGAACCAGCATGTCCAGCGTTCCAGGCAAAAGGTCCGCCTTCGGTTTGTTTATTCCCATAGACAGTCTGATTATAGGACGAAGGCGTTTCCGGTTTGGTTAGGCGGAAGTCGAGAACTATTAATCAGGTAAGCTTTGGGAAGGAATGGAGAGCCGCCGTTCCGGTGAGCCCCGCTAAAACGATAGCCGGGCGCTGAATTGCAGTTTACGCGGCTGATTGGCCATGGACGAGAAAATGCCAAAGGTCGCGGAATCTATCCCGGTACCGGGCGCGGCGAAATGGACCGCGTTGTTGATATTGAAGGCATCCGCCTGGAAGGAAAGCCTGATCTTTTCCCGTATAGCGAACTCTCTGCGGACGCTCATATCCAGATCCGCAATATGCGGCGCAAAAAGCCCAAAGGGAGCCGAACGGGCGATGTTACCCGCCGTGTACGCGGGCGGATCGACAAAGGCCGCCTTGTTCAGGTAAGCGGTGGTGGCGAGGTTACCCGTTCCTGGGTCGCCATTCTGCCGTACGCTGCCCGAAAAATTCGGGTTGTAGTTCGGATAGCACGATGCGTCGATAATGCCGCCCCCGGTGCAAGTGCCTGTGATCGATAAGGGCGCCCCAGTAGAGTAGGTGAAAAGGCCGGAAAGCTGCCAATGGCTCACGATTCCACTTACAACCTTGGAGCCGCTGTTCAGATTATGCCCGACGCCGAAAGGCAATTGGTATACGAAAGTGGCCTGAGCCACGTGGGGATGATCGATGGTTCCCGGTCCCTTTTCCAGGAAATCTTTGTTCGGGTCGCGCACGCCGGCCAAATCGTCCAGTTCCTTGCTGAAGGTGTAATTCACCATGGCGCTCAAACCGTGTGCGAACCGGTGGTTGAGCGATACCTGAAGTGAGTTATAGGTTGAGTTCCCCACGTCGAGCCAAGGATCCGAGATGCCGTTATATTGCGGAAAGGGCTTCAAAGCCTGGCCGATGGTTCCCGTGAAGTTCGGGAATGGAATGGCGATATTAGGAAATAGCGCCTGCGCCTGAGCTAGCGAGGCCGCGCTAAGGGTGGTAGTCAGAAGTGATCCCAGGGGAAGATACTGCACCGGTATCTGATTTGTGAACGGGCCCGCGACGCCCGCACCGGGCAGCCAGTGTCCGGCGCTGGCGCTATAGGCGACGCTCAGTACCAGGTCGGGCGTGAACGAGTGCTGAATGTTGAAGCTCCAGTCTTCGTAATAGGGCGCTTTACCCCCGAAGTCCGGATCGCCATAAGTTACCGTTTGAGCGGTGGTGGGGCCGGAACCCACCGAAGCCCCCGCCGCGGCAGTAATAAAACCGATGCCATAGCTAGGATTGAAGAATGGCGGGTTCAGCGGATTTCCCGGGTAGCCGTTATCCCAAACATACGCCGGTTGCCCAGTCACGGCCGAGGACAAACTGCCATTATTGTTAAAGCCCACCTGGCTCAATCCCTGACGTCCGTTGGTGCGCCCGCCCACGCCGCCGGCGTGAGCGTAAAATATGCCGTAACCCGCTCGAATCACGGTCTTATCGTTGAGGCGGTAGGCCACGCCAATGCGCGGGGCAAGGTTGAGATTGTGCTGCTTGACCGGGGTGGAGCAATGGCAACTGTCGGGTCCGTTGCCGGCAAATTCCAACGCGCCCGGAATGCCTCCCGCCAGCGGGTTGGCGAGAGTGGGATTGAAGAAGGACATCACGTTGTGAACTTCCGTAAACGGACTCCAGATATTCTCGCGGAGGCCGAGATTCAACGTGAGGCGTGAACTCACTTTGAAATCGTCCTGAACATAGAAGGCATATGTCTTGTATCGCCCGCCGGTTTCGGCGACGGAGTTCTGCGTGACCACGCTGCTGTCTACTAACCCCAGCAAATAACTCGCATACCCTAAACCGGTAGTGGTGACCAAGGTGCCCGTGGAGTTAAAATTGGCCGTCTCATTATTGCTGAATGTGAAACCCGCCTGTGTGCCGGTTAGAGGCGTGTTTTCGTTGTCTTCAAGGGCCTGATACTGGAAGCCAAAGGTCAGATTGTGCTTCCCTTTGGTCCATAGCAGGTTCTCTTGCGCATCATATGTATTCTGAGCTTCGTTAAAAGCGTGGGAGTTGGTTCCATCCCAGCTCACGGGGGCGTTGTTGCCGCTGAAGGAGATATCGGGAAAGCCTGTGTTGGCAATGCCGGGGGGCAGACCGGTAAGACCCGCCTTCGAAGGGTAGTTGCCGCTGGCGGTATTGCTCGTCAGAGGGATGAACAAGCGGCTCGCGGACACGCTGAACTCATTCACCAGAGTCGGGCTGATCGAGTATGAGTCGTGAATCTGGCCCAGAGTTGCATATTCGATCACGCCTCTGCCATCGGTATAGGGCACAGGCAGCGTCGATGTGCTGATCGGCGTAAGACTGCCGACGATCGGGTTAGCATACTTTCCGTAACTGAAAAGCGCAAAGACGCGATGCCGGTCGGAGATGCTGTAGTCCACCTTATCCGTCGTGCTGTCGTTATTCACGAGATTCGGCAGCGTCGCCAGGTAATTGTTGGTGATCGCGCCGGTGGTGGGAGGCGGAAGATAGGACTGAAACGATTGCGAAACCTTGGAGATGCGGTTCGACGGAATGACGTTGCCTGGAAACGGCGTCCGGAGCGCCGTACCGGTCGCGCTGGTAGGATCGTAAATCAGCTGCGGGAAAGCGCTGAAATCGCCGGATCGCTCGGCTGCTGTCGGTATGGATTGATAGCCGGGAGGCGTGGCGGAATCGAAACGGTACCCATCGTAATTGCCGAAGAAGAACAATTTATTCTTCTTGATGGGCCCGCTGATACTGGCGCCGAATTCGTTTTGATGCTCGATCGGAGTAGTGAGGGCGAAGAACCCCCTGGCGTCGAAATCGGTATTGCGGAAATATTCGAAGACGCCGCCGTGGAACTGATTGGTCCCCGATTTGAAAACGTAATTCTCAACGCCCTGGCCTTCATACATGGCTTTGGCGCCGGACGTCTCTACTTGAAATTGGTCGACTGCCTCAACCGATACGCCAAACGCGAGGTTGCGGGTATCGCTTTCCGTCCCGGCGCTCGTCAACGGCAAGCCCTCGATATAGACTTCATTCTGATAAGTTTGGCCGCCATTGAAGGACCCGGTTGAGGGGCCGGCAGCCTGGGTGCTGTAGGTGCTCACTCCTACCGCCAGCCCGGCGAATGCGGAGGGATCGCGGGCGGAGCCGTTCATGGCCAGAGGCAGGGCGTCGTAAACATTGTTCTGCATCGATGAACCCAGCGCGACATCGTCGGTCTTGAGCACGCTCGGCGCGGAGGACACGGTTACCGTTTCGTTGGCGGTTCCGAGTTGCAATTGCAGGTTTAAGCCGAGAGTCTGCAGAGCGTCCAGCACGATGTGCTGCTGAGTGAGCGATTGAAATCCGCTGGCTTTGACGGTGACGCTATACTCGCCGGCGGGAAGCAACGGCAGGACGAAGAACCCTGCGTCGGTTGTCTTACGCGAAGTTTCCACCCCGGTAGCAACATTAGTCGCCGTCACGGCGGCATTTGTAACAAGCGCTCCGGACGGGTCCGTAATAGTGCCCTGGATCGATCCCGTTCCGCCAACCTGGGCGAAACTCGATCCAACCCCTACCCACAAGACTGCGCAAAACAGAACGTGGCGCATGAAACCTCCAATTTGCGCCGAGTATGGCACGTATGGCTGCGGCCCGCCGAAGGAAATCCGGGATAGGGGGGCCGTTCCCTATTACAAAACGAAGAAAGCGATGCAACTTGTACGGTGAAGCCCAATTATTCAATGATCCCGGGAAAGACTCTGTCGCAGTTCACAGTAGTTTCGGAGGCCTTTGGTTTTTCATTGCGAAACGCCTGTTCCGCACTTTGGATGAGAGCAGTCACGCCCAGATGGCCGGTTCTTTCAGCTAGGGCGTTCCTTTCGATGTATGCCGCAAACCGATCCGTACCAGCAGATCGCGAATCTGCGCATCGAAGGGCCGGCCGGCTACCAGACGGCAACTCTAGACGGCAACAAGATGGTTCACGTTTCCGCGACGCAAGGCCCGCTGGAGATCAAATTGAGCTTCGATGCCACGCGTGAAGAGCACATCCAATCGCGCCTATACGGTGGTCCGCCGCTGCCGCGCGACGAAGATCCGAAGGATCTCGCGCGCTACCTGCGCCCCGATCGTTTGGTTCCGCTCGATAATCAGATCCGCGCCTGGGCCCGCGAGGTGGTGGAAAAGGCAAACGCGCACACCGATCTCGAAATGGCGCGCGCCATTTACAATCACGTGATCGCGACGGTGAAGTATGACAAAACCGGCAAAGGCTGGGGCCGCGGCGACATCTACTACGCGTGCGAGGCAAGGCGCGGCAACTGCACCGATTTCCACGCCATCTTTATTGGATACGCTCGCGCGATGGGGATTCCCGCGCGCTTCGCGATCGGATTCCCGCTTCCCGCCGATCGCGGCGAAGGCCAGATCGCCGGTTACCATTGCTGGGCGGAATTCTATGCGAAGGGAATCGGATGGATACCTATAGACGCATCCGAAGCTGGAAAGAATCCCGATAAACGCGAGTACTTTTTCGGCGCTCACGACGAAAACCGGATCGAATTTTCCAAAGGCCGCGATCTGACGCTTGCCCCCCGTCAGCAAGGCGAGCCGCTCAATTATTTTGTCTATCCCTATGCGGAAGCGGACGGCAAACCGCTCACTGGAGCCGAATTGACGGTGACGTATCGCGATGCGGTTGCCGCGCAGTAGGTGAGGTGAAAGCGGGAGGAGCGCGCGGATATCGGCGAGCTTTGCTGAGTTACTCTTGAACCCGGTCAACAAGGTTGTGAACGGTCTTCAAGAGCGCCTTGGCAGTGAACGGCTTTTGCAGAAAGTCGGTTTTCTCGCCAGGCCGATCGACCTTCTCGACCATTCCGCGATTTTCGAGTTGCTCCAGAGGATACCCGCTGACAAACAGGATCGCCATATCGGGTCGAAGTTGTTTCAGTTGACGAATACCTTCTGGGCCGCCTGGACCCCGTAACACCACGTCACAAACGAGGAGTGCGATTGGCTCAGGATGAGTCTGGCAGGTATCTATAGCGTCGGTCAGGCCGGCGCTGGATAGAACTGCAAAGCCATCATGCTCCAATATTTCCCGAAGCACAAAACGGCTGGATTCGTCATCTTCCAATACTAATACAGTCTTTGCTGACAACAGAGGACCCTACCCCACTCTCCACAATACGTCATTTGACCGATAATTGAGCGCTTAACTGCCGGGAAAACATGCTAAACGGGCATTTTTATGTATCGCATACTACGTTCGAGGGGATTACTTCCTCTTTAGGGATAAATTAATATCCAAAAGATATATTGCGTCGAGGGTGCGGTTGGCCCATAGGAGGCTTTCGCAAAACGGTGGCTTTATGTAAGGCATGAGCCATTTCACTGCGGTAGCTCTTGGGTGCTCGCCGTGCTGAGGGCCAACATAGCCGCCGCCGCAACTTCGCTGTGTAAACGAAGCCATAGGGTGACGCGCGGCCCCTTTCCTCGGGTTAAAAGCGGTTCTCCAGTTAAAGCCTTGGCAGAATCCGCCGAACAGACTAAAGGGGAACAAGTGCTTCGCGCGACCGCTAAATGTTCTGTTGCACTCGGCAAGCTCGTCAAGAGCCATTGGATCCTGACGGGCGTTATTGTGCTCTGGTCTGCGGCGATCGGTCTCGGAGCCCGAGAGTTGCTGCGGTACGCCAATACGCCGGGCCGTTTAGCCGCGCCGCCCCAACATTGGCCGAATGGCTCAAGCCTTCATCCACCCGCAGGCCCGATAGTTCTCGTTTTCGCCCATCCGCAGTGCCCGTGCTCGCGGGCGACCATTGACGAATT
This sequence comes from Bryobacterales bacterium, assembly GCA_963708385.1. Taxonomy (GTDB): domain Bacteria; phylum Acidobacteriota; class Terriglobia; order Bryobacterales; family Bryobacteraceae; genus PALSA-243. The sequence goes on along the minus strand of CAVPSN010000013.1, from coordinate 57,201 downwards.
GGCCATCGTAATGGCCCGTGCCCGTGGGAAAGCGACCGCCGTGGTTTTTTTCATCGCTCCAGGATCTCAGCCTCTTGAGTGGGTGCATAGCGATCTTTGGCGGGACGCTCAAGCTATCCCGGGCGTGGACCCAGTAGAGGATGCGGAGGGCAGGGAAGCCCGCCGCTTCGGCGTCTCCACCTCCGGACAAACGCTACTGTACGATGGAGGCCAAAACCTTCAATTCAACGGCGGCATCACGGCTTCCCGTGGCCATTCCGGAGGTAACTATGGCCGCGATGCGGTGATAACGATCCTGGAATTCGGGACGGCGCAACGCCACACAACGCCGGTATTCGGCTGCAGCCTTTTTGGCGAGGAGCCCTCGCTTCAGTGACGCTCGCTGGCCAGCCGTTTGAGAACGCGCGCAGAACAGAAGAATTGTTCGTCGCGCGGCGCGATCGGGTCTACTCGCAGACCAGCCGGCTATTCGCGATCCTCATGATGGCGCAGTGGGTAGCTGGCATTATAGCTGCACTGTGGGTCTCGCCTCGAACCTGGAGCGGAACGGCCAGCTCGATTCACATCCATATATGGGTGGCGATTTTTCTGGGAGGGGCGATTACCAGCCTGCCTGTGTTTCTGGCCCTGAGGCAGCCGGCTTCGGCCCTGGCCCGCTACACCGTTGCCGCCGGCCAACTATTGATGTCCGCTTTGTTAATTCACCTGAGCGGCGGACGGATAGAAACCCATTTTCACGTTTTTGCTTCGCTGGCCTTTCTAGCGTTCTATCGGGACTGGCGCGTCCTCGTCCCCGCCACCATCGTTGTCGCGGCCGACCACGCCGTCCGAGGCCTCTATTTTCCGCAGTCCGTCTTCGGAGTGCTGACGGCCAGCCCCTGGCGTTGGGTGGAACACGCCGCCTGGGTAATTTTCGAAGATGTCATTCTCGTCAAATCCTGTCTGCGAGGGGTGGAGGAGATGTGGGAAATCGCAACGCGACAGGGCTCGATTGAGGCCATCAGCGCCGGCTTGGAACAAATGGTAAAAGAGCGGACGGCCGAACTGCAGAAAGCCAAGATTGCGGCTGAGGCTGCCAGCCAGGCAAAGAGCGAATTCCTTGCCAACATGAGCCATGAGATCCGTACGCCGATGAATGGCGTCTTGGGCATGTGTGAACTTGCGCTCGGCGCCGAACTGAACCCCAGACAGCGGGAATATCTGTCAATGGCGAAGTCGTCGGCCGAGTCGCTGCTTAGGGTGATCAACGATATTTTGGATTTCTCCAAGGTTGAAGCAGGCATACTGGACATCGATTCGGTGGAGTTCCAACCGCGGGCTCTGGTCGAGGAAACCGTCAAGCAACTGGAGTTGGGCGCGCACCAAAAAGGGCTGGAACTGTGCTGTGAAATAGGCGCGGCCGTTCCTACTCTGGTCATGGGCGACCCGGCGCGAATCCATCAGGTGTTAGTTAACCTGATCGGTAACGCCATCAAGTTTACCGAGCGTGGCAACGTAGTCGGGACTGTGGGTGTCGAGTCATCCGATGCGTCATCTTCAGCGGCGCAAGAGGGCGGCATCTCGCTGCCGGCCGTCCTGCGCTTCACGGTGCGCGATACGGGAATCGGAATTCCGCCAGGAAAACAGCTCCACGTCTTCGAAGCCTTTTGCCAGGCCGACAGTTCCTCGACGCGCCGTTTTGGAGGCACGGGACTGGGTCTCTCGATCTCCAAAAGATTAGTCGAGATGATGGGAGGAAGCATCCGCCTGGAGAGCCAGGTAGGCCGGGGCAGCACATTCTCGTTCACGGTGCCGGTGCTATCGGCGGCAGCGCCGGCCTGTGAACCTGCGGCCGGCCCTGTCGCAGGGAGCCATGCCTTAACTTCAGGCGAGTCGGACGCGCATCGCCAGGGAGATGTGCGCAGTGCAGATCCGTCAAACGCCGGTTTACGGATCCTTCTGGTGGACGATCACGCCGTCAATTGCGTCCTGGCGTGCGGCCTACTGACTAAGCTCGGCCACCATGTCAGGGTAGCGGGTAATGGGCGGGAAGCAATCGTGGCAATAGCCAGTTATTCGTTCGATCTTGTGTTGATGGATGTTCAGATGCCTGAGATGGATGGATTTGAGGCGACAGCGGAGATCCGGCGCCGCGAGGCCATTACTGGAGGTCATGTGCCCATCGTTGCCATGACCGCGCATGCGATGCGCGGCGATCGGGAGAAATGCATCGCATCGGGAATGGACGACTACGTCAGCAAGCCGATTCGCATTCGAGAGTTGCAGGGAGCGATGATGCGTGCCACGGCGCCACGCCTGGGATGGGCTGAAACACCCAAGATAGAAGCGGTGCTCACTTGCTCGGCAGAACAAATCTTAACGGAGCAAAACGTGCTTTCGAATACATAATTCATATCTGTTTTATAAATAACTTATTAATTAGAAAATGATAGTTTTAAAACAATGATGACCATAGCTTCAGACCCTGCGTTAAGCGCGTGTTCGGTTCATATTGAACCTAAGTTTGGGAAAAATCCCTGCGATTGTTTCAGGGAAACCCTGATTAAATAATAATTAGTTATATCTTATTATTGCAGAAGTTGGCTTTTAGAGTTAGAGAATGGGTTTTATAGCGTGGGCTACTATGCCGCTGGCGACCATTTTGATAGTGGAAGACGATCCCGCTGTGATGGGCGTTGTTCGAAGCACGCTGGAAAGCGATTACACGGTGCTCGAAGCTCAAAGTACATCGCGGGCAGTCGAGCTCCTTAATCGAGTCTCAATCGAAATTCACCTGGTTGTCGCCGACCAATCGCTCAAGGATGGGTCGGGCCAAGAGGTCGTAAACCAACTACAGAGTATCCGGCCGAACACGCGAGTCCTATACATTTCCGGCTATGACCGCGAACGCCTGCTCGATAGCGGAGTGCCGAGCGACGCCATGATCCTGCACAAGCCTTTTAGGCCACGCCAACTTCGCGCGGCGGTGGCAAGTCTCTTGCAACCGCCGCAACGATCGGCGGCTGGTCAGGAAAGCCAATGAGCGAAAGTACTCGGGTGCGCCTTCGCTACAAGTGAGAGCAGGGGAAACGCGGTCAAGATGGTATGGCTGATTGACACGAACCAGGTGACCACCTGCCGGTCAGGATGCCAGATATATTTCGGTGCGCCGAGAATCCCGCACTTCTGGAATTAGTCGGGCTCCCGTGCAACGCGACCCGTGGTTCTGCCAATATGTCGTTCCAAATTTATGCGGCGCGATCTCTGTTTCAGTTCGTGAGGCCAATTCATTTCTGTTTCAATTCGTAGTCCGTCGCTACGAGCGGGTTATCCTCTGTCGAGAAGTAACTCCCGATGCGAGCCTCGATATGCAATACCTTGAACGTTTCCAGGCTGCCAACCGGCATCGGAAACAGCGCGTGCCCGCTCGTTCCGTCGTCTGGATCCTTGATCCGGATAGTGGCGTGCGCACGTGTTTCCCGGCCGTCTGTCCTTGCTATCACCGAGATATCGGCCTCGTTTCCTATCGGACGGAAGAATCCGAACTCAAGTCCCTGAGTCTCTTTTCCAGTTTCAGACTCGATCGTGTGCCTCGGAGTGTAGTTCCACTTCGGCGTTTCTGTGCGCTGGGCCGAGAGTAGGCCACAGAATAGGATTCCCAGTACCGTTCGCTTCATCGCTTCTAGTCCTTTACCAGTCCCATCGCCATCCATTTGCCAGAAGTTCGTTCCTAAAAGCCCATTACCGCCAGTCCCAGTAGTCTATCTTTACTGTCAAACATGGCTATCAGCGGGGAATCAGTCGGTACCTAGGTTGTGGTGTATGACGCAGGTCTCACAGTCTGTAAATGTTCCGCTTGTCTGAGATATACGTTGCGATGCGGTGTTTTCCTTTTTTGCCTTTCATTCAGCCACGGTAACTACTAGAGTATGTTTATTTCTCGCTATGGTTCTAGTACCTTTATCTCAGCAGAAAGCAACCTGTGAGCGCGCGAGGATCGGCGCAGCTGCTGCTAGTCTACCCATCGTTTCTCTTTAGATAACAGCCGTAGCCGCTGTTGAAACTAATCGGCTTATCGAATGGATTCTGGTTGTTTCGGAGTGAGCTGTCCCCTTTGCAGTGAGCCGGCCTAGCCAAGTCTAGCCAATATCAAGATAAGCTGGTCAGCGGCTGGGATCGGTGGCGGATGGTCTGTAGGAGTGTGAAACCATTGGGTCAACTCACGATAGGTGAGCAGATAGAAGTGAGGCATCGACACAGGCTGAAGAAAGGCTAGTTAGCCTCGAGAGAGATCTAGCCATTTCAGGAAGAGTAGTGTAATTAGGCTCTCTAAATCTGGATTCGTATCGCTTTTTCGATGCTCCCGACGAAGCTCTTCACCGTTAGGTTCGAAAAACAGCTCGATCTGTTCGCGCCTTTTGTAAATGCCGGCGATGACGCGGCGCAGCGGACCGTGGCCATCGGTCTGAGCCTGCCCGGATGTTATCAATTTCTGAGATCGCAGCTCAGTTTCGGCGGTAAAAACTGGCTTTCTTTCGTGCCGGTGACGAAGTAGCCGCCGAGCAGCGTCCTGGAGCCTAACAGAGGGCGAAGCTGTTGCAGATGTCGCGCGGCGAGTCAGCGTGCGGGAGTTGACAGAAAAGCAAGGCAACGAATTGCGCCACCCAGACGTTCTGAGAGTTCGTCGCCGGCCGCAGTTTTTCGCGCCAGTTGCTGAGTCAGAAGCGGTCTTGGTGATTGATACGTTGCCCAGAGAGCGGCATTCATCACAAGGCGGGCACAAGAGTAGACTTGGCACGCCTGGAATATGAACGGTTGCGTAGACATTTTCCTTCGTCGGATTCCACCCGCCACAGGAATTCCGAGGCCGCTCATAATTGCACTCGCCAACCTTCGCGTGAAGCCCACAATCGCGAAGCGCCACCGGGACGGCAGCAAGCGGATAGACCGGCGCGAGTTGCGTCCGGCCGCACGCGAATTGCTCGGCAAAAATGATCAGTTGTTGGATTCGCAGGTGCGAATCTTGGCCTGGCCGTACTAGCGCTTTTATCTTGGTAGGCGCGGCAGGACTCGAACCTGCGACCACCTGCTTAGAAGGCAGGTGCTCTATCCAACTGAGCTACGCGCCCACGAGCTATTGAGATTTTAGCGCTTCCGGGACATCGAAAGCCGTATGGCGGGCATTTTTGGCTGGGACGCAGGGATTCGAACCCCGATACGCAGATCCAGAGTCTGCAGTCTTACCGTTAGACGACGTCCCAACGTTGAATCTTATTTTAGCAAAAGCCGCTTGTCCATAGGCCTCCGATAAAAGGGTTGCTCGCAAGCGAGAGCAGCGCGCCTTCCATTGGCAGGCGGGTTGACAGAGCGGCAGAACTCTTGCGCGCGGTTTGTCCGTACAATCGAGCGTTACGATGGCGCGCCGGATAGACTCAGGTTCGCAGTCTTCAAGAGCGTGCGGAAGCGACCTGCCCCGGGTTCGCCACGAAGAAGGATCACGCTGTGGGCGTTGACGAGCATAATGGCAAATCTCGGCGTCCGAGCTAGTCTTGGAGCCCAATGACGACCAATGGACGGCTTCGTGATGTGTGTTTACCGGAATTGAACCCGATGCGAGTTAAGTTCATATCCGACAAGAGTGCGCATCAACTCGTGTGTAGGATCTCGTGCCTTTCACAAAACTTGGGACGAAACTCAACGTCTCGCGAATATCCGGCTCTTCAGTATACGGGAAGTCCGTGTGAAGCTCGTCCACGGCGCGGCCCTGCCTTGCTCCAGGATGATAGATTCGGTAGATGGGTTCCAGAATCTGGCGCATCGTGGGCGCGGCCTTTGTCGGGATGCTCGGATTTGGGGCCGTGATTCCGATGCTGCCGGTTTACCTGCACGAGCAGATCGGAGCATCTACCTTCATAACTGGCCTGATGATTGGGCTGTCTTCGGCATTCGCGCTGCTCGGCCGGCTTTTCGCAGGAAAGACGGCCGACCGCAAAGGGCGGCGTATTTCTCTGCTGCTCGGGATGGGCTTCTGCACGGTTGCAGGCGTATTGTACCTACCAGTGTTCGGTCTCTGGGCCATGGCTTGGGGGCGGGTTTTGCATGGCTTAGGAGAAGGCTTCTTTGTGACCGCGGCGGTGGCATGGGCGGTTGACGTGGCGCCGGACAACCGACGCGCACAGGCGCTCGGATTTCTCTCGTCTGGGATTTGGGGCGGTTTGTCTATTGGCCCGGCTATCGGGCAGGTGCTTGGGAGCATGGTTTCCGTGGCAATGTTCCTCATCGTCTCTTCCCTTGCGGTAATCGCCATCGTTTCTTTGATGGACGAAGAGGCGCGGCCTCACCATCACGGACCGTTGCGCTGGTTTCCACCTGCCGTGCTGCTGCCAGGTATCTTGCTGGGATTGGGTAATGTAACCTATGCCGCTATGGCCGGGTTTCTGATCCTGCTTCTGCGCGATCGCGGCCACGGCGCCACTTGGGCCTTTTCGGCATTTGCGGTCGCCGTGCTCTTCGGACGTGCGGCCTTCGGAGGGCTACCGGATCGCATTGGACCGCGATACAGCTTGTTCGCGGGCTATGCATGCCTCGGCGTGGGCTTGATCGCCATCCTCGCCAGCCACCGCAGTATGATGGATCTCCCTGCTGCGATGTTGGTAGGCTTGGGCTACGCGTTCCCATGGCCGGCGCTTGCCAGCGTAGTGGTGGGACAGGTACCCGTGGCGGAGCGCGCAACGGCATTGGGCGCACTGAACGCTTTTTACGATCTGTTTGTTGCCGTCAGCTCGGCCATCGCGGGCGCGGCGGCTGGACGATGGGGGTTGACAGCGCCGTTCTGGATAGCGCTCGCCTGCGTGGGGGGCGCCGCAGGACTAATGGTTATCTCCGGCATCGGAAAAACGTTTCAGGCTCTACCGGAGCAGAGCCGCGACGAACTGGCGCAGCTTTCGATCGGGGCGGATCCTGTAGCGTAAATCGCTGGCGATCTGCCTTTCCAGCGATAGCTGCGTTGTGATGTAGAATGCGCAGCGGAGGTCTTGACGTGCGCCTTACATCTGCGGTCCCTGTGCTTGCATTCGTAGTTTGCGGATTGGCGGCTTCATCTGAGCTGAGAGTCGAGATCAAAGACTACGCAGCCATGCCTATGACGGGAGCCGTCGACGGACCCGGCAATAGCGCGGGCCTGCTTGCGCGTATCAATTTCCTTCGTGAGGAGCCCGGCGGAAGCAGAGATCGGCTTTTCGTCAACGATCTGAACGGGCCACTGTACATCCTAGACAAGGTAACGAAGAAGACGACTACCTATCTCGACTTCAATGGGCTACCGGGCAAGCCGGGAATCTTCCACCGGCTCGCCATCGATCAGCTCCTGGCGAGCGGGTTTATCAGCTTCGAATTCGACCCGGACTACGCCCACAATGGCAAGTTCTATACGATCCACCTCGAAGATCCCGCGCTGCCGGCGTCCAACATTCCCGATAACAAGAGTTTTCCCGGTTTGAAGACCTCGGGATACAACGTCACGCCTCCGATCCGCACATTCGGAACCACGGAGCGAGAGGCGGTCGTCATCGAATGGACCGACACCAACCTGTCGAATTCGACATTCGAAGGCACTGTCCGCGAGGTCATGCGTCTTCAGTACAGCGGCCGCATTCACCCGATGGCCGATCTGATATTCAACCCGACCGCGCGTCCGGGAGACCCCGACTGGCGCGTCATGTACATCGCGACCGGCGACGGTGGCAATGGCGAGCAGACATCGAGTGTCCGTAGCAATCCGCAGCGTCTCGACATGCTGGTGGGTAAAATCCTTCGCATTATCCCGGACCTCAAAGAGCATATCGATCGCAGTACGGTCAGCGAAAATGGGCGTTACCGCATCCCGAATGATAACCCGTTTGCGTCGAACTCCGGGGTCCGGAAAGAGATCTGGGCGTATGGCCTGCGTAATCCGCATCGCCTCACTTGGGATGTCGATCCTTCGAACAGGGCAAACAATCACCTGATCGCTCTGGTGATTGGCCTAAACACGTGGGAGACCGTCGACATCATCCACAAAGGGGCGAATTACGGCTACTCTTTGCGCGAGGGGCCACAGCAGCTCCATGGCGACAATAGCCTTTCCAGCCCGCCGGAGAACGATGTGATTCCGGTCCAAATCGATGCCACCAAGACCGATGGCGTCGTGCATCCGACCTATCCCGTCATCGCTTACGGCCACGCTAAGGCAGCCGGCGTCATCGCGATTGCGAATGGCTTCGTTTACCGTGGGAATGCGATCCCGGCGCTGCGCGGCAAATTCCTGTTCGGCGACATTACGTCGGGCCGTCTCTGGTGGGCCGAGATGAAAGAGATGCTGGCGGCTGACGATGGCGATCCGAAGACGATGGCCGAGATGCACGATGTCAAGATCGCGTGGAACGACAACACCTACCGCGCAATGGCCCCTATCAATGAGATCGCATACCACACACGCGGCGGCAAGGCGGAACATCTACCGGGTGCGGATCGAGTCCCCGGCGGACGATCGGATCTCCGGTTGGCTCGGGACGCGGACGGTGAGCTCTACATCATGACCAAGAGCGACGGCATGATCCGGGCCGTCGTTGGAGCAACCTCCCAGTAAGCGCAATCGATGAATTTGTTGCGAAGCTCTGATACGGGACGAGTGCGGTCCTAAATTACACGCCATCGCTCACTGCCGATTGAAAAATGCACTGCCCTGAGCGGTAGCCTTCGAGGAGACGCAGACACGAATGACGCTATTAATCCTCCTGACTTTGCTCGCAGTCACGGTTGCCGCTGTCTTCGGACAAGCTCCCGCTCCCGTCAAAGCTGGCGACCTCGCGCCCAACCTTATCTGGACGCGAGTGCTGGCGGGCGGCGATCCAGGTAGCCTCTTCGGGCACCTGACGGTAATCGGGTTCTTTCCCGCGGTGTCCCCGAATGAGTCGCTGGTCGCGCGCTGGAATGAATTGGTTGCCAAATTCGCCGGGCAACCAGTCCGCTTCGTATGGATCGCCTCCGAATATCAACCGCCGCTCGATCCATGGCTGGAAAAGCATCCGGTGAGCGGATGCCTACTGCTCGACCGTCTCGGCTCCACCGCTCACGCCTACGGAGTGCAATTCGGAGGCGCGATCATTGACGCCAACGGGCGCGTGGCTGGCTTCACCGCCGAGGCCTATCCGGGGGGCTTGAACCTGGGCCCTCGCAGGCTCAATTTTCGGAAGCGGCGAAGAGTCCGAAAATCGGCTGTAAGTTATTGCAGGGATTTAGTTTAAAATCTATTTTGAAAACATGCGGCTTAGTCGCGCACTAATTCTACGAGGCCGGAAAATGCCCCGCAATCCCCTGCCGTTTGATATGCTCTTACGCAAAGCCTTATGCGAATTTCTATCTTCACCCGCACAGCGGCCCTGCTGCTGGCAGTTTCCGCGCTGACCTTTGCGCAAGAAAAAGTCGACCTGAACGTGATGCACAAAATCAAGGCCGCCGAACTTAGTGGCGGCGGCGGATTTGGCCGCGGCGGTGGCGCTGGCGCCAGCGGCAGCCAGGTCATGAACATTATGTATAACCTTACTGACCGTTACGGTCCGCGCCTTACCAACTCGCCGCAGTTCCGCGCGGCAGGCGATTGGGCGGTCGGGCAACTGAAGGAGTGGGGGTTGAGCAACGTTCATCTCGAGAAGTGGTCCACAGCCGGTGGACGCGGCGGACCCATTCCGAGCTGGGAGATCAAAGGATATAGCGGCGCCATGGTCGAACCGACCTACATGCCGTTGATCGGTTATCCGCAGGCATGGACCGGCAGCACGAACGGTACGGCAACGGGCGAAGTGGTGCTGGCGACTGTCCAGACCCCGGCCGATCTCGATAAGTGGCACGGCAAACTGAAGGGCAAGATCGTTTTCCTGGTCGATCCGCTGGATCTGCCCTTCCCTACTACGCCGTTGGCACGGCGCTATACCGATGAAGAACTGGCCGCGCTGGTTCCCGAGATCCTGCCCACAGGCGGCGCGGGCGGACGTGGGGGACGCGGCGGACGCGGCAACGTAGCAGCGCTGGCGGCAATGACGCCAGAAGAGCGGCAGGCGTTTACGGAAAAGCAGCGCACCTTTTGGCTCGACGAGGGCGTGCTCGCAACCGTGACGGCTTCAGCGCGCGGCGAGAGCGGCACGGTGTTTGCCAGCAATGGCGGCCCGCGAACGGGCGATCCGACGAAGAATCTGCCGTCGGTCGCGATCACGGCGGAAAACTACAATCGCATCGCGCGTCTCGTGCAGCACGGCGTGCCGGTGAAGGTCTCGTTCGATATCAAGACGCAGTTCGATACCTCGAACACCGATTCATTCAATGTGGTCGCCGAAATTCCGGGAACGACGAAACCGAACGAGCTCGTGATGGTGGGCGGCCACTTCGATTCCTGGCACATGGGCACGGGCGCCACCGATAACGGTGCGGGCAGCGCGGCGGCTATGGAAGCTATCCGCATCCTGAAATCGCTCAATCTGAAGATGGATCGCACGGTGCGCATGGCCCTGTGGGGCGGCGAAGAGGAAGGCCTGTTAGGCTCAGCCGCTTATGTGAAAGCGCATTTCGCCGATCCTGCGGAAATGAAGCCGACGTCGGAACACCAGGGTCTGGCGGCGTATTTCAACGTGGATAACGGCACCGGCAAGATCCGCGGCATCTATCTGCAGGGCAATGAGATGTGCCGCCCGATCTTCGAGCAATGGTTCGCGGCGCTGAAGGACCTTTCCCCGGGCGTGATCACGGCCCGCAATACAGGCGGCACCGATCATCAATCATATGTCGCAGTTGGATTGCCCGGATTCCAGTTCATTCAGGACCCGATGGACTACGACACGCGGACGCACCATTCCAATATGGACGTTTACGACCGCATCCAGCAGGGCGATATGGAGCAGATCGCGGTGATTGAAGCGGCGTTTCTCTACAACGCGGCGACGCGCGCGGATAAACTTCCCCGCATCGATCTACCGGCCCCGCAGGCGGGCCGCGGACGCGGCGCCCGCGGCGGCAATTAAGCACGAAGTCAGAAGTTAAGAGACAGAAGCCAGAATGAACCGCGCGCCGGACCGAGAGTTCGGTGCGCGGACTTCGGTGTTGTGTTTACTCCCCCCACCCAGTTGCTCATTCGATGCGTCCCCGGTTTCGTAACCTCGGACTGTCCGCGGGGTCGAAGGCTTTTGGCGCAACATAGCGCCAAAGATCGTGCTGCCGGCTCGTTCCCCGTCCAGATCTCCATGACTGCCGGTTTCACCGCACTTCTGTGCTCACCAGTTCCTTGGCACGCGAGTTGCACCACTCACGTTCGCTTGCCATGAAACCCTCCGCAGACGATCTCATGCGTCTGCCCCAAAGCCTTCACCGCCCGGTGTAGTTCGATCACAGTCAAATCGGTCTATAGCGAAAATGGCTGACAGCCAAAACCGCGTGAACTTTACAACACTTCTCGTCGCGCTCGATCCGGTGGTCTTCGGCGTGGGCGGCCGGTTTGAACTCGAACACAGTAAGGACGACTTCGGAACACGCTCGCACGGCATCATCGAAACGCTTGGACCTAACCGAACGAAATTCTACCCGTTACCCCAGCACCGCCGAGAAATATATCCGGCTCCGGCCCGAAGACATACCGATCAACCCGTTCGCGCCTGACCGCTATGAGCGGCAAGAGGTAATCGGACAGTACCAGATTGAAGGTTCGGCGACGTGGTCAAGACAGCAACAGAATCTGGTTCGGCAATAGCTACTACGACGGTGAGGGCATGAAAGGCGTCGGCGAATCCGGCTTTTTCGATAGCTCGAATCGCGTGCACACTCTTTTCTCGCCGCCCAAAATGACGCGCTACGAGATAAGCGCGATTCTGGTGGAACCGAATAGGGTTTGGGTGGTTTGGTAGCGCTTGACCGATTCGGCGAGGACATATCTAAAATCGCCTGGCGGTCTTGTTCGATGGAACAGAACGACGCACGAGGTTCGGAAGGATGCCGTGGAATTTGTCGTAGACGACATTCGAATCGAGGGAAATCGCTCCATCTGAAAACGCGCGACGGTTACGCAGTCTTTCGAGACGGTCAAATCCGTCGGTTCCTCGCTGACGGCAGGCCGATCGCAAAGTTCCCGCCGCCCCCGACCCACTGACCAATGTGGTCAGCGGTACGCGGCGGCCTGGATGCCGTACAGCTCGGCGTACTGGCCGCTCTTCGCCATCAGCTCGTCGTGCGTGCCGACCTCCACCAGCCGCGCGCCGTCGAGCACGACGATGAGATCGGCCATGCGGACCGTCGAGAAGCGGTGCGAGACCAGGATCGTGATGCGGCCGCTAGTGCTCTCGCCGTTGCCGCGCGCCGCGGCGGCGTAGCGCTCGAACAGCGCGTGTTCGGTCTCCGCGTCCAGCGCGGCGGTCGGTTCGTCGAGCACCAGCAGCAGCGGCTCGTCGCGCATGAAGCCGCGCGCCAGCGCGAGCTTCTGCCACTGGCCGAACGACAGCTCGACGCCGCCCGGCCACGTCGGACCGAGCTGCGTGTCGAGGCCCGACGCCAGACGCGCGACGACGTCGCCGGCGCCGGCGCGATCGACGGCCGCGACCACCGCGGGCTCGTCGTCCAGCCGGGGAACGTCGCCCAGGCCGACCGTGTGCCGCGGCGCGGAATTCGAAGCGGAAGAAATCCTGGAACGCGCCGGCGAGGCGCGCCCGCCACTCGACGGCCGGCATGCGCGCGAGCGGCGTGTCGTCCACGAGGATGGAGCCCGACGACGGCTCGTACATCTTCGCGAGCAGCTTGACCAGCGTCGTCTTGCCGGCGCCGTTCTCGCCGACGATGGCGACGACCGCGCCGGCGGGCAGCGTCAGCGACACATCGTCCAGCACAAGGCGCGACGTGCCGGGATAGGCGAACGACACGTGATCGAGCCGGATGCCGCGACGCAACACGGCGGGAGCCGGCAGATCGCCCGACGGCGGCGACGGAGGCGGCGTAGTCCTCGAGCCAGGCGAGCCGCCGCGAGCCGTCCATCCAGAATCCGCGCAGGAATCCGATCTCGCCGACGGTGGCGCCGATGTACGCCGACAGCCGCGCGCCCGCGGCCAGCACCAGCAGCACGCTGCTGGCCGGCGCGCCGAGGCCGGACGACACGAACACGACCGCGCCGACATAGGCGAGCCGAAGACCGCCCACGCCAGCGCGTGCCACAACGCCGAGCCCCAGCGGGCGGCCGCCACCGGCCCGTACCAGCGCTCCCACGCCGCGCGGCGCTCGCGTGACGAGGCGCTCGCCGATGCCGGTGACGCGCACTTCCTTTCCGGGCGGCGCGGTCGTGGCGATGGTGAACAGGTGACGCGCCAGCCGGTTGGCCTGCGCGCCACGCTCCTGCGCGGCTCGCTCGACCTCGGGCCGCCACGTCGATGTCAACACGGTCGGGACCGCGAACACGACGAGCAGGAGGAGCGCCGGGTGAATCGACGCCAGCAGCGCCATCGTCACGCCCAGCCGCAGGATCCACCCGAGCGTGGAAAACAGCGACATGTACATGTGGTCGAGCACGAACACCTGATTGCGGAGCATGGACAGGCGATCGAGATACTCCGGGCGTTCCTGATGCGCGATGGTCGCGACCGATGCCTGCAGTTGCGCGACGTGCGACTCGAGCGCGATGGTCACCTTGTCGCGGAAGCGGCGCTGCACGCGCGTGCTGACGGTGCGGAGAAACCAGGTCGCGGCGGTCGACACGCCGAGGCCGATCGCCGCGCCTTGCACCATGCCGGGCCGGTGCTCGAGGACGCCTTTGCCGAGCAGCATCAGCCACAACGCGAGGAGCGCATCGGGCAGCGCGGCGAGCTGCGACAGCACGAACGCCGCACGCCATCAGGCGCGGCTCGTGGCGATAGCCGAGCTTGCACAGCCGCCACATCGACGACAGCGCGGGAGGCAGCGGAGCGATCGCTCTGTTCTTGATCAGGTCAGAGGACGTCATACGTCGCGCCCTCCTCTTCTTCGGGAACGTGGAAGCGCTGCGCCTGCAGATCGAACATCGTCCGATAGCGGCCGCCGAGCGCCATCAGCTCGTCGTGCGTGCCGAGCTCGATCACCCGGCCGTGCTCGAGCACGCAGATGCGATCGGCGTGGCGGACCGTGGAGAAGCGATGCGAGATCAGGATGGTCGTGCAGTGCCGCGTCGCGGCGAGCAGGCGATCGAAGATCTCCGCTTCGCCGCGCACGTCGAGCTGCGCGGTCGGCTCGTCGAGCAGCACGACGCCGGCGCCGAGCTTGACGGCAGCCAGCGCCCGGGCGAGCGCGATGCGCTGCCACTGGCCGCCCGACAGGTCGGTGCCGCCGTCGTAGCCGCGGGCAAGCACCGTGTCGAGTGCCGGCCAGGTTCGCCGCGCCGGCCGACTCGAGCGCGGCGCGCACGACATCGTCGGGCGCGCCCGCCGGCGCCACGTTGTCGCGCAGCGGCAGCTCGAGGCGGATGAAGTCCTGGAACACGGCGGTGACGCGCGAGCGCCACGACGCGAGATCGAACTCGCGAAGGTCGACGCCGTCGATCTCGATCGCGCCCGACTGCGGATCGTACAAGCGGCACAGCAGCTTCGCGAGCGTCGTCTTGCCGGCGCCGTTCTGCCCGACGATGGCGAGCGACGAGCCGGCGGGAATCGTGAGATCGAAGTGCTCCAGCACGGGCGCGCCCGCCGGGGATAGGCGAACGTGACATCGCGGAGACGAATCTCGCGCGCGGGCATTCGCGTCCGCGCGGCGATCGCCGGAGCGCAGCGCGCCCGCGGATCGCATCGCCGGCTCGAGCCGCAGCACCGCGGCGACGGGCGCAGCCGCTCCGTCGAGCGCCCAACTGAATCCGCCGAACGCGATCATCGACACGCCGATGGCGCTCTGCACGTAGACGACGGCTTCCCCGAGACTGATGCGGCCTGCGGCGGCGGCGCTGCGCCAGCGCCCAGAACACCACGACGTTGGCGGAGACGACCAGGAGCATGCTCCAGATGACCGGCCGCTCGCGCAGACGCGTGGCCGCGTACTGAAGCTCGTGCAGGCGAGTGCGCCGGGCGATGAAGCGGTCGATCGTCCAGCCGGCGAGGCCGAACAGGCGCAGTTCCTTGCTGGCCGGCGGATCCACGGCCAGCCGGTAGGCGTAGTCGGCGTCGCGCTGCGCGCCGCGCACCTCTTCGGTGTTGCGGTCGCGCCAGACGGCGCTCTCGCGCAGAAGCCAGTGCGTCGCCAGCCACGCGCCCGCGAGCAGGAGCGGCGCCCACCACGCGTATCTGGCGAGGATCACGGCGCGACGCGATGCCGCCGATCATCTCGACCATGCCGTTGGCGATGAAATCCATCGAGATCGACAGCGGCGGGCCGGTCATGCCGAGATCGAAGTCGCGCGCGACGGTGAGGTCGCTGGTGAGCGCGGGATCTTCGAGGTGCCCCATGCCCGGCGGCCGCACGCAGGCCTCGGTGAGCCGGTCGTAGAGCCACGCGGCGGTGCGGTCGCCGAGGTTGGCGCTGACCGCCTGATGAATCGGGCTGAGCACCTGAAGCAGGACGAAGATCGCGCCGGCGAACGCGAGCGGACCGGCGAGAGAATCGCCGCGCTGCACGGCGCCGACCAGCACGCCCATCGCGATGGCGAACGCCGCCGGCAGGATCCCTCGCAGCAGGAGGGCCGTCCACCAGGCGGCGGCGAGGCCTGGGTCCGCCTTCGGCAGAACGCCGAAGAACTTCCATTCCTTGCGCTCGGTCAGTCGTTGGAGCACGACCGTATTCTGCCACAAAGCGGCGAGCGCGGGCGCGTGCATGGCATGTCGAATTTCGGGGCCGCGGTTCGTCTATGCTGTGGAGGCGAACATGAACCAATACATTTTGATGCTTCACAGCGATCCCGCGGTTTTTCGAACCGAGAACCTGAGTCCGCAACGCATACAGGAGATCTTCGGCAAGTACAAGGCATGGCGGGACCGGATGGCCGGCGAAGGCAAGCTTGCCGGTGGCAATAAGCTGGAGAATGACACTGGACGCTTGATGCGGGCTGAAAATGGAAACGGCAAAGTCCATATCACCGACGGACCGTATGCGGAATCGAAGGAAATCATCGCCGGCTTCTTTGTGCTGAAGGCGGAGAGCTATGAGGAGGCGGTGAAGTTCGCCAGCGACTGCCCGCATTTGGAGTTCGGCACAATCGAAGTGCGGCGCATCGAGGCTTGAGGCGCTGCGAACAACGGAGAGCGACCGATGGCCGGCGAACTGGTGGAGGATCTCTTCCGGCGCGAATCGGGGCGCGTGGTCTCGACGCTGACGCGCATCTTCGGTCCACGCCACCTGGCGTTGGCCGAGGACGTGGCGCAGGAGGCGCTGGTGAAAGCGCTGCAACTGTGGCCTCATCGCGGCATTCCGGCGAATCCGAGCGCCTGGCTGATTCAGACGGCGAAAAATCTGGCGCTCGATTCTCTGCGGAGGGAGGCGTCGCTTGCGGCCAAGGCGGAGGATATCGCGCGCGCCCTCTCGCCGGCCGCGATGACGCCGGAGGTGATGGACGATCAGCTCGCGATGATGTTCCTGTGTTGCCATCCCGGAGATTCCGCGCGAGGCGCGCGTGGCGCTGACGCTGAAGACGGTGTGCGGCTTCGGAACGGGCGAGATCGCGCGCGCGTTTCTGCTTCAGCAATCGGCGGCGGCGCAGCGGATCGTACGCGCGAAGCGGTTGATTCGCGAACGCGATCTGGCGTTCGAGGCGCTGGATCATGAACTGCCGGTGGAGCGTACGGAATCGGTACTGGAAGCGCTCTACCTGTTGTTCAATGAGGGCTACGCAAGCGGTGGGGATCAGCTGATGCGGCGCGATCTGTGCGAGGAGGCGATTCGCCTCGCCCGTCTGATTGCCGATCACCCGGCGGTGCGCGCGCCGGAATGCGACGCCCTGCTGGCGCTGTTTCTGTTGCAGGCGGCGCGCGAGCCGGCGCGTGTGGATGAGCGGGGCGACTTGCTGTTGCTTTCCGATCAGGACCGCTCTCAGTGGGATAAATCCCGGATCATGGAGGGGATGCTGCGGCTGGAGCGAAGCGCGGCGGGCGATCGGGTGACGCGCTATCACCTGGAGGCGGAGATCGCGGCGCAGCACGCGGCGGCAGCGAATTCCAGCAGACGCGATGGGGCGCGATCGCGCAGGCTTATGACCAGCTCTACGCGATGAATCCGACGCCGGTGGTGGCGCTCAATCGCGCGGTGGCGTTGGCGCGGGCCCACGGCGCGGTTTCCGGACTGCGCGAATTAGAGAGAATCGAGCATCATCCGGCGCTGGAGCGTTATCATTTGCTACCTGCGGCCATGGGCGTGTTATGGCGCGAAGTGGGGGATGAGGCGAAGGCGGCGGCATACTTCGAAAAGGCGCTGGCGATGGAGTGCTCCGCTCCGCAGCGGCGGTATCTGGAGAAGCAGTTAGTCAAGGCGCCGGGTTTGTCTTCCTCTTCGTGAGCTATCGCGAGCTGCGCTTGTCTACGGAATCGCCTTCATCGCGATTGTCTCGCGGACGCCGGGTTTCGCAACGAAGGGCTGGCCTTTGAGCTCGTACTTTTTCAGCCAGGCTGCATCTTGATATTGCCCCGCTTCGATGTGGTCCCACGCGAAGACCTTGTATTCTCCGGGCGCGATGCCATCGATGTGAAATTCGCCGAACTGGTCGGTGGTAACTTCCTTGAATCGCGAGAAGCGCTTCAGCGTTGGGACAAGCGCAACAGTAGCGCCCGGCATGTCGGCGCCATCCGGGCCACGAACCGTGCCGCCGAGCGATGCGCCGCCGGCGCTGAGGCCGATCAGCAGCGGGGCACTGGTTCCGCCGCCGAAATCGAGTGGTGTTTCGGCGACATCCACGCCGCGGTATCGCACGGAGCGCACATAGAGCTCTTGCGGAGCGATCACGTGGACCATGTAACGCCCGGGCGCGAGTCCCGCGAACGTGAATTTGCCGTGCTCATCGACCGTGGCGCGCGCGGGGCGGGGAAGCGGGGCGTCGGCGGTCTCCAGTATTACTTGCATACCCACGGGCAGAGGGACATTGTTCGCGCCCAACGCGACCTCGCCGCTTAATTCGGCGCCGGCGTGAGCGTGCAGTTCGAGGCCTTCCAGATCTTTTTGCGCCACGGCAAGAGCGATAGGCGCGGCCGCGGTCGTGACGCCATCGGCCTCGGTGGCGCTCAGGATGTATGCGCCGGTCGCGATGCCGGAAAACGCGAAGGTGCCATCGGGTTGAATCTTTGCGGCGGATCGCAAGATCAGCGATGTCGCGCCGCCTTTCGGCGTCAACCATGCGATGGTCGCTTTGCCGCCTCCGGTCAGGCTTCCCGCAACGCGATGGCCGGAAGCTCTAACCATGCGAATGTCCTTGCCGGTTTCCGCGGCCGCGGCTCCAACCGTGATGCCCATGGCGCCGGAGAGCGCGGCGGAGCTCGGATAGAATGTAGTCGCGGCGCCGCCCGTGCTGTCGGACGCGGCCAAAAGATAGGAACCGGCGCTCAAGTTTTCCAGCTTGTAGTCGCCCGAACTGCCTGAAACGGCCGAGGCAACGGGAAGGTATTCCTTCTTTCCGCGCTGATAAATCGGTTGCAGAGCGAGCACTGTGGCGCCATCCAGCGCGTCTCCCGCCGAGTCGATCACTTTCCCGGCGATGCTCGAGCCGGGTGCAAGCGCGAAGGCGAGAGCGTTCATCTGCTGGCCTTCCACTAGCGAGAGCGTTACGCCTGCCAGCGAATTGCCGCGCGATCCAAAAGCCGCGCGGGCGAAGCCGGGACATTCGGCGAAGAGCACGTAGCGGCCGGGTGGCAGGTTCTCAAACAGGAAGAGGCCGCGCGTTTCGGTGACGAACTTCTGCGGCTGCGAAGCGCCTACCGCCTCCGTGAGTACGATAGTCGCGCCGTTAACGGGTTCGTCCGTGGCGGAGTTATAGACCTGTCCGCCAATGGCGCCCCCCAACTGTGCGTGGGCGGCGGTGGCAAGGGCGAAGACAATCGACAGTCTAATGTGATGCAATGGCAATAGTGAGAACTCCAGTCACAGCGGCGCTATTGGCGGGCGCTTGCTTCGCACAATCCGATTATCTGGCATACGTCGGCGGATATGGCCCAGGAATCAACGCCTTCCATTTTCACGCGGCGAATGGCCGCATGACGAGCATCGGCCTCGTTGTGGAAACGCCCGCCCCTTCCTTCATGGTGGTGCATCCCAATGGCCATTTTCTTTATTCGGTGAACGAAAAAGGCAAGAGCGAAGATACGCTGAGCGCATTTGCCATCGATGCGAAGAGCGGCAAGCTCACGCTGCTGAATACCGTCTCGTCTCGCGGCAGCTCGCCTTGCCATCTTTCGCTGGATAAGACCGGCCGTTTTCTCGCGGTGGCGAACTACGACAGCGGTAGCGTCGCCGTGTTTGCCGTCATGCCCGATGGACGTTTGGGCGCGGTCTCGGGTTTCGATCAGCAGCATGGATCGAGCGTCAATCACGACCGCCAGGCCGGGCCGCACGCGCACTGCGTGGTCTTTTCACCCGACAACCGCTTCCTGCTGGCGGCCGATCTGGGCACGGACAAAGTTATGATTTACCGTTTCGATGCGGCGACGGGGAAGATTGCGGCGAACGATCCGCCATCGCTTTCGGTTACGCCGGGATCGGGGCCGCGGCACCTCGAGTTTCATCCCAATGGCCGTTTTGTTTATCTGATCAACGAAATGGCATCGACAGTGGAACTGCTGCACTACGACGCGGCGAAGGGGGCGCTGAATTCGGGACAGACGTTGTCGACGCTTCCGGAAGGATTCAGGGCGAGCAACACCGCAGCGGAGATCGCAATGAATGCAGCGGGCAGCGTGCTGTATGCGTCGAATCGCGGGCACAACAGCCTGGCGCTTTTCCATATCGATGCGGAGCGTGGAACGCTCTCGTTCATGGAACACGCGAGCACGCTGGGGAAGACGCCGCGATATTTCACGTTCGATCCGACGGGCCAGTATGTGCTCGTAGCCAATCAGGATTCCGACGATCTGGTGGTGTTCAGCGTGCATCCGAAGACGGGCGAACTGCGGCCGACAGGGCCGATTGAGGGGAAGTTGAAGCAGCCGAGCTGCGTCGTGTTCGTGCGGTGAGAGTGCGCCCTCAACGTCAACGGCGTAATGTGAGAAGAGAAGCACCGTGACCTTGACCATCAAACTATCCGACGAGCAGGCGCGCGCGCTACAGGCGAAGGCAGAGGCGGAAGGTCTTTCATCTGTTGAGGCGTGGATCCAGAAGCTTGCCGAACAGGAGGAGGCGCCGCACCCTGTTAGCCGGCCGCTCCAGAATATTGCGGATTTCATCGTCATATGACGGCGCTTTTCGCCGACACGTTTTTCTGGATTGCTCTTGCGGATTCCAAAGACAGCGCCCACCGGCAAGCTTTGGCTTTTGCCACCGAGTGGAACTCCCCCATCGTCTCCACGGACGAAGTGTTGGTCAAGTACCTCACGTTTTTTGCGACCGCCCATTAGAATGAGACGCTTGATTCCGCAAACGTTACGGGAAGCCGCAGCGCGGGTTTTCCAAACATCAACTGTACGAACTGTCATGATGGCTTCGGTCGCAACCGCCTTGGCGTCGAACGCGTACGCACAAGTATTTATTTCCGGCTGCATCGGCCCAGGCGGTGTGAACTATACCACCGTTACCTACTGCAATGACCCAAGCTACCAGTGTCTCGCGTGGGCAGATACCACATGCACATGTAATGACTCTGGTTATTGCTGGGTCCAGAACTGGCAATGTTCGGGATGCGGATCGTAACGCTTTAACTGCCAAGTCGCGGATCCTATTTGTACCCCGGATGGGGGCGGGAAGCCTTTTGAGCCCCCATCACTCATGTAGACCGACAATCACTCTCGCGTATTTGGAGACAGCAAAAATGTATTTTTCCCATTTGACTGCGCATATGAGAATCAGAAGGGTGCGAATTTGTGGATTGATCATGCTCGGAGTGGCTGGTCTGTTCTCTTGGTTTAGTGTTTCCGCTCTCGGTCACCCGATCGATCAAGGTAACAAGACGGTGCAAGACACACGCCCAGCGTTTGATGTCGTATCGATCAAATATAGCGGGAGTTTGGTCCCAGGTCGTGTACCGAAGCCTATCCACTTTGTCGGTGGAAGGTTGGCATGTGATGAGACTTTGGCCCGCCTGATCACGACAGCCTACGAGTTGAAAATCTGGGAGTATTCCCCTCCTCTCTGGCAAATGACCGAATATTACGAAGTGAAGGCCATTGCCCCCGCCGGAACTTCACTGGCGTCGAGAGATTCGATGCTGCAGCGGATGCTTGAGGAGCGGCTTGGACTCCGGTATCACCGCGAACGAAAGGCGATGCCGATTTACGCATTAGAAGTAGGGAAGGAGGGACTGAAACTGCAACCTGGTATTGTATCCGATCCGAATTCCGCACAGAAGGTCAGCAACGGCGCCTTTTCAAGCAACGCCGCGAATTTGAATGATCTTTCTGAGTTTCTAACAGTCATGATGGACCGTCCTGTTTTGAATGCGACCGGTCTCAACGGAACATACAGAATGAATTTTAATTGGTCTGAGGCGTTGCGCGACGCTCGCCCGAGAACCGCCGGAACCAGCGAGACACCCCAACCGTTAACTAGCGGACTAATAGATTTAGTTCGAGCACAAAATGGCTTAAAGCAAGCCGGCCTTCGCCTCAACCCCAGAATGTCTCCCTTAGAGCAGTTCGTCGTCGATCACGTCAACGTTAAACCGACTCCTAATTAGAGTTCTCCGTGTAGCTTCAACTGCATCTGTAACTGTTGTCCTATTAACAGAAGCGTGCCTCCATGCCGGACCTCTCCATCAGGAGCTTAAAACATGAGTACGAAACGGGGAAACTGGCTTTCGGATTCCGACGTTTTGGACGACG
The DNA here is from genome assembly GCA_963708385.1 of Bryobacterales bacterium. GTDB lineage: Bacteria > Acidobacteriota > Terriglobia > Bryobacterales > Bryobacteraceae > PALSA-243. Next base: position 35,257 of record CAVPSN010000013.1, on the reverse strand, counting down.
TCCGATGAAGAACTGGTTGGAACAGGTGATCTGCTAGGTTGGCGATATGACCACATGGTCCTCGGCCAGTCTCTTGCGATCGATCTTGGAGCAAGGGCTACAGTTTGACGGACTGTATTTCGATGCAGACGATGCGGCGGGAGGGGCTGACGGAAGCACTGACCAACGACCGTCATTTTGAGCAGGAAGGATTTCGGGCGCTGTTCAGAGATTCGTGAATCCGCGCTAGGCTCCCGTGCCTATCCTACTTGGGGAGTTCTTTCTCGTGCGCCAGCACATCCTTGCGAAGCTCTTTCTCGATATCCGTCAGCACTTCGGCGCGGCGCGCATCGTCGAGATCCTTCTCCAGCCGGCGCAGCGCCACGCCGACCACGTCGCGATGATGCAGTCGCGATCCGAAATTCTCCTGAAGCTGCAGCCAGAGTTCGTGCGCGCGGTCCAGATCCTCGGGCCAGAGCCGCGGCGGATGCGGGCCCAGGTTGACGTAAATCGACGGCCGGCCGGGGCTGATGATTTCGAGCGAAAACGGATGGCGCGGCTCGGGCAGCTTTTCCCAGGCCAGGCCGATGCGGCGCGCCAGTTCTTCGGAATCCATCGTGGCGGAGACGCCGGTCACCAGGCGCGACGCCTTCAGCTTGGCGCGCCGTCTGCACCATGGCGTCGAACGGATCGACGCCCGGCACCACCAGCAGTTCGACCGTCTTGCCTTCCTTCTCCGCCATCGTGACCACGCGCGTGAACAGTTCCTTTTCGTAATCGGAGAAGAGCTGCTTCTCGGAGAGCTCGTATTCGCCGGCGCCGGTGGAGATCGGGCCGCACGGTCATCACCACGATATCGTGGCGGCGCAGGTTGGTCTTCTGCAGCACGGTCTGCAGGTGCGCCATGCTGGTTGTAGTCGCGCACCGCCACCAGGACGCAGCCGGGCCGCGCGTGCACGGCGTCGGCGGTCGATATCCGGCTGCATGTCGAGATTGAACTCTTCCAGGCCGTCTTTCTCGTCGGCCTGTCTTCGTGCGCGTTGATGTGCTCGGAAATGGTGAAGATGATGAAGAAGACGACGGTGAAGCCGACGCCGTAGATCGTGGCGATCTGCTTGGAGAACAGATTGGCGATGGCCACCAGGAACAGCACCAGCGGTGGTGCAGGATCAGGCCGACCGGAATCTCCTTGCCGCCGATGTGGAAGTTGACGGGATCTTGTATTCCTGGTCGTGGCGCTGGTAGCGCAGCACCAGCACGCCCAGCGATTTCAGGAAGAAGCTCCACACCACGCCGAACGCGTACGCTTCGCCCAGCAGATAGACGTCGCCGCGGCTGAGCACGATGGTGCCGATCTGCAGCAGCGCGATCAGGTTGATGATGCGGTAGGTGGTGCCGAAGCGGCGGTGCGGCTTGCGGAACCAGTCGAGCAGCACGCCGTCTTCGGCCACGCGGTTCATCACGCCGTTGGCGCCGATGATCGACGTGTTCACCGCGCCGGAGAGAATCAGCACGCCGACGATCACCACGAAAATGTGGAAGACGCAGGCGCAGCAGCGGCGGTCCGGCCAGGTGCATGGCGAGGCCGCCCAGCAGATTGTCCGACGTACTGGCCGCGAACCGCATCGGGAATGATCATGCCGGCGAACAGCGTGATCACGCCCGTGCAGACCACGGCATAGATGCAGACGATGTTGCCGGTGTATCTTCAGGTTCTTCAGCTTGGGATAGGCGATTTCGCGATAGACCTGCGCCAGGGTTTCGAAGCCGCTCATCGAGAGCAGCGAGTGCCCGAACGCGATGATGATCGGCGACGAGCGCCGATCTGCGGCCAGAACGGTGCCTTTGAACCAGCCCAGCGCGTCTCGGGCTGAAATGCAGATTGTGCGGCAGCGGCGCGGGCGGAATCTGAACTTCGGCCGCGCAGCAGCAGCGTGATGCGGGCACCAGATCAGGAAGGCCACCACCATCACGGTGGTGATCTGCATGATGCGCAGCGCCTTGCCGCTCGATTCGTGAATGCCCTTGATGTTGCTCCACCAGAAATAGACGGTGACGACGACGCCGAAACCAGCGGCGAAGATGATTGGGCGAAACGTGCAGCCGCGATATGCAGTCATCTCGGCGATCTCGTTCAGCAGGCGGCCCAGGTACTGGCCGGCGCTGACCACGCTGATGGGGCCGGTCAGGATGTAATCGAAGATCAGCGACGGAAACCGAAAGGCGCGCCATGAAGGGGCCCATGGCGTCGCGCACCACGACGTACACGCCGCCGCGCACGAACATGCTGCACGATTCCATGTAGACGGAGCGCACGGCGAAGCTGAACAGCATCACGCCGAGGATGAACCAGGGGGCGCTCTCGCCGATGGCGTGCTCGGCGATGCCGCCCGCATAAAAGGCCGAGGACGCGAGATCGCTCAGGACGATTGCCGCGGCGCGCCAGAAGGAGATGAAGGAAAGAGCTACGGTGGTGGCGACGACCACTTTCGCAGCCGTGGACCGTTCGGAGTCCGAGGGCACAACTTCCAGTGTACGATACTGAACGTCCCAACTCGACGCCAATCATTGCTGTAGTCGGCAGCGTAAAATGGTTTGCCGCCGCTTTCAGCGTTTAAGGGGCGCCATCGTGGCCCACACGTGAGAGCGAGCGCGCGAATGCCCGCGAGGATCGCGCGCTGGTCGAGTTGCTATCGGTCCTGCTTTCCCCGATATGCCAGAGCCAGATTCAATTGTTTGATCGCGTCGTTGCAGGCGCGCACGGCTTCCGCCTTGTGGCCTCCGAAATCGTGCGGCGCGGCGACCATGTAGTCGCGGGCATCGCGCAAGGCGGCAATCGCCGCCGCGATGCGGGGGTGCATGGCGTGCTCGTTTTGCGCGAACAGCGTAGCTCCAGCGCTGAGTGCAATTCCCAAAACAATTCCTGCGATGAATTTCATTGGCTCTTCCTCGATAGCGCCCGGTGGCGCGTGAGGATATTGTATCCGAGGCGGCGGCGTGGGAAGCTTAAGCGGTGGCGAAGATTGGCGGGATTTTTCTCGCGATTCTTGGGTCTGTCGCCCTCGCGCAGACGCAGTACGAGAGCCCGGTGTGGGCGCCCGACGGCCGCAGCATCGCTTTTGTGGCGAAGGCGGCCGGCGGCGATTGGAATATCGAGCGCATAGCGCTTGACGGAACCCTTCGTATCCACCGTTGATGGCCAGCGGCAGATTTCGCTAATGTCACCGGATGGCGCCAGCGTTCGCCAATTGACTCACGGCCCGGCGGAGAATTTCCATCCGGCGTGGTCGCGCGATGGACGGCGAATCGCCTGCACAGCGGCGGAAAAAGGTACAAGCCGCATTATGGTAATAAGTGCCGATGGCTCGGACTCCAAGCCGGTCACGTCCACTTCGGAGCGCGCACGGTGGCCCGCGTGGTCGCCGGATGGCAAACGGATCGCGTATTACGTGGAGGGTTCTCATGGGGCGATTTGGGTGGCGAATCTTGCGAGCGCGGCTCAGGTGAAACTTTTCGATTCGGGTTTAACCCGAACGTTGCTGGATTGGTCGCCCGACGGCAAGGAAATTGCTTTCGTACGTGGTGCGGGAAACGAATTGGGAATAGACGCGCTCGAAGTGGAGTCTGGAACGATGCAGCGGGTGCTGGGCAGTGAACTTGGTCCTGGTGAACCGCGCTGGTCGCCGGACGGAAAAAAGCTGCTGTTTTCGACCCATTTCCGCAGGGAATCGCTATTCTGAATGTTTCCGATGCGAGTGTATTGCGAGTGATAAAATAAAACAGCCCCACCATTGAGTGGGGCTTTGTTTTGGGAGGCAATTCTGACTGTTTCCACTATCAATCAATCGCAAGCGTCGAACGCTGCCGCGCGATATGGCGACTTGCAGCCAGAGGACTTGATCCGCGCCTTCCGCCTGATGCATACCTCGCGCCGGCTGGACGACCGCGAAGTCGCCCTCAAACGCCAGAATCGCATCTTTTTCCAGATCAGCGGCGCCGGACACGAAGCCGTGCAGGTGGCTGCCGGCCTTCGCGCTGAAGCCGAAACACGATTGGTTTTATCTCTATTACCGCGACCGCGCGCTGTGTCTCGGGCTGGGCGTCACGCCGCTCGAAATGCTGCAGCAGGCGGTGGGCGCGGCAAGCCGACCCGGCGTCCGGCGGACGCCAGATGCCATCGCATTGGGGGCACAAGAGCTACAACATCGTCAGCGTCGTCGTCGCCCACCGGGACGCAATTTGTACAGGCCGTGGGTTGCGCGGAGGCTTCGCGCTATCGCGATGCTCGAACCGATGAAGTAACCCTCGTCACTTCAGGCGAAGGCGCCACCAGCGAAGGCGAGTTCTGGGAAGCGCTCAACGCCGCGTGCCTGAAATCGCTGCCGGTCATTTTTCTGGTGGAAGACAACGGCTACGCCATCTCCGTGCCCATCGAAGCGCAGACGGCCGGCGGCAGCGTTTCGCGCCTGGTCGAGGGCTTCCCCGGCCTGTTCCGCCAGGAAGTGGATGGCACGGATTTCCTGGCGTCCTACGCCGCCATGAGAGCGGCGGCCGCATATTGCCGCGAGGGCAACGGGCCGGCGCTGGTGCACGCACACGTGATCCGCCCGTATTCGCACTCGCTCTCCGACGACGAGCGGCTGTACCAAACCACGGACGAGCGGCGCGGCGAAGCGGAGCGCGACCCGGTGATCCGCTTCCCCAAATTTCTGGTAGAAGAAGGCATTCTCGATCGGCACGTGCTGCAGCGCATCACGCATGAAATCGACGAGGAGGTGCACGACGCCACCGAGCAGGCGCTGCTGCGACGAGCCGCCCGCGCCGGAGACCGCGATGACGCACCTGTATTCCGAAACCATTGACCCGACGTCCGACCGGTTCGCCAGCGAACCGCACTTCCGTGGGCAGCCGATGACGATGGTCGATCTGATCAACGCCACCATCGCGCGAAGAGATGCGCCGCAATCCCGACATTCTGGTGTTCGGCGAAGACGTGGCCGATTGCACGCGCGAGCGCGCTCTACAGGAGGTCAAAGGCAAAGGCGGCGTCTTCAAAGTGACGCACGGACTGCAGATCGAGTTCGGCGCCAGGCGCAGTTTCAATACGCCGCTGGCGGAGGCAGGAATCGTGGGCCGCGCTATCGGCATGGCGACGCGCGGATTGAAGCCGGTGGCGGAGATTCAATTCTTCGATTACATCTGGCCGGCGATGATGCAGTTGCGCGACGAGATGGCCACGCTGCGCTGGCGGTCTAACGGAAACTTCTCGTGCCCGGCGGTGATCCGCGTGCCGATCGGCGGTTATCTAAATGGCGGCGCGATCTATCACAGCTCAATGCGGCGAATCGATCTTCACCCATTGCCCGGGGTTGCGCGTCGTGATGCCTTCGAATGCGCTGGATGCATGCGGCCTTCTGCGCACCGCGATTCGCTCCGACGACCCGGTGCTGTTTCTCGAGCACAAGAAGCTGTATCGCGAACCTTACAACCGCTCGCCGCATCCGGGCGAGGATTTCACTATTCCGTTCGGGCGGGCGAAGATCGTAAAGCCGGGCGAGCACCTGACTGTGATCACGTACGGCGCGCTGGTGCAGAAAGCGCTGCTGGCGGCGACGCAGATCGAGCGCAAAAATCCCGCACGTCAGCATCGAGATCATCGACCTGCGGACGCTCGCACCCTATGACTGGGAGACGATTGCGGCTTCGGTGGAAAAAACCAGCCGCGTGATCGTAGCGCATGAAGATACCCTCTCCTGGGGTTATGGCGCGGAGATCGCCGCGCGCATCGGCGAGCGAACTTTTCGACAACGCTGGATGCGCCGGTAAAGCGGGTGGGTGCGCTCGATACCTGGGTGGGATACCATCCGCAACTAGAGTCTGCCATTCTGCCGCAGACCGAAGACTTGGCTGCTGAGATGGAGCGGCTGCTCGCGTATTAGCTGTTACTTCACTTCAGAGATTAATAAAAATTAATCATTTTCCGGCATCCCCCATGTAACCTTTTCTGTGTTAACCATAATGTCAGGGAAGCGCGGTCGGTTCAGTTTCCTGGGGAGGCATTATGCCGGTTCGTGTGACACGAAATGCACTGTCGGGATGTGTGGCCGTTGTGGTTTTTGCGGTGGCATGTCCGCTTTGGGCGGACACCAGCGCCGGGTTGGCGGCCTTTAAGAGAGGTGACTACGTCACGGCTCTAAAGGAATGGAAAGCCGCGGCGGAGAAAGGCCAAGCGGAAGCGCAATACGACCTCGGCTTGCTTTATGCCAAAGGATTAGGCGTGAAGCGCGATTTAGATGTGGCGCAGCAGTGGTACGAGGCGGCTGCCCTTCAGGGCAACTCGCAGGCCGAATTCAGCCTGGGCCAGATGTACGCGCAGGGCTGGGGAATTCCTCCCGACGAAGCGCAGGCAGTGCGCTGGATGGAAATGGCGAATCGGCCGAACACCGATGAATCGGATTTAGGCTGGCTGCCGATCGAAGGCTACGGCGTGCAGACTGACTACGCGAAGGCAGCCTACTGGTACCGATTGGCCGCGGATCAGGGCCATTCGGAGGCGCAATTCGAGCTGGCCGACCTATACTCTCAAGGCCGGGGCGTTCCAAAAGACCAGACCGAGGCGTTCAAACTAACCAAGGCTGCGGCGAGCCAGGGATTTACCAAGGCGGCTACTGCGTTGGGATGGCGTTACGCCAACGGTCGCGGGGTTGAAAAGGATGACTCGCAGGCCTTCTTCTGGTACACGGTCGCTGCGCGCCGCGGTGACAAGACCGCTCAGAAGCAGCGCATCCAACTGGCCGAACACATGCCGGCCGAGCAGTTGAATAAAGCGGAGATCGGCGCGGTGGCATGGCATCCGGTGATCACCGCCGCGGTGAAGAAATAGGCGCCATCGCACGCGACGCCGCACCTCAGGCTAAGAGGCCCCCGGGCATGGCATACTGTGATCGATGCGAAACACGTTAGCGATCACAGTATGTCTGGGAATGAGTCTTTATCTTTGTGGGTGCTCTTCATCGGTTGAGAAGAAGGAGGAGGTCAGCGGACCGCCCCCTGCGTATAAGGTCAATTTCGACACCTCGCGCGGCACGTTTGTAGTGGACGTCCATACCGATTGGGCGCCTTACGGTTCCGCACGGTTGTACGAGCTGGTCAAGAACGGCTTTTACGATAGTGACCGGTTTTTTCGCGTAGTGCGCGGCTTTGTAGTGCAATGGGGGATCAACGGCGATCCGGCGGTGATGCGCGATTGGATGAACAACACCATTCCCGACGACCCGCGGCTACAGCATAACGTGCGTGGCTCGCTTGTTTTTGCCAAATCGCAAATGGCAAATTCGCGGTCCACGCAACTCTTCATCAACTTGCGGGATAACAGCCAAATGCTGGACCCACAGCGATTCGCTCCGCTTGGCATGGTGACTTCGGGTATGGATGTAGTGGACGATCTGTACGCCGGCTACGGCGACATGGCGCCGTCGGGACCGGGCCCGGACGCCACCCAGATCCAAATGGAAGGGAACGCCTACCTGACGCGGCTTTTTCCACACTTGGATTACATCAAGAAGGCGACCGTCACAACGGCTGGAATCGTTCCCGAAAAATGATATAGTGAAGTCTGCCCCGATGCGAAGGGGACCAAGAAGCTACCAATACAGGGTCAAATTCGTCCGACGCGGCCCGGCGGGACAAATCGTTCCGCCGGGTTGTTCTTTATAAGCTGTTAGCGATCAGCATTCAGCGATCAGCTTACAAACTGGGGTCGCCGGCAACCGCTGCTGCTCTAAGATTGGCCCGCGGTCTCCACACCAAGCATTGGCGTTTGGAAGCGACTCGGATCACATGCTGTTCAAACCGGCATCGCCAAGGGGCCGGGCTGAAAGGTGACCGCTGATGGCTGAAAGCTAGGGTACCGGCCGCGGCATCGGAGGTCTTCCCTTGCCGTCAGGGTGATCGTGCTGTTGCTGCTGTTGGTGACGCTTGCGGTCCGCAGCGCGATCGGCTTGCCACTTTTCGTAGAGCGGCACCTGATCCGGCCGAAGGAGCGCCTTGATCTTCGCTACCGAAGCGTCGTGGATCTGGTCGTTATCCTTCTTGGCTTCCTGATGAATCTGATCGAGCTGCGCTTGATACTTGTTGTGAAGCTGGTCGAAGGCCTCGTGCTGATCGGTATAGATCTTCTGCACCTCATCGAACTGCCCGTCGTCCAGTTTGACTGAGTCCTTCAAGCTATTGATAATGAGCTTCCGAAACTCTTCCGGCGATCTCTTGGGCGGATTCGACGGGTTCGTGCCACTGGCGACACTGCGCACCGCGTACAAACGGTAGCCGACCGCTCCCATGGCGGCTCCGCTCACGAATACAAGTAGCACCGAGAAGAACGCGGAAACCTTAGATCGTGGCATTGCTTTCGGCTCACTTGCCGGTTTCGTACTCAAGACGTGCGGGGCTAACCAGCTCGGGCGCGACCAAAGGATGAGCATCGGCCAAAGCGTCCAGATAGGTCTGACTGGGTACGGAAGGGCTGGTGCGCGGAACGTACATGTAGACGCTCAGTGCCAGCGTAAGGGCCACCGCGGCGGCCGCGAACGTATTCGCCATTCGGCGGAAAGAGAACGTGAATGTTTGCCGCGCCTCGATCTTCTGCCATAACGTAGGCATGAAGTTCGCGCTAGGCTCCGGAGTAGGGCACGCAGCGAACGCCCGGAAGAGGGCGTCCAGCTTTTCCTCGTTATTGCCGCGCATCGGGATCATTCCTTTTTCCTTGCCGGATCCACCGGCATCTACCCGCTATTTCCCCGCCTGCTTGCTGTCTGACGCACCGAAGGCCTTCAAAACCCGCTGCCGGGCCCGGAAAAGCCGCACCTTAAGAGCATTTTCGTTTACTTTATAGATCTTTTCAAGTTCTTTCAACGAAAGCCCTTCAACTTCCTTCATCATCAATAAAATCCGATCTGCTTCGGAAACCGCTCCCAAGAGTGCGTCCACAGATTCCCGGATCTTCTTGTGATACTGGTCGTCCTGTTCCGCCTTCCCGCCCGCCACGGCATCGGCCATGGTGACCTGCTGTTCGGACAGGTCGGACATGCGGAACTCCTGCCGCCGCTTCTGCTTCCGCAGATAGTCATACGCGGCATTCTTAGTCAACGTGTACAACCAAGGCTCGAAAACCTCAGCCGACCGGAGCTGATCGAGAGAATAATACATCCGCACAAACACCTCTTGTGCGACGTCCTCGACATCTTCCGTCCGGGCAATCAGATGGCTGATGTGCCCCAGAATTCGCTTCCGGTATGCTAGTACGATTTCGTTGAACGCCCCGCTATCGCCCGTCTGGGCGCGCTTGATGATCTCGAAATCGACCAGCATTTATGCCGCACCGCTTAGGGTTTCAGCATCCGAATGCGTTGGTCGCTCCGAAAGTAAAGGCGCAGAGCAGTGCATTGAGGTTACAACTCGCTGAGGCGAAAAGGCAAAACGGAGTGCGAGCGAGCCAGTGGACGACACTTGCATGCTGGCCCCAAAGAGCCAGGCCGCAGTCTCCCGAAGATTCATGCGTAATCTCTATTATCTCCCGAAGTATTTGGAAACGCACACTATTTACACGTTATTCGGCCATGGCGAAGCACCATTCGCACAGGTTGGTAATGGAAACTCGAAACCGGATTGTCGAAGGGCGCAGATAAACGCGGATAAAACCTTTGTTTTGAATGGTGATTTGAAGGCCGTCATTGCCGCAGCTCTCAGGATATTCAAACGGGTATGAACCCTCGATGAATCCGCCTCACGCCCGTGATATAGTCGCCACGTGAGCTTACTATCCCGCCGTTTGTTTCTAGCCGCCTCATCGGCGGCCGCCGGCATGGCGCTTGCCGCCAAACCCATCCCCATCGGCCTGGAACTCTATTCGGTCCGCGACGAATTGGCCAAAGACCCACAAGGTACGGTGCGCGCCGTCGCCAAAATGGGATATCAGGTAGTGGAATTTTACGCGCCCTATTTCGACTGGACCGCCGCGCAGACCAAAGACATGCGCAAGCTGATGGACGATCTCGGCATCCGCTGCAACTCCACGCACAATAATCAGCCGTCCTTCACCGCTGAAGGGCTTCCCAAAGCGACAGAGCTCAACCAGATTCTGGGATCGAAGTACATCGTGATGGCAAGCGCTGGAAACGTCAAGGATCTCGACGGGTGGAAGAAAGTGGCGGATCAGCTCACGGACGTGTCGGCCAAGCTCAAATCATCGGGTTTGCGCACCGGATATCACAACCACCAACTCGAATTCAAGCCGCTTGACGGCAAGCGTCCCATGGAAGTCCTGGCCGCCGGCACGCCGAAGGATGTCATGCTGCAACTTGACGTTGGCACGTGCATCGAAGCCGGCTCGGACCCGGTGGCTTGGATCAAGGCGAACCCGGGACGCATCCGGTCGATTCACTGCAAGGACTGGTCGCCGGAACCGGATAAGGGCTATCGCGTTTTAATTGGCGAAGGCGTGGCCCCGTGGAAGAAGATTCGGCAGGCTGCCGAATCGGTGGGCGGCGTCGAATACTACCTGATCGAGCAGGAGGGGAGCCGTTTCCCCGAACTCGAAACCGCAAAGCGATGCCTCGATAATTGGAAAGCGGGCTAGACCTTATGGCCCGCGCCATCTACTCGGCCTTCGAGTAGTAATACGTGTACTTGCTGTACAGCTCCGAAGCGCGCGCGCCGTTGGCCACGATTCCCAGCACGTTGTTCTCGCACAGCGATTGCATGGCGCGGGTGACGTTGTCGAACGTCGTGGAGCCGATCTTCACCACCAGAATGGTGCCGTCGGCCAGCGTCGCCAGCAGATTCGCGTCCGCCGAAAACAGCAGCGGCGGCGTATCGAAGATTGCCCAGTTGAAGCAGCGCGGCAACTCCTCGAAGAGCGCCTTCGCCTGCCGCGTGTTGAGCAGTTCCAGCGGATTCTTGACCGGCGAGCCGGCCGGCAGCAGGTAGAGGTTCATGCCCTCCACCTTGCGCAGCGCCTGCGCGAAGGTGCATTGGCCGGTGAGGTAATCGGAAAGCCCGGGCGCCCGGTCCATCTGAAACAGATTGTGAACAATGGGGCGGCGCAAATCGAAATCGCCCAAGCAGGACCGAGCTTTCCGCCAGGTGCGATTGCGCCAGCGCCAGATTGACCGCGGTAAACGTCTTGCCTTCGGCGGGCGAGGGGCTGGTGACGACGATGGTGTGCAGCGGCTGAATGGTCTGCAGGTGGTTCAGGCGCGTGCGCAGCGTGCGGAACTCTTCGGCCGGCGTTTCGTGCGAGTTGTTGAGATCGAGCAGGTGCGATTCCGGGCGCGGGCTGAAACGGAATCATTGCCACCTGTTCGAGCATCGCAGGGCTGAAGGTTCAAACGCACCGGCGCTGGCGACTGGTCCGTTGATCAGCGCGCCGTTCGCGCCGTTCGAGGCGGTACTGCCGCCGCCGCGATGCTGTAGCCGCCTCCGTTGCAAGTCCGATCCCGGCCGTTGCTGGAACCACCTCCTGGGAGCTCGTCTGCTCCGGCGATGGCGAAGCGGCTCTCGTCCGGCTGATATCCGCCCTGCTCGGCGCGGCGCAATGCATCGTGTACGCGGCTCATCTGGTTCCCTTCTTACTTACCTTGGCCCAGCATAATAGTAGTAAACCGAGGCCAGCACCGCCATGGAACCGAAGATAAACGCGCCCGACCACGCCAGCCAGAACAGCCGGCGCTTGCGGCGCACCAACAGCGCATTTTCGAGCAGCGGAATGCTGCTCAACACCGGCAGATTGGTGTAGGCGCGGACGTCCTTCAGATTCTTCAGCGACGTGTTCTTCATCTCCTTCGCGCCCGCCAGCACGACGCCGAGCAAGCAAGCCGAGCGCCTGTGCCGATCGCCGCCCATTCGCGGGCGTTTCGGTTCGGTGGGCTGCTGCGGATCGCTCGCCGGATCGAGCACTTCCAGTTTTTCGCCGGCCTTGTGCTCTTCCAGGTTCTGCGCCGTGTCGGCGGCCTGGCGCTTCTTCATCTTTTCGTCGTACTCCTGTTGCGCAAGCAGCGTGATCGCGCTGCAAGGCGGCCCATTGCGCGCTCATTGAGCGGACCGGCCTGGATGCGCGCTTCATAGATCGCAATGCGCTTGGCGAAATCGTGCTGCTCGGTCTGCAGCAGCTTGATATTGCCGGCCGCTTCGACGATCGACGTCTTGGTCTGATCGATCTGCGCCTGCACGTTCACGCTAGCGCCGCCTCGCACATTCTTGTTCGGATCTTTCTTGCCGCGGGCGTCGCCGGCGGCGCTGGCCGGCCTTCTTCTGCTGCTGTTCCTTTTCCAGGTTGTCTTTGGTCTGCTGCGCGCTCGCGATTCTGCGCTTTGAGCTGTCCTGATTTCGGGAGCTTTCGCGCCGTAGATCTGCTGCATCCCCGCCAAGCTGCTCGATTCAGCGTCTGCAGCTGGGCAGTGGCGGTAGCCAGCGCCTGGTTCTTCACCTGCGCCTGCGCGGTTTGTTGCGGCGTGACGGTCTCCTCGGCGTTGCTTTGCAGGTAATCCAACTGGCTCACTGGCCCTGCAGCGTCGATTTCGAGCATCGATTTCCGGTCGATGGCGTTCTGCAGCGACTGGCCCAACTGGCTCTGCTGCAGCAGCAGAGCTGTTCAGCATCGTGGTATTCGACGTGCAACTCTTCCGGGCAGCTTGCCGTTGTTCGGCTATCTTGAACTTCGTGATCTCGTCGTCGAGATTGTTCAGCTTCTGCCTGCGCCTGCTTCACTTCGTCTTCGAGGAAATGCGGCAGTCAGGTGCGCCTTGTCGCGCAGCACCTGTGACGTTCTGATCGGTAAACTTGGCTACCAGCATGCCGCACCACGGCTTGCGCCTTGTACCGGTCCGTGATAGCTGAAGGAAATCGAAAACGCGGTCGCCATCTGCGCGGTTGTCCGAGCCCGACCGAAGCCGGGCGTTTGGATCGAGCCGGATTTCGATATCGTTCGCCGCATGTCGGAAACGATGTCTTCCATGGGACGCTGCGTCTGCTGGCGCTTGTAGAGTTCGAGCGACGGATCCCGTAATGATTGCCTTCGAGCGTGGTGCGGCTGAGAATGTTCCTGCTCCATCTCGTTCAGCCGCTGCGTGATCTGAGTAGTGAATTCCGCCGGTACCAGGCGCTCGGAAACCTGCTGCGGCGTGATTCTCAGCAACTGCCTTTGATACGAACGTATCGGGCCAGAGAAACGCAATTACCGTGGAGCCCACCAAGCCGAGAAACATCGGCCCGATGATCCACGAGCGGTAGCGCCGCAGCATGTCGATGTAGTCTTCGACGTCCGGCGGCCGCCGCGAAACCGTAACGTAACTTTGCGGAAGTGCCATGTGCCTCTATCCGTCAACTGCGCCTCGAATGACCATTAGTCGTCGACGTAAATGTGGTCGCCCGGCTTGAGAAGAATGTTCTGCTCCAGCTTCTTGCCGTGGCTTACCTCATTGTCGTTGTAGTGGAATTTGATCTCCGCTTTTCCTTCAGGGCCCAGGCGCACGATGCGGATCTTGGTTTTCGGTTGGCGAAGTCGCTGAAGCCGCCCATCGCAGCGATCACCTCGGAAACGTGAGTGGCAACCACCAGGTCGATATAGCCGGTGCGGGCGATGCCGTCGCCGGAAATATAGACCTTCTTGCTGTGTACGGCGTAGACATTCACGGTAACGTTGGGTCGATTACGATCTCACCCGTTTTCAACTTGTCGATTACGACCCCTTCCACTTTGCCTTGGTCATTCCGCCCGCTTTGATCTCACCGATTAATGGGATCGAAACCATGCCATCGGTGCCACGGCATATTGCCCGATCATGCTAGGCTGCTGGTAGACCCACACGCTGATCACGTCTTCGGGACCGATCTCGATAGCCGCTGTCTACCGGCGCCCCGCCCACGTTCAGCTTGCCTGAATCCGCTTTCTCACCGCCATCGTGGGACCGGTCAGCTCGCTGCCTACCGACGCCGACAGGAGGCTTGGCTTGCTTCCTGCGCGGCTGCCCATCCACAACATAGGCCAACAGAATTGGCAGCGCCGGGTACGATCGCCGTTCTCATAGTCGCTTCTAACACGTCCATTTGCCGTCGATCTGCGGCCGTGGGCCGCGAATCCGGTGCATCTCTTGTATTCTATCCCGACACACCTCGGTCTGATTCTGCGTCCAGAGTAACGGTACGCCAGGCGCGATTGTCACTTAGCTATCACTCGAATTCGATGTGGGACAGGTCCATCGGAGACTTGGGTAGCTTCAGTTTCATCGATTCCAGGGTGTGAATCAGGATCTCCGAGACGGCGAAGTTGCGAAACCACTTCCTGTTTGCCGGAATCGCGTACCACGGCGCATGGCCGTGGTGGTGCATTTGCGTAGCGCCTCGTTGATAGGCTTCGATGTACTGGTCCCAGTACTGCCGCTCGCGCAGGTCGGCTTCGGAAAACTTCCAGTTCTTCGTCTTGTCGTCTATCCGGGCACGAAAGCGGCGGGCTCTGCTCTTCTTTCGAAATGTAAAGCAGGAACTTGACGATTTGCACCCGATTTTCGCTCAGCATTCGCTCGAAATCATTGATTTGCCGGTAACGCTTCGACCACACTGCCTGTGGAACTAAGTTGTGGACGCGCACTATCAGCACGTCTTCGTAGTGCGAGCGGTTGAAAATCCCGATCTTTCCGTATTCCGGAATAGCCGCATGTATCCGCCATAAGATAGTCGTGGCGCTTTTCGGCGCCTTCGGGCGCTTTGAAGGCGGTGACGATGACGCCTTGCGGATTCATCCCCGTCATCACATGGCTGACTGTGCCGTCCTTGCCTCCCGGCGTCGATCCCTTGCAGGACCACCAGCAGCGCGCGCTGGTTTTCGGCGTAGAGCATGTATTGCAGCGCCGCCAGATGTTTCGCGGTTCTTTTCGAGCTTCTCTTCCGGCGTGATCCTTCTCAACGCCGTGGGTGTCGGAAGGGTCAACGGCGCTGAGTCTGAAGTGGCGCCCACCGGAACCGCCAAGGCCCGCGCCAGATGTTCTTCATCGGCCACCATTCTACAGGAATTGCGCCGCGGCTACTGAATCGGGGTGGCGTCGTACGTGGCCTTGGCGCGCGCGGGATACACGTACGCCGAGACAATGCTTTCCGCGCCATCGTTGCCCATCGCCTTGACGCCGAATCGCACGTCGTCAACCGAGACATCCTTCAGCGTGTAGGTGTTCACCTTGCCGACGTAGATTTCCTGTTCCCAATAGCGCGGCGGTAGTGGGGCGCATCACGATCGAATATCCCTTGATGGCTGCGTCGTTGCCGGCCGGCCGCCACTGCAGCACCGCGTCATATCCCGCGCCCCGGGTAATCATGGGCAGCGGTCCGCGCGCCGCGGCGCCGCCTGCTGCGGGTTCTGCGCCTCCGCGCCCACCGCGGCCCGCATCCGCCAGCGCCGGCTCCCGCCTGGCCGGCTGTGCCCCCGCCGTTCGCGCCTCGCCGTTGCCGTTTCCGCGTCCCGCGCCGGGCATGCGCATCACCGCCGGCGCTTTGGGCGAAAGCCCCAGCGAAGCCATCGCCGCGGCATTGATCTTTGCCACGCGCGCGGTGTAAGGCACGGACATATTTTCCAGCGTGTCGGTCTCATGGTGCTGGTTGGCGTAGATTTCGTTGGGCGTGGAGATGCGCACGGCCGCGTAGCCCTGCTGCTGGAAAGGCGTATGGTCGCCGCCGCGGCCCAGTCGGTCCTGCATGAAATTGATGTTGACCTTCATGGATGGCATGTAGCGCTCGCCCATCAGTTTGATGTAGCGCGCCAAGCTCTGCGCGGGCGAATCCATCGACATCGTCGCTGATAGATGGCCACGCTGCTCGAATCGCTGCGGCCGTTGCCGCTGATATCGGTGCCGATGATGTCGTTGTTGAGCACGGCTTCGATATCCACCTTTTCGGCCTTCATCTTTTCGGCTTCGAGCGTGCTGCCCACCAGACCTTGCTCTTCGCCGGCGAAAGCGATGAAGACCAGCGTCTTGTCGAACTCATATTGGCTCATGATGCGCGCCAGTTCCATGGTGGCCGCCATGCCGCTGCGCGTCGTCGCACGCGCCGGGCGCGGGCAGTTCGGCGTTCGCTTCCCAATTGGATTGCGTGGGCGCTCGCCGATGGCGGCGGCGTCGCAGCGCCGCCCGGTCCGGCGGCCGCGGCGCCTGCTGGGCCGGCCGAGATTGAGCGAATCGTAATGGCCGCTCACGATCACCTGCGTCTCGCGGCATGGTTTTCCGGGCAGCACGGCGACCACGTTGTAGAGATCGACATCCTTGAAAATGCGCTGCCCGTTCTTCTTCACGCGCCACTTGTCGAATCGCACCTGAAGCCGCGGACTGTAGCTTTTCATCTCGTCGAAGATCCACTGCCGCGCGGCGCCGATGCCGTAATTCGGCATGTCCGTGGCGGACAGCAGATGGCGGGTCTTGAAGCTCACCAGATGCTCGATATGCTCTTGATGTGAGCCTCTGAAACTTCGTCGACGATCTTTCTGACCTGGGGATTGACGGCAGATTCGTCGGCCTGGGTGGAAAACGCAAGAGTGAGAAGAGCCGTAAAAGCGAGCGCTAAGGGTTTCATTTAAGGAACAGGATACTATTTGCGGAGACGGGGTGTCGAATTTACCTGAGATGTAGCCTTGGCTAGGCGATCCCAGCCCGCCGCCCCCTGTGCGAAGTGTTTAAAGAGCCAAATCGGAACGATTGCGCACGATCCACTCTGCGACACGCATACGAAGCTCGGAAGCCAACAGGTACATCTCATTCGTCTCTATCTCGGAAACAGCATCGGCTCTCTCATAATCCCTGATGTTCCGCTTCTTGCGGAAAAGATCGAACTTCTGAACCTGCCCGGTGTCAAGCCCAATGGTGAGCTCAAGGGACTGGATCACGCGATAGCGATGGTTGCTTCTCTCGGCTGCGTAGCCCGACGCCGCCAACGCCGCGGTCGCGAGTTGCAGGGCTGCGTTGTATGCAATGTTGAAGCGCCAGTCCGCTACCAAGCCGGGCGTTGTGCAGGCCTCAAGATCGCGATCGGCGAGGCCGAAGAGATTTGCGATCTCCTCGCGGCTGGGCTTGTGCTCCTTCAGCCATCCGAACCGGATCCAGTCGTTGAAAGTCGCGCTCACTCCCCATCAGGAATATCATGGGCGCGCGGACAACGCTGGAAAGAAAATGACGGCCTTCGGCGATCCCGCTCGCAAACTCACGGGTTGCATAAACTGAAGGGTTCACCTCGCGCCCGATACGTTTCTGCGCCCCGGACAAGGCAGATACCACTGCGTCGAGACTGATGGTATCGCCTGCGACCATCACATCTACATCGCTCGATGGGCTTGCTCGTCCGGACGACACTGAGCCATAGATGAAAGCGACACGAATAGACGCTGTTATGGGATGTAGCGCTTCCTTTAGGATGGCGGGAATCCCGAAGGTTTTCCGCACCAGGCCTTCAATTTCGGAAAAGATCGGCGATTCAGCGTTGGCTTGATAGTAAACCTGGCTGCCTTCCTTGGTCCTTTTCAAGATTCCGGCAGCTGACAGATTCGCCAACTCGCGCTGCACTGCGCCCGATCCTGCCGCCGCTAAGCCTATGATTTGACGCGCGTAGAACCGGCGGGAGGGGTCCTCGAAGAGTATTTTGAGTACGGCTTGTCGCCCGGCTCCGAAAAACGCATTCCCGATTTGATCGACGGGTGTAACTGGCATCCCCAATTCAGGTACGATTGTACCCAAAATAGGTTCACTATGAATCGCCGGACACGCGTTGTCCATAGCCGATAGCCCCCTCTAAACCGTCCGTTTTCCTACACCCCCGCTCAGTCCCCGAAATCCCCATTCACCCTCGGCATTTGCGCCATTCGATGGAATCCTATTTCTTTCAATCGGTTAAAGCGGCAAGATAGCCTCAAACTGGGAAGGATAGTACACTATGAGCACTCAGCCTTTTGAACCGAAGCCGGCAGTCATCCGAACCTCGTCCAGATCGGCTCGTCCATCGAAGACGTCATCCAACAGCGCCTTGCCGAAGAACGCGCCCGGCTGGAGCAGGAGGCCGGCTGTCAGAAGCGCGAAGTCCATCACTTCAAGCAGCCCGTGGAGAAGCCCTTCACCGCGGAACAGCGCGCCGAACACCACGCTGCTGTTCGGCGGGCTGACCTGGAAGCACGAGAAGCTGGTGCACGGCGCGCTCGAAGGCCTCGGCTACCGCGCCGAAGCCGTGCCCACGCCCAACGTGAAGGCCTTCCAGACTGGGCAAGGAGTACGGCAACAACGGCCAGTGCAACCCCACCTACTTCACCGTCGGCAACCTGGTGCAGTACCTGCAGAGCCTCGAAGAGCAAGGGCTTGACCAAGCAGGAGATCATCGACCGCTACGTCTTCTTCACCGCCGGCGCCTGCGGCCCCTGCCGCTTCGGCATGTACGAAGCCGAGTACCGCCTGGCGCTGCGCAACGCCGGGCTTCGACGGCTTCCGCGTGCTGCTGTTCCAGCAGTCGCGGCGGCCTGAACCAGGCCGACGCCGAAGCCGGCCTGGAGATGAACCTCGACTTCTTCCTGGGCATCCTCAACGCGCTGAACTGCGGCGACGTGATGAACGAAGTGGCCTACGCGCTTCGGCCCTACGAAGTGAACGCCGGCGAGACCGACCGCGTCCTCGACGAGTGCATGGACTACCTGCACGAGGTGTTCCGCAAGAAGCGGCCGTGGAAGCTCGACGAAGGCATGGCGCAAGTACCTGGGCGGCTTCGCCGACACCGCCGAATACATCGGCAAGTTCGTCAACCAGCTCAAGGGCGACGAGTACGTGCCGGCGCTGCGAACGCTGCCGCGACCGCTTCAACGCGATCGATATCGACCGCCTGCGCGTGAAGCCCATCGTCAAGATCACCGGCGAATTCTGGGCGCAGACCACCGAAGGCGACGGCAACTTCAACATGTTCCACTTCCTGCGAAAAGGAAGGCGCGCAGGTGCTGGTCGAGCCCATCGGCACCTGGATCATGTACATGATCCACCAGGTGGTGCAGAAGTACAAGGACTTCAAGGGCCTCGAAGAAGGCGCCGTGCTGCCTCCGATCTGGAAGCTCGGACAAGCGCGCCAAGATCGAATTCGGCTATCCGCAAGAAGATCGCGCAAGCTGAAGCTCGCCGAGGCCATCTTCAAGCGCGAATACCACAAGCATCGTCGACGCGCTGGGCGGCATCGCGCATCACCTGGCCGACCAGTACGAACTGCAGCGCCTCGGCCACCCCTTCTACAACTCGCGCGCCGGCGGCGGCGAAGGCCACCTGGAAGTCGCCAAGAACATCTACTACTCGAACAAGGACCTGGCGCACATGGTGCTGTCGCTGAAGCCGTTCGGCTGCATGCCCTCCACGCAGTCCGACGGCGCGCAGTCGGCCGTGATGTCTCAACTACAAGGACATGATCTACCTGCCCGTCGAGACCTCCGGCGAAGGCGAGATCAACGCCCACAGCCGCGTGCAGATGGCGCTCGGCGAAGCCAAGAACAAGGCCAAGCAGGAATTCGCCGAAGCTCTGGAGAAGACCGGCCTGACCCTCGAACAATGCCGCGCCTGGGTGGAAGCGCATCCGGAATCGAAGAAGCCGCTGTATCAAGTGCCGCACACCAAGGGCGTCGTCGGCGGCGCCGCGAACTTCGTGTCGCACATCGCGGAGCGGATGAAGACGAGCCAGTAACCGTGAACTAGCGCTTGATCGGTACGGATGGACGCGGATGCACACGTAAGACAATTTAAAGTTTGCTTCATCCGTGTCGATCTGTGTCCATCCGTGGCTCGAATGATTTTCACAGGCAGCGCATACGAACTGACATGAAAAACTTCTATGATCGGCCTGGACGTCGGCTCGACCACGGTCAAAGCCGTGGTGGTCGACGCCGCCACCGACCAGATCCTCTGGCAGGACTACCAGCGCCACGACACCAAGCAGCCCGAGAAGGTCCTCGAGTTCCTGCAAGCGCATCGAAACCGAAATCGAAGGCTTCGACGCCGAGCACTCGCGCATGTTCATCACCGGCTCGCGGCGGCAACGGCATGGCGCAAGTTCCTCGGCGCCAAGTTCGTGCAGGAAGTGAACGCCGTGTCGCTGGCGGTCGAGAAGCTGTATCCCGAGTGCGGCTCGGTGATCGAACTGGGCGGCCAGGACGCCAAGATCATCATCTTCAAGAAAGATCCCGAGACCGGCCGCAAGAAGAAGATCCCGTCGATGAACGACAAGTGCGCCGGCGGCACGGGCGCGGTCATCGACAAGATCAACGCCAAGCTGCGCATTCCCGCCGAGCAGCTCTGCGAGATGGGCTACGAGGGCATCAAGCTGCATCCGGTGGCCGGCAAGTGCGGCGTCTTCGCCGAAACCGACATCAACGGCCTGCAGAAGATGCGGCGTGCCGCCCGACGAGCTGATGGCCTCGCTGTTCGAAGCCATCGTGCATGCAGAATCTCTCCGTGCTGACGCGCGGCAACACGCTGCGCCCGGAGGTGCTGCTGCTGGGCGGCCCCAACTACCTACATCAAGGGCATGCAGCGATTGCTGGAAGGCCAACATCCCCAAGATCTGGGAAGAGCGCAAGACTCCGCTGCCCGAAGGCGTTGACCCCGAGGATCGCTGATCATGGTGCCCGACAACGCGCAGTACTTCGCCGCGCTCGGCTCGGTCGAGTTCGGCAAGGACGAAGACGACGCCGTCGGCGTCTACCGCGGCATCGAAAAGCTCGAATGGTACATCAACGTCGGCCGCCTGGAAGAGAAAGCAGAAGAAGCGGCGGCAGCGGCCTGAGCCAAGGACGACGCAGGAACTGGCCGCGTTCAAGGCAGCGCTACCAGCACCAAGAAGTTCGTGCCCGCGACGTTCCAGCCCGGCGAAGTGGTCGAAGGCTTCATCGGCATCGACGGCGGCTCCACCTCCACCAAGGCCGTGCTGCTCGACAAGGACACAGAACGATCCTGGTGAAGACCTACCAGCTCTCCAAGGGCAACCCCATCGAAGACACCATGGAGATGTTCGCAGAACCTGCGACGCAGCAGATTCGACGATCAGGGCGCCGACGCTGAAGATTCTGGGCGTCGGCACCACCGGCTATGCCAAGGACATTCTGAAGGACGTGCTCGGCGCCGACGCGGCGCTGGTCGAGACCGTGGCGCACACCGAAGCCGGCGCTGCACTTCTATCGACGACGTGGACGTGATCTGCGACGTGGGCGGCCAGGACATCAAGCTCATCATCCTGAAGAACGGCCGCGTCAAGGACTTCAAGCTCAACACGCAGTGCTCGGCGGGCAACGGCTACTTCCTGCAGTCCACCGCGCAGGGCTTCGGCGTACGAGGTGGACGAGTACGCCGACCTCGCCTTCGGCGCCAAGGCCATGCCCATGTTCGGCTACGGCTGCGCGGTGTTCATGCAGTCGCGACATCGTCGACTTCCAGCGCCAGGGCTGGAAGCCGGAAGAGATCATGGCCGGCCTGGCAACGTGCTGCCCAAGAACATCTGGCTGTACGTCTCGCAGATTCCGAACCTCGCCGCGCTCGGCACCACCTTCGTGCTGCAGGGCGGCACGCAGCACAACCTGGCGGCCGTCAAGGCGCAGGTCGATTTCATCGAGTCGCGCTTCAAGGACAAGGGCGTCAAGCCCGACGTCATCGTGCACGAGCATTGCGGCGAAGTCCGGCGCCATCGGCGCGGCGCTCGAAGCCGGACCGCCTGTGGAACAACGGGCCGCCAGACCACCTTCATCGGCCTCGACGCCGTGCAGAAGATCAGCTACATCACGCACCGCAGCGAAGACACGCGCTGCTACTTCTGCAAGAACAAGTGCCTGCGCACCTTCATCGACGTCAAGACCAGCGTGCATCAACATCGATTACAAGCCGCCGGCCAAGACCAAGGTTCCGCTCGAAGCCGGCGCGCAAGCGCCTGATCGTCGACAACACTGCGAAAAGGGCACTGGTCGAAGACGTCGAACGAGATGCGCGAGATCAAGAAGGGCCTGGACGAGGTCAAGAAGGCCAATCCCAACCTCGTCGAGATCGCCGCCAAGGCGGTGTTCCAGCGTTCCAGACGTCGCCGCAGCGTGGCCGACCCGCTGCCGCAAGCTTCGCAGATCACCGCCGCGCAGAAGAAGCGCGCGCGAGCTCATGAAGAAGCGCGCCGACGATGCGCATCGGCATGCCGCGCGTGCTGAACATGTACTCGCAGACGCCGCTCTTCACGCGGCTACTTCGAGTCGCTCGGCATCCAGGCGGAGAACCTCGTCTACTCCGACTACACCACCGAGGAGCTGTACAAGGAAGGCGCCAAGCGCGGCTCCATCGACCCCTGCTTCCCGTCCAAGCTCGGCATCCCGCACGTGCACAACCTGCTCTACGTGCACCACGAGAAGAAGCCGCTCGACATCATCTTCTTCCCGATGATCGACTGCCTGACCAGTCCGACCTGGTCAACGCGCAGAGCCACCGCGCCTGCCCCACCGTCACCGCCACGCCCGAGGCCGTCAAGGCCGCCTTCACCAAGGAAGGCGACCTCTTCAAGGAGAAGGGCGTCGAGTTCCTGGACACCGTTCGTCAACCTCTCGGCAAGCCCGACCTCTTCGAGCGCCAGATGTACGAAGCAGTTCAAGGACATCCTCGGCCTCTCGCCCGAAGAGAACAAGCGCGCCGTCGAAGCAGGGCTATCAGGCGCTGGACCACTTCAACAACGTCATCCATGCGCGAGCGCGGCCGCGAAGTCCTCGAACAAGCTCGAAGCGCGAAGATCGGCATCGGCATCGTGCTGCTGGGCCGTCCGTATCACAACGACCCCGGCGTCAACCACGAGATCCTGGAAGAGTTCCAGAAGCTCGGCTACCCGGTGCTTCACGCAGGACTCGCTGCCGATCGACGACGACATCATCTGGCGCCTGTTCGGCGACGAAGTGCGCGCCGGCGTGATCACCGCACCCGATGGACATCACCGACGTCTGGAAGAACTCCTACAGCGAGAACACCAGCCGCAAGGTCTGGGCCGCCAAGTACACCGCGCGCCATCCCAACCTGGTGGCGCTCGAGCTTTCCAGCTTCAAGTGCGGCCACGACGCGCCGATCTACACGGTGGTCGAAGAGATCGTCGAGCAGTCCGGCACGCCGTACTTCTCGCTTCAAGGATATCGACGAGAACAAGCCGACCGGCTCGATCAGGATCCGCGTCGAGACCATCGGCTACTTCCTGAAGCGCTACCGCGAAGACATGGTCCGCAACAAGAAGAAGGCGAAGACCATCGAAGAGCAGTTGCAGAATTCGAAGCGCGGCTGCGCCGGCAGATGCTGCGCGAGAAGCTGGAATCGAACGAGTTGGTGCAGAATTCCTTCGATACCGGCTCGATGCCGCAAATTCACGTCAGCATCGGGGCGATCGCAGCGGCCAAGCCAGCCCCGCAATACGACCGCGTCTCGGGAGATTAGTAAGGCGAAGTTTCGTACGACAGGCCTTTGGCCTGTCGCTCCCGGCCGGAATTGGCTCGCAGGAAACTGCAATGGGAGTCAACCGGCCGCACGTCGATACCGACACGCATCCGGATACTGCCCTCAAATCGAATCGGGTGGCCGATCATTCGGACTACCCAAAACCTAACTCCCGTACTGCCGCCCCCGCGGCGCGCAGATTCTCCATGCGCATCTCGGAGTATTTTCGCGACAGGAGCACTCCATCCGACCCGGCGCGGAATGCCGCCAGCACGGCCCCTCGCGTCCCCTCGGGCGTCGAGCGGCTGGAGCGATTCACGTCGGTCGGGATATCGATATCGATCCCCGGCCAGAGCTGCGTCTTCGTCCCATTCAGCGCCTCTCGTGCGCGCTTGGCCTCTTCATAAACGTAATTGGCCGAGAAGCCCGCCTTCGCCAGCTGGTCGAGCGGCTTCTCCTGCGTGTACCCCAGCACGCGATAGTGGAAATCGAGCGATTCCTGCTGGGGCAGATCCGCAAACATCGTTCGTCCCACGTTCCGGATATAACCGGCCATACGCTCGCCGCCGCAGTTGTGATACATCACCATCTTCAGGAAATCGGAATATTTCTGCAGCTCCGAAAGGTCCTGTTCCGCGCGGTAAATGGGACTGAAGGAGTTGTTATGCCAGATGTGCCAGCCCACGCCTACCGCGGGTTTTATCGCTTTCACCCGCTGGTACATTGCCGAGTAAGTTTCGCGTAAGCTATCGGTCCAAAGCATCTCCCACGCGAGTAACTCCGGATACCGCAGCATCAATCGCCAGAGCGTGACATAGTAACCGTCGATCGGCCGCTTATTCTGCCGGCCAGCCTCGACAAACGCCGACAGCGCTTCAAACCCTGCGCGCGCCCGCCCCACATCTACGCCCCGGTTCCGCGCCTTCGCCTGACAGTGCTGGCAGAAACAGGTCACCGTGCGCGGATTCGTTCCGCGCAGCATGTTCGAGAACGCGCCCTCGCGCTCCGAGCCCCACATGATTCCGTCGATCTCGTACGACCGCGCATAATCCTCCACCGCACCCAACAGCCAGTTGCGGTAGTTTGGGTTGTTGAAACACAGCGTGACTGAGTTCGTGCCGTCGAACTGCACCTCCTGGGCCTCGGCAACGCGCGGCACGTCGCGCCGCCATACGTCCTCGAACCAGCAGATTGTCTTCATCCCGCGCTTGCGGGCCGACGGCAGCACGGCCTCGAGCACGTCGAAATCGCCGAACTCCGGCGCGCGGAAATCGGTGAGGACGGTGTCGCGGTAATACTGCGGATGGATCTTCGTGTAGCTACCGCCGTGGAAAGTATTGGTATCGTACTCGCGCTTGCCATGATCGGGCAGTGGCTGCCCGGGAACCTGGCGCCCTGCGATGCCCCGGCCGTACGTGAACGTTGCGATGAACAATGTGTTGACGGCGCCGTCGTGCTGCATCACGTCGAGCACTTTCTCGACGCCCTCATCCACGAATGAAACCGCGCCCACCTGAATCCCGATCATCTTGCGATTGGCGGGCGGCGCCGCGGATGCAGCTAGCGCGCCGGCCGCGGCGGTTTGCAAAAAGCCTCTCCGTTGCATTTCAGTTCCCCTCCCGCTTCGGCTCTGTGGTCTCCACCGTCGTCTGCGTTAGCGGATTCAGCTTCTTATCTGTGAGCATCTTATTCACCCGCGGCAAATCCGCTTTCACGATTGCATCCAGCTTCGCCCGCTGCTCTTCCAGCCGCCTGGTCAGTACATCGAATACTTCGTACGATCCCGCGGTCGGCTTGCCGTCGCCATCCTCGATGGAACTGCCCAGCGCTGCGATCTTGTTATTCAGCTTGATGGGGAAGTTCAGCGGGTCCTGCCCACTCTGGTTGCGCACCTGATAGAGGTCTTCCTCCACCACCGAAAGCCGCGCGCGAAACGCATCGAAGGCCGCTTTCAGCGCTGTGTCGCTTGACCCCTTCAGCCGATCGTCCATCTGCTTTTTAAATTCACGAATCTCGATCACCATCTCGTTGCAGGCGGTAACCTCGTCGCGAACCTTCAAAGCCAGGTCGAACTGTTCCTTAAGATCGCCGACTGTGATGTTATCCAGCCGCGGATCTTTCTCTAGCTGGATCTTATCCGAATAAGTCTGCCCATCCACGTTCAAGCGGACGCTGTAAGTTCCTGGAACCGCCTTCGGCCCCTGCGTGTTCGCGCCCCAGAAAATCATCCCGTTGAATGTCTTCGCGCCCGGATAGCGCATATCCCACTGGAAGCGATTCAATCCCGCCTTGTCCGGCGCCACTGGATTTCCGCCTCCGCGACGTCCACCTCCGCCGCCGGCGGCCGGATCGTCCGCCGCCGCATCATCCGGCGCCGTCGCGGCTCCCCCACGTCCGCCTCGGCCACCGCGGCCCCCCTGATCGTTCGGCGTGCCCGTGAAGCTGCGAACGACCTGGCCTTTTTCATCGACGATCTCGACCACCACTTTCTGCGCAGGCTTCGACAAGTAGTAATCGATGCGCGCCTGTCCCACATTGCGCTCGGCCGCGGCCGAATGGAACAGGTGCGCCGCGTCGCTCGTCAGTTCCGGCGTGAACTGCCGCATGGGCGTGATGTCGTCCAGCACGTAGAAGGAACGCCCGTGCGTCGCCATCACCACGTCGTTCCCCGCGATCACAATATCCGATACCTGCACATCCGGCAGGTTCAGCCGCAGAGATTGCCAGGCATCTCCATCGTTGAAAGAGACGTAAATGCCGTGCTCCGTTCCCGCAAACAGCAGTCCTTTGCGTACCGTATCCTCGCGAACCGTGTGCACGTAATCGTCCGCCGCGATCCCGGTAACAATCTTGGTCCATGTCTTCCCGTAATCGTGCGTGCGATAAAGATACGGCGCGCGGTCGTCCATCTGGTAGTTCTTCACTGCCGCGTAAGCCGTGGCCGCATCGTTCGGAGAGGCTTCAATCAAGCTGACGCGCCCGTAATGCGGCATTCCCGGCGGCGTGATATTGCTCCAAGTCTTCCCGCCATCGCGTGTGATCTGAATTAGTCCATCGTCGGAGCCTGTCCAGATGGTGTTCTCCTCTTTGTGCGAGGGCGCGATGGTAAAGACGGTCCCGTAAATTTCTGGCCCGTTCTGATCGTGCGTGATCGGTCCGCCCGAATCGCCCAGCGTCTTCGGATCGTTGCGCGTCAGGTCCGGGCTGATCTTCTGCCAGCTATGCCCCTCGTCCGTGCTCTTCCATAAGTGTTGCGACGACGTATAAATCGTGCCCGCATTCAGCGGCGAAAAGACGATCGGATAAGTCCACTGCCAACGCTCCGGCAGCGATCCCGCCGATTCGCCCGAGAAAAACAGCGGATATACCTGCACGTCCCGCGACGTATTCGTGTGCCGGTCGAAGCGCGTCAGCAGCGCGCCCTGGCTGCCCGCATAGAAGATGTTCGGGTTTAGCGGGTCGGGCGCGATATAACCACTTTCGCCGCCGCCCGCACTGTACGTATTGCCGCCGCCGCGTCCTCCGCCTCCACCGCCGCCGCGCCCGCCGCCCGAATTCGGCACGCAAATCGTCGAGCTATCCTGTTGCGCTCCACAAATGTGATACGGAATCTCGTGCGTGACCGCTACGTGATAGAGCTGCGCCGTCGGAAACTCCAAACCTGTCCAAGTCTGACCGCCGTTCACGCTCACCGCTCCGCCGCCATCGTTACTCTCGACCATTCGCAGCGGATTGTTCGGATCGATCCACATATCGTGATTGTCGCTGTGTGCCGTCCGCACCGTGCGATAAGTCTTGCCACCATCGGTCGACTTATGCAGGGCTACATTGCAAACATACATGGTGTCCTTATTCTTGGGATCGGCGTACACGCGGCCAAAGTAGAACGAGCGCTGCTTGATATTGTGGTCGTCGCTGACTTTCTTCCATGTGGCGCCCGCATCGTCCGATGCGAAGACGCCGCCGTTGGCGTTCTCCACCACCGCATAGACGCGATTGGAGTCGGCGCCCGAAACTGCGACTGTAATCTTACCGATAATCCCCGGGTCGCCCTCTTCGCGTAGCCCACTCTTCGCCCATTTCGGGCTCCTATCGATCTGCGGCAGCCCCGGATTGCGCGTGATCTCCTTCCACGTATCGCCGCCATCCGTACTCTTGAACAAGCCGCTTCCCGGACCGCCGCTGGTGAGTCCCCACGGCGTCCGGTTCACTTCCCACAGCGAGGCATAGATCACATTCGGATTGTTCGGATCGAGGCAAATATCCGCCGCGCCCGTGCGGTCGTCGCGGTGCAGAATCTGCTGCCACGTCTGGCCGCCATCTTTCGAGCGATAGACTCCGCGCTCCTTGTTGGGTGCATACGGATGCCCCAGCGCCGCCACGTACACCAGATCGGGATTAGTTGGGCTGATGCGCACGCGCGCGATCGCCTGCGTGTTTTCCAAGCCCATGTGCTTCCACGTGCGCCCCGCATCGGTGGATTTGTACACGCCGTCGCCCTGCATGATGTTGCCGCGAAGTTCGGTCTCGCCCATGCCGATATAGACCACGTCCGGATTAGACGCCGCCACGGCTACCGCGCCTACAGATGAGCTATGAATCTGTCCATCGGTCACCGGCCGCCACGTGATTCCGCTATCGGTGGTCTTCCACAACCCGCCGCCGGTGGCGCCGAAATAATATTCAAGCGGACGCGCGGAACTGCCCGCGGCTGCCGTGGAACGTCCGCCGCGATTGGGGCCCGCGCTTCGCCACTGAAACGAACTGAAAACCGAGGGATCTATCGGCGCATCCGCGGAAATCGCAGCGGCGGCGAAGAGCAAAATGGCCGTGATGAAGCGCTTCATGGAGCGCCATTATAACGCGCGTCTGGTCGGGCTACCCCGCCCGCAAAATCCCGAGTAGTTTCTCGCCGACCGCATTTGCCGTATCCGTGTCCGGCGCAATCACCAGAATGGTATCGTCGCCGGCGATGGTTCCGACCACCTCCGGCCACTCTTCGTTATCCAGCGCCACCGCCACCGAATTCGCGTGGCCCGGCGCCGTGCGCAGCACCACCAGGTTTTGGGCGCAGCGCACGTCGAGCAGGAACTCCGCTGCCAGCATCGCGAAATGCGGCCCGCTCTCTTCGCCGCCCTCCATTTCGCGATAGCCCTCATGGGTTTTCACCAGACGCAGATCGCGGATATCGCGCGAGAGCGTCACCTGCGTGGCGGCGATGCCCTGCGCCTTCAGCTCGTGAGCCAGTTCGTCCTGTGTGGTGATGCGCTTGGCGCGGATCAGCTTGAGAATCTGCCCTTGGCGATAGCTCTTGCTCATTGGCTCATGCCATGCTGGCCAGGCGCGTGCGCGCCTCCGCGAGCGCCGCGGCCACCGCCTTCGGCCCCGTACCGCCCGGCACTTCGCGCGATTGCATACCGGGCCGCGGGTCGAGCAGCTTCGCGAAATCGCTTGTGAACTCCGGCGCGAACGCGCGCATCTCCTCCGCCGTCCAATCCGACGGCCGCTTGCCTGCTGCGTACGCTCTCGAGCACGAACCGTCCCACGATCTGATGCGCCTGGTGGAACGGCGTGCCCGCGCGCGCCAGCGCCTCGGCGAGATCGGTCGCCACCACCCAGCTCTCTTCCGCCGCCGCGGCCGGTTTCGCCGGATTCAGTTTCGCCGATTCGATCACCACGCGCGCCATCTCGAGCGCACCCGCGACTTCGTCGGCCGCTTCGAATAGCGGGACCTTGTCTTCCTGCATGTCGCGGTTGTAGGTCATCGGCAGACCCTTCATCGTGACCATCAGCGACGTCAGGCCGCCGATCACCCGCCCGCACTTGCCGCGGATCAGCTCGAGCGAATCCGGATTCTTCTTCTGCGGCATCAGGCTCGATCCGCTGGTGACGCCATCGCCCAGCTCCATCCAGCCGAACTCCTCGCCCGAGTAGAGAATCCAATCCTCGGCCAGCCGGCTTAAATGGATCATCGTCACGCTAGCGGCATAGAGGAAGTCGAGCGCGAAATCGCGATCGCCGGAGACATCCATGCTGTTGCGCGTGATCGACATCGAACCCCAGATCGCGCGCCATCGCCTCGCGGTCGAATGGAAACCCGCTGCCTGCCAGCGCGCCCGATCCGAGCGGCAAGACGTTGGCGCGTGCGCGCGCTTCGCCGAAGCGCTCGCAATCGCGCGCGAACATCTCGAAGTATGCAAGCAAGTAGTGCGGCCAAAGCACCGCCTGCGCGCGCCGCATGTGCGTGTAGCCGGGAATCACCGCGTCGGGATACCGCTCCGCCAGATCGAGCAGCGCCGTCATCGCGCACCGCAGCAGATCCCGCGCTCGGTCGCACTCCTCGCGCAGCCACAGGCGCGTGTCGAGCGACACCTGCTCGTTACGGCTGCGGCCGGTGTGGATCTTGTCCGCCACCGCTCCCGCGCGCTCCTTCAATTTGCGGATTACCAGCGTGTGGACGTCTTCATCTGTCGGCGCCTTCGAAGAATGTCGGATTCGCCGCTTCGGCGCGGATCTCATCGAACGCGCGCACGATCGCCGCCCGCTCCTCCGCGTTTAGGATGCCGACACGCTCGAGCGCCCGCGCGAAAGCCTGCGACCCGCGCATGTCGGCGTCGAGTAATCGGCGGTCGAAATGGAGCGAGCCCGAGAATCGCTCGAATACGTCGGAGGACGCATCCGCGAAACGCCCTCCCCAAAGCTTCATTTGGTTTGCCCGGCGTTGGGCTGGCCGGACTGAATCTGTCCGTCTGATTTCGCCGCCAGCCCGGCGCGTACCTTGATCGGCAGACCGATGAGGTTGATGAAGCCTAGCGCGTCCTTTTGGTCGTAGCTTGCGCCCATGGTGAAGCTCGCGATGTCGAGCGAGTAAAGCGAGAACGGCGATTTGCGGCTGAGCGGCTCAATGTTGCCCTTGTATAGCCGCAGTTTCACTTCGCCCGTCACCGGCTCGGCCACCTTGTCGAAGAACGCATCCAGCGCTTCGCGCAGCGGCGTGAACCATAGGCCGTTGTATACCATCTCTGCCCAATCGAGTGCCAGCTTCTGCTTGTAGTGCAGTGTGCTCTTATCGAGCGCTAGGGCCTCCAGTTCGCGCACCGCGAACATGAGCAGTGCGCCACCCGGGGTCTCGTAGCAGCCGCGCGACTTCATGCCTACGAAGCGGTTCTCCACCAGATCGATGCGGCCGATGGCGTGATGGCTTCCGATCTGGTTGAGCGTTTCGAGCAGCTCAAACGCCTTCATCGACTTCCCATTCACCGAAACCGGCGTGCCTTTTTCAAAGCCGATCGTGACTTCGCCCGCTTTATCGGGCGCATCGTTCGGGCTCTTGGTGAGCATCCAGATCTCGTCCGGCGCTGCATTGGCCGGGTCTTCGAGCGCGCCGCCTTCGTGCGAAATGTGCCAGATATTGCGGTCGCGGCTGTAGATCTTCGTGGTCGATTGCGCAATCGGTACATTGTGCTTGCGTGCGTACTCGATGGCGTCTTCGCGCGATACGATGTCCCACTCGCGCCAGGGCGCGATCACGGCGAGCTGGGGAGCCCAAGCTTTGTAAGTGAGTTCGAAGCGTACCTGGTCGTTGCCCTTGCCCGTGCAACCATGCGCTAGCGCATCGCAGCCGGTGGCCAGTGCCACCTCTACCTGCTTTTTGGCGAGTAGCGGCCGCGCGATGGATGTGCCCAGTAGATATTTGTGCTCGTACACGCCGCCAGAGCGCACCAGCTTCCAAAGGTACTGCGAGACGAACTCCTCGCGCATGTCTTCGACGTAAACTTCGGAAGCGCCCGTCTTGCGCGCCTTCTCCTCGAGGCCGGTGAGTTCATCGCCGCCCTGGCCGATATCGCCGCACACGGCGACAACTTCGCAGCCGTAATTTTCCTTCAGCCACGGAATGATGACAGAGGTATCCAGCCCGCCTGAGTAGGCGAGGGCCACTTTCTTGGGTTTGTTCATAGTGAATCTATAGGGTAGCAAGCGCGCGGCATTTTCGAGAAATGCTTCGAGCGTTGCGCGGCTGGCGCCGAGAAGACGCCCGACCCTATTTCACTGCCATTGTGGCGAGTCCGGCGCTGCTCAATCCGCCGATCGAAACCACCACCGGAACCGCACTGCCCGCCGTCACGTTTGCCGGAACCTGCGCATTGATTTGCAATAGACCGATCACGGAACCAACAGGCACAACCGCTACGGGAGAAATCACCGCCTGACCACCAATCGTCACCGAAACCGTGCCCACCGGTGTGACAACCCCGCCGCCGACGAATTGCGACTCTGTCGGCGCCGGCGAATCGCATGCGCTGCTCGGAGCGGAAGTGCAGGTTGTCACTCCGAAGCCCGTCGCATAGATCGCCACCCACGACCCGGCCGCAGCCGTATTCTTCACGCCGTTAACCGAATAGTCGTTGGGCGTGACGCTGGTATTGATATTCAGGATGGCGCCCTGCCCGGAAGGTCCAAGCGTGAAGATGCCCGGATTCGCCGCCGCTACGTTAACCTGGAACGGCATTGCGGCGGCCACTCCGTTGTACGTCACAGTCAGATTGACCTGCGCCCCACTCGCCGTTCCCGGCGCTACCGCCAAAGGGACAATGCAACCGATTTGCGTCGGGCTCGTATAAAGCACCGGCGCCGCGTTTCCATCGATGATCACGGAGGTGTTCGCTCCCGCGACTCCCAGGCTGATCGGTACCGGCGTCCCCGAAAATGAAGTAACTCCTACCGGCCCTAATCCGGCGCCGTAAATCGTAATAATCTCGCCTGGCGAAACGGTCCCTGAAGCATAGCTGGCGCTATCCACAACGGCCCACACTTGCGGAACCGTCGGATCGTAGACTATAAAATTCACCGGAGCGGATGCCGAGGCTGCGGTTGGCGTTTGAATCTTGATCGGAAGATTTCCCGGGGCTGCCATTAGCGTGGCCGGAACGGTCGCCAGCATCGTGGTGGAATTCACTACCGTGGCCGGCGAAAGTGTCGTCGTACCGCTGATTGCCGTGGAGGCTGCCGTGAAGTTTGTCCCTGTAATCGTGATAGTAACCGGTGACGAACCGCCGGCCGGCGCTCCAGGGGGCCAGATCCCATTCGATGCCGCAATGGTCGGAACCCCGGCGCTGACGGTCAAAGTCACATTGATCGTCACGCTCTTGTTCGAAGCATTTGTCGAGGAAACTACCACCGTGCCCTTATACGGCGTAAGCGAGGGAGCGAGGCCCGCGGCGTCGGCTGTGATAGTCAACGTTTCCGGCAGTCCCAGCAATGCGATACTCCCCGTTGGGGTTGCCTTTAGCCAAGTCCCACCCGAAACTGCGACCGACGCCGTCAGCGCGTTCCCGTTCGTGGCGATAACCACCGTCGACGATTGCGCCGTGGCGCCGCCGCCCGTAGTGTAGGTGAATGGGAGCGTGGTGGCGCTGGCGGACAACGCCGATGCAGGGTTGCCTACTGTCAGCGTGACGCCGACATTCTGTGTCATCGTTACCGCAGATGGCGCGTTTACCGTGATGTTCGCCGCATACGACCCGGCGGCAAGGCCGGAAGGATTCGCATAAACCTGCAGTGTGGCTGGCGTCGTCCCCGAGTTAGCCGATACCGTTACGCATGGAGCGCTGCAGGCCACCGGCTGCGTGACCGTGATAGTAAATGCCAGAGCCGTGGAACCAGTGCTCTTGATCCCTAGCGATTGCGACGCGGGAGTGCTCCCGCCGATCTGATATGTGAAGGCCAGGGCACCCGGCGTGAGCGCGATATCCGAAGCTGCGGCATGCGCATGTTCGGCGAAAAGGGCGACCAGCAGCGCGGCCAATAAAAGAAAACGGATCCGGCTCATAATTTGTTAGGCAAGCCTGCTTTAGCAAGCTTCAACTTACATATCGGCCGGATTATCGAAGTAGGATAGGGGGGTGTTGCGCCGTCCTGCGCGCTCTCGCTACTGCAATTCCTCGAGGTCGGCTAAGTCTTTCGCGCGCCCCGCCGCCCTTTTGTTGATCCGCAAATCTTCCAGCCGAATTACCGGGATGGCCAGGCCATCTACGTCCACCTGCGCCCGCCGGCCATAACACTCGCCAAAATCGACGCCCGAAATCGAAGTGAGAATCTCAAGCCGTAGCGGCGGCACGCCCATGCGAATAATCTGATTTGGTGTGGAGAGCATCTTCGGATTCGCAGACAGGAATCCGAATTCGCGCAACGCCGAGCATACAACCTCGGCGTTTTCGGGTCCCAACCCAATCCAAATATCGAGATCGCCGGTTGATCGGGAATACCCGTAGTAATTGACTGCGTACCCGCCAACAAGCAAATATTTAGCGGTTTTTGAGTTGAGCAATTTCAAAAACTCGCTGAAGTCGCGCGGTAGCCGGATCGTAGTCATAAGCGATCTGCCGGAGAATCTCTAGCGCCTCGAAGCGCTCGGCTGGAGTCTTGGAAAGCCAATACTGGCGGTCGTTAGATCTCGCGCCTAATTCTGCCCGCTCCATAAACCGGCGATCCACGGTAAGACCGTCCAACAACGCCATATGCTTATTGTAGCGGCCCGCTGGCTTCCCGCGCTGCAAGCCGCCCTTTCCCAACCGGGCATTCACACCGGTAGACCGGCAACCCCGCATCGCTCGCGGCTTGACACATCATCGCTCGATTGTGTACTGTAATAGTCAACTATCACACAATACATGACATTCTTTCGTTTGAGCGCCTCTTCCGGAGTCCCGCTGTATCTCCAGCTTATGGAGCAGGTGAAGCATGCGGTGGAGACCGGCGCCCTTCGGCCCGGCGATCGATTGCCTCCCATCCGCGCGCTTGCGCAGGAACTCGTAATGAATTCGAATACCGTCGTTCGCGCCTACCGGGAACTGGAACATGAAGGCATCGTGGAACTCCGGCAGGGCCTGGGGGCCTTCATTACCGATTCGGTGGAGGAGCGGCGCAAGTTGATGCGCAAGGCGCAGGGAATAGTTCAATCCGCCATGGAGCGTCTTCAATCGTTGGGCGCGACGGAGGAAGAGATGCGAAGACTTTTCGAGAATGAGCTCTCCACGATGTACTCGGAAAGCCCGGAGGGAAAACAGTGAGCAATATCATCGTAGAAACGAGAGGCCTCCGCAAGGCCTTTGGGGATCATGCGGCTGTGGATGGGCTGGATCTGAAAGTTGAGGCCGGAAGCATTTTTGGGTTTCTTGGAAGAAATGGCGCCGGTAAGACCACCACTATTCGGCTGCTGCTCGCTTCCTGAAGGCAGGATGCGGCGAAGCACGGTTGTTCGGTCAGGCGGTCCGAGCAGCGGATAGCTCGGTGGAGTTGCGGCGGCGCATCGGATTTGTCTCCGAGAGCAAGCACTTGTATCCGTACATGACTGTGCGACAGATCATTCGATTCACCAGGCCCTTTTTTCCCGAATGGCGCGACGATTTGGAACGCCGTTATCTGGAACTTTTCGATCTGCCGCCCAACCGCAAGGTTTCCGCGCTATCCAAGGGCATGCGCACCGGTCTGACGCTGCTGCTGGCGATTTCGCATGGCGCGGAACTTCTCATCCTCGATGAACCTACCGGATGGGCTCGATCCCTCTGTTACGGAGCTACTCCTGCGGGAGTTGGTCGCGCTGCCTGCTTCGGAGGGGACGACGATTTTCTTCTCTTCGCATCAATTGGCGGAGGTCGAGCAGATCGCCGATCATGTCGCGATCATCGATCATGGGCGTACCGTGGTCAGCGGCGCGCTGGACGATTTGAAGCTCCAATATCAGCGGCTTCGCGTGGTTTTTCAGCAGGAGCCGCCTGCGGTCTCTTGGGTGGA